>NZ_CP118270.1:0-4800000 GCF_028771845.1 Paenibacillus marchantiae | reverse complement strand
TTGATTCCGATCGTGTACGAGTAATTGAAGGTGATGTTCTAGATTTTGAGGCATTAAAAAAAGCAATGGTTGGACAGGATGTCGTGTATGCTAATCTAAATGGAGACTTAGAAGAACAAGCCAAAAATATTGTTGAAGCAATGGGTGCGACAGGAGTGAAACGCTTAATTTTTATCACTTCGCTTGGAATTTATGAGGAAATCCCAGGGGAGTTTGGTGAATGGAATAAGCGGACAATCGGTCAATATTTAGGCCCATACCGAAAGTCAGTTGATATTATTGAGGCTTCAGACCTTGACTATACAGTGTTAAGGGCTGCCTGGCTCACGGATTATGATGAAATTGACTATGAGATTACTCAAAAGAATGAGCCATTTAAAGGGACAGAAGTTTCACGTAAGAGTGTTGCGGCGTTAGTTGTTAAGTTAGCGGAATCACCTGAATTGGAAGTTCGTCGCAATTTGGGGGTGAACAAACCAAATACGGAGGGCGATAGACTTGCCTTTGAACCAGAAATTTAAATGGTGACTCCAGAACAAACTTTTTAATAAAAACAATTTTTAAAAAACAAAAGAAACCCATCGTTTTGAACAATTTTATTCAAAACGATGGGTTTCTATATGCAGAACGGATTGTAATATGAAGTGCGACACCTACTGGAAATAAATAAAAAAGGGCCCATGGCCGGATTCGTGTAGAATGAAGGTTCCTACACCACATTCACACAAGGAGAATCCACCAGAATGCTTATCAGGAACGTCGTAAGGCTTCGGTATCTCCCGGTAAATGGTCAGACGCCTTGGCTGCTCTACTAGAGGAAAAACTGGCAGCAACGTGGTCTCCAGAACAAATCACAGAACGTTTCCTCGCCGATCGCCTACCTGCGGTCTCCTTTAAAACCATCTATCGCTGGATCTACGCAGGACGCCTGGTTCAAGGCACATTACAGGTTCTCCGTCACAAAGGGAAGCGTCAGAAACCCGCAGAAACTCGCGGTAAATTCGCCATTGGCAGAACCATTTCAGATCGTCCGAAAGAAGTCCGTTCCCGTGAAACGTTTGGGCACTGGGAACTGGATACCGTCGTATTATCGGGTCGTGGGAAAAGTAAGGGCTGCGTAGCGACGTTGATTGAACGCAAAACGCGTCTATATACCGCTGTTCTTAATCAGTTATAATGAAGATGGATGGTATTGCGTTAAACAAAATGAAGAAGTTCAACTTAGATATGACTCTGTAGAACAGTTAATATCAAAATCCAAAATTGAGAGCAAAACAATAAAGGAGTTATGGAACCATATTATCGTGACTAGTGTATTTTGATAATTCTCTAGGGGAAATAACATATTCCGTTGAAAGTCGCTATTTTTTTAGCGGCTTTTTTTGTTTTATCGGACTATCATTCATATTAGAGCTGCCTAAGTATGATTTAAGTGCCTTAATTGAATATTTGAATGATAAAAACATAATGTGACGTAATGAATTCGTTCAAGTGAGAGGCTATTTTTTCATTAAAATAACGGGAAACGATAGCTCAATAAAACCAACAAAGCAGATGATCAACGTGATCGGCTGCCTTTGTTCAACTAACGGGCAGGGTAGCATTATAAATTCGCTTTATTTAGTGAAAACTACCCTTAAAAATGCTGAAGATGAGGGTTTTAGAAATGAAAAGTTTTATCGGATCATTGCTAACAGTCATCATTTTCTTGATGGCAATCCAGCCCGTTTGTGCAAAGCCAAACGATGAACAATTGAAACGGCTTGTACTTACTTTGTTAGCTCCAAAAATACAGGAACAGATTAACCACTATTACAAAAATAAATTAACTGTATCACCTTCGTTTACGCCTTTTTTGGATGGAACTGATGTAGACGTTAAATATCATCCTTCACATATTGAAGTTCAGGTTAAAACAATCCCGTACGTTGGACCTCATTTGGATGTTGGACTCGACTCGATGAGGTTTAGTATGGATAACTCCGGATTAATAGTGGTTCTTGAGTATAAGCACATTAGGGATTATGACTTGCCTCCTAACTGGCAAGAAATTATTAAAACTCGTTAAACCAACGGGAAACGATAACTCAATGATACAAAGAAAACAGTTGATAAAAGTATCAGCAGCTTTTTTAGCTAACAGGCAGGATATTCAAATATCCAGAAAACAGAAGTCTTTCTACCGACCATCACAGTTTTCGGCAATTTTTGGCGGGAAGCCATATTCCTTTTCTACAGCGTCTACAAAGTCAAAAACCGATAAAAGATATAAGAGAAAACGAATGCCAATACAAACGATACAAGAGATAATTTCCGATCACTATTCCACGCCCGAAATCCGTTAGCCACATAAAAAACAATCACTGAAAGGAGAATTATTAAACCATTTTTCCAAAACAGCAAAGTTAAAAATACAGTTAAGGCAGTCAAACACCATATAACTGTAAACCATAGTGGATACTTCGATAAATATTTTTTAAGCATGTAACGTTAGCTTAATAAAAGTTAAGAAGGCATCAAAGTGATTAGCTGCTGGTTTCAACTAGCGGGCTGACATTAGGCATCGTTGCAGAAATGCTGACGATCCTTTTTTGTATTACCTTTACAAACAAATAGATGCCGGTTGGACAAGTGGCTGGGGGCAGTCGGAAGATACATGAATGCTGGACATGAAATCGGTCATATACTCGGCTTAAATCATTTTGAGAATGCACCGGCACACTCTGGCGACCATTGGATGAAATCAGGTAATGTAGTGCGTACAGATAAAATCGAAGCCAACCATGCAATTTTCACAAACGCAGATGATGCAGAATCTCAATAAGACGCTGTAGTTAGAGTTATTGCAACTGGTGAAAGCAAAAATGTCATTGAAAATTTCGAGTGGGGGCCTTCAGGCAGAACAGAAACTAAGGTGAAAGTAACCCAAGTATATAAGGATTCTACAAAACAGGAGATCGATTCAGAGCTTGTAACATTTGAACCTTCCTATGTGATCGAAGATAAAGAGGGTAGCATTAGAATGAATTATGAAGATTACACACCAATGCAAGAAGGTAATGAAATATTTTATTTCTAGTGTGGAATCCAAAAATTGGCGGATATTGGGTTAATTCTCTGGAACAAGGTAAGTTTGAGGTATCTGGAACTGATATAGAGGAAAAAACAATGCAAGCTACCCTGTCTAAGCACTACATGCTACACGCGTAGGTTCTTTATTAGGTGATTGGAAATGAAATATAAAAAGGAGGACGTAACCCGCGAAGGGGCGGAGAGCAGTGCTTAGTCTTTCATGAACAAAATAGGTTTTTGTGGTATTATATGTAATTATGGGTTGTGAAATAAATGGATTATTTGAAAAGAAAATGGGGGAATCAAAATATGGAACGTAAAATTCAACTAATGGAAACCTACGTAAATATCGACTTTGGAAACTCACCCTTTTTAAAATTAGATAAAGGGTTGCAAATTCCATACTCTTCAATCAAAGGAATAACAACTGGTAGACCGATACCAAATGCTTTTAAACTATATGGTGCTTTATTAGGAGAAATGAGAAATGGGTTATTTAGATCAAATGGTGGTTATCAACTACACTTTTTTGAAAATGAGCTTAAAACTCTTCATTTAGATTTGAATAACTTTAAAGTTGGTAAGTTCGAAATATCAAAGTTGATCATTGGTGTTGATAATCCTGAAGAAATAAGTGAAAATATTTCCGAAAGAGTGAAGTGATAATTTGTTGACGCTGGTCATACCCAGCGTTTTTTCACTAAAAAAATGGAACAATTCAAATGCAAATTTGTCGAAGGACAAGAACTTGTACCGATTACCGGAATGGACAAGAACATATTCCGATAACCGATTAGATGCATATCTAACTATTAAACAAATGTAGATTAGACTTTCTTAGTATCAAAATACATAATAAAAATGTCACGCTAGAGATAAAGTACTTAATTTCAAGAATTGCGATTGGAATAAACAGAAACCTAGAATATCTTGGAGATTATGGAAGGGGAGACAGTGAATGTACAGTTATGAAGAAGAGTTAACATGTGTTGTCGAGGGATAAGAACATAGTCCCATTAAAGTCGCTATTTTAGCGGCTTTTTTATTTATCGGTACAAGTTCGTGTCCCGAGCCAAGGACAAGAACTTGTACCAATTTCCGATTATAAAAGCATTTAGCTAAATTCTTTTGTTCTCTAAGTCATTTAGCTAACGGGTAGTTCAGGTTAATAAATTCCATTTTATCTAGGTCAGTGAATAGATCTATAATATTATAATTAAAATGATGAGGAGTAATTTTAATGAAAATTATTGCTGCAACTAATTCGCACACTATGAATATATTAAGAAACATGACCATCATATCATAGAAAACTTAATATTACCGAAGATTAGGGGGAATAAGATCTATATTAAATCTATATTCTACAGGATGAAGAGCATAGTATCATTGGCTGGATTCGGCACAGCTTTTTTGGGACAACACACCTTTTATGAATATGATTTGGATTGATGATACATATCGAAATAAAGGATTAGGTAAGAAAGCAGTTCTTTTCTGGGAAGATGAAATGAAGAAGCCTTACCAAGGGGATAATATAACGAATAGAAACACAATGGGAGATAAAAGGGCTTTATAAGAAGTTTGAGTTATTTGCTTACTCTTTACATGTTAAAGGTGAAGAAAGACTGATGAAACATCGCTTAAACACTCTATATTTGGTAAAGGGAATGAAGACAGAACTGAAATGAGTCGATGAGATATTTATAAGTAAACTTAAGTGTATATTTTTGAAGGAGAACTACAGATGGATTTATTGATGTCGCTATTTAAAATAGCGGCTTTTTTTATTAAGGAGACTAAGCGTGTATGCAATCAGAGTTGGAAGTTCGGTTCAACGATATCGTTACTCGGGCGAAGCCCGTGGTGATTTTGCAGCAAGGATGATCGCCGTATTTCGCCCAGACGGAACACTGTTGGTGGAAGGACAATTCGCGATCAGGCGAACAAGCAGTTGGAGATTTGTCGAGGAAAAGGAACTTGTAATGATTACCGGAATGGACAAGAACATAGTAGCCAATTTTCTACTAGATACATATCTAATTAATTCATATAAAAAGTTAGGTTTTATTATACCAATGGGATAAAATACCTATTTATAAACTATTGTACATGGTAAAATATTCTTACTACTGCCAGGTTTTTTGATATTTAGGATTTGTTAGACCTATGTAAAAAAAAGATCCCGGGAAGTGATATTGAGAAGAAGTACATATGGAAAGCAGAGGGAGTTAGATCATGAAGAAACTGTTATTAACAGTAATAGTAAGTATATTGACTGTAAGCATGATAGGTGACGATCGGGCAGACTTCAGCACTCGTTGATGGCCAGAATAAAGACTATGGCACACAAATTATTTTGAAGCAAAACCGGACTTTCGTTCCCCTGCGTCTGGTGAGTGAAGGTCTTGGCCAGAAGGTAGAGTGGGATAAGATCGGTCGTTGGGTATGGATCGGTAACAAAGAGTTCCGTAGTACAGATGATAAGGCATTTAAGTTAACCCAATTAAGTGATTTTAAAGCATATACACAAAGCATTGAATATTATAAAAACCTGAAGAATGAAACTTACCCTGGCGTGAAGATTATCAAAGAGAGTGATTTACCCATCCAACTAGCGAATAGTCAAGTGGTATACAGCATCGATTTGGTAAAAGATCCTGTACGCAGCGGGAATGTGGTACAGATCAGAAGTAGTGTCAGAGGAAATCCTATCTCGTTCTTAGTAAAGAATAGTTTTGCAAAGGGGCGCCATGTGCTAGATGCTGCTTTTATAAATAATGGTGATAAAACAGGAATGAATAACTATCAAGTAGTGAGTAGCTTGGATCTCTTCCAATATGGAAAGTTCGTAGAGAATTATGATTACACCAAGTTCGAGCTTTCTTCAGCAGATTATATTCTTTTAAGCGATGGAGATTTGGACGAGTACGCTGTGGCCATCATCAATCCATTCAAGTAAGTGAAATGATTGGATGAAAAAGACTATCAGTTTGAAACTGACAAGTCGTTAGCAAGTTTCGTAAAAATGGAAAGACGAGGGGAGAAACACCATGAACGCAAGCAAACGCAGCAAAAACAACAGGCCGAATCGGGGGATCGGCCGGAGATCGGGGCGCAGGTGGGCAACCTGTCTGCTCGCCGCGGTCCTGGCCATTACGGTCGTCGTACCGGCTTATCCGGCAGAACGCGCATCCGCGGCATCGGCTACGACGGCGTCGCAGGGAGGGTTCACGCAGGATCAACTCGACGGATTGGCTTATCTGAACGAGATTCGGGCGAAGGTAGGCGTAGGCCCGTTGGAGCTGGATGCGAGATTGACGCAGGCGTCGCAGGCGCACGCGGCTTATTACAATACCACCCGCTTCGAAGGATTGTCAGCGCATCGGGAGGAGCCCGGTACGGCAGGCTTTACAGGAGCGACGGCCGGAGACCGGGGCAAAGCAGCCGGATGGCCAAACATTTCGGTCGCTGAAGTCATGTCTTTTGAAAAAGAAACGACAAGGGAAGCGATTGATTCCTGGCTAAGCACCGCTTATCATCGCAAGATTATATTGGACGGCCAGTATACATCGGTCGGCATTGGGTTGCAAGGTGGTACCGCGGTCATGAACCCGGCTTACGTGAAAATCCAGAAGAAAGACCCGGAAGCCAAAGTGTATCCGTATGACGGCATGAAAGGAGCCGACATTGGATTCTATGGATTGGAAATTCCAAATCCGCTTGACCGCTTCGGTGTTGAACACTCAGGTGGCATCATCTCGGCTACGGCTGGTCTCGCCATCGATTCGTTCGAAGCGAGCATCGTGGACTCGCAAAGGCAAGAAGTTCCGTACTACAGCGAACTGCAAGGCGATACGGTGTTTTTGTTTCCGAAGGAAGTGCTAGACGGGTACAGTGTCTATACGGTGAAGCTCGATTATACGCTGTATAAAGAGTCGCAGCTTCGCACCAAGACCTGGTCGTTCACGACTGGCAAAGGGCGCGCGATACAGGGCTTATCCACACAGTACGACGAATTCATGCTGAATCCGGGAAGCAAGCTGCCGATCGAGATCGTGGCCTCTTACGGCGACGGCACATATGGAACCCCGAAAACGCCGATTGCCTACTCCAGCAGTTCCCCTGCGGGTCTGAAAGTTTCGGCAGACGGCATGCTCGAAGGGGTTAAGCCCGGCAGTTACAAGGTAACGTTCAGCTCCGGGTCAGTGCGTGGCACGGTGCCGGTACGAGTATTCGAGCGTCTCAAGAGTAAGAGCTATCCAGCAACGGATCCGGCCAAGGTCAAAGATATCGCTGGACGCTCCGATCAAGTAGCGATCGAGTGGGCGCTTCGTTCGGGCGTCGCCGGAGCGGATACAAACGGCAAATTCCACCCGGAAGATTCCGTGAGCGAAGCACAGTTCCTTATCATGCTGCTGCGCACCTATAAAGTAGATGACGAATCATATGCTTCCAAAAAGAAGAAGCACTGGGCGGAAGGCGCCTACAACGTGGCGACGGTCCGCAACCTGTTGTTGTTTAGTTCTAGTCCTGGCAAAGGCGACTTTAAGGACAAGCCAATTAACCGCTATCGCGCGGCTGGCCTGATCGCGTCGGCGGACGGCGTGAATTTTGATTTTTCGAATGCGGTGAACTACGTGCTGGCTCATGATTATATGCGCGGAACCAAAGGCAACCAGAGCTGGATGTTCGGTTCCAACGATATCGTTACTCGGGCACAGGCAGCGGTGATCTTGATGCAATTGCAGTCCCGTATGAAGTATTTGGTCGGCGCACCTAAAGCGATCACATCCGAGAAGAAGCTACCTGAACGGCTGTTTCCGGAAGTGTATAACAAACCAGTGCTTGGCAACAAGATGTTGATTGCCGAATTCCGCGCGGACGGTACGCTGCAGGTGGAGGGACGATTCATGGAGCAGGCGAACAAGAAGCTGGAGATCCATATTAATCAACACCAGAATAATGGGCGAAGCGGGAAGATACTAGATAAAATTCCAGTGCAGACCGATTCCTCGGGGCGATTCTCTATTTCGTCCACAGGTACGTATGGAGATGCTATCCTGGATGTGAACCTAAGAACGGAAGAAGTCATCTATTACATCGGGGTCAAAAGAGGCACAATGAACGCGTCCGAGTATTCAAGCTAAGAAAAAAAAGTCCCCACGAACGCGTTCGCAAACTCAACATCAAAACACGAAGAAGCCTCCGACCTGGTTCGGAGGCTTCTTCGTGTCGAGAAAGCTTTCAGCGAAGTTGAACCGCAGGACAAGAACTTGTACCGATTACCGGAATGGACAAGAACATCGTCCGATTTCCGATTAGATGAATACCTAAACAAAAGACGATGTAGTTAAAACCCCAAGTACAGAAGGTGCTCGGTGCTTTTCGTACGCTGGAGGCGGAAGAGCCGTCTCTGAACGTCGTTTGGGATGAGAAATTGCAGGAGATTTCTATCCGCGTTATGGGATTGATTCAACTGGAAGTGCTGGAGCAGCTTGTTAGAGAGCGGTTTGGCTTTGCTATCCTCTTTTGGACAACCGCAAATTTTGTATAAGGAAACGATTAAATCAGCTGTGAAAGGGTACGGCCACTTCGAGAAATTAAGTGCATCTGTTGATTGAATCGAGAGAGAGGGGGAGCGGCATCACGTTCGATAGCAGATGTCATGCCGATGATCTGAATGTGTCGAGAGACAAGAACATTGTACCATTGCCGAAAAGGACAAGAACTTTGTGCCATTTCGGATTAGGTAGTCATCTAAATAGTATCATGATGGAGATCATGTGGCGAGTAAAAAGCACATGAATTTAAGAATTCGCGTGAATATCGATTTTTTTGTATCAGGAAATAGTTTTTTTCGGTAAAAGTTGAGGACTAGTTCATCATTGAAACGGTTAAGAACTTGGCACCAATGTTGATAAGAATCTTTATCTGTTTCATTGAGCAGCAAACGGGCAGATAAACATGATAGCAACATCGATATTATGATCGTAAAAGTAAAATAAATGTGATTTCAAATAACAGATATAAGGAAAGACTTCGTGCTGAAGCTATAAAAGAATATTACGAGCTACGCGTCTTACCGCAACAGTTTCTAGATATGGATATCGCGCAAGTGAATTTGGTTCCGGCGATACAGCGGGAATATGGATCTTAAAGAGATCTCGCGGTAACTTATTGAAGATACTCACGAGAGGATCGTTGAGTTAGGAATGCACCAGATTTTAAACTTTCCAAAGAAACGTTTATACATTTGATATACGGGAAAAATCGAACTAAGCAACGGAAATAACTGAGCGATTAAACACTTCTCAGCCTTAAGTTAGCATCACCCCAACAGGGCGAAGAAGAACGGCGAAAGACATCACCGTACTTAATTTGGTGATGTCTTTCATCCGATTCAGCTACACAAACTTCAGAATCTACTGTTTGAATTTTTTCGTTTTTCTGCCGGCAGTATGGCCTCGATTACGTCCCAATGCTCAGCGATCTTTCCATCCTCTACACGGAACAAATCGTAGAAAGCAGTATGTTGACCATCAAATAGACCTTCACTTACTGTAAGAACTAAATTACCTTGTCCGATTACTTGATGGACATGAGTATATTCAAACTCAATATTCTTCTCCTTCAGAGCTTGCAAAGCAGCGTGAAGACCGGAAAGACCGTCTGCAATATGCGGACTATGCTGAATGTAGTTATCTCCATCAAAGTAAGAAGCAAGCAGGTCAGGGTTCTTCCCGAGCAAGATGTTCTCAACATAGCTTTTGACAAATGCTTTGTTGGCATCCGTCTTGTCGATATCCTTAATCGTAATCGGTCCGTCAATCATCGTATGTTTGCTTGGTGTCTTCTCCACCATCTCTTGCAAATTGTCCCAATGTTCAACGATTAGTCCATTCTCAAAACGGAAGATATCATATACGATTTTAGGGCCGTGAAAATCATATACAGAATGAAGAGCAACATAATTTCCGTCGACTAAAATTCGCTTTATGCTTACCTTAGTACCAATCTCCTTTAAATGATCAAGTGCGCCAAGCATGGCTTCACGACCATCGAGTAAGGCCTGATTGTGCTGAATATATTGATCTTGATGAACGTAAGCCGTAATCGCTTCGGGGTTGCCGCTCTCAAAGCTTTCCAGTACGGCGACTGCCTTACGAACAAGCTCATTTTGATGGTTGGATGTCATTGAAATATCCTCCTTGGATTTTTTTAGTCATTAGATAAATAATGAACAATATGTTGTTTATCTATCTGATGCTCATTATAATAGAGGTTAATAGAAGGCTCAATATTCAATATTTTTAGTTTTGAAGTATAACAGACAACTCATAAAACTTTGTCGCTTAACGACCTAAAAATAAATTTAGGAGGAACGAAAACAATGAACAAGAAAACCGACCTAAGAATACTGCGCACGAAACAATCGATTCGAAAAGCGTTTTATGAGCTTATTCGGGAAAAGGGATATGAAGCGATAACGATCCAGGATATTGCCGACCGGGCTATGATCAATCGAAACACTTTTTATCTCCACTACCAAAATAAACCTGATTTATTAGATACATGTATGAATGAATTGTTGAGCGAATTAAAGGATGCGGTCGTTCTTTGTCCCATCAGCATGAATCCTTTCAGTATTTCTCTACTCGAAACCGTCATGCAAACTGTACTAAAACATATTTCCGTAAATATGACCTTTTATCATTCCATGTTAATTGAAGAGAATAGAATCTATCAGTTTCAAGCAAAAATGGAGAATATCATTAAAGATAAATTAATGGAGGGGAGGAAACCTGCTCAGGGAAACTCCCCATTAGCAATATCCAAGGAATTGCTGCTCGAATACCTCGGATCGTCTTTCATGGGGATTGTAATTTGGTGGATTAAAAACGATAAGCCCCTTCCTGCAGATGAAGTTTCATCTCAGTTTAGTAGAATCGTTGCATACGGGCATTTAAGAGCTGCCGGCATCGCCGGCGAGGAATAAAATTAGCTAGGATAGAAAGAGCATGGTTCAGCGCTGGGGCGTCTTTTTTAGAACCATGGTAACTTTCTAAGTTAGGAGGTTTTTGATCCTGACGGTAAGGCCATTGCATTCAAGTGAATGAAACCTTTTCGTAAGATAAGGAGATCATCTTGGTATCGAAAAGGATAAGTTCATCGCCTGGAGCAACCCGTAGGCAAGCAATATAGCTATGGAAAAGGCCCAGGACACTCCACAGAGCTCGAAAAAGTTAAAGCAGAAAACCGTTTCCTGAAGCAATAATTTGGAACGGAAGTGGAAGCTGAGGTCGTCATCGCCTGGATTGAATCCAGGTACTGTCGCGGGACAAGAACATTGTTCCACTGCCGAAAAGGACAAGAACATTGTGTCATTTCGGATTAGATTGTTATCTAAATATTATCATGACAGAATTTATGTGGCGAGATAAAAGCACAATTCGCTTTCTGAAGGTAAGAACTCAGTTCCATTGTTGAAAAGATTATTGTTCATTGAGTGTCGGATAGTCAGTGTATCCTTTGCTGACTGTCCTTACCAAAGAATGTTGTACGATCCGGTTCATTGAGTCGAACACCGGTTTTAAGTCTTTCAACGAAATCTACCATGTCGGTTTATCAATAAAGTGTTGGACCGAAGTTCGCGAAGTTCCTTCCGTAGTTCGTGCCATATAGATCGAAGGACAATTTCCCCATGATTGGATTACTTCTTGAAGTGTATCGCCGCAAAGACACCAAATGAGGTGCAGTTTTTTCTCCTAAATTCGGTTTGTATACGAAATTGAATACCAAATTGGATCGTCGATTTTGTTTAATTAACGATTGAATTACCGTAACTCTCCATGGATTGGTAACGTTTAGAATGTAAAGAGCATGGAAGTGTGGCTAAGAATAAAGAGCTAATAAAGAATGAGGAGTGAACAGTTATGAAAATGTACTCTAAGGGCGCCCTAATATCGGGTTTTGTGGTTTTTATCATTAGTGTTTCAGGCGGTCTGATAGTATCCCAGAATACAAGTGCTAAAAATACGATTAATCCAAGTCACATAACGCCTATCGACTATTCTGAAAATGAACATGGACTGACATTCGGAACAATTGAAGAGTCCAACTCCTTTAAGATACTACCTGACTTAATCTATGCAGGAAGTGTAAATGGCATTAAAGGGTACTTACTAAAAAAAGATTATCTCGGTGAACCTGGTGATGTCCCACTGTATGATGTTTATGGGAAAACCATAATTGGTTCTTTTCATATTAGCCCTATGAATATGAACTATCCTAAAAATAAAAAAGGACAGACATACGGTTCAAGCGCAGATGCTACTTCTCCAGAAACGGAACCTGAATTAATCAGTGCTATAGGTGAGGATGGCACTTCAGGATATGTGCTAAAAAAAGACTTAGATGGTGAGTTACCAAAATCACCCGAGGAAGCCATTGCAATACAGAACAGTAGATCACCAGAAGGTCTTGATATTCCGCTGTTTGATGTTGATGGTGAAACTGTAATTGGTGTGTTTCATGTTGGAGCCTAAAGAACATCCGAAAGTCCCTCATACCCATGATTGGGATTGGAATAAACAGAAACCTAGAAGTCCTTGGAGATAATGAAAGGAGAGACAGTGAATGTACAGTTATGAAGAGTTTATTGAGGATTTAAATCTTGGACATGAAGTCGAGTTTGACTTAAACGATTTCCACTTTTTAATCAGTTATAATGAAGATGGATGGTATTGCGTTAAACAAAATGAAGAAGTTCAACTTAGATATAACTCTGTAGAACAGTTAATATCAAAATCCAAAATTGAGGGCAAAACAATAAAGGAGTTATGGAACCATATTATCGTGACTAGTATATTTTGATAATTCTCTAGGGAAATAACATATTCCGTTGAGAATCGCTATTTTTTCAGCGCCTTTTTTTGTTTTATCGGAACAAGTTTTTGTCCCGAAGCAAGGACAAGAACTTGTACCGATTGCCGAAATGGACAAGAACATGTTCCCATACCGATTAGGTATGTAAAATATCGTTATTTTGCCCGTCAATCCATTAAACTAACGGGCAGGTTAGTTTAGTTACTTATGTGAAAGGATCGTGCAATTTTTTCGTAGAAATAAGCAAGTCCTTATTTGTATTATTTGCGATACTGTAACAGACCGTTGCAGTATTACAGACAATTAAGGAGGAACATAGATGAACACAATGAAAGCCGTACAGGTATTTGCAAAAGGGGAACCTATGCAATTGGTGGTAATTCCTATTCCAGTACCACAGGAAGGACAAGTCCTATTACGGGTTGAAGCATCGTTCTGATGGTTCTGCTGGCGCTTGTCTGTGTTGTGCCTTTGCTTAATGTTATTGCGCTATCATTAAGCTCAACCGAAGCAGGGATGTTTAGCCCAATGGGGAATAATGAAACCTTATTAGCCATGAAGCTGTTGTTTAGCAAAGACCGGAAAAGCTTATCGAAAGGAGATTGTTCGCATGATCGAAATTCCCTTGTTCAGGCGAGAAATTTCATGAGATCGTTATGGATTAACAAGGAATTCATGGAGAGTAATAAAAAAAAGGGGCATTCATCCATTTGTCGTTCTGAGGCCGGCCTTATGGCTGGCCTTTCAGGTATTTAGGGTAGCGTTATACTGATGGGTACTCTGTCATTACGTTTATCTGGTGCGGAATTCCTGTGGAGTACAACCATAGTGCTTTTTAAAGATTTTAATGAAATGCGGAGGAGCCATAAATCCGAGCTCCTTGCTGACATCTGCAATTTTCAAGTCGGTGTTTAACAGGAGATATGAAGCGCGCTTCATACGTAAATGATACAAATAATCTCCTATGGTTTCTCCGGTAACTGTTTTATATACCTTGGAAAGATACACTGGATGAAGACCAACATGTTCTGCGATCATCTGCAGTGAGATGCCCTCAGCAAGGTGCTCCTGAATATACGTCCTGACATTTGAAGTAATTTGCTCATGGGCATTCTTCAATTGATGAGAGGTCTTTTTCCGACGCAGATCAATCATTTTCTCTGCCCATATATATATTCGTTGGCTGGATAATTGGCTTTTCTTTCTGATTAGAACATCAAACTCTTCGCCAAGAAGCTCCTCAACCGTTGCTTCCTGTGACTTAAAGGATATGGAAAACGTAGAAGACAGATAGAGCAGAACCATAAATAATTGATCATGCGAAAGCTCTCTTCTGGCATCATTCAAAAATAATATTCTGGCAATTTTGCTGACCGCCTCGTCCCAGTTCCCCGATTCCAGCAGATTGGGCAACAAAGGGGGCTCGTGCAGATTAATCAAATTTTGTTGTTCATGAGATTCGGTGTCTTTTTTGTCTAAAGTAATGAAATAACTTTTGTTTTCGCCAACATTGCGGTTGATGGCAGACACGGAAGCCATGTACAGCTCTGATACAGATTCAGGAAAGGCATGCTCTTTACTCAAACATATCGATACTGCACCCTTCAGGAACTTTTGTACATTATTTTGCAGTCTGATCGCATAGGAATCTACCGAGTCGAGTACGTTACGGTCATTATTTTTTATTAGGAACACAAGGTAACCCTGATCCGTAATGCAGTGCCATAATTTAAAGGGATTCTGAAATACCTCTTCCGTTATATTGGAGACGGCGTACTCTAACAGCGATAAAGATCGGAGATCATAGCCGGAGAATTCTTCCTCCATTCGAATGACCATCATCTTGAACGGATCGGCCGATCTAAACGGGAGATTCAGCATACCCAGCCGCTCTGCAAGAATGTGATCGCTCATGGCTTTGTTCTGAAGAAGATCATTGAGAAGCTGGTTCCGAAGCAATGGCGAATTGGCGTGAAGGGCATGCTGTATTTGTTGAAAAGAGCTGATTTCTTCCCATTCGTGCTCGATATCTTGTATCGCAGCCGTTACGGAATGAATCAATTCATCGGTATCAATCGGCTTGAGAAGATAGTTCGTTGCCTGATACTGGACTGCTTTTTGGGCATATTCAAATTCATCGTGACCCGATAAAATAATACAACGTATTTTATGAGAAAACTTTCTAATCTCCAAAATCAGTTCAAGACCATCCATCTCAGGCATACGAATATCCGTAATCATAATATCAATCGCGTGTTTGGACGCAATGTCCAAAGCTTCAGCGGCAGAATATGCTCTGTGTACTTCCTGGATGCTGTGTTCTTCCCAGGGGATGGTCAATGCCAGGCTATCAACTACTGATTTCTCGTCATCCACAATTAGTAAATCGTACATAGTTTTTCCCCCTCTCACAACAAAGTTGACTGTACCACTTATTGTAGAGTGGAGGTGGACTCATTTCAATGGATGAGCACTCCAATCACCTCCGATCTTAAGATAACGATACTCATCTTTAGATATCCTTATCATTCAGATTGCGTTATGCAACATTAAGAAAGAGATATTTCAATCATTTTTTCTTTCCCGTAGTATAGACATGAAAGCTTAAACGCGCGGTGGGACATACAAGGATCTGCTGTTCATGAGGAGACCTGCCGGGAGATGAAGGAGTGTATAGAAGATGAATCGTGACATCAAACAACTGGTAAAGCAATTAACCTTGACTGAAAAAGCCGAGCTATGCTCAGGAAGTACGTTCTGGACTACACAAGCTGTAGAAAGGTTAGGAATTCCTTCGATCATGATGACAGATGGTCCTCATGGATTGCGTAAGCAAGCAGGCGAGTCAGATCATCTGGGTTTGAACGAGAGTGTTCCTTCAACCTGTTTTCCTTCAGCCGTTGGCCTGGCCAGTTCATGGAATCGTGACCTTGTTCAACTTGTAGGAGCGACGATCGGAAAAGAAGCACAGGCAGAAAATGTAGCCATTCTGCTCGGCCCAGGGGCAAATATCAAGCGTTCCCCACTTTGCGGACGCAACTTCGAATATTTCTCCGAAGACCCCTATCTGACTGGAGAACTGGCCGCTGCTCATATCACAGGTGTTCAGAGTCAGGGAGTCGGAACGTCTCTGAAGCACTTTGCGGTAAACAACCAGGAGCATCGCCGCATGACGACAGATGCCATTTTGGATGAACGGACATTAAGAGAAATCTATTTGACCGGATTCGAGAAAGCAGTCAAACAATCACAGCCATGGACGGTTATGTCTTCATATAATAAGGTCAATGGAACGTATGCTTCCCAGCATGAATACTTACTCACTACTATCCTGAAGGAAGAATGGGGTCATGAAGGTTTTGTTGTCACGGATTGGTCTGCGGTGAGTGAAATTGCACCAAGTATTGCAGCAGGTCTGGGGCTTGAGATGCCATCATCCAACGGAGAAGGACCAAAACAGATTGTAGAAGCGGTAAACCGCGGGGAGCTGACTGAAGAGCAATTGGACCGTGCCGTGGAGAGACTTTTAGGTGTCATTTTCAAAACGGTTGATAACAGCCGTCCCGATACCACTTACGACCAGGAACAACATCATCAGATTGCCAGAAAAGCAGCAAGTGAAACGATGGTTTTATTAAAAAATGAACATCAAATTCTCCCGCTAAAAAAACAAGGCAACATTGCTGTCATCGGAGAGTTAGCGGACAAAGTTAGATATCAAGGCGGGGGCAGTTCCCATATCAAACCAACCAAGCTGGATAGTGCCTTTGAACAGATGGTCCAGCTAGCTGGATCTGACGCAACAATAACATATAAGTCGGGTTACAACCTCAACTCTGATGAGAGTGCTCCGACTTTGGTAGCCGAAGCAGTTGAATCCGCAAGAGCAGCTGATGTCGCCGTGTTGTTCATTGGTCTGCCAGACCGCTATGAGTCTGAGGGATATGATCGAGAACATCTGGATATTCCGGTGAACCAGCAGGAACTTATAACAGCCGTTGCTGCTGTCCAGCCTAACGTGGTGGTTGTGCTCAGCAATGGCTCACCGATTGTTATGCCTTGGCTTAACAATGCAAAAGCTGTACTTGAAGCGTACCTGGGTGGACAGGCTGCAGGAGGAGCAATCGCTGATCTGTTATTCGGAGAAGTTAATCCCAGTGGGAAGCTCGCAGAGACTTTCCCGCAATCCTTAAAGCATAATCCATCTTCGCTGTTCTTCCCTGGTGATGGGGATCGGGTCGAATATAGAGAAGGCATTTATGTGGGTTATCGCTATTATAACGGCAAAGATATTGAACCTTTATTCCCCTTCGGTTATGGTTTGAGCTATACTCAATTTGAGTATTCACAGCTGAACGCAAGCCAAACGGAATTCAAGGATACAGATATAATCACTGTTACGGTTAACGTGAAAAACATAGGGCAACGGTATGGTCAAGAAGTGGTACAACTATATGTTCATGATCGGTAGACAACCGTTAGCCGTCCTGAAAAAGAACTGAAAGGTTTCGCCAAGGTTTCTCTTGAGCCGGATGAAGAGAAGACTGTTACTTTTACTTTAGATAAACGAAGCTTTGCGTATTACAATATTGACTTGAAGGATTGGCATGTTGAGAGTGGTGAGTATGATCTCCTGATCGGTTCTTCATCTCGTCAAATCATCCTGCAAAAGACCGTTCATGTAGAATCGACTTCACCTGAAATCATTCCAGTCTACGACCGTAACACAGCCCTGGGAGAATTACTCTCTAATCCGAAAACCATGGCTGTACTGGGACAATTGCAGGGATTTGCTCCACAAGGTGCTGAAAATGCCCACTCAGATGCAGTCTCTTCAGAGATGATTCAAGCATCCATGCGTTATATGCCACTGCGAGCTCTTATTCCTTTTACGGGGGAGGCACTTACAGAAGAGTTACTCTCACAGCTTCTTGCAGGCTTGAATGCAGCCGTGCGCCAGTAAAGAGTAGATGAACTAAAAAGCAGTAGACAAAGTGGAATCGTCCATAAGAATGACTTATGGGCGATTTTCTTATACTATTATTACATAGCAAGTTAATGATGTACGAAAGGGCATGCACTAAAGTACATATAACCCATAGACAATCCGTAATATAATGACTGGATGAGAGGTGATTCCATGAAAAATATGTCCAACCACCCCGGCTTCCTTCAATCAAGTATGGATGAGGATTATGACAAGATTACGTCCTCCCGTCTTCCCATTATCATATGGACCGTACTGGTGACCATCGTCACTGTCGCGTTACAAACTATGTCTGTTCCCCTCCTGGTGCCCACCTTGTTTTTTATAATGATTATGGTCATTCACATGTATCTGTACTGGCGTGTGAGCGATATTATCAACCGTTCCAAAGCACTATATCTGTTTATCCAGGGTGGCCTTATATTTGGGAGCTCATTCATAATGCCCGATGGGCTTCCCGTCATACTTATTGGCTTGATTCCAGTATTAATAGGACAAAGCGTGGCCATTTTTTTTGAAACCAAAAAGGTGGTTTTTGTAGCTTTTGTGCTGTATCTTTTCTTTTGCCTGATTACCTTGTGGGTCAAGGAGGTACAGGATCTTGCATTGTTTATTCCATTACTTATGCTTATGATTGTCGTTGTTATGGCTTATGCGCTCCTCTACTATCGGCAGGTTAATGCAAGGGTTCGTACGCAGACATTTCTGCGTGATCTGGAACTGACCCACCAGAAGGTGGAAGAGCTGACGCTGGCCAACGAGCGTCAACGAATGGCAAGGGATCTGCATGATACGTTGGCTCAGGGGCAAGCCGGACTGATTATGCAACTGGAAGCGATAGACGCATATCTTAGCCGAGGGAACATCGACCGAGCTCATGAGATTGTTTTGTCATCCATGGGACAGGCTAGACAGACACTGGGCGATGCGAGAAAAGCGATTGACGATCTAAGAACTAGAGCTACACCTGCTGTTAACTTTAACGAGGCGATTCATGATCAACTGCAACGCTTCAGACTAGCGACAGGAGTTAATGTCAAGTTGGAAGCTACAATAAAATCTGTTCTATCCGGCGCCAAAATGGAGCATGTATTGCATATGTTGAGTGAAACACTGACCAACGTGGCACGTCATGCGCAGGCGAGCGATGTATCCATAAATATTGGGGACAATCAGCAACAATTTCACATGGTTATTAAGGATAATGGAAGAGGTTTTAACATTGGCAAAATCGGTAAAGAGACAGGACATTACGGTCTGATCGGCATACATGAACGAGCTAGGCTTATAGGCGGGCAAATTCATATTGAGAGCAACAATGAAGGTACTACAATAGAGCTATCTGTACCTGTATTGTATGGGAGGAAAAATAATGAAGCATAAAGTTCTGATTGTAGATGATCATTGGGTGGTACGTGAAGGGATGAAATTGATTCTGGGAACCGATGACAACTACGATGTTGTCGGAGAAGCCGAGGAAGGAAACGCAGCCTTAGAACAGATGGAGGCACTGAAGCCAGACGTCATTCTGATGGATCTGAATATGCCCGGGGGGCTGAGTGGACTGGATACATTGAAAATCATGAACGAAAAACAGATTCAGATTCCTGTTATTATTTTGACCACATACAATGAAGACGAGCTTATGATTAATGGGCTGGGACTGGGAGCGAAAGGTTACTTACTTAAGGATACAAGCAGAGAGAATTTGTTCCGCACACTCGAGTCTGCTCTACGTGGGGAGACACTGCTGCAGCCTGAAATAACTGCCAGAGTATTTGCATATCGGGACAAGTCCGCGGTAGAAGAGAAACCGAAAAACGCACTATCGTTGACTGAGAAGGAATTAATCATTCTTCAGGCAGTGGCCCGGGGCCTTCGCAGCAAAGACATTGCTTTTGATATGGGTATGGCGGAACGAACCGTTAAGGCACAGTTGACCAATATCTATAACAAACTGGGCGTAGATTCACGTTCGGAAGCTGTCGCTGTATCCGTGGAAAAGGGCATCTTACATTTGTAAATACATTTTAAATTGATATATTATTTTCCATATCAATGGTCAGCGAGTACTAAAAGCGCCCTTTGGTGCTTCCCAAACGTACATCAAGGGCATGCCCTTATGTACGTTTTTTCTTGTTCAGTTTTAGATATGATGAATTCACGAGGTTGTCCAACATCAAGATAGCCCAGATTTGTAGCAAAGAAGGGAGACGTCAAAAGAATATGGCAAAATTATTATTTCGACTCGGTGAGTGGTCGGTAAGAAAAAGGAAAATGGTAATCGCAGGAGGTTTGATGCTTTTACTGCTTGTGGCCGCCTTGGGTCTTGGCTTGGGAACGTCCTTTACAGGAGAGATGACCATTCCGGGAACCAAATCGGAACAGGCTGGAATCATATTGAATGAAGAATTTCCATCCTCCGGTGATGGTGGACAGATCAGGTTAGTGTTCAAGTCTGAAAAGGCAACACTGGAATCGGAATCGAACAAAAAATGGATTACAGAAGCATTAAAAGTGGTTCAATCGGATTCATCGGTAACATCTATCGTCAGTCCGTATGACGCCGGTACGTTAAGTGCAGACAAGAAGATTGGTTATGCTGATGTTACATACAGTCAGCCAGCCAATGAAGTAACAGAGAATTCCAAAGAACATGTTCTTGGTGTTGTAGAGAGACTGCAGGATCGTGGAATTCAAACGGAACTTGCAGGGAGTGTAGCTTTTTCTGAGCTTGAGATAGGAGGTACTTCTGAAGTCATCGGGGTTCTGATTGCGTTCATGATCCTTGCTTTCACATTCACATCGTTTCTCGCAGCAGGATTACCGATCCTAACCGCAGTTGTAGGGCTCGGTATAGGAATGATGATTATCGTCATTGGCTCAAATGTAGTTTCTATGGCTTCATTCTCCATTACACTGGCTGTTATGCTGGCCTTGGCTGTAGGGATAGACTATGCTCTGTTCATCATGTCCAGGTATCGTCAACAACTGGCAGCAGGATTTGAGCGAAATACAGCCATTGCTCAAGCCAATGCAACAGCAGGTAGCTCCGTTGTCTTTGCAGGAATAACCGTTATTATCGCCCTGGTTGGTCTGTCGGTCGTACAGATTCCATTCATAACCATGATGGGATTGGCGGCAGCTGTAAGTGTATTCGTAGCAGTATTAATTGCTGTCATTTTTGTTCCTGCCGTATTGGCAGTTGCAGGAGATCGAATTAGTCCGGCACGGGAGAACAAATGGCTGCGGAAATGGTCTGGTCCCAAAAAAGCAGAGGGAACAGAGAATCGTTGGGGCAAGATTGTAACACGCAAACCTTGGCTCACTGCCATCCTGTGTATCGTTTTATTGACGGTTTGTACTATCCCGTTCTTGCATATGCAACTCGGCCTACCAGATAGCGGTTTAAAATCCACGGATACAACAGAACGTCGAGGGTATGACCTGCTTGCGGAAGGCTTTGGAGAAGGATTTAATGGTCAACTGGTTGTAGTTGCTAGAACAGCAAAAACGGAAGATCCACAAGCGGATATTGCCAAAGCAACTTCATATATCAAAAATCTGCCTGATGTGGCAAGTGTCAATCCTTTAATTCCGAGTCCTTCCGGGAAGGCCGCAATCATTACGGTGTTACCGAAGACAGGCCCTCATGATATCAAAACGACCGAATTGGTCCAAACTATTCGTGCGGAAGCGGAACAGGTGATGAAAGATAATAATGTCGAAATTATGGTTACCGGGGGAACGGCAGTCAATATTGATATCTCCGAGAAACTTGACGAAGCATTGCCGAAATTTGCAATATTGATTGTAGGTCTCGCCTTCGTGTTGCTCATGCTGGTTTTTCGATCCATTCTGGTTCCAATCAAAGCCGTACTTGGATTCCTGTTCACCCTTGGATCAACCCTAGGCGTCATCGTTTTGGTCATTCAAGATGGCTATCTGGCAAATTTCTTTGGCATTCCCGAACCAGGGCCGGTACTGAGCTTCCTGCCAATTCTGGTTACAGGTATTCTCTTCGGACTTGCTATGGACTACGAAGTATTTTTGGTAAGCCGCATGAGAGAGGATTATAACCATACGGGAGATGCAGTGAAATCAATACGAAGTGGTATTACTCACAGTGGTCCTGTTGTAAGTGCCGCAGGTTTGATTATGATCGCCGTCTTTGCGAGCTTTATCTTTGCCGGAGATGCCATGATCAAATCCATGGGACTCGCACTTGCCTTTGGTATTTTGGTAGATGCATTCATCGTTCGGATGACGCTTGTCCCGGCGGTGATGACCCTGTTAGGGCGAAGCGCCTGGTATTTGCCGAAGTGGCTGGATCGAATTCTTCCTAATATTGATGTGGAGGGAGAATCCGTGATGAAGGATACTCATTCTATCGATACCTCCATTTCATCGAAAAAAGATGAAGAATCGGAAAGTTCAACTTTGATGAGTAAAGAGAAATCAGGTTAGGGGGAGGCGTAGCATGTCGAAAGTACGCATTTTTGCAGATAGTATCTCGGATGTCCCACAGGATTGGATGGACCAATATAATATCGGAATTGTACCTTTATATATTGTTTTTCAGGACACGTCCTATGTTGATCGAAAAGAAATCAATGCAAAAGACATGTACAATTTGGTTGAGATATACGACCAATTGCCGAAGACAGCTGCACCTCCGCCTGCAGATTTCATTCAAGTGTTCCGTCCGGTCATCGAGAACGGAGAGGATATACTGTTTATCAGTATGTCCTCTCATCTATCATCGACGTATCAGAACGCCATGGTGGCGGCAAGAGAGTTCCCCGCAGGACGGGTAACGGTTGTAGATTCACTGAATGTATCCGCCGGGACAGCCATGAATGTACTTTTAGCAGCGGAAATGGCTTCAGAAGGAAAAAGTGCCCTTGCGATCGCCGAATGGCTTGAGACAGCGCGGCATGAAATCCAGTTAAATGTGCTCGTTGATAATCTCGATTATCTTCACAAGGGAGGCAGGGTTAGCAGCATTCAACATATGCTAGGAAGTATGCTTCGAATTCGTCCCATTTTATATGTTAGACATGGAAGGGTGCTTTCCGGAGTGAAATACAGGGGAAGCAAGGAGAGAATTGTTAAGAAACTTTTACAGGATATTTTGAGCCATATCCATCGCATTGATCACGACCAGATTATTATTGCCCAGACACTGGAAGAGGAAACTGCGGAGTGGATACGCAACATGATTCTAGAAGAGACCTCTGTTCGCAATGTACACATCATCGAAGGCGGCTGCTCCATATGCTCTCACAGTGGTCCTCATAGTCTGGCAATCAGTTTTATCCTGAAGTCGGAGCCTCTTGTTCAGGCTCTCAAATGATCAAGGAACAGTTTTTTTAGGATATTGAACTGCTGCACTTCATTTACTTGGGTCTGGAATGCATCAATACCGTTCAACATCGCCATCTTTTTGGAAAAGTTTCCAAACACATTAATCATGGTATTAATGGTTTCACGAGTATTGCCATCCGTCCGCAAGGACCCGTCCTGTTCACCAAGTTCCGCAAGCTCGGTAAACAGGGTAATCAGTTTATTATAATTGGCCTGATAGATTTCCATATCGTCCAGAGGAAGCTTCGACATGGAGACGTAACATTCGAATGCCTCAATTAATTTCGAGTTCCGTTGATGTTCCGCCTGTTGGAAGAAAATAAGTGTATCAAAGATTCTTTCCAGCTTGTCATAACAGGTTCCTTGATCGTGTAGAATGCCCTCGAACACTTCGATCTCGGATTGAACAATTTCGGAAGCGACCGCAACAATTAACTGTTCTTTTTTGGGGAAATAACGGAATATGGTAGCGACGCCCAAGCTCGCCTCAGCGGCGATCTCCTGCATCGTTGCTTGTTCGAAACCTTTATTGAAAAAAACGATTTGAGCTGCTTCAATAATACTTGTGCGCCGCTTCAATTTTAGATCGCTGCGCTCGTTTTCAAGCCTTTGCCGGGGTTCTATTGGAAAAACCTCCTTGTTCGATTTAACTCAGACTATGCTAACAAACATGACACTTTTCTGTCAATTAAAAATCAATAATGCCTCATACATCAAAATTCAAGTGATGTATGAGGCATTTTGTATAGACTTTATTATTCAAGTTCTCGATCATTTGTGGGAAGGGACCAGTGAATTCTCACCCGCATACCGCCGAGTGGACTTTGATCCAATTGGATACCTGAATGAACAGGATCATGAATACGCAGACGTTCAGTGATGTTCCACAGGGCACAACCTATGGTATCTACAGGAGGTTCGGCAAGTCTAACCATAAGGGAGTTGATCTCGTCAAGTGTCATCCCTGTTCCATCATCTTCAACAGTAAGAAGGATACCTCGTTCGGTCCGTTCTACCTTAACCTGTATATAACCTGAATCACGCTTCATTTCAATTCCGTGGATAATACTATTTTCCACCAGAGGCTGGACAAGCAGCTTTGGAATTGGAATAGAACTGAGATCATCGGGCAGTTCGATATGATAGGAGAGTCGTTCCATACGCAGACATTGAATTTCAAGATAATTCCGGACGATACCCAGTTCTTTTTCCAAACGGGTCATTGGTTCATTCAGGCGGGTCGTATATCTGAAATACTCCGCAAGATTCTGGGTCATGGCCGTAACGGCTTCCTCGTTGCCAAGTCGCGTCATGTTATTGATGAAAAACAGGCAATTATAAAGGAAATGCGGATTGATTTGAGCCTGCAACTGCTTGAGCACAGCTTCTCGTGCTATGATTTTTTCTTTATATACTTTCTTGATCAAGTCTTCGATCTGTTCGGCCATGTCATTGAACTGTCCATACAAATAATCAAATTCATTGCCGCTCTGCCTCTTAATCCGATAAGAGAATTCAGCATGCTTCAGCAGTCGAACTCCCTTCAGAAGAACCAGTATAGGAATCTGAACTTTCCGAAAGAGAACAATGATAATTGTCAACCCTGCCATAAATAGCATTACACAGGCGGAGTAGAACCAGATTTGGCTGGTTTTAATGGGTTGCAACACCTTATCCAGAGGCATAAAGTCAATAAGATACCATTCAAGTTGTTGCGAATAAACATAGTTGACGATATAGTCAGAACCGTTAACGGAGACTGTCTCGGTACCGGAAGCAGGCTTAAGATTAGTGACGACTTGGTCTAAAATAAGGGGGGTCAAGGGATTTGCGTTTTTGCGAGTAATGGATCCCTGATTCGGATGATAGAATACGGCCTCATTCTCTCCCTGATGTGAGTTTTCTACAAGTTCCTCCAGATTGCCCCGAGGGAACTCCATTCGCATAATTAGCTCGGAATTCGTCTTGTATTTATAAAATGCCCCTGAAACAGGATCGATTTTCCACCCTGACTGTGGTGAATCATTCTCAGGAGACTGCATCTGATTTTCCGAAGATATAATCCATTGATTGAGGAGGATGGAGTAGATGGATATTTTGTTACTCCATCCTTCCGAAAGACTTTGAAGTTTCACTCTGGCCTCAACATTCTGAATGAGCTGAACCTGCTCAAATGCACTCATTACGTCGATCGATTGAAGGAGAGCAATTGTATTATCCGTTTCCAGTGTAATGGCAAGCATATTTAACCGATCTATGTTCTGGTCGAGTGTATTTACTACAAATTGAACCCGATTAAGGTTGTTGGCCTCAATATCTTTTTTGACTGTATCCAAGCTGGACTGGACAGAGAAGGTGTACATGATTAATACTGCTGCAAGCATAATCAAAGTAATTGCCACCATGTTCAGGAATGTTCTGTACTTCTGCTTCACACCGCTATTCCCCCTGCCAATGATGTAAATATATCTCATTGTAGGGCGACCAAAGGAGAAACACAAGTGAAACAAAGAGTAATAGAAGCGTAAGTTAAGATTGAATTATGGAATGTTGAAATAGCGTTATTTCGATCCCATAGTTGTCACGATATGATTAAGATGAAATAGATGAAGGAGAATTTTGAATATGAGCTGGAGGAAAAAATCCCTGCTTCTGTCCGTCCTTTGTTTGGCTCTATTGACGGGATGTGATGAAACAACTCCTCAACAGGAATCTGTTAAACATGAAGTCGTCCTAACCACCGTTAAGATGGATGAACCAACCACCGTATACAAAAACAGCGAAACGGCGTCCGATAACGTACATATACGTTGGGCCAAGAAGACATTGGGGGTGGATATTCGCACACAATGGAGTGCTCCAGTGGAGGATTACGATATGAAGCTTAGATTAATGTTGTCTTCCGATGACCCACTTCCTGATGTATTTTCATCTAAAGTCATGGATACGACGAATCAGTTCCTGACTTCAGGAAAGGTATTGGATGCGGGAGAAGCCTTTGATCAATACGCCTCTCCCACCTGGAAAGCGGCTATGGCTGAAGTTCCTGAAGCCTGGCAACCGTTCACTGAAAATGGAAAAAGAATGGCAATCCCCATTATTACTGAACAAGCTTCACAAGCTGTACTATGGATCCGTAAAGATTGGCTGGATAAACTGGGACTTGAAGCCCCGCGTAATCTGGATGAACTCGAACAAATCATGAAAGCCTTTACTTATGATGATCCGGATGGGAATGGGTTAAAAGATACCTACGGCATTGATTTTGCCATCAAGGATCAGTATCTGGCTTCCCCAACAGGAGATATCTCATGGGTATTCGGGGCTTATGGAGCCCTTCCTGAAATATGGGGTGAAGATGGAAAGGGACAGTTGATGTACGGCAGCATTCAACCGGAGATCAAAAAAGCACTGTTGAGACTGAGATCATGGCAAAGCAAAGGATATATGGGAAACAACGTTGCATTACAAGATTTCAGTCAAGTTAACGAAAACGTAATTGCCGGCAAGGTCGGAATTGTTGCAGGACCACGATGGTTTGCTGACTATCCGGTGAAGCAGCTCATAGCTAGAGATTCTCAAGCAGAATTTATTCCTAATCCGATACCAACGGGTCCTGATGGAACAGCAGGGAGACTGGCGGGCAATTCTTACAGTGCTGCTCTCCTTATTAGCAAAGACATTTCTGAAGAAGCGTTACAGGCATTTTTTAAATACCAGAACTATTTATATGAAGCAACTGTAACCGATGATCCGTTCTTTCTTAGCGCCTATCAAAACGGGTATGACTATGTTCTGAAACAGGATGGATCTATTAACAGTGAGAGCAGTACAATTCCAGGAGGAAAAGTAAATACCTCCAAATATACATTGTTTAGCCAATATGCAAGCTACCCCTCACGATTTAAAGACGCCATTTTAAAACTAGGCAAGGGTGAACAACTGAATGCTTATGATCGAGCCGTCTTTTTCAGCATGGGGGTAGACCCGAACAACCCGGATGAGTTGCCGGTTACACAGGCAGACGTTGTTGAGGCGACTCAGGAAAAAATAGACCAACGAAACCTGTTTCAAGGACCGGCGACGAAAATAATGCGATCAAGGAACACCTATCTGCAAAAGATGGAGTTGGATACCTTTAATTCTATTATTTATGGCGAGCAGCCTATAGAGGCTTTTGATGATTTTGTTAAGAAATGGCTCAAATCTGGCGGAAAACAAATGACGGACGAAGTGAACGAGTGGTACAGGTCAATCCAATCTCAATAATGCAGAACAAAGTTGTGAGAACGTATTCAACGATAATGGAGGGTAAAGTCATGAAAATCACAAATTTAAAAACAAATCATGTATCCAATCCGTTAGGATTCGCAATAGAATATCCAAGCTTGTCTTATGTTGTTACGGAGACTACTGCAACTAAACAGATTGCTGCACAAATAGAAATAGCGCTGGATGAAGCCTTCATTAACATCGTTTTTGACAGTGGTAAAAAAGAGGACATTGATTCACTCGCATATATACCGTCTCTGACGTTAGCTCCAAGGACCCGATATTACTGGAGAGTACGGGTATGGAACGAACGTGGTGAAGATGCCATCAGTGAGACAGCTTGGTTTGAAACCGCAAAACAGGAAGAGGCGTGGACAGCTCAGTGGATTACCCCTGAACTGGACAGTTCAGTCCATCCTGTCTTGAAAAGAAGTTTCGAAATTGCGGGTTCAGTGGTACAAGCCCGTGCCTACGTATGTGGTCTGGGTGTTTACGAGATGACGCTTAATGGCGCCAAGGTTGGAGATGAATATTTGGCTCCCCATTATAATGCCTATCACAAATGGTTGCAGTATCAGACCTACGATATTACAGATATGCTACAGCTTGGTACAAACACGGTTGATGTAGGCCTCGGGAACGGTTGGTACAAAGGTCGCTTTGGCTTTGAAGGCGATACAACAGGGGAGCTGTATGGAGACCATTTTGCACTGATTTCCGAAATCATTATTACCTATACAGATGGTACCGAAGTCGTGTTTAAAACAGATACGTCCTGGCGAGCTACCCGCTCCCCGGTGTTGGATAGTAACATCTATGATGGAGAAATTTATGATGCTACTCTGGATGTTTCTGAGGAATATCCAGTCAAAGAAACGAATCTAGGCTACGAGCGTCTGATGGCTAGAAAGAGTCTCCCCGTTGTGATCAAGGAAACATTAAAACCGATCGAGGTCCTCACCACCCCAGCTGGGGAGACCGTCATTGATATGGGACAAAACATGGTCGGCTGGCTACAATTTCGCACTCAGGCACCGCGTGGATCAGTCATTCATTTACAATATGGCGAAGTACTTCAGGATGGTAATTTCTATCGGGAGAATCTTAGATCGGCCAAGGCGGAATATACGTATACATCAGATGGCAATGAAGCCATCATTCGACCCTACTTTACCTTCTACGGCTTCAGATATATCAAAGTAGAGGGTTGGATTGGTAAGTTGGACTTGGACGATTTTACAGGATGTGTTGTTTACTCGGATATGGACCGCATCGGATATTTGGAGACAAGCCATTCAGGAATCAACCGTCTATATGAGAATGCACTATGGGGTCAAAAAGGAAATTTCCTGGATACACCTACAGATTGTCCGCAACGGGATGAACGAATGGGCTGGACAGGTGATGCACAGGTCTTCTCTGGTACTGCTAATTTCAACATGGATACCTATGCTTTCTTCAGTAAGTATGGTTATGATCTATGGATGGAACAGGAAGATCGGGAAGGTATGGTACCCATGGTGATCCCCGTTGGCCGAGTGCAAGGCGGTGGGTCTAGTGCTTGGGGCGATGCAGCCACCATTATTCCATGGAACAGTTACGTTCACTCTGGAGATAAGGGTATTCTTGAGCAACAATTTGACAGCATGAAGGCATGGGTGGACTTCATCAAACGTACCGATGATGAATCAGGCGGCAAACGGTTATGGACAGTAGGTTTCCATTTTGGTGACTGGCTTGCACTGGATGGGGGTAATCCCGATTCTCCAATGGGGGGAACGGATAATCATTTTGTGGCTTCAGCGTATTACGCTTATTCAGCAGATATTGTAGCGAAGGCAGCCAAAGTTCTGGGACATGGAGACCTCGTGGAGACCTATGCGCAACTGGCACTAGAGGTTAGAGCAGCGATAAAGGATGAATTCTTTACCAGCAATGGACGTCTCGCTGTAGATACGCAGACGGCATATGCGGTTGCCTTGTTTATGAATCTGGTGCCAGAACAACACACTCCGCGGATTGAGGAAGACATCCGCATGCGTCTGCGCAAAGACCAGAACCATTTGCGAACAGGCTTTGTCGGAACACCCTATCTGAACCGGGTTCTGTCAGAGCATGGAAGCAACGACATTGCATACACACTGCTGCTGAATGATGATTATCCAAGCTGGCTGTATGCGGTCAATATGGGGGCGACAACGATCTGGGAACGCTGGAACTCTATTCTTCCGGATGGGAAAATCAGCGGAGATGGCATGAACTCGCTCAATCATTATGCTTATGGAGCGGTTGCAGAATGGATGTATCGGAATATGGCAGGAATCAATCCCGTCGAGGATAATCCAGGATTCCGTCATGCTTTACTGGCACCTCTACCTGATTTCAGAATCCAATGGGTTAAAGCTCATGTAGATACGGCAGCAGGACGGTATAAGAGCGAATGGAAATTCAACGAGCAAGGGAATCTGTTCTTCAGCTTCTCCATACCGTTCAATGCAACAGCTACGATAAAACTACCACATGCTCAAATGGAGAATGTGACCCTGAACGGTGTTATCCTTACCGATTCCGGATTACCTGTCACACAGGAAGAAGAGAATACCATAATTGAAGTGAGTAGTGGTACGTATGAAGTAAGCTATGCTCCATCCAAAGTATACAAGAAAATTCTTAGCACACACACTCCACTCAATGACTTGCTTCGTAATGAGGGAGGCCGCGAAGCTTTAAGCGGATTTTCACCAGTTTTTGCTACGTTGAATCCAGAAACCATTGGACCAATGGGAGAAGCGAGTATACGTGAATTGGCCAGTTATCCATCCTTCAGCGCACCTGAAGAACAGTTGGATGAACTTGATCGCAAGTTGGCGATGGTTCAGCTTGACCAGTGAGTGTAGCAGGGTACGTAAGATTACAAAATTTGAAAGTCGTATTCGGTAATGATAGAATTGATATTGTATTGATATACAAACTATCATATATTCGGGAGGCGTTGTAATGTTTACCAATGGCAACAAGGGACATTCGAAGTCGGGAGTTGATTTTCTTGATCAATCGTTTATAAATAATCCCTTTCCGGTCTACAAGGAGCTGCGAAACGAAGATCCAGTGCATCGGTTTCCTTTGCCCAGTGGTCACTTTGCATGGATGATTACTCGCTACGAAGACGCCGTTGAGATTTTTCAGGATAAACGCTTTGTGACGAATCCTCCGTTCATGGGAAATGTTGAGGGGGCAGCTCCGCCACATCAAGAGATCATTTCTCGTAATTTGCTTAGTGTGAATCCGGAGGATCACCGCCGTCTACGGAGATTGATACAGAAAGCTTTTACACCCCGTATGATTGAGCGCCTGCGCGGTAGAATTGTAGAAATAAGCGATGAATTGCTTGACAAGGTACTGGCGAGTGGAAAAAGGGAACTGGATCTGATCGCAGATTATGCTTTTCCCCTTCCGATCATGGTTATATGTGAAATGTTGGGGGTTCCTCTAGAGGATCAGGACAAATTCCAGGAGTGGTCCAATACCATCATGGAGGGATTCAACAATCCACATATGAACGAGAAGAGCGATGAGGTCATGAAGGCATTCGTAGACTATCTGCATGTGTTGATCACAGAAAGACGCCAACATCTTCAGGAAGACCTGATTAGCGACCTCATCAGCGTGGAGGAGGAGGGAGATGTTCTTTCGGAGCAGGAACTATATGCCCTTGTCTTCGTTCTAATCATTGCAGGCCATGAAACAACCGTGAATCTGATCGGGAACGGTATGCTGGCGTTGCTTGATAACCCGGAGCAGAAGCAATTGCTCTTGAATGATCCTGAATTGATTCATCCAGCCCTGGAGGAGATCCTTCGGTATAACGGACCGGCAGAAGTGAGCAACATACGCTGGGCTACTGAAGATGTAGAGTATGGCGGAAAACATATTCGACAAGGGGATATGCTCTTTGTTTCGTTTTCGTCTGCAAATCGTGATCCACAGCAGTTCCCCGAGCCGGATACGTTTGATATTACACGTAAGGTGAATAATCATATTGCCTTTGGAAAGGGCATACATTTCTGTCTTGGAGCACCCTTAGCGAGACTAGAAGGGGAGATTGCTATTCATGCGTTACTGCGTAAAATGCCTGATATTCGTCTGAACACAACAGAGGAATCATTGGAATGGCGCCAAGGCATGATTATTCGCGGATTAAAAGACTTCCCGGTTTCGTTCTGATTTACATTAAATGATAAACGTACTTATTCATATTGAATGAAGAGAAGCCACAATTATCGATGCTTCTTTTTTTATAAGGTACTCACCTCCGATATTGTATTTGGATTACGTTATTTCATCTTAACAACGCGTTATATCCGTATTCCTGTATGGATCTTACAATATAAGTATGAAAGCGAATTCATTACGTATCTATCAAGAGTATATCGGAGGGGAAAAGCTATGGGAGTTGCAGTAAATGACCAACACGTCACATCTCACACAGACACACCTCATCAACCTGAACGTGAAATTCCGACTAAAAGACTGATCGGAGATTCCATGGGAATGTTTGGGCTGAACATTTCAAGCGGATTGCTGGGACTAATTACGTATTATTACACGGATGTTGTAGGTGTATCGGCAGCAATTGTAGGAACTGTTCTATTGGTTACCAAACTGCTTGATGCAGTTGCAGATGTGGGCATGGGCGTGCTCGTAGACCGGACTAAATCCAAGTATGGGCAAGCACGTCCGTGGCTACTCTGGATGAGCATTCCGATGTTTGTATCGTTGTTACTGTTATTTTCAGTTCCGGATATCAGCGTCACTGGTAAAATTGTATATGCCATTATAACAAATCTGGTATTTTACATTATGGTGTATACACCTACATTCATACCCTACTCAAGTTTGATGGCCCTGACTACACGCAACACCTATGAAAGATCTTTAATGGGTATTATCAGATCAAGTAGCGGTTATTTAGCAGGAATGGTTGTGGCGATTGCTTTTCTTCCTATTGTCAACGCTATGGGTGGTGGCAGAAGGGAATGGACTATATTAGCCGGGATTTTCGCATTCATGGCCGCGGCAGGAATACTCATCGCCTTTTTCTCCAACAGAGAGAAATATAACAATGTACAATTGGACGAGCTTGGCGTTTTTCAGGAGAAAATTTCACTAGTCCAAGGTTTGAAAATATTGATCTCCAATAAATACTGGCTTTTGATGTTCACTGTTGGTACCTTTTCTCATATTTTGTTCGCATTAGGTGTCGCTGCAGGAACCTATTACGCCAAGTACATCTGGGGAGATGTGAATCTGGTTGCCATTATGGGAGGGATAGGTCTTATTCCGGTCGTGATCGGTTTTAGCTTGTCGGGACCCTTTATCAAAAAGTTTGGCAAACGTAACACAGCTCTTGGTGGTGTTATCATTGGTTTGATTGGAGCAACGGCTAGATTGATTGCACCCGAGAGTATTATGCTAGGACTTGTGTGTTCGGTATTCCAAACCCTGGGTACGATTCCTCTCATGGCAGTTGGAGGAGCACTCACCACGGATACGATTGAATATGGAGAATGGAAGTTCCGTAAAAGAATGGTTGGGTTAACGAATAGTGTTAATGCCTTTGGCAACAAGGTGGGTACTGCTTTGGGAGCAGCCATGATTGGATGGTTTCTAGCCTTAGGTGGTTACGTGGAGCAGGCGAGCGAGCAAGGTGATGCAGCTAAACAAGCTATTATTGCTTTAAACATATATGTACCTATTGTTGTAATGGTCGTGATTGCAATCTGTCTGTTCTTCTACAAACTGGATAAAGAATTCCCTAAAGTCCTTAAAGGTCTCGAAGAAAGAAGAACCGCTAAAATTTAAATTGAGAACGCTTCAATATACTATAAATGAAAATATAGGAGGATATATGAAGTTAACAACGGTTGAACTCACCAATACGAACGTTAGTCTAACGGCTTATGTATTGGATTCTTCACAAGGAATGTCTAACATGGGCAATCGACCTGCTGTTCTCATTTTACCTGGTGGGGCATACAGAGCATGTTCAGAGCGGGAGGCAGAACCGATAGCGATGGCTTTTCTAGCGGAGGGGTACCAGGCTTTTACGTTACAATATTCGATTAATCAGAACGCTGTATTTCCGAAACCTTTGAATGATGCAGAAGAAGCACTGGAATTGATTCAGGAGAATAGTTCGAAGTGGGGGATTGATCCAGACAAAATAGCTGTATGTGGCTTCTCGGCTGGTGGACACTTAGCGGCAGCGTTAGGAACTATGGGAAAGATTAGGCCCAATGCCATGATTCTTGGTTATCCATGCATTGTGGAATCGATGAGCCGTATTTTCCCTGTACCGGTACCAGGCGTCGATAAGTCTGTAGATGCGTTAACACCGCCAACGTTCATATTTCACACGTACGAGGATCGATTGGTTCCAGTTAGTAACGCTTTGACTTTTGCAGAAGCTCTTAACCATGCAAATGTCCCGTTTGAGATGCATATCTTTACCAAAGGCGTACATGGCTTATCGCTCGCAAGACCTCATACTTCAGGAGGGTTACGCAGCATGGTCGAACCGGCTGTTGCGCAGTGGTTTCGTCTTTGTATAAGCTGGCTCCGAGGCATATTTGGTGAATTCGCCTCGGAGCGAGAGAGCGTTCAGGTTGATTCTGTTGATCAATACAGTTTGGATGTACAACTGGGTGTTTTGTGGAAAAATGAAGTCTGTAAACAGGTCATTTTAGCCGCAATACCTGTTCTTGGGGAATCGCCGAATCAAGAAGCAATGGAAGTTCCTCTCCGAGCTATTCTTGACTTTGGGGGTGATCTCTTATCAGAAGCAGCAGCAATCCAGTTGGATCATCAATTGCGGCTTGTTCCCGTTCCACCTCGATAATTTACCAAGTATTCAAATGATAATTGCAAATGTAGACAATAAATGATATCTTAATAATCAAAATAATAGTCATACTATCATTTAATATTTTACACACATCATGTATCGGAGGATGAAGAATAATGGCCTACAATGAAAATATTGAAATCGGGGATTTACTGAATAATGAAGAGGCGTTAGCAATTCTAACTAAACATCTACCCGAGTTTATTAACGCTCCTACATTTAAGATGGCTTCCAATTTCACACTAAATCAGTTGGTAGAGGTTCCTCAAGTGGATATTCCTGAAGTTACATTGCTAGCTTTAAAGAATGATTTGGCTGGTATTTCAATTGTGTCAGGAGAAACTCCGAAAACCAAACCTGCGGTTGCTGCAAACAAACAATCTGATTCCCTGGCAGGTAAAGTCATTACAATCACAGGAGCAGGCAGTGGAATAGGAAGAGCAAGCGCCATTCTGATGGCAGCCAGAGGAGCCAAGCTGGTTCTGGTCGATTATAATACTGCAACAGGACAAGAGACACTGGAGCTGGTAAAGGAGCAAGATGGCGAAGCCATTTTTGTACAAGCCGATGTTTCCAAAGAAGATGATGTTCAAAATTATATCCAGCAAGCTGTTAATACGTACGGAAAAATTGATGTAGCTTTTAATAACGCCGGAATCATCCAACAGTTCCAAAGTTTCCATAGCATGAGCTTGGAAGACTTCAATCGAATCATCGATGTCAATCTGAAGGGCATATTCCTCGGAATGAAACATGCACTTCGAGTGATGGACGAACAAGGATACGGTCATGTCATTAATACTGCATCTACAACAGCCATTCGCGCTGAACACAGCTTGGCCGCTTATACAGCCAGCAAACACGGCGTTGCCGGTTTAACCAAGGCAGCTGCGCTTGAATACGTCAGAAAAGGAATCCGTGTTAACGCGATCTGTCCTGGTGGTGTAGCTACACCATTGACAGCGGCTGTTCCACAAATGTTGCAAGACAATGAATATATGCCAGAAGAATTCCCTAATATGAGAATTGGACGGTTTGCTGAACCAGAGGAACTCGCTCAAGTCGTTGCATTCCTGGCTTCGGATGGATCAAGTTATATGACAGGTTCCATTATCGTAGCCGATGGTGGTCTTACCCTTTAAGAATTTCTACATGGACACTAAATTAGAAATGATGAGGGGGATATACAATGAACGAATGAATCCTATCTCATTAACAAACAATAACTTTCAAAGAAAAGGGCAGATTAACTAATTTCTGCTCTTTTAAGAATTTAACATAAATGTTAATTGACGGAGCAAGTTGAGTGTTGATAGCATAGGTTTAATTTAAAACGAAAAGGCTATGATAGGTAAGGTATTAGGGATCTCACAGAGAGATGTCACGGGACAAGAACATTGTTCCATTCAAAGTCGCTATTTTAGCGGCTTTTTTATTTATCGGTACAGGTTCTTGTCCCGAGCCAAGGACAAGAACCTGTACCGATTGCCGAAATGGACAAGAACATAGTCCGATTACCGATTAGATGATTATCTAAAATTAAGCATATGTAGTTAAAACCTCTGATCTGTATGACATCGGACCGTAGGAATTGATTAAAATGAAATTCTCCACAGTAAAAAAATGAGATAAGTGGCCTTGGTCCTGAGTTTCTTCGGACTAAGGCCCTTATTATATCTGTAAACGTCCGTTGATATAGAACTTGATTATGATTTTGGAAGTTCAGCTTGGAATTAGTCCGCTCTATTGGCTTCTTCGAGAGAACGAATGAGAAGACTATGATCGATCGGTGAAGACATGACAATCAAGATGGTGTAGGTTCCATATTTATCGCACTGATTGCTGAACTCCTCGAGCGTGCGTGTGGATTCTGTTACAACTTTTAATAAATAACTATGTTCTCCGCTTATGCGGTGGCACTCAGCAACATGGGGAGATGCATGGACATAATCAAGAAATGCCAAGCAGTCTCTAGTTTGAAAAAGCATATAGGCAGTCGCATGCTTCCCAATTTTTTCAGGAGAAATAACGGTGTGATATTCTTCGATGATTCCCTTCTCTTCCATTCTCTTAACTCGTTCCGTTACGGCAGGTTGGGATAACCCAACGCTTTTGCCTAGCTCAGTCATTGAAATCCTCGCCTGTTTTTGAAGATAGAAGAGTACTTGTTTATCTACATGATCCATTTGAATAAGCTCCTTTAAATTTAAGGTGTTTTGAAGAAAATAGCTTTTATTACTTAGCATAATTATCATATTTTATTTTATATGATATGTAAAATGGAAGATATAAATTATATAATAAGACACACGTAAATTATACATGAGAAGTCAGAGAGGATGGCAAGCAATGAGTAGATATGAAATAAATAAAGTAATTACAGAAGAGTTATATGTACGTGTTTATATTGGAGGGTACTTTCAATGACTATTTCCCATTCTAGCAAAAATATAATCGCATTGGCTGCGATATGTTTGTCCGCACTAATGTTTGGCCTCGAAATTTCCAGTGTGCCAGTAATTCTGCCTACCTTGGAAAAGGTACTGCATGGAAACCTCAAGGATATGCAATGGATTATGAACGCCTACACCATTGCCTGTGCGACGGTTCTGATGGCAGTGGGAACGCTGGCTGACCGTTATGGAAGGAGACGTATTTTTATTATTAGCCTCGTCTTGTTTGGTATTACATCTTTGATTTGTGGCTTGGCACAAAACACATCGGTTCTAATCATCAGTCGATTTCTTCAAGGTGTGGGTGCGGGTGCAATGCAGATTTGCCAGATTGCAATTCTTTCGCATCGGTTTCAGGAGGAGCGGGAGCGTAGCAAAGCCTTTGCAGTATGGGGGATCGTATTTGGTATCGGCCTTGGTTTTGGACCCATTATTGGGGGGATGATTGTGGCCGTATTAAACTGGCATTGGGTTTTCCTGATCCACGTCCCACTGACTATCCTCACATTGATCCTTGTTTTTGGCGGTGTGGATGAATCAAGCGATCCTCATGCGGAAAAACTAGATATTATTGGCATCGTCACGCTTTCGTTGACGGTTTTTGGTCTGTCATACTTTATCACTCAAGGAACCGAACATGGCTTTACTAGCGTAGTATCCATAGGCGTTCTTGTTGCAGCATCAATAAGCTTCATTATTTTTCTTTTTGCGGAAACGCTTAGCGCCCATCCGATGTTCGACTTTTCCGTATTCAAGATACGTAATTTTTCCGGTGCTCTTCTTGGCTCTATCGGCATGAATTTCAGTTTCTGGCCGTTCATGATCTATCTGCCGATTTATTTTCAGAGCGGTCTTGGTTATGGCATTGTAGCTGCTGGTCTGTCTCTCTTGGCTTATGCTCTGCCAACCTTGGTGATCCCTCCCTTGGCAGAGCGCCTTTCGCTCCGTTATCAGCCGCGTATAGTTATTCCATTGGGCTTGTTCATCATCGGTACGGGCTTCATTTTAATGAAATATGGTAGTGGAGGAGATAACGCCAACTGGCTAACCATGCTTCCAGGTTCTCTGCTGGCTGGTATCGGGCTGGGATTGACGAACACGCCTGTAACCAACACGACGACTGGCTCGGTTTCGATTACACGTGCAGGCATGGCTTCGGGTATAGACATGAGTGCCAGATTGATCAGTCTAGCTATTAACATCGCTGTTATGGGATTCATTTTGCAGAATGGTATTTTGTCTTATTTGAAGGGAGCACTTCATGGGATTTTCGATACAACGAAATTGCGGACTTTAGCTGAGAAAATAGCGGCCGGAAATTTTACATCTCTCAAGCAGAGTTTTCCAGAACTGTCCTCTCTAGATACGTCAGGAGCCTTGGTCCATAAAGCTCTTGTGCACGGCTTTGGCTTGGTAATGCTCTATGGTGGCATTGGTGTGTGGGTTTTGGCTGCGATTAGTTTCATGATTTTCAGATCCAAGAAAACAGGTAAAGTGTGAAGGGCATCGCTCCCACAAGTGGTTACCTCTCGTATGTACAAATAGGGAATTACCAAGATAGAATTTGCCTTTTTGCGGTCAAAGGGCCTCCTATGTGCCTTTTAAAAAGGAGGCAGATGTTATTCTTAACGCCAATCAGTTGACATCTGTCAATGGAAAAGGACGATGGCAAACAAACGTATATTTATGATGCCTGAATCAATTAGTTGAAGTGAAAGACCAATCTGGTCAGAGAATACAGCAATACAGTTATGATGAACAGGGGAGCTCAGTCGGTCAGCCCATAAAGTCGCTATCTATTATAGCGGCTTTTTTTGTTTTAAGGAACCAAGACTTAGAAACCCACAAACAGACATATGTACAAAATACGAGTTTTGTGAAACAGTTGTTATAATTCAAACGAACCTCATCATTATCAAATCATTACATTGCACCCAATCAATTATCTTATCTTCATCAGTTAACTGATGATTCCATAATCAACTCAACTTACACTTACATCCCATGGATAAATGTGGCTTTTTCTTTTTATAACCCCCGAGATATTTTTAAATTCGTATGGATAAATATGTGATCCCGCATATTATAATTGTCGTATCACACAACTCAGTTATCTTAAATATAATATGCACTCATTCCAGCTTTATAATGAGCGCATATTATATTTGACTCTCTAAATTTCTTTAATTTTATCCTACGTCATTTTTAATTCTCGTGTACCCAAAATTCAATAATACTGTTCCAGGTATTGGATTCGTTGCCTTGCCCGACATAACGAATGAATTTGGCCTGAATCGGTTCAAATTCAAATGTTTCATAAGCCGCCTGTTTTTTACTGGCCACATTACTTAATAGTTTTTGGTAATTAATACCATCAGTTGATATCTCCAAATCGAAATAATTGGATCGCGTATGTCCATTATAGAATTGAATGCTTACCTGCCCTACTTGAGTCTGTTGCTCAAGCTCCAATTGCAGGTATTGGCCCTTTCCATCTGCAGACCATCTGGAGTCTGGATCACGATCAATCGTATGGATCGGCAGATTGCCATCATCTGCACTTGCCGTAACTTTGGTTACAACGGCGAACGGTCCTTCCGGCTCTGCCATAGCCTCTTTGACTTCAAATTTCTCCCGTGCCTCGACCGATACGCCATTAAAGACGCAGCTCACGATGATGTCGACCTTTCCCGCTTTTAGCGCATGGAATGTAGTTCCTTCTGTATATCCAATCGTATCATCACTTGATGTGTACGTTACAGGAACATTCAATTCTGCGATGTTTACGATTTCTCCATTATCTAATGTTAGAAACGAGGATAATTCTCCGCTTCCGCCTGCGCTGATCGCATTCCCTGCGACTCTCCAGCCGGGTACTGTTTTATTGGGACTTATGGAGATATTCTCTGGAAGTACGGGTGTATCAGCTATCTTAAACTTCACTCGCACGTTCTGGATGTAACCCCGATAGGATACAGTGATCTCTCCAGTTCCAGTAGTTCCTTGCGGTTGCTTAATTTTAACCTTTGCATCCTTGGCATAAGCTTTTGCAGAGATGATCGGCGTTTCAGTTGTACCATAAGGCAAAGTGTGGACGTAATCCGTTCTTAAGAACTGCATCCCCCCAATAGCTTCGCCATTCACCAACAGGGATTGAAGCCCCAGATGAATATCTTTGATGCGCTTCTTGCTCTGATCCTGATATAAACTTTGCGGGGATAAACGATCGCCCTCCCCAATGCCTTCCGCCATATCAAATGGCTGCGTATTCGCATCCGGAATGGAACCGACAATGTTGACGTTCACGCCGGTGTCCTTTCCTTTGGTTCCAATGACATATCCATTCCCGAATTGTTCTGATTCTACAATAACGCCGGATTTACTAGGGTGTGCCGCCTGACCGGTCGTATTCCAGAACACACTTTCCGTGGTTACCACTCCATGACGATTCGTTTCGGATGATCCATAATCCCGTGTAATGGCAGAGATCCCGTCCCCGTTAACTACCAGGTTGTCGACAAGATTCGCCATGCTTAAATACATATGAAAATCAGTTAATAATGAAGGTTTCTCAGAATACGAACCTTGCAGGACATTCCCGTTCGCAGAGAAGTTGGCATATGTGAAGCTATGTCTAGCTCCTATCGCTTTGCTGTTCTTGATAAGGTTATCATTGCCAATAAATTGATATAAATAACCGTTCCCATTCGCTCCACGATACTGCGGGTACTGCATGGTTACATGATCCACAGTGACGTTCTTCGTACGATCCAGAATAATACCCTTGGACAACAGCTGATAATCTGTATTGCCAGCTGGTTTATAGGTGTTAATATTTCGAATCCAGCTGTTGGCCACTGCAATCACATTGACAGCTTTAGCATTATCGGCTTCATATCCAGCAGTCCCAACGACTTTGAAGTCATCTTCACCAAGCCCCGACTTCGCATTTTGAATGTTTGCAATCGAGAAATCCTCCAAACCTACTTCGACAATCGGATCTGCGGTCTGACTAATTGTGATATCATCGCGCAGCTTCATAGGATAACGTGTCGGAATGTCTAACGTGATCGTTTTATTCTCCGGATCTACGCCCACGATTTGGCGATAGAATAACGGTTCTACTTTACCAAGACGTGACGACCACTTGTTTTGCATGCCAAGTTCCCGTAAGAAACCCGGCGTCGTTTCGAATGAAATGACCACGTAATCATTCACCGCAAACCCGCTTGTGTCCTCAACGGGTAGCAGGACGGTTGGATCAGTAACCGACTTGCGAAGTTTCGTAGAAATTCCGGTTTTCTTCCAATCTCCGTTACCGATCCGGATAATATCCTTGTTTTTCATATTTTGCTGTGCATTATAGATATGAGTCTTGTTCATCCCGTCACCTTTCAGGACCACACGACTTGCAGGAATGTTTAGTGAATAATCCTTGCCGTCCTGAGGGTTAACCTGATATGTACCCTTGGGAAGATACACGACACCCCCACCTAACGCAACAGCAGCATCAATTGCCTTTTGAATAGCCTGTGTTGCATCTCGATTCCCTGAAGGATCGGCAAAATAAGGTGATTTGGTAACGTCGATACGTTTGTTTTTAGGCGTTTTAGGTAGTTCTGTTTCCCCACGCCGATAACCGGCATACGAAAAGTCATGCAGAAACCTTCCCTGTTCATCTTTAAATCCAGGATACCAATCGTTTGGATAGAGTCTGCTTCTGCCATCCGTACCCAGAGACAGATTCTCACCCGCACGATCAATAGATAGCTGTGAGTCACCTTCTGACGCTCGAACCTCATGGACTCCAGGTACAGACAATCCGACAGTCAACGTAAATGCCAACAATAAAAAAGGCCACTTTCTACGCATGCTTTCGTTCTCCTCCTTTTGGATTTCAGAGTATGTGAGCGGTTTCAAGAAACCCTATAGTCACCTCCGATCCTGCTCAAGCAAGAGTCATGTGCATGCCAACTCAGCATGTCATAATCGATTGTAGAGCACGAGGAAACGAAATTACATCAACAAAAACGACACTTCAATGCCCATTTTATACAATATAAGGGTTTATTTAGAGGATACAGCGCGATTATATCGCTCTAATGCCTGTTGTTGAATCTCAATCGCACGATCAATCTGTAATGACTTGATTTGCTCGACATACGTATCGAAAGCATCCACCGGCTCAATACCAAAAATGATTTTCAGCGACATCTCGTCCACCACTTTATTCACTTCCTGCATGATGACAGACATCTCCGTGCTTTCTTTCTCGGTTTTGGGCAGGGTTGGTACCTGATGGAGAACAGCATCCGTACTGGACCATAACTGCACCGCCTCTTTCTGTTCCGGCAAAATATAATATTGCTCCATATATCGCGTATCCTGCACAAATGGACCGAAATAACTCGCTCTGGTGTACATCGCAAGCGCTTGCGCCGGCGACCACTTATCAGGGTTTTTCAAAATAGTTTCCGTATACGTCGGGTACCCGTCTTTCATCTTAAAACTAACACCTTCAATACCAAAGTTGAACAGTAAATGTCCCTCAGGCCCATACCCGTAATCGAGCATCCGTGCTGCTTCTTCTACATGATGACTGTTGCTGGATATGGCGACCCCACTGGAACCGATAGCGGGAGCAAGTTGACCAAATTTCGGGCGATCTCCTTTGTTCATGACAGGATATGGCGCTGGCACAAGCTTTGCATGGGGATCCGTCTCCTGCAAGATGGGTAGCCATGTACCAATCCCCGCCCCTGCATTCCAGATACTCGCGCCGCTGCGTCCTGTGGTCATGTTTGTATCCTGAGTCTCCGAATCGACGGCAGCTAGATTCTTGTCAATGAGTCCCTCCGCATACCATTCACGAAATAAGGATAGAAACGCCTTATATTCAGGTTCTTGTGCCCCAAACTTAATTTGGCCATCTTCCACGTAGAACCCCTTTTTAATGCCAAAAGCGCCAATAAAACCTCCACCTTCGATACCAAACAACGGATTCGGAACACCTAGAAAAGTAAGCGGGGCGTCAGCTCCCTTTTTGTCCTTAAATGCCTGAAGCATCGTATGCCATTCGTCAATCGTTGTTGGCACATCAAGTCCAAGTTCATCCAGCCAGTCCTTCCGGATAATCGGCCCTTGGTAGGTTCGCAGCTTATCATCTCCCTGAATAAAAGGAAACGCGTAATAACTTCCGTTCGCTGTGCGAATCTGCATATCAATGTCTGGATGCTCCGTCAGGTACTGCTTCAGATGAGGTGCGTATTGATCAATAACATCGTTTAATCGCAGAATATATCCATCTTTGATCGCTTTCTCCGGCCCACCGGGATAATTGCTCCACTCGTATTCAATCATATCCGGCAGCTCTCCGGACGTAAGCAGCACATTAATCGCTTCTTTGGCCTGATTGGCGGGAGGCCGGATGAATTGAAGGTTGACTCCGGTTCTCCGCTGCCACTCCTGAAAAAAAGGAACTTCATTAAAGCTGGACTTTATGCTCGCTGCATTGCCATTCAATTCTGCCCAGTAAGTTAATTTTCCATCGTCATTGGGTGAAGCAATTGAGACGGTCTGATACTCTGATGAGCCGGAACGTTCTTCCAGCTTGGCATCTGAATCTGTTCCGTTCTGATCGCAAGCAGTCAGCATGCCAAGCAGTAGGATGAATCCTGTCAACTTTGTTATGAATGCCAACTTTCTCTTTACGTTCATGTTCCGGTCTCCTTTCAAATCAATCAACTGATTTCTTTATATTTACCGGGCGTAATACCCTCGTATTTCTTGAACACTCGGATGAAAGTTGCTGCATCGTTATACCCCACCAATCGGGATATTTCTGTAATGGATTCCTGTTTATGCTCAATCATTTCTTTAGCCTGTCGGATACGGCACTTATGAATGCAGTCCAGCAGACCCTCACCAGTCTGATTCTTGAAGAGTTTGGACAAGTAACTGCCCTTCAGCTCAAAATGCTCACCAATGGCGTTGACGTTCAAATTCGCGTCTGTATAGTTACTCTCAATATACTGTGTGACTTGGGTACTGAGATGACGCAGGGAATCCTCACGTTCTTGTGATACATTCGTTGCGCGCTTGTCAGCGGCATAGGAACATACCTCCTCAAGCAAGTTCTGCAATGCCTCCTGCATCTCCTGAATGGTATCCCCGGCAATAATGTCCTCAATCCGATGCGGGTATTGGGTTAGCGTATGGTTATCCCTGTCCCCCAGATCATTGATAGCCTTGATCATTGTACCTACCAGGTTGAAAATCAGGCAACGTGCAAGGGTGAGAGACATAATCGGTTTATCAAAATTTCGCTCTGTAATCTCGTTCATATAAGCGCTGGCTTGGTCGGTATCTCCCGCTTTGATGAAATTAAGAAGCTGCTGTTCCACCTGAAGCGGATAGTAGTAGCCAAACGGGTCATCCGCCATCGCATCGCTGCGGACATCGCCATAGGTAATGATACCTTTTTTGCCAAGCACCATTTTGTATTCCATCGCGTCTACAGCTTCCTGGTATGCTTCGGCGATACCAATCCACGACGTATGGCGTCCACTGATCGAGATCGTCAATTCCATATCATAACGTTCCAGGAATCGCTGCGCTTCTGCCGCAATGTGATGAAGATCCTGGTTCCAATCCGAAGAATCCGCTTTCATATTTACAAGGCAGACCATCATATCATCAACTTCAGCCACATATCCGACGTGCTGACGCTCTGAAGCCAGTTCTTCAACCACATTGGAAATAATGAGATGGATTAGCTTATTTCGTTCGTTGATATCAATACCTGGCAGCTTTCCATAGAGATTCTCTTCATTCTCGATAACAAATAGGATAACAGCAAATTCACTTGAATACAGCGGCATATGGAATGAACGGAATGCATCTTCATAAGGCACAAGCGTATCCTGTTTGCCTTTGAGAAGCCGATTAATCATATTGGAGCGCAGCACCTGCTGATGTTTCTGCAACTGCTGGGCAATCTCATTCTTTTCTGAACGTGTGTTCATGATGACCTTCTGTATAAACCGAAGTTCGTTCCGATCAGCAGGTTCGTTCTGACTATTTTTGTCTTTTAGTGATTCCACGAGCTGTTGGATTGGGGAGTAATTCCGGCGCATGAAGAACCAGGTCAGTACACCCGCGCTAATGAGACTCACTACGATGCTGATATACGTAAAATTGCGGACATACACTGCCTTTTCCCAATATAGGCTGCTGGGAATAATCAATGCGTACTTGAGATCGGATACCGCAGAGTCTATGTAGAACATCTCCGACTTGCCTACCTTGGCGTTATCCAATTGAACCTGATTGCCATTCATGAATGGCTTCAATTCCTCTGACCCCGGATGATTGCTCATCAGAATCTCGTTATTCTGGTTCAGAATCAGCAGCGTGGCATCACTAAAACCCGAAATGCTCTCAATTGCTTCCTGGAATCTTCGCGTATCCGCCATGACGACAACCGTACCGGTCTCCTGACCATTCAAATCATCAGGCAGACGTGTAATGTACGCAATGGAAGACTCCGCCGGAGCTGCATTCTGATGTGGCAGTATAACGAATTGATTCGTCTCTGTACCCAGAATCTGATCCCGCCACGCCTCGAAAGACATTGCACCTGTGTTATGTATGGTATGAAATGCCGTTCGCATATCCCGAATATTACCTGAACGGAGAATGGATTGATCTTTTTTCCACACGACGTAGAATTCATCGATGGATGCGTAGGATGTTTTATAGAGACGGAGTTCCTTTACCAGTTGGTATGCCGTATACGGCGCCTCTTTGGCCGGCTGATTGGAATACATCAACGTTTGCAGATTTGGGCTCCACGTCATCTCCATGTTTAACCGCTTCATCAGATCAACTTGTGTATCGATTGTATATCGCATCTGCTTCAATAAAGAATCGTTGGCCCGATGTATTTCACTCTTCAAAGTCTCATTTGCTTGCATGTAAATAACCAAACTGATCAGAATCGGCACAATCAAGACAGCACTGTAAGAGACAAGCCAGGTCACAATTATGCTTTCTCGTTTTTGCCACAAATATCGAATGTTTAGCAACAACTCATCACCCAACTCTTCGTAGATTATCTATGTTTGGATCAGGAATTTATTATAACGGTAAGAGCGCAATTGGGATATAGATAAAAAGTTCAATTCGATTGACAAAAAGGGTAGCCACCACTGATTTTCCCCGTCAAATCAAGCACAAATAGCCCGAATAGACTAATTTCGTCTATCGGGCATTCGGTATCAATTCGGTATCAAATTGAGAATTTTTTTAAATATTCTTTATAAATTTTTTAGAAAATGCGGTGCTTCCAACCGTTTAATTTGGCACTCGCCTCGACGTAGAAATAGTCACCGTAAATGAGTGAGACGTTTACGTTCTGTCCTGCCGGTTTATGACCGGTTCCCTTGAGAAGCATACCTTCGTGCTCAGGAAGATTCCAGGTTCCATAATGATCCCGCAGGGAACTCAGGATACGTTTGGCAACAGTAGCATAGAGTCTGCCTTCCGGATCAGGAAGTATATCTGCTAGCTCAAGCAATCCGGAAGCAGCAATGGCACCAGCAGAGCTGTCCCGTGGAATCTCCTCCCCTTCTTCCGGCTCAGCACGGAAATCCCAATGCGGAACGCTATCCTCAGGCAGGCTGGAAATGAAGAAGTTCGCCACACGCTGTGCAGCATCCAGATATGCCGGGTCCTCTGTATAACGATACGTATTCGTTAATCCATATAAAGCCCAAGCCGCTCCCCGACTCCATGCCGAATCCGGCGCCGCTCCCTGACCCCCTATCGCTTCTGCACGTTCACCTGTCTCGGGATCAAAGCGAATGATATGATGCACAGAACCATCTTCCCGCACAAATTGCTTCATGACCATATCCGCATGAGCTTTGGCGATGTGGCTGAAACGAGGATCTCCACTTTCCTCAGATGCCCAGAAGAGCAAGGACAGGTTCATCATGGTGTCGATGATCGACCAGCCCAGCATGTCTCCATTCCAAGCCCGGATGAAGCCGCCTTTGGTATTGAAACGGCCAGCCAGAAAGTTGGCGGCAAATAAGGCACGCCTTGCGGCATCGGTATCTCCGGTGAGCTTGTATTTGATGACAGCCGTAGGCAGGAAATGAAAGCCCACGTCGTGATCAAAGTAGTTATTTTCGAGAAACTGTTCCGATAGCCGTTCATCCCAGTTCCATGCAGCCTCTTTATATTTCTCATCACCCGTCATATCGTACACAATCCATAACATACCCGGCCAGAATCCCGAGGTCCACCAATCGATTCTCATGTCGTCATAGATGCCATTTGCTCCAGCGACATGCGGAGACTTTTCACCTATGGCTGCAAGCATCTGATCGGCTTTACTTTTAATCTGATCCCACACGTCTTTGTTCACTTCATTTAATACGCTCATGTAACCTCATACCTCCTTACCGTTATTAAATTCTCTTGATTAACCTTTCAATGAACCAACCATGACACCTTTCACGAAAAAGCGCTGCAAAAACGGATAGATGCAAAGGATTGGTATCGTCGCTACCATAATCGTCGCATACTTGATGGTTTCCCCGATCTGGAAACGATCCCCAGCCGAAGCACCGGCCGACATACTCTCCGTGGAATTGGCGATCAGAATCTCACGCAGCACCAATTGCAGTGGGAACAGTTCTCGGCTTTTGATAAATACTGATGCATAGAACCACCCGTTCCACTTATCGACCGCGTAATACAGAATCATCACGGCAATGACTGGCATGGACAACGGAATAATGATACGGAACAAAATGGTGAAGTGATTCGCTCCATCAATCTTGGCCGACTCTTCCAGGCTGTCTGGTATGCCCATAAATGACGTTCGCATGATGATCAGGTTAAATGTGCTGATGGCAAAAGGCAGAATGGTCGACCACAATGTATCTAACAGGCCGACGCCTTTTACAACCAGGTACAGTGGAATTAACCCACCGCCAAAGAACATTGTGAACACGATAAAGAACATGAACACCTTGTTCCACATCACGTTTTTACGGGATAGCACATACGCACCAAGCGCAGTCATGAACAGGTTGACGATAACGCCGAACACAAGAATAAACAATGTATTGCGGAAACCTGTGGCTATACCTGGATTGGCAAGTACACTCTTGTATGCTTCCAGACTAAAGCCGACCGGCTTCCACAGGAGACCTTTGTTTGCTAACAGCTGCGCCGAATCACTTAAGGACGCGAATAACACGTAGAGCAGTGGATACAATGTGACGATGACGAGCAGGATTAGAAACGTATAATTGAAGATCGTAAAGATTCGGTCAAACCAACCGCTTTCCTTAATCAAAGTTACCACCTCACCATAAGCTGTTTTGACTCACTCTGCGGCTGATATAGTTCGCCGAAATCAGAAGAACGAGATTGATCACCGAGTTAAATAGACCGACTGCCGAGCTGTAACTCCATCCGAACTCCAACAATCCCTTTCGATATACGAAGGAGGAGATTACGTCAGCCGTTTCATAGGTCACCGGATTATAAAGGAGAATGATTTTCTCGAACCCGACATTCAGCATATTACCCATCCGGAGAATGAACATGATCGTAATAATAGGCAGCAATCCGGGTAGCGTAATGTGAAACATTTGCTTGAGACGGCTCGCTCCGTCTATCTTCGCCGCTTCATACTGCTCCAGGTCGATGCTCATCAACGCAGCGATATAGATAATGGATTCCCAACCGATCCGCTGCCATATTTCAGACAGAACATAGATCGGACGGAACAGCTCCGGCTTTTGCAGCATCGCCTGACCGTCATATCCAAGCATCATGATAAGGCGGTTGATTAAACCATCCGCGTTCGTGAAGTCCGTAATAATACCGCATATGACGACGAGAGAGATGAAATAAGGCATATACGTTATCGTCTGAACGACCCGCTTGAACGCACGCTTGCGTACTTCGTTGATGAGCAGCGCCAAAATAATCGGTGCGGGGAATTCAAAGACCAGCGTATATAAACTGATAAGAAGGGTGTTCTTCAGAACACGCAAGAAATAATAACTGTTGAAAAACTCTTCAAAGTGTTTCAGCCCAACCCAATCACTCCCCAAAATACCCTTCATCGGAGAATAATCTTTAAAGGCAATAATTGCACCGTACATCGGACCGTAATGAAATATTAAATAATATCCAATAACGGGAATCATCATGATATATAAATACTTGTTCATCATGAAGTCCCGCATGAACCGGCTTCTAAAGGATTGACGATTGCTCATGATGTACCTTTTCACCTCTTTTCAATCGGGAGGGCTAGTGCCCTCCCCTTTTACAATTACCGGTTGTTGTAGCGTTCGAGTGCTGCTGTTTGGATTTCAATAGCTCGATCCAGATGTAACGATTTCATTTTTGCAACATAGCTCTCGAATTGATCCACTGGTTCGTTACCCAGAATGATCTTGATGGTCATCTCATCGACGAGCGTGTTGATATCATTCATGATGGTCGCATATTCGGAGCTTTCTTCAGGTGTAGGTGTGATTGAAGGCAGATTATATTTGGCGGCCTGTGTATTCTTCCATACATCAATGGCATCGCGCTGAGTCTGTAATGCAAAGAACTGCTCGGCATAACGTTTGTCTTGAACAAACGGACCGTTATAGCTGCTGCGGGCATATAGTGAAATCGCTTGTGCAGGAGCGAGTTTATCCGGATTCTTCAGCAGCAAGTCCGTGAATTTCGGATAATCGCCTTCCATGTTATAGCTGACACCCTCTTCACCGAAGTTGAAGAACATGTGCCCTTCCTCACTGTAACCATAATCCAGCATGCGAACGGCAAGTTCCGGGTCCTTGGCTGCCGTCGTGATGGCAACCGTACCTTCCGAGGCATAACCTTGATTAAGCTGGCCGAATTTAGGAATATCCCCTTTGTTAAGTACCGGATATGGTGCAGCGACCAGAACGGCATCCGGATCATTTGCTTCTACGAGCGGCTGCCATTTGCCGATACCTCCGCCTGCGTTACCAACACTAGCGCCAGTAGCACCCGAAGCGAGGTTACCGTCAACGGATTTGGTATCTGCTGTGGAGATGTTTTTATCAATCAAACCTTCTTTGTACCATTCCTGGAATAACGTCAAGTATTCTTTGAAACCTTCTTCCGCAGGACCAAATTTGACCTGTCCGTCTTCCTGATAGAATCCGCGGTTTACACCGAAGGCGCCAAGGAAAGCACCATTACCGGAATCGTTAAAGAATCGTGGCTTACTTACTACAGAGAACGGAGCGGCTGCGCCTTTTTTCTCTTTGAAGGCTCTTAGAGTTGTTGTCCACTCATCAATCGTTTCCGGAACAGGCAGTCCCAACTCATCCAGCCAATCCTGACGAATGATGGGTCCCTGGAAGACACGAAGATACTCATCTCCCCGAACGAAAGGGAATACATAGTAGCTGCCACTGTCCGTTTTGACCATCTTGTCGATGTCCGGATTGTCCTGCAGGTATTTCTTCAGATTCGGAGCATACTGGTCAATCAGATCGTTCAACTTGAGGATGTAACCATCATTGATGGCTTTCTCCGGTCCACCGGGGAAATCTCCGATGAAATTGTACTCCAGCATGTCTGGCAAATCCCCGGATGCCAGCATCACGTTAAAGGATTCTCTGACCTGACCTGTCGGTGGTGCCGTGAATTTGAGTGGCACACCGGTTTTTTCCTGCCATTTTTGAAAGAATGGAATTTCGCTGTGCGAATTTTTGACCCCGATCAAGTTTCCGTTAATTTCACCCCAGTACGTAAGCGTCTTATCCGTTTGAATCGGATAGGTTGTTGCTTCCGTTGATCCGCTTGGTGTCTCTTTTTCAGCTTCGCCCGTTTTACTGTCTCCGGACGAACACCCCAGGATCGTTGTACCTAATAACAGGATCATCAAACTCGTAGATAACACTTTTCTTCTCATGGACCTTATCCTCCACCTTTTGGGAATGTCTGTGCTCTACCTCAGAGTAAGGGAGAGCGCACTGTAGCGATATTCGCAAAAGATGAAATGACATGTTGATTTCGTCAGAATCAAATGATCATTTAGCCAAAACGATAGACGAATTCTCTATATAATCTTCTGCAATGCCTTGAATTTGCAGTGTTGGCGCGGGTTTGTGACTGTACTTCTGACATCACAAAAAAACAGACGATGAACACTGTTCATCGTCTGTAACGTGGGTGAATATGAATGGATTTGAATATAACGAATATATTATGCCAGGGCTCGCTTTCTCATTTTTAGTCCCAGACAACTTCGGTACCTGCGATAAAATCATGTATTGCACGTTTGTCTTCTCGTACAGCAACCATGATGACACTCGCAATGAAACCAATGCCAAATGTGATTCCATATACCAGTCCTGCAACAACAACTCGCATGAGCATGGATCCAATTCCAGGGGGCTCATGTGTATCGTATTTTCGAATTCGAATTCCGCAAATACGTTTTCCTATCGTTCGGCCACTCCATAATACAGGTAATAAAATGGAATATAATCCACTCAGTAGTTTAGCTAAAGGCTCGTCATTATCAAAATTTCCTGTCAGTACACCTACAACAATGGCTAAAGGTATTGAAACGATAATTCCATCTAACAAGTTTGCTCCTAATCTAACCCAAAAACCTGCTTCTCTCAAATGAATGCCTCCTTTCATATGGATTTAGTTGAATGTATGTAGACACATATCCATGTAGTATAACAGAAAAATATTCCATTAAGTTCTTAATCATCCTTTTCAAGGAATGAAGATAGGCCCCTCAACTTTTGTTGAGAAGCCTATCCATGGCGAACCGTTTAACTTTTTAATCTTTCGTTATATTTCTATTCAGCGTTACTTCTGTCCTTCCAAAATCAGGTTACCCAAACGATCCATAAGCTCCATCCGTCCCATAGCCGTATAAGAATAATTGTAGTTATCTACACTGGAGATTTTATAAATCTTCCCATCCTTGACGGCATTCATGTTATTCCACACCTTGCTGTCTTCCATTTTGTTCTCGCTATTCTCCATCAGCACCAGCTGGTCCGGATTGACGGAGATTAGCGCCTCTATACTAATCTGTTTGCCTCCCCAGCCTTCGGGCTCAGGAATACCTTCTGTACGTTTTAGGCCCCACTCGCCGTACAACATCTCTGCCGCACCTTTATTCGAATAGATCACCAGATTGTTAGGATAGGTTTCGATGACCGCAAAAGATTCACCGTTCACAGCCGATTCGAGTTTTTGCTTCCACTCAGCCGACTTTGCATCATATTTAGCCAGGAACTCATCCTTTTTGGTTTCTTCTCCGAACGTATCTGCTAGGAACGTCAGACGTTCTCTCCAATCATAATACGAGTATGGCAAAACAATTGTCGGTGCAATCAAGGATAAGGTTTCATACTGATCTGTATTAAAATCCTTTCCCAGAATGATCAGATCCGGGTTCGATGCAGTCACCGCTTCTATACTGAATTTGCTGCCCAACCACCCCAGAACCAAGGTACTTGCATCCAACTTGTCTTTAAGGGGTGGAGTGATCTGATCTTGCTGCCCATAATCGGCGCTGGTTGTTGCGACAGGCGTTTTGCCAACGATCAGTAATTCCTCTGTTGAGCCGGACAGATCCACAATCCGCTCCGGATTAAGGGGGATTGTGACTTCTTCTCCATTTGGATTGGTGATGACTTTCGTTGTCGCTTGCGTCGTTCCCTCTGACGAACGAACCTCCTGACTGCTTGTCTGTTCAGTTCCGCAAGCCGCAAGCATCAGCATGGAGCATAATGCAATCCATATATGAATTCGTTTTAACATTTGAACTATTCTCCTCTCCAATTCTACACATTTACTTTTACTTGCCATCCCTCGGCATCATGCTGTAATTGCCACAGACGCGAATAGATACCTGATGTTAGCAATAATTGCTCATGCGTTCCTTGTTCCACAAGCTGGCCCTGATCCAGGACAAGGATCTGATCCGCATTTTGGATCGTTTTCAAACGATGAGCGATTAGAATTACCGTTTTGTTCGCGACCAGCTCGTTAATCGCTTGCTGAACTGCGGCTTCATTTTCTGGATCAAGTGATGCCGTAGCTTCGTCCAGCAATACGATGGATGCATTTTTCAACAACGCACGTGCAATCGATATACGCTGTTTTTCCCCACCAGATAACGTCGAGCCTCCTTCTCCCACTAACGTGTCATATCCTTGAGGCAGACTTGCGATAAACTCATGACAGCAAGCCCGACGTGCTGCTTCTTCAATTTCTGCCTGGGTAGCCTCTTTCTTCCCTACACGTATGTTGTTACCGATTGTATCCTGAAACAGATATACGTCCTGGAAGACAACAGAGATATCCTCCAACAGTTTCTCCGGGTCCATACGGTTAATTGGCTGCCCGCCAATCGTAATGGAACCTGACTGCACATCCCAGAAACGCGCAATGAGACGGGTAACCGTACTTTTACCACTGCCGGAAGGCCCTACAAGTGCAGTAATGGTGTGCGGAGGAATGGTAAACGACAAATTCTTCAGCACAGGCAGCTCATCATCATAACCAAAGGTTACGCGGTCAAACGAAATGGCCTGATTAGGTTGTACGCTTCCTGTTCCTGTCATCGGCGCCTCCTGCTGCACTTCCATAATGCGCCGTGCACTATATGCGGAGTACCGCATCTCGCCATAACTCATCAGCGCAACGGTCAGAGGTTCAAACACTTTGGTACCGACTAGCAAAAACAGCAAAAATATCGGCAATGTCAATTCCCCGCCAGCAAGCAAATAACTCCCCGCCAAAATCATCCACATCATGCCGGAACGCGCAAGCAACATCGCGCCCATAATCATCGGACCCATAATGCCTTCCAACCGAATGGATGCCGACTTCAACTCGTCAAAAGAACGACGCAGTCGTTCAAATCGTTCTCCGCCCATATTGTGGGCTTTGATCTCACGAATACCCGTTAAATACTCTTGCAGCCGACTGGCCGCTTCGTTCTTGGCTCTCACATGATTCTCGCTTAAGCGAGCCTGAATGGAGTCTGTCATCCATAACAAGGCCACCCCCAGTGGAACAGCGATGAACATCGCCACTGCCATTCGCCAATCTACAAACAGCAGTCCAGCAAAAGCCAACACCGGCAGCACAATTGCGCTGATGAGCTGTGACAGATTGTGAGAGATCGTATGCTCTACCTGTCCATAATCACTCAGAATCAGATTGGTCAGATCTCCCGGGTCCCTTTTGCCGAAGAAACCCAATGACAGATGACGAATATGTTCAGCCAGCTTCAAACGTCCCGTTGCGGCGAGGCTGTATGCTGCCCGATAAGTTTTATCATAGAGAGAAGAGTAAGCCGCATATTCCACCAAAAGCCATGCAAACAGAATGCAGCACACCACCCACATTCGCTGGATGTCCAGTCCTTTATCCGGTTCAGCGAAGGATTTGTATATCGTATTGAAAATATCAACGAGCAGCGCAGCCGGAACGATCTTGGCAATCCCGTCCAGAATGGCGGCTATGATGGAGGGAAGCAGACTGCGGGGGTTTCCACCCGATATATTGTATAAATAGTTCCTCATTGCTTCGCACCTCCAAGCTTCCACGAAGCTGCATGAATATGAGCCTGCCACATCTTCTCATACAAACCGTCTGCCTCGCGTAATTGATCATGTGTACCTCGCTCAACAATGGTACCCTGACGAATGACCAGAATCTGTTCAGCTGCCCGAATCGTTGTTAGACGATGAGCAATAATCAGGACCGTTTTACCTTGAACTAGTTGGGCCAGTCCTTGCTGGATCTTATGTTCATTTTCTGCATCCGCATATGCTGTCGCTTCATCCAATACAAGAATGGGAGCATCCTTGAGTAAAGCTCTCGCAATGGCAATCCGTTGAGCTTCACCACCAGACAGGTACGTACCACCTTCTCCAATTTTGGTGTCATATCCCTCATCCAGATTCTCAATAAACTCATGACAACAAGCTGTTCGAGCCGCAGCAATGACATCATCCCGCGATGCAGCTGTATTGCCCATGCGGATATTTTCCTCAATCGTGTCGTAGAACAGATGTACGTCCTGGAATACAAACGAAACCGTCTCCATTAACTTCTCTGTCCCCATTTCCTGAATAGGAACCCCGCCAATTGTAATTTCGCCTTGCTGCACGTCCCAGAAACGCAGAAGCAGATTGGCAATGGTAGATTTTCCGCCACCCGAAGGTCCAACCAATGCGGTCATTTCTCCTGCTTTAGCTACAAAATCAACTTCTTGAAGTACAGGTTTGAACGCTTCGCTATCCTTTTGTTCATAAGCAAAGGATACCTGCCGAAAAGCCACCTCATATGTATCGGGCACTTGCGGAGAGAGAGGTTCCTGTACAACCGACTCGGCAAATACAGCCTTGATTCGATTCTGACCTTCCACGATCTCACGCATGCCACTGCCCAGATACATCAGCTTCAAGAGTGGCGCGGACAAACTTGGTGTAATGATCAGAAATAGAATAAAGGTGATCGCAAAAGACTGATTGCCTGCGTTTCCGCTGGAAAGTAAAATGCCGATCGGAACAATAAAGGTAACCAGCGAAATTATGATGATGAAAAACATGCCATACGACGTTTTACATAAATCGGTTATTCTCAACGAGATATCGCGATAACGAGTTACTGCCTGTTTAAAGGTGAGAAACGAGTCCGCTGTAATACCGAATACTTTTACCGCCGGCATTCCTCTTACGTACTCAACCCCTGTTGAGTTCATCTCTTCAATCGCATGCTGAAAATCACGATATGCCTGACGCCCCCGCTCATTTCGGAAGATGCTGCTTTGCAGCCAGAACCCGATAATCATGGGAACTAGCAAGACCAGTGCCATACGGTAATCTAGCCAGAACAAATAGCAAAGCAGCACCAGTGGAATGACAATCGCACTTACGAGATCGGGAAGCTGATGCGCGATAAACTTCTCTATTTTCTCAACGCTAACTTCAATGATTTTTTTCAGCTCACCTGTCGCAGTTCGAGTGTGATACCCCATCGGCACTTTTGCCACATGGTCGGCAAGCTTTACTCTGAGCTGGTACAGGATGTTGAACGCAGCGATATGCGAGCACATGCCTCCAATATAAAGCGCAATAAGTCCGGCGATCAGCGCTCCAAAAGAGACTAATCCCCAATACATCAGCAAATCCCTGTCCAGGCCAGATGGCTCCCGAGCATGGATTAACAGTTCTTCGACGATTTTATACACTCCGATAAATGGAACTATTTGCAGCAGACTCGATAAAATCGAGAAGATACTTGCTGTAATCAGCAAACCTTTACGCTCTTTGGTTACTTCCATTAAACCGGATACTTCAGATGTGGTGTTCATCCCGCTCCTCCTGACATTAATAATCATTCTCAATATCGCGCAGTGTTATATACGCCCAATTAATATCTCACAGCCCATTGATTAGCTACTACCTCAATACGGAGCAAAAATACCTCTATACGGATAATAAATGGATCATTCAGAATTATTTCAAATGAAAATTCAGGCAAACATAAAAAGACCATATGGAACATATGGCCTCTTACCGATGAAGACTGGCTAACTTCGTTATGAATAATCCGGGGCAGAAAATTGATCTCTTTGAAAGATCCTAACCACCCTTATAGTTCTCATACTTTATTCGAAATTTCAATGTTCTCTGCTCGCACCTTATTCCTTTGCAAAACCCTATTTTCTACTATTGCGTAAATCACCCCCGCAAGCGCAAATAGCCAGATGGAAGTCGCTCGGTTCAGATAATACGACTCGATCATGTAGTCACTGAACATCTGCTCAAATACCCATGAACCTAATAACCCGCAACCAGCACTATATACAAACACCCTGGCAATAACAAAAGGAACATATTTACGCAGAAGCCATGAAATTGGACTTACAACTACAGTATAAAATGCGAATACATATGGACTAAAGGTGATAAAAATCAGTAGAAAAAATATGTGACCCGCATTCCGCAAACCATAATACTCGCTCGTTCCAATTTTGAACCCTTCCAGAAATTCAAGTGCGACCACAGCACTCAGCATCACGATAACAAACTCAATCCCTAAAACCAGAAAACGTTGAACCGCATTCAGCAACAATCCAAATCCCCTCCCCTATCTAAACACCATTCGTAGGCATTAGGTTACGGGGTGACATGGATTGGTTACGGCTGCTCGTGAAAAGCTTTCCAGAATGAACCCTCTGTATTAATGATATCCTTGATCTGCGTAAAAGGAATTGTAAATGTCGGAAATCCCGCGACATAAGGAGCGATTTCATAAGGGCTAAAATATAGATGCAGTGCATCCGCTGTGACAAAAAAAGGCTGATCCGGGCTGATTCCCTCATACGTGTCCGGAAAAACATAAGAGTACTGCGGATCATTCTTGATCTGATCTCCTACGATTTTGCTAAGTACCTTCACATAATCACTGTTCGGTTTAAACAAATCCTTGAGTTCATACATCTGACCACTGCTCAGATTAATGATCGCATAGATCATCGTTGGCATGCCGTGTGCTGCACCAGCCGGGTAGTTATAACCCGTAAGTTTGAGTTGAAGCAATTGCTGTTGGTAGAACGTAATATCAAAACCCCCTGTATACGTGTAATCCAGCTTCTGATCCGCGGGGATTGGCTTCACTTGGGAAAGTGCCTTTAACTTGGCGTTTACTGCAAGCTGAACGGCTTGATCGGTTAACCCTTCCACCTGCGGATAATACACGAGGTAATCGGGGTTTGGCTTATATTTCTCTTCCCGTACACGATAAGGCGGGTGAAGAGGAACGATTGTATTTTGGCGCCAGATGATCTGCCCGGTTCGGTTTACATAGGATACACGCTGGTCCACATATGCCTTGATCAGATCGGGAGCTACCAATTCGAGTGTGCCCGAGCCTTCAACACGGGGGTATCCTGATGCAGGTCGGCCATTTAGATCCAGAAAGAACGTTTGTGTTCCATTTGTGGCTGAAGCCAGCCCTCCCTTGTAATTCGATACATCCGTATATACAAAATCCGAAAGTTTCCTACCATTGACATCTGCAATTGCATAGACCGATCCGATAAAAGACTGTTTGGGATCAATCGCTTGCCCCAAGGCCAGCCGATGTTCTCCCAGATCTCGAATGTCATTGTAGGCGGGTTGGATGGTAAATGTGCCCTGAGTATTAATAACGCCATAGATGGAGTTGTAATCCTCCGCTGTATTCACAATAGCGTACCCACCACTGAACGGAAATGCCGAGGTAAAGCTCGGCTGAATTCGGACATGACCACTTTCGTCGATATAACCGTATTTACCCGATGCTTCTTTCTGAAAAGGAAGTAATCCGTCACCCAGAGGTCCTACATAGGCATATGGATACGTCGCCAGCCGCTGACCATTTCGATTAATTAACGCATATTCATTATCTTTGATCTGTACAACGGCCTTGCCATCCTGAAAATCGTTCGCTGAAGCGAACTGCGCCCGAATGACCTCATTTCCAGAGGTATCCAAATAACCGTAACGACTGACTTCCCCTCCTGCCTGACTGCTGTCTGAAAGGTAAAATAGCGCTCGGCCGTCCTTCACATCGGCAATAAACGGATATGCCCGTTTGGTCAATACTGCGCCTTGTTCATCAATCATCTTGAACCCTTGGGAATCAATGACTATGGCCCGACCTTCTGTGAAAGAATTAATGGAATCGTATACAGGTTGAACGACAAATTGACCGTTAAGATTGATGATGCCAGTCTTCCCGTCTTTTACGACGACAGCCAGGCCATTTCGTTGAAAGTCTTGGGCATCGTCAAGTATCGGTTCAAGACGAATACGACCTTGGGCGTCCATATAACCCCACCGGGTTCCAGTTGTTGTTCTAACCGATATCGGAAATAACCACGTCGTTTCACGCGGTCCCTCTGTGCCCATGGCTTGCCTAATCTTCTTTTCCAGATCAAGCAGAACTTCCCGTGAAGGGTAGGGGTCACTGAAACTTAGCGCTTTTTGGACCGAAACGAGTGCAGCAGGAAATAATCCGGCTTTATACTGAGCGTCCGCAAGATAATACCAATAGAAAATATAATCTGGATGTTGTTCTGCCAATTGTTCGTAATACTGTACGACCTTAGGGAAGTAATACGGATATACATCTGTTGCGGGAACCCATTTACCATTCTGCCAGCGGATGATCTCGACCCGATAAGCTTCACCTGTATCATGAATCCAGAGTGCAATTTCTACTTTGCCATCTCTGCCGTGGTGACCCGGCATATCAATGATTTCCGCATGGCTGTAATACAAATCTTCTGGCGCCTGATCTGTCAGTCCTGATTCCGTCCAATCGTATACAGCAAGCTTCGACCAGATCGCACCGATCTGCCAGCCGACAATGAGATTGTTCCGCGCCGTGGATGTCACCGATGCCGCTGTCAGCAAGGTAACACCATAACCCAAACCTTTCGTCAAAGACATCTTGATCCAATGACCCTGGTAAAATTTCAGAACTAGCAGCATTAATTCTCCGCCCTGCTCATATACAGCAGCAATTTCCGGCATTCCGTCTCCGGTTAAATCTGAAGCGTAAATGGCCGGATGTTTGACCGGTTTATCAATGGTGACGACAGTCGCGTCAGCCGGGATATGTTGATTGACAATTTGCGTTAACAGAGGTTCACTCATGGACATGCCTGTTTCCTCCTTAAGACAGCATTCGCCTAATGGTATGGGTATGCATCATAAGCGGGGATATGACATCTCAGCGAATATAACCGTTAACTTTGGAGGTTCAAAATCCTAATTTACTCAAATGAAATATAAAGAATTGCAGAGGCTCATGCTTCTGCAATTCTTTATGTGTAAATCCGTTCAGGATGATTCCTGAGTGCTGAGCTGTACATACTGTGTGAGGCGGCAATAATGAAGCAACATAAGCTCCTCATCGCCGCTCCCCAAAGCGGTTTTTCGTCCCTCTTCGATCATGTGTTCCAATATTTCACGAAGGAAAGTCATTTGGAACCTCGAGGTCTCCACGATTAGCTGTTCCAATACTTCAATATCTTTCAGTGTGAATTGGGATAACCCGCGAAGAAACAGCTCTTCTGACCAGCTGCTGATCTTCTGCATCAACTGACTATAGTCTTCCAATTCTCCCCGTCCTTCCATAACCCGTATCCAGTTTCAGACTGATCACTGTTGGACCCTTCAGGAAGCTGATCGGGTATATCCGTTGTTGCTCTATACGCACGAAAGCATAAAAGTTTTCGAGTGTTCCTGTTCCATAACCCGACTCCAACCTTTTGATCATGGTCTCCCATTCCGTTGAATAAGGAAGAGTCAGATCCAACGTCTCCCCATGGTCACTCTCCATCGTTAGAATAAAGTCCTGTGATTTCTTATCGAAGCGATGCTCTACAACCCGGGCAACCTTGATCATCGCCAGTCGTTCTTTCGGAACGGAAAACAACTCAAATGAGCGTGCATCCTCAGCGAGTACGGAGGGTATATCTTGCATGTACTTGCCCAGATTCACCTCTTCAACTCCTGTTCGGGGCAGTAACGTAAGTTTTGCACCTTCCCCGGAGGAGAGTCTATGCTCTTCATTTGCTTTGACCGAGCGAAACTGCACCTCTTCCCCGGAAAATTGACGAAAAGTCAGATTGGGCAGCCATGGAGTGAAGGAACCATAATGCTCTGTATATGAGAACTGATTATCTTCATAGTATACCGCCCGCACATCGCTGTACGTATAGATCTCCGCATCATCAAAGCAATAGAAATAATAAGTAATTCCACGGTAACCAGAGCGTGTCTCCCATGCATCAGCACCCAATCCATACAGATGCAGCTCTGGAACCGTATAGTATTTACTTCGGAAACTGCCAATGAGCTGACTTTGTTTGAATGCAGATACCTTCTCTTGTTCAAGCACCTGTAATGCAAGATACAACTTGCTTACCCGATCAAGCATCGATTGCATGGAGAACCGTACATGTCGGTTAAAAAACAATTGCAGTTCCCCCTGAATCCCGCGTAAACTCCGCTCAACGTCAGGAAGATGACCACTATGGGCCGCAATCGCCAGTGTCTCCAATTGAGCCATATACGATTGTGGTAGACGAGCAAGTCCCGTCTTTAGCAGACCTGTCAGCATGGAACGACATTCCCGCACCGTTTGAAGTGAAAACGTGGCATCATGGACTCTTCCACTTATGGCTTCCGTATCAGCCAAACCTTGTTGCATCCGATACCGTAATAATGCTTCAAGTTTGGCCATATTGCCGGCAGTTTGTTTTACTTTGCACAGGGCCTTAGCCAGACTAGCTTCTTCTGTAAACGAAACCTCTATTTCTTGTTTCACTAGACGCACTGTTAGAAGAGTATCTTCCAATACTTCAATCTGCTCCGGATATCTTAATCGGAACAGAACCTCCTCAATTAAGGAAGAGCTATACGACTTAATCAAAGGAGCAAGATCCGATTCCACCATCCAGCGGAAGCGGGACTCCGTTACCAGACCAGACTCAGGTTCCAACTCTGCTGATGACGATGCTTCACCCTGATTGAATGTATCTTCTGTCTGATGTTCCCGTTGATAATACAAAATCGAAATCAGTATATGTTTGCAAATGTTGTCTGCCGGACAGGAGCACTCCCAATGATCCAGCGTATTTTCAAGTGTACAATGTGTACCATCACTCAACTGACAACCCACAGAGGCTTCGTTCCAAGTGTATTGCACAGTCACGCCAATATCCAACTCTTTCAGAGACCGTTTGTACAACCCTTTGTTGGCATGTCGAATCAAATAATCCTCTGTACACAGCTTCGAAAATATCCGGAATTTCTGTTCAAATCCACTCACGTGATCAACGTCCTGACGCTCTTAAAATATCATAGATCGTCTCACTGAACACACGACCTGCAATTTCACCCAAAGCAATGGACTTGTGATCGCTATAATAATAGTGTTTCTGACTGCCAGGTTTAAAGAAGTGCAGAGATTCCAGCGTGATATCTTCCAATCCTTCATAATATGAAATGCTGGTACCACTGAAGCGCAGTTCTGCGATAAGATCTCCATATTCTTTGTAAAATTCATGATACCAGCCGCCATCCTGTGCTGGACCTTTGATCCATCCGTATTTCTCCAATGCTTTGGGGAATGCGGTGGGAGAGAAATCAGACTCCGGCAAGCGGTCATATTCAACCTTGTTTTTGTCTTCATCCTCAGGCACATGAATTTGACGATTCAGCTGCTCAAACGGCTGCTTGATCTCATAATCCTCCAGCTGCGTTTTCCATCCTTCGAGCGTAGATTGGTCAAGTTCGAGTGGATGAATCAATCCCACCAGCGATCCCGAAGGCAGCTCATATTCATCCTCATCGACGGTATTAAACGTGCCATCCTCCATATAACGGAATGTGGTGACCAACTGACCATCTTCATATGTGCCCCATATCAGACCTACAGCAAATTTCTGCATGATTACATTCTGTAAAAACAATGCTGTCCACTCATCAGCCGACCACAGCCGTTGTTTTGACAAAGATTCTTCCAGACGTTGCGCCTGGATGTTAACCATTGTTTTGAGATCCTTCTTCAATTGTGTGAAACGCGCCTTAGATTGTGCTGCAAGTTCAGCATCATCTTTCTGTGCAGGAGCAGGTAGACTCTTCACAGATTTACCCGTTTCTTCATTTACAACAACGACCTGCATATCTCCATTCACTTTAATCAGGAATGAACGCTCCCCGTAGCTCAGCTGCATCGTTCCATTCTTATCAAAACCAAGTGTGGTGACGAGTCGATCTTCCAATTGTTCCGAGGAGAGTCCCAAATTTTCCGCTGCCAGCTGCAACGCTTCTTCAGCCGCACCCTTAACCTGGCGGTTCTTCACACTGCGTTTAATCTTGTCAATCGCCATAAGAGCAGAAGGTTCCTTAAGATAGGCCAGTACTTTTACAGCATCAGCTGCAATGGCGCCTCGGCTGTTTTCTGTCCATTCCTTAATTTGGGGAGCCAATATATTCACAATTTGAGTATCGCCAAAGAGTGCCGAGAGGTACATTACCCACTTCTCTTTCGCAGAGGCACTCTCCTGAATCCATAACTGTAGCAGCTCGCTCGCAAACCTTGCGAGCGATTCCTGGCTTACATACTCACGTAGTTCATTCAGTCTTTCGTTCGGCGCAGATGTATGATCTATTGATTGCACCAAGATATATTGCTTGATTCGATCATCTAATGGTTGATTGTCCTCTGAACGTATCAGAGAAGGAAGATCGTTCAAGGACAACCAGCTTAGTCTGGTCAGCTTTTTGGCATCTGCCTGATCTGCAAGCGCCGCATGAGCATACTCTGGGCTTTGATCCGCGGTATCCAGCAGAATTTGAATCAGGTTCTTCCATTCGGCAGACTTCTCACCCTTCAGAAGCTCAAGGTATATATCCTTGCTATGATCCAAACTGCGGATGGCGCTCAGAGCCATTTCTTTCACACCCGTTTTTTTCTCCGACCGGTATATTGCCGTATATAAGTCCTGGTCAGGAATCCGATTGAATTCAGATAACGCCACGCCATTTGCCTTTTTGGATGAATCCTGCAATCCAGCACGAATCGCTTCAGCTACCTGTTTAGTCGATAGCTCGTGACGTTGTTCAAAGGTGATTTCCAAAATTAAGATACGCGTGTCCGTGGGCAGTTTCTTGTACTGTCCCAGAGCAAAGTCCAGATTTTGCTGAATGATCCGTCGATATTCATCCTGAGGCATCGATTTGTACTTATAATCGGTCATACCGTTGAGAGAAATCAGACTGGACAGCAATTTCTCTTGTTTTACCTCTGGATCTTGGCCGTAAAGTTCCAACAGCTTCTCACCGCTAAACGCGTAAGATTGATACATATCAGAAACGATATCCAGTGTCCACTCGGGATACGTGGTTAGAATCACGAACCGACGCATCGCCTCCGAATTCAAAGGCAGGAAACTAATACTGATCAAGTTATGAACACGCCTTTTGTCACGATTCAGGTTATTAAACAGTCCTCGACTATTCGGATCTTCCCAGTATTCTTCAAAGGAGCTTTCACCGTTCAAATATCGTGCAATCGCAAGTCCCTGTCTGCCTCCATCTAATGGATGTCGTAGAGCGCTGAATACGGCTTGTTCAACCGTTTCATCCACATCTGGCACTGTGATTCCATGATCCTCCAGCACTTTTTGAATACACAATTTGAGGAATGGGGGTTTTAATATGTGGTATGCACGAATTGCTTGTTCCGGATCATTCACAATCGTTGATTGCAGAAATTGCCATGGTATGGTGTACGATTCGAGTTCATTACGCAACATTTCGATGAGCTGATATGGCTCGTCCAGGGGCACCAGCCCTGACAGCAATTCGTTGGCATTTTTCGTTCTTGTATCCATACTTAACAAATAGCGCCGAACTTCAAGTGGATAGATCTCATGTAATTGGTTTATGGCTTCGAGCAAAATAAGACCGGTCTCACTATTGTTTTCAAGGAAACGTTGTTTGCCGCCACTGATGTTAACCAAATATAACAAAGCATTACTCAAAAGGATCATCGTCTTGTCGAACTCACTGTAAGACAGTTGCTCCTTTTTGGAAAGAGAAGTGTTCGAATAGTTCTCAGCTATAACCTGATTATGCTTCTCCCGGAGAAATTCATCATTTAATTCATATGCAGATTTGTTATGTTTTGTTTGAAAATTGCAAACCACCAGTGGCTCAATCAATGTACGCAATTCGTTCCGCAGCTTACTTGTATCATGGGTCATCACGTGTTGAAATAATGCAGGCAGAGATTGAGTGAACTGTTGTACCTGGGCAAGATGAGAAGGGCTATCATTGAGATATGAATAGAGTCGAAGGAGTATCATTCCATTGATTACATCATGGAAATTCCCCTTCAGTCTGCTCTTTAATTCATCCAAAATTTCCTTCTCTCCAGCATAGCGATTGATTTTCTCCAAACGGGACAGCAAACCGCCCATCCGATCATTGGTTTTGCTCTTTCCACTCAGTCCATAAGCTTCCGAGTCGTTTCCAAGGCAGAGCGTAAAACCATCGGTTCTCCACGAATTTCTTCTGGAATAATTGGATTCCATATGAATTACAATGGCTCCCGCTCGAAAAAAGATGTCTCCGTCATCTTTTTTGGCAATTTTCATGAGTACTTCTATCGTCTGGTACGCATAATGGCTGGAACCTCCCATCATATCAGGAAACTTATCCGTCGTTCCCATCACATAATCAATGATTTCCGAACTCCGGTCCGTTTTCAACGAATATTCATTGGAACACACCTCTGCAAACTTCTCCACCAAAGCTTCTACTGCACGGTCTGCGGTTAACATTACACATTCCTCCTTGAATAAGTTTATAAATGATCTTGTATATAACCATTAAGTAATAATTTCGCCAATCCAGTCTGCCAATTCATTGGGCGTAATCGCAGCTACATGTGCACCCATATTGGATAACGTCTGCGCAGCATGTTTGTTGTACACGGTATCTCCGTTAAAATCGAGTGCGGTCAGCACAAGCAATTTGCAGCCCGTATCCAGAATATCCTTACATGCTTTATACATGTGCTGGATCGGGTAACCTTCCTCTAAATCACTAACGAGAATGTATATCGTTTTCCCAGGATTTTCGATTAACGTTTCACCATAACGGAGTGCCTTGGTAATATGCGTTCCCCCGCCAAGCTGCACATTCATAAGCACATCTACCGGATCTTCCAGCCTGTCACTCAAATCGACAACCTGTGTGTCAAAAATGAACAATTTCGTTCGCAGTGCATTCAGGCGATAGAAAATGCTGGCCATCACCGAACTGTATATCACTGAATCCAACATGCTTCCGCTCTCATCCACACCAATGATGATGTCCCACTTGTTGTGAGACTGGATATTCCCGTCAAAATATAGACGATCAATTACAAATCTTCGATTGTTTTTATCATAGTTCTTCAAGTTCTTGGTAATCGTCTGCTTGAAATTCAAATTGCGCAAGGAACGCACCGAACTGGATGCATAACGGCTGCGTTTCCCCATAATGCTTGCTCTGGTCTGAGATTCCAGTTTGCGTCGCAGATCTTCAACCACGACTCGTACGATTTCCTTGGCGCTCTTTAATACGTCGCCTTTCATTCGTCCTTTAAATTGCATAATGTTCTTGAGTAGGTTCATATTGGGTTCGAGGGATTCGAGCAGCTTTTTGTCCGTTAACAATTCCGTTAGGCCATAACGGTCAAGCGCCTGTTTCTCCAGAATTTCTACCGTTGATTTCGGGAACAGTTCCCTGACCTTATGCAACCATTTGGGGACGGTAAGATCCGAGGGGCCCCTTCCTCCCCCTTTTCTGTAACCCTGCTCTTCACCGTATTCGCGATTATACAGATATCCGAGAATCTCATCGACTTCGGTATATTTAAAATCATCAGGGGAGTAGTCTTCTGCATTCGACAGTCCTTCTTCGGCAGATTCACCTAGAATAAGGCGCCAACGGTTTAAGGTTTCCGCCCGATTCAGCTCTGCATTGTCTTTCACCATTTCCTTGGTTGTATTGAGCTCATTCAGATCAGCTTCCATGCGTCAAACTCCTTCCGAAGGGCTTCATCCCATGTTTTCGTCTGGATCAGCAATCGCTCGTCAACGGAAGGCCATGACATCTCTTCGTTCTCTACCTGATGCAAGTTCGCAACCCGATCCGCAATCAGGCCTGTCTCCATGGGAGTAAAGTATGTAAACGCCAAACGAAGTTCAGGGATCATGCGAATAAACTCTTCATAATCAAGCTGCTCAATCATATAGTTCAACTCCGATAAAAGCTGATCTTCATACAAAAAAGCGTCCCGTGCTACAGAGAACACGCCCTGTAGATAAAGTGCAGTCTGGCGAGTCTGTTCCTGCGATCCCCGGATATATGCACGTGCTCGATCCACGATCTCTTCTCTATGCCTGTCGCCAAGTCCTGAAGATATGGCAATACACACCCCCTCCAGCTGTGCCGGAAGCTGGCTGTCTGACAGAAGTTCATCCAGGTGTGCTCTGAATGGGTCATCCCGAAAATGCTCTTCGGACGATTCTGCCAGCATGGCAAGCAGCTTCAGTCCCTGGACAATCGCTTCATGTTCATCCGGATTCGTTCTTGAGAGCTGCATCAGTTTGTCCACGGCATTGTTATAGGCTTCGGACACGAGGTTGAGAAGCTGCTGTTCCTCAGACAACCCAAGAAGTCTGCGATGCTGCTGAATTCGATTCAAAATATGCAGACTTCCGCACAACGACAAGAAATTCCCATCCTTTCGGAGCGCTGACTTCACTTGTTCATACAGCTTCATTGCGGTATCCTGCAGGCCCATGAGCAGAGCCAGAAGCATGGATTTGGTGAGGTCACCGCTGTGATGATCCGGTATTCCCTGCATTTCCTCTTCCATCTTGCGCGTAGCGGCTTCCCGAATTGTGCCTCCATAGAGCGAGTTTTCGATTAATCGAGCCTCAATTCTGGATGAATAGGTATATACCCACGTCTCCCGAACAAGGTTCATGTCGCGCTGTGCAATCCAATCCGGGCCCGATTGTCGCTTCGCGAAATCCGGAACGAGATAGACCATACATTGAAACAATTGACTTTGCCGACGATGATCTGGTTTGGCATATAAATCAAGTATTTTCTTATGTTGGCCAGTAGTGCGAATTTGAAGTTTTGATTCTGTACAACGTTCTTTGAAATCCTCAACGATCGGAATACTGAATGGGTTGGGAGCTACTTTTCCGATGACATCTCCGGTTAGCAATCTGTGTAGTTCTTGCAGAGGTTTGTCTGAAGCTAACGTAAGTTCACCCTTAACAAAGGAAGAAAGTGTTGCATCCATCAGCTCATAGACTCCGCCTTCCCTTTTTCCTCTCAGTCCTGCGAGTCCCTGAACCATACTGTACGCCTCAATAGCATCGCTGGTTGATACATGTTCATGTCCTTCCCTCAGCTTGCGGGTTAGTCGTGATAACAAGTCCAAAGCGGTCAAATTATACACGGAGCTCTTTTGCCGGAGCAGCTGGGTCCAGATCTGTTCGTAATAATTCACGTAAGGCATGCCGCTTGCATACCCATTCAGCCGATCCGCTTCGGCAAACGTGTAGACCATGGGATACATCTGCTGATGCACCGAATTCTGAGCCTTCGTATGCTTTTGCAACGTCATCTCTTCTGAGTCCGTCCCATGATTCTCGGGTATCAGCAGTCCATACGTATGAAATCCGCCAGTGATAACAAGCACACGTTCATGCTCTTGCCCAGCCTGTTTAATACGACTTCTCATATGAGCTTCTCTTACCAAATCACCTGTACTGTGCAAGCGCTCCGCTGAATAACACATCCGGGATAAGGTACAGTACGTGAATACATCCTGTACAAATGCCTGTGTTGACTTCTCCAGACCACCAATCTCAAATACGTTCTCCCACAATTCATCGAAACTTCGGCAGTTTGTTTTCTGACATAAACGGTGGATAAACTCAGACCCTGCGAGCAAAGTCTCGTCTTGAATGGACCTCTCCCGATGTTCTGCCTTGTTGGGCTTAGAGAAATGATGATAATCCAGGTCAATAAAAGTTGCAGGGATGCTCAGCCGAGCTGCTTCTTTGAGCGCTACATATTCAGGAGAGTAACGAAGCATCGGATAATAACAGGCCGCTCTCTCCTCTTCACTCTCATAGGTGTAGTAAAGACTAACAGGAGGTATGGTCGCCTCATCAGCCAGAACTTGAAGTAATGGATTGCCGCTCTCAGGTCCTTCGATAAGAATGATGCCCGGCTTGTATTCTTCAATCAATCGCAGCAAATGATAGGAACAGGCTGGACTATGATGGCGTATGGGAAAATAAAGCGTTCCGTTGTTCAGGTTATACACCTGGGACTCAAATAGCGTCTTTAACTGGGCAACATCCAGATCCGCTTTTCCTCTTAACCGATCCATTTCTTTTCCTCGTAGTAATCCTTCCAAATTCCCTCTTCTCTGGACCGCTCCTTCACGACCTTAGAGAAGTAGGTTTTGAGGATGGACAGATCCTTGTCGCTTTCTTTCGCTATCGTCCCCAACATGTTTTGCACCAGCCGATCCAATGCGATTCCCTTGTCTTCGTAATAATAGGAAGTCATTGCACTCTGTACATAAACAGATACGGCTTCAGCCGTACTCATGGACGCTTGGGGCGTATCCAACTTGTAACCTTCCCGCGTCGTTCCTGTGCGAAGCTCCATAAATGTCGTGGCCAGCAATTCAACCACATCCGAATTAATCTCGGTGTCTATTCCGCTATGTAATAATAGGCTTCGCGCCTGGGATTCAATAATCTTGGCTTCCATTTTCACACTGCTGATCGGTTTGATCGTCTCAAAATTGAAACGGCGCTTCAGCGCACCACTCATTTCATTGACACCTTTATCGCGAATGTTCGCCGTAGCAATCACGTTAAACCCTGGTTTGGCAAACAGCACACCACCATCCAGCTCAGGTATACTCATTACCTTGTCACTCAGAATACTGATCAGGCTGTCCTGTGCTTCAGCGGGGCAACGTGTAATCTCCTCAAAACGAGTAAGAATTCCTTTCTTCATTCCGTTATACAAAGGTGAGGGCACAAGTGCGGCTTCGGACGGGCCCTTATCCAGCAGCATGGCATAATTCCAGGAATATTTAATCATGTCTTCGGTTGTACCTGCCGTACCCTGAATTGTGTTTAGGCTGGTACCTGAAATGGCTGCGGTTAGCAATTCACTGAGCATAGTCTTGGCTGTCCCAGGCTCCCCTACCAGCATCAAGCCACGATTGCCTGCCAGTGTCACTACTGCACGTTCAATGAGCACATCGTTGCCATAAAATTTTCTCGTAATCGTGATCTCTTCTCCATCCAATATGGCTGGTTTATCCCTGCCAATAATAAAATCACGCACATATGTAGGGGACAACAGCCAGTTTGGAGGGCGTTTTCCCGTATCTTCTTCTCGCAGTGCCCTTAATTCTGTCTCATATAGTGTCTCGGCGGGCGGCTTAAGCATCTCCATCGTCAAGGTTTCTCCTCTCGCATAAACAGATCGTATGTTCTTATTAAGCTTTATCTTATCACAGCAGCCTTTGAACGAACGTAGAAAACGCCAAAAATGGTTGAAACGTCCTTCTTATCGGCATTCTTCCTGAGCCAATGGACATAGTTCGTAGCATAATTGTGAATTACTTATATCGCTGCATTATGGCGACTGCATTCAAAACTAAGTTGAATCCACGTTGTTGTAGTAGAAAACTTCATATTATAGGCCATACGTCCCTATAGTTCATTAAACGCTCCGTAATATGGTTCAAGCAGCTAAAGTATGTATAATATGAAGCTTTTCATACCATATCTCTTAGTCAAAAACATGGTTTCAATCGTTCCAATATTGAATATATAGTGATGCAGGCTTTTCGTATGAAGCTACTTGCCTTAACATATAATCCCTCAGATAAGATTCGTAACATTACGAGCTTTTGATGAGAGGAGATTAACCATTTGAGTACTAATGAAACTTCACAGCCTGAGTTCTTCACCAGAGAATTTACTCAGAACCCTTACCCCGTATATGAAAAGCTGAGACAGAATGATCCCATTTACAGAATCCTGTTCCCTCAGGGTGATTTCGGTTGGATTATTAGCCGATATGAGGATGCAGTCGAAGTATTAAAAGACAACCGTTTCAGTAAGGATGTAGTCAAACGTTATGGACCCGATCAACAAAATATATTCGTGCATAACATGCTTTTTTCCGATCCACCTGATCATCGCCGGTTACGTGGACTCGTACAGAAGGCTTTTACTCCCAGATTGATTGAGGGCATGAGAAGCCATATTCAAGATATTGCTGACGATCTTCTGGATAATCTCAATTCTCAGGATAAGATGAATCTGATTGATGAGTTTGCTTTTCCATTACCGATCATTGTGATCAGCGAGATCCTGGGCGTACCTCTTGAAGATCAGGACAAATTTCGTCTGTGGTCCAATTCCATCATCGATGCGACAAGTGCAGAGCATTCCGAAGTGTTTGAGAAGCATGCCAAGGAATTCATTGATTACCTGAATGCTTGGTTTGCCAAAGTACGCGATCAGCCGGGTGACGATCTGATCAGCCAGCTCGTTGTAGCAGAAGAATCTGGAGAACAACTCACTGAAAAGGAACTGCTCGGTGTAGTTGCTCTGCTGATCATCGCCGGACACGAAACAACCGTTAACCTGATCGGTAATGGTGTACTCGCTCTATTGGAGCACCCGGAGCAACGCGACCTGTTGATCAAGCAGCCTGAATTAATCCATAACGCCGTAGAAGAAATGCTGCGTTATAACGGACCGGTTGAGTTCAGCACATCCCGCTGGGCATCCGAGGACATTGAATTTCATGGACATCACATCGCTGAAGGCGAAATTGTTATTGTAGCGCTGGATTCAGCCAATCGGGATGAAGCGAAATTTAAGGATGCCGATGTTTTTGATATCACTCGCGAGAAGAGCGCACATTTGGCCTTTGGCAAAGGCATTCACCTCTGTCTGGGAGCCCCTCTCGCGCGACTGGAAGGCGAGATTGCCATTAATACGCTGCTTCGCCGCTTTCCTGATATGCAGCTGCAGACGGATGTTAATGAACTTGAATGGAGACCCGGCATGATAGTTCGAGGCGTTAAGGAAATTCCGGTACAGCTTAAATAGATATGTATTTGAAGCAAGGAAAGCGAGGCACCTGACTGCATGGAAATAAACACCATTGTTTTAGTCGTTTTTTTATTTCTTATTCTTATCTTATTAGTTCGCGTCATCAGCTTGCAGACCCAGTTGAATGAATTGAAAAGGGATGTTGAACGTCTGGAAAATGGTTCAGGCAGTACCGCACACTCCCCTCTCAGTTATAACGAATCTGCAATGAACGTATCTCCACTTCCACCGGCACAGGCTGACCTGACTGAACTTGATAAAGAATTGCAGGCACTTGCACAACAGGGCAAGAAAATAATTGCAATCAAAAAGGCTCGTGAGGCGAGAAACCTGTCATTGAAAGATGCCAAAGATTATGTTGAGTCTCTTGAACGCCTGTAATAAGTGAGTTTAGATGGGCTTCCCAACTCCCCGCAAAGGTTTTTGCTTTCAGTTGATTCATGTTCAACTGGAAACAACGATCTTTGCGGGGAGTTTACTTTTTTCAAAAGACATGATAAAGTTATTTCAATATTTATAGAAATAAGAAATAAAGACGAAAGGACCGATTTTGATGCAATCCAATCCGATTGATACTGAACAGGCTGTGAAAATTCACAAAGCTCTTGGAGAACAAACGCGATATAAAATCATTCAGATCCTTTCGGGTGAAAGCAATCTCTGCCCAGCTGATTTAGAGAATCGGCTTGTAACCGTGGCGCTCTCCACTTTATCTCATCACCTGAAACAACTTTCCGATTGTGGTTTGTTGACCTCACAAAAGAAAGGTACGTATATTTACTACAGTCTGAATACGGACACTGTACAGAGATTCGTTCCATATCTGTTGGAGAAGTAAAATTTTTGTTTTATATTTCCATAATACTAGAAATATAAAATCATTATATTGGTAATGCTACCTGGTCCGCTGAGCCTCATCGTAGTCGTATAAATACCCTTTTGCCTTAACACCCGGTACATTTGATAGATTAAGTACTCGCTTTGCCTCATTGGTAGATTAGTTTTTTCTTAATCCTGTTCTCTCGTCTTTATTTCTATATTTCTAAAAATATAATAATTATAATCAGAAAGAGGTTATATACTCATGTCTAACACATGGAAAATCTATGTCCTAGCCTTGGTCAGCTTTCTTGTAGGGACCTCCGAATATGTCATTGCAGGCATTCTAGATCGGATCTCGGACACCATGAATATATCGTTGATTGCTGTGGGACAGCTGATCACAATCTTTTCGCTCATTTATGCTCTCGGTACGCCCATCATTATCGCTTTAACATCCCGCTTGGATCGACGAAAGCTGCTGCTCTACTTTCTGGGACTTTTTGTCGTTGGTAATGTCTTGGCCTACCTGTTACCTGGTTATGGACTCTTTATCGCTGCACGTGTCCTCATGGCGCTGGGAGCCGGAGTCGTCGTTGTAACAGCCTTGACAGTCGCTGCCAAAATAGCGCCTGCAGGCAAACAGGCCAGCTCTATCGCAACGGTCATTACGGGGTTTACCGCATCCCTGATTGTGGGAGTTCCACTGGGAAGAATGGTTGCTGCAGCTTGGGATTGGAAACTTATTTTTGCAGGTATCGCGATTTTGGGTGTGATTGCCATGATTGTTATTGCATCTACGATCCCGCCATCTGAAGGCGAAGCACCCGTTCCTTTGAAAAAACAATTAGCGCTCCTCAAACAACCTCGTATTGGATTTGCGCTACTTGTCAGCTTTTTCTGGTTAGGAGGCTATTCTATTGCGTATACCTACATTTCACCCTACTTGGTATCTGTTGCAGGCATGAGCGAAACGTTGTTAAGTTCCGCTTTGCTGGCTTTTGGAATCGCAAGTCTGATTGGTTCCAAATCTGGAGGATACAGCGCCGATCGTATGGGAGTAAAGCGAACACTTATCCTGGGAATGGCCTTGCATGTCGTAAGTATGCTGATGCTGAACATCACGGCTCATTCAGGTGTGGCCATCTTCATTGTGTTGATTCTATGGTCCTTCTCCGCCTGGTCTTCCGGCCCAACACAGCAATATAATCTGGTTACAATGGCTCCAGAATCGTCCGGGATTATGTTAAGTTTGAACAGCTCGGTTATGCAATTGGCCATGGCTGCTGGTGCCGGTATTGGGGGAATCGCCGTCAGCTCAGTATCATTGTCATCCATCACCTGGATTGGAGCTGTAGGTGTGCTAATTGCAATGATCATCATCATTCTTGCCTATCGTCCGGCAATGGCCACAACAGCACAGAGCAAATCTTCCAATGTGGCATGATTGAGCTTAAGTTTAAGAATAAAAATGATAACACGCAAAAAGAGAGGCACTGTGATATTACAGTAGCCTCTCTTTCTTATTCCAGTCTGATTGGTGCCTTATTGTGCAGTTACAGCACCATCAATGGGATAAACAGCGCCATTAATATAAGGAGCTTCGTCTCCCAGTAAGAAGGATACCAGATTGGCAATCTCATCAGGCTTACCGAGACGACCGGATGGAATGCTGTCAAGGGTTGCTTTAAATACTTCAGGATTATCCTTCCCGAACTGAACCACCATTGGAGTTTCAATCGTACCTGGGGCAATGGCATTCACGCGAATGTTTTCTTTGCCATACTCAATGGCCGCTGTACGTGTTAGTCCAACTACGCCATGCTTTGTCGCTGCATAAGGTGCAACTGCTTGAACACCCACAATACCTGCTGTAGATGCCGTATTGACGATGGAACCACCGCCTGTTTTGAGCATTTCGGTAATCACATACTTCAATCCGTAAAATACACTTCTCAGGTTAATATCAATGATTTGGTCAAACTGCTCGATAGTATGCTCAATTAGTTTGATACCAGGACCAGCGATCCCGGCATTATTGAAGAACATGTCGATTCGGCCGAATTCCTCGATCGTTTTGTTAACATAATTCTCTACCTCGTTCGCCTTGCTTACATCCGTTTGTACAAAAATGGCTTTACCGCCCAGCTTCTCAATCTGTTTTACAGTTTCCTGACCCGTCTCTGCCACGAGATCAACGACCACAATAGATGCGCCCTTCTCTGCCAGCTTCAGTGCAGTCGCTTGGCCCAATCCACTTCCTGCTCCAGTGATAATTGCTACTTTTCCTTTGTGACTCATTTTGATCTCCTCCATGTGTGTTCGTCATCTGTCATCGGATCGGTTAATTCGATATGAAGCGGTCTTGCATCGGAATGCAACATATGTAGGGTGAAAAGCTTTGAATCCTGCCTGACTTTACCTATTTTAAAGGAGTTACAATTTAAAAACAAATCATATAATATGAGTGCATACTATAATATCTATCACATAGTAGACATCTCAAGAAGGGGAATTCCTTAATAAAAGCGTGTAACGTTCCCCTTCTTTTTGGTGAGATGTACAGTTTAATTTCATGCATTTACATTGTCAGATCGACGGTTGAACATGTTGCGATAATGCTAAGGAAAACCTAATACTTATCTTAGCAAATTGGTTTTGGCCAGCTCAATCAGCTCATCGCCACGCCCATTCAGCACCGCCTTCATCATCCATAAGGTGAAGCCTTCGGCCTGTTTTATATTAATCTTCGGAGGCAGGGACAGCTCCTGACGGTTCACCACAACATCAATCAGAACAGGGCCATCATGCTGCAATGCACGCTCTACAGCCTCTTCCAGATCAGCCGGATCTTCAACCCGTATCCCCTCGAGACCCATCGCTTGAGCTACCATGGCAAAGTTGGGATTTACGAGCTCGGTACCGGATTCAAGCAATCCGGCAGCTTTCATCTCCAGTTCAACAAAACTGAGTGCACCGTTGTTAAACACGACAACTTTAATCGGGAGATTATGCTGTTTAAGCGTCAGAAGGTCACCCATCAGCATGGCAATGCCGCCATCACCGGACAAGGAAATCACTTGTCTTCCCGGATCAGACACCTGTGCTCCAATTGCCTGTGGAAGAGCATTCGCCATAGTGCCATGACTGAATGAACCTAACAATCGACGATTGCGGCTCATTTCAATATAGCGAGCCGCCCATACCGTAGGTGTACCTACATCGCAGGTGAAGATTGCATTTTCAGCTGCAACATCACTGATAACCTTGGTTAGATACTGTGGATGAATTGGTGTTTTTCCGGGTTTACCTACGGCAAGCTCATCCAATTCTTTACGAACTTTCTCGTAACGTTCCACACTTTTATGCAAATGTTTGTCGCTATGCTCTTCCGTCAGATAAGGTAATAATGTTTCAATGGTGGCCTTTATGTCTCCGCACACTCCATAATCGAGCTTTGTACGGCGACCAAGGTGTGAAGACTGAATATCCACTTGGAGTACAACCGCATCTTCCGGGAAGAATTGACGGTACGGAAAATCAGTTCCCAGCATCAGTAGCACATCACAGTCCATCATGGCATGATAACCAGACGAATATCCGATTAATCCTGTGAGGCCCACCGAATACGGGTTATCGTATTCCAGGTATTCCTTGCCTCGCAAAGCAATAACCATAGGGGATTTCAAGCGATCACAGAGCTGCATCAGAGGTTCACGTGCACCGGCGCAGCCTGCACCACACAGCAACGTAATTTTTTTGCCTTGATTCAGGAATTCCGCCAGTTTCCGCAGTTCAGGTTCGGAAGGGTGTACAACAGGCTGTGTCGCATGATATACATGCTCCGGCACAGGCAGGTCAGCCGCTTCTAAAGCCGCTACATCCCCCGGCAGTATAATGACGGAAACGCCTGAACGCGCTACTGCGGTCTGCATTGCCATCGTAAAGGAACGCGGCATCTGTTTGGCTGTTGTGATGACTTCACAATAATGACTGCATTCCTGAAACAAATACTCTGGATGAGTCGCCTGAAAATACTCACTCCCGATCTCATCACTCGGAATATGAGCAGCGATGGCAAGTACCGGTACACGGTTCCGATGACAGTCGTACAGACCGTTAATCATGTGCATGTTTCCCGGTCCGCTACTGCCTGCACATACGGCGATACTTCCGCTCACTTGGGCATCTGCCCCGGCCGCAAAAGCAGCAACTTCCTCATGGCGGACATGAATCCATTCAATTTTACCCGAACGACGGATGGAATCGAGTACCGCATTCAAGGAGTCTCCAACGATACCATAGATGCGTTTGACGCCTGCGTTCAATAGTGCTTCGACCAGAACGTCTGCAATTGTTTTTTTCATGACAGGTCGGTCTCCTTTATTCGCTTATTTTGAGTTATGTTTCCACCGCGTTAAACTACCTATTCTTTTACCCCAATCTTTTGAAATTAGAAACAAAATCATATGTATTTATGGATATATACAAAAATCCGCTTGTCATGGACTGACAAACGGATCATGGGTTGTTATGGTTTAAAAAGCGGTTCATTGCATATTTAGTAATTCATTCACATCCATAAATCAATATTAAATGGCAGGCATCACATTGCCACCACTGACCGGGATATAAGCTCCTGTAATAAACGAGGACAGGTCGGAAGCCAGAAATGCTACCGCATTGGCAATTTCCTGATCTTCTCCCCTGCGTTTCAACGGTACAGTTTGAATATAACCCTCATCATGCCCCGACTCACTGTTGCGGTCGCGCTCACTGATCGTCCATCCAGGCGCAACCTGGTTGACCGTAATCTGATATTCGCCTACCTCTTTCGCCAGCACACGGTACAAACCATCCATGCCGCGTTTTCCAGCCGTATATGCAGACTGGGTAGCAAAATTTTGCATCGCACATTCCGTATTGATACCAATGAATCGACCAGTTCTGGCTTCTTTCATATAAGGGATGAATGCTTTGGCAAGATACACACTCTGCATCACACATGATTCGAACTGACTTATATAATCATCCGGTGATTGTTCCAGCACCGTTGTCCAGGCATATTGGATGACTGCATTGGCAACCACGATATCCACATCGCCAAGGCTGGACTGAATTTCATCCCGCATCCGAAATGCCGTATCCTGCTTCGTGATATCGCCCTGAACAATGACCGTTTTCCGACCGATGGCTTCAATCTCAACCTGAAGTTCTCTAGCCTTCGTATCATTATTTATGTAATGCAGCGCGAGATCAGCACCACAGTCTGCCAACGTACGAGCGATGACCCTTCCCAATTGACCGGTTGCGCCTGTCACCAGTGCCGTTTTACCTGTAAGATCCAATTTCATAAGGACAGTCCCCTCCTTTGAGCCACATGTGTAATCACGAAATTTAGTGATGAAAAAAGAAGGATTTAATAATGATTTAACCCTCATTAATTTTCATTAATCAAACTGGAAAACGCTTTCGAAATTCATGCTATTTTCGGTTTGGTTCAATGAGACTCATCATTTTATTAATTTCCGTGCTGAATGAGATCGATTTCCTGGAAGCGACTAACTTCTTTTTCCCACCGTTCTTCCACATATTTGCGGTGAACCGGGTGATCATTATATGCATCATATGCAGCCTGATTGGCGAATACCATCGAAAAACTGTAATCAAACTCGTTCTTTTCGCTCACCTGACGCAGGACCTGGAATTGCTCTACACCGGGAATATTCGCCAGTGCATCCGCACTTTCTTTCAAAAATGCCTCTGCTTCTGGTGTATCTTTACCTGCGTAAAGTGTAAACGTTACCATATGATTGATGTTGCTCATCTCTATTTCCTCCTCCAATATGTCTGACTCTGTTTCCTAGTGTACATCCGAAACTATTGTAAGCGCAATAATTGGTTGAATTAATTTTAGAGGAATTGAATATATATGGGTATTAAAATTACTTTACTCTAAATTACATGAGTTTACCTATCGGCATGTATACAAAAAAACCTCAGGACTAATCCTGAGGTTTTTTTGTAATGGTTGGACAACCTATTTGATGTTGTATTTACGGTTAAATTTATCAACACGACCACCGATGTCCACGTTTCTTTGTTTACCAGTGAAGAATGGGTGGGATGCGGAGCTAGTGTCCACACGGATTACTGGGTAAGAGTTACCATCTTCCCATTCCATTGTTTCGTTCGAGAATTTAGTCGAAGAACTCAGGAATTTGTAATCAGCACTTGCATCGAAGAAAATTACTGTTTGTGTCTTTGGATGGATATCAGCTTTTGGCATAATCTATTTACACTCCTTTAATATGGGTACTTCTTAGAATAGAACTAAATTTTATTATACTCTTTTTTTGGACGAAGTACCAGTCGGAATTGAAGAAACGATAAATATTTTACAATTCACTGTGATTTGCACAGGTTTGAGAGTTCAAGTTAAGCCCTTCTCAAGTACATTTAGCATATATTCCAATGCTTCCAGTTCATCTCTTCCCCGTGTCTGCAATCTCACCACACTGCCATGTCGAATGGGGAGAAGCGCCATTCCGAGCAGGCTTTTGACATCTACACGATGCTCATGATTCGCATCCATAAATGACAATGAAATATCCGAGGCAAAACGCGACGCTTGCGAAGATACAGACATCAGATCATCTCGGTGGAAATCAGAGTGAATCATAAATTCATGTGTTCTCACAACCTTTAGTTCCTTTCGCTAGATGCTGATTAACCCATTTGGTGTGTATCATTTTATATATTAAAATCTTCAAGCATTATACCACGTTATGGAAGCTTATTTAATCCTTTTATGGCGAAAAATACAAAAAAAGAAGCCCTAAATATCAGGGCTCCTTTGAACTAGATTCATTTGCCGTTCGGATACACCATCACTTTCAGACTGCCACTTTTGTTGTGCAATGCCCGTTCCATGGCCTGCTGCGTCTCCTCAAGCGAATAACGGTCAGTAATCAGGGACATTACATCATGCTGGCCTGAACTCAGAAATTCAATTCCCGCCGGATACGTATTGGCGTAACGGAAGATTCCGTATATATCCACCTCGTTGTCCGCGATAAAAGGAACATTCAAGGCAATTTCGTCCTGTGCAGGCAGTCCTACAATAGCAAGCTTGCCTCCTCGCCGGAGCGAATATAATGCCGACTGAAGCGCCTTCGGATTCCCCGCAGTTTCCCAAGCCGTATCTACACCGACGCCGTTCGTTAACTCACGGATCACCGCCTGTGCATCCTCGTTCCGTACATTAATGGTATGGGTTGCGCCCATACGACGAGCAGCCTCTAACCGCACTTCCTCCAGATCGGTGACGATGATGCGTTCTACGCCAAACGATTTGGCAGCTGCAACGGCCATCAATCCAACAGGCCCCATGCCCATAATGGCAAGTGTAGTGCCCGGAGCCAGTTTACTGCGTCTTGCAGCATGAATGCCAACCGAGAAAGGTTCATTCATGGCTGCCTCTTCAAAAGACAGATGATCCGGGATCGGGAAAACCATATCTTCACGAATGGTCATGTACTGTACAAATGCCCCATCCACCGGAGGCGTCGCCAGAAATTGCACGTCGGGACACAGATTATAACGACCTTCTTTGCATGCCGTGCATCGTCCGCAGGTTACCCCGGGCTCAATGGCTACCCGATCTCCTTCTTTCAACCGTGAAACTCTTGAGCCTACAGCCGCTACAATACCTGCACATTCATGTCCAAGTATAATCGGTTTCTCAACTACAAATCGGCCAATTCTACCATGTTCAAAATAATGCACATCCGATCCGCAGACGCCAACGGCCATCACCTGAATGAGCACTTCGTCTTCAGCCGGCTGTGGTACAGCCTGTTCTTCAATGATGATGTGCCCCGGCTCTGTCATGACAGCAGCCTTCATAGTTTCGGGTAATTGATGATCTCCCATATGTTCCCTCCTTCTCGTGTATGTCAACGTTGTTCTTTCCTCCGAAGAAGATCCGACTGTTTTATATACTCTCGTATCCAGATTAATATATCGTTCTTCCTTGTTTATCTGCAATACCACTTTTGCGATAGAAGTACGTATTGATCATATCTCGCCATTCCTTGGCGTGCTCCGCCTGCCCTGCCTGTAACGCAGACACCTTATCAAATACATTTGAATCAATCTTGCCTTCCAACTGTCTCCAGGTCTGTGCTAATGCTTTCGCCTGCTCTGCTCCATCAAAATGTGTATCATAAATGTGCTGAATGACCGTTTTGCCAGAATTCAGAACATGCGTATACGGGACATGGTGGAAAAATAATAGCAGCTCGTCCGGACAGGAATCTACGGATTCATATCTTTCGGCATTTTCGCGGTGGTATTGGGAAGTGTATCCTGTTCCACTGCTCATTGTCCGGTCCACACCAATGCCATCACAATCGGCAAAATGATACGTGCCCCACTTGGAATATTCATAGCCATCCACATTAGGCCCATAATGGTGCTCCGGATTAACCATCCAGCCTACACCGAGCGGTGCCGTATAACTTTCATAGATATGGAGTGAATTCAAAAGCATGCCAGAGATTAGACGAACGACCTCTTCGTCATGTCCGAATGTAAGTCTGACCCACTCCTCCGCAATCTCTTCCGATGACAGCTCTGGATTCCAAGCAAGTCTTCCATATCCATATAGATTCGCCTGAGCGAGCGGATGTCCTGTCCAGCAAGCATCTGCACCGATATTGGATACTGCGGCAAAGCCGCTGTAGGGCCTGTTGTACAGAGAACCGTCAGCAATGCGTTTGATTTCAGAACCCGGCCCCTTGGCGAACGTATCAAAATCCAATACTTCTTTCCACTGTGGAATCAGATAACACAGATGCCGCTGCTGACCCGTATACTCTTGCGTAATCTGGAACTCCAATACCTGATTTGTGTTCTCCATTGCTCCGAACAGTGGAGATACGGCCTCGCGAACCTGAAAGTCCATTGGCCCATTCTTGATCTGCAAAATGACGTTATCCGCAAATCGGCCATCCAGTGGTTTGAAGTGGTCATATGCCGCCCGTGCACGATCCGTGGAGCGGTCACGCCAGTCTTGTTTACAGTTATAGACGAAGCAGCGCCATATTACCAGTCCACCAAACGGGCGAAGTGCCTCGGCCAGCATGTTCGCTCCATCGGCATGATCACGGTTATATGTGAAGGGTCCTGGCCGATTTTCGGAATCCGCTTTGATCAGATAGCCGCCAAAATCCGGGATTGCCGCATACACCTTGGCTGTCTGAATGTTCCACCATTCACGGACCTGTTCATCCAGCGGATCTGCCGTAAGCAATCCACCAATCTCGATCGGACTAGCGTAGTTGGCGCTAAGGAACAATCGGATACCGTACGCTCTGAATTGGGCAGCAACCTTCGCAACATCACCCAGGAAACGTTCCGTCAGGAACAGGCTCTCACGCTGATGAACGTTGACGTTATTGATTGAAATGGCGTTAAGGCCTGTAGAAGCGAGCAATCTGGCATAATCTCGAATACGCCCGAGGTCACGAGTGAATTCTCCATTGTCATAGAAAATGGATTTTCCAGCATAACCACGCTCAATGCTTCCGTCCACATTATCCCACTGATTGATCATGCGTAATGCATTAACAGGCTGCTCTGAAATGTAGCTTAATCTACCCTCAGCAGGATGCACTTCGTTTGAGTTTTCTTGCTCCAGAACAAGTTCTCTCAACAAATGAAAAGTACCATATAGAACACCTTGAGGGGTTTCAGAACCAATAAACAGCCTACCCTGCTCTTTATCTTCGCGGATAATATAACCTTCTCCCTGCACAGTAGAGCGTTCCGTGTCGCTGAAGGCCTGAGCCACGGCTTCTGAACCTGTCCATGTGCCAAGCCAGATCCCTTGTGCCTCCTGGTGGGCTGAATCCGACTTGCTCACTTGACTGACAGTTTCCTGATTAACTTTCGGTTTGATGCCAAACAGCTTATCTAGTCCCTGAGTCAGCTCGGCTGATGCTGTTGATATGATTTCCTGATCTTCCGCCACAGTCACGGTATGGCTCCAGACGGGGGCTGTCTTTTTGGCGGCCCCTTTCACTGCGGATTGACTTTGAAGATATCCAAGCCACGCATCATATTGCGGGCCGGAGATAATGGATTGAACGGTTGTGTTGCTCATTGTACAGCCTCCTTGCTGGCATAGATCTGTTCCAGACGATTACCTTTGCCTTCGAGCAGCCATAGAATCGATGTTACACCGCGCGGGTAATACTTGCTTCCGACCGCCACACCGGCCAGGATCTGGTCACTCCAACACCAGTAGGATTCCTCTGGATGCAGCAGCCAGTTTACATGAGCAGCGTCAGAAGCCTTCCCTATTTCATCCCATTCCACGCCCAGCAGTTCTCGTGCGATGAATTGGGATAGATATATTTTGCTGAGCCATGAGTTATTGCTCGTAGAGGATAGCTTCCAGCCTCCATCTTCAAACAGACAAGTACCAGGGACAAGAACTGTTTTAAAATGGGTCCGAAGCGCTTGCAGGTAAGGCCCGAAACGGCCATTTACATCCAGCGCGCCTTCACAGCCGGTGAAGTATGGGAACACCAAGCCTTCAATGGCTGGAATGATGCGGGAATCATTATTTTCGGCGATCACTGCCGGAATGTAGCCACCGTCGGTTAACTGGGCTGCTATACTGGCTGCACAGCGATCCGCCTGACGTCCTGCATGATGAGACAATTCAGCCAGCTTCTCTGCAGCGAACAGCTTCTCCAGTGCAACATAGACGGCCCAGCATTTGCCTGCCAGATAGATGTTGTTGCGGGATTGTCCAAGTGACACATCCAGGCTGTCGTAAGTGGTAATCTCGGCTCCGCCCTTGGTACGACTGCTATCCAGCCCCATTAGACCATTGCGTTGGTGTTCATCTGGATGATCCCGGTTTAACATGCTTTCGAAGCAATCCCGAATGACGGGCAGCATCTCCTTAACAAATTCCCGATCCTGCGTCTGTTCAATATATACAGTTGCACAGCAGAGCCAGTTGACCAGTTCCTCGTGGCTCATTTGCGAGAAGCAGTCATCAATACCCACGAGCTCATACGCCGAGTGCCCTGGACGTGAGAATACATTGGCTACGCCGATATCATGCGTGAACGTAATGCCGCCCGGATATTCTTTCTCTTCGCCCGGGAACCGCACTTGATCTGTATAACTGTAGCGTTTCACAAACCACTCTAACTCGTTACGCACGGTCCAAGGGTTTAAGGCAAGTTCAAAATACAACTGATCTGCGGTCAGATCGAGTGTATTCATCATCCGGTATTCACCTTCATTTACGATCCAGAACGGCTCTCCATCCGCATCCAGCAGTTGTGTACTTGCATAATAGCTGTGAATGGAATGGGCAAGCATAAATGACTGATCTTCACTCAAAGCAGCTACTCCGAGACGTTGCTCAATTTCCTTACAGGAAGCAGTCAGCTCGTTGAAACGGTTAAGCGCATATTTCCCGGCTTCCTGGATATCTGCAAAATAACGTGTATACCAATAGGTCGTGTCCATACCCGAAGTAACGATCCCGCCGCGATAAAAACAGACGGCAAATTGGTACGTACGCTTCTCTCCGGCGGGAACGTCCATCAACAACGCAGCTGTTTCACCTAGACCGAAGGCCAGATTCTCACGATGTTTCTCCTGCAATATCTTCTCCAATGTAAATCCTCGAGCAGGCCATAGACCCTCATCCGCAGATAAAATGGCAGTTAGGCGACCTTGTCCAACCCCGGTTAATGCCCCACCCTCAGGTCCTCCGATGATACGCATGGCTGAGTAAGGATCATTTCCCTGGTAGCCAAAATATGCTTTACGCGACTGGCGTCCTTGCGTGTTATCAATTGTTATCTCCACCAGCACAGCAGGCACAAGCGCATCCATTATTGCTTCACGATCGCCACTCAGCGGTTCGGGTACAGGACGCACAGGTGAGTAAATACGGAAAGTCAGATCACCCGCCGTCCACGTATCTGTTCCCGAAGTAAACTCACGCGTAATCTCTTCATCGCGGAACGCTGAAATTAGCGGGCGTGTTCCCTGTGCTGCCGCTGGTGTGCTCAATCCATTTTCTGTCGAGGCCGAAGACACCTGATCTGAATCCGAATTGTCCACTTTCTCTACATCATATCGAACGCTTGCATCTTCAACGGCTTCGAAAAATGGTAAAGCTTCGTAGTTCTCACTGTCGCGAGATTGTAAACCGATATATATATTCTGATCTGCTGGCTTGCCAAGCTCCAGGCCTAGTCCGCCTTTGGCTCCTTTGTATCCAAGCGTAAAGCTGGCAAAAGCCCCGATCGGTGAGTGATGGGCATTATAAAAGATGGACTTGGATGTGCTCATGAACGATGACCCCTCTCAAAATGGTTTGCATACGTTTTCATTAGCCCCATCCTACCATGGGCATTCCACCGTAGACCATGGTCAAATCAATCGGATATTTACCCAAATCAAGCTAATAGACTATAATATAAATAAAGCGGTTACATCTGTTTCTATTTTTATTAAGGGGGTCTTCCATGTCTTCCACCTATTTGCCTCCCGCTCTGGGAGAGAGTATGCATGAGGTGTTTTACCCAGATGTACAAACAACGGTGAATTTGTTCGCTATACATTTGCGAAGTGTCGGCGCGGATTGGGATTATCCAGCTCACGAACATCCACAATATGAGCTGAATTATGTAACAGAAGGCGAACAATATATGACCGTGAACGGCAAACTGTATATTCAAAAGGCTGGCGAATTGCTCCTGATTCCTCCAGGAAGCACTCATTCCAGCCTGAGCCATAACGGCAAGGGGTTTACGTATTTTTGCATGCATTTTGATATCGATGATCAGTTATTTCTCTCTTTGCTTGCACGAATCAAGCAGGTTTTGTTCGATGCAGATAGTCCGGTTACCCACCAGATCGAGCCTGTACTTCGCAAATTAATGTCTTCTGCGGATAACCGGGCGGCGAGTACGATGGTGCAGCGCATGCAGCTGCAATCGGCGGTATTTGAGTTGTTCGGCCATTTATGGGAGGCTGTCTCTCAGGAAGCAGCTCAAATGTTTACGGACGGATATGAAAAGATCGAACTTGCCCATCAAATTCGTAATAGGCTGCAAGGACTGGTAAGTCAGCAGTTCAAGCAGGGACGTGAGTCCGACAGCCATTATGGCATTGATGATATTGCAGCAGAGCTGGGCATCAGTTCCTCGCATTGTAACCGTGTATTTCGGCAGGTGTATGGTCAGTCTCCACGTGTATATTTATCTGAAATGGTTCTGCATGAAGCCAAAGTTCTGCTGGGTAACCCCAAGCTTTCGGTTCAGAACATCGCTGCCATGTTAGGTTACAAGGATATTGCCCATTTCAGTCGTCAATTCAAGCGCTGGTCAGGGATATCACCCACACGCTACAGACAGGAACAGCCTGTTCCGGAATGAGCTTCATCCATTGAAGATCATTCCAGTATGGCCTCTACGTTGTATATGATTAAACGCCGGTTCTCTTTTATTTCAAAAGACGTTTAATCGTCTTCAGCTTGTTATCGTATGGCGGATATAAAATCGACAAGTTCAATCTGGTGCTCTTTTTGAGCACACTTTTCATATGAGAGAAGGTCTCCAGGCTATAACGCCCGTGATATGAACCAAGACCGGAATGTCCTACCCCTCCAAAAGGCAGACGTGGGTTGGCTACATGGGTAATCGTATCGTTAATGCATCCTCCCCCAAAAGAAACCTCGCGCATCACTTTATCTTGTAGTTGTGTATCTGATGTAAAGAGATATAGCGCCAGCGGTTTCGGCCGCTTCTCAATTCCTGCAATCGCCTCATCAATATAGGAATAACTGATAATCGGCAGAATCGGACCAAAAATTTCGTCTTCCATCGTTGCCGCTTCCCACGATTCAGCATCAATAAATGTCGGTTCAATAAAGCGGTCTTCCTCATCGGATTGACCACCATAGATGACGAGGGCTTGATCGCGTTCAATAAGGGTAGTGAGACGTTTGAAATGCGCCTTGTTGACGATTCGCCCATAATCTCGATTATGCTGAATATCTGTGCCAAAGAACATTTCCACTGCTGCTTTCATTTCGGAGATCAACGAATCTTTCACCTGTTCATGCACAAGAAGATAATCCGGAGCGATGCAGGTCTGACCCGTATTGAGCAGTTTCCCCCATATAATACGCTGTGCAGCCACTTTGATATCTGCATGCTTATCCACGATGACTGGACTTTTACCGCCAAGCTCCAGCGTCACTGGAACGAGATTTTTGGCAGCGGCCTCCATGACAATTTTGCCAACGGGTACACTTCCTGTAAAAAAGATATAGTCAAAAGGCGAATTAATAAGCGCCGTGGTGGTGTCTTTGGCTCCTTCGACCACGTGAACGTATGCTGGTTCGAATACCGAGCTAATCATCTCGCGAATAACAGCTGAGACGGCTGGTGTGTTCTCTGATGCTTTGAGGACTGCCGTATTGCCTGCTGCCAACGCACCAACCAGGGGTTCAATTAACAGCTGGAATGGATAGTTAAAAGGTCCAATAATCAATACCGCACCATAAGGCTCAGGAATGATATAACTTTTCGACCCGATCAGCGTGAATTGGGTTTTGACTTTGACCGGCTTGACCCATTTCTTCACTTGCCGAATGGTGTGCGTGATACTATCCAGCATGAATCCAATCTCTGTAGTATACGATTCGAACTCACTCTTGCCCAAATCCTGATAGAGCGCCTCAGTAAGACGGGACTCATACTTCTGAATCGCCTGTTTCAACCGGGTTAAATGTGTAATGCGAGACTCGGCCGAACGAGTAGCCCCTGAGCGAAAAAACTGCCGTTGCTGCTGTAAAATTTCTTCGACTTCATGTGCGCTTAATTCCTGCATGACACTCATATAATACAACTCCTCTTCGAGTTAATGATGATTCGTTTAAACATACGAACATTTAGCCCACATGCCTAGGCATGTTAACAACTCTTGCTTATAAGCACTCTTCTTCCAACGCGCCAACCAGTTCCTTCAACAGCTCTACCGAGGACCTTAATGAAGCGGAATAATATCGTTGTGTGCCCTTCTGTTCTACGGAGATGAGCCCTTTTTCAAGCAATAACTTGAGATGATGAGATATAGCAGGCCGGGATAGGCTGAACTGCTCTGTAATTTCATTCACTGTCATGCTGCCCTTCTCACTAAGAGCAAGTAATATCGCCTGACGATGATTGTCGCTAAGTACCTGGAATAAGGGGATGCAGGTTTGAAAAATAGATATCGCTTTTTGTCCCATGGTTTCACCTCTATTATATGTCTACAGATATCACAATTGTCATGTCTGTTGGTTTAAACATTTGAACCTAATGACTATAGTTTACTCCAGCATCCCGCTAACAGCAAGCCATGTGCGATAAATTTTAGACTAACTTATATAAAGCGCTTCCATACTACCATACAAGTATGGTAGTATGTTCTTGAAGGAGTTGAGATTATGGAATATCCCCCTAGGTCTTCGTCCAAAGCCGAATTATTATCATCCTTAATTAACCCGTCTTCTCTGAACAAACAGGCATTCTCTTCTCGTGAGGCGGTCTATACGACGTTGAAGCAGTTGATTCTGAGTTTGAAGCTGCCTCCGGGTACCGCCATCTCGGAGAAAGAGATCTCGCTTGAGTTCAATGTAAGTCGGACCCCTGTTCGAGAAAGCTTTGTCCGATTAGCGCAGGAAGGTCTGCTGGAAGTCTATCCGCAGCGAGGTACCTATGTATCTCTGATTCAGGTTGATCTCGTGGAGGAAGCACGTTTCATGCGTGAGCAGCTTGAGCGTGCCGTCATACGGCTCGCGTGTGTCCAATTTCCAGATGAACACATGAAAATATTGGAGCAGAACCTTGCGCAGCAGCAGGAATGCATACTTGAACCGGATGATGAACGAATGTTCGGATTGGATGAGGAATTCCATAGTACTCTCTTTGCAGGCTGTAACAAAAAAAACACCTGGTCCGTGATCCAGCATATGAACGTGCATCTGAACCGGAGCCGAATGCTCCGTCTGTCTTCGGATCATCATTGGGATCATTTGCTCGAACAGCATCGATCCATGGTACAGGCGATACAACAGCATGATGCCCAAACGGCAGAGCACATTATGCAGGAACATCTGCATTTGACCGTAACGGATCTGGCTGTCCTGCGGGATACATACCCTTCCTATTTTCAATGATGATGGATCTACCTGTTCTTTAAACTAATCTTGATGAGGTGAATGTGATGAGAATGGTTTTTCGCTGGTTTGGAGAAGGCAATGATACCGTAACACTTGACCACATCCGGCAGATTCCGGGAGTCGAAGGCATTGTATGGGCGCTGCATGATGTTCCGGCAGGTGAGGAATGGCCCATGGACAAAATTCTGGCAGTCAAAGCTGCTGCAGATCAGGCCGGGTTACATCTGGATGTCGTTGAGAGTGTTAACATTCATGAAGACATCAAGCTCGGTCTGCCTACACGTGATCAATATATTGAGAATTACAAAAAAACGATGGAAAAACTCGCCCAGGTAGGCGTTAAAGTGATCTGTTACAACTTCATGCCGATCTTTGATTGGCTGCGTACCGATTTGCATAAGGAGATGGAAGATGGCTCTACCGCCCTCTTCTACGAGAATAGCAAAATCGCCGATATTGAACCGCTGGAATTGGTTCGACGCATTACCGAAAATTCCGCATTGACGATGCCCGGCTGGGAACCGGAACGATTGCAGTATTTAACAGGTCTGTTCGAAGCCTATAAGGATGTAACAGAGGAAGATATGTGGGAACACGCTCGTTATTTCCTGCAGGAGATCATTCCTACTGCTGAACGGTTAGGTATTCGAATGGCCATTCATCCGGATGATCCGCCTTGGCCGATCTTTGGTCTGCCGAAAATTATTACGAGTCAAGACAATGTTCGCAGATATCTGAACTTGTATGATAGCCCTTACAATAGTGTAACGTTGTGCAGTGGCTCTCTTGGAGCTAATCCAAACAATGATATTATCGGTATGATCCACGAGTTCAAGGACCGTATTCCTTTTGCTCATATCCGTAATGTAAAAATCTATGATAATGGAGACTTTATCGAGACATCCCACCGCAGTCAGGATGGAAATGTCGATATTGCCGGTGTTGTGGAAGCCTATCACGATATTGGATTTGAAGGTTATGCACGACCGGATCATGGACGTCATCTCTGGGGAGAACAATGTAGACCGGGATATGGACTCTATGATCGGGCTCTGGGAATTATGTATCTGTGGGGCGTTTGGGACTCCCTGCAAAGGAGGTCAAAAGCATGAGTGAATTTACCAAAGAAAGATCAACTCGTCTGGAAGGCAGAACAGCTGTAATTACTGGCGGGGCAGGTGTTCTATGTCGTTCTATGGCTGAAGAGCTCGCGCGACATGGCGCAAGTGTAGCCATTCTGAACCGTACCGTATCCAAAGGGGAAGAAGTTGTTGCAGCAATTGAGTCTGCGGGTGGAAAAGCGATCGCTGTAGCTTGTGATGTGACCCAGACCGATAGTGTAATAGCGGCAGCAGCTGTTGTTCAGGAGAAGCTTGGACCTTGCGATATCCTTATTAACGGAGCGGGTGGCAACCATGCCAGCGCCAATACCACGAATGAAATTTTCAGACAGGAAGATTTGGAGCAGCCGGATATCACTACTTTTTTTGATGTAAGTGTCGAGGGATTCCGTCAGGTGATGGATCTGAACTTTGTTGGGTCCCTCATCCCTACCCAAATCTTCGCAAGACAAATGATAGAACGTGATGTTCCAGCTACCGTCATTAATATTTCGTCCATGAGTGCCCCTTCGCCCATGACCAAAGTTCCTGCGTACAGTGCAGCCAAAGCGGCGATTAACAATTTCACGCAATGGCTTGCGGTACATCTGGCCGAATCGGGAATCCGAGTAAACGCCATTGCACCAGGATTCTTCCTGACTGAACAAAACCGTAATCTGCTGCTTAAGCCGGATGGCTCGCCGACCGAACGTTCAAGTAAAATCATTGCGCACACGCCAATGCGCCGCTTCGGCAAACCGGAAGATCTTCTAGGCACGCTGATGTGGCTGGCAGATGAACGTCAGTCCGGTTTTGTTACAGGTACGGTTATTCCTGTAGATGGTGGGTTTATGGCTTACTCGGGTGTATGACCTCTATTCTATTTACTATTCCATGGATTTACCGAATTAAAGATATGTAACGAATGATTAACCGAAGCCTGGAGCACTTAGCCAGGTTTCGGTTTTTTGCGTTCAAGAATAAGATTATCCAGCCTAGGAAAAGCTTGTTATAGCCCACAAATATGCTGGGTGGAATTAAAGAATGGCTTCAAGCATTCACATTTTCAATCTGTAAGATGAAGCGAAGGAAGGTGATACATACATGATGGAAGAAACATGGGTTGTTGCTGTGCGATCGATTATCGCCTTTCTGACCCTGATCATCTATACCCGGGTGCTGGGCAAACAACAAATGGGCAACTTGACGTATTTTGATTACATTAACGGTATTACGATCGGTTCCATCGCAGGTACATTTGCGACCGATCTATCTTCCAAGGCGTGGATTCATTTTGTGGCCTTGACCATTTTCACCATTATCACGATTATTTTTCAGTATATTACGCTGAAAAATCGTACCATCTCCAAACTGATGGACTCTGACCCCACACTGATCATCCAGAATGGTAAAATTCTCGAACAAAACCTGAGTAAAATGCGTGTGAAATTTGACGAATTGACCATGATGCTGCGGCAAAAGGATGTATTTGACATCACTACGCTGGATTATGCCATTCTTGAACCGGACGGCAGTCTCTCTGTTGTGTTGAAACCAGAGAATCAACCGGTAACCGCGAAGGACATGCATATGCATCCTGCCAAGAGCAAGCTGATGACCGAGATTATCATTGATGGCGTGCTGATTAAGCAAAATCTGGAGGAACGAAACAAAGATACGAACTGGCTCAGCGAGCAGCTTAAAAAGCAAAAAGTGACGATACAGGATATTGCTTTTGCCGCCATATTGCCTAACGATAAATTGTATATTGATCTATTCAAAGATAAGATCACCGAAAAAATCGATATGGGCGATTATGAGGGGCCTTTCTAAATTTACATGAAGGAGGCGATTGAATGAAATCGCGTTTCTGGTTGCTGTATGTGCTTCCGATCTGCCTCATTCTTGTGTTCGTTGCGATAATGGCAAGCGGAGCCCTTCTCAAAAAGCCCTTTGGTGCTGATGATCGCTTGCTTGAATCTGTACAAACATTGCAGAAACAGGTTGAGGGCAAAAAATGGACTGAAGCCAAGTCCCAAATCGATTACGCGATGAAAGCCTGGGACAAGATCGTCAATCGCATACAGTTCAGTGTGGAGCGTGAGACGATTTACGATATTCTGGGTACCCTTGCAAGGATGAAGGGCGGTATTGCCGCTGAGGATGATAAGGCGATCATGGAAGAAATTTATTACTTTTATGTGTTATGGGACAATCTTGGAGATTGACACGAAGACACGCAAAAAGGCACTCTCCTTTAATAAAAAAGGAAGTGCCTTCTCTGTTTTCTAAACATTACGCCCGCGTAATCCACGGGATTTTGACGTGCGGACCGTGCTTTCTTTTCGGAAAAAGAGCGTCAGTGCTCCCTTCGCACACCACAGTGCAAACAGTGCAAATAACGTTCCCCAGAACAGTGCCGGGAGAAATGTCTGCTGAGCCAGATTGGCTGCATCCCCTGCCCGGGACGGCTGTGTCCAGGACATTAGCCCAACATACATGGCACTAACTACGGACTCTTCCAGTGTGAGGAAAGCCAGCAACAAATAATAGAATTTCGCGATTTTGGCACCAAAGATCATAATCACAACATTCAGCGCACTAAAGCCTGTAAGCCAGAGCATGCCGAATTCTCCCCTTACATAGAAGAGAAGCGACACAAGAGCTACACCCGTCATAATGCCGAGCCCCCACATGTGCCGTCCTTTCCGGTAAAGATAGAATAACAGCCAGGCAAAGAGAGACGCCGTGACATACCCCGCTAAGGAAACCAATATAGATCTGCCTGGTGTCAGCATGGATGAATATGTAACGCCACTGTGATCAGCGTATAACTCAATGCGCAATACTTTGCCGGATAACAACAGTGTTACCAGTGCATGGCCAAATTCGTGTATCATCGTATCCAGGTTACGGAACAATGAAGAAAATGGTATAAAGCGGGTCAGTAGCGCTGAACCCACCAGAAACAGTATGGTTTTGAGCCATTTATTCAATCCGGTCCTACCTCCCTTGCCTCCGAGTAAAAATACCTATCACTATACTACGTGGCTACACTTAAATCGTTTCGATCCATGAAATGCGCGGCGCAATATTGCATCCACCAGCAGAAACTCCGGTTATGACCTATGAAAAAAGACGACAGATCATATCGACCCGTTCCTGTCTCCAGTGTGGCAAGCAATCTATTGCGCATCTGCGACAGCGCATAAGTCACAAATCGATCGGCTGCCTCATTTTGTATAAGTGTAACATAGGCATAAAGGGAATGATCTATCGGCTCATCGAGCGGGCTCACACCAGCACAAGAAAACTCGGTACGTACGCCCGCTCTGTGAAGCAAAGTCAAGGCATCAACTAACTCAGCATCCACTTCGACATCGTTCCAAATCTCCGTTCTCTTCGCTGCCACGGTCTGCTTCTCGCGTTCCGTCCACTGCATTAACTCCAGCTTGCGTCTTCTCCATAGATGGGCAGGCTGCTGGCTTAATAGTACTTCCTGTTCTTCATCTGAATCCATAAGGCATTTCCTCCCGTTCCCCGCATGATCTCCGTCACCTTGAACAACGAAAAGAGCACATCCCTGTGCTCTCTGCGTGGCCAAAGGCAAAGGAATGGCTGTGCCATTCCTCAGCATGTTGTATTATTGTACCTTTTTCGATGACGGGCATCAAATGGGTTCTCTTTTTTCGTAAATTCAACTTGTTAAAGTAGCAAAACCGCTATTCATTCAGTGCCAGTTTCAGTGCCTCCAAATTCTGCCGCATTACACCGATGTAATCCATTCCAGCTGCGATTTCCTCTTCCGTCAATCCTTCAATTGGGTTCAATACAGCTGTTTTGGCTCCTACTTCGTTGGCGATAGTCTCTGATACTTTGGATGAAACCAACGTTTCGAAGAAAATCGTCTTCACCTGATGCTCCTTGGCAAAATCAATAACGGATGCCATTTGAGCTGCGGAAGGCTCTTGTTCAGGAGACAGACCGGCAATCGGTACTTGCTGCAGACCGTATTCCTTTGCAAGATAACCGAACGCAGCATGCTGTGTGATGAAATCTTTACGTTTGCTGTCTGCTACAGCTGCCGTGAAATCCTGATCCAGTGCCTCCAGTTTGGCAACATAGGCGTCGGCATTTTGCTTGAATTGCTCCGCATGTTCAGGCGCAGCCTGTGCGAGTCCAGCCTCGATATTCCGTACTTCCTTCACGGCAAGTGCAGGTGACAGCCAAACGTGGGGATCAAGTCCACCGTGATCATGATCATGTGTATGTCCTTCTTCTGCTTCGGCGTCATGATCGTGATTATGCTCCTCTGTTGTCGCTTCATCCGCATGGTCATGCGTGTCGGTTGTATCGGCATGTTCGTGATCATGCTCCTCTTCTTCCGATCCTTCCAGCAGATCGATCCCATGACTCGCTTCCACTTGAATGAGTTTGGCATTGCTCAGACTATCCGTAACTTGATCGATCCAGGATTCCATTCCCGCCCCATTATAAACAAGCACATCCGCTTTTTCGATGCTCGCAATATCCTGTGGTGTCGGCTCCCAATCATGTGGCTCCATACCCGCAGGAACGAGTGTATGAACATTAGCCAGATCACCCGCTACATTTTTGGTGAATTCATACATTGGATAAAAGCTGACTTCAACGTTCAGTTTGGCCTCTTCGGTCTCTGCAGGTGCTGGCGTGTTAGCCGAGCTGGTACTGGAATCGGAAGCGGACTGATTTTGTCCACAACCGGCTACGATAAGTGTAAGACTGAATAATAGTGCAAGAGCTGATTTTTTATTGAATTTCATGTGGCGTATTCTCCCTTGAATGTATGAATAGAGTTGCACGTTGTTGTTTTCTCTCTTTACGATGACGTTTACGGTTATATCGTCCAATCAGCTTTTGTGCTGATATGCCAATCAATAGAAAGACCAACAGGATGAGAGCAATCGTTCCTCCCGGTGGTGTGTTTAGATGGTAAGAGGTTGTCAGTCCGCTAAAAATACCAATTAATCCAGTGACGACAGCAATAAGGATCGCTGCCGCAAAGCTGCGTGACAATCTCAGTGCCAGGGCAGCGGGCAGTACAATTAAAGCAGACACAAGCAATACGCCGACAATCGGCATGGCTGAAGCAACAGTCATTCCTGTCAGAATGGCAAATGCAAAGGATAAACCTTTTACCTGAATGCCTCCAATGGAAGCTGTCTCTTCATCAAACGTTAAATTGTACAGTGGCCTTCTGAGTACGATGAAAAAAATCAGTCCGATGACGCACACAGCCGCCATAATCCATAACTGCATATCACTAACGGCAACGATGGAACCGAACAGGTAAGAGCTGAATGTCTTGGACAGATTGGTTTTCAGACTCATGAGCACCACAGCAAGGGCCAGACCCGACGTCATAATGATCGCTACAGGCACCTCGCTATATGTCAGGTAATTTCGCCGGAGTTGTTCCACCAGCAATGCGCCGATAATCGCAATCGCAAATCCACAGATCACCGGATCTAGGTTCATCACAGAACCAAGGGCAACCCCTGCCAATGAAACATGGGACAACGTATCCGCCATTAGCACCTGCCGTCGCAGCATCAGATAGACTCCTAAAACTGGAGCAATGACTCCGATCAGTCCGCCTGCCCAGAAAGCACGCTGCATGAATTCGTATTCAAACACTGCCATTCCTCACTTTCTTGCCGCTCCAGGGTAATCGTCCGGTCCAACCGGTTGCCCATCTCTTCTAATCCGTGGGTGACCATAATAATGGTCAGTGCATGAACGTCTGCATAATGGCGCATCAGATCATAGAATCCTTCACGGCTGCGCCGGTCCATGCCTGTAGTCGGCTCATCCAGCACGAGTACCTGCGGCTGGCCTGCCAAGGCTCTGGCAATGCAGATTCGCTGCTTTTGTCCACCAGATAGTTCTCCAACCCGGGCGTTGCGATATTCCCACATGCCGACTTCCCGCAAGCTGCGTTCCACAATGGCTTCCTGCTCGGATGTGAATCTGCGGAACAAGCCGAGTTTGCGGTAACATCCGGATCGCACCAGTTCGATCACCGTACTGGGAAATCCACTGTTGAATGATGCTACCTGTTGAGGTACATATCCGATGTTCAGCTTACTGCCACGTACGGACTGCACATTCATATGTACCGTGCCGCTCCAGGGCTGTAACAGCCCCAGCAGCAATTTCAGCATGGTTGTCTTCGCAGAACCATTCGGTCCTGTAATGCCGACAAACTCCCCCACATGGATATCCAGCGACAGTTGGTCAATGACTGGCTCTTTGCCGTATCCGAATACCACATCACGCATGGAAGATAGAATCATGGCTTTTCCTCTTTTCGTAAATATTACGATTTAAAAATGACAAAAAAAATTATCTTGTTTCCCGGTGAATGGTCATTCTCTTTAATCGTGGTGAATACTTCTTCAATTCGATCCGTTCCGGATGGTTACGCTTGTTCTTGGTTGTTGTATAGTTGCGATCTCCGCACTCGGTGCAGGCTAAGGTTACAATGACTCTCATGGATATGGCCTCCTTTGATCTATTTAATCGTAATAATTACTATTTAATGAGTTTAGCCCATGCTTTTATGTTTGTCAACCCCTCACCTACTAAAGTAAAATTTTGTATGCACATTACAATTTCATATGATATACTGCTTTGGTATCACTATAATTTACCTACGGAGGAACTAGATGAAGATCAAAAAATCAACTTTTATTGGGTCATTGGTAGCATGCAGTTTGGCTTTCGGTGCCCTGGGTGTGGCAGCTTCAAACGGAATTCAGGATATTGAAGCAGCACTCGACAGCAACATTAGCTTTAAAGTAAACGGTTTGTCTTGGACACCCAAGAATGAAGCTGGAGACAAACTGAATGCATTAGTTTATGACGGTGATGTTTACTTGCCTGTAAGTACCACAGCAGAAGCATTGGGAGCCAACGTATCTCTGAATGTTAGCAACAAAGTTGTAAGTATTACTAATTCAGGTAGCGGTAAGTCTAGTAGTTCAAGTAATAATAACAGCAGTACAGGTACTAAAGGTTCTGAAGATTCAAGTAAAACAAGTAGTTCGAGCACTTCAGGCTCAATCAAGATGACTGGAACTGATGCTCAGATGATAGCCAAATTGCAAAAAGAATCTCTAACACTGATTAAAATGTATGGTAAAGCACTTAAAACGGGCAGTACTAGTGAGTTTGATAAATACATAGATGACAAAGTCATTGAAAATGCCGAGATTGACTTTTTTGATCGAGGCAAGCAGTATCAAAAAGATAAATTCAAGACTAAAGTTAAAGGTCTCATTGAAGCAAATGATAAAAAAACACTGACCAAATATGCAGATCAATTGATTAACATCAAATCAGCTGATTTTAAAGTGATTTCAATGAATGACAAAACCAAAATAAGTCAAAGTTACAAAGCCATTTATTATCCACAAGGGTGGACGGGTTCTTTTGGAGTATATCTTTCCTTTGTGTTTAGTCCGCAAAAAAGCGGTAACGGCGATTTTTATCTTGGCGATTTGTACTTTAGCTAAAATCCTTAATCCAATACAATCATTGATCTTCAGGTGCACCATTGAACTTGAAGATCTTTTTCTTTTCACTTCAACTCCACGCTGGAAATGGATCTTTCAGTTCTCGCCAGTTCAGTTGCATCTCTTCGTTGGTAAGGAGTGTCTCATCTAACGTCCGTTCGATCTCCGCTCGGTCCATGTCTATCCCGATAAACACCAGTTTCGTAACCCGATCGCCCCACTGCTCATCCCAATCCGGAATAGGCGGAAGTGTATCACCAAAATGCATTTGTCGCTCTTCGTCACTCATCGCGCCTACCCACAACCCGGCTGGTCCCAACTGCTTGGATGTTCCCGCATGACTGAACGATATCGCCATATGGTTACGTGTAGCCAGCCACATTAAACCTTTGGAACGCACAATACTATCAGGCCATTTCGCAATCCAACGCAGCAAACGCTCCGGATGAAACGGACGTTTCCGATGGTACACAAATGAGTGAATGCCATACTCCTCTGTCTCAGGTGTGTGCTCTTCCTTCATTAATTCGCGGATCCAGCCCGCAGACTGGCTTGCTTTTTCAAAATCAAACCGTCCGGTATTCAATATCTCCCTTGGGTCAATCTGTCCATGTGTGGTGCGAATAAGTCGGGCTTCCGGCTGCATCGCGTGTAGTGCTTTCTCAAGTTTGAGTAATTCATCTTCCGATACCAGATCACACTTGTTCAAAATCAGCACATCACAGAATTCAACCTGATCCGTCAGCAGATGAACGATCCCCCGTACATCATCATCCCCGGCTTCCTGCCCCCGATCCTTCAACGTTTCTTTGGAATTGAAGTCACGCCAGAACTGGGCAGCATCCACTACCGTCACCATCGTATCGAGCCGCGTAAATTTTGTTAAATCGATCCCCAGCTCTTCATCGATATACGTAAATGTCTGGGCAACGGGGACTGGCTCTCCAATACCTGTCGATTCAATCAATATATAGTCAAAAGAACCGTCCAGCGCAAGCCGTTCCACCTCTTTCAGCAAATCCTCATGCAGCGTGCAGCAGATGCAGCCATTGGACATCTCCACCAGCTTCTCATCAATACGTGACAATCCACCACCATCCCGGATTAAACCAGCGTCAATATTGACTTCACTCAGGTCATTCACAATGACAGCGACTCGCATACCCTCTCGATTATGAAGCACATGGTTAAGCAATGTCGTTTTGCCTGCGCCCAGATATCCACTTAAAACCGTAACCGGAACTCGGGGTAGTACTTGTTGTTGTTCTGTCATTTTAATTACTCCCTTCCATTTATCCTCTTAAAACTAAAAAAATCGGAATGCTATGTAGCTTACACTCGACCGATGGGCTGAAGAATAACCATTACTTAATAGTAATTATTACTATTAACAAAATTAACTATAACTGAACATCGTTTCTTTTGTCAACATTAGAAGTTTTTAAGGTCCAGATATGTAAATCGTAAAAATGTTGATTAATTACTGCGAACGAGTATGATGGGGACGGTACAAGCATATATTTTACCAAAGTCCCGGTTCTGGAGGTTTATCCCATGAAAATGGCAGCCAATCTTAAGCTCCTGTCATTCCTGATTCCCTGTGCATTTCTTGTTCCCGTGTTGATTACGATGGCTCCCAATCTGAAAGGAGCATGGAACAGTGAAGCCTTACAAAATATGAAAACAGTATTCATCAGCATTTTCCTCGAAGCCGCTCCATTTCTGCTCATAGGGGTGCTGTTATCTTCGCTAATGCAATGGTTTGTATCTGAGGAAATGATTCGCAAACTAACGCCTAAGAACCCCGTCGGAGGTGTGCTGGTAGCGGGTCTGCTGGGAATCGTTTTCCCCATCTGCGAATGTGGCATGATTCCGGTCGTTCGACGGTTGATGCATAAAGGCATGCCCCCCTATATCGCGGTGACCTTTATTCTTAGCGGCCCTGTAGTAAATCCAATTGTCTTTACCGCGACCCTGCTCGCTTTTCCTTCCCATCCCGAAATTACGATCGCCCGTATGGGACTGGCCTTTGCTGTAGCAGCTGCGATCGGTGGTCTGGTGTATATGTTCGTCCGCCAGAATCCATTGCGTAAACCGAAGGCTACAGTGACGGAGGTCAAGACACATCCCGGATTTAAAATGGCACAGCCTCATTCCCATTCTACCGATCATGATCACGTGCACGATAAAAACTGGCGCAGCTTTTTCATCCATGCGGGTGACGAATTTGTTGATATGAGCAAATATTTGGTGATTGGTGCTCTAATAACAGCCTGCATTCAAACCTTTATCAGCCGCAGTGATCTCATTTCTCTGGGTAACGGGCCTGTTGCCTCCTATGCCTTCATGATGGGTTTTGCGTATGTATTGTCTCTCTGTTCGACATCCGATGCGTTCGTAGCCTCAGCCTTCTCTCACACGTTTGCGTTAGGGCCGCTATTATCCTTTCTCGTTCTCGGTCCAATGCTTGATTTCAAAAGCACATTGATGCTGCTCTCCACCTTCCGCACCCGGTTTGTTATTGGCTTGAGCCTGGTCATTATTGCGTTGGTTTTCGCGGGATCGTGGTTGATTAACCTTTTGGCATGAGCATGTATGAATGTATTATCTGATCAAAAGAGGTGATTACATGAACCATCCTGGTTATACAGTGACCAAAGCTCCGGTTACCAAATCTCACCCTATCCAGTGGCATAACCTGATTCGTGCGCTGTGGATCGGCGGGCTCGCCGTATACATCATTCATTTGAATACAACGGATTCTCTTCATTATTACTTGGCGCCGACGATGCAGCGATTGTTACTCTGCTGCCCTGTTCCCTTTTTGTTCATTGCCGCCATCATGGCCTGGCACGGACTATTCGGTAATAGCCAGCTCCATTGCGACTGTGAGCATCCGCCTCCTTCAGGATGGGGACGCAGCTCGCTGATGTATGGATTGATTGCCATTCCATTAGTACTTGGTTTTCTTTTGCCGGATCAGGCACTAGGCAGTTCTATGGCCAGTCAAAAAGGCATGTCCCTAACCTATGGACCTCCGGAAATTCGTCGAAAAGAACCCTTATCTGATACAGTAGAACTGGACATTAAAGATCTATCCAAAAAAACTGCAAATGTTGAATCATCTGTGCCTGCCACGAAAGTACAATTCGTTCCCCCGGATGAGTACAGTCGTGAATTTGCCAAACTGGCAGAGAAGTTATATGCGGAATCAGTCATAAAGGTATATCCTGAAATCTTCTCCGAGACATTAGGTTCGATCGATATGTTCCAACGACAATTTGCAGGCAAGGCTATCAGCCTTACCGGGTTTGTATATCGAGACAAAAGTATGGAGCATGAATCTCATTTTGCATTAGGGCGATTTCTCGTGATGTGCTGCCCAGCAGACGCGGCACCCTTTGGTGTGATGATTCATGTCCCGAATGCAGACAGCTATCCTACAGACAGCTGGGTACAAATCGATGGCACCATTGGTTCTGCTCAAGTGAATGGTGAGGACACCATTGAGATTCGGGCGACGAAGGTAACTCCGGTCGATCAGCCATCTACCCCATACATTTATACCAGTGCAGATTCAGTTGTGACGTATGATGAATTGCAAAATAAATAAGAAAAGCCCCGAAGCTATGGAATGCATAACTTCGGGGCTTTAAATTTTATTCCGGCATCAGGTTAACCTTGTTTGCCTGATATATTATTCAGTTACGATATCATGCACCAATACAGGAGCATCTGCATGATCTGCAATAGTAATGTTCTCTTTGATCTTCGCGATTACGTCTGCTACGTCTTCACGATTCGCATGGATGGTTACGAGTGATTCACCAGCTTTAACTTGGTCACCCACTTTTTTGTTGAGCATCAAGCCCACAGCAAGATCGATCTCGGACTCTTTTGTTGCACGGCCTGCGCCGAGCAGCATTGCTGCAGTACCGATTTCGTCAGCGACGATACCAGCTACATATCCGTCTTTATCCGCTGGTACTTCAACCAGATATTTCGCTTGTGGCAAGCGATCTGGGTGATCTACAACTGAAGCGTCTCCGCCTTGATTTGCCAGGAAGTCCTTGAATTTCTCCAGCGCTTTACCGTTCTGGATCACTTCTTTCAATTTCTCCTCAGCATGCTCCAAGGAGTCTGCTTTACCAGCAAGGAATACCATTTGACGTCCAAGCGCCAGACAGAGTTCTTCCAGATCTTTCGGTCCTTTACCTTGCAGCGTGAGAATGGCTTCTTTCACTTCAAGCGCGTTACCGATAGCGAGGCCCAGTGGTTGAGACATATCGGAAATGACAGCCATTGTTTTACGTCCTACATTGTTACCGATGCTTACCATGGCATGTGCCAGTTCTTTTGCATCTTCTGTTGTCTTCATGAATGCACCAGCACCCGTTTTGACATCCAATACGATCGCATCGGCACCTGCTGCAATTTTCTTACTCATGATAGAGCTTGCGATCAGTGGGATGGAGTTAACGGTAGCTGTAACGTCACGCAATGCATAGAGCTTTTTGTCTGCCGGCGTGAGGTTGCCACTTTGACCGATAACGGCAACTTTATGTTCGTTAACGAGGCGGATGAACTCTTCTTTCTCCAACTCGACGTGGAAACCTGCAACAGATTCCAGTTTGTCCGTTGTACCACCAGTGTGACCCAATCCACGTCCGGACATTTTGGCAACTGGAACATCCAGAGCAGCAACAAGCGGTGCCAGTACCAGCGTTGTAGTATCGCCAACGCCTCCTGTGGAGTGCTTGTCTACCTTGATACCTTCGATTGCGGACAGATCAATGGTCTCGCCCGAGTTCACCATGGACATGGTCAAATCTGCGCGTTCCTTATCAGTCATATCCTTGAAGAATACAGCCATCGCCCAAGCGCTGACTTGATAATCAGGGATTTCGCCTTGTGTGTATCCTTGAACAACAAAATCAATCTCAGCTGTTGTCAGTTCTTTTCCATCGCGTTTCTTAGCAATAATGTCTACCATTCTCATGATGATCTCTCCTTCGTTGTGGGTGATTTACACGGGTCACTCCGATGGCAGAACAACCTTCCAACCGCTGTTATCCCCAGATTTTTCTGATTCCCTTTTCTAAAGGGAAAATCCGGTGCTAAAGGCGGACGCTTCGCTTCTTCAGGTTTTTTCTGCCCTCTTCGTGATCGTGTAAATTTTATGTTTTGTTATAGGGCGAACGCTTCGCTTCTTTAGAATCGATTCCGGGTCCTCCACTACGTGCTTGAAACAAAAGTTTCGATCAAAATCAAATGATGCTTAGCAACAATTACAGCGTAATTGCTGTATCCAGTGCTACTACCATCATGTCGTTGAACGTTTTTTGGCGCTCTTCGGCGGAAGTCTCTTCACCTGTCAGCAAGTGGTCACTTACAGTCAGGATCGTGAGTGCGTTTACGCCAAATTTGGCTGCGAGTGTGTACAGTGCAGTTGTTTCCATCTCAACGCCCAGTACGCCGTGCTGCATCAATTTCTCAGTCACGGAACGATCGTCACGATAGAAGGAATCCGAGCTGAATACGTTACCGACGTGAATTTTCATGCCTTTGGCAGTTGCGCGGTCATAGGCTTCTTTCAGCAGGGAGAACGACGCGATCGGGGAGAAGTCATATCCACCAAATACGAGCTTGTTCATGCTGGAATCGGTACATGAAGCTTGAGCAAGGATAACATCACGAACACGTACATGTTCTTGCATACCTCCGCAAGTTCCGACACGAATCAGGTTTTTTACACCGTATTCGCTGATCAGTTCGTTAGCATAGATGCTGAACGATGGAATCCCCATGCCCGAGCCTTGCACCGAGATACGGTGTCCTTGATATGTACCCGTGAATCCGAGCATTCCTCGAACTTCGTTGTAACAAACGACATCTTCAAGGTACGTATCTGCAATAAATTTTGCACGCAATGGATCTCCTGGCAAAAGGATTGTTTCTGCGATATCTCCGGGTTTAGCTCCAATATGTGTACTCATGATTAAATCTCCTCCAGTTATCCATATGATTGAATGAAGGCCAGGAACCGGAACAGCCGAAGCTGTCCCCGTGGTTATCCTGTCCAACTTTATGCTTCAAGAAAATAACAGCTTTCCCCAAGTTCAGTTAAAGATAAAAATGTTGACTATTTCAAATCCTTCAGGAAGCTTGTGCCATATTCAGGCAGTTTCACTCCGAAGTTCTCAGCTACTGTTGCTCCAACATCCGCAAACGTACTGCGCAGTTCAAGCTTTTTGCACCCACTGAAGCGTGGAGAATACACAAGCAGTGGCACATACTCACGTGTATGGTCCGTTCCGCGGTAGGTTGGGTCATTACCATGGTCAGCTGTGATGAGCAGCAGATCATCGTCTGTCATTTTGCTGAAGATCTCTGGCAGACGAGCATCATACTCTTCAAGTGCTTGAGCATAACCTTGTGGATCACGACGGTGACCGAACAGGGCATCGAAGTCAACCAGGTTCAGGAAGCTGAGTCCAGTGAACGCCTCATCCATCGTTTCGGACAGTTTGTCCATGCCATCCATGTTGGAGACGGTACGTACAGACTTGGTTACACCTTCGCCATCGTAGATATCTGCGATTTTACCCAAAGCGATCACGTCAAATCCACCATCTTTAAGTTCATTCATCACGGTACGGCCAAAAGGTTTGAGCGCGTAATCATGACGGTTAGCTGTACGCTTCCAGTCACCCGCTTCACCTACAAATGGACGTGCAATAATGCGGCCCAGCATATACGGATCTTCAAGTGTAATTTCACGGCAGAACTCACAGATTTCATACAGTTCTTTCAGTGGAACAACATCCTCATGGGCTGCAATTTGCAAAACCGAATCCGCGGATGTGTATACGATGAGCGCGCCAGTTTCAACATGCTCTGCACCCAGCTCATCCAGAATTTCCGTGCCGCTGGCCGGTTTGTTACCGATCACTTTACGGCCTGTTTTTTCCTCAATGCGTTGAATCAACTCATCCGGGAATCCGTCTGCGAACACGCGGAATGGGGTATCAATGTACAGGCCCATCAGTTCCCAGTGACCCGTCATGGTGTCTTTTCCTCTGGATGCTTCCTGCATCTTGGTGTAAAAGGCTTTTGGTGCATCCGCTACAGGCACACCTTCAATTTCCTTAATATTGGACAGTCCAAGACTGGCCATATGCGGCATCTTCAATCCTCCGCGTTCACGTGCAATGTGACCAAAGGTGTCGACATCGAAATCATCGAATTCCGCTGCATCCGGCGCTTCACCAATTCCCACTGAATCCATAACGATCAGATGTACTCTTTTGAATGTTGACATAACTTAAGCACTCCTTCCAATAATCCGGCTTTTACAAGAACAGTCCGGCGATGATCGCAGACAGCACGCTGACAAGCGATGCACCGTAAAGCAGTTTCAGACCGAAGCGGGCCACCACATTACCTTGTTTCTCATGAAGTCCCTTCACCGCACCGGCAATAATACCGATAGAGGAGAAGTTGGCGAACGATACGAGGAAGACGGATACGATACCTGTTGTTCTGGCAGACAATGTAGTCTGTTTGGTCAGATCAAGCATGGCAACGAATTCGTTGGATACCATTTTGGTAGCCATAATACTTCCCGCTTGAATCGCTTCTTTCCACGGAACACCCATAATGAAGGCAAATGGTGCAAACACATAACCAAGCAGTTCCTGGAACGAAATGCCGAGCACTGCACTGAAGATCCCGTTAACCAGTGCGATCAAAGCAACAAAACCGATTAACATTGCTGCTACGACGATGGCAACTTTGAAACCATCCAAAATGTACTCGCCCAACATTTCGAAGAAGGATTGTTTTTCTTCTTCCTGTACTTCCAATATATCTTCTTCCTCGGAAACCTCATAAGGATTCACGATGGAAGCAATGATAAAACCGCCAAACAGATTCAGCACAAGTGCCGTAACCACATATTTCGGATCAATCATGGACATATAGGCACCGACAATCGACATCGATACCGTGGACATCGCCGAGGCACACAAGGTGTACAGCCGATGTTTCGGCAGCAACCCAATTTGTTTTTTCACAGAAATGAACACTTCAGATTGCCCCAATACAGCCGAAGCAACCGCGTTATATGATTCCAGTTTGCCCATTCCGTTGACTTTGCTTAATACCAGACCAATATATTTTATAACAAAAGGTAAGATTCGGATATACTGCAATATCCCAATGAGCGCTGAGATGACGACGATCGGCATCAATACACTGAGGAAAAACGGCGCGCCCCCACTGTCTGCACCAACGGTAGTCAAGCCACCGAATACAAATGAGATACCGTCATTTGCATAGCCAAGCAAACTTTCAAATACAGTCGCGAAACCGCCAATCAAAAACGTACCGATTTCTGTGTTCAACAATGCGTATCCCAATATAACTTGCAAAACAATCATGATAATTAGTGGACGATATCGGATCTTCTTCTTACCGTTGCTGACCAGATAAGCTAGTCCAAAGACAACAAGTATACCAAGAAGGGCAATTAGGAATTTCATTCTATCTCTCCTTTGAAGGTAGTTAAGCCGGATGATCATTCAGCTCAAAGGTTTCCCATATATGTGATGAATTAACCTTTCAGAAAACGGTTGAAGCGCTTACAATAAATTCGGTTTTTTATGATTCTGTTTTAATTAAAAATATAGAAAATTTGGATCAGCTTTAAAACTTGTTCTCCACATCCATTTATAGATATGAAGAACAAGTTAAACCCTTTTAAAGCATCCAAGCATTCCATCTAGTGGAATTTATCGAGCTAAATTACTCACGATTTAATAATTAGATGTAGATTGTTCGCCTTGCATGATTTTCACACCGGAACTTGCGCCAATCCGAGTTGCTCCTGCATCGATCATTTTTTGCATGTCTTCCAGACTACGCACGCCGCCGGAAGCTTTAACGCCTACATCTGGACCTACGGTACGACGCATCAAAGCGATGTCTTCTGGTGTTGCTCCACCCGTAGAGAAACCTGTGGATGTTTTGACAAAATCAGCTCCAGCTTTTACTGCTGCCTGACATGCACGTACTTTCTCTTCATCCGTCAACAGACAAGTTTCGATAATGACTTTCACCAAAGCTTTACCCGCTGCTGCTTCAACAACTGCACGAATATCCTGTTCCACAAACTCATCTTTGCCGTCTTTCAAAGCACTAATGTTGATGACCATGTCCACCTCAGTAGCACCTTTAGCGATCGCGTCTTTAGTTTCGAATGCTTTGGTCTCGGAAGTGGAAGCTCCCAGAGGGAAACCAATAACGGTACAAATATCTACGCCAGTACCTTGAAGCTGTTCAGCAGCATAAGCAACCCATCCTGGGTTAACACATACAGAAGCAAATTGATATTGTTTCGCTTCTTCGGTCAATTTGGCCATTTCACTTTGTGTTGCATCTGCACGAAGCAAGGTATGATCTATCATTTTGGCTAATTGTGGTGTAGTCAATTCAATCTCCCCTTATCTGAACTAGTTATTTTCTATATCCCTACCCTAACATGAACATATGTAAAAATCAATATGAACTTTTGTTCATCATTGAAATCTTAACACATTCCATGGAAACTTCATTAAACAAAAGGCTTCCCTCACCAAGATGAAATCGTACAGTATAGCTTCTGTCTAAGAAAGCAAAACATCCGCCCATGTCGCGTGGCAGATGTTGTCATCCATTGAATTATAATCGGAGCAAAGCCTGAGCTGTGTATTGATCTGTTACCAAAATGTTGGCGTAATGACCTTTGAGCGCAGCATGAATGGCTTCTATTTTACGTTTTCCCCCGGCCACGAGAATCGATTTTTCCTTATTTCGCAGCTCGGCCAGGTCAATTCCGACGGTTCTGTTGTTAATCTCATCACTGATCAAGCGGCCCTCGGCGTCAAAAAAACGTGAACAAATGTCACCTGCACCTGAATGCATCAGCAATTGCTGTTCTTCATCATTAAAGTACCCCAGTCTGAACAAAAGTGCATCTTCCTTCACTGTACCTACGGTAAACATGGCAATATTCGCCTGTCGGCCAAGTTCCACGATCCTGCCAATATGTCGGTCTGCTTCTACCATTTTTTTGACTTCAATGTTGTCGAAGATCACGGGCAAAGGCAAATATCGGGGAACCGTATGGAAAGCTTCCGCAAATAAATGAACAATTTCTGCCGCATACGTATTCACGTGGGAATGACTTACGCCTCCCTTAAGTTGAACCACTTCCACGCCTTTGACTTGCTTGGGACGAAGCTGACGGGCTACGGCGTTCATGGTTGTCCCCCAGGTTACCCCAATAATGTCCGCATCTTGCACCGTATCTTGTAAGTAATCTGCTGCTCTTTTGCTAATATGTTTCAAAATTTCTTCATCACTCTTCAACGGGGCAAAACATACAAGCGCAGTATCCAGATTATACTTGGCCTTGAGTTCCCCGGCGATAATGTCGATATCCTCCAGCGGGTCCATAATTTCAATGCGAACGTAACCGCGATCTTTCGCATACTGAAGTAACCGAGATACCGTTGGACGTGACACGCCCAGCCTGACCGCAATATCCTGCTGGCTGTAATCCGACTGATAATACAATTTCGCTGCTTCAATGCTTAATCGTTGCTTCTCCAGATCCATTCCCATATGCGCTCATCTCACTCATTCCTATTATCGTTCGATTCACTTTACACCATTGTATTATACATGATTGAGTACCAGGTCACTATCCAGGTATAAAACGTTATAAACGATGCATACTACATCGGTCGCTTATTAATGTGGGCCCTTTTTGGCAAAAAACATCATAGAGAGGAAGAACCGTATGTCTACATTATTGTATATTACTGCCCATCCTCATGATCATGAAACTTCCTTCAGCATGGCTGCAGGTAAAGCGTTTGTGGATGCATATCGTGAAAGCCATTCCTCGGATGAGGTTATTCATCTGGATTTGTATCGCTCGGATATTCCTCATATTGATGCAGATGTATTCAGTGGTTGGGGGAAACTTCAATCCGGCAGCGAATTGACTTCTGAAGAAAAGGCTAAGGTTCAACGTTTGAATGAATTATCGGATCAATTCGCCTCTGCTGACAAATATGTTTTTGTGACACCGATGTGGAACTTCTCTTTTCCTCCAATTATGAAGGCTTATATCGACTCCATCTGCGTGGCTGGTAAAACGTTCCGTTATACGGAACAAGGCCCGGTTGGATTGCTTTCCAACAAAAAGGCACTGCATATTCAGGCTCGTGGCGGCATTTATTCCGAAGGGCCTGCGGCTCAGATGGAATCTGGTCATCGTTACCTGAGCATTATCATGTCTTTCCTGGGTGTTCCGAAGCTTGAAGGCATTTTTGTGGAAGGACATAACCAATATAAGGAACGGGCAGATGAGATCAAACAGCAAGCCATTGAAGAGGCACGTACACTCGCTAAACAGTTTTAACCCTTACTAAACAAATACAGCAACAAACACAAAACCCGCATGCCAACCCATGAATTATTAATTCCATAGGGCGGCATGCGGGTTTTTATTTTTTTATAATAAACGTTAGAGCTTTATTGATGTCCAGCGCTGGCACGGCTCATGGTTTCAAGTTTGCGAGTAATGGCATGGCGGTCCACTTTCAGTCCCCAAATGGCTTCAATAATCTGTTCTTTCTCTTCGGGACCCTCGGCATTTTTCAGTTGCATTAACAGATCATGCATCTGTTCGTTAATACCTTCAAATTGACTCCAAAGATCCTGTCTAACCTCGGTTGAATCCAGATGATGATTAGCATCCACTTCTTCTTTCAATGCTTGCAGAATGGCCTCTTTCCACTCCTCATCACCTAGCTGTTTCGCTATGTTCAGGAGATCCAGATAATCGTCAACAAGAAGTGAGTTCAGTTCAGCATGTGTTTTCATCGTTTATTGCATCCCCTTTGCATCTATTTACCCAGTATTATACTCGGTATTTCGGGATATGCAATACTTGTCGAAAAAAGTTAGTTATTGTATTAGGGACTATTGGGTGATTATGGGTCAAAATGAGTGCTTTTTATTACCGAACTTTCGATCTATGTTTAGCTAAAAAGTAAGCTTATGTTCTTGTACCCTTTCTATAAGCAACCGACACAATATAAAGCCGATTACCACATACAGACCAATCATGCCCACAATGCCAATCCAACCCAGATGGCTGTAAAGTAGTCCCCCTCCAGTTCCGCTGACACTTGATCCCACGTAGTAGAAAAACAAATACAAGGCATTGGCCTGGGATTTATGCTGATCCGCCACGAGTCCAACCCAGCTGCTGGCGATGGAATGTCCGCCAAAGAAACCAAAGGCAAACAGGGCAAGTCCAATTATTTTGACCCAAAGTTCGGGGTGAATGGTACAGACTGCACCGGCCAGTATAATACCTAGCGCGATTCCAAGGACATTCGATCTTCCATACCGATCTGCAAGCCTGCCCATCCAGGTGCTGCTCAACGTACCCATAAGGTACACAACAAAAAGGCTACCGACGATGGACTGGCTAAGATGATAAGGTTCTCCTGTCAATTCAAATCCAATGTAGTTGAATAACGTCACGAAGCCCCCCATCAGAAGAAATCCCAATCCGTATAGGCAAAGTAGACGTGGATTCCGACACTGTGACCACAAAAGCGGAATGATCTTTTTGAATCCAGGAGTCGCTTTGACAAAATGGCGGGATGGCGGGATGACAAGCCAGAAAATAACAGCCGCACATAGGCCAAGAATACCGATAAAACCAATTGCAGCACGCCAACTGAACCAGTCTGTGATCACGCCGCTGATAAAACGACCAGCCATACCCCCGATCGAATTTCCGCTGATATAGAGGCCCATGGCATACCCTAGACTGGCAGGCTCAATCTCTTCAGACAGATATGTCATGGCTGTCGCGGGCAGCCCGGCAAGTGCAACTCCCTGGAGAATTCGAAGTAGAAGCAACTCGGTAAATCCAGGGCTAAACGCGCTAATCATAGCAATAATAGATGAAACAACTAAAGCTGCTGTCATAATAAATCGTCTTCCCAATGAATCAGATAAGGAACCGATGAACAACATGGTCAGTGCCATGGCAATCGTCGTAACTGAGAGGGTAAGACTGGAATGTGCAGGCGAGATCGCAAATGCCTCGCTAATCTCGGGCATCAGGGGCTGGAGGCTGTAAAGTAACGCAAAAGTTACAAAACCTCCGGCAAACAGCGCAAGGCTAATGTTACGAAACGTCTTAGTTCCCTGCTGAATCATGATATTCCAACTTTCTCGGTAGGAAAGCTCCATGATCGGCTGCTGACTGATCGCTTGGCTGAAGCCTTCCATTAATCGTTATTTGATGAACAGTTTACGCTCCATATGAGTCAAAAACTCATATCCATCTGGAGTTACAACAACCGTGTCCTCGATTTGGAAGCCACCAGCGCCGAGCTCATAATATGGTACCTCCACACACAGCACCATGCCAGGCTCCAGTATGCGCTGGTCACCAGGAGAAAGAGTCATGTCGTCATACAGTTCCAAGCCAATGGCATGACCAACATGCTGACGTCGGTAATGCGGAATTCCCTCACGTTGCACGCGAGACACAGCCGCATGAAAGACGTCGGAAGCCTTGACGCCAGGGCGTACGGTTTCAAGTGCCGTCTCCCATCCACTTTTTACTGCATTAAAATGTTTTTTCATCCAGGGAGTTGGCTCTCCTGCCACAACGGTACGCCCTGTATCTCCCCAGTATCCTTCCAGTTGCAAGCACAGATCAAAGCGGATCTGATCACCTGGCTCGATGATATGAAAATAATTTTCGATGAGCGGCAGCGCACTGCGCGGACCCGCTCCTACCGCAGTCATTGCAGGAGTCCCACCTGCTTTCATCACAGATAGCCGATAATGGTCAGCAAGCTGCTTCTCATGAACACCGGCTGCGATCAGATCAATCAGCTCTTGCTCAATCCGTTCATTGACTTGGGCAGCCTGTCGGAGCTGCTCGATTTCGAAAGGCGTCTTAACCAAGCGGATTTGGCGAAATAGCTTGTACGCGTGAACAACTGCTCCTTGAGGCGCATCCTCCGTGATCCGTGCCAAAAGTTCAGGAGCGATTCGCATCTCATCGATTCCAATCGGTTGATTCTCGATGTCGAGTTGTTTCAGTGCAGCTTTAAGCGCTTCTATCGGTCCTGGATGAATGACTGTCGTTTGTAGCAGAGAGTAGAACAGATCAATGTCATCCGTAGAAGGTTTGCCTTCGATCGAACCTTCCACGAAGAAGTCACTGTAGGCAAATATATCTACTCCAGTGATACCGAATTGGGCCACAACGCCCAAACGATTCGTCGGAATGACGATACATGGTCGAGCGGATCGGTCGGCAGGTAGAATGGCGTAAATCTGCATGGTCCAGTTGCTTGCGCGTAGCTGGGAGCCGATGACATAGTGAATATTTTCCGGAGTTGTTGCGATCAGGGCACGAAGTCCCTGAGTTTTCATTACGTCTTCCGCCCGGTCCCGGTTGAGACCCGAGCTGTGGGATATATGATGTGAATTGTTCATGATTCAGACCTCCTTTTGTTTTTCCTGCCCCCAAACAAACTCTCAAGTCCAGGTACTGAGCGCAATACCAGCTTGATGATCATGAACAAGGCCAGTGCAAAAGCGATAAGTACGACAGATACAACAGCGATCGTCGGGTCCTGCCACTTTTCCATATAAAGAAACAGTTGTATCGGCAGAGTGTAGCTGTCCTGACGAAGCAGCAGTAGTGCAGCCTCTACCTGGTCAAAAGTGAAGACAAATGCGATTGACCCTGAAAGGAGCAGAGATAGTCTAAGCTGTGGCAATGTGATTGTAAAAAAGATACGCAGTGGCCCTGCTCCAAGGTCTGCTGCCGCCTCTCGGTGTGCGGACTGCAGGTTGGCCAATGCACTGCCTACAAGCGTTAGCACGAATGGAAGCACGATGACCGCTTCACCCAAAATAAGAGCGAACAATCCGCCTGCAATATGCATTTTGGAGAACAAAATTAGATATGCAATACCAAGCGTTATTTTCGGCATAACCATTGGGGATACAAAAAATGCTCTCATGATGCCAGCACCCGGGAAAGGGTAATGTACGATAGCCAGCGCCGCAAGTGTTCCGGTAATCAGCGCCAGCAATACCGCTCCAGTGGAGGCAATCAGACTGTTCTTGAATGCAACGAGAAATTGAGTCTGCTCTCCCAGATTCGCATACCACTTCAGGGTAAGACCTTCCGGCGGGAATTTACTGGCCGATCCGGAACCTACTGATGTCAATAGGATCATAAGCAGTGGCAACAGCAGATAAACTGCTACAGCCCCTGCAAATATATAGAGCAGCAATTTAGTGAACCTTTTCGACTTAACCATAAGCCTGCTCTCCCTTCCTGGAACGACGGAACATCAGCATTTCGGCTCCTTTATTGACCAAAAGTGAAACGATGATGGAAGAAACGAGCAAGAATATACTTGCTACCGCAGCCATCGGCCAGTTGGTATCCAGTGTTCGCTGATAAATAAATACCGGCAGTGTCATGACTCTGCCTCCGCCAATCAGTTGGGGCGTTGTAAAGGCCGTGAGGCATAGCGTGAATACAATCTGTACCCCGCTAGCAATACCTCTCGCTGATAAAGGCAGGGTAATCGTGAGGAATGTCCGCCAGCTTCCTGCTCCCAGATCCTGTGCAGCCGCTTTTAGCGAAGCGTCACTTTGCGACAATACATTCAGGATCGGAAAGACCATGAACGGCAGAAAAATATGAACAAGAGCGACAACCACACCAGTCTCGTTATATATCATACTGAAGCCTTCATCCGTGATTCCAAGCCGTATGAACAGCCAGTTCATGAACCCCTGTTTGGATAGCAGCAGCTGCCAGCCATAGGATCGAACAACCGCGCTGACCAGCAGCGGAAGAAACGTAAGCAGCAGCAACAATTGCTTCATGCCCGGTTTCTTCAGGCCGGCAATACAATAAGCTAGCGGGTATGCAAGCAGCAGGCTCCATAGCGTGACCTTGAAGGCAACGCGAAATGTGGTGCCTATCAGCTTCCAATAGTACGGATCGGACAGAAAAGCACGATAAGCATCCCACTCCCAGCCCCGGATGAGCTTGCCATTTTCATAGATATCAAAGCTGTACCTGCCAAAGATGAGCAGACCACCCAGATACACGATGCCCATCAGGATCAGAGCGGGTAGCAGAAGAAGCAACTGGGTAATCCACCGGCGGTTTTTGGATGAATACAGATTCACGATCCGATCCGTAACCCGATTCATATCCCTTCCTCCTGTACCGGATTAAGCAGCAAAGGTTCGGATAACAAGAGCGCGTCCTCCGGATCAAAGCCAATCTGGATTGGCTCCCCCGGGCTAAAACGTGAGGCTCCCCGCTGATGCAGTACACTGGCCTGAACCAGAAACCCCTCAGCAATCTGGATCGTGTAACGAATATTGGCCCCGCCATACACTGCTTCTATGACACGTCCATCCAGCTTGTTCAGGCAAGGGTTCGCATCCTCTCCAAGTCGAATATATTCGTTGCGAATGGACAACGAGTGCCGGTCACCTATTAGGGCAACCGGGGTGTTCTCATTTGTCTTCACCAGCAGCGAATACCCGAAGCATTCAACCCGGATTCCATTCGTATCCTGTCCAAGCACCGTTGTTGCCAGAAGATTGGTATCGCCGATGAACTTGGCCACGAAGCTGTCTGCCGGTCTTTCATAGATTTCATCAGGCGTAGCATATTGCAGCAGCTTGCCAGCGCGCATGACGCCGATCCGATCTGACATGTTCATGGCTTCATTCTGATCATGCGTTACAAAGATGAACGTACCGCCGAACTCTCGTTGTATGCGTTTCAGTTCGCGCTGCATATCCAGACGCAGCTGCATATCCAGTGCGGAAAGTGGCTCATCGAGCAGCAAAACTTCGGGTCTGTTGATTAACGCGCGAGCAATGGCTACGCGTTGAGCCTGCCCCCCGGATAACTGGGAAACAGCTCGTCTGCCATAATCTCCGAGCTGTACCAGCTCAAGCATTTCGTGTACCTGCTTCCTGATATCGGCTTTCGGTAACTTCTTCACCTTTAGCCCATAGGCGATGTTGTTGAATACGTCCATATGTGGGAATAGCGCAAGCTGCTGAAAAATCATGTTGCTGTTGCGTCCGTAGGCCGGGATGCCGGTTACATCCCGACCTCCCAGCATAATGCACCCCTGATCCGGCTGCTCAAGTCCGCCAAGCATCCGCAGCAGTGTTGTTTTGCCACAGCCACTCGGACCTAACAGGGAAACGAATTCTCCCTTCTTCACCTGTAGTGACACATGGTTAACCGCTGCTCGCTCTCCGTAGGTCTTTGTGACTTCTCTTGTTTCAATGGAAATGAGTTCTTGTTCACTGCTCATCTCTGTTTCCCTCCCGTCCATAACGGGTTCGAAATAGAACCCGTTATCGTGGTTTGTCTGAAAACCATCATTTATTGAAGTTTGGTTTTGACGAGTCGGTCCCATAGATCCTTCCAGAAAGAGCTGTTTTGAGCAAGAACATCCCAGTCAGGACTAATCCCGTTGCTCTGTGTTTCCACGGAGAAGGAAGGATCGTCCTTGTATTTGTCCGGAACGGCAGCAGTCGTGCTGGTTACCGGTGTACCTGTTGCTTCTGCATATTGTGACAGCGCCTCTGCGCTCAGCAGCTCGTTGATAATTTCGTTGGCTACACGTGTCTGCTCAGGTGTTGACCCCTTCACAACCTGAAGTGTGTACGGGAAGGAAATGGCTCCTTCGCTCGGATACGCTACAGCGAGTGGAGAACCGCCGTCAATCCATGTCTGTGCAACCTGTGCACTGAAAGGAGCAATCAGAGCATCTCCCGACTCCAGAAGAGCCTTCAACTGGTCATTGGATGTAACCAATGTGCCGATCTGGTCACTGTGATCTGCCCAGAACTGGAATGCTGGCTCCGGATTCTCATACGATGCGCCAAGCTCCTGTCCTTTGACTGCAAGAAGTGGAGAGATATAGGAATAGAACATGTAGTCCCAAAGTGCCGTTTTCCCTTTGAATTCCTCGTTATCCCACAGATCATTCCAGCTTGTTGGCGGTGTTTTTACAAGGTCTTTGTTATAGACAAGCGCGAAGCTCGAAACTCCCCACACGACACCCTTGTTGTCAGGCTTGTGGAATTGCTCCGGGATATCCTTGATATTGGTCACGATGCTTGTATCCAGTGGCTCCCACATATCATCGTTCAAGCCTTTTGCCGTCGCATCTGCGTTGAAGTAACCAAAGTTGACAACTGGATTGTTGGGATCAGCCTGCTTGCCAGCGACCATTTTCGGATACATGACTGCATTGGATGATTCTTCAAAAGTAACTTCAACATTTGGATGCTCTTTGACGTAATTTGCAACCACTTCTTTTGGAACGACATCCTGATTGGAGCCAGCCCAGATAAACATGGTCAGTTTAACCTTGTCTCCGCTTCCTCCAGAAGAATCGGATCCTCCTGCTGTATTGCTGGAGCTACTTGCGCCACCGCATGCAGAGAGAACCAGTGTACCGGCCAGTGTCAGTGAGGCGAGACTGAGAAAGCGTTTCTTGTTTGATTTAAACATGAGAATTTCCCCCATCGATTTAGTTGGTTTTATGAATTTGACAAAAATTAATTCGTTTTTCCTTCATGTACCTTATCAATGCAATCCTATTTTCTGACGCAATCCTTCCATAATGCCTGATATCTCATGTGGAGATACGGATACGGTCGCAGTTTGCTTCTCCTCCACGGCTCCCATGGTCTGACGCTTCAGGTAGTCTCTGAGTGCCAGCGGAACATTCAGCAGCGCCTGATTCAGCGATACTTGCATCTCGTCAGTCCATATGGCCTCGAACTGTTTCCTTGTCCAGCCATAATCGAATTCTTCCTGCTGCCGTTCCCGCTTGGCCCGCAACTGTCTGGTCTCACTCACGTTCAGGTTCCGGCCTTCTATGACGACACCATACAGTTCAAGAGCTTTTTCCGTCGATACCAGTCCTCTTCTAACATCCTCCAGAACCAGCATTGGATCCCGATCAAATGGATCGCCATATCCACCTCCGCCCTGTGACAGGAACGTCACCGTCTCTCCGGGTTGGAGCAGCAACTCATCAATTCTTCCCAGATGGTGTTCACTTGCACGTCCAGCATTGAGAATCGCTTCCCCATGGGTACCAACACCTCCGCCAAGCCTGCCCCACGGATGAAACTCCATACGCTCCATATTTCTGGCGGTCATTACGGTATCTGGTGTAAGAATTTTGACACACAGGTCGATTCCGCTTCCACCACGGAAGGTTCCAGCACCAGCAGAATCAGCACGAAGGCCATAATGCTCTATGAGCACAGGCATTTCGGATTCTACTGTTTCCGCAGGAATGTTTCGAAGATGACCCACGGCAAAATCCATGCCATCAATTCCGTCCTTCATCGGTCTTGCTCCTGAACCGCCACATATCGGCTGGATCACGCCAACCTTTTTTTTGCCATCTGACGCATCTGTCATCGCCATCATAACGATGCATGCCTGTCCGGCTCCTGCGGCGGGAACCTTACTTGCCTGAGCTTTTCCAAGAGCACCTGTGATGACATCCATTAGCCGAATAAAGGTAGCTGCTCGTGCGCCAACCGCTGCCATCGGCTCCGGGTTGAGAACTGAAGCCGGTGGTGCATAATTTCGAACCATGCGAATCATGCCCGAATTCCATGGAATTGTTGGATCGAGCGTACGGAAATAACGAATGAGTGCGGGAACCAACATGTAATGCCCCTGTTGATTGTGGGTAGGAATATTGAACGAAGCTCTGACCTGAGGGTCGGTTCCGCTAAAGTCCAGATGAATATCACTGCCCGCGATTGTCATTTTGCAGCGCAATCGGATGGGATAACCGCCAGGACCTTTCTCCAGATAGTCCCAGAACTCATACGAACCATCCGGGATCTCCTGTACGATGGCGCGGGCCTTCAACTCAGCGTATTCCAGCAATTGCTTAATACCCTGTTGAATCCTCTCTACACCGTAGCGGCCGATAAGCTCCTCTAGTCGCTGCTCCCCCCGATTCAAGGCTGCCATCAGTGCCTTGAGATCACCGAGGTTTTGCTCCGGAATGCGGCTATTGTCCAGAAACATGCGCAGTATCTGCTCATTAAGAACGCCTGCTTCATACAGCTTGACTGGCGCAATTCGAATGCCTTCCATATGAATATCGTAGGCGCTTGGAGATACGCTCCCCGGTACCTTACCACCTACATCGGAAGAATGAACGAAGCACATGCCGTATGCGATGATTTCCCCTTTGTGAAAATAGGGCTTGATCAGATGAACATCCGGTAGATGTGTCACCATGCCTTTGGTGGAATAAGGATCATTGCAGATGACCAGATCGCCTTCCTTCCAGTCTGTAATGCTGTTTATGGTCGCCGCAGCAGGGATGCCAAGGGACAGATTGTAACCCGTCTCCAATGGCGACCCAAACGTTTCCCCGGATGGTGACAAGAGGTAGGTTCCAAAATCGCCCGTTTCTTTAACAAAAGCGGTGAATCCCGTGCGCAGCACGACATTGGCCATTTCCTCCACCGCAGCCTGAATCCGGTTGTTGAAAATTTCAAGAAAAACCTTGTCGCCAATCATTGCTCCACCTCCCCAATCACATTACCGTTACCATCCCGGTATACCGTAAACCCAGGCGGGATGAAAATGGTTGTATCATATTCCTCCACAATAACGGGCCCAAGAATGGGCATATCCAGTGGGATCTGTCCCCTCTTTAGAACTTTTGCTATTCGCTGTTCGTGGTCAAAAGTGATTATCCGTTCTTCTGCTTCACTCTCATCGAATGGCAACTCTGCCGGAGATGCTGTGCTTTGGGTGGGCAGAATGCCAACAATGGTCGCTCTCAGACTAACGAACATCACATCAGCTTCCGGCTGGCTGATGCCAAACACATTTTGGTAGTACATATGGAATTTGATCCTTGCTTTCTCAGGATCGGCGATTTCTTCGGATGTGAGCGTAACCTCCAAATCAAAGGCCTGACCTTCGTAACGCATGTCGGCGCTGTATAAGCAATAGATATGTTCCAGTTTCACTCCGCCGCGGGCTTCCTCTTCAACCCAACTACGACCTTGATTCTCCAGTCTGGTGTAAAGAGTCGATAACTCACCAGGCTCAAGCGTCTGACTGCTTTTGTGCAAGGTATGAACGAAATCATTGCGAAGGTTGGCAACCGTGCAGCCCATGGCACAAAGTGTTCCTGGAGATGGTGGGATCAGCACTCGGCGGATGCCCACTTCACGCGCCATGAGAAAAGCATGCATTGGCCCAGCTCCACCATAGGCGAGCAGCGTAAAGTCCCGGGGATCAACCCCCTTGCGTGCCATGAGCGGAGAGAACTGGGCATACATATTGGCGGTGGCCACATCAAGAATGGCCTGTGCAGTTTGCGTGGGACTTAGTCCAAGCCGTTCGCCAAGATTGCCCAGAGCACGTTCTGCAAGCTCGGGGTAAAGATTCATCTGTCCGCCAAGGAATCGATCAGCCTGCAAAATGCCCAGTTGCAGATAAGCATCCGTTGTTGTTGGCTCTTCTCCCCCACGATGATAGGAGGCTGGACCTGGATTGGCTCCTGCACTTCGTGGTCCCACCTTGAGTACCCCTACGGAATCGAGCCAGGCAATTGAGCCCCCACCCGCTCCGATCGCGGTTACATCCACAGCGGGAATGATGACTGGAAAATCCCCAACCTTATTCTCGGTAGAATAGGCAGGCTCTTTATCGATGAGGGCAACATCAACGCTTGTCCCGCCCATGTCAAACGTGATGACTTGATGAATGCCGGCCTGCTCGGCAATATGGGTTGCTGCGATTACGCCGGAAGCAGGTCCAGACAGAAGAGTACGTACAGGCTCTTTGGCCGCTCTGGCCGCCGTCATGATTCCACCATTGGACATCGTGGACAGCAGATTGGCTTTCAGACCGTAAGCGCCAATTCCTTCTTGCAGACGAAGAAAGTATGATCCCATGCGTTCCCCAACATATGCATTCATGGCTGTGGCGAGTGTACGTTCGAATTCACGCTGCTGCGGCCAAATGGCACTGCTTCTGCAGAGAAACAGGTGCGGATGACGTTCTCTGATTAACTCTTCCGCAAGCTGCTCATGAGCAGGATTGATATAAGCGTGCAAAAAACTGATCGCCAAGGCAGTAACCCCCTCTTCCACTAGCTCGTCTACCGCTTGAAGCAGTTGCTTCTGATCCAGTGGTTGAAGTATGCTACCGCTCGCAAGTGCTCGCTCATCCACTTCCTTAACGAGATGTCTCGGAACAAGCGCATCGGTCTTGTCACCATACAGATTGGTTGTATCCTCGAGTCGTAGCCTCCGAATCTCGAGAATATCCCGGAAACCTTTGGTGACCAACAGACCTGTAACTGCGCCGTTACGCTCAATTAGGGTGTTAACCCCAAGTGTTGTTCCGTGCACAAACAGATCGATCTCATGAAGATCGATTCCGCTTTCCTTGAGCTGATCAAGTGCATTAAAAATCGCCTGTTCCGGAGCTGCTGCAATCGATGGCGTTTTCAGTGCCGCAATCACCCTGCCATGATTGTCCATAACTAGGGCATCCGTGAATGTGCCTCCGATATCTATACCTAATCGATAAATTGTTTTCACAAGTTCAACTCCTTTATCACCGGGTCTCATCCGAAGTTATATTAAGGTTCTGCATGGCAAAATATCGTTTGACATCCTCAATCATCTGGTTAATATGATTCACCATTGCCGCTTCAGCCTGTTCCGGGGAGCCTGCTGCTACTGCCTCCAGAATCCGCTGGTGGTCCACGACCAGTTCGCTACCTACTCTTTGCCTAATATAAGCTGTTTCCAGGAAATCACGGCTTGTCTCCCAGACGAGTTCAACCGCATGCAGCAGAATCTGGTTTTGAGCCGCATAAGCCAGTAGCCTGTGAAATTCCCGGTCTTCCTCGTAAGGAATAATATTCTGGGAAAGCAATTGATGCTGGGTAGCAATAGAGGCTTCCAGTAGCACTATGTATTCTTTGGAGGCTCGTTGTGCTGCCAGGGAAGCAATTTCCCGTTCCAGAGCCCTTCTGGCTACAAGGACATCGAGCAGAGCCTTTTCACCGGAATGGTTCAGCATCTGAATGAGCTGGGAATTTACACTTTTTTGCTGTAAATCCTTCTCCAGAATCTTGATTCGTTCCAGCCCCTGTTCGGTCAGAACCCTTCCCCTCCGGCCCTCCAGTATCGTGAAACCTTCAACGTCCATCTCCATAAGTCTTCTTCCGATTGTAGCCTGACTTAGACCGTACGTTTTGCCCAGGGTATGAACCAACGTGCTGGCCCCGATGGGAGCGCTCGCGTCCCGAAGCTGCTTCAGCAGTTCGTATTCCAACTCCAATTCGTTTAGCTCAGGACCCACTAAATTCACTCCTCATATATAAATAATTGTAGTTTTTTTTGTTGTTACTCACTGATGATTAACGACAGTATACCTTCAATCGACAATAATTTCAATAATTCTTACCCAATTACTATGTATTATTTTTCCCACCATGTACTCCCCGTTTGATCCAAAATAAAAAAAGAGCAATTCACATCCTGTATTCCAGATTTTTTTTCTGGAGGACGTAATCTGCTCTTTGTTGAGATAACCTTTAAATTTCGTTTAATTATAAATATTCATTTACGACTTGAGTTGTTGCAGCAGCTGTACGCGGTAGGCTTCACTTTCAAGAGATTGGATCTCCTTGTATTCTTCCGCAGTAAGCACTTTAGGCTCCCCTGCTGCCTTGGCGATCATGTACACCTTGGCGCTTTCCTCCACCACCTGGGTGCGGTAGTAGGCTTCGCGCAGGTTTTTACCTGTCGTGACCAATCCGTGGTTAACCAGAATAAGCGCTGTGTGCTCTTCAACCTTGGCAGCCACCGCATCAGCAAGAAGTTTGGTTGTGGGCAGAACATAAGGGACAAAGCCAATATCGCCTACCAGTGCCGACTGATCAGGAAACAAATGAGGCAATTCATCGAAAACGAGACTCAGGGCGATGGTGTATGCCGGATGTGTATGCACAATGGCTTGAATGTCAGGGTTGACCCGATAGCTATACAGATGCATCAACACCTCGGAGGAAGGGCGTGTTGATCCGGCACGTGTCTCTCCTGTCGCAATATCAATCGCGATCCATTCGTCAGGTTCCAGATCCTCTAGTGCGTAACCACTCGGCGAAAGAAGCATCGTTCCTTCGAAACGGGCGCTCAGATTCCCCCCAGGTCCAACCACCAGTCCCTGAGCAACCGCTCTGCGGGCATATTTGGTCAATTCTTCCCTTACCTGTTGTTCAGACATGTTCTGCTCCACTCCTTTGACTTTTCTTTTTAAGCATTTTACAAAATGCTCATCTAATTGGATTTGCTCGCCAATGTTTGATTCAGGTTTTGGTATCTTACGTAGGCTTCCTGCCATCTTGCGGTGTCTTCTGGCTCATAGGTTTCGGGAGAAAAGGAAGAAGCCATAACTTCTCGCACCTCGGACAAGCTGCTCACTTCGCCATGTGCCAGAAATTGCAGCATGCAATTTCCGGCTGAAGTTGCCTCGGCAGGACCCGCTATCACCGGAATCCCTGCTGCATTCGCCGTAAATTGACACAATAAGCGATTATGCACACCGCCACCGACCATATGAATCACCCGTGGCCGAGTGCCTGTAATTAGCTCCAGTTCATCCAGAGTCTGTCTGAACTCCAGTGCCAAACTTTCGAGAATACAACGTACAATGGCTCCGGTCGTTTCAGGTATTGCTTGCTCGCTAACACTGCACTGTTGCCGGATTCGCTCTGGCATATCGCCTGGTGCCAAATACACCCCGTCTCCGGGCGATACATAACATTGGTGAGCGGTTGCCGAAGCAGCGAGCTGGACCAGTTCCTCATGGGTAAAACGTTGATTCTCCCGTTCCCACTGCCGTTTGCACTCCTGCAATAACCACAGGCCTGAGCGATTCTTCAAGGTTCGCACTTTGCCATTTACCGTGCCCTCATTGGTGAACCCTAGTTGACGACTACGATTATCCAATACAGGAATGTCACGTTCCACGCCCATGAGAGACCAGGTGCCACAGCTAATAAAGGCAAATTCCGAATCTGTCGCAGGAATGGCTGCTAATGCAGATGCTGTATCATGTGAACCTACAGATATCACTTGCATCGGTTCAATCTTCAACTCTGCACACAAGTCATCCGTTAATTGCCCCAGCACCGTGCCTGGCTGTACGAGAGGTGGGAATAACGTCTCAGGGATACCCAGTCGGCCAATCAATTGTTCATTCCATCGAGCATCTCCGGCATGCAATAGTCCGCTTGTACTGGCAATTGTGTACTCGCAGGCCTGCTGACCAGATAGATAATAGTTAAATAAATCCGGCATCAATAACATGCGCACATCTGGCCGCAGACCTTCCGAGTGCTCGCGCACACTTCCAAGCAGTTGAAATACGGTATTTATCTGTTGTGGCAGGACACCGGACATGGAATAAAGCTCTTCTTCATTCACCATGCGCAGGGCTTCTTCCATCCACTTTGCATTACGCGATTCCCGGTAATGGCGGGGGGTGAAGCATAATCTTCCCTCCCCGTCCACTAATCCATAGTCGACTCCCCACGTATCCACAGCGATGGAACGGACCGGTTGGGAGATGCCTTGTATGCCCTTTACAATCCCTTGTTTCAGTTCGTGGAAAAGTCGCAGGAAATCCCAGTACAATCCATCTCCCAGGTGTACAGGATCGTTACTGAATCGATGCACTTCCTCTAACGAGAGCTTACTCCCGTCAAAGGACCCACGGACCACCCGGCCGCTTCCGGCGCCGTAATCGGCAGCAAGCACATGTGTTGCCTGAGTTCCCATCTCTCATGCCTCCTTCGCTTCCGCGACAAGCCGTTTGGATGTTAACGATACAACGGTCCAAAGACGCTGCATGCCCGGTAATCGGCACTTTCCGGTTCACTTGTGCCGAACAGTCCCCAGGCACGTGGACGGAAAATCTCGGATTCCGGTACATTATGCATACTCACTGGGATACGAAGCATGGAGGCCAGTGTTAGCAAATCCCCTCCGATATGTCCATAAGAGATGGAGCCATGGTTCGCGCCCCATTGATTCATTACTTCATAGACCGAAGTAAAAGCCCCTGAGCCCGTCAGAACAGGTGCAAACCAGGTGGAAGGCCAAGTCGGATCTGTCCGCTGATCCAGCGTATCGTGCACATCCTCAGGCAGGTCGACGGTGTAACCTTGAGCCACTTGCAGTACTGGCCCTAGTCCTTTAACCAAATTGAGACGCGCCATCGTAACAGGCATGCCGCCCTTGGTCAGGAAATCAGCCGAATAGCCGCCGCCCCGGAAATATTCCACGGATGCCGGCCGCCATGAGGTGGCTTTCAGGCAGTCCTGAACCTCTTCGTCTGTAATTTCCCAGAAAGGCTTGAGCACAGGCTCACCCGCTCTTGATTGTTGCCCAGTACCATCCAATGCCGCAGAACCGGAGTTGATCAGATGCAAAATACCGTCCTTTGCGTTTCCTTCCAGCTGGTGCCCTGTCACGCGTTTTACCGAATCCGGGCTCCAATAGGTGCGTACATCTGCGAAGATCTGCGCGGTATGTGTAAGCAGGGAACCAAATAACATCGACACACCATTCAGGCTGTCGTTCTCTGTTGCCACCAGATAAGGAGAGCGTTTGCCATTCCAGTCAAAGGAAGAATTCAGGATGGATTCCAGAAAATCTCCGTTGGGTGAATGATCTGTCCACTGTCGTTGTCCCTGAAACCCGGAGACAATCGCGTGGTGGCCCATGGATTCCTCAGTAAATCCCAGCTCCGCCAGCTTCGGATTGCCAGCCATCAGGTCACGTACGATCTGCGTCATTTTCACTACCGTTTCCCATTCATACTCTTTGCGTTTGCGATCTGTCTGCAGATGGGCAGGATTATTGTCCGCTCCTTCACTACAGTTCTCCTTCACCCAAGCTAGCGCCAGCTTATACTCCTCAGGATCGTAGATTTCTTCTTCTATACGACGAGTCAGTTCACTCATATCCACATATTCGTTCCGCATGCCCAGATACTCCTGGAAAAAAGAATCGTTCACGATGGAGCCGGCAATACCCATGGATACCGAGCCGATAGACAGATAAGCACGACCCTTCAAGGTTGCAGCGGCAAGACCCGCACGGCTGAAGCGTAGCAATTTCTCACGAACGTCATCAGGAATCGTCGTATCTCCTCCATCCTGCACATCCTCGCCATAGATACCAAAAGCCGGAATCCCCTTCTGTGCATGGGCAGAGAGCACTGCTGCCAGATATACTGCACCCGGACGTTCGGTTCCATTAAAGCCCCAGATAGCTGTAGGAATAGAAGGAGACATATCCATCGTTTCTGTTCCATAACACCAGCATGGTGTAACGGTAATGGTCACGCCCACGTTAGAGCGACTGAATAGTTCCGCTGCTGCCGCTGCCTCGTTCACACCGCCAATACAGGACTCGGCAACGACGCATTCTACCGGCGAACCATCGGGATACCGAAGTTCTGTTGCGAGCAGCTCGGCAACGGACGTCGCCATGCGCATCGTCTGCTCTTCCAATGATTCACGAACACCCTTGCGTCTTCCGTCAATCGTGGGACGAATACCAATCTTGGGAAATGCCTGTTTATAACGATAATCCTGATGTGTCATACTAAAACGTCCTCCTTCAATGGTTTCATAGAATAGGTACGAATTACTTGTGACTTGTCCGTGTGTATTTTGTTTGCGAAAATTAGGGATTCTGTTCCTTCTCTTCACCGATACCCGAGGTAACACACTAGCATTGCATGCCAACGGTCAGTTCTTTTTCTCATTATGAATGCGTTTACAAATAATTGTTTTAATAAACCGCTCTATATTATTGACTCCGTTATGCTGTCCTATTATGGAGTGTGAAGGAAGCGATGTGAGCAAAATGAAGAGCGGTGAGACTGAAATAAATCAACTTTTTTTATGATTAGGGTTATCGGTAACCCTAAGATAGCATGAGCCTATCTTGCTGTCAATCGGCATTATCCTATAGAATGGAAAGACTATGTTGCGGAAAGGTTAGATCCTATTGATTACCATTTATGATATTGCCAAAAAAGCCAACGTCTCCGCCATGACCGTCTCCAAAGTCATTAATCAAACAGGTCGTATTAGCCCGGCTACACGCGAGCGTGTACAACAGGTCATCGAAGAACTTGGTTACATACCAAACTCAAATGCGCGCAGTCTTGTGCTGCAACGGACTCAGATGCTGTCATTGTTGATTACGGATATTACCAACCCCTTCTATACAACGCTGGCCCGGGGGGCTGAGGATGCTGCCAATCTGCGAGGTTACCGCCTCTTGTTCAGCAATAGCGACGAGGATTACGACAAGGAGAAAAATTATGTGGAAACCATTCTGTCTACTCGCGTCGATGGTGTACTGTTTGCACCTGCAGGGGATCGCTCGCTGAATCACTTGAAGCAGCTGCAGGAACGTAACATTCCGTTTGTTATTTTGGACCGCACTGTCCCGGGAATCACATCTGACGTTATCGCTGGGGACAGCCGAGATGGGGCGCTTCAATTGATTCGATATCTGACGAATCTGGGACATCGCTGCATTGCTCTGGTTAATGGTTCTTCCGAGGTTTCGACTGCGCGGCTGCGAGAAGAAGGATATATGGAGGGACTCCGGGAAGCCGAGTTGCCCTTTGACGAAGGCTTAATCCTTCGAACAGGCTACCGGGATTTCAGCGATGAAGTGGGTATCGACAGTTTACTTGCGCATCAGCACAAACCTACAGCCATATTTGCAGCAAACAACATGCTCGCCATAGGCGTCATTCGACTTTTACGTAAACGGGGGCTGCGTGTGCCTGAAGACATCTCGGTCGTCTGTTTTGATGACCTGGATTTGGCTTCTGCCTTTGATCCCTTTCTCACGGTTGCTGCACAGCCTGCCTATGATTTTGGTGCCATCGGCATGCAAATGCTGATTGACCGAATTGAAGGCAAGGCTCCTGAGGAACCACAGACCGTCATTATGCCATCGGAGCTGCGTATTCGCGCTTCGGCCTCTGTACCTTGCGAATAAAAGGAAAATCAGTCGTAGACCAACCCTGACTTGAGAGAAACTGTTTTGTTGAAGCAAATACAAACAGGACGCATCGGAGAATATATCTCTGAATTGCGTCCTGTTTTTTTATGAAATAACTCTTATATATATGGATTCTAGCCTTCAGATTGAAGTGCCAGAGCGACTTCTCGAACTAGACCCGGGAACCAATCCATTAATGCTTCGAATGTATATCCCGCCTGCTCTGCTTTGGATGTATCCATTGTCCAGGATTCCGAAATTCCAAAGGGTGACATGTCTTCTTTGATCGTTTCGGTCAATACCTGTGATTGCATGCCTGTTACCGTTTCGATCAGATGCATCATGGCGGAAAGTGTTATCGTCCCTTTGGACGCTGCATTCACAGGTCCTGTAATGGATGAATGTCCGAGCCAAGCGAGAAATCTCGCGGCTTCGGTGGAATTGATAAATCCAATTTCGGCGTTCGGATTGGGCATGCCGATAGGTTTTCCTTTTTGCACATGTTCAATATGAAAATGAAGTCTTCGCGTGTAATCATCAATCCCGAGTACAATTGGAATGCGCATTGCCGCCACTGGGAAATCCGCCTCCTGGAAAAACACAGCTTCCGCTAGACGTTTACCCTCGCCATAGGAGAAATCTTCGTGGCTTCCGTATTGCACCGGGTAGGTGTACGGATCGAAATCGGCTTCGGTAAATCCAGGTTTGGGATCTCCATATACCGAGAGCGTTGATGTCAAAATGTATCTTTGGGTACGTCCAGCAAAAGCTTCGCAAGCCGACTTCGCCGCATCCGGCGAGTAACAGATGTTGTCATAGACAATATCCCACATGTCGGTCTGCGCAACCTCGGCAAGAGATTTGGGGTCTTCACGATCCATTTTAATCCGGTTGACCTCAGGCCCAAAGTCTACATCCGTTTTGCCGCGAGTTGCGACTGTGATCTGAGACTTTCCTTCCCACAGCAAATGATCAACCAGACGTTTGCCGAAGAACCGTGTCCCACCAAGTATAAGTACTTTTTTCATCCGATAAAACCTCCTAACCTGTTCTGGTCATGCGTATCTTATTAAAACCTTCATATGAATGAAGTGCTGTCTGTGCTGTTGCAATTCAGGTATGTTTACCGGGATTTCACAATATGGAGCATCGTATGTGCTCCCCACTGGAATTCGTATGAAGTTTTCTCTTCAGAAGTAATATATCCGCGTTCTTCCAGTATAGCCTTTAGTTCATCCATGTGCTCATAACGTTTGCCAGACAAGTCTACTGTAGGGAAGATACGCAGCTCCCGCTTGGTTACTCGCAACAGCTCAAGGATCGTCTGTAGATGGAATTCGGCATTCAGGCGATCTGCATACGTAAACAGGAAATGTGCTGACAATGTTAGGTCGAATTGTTCATCGGCAAAAGGTAACTCCGGCAGTACAGAGGCCACATAACGGTCAGGAAAACGTCTCATATCCGCTACACAGTCTGTGATTGCACGTCTACGTTCTTCTTTCAAGCCATGGATCGAACCGAAATCATCCCATCTATATTTGTCTTGTACGTGTTCCATTTGTTTCATCGTATGTTCAATATCCTGAAGTCCCTTCACTTCCAGTTGGCTGATCTCATGTTCATAGGCGATATCCGCTGCCATGGGATCTGCACCCCACTCTCGCGCATGGCTACTGAATGAACAAGCCCCACCCGGACAATCGAGAATGGACTTACCTTTAATTTCTTCCACGGTCAGGTTGAACATCTTCATATATTCCTCGAAGGTTCGCCCGATAAAAATAATCTGTGCCAGCTCCAGGCCGGCTACTCTGCTCTTCTGCTCATCTCTGCTCATCTCGTCTCAGCTCACTTTCCAGAATTAATCGTTAGGAAAAACAAGACCAATCTGCTGCCGGATCTGATCCATCACCTGCATGGTAACGTAGGAACGTTCATACGTGTTCATATCCGATTCCTTTTTGCCCTGCTGAATCAGATTGACAAACTCCTCCACCTCATAATACATCGACGGGTAAATTTGCTCGGCAGTGAGTTTTTCCACCGTACCATCATTGTAGCGTATCTCCGCATGTTCCGGTGAACCAATTTTGTCAATGAGGATGCTGCCGCGTTCGCCCATAATTTCACTTGGAACGTGAGAATTGGAGATTTTGGAGTACGTCACTACCGCTTCCATCTCATCATAATTCAGAATAACACTGCCTTGTCCATCTACCCCTGATTCCAGCATCAATGCCTGGGACTGAACTTGTTTAGGCTCGCCAAACAACGTAATCAATGGATAGAGACAATACACACCAAGATCCATTAACGCTCCATTAGCAAGATCGGGTTTGAACGCATTCAGGACGATTCCTTCCTTATACTTGTCGTACCGGGAAGAGTACTGGCAATAGCTCGCTACATATTTACGTACCGGGCCAATTTTATGTAGGTGAGATTGAACCATTTTGAACGAGGGAACAAGGGTCGATTTCATGGCCTCCATGAGCAGAACTCCATGTTCTTTCGCTGTATCAATCATACGACGGACCTCTGCTCCATTGGCGGCCAAAGGCTTCTCGCACAGTACATGTTTGCCGTTTCTCAGAAACAACTCTGCCTGTTCCGCATGAAAGGTATTCGGTGTAGCAATGTACACGGCATCGAGCCCATCACTCGTAGCCATCTCTTCGAGGCTAGTAAATCGAAGCGCAGCCTGATATTGATCTGCAAATGCATTAGCTTTATCTTCAGTTCTTGAGTACACGGCGGTCAATTCGAATCCTTCGACTTGTGCAGCGGCCTCAAGAAGTCTCTCTGTAATCCAGTTGGTACCTACCACTCCAAAACGAACCATTCAATCTACCTCTTTCGTAAATAAATTTCACAATTAAACAGCTTGCCATCCTGTACATTGTAGCCTATATTTCAACCTGATTGAAGGGATGTCCATTTCCAACATATTGATATCTTGCTTTTTTGTTTGAAACTTCGTCGATTCCCATAAATCAGGGGTATAATGAGACTTGAGGTGATTCTTTTGGAAAGTCACAATTCCTATCAATCAGATTCAGTTCCTATAGATGACAAACAGTGGAATGCCATTATCCACAACGATAGCAGCTTTGATGGAAAATTCTATTACGGTGTCAAAACAACAGGCATCTTTTGCCGACCTTCCTGCAAGTCGAAAGCACCCAAATATGAGAATGTCTCTATATTTAACAATCCTGAAGAAGCTTTGGCGCGACATTTCCGTCCATGCAAACGGTGCAAGCCAACGGGCGAGCGAGTTCCCGATCAGGAATGGATTTCCGTTGTAACAGACTATATTGAACATCATTATGCCGAGCCCCTTACACTTGATATTCTAGCAAATGTGAGTCACGGTAGTCCGTATCATCTGCATCGGGTGTTCAAACGGATTACCGGCCTAACTCCGGTGGAGTATATTCAGGAAAAACGAGTCACCGAAGCCCGGAAATTGCTTGAAAGCACCCGGCTTACCGTCACAGATATCGGTCGACAGGTTGGCATAGCCAATCCGGCGTATTTTATTACAGTATTTCGAAAACATACAGGATGCACACCTGCCAATTATCGTGAACAAAGGCGTGATCAATTATGAAGACCAGCTTAGTATACAAAGTACCCAAAACGTTGCTGAACAAAGGAACCGGGTTCCTTAATGGTTATACGCATACGCTGAATCCATACACAGGCTGCGCTTTTGGCTGTTCCTACTGTTATGTAAGGCAAATGCCCGTATCTTTATTTCGCAAAGAGCCATGGGGCAGCTGGGTTGATGTGAAACAGGAAGCCGCCAATATGTTTGCCAAGGAGCTGAAGCGTGCGAAATCGAAAGGTAAAGTCACTATTTTTATGTCATCTAGTACAGACCCGTATCAGCCCGTTGAATATAAGGAGCAAATCACGCGGTCTTTGCTAGAAGTCATGGCTGAGCATCAACCCGATTTTATATTGGTTCAAACCCGAAGCCCATTGGTGACCCGAGATATCGATCTGCTGAAAAAGTTGGGTGACCGGGTCCGGGTTAGCATGACCGTGGAAACGGATCTGGATGATATCCGCAAGCAGTTCAGTCCTTCAGCTCCGCCAATCGCGGGCAGATTGCGTGCCCTGGAACAACTGCAAGATGCCGGTATCCCCACACAAGCTGCTATTGCGCCAGTATTGCCCAGCAGCGAAAGCTTTGCAGCCATTCTGAGGCCGCTTGTTGATCGTATATGCATTGATGATTACTTTATGGGAGATGGCAGTGAGGGCAAGCGAACCCGGAGACTTGGCATGAAGCCACTTTACGAACAAGTGGGCAAGGAAGATTGGTTCAGTCCTGAGGCATACAAAATGGTAGTCGAGCGAATGAAGGCGCATTTTGAGGAACATGAAATATGGATTAGCCAGGCAGGATTCGAACCCTAATCATGCTTGATATAAATTGAAAATAGCCCTGCTTCCCACGTATCGGGAGTCAGGGCTATACTTCTAACTTAATCGATTATTGATCAAGTGTGTATAATGGAAGATCTGCCGGCAGTGCAGCTGGGCGCTGACATGTGCTATCCATTTTATAAAAAGTCTGCTCATCCGAAGAATCATGGAACGCCCACATCGCTTCAAGCACATGGTAGGCCAGCTCTCCACTTGCTCTATGAGCACGTCCGCTGCCCACGGCATAAGCCATATCTGCAACACCGATGCCACGTGTATTTTCCTGATATCCTGGCAGAAGCGGTACCTCAGTCCATTCCTCATCACCTAGCAAGCGGTAACGAACTGGACCACCGAATGTGTTTGGATCAGGAACCTGTAGTGTTCCATGCGTGCCGTATACTTCAATCGGTGGCAACACACTTCCGCCAAATACGTCAAAACTCGTAATCAGCGTGCCGATAGCTCCCTGCTCAAATTGCAACAATCCGGCTACATGCGTCGGAATTTCAACAGGGATGCTCTGACCCCGCTTTTTCTCACTCGTGATCGTCCGCTGTTCCATCGCTTTGCCCGTCATGCCAGCAATGGACTTGATTGGTCCCAGCAATTGTACGAGCGCAGTCAGGTAATAGGGCCCCATATCAAACATCGGCCCGCCACCGGCTGCATAGTAGAACTCCGGATCTGGATGCCAATGCTCATGCCCACGGCTCATCATGAATGCGGTAGCGGCCACAGGTTTGCCAATGACACCATCCTCTACCACTTTGAGTGCCGTCTGAATGCCTGAACCAAAGAACGTCTCTGGCGCACAGCCTACCAGCAGCCCTTTGCGCTTAGCCGTTTCCAGGACCGCCTGACCCTCTTCACGTGTGACTGCGAGTGGTTTTTCCACGTAGACATGTTTGCCTGCTTCGAGCGCTCTCAAGCATACATCCGCATGAACGGCAGGGATTGTCAGATTGATAATCAAGTCGATCTCAGGGTCTGCCAAAATTTCATCTACCGTGTATACGTTAGGAACATGATAAGCAGCCGCCTGCTCCTCTGCCCTGTTCCGATCTAGATCTGCAACCGCTACAAGATCAAGCACCTCAAATCGGTGACAGTTCTCCATATAAATACCACTGATTTTACCGCAGCCAATAATGCCTACTTTCATTGTTTTCATGCGTGGACTCCCTTCGTGTTCCCAATTGATATAGCGCTTCCAAAACAACTTAAGACCGCTATTATGTGGGTCAATATATTTATCTCAACGGATATGAATTAGGTTTAAATTAAATTAGTGATTTTGGTTATCAGCCATTCCTGTGTAAACTTCAGCCACTGCGTCCTTGCGGCTTTGCGCAAGTGCTTTGCCTGCGGCAGTCCATTTGAAACCACTACGCATCATCTCAGTAACTTGTTTCATCTCCACGATATCTGCATGGTGTCCGAGCGAGTTGTAGAACACACGGCCTGCACCCCAGCGTTTGGTCCAAACGACTGGCATATCTACTGGGCCATTCGCTGCATGCGGACCGTTAACAATTGGGAAGCGTGTCGTTGCCAGCACTTCCACAGCAGGGTCCACGTGCAGGTAATACTGTTCACTTTTCACCTGGAAATCTTCAATATGATCCAATAGCGGACTGGAACCACGTTTCATGTTTACCGTGTACTCTACGCCGTCGTTCCCTGGATGCGCAACCCACTGCCCACCCGTCATGAACTGCCAGTCGACGTTGTTACGGAACGCATCACACATCCCGCCGTGAAGACCCGCAAGACCCACGCCGCTCTGAACAGCCGCAGATACGTTATTGACCAGTTCCTGTTCAATCTGTCCCATTGTCCACAGCGGAACGATCAGATCCAGACCCAGCAGTTTCTCTGCATCCGCATAAGCTTCCAGTGTATCAGAGACTTCAACCTCGAATTGTTCTTCCTTCAAAATGCGTTCAAAAATCGCTGCTACCTGCTCTGGTTCATGTCCATCCCAGCCGCCCCATACGATTAGTGCTTTGCTCATCACCCATCACTCGCTTTCCGGAAGTTAAGTTATTGTCATTCTCTATCGGACCTTATGCAAACTCAAGACCTCTCCGAGGTCAACATCCTAGCTTAAATCTAGCTTATTTATTTCAAATGAGTGCCAACATGATGTCCACTTCACAATTCAGTGGTTTAATGCTTACATTTCTTCTAGCGACACCCAGCGACGCTCTGTAACGGAACGTTCAACAGCTTCTAATACCGCTTGACAGGCAACCCCATCGTGGAAACTTGGTTCAGGCTGCCGTCCTTCGGAAATCGCGGTCACCAGTTCCAGCATTTCATGTGTGAACGTGTGCTCGAATCCAATCGTATGTCCCGCAGGCCACCACGCCTCAGCATATTTGTGTGCCGGATCAGTCGCCAGAACACGGCGGAAGCCCTGCACATCTTCATCGTCCTTCGTAAAATACACTTCCAGTTCATTCATCCGTTCAAAATCAAACCGGACGCTACCGAGACTGCCATTGATTTCAAACGAGTTGGTACTGCGATGACCTGCTGCAAAGCGCGTAGCTTCGAAGCTTCCTAGTGCACCATCTGCAAACCGTGCGAGGAACAACGTGGCATCATCTACCGTTACTTCGCCCTTCGGAGCATCTGCGTTCGAACTGCCTTTGGCACTAAGTCCGGTCATTTCCGAAGCCAGCGGCCGCTCTTTAATGAACGTTTCGCTCATCCCGATTACTTCCTTGAATTCACCCACCAGGAAACGTGCAAGATCAATTAGGTGTGCGCCGAGATCGCCATGTGAGCCGGAACCGGCTACTTCCTTTTGCAGACGCCATACCAGCGGGAACGAAGGGTCCATGATCCAATCCTGAAGGAAAAACGCACGGAAATGATAGATTTTGCCTAGGCGTCCGCTTTGCACCAACTCTTTAGCCAGCTGCACCGCTGGAGAGAAACGGTAGTTGAATCCGACCATGTGCGCAACTCCTGCTTCTTCAGCAGCCTGGAGCATTTCACGCGAATCAGCTAGCGACAAAGCCAGCGGCTTTTCACAGAACAGATGTTTACCCTGACGAGCGGCTTCCAGTGCGATTTCCTTATGGGCATCACTTGGAGCGTTAATATCGATCAGATCGATATCATCACGCCGCACCAGCTCGCGCCAGTCCGTTATACTTTCAGACCAGCCGAACTGACTGGCAGCCTCCTGAACTCCCTGCTCGTTCCGTCCACAGATTACAGACATCTCCGGCTGCAGCGGGGCAGACGGGAAAAACATCGGCAGACTGCGATAAGCGTTGCTGTGGGCTTTCCCCATAAATTTGTATCCAACCATTCCGACACGAAGACGCTTTGACATGGTCACTTCCTCCTTTGGAATATAACTAGCAATGTATTAATTACGGATTGAAGAGGCACGGATGATCAGCTCTGTAGGCAACAACTGCCTTGCTGTTTCTGAGGGAACTTCGGAATTCACTGATGAAGCTGTTGCTCCCAGTGATCCGTGAATAAGTTTGGATGCGGCCAGTTCTCCCATTTCATAAAAGGGAACCCTGACGCTGCTCAGCGGCGGAACCGCCATCTCGGCCGCATCGGAGTCATCATAACCTACAAACGCAGGGAAATCCTGAACCTTGATCCCACGCTCACGCAAACCATGCATAACACCGATTGCCATCCGGTCATTCGCAGCAAATACAGCGTCAATCTCGTTAAGCCGGGCTGCAATGGTGGCAGCTGCCTCCACCCCGCTTCGTCTGCCATAGTTCCCCTCCAGCAACAGACTGGAATTTATATTCATTCCGGCCTCATTCAGTCCGATATGAACGCCCTGAAGCCGCTCCTGACTGTTGGAATAACTATCCGGACCATTAAGAAAGGCGATATTCCGGTAGCCCTGATCGGTAAGGTGACGGATTGCCAGCCTGCTGCCCTCCACATGATCGGCATCCACTTCCATGAATGATTCACCTGCAAAGTGCTGGCTCATAATGCAAAAGGGATGTCCTTCCTGCTGAAGCCTCTGCATGGCTGCCAGTTCCCCATGATCATCTCGTGCGCCGAGAATAATGCAAGCATCCACTTTCTGACGGCGGAACAGATCCGTATAATTCATCACTTCACCCGGTGTCCTGAACATGACCAGCAGGTCCATGCCGTTGTCCCTGGCTTTGCTCCCAATGCCACTCAGCATTTCCGAGAAGAAATACGCCGAGAACAAGTGTGCTTTCGGGACGTAGGGCAACACCACGCCAAGGTTACCGCTTTTACTTCTCGCAAAGCTGCGGGCCAGTGCGCTGGGGACGTAACCCAACTGCTCGGAAGCTTCAATAACCTTACGGCGGGTTTCCTCTTTAATAGGACCAACGCCATTAAGAACTCGGGATACTGTAGCTTCCGAAACACCGGCAAGATCAGCCACTTCTTTACGGGATGCCATGGATCTCACCTCCTTCATGTTTCCTGAACACCTGCCAAAACGATGCAATGTATCAAATAATTATGTACGCGCGTACATCTTCTCATGTGTTGTAACCGTTGTCAATGCTTTTAACACAAAAAAAGATGAGGATTTGTGTAAACAAATTCCCCACCTCTTGCTTACTATATTTTCTTGTAACTTGTCCTATATAACCTTCTTCTTCACTCGCTTTCACACGGATTCATGTTGGGGCAGACCAACTACAGTGCAGACCTATATCAGGTCGTCACACCGTTACCAACAGATGATTGACTGAACTCAGCCTGTTCCATAATAGTGACGTGACTTTGAATGCGATCTAAAGGCTCAGGTGTAGATTGAAGCTGCCGCACTTTGTGCAACACTTCCTTATTCGGAAGGAAATGCTGAGAACGGATGAAACGAATCGTTTTGGTTTTGGCACGCATGACGATGGAATCGGTCTCTGCCCGATCATCCGCGAGGTAACGTACACCACCAAGAATCTCACCCGGAGTAACACCTGTTGCTGCAAAAATAACATCTTCCGTACCGATCATATCCTGCATCGTTAATACTTTGTAGGGATTATCGATCCCCATTTGCAAGCAGCGCTGGAATTCGTCTGCGTTCGCAGGCATCAGGCGACCTTGAATCTCGCCTCCCAGGCAGGACAAGGCAGCTGCAGCAAGCACACCTTCTGGTGCCCCGCCTGATCCGACATACAGATCAATACCCGCCTCTGGGAACGCAGGTGCCATCGCGCCTGCAACATCACCATCGCTGAGGAACTTGATCCGCACACCAACCTTGCGCAATGTCTTGATCGTACTTTCATGTCGTACACGGTCCAGAATCATGACTGTCAGATCTGAGATGTTTTTGTTCAATGCTTCAGCGGCTTTCTCCAATGTCACCTCAACCGGATCTTCGATACTGACCTTGCCCACCAGAGCAGGCCCTACAGCCAGCTTCTCCATGTACATATCCGGTGCGTGGAGCAGGTTGCCTTTTCCCGCCACTGCAATAACCGATAAAGCGTTGTTCAGGCCCTTGGCTACGATCTCTGTACCTTCCAAAGGATCTACAGCCACATCAACCTCGGGGCCCTCAGCGTTGCCGACTTCCTCGCCGATATACAACATGGGTGCTTCATCCATTTCTCCTTCACCGATTACCACCGTGCCGCGAATAGACACGGAATCGAACATGGCGCGCATAGCCAAAGTAGCCGCCTCATCTGCACTATTCTTGTCGCCCCGCCCCATCCAGGGTGCTGAAGCTAACGCAGCCAATTCTGTTACTCGGACAATTTCCAACGCCAGTTCGCGTTCCATTTTTCCCACTTCCTTTCCAGTTTCCAAAAGCATACATTGAAAGCGGTACTAAATCCATCGCAAATCCATATGAAATTGATCTAAAACGGGAGTAATAACCCGATTTTGAGAAATCACCCCATTCTGTCCCTCATCGATAAATGAACACATTTACACAGCTTTGAACATGCCATTTTACGAGTCTTATCCACCGTATTATATCTGGTTTGAAGCAGTATATTTCATCTTATATTTTTCGATATTCTATATTCATTGCGTTGAGTGTTTCTCAGGAATAAATCAGAGTTAAAATTTGTATAACAACGGTTTATGAACATATAAGTTGCAATTATAGAGAGGAATCTCATCCGTTCTCAAGTTCTTCGAAAACGATTTATAATAAGACCCCTACAACCGTCCTGTACTCTTAAAGGAACAATATTGAAGACCATTTAAATGAGGTTTTTTATTCAAAGATTTGAACTGGAAATTGACCTAAATCCAGCTGTATCCGCCCCTTAAACATGGTTAGCAATATAGATACAGCTTATGGAGGTCATCGAAAATAATAAGTTTACATAATAATTATTACGTTATTGAAAATTCGATTATTTTTATTTCCCCTCAAAAGGTCTATTTTTTCCTCAGCTTTGTGTCACATAAATAAGATCTGACTCTTTGCTCAAACTATGTAGGTTAGCAGGTTTCTGCCTCAGCCCCCAACATGGCAAGTGCAATTTTCAGAAAATCCTCTTTTTGAATCTGCAAATGACCATATCTAAAATGATATCCCCAACGTGTCTGTCCCCGAGTAAGGATCAGTTGGTCCAGCAGATCAGCGATCTTCACCTGCTGACAAGGATAATACTGAACATTCCTCCGATACGGTACAAAGGAATCTGACACATGGTACGTGTATACCTGATCGTCTATTATGCGCCCTATGGCGGTGAATGCTTGAAGTACCTTGCCTCCTTGCATGCTTGTTCGCGGCGAATAATAGATCAGCCAGTCTCCTGCATTCATTTTGCGCAGAGAAGCTACCTTGCCGTGACAGAGCTGGGCGAAGCCCCCTTCCACCCCTTTTCCCACATGTGATGCAGACACAACGCCGATCCAGTATCGGTTTCCTTTTTCAGATTCAGCCTCAACTTCTAACTGAGAAGCCAGGAGTTCACTCGTATGAATCTGCATAATTCCTTTGCTGGTAGCCATCAAATCATGCTTTTCCTTTTCCTGTTCATTCATCTCTGCACCTGTTCTTCCCATGCCTTCTTCAGACGCTCAAGCTGCAAGAAATGATGACGATAATGCATCTCGACCAATGCAAACCATTCCTCTGCATTCAAACCACCGAAGCTTGGATGTGCCAACGTACATTCCTGTGTTGTTTCTTCCAACAGCACTTCCATTCTCCGCATTTCATCCCTTACCTCATTAAATCCTTGAATTATTGATTCTCTTCCATCCGGTTGTAGTGGAGTATACTCAGGAGAAGCAGGAACGTGGATACGTATCGGAGGAAAACTTGCTTGCGCAAAAACAGCTTCACCTGTTTCTGTTTTGCCCTGGTTTCTCTTCTTGCCCGAGTCCTCGTCTGCGCTTATACAAAGTTGAACATTGGCTAAATGCATTTTCATCGCAGACTGAATTAAATGCTGGTACATCTGGCCCATCGACCACTCAGTCTCACTGGGTTTGTAGCTTAACTGAGCATCGCTCATCAGCTCCAGTTCCTGCAAATAACGTTCCAGCGTCAGTTCAAAATCACGTCGAATCTCATCGTTGTTCCTTGTTATTATCGTTTCCATACAAATACACAGCTCCTTCAATCGGTTATAAACCGATCATACACAAACACTACTGACAGCGTTATGTCAGTAGTGTTTAAGGAGATTGCTTGCTTCCTCGCGAATTCGAATTCTTAATGATTCGGGCTCCAAGACCAGAGCCGAGGCTCCCCATCCAAGTATCCAATGCAGTACGTCTTCTGGATGCCTTACACGAAAATCTGCGTATAATCCATCTGTTTGCAGTTCTGCTTTCTCCATGTAGTAATTATTCGCTTCAATCACTCTATCTGCAATTCGACCATGAAACCAAACACGGACATGCACATCACGGTTGTCAGGTGGTGAGTAGCTGTGAATATTAAAACCTGGAGGAAGATCGAATGGGTCTGTGCTAATCTCCAGATCACTCATGCGGGATATACGAAAATGACGAATCTCCTGTCGCAAATCACATCGGGCAATCAGCATCCATGAGCCTTGCATCCAAAGCATCCCGTAAGGGGACGACATACGAACGGTCTTTTGTACGGTTTCATTAACCGTTCCAGGCTTATGGTAATGAAACCGGATTTTGAGTTTATGCTGCATTGCCTTTCGGATGATTCCCATATGTTCGATCTCTCGCTCGTGTGTATCACTGTCCGGTGAACGAAGTAAACGGATACCCTGTTGTATCTGTCCCACCTCTTCCCGAAGAGGCACAGGCAGGATTGCTTCAATTTTCGAACGGGACGTAAAGGATGTACTTTTGTAGTAGTTATCGAAGCGCTGTTCAACAAAATCAAGTCCGATTAGAAGTGTAACCGCTTCTTCAGCTGTGAAGCTGATCGGAGGCAAAAAGTATCCTTCCATAAGTGAATATCCTACTCCGGGTTCTCCCACCACAGGAACTCCTGCCTCACATAACGCCTGAATGTCTCTGTATATGGTTCGGACACTTGTTTCAAACAAGAGGGCTAAATCTTCCGCACGTTGAACCTTCCCCCGCTGCAGCTCAAGTACGATAGCCAGCATACGATCCGATTTGTTCAAGAACACACCTCCTTGTGTGTAATACTAATTACACTCATCTTCATTGGACATCTATTATAAGTAACATATGGACAATTGAAAAGCATACTGATTAACAAGCCCTCCTTGTGCTCAAGTTGACCCATGATCGTATGTTTTCATTAAACAACAAAGACCAACCCGCAGAGTATAGGTTGGTCTATAAAAACTTTTATGATATTGAAATTCAGAGAAAGCTCGGACCTCACTACTTCCAGGATCATTGGGTAGAACCCCTCCTATCGTGCTCATCAATCACCTTGTTTACCGCTCGTAGTATTCCTCCACAATATCCGTATTGGAAGCCGCCTTCTTCCACAAAAGCCGCTGAATTGGATGCAACTTCCCTTACTCTTCACCATGTATCCCTTCAATTGTTGTTATTTCACTGCCAACACATTGATAAGACATAACGAGACAGGAAACCTTCGTAATAATCATCCTTATCTATCGTCCGTTAGAGATAGTTAGCAAGCAATATAGATACAGCTTATGAGTTAATCCAAAATAATAAGCTTACATAATAATTGTTACGTTATTTTAAGTTCATTTTTTTGATGTTTTCTTTTAAAAGGTCGATTTTCTCCCCATCTTTATTCACCACATAAATATGGTCTGGTTTTTTGTCCAAACTTTTACCGCTAATCATCAATTGGTGCCCGCCTTCTATGTTGTATTTTCGAATATATAATCCCGATCCTTCATCTTCATAAGGGTACGCTGCAAAATCATTCCATGTCAGGCTGTCTCCTTTCTCTGCGAGAGTATTTAGTTTTTTTAAGGGAATGGATGTACTCGCCCCCCCCTGATCACTATTTGCCTGACATCCTGAACAAAATGCAACCAAAAGCAACAATACTAAACTGAGTTTTCTAGGAATAAGTTTTGTCATTATTCTTCCTCCTTAAATCTTTATGTGGAATAATTTGTAATAAATATCTTGCTTTTATCACTATTGTACCATAACATAATTACCGTATATTACATTTTTTTGAATTTATTCGAGAGGGGGTTCTCTATTCATAAGCACAGTTGAGTTAAACACATTTCACATCGCATTTGGAATCAAAATATTTAATAAATTTCAGGAGGGGACGTAACAATGAAAAAATTAGTTTCATCTTTATTTGCAATGATCTTGTTATTCACACTAGCGTTACCTGTATTAGCTGAATCAAACAGTTCCAAAAAGGATACTTCTCCCGCAGCTGAAACTCAAACATGGTTGAATTGGTTTGACAAACTCACTAAAGAAGATCAATTAAAAGTAAGTTACAAACCAGCTGAATTAATATCTTTTAACGAGAATGCCCTCCTATCGTTACCTAATGTAGACCCATTAGCTTCTTTCGCTCCAGATACTAAAGAATGGTTGAACTGGTTTAACAGTTTAACAGAAGAAGAACAATTACAGGTGAATTATCGACCTGCTGAATTCGCCTTATTGAATAAAACAGAAGTCACTGTTCATGAAACCCAATACAACAACCAGACTATTGATTCTAAAACAAACTCAAATGATCAATTAACTCTTCAAGCTCTTGAAACAATGCCTACTGGTGGATATGAACACCCTTATTCTTCAAGTGCATGGGAAAATTTGACGGATAAAGCTAATTGCTATGCATACATGTTGAATACATCCACATATTCTGGACATAAATTACAACCAGGTGAACTGGCCGGAAAAGTTTTTACAAGTTTAACTTCTTCGAGCATCATTAGTGCCTCTAAGCTTGACATGCCATATTTAAATAAATCCCTACGAACTTCTACATATAGTGAAGTTCCTGGATACAGAGAGTACAAGGTAGCACTTGTTATTGCACCAAATTATGATTATCATTGGTACAGACAGGATGCTGATGGTGGGTGGTCACATAAGCGTGGGCTAACTGCTATTGATTTTAGAGATGCCAGTGGTAATTCGATTCGTAATCCACAAACAGCTGATCGTAATTATGGAAATGGTCTGAATTATTCGACTTGGGGCGGATGGTACATTATCAAATATTAATCGTTAGAAATAAAGACCGAGCGAAGCGGAGATATGCCCTCCAGCGCCCGGTCTTCTTTAATTCCGTAGTTCAATCACAGGTCAATTACTTTCTTCTCTTCCGTTGTTAAAATGGATGATGATAAACAGGTTTCTCCTGCGGTACGAACTGCACGAAGAATCCCTCCATATCCAGTACAGCGGCACAGATTACCGCATAATCCCATTTCGATCTGTTCCTGGCTAGGCTGCGGATAGCGATCTAGCAATGCCTTGGTGGAAATCACCATCCCGGGTGTACAATACCCGCATTGGAAGCCGCCTTCTTCCACAAAAGCCTGCTGAATTGGGTGCAACTTCCCTTCCTCTTCACCATACAACCCTTCTATTGTTGTTATCTCGCTTCCAACACATTGATAAGCCATAACGAGACAGGAATTGACCGGCTCTCCATCCATCAGTATCATACAAGCACCACATCGGCCAACTTCGCAGGAAACTTTCGTTCCCGTTAGATTCAAATGCGAGCGCAGTACATCCACAAGACGGTTTGTCTGGGCGATGTGCAATTGTTTCTCCTCGCCATTCACAACGGCTGTCCAGAAATTGCCCAAAGGTTCAGTCATGATGAGCTCACTCCTTCCTGAAGCAAGACGCCAATTGGTTTGATCAGTTGATCGCGCGGAACCGGCAAACGATTAACCCACACCCCTGTAGCCTGATGAATCGCAGCGGTGATGGCCGGAGCAAGCGCCACCGAACCAATCTCGCCAATCCCCCGTGGTCCAAACGGATCTCCCTCTGGCAGATCTTCAATTGCCTCCACCTCCAGGTTGGTGTGAATGTCGCGAATCGTCGGAATCAGGTAGGTGTCCAGATTGGTTGTCATATAGCGACTGTCTTGCATCACAGCATCCTCGGTCAATGTAAAACCCAGAGCCATTACACTTCCGCCTTCGATCTGTCCGATGAATCCCATTGGATTGATGACAGGGCCAGCAGCAACCACATGCCTCGTATCTAGCAATTTGGCTTCTCCGGTTAGCGTGTTTACCTCCACTTCTGCCGCTACTGCCGCATACGTATATAGATAATGCCCACCCACAACATTGTCCGGCGTGGTCGGATATTCAAATTGAGTATCAAAAATCCATTCTTCCTCTTTTCCATGCTTCGCCAGATCAACGTAAGAAACAACAACTCTGGAATTCATCGCCGGTTCATTCGCTGTAACTTCTGGAGAAAGCTGTCCCTTGTGCCATACTCCCTCAATTCCAGTAATCAGTTCGGCAGCCGGAATTCCTGACAAAGCAGAGGCTACTGACAAGATTTTGGAGCGGAATGGTGTCTGTAATCGCTGGAGAGCCATCCAGGCCATCGTCGTTGAACGCGAAGCGGTGCTTGAACCACTGTGTGGCACTCGATCCGTATCCCCAATGATTATGCTTAGATCGGATGTTGAGCAGTAGAACAGATCGCAGAGCATCATTTCCAGCGTAGCAATAAGTCCCTGACCGAATTCTTCGTAGCTGAATGCCACTTCAATCTTACCTTCGGCATTCAGAGATAGACGCCCGCCCGCCGGATCGGGAATGCCATAACCAAGCCCTGCTCCGTGCATCGCGATGGCTGCACCTACTCCACGTTTAATCCAGGGAGGTAGAGCAAGATCTGCCGAGGGATATTGATGCTTTTGCCATAACTCCGAACGATCCAGCGCCTCCCATACTTGCGACAGACCATCCGTGACCAGAATCCGTTGATTTAGTGGCCCTGGATCGGTCTTTTCCCTCATGTTGCGTCTCCGAAACTCCCAGGGGTCTATATCCATAATCTCGGCGAGTCGATCCATCTGACCCTCCATTGCAAAGATCGCCTGATTTCCGCCAAATCCGCGAAACTCTCCCGACACCCCATTATTCGTATATACCGAGACACCCTCCACATCTACATTGGGAATAGAATAAGGTCCGAGACAGTGTTCCGTGCAAAAATTCAGGACGGGTGCCCCCAGCGTGGCATATGCTCCGGTGTCTGCGGTAATGCGGACTCGGTGAGCCTGGATCATGCCTTCACGGCTGATTCCGGTCTGCATTTCAATTTTCATCGGATGACGCTTTAATCCTGCACGTACGGATTCTTTGCGTGAATTGTGCATTTTCACAGGATGTCCGGACCTTAAAGCAAGCAGTGCCCCATAAGGCTGTACATTCAGCTCATCTTTCCCGCCAAAAGAACCGCCTATCGGAGACGAGACCACCCGAATATCTTCTTCGGAACAGCCAATGATTCGGGCAAGCTGCATCCTGTCCTTGTAACCATGCTGTGTCGCCGCGTAGACATGGAGTCTCCCACTTTCATCAGGAACAAATAACCCGCCTTCCGTCTCCATATAGGCATGCATCTGGCGAGGGGTATAATACGTCTCACTCACAATATGTTCGCATGCAGCAAAGCCCTCATCTACATTGCCTCGTTTGATTTCGGTACGGTGCAGCACATTGCCGGGACCATGTTCATGGAGCTCAGGTGCACCGGGTGCCAGTGCAGCCTCTGGGCTGTCCAGCGGAGTCCATTCTTCATACTCAACCCGGATGGCATCCAGAGCGAGCGCTGCACGTTCCGGGGAGTCCGCAGCAACTGCGGCAATGGCATCACCGACATAACGAACGACATGCTCGCAAAATACAGGCTGATCCGGAGTTGCAATGCCAAACAGGTTCAAACCGGGCACATCTTTCGAGGTGAGTACGGCAAATACACCCTCTATAGCCTCCGCTTCGGTTATATCGATAGACAATATGCGGGCATAGGGGTATGAGCTTCGAAGGACCCTTCCATGGATCATATCGGGCAGCGTCATGTCTGTCAGATATTGAAGCTGTCCTGTTACTTTGCCTACCCCATCTGGCCGCAGATGCCAGCGTTTCCCACTATTATCCCGATTCAACAGCATGATCTCTCTCCCCTTTCTCCCCTCAGAAGCTGTTGGGCTTACACTTTGCTTCTCCAAAATGGTTTTCTTCTATGAGTGAAGTGCTTCCCAGAGTCCGGCTCCGAGCATATTACCTGCCGTTTGCTTACGGTACTGTTCTGTAGCAAATGCATCGCTATAAGTCACGAATTCCGAAGCTGCCGAGGCAGCTAGCGATAAAGCTTGCATAACAGAAGCCTCCACGCCAAGAAGCAACTTTTCCGACTCCGTAAGTCGCATGGCCATGCCTGAACCTCCACCTGCAGCGATCGCTATTTTATTCCAGCGGCCATCTGCATCCACTTCTCCGTGAAATGCAATCGTCACCAGCGATGCTGTAAAGGTCTCCCGCCGACCCAGCTTGCGGTAAAATGAAATTTCACGCGTCGCAGATGCCCGCTCGCTGGTGACATCAGGGAAAGGCGTATTTTCCAATGGAATATGAATTCTCATTAATACATCATTCGGGTTGCGACTGCCGTCACGACCACCGTTCAGCCAGGACGAAAGACTGCGCATCTCCATGCCGTTGTCCGTCAACCAGTACAGCTGTGCATCGTAGACAAGGAGTGCGGGAATGGAGTCTCCTACTCCCGATACAATGTTTCCGCCAATTGTCGCCATATTTCGAATAGAAGGAGCGGCGATAGCGTTCATTGCAGATTGCAAAATGGGCAGCTGTTGTAGAAGAACGTCTGTGGCACAATGACTTAATCGCGTCAGTGCTCCAATGACCAAATCATCTCCATCCACATATACGCCGCTTGCATCTGGAATACGAGCAAGGCTGATCATATGCTCAGGTACAGGTACAAGACCGCCCTCCCACTGAGTACGTAATAATGTGGTCCCTGCTGCAAAACAATACTTCCCGGACAGTTCACTCTTTAAAGCTTGAAGCTCATCTAGATTAACGGGCTGCCAAACCGTTGGTTGTGCTCCAGACCCATATGCCGACATGACCATCCTTCCATCTCCCTTCTCTACCTGGAATCTGTCTGCGGGACGTTGGATATGAACGAATGATCCAAATAATTCTTCAAATCATATGGGACTGCAACAATAAGGTCAATTATCTTCACATCATTTTGGATAAATGTATAAATAGACTCTTTGATTTGTGCCTGATGCATTGTTTACTGTGATAAGCTAACACAAGCCATTTCATAACCAATTAGATCAAAACAATAAAGAGGCCAACCAGATGGTCTGGCTGACCTCATTACTGCGAGAAATAATACACAAGGAATCGCTCCTTCTGCCTTGATTTTCATTCATCTTATGCCATTCACATAATCCAAAATACGTTCCAGCTCTGGTTCGGTATCCGCATCCCAAAAGCTAAATTCAGACAAAGATACATGCTTGCCTGCATATTTGGGATTGAGCATGATTTTTCGCGCTCCCTCATCTCCGCTAAGCGACAAAAGAGGCCCCAGCATATGTTCACGAAAGGCGACCGGAGGCTTGCCTCCACCGCCATCCGTAGCTGCTGCATAATCACACAGTTTGTTGACGGCTAACGCCTCAGCAACCCTGTTAATATCTTGTGCCTGCAATAGCGGCTGATCTGCCAAAATTATCATCACACCTTCTGGCTTGTATGCTATAGCAGACAGAATGCCACAGTGAAGGGACATGGCGATACCGTATGTATAGTCGGTACAGATTGCAATCTGAAGCCTCGTCCTCGTATCTGGAGTACAACCATATGATGCTGCATTGAGCCACATGGAGGGGATCCACGCTAATGAATCCTCGGGTTTGACCACACAGATAACTTTCTCCAAATCGGATTTCAAGGCAGCTTCCAATGTCCATGCGGCCAAACATCTTCCATCAGGCATGACGATAGACAGTTTATCCCGCCCCATTCGGCTGCTCTTACCTGCCGCTAGCACGATGCCCGTCAGTCGCATGTGCAATCCCCCTCTGTACGTTGCGCCGCTCTGCGGCAACAGCTGCTCTTTTACAGGCAATAAGTTCTGCTGCGATGCTGATTGCGATCTCTTCCGGTCCATCGGCACCAATGGTCAAGCCGACGGGTGAATGCAACTGTTTTAGTGGAGGGAGATCGTTCAGCAAACGTGCTGTTCGCGTTCTGGAGCCCATAATACCAAGGTACGCATAATTCCGATCCTCAAGTAATTCAAGAAACTCCCGTTCTCTAGGAAACTGATGACTCATCAATACGATATAATCCCCGCTTTGGATATCCAGTACAGGCATGATCTCACTTGGGAAACCGCGAACAAACTCAACACCCGGAAAGCGTTCAGTGGTGCAAAAGGTTTCTCGCCAATCCGCTACAACCACACGAAATCCTGCTGATTTGCCCAAACGGGCGACCGGGATTACATCATTTCCGGCTCCAATGATAATCAGACGGGGTTTGGGCACATATTTTGCGGAGATCTGTAAAGGGATATCAGTCAATCCATGCCTCTGAAGATCATTCTCTCCAGAATTAGATGCGACAGCGTCAGCTTCAGACGAATGAATAACAACTAACGATAGTCGCGGTGTATCCTCTGTAATCAATGTGTTTATTGGACCTAGAGAAGCTCCCTTGGCAACTGGAGAAGGGGATAACGATGTCTGGCTTTCCGCATCCTCAGCGAGCTGAATCACATAATGAATTCGCGTGTATTGATCGTAGAATGAACGGGTTAGCTCCACAGCTGATCCAGATTGAAAATACGTATGCATGTGAGACAAGATCGACCTGAGTTCAGCACATACCGGCTCTAGCAGCACTATAATTAACCCGCCGCAGCCAATCGTTTCTCCCCAGGACAAATCATCTTCGGGACGCATATCATACTCCACGAATTCCAACTGTTGTGTATCCAGCACACGGTCCACCCTAGCCTGCAGATCACTCTCCAGACAACCTGGACTGATACTGCCATACATCACACCTTCTTCGGTCAAAAGCATAGAGACTCCCTGCTTACGGTAAGCATGACCTTCTACCTTAACCGCTGTTGCGAGAACACAGCGCGGTTCCCGCGCTGCAATTGCACACAGATCATGCATTTCCATCGCGTCTCCATCCTTTCAGGGATTTGAATCCGAATCCGAAGAAGTGAATCTTGACCTTTTTAGCGAAGATTGAAAGTCCAACTTCTGCTCAGACAGTTCATTGGGTGAGTTTCATACGGCTGCGTTCGATTAGATGCGTTTCATCAATCTTGCAATACTTTTATCCGATTCACGAAGCACAATGCCACGATCAATCGTTTGAATCTTCCGGTTTTGGAGCACGATGCTTCCATCAATAATAACGGTGTCTACACAGCTGCGAGTTGCGGAATAGACTACACGGGAATACACATCAGTCTCATAGGAAGGGTACGTATGAAAATCATCCAGATCCAGCAGCAACATATCTGCTTTTTTACCCACTTCCAGACTGCCGATTTCCTTGGACATTCCGAGCACTTCTGCTCCACCCATCGTCGCCATACGCAGCACCGTACGGGCGTCCATCACTGTTGGACCGTGAGGCACCTTTTGAATGAGCGCGGTCAGGCGCATTTCCTGGAACATATCTAGATTGTTGTTGCACGGCGCACCATCGGCACCAATCCCTACCGCAATCTGGCGATTCAGCAGATCAGGAATATCCGCTATACCTGAGGACAGTTTCATATTCGATCCAGGGCAGTGGGTGACTTTTACCCCGCGTTTGCGAATAATCTCCTTCTCTTCCTCACTCAGCCACACACAGTGGGCAAGCACCAGTCTTGGGGTAGCTAGACCGATATGATCCAGATAGACGATGTTTCGCATGCCACGTTCGTGTTCTACCAGTTCGATCTCGCCACGATTTTCGGAGGCATGGGTGTGCACTTTCACATGGTACTTATTCGACAGGTCACGTACCTCAACCAATAATTCTTCGGTGCACGAGACGACGAAGCGTGGACAAAATGCATACTGAATGCGGCCACCCCCGAATCCATTCCATTTCTCCAGCAAATCGACACTTTGTTGCAGCGAGGTAGCCGTATTTTCACGCAGCGGTTCAGGAACTTCATCCCCGTGATCCATCATCACTTTACCGGAAATCACCCGAATGCCGCTCTGTGCCATCGCCTGAAAAGCCGAATCGGTATGATGCACGGTCTCCATATCCAAAATGGTTGTTGTCCCGCTGGAAATCAATTCGCCCAAGCCGAGCATCGCCGAGTAATAGACAGACTCTTCATCATGCGCTGCCTCAAGCGGCCAGATGCGTTGACGAAGCCAATCCATCAGCTCCAGATCGTCCGCACGTCCGCGGAACAAGGTCTGACACAGATGAATATGCGTTTGGATAAAACCTGGAAGCAGCACTTTGCCTCGAGCATCAATGACCTGATCTGCCTGAACATCGATATGCTCTGCAATTTCTTTGATTTTATTGTCCTCGATCAGCAAATCTCCCGTAAATACATCCTCTTCTGCATTCATTGTGACGAGTTGTGCACCTTTTAGCAGGATCGTTCCCATGATAATCTCCCCTATCCGTATCTATCTGCGTAAATTTACTTATTCTGATCCTGCATTTTAAAGATGATCTTCTTTGGATCCATGCATGATGCTTTACATAAATCACGCTACCACCCGATAGCCATGCCATCTCCCCTGGGATCTGCTGCCCCGCTAATCATGCCATCTTCACGGATGACAATCCCTTGTGACTGCCCCATAATTCCGTCCCACGGCGCTCTGGCTTCGACGTTATGTCCCCATCGGGCAAGCGTGTCACATACGTCGTCATGATAGCGGTTCTCTACTCTCAGCGTGTCACCTTCTTCACCCCAGGTACGCCCATACACCCAACGCGGTAGCCCAATGGCTTCCTGAATGTTCAGACCATAGTCCAGCACACCCGTAAGAATCGATAACTGTGTCTGGGGTTGGCCCTCACCACCTTGCGTGCCTACGAGCATATAAGGTTTCCCGTTACGAGTGATAAGACCCGGCATTAGGGTGTGGAATGAGCGTTTATTCGGTTCCAATACGTTGGCGTCCTTCGGATCAAGTGAGAAAAAGGAACCGCGGTTCTGCATGATCACACCCGTATCCCCAGGCACATAAGCAGCGCCAAAATCAAAGTACAGGCTCTGAATAAACGAGACGGCATTGCCTTCATTGTCCACAACCGCTGCGTAAGCCGTATCCTGACCCATCATTTTGGACAGAAAAGGCTGTGCCACAGCAGGTGGAGCGGACTGAATCTCGTTCCATAACTCATTTCCATAAACCTTGGATAACAGATTTTCCAGCGGAATATCCCTGAACTCCGGGTCTGTGAGATAACGATCACGTTCACGAAAAGCCTTTTTGACCACTTCAGCCATCAGATGATAGAACTCGGGGGACGTCCGCGCAATGGAAGAAAGATCAATATGTTCCAGCATATTCAACATCATCAGCATCGAGAAGCCCTGTGAATTCGGCGGCATCTGGTGAACTTGATAGCCACGGTAATCGGTAGTGATCGGCTTCACCCACTCTCCCTTGTGAGCCGCGAAGTCCGCTGGAGCGAGCATGCCGCCATCCTCACGAATAGCCGAAGTTAGCTGCTCCGCCAGTTCCCCGGTATAAAAAACATCACGTCCACCTGCCTGAATCAGGCGAATGGAAGAGGCAAGATCAGGCTGCAAGAGTAGATCGCCTTCCTGCAAAAGTGTACCAAAAGGGGCAAATACCGCTCGCAGCGGTGAATGCCCCATAATGAAATCCTCATCACGTTCCAGCCACAGGCGCAGATTTCGGGATACAGGGCATCCCTTTTCCGCATATAGCGCAGCTGGTTCAAGCAACTGTTCCCACTTTAACTTCCCATAGCGGGACCAGACTTCCCACCATGCATCTACCATTCCAGGAACGGTAATCGCACTAAGCACACCTCGCTGAGGAATGGTGCTCATCCCCATCGCTTTGAACGTGTCGGCATGAATGCCTGCTGCTGAACGACCGCTACCGTTGTAGGCCGTTATGTCACCACTTGCTCCATCGTGAATTAGAAAGAAAGCATCTCCGCCAAGTCCTGTCATGTGTGGGTAGACTACACCCAGTGCGGCACTTACAGCGACAGCAGCATCATAAGCGTTACCACCTTGCTGGAGGATTGCGCTGCCAACCGCACTCGCTAAATAATGTGGGGAGGTAACCATCACCTCCCTGGATATCGGCATCTGGTTCAACATAAGACGCCCTCCTTTCCGGCATACACATCCAGCGCTGCCTGCACGGCCTCGCCTGCTGGCAAGGCGTGACGATGACGCAACAGTACAGCTTCCAGTGCGCCCAGCACATGAAGTATATTTTTGCGCTGGCAGCTGAATCCCATCGTACCAATACGCCAAATCTTGCCTTTCAGTGGTCCAAATGAGCTGGCAATCTCAATACTGAAATCGTTCAGAAGCATGTTGCGTACCGACTCACCATCCATACCATCGGGTATTTCGATACAGGTGACCACTGGAAGTTTACTGGACATCTCTCCATACAGTTTCAGCCCCATGCCCTGAATCCCCGCAACCAACGCTCGTTCATTAATCCGATGTCTCTGAAAACGGGCATCCAGACCTTCCTGAAGCAAAATTCGCAGTCCTTCGTGAAGACCGTAGAGCATCGAAGTGGCCTCCGTATGATGGTTCAACCGTGCCGAGCTCCAGTAGTCCTGCAATTGGCTCAGGTCAAAATAATTACTGGCAATCGTGCGCCCTTCAGCCCGAGCACTTGTTGCATCCCGGAGCCCTCGTTCGACGGTTTTGCGGCTCATCAGTTTCTTCTCCACACGGCTGTTATACGTTATTGGCGCCATCCCGGATGGAACGGACAAACACTTCTGCGTTCCACCCATCACCGCATCCAGATACCAGGCATCCGTCTCGACAGGTGTACCGCCGATTGTGGCAACTGCATCGACGACAAGTAAAATATCGAGTTCACGACAGGCTTTGCCAATCTCGGCGAGGGGCTGCATTTGCCCGGTTGATGTCTCGCCGTGAACCATCGCAACCAAACTCGGCTTATGTGCATGGATCGCCTTGATTACCTCTTCGGGATCAAATACCGTTCCCCATTCTGTTTCAAAAAAGATAACCTCAGCACCACAGCGTTCCGAAATTTCAACCAACAGATGTCCGAAGCGTCCATAGATGGGGACCAACACCTTGTCCCCCGGTTGAATCAGACTGACCAACACGGCTTCAATCCCTGAGCGGGATGTGCCATCCACCGGATAACACCACTCATTATCTGTCATGTATAGTTCACGCAGCATAGCCATCGTCTCATTCATCAGGGAAGTGAACTCCGGATCAAACTGCCCCAAAATTGGGAAGGATAATGCCCTCAGAACTCTTGGGTCAACTTCAACTGGCCCCGGTGTCATGATCGTCCGCAAGGAAGGGGACAATTCTTTATAGTTGGACATCTTCACTCAACTCCCGTAACCGTATTTATAGAGTAGCTGAACGAGAACCCGGAAACCTTTCATCAGGTCCTCTTCAGCTGTATATTCAAGGGGATTATGGCTAATGCCATCTTGGCTAGGTACAAAGATCATCGCTGTAGGGCAAGCCGGCTGAAAGATCTGCGAATCATGTCCTGCGCCGCTTGGCAAGTGCATATAGGATAATTGCTCCACTTCACAAATATCACGAATGTCTGACGTAATCTGTTCGTTCATCGGAATAGGTGTGACAGACAAGTGCTCCTCCCAGTTCAGTCCGAGCTGTTGCTCGGCTGCGATTCTGCTAAATTCCTGTAGCATATTGTGCCAGCATCGATCAATGCTCTCTTGCCTGATATGCCGGATATCGAGCGAGAATACGGCCCGGGATGCAACGACGTTACCCACACCCGGATCAGCTGTTATTCGACCCACAGTGGCTACAAGTGGTTCTCCCGCTTCAAGCGCAATGCGTCTTACGGCTGTAATCATCTCGGCTGCACCTGCAAGTGCATCCTTGCGCCAGGCCATCGGTGTAGTTCCGGCATGATTGGCTTCGCCACCTACTGTAATGCTAAAGCGTTTCTGGCCTACAATATCCGATACAATACCAATTGAATGGCCCAATCGTTCAAGGACCTGACCTTGCTCGATATGAAGTTCGATAAATGCACCGTATGTGTGTGAAGCCATTCTATAGCTACTATCTGGTCCAAAGCCTGCATCATGTATTGCCTGTGCAAAGGTAATGCCTTCTTGATCCTTCAAATGCTGAACTTCTTCCAGCACGCTTACCCCCGTTATACTTCGTGATCCCCAATAAGCGAAGGGGAATCGACTACCTTCTTCCTCGCATAGGGACACGACTTGAAGCGTTCGTTTGGGTGCCCCAAAATTTTTCTGTAGATACTCTAGCGCGAGCACTCCTGCAACTACGCCATATGCACCGTCATACTTCCCACCTTGTACCACGGTATCGATATGGGAACCCGTAACAATCGGCGCCTCTTCCATTCCTGTTCCTGAACCCGTACCGTGCAGAGTTCCATACAGGTTGCCCGATTGATCAAATTCAGGAGCCAACCCGTTCTCCTGCATTTTTGCCGCTAGCGCATGCTGTGCCTTACACCATGCTTGGTCGTACAAAAGACGTGTCACACCTCCCTGGGGATCAGCGCCATATGTAGACAACCAGTCAAGCATGCCTTGCAGCTGCACCTGCTCCAATTGCGGCAAAGCCTGGGTGGGACGTTCCGTACCGGAAGGCGTGTGTACTTCAAAGTCAGTCATAATACCCCTCCGTTCCTTCAACACCAACCGGAACAGATGAGTTAGCACGGATAAATCGTCCCACAGGTTCATCCGACAATCCTGTTTTTGAACTGTATACTCGTGTGCCCCGGCAGAACACCTCTGCAATGCTAGAGGAAAACGTGCGTCCCACATAAGGACTCTGTTTATGTGTGTAGTGCAGATCATCCGTATTTAAGGTGGTACTCTTCTCCCAATCAATTAGTACCAGATCCGCATCCTTGCCGATGGCTATCTCACCTTTTCTCTCCAACCCAAGTCTTCTGGCAGGTTGCAGAGACAGAACTTTTCCGAGCAGCGGAAGGGCTACATTTCGCTGAAGATGTCCTTCCTCCAACATGAGCAGCAGCGTACTTTGCGCACCCGAGATGCCACCCCAGATTTCAAAGAAATTATCAGATTGTTTCATCGATGGCGGACAGGGTGAGTGGTCGGATGCGATAACATCAATCAGACCTGCTCCCAGCGCATCCCATAACCGATTTTGCTCAGCCATACTCCGCAAAGGTGGCGCACACTTCGCTACAGCTCCCAACCGGACAACATCCTCCTCTGTCAGAGTCAGGTAATGGGGACATGTTTCAGAAGTTACATCCAACCCGCGCCGTTTTGCCTCTGCAATCAGATCAAGCGCTTCCCGTGTACTGATATGAACAAAATGCAGTGCACATCCGGTTTGCTCCCCATATCGCAGTGCTCGTGACACCGCCTGAACCTCTGCTTCTGCTGGGCGAGATTGCACGTAATCCATCGGGCCAATTCGTCCATCTGCAATACTTCTGGCTCTCAGTTCAGCAACCATCGTCTCGTCTTCGGCATGAAGCGCCAGCACACGGTTTAGTTTTGCGATCTCGTACATGCCATTCAAAAGTGTATCGTCATCCGCTCTGGCGAAGATGTCTTCCCCTTCTCCGCCAGGTTCGGACATAAATGCCTTGAATCCCGCCGCCCCCATATCAGCCAAAGGCGCAAGCTCACCCCGATTGCCGGGAACAAGTCCTCCCCAGAACGCATAATCAACATAGGATTGACCGTCGGCTGCTTTCATTTTCGACTCCCAAGCCTCCGGTCTTATCGTTGGGGGGACACCATTAAGCGGCATATCAACGTACGTCGTAATTCCACCAGCAGCTAGTGATGCGGATCCCGATTTGAAACCCTCCCAGCTCGCGAGTCCAGGTTCATTAAAGTGAACATGAATGTCCACAGCCCCCGGCATCACTGTGAGGCCAATTGCTTCTATTATTTCAGTATCTTCATCACCCACCAGGTGTGAGGACAAAGCTGATATTTGTTCACCAGTAATCCCAATATCCAGTTCTTCCACGCTATCTCTCAACACAACCCGGGCCCCCCGGATGATCGTATCTAATCTTGTCATATGGATGACCCTCCTCTGATCAGAACCGGATTCGTATATTTCAGCTTCCCCGGTATGTACTGTAACCTCCAGGCGCAATCAACAGAGGAATGTGGTAGTGACTTGAAGCATCGGATACGGCAAACCGGATCGGCACAACCGTCCATAATGCCTGCCCTAATTCTTCAAGAGATCGCTGTGCGTAATATCCCTCAACGTTGAAATGAAGCTCGTAGACCGCTTGCTCAAGCTTCCCGCCTTCAAGCAAAGGTGCATCCAGACGCCCATCGGCATTGGTCAACGATTCAGCAACTTTCATTTTGCTTTCCTTCTCGCCATCTCTGTGTAATACAAAAAGTTCAACCCGCACGCCTGCGGCCGGAACGCCCTTGGAAGTATCCAGCACATGCGTAGTAATCCGTCCTCCAGCTACCGACATCATGCCTCACCTTCTCTCTTCGAGCCCCTCTGGTCAGCCTCTAGATCATCCCTTGTCATTGAGAAACCCTGAAACCCATAAGGAGGCCTGGCCTCGGTGAATACTTTGCCTTCTCCTTCTTTTACTTCCTCCAGCACCGTTTCCCATGTCCGATTGTTGGATTCAAATGAAACCTCACTGAGCTGTCCAAATCGTCGCAATAGCCTTAGTCCAATCTGATAAATTAGATGCTGAATGGATGCCGAACGACACGCATGGAACACGGCTGCAGCTACATCTCTTACCTGCTCCGCCGCTACATAACGTCCGCGCTGATCGTCCATGCCATCTCTCGGGTCTTCGTAACGCCAATTGATATTCAGGAAAATGAACAGTGGACGGTCCCATGTCTCGGGTAAGGTGGTGTGCTCATCCTTGACGAAACCGGCAAATTCACTGCCTTTGACCTTAATCAGCCTGATATCTGCGACACCACTGAAATGATTGCTCAGTTCAACCTGATTTCCTTTTCGCTGCGCTTCAATTGCAGCCGTCGCGCGATCATTCTGGGAATAACGGAATACCAGCTCGCTTGCACGAAGGCTTCCTTCTCTGCGAACAGGCACATCTTCAAAAGGAATCTGATCTGCCGTCATTTGCACTTTGGTCATCTGCGGATATGTCTCCAGAAAACGTCGGCTAACGTAAGCGAGAAAACCCTCCACCGTAGCTCCGTAGTAATCCGCAGCATGTTTCAGGATGAAATTCTTCATTGAATCCGTTGCAACGACGCGAGAGTTATCTCCTTCGATAAAAGAAGGCAGAAATTCGTCGCCTTGCACGGCTACTTTAATGTTTAATCCGAACAGGATATTATTCCGTCCGGTGAATGGAGATTCCGGGATGGGCTGAATACCCGTCAACGGTTTGGCGTATGAGCGGTATATCCATACATCTCCTTTGCCGTAATACATGGTCCGTTGCTTTACTTCGGATGGCTTAAATTCAAACTCATGTTCATGACCAATCTGCACCAGCCACTGTTCCAATCGAATGGAAGCAATCTTGAACACTTCCTTCAGGGCGGTCTGGAATTCCTCCTCTCTTCCTCTCCGATTGCGCTTCCGCATGGACTCCAGGATGGACTGAGCTGTGTGACCTTTCACGGCCAATATAAAAGGAAAGCCGAATTGGCTTGTATATTCTTTGTTTAGTTTACTAAGTTCGTGATATTGCTCCGGCGAAAGTGAATTAAGCCCTGCACCAGCCTGTTCTTGAACAGAATTGCTGCTCATGCTGATCCGCGCACCGAGATCCGGGTGATTGCAAAGCAACTGCAACTTGACCTTCTCATCGGATGTCTGAACTGTGTTCTTCATGACATTCATCATGTGTTCAAAAGAGTCAAATGGCCGTGAAGGCCAGGAACGCTCCGCCACCCAAGGCGATTCTTCGAATAGTCCGCCAAACGTATGCACGAACTGTGTGATAGACCAGTTGTTAACGAGTTTAATGAAGTCGCCCATGTTAGAACCTCCGGTCTTCTGTGGATTGTTGTTTTTCATTTTAAGTGTCTCTCGATACTGCGACAACAATATTTACGTAATTTTGTAATATAACATAACATCAGTTATGTGATTTGTTAGCAATGCACGGGAATTGGTTGTTCAAATGTAATGAAAAGCTGAAAAACCGCACTTCCTCAAGGGAAATACGGTTTTATCTGACATGCCTGTTTCATTGTCATGCTGCACAACACTTGTTCTGGATAATGATTATGATCATAAAAGTATTTACGTATTAAGTAGGTCCACTCTTCAGTTAATAATGCTGCGAATACGGCCTAGCCGTAGTTTTGTCCCGCACAAACTTACGGAAGGTGAATACGAGCTTTAATTTTAGCAAATCATTAGTCTTCTTAAAGTCCATTTGCAGCAAACTTCCGACTTTCTCCATCCGATAGGTAACGGTGTTCCGATGGACAAACAGTTGCTTCGCAGCTTCGTTAATGAGTCCATCATTCTCGATAAAAGATTCCAACGTATTCATCAGCACCTGATTGGGATCGCCGTCCCTGGCCAGTAAAGGCTCAAGTACTTTATTGCAGTAATTCTCCATGATGTTATCCGGAACATGTTGGAATACATAGGCGAATTCCAGCATCTCAAACTGGAGAGCCCGATCCTTCATACCGAATCGGCGAGCCAGTTGGCGGGTATCCAGACATTCCTGATAGGCTTCGCGTAGCGACTTCGGCTCATGCTTCATTTTGCTGATCCAGAAACGCGGTGCAGATGCTCCCTTGGCTTCCTGTGCTGCAAGAACGTCACCGAATCTATTAAGCAGGAATGCTGATAATTCCTCTCCATAATCCCTCCCCGTTGGACAGGTATAGATGGATAGTATGCCATCTTCGATCTGAAAATGCTGTGAGGCCGTGAATTGCATAAGCGGATTGTACTGCAACTCACGGTGGATCTGCTTCAACAGCTTTCCTTCTGCAAAAACAGACGGTTCCAGTGTGATCAACACGCATTGGTAGGTCCCCTGAAATAGATGAACGCCTTTATTCTCGCTGAGCTTGGTGAGTTCATCTACCGTCATTTTGTTATCTAGATATTGGGTTAGCAGTGTACGCATCTCATCCTGAACGGTGGGGTTAATGTGTTCTCGATAGGTCATATCCATATAGAATGCCAGGACATCCGCAGCCTGCTGAAACAATTCTTCCTCCGCTCTAAGTGACAGCGCCGAGTCTGTGAAGACGAGCAAAAATCCGTATTCTTCATCATTCTGCTTGATGGGTACCCGGTGGCAGCTTCCCTGATTCCATTTCACTCGGTGCATGACGGATTTCCAAGGCCAACCTTGTACTACAGCATCTCCCGCAATACCTTCGCTACCATAGAGCACATGTCCGCGGGAGCCAATAACCGCAAGTGGATAATTCAACACGGTAGCTAGTTCGGCAAATACATTCCGATGCTGTTGCTGCTGCAATGCAAACTGCATCAATTTTTTCTGTTTTTGCACCACCTCGTGCAGTAAACGATTGCTGCGTTCATGTTCAGCCTTGAATAACGCATTCATCTGGTCGGAAAATGTAAACTGAAACGGCAGTTCCAGTAGCGGTAACCGCAGTCGATCTGCTTCCTCGATAATCCCTTGCGGAATGGCCTGCCAGAAGCGGCCCAATTTAATGCCAAGCCCAGCACAACCACGTTCGTTCAGGCGGCGCATCAAACGAAGTGCATCCGTCTCATTGTCTTTCATAATAAACGCGGTTGTGAACAGCAGTTCTCCGGATTTGATCCAATCCGCTATATCTGGAGCGTCCATGACGTTAACGGATTTCATCATCCGCGAAGTCCCTTCCCCACCTGCAACCAGTCTGGCCTCAGACAACGGGTATACCTGTAAAGCCTCTTTAACCGTGAGCTGCATGGACATTACCTCCCATATATATAACGCATAAAGCCGTATATATCCTTGATTTGGAACTGAACAAAGATTGAGCACTTGGTTTCAACCATTTTATTGAAATAAACCTTTATTGTTGTTAAGTATTATAACATCATTTTTATTTTAATAGCTTACATGAGAAAAAAATAAAACCCATGACACAATTGCAGCAATCGTTGCGCAACTGGCATAGGTTTTATTTTTGAGTTAATACTGTTGAATTTCAAACGGAAAAGATCAGATTCCCAACGTTTCATGACTCAGCCATAATTTCATGCGGGAGAGTACCTCTTTCATATTGAGCGGTTTGCTAATATAATCCGAAGCTCCTGCCGCGATACATTTATCACGATCTTCTTTCATGGCTTTGGCAGTCAAAGCAATAATAGGGAGCTTCTTGAGATTCAATCTATCACGGATCTGGCGAGTGGTCTCATACCCATCCAACTCTGGCATCATGATATCCATCAAGATAATATCTGGATTCGCTTCTCCGCTCTCTAACATCTCCAGACACTCGTAACCATTCTGAGCTGTTATCACTTTCATGTCATACTGCTCAAGGGCATTTGCCAAGGCATAAACATTTCGAATATCATCATCGACAACGAGAACCTGACGACCATTCAATAATGATTCTTCAAGTGGAGTCAGCAACATCTCGATTTTGGTTGAATTCATTCCTGAAGCACTGTTTATTTCAGGAGCAGTCACAGCAACCTCATTCAAGAACAATCTGGAGTTCTGCATAACCTCAGGCTCTTCCCTTCTAAGCGGGAGGAATAGGGTAAAGACACTTCCTTGTCCTTCGCGGCTCGTTGCCGAGATTGATCCTCCCAACAGATTGGCAAGGGATTGAGAGATCGACAGTCCCAGTCCGGTTCCACCGTATTTTCGAGCTGTGGCTCCATCGGCCTGTTTGAATGCATCAAAGATCTGCAGCAGTTTGTTCTCCGAAATACCAATTCCGGTATCACTAACCGAGAAAGCTATAACATCCGTCTCTGCTCCGCTCCCTTCAGGATTGGACAGACTCACTCTGGAAATAGTTAAGGCCACTTCTCCTTCATTAGTGAATTTGAATGCGTTGGAAAGCAAATTTCTCAGAATCTGATGTAACCGCATCTCGTCGGAAAAAATCGTTTCCGGCAGAGGGCTTTGAAGCTGAATACGGAAATCAATTCCTTTTTGCTCAGCCGTTTTCAGGAAATATTGATTCATCGCTTCGGGCAGGCTTCCAAGATAGACATCATCCAAGTCCACTTCCATCTCCCCGGCCTCCACTTTGGAAAGATCGAGAATATCGTTAATCAGATTCAACAGATCCTTGCCTGATGCATGGATCACCGAAGCATATTTCTGTTCTTCACTGTTTAAGTGCTGATGCTTGTTCTCAGCCAAAATCTCGGACAGAATCAGCATACTGTTCAGCGGAGTACGCAGTTCATGCGACATATTCGCCAGGAACTCAGACTTGTAACCAGAGCTTGTCCGTAACTGATCCGCTACTTCTGCAAGTTCACTGGCAGAGGTCTCAGCCGCATTTTTCTGCAGTTCCAGACGCTCGTTCAACATGTGCAGTTCTTCAGTCTGCATATGTAACTCTTCCGTCTGAGACACCATCTCTTCGGTCTGTGCCTGCAATTTCTCCGATTGTGTCTGCAATTCTTCATTCAGTACCTGGGATTCATCATACAAATGCTGTAATTCCATGCGTGTGACGGTGGAATGAAGCGACACCCCGAATATTTCGATCAGTTCGGTTAGCAGCTTTGTTTCCTTAGGTTCGATTGGCTTCATGGAAGCCAGTTCGATTACAGCTATCGTTTTACCTTCAAATACCACAGGTGCTACCGTGAGTGATGCAGCTGATGCATCACCAAGACCCGATGAGATACGAATATAATTTTGAGGCAAGTCGTTCATTTGCAGAACCCGCTTCTCAATTGCACTCTGACCAACTAATCCCTCACCCGGTGCAACGGACACTTTACCAAGGGAACGCTCTTTCTCGCCATCTGCTGCATACGCAGCTACACGAATGAGACGATTCTCTTTCATCGCATATAACACGCCATACGGGGCTTCCAACAGGATAGCGACCTGGTTTAGGAACAAGCGTGACAGTCCCTCCAGGCTCGTAGGGTTCTGCAGGAGCGTGGCGATGTTGGCAACCTGATCCTTAAGTCGATTCTGTTCCTGTACCGTGTCCAGCAATATATTGGTCTCTTGGCCCAAATCACCGACTTCATCATGTGTTCGGACAACAATACGCTGTGTAAGATTGCCGCCTTGGGATATGTCGGTGATGGTTTGTTTGACTTCACGCAGGGTTTTGACGATATTACCCGAAATGACAAGCGCTGCGGCTACAGATAGTCCAGCAACGACAGCCCATAAGGTGTACATAATCGTAAGCAGTGTGGAGCTTCGTTCGGCGAGCTCAGTCACCCGACTCTCCGTAAGGCCCATCTCTGTGTTGCGGAAGGTTTCAAACTGGGACCGTAACAGATCAATTTCGCTTTTCCCCGGATCGGAATGGAAAAAATCAATAACTTTCTCCTGATCCCCTTGTCTTTTTAGGGCTACCGAGGCTGTTCCGGCAACATCAATCCAGCGGACAATATGTGATTTGATGTTCTCCAGGCTCTTCTGCTGGGATGGGTTATCGCTAACCAGCTCATACAGTTGGGCATAATTGGAGTTCCATTGGGTCATCGCTTGGGTGTATGGCTCCAAATAACTTTCTTCCCCAGTAATCATGAATCCCCGCTGTCCTGTTTCCATATTCAGAACATTTTTCTCAATTGCGTTGGTCAGGTTATGCACTTCCAGGTCGTGGTGGCTGATAAAATCGATTTCCTTCTGCGATGCATCAATTTGGGCAGATAACACCAGCAAAACAGCACCAAATAACAACACAACCACTAGATAGCCCAATAGAATTTTGGAGCGTATCGTGAATCTTCTCTTTTTCGACAACGCAGAAACCTCCAATGAAATAAACAATTCCGATCGATTAAAAAAACAGTCGCATATGTAGTTTATATGTATACGTATAGACTGACAAGTATTAGTTCACGAAACCTCACGAGCTAAAAAACGACCTGCGGATGCAGGTCGCTTGTTTATTAGAATGAAGTTCGCATGATAATGATTGATTAGGCTTTCGGAGCAATCATTTTCGCTGGATCAACATACTGATCGAATTGCTCTTCCGTAAGCAGACCTGTCTGCAAAGTGGCTTCTTTCAGAGACAGTCCTTCCTTATGCGCAAGCTTGGCAATTTTGGCTGCATTCTCATAACCGATGTGCGGATTAAGAGCAGTAACCAGCATAAGCGAATTATTCAGATTATGTTCTATCTGACTGAGGTTAGGCTCAATACCCACCGCACACTTATCATTGAATGCAACGATGGAATCAGCGAGAAGCTGAACAGATTGCAGGAAGTTATAGATAATAACCGGTTTGAACACATTCAACTCGAAGTTACCCTGACTTGCCGCGAAGCCAATCGCCGCATCGTTCCCCATCACTTGCGTAACCACCATGGTCATCGCTTCGCTCTGGGTTGGATTCACTTTACCCGGCATAATGGAACTGCCCGGTTCGTTCTCTGGAATACGAATCTCTCCCAGACCACTTCGTGGGCCACTAGCCAGCCAGCGAACATCATTGGCAATTTTCATTAAGTCAGCTGCAAGCGCTTTAACTGCACCGTGAGCGTAGACCACTTCATCATGACTTGTAAGCGCATGGAATTTGTTTGGAGCGGATACAAAATCCTTGCCGGTATGCTTGCCAATTTCTTTGGCTGTATAATCACCAAAGTCAGGATGTGCATTAATTCCGGTTCCCACAGCTGTACCACCAATTGCGAGTTCTTTCATATAATTAACACTATCCCGGATCATGCGTTCACTCTTATCGAGCATCGCTTCCCAGCCGCTGATCTCCTGACCGAGTGTAATTGGCGTTGCATCCTGAAGATGAGTACGTCCAATTTTGATAATATCTTTGAATTTTTCCGATTTGTCTGCAAAAGTGGCTTTCAGCACCGCGATTGCCGGCAAGAGCTGATCTTCAACAGCAAGTACACCTGCAACATGCAGAGCCGTTGGGAATGTATCATTGGAGCTCTGGGACATGTTCACATCATCATTCGGATGCAGACGTTCTTCCTTGCCCTTTTGTTCCAGCAGCTGGTTACCCAGATTGGCAATGACCTCGTTTACGTTCATGTTGGACTGTGTTCCGCTACCCGTCTGCCATACCACGAGCGGGAAATGATCATCAATTCGGCCTGCAATAATTTCATCAGCGGCATAAGCGATTGCATCCGATTTGGCAGCGGACAATTTACCTAATTTATGGTTACTGGCAGCAGCGCTTTTTTTCAATATGGCAAGAGCACGTACAACTTCCATCGGCATATGCTCGCGACCAATCGGAAAGTTCTCCTTGCTGCGCTGCGTTTGAGCTCCCCACAGCCTGTCGGCTGGTACTTTCATTTCACCTAACGTATCTCTCTCAATGCGGTATTCCACTTGCTTTTCCTCCTCCAAAAAGATGGTTTGGGTCTCTACAAAAATACGTATACATTCTTTTCTTCACAGCATCTTGCATCTGTTGATTCCAAAATTAACTTTGGGCTTTATGCAAAATGCTTTTATGAGCAAAGCTTGTGTATCTTGTCATATTATACATGATTGCCTGACCGGTTTTCACCTTTTCGACAAAAATGTAAGCGTGACGCAAAATGTCCGAGTATTTATTTTTGCGGTTTAATCGGATAAAGACGGCTGGTTTGCTCAAATAATTCGCCCGGCTCAAGACCAATCAGACCGATCTCTTCAGCAGGAATGCCTTGTACATTCGGGGCATTAACCAGGTTCATCTGTGGCTCAGGACAGAAGAATCCGCCAGTCATATTGTTATTCCAGATCATCCAGTGCTTGTATGACGTGCCTACATCGTATACCAACTTGTCACCGGTACGATGATCGGTAAGCTCCATATAGTTTCGCCCATTCTGCGGTTCTGCAGTGTAATGGTTGTCCATGGCTGCAAAAAACGGACTAACACCCTCACCCTTTAATTGCTCTTCCTCTGGTGTAAGCGGTTGAAATTGTCCCGTAGGCAAAGAACGTTCATTTAATTCACGACGCTGACCAATCGTTATTTTGGCCGTGTAATCGGATGTATGGCTTTCCGGTGCAAAAGGTACGCTAATGGCTGTATGGAATGCGAACAAATTCGGCATACGTTCCTTCCCGTTATTGCGGACATTCAATTGCTGCTGAAGTCCCAGACTACTCAGCGAATAACGGAGTGTCACTGTAAAGGTGAATGGCAGGTATTTGTAGAACACATGTCCTTCTTTCACTTCCTGACTTAGCAAAACATAACTCTCCAGCTCGTTAGATCCGTAGCCCTCAACCTTCCACTCGGCATCATGCAGAAATCCATGCAGATGGTTACCTGTAGCTTGTTCGTTTATAGGTAGTTGATAGACTTCGCCGTTCCAAGGGAATCGACCATCCTCATAGCGATTTGGTGGAGAAAGAATCGGTATACCGTAAACGGCAGGTGCTGCCATAAACTCGTCCATATGTTCCTGGTCTGGCTCACGCAAATAACGGAATCCCTGCTCTGTATCACGGAAAGCAACAAGGTTGGCACCCACGCTCGGAATAACAGCTGCTTCGAATTGATTAAAACGAAGCCAGACGGCTGGTATACCTCCAAATTGTTCTTCGAAAGCTGCGTTTTGCTGTGTCATCGTTATATGTACCTCCTGCATACTAAGGTTATATTATACGGCTCGACTATATCATGACCACGCACAAAATACCAATCTATGATAGAGAACAAATTCATAATAGAACGAAAAAAAAGACAGCTACGATGCTCCGTGGCTGTCTCCATCCCCTTATGTTGCCGTACTGAAATCATTCAAGATTTCAAAGATATGCCCATACATGGCATCGGCTCTATTAATCCACATATTTGCCGTGATCCGGGACGGCGGTCTGTTCAAAATCAAGATCGAGCCGCTCCAGCGAATCTCTCAGCATTTCTCCGGTTAAGGAATGACCGTGCCCGGTAACAGCAACTATGGGCTCCAGTCGTCGAATAAGCTGAACTGATCGATGAGCCGCTTGCCAATCCGTCGTGAAATATGCAGGTGGACCGTGCAACTGTTTGTCCTGAAGCAGCACACTCCAGAGCGATTCCTGTTTTACAGTGACGATCGCGTCTCCCGCAATCAGGATACGGTCTTCTTTTCGAAATAGCGATACATGGCCCGGTGTGTGACCGGGAGTATGCAGCCATTCCCATCCAGAAACACCTGGAATTGAATGATCATCCGGCAGACTGAATATCCGATCATCGAGATTAATAGCTTCATTAGGATAAGCAAATGACAGCCGTGCCATCAAACCGCCACCTACAGTAGGGTCCGCCGGAGGGTAATCTTTCACACCTGTCAAATAAGGCAGTTCCAGTGGGTGTGCATACACCGGGACACCCCAGAATTGTTCGAGTTCGATGACGGTCCCTACATGATCAAAATGACCATGTGTCAAAATAATCGCAGACGGTGGACCAGGAAAGCGTTCAGTTGCAACATGAAGAATCTGATCAGTGAAACTGGCCATTCCAGTGTCCACGAGCACCCAGTTCCTGCTTCCAGGCTCCCCGATGAACACAACATTAACGAACAGTGTACGCAGACTGAGGATATCGTGCGCGACTTCTTCAAGTCCCGTCATTCCTGCTGTAATCAGATTGTCAGATGCCATTCACGGTTACCTCCCATTCAGGCGGATTGTCTCTCTGGTTCCATTCATCTGTCATAGACTTCCCTTTTCTGGAGTAACTATTCCTTATTCCCAATAAAATAGACGGTGGACGCCCTGTTTCAGGCATACACCGTCTAGTATAATCAGCTACATTCCATATTAGAACAAGAACCTCTCGGTCCTATTATGCCGGGTAAGCATCCAGTGCCGCATCAAGCAGTTGATTGTACATATCATCATCGTTTTCAAGCAGCTCGTCCATACGCAGCAATTCATCTTCATCACCGGATTGTTCAGTGAAATGCAGACTATAGTCCCAATCCTTGCCGTTCTTGCTCATAAACGTAATCTCATAAACTGACTTTTCGCCTTCTGCACGAAAAACCGTATTTCCTACATAATTCTTCTCATCTTCACGACGCATCTCTGCACGAATAATCTCAATATTCACAATCGTTCTCTCCTTTAATCTCTCTTCAGTTGCAGGTCTCCACAATTTATGGTAAACCTAGTTTGGTAATTATTATTGGTTAATTGTACAATATATATCGTAGCAACGTATACCTTATTCAATGAGGGAACCTCACTGACTCCTTACATACCTGTAATGAGGACTATAATAACAAACAGCTACGACATTATACCAAACAGGAGGAACAAATAGCATGAACAATTTTGAAACGAATTTACAACAATATGCCGAACTGGCAGTCAAAGTGGGTGTCAATGTCCATCCTGGGCAGACGCTCGTCGTAAACGCACCCATTTCCGCAGCACATTTTGTGCGCCTGATCGTCAAAGCCGCTTATGGCACAGGTGCCAAGTTGGTCAAAGTAAACTGGAGTGATGAGGTAATTACACGTCTTCACTATGATCTCGCACCAGAGGAATCCTTCTCCATTGAACCAAAATGGTTTGCAGGGGAAATGACTGAACTCGTAGAAGAAGGTGCCGCCATTCTGCATGTTATTGCAGAAAATCCGGACCTGCTTGCCGGTGTTCCTCAAGAACGCATCGTGACTAGTCAGAAAGTTCGCGGTAAAGCGATGGAGAAATATCGTTCCTATCAGATGGCAGACAAATTCAGCTGGTCCATTGTGGCAGTTCCTTCCCCTGAGTGGGCAGCCAAAGTATTCCCTGATCTTCCGGCTGAGCAGCAAATTGATAAGTTGTGGGATGTCATCTTCAAAACCGTTCGCATTGGTGAGCAGGATGCTGTCGCTGAATGGAAAACACATTTGCTGAATCTCGACTCCCGTGCTGATCTGCTTAACGAGAAGAAATACAAAAAACTTCACTATACTGCCCCTGGCACAGACTTGACGATCGAGCTTCCTGAAGGTCATCTGTGGGTATCCGGTGGAAGCATTAATGAGCAGGGACACGTCTTCGTTGCCAATATGCCTACAGAGGAAGTGTTCACCGCTCCACTGAAAACCGGAGTTAACGGTACAGTTCGCAGCACTAAGCCACTGAGTTATGGTGGCAATCTGATCGACGGCTTCTCCATCACTTTCGAAAATGGTCGAATTGTCGATTATACTGCTGAACAAGGACTTGATTCATTGAAAAGCTTGATTGAAATGGATGAAGGCGCACATTATCTGGGCGAGGTAGCTCTCGTTCCACATCAATCGCCAATTTCGGATACGAATATTTTGTTCTACAACACCCTCTTTGATGAAAATGCATCCAACCATCTGGCTATCGGTAACGCCTATGCCTTCTGTCTGGAAGGCGGCAAAACGATGTCCAAGGATGAATTGATCAGCCATGGCATGAACTCCAGTCTCACTCATGTGGATTTCATGATTGGATCAGGAGAAATGAACATTCACGGTGTCACTTCCGAAGGTAGCGAAGAGCCAATCTTCCTGCAAGGCAACTGGGCTTTCTAATTTAGACGATGTAAATGAGAGAGAGGGTCACTCCTCTCTTTTCCTGCGTATGCGGGGCATTCATGATATGGAGGAACTTGATATGTTGAGTTTTGAACAAAAACTGGATCGTTATGCTGAACTGGCTGTAAAAGTTGGAGCCAACGTTCAGCCCGGACAAATCTTCGTTATCAGCGCGATGATTGATACAGCTGAATTCGTGCGTTTGTTGGTGCGTAAAGGCTACGAGGCCGGAGCAAAGAAAGTCATCGTCAAATATGGAGACGAAACTGTCAATCGGCTGCGGTTTGAAATGGCGCCTGAGGACTCTTTCCAAGATGCACCGAAATGGCATGCCGCTGAACTTGAGGAGCTGGCAGCGAACAATGCTGCGTTCTTGACCATATTGTCATCCAGCCCAGACCTGCTAAAAGGCATCGATCCAGAACGCATTTCCACCCATCAGCGTACATACGGACAGGCGATGTCCAAATACCGTCAGTATCAGCAGGCGGACAAAATGAGCTGGACAGGAGTAGCCTGTCCTTCGCCGGATTGGGCCGCCAAAGTCTTCCCTGACCTTCCCCCTGCCGAGCAGATGAAACAGCTCTGGGAAGCCATTTTTGCTGCTGTAAGAGCTGATCTCCAAGATCCTGTAGCGGCTTGGGAGCAGCATATTGAGCGTTTGGAGCACAAAGCAGTTGCCCTAAATAGCAAAAAATATAAAACGCTACATTTTGTTTCTTCAGGAACCGACCTTACCGTTGATCTTCCTGAAGGGCACATTTGGGCGCAGGCTGGCAGCATTAACGAACAAGGTACTCGTTTTGTAGCCAACATTCCGACAGAGGAAGTATTCACCGCGCCGGCTAAATATGGGGTAAACGGCAAAGTGTCCAGTACCAAACCACTCAGTTATGGCGGAAGTATCATTGATCGCTTCTCCCTTACATTTGAGAACGGACGCATCATTGATTTCCACGCCGAAGAAGGTCAAGATACCCTTGAAAGACTCATTAAAATGGATGAAGGTTCGCATTATCTCGGCGAAGTCGCTTTGGTGCCCTTCCATTCTCCAATCTCGGAAAGCGGTATACTCTATTACACAACGCTATATGATGAGAATGCATCATGTCACCTCGCTATCGGCAGTTCATATGCTTTCAATATCGATGGTGGCAAAACCATGTCAACCGAAGAGCTTGCAGCTCGCGGTATGAACTCCAGTATTACACATGTGGACTTCATGATGGGATCGCCGGAAACGAACATTTACGGTGTTACAGCGAATGGCGAGCGTGAAGCCATCTTCCTGAACGGCGATTGGGCTTTCTAAGCCATTTGTATCTGTTATTCTACGATTATTAAATAACACATAGAGGCTGCCCTACTAACCATAATTTACTGGTTAGTGAGGCGGCCTCTCTCTATTTCGGCTATACTTTTTCTGCTTCTGTCGGACTAACCTCCCATTGTATCGCTTCCATATAATGTTGTAAAATGAAATGATACCAATGTTTGTGGATTGTTCACCAGAAAGGAGAACATCATGGCCAATCGGCTCCAATTACTCTTAGCCTCAGATTTCCATAATTTGGGCCCTCAGCTTCAAGAAGAAGTGTACTACGAATACTATAATATGGTACATGGTCTCATCGTTTACATCATCAAAGAACGTGCTGCAGCAGAAGATATCATTCAGGAAGCTTTTATCAAAATCATTAAAAACAAACCTCTCTTTGACAACGAAGTCAAGCTGAAAGCCTGGCTGAAGGTTGTCACACGGAATACCGCCATTAATTATCTGAGAAAAAATAAAAATAACCGTAACCAACTGGATACGGATAGTGTTTTTATAGATATGGAGACAATTAATCAGACGGCAGCTTCCGTGGAGAGCACGGTGGAGACTCAAATGATGCAGGAATCCATCGAGTTCTATCTGGAACAGCTTAAGCCGGAATACCGTGTACTCGTGGAGCTGCGCTGGAAAGAGGGTCTTTCCTATCGGGAAATGGCCGATCTGCTTGATACATCCGAAGAAATTGTGAAGCAACGTTTGTTCAGAGCCCGCGGAAGTATCAAGAAGAAATTACATAAGGAATGGGGTGGAAGCATTGAGCAAAGGCAAGTCCGATAAGCATATTGATTCATTCGATTCAGAGCTGGAAGACGATTTTTTCGATGCCGCGTTTGATATGGCTTTTGACGAAGCCTTCCATCAGGCTGTATCTGCCACCCCTGCTTCCAACACCGAATCCATGCGCCAATCCTGGCTCCAAGTTCAAAAGGAGATTGACCGGGTTGGCGTACGCAAGAAAAGAATGCGCACCATACGTTTGTCCGTCATTGTTGCTGCGTCCGTGACCATCGGCGCCGTCATCTTCAGTATGCCAACCGGGACGCAAGCCGTCTCCCCTTTTGTACAATCAATCAAGGACTGGGGCAATGGGATGAAATCCATTGTTATTGAGGATCGTACCACCCAACTAGGCGCCGATCCGTCGACTGCCAAGACGCCTCCACCTCCTGAACGAGGAGTTAATGAAGCTCCCAAATTCTATTCTGGAGACGAACCAGAAGAGGATGAAGATATTGTTCTCCCCTTCTATGAGACATCACATTTACTTGAACCTATTGTTGTAACCAAGGAAATAGCACGCTCGGGATTTATGGGTGATTTTTTGTTATCAAAAGCGATTCCCGAGCGGTTTACAAAGATCAAATTTGAGCTCATGCTGGATACCCTCAATCCCGTCAATCCGGAAGATTATTACGAATCTCAACGAATGAGGGTTCGTTATAGCGGCGAAGGCAAAAATGGTGAAGAAGAAGTCATTCAGTTTGATTATGCCTATGTTTCGCCTGGTCAGATCATTGAGGGGCCCATGCTACGCGAAACAAGTATCGTCAAATTGGCTGATGGCAGCGATGCATTTATGTACCTCGGTCCCCCCTATAACACCTTTCAATGGATGATGGGTTCTGTCAATATGAGCTTATTCGGAACCGTCTCGGAAGAAGAGATGACTGCCATTGCCAACGACCTGCAGGAACAAAAATTTCCAGGTAGTACTCGCAAGTAAATTAAAATAATACGTTGCTTGAAATATGTGTTGTCGTCTCAGGCTTGACCCCATCATCGGCCGTGTGAAGACTGACGACTCGATAGTAATAGCCGGTTATCACGGTCCAGCTCGATTGGGCATTCAGGGTCTGCGTTTGCGATTTCTTCTTGGAACCGGATTGATAGAGTATCCAGGCCGATCCCGTCCAGCGTTCAAGTCGATAATCGACTTGCAGCGATTTCATTTCCGAGAAAGTTGTTGTTGTTGTATTTACAACCGCAGTCAGCCCCCCTCCAGGTGTAACCGTCCCCTCTGCCTGATAAATATATTTTGGGGAAGTCAGTGCATGAATACTTGGTTCCAAAGGCGGTGGCGGTGGAGTAAGCGCGTGAGGCTGGATACTTGGACTGGCAACAGCAACCTCTTCGGTTGGTAGCGCAAGAATTATGGGTGCCGTTAGTGCTGCAACAATCATGACTTTCAGCATGGACGTTATTCTTAATTTCCGCATACGTATCCACCCTTCATTTTCCAAATTTGATTTTGTGTAAGTATTAAACGGATGTAGTGGTTAGAAGGTTTCAAAAAAATAAAAGACGCTCCGACTTACATGTCGGCAGCGTCTTTTGGTTCTCTGATGCATCATCGGGTAAATACATACTGACTGGATGAAACCTAAATAATTCCATTCCGTATCCATAAGATAACGTTGATATGAAATTATTCTCACATGCCTCAGACCAAATGACAGGCTACAAAATGATCCGCTCCAACGTTCCGATACGCTGGAATTTGCTGCTTGCAGATATCTTCTGCCCATGGACAACGTGTATGGAACTTGCATCCAGTTGGTGGATTCACCGGACTGGGGATATCCCCTTTAAGCACAATTCGTTCCCGTTTCAATTTGGGAATCGGCACAGGTACAGCTGATAGCAGCGCTTTCGTATACGGATGCAGTGGATTGCCGAATAACTCATCTCTGGAGGCCGTCTCGACCATGGAGCCCAGATACATCACTCCAATGCGGTCACACAGATGTTCCACCACACTCAGATCATGCGAAATAAACAAGTAAGCAAGGCCACGCTCTTGCTGAAGTCGTCTGAACAGGTTGATAATCTGAGCCTGAATAGACACGTCCAGTGCTGATACCGGTTCATCTGCGATAATCAGTTTCGGATTTAAGATCAAAGCTCGCGCAATCCCAATCCGCTGTCGCTGACCACCAGAGAACTCATGGGGAAAACGATCAATATGATAAGATGACAATCCGCAGGCTCCGAGTACCTCCTTGACGAGATCACGAACCTCGCTTGCGGTAGCCAACCCGTGATCCAATACAGCCTCCCCGATCGCATCACCAATGCGAATGCGCGGGTTCAGTGAACTGTAGGGATCCTGGAAAATAAGTTGAAGCTGCGGACGGATCTTCCGCACTTCCTGCATTGATAACTGATGCAAGTCAACACCTTGAAAACGAATCTGTCCTTCCGTTTTTTCCGTTAATCGCACGATCGTTCTTCCAACGGTGCTCTTGCCACTTCCGGATTCACCCACTAATCCAAACGTCTCGCCTTCATGGATTGTGATGCTGATATCATCGACTGCTTTCACATGGGCTACTGTACGATTCAATAAGCCTTTGCGCACTGGAAAATAGGTTTTGAGATGTTCAATTTCCAATAGAGGTTCAGACATGACTCAATGCCTCCTCATACAGCCAGCATGCAGCCTTCTGTCCGGGCCCAAGCTGCTTCAACGTAGGCATTTGCGTGGTGCATATCGACATACAGTGCTCACAACGATCAGCAAAATGACAGGAATCTTTTAAGGATAGTGGTTCAGGTACATGTCCGGGTATTGAATACAATTCGTCCTGCCTTTGATTGATAATGGGCTTGGAGCGAAGCAATCCCTGGGTATATGGATGTTTGGGAGACTCAAACAATTGCACAACTTCCCCCTCTTCCACCACTTTGCCTGCATACATTACAACGACATAATCCGCCATTTCGGCTACAACACCAAGGTCATGCGTGATCATCAGAATGGAGGTTCCTGACTGGGACTTGATATGTTGTAACATATCCAATATCTGCGCTTGAATGGTCACATCCAGTGCGGTGGTTGGTTCATCCGCGATTAACAGTTTCGGGTTACATGAGATGGCAATGGCAATCATAATGCGCTGCAGCATACCTCCACTCAGTTCGTGCGGATAGCTGTTTGCAATCTGTTCCGGTCGTGAAATACCAACTTCGGCAATCAGCTCCACCGCTCTGGCACGAGCCTTCTTTTTACTCATTTTCAAGTGTACAATCAGCGGCTCCATCAATTGCTCACCGATCTTCAGCACGGGATTCAACGAGGACATCGGTTCCTGAAAAATCATGGAGATGTCATTGCCCCGGATGGCACGCAGCGAAGATTTACTTTCACGGAGCAGATCCCGTCCATCAAAACGGATCACACCTCCTACTACCTTGCCAGCCGGTTCTTCAATCAATCCCATAATCGACATGGCGGTTACACTTTTGCCGCAACCTGATTCACCAACGATGCACACCGTCTCCCCTTCACGCACATTCAGGCTTACGCCGTCGACGGCTTTGACATTGCCTTCTTCCGAGTAAAAATGAGTTTCAAGTTGTTCAATTTCAATCATATTTTGCATGAGGCGTGCTCACCTTCTCTTCTGTTTGGGATCTAATACGTCTCGAAGACCATCACCAAAAATGTTAATCGCAATAACGGTCACGAAAATGGACAGCCCTGGCGGAATCCATAACCACGGATGCTGTTGAAAATCAATCATGTTGTTGGCCGCATCGATCATATTGCCCCATGTAGGCGTTGGCGGCATGACACCCAGTCCAAAAAAGCTAAGTACCGATTCGCTGAGAATGGACCCTCCGATATTCAGAGTCGCCATGACGATGAGAAGCGGGACAATATTGGGTAGAAGATGGTGAAACAGTTTGCGACGGTCACGCAAGCCAAGAACAACAGCAGCCTGCATGAACTCACGTTCTCGCAAGCTTAACATCTGTCCCCGTACCATTCGGGCCATACCGGGCCAATTGACAAAGCTGAGCATCAACATGACGATATACATTCTGGAATCCGGCGGAACTTTCCAATCCGATAACAACGCGCCGAAAATGAACAGCAGCGGCAATCCCGGAATCGTAAGCAGCAAGTCGGCAATCCGCATAATGACCTGATCAACAATGCCACGATAATATCCGGCGATGGCTCCAAGCAAGGAGCCGATAAATACGGATAGAACCATGGAAGCCAAACCAACAGTGAGCGAGATACGACCAGCCATCAGCACACGGGTAAGCACATCCCTACCAAGCGCATCTGTACCAAGCCAATGATGAATGCCTGGACCTTGTTTCATCGCCGCCATATTGATCTTGTTATCGGTATAAGGTGAGAACAGCGGTCCAATGAAACAAGCCACAAACATCAACAAAACCACGATGAATCCGCCAACGGCAAGTTTGTTCTTGAGCAGTCTTCGGAGCGACAATTTCCATAAAGAAGACTTGGTAGGAACCTTTAAAGGTAAGGCAGCTTCTGCGGCATTTCTCGTTACAGACGATGAAGAGATTGTCATTTTCATAGCCCCCTATTGCAAACGGACACGCGGATCTGCGATGTGATAGAGCACATCAGACAGTAGCGTTCCAATGACGGTCAGGATGGCGATAAACATGGTAAAGCCCATCAGCAGCGGATAATCACGCAGTGAGAAGGACTGCATATATAACTGGCCGATACCGGGCCAGCTGAATATTTTCTCAATAATCAGTGAACCGCCGAATAAGGACGGCAGCTCGAATCCAATCAGTGTAATTGCAGGTAAAAGAGCATTGCGCAAGGCATGGGTATACAACACTTTGCTTTCTTTTAAACCCTTGGCTCGCGCTGTTCGAATATAATCCTGCTTGATCACATCAATCATGTTGCTGCGGAAGTAACGGGTAAGTGAGCCTACCCCAAGCAGGGTCATGACAATTACAGGCAAGGTCATGTGCTGAATCACCTCTTTGACATAGGCCAGACCGGTGGCATTACTTCCTGTAGTCATCATGCCGCCTGGAGGCAACCATTTTAAGTCAACCGCCAGCAGTTTAATCAAAAACAATCCGATAAAGAAGGATGGCACGGACATGGCTGCAAATATGCCTATCATCACGAAGGTATCGAACCACGAGTACTGCTTATAGGCAGCGATCACACCGATAATAACCGCGATAAACCAGGTCAGGAACGTAGTCACCGCAGCTAACAGAAATGAATTCCAGATATATTCGTTGAACAGCGAGAGCACTGGCTTTTGTTGTGCCAATGAATATCCGAAGTCCCCGTGTACAGCATTTTTCATCCAGATGAGATACCGTTCGATAACGGGCTTGTCCAGTCCGTATAATTCGCGCAGTTCGGCCTTGCGCTCAGGACTCAGCTTAATGTTGCTGGAGATGTAATCTCCAGGAGTAAGTGCATACAGGCTGAAAATCAGAACGGAAGCGGCCAGCAAAATAAGAACCATGTATGTCATCCGTTTCACAATGTAAGTGCTCATATCAGGCTCCTTATCAATGCGTCCCCTGCATCTGCGACATCGCAAACACAAGGGACGTTTTGTTTATTTCGGTATGGATGTTTCTTGATTCATACCACCGCTTATTTCAGAGACCATTCCGGCAAGCTGGTTGCAATCCCGCGGTATGGACTGACAGAGAGCCCATCGATCCGACCGTTATAGGCATAGACTGTTTTTTTGTAACTGGTGAAAATGACAGGCAGCTCATCGTTGAGCAACTGGTACAACTCTTTGTATACTGCTTTGCGTTCCTCTATGTCTGTCGTAGCCAGACCTTTGTTGTACAGCTCTTTCACTTTGGGATTGTCGTACCCTTTCAGCTCACCATCCACAAATTGCATTACCCCGTCTGAAGGATCCGTTAGCATCGGTGTGGAGAAGGAAGCCACGTCGTAATCGCCGCCCTCCACTTTGGAGACAAGTGAGTTGAAATCCGCGAAGACTTCAGGCTGGAACTGCACGCCAATCGCCTCGAAGTTTTCTTTGGCCACCGCAATGAAGATATCCGTGGCCGGACTCTTCGTTCCGAGGAAATGCAGGGACAACTTCTTCCCGTTTTTCTCACGGATGCCATCCGCTCCAGGCACCCAGCCTGCGTCGTCCAGCAATTGATTGGCTTTGTCCGGATCATAGGCATATGGATTAATACCTTCTTCCGTATATGACCAGGAAATAGGTGAAGTCGGGATGTTAGCAACAGCGCCTGCCCCTTGGTTGGCATCTACATAGATGGACTGACGATCCAGGCCATAGGTAATGGCTTGCCGTACTTCTTTTTCCTGAAGCTGTTCATGTTCCAGATTGAGCTGTAAATATCCGTATGTACTTGGTGTGTAAGGCAGAAGGTTGAGGTATGGGATATTTTTCAGCTTATCAATATTCTCCTGGGTAGCCGTGAACGAAGTGAAGTCGATCTCTCCGGTCTCAATAAACTGCCAGGTGTCTCCTTCCGATGTTTTATATATGAAATGCTCGGTTTTCGGTTTGCCCTTGTAGTAGAATTCATTGGCAACGAATCGGACTTCCTGACCCGGAATGAACTTTTCGAGTTTATAAGGACCATTGCCTACAGGTGTTGCATGAAGATTTTTAATGTATTCGAGCTTTCCGAATTGATAGTCTTTGCCGTAGTAGGCTTTGGACAACACTTCAGAGCCCAATGTAAGCAGAGCAGTTGCGTTGGGTTGTTCCAGCGTGACCGAGATCGTTAACGAATCAATGACCTTAATACCCTCAATGTGATCTGCCTTTCCTTCGGTATACGCTTTGCCGCCTTTCACCTTGGTGGAGAAAATATCGAATCCACCGTCATACGACTTGTCATGCAGAATGGTCCATGTAAAAGCAATATCATCTGCGGTGAGCGTGGAGCCGTCACTGAACTTGGAATCTTTTCTCAGATGAAACGTGTATGTACGCTGATCGTCGGACACATCCCAGCTTTCAGCGAGATCAGGAACAGGCAATCCCTTCTCATCTACGGTCACAAGTGAAGCAAATAGCAATGAAGCAACGTTGCCATCATATCCGCTCTGATGGAAGTACGGTGTGAAAGCCCCGCTGGGATCCGTAAGTCCCACAATCACCGTATCCGTCCGTTTTTTTGCCGTCTCAGGTAATTGATTCAAGTCCGTCGCCTGAAATGGTGCATCCAGTGCTGCTGAAACCGGAGTGGCTTGTGTACCCGGATTCGTTGTCCCGCTTCCAGCAGTAGTGGTCTCTGCTCCCCCACCTCCAGCACATGCCGATAACACAATTGCACTACTGATAATTAACGATGCCACAGATAAACCTTTCACTCTCATAAAATCCTCCCCAATTCATAAATGATCCATATTTTTCTCGCTCAGCCGTTCCTAATTCCCGAAATAATCCAGAATATATATAATTCCTATGAAATTAGTAAGGTATAAGTTCGATAAGCCCTATTATAAGAACCTCATTCGGTTCTGTAAATAGAGAACCACAAAAAAATATTTATATTAAACCCATTAATATCCACTTTAAAGCGATAAAATAGCCGTATGTTTTGCGCGGATTTCCTGAATAAATTTCAGTTCGTCCACAACAAACATACGGCTGCATCAGAGGAATACTTTTTTTCTAAAAACCACATTTTGATAAACGTTATTGCTCCAAATAATTCATGACATTCGGTAAAATTTGCTCCAGTGCATGAAGACGAAGTGAATACTCAACCAGGCTCTCTCCTTCAAAATGAGCATAGACCAACCCTGCTCCACGAAGCTTGGAAAGATGGTCATGAGTAATTCCTTTGGAGAGCTTCAAGTGACGAACAATTTCTATGAACGAACGCGGTCCCTGATGCAGAAAACGCATGATTTTCAGTCGGTTCTTCTCTCCCAAGCTGCGAATCACACGCAAATGATGGGTCGGAATATACTCATGGTCTCCCATATACAATCTGGAGGAATAATGGCACAGCAGAGTATCCCCAAAATGCAGGATGACATTTAGCGGCTGAAAATGAAATTGTGGTACAAGCAGCAGTCTCTCCAACCCCTTTATGTCACGGAACATCAAACCGTTGGTCGCATCGTCGAGTACTTTTTCCTGGGGAGATTGACTTAACTGTTCCTTGCGGTTCAGAACCTCCTGGCGCAGATGTTGTAAGATTACGGGATCAAGCAAGCGAAAATATTGCTCATTCCACCCGGTTAAGACATAGGTCATCTTAGTCTGGAAAGCAGCGATATCATCTGTATACGGGAAGCTGTACCGACTAAAAATGTCATGGAGTTCAAGCACTGTTCGTTGGCTGAACCATTCAATAAAATCCTCCGGCTCCTCCGCTTCCACTTGCAAACAGACAAGCAGATACATCCATTTCCAATCATCATCCACGTTCATATTTTGCAAGACAGCAGCAAGCTCAGGAGTTAGCTGTCCTTCTGTTTCTAGCGCCCAGGCTATGGATAAATCAATCTTTTTATGCGATTTTCGGCAAATATATGTATGCAAACTAGCCATGAATTCAAATACAGACGTAAATCCAACCTCAATGCGATAGCTCAATCTCAACCTCTCCTATCTTGCAAAGTCGTTCCATTATACCCTGTTTGCAGCCGTGCATGCTACGATTATAGGGTAAACAAAAAGCCGCACAGTGAAATATTCCACCGTACGGCTTCTCAATAGACCGGATCTCCTGTCTCCAAAAATAATACCTTGAATCAGGCTCCTTCGCCTTCAACCATCAGTTCCAGCTTAATCACATTCACACGTGAAATCCGCTTATGTTCGGTCTCTTGAATAACAAAGACATATCCACCATACTCTACCGATTGCCCCACTTCTGGTGGGATGGCCTCTACTCTGGAGTATAACCAGCCGCCAATCGTATCATAATCTGCCCGGTCCATATCCAGCCCAAAGCGTTCACTAACCTCTTCAATCAGCATGAGGCCGTCAATGGAATATTCCATCTCATCCACTTTCTCAATTGATGGACGCTCTTGGTCAAATTCGTCCTGAATCTCGCCCACAATCTCTTCCATGATGTCTTCAAGCGTTACAAGGCCGGAGGTTCCTCCGTACTCATCAATCAGGATGGCAATCTGTGTCTTGCTACGTTGCATCCGCTTGAGCAGGTCACTGATGGGAGTGGAATCGGGTACTGCGAGAATCGGCCGAATCACCGAGATGGTATCTGTAAGCTGAGATCGCATCAGGTCTTTAATGTGAATAAAACCGATAATATGGTCTTTGTCACCGTTATAAACCGGATAACGGGTACGCATGCTTTCACTGGCAATTTCCAGATTTTCCAGCATGGACTGATTGGCATTCAGGCAGATCATTTCCGTCCGCGGAATCATAATTTCACGGGCGGTTGTTGCCGTAAAATCAAATATATTATCAACAAGTGCCAATTCAGTATTGTCAATTAAACCGCTCTTATTGCTTTCTTTCATCAGAATGCGTATTTCATCTTCACTATGCGCTGAGTCATGCTCCGAGGCCGGTGCCATGCGAAACACTCTCAGCAGGCTGTTCGCCATACCATTCAATGCCCATATAAAGGGATACATTAATTTGTAAAAGAACGTAAGCAACGCCGCAGACCATAACGTGATCGTCTCTGATTTGCGGATGGCCATCGTCTTGGGAGCAAGTTCCCCGAGTACAATATGCAAAATCGTAATAATAACAAAAGCAATCGCAATGGAAATACCGTGTACGTATACCGGCCCCATTCCAAACGCAGTAAACATGGGCTCTAACAGGTGAGCAATCGCTGGCTCTCCTAGCCAACCGAGTCCAAGTGAAGCGAGCGTTATGCCCAATTGACACGCGGATAGATAAGCATCCATGTTGCGTACAATATTGGAAGCATAAATCGCATTTTTATTACCTGTTTCCACCAAAGCTTCAATCCGGCTACCACGAACTTTGACCATCGCGAATTCTGCCGAGACAAAGAAACCATTCATCAATACAAGCAAAGCAATTAAAAATAAATTTAATATACTCGGTAAGGGGTCACTCAAATTATCATCCTATTCGCCGTCATTCTTCGGCAAATAGGTCCACCTCCTTCGAAAATGTAGGATATTTGCCATTCTGCCGCTCATATGCAGTTTCAACTTCCCAATGCGTTCACCTCCACCTTCTTCTGTAGAATAACAAGGATATGCTTCTTTTATTATATAATTCTACACTACACAGTCAATCCGTGTCCTATGACAACGAAATGATGCATACAGGCTATTTCGTTAACAAATGTACCGAATGCGCAGTTTTTTTTACGTTTTACTAACAAATATATGCATCTTCTTGCGTACGGTTTAACTTTTCTCTTACGCTCAGTTAATCATTCAGCGATATACTTCCAAATAGAACAACAATTTTTGATTCCGGAGGTATGTACATTGAAAAGCCATCATGCTATGAAATGGAATGCTCTACTACTCAGCGCGGCTGTTGCGATCACAGCAGTGCCCTGGCAGGTCAACGCTGAACCCGTATCTGCCCAGCTACAGACGGCCCAGGCCGCATTTACCATTTTACCTATCGACCGTGCTCAGATTCTCGCAGGCCAAAAGCTGGATTTCCGGGTTGAGCTGAACGGTGCCAAGCTGAATTCGAAAGACATTAAAATCCAGGTTAATGGTTTGTCACCGGACAAATACTTCGGCAAGTCCGGAACATGGACAACCAGCACCGACCTGAGTACAGAATACACCATACGGGATGTTGCCTTCAAAGAGAGCGATTCCATTGTGGTAACCGCCGAGACAACTGCTACAGGCAAGCGTACATATTCACGGGTCGTATACCAAGTGTTCGATCCTTCCAAAGACACAGCCACACTGACAAACGGTGAGCAAGCCAAAAATGTCGTTCTGATGATCGGCGATGGCATGAGTGCCAATATTCGTACCGCCGCACGTGTTGTATCCAAGGGTATTAACGAAGGCAAATTCAAGGGTTGGCTGGAGATGGAACAAATGGACGCCATGGGCATGGTCACCACGTCTGGCATGGATTCCATCGTTACCGATTCCGCCAATAGTGCTTCCGCTTATGCAACCGGTCACAAAACAGCTGTAAATGCCGAGGGTGTCTACCCAGACAATACACCAGACCCTTTTGACGATCCGAAGGTGGAAAACATCGTTGAGCTGGTGAAACGGACACGTGGCATGGCTACCGGCCTTGTAACGACTGCGGATGTGACAGATGCGACACCTGCTGCGATGGCTGTACATACACGTAAGCGCGGAGAGCAAGAAGCGATCGCCGGCATGTATCTGAATGAAGCCAATCGACCGGATGTAATTCTGGGCGGTGGACTGGAGTGGTTCCTTCCAGCAGCTGATGGCGGAAAACGCAAAGATGGACGCAATATTGTGGAGGAGTTCAAAAAAGAAGGATATACCTATGTTACAGATGCAACGAATCTGGACAAGTCTGCCTCTACCAAATCATTGCTTGGATTATTCCGCAAAGGCAACATGAACGTATATTATGACCGGGAGTATACTCAACCTAACAATGCAGAAATTGTGGGCAAGGATACCGATCAGCCAACGTTGATGGAAATGACCGACACAGCCCTTCAGGTGCTGGAACAGAACAAGAATGGATTTTTCCTGATGGTCGAAGGTGCATCAATTGATAAACAGGCTCACACGATGGATTTTGAACGTTCCGTATGGGATGCAATTGAATTCGATCAAACGGTTGGTCGGGTTAAGGAATATGCGAAGAAACACCCGGATACGCTCGTTATCGTCACATCCGACCATGGTCATTCCCTTACTCTCAATGGAACTTATAACACGGAAGCCGCCAAAGGTAAATCGGGCGACGAACTCCGTGAATTGATCGGCACATATGCTGATTCCAAGTTCCCGACGTATGTGGATGCAAACGGAGATGGCTTCCCGGATAATCCGGATTCCGAGTGGAAGATTGCTGTTGGCTGGGGCAATATGCCGGATAACAATGAGGACTATCTTGCTAATCCGGTACCAATCAGCCCTACCATTCAGGACCCTAACGTGAAGGACAAAACATGGTATATCGCTAACCCGGACAAAGATCCGGACGGTGTTCACTACACGGGTAACTTGCCTCATGATGAAGGCCAGGAAGTCCACACATTCGACGATGTGCCAATCAATGCCTCGGGACCCGGGTCCCGCCTGTTCTCCGGTTATCTCGATAATACGGATGTGTTCCGTAAGATGGTAACTGCATTGAAGTTGGATGCGTCCAAGTAGAATAACGGTTGAACTAACAAAAGAGTATCCTAGCTCATGCTCAGGCATGGCGGGATACTCTTTTTTCATAATTTTATCTATGATGAGGATTAGCTAGCATGTTTACTTAAAGCTTCGCTTTACTGCTTCTACTAATTTTATTCTGTTTCTGATGCCAACTTATTCTCTATAGGATCACTACGTTCCCATTAACGGTGTCCCAGCGCCACGGCGTGTCTTCCCCTTTGCCAATCTGAAGACCGCCAATCCAAGATGTATCATGTCTTAATAGTGCCCAATCTGCTTCTCCATTCAGCACTTGAATACCGAGTTCGGTCAAAGACAAGACACCGTGACGGAATTCATCATGATGCTGCTGGAAGTTAGGAAAAGCTTGTACACCGCTTAATTGAAGTAAAGCATGAGTTTCCTCCGTCATTCTCTTCAGATGAGCCCAGTACTCCAGATCACCCATTCCCAAGATATGCAATTGATCTCCAACATGCTTGAATAATGGATAAGGGCTATCCACGCCCTCTCTTACGGCCTCCAGTGTGGATTGCTCAATTATGCCCAGTCCGTTCGATACAGAAGGAAGACGGGACAAGTGTGCCTTGAATGCAGCATCTGCAAAAGGAAGCACCGATGTATTTTTCAGCAAGTAGTCCTTGTGATCCTGAATGTCAGAGGATGCATACGCACCCCAAAAATCGCTGCCTGCCTTGATTTCCTCTGCCCCCATCACATGCCAGGTACCTGATAAACGTCCGATCTGTGAGGGTGTAAGTTGCCCAAGTCCCCGAAAATGTTCAATATCTGGATAGGCATCGATGCATAACAGATTCAGCTTTGTATTTTTCAGGTCCTGTTCCTTGAAATAGTGCAGCAAATACGATAACATCGCCTGATCATAGAGGTCATACTCAAACCACAGGACGATCTCTTCGTGCTGATGGAATGACTTAAGCGTCTGCTCAAGTTCCTTAATTTTCAAATATTCAGTCTGTGGGATACCCAAGTGCTGCTCCAAATATTGTGTACGTCCACTTCGATCTTTCTCATTCCTCATATTTCTTGTTATCGGTCCAAATGTATAGAGCTCTCGCCAGACCAGAATTTCACCTTGAATCCCGCTTTGTCTTAATCGATCTGCCGCATGGTCACCATTCATAATGTGAAGCATCCCTTTTCCTCCTTCGTATAGATCACTAAATACTGAAATCACATCGGCCACAGGCAATGAACGTCTGAGCCTGGATCTGGCATCATACAACCGTTTCTTTAGAGCCGGAACATTAACCCCGAGGAATTCCGACATTTCCTTGAGCGAGTAGCCCTGAAAATAAAACAGTTCAACAGCAAGCTGCATGGAAGTTGGCAAAATGGAAATCGAATCTCGCAGGAGACGATGCACCTCTCCTTTCAAAGCCTGTTCTTCAGGGTTATGAGTCTGATCCTCTTCTTGAATAACATCCTGAATCTCCAGGACCGGGACGGTGCCATGCTGCTTACGCCTCATTAGACGGTAACACTGTCTCTCCACGATGACTTTGAACCACCCGGGAAAAGCATCAGGGCTGTCCAGTTTGGACAAATTCGCAAAGGCCTCCGTGAACGCCTCTTGTACTACATCTTCGGCCAGGAATGTATCCCCTAATTTTTGATAGGCGACAGCCAGTGCCATCCCGCGAAATTGCGTCACCAGCTGTTCATATGCCTCGGCTTCGCCCTTGATTGCTCCATCGATCCATTTCTTCAATATGTTTTGCTCCTTCCTGTGCGCTTGCTGCTTGATGTATTTATCTTTAAGTGCCCTGATTTGAGAAAAAGGTTACTTCTGCTTATGTTTAATTTTCTATTTGATTATGCTCTTTATCATCATATAGGAAAAGCTGCCCCGTTTGCGGAATAACATCCGCATTCAAGGCAGCCTCTGTATGGCCGTATTATATTATGTTCTTTTTTCCCTACAGATTAACGTCTGCTCGGTTGTTGCGGATAGTTACCGATCACACCTGGATATTGATACAACAACGGCTCATCGAATGTAGCGTAGTCGAAATTGACCATCAGAAGCATGATCCGTTTTCCGCTGTTCGGGTCACTGATGATGATATGGTCACGACCAGCGGCTTCCAGAATACCTTGGAAAATGCGGGCATTCCACTCTTTGTTGCCTTCGTATGTCATGTAGAATGTTCCACATTTGCCCAGGTTAAGCCGTAAAATATTTTCGATGTAGGATTGTTCAAACTGTGGCGCAGTTGTGGTTACAACTCCACCCGTAGGTGTCATTGGAGCACCGCTTGATACAAGCGGTGGTACGCCTGTGGAGCTAGGTGAAACCATGCCTGGTGTTGGGGACATCATCGGCATACCGTTACCGATTTTATATGATGTTCCTTGAACTTGCGAATTGGCCTGTTGGCCCATAACCTGTGTTGGTTGATAAGGCTGGTTAATCATAATGATTCCTCCCAAAATTTAATATACGGTTGGACAGTCTTCGCCTGTCGGACTGAAGAAACAATGCGCCTTGAAGCGGCCTGTATTTTGCTGGTCATACCACGTTGGCGGACATTCTCCCACCGGACGGAAAAACCACAGGGAGTTGCTGGCTGGCCAGAAGCGTTCACCATTAATGACACGCTGTGCCAAGCGTATTTCCGATTGTCTTGCCCGTTGGTAGAAATATCCCTTTTGCGTAGATTCGAAGCCACCCGGGTTCTGAAACACCATTCGATTAATGTCCCGAATATCACCGAAATCCAAGCAATCGCCGAGCACCCGGTTGACACCCACATTGCCTACAAGCAGCATGCCTTGTTCGCCGTCACCTTCAGCCTCCGCTCTCATCAGTCTAGCGAGCAGCTTGACGTCTTCCGAGTTGGCTTTAATAACAGCCATATCCTGTTTCCTCCCTTGTTGAACCTCTTCATCACCGTATATCGTATTGTGCAGATGCCCATTCGGTGACACGATTTTATCTTTTTCTCATAAAAAAAAGCCCGGAACCTCACCCTATGTGAAGTCCCGAGACATAACATTTCCTATATAACCTGCCTACTCAGGGCTTGGCTTGAATCCAGTAATCGTAAGCATGTACGATATTGCCTTTGTAGGCTTTATACTCACTTAACAGATCGGGAAGCAGTGCCAGCTGGCGTTCCATTTCCGCTGCTCCCTTATCATAAAATGAAATATGTCTACCTTCAAAATTCTCTTTCATCTCGACTGAGATCAACAGTGGTTTACCCAAACGATCCGCAATTTTCATTTCCTGACTGACGACGTCGGCAATTCCATTGGAGCCTTCAGCGATGTTACGGAATGCCATCAGAGATATGTGATCAAGTGTTGTGATCATGTATTCACTGACAGACATGTCTCTTCCCGGTAACGGGAACGTATCTAGCCAAACGGCCAGATCGGCACTCGTTTCGAGATCGCTGTCCTTTTTCGTCTCTTCATGGAAATAAGCAATATTGGCAGCCCATTCGGTCAGCAGCGTATCCCGATCATTTTCCCATTCAGGTAAGGTGTATGGTTCAATATCGAGATGGATTCCCTTAAAACGTTCATCCGGTTCAGATTCGGCGTTATAATTTTTCACATAATCGATCAAGCGCTGTATCCGTGGCCGATTTTCCTTTTTACCCCAGATTGGATGGCCGCCCATGGCATGAACCTCAATACCTTGAGCCTGTGCGCGTTTCACAAAACTGCGATAACTGGAGTACGGTTGATCCAAATCAAGCCGGACGTATAACCAATTGATGTTTTGCTCTTTGGCGAACTCCAGAATGTGATCTCCACCGTCATTCGTAACTTGAGAAGCCTGCCAGATATAGGTTCCCCGGATTTCCGGTTGATTGGATGGATTCTCCGGTAATGGTACTTCCTCTGGCTCCAGCTGCCCCCAGTACACGATGTCATGCACAGCTGAACCTGCGTAGGAAGCATGATCTGTGAATGCAGACGCCACTTCCTTTATGACACTCTCCAATTGCGCAGCGCCTTTTCCGGCAAACGTCGTGAACTCTTCCCCAGGCATAGGCTTGGTATTTACCCCAACGGTAATAGAACCATTTCTGGCGTCAGCCCATATCATTTCCTGTTCTACCAAACGTATAATTCCATTGTTTCCTTGCGCGCTGTCACGGTAAGCGAGCAGCGTAATATGATCAAATTGTCCGATAAACCAGTGTGACAACGACTCGTTATCCGCATCGTCAGTGGTTCTGCTACCCGTCACCGTGTAAGAATCCAGCCAAAAAGGCAAGTCAACATTCACTTCAACCGCCCCAGCCTGTTTCACCTGTTCCAGCAAGAGCTTCATATTGACAACCCAGGATTGGACCAGCGGCTTAGCATCTTCTTTCCACTGTGGCAGTACATAAGGTTTGATATCCAGGTGAAGGGCGTCAAATCGCTCTTCCGGCTTTGCAGCGAGGTTATAATTACTTACCCAGGACGCCAGTTTGAGCATTGGACCTTCACGACCACTCACTGCCCATGACGGATCTCCGCCCAGAGCTTCAACTGCAATTCCAGCCTTGCTGGCTTTGGATATAAACGTATGATAGACATCCTCTGACAGATTCATATCCACATTCACATACAGTCTGTTAATCTTATGTTTAGCTGCATTGTCCAGCAGCTCGTTTCCTCCATCACTGACAGATTTGGCCTGCCATACCCAGGCTGCTCTTATATCTGCGTCAGCCTCAGCAGTAGATTCAAAGCCTGTCATTATAATCCCTCCAATCAGCAGTAATAGCCAAAACACTTTCCGGGATGAGTTCCCGAACATATTCTCCCTCCATTCCTGTACTGTGGTAAAATCACATTTATTATAGCAACCGAGTTACCAAAAACAAATAAGCCCAAGTGCTTAACTTGGGCTTATTTCTGCTATGTTTTCAAAAGTTTACAATTGACCGGAGAAATCCCGGTACTAGTCCTCATATATCATTTTTCGGGTCATGCCCCCGTCAATAATCAGGTTGGTCCCTGTGACAAAGGTATTGCTCGGATCGGACAAATATAAACAAGCGCGGGAGATATCCGAAGGAACACCTACACGTCCTGCCGGGTGCTGTTCATGGTCCTCTGGCTTCAATTTCTCCACATTTCCTGTCTCAATCCATCCCGGACTGATACAATTGACCCGAATTTTGTCTTTACCCAAGGATACGGCCATCGCATGTGTCAACGCCACGATAGCTCCCTTGGACGCAGCATAGGCCTCTGTTTCTGGCTCTGACATCAACGCACGTGTTGAGGCCATGTTCACAATTGCTCCACCATTTTCGTTGTGCTTCATATGTTTGGCCGCTTCCCGGCTTGCGAGAAAGCAACTTCGCACATTGGTATTGAGTATATCGTCCCACTCTTCCAGCGTTAGCTCATAGGGAGACTTCCATCTGGAGACACCCGCATTGTTTATGAGCACATCAATCTGTTTGAATTCATCCATTGTCGTTTGAATGAGGTTCGTTATATCCTTCTCTTGACGTATATCACACTGGACAAAGATGGCTTCTCCGCCTTCATTGCGAATCGAAGCTGCAGCTGCAGCCCCTTCCGCTTCCTGATAGTCGGCAAGTACGACTTTAGCCCCTGCAACCGCATAGGCCTCAGCTACACTTCGTCCGATTCCTTGGGCTGCTCCCGTCACAACCACAACTTGATCTGTAAATGACATCATCATTTCCTCCTCTATTGGGATGGTCCATTCATTACATAAGCCTACATCAACTCACCGAATATGGACCATAAATTGAATAAAGTCTCTTCTTATATAAAAACACGTTAGCCCCATTAAGAAACGCTTGTCCATAAAAGAAATTAAAAAAAGCTTACGCCACTATGGCGCAAGCCAGCCGGTTTATCCGCGTACACGCTCTGAATACAAACGATTGTAGCGTTCAAAGCCTACATAACGCGTTCCCTTGAAAGAGAGTCGACCTTCATCTCCCTCGGCGCACAAGCCGTACTCATCACCATTCACCTTGAATTCGAGACGATCCCCGCTCTCCACTTCAAATGTGATGTAATAAAGCGTACGGGCTGTACTTCCTGGTTCGGAGTGCGACTGACTCATCTGCATTCTCCTGCTGGTAATCCGTGAAGGTACGGTAAGCAGAGGCTCTGAGTTATTACGACCCCATCTCCATACTTCTTTCCCTACCGACAGAAGAACGATACCTATAATCAGGACAAATACTACCGGAAAGACGGTTCCAAAAAAATCAAACATCCAGGATGATTCAATGCCCATGTCTCTCCCCTCCGTTCATCAAACCTAGGACAGCCGGAGTCTTGACCCGTCTTCTGTAATATATATGCACGTTAACACGGAACTTGTTATTCGGATCCAAATCCAATATGTATTAACATATCAATGCTGATCTTCCTAATGAATTCCTTGGCACCAACTGGGATAGCGCCTTGATGAATGAACGTTATCCCAGTTGAAGTACCTATCCCCTCTCTATGCTAATTGAGTAATAACCAGATGTGCCGATACAGGTCTTGTTCCGCCGGCAAGGGGGGTCATGGTTAGTGCCGTTGATTCTCCAGCTGGATTTCGTACAGTCAGTATGGAGTTAATTACTGTTGTTTGCACGATAGCCATCCCAGGCATTTGCGTTGTACCTGTTGCCCGACCGATTACGGTATAGGCGAGATCAGCGCCATTGAGTGTCAATATAAGTTGCCCAGCCTCGTTCATACTTCCTTGAAACAATACAAGATAGGAGCCTATTGCTGCTAGATTAAATGAGCTAGGTCCGGTACGAGTAATTGTAGTCCCGCTTGTAGGCCCATCTTGCGGAAAACTTACATCCGTGCCCGGAGCAACCGTTGCAGCATTGTCTGGAGGCATCAGCGCAAAGAAATCAGCAAATCCCAGAACGCCTCCGACTGCACCTGTAGCTCCAGTAACACCCGTTACTCCTGTGACACCTGTTGGACCTGCAACACCAGCTGCGCCTGTCGCTCCGGTAGGCCCCGCTGGACCTGCCAATCCTGCAGCACCCGTGGCTCCCGTGGCTCCCGCTGGACCTGCCACTCCAGCTGCGCCTGTCACTCCGGTAGGCCCCGCTGGACCCCCCACTCCTGTAACACCCGTGGCTCCCGTGGCACCTGCTGGACCTGCCACTCCAGCTGCGCCCGTGGCCCCAGTCGCACCGGGAAAGCCTTGCGGTCCAATAGCGCCAGCTGGGCCCGGCACACCCTGAGGTCCTTGTGGACCCACAAGTCCTTGTTCCCCAGGAATACCCTGCACGCCCATCGGTCCGGCTGGACCAGCCAGCCCCTGTGGACCCATGGCTCCCGCTGGTCCAGGTTGACCTTGAGGTCCTTGTGGACCTGGAGGGCCTCCGGCCGGACCCTGAGCTCCAGGTGGTCCTTGCACCCCTTGCTGTCCTTGAATTCCCTGTGCGCCCTGAGTACCTTGTGGTCCTGTTGGACCAGTGACCGTAGGCGTAATAATTTTCACTTTAGGTGGCGGACATTTTACCTGAACTATTTTTTTAGCCACCCTCACTTTGCAATCTTTTCTTTTAGATTTGCAAGGATATGCCGTTACCTTTTTTCTCTTAGATCGCTTCTTATCTTCTGAACTGCTCATCGTGTGGACACCTCCCTATAGACATAGTTTAACGTACGTATGTGGTTAGTTTGGGGTATGGACGAAAAACCATATTCAACTAAACTACAACCTATATTTAGGAAAAAGAGGCTATTAACATCGTAGATTAGCCCGATTATAGATGACTAAAATTAAAAAAAGACTCTGATCGTGATAGTATATAGTTTTGATTTATTATGTTTTAACCAATTATGTATCTTTCTCTTATAAATTTCTTTTGTGATTTGATTCCATAATCAAGAGGAAATCCGCTCAAAAAAGAAACATCCCCGCTTGGAGATGTTTCCTAACAATCTGACTGTTATATTCAGAACACTTAATATTCTTCCTATGAGTCTACGCGTACATCAGATTCATGAATCCGCGAGTGACTTCTTCACCATCCGCTTGCTCCGGTTCATCTGCCTGTGCGTGCTTCGCCATGCAGGCTTTGACTTCTTCCTCGGTGGTACAACGGTTGGCATCATCACATGTGTAGCATAATTGGAGCATGTATCTGGTTAACTCGTCCGCCTGCGTGAATTGAGCTTGTTCATTCGTTCTCATGTTCATCACTCCCATCTCTTCTTGAATTCAATATAACATCATTTGAAGGGATTTATTGTGATTTATTTCACAAAGTAATTAAAATGAAAAGAAACCCGTAGGTTCCTTTTCTTAAGACGTTTTATTCGAACGCAATTATAGTACTTTCCAACGCACACCGCCGTCTATGGTTTGCAGCAACAGTGACCTTTTGGCATCTGTATTTTCGACCAAAATCCAGCCTAGTTTCGAAGAAACCATTTGGAGCTTGACGATCTCAGGGTACTCTTTAAGAATGTTTTCCAGTACTTCACTTGTAGGAAGTGCTTTCCAAGTCTTGCCGGCATCTTTCGTGTAATAAGTCTTGCCTTTCTGCATGACCCAGCCTTCCAAGGGATTTAGAAATGTAGGAGTCAGACCGCGATTGATTCCGGTTTGTTTATTCAGACTGAACGTTGATAACTGCCAGCTCTCTCCGCCATTTGTTGTAAAAAACCCGTTGAATTTAGTGCTTTCCCCTTGAGAACAGGAGATCGACATCCAGGCTGTTTGAGCTTCCCGTCCAAAAAACTGTGGCGAGCTGATGTTAAAATTACCACATCCGTTAAATTTGTTCCGGTCAAAGAATGACGGGCCCGACTTCCAATGTTGGCCACCGTCCGCTGTAACGTACAATTTCGGCGTACCGAACTCTAGAGCGGTCAAGAACCCGTGATCCGAGTCCGAGAAAGTCATCCCCGTGGAATAACCCCGTGTAGGGATCTCTGCAGATGCTGGTTTACCATCTTCGTCACTCGAAGTCATCTGATTCCAGGTAATACCGCCATCTTCGGTAAGATACAATTTCTTGTCTTGCTTGCCAATGGAAGTATCCACAGTTGTCAGTATCCAGCCTTTTTCAGGAGAAACAAATGTAATGGCCGTCACTTTATCCGTCTTCGATAAGGAGGACAGACTCCAACTCGCTCCACCGTTATTCGTGCGCAGCACCATCGTATCTGTTCCGCCCATTCCTTCACGAACAATCCATCCATGTGTACTATCTACAAAATAAATGCTTTGTCCATATTGCGGATTAGCCGGAAACTGAACATTTTCCGAAGGTGAGATGTTGGTCCAGGTACTTCCCTGATCCTGAGTATAATACAGACGCAGGGCGTTCCGCGTCACTCCCCACGCTAATCCACCGTTACCATTAAGCAACTGGAAATCGGTTAAACGGGTCTGAATTTGATATTTGGCTGTATCCGCAGCTTGTGTACTGTTTGCGGGAGGAACAACAGTTAAGGTCTGGCCCATATTCCCGTTATCTTCTTGCTCCTGCGGCGGTTCTGCCACCGGGGTCTCTCCCGAATCGGTGCAAGCCGCCAGCAGAGCAGCTATACCGATAGACAGCAATGCTGTCTGCGCGATTTTGATCCATTGCGAACGCAAGTGGTTTCCACCTCTCTCATCCAATAAGCAGGCGCGCATGCCTGTCCATTCATGTTGTTTTTACGATTCATCTGAATCCACTGCTCCTATTCTACCACAAACGATGTCGAAAAGGTTCATCTCCACTCTCTGGAAGCAGACAGCGATCATTTACTGAATCTGTTTCTTGTATAAAACATAAACCGGGTTTTCGACGAAATCTTCCGTAAAAAGACATGAAATGTGAAAAAGTTTATAGACATGGCTCGCTTTTCGCACACTTATCCCTTAATATGGATGGAAGTATACCCCAAAAAGGAGAGGATATGAAAATGGTAAACAGTGCAGCGCTCAAACCAAGTCGTGTCGTTATTGTAGGCATGGGTGCGGTGGGAACAACAACGGGATACACGCTGATGTTAAGACAGCGTTCGTCCGAGTTGGTATTTGTGGATGTGAATCATGATAAGGCTACCGGCGAAATGCTGGATATGAACCACGGTCTCCCATTTACCGGAGGCGTTAAAGTATGGGCAGGCGATTACTCCGACTGCAAAGACGCAGACATCATTATTATTACTGCAGGTGCTTCCCAAAAACCAGGAGAGACTCGCATTGATCTACTGAAGAAAAATGCAAGCATTTTTAAAGAGATCATTGAACGTATTACTGAGGTTAATTCCCATGGTATTCTTTTGATTGCAACCAATCCTGTAGATATTTTGTCATATACTTCTTGGAAACAGAGCGGTTGGCCCGCTTCACGCGTAATTGGTTCTGGTACTTTGCTGGACAGCGCACGTTTCCGTTACCTTATTGGTAAAAACAAAGGAATTGATCCACGCAGTATTCACGCTCATATTATCGGGGAGCATGGCGATTCCGAAGTACCGGTATGGAGTCTCGCCAACGTTGCAGGAACGAATCTGGATCTGGATGAAGAAACACAACAAGATATCTTCGACCGGACTAAAAATGCGGCTTATGAGATTATTAATGCCAAAGGTGCCACTTCCTATGCAATTGCGCTCGCTTTGGACCGTATTGTAGCTGCCATTCTGGGCAATGAAGGCTCCGTACTGAACGTTTCCACATTGCTGGAAGATTACAATGGCGTATCCGATGTATATCTGGGTGTTCCATGTGTAGTTGATCGCAACGGTGTGCGCGAGATTTTGCCACTTCCTTTGAATGAGACGGAGAAAGTCGCTTTCCAAGCCTCTGCTAACAAATTGAAGGAACAGATTGCCGGACTGGAGTAAATCCAAATCCAGGCGTTTGACTAATCACGTTATTTTATAATGATTAAATAGCGTTAAGCTTGTATAACTAAAGGACCACCTGTATCTTCATTGCGAAGATGCGAGTGGTCCTTTGGTCTTATTAATAGCTTACACTGTTGTATATCGTTAAGGTCATTCTCTGGCTAGTTTATCACCCTATTACATATGGGCAAGAAAAGTAAACATTGATTTCGATTTTCAGTTTACATAATAATTATTCTGTAATAATAAAAAACGAAATTATTTTATAATTTCAGACCGCCTCTCATTTTCCATTAAATGTATTAATAATCCACTCCATCAAAATGCAAAAAAAACCTGTCGTTTTGGACAGGCTTTTCTATCATTACTTTCTTCTATTATATAAACAAAGCTTATCTTTTACATATCAGCCGCAAACGCAGGAAGTTTGACATCCAGCAAGGCCATCGCTTCTTCCTTCTCGCGGCTGGTTACGTGAGTGTACACTGTGGTGGTTTGAATGGAGGAGTGACCCAACAGCTCCTGAACCGTTCGCAGATCTGCTCCGCGTCTAAGCATCATGGTCGCAAATGAGTGACGCAGTTTATGACTGGAATAGTTCACACGCTGATTGGAGGCTGATTCCTGCTGAAAGCGTTCAAAAGTTTCGGTTGATATAAGCTGAATACTGCGTATCGACAATCGTTTCCCCTTTTGAGACACGAATAATGCCTCTTCTTTCGCCCGCCATGGATCCAGCCGCTCCTGAAGAGCCTGGGATAACAGTTCGGCAACGGTCTCAGGCACAGGCAGTGTACGCCATTTCCGGCCCTTACCGAATACGTCCAGCGTGCGCCGTTCCGCATTATAGTCTTTGCAGTTCAAGGCATGAACCTCTCCAACCCGCAATCCCATGTATCCCATGAGCAGAAAAATAGCCAGGTTTCGTGTACGATACTTACCCTCGACCGATTGCAAAAATCGTTCCAAACCGCTTTCATCAAGGAAGACGGGGGCACGATTTTGCTCGGTTTTGGATTTCTTGATTCCAAAAGCAGGGTTATTGGTCACCAATTCAAGCTCAATCAATGACTTATAAAAACAGTTCACCGCAGCGTGTTTCCGATTACGCGTCGAGTCACTGACCCCTCTTTCCCGCGCCCGGGACAAGAAGGATAACACATGAAGTTTTTTGACCTGCTCCAGTGACTTTCCATGAATAGAGACGAGAAATTCAGCAACGTCACCTGTGTATGATTTTACCGTATGTCCCGTGTAGCCCGCATCTTTCATCCATATATGAAAAGCTTCAAGCTCATCGGCGTATTGCTCCTGAATCTCTTCGGTCATCATCTGTGTTCGTCACCACACTTCTATTTATTAATCTACAATTACGACATCGATTAGTGGAATGATCGCTTCGGGTTGTCCCTCACTGCGGGTGAGTACAAATGAAGGTAGTGGATTTTCGTGCAGTCCATTCACTGATTCACAGATCTGAACATACAAGTCCATACGCAGCGTCTCGCCTTCACCCGCAACATCAATTACAGGCCATGCTTTCTCTGCACAGGATGGCCAGTATGCCAATTCGTTTACCGGCACGATACTTAATTGTTTAATTTCAGGATGCACACGGTATATTCCCGTAGTCTGAGGTTCATCACCCAGCTTGTCTACCGAAAGTATAGTTCTCGAATGTTCATCCGGAGCTGAATATATCGAATAACACCATGGTGTTACTCCCCAGGCAATCGCCATGAGACCTTCCTCAAGCAAGGTGTCCGAAAGGTCACCCTCACTGAATTGTTCTATCAGATTATGGCTTCCAGAACCGATCAGATCTTCTACACGTTTCGCCATACGAGGCAGATCTGCGAGAATAAAGCCACCACTGCCGTAGGAGTCAAATACATGATTATCCCGTGTCCACACCGTTTCAAGCGCTGTATTCATCTGCGAAGCTTCGGCTGGAAACAGACATATCGCTACAGTTACCACCTGAGCATATTTCACCATGGCATGCTGCTCGGGCTCCAGTGGTCCCTCTGCGATACGGGGTGTTTTGACATGCAGTGAAATTCGCAGCTCGTACTCCCCTTCTGCAAAGTCACCCAAATCCAATACGATCGGATGATCTATTCCTTCAATGGGAGTGAGTGAGCATGTACTGTCTGGTCGCAGGGTAACTGCATATTGTACAAATCCCAGCTCCTCCCCATATATGATAATGGCATCTTGCCGATCCGGCGGTGCATCCATATACTGCGCAACAACCGATACTTTGCGTCCATCCTTCAAACGGCGCTGCGGATCAATATCCAATTGATATTCGTTTGTGTCCTCTGAATGTGAAATGATTAGCTTCGTCTCGGCAAGTACGGCTGAGTCAGCCAATGCAAAACCGAAATTCGAATTTTGGTGATGTTGATTGGTATGTAATGGTGTGTTCATGATACATCCCCTCTCTTATGTCTGATGGCATGTCACACCCCCAAATATATGTCATATTTGCCCTGACCGCAACCCCGGTTCCGCTCACAAGGATAGATGTATTACTTATTAGATACCCATTTATAGCCTCATAAATTACCATTTTTTTATATTACACGAACTGCTCTCACAAAAAAAAGCCCCATACCGCGCCGCTTTGGCGATGCAGTATGAGACAATGCAGTTGACTCTATTAACGTATAGTTTTAGTGTGATAAATTAATTTACTAACTTTCAAGATATCTCTACAATGTAGGAATCAGCTATGACAGCTATTTCCCCTTTGTTGTTTTGAACGTGTCCGATATACGCCGTGCCGGATTCAAATGACTGTGATGACGACCGTAGGCAAAGTAGATGATTAAACCAATAATTAACCAACCGAAGAACGTAATCCAGGTGAGAGCTGCAAGACGTGTCATGAGATACATACAACCAACAGCACTCAGAATAGGAATCAATGGGACGAAAGGCACGCGGAATCCCCTTTTGAGTTCCGGGTTGTTTTTACGCAATACGATAATCCCCAAACTTACCACCGCGAAAGCAAACAGTGTTCCGATGTTGGTCAACTCCGCCAGATGGCCAAGTGAGATGAAACCCGAGAATAAAGCGACGATGATCCCAGCAACCCAAGTACCTGTAGCAGGTGTTTGGCTTTTGCCACTGACTTTGGAGAACACCGGAGACAATAGTCCGTCTCTTGACATGGAATAAAGCAAACGTGTCTGACCATACATCATTACAAGTAATACAGTGGTAATTCCCGTAATCGCTCCAAGCGAAACAATCCAGGACAATCCTTTCAACTGTACAAATTCAAAGGCAAAGGCAACCGGATCACTCACATTCAGCATGTGATAAGGTACAATCCCTGTCAGGATCAACGATACAACGATGTAAAGCACGGTACAGATCGCAAGAGATGCAATAATACCGATTGGCAAGTCCCGTTGAGGACGTTTCACTTCTTCCGCAGCCGTAGATACCGCATCGAAACCAATGTAAGCAAAAAATACCGTTGCCGCCCCTGCGGTTACCCCTGAGATGCCAAACGGAAGGAATGGTTGCCAGTTATCCGGCTGCACATAGAACACACCCACTCCGATAAAGATCAGCACCACGATAATTTTAATCGCTACCATGATTCCGTTGGCACGAGCAGCCTCTTTCACCCCTCGGGTGAGCAGGAATGTAATGATTAACGTAATCACCGCTGCGGTGATATCAAAATAGGTTCCCTTTTCAGGACTAAATGCACTTGTGAGCGCATGGGGTAATTGCAACCCAAATCCGGACAATAACGTTTGAAAATATCCAGACCAACCGCTGGCAACAGCCGCACTCGCAAATCCATACTCCAGAATAAGATCCCATCCGAGAATCCAGGCAATGACTTCGCCAAAAGCGGTATAGCTATATGTATACGCACTTCCTGAAGCAGGCACACTGGATGCAAACTCCGAGTAACACAATGCAGCGAAGGCGCAGATAATACCTGCCAGTAGAAAAGAAAGTACCAAACCGGGACCTGCATATTTTGCGGCAGCAACACCAGTTAATACAAAGATACCCGTACCGATAATCGCACCTACCCCAAGAGTCATCAGATCCAATGGGCCAAGCACCCTTTTCAACATATTGCTTTCGTTATCTCCGGTGGCAATCGGCTTTTTTCTAAACAGGGAAGATCGATTCTGGTTTTGGTTCATACACAGTTTCCTCTCGTATTGAAAATGATGTTTGTGTCTCTATACTTCAAATATTTGTTTGGTTCATCTGTTCTATGAAAAATCCCTTTGTTCTATCTTACCGACCAACTACAAAAATCTATCGATTTCTACACTTTGTCGCGTTGCTTTGCTAAATTTATTTTGGGATGATGGTATATTCTGTCCATTCCAGACGAAACTTATCATGATCTGTTGGGCAGGGGTGAATATGAAAATCGTTTTAAAACAAAACTGCGTATAATTTATATTATGCGCAGTTTTTTAATAGCTTTTTTCTTTACCAAAACATCATAAACTCGTTGTTACATGCAACTATGCAAATGCAGTGCCTTTTCGCCTCTTTTTGCGGTTTATTCCTTGCTCCCCCTGTCCTGTTGCACGATAAACACTACGCCAAAGAGCCGCATATCCGTATGCGGCCCATCACTTGTAACGCTATTAGATCTATAAACGAGATAAGAACATCCACTCTATTCATTCCGGAAGAGAATCACTCTTTCACTCACACGGATCATCTAACTTATGAAAATACAATTCGCTCTGCATCCGACATCTGATATTGAGATAGCAGATATTCCTTGCTGTCTAAAGCCTTCCGCCGAACCTCGTTCAGATCGACATGCAGCAGCTTGCCTTCGCGCTTCACCAGCCGACCTGCTACAAACACGGTATCCACATTGGATGGATTGGCAAATTGAACGACGGCTCCAACCGGATCATGCACCGGGAACAAGTTAAGATCGGTGGTTCGGATCATAATCAGATCTGCTTCTTTACCTGGCGTAAGTGTACCGATCTTCCGCTCAAGTCCCAGAGCCTTCGCCCCAGCAGAAGTTGCAAATCTTAGAACTTGACTGGATTGCAGATTAAGCTCGCCAGGCATTTCACCCTGCAGCAAAAGTTGTTCATTTTCACGGGAACGTTCAGCTTGAAGTGCAAATTTCATCTGGGAGAACATATCCCCACCCGTCGATGTTACAACATCGACTCCGAGCGTTGGAGTTCCTCCGTTTTCAAGGAAGTACCCCGTTGCCGGATACCCATGCCCCATCATCATCTCTACTTCTGGTGTGACGGACAGCGAGGCGCCGCTATCGGCCAACATTTTATACTCATCCGTATCCATCGTATTTCCGTGTACGACGTTCAGACCTGGGCTCAGTAAACCAGCCTCATACATTTTACTTATCGAACGATCTACGGATCCCCAGCTTCCAAAGCCAACATGCATTGAACATATCGCATCAAGCTCTTGGGCAAGCTGAATTTCCTTCACTGTGGTATCCCAATGGCTGAACTCCGGACCACGAATTGCAAGGCCGAACGTGAGAAGCTGATCCCGTGAAGAAAAATACTGTTCCTTGACTCTTCTCACATCATTCGAATACGTCAGCTTGCTCTCTCTGTTCCAGTAGGGCGTCTCACCCGGTAGACCATAAGCGAAAACCGACCGAATACCCGCATCCTGAAGTCCGCGAATCAGTTCATCCGTATGCTCCGGGGAATACGGCATACTCCAGTCAAGCACCGTGGTCACTCCTGCATTAAGCGCTTCCAAAGAACCGAGAAAATTGGCGATATAGCTGTCTTGTGGCCGGAGTTTACTTCCCATCGCTCCATAGTAGAGATTCTGCAGATAGACCGGAAGTGACCAGTTGGTTCCCGCTGTTTTTAGAAGTGATTCCCATACATGCCGGTGCGTATCTACAAGTCCAGGGAGTATGATCATCTCCGATGCATCTATTACTTCCGCTTCAATACAACTCAGGTCGGGCCGGATAGCAGTTATAAGAGAATCCTCAATAAGAACGTCCGCCCGTTTATACTGACCTACCGACGAATCCATAGACAATACACAACCATTTTTCAGTAGATAACTTGTCCCCACAAGACACATCTCCAATCATTGTTTTTTGTTGGATATACGCTTGAATCCCGGATGTTAATCTCTGATGATGAAATGACTAGCTGAAATATTTTAAGTATATAACCATTATATAGAAGAGGATGGAAACATTCAATTTTGATTACAAAAAAACCTATTGAACATTTCCCGGTTGTCGAAAAGTACCGCAAATCACTCTGTGCATACGCCGTACTCTCATACACTCTACTCTTGCTGCTGATCCTTCTTCTGTTTTGCCCGAAATCTTCTAACCTTCATCAGATTACCACACATCTTGTCATCACAATACTTCTGGGTTCTACTGCGCGTATCGTCATAGAACATCCAACGACAATCCGTATTGTCACAGATACGAATCCTTCCCCCATCCCCTTCAACTACGGTGATGGCAAAATCGGCTGCTACCTCAGCCATGACCTGCTTCCATTGAGTTCCTACAGGAATAAGTGAAAGCTTAAGTCCCTCATCTCCAACGTTCAGTTTTCTTATGACTTGACCTTCCTTCATCATGGCGTTTAGCCATTCCAGGTCTTGGTTCGATAATGCATTTCCGTCAGATAAACGACTTGCAAGAGCCTGCAATTCATTTCTAAAGTTTCTCAAGGCTCCCTCCTCTTCCGGAGAAGCAGGTACAGGTGCAATCAGTTGCCATTGTTTGATAAATCCTTGCTGCCATTCGGTTTTACCAAGCTTGTCCTCTGAACGATCCCCGCCACGCCAGTCATGGTAATCACTGTTTACAAAATCAGTCCATAGTCTATCCATACGTACCTCCGCTAAAATGTAACTACCTATATTTAAAAAGATAGTTACAATTATTCATGTTTGGGTTATATTAATTGTAACCACATTTAAGCACTTTAGCTAGTTACCATGAATTCATTTTAGGGAGGAAAAATCAATGACTACAACAGCAACAGAACTATTGCTCATTCAGAAAGATGATACCTGGGATCAATGTAACTGGATTGTGCCTTTATCCAAGGCACTCGAAGGACTGACTGCTGAACAGGCAGCCTGGGTTCCATCATCCGGTGGATTAAGCATCTGGCAGTTGGTTAACCATATGTATTACTATAATCATCGCTTGTTGAGTCGTATTCAGGGCACAACACCCTCTGGTGCTCCTGCCGAAAACAATGAATCCACCTTCGGAGATCCGGGCGACCCTTCTGATACTGCTGGCTGGAGTGTACTTATGCAAAATACAACGCAATTAGCCGGACAACTTCGTGATCAGCTCGCTTCATTAGAAGAATCCGATCTTGAAGCCCCGTACATGGATACAGATGAAAAATGGGCACATGAGCTTGCCCGCTGGGTACTCCACGATGCGTATCATGCAGGACAGATTGTATTATTACGCAGACAACAAGGAAGCTGGAATATCATATTCTAAAAAAACACTTGAACTGCTAGCGCTTACAGGAATAAGATGGACTTATTAATGTTACAGCTTGTTCAATACACAATATAATTGAATAGGATCTTCGGGGTAGGGTGCAATTCCCAACCGGCGGTGATGTTCTTCGGAACCAGCCCGCGACTCGCTGTTTGACCCGATGTAGGGATTCAGCGACTGACTTGGTGTGACTCCAAGGCCGACGGTAAAGTCCGGATGAGAGAAGATCAACACATTGACATGCCGTTACCGAAAGGCTTATTTTCGTACGACATGTCAATGATTGAGCCCCCGTTTATTTGGTGTATACCAAAACGGGGGCTTTTGTCGATTTTGCCAACTGAAGATTCCGTGTTCTGACGAAGGAGTCCTGAATATGGAAAAGACACAACCTGCATCAACAGTTTACCGCAAGGAACGAAGTAATACCGGATTCTGGCTCGTCGTGCTCGGCGCCGCCCTTTGGGGTGTAGATCCACTGTTCCGTATTATTTTGCTCAAAACGATGACCTCCACGCAGATTGTACTGGTGGAACATATTATTGTCAGCCTTGTGGCGATTCCCGTGTTATGGAAGTTCCGGGCCGATCTGAAAAACCTGCGTGCTCGCCACTGGATTGCCGTGATATTTATCTCCTGGGGAGGATCTGCTCTCGCCACGGTATTGTTCACCCTGGCACTTACGCATAACGATCCCAACACCGTTTTGTTATTGCAAAAGATGCAGCCGCTATTTGCGATTGTTCTGGCTAAGCTGCTGCTGAAAGAAACATTGCCTCGCCGCTTCGGTGGACTGTTTATCATTGCACTTGCAGGAACATACCTGCTCACGTTTGGATTTACCCTTCCCCTTGGCAACTGGGACAATTGGGTTCATGCAGGTAGCCTGTTATCACTGGGTGCAGCTGCATTGTGGGGCGGTTCAACAGTTATGGGGCGGCTGATGCTGGGGCAAACCCGTTATGAAACGGTCACCTCTCTGCGCTTTGTCGTAGCCTTGCCACTGCTGATCTTTATGACGTGGAACGAAGGTGCTGCCTGGACATTCCCTTCCGCTACAGGTGAACAGGCGGCTGTAGCACTTAATATTCTGGGTCAGGCATTACTGCCAGGGTTACTGAGTCTTCTGTTATATTACAAAGGGCTCTCCTCCACCAAGGCCTCAGTCGCAACGCTCGCAGAACTGAGCTTCCCGATGGCCGGTGTACTGGTAAACTGGATTGCATTCCGCACATTAATTACATGGGAGCAACTGGTGGGCTTCATCCTCATCTGGATTGCCCTATTCGCCATCTCCAAACAGCAAGAACGATCAGCGACTCCGGCTGACGGTGCACCAAAGCTCCGTACGGATTGAATTTTATATAAAAGCAAATCAATTAAGGCACTGGACATCCTTTGAGATGTTCAGTGCCTTTTGTCTTTTCGCTATTCCGGTGGTACGATGACTTATGGAATAGTAGATTAAGTCAATTTAGAGAGGAACGATCATCATGTCTTCGTCTTCATCATTTTCGTATACATCTTACGATGCTATAGGTTTGGCTGAATTGGTTCGCGCACGGGAGATATCGCCTGTCGAATTGCTGGAAGCGGCGTATGCACGCCTGGAAGAAGTGAACCCGCAGCTCAATGCAGTCATTCGTACATATGAAACACGTGCACGTCAGGAAGCGAGTATAGTTCGCCCGGGAGAGCAGCCCTTTGCCGGCGTGCCCTTGTTATTGAAAGATATCTCTCAATCCCTGGAAGGTGAAATTCTCACCTCGGGTTCTCGTCTTCTCAGTGAGCATCGGGCACAGCGGAATTCTAATTTCGTTTCCCGTCTGCGCGATGCAGGCTTCATTATCATCGGACATACCAATACACCGGAATTTGGCCTGAAAAATATTACTGAGCCCCGTCTTCACGGTCCAAGTCGAAATCCATGGAATACGAATCACTCGCCAGGCGGTTCAAGTGGAGGTGCCGCTGCCGCGGTAGCCTCGGGAATTGTCCCCCTTGCGGGAGCCAGTGACGGTGGCGGTTCCATCCGAATCCCTGCTTCATTCAGCGGCTTGTTCGGACTAAAACCTACACGTGGACGGACACCTGTTGGACCAGGAGTTGGTCGTCAGTGGCAGGGTGCTTCGATTGATTTTGCCTTGTCCCGTTCCGTTCGCGACAGCGCTGCTTTGCTGGATACCCTGCAAGTGATTCAGCCCGAAGCTGCGTTTCATGCTCCCCTCTTTCCAGGCAGCTACTTGGCTGATATGAACTATCCTCATCAACGCAAACTGAAAGTCGCTTACACGACAGCTTCGCCTGTAGGAACACCTGTGAGTGATGAAGCCAAAGAAGCTGTATATAAGACGGTTCGCTGGCTGGAAGAACAAGGTCATGAGGTTGAAGAAAAGCTGAGCCCGGTTAATGGTGTCAAATTGATGGAGAACTATTACTTGATGAACAGCGGCGAAATGGCGGCGATGATCTCTTCGATGGAACGTTCTATGGGCAGAACATTAACCTCTGCTGATATGGAGATCGAGTCCTGGGTTCTGGCTGAAGCCGGCAAAAAAGTATCCGCTGCCGAATTCGTACATAGTCTGGCCGAATGGGATGTTGCCGCAGCTCAGATGTCCACATTGTTTGAACGCTATGATTTTTATCTCACACCTGTCAATGCTTTTCCAGCACCCAAAATCGGCGAATTGACACCTCATGATGAACAAATTCAGCATCTGATGCGTATTAGCGATTTGGACAAGATCCAGCAGCAGCAGTTGATTTATGAGATGTTTGAGCCAAGTCTTACCTACACTCCGTTCACTCAGCTCGCGAATCTGACGGGTCAACCCGCCATGAGTGTTCCTGTGCATCTGACTCCTGAAGGCCTGCCCATGGGTGTACAGATTATGGCAACCAAAGGCCGTGAAGACTGGTTGCTTCATCTGGCTGGTCAGCTGGAAACATCCGAACTATGGGTCGGCATGAAGGGTAATCCACTGTTTCCAGCATAAACGCTGAATACAACCTGTATCATTTTCAATGTGAGCCGTATGTTTGCCAAAGTGCATGAAAGCCATGTCAGCTCCGCATACTGAAAGCAAAAACAGCGGAGGAATGTGACGAATGAAAATGAATACTACGGAACGCCATAAGCAGTCTGTTCGTATCCCTGCCAAAACGGGTTATGCCGTCAAGGTAAATAAAGGTTCATTAATTCGGGTGACCGATTTGGAGGGTCAGCAGGTCGTTGATTTTGTTGCATATGATGCTCAAAATGCCAATAATCGATTAGACCCAGGTGTAACGATGGACGTACTGCGGTCCTACCGGATCAAACCAGGACAGTCCGTGTATTCCAATCAATATCAGCCGTTGCTTAAAATCGTTCGTGACACGGTTGGTGTTCATGATTTCTTCAACTCCGCCTGTCGTCCGGAAATGTATGAAGTATTATATGACAAAAAGGATCATGCCAGCTGCTATCATAACCTAAATCAGGCTCTTGAACCGTTCGGGATCTTGCCGCCGGATCAGCATTATCCATTTAATTTGTTTATGAAATCGGTCGTAGATGATCTGGGCAAGATTGATGTCGTAGCTCCAGATTCGCGCGCCGGTGATTATGTGGAGATGGAGGCATTGACCGATCTGGTTGTCGGTTTATCCGCCTGCCCATGTGAAGAAAGCTCATGCAACGGATATCATTGTACAGCTATTCAGCTGGATGTAGAGTCCTTATTAGATTAAGCGACGCACAGCTTGTTCTAATTTGCTCCAGACGGGAATACGATGACTTGTACCCATATGTGTGTGACTTACCGGTACAATTCGTCGAACCCGTTAAGGAGTGAACGCGTATATGTCTGTACTGTTTAGTTATATTATTCTGGGAATCTCACTATCAGCTCCAATTGGTCCGATTAATGCCGCTCAGTTGGATCGCGGAGCCCGCCACGGGTTTATGCATGCCTGGATTCTGGGACTGGGAGCCATGTTTGCCGATTTGGTGTACATGCTTCTGATCTATTTTGGAGTTGCCCATTTTCTGGACACGCCTTTCATGCGCTCTTTTCTTTGGTCTTTTGGCAGTTTTATTCTGGTGTACACTGGTGTGGAAACACTTTCCAAGTTGAAAGACGGTATCCAGACCTCTTCTACAGCAGAAGCAAGAGTGGGAAAATCTTTTGTCTCTGGCTTTCTCATGGCCCTGTCCAATCCCCTGAATATTTTATTCTGGCTCGGCATTTACGGCTCTATTCTTGCTACAACCGTGAAGCATACCGACACCGCTCATCTGCTACTATACAGTTCTGGTATTTTCATAGGAATCCTTGTCTGGGATGTCATCATGGCTGGCATGGCTAGTCGATTTCATAAACGCAGCAACGAAACCGTTTTGCGCTGGATCTCCATTATCTCAGGGATCTGTCTGATCGGATTTGGCCTGTACTTCGGTTTTGAAGCTGTACGATCTATCTTTTTCTGACATAAAAACTACACTGGACAGTCACCCAACGCCATCCTCATTAATACGTTAACGGTATCATGTGGAATGGAGTTGGGGAATCCATGGCAGAGCTGTACAGTGCCGATGAAATAAATGCATCATTCAAAGGTCTGCCCGAATGGCAGCAGGACGCTTATTCAAAATTTGCCAATATGATTGCAGATGAGGGTAATACGTATCCTTGTGTACCCGGACGTATGGGTTTTCTCTCCGGACATTTGAGATACGGATTCACAAGGGATCCGCGAACCCAAGCTTCTGCTGAAGACATGGCGGAATTACTTAGTCAATATGGGCCTGTTTCTCGGGAAACGGGACATTACGCTTCTTTGGTTGTCATTTGCGAGACACCGGATGATTTGAGAAACAACACAACGGTGGAGCAGTATCAGTCCTTGTTCTGGGAGATGCTTAACCGGGTAAGTTCACTCGATACTGCCTCCTGGCCTGAACATATTTCGACTGATCCGCATGAAGCCACATGGGAATTTTGCTTTGGCGGGGAGCCTTACTTTTGTTTCTGTGCCACTCCCGCGCACGAACTTAGAGCCAGTAGGCACTTCCCTTATCTTATGTTTGCTTTTCAACCAAGGTGGGTGTTTGAATCCATTAATGACAACACACCTCTTGGCCGGAAAATGAAAACCTTGATTCGCAAGCGCTTGGCAGCCTATGATGCCGTTCCTGCTCATCCTTCGCTCATGTGGTATGGGGAGCAGGATAATCTGGAATGGAAACAATATTTCCTGCCCGATGACGAGCAGACCCCTTCCAAATGTCCTTTTTTGCGCATGAAGCAAGCCATTAGCAAATTGACGAATAGCTGATACGAGACACCCATTCAGGGCTTTGATGGCTCAGTAGATGATGGAGGTCGCGGTTTTCGTACTTTGTTTACAATGTAAGTAATCAAGGCAATCAATACAACAAGACCTATACTGGCCAGCAGACCTCTTCTGCTGGCTTTTTCCATAGCCGTGCCAGCTACTGCTGCAAGTATAAGGACCATGGCGATCCACACTTTGATGCGATTCCAACTTGTTGGCTTCATTTTCTTGATATACGTGACGCAAATCAGAAGCCAGGTATACATTAATACCAAGCTACCTGCGGTTGTTACATATTCGAATAGGCTCTTAGGCATCCATAATGCCAGGAGAGTAGAAAGGATTAATCCAGCCGCAGTACATCCTAATGCATATAGGGGCATGTTCTTTTTTCCCCAAGTCTTCGTAAACATCTTCGGTGCATCTCCGTCTTCACCCAGTTTAACCAACATGGACGTAATCGCATAGATTGAAGCGACCATCGTGGAGAATCCGGCGATTATCAAAATTCCATTGAGAATATGAACCACGACCGTAAATCCAATTGATGACATCGCTTTGACGAGAGGACTCTCGTCTGGTGTTAATTTAGCAGCAGGAACCAGAAGAAGGATTAAGGCAATTGCCACAACATACAGCGTACTGACGGTTAATAACATCACTCTGCCTGATTTCACTGCATCCTTAGGTTCTTTCAGCTTGGCTGCCATTAAACCCATGACCTCAATCCCGGCAAAGGCAAAAAAGGCATAAATAAACCCGGTCCACACGCCTTTTATTTTGTGAGGGAACCATTCATTCGTTATTTTCTGCGGCGTAATCTTCACATCTAACCAGCCCAGACAAGCCGCTGCTGCAATTGCGATAAAAGCAACCGTTGCAGCTAACTTGATTACTGCGAGTACATTTTCTGTTTGAGTTAACCCTTTGGCTCCCAATGCGGCGATGAACAATCCAATACATGCGTATACTGCCACAAACACCCACAACGGAAACTTGGGAAACCAAAATTGAGAGAATAATCCGAGAGCAGTTAATGAACTGCCCATGATCAGCATTTCGGAAGACCAATACATCCATCCGCTTCCGAAACCGGCCCATGGGCCGAACGCTTCACCGGCATATGTTCGAAAAGCCCCTTCTTTCGGATCTTCTGCCGTCATCTGAGCTAATGCTCCAAATACAAAATAGGTCCCCGCAGCAGCCAGCACCAAAAGTACAAGCACGTATAAACCGGACCAATGAATAGCCAGACTTGTTCCGAGGAAAAATCCGGTTCCCAGCGTACACCCCGCTCCAAATAAGGAAAGACTAATCCAGCTCAGTTTCTCTTCTTCTTTTTGATGCACATGACTTTTCATATGTATCCTCCTTCATGCGTACCCCATTACGGTTTACATATGATGGAGGTTTTATGTCATTAAGGTAAAAAGAAATAAAACTGACTTAAATAAGTTTACATAATAATTTTTACGTTAACTGTACCTATTTCTTTCCTAACAACTGTTGAAGCTCATCCAGTTCTATCTTGGCTTCCGGTTGGAAGTCCTCACTTTTTACATATTGTGCAAGGCTGTAAAGTAACTGGCGCCCTTCTGTCTGTTTAATCAATTTATCATAATGTAGTGCTCCAACCAGCAGCTTGCCTTTTCCAACTTGACATTCAAACAGCAGCCCCAGCTTATGATTACGTTCAAAATTATCGATGGTTTGAACGAAAGGTTGAACATTCTCTGCGACTTTATCCAGAATAATAGACCGTGAATTCATAACGATATGCCACCAAGGATAAGTGGAATGGGTCTCACTTGGAAAGTGCTTCAAAGCAGGGTGTGAGTTATTGATTAGAAGGCCTAGTGTGCCGACGGGAACTTGCTTGTTCATGCTTTCCGAAATGGATCGGAACATCGGATAACACCAGAAATCGGTACAATATGTGCCTTCGACTGAACTGTCGTTATCTTCGAGTGTTGGGAGCAGCAGCACGCTCTCACCTTTTTCAAGTAAGGCAATGACTTCATCGGACAATTCCTTATAAATATAGTCTTGTTCAATAGCTGTCACATCATGATCAGGGTATACCCATAGGTCATATTGTTTCCGAATATCGGTACCTGGAATATGCAGGGATAGAGTGATTGGCGTCATCTTTTTCACATCAGGCAGCTTGAACTTTATTTGGCTAATCTCAAACCAAGTTTCTCCAGATACAAAGGAAATCTCGTCTTTTCCTTGTGCAATCCGCTGATCCGAATCACGCATTTCCCACTCCACAGTCTGACCCCTCAATGAATCTGTTCGGTAGTACCTTAATTGAATATAGGCATTGAAATCTTCACCCGAATTGTAGTTAAATTTCTCGAATCGGGCCAGAAGTACTGCATCGGAGCAATACGTCCTCCACTCCTCAGGAGTAACCAGCCCTTTCGAATCCATGAAGGCATCCAAAATACCTACCAGTGCAGTCCCCTGTCCACTAAAGTCCTGAAGATCGAGCAATTGAAATCCTGCCAGATGATTGGATCGAAATGCCGCCTCAAGCTCTTCCTTATAGCAGGCTACTGCAAGTTTTCCAGAACTTTTGAAAAAGGGTTCAGCCAGATGTCCCATTCCTTTGGATTGCAATCGTTCCCGAAACACCTCGAAGTTTTTTGCCTTCAGCGATCCGGTATACTTCTCGATCTCTTCATAATTGGGATACATGGCATATTGTCCAATTTCATGGGAAATGACGGGTAGATGCGGAATGAGCTGTTGTTCAACAGAAGCGGCTTTCACGGTCTTGGCTTCCGTTCCATATTGAATTTGAATCTCCGATTCATCTGCTTGAATTCCCTCACTCTCCGAAACTGTTCCATCAGGCAAGATCATGTCGTCGTAGTCCTTCAGAGTACCAGGCACGTCGGTTTGAACATGACCCAACGGGGCATCACACATGGCATAAGAGCCGCGGAAAAGTCTATCTTTGGAAAAACGTACGCCACAGTAAAAATCTTCTTCCTCTAGAATCAGCGGAGTGAACTGAAAATTGTTTGAACCCTGGGTGTACAGATGGCGTGGATCAAATGCTCTGTACGCTTTAATAATGGCATTCAGTCTTTCTTTACTGCCCCAAAGTTCATTACCAAGTGACATCATTACAAAAGAAGGATGATTCCCATACGCCTTGAGCATGGCAAAGCCTTCACGAATAAGATAGTCCTGTTCAGCCTGATTATGCTGTGGGTCGAGTTCATCCGTGATTGTACCCCAGAATGGCAATTCAGGCTCCATATAGATGCCAAGCAGATCTGCAGCGGTGAACGCTGCTTCAGGCGGACAACATGTATGGAAACGATAATGATTTATACCATATGATTTGGAAATACTCAGGATTTGCAGCCATTCATCCACATCGGTTGGCGCGTAACCTTTAAGTGGGAAGATTAGACCATCATGTTTTCCACGAAGAAAGGTCTTTCGACCGTTGATAGTAAAAGCATCTCCATTAGCTTCAAAATCTCGCAGTCCTGTTATGATTTCGGTTGTATCCAGCACATCGCCATGTTCCCCCAACAGAGTAAGGGTCAGCACATACAGATGTGGATCTGAATCACTCCAGAGCAATGCGTCGTCTCCCATCTTGTAGAGCACATGAACTTCGTCCTGGCTGCATGGATAAGTTTGCTCATTCACCACATGATTTCTGTCTGATGCCACATATCCATGTGTCTCTTTTAAAAGGGGCTTGAAGGTTTGCGCAGTAACGGACAATACAGTACCTGATATCGATTTGGACAATGTACTTGTGATTCTGAATGTTCGCTCTGTAGCATTGGGATAGATCTGTACCTCACCCATATGCACCTCGTGGTAAAATTGAATCTCCAGCTTCCCGGTAATTCCGTTCCAGTTGGTCTGAGTATCGACGGATGTAAGATGCCCGCCTTTCGTCGGATAGTCCGTATTATCGACTCGGATGGTGAGGGTGTGTTCTCCCTGCGATAGCCCTTCCGGTAAGCTGGATATATGGGGGGTGTTAAGACTATCCTGTGCTCCAACTTCTTCACCATCGACCCATAACTTGGTTATGCGCGTGCGTTCCAGATACAAACTGCATTTCTTGCCAGCAAGCGTTGAAGGTATATCAATCTCCCTTTTCAGCCACACCCATCCTTCATATGCATATTCATCAGTCAAAGACCCGATGTGAGCCACAACATTCTTTCTTCCTTTGCGTGCATGAGAAGTCGTGTTCGGCAGCGTTATGGTATCGTCAAATGGGCCTTGTACGCCTTGTTTATGTTCATCCAGTTGAAGCTCCCAGCTTCCCTGCAAGTTCATTTTGGTTAACATGATCTTAGCTCCTCTATACTTTATGTATGCAATCTATTCTTCTGTTTACGTATTTCTATTATATAACTGTAATCTTAGTCCACCCATATAATAAAATTTATGCTGAGTATAACAATATGGAAATAATCCAAAGGTTATCGCTGACAAGTTCGTCTCTATAATGACTTAGAAATTCAAAAAAAAGTCGCCTAAAAGGCGACTAGTGCTACTTATTTGAGTAGTTCAATTCTCATACGCTGTTAGATCAGACATACCCGGCATGTTTACTCCGCTTTATAGGCCTCCGATTCCTCGTACAAATCCGCTGGCAAGGCCTGTATGAATGGCGACCAATCGCCCGCCATGTACAGATGAAGGCGATGCATAGCGCGCGTACACGCCGTATAAAGAAGTTTGCGTTCATTGTCGCGGCTATAAGCTCCAGACGAACCATCATAGACCAAGACTGCATCGAACTCGACACCTTTGGCAAGGTACACAGGAATGACCATTACACCTTTTTCAAAGTTGAACGTTTCCTTCGTAACGAGCTGCAACACTTCGCCTCCTTGAATCTGTAACGATTCATGGGCCTTGTGGCTTTCGGCGGCGGTCTTCGTAATAATAGCGATGGAATCAAAGCCCTCGGCTCTTAGCGCAGCGATATCTGCCACCATTTGTGCATCCAGCTTCTCTCTGTCGTTTCTTCTCGTCAGCAGGGGCTTTAGGCCTTTTCTTTCAAAGGGTACAATTTCATCTCCGTCTGGAAGCATCGCTCTTGTAAATTCAACGATCTCCTTCGTTGAGCGATAACTGCGTACTAGGGAGAAAAGACTTGTTTCGGCTTCACCGTAGAGACGGACTAATGGTGAATCAGCTGCGGCCAAATTAGTAGCCTGCGTGAAGATCGCTTGCCCGAAATCGCCGAGCACGGTCATACGGGCTCGAGGAAACAGCTTTTTGAGATATTCATATTGAAATGTTGAATAATCCTGACCCTCGTCAACGAAGACATACTTAATTTCCGTGTTTGTCCGGACACCTTCAATCATTTCTTTTACATACAAATAGGGCGTCGCATCCTCATGGAACAACTCGTTCCGGATCAGGCTTTCCTTGGTTTGACTGCATATCTCAGGCCATAGCGAGGGGATAAACGTAGCATTCGTTTTCTCCCGATAAGTGGCTTCGTCAACAAACAATTCGCCATATATGCCTTTGATATCAACAAACGAGAATTTCTTGATACCTTTTCTTAGTGGGCTAAACCGTTCTTTCACGATCTTGCGGCCGAGCAGTTCCTCCTCCTTCTGGGCAAAGTCAAAATCACCTTCATCTTCTCGACGCTTCTTGCTTATTTTCTCACGAATTTGGGCGTACTGTTCCGCGATATCAAATACTTCCTTATCTTTATGCAGTACTTCGAAGATATCCGCATACTGATCGTTGTCGAGATAATTCAATTCTTCCTGTACCCATGATTCTTCACGTTCCATACGTTCCAGGGAAGCCAGCTCTTTCAGCAGCCACTCCTGTAAGAGTACAACGCGATTTAACAAGGGCAGGGAACGATCATAACCGTAAAATTCGGCTCTCATTTGCTCCGCAGTAATCAAATCACGATTTCGAAACCGAATGCTGTTGAATCGCATGCCTTCCTGCCCCAACCAGTTTCCATAATTCTGCAAGGCTTGCAGAAAAGCATCGGAGGCTTTATATTCAATCCCCTGAAGCCGAGCCTCATAGCCCGGAGCTTCATGCGAGGTCAGTACATATTCAATCTGATCAAAGACATCCTCCGGACGCAACGAAGAGCCGAGCCAATAGTCGAGAAATTGTTGAAAAGTAGTCTGCTGCATATTATCTTCACCGAGCTCCGGAAGGACAGTGGAAATATAACTGCCAAACATCGGATTCGGTGAGAAAAGGACGATCTGATCAGCACTGATCGTCTGGCGGTGTTTGTACAATAAGTACGCCACTCGCTGCAAGGCTGCCGAAGTTTTACCGCTACCCGCTGCTCCTTGTACGATAAGCATTCGGCTTGTGTCATTACGGATAATGGCGTTTTGTTCCTTCTGAATGGTTGCCACGATGCTTTTCATTTGTGAATCCGCACCTTTTCCGAGCACTTGCTGCAACAATTGGTCTCCAATCGTCTCGTTTGCATCAAACATATTGCGGATTTCTCCGTTATGGATCTGAAATTGCCGTTTGAGCTCTATTGTGCCATCGATTCTTCCGATCGGCGTCACATAGGACGCTACACCGGGGGAAGAATCGTAGTACATGCTCGCGATCGGTGTACGCCAATCATAGATCAGAAAGCTCAATCCATCTTGGTCGACAAAAGAAGATACGCCGATATAGATCTGATCGGTGTGGGCCAGACCTTTCTCCTGAAAGTCGATGCGGCCAAAATAAGGGGATGGGAGCAAACGTTTCATGTTATTCCATTGCTGCGTCAACCGCATGTGACCACGTTCCCGCTCGGCCAATACCGCGGACTGCTGGTTAATGGTGTAGAAGGTCTCTTCGAAATCTTCGTGGGTGCTAGTGTTGATCGTAACTTCTTCCCAAAAGCGCTTGCGAATTTCCGTAGCCTGGTCATGCATTCCGGCAACCTTTGGCTCCAATTCTGCGATTTTGGCCTGCAGTTTGTTCCTTACAGACTCCAGCCGTTCCTGTTCCAGCTGCCAATCTTTTGTTTGCATCTCTCTAACCACTCCTTTTCCTATTTTTGGATGAAAAAGAGCATTGACAAATCAAAATTCCAGATGTAAAATTAAAGTAGGGATAAAAATAAGTACATACTTTAATTTTGTTTGTCAATGGCGCTAACGATTATATCATAGCGTTATTTTTCGTTCAATTCTTTTTTTCGTTTGCCAAAAGATGGCCTTTGCATTTATCAGGGGGTCATCTTTTTTCGTGTGTATTGGGTTTCCCTCTCCCTCTTTCCCTAACCGGACAAATGAAAGCACATAATGACAGGTTTTTGAATCAGTCTTTATCTATTATAGGAATCAAGGAGTGGTTAACCGTATGAACTGGATCGAATCATTACAGCTAGCTATTGCATATATGGAAGAACATTTACTCGAAAATATGACAATGGAGCAAATTGCAGCACAAGCTCATATTTCTCCCTTTCATTTTCAACGTACGTTTGCCTTATTAACTGATGTTACCGTAGCCGAATATATCAGACGAAGACGATTAACATTGGCAGCAAATGAACTTATACAGAGTGATCACAAAATCATTGATCTGGCGCTCAAGTATGGCTATGACACTCCTGAATCTTTCTCCAAAGCTTTTCGGAGGCAGCACGGAATTGCCCCCAGTGAAGCGCGTAAGAAGAGTACTTCTATCAAATCGTATAATCGTTTGGTTATTCAATTAAGTCTAAAAGGAGCAGAACCGATGAATCACAGAATTGTTGAACAAGCTGCGTTTACATTAGTAGGGATAAAGCAGGCTTTCTCTTATATTGATGGGGAAAACTTACGAGGCATAGCCAAAATGTGGCAGGATGCGTATACGAGTGGTACAGAAGATCGTTTATTTGATTTGAATAATGGTGTAATTCAAGGATTGCTAGGCGTCTGTGTGGATCAGAACGAGATTCAGGAGAAGCAGATGGAATACTGGATTGCTACGTCGTATGATGGTGAAGTACCTGAAGGATTATCATCCTTCACAATTCCAGCTTCTAAATGGAGTGTCTTTGAAGTTGAAGGTCCAATGCCAGAAAGTATGCAGCGTTTATGGAAGCAGATTATTTCTGAATGGTTTCCTTCCAACCCTTACAAGCATGCGGGTATACCTGAACTTGAAGTATATCCAGGTCCTCAAAAGCCGCCACAAATCTGGATACCGATAAAATAAAGAGAATTATAGTATCCGTTCTTGTCCTCCATTCGGACAAGAACGGTATCCACCTCCATTAAACACTTCACTTCATTTTAACGATGACCTTTCCTTTGGCACTTCCACCTTCAAGATACTGAAATGCTTGCCCGACATCCTTGAAATTATAAACCTTATCAATCACCGGTTTAATGAGACCTTCCTCCAAGTAACCCTTTATTCGCTCTAATTGCAACCCGCTTGGTTTCATAAACAGAAAATGATATCTTGCCTGGTTTTTCTTCTCAAGAGTTGTAATCCTATGGCTCACCATCGATAGCAGTGTGGTCTTTAACCAGCCTAAGTTGGCTTCTCGCCCGAATCTCGCGTTCGGCAAACCGGAAATAGATACTATTTTCCCATTCGGCTTAAGTACTTGGAAGGATTTTTCCAGCACCTCGCCTCCTATCGTGTCATACACCGCGTCATATCCCGACAGCATTTCTTCAAAATTTTCTTTACGATAATTGATAATACGATCGGCACCAAGGGATTGGACCAATGCGTAACCTCTATCGCTGGCAGTAGTGGCAACATAAGCTCCCATTAATTTGGCCAACTGGATGGCGAACGTGCCAACCCCTCCTGATCCTGCGTGAATCAATATTTTTTGGCCTTTCTGAAGGTTCAAAATATCGTAAAAGGCTTGATATGTCGTAAGACCGACCAGTGGTATGGATGCTGCTTCTTCAAAGTTTAAGTTTTGGGGCTTCAGCGCGATGTCTTCTTCATGGACAGCAATGTATTCAGCCAAAGTTCCAATTCTGTCTTTACGAGGTCTTCCATATACCTCATCTCCAGGTTTATAAGCGTTTACCTGTTTACCTACCTTGACCACAACACCGGAAAAATCATTTCCAAGGATCAATGGCATCTTGTAATTCAGCAGGAGCTTTACCTTGCCCTCTTTTATTTTAAAATCAATCGGATTTAAGCTTGCTGCATGGATTTCCACCAATACATCATGATCTCCGATTTGAGGAATAGGCATTTCTTTCTGTATCAAGGGAACATTCTTCCCGTATTTCTCAATTACCATGGCTTGCATTTAAATCACTCCATTACGTTTAAGAGTTTAAACATATGAACATATTATAACTAACACGTTAACAAATCAAGCATAATATCGTGATATCCAGACTGGAAGCTGGGATAAGGCTTACCTCTCTTCCAGTCTGAAGTCAAAATCCATCATAATATGCGTTAAATAACATACCCTAATCTTAGGAGACAAGGACCGCTCAAATCTTTTTAATTCGGGTCAGTTAGCGGTAAACATCCTGTCAGAACTGCTCCACCGTCAGGGTGGTTACTTACCATAAGTTCGCCTCCATGTTGCTTCATCATTCGTTGTGAGATCGTTAATCCTAATCCACTGCCTCCAGTTGCACGACTTCGAGACGTTTCCCCACGATACAAAGGTTCAAAAACGCGCTCTAATTCTTCGAAAGAGAAACCAGGTCCAGTATCACGGATTGTAAACCTGATTTTCTTGCCGTCTTTACAGCATCGGACTGTTATTGCGCCACCTGATGGCGTATATCTTACGGCATTCTCCAATATATTGTTCATCGCACGCTCCAATACATACGAATCTCCGTTAATAAAACAACCGTCAGTTAATTGGTTTAAGATAGAAATATGTTTCTGCTCAGCTTGTGGACTCACACTCTCTATCGACCTTCGGAGGATCTGTGTTAAATCTAGCGTTCTTGTGTTAAGTTCACTTTCCAAGTACTCCATTTTTGTAAAAGTGAAGAGGTCCTCAACCAATCGATCCAATTGAGCGGATTTCTCTTTGCATACGGCAATATATCGGGTGACCTTCTCCGGTGACTGAGCTATTCCTTGTTCCAATCCATCCAAATACCCCCGCAAGGCAAACAACGGTGTGCGTAAATCATGTGCAACGGCTGCGGTGACAAATCTGCGTTCTTCCTCAAGCTCCACTTGTTTACGGTGGGATTGTTCAAGCCCCTTCACCATAACTTCGAATCCATCACGGACTTCGGCAATTTCCGTGATTCTGGATTTAGGTAATTGGACTTCCCAATGTCCTGCTGCAATTTTTCTGGCCGCCTTGCTCATTTTCTCAAGAGGTTTAAGAAGGAATCTTCTCATTTCAACTCCAACCACAAAGAAAGAAAGCAGCAGTCCGAAAAATGCAGCAATCATTGGAACTCCGTTGGATTTAGGCAGATAAAGAACAACCCTCCCCAGCAATTCCCCATCCTTTATGACAGAGAACTGTTCGGTCGACGAGAATCGACTGTGACGCTTCGGGCTGGAACGATATATTTCCGCATTGGACGCAGATTCAATCTCCACATCCATCTTTGCTTTGCTCAACTCAGTATGAAGTTCGTTTTGCCAACCGGTATCCGTCCATTTATCCGTACCAACTTCAATCATGTGGATCATCTCACTGAGATGTCTTTGCAGCGTTTCATTTTGCTGTTGGCTTGTAGAGATGCTAAACGACTGAGTGTCCATAAAGTGAGCCGTGACAAAAAAGATCCAAGGCAATGTAAGCAAGAAGAATAAACAAAGCATAGTAAATGTACGAATACGGAGTTTTCTCATGTTACACTCCCTCAAAACGGTATCCTACTCCCCACACGTTGATGAGGAATTGTGGGTGGTTTGGATCGGATTCAATTTTTTCGCGAAGCCGGCTAAGATGAACCCGAATGGTATGCCTGTCGCCTACACCTTCCCAAAACTTTGCAAGCAGTTGTTCGTAGGAGAAAACCTGCCTCGGGTGCTCCGCAAATAATCGCAACAACTCATATTCTTTAGGTGTAAGCTCGACTTTTCCCCCTTCGACCAGGACTTCTCTTGCAGTCAGATTTAACTGGATGCGTCCATAATCTAAGATCTTCCCTTTCATGGGTTGCCTGGAAGTAGTGCGCCGTAACACGGCTTTCACTCTGGCAACAATTTCCCCAGGCGAAGCCGTTTTGACGATATAATCATCTCCTCCGAGCGTAAGGCCACGGATCTTGTCCACATCATCACTGCGAGCACTCAAGAAAAGGATTGGAACATTGCTGTCCCCTCGAATTCTACGGCATAGCTCAAATCCGTTTTGTCCCGGCATCATAATGTCCAGTACAATGCAATCTATGGAATGCTGTTGCAGTATGGCCCAAGCTTGTTCCGTATCACAAGCAGTCTTTACGTGAAATTGGTCATTCTCTAGAAAGTCCCTTAATAGCTCGACGATGCTCTGATCATCATCTACAACAAGTATCGTATGATACATACTCATGCTTATCCCACCTCTGCCATCTAGTTTATCATTTTTTCTTCCTTTACCAAGTCGAGACTAAATTCTGTGATGATTTGTTTATCGTTTTGTGACCTTTTTAGGACTTCCTTTGAGATATTCGTTTGTTACGATTCTAACTGTGAGTACGGACGACTTAAAGATAAGGGGATGGATGAAATGTTAACTGTTCAAATCGTGTTATTTGATGGCTTCGACCTATTGGATGCCGTTGCACCTTACGAAGTATTTTGCGCCGCTTCCATGCATACCGACAACGCCGTAAGAGTAGAGATGGTCACGGCTGAAGGTCCAAGACCAGTGACTAGTGGTATGAATGGTTTGACAATTGAAGCGAACAACACACTTGACCCGGAACGTGGGGGTATCATACTTGTGCCTGGTGCAGCCGGTAATGTTGAAGGAGATGGTCCAGACTCGATTCCTGCCATTCTTGGTAAAGCCATGAATACGGAATTGACTACAATGATCAAGACAGCTCTCGACCACAAAGACATCTTAGTCGCTACAGTCTGCGGTGGTTCCCTCTTGTTAGCTATGGGAGGACTCCTGGAAGGAAGATCTGCTGTAACACATCGTTTGGGTATGGATTTACTTGGTGCGACTGGGGCAATTCCTGTCCCGGCACGCGTAGTGGATGATGGTAATCTGGTTACTGGCGGCGGTGTGACCTCGGGGCTTGATGTTGCGTTGTATCTGGTCGAACGTGAACTGGGACCACGTATCGCACACGAGATAGAGCAGTTGTTTGAGTATGAGCGTAGAGGAACCGTTTGGAGAGCAAAGGGCATTGCGCCCACCACTCACAAGTCGTTGACGGACAACGAACCGAACATTGTAATGAATCAAACGGTAGTGACCTCTGGCATACTGCTTAATGAGAACACTCAGACAACCGTCTTTGATGGGAATTGGGACACAACAATCGCTACACCTGTCGGTAAACTGGAGGTCAAACTCTACATAAAGACAATTTCTGATGTGATCCAGGGCACAGCAACACAAGGTAACGAAACAATCCCATTTATGAACCCTGTACTCTGCGACAACAAGTTGACCTGGAGCCTGTCAATTACTAAACCTATGCGTTTGAATCTGAAATTCGAAGTTGCCGTGGATGGAGATCAAATGAATGGAATCGCTAAGGCTGGCCTTCTTCCTGCTTCCAAATTAACAGGAAAACGAATAAACTAGCCTGGTTAGCTATGTGCACAAAAAAGAGTTTCGGGGGTTGTAGTTTGATATGAAGAAACGAGGAACGTTATACGGATGGCTGGCCTGCGTCAGTATTTTCTTTTTTGTGTATGCTCTAGTGAAGAACTATTGGATAGACCCTGAAGCTTCAAGCTTTTTAAGCCATAAGACCGGTTCGAAGCGTGAGCTTCATCTTCCGATCTGGCTGAATGTCATGTACGTTCATGTTGCGTTTGCATGTTTGGCCATGGTGTCTGGGTTACTCAACTTCTCTAATCGGATTTTTGAAAAGAGCCGCAGGTTCCACCGTATAAATGGTTATGTTTACATTGTGTCCGTAGCGCTTGTTGTACTGACTTCCGGTTATATGGCCCCTTACGCTACTGGAGGGAAAATAAGCAGTATCGGTTTCAATGCGCTTAATATCATCTGGCTATTCATTACGATTACCGCTCTCATTCAAATTAAACAGAAACGAATGGTTCAACACCGGAACTGGATGATTCGAAGTTATGCCTTTTGCTTCACGAACATGTTGATTCACCTCATCACTTCCCTTTTTCATCTGGGATTCGGGTTGGCTTATGTTACAAGCTACACTGTAAGTATTTATGGCTCTATTGCTTTGCTGCTAGTTATTCCAGAATTCATCATCAGAATGAACTTCAAATCAAGAACAGCCCCCGAATAATTTTTCGGAGGCTGTTCTGCATTCTAGGTTGCATCTGCCCTGAGTGGAGCTTTACTTAGTTAACATCAGCTTACTGCGGCAGTCAAACGGATCACGGTTAACTCCGGTTTTGCGAAGAAGCGCAGAGGCATTCTGGTGGTTCCAATTCCTCGGTTGACATATAGCTTTAGCGGCTTGCTTTGGCCTTGCAAGGAGTATAGTCCTGCGACATATTTGTGAGCTAATGCAGTTGTGATAAGCGGTTTGATCAAAGGAATTCTGACTTGCCCTCCATGGCTATGGCCGGACAGCTGCAGGTCAATCGGATATGCGCTCAATTGATCCGCAACATCAGGTTCATGAACGAGTAGCAGGTTGAAATCCTCTTTACGGAGCGATTGCAGCGTACGCTTAACTTGCGGCTTTCCAAGCAAAAAATCATCGAGTCCGGCTATGTTTATTTTATCCCCTGTGGCGGTACGGATCGTATGCACCTCATTAACCAATACGGTAAATCCCGCGTCCTCCATGTATTGCTTATACTTTTGGCTGCCGCCGCCTCCCCTGTCGTGATTTCCGTAAACCGCATATTTTCCGAGAGGGGCATTTATTTTCGCTAACACTCGCTGTGCTTTCTTTCTATTTTCCGAGCCAAAGCGTGTGTAATGATCCATTAAATCTCCAGTGAACACCACGATATCTGGATTCAGACGATTCATACGATCAACTAAAGATTGAAGCTGATCCACCGAATAATCGGGACCCAAGTGGGTGTCAGAGAATTGCACAATTTGAATTCCATTCATTGATATTGGCACAAATTCATTGACGATATCCAGGCGAGTTACTGCCAGAGCTTTAGGTTCAATCTCCCTTGCATAACAGCCGATTCCTAATAGAACAAGCAATATTGCAATGGTGATCTTTCTCCATTTCACTTCGTCAGGCTTTCCTTGATCTCATTCCAAATCGGATTGTCTGCCGTACCGCGTGCTGGCTGCTCTCCTTTTTCAATAGCATCCCAATACTTCCAGTTGGGCTTCTCACTGCCTAATTCATAGTCCATCCCATCCCATGTATCTTCACGAAATGCATAGAAAGCCCAATGCCATCCGTATTCATTAAAGATAGATATTAGATCCGCCATGTATCGATCTGCACCTTGAACCATTCGGTTCGTTCCGAATTCCGAAGCTATAATCCGGTTCGCAGGTATGTTATGATCAGAAGCCCACTTGGCGACAGGCTCGACAAATTGTTTCAGAGTCTGACGGTTAAACTCTTTTTCAGTCTTATCATCTCCAACCTTTACGCTCCCCGGATAAGAATACGTAAATCCTTTTTTCTTGTTCTGGCTTGTCATCTCATAAGGCTCATACATATGAAAAGCATACAGCACATTAGGATCATCAATCGGTTTCAGATACGTAAAAGCCCAAGGTGTTGCGTAGAGCCCCGAATCCAGAATGATGGGCGTTGTCTGGTCTACCGTCCTGATCTCTTTGGTTATCGTGTCATAGAGTGAATTCAGATCAGCTGCGGTATGTTCCACTTTGGCATACCACTCTGAATAATCCTGCGTCCAGAAGTCATGAAAACCCGTACCCGTTTCCGGATGAGGCTCATTAATCAGGTTATAGCCGATGACGGCAGGATGATTCTTCAATCGTTGTGCAAGATCCTTCCAAAACTGAGCGGCCTGCTTGTGATATTCAGTATCATTCCAGATCCGATCATCATTTTTGGCCCCGTTGAACTGCCGCCAACGATCTCCTGGTAAGCTAAGCACCGTAATAATCACTTTCATCCCTTTAGCTTCCGCGGCGTCCAGATCCGCTTTGAGTCGGGCAAAATCTTCTTCCACGATACCTTCGTACTTATCCGAGCTGCCTATCAAAAAATCTGCGTTGATATTGGCATCTGGCTTGTCGTTAAACAAAAAATCTCGATCCTTACTCCACTTATCGGGCGCAAGCCGTACAAACTCTATGCCCTGTTCCTTGGCTGCTTCATAGTTGTCAGGGAGGGATGTGGAGTTCATAAAATTAGTCCCTTTTCGCTGTTCATTCCAATAGCTCATTTTCTCCGAAGGAACGGCCTCCTTCTCCTCCTGACTGCTGTTCATCCCTGAAATCTCCAATGGCTTTGGAGAAGCTGAATTAGAACTGCATCCAGCTAGTGCAATCAAAATGGCCGCTGAGAGTAAAACATTTTTTCCGATAGGCCAACTCGATTTGGTTGATATTTTCTTCAAAGTCAATCACCTCGATAGCAATCTTACCCGTTGTCTGTTACGCCAATATGACAAAACGAGCTATTATCCAATCGGAGTTCCATCGGGCAGTTTGATATCTGGTTTTAACAGAACGACATCCCCTTTTTCGGGTATTCCTCCCAGAACCAATACCTCTGATTTAAACCCGGCTATCCGGCGCGGTGGAAAGTTGACTACCCCTATGATTTGTTTCCCGATCAGTTCCTCGGCGGCATATCTTTTAGTAATTTGTGCACTAGAATTTTTTATTCCAATGTCTTGCCCAAAATCAATCTCAAGTTTGATCGCAGGCACTTTCGCTTCTGCAAAAAACTCAGCTTTTGTAACGGTTCCGACGCGAATATCCAGTTTCAAAAAATCATCAATGGTAGCCATATATATATTCTCCTCTTCTACTTGTCTAATGGTTAGAATAATTCCTGTAAATTCATGTCAAGTTCGATACTCAGAAACGTTAGAAGTGGTATAAGGCAATGATTTTGCCCAAAAATAAACCCCCATGCCGAGTACGGTCAGCATCCCGCCTATAAACTGAAACAGAGAGATGGTTTCTCCCAGAAATACAAAGGCGAGTATGATGGCAAGAACAGGCTCTCCAATAATACCCACAGATAAAGTCGTTGCGCCTAAAGATTTCAATAATAGATTAATTAGTAATTGTCCAAAGATGGTTGGAATTATGGCAAGCAACAAGAAATACATCCAATCTGAAGTGTTATATCCGGTCAGGGAGATATGATTGAATAGACTGTAGATAAGCAAGACACTTCCCGCAAGGAAGAAAACAATAACGCTGTACACATTTGCATTGATTTTATGACTTACTTTTTGTCCAGCAAGCATATATGCCGAAACCGCGATTGTACCTAATAAAGATAATCCATCTCCGATCAGTGCCTCTCTTGACACCCCGATGTCGCCCCATGCGATAATGACTGATCCTGCAAGAGCAGTGACCATGCATAGGATGGTAACCATGTTTGCTCGTTCCTTGAAGATGAAGTATGACCCGACCATTACAAATAAGGGCTGCAACGATAAAATGACCATGGAACTTGCAACAGAGGTATGCACCAATGACTCCATCCAAAATAAGAAATGTAACCCGAGAAAGAGTCCGGCTAACAACACAACACTCCAATCTTTTTTGTTCATCTTAAGGTTTCGAAGACTTTTCCAAGGTACAAAAGGAAGCATTAGTATTACGGTTATGAACAATCTGTACATCCCAGCTACAGAGGTTGGCGTCTCTGAGGACTTTATCAATATGGAAGAGATTGAGATGGACAAAATGCTGATAAATAGCAGCATGTACGGATGAGGCGGATACAACGATTTATTCATTTCTAAACTTGCTCCTTCAACATGTTCTATCCAAATTCTGTGCACAGGATTATAGTGATAAAACAAAGATTGGATATAATAATATCATCGTTAATGTTTTAATTGTGTAATAATATCGCTATATTATATATAAATATCATCTTCGAAAGGATACATTTAAATGTCAAAGCAGCTTCACGAGACGATCCTTTTCCCTGATGCTTCATTTCCATACATTATGTACACAGCTAATTCCGAGAAAATTATTCCTGAAGGTAGAGGATTTAATGACCTGCATTGGCATGAAGAACTACAGATTACATTGGTTACTCAAGGAAGGTTAGTTATACAGGTAAACGGTATGGATCATGAGCTATTGGCTGGTCAAGCTATCCTAATTAATAAGGGAGTTCTGCATGTTACGACGCATCTGACCCACAACGGACAATATGTGAGCTTTAATTTCCCTGAAAAGCTATTAGCCTTCTACGCGGATAGTGCCATGGAGAAAAATTATGTATTACCTTATACGGACTCTGCCCTGGTTTCGCTAGTAATCAAGGGCGATGTAGAATGGCAACAGATTGTGCTAGATATGTTATGGGATATGAAAAAGAGATTTGATATGAAAAAAAAATGGGGATGGGAATATGAGGTTTCCATTAAAACCGTACAATTGTGGCTAATATTGATTCATAATATTACGCTTTCCTCCGAGGAGGCGCCCAAATATGTAAAACTTCAGCAAGAGCGCCTTCAACTCATGCTCAGCTTTATCCATCAGCAGTATTCAACGAATATTACCCTGCAAGAAATTGCTGATACAGCACATCTGAGCATCTCGGAGTGCACACGGAGTTTTAAGAAGACCATTCATATGACACCGTATGATTACTTAATTAAGTACCGGATCAAAAAGAGCATGGAGTTATTAATTTCAACCGATTATACAGTAACTGAAATAGCTCATAGGGTTGGTTTTAACCATGTAAATAACTTCATTCAGTCTTTCAAAAAACATCAAAACCAAACGCCTAAGGGTTTTCGGAATTCGAGTAATGAGATCAAACAACAAAGAAAGAATTAGTCTGTTTTCTCTGTTGTTCTGCTCAAAAAAACCAATCCGCTTTCCGGATTGGTTCTTCTTCTTACATTACTTAAATCCAACATTAAGTCCATATACCGGATGAGGTACATACGGCTCTTCCAAGCGCGCCATTTCTTCTGATGTTAATGCAATCGACAGAGCTTCAGCTGCATTTTCGAGATGGGATGTCTTCGTAGCGCCAATTATCGGAGCCGTAACCGGATTCTTGTGCAGCAACCAGGCAAGAGCGATTTGTACACGGGGAACGCCGCGTTTTTCGGCGATTTCTGCAACCCGCTCTACCACCAATTGATCGGTGCTGGCTGTCGCATCGTATTTGGCCTTTTGAACCTGATCCGTCTCGGAACGTTGTGTTGTTTCCTGCCAATCCCTGGTCAACCGGCCAGAAGCAAGTGGGCTGTAAGGAATTACTCCGATTTTCTCTTCCTGACAAAGAGGCATCATTTCCCTTTCCTCTTCACGGTAGATCAGGTTATAGTGGTTCTGCATCGATACAAAGCGGGTCCATCCATTTCTCTCGGCAACATACAAAGCCTTTTGGAATTGCCACGCTGACATGGCAGATGCACCAATATATCTTGCCTTCCCTGCCTTCACCACATCATGTAATGCTTCCATGGTCTCTTCAATAGGGGTATGGTTGTCCCAGCGGTGAATTTGATACAAATCCACATAGTCCGTTCCCAGCCTCTTGAGGCTCTTGTCGATCTCACTCATAATTGCCTTTCGAGAAAGTCCGGCGCCATTCGGACCATCATGCATGCGGGAAAACACTTTTGTTGCAAGGACAATTTCATCTCGATTAGCGTAGTCCTTGAGAGCCCGACCGAGGATTTCCTCACTTGTTCCGCCTGCATATACATTTGCTGTATCAAAGAAATTAATACCTAACTCCAAGGCTTTCTGAATGACGGGACGACTATTCTCTTCATCCAGCACCCATTGATGAAATCCATGCCCTGGTTCACCAAATCCCATGCAGCCAAGACAAAGTCGAGATACTTCCATGCCTGTCTTTCCTAATTTCACATATTCCATTGGTTAATCCTCCTCAGACATTTAGGTTGAGACAACGTTGTAACGCATGAGACAAGAATAACAAGAAAATAGATGCATTTCTTTGCTGCTAAGCTCATTGGATTTGTTTATTTAGCTCATTTGTCTCAAATAATGAAAAAAAGCGTTTCACGATATTTTATCGCGAAGCGCTTTACTCAACAGTGGTACATAGTCACTTATGCTTAAAGTATGGACCGATTAAGCTGGCTTTATGTTGTTTTTCCCTCGCTTCGTTTGCATTGCTGTCTAAACTCCGAGGGCGGAAGCCCGACCTGAAGCTTAAACACTTTGGAAAAATGAGCAACGTTTTCGAAACCTGTTGAGAAACAGACATCGGTAACGGACAGAGACGTCTCGGCCAACAGTTTCTTGGCTTTATCCAGCCTCTGATTACGAATCCATTTCAAGGGTGAAGTGTGGTAGAGGTCCTGAAAATCCCTTTTGAAGGTAGACAGGCTTTTGCCGGACAAATAAGCCAGATCACTTATGGAGATGGGATTGGTGATATTCTCCTCCATTATTTTGCCGAAGTTACTGTTTTTATCATGATTCGGTAGCAGAAGTTGGTGTAAGAAATGATCGTTGGCCTGCGCCAGATGAAACAGGAGTTCCATGAATTTGAGGCGGATCAGACCGTCTTTTACCTCATCTGGATTTTCGAAATAGGGTTTCAATGACGCTATATAAGAGCGAGTGAGTTCATTGACCGGAATAATGGACACCGGCATGATTTCATTCACGGTATCCGTCGGTTTGAAGCCAGAAAACTGAATAAACTCCGCAAGCATATTTTCGTTCAGGAAAAACATCATATAGTCCAGTATGAACTCCGATCCTTGTTCACCCGACTTTATGTAATCAATGCGAATTGATTTGTGAAGAAACACCATTTCATTACTGCGTACAGTGTACTCCTGATCCATGAATCGAACCGTGTAGATGCCTGATATAACGAACAACAACATATGATCTTTCAGAAAATAGGAGCCTGTTGTCCCTTGTGTGTGTAAACAGAATTGAATGACGGATAACCCATTCTGCTTTAAGCTTCCTTGTTTGTCTGGTGCACGTTCCAGTCCTTGTGGTGCTTTCATTATCTTTCCGTTTCTCATGGACATGAATTAGTCCCGCCTTTTTAGCTTTTAATAATAGAATAACAGGAAACGGAATTCAATGCATTTTGGGCTTCTCTAACCTACGTTAGTGCTCTAACAACTTCTCCACTGGAGCCGTTTTCCGTCAAGGAAGCGAGATTAACAATTTTATCAACAACTGAATTCGGTTCCTTCTCACCCCTTGGATTTTGTTCAGTTCTCAAATTGCCCGGATCGAACATATTAACCAATATTCCATGTTTTGCTTCCTCAATTGCTATCGTTCTCATTAATGCCTCCAGCCCGGCTTTGGCAGCTGAATATGCCCCGAATCCCGGATAGTTCAGATTGGCCATTATGGAAGTAATGGATACAATGCGTCCATAATGCTGAGCTCTCATGATTGGAAGAAATGTTTTGGTCACCAAAAATGGACTATATAAATTGAGGCGGATGTTATCATCCCATGTTTCCAATGTCATATCATGAATGGGGATGTGCGCACCTGTACCCCCTGCGTTGTTGATCAATACGTCTATCCGTCCTGTCTGCTCCAGCACTTGGTCACGGAGGCGCTGAACGTCATCCTGATCCGTTATATCCGCAGGAATGATCAAAGATTGGCCTCCTGAGTTTTTTATGATCTGTGCCACGTCCTGCAATTTTTCTTTTCGACGTCCAACTAAAACAACTTGTGCTCCCTCTTCAGCCAGTTTTATCGCCACAGCTTTACCAAGGCCGGTTCCTGCACCTGTAACAATGACTACTTTATTCTTCATCAATACCATCTTCAATCCATCCTCTCAGATTGTTATTATGAAGCGAACAATTTGAACCATTATCTAAAATGGCGTACTTAAAGGATAAGAGGAGAGTTCTCCACTTAACCTCTATTAAATATTAAACGGAGAGTTCTCCTCTTGTCAACATTGTGACTTTAAGACAAGTGTCAGATATGGCGAATGTGATGGATGGTTTCTACAAAAAGAAAAACAGCCCCGTGATTAGGGCTGTAGGGCTGTTCATTGAAAATGTATGTGCACTCATGGTTCAGAAAGGATCATCTGCGAAACAGAGTCTCGCTCGACACACTGTATATTGATCCTATAAGTAGACTCAACAGCTTCTCCTTTTAACATTTGAATGAGTACATGTCCAGCAAAGGAGCCTGCATCTGTTTTGGGTTGTCGAAAAGTCGTAAGAGGTGGATTTAAGTATTCGGTTACATGTATGTTATCAAATCCAATAATGGATAGATCTTCGGGTATGGAAACCTGGTGTTCTTTAAATGCCTCTAAGCCACCAATGGCCATTTCATCATTCGCAAAAAAGACTGCCGTTGGAAGCTCTCCCTCCATTAGCAACTTGGCTGCGTTGTAGCCACCTGTTTTCAGAAATTGGCCGCCAAGTCTCCAATTCTCATTCTCTTCCACCCCTGCTTCATGCATAGCTCTCAGATAACCCTGATATCGCATCAGATTACAATCCGAACTTAAAGGCCCGCTAATATAGGCTATTGCGCGGTGACCTTTATCCAGAAGAAAACGGGTTGCCATATAACCACCTTGCTCATCATCCATCAGAACATTTACAATATGCTCACTATGGAGTTCCCGGTCCATCACTACAATAGGAAATCCCGTTTCGGCAGCCTGCAACAACAACTCATCTTCAATATTTTCAGCGATTACAATCACGCCGTCCAGCCTTCTCTCCCTGATAAAGCGTGCAGCTGTCGATCGCTCTCCGCCTAAAGAGCTGCATACGATCAAGTCGTATCCCTGACTTATGGCGCTGGATTCAATCCCACTCACCAAGTCTGAAAAATAGGGGACGGACATATCATGAACAATAACACCAATCGTTTGTGTGTTTTTTCGCTTTAATTCGGATGCGGCTCCATGCTTGATGTAATTAAGCTCACTTGCTGCTGCAAGTACTTTCTGTCTTGTGTGCTCACTTACATGTTTTTTGCCGTTGAGTACATAGGACACGGTTGAACTCGCGACACCCGCTAACTTTGCTACATCTTTAATCGTTATCATTAAATACTCCCCAAGAAGACTGTTATTGGTTCACTGACACATGAATTCTTATATCTTTCACCGCATTTTAACACAGTCATCTTGGGAAGTGCACAAAAAGTTACAATACAATCATTCTGAAATTTCAAAATATATTATCGATCAGGTCCAAATACAAGATTGGCAGATTGTTTGGCTTGTTCAATAACCTCCATCACCTTCTCGCTATGCTCAAGCATAGCTGTGACTTTCTCCAGATCTTGTTCACGAATCATACGCTCGAATTCAACAAACTCGTCATACATGCGATGAGGATGATCCTTAATATCTACCCGAATCGGCGTTTCCTTATGAAGCGCAAGATCAAAGGATTCACATTTGTTGGCCGAGCTCGTCATATGGATATATCCTTTATTCCCTTGGATGTTCATTGCATTGGGGGCTGTGCTGTCTTTGGAGCCTATGCAAACACACTTGAACTCACCGTAGTCCAAAAGCAACATGCCTGAAGTGTCAATTCCGCGTTCCACGTTGGCCCAGTATTCCACCTTCTTCGGGCTTCCGAAAAGCCCTACGACCAGATGAATATTATACAAATTAATATCCATCAAGGCTCCACCAGACATTTCCGGATTAAATGCTGGCAGCACTTCTCCAGCCTGAAAAGCCTCATAGCGGGATGAATATTGGGAATAGTTACACTCCACAATTTTGATGTCACCCAGTTTGCGCAGATTCTCCTTCATAGACAAATAGTTCTTCAAATATTGGTTTGTGATGGCTTCGACCAACACTAGCTGTTTTTGCCGTGCAATCTCTTTAAGTTCAAGAAATTCTTGCAGGTTGGAAGTGAACGGCTTCTCACAGATAACATGTTTGCCGCCCAATAACGCTTCTTTGGCATATGCATAATGAAGATGATTCGGAAGCCCGATATAGATCGTATCCACTTCATCATTCGTAATCATTTCGCTATATTCTAAATGTATTCGAGCAATTCCATACTGCTCTTGCAGAGTCAGCAATTTATCCAGATGACTAGGTCTGGAACATATGGCCTCCAAGGTAATCGCTGGAATTTCATGAATAAAGCTCAATAGATCCTTTACAATCATTCCAGCTCCGACAATTCCGAGTTTCATATTAGTTACACTCCTCCATACCTTTTTCTAATATTTCCATAACCGCGATCGTTTCTTGGTCTTGAATCACTTTTTCTTTGCCATGGTTGATGGCTTCATAGATATCGTCGTACACTATTGCATAATCGCCTTGTTCAGAAGTTACTTTTTCTTCATAATAGATTCCTTCTTCATCCAGATACGTCAGTACGCCATAGTGCTGAGGCATATCCTTACCAAAATCGGGATGTCCTTTGGGAAGGTAAAATAACTTCAGATGTTCCTCTTGACGATCCTCAGTTTGTTTTACGAATACCCCCTTTTTGCCGTATACTACAAAACTCGGGCGTGGCTTTAAGCGGAAAAAGCTGGATTTGACTGATACTTTCAGCGAAGAATAATAAAAGTCTAGATCGAAATAATCATTCATTCTGCCAGGACCCAGTAATTGACGAACATCGTAATGTATCTTGTCCGGTTGCCCGAAATAGGATAATACCTGATCAATGGTGTGAACACCGTGCCCGTATAAATAACTTTTGTATTTGGAAAAATGGGTGGTAGCATTCGGAATCTCCGGTCGATAATAATCGTAATGCATCTCCACTTCCAGCAAATCGCCAAGCTTTCCTGATTCAATCACTTTCTTGGTCGTCAGAAAATCCGAGTCATATCGTCGGTTCTGATAACATTGAATCAAGAGATTTTTTTCTTTGGCGTATTGGAAAATGGATTCGGCTTCTTCTTTGGTCAGCATAAAAGGTTTTTCAACAAGTACATGTTTTCCGTGATCAAGTGCCCTCTTTGCATACTCATAATGGGATTCGGTATGTGTACAGACCACGACCAACTGAATGTCATCGTCATTCATTAAAGCTGCAAGATCATCTGTATACAGAACACCAGGAGCCTTCTCCCACTCTGTTTTCTCCGGATGACGGGCGTATATCGTTTTTACTTTCAAATGATCCCGATTCAATGAAAAAGGAAGATGATAACGATTTGTACTTTTGCCATTGCCAATATAACCGATGGTTAACATATGAATTCCCCCTTAGGCTCTTTTTCATTTATTATAGAAGAAGAAAATCCTCCGGAGGAGCTTTGAAGAAATTACGGTACATTTGACCAATAATTCGTATTTCGGATGCCCTCTCTTTAAACAAAATGTTTACTGGACGCTCTACATCAACGTTATTTCAATGAATCCGGGGTGAACCTGTTGAAAATATTGACCCAATTAACAGACATGAACAACTTTACACCAAATGAAAAAAGCATTGCTTCTTATATTCTGACTCATAAGGAGCTAATGCTTCACTTGAATATTCAAGAGCTTGCCAAAGCTACATACACGTCACATTCTGCCATCAATCGATTGACTCATAAGCTTGGACTTTCGGGGTTTAAGGAGTTCAGCATTAAGCTTGCTCGAGAGTTTCAACAAGATGCTCAGAACATCTCCAATATCGATCCCAATTATCCGTTCGCTCTCGGTGAATCTTCACTCCAGGTGGCAAAAGATATAGCTGAACTAATGAAAGAAACGATTGAGAAAAACTTTGCTTTTATGGATGAAGCCTCTCTAACAGAAGCAGCCCATTTGCTCGATCAGGCGAAACGAATCTTCATCTATGCGTTGGGGGATTCTCAGATTCGCGCGAAGAGCTTTCAGAATAAATTGATTAAAATCAATAAATACGTCGTGATCACAACAGAGCTATCTGAATGGGCCTACCACACCATAAATCTTACCCCACAGGATTGCGCCATTTTTTTGACCTATCATGAAAAATCGCCCATTTTCCTAAAGGCAGCCCAACATTTCTCGCGTGAAAAAATTCCATTTATTACGATTACCGCGAATCATCAAAGTGAGTTGGCCAAAATGAGCACGATCTGTATCCAGGTGCCTAATGACGAAACAAAACATGCAAAGATTGGTACATTTTCATCACAAATTGCCTTTGATTACGTATTAAACGTGATTTATTCCTGTATTTTTCAAATTGACTACGCCAAAAACATGCAAATGACTACATATTCGTTGAAGAATTTCAATTTGGATGAGTGATATGAGAGGTCCGGGTGTAAAAGCAGGTAATTACAACATACCAAAAAACCTTCAAGAACGAAGCCTTGAAGGCTTTTTGGTATGGTTTTAGAGTACTTTCTCCAGGAAGCTGATCGTCCGTTCATTTTTTGGATTCCCGAATATTTCAACAGGGGTGCCCTGCTCTACCACATATCCACCGTCCATGAAGACAACCCGATCCGCAACTTCACGGGCAAAGCCCATTTCATGGGTCACGATAATCATCGTCATACCTTCGCTCGCAAGATCCTTCATTACACCAAGGACTTCGCCTACCATCTCGGGGTCGAGCGCCGAAGTTGGTTCATCGAATAACATAACGTCCGGATTCATGGCAAGCGCACGAGCGATTGCTACGCGCTGTTTTTGTCCGCCCGAAAGTTGGTTGGGATAGCTGTCAGCTTTATCCGACAAACCAACCCGATCCAGCAAACGAAGTGCCGTATCGCGTGCTTCCTGTTCTTTTAAAATCCCAAGTTCTCTGGGTGCAAACATAATATTTTTGAGCACGCTGAAATGAGGAAACAGGTTAAAGTGCTGAAATACCATACCTATGTTCTCGCGAGCTTTGTTAATGTTCGTTTTGGGATCATTTAGATCCCGATCATCTACGATAACCCGTCCAGCTGTGATCTCATCTAACTGGTTAATGCAACGCAAAAACGTACTTTTACCCGAACCTGAAGGTCCAATGACACAGACAACTTCACCTTCATTAACCGATATATCGATGCCCTTCAGCACATGATTCGTGCCAAAACTTTTCTTTAATCCTTCAACGTTAATTTTACCCACGACGAACCCTCACCTCCAGGTAGTCAGCAATTTTAGTCAATGTGATGATTACAATCAGGTACATAATCGCAACAGTCAACCAAATGTCGAAAGAGGCGAAAGTTCTTGCGATGACAATCTTACCGGATTGCGTCAACTCCACCAGACCAATGACGGACAAGATTGACGTATCTTTCAATGTAATAACCATCTGATTAATAAATGAAGGAATCATAACCCGTATGGCCTGAGGGATTACAATCTTTATCATCGCTTTGCGATAAGGAAGTCCCAATGAACGGGCAGCTTCCATCTGTCCACGATCAATCGATTGAATACCCCCGCGTATAATTTCCGTTACGTACGCCCCTGCATTCAGACTCAACGTGAGAATGGCGGCCAGGAACAGCGGCATGGTGAAGCCCATCGCCTGAGGAATCCCGAAATAAATAAAGAATGCCAAGACGATCAACGGTATCCCGCGGAAAATATCCACAAATACAGTAGCGACCCCACGAAGGAACTTATTTTGACCCACTTTCATAAAACCAAAGATCAAGCCGATGATGAAAGCGAAAAACAGCGAAATAATCGTATATAAGAGGGTATTTCCCAGACCTTTGAACAGTGCGGGCAGAGATTTTTGGACTAATTCCCAACGACCCTGATTTGCCGCAACGGCATTTTCACCAAGGTAGTTCCCTTTAATACGATCATACTCCCCGCTTACCTTAATATTCGTTAGGCCGTCATTAAACATCTTTAGGAGTTCCTGGTTCTGTCCCTTGCTAACCGCAAATCCGTAGGAAGCCCCGTCTTCTTTCTTGGTCACGATTTTTAAACCGTTATTCTGATTTACCCCAAATCTTAGAACAGGTTCATCTTCAAAACACGCAACCGAGTTTCCAGTTTTCACATCATCATACATTTGCGAAGAATCGTCGAATGGAACAATGGTAAAACCATATTTTGAGGCGATAGACTCAGCAAAGCTGTATCCTTCTGTGCCCGTTTTCACGGCGACCTTTTTACCGCGAAGATCTTCGTAGCTTTTTACAGTATCATTATTGGCACTAATTCCCATAACAACGCCTGATTCATAGTAATGCTCTGAGAAATCAAACTTTTGTTTCCGTTCATCTGTAATACTCATCCCGGCAATAACGCCATCCACCTGATTGGACTCAAGAGCTTGCACAGCCGCATTAAATCCCAGGGCTTTGATTTGATAATTAAAGTTCTGGTCTTTGGCGATCGCATCCAGCAAATCCATATCGATGCCTACATAATCCCCGTTTTCATCTTGATATTCAAACGGTGCAAATGTGATGTCCGTACCGATCACATAGGTTTTACCTGAATTGGAGTTTGCATTGGCATCCCCCGACCATCCGGATAACCCCGCCACTAGGAGCAGAATTAGTGATAGTACAAAAAATGAGACCTTGGTTGTTTTCATATGTCCTCCTCATCTCGGTGTTCTCCGAATCCTAATCATTTTCTTGTCATTGATGTTACTGTCGTACATTTTTAGGTGTCTTTGCACATTATATTGTTATTATTTGCAGTATATTAACAATCAATGCTTTCCCTAACATTCTTCACTTTCCTCCGCAACGTTTTATTTGACATCCATTTAAAGATCCACGTTATATTTACCCTTCAGGACTACTTTTAAAAACCTAAATTGAACTTAAATAAAAAAAGTCGCCATATAGGCGACTCTATAACAAACAATATGATGATCTTCCGATGACAATTGCCAAGGTATTTAATCTTTCTTTATAAGAATGAACACTTCGGGTTATTCCTCAGCGAATAATTTTGAAAGTGGATTTTCCACTTTTTTATCCAGGGTTACCTTGCCCGTCTTGTCCAACATATAGTACTGATAATAAGCGCTGCTGAATCCAATGGATTGCTGCATCTTCATCATAAATGGTTCAAGACTCCCACTGCTCAGATGATCTTCATTCCAGAAGTAGTGCAGCATCAAACGATTTTGATTATAAGGGTGTTTGATCACATAGGCTCCAGCAGCAGACGGTTGGTTCATAGTCGTTTTCCATTTAAACCCGATATGGGTAGCACGGTCTATAATGCTGGATTTTAATGCTTGTACCAAACCATTTGATTTGGCGTTACCAAGTACAATCAGGTTGCTGGTAGCTAGTTCTTTTTTCATTTTTTGCTTCAATTCCTGCCGGTCCTGGATCAGGTCATACTTCACTCCGGTTAAATCCAGAAGAGTTGTCAGTTGGTTTACCATAGCTTCCTGTTGTTTGTTCGCTGCCTTGCTCACCTGATCACTGAGCACAATGGCTAACCGCTCACCTTGAAGGGCTTTATCCATCACACGGCTCATCGTTTCAAAAGGTAAATTCGGAACCTGAGTTAACGCTGATCCATACAACGATTGAAACTGATCATGCAGGTATGCCGTTTTCTCCTCATTCGACAGTTGATACTCGGGCTTCAGCGTAAAATTAGGCTCATATAAAGCCGTCTTCATATCATCTCGCGCCTCTTTCCCCAGTACATCTTCTATCGTTTGCAGAAGTCCGTCAATCGTAGCGTTTTGGTACACATAGCGTTTAAAATACTCTTTCATAAAGGCATCGAATTTCTCTTCCCCGACGGAACGGTACAATTGATATATCGCTTGGCGGCCTTTATCGTAATAAACTGGGCTTGCCCAATCTCCCACCTCGTCATTAGTTGAAGCAATAGCCTTATCCACAGTGGAATCGTCAAATTGGATGGACTTGAACCCATTCATCGTATCCCCCTGCTTCTCAGAAAAATACACTTTGGAGAAATCTGCAAAGCCTTCGTCCAGGAAAGACTCTGTCTCCGAATTATTCCCGATTAACGCATGAAACCACTGGTGCGCGATTTCATGCACAAATACCGTGTCTTGTTGTGGAGCAGAATTTATTCCGATTTGCCCCATTTGGATAAGCCTTGAATACTCGATAGCTACACCTTCTACATATGATTCAACAATCCGGAATTCAGGATAAGGGTATTTACCGTATTTATCACTGAAAAAATCAATGGCTTTGAATGCTTGATCAACATACCCATCAACGATCTTTTTCTTACCTGGCTGGTTGTCAAAATAATAATACTCTACGGTGAGGCCATTCCGGGTTACGCTGTCCACTTTGAAGTTCGGGCTGGCAAAGAAAGCAAACTCCCTCGTATTCTTGGCTACGGTGGATACCAGTTTGCGTCCAGTCTCTGCATCCTCCCGTGTGGTTATCGTACCAGGCATAACTACCTGATATTGATCGGGAACATTGAACTGAACTTCATAATCCGCGGAAGTATAATAATCCGTTTCAAATGTTTTACTGTAAGGTTTGCTATCCCATTCATGCTTGGCCTCGTCATAGACTGACATTACAGGGAACCAATGAGCCCCATTGATAATATCTTTGTAATACGATAACCGCTGTGAGCCATAGGGAATCTTCAGATTAAAATGGACTTGAACCGTCACGGATTCACCAGGCTGAAGGGCTTGCTCCAATTTCACCGACATAGCTTGGTCTTTATTACTGAAATCAAGGGCTTGCCCACCGGTCGTCACCTTCTCAATATCAATTCCTCCAAGAAAGTCTTCCGGTTTCTTATCAGGGTTATTTTTGCTAATCTCTTCATTGGAATGTTTAAACATGGTCGTCTGTGTCGATTCCGAAAGATTGGCATCAGCATAAGTATGAAAAACCAGTTGCTTCAATGTATCTTTGCTCGTATTTCTGTAAGTAATGGATTCACTCCCCTCTATGGTCATCTTCTTCTCATCCAGCCGGGCTTGAATTCGATATTGGATAGGCGCTTGAGCCTGAATATCTTTTGTGGCCTGTGAAATAGCAGATACAGGAGCTGCATTAGCGGCAGCACTACCCGTACTTATGATTGGGCATGCGGTCAGAATCATAGCGAGTGCGCTGATGGCTGTTATTCTGATTCGATTTGATGTGTATGAACGTGAATGATTGATATAAATCTCTCCCTCGAATGATTTTTGAAGCTCAGAGGCAAGTATAGAAGATCAACCTTACATTGGTTTAATGCGTATCTTAAATTTCGTTTAAAAAAAGAAGCTGTTTGTATTAAATAAGCACGCTATATCGGATTGTCTCCGCTTCAATTTCGAAAGCAATATATGACTACGTAATGATGTGAATTATGAGATTCGACACTATAACGTCTGCGTTGCCGATGATTTCTGGCGTCGTAAGGTCATCATGATTAAAGATGCAGCTAATACCGTCAGGATGATTCCGAGCATTTGAAATCCTATAAAACTGAATGTGTCTCCCATGACAATTCCAATCAACAACGATGACAAAATGGTCCCCAGATATCTCGATGTATTAAAAATACCTGAAGCGACACCGATCATATCTTTGGGTGTGCTCTTAAACAAAGCCGCCTGCATACCAACACTGTTGAGCCCATTACTTATACCAAATACAGCTAAGGGCAAGATGACATTCACCACTGGTGAGCCTTTATCCAATGCCACAATCAAGATGGACCCGAACGTCATTAACACCGCTGAAACGATCAAAGCTGGCCGCGTACCTGATTTGTCAATCCAGCGTCCGGCGAGAGGAGAACTGATGAGTGAACATAAACCAAGGGTTAGCATCAATAGTCCTGTATGAACTTCGTTCAGATGGCGTACCTGCTGTAAATAAGATGGCACACCAAAAAACAGAGCGTAAAACAGAGTGTTAACCAGCATAAATTGTACATTAACCCAGGTCATTTCAGGATATTTGGCAAATACTTTCAGCGGAATAAAGGGGAACGCTGTTTTCAATTCATGTCGGATAAAACTTGCTAATGCAAGCAAACCGATCCCCCCTGCCATAAGGTGCCCAGTTAAAAGATGTCCGGTTGATTTAACGGAAAGCACGCTCATTAGCAGAGTCACCAATGCGACGGTGAACAAGAATATGCCGGGCGCATCAATCAGCAGGAACCATTTTCTGATGGACATGTTGCCATAGTTGGATTTAAGTGCCGCTTCTTTGGGAATGGTTTTCCAGGCGAATATAAAGCTTGCGATCACCAATGGAATATTCACTAGAAAAATACTTTGCCAGTTCCACCAATGAATCAATACACCGCCAATAAAAGGGCCTATCGCGGCTGCACCGGACAGGAACATCGCAAGGATAGACAGGGCAGCAGCCTGCTTCTCAGTAACGTGGATTCTTACAATCGCCATTCCGACGGCTACCATCATGCTTGTTCCAACAGATTGAATGATCCGGAATACGATAAGCCAAGAAAAGTCTGGAGATAACGGAGCTAACATGGAGGAACCAAAGACAACAACCAGACCGATAAGGAATATCTTTCTGCGGCCGAACAGATCACTGCACTTGCCCATGACCGGTTGAGCCACAGCACTTGCAATGTAAAAGGAAAAAATAATCCATGACACGGTCGTAACATCAAGTATAAACTCCTGTTGTAGTCTTGCAATCGCTATAGATATCATGGAGGAATTGAGCGGATTCAGCATGATTCCCAAGCCTACAGATATCATTAACCATATATTTCGAGCGTTCATTATGTATACCCCTCCTTCTTCTGTTGTCATCTTAATGGAATCCCTTTATTTATTCCAACGCATTTTATGTTATGATTTGATGAACTAAAAGGAATAAGAGAGTGGTGCGAAATGGAACTTCTTCAGCTACGCTATTTTCTAACGTTAGCCCGATGTGAACATGTTACGGAAGCTGCGGGTAAGCTGCATGTCACTCAATCCTCACTGAGCAAGACAATACAACGTTTGGAGGATGACTTGGGTGCACCGTTATTTGATCGATTGGGCAGAAAGCTGCGGTTAAACGAATTCGGAAGAACATTCCTTCGACGGACCGAAAAAGCCTTATTCGAATTGGAACAGGGAAAACAGGAAATTGCTGATCTCTCCAACCCGGATCACGGTACACTTCAATTGGCAGTCACTACAGCAAGCACATTACCAGGAATCTTGCGGGAATTCCGAAAAAATAAGCCGAATGTTCAGTTTCATGTACAAATGGTTACGTTGGAAGACATGTCCATCCTTCTCCACCGAGGCGAAATTGATTTTTGCCTGTCTTCCCCTCCAATCCAGGGAGATGATATCGAATGTCAGATGCTGTTCCAGGACCCAATTGTAGTAGCTGTGCCTCTCGGTCATCGATATGCGGATCGAAGCAGCATCACATTAGAAGAGCTTAAGGATGAGTGGTTTGTGGGGGTGACAAAAGGATATGGTATTCGTGATCTGGTGGACTCCAAATGTCAATCCGTCGGATTCGTACCGAAGTATGTTTATGAAGGAGATGAGCCTGCAAGATTAACTGCACTTGTGGAGGCGGAGATTGGGATTGCCTTTATACCCAATACAGCAAGAAACCCGCAGGAACGAATTGTATATCTCCGGATCGAGGATCAGAACCTTGTGCGGGAAATTGCTTTATTGTCGCATAAAAACAGATATATCTCGAAAGCAGCTATCGCGTTTCGCAGCGTAGTCATAGATTATTTTGGTGCAATGTGCAAACCAATTACTGAATGACCATTACAAAGACCCCGCTCACCGACGTAAGTGAGAGCGAGGTCTTTTGTTGTAGGCTATCGATCATGCCTATTTCCGCCAAAAGGTTGAACAGTCTGCTTTTTCCGTAATGTTGAAATCAATCATTCGTTCCAGTAATGAAAAATCAACCGGCCCATCCCACCGGATACGCACCAACTCCTTGGTGTGCTCATAACCGGCATTCACAATTTCATCGGAAAAATGATTAATCCCTGCCTTTTCAGGCGCCACAGCCAAATGATGTTTGGATACACTAAATCCAATAATAAATGTGCCATGATCGGTAAACATGGGCTGATTCCACGCTATTTTTGGTACTAAATTGGGGTATTTCTTGATAATCCATTCTAAAACTTCTTCCGTACGATCCCGATGTCCCAGGTTATCAATTCGTGCTAGATATTCTGCAAAAACGTCCATATTATCTTCTCCTAACCCAGATTTATTTCGCATTCATCTCATATTATCATGAAAATGAAATTGAAAAACCCTTTGGTCCAGATTCGCCAAAGGGTTGAAAGAATATATATTACTCAAGGACTACTTCACCGAAAGCAGGCTGTCCGAAATAAATTTCAGCTGACCTTCAAGCGATACAGGGTCGTTGTATGTATCGGAGGTCGGATCAAGCTGGAACACATGGCCCTCTTTGACCGCAGTTAGGTTTTTCCACACCGTATTATCATAAACAATCTTCGGATCGGTTGTATCTCCTGACCACGGGCTGGTGAAAATGATGTCGCCTGCATATTCCGGTAACACTTCCATCGAGATTGATGCCCAGCCTGTGCCACTGTCAATTGCCTCTGTCTGAGCCCTTTTTGGTGCCTTGAGGCCAAATTCGTCATAGAGTATTTCACCACCACGACCGTAATTATGCCCAAATACAAATAATCCTTTGGCGTATGGATTCAAAATGGAGACTGTACGATCTCCCACAGCGGCAAGTACTTTTGGCTTGAGCTCATTGATCTTCGCTTCCCATTGCGAAATCCAGTCTTTTGCCTGGGCTTCTCTATTGGTTAGTTTACCCATCTCCAACATGAGATCCTTGAAATTTCGCTTACCATATTGTAACTGTACCACTGGTGCAATTTGCGACAACTTGTCGAGACCCTCCATACTGGTGTATGCGATGATCAGATCAGGCTTTAGGCTGATCAGTTGCTCGGCTGTTGGCTGCTCTCCCAGATCTGTTGCCCCCTCACTTTTGAGCTGATCCTTAATGTACTTGTTGTTTATGGCGCCTGACGTTGCACCGACGACTGGAGCATCAAGTGCAACAAAGTAACCTGTTGAAAATGCGGTCAGATCGATAATCCGCTTCGGATCCACAGGTACTTCCACTTCACCTGCATCTGACTGATATGTAACGGTCTCTCCCTCGGCACCTGTTGTGGTAGCGGCACCAGACGCAGAAGTTGAATCGGTTGATGATTCAGTGTCCGCAGCTCCGGTTGTTGTTGTCTCCGTTGTATTGCTTGTCGTTGCGGCCTGACCGCATGCACTCAGTACAAGCAATATAATGAGAGCAGACAAAAGCCATATCGAGTTTCTTCGTTTCAGCAAAATAAACCCACCTTCTTCAAATGATATTGATAATCGTTATCAACGATACCATGCAATAGTACATTTGACAAGATGCTTTCATATTCGACAAAAGACAAAACAAAAAAACACCTACAAAGGCAGGTGCTTCGACGCATATAAATTATTTTAAAACAGGCTGCTTCCCAAATTACATTAACGGTTTAATCATTTAACCCTTTACCATCCAGAATCTGCTGTGTAGATTTCTCAACCCTGGACTCGCGTGTTTTGGATTGCTTGGGTTGCGAAAAATAAAAAAGGTATGCTCGTTGACGTCCAGGCGTCAATGCTTCAAATGCCGTTTTCAAAGCAGGATTTTCATCCAGTTTTGTTTGAAACTCTTCTGGAACAGCATATTCTGTATTCTTTTTGAGTTCCACTTTCAATCCGGCCTTTTCAACCTCAATGGCTTCAAGAATGTACTCTTTCAGGATAGTTTCCAAGTCAACGATTTGTTGAAGATTGGTGAACCGGATTTGGCGGGCAGCTTGTACATTTTCTGTTTGTTGGATTAGAATACCCTGCTTATCCTTTAACAAGGCTCCTTTATGGAAAAGAAGCGCACAATACTCCTTAAATCCATGAATGATAACGATGTTTTTATTCTCCAACGTGTAACAAGGATGCATCCATTTATAGTCTTCTGTAAGGCCACAGGATAGAACGATCTCTCTTAGCTTCTCTGATTCTTCTTTCCACTTCTTTGCTTTGTTTAAATATTCATCCACCTTGGGATTTGTTTTATTAGTTGTCATCAGGGACCATCCTTCATCATGCTAGTCATATTATTGTGTTTTCTAAAATGATTCTTCTCCTACATATGATTGCCAAGAGAAAGCAGTTAATTTCATTCGAAACCATGTAGTGTCGCTTAAATATTATGACACCATTTGGCGTCTGGTCAACACTAACTATTATTTAACTCATATACATATGTCCTTTGTCCCACCTCTCATCCCTTACTAGAAAGCCGATAATAAAGAAATCAAAGTGAGAAAGCCCCTAGGATTTGGCGTATTGTAAAATTGCCGCCGCTGCACGGATTCGTAGGTCCTCTTCTTCGCTATGCAATGCCTTTTTTAGAACATTGAGCGCTTCTTGAATAGTACCTTCATCTACTCTAACTGAAGAATCATTATCTCCTTCAGTGGTTTCAGAGGTGATCGAAACCCAAGGTTCCAGTTGAGCCTGAGAAATTGGATGTTCGAATTTCGCAATGATTGAATAATGACTTACAAGTGCAAGTACTTTGTCACTTAACTCTGCTAAGGGAATACGTCCCAGCCAGGTAACACCTCGTCGATGACATATGTATTCGTCTCCGGTTCCGTTGGAATCATCGTAAAAATAATCGCCCAAATCCCCAACATATGCCCATTCATCATCGTTTATCAAGACATAGTCCCCATCCTGCATGATGTAGACAAAAGTATGGAGCGTATCTAAGACATCACTAAGTTCTGCCTTTCCTATCCTGTAGCGTTGAACTAGTTGCGCTTTCCATTCTTCTGTAGACTCGTGCTCCAAATCTCCTGTCGCCGGCCAACCAATGCCGATAAAGTTATTCTCCAGGAACGACGCGGTCCAGTCGACCTCTTGCAATGTAGATTGTATATGAAACAGATTCATATGAATTCTCCTCTATAGTGATTTCAGGATTTAAGACTAAGTATATACTCCAGACATTCGTCTCTGCATTAAAATCAATCAAAGATTGAACTTATATAGCTGGTACAAACCTAACTTTGGTTCCGCAGCATCCATTCAACACTTGACTACCTACTACACATTGTAGTAAATTGTATCTACTACGTAGTGTAGTAATAACCTTCGATATGGACGCATAACGAAGTTAAGGAGTGTTCACTGTGAACCATCTTCAAAAATTATCGGATACTGAAATGGAGCTGATGGAAGTGATCTGGGAGTGTGAGCCACCTGTCACCTCCACCGAACTGCTGAACATGTTTTCCCAAAGGGGTAAAGCATGGAAGGCGCAAACCATCTCCACCTTTCTCTCTAGGCTAGTAGACAAAGGGGCTCTTACAGCTACAAGGGATGGACGTACCAATAAGTATGTCCCCCGTATTTCGCCCGAAGACTACAAGCTATTGGAGGCACAACAAGTCCTGGATGGATTATATCAAGGCTCTGTAAAAAATTTGATTTCAGCTTTGTATGATGGCGACAAGCTTTCTGATCAAGACATTGCAGAGCTGAGACAATGGTTTTCAGAAAAGTAGGTGTAGTCAATGAATACCATTCTTGTATTACTGTCTACGCTGACTGTTGCCGGAAGTGTCGTTGTCGCTTTCATTCTGTCTTTGCGCCTTGCTCCCTTTCAAGTCATTCCTGCAAAATGGCGTTTTGGAATTGGGAAAATGGCTTTAGCTTTGTATCTATTGCCCATCTTTCTGGTCTTTAATTGGATTTTTTCGTTGTTCACATCCAGTACTACAGTAAACGAGTTACCCTTAAATGTTCAACAAGTGTTACCTGGAGCATTCAATCCGACTCCTGCCATCCAGGTACAGACCATTTCAGCAAATGTAGCTCTCGCTTTAATATGCTTATGGGTAATCGGGGTCATAGCTTTTGCAGCATGGCAAACATATTGTTATCACAGGTTTCTCAAGACATTAAAACTTACGCGAACTATCGTTCCGAAGAACAGTGAAGTTGCGATGCTGCTCCCTGTAATCAAGGAGAATCTGGGTCTCAAGAGCGAGGTTCGGCTTGCTTACAGCGCTCTAATTCGCAGTCCTTTTCTAATTGGATTGAGCAAACCTACTATTTATCTGCCTCTGAAGAATTCTGAAAGTGTGGATATCGGTATGGTGTTCCATCATGAACTGATCCACTTAAAAAGGAAAGACCTATGGATCAAGGCGCTCATATTAGTAGCCCGTGCATTGCATTGGTTCAATCCATTGGTTCATATGCTTTCCAAAGATATTCATACGTGGAGTGAACTGTCCTGCGATGAAGAAGTTGTAAAGGGAATGTCCCTTGCGGATCGTAAACGCTATGGGGAAACCATCCTGAACGTAGTGGCAGGATCAAGGAATTTACCTATACAATTCTGCTCCTCTTTATCCGGGGACGGCAAACAACTAAAAAGGAGATTAAATTTTATGCTTAACGTAAAGAATGTGAACAAGAAAACCTTTGTTATAGCGATATCGACGTTATTTGTTGTTGGTGCAGTTAGTACAGTGACAACGGCTTGGGCTTCCAGCAATACTCCGAGGGTGGTTGCAAGTGAAGAAGATTCCGCAGTAATGCGCCCATCGCAGCAAACGGCTGTCCGTGAAGAAGCTCCTGCAGTAACACGTCCATCAGCTCAAGCGGCAGCTCGCGAGGAAGTTTCTGTGGTACTACATTCGGATGACCAAGTGGTAGCCCGTCAAGAAGCTCCTGTAGTAACACGTCCATCAGCACAGGCGGTTGTGCCTGAAGAATCTCCTGTGGTAGCACGTTCAGCAGCACAACCCACAGTTCGTGATGAAGCAGCTGTAGTAGCTCGTCCATCGGCTCAAGCGGCAGTTCGTGAAGAGGCTTCTGTAGTACCCGCTCAAGAATCTTCCCGTCGTTAAAACCATTTCCATGAAATCACAAAATAAATAGGCTTGATATAAAAATTCTAAGAAGCAGCCTTCGTTCAATTGTTGAACGAAGGCTGCTTCATTATTGTAGAAAAGATTAGTTTCGCTTGAGACTAACCGGCTACCTTCTCAAACGACAAAGACCAACAACATTTTGTTGTTGGTCTTGCCTGTCTTTTCTTATCCGTTCAGCTTGCCTCATCACCCATAACTATGGTGACTGGCCTCGACACGACCCCAATCGCGGAAACGGCTGTTTTATTACTGTTCTTTATACACACGTACATAATCCACTTGCATAGTTGCCGGGATATCGGATGCGTTTGGAGTACGGCCACCGTCGAAGTTTCCGCCGACTGCCAAGTTCATAATGAGATAGAACGGCTCATCGAAAGGTGCGTTCGGATTGTTCGGTGCAGCTGTGGAATACCACTGCTGGTTAGTGACTTTATAGAAAAACTTGCCGTCGACATACCATTTAATGTTGTCCTCTTCCCAGACTACCGAGTATACATGATAATCATTGGCAAAAGTTTGCCCTTCTGGGAAGTGATAATCGCCACCCGAAGACTGGTTCACCGGCCATTGTCCGCCAAAATGTACGGTACCGCTTACAGACCCAGGTAGACGTCCTCTTGCTTCCATAACATCGATTTCACCTGATGCAGCCCATGTGCCGTATACAGAATCTTTTGGAAGCATCCACAGTGCTGGCCAAACGCCATCCCCTGTAGGAAGCTTAGCACGAAAATCTACTCTGCCGTACTTCAAGGAAAGTTTATCCTTGGTGTTAATCTTACCTGAAGAATACTGTGCATACCGATTCGGATCCTGCGGGAAAGATTTGCTATCATTCATGGCTTTGATATTCAGCTTCCCGTCCTGTACATAAACATTTTGGGTGCTGTTCGTGTAGTGTTGCAGCTCTGCATTACCCCATCCCCAAGTAGCCGGATCGTTATTGAGATAATATCCTGTTTCATAGTTCCATTTACTTGTATCCAGCGTAGTTCCGTTGAATTCATCCTGCCAGATGAGATTCATGCCCGCGATAGCTGGGTCAGTTGGTGTTCCGATGGAGATATCCTCTTGATCGGATACATCCGGACGCGGAGCATTTGGATTACCGATGAAGGTATAGTTGACAAAGTTGTTGCCAATATTTCCACCCGCCTGTCCGTTCAGCGGATATCCGATACGGATTTGCATATTTTCCTGGATTGGCTGGAACCAAAGACCATAGATATAATCGGCCCAGTATCCCCACTGGTTGGCATCAGACATATTGTTGTAGCCATTAGCGGAGTATGCAAACTTGCTCTGACTGGAGTTACTCAACTCCACCCATTGCCCATTGATGTTAATCTGGTATACAAAGTTGCCCAGTTCCTTGGCGATTGGCGCACCCCCATCAATTTTGGGAAGTGGAATTCCAATGGAACCATTCGCATCTGCTGTGAAGGTTGTTCCTTCGTATGGCGTAATGACATATGAATTTCTTGTAGGTTCATTAAACGTAATGGTATAAACAAGGTTAGCTGAAGAAGTCTTTGATTCCAATTTGACGTTGATCGACTCCGTTACGTTAAACCAGTACCCTCCACCACCGTCGGTGAATTGGCCGAAGTTATGATCATAAATCCAGCCGCTAGCTGCATTATTGTCAATATCAATCCATGTGCTGCTGTTTACAGGTTTTACATACACCTTCAAATCATCCGCTACGGCTTCATAGGTTACCGCAGAATCATTGTTGAACGTTGGATATGTAAAGCCTGCACCGCCTGTGAAACTTGCTGTAATTTGCGGCCCTTGTGTTGGATTCATGGCTGTGATGGTTGTTTTGTTAATGTTTTGGAATACAAGTTGATATTCAAGCTTAACACCATTTGCTTTGGAGTACAGTTGAATTTCGGTTGTTGCGGAAAGGGTGAACCAATAGCCATTGAAACCACCATCGCTCCAGTGCCCCCAGTTTTGGTTATAGATGTAACCTCCGGCTTGATCAATATCAACCCAGTTGTTACCGACTTTCACATTGACCCCCACATCACTGTAGACATCATTCCACGTAGCGGAGCCTCCATTGAACTTAGGCATAACAAATCCGTAGCTGGCTTTGCCAACCCCTGATTTTGAAATAACAGGTCCATCTGCTGGTGAGAAGTACTCCATTGAGGTAACTGTCGTTCCAGCTGCTTGAACTTTTGAAGTTGGCAGCACGCCAACACTAGCCAGCATCACAACCACTAAGAACAAACCAAGTACCTTTTTCATAAACCGTTTCTCCGTAAAGTGAGATGGTTTCATAATTGCCCTCCTTTGATAGGATAATAGTTTCACCCAATCTATGCGTATAAAGGTAATCGCTTACATCGGGGAATATCTTTATTCTATCGAATAGGATAATCTGCTGAAAAGGTACAATTATTTTTGTTATATCCCATTTTTTTGGGTTTTGATTCAATTTATATATTTGTACTGTGATATTGCACTTCACGTTCTACCTTTTGGCGCATCATTTGTCGATACTCTGTGGGTTGAATTTCCATCACAAGGCGGAACGCTCGCGTAAAGCTTTTGTAGCTTTCATAACCTACCATAGCAGCAACTTCAACAATCTTATGATCGGTTTCGGCTAGGAGACGCCGTGCTTTATCCATACGTACATCTCTCAGATATTCGGCAAAACCTTTGCCAATGTTCTTCTTGAATAGATTTGAGAAATAGGCGTAATTAAGCGACACATGATTGGATACCATCGCGAGGTCCAGCGGCTTATGATAGCTCTCGTGTATAAAACGGATGGCTTCATTTAAATCCTGAGAATTGCGATAACTGTGCTTATAATCAAAATAGAACTGATTCAGTCGAAGCAGCTGCTGTTGCAGCGCTTGAATATAATCGCGCATCCCCGGATAATCAAAGAGATTACGCAAAGATTCAAGATCCAGCGCTTCTTCACCCATGTAGGGGCGAATTACTCGTTCGTATTCCTCCATCATCTGCACTGTGGCACCACAGAGCTGTTGGGTATAGCCAATATGATAGCGTTGAAGCACATTTTTATGAAATATTGCGGAAATGCCCTGAGCAATTTTACCACTATCGTCGGTCCCAACAGACTGGAACAGTTCATACAGTTCTTCATAGGGAAGTTGCCACTGCTGCTCCATATGCTCAATAGCTGCTGGCAGGATGATATATTGATCTGGAAACAGATAACTGTGGTGGAATAGCTCATGTACTTGTGTATAGCTGCCGGGCAACATCTTTAATCCTTGCTGCGGCTCAGTCATAACGGTTATGGCATCGATCATTCCTTCCTTGAGTGCCGCTGGCAAAGCCTCCGGATCTATCGTTGCATCCACTGCGAGGATCAGATACGGGCTATGTTGCAGGCAAACGCAACCTTGTCTGCCGAACACATCATAAGCAATAGCTTCCATGCTATGGACGCTGCTGGAACCCGGCTGGTTGATCCAACATTTCTCTCGCAGCAAACATAAGCGATAATTGTGCCAAAGCGCAGGATTTTGTTCCTGGATTTGGAGGATCCAAGCCTCATTGTTTAACGCTCCCTGCATAAACATTCGTAATTCTTTACGATCTGTCTCTCGGGCGAGACGGGAGACATGCTGCATGTTGTACGTAAGCGTCTGCCGTGTCTGGATTTCTTGCCATACATGCTCTAGTGAAGTTTGCAGATCCTCTCGCTTCAGAGGTTTTAACAAGTATCCCTTTGCCCCAAGTTCGATGGCTTTTTGAGCATATGTAAAATCACTATAACCGCTAATAATGAGGTATTCCACCTCGATGCGCTCCTCTTTGGTCTTTGCCATCAGTGCGAGTCCGTCCATGTCCGGCATCATAATATCAGTAATAACGATGTGAATGTTATGCTGGCGCAAAAGGATTAGCGCCTCCATCCCACTTGCGGCAGAGTATATGTTGTTCAGCTCCAGAGGAAATTGATGCAGCATCGCCTGCAGACCGTCACGTATGTGCTTTTGATCGTCCACAACCAGAATATTGATCACTCCTACCACCCTCCAAGATTTACATTTTCCCAAGGCAAATGTATCGTTACACAGGTATAAGCGCCCTGAACACTATCAATCCAAAGACCATAATCCTCGCCATAATGAAGCTGCAGCCGCTTATTCACATTTTCCAAACCAAGTCCATTCTTGCTGGTAACAATCGGCGAATCCGAGTCTCCCCGCAGTGCCGCTTGCAGTCGAACTAACATCTCCGGGTCTAACCCCTCTCCATCATCTTGTATCTTAATAAGCAAGCGTTCATTCTCCACTGAAACGGTGATCTGAATACACACACTCCCGCCTGATGGTGCAGCGTGATGCACTGCATTTTCAACAATAGGCTGCATGCACATTTTAGGAATTGCATAGCGGAGCACCTCCTGCGGGAGATCTGCCGTCAACATGATGCTGCCGCCTTCCATTAAATTAATAAATTGAATATAACTTTGAATGTTGGCAAGTTCCTCGTGAAGCGCAACCGTATCGCTGCGCCACTGCATGCTGTAGCGAAGTTGCGAACCTAATGATACCAATGAATTCGCAATAGCAGGTTGTCGTTGAACCTCCGCGAGCATTCGAATAGATTCCAGTGCGTTATACAAAAAATGAGAGTTGATCTGCGAATGCAGTGAATGCAGCTGTGCGTTTTTGGCGATTAATTGTTTATCCACTACCTGTGTCATCAGACGTTTGACCTCATGTAACATTTTGTTGTAGCTCACAGCCACCTCATCGATCTCATCCCCTCTTTCGTTCTCATCTAGGCCGGTATCAATCGTTGCATCCAGTTCTCCTTTTCGTACCTGACGCATTGAAGCCAGTACGCTGTCCAGCCGTCGGAAAATGCGCCGAGTTGTGTGTGATACGAGCAGCATGATGAGCAGCAGAACACATAATGTAATCGTTACCACAAATGCATACCAGCTGCGTGGCCCCTTCATCAATGCCTGATGGGAGGCGATATCGACCACATAAGTGTTTAGCGGAGCGATGTAGCGGTAAAGTGCATAGTAGCTCTGATCTCCTACCTTAATTTTAACGGGACTTCCCTGTGGCAGTACATCCAGCTGGCGATGAATACCGCCAAGGATTTCGTCCAGTCCTTCACCGGCTTTTCGAGAAAACTCATGCTGGGGATTATAGACATATTGGGGAGGATCGCTTTCGTTCATCAAAACAGAAAAGAAGTCTCCCTTGCTCTCCTGGAGAAGGTCGCTGAAAAACATACTGTGCGGAACGCGAATTTCCATAATACTAGGTCGCTTTTTCTCCTGACCCTGAAGGCGAACCAGCCGGTAGTATGATAGCGTATGTTCACCATCCTTAAAAGAAAATAAGCGGTAAGCCGCACCACCTTCATCCCGAAGCTTTGCCCAGTAATCCTGCGGCCAAAATTTCTGATAATGATAGATCTCAGGCCAGATTTCATACAAGTTCGGGTTATCCACGTAAAAGCTGAGCTCACTGATCATCGCATTACTTTGAATGATGTTTTGCATTTGCTCAAATTGGTTTTGCTTAAATTTCACCAGTCGTAGTCCATCCACAAGCATATTGGAATGAATAAAATCCACAAATGACTTTTGAGTGAGTGCCGTGTTGGAAGCGTTCTCAATGATATCCATTCTGCTGCGCAATTGTTCGTTTAGCCATGAAACGTGGCTGTTGCCCGCTGACATAGCGTCCTTGTATAGCTGGGTTTCCTGCATGCGAATATATAAAAAGGATACTAAAATAACGGGTATGGCAATCATCAGGCTAAACGCCAGAAACAGCTTTTGGGATATACGGGCATTGCGGTAAAGTTTCCTCATTCTAGTCAGTAGGTAATTCACTCTGAAATCCGCACCACCTTTGTTATACCATATATTACAAGTTAGTCGATAGAGAGCGAGGTTGTTAGGGAATGATTATTCAGCCATCTTGGCTTTTCTCGCTTCCAGCTCGGTCTGACGGTATTCCATTACCTGATTAAAACCGTAATTCACACGACGGGCCAAGAAATTTTCGAAAATTTTATCAAAAGCAGCTTCATCTTTGGCAGTAATCAGTTCAGGCAGAACTTCTTCCCAATTCTGTGAAATACGCGACCAGGATAAGGCTATATCGGAATCTCCTACAGGATCTATTCCCTTATAGGTGCCGCTGTCCATATCCGCCTGTTTGTTCGCGAACTCCTCCATTTGCTTAACGGATGCCGCCTTTTCTGGTCTCCACTGGTTAACGAAAGCAGGGTTGCGCAGCATCCAGTAGGTATCCATGATACCGTATTCCTTTTCCAGACGCTCCCTATCTGTGTCAAGCAATTGGACCATTTCCGCCGTCAACTGCGGTTTGCCATCCCTCATCGCCCATGTTTCGCCTTCTTTGCCCAGAAATACAACCCTTTGGCCTTCTTCGCTCGCTAAATAGCTCAAAAATCGGATGGCTCGTTCAGGACTCTTGGTGGATTTGCTAATCATCGTAACCATCCAGCCGTCCATGTTGCCAGGGAACAGTCTGGCGGAATCACCGTGGCTGTTTTGCGGTCCATCCACAGCGATGTAGTACGAATTCGGATATGCACCCGCAGCTAGGATCGGATTGATAGCCGCCATACCAGTCCACTCGCGAATCATCATAAAATAACGGGCATTACTGGTTTTTTCCTCTACCTGAGCATTCGAATCCACCAGAAAATCCACATTAATCAGGCCACGCTCATAAGCTGTACGGAAGGTTTTCAACCAGGTGATATAGTCTGGGTCGGTCATACGGTCGTTAAATTTTCCGTCCTTTTCATGCGGAATAGCCAGCAGGTTTTGCAGGTACTCGGTCATCCCATAAGAGACATTCCCCTGAGCAAAGAAGGGACTAATGAGCTGACCTTTATACACAGAATACTGATCTTTTAACAATTGTAATGCGTTCAGAAAGCCTTCCGGAGTGCTCAAATCGGGTCTACCCATAGCCTCATAGAGATCCTTTCTTACCAAAAAGGTTTGGTTCGCAGCCGTCAAACCGGTTGTCTGCATTAGGCTGGGGCTGTATGAATCATTTGGAATGCCATATGTATTGCCGTTTTCCTGACGATACCACTTCAGTGTACCGTCCCCCGCGACCTTGAAAAAGTAAGGATCATATTGCTCCGCCAGTTCATTTAAGGCATACACCTGATCCCCTTCCCACAACTTATGAATCGCACTTTCCCACGAGCCTATTGTCATCAAATCCGGCAGCTTACCGGAAGTCATCATGAGCGCAATTTGTTCGCTTGCTTCACCCGATGGCACTTCGAATTTGATGTTAACACCTGTTTTCTCTGTTACAATTTTGGAGGTCATGCTCTTACCCCATGTGTGCCCATACCAGTTCGCACCTACAAACCAGGTTAAATCCACAGGCGTGGTATCAAGCTTCCATGCGGGTTCATCGGGGTTCGACTTGTATTCAATCGGCTGTTGTTTAGGATGAATGGGCTGTGGGAGTGATGGATTTTCAATTTGCTCTGATTGGGAACACGCGGCCAAAACCAGCATTAAGATTATGGTCCCATAGATGACCATGCTGTGCTTAATGGAACCGGGTTTCATTCCACATCCTCCTTTCTTGACTACAGTTGTGAATTAACCTTTGCATTAATCATCCTATCACCGATTTTACTATCCTTGGATCGAAATGGAAATGCCGCTGACTACCTAAATATTGGTTTAGATAAGTTCTAACTCAGGCACGGCTATTTAAAGAGGATTATTACTCTTTAAATAAAATAAAACAAAGGCAGCTGATTACTCAGCTTCCTTTGTTTTATTGCCTTCGGGAGAGTCTTCCCGTTAGATTATAAATCTCACTCGTAAGCGCCGATATTCACAGCAGCCCCCTGTACTCTCGGTTTCCCCTCAATGTCCAGTGTTCCGATAATAGCGTTGTCCGTGTTCCCGGCATCAATCGCTGGAGATGTAGATTGGAGATGGAAATCGTATCCTGAAGCATTCACAAATTTGGGATCGATGAACAAGGAATGCGCGTCATTGCCAGTTCCCGTTTTATAAGCGGAGAATCCTGTGTAATCTTTATTTTTCCAAGTCCAGCTGGCTCCATTGCTTCCGGCAGGGGCGAAATAAAGATTATAATCCACAACGTTTCCGGAATTTTTGGTGTATTCATTGTAAATCAATACATCTGTAGAGCTGGCTACAAAAATGTTGTTCTTAATTACGTTATTTTGTGTGTCGTATTGAACGTAAAGCTGGCCGCTGCCATCGCCAAGCGTATCATTTTTGTATACGGTATTGTTAACGATCTTACAGTTTACGGTGGAGCCGCGTTTGGTATCATACCCGCCCATGGCGATGCCAGTGAGTCGGTTGTTGTAGACTGCGTTGCTGCGAACAGTAATATTGCTGGTAGATTTACCGGCATGCTCGGACGCAATCTCGATACCGATATCATTGTTGTAGCTGTAGTTCTGTTCAATAATACTATCCTTGCCACCATCGACATAAATGCCATCGGCCGCATTACTGTTATTCGGAAGTGACTTCCCATACGAAGGATTATTGTTGGAAGTGATATTGTAGACTCTGTTGCCCTTCACGAGTCCGTTCCGTACCTGATCGTAAGTCGTATTCGGCGCTTTACCCTCATATCCGATGAGATCAATGCCGATGTTGTCGTTATCGTGGATGACATTATTCGTCACTGAGAAGGTGTCCACGTTACCGTTGAGAACCAGAGATTCGCTGGAGCCGAGCACAAGATTATACAGTTCATTACCACTAATCGTAATATCGTGAATGGATTCCGGTGCCTTTGTTCCATATACGGCGATCCCATGTGCGTCACGGCCAAGCAGATCACTGCCGGTTGGGGTGGCCGTGTTTTTGATATCATGGACTTTGTTACCAGACAAATTGATGAAGCTGCCTGATCCGTGAACATAAATGCCTACGGGCATGACGTCCTTAGTAGCTGTAGTATAATTGCGAATTTCAAATCCCTGAAGGGTAACGTAATTCACATCGGTCAGGTCAATCAACCCTTCAATCCCGCTAACCGAAAGTCCTGTACCGTCAATAATCGGAGTCTCCGTGCCATCGTTAGTGAATACAATCGGCCCCTGTGAAGCGGAGCCTGAGCGGGTGATCTTCAGCTTCTGGTTGTACACACCGCCACGAACATGCACCGTACTGCCTGCAGGAACAGCATCCGCTGCGTGCTGAAGCGTCTTCCATGGCGCGCTGCTCGTTCCCGCACTGGAGTCATTTCCGTTTGTCGCTACGTAGTAATCTGTGCCTGCTGCGGCAGCAGATGAGGACCATTCAATGCCTGAAACCAGTCCTATCCCTACCGCCATACTTAATCCCACCAGCAATGTTTTACCGAATTTCAACATATTCTCAACTCCCTTTGATCAATTTGGTTGTGTTAGATTAAAATCAGGATTTATTGTTCATGCTCAGCCTGCAAAAGAAGAACAGCCTCCATTGTCGGCAAACTCCCTGTGCCACCAATGCCAAGTGTGGACAATGCTCCACATGCATTGGCAAATCGCAGCAGTTCATCACTTCGCATCCCAAGCAAGTATCCATATATGATTCCTGCGTTGAAACAGTCTCCTGCCCCTGTCGTATCGACGGGTGTCAAAGTGTAAGATCCGGCCGATATTCTACTTTCGTCCAGTTGACGTAGTGTAGCACCTTTTGACCCTTGTTTGACCGCTACAATTCCTGCCACACCAGGAAGCATGGAATCAAGTACATGGCTTACCCCAGCGGCAGGGAAAATGTGCAGCAGTTCATCCTCGCTGGGAATAAACAAATCAGTTACCGTCAGTAGTGCACTTATGCCCTCGCGGTCCCATTGATTGGATACATCCCAGCCGGTATCAAAAGACGTGCTGATCCCATCTGCCCGCAATCTTGTAAAGAGCTCTCGCCAATGAGGTCTCATTCCATCCTGCAAATAATAGGAACCAAAATGAAGATGTGCGGCCTGCTGCAACAGGGACTCCGGGATATAATCCGGTGTTAACAATGGGATACTGCCAGCGTAAGTTAACAACCCGCGGTCATCGGGTGTGGAAAGCGACAGAGTTACACCTGTCTTGATGCCAGACAATCGGGTTACATGCTCTGTATTTACGCCCATACGCTGCAGCTCAGCTATACAGAATTTTCCGAAATCGTCATCTCCCACTACGCTAACGAATCTCACATCCGCTCCCAGGCTTGCCAGCGCACAGGCCGTTATTGCTGAAGAGGAACCAAGTACAATCTCAAAACCATCAACCATTTTTTCCCGATTCCATTCCGGCATGACATCCGTTCCCGATACAATGACGTCTACATTTAGCTCGCCAACAATGACAACAACGGGACTTGTTTGTTGTCTCTGCATCATTTCAATACCGGAACAAATCCCTGTTCCGCCTCATACAGTTCATCGAACATACTTCCGATCTCCTCCAGGGAGCATACGGCTGCAGTTAGCGGATCCAACATCAGTGCATGGCGAGCCATCTCCCTGTCACTCCTCCGCACAGCTTCCACTGCCAGGTCAAAAAAAGCCATGTTCGAGCGGCACAATGCGGCCAAATGCTCGGGCAGTCTTCCAAAGCGACAAGGCTGAACGCCTTTCCCATCAACGAGACAGGCCACTTCCACCACACCATCAGCCTGCAGATTTTCAATCAGCCCCCGGTTAGGAACGTTACCATAAATGACCTTCGGCTCATTCTTCAATACTGCTTCGATAATAATGGCTGCATATTCATTACTGGATTTCAGCTCAAGCGGTGCTGTTCCCTCAAGCTGTGAAACGATCTGCTCATCATTCTCTCTCCGCCAGATCGGCCAGTTGTCAGCGTAGAATCCCGTAGCTCCGTTATAACCTGAGTTGCAGTGCTGGTCGATAAGTGATTGGCGTTTACGGTAATACGGGATATATTCCGAGAAATGGCCGCTGGATTCCGAAACGAATGCACCCAGGTATTTCATCGCATCAAAGCGGACCGGATCCTGCCGCAGCAGTTCAGGAGTTTGTATTTTCTCCAGTAATACTGGATACAGATCTCTCCCGGCGTGGGACAGCTCCACGAACCAGGACATGTGGTTAATACCTCCGGCTTTCCATGACATCTCTTCATATGGAACTCCTGCATATTCAGCCAGTTGAGCCGACGTGTTCTGGATAGAGTGGCATAGTCCCACCACCGGAATATCCGTAATGCGGGAAGTCAGGAGTGTAACCGCCGACATCGGGTTGGTATAGTTTAGAATGATGCAGTCTGGGCAGAGCGCTTCAATGTCCCGCACGATCTCCATCCAGCTGGGAAGGGTACGGAGTGTCTTGAACAGTCCCCCTGGTCCCAGCGTATCGCCAATGCACTGCTTTACCCCGTATTTCAGCGGAATTTCATATTCATAACGAACCGTCTCCAGCCCGCCTACTTCAATTTGGTTAATCACAAACTGTGAACCGCCGATGACCTCTCTGCGATTTGTAGAGGCAATCACCTCCCACGTCTTCCCTGTCTGTTCCACGATCTGAAGCACCAGCCTGCGTGCCAACTCAAGCCGCCGCTCGTCAATATCAACCAGGGCAATAGTGCCACCCTCCAAGCCTTCAATCAGCAGGATATCCATAGCGATCTCTCGCGTAAATGCACTGCCTGCTCCGATAATTGAGATTTTAGTCATAACTCTTCTCCTCACCCGTTATTTCATGCCCGTCATAGCTAGGCCTTTAATAAATTGCTTCTGGAAGATCAGGAACATTATAATAACCGGTATTGTAATCAATACCGCAGCTGACATGACGACGTTGTAATTGACCTGGTGCGTTCCGTTAAAATAGACCAATGCCAGCGGAACGGTCATCTTGCTCTCATCATTTAATACAATCAGTGGCCACAGATAGTTATTCCAGGAGTTCATAAACGTGAATATTCCCAACGCTGACAGCATCGGCAGAATAAGCGGCATAACGATGCGAAGCATCAGCCTGAATTCGCCAGAACCGTCCATCCTTGCTGCCTCCAGCAGCTCCTGTGGAATCTCTTCTATGAATTGTTTAGCCAGAAATACGCCGTAGGAGCTAACCAGATTGGGCAAAATAATCGCCAGCAAATGGTTAACCAGTCCAAGCTCAGCCGTGATCAGATACGTGGGAATCATAATAACCTGAAAGGGAATCATCATGGTTGCCAGGATCAGAATGAACAGCAGTTTCTTACCTCTAAACTGATGCTTGGCAAAGACATATCCGGCTAGAGCGCTTGTAAACAAGGTCACCACCGTTATGATGACGGAAGTCATCAGACTGTTCAGCAGCCACGTGACAAACGGCGCCTCGCTAAAAACCGTTCGGTATCCGTCCAGACTCGGCTTACTTGGAAAAAAACCGGCGGAACCTGAGACGATGTCCATGTTACTTTTCAGTGATGATAGCACCATCCATACATAAGGCAAAAGCATAACACAAGCTATAACTGCAAGAACTGCGATAGTAAACCCTTCCCACAGGCTGAATTTACGCGGCATCGGCTTCTTCTCCCCTCTCCTCTCAATGTTCCCATTGCGTGCGTCCCCACCGAAGTTGCAGCAGCGTCACAAGCAGGATGATCATTAGAAATACGGTTGCCATAGCAGATGCGTACCCCATATTGGAGCTGGAGAAGGCCTGTTCATAGATTTGCAGTGACAGCACTCGTGTTTCGTTGAAGGGTCCGCCCTTGGTCATAATCTGAAATTGTGGGAAGGCCTGAAAATAGGAAACAACTGTCGTGATGGAAACAAACAGCAACGTTCTGCGCAGCAATGGCAGTGTGATGTGAAGAAAGACATGCCATCGGCCCGCCCCCTCCAGCGTCGCTGCTTCATAGTACATATCCGGGATGGAATCCAGTCCCGCAATGAAAAGAACGATATTATAGCCAATATCAGCCCACAAGGTCATCATAATGACGGAGTAGAGCGCATAATGCGGATCACTGAGCCACTGGATCGGCGCCATATTCATCTTGGCGAGAATCATGTTGAACAAGCCGTCATTGTAATTGAACATGGTATTCCATACGATGGCCGTTCCCGCCAGCGGAGCGATCGTGGGAAGAAAGAATATAGTCCGAAAGCCATTTTTAAGCCACGGGATGCGGACTCGCTGAATCGCTGAAGCAATCAAAAGCGTAATGACAATGTTTATCAATACGGCGATAAATACAAATTTGAAGGTTACCCACAGTGACTTCAGAAAGATGGAGTCCTGGAACATGCGAATATAGTTTTCCGCCCCCACGAATATCGCGTTTGAGCTGAGCGGGTCATACTTGAATGCGGATAAGCCCAGGCTCCATGCGATGGGAAGGAAAGCAAACACCCCGAACAGAAGCAAGATCGGTACGAGTGAGATGATGATGAACCTTCGTTTTGCCCTGTAAGCTGTTGACTTTACCGCTGGGTTAACCTTGTCCGCCTTGTTGGTAGATATAGCAGTACTCATGCCCCAGCACCCCTATCACTTATGTTGATCCTGATTATCGTTGATCGTCTGTTCGATGTTAGCCAATCCGTCCTGGACACTCTGTTGTCCACTAGCCATCAGCTGGAAATTGTCGTTAACCTGCTTGAAGAAGAAATCCCGGTCTGCTATTGGGCCGATCCATTGACCTAACGCCAATATGTCCAGCGAAGGCTTTAGATGAGGATTGTTCTTCAGGAATTCCGGGTTTTCGGCAATTTCTTTTTTGGCTGGTACGGTAAAGGTGTCCGTATTCCATGTCGAGAGGTTGTCCTTCTCCGAGATGAATTGGATGAAATCAAGCGCAGCCTCCTGCTGTTTGCTTTTTTGGGACACCGCAAGCCCCCAACCGGATTCGGCAGCAAAAACGGGTGGGTTTTCCGTAAAGGAAGGCACGGAAACGTATTCAAAATCATCAACCTCATAGTTGTTCTGTCCTGCAGCAATCGTCCAGGGACCGCGATAGGTCATGGCTGATTTCCCCTGAAAAAAATAGTCAGAGGTATCCAGCTCACCGCCGAACGTGGTTAAATCCGCAACTTTGTCATCGGCCACGAGCGAGACCAAGGTGGACATCGCTTTCTCCGCCTCCGGTGAGTGGAAATTAACATGTTCGTCTTCACCCATAAAACTTGCACCTTGCTGCAAAATAAGGGATAAGAAAGTAAACGTAATATTGTCTGCTGATACAAAATCGAAGCCTTTGACTTTGATGACATTGTTCTCACGGACAGTCAATTTTTTGGCGTAATCCACAAGCTCTGTCCAGTTGGACGGTGCGTGATCGAAGCCTTGGTCTTTGAGCATTTGCGGGTGAATCAACATGCCGCCGTTCTCAATGTTGTATTCAAGTGGCAGCCCGTATAACTTGTTGTCTCGCAAATATCCCCCAAGGGGAGCATCATAGTACTCTTTTTTTACATTTTCACTATCAGGGATTTCGACAAGCAGACCGTTCTTGGAATATTCGGGCACCCACGTACCGAAAAATTCGGCAATATCGGGTGGTTTCTTCGCGGAGAATGAGGCTTTCAGCTTCTGGCTGTATACATCATATGGAAAGGTCTGATACTCGATCGTTATATCGGGGTGTAAGGTCTGGTATTTGGATATTAATTTCTTGTATGCGCCCACAATGGCGTCTTCCTGATGACTCCAAAAGACCAGATTCACCTTACCTTGCGGGTCTGCGGATGTATCGCCGCCTGAAGAGGAGGAGCTGGAACAGCCTGCTTCAGCGAATACAACACAAACCATCGCAATGATCAGCATAAACTTGGAAAAATGCATTCGCATATCCTCCCTTGTCCTGCAAATTAGCCAGCATATGAAGGGAAGGGCGTTTGAGTATTACGCGTATTTAAATAGAAGCAATGTGGTCTGTAGTTGTATGTATCGCAATCTGATGCTCCTGGCACGCCTGCTCAAACCATCCCTCCGGCTGTTTATTCGTAATTACCCCTGTCACCTGAGTTAAGGGAGTAATCGTAAACAAAGCACTTTTCTCAATCTTGCTTTGATCGAATACAGCATAAACTTCGCTGGAACGTTCCATTGTTAATTGGGCAATACGAGCTTCAAGCTCGGAATGCATCGTAAAGCCAAAATTCTGCGTTACTCCGTCCACCCCGAGAAACATTTTCGTAATGTTAATTTTGTCGATCACACTTTCTGCCAGCGGACCGCATAACTCGTAGCTTTTAGACCGCATAACGCCGCCAATGACCACAACCTGAATATCTTCGGCATCAGCCAATTCATAAGCAATATTCACCGCGTTGGTGACAATCGTAATATTACGATGCTTTTTGAGTGCTTTCGCAATAAAGAACGTCGTTGTACCGCCCGTCAGGCAGATAATGTCTCCCTCTTTAACAAGGGCAGCGGCCGTGGCAGCGATCCGTTCCTTATCCATCCGTCGGAAATCGCGTTTTGCTGCAAATGGTAGCTCCGATACCGCCGACGTCAGGCCCCCTTCATATATGGCTCCCCCATTTGTTCGAATAATCTCGCCCGCTTTTTCAAGTGCGTCCAAGTCACGTCTTGCGGTTGCTTCCGAGCAGCCAACCGTCTGGACAATCTCTTGCAGCGATATTTTTCCATGCGATTTAATCAGTTCCAATGTTTGTGCTCTGCGCAGTTCACCCTTTGAATATTGCATAAGTCTCTCCTTTAATATGTCTGGGCCTGCATGATATCCGTTAACTTCAGCCCGTGCTAGCTCTATTGTGTAGGATGAAAGGATGGATTGCAATATGTCGACGTGAACTGCATCCCATAAGAAAAGTATCTCTCTAACGGTTATTCATGAGGGATATGAAGCTGATTTTCAAAACCTTCAACCATCATAAAGGTATAATTTGCACCTGATGTTCGTACTCCTCAAACAGAACATAGTCGATGTCACCTGCTTTAGAAGACATTGCATTCGTAGCAGCAGCCGCGACAGCCGTACGCAGTCTGGACTCATCCGAATCGCCGCGCTCTCCTGCATATGCCATGCCGGCAACAAAGGCGTCTCCGCAACCTACCGTATTCACAGGCTGAATGGTTGGCGGCTTCACCATATATGCTTTTCCGTTTAAAATAGCCAGAGCACCGTCACTGCCGAGTGTTATGCACACCTCATCAATGTCTTGATCCGCCAACCTGTGCGCTGCACGGGCCCATTCGCTCACGTTTCTTGGCTTCTGCCCCAGCCATTCGGCCAGCTCCTGCTCATTCGGCTTCACGAAATGGGGTGTTGCACTCAGCCCAATGGTGAAACTTGTTCCACCTGTATCCAGAAAGGCTCTCGCGCCTGCTGAACGAACAATACAAATCAGTTCTGCGTACAAAGTGTCCGGTGCACCTGGGGGTAAGCTTCCAGACATAATAACTGCACTAGACTGGATGGCGAGCTCCTGTACTTTTTTCTTGATCGCTTCAACTTCAGCTTCTGACATATTTGGACCCTGCCCAAGCAGCTCGGTAGAGCTACCACTGGAATCATCCACAATGTTGAGGCAGACTCGTGAGTCTCCCGCTGATTGGATAAAAGCAGTCCGTATCCCTCGTTCAGTCAGATTTCTCTCAATAAATACACCGTTATTGCCGGCAATAATGCCTGTAGCTGTGACTTCACCGCCGAGCTGCCGGATCACTTTGGCTACGTTATTGCCTTTGCCACCTGGCTCATTAACCTGTCTTGTCACCCGATGCACTTGGCCTACGCCAAACTTGTCAACGTATAATGTCCGGTCGATGGCCGCATGGAGTGTGACTGTGGTAATCATCGAACTACGCCGGCTTTGCCAGTGCTTCCACATAACCGTATTTTCTCCATGGCAAGCCGTTTAACTGCTTCCTTCGCCGGAGCCATGTATTTACGTGGATCATTCTCTTCTGGATGGATTAGAAATACATCCTTGATAGCTTCGGAAAAAGCAATACGCAGCTCTGTGGCTATATTTACCTTGGACATCCCCAGTGCAACCGAACGATGAATCTGTTCAGCTGGTATGCCCGAACCACCGTGCAGCACCAAAGGAACCGATACTCGATTCGCAATGGTTTCAATTCGTTCAAAATCTATGTTCGGCTGTCCCTTATAAATACCGTGTGCGGTACCGATTGCTGGAGCCAGTGTAGTTACACCAGTACGTTCAACAAACTGCACGCAATCTTCCGGATCTGCTAGGGAAGCATGCTGTTCCTCGACGACAATATCGTCCTCAACGCCGCCAACCTTACCAAGCTCAGCCTCCACGTTTACGCCAGATGCCTGAGCAACCTCCATCACTTTACGGGTTAGGTTCACATTTTCTTCAAAAGGATACATGGATGCATCGATCATAACGGAGGTATAACCTGCTCGTATGCATCGGATAATCGTTGAAAAATCAGTGCAGTGATCCAAATGAAGTGCGATGGGGATATCCGTCAAGTCCGCTGCGGTTTTAGCCGCATGAGCAATGTAATCTGGTCCCAAGTGGTTGACTGTGCCCACCGTGGTTTGAATAATGAGCGGTGATTCGGTTTCTACAGCCGCTTCAACGACAGCCTGAAGCATCTCCAGGGTATGAACGTTAAATGCAGCGATGGCGTATTGATCCCTGCGAGCTGTTTGCAGCATTTCAGTGGACGAGATCAGTGGCATATCCATTCCCCCTTTTAAGGTTTCGTCGTTACATAGCGACGATTTGAACGATCCTGCACCTCCCTTCACGGGTCAGATGAGTATGGGAAACATTTGATAATTTCTAGCTTGTGATCATAATAATCTTTTTATTTGATTAAATCAATCATTATTTTGGAAAACTATTGCAATTCAGAGGGATATAAAGGCATAATTATGATTAACACAATCATTTAACTATATATTTGATCGAAAAGATCACAAACTGAAGCTATCAATCTAAATCATTCCCGGGAGGTATTTTTATGAATTTGACGTATCGTGAAGTAAAAGAACAATATAAGGCCCTGCAGCAGACCTACAACTATTTACTGGCCAAGCGCACGGAATTTACTGCCTTTGTCCAAGCTCAAGCGATTACCTCCGTAACCTTTGTTGGCGCCGGGTCCAGCTATTGTTTGAGCGAAGCGGCCGCTTTTTCCTTCCGTTTGCGTGCTGGCCTGCCTGCAATGTCACTTGCCGCTGGTGATCTCATGCTCCATGCAGACCGCTATCGTCCCATGCTGGAGGGTAGCCTGATCATAGCGCCGTCACGATCTGGCAGTACGAGTGAGGTCGTTGAAGCATTGCGTTTACTTCAGTCCGATCAACGTATTCCATTATTAACGATTTCTTGTGTAACGGGCTCGCCGTTATCCAAAAACGCTGATTTCCCTCTGGAACTGCCCTGGGCTTTCGACCATAGCGTTTGCCAGACCCGCACAGTAACCAATCTGTATGCAGCCAATCTGCTGCTTGCCGCTTTTCTTGCTGGTGATGAGGAGCTGATTATCGATATGCAGGAAGCGATTCATCAAGGTGAAGCCTACATGGCACGTGTAGAGGACAGCATCCGCCGTGTCTCCGACTTCAATTGGACGAATGCAGTCCTGCTTGCAGACGGTGAACTACAAGGCCTGGCAGCCGAGGGTGCCATCGCTCTGACCGAAATTGCCAAGACACAAGCCCACGCATACCATCTTCTTGACGTTCGGCACGGCCCGATGGTCACCGTGGGTTCGGATACTTTAGTGATTGCTGCCTTGTCGGACAGCGGTATTGAGCATCAACGCAATCTGTTGAGGGATATTAAGGAGCGTGGAGCCACCATTATTACATTTGCCGATCGGGCGATGGGCATCCCGCAGGAGTTCATCGACCTTGAAATCACAACTAGTCATCCGCTTAATACAGCGGTGCGGGGTATTCCTTTCATCTTCATCTCGCAAATCGCTGCTTTGGCTAATGCCGAACGCCATGGTATTAACCCGGATCAACCCGATGGGCTGGTGGCCTGGGTCAAGCTATAAAAGATAGCTTAGTTCTTTCAATTGGCTTGGAAGGTTGGAAAAGGGGATTTTCAGAGGGAGATCCAAAGACTTCTATTCAGCGGAATAGAAGTCTTTTACTTGAACGTCAAAAATCAATTTTATACGTCCTGTGAGATAATTAGGCAAACATTTGATATGAATGATATAACGCTAGAATGATGATTTGGTACATAATAAACCTATAAGAAGGAGGGCTTTAACATGGAAAAAGTAATACTTAACAATGGTGTGGAGATGCCCATTATGGGTTTTGGTGTTTATCAAATTGCAGATCAAAATGAATGCGAACAAAGCGTTTACGATGCCATTATGGCAGGATATCGCCTGATTGATACAGCTGCCTCATATCTGAACGAAGAAGCCGTTGGTCGAGCCATTAAACGAAGTGGTGTCCCAAGAGAAGAATTATTTATTACTACAAAGCTTTGGGTTCAGGATACTGGATATGAAAACACTAAAAAAGCATTCCAAAAATCTCTGGATCGATTGCAATTGGATGTGTTGGACCTGTATTTAATTCATCAGCCTTTTGGCGATGTGTACGGCTCTTGGCGCGCTATGGAGGAATTGTATCGTGAAGGAAAGGTCCGTGCTATTGGAGTTAGCAACTTCCAGATGGATCGTCTGATCGATTTAATCATTCATAATGAGATAGTTCCTGCGGTAAACCAGGTTGAAACACACCCTTTCAATCAACAAATCGAAAGTGCTGCTTTTATGAAAGAAAATAATGTTCAGATTCAATCCTGGGCGCCTTTTGCTGAAGGAAGAAATGATCTTTTCCAGAATGATGTATTGCTATCCATTGCGAAAAAGGTGAATAAATCTGTTGCTCAGGTCGTTTTACGCTGGTTGACACAAAGAGAAGTCGTTGTCATTCCGAAGTCTGTTCGTAAAGAGAGAATTGTTGAGAACTTCAATATCTTTGACTTTGAATTAAGCCAAAATGATATGGAATCAATTACTGCATTAGATACGAAGCAAAGTCTGTTCTTTTCTCATAACGACCCAGAAATGGTGAAGTGGCTTGGTACACGTAAACTTGAAATCTAACCCTTTCTATCGATAAAAAAGGTCGCCATTTCTGGCGACTTTTTGCGTTCATGCCCTATTGAACTGTTTACTACAATCCAATAAACATATTTCTACTGAACGGTCCCCAATTTCCACCAGTGAATCCGGATCTCCCCTCCAAATTGACAAAGCATGGAAGCAAAATATAAAGAACACCCATAGTCGCGTTAACATTGAAGGTTATAACAAATCTCGTTTTGGAATTATTAATAGGAGCGATCATCCCCCGATCAGCACGAATCGAATTTTCTTTCCCGATGGCTTCTCCCATTCCTAGACTGGCTATATCTGATGGACTAGCCATATTACTTCTTATCCAATAGTTCGATATGTTTGTTGCGGATGCTAAATCCGCTGGCTGATCGTAAGTCACTACAATCTGATTGGATGCGACTTGCCTAACCTCCACAACTACAGGATGAGGAATCAAAGCTTCCCTTTCTCTCCCGCCCACGTTCTCGATCCAATAAGGATGTGATGTATTCGAATGATGATTAATTGACATAAGATTAAAACCTCCATGACTGACTTCAATAGTCATTTGTCCTGAGATAATGTATGTAGGTGAATGACCAATGGTGTCTTACAGTGCACCCCAGATCACCAGCCATAGCTTCAAATCATCAGCACTCAAATGTTATTAAGCTTTTATCTCACGTACAGTCACAAAAAAATACACTTCACACAATGATAAAGTGTCTGAGTGTATTTTTTATGGTCAACCTATTATTCTAGTATTATAAATCCGTTGGTGAGTATATTGAATGTTATTATTTATTTAGAATAGGTATTTCCCCTAGCAGGTTCTTCAAGTTGATTGAATCCCATGGCATATGCTCGGTAATACCCAATCCCACAACATCTGTTTCTTCCGACAATTCTTTGAGCAGATGAAGGAGCTGAGGAATTTGCAAGCTTCCCGCAGGAGAGTACGTATAAGGGCCTTCAGGATTAGCGAATAATAACGAGCGAAAAGCCTTAGGATCAAGCACATCTAGATCCAGGTGAATAGCCAGATGTTTAATGCCGCTTTCTTTGATCCACTGTTTGATGGATGCTGTACTTTTCGTTAACTCTTCAGCTCCGGCAGTTTTAATGCCAAGTCTTTGAATCATTTCAGTATCTGATTCTGCAGTCGTTATACCTAATCGTTCAAACGCTTCTGAGATCACTTCGTCTTCCTGTTCTGTAGGTGTTGCCAACCCCGCGATAAAGACATTTTCAGGTTTTAGAGGGATTTTTACATGTTTTGCAAACTCTTCATCCCCTTCTCCCAAAAGATTACCCAGAGGTAGCGTATGTCCGTTATCATAACCCACGTAACCAACCAAATCGCTGTGCGCGTCGATCCAGATTAAGCCTAATTCTCCATTATACCGTTCGTTTAAATAGGCAAACGGAGCTTGTTCGACCAAGCAATCCCCACCAAACATGACGATACGGTCAGGCTTGTGAGCATGAATAATATGCTGTGCTGCTTCCAATTGTTCAATGAGCTGTTTTCTCCCATTTACACCATTCTCGTTTTCCAGTGACGTTCCATCATATGCTTGTACAGGAACTTGAATCAGGGGTTGATCATTACCAGGAGCCAGCCAGGCAAGCAGTTCCGCCCCAAAAGAGTAGTTAGGATTATTCCCGCCTTGCCATTGTGGCATTAACAGACGTATTGTTTTTTGATTCATGTTTTTCTCTCCTTTACTTCAAAGTAAGGTTAGTATAAACTGAACGCAAATCAAAAAGTAGTACGCACTATTATGACAGGTACTACCCGAAAGGATAGCATAAATATGAGCATGGCTGAATATCAAGGTAAGGTTAAACATATTCAAGATACGCCTTTTGGCTACACATTGTCTGTCATTGGCGGCAAATGGAAGATGGTCATCATTTATCTTTTAGCAGAAAACCAACCGGTACGCTTCAATGAACTGAAAAGACAAATTGGAGCGATTACGTTTAAAACACTGAGTTCACAACTAAAAGAATTGGAAGCGGATGGTATGGTCGAACGGAAAGAGTATCCACAAGTCCCGCCTAAAGTCGAGTACAGACTGACCGATAAAGCCGAAACGTTATTGCCCGTTCTGGAAGGTTTATGTGAGTGGGGAGTACAAAATCAAAGTGAAAGAGATGTGTTGGAGGATGATTAACTTTAGAAATAAAACCTATCGCTGTACTTCAGAAATTGTCATGAGCTTACTTAGCGGCAAATGGAAAATTTCTATACTCAATCACTTAACTAAAGGTCCCATTCGGTTTAATGAGTTACAGCGACTTCTTCCGGACGCAACTCAACGCATGATTACAATGCAGCTCAGAATGCTTGAAAGCGACGGTCTGATTATTCGCAAAGTCTATCCGGTTGCACCACCAAAAGTAGAATATTATTTGTCCGATCTGGGTGAGGAACTGGCCCCCATGCTACAGATGTTGTGCAAGTTTGGCACGACTTATATCGAGAAATTCCCCGACGAAGTATCTTGCGACAATGATAACTCTCGCCGCGACATTGTTAATGTAAATTAAAGTAGTATAATTTGACGGCAGCAGCTCTGTACGAATACGCTGCCGCCGTCATCTCATCTGTCACGGATGGTTTAAGGCATTACAACACCAGAAATTGCGTTCCATACCCCTTCCCGGCAACCAAAGCTGCTTCCAGCTCTTCTTGATCTCCTTTAGCCAATAACACCACATTTTCAGGATACAGCTTGCCTAACAAAGCCCATTGTACAAGTTCATTTCCGCCTGTTGGTATGAAATGGACTCCATCATCCGTATTTGTCACCAATCCGGAATGCGACAGAATGTTTGCTACCTGATGAATGCTGGTCGATGTTCGCTTCACAGTAGCATCCTTGGAATGGTTGTTCTTTTCAGGCCGATATGAAAATCGATGTCCCCTGAAGAGCTGACCGAGATCCACACTAGATTCTACACTAGATGATACATGACCTTCCCTCTCCAGTCTGAAACGCAAGGTCGTTCGATCTGAATCTGTATTCGGAAGCAGCCGTGCGATGGATGGAAGATCACTATGATCCTCTGAAATGTGAAAGTGATCCTTGCTGCCAGGTATACCCGTTCCTGCTTCGTCGCGTGGTGCAGCATAATAATCGTCATATTCATATTCGAAAGAGATGGCAACTAAATCTTTTGTATCTTCAGTCTCAATGGTTTGTACCGGATGCCACTTCAGAAGATAACGTGCAGCCGTACCAGCCGACTCTCCCAAGCCAGCGGGCAACACAGTTCCCAAAGGATATTGAAAGCCGTAACCAGCAGAGGTCAAACTCGAGCTAAGCACACTCTGTGCATATTGAACAATCGCCTTGTGAGTTAATTCCTTCCCGAGCAATTGAGTTAAAAAGACCTTACGGGCAGGCTCCAGAAAACGTAATCCTTTGAATTGCGTGTGTTCCATGACTTCAAACGGTACTTGTTCCCAATTGGCAAAGGGAAGTAATGCATCCCGCAGCAATACAAATTGGTGCAAGTATTCATTATATAACTGCATAACTCTTGGTCCCCCAGCGGGACCCCAAACCTGAGCAATAGCTTCCGGTATCAGGGTATGACCATAGCAATGACTTCTAAATTCCAGCTCTCCTAGGGTTTCCGGTCCATATTGCGCCAGTGCCCTCTTTTCAGAATTAATCTCTCGTGCCCAGAGAACCAATTGTTCACCGATACGTGCCGCCTGTGCCGTAATTTCAACACCTGCCTTATCCTTCAAAGCCAAAGGTCCAAGCGGTAGTGATGAAAGATCACCGGAGATCGCCAAATTGGCCTGAAGGCTGTCCAATAACACCGAAGGATTACCGTCTATCGGTTCGCCCAGCTGAACCAGTATCGCCTCAAGCAGTTTATCCAGCTCTATGACGACCTCTTTTGCTCTATATATGCCATTAGGCAATTTCCAATCCAAAGCCGCATTCTCTCCTGGTCTAATTGAATCCTGTGGATATGTGCCAATGAGAGACTCCACATCTATTGCGTTTCCCCATACGATCCGTTTATCTTTCAAGTGAAGTTGATACGCTGGCATTTTTCCCACCCCTTCAGTACGATTTTTATATTGAACGACAATTCAATTTGCCCTTCGAATGTTAGATTATCAGGTGTCCTGATCGTTGAATAGTACGCACTTTTTTGTATGATCCGATCATTTCTGTGTCGTAGGATACTTTTTGATCCTGCAAAATAAAGGGTCGATTTGTACGACAAACAATGCATCACCTTTCCGATCCTGTGCATTAGAATGAAATACAAGCATTTCAAAAAGAGATGCCCCGGCTAATCTGCTATAGCCTTGGCATCTCTTTAAGTTCAACGACCTACTTTACAGCATATAGCGCCGTCTTAAACTATTTGGGTACTTTACAACGTTTCGACTATTCTCCGCGAACAACACGAAACCCCTGATCCGGACCAAAACCATTTGCATCAAATTTTCCTCGAAAAGCGATCTCGTTATTGTTGACACTACCGATCCAGCCCCCGCCTTTTATTACCCGAAATGAAGCCATTTGGCTCTCAGCATCGCTGTACCAGTCCCAGCACCATTCTCTTACATTGCCAGACATATCGTAGATTCCAAGCTCGTTGGGCTGTTGGGTACCAATCGATTTGGTTTTGGTTTTGTTGCTCTCTATGGCAGGCCAGTTCCAGTCTCCAGTTAAGATTTTGTCCCCGGCGTTCTTCCAATACCATGCGACTTTGTCGGCGTTGTTGCTGCCGCTGTATGTGTAATTCTTGCTCTCCTGACCTCCGCTTGCGGCATATTCCCATTCCGCTTCTGTAGGCAGTCGGTAACCGTTAGTTCCCTCATTAATCGTTACTGTCCATTTTATATTATCGTTATCATTCTTATTATTCTGGTCTTGGGTATCCTTATCGATGTTGTAATGCGGCTTCAAGCCCTCTTGTATACTTCTTTGATTGCAATACTCTACCGCATCATACCAACTCACCATTTCTACCGGTAATTGATCTCCTTTGAATCCGGAGGGGTTATTTCCCATGACATCTTCCCACTCTTTTTGAGTTACCTCATATTTCCCGATATAAAAGTTAGACAGGGTCGCATTTCTTCCAGCAAAATTGGACTTGTTGTTCTTAAACGTTCCACCTTGCACGAATACAAGGTTATCCTCCGGTTCGGGTTTATCCTGCGAACAAGCACTCATCACTACCATTGTTGCTATTAAAAAGAACATTAATAGCTTTCTCATTGAACAATCTCCTTTAAGCTAATGGGAAAATAATTGGCTATGATGCCTGCCATTCGTATGCGGCAACGTCGAAGACCGTTTGTCTGACTGAAACGGCCTTCAACATTTCCGGACTGATGGTAGAACTGAGGAAAAGGCATTGAGCCTGTCCCTAATGTATAAAAATCTGTTTTACTTTCATTAAACGGATCACCGTGGGGTTGCTTACCATGGATTACTTACCACACCGTTACGTTAGAACTTCCGCTGCTTTGATATCCTTCTGTCGCTAACACCTGGTATGACCAACTGCTACCCAGATTCATTCCTTTACTTGCCCATGCGTTCACATGGTTGCTGAACGTAATAGCGGAGTTAACCCCGGTCGCTCTCTTCGACTGTCTTACGCTCCAGTACTGGGCAAAGGTTTGTGTGCCATCAATGGAAGGTGCATTATATCGCATCGTTGTATAGATGTCATAGGTTCCTCCGTCACTGGTGACAGTACCTTTAAACGTTCCTGTTGGTCGGTAAGTGCCCCAGCTATCTACAACGTAATATTCAATAAGTGCATTTCTTGTCCACCCGTAGAGTGTCAAATAGCCATTGCCAGATGGAGACCAAACCCCAGCATTATAGTTAATTGTCCGGTTTGGAGATCCAACATTCCAGCCTTTACCAACAACAAAGTTCCCCGTATTTTGCCATGTCACACTGTAATTTCCGCCCGACCCATTCACAGCATTAACCGTACCGCCGCCATCGGTCCAATTCTGCCAATAATCTGTCGCTGCACTTGAGGTTGCTGCAAACACGCCAAAACTCATGGAAGCCGCAAGAATGACCGTCAACATTTTTTTGCTAAATTTAAACATACTCTACCTCCCAATATGATTGTATTTGCCCTATCGACTGCTTTCGTCTGATTCTCGGTTGAAGTTTTCAATTACCATTTGATGCAATTATTTTTTTTACTTTTACCTCCTTTCTGACTAAATTATAGAATGATAGCGGTTACATAAAAACCTGACAAATTAAAGATTAATCTCTAATATGTTTAGATCTATATCTGCTTTCCTTCTAAAAATCGACTTCTACCTACAGGAAAACAAATATGCAAAAAGCCGCCCAGAAGGGCGGCAGTGAAAGTGATGCTGAGGATATTAGTGCTGGATAGACTACACATTAATAAATTATTTTAGCATTACGGACCAGTCCGGGTCTTTGTACCTTTTATCCACTACACGTCTTACCAGGATAAGTTCCTCCGGAATGTGGTCTAACCCCATAATCCGATATTCATAAGGCTGCTGCGTATCGCGATTCCCCATACTAATAAATCCCTCTCTCCAATTATTAGAAAGCGTATTTTTTAAGGTTGAAATCCCCCACTTACTAACGTCATACTGCTTGCCTGCTGAATCGTATGCTTTCCATTCTTCATTGTTTATTTCGTTATCCATTTCCCCGTAGAACGATACGGCTGTTTCAAATGTGGCATCAGGGTTTTGTGAGTCCTCAAGCGACGTCCCAACCAACTCTATGCGGTCTGTTAATATTTGAAAAGATTTGGGTTCTATCAGCTCCGATGGCCTAAAGGAAATTCTGCTACCGTCTGTTTCCGCGACCGAGTAACCATCCAAAATAAAACGATATGGTTCATGCTCTGGCAAGTACTTGAAAATATAACTCCAACGAATCTTCCCGTCTCCAATGACTGCATAATCAGTAGACATCAGACTAACCATGTCACCATTCTTTCTCGAATTTACCGAATGAATTTCTTCATTCTCTTTAGTTTCAAAGTGAAAGCTCAACATCTGCTTTTCCCATAAATCACCGGGTGACCTTGCCATTGCAGCATCATTAAGTTCAGTCTCCAGTTCAAAACGGACTCCTTGTACCATTCTCGTTAACCTCTTTAAAGTGACTGTCATTCCGTGTGGCGTTGTGTAGCTACCTGATAATTCTTCTATCTTCGTTTGCTGGTTAGCCTCTCTCATATCTATATCAAAGCTAAAGTTCCATTCTCCTTCAATGGAAGGCTCGTTTCTGTTGCCAAGCGTCCCAATATTCCCTTCTATCGTAATCTTGTCTGTCTCCAATGGCTCATTGAAGAAAGCAACCATATAATAAAAATCATTTGTGTACCCCATATCGTACATGGTGTCCAAGTCTTTACCGTTAGCATCTTTGATTGTAATGTTGTTCAGATCTCCAAGGAGTAACTTATAGCGATCGTGCTTACCTTTTTTATCAAAGAGTTGAAGAGCCATCGTCACTCGGGTAGGGTCTGCAACTGCTTCATCAATTACCAGCGTATAACCTTTGTCCTTGACTTTAATGTGAGGATTATGCACTAGTCCCAATTCTTGTGCCCGCAAAAGTCCAATATCCGGGTTATCCTTGGCAAATAAAGACCGGATCATCTCACCAAATGTTGGTACGGAATAAATCGAAACCGCTCCTAGGATGAAAAAGAGGGCTAAAGCTGCTGCTGCCCATCTCCATTTTTTATGGGGATATTTCTTTTTTACCTTCTGCTCCGAAATGGAGGAAAGTGCGTTCTCCATAGCAAGTTGTACTGTATCAGGAATGATCAGGTCTTTTCTTTTAGCATTTAATAATTGCTTGATCTCACGGTCAACCGGATCATGAAAATTCATATTTGCCCTCTCCTTCCTCTAGAACGAGCTCTGATAATTGTCGTCTGGCCCTGAATAACCTTGACTTTACTGTTCCTTCAGAAACTTCAAGCACTCTAGATATTTCCTTGACCGATAAGTCCTCGATATAAAAAAGTGTCACGATGGTTTGAAGCTGTTCATCCAATTCGTCAATTACCTCAAACAGCTCAATTTGTTCAAAATCCCCCTTATAAGATGTCTTTCTCATATCATAAGGGACAAGGGATACTCGCTTTTTTTTCTTAATAATCCGATTACACTCATTGATTAAAATCCGAATGATCCAAGTTTTAAAATAAGTTGGCTCTTTCAGTGTATGTACATTAGAAAAAGCTTTAGCAATGGTCTCCTGTATCGCATCTGCACAATCTTCATCCGTTTTAACGATTGATCTTCCTATAACAAATAGGCTTTGTTGAACAGCACGTATTAAAAATACAAAAGCTTCCTTATCTCCTTGCCTTGCAAGTTCGGCTTTTTCTGATAAATCCACCAATGCTCCCCCTTCCCTTCATTCCTTCTATTCATTAGATCATCCTATACTTGGTTTGGTTCACGAGAAAACAATAATCTTTTTTCCAATTCTATCCCGTATCTTTTTAATGACTTGATTCGTTTACAAAGAGATACTTTATTTATAAATTTCTTTCTACGGAGGATTAATATTATGGAAATTTCAAAGGGAGTCGAAATGCTCCATCTGGACTATCCTGGGAATGTGATACACCCTATTCTTTTAAAGGATCAAGAAATGACTATTCTAATAGACACTGGTTTTCCAGGTCAATTTAAGGATTTGCGTGTGGCAATGGAGAAGGCTGGCGTTTCAATAGACCAATTAAATGCAGTTATTTTGACCCATCAGGATGTCGATCATATAGGGAATCTACCGGAGATTTTACAGACGCGTGGCAACGCTGTTTATGTATATGCACACGAATTGGATAAGCCGTACATCCAAGGGGAACTGCCTCTGATAAAAGATGGTCACCTGGATAATCCGCCAAAGGGCACAGTAAACCATACTTTAATAGATGGTCAGGAACTGCCGTTTTGCGGTGGGATTCGCGTTATTCACACGCCTGGACACACACCCGGTCATATCAGTCTTTATTTGAAGGAAAGTAAAACTCTCATTGCCGGGGATTCCATGTACAGTGTAGAAGGTATACTTGGTGGAATTCACGCCCCGACTACACCGGATATGAACGCAGCAAAGCTCTCGTTGAGAAAATATGCAGATTTCGATATTACATCTGTCATTTGTTACCACGGGGGATTAAGTAATGTAAATGTGAAAGATCAGATAGCAGCACTCAACCAAGATTAAATTTTCAATATACACTATCGGTAAGTATTATTCAGTTATTTTAAAACCAGACTGCTCATTTTGCTGTCAATATAAATCATAAAGACGCTTCTTCAGGTGCTCGCCACCCGTGGGAACGTCTTTTTTCGTTGAAGAGAATAAGTAAATCATTGGACATTTTTGTTGCAAACCCATAATTGTTCGTATACAATAAAACAAACTAGTTGTTCTATAAATATAGAACAAGAAAGACAAGGGGGAAATTCGAGCTATGAACTACAAAGTGGAAGTTGATTTCGCGCCCATTTATGAATGTGTAAGCAGCCTGACGGTTTTCATGAGTAAACAGAATCATAATGCTCTGGATGCTGGAAAACTATGGGTCAGAGAAGTACAAGATCGGTTCGCACCTGCCAAACTACAACAAATGCGGGAGACGATGAAACTTGTAGATGATTTTAGCCTTGCACCTTATATTTGGAGTTGTCCCGGTGAACGCTCAGTGAGTGGTTTTTTGGATTGGCTTGAAGACCTAACCACGGGCCAGCTATATGACATCGCTGCTAATGTGAAGTTGTCCGTTCCCTCCAATCTCCCGGAACTGCGCAGCCGGACATCCGAAGCGCTGCGTGAATGGGATACCCACTATTTCAGCCAAATTGATTCGGCGATTATCGAAGGTCTCGCCTTAGAAGCTGAAACCAGACAGTCCAGTTTAAACGGAACCAATGACTTAGAGGTCTATGAGGAGGCAACAGAAGGTATGCGTCTATACCCCACCCCTCTGCTCAAACAAGTGATTCTAATCCCTCAATATCATGCTCGTCCCTTTGTCACCTCAGCCATCTTTGATGAAGTGATTTTCACAAGTTACTCTGCCGATATTCTCCCACCAGCAACGGGTCGGCCTGAACATCGGTTGTTGCGTCTAACGCGAGCTTTGTCCGACGAGACCAGATTATATATCCTCCGCCTGTTGGCTGGAAGGCAGTTAACATTCACTGAGATCGTTAGCGAGGTTAAACTTTCTAAAAGTACGGTTCACTACCACCTGATTTCATTAAGGGCAGCGGGGCTTGTCATCGTGCATTATAACCAGAAAACGACCTCTTACAGCTTGCGTTTAGAAGCTCTCAACAAGCTTTCGGAACAGATTTCAGCTTATATTGAAGAATGATGATCATGCCCTTTAACCTACGCACACGGAGGAACACTCATGCTTAAGCGCAGTTATTATGGTTTACTAGCGACTGTCACTCTGAGTTCATTTGGTGACGTATTTGGTCTTCTGGCTATGGAATGGCTTGTCTATGAAATAACTGCATCTAAGATGGCCATGGGTGCGATGGCACTAAGCTTTAGCATTCCAGAAGTGGCCATTCGGTTGCTCGGCTCGCCGTTAGCCGATCGGTTACACCGAGGGCGGTTCATGGCAGTGCTTGCTTCTGTTAGGTTGCTTGCTCTCTTATTACCGCTGAGTCTGGGACTCGCAGGACACTTGCAATTATGGCATCTTTTCCTGGCCGCAGGACTAAGCGGGGCATGTTCTGCCCTATTCATGCCCACCGCAATGGCAATTATTCCCGGAGTAGCAGATAAACACAAATTGGTGCGTGCATTCGCGGTAATCGACGGCTGCCGTAATGCAGCTGCTTTGTTGGGCCCAGCTTTAGCCGGAGCTCTTACTGCCGTAGCTGGGGCGTTGCCAACGCTGGGCATCAACGCCGTTTGTTACACCGCCGCCATTGCCACGTTGCTCTATCTGCCCACAATGCAGAAGCCAGTAGCAGCTAAGTCCTCATTTTCAATTAAGGCTTATTTCAGAGATATCCATGAAGGTTTCTCCTTTTATCGTAGTTTCCCGGCCATGCTTTCGATTATGGGAATGGTTTCGATCAGCAACATGTCTTCTGTAGCGATCTGGACGATGATGATTCCTTTTGTTCGTGAAGTGTTAAATCGGGATGCCGCTGCTATGGGTACACTCACCACTGCTTCAGCATGTGGCACATTAATAGGACTTTTGGTCATCTCGTGGATGGGTGAAATCAAAAGACGACGGACAGTTATGTTGTGCAGCCTAGCCGCCATCGGGCTTTTTAACGCCTTACTGGGCCTATTCCCGAGTTATCAGTTTGCGCTCGTTGCCTTATGTACCGCTGGTGCAGCAGGACCTTTCTTTGGTTCTCTCAGTTCAGCTTTGCATGGTACACTTGTCCCCGGACCTCTTCAAGGCCGAGTCAACTCAATACGGTTCCTCATTGGTGGCGGACTACAGCCTGTAGGTGCTTTTGCAGGTGCAGCGGTTGCAGAACTCTATGGTCTGCCTTTCTTATTCTTGTCTTTGGGTCTGCTCCCCTTGCTTTGTTCGGTCGCCGCAGCTTTCCTTCCCAACCTGAAGAATTTAGATGGTGATTTATCTACTTTACAGAATAGAACACAATTCAATTCTCATAACAAGGTAATTAACACATTATAGGAATATCATTTTTCTAAAATAGGTGAATCTCTGGATTAGTTGTGTGTATCCGCTATAGCTGACTTGTAATCTACAAATCGGATACACACCGCACAAAAAAGAACGACAATCCCGATCAAGGTTTTGTCGTTCCTCATTCATTTAAATTTTCTTTCCTATATCTTCTCCGCTACAGCAGTTCGAACTGAAGCTGAGGTTCTGTTATCTCAGTTTTCCCTTCCAGCTGTACAGCGCCATATCCCAATTCCAGAACCGCAGCAATTCGCTCGTTGCCTAACACGCCAAACTTTTCAGCACGACTCCGGTCGTACATCCAGTCATGCAACGTACTGCGCACACCCAGGCCCTGTTCATGGGCAAGCAAACGAAAATTTTGGATCAGACAGCAGACAGCTGCAAAGTCCTCTTCCCGCTTATGATGATCCGCCTCTTCCTTCACCAGAACCAGAAGATACGCTGGAGCGTGCTCCTGCATTCCCTGCATGAGTTTCCCATTACGATTATCGGCAAAAATAAATCGCCACGGCTCACGAAGTCCATCATTTGGCGCCCACACGGCGTGATTGAGCAATTCAAGGATTAGCTCCTGTGATACCGGTCGATCCAAAAAATATTTCGGACTGTGTATGCCCCCTTGCAGATCGGACAATTCCATATTTACATCCTCCCTTCTACGTAGTCTGACCCTGAAATACAGTCCACTTTTGCTCAGCTGGTGTTCTTTTCCGGCTTCTTGGCGCTTTGTCGTAATATCCCATATGAAGAATGCCAACAAATCTTTCATCCTCACGCAGTCCAATTCCTTTGAAAAAGCCTTCATTCTGAATCATGGACTCTGTATCCCACAGCATTCCTAACCCTTTTTCCCATCCCAGCAGTTGGAAGCTCTGCATCATCCCGCAGGCAGCCGCATAATTGCGGTCATTGGTCAGACGATCCGGTCCTACAGTCGACATAACAATGACATGAGCAGGAATATCGGTAAACCTCTTTTTAAACACATCCAGCAGTTTTCCCGGAATCAACTTGCCGAGCTTGCTCTGCGACATCTGTTCCAGCATGCAGTCCACCAACCGTTTGCGTGCTTCGGGAGTTCCGGCATAAACAACACGCCATGAGCCAGATTCAACAGATGGTTGAAGCCGTGTAGCCTTGTGCAGCAATTCAACAACCAACTCCTGTTCCACCGGTGTAGAATTACATTTACGAATACTTCTGCGTTCCCTGATCAATTCTGCCAGACTCAAGTGTTTCACTCTCCTTCAGTTTATCTGGATTCCATATCCATGCTGCTGTCTTGAAGAAATTGAAGTATTATTTTCAGCTCCGGTTCCGAATATTTGTCCAAAGAACGATAGAACCGTTCAGCCTCAAGTACATGTAAACGTTCATGCAGTTCAAAGATCTTTTTGCCTTGCGGTGACAACCGGAAGTAGCTCTCCTTTTTGTTGTCATTCATTTTCGTACGTTTGACGAATCCTTCCTCCAGCAGTTTGTTGCCGATCTTGGTAATACTCGCTTTGGACAAATTCATCGCCTCAGCAATACCTGTGTTGTTTATAGGCTCATGCTTGCCAATGCAATCTATCATATGAACCGCGGTCAAATGCTGAGGGATTTTGTCCATGCTTTCCCGCTGGGCGATACTTAGAAAATGTTCAATTTCCGTATCCTTGTGATTCTCATATACATGTAAAAACCGGATAAATTGGTCATACAGTAACTGTTTTGTTCGATCGTTTGAATCCATTCTTCAATCGCTCCTTATTTACTTATAAACAATAAAAAAACCTTGAATGATTATGCTAATTCAGGAAATTAATCTGAAATAGTTTACTTGTTAACAATATATCACGAGTGAGAACAGTTATCAACTATTTCCTCTGGTAAAAGAAAAAAATTAGAATTAAGCCCTAGGCTACCTTACTGCTTGGAGAATGGCATCTTACATACAGAAACATTTTCTATTTTGATAACGTCTACATATTCAAATAATTAATCCTTAGTGGAGGAGCCTATGTTTAAAAAAATCACTATTTCCTTGCTGACAACGACTCTGCTCATCCTGCCGAGCTTTGCGGCTACCGGGGAAGCTGCAAACCAGTACATCACAATGGATACTGGCATGCTACAAAATAATCGTGTTCTAATTCCGTTACGGGCAGTGTCCGAAAACTTGGGAGCGGAAGTTAACTGGAACAAAGAACTAAAAAATATCACCATGACCAAAGGTGAAACGACAATACTTTTGACCATTAACTCTAAAAAGATATTGGTTAACCAAGAGGCAGTTTCTCTGGATGTTCCTGCGGAATTAAACGATAACACCACCTATGTCCCGGCGCGGTTTATCAGTCAAACTTTAGGCGCTGACGTGCAATGGAATCAACAAACCAGCCAAGCAACTATTACTCTTGATGGTAAGCAACTACAGGTAACGATGGCAAAACCCAAAGTGCAAGTGCCCAATACAAAGAGAATAACGGCCAAACAACAGCAAATCTTCGTTGACAAATTAAATGAAGCGACAAATCTGTCGTCGATTAAGCAAATTCGGACGTACTTTAGCACCTATTTTACAGATCGTTTTATCAATCAAATTATTCAGGATAAAGGGCTGGAATATGACTTTAAATTCAAAATCATTAGCCAATCCAGCCTGACTTACCCTGACAGTAATACAGCTAGATTAAGTCAATACTCGGGTTCTAGTTCCGTTTACGGTAACAAGGAAACACTCTACCGAAGTGCCACACTCGTCTATACAAATAAGGGCTGGAAAGTAGATCGTGTTGAATTTTCATTAATAGACGAGATACTTAATCCTTAAGATCATCTCTCTCTATAAGAGAAATCCATTAACTATTGAACAATTTTGCTTTTTCAAGTACTATCAATCTAAACAATTTAAACGATCATATGTAACTGGCGAACACGGTGAACCGTGAGGGAGCATATGGTTTTGTAATAAGCCGTACGCCTGGGCAGAGGTAAGGAATATTTATTTCCTTGCCTCTTTTTTATGTTGAAAGGGCGATGTGAAAATGAGTACTGACAAACTGATCTTGAATGGACAAACGGTAGCAGATTTTATGAAGGAAGACATGGCCTCGAAGGTTGCCATTCTTAAGGAAAAAGGCATTCAGCCTTGTCTCGCTACAATTCTCGTCGGAGATGATCCTTCTTCAGCGACTTATGTGCGTATGAAAGGAAATGCTTGTGCTCGCTTAGGCGTGCAATCCATTAAGGTCGTTCTTTCTGCGGATACCACCACGGATGAATTAATTCAAGAAATAAACAAGCTAAATGATGACCCTTCCGTACACGGTATTTTGCTTCAGCACCCTGTCCCGAATCATATCGATGAAAGAGCAGCTTTTGATGCCATTAGTATCGAGAAAGACGTTGACGGTGTTACGACTCTCGGTTTTGCACTTAATGCTTTTGGAGACGCAGAATTCCCTTCCTGTACACCACAGGCTATTATGCGCATTTTGGATTTCTACAATATTCAGATCGAGGGCAAACATGCAGTTGTCATCGGAAGAAGTCCAATTCTGGGCAAACCTGTCTCAGCCATGCTGCTCAACCGGAATGCAACGGTGACGACTTGCCACTCCAAAACCGTGAATCTGGAAGAAATCGTGAAGCTTGGCGATATCATAATTGCAGCCGTGGGCAAACCGCTCTTTGTTAAAGGAGACTGGATTAAACCAGGTGCTGTCGTTATTGATGCAGGTTATAACAAAGGCAACGTCGGAGATGTGGACTACGAAGCTTGCTTTGTTCCTTCTTCAGCAATTACACCTGTACCGGGCGGTGTTGGTCCTGTAACGATTGCGACGCTCATTGAACATACGATTAAATCTGCCTACAAGCTGTCTGAAAATGCATAATTGAATTAGCCAAAAAACAAGGTCCCTCCAGTTGACGAGGGGCCTGTTTTGTCTTTGAATAAGCTCGAATTGAAAATAAGAAAATATATAGATCTTTTTTTCTCTTTTTACAAACGGACCATATCTATATTATTATGAACAAGGCTTAGGAAGGAGATAAACATAACTTGAAACCTTTAGTACAGCTCCTGCATTTTGGTTATCATCAGGCGATGAGTTGCATTTTTCCTGTGGCGATCTTTGGAACGTTGGCCCTTTCTAGCGTAATTCAGATACCCTTTCTTTATCGCTATGATGCCATTCTGCTTGTTTTATTAGCAGTACAATACCTTATGTACCGGAGCGGATTGGAAACACGTGATGAAATCAAAGTCATATGTATATTTCACGTGATTGGATTGGTACTGGAGATGTATAAGGTGTGGATGGGATCCTGGTCATACCCTGAGCCTGGTTATACCAAGCTCTTTGGCGTTCCCCTTTATAGCGGATTTATGTATGCAAGTGTAGCAAGCTTTATGTGCCAAATATGGCGCAGATTGCGTATGGACATGACAGGCTGGCCTGGGTTTGCATCTTCGGTTCTGTTAGGAGGAGCCATCTATATCAACTTTTTCACACATCATTTTATTCCCGATTTTCGTTGGTGGTTGACCGCGCTGGTATTTATTGTTTTTCGTAAAACATGGATTATCTATCGGGTACGATTAACTACCTATCGAATGCCGTTAACGCTCGCTTTTGTCATCGTAGGTTTTTTCATCTGGACTGCTGAAAATATAGCTACATTTTTTAACGGCTGGAAATACCCTGACCAGCATGACTCCTGGCAACTGGTCAGTTTTAGCAAGATCAGTTCGTGGTTCCTTTTGGTGATTATTAGTGTCATCATTGTGGCCCAACTGAAATATGTCAAAGCTAATCGAAAATAATGAGTAGGAGGATACAATGGAAGACTTTATTTTGTGGTTGAAATATGTGTTATTAGGTATCGTACAAGGGGCTACAGAGCCTATTCCGGTTTCTTCAAGCGGACATTTGATTATCGTTCAACGACTGCTTGGCATGCAGCAGAACGGATTATCCTTTGAAATTTTGACAAACACAGCCTCACTGATTGCCATTATGTTTATTTTTCGGGAAGATATCAAAAAACTTATTGTAGGAGGCTGGCGATTTCTATTCTCTCGCAATGCGGAGTACAGAGCAGATTTTATGTTTTGTCTATACATAATCATTGGTACCCTGCCTGCTGCAATCGGGGCTGTGCTATTCAAGGATAAAATTGAAGAAATATTCACTTCTGTCTATACGGTTGCGATTAGTTTACTGATCACAGGGGTTGCGCTGTGGCTTATTCGAAACCTTCGCGGGCGCAAAAGAGATGGGGATTTGTCTGCGAAAGACGCAGTACTGGTGGGTCTGGCTCAAGCGGTGGCTCTTATTCCGGGAATAAGCCGCTCTGGTGCAACAGTGATTGCATCTATTGCTGTCGGGATGAAACAAGAAACGGCGTTGAAATTTTCTTTTATGCTCTACATTCCGATCAGCATTGGCGGGGTAATATTAGGGGCTTCTGACATTGTAACCGATCCGCACCGAGCGCAGTTAGCTATACCTTACATTTTAGCGTTCATTACGACCCTTATCGTAACCTACTTTTCAATGAGATGGTTCATGGGAATTATGGCAAGAGGGAACTTGATTTACTTTTCATACTATTGCTTCGTAGTCGGAATTCTTTTACTTATTTTTTTGTAAACCCGAATTTTCCTTGTAACGTATAAGGGAACAACCCTAAACAGTGGGTTGTTCCCTTTTTATTGTCTTCCAGACTTGACGATCTCGCCCTACTCGCAGGTTCCGTACGAACACTCTTTAACGTTCTCCAAGAACCATGGCGCCCATGCCATTCGGATCATCAATTTGTTTATGGGTTACGAGTTCTCCTTTATCGTTGAATCCCTTCATTTCATACGGAATTGTTACAGACGAGGGCAGTGATACAAACCAGATTATGCTTTCCGGCCCCACCTCAACCAACTTGGCTTCGGCAACTACTGGTTTCTCATTTCCCTCAAACTCGACTGTTACACGCTGAATAGCCGGGTCTAATATATGTCCAAACAGCATAGGGAAAGGTGTCGATATGTGACTCAATTCAGGTATGCTCATGTAATCCAGTGCAGACGTGAATTGAGATGATTCACCAATGGAATATCCGCCACCCCATGCCCACTTCCATCCGAATATTATTTTCCGAGCATACTCCATCTGAAGATTGCTGTTATTTTCCTGACCCGTTTTTTGTTTGAACAAAATTATGCCGCCGTCTACCGGTTCTTGATGAATGATTTGTAATGAATCATCATTATTTCTAAACTTTCGGATCGCTTCTTCAGCAGTTTTTCCTATAGGAATATGCATGGTTTCACTCATTCCCATTGCTTTGGACATGCGCCGATCGGCTAGTCCGCCAGGTCTGTCATTAACATAAACAAATGCGATGCACGTTATGAGCAAAAGTAAAATGACTATCGCAGTAATTCGAATGATTCGTTTTCTTCGCATTTTTGGCATTACGATGTCCATTCACTCCTTAAGATGACGATGACGACTATTCGCCCTGAACCGTAGATAAGGAAACAAGGACCGGACTAGCGAAATCGGAAGCTTCTTCCCCTTTGGGATTGTGAAGACGGAATAAAAAAGCGTCACCTTTTTCTGATTTCCAGACCATATAATCGTTTATCCCTTTTTCACCTGAAGCTTGAAGATATAGCTCGGCGAAACCAAGCGGGTGCTCAATCAACTCGCCACTATAATCAGTCACCGCACCGAATTTTTCCAAGTTCTCTTGACCAGTTGTCTTAAGCTTTTCCAGATCATAATCTGAGGGCAGTGGTTCAATATCCACATAGTAGTCCGGATTGCTTGTCAGCGACAAGCGGCCTTTGGCAGCATCAAAAGAAAACTTCTCGAACACGTACAATGTAAAACCTTCCCCTTGATGCAAGGTGGCCGTTTGTGATGAATTCCCCTCCCCTGTCATCAAATCAAAACTTTCTGTTTGCGGTCTTGTCGTTGCAGATGTTTCCTCATTTTCTGTGGTTGGAGCTGTAACCGACTCATTTGTTGGTGCTGATGGTTCAGAGGTTGCAGGCAGCTCTGTTTCTCCAGAGCAAGCTGTAAGTGCAACAAACATAACGAGTATCGGGATTTTAATAAAAACAGAACGAAGTTCTTTCAATTGTATCACTCCTTACAAGTTTAATGGTCAATATGTTATTACCCATGGAAGCGCATGGAAACCATACGATTGCCCCTACTCACTCCATTCTCCATCTGAACAATATGTTATGTTTAAAACGAAAAAAAGTCGCCATAATGGCGACTTTTTACGTAATTTAGATTGTACAGATTGTAAAATTAATTGAACTTATAGGTCCAAAATGCTTCTCGTCCAAACCGATTTCGGATTTGTTCATCGTCCAATTTCCCCTTGCCGACAAGTTCCGGCGCTTGGAATTGTGAACGGTGAGCTCGAATCGACGCCATTTTCTTGGCAAGGAATCCGCTCACGTCTTCAATCACATCCGCTTTCCCGATACTCTCTTCGTGATTGTTCGAGAATGCGCAGCAGTACACAATAGGTCTCTCCTCTGCGGGCAATAGACCAATCGTTCGCGTAACCGCGGCTCCGGTTGCATCATGATCGGGATGCACACTATACCCCGGATAGAAAGTAATGACCAGTGAAGGGTTAAGCTCCTTGATCAGGGCTAAGATGTGGCCATCTAGCAGCTCAGGGTCTTCAAACTCGATCATTTTATCATGAAAACCGAGCATCCTTAAGTCTTGAATACCAATCGCATTGGAGGACTCTATGAGTTCATCCTTACGGATTATTGGCAAGGTGACCCGGTTGGCAAATGGAGGGATGCCCATATTACGTCCCATCTCCCCTAGAGTCAGGCAAGCATAAGTGACTTGAGCACCGCCTTCTATGTACTTCGCCAACGTTCCCGAAGCAGTGAATGCTTCATCATCGGGATGGGGAAACACAACTAAAATGCGCTGATGTTCAATCTGTTTGTTATTCATGCTTATTTGATCCTCCGCTTTCATCAGAACAATTCCCGACTAAGTTGTAAAGCTACAACCAGCTTTCCTTGACTATCGTGACCAGCCAGAATGAGTCGTTCTTGTTCCAGCTCGTCAATGTGTGTAAGTCCTTCAGCGTATATCCAGCCGTGAGTGGTTTTTAAACCAACTCGGTATGGGCCTGTGCCCGAGATAGATCCTTGCGTATATCGTATGACCGCATTGGAAATGAATGCCGACCCCGGATGCCTTGTGCTATCGAAGTGACTGGCGTAAGCACCTGACGTGAGTTCGAGGTGTAAATATAGGTCCTGATCGAGAAGTTGATTGATCCGGTGTTGGATGTCTTGAGGCTCTATTGGCTGCATGGCGGCCTCCTTTTTAATAAAAAGTAACGTTCTACATCCATTTTAACATATGTCCCGTGAGAATAAACATGGAATGAGTGAGCGAATGTTTGGAATACTCTCTATTTACTGTTTTCTAAAGAATCCTCTTCCTTCTGCACGGGTTCGGAGCACTCTCTTCTTAACAAGGCAATTTCATGTCGATAAGGTGCACTTTTATATTTTATTTTGCCAATCGACGGCGTCTCAAGCAGTTTCGGAATTGACACGAGCTGGGGATGATGTACGATATAATCCAAAGTCTGAAGTCCGATATGTCCGTGCCCAATGTTTTCATGGCGATCTTTCCTCGATCCCCGCACATTCTTGGAGTCATTGATATGCAGTACTTTTAATCGATCAAGGCCAAGCACCTTATCAAACTGCTCAAGTACCCCATCAAAATTATCAACAATATCGTATCCGGCATCATGAACATGACAAGTGTCCAGACATATGGAAATCCGTTCATTCCGCTGCACGCCATCGACAATCTGTGCCAGTTCTTCAAAGCTTGTTCCGCACTCTGTTCCTTTTCCCGCCATCGTCTCCAACGAAATCTGTACCTCCGGGTGATTATCGTCTTGTAATACTTCATTTAATCCCCGGATTATTTGTCGAATACCGATGTCCAATCCAGCATTTACGTGGGCCCCGGGGTGAAGAACAAGCTGATTTGATCCAAGTGATGCCGTTCGTTCGATCTCGTCTCGCAGGAATTGTACGCTAAAATCAAACACCTCTCGTTTGCAACTATTCGCCAGATTAATCAGGAATGGAGCATGCACGACAATATTGGAAATGCCATGCTGCTTCATGTGCAAATGACCTGCTTCTATATTATATTGCGAAATAGATTTTCGTTTCGAATTCTGCGGTGCGCCAGTGTACATCAGAAAAGTAGATGCACCGTAAGAAGCGGCTTCTTTACTAGCCTGGAGAAGCATCTCTTTTCCTCCAAAGGATACATGCGATCCAATCAGCAGATCACTACTTTTCATCATTACCAACCACCCTCTCCTGTTGAAACCATCATTCAATTATCAATGAAATGGGTTGGATTGGCTAATGGGAAATGACGGTGGTGAAGGAGATCAGAGGAAGGCATCATTTGGTCGCAATAGCTTACATGTTTAAGGCAAAAAAGCCGCCAATTGGCGGCTTGATATGCATTTCAGTTCTCGTTACAACCATTTTCATTCTCAACGCTTGGCTTCCGGTTCAGGGAGTAACAGATACGTTATCGAAGTGTGTATGCTTGTTTGCCGTTCTAACACCGATTTTGCCATGCGTGAACGGATTCAAGCTGTTGTCCGTATAATCGATCTTCGGAGTGACCATATCATCCACATAAACTTTGATGTTTGTACCATTAACGGCAACTTTCATATGATACCAGGTATTGGTGGAATATGATTGCGCGTTGCTCTTGAGGAGCGCCCAATTATAATTCATCTTGCCCAGACTAACTCCGCTTGTGGTCAGATAGGCGTAATATCCTTGTAAAGCATCATAATTGTTCTGACCTCGTTCTGTGCCGTGGGATGGATTGGACACTCTGACAAGTAACCCCCCATCTCCCCCTGAGTCAATCATCTTAATATCCGCCTCGACCGTATAATCTGCCCATCCTGAATCTCCAAATGTAGATTTGGCAGGTCCGGTGCTCGCTGCACTGTATTCACCATTCTCTACAGCCCAGGTTCCTTCAAACCGTGTCCATCCATTATCGTCGCCGTCGTTAAAATTATCACTTACACTTGTCACATCAACATTCTTCTGAAACGTCATTCTTGAGAAATCAGCCTCGCCTGTTACGAATTCAACCTTTAATTCCCGTTGTCCAGCATTTAAATAAACCTTTTTCTTGGAGATATTTTTCCAATTATCCCATCCGCCCGTATTAGGTACATTGACTATACCCGTTAAGTCGGTCGAACCATCCCACACTCGGATCTGAGCCCCGTCCAACGAGGTAGCCATGCGAAAATCAATATCGTAATATCCACTTGACTCCACGTTTACTTTGTATTTATACCATTCTCCCGTCTGATTCCAGCCCAAGTTGTACAGTCCTTCGTTATTCAGGCGAATATCCCCGGCATCGGTACGATAAGCCCCGCCCAGGTTCCCAGCCGTTGTATCGTGATAAGCGACACCCTCGCCTCCTTTCATATAATGAACGGCCTCAATTGTGCCTGGAATCGGCTTGGAGGCATTCCATGCACTGCTTCCGTTCACATCATTGCTAAAAGCAGTATAGCCGAAGTCCGCATGTGTATCCTCTGTCAGAACACCAATTTTGCCTGCTCCTACATTGGCGGTACGCGTTGCTTTGAACATACCATCTACGTAGTATTTAAACGTTGATCCCGATTTTTCTATCCGTATGTTATGCCATTTCGAATAATTGAAGTCGGCAGGCAGATCGAATGTTTGCCAAGCCTGATCCACTCCGTTAATTCGGAAAAATGTCTCAAGTCTTTTGTTTTTCGAACTGATCAGCGCAACACCGTAATTGTTCTCATTCGTATAGGAGAATGTAGCGCCGTATCTCGGATTGGTGGACGTTCCCCGATTCATTTCCTTCATGTTAAATTCAGCCGTATAATCCGATGCGCTGCTCGAAGCCGTCACTTGTTTATACCAAGTTGAGCTGCCCATTGAATTTTGCCACATGAGTTCCTGATTGTAGATGCCCCAATTACCACCGTTCACGTTGGACCAATTACTTCCGATTGCAGAACGATCGAAGTAGTCATAGAAAACAGGCATTTCTGGATTGGGTTGATCCGTTGAAGTCGGACCTTGCACGATCATCTTATCGTTGTTCCATACAATTCGGTCCATGTTCAGATGTCGTAGCGGTCCAATGATTCCGTTACCTTCCAAGTTGTGATACATCATATAGTGAGTGTCCAGATTAGGTCCTGTTACTACAGTGTTGTGTCCCAATCCCACGGTTGGGCCCTCTGTACGAATTAATACCGGGTTTGTGCTATCGGTAACATATCCGGACCTCGGACCTGTGGTGCTAACAGCCACATCGACCCGATATCCTTTGCTAAATACATGGTTACCTGTATAGGTCATATAGTATTTTCCATTCCGTTTGAAGACGGTTGAACCCTCAGTCCAGCCTCCCATCCCCACTCCTGTTGACGCACTCACTCCGATCTCAGTCGGACTGCTCATCGGTGCTGCGTCTATGCGGCCCTGTGCGGCATGATAGAAGCTGAACGAGCCATCATCGTCAATGAACACATTACCGTCAATCGACTTTCCAAGGTTGCCCGTTACTACATTGAAGGGTCCGGTAGGACTTGGACTGCTCAGCACGTAATGACCTTTACCGGCAGGTGATGTATACATATAGAACATGCCATTCCAGTAAACGACTTCAGGAGCATAAGCTCCGTGCGTAATGGGATCTGTTGCAGCTAAGCCACGGTACGACCAATTCACCAGGTCTTTGGAGCTCCAGACTTTGACACCGTCGTCCGTATCTCTTGTGCTTACATAAAGGTAATAGTATCCATTAAATTTCAATACATAGGGGTCCCCGAGTCCATATTGTCCCCATTCATCCGGTAACGTTTGCGGATTTTGATAGGCTGTGGCAGGGAGTGGCACTGACGAAACCATTAATAAAATGACCAACAGCGTGAACATGAATCGACGACTCTTCCTCACATGATTTCCTCCTAGTCTGTTTTTTGTTACCGCTTACAAATACATCAAGGTTCTCTACTTGCACTTCTGTCTTACATCCGAAGAACTTGTTTTCTTCTGCACAACGGCTAACCCTCATAACCGTATGTACAGACATAATCCAGTCTCTTCATCGGGTGTTGAAATCTAGCATAAAGTAAGCAGTTACAAATAGAAATAACATTTCGTTGTCATTTATTTAGCATTTTGTTGGAAAAAAGTGCTTATCTTTTATTAGAACTCACTCGTTCATACAAACAAGAAAAAACCTCAGGAAAACTCTCCTGAGGTTTAAACGTCTATTCCGTTTCTTACGTATTAATCCAACAACGGGGTAACGGTGAGACTTAAAAGATTGATCTCACCATGTCCACCTGAAATTTGGATTGTGTTAACATTACCCGGCTCCAAAGGAACGGTGATATTGGTGATTCCGCCGAACTCCTGGAAACCGCCAGTGGATAGCGCATTCAGTAAAGAATAGTCCTGGTCATTAATCGTCAGATGCAATTTGGCTAGTTGTTCATCAGTCGCATAATGAAGCTCAATCGATGTTCTTCCGCCTTCGCCTCCATCTATATTCTTAAACAAGGCGTACGCTTCTGAGGATTGAAGATTCCCGACCACGGTTTGACCGGATTGCAATGTCCTGATTTCAGCTCCTCCAAAAACCTGACAAGCTGCACCTGCATAAACTTTCTGTTGCCGTGCAGGAATCGGGACTGGACTAACGGACGATACACCTTCCCTTGTCTGAACCACAGGTCTGATGGAACCATCTTCATCGAACTCCAGATAGTCGATACATACGCTTCGCAGCGTACCTTCTCCAGAGATCGCTTGATTGTGATAAAAAAGATACCATTGCCCTTTGAATTCTACTACAGAGCCATGGGTCGTGGAACAGCCTGTCGGCTCCAGAAAAATGCCTCGGTACGTCCATGGGCCAAGCGGATTCTCGCTTGTTGCGTATCTCATACGGTTGTTGTCTTCCAGATTGTCCGCATAGGTAAGATAATAAAGATTGTTTCTTTTGAACACCCAGGCCGCTTCATGAAAATCCTCAAGTCCTTGCATTTCTGTCATACCGTTCTCCAGTGACATCATATCTTCATTGAGCTTGCCTCCCAGACAGACACTGCCGCCACCATAGTAGATATAGGCGCTATTGTCATCGTCTACAATTACACACGGGTCAATCAGTGCAAACCCGCCAAGCCCCTCGATATACCCTTGATCCGTAAAGCCATGTGCTGGATAGCTACTGGTGGCAACCCCGATCTTCCAGGAATCATTCCAGTTCGAATCACTTGGATGCGGATAATAGAAGTAATAGGTCCCATTCTTGTATGCACAGTCAGGCGCCCACATGAAGCCGCCCTCCGGTCTGCCCCAGGAAACATCGTCTGAACGGAGTATTTCCCCTTCGTCCAACCAGTGAACCATATCCTCCGAGGAGAAAACATGATATCTGTCCATGAGATCGCAACCTCTGGCTGGGTCCATATCATGAGATGCGTAAATGTAAATTTTACCGTCGTTCCATACATGGGCCGAAGGATCTGCTGTATATATAGATGTGATTGCTGGATTCATGGATGTCGTCTTTTGGCGTGTGGTTTCGAAGCCAATATCATTAGTAGTCATTTTTAATCCTCCTGAACGTATACGAACTTGTTATAATCATGCCATTTGGGCTCTATTGATGACTTGTTGGATGGTTTGCCGTCACTGGAATCTGGTTTTTGAACATGCGATTGATATCCCCTGCAAGTCGGAGATAAAAGTCTGAAGATACGGCAACACCGTCGGCATCCAGCGTTAGAAAATATTGATTGGTTGGAATCATGGAGCTGTTCTCTGCCATCTTGGCAATAGCCGTACCTTCATCGTACTCGTCAAACATCGCGATATATCCGGTATTGATACCGATGCTCTTCAGATTGTAGGCCTGCCTCCACATGAAGTCTCCATGCAGACGCGGATTCTCGTTTCTTGGGCCACCAGTCATGTTCGACCAAGCCGAACCCGGCCAGATCACTGGCTGATAGTCAATTCCGTTTTGCTGTGTGAAAGCCAGATCAGGTTGAAGCTGATTGGTTTTGAAGCTGTCCGCTTGCTGAATATTGCCGAAGCGGGCAACGGACCAAGGCGAGATCATATCCAACGATTTGTAGACGTTCATAAAATCAGATCGAGAGTCGTTATTTCCCGTTCTCCAATACGTAGGCACGCCACCGATGACATAGATCCCCTGGTTTTTGAACCAACCGATCAAATCGGCCGCCTCTGCTGCAGTACCCGGCCGATCCGTGAAGCCAATACCCCAGATGCAGACAACCATTTTGCCATTCTGCTTCGCATAGGCCGAAGATGATGGCAGGTGCATGTTGTTCACAACATTGGTCGTCCAGTCATGCTTAACTGCCTGTACCCAATTGCTCGCATTCATGCCCGTAATGTCATACATGACATAGAACTTGCGATTATAAGATTCCGCGGCATTTTTAACCTTGACGGCTACGCTGTCCCGGTTGCTTTTCCAGTTGTTAGGTGTGTCACTCTCATCTGCGCCGAAACGTTGCAATGCTGCACCGTCGATATTGTAGGTTTGCATCCACTCAAAATGTTTGTTGACCGTCTCCTGATCGTAAGAGGAGAACAATTTGGCAGGAGAACCATTACCGAGGTTCGCCAAACTTGTCTGATACAGCTTGGAATATTCGCGGAGGTCTGGATACAACTCGAAATTCACGTTGCCATTTGCTGATGGCGCACTGCTATTTTTGGACCAGTGCACCCAGCCCCCGTTCGGTGAACCGTCTCCGGCTGCGTTGAACCAGCCTTGATACCCGGCATACAGCTTGCCTACGACATCGCCTCCGCTGCCTGCGGCGGAAGCACTAAACTTGAACCAGAGTAGATTGAATAAATTGCCGGTTCCGCCCGTGAATTTAAGATAGACTGTGTGTACACCAGTGGCACCATTGATTGACCCGGACTTCGTTTGCCAGGATTGCCACCCGCCCGTAGCTGGAACAGCAACAGTTCCCGCGAGTGTCCCGTTTAGGCTATCCAGACGGACCTCAATCGTACCGCCACTGTTATTACTGGCTACTCTCACGTCGATTGAATTGGCACCGCTGCCAAAATCCACATTGTTGAATACAATGTAATCGCCGTTGTCGATAAATGCGACATTTTGCCCTCCCTCGCTGGAACTTTCCAGTTGGACTCCGGATTGACTGTTATAACTGGAAGCCTGCGTTTGATTAAACGCGGAAGCTGCCGATACGATGGAAGGTGAAATAGACAAACACAACGTAAGAATCAATAATGCCGCACTTGCAAAAGCCAAAACCTTCTTGTTTTTTTGCATGAAATTTAGCATATTATCCCCCTATTCATTTTAGTTGCGCATAAGCTACTCCTGTTCTTCATCCGCCCACGAATGCTTCGGGCCCCAGGACAGAAGCTCTTTCACCATTCCATTACTAACAATGGCTTCTCGACTAGAGAAAGGTGTCCGTAGATCTTTTACATCGGGATAAAAGGTGGCGAGCAATTCTGTCGTTTGCCGATCACTTAACGTATCATTAGCGGTAACATTAACGTGAACAGCCCCATCATAATCGGCGTGCAGAGCAGCCAAACAAGCATCCACGGCATCCCTAATATCAATGTAGCTCCACAATATGTGCTTGAACGTTTCCGCCTTCGCAATAGCCAAATGTCTGTACTCTCCTGGTCCGACAATCATTGAAAAACGGAGGGAAATTACCTGCATCCCGCTTCTACGATGAAACATCTCTGCAGTGACCTCATTAACGATCTTAGACAGGCCGTAACATTCCTGTGGCTGTTGCGGATGCTGTTCATCCACCGGGAAATAATCGGGAGCGAAGGGTTTGTTGGCCCAGGCAAACCCGTAGGATGATTCACTGGAGCCCATGACCACCTTTTTTATACCGAGCAAAGAGGCTGCTTCCAGCACATGGTATCCGGAAAGTGTATTATTAGCGAAAATATAGCTGTGAGGGTAGTGAAGCGGCGCAGGAATCGCTGCTAGATGGATGATCGCATTTACTCCGGCAAGCGCTCCCACGACTTGACCATAATCGTTCAGGTCGACAATGATCTGTTTGCAACGCACCCGGTCTGACAGGTGTTTATCCAGCGATACGACATCATGACCTTGTAATTGCAGCTTCTCAATGACTTGTGAACCCAGCTTTCCGCCTCCACCTGTAACTGCAATCGTCTTCATTCCTATATCTCTCCTGTCTGTTCTTGTCACTTCGTTAGGGTCGCACCAATGTTCCATCCGCTTTGCGGTCCAGAGGATACGGCCGATGATATTTGTTGGGATCCCATGAGTCACTTAGTAATGATTTGGCCTTCACTTCATCCAGTTCAATGCCCAGTCCCGGTTTATTGGAAGGGTATAGATATCCTCCCTCTCTGACGATATGTCCGGGGAATGCCTGCAACTCATGAGGTTTAAAATGATTGATTTCCTGGATACCAAAGTTCCACAGGGCCATATCCAGATGGACAGCAGCTGCCTGGTTAACAGGATCATTCTCCCCACCCTCCTGCCAGGCTGTTCGTACTCCGTAGGCTTCGCCCAGCGTAGCGATCTTGCGACAAGCGCTGATTCCGCCTGCTTTCGATACTCGAACTCTGATAAAATCGATCAACTTCTCTTGAATCAGACCCGTCCACTCCTGAGGATTAACAAATAATTCTCCCACTGCCTGCGGCGTAGCACTCTGTTGACGAAGCTGTCGATACCATCCGATCTGTTCCGGAGCAAGTGCATCTTCCAGAAAGAAAAGATGATAAGGTTCAAGCCGCTTCGACAGCTGAATGGCATGAATGGGGGATAAATGCTCATGCACATCGTGAGTAAACTGAATCCCATTACCAAATTCCAGGCGCAACTTCTCGAACATGTCAGGGATGGCATGCAGATACGCATGTTCATCGAATACAGGACCGCTGCTCCAGGGCTCGCGTGGCAAATTCGCGTCCTTGCCGCTGACAAATCCCCCGCCACCGTAACCTCCCATCTGCACTCGAATGACCGTGTATCCTTCTTCCATAAAACGAGATACATCTTCTTTCAGCTCGCTGATATCAGCACCACCGGCATGGCCGTAACAGGGAACTGCCGAACGGCAGGCCCCTCCTAACAATTGATATACCGGTAGATTCGCTTCCTTGCCCTTGATATCCCACAGGGCCATGTCAATTCCACCAATGGCCGTATGAAATATTGCCCCATTTCTCCAATATCCGCTCATATGCATGAGATGCCACAAATCTTCAATTTGGGATGCATCCCTTCCCACGAGTAATGGTGCCAGCAGTTGTTCGATGACCTGAACCACCGCTTCGGGATTATAAAGATCGGAAGCAGAACCCAATCCGTAAAGACCATCCTGATCCGTCGAAATCTTCACAATGGTCCAGCTTCCGTCGTGTCTTGTACGTATGCATTCTATCCGTGTAATTTTAGCCATGTGTTCACTCTCCTCATCTGCTCCATTTCAATCCTATCGGAAGATTTAAGGCAAACGGTTGTATAAACGATACAGCAGCACTGCGGTCTCAGCACGTGTCATTGTATCTTCCGGATGGAAGCTGCCATTACTTCCTTCCATCATTGTTGATCTGGTTAATGAATCAATGGCATCGCGGGCATATGCCTTAATCAAATGAGTATCTTTATAGTCATTCAGACCGGATTCACCTTCAGGAAGAGGCTGCATCCCGATAACTTGCATAGCTCTGTAGATCATAACCGCTGCTTCTTCCCGGGTAATTGGAGATGCTGGCGAGAATCGATCGGCGCCTTCCCCTTGAATGATGCCCAGCGTTCTTGCGGTATTCACGGACTGTTCGTAATAAACATGCTCAGGTACATCCGCGAAGCGTTCCACCTTGCTTCCCTGATGAGGTTGTAATTCTAAGGCATTGGTAAGCAGAGTTACGAAATCCGCTCGGCGGATCATGGATTGAGGCTGATATTCTGTTGGTGACATTCCAAGAATAACCCCTTTGGACACTAGAACTTCGATGGCATGACGGGCCCATGATAGCTGCTGTATATCCTGGAATGTTCGATTATCCTGAGTCATTGCATAAACTCCGTTTTGCCGTGTTTTGAAAATCATTTGTTCCGATTTTTTATTGAACTTCCCATTGGGAATGGAGATCATTTGCCCGTCATCCGAGATACGTCGTACTGCAAGTTTTTCCGGGTCCAGTAGTTCAGTTACATTAGGCTGATAAGGTAAACTTACTGTGATTGGCGTAATGGAATTTTGCCATGCAACGGGTTTTCCATCCGATATCACAGATAATGAAATCGCAGGCCGCTCTCCTAAGTCTGATTTCATCTTGGCACTCCAAGTGCTTCGGTCAGCCTTACTTAATACCAAGGTAATACGCTCTCCAATCGTTCCTTGGGTATTGGCCAGCAAATTGCTCGGAACCTGCAGCACTCCCCATGCTGTTCGAATCTCCAACCAATGGGTAGATGGTGTTTCCTGCAAAAAGCTGGATGGAAGTGTCAGAGCATACCCTTCAGCACCATCCACGGATTCGATGTCTACAATCAGCTTCTTTTTCCCGTCCTGATCAGGGGTGATGCGGTTGAATGCATCCTCCATCATCTTGTTGGTGAGCTCGGCTGTTGCCAATGCAGCAGCTTTATCCAGCTTGGGCAGAAGCTGCATTGTAGCACCAGGAGCGGCAGGTATTGCTTCATTCTCCTCTCCAGTCGGAGAGCCCCCTCCAGCACTTGGCTGCGAACCCGAGCCTGGCTGTGGATTGGGTCCCCCAGGATTCGGATTGGAACCTGATGTAAGAGCAGCGAGTCTTACGAGTAATGAGGACTTCAACGTACCGCCCGGTAGCAGAGTGACGAAGTTGGATGCTGTATCTATAGAGGTAACATCTTTCTTTTGCTCCGCAGTACGAACACTCGACTCGGCCGATTGCTCCAACAATGTCACGTAATCACCCGTAAGCAGATACAAGTTTCCGAATAAACGTGCATCTTTACTTGTACCGATCCCTCCATTAAACTCCATAAATCCTGATCGTCCTTCGCCATCGTTTTCATTGACAAGTAATGCAAAACCGATAGGTTTGTCAGGTTGGAATGAATATCCTTCCTGATGAAGCGCTGCAAAAGGCAGCGTAATTTGATAATGAGTAATATGAGTCGTCTCGTCCCGGGTAATGTTTGCTGATGCGGATTCCAGTAATCCTGGTGAAACCCCTTCCGGAGCTCGCCATCTCCATTTCGTGATGACACCTTCCTGATTCAGTGCAAAACCAAGCTCATTCACCTGTTTGCTGGCCGCACCATCCTCTTTACCAAGGTCAATACCGAGCTGTAAACTGTCTCCTTGCCATATATCGCCATTGGTATTGGATTGATGGTGAATATCGTCTTTGACGTCCACCTTGAGAACCAAATTTTCCGCATCCCAACTTGCTTTAGCTTGAATGCTGAGGTCATTCGGACCTCTCCAGCTTCCACCGACACTGTTGTAATGCTCCGGACTGGAAACCTCAATGAATGGCAGCGTTCCAACAGCATCTTTTTGTGCCGCAAAGGATTGTGACAGTTTGACTGAAGTCTCATAACGGAATCCGTTTTCAAGCGTTACTCTGAATTTGAGCAAGTCACTTGATATATAGGGAAGCGCCACATCCATGCTTTTCCCAATGCCCAGCCCCTCAAATCGTACTGGCTTAAACATCCCATGATACACACTCGGTTCAATCAGTTCGATCTGCCCTTTAAGCAAAACCTCACCTGCAACATTAGTCAAAGTCAGCATGCTTCCGGGATCACCTGGTCTGGATGGATCATACCCAAGCTGGTTCAGTTTGAGTGCCAAAGGAAACAGATTGGTACCCGTCACTTTTCCAGGTGGGGCTTCATTCTCCATCTGAAAACCGCCATTAAACAGGTTGTTGGATATCACCATCTTCTCTACGTTTGGACCTGCAACCACATGATTCGTACGTGGCTGTTGAAAATAGGAATTGTAGAGGGTAATATCACCACCGATTGCGTTAATACCGATTTCACCAACGTTCGTGAAGTTTCCTTGCTGTATGCGGATATCTCCTCCGTGAATATCAAAAGATCTTGTTGTGTCTCCCCACATGGACGTATTGAAGAACACCGCTTTGGAACCAAAGTCAGGCCCAACCTCCACGTATACCTTGTCTGTTGTACTCATGGAAACAAGCTCTGTGTTGATAAACGAAAGACCTGCTGTTCCCGCATGTTGTAATACGGCTCCCTTTTTGCTGCCATCGGTGCCATGACCAATAACGACGGCTTCAGGCCCTCTTCCATTCTGTTCTTCAAAATGAATGCCGTACTTTGAACCGTATACAAATGTATTGAAAATAACCTGATTTGTGACATCCCCAATACGGAAGGCGTCCAGATTCTCTTTTTGATAATTCCAAATTTGATTAAATTCTTCATCATTCGATGGATGATTCGGATAATTGTTCCGACCATAATAATGCGGATTGAACTGCACATTCCGCATGTATCCTCCGTCTGACCCGCCACCAAGATATATGCCTTCCTTGAGCGGTGATCCCGCTACATAATCGATATAATGACCACTTGTATCATGGGTGCCGAAGTCGACAGCCTGATAAGGGTTAACCAAGGTTGTATCGATAAGGTATACGTTTTCACCTTGACCTTGCACAGTCCTTGCATAAGGCTTCACCGGATTGGTATCAGACCATGTTTGTTGATCGTAATAGACGGATAATCCGCGTAACCCCGATGCTTGCTTCAGCTGAATGAAGGCATCGGCATCCGGAGCATTTTCGCCATAGTTCGTAAAAATAACGGTTCCATTCCCGATCGTATGATGAGGTACATCATAATTGCCCCGCAGTTCTACGGCAGTCGGGACCACCAAAGCCTGCTCAACGCGGTATATGCCAGCAGGCATATAGACCGTTCCTCCACCTGCTGCTTCGGCATCATTCAATGCCTGTTGAATGGCTTGGGATGAATCCGTATTCCCTGTGTTATCAGCCAAATAGGGCTGGCTCACTACGTTAAACAATTCGCGAGTACCCGGCTTGGGCTGCACAGCAATATCTACTGAAGGAACATTAGGGATCGTTTCCAACACCAAATTTTCTTCCTGATGGATGTTCAGTTCCGCCGAGGTACTTTCATCGTTCACTGCAAGGTTGCCTTCGTGTCCGGAATGTATGGCATTAATTGTTGCCACATCTCCCTGAAGAAGCAGGTGCCGATCCGGCTTGGCGAAGGTAGAACTACCCAGTATAAGCGAACCACTTTTGGCAACTATGGCGTAATCTCCGCTTCCTTCACCCCAATTATCGAAAGAACTGCTCTCAAAGGACAACGTTCCACGCCCTTCATTCACCACCGCATGTTTGGGCTCCCCGCCCACCCTTACGCTGTTAAACTGGGCAATGGAGTGAAAGCCTTCCGTTGCATAAATGGCAACAGGATTCGGACCAGCACTCGCTTCGAATTGGCTATCTGTCACCAGCAATCCATAATCATTGACGCCTTCAATCTTCAGCGCTACGTTGCAGTCGTCGATCTGAATTTTGTACAGCTGCGCATTGGCTGTTTCAAGGCTTCCTGTTCTTGTCGTGATTCGTATCCCTGTCTTATAACCCGAGATATGAATATTCGACATATACTCCCAATCCGAGCGCCCCATTACGATACCTTCTGATTGCTGTATCATATATTCACGCAATTGAGATTGCTCAGGTGCTCCTGGTAAACCAGAGTTCGCCCATACATTCGGGGAAAGGTGAAGCTCTTCCAGTCTCCCAATGTCTGTTGTGAAATCCAGAAAGATACCGGTTTTCAGTGTGGTGCCGTATACATCCTTCACATAATGAAGTTCGTTCCATTCCGGGCCAATCTTAATCCCCTGGTACGCATTGACGAGTGTTACATTTTTCACCGTGGCACTGTCACCTGGAAGCTGTTCCATCGTCCATGGATAGGCCACCGGGTTATTCATATTCTGTTCGGGATACCAGATCGACACATGTGTTACCCCACTAGAAGGCTCCATCTTTATGAAGCTGTTCCCGTTAGCTTGACCTTTGCCGCCGTATACAGCAAGGATCGTACCTTTGACTAACCCGCCATGCTCGTCGGGATTCCCCCAATCGCCGCGAAGCGTAACGCCTGTTGGAATAACCAGCTCTCCGGTTAATTTATAGGTTCCAGATGGTACGAACACAACTCCCCCACCTTGATTTCCGGCTACTGCCAGCGATTCTTTGAATGCTTGAGTATCGTCTGAGACCCCGTCCCCTATTGCTCCATAATCGGTTACGCTTCGATCTGCAATGACGATATCTGATGTAGGGAATTCCGTATCATAGACCTTGGTCTGAGTACCCGACTGCTGCTGAGGCTGCTTATGGACGGTTACTTTCGCCAGATGAAGTTCCGGATTGTTGGCTGGTGCCCCTGCGCCGCTAACCCCGATTCGGAAATCCGCATCATGGGTGCGGTTACCGAAATTGGCATCGCTGAGCTTGAAGGTATGTGTCTTCCAGGTTCCCGTATTTTCATACCGGAACAAAGGGGCATCCTTGAAATTGGATTGCTTCGAATCGTATTGCAGAGACAACGCTCCACTATCGCTATCGTAATATTCAATAGTGACGAACACGTCCTGATCGGTATTTTCAAACAAATATTCATCCGCAACATTAAAGTAAAAATACAGGATGTTATCGGCCGGATTTTTTGGATTCACCGTCTGATTGGTTTTCCAATAATCCTTGCCGTCAAACGTCCCCACTTGAAGACCTGCTGGAGGTCCATCGCCGGGACGAGCCGTTATGCCCTGCTGCACAGGAGTTTCCCCCAACGTAATACTTACCGAGTCAGGTGACACATCATTTAGATGGACGTCTCCCTGTTCAGTAACATCTTCCCCCTCTGCTGCCGCGTGTGTGGTTGCTGGTGTGATGTATAGCCCTGAACATAACATGACAATAGTCAACAGCACTGAAATGGTACACCTGGCACCTAACCATAATCGTTTGTTCACAATCGTACCTCCCATTAACTTGATCATGTAATCAAGCTGCACGAAAACAGGGTTGTCGTATGTGGAACATGATGCATCCGTTTTCAATCCGCAGCAGTGGAGAGAACTCCAAGACTGAATTGTTTATTTTAAACGTGTTGTGGGTTGAATGCCGATCGTCTGAATTTTTGCTGGTCCCACAGTCAAAGCATAACTTCCCTCATCCGCTACCTTCATGGCTTCACCTTGATCTTCAACAATTGTACTTTCGTACACTTCCTTAGCCTCAAACGAAGGCGTTACCTTCAGTGAAGTCGTCTCCGATGATACATTGAACACCCTGAACAGCATGTCATCATTTGCCTCGCCCCGTTTAAGCGCACTAAAAGCGAGATGATCACCCTCCCATTGCAAAAACTCGTGGGTAACGGGTAACGTACCACCATGTACCCCTGTCTGTTGAACGGTCCAGGGAACCGGGAACTGGTACGCCTGCTCATAAGCCTCGGACTCAATAACATCCAGATCATGTGAGATGAGCTCCATTTCCAGAATGTGCTGTCCGAGACATTGGGCCTCCGGCGTTGCAAATACTCCCCAATCCCCAAGCTCGCGTACCCCACGCAGCAGTGTCACAGCAATGGTATTCTGATTAGCCAATACTTCGTACTCATTAAGACCTTTATTCGCAATCGTTAGCCCTTCACGACCATTGCTGATACTGACAAATGCATTTTGATGCTGCGCATTGCTAGGATTTCTCCATTCCGCTTCCGGCTTTATCGGGCGCTTTGCCAGTTCGTAAATAGAGTCAACGGTAACATGACTTGCTTCGAGTCCCGTTTGGAACAACATGCGAATTCGATGATCCTGAACCGTGTTATTGATATAACTTTTAATGCCAACCGAACGCCCCGTTTTTTCAAGGCTCAGCTCTGTACGAATCCTCACTTCTCTAGTTTCATCAAGCCGCCGGGATTTCCGATAACGAAATGGAACCATGGAGCGGATCTCTTCATCCAGCAGTTCATCTGCGGAGGTCGGGAGATTCCAGTTATGCACGATCTCATAAACGGCTTTCAGTGGTGTATGATGTACCAGCTTAATCTGGGCAGGCAGTCCCTGCGTAGTCAACGGAGCTTCCTGATCCGGTTGTCTGTACATATACTCATTTCCGATATCCCCCGTATCCTCATAAATACCAAGCCCTGTATAATTACGACCGTTTACTTTATCCAACATGGTAAACGATCCATCCCCCGCAATCTCGATCCGCACATAATCGTTCTCCATCACTTGCTCTTCTGTAACAAGTTCAGTGGTAGTCAGTTCGCTAAGCGCATTCTCTCCAGAAACACTCTTAGGCACAAGAGCAAAACTATGATATCCAAAACCAGGGATGTTCTGGACATAAAGCTCTACATCCACTTGATATGCCCAGTAAGGTTGACGGAATCGATCATCCGGCAAATCATATCCAAATGTCGGTCCAACGGGTGTGATCACGGATTCCACTTGCTTGCCTTCCGCGTTCAATACAACCCAATCGTTCGAGTCAAAGGCTTCATATTCGCGCTTAAACTCCTGATACTTTTCATGCGGAGGCTGGTGGTCAAAGTAACGTCGCTCAACGTCCATCCTAGTTACAATTACATTGGATCGACGATGTCCCGAAGTGTTAAACACTACAAAAGGCAACGCACAATCTGCGTCAAAACCAGATGTATCCACGGATTCAGCTATTGTACGAGCACTCTGAACCGATATGGCTTCAGCCACTTCTTGCGATTTGGCAAATCGGGTCATCATTTCCCTATGAACCTCGTCAACACTGCACCCGCAGATGCTGTCATGAGGATGATTCTTCAGTAACGTCTTCCATGCATATAACAGCTCATGCCGTGGATAAATGCCTGTGTACAGAGAGGCCATGACTGCCAGCGGCTCAGCCACTTTCTCCAGTAACGTCTGGCTTTTTACATTTTGCTGTTTGATATATACCCTTGCTGAAGCCGTATTTACAAGTGTGATCCAGCCGTCGGTCCATTGGCTTCGAAGTTCACCGCGAATGACGTCCAATGATTGTGGTTTCGCTTTTTGCAAAGCCTGAATGTACTCGGGAAAGCTGGAATGACGAAACGTCACGTCTGGCATAATCTCGGTGGCTGTTTTTAACGCTTGTGTCAGATCCTTCTGGAGCGGCTGATGATCACATCCGTTCATGAACAGGAGTTCGGAACTTGAAGAAAACTCTTCTGCTGCAGCCAGTTTTTCGGCCCAGTAAACTTTCGCCTTCTCTGGTTCCACCGGAATCTCCATGCCATTGTTGTACCAATTGGCGAACAGGATCGCCAGTACACGAGTACCATCGGGTGATTCCCAATACATCTCCGAGTATTTGGAGGTATGTTCATTGCCAGACTGAATTTCGTTATTGAATCCAACTGGCTTCACTCCACGTCCATATACAGCTACCTCAATGCCTGCTTGGCTAATGAGTTGTGGTGCCTGACCCATATTGCCGAAGGAATCCGGGAAATATCCGATTTTCGCATATCCTCCCATTTGTTCTGAGGCTTGAATACCAATTAAAAGATTGCGTGCATTGGCTTCACTGCTGACGAGGAATTCATCTTGAAGGATGTACCATGGACCGACAATCAGCTTGCCCTCTTCAATTAACTTGCGAACCTGATTCGACCTGTGCGGCATGATTTCCAGGTAATCCTCCAGCACAATAAACTGCCCATCCAGATGGAAATTCGTAAATTCTGGGTCATTTTCAAACGTCTCGATTAAATCCTCTATGAGCTGAACAAGCAACATTCGGTGCTTCTCGAAGGATAGATACCACTCCCTGTCCCAGTGAGAATGTGCGACAATATGTGCGGTTTTTGTAGTCATTCATTTCATTCCAATCTTGTATGATTTAGTTGTTGTGTATTTACATTTTCACTGAACCTACCGTCATGCCCTTGACATACATCTTCTGCATGAACGGGAAGGCAAGCAGGATTGGAATGACCGTAATCAAAGCCCCTGCCATGAGTTCATTCCATTTCTTAAATGAAGATGAATCCAAATACATGAGTCCCATTGGTAACGTAAACATATCCCGGCTATCCACGATGATCATCGGCCACAAAATATTGTTCCAGCTTCCGATAAAGTTCAGAATCGCAATGGTTCCGATAGCTGGCAACGCTAATGGCAGATAGATTCTGTAGTAGATTTTGAAATTGTTGCATCCATCCAGTACGGCGCTCTCGTATAACTCATGTGAGATTGTGCGGAAGTAACTGGTGAATAGGAAAATGGCGAAGGGTGCAGCACCATTAATCATGGGCAGAATCATGCCAATATACGTGTTTTGCAGCCCAAGATTGGTCATGTTGATATAAAGCGGAATCAATGTGGTTACCCCTGGAACGAGCAGCAAGGCAATAAACGTGTAGTAGATGAATTTTTTGCCCCGATAAACAAATTTGGCAAACGAATAGGCCATCATGGTATAGATGAGAATGACGCCTATAATCACGACTGCACTTACGATCACGCTGTTGATGAAAAACTGATAGAAGTTCAATTTGTTCCATACGTCACCAAATGTGGACCACAACGGTGCAGCTTGTGGAAACGGACTTTGTGGATTGGCTAATGCATCCTGAGATGTCTTCAGCGAAGTGCCGATCATCCAGACAAAAGGATACAGGCAGGTCAATCCGTACAAGATTAGAATGATATGCTTAATATATTTGACCATGTGCTCCTCCTTTTAGATGTCTGCCTTGAATGAGCGAATACTGAATATGGCAATGGCACCTGTAATCAGAAATGATACCCACCCGATTGCGCTGGCCAGACCATAATCATTGTTTAGAAAAGCTGTACGGTACACGAGCGTACCAATAACCTCCGAACTGCCAGCCGGTCCGCCGCCTGTCATGATGAACACATTCTCAAAGGCCTGAAAGGCTCCGTTCACCATCTGAATGACGGCAATAAGCGTGATTGGCTTCAGTAACGGCCAGGTAATTTTCAATATCATAGTTGTTTTCTTGGCACCATCCACACTTGCTGCTTCATACAGTGTCGGATCAATGGAAGTCAGACCAGCGTAGTACAGAATCAGTGTTCCAGGCAGACCGCCCCAGATTGATGTCAAAATAATACCGAGTAAAGAAGTAGACGAACTCCCTAACATTCCACCAGGTACAGCAAGGAAATCCAAGCCCATCCATAGGAAGAGTGAGTTGAATGCTCCACTAGGTTCAAACAAGCCTTTCCATACATAAAAGATAGCTACGCCAGATGCGATCATCGGCAGAAAATAAATCGTCCGGTACCACGTTGCTGCCTTCGTATTTTGCAGCACAAAAGCCAGCACAAGTGCGATTGGAACGACGACCACAACCTGTGAAACGGCAATAATCAGATTGTGCAGAACGGCATTATAGAAATTCCGGGTTACAATCGGATCATCACCGAGCAGGAACTGACGAAAATTCGCCAGACCTTCAAACCTTGCGGTGGAAAAATCAATCCCGGACCAGTTATAAAAGCTGAGCATGATCGAGAATCCGACCGAATACACGCCGATGGCTAGAAACAAAAGCACGCCAGGCAGTAAAAAGAGATACGGCATCCACTTATTTCGACTTTTTATCATGATCAATCACCTTTTGCTCTCAATTTGGCAATCGACAGCCCCTTACGGGGCTTGCCGATTGCTTTGGTGTTCTAGTTCCCGCTCGCTTTCAGACTTTCCATGGTGTCGTCGAACTTCTTGGCGACTTGTTCAGCAGTCATCTTTTTCTCGATCATGGATTGCATGGACTGTGCATACACTTCCCATTCTTTGTGCTTGCCACGATACGTATTGATCGCTGGTGAAGCTTGACTGTAGGGACCAGGCTCGGCAGCGAATGCATCTGAAATTGATTTCAGGTTCGGGTCCAGATCATTTGCACGATCTCCCAGATTCAGCGCAGGTACTGTATACGCCGCATTAGCAAAAGCGACAGCTGCATCCGGATCACCGGTTAGAAATTTAATGAAATCAAGCGCTTCAGCCTTGTTCTGCGAATCCTTATTCACTGACAGCATCGTTAACGTGAATGGATCAGTCGTCCAGCTGTTAATTTTCGATCCTTCAAGCGGTGGTACCGGGAAGGTGAAAATATCGTCAGGACTCATTCCCATAGCCAGTAACGTAGACATCGTGAAGGAACCACCGAGATCGAAAGCGGCTTTGCCAGCAGCAAACGCCTGGTCTGCTCCATCAATATCCGTTGACAAAATTCCCGGCATAAGCAGATCTTTGTTTGCCAGTGTCTCCATCGCTTTCACTACCGGCAGATTTGAAGGGTCGCTTAGTTTAGACTTTCTTTCGAGCAGATCAATATAACCTTGAGGTTCGTTCAGCATGATGGACAGTGCCGAACCGGCCCAGTTCTCCCACAGATCAGGCAGCTTTGCACCAAACACAAGCCCAGGAGTACCTGTTTTCTCTTTGACAGTCTCCATCATGGTGACAAACTCTTCCCACGTTTTGGGCGCTTCAGCTGTCAGCCCTGCTTCTTCGATCAGCTTCTTGTTACCATAGAAAGTAAAGAATCCTCCGATATCGAGCGGCAGTCCGTAGAACTGGCCAGTCTTCAGTGACTTTTGAATGGTGGTGGCGTTCTTGTCTTCTTTCCAGGAATCAACCTGGCTCTGTGTGACAATGATCGGGTCCATTGCAGCACTGTAGTAGCTGTTCAACAGATCATCGTCGACTTCACCTGACAGTTCGAGCACTGAGTTCTCGATGGAATCGCCTGCCGTTGCCCACCAGTTCACAATATCCGGCAAATTTTTGGAGTTGGCTGCTGCCTGGAATTTTTGGCGATACGTATCATCTGGTGTAAAGGTCTCGAGTTTGACTTTGATTCCTGTTTTCTCTTCATACAATTTCGCAGCTGCTTCAATCCCTGGCGTGTAAGCAACCTTCCACGTCCACATCGTCAGCTCTTTACTCGCTTTGGGTTCCGTCCCCCCGGACTGCGCATCACCGCAAGCGCTTACAATGAGTGAGAAAACAGTTATCAAAGTAACGATCATGCCTGCTCTTTTTTTCATCCTTTAACCACCCTTATCTTTAATTTTTGATCTTTCCTAGCTTAATGAATATTCCACAGCAACCAATTAGTGTTAAGAACCGTTGCACCCCCTTTTTCGAATTAAGGAACACTTGAGAATAAATTTGTGGCATAGATAAGATTGTGAAGGCTCGTTGGAAACGCTTTATCCAACAAACTTTAAAAACAATATAAACAACATACTTTTACTTGTAAATGTTTATTTTTAGATACAACTTAACAGAATGTATTTCTAATAAATTGTTTATTCATAAGGTTTTTTTATCATATTTATTCGTAATTTCAATCTTCTTGTCTTACTCACTTGTTATTGATTTTTAGCACTTGTATATGTTGTATTATTATAATATATTTAGAACGAACTAATAGTGAATGGAGATAAAATGCGATGGTGAGAACCTTCAAGCCAATGTACAAGAAAATCGAGACTTATATCATTGACCAGATTCGAAGCGGAAATTGGAAACCGGGCAGCCGAATTCCTTCCGAAAATGAACTGGCTGAACAATTCAGTGTGAGCCGTATCACGGTGAAAAATGCCCTTACTGCTCTAGTTGATAAAGGAGTGGTCTACCGACTTCAAGGCAAAGGCACCTTTGTTAACGATCACAGTCCAGAGGAAATTCATAACATCACTTCAGCGGTAAAAGAGCAGCTCACAGTACCAACAATCGGGTTCCTTCTCCCCCGTCTTGACAATAGGTTCACCGCCAATCTGCTGAGCGGAATTGAGGACACCCTTTCAGAGAATGGCTATCAATTGTTATTTGCCAAGACGAATGATTCACAAGAGACAGAGATTCTCAAAATTCAGGAAATGAAACAGGCAGGCGTCAGAGGACTAATTATCTATCCCGTTGAGGGTGAGCACTATAACAATGAGATTCTTGCGCTTACGCTAAATCGCTTTCCCCTTGTCCTTCTGGACCGCAATCTAAAAGGGGTGGAGACCAACTCCATCAGCTCGGACAACCATGAGGCAGCTATTCAGGCGGTTAAGCATCTTCATGAGCTTGGGCACAATCGAATTGGCTTTATTTCCACTCTTGCTGAGGGAACATCAAGTATTGAGGACAGATTGCATGGGTATGAGAAAGCCTTGGAGGACCGTCATATTCTGATTGATCGCAGTATACAGATGACACGTCTGGCCATGAGTGCCAGCGATGAAGAGGTTATCATGATGATTCAGAAGTTTTTACAGGCCAATCCGCAGATGACGGCCCTTCTATCCTCCAATTTCAGCCCTCATGTTATTCAAGCGGCGATGCAGATGGGAATCTCTGTACCAGAAGATTTATCTGTCGTGTTCTTCGATGATGTCGAATTTCCGGAGTTCTGTATCATTCCGCCCACGGCTGTTGTACAGCAGGAACTTGAACTCGGACGAGAAGCGGGCAGAGTCATCCTGAAACAAGTGGAGAATCCAAACAGTGAGTACCTTCAAGTTAAATTACCTACGATGCTTATTCCCAGACAATCAACAGCAAAGGCGAAATCATAGCTACCGTTACTTGGTGTTCAACAGGATGAATTTTCTGAAAACGTTTATAGTGGCATTAGATAAAGCCATTTCAATGCCTCAAATTGTTTTCCACATAAATCGAAGGACCCTTCCATTTCAGAAGGGTCCTTCGATTTATGTGAACCATGACTATTGTAAATTTGCGGAAGTAACATTCTTCCAATGATTATTCGTTCCTATTTCAGCATGCTTTCCAACAAAGGCCATGCTTGCCTCCGAATCATTCATCAATTGATATCTCATCCAAGCTGTCAAATAACCTCTATGCTGCCCGCCATCCTGCTCTATCGCTGTATGTGCAGCGCCCTTAGCCATGGCCATCAAGACCGGAAGATCCGGACTGGTATTGTTCAAGGCCAATTTGTTGGAGTCTGACGGGGAGATGATGAAATCTCGGGTTCCTCCTATAACAAAAAATGGAACCTTCAGCGCTGATGTATCATACACGTCCTCTGGATCACAATATTTCAGCTCAGGCAGAGCAATCGATACAACCGTTTTGATGAGATCCCCGTTCTCAAAATTCGTGTGAGCGTTAATCACACCCGTTGATCCCTGCGAATGCCCTGCCGCACCGACCTGATCTTTTTGAATCCTGTGATAGAACGGGCTGACCGTCGCTTCATTTTCACTGAGCATATATTGGATCGCAGCCATAATTTCTTTTCCTGTACCCGTGGTTTGACTGTATGTATCAATGACAATAAATCCCCAACTGGCCAGGTGTCTTAACAACTGATCATAATTGTCAGGTAATGCCCCGGTTCCGTTGCCCCAAGCGATGAGGGGATGCAAGACATCCGTTGATTGCGGAGAATAAATCCTGTACAGCTTCTCGCCTTGCTCGTCCTTGATCTCCAGCGTATCTACCTCGTACGTGCCGGGTAGAGCATATTTTTCTTCAACACTTCCGGCTTCAAAAGTAGCCGATACCGAATTTACCAGGAAGAAGGATAATACGCAAAATGCAGCGATAAAAATACCGATAACACCTGTTATCCATAGAAACCACTTGCTCCGAATTACTCTTTTCACTTGTGGCATACAATCTCCTCTCACATTAAAGCGGTATTCGTACGTAAAACATACCACAGGTATAACGCTTTTTGTTTAGAGATATTTTTGTTACATCAACCTTTTCGCATTTCATAATAAAACACCCACGAAAAACTGAACATGTCTTCATGAAAAGCCTTCGAAATGATGTTTCTTAGTTAATGGTCAATACTCCAAATGTATGACTTGCAAAATTAGGAAAACGTGCTAATATAAATTCAAACACTGTTTAAAACATTGTTTGAATAACTTTATTGGAGGTTTTACATATGGAACCAGACAAGAAAAGTGAAACAAAAGAAAAGATTATGCAAGCCACACTAGAGTTCACCAAACAAAGTGGATTTGAAGGCATCACCATACGAAAAATTGCCGAAGCCTCTGGCACAAATGTATCCCTGGTTAATTATTACTTCGGCTCCAAAGAAAATTTGATCAGTGAATCTATTAAAATGATTCTGAGTAGCTTTCAGCATACCTTTGTTATACTCGATGAATTATCCATTCCCGCCCGAGATCGATTAAAGCAATTCTTAATGGATTATTTACAAGTCATCCGTGAATATCCCGAATTGTTATCCAGAATTATTCTTATGGGTTCAGCAGATTTCTCATCTCAACAGGAATACGGTTCATTCTTAAATTTATTGGGGTTCCCCAAAGTTCAAAATACGTTAAAAGAGATAACCGGAGAGCAACAACCGGAACGACTGACCACAATGATGACGCAAGTTTTCGGGGCGCTTTTTCTCCCGGCACTTATGAGTCCTATTCTGGAAAAAGGAGCTTCTGTGAAGATTGCTCCGATAGAAGCACAAATTGACTTGCTCTTTGAAAGATACTTTCATTAAACAACATTGATGGAGGCGATTCAGTTGAACATGTTAAGAAAACATTGGCAAGACTTGGGATCGATCATTGCATGCCTTGTATGTATTTATCTCATCTTGGATTGGGGAACACTTCCGCGCATTAACAGCATTTTATGGTTAAGCTTTATTGCCATACTCCTGCATCAATTTGAAGAATATCGATGGCCGGGTTACTTTGCAGGTTTGTTTAATAAAGTTTTGTTCCAAAGTAAAACACCTGAGAGATATCCGTTAAATCAGCAGTCAGCGATGATTATTAATCTGATTATCGCCTATGTGTTTTATTTACCGCCTGTATTCTTCCCTTCCGTTGTATGGCTGGGTCTGGCACCTATATTAATGGGATTTTTCCAGATTATCTGGCATGGCATCTTCGCTAATATAAAAGCAAAAAGCATATATAATCCCGGATTATTTTCAGCGATATTTCTGCATTTGCCAATTGGAATCTGGTACATTAAAAGTGCCTATGAACAGAATATGTTAACACCAACAGACTGGCTTTGGAGCATGATTTACTTTGTCGTAGCTGTCTATGTTTTAATTGTTAAAGGCAATATGTGGCTAAGAAACAAAAACTCCGTTCATCCTTTTTCACAAAAACAATTAGGATCTTATACTAAAAAATAAACCTGTGACTTCAATATAAAATAAACGCATCGCGTCTATGGATTCGATGCGTTTTACGTTTCTCTTTTGAAATGATTATATTTCAAACTTGAACTTTTCTGAAACTTCCTGAAGACGTGATGCCATGCGAGCAAGATAAAAAGCAGTAGAGCTGATTCCAAGACATTCATTTAAGTAACTTCCTGTACTTCTATCCCATTGAAAAGAAATGGAGCATTCATTAAATATTCTCTGATACACGCTTGTGCGTACGGCTGCTCATCAATTAATCGTGATGCTTCTCTAGGATCGGAAGAGTGGTGGCTGTAATTCTCAATTATGCACATGATAAAGAAACTTTCCAGAACCTCAACATAATCTGTTGGCAGTGTCCTTACACTTTCATAACCTCTGATGAACTCCAAACGTTGTGCGGGAAAAAGCCCTAATATTGTGTTTGCTATATCGTAAAGATAATATCCGTAGCCACATCGTCCAAAATCAATTGGATTAGGTTGTTCATCGTTGAATACGATGTTACCAATATGTAAATCTCCGTGGATGATTCCGTAATGCTGTGGATTCTGATTCAAGTCTGCAAGTTGGGATAATATTTTATGGGATGCTCTCTGATACGTCTTCCATGCCTGATCGGATAAAAACCTTGTATAATAACGTCTCAGTTTGGTCATATCCACTTTAAAACTCTCTTCTCCCCATATGGGACGAGAAAAATCAACAGATGGTACAAAACGGGTAATTGCTTCATGGAGTTTTGCGGCCATAGAGCCCATACGGTATGCACAACGTTCATTAACCTCATTTCCATCCATATGCTCTCCGTCCACCCAATTCATCATCGTGACATAAAAGTACATCCCCTCTTCTTCTGCCTCTATGAACAAAACATACGAGCCATCGCGACTCGCCACACCCTGAGGTACGTGGAGATCATCAGATGTGCCCAATGATTGAAGCAAAGTAAGTTCTGAACGGATAGACTCTTTACTTAGCCGATTGGAATGAATGCGAAGCAAATAGCTTTTCAATGGAGATGTATCGATTTTGTACGTGATGTTATCTGACAACTGAATAAAATGTATACAATCCCATGCTAATTCATACTGATCTAATGCCCTTAGACATACACTTCTCGCCTGAACGAGCAAACATTCAAGTTCTTCATGTGTCCCATTTTGAAAAAAAGTCATCATTGTCCTCCTCATTCATCATCCGCAAGCGAATCCAGATGTACAACGAATTATACAGAACAGACCATTGGGGGCGTATATAACAAACGATTTTAAAACATCTTTTACATAACGAAGGGCATTTCCAACACAAAAAAAGCCGCCATTTCAGGCGACTTTCCTCGTGAACAGAAAAAAAGATCTTAAGAGGTTGATAGATATGTTTGAGTCAACTGGGCTGAAACTTCCCATAGACGACGGGCTTGCTCAGGGTCGATGGCATAGTCCTTGACTCCAAAGAAGGCTCCGTCCGCAGGAGCTGGCTCACTGATGTCACAATCCTCGCAGTACACGCCACCTTTTCCCTCAAGTTGAGGAGAAGTCGCTGCCCATACTTGCGTTGCTGCCCCTTGCTCAGGTGTTTTAAAGTTTGGATTGGCAACTTGACCAGACTCATCAATCCAGCCCAATGCAATCATTTCTTCCTTCGGCATATGTCGTTGCAACGGCGTCAGAATTCCACCCGGATGTACAGAGAACGCACGCACGCCCTGATCTGCACCGCGTCTATCCAGTTCGACGCTAAACAGAATGGTTGCTGTTTTGGACTGCCCATAAGCAGGGAACTTTTCATAGCCATTTTCAAATTGCATATCGTCCCAGCGAATTGGTGAGAAATGATGCCCTGTTGAGGCAACGGATACAACCCGTGCTCCTCCATGGCTGACGAGTGCCGGCCATAATAAGTTCGTCAGGGTGAAGTGTCCAAGATGGTTCGTAGCAAATTGAGCTTCCCAACCCGGGCCTACGCGAGTCTCTGGACAAGCCATAATTCCCGCATTCAGGATCAACATGTCGATACTCCGGTGGCTTGCCAGAAAACGCTCGGCAAAAACACGGACGCTAGTGAGATCTGCGAGGTCCAGTTCATCAATCTCTACATTAGCGAGCCCTGCAAGAGCCTCTTTGGCGATAGCTGGCCGACGTGCGGTCACAACAACCTTGGCTCCAGCACGAACGAGTGCACGTGTAGTTTCCAGTCCCAATCCGGAATATCCACCCGTGACGATGGCAAGTTTTCCGGATAAATCCGTGTTATTCAATACTTCCTCAGCTGTCGTCCGATGGTTGAATCCGGAACCGATTTTATGTTGTGAGGTTTTTGGCTTATTATCCTGGTTCATCAAAATAATCTCCTTCCAGATGTGTCTTCTTCAAGTTTACAGCTTAGAGTGCCCTCTAAGTCAAATATAACGAATTCACCTACATCAATGCTCCAAACCTTTGCTAATACAAAAAAGCCCGGTTCATCACCGAGCCTATAAACAAAAGTATAAGGTTGTATTTCTATTATATTTCTATATACTTCACCCATTGCTCATACAGTTCAGTCTCACTGCATTGAAAGATCCCTTTGAAATCTAGAGGATTGCGAATCAGTTTGTTTAATGCCTCTATCCCGTATCGCTCAACCACAAATTCCACCATCATATAAGAGAACTGAAAACCTTTCATCGTTTCAAAATCCCACGTATCGTTATTTAATTCATCAAAAGATGGAATCGACTGATTGCGTATGCTATCTTCCGTTGATCCTTTAATGAAATCTTGGGACATCTGTTTAGCTTCATATCCACCAATACCCTGTCTTATCCATTTGGGAGCTGCAGGATTAATGTCGCTGATTAGCCACATGGCGAACAAGTGGACTGTGCCTTTCAGAATGGATTGATACGTATGCTCCGGTCCCGGATTCAATGGAGAAACAATCTTCAGAGTACGCCCTTCATATGTGCCCATAAACCAATTGGGGGCATCTGTTTCGCCGACGGCTTGATGGAATGTTGGTAGATCAGGATAAATTTCAATAACTACCTTTTGTGATGGATGATGTTTATATTTGGTCGACACTCGTTCAACACTATTATTGAGTTCATCGAACAAATCTTGATGCACTTTCTTCGTACGATCATTCGTATCATGGTTTTCACCTTTATTTACAATGGAAATCAGGTCTTGAATAGACATGATGGCAATATCCCCCCACTCTTTTAGTTCTTTTCTTAATTTCTCCAAAGCCCTGTATAGTCTGTTCTTTACTGCACTTTCCCGTCGTCCAACTATCTTGGATATTTCGGGCAAGGTGCAGTCAACGAAAAAGCGTAATGCAATAATTTCCTGATCAATCTCATCCAGCTTTTGTAACGCGGAGCCAATATCAATTCGAATATCAACATGTTTCGTAAATTCAAGAGAGATCGATTGCGATTCATAATCTGTAAAATCATAAGGAGATTCTTTTTGTCGCGATAACCTGCGATATTCGTTCTTCACCGTGTTCTGAGCAATCTTAAAGATCCAGGTGAATAAATTAGAGCCTCCTTTAAAGCTGTGAATATTTTCGACTGCTTTCAAAAATACCTGTTGGGTCAAATCGTCTGCAACCAACGGATTCAATTTCAGTGAGAAGTATTTGCTGATTCGTTGACGATATTGCTCATACGTGTTCTCAAAGATGGTGATGCTTTCCTGTTCATCCGGATAAACAGGTTTCGTGTCATGAGCTCCTGACATGGTGGGGAACCTCCTCTTGATTTACATATAATTAGACACCGGAGGAAGCAAAAAAGCCACGCATGAGAAAAATAACTTTTGACTACCCACCTCTTTGATATGAATTCTGCTAACTTTTGAAGTTGAAAATAAACAAAGGCAGCCGATCGTACTGATCGGCTACCTTTGTTCTTTAATGAAACATAAATTTAATCCTTGCTTATTTCAGCTCGATGAAGCTTTTAGTTGAGTCTGCATGAAGACCAGTTCCTCAGCCAACTTTTCCAGCCGACTTAGTGCTTCAGTATCTTTAATGTTATTCTCAGCATCAAAATGATCACTATTCAGATATACATAGCTTGGGGCGACATAAGAGCGGAAAAAGCCAGCAATCGGTTTTAATTGATTTTCCACTACCAAATAATGCTGATAGGTGCCCCCGGTTGCTATAAAACCCATCACTTTATTGTAAATGCTCTGCACGGGCAGAAGGTCGAATACATTCTTCAGTACGCCTGTCAGAGAGGATTGATATATTGGTGTGCCGATAACGTAAAAGTCAGCATCAATCAATTTTCGGACCACCAACTGGGTGTCTTCATTGTATTCCTCCAACTTGCGACCATCGCAAAATTCGATCCCTTTATAATCTCTTAAATCTATGAGTTCCACTTCAATTTCTGGATGATTATTTTTTACGAATTGGAGTACAGCATCCACACCCACTGGTGTCTTTGATCCAATCAGTGACCCGGATAATCCGATTAATTTCACAACATTAACCTCCTATGATTTCTTCTTCATCATCAAACTATTCCATGGTTTCCAATGCACATTCCTTCATCACATGAAGCATACTGCCTAGGGTGATTTTTTCTAACTGCTGCATTAACTGTTGTTCACTTTCTATGAAAATGTTTGCGAGCTGAATATCTACCTCTGCAGTTAAATTCCCTTTTTTCATAATGGATGGTTTGGGAATCTGAAGCGGTTTGGAAGACACCAGGGTGTACACATCCTTCAAGGTTATCTCATACGGGTCTTTAGACAAAACATAACCACCGTCAATACCTTCTTTTGCCTTAACGTATCCCACTTTTTTGATCGAGCTAAGGACTCGGCGTATCCTCGCCGGGTTCACCCGAATCCTTTCAGAGATCTGAGTACTGGTTAGTTTCTCATTTTCATGTGAACTAAGGAGAACCAGAATATAGATGACAACACTTAGCTCACTGTTCATAGCTGCCTACTCTCCCAAGATAATGACTTCCGTCTCCAATTCAATATTAAATTGATTACGTACTGTTTTTTTAATTAATTTGATTAATTCTAAATAATCCTCAGCAGTGGCATCATCTGCATTAATGATAAAACCAGCATGCTTCTTGGAAATTTCCGCTCCCCCAATGCGAGTGCCTTGTAAATTACACTCTTGAATGAGTTTTCCGACATAATGTCCCTCTGGACGTTTGAATACACTTCCGCAAGAGGGAAATTCAAGCGGTTGTTTGGATTCCCGTTTAAACGTTAAATCCTGCATGATACTCGAAATGACATCCTTATTCCCTGGTTTAAGCTTAAATTCCACTTCAAGTATGATGTATTGATCCGTTCGAAAGATACTGTTTCGATAACCAAGCTGCATGTCATCTCGGACCATGTTTATCAGCTCTCCGTTTTTAGTAACCACTAGCGCTCGCTCAACGACCTCATCCATCTGACCACCGTAAGCTCCCGCATTCATATATAAGGCGCCACCTGTACTTCCGGGTATTCCACATGCAAACTCCAGACCTGTTAAGCTGTTATGCAAAGCAGTACGTGACACATCAATAATGTTGGAACCGCTCTGCACGACAATCTTGTCACCATAGACTTTAATCTGATCAAATTCGCTCAGAGAGAGCGTTATTCCACGCACGCCCTGATCTTTGATAATGACATTTGATCCTTTTCCAATAATCGTTAGAGGTATTTGATGTGTTTTTGCAATGTTAACCACGTTAATAATTTCTTCTTTCGTTGTGGGATGGATAAGTATGTCTGCTTTACCACCCAGCTTTATATACGTGTGGTCTTTTAATGGCTCATTCCATTTCAATTTTTCCAAAGGTATGTGATTCTCAAAAATATTCATGACATTCTCTCCCTGAGTTGAAAAGACATGATTGCACGATCAGCAAATAGAAAGCTCCTTCATTGTATGTTTAATATGAGATATTGGTTGAAAATATTCCGTCATCCTGACAATTAATCACATTTTTTGACCTCACCACGGTAATTCGCCATTCGGAAACTGGCCCCGCATCCACATGAAACTTTTGCATTAGGATTATTCATGGTGAATCCCCCTAACATTCCACTTTCTTCGTAATCAATCTCAAGTCCTTCAATATATGGAACCGTATTGGTGTGAACCAATATACGAAATACACCTTTATCTAATAAGATATCCCCTTCTGCTTGCTGTTCATCTACGATAAGGCTATAGGATAAACCACTGCATCCCCCCTCATCGACCCCGACCCGAAGGAAAGAATTCTGGGTATCCGTACTTGCCAGGATTTCAACGATTTTTTCTGCTGCTGCTTCACTGACCTGAATCATTGTTTTATACCTCCTTGGAGCGTATTTTTTGGCTAGCCGGTTGTTTTTCAAACGCAGCCCATTAAAATCTTAATGATTTCTTCAGGACTCGTATATGCATTAAAATAACGACAACCTGTTGATTGCAGATGGATAGGAATATCCATAAGTTCCAGCGACCCGCTATACAATATCACTCGATATTTCTCGGGAAATTGTTCTATAAGCAGCTCAATATTGTCCACATTCATATCTACGATGATCACAGAATTATCCGGAAGTTGATCCATGTTGCCGATCACATCACGAGGAGCCTCCAGTACATGTAACGACGGCTCGGTTTGAATCAACAAACTTAAACTTTTAACAATGTGATGCGTATCGGATAGGATTAACACATGGTTCATTCAGAAAACCTCCGGATAAAATGATGGCAATCGCAGGATATTCCTTTGCGTTAATTCATGTTTGTAGTAAACCATTCCATCAAGCAAGGTATGAAAGCAGCTAGAGCGGCCCCTTTGGGTGTAAGTTCATACATGATCTGTATGGGATGTGTTAGGGCTTTTCTCTTCACCAACTGATCATTCTGAAGATCTTTTAATCGTTTGGAGAGGATCGCTTCTGAGATGGAAGGCACATTTTCGTAAATTTCGCTGAATTTCTTAGGACCTTGCGAAAGAGTACATAGGATATGGATCGTCCATTTCGTTCCGATAATACGATAGGCTGTGAAAAGTTTCTCGGTATCCGAAGTCAACATCGCATGAACACACCTTCCTTGGCTTACCCCCGTTTATTTGTTTTTCAAGCCTAACGATTGCAGTCCCGTTCTTATTTGGTCTGTTATTGGTGCAATTCGAGTACTGGCAATCAAGCTCAAGACGATTAACACCAGATGAAAGCCCATCGTTACGATTAATCCTGATTGCAATGACATCCCGCCAGCTTGACACACCACCAGGATAGAACCACCGATCCCGATGACTACGCCCGGTGTAAAGGAATCTGCAAATTGCAGATTTGCCGAGGTTTTGCCAACGCCTTCCTCTCCTGTTTGGGAAAACGCAACAACACCACTAATCGGATGTGCCAATCCAATGCCTATTCCAGCTACGATTTGGCCTATAACCGCTACGGTAACGGTCACAACAGGAACCCAAAATACGATGGTAATTCCGATGGCAAGCAGGAGTACACCAATAATAATTCGTGTATGACGTCCTCGACCCTGATCTGCCGAGTCCCAACGCCCTTGCAAATAAGCAATGACACACCAGCTCAGTGCAGCGCTTGCTACAATTAAACCAGCCTGAGAAGGTGTAATGCCTTTCACCTCAATTAAAGCCAATACCAAGAAATTTTGTGTACTGGTATAAGCAGCGAAGAACAGTCCACGCGTAGCGAGTATAGCGGGCATACCTCTTCGCAAAGCAAGGGTTCCCTCCGGCAGCAGTTTGCGCAGTGGGTATACCATCAGTACTCCCCCAATAAAGACGATAACAAATCCAATAATTGACGGAAGCTTTCCAAGTCCCACTAATAAAGTCCCCGTACCTATCGTTAATAGCAGTGCCATCCAAGTAGCGGCAGCTCCATTCTCCCCTTGTGCAGGCTGTGATTTTAATTTCGTAAATGCAGGTAAGCTAAGGAGTGCTGAAATCAACAAGATCGGTAGAATCCCCCAGAACACAAAGCGCCATGACCACTGATCTGCAATAAGGCCTGCAATGTATGGACCAAGCATGGACGGAAGAACGTAGGCTGTACCGAATGCGCCCAGTATTTTGGCACGTAATTCGTCCGGATAACTTAAGGAAATGGCCGTGTACACGCAAGTCATCATAGCTCCGGCACCCAAACCCTGCATGGCCCGTGACGCGATCATGGTATACATATCTCCTGCAGTTGCGGCTGCGACCAGTCCGACAATAAACAATAGAAGTGCGAGCGTAAATGGTACTGCGGGTCCCCTTCTATCAATAATCCGACCAACAACCAAGGTGCCTATAATCTGTGCAAGCAGATATGTACTGAATATCCAGCCAAACAGGTTAAGACCGTTCAGGTCTCCAGCAATGGAAGGAGCAATTGTCGTTACCGACAAACCTTCAAATCCAACAGCCATCACTGACAATATAATTCCTATGGATAATGCAAAATAACGCGGACTGAAAATACTTTGTGAATGGGACGACATGGTATGTGACCTCCAAGAGAATTTTATGTATACATCGTATCCGGATACTTAGTAAACATTTTACTTTACAAAGTTTAAACTACAGTTCGCCTTTGACTTTGTCAATGTATTTGTTTAAAATGTATGAAATAATGAAGATTCAGTTGCTTAAAAAGGAGGTTCACCATGAGCCGGGATCAAACGAAAAAGGATGCCTCAACCAGTACCCGAAAAGCAATCATTAACCTGCTTAAACAGCAAGGTGGAATGGATGTTGTGGCACTCTCCTCCCAATTTGCGTTATCTGGAATGGCTATCAGGCAGCATTTAAATGCACTGAAAGAAGAAGGATTGGTTACTTTCGAAGAAGAAGCTCGTCCCATGGGTCGACCAACCAAGCTATGGAGATTAACCCCCGCTGCTGATCGTTTTTTCCCTAGTGGATATTCGGAGTTATCCGTCAGTCTGATCAATTCCATGAAAGAAGCTTTCGGAAATGAAGGGCTGGACAAGCTCCTCAATGTTCGGAATAAGAACATGCAAGAGCAATATCTACAGTACATTGGCGATACATCCGGCGTGAAGGAAAGGCTGGAGAAACTGGCTGAAATCCGAACAAATGAAGGCTATATGGCCGAGGTCAAGGATCAAGGCGATGGTAGCCTGTTGTTTATAGAGAAGCATTGTCCAATCTGTGAAGCTGCGGCGGTATGTACCGGGTTATGTAAGAATGAATTGCATTTATTCAAAACGGTTCTGGGGGATCAAGTTCATATTGAACGTGGAGAGTATATTTTGGCTGGAGGAAGAAACTGCATATATACGGTTAAAGAACATCATTCATTGTAAGTCATTCCGAACAGTTTGAGTCCATTTACTCCCACATGCTGCTTAACGAAAAAAGAACCTTGAGCTCAGCTCAAGGTTCTTTACGTTCACTTGTATAGTGAAAAACAAGTTTAGAAGATGGTTGGCACCATTCCCCCATCCATACGGATTGGAGAACCTTTGAATGCCGATGCATACGGACTGCATACAAATGTGGCCAATCTGCCAATCTCAACAGGCTTGATAAATCGTTGGATTTCGGATTGAGGCAGGTTTTTGCGCATAAAATCCTTCTCTTTTTCTAAAAAAGTCATCGATTCATCAGGGTAGATGCTCTCAATGATTTGTTGCACATTTTCAGAGAGGGTTGGTCCTGGCATGATTGTATTGACGGTAACTTCTGTTCCTACCGTTATTTTCGATAAACTTTTGGACAACGATAATAACATGGATTTGGTCATGCAATACTGAGGCATTTGTCCTGAAGGCATAATGGCTTCTTCACTCGCAATAAAGATCATGCGGCCATAATCATTTTGCAACATTTTTGGCATATAAAATTTGGACAATGCATTTGCAGCGAGCACATTCGTACGGAAGTATTTCTCCCAAACCTCATCGCTGATATCCTCATATTGCATCATTTCATAAATCCCCATATTGTTCACTAGGATATCAATTTGGGGGTATTTTTCAAATAAGGCTTCTCTTTGACCAATGTCCGCCAGATCAGCTGTAGCTTTTTGAGGTGAGGTAGCAGGAAAATCGGACTTCATTTCATGAACCATGCGCTCAACCTCTGCATCATTTCGTCCATTGATGAGCACATTAACCCCTTCTTTGGCAAGTTCAATAGCAATGGCTTTCCCTATCCCCTTCGTTGATCCTGTAACCAAAGCTGTTTTACCGTATAAACCCATATCCATATCAACTACTCCTTTTATTCTCTTGTAGCGGCAAGCTGAATCGTTATCATGTTATAAACAGTCTTGTGCTCCGGATAGGATTTATATTACCTTGTCTACATAGTCGAGTAACTAGCGTGTTGCGCCAAAGTTCTTGCATAACACGCCAAATGATACAAAGCATTTAGTTAATGAAGAGTTGATGATTCTGGCGGTCCTTCGGATAGCGAATTCGTTCCTAAATATACCGTACGCCAATTCGTTGGCGTATCCCCTTCCCATGAACGAAAGGCGCGGTAGAACGAATTCTGGTCTTCATATCCAATCAAGAAAGCTACTTCTTTAATATCCAGTGTAGGGTCTGCCAAGTAGGCTCGTGCCTGCTCATGTCTGGCTTGCGTCAATAGATGCTTGAAACTTGTATTCTCTTCTGTAAGCCGGCGCTGCAAGGTCCGATCGCTCATACCCAATTCCTTGGCAACGACTTGAATGTCGGGGCGACCTCCTGTGAGACTGCGTTTCATAATCCATTTGACCATGTCTGTAATAGAACGACTGCCCTGCTGTTCATCCAGCGATCGGTCCAGGGCGGGAGTAAGGATCTCCAGTAACTCTTCGTTGTATGAAAGAAACGGACGGTCCAAATCTTTACGATGTAAGGTAAGCCGGTTACAAGTTGCACCAATCCGAATTGGGCAGCCAAAATAAGTCTCAAGGGTTCGAACATCGCCCATGGTGCGCGAAAATTCGACAAGCCGCGCAGTCAAAGGTTGACCTGTTCCCCGGCGCCCAAGTTCGAGGAGAAATGCCAGTGTGACTCCAACCAGCAATGACGGACCTGGTTGTTCGTTAGACCATTCCAGTTCAATTGAACAATCATCGCCCTCCTCAGTAATACGTAAGCTTTCAGGGGGACAAAGTTTTTTGTAGCGAGCCATTCGGTGTAATGCATCACGGTAGTCACGCGCATGGTAGGTTGCTAAGACACTCGGCGGGTATTTCCCCGTTTCAAAGACGGTCGTAAGCTTGATGATTCCTTCGGCAGTGTCACCGACGAGATCAGAATATGCCTGCCAGATCGCGAAATATTGAGCAGTCGTGACGGCTGGTTCAGTTATAATCGTGAGCGGCAGTTGTGCTTTGCGAGCTACATCGTGGGCCGCAATCCCTAATTGATGCAAGCTTGTCCAAAACCCTGCCGGGAATTTAATACGCTCAGAGGTGTGGGACTTCATAAATACCCTCCTTCTTGGAGTCATTGTTGCTTAATGATTCATCCACTGTACAGGGACTCTGATTCTTTTGCAATAACTCTAATATTTCCCGGTCTCTAGAATAAAACAAGAAACCAATGCGGGAACGTTCCGCATTGGTTTCTTGGAAATTAGGTTTAGCGTTATTTCGATTGTTCAAGAAGCCCAACAATAAGTGTAACTGCTTCAGCACGGGTAGCTGTCTGCATCGGAGCAAATCGATTGCCACCTACACCGCCCACCAGACCTGCTTCCACAGCAGAAGCTACATAGGATACTGCCCATGCTGGGACATCTTTTGCATCTTTGAAATCCAGTTTCGCATTGGAATCTGTTTGGATTCCGCCAGCGCGTGCAATCATAGTTACCATCTCCGCCCGGCTCAGCGTCTTGCTAGGGCCGAACGAGCCATTCTCGTAACCATTGACAATGCCAGCGGATGCAGCTGCTGTAATATAAGGCTTCGCCCATGAAGGAATCTTGTTATCATCCGTATAGTGAATACTCTCGCTTACGGTATTCAGATTCAAGGCACGGCCCAGCATCGTAATGAACTCGGCACGTGTGACTTTCTGATTTGGACGGAAGGTCTGATCGCCATAGCCATTGACGAATCCAGCCGCCAGGGCTTTATCAATTGTAGATTTTGCCCAGTGTCCGGCTGTATCTTTCAACGCTGGCGCAGTGCCTCCGTTTCCGTTATTGCCTGATCCAGTATCCGGTTTGTTGCCGGAATCAGTTCCGCTACCACTACCGCTGTTCGAACCGTTACCGGTAGTTGTATCGCCACCGCTTCCTGAGGAGCCATTACCGCTGCCAGATCCATTACCTGAACCTGAACCCGAGCCGGGATTCGATGTTCCCGGATTGGAGGTTCCTGGTCCCGGATTCGAAGGTTCTGTCTTCTTCACGATACCGAACTGATCAACAATGAACGGGTCTGTTCCCTTCAGATTTTGGTCAATTTCATACGTTATAGCTGTCAATTTGCTGCCGTCAATCGTAATGCCCACAAAATTTTGTACCTGACTGCGCATTGGACGACGGTTGTCATTCGGATCAGGGCCATATTTGGCTGCATGATTCTCCTCTGCCAGTTCAAAAAGATTGTAATAAGCATCACCGAGACTTGTGCTCGGATTTTTGTAATACACTTTTGGACCAGCTGTTGCCGGAATCAGATAGATCGTGCCATCCGGATTCACAGAGTACTCGATTTTCTGTCCGTTTTGCATCTCCGTGATCATTTCTGGCTGACGCGCTTTCCCCTTCTGATCAATCGGTTTTGTGCGCGCATAGATGTGATCATGTCCCTGGAGTACAAAATCAATGCCAAGCTCCGCCATGATCGGTGCAATCTTGGTACGCACACCGTTTGCTCCCATGATATCGGAATCCGTTGCGTGATTTGACGTCGTGTACGGTCCCTTGTGAATGTTGACGATTATCCACTGGGATCCATTCTTCTTGGCAGCCTGAACATCTTTCTTCAGCCACTCGACTTGCTCTAATGAGAAGTTGTCATACTCATCCGAATCCTCATTGGAGTTCAACACAACAAAATGCGCATTGCTGTAATCATAAGAATAGTAAGCTCCCGTCTCCGTAGCGGAATTTACCGGTGACTGGATGTTGAAATGATCGATAAACGCATAATTTTCGTCCTCGTGGTTCCCTGCGGATGGAACGATGGTTGTATTTAAGAGGCTTTCCTGCGAATGCCCAAGCAGCCAGTTCCACTGCTCCTCTTTCACACCATTATCCACGATATCCCCGTTATGAACGACAAATTGTGCATCCGGTACTGTAGCCAATGCTTTGGCCAATGTCTCAGAGGACAGAATTGCCTCATCCTCTTCCTTCGCTTGTGTATCCGCCAGATCAATGAAAGTGAATTTACCTTTCTCCGGTGCTGTACTGAAGGTACCTATCTCGCTCCATACTTGCTGGGAAGCATCCCCTACACGGAAATAATAGGTTGTATTAGCTTTCAGATCTGTCACTTCTGCTTTGTGCATCAGTTCTGTAGGAGCATTCGCAGGTTGTGCAGAGCGCCCTTGAACCGATTTGGCTTGCGTGAAATCAGGTGTTGCAGCTGTTTTCTCCACAACCTGAAGGTCGCTATTCGTTACTTGATCGGAAGTGTACCACGTGAACCCCTTGCTCTTGGTAGGATCTCCATGGAACGTTACCGTTACCTTGTTTACCTGTTCTGGAACAGGAACTGTATCCGATTCCTTGATAATCCCGAAAGTATCCACGACAAATGGTTCTGCATTCTTATTTTGGTCAATCTCATACGTTATGGCGGACAGCTTGTCTCCGTCAATAGTCAATGAAACGAAGTTCTGAACCTGCCCTCTGGCTGCGCTCGTGGTGTCGCCATATTGCCGAGCGTGGTTTTCCTCCGCACGCTCGAACAAATTAAAATATGCATCTCCTAATTCAGTTTTCTGGTTTTTGAAATATACTTTAGCCCCGGCGGTAGCAGGAATCATATAAATGGTTCCATCCGGTTTGACCGCGTATTCGATACTCTGTCCATTGAATGTCTCCGTTATTTTGGACACATCTTCAGCAGTACCATCGCTCTTGATTGGTTTCGTCCGTGCATAGATATGGTCATGTCCCTGAAGGACTAGATCAATCCCCAGTTCGTTCATGAGTGGAGCGATTTTTTTTCGTTCACCGTTCGCACCAATAATGTCACTATCCGTGGCGTGATTCGATGTCGTGTACGGACCTTTATGGATGTTCACGATAATCCACTTGGCTCCTGCGGCTTTTGCTTCCGCTACATCCTGCTTCATCCATGCGACTTGCTCATTCGAGAAGTTGGCGTAATCCGATGAATCCTCGTTGGAGTTCAATACGATAAAATGAGCTTTGCTATAATTATACGAATAATATGCGCCTGTTACCGTTGTAGCACCGTCTGGCTGCTTCACATTAAAATGCTCGTAGAACGCATAATTTTTATTCTCATGATTGCCAGCAGACGGTGCAATGGTCGTGTTCATAAGACTGGCTTGCGAATGACCAAGCAACCAATTCCATTCTTGCTCTGAAGTGCCATTCTCCACAACGTCTCCGTTATGGACGACAAATTCAGCATTCGGAACAGTCGCGAGTGCTTTGGACAGAGTAGATCCGGACAGGATCGCCTCATCCTCTTCCTTCGCTTGTGTATCCGTCAGGTCAATAAAGGTAAATGCTCCGTCAACCGGAGCCGTTTTGAACGTTCCAACCTCACTCCATATACCCAGATCCTGATCACCAACACGGAAAGAATAAGAAGTGTCAGGGGAAAGGCCTGTCGCTTCCGCCTTATGCACCATTTCTCCCGGGGAGTTGGAAGCGACGGTTGCACGCCCATTGAAAATTTGGGCCTGACTGAAGTCAGCAACGCCTCCTCCTTGTTTCGGCACCACTTGAACAGTGCTCTGTGCAGATGCAAGAGGAGTATACCAAGTGAAGCCTTTGCTACTTGTTGCATCTCCATAGAAGGTAACCGTTATTTTGCTGATATCCAGCGATGGCGCATTAGCCAAGGCTTTAAGCTCCATGTCAAAATAAAGGTCAGAGCTGCTGTCGCTCTGTTGATGCACTTCGACCGCAATTTCGTTTGAGCCTTCATGCAAATTGACTTTCATTGGCTCAGTCAGGTCGATATTCTCATACATTACCGGCAAGTCCTTATTTGAGGTTGCTTGGGTGGAGTACACAATCTCTCCATCCGGCATGCCAAAACGAATGACTTCCACACCATTCACATAGATCACTGCACCGTCATCAATACCGAATGTGCCGAGAATTTGCCCGTAATCGTCAATTTGATCTTTGTTAACGGTTAGGTTTGTCCGGAAATAGGTTGTGCGGGGTTTATTTTTTTTGTCCTGACCGTAGCTGACTTCCGTTTTGAGTGATCCAAAATAGGAAGTGCTTACGCCATTACCGTTGTCTTTGTAACCAAATGGAGCCTGTCCCGAATTCCAGGACGAATCATCGTATGAAGCACGCCAATCCGATTGCAAATCCTGGCCCTGATCGAAATAATGCCAATTGGCATTACGCTCTAACAGCATCTCAGGCTCAGACAATGATGCGGCTTGGGCTGAATTAACTCCCCCAAATCCCGCAAGCCATCCGAATACCAAAGCAATCGATAACAGGATGGATAACACTTTTTTGTAGAGGTGACTGATCATAATTCTCTCCTTTGTATGTATGATTGGTTGGCTTATGTAAATCCAAACAGGCCTAGCATAACAAGGGAAGATCAGCATTCGGTTAGCGGGAAGTAAAACTTATGTAAACTCTTACATTTATTTGACTTATAATATGGACAATGTTTTTAGTTAACATAATAATTAATATGGTTTTCCTCCTATTTGTATCAAAATATACAGACTATTTTTAAAGGTTTGATGAATTGGCTTTTAGGAAGTAGACTAATGAGGATAGACTATACAAAAGTTAACATGTTCTGGGAAAGGGGAATCATAATGTCATCCAGTGTCATCGACATGCTGCAGCTTGAATATCAACGTTTTTCAGCGAAAGAAAAGGAAATCGCTGATTATGTGATGCGTAATAAATCATCCATTAATAATATTAATATTAGGGATTTGGCTGCTTACACCAATGCTTCCATGTCAACCATTACTCGATTTTGTAAAAAAGTAGGTTGTTCTACCTTTGTAGATTTTAAAATTCGACTTAACCGTGAAGTGGATCAACCCCGCAATCAAACGGATTTCTTTATCAGAACACAGCAGATCCACAATGATATCATCAACGCAACCGCAGAAATGCTGGATACCGACAGAATCGAACAAGTGGTCCAGTACATAAAAAAAGCTCGCAGAATCTATGTTTATGGTTTGGGAAGTTCAGGTTTATCTGCTCTGGAGTTCAAATACAGACTAATGCGGATGGATATCGTCATTGATGCGGTGACGGATTCACACATGATGATCATGAGTGCTTCTCTTTTGGGCGAAGATGATCTGGTCATTGGTTTATCCAATTCAGGACGAACCTTAGAAGTCAGTGACGCATTAAACGCAGCCAAAAAAAGAGGAAGCAAAGTTGTTGGAATTACTAATTTTGATCACACACCCCTGTCTGAAGTCTCGGATTTGTGCATTTTCACACCGGATATCGGGCGAACCGGAGATGTGAGCTTCATCAACAGCCAATTAGCCATTATTTACATCCTGGATGTGATTTCTCTTCTATTACTTGAGGATGAACATTTACTCCATGCGCGGCAGCAAACGTTAAAAGCTCTTTATTCTGCTGAATAAATAAACAGCCAATCTATTTCGTTGGCTGTTTTGTTGATTTCTTCTTTTTTTATTGGACAGAAGGAGAAGGCTTTTTCACTTTAGCAATTTCTGAGACAAAACGTTCCGTAATTTGTTGAGGACGCGTAATGGCTCCACCAACAACAACACAATAGACTCCAGCTTCCAGACACGTTGCTGCCATCTCCGGGGTCATGATATTCCCTTCCGCAACAACAGGCGTTTGTACGCTAGTTAGAATTTCTTTCAAGGCTGCAAATTGATTATCATACAGTTTAATCCCTGCTGTCTCCTCTGTATATCCGACCAATGTAGAGGAGATCAGGTCAAAACCAAGTCGTTCTGCATTAACGGCTTCCTCTTTCGTTGCAATATCCCCCATTAATAGAAGTTGAGGATGTTTGGTGCGAATTTCATGTACGAATTCATCCAGTGATTTACCGTCCGGCCGTGCACGTAAAGTGGCATCAACCGCAACAATCTCTGCTTGGACCTCGGCAAGTTCATCTACTTCCAAGATCGTTGGTGTAATAAATACGGGATTGGTTCCGTAGTTTCTTTTCACTATACCTATGACGGGCAGATCAACCTGTTCTTTGATCTCTTTCACATCTACAGCAGTATTCGCACGAATACCGATCGCTCCTCCCTCTTTTGCTGCGACTGCCATGCGTCCCATAATCAGCGAACTATGAAGTGGCTCGTGCTCCAAAGCCTGACATGATACAACGAGACCACCTTGTAAACCTAATTTATCTAAATTCATTGCAATTACTCCGTTTCCATAATTTCTTCGATTTCATTTTTGATCACGGTAACCTGAGGGCCATAAATAACCTGCACTCCGTTACCGACAAGTACTACCCCTTTGGCTCCAGTAGCTGTAAGCGCATCCTTTTGAACCTTCTCGATATCCTTCACAGATACGCGAAGCCGTGTTGCACAGCAATCCAATTCGTTAATATTGTCTGCACCGCCAAGTCCATTCAGGATAGCGATGGAGCGTTCTTCACCTTTCGTTGATGCGGGTGTATTAGACTGCTGACTTTGCGTTTTGGCGTCTGCCTCTGATGTTACTTCTTCCTCACGTCCAGAAGTTTTTAAATTGAGCTTCACAATCAAGATTCGGAAGGTGAAGTAATAAAGGAAGAACCAGACCACTCCGATGATGGGAACGATAATCCAGTTCGTTTTGGCATTACCCTGAAGTACCCCGAATAAGATAAAGTCGATTAATCCACCTGAAAAAGTCTGACCGATTGTAATCTCAAAAATATGTGAAAGCATAAATGCCAATCCATCAAATACGGCGTGAATGACATACAGGATTGGAGCAACAAACAGAAATGAGAATTCCAGAGGCTCCGTAATTCCTGTCAAGAACGAAGTGAGTGCCGCAGACAACATCAATCCGCCAACTACTTTTTTACGTTCAGGCTTGGCCGTATGATAAATAGCGAGTGCCGCACCGAGCAAACCAAACATCATCGTGATAAAACGTCCTGACATAAATCGGGATGTACCCGAGAAGAACTTCTCGGTTGCAGGGTCTCCCAGTTGAGCAAAGAAAATATTCTGTGTTCCTTCGTAAACTTTTCCCGCAACGTCCATTGTTCCTCCGACTCCCGTCTGCCAGAAAGGCAGATAAAAGATGTGGTGCAACCCAAGTGGACCCAGCATCCGTAAAATAAATCCATATAACAGTGTTCCGATATACCCAGTTCTATCGACCAAACCTCCAAGCTGCGTTATACCGAGCTGGATGGTTGGCCAGATCAAGAACAAAGCAATACCAATAAAGATGGCCGCAAAAGATGAAACGATAGGAATGAAACGTGAACCTCCAAAGAATCCTAAGAATTGAGGAAGTTCTATTTTGTTGTATCGATTATGAAGCCATGCGGTAACCAATCCGACGACGATCCCTCCGAGTACACCGGTTTGCAGGGTTTGGATTCCAAGTACCATACCTTGACCGACACTAGCCAAATGATCTGCGGCAAGTTTCCCCGAATTGATCAGCATCGCATTGATCGATGCATTCATGACCAGATAAGCCAATCCTGCTGCCAATCCTGCTGTACCTTTGTCCGCTCTAGCGAGTCCAACAGCCACCCCAATGGCAAAGATCAAAGCCAGATTATCAAACACTATACTTCCTGCACTGCTCATCACCGTAAATATTTGCTGCAACCATGTGATCTGCAAAAATGGATACGAGTTAATCGTATTGGCGTTGGACAAGGCCCCTCCGATCCCCAGTAATAGACCCGCCGCTGGTAAAACAGCAATAGGAAGCATAAACGATTTACCAAACTTCTGAGCCTTCTCAAAATATTGCTTCACAGTGATATCCACCTCTCTAAAACTATTTTCATTTACATAATAATTATGAAAATGGTTTTCGTCAACACAATTTTAAATCGCTTTCATTACGTGTGAGGTCTAATCATTTGATGAATAACCCGGTTCAAATATAATTATTTCCAGCAAAGTAAAGCTCAGTCTTTTTGTTCCAATGCAAAAAAAGCCGCCAGTTTGGCGACTTTATCGTGTTCATATTCTTCCCCCGCGAATCCAAAACCTAAACCTGAATCATGCATTATTTCAATATTTTAGTTACAAGTTTTACCTGCCCATTCATGCCCGAAGGTAGTGAAGACTTTCCGTATAGATTCTCCAGTGTATTAGCCACATGAATGTCGATTACATTATTACCTGGCACCATGTAAGGCGTGACGTTCCAATGATAGGGTGGCCATAGCCGGATGCTAACCTGCTCCCCATTCACGTACAGGCAAGCCGTCTCTCTAAAGTCTTCCGCTTCCAGCCAAATTTCATTGGCCGTATTCAAGCTGATACCAGACAAATCCACTTGCTGCGAGTACACTCCTGCTCCCGAATAGAAAGGATAACCTTCAACATTCCAAACCCCAGTCATTTGTTCAGGTTCAACGGTTAATGTAGTCTGATTTTCTACAGCAAATGAACCAATCAGATAAGCAGGAAAGGAAATGGCTGGCATCGGTTCCAGCAGTGAAACCGTGAGAACTTCAAGCTCATTCTCCCCTTTAACAAGATGTTTGGTAATGTCCACACCAGCGTAATGAATATCTTGCCACATTGAAGGCTGGAGTGCTTCCATCCGTACTCCATTAATAAAGATTTCAACATTACGTCTGCGTTGGAGGAAACCAATATGGGATGGGATTTTTTGCTCGATATCGTCAAGAATTAGCTCAATCGTGAAGATCTGCTCATTTCCAGGTTCGTTTAAATGGACTGCATCTTGCTGTGATTTCATAAGCTCGATCCATTCTTCCGTTACGACAAATGTTGTCCGGTACGTGTTGACTTGGCCTGGCATCGTTGCATTCATTCTGGACTGACGGTCATTCAATGTGACCTGCCACTGATCCAATACAAGCACATTGGGTTCGACGGTCTGAAACTGCCAATGATCACCTAGTACCAACACATCGGAGGTATCTTGCACTTTATGATTTATAGGCTCTTGCGGTTTGGGATGTGTCGAATCTTCAGTGTGAAGCGGATCAGGTAAATGATCAAGTCTAACGGATAGAAGACGAAGCTCTCCCGGTACAAATGTTAGAACAGCATCATGACTCAACGGGTTTATACTCCCGTTTTCCAAGTTCCATTCTTCCATCTGTTCTTCTATGTGTTCTTTCACAGGGTTCTGATGGAGTTGAATGGTCACGGGCTGCTCCGACCAGTTCATCAGCCATGTGTGCACATGATCTTCAATTTTGCGTTCAACGCTAATGAGATCCTCAGCTTGCCCCTCGATCTGTTTCCAGGCAATCGCTGGTGATGATGTCGTTAACTCTCTTAACTGAACACACAAGTTCATAAGTGTGTCGTTATGAGCTGTGTTTTTCATGGAATAGAATAAGCTGTACCCTTTGCCAACCGCTTGTAATTTCCCGTCTTGAGGATTGGAACCATATAGTTCGTTCATATACTTCCGTAATTCCGGATCTTGGCGCTGTCGCTCACTGTCACAAGGAATTGCCCCAACCGCAATAAGCCTTCCACCACAGTTTACAAAGGTAACAAGCTGTTTTGCGATATCTACAGACATGACCGTAATTTCCGGCAAAATCAAAATCGAATATTCGTTTCGTTCTCCGTTAAACTGATATCCTCCAGCATGAGTAATCTTTGCCTCTCTGAGCTGATACTCATCCACATAATCGTAATCAATAGAGCTGCGCAGCATGCGGTCTGATAATAACGAAAACAGTTGATCCGTAGCTGGATGCTGGTTCGATTCACCGGATAAGAACATATGCTCATATACCGTGTGGATAGGTGACAACAGAAGTACTTCAGGTGTACGCTTCGTGAAAGAACCAAGTACACTCAACCGACCCAGATAATCGGCAAAAGCCCGATAATGTGGCCAATGCGGTGCATGCTTGAATTCCGTAGGTGGAAAGTCTGTTTTCCGATACCCTGCGAACGAATAGTAAAATGCATGCGGGATAAACAAATTAACACCCAAAAATGCCATAAAATTGGCATCAAGCCGCCTTTGTCGCATGGCATAGGCATGACCGCTTGCACCAAATGACTCACAAATAACTCTTTTTTTCCCGTCCAACTGTGCGACAGACCCGGCCGTCTTTACGGATACGATACGATGTGGATTCTCCTTTGTACCGATTCCATGTGTCAGGTAGTCCACACCTGCATAATGGAACTGCTGCAATACACGGGTTTGATTCCCCTGCGACCGAGCCTGCCCCCAGACGGGTTCTTCCAGCGTATGGCCGATGTATAGCAAGCTGTGTGATTCACACCACGAACGAATAGCTTCATGATAACCTTCTACATACCAACGGGTAATCGTATCATAATAGTCCTGCCTCGCAGACCTGCTGCCATCGGCCATACCATATAACAACGCGCCTAATCTTGGAATCAGATCATATCCGTTCTCCTGCTCATACCGCTCCACCATCCCATGTGTCCAAGCGAATACGATTCCGGGCAGATTTGCATTCACATCCTGAACCGACGTTCGGATGGCTTCGACTCCAAAAAAACCGTCATGGATCATGAGCCCGGGTTCATCCGTGAATACACCTTGAATGGTCACTCCGAAATGAGACTGAAATTGCTGAAACGGCTCGTATGCCGACTGAATGAAAGCCTGCACGGCTTCCGGGTTCAACGTGTCCAGATAATACCCTTTTGCAAACGTGATCCCTTCAGCAATTTCACAGGACCAGCAGGCAAGTATAATATAATCCTCGTCGTTATCAGGCTTCCATTCCTGTCCGCATAACTCTGTAATATCCTCAGGTTGATCATAGATCAGCCATTCCCCTTCTTGCTGGATGGCACGATAAGCGAGAATTGCGATGAGTTCATTGTTAGCGTAGGTGGCAAAATCGAGAGATAACATTTCCTGCTGCGCATCGTGTAAATATCTTCGTTCCTCAACCCTCAAGTATCTCATCCGATACTCGGGATATTGCCTCGTCAGCTTACCTCCCAGTGTTCCGCTCGGCCAATTGTCCTCATCATACAACCAGACCACCATATCACGCTTCTGGCACTCTTTTGTGCAGAAATCCACCGTATCCATGAACTCCTCTGACAGGTATGAGGCCTGCATCCCGTGACGCGCATGTAATACAACGCCGCCAACACCGGCTTCAACCATGGATTGAATTTGGTTTTCTAACTCAGGCTTGCTAAAACTGTGGTTCAAAAACCAAAAGGGCTGTGGACGATACGTCGCCTCAGGATTCTTGAACTGCTGTTGTAATTTATGAATATCCGTGATTTTCAACTCCAATTCATCACCTGATCTCATCATGATTTTGATACAGATGTCTTTCTCAGCAAAGGAATGAAAAATCCACCGACAACCGACCGATTTTGAAAATTCAACTGCTTTCCGGTGATGGTGTCATACCAGTCTGTTACAGGTACACGGCTCGATGTTTCATTCATAAAGTCCCACAGAGGAGAAATCATCTGTTCGAACTGAGGCTGCGATTCGCTCATGGAGGCACACCATACGAGCCAATCAGACTTGGTGTATGTCTCACGGCTATCCAGCGGTATGCCATATCGATTCTGTTTTAGCTGATAATAAGCCAACTCTTTAGCAGCCACTTCTTTTGAGAAAAGGTTGAAGTCCAACAAACGATCCCACACCAGATTGTATTTCATGCTCCATGACTCATCCGAGCTGTCAAAAGTCAGCTTGTAGTGATCACCTGCTGTCGCCATGGATGACCACTCCTCTGCCATTTTTTCAGCCGCTTCACGATAAACGGCACCATCCGGCAAACCAAGTTCATCACACATATACGCATAGGCGGCAATGCCTAATATCGCTTTAATCGATAAGTTCGCATTGTGCGCTAGATGTCCGGCGAAGTCGTCCGTGCACAGTTGATTGTCAGGGTCCAGACCATGTTGCAACAAATATGAAGCCCAAGTTGTTAGAAGTCCCCAGTGCTCACGGGCAAATTCCGCATGCTTCTCATATTTGCATACCGTTGCTGTCATCAGGAGCATATTGCCACATTCCTCGATGGGCATCTGGTATTCGAGTTTGTTCTCTCCGTAAACCTGGCCGTTAGCTTGGGGGTAAGTCCCCACGTCATGTGGAGCAAAATCAAACGTCCAATCCGTGCTTTCGGCATACTTATAGATTGGACGCATCATACCTTTGACCAATTCGGTGTTATACCTCAGAAACAACGGAATCGAGGGGTAGCTCACATCCACCGTCGCGATACAGCCGTTACTAAAATTCTCTTTGGAGAAAAATAATACTTCTCCTGCTTCATCAGCAACCAATTTATGTGCAGCAATCGCTTGCCGATAGGTCAATGCCAGAATGTCTCTATATTGGTTCCCACCTGTAGCCTGACTCTCCGTTAAGAGTTCCCGATTAAAGCGGTCGCATCGTTGTACTACCTCTTCATATTGATCCGCTGCTTTTACCAGCATTTCCTCAAATGTCACACCATCTTTCTTCCAATACGCATTCAGTGGTTGGTGAAAATATTCAATTGCATGAATATCATCATAGGCGAGCATCAGGTAGCGGGATGCTGGCTCTTCATGGATAAGACCCAAATCCATTTCAGTTGCCATAATAGCCATATCGCCAGATATGGACTTTGGCTGGATAGAATCATCTCCTGTCTTAAAAAGACCTGACCGGGCATACTCCTCACGCTTGGATACCGCATGGATGACCGATTGAGATTGATGAGATCGCTGAACCACCAGATACATATAACCCCAGTCTATTCTCGTATCATCTCCGGCACGTTTTAATATAGGTTGTTCCACCGTTCCTATAGACATGGCGTGTAACTGTTCATTAATTATATGAGACTCCCAGGTGACTTGCTGATCAGGAGTATGTGCACACCATTCACCTGTCACATCAAAATAGATTTTCACTAGATGGCCTTGACCATCTATCGCTCGAACATGGAACGTAACATACGTCACAGGTCTGGATAACATTTCAAGATCATCGAGCAATAGCGGTGTGGTAAAATGAACCTCAAGTTCGATGCCTTCTCCTTCAAAGGTGTAACGGGTAGTCACCGGCTCAACGGTTAGATTCGTCTGAGTGAGCACGTCAGGCTCCTCAACGGTTGAAGCTTCGTGAACGTCTACTTTCCCCATAAACCTTCTGATTTTGCCGTCAATGACAATCATGCCAACCATACCTTGAGTTTTATTCGTCCAGTGCCTGGTGTGATCATCATAGAGATGGTCAGCAGCAGACCATACGCTGAAATAAGGGTCTACCGTAATTAAAGGTACGGATGGTGGTCTAAATGTCGTCATTTGTTTCATCTCCTTCAATTCATTTTCCCAACGAAAACGGTACATCCTGATTAAAAGGGAAAGGCTTCGCTCGCCTTGTTGACCAAGGCGCTGCAAAGCCTATTTGATTTCCCTGATAATCGTTAACCTAACTCTTCAGCATCAGTTCGGCATTTGAACAGTTACGATATCTTTTCCTTTCAGGTTCTCATTGGTGAACTGCATCGCTTGGTCGTATCCGGTCTTCCGAAGCTGTTCCCTGAGGTCGTTGATAATGCTAAGGGCTGCTTCATCCGATTTTGCGAAAATAGCTTCCTTCCAGGCATCTCCCATCCGGTCCATGGAAGGCTTCAACATTTCCCATTCCGGTGATTTGGTGATCACATCGCCCGGGTTATAGGCTGTGATTACATGAATACCGTTTGGACGTAAGATTTTCCGGGCATTTTCCATGGCATCGAGTCTTTCCTGGTCTGCCCAGATGTCGCCGCCTGCTGCCGAATTGATCCGGTCAAGCCCCGTGATCGATTCCAGCCCAATGGAAATGCCCTCGTTTTTGCGGACTTTACCCGATTGATCTGCTGTAAACTTATCGAACCATTCTTGATTCGGTACAGGTTTACCATCCTTCATATCCCAGTGAACCCCTTGAACTCCGTACCGGGCCAGCATAAAACCTTCGTCAGAAGCCATGTAATCGAGAAACTTGAGCGCTGCATCTACACACTCGCCCTTGCAGCTACTGGTGATAGCCGTTACGTTGTTTCCTTGAATGCCAAGATCAACAGGCCGGCTCGGGTCAACATCTGCCCGCTCCAATGGTCCGATCGGGATGTAATCGCTTCCAGGATGTGAAGTAACATATTCTTTGGAGGCGTCCAAAATGGCCGGATAATGTGCGGCAAGGATAGCAATGCGTCCTTGATTAATTTTTTCTTTGGCAATAGGATCCGTCTGAGTAAAGGCTTCGGGGTCCATCAGCCCTTCCTCAACCAGTTTACGATAGAACAGCGTGTATTCTTCGTATCCTTTGGTGAAAAAGTTATGTTCTACCGTTCCGTCACCTTTGTCTACATAGCCTGCTCCGGAATAGAACATCGTGTTTCCGATACCTACGGACCATCCGTTACTAAATCCGCCCAGTGGAAACACGGGCTGACCGCTCTCCTTCAGGTTGGCATCTTTGATTTTTTGGAGGAAGTTATAGAAGTCTTCCTTCGTCACGACAGACTGAGGATCCACGCCGACTTTCTCGGCTATGTCTTTGCGAACATAGAAGCCATATAGCCAATCCATGCCGTCTTCGTTCGTTGCGGGCTGATTTTGTAAAAGTAAATATTTCTTGCCGTCATACGCATCTATCGCTTTTTCATACAATGCTGGCGGAACATTCTCTTTCGCGATGGATTTCGCCAGGTTTGGGTAATCCCCCAATTTATCGGATATATCTACCAGCTGTCCTTCTTTGGCAGCCTTGATGATCCCGTCCAGCTCGCCGCCCCATGCAGGTCCGGTGTAGATATCCGGCAAATCCTGTGTGGCGAAAATCTGGTTTACTTTCTCCGTCTCGCTGCCTTTCGTATATTCCCACTCCAAGGTGACGCCAGTTTTCTCTTTGATGACTTCCTCGACAGGGGTTATCCCATTATCCGATCCGCCTGAGCCATTCCAATTGTGCAAGATTTTGAGTTTACTTCCGTTCTCCCCTTCTGCGCCTTCCCCGTTTCCTGATGAATTCGTGCAACCGCTCAGCAAACCTCCAACCATGATGGACACGAGCAAGATGGATACGCCTTTCGACCAAATCCTGTTCAAACCAATCGCCTCCTTGATTAAATGATCTCGGTAAAGCTCTAGCAAATTCAGGTCAGGATGATCTACCCTTTAACCGAACCAATCATAACCCCCTTCACGAAATATCGTTGTAGAAACGGATATATACATAAGATCGGGAAAACCGTAATAACAAGCAATGCCATTCGAAGTGATTCAGGTGTTGCTCCTGCTCCACCGACTCCACCAACCGTCTGACCACCCTGCTGTGCTGCACGCTGCATCGAATTGGATAATGCCTCTGCTTCTGTCAGCATTTCTTGCAGTAGGGTCTGCACCGGTATCAAATCTTTGTTCGAGACGTAATAAGCGCCCGAGAACCAGTCATTCCAGTGGGCTACCCCAATAAACAGCGAGATCGTTGCAAGTACCGGCCCGGAAAGAGGCAGAATGATTCGTACGAAGATTTGAAAATCTCCATACCCGTCAATACGCGCCGATTCCTCCAGTTCCTCAGGTATGCCTTGCAGGAATGTCCGAATAATGATGATGTGCATGAAGTTGAACAACAAGGGCAAAACGTACACCCAGAAACTATTAATCAGATGCAGTTTTTGAAGTGTAATGAAGAACGGGATGAATCCCGCACTGAAAATCGTAGGCAAAAAGATGTAAAAGGTGAAAAAGGAGCGACCTGGCAATGTTTTTTTGGAAAGTGCATAGGCCATGAGTGTACACAATACAACGTGGAGAAAAGTACCCAGCACGGTGCGCATAATCGTAATTTGATATGCCTTCCAGATCCTTGCGTTATCGAATACCTGAGCATAGTTATCCAACGTGAATTGGCGGGGAAGAAAATAAATCGCGCCTTGCATCGAATCCTTACCGTCGTTCAGTGAATAAGCCAAGATATATATAAACGGGTAAATCATCGAGAATCCAACCAAAGCAAGAAAAATATAGTTAAGTACCGAGAATAAGGACCATTTTCGTTCCATAAGGTCACCTCCTTAGAACAGGGATACATCACTGACTTTGCGGGCGATGCGATTAACGGTTACAACCAGAATGAGTGCGATAACACTTTGGAATAGTCCTACAGCTGCAGCGTAACTGAGACGTCCTTCTCGAATCCCGGAGTTAATGGCATGCACGTCCAGTACACTGCCAAGACTTGCGGTTGCCGGTCCATTCAGGAGAAGCAGTTGTTCATAACCTGCGCTCATCAGACTGCCCACAGCGAGTATGAATAATATGATAGCTACATTGCGGATACCTGGAAGCGATACATGCCACATCTGTCTGAAGCGTCCCGCACCATCCATTTTGGCAGCTTCGTAAAGCTGCTGATCAATACCCGCAATGGCGGCCATAAAGATGATGGAATTCCAACCGATATTCTTCCAGATGTCTGAACCGACGATCATCTGATAGAACCATGTTGGATTATTCAGGAACTGGATCGACTCCGCTCCAAATGACCCCAATAAGTCATTGACTGGCCCCCCATACGGCGTTAGGAGCCGTTGCATCAGCGTAACCACGACGATCCAGGATACGAAATAAGGCAAGTAAGAAAGGGTCTGAACCGTCTTTTTGAATTTGATCATTCGTACTTCATTTAAGAGGAGTGCAAGAATGATTGGCATCGGAAAGCCAATTAGCAGTTTCATGAGACTGATGATGATCGTGTTACGGATGATGTCACCGGATTGATAGTAATTGAAGAACTGTTGAAAGTACTTAAGGCCTGCCCATGGACTTCCGGTGAATCCGCCAACGAAATTGTAATCCCTAAAAGCAACCTGAATTCCATATAGCGGTACATAGGAGAACAGGAAAAACCAGACGATTCCGGGCAGCATAAACAAATAAAAGAGTTTATGCTGCCAGATTCGCTTCATCAATCGATTGTTGCTCACTCTTGTCTTGATCACATTCCAACCTCTCCTTTCTCATAATGGACGGTCATCCATCCCAGCTATAGCTATCCTAACTTCAATCGTAACGTGATGATTTCAAATGGAGTGAAGGATAAAGCCATCTCGGATGCTCCTGCAAATGAAACGGGTGAAATGATATTTTCCATAAGATCAGTCGTCCAGGCTTCTGCTATATGGAATCCAAGATGTAATGCCGTGATGGCATGTGTTCCCGAAGTTTCATATAGACGGACGATGATGTCGTCTGCATCCTCGGCTTTTTTGACGGATTCCACCATGATGTGCGGATGATCCGGCTGAAGAAATGTTTTCGAATATGGGAGCTTACCGTTATGCTTACCAGATACAGATGATAAGGAAACTGTACGAAGCGGGATGTTCAGTTCATTACCTCTTCGATAGATCTCAGCCTGAACATGGTTGCCTTGATGCGGATATAACGAATAGGTGAACGTATGCTCCGCACGATCCGCTTCCGGATCAGGATACGAGCTGCTGCGCAGCAAATTCAGACCAAGCACATTATTGATGGCTCTATGACCATATTTACAATCATTAAGCAATGCGACTCCATAATCTGGCTCCGATAAATCAATCCACTGATGAGCACATATCTCATCCTTGGCGAAGTCCCACATCGTATTCCGATGAGTTGGTCTGGTCAAACTGCCAAATTGGATCTCACAGTGAACCTGATCTGTACGGATATTCACCGGGAATGAAGTACGAAGCATTTTACCATTCTCTCTCCAATCCACGGTCGTCTCGAAATCAATTCGTCTGCTGCCTTCTGTCAGAACCACCGTCTGGATCAGAGTGGATTCTCCATAGTTATATTCGAAGACCAACCCGACTTTTGGTCCTTCACGAAGCTCGCGAATGTCATGAAGCGTTAATGGCATACCTGTATGTGCGGAATAGTCATGACTGAAATCCCAAGCATCTCCTTCGTCGTGATACACACGAAGTGCATTTCCCGGATGACCTTGCGGAATGACTTCCCGCGCTTCAGCCTTGTCCTGTATGGAGATAATGGCTCCATTCCGATCAAACTTCACGATGAATGTGTCGTTCTCCACACAGCGTTCTTCAGCGGAAACGTGAAATTCCGACTCTTGTATTCCCGGAACTAACTGGGCGCATGATGCGATTTCATCTATAGCACCCTGGTCCACATGATCTGATACCATTGTGTATCCCATGGATGGAACCTGAACCTTGCGCCAGTTTCCATTCGTGTGAATCCATTCCTGACGCTCCCAAGGCAATGAATTGAATATCACCACGGAGCAGCTGGATGAGGATTCGATATTTGAAGAGATCTGGTCTGCCATATGGCTGTAGGTTTCGTTGATCATATTTTCTGTCTGATCTAAAAGTTCTTCATATCGTATGAGTGACTCATCGTACACACGCTTGATGGAAGACCCCGGAAGGATATCATGGAACTGATACAGGAGGACTTCCTTCCATATCGTTTCCAGTGACTCGGACGGATAAGACTTGCCTAGCTGTGAAGCCACAAGTACTGAGGCGAACTCCAATTCGCGCAGTGCTTTCTCCATCTTCCGGTTATACCGCTTACTTCGCGCCTGACTGGTCAGGGTTCCTTGATGCTTCTCCAGGTAAAGCTCACCGCGCCATGTCTGGAACCGTTCACGTTCCTCATTAAGTCGTTCGAAAAATTTCCAAGAAGGTTCCTGTATAACAGGGGACAAGCCAAGCAGGTTTTTCACCCGTGTCAGCCGCTCCAAATGCTCTTCGCCAGGTCCTCCGCCTCCGTCTCCTATACCAAAGAGCATTAGCGCATGGTTTGATACATTTTTATCCAGATACCCCTGTTCAGCACTGATGATCGAACGCGGAGCTGCAGGACTGTTGTAAGTATCCTCTGGTGGCATATGTGTTAATACAGCTGAACCATCAATTCCCTCCCATAGAAAGGAATGATGGGGATGCCGGTTATACTCACTCCAGGAGAGCTTCTGGGTCATCATGTAATCCACACCGGATTTCTTTAATAACTGGGGCAAACTTGCCGAGTAGCCGAATACATCAGGCATCCAGAGCGATTTCATTTCCAGGCCAAATTCCTGCTGGAAATAACGCTTGCCATACAAAATCTGGCGTACGAGTGATTCACCACCAGGCACATTGGTATCCGATTCTACCCACATGGCGCCTTGCGGTTCCCATCTGCCTTCACGTACACGTTCCTTGATCTGCTCATACAGCTTGGGATAATGCTGCTTCATCCAATCGTACAGCTGCGGTTGGCTCGCTCCGAACACATAATCAGGATAACGCTCCATCATGCGAAGCACAGTTGAGAACGTTCTAGCTCCTTTACGGATCGTTTCACGGATCGGCCATAACCAGGCCAAATCTATATGAGCATGACCCACAGCGCTTAGGGTTAAGACCGGATCGCCCCCCTGCAGGGTTAGCTGTTCATGTAGTCGTTTCTTCGCTTGCTCGACACTCTCTTTCGAGAAATCGATCAACTGTACTGAAATATCATAGAGCGTCTGATAGATTCTCTCCTTCCGAGCGGAACCGTCATGGAGCTGCTCTGCGGTCTCCAAGAGCACCTCGGTATCGTAATAGAGTTCCCGAATATCTTCCCTACAGTAGGCGATAAGTGCTTCTTTCAACGTCCCTCCCCGATACTTGCCGAACAGATCGTTATTGCCTGCATCTGCCCACACTTCAACTTCCTGTCCATTTACAGATGTCTCATGGAGCTGCACGACTCGTTTCCCAGGCAGACCTAATGAAAAATCAAATTCGGAGTTAATCGTCGTCAACCCTTGGATAGGTGACCCTTCATGGTCAACCAGACACAGCTCACCGTTGACATCCAGCAAGAGGACCGTGGTTTGGTTACCTGTGACTGCCGGAAGATTACCTGCAAAACGGAACCAGGCACAATCCCATAATTCTCCCCATTGTTCTCCTTGCTTGAGTGTCACTTTCGTGCCGGTCATCCGTTCCTCGTAAGGTACGGGCTCTGGTGTAATCCAAGCCGTCACTTCTAATTCGGCAATCGGCTCATATATGGCTTCCCGAAGTTTGTTTAACATCTGTTTTAACCGTTCTGGCCTTATCGGTTCGTAGGGCATGCTAGTATACTCCTCTCTGTTACATCAATCAGGTTGTATTGTGAATTCAGGAAGTCCAGCGGACATGAACCTCTGCATTGTTCTCTTTGCCATGTTCGTACTGAAGAAGCACTGTCTTTGAATCCGGGTCCCATTCCCATACCACGGGGACCATCTGCTCTTGAATGACATACTGGGCAGATAATGGTCTGGCCTTGCAATACAACCTTGCTGTTGCCTTCATGTTGGAAGGTCCTCTTGCAATGAATCGAAAACCTGTGGCCGACTGAGATAGACCTTCTATTCGGGAAGAAGCAGCAATGACGGATACTTCTCCATCCGTTGGACGACCCGCTTCAATATCATAGAGCAAGGCTTGCTCTCCCGGATTTAGGGTCACCTGGCTCAGCACTGAGAGCTTTGAATTGAACAAATCCACAATCGGACCTGGAATGACTACTGCCTCTTCGCTGACCGATTCATCGAGCACCGATACGATTAGATAGGGACCTCGTCTAATTTTGAAATATGGTTTCGATTCCCACTGTAGTTCTGGTCCGTGGACAGCTTCCATCGTTTCTTTGACAGATTGGCGCAGCCGATCAGCCCCTGCCTTCGATAAAGTGAAGTCAGCCGGATGTTCATCCAGCCAGTAAACTACCCCTTTTCCTACCTTATTGACACCTTGCCTCTTATCTTTTAGACCTAGTTGTTCAAACAAATGTGCTCGAGGGGAGTTATACGTCTGATCTGACTGCTCATGCTTGCGGTCATGGTTCCACCATGCACGAATATCTTGATACGGGTCGCTGTCATCGCCTACATAGATTAACGCTCCACCATCCTGTACCCACTGTGCAAGGGCATAATGAATGTCCGGATATTCCGGTTTGATAAATTCATAGCTCAGTATGAGCACACGATAAGTTGCCAAGTAACCCGGATACCGCCTTACATTATCCAGTTGAAGTGGACGGACAGGAATACCATGTTTCAATAACGGCAGTGTCAGACCGTAAAAAGGAGAAAAATCGAGTAGTTCTGTATCGCCATCCTCCTGGAATCCTTCAGGATCTGTCCCATCGTATTTACCGGCATGAGGTGCATTTGGATCTGGCTTCATTCGTTGAAACATTGCTGAGTCAGCAATAAAAACGCCAACTTGTAATGGCTCCTCTGCTGTTTCAATCACATCCTGATTCATGTTACCAAGAGTGTGCATGACCTGAAGCAAAGTTGTGGCATAGTCTGACGGAATTTGCTCCTTGCCAGAACCATCCTCGGATGGATAAGTGCATTGAAAGATGCGTCGAGGCCAAGGTGCGACTTCATAATGGGCGACCCCGGGATGCAGCAGTGAGGCAACCACCGTTTTTAAATAGTTCTGGCGGTAATCAGCCCAGGTGTAATTCGGGTTATCTTCGATCGGATCATGCAGGAACCACATTCGTCTGTCGGTCCCACGAACCAGTTCCTGCATGACGCCGTATTCGAGGTAAGCGGTTTCAAACGTACGTTCCTTACGCAACCCTTCATACACATTGGGGGTTCGGGATGTCCCGGTCCAGATCTGTGCAATATACCCATCGATGGAGGGCAGCTCTAGAAGCTGAGATTGTGGACTGACAATACGCCACTGTGTGTAATTAATCAGACTATGAGTCGGAACATAAAAGCGAAGGACACGACCATAACGTTTTAACGCGTAGTCCTTCATCTCGGCACATAATCGGTCCAGGACACGTGTATATAAATACGCTTTTAATTTGGAAGCTCGAAATTGGGCATCAGGTGAAGCATGTGGCGGAATCCAAGGCTCTTTGTAATACAACTGCCATTCCCGTTTAAAAGCTTCTGAATAGCCTCCGTTTACCCAGAATTCAGGTTCCTCCAGATGGATGGCTTCCACACCGGCGTCAACGGCAATACGTATTCGATCCGCTATGTAATGACCAAAGGAAATGGTAGGCACCATGTATGGAATGACTGGCTCGCTCCCATGAAGAATCATGTTGCCTTCCCGGTCCATTTGAGCTTCATCCCAATGTGTTGCTCCATCGACCTCACCATCCAAATAGCTGTTGTAGGTCCCCCAAGCAACTCCTGTCATCAAATGAACCACATATCCTTTTTCTTTCCACTTCAGAATGCGTTCCTGCATCGACTCATCAATCCCGTAAACCATCACAAAGTCAGTCTGTAAATCATAATCCGGATGGTAAGCAGCAGATTCTTGAAATCCCGTACGCTCTTCCTTTCGATCTCGTGCCATTTTCTTAACCTCCCCAAGCTCGTATTTGATTTGGGTTGCAATGTATGACTATCCATCTTTTTCTAGACTATAATATATGATATGAATATATTCAATATGTTTTTTATACAAACATAAAAAAACCTTCTCCGCTTCTCTACGGAAAAGGTTTTCTTTTCTTGTTAAATTAAGCTTGAGGAACCGTTCCGGTAGTTTGACGTACGACCAGCTCGGGTTCAATCAGCATTTTGCTATAACTTTTCGTTTCCCCATGACCACGTAATACTTCCAGTAATTTAGCAGCTGCCCGATACCCCATATCCCGCTCAAATTGCTTAACATGGGTAAATATACTGAATTCCTCCACGATTGAGGTGGGATCATCGAAGCTTACTATCGATACATCTTCAGGCACTTGAAGCCCTGCTTGCTTGGCCATTTGATAGATTTGCACACCCAACCTGCCGTTAAGCGAAACATAGGCTGTGACCATTCGATTTTGGATATATCGATACAAAGGATGGGCCTCCGCTTCCTTAAGTTCAGTTAACGGTTGGAAATCTGTGATCATATGAGCAGGATTAATTAACGCGCCTTTGCCTTTTAAAGCCTCAATATAACCTTCGATCCGCTCCTGAACCGTAACTGTCTGAAGGGGAGAATCCGAGCAAATAGCGATATCCCGGTGTCCCAGCTCCCAAAGATGCTCCACAGCTAGCCTTGTGCCCCGTCTGCCATCTGCCGCAATATAATGTGTCTCGACCCCTGGCAAATAACGGTCCATCAGTACAAAAGGAAAACCCGAGAGCTTCATGCCAAGGATCTCCTCGTTGTAGTTCTCTTCATCAACAGGAAAGATTAATAGACCTTCTGCCCCAAGCGCCTTCATTTCCTTGATGACATCCTTCTCTTTATCCACCTTGCCATGTGTAAACATGATCATGCTGCGATATCCTTCGTCACGCAAGGCTTGCTCAATTCCCTCAACGAGCCTGATGGCAAAATAATCATGGATGGAGGGCACAATGATGCCAATCATTCCTGTAGACAGTGTCCCCTCTCTACCTTTCATTGTGTTCGCTTGCGATGAGGTCATAGAAGCACTATCCGCTTCTTCAGCTACAAAACTGCCTTTCCCCGGCACACGCGCAATTAACTTTTCATTTGCTAATCCGGTCAAGGCATTGGCAACTGTAATTTTACTGACCTGAAACTGATCCATCAGTTCCTTCTCTGTCGGTATGCGATCACCGGGTTTCATATTTTCTTGAGTTATGACATGTCTGATATAGTCCTGGATTTGTTGATACAGTGGAATTCGATCATTTGTACTCATTTTGATCACATCACCAATTCATTCATAATATTTGAGATATATAATATATCCTTTCACCTGCAAGTGCAATAAACAAGCTGAGCTTATCTGCAGTTGCAAAGATTATCTCCTTGATATCATCGCATTTAATATGCCTGATTTCCAGGAATAATGGGAAGTTTTGTCGAACCCCTTGTAAAATTATATATGAATATATTTAATATGTGTTGGATAGAGATGTGTGGATTGGCTTTTGGCCACAAGAGGAGGGTGGGTATTACGGGCACATACTCTAATTCTTGACTATAACAAGGAGTGAATTCGCCATGGCTCGTAGATTCACGATGCTCTGTTTAGCTCTCATATGCGCTTTTTCATTAACCGCCGGCGCTGCTTCAGCTACGGAAACGAATGTACAGACAGCCAAACCTGATGGGTCCAAACACCGTGAACTGCCAAGTTTCAAAAAGCCGAAACATTTGGATGCAGCCGACATCTATGATGCGTCAGGTGACATCAAATTGTTGCTGGGAACATTACAGGGTATCGTTAACAGAGAACAACCCCGAATCTATCTGATTGAGTCCCAGGAAGAAGGAAAATTGACCTGGCTTAAGGACATCAAGGTGCCTTACACGCTTCATCAGGATTATTGGGAAGTGTTCTCTGCTTATCGCAACGAAGTCAAAGGCATGGTTGTATATGATCCCAAAGTACCTGATACGATTAACGTAGCAACCACGCTCGCAGGACTGAAGAATGCTGTGGTTGCCAGTCCCGAGTTAGCAGTCAAATTGTCCAAAGCCCCTTACAAATTGAAGATTGTAGATGACCTGCGGGGTAAATTCAATAGTCGGATAGATGCCTATACCTGGCAGTATGAGAATCTGTGGAAGAAAACGAACCACCAGATGTTAATTGGACTTGATCCGGATACGGCGATTCGCATTCCATCCGGCATGCCTGAATCCTTTGTTACGATAACGGAGGAAAAACAACAGATTCGAGATGCAAGCAACCGTGACACGTATTCCCTGGACCTTTCTTCACTCTTGGGAAAATCTTCAGTATATCTCCGATTTGATGACGCTTTCACTCAGGATGGCTGGGGACCGGCTGTACATGAGATTACGGTCAAGGCGGATGGAAAAGAGATCGCTAACTTTATCGCAGGAACACCGGAAGAAGAACAATTCCTCTATGACAGACAGAATTCCAAGGTTGCTGAAGGAGAAGGCGGCCACCGTTTCGCCGATAATGGCAATTATTTTGTGTATGAATTCACTCCTCCTGCGGGTACTCAGAACCTGACGGCTGAAGTGGACATGTGGAATCAGTATAAAGTATCCGCGGGTAATATCCGCCCTCTCTCGGCTGAGCAACGGGAGCCCTATGCATATTTAAGGGATTATGCAGTCGCTAATAAAGCGATGGTATTCTGGTTGGATTCCAATATACCTGAGCAAAAAGCACTCTTCGAGAAGATCATGTCTGATGTAAAACCCGGAACTCCCTACCTTGGCTGGTTTAGCAATGATGTCGAAGGTGAGTTCAGCTCCGTTGAGATCGCATCTCGATATGGCGTCTATGTTCTCGCAGCGGATTGGTTCAGCAACCTGACTGTTTTCTCGGGGACAAAACCGAATCTCACCCCGGTGAAAAAATCTCCGCGACCTGCGCTGGAGAACAAAATCTATGTAACGTATACCTTTACGGAAGGCGATAATTTTCAGTATAACCAGCATCGCATGCGTGTGATGTGGGATGATCCGGCCAGGGGTAAGGTTCCGATTAACTGGACTTCAAGCCCGCTTCTCTACGAAGGTGCACCAGCAATATTGAATTATTATGTGAACACCGCAACCCCGAATGATCTGCTGATCGCAGGACCATCCGGTGCAGGATACTTCTATCCAGAGGCATGGCCCGACTCAAGCTTCCGGCAATTTTTGCAGCAAACTGAAAAATATATGAAAAAGACTGGCATGACCATTCCTTATGTGTTGAACCGTGTAGACAGCGAGAATGTACCTCTCACGCCATTTAAAGCCAAGGCTTATGCACAGGATTATCATGCACCCGGCTTATTCATCAGCTATGAAGACAACTATGGTGTGGAAATCGTTGATGATAGCCTGCCCGTATCCACAATTCGTGGGATAAGTACCGTGCAGGATGGATTACAGGTGCTGAATGAAGCGAAAGCGAATTGGGATGGTAAATCGCCATTGTTCGTTTCCCTTGGATTGCTTGCATGGAGTACGACTCCATCCGATGCACTGGCGATCACCGAAGAACTCGGAACAGAATTCAAGGTTGTCCGTGCTGATGACTATTTCTCCCTAATCCGAGAAAGCTACAACTTACCCGCTAGCAAGTAATCACCATACCTACAATGAATTTGCAGACGCATAAAAGCATCGTACCCTGAGTAATTGGGTACGATGCTTTTTTCGAATGAAGCCTCACGCTGATTTACCGTTTAACAGTGACACCGGAACATAACAGCACCGCATGATCTTTCTCTTGGAAAGACTCATGCAGGCGCTGACCTCTAATAATTACTATCCTATTAACCTATCTTCCACTCAAATGGCTACTTCTTCACTGGTCTATCCGGTTTACCTGGCTTATCCGCTTTGCCGTCTTCCAGCTTAGCAGCTCCTTCCAGCAGAAATACGCCGCTGAGCTGAGCCGTAAGGTCGAGTGGGTTCTGGGCTGCTTTACCCCATGCCTGACCGAACAATCCATTGTCCCGGCTACCTTTCAGTAAGGCATCGGCATTGCGATAGACTGCCTTTTTCAGGCTCTTGTTATGCCCGACTTCATACAACTCAACCATGTAGCGGATCAGGATGCCTTTGAACAACGCCCCGTCCCCGTCGCCGTCCTCTTTAAATATGCCCGTCTTCTCATCCGTTAAGGTCTTCAAAGAACCAGCTGCGGTTTTCTCGGCATCTTTCATATACGTCTTCTTTCCTGTTATCCGGTAGAGTTCAACACCCGCTCCGATAAACGTGCCTTGATTGTACGTAAAGATCCATGCTTCATTCACATCCAGTGTGCCATCCTCCTTCAGCACCAAACCATCCGCTACCAGGCCCGTTTTCGGATTAACCAGATGTTGTTTCTCCCAATCATATATTTTTTTGGCCCATTCCAGATCCCGCTCATCGCCAAAACGTTCATACAACCTTGCAGCCAAGATAGCGGCAGGCCCATTGGAGCATGCATTTCGGTTATAACGCTGATCCTTTTTCCAAGCCATACCGCCAAGCTCATCTTCCCACCAGGCGGTCTTGATGTCATCCCACAACTCCATTACGTATCCCTTCATCTCTTCACTGCCTGTTGCATCATACAGACGAAGCCCGGCGAGCGCGAGCCATTCCATATCATCGTAGAATTCATTGTGAAGTGAACTATTGCGTGCAATGATACTGCGAACGAGTTCTTCTGCACGCTCAGTGTAGGCCTTGTCTCCTGTACGTTCGTATCCGTCCACCAATGCATCGACCGCATGGGCCTTCCACCAGTAATTCAATGCCTGTTCACCTTCTGGTGTTGATGGATAAGCATTATTCATCATTTTTGATGCATCGTTCCAGTAGTATTCATGCAGCTTCTCTTGCGACCACTGCGCCTGATCTGCATAGCGATTCTTGCCACCGCTTGTTGCCCCCATGGTGGTGACCAGAATAATGCTGAGTACCAGCGTGAGGCTAACCATTTTCCTTTTGCTCATCAGATCCCTTCCCTTCTCCAATCGACGTATAACTAACAGTTTTACCCGTAAAGCAGTGTCAATCCCTTGCTCCAGCTCTGTTCACGCCTGTCCCTGACGGTGTTCCTTCACCCCCTTCCATATTTCTCAGGCAGAACTGCAGATGATGCTGATAACCAGAACTATTCTTTTACGGCTCCAAGTACGATTCCGTGGATTAGATAACGTTGCAGAAAAGGATATATCATCAGAATGGGAATCATGGATACCAGAATTTTGGCAGAATTCAACGTTGTATTGGAGATTTTATTGAACTGCTGCAGCTGTTCGACCGAAAGATTCTGCATCTGATCCCGTGTGAGACTGAGCTGCTGCAGATAGGTCTGGAGCGGGATTTTGGAGCTGTCGTTAATCAGAATGATGCCGTCGAAGAAATTGTTCCAGTGCCCCACAATAACAAACAGCATGATCGTTGCCAGACTCGGCATGGAAATGGGGATGAAGATTTTGAGCAGAATTTTAAGCGGACTGGCACCGTCAATAAATGCGGCCTCTTCCAGTTCCTTTGGAATTCCCTTGAAGAAGTTCATGAGGAGAATCACATTAAAGACAGGAACTGCCCCCGGCAGAACCAGCGCCCAAATGCTATTAATTAACCCCAACTTGCTGATGACCATATACCATGGAACGATTCCGCCGCTGAAAAGCATTGTAAACACAATAATCCACATATATGTGTTTCTCGATCTGAATTGTGTGACGCTTCGTGACAACGGATAGGCCATGAGAATGGTCAAAAACATGTTGATTGCTCCCCCCAGCACCACCCGCTCGACCGAGATGAAAAAAGCCTTCCAAAACTTCGTATCATTCAGAATCTGGCCATACGATGAGAAATTCAGCTCCACTGGAAAAAAATAGACCCGACCTGCATTAACAGCTGTACTGCTGCTGACGGACACCATAATGGTATTGACAATCGGCGCCAAGGACATGAACGTAATCAGAATTAACGCAAACATAATCAACAGGCGGGATAGCCTGGAGCCGAGCGATTTGGATTGAATCATGCTAACCCTCCTAGAAAATTCTGTACCCCGCATACCTCGAAGCCAGTCTGTAGGAAATCACGATCAGAACAAAGCTGATCACCGATTTCATCAGTCCAATCGCTGTTGCAAATGAATATTGCATGTTGATCAGACCCATACGGTATACAAAAGTATCGATAATATCGCCCGTTTCATATACCAGCGGATTATACAGGTTAAACACCTGATCAAAACCCGCATTCAGTACATTACCAAGACTCAGCGTACCCAGCAGGATAATCGTTGGGAACATACCCGGCAGCGTGATATTCAGCGTCTGTTTCCAGCGACTTGCGCCGTCCATTGCGGCAGATTCGTACAATGCAGGGTTGATTGCCGTTAATGCAGCCAGATAGACAATCGTCCCGTAGCCAAATTCCTTCCACGTATCCGTCACAATGAGCAGCGGCCTAAACCAGTCATTACTCGCCAGAAACATAATCCGCTCCAGTCCGAGAAACTCAAGGAAGTTATTCACCATGCCATCGAAAGAAAAGATCATGGTCAGCATGGTGCCCAGAACCACCCAGGACATAAAATGCGGCAAATAGACGATGGTTTGAATTGTACTCTTGAATACTTTCAGACGCACCTCATTTAACAGCAAAGCGAATACGATGGGTACAATCAACCCTAGAGCAATCTTTCCAACCGCGATAACCAATGTATTAATGAAAATCTGCTTCGCGTCCGGCAGTTGAAACATATATGTGAATTTGGAAAGCCCTGCCCACTTTGACCCGAATATTCCTTTGGCAGGAATGAACTTTTGGAATGCCATCACGACCCCGAACATCGGTACAATTGAGAAAATGAACAGCATGATCATGCCAGGCAGCAGCATAAAATGATAGGTCATTTCGTCAAAGGTTTTACGTTTCTTTTTGCTCCGGTAACGCACTTCCCGCTCTTGATTAACGGTTGTTTCCATTTGCGGCATTGTCCTTTCCACCTCCATCATGTGCCTAATTGGACAGGCTTTATCGACGAAAGCCCGTGCGGAAGTCCACCATCAGGCTTTCGCACCTAAGCTCACGCGATCCTTATCTGTTGCTCATCTCGTTGACTTCTTCTGTAATCTCGTCACCACCCGTACGTTTCCAAGTGTCAACAAACTTATCGAATTCATCTACAGGAGCTTCCCCCATAATGATCTTGAGCATGGTTTCCTCTTCGAGCTTCTGCAGATTCGCCCACTTCAGCTTCATCGTCTCGGTTGTTCCGTAGAAGCCTGCGGGAATCACTTCCAAATTCGGGTTATTCGCCTCACGCTGTCCCTCGATCCGGGAGAGATATTCACCATAGGTGTTTGCATCGATCGCATTACCTTTCTCTTTGAATTCCTGATAGGCCTTGAAAGAAACCATTCGATCTTCCTGAACAGCGGAAGCATCTCCGGCCTCATCCGCCTTAATCAGATCATCGTAATACCGCTTCAGCACATCGTCATAATCCACTTGCATCGGAATCTGGGTAGGATCATTGTTCCAGCGGCTTGCATCGGTGAGCAACTCGTCAGCATGCTCTTTCTTGTAATTGATTGCGTCCTCCGTTAAGGAGTACAGGAAATCCGTTGTTAAATTGACTGATTTCATAATCGCTTCAGGATGAGCAAAATCCTTCTTCACAACGACGATACCACCGCCCACCGGATCTTGCCGGATCGTCTTGAACTTGCCATTTTCATCCACTGGTGCAGATACGGCAACCCAGACTGCTTCAGGATCTTGTTTGATGGAATCCTTGTAGTTGGTGTAGCCGATCCACCATGGATTAAACACCATTCCGGCCTGTCCGTTGATGACGAGAGCTTCCTTCTCTTCACTCGACCGGACAGCAAACTGTTTATCAATCAAACCTTCTTTATACATGGCACTCAACTCTGTCAGCGCTTGCTTCACTTCAGGCTGAACAGATCCATATTCAACCTGACCGTTCTTCTGAATCCAGTTCATCGGAAAGGCACCGTGTGCAGCAAAGATCGGCGTAAAGTTCATCGCATTGGAATCCATGACCATGCCTACCGTCTTGCCTGTTCCCGAAACGTCCTTCTCCACAAACATTCTCGCGAGATTCCATACATCCTCGACGGATTCCGGGAGCTTCGCGCCTACTTTATCCACCCAATCCTTCCGGACCCACAGCAATTGGTGCTGGTTTCCGATATTCGTCATGGGCAGACCCATGATTTTACCATCCACCTTTACCTGATTCAGCAGCAAATCTCCGTAGGAACCATAAATATTTTTAACACCCTCGGATGCTGTCTTCTCATAAACCTCTGTCATGTCGGCAATGAGATCGTTATCCACCAGTTGATTAAATATTTCGCGGCTGACAAGCATTACATCCGGGAGGTCACCTGTCGTCATCGAGAGTGACAGCTTCTGATCCATATCATCTGTTTCCCAAGCCACCTTGGCTTTGACGTTCACCCGGTCTTCTACATAGCGTGTAGCCAAATTGTTTTCAATGGTATCGCCGGCAGGCAGATTGTTCACATGATTGGTATTTCGGCCAATCGTAAATTCCACGGGTGTCTCATATTTACCATAAGGTTCATAGTCCTGTTGTGAAATTTGCGGTTGTGCACTCTCGTTATTGCCCCCGGTACAGCCACTGATTACAGCTATCATCATGCTTCCGATCAGCAGCGTAGCCATCTTACTGCGCTTCTTCATTCTGTCATCCCCTTTATCTGATTTGCTTTTGATAACCAAATTGTATGCGTTTTCACAAATGGCGTATATGCCACATTTTTCGGATATGTAACACTTTTTTTATGACCTCCAATTTACTTTATTTCTCTGTATTAAAAGTTTATAACAGTAACAAATAAGCGGTCGCAACAGCAACCGCTTCCGTACTAACGCTATGTTTTTAATGTAACTACACGCAATCATGTGGCAGGAAGGACGATTGACACTTCCGTTCCGCTGCCTGGCTCACTATGAATAACGAGCCCGTAATCCCGACCATAATACAGCTTGATTCGGTCATTAACGTTCCGAACACCACATCCGCCGTTCTCTCCTGTTAACAACCCTGCCGTCTGCATAGGCGTCATGCCAACACCGTTATCACAAACGGTTAGTTTAATCCCTTCTCCCACCCGGTTAACTGTAATGTGAATGCGATAATCTATCGCATCTGCCTCCACAAAACCATGCTTGATGGCATTTTCCACAATTGGCTGCAAAATAAAATGAATCACCTCTGTATGTAATACCTCGTCATTGATATGGTAATCCACATCAAATCGGCCATCGTTCATGATGAGCTGCAAATCCAGATACGCTCTAATATGCTGCACCTCAGCCTCAATGGTGGCCATATTCTTCCCCTGGTTTAGTGTTGTTCTATAGAAACGGGCTAATGCAGATACCATATAACTCGTTTCTATATCCGCCTTTTTCTCGGCCCTCCAGCGTATAAATGAAAGGGTATTGTACAGGAAGTGAGGGTTGATCTGACTAATCAACTTGTTATATTCACTTTCCTTCTTGGCAATTTCGGCGTTATACACCTGAGAGATCAGGCTGTTGATCCTTGTCAGCATTTTACCGATACCGTTAGTCAGCTCACCAAATTCATCCCTGGATGAACTCCGGATAATCACATCCAGATTGTTCCGCTCTACCTTGTCCACCTTGTTCTTGATATGGATAATTCTTTGCGTAAAGTTATTAGAGATGACATAAATGAGCAGGAAGGTAATGACCAGGCTGAGGATGATGACAAACAGCGTAATTTGAAAAATACTCATTGCATTGGCGTACGCATTGGTATTCAGCAGATTATAGTGAATGGTCCAGCCGTTGTTAGCGAGTGAGCGGCTAAGACTTAGATCGCCAGACTCCCCAACTTTCGAACCTGCGGCCACAGCAACACGCTTGTGGTTTTCCTGAAATATCACATGCTGCTTCGCGTCCTCAATATGAACAGCTACATGTTCCGACAGATTGTCCAGATCTGCAAAGATGCTATCATGCTGAATGGAGATCACCATAAAATTGCTGTCTTTCGGATTGCTGATCAGTTCCTGAACGAGATAAAGCTTCTCCCCATCCACAATCCAGCGCCTGCCTCGAAATCCGTCATACCAAGCCTTACTCTTGAGATCCCCAATTGGCAAAATATTATTGCGGATCCCCAATAACTCCCCGGATGTATAAAAGGTAATGCCTTCAATATCATCATCCATCAGCCGGATGTTCGAGATCAATGGCTCCAGAATGTCCCGGAAATCCAGGTACATATTATAATAATTATCTTCGTAGTCTTTCGTAAATATTTGGGATAAATCCCGGTTAAGCACCATGAACTCACTTAGCGTATTGTAGCGATTAATCTTATAATCCATAATGTTAGCCACCTGCTCCAGACTCGCTTCAGCTTCGCTCCGCAACTCCTTCATTTGAATACGGTAAGACTGTATGAAGGAGAGCAGTCCAAGCAGAAGGATCGGAATGAGTGCAATCACCAAATGGGATAACAGCAGCTTGTTTCGGAACCTGATATCATTGAATTTGCTCTTGATCCATCCGATCATGAAGCACCCCGCACTCTCTGAACTGTAACGGACTGACGCCAAACCTGTTTCTGAACAGCTTGGCAAAATAAGAATGATTGTCGATGCCAACGGCCCCTGCAATATCATTGATTTTCATATTCGAATGAGCCAGCAGATGGCTTGCACGCCGCAAACGATAATCGGTCAAATATTTCGAGAAGTTCTCCCCGGTCTCTTTTTTAAACAAAATGCTCAAATACCCTGGCGATAGATAAACATCGTGGGCTGCCTCGGATAATGAAATATCTCTCTGATGGTTATCCTTCACATAATCCTTCACCTGTCGAATGACCTTCGATTCCACGGATTCCGGTTCGGGACCTCCGCCATAAGCACGGATCTGCGTGATATCCTCCATCACCTGTAGAAACTCTTCCCTAACCAGTGGCTTGAGCAAATAATTAACCACACCCAGTCGAATGGCACTGCGGGCATATTCAAATTCATCATAACCGCTGCAGATCACAATCTTTATATTCTGCTGCGTTTTCCTGGCTTGTTTGCTAAGCTCTAGTCCGTCCATAAGAGGCATTTTGACGTCGGTGATGAGGATATCAATCGCGTTCTCTACCAGAATTCGCTCTGCGCTCTTTCCGTTCTCGGCTTCCAATACTTGAAAGGGAAAGCCGTAGTGAGAGATCAAATCCTTAATGCCTTCTCTTTGCACGCACTCATCGTCAACAACAAGAACATTAAACATCATGACATCTCCTTTGCAAGTAAAGTGAAGGCAAACTATAAGGGGACTATCTTGGTGTACATAGTATTCAGTCATATCGTAGTATATCATAGATTTAGGAAAGGGCTTTCAAAAAGGTAATCCACCAATTTTCAGGCATCGATGTCCATGATTTAAGTGCCCAGCGACATAGAAATATCATGTAAAACAACAAAAAAGCCGCCAAAAAGGCGACTATTTCCGTACACGTGCTATCCCTTAACCGCACCTAATGCAACGCTGCCTATAATTTGTCTGGAGAATATCGCAAAGACAATGATAATAGGCAAGATCGAGATCGCAACACCCAAATACAACAGTCCGTAATCCATTCCATAATATCCTTGTACCAGCGCAACGAGTACCGGAAGCGGATATTTATCCAGGGAGAAAAACAGGACCAGCGGCGTGAGAAAATTATTCCACGAACCGATAAAGGTGAATATACCAAGGGCCGATATGGCCGGGCCCAGAATGGGCAAGACAATCTGATTGAACGTGCGGAACTCCCCTGCACCATCTACACGTGCAGATTCAATAATCTCGTCTGGAATGCTGCTCTCCATAAATTGTTTGATAAAAAACACATTAAATGCATTCGCCGCTGCCGGCAAAATGATCGCTGCATAGCTGTCCAGCAAACCTAACATACTGAACAGACGATACATCCCGATCAGCGCGAGCTGCCCAGGCACCATCATGGTCGCAAGCAAGAACAGGAATAGCCAGTTGCGACCTTTGAACTTGAACTTGGCGAAGCCATAAGCCGTTAGTGAACCGATATACAAAGATAGCACCGTAGACGTTCCGGCAATGAAAAAGCTGTTGGCAAACCCGCGCCAGATATTGATTTTGGAAGCCATGTTCGTATAATTATCCAGCAAGAAGGGGCCGGGCAGAAACGTAAATGTCGATGCAATCGTCGCATTATTATGCGTGGAATAGATGAGCATGAGATAAAATGGAATGATACAGAGCACGGCTAGGCCAATCAAACACAGATAAATAATGACTTTGCCCAGTGTCAGACGCCTCACAGTATCGTACTGCTGTAGAGTAACTTTTTGTTGTTCGACTGGTTTGACGGTTGGCATTTCATTTCCCCCTCCCTATGCACGGCTCTTGCGCTTCGTCATCATGAAGGATACGACCGATAGCAGGATAATGATGATGAACAGACAGAATGCAATGGCCGCCCCATAACCAAAACGTGTACTTTGGAATGCCACATTATACAGATACATAATACTCGTCATGGCTGCACGATCCGGACCACCCGTTCCATTCGTCAATGTAAACGGCTGATCGAAAATCTGAATACCCCCAATAATGGACGTGATCATCTGAAATAGAATGATTGGGCGGAGCATTGGAACGATGATATGAATGAAAATATGTTTCTTTTTCGCCCCATCCATTTGAGCGGCTTCCTGCAGTGCCGGATCAATACCCTGCAGCCCTGCCAGATAGATGACCATGGAGTAACCAAAGTATTGAAAGAACAGAATGGATGAAACAATCAGTCGCATAAACCAAGGATCATTTTTCCAGTTAATTGGATCATCGATAAGTCCAACTTGAACCAGAAAATGATTTAAACCGCCGGATTGCCAATCAAAGATCAGACTCACAAGCAGACCCAATGATGCAGCGGTAACGATGTTGGGAAAGAAATAAACCGCTCTGAAAAAGTCTCTTCCCTTAAGTAACTTGTCGTTGAGGATAAAGGCGAGTACAAGCGAAACAGTAAGTTGTGGGACCACAGAGACACCCCAGATAAAAAGAGTATTAAATAATGTCTTGTAGAACAAAGGATCTTGCAGAACAGCAATATAGTTACCCATTCCGACGAAGTCTGGCGTAGTAATCCCATCAAAGTTGGTGAAGCTGATATAGAGAGAATACAGAATGGGGTATAGCCCAAAAATGGCGAAAAGAATGAAAAACGGAGCAATGAAATAGTATCCGTAATGATCTTTGCGGATTGACTTGGCAAACATGATTTGTACCCCCAGTCATCGGATGATTAAAAGGCATTCGCTTACTTCTAAGCTAATCCACTTCCAGCTCCGGAAATCTCAATTTGACATCACGATTGATTCGTTTTACGGCTTCTTCTTTGGTCTGAATGTCATTATTGAGATACAACTGGAGAACATTTTTGAAGATGTCATTGTTAATGGTTGAATCATATTTGGTTCGCTCATATACAGGAACCTGCTTGGCTGCTTCCGAGAAAAACTCAAAATGCTTCTGCCCTCCCAAATACGCTGAAGATACAGATCCCGCAAGCTGATCATTCACGACCATGTTACTTGTGAAATAGTCCTGTTCCTTCGCCAGCCCAGACAGAAAATCATGATCAAAGTTATAAAACTCAATAAACTTCCAGGCCAGATCCTTTTTGTCACTTTTGCTGTACATCGCAATATAAGTTCCACCGGCACTAAAAGCAGATGGCCCCGGCGAGAGACCCCACAATCCTTCGGTATCCGGAGCGTTCGCCTTAAAGGTGTATTGCAACGCCCAGGTTGCTCCCGGATAGAACATCACTTGGCCTTTTTGCATCGAAGCCGCATATCCTGCACTACCATCATCCAACTCTGCAAGCACATGCCGCTGACGGGCTTCACGAACAAGGTCAAGCACCCTCATATAAGAGGGATCGATGACTAACTTCCCATCCTTAACCCAAGGGATACCATCATATGAATTGGATATCGCATTCCAGTTGGCAAGGGCATGAACTTTATTTCCACTCTCCTGCTCAACTCTCTCTCCAATTTCGAATATCTTCTCCCATGTATCAATTTGCGGCGCTACCTTCTCCGGATCGTCCGTACCCAAATATTCTTTGGCCAGATCTCTCCGATAATAAATACCTCCAGGCGTTCCCTGATAACCGATCGCTTTAATATTTCCTTCGCTATCCTTCTCATTAGCCTGCACAAAAGCATATTGCTCTGGAATTAATTCATTGGCGTTATACGGTGCTGCCGATAAATTCTCCAGATAAGGCACATCAATTAGCTCTCTTATATTTGCATTCTCGATCATAAACACATCCGGAGCCTTAGACGTTGTCTGTAGTGCAGACTTAAGCTTGGTGATGTAGAAATTGCCTGGAATATTGACAAAATTCACCTTAATGTTAGGATATTTCTCCTCGAATTTTTCAATAGCATAACCTGCTTCATCCGTAAAACTCCAGACGGTGATTTCCTCCTGCTTGGACTGGTTGGCTCCACTTGGTTGGCAGCCGGACACCATTAACACTGCGCTTACGAGTGCAATCATGGAGATATATTTAAGCTTAAACTTCTTCATGGGCCCCCTCCTTCAAAAAGGAAACGCTTACAATTTATTAGAGTATATGGATTTTGGAGAAGGCTTTCTCCCCAAATATTGTGAATCATCCTTCATATGTTGTGATATTTGTACGATGCTTCTTGCGAAATTCGGACGGGGTACAATCATTATATTTTTTGAACAGACGGTTGTATGAGTTCACATTGTTGAACCCATGACCAATGGCAATATCCAGAATAGATTCGTCGCGAAACAATAACGCCCATTCTGATTTGATTATTCGAAAATGATTCAGGTATTCCATCAGTGTGATTCCTTTGATCTCTTTAAACAATTTACATACGTGAAACTTGCTAAATTTAATGTGCTCTGCGACTTGATCCAGTTTGACGGGTTCAGCGTAGTGCTCCTCCAGGTATTCACAGACCGATTCAAGAAATTCAAACTTTTTGGAAGGCGTACAAAGGCATCCTGAAGTTAATTCATCTGTAATCGGTGCCTTTGTGCGCAGCATATGAACGATGAGATCATATAATCTGGCAACCATTAACCAGCGATACCCCGCCTGTTGATCTTTCTCTTCATTCGCTAAAGCATCTATATATTTCCCAAGATTTTTCTCATTACAAAGGTTGGACGGGATGACCGTCGTTTTGTTGAAAAGCTCCCCCAGGTCATGGGTTTCTTTTTCGGTTGTGAAGCTTCCCGTTAATAACTCCAGCCGAAACAGGATAATAGTTAAATGATCTGTACCTGGCAAGAAACAGTGAATGTCTCCCGGTTTAATAAGCAGCACATCTCCGCGTTCAAGGTCAAATACATGGTTATTGATGCCAATTCTCGCGCTTTTCCCATTGACTACAACCAATTCAACCTCTTCATGCCAGTGTGCGGCAAAATTAAACTGTTCCTCGGTATGAATTACCTTGATTGGAAAACCTTCAGTCATATGACCTGTTTCAAGAAAAGTAGGTACACCCATCAAATCACCCTTTCCACATTTTCCAGTTCAACAATGATCTAGTTATCATTATTATGCATCAAGTATAGCTGTCCCTTCTAATCGAGATAAAAAACGATTGAAAAAACGAAAAAAAAGCTCCCCAACATTTGTTAAGGAGTCTCTATTATGAGTCTATCTTCTTAACAACCATGATCCTGAATAGTACCTGCTGAGAAGGATCAAAACAAAAAAGTCGCCTTATAGGGCGACTTCCTAAAAACTATAAGTATGATGTGAGGACAATAACGGATCGAGTCAGGTTCAACTTTTACCACTTTTCTTGATCCACTCATGCATGCTTTGCAAATTGGACTTGAAATACGTAGTGAAGAACCATTCCTGATAGGCTGATGGTACAGTAATTTCGTCCAAGCTTTGGTTTCTTTGAGCAGCATCGGTCACTATTTCCAATAGATCCGTTATGTAGTCTTTGACTTCATGTAGTGCGTTCAATGAACATACTTCTCCATGCCCCGGTACGATGATTTCTATATCCAGCTGTTCGACTTTGTTCAAAATATCCAGCCATTGCTGAGGATTAGCATACATGAGAACCGGATGATGTTTAGATAAGACCAGATCCCCCATTATCGCAATTCTGTCTTTCGGAATAAACACCAGGGCATCGCTCTGGGTATGACCTCCGCCAAAAGTAATAAGTTCAACACTGCGCTTACTGCCATGAATAGTCATCTGCTGATCAAAAGTCAAGTTCGGTAATGAATATACCAGATCGGGGAGCATCTTCATATATTCACGGTCACTGGCATTATCCCATTGCATTTCCTGTCTTAACTTTTCGTTTGTCTCTCGTTGTATTTGTTCATCGAGTTCGTCTATAGCATCATATATCGCTTCAGGTTTTGCCAACTGCTGCGTTATCCTGTTCCTAACAAAAGTATCCATAATTTCGCGAGTAATCGATGTGGAAATAATCTGTGCTGCAGGGACAAATACTTGATTGCCACATGTGTGGTCACTATGCCAATGCGTGTTGATTACATAAGAAGCCTTTCTACCCGTGAGGTACTCAGCGGCTGCTTGCAAATCCTCTGCAGCCTGTATCGTCGTAAATGTGTCCACAACTAGCGTTTCATCGCCTAAGTCAACGATTGTGGCATTGCCCAATGAACCTGTACCGGGAACTGCAATCGCAGCAAATACACCCTCGGTAACCTCATTCAATCGGAAATGCCTTGAACCTGTGAATGCCCCTATTCCGCGCATTATGGATACCTCTCCTTTCTGAATCAAACGTCATTATATACTAAAACGATCGATTAACCCAGTCTGAATCGACAGCGGTTTTCTCAACCTCTTTCTGGTATAGCCATAGGCTATAGCTAGATATAACTTAATGGAATTACATTATAACTCCGGATATGTGGTAACTTTTTGGTAACATATTGTAGAGGAGTTTTACGTCATGGCAAAAAGCAGTGTATTGGGATATCCACGAATTGGTGCGGATCGGGAATGGAAGAAAGCCTTGGAGGCATTCTGGTCAGGTAAGCTCGAAGAAACAGATTTTCAAGCAAAATTGCAGGAGATTCGGTTAGATCACCTGCGCAAGCAGCAAGAAAAAGGTATCGATCTTATTCCTGTCAATGATTTCAGTTACTATGATCACATTCTGGATACTGCCGTTATGTTCGGAATTGTTCCAAAACGGTTTGCATATGACGGTGGCGCTGTACCTTTGTCCGTCTATTACGGAATTGCACGGGGAACGAAAGATGCAGCAGCAAGTGAAATGACAAAATGGTTTAACACGAACTATCACTATATCGTGCCTGAACTGGACGGTGCTTCCCCTGCCCTTACGGAAAATAAACCACTTATTGCTTATCGCGAAGCTAAAGAGAAGCTCGGTATTGAAGGAAAACCGGTTCTTGTCGGACCGTTGACCTTCCTGAAGCTGTCCAAAGGATATGATAAATCCGAAACGAACGCTTGGCTGGACCGCCTGCTTCCGCTCTATGTACAAGTGCTTCAAGAGCTTGCAAATGAAGGAGTTCAGTGGGTACAGATTGACGAGCCAATCCTCGTTACCAAAACAAGTGATGCTGACCTAGAGCTGCTGAGTAAAATTTATGAGACGTTTGCATCTGCTGTACCAGGTCTGAACATTATGCTGCAAACCTACTTTGAATCCGTAGAGAACTATAGCAACATTGTTGCCCTACCGGTTCAAGGTATCGGACTTGATTTTGTACATGGAGCTACGGGTAACATTCAGTCCATTCAAGCGTCCGGTTTCCCAGCGGATAAAGTTTTGGGTGCTGGGGTTATTGACGGCCGTGGGATCTGGAAAGCCTCTTTGCCAGGAAAACTGAAGCTGTTGGATGAACTGGCTGAACTCGTGACACCTGAACGTTTAATCGTGCAATCCTCATGCAGTTTGCTTCATGTTCCGGTAACGACAGAGCGTGAAACTAAACTCACATCCGAACTGAAAAATGCTCTGGCGTTTGCAGATGAAAAGTTGGACGAGATCGTTCTGTTGACGAAAGCATTGTCTTCAAGAAACGCTGAAATCATCGCTGAAATTGAAAATTCCGATCGTACGATCCAGGCTCTCCAGCAATCTGAAGAGCGCAATCGTGTTGCTGTTCAAGAAGCCGTGGCTACACTCAGCGTTCAACAGCCGGAACGTTCCCGTCCGTTTGCCGAGCGTCATATCGCGCAGCAGGACAAATGGAAATTGCCACTTTTCCCAACAACGACTATCGGCAGCTTCCCACAATCCGCAGAAGTGCGTAAAGCACGTCAATTGTGGCGTAAGGGTGAGTTGAACAATGAGCAGTATGCTGCCTTCATCCGGGATCAAATTGATATCTGGATCAAAATTCAGGAAGACATCGAGATCGATGTTCTCGTACATGGTGAGTTTGAGCGTACCGACATGGTAGAGTTCTTTGGCGAAAAACTTGCAGGGTTTGCCTTTACACAATTCGGATGGGTTCAATCATACGGTTCCCGTTGCGTAAAACCACCAATTATTTTCGGAGACGTTGCATTTACCGGAGAAATGACCGTTGAAGAAACCAAATATGCACAGTCCCAGACACAACGTCCTGTAAAAGGTATGCTGACTGGACCGATCACCATCATGAACTGGTCATTTGTACGGGAAGACATTCCGCGCGAGCATATCGCATATCAATTGGCGTATGCACTGAGACAAGAAGTCGAAGCGTTGGAACAAGCAGGTATTGGTATGATCCAGGTCGATGAGCCAGCGGTTCGCGAAGGACTGCCGTTGAAGGAAAACGAGCAAGCCGATTATCTGGCTTGGGCTGTCAAAGCTTTCCGTATTTCCACTTGCACGGTTCAAGACACGACTCAAATTCACACACATATGTGCTATTGCGAATTCCATGACATGATCGATTCCATCGAAGCGATGGATGCCGATGTTATTTCGATCGAGACATCCCGCAGTCACGGTGAACTGATTCACAGCTTTGAGTTGAACACTTATAAACTAGGTATTGGACTTGGCGTATATGATATCCATAGCCCACGTGTTCCAAGTGTAGATGAAATGACGAGCATGATTGAACGCGCCTTGCGTGTATTGGACCCTAAATTGTTCTGGATTAATCCGGATTGCGGTCTCAAAACTCGTGGACTCGAAGAAACCGTTGCTTCCTTGCGAAACATGGTTGATGCAACCAAGATTGCTCGTGAAAAGCACGTTGCAACAACGGTTTAATTGGAATAGATAAAGAATTCAAAAATTCGTTTATAAAAGGCGTACATTCCTATGTTATGGAATGTACGCCTTTTAATATCATCTTTTCGCTGTCTGCTCAGCAAAATAATGATCTACTGCGTATTTAAATGAATCAATAAAAACTGAAACTGCCTTTTTACTTACTTCTGCATTGGGTTGAATAATATCAAAGCCATGATAGCAGCCTTTGTAGAGTTCGAAATCAACAGGTACACCTGCTTTTCTTAAGTTTTCTACATATTGAATCGTTTCGTCTCGAAATGGTTCCAAATCACCAACAAAAGTGACTGTCGGAGGAAGATTGCTGTAGTCGGTAGCTCGGGCAGCAGCCGCATAGGGAGGTACATCCTTCCCTACCAATTCGCCAAGATACAATTTCCAAGCCCACTGATTATAATCAGAGTTCCAAATGGGGGCATTATTGTCCTTAGCGGATTCAGTAATCATTCTATCATCGATCATGGGATACAGCGGCATTTGAAATGCAATGTTTACTTCTCCCTTATCTCTGGCGTAAAGAGTAAGTGCAGCGGTTAGACCACCTCCAGCGCTTTCTCCGCCTACCATGAGTTGATCCTCTCTAATCCCAAGTTCTTTCACATGGCTTTTCATCCATAAAAGGGTATCATAACAATCATTTAAAGCTGCTGGATAGGGAGCATCAATCGATAATTGATAATCTGGTGCAACGACTACACAGTTCCCTGCATCAATTAATTTTTTGTAGGTTGCCCCGAATTGCTCCGGGTTTCCCATGGCATATCCCCCTCCATGTATCCAAAGGACACCTGGCGCATTACCTTTGGCGTGTAGAGGTTTATAAATTCGAACACGTATCTTGGAGCCATCACTTGTACGTGGTATCCATTCTTCACTACACTGTAAACCGTCGATGTCTTTCCCCGCTGTTGAATCCGATCTTTTTTTGATTTTCCTCATCGAGTTAAGCCACTTTTCTTCATGAGAAGATTTCATTAATAAATCAATAAGTTTGCCTTTCAATCTTAATTGTTTATCAATCATTTTAGTTGTAACTCTTATCATATTCGCCATCCTTTCAGGAGTTTTCTAAAATCCGGTTCGCAAGTAGTTGAACATGTCATCCAAATATTGATCCAGCGTCATCTCCCTAGGAGAATTTGTTGTCCCTTGCCCTGGAAGCAGCACGTTGATACTTCCATCGAATATCGCGAGGACAGCGCCGTATACAGCCCCCGAAAGAAGATGGGAGTATCCTTGGGGATACCGTCCGTGGGATAAATCGGTTAGTGTTTCCTGAGCCGTAGCTTGCAAACGAGAAAGCACACTGAGAAGATACGGTTCGAGCGTTGGATACTGTTTGGAAAGCAATACGAGTTGACGCATTTTGGAAACATACTCTGCGGTTAGTGATCTCTTTATCAATACATATAGAGCATCCAACGGCAGTATGTTTTGTTGTGTAATTTCATTGAATGGCTCGTCATCGTAATGGTCTGTTGTAAGTATTGCCGCCATGGCTATCGCTTCTTCTTTACAAGAGAAATGGTTGGCAAACGTTTTTCTGGAGTACCCAGCCCTTTGAACGAGATCATCGATAATGAATCCATCCAATCCCCGCTCAACCGCAAGTTCAAACGCTGCGCTGGCCAGCGCTTTTGTGGTTGCCTCTCTTTTGATATCACGCAAACTTGGTTTATTCATCGCTAAATAATGCCCGCCCTTCTGTTAGGGTAGATTTAGTCTTCATTCCTTCATGATAATATGATTACCCATTGTGTATTATTACACAATGGGTAATCAAATATTTCTTTTCAGTTTTATGTTCCACTTGGCCGCTCTCAGTTCTCATCAATGGCAAGCTCTATGAGCTGGTTAAGAATATCTGCATAAGTCATGCCGCTAGCTTGGAGCATGTTAGGATAGCGGGAATTCGACGTGAAACCAGGTATCGTGTTAACTTCATTGAACACCATTCTTCCGTCAGTGGTCAGGAACATATCTACTCGCGCAAACCCTCTGCACCCAAGCGTTTTATAAATAGTCAAGGCACTCTCTTTAACCTTCATTGCAGTGTCCTCATTAATGCGGGCTGGCAAGTGAATCTTCGAACTGATCAAGGAGTACTTTTCCGAGAAGTCAAAAAAGTGCCCCTGTAGTTCAATCTCATCAATCATGCCGATTTTGGGATCAGAATTGCCCAATACAGCACACCCCACTTCAAAACCATTAATATTCTGCTCAATGACAACTTTGCTGTCGTATATGAAGGCGTGTTCAATTCCAGTAATCAACTCTTTCCTATTGTTCACCTTCGATATTCCTAATGACGATCCTGATCTAGCCGGCTTAACAAAGAGTGGGAAACCCAGTGCTTCTGCTTCTGATAGCACTTCTTCCATCCGTTCACTCCTATGTATTGTAAGGGAACTCGGTGTATCTATGCCTGCTGCCTGCACCAGTTTATGAGCCAGTTCCTTGTCCATACACAAAGCAGAGGATAACATGCCACATCCAACAAACGGTATGCCCGACAGTTCCAATAAGCCTTGCAAGGTTCCATCCTCACCGTATTTGCCGTGAAGCACTGGAAATACAACATCAATCGTTGTTACATGATATTCCATATGAACTAGCTCAATGAGTCCTTTGACTTCTCTGCTAGGTGAGAAAAAGGATGGGATACAACTCGGATGCAAATGCCACCGATCATTGCGAATATCCTCAACCGTTCCACTATATCTGAGCCAAGAGCCTTGCTGTGTAATTCCAATTAACACAAGATTGTATTTTTCGGTATCCAAATTTTCAATCACTGAAGCGGCTGAGCTCAAAGAAACGTTATACTCACCTGAACATCCGCCAAACAATACCGCAATCGACTTCTTCTGCATCGTAAAAGCCTCCTAAAATGTGATATGAATCTAAATCACCCTTATTGCTATAACTTAATTTTTGGAGAAAGTCGTAACAATGAATCCTTCACGATTCGTCCCTGATATGCGATAAGAATCACAGCTCAAGATCGGGATATGGCTAGATGTCCCTTTATCCGCGGAAACATAATATATCTGGATTGTCATGTCCTTTTCTTTAATTGTAAGCTGCTCTCCAGAGAACCGATATTGCTGTACAAAATCGATGTACTCCTCTAAACATAGCTTGTTTTCTTCCATGATTTTGGAATGGGGATATCCTACATATCTAAAATGCCAGGGCTCATAAGCAATACGAGTGATCGATTCTTTTTCTTGTTTATATCGAAGGATAAAACCGAATTGTATGGCATGTTGTCTGAAGGACTTGTAAATGCCCGTGTCCGGAAAGGAAGGAGCAATAAAATCGATATTCGATTTCAATTTACCCACATCGATAGCCAACCCCGTTTGGTGTTCACTATGGTCAGGCAAGGCAACGTATTTGGAAGTATATTCCGAACCCTGTTCTATCAAACAATCTTGATAGATCTGGACTTGATCTTCTTTTGTTCGATATGCGCTGACGGCGACAATTTCATCCGTCCCCCCACAAGCTTTAAGCAGAGCATGAAATTGATTGAAACACTGCTTCTCCAGAAGCATCTCCTTATTTAACTTCTTTATTGAAGGCAAGGAATCCAGTGACTCTAGTTGATGGACTTGTACTTGCCTTCTGATTGGGTTTTGATCATTTATTAACACTAAGTGTCCTTGAAACCGTTCTTCGTTACTTACGCTGATTTCAATATGTTTTTGTACGACTTCCCGTGATTTCATGATGAACTTCCCCACCTTCTTTATAAATTCGTAACACTCTGTCCGTGATGGAACTCGTTATTTCTTGAGAGACACCACCGATATGATTGGCCAGTACCTGAATCGGAATTTCCTGCTCACCTGAATAGCCAATGAAGGTCAACTTTGATCCTTCCGGAAAATACATGGGAAGCTTGACCATCAATTGATCCATGGAGATTTTCCCTATAATTTCTGCACGAACCCCTTCCACCAACACCTCCGTATTTTGCATTCTCTGCGACCATCCATCGGCATAGCCGATAGGCACTGTTCCGATCCATTGATCTGAGTCTGTTTGATAAGCATTGTTGTAACCCACATATTCGCCTTTTTTTAATCTTTTCGTTTGCAAGAGTCTACTGTGTAAACTGAATGCTGGTTTTAGTTGGATGTTAGGTACTAATTTTTCCGGATAAAAGCCATAGATTGCAGCTCCTATTCGAGCCATATCCATGCACAATTCCGGAAATCGAAGTGCTGCCACACTTCCCGCACAGTGATAATGATTGATTGGAATCCGTGACATACTGCTCCACTCTTTCATTTCCAGGAAGCGTTGAATCTGAAGCTGTAGATAACAGTTGTCTGCCTCACCTGCAGTCGCGAAGTGGGTATAGAACCCGTCGAATACTACATCTGATGCTCTGAGCCAAGGAACCATTTCTTGCCACTCTTCTTGCGTGCGTATACCGATTCGCCCAAGTCCAGTATCCATTTTCACATGCACAGATAACTTATGCGGGGTATGAACAGGCTTGTATTTTCTCATCTCCTGAAACCAAGACGCTTGTGTAACGGTAAGCATCAAATCATGTTCCAGAGCCAAAGGTACAAATTCAGGACGAATCGGAGTCAAAATAAGAATCGGTTGTTTTAAGCCCGCATTCCTTAGGCGGATGGCTTCTTCAATGAAGGCACACGCTAAATAATCCGCGCCTGCCTCTACTGCTTCTTTGCTCGTCTCGATATCTCCATGGCCGTATGCATTTGCTTTAACAACGGCCATTAGTTTGGTCGAACGTGGTAGAAATTTGCGGATCTCTATGATATTTTTGCGAATTTGCGTTAAATCTATTTCAGCCCAAGTATCTCGGTACATCCGAATGATTTCCTCAACCGAATAGATAGCTTGTTTTTACTTAATATTTTCAGTAGATCCGCATATGCACTTTTCATTGTTTGGCCTCCTAAAGGTGTAAATGTAGTGCGTTGAATTGATTTAAGTGTATATTAAGGCCACTTCAGCTCCTATCGATCAAACTTACACAAAACTGACAACGATGTAAGATTACAGATTTACACTTCTCATAGTTACAACAAAAAAAGTCGCCAAAAGGGCGACTCGTAAAAGATAACGGAAATGAACTTCAATAATAAAGTCTACAAGAAGAAGCCTGCGTTAAGGCAGGCCACTTTCATTATTGCGGATTTTCATTACTCATCCAGCTGTCGACATGCAGTGGTTCACTGTATTCTTCTCGGTCAGTAAATTCTTTCAGGTGTTTCTCTGCATCTGCCCGGTTATCGAAGGCACCCATAACGACGGTGAATTTTCCATTTTGGGTCTGCACAACGCTGCTGCCATCGGCAGAATACTGTTCAGCCAACATAGCCAGTGCTTCACCCTGCTCCATGTCTTCGCTCCGTACAAAGAAAAGTTCATGCGATTGCGTTGTCTTCCCGTCTGAAAAAAGCTTCAACTGAATATATCCAGGTTGCTGATACTCTGACACGGAATAATCCACATCATCTTTAAGTTCAACCACAAAGCCAATCGCAGAATCATCCAAAATGATATTTTGATAGACATCTTTTACATTCTTAAGTGCTTTAATATCCTTCTCCAACTTGTCATAATCCAGATGACGTACCCCATTGAAGGTGAAGATCAGACGATTCGGCCCTTCTTTGTGATCCACAGTATACGATGGAGCAGAGGTGATCTGTTCACCATCGATCTGAAAATTAATGTTTAGTGTATCCGATTCTTTGGTCGTTGTAACCGAAACACCATCTGTGCGCTCCCCGCCCCCACCAACTTGCAAAATTTTGACGACAGAACCTATAACAGGTACATCGGATAATGCCTTGGCTACACCCGGAACGTTAGCTGTTATCATCACCGCAGCACAGGCAGCAACCAGGGATGAACTACGCCAGATCATCATTTTTCTTCGCTTTTGGTTTCGTGCGCGCTGACGGGCTTGCTGAATAACTCCGGAAAGGCCGGATGGGATATTGATCTGTTCATATCGTTCTTTTCCTGTCATGTAAAATCAACCTCTTCCTTGGTCAGATATTTTTTGAGTTTGTTTAAGATCTTATAGAACCTGGTCTTCACCGTGCTTTCCGGCAGGGACAGTACCTCCGCCATATCCTTGAATCGCTGATCCTGGAAAAATTTCAAAACGATAAATGCCCTATCTTCGGGATGCAGATGATCAAGTGCTTCGTATAAATCCCATTGCTCTTCAAGCCCCATGGAACTCTCCTCGGCTGCAAACGGTATTGTACTGTCTTCCATATACGTGTATTTCTTCTTTCGTCTGATGTGATCCAGAGAACAGTTGATGACGATCCGGGTCATCCAGGTTTCAAAATAATCAGGACTTTTCACTTTTTCATAAGATAGAAAACCTTTATAAGATGCCTCAGATATAATTTCCAAGGCTTCCTGTTCATTTTTCACATAAGAGAACGCGAAGCGATAAAGCTTTTCTTTACATGCCTCCAGACGATCACTGAACTGCTGTTCAGTTAGTGCTGTACTTTCCTTACTCAGTTTGTCCACCCCCGTTGCGACTGTATATTTTGATTATTGCCGCATTTTTAATAAAGCTTACTTTGTATGTTGTTTCGCATGTTAGACAGCTGAGAGTCGAAAATAGTTTTAAAGAAATGAATTTTTTTTATTTGGGAACAAGAACTTATATCGTCCCAAACGAAAAAAAGCCGCCAATAGGCGACTTCTTTTCTCTTTCTTCATTAGGGAGACCAGCAATTGAAAATCAGACTGAAACAGCTGTTTTCATATTGTTATGGAGGTCTTATCTAACGTCTTCTCTTTTTGAAAATGACTTATACCCGGGCGATCCAGCCCAAGATGATCACGAAGCGTGCTGCCCGTATAATCCGTGCGGAAGAGTCCACGTGCTTGAAGAATCGGCACCACATGATCCACAAATTCATTCAAATCTCCCGGCAGAACAGGTGGCATGATGTTAAATCCGTCGCAACCATATTCTTCAAACCATTGTTGCATCAAATCAGCCAGTTGTTCATAGGTCCCCACAAACTGCATGTGCCCTCTTGCCCCTATCAGCCTCCGACCCAGCTCAAGAATGGACAACTTATCTTTTCGTGCCATGTCCATAATCAGCTGTACCCGGCTTTTCATGCCATTGGAAGCTTCCACGGGATCAGGAATGTCAGGCAGTTGGCCTTCGACAGGATATTCCGAAAGGTCAAACTTAAGCATCCCGGATAACATACCAACTGCAGCCGCCGGAGGGATCAACTCCTGCAGTTCTTGATATTTCCTCTGAGCTTCCTCCTCCGTCTTACCCAGAATCGGTGATAAACCAGGCATTATTTTCATACTGCTTTGTTCGCGTCCATATAGAGCGAGTTTGGATTTGACGTTATTATAGAACTCTTTCGCAGCATTCAGAGACTGTTGGGCCGTGAAAATCACTTCACCATAGTTGGCAGCAAAATCCTGTCCCGGTCCGGATGATCCAGCTTGGATGAGTACAGGGTATCCTTGCGGCGAACGAGGTACATTGATCGTACCTTGGGTGGAATACCACTGCCCTTTATATGAAACTTCCTTTAATTTAGATGGGTCTGCAAATAGTCCAGCCTGCCGATCCACAATTAAGGAGTGATCTTCCCAACTATCCCAGAGCAGAGTGGCTACTTCGACAAATTCCCGCGCCATTTTATATCGAAGCCCATGCTCAGGATGCTCTGTTCGTCCATAGTTATTTGCTTCAACATCCAATTGGGAGGTCACGATGTTCCATCCTGCGCGTCCTTCACTGATATGGTCCAATGTGGCAAATTTTCGAGCTACGTTATACGGCTCGTTATAGGTAGTCGACACCGTGGCGGTCAAACCCAGCTTTTCTGTATCCGTAGCCAATGCCGACAGGAGCGTTAGCGGGTCCAGCATCCCTGCAGCCGATTGATCAGCACCCATTACATAGAGAAGATCAGCCAGAAACATCATATCAAACTTGCCTCGTTCAGCTGTCTGTGCGATGGATCGGTAAAATTTATAATCAAAAATCTGTTCAGCTCCTGAATCCGAGCGGCGCCAGCCATAGTGATGATGACCTGTATAATAAATGAATGCCCCTAGATGAAGCTGCTCTTGTCTAGTCCCCATATATATCTTCCCTTCTTGTTTCGATTTTTGGATTATCCCTTGAACGTATCTCGCCAGCTTAGCCATCTGTCTTCAAGCAGTCGCACAGCCGAATCCGAGAGCTTGCCTACAACCGCAAAGACTACAATACCGACAAATACAATATCCGTTTGTGAGTAAGCACGAGCATCCTGTATCATGTAGCCGACGCCTGCACTGGTTCCCATCATTTCAGCAACAACAAGGACTAGCCACGCCGCGCCCAAAGACAGTCTCACTCCTAGCAGAATATTAGGAAGTGCCGCAGGGATAATGAGCTTGCCAAGGAGCTCCCATCTTGAATACTGGTAAATCCGGGAGACTTCAATCAGCTTCATATCAACGTTTCGTATACCGAGAAATGTATTCACATAAACAGGAAAAAACGCGCCTAGCGAGATCATTAGAATTTTTGAAAACTCTCCTACACCAAACCATAAAATGAATAATGGAATGAGGGAAAGAAGCGGGATCATCCGCAGCATTTGTAATGAGGGGTCAAGTGTGCGCTCCGCTAATTTCCCAAGCCCTGTAGATAGACCAAGCATGAGCCCGGTAGCTGTTCCAAGCAGAAAACCCAAGCCCGCTCGATAGGAGCTGATCCCGAGATGTTCCAGCAACTCGCCGTTCAAGATTAGACGGATGAACTGCTCTGCAATCTTGGAAGGAGCAGGTAGCATGGTCGCTGAAACCAGCTGAAGGGCAGAAGACAATTCCCAGATGAGGAGAATAGCCAACGGAATAATCCACCCGTGAAGACGACCCGGAATTCTGCTCAGCCAATCTCCTGCTCGTTCGGTTTGTTTATCAATCTCCAGCTTGCTCATTTTGCTTCTTCTCCTTTAAAACCGTCATGCCACCGTAGCGCTCTCGCCTCCAGAAGCTTAATGATAGAATCTGACAGTTTGCCGACGACAGCAAAAACAATGATTCCCACGAACACTACAGTGGTGAGTGAGAACGATCTAGCATCATTGATCAGATATCCCAAGCCTGCACTAGAACCCATCAATTCGGCAACGACCAGACCCAGCCAGGCGACACTGACGGATAAACGTATCCCCAGAAAGATATTCGGCAGAGATGCTGGAAGAATTAACTTCGTGATCATCTGCCATTTGCTGAATTGCAGCACCTTTCCTACATCAAATAACTTGCTGTCAACGGATCGGATACCCAGAAAAGTATTAACATACAGTGGAAAGAAAGAGCCTTTGGCTATCAGCAGCAATTTTGAAGTTTCACCGAAACCGAACCACAAAATGAACAAGGGGGCAATGGCCAAGTGCGGCAGCGTCCGCAGCATTTGAAAAGAAGGGTCCAACAGTCGCTCTGTCTTGTAAGAAAATCCGACCCACAAGCCCATGCTTAGACCAAGACCGCCTCCAATCAGAAAACCAAGCAGAGCTCTCCACGTCGATATGCCCAAATGCCTCACAAGTTCACCCGTCTCCGTCATGCTGACAAGCTCTTTCCATATGCTGCTTGGCGTTGGAAGCAGAACCGGGTTCAAATATCCCATAGCCCCGGCTACTTCCCACACGATTAACAAAGACACCGGAACGATAAGCCCTAGTACCATATTGCTAGCTCTTAAGTAAAGCTTTCGCCTCTTAACCGAGTTTTTCTTTTGAATTAAAGGGGGAATAACTGCCTTTTCTGCACGCATTTGCATCTAGTGAACGCCTCTCTTCTATAGGGGTCATTATGTTTATTTCAGTGGATCCTTGAGAGCTGCGTCGATATATTGATTGTCCGTTATAGTTTTGATCACAACCTGATTCCGAATGTTCTTCACTTTATATTGAAAATCCGCTGTTTGCTGCATTTCATCTACGATATCTTCATTAACTGGCGTGTTAATCATCCGGGAACGTTCGAATGTCCCACTAATAACACTGGCAGGAACATTACGTTCAGCTGCATATCTGTCGATCGCTTCGGTTTCATGCTCGCTTTCCCACTTCAATGCTTTATTAACTACCTTCAAGTACAGAGTAACAAGCTCTGGATGCTCCTCTGCAAAATCAGATCCCGCGATCGTAAACGAAGGAGACAATACGCCAAGCTGCTCTCCGTCAGACAACACTTTTCCTTTTCCCGTTAAGGTATTAAGTGTAATGTAAGGGTCCCATGTCGCCCAGGCATCCACACTGCCGGTTTCAAACGCAGACTGTGTCTCGTCGGGCTGTAGCTGAATGATTTCAAAATCTTTATCTGTTAAACCGGACTTCTCCAAGCCACGGTATAGAAAGTTATATGCATTGCTTCCTTTTGTCACGGCAATCTTCTTGCCTTTCAAGTCACTAAGTGACTTGGCGGTACTACCGGCAGGTACAATAATTGCAACGTTATTTTTTCCGTCTAGAACTTGCGATACGATTTTGAAAGGAATATTCGCTGCTTGTGCTGCGATAATTGGCATGTTCCCCAGGCTGGCGATATCCAGCTTATTGGAAGCAATAGCCTCTGTCATGGGCGGTCCGCTCTGAAACTCAATCCACTCCACTTTGGCCCCTGTTTTTTCAAATTCTTGTTCAAACCATTTTTCTTCACGTGCTTTACCGAATAAGCCCCCACTTCCCTGAATCCCAATTTTGACGGTTACATTTTGGCTCTTGCCTGAACCACTTGCGTTTTCATTTGAACTTTTGGTTGCACAAGCCATAGTCAATAAAGACAACGCGAGCACCATAACAAGAACTAGATGAGATTTTTTCATATAAACCACTCTCCCTTTAATATGCTGTACATTCTTCTTATCCTTTGGACAATGCTATATACCGCCGCCTACATCATATAAAGGCTCATCCACTTTTTCGAACTCATTTAATACCAGTCTCCGCATCTCCTGAAATGCACTGCTTGATCTTTTTCGAGGAAAAGGTAAATCAATCGAGAGAATACTCCGAATATGACCTGGACGCGGATTCATAATGACGACTCGTTCCCCTAGGAAGACGGCTTCATCGAGATCGTGGGTTACAAACAACATTGTTGTTCCATTGCGTTGCCAAATATCAAGCAGTACTTCCTGCAAATGAGACCGAGTAAATGCGTCGAGCGCTCCAAAAGGCTCATCCAGCAACAATACATCCGGGTTACGCAGCAAAGCTCTGGCAATGGCGACGCGCTGTGCCATACCTCCTGACAATTCACGAGGATATGATTTTTCAAACCCTTTTAAACGGACCAGTTCAATTAGTTCCTCCACCTTTCGGCGGACAACAGGATCTCTAAGAGAGAGATTGGCTGCAATGTTTTTCTCCACCGTTAACCATGGAAATAGCCGGGGCTCCTGAAAAATGAATCCTTTCTCTATGCTGGGGCCTGCAATCGGTTTGCCGTTGAGCAGCACAGTTCCCGTATACTGTGTATCTAAGCCAGCCACAATTTTAAGCAAAGTGCTTTTTCCACATCCGCTCGGACCAATGATAGTTACTAATTCACCTTTTCGAACTTTGAGCTGAATGTTGTTTAACGCAATGATTTCGCCTACAGGGGCGACAAACGTTTTGTTCAGGTCACTGATCATAAGCATATCCCCAGACATTAAAGACACCCTTTCACATTTAATCAATAATACTTACATGTTTACTTGGTTTTGAGGCAAAAAAAAGAGATTTACCCCTTTCCACTGCAAATAAAGCGGGGCAGTGTAAATCTCTACGATTGCAAATCAACAAAGTGAATTTCGGTTCGTTTTGTTATACGATATATTACCAATACCATTTCTTACCTGTCAAACATTTTTTTATTTATGTAACTTAAATCGTTATTTCCTTCAAATAGACCAGCGGTTGATACCACTGTTTCTGGTTCCATAAAAAGACGAACAATTTTTTGGGGGTCAATATCTACTTGTATTTCATAACCGGGAGCGAGCTGCAAGGTCAGACCTTGAATCAGACTTACAAAATAAAATGCAAGTTGTCGAGTATCTCCTTGTATGATGCCGCCCGCCTCCTGTCCTTGGCGAAAAATCTCTGCCAAAGGTTCCAGATTGTCCGTAAATCTCTGGGTTGCAGCTTGTTTTATTTCAGTGCTGACGGCATGATTTGTTCGTATACTTTGGAGCATGATGGTGAAGGCCCAGTTACTCTCGTTTGATAACCACCCTTTGCTAATCTCGAATAGTTTTTCACGAGGATCTATATCCATGTCTGCTATTTGTGCAATAGTCCTCCCATACATCGTTTGTCCTCGACGCAGAACCTCACTGAAAATTTCGTCCTTCGAAGTAAAGTAGGTATAGATATTGCCTACGCTAAGTTTTGCTTCCTTGGCAATATCTTTAATATTGGTTGAATCAATCCCACGTTTCGCCATGGTTTGCAAGGCTGAATTTAAGATATGCTCAATGCGTTCCTTTCTCATTTGTTGGTCCTTCAGAATGTTTCTGGGTGACATTTGAATCCTCCTCGTTTTATTACCAATTATTGATCTATGATTATTAATTCTACGCCCAGTTACCGTTACGAAACACAGGTTCCAGGCCTCCATTTGCAAGTTCTCCGTCAATGTCCATATTAGCCGATCCAATCATAAAATCGACATGAATGAGGCTTGAGTTCACACCGTTCGCCGCCTTTTCCGCTTCAGTCATTTCGTTCCCTCCCTCAAGACAGAATGGATAAGCATTACCGATCGCGAGATGGTTGGATGCATTTTCGTCAAAGAGAGAGTTGTAAAAAACAAGCCCTGAGTCTGAAATCGGAGAATGATGCGGCACCAACGCAATCTCGCCCAGATAGACCGCACCTTCGTCGATGCTAATTAATCTTTTTAGCACCTCAAGCCCTTGCGTTGCTTGAATATTAATAATTTTCCCATTTTCAAACGTCAAGGAGAAATCATCAATTAGATATCCTTCATAACTTAGCGGCTTAGTACTGCGAACCGTGCCGTTCACCCCTTGCTTTAACGGAACAGTCCATACTTCTTCTGACGGAATGTTTGCCAAAAATGAAACACCCTTTTCGTTGATGTTATCCGCATCACTTACCCAGATATGTTTAGGCGACAGTTCTATCCGCAGATCCGTACCAGGTCCACGGTACCGAAGTGCTCGATACTTTTTACGATTAAGCTGCTCCGTCTTGTTTCTAAGCAGCTCAAGATGTGTCTTCCATGCCTCAACGGGGTCTTCCGAATTAATCCGCGTAACGTTAAAGATAGCTTTCCACATCGTATCAATCAAATGCTCCTCGGCAACATCAGGAAACACCTTGGCTGCCCAAGCCGTTGATGGAACCGTAACTATAGACCAACTGACCTTGTTGGACATGCCGTAGCTGCGAAATTTGGCTAATGCCTTACCTTTGGATGCATTCAAATTCATGATCCGCTGTGGATCTATTCCATGTAGAAGATCGGGATTGGGTGCTGTGATCGTCAGGAAAGCAGCATTATTTTCGGCAAAATTCTCCCAACCGGCTGCACGGAACACCGGATATTCATGGAACACCGAATCAGGAGCAAGTTCATATTTTAAACGCGTAATCTCATCGTCATTCCACTCGATATAGACATCATGAGCGCCGGCCTCATAAGCATGTTTCACAACAAGTCGAACAAACGGAGCAGCCGATATTGGCGCGGTTATGACAAGCGTTTGTCCCCTCTGAACATGAACACCCACGTTGACCACGAGTGCTGCGTAACGCTCTAATTGTTCACGGAAGTCCAATCGCATTCTCCTCCTCCTGACTAAAATTAATATACCTGTTTTAATTATTACTCTTCATAATATCATTCGTTAATATTCCAGCCTATGATTTACTACCCTGCCAATATAAATCCTTCGAACCAAATAGAAAATCAGAAGTTTCTGTCCGAAGGGACAATTATTGCTCCGCCCATTTAATCCAACAATTAGGCGTATACATAAGTATACAGAGCATGATTAACATATGTTGAAATAAAATTGATTCTCGGGGTGACGTCGTGGCCAAAGGCAAAAGAAATAACCTGATGAACGAGGAGCTAACTTCCTTGGAATTAGCTAAAATCGGACTAACGTTAAACGTGATCGGGGATATACTTGGTTATTTCTCGATCCTCAAAGCGGAGGAAGAAGCAGCGAATCTGGCTGCCGATACGAATAAAATGGGTAATACCACAGCTGTAAAATGAGCATTCAACTTCCTCTGATTTCATTCCCTTTAAAAATAAAAAAATGGAAATGCGATTATGCGCAAAGAAACCGAAATTGTACGAATTTCCGTTTCTTTGCGTATTTACTTTAACCCATCATATCTTGTAATTGGAACTCTATGAAAATTTTGCTATACTATTTTATGCTAGATTACGATTCAGATGAGATGCAATTCTACTATATTTGATGAGTTGGAGGAATGCAAAAAACATGTTACATACACGAATAGGAAAGACTGCTGCTGCCACTATTCTTGCCATATCCTTACTCGGAACCACTGCAAACCTTAATGATGCCTATGCTGCACCGGCCATTTCGGTCTTGCTAGATGATGTTCCTCTGAAATTCGATGCAGCCCCTCTGATTGATAAAGGTGTTACCTATGTCCCTTTCCGGACGGTTGGCGAAGCCCTGGGAATTAGCATTACATGGAACAGTAAGGCGCAAACCGTGAAAGCGATTGGAAAGGTAAAAGGTCAAGCGACAGAAGTCCTTCTTCAAGTGGGAAGCACCACAGCAACCGTCAATGGAGAAAAAGTTAAGCTCGCAGCGCCACCCGTTCAGCGGGAAGGTCGTGTGCTTATTCCACTTAGTTCGTTCAGTAGTCAGTTCGGTGTTAATGTAGGCTGGAACCAGTCAACTCGTACCGTCTCTCTTGTTTCACCTCAACGTGAAATGCATTTGAGAGCCTTCTATGCGCTGCAATCCTATAAGGAAATCGATTTGGTACCATCCATGAACTCCGTCGCTTTTGGCTGGAGTCGCATCGATCGTGAAGGTCAATTTACGCTTCAGGGTGATGAGTATCAAATTCCTGCTGCTGCCGGTGACGTTACACCTAAATCCATCGTTGCTGATACAGCGAAACAGAGTATTAAACCGTATCTTATGGTTTATTCTTTGGATGGAAACGGGGAACTGACCAAGGTGTTGAGTGACAGCAGCATGCGCCAGAAGTCCATTGAGGGCATAACTGCTGCCATAGCTGAGAATGGTTTCGGAGGGGTTGTTCTTGATTTTGAAGGACTAGGTTTTAAGCTAGACGCAGTAGAGCAGCAGAAGCTGCTGAACAATTATGTCAAACAATTGAAGGATTCCTTGCCTAAAGACATCGCTTTATCTTTGGCTGTACCTCCATTAAATAGTGCATATAAAGGCTATGATTACAAAACGCTCGCTTCGTTGGCAGACGACATCATCATTATGGCTTACCAATATAATCCGGTCGGCACCAAATCGCAGGTTCCTGAGCCAAACAGTCTTGTGGATCAGGCCATCCAGCTTGCGTTAGATGCTGGCGTTTCCAAACAAAAGCTTTTGCTCGGTATTAGCTTAAATAGTGAAACCTCATCTTCCATAGATGATAAACTGGGTCTTGCCAAGCGGTATGATCTAAAAGGGGCAGCCTTTTGGCGCCTTGGCTTATTCCGTACCTACAATAATCAGATGGAAGACGCTGTCAATGCCTCTGTTATAAAAGAGTAAAGGAATTTAGATATTCTTGATTCCATTAACTTTTCACACACCAAAAAAACGAACCGAAATCTCTGGATGCTGACAAGAGATTTCGGTTCGTTTGTTATAGATGATATCTATGCGTTCAATGAGGAATGCTCGTTTCTTTGGGTTGCACTGAGTACCAGATCTTTCTGATAAGCAAGTACTCGATCCCAATCCCCGTGAAAAATCGGTATCCGATAGTACCCAACTCTTTCATAAAGGGCCGCCGCCTCAGGCTGTTTGGGGCCAGTCTGCAGCTTCAGATTGGTGTAGCCGAATTCGAGCGCAAGACGTTCTGCTTCGGCCAGAATGGCCTGGGCCACACCTTTACGACGGAAATCCGAACGTGTATACATACGCTTGACCTCCACAGATGTATCATCAAGGGGCCTGATGGCTCCGCAGCCTACCGGATATCCATCCAAACGCGCGACAATAAAGGCTGCTCGCGGTGTCTCCACATCGGATGGCTGAAATCCCGCTGTCCCATCGCCGCCATATAACAATCCCAGTTCTTCGCTTAGCTCCTTGATTAAAAGTTCCGAATCCTCGCTTCGAATATCTTCGGCGGCAGCAAGTACGATCGACGACATTGCGTAAAACCCCTTTCCCTCATTGGATTTATTGGATTTTGTGATTTATATAAATTATCACGAACAGGTCCTAAGCGTCAATTCCCCATCGATTGAATATTTCAATAAGCAAACTGACGAATAGATTCAGAACAAAAAAGTCGCCAGATTGGCGACTCTCCCGACACTTTTATGGTTACAATTGACGGATGACTTCATTCCAAGCCTCTGCTTACCCTTCAACCACATCGGATCGCAAATCCGTTGCAACTTCAATCATTTGCGGAACGACAGCTTCATTGACAATGGCAACATACAGATCTCCCATATACAGACGAAATGGAATCTGCAGGTTCTCATACGTCCACATGAAGAAATCCCCATCGATGGACATGACGCTCTCCGGTCCCTGGACGGTAAGAACAGGTGAGTACGTGAAGTCCGGTTTGGATGCAAAATACTGTTTGCATTCTTCCAAGGAGATGGATTGCTCCTCGTTATTTTCTTGCATGGATCGAGTGATCCGAAAACGTTGATTCATGAAATATGCCTCCAATTAGAATTTGTGCAGAACCTGTCCCAGAATTTCGATGCCCTTCACAATTTGCTCATCGGAAGGTGTTGAGAAATTAAGTCTGATGGCATTGCAGGGTTCGTTCTCATCGACGAGAAAAGCTGTTCCCGGAACAACCGCTACACCTTCCGCAGCAGCTGTTTTGGCATAATCCAGCATCGGGATATGAGCCGGCAGATCACACCAGAGGAACAGCCCTCCATCCGGTTGAGTAAAGGTAATGGACTCACCCATATGCTCCTGCAGCTTGTCAATCATCAAGGCAGACTTCCTGCGATAAATCGCACGGATACTGCTGATATGCTCTGCATAGTTATACTCAGTCATGAACTTGTGTGCCAGAATCTGCGGCAGCATGGCTGTATGTACATCCTCTCCCTGTTTGGCAACAACCATCTTCTGAACAACCTCGGAAGGAGCCAGAACATAACCAACACGCAAGCCAGCGGACAGAATCTTGGAGAAGGAACCTACGTAAATAACCAGACCTTCATCATCCATCGACTTAATTGTCGCTACATCTTCTCCACGAAACCGAAGTTCTCCGTAAGGGTTATCTTCTAGGATCATAACTCCATACTTCTTGGCAAGATCATAAATTGCCTTGCGCTTCTCCAGGCTGGTGGTAAAACCTGTAGGGTTTTGGAAGCTCGGAATCACATAGATCATCTTTACATTCTGCTCGGTTTGCAGGGCATGCTCCAGCTTCCCGATATCCATACCGTCCGTCTCCATCGGAACGCCGACCAGGTTTGCACCTGAAGCCCGGAAAGAGTTCAGTGAACCGATAAAGCTCGGGCTCTCACAGATAATCGTATCGCCTTCATTGCAGAATACTTTACAAGCAAGTTCAATTCCTTGCTGTGCTCCAGATACAATGAACAGTTCATCCGATGCTTTGCCCGTGTCAAAGCCTGTCTTCAGATGTGTAGTCAATGTATCACGCAGCGGGGCATAGCCTTCGGTAATTCCGTATTGCAGTGCTGTTACCGGGTCCTGTTCCAGAATCGATTGAGTGAATGTGCGAATCGCCTCAATAGGGAACGTCTCCGGAGCGGGATTCCCCGCAGAGAACGGAATTACATTTTGGCCCGAAGAAGCCTTCAGGATCTCACGAATGATGGAAGGCTGCAATGCAGCAATCCGGTTGGAAAATGAATAGTTCATCTTAAAATAATGCCTCCCGAATTCAAGTCTAACTCTTGTCTCTATAACTACAATTAGATTCTATTATACGAGTATTTGGCAGAATTCTAAACGGTCTCGTCAAAATCGGCAAAGAAACAACAAAAAGAGGCAGGCATAAGCCGCCCCCTACTCCTACGGATTTTACTTTATGGATGTCACTTTGCTGCCATCTATGATCGATGGACAAGATTGATTTCTGATAACCGTGTTGCCTTCACCAGATAAGTCGCCAGACCAGGTACCATCCGGGCCAAACCAGGATAGAATTTATTCGTTTTGGCAAAAGCCAGCTTCTGAATTCTTCGTGCACGCCGGAGCAGTCGGGAGAATTCAAGATTGGCTTCTTTCGAATACTCTTGCTGCCATTGCGTAAAGCTGATCTTCCTTTGAAGATACCTGTCAGTCCATTCAGCACACAGCAGTGAGGAACGAAGTGCAATGGACATCCCGTCACCACACAGGGGAGGGATCATCAGCATCGCATCCCCAATATGAGGATATTGGGACCACGGTTCAGGAACATTGGATAGATGGAGTGGTGCAATCGAGACCTGTGTTCCTGGAACTGGGCTTCCCTCAGCAAGCCTCGCGGCCAATCTTTCGTTGGTTAGGGACGCTGCCTGCAAAATATCCTCTACAGACTTGCCGCTTCCCCGCACCGTATCAAGTGTCAGCAATGCAGCTACATTTGCGATACCCTCCTCAATCGGTGAAATGCCGACATACCCTCCCTTGCAAAAATATAACTCTACCCGTTGCGGGATGGTGATCCCCCGATAGTGTGATTTGACACCAACATATGCTGTTTTATCCCGCAGCTCTGCTGGCGAGGTCATCCCGCGCGGCTTCTTCGCGCCATGGGCTCCAATAACGGTTTTTGCTCTATACTGAATTCGTTCATGTCCTTGTTTGGCTTCGATTTCATAGCTACAATCATCTAACTGCTGAATGTTGGTTATCGTTGCCTTCGTAACGATCTCAACGCCTGCGGCTGTAGCCTGCTCGTGTAAAATCCGATCCAGCTCATATCTGCTAATCCCATAGGCCAATCCCGGCAAAGGCGCCACGATCTCCCCGCCCTGAGGCATAATGATCTTGGCATGATCCAGCGTACTCGGCTTTATCTCTTGTTCACTAAGGTTGATCCCCAAATAATCCAGCATCTCCGTTGTCTCAGGCGACATAAATTCACCGCATGTTTTGTGACGTGGAAATTCCTGCCGATCCAGCAGCAGTGTCCGATGCCCTTGCCTGGCAAGCTGCAACGCACAGGTACTGCCGGCAATTCCCGCTCCGATGACTATGGCATCCAATGGTGTAGACACGTAAGAACACCCGCCTTTCATTGTCCATTTATGATAACTGCCTATTGATGTAATGATGCTATGATAACGTCCCTTGATGGGGTATCACGACAGAATAGCGGAACAACGGCTTCCATTCATAGGTCAGCGTGTCATGGTTCAACTGCTGTTTCAATTCTCGCCAATCCCTTCCCGTGAAGCCTTTTGCAACAGACAGCGGTCCATCATGACGAATATACCGATTGCGTGAGATAATTCGAGTGGTTACCCAGACAGCCGCATAAGATATGGGATGCCGATGGATATCGTTAATGACAACGCCATATTTGGAGGCACGCAGCATATGCGAGACCATCTCCACGAGTTGCTTTCCTTCAAAATGATGGACAAATTGCGAGCCGGTTACGATGTCTGCTGAGGCATCCGGCAATTCCTTGACATCGGCACGCCGAACCTTGATTCTCGGTTCATTCCGGAAAAGGTTTCTCGCTTGCTCACATGCCTCCTCTGTCAGATCGACCAGAGTAATCTCAAGCTTAACTCCCTTCTGGTCCGCCCAGCGCAATAACTTCTGGTTTACATCACCTGAACCTGCTCCCACATCAAGAAGGGTCAGCGTAGTTGGACTGCCAATCGCTTTCCATAACTTTTCCACCCCTGCGCGGGTTGGAGCGGGAGCAGCAAATATTTTGTTCAGCCTTCTCAGATGTTTGAGCGCTTCGCTCAATTCTTCTCCCCCCATGGAGAAATCGTCCATCAACTCGTCTTCCTTTGCCCGTACGGAAAGTGTTCTAAAGAAGGACATGATCCCGCTCCTTTACAGCTGTATATTGTGAATGATTTTCTCCAATTAACAATTATCCCCTTAACCAAGCCTTATAATCGTAAGCACTGCGATATGTTATTTTACGAAGACTTCCTCCATCTCAGAATGCTTAATTCCATTACACTCTAAAACGAATTTATTCGATGCTGCATTGCCAGATAAAAAATAAAGAAGCCGCCAATTAGGCGACTTCTGTTTGTATATGTGATGAACCTGTTAATTTACGTTTTTTCCATCTTCCTTATCCAATCATCTTGATTATTGATGACCAACAATTCGGTGAGGCACATAGGGTTCTTCTAACGATGCTATTTCTTCAGGTGTTAGCTTAATCGAAAGAGCGGCTACGCCATCCTCCAGATGCGATATTTTGGTAGCACCAATGATGGGAGCTGTGACTGGTTCCTTTTGCAGTAACCAGGCAAGTGCGATTTGTACACGAGGAACCCCATGCTTCTCAGCAATCGCGGCAACCTGATCAATGATCAATCGGTCGGTATCTGCAGTTGCATCATATTTTTGCTTTGCAATCTGATCGGTTTCGGAACGATGTGTTTTTTCCTGAGGGTCTCTTGTCAATCGGCCTCCCGCAAGCGGACTATACGGAATCACACCGATTTTCTCAGCTTTACAGAGCGGAAGCATCTCTCTTTCTTCCTCACGATAGATAAGATTGTAGTGATCCTGCATGGATACAAAGCGGGTCCACCCATTTTGCTCAGCTACATGTAACGCTTTCAAAAACTGCCACGCGTACATCGCAGAAGCGCCTATGTATCTTACCTTTCCTGCTTTGACCACATCATGTAAGGCTTCCATCGTCTCTTCAATGGGTGTAGTGTAATCCCAACGATGGATCTGATACAAATCCACATAATCTGTTTCCAGCCGCTTCAGGCTTTTATCTATCTCACTCATAATGGCCTTACGGGAAAGTCCGGCACCATTTGGGCCTTGGTGCATACGACCATTAATTTTCGTTGCAAGTACAATTTCATCTCGATTGGCATAGTCACGTAAGGTGCGCCCAATCACTTCCTCGCTGGTTCCAGCTGAATATACATTTGCTGTATCAAAAAAATTGATGCCTAAATCCAACGCCTTTTTAATAACGGGACGACTGTTCTCTTCATTAATGACCCATTGATGGCCTCCAGGAACGGCTGTACCAAATCCCATACAGCCCAAGCACAGACGGGACACATCCAGACCTGTATTGCCAAGCTTCACATAATCCATTTGCGTATTCCTCGCTTTCGGATGGTTTTTGCTACCTTTGCAGATAGCTCTGATGCCTGCATAAGATACACACGGAAGAATAACTATTCTTGAGTATAGTATTAAGCATGAGAAAAAATCTCGCAATTCCCAAATGGCTATAAAACGTGCATTAGTAAACAACACGATGGGAAATGTTCATTATGTGGTAAGCAAGATGATGAATAATGAACATTTCCCTTTTGTGTATGTCACTTAAGGTTGCTTAGCTTACATGTTGTTTTTTACGGGGTCAAATAATCGAATTCTCAGCAAAATGGATAACAGACTTAGTACCAGGAACAATACACCTCCAAGCACGATGTACTGTGTGCCAATCCCCGAGATGAACAGCCCGCCTACAGCAGTTCCCAAGGTTATTCCCAAATTACCGCATGAAAGGAACAAACCATTCGAGAAATCGGGCGCTTCTGGCGCGGCAGAGGTGATCCAATACTGACCAATTAGATTGCTTATTGCATAACATACTCCCCATAAAATCACGGTTAAAATCATAGGTCCAGTGGACGTGCCCGTCCAAAAGGATAAAAGATATACGATGCCCAATACTACGGGAAAAAGTATAACGGTTTTACGTGTGTTTTTAGAAAGCAGCCTGCCTCCCACCACGTTTCCCACTAGACTGGCTAAACCATATATAAATAACACGATACTCAATGTTTTTCCCGAAATATGAGTGATAGAGCCCAAGTACTCTGCGATGTAACTATTCACACTTGCTGGTGCCGAAGCCATAAGGATCACTGCAGCGATGGCTAGCCAAGTGATACCTCTTTTTAAGATTCCCAATTGTGTTCCATACGCAAGTTTTTCCTTAACAGGCATAGAGGGGATAAATATCCATGTACCCAGAAATGCCAACGCGTTTACGATCGCAAAGAATACCATTGCCATTTCTACCGATGTTCCATTCGCGATATAGTTTGTGATTGGTACGCCAAGTACCATTCCTGCGGTGACTCCAAGCATTACTTTAGATACCGCTTTGGGAGCTTCTTCACAGCTTACAGAGGTCGCTGCTACGGTCAAAGCCAATGAACAATAAATGGGATGGAAAAAGCCCGGAATGATACGAGCCACGAGGGCAACGGTGAACGTTGGTGCAAAGATGGAAATAATATTACATACAACAAAAATACCGAGCACGAGTAACATCACTGTTTTACGGTTTATACCGGAAAATAATAAAGGCATCGTAGGACCCGCAATCGCAACAGCGAGTGCAAAGAGACTCACGAGCAAGCCAGCCTTGGAAACACTGACATGAAAATAATCAGCTATTTGAGGTAATATCCCAATGACGCCCATCTCTGTAGTTAGGATGCCGAAAACACCGATAATTAATATATACATGAGTACATGATTTGATTTGACCACAAGCAAAACTCCTTCACTATTTCTGATTCATTCTCTAAACTTACGAATGGCGCAGATAAAAAATAAATGCACAAGAATGTATTTTTGCGCTTATGTGTATTATTATAGAAAGTACGTCTTATCTACAATGACTAAAAGATGATGATTTGTGCATTAGTGCACAGATCGTGGAAATTTGGATACAAACAGAGGAAAGTCAGGTGACTCGAAATGCCCAAAGTGGATCGAAGAATACTCAAATCTCAAGATGCCATTAAAAAAGCGTTGATTGAACTTATGTCTCAAAAGCATTTTGACCAGATTACGATTCAGGATATTTCCGACACAGCGAATGTTAGCCGCAGAACCATCTATCTTCACTATCTGGATAAGTATGATTTACTGGATAAGCTCATCGAGGAACATGTGAACGAACTACAGGTATTGTGTGAATCCGAATCTGAAACGAATGCTACAGATGGGGGAATGAGCTGGTTTGAATACTTTGAGAGCAACTATTTATTCTTTTCAGCTATGTTAACAAGTAAAGGAGCACCCTTCTTTCGCAGCCGTTTTCTCCAATTTGTCATCGAGGATATAAAGAACGGATGGGACATGAAAGAGGGAAAAAATCGCGGGATAAGTGAAGATATTTTGCTTCAATTCTTTGCGCCAGCGTATGTGGGAATTGTGGAATGGTGGTTTATAAACCAAATGCCCTATCCACCTCATGTCATGGAAGAACAAGTAAATACGTTATTGGAGCTGAATCTTTCATAAATAAAAACTCACGCTGAACCTTTCTGATATTATAAAAAAAGTCGCCACCAGGGCGACTTCATAACGGTATAGCATTTTCCTCGCTTATAGCGGAGTTAACAATGCTAAGCTATTTTTTTAACATTTGCCCCTGACTATCATTATCATTGGCATTTTCTTTAAAATAAATTTCGTTCAGAACGTTGACACGAACGTTGATCTTTTGCTCCAGCTTCGGAAACCACTTGGTTTTCCATTCCTTTAATTTCCCCTCCGACAGTTGGGGTCGAAATATCATGCCTACACCCAATACATCCGATTTAAAAGATTGAACCTTCCTTACCGTTTCATTAAACTGTTGGCTGATCTGTTCTTTCATTTCTTTCTCAATCACCGCGTTACCCTTACTTTCAGGGCTTTCCGTAATCACTACATTGAGAAGAATATCCGTCAGGATGGATGGCCCGTTCTCCGACCAGGAGGTCTTGTGTTTGATTTTGGTGTCTTGAATAAGAACACTCGTGTTCTGTGCCACTTCAATGGTTCCCCCTGAATATTTGCCTTTAAATAAATTAAACAAAAGTGTCTCTTCCTGATTGAGCGTTCCTACCATGCGGTCATCCCGCATCACGGCCGTGCCTTTAAAGGTGAACAAAGTTCGATCGCCGTTTTTGAGCATGGGGATGGCCATGTCTTCCGTATATGAATTTTGGTTTTGATAAGCTTCCCATATTCGGACGATGGATTGATTGGGCGTCCACCCGGCATCCTGGCTAAAAAAGTCGTAGGAAGAAATTTCAGGTGTTGGCGAAATTTGATGATACATCGTCTTCTCAAAATCACCGTCAATAACCCCTACCAAGCCTTTAATCGAGATATCATTCGCTCTCACAGCAAAATTGATGATGTTATCAATTCCCTGCTCTGCGACTTTCCTGTCGATTAGCAATAATCTCAAATGTACCAATTCGATGCTTTTTTCGGAATCCGTGCGAATCAAATCAATGGCTTTACTGATGGATTTCGCTTCTTTGTCAAGAATTTGGGTTTTGCCTGATGCATCGGGTATTTGGAGAATGATCCTGTATTTTTCCGTGTTTCCCTTTCCCACTCCCATGACAACAGGCAGATATTGTTTGTTAATATCCTTGGTATCCCAACATCCCGGAAGTAACATCATCATAGATAAGCCTACAATCAGAGTCTTGATGATGCGCATGTTCATGTACTCACCCTCTTTCGCTGCCATTGCGCCGCGAGGAATACAATGATTGGAAAACCGATAACGCTATAAACGCAAAAGAAAGAATTCAGGTACAGGTATGAATTCAAAGCGTTGACATCCGGTATCATGAGACTGAACACGTACAAGGTGAAGCACACCACGGAAAGAACCCATAATCGATTGATTTTCGGCATAAATAACTGATTCAGCAGGGACACCAGAATCCAGAGTAAAACGGAAACCTTTAGAACACCCAGCGCACTGGAGGCTACCACGTAGAAGCTTGGAAGCCAGTCAAATACAACCCACTCTAGATCAATGGTATCCGATGCCATAAGCATGGGATATTGCAAATGAATTACCGTTTCCTGACCGAATACGAGAAGCGGAACATATACAGATCCCAAAGCAAACACAAATATGATACCAACCGCAGCAGCTGCTTTACCAAAACTAAGCCGTTGCTTGGAGGGAATCATGCCAAGGAATAGGAACCCGGCTGAAATGACCGTACATACATAGAAATCCGAATTGGAGAAAAACGACATTCCACTATCCCAAATCGGAAAAATGTAGCTGATTCTGAAATTCTGGATGCTGATCATCATGGAGAAAAAAATGAATGGCATCAAGAGAATACACAATCCGATGCTCGCCCGAATCATGACCTCGAGTCCCTTCCAAACAGCATAGAAACACAGAACGATAAAGAGAGCTGATGTTGCTACTGGCGGTGTTCTCTGTAGTAATACAGCTTTGATTTCGACAGACTGGAAGTACATAAGCAATAACAGCTCGATATATAGGAAGATCAACATCGGCAGAACGATCAGTCTCGTTAGCCATTTGCCCAGTGATTCATTACAGATATCCACCACTGTTTTCCCCGGAAACTGCGACAACGCTTTTAAGTACATCCATAGAACCAGTAGCTCTGCCAAGAAGAGGATCGTTATGGGTTCCCAGTGTCCTTTTGAAGTCGCAGAGATGATCCGTTCAGGAAAGATGGCAAAGATCGAAGCGAGGTGAAGCAGAACAAACATAGTAAGAATCTGGGCTTTATTCATCCTGAGCCTTTCCTTTCACACTTAAACTTAAGTAGGGAACGGAGCAAGTACTCAACGAGGAAAAATACAATATAATCCAAATCATCGCAGCCTCAAGACCCCATATCCCAAAGAAGGAACTGATGATCATGACAACATATTTATACATTCGTATACCCGTCGTATTCATATAACCCGCCAGCACAAAATTAGCGATCGCAGAGGCAACTAGAATAATAATTAATAGATTACTGACAAGTTTAGCTTGGACAATGGCTTGACCCAACAGAATACCGCCAATCATGGTTATGGTGGGTCCGATGTTCTTTGGTAGTCGAATCGTGGCTTCGATAATCATCTCCAGAAGCAACATTACCAGCAGCATTTCGATCAACGAAGGATAAGGGACCCCTTCCCTGCTCTTGGCTACCGTGATGGCTAACTGGATTCGCAACAGTTCCGGGTTTACCGAATTAAGCACAATATACAGACCTGGAAGTGTGATAGCCAAAAGTGCACCAATCGCCCGGATGGTTCGTAAAAACACCTGAAATAGATACGGGTAGTTGACGTCCAACGTAGTTGACCACAAATCCGTTATGATCGCTGGGAAAGCAAAAGCAAACGAATATTGGTCAATCAAAATAACCACTTTTCCGTTCATCATATTCTGTACCATCTCACCCGGTAGCTCCGAAGAGATATACGTTGGCGTTATTGAGAATCTGGGATGCCCCAGTATACTAAGCAGGTCCCTTACCGTATTCAGTTCCTTATCTTTATTTTGTTCCAGCTTATCCCGAATTGCCGCAATGACTTTCGGTTGCGCAACTCCCTCAATGTACACCATGGCAATTTTCTTGGTAGACTGAACCCCTGTCTCTCTGCTTTCGATCACCAACTGGTCGGATATCATTTTTTTTCGCAACAAACCTATATTTTTATCAATATCTTCTGTAAAAGCATCGAATGCAGATTGAAGGGGATTTTCGCTCTCTGGCGAGCTTACGGACCGTGAAATTCCAGGAGGTTCCGGTTCAATGACTGCTGCTAATCCTTTTGTGCTGAACAACACAAGTTTCCCATGCAGGAGATTGTTGCATAGTTCGTCCAATGACATGGATGCTTCTTCTTCAAAAGGACTGAACATTTTCAGAAAAGATTCGTTCTCATTACCACTTGCCGCTTGATTTATTGTGGACAACGTTGTCGGAAGATCGACTAGCGTTTTCACGAAGTATGCTCTGAATTTCTGATTGGCGATAAGCACGTCTTTATTGCTGAAATCCGTGCTCTTTTCGAAACGGTCATAGAGTTGCTTTTCAATATCGTGAAGATCCTGTTCATGGATTCGCTGCAAATTTTACCACCTCTTCTGAAGTAGTATGTCGTTAAGAAAAAAGTTTATTCAGAAATTAACCTTGATTTACACTGTAATTTAGAAGCTTTTGTCTCTCTTTTATCACGTATAGATCCCTTCCTAAATAATTGTTTTCAATATTTTTGAACTGGAAACCAAAATTGAATATAATATTGTAATGCACCAATGGGTGGGAGGATAGGCCATGAATAAAGAGGAACAGGTCTTAGTGGGTTTCAGGGACTTATATAACAAGCTGGTTTGGCTTAATAAAGATAAGATGGAAGAAAGTCTTAAGGGGTATAAACCTTCTGAAGTACATTGCATCGAATACATTGAAAAAAATGCAGATTCCAATGTAACAAAGCTTGCAGAGTCCTTTTATATGACTAGAGGTGCGATAAGTAAATTAACGAAGAAGCTCATAGAAAAAGGCCTGATCGAAAGCTATCAGAAATCGGATAACAAGAAAGAGATCTATTTTAGGCTTACAGAGCAAGGGAAAGTCATTTATCAAATCCATGAGGATCTTCACAACGAGTTTCAAGAGCGAGATAAAGTTGTATTCGAACAGGTAACCGACGAACAATTTGACAGTATGCTTAACTTCGTGGACAAGTATAATCGGCATCTGGATGCAGAAATAAAGAAGCTGGGTACAGATCTGAAGTCGGAATAAATCTCAATAATGAAAGTTAAACTAAAGGCAGCCGGACTCTATTTGAGAACAGGCTGTTTTTTTATTGTTATTATTTTGTTGACAAGGAAACAAAGCAGTTGTACGATATTAATGTTTCCAAGGAAATAAAATCACGACGTTTGAGAGGAGAATTTAATGTTTAAATCACGATCACATCATACACAGAACACAGAACAAACCATAGACAAACACGCTTTATTATTCGGTCTGATCTCTGTGTTTCTTTGCGGAATAGGCTTCAGTATTATCGCGCCTGTTGTCCCATTTCTAGTACAGCCTTATACAAGCAGTCCAGGAGAACAAGCTATCGTTGTTACGCTGCTGACCTCTGTTTATGCCTTTTGCGTATTTTTTGCGTCTCCCGTGCTTGGAGCTCTGAGCGATAAATATGGCCGTCGTCCATTGCTCCTGGTATGCCTTTTGGGTTCCGTAATTGGATACTTGGTTTTCGGCATAGGCGGAGCCCTATGGGTACTCTTTGCGGGGCGTATAATCGAGGGTATCACAGGAGGAAGCATAGGTACAATCTTCGCATATTTTGCGGACATCATCCCACCCGAACAGAGAACCAAATACTTTGGATGGGTGAGTGCGGTTGTAGGTGTAGGCACCGTCATTGGCCCGACTGTAGGCGGATTACTCGCCAAGATTGATTATTCTGCACCCATGTATTTTGGAGCCATCATAACTTTGGTGAATGTTATATATGGATTCTTTTTTATGCCTGAGAGTCTTGCTAAGACACATAGACTGAAAGAAATTACTTTGGTGAGACTTAATCCATTCATACAGCTTGCAAACCTGCTTTCCATGAAAAACTTAAACAGACTACTTATCTCAGCCTTCTTACTTTGGATACCCAACGGATCTTTACAGGCCGTTTTCTCACAATTTTCAATGGATACTTTCAATTGGAAGCCTGCAATCATCGGACTTATGTTCTCAATTATGGGTGTCCAGGATATCATCTCACAAGGTCTCATCATGCCTAAGCTTTTGAAAAAGCTTAGCGATAAACAGATCGCCATTCTTGGAATGATTTCAGAGATAATAGGCTACAGTCTCATTGCGTTATCTACTTTGTTCTCATTCTATCCACTGTTTATCGTGGGCATGTTTATCTTTGGTTTTGGTGATTCGATCTTCGGGCCTTCCTTCAATGGCATGCTCTCCAAATCTGTCGATTCTAGTGAACAAGGCAGGGTTCAAGGCGGTAGCCAATCTATTCAGGCTTTAGCTAGAATGATTGGTCCTATCATTGGAGGTCAAATCTATGTATCGCTTGGTCATGCTGCACCCGCCATTATGGGTGTGATCCTTATAGCAGCGGCAATACCCGTTTTGTATAAGCGAAAACAAGTAATTATTTAAAATGCCTGCTTTCATCAGGCAAATATCGGATTGATTGGTAGTCAAGACACCATAGAACAGAGAATAGGGTTTCAGAACTTAGGTACAGGTTCTGAAACCCTATTTGTCTACAGTCCGGGATGTCGAGACAATCGGTCTACCTTTCCAAACTCCAGTACATAGATGGATGAAGGACGTAATGCGTAACCACGCTGCCAATCCTCGGTCAAAACACTCCGTTCTGTGCACTTGATATGATTGGGTTGAAACACGGAGTTGATGTTATTGTACGAATCGCTGGTAATCTCATATAAGGTCCCCTCTTCACTCGCATCGAAAACTTGTAAATCCAGCTCAACCGATACTTCCTCCAAGCTTCGGTTCACAATAAACAAGGTGACCCTGCTGCCATCAACATTCGTTCCGGCTACAACATCCAGATCGGGGAGTGCATCCAGCTCTACAGGCGTTTTTTGGTTTGAAGTTACAGAGAATGTTCCACATTCAGCTTCTACAGGCAGGATATGATGAATATCCCGATTCGCGTAAAGCTTTAATACTTCATAGGTTGGAGTTCCATAGATCGTGAGTGGGTGTCCACTCCATCCAGCATGCTTGCCCCGATATTGATCCGCATAGAAATCCCCGACACGGATACATCCCCCAAGCCAACCATTGACCAGATCGGAGAAACTGCCAATTTGCACGCTATCGCTGCAACGAATCATTTCATTCAGATTGGCGGCATTCGCCACGGCTGCTCCAAGGGTATGCTCGTCTGGCAGTCCTTTTCGCACAGTGTTTGGATAGTACATCGTGTTATATTCGGTGATGGCCAGCTTCACATGCTGATGTTTGATGTCGGAATGAATGACCTCCATTGTTTGGTGTATATAGTGCCGGGTCCACTCGGGATAACTAGCCATTGCTTTATACCGATCCTCAGCCGGTGTATCCCGATTCATGCCAAAGGGACCGTAGCCGTGGTATAAATGTAATGTTAAATAATCGATATACTCCCCTGCCAGAGCAAGCACAGTTTTATTCCAATCCTGCTCGTAATGTCCACAGGCCAGCAATACAATGGAAGGATCTGCTTCCTTCATCGTTTTGGCAAACTGCACGGTCCGCTCCGCAAATTGCTCCGCAGAGCAAGCTCCAACTTGCCATTGCCCCCACACCTCGTTGCCGATCTCCCAATACTTCACATGATATGGTTCCGGAGATCCGTTCTTCGCCCGAAGAGCCCCCATTGGGGTATCTACACTTCCATTACAATATTCAATCCATTGGGCGGCCTCTTGAGGTGTACCCGATCCATCGTTCACACAAATCAGAGGTTCCACCTGCAGCTCGTAACAAAAGCGGATAAATTCATCCGTTCCGAAATATTTGCTGGTCCATCCTCCCCATGCCTCGTTGTACATGACTGGCCTCTCCAGAATCGGCCCAACGCCATGCTCCCAGTGATAGGCGCTAATGTAGTTCCCTGCAAGTCTCATCATGCCTGCGTTTAGTTCTCTGGTCATCTCTATTATTTCGCTTTTTACCAGAGCAATATGATCCACAGGCAATAAAGACACATGGTCCAGCCAGAGCATTCCCGTGGAGACATGATCGATCCATCTTGGATGCTCTGTCGGAACATACACCCGAATCTCTGCATCTGAACAAGCACGTAGGATCGTCAGCCGTCCTTCATAATCCTGCCAGTTATGGCTGTGCAATTCGATTTTCAACTGACCGAGCACTTCTTCCGTACGTCTATCGACCGCCTCCACCATCAAATACTGGAGTTCGATGGAGGATCGCGCAACTATACGAACGGTGTAGTCCATAGGCCCTTTCAATGCGCAGCTTTGTACAATCCCGGCGTACGCTTCATCATCACTAAAGATACGAATACGCTGAGCGCGACCCGAATGTCTGGGAGCCGGGGCTTCCATTGCATATTGCGTATTTCTTCCGTTGGTGTAGGTACTCCAGCTTCCCGATACAGAAGCGCTTGATTCAGCCTCGCTTTCAAAGTCCATATCCTTCAATGGAAATGCAAGCATCGCTTCCATATGGTCTCGGATGTCTTCCACAAAATGCCCAAACAAAAAAGGGTTGACCGTGTGTTCGCTTACACGACTACAATCTATACTAATTCTGGCGTTTGATTTCAACATAAGTCCTCCATCATTGTGGTTGATATGGATTTAACCTTTAATCGATCCAATCATGACCCCTTTAACAAAATGGCGCTGCACAAAAGGATACATCAACAGTACAGGCAAACTGGAGACGATAATCACCGCATACTTGATGCTCTCCGCGAGCAGGATTTTGTCTTCCAATCCAAGGCTGCCGTCCACGGCATCGGATTGGCTGATCAGCAGAATTTCGCGCAGTACCAACTGAAGCGGATGCAGATTTTCGTTACGAATATAGATGAGCGCGTTAAAAAAAGAATTCCAATGGCCTACGGCATAGAACAGCACCATTACGGCCAGAATCGGCTTGGACAGGGGCAGGATAATGCTCACAAGCAACCGCCAATTGGAGCACCCATCCATATGGGCAGCTTCTTGCAGCTCCCAAGGAATACTCGACTGAAAATATGTTCTCATCACGATCAGATTGTACGTGGCGATTACGCCGGGAATGATCAGAGCCCACATCGTATCCACCATGCCCAGATTTTTGACCAATAGATACGTTGGAATTAATCCTCCACTGAAGAACATTGTTAGCGTGATGAAAACCATGATTACATTACGTCCAGGAAGGTCAGGTCTGGAAAGAGGATATGCGGCCAATACGGTCATGATAATGTTAATCACAGTGCCCACAACCGTATAAAATATCGTATTACGATACCCCAGCCAAATCTTCTCGTTGTGTAGAATATTCGTGTAAGCATCCAGCGTCAGTCCTTTGGGTAGTAACCAGACTTCTCCGTTTAATACTTTTGTGGGATCACTGAACGAAGCACTCACGATAAAAATCAGTGGGTACAGCACAGCGATGATAATGATTGAGGCTATGATGTAGATGATTACATCGAAAATCCGTTCATTGGAACTGGTTTGTATTGTCGCCTGCTTGGACATGGGATCTTACCCTCCTTTACCATAAGCTCGTCTCAGACGTCTTGCGCGCAATCCGATTGACCAGTAAAAGTAACAGCAGATTAATGATTGAATTAAAAAGCCCGATAGCAGCTGTATAACTGTATTCTCCCTTGAGAATACCTGTCGTATAGACAAACGTGGAAATGACGTCGCTCGATTCCAGATTGAGATTGTTTTGCATCAACAAAATTTTCTCAAACCCGATGTTCATGAAATGACCGATATCCAATATGAGCAAAATGATGACGACTGGAGCGATGCCGGGCAGCGAAATATGCCAAATGCGCCGCAGCCTTGATGCTCCGTCCATCTTGGCAGCTTCATACAGATGCGGATTCACTCCGCTCAAAGCTGCAATATAGATGATGGATTGCCAGCCCATGTTCTGCCATATATTCGAACTGATAAAAATGGTTTTAAACCAACCTGCTTCCTCAAGAAAACGGATCGGTGTACCTCCGAAAGCCTCAATCAACAGATTGACTGGACCCGTATGAGGCGAGAGAAACACATTCAGTATGCCAACGATAACGACCACTGAAATAAAGTGGGGAATATACGTAATATTTTGCAGCCACTTGCTGAAGGTTTTATTGCGAATTTCGTTAATAATTAGTGCTAGCAGAATCGGAATCGGAAAAGCAATTAATAAGGAGAACAAGTTAATTGACAATGTATTCCATAGAAGTCTCCAGAAATAATAGGAATCAAAGAATCGTTCGAAGTGTCCAAAGCCTTCCCAGCTGCTGCCCAGAATCCCTTTAGCCGGATTGAAATTTTTGAACGCAATTTGCAGTCCATACAGAGGGGCATAGTGGAATACCACATACCAAGTGACTGGCAGAAGCAGCATAAGGTACAGGTCCAATCTTTTACCCATTTGTCTTAACAGGCCTGAACTCTTTTTCGGATGGCTTCGTGGCATCGTCATCGTTGTATCGGTTTTGACGCTTTTCATAGGCAACTGCTCCTCATCCATGATGTTTCAGCATTATTTCTGCATCTTGTCAAAGGCATCCTGATACAACTTCTCCAGTTCCTCAACTCTCATCTTTTTGAGCGTGGCCTGGAATTGCTCCCACTTGTCAAAACCGATTGCACCGACTATAAATTTTGTACTCTGTTCTTCGTAATATTTATCGATATCATTTCGAAGGATGTTAACTTCCTGGGCGGTTTGCTCATCAAACATCGGAGCCGCATAGCGAACTTTTGGCATGAACGGATCGAGCTTTTGCTGCGCCTCCTGCACCTGAGGTGGATTGATAAAGGAAGCAACCTGTTCACTGATGAGATGTGGCGCGCCTCCGCCGGCATAAGGCGTAATTTTGGCCTGGTTACTGATTTCTTTTAGGAAGTCCTCTTTATAGTAAGGAATACCATCCTTCATCTCGTAATGCTCGCCTTCTCTTCCGAATCGGAGCAGGGTAGAACCCTCGTCACTGTAGAAATAATCAATCCAACGCATCGTGACTTCAGGATATTTATTGACGGATGTGATTGCAAAGGCTCCAAAATCCCTGGCTACTGGCAGAGCATGACTCTGTAAACGGTCACCTTGTGGACCTTCCAGTGGGGCGATACCAGTATATTGGTCTTTGATCGACAAGAAGTTATTATTCGTCTGGTCAAAGAAAAAACCTGTATTTCCCGATCCCTGCTTGGCCAGATATTGCGCTTCCGTATGTGAAAATATTTCCTGATCCAGCAGCTTTTCCTTATACAGCTTATTTAAGTACATCAGCATTTCTTTATTCTGGTCGCTGCCCATCCAGATACTAACTTTGTCATTTTCAATATTAATGTTATAGCCGAGCTGTGAATCCAATCCGAATGACCCACTCATCGCGTTTACAACAGCCAATCCTACGCGGGCTGTCATCGGAAGTTCATCCTGTTTGCCGTTTCCATTCGGATCACCATCACGGAAGGCAAGCAATACATTGTAAAGTTCTTCGGTGGTCTCCGGCACTTTCAGATTCAGCTTGTCCAGCCACATCTGATTGATCCATTTCTTATCCGTACGCGCCGCACTTAGCGTAACAATACCCGGAATTGTATAAATGTGGCCCTCTGGTGTAGTAATACCCGAGCGAATTTCGGGATATTGTTCCATTAATTTCTTCAAATTCGGAGCATATTCATCGATAAGACCTTCCAGTGGGATCAATTGGCCGGCAGAGCCATAGCGGATGGCTTCAAGCGGGGAAATACCTGAACGGAACAGGGCATCCGGCAGTTCATTCGAAGCAAACAACAGATTTTTTTTCTCCTGAAAACCATCCGTCTGCGCTTCAATGAATTCCACCTTTACATGGCTTAATTTCTCGTAATCCTGGAAAACCGGCATCTCCTTGAAAGGGCCATTTACGGGTGCAATGCGGGTAAACATCTTGAGATTCACCGGTTCGTCCACAATCGGAAACCCGTTCGTATGAACGTCGTTCTTCGAAACCTCTGGTGAAGCTTCGTTATTGCTTCCACCGGAATTGCATCCAGCCAGCATCAAACTGGAAGCGATCATCATCATGATCATATTTCTTCCCCAGCGTTTGCGCATAAAGTTGTGCCCCCCACAATTCTTTATCACCAACGTAATTTGTAAGCGTTCACGGTTGGTGTGTGCTCATTATAATTCACCGGGCATGGAAGGTAATTACAATAATATGACCCTTTACTCCACATATTTTACGAGTTTAGAGTTCTGCTCTTATCTGCCTAGTTTCCCAAGTGCAAAGTCGGGAGTTTCGTTTCGTTCTTCCTTTTTCCTGGATTGCTCAAATACGCTTGCGGTGTTAAACCCGTTATTTCTTTGAATACTTTGAAAAAGTAGTTGTGTGTCGTAAATCCCACTTGCAAGCTTATTTCTTTAATCGAGTATCGGCCGCTGTCCAGCAGCTTGCACCCTGCGTCAATCCGAACCTGATTCAGATATTCTGAAAAAGTCCGCTGCGTCTCCTCCTTGAATATTCTGCTTAAATAGGAGGCATTCAGGCCGATAACGCTTGCCGCAATCTCCAATGTGACATAACCGGAATACCTCTCCAGAATGAATTGGATCGTCTGCGTGACATGGCGAGAATAGGAACCGATTACACGATGTTGATTCAACAAATGAAACAGACTGGAGAAAAAGGACTGCAGGCCTTGCTCCAGTTCTCTTATCGTTTTCATGCGCCCAAGCTCGCTTCTTGAAGGCAGATTAGCTACCGCTGGATCTGTGGAAGGCAAGCAGGTCCTCCATGCTTTATCACCCGTTTGCATGAGCTCGCTGACAATCATCTGAACCGTATGTGAATGGATAGGCAAGTGGTCAATCGAAGCAATAATAGTGGAAATCAATTGATGCACGCCTTGCTTGTCAAACCTTTCAATGGATAACAGAAGCTGCTTGTGCTCCTCAATGGTCAGAGAAACTCGTTGACTCTGATCGTTTTCATGTGAACGCTTGTCCGAACATGGACTTTTAACTTGGAGGGTATGGCTTCTGAGCGTTTTCACAGACGAAGATCCATCGAGTTCGTATTCGGCGGAGCAGTAACTGGATGCAAGCTGTGATAGACTGGTGCATATTGGCCCTACTGCGGTTACACTTTGCAGATTCAGGAACAGTTCCAACGCATGCTGAATCTTCCGCAGTTGTCCATCTACCTCACGCTGCATGATGTGCTCGCTTCGTTCCCTGAAAGAAAACACGATAACAAATCGCCCTTCCTCAACGTACACCGCTGTCCGCTCATGGATATCACCCAGGCTCTGCTGCATCATATCGACCACCTGCTGAACCAGACCATTGGTCTGCACGTCACTGTACGACTCTGTCAGCAGCAGGAACGGAACAATCTGTAAAGCTGCGGTTGCATATCTGGACGCATGCGGATACAGATTGTCTTTCTGGGAAACGTCTTCAAACCCGTACGTTGTCTTCGTCTGTCTTTTGAGTAAATACAGCAAATACTCGCGCATAACCTCGGGACTCACTTTCTCGGCCATGGCACTCTCGGCGACCTGTTTCTCACGCAACCGATCTTCCTGCTGCAATTCCGATACGGCTTTATTCAGGATGTTGAGCAGCGTTGACTCATCCAATCGATGCTTGAGCAAATAATCAATGGAGCCATTGTTCAGGCAATCTCGCACATAGTCATAATCGTCATAACTGCTGAGCATAACGGTCTTAATCCACGGAAAACGTTCCTTGATAGCCCGATTGAGCTCTACACCGTTCATTTCAGGCATATCTACATCAATAATGACAATATGCGGTGGCGACTGCTCAATCATCGTTAAAGCAATTAACCCATTATGCGCCTGACCGCATAATTCAAATCCATAGTCAGCCCAGTCCAATAATGTCCATAGATTATGGTATACTAAGGGTTCATCATCGACGAGTAGCACCTGAAACATGGCTTATATCACCTCTCGTTTGGTATTTTCCATACTTTTCTCCAGTTTGGGGAGCCAAATTTCAGCTTTGGTGTACACCCCCGGTTCACTGCACAAATGGACACCATATGAGTCGCCGTATGTGCGAACGATTCGTTCGTGTACATTACGTACACCCATTCCACTAAAACGTGATGTTTCTCCGTTTGTACCCGTACCTTTCAGTAAATACTCCCGTTGCTCCTCCGTGATCCCCTTTCCGTTGTCCACCACATCAATATTGAGATTGTTTCCTTCTTCATACACCCGGATCAACACGAATCCATCCTGTTCAAGTGGTCCGATTCCATGAATAATTGCATTTTCAACCAGGGGCTGCAGCATCAGCTTCAGCACCCGACATTCCAGCAATGCGTCATCCTCAATTTCGGTAATCATCCGAATCGGCTTCATATATCTGTACTTCATGATGGAAATGTAGTGCTCAACATAAGCCAATTCTTCACGTACCGTAAGAAATTCGCTTGAATTACCAAGGACACTTCGCATGAGCTCAATCAACGATCCTGAGACCGCTTCAATGTTTGGAACTCCGTTTAGCCTGGCCAGATACTTGATCGTATTGAGCGAATTGTATAAAAAATGAGGATGGATTTGTGCTTGGAGCGCAGTAAGCTCAGCTTCCCGCTTCTCTTTCTCGCTGACGCGGATTCCTTCGAGCAGATCTTTCAATTCTTCCACCATACCGATAAAGACATGGTACAGTTGTCCTGTCTCATCTTCACTTTTAATCTCATTTTGGGGAAGTGTCAGATTTCCGTCCTTCACCAACATCATCAGTGATTTTAGTTTTCGGATATTCAGGGTAATTCGGGAAGAGACTTGAAGTGAAACGATCAGTACAACGACAAACACAATAATGGACACCTCTGCCAGCAGGTTGCGCAGCTTCACTGATTCGGTCAGCAGAGAATCCATCGGAACCAAAGAAATAGTACTCCACCCAGTATAGTCGGATTGACGGCGAACAACGATATATTCTTTTCCATCAATGTAGCGCCTGACCGCTTCACCATTCGTTGTAAATTGCTGATTGATCTTCTTAATTTGCTGATAAGATGGAGTAAGAGGTGAGTCAGTTCGGGTTTCATAGATGAATTGATTTCCCTTGTCCAGCACATAGATCATGCTATCTGTAGTTGGTCTCACGTCATATGTTTTCTGGATAAACTCATAATTAAGATCCACCATGACAAACCCTATGGTCGCACGGTTATAACGAATCTCCCGACCAATGGTAACCGCATTTGATACTCCTGTCTGCTTGAAATATGCGTGCTTTGATCCATTTTGCAGCATGTAATTCATCATTGGCGTACCCAAGATGGTCCTGTCCAGCCAAGGTCCACCTGAGAAAAAAACTTTCCCGCTCAGGCCCACAACGGCTATCCGTGAAATGTAAGCTTTATAATCGATCAGCGACGATAGAAATTCATCCATCCGCTTCTGTTCCTGAAACCACTCATAGCTGATCTCTTCATTCGGACTGAGCAAAGTGTCAATGACCGTGTTTTTGTTAGTCACCACGACCGTATTCAGACGGTCGATCTCTTCCAGCATTATATTCAATGATTCATCCGCCTGCCTTATGCTGTCCGAAACCGAAGTAATCGCATTTTGCGTAATCGTTTCACGCATGCTCATATAAACAATGACCGTAATTAAAATAATGGATACTAGGGTAACGGCAATAAAAGCGATAAAAATTTTCCCTTGAATGCTGCGTTTCGGTGAAATCCATCTCTGCAATGTAGAGAGCTTCATTGTGGGAGTCTCCTTTTTCAAGATCCAATAAAAAAGTAAGCGTTCTCCGTACTGGACATGCGTTTTTTCAGGATCAGCTTGAGGCTCTCCGCATCATGATTGGAGGTACTTTATAATAGATTTTGAATGCTCTGGTAAATGAATATAAATTCGGATAACCGAGAGACAAAGCAATCTCCGTAACGGTAGCATCCGTATCCTTTAGAAGCTGTTTGGCCTTATCCATTCGTATTCTCTGCATGAATTTTAACGGAGGCAGTCCAACCTGAGTGGTAAACATGTTGGAGAAGTATGAACGATGTACCCCTGCGAAGTCGGCGACCTGCTGCACGGAAATACCCTCTGTTGCATGCAATTCCATGTAATCCATGCATTCATGAATCCAGCCCGCTAGTTCTGTAGGCTGTGCGTAGTTGGTGTCTGGAACAAGGCTGGCTAACAATCCATATACCAACCCATGCAACTCCAGCGATACTGCTGGCTTCCACCGTTCCACACATGCTAATGCATGAATCAGTCGTTCGGACGTTTCCTGGACCTGTGGAGAAAACATCTGTTTGCCAAACGGACTTTCCGGAGTTAAACCAGCCAGCTCCAATAAAGGTTTGACTTTAGGCCCATCCAATGCCAGCCAGTTCATTTTCAGCGGAGATTCCGAGGGAAGCATGTGATAGTAATAGGTTCTGCCGGGAAACAGACAAAACAGATCATTCTTCTGCAGGTCCACTCGCTTGCCATCAAATTCAAGCCTGACCCTACCTTCATGCACAAAATGAAGACTGTAACACTCGATACGTTTGGGGCCAACTCGGTAATTGGATTTGGCTATACTTCGCCCTGCCCGGACTGGCCAGATGTGTTCTTCTTTATCCAAATAACCTGGCTTATAGTAGATGAATTCTGCATGCTCATACTCATATTCCTGCATCGTAGGGAGTTCCCTCCTTCTCCTATTTTGTTTGATCATAACAAAATGACAATAAAAATATAACACCGGGCTATTTTTATAACTCGTTTTTTTCAATATCATCTTACTAGGAGGCGATTACACTTGTCGAGAACACCTAACATTTTGCTAATCACTAGTGACCAGCAGCACTGGAACACGATCGGAGCTTTTCAGTCTGAGATTTCCACGCCCAATCTGGACCGTCTTGCCCGGCAAGGAACAACGTTTGATCGGGCTTATTGCCCAAACCCTACCTGTACCCCTAGCCGTGCTTCTATTATTACAGGTATGTATCCCAGTCAGCATGGAGCCTGGACGTTAGGCACAAAACTGCTTGAAGACCGTCATACCGTCGGGGACAGTTTCCAGGAGGCAGGTTACCGCACTGCCCTAGTAGGTAAGGCACATTTTCAGCCTTTGAAATCTACGGAGGAATACCCGTCGGCAGAAGCGTATCCCATCTTACAGGATTTGGAGTACTGGAGACATTTCCACGGTCCATTTTACGGCTTTGACCACGTAGAGTTAACACGTAATCATACGAATGAAGCGCATGTCGGTCAGCATTACGCGCTATGGCTGGAAGAACAGGGATGTACGAACTGGAGGGATTACTTCCTTCCCCCAACTGGGACGATGGACCCTTCCGTAACGTATACGTGGCCCATCCCTGAGAAATATCACTACAACACCTGGATAGCCGAACGAACCAATTCCCTTTTGGAGCAATACACCCATGCTGATGATCCATTTTTTCTGTGGGCCAGCTTTTTCGATCCGCATCCGGAATATCTGGTACCGGAACCTTGGGATTCGATGTATGACCCCGATGATCTGACGATTCCGTCGATAACACCTGGAGAGCATGATCGTAACCCACCCCATTTTCAACTGACCCAGGAGGAGAATCCGAATTTTGAGCATCTGGTTGAAACCGGCTTCGGCATTCACGGTTACCGTTCCCATCATTATTATGAATATGGCGACAAATCCCGGCTAACGGCGTATGACAAGAAAAAATTGGTCAGCGTGTATTACGGAATGATCAGCATGATGGATAAATATATTGGCAAAATTCTCGATAAGCTGGATGAGTTGGGTATTGCAGACGATACAATCGTCGTTTTCACAACCGATCATGGTCATTTCTTCGGACAGCATGGTCTTCAGGCCAAGGGTGGATTCCATTACGAAGATCTTATCAAAATCCCATTTATCGTAAGATACCCTGGTGAGGTGCCTGCTGCGAAAAAATCAAATGCCATACAATCGCTGGTCGATCTGGCTCCTACCTTCTTGTCTCTTTGCAACATTGCAATTCCGCACGCCATGACGGGCATCGATCAGAAGAAAGTGTGGATGGGCGCCAATGAAGCCGTGCGTAATCATGCTCTCTGCGAATTCCGACATGAACCCACGACGATTCATCAAAAAACATATGTCGAACAGCGGTATAAAATCACCGTCTATTACAATCAAATCTATGGTGAACTTTTCGATCTTGAACAGGATCCCGATGAACGTTTTAACTTGTGGAATGAACCTGAGTACACCCAGCTCAAGTCTGAGCTTCTGCTCAAATACATCTGGGCTGAGCTTGGCAAGGAGTCCATGCCGATGCCTCGAATTCATCATGCGTGATGGAAAGGATAAGGGTAGCATCCAAAACCTGAAAGAACAATTTATGTTACTGATCCAGCTTTTTTGGACTTTCTTTTGCATCGGTCCTTCCACATTTGGAGGCGGATATGCGATGCTGCCAATTATTGAACGCGAAGTGGTGAACAAGAAAAAATGGATGCAAGAGGACGAGATCGGTGAGCTTATATCGCTTGCCGGCTCTGCTCCCGGAGGAGTTGGCGTCAATGCCGCTGCGATGATCGGACATCGCCAGGCAGGAATTGCGGGAGCTGTGTCTGCCGTCATGGGCGTGACATGTCCCACGTTTTTGATTGTGATCCTGATCAGCGTGTTCGCCATCCTATTTCGTAACCAACCCAAAGTTGAAGCTGCTTTAAAAGGAATGAACGGTGGAATTATTGCACTAATTAGCATGGCAGCTTATCGGACGGCCAGGTATTCTATCTTAGATACAACAACAGCGATAGCTGCCATTGTGACCGTAGCTGTTCTTCTGTTTGCAGGAATTCATCCCCTCTATCTTATTATTACGGGATTGATATGCGGCATGGCCGTGATTCGGATCAAAAAACGGCTGGGCCTTCAAGTGAAAATGGAGAAGAAGTCTGTAACAGGCAGCTACCCGGAACTCGAATATTACATTTAAGTAAGACGAATCGGAGCGATTGAGATGTACTGGGACCTGTTCATGATGTTTATACGTGTAGGCCTCGTTTCATTTGGTGGCGGTTACGCCGTTATCCCGATCATTCAACACGAGGTAACGGAAAAAGGATGGCTGACAAGCGCTGAATTCCAACAAACCGTAGCGCTGGCCGGTATGGCGCCAGGCTCGATTGCAACCAATGCCGCAACGTTGATTGGTTATCGGACGGCAGGTTATATCGGAGCCGCTGTCTCTACTGCAGGTATGATTTTGCCTTCACTCGTGGTAATTGTGCTACTCTCCGCCTTATTTTATCGGATGCACGACAATTCATGGGTAAAGTCCTCTTTATATGGCTTGCGCCCCGTAACGACGGGACTCATTATCTATGCTGCCATTCATTTTGGATATCCAAGTGAAAACTCAGGCATAAGCTGGGTATGGATTGCGACACTACTTATTAGCGGAGTTTGTTTGTTTCTTCTGCTCAAGTACAAGCTTCATCCCCTTCTGATTCTTAGTGTGGCTGGAGCAGCAGGCATTATCTTATTTTAAATTCACTTTGGCGACGACAGGCTGAATTCACTTCCTTCAATGGTTTTTAAAAGGAGCAGCGATCACAGCATTAGCTGTCCTGGCTGCTCCCCTTCATCTTTATTTTTACGAATGACGCAGATATAATCTGCTCGTTTCCTCCCAGATTTCTCCCGGCTGCAAACTAAATAATCCAGCTTCCTCGGCCTGCATACCCAGATTTGGTGCATTCACAAGATTAATCTGTGGTTCGGGACAGAAAAACCCTTCTTCCGCATGATTGTTCCAGATCATCCATTGTTTATAGGAAGTTCCCACATCGTAGATCAGTGTCATTCCATTCCTCGTATCCTGAAGCTCCATCCGGTTTCTCCCATTTTGCGGTACAGCAGTATAATGATTATCCATTTCTGCAAAGAACGGATATACCCCGGAGTCACGCATCTGCTCTTCCTCCTGAATCAGGGGCTGAAAACGTGTCGTTGGCAGCATACGTTGATCTAATTCCCATCTGTCTCCAATGGTTAGCTTGAGCTTGTAATCACGAGCCGCTCCCCCCGAATTAAATGGAGCGTTAATTGAAGTATGAAAAGCGATCAGGCACGGCATGCTGGAGCTTCCATGATTGCGAATGCGGACATGCTGCATTAGTCCATCACTGCTCAGCGAGTAGCGTAATGTAATACTGAATTGAAAAGGAAAGCATACGTATATCGGATGAGTTGCGTCAACAGTTATGGACACCGAGACATGGCTTTCATTCTCGGTATACCCATACTCATCCACAACCCAGGGCGTATTATACAAAAATCCATGCAAATGATTGCCTGTTGCATCCTCATTGACCGGAAACTGAAGCGTCTGCCCGTTCCAGGCAAACCGCCCGTCCTCATAGCGATTTGGCGGAAACAGAACCGGGATCCCGTGAATCATGGGTCTTGCCTTGAATGAATCCATCTCTTCCGCTGAAGGTTCATGAAGGAAGCGAAGCCCCCGCTCAAGATCACGATAAGCGACCAGATTACCACCGATCTCCGGCAGCATAACTGCCTCACTGGAACCAAAGCGAAGGTAAATGGCCTTTTCCCCTTGAAAATCGCCTTCCCAGGATCTACTTGTCTCCTTTGTGTTCAACACATATTCCCCTCCTTATTCGCCGGTCGACGATGGATAATGTCCTTCAATAATCGCCCGAATCTGCTCCATCGGCATCTTGGGCTGTCTGTCATACGTCAGCAGACCGTTAATCTCCTGTTCCACGTCCGTCAGCTGTGTGTAACAAAATCCTTCTACAACTGGAGAATCCAATAGCGGCTGTACTACGGCATGTAATCGCTGTGCAAAATCCTCGTCATTTTCCGCTCCGGAGTAACCCCAGCCCTCCCAGTCACTTTTCTTATACCCGATTCCACCGAATTCGGTAATTAATATGGGCTGTCCTTCATAACGATAGTTACCCACGCTAAGCTTTCGACTGCCCGGAAGGGCGTTTACCGCATTTTCACGAGTGCGGTAGCGTTCCTCCAGAACCTCTCTTCTCCATTCATAATCATGGATGTTATACAAGTCGGTCTGAACCATCTCCCAGCCATCATTGGAAATGACCGGACGGGTAGAATCCAGTGACTTGGTCAAATAATACATCGACAAGGCATGATACTGCTGCTCCTTGCTGGTCAGGATGTTCGGAACACCCCAGCTTTCATTAAGAGGTACCCAGACCACAACACATGGATGGTTGTAGTCCCTTTCCAGCGCCTCCTGCCATTCCCTTGTTATCTGGGCGACGTATTGATCCGAGAAATCGTACGCATTCGCCATCTCTCCCCACACCAGCAGTCCCAGTTGATCACACCAGTACAGATATCTCGGATCTTCAATCTTCTGGTGTTTTCTGGCGCCGTTAAACCCCAGTTCCTTCGTTAATTCCACATCACGCTGGATGGCCTCGTCACTCGGTGGAGTCAGATTTCCATCCGGGAAATACCCTTGATCCAGAACAAGCTTCATATAATAAGGACGGTTATTCAGAAACAGCTTACCTTGTTCAATAGAGATTTTGCGCATGCCGAAATAGCTATCGACCTCATCGACAGGCACACCATCCACCAATACAGTGAAATGAATGTCATACAGATTGGGCTGCTCTGGTGACCACAGCCTGCCAAGGCCATGCTCGTTAAAGGTGTGAAGTCCGATGGTACGGGTCTCTGTCCTGCCGCTAATCCGATATTCATCCTCAGACAGCTGCTCTCCTTGATAGGCAATTTGTACACGGAGCCTGACATCCTGTGCGTGCCAATCCCTTGGTTCTGTTTGCGCCCTCTGAAGATGAGCAGTAACTTCGATCTCGTTGCGATCAACATCGGGAGTCATGCGCACCTTCTGCAGATGAACGGGTGCGACAGCTTCGAGCCACACCGATTGCCATATTCCAGTTGTTCGGGTATAGAAAATTTGGGCAGATTGCTCCTGCCAGAACTGCTTCCCGCGCGGTAATGTTACATCCCTGCTATAATCTATCGCTTGTACGGTCAGCGTATTGTTTCCTTCCAGCAGAGCATCCGTAATGTCGGCATGAAAAGGGGTGTGTCCCCCTTCATGCCGGACCACCAGTTTTCCGTTCACCCATACAGAGGCTTCATAGTCCACGGCTCCGAAGTGCAGCAGCAGCCGTTTGCCAGTGAAGCTCTCCGGAATGTCAAAGGTTCGTTTATACCATACATTATCGTGGAATTCCGGATCTTCAATGCCACTAAGTTGACTTTGAAAAGCAAATGGCACTTGGATTCGGCGGCTGAATGCTTGCTTGCCCTCACTCCATTTTTCCGAACGTCCCTTGTTATCATCATCGAATTCAAATTCCCATTCCCCATTCAAACTCAGCCAATCTTTACGTACAAATTGAGGCCTTGGATAATCCTGTCGTAGCATGATGTTCAGCTCTCCTGTCACCCCAGATTTATCTTGCGGATCACTTCCAGTGGCACTTTCGGTTTACGGTCTTCCGTCAACAGACCATTAATCTCCTGCTGCACATCGGTGACTTGTGTATAACAATAGCCCGAGATATAGGGAATGGCTTTGATCGCTTCGGTGATGGATCGGAAACGTTCAATAAAGGCTTCAACTGAGTCCACCTGATTGCCATAACCCCAGCCTTTATCCGATTGGAAAGCAATACCGCCGAATTCACTGATGATAATGGGTTGTCCTTTATAGTGGTAACCTTCAGCAAATGCAAACTTCCATCGATTGGAAGCAATCTTGTTATTTACGATCAAGTCCTTATCCTGATAGCGTTCCAGAAAAGCTTCTCCCGTCTCCACATAATCATGGATTGTCAAAATATCCGATACCGTATGCTCCCATCCGTCGTTGGTAATGACCGGACGATACGGATCAATGGCTTTGGTTAGATGGTAAATGGATTGCGTGAATTGCTGCTGCCTTACCTCGTGACCAATCGTCGGTATTCCCCACGATTCATTAAATGGCACCCAGGTAATGATGCTGGGATGATTGTATTGCTGGGGAACAATTTCAAGCCATTCTTTGGTGAATCGGCTCACTGCCTCATCATTAAACTCGAAAGTTGCTGCCATCTCTGACCAGACCAACATGCCTTTTACATCACACCAATACAAAAAGCGTGGATCTTCCAGTTTCATATGTTTACGGATTCCGTTATATCCCATCTCGGCAATTTTATCGATATCCTCAATCAGCGCTTCCACTGAAGGTGGGGTCAAATGGCTCTCTGTCCAATAGCCCTGATCCAGAATCATTCTTTGGTACAACGGAGCATTGTTCAGCAGAATCTGCCCATTTTCAATCGATATTTTTCGCATACCAAAATAGGAATGAACCCGATCGATTTCTTTCTCATCTTCGTACATCACAAACTCGATATCGTACAGGTTCGGTGAGCCCGGTGACCATAACGACTGTTTCCACGGACCGCCTGCTTCATGTTTGACACTAGCTTCCACGGTCATCCAGGGTCTGTCTGGAGATAGGATAATGGTTTGTACGTGCTGACCCTTTAACTCAATCCGTGTCTCCAAACGCAAGTTGTTCTTGCCTTCAATCCCATTCAATTGAAAGTCCAAACGAATCATATGACGATCGATATCCGGTGTCATCTTAACTGCTTCAACCCTCGCTTCACTCACATGCTCCAGCCAGACACTTTTCCATATCCCGGTACTTTGCACATAAAAACATTCAAAATTGTCATCCACCCAGCGTTGTTTCCCCCGAGGCTGCATCGCGCTCTGACTGTCTTCTACTTCAAGCACAATGTTATTCTCCGATCCGTAAGTGATATAAGGGGTAATGTCGAATGAAAACGCTGCGTACCCACCTTCATGTTCACCAACAACCGTTCCGTTCACCCAACATTTTGCGCGATAATCCACTCCCTGAAAATGCAGAATGCTCCGTTTTCCTTTTGCTTCCTGGGGAATCTGAACACTTCTGCGGTACCAGACCAGAGGATGAAATGTCTCGATTCCGATACCGCTCGCTTGGGTCTCATAGGTAAAGGGAACCTTAATTTTCGTCCCTTCCGGAAACTGATTCTGGTCGTACCACTGCTCGCTTTCACCCGCCTGATTATCATCAAAACTAAAATCCCATTCTCCATTCAAATCCAACCACTCATTGCGTACAAATTGCGGTCTTGGATAATCCTTGTTATAAAATTTAGTTGTCATCTTGTTCTCTCCGATCTCCTCTGTATTTGGCTCATAGGCCTGAAAAAGTGTTAACCCTTAATACCAGACATGCTGATGCCTTTAACAATCTGTTTCTCAAAAATGATAAACAATATAATGATGGGAACAGAGGCCACTGCATTGATAACCATTGGTTTGACGTAATCTTCTGAATACTGACCCATTAGCGTTGGGATACCCATTGGCAGCGTAAACAGATTATCATCGGTTATGGAAAGGAATGGCCATAAGAAATTGTTCCACGAACCAATAAATGTCAGAATCGCCATCGATGCCATGGCCGGACGTGTCAAAGGCAGCATGATGCTGGTAAAGATTCGCCAAAAGCCTCCCCCGTCAATTTGCACACTCTCCAGCAGATCATTGGGAACCCCATCGAAGAAGCTTTTGAGCACGATGACAGCTACTGGTGAAGCCAAAGCAGGAATAATCAATCCACTGTATGAGTTCAGCAAATGCAAATCCTTGGCTACCTGATAGAGCGGAATAATGGTTGCTTCACCCGGAATCAGCAGTCCGCCAAGAATGAAGAAAAAAACAAATGTACGGAAACGAAACGGTACTTTGGACAGAGCGAATCCAGCCATGGCAGCGAAAATCACAGTCAGTACTGTTACAACTACAGCGACGAACAGACTGTTAACCACCCACTGTGACAGCTTTGTCGTTGTCAGAATTTCGTTATAGACGGCAAGTGAATATGGCGGTTTAAACCAGTCCAGGACCGTAATAATCTTCATGCCTTCTTCTTTGATGGAGACCATCAGCATCCACACAAGTGGGGCCGCAAACATAACCGCCATCAACGCAGAACCTGTGCGATATAACCATTTCATCAGTATTCCGCCCCTTTCCGGTTAGTCATCCAGTATTGCAGCGCCGACAGCACCAGCAGGATCACGAATAAAATATAGGACATCGTTGCGGCATAGCCCAGGTTGTTGTTCTTGAATCCGGTCTGATAGATTAACTGAATAATCGGACGTGTCTGATCCAGCGGTCCCCCGCCTGTAATGACATAAATCTGCATAAAGACCTTGTAGGAAGCGATAATCTGCAACATGGTAATGGTTTTGGTCAGTGGCTTCAGATAAGGAAGAGTAATCCTCCAAAATATTTGTGTATCACTCGCACCATCCAGCCTTGCTGCTTCATAAATTTCATCCGGTATTTCCTGCATGGCGGAAAGATACAAAATAAAGTTAAATCCGACTGTCCACCACAAGGTAATTACGGTAATAACGACCCAGGCGAGCCCCGTTTCCGTCAGCCAGAATATTTCGGAATTTTGAGGCAATAACCTGACAAGATGCAGGACGGAATTGACGAATCCCGTATAAGGCTGAAATACGAATAAACCCAGATAAGCTGCGACGGCAACGGAGAGTACGCTTGGTATAAAGAAGATGATGCGGTAGAACTTTTGTAAAGACGATTTTCGGTTGGCAATCAAAGCCAGCAGAATCGCGAGTATAATCATGGTCGGTGTACTCAAGAAAACAAAGAAGGTTGAATGCCAGATCGCTTCCCAAACCTCTCTGTCCTGAAAAACTTTTCGGAAGTTATCCAGGCCAACAAAATCCATTTTCTTGATCAACGTCCATTTGTAGAAGGTCATCTCCACACCTTTAATCATGGGCCAGATCGTAAATAAACCATAAATAATTAAGAATGGAAGCAGAAATACCAGCGCTTGCATATCCGCTCTCATTTTTTTGATCTTCATATGCGTCTCCCCTTTGATTGGCACGCAAGCCGGCGATTTCTTGTCTAGAGATGGTGATTACGCAGGCTTGCGTGACCCGTCTTCCTTCTATTCGCTCAGTATTTTCTGAATGGCTGTCTCCATGTTGTTCATGGCATCCGCAGGAGTCATTTTGTTCATCCATACTTCATTCAAAAATTTAAAGGCAGCTTCATCGCGGATTTGTGCATTTTTGGTGGAATGTTTGCTGAATTTAACTACACTCGCAACTTCGGAATAATCACTGCGGTATGGCAGATCCTTGAATTCCTGTTTTTCCAGCACGGATGGCTTGGATGGAATATGTCCGGCTTTCGCCCACACTTGACCATTGTCAGCAACCCAGTCGGCGAAAGTCATCGCTGCTTTGCGTTTAGCCGGGTCCTCATCCTTAGTCAGTGGCAAAACAATGGTATGAGAATCTCCCCATGTTGCTTCCTGGTCGTAGAATTTCGGAATTGGCATAGCACCAAACTCAAGTCCTTTGGTGGATTCCCACGTTCCTGTCGTCCAGACCCCTGTCATGATAATAGCGGCTGTTCCACTTTGAAAATTTTTATAGAAGTCCGGATCATTCTTCTTGATATAGCCTTCGGTATAAAGCTTCTGGATATAGTCAGCGGCTTTGATGCCTTTCTCTTTATCAATGGCTGCGGACTTCAGATCATCCGACACCACGTCGTTACCACCCAACTGGGAGTACAGCGACCACCACAAGCGGTAAGGGTCATCATTATTATTGGACAATGCAAACGGGGTCGTTTTGGCAGGCAACTTCTCTTTTAAAGTTTGAAGGAAACTCAAAAATCCGTCAGCCGATTGCTCCAGAATCGGTTTTCCGTCTTCACCAAGCAAGCCTGCATCTTTTAGCAGTTTTTTGTTGTAGAACATGATAAAGGGATGTGTGTCAATGGGGACTGCATAATGTTGACCTTCTACAGTAACCGCATCCAAGAGATTCTGGTTATAGGTGCTCCAATCCACACCTGCATCCGTAGCCGGAGTATCAAGCTCTGTGACAACCCCCTGATTGATCAGATCGGGCAGTCTGGAGGAATGGGAAATCCCAATGTCCGGTCCATTACCGTTACCAACAGCAGTAACGAGCTTCGTATAATACTCGCCCCAGGCCAATTTGGTATTCTTCACTTCTATGTCCGGATGGGTTTTGTTGAATTCATCGACTAATGTCTGCATGTTTGCGCCATCACCACCATCGAACAATGTCCAGAATGACAATGTCACTTTTCCATCACCAGTGCCACTCTCACCCGCCTCATTACTGCCTCCGCTACATGCACTTAACACGGTTGAGAATGAGAGCAATAATGTCAGTGCTAACCTGCCGATCTTTTTTTTCATGCGAGTATCCCCTTTACTCTAATTTGTAGATACAAACGATATAATTGTTTTATTACATTATTACTGTATCTATAGGGGATTATATAAGGGTAATTATCTCTTGTCAACGCTTTCAAACATATTTAGTGTAATTATTAAATAAAAAAAGACCTTAGTTACATAATATCTGCAACCAAGGCCTTTCTTCTTCATCTCATTCTAATGAACAGCATAATGTACAGTCATCTTGATATTTTGGTCATAATCTCCAAATTGTCTCCCAAAGAGATTTACGCCTCCTTGATGAACCGCATCCGGCTTCATACCGATCCGCACCCTTAACTTATGGCTGTTTTGAAGGTTAAGCTGAGCCAGATCCACTGCTGAAATTCTCTCCATATCCAGCGTCGTCTTATTTTTGTCCACCCGCCATGTCTTTAATAAACCATACTGTGTTGACCATTCAAACCACCACGCCGGGTTGAGCTTGCCGCGCCGATCTCCAAAGTCACCAGGACATGTCCACATACCAATTTCCACACCGTTAATCCATACGGAAATATCGGAAGGCCAATTATGATCATAGTTTGGCGCTTCAGAACATATTTCCATGGACAGTTCCAGCGATTCGATTACCGCTTCTGCCGGAATCTCCAGTGGCATCAAATATTCGACATATCCCTTACGAAACCACATAATCTGCGCTCCGACATGCTTCGGATGATAAAAGCTGGCGGGTTCATCCTCACGAATAATCATGCCCTCGCCATTCGCCATGCCGCAAGTGGGTGACACTTCACAATCACTATAATGACCGATAGGCATATCCACTTCGTATACCTGAATGTCGCCTTTGGGAATTGCTTTCTCCAGATTAAGAGCAATATGAATATCATCGTAATTGCGGCTGCATACCTTCATCGCCCCGCGAGAGGCAGGCAGCAGTTCGGTATTAATCAGCCTTGCTGCTTCCAAAACCTTGATGTTGCTGGCTACTGTGGATACGGGAAGTTTGAGAGCTTCCGCGATTTCAACGATATTCAGGTTTTGGGAGATCAATAGTCGGAGAATATCCACTCTGGATCGAGTCGATAACGCATGCGTGACCGTGACCAGTTCATCCGGATTATCAAAACTCAGCTCAAGCATTCGTTCACCACCTCTTATGTATTTAAGAAACAGGAAATTTAAACGTAAAGTTTAATTCAGTCGATAATATTGTAACAAATCATTTATTTTGTATCAAATTGCTTTTCACTTCATCATTCTTCTTCGTTTTTCATACAATTTCCGGGTAATGTGCGCAAACCAATATGAAAATCCCTTATATCAGCAAGATAAAGAACATCGTATCCGATGCCTCTTTCAATTTATCACTCATCAGGTGCCAGGCTTCTTCTGCAACAGCCAGATCACCAAAATGTGTGAACCCATGAGGTGCACCCTCGTATTCCTTATGAAAAACCTTCACACCGGCTTGTTTTAACCGTTCTGCATAGCTTCTTCCTTCTGCTGCAAGTGAATCTTTTTCTGCTGTAATGATCAACGCTTCTGGAAGACCCTCAAGAGATTCTGCCATTACAGGCGAAGCGAGCGGATTGTGAGCGTCTTTTGCCGTTTCAACATACATGGCGTTAAAGGTTTTGGCTATTTCCGCCGGAATCGCTTCTTCGAAACTTGGCTTCTCCGCTGGATCAGTAACTAAATCCAGCGGTGCATAATCAAGAATTTGCAGTACAATCGGAATTCCCGCCCCGTGCTGTTGATTGAGTAAACATACTGCTGCCGCCAAGTTTCCACCCGCACTATGCCCTCCGATGGCAATAAGGTCGGCATGGGTGGAGAACTGCGCCGGATGTTCATGAACCCATGTTAATACATCGTAACACTCATACACAGCAGATGGAAACTTATGCTCAGGAGCAAGACGGTAATCCACATTTATGACCACACAGCCCGCTTGATCGGCAATCAGGCGGCACCAGGGATCATCCATCTCTGCTTTTCCGAAGATAAAACCTCCACCATGCATATTGATATATACAGGTAGTGGAGTAGACAGATCAGAGTCAGGTCTGTACACCAGTACCCGAGTACCCCCTGTCCTAGTTGGAATGATCACTTCTTCCGTTCCTACAGAAAAACTCGAGCTTGGCTGAAGTGCCGAGCCTGTACCTACAACATTTTCACGTAATTGTTGTACCATTTTGAGTTGTTGATGATGATTCATCATATAACCTCCATTGTTTTTAACTATTCATACGTCGATATCTTGTGAGGGATTATTTCGTGTTTTTCGCAATCAGATCCTGCAAACGGATACTGGAATGGTTGATTTTGCCCATGAATTCGTAGATGACGTCCATATTGCTTTTCTGCTCCTGAGCTGTTACCAGGACGTCTTCAGTCGCTGCAGCATGCTTCTGCGAGATATTAGAAATATGATCCACTTGTTGACGAACTCGATTAAAGATTAGGCTCATCTGATCCGTCATATCCAATTCCTTCGCTATGTATTGATCAATATGCTCAAATGTAGACTTGATATTGTCAAAGCTTTCAAGTACCTGAATAGAGATGGCTTTACCTTCTTGCACTGCTTCACTTCCGTTCGTCGCTTTTTCAACCACAAGCTGTGTCTTCCGCTTGATATTATGAATGATTTCGTCGATTTGTTTAACCGTGTTGGAACATTCCTGCGCGAGCTTTTTGACCTCGTTGGCTACGACGGCAAACCCCGCTCCTGCTTCCCCTGCTCTGGAGGCTTCAATATTTGCGTTTAAGGCCAGCAGGTTGGTCTGATCAGAGATTTGGTTGATGGCTGTTAGGAAGGTATTCACTTCATCCATGCTTTTGTTCAATTCCTCAACGGTCGTCATTGACTCTGTAACTGTGGCATTAATAATAGCCATCTGATTGCCCATTTGAACAATTCGATCCGAGCTTTGGCGAACAACCAGACCATTTTGTTCTGAGATGTCGGCGAGCAGATGTGACATTTGATAGATTTCGGACATTTTCCCATCAGCCTTGTTTACCTCTTCACTAATTTGTCCAATGCTCCCGGATTGATCGCGTATGCCTTCCGTCACTCCCTGAATATTCGTGGTTATCGTATTGCTCATATTTTTCAACATACGAATATCATTATTGCAGCTCGCAATATCCGTGTTCAGCATGGATGTGTTCTCACGAATGACCCCTACCATAGTATCCAGTGCCGTCACAAGCTCTCTTGCTTCCGCTTCCTTGTTAAGAGCAACCTGAATCAGATCTCTGCCGCGTTTACATACAAAATATAGAGCAACGATCGTCAGTTCGATGAACCCAATCGTCATGAAAAAAGTCGAATCATATTGCTGATGGCCTGAATAATACATCACTATATAAGCAATGTTGTACATCGCCCCAAACCCGTATAGCAGAACTCTATTCAAATAAAGAGAAATCACACAGAGAACAACCATAATGAGCATGCCTGCAGCAGGTGATTCAATATATGGCGTCGTACAGGTCAGTATGGCAATCATCAGAACGACCATCGTCAAGACTGGTTTTTTGCGAATAATTAATACGGTGGCAATAGACAGCTCAATTAACAGGGAGCACACGACTTCGAGTTGAACCTCATTGCTGGCAATGAAGAAACAGAATGATAGCAGGGTTAACCATAAAATCGTGACGATAATGTTGTTTATTTTAGTTGTATTGTTTCTAAAAAAGCTGTTGTCCATGATGGTCATGGTTTGTTCCCCCTCAGCGACTTGTGAACTTCTCTTTGATGATTTTTATCAGGATTAGACAGATGTTAAGCAGGATTACATACCATAGTTCCATGTTCATCCCTCCGTTACAGGCTCTTTTTTCTTATGGAGCATCATCCGTACCCCGATAAAACAAAACATCACACTGCACCCCATGCCAAAGCAGGCACTCGTGTTTATTGCATGAGGTGAGCCTTCCATCGTCAGCAACGTGGCTTGAGTGACAACAATGGATACCATGGCATCGGTAAAGTTAATCAATTTCAATGTGGAGATCAAGGGATTTTTCAGATGCCGATTAGCGATTGTTCCGGAAATACCAAAAGCCAGCTTGGTAAAAGCAACGGCGGCTACAAGATACACGATATAACCTTTAAATACAAAAGCTTCACCAAGCAAATACATTCTTAGACAAACCAACAGATAGGAAACGCCCAGTATACACAGCAGAATTCCTCCGCGTTTATACACTTGAATCTCCAATACAACCCTTTCCTGAGGGGATTCGATTCTTTTGGCTACGTTATATTGATGGAGCACTTGTGCTTTGGCAACACAAAGGATCAGATAATATACCGCATTCGTAATAAACCATCCGGAAAGGAGATATAAACCAAGGATTAACTTGCCTATGCCGATCAAAGCGTTGATGACAAGAGAGGCAGCGTTAGACATGGCAGCTCGATCTTGCTTGTTTTCGAGGTACTGAACAAAGATTGCCTTAATATCTATCTTCCTTTCCGAATGCATTTTTCTTACTTGGCCAGCAAACCATTGGCCTTCTCGCATACTTCATAGATTTCGTCATACTTCTTGTCAATAAAAGGGGTTACTTTATCTGTCTTTTTACGCCGAATACCACTGAAACTAAAATACGGAATGATCCAGCCCGCAAAACCGGGAATGGCAAGAATGACAGACAGTGGTAGCATATTGTCCAGATAGGCAAATACGGAGCCAGCCATACATGCCGTTCCTACGAGACCGATTCCATAGGCAACGATAGAAGCACTCGTGAACTTTGAACGTTCCAACGTTTCAATGTCGGTCACACAGGCTTCAAACTGGCGCTGAAGACGAGTCAGCTCCGCCTTATTGCGGATTTTGCGATCACGCTTGAATTTCATTGTTACGGAACCCACATTCTGAAAGGGCGTCGAGGTGCCTTCCAACTTCCAGCCAAAATGGGTATAGCCATCGGCATAAACGGACTCGGAGTCCTTTTTTACCGTAATGTCCTTGTATTCATAGCCTACAAAGTTATGTTCATTTTTAGTTAGTTCATTCATGGTTTTTCAACACTCCTTCAAGTTTTTTGCTTCATCCTGTATTGGATGTTCCTATCGTAGCGGTAAGTTGTTTATAAGTTGCTTATGAAATGTTAACGAAATATTAATAAGGGCAGCCTGAATTCGGATTGTATCGAATTCAGGCTGCCCTTCTGCATTGCATATCAACGTTTAACTTGTAATTGGACTGTAAATGTCGTGCCTTTGTGAGGTTCACTTTTGACGGATATAACGCCTCCTACCAGCTCAATAACGCGGAGCGAAAGAGCAAGCCCCAAGCCGTTCCCCTCCGCATGATGGGAAGCATCGCCCTGATAGAATTTATCAAAGATATGCCTCATCGTTTCCTCATCCATCCCGCAGCCTGTATCGGATACCATAACCGTGATCGTATCTTCATCCGAACTCTGCTTCAAGGTAATTGTTCCACCGGAGGGTGTAAATTTAAGCGCATTGGAAATCAGGTTATGCCATACGATTTCCAGCATACTCTCTTCAGCATGAATCATCGCACGATCCTCAATATCGACCACAAATTCAATATTTTTTTCTTCCCATGCATTTTCAAAATATATTGCGCAATCTACTAGCTGCCTACATACATCATACGGCTCGGCAGCAGGCAGAATCTCCTGGTTCTCCAGCTTGTTCAGCTTGAGGATGTTGACGACGAGCGTCGCCAGCTTATTGGTAGAGGAAATAATAGTATCCGTATATTCCTTTCGAAGATCGGGTTCCAAATCATCCTGCTGCAGGGCCGTGGCGTAGCCATGAATGACCGACAACGGTGTCTTGATTTCATGGGATACATTCGATATAAAGTCGTTTTTCAACGTCTCAATGCTGTTCAATTCCTCCACCATCTTGTTAAAGTCCTCAAACATGACATCCACATAGTTCAGCTTGTCCGCTCTATGAATCGGTTCGAGATATACTGAGAAGTCGCCTTCTGCCACCTGCTTTGCAGCCTCACTGAGTTTTCGCATAGGCTTATCAAACGTTTTGTACCTTTGTCGTGCGGTAACCAGGCAAAAAATGAGACTCACAATGCTCCAATATCCCGAGATTCCGAAAATGTATTGCCACGGCACAACTTCCACCGGTAAATACGCATCATAGATTAGCGCTTGACCCGCCGTCAGGATCGACAGCAAAAGGTAGGTAAATAGGAACTCTTTCCATGAAAAAAGATGGGACTTGATTCGTGCATCAGGTTTCTGCTTCTTGTTCATTGCAGTACGGCCTTATAACCCAGACCATGTACCGTCATGATCTTGAAATCTTCACAACTGGAGAACTTGTCGCGAAGTTTGACAATATATACGTCCACGGCACGCAGGCTCGTCTGACTTTCGATACCCCAGAACTCATCCATAAGCTGAGCTCGTGAGAAGGTATGTTTCGGATAAGATAACAATTTATATAGAATGTTGAATTCCCGGACTGTCACAGGAATTTCTTTGCCATCCACCGTGGTCGTCATATCATTAGCGTCCATCAGCAGACTGCCTACAATCAATTTCTTCTCATGTGCGATATTGGCCCGCCGCAGGAGAGCACCCACACGCAGAACCAATTCGTCCAGATCCACCGGTTTGACCATGTAATCGTCGATGCCTGCAAGGAAACCTCTTTGTTTGGAGGAAATATCATCACGGGCGGTAATAAAAAGAATGGGAATGTTCTTATTGATGCCTCTTACGGTCTCCGCAAATTCAAAGCCATCAATCTCTGGCATCATCACATCGGAAATGAGAAGATCGTACATCTGGTTATACATCAAATCATATGCCTCACGTGGATTAAAGCAGCCTTTGGCCTCGTACCCATTATTCGATAGATAGGTGCAAATAATTCGATTGAGTTTGGTATCGTCTTCCACAACAAGTATATGGATCATATAAAAAACATCCTTTCCAGCTGACTGAATGGGGTCATTATAATAAAAAGTTGTTAACAAATTGTTTATGGCGGTGCACACCGCTCTATTATTTTCAATTCATCATTTTAATTCATATCTCTCAAACATCTTGCTAACAACTTGGAAACATCCGTACTTCATGATTGTCCTATCGAATCGTTCATAGGCAGCATCAGCAAATGGACGATAATCAGTCATAAGGAGTGAAGTCATGATGAAAGCAGCCATCTATTATGGTAAAAATGATATTCGTGTTGAAGAAAGATCAATCCCGGTCGTAGGTCCCCGAGATGTTCTGGTCAGAAATGTGCGGGCCGGCATCTGCGGCACTGATATTAATATTGTAAAGGCTGGCAAAGGTGACATGGGCATCAGCCTTGGTTCAGAATTTGGACATGAAATGGTTGGTGATATTGTCGAAATTGGCTCAGAAGTTTCTCCAATGATAGAAATCGGAATGCGCGTCGGGATCAATCCCATCACTGCCAAAAAAGCAGGAAGACGCAAATCCCTGGAATGCTCCGGATTTTCCCAGTATGTATTAATAGAAGACGCCGAGCTTGATTATAACCTGTACAAAATGGGTAAAACGGTACCCGCAGAAGTCGCTTCACTGATTGAACCAATGAGTGTTGGGCGACACGGCGCTTTCAGTACCAGCCCTGAGCCCGAAGACCACATTGTCGTGATGGGTGCAGGTCCGATCGGCTTGCTGGCCGCTGCCAGTTTGATTGCTGAAGGTATGAAACATGTCTGCGTAGTTGATATGGACGAATGGCGCTTGGCTAAAGCTGCCGGACTTGGGGCTCTAACCGTGAATACAGGTGAAACTGCACTTGAAGAAGGGTTGATTGGACATTACGGTTCTGTGAATGTTTACGGTGTTGACGTCCCGGATGTCGATGTATTTATTGATGCGGCAGGCGCTCCGGCTTTGTTTGAGAACATGATGAAGATCGTCAAACCTAAAGCCAAAATATCGATTATTGCCGTGTATAAATCCGAAGTACCGATCAGTTTACATCAGGTCATGTCCAAAGAAGTTCAGATCAAAGGCTCCAGTGGCTACACCCACGAGGATTTTAGCAAGGTGGTGGAGTATCTGACCAGCTTCCAAGAAGAACTGTCCACACTGGTCACTCATGTATATAAGCTGGATGATATTCAGGAAGCCTTTACTACGGCCATTGAAGCCAAAGAAACCGTTAAAGTGGTAATCGATCTAGCATAATATCAAACAGCTTTATTCCTGGAGTGTTGCCTATCGTCATAAAACTTATAGCCTAACCCAAGAAATCCGCCAAACATGGCGGATTTTTTGGGTATATATTTTTTTCTTGCCGATAGAAGCTAGCTCTAACTCTTGCTGCTAAAATGCGACAGGTAAGGCAGCCAGGCTCTGCGAACTTAGCGCCAAATGCCACTCAATGTTTTCCCGAGGAATATTAAGTCGCAGATTAGGCATGCGTCTTAACAATGTTGTAAAGGCGATATCTCCCTCCACACGAGCAAGTGGAGCTCCCAAGCAGGAATGAATGCCATGACCAAAAGCCAGATGACGATTAATATGACGTGTAACATCCAGATCCTCTGGCTGTTCAAATTGAAGTTCATCCCGATTGGCTGATTTCAGCACGGGGATGACCATATCTCCCTTTTTGATCTGTTGCCCTGCCAGCTCTATATCCTGAGTCGCAAAACGAGGTCCAGCAATGGTTGCAGGCCCGTTAAAACGCAGCAATTCTTCAACAGCAGAAGGTGCCAGACTAAGATCAGCCTTAAGCTTCTCCAATTGTTCAGGATGATCCAATAACATCATTGCACCCGTAGCAATCAGATTGGATGTCGTCTCATGGCCAGCAAAGATCAATAACGTAATCATGGATAGCAGTTCTGGTTCACTTAGTCGATCGCCCTCTTCTTCTATAGCAATCAATTGACTGATCAAATCATCCGCAGGATGTTTGCGTTTCTCAGCTACCAGTTGTGCGGTATAGTCACCGAAGGCTTTGAGGTGTTCCTCCACTCCTGGTTCACGCACTCCGAGGCCCAGACCGTGTGCAATCGCGGAGGACCAGGTCTGGATCTGCGGGCGATCTGCTTTAGGTACTCCCAGCATATCGGATATCACATGAATCGGTAAGGGAAAGGCGTAGTCCTTGACCAAGTCCATCTCACCCTGGGATTGAACCTGATCCAGTAACTCATCAGCGATCTGCTGCACACGTGGACGAAGACTTTCCATATATTTGGGGGTAAAGGCTTTGGAGACCAGTCGACGTAATCTCCGATGATCAGGATCATCTACAGAGAGCATTGATTTTCCGGTAAAGAACGTTGGAGGAGCATCTGGATCTACGTTTTCCACATAGGCTTTCAGAATATTCTCATTGCCGTCGATGGAGAGTGGGTCTACCGTGAAGTGGGCATGATCTTTGAGTACCTGTGACGCTTCTTCCATTCGTGTGACCAACCATTGCCCGCGATCTGTACCACCCATTGGCAAGGATACTGGAATAACAGGACCTGTTTCACGCAATTGCTTGATCAGTGAAAACGGATTTTCACCACTTTCCCCACTAAACAGGCTCAGTGCTGCTTTTTGTGAAACATTAAGATCTAACTCACTCATAATTACCATCCCTTCGCTTCGACCATTTTATTGGTTTACATTAATGAATTTATCCAATCATCTACTGTCAGCACATCAGCTTGTTTGGGGAATACGCTCTCTACGAGAACTCGATGAACTTCAGGGTCCCTATCCAGACAAGCATCAGAAAGTACAGTCAGCGCGTAATCCTTATCCGCCGCCTCACACAAGGTAGACAGCACTACTCCACTTGTTGCGATACCGCTAAGAATAAGTGTATTAATGCCATGGGATTGAAGAAGGTTTTCCAGGTTGCTTCCTGAGAATCCACTGACGCGGAACTTGTCCACAATGTGCTCTCCTGGAAGCGGCTGTACCGATTCGTGAATGTCCATTGCCATTTTCATCGCCGGATTGGCTGCGTTCTCTCCACCACGGCTCGACTTTTTTCCAAACAATTTGTTGCGCTCACTGATTGGAGGGGAATCCTGGCGATGACCAACCTTCACAAAAATCACAGGTACGTTATGTCTGCGAGCTGCTTCTATCGCTTTCTGAAAAGGGAACAGTGCATCCTCGTGCTTCGCATATTGCGATACAATGATGTTCTGCATATCCATGACCAGAAGTGCAGCTTGGTTATGATGACTCTCCATGGGTTGCACATTCCTCTCGTTTTGATTAAGATTAAAAGGAGAACTCTCCGCTTAACCTCTTCTTGATATTAAACGGAGGGTTCTCCCCTTGTCAAATTTTGGACGTTGAAGGATAGGAAGTGACAGACAGTGGATAAAACCAATACAACCTCTCGTTCGGAGCGACGGGATGCTGCCGAGAATCGCCAACGTATCTTGGATGTGGCTAGCACATTATTCGAGCTGCACGGCGTGGAGCGGGTCAGCATGAATCAGATCGCTTCCGAAGCGCAGATTGGAGCGGGTACCTTATACCGCCGATACCGCAATAAAAGTGAGTTATGTATGGACTTGATCAAAGATAACGCAGCGCTGTTCTTCGATGATGTGGAGATATATTTGCAGGAAAACGCACAGTATCCACCAACTGAGCGATTGCGGGGTCTGCTGACGTTGTTTATCCAGTTTAGAGAGAAAAATGCGGAGCTGCTCTCGGGCATCGAGAATGCAGTATATCAAGGATCAGAGTCCAGAACCTCAAGTCCTCTTTATGACCAATTGCATCAACAGCTATTTGGATTATTCGAAGAGATGGCAACAGAGAGCGACGAATCGCAGGCCATCAGCTTGTTCAAAACGGACATGCTTCTGACTGCCATGAGTAATGATTCGTATCTGTTTCAAAAAAACGTACGCGGCAACTCTCCTGACCGCATTGTAGAGCAGCTCTGTTTGACGTTTCTTTAACGTAAATGGGTATATAAAATGCTCAAAAAGCCTAATTCATCGTCGGCAATCTGCCGCTTGAACTAGGCTCTTTGGCATGAGTTGTGGAATTTATAATGTTTTGATATACCATGCATCACAAGCAAAATGCTCCGTTGCATTTAACGGTTCTTCTAAAGGAATAAAACCGTTCTTGATATAGAACTTGTTGGCCGCAACCATATTGTTAAGCGTCTCAAGATAACATTGTTCATAGTGTTCTTTGGCAAAATCAAGGGAAATCTGAAGCAATTCATATGAGATTCCGGTGCCTCGTGCTTCTTTTAAGGCATACATCTTCTGCAACTCACAAATATGTGAAAATCCCTCCACGGGTCCGATACCGCAGCCAGCTACAACGGTTGAGTTATGCTCAACCACCCAATACCTGGAGCCCTCGCGTTGATAAAGATGATAAAAATCGCCCAGATTCGGATCAGCCCACGCTGTCCCAGATTTATTGGCCCCGAATTCGATCAAACAACTTCGAATCAGAGACTCTACTTCTTGATTATCTCTTTCTTCTATCTCTCTAATGAACATGCAGTAAGCCTCCGCATCCTGAAATAATTGCTGCTCTTAACTGCACAAATTATACTACAAATTTGATTTAACACACTACCATTCAACTACAATGAAACGGAATCACTCGTTTTGGCAGGCAGTGTCTGTTTGATTTTCAACAACCGTCTTACGTAGATCATGAAAAGCAGAAAAGAAACCAGGACCGACAAGGCACTAACCATAAACAATATGTGATAGCTCATGTATTCAGAGACCAGACCCAAGACCATCGCACCCAGTCCGATACCGAGATCAGTCGCCGTTGAAAAGAAAGCATTGGCTGCCCCTTTCCGATCCTCGGGGGCAAGGCGGAGCGTAATGGCCTGAAGAGCTGGCTGAGCGGAACCAAAGCCGATCCCGTACAGAACTGCTGAAGCGAGCACGCCAAGTAAACTGGTTGCAAAGCTAAGCACAATCAAAGCAATGATCGTAATGATAAGGGCCGGGAGAATGACTGCTGTCTCTCCTTTCTTATCGGACAGCTTCCCCGCAATGGGCCGGGATAGTGCAAGTGTCGCGGCATAGACCAGAAAGAATGTGCCAGAATTGACTTTGATCTGCTCCGCAAACAAGGGTACAAATGTAGTAATTCCACCATATGCAATGAAAAGAAAAAAGATTGGCGCCATCACAGGCAGGACTGATTTTTCGAAGATTTGGATTTTCTTTCTGTCCGTATGTGGTTGAAATGGCATTTTGGCTCCTAGCGTCAAAAGCAGGGCCACGACGGACAAACCAACAGCAAAGAGAAACATCGTCTGATATGATGTGCCTTGCATAATCCCCAGACCAATCATGGGGCCAACCGCCATTGCCAGCGTCATGGAGGTGCTAAACCACCCCATACCTTCCCCGCGCCGAGCCGATGGAATCATGTCAGTCACAGCTGTCATCATGGAAGTTGTGGATACAGCCCAGCTCATTCCATGCACGATACGAAGTCCAATCAGCATGATAATTCCACCAACCCAGTTGTACATGTACATCGCCAATATAAATAAAATCAACCCTCCGATCATAAACGGACGTCTGCCGAATCGATCCAGTAGTCCACCAACAAAAGGACGAAGGATGACGGAAGATAACATTAAAGCTCCCATAGCCAAGCCCAGCTGTTTTTCATTGCCACCCATCTCTTTAATGAAAAGTGGCAGTGTGGGATACAGCATATAAAATGCAGTAAATAAAAAAAGCAAACCCAGCGTCATTAGAATAAATGACTTTGTCCATAAACGTTGCATCATTCATCCCCCACTCTAGTTATGAAATCTATGTTTTGACCTGTTTTTGTATAAAAACAAATATTGATATATTAATGAACATCTGTTAATAATTATAGACAGAATAAGAAAGCTTACCATTGTTAATTGAACGCGTTTCGTTAATTAGTGAACATTAAACATAAATTTGTTTATTATCTTTAGAAAGTTTGGTGAGAATCACATGACCAAAGTGGATCGAAGAATTCGAAAATCACAAGAAGCCATCAAAGCAGCAGTGATTGAATTGATGTCAGAAAAAAATTTCGATGATATTACTCTACAGGATATTTCCGATAGAGCGGACGTTAGCAGAGGCACCATTTATCTGCACTACGTCGATAAGTATGATCTGTTGGACAAGCTCATTGACGGGCATATCCAAGAATTAAGTGAAATTTGTCATTCGGTTTCCGACTTGGAATGGAAAGAATCCATCGTTCCCTGGTTTACCTATTTGGAACAGAATTACTTGTTCTTCTCGACGATGATGGCCAGTAAGGGAGCGGGACAATTCCGCAACCGCTTGGTTGAATTTCTTAATGAGGATTTTAAGGAGGAAGTACACTTATCTCAGGCCAGAAAATCCGGATTAAGTGAGGATATCATTCTCCAATATGTGGTCATGTCTTATGTGGGGGTCGTTGAGTGGTGGATCAAGAACGAAATGCCCTATCCACCCGAAGTCATGTCTGAGCAATTAGGAGAATTAATCAAAATGAATTTGGGATAACTTGCAATGTGCACGTAACTAAAATAGCGGTAGTCTCAGGATACGAAGTTAACACCCTGGGACTACCGCTATTACTTTTGAAAAAAAGCTGATTTTTCTGCAATTGGCGCCGACCACCTGCTGTCTAAATTGTTATTGCATGTGGTCTAATTAAGATATGTGGATTCCAAAAGACTCTTGGACAGCGTTTTGACAACCAAATCGTACGAATGATCAATCATGACAAAGATATCCTGCTCCGACAAGGAGCCATCTAGAATAATGGTATTCCAATGCTTTTTGTTCATATGATACCCCGGTTGAACAGCTTCATGCTGCTCTCTCAGGTTTTCGGCAATGATCGGATCACATTTTAAGTTCAAGCGAACGTTTTCCGCCTTGTCCTCAAAAATAAGCGCAAACATTTTCCCTGCAATTTTCATAGCAACAGGATCGGCTCCGAAGGGATAATCCTTTGTTGCACCTTTTTTCTTCAAACAGTACTCTATAATCTTATTCTTCAATTCAGTATCTCTCCTTTGCGCAGAAGACAACAACTTTCCCTACCCAATCTAATGATACCGAATGTACGTTTGCATGTAAATATCAAGCATTTCATTTTCAACTATTCTTCCTGTATCACAGGCATCATCTTCTCAGACAGCTTCCTTGATCGCTACGCAACTTATATGGACATACAACAAAAAAAACCGACTCCATGAAATAATTCATGAAATCGGTTTTTCATCATTCGAACTATGCATTCGATACTCTAGCTGTCTTCACTTTCTGTACTTCGTACATATTTACCGTAGTGCTAATCAGATACTCGGGTTTCTCCTGTCCTCTTTTCTCCTTATGACCTTTAATATGCACATCGCTTTTCTCCCAATTCTTCCAGTCTTCTTCCGACTCCCAACGAATCAGCACCATCACTTCTTCGTGTTCTTTACTCTTTTTGTTAACCATTACACTGAAATCAATCAGTCCCGGCATTTCCTCTACAGGGCTAGGGGCACTGAAACGTTCCACCAGTTTATGACTATGGCCTTTTTCGACTACCATAACGCGAGTTTGAATGAACATGAATTACGCCTCCTGATTGCCTCAAGTCACTGCTTGGATACAATGGCCTTGGGACATTTTTTAAGTTCCTCTCTATTATTCTATTCTTATTGAAAATGATTATCAATATCGTATCGATTTTGTGTTCATAAAAAAAACCTCCTCCACGAAATGGAGAAGGCATTTGCTCGTTATTTTAGAGAGCTTTATTCACTTTGCTGCTCTTTGGTTTACTGTGACTTGTGCTATTGTGGTTTGGTTTACCGCTATTTGGCTTACTACCGTTTGGCTTACTGTGATTAGCTTTACCGCTCTTCTTAAACCACTCGGATTTAGGTTTGCGAGCCGGATTCGCTTTTGACTTCGCGGGTTTATCGGCTGCAGATTTATGAGATGCAGACTTCGATGTTTGATTCGATTTTACAAAAGCAGGCACACTTGTCATCGGATAAGGATGATTTTTCACTTCAGGAATGGTCTTCTTGATTACTTTCTCGATATCCTTCAGGAACGGAAGCTCTTCCTTTTCACAAAAGGAAATCGCCATTCCGCTATGCCCTGCTCTACCTGTACGGCCAATTCGGTGGACATACGTTTCCGGAATATTAGGAAGGTTGAAGTTGATTACATGTGACAGCTCTTCAACATCAATGCCCCTTGCCGCTATATCCGTCGCCACCAGTACTCGTGTAACTCCACTTTTGAAATTATTCAAGGCTCTTTGACGCTCATTTTGAGATTTGTTGCCATGAATGGCCTGAGCCGTAATATTCACTTTGGACAAATCGCGAGTTACACGGTCAGCTCCACGCTTTGTACGAGTGAATACCAATGCCGAAACAATAGATTTATCCTGCAAGATATGATTCAACAGACTCTGTTTTTTGCCATTTTCTAATAAATACACAGACTGTTCAATTCGATCCACAGTGGAGGAGACGGGTGTAATTTCTACTTTTACCGGATCAACGAGCAGTGTTTTTACCATTTTTGTAATTTCCGGAGGCATTGTAGCTGAGAAGAATAACGTCTGTTTCTTGCTCGGCATCTTCGCAATGATTCGCTTCACATCATGAATGAAGCCCATATCCAACATGCGGTCTGCTTCATCAAGAACCAGTATTTGCACATGTTTCAGATCAATACGCTTTTGATTGACCAAGTCAATCAGTCTACCAGGCGTTGCAATAATAATATCTGCACCTTGATTGAGCGCACGCTCCTGGACTTTTTGTGAAACGCCTCCCACGATTGCGGCACAACGAATATCGGTAAAACGGCTATATGCCTTAATATTATCTGAAATCTGAATCGCAAGTTCTCTTGTTGGTGTTAAAATCAATGAGCGAATATGGCGTGCGGCTTTGGGGCCGTTCGACTTTTCGCTTAATAACTGAATGATAGGCACAGAAAATGCTGCCGTCTTGCCTGTACCTGTTTGCGCACAGCCAAGTAAATCTCTGCCTGCCAATACGGCCGGAATCGCCTGTTCCTGTATAGGTGTAGGGGCAGTATAGTTTGCTTTGCTTAAGCCTTCCAAAATTGCGGGTATAATATTCAAGTCTTTAAATGTCATTAGGTCTCCTTAATTTACGCAACAAATATTCATTTGACGTATATCTCATTTCAAAACGTAACACATAAGGATAACATTAAAAAGCACTTCTGTATATTAATATTTTGAAAATCCCGCCCTAAATACCATTTTGGCTGAACATACATTAGCTCTGAACAAACGATGAAACATCAATCGATTAACTTACCAGTTTCAACCCTACTGCTGATCCAAGCACCATGGCAATAAACAGAATTCTTAACGCATTTCGAGGTTCTCCATAAAATATCATGCCGAGAATAGCTCCCCCGGAAGCTCCGATTCCCGTCCATACAGCGTATGCCGTTCCCATCGGAAGAGTCTTCATCGCCAGCGATAGGAACAGAAAGCTTAGTCCAAAACCTGCAACCAACAGTATGATTGACATCAGGTTACGATCTTTGTGCAATTTATTAATCATCAAAACCCCAATCATTTCAAAGACACCTGCCAAAATAAGAAATACCCAATTCATGATTCATGTACCTCCTTTGTTTTTCCTTTGCTAAGCATTTTAAGACCGATTACGCCCAGTAAAAGAACCCCAATGAGCAGCATTTTCCCGGATTGAATCGCCGCATCAAACAATATAATCTCTGCCAGTACAGTCCCTGCTGTACCCAGTCCAACGAATACCGCATATACAGTCCCTACATCAAGTGAGCGGGAAGCCGCAATCATCAAGGTGAAACTGACAATAATCGCGATCAGTGTAGCCCCCCACTCCAGAAAACCACTGGCATGTTTCAATCCAATGACCCAACCGACCTCAAATAAAGCTGCAATAACGACGGACAACCATGTTTTGTTCATTTCTGTCACACTCCTTATCAAATTTTGCTACGTGTATTATTAGTTACATGAAGCCAAAATAAAAAAGCCCGGGAAACAAACTGCATTAAGCAGTTCATCTCCCAGGCTTTTGTCCCTCCGTGACACAACCAATAGGTTGTGAGTTTTCTCTCGGACCAGACCGACATAACTGTCGCGGAACCCTAGAAAACATTTGAGTATTTTGATGTGACTCCAATTATACACAATTCTTTTTGATTGGCAACCCTTTTTCGCTACTGGGCTAGAGGGAACTTACATGCCATATATTTTGTGTGGTACGTAGTATTCCTCCAAGCTTGCAATCTCCTGCGCATCTAGCTTTACGGACAAGGCTGCTACGGCATCCTCCAGATGATGTTCTTTCGTTGCACCCACAATTGGTGCGGTGACACCTTCTTTTTGCAATAACCATGCCAGTGCAACGGTTGCTCTGGAAACACCTCGTTTGTTCGCAATATCAGCGACAGTCTCCACTATTTTACGATCGGCATCAACCATTCCCGCAGCAAGTCGGTCTCCTGCTTCGTCGTTCGATGAACGGGCTGTTTTCTCATCCCAATCCCGAGTAAGACGCCCTTTGGCAAGAGGACTCCATGGAATTACACCCACTCCCTCTTCACGACAGAGAGGCAGCATTTCCCGCTCTTCTTCCCGATACATCAGATTCAATAGATTCTGCATGGAGACAAATGGGGTCCAGCCGTTGCGTTCCGCCGTATGCTGAGCCTTCATAAACTGCCAGGCGTACATTGAAGAAGCTCCTATATAACGGACTTTCCCCGCCTTAACAACATCATGAAGGGCCTCCATCGTTTCTTCTATTGGAGTACTGCTGTCCCATCGATGGATCTGATACAGATCCACATAATCGGTGCCTAGGCGCTTCAAGCTGTTATCAATCTCATTCATAATGGCTTTTCTCGACAAACCTGCACCATTTGGCCCCGGCTTCATGCGGAAGTAAACCTTTGTTGCAATAACAACCTCATCACGACGAGCAAAATCCTTCAACGCACGACCCACGATTTCTTCGCTTGTACCATCCGAATAGACGTTGGCTGTATCAAAGAAGTTAATACCCAAGTCCAGCGCTTTTTGTATAAAAGGACGACTCTCTTCCTCATTCAACGACCATGGAGCGATTCCGCGTTCAGGAACTCCATAGCTCATGCAACCAAGACATAATCTCGAAACGTCCAGTCCGGTACGACCCAATTTTACATATTCCATGTTAAAACACTCCTTTATGAAGTTAATTTTATCCAATAACTGAGATACAATTCTTTGAAAATCGGATTTTCTTCCCATTTGATCTGGGACTCCAATCTCTCGATTACAATTTGTTTCACTTGGTTAGATAAGCGTTTACTCAACCTTTCCACCCATCTTTCTGGCATACTAAAATGGATCAAAGACCCGTTCTTCTCTCCAATTCTTCCGTATATCTAGAACCCATCAGGGTGATTTTTGAAGCTGCTTCATTAATGCTCTGTACATCTTCGGGTGTAAGTTCAATGTCCGCCGCACCCATATTTTCTTTGAGACGACTTGACTTGCGCGTTCCCGGGATCGGTACAATCCATGGTTTTTGGGCCAGCAACCAAGCAAGTGCGATTTGCGCAGGGGTAGCTTGCATCTTCTCCGCCTTCTCTTTCAACAGATCAACCAGCACTTGATTGGCCTCGAGCGCCTCGGGCGTGAAGCGTGGCAGAATATTACGCAAATCCCCCTGATCAAACGTTGTTTTTGCATTAAAACTTCCCGTGAGATATCCTTTACCCAAAGGACTAAAAGGGACAAACCCAATACCGAGCTCCTCAAGCGCTGGAATCAGTTCTTCTTCCGGACGTCTCCACCATAAGGAATATTCGCTCTGAACAGCAGCGACCGGCTGAACGGCATGTGCACGTCGAATCGTGTTCACGCCAGCTTCCGATAACCCCCAATGCTTCACTTTACCTTCTCGAATCAGATCCTGCACGGCTCCGGCAACCTCTTCAATCGGTACATCCGGATCAACACGGTGCTGGTAAAACAAATCAATTTCCTCGATCTTAAGTCGTTTAAGAGACTCTTCAGCAACTTTCCTGATCTGCTCAGGACGGCTATTCATCCCGCTCTGTTTGCCACCTTGAATGTCAAATCCGAACTTTGTCGCTATGACAACCTGATCACGTACAGGGGAAAGTGCTTCGCCAACGAGTTCTTCATTGATATATGGACCATAGACTTCGGCGGTATCAAAGAAAGTTACACCGCGTTCAACAGCTTCCCGTATGACCGCAATCATTTCCGTTTTGTCCGAAGCTGGACCATACCCGTAACTCATTCCCATACAACCAAGCCCAATTGCCGAAACTTCCAATCCGCTATTTCCCAGTGTTCGTTTTTGCATCATAAAACTTCCTTTCTTCATTCAAATGATGTGAATGTGAACTAACGTACATGAATTTATTATCTCCATTTAGGAGTACACTGAATTAATGGGGTTTACTCACACCAAGACTGCGTCGTATTTCCAGTTCTGGTGACTCTGCCAGCTTAACCACCAGAGCGGCCACGCTTTTGCAGGATACTTCGCTTCCTTTGAAAGGCTCGCCTTTCTGGGTTATTTCATAATCAATCTCGTTTGATCTGGTAAACCACGCTGGCCGTAAGACTGTATAATCTAGATCTGAAGCTTCAACAATGGAAGCTGCTTTACGATAAGGGTCCAATATACTGCTGTACTTCTGTCCAGGCAATTCATCGTAGATCCCCATAGAACTGATAAAAATTAGTCGTTTCACTCCTGCAGATTTCATCGTTTCCACGATGGTTCTGGCGTACTGTTCCAGATCACCTGCAAGATTGACATAGACAACGTCCACGCCATTCATGGCGTCTTTCAATTTGACTTGATCCATCACGTCACCGTCGATCACACGCGCACGATTCGAATCGATATTTCCAAGCCTGCTGGATTTCCGCAAATAGAGTGTTAGCCTGACATCGGTTTCCTTGAGAAACAAGTCTATCGCTTCGCGGGCGATTTGACCGTTGGCACCCAAAACTAATACATGACTCATTCCCATACCTCCTTTTGTTCAGGATAAATTTTCTGTTTTCGTAGAAGTACTACAGGTTTGCTGGCTGATTGCCTTTTTGCGTCCCCTTGCTTGATTCTGCGAGCCTAATATTATTATGCCGAACTGAAGGAGCGAAGCGGTATATCATTTGTCTTAATTGATTGCCTGATCCTCTCAGTCCCACTTTTGTCTAAGGTCGTTAAGTCTTATAATTAAGCAAGAACAACTTGCAAGGAGGATATGTATGTCCGATAACGCAGTGCAGCAGAAACAGGAACTCACCGAACTAATCAAGCGCCATTCCATTCATAACAGCTCTAAGGAAACGGTAATCCCTTCCCTGTATGTCTATCAGCATTCCAGCATAAGTGAGCCTGCTTACAGGGTTTACAAGCCTTCCTTTTGTGTGATCGTTCAAGGCTTGAAAGAAATCTTGCTGGCACAGGAAAGATTCGAATACGGACCATCCAATTATCTAATTGCTTCCATGAACCTTCCAGTGATTGGTCAGATTATAAAAGCATCCACTGATATGCCTTACCTGAGTCTGAAGCTTGAGTTTACACAGAACCAGATTCTTGAAGTACTGAATGAATGTAATATTAAGGTCACGTCTAAAGAAAACGCCAGACGCGCCCTATTTGTTGGACAGATGGAGCCCTCCATTCAAGATGCTGTACTTCGATTGGTTCGGCTGCTGGATACACCAGGAGAAATCCCGTTCCTTGCCCCACTCTATACGCGGGAGATCCTGTACCGGCTTTTGCAGGGACCTTATGGAGCTGAACTGGCCCAGATTGCAGTGGAAGGCAGCAGTAGCTACCGGATTCGGGAAGCCATTGAGCATATTGTTCGACATTGGGAGCAGCCTTTTCGAATCGAAGATCTTGCGGAGACAGCCAATATGAGTGTGTCCTCGTTCCATCGACATTTCAAAGAAATTACCGCCATGAGCCCACTTCAGTTTCAGAAGCAGCTGAGGCTTCAGGAAGCACGTCGTCTCCTTATGGCTGAGTCAGCTGATGCTGCGGATGTAGCATTCCGGGTTGGTTACGAGAGTGCGTCGCAATTCAGCCGGGAGTACTCCCGCATGTTCGGCGCGCCGCCGAGAGCAGATATCAAACGTTTGAAGGAAAAATATGATCATGTTATGAGTGAATAAGTACACCGGCTGAGAAGTTGAAATGTTAGGGAAATGGATAGCATTATGCTATCCATTTTTTAATTTAAAGAGTGAATATCTAATTCTATTCCCATCCTTATATTGACAACTTGTGATTCATGGAACTATAATCCATACTAAACCAAGTTACATACAATGTTTTATAAAGGAGAGGTATCGGATGGCTAATGTTCAGACTTTCAAAGCTACTGCACACCTACAAGATGGGGTTAAAGTAATCACCAAAGCAAGACAATTCGAACTGATCATCGATGAGCCAACAAACCTCGGTGGTACGGATACAGGAATGAATCCTGTAGAAGCTTTACTTGCCTCCCTTGGCGCATGTCAATCCATTGTGGCCCGGATCTATGCATCCAAATTCGATGTCGTCCTTGATGATTTCAGAGTTGAAGTTGAAGGTGAACTGGATCTTGACGGATTTTTTAACCGATCTGATGTACGCCCCGGTTATTCCGATATCCGATACACGTTTTATATCAAAACCAGCTCATCTGAAGAAAAAGTTGAATCATTTGTACAATTTCTAGAAAGTAAATGTCCTGTGGGTGATACGATTTCCAATCCGGTGAATACCAAGCTCAATCGCGTCATTATCGAAAATGGGATATCATTGTAACAAAACGAATGAACCAGGTACAAAAAGATATAAGCAATACAAAAACATACAAACAATACAGAAAGGCTGCTTCCCAGCAAGTTAAACTTGCTGGAGAGCAGCCTTTTTAAAATCTTGGATTTATTTTGTGAATTGTTTTGTCAATTGAATAGTTCTTTCGATGAGTCCAGCGGCTTCTGCGCGAGTTGTATTCCCTTTTGGCTTCAATGTTCCGTCTGGATAACCGTTAACAAGCCCATTAGTAATGGCGGCAGCAAGTGCTGAACGTGCCCAACCGGATATTTCAGCGCCGTCGGAGAAGCTGATATTACTGTCTGAATCAGCGATCTGCGCTGCACGAACGACCATTGTCGCCATTTGCTCACGGGTCACCAATTCATCTGGACCAAAGGTGTCATCACTATATCCATTTACAATGCCCAGACCTGCCGCAGTGGAAATTGCGTCTTGCGCCCAATGCGTCGTAGTATCCGCAAATCCTTTGTCAGCAAAGCCTTGCAGATGTAAAGCCTTAATTATAAGAGTAACAAATTCGGCTCTGGTAATTTTTTTATCCGGTCTGAAACTGTTATCCGGATAACCCTGGATCACACCGAGTTCAACCAAATCCATAATACTGCCGGAAGCCCAATGTCCTACGAGATCCGTGAAATTCTTGGTTCCTTCCGGAGCTTGCGTTACGGTCTTATCGGATACCAGAACAGCAAACTTGGTAAAATGATTTATGGTTCCTGATACCGTTCCATTCATTTGATCCACTTTCATATTATCGAGTGAAACCCACTTTTGGGCCTGCTCGTTGAACCAATACAATCCCACTATTAATTTGTCAAAGTCCACCTTGTTCTTGTCGAATGGCAAGGTGACAGTTACCGGTTTGCTGAAATTCCCGCTCTTGCTTGCAGTAATCTCATAGACATCTCCGAGCAGTTTCAATGTGGAATCGGTAAACAGATTCAACGTTTGGCTTACTATATTTACGGAAATGACGATGCTGCTTTCCATCGCTCCGGCTGGCACATTGATTTTGACCCCGCCCAAGCTCAACGATCCACCATTAACACTAATCGTTCCACTGTTGGCATTGGTACCCGTTTGATCACCATTCGTTCCTCCAGTTGGAGTTGAAGGAGTCGAAGACGTTGGTGGAACCGAGGTGGAATCTCCGGCTCTGACGACAGTTATACTGTAAGTCTTGCTTGATCCATTACGTGCTTGCACCGTAATTGGAATTACATTTTTTCCAACAGACAACCCAAAAGATTGATTTATTCCGTTTGCATAGGGTTCACCTTTAGCAGACAAAGTAGCTTGGCTATCCGTAGCCTTCGCCGTAATACTGATGGAGTCTGTTGCTTGTTCAACATTCAGAGTATACGCCGTAATTGCAGGATTGAATGCTGGAGTCAAGGAGCCTTGATCAACAGATAAATTATCCAATGTGGAAACGTCAATCAGCTTCCCTGTTCGCATATCTTCCTTTACAAGCGCAAAATCTGCTGCGACCTGGTGGGAGTAATCCTCCGCTGCATTAAGAATAAAGTTCTGCAAATCATCCCAGATGGGTACGATATTTGTTACAAAACGTTCCTCAAAACGGTAGTTCAACTCATCGGATACCTTGTCCAAGCGCGAGCTTGCATAAGCGTAAGCCTTGGCTGCATCGACCAAATACTGCTCCAGCTCTTGCTTGTTCTTAAACGGCTTATCCGTGTAATCCCCTTTAAAAGGTGAGACTTCCTTGATCAGATACGAGCGATTCATTGCTTCGAGTACACCCAGATAAGAATCGGGATCAACTGAAGTTTTAAGATAAGCATCTTTCGATAAATTGGCGTCCCGGGTCTGCTCTTTCACGTCGAGCAGAATATCATCCGTATTGGCCTCACTTGCTCCTTCGATTAACACATTGTAGCGTTCAACCCCAATGCTGCCAATTCCCTGATGAATGCGGCGTACAATATCCTTTATCTTAAAATAGGCATCGAATTCATCATCGCTCAGATTGAGGAAATTGCTTCTGACTTGCAATTTGTATGCTTCCCAAGCGTCTTGCAGGGAAGATTTCTCCGCATCTGTAGCGGCTTCAAACTTATCGGAGTTGCCGGCAATGTTTAATTTTCCATCAAGTGCCCGCTTCCCGAGCAACTTTTGCAATGCTTCCTCATAAGACACTTTGGAGACTTTGTCCATGACCTCTTTCGTATATGGAGTTACATTGCTTTTGGTCAACTTAGTGTTTTTGGGGCTTATCTCGCTATTAATCTCCATCAGAGTATCCTTATAGGTATCTAGAAAAGTACGAGATACGTCCCGGAAATCGGCGTCCTGCAGATTGGTAATCGCAGAGCTGTCTTTTTCGTATTTGACTACATAAATACTTGTAACAAAGCGAATCAGATCATCATAAAAGCTGCCGATGCCGGAAGAATCCACATCGTTCAAGCTGAACACCATTTGATTAGTACTGTCGTTAAAAGTTCCCACATTCTGAATATGGGCATCGCCTTGCGTGTACGTAAGGATGTCCTTCTCATTCCAGCCTGGAATGACCGAATTCGGTGAAGGAATAAGACCCGCTGCCAGATCAGCCTTGAATAAGGAATGTGTACCACGCAGGAAGGTATATTCATTCGCTCCCATGGCGTCACTTCCATATTTATATTCTTTAGTGGCAGGGTCATTAAAACCTGTATTGTCCGCTATGATGCTGTTTTCAACGACATGTTTGCGATTCTCATCAGCAAGAAGTGGTTGACTGTACCGAAGCAGGGGGACGCTGATCACTTCCGAAGCCAGGCAGTCCGGATCCTGCACAGCCTCAGCCATTAACGTCACATTCAACATGACGGAGTTCATGACAGCAGAAGTGGATATACCCGAAATGGATAGCGTAATTGTACGATCACTGCTTCGGCCCTCAGCCTGGATACTCCAGTCTCCCTCAGGAAGGCCCGTCACACTGTAAGCATTCGAGTCCAATACCCCATCCACGGGAACGCCGGCGCTAAGATTGAGTTGGATCGTGGTATTTAAGTCCTTCGCGCTGTTCATACGAATGTTGGACGATGAGGAGTCCAATGTTGCTACAATCTTATTGGATGGTGTGAATTGAGCCAAAGTTACGGTGTTGCTTCCTTGATACACCGTTAAGGATGAGGTTGGTCTGTGTACTTGATCCCACGCACCAGGATGAATCTCAAATGTCAGAAGACTGTCTGAAACCACATTCCCGGTATCGTCTCCAGTTATGGTCACTTCGATCTGATCTCCGTTCGCATTGGCTTCAGCAGTGAATCCTGCCGGGAGGCCGAGCACACTGAAGTCATCGGATGACCATGGTCCCTGCTTTACCAAGCCTCCAAATGCATTCAACACAATCTTGTTATGTACAGGATCTACGCTCGAAGCCGATTGCATTTCTAACCTTTGATTACTTTCCAGAATGACATAGGCGGAAGTTGTGCTTGAATTGCGAGCCTTCGCCCCTTTGACCTTCTCAAAGTCATTTCCGTTATTCCGAGTGTCCCAGTTGTTTCCGCGATTCGGAAACGCAGCTTCTTTAGTGGATTTCTCCGGATTTAGCGGATCGAACACCAATCGTTGCATGGTGTTTTGTTTGCCAGCTTGTGGAGCCGGACTTCCCCAATAAGCATCTGCATTATATCCAACAAAATCAACCACATGTTGCTGTAAAGCGTCAGCCATCGGATCATTGGCCGTCAACAGTTGTGTCGTATTCAACAAAACCAGCTTTCCATTGTTGTTATCTAGTTTAAATGAAGCTTCAGTCGCATCCGGCTGTGGAAGCTGCTCCCCGACATTACCATTGCTGCCAAGCGCAATCAGATAATAACCAAATGCCGGAATCTGGGCAGTCATTGTCCCTAGCTGAGCTACTTTCCAGTTATTCTTTTGGTTATCAGCAAATTGTATAGACCAGTCGTTCAGCGAAACAGGTTCTGCTGTCGGATTATATAGTTCTACAAAGTCGTTGCCGTACACGTCGAGTACGTCGTCTTTTTTGCCTCCATAAAAATGGCTGATCACCACGTTTTTCGCTAAATTGCTGGTGTTAAGGTTTTCTGATGCTGCAGCATGTCCGATTCCTGCAAATGTCCAGAATGATTGGATAACCATTACTGCCACAAGGATCGTCGCTACCCAGCGTTGATTGATGTCTTTCAAGTTGTCTAACCCCTCTCCCATATAAAAGCTCAGGCTAGTATATCAACCCAATGTAAGAGGACAGTTAAACTAAAAATTCATAATATTAAAATTGTAAAATCCTTGAATATGTAAAAATCACAACAAATGTATACGATGGATGATCTTTAAATAAAAACAAATGAAAAGAGCCGCGACTGCTCGCGGCCCCTAGCTTGTTGGATGCGGGAATCTGAATTCCTGCTACCCCTTAAGAAACATTTCCATTCCATTTATACGTCATAGCGGACTTGCCTGGAATAGTGACAACGAAGCTTTGGCTGCCCCATTGGATCTTCACATTTTTCGACGAGCTGGAAGAGTTGTAGGCAACTACCACTTTGGAACCGTCCGGATTGCGGAAAGCCACATTTTTGACTTCAGATCCAGTGTTGCTGTCAATGCGGTATGCATTGGGTACTACAAATTTACTAAAGTGACCCAGCAAATAATATTGTTTGTGATATGTGACATTATTCTCAGGTGCGTCATTACGGTTGTCCGAGTTGCGGATTGTAATCATGCCTTTGTTCGTGTTGTTCGGTGATAGCAATGCTGGACCGTCTTTTTGATCCAGGGCAGCATTCCAGAGAATGATCGATTTGGACCAGTTTCTCGTAATATTAATGAACTCATTCATCATATTATCGAAACCAGATGAGGTACCATTCTGCGGATCATTCCAGTTGCCGAAACCACCCTCCGTGAACCAAACTTCCTTGTCCGGGTGACTGTTATGCATGGAGGTCATTGTTGATCCGTCCCCACTGTCATAATGGTGGAATGCGCTCCCGGATACGTAACTACCCTTGCCTGCGTTCTTCAGATTCGTAATGACCTGGTTCGGGAAGGTCCAGTTCAGAAAGTTATGGTCGAATGCAATAATCTTGGTGTTGATTCCGGCATTGCGGAGTGTTGGTCCAAGATAATCGCCGATAAAGCCCGTCTGATCCTCTACATTCATACCCATGGAAGGATAATGGGATGGCTCGTACATTGGCTCGTTTTGCAACGTAACAGCATAGATGGGTACCCCTTCAGCCTGGTAGGCTTCAATGTACTTTTTGAAATAATTCGCATATGTTCCGTAGTGTTCTGCTTTCAGTTTGCCGCCGTTCAGATTGTTGGAATATTTCATCCAGGCAGGCGCACTCCATGGGGAACCCATTACTTTGATATTGGGATTCTTGGCGATTGCCGCTTTGACCATGGGCAGTATGTAAGCCTTGTCCCGGTCGATCGTGAATTGGCTGAGTGAAGTATCATTTGCCGTATCGGCATAGGTATAGGCGGCCCAAGCAAAATCGGAGCTTCCGATCGGCTGTCTCAATAAGCTAAGTCCAATGCCTGTGTTGCCAAACAGCCTCTCCATCACTTCCGCGCGCTTATTATTATCCAGCTTGTAGTTCATGAGCCATGCGGAAGCATCCGTTAATGACACCCCAAAACCATCCATCTGCTGATACGTTTGGTTTTCGTTGACCGTAATGGTAACATCCGCATTGCCTGAGTTGCTGCTGAAGTTTTTTGATGCAATCTTGGTGAGTCTGGCATCTGTTCTAAGCCCCACTGCTGGTTCAGAATTAGGGTCTGAAGTTGAAATCCATACCTCCACCTGTTCACCCGCTGCATGCGCAGTCTTGGGCATATATGAACCATATGAACCCGCCGTTACCAGAAAAGTGGACAGCAACACTAACGCACTCTTTTTCCATATCTTCATAAACATATCTCCTTTGATTTATGATAATTTGGACTGCCGAATATCAAATACTACAAAATGAAATCGATTTCATTTTAAAAATCATAAAGTCCTTTTTTCAGTTATTGCATGTCGTAGTACTTTCACCTCCTTTTTGAAGGGTATCGGAGAAAGATGTAGATCAAAATCTTGTAAGCGTTAACAAAGATATTTATACACTTTATTGGAAAAAATTTCAACACTAAATTTTATTTTTTTATATAAAATTGTAGAAAATCCTGAAATGGACTGGATTCTACGCTCATTCTGCTCCTCATTTCCCCCTGATTGCCATCATATAATACAAAAATGACGTCCTCTGGAGGTATCCCTGGAATGAGCCATGTACTGAGCGCAATTGATGAGGAAATAAATCGGATCATGACTTCCTTGCTTCAACAGCAGCAACAAGATGGTTCCTGGCATTTCTGTTTTGAGAACGGTACGGTAATTGATGCTTATGTCATCATTCTCTTTCGGATATTGGAAGTCCCGAATGAAGCGCTGATCCGGGAGTTGCATGATCGTATCCTTAACGAACAGCAACAGGATGGATGCTGGAAATTGTACGCCGATGAAGAGGATGGAAATTTATCCGCATCGGTTGAAGCGTACTACGCCCTGCTATACTCCGGGTACAGCCAGAGTACGGACGAGCCAATCCAGCGGGCCAAACAGTATATTCAGTCCAAAGGAGGTATTGGAAAAGTTAGCAGCATTTTGACCAAAGCCATTCTTGCCGCTACCGGACAAATGAAATGGCCTTTATCCATCTCTATGATCCCCCTGGAAATACTGATGTTCCCTACCTATTTTCCCATCAACTATTTTGAATTTTCCGGTTATTCCAGAGTTCACCTCACTCCCATGCTCATTATGGCCGACTTGCGCTTCGCTCTTACACCCCCCCATGCGCCCGATCTATCTGATCTGACCGACTCACGAAATGTTGGAGATGAGCTAACGACTCCGGGATATCAGGAAATGCAGGACGACATTCTAAGCGGGAGCAGCCGACTGATCGGTAACCCTCGCCACATCCACGACACTGCACGAAAAAAGGCAGAACAGTTCATAATAGAGCGGATTGAGTCTGATGGCACATTATACAGCTACGCCAGCAGTACAATTCTCATGATCTTTGCCCTATTGGCCCTAAAATACGATAAGCAGCATCCCCTGATTACAAAAGCCATAACCGGACTCACGGCAATGCAGTGCCGTTCTTCTGGAGGTCAAACAACGATTCAAAACTCCCCCTCTACCGTATGGGATACGGCCTTAATCACCTACGCATTGCAGGAGGCTTCTCTTACCGATGACCATAAGGCTATTCAACTCGCGGCCTCCTATTTGCTCTCCCGTCAGCAAGATAAAAGAGCCGACTGGAGCATCCATAATCCGAATACCGTCCCTGGAGGATGGGGATTTTCGGAGTCGAATACAATCAATCCAGACGTGGATGATACAACAGCAGCTTTACGGGCTATTCGAAGCTTGTCCACTACTCTTCCAACGTTTCAGGAATCCTGGAATCGTGGGCTGAATTGGGTCCTGTCCATGCAAAATAAAGACGGCGGCTGGCCGGCATTCGAAAAAAATACGAACAAGGAGATGCTCACCTGGCTCGCCATCGATGGTGCCAAATCTGCGGCTACAGACCCTTCAGAGGCTGACCTAACGGGACGTACCTTGGAGTACCTCGGAAACTTTGCCGGGCTTGATACCAGGCTTGAATGGATCAAACGTGGAACAAAATGGCTCATTCGAAACCAGGAGAAAGAAGGCTCATGGTACGGAAGATGGGGCGTATGTTATATCTACGGTACCTGGGCTGCATTAACCGGTCTTACGGCAGTTGGACTACCAGCAAGCCATGTTACATTGCAAAAAGGAGCGCAGTGGCTCTTAAGCATCCAGAACTCCGACGGTGGCTGGGGAGAATCCTGTCAAAGTGACCGACTCTTGCACTATGTGCCATTAGGGGAAAGTACTCCTTCCCAGACCGCTTGGGCACTTGACGCGCTCATTGCAGTTCAACCCAAGCCTACACCTGAGATGAATCAAGGCGTTCTACGGCTTATTGCATCAATGCACGAGAACGATTGGAGAACCTCATATCCCACAGGCGCAGGTCTTCCCGGGAACTTTTATTCCCATTATCACAGCTATACATATATTTGGCCTCTTCTCACGTTAAGTCACTACAGAAGCAAATATGGGGTATCTTAAAAACTTACTTTACGGGCTATTTTTCAATATTTCAGTTCCCGATCAATGTTCACCCATACTTCATTAAATTAACCTAAAAAAACAGGGAACTCATAGAGCTCCCTGTTTTTGTTTGAAATAATTTATTGAATGATCAAATTAAAGCCATTTTGAATCTGATTCACATTAGGGTTGGCAATGTTGCTTGTTGTCAGATTATTGAATGTGGCAGAACCATTACCGGTATAAGTGTATATTGCTGCACCTTTATGTGGGGTTGTGAACCTAGATGTCTCAATTCCGTCCAGACCGGTACCATTAATGTTGATGTTATTAAACACAATATTCTGGAAACCGCCGCCGTATCCGAATTGAACAGCACTGCGCTGCGTATTGAGGATGTCAATATTGGTAAACGTAACGTTCTTGATGGAATCATTGGAAGCTTCAAGATCAATAGCTCCGCGTTCACCATTGTACAGATCTTTACTCGTGCCGCTGTTAATAATCGTTGTATCGGAGAACAGAATACCTGTGTTATCTTGGAAATGGTATCCAGGGAAAACAGTGTTCATCCGGATCGCCGAACCGCCAACCGTGTCAACAATCAGGTTGTTGGTTGCCTTATGTCCACTGCCACCAAAAAATGCAATGCCTGCTGCGCGCCAGTTATTCTCAATCGTGTTGAACGAGAATGTGTTGTTCACACCGGCAGGAGCACCATTCACGTTGCTAGTCCATACGGCCAGACCATCATCACCATTGTTGCGGACACTGCTGTTGCGTACAGTCGAATTGCTCGTGCCTTGGGCAAAGTTGACACCGTCAGCAAGGTTATTCCGAATACGACTGTTCTCGATCACTAGGCCATCGGCAATGATTGCAGGTGTGTGGGCGTAATCCCCTACCCAGAAACCACATTCAAAGTGCTCAACCCATACGTTGCTAACCTTTGAATTTTTACCGAAATTGTCCATAAAACCTTTGTAAACTGCATTCTCGTTATAGCGCGAACGCAGCATGGAATTCATATAAATATTGCTGAAATCCAGCTTACCCTGCACACGGAAAGAAATTCCGCCTGAGGCTGCATTAGGGTTAGTAAACTGAATGTTCGTATGCCAGATGCCTGCACCTACAATGGTGAGGTTGTTAATCATATTCGTCGGCGTACCAATTTTCCACATATTGCCCAGATGGAACGTGCCCTCAGGGATATATAGAGTCTTGCCTGTAGATACCGCGGATTGGACTGCCGCTTCGAATGCGGCAAGGTCATCTTTTCCATCATTTGCAATCGCACCAAAATCGGTTACAGAGACAGAGTTAGCCGGGCGCGGGATCACCGCTTGAACGGGTTCGATTTCGAGGAAATCCACACCGTATTCCAGGTTATCTCCATTGTTTTTCTGAATACGAATGGTATCTCCAGCTTTTAGAGGTGTATCCAGTTTCCAGTGCACTTCATCAAAACGGAACAACGGACGTCCTGCACTTGGCGTATCCCCCGGATGATCACTGGAGAAGTACTGCCAATTGTAGTAGGAGGTCAAAGGAACCGTTTTGGCCTTGGTCCCGTTAACATAAACGTCAAGTGCGCCGTTAAGACCCATGCCATCTGTGGAATCCGGCATCGTGAATCGCATGGTTACACCTGCGCCTCCCTCCCCTTGTCTAACCGTCCATTGAGCATAAGAACCGTTGGAAGGAAGTGCGATATAGCGCTGGCCAGAGGCTTCCGAAGCCGTAAGAGCCTGATCAAAGGTTGGTGCGGATTTCAGTGTGGCACTGCCACCACGCGTAGCATCATCCGTATCATACCGGGTATAAGGCATGCTTGCACCACGAGCTGAATATACGTTCAAACCTGTTGTAACGACGTTATTCGTTTGTTTGACCGGAGCTTCATTGTTGTCCACTGCTACGGTAGTTGTCACATTGTAGTTACCAGTTACTGCAGTCCAGGTACCTACATTGACATTGACCGAAGCTCCAGGTGCCAATGTACCGGTATAGGAACCACTATACGTCTGAAGTGTTGCTCCGGCAGCGTTCTTGAGAACCACTGTAACTCCGTGTGCACCACCTGCGGAGGCCATGTTGCCTTGATTTTTCAGATTAACTGTAAATGTTACTGTGCTGTTTGCTGTAGGGGTTCCTGGACTCCAAGAGACCGTGCCTACCAGATCAGAACTTGTAATCGGTGCAACCACCAAAGAAGAAGCGTGTGTGTAATTATTGTTTCCCTCATTCTCTTCAATGATCTGGTTATTCTCATCCACCTTGGCACTGAGCGTATATGATGCAGCTGCTTTATTGCCAGCATTAAGCGAGACCGTAGTCGAAGCCCCTGCTTGCAAAGCAGCTACTGGTGAGGAACCCGCCAGTTCATTGTTTAGATAGAAGTTGACGCTAGAAGCTGGAGAAGCAGCGGAACCAATGTTTTTGACGATGGCATTAAGGGTGATGGCATTGTTCTCCACTGGAGAAGATGGAGACCAGGACATGCCTGTAATCGTCAGATCAGGATTAGGTGCAGGTGTGCCGATTACCTGAAATTCAGCAATTTGCCCGGCAGGAGCGCCCGAGTTCGTGGTAATGTTCAGTTGCAGACGTTTAACCGTGGCTGTAACGGGAATGGTCACCGTGTTACCTGAAGCCGGGTTGAATGTATATGATTGGGCGGAAACCAGATTGCTGAAGGTGGTTGTATCCTGGTTATGTCCAAGCACTTGAATGGTCTGTGTTCGGGTGCTCCAGACCGGATCCGGGTTTAGTTTAAGTACAATGGATGTAATCTTATGATTGGAGCCGAGATCCAACGTCAGTGAGCTTGGATTGCTGCCCCCTTCCCAGTACGAATTGATATTGTTATCGTTTGCATTCGCAGCTACGAAGGATAAGGTACTGGACGATGCAGTAATCGACTTACCGATGGCGATGTTGCTTCCCTCTGTAGGGATGATTGGGGGATCCACAGGATCGGGGCCAGGTAGCGTTGGTCCCTCACTGGCTGGACCGTAAATTTCAAATGTCGACAGTTGAGCTGCCGGCCACTCGGAATTGCCCGTTACGCTTAAGCGAACGTACCTTGTCTCGACAGCAGGAAAATCGATGGTAACCGAGTTCTCCCCAACGGTTGGATTAAATACATAATCTGCAGAACCCACGATATCCGTGAACGATGAACCGTTGGTGCTACCTTGCACGGTTATCGTTTGGGTTCTCTTTTCCCACACTGTCGGAATCTTCAATACGATTTGGTCAATGTTGGTGCTGGTGCCAAGATCCACTTGAATCCATTGGGGGAACGCGCTATTCGTACTTTCCCAATAGGTTGCTTGGTTACTGTCAATCACATTGGTCGGGCTGTATGTTTGGTTGTACCCGCTCGCGGTAACCTGTTTGCCCTGTGCCAGGTCCGGTCTTTCGGCTGCTGATACAGGAGATGGAAATCCGACAGTCAGGAATACGTTCGAGATCAGCATCGTTAATACGAGTGACCACATAATGTACTTGTTGCGCAAATTCAATACCTCCTCAGGTTATTAGCAAAATGGTTTTTCAATGAAAATGGACGGTTGATCTGCCTTATTTTTTCGCTGCGCCGATCATCACCCCCTTATCAAAGTACATGACAAAAAAATAGCAAAGGCATTCAAAAAGGATTGTGAAACCATAATATTGGGTCGCTACTTACCTTGAGGAGTTTCTTGGATAAAATGATTTGCTTTTCTGCTTGGATTTGTCATCTATGGAATAGATTAAGTATAAACCGCTTCCAATTCTCCTTATCGGACCCCTAGAGACGGTATTCGGACTTCTGATGTTCCATTTTGGATGTTAACGAGCAGCCTTAAGGCTTGCGAGCAGAAAATACATCGTTATCCAGACTTTCCTGTGTGTATTTCGGACGTTTGAACCAAAAGAGGGAAATATTTATAATTTTTCAAGCGATGGATTTATACTATTCCTTTCGTGTTCATTCTGGATCTAATGACCAGCATCTTTCAAACAACAAAAAGCACGCATTGATCCACTTAGGGTCAATGCGTGCTTTTTGTTAACGTCATTTAGGGGAATACCTAAGTTTGAACACACGCCTTAGTTCAGGCCAAAGCCACAAACGAGCATGAAGCCGAGAATGGACAACACAATAGAGCCCAGTAATCCTGCCAAAAAAGGTTTCTTGCCTAGACGACGGAAGGTTGCAATATCCACACCCAACCCCAATCCAGCCATCGCCATCGCCAGCAGCATATAGGACAGAACCAGAAGTCCCGAGATCATCTCTTGTGGAATAATGCCCAGCGTGTTTAATCCACTCATAGCCAGAAACCCGAAAATGAACCAAGGCACTGGCAATTCTCGCCAGCGGATACCTTTAGATGATTTTTGCTCTCCACCACGCGCCTGTCGTGCACTCCACAAACCGATGATCAGTGCAATCGGGACCAGCATAGCGACCCGGGTTAGCTTGACGATAACTGCCATATCTATTGCCGCTTGCCCTCCTGGTGCAGCCCCAGCGATGACGTGTGCCACTTCATGCAGTGTAGCTCCTGTGAATAAGCCATATCCTTTCGCACTTAAACCCAATACCGGGTATAACAATGTGTATGCAAGGGTGAAGATTGTTCCCAATATAGCTACCGTGGCCGCACCTACTGCCGTTTCTTCATCTTTGGCCTTGATCTGTGGCGCAATCGCGACCACTGCCGCTGCACCGCAGATGGCTGTTCCACAAGCAGTCAGCAGCCCTATTCGTTTGTCGATCTTTAACCATTTGCTCAGTCCGTAGACAACAAAAATCGTAACAACAACATTAATTGCCGCTAGCGCAACGACTTTGTAGCCTGCATGGACAATATCCAGAAGGTTCAACTTCAAACCAAGCAGGATGATGCCAAACCGCAGCAATCGTTTTGCCGAAAAGGAGATCCCTGATTGAGCGGTCAGCGGAACGCCACGCACTGCCCGGTACAGGATACCTAGCAGAATTGCAATAACCAATTGACCCATAATATTTAAAAGCGGTAGATAACCCAGCAGCTTGGCGATAAACGAGAGTAATAAAGTCAGTCCGATCCCCTGCAGAAATCCCCTGTTCCTAACACCTTTTATGTTTTTAACGAATCTCAATTGGGTCTGTAAAATCATAGCTCCACACTTCCTTATTGGATAAAGTATATCCTTACTATAGAAGTAGACAGGAAGGAAGTGAAATATGAATCTGCGATCCTAATCATTACAAAAACTTATGATTGATTAGGTATCTTATGCTAAAATGAGCTCAATAGGCTTATAACCAAGAAAATACACTGTTCAAATGAGGAATTCTAATGATAACTGATGCGTTAAAAGTCTTCGCTACCGTTGCGGAACAAAGCCATTTCTCCAAGGCCGCAGAACTGCTGAATCTGTCCCAACCTGGGGTAAGCCTTCATATCAAAAATCTGGAGAATGAGCTGGGAGCCAAGCTGCTGCATCGTTCTCCAAAACAAGTGTCCCTGACTGAAGCGGGGGCAATCCTCTACAGACATGCCAAAGTCATTCAGGCCCGCTACGATGAAGCTCGGCAGGAAATTCAGATGCTGCGGAATGAGGTGACCGGAAGCATTCAGATCGGAGCCAGCTTCACCATCGGTGAATACATTTTGCCTAAGAAATTGGCAGAATTCGCATCACAGTATCCGCAGGTCAACATTCAGGTTACGATTGGCAATACCCAAGAGATTCTGTCTGCGGTTAGGGGAAATCAACTGGATATCGGATTTGTGGAGGGTGAAGCTCAAGCCTCGATTGACCTTGACGTTATCCCTTACATGAAAGATGAGATGATCGTTGTAGCTCCTTCCGGTCATCCCCTCACCGGTTCCGTCGTGGTAGAGCAGAATATGCTTCAGGATCAGGTCTGGGTTCTTCGTGAGTTGGGTTCGGGAACACGCGCGTTTAGCGATCATTTTATGGAACTGACTGCAATCCGTCCCAAGCGGTCCTATGTTTTCACCAGCAGTCAGGGTGTGAAGGAAGCTGTTGCTGCGGGACTCGGAATTGCTATGGTATCCAAGTGGATTGTTCATAAGGAGCTGGCAACCGGGGAAGTCGAAGAACTGCGAATTAGACAGCTACATCTGGAACGCAGCTTCTCCATCATTCGTCACAAGGAACATTCACATTCCATGGCGCTTGATGTTTTCTTGCAAAAGCTTCTTTTTGTCAAAAAAGAGGGTTGAAGGCTATTCGCCATCAACCCTCTTTTGAAATTACACAAGAAGATACATCCTTGCTTCATAAGGACGAAGTGCGTTTTCTGAAACAACGTCCGAATAGTTACTAATTAATAATCTTTTATCCCCTGCAAATTCGCTTGGAAGCTGGAATGGAACAACTTTGCCATAGAAGTTGCACAGGACTAGCAATTTGGTATCACCAAGTGTTCGTGTGTAAGCAAAAAGGTTGGTGTCTTCCGGATACAACAGTTCATAATCCCCATAAATGATCACTTCATGCTCTTTTCGCAGCTGAATCAGTGTTTTATAGTAATGGTAAATGGAATCTGAATCATGTATAGATTCTTCCGCATTAATCTCCGTGTAATTCGGATTTACCAAAATCCATGGTTTGCCTTCCGTAAAACCCGCATTTTCGGAAGCATCCCACTGCATCGGCGTACGTGCGTTATCACGGCCTTTTGCATAAATGGATTCCATCACTTCTTCCTCTGGATACCCATTCTCGACCCGTTCCTTATACAGATTCAGCAACTCAATATCACGGTATTCTTCAATTGGGTAACGTACGTTCGTCATGCCTAACTCTTCACCCTGGTACACATATGGCGTACCTTGCATGCCATGAAGAAGAGTAGCCAGCATTTTGGCAGACTGCACACGATATTCCCCGTCATTTCCCCAACGGGACACGATCCGCGGAAGGTCATGGTTGTTCCAGAACAAGCTGTTCCAGGCTTCTCCTTTCAGTTCGGTCTGCCATTTGGATAACACTTTCTTTAATTGAAGCAGATCCAGCGGCTGGAGATCCCACTTGCCTTTCCCCTCCTGCTCATCCAGGCTAATATGTTCAAATTGGAAGACCATGGATAGTTCACTGCCGTCCGGGTTGCTATAAAGCTTGGCACTCTCGGGCGTTGCTCCCCAGGTTTCTCCGACGGTTAGCAGATCACCCTTCTGGAATGTCTCTTTACTGAGTTCACGCATATATTGGTGCAGATTTGGCCCATTTCCTGTAATTTTGAGGTCAGGCTGCTTGCCAATCAGATCGATAACATCAAGACGGAAACCACCTACGCCTTTATCCATCCACCATTGAATCATATCGTATATCTCCTGCCGTACCTTGGGGTTCTCCCAGTTAAGATCCGGTTGTTTAGCAGAGAAAAGATGCAGATAATACTGTCCCAACTCGGGGACCCATTCCCAGGCCGATCCACCAAACGTTGAACCTAAATCGTTGGGAGGTGTTCCTTCCACACCATCTCTCCACACATAATAATCGTGGTACGGATTATCCTTGCTTTTCCGGGCTTCCTTGAACCAGGGGTGCTCGTCTGATGAGTGGTTAAGCACCAGATCCATGATAATTCGGATGTCCCGCTTGCCCGCCTCCTGAATTAGCAATTCCATATCTTCAAGTGAACCAAACATCGGATCGATATCCTGATAATCGGAAATGTCATACCCGTTGTCATCTTGCGGAGACTTGCACACTGGTGACAGCCAGATCGCACCGATGCCAAGATCCTTCAGATAATCGAGTCGGGATAATACACCTTTCAGATCCCCGATTCCGTCACCATTGCTATCTTGAAAGCTGCGGGGATAAATTTGATATACGACAATTTCTTTCCACCAATTTTTATTTCCCATAACGCACCACCTTTCTCTTGAACCAGATTCTGCTTATCCAATATCCGTTTCATTCACTATTATTCTTTTACCGACCCCACAACAATTCCGGTTACAAAGTATTTTTGCAGCAGCGGATAAATCAGCAGCAGCGGAATGACAGCCACTACGATTTTGGCTGCATTTAGATTTTTGTTCGAAATCTCAGTCAGATTGCTGAGCTGAGCAGAGTTTGTGCCGGATTGCAGAAGTTCAGCAATATTTACGTTAAGAGACTGTATGTAGGTCATTAACGGATAATTGCTGACTTTGGTCATATAGATCAATCCACTAAAGAAATCATTCCATGTGCCCACGATACTGAATAGGGATACAGTCGCCAGCGCCGGAATAGAGACGGGCACATACACTTTGAACAGAACCTGCAATGCGTTCGCTCCATCGATAAAAGCCGCTTCTTCAAGCGCTTTAGGTACTGCGGCGAAGAAGTTCATAACAAGGATGACACTGAATATCGGGACAGCACCTGGCAGTACAAGCGACCAAATTGTATTGAGCATATCCAGGTTTTTGATCAACAGATAACTAGGGATCATGCCCCCACTGAACAGCATGGCAAAAATCATGACATTCATATATATATTTCTGCCCTTAAACTCCCTTTTCGATTTGGAGAGCGGGTAAGCCATCAAAACAATAAGAATCATGTTGAGTATAAGGGATAGAGCCACACGTAGAACGGAAATGCCAAAGGATCGCCAGAACTGCGCATCCTCAATAATTTTCGAATAAGCGGCTGTTGTAAACTTGACGGGTAACAGACCTACGGCATTGGCCGAGACGGCCTCACTGCTGCTGAATGAAATCGCAACGATATTCCATAATGGAAGGAGGCAGATCAAAGCCAGCAATATAACGATGGCGTAGATGACAAACCGGCCCATTCGGTCTTTCAGGCTTGCGGAATAAGACACAAGTTTCGCCTCCTTAGAATATTTTTCTGTCGGTGTATTTTTTGGCCAATTCGTTGGCGGACAATAATAGAACAATACCGATCACTGACTTGAACAACCCAACAGCCGTACCAAAACTATACTGTCTACCAACGAGACCAATCCGGTATACATAGGTATCCAGAATATCGCCCGACTCATAGACAACCGGGTTATACAGATTGTAGATTTGATCGAAGCCTGCGCTCAAAATATTGGTCAGACTCATGACCCCCATGAGCAGGATAATAGGCAGCATACCCGGCAATGTAATATGCCATACTTTTCTCCACCAGCTCGCTCCATCTATGCCTGACGCTTCATATAGGCCGGGATCAATCGAGGTAATTGCAGCCAAATAAACGATGGAACTATAACCGAATTCCTTCCATACGTCCGTCCCGATAATTAGCGGTTGGAACCAGGTATTGCTTCCGAGAAAATTAATATTTTCCAAGCCGAAAAAGGCTAAAATCTGATTTACACTTCCATCCAGGCTGAACATGTTAACGACCACGGAGGCCAGAACGACCCAAGACAAAAAGTGAGGCAGATATACAATGGTCTGCACGGATTTTTTAACGAATTTAAAACGGATTTCATTTAATAAAATGGAAAAAATGATGGCCATCAGTGTCCCGAGTAGAATCTTGGCGATGGCAATCACCAACGTATTGCTGATCACTTGGCCGATGTCCGGCAGTTTGAACATATAAATAAAATGCTTGAGTCCAACAAACTCGGAGCCAAACATACCTTTGGCTGGTACATAATCCTGAAACGCCGTAATGACACCAACCATTGGAATGTAGCTGAATACCAGCAAAAATAAAATGCCTGGCAACATCATCATATGATACATGGCACCCGTGCCCAAGCGGTTTCTTGCTTTATATTTTTCCTGCTTCATGGATGAACCCCTTTCCTGAAGAAAGGCTGCTTAGCGCAGCCTGTCAGCAGTGTTAGCTTAATTATTTTTGGGATGTGGTCTCGGCTTCGATCTCCTGGATCACTTGATCGCCGCCTTGTTTCTTCCAATTGGTGACGAATGTTTCGAAGTAATCCAGCGGTTCTGCACCCGTTATGATTTTGATGAAAGATTCCTGTTCCATCTTGGTCAGGTTAGCCCACGTCTGTTTCATGCTTGGTGTAGTTCCAGAGAACGCTGGCGTCATCCAGTTAAATTTGCCTTCTTGGGTCAACTTATCAATTAGCCCCACTCCGTTCATACGTGAGTGATATTTCGACCAAGCTGTTACATCATCCGTATCCTGGTCTTTCAAGTACGTTTGGATACTGCCAATATTGTTCTTCGATTCTGTTGTACGAACTTGATCCAAACCGATCTCGCCTTTAATTCCACGAACGACGTCGGAGTAATCATCCAGCAGTGAGGTTGCCGAGTTGACTTCGATATTAAAAGGTCTGGTTGAACCGTCTACGCCGCTTTCCAAATACTTGGCTGCCTCTGGCATGGTAGTTGCGACATCTTTGTCATTTGCCAGTTTATCGTAGAACAGATTTATAATTTTAATCGCGAGTTCCGGGTGTTCATATCCTTTTCTCACTACGATAAACTGACCGGATGGATTGGCGTGTGCCACGTTTACCTTGCCGTCTGCATCTTCCAGCGTGTAAGCCGTGAATTTCGCATGTTTATCCATCTGTTTAACACTGCTCAATCCCCAGTCTGGAATGTGCCACGGTCCAAAAGCAATTCCGCTCTGACCGTTTGTGTATAGTGCATTGATATCGTCAAATGTACGGGTTCCAAATTGCGGGTCAATGATACCTCTCTTGAACCAGTCGGCCATAACACCCAGCATCTGCTTGGTTTCCTCTGTAGTTGAACCATAAACGATGCTGCCGTCTTCACCCTTCATCCAGTATTGAGGATACGCCCCTTCGGTTGAAGCAACACCCAGCATGGTGTAGGCAGAACCATTATAGTCCGTCGTATTCAGGGTGTTCACAAAAGGAATGCCCACCGGTTTCCCGGTTTGCCCAGGATCTTTTTTCAGGAACTCTTCTGCTGTTTTCTCTACATCTTCGAGCTTGATGGCACCGTCTCCGTCAGCATCTAGTTTGATTCCCAGCACATCCAGCCAATCTTGACGAACCCAAACCATAGTTGGTGCGGAGTCCAGAGAGGTTGCTGGAAGGCCCATCAGTCGGCCATCAATCGTGGCATTGTCCAGTGCACGGCCATCGTAGGAGTCGTAAACCTGTTTGATGTTATCGGTGGCATATTGTTTGTATACTTCCGTCAGATCTTCAATCAGATCATTATCAACAAGTTCTTTAAGTTCATCCTTGGAATCGACACGCATCATATCGGGCAGTTCCCCGGAAGCGATTGCAAGAGAAACTTGACGACTGTAATCTTCACCGTTAGCCTCAAATTGGTCCTTAATTTGTGCGTTAAACGATTCTTTAACCAGACGGGTATACGCATTGTTCTCATATGTATCTCCAGCCGGTAATTTCGGGTTCGCCGTCGTAACACGCCCCATCGTTACCGTCACTTCGTCTTTATAGGCACTGAACGGATCTCCAGGTGTTACCTCATATTGGCCTGCATCCTCAGCAGTCGGTGGATTGGAGGATCCCCCACAGGCTGCAAGGACGGAAACCATCAATGCGGACATGGACAGCACAGCCAGTCGTTTCGTCAACAGTTTGCTTTTTATTGACCAATTATTTCTCATCAAATTCAACTCCCCTTCGTTCTGATTATTTCTCTATCATGTTGTTTGCGCTTTCATTATAAAACTTGGAGAAGCTTAATCGAGATAGGGATTAAACGCTAGTTTGGATAGAGAAATGTATACAGTTTTCACTCGGATCAACGAGCAACATGGAGGTTGTGAACATTTATCTTACCTACTGACTTACATTTGTCTATCCTCGTTAATAAGGGAAGGTAGCACAGCGAGTGTGGCACAAAGAAAAACCGACAAACTCCTCAAACAGGAGTCTACCGGCTATGAATGATTGAATTGAGTACAAAAACGTGTGGAATTCAGCGTTGTAAAGGTTAGCTCTTCAGCGTTGATTCTGGGATGCAGTCACTTCAGCAGTTACTTGATCGCCGCCCTGTTCCTTCCACTCCTGTACAAATTGATCGAATGAATCGATCGGTGCAGCGCCTAAAATAATTTTCAAAAACGTATCATGTTCCAATTTGGATAGTTTAACCCACGAGCTCTCCATGGCTGGCGTGCGTTTGTAGGTAAGGCTTCGAACTTTATGAATATTCGGATCAAAGAAGTTTCTTCCACCCACGAGTAATGAATAACCACGCATAAAGTTCTCACTGTGCTGATCCCAATACGAAATGCCAAGTTGATCATAAGGCTTTAGCTTGGTTTGTTTTATCGTCGAAACCGTATTTTCCAACAGCTTATATTCGGACTTGTCCTTGAAATCAGCTGGGGATTTGGTTCCGGTCAGAATCTCCTGCACGGCTTTGGATTCAAATCGTGCTTCATCTGCTGGAGCAAAGAAATTGCGGCTCAGCATAAAACTCGTACCATACTTGAACTCATCCCGGAGGTACAGATTGTTTATTTTAATGATCGCTTCCGGATGAGCATACCCTTTGCGAACCACAAGGAAAGAACTTGAGGGATTATCCACCTTCACACGAAATGCTCCATTTGCATCCAGTGGGAGCGCGTAAGCCTGCCAGTTCGCCTTGGGATCATTCAGCCAAGCGCTTGGGAGCGGCCAGTAGCCTGCAAAGAAACCTTGAAAGAACATCCCCGCCTGTCCGCTAATAACAGTTTCCTCTGGCTCTTTGCGAATGCCCAGATCTGGATCAAGGAGACCTTTGGCATACATATTACGAAGCCTTACCAAAGCGTTCTTTGTCTCTGGTAGAATCGAACCGTATGCAGGTTTTCCATCTTTTTCGAGCCAATATCCGGGGAAAGCTCCATAAGCCGAGAAGATCGGTGTTAGATCAAAAGCAAAAGCACTGTTGTTGAAATCGTTAAACAGACTTGTGCTTGAGGCAAGCCCGATCGTATCCCGTTTTCCGTTCCCATCCGGGTCCTGCTCCACAAAGGCCTTCGCGAACGCTTCCAATTCGTCCACCGTTTTCGGTGGTTTCAACCCAAGACGATCCAACCAGTCCTGCCTGATCCAGAGCATGCTGAAGTCTTCCGCCGTCACAGACGGAACAGCCATCATTTTCCCTTCAAAGGTCACTTGTTCCCGTGCCAATCCATTAGTGCTGTCGATAATTTTCTTCATCTCGGGTGAAGCGCTGCTTGCGTATGCCTTGGTTAGATCTTCAATTTCTCCCGCTTTGACCATCTCATTCAACTGAACCTGATTAACGATCATCGCATCTGGCAAATCATTGCTGGCGATAGCCAAATCAATTTTCTGACCGAAATTCTCTTTGGATACCTGCCACATGACTTCAACATCAATGTTAAGGTTTTGTTTAATCGCCGTTTTCCACATGTTCTTTTCTAATGTCTCTCCTTCAGAGAGATCCGTACCAGTTGGGTCGACCACATATCCCAACCGGATGGAAACGGGATGTTCATATTTGCCAAATGGATCGGTGGAGGCTGTGTCAGGTATAGATGTTGTTGGTCCAATAGGCGATTCCCGAAAGTAAGAAATACTGAAAAATACGATACCTGCAATCAAGCTGACGACAACAACACACGCAGCCATCTTCTTGATCATTGCTTTCCCTTCTTTCACCGGATTGTCAGTCGGTTATGTGGAGCGTACACTATTTGTCCGCTCTGCCTAATTGTCGATATTCACTAGGCAGCACGCCTGTCAGTTCGCGAAAGATTCGGCTGAAATATTTCTCATCCGTATAACCCACCCGCTCTGCAATCCAGAAAATCGTGTTGTTTGTGTTCAATAAATACTCTTTCGACTTCTCCATTCGGATATATCGGGAGTAATCATTAAAGGTTTTTCCCATGATGTCCTTGAAGCATTGGCTGAAATAACTTCGACTAATGTTGAGTTGCTGGGACAGCCCTGAAGCTGTAAAAGCCTGATCCAAATCATTTTGCATAATCATCACGGCTTTTTTCACACCATCTATCATTTCCTGAGAATACGAAGTCTGTTCATCCGCCTTTCGAATACTCTCAGAGGTCTGCTTGATCCATTGTTCCACTTCGTACCAGGATTGAAAAGAATGGATCATTGAGATTCTGCCCAGCGTAGTCTGGGCAAAAAGATGGTTCCACTCCATGACAAGGGAATACAGTAATCCCATCAATTGCCCTTTTTGCAGCCTTAGGGATTTAAACTCTTCAACAAGCTGGTTATAAAAATTGTCGTTATGCGTCCACGGAGATAGAAACCAACTTCGCTTAATTCGATCCATGTCCTCATCCTGAGGTTCTGTTGGAGAAGTGTCTTGTTCATTCAAGGAAACGGCAATAACCGGATCTTGGGGTTCATACGCATAAAATAAGGACGTTTCTGTATAGTTTATAATCCAGTTTTGAATTTGCGACCATGTCCGTTCTTGAACATCAGACAACACAAGTAGGGCTCCTTGGGGAATTTGATCCAAGTATCCCTTCAATCTATCGAATAGCTGATCCTCTCCATCCAGGGATGCCGCCCACATCCAGCTGTTCCGTTCCACTTCAAATAGGACCTCGTCTACATTGGATTCGAGTCCAATGGGCCAATTCTGGCCGGACTTTCGGTCCAGTGAAACCAGAGCATACACTTTACGGTAATGGATATTAGTTTCACCAAGCTGCGGCAGCTTTCGTCTTGTATTCGCGAGCTCACCAATCCGGGTATGTATTCGATTCAACACATGTTCGAACTGCTCCTTCTCGAGCTGAACTTTGGCTATATAATCGATCGCTCCCAGCCTAAGTGCTTCCTGGATATAATCAAAATCCTGATGAAGAGTAAGCACGACAATATGAAGTTCCGGGTAGAGCTGCCTTGCAGCGCGCATCAGTTCAATGCCAGACATCACCGGCATCGCCAGATCCGTTAACATCAGATCTACCGAGTTGGATTCCAGAAAATCCAATGCCTTAGCCCCGTTACTTGCTTCTCCAACTACCTCCATGCCGAACTCGTTCCACGGCATCGCGGAGCTTATTCCTTTTCGTACCAATTTATCGTCATCCACAATCAATACCTTAATCATGCCGAGATATCTTCTCCTTTGATCGGAAGTATAAGCAATATGCTTGTCCCTGTTCCCAATTCACTCTCAATCACCAGTTGAGCTTGATCACCGTATTGTGCTTTTAACATGCGGTGAACGTAATTGAGCCCAATGCCCATCCCTACTTTTTGATGTTCAGCTACACGATTGTTTAGAAGTCTCTCAATCGCTTCCTCCGTCATGCCTGCTCCGTTATCCTGAATCATAATGTTTAGCGTTTCTTTGCGTGTGACTTCAATTTGAATAAAACCTTCGTCGCTCAGTCCGTGATAAAGTGAATTTTCAACCAACGGCTGTAGTATAAAACGAGGTACAGGTATTTGAAGCACTTGCTCATCTGCGGAAATACGCACATCAAATTCAAAATCATATCGGATTTGCTGCAGGATCAAGTACTGTCTAAGCGCGTCAATTTCCTCTTCCATCGTGGAAACCTGTCCTAATTTACCCAAATTGTAGTACAACAACTTATTCAGGGACTGCACCAGCTTGTCAATCTCCCCTTGTCCATTCATTACCGCCAGCCAGTGTACCGTATCCAGCGTATTCATCAAAAAATGAGGATTAATCTGATACAACAGCTTCTCTACTTCAAGGTCTGCACGAATTTTCTCTTTCTGCTGCACCTCTTTAAAGAGGTCACCGATTTGATGCTGCATATTCGAGAATTCGCCTAACAGAAAATCAAATTCGGGAATTTGCGTACGGGTCTGACTGCCTGCCGTTTGTGGATTTTGAGACATTCCGTTGATTTGCGAATGGAACAGACCGAGGGGTTTATAAACCATCTTCCACAGCAACCAAGCCAGAAATACCGTAAATCCAAGGAAAAATAAAGCGACCAGTAATATTTGAAGCAACCATTGGTTTTTCTCCTGTTGATACTTGGCCTGCGAGATCACCGACACAACACTCCAGTTCTGAGTGGAATCCTGTCTGAACCAATGATGACCGCGAGCTATACCGTCCGATGCTGCACCATTCGATAAGCTGGAGAAATTCTCCCCGACTTTCATCGCTTCAGGGATCTCACTGTACACAATGTTTCCCTCTCCATCGAGGATCAAGTGGGATAAATCTCCTTTGTACTGATTGTAACCCAATATATCCTGCGCAAGGTGAAAACCGGATTCAACGTAAATATAAGCATCGTCCCTCTGGGGTAATTTTACCTTCCGCATGGCGGATAAGACGAGTTGATCATCAAACCGGTTCATACTGACATGAGGACCATAGTAGGTGATCCCATATGCTTTGGAGAGCACAGGCAAAGATTCGGGTGAAAAACGGTCCTTTATGGGAAAGTTTCCGAACTGTGTGGAGCCATCCTTCTGAAAATAATACAATGTCAAACCTATATTCGGGTTGGTAAACGTTACGACATTTAATTCGCTCTTTAATTCATCCCGCGTTTCAATCAATTCAAATATATTGGAGGATGGTTTCAACACCTCATCCAACTTTTTACCTAATGTACCACTGTAAGACAATTGCTGAGTAACATGATTCAGGTTGGTGATCGAATTCTCCAGTGAGGAAGTCACCTGCTGTAAATTGCTCCGAATGCCATCATCGATCTTGTTCGCAAAAATGGAATCAATGGTGTAGTAGGAAATTGCAAATATACTAATGAAGGGAATAAACGCACTGAGAAAAAACAGCAAAAAGATCCTTTTTTTAAGTGTCATTCCAACCTATTCTCCTTAACTTCATCCATTCTATGTTGAATGCATAACTCCATAATTATAGATTGATAATTCTATATGTCAAACGCTTTCAAATTGTAATCATGACAAAAAGACCCTGCCAGCGGAATGCCAGCAGAGTTGTTCATAAGGTAAAGGAATTAAACCAGGAACGCTTTAGAGATGATGACCAACAAGATGAACAGAACAAGGATTGCACCGATGGATGTGAAACCACCGTATCCACCAAGACCTCCAACATTTCCATATCCTACTTCACTCATGTAATCTCCTCCTCTTTTGTGTTATGTCATAAGGTATTCAAATCGTTGTGTATTGACAAGGCTTTTGAGCCAATCATCAAAAAAAGGGCGCTATCCGCTTATGCAGCAGACAGAGTCCCCCATCACACACTCATCATTGTCTTCTGACAGTTACTTCAGTTTCATTAAAGAATTCAAGTGCAGAATAGTACCATTTTGGTTTGGGCTGTAACTCGCCATCCACATAGACATCGACTTGCTCATTATAAAACGACATCGATCCAGCAATCTTTGGAATTTCAGGAATTGGATTTAGATAGCTCCACACGATATTCTCATAGGTCTGTCCATTGAGAACAGCCGTCCAGTAGGATGCATCACCTTTATAAGGGCAGGATGTCTGCTTGTCATTTGCGGTGAGCACATTCTGATCCACGTCTTCAATCGGAAGATAATAGCGAACGGGGACGCCCGTTTCAAATACAATCATCGGGCGGCGGCTATCTGCAAGCTTGATGCCATCTAGAACGATCTGAACATGGCGGGAACTTTGGATCGCATCAACTCGCTTGTATGGGTCACGCGGGTGGACGAAGATCTGCTCTTCTTCTTCATACCAGGCGTCCACCTTGTTCCAATAGAAAGCCACAAAACCTTTGATCGACTCGATGTCCTTAAGTGGATTCTCATAACCCCAGACTACATTTTCAGAAATACGCTCACCCACTTGAATGGTCCAGTAAGAAGCATCCCCTTTAATAGGGCAGTGGGTCTGCAACTCGGTCTTCACCAGAAATTGTTGCGACACATCTACTTGTGGAAAATAATATACCGGTAGCTTGCCGCGCTCATGAAGTGTAATAACACGTGTGCTGTCCGCAATAGTCTCACCAGCAAACGTGATGTGGACCCGGCGCGGATTTAGATCTGCCTTCAACATTAGTTTATCTTCCTGACGCAGAGAGCAGGCAATAGATGAATTCAGATGATTTACCATTTCACTTTACCCCCATCCTAAATTGCTGTAAGGAAGGCGATCATCAGCAGATAGGGACCACTTTACTCCATCCACATAGAGCGCATCCACTGACTCATGATAAAAGCATAACAGTCCTTCAACTTCATGAACTTCTGGTAATGGGTCCTTATAGCTCCAAACAAGATTATTGTATTCTCTTTCATTAACTGAAGCAGTCCAATAGCTGGCTATCCCTTTATAAGGGCAAGTTGTGGTTAAATCAACGGGCTTCAACAAATCAAGGCGCACATCCTCCTGATGAAGATAATAACGTGGGGTCAATCCTGTCTCATAGAGAATCACAGGTCGCTTGCTATCAGCAACAATTACTCCATCTAACTCGATTTGAACATGACGTGAGGCTGGAATCGCATCCACCCTGGAATATGGGTCCCGCGCATGAACGAATACTTCTTCCTCTTCTTCATACCAGGCATCTACTTTGTTCCATGAAAAAGAATAATGATTCTGCAAATAGACCTCTTCCTGTTGCACACCCGAATAGCTCCATACCGCATTCTCTACCGTACGTCCACCGCTGCTAATATGCCAAAACAATTGATTTCCTTTATACGGATCATTCACCAGCTTTTCTGAAGGTATGAATACGTCAAGGTTCACATCTTTCTTCGGAAAATAATAAACGGGGAGTCTACCTGTTTCGGTAACAACGAGAACTTCCTTGCTGTCTGCGATAAACTGCCCGTCAAATTTTACGCGAATCCACTTTGGACTGACCTCCGCACGAATTTGCCAGCTCTCATGGGAATGGTCCCGTAAAGACCACTGGGGATCAACATGTGCCATTGTAACTTCCTCCTCTTTCCATCATTATTGAGAGAATTAATTCATCTTCCCACGAACTGCTTTCAGCCATTTCCCTTCCTTAAGCAGAAGGTAAGCACGCTCTATATCTATGGTTTGATTACGGTCTTCTGACAAAAAAGGAACCTCGGAACGCAACAGTTCATAACCTGCTCTTGTCCCCTCACCCAGAGTCATATCCATACGCAGATCAATAGCTTGAGCAGCATGGAGCGCTTCAATCGCCAAAATATAAGTAACACGATCAACAATCTCTCTTACCTTGCTTACAACGTAAGGAGAATTGGCTGCATGATCCTCCATGTCTCCCGCCAGTGAGAAATAATCAGATGAAACCGGATTACTCAAATGACGAATTTCTGCATCCAGTGAGGTTGCTGTTTTCTGAACCGTGCAGAAACCGACGGAGCTGCTCGAATCAGCAGTTAAGAAACGGCTTAACCCTGTAAAGTCCGGGTCACCCAGCTTGATCATGCGATAGCATGAACTTTTGGATACATGATGCAGCGCACTTCCAAGCATCTCGAAGCCTAATGTCCATGTTATGGGATCATAATTGGCGCAGGACAAGATTCTCCGCTCTTCCGTCAGCACACAGGGGTTATCGTCCGAGCTATTGAGATGAACTTCAAGCTGCTGGCGCGCATAGGCATAAGCATCTCTTGCCGCACCATGAATCTGGCAAGCGTCACGGAAGCTCAGCGGGTCTTGCAGCGAATCAGGATTAAAACCATTCCAGAGTCCGCTGCCACGCAGACTACGCCGGACCATGGCCAGGCTCTTTAACTGCCCTGGAAAAGGACGCTTGAGATGAACCGCTTCATCCAACGGACTAATATTTCCCCGGATGGCTTCCAAAGACAGCGCGTATACAGAGTCTGCGGTATCCAGTAATTCTTGGATGTCGAAGAGCGCCAGTGCTCCGTTTCCGGCTGAGAGAGCATTGGAACTGACGATAGCCAGACCGTCCTTGGGGCCAAGGCGCAGGGGTTCCAAACTCATTACCATTAACGCATCGCTCGCTGGTATCCGATTGCCTGCCATGTTCACTTCACCTTTACCAATCATGGCCAGACCGATATGCGAAATCGAGGTAATATCCGCCGCACCCACAGATCCGCGAAGCGGTAGAACCGGGTGAATACCCATATTGAGAAAATCTGCATAACGTTTGGCAATATCGGGCTGAGCACCGGTAGCTCCTGCAAGCAGGCTATTTAACCGGGCAAGCATCACAGCACGAACGACATCTTCTGTAGCCTCCGGCTTCACCCCAGCACTGTGAGATAACAATAAATTCCGGTTATAATCTTCAAAATAATCATCTCCGATGACCTTGTCCTTATTCCAGCCTACTCCACGATTCAGTCCATAGACAGGAACGCCTTCTGCAGCTAGTTCATAAATTACTTTACGTGCAGAGACTAGTCGTTCCCAGGCTTCATCTGCAATCACTACGGATCTCCGCGAACGAGCCACACTCTCCACATCCTCAATGGTCATGCGGCTTCCGTCCAATACAATTTGGTTAGAGCTGAGCAAGAGAATGCTCTCCTCAAGCATAGATTGTTTTCTCCTTGTCAAAAGCATAGCTCTGCAAATCGATGCCCAGCATTTCTTCCACCTCGGGATATACGGTGGGGTCCTTTACACTGGAACTCAGTGGTACCTTGGATTTATCAATGGCGAAGACCGCTATTTCCATACCCTCTTCAACATCTCCTACACTCACAGGCAGACCCTTCTTCAGGTCAAACGTAGTAATTACGTCCGGGAACGTGGTCAGGCGTGTACCTTCATCGTCCTCAACAGCCATATATTCATTCATCACATGAAGTGTAAGCCTACGGTTGGGGATGGATACTTCGATCGTACCCACATCGAAAGCACCTGAATAATGAACATTTTTTGTCGTCACCGTCCCTCTGCCGAGGATTCTTCCATTGGTCTTGTGTACCACGGCCTCTAGCACCGCTTCCGGACCATCCGGCTCTGCCTCCATAATGACACGGCCCAACTCAATCGCTATCGAGATGCCACCGATCGCAGCGTGCTTCTTAATATGTTTGATCGGGAGCGGGTGCCGTGCGGCAGCAATAAACCCACCCGCCATGTCCGAAGCAGTACGCAGTATATTGGAGGTCCGTGCCGGAGTTCCCTTAACCACAAGTTCCATGTAGCTGCCAATCTCTGGTTTGCCGCCAGCCACTGCTTGTATCGTCTCGTAATCAATAGAAGACGCGAGGCCAAGTGAGCCCATCTTGCCTGTCGGATGTGCGCGGATATCTCCAGTAGCATCAATAACAGCAAGACCAAGGGCTGCTGCTGGCAGCCAACCGTTAATGGTGCTGGACATACCATTCTGCGGAGTCATGACCCCGGCTATTTTGCCATCATAGTTTTCAATGATTAGCTGTACAGCCTTAATGTAGTCCTTTCCAAGCATTTGCCAGTCTCGTCCGGCAGGTGCCCCAATTGCGGTACATGTCAATATAATGGCGTCATCCGGCAGTTCATCTACCGACAGGAGCTTCGGTCGTCCGATACTCAGTGCCGCGTGTCCAATCTCCAGTCCATGATCCACCCAGCCTCCGCCGCCGCTGGCAAATACAGAGCCGCCTTTGACAGCAGCGTTTACATCATCTCTTGTTAATTCCCGCATAAAATCTCCTCCTAGATGAAAATTTCGTTGAACCATTTCCCGATGTTATTTTACAGTGGATGAAATGGTTTCATATTGATGGGTATCAATTCGGGCAATCCCCTTTGTTTTAACCTCGGCCAACGATTGCTCATAACCGGCATCCGCATATCGGAGTACGCCAAGACCAGTATCATTGTCAAGCGCTGTACGAAGACGTGCATCACTTGCCTCTGATCCGTCGGCTACAATGGTGACTCCCGCACTTGTCATATAACCAGAGTAGCCCCCTCCGCCGGAATGAATCGCCACCAGATCAGCCATGGATGCACAATTGAGCATGGCATTCAACAACGGCCAGTCCGAAATCGCATCGCTTCCGTCTTTCATTCGCTCGGTCATAATGTTGGGATGAGCCATAGCTGCTGCATCCAGATGATCTCGGGAGAAGGCGACTGGTCCTGCAAGTTTTCCTTCTCGAACCAATTGGTTAACCGCGAGTGCCAGCTTGCTGCGGTCTTTATGCCCAAACCAGCCTATACGGGCCGGCAATCCCTCAAACGGCACATACGTATTCGCGAGTTTGATCCAATTGGATACGATGTCATTATCACTAAATTCTTTCAGGATATAATCGTCAATGATTCGTATATCCTCTGCCTCGCCGCTAAGAGCGATCCAGCGGAAAGGACCGATAGCCCGCGCAAAAAGGGGACGAAGAAAAGCTTCCGTAAATATATCGATCTCAAAAGCATTCGTAACTCCATATTGCACTGCTTGTGAACGGATATTGTTACCATTGTCAAAAACAACCGCGCCCCGTTGTTTGAATTCCAACATCGCCTTTACTTCATTCGCAATTGAAGCTCCGGCAGCGGCTTGAAGCTCCGTCGGATGTTCTCGTCGTGCCACACCAGCGGATTCAGGTGAGTATCCGCTTGGAATATAGCCGTATAACAAATCATGTGCAGATGTTTGGTCAGTCACAATATCCGGCTGGACACCTCTCCGAAGCAGCTCAGGATAAACATCCGCAGCATTTCCGAGCAGTCCAACGGACAGGCTTGTGCCGGTGTTTACAGCTTCATTAATCCATAGCAATGCTTCATCCAGGCTATCTGTCTTTCGCTGTAAATAACCGGAAGTGATTCGTTTGTCTATTCTCTCCTCCGCAACTTCTACACAAAGGATTGCCGCATTAGCCATATAACCTGCTAAAGGCTGCGCGCCCCCCATACCTCCCAAGCCAGCGGTTAGAATGAAACGTCCTCGCAAATCGCCGCCGAAGTGCAGCCTTGCGATACTTTGGAAGATTTCATAGGTTCCCTGTATGACACCCTGTGATCCGATGTATTGCCAAGCAGCCGCAGTAAGGCCTCCCCAAATAATCAGACCTTTATCTTGCAACTCATAGAAATTCTCGCTGGTTGCCCATCGGCCGACCAGATTGCAGTTAGCCATTACGACAAGTGGTGCTTGTCGATGGGTTCTGAATACACCAATCGGTTTGCCTGACTGAATGACCAGTGTTTCGTCTTCCTCCAATTGCTTTAGGGTATCGACAATTGCCAGATAGGAAGACCAGTTACGGGCGGCCTTTCCAAGGGAGGCATAGACGACCAGCTCCTTCTGGTTCTCACCGTTCTCGAGCACGTTCTCCAGCATGCGCAGCAACGCTTCCTGACGCCAGCCTTTGCACCGCAGCACGCCGCCTCGTTCAGCAACAATCCTTTTCACAGTCACTCCTCGCTTTCCGTCTCCTGCTAAATCATCACATTAGAGCTATTTGTACTTCCTCGTTGAGTTATCTTTCTGCCGTTCCTAAAGTAATCTTTTCTTGTGAATAGCGGTTCTCTGGTTTGCTGAGTCCAAAATGGTCCCTCAGTGTAGTTCCTTCATATTCTAGGCGCAACAAACCTCTGTGCTGAAGAATGGGCACTACCTCTGCTACAAAATCATCCAGAGCACCAGGAAGGTGAGTAAAGGCAATATTGAATCCATCCGCAGCACCATTGTTGAACCATTCCTCAATATGATCGGCAATCTGCTCGGGAGTTCCGGCAAAAGCCCGTTTGCTTACAATCCGTTTGGCAAGCTGAATCAGCGTCAAATCTTCTTCCTTGAGGATACGTCGGATACGTTGTAAACCACTTTTACTCTGGTTAAAGCCTTCTACTTCAGGTAGAAAAGGCAGCGGTTCATGCAGCGGATAGCCGGAAACGTCTACCCCGATGTAATGTGATAGCAAGTCCAAAGCCAGTCGGTCTGGAGTAAGATTCTCCACAATAGCAAGCTGCTCTGCTGCCTCTTCCGCAGTAGCACCAATAATGGGCATCAAGGCAGGCAATATCTTGATCTCATCGGGAGAACGTCCATATTTGGAAAGCCTTCCCTTGATGTCTTCATACAGCGCTTTCCCTTCTGCGAATGTGCCACCAGGGGCAAATACAATTTCGGCCGTTGCCGCGGCTACCTCTTTACCGGCTTCCGAAGCTCCGGCTTGGATCAAAACAGGATACCCTTGTGGTGGACGGGAGATATTAAGGGGTCCTTTTACTTTAAAATGAGTACCTTCGTAATCCAGATTGTGCAGCTTGTTCTTGTCTGCAAAGTACCCATTTTCCTTGTCGAACAGCAGTGCATCCTCTTCCCAACTATCCCAAAGTCCTTGCGTTGCCTCTACAAATTCTTTCGCACGTTCATATCGCAGCTCATGCTGCAGATGGCGTTCCTTACCGAAGTTCCGGGCCTCTTCGTCCGTCTGAGACGTCACAATATTCCACGCGGCTCGCCCGCCACTGAAATGATCCAGCGTCGCCAGCTTCCGGGCAATATGATACGGATCGTTATAGGTCGTCGAGATGGTCGCCGCCAAACCAATATGAGACGTTACCGCCGCCAGTGCGGACAGTAGTGTGAACGGCTCCGGCCGAATGCTATTGGCATGGCTAATACCGGATTCGAATCGATCCCAGACGTACAGTTCATCGGCGTAGAAGAACATGTCGAATCTTCCACGCTCCGCCGTCTGCGCAATTCTTTTGTAATAATTGAAATCAAGGAGTCCCTCTGCTTCAGACCCGGGATGTCTCCAACTTGAAATATGCTCACCCGCCGGAAAAAACATCATTGCCCCCAGCGCAAGCTGCCGTTTATCATTACTCACAATGCGTCACCCTCTCTTATTAACTCGTTGTTAGACAACGTAATTACCATTAATTATTGATCTATCATGTAGGAATTCACTTGATTAGCCCTTGGGCTTTCAGCCAGTCCCTCGCAACATCAAGTGCCGGTTTCTGATCCTGTTCCACCTCTGCATTCAACTTTTGCATTGCCTTCTCATCCAGTTTTCCTGCCAACTTGTTGAGGACTTCTTTCAACTCCGGATGTTCATCCAGCGTCTGCTCACGAACCAGTGGAAATGCATCATACGGAATAAACACATGCTTGTCATCCTCCAACGCTACGAGGTCATTGGCCAGGATTTGGCTGTCCGTTGAATACGAGAGCTTCACATCAATCAGCTTTTGCTTTATCGCCTGATACTGCAAGGAAGGGTCCTGAATGGACTTTGTCTTCTTGAACTTTGGTTTGTATATGCTCTCTACATAAGGCCAGGCATCTGGGCGATTCAGAAACTCCTCACTGGCTCCAAAAACCAGTTCACCTGATTTCTCAGCAAGTTGAGAAGCTGTCTTTAGCCCATACTTCTCAGCGGTTTCTCTACGTACTGTAAAGACATAGGTATTGTTGAACCCTAGGGGGTCTAGCGCAATCAATTTGTTCTTTTCCTTGAGTTGGGTTACGACTGTTTTAAATGCTTTATCTGCATCAAATTCTGGTTCCTGCTTCAAAATATTGATCAAGGCCGTCCCGCTGTACTCTACATAGGCATCCACATCCCCTGAGTCAATGGCATTCCAGAGCAGTGTGTTGTCCAGCTTCTTAATCTCTGTCTTCAGCTTCGTGTCATTCTCAACCAAGAGTTTGAAGGCGTTGGCCAAAATATCAGACTCTGCGAATCCTTTCGTGGCCAGTACGATGGTATCGTTACGCCCGGACGCATTGGAATTCGAGCACCCCACTGCTGTCAGCACGGTTGTCAACACCAGCCCAAGGGTGATAAGTAGCCTGCCTCCTTTGGTTACATTCCATCTTTTTTTGTTGGTGGTTGTCATGATTGGTGCCCCTCTCCCTAGGTAAAAGCTTAAAATTTATTCAAATGCCGCAACCCCTTTGGGGTAAGTGCCCTGTTAAGAAGCAGCAAAATGAAGTTAACGGAGATTACCAGCAGCGAGACGGGGATGGCCCCTTCCATAATGGTAACCGTATTGATCATGGCAATGCCTCTTGTGATGATATCTCCCAGTCCTCCTGCGGCAATATAGGTCGCAATTGTCGTAAGACTTATCGTTTGCACCGCGACGAGTCTTACGCCGGCCATGATGACACTACGCGCAATCGGAAGCTGAATCATCTTCATCATCTGCCATTTGGTCATGCCCATCCCGGTTCCTGCCTCAATCAGAGAAGGATGAACTCCATTAATACCGACATAGGTGTTCTGGAGCATCGGAAGCACGGCATATAAGGTCAATGCAATAATGGCAGGTGTTGTGCCGATGCCTACCAGCGGAATCATGAATCCGAACAACGCCAGACTTGGAATGGTCTGGATGGCAGAGACTACAGTAATGATTGTATCCGCCATCCGCTTGCGGCTGGTCAGATAAATACCAAGGGGTATTGCAATGATTCCCCCCATGAGGACGGAAATGAGGGACAGATACATGTGCTCTCCCATTTTCTCAACGATCATCGGCCAGTCAGCAGCTAACGTATCCCATATATGGTTCATGCACTGGTCTCCTCTCGGTGAAAGTGTCGACCAATGGCTTCAATAACACCTGAACGGGTTACCGTACCGATTAAACGGTTCTGATCATCCACGACAGGCAATATTCGTTGACTTTGCATCAGTTCGAATACATCAGAGATCGGTGTGTTCTCAAAGAGGGCGCGGGTCCCATTTTTCACAATATCACCGACCTTCATTTTGCTGTCATGCTGCAGATGTTCGCTGATTTCTTCGATTCCTACAATACCCAGCAGTTCTCCCCAATTCCCGGTCACAGCAAGAGCATCAGCCTGATTCAAGCGCAGGAGTTCAAGTGCCTCTGAGATTGTTGAAATATTACTTATCGAGATACCGTCAATCATAATATGCTGTGCCATCCCACTTGGAAAAGAAGGACGAAACCTCTCCTGGCCGATAAATTCGATCACAAAGTCGTTTGCCGGATGGGCCAGCAGCTCCGCAGGTGTACTGTTCTGAATTACCTCACCCTCCTTCAGTAGAATAATCCGATCAGCGATCTTCAACGCTTCTTCAATGTCGTGGGTGACAAAAATTATCGTTTTATGCAGCCGCTGATTCAGCTGGATCAGTTCTTTTTGAAGCTGGACTCGGCTGATGGGATCAAGTGCGCTAAAGGGTTCGTCCATTAAAATAATGGAAGGGTCTGACGCCAATGCACGGGCTACACCGATCCGTTGCTGCTGCCCGCCACTAAGCTCATGGGGATAACGTTTGCTATATTGTTCAGCTGGGAGACCGATCAGGTTCAGTAATAGATCAACCCTCTCTTTTCGTTCTTCCTTTCTCGCTCCCTTAAGCCTCGGAACAATGCCAATATTCTCTTCTATGGTCATATGTGGAAACAAGCCAATTTGCTGAATTACATATCCGATATCGCGCCGGAGTTGGACTGCATCTGCAGCTCCTACATCTCGCCCTTCGACAAGAACTCTTCCCTGACTCGGCTCCTCAAGACGATTGATCATTTTGAGCAGTGTAGTTTTGCCGCAACCCGAGGGCCCAATAATTGTTACAATCTGACCTTTCGGTACCGTAAGATTAAAATCATGCAGCACACTGCCAGAGCCATAATTTTTATTTACATGCTGGAATTCAACTGCCACTGCTTCAGTCATCGTTCTTCCTCTCCCTCCAAAATACAGTAAACAAATTTGTTAACTCGGATAAACAAATAAATTTTTTACATCCTTCAGTCTTCATTTAACTATTATTGCGAATTCTTGCTAAAAAAGAAGAAGGCCTTATTTCACGCCAATAGGCGAAAAACAAGACCTCCACTGTTATGGTCAGCCATTTATTATTAACATGCGATAATTAAATTTCTTATTTCAATAATATTACCAAGAACATTCTTTTGTCAATCATTAATTCCACTATTTCTATCGGGATTAATTGTGATCAGTGATTTTCTTCTATTCCCCTCCAAGTAGATTGGAGAGATGCTTGGACGATTCCATAACGCTATTAATCATTTCGGGTATCCTCTCTTTCGTCCCGCGAAATAAAGGACCCGCAATAGATAGACTTGCCACGACAAGACCATGACTATCCAATACCGGTGCTCCAATCGCAAATACATCGGGATCATATTCTCCTTCAGTACAAGCGAAGCCCTGTTCCTTGACAGCTTTCAAACTATCAATCAATTCCGATCGGTTCCGATCGTTTGTAATATTCGCTACAACCTGCTCAATCGTCTTCTCATTTTCAAAAGCCAGGATACTTTTTCCAGAAGCTCCTTGATGTAAAGGCAAACGTCTACCGTTTTCGATTACAAATTGAATAAGACCTCGACCTTTCACATGTTGAATGCAAACAGCATCATTTCCAGTTCTAACGAACAATAACGAAGTTTCCTGTGTAGACTCCATCAGATTGATCATAATAGGCAATGCAAGTGACAACAACTCACGATGAATTTGTTGATTCAAGCTACGAGCTAAATCCAGAATACGCAAACCAAGTCCGATCTGATTTTTGCCCCTACGCTCCACAATCCCGTTCTTTTCAAGCGTTTGCAAAAAACGATAGGTTGAGCTTTCTGGAATGCTGACCTTTTCTGCGATCTCACTAACTGATAATGTTCCATTCGCCTCAGATAACGCAAATAAAATATCCAAAGCCCTTCCAAGAGTGTTTGTTCCACTTTTCCGATCCAAAGCGACGCTCCCTTTCATTGAAATCATCCATTTCTTTTATCATATAGTGAAAGATTGCGGAAATCACTATCGTTTTACTCGTTTGTATAAATGACATACAAATAGAATGCATACCCAATAGTTATATACAACTAACATAATGAACAAGTTCAAGATCATAAAATTACATAGTAATTCTAACCGTAGGGAGGCTCCCAATTCTTATGCCTGACAAGATAAAACTACAAAAATTCGTGGATGAACTGCCTATTCCAAACACATTATCTCCTAGGAAGCGAAGCAGTAATAGTTCTTATTACGAAGTGACTATGAAGGAGTTTTCTCAGAAGCTGCATAGAGACCTCGGGCCTACCCGTTTATGGGGTTATGACGGAACATTTCCAGGTCCTACGTTTGAAGTGATGAAGAATGAAACCGTGTTTGTTAAATGGATGAACGACCTGCCCAATAAGCACTTTCTTCCCGTTGATACTACGATTCATGGTTCGGAAATTACTGTTCCAGAGGGTAGGAGCGTTGTGCATTTACATGGAGGAAGAACGCCAGCTCATAGTGATGGCTACCCCGAAGCTTGGTTTACGAGAAATTTTGAGCAAACGGGACCTTTGTTTGAACGAGAGGTTTATACGTATCCAAATATTGAACGAGCTACAATGTTATGGTACCACGATCATACAGTAGGCATTACAAGATTGAACGTCTACGCAGGACTCGCGGGATTTTATTTCATTCGAGACCAAAATGAACAATCCCTTAATCTTCCGAAAGGAAAATATGAAATCCCTCTACTCATTGTGGACCGATCTTTCAATCCGGACGGATCTCTAAACTACCCCAGCAAACCGGATCAAAACGATGCAAACTTGCCTCATCCTTCCCTTGTTCCTCCTTTTGATGCGGATACCATTCTGATAAACGGCAAGGTTTATCCATTTTTGGAGGTAGAACCAAGAAAATACCGTTTTCGAATTTTAAACGCATCCAATAGTCGAATCCTTACATTAAAAATGGAATCCAATCAACCATTTTATCAACTTGGAACCGATAGCGGCTTTCTTGAGACAACAATAAGAATAAACGAATTTGTACTTTTAAGTGCCGAGCGTATAGATGTGATCATTGATTTTTCTCAATATTATGGTCAAACTATTATTCTCAAAAATGTCACCAAGAGTGCGTCCCCTGAAACAATAGATATCATGCAATTCAGAATAAGTGTCCCATTAAAAAGTATAGATACCAGCTCACTTCCATTTTATTTAGAAGCATTCGATCGACTCCCAAAAAGTATGGCAAAGAGAACAAGATATTTAACACTTGTCAGAGTGAAGGATCAATATGGTCGCTCTTTAAATCTATTAGATGGAAAAATGTGGATGGATCGAATTTCCGAAAGAATTGAAGTAAATACGATTGAAATCTGGCGTATCATTAATATCATTGATGATGACCCTCACCCCATTCATATTCATTTGGTTGATTTTCAAATTCTTGATCGTCAACCTTTTGATGTTTCTCATTTTCAGAAAACCGGAAAACTTATTTTCACAGGCCCCCCCACTCCTCCTAATCAGTATGAAATGGGATTAAAAGATACTGTAGCAACCCCCTTCGGTTACGTTACAACGATTATTGCTCGTTTCGGACCTTTTACCGGGCGTTATGTATGGCATTGTCACATGCTTGAGCATGAAGACTACGAAATGATGCGACCGTTTGATATTTTTTAGCTCACTCCAGCACTGCAATGAATGAGTGGACATATCCAAAAAAATCACTAAAAAAGAGATATGTACCAGCTAACGGAACTTATAACGAACAAGTAGTTGTCCGTTGCCACCATCAGGGCCGTTACGATCTAACTGTAAAAAATTGCTGCGGTCAAGTTGTTCTACTTCGTCAAATTGAGCGACAGGTGCCTTCCGAGGTCATAGCCCTGTCACATAGACAATAAAAAAAGATTTTTGAAGCGGCGACTTTTTCCCGGATTCAATTGGGAAGAGGTCGCCCTATTTGTTTTGGGAAGATGACAAAAGTCACCTTAAACGAATTACTTTGTACACTGATATAAATTTTAAATATCCTCGATACTTAGGTTACACAAAAAACAGACGAGGTGCTTACCATGAATCCAATATCTTTAACAATCTCATTATTAATTGTCGTGCTTATCTTAAGGGGCGTTATCCAGGGCAGCAAGAAGCCATTGCACGAATCAGGCCGGAAATTATTAATTCCGATCCTTTATATCTCTTCATCTTTGTTTGAATTGTTCGACCCTACATTGGTGCTTACATCAGGCAGAATGATCAGTTCGATCGCTATAGGTGCAATTCTGTCGATCCCATTAATTCTGGTGACGCAATTCGAGCGGAAATCGGATGGCAAGATGTATTATAAAAGAAACGTATCTCTTTATGTTTTAATTATTGTTATCTTCTCGATCCGATTCTTTGACTTCTTGTTCATCTCAGGCATTGATCCCAAGACTCTTGGATTCCTGAATAATGTAGTTGCCCTGTCCTATATTGCCATTTGGCGAATAGCTAGCTTCATTAAATTTCATAATTCCAAGTCTAGTACGTTCAGAGCTTGGGACAAAACTGCTTAATCGTACGATTAGCTAGAGCTGGTTGACTTGGCATATCAAGCATGTTAACCTAGGCCGAGTATTAACAATGATTGTCAAACCCTCCTACTCTTATAATGATGAAAGGTAATTCAACAAATGATGATTTATAGTCGTCTCGCCATCATGATGCCCCCCTTTCCCTAGCTAGGCTCATATTCTTGTTGTCATAACAGAGTATAAGCTTGTAGGAGGGCTAATATATAATGAAGAAATATGCTGTACCATCTTTGCTTTTAATGATTGTTCTTATCGCTTTTCCACAAATCAGCGAAACCATCTACACTCCATCTCTGCCAGATATCGCAGCAGCACTTGGTGTATCTAATAGTTCCGTACAATTCACGTTAAGCATCTATTTTATAGGATTTGCATTAGGCGTTTTCTGCTGGGGCTGGCTGTCCGACTTGATTGGTCGCAGACCTGCAATGCTGGGCGGTCTCATCGTATATGGGATCGGAAGCTTGATGTGCTTTTATTCGGAATCAATTCAGTTGCTTCTCGTCAGCCGTTTCGTACAGGCTTTCGGTGCCGCAACTGGCTCGATTATCACCCAAACCATGCTTCGCGAAAGTGTATCGGGAGATCGAAGACATGCGATGTTTGCCCAAATCTCTGCTGTCATTGCATTTACACCGGCAGTTGGACCACTGATTGGTGGTTGGATTGATCAGGCCCTTGGCTTCAGATGGGTATTCTTTGCGTTAGTACTGATGAGCGTTTTGTTGTTCATATATGCTTTTATTAAACTGCCGGAGACAACGAACGTTTCTTTACGATCCAAGGTGGCTATACTTCCGGTTGTTAAAAAGATGCTCGCCATGCCGCGCGTAATGGTGTTTGGCGTATTGATCGGTGGTATTAACGGAGTTTTATTCAGTTATTATGCCGAAGCTCCCTTCATCTTCATTGAACACTTTGATCTGTCGCCTGGCGTTTATGGTTTTCTGGGCATTATTGTGGCCTTGGCATCGGTGTTCGGTGCAATGATCTCCAAAAGATTATTGACCGTTTACGCACCGGAAAAGATTATTCGTTTGGGTTGTCTGGTCATGACCAGCGGGGCTCTGCTCCTAACCCTTGGAAGCAGATTGTCTATGCTGCCCAATCTTTTGCAAATCATCTGCATGTTAACTGCCATGTTTGTTCTGTTGATTGGCGCAGGTATTGCTTTGCCCAATTGTCTAAGTCTTGCGCTTGTTCATTTTCAAGATGTAATTGGCACAGCAGGTGCCATATTCAGCTTGGGCTACTATTTGCTGGTAAGCCTTACGACATGGGGAATGGGTGCTCTGCATAACGGTTCATTGCTGATAATGCCCTTATATTTTCTAATCATTAGCGTCGGAATGTTGTGGCTTGGCAAAAGATTTATCTCAGAAGAATAATTTATTAGGGTAATTCATTTGTATTATAAATAATACGAAGAAATGTCCCGGGGCACATTTCAAAAAAATAGAAGCAGTCCAGTACTTTTATCGTATCTGGGCTGCTCTTATTCATATTGTTGAACACCACACCATATTCTGAAAGCCAAATCGGCTTATCAAACGCTTTTTAATGTTTTATATCCATATCTGCAACCTTAACTTTGAAGATTCCACGCATATACGGAAGCAGCGAAATTACACCTACCAAAGCCAACACAACCCCGACCCAGATCGGCGCAACCAGGCCGTAACCGGCACTAATGGCCAAGCCACCAACAGAAGACCCTACCACTACACCAAAGGTGACGATCGCGGTATGAACGGTGTTCACCATCAGACCACTTCCTCCCGCGCGTATCACTCGCGCGACCATAGGCGGATTCATTGGAACCCCGACCAACCCGATGATGACTACAGCAGGAATAACCACGGCAGCTGTATGTACGCCAATGGCGAATGTCAGAAGACCAAACGTCAAGAGAACAAGCCCTATCGTTAGAATCAGCATGGTGTATCGGTCCGCCAGTCGACCAGTAATCAGATTACCAACAACCGTAGCAGCTCCATACACAACAAACAATAGTGGCACCGCGGACGTTGAAAAGCCCGTCAGCTCTGTAAAAATTGGAGCAAAGTAGCTGAATGCTGCAAAGGTAGCTCCTATAATAAGAAAACTTGTCAGGTAAGCCGCCCATAGCTTGCGATTGCGAAAAGATTTCATTTCATGACGCAAACTTGTGGGCTCCGGTCTAGATAATACAGGGATCAACCTCAATGCAGTTACTCCTGACAGTAGAACAAGAATGGCGACCGCCCAAAAACTGAAACGCCAGCCATAAGCATCGGCCACCCACGTTGCAGCAGGTGTACCCAGAACCGTGGCGATCATAAGACCACCGAAGATTATCGACACCGCCCGTCCCCGCTGGTTTTCTTCCACCAGCGAAGCAGAGATCGAGATTGATACGCCAAAAGCAGCCGAGGAAGCAACACCTGCTATGATGCGTGAGGCCATCATAACCTCATAGCTACCTGCGATCGCGCCAAGCAACTGTCCAGCGAGAAACACACCGGTTAGCATAATAAATGCTTTTTTCCTAGGCATATTCAGCAGAGCAGCGGTTAGTAAGGGACCTCCTACGACCATCCCCGCTGAAAAGGCTGTAATCAAATATCCTACTTGCGAGACAGATACTCCAAATTCCCCCGCAAGTGTATTCATCATTCCAGCTACCATAAATTCTGAGGTAGTCATGCAAAAAATAGCCAAGCTAAGCACATAGATTGCCAATGGCATCTTCAATTCCCCTTTTCATATGAGTTATAAAACCACACTATTGTAATGATCGGTACAAAACTAATGCAAAAAAAAGTGCCGGATTACCCGGCTAGTAAATAGCTGCCAATGTACCTTCTACAATACTTTTTGCCAGATCACGGTTCTGTGAAGAACTGTTAAGCACGCGAAGTCCGTAATAGCTGCTTAGGAACAGGCTTGCCAGTTCTTTGGCTGGTCTCCCTGAAGTAATCTCTCCTGTCTGGACACCCTGCTCCATCAGATTATAAAGTGCATCCTCCAACAATCCGATATGCCGTGTCACCACTTCTTCAACCATAGGATCAACCCGTGCCCGTTCCATTGCTGCATTAATTAGGAGACAGCCTCTTCGCCCTGATTCCGAGAAATCTTCCTGTACACCCCACTCCAGCAGGCCGCGTAATCTTTCTTTCAACGGTAAGGGGCTCTGTAAAATCTCGCTTTGCTCCCGTATTCCTTCCTCATGGTAACGCTGGAGTACCTTTTCATATAAATCATGTTTGCTACCAAACGCATTATATAAACTGCCCTTCCCGAGACCGGTCTGTTTACATAGATCCTCAGTAGAGCACCCTTCGTATCCGTTCAACCAAAAGGCATCCATGGCTGCGTCAATCACAGCCGTATCCTTAAATTCTCGTGGTCTTCCACCTCTGGTCACTTCATTTCCTCCCTTCTCAACGAAATAATAAATCTTAGTATAGGTAATTTGTAACGTTCAGTCAAGAAGTTGTTTACAGCTCTATTGTTCTCTGTTACAGTGAAGAGGTCATACCATATTAAATCGGGAAAGGAAGTCGGAATAAATGAAAATCGCAATTATTGGAACGGGAAATATCGGTGGTAATCTCACCCGTCGTCTCACCAAACTTGGTCATGATGTCTCGATTGCTAACTCGCGCGGTCCTCATACCTTGACGGATCTAGCTGAAGAGACAGGCGCAAAACCGCTTGAAGTAACGGACGTCGCCCATGGAGCCGAGCTGGTCATTGTAACGATTCCACAAAAGAATATTCCGGATCTCCCTGATGGTATCTTAGACCAAACTGCACCTGGTGCTGCCATTATTGACACCGGGAACTATTACCCCCGTCAGCGTGACGGCTTTATTGCCGAGATCGAGGGTGGCTTACCTGAAAGCCGCTGGGTCGAGCAATTCTTGAAACATCCTGTCAACAAAGCCTTTAATGGGATTTCCGCTGTTAATCTGCTTGAACGTGGACTGCCTGCCGGCTCACCGGATCGACTTGCTCTCCCGGTAGCTGGTGATGATCCGGATACAAAGAAAATTGTACTTCAACTTGTCGAAGAGTTGGGATTTGACGCCATAGACGCCGGCGGTTTGGACGAATCGTGGCGCCAACAACCGGGGACTCCTAGTTACCAGGAGCATGGAGCGGATAGTCTTCGGCAGGCCTTATCGAATGCTAGTCCTGTACGAAGCGAGGACTTTAAAGCTTGATCATTTGAAATTCCAGGACATTGAATACGTCATCATCCACCGCCCTTTCGGGCGGTTTTTCGTTTGATCATGTCTATTCCATAAAATACAACTGATGCTTCTTGCGGTACTCTCCAGGCGTAAGGGAGGTTTGACGTTTGAACAACCGAGTAAAATAGTTATGGTCCTGCAGTCCACACAACTCGCCGATACGCTTCAGCGGAAGCTCCGAATGTGCCAATAACCGCTTGGCCTTCTCCATTTGCAGGTGATGCCTGTATTGGAGCGGGCTCATCCCCGTACACTGCTTCAGGCAGCGGGCCAGGTAATCAAAATGATAAAGCAGATCACGCTCCATCTGTCCTGAATCAAACGGCTGATCGAGGCGTTGACCAAGATAAGTTGCCACCTTCTCGCTTAGAAAATAGGAACGAGCCTGCGGGCTGTTCTGTCTCATTCCCTTCTGTAATTGCAGTAGGAATTGGCCCAACAGAACATGAAGCTCGAAGGAACGCTGACGGGTGAGTACATGGTGCAGCTCAAGCATTTCTTTCAGTATCGGCTCCAGGTTACGTAGATCCACCGCGGCGAATTTGGGAATTTCAATGACTCCTGGGGGAGCCTCAATATCCTGGTCTGTTTGTTGAAGCAAAGGCTGCTCCCAAGTCGTCTTTTCTTTCAAAATCATCTTTTGCACAGAGGGAAGCTGGAAATGAATCCAGTATACTTCCGTCTGCACATCCGTTGGTCTATAGCCACGGTGGTCTTTGCCAGTTTCAAGAACCAGCATCATACCTTCCGCAATCTCGTAACGGAGGCCATCTTCCTCCATGTACAGCGCTCCTTTGGCGCAAATAATAAGATCGAACACATCAAAGCTACGCTGGGCATGCTGCATCCCCGGTTGCCATTCGGTGTGCCCAATGGCTGCTAATAGCGGAAACGGCGGAACTTGAAGTTCAAGTACAAGCATGAGATCCCTCCTTTGTTCAGAATGTAGAGAATGTGCTATATGTAGTCGTAATTGTCAGCTGTATCGGAGCTGAAGATCGATTAGAGTGGTAGATATAATATGATTCTATCATTTAATGACCAGGGGGATGCAAGCATGAAATTTCGTCAAATTCATCTCGATTTTCATACGTCAGAAGCCATTGAAGGCATTGGCCGTGATTTTTCGAAGCAGCAATTTCAGGAGATGCTTAAGACTGGATACGTCGATTCCATCACCATTTTCTCCAAGTGCCATCATGGCTGGGCCTATCACCCGACAACCGCCAATCAAATGCATCCACATCTGAATTTCGATCTTCTGGGTGCCCAGATTGAAGCTGCTCATGAGATAGGTGTGAAGACACCGGTCTATCTCTCTGCTGGCCTGGATGAGCGACTCGCCCGCAAGCATCCTCAGTGGCTCATCCGCAATCAGCAGGAGCAAATCAGTTGGACAGCCGACTTCATGACACCGGGATATCATCAATTTTGCATGAATACCCCTTATCTTGACGTGCTTACCCTACAGGTCGAGGAAGTCGTAAAGAATTATGATGCGGACGGCATCTTCCTCGATATCGTTGGTGTTCGGGAATGTTATTGTCAATATTGTGTTGCCGAGATTCGCTCACAGGGCTCCGATCCACGAAACATTCAAGATATGAAAAAACTGTGGGAACAGACGTATGCTCGTTATGCTAATCGAATGAACGAGACTGTGCATGCAGTGAAACCCGGATTACCAGTGTTCCACAACAGCAGTCACGTCGACCGAGGGCGGCGGGATCTCGCCCATGTGAATACCCATCTGGAGTTGGAATCGCTACCAACGGGCGGCTGGGGGTACGACCACTTCCCCCTCTCTGCACGTTATGCGCAAACCCTGGGCATGGATTTCCTCGGCATGACCGGAAAATTCCATACTTCCTGGGGCGAATTCGGTGGATACAAGCACCCCAACGCGCTGCGTTATGAAACTGCGCTGAGCCTTGCGAACGGAGCTCGCTGCTCCATTGGAGATCAGCTGCATCCAGGTGGTCAGATGGACATTGCCACGTATTCGTTGATCGGGGAAGCTTACCGTGAGGTAGAAGCAAAGGAAGAATGGTGTCGCGATACTACCGCTATGGCCGATATCGCGTTGCTGTCAGTGGAAGCAGCCTTATGGGAATCCGGAGGCGATCCTCATAACCAGCACAAACACCACGATACCGGTGCTGTAAGAGTTTTGCTGGAAGGCCACTATCTCTTCGATGTAGTAGATCTGCAGGCTGATCTATCCAAATATAAAGTTGTTATTTTGCCGGATGCCATTAGCATTACAGAGTCAATCAAAACCAAACTGACAGCCTTTCTTGCCGGGAGCGGCAAAATTCTCGCCACTGGCCGTTCCGGACTCTCACCGGATGGAACGGGCTTTGAATTCGATTGGGGTGTAGAATATCAGGAGGTTTCCCCATTCCGTCCCTCCTATTTCCGTCCGAGTTTCGAGCTTCCTTCCCTGCGTACAGCCTCTTTTGTCATGTATACCGAAGGACAGAATACAGTGCCAACGAGAGACGGCATTGTACTTGGTAGTAAGGAGAATTCATATTTTAACCGTGACTTGTTCACGTTCTGCTCTCACCAGCATACCCCTTCTGATCTGCAGGAATCGGGAACTGGCATGGCTGAAGGTCAGGATGGAATCTATATCGCGTGGAATGTTTTTGAAGATTATGCGACGAAGGGGAGCTTGGCTGTCAAGGAAATCATCTGTTACGCGCTGGACCGTTTACTGAGTAACAACAAGTCGCTGATGACCAACCTGCCTGCCCAAGGGGTTACGACGCTGCAGGTGCAGAAGAACTCGAACCGTTGGGTGAATCATCTGCTGTATGCCTCTCCAGTACGTAGAGGACAAGGTGTGGAAGTTATCGAGGATATCCCTTCACTTATCAATACAGAGGTGACGGTTGCGGCGGCTGAAAAAGTACAGGACGTGTATCTCGCTCCTCAGAACCATAGTCTCCCATTCAGTCAGGTGAACGGCCTTGTGACCTTCACGATACCGGAGTGGTCCTGTCATCAAATGGTCGTGATTCAATTTTAGAAGTACATTCATGGAACATATAACAGCAAACAAAAAAAGAAGTCGCCATCAACATGGCGACTTCTTCTTTGGCGTTTTACTCCGCCATATATACTAACCTTTAGTGATTAATGATTACACACAAGCTTTCAATTTGTTCAGAGCCTGGGAAATATCACGAATCAGTGAGTCCACATTTTCCCGCTGGGTTGCCCAACTGGTACAAAAACGAACGACGCTGTGTGTATCGGACACCTTTTCCCAGAATGTGAACGAGTAACGGCTGCGTAAATCCTGAAGCAGATCATCTGGCAGAATCGGAAATTGCTGATTGGTTGGTGAATCATATAGGAAAGTAATACCTTGCTCCGCAAGCGAATCATGAATTAACATGGCCATGTCCACCGCATGCTGGGAAATTTCAAGATACAGACCATCTTCAAACAGCGTTTCAAATTGAATCCCCAACAATCTGCCTTTGGCAAGCAGGCCGCCTTTTTGTTTGATCATATAACGAAAATCTGGCTTAAGCTTGTCGTTCAGGATGACTACCGCTTCTCCCATCAATGCTCCGATCTTGGTTCCGCCAATATAGAATACATCACATAGGCGTGCGAGATCAGCGAGAGTCGTATCACAATTCCGGGAAGCAAGAGCATACCCAAGACGCGCCCCATCAATAAAGAACGGGAGACCACACTGTTGGCTCACATTAAATAATGCTTGCAGCTCTGCCTTGCTGTACATCGTACCGTTCTCAGTAGGCTGGGATATGTAAACCATTCCGGGCTGGACACAATGTTCAGGTGCTGCATCATTCCAATGGGCATCATAGACCGCTTTGACCTGATCTGACGTGATCTTCCCATCCTCGCTTGGTACCGTGATCACTTTGTGACCTGTGGCTTCGATCGCTCCCGTCTCATGGACCGCGATGTGGCCCGAAGTCGCTGCAATCACGCCTTGGTATGGACGCAAAATGGAGGCAATAACCGTTGTATTGGTCTGTGTACCACCAACCAAAAAATGCACATCCGCCTGTTCATTTTCACAAGCTTGTCGAATAAGGCTTCTCGCCCGATCACAATGGGCATCTTTACCGTAACCGCTCGTTTGTTCCATGTTCGTTGAAATTAGTCTTTGCAAAATGCGCTCATGCGCGCCTTCGTTGTAATCACATTCGAATCGTATCATCGTCTTGTCTCTCCTGCTCTTTTGTTCAACTTATCCTGAATATTCATCATTGAAGCGTAAACTTCTCTGATCTCTTCCTCATCCAAACCTTGCATTAACTTCACAATCTGCTGATCTGAACGTTCATTCAACTCACCGTAAAGCTCCTGCCCTTTTTCAGTCAGGCGAATCAAACTAACGCGGCTGTCAGCAGCTGAATCCACTTTCATCAGCAGCCCTTCTCGGGTCAGTTTACTTACAATTCGGCTCATGTAGCTGCGATCAATGGTCAGTGTATCCACCAGATTGTTCGCAATGCTCTCCCCTTGAATGCCAATTTCAATAATGACCCTTGCTTCAGCGAAGGAGTATCCCGTTCCCAGGATATGTTTATCGAGTACACCGAGTATATTGGTATAAAAACGGTTAAAACGCCGCATTTCAGTCAACATATCTGCATTTATTTGCTGAGAGTCGATGTGAAACCCTCCCTTTTAGTGGACATTGTCAACATTATAATAATCAGTTTAGTGGACGTTGTCAACAATATATAATATTGATGAACTTTATTGTTCAAATGAATGTCACTTTATTGAAAAACAAAAAAAACAAAAAAACAAACCGCGCAAATGCACGGTTTGTTTTTTGGCTATTAAGAATGGCTGTATTGCACCTGGTGAAGTCTGCTGTATATGCCTCCGGCAGCGACCAGTTCCTCATGGTTACCCTGCTCTGCGATGCCATCCGCATTGACTACAAGGATGCGATCTGCATTCTTGATCGTTGTCAGTCGGTGTGCAATAACAAGGGTTGTTCTGCCCACTGACAGTTCCGCCAAGGACTTCTGGATTAATGCTTCGGTTTCGGTATCCAGAGCGGACGTTGCTTCGTCCAGAATGAGAATCGGTGGATTTTTCAGGAACATCCGAGCAATGGACAGGCGCTGTTTCTGACCTCCGGAAAGTTTGACACCACGCTCACCAATGATCGTATTGATCCCTTCTGGCAAAGTAAGAAGCAACTCTTCCAAAGATGCACGACGGGCTGCATCCCAGATTTGCTCGTCTGTTGCCGTTAAATCGCCATAAGCGATATTTTCCTTAATTGTGCCTGAGAAGAGAAATACATCCTGTTGAACAATACCGATATGTTTGCGCAAAGATTCCAGCTGAACCTCACGAATATCAACTCCATCAACGGTAATCCGACCTTCCTCTACTTCATAGAACCGTGGAAGCAGACTGCAAATGGTCGTTTTACCTGCACCGGAAGGACCCACAAATGCAACGGTTTCCCCTGGATTGATGGACAAACTGATATTATTCAGAATACGTCGATTTTCCTCATAACCGAATGAGACATTTTCGAAGCGAATATCTCCACGGACGCTTTTTAGCTCCACGGCATTTTTCGCATCGGCGATTTCCGGCTCGGTATCAATGATTTCCAGATAACGCTTGAATCCAGCGATCCCTTTCGGATAACTTTCGATTACAGCATTTATTTTCTCAATCGGGCGGAAGAAGATATTAGACAAGAGCAGGAATGCCATGAAATCACCCATATCAATTCTGCCATCGATAAAGAACCAAGCACCGCTGATCATAACGAACACAGTAACCAAACGCATCATCATGTAGCTGACCGATATACTCTTCGCCATCGTTTTGTAAGCAAGCAGCTTTGTTTTACGGAAGTTCTCGTTATCTACGGAAAATAGTTTTTTCTCATGCTCTTCGTTAGCGAACGATTGAACGACACGAATTCCGCCTACGTTGTCTTCGATACGGGAATTGAAATTCCCCACATCTCCGAAGAGACGCCGATAGGTCTTCGTCATGCGACCACCAAACACGATAATGACCCAGGCCATGATAGGAATAATGACAAAGGTGATCAGTGCAAGCTCTAAATTAATGTTCGCCATAAGCCAGAAAGATCCAATTAGAGTCATAATCGCGATGAATACATCCTCAGGTCCATGGTGAGCAACCTCTCCAATATCGTTGAGATCATTGGTAAGGTGACCGATCAGATGACCCGTCTTGCGATTATCGAAAAACCGGAAGGATAACTTTTGTAAATGAGCAAACATCTTCGAACGCATGTTGGTTTCAATGTTAATGCCAAGCATATGTCCCCAGTAGGTCACGACATAATTCAAGACGGTATTCAGCGCATAGATCGACAGCAAGACAATACATGCGAGGATAATGAGTGGCCAATCTTGACCTGGCAGCAACTCATTAATGAACTTGCTTACAGCAAGTGGAAATGCCAGCTCTAGTAAACCAGCTAGTACTGCACAACCAAAATCAATTAAAAATAGTTTTTTGTAAGGACGATAATACGAGAAAAAACGACGAACCATTCTTATTCACTCTCCAGATCCTGATTAGGGCTTTCTTCTTCATTTTGTAATTCAAAAAGTTGGATGTATTCATCAATGACCTGATCAATGGCTTTCAGTTCACCACTTATCATCTGATGAATATTCCAGAACTCCTCCTGACCAAGCTGTCTGGCCAACGTAGCTCTTCGATTCTGCATTTGTTCCAAAAAGACTAAAATTCTTCCACGGCGAAACGTTTGTGCCCCATTGCCCCGTTTTCCGTGATGCTCTCCATGCCCTCTCCCACGTCTTGAACCTTCACCTTGTCGCTCTTCTTCCCCACGACCCCGTCTGGACCGCTCTCCATGGCGATCAGGTTGTTCGTTCACATTTATATGTCTTTCTCTCATTTTTGAAGCACCTCCATCTTCGTATACATTTGTATACAAATTGTTTATGTATACGATTGTATACGTAAGGGATTTTTCTGTCAACCCGTATTTTTCCATTTTATTCTGGCCCAATTCATATTCAGTTCACCGTCCTAGAGTACACTAACTTACGTACCACCACAGAGATACCTAATCTACAGATAAGACAGGAGAAGATGAGATTGACACTGAAAAAACGAACTTCATTAGCCGCTGTAACCCTGGTGTTAACCATGTTAGCCCCAATGAATGCTCTCGCCGCACAGGCAAACAGTAACACCAGTAACCTCACGTATAATATGACCCAAAAAGCGGTGATGGAGAAGGCCAAGCTGCTTACCGAAACATATGGTACAACAAGTGTGCAGTACGCACTCATGGATGAGGGAGAGATCGTAATCTCCGGACAAGTAGGCAAAAACGACCCGGAGAACCGTATCCCCCTTTCTTCTAATACAATGTATGGCATCGGTTCAACCAGTAAAATGGTGCTTACCGCCTCTGTGATGAAGCTGGTTGATGAAGGCAAGATTGATTTGGATGTGCCGGTTGTGAACTATATCCCTGACTTTAAAATGAAAGATAACCGTTACAAACAGATCACACCTCGTATGTTGCTGAATCATTCATCCGGGATTCTTGGAACCTCAAGCAGTAGTGCCATACTGTATGGGGACAATGATACCTATGCACATGATACATTTTTGGATCAATTGGCCGAGCAAAATTTGAAGGCAGATCCGGGAGCCTACTCGGTGTATAGTAACGATAGCTTTACGTTAGCTGAAATTCTGGTCGAAAAGATTAGTGGCATGAGCTTTAGCCATTTCATCCAACAGAATTTCACCGAACCCTTGGGTATGAGCCACACTAAAACGCCGCAGGATCTGGTTGACCCTGACCAAATGGCAGTAACTTATTCGCAGCTGAATAAGGAAGAACTTCCACTAGAGAACACGAACATGATTGGCTCTGGAGGCATTTACTCTACTGCCGAAGACCTCGTCAAATTTTCGCAAATCTTTACGGGAGAGGTCAAAGGTATTCTTTCCAGTGAGTCGTCAAAAGCCATGACGCAAGAAGAGTACAAAAAAGGTGTGTGGCCAGAGGATAGCGATTCATCGATTTCGTACGGGTTAGGTTGGGATAGTGTAGACTTGTTCCCATTTAGCGAATACGGCATCAAGGCAGTTACCAAAGGTGGCAATACGATTGCTTATCATTCGTCATTAATTGTGCTTCCGGAATACAACATGGCTGCAGCCGTTACCTCTTCAGGTGGATCAAGCACAACCGACCAATTGATTGCGAGCGAGCTGTTGCTTAGCGCACTTGAGGAAAAAGATATGATTAAAGAGCGGAAGCCGGAAAAATCATTTGGCGTACCTGTAAAAACAACCATGCCAACGGAACTAACGCAGTATGCAGGCATTTATGGGGCTGTTGGCAGCTCGTTATTGAAGTTGGAAGTGAATGATGAAGGGCAATTAACAACGTCCCTGCTATTGTCGCCGAACAGTACGGAACAAAAGTATACGTATACCGCAGATGGCTCTTTCGTGAATGAGCAAGGTACAGAAAAGTTGAAATTCACTCAAGAGGATAACGGGAATACATACTTGTGGTCCCGTTCGTACCAGTCGGTGCCAGGGCTTGGACAGATCGCCTCCTCGGAATACAAGGCAGAAAAGCTCGAAACCAATTCATTATCCGAAGATGTAACAGCCGCTTGGCAGAAGCGTGAAGGCAACATTTATTACCTGGTGAATGAAAAATACACCTCAACGGTATATGACAGTGCAACGCCGATCATCCCCATTCATATGTTCGATGAAGCACCAGGTTATGTCTATACTAATAAAATTATTGATGCTAATTCGGCCGTGAACCAACTGCAAATTCCAGGCTTGGCGGGCCGGGATACGATGGAGTATAAGTTCTTCGAGAAAAACGGCGTAGAATACGTTTCAGCAGGAGGAAAGGTCTACGTCAGTCAAGAACTAGTGAGACCGCTCTATTCGGGGAAACAATCGAAGACAACGATTCAAACGAATGGTTATGCGACATGGTATTCGGTACCGGCAGCAGCCGCAGGTAAAGTGATGACAGTGAAGATGCCTTCGAAAGGTGCTTTCACTGTATATGACCAGACGGGTATCAGTACGAATCATACTGTGGTTAGTGGTGAAAATGAAGTTACATTGCCTGAAAACGGTACGATTGTATTTGCTGGTGAAGCTGGTTCAAGGTTCGAAATTTCGTTAACAAATCAATAATAATGAGTATGGAAAATACGCCCGTTCCCCTGTGTTCTACTGGGGAACGGGCGTTTCATTCTTTCTGAAATCCATTCTGAAAGATACTACGTTTGTTCTAAGTTTATTTTACTTCATTCATAAACTTCCTGAAGTTTTCGGCTATTTCTTTGGATCGGGTATGGTGTAAATAATGCCCGCCTTCGAATGTCATCACTTTACCATGTACTGAATTTTTAACTTGCTCTTCATGCAAAGGTATCCATCCTTCCGTTTCGGTATCATTCGCTTGTAAAAAGAAAATGACAGGCAGATCTTTGGGGAAAGTCAAGCCTTCAGCAGCTTTGAAATTGGGACCAAAATTTTCGCCTTCACTTAAGTTGTTCGGATTAAACGTATTTTTGAGTGAAAGCATTCTAATTTGTTCTCTGGTTTCATCATCAACAGCTGGTGCAATCAGTTGATCAGGGGCCAGTTTCATTAACAATCGGTAGAACCCTGATTTTTTGAGCAGTTTGTACACATCTGTTGGGAATGGATCATCGTTGCCTCCCTGCGTTGGAACGCTGCTATCAATCCCAACAAAAGCATTTACTTCGTTTGGATATTTGTTTACATAATCTAGTCCGTAGATTCCTGAAATGGAATGACCCATCAGCGTGTAATGAGTAATATTAAGCTGCTGTAGAGCTTCATGAATTTCACTGACCATATTTTCCGTGGTACGCTCTTTTTCAGTTATGTCACTTAATCCATAACCGAAAGGTTCAATGACGACGACTTTGTAAAACGGAGATAGCTCATCAATTAACGGTTTAAAATCGAGGGCTGGGGCAGGTGTTCCGTATCCCGGAAGCAATACCACGGTTTCTTCACCTTTTCCTTGGATCAACACATTCATGTTTTTCCCGTCAACCGCTACGGACTGACCATAGGGTTTTATTTTCCCTGCCTCCGACTTGTTGCTAAATACATTTACAAAATAGACAGTGGCAATAAATAATGCAAAAGCGATAACTATGGCTCCGAATATTTTGAGTAAAATGATTAATATTTTTTTCATCATGATGGTTTTCTCCTGTTGAGTTTGTTTGTCGTACAGCCGTTTGCAAATCCGTTAATTTACTTTTTTATTGAAATTTCAAATTTGGATCCAGCCTCACCTACAAATACAATGCGGCCATTCTCTGGTAAGACAACTTTATTCTTACCGCTGACCACGGTGTGATTAATACAAATTCCGTTCTGATCATAGATAGCAAAGGCTCCATTTGCAGGCAACTTCACTGTCATGACTTTTCCTTTCGCAGTAGCGGGTACCGAAAACCATTTGGCATATCCATCTGCTTGAATGGTTGTTGCGGATTGTTTACCGGAATAGATTGGTTTTACCAATCCCTCACTGGCGAATACATAACCTGAAAATGTAAGATACTCTCCTGCGTTCTTTTTGGAGAAATGAATGTCCATCGGATCTCGTCCGGCAACACCCGGAATCTGCAATTGATTGGCTGCTTCGTCTGCTCCAATAATTTTATTATTGGACATATACCCTGGATTCTCTTTACTCATATGAATAGGCAGGATCGATGAAGCATTCAGATAGACCATTGATGTGTATTTCTCATTCACTAGATAATATTTTTTACCATCGCGCTTTGCCCATGCGGCGTTAATCTCCTTGGATAATGTATTGGCTTCAAGCTTCTCCGCATTATATTCTGAGAAAGCCAGCTGTCCGAGTCCTGGAACAGATATATAAGATCGTGACCACAAGTAGGTTTTCCCATTTTTCTCCACAACGAATTTCAACTTATCTGTACCTTCGTTGTTAACAAAAGTACCATCTGCTGTATATGTGTATTCTTGAACCGGATTACTCGGAGCTGTAAGTGAAGATACAGTCATTTGTCCAGTCTTATTGATGTTGATCTTCGTAACTGAATTATTGCCACCATATATACCTGCAAACTTGGATATTCCCTTAGGCATATTGGCCTTTACGGGTACGCCAAATGATTTTTCCGGCTTCCGTTCTTTAATAACGCCCTTTTCCTCAAGTGCGCTGAGTAATAATTCATTGGCAATGAAATGATTGGTTAAGCTTGACCCGCCTGAGGAGATAACGGCTGCAGCCATGTTGTATTCCGGGAGTACCACTAATGAGGACTGATAAGATAACGTATCTCCTCCTTTCATAATGGCCTTAATGCCGTATTCATTGAATGGGAACAAGTTCACACTATCCCACCCTAACCCGTAAGACATCAGCGTATCGCTATCCTCTGGCCACATTCCTTTTTTATATTCTTCTTGCCCCATTTCTTCTACAGACTTGCTGGAAAGAATTCCATTGACTTCTCCCGTGAAGATTCTAGAAAATTTGACCAAATCTTCAGCGGTGGAATACAGACCTCCAGTACCGATGATATTATAATTCTCTTTTGGAAGTTGTCCCTCATAAAAAGGGGAATAGATTCCCGCCATTTCTGCCGGATTAACTACATCCTGTGGTGTCTTGGTATGGTTCATGTCCAAAGGCTCTGTGAAATACTTGTGTATAAATGCGGTATAACCGATGCCGCTAACTCTTTCGACCAGAATCTCGGCTAACGTAAAGCCATCGTTGCTGTAGACTGAGTATGCGCCGGGATCTGCTTTAAGGTTTTGATTCGCCAATTGCTTCAAAAACGTATCATGTGAATACGTGTCATTATCTCCGTACAATGTGGCATTGCTGGTTGAGGTGCCCAGAAGACCGGCTGAATGATTCAACAGCATACGGGGTGTGATCTGTTTGTATCGGTTATCTTTCATTTTAAAGTCAGGCATATAGTTCATAACAGGCACATCCAAATCAATCTTGCCTTCGTCAACCAGCTTCATTACAGCGGCGGTAAGCATCATTTTACTGGTTGAACCAATGCCATAGATCGTGTTCGAAGTAAGAGGTACCTTGTCGTTTATATCGTTCTTGCCCGTTTGACCGGAGACCACAATCTCTCCATCATCGATGAGCGCATATTGCAGACTCGTCGTACCATACGTCTCAGTCAGTAATTTGGCTTTTTCCATCACGGTTTTCTTCGTTGCCTCATACGTAAGGTTGCTGTTGTTCATGGCAGCCGGTGTGGCCATTGCAGATAATGGGGCTAACATGGTTAACGCTAGCGTTAAAGCTGCAATTGAAGTTCGTTTTTTGACTGTTCTCTTGAGCACTTTCATTTTCTCTTGTTGTATCATTTGCATCTTCTCCTGTCAGTATCTCTTTATTAAAGTATCATAGCTTTGGTACTAAAATAAGCTTAACCAATAGAAATGTACTCTTCGTGACGTCTATATGAACCGAGTATGAATAGGCAAAATAATTTGAGTACATGATGATTCACGATCCTTGATCCTTCCTTTTTACGTCATAAAAATATCCCCTTTAAGTAGACACTTAAAGGGGATAAAGACTTTGTCTATTTCAATGAAATTTCAAATGTGGAACCGACCTCACCTGCAAATACAATACGGCCGTTTTTGGGTAAGACAACCTCATTCTTACCGCTGACCTCGGTGTGATTAATACAAATACCCGTCTGGTCATATACGGCAAAGGCTCCATTTGCAGGCATCTTAACCGTCATAACTTTTCCTTTCACAGATGCGGGTACCGAAAACCATTTTGCATATCCATCTGCTTGAATGGTTGTAGCGGAGTGTTTACCGGAATAGAGTGGTTGTACAATTTCCTCACTGGCGAATACGCTACCTACAGCTGTAATGTACTCCACTCCGTTCTTTTTGGAGAAATAAATTTCCTTTGTATCACGTCCAGCCATGCCAGGGATTTGCAGCTCAGTGACTGCTTCGTTTGCTCCAATAATCTTATTATTAGACATATACCCTGGTGTCTCTTTATTCGAATGAATAGGAATGATTGGTGACGAATGGAGATAAACCGTTGATGTATATTTCTGATTCACCACGTAATATCTTTTACCTTCACGCTTTTCCCACGAGGCGGTAACATCCTGGGATAATTCATTAGCTTCCAGCTTCTCCGCTGTATATTCTGAGAAAGCCAACTGCCCAAGTCCTGGCAAGGAAATATAAGATCGAGACCACAGATAAGTACTTCCATTCTTCTCCGTAACGAATTTCAACTTTTCTGTGCCTTTATCGTTAACAAAAGTACCATCAGCTGTATATGTGTATTTTTGAGCCGAATCACTCGGAGCTGCGAGTGTGGATACAGTCATTTGTCCAGCATGATTCATTTCGATCTTCTTAACCGAATTATTGGCGCCATACATACCTGCATACGTGGATATTTCTTTAGGTATATCTGCCTTTACTGGCACCCCAAATGATTTTTCTGGCTTCCGTTCTGTAATAATACCCTTGTCCTCAAGTGCGCTGAGTAATAATTCACTCGCAATAAACTGATCTTTTGCACTTGTCCCACCTGATGAGGTAACGGCTGCAGCTAAATTGTATTCCGGCAGTACGATTAATGATGAGTGATACGATATGGTATCTCCACCTTTCGTAACGGCCTTGATGCCGTATTCACTGAATGGGTACAAGTTCACACTATCCCAACCTAACCCGTACGAAATAGATGAATCGCTGTCCTCTGGCCACATGCCTCTTTTGTATTCTTCTTGCGCCATGGCTTCTACCGACTTACTGGAAAGAATACCTTCGACCTCTCCCGTGAAGATTTGTGAAAATTTCACAAGATCTTCAGCGGTAGAATAAATACCTCCAGTAGCGATGATATTATAATTCTCTTGTGGAAGCTGGCCTTCATATAAAGGAGAATAGATTCCCGCCATTTCAGCTGGCCCAACCACATCCTGTGGTGTTTTGGTATGATTCATGTCCAGAGGCTCTGTAATATACTTGTGTATAAGAGCAGTAAAGCCCATGCCACTAACTCTTTCGACTAGAATTTCCGCTAATGTAAAACCATCGTTACAATATACGGAGTACTCTCCTGGATCGGCTTTTAGAGTCTGTATCGCCAATTGATCCAGAAAAGTGTCATGTGAATACGTGTCATTATCCCCGTACAGTGTGGCATTGCTGCCGGAGCTGCCCAGCAGACCGGAGGAATGATTCAACAGCATGCGTGGTGTGATTTGTTTGTAGCGCTTATCTTTCATTTTAAAGTCAGGGATATAGTCCACAACAGGCTTATCCAAATCAATCTTACCTTCGTCAACCAGCTTCATTACAGCCGCTGTAAGCACCATTTTACTGGTTGAACCAATGCCATAGATCGTGTTCGAAGTAAGAGGCACCTTGTTATTGATATCGTTCTTGCCCGTTTGACCGGACACCACAATCTCTCCAGCATCGATTAATGCATATTGCACACTGGTCGTACCGTACGTCTCAGTAAGGATCTTCGCTTTCTCCGCTACTATTTTCCTGGTTGGTTCATACGTCAGATCGCTGTTGTTACTCGTAGCTGGTGCGGCCATGACTGACATTGGAGCTAACATCATTAACACCAGAGTTAAGGCGGTGATTGAAGTTCGTTTTCCCGTTTGTCGTCCCATTCACATCATCTCCTGAGTTTAAATTAGAGTTCTTTCGGATCTATAAATTTCACCTCTGGATACAAGTCGCTCGGCCCCTGAATTAGAGTTCCGCCCGATCCTTTCAATTGCTTATTAAAGAAATCAAGTACATATTGATTTACGATGTTTGACCCTCTTTTACCATTGATGTCTCCTGTAATTCCGGACAGTTTAATCAGCTCCGAATAGAATTGAAGATCCGTGAAATTGAAGTGCTGGGTTCCTTCTATATAAATCACATTCCCCCCCTGATTGATAACCGTTTTCATAATGTGCAGCTCATCTGAAAGAAACTTAGTTACTTCGTCATCCGAATTTCTATCACTTTCAAAATTGGCTAACCAGTCTTCAAAATTTCCCGATCTGATAAACATAAACGGCTTGTTTATATCATCTCTATCTTCTACTTCATTCAGTGACCCATCCATATTAACCCCGGCCTTGATTCGTTGATCTAAATACGTTGCATTAAACGCCGTTGCTCCCCCAAAAGAATGTCCCATCGCGCCTATGTTATTTAAATCGATCTTCCCTTTAAATTGACTTTCAATTACACCTGAATTTAGCTTTTCGATTTGATCGATAACAAACTCAACGTCTTTTGTCCATATATCCCCAACTTCACTGCGGTCATCTATGGTTGTCATTTTTGTTGTATAGCCCGTTACACGGCCATCCGGAAAAAGGGTAGCAAAGGTGCTGTACGTATGATCGATTGTGACCACGATAAAACCATGACTGGCCAGATTCTCGGCCTGTGATGCTTGTAGAACTCTACTGGTTCCCATACCATGAGATAGCAGTACCACGGGATAAGGACTTGTGGAAGGTAATATTTCTACATTTTCATAAGAGTTGGTTTGACTATACTTCAAGTAGTCGAGCAAAAATTCGGGCAGTTTTAAAGAAGCAGAGAAGCTCTGAATATACGTTTTGAACATTTCTTTATCATTTGGAAACAGCGTGTCACGCTTGTTGTTATTCATGTTCTCAGTAGGATACCAGAATTGGACCATTAACTCCCTCTTGTCGCTTTGATCTTCAGTTAAGACTTCAGCTCTATTCTGGTCTGTAAAATGAAATGTTTGAGTACCCACTTTCTCTGGACCATCCGGCTTCGGCAAATTAAAAACAGGTAGGTATACAGACAAGGCAGTAGAAACAACCAGCAGAATGACGATTAGGGAAGATAAACTATATTTCAAGAACTTCCCTATTTTTAGATTCACCATCTTTTCGGAATGTCTGAATAAAACGATGAGTATGAATAGCGCCGTCATGATATATACCAAAAGCAGCTGCCATCTGTATCCCTCAACAAATAATTGAACTAATAATATAACGCTACTTCCTATACCCAAACCCAAGCCTAATTTCTTGGCACTTCTTTTAATAAACAATAGATCTACGAGTAAAGCGAAACAGGATAAAACTAAAAGTATTTCAAATAATCTCATTTGAATTCCTCTCTTTCATCACGGACATCGGCCGAATTGGATATACTATGGAAAAACCGCCCCACAGGACGGTTTTTTCATATTCATTTATACACATCTGTAAAATCTCGAGTAGACTTATACAGGATATTTACTTTGCTTCGTTCATGAATGCTCTAAAGTCCTCAGCTATTTCTTTAAATAACGTATGGTGTAAATAATGTTCGCCATCCATTGTGATTACTTTTCCGTGTACCGAATCTTTGATCTGACCTTCATGCAAAGGTATCCAACCTTTTACACCTTCATTATTCGCTTGAATAAAGAGAAGAAGTGGAAGGTCTTTGGGGAAGGTTAAACCTTGAGCATCTTTAAAATTGGAAGCAATATGGTCCATCTCATTTAACATCGTGGAACTATTCGAGTTTTTATTCGACAGCATTTTCATCTGCTCTACGGTGTGCTCATCAAATGCGAGTCCAGCGTAAGGGTCACCACCAAATTTGACTACTAATCTTTGGAGACCTGATTTTTTAAGGAATCCGAACATTTTTGTAGGTAATTTGGCATCCATACCCGGTTGTGTTGAAACACTGCTGTCGATTCCGACAAATGCAGTCACCTCGTTTGGATATTTGTTCACATACTCAATGCCGTAAATGCCTGCAATGGAGTGGCCCATGAGGATATACTGGTTAATGTTAAGCTGTTGTAAAGCTTCATGAACTTCTGTTACGATATTTTCTGCGGTTCGTTCTTTTTCAGTTCCATCACTTAATCCATAACCGAAAGGTTCAACCGCCACAACTTTGTAATATGGAGATAGCTCATCGATGAGCAGCTTAAAATCAAGCGCTGGCGCAGCTGTTCCATAGCCTGGCAGAAGCACGATCGTTTCTTTGCCTTCGCCTTGAATTAACACATTCATATTTTTCCCGTCTACAGATACGTGCTGGCCGTAAGTCTCTATCTTTTTCGCCTCTGAATTGGTACTGATCACATTCGTGATATAAACAATACCTAGAAACAGAACAATGACGATTACGATTGCTCCTAGTACTTTAAGTATATTGTTTCTTACCTTTTTGGCCCTCGAGCCATTCTTCGCTTTCTTTTCCTCTGGTTGTGTCACTCTCATCTTCTCCTGTCTTGAACTGTTTGTTCGGCTTTCTTCTGTGCTACTGATGTAATCTTAACCAATGAAAATGTACTCCCCGTGACGTCAATATGAACTGAATATGAACAACTAAATAAATTAATATTTACTGGGACGTCATAAATGCTCTGAATTTTCCAGCAATTTCTTTGACATGGGAACGATACAAATAATGATTTGCCTCCAGCAGTACCACTTCACCATGTACAGAATCCTTTATTAGCTTCTCGTGCTCAGGGATCCACCTGTCTGTTGCCGGATGATTCTTTTGAATAAAGAAAAGAACAGGGAGATTCACAGGGAACGCCCCACTGTTTCTTCTCTGTTTCATGTGTCACACTCATCTGCTCCTGTTCTCATCTGTTTAATGGCCGTAACAAGCCGTTAAATCAAGCCTAACCAACCAAGATGTCCTCATCATGACGACAATATGAACGAAGTATGAACTAACAAAAAAAGGCCACGTTTCACATGCAAAGAAGCTTGCATGTGAAACGTGGCCTGAACATATGGTTTAGACAATCGGGTGAATATTCTACATATCCACCCCTTATCCCTGTAAGCCTAACTATTCTAGGGGTGGAGTGATTGGCAACGTGACAATAAAGGTTGTTCCCTGACCAGGTTCACTTTCTACTCTAATATCCCCTTGATGAAGCGATACAATCTGTTTAACAATAGCAAGCCCCATACCACTGCCGTCATACTTGCGACTGTGAGAACGATCCGACTTGAAAAATCGTTCGAATATACGCTTCTGGTCTTCAAGAGGGATACCGATACCTGTGTCGGAGATTCGAATAGTCACGTTCTTGATATCCTGCTTGGTGCTGACGTGAATTACGCCGCCATCCTTGGAAAATTTGATACCGTTGCTGAGAATATTCGTCCATACCTGGTTCAACTGATCGTGATCAGCCAAGACTTTAACGCCTTGGAGATCAAGCTCAAAGTGAATGTTGCGAGCAGACCATTGTGGCTGGAGAGTTACAATAACCCGCCTGATCTGTTCATCCAGGCTGAGTGTGCTAAGTCGCGGTTGCTGTGACTGTGATTCAAGCATACTCAACTTGAGCAGATTATCACTCATTTTGGACATCCGCTTCGCCTCGGCGATAATAATCTCAAGATATCGGCTTCGTTCTTGCTCTGAGAGGTTTACTTGTTTCAGTGCTTGAGCATAACCGGATATCGAAGTCAGCGGAGATTGAACCTCGTGCGACACATTCGTTACAAATTCCCTGCGCATCTGTTCCAACTGCTGCAAATCATGCATCATTTCTTCGAAGCTGCGCGCCAGTGTGCCCAGTTCTCCGGTTTGCTTGATATTCAGCTTGACGTTGAAATCTCCAGCAGCGATCCGCTTCGTTGCTTTTGTCAGTTTTTTAATCGGTCTAACCAAGAATATGGAAGCAATCAGAATGATAATACTTCCTGCAACCAATGAACAGGTTGCAAAGATCGAAGCCCATTTGACGACAAACGAGGAAGAAGGTGGAGCGAGCGTCTCCAAAAACATTGCTTTCGTTCCCACTTCCGTTTTCACCGGCAACCCTAAAAGAACTGTAGCAATACCGTTCGGATTGTCCTGGACTACGCCTCCATCTAACACTTTCTTTAGTTGCTCTTTCGTCACGGCGGCCGATTTATGTCCGTTAAGCTTTCCATACGACTGGAACTGACCCGTTGCATCGTAAATTCGAATATGATATGAATTCAGTAGCTTCATTTCACTAACAAACGATTCTGCTTCACTTAATGGAAGGGTCTTGTAAATCTGCACGACATCTTGGCCGAAGTTACGTATGTTAATTTGAGCATTTTCATTCAATTGATCTTCGAATATCATCGTGGACATGAAAAAAGAAATGACCGTGCCGGCGATGACGGAGACCAGAAATGTCAGGACCACACGAATATATAACGATCTAATCATTCGTAAACCTCAAGCCGGTACCCCAGGCCTCGCACCGTTTCGATCCGAAAATCGGGTGTTGATGCGAACCGTTCACGCAGGCGTTTAATATGTACGTCTATCGTTCGATCATCACCGGCGTAATCAATACCCCAGATTTGATCGATCAATTGCTCACGTGTATAGACTTGTCCGGGTGTTCCAGCGAGTTTATAGAGCAATTCGAACTCCTTCAGCGGCAACGTAAGCGACTCTGTTCCGCTCGTCACCTTGTAGGTTTGTCGATCCAGGATGACGTTGCCGAAATGGATCGTCTGTGTGGAGCCGATTTTGTATCGTTTGAGTAATGCTCGGACGCGAGCCGTGAGCTCCAACGGATCAAACGGTTTCGTTAGATAATCATCGGTCCCCAGTTCGAATCCTTTCACCTTTTCCCAGGTCTCACCTCTCGCCGTCAGCATGAGCAGCGGAAGATCAGGATTGGCTCTTCGTAGCTCCTTACATAACGTCCAGCCATCCATGACAGGCATCATGATATCAAGCACAACAAGATCGACATGTGTTGAGCCGTAAACGGTCAGTGCCTCCTTGCCATCCGCAGCTTCAGCCGTTTCAAATCCGTCATTTCTCAAAAATAAACAGACGAGTTCACGAATATTCGGATCATCGTCAGCAACCAGTATTGTAGGCATTTGTTTCCTCTTTTCCTGTTTCCATGTCATGTAGTCGTAATCATTATACTATTATTGAATTTGTAAAAAGCAAGTAAGAAGTTTAATCTCGCCATTCCCTCAGAATGTTCTGCATCCCCGACTTCGTATGAAGAAACTGTTTCACACGAGAGCCATTGGCACCAGATGGATGAGGAAATCCCCATAAAATCTTCTCTTCATCTACCCGATGTTCATCAAGCAATTGATGTAGTACAGCCTCCACCGACTTTCCTAATGGAATAATAAGAGGATGCTTTAACTGTTCCAATTCAGGCAGAAATGACTCAAGTACAGCTTGATACAAAAATTCACTTTGAGGAATGGAAGGCTGATGTCCATTGTAATTTTGCTTATTCACCAAGACTGGATATCGAATCAGAGAAGTTGTATGTAACAATGTACAGTCTGCTTCAAATAACCTTTGTACATGGGGCACTCTTATATATTCATGCAAGCCTATTTCCTGGAGCATTAAAATCAAATTGGTACGCATAGAGCCGGCCATTCTTGCCGCTATTTTGGCTTCTTTACAGGCTTGCTCATATGATTTGTGTGCTTTCAAAGCTTGGATAGCCGTTCTATAAGCAATCTCCATTTGCTGCCAACCTGGTGTGATGCCCACAAGCATGACTTTTGCGGCTGCATTGATATATTCATTATGTGGGGAATAGAACATCTCCACCTCTCCTGAAGAGCTTAATTTCAGCTCATTAATCAGCAGCTGTGCTTTGGAGTACTTGGGTTGTATCGGGAATGATTTCATCACGTCAATCAGACGCTGTTGTTGAGTGGGAGATATCAGCAGAATTGCTCACTCCTTACGGCCTTTATGTATTAGCTACCCTGCAAATTATCGCTTATATACCTTATTTTGTACAATAACAGCCGAATTAATTGAAATAAAAAGGGTAATTGACGGACAACATCCATCGATTACCCTTTTTATTATTATAAATGGACAGGTAGCTGTACAATAAATGTCGCACCTGCTCCTGGTTCACTGAACACGGAGACAGTACCCTCATGCATCTCCACAATTTTATGCACGATGGAGAGGCCCAGTCCACTGCCACCCAAGGCACGTGTGCGGGATTGATCCGCTTTGTAAAAACGTTCGAATATGCGAAGCTGATCCTGCTTGGTGATGCCGGGTCCACTGTCAGAAATACGTACACTGATCTTGCCATCACTTTGTGTAAGGAAAACATCAATTTTTCCGCCTTCTGGCGTGAACTTGATTGCATTATGAATAAGGTTGATCCACAACTGAATCATCAAGTCCTCATCAGCAAAGATTTCAACTTCTTCCAGCTCTACGTTCATATCAATTTTTTTGTCATCCCATTGGGGTTCACAGGCTAGAACCAGAGTTACCAGCTGCCGATCCAAGCGGTAAGATGTTTTATGTGATGCATGCTCGGATGAATCCAGAACGGCGAGCTTCATTAAATTATCACTCAGTCTGGACAAACGAACACATTCCGTCTCAATGATCGTCAGATACTTTTCCCGTTTTTCCTGGTCCATATCTTTATTTTTCAGCGCCCTGGCGAAACCGCTGATTGACGTGAGCGGCGATCCAATCTCATGTGATACATTGGAGATGAATTCCTGACGCAAATCTTCCATCGCTTTGAGATTTGCCGCCATGTCATTGATGCTTTCAACCAACTGCACAAACGGATGGGGATTTCTCTGTCTCCCGTTTCTATTGGCAAATTCCGCATCCAGATTCACACGAAAATCCCCCCGGGAAATGCTTTTCAAAGCCTGAATCATCTCATTAAAAAATTCATATTGCCTGCCTTTAACCAGCGGACCGATCATTGTAATGCATAATCCAAAAAAAATGAACCCCAGCATGGCATTAATCAGAAAAGCAAGCAATTCATGCGGTTCCCATGGGACAAAGGAATACACATATCTCGTAAGGTAGAAAGCTGCTGTCCAGCAGGCAAACAGGGCCAGAGATACCAGAATGACGTTTCTGGAAACATGAAGAAATCCACCCTCCTGCTTCATTGCCTTACCTCTAGGCGATAGCCCAAACCCCGCATAGTACGAATGACGAAAGCATGCTCTTCCTCCGGAAACCGTTCACGAAGTCGCTTGATATGCACATCAATCGTTCTCTCGTCCCCTTCGTAATCATACCCCCAGATCTTTTCGATTAACTGATCACGGGTAAAGGTTTTGCCAGGGTAACTCGCAAGGGTGAATAGCAGTTCAAATTCCTTGCGTGGCAACACAATATCCTGATCACCTTTCTTGCACTCAAACGTATCACCCCGCAGGACCAGTTCACCAAGCAGGATCACTTGTGAAGTCATAATCCGATATCGTTTCAATAAAGCCTTCACCCGAGCAACCAGCACCAGCGGATCAAAAGGCTTCACCAGATAATCATCCGTCCCCAGGGTAAATCCTTTGATGATCTGCGAGGTTTCCCCTTTGGCCGTTAACATCAGGAGCGGCAGATCCGTCTGCTGCCGCAACTGGCGGCATAGTTCCCATCCGTCCATGCCTGGCATCATAATATCGAGAACGACCAGATCTACCTTATGGTCAGCGAGTAATCGCAGTGCATCCAAACCGTCAACAGCCTCGATTACGTGCAAACCCTCCTGCTGTAAAAAATGTCCTACCAGCTCTCGGATATGCGGGTCGTCATCAACGACCAATACGCTTGTCAAAGTGACCACCTCCATTTTTTCAACCTTGCCTTATACTCCACATTCTGTCAAGAAAAAGACCTTATACCATGAAGGCATAACATCTCTTTCCTGACATGCTACACTTGTTTAGCAAAATTTGATGATTTCCAATTACGTTCTGCGCATATATGCCCGCACTGTCAATGGTGCAAAAATGGCTACAATAACCGCTGCTCCGGCAAGGCTGGTCACCAGGTCTGTGCCCATTGTCCCTTGATTCGCCAATTCGCGTACAGCTGAAACCAAATGGGATATCGGATTGACATTAACTACCCACTGAAGCCAATTCGGCATCGTATCTACCGGAACGAAAGCGTTTGAAGCAAAGGTGAGCGGAAACAATACGAGCATGGAAATCCCTTGTACACTGGACGCAGTACGTGCAATAACACCGAGAAAAGCAAAAATCCAACTGATGGCCCAAGCGCAAATAATAACCAGCAATCCTGCCAAGGCAACATGACCCAATCCACCTGCAGGGCTATATCCCAATAAATATCCAATCGTAAAGGTAAGGAACGTTGCAATGGTATAGCGTATAGTGTCTGCCAGCAATGCTCCGGCCAGTGGCGCAATACGTGCTATAGGCAATGATTTGAATCGGTCGAATACCCCTTTATCCATATCCTCACGCAATTGCACACCAGTCACGACGGAGCTTGTAATTACCGTCTGCACAAGTATACCCGGAATAATGACCAACAAATAAGCTTGAATATTTCCCGAGATCGCACCACCAAAAATGTACGTAAACATCAATGTGAAAATGATCGGCTGTAGTGTAACATCGAATAATTGCTCTGGTGTTCGTCTAACCTTCAATATCCCGCGATAAGCCATCGTTAAGGAATTCCGGACGGTTTGCCCAAAGCTTGTGTATTTTCTCAGCTTACGGCTTGGATTTTGTTTCGCTATTGTACTGTTCATACTTGCAACTCCTCCACTGCTTTTGATTCTTGAGACGTATGAGACGCATTGCCACTCGCATCTTGGCCCGTAATGGTGAGAAATACTTCATCAAGTGTAGGTTTCTGGACACTCATCTCTGCCAGATCAATGCCTGCGGAACGAAAGGCAATCAGTAGATCTGCTGCAATATTAGCATTTGCCATCGGTGCAGTAATCTTCCCCGCTTCCGCTGATACGCTGGATTCTGTTCGAAGGATCTGCTCTACAATCTGACGGGCGTGTTCAATCCGTGTCGGTTCCTGGATGCGCAGTTGAAGTGATGCAGTGCCAACGGAGGCTTTCAAATCATCCACCGTACCTTCGGCCACAACATGGCCCTGATCAATTACGGCAACACGGTCGGCCAGTTGATCCGCTTCATCAAGATATTGTGTTGTAAGAAGCACGGTTGAACCAGTCTTGACCAACTGGCGAATCGTATTCCACATCTGTGCACGTGTCCGTGGGTCAAGTCCAGTTGTCGGTTCGTCCAAAAAGATCAGCGGCGGCTGAGCAATAAGGCTTGCTGCGAGATCGAGACGGCGGCGCATGCCTCCGGAGAACCCTTTGATTGGACGTTTCGCCGCCTCCGTCAAGCCGAACTCTTCGAGCAAATCGGCTGTTTTGCGTTTCGCTTCTGCGCGGCCAAGACCCAGCAGCCGTGAAAATATCATCAAATTTTCGTTGGCACTCAGTGACTCGTCAACCGATGCGTATTGTCCTGTAAGTCCAATCAGCTGGCGTACGATATGTGACTCCTTCACCACATCATGCCCAAATATTTTGGCTGATCCTCCATCGGGCCGAAGCAGCGTGCCCAGCATCCGAATGGTTGTTGTTTTCCCTGCTCCATTCGGACCCAGTACGCCATAGATCGTACCTGCCTTTACGTTCAGATTCACACCATCCACTGCACGCTTATCTCCAAAGATTTTTACAAGCCCCTCTGCTTCAATGGCCCAATCTCCAAGTTCATTACCTGTTGTTCTTTGCTGTGTATTATTCAATTGTGGTTCCTCCCATATCGTTTATAGGGGAAGAATATCGTACTTTTATGAACTGAATATGAATGGAATCGGAAAGTTTTCCATTTCAAATCACAAAACCCCGCCAAGGTCCAAATGGACACCGGCGGGGTTCGGATCGGATTATAATACTCTAATTTGCAGGTTTGATATCAAAGAAGTCCAGTTCTCCATATCCTTCACCTTTGGAGAAACGAATTTTGTTCACACCAGCCTTTAGCTGAACTCTCGCTGTGGACAGTCCCCAGTTCTCCCATCCCTTGTTCGTAATGTAGAAAGGACTGGCTGTGCCTCCATTCACACTCAGCAGCAGGTTGGACCAGTTGCCACCTGCTGTGCCATTCGCTGTCCTCGCCAGGAGAATATATGTGCCCGCAGTTGCTGCATTGACGTTAAATTCTACATAGCTGTCCGCCGTATCGATATGACCAGCTTTCATGCCGCCTGAACCAGAAGGACTCTGGGATGCATAAGCGATCCCACCAAAGGTTCCCTCTTCTCCTTCATATCGAACGATTGACTTTTCTCCCGAAGGTAGAGCAATAGGTACGTTGGGATTCACCGGTGTACCCAAATTCGGGGTATTGTCGGCATTCCAGGTGAACTTCTGTAAGCGAATCTCACGATTCCATCCGGAATTATTGGATTTCGCTGTGTGGTACATGATCCAGTCCTCAGTCCCGTCAGGCGATTTCGTAAAAGAATGATGACCCGGACCGTACAAGCCGTTCCCCGATTGGAAGATAGGCTGACTGCGCTTGCTCCAGGATGCCGGATTCAGCAAGTTGCTTGAGGCGTTAGCGGTAATAAGCCCCAGACAATAGTCGTTGGTCCAACTACCACTTGCCGAGTAGACTAGACTGATAACTCCGTTTCGAACGATCACCTGCGGTCCCTCATTTACATTCGGGGAATGATTGGTTTCCCAGGCGTAGGTTGGTCGTGCAATTTCCACGCGATTTGAATCGATCGTCCAGGGATTACTCATATGGGCAATGTACAGATTCTGCCTTACATTCGTATCTGCTTCCCAGCCCGACCAGATGAAGTAGAGCTGTCCGTTTACCTGTAATACCGTCCCGTCGATAGCCCACTTGTTGGTGTGATCCGTAATCTGCCCTTTGTATTGCCAGGTTCCCTGTGTCGGGTCAGCTGACGTGTTTTCCATGACATACATGCGGTGATTGACGTTGTCTCCATCATCCTTCGCATAATAGATGTACCATGCACCGTTGATGTAATGAAGCTCTGGAGCCCAGATGCCGCAGCAGCCGGTATTCACCACAGTGGTTGGAGCCGCATCAATGGTTGTTAATTGAGCTGACTTCCAGATGGTAACGTTACCACCTGTTGTTTTGGTGAAATAATAGAATCCGTCAGTGTGTTTGTAGACCCATGGATCAGCTCCATCCTGCATTACGACATTATAGAAATTATTCTGAACGGTCGCTGCATGCGTCGTCTGTCCCATCGGGAAAATAAGAAATGCACATAAGGCCAGCAACAATTTGTTCCTGTAATTCATTATTTTCATCTACAGTCACGCTCCCTATAGGATTATGAATCATGCGCGTACCTGACCTGCAACGTTCAATCTTCGATGGCAGCCTTGCGGGAATTAATGCGACGAATCGTTTCCGGGTCGAATTTCGGACGGCGGTCATACGTGTACAGTCCATTCACTTCCTGTTCCACATCATATAGCTGGGTATAACAAAACCCGAACATCTTCGGATGGTCCAGCAGGACATTGGTTAGTCCCTCATAACGTGCAATGAAAGCTTCTTCGGATTGTGGTCTGTCCCCGTAACCCCAAGCTTTCTCATCTTGCTGATCCGGATTCCACCAGATACCGCCATACTCACTGATAAAATATGGCTGCCCTTCATACGTCTGCCGCTCTGGAAAGGTATTAAATACTTCCCCACCGCTTTTCATCGGTTCATATCTGGCCCGGAACGTATCCGGGTTCTGATCATAGTCATGCAAATCGAAGATATCCGTCACCACATGAAAGTTACCGCTGGTATCAATGACAGGACGTGTCGGGTCCATACGTTTAGTCATCTCATAGACAATGCGCAGCACGTCGTTATCCTGCCGGGTTCCATCGCGATCCCACGTTTCGTTGAACGGACACCAGCCGATAAGCGAGGGATGATTAAAGTCACGTTCCATACCTTCCATCCATTCCGGTAGGAACCGGGCAAGGCTTTCGGTCGTTGTAATATCCTGTCCCCAGTTGGCATGTTCTCCCCATACCAGGTAACCAAGCTGGTCAGCCCAATATAGGAAACGTGGCTCAAACATCTTTTCGTGCAATCTCGCTCCATTAAAGCCAAGCCCCATGGAGATCTCGATGTCCTTGCGCAGATCTTCGTCGCTAGGTGCCGTGTAGATGCCATCCGGGTAAAAGCCCTGATCTAGTATAAGCCGCTGAAAAACGGACTTCTCATTGATACGAAATGCCATGCCATCCAGCCTTACCGTCCGCAGTCCGAAATACGAGTCTACCGTATCGATGGTCTGATCCTGCCCATGCAGCTTCAACTCCAGATCATACAATTTGGCATGCCCCGGCTCCCATAAATGGATTTCGGATAATGGGACGGTAAGCTTCACAGCAGGTCCATGAACAACCGCCGTTGCCGATCCAACATCCTTGCCGCCAAAGCGGACAGTTGCAGCCAGCTCTCCTCCAGCAGCGTTACCGCATATTTTCACTTCAAGGTGCACACATGCATTATCCGGATCAGCCGCGACTTTCATGTCGGAGAGATACACCTCTGGCACTTGCTCCAGCCACACCGTTTGCCAAATGCCAGTAGTCCGCGTGTAATCGCAGCCATGTGAGTGGAATCGTTCGCTCTGTTTTCCTCGCGGCTGAAGTCCAGAACGCACATCATCTTCCGCATAAACCGTGACTATATTCGTTCCTGACGAAACATGAGATGTGATATCAAAATGGAATGGCGAATAGCCTCCCCGATGTTTGCCAACCGCTTTTCCATTGACCCAGATCTCGGCTTCGTAATCAACAGCGCCAAAATGAAGCAAAATGCGTCCATTCATCCAGGCATCCGGGATAGAGAATTCCCGTTTGTACCATACCGCAGCCATAAAATCGGTATAGGCCACCCCGGACAGTTTACTCTCTGGACAGAACGGAACAGTGATTGTCCCAGAGAGATGATGTTCGGACTGTTCATAACCTCGTTCTTTTCCACTTTTGCCATGATCCATTTCGAACTGCCAAGTTCCGTTCAGATTGATCCAATGGTTACGCACCCACTGAGGGCGAGGGTATTCCGGGCGTGGTGTTAATGTCATCTTGTCTTTATTCATACGTAAATCACTCCTATTAGCCTTTGATTGAACCGGTATATACTCCTTTTACAAAGTACTTTTGCAGGAAAGGGTATACCATCAGTATTGGAATGGTGGACACAACAATGGGGCAATATTTGTTCTGTATTTGAATCAAAGTATAATTACACAATAATTAGATGTCAACGTTTTCAATTTATTTTCTTGTAATAAAATTCGTCTGGTATTATTGCTTAGATTTCCTTCAAACAGCATGGGAAAGTTAATTATCCACCGAATAACACCATTAAAATACTGTTCCAATGCGGAAAAATCCAGTTCAAGCCAAAATAATTATTACTTTCTTCGTCTAATGAGAGCATTCGTTTTCACCAAATCATTTATCTACTCCGCCTTTAATTACAAAATAGTTGTAATTATACGCATACCCAGCCCCTATTCTCGAGTCTTCTGTTTTACTCTCCCGATGGAACTTGGAGCGCATGATCATCGCTGAAAGGCACACCAAAATCAGGTGTTCCATCCCAGTTCCATTCAAATTTTTGAATGCGTGTTGCCCGTAAACGCATAAAATAATAATAACCATCGGAGTGCCTGTAGACCCAAGGGTCCGCGGATTGCAATGCCACCGGATTACAAAATGTACTGGTTGTCATCTCTTTTCTCTCCCTTCATATCGTGCTATTTTCTTATTATCTGGCAGAATTTGTTTGCAGACAATTGCGAAAACGCTTTTATTAAGTTGTAAAAAAAGACAACCTTCAAGCGATTTCGTCGGTCGAAAAAAACCGTCCTGGAGACGGTTTTTTCCTGTTGAAGCTTTACTGAATGCTTTGCATCCGCCATTCCAGTGGGGTAACCCCGACAGATCTGACAAAATAATCATAAAATCGGCTGGACGAAGTAAACCCTACTTCCGAAGATATCATTTCGACTGCCTTGTTGGTTTGTTGTAACATCCGTTTGGCTTCCATTAGACGAAGATTGATAATGTATTGCTTCGGAGAAACCCCCACCGATTCCGTGAATTTCTTTCGCAGATTGCTTTCTGACAGAAAATGTCGAGAGGCCAATTCACTAACCGTAATCGGCGTGTAGTAAGACGAATGGATCTCTTTCAGGACTTCCTAAACGATGCATTGAACCGTTGGATCGTTGACAGCATGAGGAGCTTCGACTGAGCAATTCCGCTGAAACAGTAGCAGTGCAGCATGTGAATGGGATTTGAATAAACCTTCACCCTGCTCCAGATGAAACAAGTTCGGTTTAAAACGCTTGATACTCACGATACATGAGGAACCGTTATTTGGCATATCTCGCATCCTGATCACCCGCATTCATCGTATACCTTACCTGCATAATAATGTTCTGTTCATGATCTCCGAACTCATTGCCAAACAGGTTCATGCCTCCCTGATGCCTAGCATCCGGATGAATTCCAATGCGTAATCTTAACTTGTGTTTATCCTCAAGATGAAGATCTGACAGGGACACATCCGAAATTTTCTCCTTGTCCAGCATGGTCATGTTGTCGTCCACACGCCATTTTTTGAGAATGCCGTATTGTGTGGAACCATCAGACCACCATGCCGGATTCAGTTTACCTCGGCGGTCGCCCAAATCTCCGGGACTAGTCCACATCCCGATCTCAGTGCCATTCACCCAAATGGAAATATCCGAGGGCCAATCATTGTTATAAGTTGCTACTTCAGAACAGATTTCCATGGACAATTCCAAAGATTCAATCGTTGCACCTTGCGGAATATCCATTGGAAGCAAATATTCCAGATAACCTTTTGCCAGCCAAATGATCTGAGCATCAATATGCTTAGGATGATAGAAGCTTGCCGGGTCGTCTTCCTTCAGAATCATCTCCTCCGTGCTCGCCATGCCGCATGTTGGCTCAACTTCACAGTCGCTGTAATGCCCTATCGGCATCTGTACTTCATAAACATTCGTATCCCGTGTGGGAAAGGAAGTCACTCGATCCAGGGCGATATGAATATCATCATAATTGCGGCTGCAAACCTTCATGGCCCCACGAGAGGCTGGGAGCATCTCCGTATGTATTAAATGGGCTGCCTCCAGCACTTTAATATGGTTGGCTACCGTTGACACGGGCAGGTTAAGTGCTTCGGCAATTTCAATAATGTTTAATTTATTGGCATTAAGAAGCTGGAGAATGTCAATCCGGGAACGAGTCGACAAGGCGTGGGTTACAGTTACCAGTTTTTCCGGGTCGTTAAAGCTGAGTTCCAGCACGTATTTGCTCTCCTTTGGAAAATATTAATTAAAATAATTCTACTGAATAACAGGAATAAACACAATGTTGCTATGCTCCATCTTGCTTTCGGAGGAATCCATCTGAGAACATTTTCCACGTAATCTTTCCTATAACGAAGGCAATGAATAGAAGTAATCTGCATTTCTTGTGAAAGGAAGAGTTATACGTGATAAGTGAACTCAATAGCTGGATCAGGCATATTGCCTCTAACTATATATTGATTATTACGGCAGCTGTTATTTTCTTCGCGATTAAGGCTGTAATCGGATTCTACACCTACAAACATTACAACAAACAATTGGACCATTTGCACCATAAAGTCGATCTGCTCATCAAGGAACAGCAGCTTCTAGCTCAGCAGTTCTCCGTTCCCAACGGAAACAGAGACATGATGCACAAAGAAGACCACTTCGAGTCTTCATCGCAACCTCCTCTAATGTGATCTTCTCATTTGTCTTATGTGTGAGATGGCCCTTCCCCTCTGTTAAATCAAATCAAAGCAAAGGCTTCCTCACTCACCGTAAGAGTCGACTACGTTGTTCTGATCAATCTTGTTTTATTTTTCGATTCTTTCCTGACAGAAAAAGGCCTTGAACGTTATAAAAGCCGTTGATCAGATGTTGTTAAACATCCAATCACGGCTTTTTTATATTGTCTGTAACATATCAATCTATATCCTAATGCACAACCTTCATAGGCAAGTACGTCAGCGACTGACCTGGAGCCGAGACGGTAAGGTTGTTTTCCAAATCAAATGATTCAACCGATTCGATGAAAGGTACCCTTTCTACGAATGCTGTCAAAGCAACAATCAACTCCATTCTCGCCAGCGGAGCACCCAGACAGAAATGTGGACCATTTCCAAAGGTAAGGTGTTTTTTGTTATTGGGACGGTGAATGTTCAAGTCGAACGGATTTTCAAATATAGTTTCATCCATATTCGCCGCACTCATCCAGGAAATGACGACATCCCCTTTTTTCAATTCTACACCCAACAGATCATTATCCTTCTTAACGGTCCGGTGTCGCTTGGCGTTATGGAAGCGATAACGAAGCATCTCTTCCACAGCAAGTGGGATCAGCTCAGGGTTCTCTCGTAATTGCACATACAGGTTGGGGTCATCATAGAGAAAAGAATAAAATGTATTAGATACCATGTGACTGGTTGTTTCGATACCGGCCCCGAGCAAAAGCATTGTGGTTCGAACAATCTCATCATCGGAAAACTTCTCGCCGTCTACATCCACTTTCAACAGATCTGTAATGATATCATCGCCAGGCTGACTCCGTTTCTGAACGACAATAGGGTACAGGAATTGGTAATACTCCTGCGCTGCGACCTGCTTTTTCTTTTCCATTGCCTCTGCATTTTCTCTATTGGCAGGTTGAAACAGAATATCTACCCAACTTTTGAAGCGGTGGCTGTCCGTCAGCGGTATGCCCAACAAATCAGACATAACCATGGAAGGCAATGGTGCTGCCAGTGCTTGCACAATGTCGATTGTTGTATTCAGCTCGATATCCTCCACCAGTTGCTTCGCAATGTTCCGAATCCGTGGCTCCCAGTTTTTCAGACTGCGGGGTGTAAAAGCAGCTGAGAGCAACGAACGGCTTTTTTGATGACGTGGAGGATCTATGCTCGAAATATTCATTTTGTCCGGCGGTGTGCCTTCCTTGTTTTTAGCTCCGACTGAAATGGTAGTTCTTGAGCCTTCGGATGAAAAATATTCATGATTGCTTAGTACCTGCTTGACATCGTCATATCTGAACACATTCCATGTGTCCGTATCCTCATGATAGTAGACAGGTTTCTCTGACAACATTTTCCGAAACCAGTGAAGAGGAAAAAACTCTTCCGATCTGGACTGGAAATTGGTAATATCGTGAACACGAATCACTTCTTTGTACATCCAGTACACCGCCTCTCGAACTATTTTATCCAAAGGAAAGAGGGATTTCTTCCATGCCTCTGATAATCATCACCAGCGCCACTTCAGTTCTTCGGCTCCCTTTGATTCCTCCTTTGTTGCACATGAATTGACAGTTCAGCGCACAACCAATTTTATACTAATCGTATATTATTTGGAATGAAACTTTCGAACTATATTCATTTTATGGAAAATTCAAGGCATATTTTTATACCATTCGTATATTTAATGACGAGAATTAAGTTCTTAAGGGTTATGTATTTTTGGGCAAAATAAACAAGCTCAAGAAATGAAAACATCATTAATCTGGGATTACAGATAGGTAGGGATGAACATGTCTAAACCTCATACGTGGACCATATGGTTTACTATGGTATGCTTGAACACTAGACTCATTCTTTGCACATCAGGGTTTCGTTCGGGAGGGATACAGTGAATTGGATACGTCCAGTGAATAGAGGAGAATCTGTTTTTAAAGTTAAAAATAATCGAATTATCTACTTTGCAAAATTATCTATTCCACTTAATGCCCTTATCGCAGTTGGGAAAATACTTTTAGGAATCTTTACGCTCTCCTTCTTTTTATGTATTAACGCCTTTTATAATATTGGCATCGCTGTTGCTAAGTATTACGCAGCCAAAGCACATGAGGACTCGAATCTTGATGATTCCAGCCCGGAGGAAATCCTAAAAAAACAATACGCGGCATACCGATTTATAGGTAATATTGTGCTCGCTTCAAGTGCGGTGTACATCATTTATTGCAGTAAGTTATTATTTGTTACAGGCAGCAGAACGCATTATCCTCACTATGCCGCCTTCATCATTGCTGCCGTTACTTTTACCGAAATCGCAGTATCTCTTGGGGGCGCCATTATGGCGAGACGGAATAATGAACCGGTCATTGAAGCCATCAAACTGACGAACTTCTCTTCATCATTGATCTCACTTTCATTAACACAAACTGCGATCATGTCATTTTCATACAAAGGAGATCCCACCTTTTACAATGGACTGTCCGGCATCATTTTTGGTGCTCTGGCAGCACTCATCGGGCTGTATATGATTTTACGAACTCCGACAGGAGATTAGCCCATTTATAGTCTGTTGAAAAGACATCTGCGTATAGTTGAGTCTAACTAAAGCTGGATGTTTTTTTGTTATATCAAGTCATTGTAAGAATAAGCACGAATTAAAGAGAACTGTTTGGCAAGGAAATGCGGTGCATAGGGCATGTCATTACGAAGCCAGGATACAATGGTACCAATCAGAGCTGAGGAACTGTACCAGATTGCGATCTCCTTATGAATACCCGCTTGTGAAAGAGAGCTTCCCAGCTCCAAGCTTTCGATCTTGGCCGAAACGAGTGTCGTTAGTAATTTCATGAGCCTCTCCGTAAAAATGGGGGTTCGTCTGGAAGCGAGAACGACACGATAGAATTTGGAATGATCAGCAAAGTGTTCAAGCAATTTTACAAGCACTGGCCAACCATCGTCTTTGGCAGCATCTTCAAATTGAGGAGCATATTCGTCCACAATTCGTTCAATGTGCTCGATCATCTCGTCCGCCATTTTCTCCATCATGTCTGTGATGTCACGATAATGCAGATAGAAAGTCACGCGGTTGATCGTCGCACGTTCTGCAATTCGATTGACGGATAGTTTCTCGATGTCCATTTCCTGCAACAGATCTACAAAAGCATCACGAATCAACTGTCTTGTACGAAGTATACGAGGATCTGTAGCAGACTTCTTTTCATTTTTCATGCAATATCACTCCTCAAATTTTAAAAATTACAATTTTAAATGATCAGTCGTTTATTTCCGAATTAGACGACATATTTTATTATTTCGTAAAATAAGCAACGAAAATACCCAAAATCGTAAATTGTAATCTACGGGAATATGTATATAATTCAATAAATACAATGTAAACTATACAACACGTTGTAAATTTAGTCACGTGTGGATTGAAAGGATGGAATGGATTGAGTCAGGCTAGATTAAAAGAAAGAGATGACGTAAAAAAGGGCCCCATACTGTTTGTTATGATTTTGGGTGCATTTCTTGCCACATTGAACCAAACCGTTATGAGCGTGGCAACTCCGGAGCTGATGGGGGATTTTAATATCTCGGCAGCAACAGCCCAATGGTTTACGACAGGCTACATGCTGGTGAATGGTGTACTCATTCCCATCACGGCCTATTTCATGCAACGCTTTTCGACACGGCAATTATTTCAAGCTTCGATGTTTATTTTCCTCATCGGTACGATTATATCTGCCCTTGCGAGTAATTTTGGTACACTGTTGACAGGACGTATGGTTCAAGCAGCCGGTGCTGGTATTATCATGCCATTGTTAATGCATGTCATTCTTACCTTGTTCACTCCTGAGAAAAGGGGCGCCGCGATGGGGATGGTCGGCTTTGCCATCATTTTCGCTCCAGCGATTGGGCCAACCCTTGCTGGATATATTCTTGAGAACTACACATGGCAAACGATGTTTTACGGGATGATCCCACTAACCGTTATTGTTATTGGTTTTGCGTTTGTATATCTCAAAAATGTATCGGAACGAATCAATCTCAAGTTCGACACACTCAGCGTGTTGCTGTCCACGATTGGATTCGGCGCATTGCTGTATGGCTTCAGCCGGGCAGGAACTCTGGGATGGTCAAGCGCAGAAGTAATCATATGCATTGCAGCAGGAGTCATTGCTCTTGGACTGTTCACATGGAGACAACTCGCGTCTGCAAATCCGCTGCTCGATCTGCGGGCTTTCAAGTATAATATGTTCTCACTGACCACAATCATTAATATCGCGATCACGATGATCATGTATGCTGATATGATGTTGCTTCCTTTATACCTCCAAAATGCACGGGGTTACACTGCATTGGAGTCCGGATTATTATTGCTTCCAGGGGCGCTTGTCATGGGCTTCCTGATGCCGATAACGGGTAGATTGTTTGACCGGTTTGGCGCAAAATGGCTGGCGATTATCGGGATGGTCATTACGATTGTAACCACCATCGGGTTCATCGATCTAACGGATTCTACTAGCTATACTTACCTAGTATTGATGTCAACAGGTCGCCGAATTGGTATGGCCTTGCTTATGATGCCTATCCAAACAGCAGGTTTGAATCAACTGCCACCAAGACTAGGACCACACGGTACAGCAATATCAAACACTGTCAGACAGGTAGCTGGCGCTGTGGGTACTTCATTGCTCGTAAGTGTAATGACCAGTCGCACAACAGCACATGTTCAAGATATGGTTGCAACGGGTGCAGCCAAAGGCTTAACCCAGCAGCAGTTGGGAATGGAATCCATGATCCAGGGAATTAATGATGCTTATGTTGTCATTATTGGCATTGCCGTTCTCGGATTGCTCCTTTCCTTCTTCATCAAACGTACCAAACAAGCGACGGAGGAAGACTCCAAGCAGCCTGTAAGACAAAAAGTCTCGATGAATACAAATTAAGAACAATATTTACATGAATTACATCATGTAGAGCCTATTGTATCTTATATAAAAAGCGGCAGATCAGGACACTAAGTTTTATGTCCAATCTGCCGCTTTTTTGTGGTGTATTACATAATATAAATGAACAATTTGCCTGCACACGTAAGTAAGAACAGCTGCGTTAACTCGTTCTCTCCATGAGGATCTGCCTGAATTGTTCGAGATACGATCTGCAATCTTTGACAATCCTGTTTGTCTCACACTGAAGAGAAGACGATTCAAATTCCGTTTGAAACGCCTGTAGCGTTACTTCCAACATGGAGATATTGATCTCTTTCTGCTCAACTAAAACAAGCAGCCCTTTGGTCAGTTCTTTCGCTTTAATAGGTACTTCCAATTGGAGAATAGAATGACTGAATTTCTGAAGACCTGCAATCAGGTTATTTTTATCCAACACAATTTCTTTGGAATCAGGAGCGATCATCAAAAGACTTGGAAAATCAATAATATGCTCTTGTCTTTCCAGCATGGAACGAAGCAAGATTTCAATGTAGTTCAGGATTTTGGGCACAAGATGGTTCCAATCCGGTTGGTCAAGATGGAAGTTTCTCCACATGTTCGAGATTTGATGGATCATGCCAAAACCAAAAATAGCCCCTTCATAAGCAAAAGGTTTTAATTCTTTCCCAAATACCTGTACCAGTCGTTCAGATAACCAATTTAACTGCATGCGAGTCAAGTTTTTCAGATCGCATTCTCCAGAGTAGAAGCCTGTCCAGAATAGCTCCACAACAAGCTTTTTTTCTGGCAAAATCATCGGCACCATAATCTGATCCACCAGTAAATCAAAATCGGAAGCATAGCTTTGGCTCTCCAAATCTTTACGAATCATCATATCTTCCTGTACACGTTGCTCCAGAATGGCAAGAATACAATCATCCTTCGAGCCAAAGAATTTATAAAATGTTCCTTTGGACACACCTGACTCGTCTAGGATCATTTGTATGGAGGTGTTGGTCACTCCATGTTTCCCAAAGAGTACAAGCGCTGAGTCCAATAACATTTGTTTCCGCTTATTCATAAGTTCCCCCTGGATGATTTAGGTGGTTCACGTTACGATATCTAGTAACCTATTGCAAATCCACTGCAAACATCATATGTTCCTTCCAAATCCCCTTGATTTTAATATTCTGCCGGTCCGTCTCCTGAAAGCCCGCCTTGCGAAGCACTCGAATCGATCCGGCATTGTCGGGCAGCGCACCTGCCTCCACTCGTTTTATACCCGCTTCATTCATAGCAAAATCCAGTGCTAGCTGAAGGGCTTCACTCATATATCCCTTGCCATTCTGCACCTGATCGAGCACATAACCAACAATCCATTTGGTGGTGGAATCCAGTTCAAGCTCGAACAGAGAGATCTCCCCAATAAGCTCATGCGTATGGTTCAGAAAGATCCCGAAAGAGTACCGTTTCCCCTCTTCCCTCGCCTTGTTCCAACCTTCGAGAAGGGCTACTTGGCCCTCCAATGTATAGAATGTATCCGATCGTTCGCTTGCCGATATTTCTTCGAAAATAGCCCGGTTACGGAACTGCAAATCCAGTAGCCCAGCAGCGTCTTCCACGTTCAAAAATCGTAAATAGATGCGTTCTCCACGATTGTTCATCTGTATGTTCATCCTTATCTCTGGTTGTAGTAGATTGCATTCATCAGTACGAGAGTTGCCGTTTATAAGCCATATCCCAGAACAGATATTCAAATTCAACACTTCTTCTGAATATGTCTTCAATGGCCTCCAGTTCCGGCTCTGTTTTATGTTCACATAATGCATCCAGTGTATCATAGAACCATTCGAATGAGTCGCGGAATTCATCACTTGCATAATTTTCGATCCAAGTCTGATAGAAATTGCCCTCTAATGAATCTCGATATTGTTCTTTTAATCTTGTGGCATAGTCGTAATACGTCCACGCACAAGGGAAAATGACGGCGATGATTTCAGCAACCCCACCTGTTTGTGCAACACTCATCATATTCGACGTATAGGCCTTGTTATAAAGAGAGGGTTTGACAGCATGATTTTCATCCAGCGTAATCCCAAATTCATTCATATAATTTCGATGCAAATCCATTTCTTCGTACAGAATAGCGTGTTGAATAACCGTAAAGTTCGTCATCATTTTTTCATCTGTCGCCTTGACCGCACCCATGGCAAAAATCTTCGCATATTCAATCAGATATGTATAGTCCTGAAGAAGATAAAACTTAAACGCTTCCTGATCCAGTGTGCCTTTCCCCATTTCATGTAAAAAAGGATGGTTGTATCCATCTTCCCATACGGTTCTGGACTTATCTATTAACGTTCTTGAAAATGACATGATCATTTCTCCTTATATTAAAATTATAATGTTCCCGCTTCACATCCAGCTATCGCGTTCTGTCATCCAAAATGCAGACCAAAAAGCCCTTGTCCTATTTTCGGCAAGGGCAAAATAACATGAGTACATGTCATTTGCTCCCTACGTCAGTATTAACTAACAGGTTCAAAGGGTCAGGTTTTAACCTTCTCAACTGCGAACAGTCCCCCTGCAAATAGCTCAGGCTTATTACAACATGTGTTTTTCCAAATGTCAACTATTCCTATTAATCTTCAAGTTCCTCTAACTCTTCTTGCAAGTTTTTAAGTCGAGTGCGGATATCCTTAATCATACTTTGCAATTTGTTTAACTCATCCACCCATTTTTGCTCATTAGAGACGTTCGTCGCTGAAGTTGCATGATACGCCGGAGACGTCCTTAACTTGTCTAAATCCGATTCGTAACCCCTCCGCTCTTCCTCGGCTTTTGCTAGTTCCTCCTCGGCGATGCCAATCTGGTGCTCCAGATAAATAATGTCTGATGAGTTACCGTGAGTTAAGCGCTGTGAATACGTCATCGTTCACCTCATTTCTGATAATCCATTGCTTTTCCAAGGTCATATGGCTGAATATCGATATCCAAATCCAAACCCATAGCCAACTTGGCCAGTTGACTTCCAATAAAAGGCCCCATCGTGAGACCAGACGCTCCAAGTCCATTGGCTGTGATCAAGCCCTCCCAACCAGGAACAGCACCCATTACCGGAAGAAAACCTGGTGTAAACGGACGGAAACCTACTCTTACTTCCTGAAACGTGCTATCGGCTAAACCTGGAGCCAGTTCCAATCCTTTATTCAAAATTTCCTGCATTCCGCCTGCGGTTACTCTTATATCATAGCCTTCAATATCATTTTCGTGAGTCGCCCCGATCACAATCTTCTGTTGATCAAAGGCTAACAGATATTGATCCGAAGGAGGCATGACCACAGGCCATTTCCCAGTGTCTTCTCGATCATGAACCTGCAAATGCATAATTTGCGCCTTCTGATAATGAACCTTAAAATCAATGCCCAAGGGCTTCAACAGTTCACTAGCCCAAGCGCCGGCACACACAATAACCTCGTCAGCCGATATGACTTGACCGTCAACAACCACTCCAGTTACTCGGTCCGATTCATATTGAAGTGTCGCGTCCCCATTAATCAGGACCGCTCCATTTCGCTGTGCCGATCGGATTAAGGCATCACGCGTTGCACGTCCATCGATACGCGCAGCTCCGCTGATGTAGACGGACTGAAAGTTCTCCTCCAGGAGAGGAAAACGCTCATGGGTTTCTTTTGCATCCAGACGGGTAATATCGGCAATCTCCGGTGCATCTTCTTTACGAAGGTGTGCTCGCTCCTGCATCTTGTTGATTTTCTCTACTTCCGTATGAATACTAAGAGCACCCACTTGAGCGTAACCCGTTTCCGTTTCCCCTTCACTCTTGAGTTCTTCAATTAAACCGGGATAAAAACGTGCACCCGCCTTGGCAAGCTGATACCAATCCTGATTACGGCGCTGAGATAACCAGGGACAGATGATCCCGGCAGCAGCATCCGTAGCCTGCCCTCGATCTTTCCGGTCTATAATAAGAACTTCCGCACCCCGTTTTGCCAATTGATATGCTGTGGAAGCCCCAAGAATTCCTGATCCTACGACGATGACTTTCTTCATGACTGCATCCCTTTCCTAAATCACTGTATCCATTATAGCGTATACTGTTTGGTCTGATAATGGCAAGGCATCGACATGATGATACATAATCCTAAAAGGTTTTCGATAAGTCGTTCATCGAAGTAAATAGTTCGTTTAAATTAATGTTATTTATGTAATATAATTCAAATCAGGTTTCTTTTAACTCTGTATCCGCGCCATTTACGCACACGACCTTTAACGAAATGAGGAATAACACAACGATGCCGAAACCTAGTACGGGGAATTCACTGGATACCGATATGCCGCTTATGATTACAGGTCAAAACCAGCTGACCGTAGATGAATTAATGAATTGGAACGGCCATTCACGGGATTACAGTATTGTGCAGTGTATCGGGGGAACAGGGAAAATTGCAGCCCAAAATCATGAGTTTTCGATTCGGAAAGGAACAGCTCTTATTATGTTCCCGGAGGTCACATACCGTTACGACAATTTGAGTGATTCATTGTTGTTCGATTGTTTGTCCTTTAATGGCTATTTATTGCCCCGGTTTCTGCATACCTTGCAGATCGGGGAGCTGCGCGCCTTCAAGCCGGATGGGATGCTTCATATCCTGTTGCATGAAATAACGTTGGCGCTACAGTCCCGGCACAAGGATCAGATCTGGCACGTATCCGCATTGCTATACATGCTACTGGTCAGGTTAACCATTGATGGAGATCGTTATGGTGCTTATGAACGCTCGGATGCCCGATTAAAGCTGACCGGACTGGTTACTTTTATCAAGCAAAATTATGATCAGGATATCTCGCTCTCCATGCTGGCTCAGCAAATGGACGTCACCGAACAGCATTTGAATCGGATATTCAAAAAGGAATTCCAAATGACTCCGCTTGATTATCTGACACGGTATCGGTTATTGAAAGCCAAAGAAATGCTCGTCCATGACGCCGGAATAACGGCCCACGAGATCGCCCGGGCTGTTGGTTTCAACAGCGCCAGTTATTTTGGATCCGTATTCAAAAAATATGAAGGAATCTCCCCTATCGAGTTACGCAAGCAATACCAGAGTTAAAGGATTTCCATCGTGATCTCTGCCAGCGAGGTTAACCGCAGATCATACTTCGAGAATTCCAGATTACGCGTTACCTCGTTAGGCACAATGACACAGCGAATCCCCGCGGCTTTGGCTGCCTTCAGTCCATTCGGCGAGTCTTCGAACACAACCGCTTCGGATGCCCCGATCCCGAGACTCTCCAGGGCGAGCAGATACAATTCCGGGTCCGGTTTAACCCTCTTGACGTCCTCGGCTGTATGAATGACATCGAATAGTTCGAAAATGCCGAGTGTGCGCAAATAACCATGAACCCAATCCCGGGTAGAGCTGGAAGCAACGGCAAGTTGAATTCCCTTTTTACGGGCAGACCGGAGCAACTCATGCACGCCTGGAAGAATTGCTGCCTGTCCCAGGTATGCTTCGTATTTCTGTTCAGAGAGCAACTTGATATGATCGTGATCGATCGGTTTTTGCAGCGCTTGCTCCAGGTATAGAAAAGGGTGAAATTCTTCAAACGATGTTCCTACGTTTTTCGACCAAAGCTCTAGCCCAAGTTCAAGTCCATGCTCTTTATAAATATCGCGAAAAGCATAGAACCAGGGAGTCTCCGTGTCCACAATAAGTCCATCAAAATCCAAAATAAAAGCTTGTACCATTCCGCTTTTCTCCCTCCAATGATCAGCCGATTGGCGGGAAAATAGGCTTAGAAGCGTGCAGTCACGTCCGGACGGGTAACATTCATCGATAAAAAGTGACAGGTGCATCCCGTTCCGGCTGGTGACTGTCCAACAACTCCAGCCCGGATCTCTCCCTCTATCGGCATGCCGAAATATCGAATTAATTTCCACTCCACCCCATCGGGTGAATAAAAGAATGAAATGCAGTCCTCCACTTTGCGTATGCGCAGATAAGGATTCGTTACGGGAACTTCAACCGAATTGCAATCGTCGGATGAACCTTCCTTCGTTACTACCGACACAATGGTAGCCGCTTTTCCATCATACTCAAAACAAAGCTTGCACCAGTTTCGCTCATCCGCCATCACCATCAAACATCCGGAATCATACTGATGTTGCATGTTCACGGTTAGCTGGGTCGTCATTTCGAAATCATTAGGCACCGGCATCGACAGAAATGGCGCGGTTGCACGGATGTGTTTACCCGCTGGGTCCTGGAAAAAGTCCGTATCAGCCTGAGCTTCTACAATTAGAACGCCTTGATCGGTATAAGACCAGGTCTGTGGCTCATTGATCCAGTTCATTTGGTTTCTTGATTCTGTTGCAAATACGTTTGTCATTTCTATGCCTCCCAGGTTCATTTTCTGTATTATATATTCGTTTCATATACAGAAAACCCCTTCTCCTACATATTTTTGTAAGTACTGATCACTTGGGAGTGTTTCTGGGGATCAGGGAGGAATAACATAATGACCATGAGTACGATGTAAAATATAAGAATAACACTGAATAACAGCACAGGATTATAGTGATACAGTAGCCCTGTCAGGTAACCTGATGGAATCGCGGTTAACGTCATGACGGTCTGCACTGCCGAGAACATATCCGCTTTTTCATGTGTACCCAATCGGTTCATTAGCAGTGAGTCCCGGTACGTTTGTAAGATGAAATTGCCTGCCGCCAGTACAATTAGAGTCAGAAATAACATGGCTATATTTCCCGCAGGGATCAACAGAAAAAGTATTGCCCCCACTGTACTCAAAATGATCGAGAAACTGACATACTTCTCTTCTGAACGCCGTTTCAGACGCGGGATAATGACCAAATACAAGAGCATGACGGTTACAGCGGTGACGACCGGGATAAATGAAATAATCTGATCATTGAATTTTAATTGTTCCTTGAAAAAAATCACCTGAAAAAAGTTCAGCTGCAGGATCAGATTGGAAAGCACCGTGATGAGAATAATCGGTAAAAGTCTCCGTTTGTAGAATGATTTGCCGAAAAGTCGCATACTGGAAGCCAGACTCTGGATCACCCCGGTCTGGCTATGCATTCCCATAAGTTCCTTCCCTACTGCGGTCTCATCCGTATATCGGTTGCGAATGAAGAACATGACGGTCATGAGGATGCCACCGACAAAATAAATACTGGCTAGTGTTGGCACAATGCCAACATCAGCAATCACTACCCCGGCGATCGGTGTCAGTACTCCAGCACCAGTAATGATCATGTTGAGAATGGCGAATACCTTGGATCGTTTATGTTCCTCAACATCCTCAATAATTAGACAGTTGAAGGAAACCGTCACAAATTTGGAGGTTGCATTCAGCAGGTAAGCGATCAGAAACAACCAAAAATTCTGGGAGAAAGCCCAGATGAACATGGGAACACTCCAAGCAATCAGATCAAAAATCAGTGTTGTTCGCTTGCGGCCAAGCTTATTCGTGATTGAACCCGCAAATAACTGAAATATAAAGGCAAAATAAAGATTCACCGAATTGATCAAACCAATTTCAATATCCGAAAGTCCGGCTTCCTTCATATATAAGGGAGCATAAAAAAGAACAATCGTGCCCGGAATGGCCCATACCGGTTCAAGTAAGATGGAGTACCGCGGATTTCTCGGCAAATCCTGTAGCAGCTTCAATCGATATCTCCCCCTTTTCTGCGGTGGTTTTCACCGCTGCGAACTCCTTCTTTTCGCAGCGGCTCACCCGATAATGTCTACATGCTTACAAGATCAGAGCTGTTTTAACCGAATTCATGGGCAATTTCTCTCCGCTACGCAGATGATACCCAATTGTCCCATTGAATGCCTGTTCATAATCACTCAGCAGTTCCTTGGAGGTAACCATTTGCTCCAGTTCCGGAATACTTTGTGCAAATTTCAATGCTGTACTGATCATCGAGTGATTAGCTACCGCACCAATGATACTAATACCATCATTAATTACGGCAGTTGATTTGAACGTCACCTCATAGCTGTCGTCATAACCCATAGGAATGATCTTGCCGCCTTTGGCAATCATCTCAAATCCCACATGAAGCTGGTTACCAACCGCGTCCACTACAATATCAAACTTCTTGTTATTATTGATCTCGTATACTTTATCCAGTATCAGATCCTGAGGATAGAACACATGATCCGCGATCTCTGAAGCGAACTCTTTGCGGAATGGATCAACTTCCGTGCCTACAGTAAGCCTTGCCAATCGTTTGCTCACAAGCTGACACAGAGAACCGATTGCACCAGAACCGAGGACCAGTACAGAGTCACTTGGCTTAGTCCCTGCTTTCATGAACGTCTGAAGTACACATCCCAGTGGTTCGATCATCATAGCGGTTTCCCAGCTCATGGAATCCGGGATGGCATAGATATACTTCTCATCCCCTACGTAATATTCTGCAAATGTACCGTGCGTCGTCATCCCTACTTGATAGTCATCAAAATTCTCGCAATAGATGAAAAGACCTTCACGGCAATAGGAGCAGGTACCGCAAGATTGCGTGGGATCAACCAATACCCGATCACCTATCTTGAAACCACGAACTTCGTCGCCCACCTCAACCACTGTACCTACACCTTCATGACCAATAATCGTTCCTTTATTCGCCGGTACTTTGCCTTTGACAATATTCAGGTCTGTACCGCAGATGCCTGAACCATAGATTTTAATTTTTACCTGGTTTGACTTTTGTATGGTTGGCTCATCAATATCCTGATAAGTCACCTGTTTAAGATCCTGATATACGAGTGCTTTCATTGAATATTCCTCCTAGTCGATGTTCTTATTTGAATAAAATTTTAAACGTTTTCGTAAATCTCAATTCGAAAGGTGTTGCTGTTTCAGCATTTCTTTCCAGTCGGAAAGTGTCTGCAAGAGAGCTTCCTCCACCCACAGTAATTCATCCCGGGTATGAGCATCTGAAAAAATAAAGTACCCTTTGGTAAAAATTCCGAAGTGGGCCATTCTTTTGACCATAAACTCACGGAACGGATCGGTATGAAAGTTTTCCTCCGAAATAGAGCTAATGGAGAAGCTCGCATAGGTACCCTTCAACACCAATTGATCGGTTAATCCAAGAAGTACGAGTTCAGCTTCAATCAGATCCATAATTCGAATGGTGGCCTCGCGCCAGGTAGGCCATACTTTAGCGCTTTTCATCAATCGCTCACATGCAATCGCTGCCGCAAGCGCAGTGGTCTCGCTGGAATGCGCATTGCTGAATCTGACCTGTCCTGATAATGACATCAGATGTTCTGGTCCCATTACGGCTGCGAGTGGCAGTCCATTTGCCATGCCTTTGGAAATACAAAGCAGATCCGGCCAGATGTCATACTCCCCAGCTGTAGCTTGCTTGCCCATTCGAATGCCGGAGGTGACTTCATCAAATATGACAATGATATCCAATGACCGACATAAGGATACAACTTGCGCCAACGGCTCACGTTTCCATTCATTTGGACAAAGGACAATGCAGGCGATATCATCGGGAGAGGATTGGATTTGGGCCCCGATACGCTCTGGTGAGGGCTTATCTATCCAGATTGTTGTGCGTTCGATATCCACGGGGATGCCTCGTTCTTTCGTTTCACGGCCATAGTATCCATACGCAGACCAGTCATGCCAGCCATGATAGGCCGTCGCGATGACCCTGCTTTTTCCACTTCCCGCACGAGCCAGACGTACGGCTCCACTGACTGCATCGGCGCCGCTTTTGGTGAAACGTAATGAGGGGTAGCGGCCTTCAAATCGTTCCAAAATCAGTTCAGCGCATTCAAGTTCAATGTCAGCAGGAATAGAATAACTTGTCCCTTTTTTCAGCTGATGGATGACGGTTAGTTGAACTTCATGCCGTGCATGTCCCCATGGCGCCGTACCCATGGCCATTTCACAATCCAGCCATTCATTTCCGTCGATATCTATAAAACGGGAATTGCGTGCCTCTGCGCAGCATACGGGTGTATATCCCGGAAATAATCGTTCTGGTGCTTTGGCTAACGTACTGCATCCGCTCGGAATAACCTTCTCGACATGTTCCAACCACTCCAGATTCCGTGTAAACCTTACGGCACGATCAAGCGTGCTCTCTTTTGATTTCACCTTTGGTTCCTCCCTGTTTACTTGGTTTGTGAGTTAGCGAACTTTGGAGCCTGGCCAGCAGCCATCATATATGCGATCCATAGTGATGACATTGCCATACAGATCAATAATCAGATCTTTAGCCCGATGAGCATGTCTCATCTCGATCCAGTAACGGTTTTCCAGCAACCGGGCGAAATTGTCCACCAGAAACAATAATCGGTTCTCGCTATGAATCAGCTCCTTGCCCAGAACCTGCGGCAGCCAGATCGCTCCATTAGAGTTAAAACGATTCGAATAGTCACGTACCTCAGCAACAGGTGCAATGTCAGCTTCCTCCAGCTTGGTCCAGAACGTATCCGCGTCACTGCGAACTTCTGCAAGATCAATGCCAACGATCGGCAGATGTTGATATTCACTCTGGCTATCCAGCTGTTCTTTCAGATGACCGAATACGAATGGCCAAACATCGGCCTCAATTTCCCCACCCCACTTTTTCCAGAAACGTGCCAGATTGTTTTTCCGGTTAAAGTTGCGATGAATGCCACTGCTCCGTTCCCAGTGATAGGCGAGAATATTCGGATTAATGACCGTATCATATCCGGCTGCCCGTGCTCGCATCTGATAATCAAAATCCTCATATCCGTTAAAGAACTTCTCATCCAGCTCGCCTACCGTTTCATACACTTCTCTCTTCATGCCGAACATGGCGAATACAACAAGCTGAACTGAAAATGTTTCCTTCGGAATGTCTTCAGGCGAAGCGTTCAGAAATAAGTGGCGACCAAATGTATCGGCAAATGCAATACCACAATGCTGCACACCTCCCGTTTGCGGATAGAGCAGAACACCGCCAATCATACCGATCGTAATGTCGCTGTCCATCGTCTCTTTCATCATTGATTGCCAGTTCGGTTGAAGAATCGTATCGGAATCCAGGAAGAAAATATAATCTCCCTCTGCTCGCCGAAGTGCGCTATTGATTGATACAGCGCAACCGAGTGGAAAATCATGCTGAAGAATTTCAATCGTTACACCTTCTTTAACCTCTTGTTTCAGTTTCTCCAAATGCTGTAAGACAGCAGAACCGGAACCATCGTTGATAAAAATGATTTGAGTGGACGGGCTTACTGTCCGTAGCAATGAGTCCGTGAAAAGGTTCAAAATGTTATAGTCCTGGTTAACTGGCACAATAATGGTGTAAAGCATGGAATCCCTCCTGTTGGATATGATGGAATGAGTGCTAAAGCGAGTTGAAACGTTATCGAGTTCAGCGCAGATTATCGACCTCCTTGTCGCAAATTCACTGTCTTAATTTGGTAATGATTTGAATCTACTAGAAATTTATATCATTTTTTGTAAGTTTGAAATCTTAAATTCTGAACTCTGTTAAAATATGAATATGTACCGAAAAGAAAATATGCACCTTTCAATTAGCGCCGATAGCTAGCTCTCCACGCAAAAAAACACCTCCACAGTGAGTCTCGTATCCAATGACACGACTGACTCCACAATGGGGTGTTATATTGCATTATTGTATGTGGTTATAAGGTAGAGCCTACTTATCTGGCCCTAAAGCCATGATAGAACGTATCCACAACCAGCGAAGCTGCTGATTTACGCGCAATGTCACCACTTACAACCTGCTGCCACGTCAGAAAGAGGATAGAATATAGCACATCTACAATCCAGTTTTTATTGACATCCTGACGAAAATAATTCTTTTGCTGCAACAAGCTGACCGCATGCAGTATAGGCTCTCTCAGCTTCAAATCTGCTCCCTCAATCTCAGGGTTATAGTGTATAGCTGCATCATGGGTAAGGAAAAATATTTTATCTCCTAACGGAATAAGCACTTCAATTAATTGAGGAATATATGTTTCACAGTTTTCCTCATCCAGCTGAATGTTTTGCATGGCCTCACTGACCACCTCGATCGCACGCAAGCCCAGATAAACCATTAATTGTTCACGACTCTCCACGTAACGATGAAGGGTCGCAATGCCGATTTTTGCAGAGTCTGCGATATCATTCATGGACGCATTGGGCTTTTCAATCAGCAGTTTGGTTGCTTCGTCCAGGATGGAATTAAGTCTCGTTTGCTTCATCGATGTCATTTCTTTTTTCAACGGGTTTACACCTCTTGGGGAGTTTATTCTATAAATTGATTCAATGATCCATCATTTGATTAGTTGTGACTATAAAATTATAGCATAGTTGCTCATAATTCCGATGTCTGAACACTAACAAACATCACCTATGATTGGTTATGTATTGCAAAGATAGATGTGATGATTAAAAGCCGCCAAGCGGCGGCTCTTAGAATTTATATCTTTTTTCTTTCCCTGTTGCTTATAGCTCGATAATTCTTGTTGCAATATTTGCGCAAAAATCACTGTCATGCTCTACAAACAGAAGGGTTGGGGAGTACTCCAGCAGCAAGTCTTCAATTTGCATGCGAGAGATGACATCTACAAAATTGAGAGGTTCATCCCAAATGTGCAAATGAGCTTGCTCACTGAGACTTTTAGCAATCAGCACTTTCTTTTTTTGGCCAGCGCTATACGTTGAGATATTCTTCTCCAATTGCAACCTAGAAAAATCCAGCTTTCTTAGGATGGATTTAAACAGGCTTTCATCGATTCCCTGCGTGACAGCATAGTCAGATAAATGGCCGCCGAGATTCGAAGTGTCCTGCGACACATACGAGATTTTAAGCTGGTGATCCTTTCGAAAATAACCTGTATAAGGGATATTCTCATCACAAATCAGTTTAAGGATGCTTGATTTCCCCGATCCGTTTTTACCATAAAGCGCAATACGATCCCCTTGTTCAACTGTGAAATTCACGTCCTTACATACCATATTGGAGCCGTATGCAATCGACACATGTTCCAATTCGACAAGTTCTTTTTTGTGAAAATCCAGTTGATGAATCTGTAGACGTTCTGCACTCTCAATATTTTTCAGAAGTTTGGACTTCTCATGAATGGCGGATTGCTGTCTCTGCTCGATATTTTTGGAACGTTTCATCATTTTGGCAGCCTTGTGTCCAATATAGCCTTTATCCACCTTAGAACCGGAATTTCTCGTACCATTTTTGGTTCTTTCCACTTCATGCGACCATCCACCCGTCCGTTTGGCAGAATCGGATAAACGCTTGATGTCCTTTATTAATTTTTCATTATTTGCAAGTTCAAACTGATCTTGCCTTTGTTTATTTTCCCACCAAGCGGAGAAGTTCCCTTTCTGAATCTCGATGTTATTTTTATTAATGGACAGGATGTGGTCTACGCTGTTATCCAAAAAGGATCGATCATGTGACACCAGAATAAATCCACTTTTGCTGCGAAGATAATTACTAACGAGTTTTCTGGCATGAATATCGAGATGATTGGTAGGTTCATCAATGAGCAAAAATCGATTATCCTTCAGAAACAAGGCAGCCAGCATCACCTTCGTTTGTTCTCCGTTAGACAAGGAATCGAAAGGCCGATACAGGATATCTTCCGAAACTTTTAACAGGTTAAGCTCACGCACAAGCTGCCATTGTAAATATTCAGGATAGACATCTTCAATGATATCGAGGGTCATAGCTCCTTTATTCTCAACCTGAAAAGGAAAGTACTCAAAGCTGACATTCGCAGAAATAGTTCCGCTGTATTCATATTTACCAAGCAGCAGTTGGAGGAATGTCGTTTTACCTCTGCCGTTCCTTCCGGTAAAGCCCAATTTCCAATCGGAGTCCAGCTGAAAACTCACATTTTCAAATATATTATCGTAACTGCCATCATAGGCAAAGGTTAGGTTGGTAACGTTGATTAAAGACATAAAGATCATCCTTTTTATGTGAAATATAAAAGTTAACCGACGGGGTATTTACCACGACATGGTCCCTCACTTTATATTTGAACATAATCAGAATTTCTGTCCGCCCTTGAATGAATGACACATTCCTTCTGTCATAGTGATTAGAATATCCTCAAATGAAAAAACGCAAAAAAGCCCCCATTCACCGGTGCTTTTTTGCGTTACATCAACCTGACTATACGATAAAGAAACCTGGCGTCCAAAAATTTAACGCCAAGATGATCTATGCATAGGAGGATAAAGTGCCGGATTCTGATTAGTTATGTTGTGAACCATGTCAGTGTTCATGTTCGTTGACAGGTTCACATAAACATCTACAACCTCTAATTCAGTCATCGCTCTATCCCCCTTTAAAAGCTCCACAATTTAATATCAGAAACTTAACATGGAATACAGCCATGGGTCAAGGCGAGAAATCATGTCGATCCTTTTAAACTCCACCTTACACCCGACCCTCATGGATTTATAGTCACCATGCGCTGTATTCAATTTATTTCAATTTTTAAACGGCCGCATACAGCGGTTTGTACACCGGATGCCACATGGCAGCTTTTACCGCCTCTTCAACGTCTTTCAGCTCTACACGCGCAACGCCATCTTCCACTGCCGCCTTAGCGACCGCCACTGCAACTTTGTACGAAACAGCATGTAGTTCTTTCACTCTGGGCAGAAGTGGAGCACCTGGTGCAGAGGAATCTACCGAATTAGCTACGGCCACTGCAGCTGCGGTGAACATGTTTTTAGTGAATTTAGATGCTTTTGCAACAATCGCTCCCAGACCCAAACCAGGGAACACAAAAGCATTATTCGATTGACCAATTTCATATAAAGTGTCATTAAACATGACAGATTCAAATGGACTGCCTGTTGCAATCAATGCTTTGCCATCCGTCCATTCAATCAGACTTCTTGGTGCTGCTTCGGCAAGTGAGGTCGGGTTGGACATTGGCATAATGATTGGACGTTCCACATGCTTCGCCATTTCTTTGATAACTTGTTCATTAAAGGCACCTGTCACACCAGAAGTGCCGATCAGAATCGTTGGTTTGATCTGTTTCACAGCTTCCAGCAAGCTGACCTGCCCTTGCTCATTCAATGCCCAATCTTCCACTTCCGCAGCTTTACGCACATATGGTTTCTGGAATTCAAATAGGCCTTCCGTCTCATCGGTAAGGATTCCACGGTAATCGAAAGCCCAGAACCGGTTCTCCGCTTCCTCCCTCTTAAGCCCTTCTTCCATCATGGCGTCAAGAATCTGATCCGCGTTACCAATACCAGCGGCCCCTGGTCCAAATACAAGGATACGATGCTCACGAAGTGGCACACCCGTCACTTGAACTCCGGACATAATCGCCGCAAGTGTAACCGCACCCGTTCCCTGAATATCATCATTAAACGTAAGCAGTTCTTCCCCATATTTCTGTATAATATTTCTGGCATTCACGCTGCCCAGGTCTTCCCAATGAAGCAAGATATCCGGGAACCACTTTGTTGTTTCTTTCACAAAGGCTTCGATAAATTGTTCATATTTTTCCCCGCGAATCCGTTCATGACGGTTGCCCACATACAATGGATCATTCAGTAATTTGGGATTATTGGTTCCAACGTCCAGCACAACAGGCAATACGCGGCTTGGGTCAACGCCTACGGCTGCTGTGTATACCGCAAGTTTACCAATGGCAATTTTAATGCCGCCAACGCCCCAGTCTCCGATGCCCAGAATACTTTCCGAGTCGGTCACCACAATCAAATCCACATCTCCAGCATGTAATCCACTGTTGCGGAAAGCTTCTTCCAGTCCATCCATATCATTAATGGATAAATATAAACCACCCGGTCTGTGGTACTGATGGCTGTATTCCTGGATGGCTTGTCCGACCGTAGGTGTATACACAATCGGCAGCATTTCACTAAGGTGATCCTTCATTAGACGGTAGAATAGTACAATATTTCGGTTGAACAAATCACTAAGCATGATGCTTTTCCGCAAATTATCCGATTCATTCTGCAATTGCTGATATACTCGACTCACTTGTTCTTCAATATTTAAAACCATCGGTGGCAAGATGCCATTCAGGTTGAGCTCTCTTCTTTCTTCTTCGTTAAAGGCAGTACCCTTGTTCAACATGGGATTGGACAGAACATCCTTACCTTTCAAAGAGGTTTTTAAGTTTCCATTGGAATCCACAAAAAATGAGTTCATTTACTAATTGCCTTCTTTCATGATGTCTCTTGACGTTACGTCTTTTTAATGTATTTTTAACACTTAATAACTTTTGGTTAGTTATGGTTCTTCCGATGACAATTATAAAATATTTTCTATGGTATGTAAACGAACTCATGAAACTTTCATGAATGAAATTCAATTTCATTTCGATAAATAAAATTTATCACTTTGTCATTTTTCAACAAATTCATTTTATAATCAGATTATCGTAGAATACAAAAAAAGCCACGAAATTTCGTGGCTTCAGTGGATTTAATTTATAGTTTTCCAAATGATGGACGAGGTCCTTTGGTTGGATCTTCCCCTTCAATGAGACAGTATGCTTCAAGTGTGATTCCACCTGGCGCCTGAAGATAAAAGGTGTAGGAACCATGAACAATAGCCGGGCTTTCTACCTGAATTCCATCGTTCTTGAGACGTTGGTTCAAGTTATCCACCTCTTCCTTACTGTCTTGTGGGAACCCTACATGGAAAGTTTCTGGATATTTGATATCCTTGCCATACATTAAGTTTAATAAAAATCCATCGTCGTCGGTCATAGCCGCAAATGCTTTACCTGCATTGACGTAACAGGTTAATCCAAAATATGTTTCGAGAAAATGTTGAACCTCAATAACGTCAGTTACCGTTAAGTTTAAGTGATTAATTTTCATATGAACTGCCTCGATTCTTCTATCAATTTATCTCGAAAATAAAGTATCTAGATTATCAAGATAAATTAATTCTAAACCAGTTCATACTTCTAGTCAATGTAGAACCTGAATCATTTTAATGGAAGTATTTATCCCAACGCTGCGTTCAACAGTCAAATTCACGGAACATAGGCATCCTCTACCTCAACCTTTCGTTCATTTCCGTATACAATGTATCTTACGTGAATGACATTTCCTTTCTGAAATTGGGGAATATGTGTAACCGGGATATATGTCTCTACAATCGTGGGAAAGGTACGGCCGTCAACTTGGGTTACGGTCAAATCCAGTCGCACTCCAGGCCTTCCATCCATACTGGATGAAGTTTGTGTAATATCATGAATAACCGCCTCTGCGGGAATTCCCTCCGTTAAAATACTTTTTCGAAAATGCTGTTTGTGTTTATTGTTACGAAGCAGTTTAAATATCATAACCATAGTGATTGTGCCTGTTATAATCCCAAAACCAATAACAGCAACAATAGTAATTAATGCAGTCGTCATAATGGCCTCCTTTTATTTGAAACTTATGTTTACTATTCCTTGGTTATATCTCTTATTCCTTCAAAATTTGTTTTAAATGGAAATCATTCATGCCAAAAAAGCCACCTTTTTGGTGGCTTCATACAGTTTATGACGTTTTTAAAGTTTTGAAGTTTCTATAATACTGGCCTAAACTGTAGCAGTATATGTTCAACTTAATCTACTTTCGCACCATAAGAGCGTACAAACAGAACAGCTTGTTCGCGATCCAAACGTACGCCTTTAATATCCAATGATTTCAGATCGATTCCTTCCAGATTAGCGCCTCTAAGATCGGCCCCTTGCAGCTTGGCTCTGCTTAAAACTGCTCTTGTGAGATCACAGTCTCTCAGATCCGCTTTGGTAAAATCCGTGTCCGTAAAGTCGGCTTCAAAGAAACGAATTCCTCGCAAATCCTGTTTGCCCAATCGGGTATGTCTCAGATTCGTATAAGACCAATCACCCTGACTTAGTGTAATACCATCCATTTGTGCACCGGAAAAGTCCGATCCCGTCATCTTGCAGGAGGTGAATTTGGAAGCAAATAGATTAGCACCACCAAATAAGCAGTTTTCAAACGCCGATTCTCTATGAATGGAGCCATTCATGGAAGCACCTTTAAAGTCACATTCGATAAAACGGCAGTTGCTTGTCTCGATTTCTTCCATCGAAGCGTTCATAAAGGTACACTGTTTGAAAACACAGCTGATTAGTTCTCCATAACGCAAATCACGTCCCTCAAAATGTACAGCTTCATATTCCTGATCCTTATATTGATACATCACGTACACCCCATCTTGTATGATTATCATGTGTTCACCATTAAAAGAGCTTTTTATAATATACCATACGGATGTCAAGTACCTGCTTAAACGTCTGCAAAAGTCAAGTCACTTTTTTATAGAAAAAGGAGCTGCTTCAAATAAAAAAACCGCGAAAATCGCGGCTTTTGGCTCCATAAATGTGTTTAGCTAGTACTTTAATCGGATATGAACAGGGATACTTAACGATGTGTCTCTGTCCTTGTCTCTCTGGTCTTTACCTTGTTCTTCTTGCACAATCCACTGTCTGCCAACTAACAATTGCAGCAACTCGGTCTCTTGCAAGGTCAAATGAATATCTTTCAGTGTCAGATCTTCCTGGATATAATCCTGATCTGCCTTGAGATCGAACCGGAAATAGAGCAGTCTTTTCAGGGCGTTAATATGCAAAAATTTGAATTCATAAACCCTGCTGCGTATGGCCTCTTCCCAGTTGTCTCCCACTTCAGCTGCTGTGTCCAGTCTCTCCACCAGATCCATCGTTGGTTCCTTGATCTTGGATAACAACGAAGAGAACTCTTTTCTCTGTAAACGATCAATGATTAATTCGCTCGGTTCACCGCTCGTCAGAACATTTTCGACTAGCAGAGCTACAGGAATGGATAACTGAACACGGCTCATGCTCCGCCCTCTCCATCTTTGAGATATTGATTAAACCAGGCATTGACCTGTTCAAAGCTATCCACGCGAAGCGAGGGTTTTCCGCTTTTGAGCAACGTGTGATTGGAGCCTGGATATCGAATCAGTTTGGTCGTTTTTCCATATCGTTTTAACGTAGTATATAACTCCTCCGCCTGTGCGATCGGTGTACGATAATCCTGCTCTCCATGCATAATCAGAAGTGGCGTTTCAATCTTGTGCGCATGAGCAAGGGGAGAACGGGCCCATAAAATGTCTGCATGTTCTGTCGGATTGCCGCCAATTACCCCCTCCACATAGGAGATTCCAATATCACTGGTTCCATACAGGGACAACCAATTGGATATACAACGCTGCGTTACTGCTGCCTTAAATCGAAGGGTATGAGCTACGATCCAGTTAGTCATGACGCCTCCGTAACTGCCTCCACCAATACCAAGACGTGTTTCATCCAGAAAATCATATGTTGCCAGTGCATAGTCCACCGCCTCAAGCAGATCACGACAGTCTCCCCCGGCAAAATCTCCTCGGCAAGCTCTGGCGAATTCCTGCCCGTATCCCATACTTCCCCGGGGATTTACCCATAGAACGGCATATCCCTGTGCAGCAAGTGTCTGCATTTCGTGGCTGAAGATGCCTGTATACATGGCGTGCGGTCCACCATGAATCTGTAATATCATCGGCACTTTCGTGTCCGATTTCTGCATAACCGGCTTCATCAACCAACCTTGAATGGGCCATCCGTCCGACGATGTAAACTCGACACGCTCAGGTACATTGACTTCCAAGCCTGCCAAAAATTCATCGTTTCGCCAGGTGAGTCTGAACACGTCACCACTGTTCATATCCACACGGTACAATTCTCCAGGGTGATCCTCAGTCAATGCGCCAATGACCAGCGTCTTACCATCAGGTGACAGGGTATATTGGTATACATCCTTCTCCCCACTTCCCGTCACGGCTTGGCAATACCCATCCTCGGTGATTTGATACACGTCCACATTTCCACCCTGTGTACCCAGTACATATGCCTTACGTTGCGCATGATGGTCATCCATCAGTGGCGACGGAGATGGGCTTGCCGATTTCATGTCCCCAAGTGCTGCGTTCCCCAACTGCAAATCAACATCAGGTGCCAGCTGCTTTGGAATACCTCCACTACTCGGCACTTCATATAGTCTGTTGTGACTGCCACTTCCGTACTCTCGGTCGCTGGCGATCAGAATCAGTTGCTCTCCGTCGGGTGAATATGCGAACTGGCTCACCTGAAGACTGGAATCCGTTACTCTGCGCTGCTCACCGCTTGCCAGATTCACGTTATGTACATCCGCAAAGTACAACAGATCGGCATCCAGCCCCTCATCCTGTACCTGCTTGGAAATAAAGGAAATAGCCTGACCGTCTGGCGACCATACCGGAGCAGCAACATTCCATGATCCGGTTGTTACCTGTGTAATGGTTCCATTTCCGATCTCATATACAAACAGATGGCTATACAGACCATCCCACCAGCCGGAGCCTTCTGCCTTGGGTGTCGTGCGCTCAAAGACCTTGCCTCTCAGGGGAGTTACTTTAACTTTAGGTGATTCGTTTGTCTTTAATGGTTTTTCTGTCTTTGATGTTTTGTCAGTTATCGCTTCATCTTTGCCTTCCACAACTTTGCTTGTAAATGCAATATATTGCCCATCCGGGGACCAGACAAATTGTAAAAGCTTGCGCTCAGGCGAGATGAGATTTATAGCCTTTGTATCACCTGACGCAAGGGTCCATAAGCCTTTACCCCCACTTTCCAATCGTAAAAAAGCGAGCTGTGTTCCATCTGGTGACCAAGAAGGAGATGAATCCTTTACGCCGTCTGTAAGCGGCTTGTCCCCACTACCATCAAGTGAAACGCCACGAATTTGCGTAATATATTCATTTTTCTGCTGATCAATCGTCTGTTCAACGTATGCCACCTGACCATCTTGATTCATTACAGGCTGGCTAACCCAGCGGTAATGAACTAAGTCCTGTGGCAAGATCGGTTTTTTATTCATGTCCATGGCTCCCTTCTCCGTTCCTCTTATTTCTTGTTTGTATCCGTACGTGGATCAAGTACATCGCGCAGCCAATCTCCCAGGAAAATGACACCAAGAACCGTCAGCGTAATTGCTAGTCCAGGGAAAGTTGCCACCCACCAGCTTGTTGCAACATATTGTCTTCCATCACTGAGCATGCCTCCCCAGGAAATGTCAGGTGGTTTAATGCCCAGGCCCAGGAAACTGAGCGAAGCTTCCATAATAATCGTGGTCCCAACATTCATACCGCAGATCACGATAAAGGAAGATAAAATATTCGGCAGAATGTGTTTTAGAATCAATCTCCCATTCTTGGCACCGATTGATCTGGCAGCGTGTACAAAGTCCCGTTCCTTGATACTCAACACTTCACTGCGGACCACACGGGTGAAAGGCACCCAGTTCGTCACACCGATAACCAAAATCAGCGTCGTAATCCCTGGCCCTACAATAGCCATCACAACGAGCATAAACAGAATCGTAGGGATAGCCATGAATGCATCACCCACGCGCATAATAACCGCATCCAGCCATTTTCCGTAAAATCCGGACAAGAGACCAAGAATAGCACCAATGATTCCGGACACGATGACTGCTCCCATACCTACAATTAATGAAACCCGCGCACCATATACGATTCGGCTCCACATGTCCCTGCCCAGATTATCCGTACCCAGCCAGTATTCAGCCGTTCCCCCATCAAGCCAAGCTGGCGGTTTAAGACGATTGAGAGGATTCACTGCACCAGGATCATGACCCGTTAACAGAGGTGCACATATGGCGATTAACACAACCAACAATACGAGCACAGCGCCAAATATTCCGGTCTTGCTGATGATCAGTTGTCTCCAGATATAGCGAAGTCCTGTTGGTGTACGTACATTCTCTTGTTCCTGTTCTGCACCCGGAATTGGCTTTTCATTGCTGCCTGTCATCGATTGCACCTCCTTCTAATCGTATTTAATGCGTGGATCAAGCAGTCGGTAGGCCACATCTGTCAAAATATTGGTTACAACGACGATAAACGCAATGACAAAAACGGCGGCCTGTACAATCGCCATGTCATGGGTGTTGACTGCAACAACCAGCAACTGACCTAGCCCGGGCCAGGAGAATACCGTCTCCGTAATCAATGTTCCACCAATTAAGCTTGTGAACTGCAAACTCATAATCGTCACGACCGGAATCAATCCGTTGCGAAACGCATGTTTGCCAATCACGACCATCCGGCCAAGCCCTTTGCTCCGTGCTGTACGGATGTAATCCTGACTCAGAATTTCCAGCATGCTGGAGCGAATCAGACGAGTCATTTGTGCAGCAAGCCCTACCCCTAGCGTAAAGGCTGGCAATATCAGATGTGATACTCCGCCGCGGCCGGATACAGGTAAAACTCCCCACATCACGGAAAATAACAAAATGAGCATGATACCCATCCAAAAATTCGGCATAGCTTTACCAATGACCGATATCCCGGAGATGATCAGATCGGTAAACGTATTTCGTTTGACTGCTGAGGCAACTCCAAGCGGTACAGCCATAACAATGGCAAAAAACATCGCTGCAACAGCCAGTTCAAAGCTGGCCGGCAATCGTTCCAGTACAAGCTGTAAAGCCGGTTCTCCATAACGGAAGGATTGACCAAAGTCTCCCTGCAAGGCGCTGCCAAGGAACTTCATATACTGCGTGTATAACGGCTGGTCCAGTCCGAGTGCCTGCGTTAATACAGCGCGGTCTTCTGCAGTAGCTGTTTCGGGCAGCATCAGAGCTACCGGATCACCCGTGACGCGGACCAATATAAATACGATTAACGAAACAATGAACAGAACCGGTATAACCTGCAGTAGTGACTTCAGTACATATTTGCCCATTTCTCTGTCCACCTCCTTTTAAAAAAGAACGACAGGAACGTGGTGCAGTCCCTGCCGTTCTCGGCTTATCGTTGTCATAACAGGTTGTTCTGTCTGAAGTTACTGTGCAGGTGTAATCTCGTCAGCATAGAACATTTCATCACTACGCGGCTTGAAGTTCACACGGCTATCGGTACCATAAACCCCTTCCATCTGGTACAGATACACAGCTGGGCGATCTTCAGCAAGAATTTGCTGTACTTGCTGGTACTCTTTCTCCCTGGAAGCCGGGTCCATGTTGATCAGTGCAGACTGGAGCAATTTCTCCACTTCCGGATTGTTATAGTCCGACTCACCTTTGGCCTCTTCCAACATGTAACGATTGTAGTTATTTGAAGCATCAAAGAGGGAATTACCAATTCCGATCATGAAGATTTCCTTGAATGACTTGGAACTGTAACGTTCACTGAAAGCGCTTGGTTCCAGCACGTCCAGGTTAATTTTGAAGCCCACTTGCTCCAGCATCGCTGCCACGACTTCGGCAGGCTCTTTGTATTGAGAGGATACCGAGATGGTCATCTCCGCTTCACCTTCTGCATAACCTGCTTCCTGCAACAGTTGCTTCGCCTTCTCTTGATCATAAAGCGATGTTTTGTACAACGAAGGATCTGCCCCAAAGTTGCCAGGCGTTACGGATGTGCGAGTCACAATACCTGCACCTCCGGCAATGCTGTCTACAATGCCCTGCTTGTCAATCGCCAGATCAATGGCCTCCCGAACCTTCGGATCAGCTGTGACGCTGCCCTCTGTTTGGCGGAAAATCAACTGAAGTACACGCTGAATCGGTGCTTTGACGATCTTTTTGTCTGCTTCGCCTTCAATGCGAGCAATATCTGTCGACGGTATGGATGCTGCGATATCAACACCACCAGCCAGCAGTTCCGATACACGTGTGGAAGCTTCCGGGATGACACGGAATACAACCTCATTCCATTTCGGTTCACCATCGAAGTAATTTTCATTTTTCACCACTTCAACGCGATCATCTTTTGTCCATTTGCTGAATTTGTATGGACCTGTGCCAACCGGTTGTTTCAGGAATTTATCGAACCCATTGTCCTTAATATATTTTGCTGGCAAGATGCCTGCCCCCATTTTGGACAGACGGTTAAGCAGCAACGGATCTGGTCCGTCTGTAATAATATCTACCGTATGTTCATCGATCGCTTTCACTTCAACAATGTTTTTGAAGTAGCTGTTTTGTTTCAGTGTGCTGTCTTTAGCTACGCGCTCCAGTGTATACTTCACATCTGCTGATGTGAATGGATCACCGTTATGGAAGGTCACGCCTTCACGGAGCTTAAAGCGCCATGTGGTGTCATTCACTTGCTCCCATGAAGTCGCGAGACCTGGAACCTTCTTCTGTTCACTATCATTTTTGATCAGATAATCATATACGTTGACCAGTACTGCTTCACTGGATGTATTATTGTTGTTGTGCGGGTCAAAGCTCTCAATATCCGTAGCAGCTGCGATTGTAAGTGTAGTGCTGGCAACAGTACCGCTGCCAGATTCACTGGATGCCGAATTGCTATCCGTACTCTTACCACCGCAAGCGCTCAGTACCAGTACTACAGCCAATAATGTGATCCACATGCTAGTCCATTGTCTTTTTTTCATTTTCCATGCTCCCCCTAAGAAGTTGTATGTCTTGCCAAATATTCAAGCGCTACGGCGGACAGCATGCCTACACCATAAGGCATGACCGTCTCATCCAGATCGAACATCGGATGGTGAAGCGGGTAACGGGTTCGCTCTTCCTCGTTCCCTGAACCCAATCGGAAGAAAACACCCGGAATCTGTTCACAATAGAATGCGAAATCTTCGCCACCCGTAGATGGCGGAATACTACTCCATCCCTTCGCCCATTCGAGTCCATCAACGGTCTCCGCAAGCAGGTCCACCATGCCCAGATCGTTAACCACAACGGGGTAGCCATCACCATAGATGACTTCATGGTCCGCCCCGAACGAACTGCACACACCACTTACGACCTGTTCAATCAAGGCTGGCATGCGTTCACGAATGGCAGGGGAGAGTGTTCGAACCGTGCCGATCATCTCAACCTCCGGTGCAATGGCGGTTCCCATGTAGCCTCCAGTTATTTTACCGATCGTTACCACAACCGGCTCCAGCGGGTCTACCATACGACTAGCCAGGTTCTGTAGTGCAGTGATGACCTGAGCAGATACGGCAATGGCATCGATACCTTCATGCGGCCTCGCAGCATGTCCACCCTTGCCAAGTACCCGAATCACCAGACGGTCTGCCGAGGCAAACGCCACACCTTTGCTTACCCCGACGGTACCCGTATCTTGTCCCGGAGTCATATGCAATCCTGCAATCGCGTCCACTTTCGGATTCTCAAGTACTCCATCCTGAATCATGGCACGTGCACCTGCCAATCCTTCCTCCGCAGGCTGAAACACAAATTTGATGTTGCCCGCTTTCGGTCGGCCGAGGCTCGTTAGCAGCTCCGCCGCTCCCATCAGAATGGTTGTATGTGCATCATGCCCGCACAGATGCGCCTTGCCTTCTACTTGCGAACTGTACTCAGCCGACTTCTGATCTTGTATAGGCAATGCGTCCATATCTGCCCGAAGTGCAAAAGTGGGGCCCTCTGTCTCTCCTCTCAACAAGCCTACAACTCCGGTTTTTCCGACATTACGCGTCACTTCAAGACCCAGACTTTCCAAGTGTTTGGCTACGATCTCTGACGTTCTGAATTCTTCATAGCCGATTTCCGGATGGCGATGGAAATCTCTCCGCCAGGCAATGAGTTGGGGCTGCAATGCTTGTGCACGTTGATATAGTTGTGATTGGTCCATTAGTTCTCATTCCCTTCTTTGTCATCCGATTCTGATACCAGTCGGGCATAGATCGCATCAGCCGAGAATTCGATGTGTCTTTTCATGGTCTCCCGGGACTTGATGCTGTCATGTGCTTTCAGTGCTTCAAGAATCTCCATATGTATCCCATGATTGACGGAGCGGATTCGGTCATCATATGGCATTAGGTCCAATGCCGGATTAATTTTTGTTCGGATCTGTCTCACGGCCGCCTCGCAGTATGGATTCCCGGATGCCTTGGCAATGGTTAGATGGAACTTCACATCCAGAGCCCGAAACCATTCCCTTGTACAATGAGGTTCAATGCTTTGCTCCATATAAGCTTCCAGCAGCTCCAGCTCGCCTGCGGTAATCCGCTCAGCAGCCAGAAAAGCCGCTTCCGGCTCAATAATGGTCCGGTATTCAAACACTTTCAGCATCTGTTCCCAATCCCGTTTAATTTCTTCTCTTGTGCGTTTATGAGAATTGGCTGTCAGAGGCAAGACAAACGTTCCACCCTTAGCCCCCACGCGCTTCTCTATCAGACCTTTGTCTTCCAACGTAGATAAAGCCTCACGTACCGTAATGCGACTTGCATTAAAAATCTCGGCCAGTTCTCGTTCCGAAGGAAGCTGTTCTTCACTCATTAATTCTTTGAGTATGATGGCTTCTTCCAGTTGTTCTCTAATAAATTCACTGACCTTTTTGGTAGATACTTTTTCAAAACGAAATGAAAACGTACTGGACATGCAAACACTCCGATCTGTAAATGGTCTAGACCTTATACCATTAATATAATTCCGACTAAACAGATATGCAATACTTTTTTTGAATATATTTAAAAATAGTTTTCAACTCGACCCGTTTTCCAAATAAAAAAGATGCATCTGCATTAGACAGAAACATCTTTTTAATTTGGATTGTTCTCTCTATATACGTACAGAAGTAAGGCACGGTATAGACAAATGGATAGCGTATAAAAGAACAAAAACCTTTATCCTCCTGATGAGGATAAAGGTTTCTGGAATGTATTTTAGGCTTAATTGGATTCGTTCATGTAAACGGCTTTACCTGTACGAGCGGACTCATAGAGTGCCTCCAGGATCTGTGAAACCACCAAAGCCTGTTTAGGAGTTACAACCGGCTCCAGATCTTTATCGATCGCTTCAATCCATTTTCTCATCTCTACATCCGGTGCACTTTCACTTTTTCCATCGTAGAAAGCGACCCCGCCTGCACTCAGTTCAATTTCGTTGGTATACAAACGGCTGAATTTCTCTCCATTGATGCGCAGGCCATTCTTCATATCCGCGCCCGCTTCGCTTCCGCTCAAGCTGCATTTCGCTTCATCCACGTCCAGTGAATTGAGCGCCCAGCTGGATTCCAACATGATCGTCGCGCCATTCTCCATTACAATCATACCAAAAGCGGAATCTTCAACCGAGAATTTTTTCGGGTCCCACGGGCCCCATGCATTCGCTGCATTTTCTCTTTGTGAAAGCTCGTGATGAGTTGTGCCCAGAACAACCTTTGGTTGATAGTTATCCATCATCCACAGCGTCAGGTCAAGTGCATGTGTACCGATGTCAATCAACGGTCCGCCACCTTGTTTCTCCTCATCAAGGAAAACACCCCAAGTAGGTACCGCTCTTCTTCTGATCGCATGTGCTTTGGCAAAGTAAATCGAACCCAGTTCGCCAGCTTCACACAGCTGCTTCAGGTACAAGCTGTCTTCTCTGAAACGGTTATTGTATCCGATGGTCAGTTTTTTACCAGTACGCTCGGCTGCTTCAAGCATTTTTTGCGCTTCAGCAGATGTCTTGGCCATTGGTTTTTCACACATGACGTGTTTTCCGGCTTCAAGTGCAGCAATAGAAATCTCTGCGTGAGAGATATTTGGCGTAAGAACATGAACAATATCAATCGTTTCATCCTGAAGTAATTCTTGATAATCCGTGTATACCTGTGCTTCGGAACTACCATACTTTTCTTTGGCTTCTTCTGCACGTTCCTGAACGATATCACAGAAAGCAACCAGTTCTACATTATCAAGCTTGCTCAAACTTGGCAGATGTTTGCCGTTTGCAATCCCGCCACAGCCAATAATCCCTACACGATACGTTTTACTCATATCTAATCACCCTCACTTTTGGTTTGGTTGTTTCATTTTACGGAAAGCCGATGGGGTCATCCCCAGACGCTTTCGAAAAACAGCATGTAAATAATTAGCATTGGTAAACCCTGAAGCCAGGGCAATTTGTTCGATGGAAACATGACTTTCTTCCAGATTGCGGCACACCGCGCGCAGGCGGATATCCTCCAACACACGGCTGAAAGGCATTTCCGGCTGAACCTGATAAAAGATTCGTTGCAGTTGTCTGCTGCTAATATGTAGCTTCTCCGCTACATTCTCCAGCGTTACTGCTGAGGGATGATTTGCCTCCATATACTGAATGGCATAATCGTACCTGTACACAGACATGTCTCGCACAGGAGCCTCCGCCCGATTCCCCCCGATATCGTAGGCTCGGACGGTCTTCAGCAGAATACTGATCACCTGCTGCTTAATGGACGTGTAATATCCAATTAGTTTACGGTCACAAGCCTCATAAGCTTCCAGGAAACAGTTCATGGCGCGATGATAATCATGTACCGGAGCAAGAGGAAGTGTTCTAAGCTTTTCGATCGTTTCCTCTGACTCTGCTGCCTCCCACGGATCTACACCCTCTCTGGGATGTTCAATGATATCCACATGCAGGCATAGTTCATCCATGGCCTCTTGGGAATCCGCCTCCTGATAATGAACAAGACCCGGACCCGTTAAATACAGCATGCCTTCAGAGAGCGGATGCATCTCATCCCCCAGAATGACTTTTCCTTTCCCTCTCGGGATGAAATGTAACTCGAATTCCGCATGGTTATGAAAATCAACGATTCTGCCTGCTGGAAAAGAAGTCAGATGAAATCGCAGAACTCGTATCTCGTAGTGTCCCCACAGGATCGAGACATCCAATCTTTCCAGGATATCCTGTCGTTCAAGCATCTTCTCAAAAGGATATCGGCTCAATGCGGCACCTCCCAAACCCTATCCCTGTAACTCCTTCAAGGAGATTTTGCGCCCTTCCTTCGCAGAAAGGTTGGCAGCCTCCATCAGGCGAGTCAATTGAGTAGCCGTCTGCAAATTCTCGGTAGCAATCGTATCATTCTGAATATGGGATACCCACTGGCTGAATGCGCTTTCTCTTCTGTCCAGCAAAGGAATCTCTGTCCATTCCTTCTGTTGATCTGAACCAACATTCGTGCGGATTAGCAGCTTATCCTCTGGTGTTCCGTATAAAAGTGTGCCTTCCGTACCATGAACCTCTATCGCAAACGGCGAATGACTGTTCACAAACCCAGCCTCGACTACACCGATTGCTCCGGAATCCGTAAATAACGTAGCAACCGCGTTATCTTCCACTTCTTTTCCAGTAACATATCCGAAATTAGCATTAACCCCAGTCACTTCTTGACCTAGGAACAGATTCGTCAGATACATCGGATGACAACCGAGGTCAATTAATGCCCCGCCCTGACAATCTTCCAGATGATAAAAATGCTCAGGCAGCCAATTGCCAATCGCACCGTTATGCGATAAACGCACACGAACATAAGTCACCTTACCAAGTAGTCCTTGGTTCAGAACATCTTGAATAGTTAATGTATATCCATCGTTCAAACGCGGTAAAGATACCGTCATTTTCACTCCGTTATCCTGTACATCCGAAATGATCGTATTTACTTCTTTAATCGTTGAAGCGATAACTTTTTCTGTGAAAATGTGTTTGCCCGCTTTCGCAGCAGCAGTGATCACATCTTCGTGAAGACGTGTCGGTGCATCCACAATGACGGCATCGATGTTGTCCTGTGCCAGCATATCTTCCAGAGAAGCATAGAATGGCACGTTCAAACGTTCAGCAGCTTCCTGTCCGCGCTCGGCATCTTCATCCCATACAGCAGCCATCACCGTATCTTCGTGCTCCTGAGCCTGTTTAATATAATCCCAGGCATGTACGTGCCATAAGCTTATTTTACCTATTCGAATGGTCACTATGATTAACCTCCATACTATATGATATTCTGACATCTAACTATAAATTAACACAGACCTGATCTAATTTTAATAGGAACTTACGACAATAACTATATAAAATTACGACATGAATTAGAATGACCTTCTTAAGAAAACAAGCAAAAAAGCTTCCTGCTCACCAAGTCGTGATAATAGGAAGCTTTCTCTGCATGTAACAATTCGGAATCAAGGATGTCCAAAGTTAAGCTGAAGATATTTTATGGCTTATGATCTGTATGGCGGAAATACCGAATTACCTTGCGATACATCGTCCTGTCTTTTAATTGTTTAAAAATATAAGGGTCCGGCTTGGCATTCACTTCAATGACCCAAGGTGTCAGACTTTGATCCAGTCCAATATCCACGCCAATTGCCTTCAATCGCTTGTATTTCTTGTTCATATGACGAGCTATCCCAACACCCAGCTTATTCATCTCCTGAATCAGTTCATTTCTGCGCTTTGCGGACACATGAGATTCCAGAAGCTTATGAATATCCATTGGCTGACCGCCGTTATGATAATTGGTTACTATTTTTTTGGAATGTCCAAGTCGACCGATAACCCCCGTTGCTTCCCACTGCTGTTCTGGGCTTAACTGTACCATGACCCGGATGTCAAAGCGCCTGTTGTTGTGTTTTAGCAAATGTATTCCTCTTTGAATGAGATAACTTCGCTGTTTCACAACGTGTGCAAGACTTTTATAGAACGAATCAAAGCTATTAAACGTCAGACGTTTTTGATTCATCTGATACGCAAAATCATGTTGATTTTCCATCTCAGCCTTAATGACGCCCACTCCATGAGTTCCTATTTCAGGCTTGATATATAACATTCCATATCTGGCTATCATGGATTTTAGATTCACCTTGTTAAACTTTTGTGTATCAGGTATGAACGGTTTTATTGAATCATTATTGATAAGCTGCTTTGTTTTTAGCCATTTGCTTCTTAACGGTTGTGATTTCTCAATACCCACAGATCGTTCCTCCAGTCTTCATATTGAACACATATCGCTGTTTCATTAAGTTCATGCATCATATGCAATATCATTGAACGAATCTTAGGCAATACTTCTTGAATTTACATACAAAAAGCCGACAAGCCCCTCTTCTTTGGGCTTGTCGGCTTTTCACTTTACATTTTCAAATCATCGTTTCTGTTTCAATTTGAAGCTGGATTATAAGCATCTCCGTGATGCTTCGATTAAGGTAACAGATTTTCGTCAACTGGCACATTCGTGTCGGGAGCTTCTGCTGCAGATACGAATAACCGTCCTGGCGCTTCCACTTCGACTTTGTTTCCTGCTGCATCCTGAGCACGGATCACGATCACTCCACCCTCAAGCACCAGCGAAGATGCAGTGGTATAGGTCCCTGTATAATGACCAGGTTCCGTTTCCAACAATGGAATCTCTGCGCCAGCCTGTGTGCTCAAATTGGATGGCAGTTCAATCCGGAAAGAGGCCTGTAATTTGGGGATACTGTCGAACGAAACCGTTACAGTTTCTCCTGCCACAATCCGTACATCCTCAGCCGGAGAGATATTGGTCAGTTCAGGCAAAGACGTTTCCACATAAACAGTCCGTGTCACGGTTGTTTTATTGCCTGCAATATCTGTCGCAATGATTGTAATCGTGTTCTTGCCCTCATTCACAAGTACGCGGTGATTAAAACTTCTGTCTTGCTCCAATTTCACCTTCTGTCCGTTAATGGTCACTTTGTCGAGGAATTGGTCCTGTACATCGCCCGTCACATGAACCACTTCTGTGTTAGTTCGACTTGCTTCTTCAGGTGTAAGGACAGTTAACACAGGTGCTGTCTGATCCAAGATGATCACAACTGGAAGGGAGCGATCGGTCGTTTTCCCGTTAACTACCGCCTCGGCAGTAATGGCATTAACCCCTGCACGAAGTTTAACATTCAGCTTAAATTTTCCATTCTCCACTGTCGTTGTTCCCGCTACTTCTTTTCCATTATATACCTTGATCTGGGCTCCTGAAGCTGGAGAAGTTCCAGACACAGTAAATGTCGACTGATTGGTATAGGTGCTCGTCGGTTGTGTGAGTACAGGTGCATTCACTGGATATTTCACGACTGCACGAATCATATAGTTACCCTCTTCTGCTGGTGCAGTACTCCATACGCCACCTACACGCTGCCAGCTCCGCCCTGCATTCACACCGTTTTCATCGGTTGCGAGTCCAGGTGCGCTCGTTCCAACAGCAGTCTGTACATACACGATATAGAAATCGCCTTGTACCACTACTGGCTCAGGAAATTCAACGGTTGTCCACTGATCATTGCGCAATGCCGTACCGTCGAAAGGTCCTGCCAGCAATCGGCCTGGCGCTCCACCCGATCCGGAGGCATCATAGACGGCATATTTGAATGCTGTTCCACCTGGTACAGGCCATTGTGTATTCCAGAATCGAAGTGATGCACCTGTAAGCTGTGCTGTCTCTAGTTCTGGTGTCATACGTACAGCCCATGCGTTATCTGCGGCCACAAAGGCTCTTGCATTTTCAGCCGTTCCATCGTCATAAGCGATTTCACCAGGAAATCCGATAAATGGTTTTAAGGCAACTTTCGCTTCGACTGTACCGTTTCCAGGTACTGTTACATTTACCGTTTTGCTATAGTAGTCCGTCGCGATGATCGATAACGTATAGCTTCCTTCCAGAACATCCAGAGCAAATTTACCGTCTGCTCCTGTGCGTACAGCACCTACTTGAGCATCTTCCAACACGAGGACGGATGCTCCAGCGATAGGTTTCCCTGTCCGTTCATCGCTCACAATACCTTCAATCTTTCCTTGAGGAATGGTTTCCAGATTGAAGTTGGCTGTTGCTCCACTTCCATCCGTGATGGTTACCGTCTTCGTTTGAGGATAATAGCCATAGGCCTCAGCCTTCAACGTGTAATCACCCGCCACGTGAGTGAAACTGTATTTGCCTGTCGTCGGGTCCGTCTTCACTGAACGTCCTGTTTCCAGAACAGTGACCGTTGCACTTGCAGGCAAACTTTGCGGCGTTACAGAACCTGTTCCAGGTTTCTGTACTTCGGGCTGTTCCTGTTTGGTTTTATTAAATTCGGCCTTGTCCGTATTTGAAATTTTGTACCAAGAAGTATCATATTCCGGCTTAGGCTTGTCGCTGTTCAGAACAACTGCCGTATCTTTTGTAACCGTCTCAGCGGCGATACCCAGAATGCGGAAGTCATCGATGTACCAGCCTTGCTTGACGACACTGCTGTCTGAAGTCAATCTGAACCGGAATTGAACTTCATTCCCCTTCAAAGCTGCCAGATCGTAAAATACCGGAGTCCATTGTTTTCCATTTGAAGAATGAGAGAATTTACCGAGCTCCGACCATGTGTTGCCACCGTCTTTCGTGGCTTCAACATAACCGTAATCGTATCCACTTTCGATTTCATACCAATGATTGAACGTCAGCGTAGCTTGATCCACCTGAGTTAGATCCACGACTGGCGATACCAGAGAATAGTTAGAACCGTTCTCATAGGTACTGTCCAGATCAGTTGCCCAAACATTCGGCGGAGAAACCGCACTGGCAGGTCCAACGACAGGTACTCCGCGTTCCCACTCGTCCTTGGTGCCGGAATGAGTCCACTCATTGTCACTGTTGCCATCAAAGTGATCGATGAAGATATCTTCAGGGACCTCCACGGTCACGGATACCTCATTCGACTTGTCACTCTCATTGCCACTATAATCAAGAGCGGCTACCGTATAAAAATAAGTCGAATCTGTTACTGTAGCCGTATCCGTAAATGTCGTTGCAGATGTATTTCCGAGCAATTCATAACCTGTGCCTGAATTCGTTGAACGATATACGTTGTAGGATTCCAGATCCTCATCGTCCGATCCCGTCCAGGACAAGTTTACATTCCCCAGTATGTCGGCAGAAGCGGACAATCCGCTTGGTGCTCCCGGAGCAATATCATCTGGAGCTTGTACTGAAAAGTCATCGATATACCAACCAGCCTTCTGAACGGAATTGTCACTGGTCAGATTAAACTTGATAAATACCTGTTGACCGGCGTATTCACGCAAGTCAATATATTGCGTTTTCCAGCCTCCACCGGCACCTGTAAAGCTCAATGCCTCTTCAAATACGAAGTCACCATCCTCTGTTGCAATGTACACTTTGCCAAAATCGATATTGCTCTCCAAATCATACCAGTGCTTGAAGGATAACAATGCTCCCTCAGGGCTCTGGGTAAGATCAATTGGTGGTGCAAGTAAGTAAGCATTACTGTTGGCTGCATAAGTCCCAGTCAGATTAGTTGCAATCACTTTGTCACCAGAGTAGGCACTTCCCGGTCCACTTGTTGGTGCTCCCCATGCCCAAGTGTTGCCAACTCCACCCGAAGTAAAGCCCAGATTGTCTTCCTCAAAATCTTGCAGATACCCAGGCTGGACTCCATTGGAGACAGCAACCTTGTAAACTTCACTCTCGAATCCGTTGTTGCCATAATCATTGACCCGGATATAGTACTCCAAACCCTGTGACTCGATTAGAAATGCCGGAATTGTCGCTGTATAAGTTCCATCTTTGGCATCCCCAGCTACTCGATTCATCGGCAGATATACGTATTGGCTCGTGCCCGTTGTTTTGGCAAATGCCTCCACTGTGGTTACACCGACATTATCGGTAACACGTGCAGTCAGTGGAATATCAAGCCCCGTAAAGGCAGAATTGACAGGCGTATGTTCCAGAACCGGCGCTTCCAGATCGTCACCAGCTGTGACAACCCTGCCAGATACCGTGCCTATGCCTTCGAGGACAGAGCCCACAGCATCCAGTGCATTGATAATGCCATGACCGTAACCGTTATTTGGCGAATTTGGATACCGGCTGTCTGTTCTCGGTGTAGCTGTATCCATAATGATCTGCTCTAACTGATCAACCGTAAGGGAATGATTAGCTTGAAGCAGGAGTGCGGCCAGTGCAGTGGTATGCGGGCCTGCCATGGACGTGCCGTTCCAGCCACCCTCATATACTCCGCCCGGAACAGAGGAACGGATGTTAACACCTGGAGCCGAAACTTCCGGCTTAATTTCCTCATAAGGGGAAGGACCAAGAAGGGAAAAAGAAGCCAGATTCCCGTTGATATCCGTTGCTCCCGTAGCGAAGCTCTCTGGATAGTTCGCAGGGTTCGCCACCGAACCTGGACCTCCCGGATTCGTCAGTGTCACATTCCCGGCTGAAAATTCCGGAAAGATCTGTGCATCACGCCAAGCCTGTACCATTGGACGGAACCACTCGTCCAATCCTGGACCACCACCCCAGGAATTGTTAACCACATCCGGGGCAAGCTCAGGATGCAAGTTTCCTTCAGCATCCACTGGAGCAATCAGCCATTGACCGCCATCCAGTATAATGGCATCCGTGGTACTCGGATTGAAAATCCGAACGGCAATCCATTTTGCCCCTGGAGCAACCCCAATCTTGTTGGTGCCGTTCGCTTCGGAGCCTACCATCGTACCCATGGTATGTGTACCATGACCGTCTCCATCCGCAGGAAGCGAAGCATTGCTATGGGGATCGTACCAGCTTAGTTCGGGATCAACGATATTTCCCGAAGCATCAAGCCCTCTCCATTTGCTCCGAAGCGCTGGATGCGTGTAATCGACCCCGCTGTCCAGGTTGGCAACAACGATTCCTGTACCGTCGATTCCTTTATCCCAGACTGCTGGCGCGTTGATAGAATCGATATTCCATTCTACGTTCTCTGTCTGCAGGCTCTTATCGTTAGCCGCTGCGCTTTCTTTCGCTGGCGACTCTTTTGCCGGGATCGTTGTAGTGTCTGCCGCAGGGGCTGCGGTTGCTTTTTCATTACTGACCTCGGTTTTTTGCAGAAAACGCTCCTCATTTGGCAATATTTTATCTACCTCAGGCAGAAGTGCAATCTGTTCCATGACTTCTTTGGTGCTCGTTACTGCCAGTGCATTAACGATGAAATAGCTTTTATATTCTTTGACCTTGCCAAGGTCAAGTTCCTTTTCAAGAAAACTTTCAAGTGTGTACTGAGATCGCGAGGCCGTTTCCCGCAGAGAGCTGACAACGGTGCTTCGTACCGACAGTTTCGTTGCCGAAGCCGTTTGCTTTTCGATTGTTGCCTTTTGCATGGCTTGTTTGGAGACAGAGGCAGTATCTACCTGTTCTTTCATTTTCACCAGATAAGTTACATAATCATTACTCTCAAATTCCTTGCTTAATTTGGCGTTGACTTTGGAAGTAGTGATTTTGTCCGAACTGGATTTCATGTCAATCTTCTGCGATGCGGCGTTTTCAGCTGAAACCGGTTGTATGATAGATAATGCAAGGAGAAGCGACAGGCCCATGGACAGCGGCTTGCGTAAACGATTCATCTTTATCAAACTTTTCCACTCCTTTTACCCGGTTTTTGTAATACAGTGATTTACTGTATCCATTTCTAAAAATGAAAACGATGAAACGGCCTCAACATGGGCAGACGTGTTGCGTTCATTTACATCAAGCCTCACCTCCTTTACAGGACAGGTTATTAAATTACATCGCATGTGAAAGATTATAGATAGCCAAATTTAGCGTATATGGAAGAGGTGAATTTCAGATCAATTAATCTTGTGGGTGGAAGTTTATTCGCATTCATTAAGGAGGGTAATCACCGGCGTTAGCAAGAACGCTTACTTTACATGGGAGTATGATTGCTCTGGATAGATCAGGAGATTTCTTGAATATGTACAAACACTCTTAAAATTACATATAATATAAAATTTAGAATCTAATTGTATATTTATGGTATATTATAGAGTCATAAAAAGAGATATACAAGCACTTTTATAGAAAATAATAGAAAATAAGCCTTTTTAATGCTTTCATAAGTCTAATGACTCTCCGTTAACCATATGTTTTTCGCAAATGTGAATACCACGGCTTTTTAATTGATCCAAACAGTTCTTTATAACTATGACTGATTCACTCTGATAGTAAAAAGAACGACGCGAGAAACTTCGCGCCGTTCTTTTGGTGTTCTCCCAAACCAATCGTGTCATGTGCGTTGTTTCAGACGATCCAACACCAGATACACAACGATGGCATCATCCAGATAACCAATCGGAAAGAGATAGTCCGGGATCAGATCCGCAGACGAAATAAAGTATAACAATGCACTTCCAATCAGAGAACGATCGTTCTCTGGTGTAATCTCATCACAGTATTGAATATGCATTTCCTTCAAATGTTCAATGAACGGTCCTGCACCGTTTATCTGATTGATTTTTAGATCAAACTCCTTACATATTATTCGATGCCCTTCATCTGTACGTGCATATTGTTCGTACTTAACCATTTCCTGTTCTATCCGCTCTGTTGTCACATCGAGGTCAAATAATTTCGTATGTTGCAGGACCGTCTTGATCGATTCAAGCGAATCCAGAATCCCCCGCTCTGCCCCTCTTTTTGCGTTATCGATTTTGAAGCCTGCAGCCTCAATGAGATGATCCAGAGATACATCCAAATGTTCGGAAAAGATCTGTAAATGCGTGAGCTTCGGTTGCTGCTTTCCGTTCAGAATCCGAGAAATGGTGGCCGTGTCCATTCCGCACAACGTACTGAATTTGCGCATCGAGAGAGAGCGTCTGGCAAGCAGAGGCTTGATCAAATCTCCGATATGGCAATCCTTTGTTTGATCATTTGCTCTCACCAGCATCCCTCCAGAGATATGATCGATAGTCTAGTATATGGGACAATGTGGTGAAAGTTTACTTTATTCTTTCTTCATCAGCAGCGTTTTGTTGCATTTTTCTCAAGGACGGGCACATGAATCTCAACACGACATACATTAAGAGCAGAATACAGATCATGAGGTGATTGTATGGCGTGGATGCTCATTCTTGCTTTGGCCGTCTCTTCGAGTCTTGACAATCTGGGTGTCGGACTATCGTACGGGATCAGAAAAATCAGAATCAGCCTATTTTCGAATTTTTTGATTGCCGTTGTTTGTTTGTTGTTCAGTTATTCAGGCATTTTGTTCGGAAAATGGATTTCGATCGTACTACCTGGCGTTTTCCCTATACTACTGGGGACATTTATCCTACTCGTTATCGGTTTTCGTATCATCTTGTTATCCGTTCCCCGCAAGAAGAAAGATCACGAAGAGACCGATTCCCAAACCCTCGGGATCGGGTCTATTTTACAAAATCCGGAACGTGTAGATTTGGACAAATCGAATCATATTGGAGTTCTGGAGGCGTTGATTCTGGGTGTTGCCCTTTCGACAAACGCACTGACGAATGGCTTAAGTGCAGGGCTGATGGGCTTATCCCCCTTGTATATTTCCCTTACCGCAGCGATCGGCAGTTTTGTTACCGTATGGTTTGGCGTGTGGATGGGGTCCAAAGCGGCAAACGTTCGTATTGGTTCATTCACATTGGGACAATTCGGAACGCTTGTCAGCGGGGTTCTCTTGTTGCTGATTGCAGCCAATAATTTGTTCTGATCATGTATGCAAATTCCAAAAAGGAGACATCTGATCAGATGTCTCCTTTTTGAGCATGTTAAACCTTTTCTTAACGGATTATTGTCTTGTCCGAATCCTGGGTTATTTACCGGCTCATCTTATTTCAGTGCCGTAACCACTTCTTCACTGGAGCGAATCCGACCCAATCTGGGGAAAATGGTTTTACAAACGTAGTCATGCTCTTCCTTGGTTGCAGCTGTCATTGCATCTTCTACAAAAATCTGTTGATAACCGTGCTGATAAGCTTCTCTGGCTGTAGTATCTACACCGATTGACGTAGAAACGCCACATAATACAATGGTATCTATTCCCCGACGTCGCAACTGGAGGTCCAGATCCGTACCGAAGAAAGCACCCCATTGACGTTTGGCAACCGTATGATAAGGAGTATGGGCAGTCATTTCAGGCACGAATTGATCCCAGTCTGCGCTAAACTGAATCGCTCCCCGTTCCATATCCGTCTTTGGTTTCAACATGTCTTTTCCATCGACTGAAGAGACTTTTACAAGCACCACAAAAGCTCCCTTTTCCGTGAAAGCCTGTGCTAACTTGGCCGCATTCTGCACCACCTGCTCACCTGTATGTGGAGACTGTAGCGGGCTATTCACAATCCCCTTTTGCAAATCAATCACGACCAGCGCTGTTTTTTCAGCTGTAAGCTGTTCAGCTTCTGCTTTTTTCAAGTTTTCCATGATCTTCTCTCCCAATCGTTTCAAGTTTTTTGTATACCTTAAAATACACCCAGCCAGCATTAATCAATATCAATGCACTGGTAATCAAGAACACATATCGTATTCCCATCCAGGCAGCCACTTGTCCGCCTAAAACAGCACCGCCGAATACTCCCAGATATCCTGCTGACATGTTAAAACCGAACATTCTACCAGTCAGGGAAGCTGGTGTAATTTTTTTGATCAGAGTATTCACCGAAGGAATTAGCCCAGCTGCCGCCAATCCCAATAAGAAACGCAGGCCCATCAACTGCCACGGACTCGTTACAAACGCCTGTGCTATGAAGAGAATTCCGGCAGCTAGAAGAGCAACCAATATGACCTTCTGTGCACCTATTTGGTCCGAAAGCTTACCCAGTCTTGGCGCAGCAATGAGATTGGCCAATCCTGATGCCGAGAACACGATTCCAGCCAACAGAGCAACATGCGAAGTGTTACCGGAAAGCTGCGTAATATATACGGTAATGATAGGCTCCACCGAATATAAGGCCACAGTGAGTACAAAAAAAGTAACAAACAAGTTAATCGTCAGACTTTTCTCGGGCACTTTTCGCCATACTTCCCTAAGACCAAGCACCACCTTGTCCTCTCGCGTGAACGATTCTTTCACAAACAAAGCGGTCGTAATAAAGGCAATCATCATCAGCCCACCCGTTATAAAAAACGAATTCTGGAGCCCCCAATTTACCCCTATGAATCCACCAATTGTCGGACCGATCAAGGAACCTGCGATGTTGGCGGTTGAAAGTGTGCCCAAAGCATAGCCCGCATGTTTGGAATCGGTTTGGGTCGCTATCAGCGTTGTACAGGCGGTGCTATATCCTGTGATGACACCCTGTAGCAGCCGAAGTCCAATGAGCATATACACATTTGTTGAGAACCCCATACAACCTACCACTACAGCCATCCCCAAACTGGCTCGAAGCAGCATTGGTTTTCTCCCCCATCGGTCGGCAGCCGCTCCCCATATGGGGGAGAAAATGGCGGAAAGTATAAATGTGATGCCAAAGGCAATTCCGGAGAATTGGGCAATCGCTGCTGAGTCATTCACACCAAGCTGCTTGATGTACAGCGGCAAAATCGGTGCGATCTGACTCATGCCTACTCCGGTCACAAACATTCCGAACCAGCATACAATCAAATTTCTTTTCCACAGCGGCATATCAACAAGCCTTCCTCCCGCTTCAGAATCATATCCTCATCTTAGCGATCAGAACGGCTATGCACCATGCATTATGTTAAACTCCATGGACATTTTTGCTGTAAAATTCCGTTGGACTCATGCCTTCCAATTGTTTAAATAGCCTACTAAAATAGAATTCATCCGTGTAACCGAGTACCTGCGCCACCTCTTTAACTTTGTTGTTTCCTTCCAAAATGATCTCTTTTGCTTTATCCATCTTCAGTTTGTTAAAAAACTCTATGATGGAGTATCCTGTAATCTCTTTGAAAGCTCTTGATAAATACGGGGCTGATAACTGTACCAGCTCAGATAGTTCGGTCAAGGTGACTTTACGATGCAAATGTTGATTCATATAGTTGATGATCTTTTCCACTTTCAAGGATGTCGCATAATTACGATGCCGCTTTTTTATATTTTGGCCGATCGCGATAAGCAATTGCTGTAGTAAGGACTTGGTGCTAAACTCATAACCCGGTAGTTTCGTATGCCAGGTGTCTACCATATGTTTAAATACTTCTTCCAATTGATAATAATCCTGTAATTGCTGGACAGCTGGTAAGGGAAACATCTCGACGTCCTCGTTTACAGTCCATGTATTGTCATTCTGCTCGATTCGGACATAACTGAAGTGAACCGAAAAAAAACTTATGGGATTCTTAAAGTCAATCTCTATCAAGTGAGGCACATCCGGTTGAAGGTAGATCAGGACGCCTTCCTGAATGGTATGTCTTTTACTCTCAATAGTAATCTCCGCTTTGCCGCCTGTAATAAAAATGAGTTCATGATGCTGAAGCGTTCGCACCCCTTTATTGGAAAATGTCCGAAGTTCATTCGGCTTCCTTGAGTTGCAGTATAAAATATGAAAAAAAAGCTGTTCTATATTCATGGTTCCCTCCACGCACATATCGTTCTTGCTGTCTCATTCGCTCTTCCGGTTCACCTGTTCAGGATTTCCAAAGAGTGGCATGTTTAGTATACAGGGGTTTCAGCTGAGGATGGTTTTTCAGTTGATTCATTCAATCCTGTTTGTGACGAAGATAAACCTAAAAGAACAAAAAAACAAGCTGTCTCCAATACAAATGGAGCTCAGCTTGTTTCCTGACTTATTTATTCTCATTGCGTGTTAGTAAATCAAGTAATATTCAAGCCACCACTTGCATAGCCGACAACGGTATTCACAAGTGTGAGTCCGGCAGCTGTCGCCGAGAACACCAGCAACAGACGTGTCTGTGCAGTCACCGGGATAGCCAATCCGGTTGTTATACCATTGGAGATGGTGCCCAATGCGATAATACCTGTAAGTGGAGGTGCCAGTGTCACGACAGCTCCAGGCACAGCCGTAAATGCATTGTCTGGCGTAGGCGAGCTGAACAGTTGTGCTGTGATGGTTACCGTTGAACCGACTAATGACAAGGCTGCGGTTGTGCTAAAATACGCAGCAATGGAAGTTATAACGCCATCCCTTGGAGCCGAAAATGCAAAGTTAATGAGTGGCCCAACTACTGACCCTGTTAAATCAATGGTGCCTCCGACCAAGCTTATTCCCGTTGCCGAGCTACCGAAACCAATCAGGCTTGTAGTACCAACCAATCCACCAACGAGTGTTGTCAAAATGGCTGGACCACCAGAAGCAAACGGAATGATGGCTCCCGAACCTGTAGCTCCCGTTACGCCAGTAACACCAGTTACTCCGGCCAATCCCGTAGCTCCTGTTATACCAGTAACCCCAGCTAATCCTGTCGCTCCTGTGACACCAGTGGCTCCGGCCAATCCTGCGGCTCCCGTATCACCAGTCACACCGGTGACTCCAGCTACTCCTGTCGCTCCAGTCACACCAGTAGCTCCGGCCAATCCTGCGGCTCCCGTATCACCGGTAACGCCAGTAACCCCGGCTGTTCCTGTCGCTCCAGTCACACCAGTGGCTCCGGCCAATCCTGCGGCTCCCGTAGCACCCGTTACTCCCGTCGCACCCGCCACTCCAGGATCACCCGTAGCTCCGGTTACGCCTGGATCACCTGTGGCTCCCGTAACGCCCGCTGCACCGACAGCTCCGGTCGCACCCGTTACGCCTGCCGCTCCTGCAGTTCCTGTCGCTCCAGTCACTCCGGTGGCTCCAGTTGCACCACCTGCTGGACCTGCTGCACCCGTTGCTCCGGTTGCACCCGTAACTCCGTTCAGACCAGCTGCACCTGCTGGACCTTGGCTACCCGCCGGACCGATCGGACCAATGGGTCCCGCAGGCCCAGGGTTACCCTGCGATCCCGCTGGACCTACCGTTCCTTGAGGACCAGCAACACCTTGAGATCCGGCCGGACCGGCAGGTCCTGCTGGTCCAGCGGGTCCAGCAGGACCCGGAATTCCTGAGTTTCTAAGTGCGTTGGCAAGAGCTACCTCTACTGCTCTGATGGCAATGACCAATTGATCTTTGTCCGCAGAATGGATGCATTCCTGTAAAACAACAGACAACAGCGTATCAAGCAACTGCTGCAAGTTGGTGCCTACGCTTATTGGAGAGAATGGGATGACCTCCGCTGAAGCAATGGAAAGTTCCAAGGCAGCTTCCAAGCTGGCCTTGTTTCCTTTCTTTAATTTCAAATGATGAACCAAAGCCAGCAATTTGCGCAGAATTTCAATCAAAACAGAAACATTAACCTGAGTTGGATTAGCAAATACCTGTACTATGGCAGCTTTCAATTCGCCAATTAATTTGAGGAGTAAATGGGCTTCTTCCCCAATACCTGTGAGATGTGATTCTCCTCCACCTTTTCTAAAGCCGCTTCCGCCGTGCACACTGCGTTTCTTGTACTTCATCTTCCATAATCTCCTCCTTGGGAGCCCTGTTAATGTCCGCAGGTCGGGCGAACATCACTTGCTTGATGTCAACAATATATTACCAACATCAAATTTTGTGATGAATTCATCTAAAATTATTGCAATTTAATTAATTCAATTTGTTAAACGACCATCTTTGTGCATCCGTACCGTTATCATTCCATTGCTGGATTGCAGCTCCATCCGCCGTTGAAGAGCTCGAAACATCTACCGCCAATCCATTCACCTTGGAAATGATTTTATAGAAACCGTTACCCGCATCCTGGATGCTCCACCTTTGGGCGTTAGAGCCATTATCATCCCATTGCTGGAGCTGTACGCCGGGTGATGCTGTTGAGTTAGGCACATCCAGAACTTTTCCACTGTGAACCGCCGTGAGTTTATAGAAACCATCCCCTGTGCTGTCGACCCTGAACGTTTGGTTGCTCGCACTGTAGTTGGTCCATTGTTGTACTTTGGCTCCGCTTGCCGTGGATACATCCACAATATCCAACACTTTACCGCTTGCTTTGGAACCGATCGTATAGAGACCCCCGCTGACAATGTTCGGTGTACTCGCTGCTTGATATACCCGCACATAATCCACCAGCATTTGTGATGGGAAAGGTGTCGCATTATTAGGGCTGCCAGGCCAATTCCCACCCACAGCCATATTCAAGAGGAGGAAAAACGGACGTTGGAACTCCTCCGTGTTGCCTGTTCCATTTTCGATGTAAAACTCATTGAACTGTTTGCCATCCACAAACCATCTTATATATTTGGAATCCCATTCGATGCTGTATACATGAAATTGGGAAAAATCAAGATTCTCCGATATCTTTCCATAATCGGCATGCCCGTTAGCATCCCAGTGTACGGTACCGTTTACAAAAGCATTGTTGTTGACCCGCTCCATAATGTCGATCTCTCCGCTCTTAGGCCAGCCGACGGAATTAATGTTGCTTCCCAACATCCAAAAAGCAGGCCACAGCCCCTGACCGGACGGCAGCTTGATGCGTGCTTCAACTTTCCCGTAAGTAAAATCCTTCAAGCCTTGGGTTTTGATTCGTGCGGAGGTATAGCTGCTGCCATTGTAATTTTCTTTGCGTGCAGTGATGACCAGATTGCCACCTGTAACTTGCAGGTTCTCGGTGCGATTCGTATAATACTGCAATTCATTATTTCCCCATCCGCCGCTGCCGGTACCAATCTCTGCAGACCAATTCGACGTATTCAGAGAACTTCCATTGAATTCGTCACTCCACACCAGATTCCAATTGGTCGCTGCGTTTGTCGTCGTGCCAGGCAGTAAAGCGATTAGGAAACTGAACAGCACCAGCGTACTTACGATTTTTCTTTTTCTCAACAATCTTTTCCCTCCCCATATTAACGGACTGATTCTGAACGGGGATACCCCATTTTTCTCAATCCGTAACAACGTTTACATTAAATGTATTCTGTCTGCAACTGGATTATTTCTAACAGCGAACAGGATATTCCATGGACAAGACGGCATTTGAAGTATTTTATCAGGCCTGTGCGAATGAACGGTTCATACCTTGTGACCTTTAATATATTAGGGACATGGCAAATGGTTTGTTCTCAACGTGAGGAAGGAGTAAGCGGTATGAGCAGGCAAGTAATCATTAATGCGGATGATTTCGGGCTGTCGCCCGGCGTTAATCAGGGGATTATTCAAGCATATCAGGCTGGTGGAATTACGAGTACTTCGATGATGGTGAATATGCCGGGCTTTGATCATGCACTGAGTTTAGCCCGATCGCTGCCGGACCTCGGAATCGGATTGCATTTTAACCTGACTTACGGGAGACCCGTATCCGATCCGGCTATCGTGCCTTCTTTGGTGAATCCTGACGGTGCTTTTCATCAAGGCCAGTGTGGATTAATACGAGATTCCACTGATATTGCCAAAGAACTCGATGCTCAATGGAACGTTTTGGCTCAAGCGTCACTTTCCCCTACACATCTCGATTCCCATCAGCTGCTTCATCAAAACGATCCCATCATATTCCAAATCATGGCGGAGAAAGCTGTCCGGGAAAACATCCCGCTTCGGCGATCTCAGGTCCGGCATGCAAGCCCTGAAATGCCAGTGCCTCGGATGACGGATACGATTCTGCTGGATACTTACGGAGATCATGAGGGTTTACAGCGATTGCTACAACATTTATCTAAGCTCCCAGATGGCATTACCGAGATTGTATGTCATCCCGGATATGTCGATGATGCTCTGCGTGAAATTTCCAACTGGCTGGACATCCGCGAGCATGAGCTTGCAGTATTTGTCGATCAGGAAATCCCCCGAACGATACAGACGCTGGGTATTGTGCCGATAAGCTACAGAGCCGTGATGGATACCATGGAAGAACCATGCGAACTGCCACCAATACAAATGACATCACCTTTCAAACCAGTAGAAAAAAGACGACCTCGTCATGTGCGGCAGCGCTTGTTGAAGCGGCAGCGTTTGGCGAAAGTACATCGCTTGTCCAAAAAACGAAGAACACTCCGTCGATCTTCTTCAACCCGTAAACGAGTGTAATCCATTACAGAATCGCACAAAGAATAGGACTATAACCAGTACATATTACTGTTGGTTATAGCCCTTCGATCTCATCTCTTAATCCAGTTCTAATTTAAATACGACGGGTGAGAAGCTATGCACGTTCCTTGTCGTTATCGTCAAGGACTCTTCCGTCCTGCTCCATTCCGGTTCTTCGTCAAAGCCCAATACCTGAATGTCCCTGATCAGTCCATGGAAATGATGAGAATTCTCTTTCAGCGAACGAATATGAACGATTCCGTTCTCCGGGTAAGCCATAACCGTGGCATAAAGGCAGCTTTCTTTTACAGTGAAACGAATGTCCTCACTTGTAAAGATCTTGGTCTCTCCATCTGTAAATTGTCCTTCCTTCACCTCGGTCGGCCCTTCCCCATACGTCCGCCAGAATGTCGTGTCATAAATCGCCTCCCCATTCACGTCCAGCCATTGACCTATGGCAAGCAAAATATCCCTGTCTTCATTCGGGATACTTCCATCTGCCTTTGGTCCAACATTCAGCAGCAGGCTGCCATTTTTACTCACAATATCGACGAGGTCCCTGATGATCTCATCCGCTGTTTTATAGTTGTTGTTTTCTGTATAACACCATGAATTCTTTGCTACAGCGGTATCTGTTTGCCAGAAATACGGTTTCAAATCGGCGAATTGCCCACGCTCCACATCCGGAACGGCACAACCGAGCATAAAGGCATCGTGTTTGTAGTTAATCGCTACCGGAATGCCCCACTCATCACCTTTGTTATAGTAGTAAGCGCTGAACTTTTTCAAGTAAGGTTTGAACGCTGCCGTCTGGATCCACCAGTCAAAATAAAAAATGCTCGGCTGGTATTGATCCACCAGTTCACAGCAACGAAGCAGCCAATCTTCCAGATATTCATCCGTTGGAGGTGAGCCGTATAAATCCTGATGATCCGGTTCAGGCATGGCGGGCCAGTAGAAATCACCGCGTCTGAGCGGCTCCTTGACATCTGAATCAAAGTTTTTTCCATGGGACATGAAAAACCAATGTTCAGCACGGTGTGACGAGACACACAAGATAAGTCCCTGCTTCTCATACGCGACCTTCATCTCACCCAACAGATCCCGTTTGGGTCCCATTTCAACTGTGTTATAGTGAGAGATGGAGCTTTTGTACATTTGAAAGCCATCATGGTGCTCAGCTACAGGCATCACATAACGGGCTCCTGCCTTTTTAAAAAGCACGGCCCACTCATCTGCGTCAAACTTCTCTGCAAGAAACATCGGAATAAAATCTTTATAGCCAAAATCCTTCGGATGACCATAAACGCGAAGGTGATGTTCATAAGCTTTGGAGCCCTCAATATACATATTTCGTGAATACCATTCACTGTCAAACGCAGGGATCGAGTAAAGACCCCAATGAATGAAAATACCGAACTTGGCGTTCTTGTACCACTCGGGCACCTCGAATGCGCTAAGTGAATTCCAGCTGTCCTTATACTTTCCTTCGGCAATGGTCTTTTCGATCTGTTGCAAATATTCATTTTTATCCAGCATTGTTCTCATTCGATTCTCATCCCTTCCGTTATCGGCTGCACTTGTATTGTAGTAGCTGGTTGAGCAGATAGACATGCAGAACGTTAACTTTAGGATGGACAATAATAACCTTTGTAGGGAGTTGAGGATAATGAACCATAAGACGTTGCTCACAAACCACTTATCCAATCTGCAGGTTGATTTGTTCATGGTCAACTTCAATCGCTGCGATACGGATTGGCGAGACCTCGATTACACACCCGATTACAGCAAATTTTATTTGATCTGTGAAGGCGAGGGCTGGCTCAAGATCGGCGATCAGGAGTATTATCCTGCACCGGGACAGCTTTTTTTGATGCCGGAGGGGGTCACGCAGTCTTATTCAGCCATCAGTGATCGTCCTTTTCTCAAATACTGGTGTCATTTCAGCGCGAAGGTTGGAGGGATCAACCTATTTCAAATTCTGAATTTCCCCCACTTCTGTTCATCGGATCGGCCCGAGCTAATACAGGAAATATTCAACAGCATTCTTGATTACGCCCGATCCGATGAAGTCTATGCGCATATGATGGCAAAAAGTAAATTAATAGAATTGTTGTCCCACTACATTATGCATCTGGATCTGGAACAGATCTGTTATACAAATATACCTGTTATGGAGAAAATCTCTGCAATACTGGCCTATATTGATTCCAACATTGAAGAAAATATTTCTGTCCGGGATCTGGCTCAGATTGCCTACATGCATCCTAATTATTTTATTCGTTTCTTCAAACAGCACATCGGCGTTCCACCCATCCACTACATTGCCAGCAAAAAAATGGATAAGGCAAAAGAACTTCTGACCTGTACGCCAAAAACAGTCACAGCAATTGCCGAGAACCTTGGGTTTAGTGACTTATATTATTTCTCAAGGCAATTTAAAAAGCATACAGGTCTGAATCCAACGGAGTATCGCAAACAAATCATGGTATGAATTTCGATAAGCTGGCATGATTGCACTCACCCAAAAACAAATGGAGCCCCACAAAGGGAACTCCATTGTCATAACTTGCTGCGTTTTCTCTCTCCTTGCTCTACCACTCTTTTGACCTCTCTCAAATAGGCGTACCCATAATCGTCATCCGGTTCAAGGTACGCTCCTTCCGCCCACTCATTCCATGCGTTAACAAACAGGAAGCCACTCCCGTTCAATTCCCGGGCTCTCGTCATCTGTCGAGATAAATACAATCCGAATTTTTCAGGTGTTGCGCCTACAGTACTCTGTCCATCAACCGACCGGCGCGGCGTATTGTCCCAATTCACAAATGCACCAGGATATACAACTTCCCCGTTTCGATGAGGTGTTCTTTCGAGAATGGATGACCATACTTTATCGTAGTTCACCACAATGTGCTTCTGCCCCTTGATATCCAGTTCAATCCATATTCTTCCATTCATATGACCATGCGCAAACGTATAGTGGGGCTCAAATTCCATGCTTGCGTCAAAGACGGGACGATTAAAGGTAGGAAATCCACCGATCGTCTGCACAAAATGAATACCTTCCAGCCCATGTTCTATCGCAAGCCTACGCCAATAATGAATCATTTCCTGGCATCGAGGTATGCTTGCAGGCCTATAAATCAGAAATAGTGGTTTTCCCTCTACACAGATGTATCGTTTATCCTTAAACGCTCTGACCAGATAATCGAAATGTTCTTTCCAATCGCTCTCGTCCCCGTAGTCTTGCGAAATAAGAATATCCTCTTCGCGCCCGTCCCATTTGCGTGTCCAGGTTTCATTGGCCCATGACAAACAAAAAGGAAAATCCGGTTCCCCGCTGTGCAAAATCTCATCAAACGGCTTTTCAAGCAATCGTTTTCCTTTAAACCAGTAGTGATAATAACAGAATCCGTATATCCCGTGATTTTTGGCCGTTTCGGCCTGCCATTTGCGTACCTTGGGGTCCGTTAAATCATAGTAGTTCTGATGCAATGGCTTCTTGGGTTGTAAATGGCCTGGATAAAGGGGAGTTGTTTTTTTTACATTGGTCCATTCTGTAAATCCGTCTCCCCACCATTTGTCATTCTCCGCAATCCGATGAAATTGAGGTAAGTGTAAAGCAATAAGCTTCAAGCAGGACTCCTCCAATTAACAGACATATTCATTGGAAAATAATATCCATAAGTTGCAAACTTTTATGAAGATAGGATTGATTGTACTTTATATAAGAAAGTGCCTGGGAGGCAGCCAGTCTTCGTTGATCCACATGGTCCCAATAATGTTCAAGCTTCTGTATGAGTTCTTCAAATGTTGCATAGCGTTGGAAATCATCCGTGTTCGCGGGACCGCTTGAGGAAGCCAAAATAAGTTGAAATGTACCGCACGCAGCTACTTCCATGATACGTCTAGCGGATGAGTTGTCCTGAACAACAAGTTTGGCGCCGTTGTATAACTTTTCCCGAATCTCCTGATGTTGCACGGGCACAAATGCACCGAACCTCTCCCACCCCTGTCCTTCAACTCGCACTCTTTTATCCGATAACCACGCGTGAGTGGCAAGATCAAATAGGCAGCTATCAGGGTGTGCATCCCCAATGATATAAACATCGGATTCATATTCTCTTCCCACCACCTGTGGACAGAACAGTGTGGGGTTCGGTGGAAAAGGTATTTCATGACATGAGATATTCCCCATATGCCGATCGGAGGGAATGTGGGTCGAATGCTGTGTAAACACATAATCAAAAAAAGGGATGATCGATTCCATCTGTTTTACATCCGACTGGTCCGACAACCATATCGCCTTTTGGGCAGAGGAAATCCTCAACGCTTCCAAATTCTGATTCGACAAAGCATCTTCTCCATCCAGTACCAGAATCAAATCCAAATCCTGCCCTGTCGTATGATCTGCAACGGACTGAATCGTTTTGATTTCATTGACATGTTGAACCAAATGCCTCAAGCTCTGTTCAATCAAAATAGAGTTCGCAGAGCCTGCTCGTTCCATAGCAGGAGTAATCAGTAGGACCTTCAGCTGTTTATAATGAACACGGGGAGAATCCAAAACTTTCCCACTGTCTTTACTTTCCATTCTCTGTTCCTTGCCGTCCTGAATCATTTTCATAAGATGCTGCTGCAAATCCGATTGCTGTACCACCAGATGATGCCGGATTGATTTGAGTTTTCGGTTCAATGTAGCGTTCATTTGTCTGAGGTATACCTGATTGGGATGCTGGACAGGACGTCGATTCTTTTGGGACTTGGCTGGCATACGCCTCCTTTTTTTGATGACCATACCCTCCAATCACGAAGCGGATTAACTCTCATTGCCTACAATATGCATCTGCCTTTGGCTAGGTTTCTATCGCCTCATTTTTAGGTGTTTAACTACTCAAAGATGGGCTTCACCCGTGTCTTTAAATGTGCCACAACCCCGTGTCCATCCGGTTCTTGTCCTCATAAAATATATCAAACCAGATAGGAGTTGATATGATTGCCAACATTCGATAGCATTTTTGTCACAGGAAACCAGACCATTAATCAGGATTTGCAGGTAAACGGTAATGAAACGATTGGATTGGACCTGCAGGTGAACGGAGACCAGACGGTTGCTGGCAGCTTGCAGATTAACGATAGCTCCTCCATTACAAATAATCTGGGTGTCGGTGGGGTTATCGAGGCGGGAGACAGTGTAAAAGCAACGACGCAGCTAATGGCCATGAATCAGCCGACTCTTCCAGTTGCCTTGCCACTCATCCAGCAACTGTTATATTATAATCCCGGTATACTGAATCAGCCGGGTCTAGTGTTAACAGGCACTAGTGGGAATAAATATGTTCTGTTTATTGATGAGAGCGGAGGAACACCAAATCTAGCGATCCAAAGAGTATAGACTCACTGGATGCAATATAAAAGGCGATACTCAGAGTTAATTCTCTGAGTATCGCCTTTTCTTTCATTACAACATTATTACCCTTGGTTAATCAAAATGGACAAAGCACTTTTGGATTCGAGTTGGAAACTTAACAATTCTTCTTCTCTTAGCTGAACCTGCACATTTCCTGTCTCTTCTCCGTCATTGAAAAGCACGAGAGCAATCGAACCATCCGTATTTTTGAAGGCTACGGAACGAATGGATGCCTCATTGGAGGACGAGTCAATGCGTACGGCTTTGGGACGAATCAATGCACTGAAATGAGCCAGAGCATAATAGTCCAGTGTATAGGTAAGCTCTTTCGTTTGCTGGTTAACCTTCACAATGCCGCGGCACGTACTTTTCCCGAAGCCAGGAACGGTAGGACCGTTGTTCTCATCCAGTGCCATATTCCAGAGCACAAAAGATTTGCTGTAATTGCGAAGAATCTCAATACCCGTTCTGATCACATTGGAGAAAGCTTGTTCGAATGGAGGGATCCATTCTCCTCCTGATCCTTCGGTGAAGTGTACCTCTTTACCGGCGACAGCTTCATACACCTTTGTTTGTGCCGAGGCTTCGCCCCCATACCAGTGCCAAGCGACTCCATCTACCTCTTCTGCCGCCTCATCAAGTACTGTCAGCGGGTAATCCGGACGATCCCAGTTGTGATCATAACAGAGGATTTTGGACTGAATGTCATTTCTGACCAAAGCCGGCTTGAGATGATTTTTGATAAAGTCTGCTTGCGCTTCAGCTGGCATCAACATGCCGGGATAATGACCTGGTTCATAAAGTGCTTCATTCTGTGGTGTTACTGCATGGATAGGCAATCCATGTGATGTGTAGGCTTGGATATATTTCACAAAGTATTCTGCATACGCCGGATACCACTCATTTTTCAGTTGACCTGTAATCATCGAGCCGCTTGTTTTCATCCAGCCCGGAGCGCTCCAAGGTGAAGCGAATAGCTTCAGCTCAGGATTGAGCTCCAAAGCCTTTTGAGTCAAAGGAATAACATCCGCTTCATCATGTGCAATGCTGAACCCGGATAATTCCGGGTCCGTTTGATTTTCTGGCAGATCATTATAGCTGTATACCGTTCTGGCATAGTCTGAAGCGCCCATCGGATTGCGGATGACCGACAATCCAATGCCTTCCTCGGGATGGAACAACCGAGTCATGACTTCCGCTCTCTGCTCATCGCTTAATACCTGGTTAATCAGATAGGCAGATGAGTCGGTAAAAGAAGCCCCAAAACCATCCATTTCCTGATACGTTTGCTGATCATCCAGAAGGATAGTCGTTGTTTCCTTGGCGGAGTCCTGCGATTTCAATTGATCCTGGGACACGGATACAAACAATGCATCTTCTCCCGTGGATTTGTACATTTTGAATTTCGTCATATGCTTTCCCTCCACATTCCTCTTATTGGATACCCAATTTCTCTTTATTCTGTTTCATTTTCTCACTACGGACCTTCAGGATATCATCCCAACGGTTTTCACCTAAAAATGACTTGTAAGCGGCGAGCGCATTGTCAAAAGAGGCATCATCTTTGGCACGTACCATGCTTACCAGGGTTGAATTCCACTTGGCGTTGATCGCCGACAACGCACGTGCTTCAGGTGTTCCTTGATTCGGACTAATATTCTCCAGAATGAAGTGTGGTTTCAGTTTGCCTTTGCCCCACTCTTGCATTTGTTTAATCGCTTCCGGGAAAGCATCAGCACTCAGTGCTTTGTAACGGTCATGGCCAAAGAACATGAATTCGCCCATCCGGTATTCCTTCTTGAATTTGTCCGCATTATGAAGTTGCAGGTCTTTCACAGCTGGCATCAACTCAACCGTACCATCTGCATTCTTTTTATACGTCTCGCCTTCAATACCATAGTTCATCAGAAGCTGACCTTCTTCACTTAGCAGGTACGTAAAGATTTGAATCGCTTTGGCTGGATCTTTGGCGTCCTTGGAGATGAAGTTGATCATCCAGCCTGTAATACCGGATTGATTAAGTGTCGGTGCATTACCCTTGGTGCTTTGTGGTCCATCAACGGCAACATACTCTTTGCCTTCATTGGCACTCAGATAAATTTGCAGATTTCCTCCCTGTTGAGGTGTACCATCCAGCAGCATCGTTGCATATTTTCCGGATTTCACTTTTTCCTCAAAGGCCGTACCATCATCAGCAAAGCTGTCATCACTGATATTTCCGTCTCTGTATACCTTATTTAAAGTCTTCAGCCATGTAAGATAATCTTCATCCTGATTGCGATCATAGAATTCTCCATTTGCAGTTTCAAGCGGCACGCCAATGAAGTCTTGCAACACGTCTCCGAGTGAACCTGTTCCTTCACCGATAGAGTTAAAACCAAATGGAATCAGCGTTGGGAACTTTTCCTTGATCTGTTTCATCACACTTTCGAATTCCTCTGGTGTTCCCATGACAGGACTTCCCAAAGCTTCGTATACATCTTTACGGATGATAAATGCCGTTTTGGCTGGGATGTTGCCGCTATCATAATCGGCTTGCGTATTGGAGTAGTTTGGATAGCCATACGTCTTGCCATCAGCCTGCTGGAACCAGTTCAGGGTATCGGCAGCTGCGACTTTGTTGAAGTATGGATCATATTTCTCCGCAAGATCATTCAGCGGCATAGCCCAGGTTGCGGCTTTTTGCACCACAGGAGAGTTAGAGTCAAATACTGTCAGCAGGTCAGGCATATCTCCACCGGCAAAGAACGTATTTAACTTCGTGTCATCACCTGTAATGAATTTGATATTGATGTTCAGATCTTCCTTGATCTTTTTGGTTACAATGTCTTTGCCGAAATCCGTGTTCCACCAGTCGGCATTAACATACCAAGTTAGGTCTGTAGCTTCTTCCTTTTTATCCAGCTGCCAAGCTGGTTTTTCCGGATCGACTGTATAGCGATCTTCAATGGAAACCCAGTTTCCTTCGCTCGAACCCCCTGATCCACTACTGCAGCCTGTAATCATGATCACCGCTGTCAGCAATGCCGCGCACAGTTTAACTCCTTTTTTGCCTGCTGCCTTATTCATCTTGAACATATTGTTTCCTCCTTAAAGTTAGGTGAGAAATATTGAATAGAGCGAACTTTCTAACAAGCTTAGATTCCTCTTACTCCTTGACTGCTCCCAGCATCATACCCGAGATAAAGTATCTTTGAAGGATAGGATAGATCAGTATGATCGGCAGAGTAGTAATAACAATCGTAGCCAGTTGCACCCCTTTAGTCGTTGTTTCAATGACTGCCGAGCCGCCCACATTTTGCATGGATTGCGTTTGGGACTGAACAATAATCTCGTACAGCATCATCTGCAGCGGATACAGCGACTGATCGGTAATGTACAACTTAGTTGTCATAAAGTCATTCCATTGCCCTACTCCATTGAACAATGCAATAGTTGCCATCGCTGGCATGGACAGCGGGATGAAGATTTTGAGGAAAATATGCCAGTCTCCTGCACCATCGATTTTGGCTGACTCCTCCAGGGAATCCGGTACATTCCGGAAGAAATTCATCAGAATGACGACATCATAGAAGCTGAACAATGCCGGAATAATGTACACCCAGAAGCTGTTGAGCAGGCCAAGTGATTTGATCAATAAGTACGTTGGGATCATTCCGCCAGAGAAGAACATCGTGATAACTCCCATGGCTACGTACAGTTTACGGCCACGTATGTGCTTTTTGCTCAGACCGTAACCGACCATGGCACAGAAGAATACGTGTGTAACGACTCCGATTGTTGTTTTGGAAACGGAGATGAAGAACGCTTGCCAGATGTTCGAATCGTTGAATACGGCTCTATAATTCTCCAGCGAGAACTCCGGTGACCAGAAGATGAACCCGCCTTCCGCCAAAGCCTTGCCCGAGCTAAAAGAAGAGATAATGACATTCCAGAGCGGAACCACAATAACGACAGTACAAATAGCGAGTAAAATAATATTTAAGGTATCAAAGATCCGACTATCGAGATCTTCTTTAGCCACCTTTCCATTCACACGGGATGCCTCCTTCTACAGCACAGATTGATTATCGTTTAATTTGCTCGTAATTTTGTTCGCGGTGACCAACAGAATAACGGACACGATCGAGACGCCCAGACCAACCGCGGTAGCATACGAAAAGTCACCCTGTGACATCCCCATACGATATACATACGAATTGATAACTTCTGCCTTGTCACGGTTTTGCGAGTTCATCAGAACGAGCGTTTGGTCCAGATTGGAACCAAGTAAACCGCTTACAGTAAGAATCAGATTAAGGCTAATGATTGACTTCATGTTAGGCAATGTGATATTCCAAATTTGTCTGAGACGGCTTGCACCATCAATTTTGGCTGCCTCGTAATACGTAGGATCAATCTTGGACATAATCGCCAAATACAGAATCGTTCCCCAGCCGGCCTCTTTCCAAATATCGGATAAAACTGCAATCCACCAATACTTGCCTGCATCCAGCAAAATGTTCTGCGGTTGCGAGATCACTCCCAAGCTGAGTAGCAGCTGATTAAACAATCCCGTTGTTGAAAACCAGGTGATCAGCATGCCGCCCAATACAATCCAGGACAGAAAGTGAGGTAGATATGAAATCGTTTGCACGAACTTTTTGAAACGTCCGCTGTTTAATTCATAGATCATGATCGCCAGGATAATGGGAATGACAAATCCGATACCCAATTTCAAAAAGCTGATCCCCAGCGTATTCACTACGGCATCCCAGAAGTATTTGTCTGACATAATGATTCTGAAATTTTCCAAACCGACCCATGGTGCGCTAGACAGCGTATCAATAACGGTGTAATTTTTGAATGCAATCGTCAATCCGTATATCGGAATGTAACAAAAAATAATCATAAAAATGATGCCGGGTATAATCATCGATTGAATTTCCCATTGTCTTCGATAATCGATGACGAACTCTTTCATTCTTTGTCCGATTGGCTTCCTTCCCCCCGGTCTTACAGGCTTTTTACCGGTTGACGACGTCTCTACGGCTAATTTACTCACGCTCTTTTTCTCCCCTCCAACTTAAGCATTTCCTCATAAAAACGTTTTTATTTTATGACAAAAAAACCCCCTATTATCAAATCTATAATTAAAAAAGACCGGAAATGATTGAATCAGTTATGTTAAAAAATCACTCCGGTCCATCTTCACATGACTTGAGCCCCGTATGATAAGTTCACCCGCCAGTTTTTGTGAAACCCCATGTTCCTTCTTCTTGATCATGCGAACCAGGTGATTGATCGCCAGGATACCCTGCCTTGCAATCTGGTTTCGTACGGTACTTAATGGCGGGGAAAAATATTGGGCAATATCAATATCATCGAAGCCTACTACACTTACATCTTGAGGAACCTCGAAGCCATGAGACTTCAACGCATGGATGCAGCCGATTGCACTCACATCATTTCCTGCAAGAAAAGCATCAGGCAGCTTGGCAGGATGCAGATGAAGAAAAGATTTTACAGCACTGTAGGTGCCCTCTTCCTCAAAATATCCCTGTAAGATGTAATCATCATCCAACGGAAGCTGGTACTCACGCAAAGCGGCCAAATATCCATCTCTACGCTGATTACTGTCAAACATGGTGTCCACGCCGGATATGTAAGCAATTTTCTTGTGCCCCAGTCCAATTAAATACTTGGTTGCTTCGTAACCCGCTACATAAGAGTCAAATATGACGCTTCCCATAGTATCGCTCTGATAGACCCGATCCAGAAACACAGCCTTAATCTTGTCTTTCTCCATAGCGACAATATCCTGCTCATCAATCCGCAGTTCTTCGTAGATGATAACGCCATCCACACGCCGTCCCAGAATATTACTCATAATGACCTGCTTATCCTTGGTCACAAACACATTCAGCCCGTAGCCCAGACGATCGCATTCGCGAGACATGGATTCAACCAGCTTATAAAAGTATGGACCCGACACACTTGTGGTGAAAAAGCCCAGCATTTTGGTTTGCCCGGATTTTAGCAGCTTGCCGTTCAAGTTGGGAACGTAGTTTAAACGCTCTGCCACCTTCAGGACATGTGATTTGGTCTCTGGGTTTAAGACATCCACGCCGTTCAAGGCGTTGGAAACCGTAGAAATGGATACCCCGGCTTCCCTTGCAACATCTTTAATTGTAATCTTTCCCATAATTTTTTGGTCCTTTGCTATAAAAACGTTTTTATATATTTTAAATTAGCATAAAACCGTTTTCAATACAACACTTATTCACTGATTTTTTTTGCTACTCATTTATTTACGATTTTTGGCATGGTACAAGATACTACGAAAGTATACGTGTAGAGACTAACTATGCGGAAGGAAGATGATAATGGCCTTTATTGAAAGGTATGCGATAAATGAAAATGGTGCAGTGACTTTCACAGGCAATACGCTTGGACTTAGCCGCTCTGAAACTGTTGGTGTTCCCGGGACAGTTGACAGCATCGGGGCTTATATTACGACGGATACCACACAGCAGTTTGGAACATATCCACCAGGAACAACGAATCTTTTTCAGAACAACAGCTCCTCTGCTGTACTACAAATCCCCGCAGGCAGCAGCATCCTGTATGCCGAATTAATCTGGGGGGGTACATACATTGACAATACGGAGAACAATTCCGCCTTTATCAATGATGCTGTACAGTTTACAACTCCAGCAAGTCAGACCAGTGTTTTTCCGGACCCGGCAACCAGTTTTGAAGTCATCTTGTCCACCGCTTCCGGATTCCCCACAACCTATGCCTATGTTCGTTCTGCAAACGTTACAAGTCTAATCTCTGCTGGAGGAGCAGGAACCTATACGACCAGTGGAGTAGTTGGAACACTGTCCATACCCGATCCGACCTCCAACCATGCGGGCTGGACACTTGCGGTAGTGTACCAAAATGCTGCCTTGCCTTTGAGAAACATGTCCATTCGAGTGAATGCCGATGTCATTCTTTCCACTTCGGGTCCTGTCAACATGATTATTGATGGATTTGCCACACCATTCATGGGTCCACTGGCAGGTCGGGCACAATTCAGTACACAGGAGGGTGATGCGAACAAGACCGGGGATCAGGCTCGTTTTGGACCGACCATTGCCACTGTGACGAATCTGTCAGGTCCGAACAACTTCTCCGACAACTTCTTCGCTTCACAGATCAATGATGATGCCGGAAACCTCGATACCTCTGGTACGTTCGGGACAAGGAATCAGATCAATGGAACCCCTGGTACAAACATCGTTGGTGGTCGTCAAGGCTGGGATATTACGAACGTGGACGTCGGATTTACATTGCTCAATACACAGACTCAAGCTGCCTTCCAGCTTACAACGAATGGAGACGGCTATCTTGTTGACGGCAACGGATTACAGATCGATATCAACCTCCCTGCCCTTAATGCCGTCAAAAGTGCCAACGTAACTGATGCTGTCGTCGGAGATACGGTAACATATACCATTATCATCTCTAATACTTCATTGGTTAATGCAACGAACGTTATGTTCTTTGACAATATTCCTGCAGGAAGCTCCTTCGTAACGAATAGCATCACACTCAATGGGGTTTCACTGCCGGGTACAGATCCGGTAACCGGATTTCCGATTGGAGATCTCAACTCGGGAACCTCCGCTACCGTGACCTTCCAGGTATTGGTCACATCCGTACCTGTACCGGCTCAGTTGTTTAACCAAGCCAGAGTCGGTTATACTGCCCCTACCGTACCCGATGGTCCGATTATTAATACTGCGGTTACCTCCAATGCAGTGGTGGTTCCCATCTATGAACCCAATGTGGCTATTGTCAAAAGCGCAGACACAACCAATGCTCTTGTCGGAGATACAGTTACCTACACGTTGGTCGTAACCAATACGGGAAATATTGATGCCACAACAACCGTCCTAGACAATATACCAGACGGTTCCGTCTTTGTACCGGGCAGCGTAACCGTCAATGGTGTTTCTCAACCAGCTTCTGACCCTGTTGCAGGAATACCTATTGGTCCGGTTGCACCCAACGCAACCTCTACAGTCACTTTCCAGGTAAGTGTTGTTAGTCAGCCAGCTGGATTGCAATTGGTCAATCAGGGAACAGCCTCCTATACCTTTCAGCCACCAGATGGCCGTGTAATTCCCGGATCTGTTACATCTAACACGGTTGTCATCCCTGTCTCGCTACCTATGTTGAGTGTTGTGAAATCAACTGCTGCTACAGATGCAGTGGTTGGTGATACCGTTACCTATTCCTTTACAGTTACCAATCAGGATGCCAGCAGCATTACCAACGCTGTACTGACCGATAACATTCCAACGGGTTCCTCGTTTCTAACTGGCAGTGTCACGTTAAATGGTGTACCCCAGCCTACAGCAGATCCTGTTTCTGGTATCTCTGTCGGTACTCTCTTGCCTGGTGCATCAGCCACAGTCACTTTCAGTGTTCAGGTAAATACCCTGCCCTCACCACCTCAACTAACAGATCAGGCCCAGGTGAGCTTCGACAGCGGTACCTTTAGCGGAGTTTCCTTTTCCAATATGGTCATCATTCCTGTGTTCAAGGCCATTATAGCCGTTGCTAAGGCTGCTACACCTACGTTTGCTGTAGTCGGGGAAGCCGTGACCTTTCAGTTTACCGTGACCAATTCAGGAAATATTGGCGCAACAACCACATTAACGGACATCATTCCGCCAGATGCCACCTTTGTTGCCGGAAGTGTACTCGTAAATAGCCTTCCGGTCCCTCTTGCCGATCCGAATGCCGGCATTTCTCTAGGCCTCGTACCGACAGGTAGCTCGACCCTGGTCAGTTTTCAAGTCGTAATTACATCATTACCGGCTTCGTTTCAGATTGTTAACCAAGGTAATGCCAGCTTCACCTTCACTCCACCGGACGGCCGCATTATTCCTGGCAGCAGCAGTTCCAATCTAGTCGTTATTCCCATTTCGGCAGACAATCTGACCGTAGTCAAAACAGCAAGTGAGCTCCAAGCCGTTATTGGGGATATTGTCACATACACGCTAGTTGTTCAGAATAATGATCCGGTTGACGCAACCAATGTCAGTCTCACAGACCCTATTCCTGTTGCTTCTGTTCTGGTTCCGGACAGCGTAACGGTGAACGGTGCATCTCTCCCAGGAGTCGATCCTAGCACAGGGGTCCCTATCGGAACAATTCCAGCCAACGGCTCTGCAACTGTCACGTTCCAGGTCAGTGTGGTCGGAACAGCTCCGCCGGTTCCTTTTCCCCTGTTCCTGGTTGACCAGGCCACCGTTACGTTTACAACCGGAGAATTCACTGGAACGGCCTTATCCAATATCGTCAATGTCCGGGTGTTTGAACCCGTCATTGCGCTGGTAAAATCAGCTGTCCCATCGACTGCTGTTGTGGGTGATATTATTGCGTATACCGTTTTGGTGTCCAATGAAGGTAACTATAACGCTGACGTTATCCTGGTTGACCCATTACCGGCAGGAGAGGCTTTTGTACCGAATAGTGTGCTGATCAGTGGTAACCGTTGGAGCAGTGCCAACCCTATAACCGGAATTAACTTGGGAACGATCCAGCCCAATTTTCCGGTGACGGTTACTTTTCTAGCCACAGTGACATCCGTGCCAACTCCACCCGAGCTTGTCAATCAGGCTACTGGAGATTACACCTATACTCTTCCTGACGGGCGGATCATTCCGGGTTCATCCTTGTCCAATACGGTGACGGTTCCCGTGTCCGAACCGGGGGTTCTGTCCCTTGCCAAATCAGCTGACGTTACCGCCGCGGCCCCAAGAGATATTATTACGTATACGCTGCTCGTTCAGAATCCTACAGAATTGCTGGCAACATCCGTCTTTCTTACGGACCCGATTCCGGCTGGGTCAAGTTTTGTGCCTGACAGCCTCACCCTGAATGGTGTAGCTCAACCTGAGGTTAATCCCTCCACAGGCGTAAGTATCGGCACTATAGGTGCAGGCAGCTCCACGACAGTGACGTTCCAGGTCAACGTCAATGCACTTACACCGCAGCCTGTGACCCAGACGTTAACCAATCAGGGCACCGTTACCTTTGCCATAAACGGAGTAAGTGGAAGTTCGCCGTCCAATGTCGTTTCCATTCCTGTCTATAATCCTGTCATTACCATTCTTAAATCCGGTACCCCCGATGCCGTAGATCTTGGAAATACCGTGTTCTATCAGCTTGTTGTTCAAAATACAGGCAATATTGCAGCCGATGTAACCGTTATTGATCCAATTCCACCTGAATCATTCTTTATACCTGGATCTTTAACCGTAAACGGAGTGGAAATAAGCGATAATCCGGTTAGTGGTATTCCATTGGGGGAAGTGGCACCAGGTGAAACATTCACGATTAACTTTCAGGTAAATATTCTGTCATTCCCATCGAATAATCAGGTTGTGAACACAGCGATAGTCAATTATAATTTCACTCTTCCTGATGGCAATGTCATTTCCAATTCTGTGGAGTCCGATTCAGTCACTACTTTTATCAGCGATCCTCTTCTGGAAATTGTCAAATCTGCTTTGCCGAGTCAGGTCGTCCCGGGAGAAACGATTACGTTCTCCTTCCTGCTGACGAATGGTAACAATGTCCCGTTTAGTTCCATTATATTTACGGATCGAATCCCTGAAGCAACTACTTTTGTTAATAACAGTGTTACGATCAGAGATGTGAGTGTACCCGGAGTCAATCCGATTAATGGATTTGAGGTAGATAATATCGCACCCTTATCCGCGATTCCTATCACCTTCCAAGTCATTGTGAATCAAGGAATTGCATTGGCTCAGATCACCAATCAGGCCAGTGTTTCCTATACATTGGGCGAGGTTTCATTTAACGTTCTGTCCAATGTCGTTCTCATGCAGGTGATTTTCCCAGTTCCACCAGTACCGCCAGTACCACCCGGGCCTCCTGAGCCTCCAACGCCGCCGTTACCACCTGTTAATCCGACTACACCAACAACGCCTGGTTCTTCACAACCGTCCACCCCATCCGTTCCTTCCATACCAATCTCAGCACCTGTGATTCCTGTCCAGAAGACGGCAAGCAAAAGCATTGTTGAGGTAGGAGAAAGCGTTGATTATGTGGTCCTCATTCAGAATACGAGTGCATTTGCAGCCAAAAATCTGGTTCTCACGGATCAACTGCAATCTGGCGTTACTTTGGTTTCTGGTAGTGTCACAATACAGGGTATTGCTCAACATAATTGTAGTTTGGCGAGTGGAATCTCCTTGGGTGATCTGCTGCCAGGAACATCGGTGGAGGTTGGATACACAGCCATAATCAAACATCAGCCATCCAACGGAAAGGTCATGAATCAGGCTACAGTCTCCCTTTCCTTTGTTCTTCCAGACGGCAGTTTAATTCCCATTACGCTGGCTTCCAACAAGGTTATCGTCACTGTTGTTGAGGCCGAAGAGTAAAATTCAATCTCTTTTCTTTTTCCGCTTTGGTGATCGCATATTGCTTTTGCGTCCGGACTTTAAACGACGGTTACCTGTCGTGCCTACACTCCTCTTACTGCGTTGCGGTAAGGGGAGTTTTTTCTCTGGTATTTCACGCTTCTCTTGCCCTAATGTGGGAGACAAGTGTTCCAGATAAAAGGGCTTCTCCAGTCCTTCCTGATCCTGATATTGAATTCTTTGCTCTTTGATGTAATCCGGCTCCTCCAGCAGTTCGCTTGATTGGTATCCAGCAACTTCGGCATCTGAAATCGGCTGCTTTACAACAAGGAGATGATACATAATCTGATAAGCTACATTCAGTTGGGAGTGTCGTAACAGTTCCAGTTCCGTTTCATTGTATAAACCGTGATAGGAAGGGAAATAGAAAAACTCCATGTTGAGCAACCTGAAATCGATAGGGGATTCTACTGTCTCCTCCTGAAGCTGCAGGCGATCTGAACTATACAAAGGTGACTTGTCATCATGTATTTCATTGACCTGAGAGGTCCAGAATTGGGGCATGTATTCATTAAACAACTGCTTGAAATGGGGATTAACCATATGCGAGGTTACATGTGCATAGGGGGCTACGATACAGACAATCGCTTTGTGTGTACTAATCCTATATATTTCCTCCATCACCTGCTGCAAATGATCAACATATTGCAAGCTGTGTGAACACATCACAAATGTGGCACAGTTATCATCAATCGGGAGGGGCGAATTGATATCGTGAACAATGTTAGTCGTGGGATATGCTGTTCGATCAATTCCCGTACAATTTTGGTGTTTATTTTTTCCGCTACCCAAATCGATTCTCAATCCGCTCACTTCTTCCTCATACAATTTAATACTGTATTTTATTCCAAAGTGGGACTACGTGTATAAGCGTTCACCCTATGTTCATGGCATATTATGCAAAAAAAGCAGCTCATATATGAGCTGCCGATAATCATGCTTCTAATTCCCCATTCTGGGTGTACATACGATAAATTTGTTGTACCTGCTCTTCCAATCGATCAAAGCGAACAAAACGATCGGCTCGAATATACTCCTTCTGCTCCACCAACATAATCATCGTGGGAACTGTGAAAATAAGAAACCTGGACGCCACCTCTTCCACTTGGTTAGCATTGATGTGGGCCAAGTGCACCATTGGATACGGTTCAAGTAACTCCCTAATCTTAGGGAGTAAGGCGTGACATACACTGCACTCTGGCCGTGATACGTACAAAAAAACCAATTCATGTTGCTTAATCATTTCTTCGATCATTTCTATGGATGTTAAAGTATGGAGCTCTTTCATAAGGGTCATCCCTTTCGGTCAGTTGGCAACTATAGTTAAACTATAGTTTATCACGAATGATTGACTGTACAAATCTCGCACTCACCTAAACATTTTCTTTTCAAACACAGCCTATCTGCATTAAAATGAAGTTGGAAGATCATCCCAAATGAAAAGAGGTTTTTGTATGAAAAAATCATTTGTTTTTCTGCTTACTGCCCTGATTGCTGTTATCTCCTTCTCCGCGTATGCACCTGCATCTGCATCTGATGCCTCTGGTGATATTGGAGTTAGCCTGCTATCAGATCGTCAGCAAGGCACCGTAAAATAAGCGTTCGCACTCTTTCCAAGAAAGAATTTGTACAGAAAATCAGCAGGCGACCAGTTCGGATAACATCCAGGTTGGTCGCCTGCTGTCATTGTCATTGTTCTTTTCAGCAATCTTTACTTCCAATCCCTCTTGCGAAGATAGGATTCGAATACAAATGTTCCAAAAGGCAATAAGCCTGCTACCAATCCCATGAACCAGCGTGAAGCTTTCCACTTCTTCACAACTGCCAAATGCACAAGTGTAATTAGATATAGCGGAAAAAGAATACCGTGAATCATACCCATAATCATTACTGGGGAAGACATATCGGCTAAATATTTTAGCGGCATGGCTATAAAAATCAACAGCAGCAATGATACACCTTCCCAAATGCCTGCAATTCTGAATCGACCCGTCACTGTCTTCATCCTGTTCAATCTCACCTTTCCAGCGGCTAGTTTGTGAAATGTGTAACTTGTTAAAACATGTTTCAACTTGAAGCCACATCATCTGTAATAATGCAGCTTCTCTTGAAACGTCTTGTTCAGTATACCGCATGGTTCTGGTCCGGAAATGCTTCAATTTTGAATAATTAATGACTGAACTATACGTGAATGAAATGTTGAGTCTTAAATTCAAAAATCGCATCAACAGCATAATGATATCCGCCTGATTTTCGAAAGGATTCCCTCAAATTCGCAGCAGCTTTCTCAAAAGAAGGAGCGCTCAACACATGATCCACAGCTTCACGCAGCTGACTGGCAGTCAAGGTTTGCATTTGTAAACTGATACCTGCTCCTCTACTAACAACCTGCTCTGCGATGATCGGCTGATCCGCGCTTTGAGGGAATATAATGAGGGGAACCCCATAATATAAACCTTCATTGGTACTGTTCATCCCGCCATGTGTAATAAATAATTTAGCGGACTGCAATACATCCATTTGTGGAACATAACGTTTAACCATAAAATTCCCCGGAATTTCTCCCAGATCCGTAATTTGTGTTCTATCCCCTACAGACATGACGATTGTATGATCGGTATTCCCCAATGCTTCCAAGCAAAGCTTATAGAAATCAAGAGCTTGGTTAAAAATTGTACCCAGTGAAATGTAAATAGGTCTTTTCCCTTTAATTGCTGTCAGGTCGAAGTCTTCATGCGTTAATCGCGAGAAGATGGACGGACCTACAAAATGATACGTGTGGTCGAATGCATCTCCATAAGGCTGGAATTCCCTTGTTGTATATACGATGGTAAGCGGCGCGGGATTGCAAAACACTTCGTAGGGAGAAGCAATCTCCACATCATATTTTTCCTGTAACCTGATCGTCAGGCTATGGAATGTATCGTTTATAGGTTGGGCGATTTCGGTAGGAACATTTAAGAAAAAGTGTTGCATCAAATGATCGAAAGATTCTTCGGTCTGCGCAAAAGAAGTGCATGAATTAATTGCAGGCAGCTTCAAAATTTGCGCAAACAAACGTCCGCAGCCAAACATAGAATCATGGATGATGTAGTCAAAATGTTCACCCTGGATCTGTTCAAGCACGCTCGGAATGACGATATCTGCCGTAAGTAAAAGACCGTTGACTCGCTCGAGCACATAATCTCTGCCACCTGAGACAAAGGCTTTAATGAATTTTTGACCGTCAAAGGTTCGGACTATAGCCCCCGTCTTTTCCATACGTTCCCGATAAGCTTCTATAGTGAAGTACACGACCTCTTCCCCGCGTGAAATAAGCTCTTGTACGACGCCAATCGTTGGATTGACATGCCCCTCTGATCCACCGTTAATAAATAAAACACGTGCCATAGCGATCCCTCCTTTGCTATGCTACGTTCTCTAAATGGTGTAAGAATTCGTATGCAATGATGTGCTTTTCCCCAAAAAAATTTAGGTGGTTGCACGTTCTATCAGTTGAAATTCCAATTGCTGAGGCTGTAGCTCCTGCTTGCCAAGGACGGCCCATAATCGATGAAAGGCCTGCGTAGCTTGTTCTGCAATTGGATTATGTATGGTTGTTATTCCAAGCACACGCGACAACTCAATGTCATCGAAACCAACAATAGCAAGTTGTTCGGGAACTTGTATATTCTGTTTGCGTGCTTCGGACCAGATTCCGATTGCTGCATAATCATTCGAACATAACACCGCTTGAGGAAGTTCTGGCCCACTTGCCATTCTTCGCATCGCCTCTTCTCCGTCAGACGAACTGAACACGGAATATTGATAAGCTTCACGTAATACAGGCAGACCCTTATCTTCCATAAATGATTCATAGGCTTCACGCCGACTCTGGGTATTCAGACTTTCTGCTCTGCCAAAGGCATTGGCAATGCGGGTATATCCTTTGGACACCAGATGTTCAAGAGCCAGCTTGTAGCCTTGCGCCTGATCCATAGCCACTGACGGAATTTCGTCATCTCCCATCCGCTGCCAAGATACAATCGGACCATACTCGCAATAGGCTTTCAGTTTGTCTGGATGATTGACACAGGTCATAATCACCAGTCCATCTACTCGTTTACTCCGCAGATCCTCGAACGCCTGCAATTCAATCTCTTTATCTCCACGCGAAGTATAGATCAGGGTCTGGAATCCATAATCCATCGCTGTATCAATGAATTGATTCATGAACGTAATAATAATTTCGTTGGTTGCGGATGTGACAATTCCAATTTGCTTGGTCTGTCCGGTAGATAACGAAACGGCATTTCGGTTCGGGATATAGTTGAGCTGTTTCATGATTTGCGTTATTTTCTGCCGGGCCTCGTCACTCACATGTGGTGAATGATTAATTACTCTGGACACCGTGGCCTTCGAGTAGCCGGACAGCTTCATAATTTCATCGAACTTGGACACATGAAGTCTCCTTTCTTGCTGACTTTCTATGATGATTTACAGTTTGCCTCAAAATAAATAAAAAGTAAAACTTGACGTGTAACCCGTTCCAACGATTAAGCTTTTTTTATGCAGTGCTGCTGTATGTAATATTCACAATGAATTCATAACGATTGGAGCGATACACATGACTCATTCTCAACATCCATCATTTCATTTCCCTGAAAACTTTCTGTGGGGTGGTGCGATTGCCGCCAACCAGGCTGAAGGTGCATATAATCTAGGTGGCAAAGGTTTGTCCACTCAGGATGTGGCTCCCAAAGGTATCATGGGTCCCATTACTGAAGAACCGACTGAAGATAACATGAAACTGATCGGGATTGACCTCTATCACCGTTATAAAGAAGACGTGAAGCTGTTCGCTGAGATGGGATTCAAGGTATTCCGTACTTCCATCGCCTGGTCCCGTATTTTCCCTAAAGGCGATGAGCTGGAACCCAATGAAGAAGGCCTTCAATTCTATGATGATCTCTTTGACGAGTGTCTTAAATACGGAATCGAACCACTGGTCACCCTTTCCCACTACGAGACACCTCTCCATCTCTCCAAGGAATATGATGGCTGGGTTAATCGGAAGATGGTCGGCTTCTACGAGCGTTATGTGACTGCTGTATTTAAACGTTATCAAAATAAAGTGAAATATTGGCTCACGTTCAACGAAATCAATTCGATTCTGGAAGCACCATTCATGAGCGGTGGGATCTACACACCAAAAGAGAAATTGAGCAAGCAGGATCTTTATCAGGCAATACACCATGAGTTTGTAGCCAGCGCTTCTGCTGTGAAACTCTGTCATGAGATCATTCCAACTGCACAGATTGGTTGTATGATGCTCAGTATGCCGACCTATCCACTAACACCGAATCCCGATGACATGATTAAAGTGATGGAATTCGAACACAGCAATTATTTCTTCGGAGATGTACATGTGAGAGGCCGCTATCCTGGATACATGAAACGTTACTTCCGTGAAAATGGAATCCAGATTCAGATGGAAGATGGCGACGAAGACATGTTGCTCCATACCGTCGACTTCATTTCTTTCAGCTATTACATGAGTATCTGCCAAACGGCTGATCCGGATAAACAAGTTGCAGGTGAAGGTAACCTGCTTGGAGGTATACCTAACCCTTACTTGCCTGCAAGTGAATGGGGATGGCAGATCGATCCGCAAGGACTGCGTTATGTTTTGAATATGTTCTATGACCGTTATCAGAAACCACTCTTTATTGTGGAAAATGGGTTGGGCGCTGTGGACGAGCTTATTACCGGATCTGATGGTGAAAAGACAGTTGAAGATGACTATCGCATTCAGTACTTGAATGATCATCTTGTTCAGGTCGGGGAAGCCATTGAAGACGGCGTTGAAGTTATGGGTTATACGTCCTGGGGATGTATTGATGTGGTCAGTGCTTCGTCAGCACAATTGAAAAAGCGTTATGGTTATATCTATGTTGATCGCCATGATGATGGTTCAGGAACACTCGAACGGTATCGCAAAAAGTCGTTCCACTGGTACAAAGATGTCATTGGCAGTAACGGCAAGAGCCTAAAACGTTAAGGAATTGTTACAGCTGTAGCAGGTGCATTCCTGCTCTCCCCCAGCAGAAAACAAGGACATGCATTGGTATACAATGTGATGATGTATTGTTTTCTGCTGAGGGATTTTTATTATTACGGGAGTCCGTCTTCAGTTGAATTGGACCAGGTCCGGTTCCAATGCTTTCAATGTTAACCATCGCATCCCTGCTTCAAAGTCTTCCTGGAAGGAATCGATCAGAATGATGTCAGGATAAGATGGCATCGACAGATCGCCTTGATACATTTGCCACGCTTGAACCACTGCATCTTCTTCAACCATCTTCTGATAAATCACCACCTGGTCTGGAGCAAGAATCGCATTTATTATTTGAATCATTTTGCATACCGTTGCAATAAACGCTTCCTTTTCCACTGTATCATACCAATCAATTCCCATAGGAAGGTATTTGACTTCCCCGGCCATGCCACGTTTTCCTTTGATCACTTTACCGTCCACATAAATGCCCATGCCTGGAGGATATTTGGTTGGAAAATAAATTCCGATGACACACTGATCCTCGTCTAACTCTCTTTTTGCGCAATATCCGCTAATTGCAGCGTTCACATCATTTTCCACCATGACTGGTAATCCGAACTGTGCTTCAAGATCTTCAATCATGCGGACACCTTCTAACTGCCGGTGACTGCTCACCGTAATTTCTCCATTCACGGTTTGCCCCGGAATACCGATACCGATGACTTTAATGGAAGCATGTTGAGCTAGTACGTTCCCAATGATTTCATAGAAGTGTCTCTGGTCAAAGGCGGGCATCGTATATTCTTCTCTGAACACCATGTTATCCTCTAAGTTAATGACAGTGGCTGTGATCAGATCCTGCCCCTGCTTTTCGTTGATATACATGACCAAAGCCAAGCTAAAATCGTAATTATATCTGTAGGTTAATGCAGGTCTCCCCCCGTTGGAAGGTACTGTCTCGTCCTCAAACAGTTCACCCAGTTCACACAACTCTTTGACCAGTGAATTGACGGTTACTACACTGAGCTTGGTCAAGGAGGCCAGTTGTGGCTTCGTTGCTGTTTCTACCCGTTTCATGACCTGGCGTACATGGTTTATATTAATTTCTTTCATCAAATACGCGTTCGCTATTTTCATAAGCACCCCTACTCCATAGTTTCTTCTCCAATGTAGTAACTATACAATATCTCCAAAGGGTTTAAAAACACCCGATGAAAAAACATCGGGCATTCTGAGGGTTCGTATACATTTGTGTTAGCTTTTTCTATACTTCGTTTTGTCTGCTTCCGTTATTTTGCGAATAACTCTGCATGGATTACCCGCAGCAATTACATCCGAAGGAATGTCTCTGGTAACTACACTTCCTGCACCGATGATTGTGTTATCTCCAATGGTCACACCCGCAAGCACAGTCACGCCGCCACCAATCCATACATTATTGCCCACTGTGATGGGACCTACAATTTCAAGTCCTTCGTTACGTTGTTCCACATCATAAGGATGACCAGCAGTGTAGAATCCACAGTTCGGAGCAACAAAAACGTTGTCACCAAACCGGATTTTAGCTCCATCCAGCATAACTATATTATGATTGCTATAGAAGTTCTCGCCAATTTCAATGTTATAGCCGTAATCACATACAAATGGCTGCTCAATCAGGAAACGATTCGTCGTTTTTCCGAGCAACTTTTTGAGCAGCGCCTCTCTCTCAGAGATCTTGCCTGGATGAAGCTGATTGTACTCGTAACAAAGTCCCTTCGCGTACAACCGCTCATCAATTAATTCTTTGTCATAATTCGCATTATACAGTAGTCCCAGTTGTGATTTCTCTTTTTCTGTCATGAATTCTTATGCCTCCAACTCTTCTGTCCAAAATGAATAGATTAAAGCTCTATCTCTCTAATGATTCTAGCAGGATTTCCACCAACAATCCTGTTATCCGGGACATCTTTTGTAACTACGGCACCGGAAGCAATAACGACATTGTTCCCAATGGTGACTCCTGGATTAATAACTGCCCTGCCTCCGATCCATACATTATTTCCTAAGGTTACTGGCTTACCATACTCTGCACCTGTTATCCGTTCGAATGGATTCAAGGGATGGGTAGCGGTATATATGTGAACATCAGGTCCCATTAAACAGTTATCCCCAATGCGCACTTCACATACATCAAGTATCGTACAGTTAAAGTTGGTATAGAAATGCTCTCCAACATGAATGTTGTATCCATAGTCAAAATGAATATTCGGTTCCATGCTCAGGTGTTCACCCGTTGATCCTAATAGCTCTTTTAATAGCTTTGTACGGAGCGCACCATCTGTTTCTGTGGTCTGATTGTACATGCGTGTCATTTTTCTTGCATATTCCCGGTCTTGATACAATTGGGGATCGGAAGCCAAGTACAGCTCACCATCGATCATTTTTTGTTTTTCCGATTTTGTTGTAATACTGCTCATGATTGTTTCCCCTTTACGTCTATATTAATTTTTGAACCGTTAAATTAAGATACTTTATAAAGCTATAATAATTATATGGGATAACCTAAATAAATCAAGTTCCTTTGCAAATTGAATATAGAGATATTATGCCTAATGTTATTAAAAAAACCTCTGCGATCCAATAATTATTGGATCGCAGAGGTTTGCTGAAGTAAAAAAATATATAGCAGTTTGCAAAGACAACTTTTAAATCAACACATTATCCAGCCGCCTGAACAGTTTGCTCCTTGCGACTAATTGCGTAAACGGCCGACACCAGACCCATAAGGATCAGAACCGATCCCACCCATCCTGTATACATAATGGACGAATGATCGATAACCATCCCACCTATATAGGTTCCCAGAGCAATACCAGCATGTGCAATGCCTGAATTGGTGCTAATTAACGTTTCAGCCGTTGCCGGTGAGGTTTTGATAATCAGACTATTCTGTACCGGTGTAACGGTCCAGCTTAATGCACTCCAGATACTTAGCAGAATCAAGAAGGCAATTAAAGGCAACCCGGTACTAAATGGAATAACCGCCATGCTTATGATAAAGGGTATCAGCACGATAATAATGGCTTTGGCTGGGTGCAAGCGATCTGATAATATGCCGCCGATTCCTCCCCCTGCCACAGCAGCGATACCAAACATCATATAGATAAAGGTGACCATTGTTGAGCTGGCTCCCAGCGCTTCCTGGAGAAATGGTGTGAAATAAGCATATAACGTTAAGTGTCCTGCGAGCACAAGCAATGTTGTAACATGGATTGCCAGCATTTTCGGGTTCCATAGAGCAGTAAGCTGCTTCTTCAGGGATACTGCCGGAATCGGCTGCACACGATCCATGGCAATGCCAATGGCAACCATGACTACTGCAGTCAAAATCGCGATCAACATAAACACTTCACGCCATCCTGCGATATTACCCACAAAGATTCCGAGAGGTACCCCCAGAATCAGTGATGCACTTCCTCCCATCGTGATTATTCCCACAGCACGCCCTTTATATTGGGGCTCCACAATACGAGCTGCGAGCGTCAAAGACAGGACAAAAATCAGCGAGCCCGTTGCAGCCCCCAATGCTCTGCCTGCCAAAAGAATATAGAAATTAGCACTGAACGCAGAGATGAGATTGCTGATTAGAAAAACGAATAAAGTGCACATATATACTTTTTTACGTTCGAATCTAGCCGTCATATTTAACAAAATAGGCGCAGATAACGCATAGACAAGGGAGAAGATGGAAATTAAATACCCGGCTTTGGCCAAGGTCAGATGAAGATCTGTTGCAATCAAGTCCAGAATCCCGCCTAAAATGAGTTCAACGGTACCAACCACAAATGCCGCGATTGCCAGGACATATACTTTTTTATTCATTTTTGAAGCCTCCTCGAAAGTTACAACTACGATAGTAACTTAATCAAGAGAAGATTTCAATACAAAAAAGCTATTCTCCGAAAGAATAGCTTTGGAACCATCGTTTTAATAAATTAATCGCGCCAGCAGACGTGCGATTTCTTCGTCCTGAAGCAGCTGGTCACCATATTTTTTGGTAATTTGAGTAAGAGCGACGTCATGATAGAAATAATCCGTCATTGCTTTAACAATCGGTTTGGACGTTGTCTTGATGGCCTTCCATGAATCATGTTCGATTCCTGCAAACAAGAGATAGCCATGGTCAACAATGATTAGCTGCGAGGGCTCAAGATTACTGTCCTCAAGCATCGGAATTAACGAATATTTATGGGTTAGAGACGTTTGCAGTCCTCCTACAGCCAAGACCTCTACATGTACCCCTTCGGCCTCTTTTCTCTCCAGAAGCTCCCGGTATTTCTCCATTTGCTCGTTCCAGGCCAGAAAAAGGATATACGAATCCGCTTCCTCAATGAGCTGTTCAATGTTCGATGCAATGGATGATGCATCCTTCAATGTCCAGATATGTTCATCTGTGAATGTACGTTTGATTTTATATGTCTTTAATTCCTCAATATCCTTCTCAAAGTCAGCCCTAATTTTGAGGATAATGGACTGAAGATCAACCGCCATGTACAATTTTTTCTTCCCATGCATAGTTGTTAGGACGATTCCCTTATCAATAAGCCGATTAAGCACTTCGTATATCTTAGCCTTGGGTACATTGGAGTAATTAACAATGGATGTGGCATCGAGCGGTGCATCCTGCGCAAATATGGCCTCATATACCTGACTTTCATATTGTGTAAAACCGAATTTCTGCAACATGGTTCGATTCGGGCTCCTTCTTGTTTGTATCGTTCTATACAGTTTAGACGCCTGAACTTCCCATGTCCAGTTTATCCCACCGACGTTTCATACTAGTCGTAATGATATTACTGTAAGAGTGGAGCATCCAAATATAATGATCTTCCAATGGTTATATTAAGATTGATTCAGGCTACACATTTTGATTTTCTGAAGGAGGTTTGCTTAAACATGGAGAGCACCCATGATTTTGTAAAGAAAGTGAATGAGAACGCCGAAAAAGCACGTCATAACAAAAACAATGGTAAAGGTACACCAACAGATAAACTGCCGGCGAAGCAGCATAGCACCAATAAGTAAGACTAAAATCAATTGCAGCAAATTAGGGAAATAGCGCTCTTATTTTTTTCAAGCACAAGAAACAAGAAAAAGGATCTCTAGTGAGGTCCTTTTCTTGTTATTTGAGATCTACTCGTTGAAGACATTCAATCTGCTACGTTCGATCCCAAAAGCGTTGCTGGGTCATTGCTTGAATGAATTGCTCTGCAAACGCCGCTGGTTGTTGTTCCACAATGACGCCAGGTTTGCCGATAATACCGACTGGCTGGATCAGTGCCTCCCCCGTCGGTGTAGCTCCTACCGGTTTAAAATGATTGTACGTTTCAATGGCATAGGATCGGGTGTATTTCTGAAAATAATTATCTTCCTTCTGTCCTCCAACAATGAATAACCCATCATATACTAAAGGTGATCCGGTCAAAAAGCTGTCATCCACTTTCAACTCCACACCGCTCGTTCCATGGACCACACCTTGTCTTTCATGAACAATGACTGGACGAAGTCCCGCGCTCTTAAACTCATCCAAAATGTATTGTGTGCTGGGACCATCAAATCCTTCACCGACAATCACCCCGACGCGCAGTGTCTTGGGAGAAAATACGGTATTGGCCATGCTTAGCGCAGGGGAGGATTTTGTCACCGTAGATTCGGAAACCTTAGGTACAGCGACTCCAAGCTCGCGAGCCAGAATGGTTGCCAGCTCTGTGCTGATATTCCCTAACATATCGACGACCTGTTGGCGAATCGAAACATCTTTTACTTTCCCAAGCTCAAACGTGAGTGCCTGAATGATATGACCCTTCTCCACACCAGTCATGCTGTTCCAGAATAAACGTGCCTGTGAGAAATGATCCAGGAAACTAGCTGCCGTTTTTCGTTCCTTGAGACCTTGCACCGTGGAAGGATACGTTACAAACCCACCTTTTGTACCGGGCACAGTATAGGGAGAATTATTGGCAAGAGAGTTATCGTGATAGGCGACTCTTCCTCGATCAATGGTGTAGCGGGAAGCACCGTCTCTCTGGTTGTTATGTACAGGGCACACGGGACGATTGATCGGCAATTCCTGATAATTCGTGCCCACCCTTGCCAATTGTGTATCCGTATACGAGAATAGCCGGCCTTGAAGCAGTGGATCATTGCTGAAATCAATGCCACGTACAATGTTGCCAGGATGGAAAGCCGACTGTTCCGTTTCCGCAAATACATTCTCGACATTTTGGTTAATCGTCATTTTGCCAATGATTCGTACCGGAATGTCTTCTTCTGGCCATAATTTCGTTGCATCCAAAATATCAAAATCAAACTTGAATTCATCCGCTTCCTCCAGCACCTGTATTCCAAGTTCGAACTCAGCAAAGTTACCTGCATTGATATTCTCCCACAGGTCCCTGCGATGAAAATCCGGGTCCGCACCGCCCAGCTTCTGCGCCTCATCCCACACAAAAGAATGCATGCCAAGTACAGGCCTCCAATGAAATTTCACGAATCTGGATTTGCCTTCTTTGTTCACCAGCCGGAAGGTATGTACTCCAAATCCCTGCATCATTCGAAAGCTTCGCGGTATCGTGCGATCCGACATAATCCACATGACCATCGCTGCCGACTCCTGATTATTGGCGATGAAGTCCCAGAAGGTATCGTGCGCAGTGGAGCCTTGTGGAATTTCATTATTGGGTTCCGGCTTCAGTGCATGAATCAAATCCGGGAACTTGATCCCATCCTGAATGAAGAAGATCGGAATATTATTGCCGACCAGATCAAAGTTGCCTTCTTCGGTATAAAACTTCACTGAAAACCCACGCACATCCCGATTCGTTTCGTTCACTCCTTTGGAGCCTGCAACCTCGGAAAAACGAACGAATAGCGGTGTCTTCACACCGGGATCCTGAAGAAAATGTGCCATCGTTAACTCTTCAAGTGACTCATATAACTCAAATTCACCGTAGGCTCCATATCCCCGGGCATGCACAACTCTCTCCGGAATGCGTTCCCGGTCAAAGTGAGACAGTTTCTCACGCATCAGAAAATCTTCAAGCAGCGTGGGTCCGCGATCCCCCGCTTTTAGCGAGTTACTATCATCCGATATTTTAACCCCTTCGTTGGAAGACATCTCTTTTCCGTTATTATCCCGAAGAAAGGCATTTCGCTGTTCTATCTTTTTGTTCTCATCCATGGGTTCCTTGCTCATTCCAATCACCTCCAGCATTATATGTATGGGACTGGAAGTACACTTATGATTGACTGATACACCATACTTTGGTCCGAATCATGTGTGTGAATTACAAATATGAATTGCATGAACTTATCAATGGGTATAACTGGGGATTGTCCCATTTATGAAATATCGCGTCCTTTGTCTAGCACCTTCCTCATTCCCTTTTCATTTACTATAAAGAATCTAATAGAAAAGAGATGATGAGGATGGCTAGTGTAAAAGCTGTTCCACAACCGGATTTGGTATTGATCTACTGGTCCAGAAATCCGCTCGTTCCCGGTTCTGCTCGCCGAATCAGAAGTGTGCGTGTGATTGGGAACACATCCCCTTGTACCTTCACACTGGTGCGTGGTGCATTGCTGATTAATGCCTTAAACTGTTTGCTGGACAATGATATTGGTTTTAAAGTGGTGTATAGCAAAAAAACATCGAGCATCAGTGGCGTTTTATTATTGAAACGCAGATCTTAAACGAACAAACAGGTGCCCTCCTTCAATAAGGAAGTGCACCTGTTTGTTATTTAATCAATGAATGATGTGACTGAACTCCACTCTATTTGACGTTCATATAACGTTCGAAGGCATCATTACGGATGGTCAGTAACTGTTCAAGTCCCATATCATTCAACTTTTTGATATAAGCATCCCAGCCGTCTTCGATGCCGCCTTTGGTTACCCACTGAGCTCGCATCGTCGCTACATAACCGTCAATATCCGTTGTCAGCGTTGGCAGCTCCTGGAACTCTTCAGCATTGTACATAACCTTAGGATAAGGTGTCGTTACATCGGCACTGCCCAACTGATCAATTTGCAGCTTGAGTCCGTCACCAGCCTTCGGATTAAGCTTAATTTTTTCTTCAAAGGAAGGGCTTACATATTTGGGTCCGAAATCACGCAGGGATTGATCCCAGTACCAAGCATCGGCGCTAGTGCCTGCTGGCGGGTCCATCAGCGTATATGTGCCATCATCATTTTTCTTAATTACAGTTCCGATCGCACCCCAGAAATTCTGAATGCTGGCTTCGTTGGAATAGAACTGATCAGCCCAGCGTGCCGCTACTTCTGGAACAGTACATGAACTTGTAATCAGCAGTTCATTACGGGCCAGATTCATACCGCCTGGATCACCTGGTTGATAACGTTTGCCATCAGGTCCGGCAATAGGCGCAATCGCTTCATATTCGTCGCTCCACTTGCCAAATACCGCATCGGGTGTCCACTGGTTGCTGAAGCCGACGATTGGAATGTCTGCATTTTGCCATTTGGCTGATGTCATTGTATTGTCTTGTGTGAACAGTTCCTGATCAATCAACCCTTCTGAATACAGCTTGTGTGTATAAATAAGAGCTTCTTTATAGGCGTCAGTCGTTGGGAAGAAGACCGGTTTACCGTCCTGCACAATCATACTGCTGGCATTAATGTCAGTGATTCCAAATGGATTGAGGAAATCCACATTCAGACCCGTTTCCGTGTACGGAATTTCGTCCTTTTTTCCATTTCCATTCGGATCTTTTTCCTTAAACGCTTTCAACACTTGATACAGTTCTTCTGTTGTCGTTGGTGCTTTCAGCCCCAGCTTATCAAGCCAAGCCTTATTAATTACAGGCTGGTTCCGGCTCTTCGGACGGGCAGGCAGTCTTGTTGGCATGGAATAGATTTTGCCATCAGGAAACGTACTGATTTTCTTCATATCTGGCGTCTCTTGCATAGCAGCCTTCAAGTTGGGCATATACGAGTCAATGTACTCATCCAGTGGACGGAAATAGCTCAGGTTGTTTACAATGTCCGAATCGCTGAACACCTGGTCACCCAAGATAATGTCCGGGAGTGTACCACTGGCAAGCATAATGGATTTCTGCTCCCCCCAGTCATTAGAGGACATGACCTGCCACTCAATCTTCACATTGGAATCCTTCTCCAAATCCTTGAGCCATTGGTTCTGTGTAAAAGTGTCTCCCATATTCCCCCAACGAACCGTCAGTACCTTGAGTGTGACCGGTTTATTGACAATCGGAAGACCTTCCTTGTTAAAATCACTTGAAATCGTAGTCTCCGCAGGTTCACTACTATTTCCACTACTACAACCAACAACGCTGACCAACATGGCCGACACGAGAAGCAGGCTGTTCATTTTGGTGAATAACTTCTTGCCTATCTTTTTCCCCATTTGGGAACCCCCTTGATTCGTAATGAATTTCAACCCGCCTTATTCCTTCACTGCGCCGATCATCACCCCCTGATTGAAATACTTTTGGATGAACGGATACACACACATGATCGGAATTGTAGCGATGATAATAACGGAATACCTCATCAAATTGGCAAGACGCAGGGCAACTTGTGCTGCTTCTCCTGTACCCATGCCAGACTGCATCTGATTCGTGATGAGGATATTACGTAAAATTAGTTGCAGCGGATACAGATTCGGATCTTTTAGATAAATCAGGGCATTAAAATATGAATTCCAATACCCTACAGCAATCCATAGTCCGAGGACGGCGATAATTGCTTTGGACAGCGGTAATACGATGAGTACAAAATACCGCAGGTTACCACAGCCATCGATCTGGGCAGCTTCCCATAAATCTCCCGGAATACTGGTCTGGAAAAATGTCCGGGCGACGATCATGTCGAAAACCACGACGGAGAACGGAAGCACCATCACCAGGAACGTGTTATAGAGATGGAAGTCGCGGATCGTCAGGAAGGTTGGAATCAAGCCGCCGCTGAAGAACATCGTAAAGATAAAGAACAGCGAGAAAAATTTGCGCCCGACCAGATCTTTTCTCGATAATGCGTAAGCCGCCGAAATATTAACGACAAGCCCGAAGAGTGTTCCCACCACCGTATACAGAATGGTATTTCGATATCCGATCCAGATATTTTCGTGTCGCAGCAGTTCCCTATACCCTTCAAGCGTGAAACCTTTGGGGAAAACCCACACCTGTCCGTTAGCCACAGATGAAGGATCACTGAACGAGGCGATGACAATAAAATAGATCGGATAAATGATAGCAATCAGAAAAAGAACAGCAAAGGCATACAGTACAACTTCTGCAACCGTAACACGTGGTCGACGTTTTGTACGGGGAGTTCTGGTCATTGCTGCCGGTTCCATAACGCTCATCTTGTTTGTCTCCCCCCTACCATAGACTGTTTTCACTGTATTTCTTGGACAACTGGTTGACCAGAATAAGCAAAATGAAATTAATGACGGTATTAAACAGGTTTATCGCTGAGGAGAAGCTGTATTGGCTGCTCAGTAACCCGATTTTGTATACATAAGTAGACAGAATCTCACTTGAGAGAATGTTCAGGTCATTCTGCATCAGATACACCTTCTCAAATCCTACGCCCAGTAATCCGCCTACCCGCAGAATAAGCAGCGTGATGGCAGTCGGCAGCAGCATCGGAATATCAATATAACGAACCTTGTGCCATCGACTTGCCCCATCAACCGTGGCCGCTTCATAGAGGCTTGGGTCTACGGCAGACAGCGCGGCAATATAGATAATGCTATCCCAACCGACATGCTGCCACACGTCAGACCATACATACACACTGCTGAACAGAGCTGATGAACCCATTAAGTCCGGTGCTTGTGCTCCAAACAGCTGATACATATTGCCAACGAGCCCTGTACTTGGCGAGAACAGGATCAGCATCAACCCAACCATAACTACCGTTGAAATAAAGTGAGGCATATAGGAGACTGTCTGAAAAAGCCTCTTGAATCTTCCTGCTCTCATCTGGTTCACCAGTAGTGCAAGCATAATTGGGATCGGAAAAGTAGCCAAGCTGTACAGACTGATCACAAGTGTGTTACGTATCGTATTGGTAAATTGATAGGAATGAAAGAATTTCTCAAAGTATTTGAATCCAGCCCAAGGGCTGTCTCCGATTCCCAACGCCGGACTGTAGTCCTTAAAAGCGATTAATACGCCGTACATCGGCTTGTAGGCAAATAAAAGTGTCAACAGAACCGCTGGAAAAAGCAAAACGTAAAGGCCCCAGTTTCGCCTGATTCTCTCCAACGTTCTTCCAATATAAAGTGGATTGGTCCTCATGGTTCTTCCTTCCCTCCTGTAAATATACTGATGCTGCTCTCCCGTAGGACCTGTCATCTCTGGAATAGCTTCAGTATAAACTGCTTCACATTGGGTTTACCGGACCGCTAAGGACGTTATTCGGACTTCTATGGTTCCATCCATGAACTTTACAAGTAACCAAGATGCTTACAAGCAAAAATCATATCGTTATCCAGACTTTCGTGTGTGTAATCCGGACTTCTGAATCAAAAGATGCAAATCTTTATGTTTTTTTCAAATAAAGGTTTTATACTATTCCTGAGATATTAAAGCGTATTCATAACCAAGCAATCAAGAAAGTGGTGCATTGTTCCATGGCAAACCTGAACACCATCAAACCCTACCCCATTCGGCATTATATCCGCATGATGTTCGTCATTTCCTTTGTCGTGCTCATCTTGGATCTTGTGATCAGCATTGCTTCCATATCCATGGTCAAACAGCAATCCACCCAATACTTGCAGGATGCAGCCGATCTGTATATCAATCGCATTAATCACGATTTTGCGTACATTAATCATTTCATGGGGTGGACACTGGCCAATGACGAGAATCTCGACAACATGAATACATATGGCGTGAACAGTATTCCGTTCCTAAAGGCCAACGAGAAATTACATTTGCTCTTTGCCGAACTACAGCGAAACTACGGGCAGTCGTACAATTTCTTTTATTACTTGGAGAATAGTGAATATTTCCTCAACTGCGCTCCAATAAGCATCTCCTATTCGGATTATTCAGAAGTGAAGAAGCAGATCATTACGCTAACCCGTGATAAAGGTGTGTATGAGAAGTTCTATTCCCATTGGACACCAATTCACGTGAACGGCACTTCTTATCTTATCAATATTGTGCCGTACTACAACCGTTATCTTATTGCCTTGATATCCGCAGATGAACTGATCGCCCCTCTCCAGCAGATTAATCTGGGGGCCAACGGATACGCCTCTCTGGTAGACGAGAATGGAGTGCAACTTTCTGGACCTGCCGGCGGGGATCACATACCAGAAGTGAGACATTCATTTCTCGATCTGTTCCAGTCTCATAATATTGTCAGCAGCGACTTCTCCAATGCGGCATTCAGCGTGCGCATGGCCATCAAGTTTGGTGCATTCGAGAAAATTATGGTAGCTCAGCTGCTCATTATGCTGCTTTTTCTGATTGTTACCTCCACATTAAGTGCAATCATCATGTTTTTCAGGAGAAATCTGCTTGTTCCCATTCAGCGATTCTCCAAAAATTTGGCGCGTATTAACGAAGGGGACGAAGCGACAGACTTCAAGAGCAGTCGGATTATGGAACTGGAGCAGGTCAATGCACAGTTTAAAGAACTGGTAGCCCAGATTAAACGGTTCAAGATCGATCGCTACGAGCAGGAATTAGAGAAACAGAAAATACGATTGGATTATATGAAATTGCAGATTAAGCCCCATTTCTTCCTGAACTGTCTGACGAGCATGTACAGTATGGCACAGATGCAGATGTACGAGGAAATTGAGAGTATGGCCCTAGCTACGTCCCGATATTTCCGATATATCTTTCAAAGTGGGGAGAATTTCGTTCTTCTGAAGGATGAGATTGAACATGTGAGGACATTTCTGGATATCCAGAAGTCGCGTTACCGCGATGCTTTTTCCTACCGCATTGAACATCCAGATGTGATCACGGGCATCGCTGTGCCACCACTCGTCATTCAGACATTCATCGAGAATGCCGTCAAATATGGGGTCTCCCGAGATCGGGAATTATGCATTACTTTATCCGTAACGGAACAACGACAGGAAAATGGCGATCATGTGCTGATCCGGATTTCGGATACAGGTCCAGGATTCAGCCCGGATGTTCTTGACGCACTGATGCGTGGAGAAGCGCTGGAACAAACCGGTGGTAACCGGATTGGCATTATGAATACCATACAACGTTTGGAGTTGTTATATCGGGATGAAGCGAATATTACCTTTGCAAACGATGCAAGTGGCGCCCTGATCACGCTTTCCTTGCCTAAAATGATACTGAATTCAGATACTTCGGGAGAGGTGACAAACCATGAATGCATTGCTGGTTGATGATGATTATTTTGTAGTTATGGCTTTGGAAAAGAAAATCGATTGGAAGGCCTTGGGGATTCATACGATATTCACAGCCTACAATATTGCGCAGGCCAAGGAGGTTTTGCAAAATCATCCTGTTCAAATTCTCATATGTGATATTGAGATGCCCCAGGGCAGCGGGCTGGAATTACTCGCATGGGTCCGGGACGAATCGCATAATGTACAGACGATATTTCTGACCAACTATGCCGATTTCAATTATGCCCAGAAAGCAATTGAGCTGCAAAGCTTTGATTATTTTCTGAAGCCTATTGAGTTTGACAAGTTAACGCTTATTATTCAAAAGGCGGTTGCCAAAGCCCGAGACCAGCAGTTCATTGAGAAAGCCATTCATGAGGGTGAACTGTGGCAGAAAAATCGGAGCAAACTGATTGAGGATAGCTGGCGCAGGCTGATCTCTGGTAAAGCCTTTCCTTCCGGCCCTGCCGACGTCTCTGCCTTTTTGACAGAACAAAACCTGCCTTATGAAACAACAGATCTGTTTCTGCCTATCCTGGTTAACCTGTTTCCGTATGATCATACGCTGGGCAAGACCGACAAGAACCTGTTCGATTACGCTTGTTTGAATGTGATGGTTGAACGGTTTCAGGACACTCTCTTCTCCATTGAAGCCATTACCGAGATCAAGGATCATAACTGGATGATTATTCTAAAATGGAACAGAGCGCCGGATGCACAGCTGATCGAATCCATGTGCGGTTCGTTTATCCCGGAGGTTAATAATTACCTGAAGTCGGATGTCTGCTGTAGTATCGGGTTCTCTCTGCCACTGGGTCAGATTCGTCATACCATCAACGAGTTGTTGCTTATGAATGAAGAACGAATCAAACACCGCAACCAAACCTTTTTACTGGAAAACTATAATAGACCTGAATTGAATTACACACCGCCTGATCTGGGATTGCTGGAGAAATTGTTGAATGAAAATCGCTTCCAGGCGTTTCTGGATGAAACGGGGCGTTATATGCATCAACTTGTCCGTGAAGAGGTGGTAGGCACCGCTGTTCTAAGTCTGTTGCGTCTTGATCTGGTGCAACTTGTGTATGCCCAATTGAAGAGTAAGGAGATCGAAGTGCACAAGCTGTATATGGGCAAAACGAATGATCAGTTGTTCATGCAATCTCTGCATTCTATTGAAGACATGCAATCCTATATCGCTTACCTGGTGAATACGGCTGCGGAATATCTGAATGTTGCCGAGCAGCCCAAGTCGGTTGTACATGAGATTACCCATTATATACGCACTCACTATGGAGAAGATCTAACGAGGAATAACCTGGGGGAGATGGTCTATCTTAATCCAGATTATCTAGCAAGACTGTTCAAGAAAGAAATGGGCATTTCACTGGGCCATTATGTCATCCATACTCGTCTTGTGGCGGCCCGACATTTGCTGGAGACCACCGCACAATCGGTGCATACCATTGCTGGAAATGTCGGTTATACCAACTACTCTCACTTCACCAAACTGTTTAAGCAAGAGATGGGCTGCAGCCCCAATGAATATCGCAAAAAGCAGAAAGAAAACTCTCATGAAACAGGATGACCTTTCTCCTGTAATACAAAATGCCACCCTGCGTATCGCACGCAGAGTGGCATTTGCTGTTTTGCTATGCCTTATTTATTCGCATTAATGACTTCATTCACTTCCTGAGTGATCTGGTCTCCGCCAAGCTTTTTCCAATTTGCAACAAATTTATCGAACTCGTCAATAGACAGGTTGCCGTAGATGATTTTCAGAAACGTCTCAGCTCGCAGTTTATCCAAGGTTGCCTGTTTGGTGTTCATGGTTCTCGTCGGGGCGTAGATAAATTCATTCATGACAATGAGATCGTTATCCCGATAATATTTAATGACGCCCTGCGAGCTTTCCGGTCCAAAAATACGTTCCATATGCCACTTATCCAGATTTCCATTGCGGTAATCCATAATATCATCGTAGAACAGCTTTGCTTCGAGCTCTAATCCGGAAGTATCTCCCGTTTTGAGCGCCTGCTCGACTTCATCTTGTGCTTTTACGTTTTTGTTAGCAGGCAGATTGGATACGGTCGCATTCTGAAAACCGAGTCCGGTTACCCCGTTCAAATACGCAGCACGCTCTTCCTTGGCCGACTCACCGAACATTTTCTCTGCTTGGAAATTCAGCAGCTTGATTAAGGCTTCCGGGTGCTCATAGCCTTTACGAACGGCGAATATACCGCCCAAGCTGAGGTGGTTCTGCGTTTTGGCAGGCTGATCATCAATAGATTGAACCGGATAAGGCAGCCAGTCCACGTTCTTATCCTTTTTGATCATGCTGCTGACTTGAAATGGTGCCCATTGTGGCAGGAAGAATATGCCTGACTTACCCCCGTTGACATCCTCCATCATTTTTGCAAAGTCCTTCACTCCAAACTCAGGATCAATAACGCCCTTCTGGTACAGATTTTGCAGTTCTCGCAATCCTTCCTTCACTTCAGGCTGAACGGTACCATTCACGACCTGACCCGATGCGTCCTTGATCCAGGTTTCAAGATAACCATGATAACCGAGCAGGAAGCTGTTGATTGGCAAATCCTTGTTTAATGCAATACCGTAGGTATCATCTTTACCATTTCCGTCCGGATCTTCAAAGGTAAAGGCTTCCGCAATCTTAATGATATCCTGCATAGACTTTGGCGCTTCCAGTCCCACTTTCTTCAGCCAGTCCTGACGAATCCAGACCATATCTGAGGAATCAAGTGAGCCTGGGAAACTCACCATCGCGTAAATTTTCCCATCCTTGGTTACCGGTTTCAAGCCTGCTCCATCCTCAGCAGACATAAATTCCTTGACCAGATCGGATGCATACTTATCATAGACCTCAGTCAAATCTTCCAGCATCCCAGCTTCATGCAGCTGCTCAAACTGCACAGCACTTACTTTCAAAACATCTGGCAAATCGCCACTCGCCAGGGTGACGTTCATTTTGTCGTTGTAATTGGCATCTGGGACAATCCAGTCATAGGTGACATCGATCCCAAGCTCGTCCTTGTATCCTCTGGTCCATATGTTATTGGCGTGTGTATCGCCTTCGGCGAGCGTTTCTTTCCCTGTTTCATTCATAGTTGATGTTAATTTGATGGGTGGATCATATTTCGTAAGCGGGCCTCCCGCATCCTGCTGTTTGTTCGGTTGCGCTTCATTCTCAGCACTACCCGTACCCGATGAACAGGCTGCAAGCGTGGTTGCCAGAACCATGGTTAACGTTAACAATGAGAATTTCTTTAATGACATGTTCATGCGAATCCCCCTTTTTATTCCCCCGTGAGGTATAATTTTATTGTATAAAGAAAGCGCTATCACTTCGAGTGTACCCCGTTGACATCTGGTATCTTTGATTTACCATTTCAGACTTGATCTAACTTTTTTGATCCCGATATTCCTGCGGCGTGCAGCCGGTGGCCTTTTTGAAGAAACGATAAAAATAATGCTGATCACTAAATCCGACCTTAGCGGATATTTCATGCATTTTGCAGGTGGAGCCGAGAAGTAATTCCTTGCTGCGCTCAATGCGCCGGTCATGGATATAGTCGGATATGCCTTTGCCTGTTATGCGCTTGTACCAACGGGACAGATATGACGGATTAAGGGAAACCTCCTGTGCAATTCGGGTTAGCGATAGGTCATCCTCCAGATGGTGCTTGATATAATGATGAATCGCAATTAGAATCTGCGACTGATCATGGATACGTGTAACACTTCTTTTGGAGATAATCCATTCATATGCCGATTGATAGAAAACCACCAGATCAGACCAAGGCGTATGGATGTCAAAATAAAGCATACGAGATAACGCAATTTCCTCCATCGCTGATTCGTACAAGCCCAGTTCATGAAGAAGCTCGATCAGTCCATTACCTGCTCCTGAATAGATCTTCATTCGAAAGAAGGGGTCCTGAAGTCCTTCTTTTGAAGCCTCTGTCCATTTGTGAAACGACTCCATCCACTCCCTGTCTCCTGTTGTAACCCGCTGCCTGATCTGATCCAGATGAAGAGCTGCAACACTCTGCTGATTCAAAATATTGGGGGTGTATGGCGAATCATGCTGCACTTTGACCCGAAGAAGCTTCTCCATCCCAAGTCCAGGGCCCTCATGGATCGACAGGCGCAGCTGTGCAATCGCCTGACTTAACTCCATCCACTCCACCGCCTGTTCGCTCACCATAATGGAGACGGACAGATTCAGACAATCCGCACAGGATTGCTGCACAGACTCCAGCGTTCCATAGACGAAACGTAGTGTCTGTTCCCACTTCTCCTGCTGTCCTGTATGGAAGCTCGATGGCTCCACCTTTGGCTGAACAAAGCAGGCGATCACCTGATAATCCAGATCAATAGCCTTGACCTTGGCCTTATCCTGAAGCAGCTCCTCCGCAACGTTGGCAACCGCATAGCGAATTAAACTTCGGTCCGCCTGGGATTGATAGTTGTTCCACTCCTCAACCCGTATAATGACCGGAATTACAGGCTCGTTGGACATGAAAGGTAACTGGACCGCATCCAACTCTTCCTGAAGCGAGGCGGTATCATGTCTTTCCGTTCGTTTTAGGAGATCCAGCAGTAACTGTCTCTGTAGCTGCGGCAGCGCTCTGGGCAGCTTGCTGCGGAACCAGGCATGCTGGTAACGGAAATCATTTTCCTCCGATATTTGTGTTAACGCCCGCTCTACCGCTGCGCGAATATGACTCATGCCCTCTGTCTTTAACAGGTAATCCACAACACAAGGGTTACGTATTGCTTGGTGTGCATAATCAAATTCGTTATGACCTGTCAGCAATAGCACTTTGCATCGTGGCCAGCGATCCATAATCTTCTCGATCAGTTCCATGCCATCCATGCCTGGCATACAGATGTCGCTGAGCACGATATCAATTTTGACAAAATTCAACCACTCGATTGCTTCAAAGGCAGAGTATGCCTTAATGATCTCCATATCCTGAAAATCCGCTTTTTGAAAGAACGCATAAAGACCATCCAAAATAACCGGTTCATCATCGACAATTAACATGCGCTGCATACGATTACTCCCGTCTCCATGGAATATTTAAAATCATGCATAAACCGCCCAACTCACTACGCTGCGCACAAAGACCATAGCCCGTCCCGAACTTGATCCGTAAACGTTGATTCACATTCATTAGTCCCGTAATCTCTTCATCCCCATGTCTCGGGTTCGCAGATTCCTGAAAGGATGCTTGCAGGCTGCTCAGGATTTCATCCTTTAATTGATCACCATCATCTTCTATCCGAATGGACAATTTGTGATGGTCCACTTGATAGGATAATTTCAGAATTCCTCCCTGACTGCGCTTGGCAAGGGCATGCTCGAAAACGTTCTCCACAATCGGCTGAATGATGACTCGAGGAATGGCGATGTCTCGATACTCCCTACTTAGTTCCTCCAATTGCAGTTGGACTCTTGAGCCAAATCGAATTTTCTGAATAGAAGCATAGACCAAGGCATGGTCCACCTCTTCACCGAGCGATACCTCGGAATGAGAATCCCTGGACATATACCTGAAATATTGACCCAAATAGTCGGTGAATTCCTGAATTAATTCAACATTCTCGACCTCGGCCATTTGCTTGATGCTGAACAGACTGTTATATAGAAAGTGAGGCTGAATCTGGGACTGCAAATGTTTGAGTTCTGCCTCGCTGGTTCGAATCCGGGCAACATAATTTTCATCAATCAAAATATGTAAGCGCTCTATCATGTGGTTGAAGCGAGAGTATAAATAACCGAATTCATCGCGTCTGGATTGCGGAATATGAATATTTGTCTGGCCCTGCTCCGCCATTCTGAACCCGCGAATGAGCACAGATAACGGCTTGTGAATTGACCTGTAGATCGAAAAGGAGAAGATCATAATGATAACAATTGAAATAAGCGTCAACGTCCACAGCCATAGGTTGTATTGTTCCAGCGGAGCTTGGAGCACATCATTAGGGATACTGGCTGTCAGCGTGAACGAGTGATCGGGATCATAAAGCGAATAATACAGATATGGATCGGATTGAAATCTCGTCACTTGCATGGATACAGGTGATACCGGTGATACCCGTTGCAATAATGCCGCCGACGTAGGTTCGTCTGAAGAGGAAATGGCGACATTGTGCTTCTCTCCGAAGCTCAGCGTAATATCACTGCCTCCTGTTTCCGCGAGCTGCTGTAATCTGTGCTTCAGTTCTTCTGCAGACAAGCGTATGCCTAATATAAAATTGGGTGGTTCTTCATGATTCATGTTATACGGATTGCTTTTGAGAAAATAAAGATTGTTATCCGAATAAGACAACTCACCATTCAGATTTCCCATAGTTTCCAGCAGATCCTTCCATTCTGTATCCTCTACATTGCGAATTCCGTCCACCGCGCTTACTCGTTTATGCAGAGCCGGAACGTAATACACAACATCGCTGATATAGGGACTCGTCACCATGATCTGCCCCAGCTTGTTGTGGATATTATTGAGACTGGAAGTCACCTCATATCTACTCATAATCGCAGCTCGTGTACTTAGGGTGGACATCGTTTCATCAAACGAAAATTCGGTAACAAGCCCGCTCATTCGCTCCAGTTCGAATTGCAGATGATTGTGGTAAAAATAAAGCTTTGATTCATGCGCCTTCTCCACTTCCGTCTGCATTTGCTTGGAGCTGGTATGCGTGATCATAATGCTGATCCCATATAGGGGCAGGATGACGAGCACAAAAGCAATCATCAGTTTGACGACGATGGATGCATTTTTCCAGGTGCCCACCGCGAATCTCATTTCACTTCACTCCTCTCCTCAACGGCAAAAAGGAGCCGGAAATCGGCTCCTCCCATTGGTTTTCCTCCATCGATCTTATCCCTTTACACTACCGACAACAAGTCCATGAACGAAATACCTTTGCAGGAACGGATACACGAGCAGAATGGGTATAACAGACAAAAAGATTTGAGATGCCTGGGTCGTTCTATCCGACACCTGACTTAATAGTGTTGCATCTTCAAGGGTCATCATCTCACTTTGAATCATCGTCACTTGCTGAAGCATCGATTGCAAATACGTGGCTAGCGGATAACCTTCCGGACTTTTCATATAAATCATGCCATCAAACCAGGCGTTCCAGTGTCCCACCATGGCAAACAATGTAATGGTTGCGATACTGGGCAATGAAATGGGAAGGTAAATGCTCCATAGCGTACGGAAATGGCCTGCGCCATCCATCCAAGCCGCCTCTTCCAGCTCCTTCGGCAAACCCCGGAAGAAATTCAGCATAAGCAATACATTAAAGATCGGAACCGCTCCCGGTAATATCAGAGCCCAGATGGAATCCAAAAGGCCTGCTTCCTTGACGATCAGATAACCCGGGATTAATCCTCCACTGAATAGCATGGTAAAGACAAAAACCCACGCATAGAACGTTCTGGAACGAAACTTTGCTGCCTCTTTGGAGAGCGGATAGGCTACAAGAATCGTGAAAATCAGGTTGGTCGCAACTCCGAGTACCACACGGAGAAGACTTGTACCGAATGAATTTAGAAACTGCTGATTTTCGAGAATGTATTTATACGAGGAGAAGGTGAAGTCCACCGGCCAGAATGTGACACTCCCCGCCTTGACTGCATCACTTGAACTAAACGAAATTGCCAGAATATTCACAATAGGAAACAGACATAGCAAGGCAAGAAGGGTCAGGATGACATAATTGATTCCCAGAAACCAACGGTAGGCTCTTGAAGCGTGATGCATGTTCTTGCCTCCTTTCTAGAAAATCCGATAATTGGCTAATCGATAGGCTAGGAAATAACCAAGCCCGATAAAGATAAACGAAACGACTGACTTAATGAGACCCAATGCGGTTGATACCGAATACTGCGCATCTTGCAGACCGATCCGATAGATCATCGTATCCAGAATGTCTCCGGATTCATAGACCAGTGGATTGTAGAGGTTGAACACTTGGTCAAAACCACCGTTAAGCACGTTACCCAGACTCAGTGTAACCATTAGAATCACGATGGGACGAATGCCAGGCAGCGTAATATGCCAGGTCTGCTTCCATCTTCCTGCTCCATCCATGACAGATGCTTCGTACAGGGATTTATCAATGTTTGTCAGTGCGGCCAAATATATAATCGTGCCAAATCCGAATTCTTTCCATTGGTCCGTAATGACGAGTATGTAAGGAAACCATTCGTTACTGGCCAGGAATTGAACAGGTTCAACCCCTATCGCCTTAAGCAGCATATTTACAATTCCTGTACTAGGGGACAATACGTCTACAATGATACCGGCCAATATAACCCAGGAAAAGAAATGCGGCATATAGATGACCGTCTGAATTGTTCGTTTAAAACCTGTTTTGCGCACCTCATTCAGCAGCAAGGCCACAAGTACGGGAATGACCAAACCGGACACAATTTTCATCGCGGAAATAAATACCGTATTCCATACGACCTGACCGAACCCCGGCAGATCGAATAGATACCTGAAATTGTCCAGGCCGACCCAGTTCATATTTTTGAATCCGGCAATGGGAGAGAAATTCTGAAAGGCAATGGAGAGTCCCGCCATCGGAATGTAACCGAATACAATAATAATGATCAATCCAGGCAATATCATGAGATGAAGCGGAACGTTTCGTATAAATTGTCTGTAGTTGGAACGCATGAGCTGTCTCCTCCTTCAAATTCATTATAGAATCCGTCAGGAATCGGCAATAGTGTAGGCTATTTACTTTAGGTATCTTTTGTTGACTCTCTTCCCGGAACACCAAAAAACCGCGAGTATCGCGGTTCTAAGGCTGCATCAGGTTACTATTGAAATATTAAAACTTATTATTTCTGGACATCCATAACCAATACATTGACCGAATGAGCAGGAAGCTGCAAAACAACCGAATCCTCCTGCAGATGAATCACTTGTTCTTGTGGAACAATTTTCTCATCATTTTTCTGGTTCACATTAGGAACATGTAGCAATTCTTCATCTCCGCCAAGTGTTATCCATTTCGCAACAGAGGTAACGTTTAGATTTTGAAGGTGAATTTGGGTTGCTTTGTCCACCCCATCTGCGTTCACCAGCTTCACATACACATGCTGCGCATCTCTCGTAACAGAATGGAATACATCCCGGTTGTACGCTTCCAGCTTGTAATCCAGAATTCTGTTGGTCGTGTGACCATCGGTATAAGAGCAGATCAGATTCTTCCCTGTATCGCCACCATAATCGACAGTAATCGTATAATTCGTATCGTTCGCCAGCGGTTCATAGTTGGCTGCCCGGAGATTCCCCGCCGCTGAACTGGAAGAATAATCACCCAGAGTGTAGCCTTCTACACCTTGTTTATATACTTTGACTCCCGTTGCATTGCCGCCATATCCGATTGCGTATTCGATGACATCCTTTTTCTCAGGTGATATATCCGTCAATCCAACACCGATGGTGAAGCCATCCTCACCCGCTATACGCTGAGCCTCGACTTCCACTTTATAATTCGACCATTCATCGTTCAGAAGGAATAATCCATTCAGTCCGCTTGACTGGGCTTTCAAAATCAGTCCTTTTTCCTTCTCCAGCGTGTATCCTGCCGATCCCGGAATCGAATTCCATGCCTCATTCAGAGCTGTCCGCTCCCTGAAATCTTCTGTAAACAGCACGCTGCCATCCTGGTTCGATGTGACCGTAATCCGTTTCACCACAATATCGGCATTGCCTGTCGCAATCTCGATGCCGCCACGTGGAATGAGTTCCATCGGTTGACCCTTGCTGTACGTTGTAAATGAAGTGCCCAGCACCTGCTCACCCACATACTTGGCAAAAAGCTGCTGCACATAATAATTCGGTGTATACCACACCGTTTCATCATCAAACCAGATGCAGTCCGGCGTCCAGCGGTAAGTGCCATCCGTCAGTACTTTGTTGAACAGCGGCGCATAGGCAGCCAGACGAACAACGTCCGCATTATTTTCAAAACCGGTCATGACTGCAGCTTCTGCGATCGCACCTGCCAGTGTATTTTTGTCCGTGGATGCATATTCTCCCACAAATACCTTGGATGTCTCTGTCCAATCCATACTGCCGTCTTCATGATAAGCCCGCTCATAATAGTTGTACCGATCCACGTTGTTCAGCAAATAGTCATTGGAGCGATAGTAGTGCTCATCCGCAATGGTATCCATATAGTTGTCCTGGTTCTCATACCAAGTGACCGTCTCCTCGATGACCTCTTTGCCATCTGCAAAAGCAACCTGAGCTGATCCGGTCAGATTGCCGCTCAGGAATTTCCAGCCCTGTTGGTACGCATCATCGTCCGCCTGGGCGCCGACTGTCGAAATGATATGAAGCTCATGATCAGGATAATTACGTTTCATATACTCATCAATTGACGTCTTGAATACTTCAAAGTTGGCAAAAAATTCGGTTCCCCAGTTCTCATTACCTACGCCAAGATAACGTAGATCGAATGGTTCAGGATGTCCCATGCTGCTTCGAATGGCAGCCCATTCATTATGTTCAATATCCGTGCTGAGCGCGAAATCGATCAGGTCTGTAAAGTTTCGGATATAGTAATCCCTCAAAGCGCCACCCGCCGGATGTGCGTAATCCGATCGAGCCTGGCACAGAACACCACAGGCCATAACCGGAACCGGAGCAGCATTCAAATCTTCTGCCAGTTGGAAATACTCCATATAACCTAGACCCATCGTCATCATGTAACCCCAGACGTTATAGTTCTCTTTGCGAAGCTCTACCGCTCCCACCGAATCCTTCCAGTCATACACATTGTCCCAAATGAACGAACCTTCGGAAATGCATCCACCTGGAAAACGCAGAAACTTTGGATGCAGATCAACAAGGGCTTGAACCAGATCTTTCCTAAGCCGATAGTTCGGATTCCCGGTGTAGTTGGCATGTGCTGAAGCGGATACTCCCTGCTCTTTCGGATCGGCTCCCCATACATCCTGCGGAATCAACGACACCATGTCTATGGAAATGTCTCCTTCAAAGGAAAGTACCAATTGCCCAAGCGCGGTCTCCGTTCCGGTCAAGGTCACGTTTGAATGGGTGATGTTGGGAGAGCTGGAGTGAGTCAATACATGGCTGCCACTTGCATGACCGCTGAATTCGGCATTAGCCACAAGGACACGGGTATCGGAATAGGTGATCCCGTACTTCTTCCATGTGTTACCGCCCTCAACTTGCAGGGTAACAGAATCGCTGATGGCATCACCGTTCCCGTCCTGCAATTGAACCGTAATCGTTCCTGCGGATACTGCCTTGGCCCAGACGGTAAAATCATATGCCTCTCCTTTCTTGATGGACATGGCACAATGCTCATTGGAATCGGAGAATCCGCGATTTCGAATGGTCGCACCCGTCTGAACCGTTACATAATAAGCGTTCACTTCCGGGTCTTCTACGTTAAGATGAGTGTTTATTCCATCGGTATGCTGTACGATCATTTTCTCGGTATCCCCTGACCAGGCAAACAAAGGATCACGGTTCCGGCCTGTCGAACAACCACATTCGCCAGAGTCATGCGAGTACGTATCGAATGCAAAGGATTCGAACGAACGGTTCTGAACTAACTCCGCATAGATTCCCCCATCTGCTGCATTGTTGATATCCTCGTAGAACAGGCCGTACATCACTTCACTAATATCCGCCACATGCTGGTCCCCATGGATTGTAACGGTATAAGGCGGAAGATGTTCTGGCACAACGGACACATCAAAACTTTTGTTCAGCGTATTTCCACCTTTGGTTAAAAGTGCGTTCAAACGAATCTCCTGTGCTGAGCTCAGGGGTTGAACTTGTCCATTCGCTGACAGAACTTCTGGCTGACTTGATTTCCATTGAACGTTTACCTTGCCCCCCAGCAAATCTACAGGCAATGACACGTCTTTGGTAATAATCCGGGCTGGAGCAGACAAATATTTATCTCCTGCCAGCTTCACAATCTCTTCATCCGTCAGGGACTCGCACATGACTTCGATCACTTCATCCATGGACAGAGCCGCCTGATAAATCCGAAAATCAGACAGTGAGCCTGCAAAATCCACATCTGCCACGTACTGAGAACGTCCAATATAATTGCGGCTATAATTCGCAGGATCCACGAACGAATCAAACCATCTGCGCAGCTTGGCATAGTTGCCACTAGACGTCTGACTGATGGAGCCATCCGCTACTTTCTCTCCATTCACATATACAACCGGACCCGCACTGCTGCGTGTGCCGCCCTGACTACCTGCTACTGACAAAGCAACATGCATCCATTCCCCACTGGCAAATCCACGTCCCGGGTCTACAACCAGATCATCGCCTGCATATAACGTGCCTCGCATCTGACGAGTCAGAAATAAATAGGGGCCCTGTTCTCCTTTGCCGAAGTCGAAAATCCGCTCCCACACGTTCGATCCCTTGCCTAAATGGACCCATGCTGCAACAGTTACTCCAGTGTTGTCGCTTACATTTTGCAGCAAATTCGAAGGCAATTCCATATAGGATGTTCCGTTCGATCCTCCAGTAAAAGTAACCGCCCATCTGCCATTCACTTCGGAAATGTCGGGTATTTTCTCTCCTGCGGCGCCTCCAACGTGCCCATTTCCTGAACTATCCTTGCCAATGTCGGCTGCATCTTCAAACTTGTAGTGTGCAATTAGTTGATTATGAAATGTATTCATGTTCATTCCTCCTATGTAGCGTAAATTATCGTAGATAAGCTTTCTTTAATTCGTATAAATATAAATTGATTGATAAATATATAAACACATGATCTAATCGTATAGTATCTTATTCCGAGTAAAGATTTCAATCCCAAAATTACAAAAAATCCGTTATATCATAGGAATTATTTCGAATACATCGACCTTTTGCTTATCTCCCTCTCCATCCTAAAGTCACCCTAACCCTGATATTTATAGTTTACAAATATATAAATTGATTGATAATATAGCAAATGAAAGCGCTTGATAATTTATGAGAACCAAAAGGAGGGCTGTCAGAGCAAATAACGTTTGCGGCAATGAATAGGGTGATTTTTCATTTCAGGTATTGGAAAGGGGAAACGTATGAAACGTTATTGGGTAAGCGTACTTAACATTTCTTTACTGAGCTCTGCATTACTTACGACAACAGCTTTGGCTCCTGTCTCCGTATTCGCGGATAGTCCGGGGGCAATCCGTTCCAACCCGCAAGTTTCCACATCCATTGAGAATGCGGTTCCAGCATTCAGGAATGTTTCCGTTCATGACCCTTCCGTTATTAAGGTGGGTGATACCTTTTATATTTTTGGTTCACATCTTCAAGTGGCAAAGTCCAAAGATTTGATGAATTGGGATTCGGTCGCCTCCGGGGTTACGGATGACAACCCTGTTGTCCCTAATGTAACCAAGGAATTCGCTGAAGCCCTACAATGGGCGCAGACCGATACATTATGGGCAGCAGACGTCATCCAGTTGGCGGATGGAAAATTTTATATGTACTACAATGCGTGCAAAGGGGACTCTCCCCGCTCTGCGTTAGGTGTTGCTGTGGCAGATAACATTGAGGGCCCTTATAAGGATCAGGGTATTCTGCTCAAATCCGGCATGTGGGATGAGATTAGTGAGGATGGCACCATATACGATGCAACCATACATCCGAATGTGGTCGACCCTGATGTATTTTTCGATAAAAACGGCAAGCTCTGGATGGTATACGGTTCCTATTCCGGAGGGATTTTCATTCTGGAGATGGACGAAACAACGGGGAAACCTCTCCCTAATCAGGGGTATGGCAAAAAACTGACCGGAGGCAATCACAGCCGAATTGAAGCACCTTATATGCTCTATAATCCCGAAACCGACTATTATTATCTGTATCTGTCCTATGGCGGATTGGGTGCTGACGGAGGATATAACATTCGCGTAGCTCGCTCCAAAACACCGGACGGCCCTTTCCTCGATGCTGAAGGAAACGATATGATCAACGTCAAGGCGGACAAGGACAAACCCTTGTTTGACGACCGTTCGATCGAGCCTTTTGGCGTCAAATTACTAGGAAACTTCCTGTTTCAAAGACAGATCGGTGACCCCGGCACAGGTCAAGGTATCGGCTATGTATCACCAGGACATAACTCCGCTTATGTTGACGCTGAAACGGGAAAACAATTTCTGATCTTCCATTCCCGCTTTCCAGGACGCGGCGAAGAGCATGAAGTCCGCGTCCATGAGATGCATATGAACTCGGAAGGATGGCCTGTTGTTTCTCCCTATCGCTATGCGGGCTTAGAAGAGGATACTGCCGCATTGAAAACCCAGGATATTGCTGGTCAGTACAAATGGGTGAATCACGGAAAGGAAATCACGGCCGAGATCAAATCTTCACAGACCGTTCAGTTCACAGCAGATGGGCAGATTAGTGGTGCGGTGACGGGAACTTGGAGTCTTAAAGAAGACAATCAGGTGCAAATCACATCGAATAATGTTCTGTATAAAGGAGTCTTCACTCATGAATGGGAGCCAGATTCCCAAAAGACGGTTCTGACCTTTAGCGCTCTCTCCTCCTCGGGCGTGGCAATCTGGGGAAGTCAGATGGCTGCACTGAAGGATCAGGATATTGTTAATGCGGTGAAAAAGGATCTGAGTATCGGCGACACAGGGAACATATTCTTCAACCTGTCCCTCCCGACCAAGGGAACTCGTGATGCAGAGATTACGTGGAAATCTTCCAACACCTCTGCGCTGTCCGCTACCGGAGTAGTGAATCGTCCTCGCACTGGTAAGGGAGATGCCAAGGTGGCATTAACGGCAACGATTCGCAAAGGTAGTGCGGTAAGCTCCAAAACGTTTAACGTTATCATTCCACAGCAAGCGGTTAGTCCTTTGCTTGGAGAATATACGTTTGAACAAAAGAAACTTGCAAAAATCGCACAGGATTTCAGCAAAAATGAATACCATGGCCAAGCCTTTAATGTGGCGACTTCTGCTATTAGCAGCAAGAATCAGGCTGCTGCTTTTAATGGAACCGACAGCTACATCCAGCTGCCTGGTATCATTACCGATACGACGGATTTCACCTTTAGTGCATGGGTCAACTGGAGCGGTGGTGGAGATTGGCAGCGAATTTTCGACTTTGGAAATGGCCTGAACAGACATATGTTCCTTACTCCCGCCCAGCATACTGGAGCTCTGCAATTCACCATTCATGATCAGGGACGGGATCAGAGCCTGATTGCTGCTGAACCGCTGCCCTCCAATCAATGGGTGCATGTCGCTGTTACCCTTCAGGGAGATACCGCCACTCTGTATGTGAATGGAAAATCCGTAGCAAGCAGCACGGAAATCACGTTTAACCCGAAGGATCTGCAAGTAACGGAAGCTTATTTGGGCAAAAGCCGCTATACAGCTGATCCTTTCTATAAAGGCTCAATGGATAACGTAAAAGTATATGATAAAGCGTTAACCTCTACAGAAATTCAGCGTCAGGCAAAAGAAAAGCCTTAATCAGGATACCTGCCGGAGGTGTTGGATCTATAAAACAAATACCAATAAAGCAGCCGATTTCTCAGGCTGTTTTATTGGTATTATCATTTAAATCTTCTGTATTTATTCCTGTGGTCCGGCTGCTGCAATTTCCGCAATTCGTTCGTTTACATTCCCTTCATACCAACCACCGTGATAACAGAGGATTTTTTCGATGTCATATGCAGCAAATTTGCTTAGCGATTCGTAAGCTTGCTTCAAATCCGGTGTCTGCACGGGGTTAGGTCCTTGCAGTTGTCCCCCGCGAATTAACATGGCATCACCAGCAATTAATGTTTTGGAAGCAGGTTGGTACAAACTGATATGCCCAGGTGTATGTCCTGGCGTCTCAATAACAATGACTCCGCCACCGAATGCCAATTCGTCGCCATCTTCAACAGTATCTGTAACGACAGCTCCAGACACTAAAGGGAAATGGGCCGTTTTGAGCTGCACTGTTGGAGGCATTTGTTTTAGAAGGGGAAGCTCTCCATCGATATAAGGACGATCAGCAGCATGTGCATACACCTTTTTACCCGGATAGGTCTTGATGATTTCGGTTAGATTGCCAATATGATCCGGGTCCTGATGCGTGAGCAGAATACCTGTTAACTGTTCAATGGAATATCCAGCTTCCTTCAACTTGGAGGATACTTCTTGCACCATTCCCGCCACGCCTGTGTCCACAAGAATTAATTCATCTTCCGAATATAACAGCGAAGGCGTGAATGTCCACATGCCTTGCGGAAGCTCAATACCGAGTTCGAGAGAAATTACACCTGATTTTTTCATTTTTATGATCTCCTTTTACGCTTGGATTGTGAGTTCATTCATTAGTTCACATAATGCTTCAATGGCATTGTCCGAGAAAAACAATTCCATGTTGGACTGGGTAACGGTTGCCGTTTCCGCCGCGTACTCAAACATCTTGGTTTCATATTCCTGCACGGCTTTGTCAAGATCAGCATGATTTATAATGGAATTGGCAAGCTCGGCAGCATCCAGCATCGCCAGATTGGCCCCTGCTCCCGCAAAGGGAGACATCAGGTGGGCGGCATCGCCTATCAGTGTAACGCCAGATTTATGTTCCCACTGGTGAGGGACAGGCAGCATATATATTCGTCTGGGTGTGATTGCCCCGTTAGCACATCGGATATAACTCTTCAGTTGTTCGTCCCAATCTTCAAATAACGGCAATATCTCTTTCTTCGCTTCTTCCAAGTTCTCAAAAGGAATATTGCTCTGTTCCAGCCAATCTCGTTCCACCTGGAAACCCAGGTAAACCCGAATCCGTTTGTCACCATTCAGCTGTGCCATAATTCCTTTGTGATCGCCCAAGGCATACATACTTCCCATCCCATTAAATGCTGCAAGTTCGGGAAACTGGGCTGCGGCATTCAGGATGTTAAGTTCAATCATGCTCACACCCGAATATTCTGCGGTTGCATCACTGACCAATGGACGAACTTTGGAAAAAGCACCATCTGCTGCAATGACCAGATCAACGGTTTCGGTAAACCCATTTTCAAACCGCAGTTCATGTTTTCCCTGATCAAGCGGTACAGCCTTCAACAATTTATACCCCCATTGAATGGAATTCGGCTGCAGCGAGTCAAGCAGCATCGTCCGCAGCACGGAACGGTCAATTTCAGGACGGTCATGTTCTGTAGGATCAAGGTCTCCCTGGGCATCAAGCAGAATGTTTCCTCTTTTATTCGAAAGTTTTAATGCCTGTCCTTCAAAACGGCAAATGGCATGGAACTGATCGAGTAGTCCGGCCATCTGTAATGCTTTTTGACCGCTCTCCTGATCCAAATCAAGTGTACCTCCTTGTTCGCGAAATGCAGGATATGGATCACTTTCATACACGACAGGACTGTAACCAGCCTGCTGCAAAATTCTTGCCAAAGTGAGTCCGCCAGGACCCGCTCCAATAATAGCGATACGTTTATGTTGATTACTCATAGCAATCACTCCTAGATTTATTATTTAATTTCATGTTGTTTCCTGTTCACAAACTTATCTTAGCGCTTGAAGTTAAACGGAATTTAAATGGATAAAGAAATCAGCATATTCATCTTCTCGTCAGAATGTTTCACATCTGAAGATCTGACGAAAAACCAAAAAAGCACCAGTCGTTAAACGACTGATGCTCCACTAAATCCGATCCCATATTCCACACATTCAATCTAATTTCAGGATTTTTCAGTGATCAGGGGTAAACTCACAACAAATTCCGATCCCTGTCCCAGCTCACTTTTGGCAGTAACTTGTCCGCCATGCATCTTCACAATTTTTTGGACAAGAGACAGCCCAAGTCCATTGCCTCCCAGGGAACGGGTTCGAGCTTTATCCGCCTTGAAAAACCGTTCAAAAATGTGCAGCTGATCTTCTGGTGAGATGCCCACGCCATTGTCCGTAATCGTACATACAACCTCATCTTGATGACAATCAAGCGTTACCCCAATGGTCCCCTCTTCAGGTGTGAATTTGATTGCATTGTGCAGCAGATTGATCCACACCTGACTTAGCAAATCCTCGTTCCCTATAATCGTGGTCACAGGCATAGATACATCCAATTGAATTTGTTTTTCAGCCCATTGGGGTTCCAGCATAAGAAGGATGTTCTCAAGTTGTCTGTCCAAACGATAAGCTTTCTTCTCCATGGAAGTATAATCGGACTCCAATGCGGAAAGACGCAACAAATTACCACTCAGCTTGGATAATCGCTTACTCTCCGTTTCAATAATATCTGCATATAACACGATTTGCTCTTGATTCACACTTTTATTTTTCAGCAACGAGGCATACCCACTGATGGAAGCGAGCGGGGACTGGATCTCATGAGATACATTGGATATAAAATCCTGGCGCATCTTTTCCACCGAGCCAAGTTCTCTAGCCATGGTATTTACGCTGTCCACCACCTCCTGATACGGGCCCTGTTCGACCTCCATCTTCACAGATACATTGAAATCTCCCTTGGCAATCCTGCTCATCGCTTCAAGCAATTCTGTACGTTGTTTATTGAAAATGAATCTGCGATCCTTCCGTTCTTCGCCACGGATCCATGCCCACACGTAACCTACCAACGGCATAAGAGCCAAGCCAACAATCGCAGTAAGAAGATGGGCAATCAGTTCCGGGGGATTCCCAGTCACCTTATAGATCCACTGCATTAGCACATATCCAACACATAGAGATACACAGAAGAGCACCAGGAAGAAAATCGTTCGCCTTATAAACATATCCATCTCCGCTCGATTGAAAGCCCCTTCTTTCTTCAAGGTGTCTCCTCCAATCGATAACCCAATCCTCGAATGGTTGTAATCTTGAAACCTGCCGTCTCCGGTTGATAACGTTCTCTCAACCGATTGATATGTACATCCAGTGTGCGTTCATTTCCTTCAAAATCATACCCCCATAAATCCTCAATCAACTGATTACGGGAGAGTGTTTTATTGGCATTACCCGCAAGCTTAAATAACAATTCAAACTCTTTCATAGGAATCGTATGATTATTCCCCTCCATAATGACAGCATAACTGCTTCTGTCTAGCGTGATTCGTCCAACGGTAACCGATTGGGAGGCATTTATTTTATAACGCTTCAGCAATGCCTTCGTACGGGCTATCAGTTCAGCAGGTTCAAACGGTTTGGTGAGGTAATCATCCGTACCCATTTCAAATCCTTTGACTTTTTGAGTGATATCCTCCTTCGCAGTTAGCATTAAAATCGGAATATCCTCATGATAGCGCCGAAGCTCGCGACACAATTCAAAACCGTCCATATTTGGCATCATAATATCTATAATGCAAAGGCTTGGATTCACTTCTGCTACTTTTTGCAGCGCATCATGTCCATCAACCGCTTCAATTGTAAGAAATCCCTCCTGTTTCAGGATCGTACTTACAAGTTCGCGGATAAAAACATCATCATCGACAATTAGAATTTGATTCATTACCGGACCCCCTTTCACTCATTCAGGAAGATCGTACGACACGAATTTAAACAAAATATAAATAGCGTAGAATCTATTCGTATGACCATCTCATTTTGAATAATGGATGACCATGCTTAATTTATTCGCAGAGGCACCCGAATTTTTATAGCCATGGGGTTTGTCCGCGCGAAAACGGATCGACTCCCCTTGTTTTACCGTATAATCCTCTGCACCAACCCGAATCGTAACTTCCCCTTCAAAAACTGTAATAAATTCCTCTGCTCCTTCTATATGTGGTTCAGCATTCAAAGAAGACTCTTCATCCATTTCCATCATGTACATTTCAAAACGGCGCCCCTCTTCGAAGGGAAAATGGGGATATATCCGAATCTTTCCCTCATCCTCCATCAATGCTTGAATATCACTGCCCGTTACAACTGTAGTGTCCGACTTTGGCTCGTGGATTAAGGCAGTGAACGAAATTTTCAGGCCATTCGCAATTTTCCATACCGTCGCTATTGTAGGGTTGGATTCACCACGTTCTATCTGACCCAGCATCGTCTTGCTAATTCCAGACATCTCAGCAACCTTGTCCAAACTAAGCTTTCTTTGTTCCCTGAGCTGCTTCAAATTCTGAGCCAGAACAACATTAATGTTTTTCAATATACTGTCACCTCTGTTTTAAAAGATTATATTGTGCTATATAGCGTACATATTGTACAATTATAAAGAACGTACGTTATATCGCACGTTTCAGTTAAATATAACATACAACAAGAATGAAATGTGGAGGACTTATGAATATCATTCCGTTACTGACTTACGCAATCGTTGCTTCATTCACACCGGGTCCCAATAACATCATCGCCATGACTCACGCAAGAAACGAAGGATTCAAAAAAATTATTCCGTTTATTGCCGGCGTAGCAGCTGGCTGCCTGCTTATTATGTTCCTGTCTAGTTATTTCAACCTTATTCTGCATCAATACATCCCTAGGATCAAACCGGCCCTGAACATATTGGGGTGTGTATACATGATCTATTTGGCGATCAAAATCATGCGAAGTAAACCTGCAAATGCCAAAGATCCAAAGGTGAATCGTTTTACGTTTCTCTTTGGCTTCACCCTGCAATTCATAAACCCTAAAGTCATTCTGTATGGTCTTACGGCCATCTCGGTATTTGTTATGCCTCTCGGAGACTCTCATGTTCATATGATCGTATTTTCGTTACTTCTAACCATCATTGGCATTAGTGCCAATATGACTTGGGGGTTATGCGGTATGTTATTTCAGAGCTTTTTATTGAAATATGAACGTCCTTTTAATATTCTAATGGGTGTTTTGCTCATCTATAGCGCCCTATCGATTTTAAAATAAATGCAAGAGAAAAAGCGTCCTCCCATCGAATGGCTGGACGCTTTTATGTTTATTTCAAATTACCTCAGTTTGATCTCCACCACGGTTGGCTTGGGTAAGCTCCCGTATGCAGCACAACCTTCTCACCGATTTTGGGTGTTGCAATGGTGACATTCAGGGCATGTGCAGCCTTGGTGATCCGTTCAATCGGCTCGTTCCAGGCATGATAGGCCAACGTAAATGCGGCCCAATGAATCGGGATGAGCAGCCCTCCTCTTACATCCAAATGAGCCTGTACCGTTTCTTCCGGCATCATATGAATGTTGGACCAACGCTCATCATATTGTCCGCATTCCATCAGGGTCAGGTCAAAGGGTCCATACTTACTGCCGATTTCCTTAAAATGAGGACCGTATCCGCTGTCGCCGCTAAAGAAAACCTTCGTTTCTTGTCCAGCAATAACCCACGAACACCACAGTGTCGAATTGCGGTCCAACAACCCTCTGCCCGAGAAATGCCGCGCCGGCGTGCAGGCTAATGTCAGACCTTTGAAGGATAGCTCATCCCACCACTTATGCTCGGTAATCTGTTCCGAGGGCACACCCAGTTGAATTAGTCTTCGACGCACGCCGAGTGGGACGATAAACCGCTGTGTTTTATTTTTCAATCTGCGGATAGAGGAATAGTCCAGATGATCATAATGGTCATGCGATATAATGATCGCATCCAAAGCTGGAAAGTCCTCGGGTTGAATTGGCAGGTTAGTGCTGTATCGTTTCGTACCCGCCCAAGATACAGGAGATGGACGGTTGCCCAGCATTGGATCAAAGAGCAATCTGTGTCCTTCGATCTCAAGCAAAAAAGCCGAATGACCGAACCATGTTACCTGCGGATGATCGGATACATTTAACGATTCCGCTGGTTCATATTTTTCTACGGGAATGTTACCCGCAGGTCTTCGCTCTATACTTTTCCGCATGGAATCTTTCAACATGCTCACGAGGGAGCTGAAGCTCATACCTGCGGATGTCGGAACCTGATTTTCGTATTTTGTCATTATTCATACCTTCTGTTCTCTATAATCAATCATTCGAGCGATCATTCAATCTTGAGTAAAACAGGAGCAATATTAGCCTTTATATTAAATCATTGCTCGTTTATAATCAATTCGCCTTCGGTTATCTGAATGTAATATTTCAATTAACTTCATTTCAATGGAGCCAATGGACCAATTCGAAAATTAAGGTGGAATTAAGACTCTGTTTTCTCTCCAATAAGATTGGGCATATATGATAGAGAAAATACAGAGAGAGTATGTGAGAGATGATGAAAAAATTTCGCAGAAGATTATTTAAGACGTTTATATTCGGAGCAGTGGCTTTACTTCTCCTTCTGGTTACGGGCTTGATCTATCAACAAGTGAGTACCCGTCAGGATCAGAAAACATTTATTCCGCCTGGCAAGCTCTACAGCATACATGGTGACAATATGCATTTATATACGGGTGGTCAAGGAGATGCAACAGTTGTCCTTGCATCCGGGTGGGGCACAGCTGATCCTTATGTAGACTTTTATCCGCTCTACGAAAAGCTTGCACCCTATACGAAATTCGCGGTTTACGATCGCTTTGGTTATGGTTATAGCGATATGACCGATAAGAAACGCGATGTCGATACCGTGGCAGATGAATTGCACGAGTTATTAGAGGTATCTGGGCAAAAGCCACCATACGTTCTGGTGGGCCACTCCCTCGGTTCGCTGGAAACACTCCGGTTTGCGCAAAAATATCCGGATGAAGTTCAAGGTATTGTCATGTTAGATGGGGGAAGTCCGGAATATTACGCCAATGACACTGACGATATAGCAAGTGTGATTGGTGGCTTCATGAACCAATTCCGGATCAAAACCGGTTTATTTCGGTTGACTTTACAATCTGACGCTGTTGTGGAAGCTTCCAATGCCAATCGCAACGGCCTGAAGTTTGTACCAGATGATCTGAAGAAAATAGATACCACGGCTCTATTGCTTAACTATGGGAATGCCAACACCGTGGATGAGTTGCGTGAAATGACAGCCAATGCCAAGGTTGTCGTCGACAACAAAAAGCCCTTCCCGTTTCCGCTTACCATACTGACAGCAGATTACTTCGGAGCCAGTGAGCCGATATGGGATAAAACCCAAGCTGAATTTACGTCCTGGTCGGAACATTCCAAACATGTGACCGTTAAGGATACCGAGCACTATATTCATCAATATCACCCGGATCTTGTTGCCAATGAAATATTGGAACTGGTCAAGAAGTAGATTGCCTGAACAAACGCTAAACAAACAATACAATTCGTTTCAAAATAAAACCCTAACGATTCTGGTAATCGTCAGGGTTTTTATTTCGTTAGTGCCGTTACTGTGCCAGTGCCATCCTCGGTGTTAGCGATCTGAAATTTACTAATGCCTCTTGGACCTCCGTGGTCGTGAGACCGTGTCGATCAAAATAATGCACGATCTCCCCCAGGTCAGCTCCATCACCGCTGTATATCCGCTCAATCTTTCGAATAATCTCTTGTTGTAATCGCTCCCGTATCCGCAGGCAACTAACAGGTTCACATAGCCAAAAATCAGTTCGTTTGACCTCCCTTATGTCAGTCCATAGCAAATTCTCATATCGAATGACATCCCAATCACGATAACCTGCCTGAATCTGCTGAAGTTCTGTTGAAAACATATCATATATTAGATTGTGCGGTATGTGTCCATACGTTGCCCGATATTGTCTCAGATTGAATCCTTCGATCCATTCTGTCAGCACAAATTTCCCAGGAGCGTACGCATACAGTTCGGGAACATGAAGGTTGTTTTGCAATGACAAGAGCGCCTCACATTCCAATTCTCCATCCACTTTTCCACGAGGCGTATATACCTTAAGGCAGTACTCTTGTAAACGATAAACAACCGACTGCTTTCCCATTAGTGAAGCTTGCATGGTCAGATGACCATTTTTCTCATAACGATCTAGCAATTGTTCAATATTCGCAGGAATTGATTTAACGATTCTCATAAAGACGTCTCCTTGATTATAAAATACACTCTAAAACGTTTTCCTCTATCCGTTATCATTCATTAATCTACTCTCTATATTATCTTTAAAATTCCATATGAACATATACAATTTCACCAGAACATGAACTATTTGCTTCCAACATCGAGATTTATTCTTTTCGACTGGCAGGTTTATTTTCACTCTAATGGATGGAACCCGTTTCATGTCAAGGTACAAAAAAACGATGCCCTCTATTGAAGAGAGAGCATCGTTTCATTTCTTATATGACTTTCAATTAATGCATAGGACCTTGTTGGCCCTGCTGAGCACCGACCTTAACTCGTTTTACGAAGAGTGAAGTGATCAGACCAATGATAGCAAGTACCAGTGCGAAAATAAATGCATTTTGTACACCGGATGTGAAACCTGCCAACTGATTCTCTGGGCTCTCAGGATCCGTCACACCGCTCAAGAAGCGGGTCTGACCTGCGCTCAGTATACTTACCGCAACAGCTGTACCAATAGCTCCGGATACCTGCTGCAATGTATTCATAATCGCCGTTCCGTGAGGATAGAAATCAGGTGGCAATTGATTCAAGCCGTTGGTTTGTGCAGGCATCATGATCATTGAAATCCCGATCATCATGAAGATATGCAGCGTAATAATCTTGCCCAGAGTCGTTGTCGGAGTGATTCCAGTGTACAAGAAGAGTACAACAGTTACGATCGCAAGACCGATAATCACAAGCCACTTCGGACCGAATTTGTCAAACAGACGCCCCATAACCGGGGACAAGAATCCATTCAGCAAGCTGCCCGGCAGCAGAACCAGACCGGCAGTCAGAGCCGTGACCGCCATACCTTGTTGCAGGTACATCGGCAGGATCAGCATGGATGACAACATCATCATCATACAAAGGAAGATCAGAATCAAGCCGACTGTAAACATTGGATATTTAAATGCCCGCAGATCCATCATCGGCTGTTTCATTCTCAATTGACGGATGCTGAACAGCAGCAAAGATAATACTCCAATAACCAGTGTGGCTACAACGATAGGACTGGTCCAGCCACCGCCACTTTCCCCATGTCCTCCTGCACTGCTGAATCCGTACACGATACCACCAAAACCAAGTGTGGAAAGCACAATGGAAAGAACATCAATTTTGGGCTTGGTCAGCTTCGAGATATTCGGTAAGAACAGCAAGCCGCATACCAATGAAATAATGAAGAACGGCAAGGAGATCCAGAAAATCCAGTGCCAGCTCAGATTGGCCAGAATCAGACCCGAGATACTCGGTCCACTTGCTGGTGCAAACATGATAACCAAACCGATCAATCCCATGGCAGCGCCACGCTTTTCAATCGGGAAGATAACCAATATAGTGTTGAACATTAGTGGCAGTAACAGAGCTGTACCTATAGCTTGCAATACCCGCGCCACCAACAGAATTTCAAAGCTCGGTGCAATAGCAGCAACTATCGTTCCTGCAATCGAAAAAATCAGAGAAGTCGTGAACAACTGTCTCGTCGAAAACCATTGTAACAGCATACCGGAAACCGGCACCAAAATACCCAAAACGAGCAAATAACCTGTAGTTAACCACTGAATGGTAGTAGGTCCAACTTCGAGCAAGCCCATAAGCGGTGTCAATGCCACATTTAGTGCCGTTTCACCGAACAGACCAATAAAGCCGCTAAGTAACATGGCGAATAAAATCGGAAATACTTTATATTGTTTTGTTTCTTGTTGATCCTGTACAGAACCAGCCTTCATGGAAGCCTCCACGATCCCATCCTCCTCAAACAATCTGACGATTTCTATTTCTCTTTACGAAGCTTATTGCTTCTCTTTTGCATTCTTCGCCACAACGGACAAATAATCAGCAGCCGTCAGCAAAGGCTGTTTGTCCTGGTTGGTCAGGCTGATAATTAATGCGCCCTCCATTAAGGAAATGACGAGTAGTCCCATCTCTTGTGCTTTCTTTTCACCTATGCCATCCAAAATCAGATGTTTCGTAATGATTTGCTGCCATCCTGCAAACACGTCCTGACAGGCAATTCGCAATTGTTGACTGATGCACGAGGTCTCCACGGCTGCCCAGAAACTAAATGGAAGAAAACCCGTAAAACCTGCCGCCTCCGTTTCAATGGCTAAGTCATGAATAAATTGCTGAATGGCATCCCCCGTATTATCATGAGCAGCAAACACTTCTTCAAACTTCTGCAGAATGTTTTCATTGGCTTTTTGAATGCACTCATGAGCGAGCTCTTCTTTGCCATGTGGGAAATAATGATATAACGAGCCTTTTGGCGTACTGCTCTCCTTAATAATCTGATTTAGACCGGTCGCATGATATCCTTGTGAAAAAAACAGTCTGGCTGCTGTGCTGACGATTAGTTCTCTAGCATTAGACTTTTCACTCAATAAAGCCACATCCTTAAATGAATTATAACAATCGGTCTATATAATTAAAACCGTTTCAAAAAACACTGTCAACCCTTATATTTCGGCCAATATTCGTGATAGCGCTATCAATTCAGTGCACGGAAAGAACAGGAGCGAATTATCCTTGATAACATTTTAAAAACATAATATCCTATTGAAATAGTATGCATTAACCATGATATACTGATCATTACAATAATGAATAGAAAGGTGTTTGCCATGGAAATGCGAATGATCAAGACCTTTCAAACGATTGTAAAGCTCGGGAGCTTTCAACAGGCAGCAGAAGCTTTGCAGTATTCACAACCCGCCATTACACTGCATATGCAGAAACTTGAGGCTGATCTGGGTATGAAATTACTGGATAGAGGCAAAAAGATTAAATTGACGGAAGCGGGGAAAATATTTTACGCCAGAGCCGATCAGCTTCTGAAGGAATACGAGTATTTGACAAATACGATCACCGACATTCAACAGGGACAAGCGGGGTTTGTACGAATTGGAGTATCCGAGCCAACAGCCAGCCATCGGCTTCCTGCTATTCTGTCTTCTTTTGTAAAACAGAATCCGAAGATTAAGCTCAGCGTGCGCATCGGGGACAGCAAGCTTCTTAATGAACTGCTAATTGATGAGCAGCTTGACTTTGCCGTCTGCCCTTCTCCTGAGACGAGTATGGAAACCGAGTTTCAACCGCTGCTTTTTGAACCGATGGCATTGCTGTTGTATGATTCACATCCATTTGCTCAGGGTGATGAAATCCATTTGGCAGATCTGAAAGGACAACAATTTCTGTTCACACCCCCCAATTGCCCGATTCGCATCCGTATTGAGCAGCTATTGGCCGAGAAAATCAACAGCGATTATCAGGGAATCGAAATAAGTAATATCCGGTCTCACAAATATTATGTACAAGCCAAATTAGGCATAACTATTGCTCCGATTGCAACAATCTGCCCAGCCATTCCCGGTACTGTTATCCAAAAAATTGCCGATCTCAAGGTTGGGCCCATTGCAGGCATTTTGCGTAAGCGAAATATACCGCTTGGTTCCGCGAGCGAAAAGCTGATGCTCGACATTCGAGCTGCGCTGCTTCAGAGCAATTTATATGTTCCTGAATTTGAACTCCCTTCCCAGCTGGCTATGCCATAGCATTGACTCACCAGCTGCCATTCTATTTTCAGGATGCAAACTGTTACTTGAGTCTGCCTGCCGTGCGTCCACCATCTACTGTTAATATGCTGCCTGTAATAAATGAAGCCTGGTCAGAGGTCAGATACAATATCGCTTGGGGAGCGTCATCCGGACCTGATGTCCGGCCTAGCGGTGTAATGTTGATCATATGTTCTGTATGCTCCTTCGTCATCACACTAACCTCGCTGCCGGGTGCATAACCCGGCACAACCGCATTTACCCGAATGCGATAGGGGGACAACTCCAGGGCAAAGGTTTTGGTCAGCATCTCGATTCCTACTTTCGAAACCGAATAATTCCCCATGCCGACACCTGCGGTGGAAGCTGCCCCAGAACTTATATTAATGAAGGAACCTTCGACCTCGCTCGCAATCATCTGTTTGGCAAAATGCTGAATAAGCAGAAATGGTGCTGCCAGATTTAGATCCATCGTCTCATTCCAATGTTGAAGCGTCATGTTCATGAGTGTGCGGTATGGATATATTCCCGCATTATTGATGACGATATCCGGCGCTTTCCATTGCTGTTCGACCACTTGAACCAATTCATTAATGGACTTTTCATCCACAAGATTCGTTACATGCCAGTGAACATCCACTCCCTCCTGCTTCAGCTTATCTACTGTATTCCTTAGGGCATCCTCGCGGATATCGGACAAATAAAGGCTTGCGCCTTCGGCGGCGTATGCTTGTGCAATCCATTGGCCAAATACACCTGCCGCTCCGGTAATGACTACCTTTTTCCCTGCAAATGTTCGTTCCGGCATGACTGTCGCTCCTCTATACCATGATGTTCTTGCTGTAAACAGGCTGCTTCACCTTGGGTTAATTCCAAACGAGATTCTTTTCGGCCTCCACGACAAGTCGCTCTGCCTGCTTTATCTCATAGCCAATTCGATTCACCTGACGTATAAGTGATGTTTGGAGTCTGAAAAAGGCTTCACTTCCTTCTTCGGCTACCGCCAGAAGCTCGATGTCTGACAGCGCAGGCACAAGTGAATGACTGCCTGCGGCGTCATGATCATACCGGCTGCCTCGAACATAATTAATGGGAACCAGCCATCTGCTAAGTGACAATATCGTTCGGTTCGCTTCTGTAACAGAAGCATCCGGGAGGGACGAGGAACCTATCCGGTTATAGAAATGATCCGTGGCTTTCTGTAGCTGCTGGACCCTGCTTGTTAAGCGCGAAAGATCAAGCTTGTCTCCGATAAGCTCTCTATAATAGCCCATTCGTTCGGAAAGGGTTCGGATCGCGTGTCTCTGATCAATTGGAATAATGGGAGCAGAGGCAGCATTATAGACGGCAGCTACGTACACTTTGCAATCACGGGCCAGATAATCTCCATCAATTTTATCCAGCGTATCCTCTGTCGTATGCCACCACCAGCCAAACCAGCCCTCAGGCTGATAGGACAGCCCCATAAAAGCAGACGGAAGTCCAGCACCCCAGAAAGACTGATCTCCCGACCTTCCAAACGGAGAACCGCGAAAAGGTTCATCCGTTACGGTGCGTATGGCATCAGCACATAGTGTCCGTGTCTCTGACATTGTATTGGCTGCACCGAGGTGACTCGCTCCCTTGGCGCCCACGGAATCAATATTGATATGCAACACCCCGTTTTCGTGCAAATCTTCCCAATGAAGATCGCTGTATAATGCAGAGCCGGCATATCTGCCGTGGGAATGGCCTGACCAAAATGCGAACCGAACGGAGCGCCGCAGCGTGTTACGATGCAATGATAATACCCGTGCCGTCTCCACCATGACGGCATTGGCGGAGCCGTTATCCATCGCCCCATAATGCCATGAATCCACATGTCCGCTAAACAACACAAAGGATTCTGGTTCTTCCGTCCCCTTTATCTCAGCAATCAAGGTCGGAATGTTCACCCAGTCTGTGCGCACTTCCGCGGTCAACGTAATCTCTACATTCTCTCTTTCTTCCACGGCGATTAAAGACTTGATCTGCTCTCCATCTGAATGGTTGACCGACAGAACCGGAATAGACGGATAGCCATCATCCTCTGGTGTCGGATTTCCCCACACGGAGGAAACGATCATTTCATGCGTGTACGGACCGCTATTGATAAATATGACCGCTACTGCACCCAACTGCTGCAAACGATAAATCGTGGGCCCATTCGCAAGCCCATGAACGACCACCGCATGACCTGTCACTTGATTGGCCCAGTCGGTCTGGTCTATATCCATTAGCTCAATGAATCTCAGAAGTGTGCTCAACTGTTCCGTCTTGGCTGACATGGAGTGCGTAATAGCTGCAAAAGAAATGCCGCCGACCTTAAGTTCTGCTCTGACAGGGATACTGATGTAGGCTTTGTTAAACGTAAGCTCGGTGGTCAACCCAAAATCCTCAAGCTGTTCCTTAATATAATGGAAAGCCCGTAGTTCCTCTTCGGAACCCGACAAACGAATCTCCTTCGCAATCTGTCTGTTATATTCAAGCAGGAGATCACGGTCGATCTCATGCAGTATGGAGTGCACCTCCGACTGTTGCTTCAACTCAGTCATGTCGATTCCCTCTCTCCTCATTGCCTGCAGCAACACCCAGGGCAACCCTTGATTCATCATCACTGCTCTGGTTCAAATAACGGATGGCTGTTTCTCCAAGAACCGATATTCCTGTAACAATCGCTTGCTCATCAAAAATAATGGAATCACTGTGAAGGGGAAGCTCTGAACGGGCATCTTCTTCTGTTATTGTGCCGAGTCGGAATATGGCACCCGGCACAAATTCGAGATACGCACCAAAATCTTCGGCGCCCATGGATGGCTCCTTCAGATACACCACGGCCTCCCGGCCAATAGTATCTTCCGCTGCCTGTTCAATCACATCGACGATATAATCATCGTTTATTACAGGAGAACCGCCGCGGTAGTAATCAAATTCCGCTTTACCACCGAACCCTTCGGCAATGGCCTCAATGAGGCGCTTCATATATACGGGCACAGCTTCACGCGTCTCAGGATTGTGCGTACGAATGGTACCTCTGAGTTGAACCTCCCCAGCGATAACGTTATACGCATTGCTATTGCTTTGCAGTTTCGTAATCGAGATGACGGAAGAATCAAGTGGAGACAGGTTTCGGGATACTACCGTTTGCAACGCAGTTATAATCTGGGCAGCAATGATGACCGGATCGATGGTTCGATGTGGATAGGCAGCATGTCCACCTTTTCCCGTCACTCGAATATCAAAAGCATCTGCCGCTGCCAGCATGGCCCCTTTTCTCAAACCAATCTTGCCAGCAGGCAAATCCGGCCACACGTGGAGCGCAATGATCGCATTCACTTCCGGATTATGCAAAACACCTGCAGCAATCAGATCCGTTGCGCCTCCCTGAACTTCCTCTGCAGGCTGGAATATAAACTTCACTGTTCCCTGAAGCTCATCCCTGTGCTCACTTAATGCCGCTGCTGTTCCAAGAAGAATGGCAGTATGCACATCGTGCCCACAAGCATGCATCACCCCTTCGCGAACGCTGGCAAACGGCAATCCTGTCTGCTCTACGATAGGCAGTGCATCCATATCGGCACGAATTCCAATGGTTCTTCCCTCGCGTCCACCTTTCAAAAGCCCAACAACCCCTGTGCCGCCTACACCCGTCTCTACTTCGAGACCAGCATCCTCCAAAAATTGAGCAACCAGCTTGGCTGTTTCAAACTCCTGGTGACCAAGCTCAGGATTCTGGTGAATATGGCGGCGAAGCCGTATAGCCTCGTCCTTCCACTTTTCGGCTGAACTACGAAAACTCATTGTTTCATTCCTCCTCTATTCATCGTATAAATGACACTGCACTTCACGGTCTGGAGCGACGAATCTTTTCTGTGGAACGACCTGTCGGCATGTCTCCATAACGTATGGGCATCGGGTATGAAAAACACAGCCCGCAGGTGGATGAAGTGGCGATGGAATCTCACCGCTTAATACAACTCTTTCCCTTTTGGCACGGGGATTCGGGATCGGTACCGCAGACAATAATGATTTGGTATAAGGATGCAGAGGATCGGCGAACAAGGCTTCCGCGGGCCCCTGCTCCACCATCTCGCCCAAATACATCACACCAATACGGTCGGCAATATGGCGTACAACGCTAAGGTCATGTGCAATGAATAAATAAGAAATGCCGAGCTCTTCTTGGACCTCTTCCAGCAAATTAATGACTTGGGATTGAATCGATACGTCCAGCGCTGATACGGGTTCATCACATATAATGAGCTTCGGTCCAAGGGCCAACGCTTTGGCGATGCCCAGCCTTTGACGCTGACCACCTGAGAATTCATGGGGAAACCGCTCATAATGTTCTTCACTGAATCCAACTTTGCGCAGCAATGACATGGCTGTTTCCATTCTGTCCCGTTTGTTGCCCTTCTTGTGGATTAATAACGGTTCTTCAATGGAATATCCAATGCGTTTACGAGGGTCCAGCGAGGTGTACGGGTCCTGAAATACCATCTGCATATGCTGCCTGTAGCTTCGCAGTTCTTTTTTGCTTAACCCCAGAATATCCGTGCCCTCATAAAATGCTTCCCCTGATGTTGGCTCAACAAGTCTGAGAATCGACCGACCGAGTGTGCTTTTACCGCAGCCGGATTCGCCCACCAGGCCAAAGGTTTGTCCTGTGTGGATGTCAAAGGATACCCCGTTGACGGCCTTGACTTGCCCCTTGGTTCTGCCAAAAGAAGATCGAACAGGGAAATGTTTGTTCAGATTGCTAACCTGTAGCAGCGGCTTCGACTCAACCAATGATTTCGAGTTCATGTGTCTCCTCCTGAATCGTTGCTATTCCGGGATACCAGCAGCGTACCGAATGGTTTTCGTCCACCTGTTTTAAGGAAGGCGCTGCCCGTAAGCATTGTTCATCCGCATAAGCGCATCTTGGAGCGAATCGGCAGCCTGTTGGAACCTGATGTAGCGCGGGTACCGTTCCCTCAATGACGTGAAGCTTGCTGTGCTGTTCGCCATCAATACGAGGAATGGATTTCATTAAACCTGACGTATACGGATGCTGGGGATTGAAAAATAAATCGTCCACGCTTGCCTCCTCCACGACCTGTCCAAGATACATGACAGCCACTCTTGTACACGTCTCTGCGACTACACCCAGGTCATGTGTAATCAGGATGACACCAAGTCCCGTCTTCGCTTGCAGACTTTCGATTAGCTCCAGGATTTGCGCCTGAATCGTCACATCCAGCGCCGTCGTTGGTTCATCCGCGATAAGCAGTTTCGGATTACAGGCAAGTGCCATGGCAATCATGACCCGCTGTCGCATCCCTCCCGAGATTTCATGCGGACGCTCATCTACCCTCTTTTCCGGTGAGGGGATACCAGTCATACGCAGCAGATCCACGGCAGCAAGACGCGCCTGTCTGCCATTCATGCCTTGATGCAGCCTCAAGCTCTCGGCAATTTGTTTGCCAATCGTCTGAACCGGATTCAGGGAAGACATGGGGTCTTGAAAGATCATGGAGAGTTCATTGCCACGTATGCGTTCCATTTGTCTTTTGGACAAGCTTAAGAGATCGGTACCTTCGTAGAGGACTTCACCCGAGTAATCCACGTAATCTTCGTCAAACAGTCTGAGAATGGATTCGGCGGTTACGCTTTTCCCGCAGCCGGACTCACCTACGATGCCCAACGTCTCCCCGGCAAGGACGTGGAAGGAAACGCCTTCCACCGGGTGAATGGTTCCTTTTTCGGTTGAAATGGACACTTTCAGGTCCTTCACCTCAAGCAGCGGTTGTTTTCCCACGACGTCTCCCCCTTTTCACCTTATTCGCATGTGGGTCGAGCAGATCTCTAAGGCCATCGCCGAACAGGTTCAGACCCAGTACAACGAGCACCAGGAAAATACCCGGGAAAACAGTCATCCACCAAGCGTTGTAAATCACCGTTTTCCCGTCAAAAAGCATATTCCCGAGACTTGGGGACGGGGAAGGAATACCTGCTCCAAGAAAACTTAGAGAAGCTTCCGTCAGGATCGATACGGCAAAAATAAAGCTGGATTGGATAATGAGCGGAGACAGCGTATTGGGCGCCATATGAATCCAGATGATGCGCCAGCTGCTTGCTCCCTGCGCATGCAACGCTTCAATATAAGTTAACTCCCGAATGACCAGCGCCTTGGAACGAATAATCCGGGCCATCGATGGAATGAAGATAATACTTAGGGCGATAATGACATTGCCCGGATTCGGGCCAAGAGCCGCCATGATGGAGATGGCAAGCAAAATGGACGGAAAAGCAAACAAACCATCACAGATGCGCATAAAGATGTGATCCAGCACCGAATAACTTGCAGATAAAAGCCCAACAATCATACCGATCAAAGAAGACACAACCGTAACAGCGAAACCAACCGCAACTGAAATACGCAAACCGTAAACGGCGCGAGTGAATACATCACGTCCAAAGTTATCTGTGCCAAATATGTGCTGCCCGTTGGGGCCTTTGAGTCGATTTACCGGATCAATCTGTAACTGCCCGTATGGTGTAAGCATCGGCCCCATGATTACCAGAAGCACAACTACAAGCAGAATTCCCGCCCCTGTGGTTAACAACTGATTATGCATAAAGCGTCTGAATACGATGCACCTGTTCTTCCTTTTGTGAAGTCCTGACGTAGCGATGGTGGTATCCGGATTGGTTATCAAGTTGTCTCCACCCCCTTCATTTCTTGCTTAATCGAACTCGTGGATCGACCAAACCATACAACAAATCAACGATTAGATTTACAAACACATAAGCTACCGTGACTAGCAGCACAGAGCCCTGAATAACCGAGTAATCTCTTCGACTAATCGAATTGACGATGAGCTGCCCCACTCCCGGAATATTGAATAGCGTTTCTATAACCGCTGCACCAGTAACGAGCCCACCGAACGATTCACCAATAACTGTGAGAATAGGGATGAATGCAACGCGTAACGCATGTGTATATACGATCGTTTTTTCTCTGACACCCTTGGCTTTGGCGGTTTTGATAAAATTGCCGGACATCACATCCAGGATGGAGGATCTTGTCATTCGGGTAATGAGCGCTGCCTGAATGATGCCGAGCACGATGCCAGGGAGCAACAGATACTTGATATGCTGCCATAGCCCCTCACTTAACGGTTGATACCCTGCAACGGGAAGCCAGCGCAGCTTCACGCTAAAGAACATGACCAGCAGTGAACCCAACAGAAAACTCGGAATGGAGATGCCCAGCATGGAGAAACCCATCACCGATTGGTCCACGATGGTCCCTCTTCGCTTGACCGCTGTAATGCCGAGGAACAAGGCAAGAAACACACCAATCACCTGGGCAATGATCGCAAGGGACAATGTAGGCGCCAGTCGTTCAAAAAAAGCCTCTGTCACAGGCTTGTCCAGAAAGATGGACTCCCCCAAATTGCCGGATAACAGCCCCAGCAACCAAATACCGAATTGCTCATAGATCGGTCTGTCCAACCCCAGCTTGCTTCTTAGTTCATCGATATCCGCTTTGCTCGCCTCTTCACCCAGTAGAATCGCAGCGGGATCACCAGGTGTGACATGAATGATAGAGAACACAACGATTGCCACCACAAAAAGGACAGGTATCAAGGACAATAACCGACGAACAATATATCCACCCATATGAGGGCCACCTCACTTTCCAATGGCAAACGGAAAGGCGTATTCCTGTGGAAGCGATGCTACGCCTTTTCATCCGCTGCCTTCCTTTTAACTACTTGTTATTGGTTGTATTCCAGAAGATCGGGCCCAATATGTTCTGGAAACCACTGATATTTTTCGATAGCGCTGTAACCTGTTTGGTATGGCCGATCTGAGAGAATGGAACTTCGGTCCATACAAATTGCTGCAATTCATCAATGAGCGGCCTTGCGGCCTCTACTGAATCGGACGTCCGGATTCCTTGAAGTAGCTCGCTCAGTTTCTCGCTTTTTAGCAGCCCTGCACCGCCTCCCCAAAACGCATACTGGTAGAACGTAGGCCGGAATGCATAACTCATCGGGTAGATATCCCACCCTGTGCCTGTCCCGAGTTTTTCTTGCAATGTAGGCCAATCATAGACATCCAGCTTAACCTTGACGCCAATCGACTCCAGCTCCTGCTGCAAAACAACCGCTACGTTATATTGATCCACATAATCTCTCGTCGTGAAAATTTTGATTTCTTCGCCGTTATAGCCTGCTTCTTGTAGCAATTGCTTTGCTTTATCCGCGTTAGCCTGGCTGTACGATTCCTTACCTGCTTCTGAATACCAATTCGGATATTCGGGTAGAACCAGAGAGGATGTCTTCACATAAAATTGTGGATCACGGAATGCCGATGTTAGTATGTCATCGACATTCTGAACGGCATTGACAGCCTGACGAAGTTTGACGTTCTTGAACAAGCCGTCATTACTGTTATAGAAATATCCAATCATGCCTCCCGGACTGAGAAAGGTTTGCAACTCGGGATTGTCCGCGATCTGCTGTTCATTATCCACAGAGATATTCAGTGCAATGTCATATTCCCCGGAAGTAATCCCGGCAAGGCGGGTTGACTCGTCTGTTACGAATCGGAAGTACAGGTCATCGACCAACGCTTCCTTTTTGCCGCCTGCTCCATCACTCGGCTCGGTCCGGGCGGAGTAATCGTCATATTTTTTCAAATGAATATATTGATCCTGCTTCCACTCCTCCAATTGAAACGGACCTGTACCGATGAATGATTTGATACCTTTATCATCTGCTTCATCAACCACTTCTTTCGGATAAATCGCCGCTGAGGGAATCGGATCAGCAAGAAGTTGCAGTGTTAGCAGAAAAGGTGTTTTCAATTGAAGTACGACAGTATACGGGTCCGTTTCTTTGGCCTCGGCACCCACAAAGTTCGCTTTACCATGACTCGACAGTTTGATCCAGCGATTCAGGGAAGCGACAACGTCCTCCGCTTGCAGTTCCTTGCCATTATGAAACTTCACACCTTGGCGCAGATGGAATGTATAGGATAACTTGTCGTCGCTGATCTCATAGGATTCAGCCAGCAGCGGAATAACCTGTGCATCTTTATCCAACGTTACCAACTGCTCGTAGATCTCGCGTGAAATATCCTTAACCGCTGTATTGGAAGACACATGTGCATCCAGTGTGACCGGTTGTGTTGGATAGCCAATGTTCAGCGTCCCGCCTGTCTTTCCTTCAGCCAATGTCTGCTGTACCGGAGTTTCACCGGTTGTTGAAGAGGCCTGAGTATTCTGCTGGCCTTCACCACCTGAAGCGCAACCTGCAAGAAGCAGGAATGCCAGAATCATCATTAAAGCAGGCTTGGTATGTTTTCTCATCATGTAACCCCTCTCGCTCTCATACATAATGTTAAATCCAATTTCACTGTCCTAAATGATATACAAGTGTTCATGTCGGATTAGTAAAAATTGGTATTTTCAGGCTAAGGGAACAGAGGTCTTTTGTAAAATAAGCAATCGTAATGTGTTGATTCATTTTTTGTAATCTACGAAAAAGCGTGATTCTCTGTACTTCCAACTATTCCGATGGTAATATACAACTTAAATTTCATCCTTTATCTGGAAGGAGTCACGAACATGACAACGATACAACGCTTGGATGCTGCACTTGCGGCACATATCGAGAAGGTTGAACATTATAAACAGGTACAAACCCTGCTTGCCTGGGATGCTCGCACAGGGGCACCTCGAAAGGGCGCATCCTACGCCGCACGAGCCAAAGCAACATTGGCTGGAGAACTATTCAAGTTACAGACCGATGCTGATTTCGGTTTGCGACTAGAGGAAGCAGCACAACAAGAGGACCTTGATGAGCTATCCAAGCGAATTATTGCAGAGCATTGGAAAACGTATAAACGCTGGAGTGCCATTCCGATAGAGGAATATCAGGCATTTGTACAGCAGCAAGGTTTTGCAAACGCCGCTTGGCTGGAAGCCAGGGCTGCCAATGATTTTTCCATTTTCGCTCCGCATTTGAAACAGATCTTTGATGCAAGCTTGAAGTTTGCCGGATACTGGGGATACGAGCAGCATGCATATGACCCACTCGTGCAGCAGTTTGATCCTGACCTGGATAAGGTAACGTTGGATCGCATTTTCAGTGAGCTGAAATCCGCTCTAATACCGCTGATCCGTCGTGTCACCTCTTCCGCTAAACAACCGGACACATCCATATTCAACCATCCCTTCCCACTTGAACAGCAGCGGCAGCTTGGGATCGAGCTGTTACAAGCCATTCGCTACGACTTTGATGCCGGGCAATTCGGTGCAACCGTGCACCCATTCAGTTCTGCCATCAATCCGTACGATGCACGTCTCGCAGCCAAATTTGTTGAAAATGACGTTCGCGTTTCCTTGTGGAGTGCTTTACATGAAGGAGGCCACTCGCTCTATACACAGAATATTGACCCCAACCTGATACATACTGGACTTGGGATCTTCACTTCGTACGGCATTCATGAATCCCAATCGATCTTTTTCGAGAAATTCATTGGCAGACATAAAGGCTTCTGGGAAAACAACTATTTTATTTTGCAAAAAATCAAACCTGAAACGTTTGGCCATGTGAGTTTGGATGACTTTTATTTTGCTTTAAACGCAGTAAAACCAACGTTTAACCGTTTTGAGGCCGATGAACTTACCTACAACCTGCATCTCATTATTCGATATGAGTTGGAGCAAGCCATTATTGCTGGAGAAGTGGATTACGAAGGATTGCCTGAAGCATGGAATGATAAATATGAGGAATATCTGGGGATTCGTCCCCCGACTCATCTGGAAGGCATTTTACAGGATGGACACTGGAGCGCAGGATTTGGATTATTCCCTTCCTATACACTCGGGTTTGTCTATGCAGCACAAATACACAAAGTCATCCGCCGCGAACTTCCCGATTATGATCATTTGATTGAATCAGATCATATTGAGACGATTACCGGATGGCTAACTACTCATATTCATCAATATGGTAAATCAAGATCGGCGGACGAGCTAATCAAGTCCATCACCGGTAAAAGAATTGATACCGCTCCATTGATTCATTACTTAACAGATAAATACGAGCAGCTCTATGAACTGTAATGATTGTGTGATTCTGCACAACAAAAAAAGCGAGAGAAGTTCCTCGCTTTTTTTGTGTATCATTTTTTAAATGGAATGTTGTATGGATTGTTACCTCCTACCAGCTCTACCCATTCAAAATCCTTTTCTTCAAAATACGATTCACTTGCTCCGAGCTGGCCAGCATCAGGATAAGGAAAACAAGTACAACCATCGGGAAAAATCCGATATTGGTTTTCGCAGCGAGAACGCCAAAAAGCGGAGGAAGCAAAGTCGTTCCTGTGTACGCCAGTGCCATTTGGTATCCCATCAATCGGGCAGAATTCGCTTTGCCGAATCGAGTTGGAGTTTCATGCAGAAGTCCGGGATAGATGGGTGCAAGCCCCAATCCAATTAGCATAAATCCAGCCAGTGCAAACGAAATCGATAATGGAAGCAATAAAATGATTCCACCCACAATGGCGGTCACTTGACCCGCCAGAATTAACACTCGATTTTTTATTTTTAACGTGATAAAGCCTGTTATCAATCTGCCTATCGTAATACCACCGTAGTATAAGGAGATCCATCCTGCAGCCGTTTCCGCCGAGATGTTTCTTGCTCCTACCAGATAGCTGGCTCCCCATAAACCGACCGTCGTCTCCACGCCACAATAAAACAGAAATGCAATCAGTGAGTTTTTGACTCCCTTAATCTTCAATACATTCCGTTCGGGTCTGTTCTCACTCTGTACTAACGTGTTGTCCGCTTGCACAAGATCTGATTCGTTGTTCATACTTGCACTCTCCCGACTTGCAGCAACACGCTTCCACAACGGCAACGTGGCAAACAAAATCAGGACGAGACAGCACTGGACGACGGCTACAGCTGTATACCCGCTTCTCCAGGAATGATGTTCCGCAATGTAATACGACATAATGATAGGCCCTGTCGTCGCGCCCACACCCCAGAAACAGTGCAGCCAGTTCATATGGTGTGCCTTGTAGTGCTCTGCTACATAATTATTCAGCGCAGCATCAACGGCTCCAGCTCCAAGACCCAGAGGAATGGCAAGAATGACGAGCCATACCAATGAAGGTGCGAAGGAAAATCCAAGGAGTGCTCCGGCAGTCAGACAACAGCTAATTAACGTAACCTTGCCTGTTCCCCATTTTTGAATAACCGTGCCACTGGCCAAGCTTGAAACGATGGTTCCCGCTGCAACAACCATTGACAGAATTCCTGCTGACCCAAACGAAGCGCCAAGTTCAGGCCACATGACGGGCCAGGCTGAACCTAGTAGGGAGTCCGGAATCCCCAGACTGATAAACGCAAGGTAGATAATGATAAGAAACCAAGTTGCCATAAGTAGATCCCTTCCCTGCATATAAATTAAAAGTAAATGAAACACAATAATGCTGATTAAACTTCTTTATTTATATACTTTATAAAGTTCATTTATTATATTGCGTCAAAAATTTTTCTTTGTCAATAGATCGTATCAGCCAAATTAAAACAGCCGCCGATCTGGATGAGAAACTCCAGATCAGCGGCTGTTTTTCGGATAGGTAGCATTATTCAATGATTAATTGATTAATAGGTGACATAGCCCTCATAGGTAACAGTCCACGTATAGCCTGTCTGACCATCGACTGATTTTAATGTAAGTATTCCCCTGTACGGATCAACATTATAACTTGCTGTCACCGGGATATCACCAAGCGTTGGGAATTGAGATTTGGGTAGAATGGTCTGCCAGGTTATATACTTTTGTGCGTAAGGAACTACTTGTGTACTTTCTGGTAAACTACTTGTTGAAGTTGAAGGTACACTAGCTGCAAAAGATGTAGAGCCTAGCGTGAAACATGCAACGACAGTTAAAAGACCGACCATAAGTTTCTTTTTCATCTTCATCATCCTTTCGTTTTGGAGTACAGTTCTATCATATAAGACAGGCTTCTATTAAAATGTAATATTTGTCATATAGTGAAAATATTTGATGTAAAATGTGTGAACTATTATTTGATTTTTAAGTATATAACTTAGTTGATGTGAACACATACTGATCTTTTCTCTTCTCACATCATCCTACAACATAAGAAAAAGGCGGCTTATCGCCGCCTCCATCTTAACGTGTCTCAAATTACAGGAGCTTTAGCCGATTCAACGGGTCTTTTACCTGCCCACACGTCCTGAACGTAACGGCCCTCCGCCTGGAGCTGATTGAGCCAATCTTTTGCCTCCTGAAGGGTTGCACCTTTCGCCTTCTGGTATGCTTGCCTCAAAGTCTCTTCGACGGCGGGAGCCATTTGGCTTCCGTCACCACATACGTAGATTCTCCCTTTTTCATCAAGCAAATGGAGCAACTGCCCCCACTCCTGATTCATCAGATGCTGCACATACGTTTTGGGCTTATCCTCCACACGTGAAAAAGCTGTGTGCAGCTTGACGATGCCTGCCTGTTCGTATTGTTCAAGTTCTTGACGATATATGAAATCCGAATCATTCCTGCAACCAAAGAACAAATGTGCTTCGCTCAGTGGCAATCCTCTCTCTTTTAGCACAGATCTGGCCTGGAGGAAACCTCTGAACGGTGCAACACCCGTCCCTGGACCCACCATAATAATTGGAACATCCGGCTCTTCTGACAGCTCAAATCCGGGTTCTGGCGTACGTACAAACATCGAAATACTCTCTCCCGTCTGGCAGTCTGCCAGATAGGATGAAGCCACACCACGGATTTCACCGTTGCCGCTCCAAGCAGGCTCTTTCACAACGGACACTGTGATGCTCGCCTGCTTGGCATTAAAGTGTGGAGAGCTGGATATAGAGTAATACCTGGGTTTGAGTGGAGACAGCAGTTCAAGAAATCTTTCGAACGGCAGTTCACAGGCCTCATACTTTTCCAGCAGTTCCAGCATGGTAGTTCTGTTTTCAAGTATATGTTCCCTGTAGTTGTTCTCTTCGAGCATCGCCTCCATCTCACGCTTATGAGGAGGGCATACCGTATGGTTCGCCAGCTCCTGCAACTGCGTTCTTGTAACAGGTGCTTGCAGCTCAACGCAGGAACGGAGCAATTCATTCACTTTGACAGGACGGTTCAGAGGAAGATGTGTCAACTGTGTCTCGTTCGAAGTTAATTGGATCTGAACGTCCCCTTTTAATCCGAAACGGTGCAGGATGCGATTCACGATTTCATCTGCATTTAGGGGCAATACGCCAAGATGATCGCCTTCTTTATAGGTCATGCCTTCAGGCAGCAGCATCTCAATATGACGTGTACTCCGCCCACTATCCATGGCCTGAAGCTCTTCATTTACCACTATAGTGGCATAGCTGGCATTGTAGGTTCGTGCAAGTGGCAGATCGGCTTTCTCGGGAACAAATTCCATTTGAATTGTACTTCGTGAGGAGTGCTCCATAGATTCCTCGCTAATCCCCAACGCTTTTAACATTTGGGGCCACAACATCCGCTGCCAGTCTTCCACTTGTTTCTCCATATCCCCGCCTGCATCGGCTTCTCCCCGAGGTAACAGCCTGTTGCCTCCCAAGCTCACAAGCTTCTCATCGACCAATCGAGGAATGCTCTGGTAGGTACTGGACCAGCTCCGATCCCCGCAGCCCAGAACTGCATAGGTTACACCTTGCACCTTCTCTGACTCGGCTTCCTTTAACCACTCGATAAATGCCGCTGCATTTTGCGGAGGTTTACCATTGTACGAAGCTGTCACGATGAGAACGATCCCCTCTTTGGGCAGACGGCCAATCCATTCATTCAATGTTGCGGCTTCGCTTGGAATTCCATAGGAACAGGCTTTCTCTGCAAAAGCTCTGGCAATGCCTTCTGCCGTCCCCAGGTTGGAGCCGTATAGAACCAGTATGGTTGGATTGGCATTTACGGAAGTCGTCATCGATTCCTTCATAGCACTATGACCAGCTACATTTGTATGCATACCCTGATCCTGATTCGGCTTTTCAACCGAGTGAGCAACAGATGTACTCAGTTTCGGTGAAACGGTCCGTGCTCTCACCTGTATTCGAAAATCGCCTGGTTTTAACGTTAACGTTTGTTTCACATCCAACTGATAGTTGCTATAGTCTACCAGTTCAAAATGTTTAAGTACCATACCGAGTACAAGGGTTGCTTCATATAAAGCAAACTGCATGCCGATACACGCTCTCTCCCCATTGCCAAACGGTTTATACGCATGGTGAGGAACTTGAGTCGTATCTTCAAAACGTTCCGGGCGGAAAAGCTCTGCATCCTCTCCCCAGGCGCCTTTGTCACGGTGAAGCTGAGGCAGAAGAATACTGCAACTCTCCCCTTTTTTCAGTGGATATTTGCCACCTATGACGGTGTCTTCTTTGGCATAGACGTCAAATCCCGGGGCGGTTGGCCATAGACGTAGCGATTCGCTAAGAATCATGCGGATATAAGGAAGCTGAAGGATTTCTTCGTACTGTGGTGAGTCACTCACCAATACCCGGTCTACCTCATCATAGGCCTTTTGAAGTGCTTCTGGATTGTTCAGCAAAAAATAAAGGGCAAATGATAACAAACCACTCGTCGTTTCATGTCCGGCAATGAGGAACGTAATAATCTGATACCGAATGTTCTCATCGTCCAGCGTTTCTCCGGTTGCCGGATCTTTGCCATTCAGCATACGAGCGAGCAAGTCAACCTCTTCAGGAGCAGCACTTGCTTTACGTTCCTCAATAATCTGATCAACTAATGAGAACATCGTTTGGATGTCTTCCTCGAACTGTCGTTTGGTTTTCACCATTAGCAGATTTTGGATTTTCAAACGCGAGCTTTTCTGCATAGCTTCATTTAATGCACGGACCATACTTTCGATAAAAGGACTGTGGTCCTGTCTGTAAAAGCTGTTAAATCGATAATTGAAACCGCATAGTCCAATAGTATCCAACGTAAGTCGTGTCATGTCGTCTGCTACATCAATGGTGTCGTTGGAATTCAAACGTGCCCATTTGTTTATCAATTGTTCGGCTATGTCGACCATCATCGGATGATAACCCTTCATCGCCTGTTTACTAAAGGTGGGAAGCAAAATATTATGTGCCTTTTTCCAGTTCGGCTCGGATGTTCTGCTTGTAAATAAACCATCACCGCCAAAGGCACGTACATTTTCGAGTTCATTGTATACAAATTTATCAAAACGAGACACGTCACATAACTCAGCCACCAAATCTGGGCCAGATACAATCAATCCGGAATAACCAGGAACGGTCAGTCGATATATCGGTCCATATTCCTCAGCAAGCTGTCCAAGGGACAATGTTGGTTTCTCTTTATCAATCAAGGGCAGATTCCCGAGCGGTCCGTACATTTTGGGCTGTGGAACGTTAGTTGCAATGCTCATTTTAAACACCCTCTCCCAGAGTTTAAAATGATAGTATTATCTATCATTTGATACAATAATAAACCGTTAACGGATGAAAATCAAATATTGGGCTTATGCCAATAACGGACGGAACTAGTCCAACTTAGTGACAGAGAAGACCTAGTAAAAGATCTACTAAACACAAAAAAGGAATCGCGTTTGCAATCCCCTTTTTGATCTGATCTATTTTGTTGACTTATCGTTTGTGCAAAGTACTGGACAAGAAACCGTACATCGTTATTCTACGGGTTTAAATGTTTACCGCGCTCATCCCAAGCTTCCATATTAAGCTCACTGTTAATCGTTACAGCGGTTAATGCACCAAGGGATGCCGCAGTAATGGCCTGGTACAACTCCGATGCTGCATCTCCAGCGCTGAACACACCCGTTACGGTCGTTTTGCCGAAATCATCTACAACGACCGTACCCGCATCCGTAACCTCACAGCCTATCGTCTGCGGAAGTTCTGATCCAGCCGTTAGTTTCGGTCCAAAGAAAATCCCTGTGCACGAGATTTCGGTACCATCTTCTAACACCACTTGCTGCACCATACCATCGCTTGATTCAATAGATTGAATTGGAGAGTCCCATACCGGGACACCATGCTGCTTCAATTCCTCCCTCTGCTCATCCGTTAATTCATCAGGTCCATTCGTGCAAATGGTAAACTCGCTTGTCCAGCCCGAGATCGTCTTGGCCATATGAAATGCCTTGGCTCCATTCACAATGATGACAAGCCGTTGATCTCTTAATTCCCATCCATCGCAATAAGGGCAGACAAAAGCACTCTTGCCATATACCTCTTTCAACCCGTTAATATCCAGTGGGAGGTCTTTTTTCCCCACTGCAAACAAAATTTTCTTCGTGCGATAGACGACTCCTTGGGCCGTTGTAACTTGAAAATCACCATCTGTTCCTGTCACTGAAGTCGCTGTGTCCCCTACAAAATGAACAGACGGGTAAGCGCTAATCTGTTCTTTCGCAACCTTCCGAAATTCACGTGGACTTGCTCCATCTCTCGTCAGAAAACCGTGCGTTTCACGCGTAACCCAATTGCGCGGGCGTTCATCATCTATGACCACAACATGTTTGCGAGCTCGTCCTAGTACAAGTGCAGCATTAAGACCCGCTGGTCCTCCGCCTATAATTAATACATCCATCTTTTGATCCATATTTAACACCCTTTCCAGATATTCAATGTCCTTTATCGTTACAAAAAAAAGCCTATACTGATTATACCTTGCCGCTTGCAGCTATTCTCTAATAGCAAAAAACGTAAGAGGAGATCACTCTATTTCTTTAAAGATCTCTTATGTCTACAATAAACAAAACAAACTCAACATGCAAGAAAATATTCTTTTCTTGTTATCGCTGCTATTTGGTTTCAATGACCTGTATCACAGAAAATCATTTTTAACAATTAAAAAAAACCGTGTTTTTAAATTGTTCACAATCAAATGACATTATTTTAAAACCTAAATCGTTAATTAATTCACATAGTGTATTGGATGCTATAATAAGACCACGAGATATATAAGAATAGATATAGGAAGTGAGTTCTTGAAAACATTGAATAAAGGGTCACGGCCCGAAATCAGCCTGGAGTATACTAGCTCGATTCCGAAAGTATTCTTTGATACGATCAAGATCGGAATTATCAAATCCAATCTGATCGCCATGTTTGCCGGTTTAAGTTTGGCTTTGTATGTATTTGATGCATCCATTTTAGCTAATATTGTACCCATTATCCTCTCTGTCATCGGGTCTTCCCTGATTATCGGAGCGGCAGGGGTGTTTAACAATTTGTATGATCGGGATATCGATGCGATCATGGAACGCACCAAAACACGTCCGACGGTAACTGGTCGTGTAGATACCAAAACAGGTTTGATCCTCGGTATTGCCATTACGATTATCGGGGGCATCATGTTGTATATCGCTTCCCCTTCGGCTGCCGTATTCGGCATATTGGGACTGTTGTTGTACGTGTTCCCTTATACGATGTGGACCAAGCGGACAACGGTATACAATACGGAAGTAGGAAGTCTTTCAGGCGCTGTTCCTCCACTCATTGGTTGGGCAGCCATTTCGCCAGAACTGGGTCATTATGAAATTTGGGCTTTGGTTGTTACCATGCTGTTGTGGCAGATGCCTCACTTCTATGGCATTGCCATCCGGAGATTTGACGAATACAAAGCGGCTGGCGTTCCCATGCTTCCTGTTGTAAAAGGAATCAGACGGACATACATCCAGACAAATGTTTATCTGGTATTGTTGTTATTCTCCAGCTTCTTGTTCTGGCCGCTGAGCCCGTTCATTGCCATTGTTGCGTTTCTGGTAAGTTTGGCATGGCTTATTCTTAGTGTGGCAACTTTCGATAAGAAAGAAACCAAGAAATGGTCACATAAAATGTTTATTTTCTCCATTAACCACATCACGATTATCTTCCTGGTTATCATTGCGTATTCATTGATTGCACAGCTGATCAAATAAAGATTGACCCAATTAGGAATAATAAAGCCGTACAGATCTTAACTCTTTCAAAAAGAGTTGTCTGTACGGCTTTTTTCATTTTTATATATCGTATATCTTATCTTATCCCACTTTAACCGGTGTTTGCTCACCTTGCCATAGTAATTGCATCTCTTCATTTGTAGCAAGCAAATCTGATAAGCTGCCCTCGGCCTCAATTCGTCCATCCTTCATGACGATGATATGATCTGCCTTCGCAAGTGCTGCTCTGCGGTGAGACACCGCAATACATGTAACATCCGGCTCCTGGAACAAACCTTCCCAGACCTGTTGCTCGGTTTCCACATCCAGTGCACTGGACAGATCATCGAAGATGAACAAGTCCGCTTCCGTCATCAGCATGCGCCCAGTTGCTGCGCGCTGGATCTGACCACCAGACAACATGACACCTCTTGGACCTACGGATGTTTCGAGTCCTTGATCCAGGTTTTGAATATCCTTATCCATTACAGCCAATCGTATGGCTTTTGCAAGTGCGACTTCCGTACGGCCCTGTTTGCCCTGAACAATATTCTCTTTCAGCGTATCACTGAACAGTCGAGGTACTTGCGGCGTATATGCTGCTCTGGGCGGCATCAGGAAGGTAGCGGGATCTACATCTTTACCATTCCAGCGAATCGTGCCCTCTTGTTTGGGCAGCAGTCCCAGAAGTGTGCGGACCAGAGTCGATTTGCCAGAACCGATCCGTCCAGTGATGACCAGAAATTGTCCCCGCTTCACACGGAAGCTGATATCCTGTATTCCATTTGCAGAATGTGGATATTGGTACGCCAGATTGCTGATCTCCAGCTCTCTTAGCTTCTCTTTGGGATCTCTCTGTTCATTAGGAAGCTCAGGCGGATCTTCATTCAGATAAGTCTCTCTGAAATCCATGATCCGGTCTTCCTCACCAGGACGAAACAGGGTTCTCATCCGGTCAAATGATACTTTGAGCCGTTTATGCTGAAATACCATATAGCCAAACAATGAGATACTAAAGCCAATATTCGCTAGATAACTGGTGAACAAGGCAAAATTACCTACGGTGAAATTGCCAGATTTCATCTCAGCTGCACACATCAGGAGAATGAGACCTGTACAGATACTGAGCACATGCTGATTAAGTGATCTCATCCACTGCTTGAACAGATTATCCCGGAGTGCGGCTTGACGACGTTCTTCATTGAGTTTGTTAAAACGAGTAGAGACATGCTCTTCTGCCTGCCCAAGTTTCAGTGCCTGCACCGCTCCAAAGGTTTCGGCAATGAAACTGGTAATTCTCCCTGTCGACTCACGATTGACCTGAGCATATCGACGAGCCCGATTACCTGACAAGTTATTCAGCAACGTCACGACTACTAGGGGCAATACTGCAACTAGAGTGATTTTCCAGTTAATGTTCGCCATGATGACGATGGATACGATAGCGAACACAAGCCTTCCCCAAAAATCCACCCAGGATTCTACGTACTCAACCACTTCATCTACATCATCCCGAAAGCGACTCATCGCCTCCCCCGGTGAAGCTGGCAGATTACGTCCTGGCCAGCGCATAATCCCAGCGAGCATGTTGGTACGCAGAATGGCCTGAATATGGTAGATATACGTGATCCATGCATAGAATGCGGCAAAAAACGTGCCTACTCTTACCGCTCTGATCAAAGCAATGAAGATCAGCGGAGCAGCCAGCCACATATAATCACTGGAACCCGCCGTTGCCCGGTCAAAGAACCACTGCATGCCGATCCCTATTGCCAGCGGCAAAGAATGAAAGATGCACCATGACAATCCGTTAATCAAAAATAGAAAAGGCCTGAATCGAAACAAACGGCCTATAAATCCTGTTACATTCACGCCAATTCCTCCTCTCGCCCTGTAATCAGCAATCTGGCATAATGTGAAGCCGGATCGCTGGCGAGTGCTTTTCTGGCTCCGAATTCCAGTACCTTGCCATCACCCAGTACCATAATCTGATCGACCTTCTCTAAAGTAGCCAGGCGATGCGCAATAATAATTCCCGTACATTGCTTCATCAACTGATCGATGGCAGACTGAAGCATGCTCTCTGTAGCGGCATCCAGCCGTGAGGAAGGCTCATCAAGAATAACCAGGCTAGGTTCAGTCAGAAATACTCGCGTCAAGGCAAACAATTGAGCTTCCCCAGCGGACAATGAAGAACCACCTGCCTTCAGATGTGTATCCAACCCTGCCGGTTGTGATTCAATCCAATGACTTAATCCAAGTCGATCCGTTGTCTCCTTAATAATTTGATCCGAGACATCCTGGTTGAACAGCGTTAAATTATCTCGCAACGTACCGTCGAACAGCTGTACATCCTGCGTAACCATACCAACCCTGCGGTAGAGTGCAGGTAAGGTAAGCTCTGTAATATCTTTGCCACCCACACGAATTGTTCCGCTATCCAGATTGTACAAGCGTAGAAGTACCCGACTGAGACTTGATTTTCCGCTACCAGTACGACCGATGATGCCCAGCCGTTCGCCAGGTTTAATGGCAAAGTTAATATTCTGCAATACAGGTTTATCCTCGTTATAACTGAAGTTCACCTGCTTGAATTCCAGACCAAGCGGCCCTTCTGGCAGCTGATCCTCTCTTCCGTTTTCGATCTCACTGCGCAAAGACAACAATTCTCTCGAACGAAGCATACCTGATTTCGCCTTCTGAAACTCTTGAACCTGATCACCCAACATCTCAATCGGATCATTAAGCATCTGTGTGTATTGATATATCAGAAACAGCGTTCCGATGCTGATGATGCCTTGCATGTAGTAATGAACACCGAGCAGAAGTACTGCCGTGACTGCAAGGGCGAACAGAATGACCGTCGTATTCCACGGAATAACCCGAAGTAGCCAGGCTTTTCTTCCTTTTTGAAATACAACACGCATCGTCCGATAAAAACGATTCATCACATACGGGACATGCCCGTTCGCTTGAACATCTTCAATTCCCGCAATACGCTCTTCAATTAATCCGAACAAGGATGCACTCGCTTCCCGCTCATTTTTGGAAGAGTTTACTCCCAAATTCCGAATGAACACCATAAACAGAATCGATAACAATGTAAACACCGTCATGACGATCGCAATCGGTACGTTTACGCTGAACATAAATCCGAGGATTCCGGCAAGCAAGACAAAGCTTCCAACCACTTGCACAATGAACATCGCGAAGAAGTTGGAGATACTCGTCACATCACCATCCACCCGTTCAATCATCTCTCCCGGTGTCTTCACATTATGAAACCGCATATCCAGACGCAGACAATGCTTCAGGAGATCTCCCCGTAATCGGTTCGTTGCCCGCCAGGCCACATCGTTACCCAGATAACTTACGGCTACTGTAATCAGTTGATTTACAACGGCAACAACCAGAAACAATCCGGCAAGCTGGAACAGGTTAGAAAGGACTCCCCCACTTGCGGCCGTATCAATGAATCGTTTGATAATTTGTGGATTTAGGAGCTGCAGTCCCGTTGACGTTAGCAACATCACCATAAGCAAGGCCAATCGGCCTTTAACGGGTTTTAGATATTGCAGCAGCCAGGACATGGAGCGTTTCTCTGTTTTGGGCATAGCCCCTCACCCCTTCGTATAACATTTCTATTTCATTTTTGTGATTCAAAGCATTTTGGTTCCTCACTAAGATGAATCATACATAATAACAATAAATGCAACATTTCCAACCCGTGGATGAATCTTACCAAGTGTGTTTACCATTTAACATTCTCCCAATCCCTCTGGCATTCTTCCCGAAATCTTTGCACCCATTGTTCAGAAATCTCGTCTGCGATCGGGTCAAAGGACGGGGGCGATACGGCAACACCGTCAGCTTGAACATCCAAAAACTCTAGCACTTTCATAACGGTCCCCTCGTAATCTGCTATAAAATCCTCATAAACAATCGTCAGCGGCACAATGCCTGACTCGGACAAGAAATCTTCAATTGCTGCTTCGCACATGTTACTCTCCACAAGCAGATGTTTAATCGCATCAAAGTTATATTGATCAGCAATATCTTGTAACTGAGGGCTGTCTCCATGCTTGCGGTGCCATTCACCCGAGACGATGGCTCTCCACCACGACACAGCCAATCTGACTTTGTTGCGACGCGTCATGTAAATATGCTTGGTGCAATTAGGGAAACCCGTACTCCATACCTCAGCCCGAGATAACGCTGTTGGCAGACTATAGAGACTGCGGAATGCGTCAATCCATCGTTGTTCAAAATTAATTTTGATTCCGAATACTCCGTTCGACGTTGTTCCCTGATCCCAGATCTGCTCTAGATCTTCACGCTTTAATGTGTCTGGGCTCTTATGCTGATAATGCAGCCACTCCCTCGGATATCCTGCCACCCCCGTAGAACTTAAGGCTTCACCCAGCAGAGTACTGCCGGTTCGTTGGGAAAACCAAATGGTATAACTTTGAGTAGGTTGTTTCATATCGCTGCCTCTCTTTCTCCCCTTAAGGGTAGTTTCATACCAAAAAGCACTGCAAAATCTCCCTTCCATGTGCAACAAATTGGGTGGAATGCATGCAAAAAAGCCATAGATGAACTAATGTTCATCTACAGCTTGTAACAATAAGAGAATCATATGAAATAAGAAGCGTTTCCGGATTTCTCCTCTGCACGCAATAATGATGAGCGTCCACGACAGGGGTGCACAAACATGACTGTCTAAACGCCAACACAAAAAAACATTGGTTAAGTCACTTGCTCATGCGTATTCAGTTATCGATTTAGAATTCGCCCTGTCTGGAACATGTTCATCTTAACCACCCGTCACACATATTTGTTGTTTATTGTATTCGCTCCACCGTAATCCGTCAAGATAATATTAACTCAGTTGTTATTTTCTTCATATCACTGAACATCATATGCTGTGATTTCAACGATCATAACCCAAATAGGGAATTTCTCTGAGATTAAACATTAACTGATTCACTTTCCATACACCATGACTGTATACTAGTTCAATATTTCGATCATTTACATAATGAGAATCACCCGTTAATGTATTTCCGATTACGAACGATTGGGATAACGTCGCTGTTGTACTGCTTGTATAATAAACGGAAGTCTCTGGAGCATCATATACCATCCAATCACTTACTAGATCCTGCCTTTTGAGAATAAATTGGATTAAATCTTCAGTGAAATAAGGCTTGAAATACGTACTGACCTGCTTTATCTGAGACAAGCCTGAAATTTCATTCAATTTCTCTGACAAAACATTTATTCGTCCCTTTGTTATTTTCACAGAATCAGGTATTTGGATGGTCTCCTCTTGCATACTTACAATCATGTTTTGTTTATTCAAATGGATGGTTGCCTGTTTAGTTTGTGGATTCCACTCTAGCTTGGCTCCTAACGTTTGGCTAACAAATCGCAGCGGAACATATGCTGTATTTCCAATTATTTCAACAGGAGAATCCATTCTAATGATCTGTTCATTCACTTTCGCATTTTTAAAGTTAACCACAAGCCAAATTTCTTTTTCATCCGTTTGAATTCGAATGCTCTTCCCTTCCTTATACCACGTTACTTCTGCTCCCAAGTTGCTGGACACAACCCTCAAAGGAATTAACACCCGGTTATTGGACAATACGCCAGTCCCAATCTCTAGCGTCGCTTCCTCAGCTGAACTCGGCGTTGAAAACGCAGCAAACATAACACACGCCAGTAATGCTAAAGTAAACTTTTTTAATATCATTTGGAACCCCCATGAGGAAATGTTTAACTAATTAACGCTGATTTCTCAATGAAAGTTACTTTTCTCCAAAAAAAGTTAAAAAATAGCTAAAGCTTATATACCATGCAACTGTCATCGCTCAAGCTAGGCGCTCACTTGTATGGGTGGTGTTTCCCTCTCCCTGACGACAAGGCGTTTATGCGCTACGATAAGAAAAGGCAGTCCAAGTGCAGTGGTCAGTGCCAGCGGTACAAAAACGAACAGGCCATTCCCCGTCCCATATTGAGTTAATAGGAGCCCTCCAAGAATCGGTGCCATGACGCTTCCCAAGTTGTTGAATCCAATTGTGCCAAAGTAGGTCCCTTTCCATTCAGGTTTGGCAATCCGGTCAATCAGCACATCCATCATGGTGAACATGAGCACTTCCCCAATGGTGAAGAGAATGACACTGAGCATCAGCAGCATAACGCCTTCAGCTATGCCAAACAGGAACAGACTTGTTGCGACCAGCAAGTTTCCAAGAATGAGGGGCACAACCGGCGGGAATTTGCTGGCCACCCGCACAATCGGGAATTGGATTACAAGCACAGTCAACGCATTAAGTGAAAGCATATAGGAAAACACTTGACTTCCATGTTCAAAAAGAGGATTCTGGGCCACATACTGAGCTAGGGTTGAGCTAAAATGCCCATACCCGAGCACGCAAAACGTAGTCCCGATAAGTACTGGCAAAAATACACGGTCGCGTCCCGTAGTAGCGAGTGCATCTCGTAAACGAGGTGCACTGACCTGAACATGTTCCGGCAGATTTGTGCGTTGCAATCGAAATTGCAGGAACAAAACCAAACCGTAAACGATATATACCAACCCGGAGATCATAAACGGAAACGTAGACTCCGCTGATCCAAGCTGAAGACCGATAATCGGTCCAAACACAACCCCCAGATTAATGGCCGCATATCTGAGGTTGAAGACAAGCAGTTTATTTTGCGGTGGAGTAATATCCGATAGAAGTGCACGTGACGTGGGCTCAAACACGGCGCGGCATAATCCGTTTAACGTATTGGCTACAAAAAATACCCACAGATGCTCAGCTGCTGAAAAGATGAAGAAAACACAGGCCCAGCCAAATACGGAGACCATCATGACCACTTTGCGGCCGATTCGATCCGAAATATAACCTCCATAAAAGCTGACCATGACCCCCGCTAGAGAACTAACCGCGACGGTAATTCCAGTCTGTGTGGGTGTAGCTCCCAGTACCTGAGTCAGATAAATGGATAAAAACGGGATGCTCATGGACGTAACAAGACGTCCAAACATCGTTCCAACAATAATTGTCCAAGCTAAAGGGTGAATTTGACGTAAATGTTGCTTCATGCGTATGGTTCTCCTTCTCCTGTTCTAGATGTTTTTGTCTCAGATGGGCTACCTTTGCCCTATCCCTTTATGTATAATTGTATGGATAAAAGGGGGAAATAAAAGTGTAAGAAAACGTGAGCACATTTCACCCTTTAAGAAGGAGCACTTCATATGGATACAGCAACAACCCATTATCTGCGTCTTGCCACAGCAAAAGAACTTTCTCTTAAATTTCATGAAGCGGTTCCGGTAACGATTGAGAGCCTTTCTGCTGCCCTATGCTGTACTCCACGCAACGTGAAGTTTATTCTGCGCAAGCTGGAGGAACAAGGCTTTATACACTGGCAGCCCGGGCGTGGCCGGGGTCATCATTCTGAGATGACATTGCTGCGCAGTGTGAATGAGGCGCTCGAGGAGAGTTTTTTGGAGCTCATGGGCAGAGGCAAAATGAAGGAAGCGATCGAGTTGATCGGCAGCACAGAGAAGAATGATGCTCTCCGGGAGCGACTGCTGAATTCGTTGAACAAGCAGATGGGATTCCACAGTCATGCCGAGAGCTCTTCCGGTCAGGACGTGCTTCGCATGGTGAGGTCACGAAGGTTGGCAGAGCTGGACCCTGCTTTTGTGTATACTGCTTTTGAAACCTATCTGCTTGGGCAGGTATGCAGCACGCTAATCACCTATGACGCCAAAACAGGAACCTTCTTGCCGGATCTGGCGCATATGTGGGAGTACAACGAGGATCAAAGAGTTTGGATTTTCTATCTGCGCAAAGGTGTGCGATTCCACCATGGTCGGGTAATGACATCCCGAGATGTCCAAGCTACATTAGAGCGCTTGCGCACTGTAGACAGTCCATTCATTTGGCTATACCGGGATATTGAGCGTACCGAAGTTGTCGGGGATTACTGCATACGTTTTTATCTAAGTCGGCCTAATCGTTTTTTCCTGAACTTGCTTAGTTGTGTCTCCATGACGATTCTCCCCTATGATGTCGATGTAACCCAACAATTAATCGGTACCGGGCCTTTTCGGATCAATGAAATAAATGAAACGGTGTTGATCATAAGCGCATTCGATGCCTATTATGGAATCCGTCCTCATCTGGATCGAGTAGATATCTGGTTTGTGCCCAATCTGGGTCCTTATGAACGTCATTATGAGTTACCAGGAACAGACCGACTTAAATTGGCTACAGACGATACGGGGAGCAACAGTGTTGATTATCCAGCAACAGGATGCCGATATATGCTGATTAATTTTCGTAAAGCCGGTATTCACCATCAACTGGAATTTCGGCAAGCCATGCGCATTGTTTTCGATCCAGTCGCTTTGGTGAGGGAACTTGGCAGCAATCGAATTACACCGGCAAACAGCTTTCTTCCCTGGAAAAGCGCAGAGCATGCTTGGCGCGAGTCTTCACTTGAGGATGCCCGTGAGCTCCTGTACAGCAGCGGATACCAGGGAGAAAAGATCATACTTGCTTATACTGTAGCTAAAGATCAAAAAGAAGCAGAATGGCTTAAACAACGCGGAGCCAGCATCGGTTTATGTATTGAGTTGCAACCCTTCGTTGAATTTCCCAATGTGAGAGAAACAAGCGAAGCCGATTTGATTATCGCAGAAGAAGTTTTGGAAGATGACTGGCAATTTGGCATGATTAATTTTTTCATCAACAAACGTAACTATTTTCATATTTGTTTATCACCCGATTTACAGTCCATATTTTATCGAAAGATGGAGAATTTCCTTCAGCAGAATGAAGAGCAAAGGTCTGTGATGCTCAATGAAGCCGAGGATTTGCTTCGCGATAACTGCTGGATATTGTACGGCTGCCACATGAATAAAAAAGCCCTGCTTAATCAAAGTCTCTTTGGCCTTCATACCGCTGAGTTTGGGTTTATGGATATCTCCAAACTATGGATCAAAAATCAGTAATTTAGTCATTCCCGGAATGGGACAATAGCAAAAAGGCCGTTAACGTATCCATGGATAAGTTAGCGGCTCCATTGCCAATCAAGAATCCGTTCCTACGGAATGTTGAATTCAATTGTAAGTAGTGGGATATTTCTTTATTTTGTAGAATTCCTCCATCACTTGCATAATGGATTCACTTTTAATTGGTTTGCTTACATACGCATCCATTCCAGCCTTCAGACATTTGTCCATATCCCCACGAACTGCGTTCGCAGTAACCGCAACAATATAAGGGCATGCCTCTGGCCGCATTAATTCCTTAATGGCTTTGGTCGCTTCGAATCCATTCAGTCGAGGCATGTGCACATCCATAAACACAATATCGTACGCACTTCTTTTGACAGCTTCCACTGCCTCTATTCCATTCACTACATAATCGACAAGATGTCCCTTCTTCTCAATCATCCGACGCAGAACAAGCTGGTTCACCTCATTGTCCTCGGCAATTAGAATTCGAAGTTGATCTGTTTTATTCTTTTTCTGTTGTAAATCGTATCTGTTGAACTCCTCCATGTTGCTGGCTTTAAACGACACCGTAAACATAAAGGTAGTCCCCGGATCGTCGGACTCTTCAATCCAAATATCACCGTGCATAAGCTCTACAAGCTTCTTGCTGATGGCCAGTCCAAGTCCAGTACCTTGAGGCTTGCGCGTCATGAAATTCTCCAATTGGTAGAAGGCTTCGAATAAATGCTTTCTTTTCTCCACTGGAATTCCAATCCCTGTATCCTTCACCTTGAACTGAAATTGAACGTCATTGTATTCTTGTCCGGTAACCTTCACCTCGATCTCAATACTGCCTTCCGGGGTGAACTTTACTGCATTACCAATAATGTTGGTTAGGACCTGTTTTAGACGGTAAGCATCTCCGAACAAAGGAACAGGAATGGCTTCATCCAGGCTTAAACGAAGATCCAACTGTTTCTCCCGAATCATTGGCGTTACGATATTAACCGTCTCTGTCACAATTTCCTTAAGATCAAAGGGCTCATCCACCAGATCGGTTTTACCCGACTCTATTTTGGAAAAGTCCAGAATATCATTGATAATCGCAAGCAACGAATCCCCACTTTTTTGGATGATTTCAATGTATTCCTTTTGTTCTCCGCTAAGACCAGGCGTATCCAGAAGCAAATCCGTCATCCCAATCACGCCGTTCATAGGTGTACGGATCTCATGGCTCATCATCGCCAAAAACTCACTTTTGGCCTTATTCATTCGTTCGGCAGTCTCTTTGGCTACAAGAAGCTTTTTCTGTTCAGTTATATCTTTGGCAATGAGGTAGAACCCTACGTTTTTATCATTAATAATGATTGGCGCAAGCGTTGCCAAAACTTCTGTCTCTGAACCATTTACGTGCTGAACGGCATTCATTTCTTTTTCAGCCATCTCATACTGGCTATTTAGAATCAATCCTAGATGGTAAGGTCCGATAAACCGACATATACTTGTTCCAATCATTTCCACAACCGGGCATCCAGTCATTTTCATAGCTACCGGGTTGGCATTTATGATATTGCCGTCCATATCAAAAGAAATGATGGCATCATGATTATATTTTTTGAGTGAAGTATAACGTTCCACCGATTCCTGAAGTTTAAATTCGACGAGTTTACGCTCCGTAATATCCTGCAAAGTTCCGTTCAGCTGAATCGGTTGTTGATGCTCATCAAAAGTAACTAACCCTCGCAGATGAATATACTTTTCTTTACCAGCTGAGCCCAAATGCCGATATTCAAAATCAAGCGGTTGGCCTGTTTTCACCCATTCAATACAGTCCTTCAACCGCTGCTCCTCCGCCTGTTCCATGAATGCAAAGATATCGCTAGCCATATACTGCTTGTTGTTATCAATTTCAAACATCTCGTATATCTGATCGGACATGGAAACATGGCCACTCAGCATGTTCCACTCCCAACTGCCGATCATGGCTATCCGTTCAGCCTCTGCACTAATTTCCTCATGTTTCTTTCTCTCCGATATATCGCGACCAATGGCAAGGATTTGTTGTTCTTGCCCAGGCTCCCCGATAACCTTATAGGTGGTCTCAAACCAAAGAGAATGCCCATCTTTATGGCGAGCCTGCAGATTCAACATATGACCTGTGCTCAAATCGATTTGCGAGACACGTTCCAGGTCCTGCGGGTGGAAAACAGCGGTATTGTTCTTGCCCACCACCTCTTCTGGTGAATAACCAAGCAGATTATAAATGGAAGGAGAACAATAGCGACAAATCCCGTCAATGGTCGCAATATAGATGATTTCTTGTGCATTATCAGAAATAAGTTTGAACATTTCTTCCGTTTGAAGCAGTTTTAGTTCGGTTGTTTTATGATCCGTAATATCTACAACGTGGCAAATAAAATACAACGGTTCACCGCTGACCTCGTTTCGAGCCAATGATATATGCAGCGATATCCATAAAATATCTCCATTTTTCTGAATATAACGCTTTTCGTATTTGTACTCACTCAATTTACCTTCACACAGTTCGCGCTCGTACATCAGATCCTGTGCTAAATCATCGGGATGGGTGATCTCCTGGTAATGAAGATGGATTAATTCTTGAGCTGTATAACCCAGCATACTGCAAAAAGCAGGATTCACTTTCATCCACTGTCCTGTTGGAGCAACAAGTGCAATCCCAATAGGTGCTTGATTATAAATCTGCTCAAACAATTCGTGATGATCGACCTTTTGAACCTGCATCTTAAGCTCTCCTTTTGGTGTATAAACACAATATTTGCTTAATACCCGAATTTTTAATTGTTGAAACATCTCATTTTCTAAACGTTTGTGTCATTAAAGCAGAATAGACCTGGATTCTATTCGCATGGAATCCAGGCAACTTTGTTTCATTTCATATAAACCATGTTGAACACATGGGAATGGGTTTTAGTCAGAAACGATTTTACCGCTCCCGTCCAATGATGTAATCCAACAGATGTCTTAGAAAAGAAATCGGCTTTGGCATTTCGTTCAGCGCATCGGTTGCGAGACAATAGTGCTCCCACATCTCTTTCTTCGCGCCATCTTCACCCAGAATGGATACAAAGGTTGAGCTGTTGTTCCGTACATCCTGACCTGCCGGTTTACCGAGTACCTGATGATCTCCTTCCAGATCCAGCAGGTCATCCTTAATTTGAAAGGCGATACCTGCATGATACGCAAACTTCTTTAAGGAGGCAATCTCCACTTCCTTCACCTGAGCCAGAATGGCTGGCATCACAAGTGCAGCCTCGAAAGCAATACCTGTTTTGTAGAAACAGATCATGTTCAATTGTTCCAGGGTCAATGCTTTGCCTTTGGCATTCAGATCCATCGCCTGTCCCATACACATATCTTCTGCTTTTTCAGCGGAATATTGAATCAGGGTAAGCACGGTTGCGGCATCAAACTGATTGAGGGAAGATTGCTCGCCAATGGCTTTTTGAATGAGAAATAAACCTGTCAATTCTGCTGTTGCGCTGTTATGCACCTGATGTAAGGTAGAGCGCCCCCGCCTGGTCGAAGCATTATCCTGGGTCGGCAGATCATCAAAGATCAGTGAAGCCGTATGCATGTATTCCAGTGATCTTAGAAGAGGAATGATAGATGATTCATGCAGACCATATTCGCGCACACCCATCACCCAGGTCAGGATGGGCCTTAGCCGTTTTCCATCTCCTTGTAAACTGTAATTCGCTGCATCAATAAGTGTGCCTTTCATCTCCGGAAGTCCACCCGGCTTGGATATCTGCAATTCAATATTGATCTGTTCACGAACCGTGCGAATCGTATCCAGAAAATCCTGTTTTTCCTGCTTGTCATTCTGCAATTGAAGGATGACCTGATCCCGCAGCAATTTATCCAGGAAATCCACATCATCGGCTTTTCGCACCATTTGCTGAATGAGGCGATTGAATTCAGGTTGTCCGGAGGCAAAGATGTTCATCACTTCGTTGTATTGTTCTTGACCCAAACGCTCTCTACAACGCTTAAGACCATTAATAGCCCGATCCAGTATGACCTCCCGGGTCTTCGCATCTGAATGGTACACCTCATGAATCAGATAAGAGATAACCGCCCAGTATAGTTCATACGGATTGATCAGATCGGGCCGCAGGTCACGATACTTCAGATAGTAAGTATAAGGAGTTACTGCCTCCTCCTCCATATCGTCAAACATATCAGCGAAATCGTCCGCGAGCTGATTATAAATGCCATAGTAGAATGTCCGCAGATCAAAACCTTCATCCGCAGATGCACTGAGCACGGAACGAACAATGAGTCTGGAGGATGAGGATTTAATAATGATTGGAATATAAAGTTCTTCATTAGAATAATTCGCGTTCGTTAGTTTCTTGGCACGGTCTATTTCCTGAGATTGAAAGAATACATAGGATTGCTCGAAGAATGTGCGCTGCGTCTCAGGGCGCTGGTAGTTCTTGATATACTCGAACGCATCACGCAGCTCGGCATGAACATATTGAATGACTTTGAGATTGTCTCCCTTCCATTCGCCAATATCCGGCACAATCCCGGTGAGAAGCGCATTGCGAATTAAGAGAGAATACTGTTCCTTCTCTTGCGCAGTCAACGCCTGCGAATCAAGCAGGTCATCAATAAATGGATAGGTCAATCCGTAAGAATAACCGAGCCTAATCGCAGCGTCCAGCCTCTCGGAACGTTCTACCTGGGGAGTCTCATCATTCATATCATCGTTCACATGCAGAACAACACCAAGAATGATCTTGAGCAGCTTGCGCTGTGCCTGTTCTGAATCCAGTTCTTTGGGAATATTGGAAGCAACATTTTTCAATTTGCTGATCACCCAGATAACAGCTGTTTCCACGTTCTCCTTCTGGGCCCAGCGATACAAAGCGGCCAGACTGATATAATTCGGGCTTCCCTTGCGGTGGGTTGTATTTGAACGCATAAAATACGCTTTGGTATCCTGAGCGACACGCTGAATGCGTGCTTGGGTATCCAAGGAGTCCAGGGCTTTGCCCAGATCTCGCATATAAATGTAAGAAATACTGCGATCCAAGTAATCATCCAGTTTGCCTGTAACATTAAGCCAATGGATATATCTATGAGCATCCCGGGAATCCGGTTTTCTTTGACTTGGTGATAAAAAAGATAACCAGGAAAAAGGTTGAATATGTTTTTTTTGCCACAAGTGAATATCTTGCGTAAGTGCAGTGGTATACGTGTTATTCAGAAGTTGTTCATGAAGAGAAGTAAAATACTGAGCTGCCTTCTGCTCAGCCAACCGATATCCTGCATCAGCCTGATCTGTGAGTACGTTATTCATAGGATGGATACCTCAACTTCTCATAATGTTAAACATGTATCCATGAAAGGAGTTTGAGGGTGCTCCATGGACGAAAACTGATGTGAATTCATGCAACAACAAATTCGCCAGCTCATGTTCATAACCTTTATACGGCATTCCATCCGTTTGGTTACGAAATCGTCATAGACGCTTCAATCCTATGTGGTTTTACAAAATCGAAGACCATACCTTCACTGCTGTAATGGCGATAAGAACCATCAGTCCATACCGAAGCAGTCTCACATTAATCATTGAACTCACTTTGGAACCGAGTGAAGCACCGAGCAGACTCCCGATAACCGTATAAATGATGGGCTCCAACGGAATGTCCCCACCCAGAATTTTTCCCACCACCCCACCAATGGCGGAGATGAACACAATCGCAAGCGAAGAAGCAATGGTCGTCCGGGTAGGGATCTTAAGCACGGTGAGCATGATCGGAATCAATATAAAAGCACCACCCGCACCGACAATTCCCGACACGATCCCTACGGCAAAAGCCGATCCCGCCGCAACATATGTGTTAAATGTCACCTGACCAGCCGAGCCTTCTGTTCCCTTACCGGGAATCAGCATAAGTACAATCGCGATAATGGCCAGAATGCCATAGATCAGATTGATGACTTCTCCATTCAGGTGACCGGATATGAAGCCGCCAATCAGACTTCCGACCAGAATACTGGAGCCCATGTAAGCCACCAGACCTTTATGAATGAGAACTTCGCTCTTTTTCCCGTTCCCTGCTCTTCTAAGGTAGGCAATCACACCAGCGAGCGAGGCAAAAAACACCTGAAACATGCTGATCGACGACACCTCATGTGCCGAGAACGGTTCCAGCCCCATGAGAGAAGGTACATACAACAACAGCGGGTAATTAATTATGGCTCCACCTATACCCAACAAACCGGAGAAGAAGGAACCGACCAGACCCAGTATAAACATGATGACAAAAAGCAGAGTATCCATCGGTTTTTCTTCCTTTCTTGCGGTGTAAAAAATGATGCAAAAAACAGTATACGCAGTTAAAATAATCGGCTATAATAAAAACCAAGTAAATTAATCCGAAATGAGTGATTAAGCATGTTTAACGTGTTGAAGACTCTTTTTGAAAATAAATGCCCGCAGTGCAACGAAAAATTACAAGTTCACAGTGATGCGTTATGCGCTACAAAAACATGCTCCCAATGTCACTACAAAGAAGAGAGCTATGGCTCTCTCGGTGTGCGTATTGTCTATGACACCACAAAATGATAAAAGACGCATGCCTGCTTATTGTATCATGATCTCTGAACTCCCGGGATGACTATATAGAATTATTTTCATAATAAATACTCTTCTTATATTGATTGCAAAAAAAACGGTGCAGAACGATTTATTCGTTCTGCACCGTTTTTTCTTTTATTTTTCAGAGACGGACTGCACTACCTTACTGCTCAAATCTTATTTTGTTTTGAAGCTGAGGAATCCATCATCTACCGCAACCGTTGTACCATTCACTGCACTGGCAGCGTCACTGAACAGGAAGGCTACAACACTCGCAACTTTCTCCGGTTGAATGAGCTCTCCGCGCATATGTTGGGTGGCAAGCGCATCTTTCATCGCTCTGTCATCACCCAAAATCGGTGTCTCAATAAAGCCTGGCGCTACACCAACCACACGAATACCATGTTCGGCAAGTTCCAAAGCACCGGATTTGGACATCATCACGACAGCTGCCTTGGCTGCATTGTAGTTAAAGCTTCCCACAGCGGCAATGCTTCCATAGATCGATGCTGTATTTACGATGGTGCCTTGTACATTCAGTTCAACCATTTTTTTGGCGCCATAATACATACCGTAATAGACACTGTGCTGGTCAACATCGATTACTCTGTGATAGGATTCCGGGTCCATCTCCAGAAATGGCTTCACGAGTCCAATGCCCGCGTTGTTGAAAATACCGCTCAATGTTCCGTATTTCTCTACGGTCCAGTCGATCAGGGCTTTGATCTCGTCTCCTTTAGACACGTCCACTTTGTATGCTCCGGCTGTGCCACCACCTGCTTCAATCTCAGATGCAAGCTTTTTGGCACCCTCTTCGTTATAGTCTGCTACAACAATCGTTGCACCCAGATCCGAAAGCTGAAGCGCTGTTTCTTTACCAATACCACTCGCTCCGCCGGTGATAATGATTACTTTTCCATTTTGTTCAGACATAACGTAGGTCTCCTTTGATAAGAACATATTGTCATATCGTGCACACAAATCCATTACATAGTCTTGCTAGTGTGAAGCTAAATATTCATCTGACTCGGATGCAGGGTCAAATTTTTCCTTACTCATAAACCAAGCAGCCAATAGAGCAATAACGGCCGGAATGATGGCCCAGGCAAACGTATGAACGATGGATGAGGACAATGCTTCTGTAATCTTATCCAACATTGGCGCAGGAATATCAGCACGAGTGTCCGGTTTTAGGACTAAGCTAGGATCACTCAGATTCACGCCACCACCCTGCTCACTACCATTACTATTTCCAAAGAAGGAAACCAATTTACTTGCAAATACGTGACTCTGTACGATACCAAATACCGTAATTCCTAACGTCATACCGAGTTCCCTATTGAAGTTAAGGGTTGAGCTGGCAGAACCGCGCTGTCTTGCTGAGAAACCGTGAATGGCTGCATTGCTCAATACAGAGAACGAAGACCCAATGCCCAGACCAACCAGAATCATGAAAATGGTCACCATAAATCGGGAGGAATCCGTCGTTAACGTTGTCAGCAAGGCGATACCAATGACCAGCAGCGCAAGTGTGGGTAACATGATGGAGCGGTATCTGAGCTTGGTAAGCATGGCTCCTCCACCCGCAGCTGTTACAACTGATCCAAGCATCATCGGCAGCAGAACCAGACCGGAGTTGGTAGCTGATCCACCAAGTACGCCCTGAATATAAATGGGGATATAGATGGAAGCTGTAATAAAGGCTGCACCGCTAAATATAGCCATTAGATTACTCGTGGAATACAGCCGGTTTTTGAACATGCTGAATGTAATAATTGGTTCTGCCACACGCCGCTCTATGAACACAAATGCAGTTATCAGCACGGCGAACGAGGCAAACAAACCCACGATCATACTGGAATTCCAGGCATATTCCTTGCCTCCAAGTTCAAGTGCAAACATGAGACACACGATGGAAGCTACCAGTGTGAATGCGCCAAAATAGTCAATTTTCTGTTTGGAATGCTCTACGGATTCTTTATAGAAGAATGCAATCATGACAAAGGCGATCAGACCAAGTGGCAGGTTGATATAGAAAATCCAGGACCAATGAATGTAATCAGTGAGATAGGCTCCGAGAAGTGGTCCGAAAATACTGGATAAACCAAAGACTGCACCAAATAGTCCCCCCACTTTACCCCGTTTGTCTGCGGGAACGACATCGAACATAATGGTAAATGCGATCGGCATCAACGCTCCGCCGCCGATTCCTTGAATCGCACGATAAATGCTGAGCTGAATGATAGAATCCGCTGTCCCGCACAATGCAGAACCAATCATAAATACAATGATTCCAAAAATGAAAAATCGCTTGCGGCCATACATATCCGATAGTTTACCGAAGATCGGCATACCCGCCATCTCCGCAACCATATAGGCAGAGGTGACCCACATTAATTTATCAAATCCGCCAAGATCACCCACAATGGTACCAATTGCAGTGGCTACGATGGTGTTATCCATCGAAGCCATGAGAATGGCAAGCAGCAAGCCTGCAAGAATAACGCCTAATTTATTGCTTTTTACCATGATTATTTTTCCCCTTATCCATTCTGATTAAAGCCCCTCGGCTAATATACGCTTCAAAAATTGTCCTGTATGGGAGGCTCTGACCTCCGCCACCTGCTCCGGCGTGCCTTCGGCTACTAGCTCACCACCCGCTGCGCCACCTTCTGGGCCAATGTCAATAACCCAATCGGATTCCCGAATCAATTCCAGACTGTGCTCTACAACGACAACGGTATTCCCCGACTCAACCAGCTTATCCAGCAAAATATGGAGTTGCTTGATGTCTGACGGATGAAGGCCGGTTGTTGGCTCATCCAATAGATAGAGCGTGTGTTTTTTGGTCTTTTTACTCAGCTCTTTTGCCAGCCTGATCCGTTGACCCTCACCGCCTGACAATGTTTTGACGGATTGCCCCCATTGGAGATAACCAAGTCCAACTTCACACAACATCTCGACGAGATCGGCGATTTTGGTCTGACTTTTCAGGACAGGCAGACTTTCGGCTACTGACATATTCAGTACATCGGATATCGAGAATCCTTCGTATTGAACCTGTAACACCTCATCCATGAATCGTCTGCCCTTACAGTCATGACAAGTTACCTCCAGATCAGGCAGGAAGTTCATGTCCACAGACAACACTCCCAGGCCTTGACAGGTTTCACAGCGCCCTCCGGGCGTATTGAACGAGAAATGCTTCGCAGTAAGCTTTCGTGCCTTGGCATCTGGCAAACCAGCGAACAGTTGGCGCAGGTGCGTAAATACATCTGTGTAGGTGGCAACATTCGACCGTTGCATTCTGCCCATTGGCGTTTGGTCAAAAATAACGATATCACCTACGCTCTCCAACCCTGTTATCTCTTCACAACCTGATGGTTTCTGAAGTGATTCCATTCCCTGTGCGAGGATATCAAATACAAGCGTAGATTTGCCGGACCCTGAAACACCCGTTACGGAGATCAGCGTGCCTAATGGAAAAGATACAACCGGAATATCAATGTTGCGCAAATGCGCTCCCCGAATGGCAAGATGCTGCCCCGTACCTGTTCTTCGGTTATAAGAAGGACTAGCCACAGATTCATTTCTCAGATAAGCTCCCGTAACCGAAAGCTCACTTGCCATTAAATCCTCCAGGCTCCCTTCACCAACAACCATCCCTCCATTGACTCCAGCACCAGGTCCAATGTCGATCACATGATCAGCAGCACGCATCATCTCAATATCGTGTTCAATGACGAGGATCGTATTGCCCAGATCACGAAGCTCCTGAAGTACGCGAATCAGGCCAATGGTATCTTTCGGATGAAGCCCTGTCGTCGGTTCGTCCAGAATATACAATACGCCCGTTAAACCAGAGCCTAGAAGCGATGCAAGTCGTAATCGCTGAGCTTCACCACCAGATAAAGTTACGGTCTGACGATCCATGGAGAGATAGCCAAGTCCAACATCCATAATGCGTTTCAACTTGGTGGGCAGATCATGAAGGATTGGATCAAGCAGGTGATGTGCCTCGGGTGAGATCACTTCTTGTAGGCCTACCGTCCATTCCAGCACTTTACTGAATGACCAGTTGGTTACGTCGGAGATGGATGCGCCAGCTACGCTTACCAAAAGAATTTCTTTTTTCAAACGAGCACCCTGACATTCAGGACACTGCTGTTGATGAAAAAAACGTCCGTCTTTTTCCGTTCCGCCACCTTCTCCTTCCTTTTCTTTATATCGTCTCCACAATCCGGGGATCACACCTTCGAACTTGGTTCCCTGAATGGGCTTGATATTAGGGTAATGCTGCTTAAACGCTTCGCTCTCGACGCCGTAGTACAGCAAATCGCGCTCGATTTCACCAAGGTCCTTCAATGGACGATCCGGATCGAATCCGAATCCAAAATGCTGTCCAGCTGCAACCAGAATTCGGATCTGGATATCCCGATGCACACCATTTAACGAAGCAACACCTCCATCCCGCACACTAAGCTCAGGATTGAATACAGCCGCTTCGTTGATTGATGCCACATGACCAAGCCCACTACATACATCACAAGCACCCTCCGGTTTGTTGAACGAAAAGTGTGACATGCCCAACTTCTCAAGCACGGCATTGCAATGTGGACAATGTATAGTCTGATGACCCATGTATTCGTCTTCCTCGGTTAAATGACCAGCCGCTTCCCACGATGGTGATATGGTGCCATTACAGGATGGACATATACGCTCCCCAAGTCTGGAAAAAATGAAACGAACGTAAGTGTAAATGTCTGTCACTGTTCCTACTGTTGAGCGTGGATTCCGATTAGTAATGTGCTGTCCTACGCTGATGGATGGAGAAAGACCTGTGATGGACTCCACTTTCGGTTTGCTGATCGAATCCGATGTTAATCCCATCGATTCCATGTATTGTCTCTGGCATTCTCGCTGAAGGGTATCCATTGCCAGCGTGGATTTGCCGGAGCCGGACGGTCCCGTTAGAACCACCAACTTATACTTCGGAATCGAAAGTGAAATATTCTTTAGGTTGTTCTCCCGTGCTCCTTTAATCATCATTGTTTCTCTCAAAATCGATCGTCCCCTTTGCAAATAAGTACAGAGTTCGTTAAAATAAGTTGAAATTAATCATACGTTAATCTAGTATCTCCAAAATTTATTATCTCGTTAATCTAATATCTCGATAATCAAGATATATGTCATCTTAAGAGGAGGGTTATCTTTTGTCAAGAGAACATCAACAACAACCTACCGAATTACAGGAGAATTTTACGTTGCGAATGCGGAGCCTGGGTACCCGAACCGTTTTATATCAGCAGCATGTGGCTGCCTCTTTGGGCTTGTACAATAACGATTTCATATCCGTGGATATCCTGCGCGAGAAGGGGCCAATCACTGCAGGTGAACTGTCAAAACTTACCGGTCTGGCCACCGGAAGTGTTACGACATTAATTGACAGGCTTGAGAAGAACGGCTTTGTCCGTCGAGAAAATGACCCCAATGACCGCCGTAAAGTCATCATTGTGCCTTTGTACGAAAACAAGGAAGAGGTCAGCAGCACCTACCTCACCCTTCATGCAGCTATGGTTAATCTGGCTTCCACATACACAGAGGAAGAGCTGGAGCTTATTACAGGGTTCCTAAGTAAAGCAGGAAATGTTCTGGATGGACAGATTGAAGATCTAAGCTCCAAAATCCGTGGCAAATCATCATCGTGATCCATGTTTATATTTTGTAAAAAATGTGAGTTATATTAGAAAAACAAAAAGGACGATATCCGCAAGTGATCAAAATCACTCCGGTATATCGTCCTTTTTGGGGATGAAGCCGCTTTATACTCAAGGCATTTCCTGGTTTAAATCTTAATTGGCCTCGATTCCAAGACCGCTTAACGGATCTTTTAAACCATTAATATTGGTGATCAATTCAGGAATACCTGTCTTCTCCCAGTTTTCTGCCGTAAAACCCTGCTCTGCAAGCGTGTTCTCAAATTGACCCACAACTTCGGTTAATTGATTGTTGTAACTGACCAGATTTTCATGAATGCTTTCCCCTATCGCTGGTGCTGTCAGCTGAGAGAATTCGCTGGCTTCTGCCTGAATCCGGTCTATTTTCTCCTGTACCTGAGTTGTTATTTCAGGGTTACTCACCGCTCCTGATGCGAGTTCCTGCAGATCGGCTCCGGCGTTCGATACTTGCTCTATATAATCAGTAGCCCCACTAACGTAATTCAAACTTTGATTCGCTTGTTCTACAACGGAACAGGCCGATATCATAAGAATACTTGACGCAATGAGGCCTGCCATCATCATTGTGTGCTTTCTTTTCCGTTTAATCATGACCATCTCCCCTTCTTCATATTGAAGTGTTTCTTCCAGATTTATGATAACTGCTCCGTATGCTTCATTGCAAATGGGTCTACATTCAGCGTTATTAACATGTATAATAAAGGAATCATACGGTAAAGGGATGTCATGAATATGCTTCAGGCCTTAAATGTACGCTTGAACCGCATCATGCCACTGATTACTCCAATCAGCATTATTATTGGCGTTCTTTGCGGGAGTCTTCTTTCTTCTTATACCTTTTTGTCGCCATGGCTTTTTGCGTTCATGACGTTTGCGGGAAGCATCAGTCTCGGGATACGGGATTTTGTGAACGTGCTGAAGAAGCCTTTTCCACTGTTCGTTTGTCTGTTTATTCTGCATCTGGCGATGCCTCTGATTGCTCTTGGCATGGGTCACCTGGTCTTCCCAACGGATGCCTACACGATAACGGGCCTTGTTCTGGCTGCAGTTATTCCGACAGGTGTGAGCAGCTTTATCTGGGTCAGTATCTATCGGGGCAATATCGCTCTGACGCTGTCGATTATCCTGATTGACACCATGCTTGCTCCTTTCGTGGTACCCGGCGTATTATCCTTGCTGATTGGCACTAGCGTATCGTTGGATATAGCAGCCATGATGAGCAGTCTGTTCTGGATGATCGTTGTTCCCTCCTTGATCGGGATGCTTTTGAATGAATGGACCAAAGGGGCCATTGTTCCAGTCTGGGGGCCAAGACTGAATCCGTTCTCCAAATTGTTCATGGCAGCGGTTGTCGCGATTAATGGCTCTGTTGTTGCGCCCTATTTAGCTGACTTTAACTGGCAGCTCGCTGGTCTAGCAGCCATCATTATTTTTCTGGCCTCATTTGGCTATGCTCTAAGTTACTTCGTTGCCCGATTACTCGGTTGGAATGAAGCCGATCAGGTCGCACTTGTATTCAACGGAGGCATGCGCAATATTAGTGCGGGAGCGGTGCTTGCCGTATCGTATTTCCCTCCACCGGTTGCCGTCCCGGTTGTACTCGGCATGGTATTCCAGCAGATGTTGGCCTCGCTTGCAGGATACCTGCTTGGCCGCCGCTCGCAGACTCTTCACAATGCTGATAAGACGTCCGCAGCCTAGTACAAAATAAGCAAATCAAAAACGCCGACAGTATTGTCGGCGTTTTTTTAAAACTTTATCAAGCTACGTATTCATAAACCTAGTAATCCGAGAGCGAAATTCCAGCTCCAATGATAAGTACGAACACAAGAATATACACAACAATCCCGATTGCTGCCCACAGCAATGCTGCTTTGGCATAATTGGCTTTCGAAGGATTCGAATCTCCAAATGCCCATACAAACAACATAATAATGTTTACAAGCGGAATCATCATAAGGAACAACGTGAGCATCCAACTACCGAAACTTACTGGCTGTGGTCCTGGCTTATGTACTCTTTGACTAGCAACTTCTGACATAATATTTCTTCCTCCATTCTCCTTCATTTCAATTGCTACCTGCTAAGACAATCTACTTCTACTTTATAAATAAAAGTTTGCCGTTAATAAAAATACCGGAAATCTCATGAATTTACAATGTAATATTTACCATATTAGTTTCAACATAAATTTTTTATAATATATCCTGATTCTGTATAACACAAAGGACCTGCAATAAGTGACACTTATGATTAAAGTGCCTACCCTGCAGATCCCCATTCACTCTATTTCTCTTTTCCTCACACTAATTCACAAGGTATCACAACGATTTCAAAAAGCCCACGATTCTGGAGGCAATTCTTTCATGTCCGGCCTGGTTGGGATGGAGCCCATCCGGTACACCATTATCACCTGTAAAATATAATTCTTTGTGGATTGGCAATAATGGCTGGATTCCAGCAATGTTCCACAGATCACAGACCGGGATGGAGTACAACGACGCGACCTCTCTAATCGCAGCGACATAGTCACTGTATATCCGTCTGGTTACCGTATTGGGCAGGTCTTCTGGGACAGCTTCACTTGATCCATGGGGCGGAGTAAGAAACACGATCAGCTTGGTTGGATAGCGCTGGATCAACTCTTCTGCTATATGTTTAAGCGCCCCATAAAAGGTATCCTTCGAATTGGGCGAAGTACTGATATCGCCAAATGCCGTCATACCACTGGAGAAGTCATTTCTTCCGCCCATGAAAAAGATAACATCCGCTTCCGCGTGCATCTGCCCAATGCGATTACACATCGGTTCAAACCCTCCGTCCGCCACACTGCTTCCGGAAATGCCATGATTCTCATGGGATTGAAATCCCAATGCGCTGCAAACCAGCTCCGGATACGGATGTTCCCCTTCCTGAAGTCCATATCCGAAAGTTATGCTGTCTCCTAGAAAAACAGCCTTTTGCCCTTCATAGGATGATGATTGTGACGACATGAGCAGATCCCTTCTTCCCTTGTAACAGATATGTATAGTAACGATGTCATCCAAATACCGAAGCAAAACGGCCTTTCCAGCCTTTCATCGTTCGCTACACTATTGTAACAAAAGTTTTCGTGCCACACGATACCGAGACAATCTTAATAGAGAAGAAGATCAGCATCTATCGCTCTACGTTCCAGGCATTCTCCACTAAAATATTACCTTGTTACATCACGCACGGTGCTGTTCCTCGCCTGGATGATGTCTCCAGTGGAAGCCATTGGTGTATCACCTGCTACGGTATGCGCCAGCATTCCGGCTGTCGCAGCAAAAGAGATTGTCTCCGCTGGCATCCACCCCTCCAGTTCACCATACATGATACCGCTCGCAAACGCATCGCCCGCGCCGATCCGGTCATAAACAGAAAAGGTCAGCGGCTCGGAATGAGCAAACACCCCTTCCTTGAACATATAGCCCTGTAGGCAGTGTCGGTTATCACTGTATATGGTACGATGCGTTCCAGCAAGGGTACGCACGCCATACCGTTCAGCAACCAGGGGAATGAGCTCAGTCAGTTGCTCTTCCCTTTGTACTTTGTCCGTATTTAACCCCAGAATATGAAGAGCATCCCGCTCATTCATCAGGACGATATCTGACAAATGCAACATTTCCTCATAATGCGGCTTCGCCATGGCATAACCCTGATCCCCCCATAAAGCAGGACGATAATTACAATCAAAAACAACTGTGCCGCCTTGTTCTTTGACCACCTGTGCCAATTGTTTCATCGCCAGTCTCACCGAATCATTCATCGCCAGCGTGATTCCGCAGAAATGAATAGCGTCCATGCCTGATGCAACTGCCGCAAAGGGATACGTGCCTTCAGGCGCAATATTAAAGCTGCTCTCCAGCCGGTTAGAGTAAGTCACCCGCCCAGGTCTGGCCCCATAACCATTCTCCAGAAAGTACATCCCGATATACTGCCCTCCGCGAAGCACATACTCGGTGCTCAGGCCCAGTCCGCGCAAGTAGGATTCGGCGGCATCACCCAAGGGATTGACTGGAAGCCTCGACACCAGCAGGCCTGCATATCCGTAACGTGTCATCGCCGATACTACATTGACCCCACTGCCCGAAAAGGAGTATTTCAGCCGATTACTCTGAATCAACAGATCATGTCCCGGAACTTCAAGTCGCATCATGACTTCGCCAAAAGCCCCTACGCGTTTAACCATACTTCTTCGCCAGCGTCTTCATTGATGCATATAACGACTGCACATCACTTACAATGGTCAGACCCTCCTGATCAATAATGGAGGAATACACATGTGGAATAACTTGCGGAACCCCCGCCTCCAGTGCGATTTCGAGAATCGCTTCAAAATTATCCATATCGATGCCACCGGTAGGCTCCAACGCAAAGTCCGCTTCTGCACACGCTTTCGCTACCGCTCGCAGTTCATCTTCCCTTTTTAGCCCCTGCATCGGGAAATACTTCAGTGCATTGCCACCCATATCCCGTACCAATGCAATGGCCGCGTGTACAGGCACCACGGCAAGCTCGGATTGGGCAGCGCTCACTGGACCCGTCGAAATATTGACAAAGCCCGGCTGACCAGTCGGGGAGACGAGGCTGTTAATCCAGCTGTCCCGGTCCCCGAGATTCGCTCGGGTAGCGCCAACTGCCGGAAATACCTGATTGATATGACTGCCTGGAAAATGCTTTACGATTTCGGCGACGACAGCAGCCTGTCGATTGTCTCCGGCACCTAGTCCAATTGAAACGGCATTGTCAATTTCCCGCCCATAGGCTTCCATCGCTTCCACCGCTTCAGCCACAGTGGCATAATCCTTGGAAAGAACACCAACCAGAACATGGCCCTCAGCTGCATCAAAAACCTCTTTTGCATTCGTAATGTTCTTGGCGAGCACATTCAAAGCCACCCGATTGTTATAAAATCGTTTTGCAATCTCAGACATTTCCTTCTCCTCCTGTCAATTGTCGAATTCGATCTTCAATGACCCGCATGTCATCCCCCATCAAGGGACGGGGATCGATATCGAAATAACCTTGCCTTACGCCATAATCACGAGTATAAATGGCGATAGGACCGCCTCTCAGCTCCTCATTAAGCTGTTTGGCACTGATCCCCGCCTTCGCTTCGTCGACCTGGATGCGCCCCCTGTAAATCGCTCGGCCCGCTTCGTCCTGGACAATCGATACCTGAATCCCGGCTATCTGATTGAGTGACATTAACTCCTGCAAGGAAGCCTTTTCCTGCTCACTATGGTCAGCTTTGACTGCATATTCATCCAAAGCCTGAAGCAGGCCAAACGTAGTTTCTTTACCAACTTTCATGCTGCGCCCAATCCCGTGAAGCTGAACCTTCAACCATTCGATATAGGTTCGTTTACCTGCCACAATGCCGGAAGTTGGGCCTTCAATGGCCTTGGAGCCGCTGTATATGGCTAAATCCGAATACTTCACATATTTGTGCAGGTCCTCTTCCGCAGCCGCATCAACAATGAGGGGTACCTCACACTTCTGGGCAACCTGCCAGGCTTCCTCTATGGAAATCATGTTTTTCTGTACCGCATGATGGGATTTGACGTATAGGATCGCAGCCGTTTTGTCTGAAACCGCATCCGCGATATGCTCCGCCCGACCTTCATTGGCATATCCGGCTTCGATCAGCTTCCCACCACCAAGGTAAACCATCGTCTCCACGGGAGCTCCGTATTGTACATTGTGGCCTTTCAACATAACAATTTCATTGTTCGTAATGACTTCCTGATGTAGCTTCAAACTTTCGTGGCGGTTGCCCTTTGTTACCATGGCAGCTACGGCGAGCGCGATGCCACTAGAAGCGGAATTGACAACAACGGCCGCTTCGGCACCGATTAGACGGGATACATAGTCCCCTGATTTGTCTACAAGATCTGCGATCTCCACATAACTCTGCCCGCCTTGCTTCATGGCATCCATGACTGTGTCCGTCGGTGCAGATACGCCGAGGATACTCATCCGCCCGCTGGCGTTGATAACACGTTTCAGTCCATATTTAACATTCAATGAATTGGTCACCCACAATCACTCCTTTTACTTCAATTTGACGGCTGCCTATCTTATTTACTCCCTCGGAGTCCACAAGCGTTACAGGCTTGTCTACTACTTGGAAAAGAGTCAAATTGGCTTCATCACCTGCTTGAATCCTCCCCAGCTGCGGTCTGCCCAGCCACTCTGCTGCCCGTACGGTCACCCGATCTATCGTCTCGTTCAACGAGTAGCCAAGGGCCAGAAACTTACTTAACAGATTAGCCATGCTGTAGACCGGACCGTTCAGACGATTGCCCCTGTAAATATCCGTACTGATCGTATCCGGGTCAATGCCATGCTTCTTGGCAGCTTCTGCAACCTGAAATGAAAAACTCGCAGTCCCATGTCCCACATCCAAATGCACACCGCGCTTGATGGCATCGTTCAATACATCCAGCGGCGCGCCTCTATCATCGAACAAATTATTGTTTTTTCCATTCAAATAGTGAGTGACCACATCACCACCCTGTAAGAGCGGCATGACCTCACGAATATCAGGTGGGGCTGATCCAATGTGAACCATAAGCGGCAGGCCTGTTTCCTGCGAAAACTCTCTTGCCAAATACAGCGGCCGCAGTCCGCTTTTGCCAACCACACTCCCACTGATTCTTGCTTTTAATCCCACGATGAATTCAGAATATGCCCGGGTAGCCTGTAACAGCTTGTCCCGATCAATCCAGTCCAGATTCGACAATTCGTCAGTACGCAGTAAGCCGAGGCAAGATATGTTCAAAAAGGCAAACACCCGGGTAGCCGCCTTATGAGTGCTTATCGCCAGATCGCCAATTCGATCAGCACCGCAGCTGCCTGCGTCCACAATCGTAGTAACGCCCTGTTTTACACCGATTTCATCAATGTCGTCCCCGTAAGGATCAAACTCTGGAAAAGCATGCACATGCATGTCGATCCATCCGCTGGATATGTAAGCTCCAGGCGATTCCCATATCCGATCTCCGGTTGCCGTTCCACCAGGAGCGAATTTCACAATCCTGCCTTCATTGATAACCACATCCACCTCTTCACCACTTGTAAGACGGACTCGACGCAATACCAGCTGACCGTCCATCACAATCCCCTTCCTGTTCTGGAATATTGGATTCACGTGTTCCTGCTTCATATGTATTGATATGAAAATACCCCTCTGTTCAACAAAAATAAATTCATCTTCCCAGATGCTCATACTCTTGTCTACTAAAAGGGGTAGCCTGTCAGTAATATTCTATTACTTTTATTCCTATTTCCACAATGCCTGTTTATTTCGGCTGAATATATCCTTCAGCTTTGAGCAATTCAGCGATCAGAACAGCACCGCCTGCTGCTCCGCGCAGCGTGTTGTGAGACAGTCCTACAAACTTGTAATCATATAGGGAGTCTTCGCGCAGTCTGCCCGTTGAAACGCCCATACCGCGCTCGATGTCACGATCCAGCTTCGTTTGTGGTCTGTTCTCTTCTTCAAAATACGTAATGAACTGTTTCGGTGCGCTTGGCAGACCCAGTTCTTGCGGACGACCTTTGAATTGCAGCCAACGGTCCAGAATTTCTTCTTTGGATGGTTTTTTCTCAAAGGATACAAATACTGTCGCCAGGTGACCATCTGTTACCGGTACACGGATACATTGTGTTGTAATTAATGGTGAGGACGCTTTTACAATCTCATTATTTTGAATGCTTCCCCAGATGCGCAGCGGCTCCTGTTCACTTTTCTCTTCCTCGCCACCGATGTATGGAATCACGTTATCCAGCATTTCCGGCCAGTCGGTAAAGTTTTTACCTGCGCCTGAGATCGCTTGGTATGTGGAAGCCACCACTTGAGTTGGATTGAACTCGCGCAACGCGTGAAGTGCAGGTACATAGCTCTGAATCGAGCAGTTTGGTTTAACTGCGATGAATCCGGTTTTGGTTCCGAGACGTTTGCGTTGAGCTTCAATCACGTCCAGATGTCCTGGGTTAATTTCCGGAATAACCATGGGTACATCCGCTGTCCAGCGGTGAGCCGAGTTGTTGGAAACAACCGGAGTTCCCGTTTTGGCATAAGCCTCTTCGAGCGCTTGAATTTCATTCTTTTTCATATCTACAGCACAGAATATAAAATCAACCTGGCTTGCAAAAGCTTCCACTTGGGAAGCATCCTGCACAACGATGTTTTTCACTGCTTCCGGGATCGCAGCAGCGAGCTTCCATCTGCCTTGTACGGATTCTTCGTATGTTTTGCCTGCCGAGTTAGCACTTGCTGAAATAGCCGTTACTTCAAACCATGGGTGTTCATTGAGCAGATCCACAAAACGCTGACCTACCATCCCCGTTCCTCCGACGATACCGACTTTCAATTTTGCTGACATAAAATCATCATTTCCTTTCGGTGTGAGTTTCCCCTTATTAAACACTATTCAGGCATTTCCAAAGCGTGTAGCTAACATCCCGGAAAAACCAAAAAATCCCATCCCCAAGACAAAAGTCTCAGGGACGAGATTGTTACACTCGTGGTACCACCCAGATTCGCCAATATGTCGCCATACCAGCCTCTTCGAGTTAAGGATAACTGCATTCAATTATGCCGCATCCGCATATACTCTCGCTCTATAACAGGAGCTCCTGTCACACCATCCCTCAAGCCTTAAAGTTCCGATGTGCTGCTCTGAGTCTTTATTCAACAAAAAATTCTTTACCCCTTTTCAGCTGCCGGAGCTCTCTGTAAAAGAAACCTTTTATCTACTCATCTCTTCGTCGCATTTGATATTGCGATTATAATATCAAAATTACCATCGTGAAGTAAACACATTTTTTTAGATAATGGAATTTATACGTTTTCAGCGGAGCTGAACAATTCAATTATCGCAAGAAAAACTTCAGCAAAACGCGGTCTGTCTTCTGTGAAAGTACGTCGATAGACGTTTTTCTTATAAATTACTGCAAATGGCTATTTCTTTACTGCTTTTTGGCAACAATCGCATACGTTCCCAGTGGACTCCCAGGCCTCGAGACATGATGAGTCCTAAGTAATTTCAATTCGGAAAGAAGAAGTGATTTTACCTTATTCGGAATCGGAAGCATCTGCAGTTCCATAGGCGCTTCTGCCAGTGTCATTTCGGTTTCCCAGCGACCGTCCTGCAGCTCGGGAGAATGGATCGAAATCTCTTCCTTAATCGTCCAGCCCGCCGCAGAGACAAGCTCTTGAATATCCTCCGGTGTAAAAAGCGTGCGCACATTGGAGAAGCTGTTCTCCTTGTAACATTCGACCTGGGACTGAATCAGAACGGATAACCAATGTGAGAGCTGGCTCACATCTGTAACTCGTGCATCCCATTCGGCGAAACATAACTGATGCCCCCACTTCCTAACCTTGCTAAGAATCTGGGCGAGTTCGTCAAATGATTTCAAGTACCAAGAACAATGGGAAAGTACAATCACATCAAACTCATTTTCGCCGAATTGGGCCTGATCACTTAGAATGTCAAAATCATAATCCATTCGAATTCGGTCACCCAGCGGAGATTTCCGCAGTTTGGCTGCCGCTTCACCTACGGTCAGTGGTGCACCATAATCCTCTGGTGCAATGTCTACACCATGAACATACCCGTGCTCCCCCACCAGATGTGCAAGCACGGCCGTTGTATCTCCCTGACCACAACCGATTTCCAGAACGCGGCTGCCTTCCCGGATCCCCCAAAAGAGTCCCAGTTTCATCCGATGCTCGGTCTGAATGTATTGAATGGCGGCATTGTCCTCCACGTCCATATACTTAATAAGGTCACTGATGATAGCCTCACTCATGATTCCTCACTCCTCAAAGAGCAACTTGAACTTCTTGCTCATTGTATCGTGACAGTCACCATTGTACAATGCTGGAGTCTATGCCAGAACCATGACACAGAGGAGACTCCGTCCTACAGCAGATATAAACTTCTGCTACATATCAATCCCTATCCCCACTGCGTTGCAAGCTTCTGAAGATATGGTGTCAGCATGGGCTGTAATTCCTTACGCATCAGTCCGATCTCCAAGATCGCCTGAATATATCCAAACTGATCACCAATATCGTAGCGACGCCCCTCCAGCTCAAGGGCCAGCAGCTCTTCCACCTGGCTTACTTCTTTCAGCGCATCCGTTAGCTGATATTCCCCTCCAGCCCCTCTCTCGATTTGATCGAGAATTGGAAAGATGGAAGGTTTCAGAATGTATCGTCCCATCACGGCTGTTCGGGAGGGTGCTTCTGCCATTGAAGGTTTTTCTACCAGATTGGTAATTCGGTGAACCCGATCCTCTGCGCCCTGTGAATCGATAATTCCGTATTTACTCACGTCAGCATCCTGCACTTGCCGTACACCGACAATCTGGCTGCCTGTCTTTTCATATAAATGAATCATCTGTGCGAGCGCCGGAGGATCAGACACCATAATATCATCTCCAAGCAGTACGGCGAACGGATCATCTCCCACAAACTGACGAGCACACCCAATCGCATGGCCCAATCCAAGCGGTTCTTTTTGACGGATAAAATGAATACTCGCCATTTCGCTGATCGCTTGCACTTCTTCCAATAGAGCTTGCTTGCCTTTGGCATACAGGGAATGCTCCAATTCAACCGATTTGTCAAAATGATCCTCGATCGATTTTTTATTGCGACCGGTTACGATAATGATATTTTCAATGCCCGATTGTACCGCTTCTTCCACAATGTATTGGATGGCTGGTTTGTCCACTATCGGCAGCATTTCTTTGGGTTGAGCCTTGGTTGCTGGCAAAAATCGGGTGCCAAGCCCCGCTGCCGGAATGACTGCTTTTTTAATTCTCATATCATGAAACACTCCTTTCATTAGCATCAGATGAAGGATCAGATCCTTGAACGGGCTCTGCCCGGAACACCCAATACCGACTGGCAATATAGTTTATAACCATGCCTGAGAGAGTTGCCAGTATTTTACTCATTACAACACTCCAACCTAATGTGCTATTGCAGATATACAAAATCAGGGAGGATAAAGACAGTACCACCAGATTGGTGATTACAAAACGCATGATTTCGTTTTTTTTGCCCTGTCTTCCCGCATCCTGGAAGGTCCACCTGCCGTTCCACCAGTAACTGTTCACGACCCCACAGCTATACGAGATCACCTGAGCAATTAGAGCAGGTGCGCCTGCGGCAGCGAGCAACGTGAATACCATTGCATCCACCGCCGTATTCAGGACACCCACAATTCCAAACTTAAATATAGTGACCAAACGATTAGTCATGATGAGCAACTCTGCCCGTTAACCGTGACTGACTCGACTGACTTTCCACCTGATACACATCTCTTACGATATATAGCGGGCGCGCCTTCGTTTCATCATAGATTCGGCCAACATACTCGCCAAGAATGCCCAGCATGATCAGAATGAAGCCGTTAAAGATCAGCATGATGCTGACCATTGAAGGCCATCCTTTGATCGTTGAATCTGTAAATATCGCTGAAGCGATGACACTTAGCATATAGATGAAACCGCCGATGGATAGAACAGCTCCTACGTAACCTGCCAGCTTGAGTGGTTTGTGTGAGAATGAGGTAATGCCGTCCAGACTCAGCTTCAACATGCGTTTCAGCGGGTATTTGGTCTCCCCTGCTAAACGTTCATCCCGTTCGTACTCAATGGCCGTCTGACGGAACCCCACCCAACTGACCAGTCCGCGAACAAATCGATTTTTTTCCGGAAGACGTTTCATCTCATCACATACCTTGCGATCAATCAGACGAAAATCGCCGGTATCCACTGGAATATCCGTATCCGTCGACGCACGCAGTACGCGGTAGAACAGGCTTGCCGACCATTTCTTGAAGCGGGTCTCCCCGCTTCGTCTGGTCCGACGGGCATAGACAACCTCATAGCCCTCTTTCCACTTGGCGATCATGTCCAATATCAGCTCGGGAGGGTCCTGAAGATCCGCATCAATAATGACGACCGCATCGCCTGCTGCATAATCCATCCCTGCTGTAATCGCGATCTGGTGACCGAAGTTGCGTGCAAAATCAATCAGCTTCACACTCTCGTCCCAACGGGCGTAGTCACGAATCATCTGTGCACTTTGGTCCACGCTACCGTCATTGACAAACAGCAGCTCGTAGCTTTCTCCCGTACTGCCCATCACTTTTTTCAGACGCCGATAAGTCTCCTCAATCACCGCTTCTTCGTTATACATCGGAATGATAATGCTGTAACGGCACTTTTGAGCCATGTTCGTTCCCTCCCTTATACCAATCGATCACGCTTATAATTTCACTTCATATAAAGTGGTTTGACCACCGAAACCGGAACCGCTGTCCGTACCTGTCTTCCACTCTGACGTTGGAATTTCGGTACCATGCTCCTTGATCCAGTCACCGATATCAGAACTTCCACCTCGGCCGCCCATGCCACCTACCATGAAGTATTTCACTTGTCCACTCTTCACAAGTTGTTCCAGTTTTTCCGTGGTATACACCGGATCTGAGCCCGAGAACCCCCCAAGCGTAATGACTGCTTCATTCTCATCGATGATATATGGAGCTGCCTGGTTATAGTCCGTCGTTGCGAAGAGATAGGTTTCACCTGTGTTATGCTCTCTCAGATAATTCAGTGTTGTGGTGTCCACTTCTTCGTTGCGGTTTCCCGCTCCACCTCGACCACCTGTCGTAGGCATTCCTCCTCCACCATTCATGTTTCCTTCTGAATTCGGAGGTGTTCCCATGCCCGCATTATTCGGGTCAGCTTCATCGGATGATGGGAAAGCCTGATCGGTGTCGGTGTCATTTGATGCGTTCGGCAGAACCATATCGCCACCAATGCGATCACCTTGTCTATCTCCCATCGCCATGCCCATTCCACCGAACATCCCATTGGAACCTGTAGGTCCAGCTGCCGGAATCATGCTGTTACCTCCATATGTGATAGGGGTAAATGCCCAATAGGTCGGACCGATCAGCATGACCATGAAGCCTGCGATAATCAAACCCTTTTTCCAGGGGTGTGAACGATTAAGCATCACAATCAGAATAACCGTGATCAGAATGCCTGCGATCAATTCACTTATGGACCAAGCTGCCCCGATCGTTTCGTTATACACCTGCATGATGTACCAGCCGAAGATGGTCGTAAGCAGTACGGATATCGGAAGCAGCCAGGCTTGCCAGCCATTGCGTTCACGATACGCCGTCCACATGGCTGCAAATCCTGCTCCGGTTAATGCCGCTACAGGAGGTGCGAGCATAATCAGATAATATTGATGGAAAAAACCAGCTACACTAAAGAAAGCAGCTACCGGAAGCAGCCAGACCAGCCAGAACAAAGCTTCCTTGTGCTTATCTGTTATATTTCTCCGTCTTAATCCTGCAAAAATCGCGATGCAGCCAAGTAATACCATCGGCAAAAGCCAACTGGCCTGGCCGGACAGTTCGGTCTGGAATAAGCGCAGAGGACCTTTTTCCCCTGTACCAAACATGCCACCCATGCCTCCACCGCCGCCATTACCGCCTCCGAAATTCCTTCCATTAGGCATCTCGCCACCGTTTGGCATCTGACCGCCCGGGAAAGTCATTCCGTTCATGCCACCCATTTCACCATTTCCCGGTGCATTGACTGTTGGAGCCGAGCCGCTGCCCGACTGATCGGATGCTGATGTCTGGGAAGTTGCGTTGCCACGGACCTTGCCTTCATCAGAGGCGTTTGGCATGCCTGCATTCGCTGATCTGTTCTGTTGTCCCGTGAGACGGGATAAGCCGTTATATCCAAAAGCCAGCTCCAGCACCGAATTGGTTTCACTGCTGCCGATATAAGGCCGTTCATCTGTCGGTATAGAATCCACGGTAACTGCCCAGGATAAGGAAACAACTGCCAGCACTGCCGTACTTCCGATCAGCAGGATGATTTTTCTTCTCCACTTTGCATTGAATGCAAGCAGATAGAACAAGTAGAAAGCCGGAAGAATCATGTAGGCTTGCAGCATTTTCATATTAAAAGCAAGTCCAATGAGTGCAAAGGCAACCAGGATGCGCCACGTACTACCTTGCTTGCTTCCCTTGAACAAAAACCATGAACCCAGCAGCAACGTGAATACCAACATGCTGTCAATATTGTTGGTACGACTGACCGCTGCCACAACAGGAACAGTCGCCATCGCAAGTGCCGAGATTCGCGCCGCGGCAAGACCAAATGTAGGCTTGACCATGAAATATATCAGCAGCACCGAACCGATCCCCGCTAACGCTTGCGGTAAAATAACACTCCATCCATGTAATCCAAATACGTAAGCAAAAGCGGTTTGAATCCAGAAGACAACCGGTGGTTTGTCTACGGTTACCGAACCAGCCGAGTCAAGCGATGCGTAGAAAAAGTTATGGAAATTTCTCAGCATGCTCCCGACGGCGGTCGTATAATAGGAATTGGCATATTGGTCGTTCCAGATGCCATACCCGTTCAGAAATGCCGCCAGTAAAACAATCGGCAGAAGGACAAGGTCAATCCTTCGTTTGGCGTTATTCAATCTCAATCACTCCTTCAAGTTCTTCATGTCTACTATTGTGACATGCCAAAGTAAAACTGGGATGAGTGCCCGCTGAATGTTGCCTGAGGATAACTTGCAAACTTTTCAGCTAATTTTCAGTTTGGCGAGCGATAATACAGCATATAGACCTCTAGATTTGAGGGTATGTAATCGATGGATTTAACGGGAGGGAACGCCTGCTTATGAAGCTAAGTACTGGCATTAAAATACTATTGGCAGATGATGAACCACATATTTTGCAATTTCTGGAGCTTGGGCTAAGCAACGAAGGATTTGACGTACGTACGGCCCCGGATGGAGCCGCTGCGCTTGAATTGGCACTAGACTTTCGTCCACATATGGCCATTCTGGATGTCATGATGCCCGAGATGGATGGGTTTGAGGTTGTTGAGCGTCTGCGCAAGAGCGGGGCTCAGGTCGGGGTGATCATGCTGACAGCCAAAGATGAAGTCGAGAATCGGGTAAAAGGCCTATGGCTTGGTGCTGACGATTATATGATTAAGCCTTTTGCGTTCGATGAACTGCTTGCACGGATTCAGGCAAGGCTGCGTAATCAGTTTCCTTTATTAATAGGGGCAGTGACTCATGGTCCATTCCGAATTGATGATCAACGCAAAGAGATTACCTATCACGATCAGATTCTGGAGTTATCTCCAACCGAATATGAACTATTAAAATTCATCGTGCTTAATCATGGCATTGTCCTGAGTAAAGCGACCATTCTGAACCGCGTGTGGGGATACGATTTTGGTGGAGAAGAGAATATTGTGGAGGTGTACGTCCGCTCCTTGCGTGACAAACTGGGGGATAAAGAACATAAGCTCATTCGTACACTTCGAGGTGTCGGATACAGGGTGGATCTCTAATGACCTCTTTATTAAAGAAAGATAAACATTTTTGGACATGGCTTCATCAATGGATATCGCCACATTCGCTCCGCTCTCAATTACTCGCGCGATCCCTGTTTATTATGGCTGCTCTGTTATTGTTAATTGGCATTCTTCAATTCTGGATTATGGAAAGCTTTCTGTATCGCAACCAGGCGAAAACCATGGAAGAGCAGCTCATGTCCATGCCTCCTGTGTGGCTCGGATCGTCTTCACGAAGTGGTGCGACGAACAATCCTTTTGGTGGGCAATCTGGATCAGATCCAAGAGGATCAGGCAATCGTTTCTTATACATTCCTGATCGTTCACTCGCCTTATTTGATAATCAAAGTGGCTTCGAGGACATTTTTGGTGAAGACGGTCTGATCGCTCCTCGCTTGACATCAGTTGAATATCAGAACATTACAGATCGGATCAACGATAAACAACATGTTCCGTACCGGATTGTAACGGATAACCAGGGCAATGAGCAGCTAATCGTCTTCTCCTCGCCTGGACCGCGTAATCGCGGCTTACCCATGGTGCAGATGGGCACTGCTACGAAACCGCTAAAAGATTTGATTGTGAAACAGCTTCTGATCTTCTTGATGTTATCCCTGCTGGCTATGGTGGCTGGACTCGTTCTATACGCCAAAGCACTTCGCCGGACACTGATTCCCTTGTCCAGTATGGTAGATACGGTGCAACGAATCGATGCAGGCAGCCTGGCCGAACGCCTTCCTTCTGTCCAGGGACAACAGGAAGTGGATCAGCTGGCGCTTTCATTTAACGGCATGCTCGAGAGGCTTGAAGACTCGTTTGAAGCAGAGCGGGAATCGAAAGAACAGATGCAGCGTTTTCTGTCTGATGCTTCCCATGAACTGCGTACCCCTCTTACCTCCATTCACGGATTTATTGAGGTGCTCAAGCGCGGCGCAGCTTCCAACAGCGAGCAATTATATAGCGCTTTGAACAGCATGTACGGTGAATCGGTGCGGATTAACAAACTTGTAGAGGATCTGCTGATGCTGACCAAGCTGGATCAGGCGCCTCAGCAGGAGCAGGAAGTCATCCAACTTGACAGTCTGCTGCTCGAAATGCAGCCACAGTTGATCATGATGGCTCAGGAAAGACAGGTTCATCTCGACCTGACCGCTGAAGTTCATGTAATGGCCGATGCTCACAAACTGAAACAGGTTGTACTCAATCTGTTCCACAATGCAGTACAGCACACCGATTCAGATCGGGGAACCATCAGTATTTCGTTGTATGCCGCTCAGCATAAAGCCGAGTTAACCGTCAAAGATAACGGCTCAGGAATTGAACCGGAGCATCTCCCTCATATCTTTGAACGCTTCTATCGCACAAGCTCTTCCCGTTCTAGAAAACAAGGAGGCGCGGGTCTCGGCCTTGCCATTACCCGTTCGATTGTGGAATCGTATGGAGGGAAAATTACAGTGCGTAGTCAATTAGGTGCAGGAACGGAATTTACGATTTTGCTGCCTTTGGTCAAGAGTGAAGCCCTAGGCTGAACGAGGCTTGTTAGACGAAGCTTTCCGTTTTATTGCGACTCTTATCATATGACAAATGCCCCTTTCATTTCTGCGGAGAAATGAGAGGGGTATTTGTTTGGTATCGGATCGGTAGAATGGTGAAGAGTGCATATGTATCAAGGATTATCGTTGGTCTGCGAGCCATGCGTCAATTTCAACAATCCATTGATGCTGTTCATCCGCAAGTAATGTTTCCCAGCCCAGCTCAGCAGCAGGCTTCAAATTTTTAGCCTGATCATCCACATATATAACAGGTACATCCCTGTGTAGATGAGATTGTACAAGTTTATATATCTCTATATTGGGCTTGCAATATCCGACCTGATTGGAAATGGTTATGCTCTTGCAGTACGGTTGGATCAACGGCAAAATAGATTGAATCCATTCATGACAATGATTGCTCAAGAGATGAAGTTCTGCCTGCTCGCTCCATCGTTCAAGACAATGCATGGCAGGTAGCAACTCTGTTGTTTGTTCAAGCAATTCATAAGCATACATCTTTTCAATATTGGGATATTGTGTTTGCATCCAGATCCAGAACTGTTCCTCCGTCAGCCTCCCTGTCCACAAGTCCTTGCGTATACCGCTTAATTGCTCGATTAAAACATGAAAAGGCGTACCTGCATACCTAGCAAGCTCCTGCCAGAATGAAGAGGAAAGATTGGTGATCAACACACCCGCCAGATCTAAAACAAGCTGCGGTTTGGAATCCATGGGATCACTCCTGTACAGTCATCTTGAGCCAATTACAGTAGGGTTATCGTTGGTGCTTCAACAGTTGATAATGGTTGTACGGTTCATTCTCGATTTCGATCAAATTCAGCCATTCGAAATTGCATTTCTGTATTACCTTATTCGATGCCTGATTCGTTAATAAAGCAATGGCATTCAATACTTCAACGTTTGTATTTTCAAATAAATACTGTGTTATGCCTTGTACTGCCTGCGTTGTATAGCCACGGTTCCGGAAGTGTTTCGAAATGCCGTACATAATCTCCCGATTGGGCGCTGGCAGTTCATCCTTGATCCCCGAGCAGCACCATCCAATAAACTCATCATTTTCTTTGAGCACGATAGCCATACGTAAACAGAGGTCTCCAATGTCCCCTTCCGCCAAAACAGCTTGTTTAAAATTCTGATTCTCAGGGATTTCGTATTGAGTGAGCCAAAGTGCTCTATCTTCAACCGCAGCATTCCATCCCGGCAAAAATTTGTAAACCTCAGGTTGCCAGGTGATTTCCTGCAATTTCTTCAAATCCTCAAGTCGATACTCGCGCAAATAAATATCTTTGCATTCAATGATTAATTCATCACTTTGGTTGGATTGTTTCATAATGCCTCCTGGTGTACATCTTATCTACCCTTATGCGTTCACTTTAAAGCTCGATAACAAAAAATCAATTCAAATTATAAGCTCGTATTACGTTGTTCTCTTCATCAAGAGCATACACATTCGTGAACGTTGTCATTAACATCATTTTGTCTTCACTCTGGTAAGCTTCCGGCATTCTCATGATAAACGTATTATTGCTTGACTCAACCTCCTGAGTCTCACCATTTGTGTATTCAATCTTAAACTTGTGTACAGGCATATCGGAATATAAAGCGCCCCATATAAAATTCCCTTTGTTGTTCTTCGGTTCCGCTTGTACCAAAAAGGCGGGCCCCACATCTGAACTCGCTGTCCAACCTGATTCACTATCGGTATCATAGTGATATCTCCCATTCTTATGTTCATAAGCAGCGAAAACATATTGTGTTTGGTCCAGTGACAAAACCAGTTCATTTTGCTGATCTACATTAACCACTTGAAGGGGGTATTTCCATGTAGACTGAACAGCCTTCTCTAACGTTTTATATCCAAAAATATCATTCCAGAAGAATACACAAATACTAACCAGTACACATACAACAAAGCACGAACTTATCCATAACAGCTTCCTCATATTCCCCCCCCCTTGCACATTGCCAGTTACCCAACTAACATTGGCAGACCATAAACACCGTACCACTTTGATTTAAAATGGGACTCACGCAAGTTCCTCCTTTTTCATGAACTCGTCTTTGGTTAATCCGAACAGGATCATATCCTGGTATTTCCCATCGGTATAAATCACCTGACGACGCACGCCCTCCTGCACACATCCAAGCTTTCTCATCATCGCTGCAGAAGGTTCATTTCCTTCCAGAACATAATCATTGAATTTATTAAGCCTGCGCTCGAAAAAGGCATATTTCAACAATATTCGAATGGCTCTCGTCCCGTATCCTTTTCCGCGATGATCCCTGTCAATTTGAATACCAATACTGAAGGTTCCATTCCGCTCATCGATGCTGTTCAGGTTCACGCCCCCAACATTCTCACCATCCATATTTTCAATCGTGAACATGATCCGTCCTCTGTCTAGAGAGAAATCGGAAAAGGCTTCCGTAAATTTCTTCGCCTCAGCATTCGTAGGTGGCAGCTCTACTGCACATTCCAGTAAACGACGAGCGTGTGAATCAAACCGGTTATAATAATGATCCTCCCAATCTTCCTCACGCAAAGCACGTAATCTGACCTTATCATCCTGCCAAAAATAATCGCTATAGTTAATCTCTCTCATTCTGATATCCCCCATTATTTTAATTTTCTAGCTCTACAAATACATCTTATTTGTTCCTTAGATCTTCAATAATTTGCTTGTGTGTGGGTAAGAAATGTTCTGGTATGGAATGTATATCAAAAAATCGTGTTTCTATGGACTCTTCACTCTCTTTTATCGTTCCACAAAAGTCGTTGCTTTTGAACATTACTTGCACCAATGCAACTTCATCTCCATTACTATAAACGACCTCGTATTCAGGACCTGAGTATATCGAGAATAATTCTATTGAATTCAGTGTTAAACCTGTTTCTTCATATACTTCTCTTTGTGCTGTCTCCTGAACGGTTTCTCCTATCTCCATAAATCCACCTGGAAACCCCCAGAATCCATTATCCGATCGTTTTTGTAATAGAACTTTGCCAGTCTCATCGATTACGATAGCCCCTGAAACCACCATGATAACTTTGGCGTTCCCCACAAATGACCGCATATACTGAATATAGTCCTGATCCATGGTTATCTCCTTATATTGTTAGAAATGATATATCAGAAACTTTTTTAATATGAACTACGCCTATGATAACCCATATTGTGGAATTTGAGGAGATTTGTTTTCATAAACGGTACAACTAAAAATAGCCCCCGGTCAGGAAAATCCTGCCGAAGGCTATCATCTATTTTATATAATACGTCATTACAATTCTTCTTCTTCCGGGTACTGAGGCTTGGTTACATTATCGGGGACCGTTTCATCGTAGACGTCCTGACCGGGATAATCCCGAACCTCCCCTTCGTGCAGCTCATGATTTTCATAATCGAAACGATGCGCGGTCCTTTGATCCACTCGCCACGGCGAGCTTTTGCCAAGAGATTCAGACATTAGAGATGAGCCGTAAGGACCTTCAGGGAACTCTTCGAGTGTGATATCATTTCGCTGCGACTCCACCGTGGACACATCGGTATATTCTTGTCTTTCTTCTTGCAAAAATTTATCCTTCATCGTTCGTCCCTCCATATCTGCTTCGTGGTGATCAAAGCATGTTTATTTTGAGCGGAAATGAAAGGATTTATGCATGATCCATGGCAAACACTGCGTTTCAGTCTCTGATCCAGATATAAAATACAAAAACAATAAGTCCGATTATGCAAGTCCATGTATCTCGTTTGGACCATACCAATAAGGAGGAACGTGCTCCAAGCAGGGAATTCTCTCTAGCTTTCCGCATTTCCATCGCAATCGTCATATCTTCTGCACGCTGAAACAACGCCATGAGCAAGGGAATGACCATTGGGCCAAGATCACGTAACCGTACCGTATTCGGTCGTAATGCAGCTTTGCCGCGTGCCCGGACGATCAGCGAGAATCGCTGCCATTCACTCCAGATCATCGGGATAAAACGAAAGATTAAAGACACGGCGAGTGCAAACGACGACACGGGCAGCTTGATTTTTTCGCCGATACCAAGTACCCAATTCAGTCCCTCGACCATACGGCCATAAGGCGTAGTCAGTGAAAACCAAAGACTTGCTAACGTAACGATAAACAAACGATACACATTGAGTAACGTCCCCTCCGCCTGTATCAGGGAAAATCCGAACTGTAGGCCGCCACCTTCTGTAGAAAGAGTTGTGCCCGACAATGCAGTTGATACGAGAAAGAACAGTACGAGCGGTTTCATTAATTTCAAGCATCCCATCAGAGCCTGTCGTGGCAGCACAACGAGCGCCAAGATGACTGGCACCAACGTAAGAGATAGACCTAACCAGTGGTGTTGAAGCATCGCAGCGGTCACGAGCAAAATGTATAAAATCCATTTCAGACGCGGGTCCATGGCACCATACAATCCTCTGTTGGATCCTGATTCTGCGTGGGTGTGTATGACCCCCTGTGAGCCTTCTCCTCCCAAAGTGTCGGAGCTTGAAAAGGTAAGCTTCGCTTCATCTGTGAATTGATCCTCATTACCAATAACATCAACCTTCTGCTCTAAAGGCGCATTGACGGACTGAACAATACCTTCAGCCATTTCCTCCGGGGTCAACGCAGTAGAAGGAAATTGAATGCCCGCCGCCGCAAATTGTTGTGCCAGTTGCATAGAAGGTGGCAGACCAATTCCAGCAAGCTCCAGCAGATCTGGCCTTGTATGAAGTTCCCGTGGTGTGAGATCAGCAACCATACGCCCCTCCTGCAACAAAAGAACCCGATCTGCATGTGGTAAAAATGTGTCCAGGTCGTGTGTAGCCACAATAGCTCCCTCACCTGCAGTTCGATGCTGATTCAATGCATCTAGCAGCATGAGCACACTTTGTGCTTCCAATCCGGCGCTGGGTTCATCGAGCAATAGCCATGAAGGCTGCGTAGCAGTTCCCAGGGCAAGCCCCAATCTTCTCCGTTCTCCCCCGCTTAGTGCAAAGGGTGATCTGTCCGAATGGAATCGTTCTTCCCCTCCCTGACCCGCTGGGGAGTCCCAGCGCTCCAGCGCTTCGGAAATCTGCTTTTTCTTTTGTTCATCTGGTAGACGATATGGACGCAGGGAATAAGCAAATTCACGGCCAATGCTTCGGGCGAACAGCTGTTGCTCTGGGAATTGAAAGACCAAGCCCATTTGCAACAAAATGGAATGTGGCACTTTCCCGTTCTGCCAGAAAAGCTCTCCGTCCAGCTTAAGGTTACCCTCATCTGGAGGTTTTAGGCCAGCGATCGTTTGCAGCAGTGTGGTTTTGCCTGATCCTGTGCAGCCTAGCAATAAAGTGATTTCTCCACGGTTCAGTTGGACATTGATATCTTGAAGCAGCGCTCTTTTGTCAGCCTGTGACGAAGCTATACCTACATGTTCTAGTTCGATTGCCAAAGGGCTACCTCCTTAACCAACTGCTCTGGTCGCAGAGGTGTCGCATGTTGCAGCAGACCTTTCCGTTTTAGGAGTAGAGCCGTCTGCACTGTAAAAGGTGGAGCAAGCCCAAGCTGTTCGCAGGGTGATGGTTGTTGTGCTTCTTTTCCAGAGTCAGCCGTCGTCTCTTCCTTATCTTTTCCATAAAAGAAAGCCGCAGGCACTCCATCGTAAACACAGCGTCCCTGTTCCATGGCAAAAATTCGATCGCACAGCGTCGCTTCCTCCAAATGATGCGTAATCCAGATTACCGCCGTCCCTTGCTGGACAATGGCTTGAACTACCGCCTCCATTCGTTCTCTGGCTCCCGGATCAAGCATGGCCGTAGGTTCGTCCAGAATGAGTACATCCGGTTTGGCCGCCAGCGCTACCGCGATATTAAGCAACTGCTTCTGTCCTCCAGACAGCATCGATATTGCCGCCTCCGGCGAGTGCTCAAGTCCTACCGTATGTAATGCGTGCTCTCTCCGTCGTAATTGTTCATCAGGAGATTCCAGCAGCGAGGATAAGGAAAAATGAAATTCCTCCTCAATGGTGTCTCCAAGTACCTGCGCATCAGGCTGCTGGAGGACTCCACGAACAACCAGTTCCGAAGAAGCCTTCCTTTCCCCACCGGATAGCGGAGTGAATCCGATTAGCAGCCCTGCCAGCGTACTTTTGCCGCTACCATTGGCTCCCACAATACTTATCCATTCTCCCGGAGCTAATTCCAGCGAAACTCCATCCACTGCCTTACGAACAAGTCCTGACTCCGACGCATAATGAACACGGACATTCTCTAGTTTTATCAAAGGTGTAACGTCTTGCATCGCAAATTGGTCCTTTCCCTTTTGAATCTTTTGTGGTACGATCCGAATCGTTAACCACATCCGTTTAATCGGTTAACAATAAGATTACCAAAATTGAAAGGAATGTTCAAACATGAAATTATCTTTGCGAGGTATTGTATTCAGCGCACTGATGGCAGCCATACTTGTTCTTTTTGGTTACATAAGTATTCCCATTGGTTTCTCTCCTGTGCCGATTACGCTGCAAACTCTTGCGGTTATGCTGGCAGGCGGACTGCTTGGCCCATTATATGGTTTTCTAAGTGTCGCTTTGGTCGTGGTCCTGACTGCAATTGGCTTCCCGCTTCTGCATGGCGCAGGCGGACTTGCAGTACTCCTTGGGCCTACCGGGGGATATGTTATGATGTGGCCCTTCTCCGCATTGCTCATTGGACTATTGCTCAGCAGAATCAAACTGAACGGATTCGTTGGTTATTTCCTGGCCTTTATTGTATTTGAGGTGTTTGGTTCAATGTTGATCTATGTTTCGGGCGTGCCCTGGTTGGCCTATGCCTACAAAATGTCATTACCTGAAGCCATGATACAAGGGTTCTATCCCTACATCATCGGTGATCTGGTCAAAGCCTTGTTCGCTGCGATCATCATCGCACCTGTGCGCATGGTCTTCCCTCCGCAACGACTGACAGGCAATATGAACTCAACGGTTGTGCGAGCAGATTCTTAGGACATCATTGGATCGTGAATAAAACGAAACAAATGCCTCCAAAATTAATTTTTGGAGGTATTTTCTTTTGTGCCAGAACGTCATGTCCATATTTTCCATGCTTCAAGTCCATATTCAACATGTTCTTCAAAAGAAGTCTTGACTATAATAATTGATAATGATTATCATTATAAAAGAAAAAGGGGATTTCATTATTATGTTGCGTCATCCAAATAAACTCCAACTTTCGTGCATTATCCTTGTGCTAACCTTGCTTCTCTCCGCTTGCGGTCAAGGGAAACAAACATCATCACCTTCTACTGAAGGTAATTCTGCACAGCAGACAGAAACGTCAACCGATACTGCCTTAGAATCGGCAACTCGCGTATATAAGGATGCTCTGGGCCGTGAGGTAACGATTCCAGCCCATCCCCAACGTGTTCTCACTACACAATATTTACCGGAAATGCTGGCAGCAGGACTTAAGCCCGCTGGGGCAGCATCTCATCTGCTTAACAACTATGTCTCGATTCAAGATCAATTGGAAGGGATCGAAGATATCGGGGTCTCCAATAAGCTGAATTTGGAAAAGGCACTCGAACTGCAGCCGGACCTCATCATTGCTGCAGAGTGGAATGAGGATCAATTGGAGCAGCTGTCCAAGATTGCCCCTACGGTTGTTGTTCAATGGGAAGGTGCCGATGCATTCCAACATTTCAAGTCAGTGGCTGACGTTATTGGCAGAAGCGAACAGGCACAGGAATGGATTCAAGCATTTAATCAGAAATCCGAAGAGGCACGGACCAAGCTTTCTTCCTTCGTTTCACCAGATGAGACATTCGGTGTTGTGGTTATTGGCGGATTTGAAAAAGGTCAACTCAGAGTGTACGGGAACGCTAATGTCGGTTATACCTTATATGATGCTCTGAAGTTCAACATGACGGATACCGTCAAAGAGGAATGGGCAAAAGGGAATCATGAACTCGGCATCAACATCTCTCTTGAGAAACTGCCGGATTATGCTTCAGCAGATCGACTGTTTGTGGTAAGATTCGATAATGATCCTGATTTCCTGAAAGAGGTGGATGATAGCCAGTTGTGGCACTCACTGCCTGCCGTCAAAAATAATAAAGTTTACGTGGTTGATGAGAGCCTATGGTTCTCTTACGACGTGATGTCTCTCAGTGCTCAATTGGATGATGCCGTTCAATTGCTCACCAAATAAAAGATATTAATCACATCATATACAATAGAGGAGAAGTTCTTCAGCGATCCTGCCTGAAGAGCTTCTTTTCAGCTTTTGAGGAGGGATACCATGATTTCGCTGGTCTATATACTTACAGGGACATACTGCGATGCGATATCCGGTCCGTGTACAAAATCAATACACCGTCATACATTGATGATCATCACCGAAGGGCGTGGTAAAGTCCATTCCATGGATAAACAGACTGAGGTTATGCCAGGAAACTGCTTTCTATTTCATCCCCGTATGGAAGTGCAGCTTGAAAGTCTATCAGATCTTCCTTTGCAAGTATACAGCGTTGAATTCGAACCTCTGCCCGTGCCTGTTCAGGGTACGCCCCGAGTGGCTGCATTAGCGCAAGGACAAGTATACCCTGAACATGTTTCTCGCATGATTCAATTGGTACACTTACTGCATCCCGTGGAGGATCTTCGCGATGAAAAGGAAAACTACAGCAAACATGTGCTGTTTCAGGAATTGATTTTACTAGTCATGAAAGCCGACACGATGGATAAAGAGCATCGCAGCATACAGGCCGTGGATACACTCCTTCAACGGTTGGAACAATCCGTTACACTTGACTATACTTTGGATCAACTTGCCGCAGAGACTGGGCTATCCACACGCCATTTTTCACGTCTTTTTCGTGAGCACACCGGACAGAGCCCTATCCAATATTTGAATGCCTTGCGAATGAATCGTGCCAAAAAACGTCTGCTGGAATCAAATGATTCGATTCAGGAAATTGCAGGACACATCGGATTCCGCGATCCTTTTCATTTCAGTCGTAGCTTCAAGCAATATACAGGTGTATCCCCGCGTTTATACATTCATTTAAGAAAGCATACAATGCGTGTCGCCTCCTTTCAGTTCCTGGGTGAGCTGCTGGCGCTCGGCATAACACCGATTGGTGCACCTTACCAATTGCTGGACTGCCGTTATTACCAGGGTCATGTGCGAGGTGTTCCTTCGATTGGAAATTCCGTGGTAACGCCATATATGGATAAGATATCGGAGCTGAAACCCGATCTCATCGTGACTTTTAACGGGCATCATTATGCCGAATACTCCAAAATTGCTCCTACACTGGATGTTCCCTGGTCCCTGCCCTTCTTTGAACGCTTTCGTCTTATTGCGGATTTGACTGGAAGGACATCTGTGGCAGAAGCCTGGATGGAAAGCTATATGAACAAGATTAAGGAAACCCAAAGAGTCTTGTCTCCTCTTCAAGATGGTGACCAAACAGTTTCATTCTTCTGGATGAGAGGACTTCCCGCTACCTTCCAGGTCTACTACGACGTAGGTGTGTTATATCGTGATTTGCAATTAAAACCACCTGCTCCGGTGCTGGCAGCCCAGCAAAATAAATCTCATCCGTTCAAAGAAGATATTCCTTTGGATCAATTGCATAAGTATGCGGGTGATCATCTCTTTATCGTTGTGTCGGGCGACCCGGAATCCATCAGACAGTTTGAACAGCTTGAACGCAGCAAGTATTGGCAGCAGCTTCCTGCAGTGCAGAACGGTCAGGTTTACCGTATGACGGAAGACTGGCTTCGGGAAGATCCAATCTCCATGATGGGACAGGTTCAGGATCTGATGAATTTGATTGGGTAACAGCCAAAAAAGCCGCGTCCACGTAAACAGAAATCGTTCTGTTCCACCTTAGACACGGCTTTTGTTATTTTTACTCTTGTTCCTGTCCCTTTCCTCCATACAGGGTAAGTAAAGGCTCTTGAACCCGAACTTGTCCCGTAGTCAAAGGAACCACTTCCTCATAATTCGCAGAATTCGTTACAATTATAGGGGTTACCGTATGATAACCAGCGCCCTTGATTGCAGCGATATCGAATTCCAGCAGCAAATCTCCTGCTTTAACCCGATCACCTTCCTGAATATGTGATGTAAAGTGCTGACCATCGAGCTTGACGGTATCCACCCCAACATGAACCAAAATCTCCGCACCTGTATCCGAAACAACAGCTAGGGCATGTTTCTTTTTGAAAGCCACGGTAATAGTACCGTCAAAAGGAGCAACGACTCGGCCAACTGCTGGCTCAATCGCAATGCCTTTGCCCATCGCGCCGGATGAAAATGCCGGATCTGGCACCTCAGTCAGTTCAACAATGGTTCCCTCAATCGGGCTAAGAACTTCTTGATCCAAGGAATCCGCTGTTCTTACTGATGCATTGGTGGATTCCGTGCTTTTTTCTTGTTCTTCCTCTTCCACCGGATCTTTGAATCCCATAATGTACGTCAATGCAGCCGAAACAACAAAGGATACACAGATCCCAAGAATCAGTCCAGGGAAGCCCTCTCCACCTGGTCCATAGAAGATCGGCAAAGTCAGTAATCCTGGAGCGCCCGAAGCAAATGCCTGAGTACCTGCCTGACCAATGATGGCCCCACCAACAGCCCCCCCGATCACTCCTGCGATGAATGGACGTTTGAGTGGCAGAGTGACACCATAGATGGCAGGCTCGGTAATCCCGAACAAGGCCGTCAATGTCGATGAACCCGCCAGCGTTTTCAGCTTCTTATTTTTGGTTTTCAACATAACGCCGAATGCAGCTCCGGTCTGTGCGAAGATGGAAGCCGTCGCAGCCGGTTTGACACCATCGCGTCCATATACAGCAACGTTGTTAATAAATACGGGAATGAGTCCCCAGTGAATTCCGAAAATAACGAGCAGCTGCCAGCTTGCACCCATAACTGCTCCTGCCAATAGCGGACTGAATCCGAAGGCGGCCACTAGTCCTGATGCAATGGCATTACCTACATATACTCCAAATGGACCGAATACGAGCAAGGTAAGAGGTACCATAATAACAAGCAAAAATAATGGAGTGACAAAATTTTTCACACTTTCGTGAAGAACTTTATTGAAGAATTTCTCCAATTTGCTCATAACGATGACTGCCAGAATAATAGGGATAACGGTAGATGAATAATTCATCAAAATCACAGGGATACCGAAGAAATCGGTTGGCGTTCCCTCCGCCTTGAGCGTGACGATGGAAGGATAGATTAATGCGCCAGCAATGGTCATCGCCACAAACATATTACCCTGGAATTTGCGAGCGGTTGTAACCGCTAACAGCAAAGGCAGGAAATAAAACAGGCTGTCTGCTGCTGCAAATAAGATCTTATACGTGGTTTCCGTCGTTTCCAGCCAGCCGACATTGCTTGCAATGAGCAGCAGCCCTTTCAAGATACCGGCTCCCGCCATAACGCCTAGCAGCGGTGCAAAAATACTGGAAATCACATCGATAATGCCGCCTAAACCTTTCGCGGACTTCTTAGGCTTTTCCTTTTCGGAAGAGTCATCCAAAATGTTGCTGATCTGACCAATGGCGCTATATACCTCAGGCACCTTATTGCCCACGACCACCTGAAACTGACCCCCATTTTCCTTGACTGCGATGATTCCTTCTGTCTTTTCTAGCTTGGCTTTGTCTGCCTTCGCGTCATCCTTCAATACAAACCGCAAACGTGTTGCGCAATGTACCAGTGATACCACATTCTTTTCGCCGCCGACCAGCTCGACGATCTCTTTTGCGAGTTTTTCCTGACTCATGATGTGCACCCCCATATTTACTAAAACAGGCACCTTACCGATTTTTTTGCACGCAAAAAACCTAAGCCTTGAGTAAGGTTTGGACACATTGGTCCTGCCTTCTCATGACTTAGGTTTTGCCTGCATAAACAGTAACAATCCCAGTTAAATCGTATTCAATTCCTGTTAATCTCATATTATTATGATTTAACCAAATTTGTCAACATTTTAATTATTATCGATTAACGACTCGTTCAATGTGGACGGTCAGATACAATTTCTCTTCGTTGGTGAGCTGATGGTTATATTCCTTGTTGACGAACATTTCGATTTTCTCCGTACATGCCGCCGCTTCCGGGTGCTTCTCTTTGATCATGTCGTAAAAGTGATCATAATTATTGTCATAATGCGTGCCGCTTAATACCCTCTGGGAGAAGAATTTCAGATGCGTAATGAAGCGAAAATAGCTGAGAGACTCTTCATCGAATTCCATCTTGAAGTGATATTTGGCTATATTAATAATTTGCTGAATAAACTTGGTGATGTTCATCGTTGTAATGACTTCTTCATTCATCTCCGCATTGACAATATGCAGGGCAATATACGCTGCTTCATCCGGTGGAAGCTCGATATGAAGTCTGGACTTAATCTGCTCCAGCGTTTTCAGACCCAGTCCGAACTCAGCCTTGTACAGCTGTTTGATTTCCCACATCAGTGCATTTTTGATTTCTATCCCTTCACGATATCGTTCAATCGCAAAGTTAATATGATCTGTTAGGGAAACGTAGATATTTTCATTCAGATTACGGCCCAGATTCTCTTTGGCGTAGGTAATAATTTCTTCCACAATTTCGATCAGTTCCATTGGGACTTCGCGCAGCAGCATTTTGAAATTGTCGGATGTCTGCTTGTTTTTAAGCGCAAATACTTTCTGGATGCGGGTCTCGTCTACTTTATCCCCGGGCTTTTTCTTAAAGGCAATCCCACGCCCCATCACTACAAGCTCTGCTCCATCCGCCTGATAGATGCTAATGACGTTATTGTTGATAACCTTTGCTATTTTCACTTCAATCCCCCCGTCACGATCCACTCTCTTGGCAGTCATATATCGCCTTTTGGGCATACAAAAAAAACCTGAAGCATCACAAAATAAACAAGACATGTACGTCTGTTTTTTTGGTGCTTAGGTTTTGCCTACTTCAAGTAGTAACAATCCCAAAACGATATAATTGCGTCAAGTATAGCGCGAAGAGACACAAATGTCAACGCTTTCAACGAGGGGACAATCGGAAGTTCCATGAAAAGTGGTCCTTCCGATATGATCATGGAGAATGTCCCTGTTTTTTCCCTGCTTATTCCTGTTCTAAATTGCTGCCATCTGATTCAATCACATTTTTGTACCAATGGAAGCTCTTTTTCTTGATCCGCTTCAAGTCACCCTTACCTTCATTGTCACGGTCCACATAGATGTAACCATAACGTTTTCTCATCTCTCCTGAAGAAGCGCTGACAATATCAATTGGCCCCCAGCTTGTATAACCAATGATCTCTACACCATCCTGAATAGCTTCACCCATCTCGGCAACATGGCGTTTCAGATAATCAATCCGGTACGCATCATCAACCTCACCTTCAGGGGTAACCACGTCATTGGCTCCAAATCCATTCTCTACAACAAACAGCGGTTTTTGATATCGGTCGTGCAGTTGATTGGCTGTAATACGGATGCCTTTGGGATCAATCGTCCAGCCCCATTCCGATTTTGCCAAATATGGATTCGCTACAGAACCAAATACATTGCCGCTCGTCATGTTTTTGACGACTTCCGGGTCTGTGGAGGTTGTACGACTTGAATAATAACTAAATCCGATATAATCAACCGTATGGTTTTTCAGAATTACCGCATCACCAGGCTGCATGTTAATATTCAACCCATGATCCTTGAAGAAACGTTTGGCATAGCCCGGGTACTCTCCACGCGACTGAACATCAATGAAGAAATAAGACTCCCTGTCTTTCTCCATGCCCTGGAACACATCATCCGGATTACAGGTATAAGGATAAAAGCTTCCTGCCGCAAGCATACAGCCGATCATTGCGCCCGGGATGATCTCGTGACAGGCTTTAACCGCCAGTGCACTGGCCACCAATTGATGGTGCGCTGCCTGATACTGAATCTCTTTCACATGATCGCCATCCTTGAAGACCAGACCCGCACCAAGGAATGGCAGATGCAGCAGCATGTTAATTTCGTTGAACGTCATCCAATATTTCACCTTGTCCTTGTAACGGCTGAATACGGTTTTCGCGTAGGTTTCGAACAGAGTCACCAACTCACGGCTTCTCCAACTGCCATATTTCTCAATCAGATTAACGGGTACATCGAAGTGAGCAAGTGTTACTACAGGCTCGATACCCTGCTTCAACAGTTCATCGAATAATCGATCATAAAACTGCAAACCCGCTTCATTCGGCTGTGCATCTTCTCCAGTTGGGAAAATCCGCGCCCAGGAAATGGATACACGCAGCGCTTTGAAGCCCATCTCGGCAAACAGCGCGATATCCTCGGGATAACGATGGTAGAAATCAATTGCTTCATGCGAAGGATAAAACTCGGTTTCCAGCGGGGTTAATGCAGGAACATTACCCTTCATTATGCTTCTGCGATTCTCTCCTGTCGGCAGCAAGTCAACAATGCTCAGCCCTTTGCCATCTTCCAGATATGCACCCTCTGCCTGATTGGCAGCAATGGCTCCACCCCACAAAAAGTCTTTGGGAAACTTAAAATTAGTCATCCTTATTCTCCTTCCAAATATGTAATTCTGTTATCCGCTCAAATCGCAAGAAACATTAATAAGACAAAATAGAAAAAACCCGAACCAGCCCGGATACACGTTGCAGTGTATACAAGCCAGCTCAGGTTATGCCCATATCGGTAACATTCCCAGATCACAATTATGCGGATTGGATAAAACTTTAGCAAGAATTAGGGCCATTGTCAATTTAATAAGCGTGATATATATTCTGCATCTGCATGGAACGTTGTCCCTGCAACATTCGAAGACGCATCGAATACTAAGCGAAGACTAGAAGGATCAGTAATCGATCTCAAGTAGAGTTCATGCTATTGTCCACGGAGGTTTTTCATGCAAAAAAACCCGTTTCGTGCACCACATATAATATTCCAAAATTGTAATAACCACTAATTTTTATATGAAATATCAACCAATTATACTGGTATTATCTTCTATTAAAGCATGATATATTTCAATTCAGAAAACGCTTTCAGTAATTTTGATTTGGAGGTGATCCGCGTTTTTAACAAGCTTACGGCTTGTTTTTTGTTGAGCTTTATTGCCAATCTTTGCAAGCATCCTATTTTAGTTCAACGATTATAACTCAAAGGAGAATATGTTAATGAAAAACAACCGCAAATCGGCTCTCTCACTCACGCTCGTGACTGCGATGATCCTGTCCCTCTTCTCATCGGCCATCGCTTCTGCTGCTACTGATGACTCGATTCAGGCAAGTTCAGCCGCTGCTCCAACCAATATTCAGTCCTATGTTACTGCGATGGAGCCGGGCTGGAATCTGGGTAACTCGCTGGACGCTGTTGGTGCAGATGAGACGGCATGGGGTAACCCGCTGATTACTCAGCAACTGATTCAAAATATCGCCAATCAAGGCTACAAGAGCATTCGTATTCCAGTGACCTGGCAAGCTCATATAGGTGGAGCTCCTAACTATACTATTGATACCGCTTACATGAACCGTGTACAACAGGTTGTAAACTGGGCGCTTGATGCCAATCTGTATGTCATGATCAATATCCATCACGATTCATGGCAGTGGATCAGCTATATGGAGAATGACCATGCCAATGTCCTTGCACGTTATAACTCTGCCTGGACTCAAATTGCAAACAAATTCAAAAACTCATCCACTAAGCTGATATTCGAAAGTGTAAATGAACCACGCTTCACCGAAGGTGGTACAACGAATACCGCTACAGCGTATGCTTTGCTGGATGAGTTGAATGTATCTTTTCATAACATCGTGAGAGCATCCGGCGGCAACAATGCAACACGTCCATTGGTCCTCCCAACGATGCATACTTCTTCCGCTCAACCAGATCTCGATGCATTATCTCAAACAATTGCGAAATTGAATGACCCTAACATTATCGCTACCGTTCACTACTATGGTTTCTGGCCATTCAGTGTGAATATCGCAGGTTACACCAAATATAATGCTGAAGTGCAACAGGATATTACGACTACATTTGACCGAGTGTACAATGCATTCACAGCCAAAGGTATTCCGGTTATCGTCGGTGAGTATGGCTTACTCGGCTTTGATCAGCACACAGGTGTCATCGAGCAAGGTGAGAAACTGAAATTCTTCGAATTTATCGGCCAATACCTGCGTCAGAAACAGATGACCACCATGTTATGGGATAATGGACAGCATTTTGGCCGTACCAGCTTCACCTGGTCTGATCAGGATCTGTATAACACAATGAAAGCAAGCTGGACAGGTCGCTCTTCCACAGCTGAATCCGATCTGGTTTATCTGAAAAAAGGGGCTGCAATTCAGGATAAAACAGTAAAACTGAATCTCAATGGCAATACATTTAGCTCTCTTGCTAATGGCAGCACTACCCTTGTTCAAGGTACAGATTACACGATCAGTGGTGATGTGCTGACATTGAAATCAAGCCTGTTAACCAGACTGACCACCTCAGGCAATCTTGGGGTTAATGCCAAGTTGACCGTCAAATTCAACAAAGGTGCAAACTGGAACCTGAATATCATCAAGTATGACACGCCTAAACTGAGCAATGTAACGGGCACAACGAGCTCGTTTGCGATTCCGACTACCTTTAACGGCAATCAGTTGGCCACCATGGAAGCAACTTATACAAGTGGCGGAAACGCGGGTCCGCAAAACTGGACTTCATTCAAAGAATTTTCCTACGCTTTCAGTCCGAATTATAGTAGCAACGTCATTGAACTGAAACAAAACTTCTTCAACGAAACGAATAATGGAGAAGTCATTCTCAAGTTCCACTTCTGGAGCGGAGACGTAATTACGTACAAAATTACAAAGAATGGTTCCAGTGTTGTCGGAATCTCTTCCTAATTGGATTTTACAACTCAATCTACAGCATATTGGAATTCACGAAACGTTCTGTCCAGGGCAAGAGGCTCTGGGCAGAACGTTTTTCATTATTATACTTGGTTAATCTGACTGGCGACGAGGAGCCACTATCGTACCTTTACAATAAAAATGAAACATCTCCACTCCGGCTGTGAATGACATATGTTGCTCCCAGACCTTTATAAACAAGCTCAACAGGTGCCCTGTTGGTAGAAACGACATAGAGTTGTTGCGGACACAAGCTGCGACACAGCTCAATGTCCTGGCAGCACTGCGGCAAGCTATTTTCGAATACAAAGGCGTTTTTCACTACAAATTCTGGCGGAAGCTGATTACGGAATGCCATTTCCTGAATGTAGCGCACGGTGACTGCACCAAGCGACTGGAGTTGTTCCCCCTCTTCTTCGCTGTGTACAAGCACGACAACTGCAAATCCCCTCTTCAGTAATACATCCACAAAATTCTTTCCCGCCTCACCGTGTCCTGTCGATACCACCATCATTGCTTCATCCATTGCCGCCAACCTCGCCTTCACATCAGATCCTGCAAATGCCATCTGGAGTACGTTATGTGCGAATCATAGTCCTCTGTCTGCATCTCTGCAATTCAACTGCATCCGATTTCTGCACCGTTCTGATCGATTCCAGACAATCCAGGTGAGCAATTCTTGCCTAATCTCCTCTTTTCGCAGTCATGCGGCATGTTGCTCTGTCTGTCATAAGCGGAAGAAAAAATCGAGTTATTCGTGTCCAAAACGAAGATATATCACTTGTTAATCGCTTACATGTGTGAATTCTATACCAAAAATCGGAAAATCAGGCGTATATCCATTCCGGTTGATTTTACTTGAGCTGTGTTCAGTCGTAATATAATCGGCAGGATAACAAAAACAATAGAAAACAATAAGATGATTTTGCCTATGGAGGTTGGAGCGTGTGATCGCAGATTGTGATGTGGAAATTCGAACGGAGATTTGTGTTGATACCCGAATTAGTTCCATGGAGATTATTCGGTACGATATGCGAAAATTACCCTTCATAGCGCAGGAACGTTCATCCTGCTACTGTGGATTGTTCAAAATCTCATGCGGGAATGTTCATGGTTTTGCCGAATTTGAATTGCCTGTGGGCTCCCATCCCTCTGATCTGGTAAAATGGGCTTCGGTGTTCAGGGCCTTAAAAGGTATGGAGCTGTCACAGGTCATGCATTATATCCAGAAGCATCAAGAGCTATGGGGAAATGAACGCATGCTTTTCCTGCATGAAGCCGTCAGCAATTTGCTTCTTAACCTGGAGCAAGCCAGCACATCTGATGTGATGTTAAACCGGGAAGAAATTCGTGCCTTTATGATGCAATACGCACTGACGTATTATTCTTTTTGACACCTTCCGTTTAGAAGAAAAGATACATAAAAATGCAAAGAAACCCTGGTGATATACACCGGGTCTTTTTGCATTTTTCGACCTGTCTTTTTCAAAAGTTTACGCTTATTGCGGTTCAGTAAATTTCACAACGATTAGTGCTTCTCCATTAGCTTGAACAGGGCCGGTCGTAGTTGGCATCACCTGTTCGATCTTTTCGTTCCCATTCGGGATGAGCACAGGTGTAATCAATGGCAGCCCGGCAGCCTGGATCGCTTCCATGTCAAATTCAATCAACAGTTGACCTGCGGTTACGGTGTCTCCGCTATTCACATATGCGGTAAAACCTTCACCCTTCAGTCCAACGGTATTAATTCCAATATGCACAAGCATCTGAACACCGGTTTCATGTTCCAGGATTACGGCATGTTTGCTTTTATTCATCACATGAGCGATGACGCCGTCAAAAGGTGCAAATACTTTGCCCTCAGAAGGCTCGATAGCGATCCCTTCTCCCATATGCTTTTCCGAGAATGCAGGATCAGGAACCTGCTCCAAAGCAACAGCTGTGCCTGTGATCGGTGATGCAATTTCCAACAAATCTACCTTGGTGCGATGGTTAGCGGCCTGGCTGGCAGAGGAGTTTGACTTTTGCGACAGAACTTCCGTCTTGCTCTCATCTCCAGCATTGCTCGGAACTTCCTCCGCAACCGGCTGATCCTTATATCCGAAGAACCAGGTAAGTGCAAATGCAATTCCCATGGCCACCACGTTGGACAAAATGTACAAAGGCAATTGACTATTCAAATACAGCAGGGTGCCCGGAATAACCGTCACCGCCATACCTGTACCTTGCAAATGGAACAATGACGCGATAAATCCACCGACAGCGCCTCCGACAAGGCCCATGATAAACGGTTTCATATACCGCAAGTTAACCCCGAAGATAGCAGGTTCGGTAATCCCTAGAAATGCAGAGAATGACGAAGGCAGTGCGAGTGCTTTCAGCTTTGTATTTTTGGTCTTCAACCCCACCGCCAGACAAGCTGCTCCTTGCGCAGCCATAGCGCATGTAATAATCGCGTTGAACGGATTAAAGCCCGTTTTCTCCAGCAATTGAATCTCCAGAAAGTTAAAGATGTGATGTACACCGGTAACAACAATAATTTGATGGAAGAAACCAATAATAATGCCCGCAATACCAAATGGCAGTCCCAATACGGCTGTTGTTCCATGCAGAACCCACTCCTCCAGGGAATGGAAAACCGGACCAATCGCGAAGAGACCAAGTGTAATCATGACCGTCAGTGTAATAAAAGGGGTAAGAATTAAATCAAGCGCCTCTGGCACGCGTCTTCTCAGAACCTTCTCAAACTTCGCTCCGATCAATCCGACGAAGAACGCAGGCAGTACGGAACCCTGATACCCGACCACTGGTATGAATCCGAACATATGCAGCGGTTGTGCTGATCCATCTGCCACAGCGTATGCGTTCGGCAGCGCCGGATTCACAAGCATCAGACCCAAAACGATGCCGAGAACCGGACTCCCGCCAAACACGCGGAACGCAGACCAGGCTACCAGTGCAGGCAGAAATGCAAATGCCGTGTCCGTCAGGATTTGAGTAAATAATAAGAAATTGGGCGAAATGTCCTCCGGTGTTGCACCAAATAGCGATAGAATTTCATTTTGAGTGAGCAGCCCGCGCAGACCCATGAAGAGCCCCGTTGCGACCAGCACAGGAATAATCGGTACAAAAACGTCACCAAACGTGCGAATGGCCCGTTGAAAAGCATTGCCTTCCTTTTTGCCCTGACTCTTCACGTCTTCCTTGGAAGACCCTTCGATGCCCAGCTTCTCAACCTCTTCAAATATCCGGTTCACTGTTCCTGTTCCAAAAATGATCTGATACTGGCCCGAGTTGAAAAAGGCCCCTTTCACTTTGTCGATGTTCTCGACCTGCTTCTGATCGATCTTGTCCTTGTCATTCACCATGATCCGAAGACGTGTTGCACAGTGTGCAAATGATGCGATATTTTCTTTGCCCCCGATGGCACGAATAACGTCCTGGGCAATCTGCTGATTATCCGACATGGTTCTTCATTCCTCTCACGTTATATCTAATAATCCCATTTTGATGCCTGAAATCCTGCTTTACCCCTATGTGCAAAGAAGCGAATCTCCACACTTTCCTTGCTTGGGAAGATACGGCTTGTGAATACCTCTTCTCCATCATTGACAAAGATCTCAACAGAAGAAGAATCCACAAAGATATGGAACTTCAGCACGTCTGCATTCAATGCACAGCGCCGAATATTCCCGTTCTGATCCGCGAGCGTGGCGCCTGACTGCGAACGATTCAGGGTTACTTTCTGAGTCAACCGATCATACTGCAACACGGTCTTCTCTTCTGCACTCGCCCGCAATTCAATGCCTACAACCTCTGCGTCAAAATTACGGATTTCACATTCCAATTCATAAGCCATTCCAGCAAAGTCTGCGAAAGATCGAGTCTCATGATCCATTGTGAATTCCATGTGAGTCCCTTCAGAATCCCCACGCAGCTTCACCATTTCAGAGACTGGCTGCTGAATTAATTTCCCCTCCCGGAGTGACAACTGCCGCGGAATTGTTAGGCAATGTGCCCATCCACTCTTATCTGTCGGATACTCCAAATCGGGAAGTCCCATCCAGCCTACCAAAATTCGTCTTCCATCTGGCGCCTGCATCGTCTGCGGGGCATAAAAATCAAATCCACGATCCAGCTCCTGAAACGGACCATGGTCGAAGTGCCTTGTCTGAAGATCCAGTGGTTCGCCAATCAGATAGCCCGACTGAAAAATGTTGTGATACTCATCTCCCTGACTCTCTATTCCTTGTGGCGAAAAGATCAGCACACCCTTACCCTGCATCTCCATATAATCGGGGCACTCCCACATGTAACCAAAGTTAGGTAGCCCAGTATGAATCTCTCCAAGAAACGTCCAGTTTCTGAGATCTGACGAGCGATATAATACGGTGCATCCCGTTTCATCTACACGCTGGGCTCCAATTACACAATAATAAGTGTCACCCTGCTGCCAAACCTTGGGGTCTCTGAAATGTTCCGTGTAGCCAGAAGGTACTTCAGAGATCACAGGTTGATGCACTTTGGTTATTGAACCGCTTTCATGCATAATCGCCAGACACTGATACGGATGCCTGATCCAGTCCTCATCTCTTGTATTGCCTGTGTATAGCAGATTGAGTTGGCCATCTTTTTCAATAGCACTGCCCGAATATGCCCCGTGTGAGTCATATGTGTCGCCCGGCTCGATTCCGATTCCGACTTCTTCCCAGTGCACCAGATCCGTTGAACGGGTATGGTACCAATACTTCATTCCATGCTCGGTCCCGAGCGGGAACCACTGATAGAACAGATGATAATATCCCTGATAATAAGAGAATCCGTTAGGATCGTTAAGCAGTCCGGTTATCGGCTGGATATGGTAATGCTGTCTCCACGGACAAGCAGAGATCAAAGCTTCCAGCTTGCCTATTTCTCCAGGCTCTGCCTGTTCGATTCGTCTGTAGCGTTGCTCTCTAGTCATTTTCATAAAAGTGTTCTCCATCCTAGCGAAAAGTAAAACCTAAATCAGAGGAACCGGTTCCAACACGCTCAAAAAAATAATTCCATATAGCTTTTTCGCCTGCCACCGTGTTCCCATATCCTTAATGGATATTCGGAGTGGAACCGGTTCGATGGAATTATCATAAAGGATTCATTTATATCTTGTCAACGCTTTCTCGTGGAATAATCTCCACATCAAGAATCGTGCACTGCTCCACCGGATCGCCTTGTACCAGACGAATAATGTGCTGGGCTGCCACTTGACCTGCCTCAAAATAATGATATTTTACTGTCGTTAGTGTAGGATGAATCATCTCGGTAATTTCATAACCACCAAATCCGGTAACCGATAAATCCTGCGGGATTTGTATCTTATTGGAAAAAGCAATCTTCATCACACCCAGTGCGATGTTATCTGTTGCGCCCACAATAATCGTCGGTTTGCTTTTTTTCAAAATCGCTTCTGCGGTAATGATCGCCTCGGACATTTTAAAGCTTGTCTCGTAATATGTCACATCACATCCACCGCATTCGTCGATCGCACGCTTGAACCCCTGTTTGCGATGGATACCCACTGCCTGATCTCTCTCGGTAACACCAATATAGACGATTTTCCGATGGCCCTTTTCCACAACATGTTTACCCATCTCATACCCCGCCTGATCATCATTATGAACCAGACTGTGTAACTGTTCATGCTGCTGCCCTACCAATAGCACCGGAATTCCGATGTCTTCAACAGCTTTGAGATGTGCATCGGTCACTTCTGCGGCAAGCAGAATAATGCCGGATACCTTCTGTCTGGCAAAGTCATATATGGCATCAATCTCGCGCTGCATATCCTGGCTCGTATTCGCGATTAGCATCTGATACTGATTATTTCTTAATTCTTCATCGATGCCGATCAATGTCTGAGAGGTTGCAAAGGAATCCAGACGAGGAACAACCGTTCCAATAATACTGGTTTTTTTGGCTTTAAGACTCTGTGCGAACGTATTGGGAACGTAATTGTATTGTTTAATAATGCGCTCAATTTTCTGCCGTGTATCGTCACTAACAGAACCACCATTCAGGAAACGAGAGACGGTGCTCTTCGCCACGCCTGCCATTTGGGCGATATCCGAAATCGTTTTATTCATAACATCTCCTCTTATTCTCATTCGCTTGAATTCACTTATATTACCTTATATTATACTTCGAATGGCAAACCCTTGCGAATACTATTCCCATGGAGATATTAGTAAATCTCCGCAACTCTGAACGTGCATGTGCAATGCGTCACGGTAAAGCGTTATTGATGCATGGCATTAATTCAGCTTCTTGCAGACAATGAACATGAGATGCTAGTATAACTTCAATTCATAACGTGCATCATGAAATACAGAACCGAATATCATTATTCATACAGGCTATGACGGAAAGAGTACGCGGAGTTATCGTTCATTACAGGGACGTGGTGCCGAAGACTGAGAGCACCCGAAAGGAACATGCCGCCGAAGTTCACTCCCGAGCCGATTGCTGAAGAGCTGCTCCTCATGGATATAGCTTCTAGGACAATCCGTTCCTTGCGTTAAAAGGTCAAAGTGAGAAACAGATCGGCTGTATTCAATCAGCAGGACCGTTTCTAATTAGGGTGGTACCACGGCTTCTTCGTCCCTTACGGATGAAGGGCCTTTTTGTGTTTTTTCATAAATTTAAATTGAAGGAGTGGATCAGCATGGATCAAAGCATGAACTTGGAACAATTAAGAGGCCGATTGAGTGAGATTAATCATAACCTCCTGCACTTGTTGTCAGAACGGGCCCAAATTACACAGGAAATTGGTCAAATCAAGGAAAAACAGGGTGTACCCAAATTTGATCCGGTTCGCGAAAAAGAAATGCTGGAGGAACTGACTGCTGCCAATCCTGGGCCTTTCCAAGACGATGCCATCAAACTTCTGTTCAAACAGATTTTCCAGGCTTCCCTGAACCTTCAGGTCGACGAACACAAGAAACAGCTGATCGTTAGCCGCAAAAATCAGCAGGAAGATACTGTCGTCTCCATCGGAAACGTCAAGGTTGGCGCAGGCAAACCCATTATGATCGCTGGCCCATGCTCGGTTGAAAGTTATGAGCAGGTACGCGAGGTCGCAGCAGCGCTGAAAGCGGCCGGCATTACCGTAATGCGCGGAGGTGCATTTAAACCTCGTACTTCTCCATATGACTTCCAGGGACTCGGAATCGAAGGATTGAAAATTCTGAAGGAAGTTGCCGACGAGTTCGGACTGAAGACAATTAGTGAGATTGTGCATCCAAGTCATATTGAATTGGCTGGCCAGTATATTGATGTCATCCAGATCGGTGCCCGTAACATGCAAAACTTTGAACTGCTCAAGGCTGCCGGGGATGTTAAGATTCCTATTCTGCTGAAACGTGGTTTGGCGGCAACCATTGATGAATTCGTTCATGCTGCGGAGTACGTTGTCTCCCGCGGGAACAAACAAGTTATGCTGATTGAACGCGGCATTCGCACCTATGAAAAAGCAACACGAAACACACTAGACATCTCTGCCGTGCCGATTCTGAAACAGGAAACCCATCTGCCTGTGCTTGTGGACGTCACCCACTCTACAGGGCGCAAAGATATCCTTGCCCCTTGTGCCAAGGCAGCACTTGCTGCGGGTGCAGATGGCGTTATGGTTGAGGTTCATCCGAATCCGGCCGTAGCCCTCTCGGATAGCGCGCAGCAATTAAATATCGAGCAGTTCCACCAATTCCTCTCCTCTGTGAGACAATCTGGATTGCTGAAGGATCAATAGGTTAGTTAACAATAAAAGCCTGACTGAAATGTGTGGTTCATACGAAAAACGGTATGATCCTACATTTCTCAGGCTTTTGACTATCTTAATCTTAATTTTAATCCACATCTTAATCTCTATACATCGGCTCTGCTCCACTTTCTCAAACCTCAATAATAATGGGCAGAATCATTGGTCTTCGTTTTGTCTGGGCGTAGATGTAATGACCGATCTCGTCTTTCAGCTTTCTTTTGATCACATTCCACTGATTCGCTCCGCTTCCGGTTAACTCATCCATCTTGTTCTGAACCAGCTCATGAATCTCTTTCATGAACTCCTCAGAATCCTTCACAAACACAAAACCTCTGGAAATAATCTCAGGCGCTGTCACCATATGTTTCTCCGTTTTGCTCAGCGTAGTCACAATCACCAGCATTCCATCGGATGACAGTTGCCGGCGATCACGCAGCACGATATTCCCGACGTCGCCCATGATCAGACCGTCGACCAGACTGTTGCCTGAAGCAATTTTGGGACCAGGAGATGCCACGCTGTCTTTGTACTGAATCATATCCCCATTGTTCACGATGAATACATGATCCCGTTCGATCCCCACGGACTCCGCCAGTTGTCTATGCTGATACAGCATGCGGAACTCACCGTGAACTGGAATTAGATAATCAGGCTTCATCAGGGTCAGCATCAGTTTGAGTTCTTCCTGGCTGCCGTGTCCTGATACATGCATGCCTGCTGCTCCGCTTGAACCGTAAATGACGCGTGCTCCGAGCACATACAGATTATCAATGACATGCGCAAGATTGCGTTCGTTCCCCGGGATCGCCCCAGCGGCAATAATGACGGTATCTCCAGGTGCAATCTTCACATGAGGATGTTTGGAGGCCGCCAAACGGGATAAAGCAGCCATCGTTTCACCCTGACTTCCCGTACAGAGCACAACGACCTCATCAGGTGGAAACTGGTCCGAATCAATGGCCTCAATGAGCAGCCCCTCTGGTACATCCAGGTATCCCAGTTCACTAGCTACGGACACTACATTAAGCATGCTTCTACCCAGCAGAGCCAGCTTGCGCCCCGTCTCGAACGCTGCATTTACAATCTGTTGAACCCTGCTTACGTTGGACGCAAAGGTAGAAATAAACACTTTTTGTTTGGCACGAATAAACGCGTCCAATATGTGGTCACCTACGACACGCTCGGAAGGGGTGAACCCCGGTCTCTCTGCATTGGTGCTCTCGGACAACAGCACGTGTACACCTTGTTTGCCAATCTCGGCCATACGGTGCAGATCGGGATACGGCCCATTTACAGGTGACATATCAAACTTGAAATCCCCGGTATGGACGACATTTCCTCCAGGTGTTTGAAAGAAAATACCCAGGCAATCCGGTATGCTGTGACTGGTCGCAAAAAAAGAAATCTGAATTCCACCCAGCGTAATGCTGGATTTGGAATCAACCGTATGCAGATCTGCTTTGCGCAGCAGCCCATGCTCTTTCAGTTTCAGTTCAATTAATCCTCGTGTCAGTCTGGATGCATACACCGGGATATTGATTTGTTTTAACAAATAGGGAATGCCGCCAATGTGGTCTTCATGTCCATGGGTAACCACAAGCGCCCTTACCTTGTCCTGATTTTCCAGCAGATACGTCACATCCGGAATGATGAGATCAATGCCCGGTAGGGTTTCATCCGGGAATTTGGAGCCACAGTCGATGACAATGATGTCCTGATTATATTGGATCAGATACATGTTCTTACCTATTTCATTCAAGCCGCCAAGTGCCGCGATATACAATTTGTTGTGGGCGAGATTCAAATCGGATGCATCCTCCTCTACGTTGCAGTACTAGCATTGAAGCTTTGCATTTTTCTATGTATTTTTAGTATGGAAATTCTGACCGCAGTTATGCATTTCGCAGCTGTTTCCATGCAAAAAAGCCACAGTGGAAAACTTCTCCACCGTGGCCTGCATCATCCTATACGAAAGATTTATCTCGTTGAAGTAAAACTTCCTGCTCATAGGTTTTGATCTCAGCAATCCACTGTTCACGTACAGGTACTTGCTGCTGGGCGCAATAATAATCCCAGATCGCGCCGAAAGGATAGGACTTAAACTCTTCTGTCAAAGCAAGACGAAGGGTGTAATCCCCTTCCAGCTCCGCTGATTTCAGAGCATCCACAGGTTCCAACATCGCACGTAGCAATGCTTTAATGGTGTTGCGTGTGCCAACTACCCACGCAGCAACTCGATTGATGCTTCCATCAAAGAAATCGAGTCCGATATGTGTCGTTGGAAGCAGATCATGACGTACCAATTCGCGAGCAATTTCCAGCAGCTCATCATCCATAATGACAACATGGTCACTGTCCCAACGCATTGGACGGCTGACATGCAGCAGAATGCCGTTGGTAAACAGGGCCAGTGAAGATAGTTTGTTAGAAATAACTTCCGTTGGATGAAAATGTCCGGCATCAAGGCAGATTAACGTATCATTTTGCAGTCCATAGCCCATATAGAATTCATGAGAACCAACGACATACGCTTCTGAGCCGAGGCCAAACAGCTTACTCTCGACCGCATCCAGATGATACTTGGGATCAAGCTTCTCGGCAAATACCTCATCTAGTGAATCCTTCAGCCGCTTCCGCGGTGTCATGCGATCGACCGGATTATCCTTGAACCCGTCCGGCACCCATACATTGGTTACACAAGTCTGGCCCAGCTGCTCGCCAAAGTAAGCGCCAATGCGGCGGGATGCTTTGCAGTGATCAATCCAGAACTTGCGAATCGCCGGATCGGAATGACTTAGCGTGAAACCGTCACTTGATTTTTCATGTGAAAAACAGGTTGGATTGAAATCCAGACCGAGCCCTTGTTCTTTGGCCCATTTTACCCAGTTCTCATAATGCTTCGGCTCAATCCGATCCAGCTCTACTTGTTCGTCCGTATCCGCATAGATCGCGTGTAAATTGACCTTATGTTTGCCGGGAATCATGGAGAAGGCTTGCTCCAGGTCTGCCCGAAGCTCTGCGGGTGTCGTTGCAGCCCCCGGATATTGACCTGTAACGGATATTCCACCCGTAAGTTCCCCATCTTTATTCAGAAAACCTTTTACATCGTCCCCTTGCCAACAGTGAACAGACACTTTGATCTCCGCGAGCTTCTTCAGCACTTCATCCGTATCAATTCCATGCTGAGCATATAATGATTTGGCTGCTTCATATGCTTGCTTGACCTGATTTTCCATGTGCGAGAACCCTCCTTATTATCGTGTAAATGCTGCTGGTACACCGCCATCAATCGTCATCATGCAACCGGTTGTTTTTTCTGATTTGGAAGAGGCAAAAAAGGCGATGCCTTCCGCAATATCTCTCGGATAAATATTGACGAGCAAAGTTGTACGTTTGCGATAGTACTCTTCCAGTTGATCTGGTTCGATACCATAGGCTGCTGCACGTTCATTTCTCCATGAACCGTTCCAGATCGCTGAACCTTGCAGGATGGCATCCGGGAGAATCGTATTTACACGAATACCGTATTCCCCACCTTCCGCCGCGATGCAGCGGGCCAAATGAGCCTCAAGTGCTTTGGCCGAGCTGTAAGCTGAGGCGCTTTTACCCGCATAGACTGAGTTTTTGGACCCGATAAATACCATACTGCCGCCAATCCCCTGTTGTTTCATCAACTTGAAAGCTTCACGTGCCACGAGGAAGTACCCAGTACCCAGCACATTCATGTTCAAGTTCCATTCTTTTAACGATGTTTCGTCAAACGGACTAGAGGTGGCCAGGCCTGCATTGTTCACGATAATATCCAAGCCGCCATATTGTACAGCAACTTCGGCATACGCAGATTGCACGGCTTCCTCATCCGTTACATCCATCTTCAATGCATATGCTCGATTGGCACCATATTGGTCGTTAATTTCCTGAGCTACCTTCTGTGCTCCTTCAAGGTTGAGGTCCGCGAGAACGACATGTGCCCCTTCAGATACCAATCTGCGTGCGGTTTCACTTCCAATTCCACCGGCACCCCCGGTAATAAACGCCACTTTGCGGGAAAACTCAGTCTCCGCCGGAGCCAGCGATAATTTGTAAAGCTCAAGCGGCCAGTACTCCACATTGTAGGATTCATTGTCGCTGAGGGATACGAATTGGCCCAGACTTGTCGCACCCCGCATCACGGCAATGGCTCTATGATACAATGCCCCGCTCACCTGGGACAGTGCCCAGCTCTTGCCTGTGTTGATCATGCCCACACCTGGGATAAGAATGACGCGAGGTGCAGCTTCGAACATCACGTCACCATCATTTTTGTTGCTCTCAAAATAGTGTTGATATTGTTCTTTGTAGGCGGCTACGCCTTCCACCAGTTTGGATTTCAGCCCTTCAATATCCTCCGCGTCCGGTGTCCAATCGATGAATAGAGGTACCACTTTGGTGTGCACCAAATGATCCGGGCACGCCGCGCCTACCTGTGACAGCTTCGGCGAATCCACTCCTCCAACGAAGGCAAGCACATCCTCCTGATCGTCAAAGGACAAAATCATTTTTTTGCTATCCGATACCGCTCCCCGAATGGTCGGCATTACTTTGGATACGATCTGGCGACGCACTTCTGCCTCAAACGCAGGATGCTTCTCTCCGCCAAACAGGCTTCCTTCGTCAACACGTGCTTCAATGAAGGCTTCCGCTTCATTAATAATTTTGATCGTCTGGGCGTAACATTCTTCCGATGTTTCTCCCCAAGTCACAAGTCCATGCTTCTCCATCAGAACCAGTTCGGCATTGGGATTCGAGAATACGCTTTCAGCAATCATCTTGGATAGTGTGAATCCTGGACGCACATAAGGAACCCATACAAATCGATCCCCGTAAATCTCTTTCGCTAGTTCTTTTCCGTTATCTGCACAACACAGACTAATAATCGCATCTGGATGGGTATGGTCCACATGTTTATATGGAAGGAATGCATGCAGCAACGTCTCAATGGATGCACGCGGGTGTTTGGAATCGATCATGCAATGACCCAGGTATTCGACCATCTCTTCATCCGACATGGATTCCCGTTCAATTAATGGACGAATATCTTCGAGTCCAAGGCCTGTAAAATGCTTCGCCTGCATAGAAGCCAGATCAGATCCGCTGCCTTTTACATACATCACTTCTATATCACAGCCGCGAAAATCTTTCACCGTCGTTTTGGTAGACGTATTGCCTCCGAAAATGTTACATACACGGCGATCTGACCCAATCAGATTGGATCGGTAGACCAGTTGCTCCAGTCCGGTTGTTTTCTCCGAAGCCTGTGATGAATTCCATAAACTCTGTACCATTTGTTCCCCTCCGATAATGTTTGTTTTATTCCTAATCAGAGTTTATCATCTTTGTTTTGTTTTGAAAACAAAAGATTTTAAATATAAACGGAAAAATTCAAAAGAGTTTCTGTTTTGATGATTTTTTTTTCAATAAAAAACACCCTGACGTGTTGGTCAGAGTGTTTGGAAGAGATTTTCTTGCACAGAACATGCTCAATGCTTCTCGTTGAGTAGATGAATCTTTTTAGAAAAGCTAGACCCTATAGACCCTAGTAGATCCCTGCTTTTTTTGAAGTATTTTTGATTCCGTAAGTGTCGTTTACAACCGTGTTTCCAAAGGATGTCAAACTTCCGTTAGGACCCGTAGCTAAGTCCAAATAGTTCAAATCAGAGCTGTTGCCATACCAGGACCATGCGAGCCAGCCTACCCCTTTTTCCTGACCATATTTCATGATCGCATATTCATCGACATCTCCGTTCGTGTGATATCCACCGAATTCACCGATGATCAGGGCCAGACCTTTGTTTAATACGCTTTCCATGTTGGCTTTTACGGTTGCCGCGTCTTTACCGGCATATTCATACATGTGAATCGAAAACACAGTATTTTTCTGTGTATCTGCTGCAAATACACTTTGTCCATAATCCACGATGGATTGCGGGTACTGCCCCCAGCCCGCTGCATCCACGATCAACGTATTGTTAATCCCGGCATTTCTCAGCTTCGGAATTGCTTTTTTGTATCCATCAGCCCAAGCACTACCGTTCCATGTTCCATACCATTCGTTCGCGATATTTACGATAACTCTGTCTTCTTTGCCAATGAGTGCTTCCTTGATGCTAATCCAGTAATTCACTGCTGCATCCAACGAATTATAGTCATCCTTACCTGTTGCATCATGTACTTCAAGCACCGCAATCATTTTGTTTGCGCTTACAACATTAATGATGTTTTTAACGGAGTTCAGATCGTCTTTGGTGTACTGCACGCCATTGGAGAGCACAATCCGTACGGTGTTGGCACCTGTTTTGGCAATTGCAGGAATAGCCGTGTTCAGGTCGTTCTTAAACCATGAATGTCCATGATTGACACCTCTCATAACAAATGCCTTGCCAGTGGAATCGTACAATTTGCCTCCGCTTACATAAAATCCTGTAGCAGCAGACGCTTTGGGTGCAGCACTCCCCAGAATCACCAACATAAGTGCAGCTATTACGGTAAAGACTGTACACTTTTGCAACTTGACCATTCGCTAGAACCTCCTACATTTTTTTATTTATTTCAATTAACCCTGCTCAAGGCAATAAGTTAACTAAAATCAAGAGTATCCCATAATTTTATAAAGTTATTATTTATAAATAAATAACTTTATGTAAGATACATAATTTAATTTTATTTACTTAATCGTTAAGGTTATGGACATATAATAAAACGAAAACGCTTACCGGTCAAGTTATTTTTACCATGATAAGGAATTTATTTTGTACTCGCTACCTCCCCATCAACACTCCCTATTTGGCTATCGACCCCCTAAACACTTCAAATCGTTTTCAAAACAAAGAGAGCACCTCGTTCACCCCTAAAAGAAGTGAATAGGTACTCTCTGTTTCATATCCATGGTCAATGGATATCATCTACGCCGGGCAAAGTCCACAAATCTGAACTTGTCCGGGCGATGCCTTGCCTCTGTGAACTGGAATTGACTTGCATCCTCCAGGTAAACCTGACTTCTAACCACAACTACATTGTGGAATCCTTCGAGATCAAGCAATTCCCTATCCTCAGCAGTGGGCTCCTCCACCAATATTTCCTTTTTGGCAAAAGAGATGGTCAGCCCGAGCTCTTCCTCAATGTACTCGAAGATGGAGTCATTACATATTTCCTTGCTCAAACCGGGAATAAGCCTCTGGCTTATATGGTCCTTGTCGAGAATGACATGTTCGCCATCCACTTGCCGTACACGTCTGATCTCCCAGACCTTTTCATTCAGGCCAAAATTGATTTTCTTGAACAAGGCCTGATCAACCTTTTTTTCTTCAAAAACCTTAACGTACGTTTTGGCCCGATGTCCCATTTTTTTAGCCAGTTCCTTGAAGCTGACGAGGCCCGAAATAGGAAAATCAATTTTACGTATATCCAATACAATGGAGCCCTTACCTTGAATTTTCTGAATATAACCTTCTTCAGACAGCATTTTAAGCGCTTTGCGAATTGTCTCTCTAGACGTTTGATAACTTTCCGATAAATCAAGTTCCGAGGGAAGCAGCGTACCTGCTTCAATTTCTCCAGTCCGAATACGAGCTGCAATATCTTCATAGATTCGGATAAATTTATTATTCATCATTCATCACCACTGTCCATTACCCTTTTTTATATCATATTGGCAACCTATTATAACATTAAAAGTCGAATAACGGATAATGTAGCTACTGAGGATGATGAAATGATAAATTTCCATGTGATTCAATCCTAGTTTTTTTACTCCAATTTTGACATGTTAGCCTTACCTTCTATATCAATACTCGTTCCTTTATCATCCATAGTTCGGTTCTCTTCCTCCATAGTTTGACCTTCTTCTATAATACGGATCAGTTTGTTCAGTCGGAAGATCAGGGCTGCGGCTTCAGATCTGCTCAGATGCTGCATGGGTCGGAAACTGCCGTCTTCGTACCCGGTAAGCATGTACATTCCAGCAAGCTCTTCAACCTCTTCTTTGGCCCATTCGGACACATCCATCTGATCCGTAAAAGCACGACGTGAAGTTGCGGATTCCGGCTTAATTTTGCGAATAACATTCGCAATGATCTTCGATGCCTGTTCCCGGGTTACCAGCTCATATGGAGCAAATTTACCATTACCCATGCCATGTACCATACCAAGACTTACGGCTGCTTCGATCTCAGGAGCAAACCAATCCTGATCGTTCACATCCCGAAAAGCATGCTGATAATCGGCAGATGTATCCAGACCCATTAATCGCACAATAAGTGCTGTGAACTCAGCTCTTGTAATGGGACGACGGGGTTCGAAGCGGGTTTCACTCACACCTTGAATGATGTTTTGCTCTGCCAGCCATATAATCTGATCTTTATTGAATGTTTGACCAATATCAATGAACTTAACCTCTTTCTTGGCTGTTGTTTCCGCTTTGTCATTTTGCTCAGGTTGAGACACTCCGGACGACTGAACATCCTCCGGTTTAGAGGAAGGTGTAGGTGAACCAGCTCCACTTCCGCTTGGAAGTGGATATGGCAGAGTCACGGCAGTGGCCTGCTGGCTTTCACTTTTTTCCCCGGCTGAATTTTCAGTCCACAATATGACATCATAGCGCTGTCCGCCCGTTAGTCCTGTCCAGATGTAGCTTCGATCTTTTCCACGATAGATCTCCCGCCCACTACTAGAAAGCACGATCGTTTCATTAAAAGATTCCAATTTCCAGCTCAATGCAATGCTGCTTGTGCTCTGGGAGTTCGCTGAAACGGTGAATTCTTCTGAAGGCAATGTCTCGAACTCGGGTACATCGACTGTCTTTCCGTCTCCCGCCTCATTGAAAGGCACAATAGAAAAGTCGGAATAGACCTGGGCACTTTTCAATTCAGTTATATGTATCGATGTTTCCATTGTTGTTGCAATCAGCTCGTCTTCCTGATAGATGCGATAGCCTGCTGCACCAGGAATCATATCCCATATAATATCTGCACCATGCTGAGCGCGTTCTTTCACTTGAGGTGGAGAAGGAATTTTGCCTGGCAGCGTTACTGCTGTTAGATTGAATCCGCTCTCGCTCTTACCGGAAGCATTTACGGTTTTGATGGTATACACATAATTTACACCTGGCTCAAGCCCATGGTCTTTGTAATAAGGCTCGTCAACAGACACTCGGCCGATCTCCGCACCGTCACGTTCAATGATGAATTGCTCAACCCCCTTGACATGGCTCTTTTCGAACTGAAGTTGTATGCTCTCCTGTGTCGAACGATATTCCACTTCCTTGGGAGCTTCCGGTTTGGTCAAGAGTGTATATTCTAGCTTATGAGATGTATCTCCCCGCCCGTTCTCGGTATACAGTTCGATGTAGTAGTTCGTTCCGCCCTGCAGCTCATTTACGATATACTCTTTTTGTTTGCCTCTATACAGCTCAATACCATCCATTAGAACCACAAACGTTTCGTTTAAATAAGGGAAATCCCACTCCAGTCTGGCATGATCCGTCTCCGGATATAGCTTCATCTCAACAGAATCGACATGAGGCAGCGTGAAAAATGGAGCAACGACCATTGGAATTCCATTACCCACTGTATTATAAGGAACGATCTGTACTTGATCATATTGGGCTGCACTGACTAGCCCCTTAAGGATAATTTCAGTCAAATCACTCTCTGTAATTGTTGTAAATTCGTCATCCGCTATCATTACAATGTAACCCTCTGCACCTTGAACCTTTGTCCACTTAATCACTGCCTCCGTCTCTTCAATCACGTCTGGGTGCAGCGTTTCCGTAATTGTTGCAGGCAGCGTACGCAATTGAACATCAAATCCCGTATCGCTATCGCCGGAAGCATTCGAAGTCTTAACCGTATAAGTGTATCTCTCTCCCGGCGTCAAATTCTTGTCCTTATAAGAAATACTCTCAGCCGGAATACGGTCAATTTCAATACCATCTCGCATAATGATCAATTGTTCTGCGCCTCGTGTGGCGCTGCCACTCAGATCCAGCGTTGCCGATTGATCGGTTACCGCAGCAATACTTGCTGTTTGTGGGGATATGGGTTTGGTCAACAAAAGAACCTCAACAGGAGAAGAACGGTGACCATCCTCATTCAAAACAGTAAGTTCAAACGTATACGTTGTGCCATCCAATAAACTGGCGAGATGGACCGATGGTTCGGACACAGTCTGAACTTCCCCCGTTGTCTGATTGCGAATTTCATATGCGGCTGCTCCCTTTACTGCTTCCCACGCCAGATCAAACGTGTGCGTTCCCTTGATCACTGTAATCCCATCTGGTGATAGTGGCAGGGTTTTAGTTGTTATTCCATAGACAAAGGAAGCACCCGAACCACTTGCATTAACCGCCCGGATCTTGTACGTATATTTCGTGCCGGGCGACAAATCCTCATCTACGAATCGGGTTTCACTCGCATCCATGCGAGCAATCTCTCGCCCATTGCGTTCAATGATGTATTCGTCTGCACCCTTTACCCCTGTTTTGGTAAAATCCAGACTAAGACTGTTTTCCGACACTTCCGTTGCCTTAATCTCAACTGGCTTCTCAGGCAATGTAAGTATGGATATACCCGTCGCTTCGGATGGGGTCCCTTGTCTGTTCACTGCAACAAGTGTGTAATGATGCATCGTTCCATCCTCAAGTCCTGAAATAAAGGTCGTCAGCTCTGTTCCACGGTAAATCTCTTTGTTCCCCTGCTGAATTACATACTCCGAGGCACCTGCTACCGAATCCCATGACAAGGTGGCTTTATGTACTCCTGGTTCAACAACGATTTCTGAAGGGGCGGTCGGTTTGGATAATCGAATCAAGCTGGCGGACTGACCGACTCCAGACGTGTTCACGGCCTGTACTTCCACTAAATACTCCATACCTGGCAACAATTCTTTAGCCGTATAGGCAAGTCCCGAAGTTCGCCCCACTTCCGTCCCATTGATACTAACGATATAGGATTCGGCTGTATTTACAGATTCCCATTCCACCCCAATACTCGTTTCATCCGTACGTGTTACTTTGAGCCCTTTAGGTCTGGTTGGCAAAGTAAGCAGTTCACCGCTTGTGGGTGCACCATAACCAGCAGCATTTCCGGCCTCCACCTGATACGTATAGTGGCGGTTGCCTGATAACTGATGGACTTCAATCTGTGTATCTGAAATCTCATAACTCTGCCCCTCAAGAACGACCCGGTACTTCGTCGCGCCGGGGACTGCATCCCATCTGAGTGTTACTCCTGTTTCAGTCGGTTGAACGAAGTGAAGACCTGAAGGACTCTCGGGAAGCGTCGTTCCAGATACTCGATTGGATTGACCTTGTCCACTTCCATTGCCTGCCTGAACGTCCACCTGAACCAACGTTCCCGCAGTCAATCCCGTTAGCAGATATTCATGGGTTCCAGCAAGCAGCGTCTCCCGCTTCTCCCCATTCACAAAGACTTCGTATCGCTCCGCGCCTCTTACAGGATCCCAACTGAGATGCATGCTCGTTGTTGTAGCATTATCTATACTCAAGCTTTCAATGGCCCCCGGCAATGTCAGCAGCTTCTGCAAACTTGTTACTGGACCTTCTCCTGTCTCGTTTGCGGCCAGCAATTCATAGCTATACTCTGTTCCACTATCCAGACCTGCGTCCACATACTCCGTTTCCAATCCTTCGTAGACTCCAGCTCCACTGCGTGAAAGGCTGTAATACGTAGCTGAAGTTACCGTCTCCCATCCCAGAGAGATCTCATGCTCCCGAATCTGCACTGCCGCAAATTCACCAGGTGCTGCAGGCAATGTCAGGAATCCCACCCTGCTGCTTTCTCCCGTACCACTCTCATTCAGTGCTGTGACCGAAATCGTATGAATGCTCCCCGGGACCAGATTGGTCATGTACGGAATATTGGAAGAATCGGAGATCGTCTGGTCAAATACAATACTTCCATCCGAAGTTGCAGCCGTGATACGGTACGCAGTAGCACCTTGAACCGAATCGAAATGTACTTCTGCCAGCTCAGGCTGGGAATCGACTTTTCGAACTTGTAATGATCCCGGTGCCGCGGGGATTGTCAGTGCACGGACAGATACTGCATCACTTATGCCAGTATGGTTTCGAACTCTCACTTCGTAATCATAGACTTGCCCACCACTTAGGGAGTGATCAATGAGCGTATGTTTAGGATAATCCAGTGTCCAGGACTGGCCTGTCGTATGGTTTATGATTTCATACTGATACCCGTCGGTATACCATTCTCCTGTGGGCAGATCCCACGTAAGTTCTGCCGAAGTCTCACTGATCTGTGTAACGCTCGCATTTCCCGGCTGCTGTGGCTTGCGCTGGATCTGATAAGGTGCTGATACGGTCTCATATGTATTCCCTGCCATATCTATTGTTTTGGCATGGATATACCAAATGCCTTCGGATTCAATTGAAATTACAGGCTCATTCGAGCGGGCTTCATTCCAGTTGTCTGGCGATGCGGTACTGTTGGTCACACTGTACAATCGCGAATTCTCATTGATACCCGAATCAGAATCTTCATATTGAACGGTAGCAGATATATTAGTGTCAATCCAGCCTTGTCCATTCGGTGTAAATGTAATCGTTGGAGCAACCTGATCGACATAAGCCGTACGACTGACCTCCTTGCTAACGTTTCCGACAGCGTCTCTCGCTCTGGCTCGAATTACGTTGGGACCGTTTGAACTCACTGTACCTGAGTTTCCTACAATATACGGGGCCCCATTCAAACTATATTCATACGAAATGGCATGTTCATCTACGCTGCCAGCAATCGTAAATTGTATAGCTTCCTTGCTCCAGCCAGACTGACTTAATGTAATAACCGGCTCTGTTGGAGCAGTCTTATCCAGTCGAATGAGTGCTTTTGTAACAGTACTTACATTCCCTACCCTGTCAAGCGAGCGCGCATAAACTGTGGTTTGTCCTTCTTCGGTAACCTTCACTTCTCCAGTGTAATCGATCCAGGGGCCTTGTTCGTTTAGACGATATTGGCTTTTGGCAAGTCCACTGCCTGTATCTTCACCGCTGGTTATTTCAAAGGATACATCCTGATTCGTCCATTCATCAGCACTGAGTGTAATCTTTGGCTCATCAGGCCCTGTCTTGTCAATCCGGGCATTGGCTGAAGTTGACGCACTGACATTAGAGGCCCGATCCACACTTCGCGCCTGAATCTCGGTGATTCCTTCCGTATTGATGGTAAATGGCTCTCGATAATCGACCCAAGTTCCTTCAACTCCAAGTCTATATTGCGTAAGACCCACTCCACTTGCTTCATCCGTACCTGCCGTTAACGTCACCGTTACTGCCGAATGGGTCCACTCCGTCGGATTTAACGAGATGACGGGAGGTGTCGGAGCTGTACGGTCCACTCGTGCTGTAACAGAAGCCTCCTGTCCTGTATTGCCAAATGCATCTATGCTGCGTGCAATAATGAGTGTATTTCCTTCAGAAGCAACCGTAATGGGAGCAGTGTATTCCTTCCATTCTCCCCCAATCCCCAGCTTGTACTCAGTCTTCTGTACACCACTTAAGGCATCCGAGCCTGCTGTAATCGTAACCAGGACATCTTCCTTGGTCCAAGAAGAAGGATTGACTGCTATCGAGGGAGCAGTGGGACCGGTTGTGTCCTTTGTGATCTGACCTGCAGAGGTAAATGCAGTCTGTATGCCTTCTCCATTCAGTGCTGCTACATATACGTTATATAATCCGTCTGCAAGTCCAGTTAACGCAAGTTCAGTCCGAGTTGATGAAGTTGTACCCGATGCAAGCACTTGTCCGACGGAGTTACGTATTTCCGTTTTGTAACTCGTTCCCGCAGGATTGCCATTGTTGTTCCAACTAGCCGTAACGGAGTTACCTGACTGGCTCACAGCTGCATCGCTTGGTGCATTGGCTAGTGTAAATTTGCTAGCTGGACTTGAATACCCCGTATACGAACCCACTGTATTTTTAGCGCGCACAGCAAAAGAATATTGAGTATTCGGTGTAAGCCCGGTCACCTGCCGACTATTTGTTGTACCCGTATCAAAGGTTTGATTCGTCGTTACATTTTTCAGTTCATACGTCACGGTAGCATCATTCGCCTTTTTGTCCCAGTTGACCGTCAGATTATTATTGTTAACAGATGTAAATGACGGTGTTCCCGGAACAACGAAACTTTTCACCGTGAAGTTGACAGTACCCGCTGAGGAGACCCCTCCCTTGTCATCCATTACCCACACCTGCAACGTATGTACGCCATCTGCGAGCTTGTCTGGCAATGTGTAATTCGTGTTAAACGACTGATTGGAACCTGTAGCCGTCATCTGTGTCAACATGTTTTCGGAGCCTCCGTCGATTGACCATTTGACAGTCAGAAGATCTCCCACATCCGTATCCCGGGTTGTACCGGATATTTGAAGCTGTTCTCCTTTGTAATAGGTCTGGCCCGAAGACGGTGCCGATAGTGCAAATGAAGGCGGTGCATTTTTGGGACCAATCCCCACAATCGTCGAAAATTTGCGTGAAGCCTGGTTCGCGGTTGCTTTGCCGTCCCACCAAAACTGCGCAGCAGTATCCGTTGCGGTAACGGTCTGCCCTGGCGTAAAGGAAGATGGAGAAGAACCACCTGTCAGCTGCGCATTGTCCGGGCTATTGTACTGCCCCATGAAAATGCGATCTGCGTCCACAACGTTATACGTGTTGGCATAAAAAGCAGTTACCTGAACACCTCCACTGTAATTGCGCCAGCCGTTCTCAATCACTTCAAACGGAGAAGCATCGTTGCCATTCACCATCGTATCCCAATAGAACGTACCTCCCAGATTCAGCGTAGAGCCGCTGCGGTTAACAGCCTCCAGCTCCACCTTCATATAACCGCCCTGAGATGTGGCATTAACGATGGACACGCGCAAAATATACTCTACGTTGTCTTTCTGCCTGGACATTTCGATTACATTATTATTGATTCGATAATAATTAAGGGGCAGCGACTTAAAATTAACGGGTGTTCCGTTATGATCAATAATGGTGGATACATTCCCGGTATCGCCACCGTAGAATACGTTTGTATTAGGAAGCAACACAATTCTATATTTGCCATCACTATTCATCTCCACTTTCACCTTGGAGGATTGAACAGCCTTCATGCTGGAAGTATCGGATACAATACTGATGGTTTCCACAGCTTCAGCCATAATGGCCGTTGAACCCCATTCGACCAGCAAGGCTTGGGGTGACAGCAGAGCAAATGCAAGTACCACTTTGGTAAGCTGCTCGGCCTGTTTTTTAATACGCTTCTCAGATTTCTTCAACGTCTGCTCTCCTTTTCTGCACACAAAAAAAGGAGGCACCCCAACAAAGGAACAAAGTCCTCTGTTGGGGTGCCTCCCCTAACAAGTGTCATTTTTTCTTGATTATAACGATTCGAATAACGAAAGTAAATACTTAATAATGCTGAATATTGTCAATTACGAACGATTGATTGATTATAACGTATGGCTGAGAAACCACTTGTACAATTCCGGGTTGTCATACGTTTCGGTCCAAGCATCATGATTACCTTCAGGATATATCGTCAGCTTCACATCCGCGTTCAACGCTTCAAGCGCATGAACAATTTTCTCGGATTCCGTAACATAAACGATGTCATCCTTGGCACCATGGAATGCCCAGATCGGTATATTATGCAGTTCTTCCGCTTTGGAAGGGTCTGCTCCCCCACATACAGGAGCCAATGCAGCAAATGTATTGGGGTAAAACAGTGGCAGATCCCAAGCACCATACCCGCCCATACTCAGACCTGTAAGATACACCCGGTTCGGGTCAGCAGCTTCGTTTTCCAAAACATGTTCCAGAAGAGCCATAACAGCTTCGCGATGCATACCCCAAAATTCGTCCACAGGGCATTGCGGTGAAATCACGATAAACGGGAAACTCTTGTCCTGATCGGCAATAAGCGGAACCCCGTGTGCTTTAAGCTTTTCCAGATCATTTCCACGTTCTCCAGAACCATGAAGAAACAAAATGACAGGCCATTTCTGGTCCGCAGCAAGCGGTTCCTCCGTCTCGGGAATGTGCAGCAAATAGTCCAAAGTGACGGTTTTGGTGATTTCCTTTACCAGTCGATGCCCGGTTTGGGACATATGCTCGCCTCACTTCTCATCTCTAATTTTCAGCAACGCTTCATCCAATACTCCAACCACCTTGTCACACCATGCATCAAATTCGGGATCTTCGGTCTGCAATTCAGGATGTGCAAGAATATATTCTATGGTGCTCCGGATTCCTTGATCGGCCCTGATCGTTGCCACAAATTCTGGAACAAGCCTTTTTAGCTTACTGTTATCAAATACAACCGTATTCGCCTTGTCTCCCAGCAGACCGCCTCGAAGATCCTGATCACTGCACGCCGCCAAAAACTCGGAAGATACATGAACCGCATGAAGCTTGACACCAAGCACTCCTGCAATAATCTCATAGATCTGATTCCAGGTTACTGACTCGTCCGAGGTAATATGTACCGATTCACCAATGGCGTGAATATTGCCCATAAGGCCAATAAATCCTTTGGCAAAATCACGGTTATGCGTTATGGTCCAGAGAGATGTACCATCTCCATGAATGAGTACGGGTTTATTTTCACGTATGCGCTTGAGGACCTGCCAGCTTCCCTCTGCCCCGTGTACACCGAGAGGTACAGAACGTTCACTATACGTATGGCTTGGACGCACAATGGTTACCGGAAATCCTTCTTCACGATACTGTTTCATCAAATAGTCTTCACATGCAATTTTGTTGCGTGAATATTCCCAATACGGATTGGATAAAGGCGTACCTTCCGTGATCCGATAATCAGCAAGTGGTGTCTGGTAGGCAGATGCCGAACTGATAAATATAAACTGCTTTGTTTTGTCTTTGAACAAACGGTAATCTCTCTCCAGCTGGGAAGGTACAAACGCAATAAAGTCTGCGACAACATCGAACTCCAGGTCGGCAATCAGCTCCGCAACCCGTGCTTCATCGTTAATATCGGCTTGCAGCACTTTGATTTGCGCAGGCAAATTATCATTTTGATTACCCCGGTTGATCAAATAAAGTTCACAGCCTTGCTTGGCAAGCTGATCGGTAATTGCTGTACTGATGGTACCTGTTCCTCCAATAAATAGCGCTTTCATATTTGGCCACCTCCAGATGAAATTGATCACTAGTCCATGATATCATGCACACAAAAGAGGAGCAAAGATTCAATTGAAGAATCTTTGCTCCTGTCCACTATATGACCTTAACCGTTCCGTAAATCATGTACATGCCACAGTGAATTTCATATTCCCCAGGCTGGAGATCTTTGTCCAAGGTGTAGTAATTATCACCCTTTTGCATGTACATATCCATGCCAAGCTTACTTGATGCCACCGATTTAACGTGTGTGACCTGCCGAGTAAGAATAAAGTTGATTTTGGTAGGGACTCCGGATTTAACTTCAATAACATCAGGTTCAAAACCGTCATTGCTTACGTTAACATTAACAACTTCATATCCCTTCAAGTCCTCCGGCGTCTCGGCTTTGGCCGTTACGGCACTTCCTGAGCCTGGGGACATGTCCTTGCCCATAAAATACACCATAAAAGATCCAAGCAGCACAACTACAGTAATTCCCAGCGTAAGCCAAGGCCAGGTTTTGCTAATCCAGCTTTTCATCTCAACGCTCCTCTGTCTATGTTCCCATTCTATTGCAACTCTTCTTCAGCATACCCCATCCGGTTAAAATTGAAAATGACTCGAATGGGCCATATCGATGGGACATCACTTAGCCCAATAAATATATTCATCAAAAAAGAGCCTGAATCACTCAGGCTCTTTCAGCTATAGTTCTTGTCTTTATCATTCTATCTAATTCCACTCAGGAATATAGAGGTGTATTTCGACTTCGTCTCATCCGTAACTTATAGATCTCTGGCAGTGCTACACCAATTAGCACCACAATAACCCCGAGCCATTGCAATGGGCTCACATGCTCGTGAAGCACAATGGCTGAGAGCAGCACCGCGATTGGGAGCTCAACTGCACCAAGAATTCCGGCCATGTCGCCCCCAATATGAGGCACACCTACTGCGAACAGTACTGGTGGGATAAAAGCTCCGAAGAAGCCAAGCAACAATCCGAAGACAAGCAGCTGGCTCCAAATCAATCCGTTAAACAGGAACGTCGGCGGGAACAGGATGCACAGCAAGACCAGACCTCCGGTCACCATCCATGCACTGCGAAAAGCCGGATGTGCTGATGGAACCGCTTTACCACTGAACATTACAAACAGGGAGTAACTTACAGCCGCCATTAAGCCAAGCGCTATGCCCAAGCCGTTAAACTCTCCGAGTCCCTGTTCCAGGAAACCTGCTGCCAGCAATGTTCCGCCAAACAGGATAATCAAAGTCAGGAACGTTACTTTGTCAGGACGCTGACGTTTGCTCACGGCCTGAATCAATACGCTAATCCACGTAAATTGGAACAAAAGAATAATGGCAAGTGACGCGGGAATGTATCGTAAAGACTGATAATAGACAAGACCGGTAATCACCGTCGGCGTCCCTGCAGCCATCAATATCAAACGTTGCTTCCACGTTAATTTCTGAAATGCTTTTGCCACGGCAGCTGATGTTTTTCCATCTGCCTGTGATTTCCGTTTCATTCTAAACTTCGAGTATAATGCCAGCATCCAGGACAGGATGAAGCCCGTGATCAGCTGTGTGCCCACGACCTCTCCAAGTTTGTACCCTTCGCCGTAAGCCAGAACCACAATTGTGGATAATATGCCATAGCTCATCGCTCCTGCGAGAACGGACAGATAATATTTCATTGTAGATAAACCTCCTGATGATCGAAAAATGCGTCCGCATGTTTGATCCATGCCAAGGTCACAGACACCATCCAAATGCAAAAATCCTAACTACGAGCAAGGAATACAATGATTCCTGGCATCGTAGTTAGGAAGTATAGGCTTCCCGTAGAGACCCTCGCCCTGTGTACACTTTCGGCCTGCGAGGTTATACGAAATGAAATATGCATTTGTTGTTTGCGATTCGTGTGTGACGACTTTTCATATATTACATGGCAGGTGAGGTGGTGTCAACCCTGATTCACAATTTAAATTTTTTTAATTCAAATTAAAAACAAAAGACATACGTTATTACGTCATTTTATAGATGAAGAATCCCATGCTAACGTTTGCTGCAATCCTTCTTTGAGACCATTTAAATCCAATCCATCCACTGCAAAGGCCTCTCGGATCAAAGGAGGAGCCACAAATTCATCGTATTTACCAAGATACGGTGCTTCATCTTCTGAAAGTAACGCAGATGCGTCTTCCGCTGTTCGACATTCACTCATGATCTCGGCCAAAAGTGTGCGACCATCCACTTTGCCTGACACGACAAAATAATAAGGCTCCATAGGTACAACAGATCGCAAGGCAAGTTTGTCAGACAAATTGTGCTTCATTAAACGTTCCAGTGTGCGGAAAGACTTGCTTCCCACCCAAGGTAATACATACAAGGAATCTCCTCCAGCTGGAATGACAACCTGTTTCAGCAACCCACTTTCACGTGCAAGTCGACGGGCGCGTTCCAATCGATTTACCGCTTGCGGAGACAGATACGGATATATCACCGTGTCGGACAGTACTTCACGCATTTTCTGGACGACCGTCGTATGAATGTCCCCACCCGCACCCAGCCATAACGTATCCACTTTGCCTTTGGCCGCCTTCACATACACAGATTTATGCTTGTGATCGACCTCTTCCACTTTCCACAGTTTCCCGGCAAGAGAGAAACAGTATCCAGGAGGCGGCACGGTTGTAATCGACCCGATCTCCTCGGAACCGTTCAGCACTTTGTGCTCTTCATCATCTTTGAACACCGCATAAAAGCGATAGTTATTGACGGTTTTCTCACCCGTAAGCCCGATGATTAAAGTCCGATCTTCTGTCCATTGCAGATGATCAGTCTCAATCAGATAATTTAGAAAAATCTGATATTGATCTGCACGAATCTCCTTGAATGGTGCGAGCGAAAGCATGGCCTCAGCCAATTCTTTGGGTTCAGCCTCCCCCATGCTTTTCAGTATGCTCATCGTCTGATGATAGAGCACACCCATCGGCATCTTCCGGGCCTCAAGTGGTTCAACCCACTTGGTCTTTACATACAATTCAATAACAGCAATAGCCCGCATGAGTGTCCATGGCATCCGAGCAGGCAATTGAGCTTCCTCATCCTCTTCTTCCGGACATACAAATAGCATCTCGGAAGCCATATCCTCACGCCTGCCTGACCGTCCAAGGCGCTGAACAAAGCTCGATGCACTATAAGGTGCTCCAAGCTGCACAACTCGCTCCAGTTCACCCAGGTCAATCCCCAGTTCCAACGTTACGGTAGCCGCAGCTACTGCTGGCCTTGATCCGGTTCGTAAGGCGGCTTCGGTCTCTTCTCTCAACATGGCGGAAATGCTCCCATGATGAACATGGAATACGTCCCGCTCCTGTCTCCGTGCGGCGACACGCCGCATCTCAAGTATAGTGACTTCGGCATCCGTTCGACTATTGGTGAATATCAAAGCTTTTTTGCGATGTGTACTCTCATATATGAAGTCGTAATAGAGTTTACGTGCGTTATGCAGATGTTCCGCCTGTTCTTCATCCCGTGCATCTGGAAACGAAAAATGCTCCACCCGCAAACGCAGCTTGCGACCACCGGGGGAAGAAACCACATCCACCCCCTGATTAGTTCCAGCAGCGAGCCAGGCTGTAGCAGCATCATAATCACTTAGTGTCGCAGATAATCCCACTCTTCTCGGTTTACATCCAGCCATACGTTCAATTCGCGCCAGCTCACTCAGTACCTGAATGCCTCGATCCGCTCCCATGAATGCATGAACCTCGTCAATGATGACATATCGCAGATCATGAAATAGCGCCGGAATGGCATTGGGACGATTCATCAGCAAACCTTCGAGCGATTCAGGCGTAATCTGAAGCACACCGGATGGACTTCGCATGAGACGTGTTTTCTCTGCCTGAGGCACATCTCCATGCCAGTGCCATACCGGAATATTGCCCTCGGACAGTAGGTCCTTTAGTCGCTCGAATTGGTCATTAATCAGTGCCTTAAGCGGCCCGATGTACAAGATGCCCACGGATTTGGAGGGACGTTCATGCAGCTCGGTCAGTGCAGGAAAAAAAGCCGCCTCCGTCTTGCCGGAGGCTGTACCTGCCGCAATCAGCATATGATGTGGGGTATGAAAACAAATATTACAAGCTTCAATCTGGACTGGCCGAAGTGATTCCCATCTTTTTTTATAAATAAATTCCTGTACAAAAGGGGCCAGTCGATAGAAAGGGTTCTCACTCATAATTCAAACTCCGCCAGAAAATCATCCAAATCGTCAGCAGATGATGAAGAATCCGTTCCTTTTCCTGTTTCCTGCGGTTTGACTGCTCGCTCACCAAGCAATTGAACATAGGTCACTTCAGGATTCTGATGGAGCGTGTGCAGCACATCCATGAAGTCCCGTACCACTTCACGTGTGGTCAGTAACTCATCCGCGCCGAGCCTGTTGACCGCTGTTTGCATAAAATCAACTAAATCCTCATCCGTTAGACTAGCACTATATCCAAAATGCAGGGCATGAATCTGACGCAGCTTTTGCAACAGAATCAAAATCTCTTCATGGGACAACATCGAAAGTTTCAGGATCGGTCCGGTATAATTCGCATATTCTCTTGCCGCATAGCGGCCATCAATGAGTCTCGAACGAAGTGCTTCATAACTGAAGAGTCCGCGTCTTTCATCTTCCACAAATTGTGGTGTGCCGCCTACAAAGATACCAAGGTGTTCTGCTTTGCCCTGCATCGTATCATTGAACATGGTAAGCAGCTTCTCGTAGTTGCTTTGCCGGGATATGCTGTTTGTAATTTTGTACAGATTCACCGCTTCATCTATGAACAACAGCAGTCCTTTGTAACCGATCCGTGCCGTAAATTCGGACCATAATTTGAAGTAGTCATACCAGTTATCATCATCAATGATGACGCCGACAGCTAGCTCTTTCTTGGCTTCCGTCTTGGTTGCAAATTCGCCTCTCAACCAGCGCAGCGCCGCCTGTTTTCGGTCATCATCCGCCAATTTATAGCCGTTCCAGTATGAAGCAAGCACCTTGGCAAAATCGAATCCATGCACCAAATTCTGCATTTCGTTCGTCACCGCATAGATCTGCTTCTCGACTTCAGCAGGAAGAGCCGGATCATCCGGGCGCAAGCCCTGACTTTGCATCGCTTGCTGCTGAAGACCAGCGATCCATTTTTGCAAAATCGGTTCCAGTGCCCCGCCATCCGGACGTGTACGAGTAGACAGACGAGTCATCAGCTCACGGTATGTTGCAAGCCCCTGACCTTTGGTTCCCACCAGTCTGCGCTCAGGTGACAAGTCCGCGTCCGCCACAACAAATTCCCGATCCATCGCATAGTTACGAATCATCTGTAACAGAAAACTTTTTCCGCTTCCATACCTTCCTATAATCAGCTTAAAAGCTGCCCCGCCTTCCGCAATGTTGTCCATATCCCGCAAGATCGCGTCCACTTCAGACTTCCGACCAACAGCAATCTGCTCCAGTCCGATTCGTGGCACAACGCCCGCTGTCAACGAATTCACTAGTGCGGTAGTCAGCCGCTTCGGTATTTTAAGTTCTGCCACTGCCCAATCACCTCTTCACATGTTCAAACACATTTATATAATCCGAAACCATCCGATCACCTTCAATCAAAAGGTCACCAATCGTTTCCATGGCCATATCATTAATTTCATCCAACAGGAGTGTAGGCATCGTGCCGTATTGCTCAGCCACCCGCATCAGCTCCGTATCCGGGTTGACGCCAAGCAAGGCGTGAATTGCCTGTACATGCTGCTGAGATAGCATTTCAGAAAACTGTATCCACTCTTCATCCAGATCAGCAAAAAAATCCGCCTCCCATTGTAATGATAATGGCTCGTTAATCCCGTTTTCTTGTCCTCCATCAGTATTAAGCGCTCCCTCAACGTCAACCTCCTGTTGGTTAGACTGCTTAGCACTTTCAGCTTCTTCCGTTGAATTCTGGATCACGGTAGTGGGTAGGCTGCTCACATTGTTTGCATCCTCATCTTCCGAGGTATGATTTTCTTCGATCATGAGTGCTCTGCGCACATATTCGCTTTCCTTTTGCAGCGAAGCAAGTTTCTCTGCATCAATCCGGACTATCGGTTGCTCTACAACTGGCATTTGCTCGACTGCAAATGCCTTGTCCAGGTAACGTTCAATCACGTTTGCAAGCTCAGGTTCAAGCGTCTTTCCACGAAGTCGCCCTCTGAAACCGAGCAGTTCACGGCATTTATTTTCCGTGCATCGAAAAACTCGGGTTACAAACTGGACAAAATCTGCATGCTCTCCAATCGGAACATATGTCATTTGAACCGATTTTCCATAAATGGATTCGTCATATACAGCTTTTCGAAACAGCGTACGTTCGATAGTCCTTTCATGATTTAACTCAAACTGATCCAATATGCCTGCCTTGCGTGTACGCAGTAGATAAGAATCCACCAAAACCATAACTCGGGGAATGTACTGTTCCAGAACCTTCATACCGCCATCTCTGTAAAATTTACTGAGCGTAATGTCGTAGTCATAATATCTTTGTAACAACTTCAGCGAGATATCCGATATATTGCTGCTCAACAGCCGTTGCAATTCCATATCCAGAATCTCCGGTGGAAGATAGCCACTCGAAAGCTCCACCATCTCGGATAATGACATGTTCAACTCATGGACTAGATCATAATCAATAATCCAATCCTGCATGTACACATCCAACTGCGGAAGCCGTTCACGATAGTTGATCCATAGTTCTTTTAATTGGTCGTAACCTTCCTCAGGTTCCTGCCAACCAATTCCGTTTATCAGCTCATAAATATGAACAAACAGATAGGACAGATCCGTATCAGGGAAACGTCCTTGCCGGACTTCCGTCCTCCAATACATATACCACTTGCGCTGGGGTTCGTTCATTACACCATAAGTCGGCCAATAACTCATAAAAGGAACAAAGGGAGCCTGCTCCCCTTCCACTTCAATGAGTTGCCTTGCTTCCTCTACAAACCTTTTCTCAGAAGACAATATGCCGCCAGGTAATCTTATATCAAAATCAGCACGGACAATCGTTGAACGATCAGGAACCGGGACTGCCGCTGTGATAGGCTCTTCGCTCAGATCTATCTCCATAAATTCCAGTTGTCTTGAATCCTCTTTCATTGAATTCCGTTTCACCGTCCTCTGCGTGTGAATACGAACAAGTGTATCCATATTCATCATTATAACACTTGTCCCTGTGCCTGCAGTGATGAAAATAATACTTTCCTAATTAGCAGAAAAAAGAAAGACATTCAAACTGATATCCAGTTTAAATGCCTTCCCTCTATACCATTTTGCTGCACCCTTTACAGTAAGGCTAGTAAAACCTCGTATCAAACCATGATAGCCCGATTTTTTCCGTCACTCTTGGCTTGAGCAAGGGCCTGACTGGCTTTTTCAATCAGATTCGACATCATCAGCTTTTCTTCAGGAACCATTACCGCACCGCCAACGCTAACAGTGACCACGTCACTCGGGCTGGACAGATCTCTCTGAATTTGAAGTGCAAGCACATGTTGTCTGATTTCTTCGGCAAGCTCCGCTGAACGTTCTGATGTTGCATTCTTCAGTTTCAACATGAAGGTTCCTCCCCGAAGACGGGAGATGATGGCATCATTCTGCTCACTGACCACCGCCAGCACTTCTCCAATCCACTGCAGGCACAGATCGCCACCTTGAAGTCCATAAGATGCATTATATGAACGGAAATCATCGATATCTATAATAAACAGTCCCAAACTGCATTTCTCCTGCAAACATTCATTCCAATCATCCTGAAGTTGAGATTGGAATATGGTTTGAAGCGGCATGTCTGTTAACGGATCTGTATTGAGATAGTTCTGGAGCTGACTGGTTGTCTCCGTATAATGATCCTGATCATGATTCGATGCGCCACCGTTCAGAAGGACCATCACTGAGGGTTTGCCTGCATGTGTAACAGAAGCCAGTGTAATCTCAAGCAGCAGGGACGTGCCCGTTGCTGTGGTGAAGTACGCCTGGTTAGTAAACAGACGCGTATTATTGAGCTTCAGTTCCTCCAGGTTTTGCTGCAAAATCGTTTTCGTCTTATCAGGTACAAATTCCCTGAAGTCCTTGCTGATGAGATTTTTAGAATTTTCATAGCCAAGCAATTCAGCTGCCTTGTTATTGCAATAAATAACGAACCCGTCCGTCAACGTAAAAAACGCCACCGGGGAAAACTCCATCAACTGTAAGTAGCGCTGCTCATTTTGACGCAAAATACGTGCATTCTGCAACGCCTGCTCCTCTGCCTGAACAAGCTGGTTCTCCGTTTGACGGCGTACGATGCTTTTGAGCAATGGAAGCACATTCAGCTCCTTCGTTGTCCACGGGTAGGAGGTCGATTGGACAATCTCTCTCCATTTCTCGAAGGATTTCCGGGGGGACAGACGCATGCCATCATCGGTTTTGATCACGGCTTTGGCTGGATCACCTGCCCAATCCACAAGCTGAACCACTTCAGGCCGGAACCAGATGATATAATGATGCTGCCCAGGGGATATGGCAACATAAACAATACCCGATGCTTTTTCCTTGTAAGCTTTAGCAGGATCATACTCCAAACTCAGCTTGGAGGTGTGATAACTGTAATCTACCGACTTGCCCGCTAGCCATGCAGCCAATTCCCGTACTTGCTCTCGTGCCGGCGTATCGCCATATAACAGCAGCTTGTCCTGATAACAGATCGCAGCTCCCGAAGCATCCATCAAACTCAATAAGGTCTGCTCTTCGCCCTGCAATTCCTCAATAATCCTCACTGGGCTTGTATTCCCAATAAAAATATTGGCAATTTGGGTAGCCGCTTCACGTGACCTGATTTCAGCCTGATATTCATCCAGCTGCTGACGTTGAAACAGTTCACTTGAGAAGAATGAACCCAGGAAGTTACACAAATTCCGAACACGATGAGGTATATATCTGGCTGAATAATGATGACATGTAATCAGGCCCCATAGTTGGTTGTCATGAATCAGAGAGATGGTTACGGTTGCTCCGACACCCATGTTCTGCAAATACTCAATATGCAACGGGGATACACTACGCAGAACCGACAAGCTCAGATTAAGTGGTTTGCCCGTCAAGGGTTGAAGCAAGGGCACGATCTCCACTGGCTTATAATTTACGTTCACGATGGTGCGCAACCAATTACGCAGGTACAACTCGCGTGCCTGTTTGGGAATATCTGACGCTGGATAATGGTGCCCGAGAAACGGTTCGAGCTCTTCCTCACGTGCTTCCGCGATGACCTTTCCATTCCATTGTTCGTCAAATTCATAGATCATAACCCGGTCATACCCGAGCATTTCCTTCAATTGTTCGGCTGCTACTTGACTCGCTTCCACCCGATTATCAGTACTTTTAAGTCGGCTGAAGAAGCTGGAAATCCACTCAAAATCATTCCCTTCCATATTTCCTTTTTCATAGGAAGGCTCCATTTCCAAAATTAACAGGCCTTCACTCTCATGAATGACAGAAGTGAAGACCTGCTCATTTCCAGATACGTTAATCGTGAGATCCATATATTGCAGGTCTGATGTTACAGATGCACTGAAGGTGCGTGCCAGTACCTGCCTTATATTATCCTTGCCAATCAGATGTCCGAGTGGAAGGCCCAGCACCTCTTGCGTAGTAAGACCGAGATGTTCCACCGTATTTTGGCTGCATTGTACAATAGTCGGTATATTGTTGGTGCTCACAGCCAAGAGCACACCATGAGGTTGAATGAAGCCGGGGATATGAATGGGTTCTTTGTCGCAATTGTTTAGATCAATTGGATCATTGGTGTACGTACCCTGATTAAGCAATGTACGGTTAAGCAAATTATTTTCTTTCTTGGACTTCGATTCGGGCATAGCCTGAAAAATCCCCTCTCATGATGTGATAACTCTATTTTCAACTTACAGATTATCCGTATTTGTATTGATCCATTGATCAAGTAATCGGAATGTTTCCGAAGCCGTGTGCACCATGATGTCGTGATCTTCTTCCCCCGTGATGGATTGACGCAGTAGTTCCGTGAACTCTGCCCATCTCGTTCTGGTTTCCGTACCGTAGGCATTAAAATATTCCAACCCCCGATCTGCTTCAATCGGCAGGAACTGCGACAAACGTTTGGTCATGATCTGACCTCCGTTCGTAGATCCTTCAATGACATATAAATAACCGAATAACCTTGCTGGTGTCGATATATCAGGAAGATCCTTACATAAAGGAACCTGTCTGATTTCCTCTTCACTGGCGCCCAGATTCCGCAGGTCATTTTCAAGCAAATTTGCTTTTCCTCTAATCCCGATATCCAGTCCCGTGCTTTCCCAGAAAGGCTGCTGTACAGCTTGTTCTTCCAATGGTTTCAGGAACCCGTAAAATTTCTCCAGATATTTCTTATACTCTCCCAAGCTAACGGTTTGATTCATAATAGCCTTGGCATACTCGTTCTGTTCCACTTGTCTGTGATAATGAGCTGTCTCACTCTTCAGACGCTCCATAATGGTACTGGCTGTCATGTAATCATCGCCCTTCTAAGTCGGATCTCTTCATCAGAATTAAGACTTATACTTAACTGAATGTTCAGTGTAGGTTAGAATGGATACTCCATTTCATCTAGATAAAGACTCTATGTAAGTATACTTTTTCTTGTACGAGAAAACTATATGAATCCAGCATCGTTACATCTTTATTACGTTTGTTCGATTATACTAACCAGCTTGAACTCTTTAATTCTATTTTATAGGAAATAGTAAAGACGACCCCTGACATATATTGATCAGGAGTCGTTAGCTAAGCATAGATTAATATTAATTATTTATTTTCATCTGATTTAGATCCCCAATTCGCTAACTTATGCAATAGACTGATCAAAGCGGGTAACAAGATTGGGAGCATCACAAAACTGAGTAATACCAATCCAATGATGACAGATATAGCAACTTCAATCAATGTAACTACACCGGAAGGAATCAGGGCAGCAAAGGTACCTCCCAAAATAACAGCGGCAGAGATGACGACTCCTCCGATATTGCGGGAAGCCTCCGTGATTTTATGAACCGGATCACCTTCAATCTCGCGATATCTCATCATGAGGAAAATGCTGTAGTCCACGCCAAGTGTAACGATCATAATCAGACTGAAGAAAGGAACGTTCCAACTCAGATAATCCACGTTAAGCGGCCCCACTACTAACAATTCATTTAGACCAAGCGCAACGTAATACGTCAGGAACAACGAGCCAACAATGATTACGGACTGCCAGAATGAACGAATGATTACCAGAAGAATGAGCCCAATCCCAATCAACATAATCATGGAAGTTCTGCTCAGGTCACCTCCAGCTAATTTTTGTAGATCAAGATTTTGTGAAGGCACCCCACCAAGCGCCACTTTGGCTTCGCTCAAATCCGTACCAACAAGGGCTGTGTTCAGTTGGTTGCTCAGATTTTGGACAACATCCATCGCCTCTTTAGAGTAAGGATTGTCTGTTAAAATGATGGATATTTCCGCAGTCTTCCGGTCATCAGACATATAAGTATCTAGCGATGCTTGGAACTCCTCTCCTGTTAATACCTCTTCAGGAATATAGAAACTTTTGGCTGCATCGGACTGTCCCAGATTGCCCAAATACTCCTCTGCATCCCCAAGACCTTTGGAAACATCTGTAAGCCCTTCTGTACTTGCGGTGAGTCCCGATTTCAATTCACCCATCTTCGCTTGCAAATCGTTCAGACCGGTCAATAACTGATTTTGTCCTTGATTAATTTGTACTAGTCCTTTTCCAACTTCAGACGTTTTCCCAGCGATCTGCTTGCTGCCACTTGCACCATTAACCAGACCTGCAGATAACTCTCCGGCTCCACCTTCAAGTTGACCCACACCCGAAGTCACCCGAGTTAAACCTTGGTTAACCTGAGCCAGGGCTTTGTTCGCTTCCTTGAATGAACCCAGAGCACCATTGTACTGCACCATCAGCGGGTCCATCTGTGTGTATAACTTGTTCAGATCACTTTGAGCCTCCTGGGTAATGCCGATGATTTGTACCGCATCTTCTTCCTGCTGTAACTCAGGATGATTCGTAATGAGTCTTGTCATACTACTTTCGATTTGAGCGTAGGCATCTAGTGCACCCTGAATTGCTGTTTTCATACTATTAAAAGTATCTCTGAACGAACCTAGTCCCTGTTCAAGATCAGCATATCCTTGATGCAACTCAGTTGTACCTTTAGATAGTATATCTACTTTTTCTCTGAGGGTAGCCAGGCCATTTTTCAATGTATCTGCGCCTTTCCTCCCATCGTTCAACCCGACTGTCACCTGATTCATGGCTTTCCCCAGAGCTGCCACTCCTTCTTGCAACTGGCTTGTACCATCAATCAGCTGCTGCACATCACTCAGATCATTGGAAGATTGCAATTGGCCTGCAGCAGAAGATAATCCTTCGTTGATGGTGCCTAATCCATTGTTCGCTTTCCCAATACCTTGATTAAGCTCATCCGCCTGATCATTGATATACAATTCCTTAATTTTTGTTCCGGTTGGTCGGGTAACGCTATAAACTACGGACACACCATCCATTTTGAATACTTTATCCGTCAGATCATCCAGTGCTTTTAAAAACGTTTGGTTATCCATCGACTGCTTGGATTGTACAACCAGTGTGGTTGGGGCAGAGAAACCTGGTGGGTAATGATCCATGATCAGATTAATTCCCTGTTTGGATGTATAATTGTTATTGACCTCAAACAGATCATTATAACTAAGCCGGTTACTGTAGCTGAACAAAAACGGAATGCTGATTACGGCAACAAAAATGATTGCAAGAACAGGTCTACTTGCCGCGTTCCGAGACAAGAATCCCCATAAGCGGCTATCTGCGTGACCTTCAAATTTCCTCGATGGCCAGAACATCTTTTTGCCTAATACAACCATGAAGAATGGATTCAACGTATTCAGGACGACAATGAGAACCGCTACTGCAAATGCCACTGAAGAGGTTGCCTGGTACAACTGAAACTTGGCGAGCATCAGAGCAAGGAATCCGATGAATACAGCAATACCACTATATAACACAGTACGTCCTGCCGTTCTAAACGTCGTTTTGGTTGCGAGAAGTACATCCCCGCCCTGTCTGCTTAACTCTTCCTTAAATCTGGTGTATAACAAAATATTGTAATCCGTACCGATCCCAAACAAAATCACAACCATAAACACTTGGGTAAAGTTAGAGAACGGAAAGTTAAACATGTCTACAAGATGACCCACAATCGCTAATGAAACAACATATGATATACCCACCGTAAGCAGTGAGATAACGGGAATGATCGGTGATCTGAAAATAATAATCAAAATAACGAGGATAAAAATAACCGCGATAATTTCTGTTTTCTGTACCCCATCCTCAATCGATTTGCCAAAGTCATCACCAATCAGATCTGCTCCTGTCAGATATGTATTCACATCTGAGATGGCTGTCGCCTCATTTAACTGACTCACCACTTCCGAAAGGGGAATATCCTCATCCTTAGTGACTGTGATTTGGGTTAAAATCGTGGTTTCGTCCTCGGATATAAGTCGATCAGCTTGCTCTTCACCATCCAGATGGGTTGTGAGCGTCTCTATATTCAGTTGTTTTTCCTGATTTTTCAGGTTGGACAAAACAGATTCGATTTCCGTCTTCTGCTGCTTGGTTAATGCCTGTGCACCTTCTCCACTGTTAAATACAGCGATGATTGAATAGGTATTCCCACTATCCTTATCCATGTCTTTCATCATCGTAGCTGCAATTTGGCTCTGAGCCGTTTCAGGAATTGAAATTTCTCCTTTTTCTTTGACCAGCTGACCAAAATCAGGCATCGTCATTACAGAAACTACGGTAATAAGTATCCATAAAATCAAGGAAAGCGTTCTGGGGTTTCTAAGTTTACTCATACTTTATCCTCACACACCTTATGTCTAGTATAGGAATGAACATTCATTCCGTTTATGTTGTAAAAAAGGCCAATAGAATCAATGGACTCTAATGGCATTCCACAGGCACTCCTCAAGCTGGTTCATTAACTCCGGCGTTGCTTCTAAAAGACCTTTGTTAAAGTGTTCAAACAAATGCATAGAAGCACCGTAGACAATGTTCATTAACGCTTCTGTCGGCAACATAAGAATAGCTCCCTGCTGCTGCCCCTTATGGATGCATTCATTCAGAAACCCCATAAATTCATTGACGCTTTCCTTGCTTTCATCGTGAAAATGCAGTGCATTACCAGTAGAGTTAATAAACTTTAGCCGATCCGGGTTGGACTCAGCGAACTTAAACAATCCACGGAATATATGATGAAACTGCTCACGTACGGAAATGGGTTTATCTGGAAAGCCTTGCCTCAAGGCATCAAGGAACTCCCTGATACTTTTCTGAAAGAGTTCATTCAACAATACTTCTTTATTCGTAAAATATCGATATATGGTTCCCGCTCCTACCTGAGCCGAATCCGCAATCATCGGCATGGTTGTTGCATCGAACCCCCGTTGGGCAAAAAGCGTTAAAGCAGCTGCATAAATATCATCTTTTTTGCTGCCTTTAGCCATGAATCTATCCCTCCTTATTTTAGGAATGAACGTTCATTCCGTTTCTTTTGGTTAGTATAACCTCTTTTCCCCTATCTAGCAAGTCTAATCTAAAGTGCCGTTCTTACTTCAAAATGGTAAACTAATCCTATATCCTGTCACTGGAGGAATTATACCTATGAACATAACGATTCAAGACATTATACAACATCTCACGGAAAATGTTGAGTTACCTGAACACACCGTGGATCAACTGATTACGGGTTCACCCAACCAAACGGTCACAGGCGTTTTTGTAACTTTTATGCCTACACAACATGTGATTGAGCACGCCATAAAGCGTGGAGCTAATCTAATTATCGCTCATGAACCTCCCTTCTATAACCATCATAGCCATACCGATTGGCTGGCTGATGATCCGGTCTATGAAACCAAGAGAACGCTAATCGATAATGGTGGAATTGCGATCTATCGTTGCCATGATGCAATTCACCGCTTTCAACCGGATGGCATTACGGAAGGATTGGTTCAGGCATTAGGATGGTCCCCTTATGTGGTACAGCGTAAACCGGAAGCTGACATTCTATCCTTTCCGGAAGGAATGACAGTTCAGCTTATTGCAGAACATATTAAACGTTCGCTTGGAATCGAATATATACGCCTGGCTGGTGATCCAAGGTTGGTATGCAGACAAGCAGCAGTGCTTGTAGGTTTTCGAGGCAACGGCAATCTGACCATTCCTCTGCTTCAACAGGAAGAGCTGGATCTGATTATCGCAGGTGAAGGATTCGAATGGGAGACACCGGAGTACATACGAGATGCTGTGCAGCAAGGAAAACAAAAGGCTCTTCTTATGATCGGCCATGCCGAGAGTGAGGCTTCCGGAATGAAGCTTTTGTCTGAAAGATTGGCTACAGCTTTCCCGGAATTGCCTGTTCATTTTATTGGTGAGCAACCGGTGTTTCAAGTATTGTGATCTTCAGAATGACGAGCCATCCTGAGTCCTGTCTGGATTTTGTAGAGGGTTTAATGTACTCTAAATGCTATAACTTCTGAGCTGAGGACATTTGTCCTTGGCTTTTCGAGTGGATATATCATTTAATAGAAATCGAAGAAGTAATGACGCGACAAGGAGAGTACAACCATGAGAGGAATTATTTTTGCACTATTAGGCGGTGCATGCATTACCCTGCAAGGGGTTGCCAATACCCGAATCAGTACGGACATGGGCACCTGGCAAGCCGCAACCATTACCCAACTCACCGGGTTCATTCTGGCGGCTCTGATCCTTGTATTCGTGCGGGACATCAACCTGCAAGGATTGAAGCAAGTGAAGCCCATGTACCTGGCGGGAGGCGCGTTTGGTGCAGTGATTATTTTCAGTGAAGTCACAGCAATCCAGCAAATTGGGGTAACTTTTACGATCTCCGCCCTGTTGATTGCACAGCTTTTCCTGACCTTTCTGGTCGACAGTAACGGATGGTTTGGTGTTGTGAAGCAGAAAATGAAACTACCGCAATTTCTGGGTATAGCATTAATGGTTACGGGCGTCATTATTATGAAGCTGTAGCTGGTCGAGTATATAGTCGGGGGTGAAAGACGTTATGGAAGAGTTTCAGAATGAGCATCAATTATTGCACTATTTAAAACAATATCAACTCGAATCGGTATTTTACCAGCCCCTGCGTCCGCATATGACGTTATGCCACTTCGAGAAGTGCGAATTAATCTGCCGTGAAGGCGAAACATCCGAATATTTATATGTGCTGGTCGAGGGGAAAGTCAAAATCTTCACGACCTCACCACAGGATAAAACACTCGTTCTTTGTTTTAAAACACCGCTTGAAGTGGTTGGTGATATTGAGTACGTTCGGGAGAGTAACATCGTGAACACCGTACAAGCGGTCTCACCTGTCGTGATGCTACGCATTCATTATCAATGGTTAGTTGAACTCGCTAGCGATTACGCACCCCTGTTGAAATTTTTACTCAAAATTATTTCCCACAAGTTTTACATTGATTCGAACTTCTCCAACTTCAACCTGATGTATCCGGTCGAGGTTCGATTAGCCAGCTATCTGCTCTCCATCTCTACCGAAGAAGCGGGGACTGTTGTCCACGAAGAACTGGACGCCTTTAATTTGACAGATATCGCGAATCTGATCGGTACGAGTTATCGGCATTTGAATCGGGTGATTCAGAAGCTGTGTGCAGATGGATTAATCATGCGGGATCAGGGCTTTATTATGGTCAAAGATCGGGCAGGTCTGGCAGAAGTGGCGGGTCACAACATCTATGAATAAGGAGATCTCTATCCTATGATCATTACAGGTATTTTACTAGCGTTACTGGCAGGTTCTCTTGTCAGTCTGCAGACCATCTTTAATAGTAAGGTAAATGAACGTACCGGCTCGTGGTCCACGACAACGATGGTGCTTTTCACCGGGTTTATTGCATCGTTTCTGATTTCTCTAGTGGTGGAGGGCAAAAATACGTTCAGCTTCCAACATATGCAGCCCTGGTATTGGCTTAGCGGAGCCATCGGTGTTGGGGTGGTCTTCTGTCTCGTTCAAGGGATGAAGCTGCTCGGTCCCACATTTGCGATCTCCATCGTACTTACATCCCAGTTAAGTTTCGCCTTGCTGTTTGATTCCATGGGATGGCTTGGACTGGAGCAGATCCCATTCTCGTGGAACCAGCTTCTTGGCGTTCTTGTCATCGTGGGCGGTATCGTGTTGTTCAAGTTTGGCGGTAGCAAATCGGCAAAATCGAAAAAATCTCCTGGTGCATTGCAATCCGATTCATAGGAGAACAATAAAAAGAGTGTCTGTCCAATCCGTTGATTGGCTAGACACTCTTTTTGGCAATCGAATCACGTTTCGCTTAATTCGTGTAATTCGCTTAAACGAACTCTACGTTGTGATACACTTGCTGAACATCTTCAAGGTCTTCAAGCGCATCAAGCAGTTTCTCGAACTGAGCTTGTGCATCCTCTGGAAGTTCAATATGGTTTTGCGCAAGCATCGTCAGCTCGGCTACGGTAAACTCAGTAACACCGGCAGCTTTAAATGCTTCCTGTACAGCGTGGAATTGATCCGGTTCTGCATATACGATCTATAGTTTGTTACTCTCACTTTTTGTATGAAATTGTATACGTTTATCATATCAAATAAAGAGTAATTTTACTACAAGAGATTGCATGTTTATCCTTCATAAATAGACCTTTTTGCACTCAAAAAAGAGATATATCAAACTACTGCTTTCTTTCTCAAATTTCTCTTATTTTACCAAGCAGACCACCAATTTTTTTGAGTTTTAATCGTTTTGGTGATTTCAAAATCATTAATTCTTTTGCTTTTTTCAAATGCATTTTCAATATACATATTGGGATTAGAAATAAATTCATCTTCTGTTACCAAAGATATATATGAACCATCTAAAGAACTAACACTCTGACAAGTTGGACAAACATATACAGGCCTTTTCAGATTTGTACGATTTTTAATGATGATGTCATACAACTTACTATTATCAATATTCCTTGAACTACAACCATCGGAATTTGTAATTGAATTTAGAAGCCACCCATATCCGCCAAAATAATAATCTTTTTGTATTACTCCTACAATACCATTAACTCTTGAGGTCTTATCCCCTCTAGTGACCTCCTTCAGGGAGTATTCAATCTCCCAGTCAATCCAATTGCTCTGCTTCATATTGGGAGATATAACAACGATGGTCACTGAAGAATCAAATATCATGTTCTTAAGATGGTGTTTAATAGTCTCCGTCTTCCTATCCATCAAATTCGGAGATGAACTAGTTTCACCTTGGTAGTAACGAGCGTCTACTCCAAGCGCACTAATTATTTTATCTCGTGTTTGCCAAGCTTCACTGTATTTATAGGAAATGAATGTTTTACGTGCCATAACTATCTCCCTTTATCACTTTTTTCTTTTTTCAAGTTTATTCACAATCTCAATTACAGTTTTTATCATAATTTCGTCTGTTTGGCTTGCATCTCCCAACAGTCGATACTTATCTATAAGTTCAGCATCTGGAATGTACTGATTAAAATTGTTCATTACAGTCTCCCATATTTTTTTAGCTGTAAAGCCTGTCGCTCCAACTGGGACTGGTATTCCCCCATGAATCAAGCTTATTTCAAATTCTTCAAACATGCCATCCGCATCGATAACATTACCTGTTGCATCATCAATTTTATTACCAAACATAAAAACTGAAATCCCAACATTTTGAATCATGTTATTACGATGTATAGTCCATAAATCCTTTATAGGTACCTGGCTAGTACTGTTTTGCGGAAACGGTCTTGATATCAAACGTTCTTCTACCCGCTGATTTCGAGTCTTATAAATCTCTTCTAATGCTCCTGAGATTACACAACTTCCCACTCCAAGCCCAAAGCCAGTTACAATATTATTCCCGTTGTTTATTAATGCTTTGCTGAGGTTGCTAGAGAACATTAAGCAACGTTTTTCTCCCCAATCTCCATAATCGGTAGCGCTGCCGGAGACAAATATATTTCTTCTCTTGTATTGCAACTCCAATTCCTTAAGTATGGCAGTAATATCATCATACCGATTTACCAAAAGTACCTTTATGCTGTATCTTCTCAAATCATTAACTTTCAATTTCTGTTTTATCTGAGCATATAGAAACTCCGATTCTTCCTCAAAGTCCTCTCGTTGCACTTGTTTCATAAAACAGTAATGGGTCCTTTGATTTTGTTCCAATAGAATCCTTATTCTACTCAGTATATATTCCAAGTTGGGATCGTCAAAGCTGAATCCAATGAACAACATTGTTTTTGAAACTAAATCTCCTTGTAGCGCTGTAGTAAACAACTGTCTCTTGTTATTGTAGTTTTCATAATCATCCTTGGTTAATACTGCTTCATGAGCTAATGAAATGTCTCCATGCATTTTATAAACCTTGGCATCGCTATTTGTTTTGGTTGTCGCTAAATTTTCAATGGTTATTTTGGCGTCTATTCTCTTACCTTCCCTCTTTAGAGCTTCTTCAATTAGAGTATCGTAATTGGTCGTCCAGTATGTATTTATAGGCAACCTTGACAGAATCTTATGATTTTCGGTGATTTCAGCATCTTTAGTGAATTCATCGATAAGTGTTTGATTTACTCTTCCTCTATTTCCTCCATTTTCATTTACATGGTATTGTGCTACCGCAATAAGGTCACTTTCTATATCAATATTTAAATTGATCTCTTCAGCAATATCTCGGAGCAATTCCTTCCAGTCTACGAACCCAGCAGGTTTGGACAAACCCGCACCAGCAAATATAGCCGCATTAGATTCTTCAATAGCTGTCTTATAAGTTTTCAGAAACTCTGCAACATTTGTATCCATAAATGCCCCTCCTATAATCATGAATTTAACCAACTCTCCAAAGTAACACCTGTTTCTACTCCTTGTTTAAAAACACCCCATCGACCATCAGCAACTTGTTCAACATAATTGTATAGACCATAGTATTCTCTTTCGTCCCAACTTGTATCTTTTTACATGAGCGGAAGGATCGCTATTCTATCAAGACCTTTCACACCATCAGCAAGCCCAAGCTCCCACGGAATCCAAATTGATTGAATGCTACGAGGTGTTGCTAACAACACAAATTTATTTGATCGATTTATTCTGTCTTTCAGCTTTTCTGCCGTTTCAGAAGATGTCTGGCTAGGCATACTATGGTCAAGCCAATCAATATATGTCTTTTGACCAAATTGTGCTAAAAATCCTACTGCCTTCTTGACTTCTTCTTTATCGTCATGACGATGGGACAAAAAAACAGTATTAGAAGTGCTGAAATGGTAATTTTCGTTGAGTGATTTCTGAATTGATTGAGACATATTATTCAATTTGTCGAATGTTAGATATGACATAAATATCCTCCCAGTTTATGTTAGAAGACTCAATACTGACTAACAATTTCACATATCTCAACTTTCATGGCAACTTATCTGGAATCTACTTCCCCTCATTTTACTCGTTTTAAAAAGGGTAAAAGTATTACGACTCAACACAACGTTCCGTCCATATTTATCAAGTTACTGATAATATGCGAGCCATGAGAAATCAATGGATATAAGTGTACGTACATTAATAGCTTACTGAAGCCGAAATACTATGGCGCCTTGGCTTTCTCTATTCTCGCTTATGCTTAAAATCCTTGAATATCTCATTCGATAGTTGTTTGTCTCTTTATCAAAACTAGTCGAAATTCTCAGCATCATTATCATCTAAATAAATGGCAGCAATGCATAGTCTGTCATTTCTGATATCCCTTTTCTGACTCTTTTTGACGTGCATGCCAAGTCTCCCACTCCCTCTTTTCATCATCGAAAGCTACTTTGTCTACGGTTCTTGGTAGGATTTCACTAATCTCAGCGATAGGCTTCGATCCAAAAACATGACGATGAGCATTTTCAGCAATAAATCGATTCAGATCAGTGGCTAACTCTCTTGAAACTGTATTGATTCTGGTGTTGTTGCCCACCTGGGTATATAATAATAGCTCTGGGGATATAGGGTAAATGATTTCGCTCCCCTTGTTTCCCCACCCCCCTTTAAAATCGTAGGAGCCTGCTTTGTAGTAATTTAACTTCAAAACAGGGTTGTCGCTTGTGATCCACTCCATTCCTTCAGGAGCATGGAGTATGCTCCAAACGTGCTTATTCAGTACCTTGTAAGTATTTGAAAGTAAGTGACGAATAGAGAACAACCATAGCCCTCGTCCTAACAATACCTCTGTTTTTAAAAGCCCCACTTCGGACTTATCTTCAATTTCTTTTGTTACTCTCATAGGAATCATCTCAGAATCAGGATTCGTCTCAGATACTGAAGAATGTGTTCGATACTGCTCAGCTTCAATTTTGCTTATCACAGATTGCATTGCGCCCTCAACAATACCCCTGGCATCTCTAACCCCCAGCGCTTTAAATGTTCTATGTAGCTTGCAGGAGAACGAATATCGTGGAGAGCAACAAATCTCAGTAAGTGCTCCAGCTCATGTTTATTTAGAGCAGAGTGCGAACGTGCTTTTGATAAAGCAATTTGTGCTGGAGATTCGATTTCCTTATCCATCCATTTTTCAAACTCATCAGAATCATTGCCCATTATGTTCCGTGTAAATAGATGCTGATGGTTGGCTATACTCCTAATTGACGATTGCTCCCACTCTGGAACGGCACTATGTGACACTAATATCCGATAAGTCCAAATTCTATGATGATTATGTGCCCAAGCTTTCAAATACGATTGAGAAACATAGTGATGATTCTTTCTAATATTATCCAATAGTCGTTTCCTCGCTAACACAATAGTCTCCTCAAAGGATGATATCCTTCTTTAACCAAATCTCCTAAATCCCTTATGACTTAATTATAACGAATTCTCAGTTTGTATGTTCAGAAAAAAAATCCTTACATCTCATGATCTTCATAAATATTTCTAGCGAATTCATTTCCGCATAGACCCTTCATTGTTTTGAATTTGGGAACAGGCTACAATCGGTTTCAAGAGGTGATAACAATGTTAAAAGCAGAAATACTAAAACAAGCCCAAGACACGGAAATAGTTCTTAGTGCAGATATGTTCGAACGATACTATGAATATGGTTTGATCGTTAGCGATAAGACTGGGCTGGGATATGTTCGTGGTGTAAAAACTCAATATCACGAACGGACTCTGGAAGCAATTGAACTGATCGATAAACTTAAATCCAGCAGCCTGTATAAGCATCAGAAGGACTACATATTCATTTTGTACTGGAAGGGCTTTCCCATCCAATGGGACAAGCTTAAAGCTCGTCTTATTGAATTCCACACGGAAGTCATTAATAATTTCAAAGTGATCGCCAACTACACTGAAAATACTAATTATAGTGAAATTATTGATGATATTGTGGCCGACGAAGCAGAGAAAAGACCGAAAGCGGTTGGACGCCCTACGAAGCAGTCTATTGAAAAACAAAAAATTGAAGCTCAGGAATCAGCCAAACGATATGTACTAATCAGTAAACTTTTCTCTGAAATATTCACTAACGGAAACATTTCTTTGGATGTATTTAATAGCTTTAACCAACAAAACTCCATCGAGTTCGAATTCACGGATGATTCCATTCTGTATTACGCTAATAGCTGGCTCCAGATGAAAACCTGGCGCGATGCAGTCAAGCACTCCGAAGAAATGAACTACCAAGAAACATACAAGCTGATCTCATTGCTTAAAGAGTATTGGTCAGATTTAGTCGAAAATTACGGGGATGTCTACAACGTACCGCTCATAGGTGGATTCATACAAAAGCTAGAAGAGGATTTCCAAATAAACGTTTTTAGCGATAGGCCATGGTTCTACAGGTTTGTTATCTTGATCTTAATTAGTGGTGGCTTCCGCCAGCACCTCATGAAATTCTTAACCAATCCTGAAACCAAGAATAACTGGAAACACTTCATATCCAAAATGTCAACTCTTCTTGCTAATTCTTCAGGAGAGGAGGTGACATTCAATGGGTAACGTCGGCATCGCTCTAGGCGGCGGCAAAGCATTCTCAGCACCTGCATTGCTCGTCTTGTTGATAATCTTTTTTACAATTATCGGTATTGGACATATTTTAAAGAAGGCTAGGACTTAGGGTATCAGAACATGTAACAGCACCTGTTCCTCTTAGGAAAAGGTGCTGTATTTCTTTCAATAAAAGAAATTCACAAACTTCACCTCCATACACTGAATCCTTAGCCTTTAACGCAGTGCTTTTTACAATTCAAGAAACCAACAACCCCATGTTCGTTGATAAAACAGTAATCTTTTGGTTCGACTTAACCTATAGAGATCATTTTACACTCTAGATATTCTAGGTATATCTGCATAGTTTTTTGTGCATAACTGATTGAACTTAACGTTTCTCTTTTAAGCATTTATACAACGCTAAAAAACAATTTCATTTTACTTTATAGATCAAGATATCCTTAATGTTTCAGCTTAATGGGCATCAATATTGTTGTTGATTTTATCAAATTAACTACTACAATTGATATATTCGTAAATATTTAATACAAGTGAGGGATAAACTATGAGCAAAGAACAAAATTATGAAGATTCAAATAACATTGATCCAAGTAGCGCTAAAAAGCCAAGATTAGTTGACATAGTTGGTATCTTATCCCGCTCTATACCTGTTGAAATACAGGAACAAACAAAAGATAAAACATTTGATCAAATTAGAGAAGAAGCCATCATTAAACACTTTCAGGAACAGTATGAAAAGCATAATTCATCCCTTGAGAAAGATAATGAAACAAACTAGTTGAAGTGATCAGTAATGTAAATGAGGATAAAGCTTACTTCCTACTTCGTTCATATTATTACACGTAAAAAAACACTAATAGCTCAATGCTAATAGTGTTTTTTACATAAAGTAAATCAAAAGACTATCTAACGAGATTGTTCTTCCACTCTTTCCAAGAGTTAGAGTTGATTGGAGTACCTGATTCGGAAATTTTCACAAACTCTAAAAACTGTTCAAAGCTAGCAGAAGGATTCTTCTCTGAATATTTAGTAACGAATTGTACCATAGCTTTATATGCGATCAAGTCCAGAACGGAGTATGTTGGTTCTTCAACAGATGTATCTGTTTCCTCTGAGTAAGTAACTTCATACATATGATTCAAACTCGATTTACTCTGGAGAAATGTTATAGCTTTGTCCCAATTTCCATTTTTAGAAGAAACAGAATAGTCAATACTATGCTCACTTACTGGTTGTGTTTTGTCCTTGGAGATTATAAAAGCATCAATTCCTAAGATGCTTAAATTATTATCCTTACAGTAAGTAATTAGATCAATTGCATCTGAAAAGTTATATAAATACAAACCACCACGTATTGTCGCTTTGTCTGTAATGTTATTCTTTGAAAGACTCAAATTTTTCTCCTTTCTTGGCAGATATGGATTTTTTATTGTACTGTCTGGTGCCCATTCTGGGTCGTTCCTATTGCTAACTTGAATGATCAAACCTGACTCATTCTCAACAGTAACATAACTGCCATCTTCGTTAAAATATGCTGTTGCTTCTTTACCATTTGCTTTGTTTTCAGCTTCACTTGTTTCGTGAGGTTCGTTTACTGTTGACTCGATTGAGTCTTCAGTCCATCCTCTTTTTTTCATTTGTTTATTTATTTTGTCATTTATCTCAACTTCTAGTTTAGCAACCACTGGTGCACCAGTAACTGCATCAGATTTGCTAAATGTCCCCACATCCCCTACATAAGTAGGATAACTTATTGCAACATCTCCATTGATACTATTCCCTACTCTTCCTATGTTAGGTTTCTCTAATGATGTTATTTCACCTTGACTATTGACAATTCCTTTTAGAGCAGGAATTGTTAATTGAGTAGGGAAATTGTTTGGAACAGCTAAGGGCTTAAATTGTATATGGGAACTGTTGTTATTGTTGCTTAAGATAAAGATTGGCTTAACTGTTTGGAAGGTTTTTTCAACCTTTAGCTCTTTTACTACTGTATTATACGCCACAAGAGCATTAGGATACTTCTTATTTGTAACAACATTAGGCCATATTGTTTCACGCGGACTTGAACTAATTTGTATGTTTCCAAGGGGGTCAACGTGCACACCAGTTATATAGAGATCGCCGTAACTTCTTTTCCAAATTCCCAAGTCCTTATAAGAATCATAACTAGGATACGATGCTTGAACTGAGGAAGGGAGAATTACTGAATTAATTGTAGCTATTTTTTCAATTTTACCTGTTGTGGGATTAACATAGGCCCCTGCCGCAAAATATTCATTCCATTTGTTGTTTAAGTATGCTTGCGCCTCCGAAGACCACTGCAAACTATATTTTTTACTAGTACTCCATATTTTATCCATACCACTAATAGATGATGCTATAGCTTGACGTGTTATTTCATCAGCATCATTCCATGCTTGTTCACCAAACTTTTTAACTTCGTCCATCAATTCTGGATCAAGACCAACCGCTGTCCCTGTTGCAGCTACTAAAATAGCTCCTCCCCAAAGCATTATAGCTCCTGCTTCTAAACCACCAAGTCCAATAGCTGGAGCAAAAGCAATAGCGTTCGCTTTAGGTTGAATAGATAAAGAAAATAAAAGGACAATGATATTGAACATTAAGAATAATTTCTTCATAAAAGCTGATTTTGTTTTAGGTTTCATATGTACTCCTTTAAATGATATTACAGTCTTTTAAAAGACTATTTGTTACATGCTTTAAATCCATAATTCCTTTCTACACTTTACTTACTACTCATAATTCCATTGCAGTGTGACCTATGATCTCCCCCCCTTATTTCGACTAGGTATTCGGACACGAAATATTATCTCAGATATTCCCTTTATAGTAAATACAGATTATACCAATATAAGACTTTAGACTTAAAGAAGAGGTGACGATTGTGATAAGAGACCTAATGATTGCTGAGAAGAACGGTTATACAATTTGTTTGTCCATTGATGATGGAAGTACATACAAAGGAAAGATAGAGTTTTCCGAAAATAAAAAACTCATTAAAGTTAAAACAGACTATGAAATTGTATGGTTTCCTATGGAGAATATATCTCATTATTCGATTATCTATAATTTTAGTAAAGATGAGAAAGAATCATGACATTAGAACATTTTGCAGTTGCTATTGTTCCTACACTGCTAGTATTTATGTATATCATTCATTTAGTTTTTAAAAATATATTCAACAATTACTGGCGTGTAATAAGAAAAACTTTTCTTCGTTTTTTAGTTATTTCAATGCTAATATCTGTCTTGTTTTCATTCATTTACGCTATGATCTTTACATTCGAGCTTGCTCATGCACTTGAACTAAAGAGCACAACGCTTTCCAACATTACTGGTTTTAAATTCCAAGGGACTACTTGGTTTAATTTTATTTTAGAAATATTCTTGTTTAGCTGCTCAATCTTTTTCCAATTCCCTAGCAGTGTTACATTTGAAGGCCTTTCTCAAATCATCTTAATTATTCAACGAGTTTTAGGCATTATGGTACCGTTGGTTACTGTTGGCTATACATTCCTCGAAGAGAATAAAAAGAATAGTGGTAACGCAATCCTTTATACATTTTTAAATCGTGGATGGAATATCTTAAGAATACGTAATAGTTATAGTGGAAGTTATAAAACTTTAGAATTAATTGGTCCAGATTTGTCAATTAATCCAATTCTTATAGAAGACCAGAAAAGCATAAGAGAAGAGTTAGATTACTTTACGCTTGATTGGTCAACAGTTGACAAGTATGTTTTACCTTATTCTTAAAGGTTGTTGACGAACCACTAATAAATAAACGTAGTAAACTATGGAGTGAAACTATAAAACTCTTCATTAATAAAGATATTGAAAATTTAGAATATTGCAAAAGATACAGGAACTTATTAAAACAAATAGGTAACGAATTTCTTAATCTTGGAGAAATAAACATCCATAATGATATCATTACGGTTATAAGTAGATTAAATGTTATTCTAAATGATGAACTCACTACAACCATTGATGATACTAATGAGGACAATAGTCATGCGTGATCAGATTATTAAAAGGCTAGTTCTATTTTCAGTTAAATTTGCAATACGATCTGAAAAAGGTAGGTTATATGGGATGATTTTGGGAAGTCCCAGGTGGGTTAGTGGATTAATCTTTGCTATAAGTGTGTATCAGCTTAGCACCCTTAACACCTTAAATGCTGATCTTCAACAAATAATATCTCTAATAATAGCTATAGTGTCATTTATCAACTTCGCAGTAGACCTTCTAAGTGAAAAGAGACAAAAGTTCAATGAAAAACGTCAACGATGTGATAATTTACTAAGTGAATTATCGACTCTGTACATAAATTTAATAAATGATAAGCTTAATCATGATAGGTCTTCAGAAACTCTAAGTGTCTTGGAAAATTATGAAAAAGAATTTTCTAAAGAGACAGCATTTTTTTATTTCCTTAGTGACAAACGTACATTGTAGAGCTTTTTAAAACGAGAAGATTCATATTACTGGATTAAAGATCACTACCTACTAGACAAAAATAACCCATACTCTAAAAACTAGTTTCTCTAGAGTGTGGGTTATTCCTTATTTATATTACTTGAGAGTAATTCATTTTATTTTACATTTGTTAATATTTGTAATTTATATGCTTTCGATATATACTTATTCCTAATAGGAGAAGCGGCTAACAAACAGTTTATTTATAAGCTTTTGGAATATGTAATTCAAATAATTATTTAGCTAAGAAAGAAGGAACACAAACTATGAGTAAAAAATTCAGTGATTTTCTTATACAAAATAAATCAAAAATTAGTAAAGTTCCTAATAACAATGTCACATATATTGAAACGACAGATATCTCTCTAGCAACACACTGGAGAACTACCGAAGAAACTACGGCTGGAACAGATGTCACGCTTGGTAAAGTGTATCCTGTTCTTTATCACAGACACGAACAAGAAGAAGTTATTGTTGATGATTCTGGTAAGTTGTCATTAATCTATTTAGTTCTAAAAGGAGAATTCCTTATTCTAAATTAAAGAGGTTCCACTCTCCCACCCATATTAGAAGGTTAGGATTCATTATACTAACAATATAGAGGATATACACTTTTCAAGCAGTATGCTAAAGAAAACCGCTGAGAAATCAGCGGTTAGATTAAACAAATAATTTACGGTAAATAACAACCAAAAGATAAGCAATCAAGTAGCATGACAATGCTGATCCTAAGAAATTAGAGATGTTAAATTCGAAGTTGTCAGCTACACTCACTACTTTGAATATGTTTAAGCTGCCTGTCATTGGTTCGACAATTCTCAGCGAAAGGAATGGGAATACTGCCCCATAATTGTACTCGTTGAAAAAAGTCTCGTGATTAATTGTGTAATCTGCTGGACGAAGCAAAGAAACGATCATGATGATACTAGCTATTATCCAATAGTGCTTGTTCTTTAAATACTTCATTTAGTATCACTCCCATTAAAATTTCAAACAAAATTTGGAAATCAACTCTTACTTCAAGAGTGTGACAAGAGAGTTACCTTTACGTCATATGGTCAGTAAATCTCTTGTCATAACGTCTGCGTGTTTTTATGATTCTAACGCAACACCTATCTGCCAGCTATTGTTAACTGTCCCTCATACAACAGTGCGTTGTATGGTCTCTCTACCTAAAGAAGAAGCGTAATAATTTGATAGATTCCATTTGTGAATCATGGTTTTGACAAATGATACTTGTAAAAGAACACCAGTCGTTTTTTCATAACGACTGGTGTTCTTTTGGTTTGTTTAAATCAAATACGATCCGTTCTCCAGTACCAGAACTTTGAGCCTTGAGAAATGACAAAACGCTGTAGCCATGTCTCAAAGTTACTGTAGAAGCTACCTGTATGCTCAACAGAATATAAACTCTCACAAAGTAACAGATATTGTTCATCATGAGAGCGCCAGCGGTCTAAATCAATCAGTATTCGATCATCAAGGATGTTGGCTACCACAATCTTACTATTTGATGCTTCATTGTAATGCATGACATCTTGGGCTGAGTATAAGAAGTTTTCGCCGCCATATTCAGGGTCTTCAAACAAGGATGCTCCATTGCATAGTCGTAAGAAGCTTATGTAATCTGGAGGTAGTGGAGTAGAGAAATAATTTGAAAGCTCTTTAATCTTTTCTTCGGATGCACTTGGTCTGAATTTGTTGACAACAGTCGTTTTCCCAGTAGGAACAAGTATTTCAATGTGACTATCGTTTTGGTCTGACCATTCTTTGAATGCACTGAATGTATTCATTTAATCAGTCCTTTCCTAAAAAAAATGACTATGCGATCTAGCCTGCAAAGTCAGTTTATCATCTTAATACGAATCACCTTAATTCCTTCATTTGTTGTTAATAATGTATTAATGCATCTATGTAATGTGTATGATGAGATAGCTTTTCACCCTCGCTTAATAAGTACGCTCAATACTCCATACCAGTGATTAGCTTTATTTGATGCATCAATTGCCTTTTTGTCTTTCTTAAGAATTTCCTTTTTCTCATTCAAAAAGTCTACTGTTACATTAGGTCGCTTTATATCGTTTACCATCAACTTCAGATAAACCCTTTTAACTTTATCGTTACTTGTAGTCTTTTGTCCAGATAACCCACCAATGACAGCCCCTACTCCACCAGCAAGTACACTTCCTACAATTGCTCCTCCTACCTGGCTACCTCTTGTTGTTCTTGTCAATTGAACATCATCCTCTACTAACTCCAATTCCAAAATATCACTTGAAGAAAACACTCTGATTTCAGAATCAATTATACAAAGCTTATTGCTCTGATCATCAATAGCGATAGCTGTATCATGCTTTTCATTTGCGAAAACTTGTGAAGAAATAAAATCTGGTAAGCCATTCATCAACCCTGTTAGCTTCTCTTGCCTTGCTGCATTAATTCTTCTTTTTGCCTTTCCATCAGGATCAGAACTTAGTCCCATAAAAACACATGACATAATAATGGTTAAAAAAACAAAAAATCCATGAAAATCATGTTTAGTTATAAAACGGAATACCAAATAAAAAAACAATAACAACAGAAAGGAACTAGCTAATATTGAGAATATTTGAAATGGAGTTAATTTGTTGATCTCCTCGCTTGTAATTCTTTCTTCATCAACCCGAAGCAGACTTTCTGTACTTACCATAATTACACTCCAATATGATTTTATTTTACATTTGATACAAGTAGTAATCTTATTATACCAAATTAAATTGTATATTTAAACCATTTTGAATCATATAGTGTGCAGCAATTAATCTTTATTGAATATGATAATTGTACTAAAAGGAGTTCTTCCTTTGCACATTGAGGCCATCTTCGGAAAAGTACTTAAAAGTCTTCGAATTAGAAATGATTTGTCCCAAGATAAACTCGCTGAACTCTCAACACTTGAGAGAACGTTCATATCCAGGATAGAACGTGGTAATAGTCAACCATCATTAACTACTATATTTGAGTTGGCTAAAGCGTTGAATATCAAGCCTTCAGAACTCATCCGAATGGTGGAACTGGAATACGAATCAAATAACTAACACAAAGCAGAGCCGTAGGAAACCCTACAGCTCTGTTTCATGTTTGATGGATAGTCTTATTTCCTTATTTGAAGGCTGATCGACCTGTTGGTGTGCATAGCACTTCTAACAGCCAATAGGCCAATTCTAAAGTTGTAACCATCCCCCCACTAGTACATAAATGAAATCTGGATTTCATTTATAGGAATTCACATTCGAGCGTTAACGCATTAACGTACAAACCCCATAAATAATCAGCCTAAATATACTGACAAATACAGACCCAAATACTTATAAGTAAAACGCTAAAGTTATACATAAATTTAGTTAGACGTAGTTTTGAAAGGTTTTGCCATCTGATGTTCACCCTAACTGTAATCCAATTAAACTTCTAATCGTTATGTGCAACTACAAGAAACGGACCTTTCAATGATAACTGTGAGCATTTTACGTATTTTTCAATTTTCATTCGTCCTGGATGTCTTGGACGCTTTGCAACAGTCAGTATGTTCTTATGTTTTTCTGACTTCAATATGTATACAGACTTTAACTTCTTGTGTTTCTTTATACATTCATACACATAGCTTACTTCCTTATTATGATTAGCCGCAGCTATTCCTTTAGGTACATTCCCCCAAGCTAAAATAATATAATTCGAATTAAAAATCGCCTCATCAATGCTCGTTTTATTCTTTTTAGAACTGTACTCTCTCTCACAATCACTAATTCCACTTAAAAGGCTCTTCAATTTTGTTGAGTTAGGTTCATATAGACAGAATAAATTAACTACAATTACCTTTCCAATTTTCTTTTGCAGTTTCTTAGCTGCAAAGTTGAGTACAGTATTTACTGTTGTGTCCGATTGATTCTTATCTGCCTTGCTTGGGTTCATCATGATATAGGTCATTATATTTTCATAATTTTTATTTATAGGAATAGTCAAACTATATCTGGCGTCAATTTGATTTGATAGAGATTCGAATTCACAATCAATATTAGTAATAGTCACAAACTTTGGATATTCCATAAAACACCTCTCATTTTTATAATGATTTCCTTAGATTTTCTAATCTTTTAGCACATCATTGTAACGACAGCATCTACGAAGCAATTATTTTTTTCAATAAACATCTCAATTTCTGACTTTTGACTGTAGTTCTGAGACTCTCTTCATTTGATCCAAGATATAATCTTTAAAGACAGGTTGTAACTGATTAAACAGCGTAATCACTTCTTCGATTTCCTTGCTGTTAGATTCTCCCACTAATATCATTTCACCTTCACCCAAAAGCAGCCATTTTTCATTAACAGAATAACGCTCACATAAATGTTTGATAAAAAGTTCTTTGGGCTGAACACGATTGTATTCTATATTGCTTATTACATCTCTACTCACACCTAATCTCTCACCAAAAACACTTTGCGATAATCCAAGATATTTTCTAATAGCTTTTATTCTGTTATGCACTATTCCGTTCCACCTCTTCTTTAAGTTTCATATACTGAGTCAACATTACAACACAAAAAAAATGTAGTCAACACAATAAAAACAGGAATTTCGTGTTGACAACTCAAATAATTAAAAATATACTGTGTTAAAAGCACAACAACAGTTAAAATAATGCTTTTCACTAGGGGGAACTATCACATGGAAATTATTAAAACTCTTACTCATAATAATTCAATATCAGCCTATGCCTATGGAGGCTCAACACGCTCGATACAACAATGTAAAAAAACTATGGTCGCTCGTGAACTCATTATTACCTTTGACAGTGGAGAAGCAATGCTACAGGAGGATGTGAGACTCGCTACAGGTGAAGATATTAATTGGTGGGCGGAGGTTAGCGATGAGATACCCAAAGACAAATATGTAATCTGTCAAGACGGAATATACATATGGAAAGAAATTCGTGAGTGGGATGGAGAAGATTTCGATGTAGTAGATATGAGGTTTGAGAAGATCAGCTAACTATAGAGCTTGGGTGCTTTAATAGCTCTTGAACTTCTAGAGCGTAAGCGAGAGCTACCTACTTACTCCTTTTATGTTTAGTAAGTTTTTCTTTTTATTTGTTTTTATGTTTATACTTAGCAATAACGAGTCAAATTTCACTTCATTTTGAGATTTCATTTTCAGAATCCAGTTAAATTTGACTCTATTTATAATTTGCTACACAAAAATGTTGTCAAATTTGACTCAATTTTGAGTTAATCTAAAATATGTGCATAATCTTTAGTCTCTTTCTTTTCATATGTGGGTTCGTAGTCAGTATAATTCTGCATTTGAGACGAAATCATCGTATCGTATAACACTTTCTGACTAGCCTCCCTTTTCACTCTACTCTCTTCTTTAGCTAATAATTTTCGTCCTTCTTTTTCAAGTTCATTATACTTACTAGGATTTATTTTTCTTAAGGCATTAAAACGTTTATCTCCTATTTCTTTTGTTGCTTCGAATTCTGTTGTATGCCACACATGCCAACATGCTGGTGTCAGCCATCCTGTATTCAAAAGATATGTAGTGTCTATCCTAGGATCATGACTGTACGAAGCAACTTCTTCTAATTTAGCAACAATATTAATTTGTTTATCGATTTCTTGCTTAGTTAAATTGCCATCCTGCCTTCTTTCACGTTCTTTGCGCTCTTCTGCACTCACAGTTTTGTACTTATTCGGCAATTGCCTTGGTTCTCCTTTTTCATCAGCATAGTATTCCCCTGAAATCTTATCAATTAAATTTAACTCATTAGCCTCATTTAAGTACTTAGCTGCTGTATTTTCACTGGAGCCTAGAACACATGCCCATTCTTCAAAACTGATCCGATAATCAATACCTTTACGCCATTCTGAGTAGATTAGAATTCTAAGGAACCATGGGTTACCATTACATGATTTAAACATCTCTTCCGAGACTCCTACCCACCCTTGATGTTTAATCACTTTGGTCTTTTTTGGTAAATAGCTTTCTGCAACTTTTTTAGCATTAATACCATTTGCATCAGGGATTTTAATAGTCAATAAGGTATCATACTCAAGTGTATCTTCATTATATTCCATTTCTATATATCCTTTTTCATTGAGTGATAACAGAAGGTGTTTGATTTCCTTCCTGTTATCACTTTCTTTCTTCTTATTCACTTTAGTTTTTATTGGGACTTGTTTACTTAGTGTGACAACGGTTGTTTCAACTGTTCCCCACCAATGACTGTGTTGAGATTGCATACTTAGCATATAATAAATAACGTAAGCATATATATCTTCTTTTGGTATAAATAGCTCTTTCTTATCGAACGCGCTCATTAGCATTGGAAATGCTGCGAACGGCGGATTTTTAGTTAGTTTATCATTCATTTACTTTTCTCCTTTAAATATACACCTATTTACTTTACACTCGTGCTGTAGGACTGTATTAATTAATTTCTTTATAACGCTGACTATATACTTTCAAATAACTATCCAATTCTTCTGTTCGTCTAAACTGCCAAAACTTATCTAAAGTTCTCTCATGTAAACCTGAACAAATATAATTAACCTTCATATCCATACGAAGAAATTTGAATAACTTGAAACTATAGCAATAGAAATATTCGTCTTTGTTTTCCATACACCTTACTCCTCCCACTAATACTGTTGTTCTATCATTTTTTTGATTTGGATGCCACTTACACCTAGCTGAAGTTGAGTTTTTTCAGTAATGATTTCTTCATCTCTTTCGATGTCAAGAATAGTTCTAGCTAGATTCCATATCATCCGATATTTGCATTCAACATCTGTCTTTAGCTCACCTTTGATAGTTTGGATAAGTAAACCAATTCCGTTTCCAGCATCTATTATTGATCCATGATCAACTTGATTTAGAACATTGATAGGAATGTGATATCTGCGAATTAAATCCTCCTTAGCTTCACCTATTCTTGAATAGTTCATCTTGTCGTTTAGCCTCAAATCTTTAATTACATATACTTCACATTCACGTGATGCACCATCTGTCACGTTTTTCCAATATGGCAGGACTTGAAGATTTACTTTTTCGTAACCCTTCATGGAATCAACTCTGTCTAAAGTTGGTCTATCTTTGTATATACCACTATTCTCAAAAATCATGGATTGTTTTATCCAACATTCACGGAAATCATCGTCATTCCAAAGGTCAGACCAAAACTCCTTTGCACTCATGTAACTTGTTGTTACATGAGCATAACCATCTTTGACATACTCAGGTTGACTTCTTCTAAACGCAGCTTCGCATGATTTTTTCAACAATTCTAAAGCTGGATTTGCTTGGTATTTGCGCTTTCGTGATTCCTTCTGATAGGCAGCACTGCACTCTTTGCAATAGCTGCCCTTACCATCTTTGCTCTGAACTGATTTGTTAAACTTTTTCAGTGAATGATACTGTTTGCATTTGCTGCACTTCTTTTTATTTTTCTTCATAATAATCATCCTTTCTTTATCCAAAAACTGCTGTCATTCCTTTTACCTTAGCATCTGTAAAATCTACTGTTCCTCTGAATTGTGTCTTTCCATAAGTGGATGCTTGAACAATAACGTCTCCCATTGTTGATTGTAGTGAGATGTTTGCCGCTGCTTGGGATAGCCCCCCTCGTTTCTCACCTCTATAATAGAAATCTAGCGAAGAGAAATTCCCACTATCAACACTTACTCCATTCTTCTCTCCCCAGAGGTTGTAAGAATTAAATCCATTACGTGACAGTTCAATTCTGTCTGCATTTGCCCCAGCTGTACGTATTGTTCCACCAGTTATAGTTGAGCCATCAATAGTACCTGAAAACATTCCATTCACTGCTGTTAACTTTCCATCCATACTCACTTTAAAGCTAGCGCTTTCAAAAGCAGTGTGTCCTAAATAAATACCTCTATTGTCTGCCTTGAAGATGTTGTTTCCTGATCCTATGGCAATTGTACCGCCGAATATATTAGGAGAGTAGATTTGCGTTGCATTAATGTATGTTGACTGAATGTAATCTGGTAATCTAGGAATAAAAGGCTGGTTTGCAACCTGATCCCATGAAATACTTGCATATGGCCCCATTTTTACATTTCTACCCAGATACATGATAGAACCCCCTGTTATATTCGTAGATACCGCTAGGAGTCACAACATGAAGAATTGTATCTCCCCCAACATATTTGTTATAACTATTTATGTGTTTAAACAAATTAAACACTGTTTCAACAATGTTGTTTTGATCTATCTGATTGTTATGGAAGAATGATAATACTCCCTCCCTATCCTCTCCTCTGACTGTAACCATTGATCCAGTTGTCCTCCGTGTCTTCTCTTTATGAGAAAACTCAATAGTTCCAGTCTCATTTTTAGATACGTCATAATAACCTAATACAGTTGATAGTGGAGAAAATTCAGGATTCTGCACTAAATACATTGGATTTTCTTTTTCGAATTGTTCTTGAACACCTCTACTAACTTCTTCAATAATTAATGCAATTTCATCAATGCTTGTGTCATTATTCACTCGTTCAGAAACTTTTCCTCTTAAAACTTCACAATAGTCCTGTGCCCCAGAACAGAACATTGAAACATGATGGGTAAGTTTAGTTACCTTCAAGTGGTTATCCCTTACCAATTCGCCGTTTTTAGTGACTCTTCCATCCCCAGCAATAATGGCAAATTTACTGTATGGATTGTTCAATGCAATACATAAGCTCATACAAGCTCACTCCCTTCATGGTTATCGATATACTCTTTGTATTTTTGAATTTTTTCTTTTGACATAGGATATCCATTATTCTCAAAGTGTCCCACTGTCCCACGATGACATCCTAGATGCACTGCAATTTCTGTGATCTTAATTCGTTTAATTATCCTTTTTGCTCTGTACACTTCTCTTTCTCTTAACTCCATAAGAACCTCCTTTATTTGGTGAATAACAAAGAACAGAGACTTAAGAATGCCTCTGTTTTGCGATTAGAATTTGTAATTAAGTTAGTAGTCTAAATGAAACCTCTTCCCTTAACTACAACTTAATTATACACCATAAATATAAAATTGTAAAATAATGTAAATATCTAATGTTTTATTGGTTTTCCTCCTTCTTTATCATACTAAAGTGTTAATCTATCTCCATATATTCTCTTCGAGACGCTTCTGCATACAGTTCATGTAATTCACTCACAGTTTGTCTTTGCTTGTCCCACTGGAGCTTCAATTGCTCAGTAAAGTTCTTATCAGGGTTCTTTCTTAAAAGAATGTACAATTGTTGTAACATGTTATTTTTAAGTTCAGCTTCCTGCCATTTAACGCTTGCTTCGAACTCCTTTCCATAGTAAGCAGCATATTTGTCACTTAACCCCTCTCCTCCTTTATTATCTGCATAGAGAAGAAGATTCCTTGTACCCTCATAAATATGCTTTTTAGGGGTCACCTGACCTTTTAAAACTGCAACGTATAGGGTTTGGAAGCGAGTCTTTTCTTGAATAATCTCAATGAATTCATTAACAACTAGAGTTCCCTCTTTAAATATAAACTTATCTGCAATAAGTACATCTCGATCCATAGCAAGAAGTTTTGAGTCATGTATAATCCTCACTTGCACGTATGCACAACCTTTTAGCTCAATATCCTCAGTAAAAGTAGAGAAAATAAAGGAGTAATTCTGCAAATTCCTGTATCCATACCAAGGAAAAACATTTAACTTCACTATGCTATGCGTCCCACTAAAGTTAAAAATATTACTCATTGATAATGCACCTGTCCTTTGAGATAAAGTTTCAAGACTACTTCTTCTTTGACTCCCTACAGATTCATAAGCGGACTAGTTGTCTTAGCCAACTCCAATATTTGTTCATCTTGAATTGACTGAAGATATCTGTTGGTTATTATGGTGCTCTCATGGCCTAATAATCTACTGAGACTGTAAACATCCAAACCTAATCTTAATTGTTTTTGAGCAAAATAATGTCTGAGCGTATGGGGGCTACAACGAATGTGATCTCGTATCTTGGCTTCGTTTCCTGCTTTCTTCATCATCACTTCAATAGCAGTAACGGTTAGAACCTTGCCATTTTGAGATAAAAAGAAATTGGAATCAATCATGAATTTATCTTTAAAATAAGCCTCTTTCATTCTTTCATACTTGATGATGTATTTCTTAAGAAAAGGGGAAATGTATAAATTTCTTTCTTTGTTTCCTTTACCATGTATCTTGATGACACTTTCTCCTACATCAAGAGAGCCAAGTGAACATAATTCCAAATTTCTAATACCTAAGTCTACAAAGAACATCAGAATCAATTTGTTACGCATACTCAAGTAGAAGTCACCTTTATATGCATTGATCAAGCGTTTCACTTCATCATCGTCGAAAGTTTTTATAAGAACTTTAGGTTCTCTCATCCATTTCAAACCTAGCACTGGATTTCTCTTTTCAGCGATATACCCTTCCTCCACTAAGAATTTGAAAAATGAACGGATATTCTTTTGTATTCCATTGATGTAGGACTCCGATAATCCTTTCATTTTCAAGTTCATAAGATATGCTTTGATGTGAGAGGTGTTGATTTCTTCTACCTCAACAACTGAAAATTCATTACATAAGTAATTTAGAAATGCCCTATTGTTGTTACGATATCCTTTTATAGTGCGAATACTGTAGTTCTTGATCTCCAAATCAAAAAGAAACTCTTTGTAAACATCTTCAAATAACATAAAAAAACTCACTCCTTATATGGATATTTCCATACAAAAAGTGAGTTTAAATACAATACAGGCTATGAAAACGTACATCATCACATGAATCACTTGGTGATAGCATGTATACCCTCGCTGAGTGATAATATGGATGGTTTCTATACATTTTCAAATCCCTAACTGGGTTAGAAAGACTCTAAACCACCTATCGAACCACGTATCGTTTAGTTCGCTTAAACGAACTCTACGTTATGGTATACTTGCTGAACATCTTCAAGGTCTTCAAGCGCATCAATCAGTTTCTCGAACTGAGCTTGTGCATCCTCTGGAAGTTCAATATGGTTTTGCGCAAGCATCGTCAGCTCGGCTACGGTAAACTCAGTAACACCGGCAGCTTTAAATGCTTCCTGTACAGCGTGGAATTGATCCGGTTCTGCATATACGATCACAGCATCGTCTTCGTCCACGATATCACGTACATCCACATCTGCTTCAAGCAGAAGTTCCAGTACTTCCTCGGAGTTTTTGCCTTCTACCCCGATTACCGCTGTAGGATCAAACATATAAGCAACTGAACCACTCACACCCATATTGCCCGCGTTTTTGTTAAATGCCGAGCGCACTTCCGGTGCAGTACGGTTCACATTATTGGTGAGGGCATCCACGATAACCATGGCACCATTGGGCCCGAATCCTTCATAACGCAGTTCTTCATAATTTTCGTCCCCGCTGCCTTTTGCCTTTTCCATGGCACGGTCAATAATTGCTTTGGGTACGTTATACGTTTTGGCACGTTCCAGCACGACTTTCAGTGCGCGGTTCGCTTCCGGGTCCGGTTCGCCCTTCTTGGCAGCTACATAAATCTCAACGCCGAATTTAGCATAGACCCGGCTAGTATTTGCATCTTTTGAAGCTTTTTTTTCTTTAATATTATTCCACTTACGACCCATATCGTTTCCGCTCACTTTCAACATATAATCTGCTTTCTACTTTGTCATTATATCTTGTTGGGCGTACTTCAACAAGTTTAGACTCACGAAAAAATGGTAAAAGACAAGTTGATTTCACCTTACCACGTTCAGAAATCCCAAAGAGAAACGATCCAAAAACGCCAAAGAAGCAATTCCCTAGGGAATGCTTCTCTTCACGAATTCATCTAATTAGGCATGAAACTGTTGACCGTCCAGCACTTCAGGCACATAACCGGCACGAATGACGAAATCTCCAAAATGCTCACCATCATTGCGCTCTTTGGCATATTGATTCACCATTGGAGTCAATGTATCCAAAATTTCGGTTTCGCCAATATTTTCTTTGTACAATTTGTTCAAACGATGCCCGGTAAAACTTCCACCCAGATACATATTGTATTTTCCCGGAGCTTTGCCGATAAACGAGATCTCGGCCAGCATCGGTCTCGCGCAGCCGTTCGGGCAACCCGTCATACGAATGACAATCTCTTCGTCTCTCAGCCCCGCTTCGTCCAGTACAGGCTCCAGCTTGTCGATCAGTGATGGAAGATACCGTTCGGATTCCGCCATGGCAAGACCACAAGTCGGAAGCGCCACGCAAGCCATAGAACTTCTGCGAAGCGCCGAGTAATGAGCACCATCGGTCAGATTGTATTGCTCAATCAGTGCCTCAATCTTTTTCTTCTTCTGGCTGCTGATGTTCCCGATCATGAGATTCTGATTGGCTGTGAGACGGAAATCTCCAGTATGGATTTTGGCAATTTCACGCAGACCTGTCATGAGCGGATAACCGTCCACATCCTTCACACGTCCATTTTGAATGAACAAGGTGTAGTGCCATCTGCCGTTGCTGCCTTTCACCCAACCGTAACGATCTCCATTATGTTCAAAATGGAACTCGCGCGCCGCATCCAACTTCCAGCCGAGACGACTCGTCAGTTCTTCCACAAACCAGGCGAGGCCGCGGTCATCGATTGTATATTTGAAACGGGCATGTTTACGTACTGCACGATCCCCATAATCACGTTGAATCATAACCGTCTTCTCCGCAACATCAATCATTTGCTCTGGTGTACAGAAACCAATGACTTTGGACACCTGCGGATAAGTCTTCGGATCACCATGAGACATGCCCATACCACCGCCGACAGAAACGTTAAAGCCTTGCAGCTTGCCGTTCTCTACAATAGCGATAAATCCGAGATCCTGCGAAAACACATCTACATCATTGGATGGTGGAACAGCAATCCCAATTTTGAACTTACGCGGCAAATACACTTTGCCATAAATCGGTTCTACCTCTTCATCTGTGTCTTGTGAATCGATAATTTTCTCTCCATCCAGCCACAACTCATGATACGCACGAGTCCGTGGATCCAGGTGATTACTCACCTGGCATGCCCATTCATATACTTCAGCATGAATATCTGATTGGTCCGGATTCGGATTACACATGACGTTCCGATTGACGTCACCACACGCAGCAAGAGTGCTGAGCAACGAGTCGTTTACTTCACGGATGGTATTTTTGAGGTCCCATTTGAGCACACCATGCAGTTGAAATGATTGGCGCGTCGTCAGACGAATGGTCTCATTCGCATATTTATGCGCTACACGATCCATCATCAACCACTGTTCGGGTGTAACAATTCCTCCGGAAGCACGCACACGCAACATGAATTGATAGGCAGGCTCCAGCTTGGATTTATTCCGCTCATTACGCAGGTCACGGTCGTCTTGCATATAACTGCCGTGATGTTTCATCAGACGGTTATCGTCCTCAGGAATCGCACCACTGATCCGATCCGCCAGCGTTTCAGTCAGACTTCCACGCAAGTAGTCACTTTTGATCTTTATATCTTCCACATCACTGTTCGTGCGCTGCGGGTTAAGTAAGTTATTATAAGTCATGCTGCTATCTCCTCTCGTATCTCCGGGATGCCTTATCCGGCATATAATCTGTAATTAATACACATCCCGCTGATAACGTTTTTCCTGCTGCAAACGTGTCAAATATTCCGCTGCCTGTTCAGGGGTTAGGCCACCCTCTTGTTCAAGAATGGTCGCGAGTGCAGCATGAACATCATGTGCCATTCGTTTCTCGTCACCACAGATATATATAACTGCACCTTCCTGTAACCATTGATACAGCTCTTTGCTATGTTCCAGCATCCGATGCTGCACATATACTTTCTCTTCTGCATCACGGGAAAAAGCGACATCCATCTTCGTAAGAACGCCGTCCTTGAGCCAGCGCTGCCATTCGGTCTGATAGAGGAAATCGGTGGAGAAATGCTGATCGCCGTAGAACAGCCACGTCTTGCCTTCTGCACCCGTCTCTTCACGCTCTCCAAGGAAAGATCTGAACGGAGCTACACCTGTACCTGGTCCAATCATAATGATTGGAGCATCTGGGTTCTCCGGCAGTTTGAAGTTTGGATTTTGCTGAATGAATACAGGTAATGTATCACCTAATTCGACTCGTTCAGCCAGATGAACAGAGCATACACCATAGCGCTCTCTACCACGTGATTCATAACGTACTGTTCGAACGGTAAGATGAACTTCATCCGGGAAAGATTTCGAACTGCTTGCGATCGAATATAGACGTGCCGGGATTTTGCGAAGCACAGCTACGAACGATGCAGCCGGAATACCTTTAAGCCCATAATCCTGTACCAGATCCAGCAAATCACAACTGTTCATGACTTTCCTGAATTCCGAATCATCTGCGAGCAGAGCGGGCAACCCGCTACCCGGGCTCAGCTTTGCCAGCTGCTCCACAACGGGTCTTGTGACAGCAGTAATTTCGAAGTAACGCAATAACGCTTCACGTACAGAAACCTGGTCTCCACTTTTATTAACCGTAACGCGCTCATCCGCATTCCATTCCATTGCTGCAATCATCTCATCGACCAGGCGTGGATGATTCTCAGGGAATACACCGAGGCTGTCGCCCGGTTCGTAGTCCAGATTGGAACCTTCCAGAGACAATTCAATATGACGTGTCTCACGGTCCGATCCTCTGCCGTTCAGGTTAAGATTTTCCAGCACTTCCGCCTTGTATGGATTCGTCCGGTTGAACTCAGATTCACCGCTACTTACTGCGGCTCCAACCGCTTCACTGGTTACCACTCCCGTAGCAGCCGGTGTGCTGCTAAGTGAAGCAAGCACATCATTCATCCACTCTGCAGCCGCTTCATCAAAATCAACATCACAGTCCACACGTGGTACAAGCGCTGTTCCGCCAAGCTCCAGCAAACGAATGTCAAAATCCTTTCCTGTCTTACAGAAGTACTCATACGAAGTATCTCCCAAAGCCAATACGGAGTACCGTAAACCATCAAGCTTCGGAGCCCGTTTGCTATGCAGGAATTCATACAACGGAATCGCATTATCCGGCGGTTCGCCTTCTCCATGTGTGCTGACAATAATGAGAAGATTCTCTACTTTTTTCAGTCCGTTCGGTTTGAAATCTCCCATTGACGACAGGGTCACCTGAAGCCCCTGCTCTTCCAGCTTTTTCGCCAGTTTCTTGGATAGTCCACTGGAGTTCCCGGTTTGTGATCCAAAGAGTACCGTAACTTCCCTGGACACCGCAACAGGTGCACTTTCAGGAGTAATACCTGCTGAAGATGCAGGCTGTTGTTCCACACCAGCAGGTGCAGCTACAGCCGCAAATCCCTGAATGGCTGTCAGATATCCGCTAAGCCACGTTTTCTGTCCATCGTTCAATGTAGGAATAAGGCGATTGAGCAGCTCAACCTGTTCCTGATTAAAAGGGCTGTTTGTCACTTGAAGTTCCACCATTTGCCACCTCGCGCATTACGTCAATTTTAATTCCTACTAAAATGATCATATTAATTTCTACTCTCTTGAACCTACCATACCCAATGGTAGGGGTCAATTTCGATGATTTTATGGTATTTATCAGTTTCACTGATAAAGGACAAAAAACAACAAATACCCTCCTCCTCGATTCAGGAAGGTTTTGTTGTTTTTTAATCTGGGAGAAGTTTAGTTCGAAGTCGAAAGCGGAATATATTCGCTAAAATGATTCTCCAGCACTTTGTTTTTATCTCCATATACTCTGTCCAGATGATTCTCTCCCCACATACAGATGCGATCGATGATTGCCTGCAGTGTAAAGCCATACTCGGTCAGCTCATACTCTACTTTGGGTGGAATCTGGGGATGAATAATTCGATGGATGATTTCATTCTTTTCAAGATCACGCAGCTGCTGGGTAAGGACCTTCTGAGTAATGCCAGGGATAGCTCTGCGAAGTTCGCTTGTTCGTTTTTTACCTGTTATCAGTTGATGCAGAATAAGAATCCTCCATTTCCCTCCGACCAGTTCCAGCATTGCCTGCACACCACTCTCATATCTTTTCAGTTCCTGTTCCACTGGGAATCCCCCTTAAATCACATATATGTATATCCATTATTATAAGTAACCGAAGAACCTTAAGGTATCTACAGCACTCGAAGGTGCGTACTTCTCAATAAGATGTCATGAAACTTATAATAACATTGGTCAGAACGTTAAACCAAAAAATGAAGGAAAAAGGATGGTCACTCATACATGAAAATTAAACTGGTCGTTACTCACCCAAGACAGGATTCTCTAACATTTGCCGTGATGAATCGTTTTATAGAAGGTCTGAAGGAGAATCACCATGAAATTGATATCCTTGATCTGTACCATGATGGATTCGATCCGTTATATAGCGTAGAAGATGAGCGAGATTGGCAAAATCCCGATAAGCAGCATGCCCCTGTAATTCGCAAAGAGCTGGATCGCGTGCTCGCGGCTGATGCCATTGTCTTTATTTTCCCGGTATGGTGGTACAACGTTCCTTCCATGCTCAAAGCTTATCTGGACAAGGTATGGAACATGGGGCTGCTGAACAAAGCAAACTCCAAAAAGGCACTCTGGATTGCACTAGCTGGAGGAACGGAGGCTTCATTCCATAAGTACGATTATTACAACATGATTTCGAATTATCTGAATAATGGGATCGCTGGTTATGCAGGATTGCAGGAATCCCGAGTCGAGTTTCTCTATGAAACCATATCCGAATCCAAAACGCATATTGAAGGCTTGCTGGAGCAAGCGTATCAAATTGGCAGACATTACAAGTAACCTCTGCAACGCAAAAAGACAGCGTCCATTTAACCTTGGCGCTGTCTTCTGTATGCTTGTTCATGTTTCTTCTAGTGCAGGCACTAAAATTAAAATACCTTCGTTGTCCACGACTCACAATTCCATATCTCCGTAACCACATCACGATAGAATTCAGGTTCGTGAGAGATCAGCAGAATGCTGCCTTTGTATGCTTTGAGTGCGCGTTTCAACTCTTCCTTCGCATCAACGTCCAAATGGTTCGTCGGCTCATCGAGTACGAGCAGGTTTGTTTCGTTATTGATCAGTTTGCAGAGACGAACTTTGGCTTTCTCGCCACCGCTCAGTACCGCAACCTTGCTCTCAATATGCTTGGTAGTCAGTCCGCATTTTGCAAGTGCAGCACGCACTTCAAATTGAGTATAGGAAGGGAACTCCTGCCAGATCTCTTCGATACAGGTATTGTAGTTGGCATCCTTCATCTCTTGTTGGAAATATCCAATCTCCAGATGTTCACCGCGCTGAACGGTACCTTCCAACGCCTGAATCTCGCCCAGAATGCTGCGCATCAGGGTTGTTTTACCGATACCATTCGCACCAACGAGAGCGATCTTCTGACCACGCTCCATGCGCAGGTCCAGTGGTCTCGACAACGGCTCATTGTATCCAATGACAAGGCCTTTTGTTTCGAAAATGAGCTTACCGGACGTTCTTGCATCACGGAAGTTAAACTGTGGTTTCGGTTTTTCCTTGGCGATTTCGATGACATCCATCTTGTCCAATTTCTTCTGTCTGGACATCGCCATGTTGCGTGTAGCCACACTTGCCTTATTACGGGCCACAAAATCCTTGAGATCAGCAATTTCCTGTTGTTGACGCTTATACGCCGACTCCAGTTGCTGTTTTTTCATCTCATGGACTTCCTGGAAATGACTATAATCGCCCACATAACGGGTGAGATCCTGATTTTCCATGTGATAGATCAAGTTAATTACACTGTTCAGGAACGGGATATCATGCGAGATCAGAATAAAAGCATTCTCATATTCCTGCAAATAGCGTTTCAGCCATTCGATATGCAATTCATCCAGATAGTTCGTAGGCTCATCCAGGAGCAGAATATCCGGTTTTTCAAGCAGCAGCTTGGCGAGCAATACCTTCGTACGTTGTCCACCACTAAGGTCGTTAACGTCCTTATCCAGACCGATATCGGTTAGACCCAGACCGCGTGCTGTCTCGTCGACTTTGGCATCGATCATGTAGAAATCCTGGTTAGTCAGCGTATCCTGAATCGTACCTACATCCTCCAGCAGCTGTTCTAATTCCTCCGGAGTTACATCGCCCATCTTACCATACATATCATTCATTTCTTGTTCCATGTCAAACAAATACTGGAATGCTCCACGAAGGACATCACGAATGGATTGTCCCTTGCTGAGCACAGCGTGCTGATCCAAATATCCGACACGCATACGTTTGGACCACTCCACTTTACCTTCATCTGGCTGGAGTTTGCCAGTAATAATGTTCATGAAGGTAGATTTCCCCTCACCATTGGCCCCGATCAGACCAATATGTTCGCCTTTCAGGAGGCGGAAAGAAACGTTGTTAAAGATAGCACGGTCACCAAAACCGTGACTTAATTTTTCGACATTTAATATGCTCATTCATGACACCTTTTCTATATAGACTTAATTCTTTGTATATTATAAGCGTTATATCATGCACAACTCAACGCCCTATTGTAAATTTAGCACCATTTTTCGATGAAATGTCCTTCGTTTTGACCCCGGATCCACTCAAACTGATATCAATGGCATTTGCCTTATAGGTATGGATGAGTTAAAATTTTTCCTTAAACGACTTACTACTATAAGAATGGAGCTCTCTTGGAGAGCATCAGGTGAAAATCATGATTGAAGTGAAACAATCCAAATTGGGTAATGGCGAATTTAACCGCGGCGTATTTGCGACCGTAGACATTCCAAAAGGCCAACTGATCCATCAGGCTCCAGTTGTCCCTTATCCAAATGAAGACCACGAACATGTTGAGAAAACAATTCTCGAAGATTACGTATTCGAATACGGAGCCAATCATACGGCTATCCTGCTGGGCTATGGCAGTTTGATCAACCATTCCTACGAGCCTAACGCCACCTATGATATCAACTTTGAAAACCACACTTTTGACTTCTATGCTTATACAGATATCAAAGCCGGCGAAGAAGTATTGATTAATTATAATGGCGAGGAAGATAACATGGACCCATTATGGTTTCTGGATGATTACGAAGAACGTATGCGTGAGTTGAACGAAGTAAGTGATGGTGCAGAGGATGCTGATGGCATCGAATCTGACTCCAAGGATACGGACTCAAGCAAATAAGACCTTGAGGATAAACGACAACAGTAGTGCAACTTCATGTGGACAAAACTTTAAAAAATTCACCATAATCCGTTGTAGGCTTGGTAATTCAACCTATGCCGCTGCCTAATGCAAACGAAAACAAGCAAGTCCTCCACCAAGGAAGACTTGCTTGTTTTCGTTTGTTTCGATAGCGTCACATTTCCCAACCAACCCCATATTAATCGGCAATGGGAGGGTCAGTGTGCAGATCCTGATCCGGTTCAGTCAATTTCCATTTGGTAAACGCAACCTCGAACCCGGCACGCTTCGGAGAACAGAGAAACGGGCCTGCTTGCTTGTTCGTCGGATAGGCAAACCTCGCGACCCGAATGGTACGCCAAGGATGCTCATCCGTGCGGGCACGAATAACTACGGCTTCGTCATGGTATGAAGCCCGAATGGTAACGATGCGTCCACCCCACTCCGGTACAGGTGAGAGCGACCAATCGGAAAAACGATCCGTTACGACCGCTCCTACATGAGCCACGCCGTCATTTACTTCAACCCCAGCCTTGATCCATTGATCCTGTCCATGCCAGAGCATTAACCCTGCCTGATCATATAATTCCGTGAATGAACTCAGATCAAATGATACTTCGATTGCCTTGGTTCCATCCCATGGAGCAAGCATGGCATGTCCATTCTGATGGCAGAAACCATAGAAGGTCTTCTCCCAAAAGTCACTGCCCTCCTGTGCCTCCACAATAAGACGGTCACCTTCCGTTCGCGCTTGGACCGGTTCAGTTGTCCATTCGGCATCATGAATCCGATGGAAATTAATTGACATGATTCTTCCCTTCCTTTCACACCATCACATTAAAATAAAGAGCCCATATCCGATGCGGCTGTAGGATATGCAAAATTCATGGTGTTTAACTGATCGGTCGTCAAATCGAACTGAATTGCCATGGCGAACAGGTTAATCAGTTCTTCTGTTTTGCCACCCAATACATGGGCACCCAGGATGCGTCCTGTTGCCTTGTCGACTACAACTTTGGCCATGGCAAATTTTTCATTCGTACGTTTATAAGTATACCATTTCGACATGTCATTTACCTTCACCTCATAGCCCTCTTTCTTGGCCTGCTCGACATCAAGGCCAACAGAACCCAGGGATGGCACGGTAAATACAATGGAGGGCATTACTTTATAATTAGGTTTGTTATGATTGCCTTCAAGCAGATTCAAGGATACTGCGCGTGATTCCTGGCCTGCGAGCGGAGTCAACGGAAGTCCTTCCGTTGCGGTAACATCGCCGGCCGCGTAGACTCTTGGATTGCTTTCGCTCTGCAAGTACTCATTAACGGAGATGCCTTTTTTCGTATAGCTGACATTTCCCTTCTCCAGTTCAAGCCCCTCTACATTCGGAATACGCCCTGCTCCGTGAACGACAAGTCCACATTGCCATTGATGATCAGCCCCATTGCGGGTTCCACTGACCACATATGTGTTTCCCTGCTGACGAATTGCCTTCACTTCCGCATTCAAGTGTACATGAATGCCTACTTCTTCGGATTTTTGCAGCAGCATGTCCACCAGTTCCGAATCAAACTGTTCCAGCGGCTGTTCACCTCGATGAATAATATGGACTTCCGTACCAGCTCTGGCCGCAATATGTGCAAATTCAAAAGCAATGTAACCTCCACCTACCAGAACCAATTTATCTGGCAGCTGTTCCAGATCAAGAAAATCATCGCTGTATTTCAGATGCTCTACACCATCAATAGAAAGTGGTGCTGGACGCGCTCCTGTTGCGATGAGAATATGTTTCCCCCGCAGTACTTCGTCCCCTACACGAATATGATCTTCGTCGACAAAAGAAGCCTTGCCATGGAACGTATGCATCCCGGCCTGCTTGAACTTATCCTCACTTGCTCTCGGAATACTCTCCGTAAATGTTCGCTTGAACGCCATAAGTTCCGACCACTGAATAGAAGCGTTACCTTCCACTCCTTTGCCCTTCATTCGTTCATTCCAGTCGATCAGTTCAGCCGCTCCTGCAAGTACTTTCTTGGGATCACAGCCCCTTAATGCACAGGTTCCGCCAAACTCTCGTTCATCAATCACGGCAATTTTCCATCCGGCTTCGGCGCAGCGGGATATAACAGAGCTTGCAGCGCTCCCGGTTCCAATCGCGATCAGATCATAAGTTTGTGTCATGTTAGTTCCTCCTCTTCATGTATAACCGTAAATATCAAGCTACAGTAACCCTGCTTTTTGCAGATAATCCGTTGCCACTTGCTCTGGAATCGCTCCATTAACGTTCACTTCGTAATTCATTTGACGCATCTCATCGTCCTTGATCCGACCTGCAAGTTGATTCAGTACCTCCACAAGCTGCGGATATTGGTCTGCCGTTTCTTTGCGGAGCATCGGCGCCCCCTGATATGGCGGGAACAATTCCTGATCATCCTCCAACACAACGAGTTTATACTGTCTCAGTTCACTGTCTGTGGAGTAAGCATCCAGCAAATTGATATCTCCACGCTGTACGGCTGCATAACGCAGTTTCGGTTCCATTGTGGCCACGTTCGGGAATTTGATGCCATACTTCTTCTGAATACCAACATATCCGTCTTCCCGATCAGAGAATTCCAGTGTGAATCCTGCCTTGATCTGCTGCTGTACCGACTTGAGATCTGATATCGTCTTCAGATTATACTGATCCGCAACCTTCTGAGGCACAGCCAACGTATACGTATTGTTGTAATCCATCGGGTTCAGAAGAACCATATCGAATTGGCTCAACATCCCGTCTCTTGCCTGTTCATAAACTTCTTTACGATCAGTGCTAACTGCGGTTTCCTTCATAAATTCCGATATGGCGGTACCCGTAAATTCCGGATAAATATCAATATCACCTGATTTCAGTGCATTGAACAGAAATGTGGTTTTCCCCATTCCTGGTTTCAATTCAACCTTGAGATCGGTATCTTTTTCAATGAGCAATTTGTACATATTAATCAGAATCTCTGGTTCGGCACCCAGCTTGCCAGCAATAATCAGATCTTTTTGCCCTCCACGGGAGAGCCAAGGAATTGTAATTACCAGAACGGCCACCAGAGCGAGTGTTCCGAGAGTGACCAGCGTTTTCTTGAATGATAAACGTTGGAACTGGCGGAGCAGCACATCAAACAAAATGGCAAGCAATGCGGCTGGGATGGCCCCCAGAATAATCAATGCCGTATCATTTCGATCAATACCTAGCAAAATGAGTTCACCCAGACCCCCTGCACCAATCAGGGCTGCAAGCGTTGCTGTACCTACAATCAGAACCATTGCGGTACGAATGCCTGCCATAATGACAGGCATCGCGAGTGGCAGCTCCACTTTGGTGAGACGTTGACGACTGTTCATGCCCATCGCATTCGCTGCCTCGACCATGGAAGGATCGACTTCCGATATACCCGTATACGTGTTGCGGAGTACCGGAAGCAGGGCATACACTACAAGGGCAATAATCGCAGGAAATGTACCGATGCCGAATAAAGGAATGAGCAATCCCAGTAGGGCCAGAGACGGGATCGTTTGCAGTACGGCTGTTACCCCAATAATCGGCTCAGCCACTCTTGGCTTGCGTGTCAGATAAATGCCAAGCGGGATAGCGATCAGAACGGCAAAGAACAATGCGATAAATGAGATCTGAATATGCTCAAGGAGGGCAGACAACAACTGTCCTTTCCGCTCGCTGAACACTTCCGTAAATCTACTCATGTGCTTCACCCCGTTCCTGCAACTGTCCGGACCAGTACCGGATCAGATCGGCTCGACTCACCTGTCCTATAATCTGGTGGTCTTTCTCGACCAGTAAATGATCATGAGAAGCCATGATTTCCACAAAATCCGGCAGCGTAATCGATACGGGAACAGCCGTTTTGGCTGACTTCGGCACATGCCCGGGTGAGAGCGGGGACATGATCGATTCAAGATCAAATATTGAAGTCAGTCGTTCTTGTTCGCCGGAGCCCGCTCTTAATTCATACATTGGGTCGTCCCCATCAGATACAGGCTGTGAACTCCTATCCGAACCAGAACCGCCAACAAAGTCACGTACAAATTCATTCGCTGACTGCTGGATTAGTTCTTCCGGGGTGCCTACCTGTAACACTTGCCCATCCTTCATGATGCAGATACGATCACCCAGCTTCATCGCTTCCTGAATATCATGGGTAACAAATACAATCGTCTTCTTCATCTGACGCTGAATATCCAGAATATCGTCTTGCAATTTCTCGCGGCTCATCGGGTCAAGTGCACTGAACGGTTCATCCATCAGTACAATTTCGGGATCGGCAGCGAGTGCGCGCAATACACCGATTCTCTGTTGTTGTCCACCAGATAGCTCAGCAGGCTTGCGATCACTGTATGTGGTACCTTTCAGTCCGACCATGTCCAGCAAAGTATGTACGCGATCCTTGATTTGCTCTGACTTCCACTTTCGGAGTTCAGGAACAACCGCAATATTTTCGGCAATCGTCATATGTGGGAACAACGCAATCTGTTGTAGCACATATCCGATATTCCACCGCAATTCATGAATGTTATATTCATCGATAGGTCGTTCATTAATTCGTACGGTCCCATCTGTCCGCTCGATCAGACGATTGATCATTTTGAGCATTGTGGTTTTGCCGCAACCGCTCGGACCAATCATGACGAACAGCTCTCCCTTGTTAATGTTGAGATTAACCTGACGCAGAGCATGGGTTCCATCAGGGTATTGCTTGGATACATTTTCGAACTGAATCATCCGTTCTCTTCTCTCCTTTTTATCAAACATTCATTCTCATCTATTTCCCCAAAAGCGTACACGTATAATCACCATGCTGGATTGGGGTATTGTTAAAGGTTGAACAATCAGCAAAAAAGACGGGCGTTCCGGCACCGTCTTCTTGTTATTCAGCAGAATTTGCTTCCAATATTTTTATAATAATTCTTATATCATTTCCCTTAATGCATATGCTGCCTAATAAATTGCTCCAGAGAAACCGGGCTTTGCCCTGTGACTTTCAATACCGTCTCCGTCGTTTGATCTTCTCTTCCTTCCTCACGGATGAATACATCCAGCCCTGCCAGAGCCGTGGCGTAATCTTCTGACATTCCCGCCTGAATCAGGCTATTTCTCAGTTCTGCATCCGACAATGATTCATGCTGAATACGCTGATCCAATAAACGACTAATGATGTCCGCAACTTGCCCATAAGACAATGTCTCTGGCCCCGTAATGATATGAGCTGTATTATGGGGGACAACATCTGTCAGAGCAAAGAAGGCAACTGCTGCGATGTCATCTGCGCTGACAAAACCAATTTTACCATCACCAGCAGCACTGTAGATTTTACCCAACTGCTTCATCGTCTCCCGATGCGGTCCCTCTGTAAAGTTCTCCATAAAATAGGAAGGCTGTAGTACAGTCCACTCAGGAGCAAGCTCCTTCAAGCTTTGATGTACTTTGCCAAATATAGGTCCGTCTTCATCAACGGAAGCACTGCCAAGCAAGACGAATCGTTTAACGCCGCTCCATAACGCTTCCTTGATGAACGGAATCATTATGGCTTCCAGACTGATCAGTCAAGAAAATACATGCTTTGATTTTTGCCAAAGTGGTATAATGACATTAGAAGTTGAATTAATCCATCTACCATTACAATCGTGCCAACATATAAAGGAGTGTAGCGATATGCATATTCAAATTACAGATTTGGCTGCTGCGCGATTAACTGAAAGCCTGAATGATCAGCCCGGTTATTTCAAAGTGATCTATGACATGGAAGGTTGTGGCTGTAACGGAATTATCGCCATACTTATCGTGGATGAACCCGAAGCTCTAGATGTACAAATTGAAACCAATCTGGTGCCATTCTATGTCGATCCGAAACAACAGTTAAACCTGGAGCAGCACATGAAGCTGGACACGGAACTCAACTATCCTTCCTTCAAACTAAGCAGTGATTCCGGTGTACTCAGCAGCAATGTCCGTGTTCGGGATGCTCGCGCTGTGGCTGCTGGAAGCTCCGGCAATTCTGTTTCATGCGAGCTGTAATTCAAAAGTTTGTGGCTGAAATAATGAGCATTTGATTCGCCTATCTATGTATACAGAAAGACTTTGCACAAAAGGTGCAGAGTCTTTTTGTATGCTCTTTTTCTCGTCAGACAATTAAAAGCTATGAATCTCGCAAACTTTGTTTACAACTCGGAAACAATTGGAGAACCTATGGATATAATCCTCTAGTATACTCGGTATATACCAAAGAACGAGATTGATATAACCCGAGGAGGAACACACATCATGAAATCTTTTACACGTAAATCCATCGTATCCACGATACTTATAGGTTCTGTCGTAGCAGGCTCAGCATTCACAACGCTGCCCTTCACTAAGGAACTGAATCCGGTCGCATCTGCTGCCAGCTCCAGCTTCACTCAATTCCTGCACGATAATGCACCTGGACGCACAATCAAAACGAGCAGCAGTGGCCTGGCAACGGTAACGAATCTATCAAGCACGGTTGTGCTAGTGAATAAAAAGAGAAACTTGCCTTCAACCTATGCCCCTCAGGATCTGGTTGTTCCTAACATCCCATTTAGCTTCTCCGGCTCCAGTCCGAAAAAGCAAATGCGTAAAGTAGCCGCTACCGCAATTGAGAACTTGTTCGCAGCAGCAAAAAAAGACGGCATTGATATCAAAGCCGTGTCCGGTTATCGCTCTTATGCTACCCAAAAATCCATTTTTGACCGTAATGCAAGTATCAAAGGCGAAGCCGTTGCGAATAAAACCAGTGCTCGTCCTGGACAAAGTGAACATCAGACGGGTCTTGCGATGGATATCTCCAGTGCATCAGCGGGATATGATTTGCAACAAAGCTTTGGAAACACCAAGGAAGGCAAATGGCTGAAAGCCAATGCACATAAATACGGTTTTATCATTCGTTATGGCAAAGATCAGGAGAAACTGACAGGCTACTCTTATGAGCCATGGCATGTGCGTTATGTTGGCGTGTATATTGCGGGGGAAATTACGAGCCAGAACCTTACACTTGAACAGTACCTTGAACGCGCTAAATAAACAGTAAAAATCTGATGACAAAAGGTATTCATTCCACTCTCATATGACTATCGTATGTAAATGATAGATACAACTAACAGGACGGGGCCCGATTTCGGGGCCCGTCCTGTTAGTTGTATCTACCACATTTAATCGTTCTCCAAATCGAATAGATAAGGGATCAGCTCAACCACATTGATGTAAAGGTTAAGTTCGATTCATAGCAGATTTAAGGTTTACTATTCAGTTCTGTGCTCCATTCCTCTACAGCATCAACGACCTGTTTTAATTGCTGCTCTTCCTCAATCGCTGGATCATTGTCCCCTTTTTGCTTCCCATAGGAGCCAAATTGGCCATGGTTTCCTCCTTCTAGACTGACATACAAAGTGTCATCAGGTAGATTGGTTTTGGCACTTTCCCAAGCTTCTTTATTGAGAACTCCATCTGCTGTACCTGTAATTTGCAAAACAGATAAATCAGTGTCTTTTATGGATCCGCCCTTATCCGCATAAGATGCCAAGAAAAATACACCCTCAAGCTTCTCACTGTGTTCTGAAGCATATCTAGCTGCGAATGAACCTCCTAAAGAGTGTCCCCCAATAACAAATGATTCGTCTGGGTGTTCTTCAAGAAAGGAGTCCGCTTTATTTTGACCGAAAATGGCTAGATTCAGTGGCATTTCCGCAATATATACGCGATGCCCCCGTTGAGCCAGTTCTCTGGCAAATGGTGAGTAGCTTTCCGGTTCTACTAAACCTCCAGGATAAAAAATAATATTCGGTTCAATTACTTTCCCAGTTTGTGGCTCAAATTTATAACCGTCTTTGACCTCTGTTACTTTGACCTGATTATCATTCTGAAAAGCGAGTTCCGCTTGATTGGAAGGACTGTAGGTTATCGAATTGAGGTATACCAATAAGCCAATGATTACAATTACAATGAGGGAAACTCCCCATATCAATATTTTAGTCCATTTGTTTTTTTTCTCTGTTTTTGCCAAAGTTAAAACCTCTTTCAATATTATTTTGGATTAGGTTATCATTGAATTGTAGCTTCAGTTCTAGTAAATTATATTTACCGGTAAGTAAAATTACAAGTCTAATCTTATTCAATGGATAAGTTGTCATTAAATATTCACGGAGGTAATGATGAAATGAATACAGATTCACAACGCTTACCAGGAAGACCCAAACAAGCAGAAGATGATTTACCCGTACAAGAAATAATTCTTCAAACGGCCGCCAAACTCTTTATGGAGCATGGGTACGAACCTGTTTCACTCCAACAAATCGCTAAAGCTTGCAATGTGTCTAAACCATCCATTTATTATCACTTCACCAGTAAACCGGAACTTTTTAAGATCGCGGTTACGACCATGTTTAAACATGTGCACCAAGCTACGTCACGATTATTAAGAGAAGCAGACAATCTGGAAACAGGACTGCTACATGTGGCAGAAGCAAGGTTAGCTAATCCTCATGCGGAGATTGAGACTCTGCTCAAAGATGCGGAGAGATATTTGAGTGAGAAACAGATTGAGGAAATCAGAGCAGCGGAAAATAAAATTTACGTAGAGCTGGCTGATTATTTTAAAGATGCGATGGATAATAACCTTCTTCGAAGCAACAATTCCATGCTTCTCGCGCAAACTTTCTCAACAATGATGGTCATCGGCAATAAGGTAGATACATTAAGAGAACATGATTCCACTTTAAATTTAGGTAAGGAGATTGTCGGAATTTTTTTGCGGGGTACAATGGTGAGATGACTGGCCGCCAGACTTATATAAAAATGGCGTTCCTCTCTCCTCGTTCGGGGTTGGAGCAGAAGACATGGAGTGTAAAAAAAGATGAGACGTGTATGAGAGGTTGAAGAAGCGCCTGCAAAATGCTAAGGAACCTCAGACACGTTATAACGGGGTTTAGACCATATGTAACGTTTTTGGAGCATTTTAGAAAATAACGTGTCCGGTGTCCCTTGCAATTGAAAAAGAGAGCCAGGGGCCCATAAGCCGTCTATTCCTTAAGTAAAGAACGTGCTCATGATCCCTGAACCTTCCTGCCGACCTGCTATTTTTCTGAAAACGACTGGCAGCCTCTTCACACTTTCCGTTCCGGCCCAGGAACCAACGCCAGCAAGAAGTGCATTATGAAACCAAAAAAGCGCAACATTGTAGGCAATGGTTCCCAATACCATCTCCACCACCAAAAAACGTTTTAGCGTGGAAGATTCGATGACGTATACCTGAAATTCATTTCGCGACTTTCCAGCTCTGTACCTTGTGATGAATGTTTTCATGAATCACCTCTTCTGTTTTATTTTATCGTATGGCAGGCAGATCTTGTCTTATTCAAAAATAATACTTACATAAAGTAACTTAGTGTGTTATAGTCAGTTTATAAACCATACATAAGCGAGGGAAACTACCCATGAGTGAATTGGAGAATCTGGTCAAAAACCGTAGATCGGCCGTTATTTTTGAAGAAGGAATTGAGATTCCAGAGTCAGAATTGCAAGAGATGTTTGCCTTGAACAAATTCGCACCTTCCGCCTTTAACCTCCAGCATACGCACTATCTTGTGCTGACGGACCCGGCTCAGAAAGAAAAAGTCTATGAAGCTTCCCAGCAATATAAAGTAAAAACGGCCTCTGCGGTCATTGTTGTCCTCGGCGATGTCAACGCACACCATCACATCCGCACAATCAATGAGGGCCTGCTGAACCTTGGTGCGATGACTCCGTTTCAATACGAGCAAGAATCACAGAGTGTCATCGAATTTTACGAAACGCGGGGAAGGTTCTTCCAGAGAGAAGATGCAATTCGTAATGCCAGCCTGTCAGCGATGCAATTGATGCTTATCGCTCAGGATCGTGGTTGGGACACCTGCCCCATGATTGGCTTCGACGCGGAAGAGTTGCAACGCAGTCTGGATATTCCCGACCATTATGTACCTGCCATGCTAATTACAATCGGCAAAAAGTCCGAAGCCAAACAACGTCCGCGCGGATACCGCAAACCGATTAACGAATATGTAAGCTTCAACAAAATGCATGCCGAATAAATTGGGAATGTGACATCCGTAACTTTTCACTGATTCCATTACAAAAGAGAGGCCGATGATCAGATCATCGGCCTCTTTCCTATTTCCCCAGAATAAACAAATCGCACGTCAAACCAATCTCTCTTTCGCCAAAAATACAAATGAATATTTTTTTATACCATGATAGCATTCGAGATGTAACCCATAATCGTAACGAAAGGAATGAACTCCAATGGAATTTCACATCGAAAACCTGCCAACCTCCCGAATTGCTTATGTACGACAAGTCGGTCCGTATGGTCCCGCCAACAGTCACGCGATGGAAACATTAAAGACCTGGGCAAGATCCCAAGGCCTGCTTACAAGCTCGACCATCTTGTTCGGCATTCCGCAGGATAACCCGGAAACCACCCTCCCCTCTCAATGCAGGTATGATGCATGTATTGTCATATCAGAGGATTACTCCTTGGATGAGTCGACTCCCCAACTTGAAGAAGCTGAACTTCCTGGCGGGCAATATCTGGTTTGCAAAGTCAAACATACAGCAGAAGATGTGCAGCAAGCCTGGACCGAGATTTTCCCGTATTTGCAGAGCAATGGTTGTATTATGGACAACAAACCCATTTTGGAAAGGTATGCCGGTGATCTGCTTCTTCTGGATTTTTGCGAAATATGTGTACCCGTTAAGCCGCTATAAATCATTTAAAGTTGTGGATGCCAAAAACAACAAAAGCGACTTCAACGTTGAAGTCGCCTTTGTTTCTAACTTATTGCCTTGTTTTCACCAATTAAAATGCCCAGTTCCCTTTGCGGAATACAGGTTCCACCGTTCCATCCTGCAACTCACCATCAATGTCGAGCTCTGCGGAGCCGATCATAAAGTCCACATGGGTCAGACTAACGTTGCATTCATGTTTCAGCAATTCCTCGTTAGACATCGTCGTACCATCTTTCATGTTGAACGGGTATGCACTTCCTACAGCCAGATGGCAAGATGCATTCTCATCAATACCGGTATTATAGAAAATACGATTCAAGTTGGAGATTGGCGAATCATGCGGCACGAGGGCAACTTCGCCAAGATAACGTGCACCTTCATCGGTGGCAAACAGGTTTTTCAGATGCTCTTCACCCGAAGCTGCTGTAAAAGCAACGACCTGTCCATCCTTAAACGTAATTCTCATCTGGTCCACTAGTTGACCATTCAGGTTCAGCGGCATCGTGCTGCTGACGAATCCGTTGACTCCACTGCGCTTCGGCATTGTAAATACTTCTTCTGTCGGCATGTTCGCAACGGTATACACACCTTGCTTGTTTTCGCTACCGCCGCCACCCCAGATATGGTTGTTCACCAGCTCAATTTTCAAATCCGTTCCGGGTGCGCGGTAGTGCAGGCTTTTATAATTTTTCTTGTTCAGCAAATCACTCATAGCATTCAGGGTGTCCAGATGTTTTTTCCAGTTCTGAATAGCATCTCCGCCATCGACACGGTTCATTTTGAAGATGGTTTCCCACATCACGTTAATGCGATCTTCCTCTGGAATGTCGGCAAATACTTTGTTCGCCCACGCCTTGGTTGGCGCTTTGATCAGACACCAGCTAATTTCGTGGTTACGTGTATATTTCGAAAATCCGCGACGTGCATGAGCCGCCGCTTTGGTTGCACGCGAAACATTGTCGGAATTGATGCCTTTGTATAATTCAGGGTCAGGTACTTTGATCGTGAGCGTAGCGCCGCCTGCTTCTGCAAACTTCTCCATCATTTCCGCCTTCCAGGCCGGGTAATAATCAAAACTGTCATCAGAGCCATGTTCAAAACGGCTGCGTGTAATATCGTCATCATCAAAATCAACCTGTACATACTTGGCGCCAGCCGCATACGCTTTTTGCACGATCAGACGGGTGAATTCCAATGTTTCGATGGGTGCCGTTACGAGCAGATCCTGTCCTTTCTGAATATTTACGCCGACTTTGACAACCAGCTCTGCGTATTGTTCCAACGATTTTTCAAAGGTTTGTTCAAAATTACTCATGGTTGTGTTCACTCCTGTTTCATATTTGAATACTATTGCTGCTGCACAATCATTTAAGCCTTGCGTTTCTCCTGCTCACGCAGCTCGATCCGGCGGATTTTTCCTGAGTTTGTTTTCGGCAGATCGGCTACAAACTCGATTTTACGTGGATATTTGTAGGGTGCTGTCCATTCCTTCACATGGTTTTGCAGTTCACGCGCCAGTTCTGGTGATGCGAGAGACTTGTCTCTCAGCACTACAAATGCTTTCACTACGTTACCACGGATCTCATCAGGACTCGCTACGACCGCACATTCCTTCACGCTGGCGTGTTTCATCAACGCTTCTTCCACCTCGAACGGTCCAATCGTGTATCCCGAACTGATAATGATATCATCACTTCGACCTTCAAACCAGAAGTAGCCTTCTTCGTCTTTGCGTGCGCGGTCACCTGTTACAAAATAATCCCCACGCTGATTCGCTTCCTTCCGTCCCTCATCCTGATAATAGGCACGGAACAAGGCTGGCATATCCTTATGCACTGCGATATCTCCTACTTCACCAGCAGGTACAAGTTGTCCCTCTTCATTGACGATCTCAATAAGGCCTGGTGTAATGGACTGCCCCATAGAACCAATTCGTACGGGAGCATCTTTTAAGCTGCCGATCAGCAGCGTGCTCTCGGTTTGTCCATATCCGTCCCGGATCGTCAGGTCAAAGTGACGCTGGAAAATTTCAATTACTTCCTGATTCAACGGCTCACCAGCAGACACGGCGCTGCGCAGTGCGGACAGATCATGGTGACCCAGATCGTCTGCTTTGGCCATTAACCGATATTCCGTCGGCGTACAGCACAAGACGTTGATCTGATGCTCCTGCAACAGTTCCAGATAACGTTTGGGTTGGAATGATCCATTGTAGACCAGTCCGGTAGCCCCTCTTCCGAGTACAGACAGGAACGGACTCCAGATCCATTTTTGCCATCCCGGTGCTGCCGTTGCCCATACCGTATCCGAAGGCTGAATATCCAGCCATAACGATGAAGCGATCCGTAAATGGGCATACCCCCAACCATGACTATGTACTACGCCTTTTGGATTACCAGTCGTACCGGAGGTATAAGCGAGAATAGCCATATCGTCACGATGTGTTTCCACCGCAGCCATCGTATCGGATTGGCCTTGCATTAACTGGTGTACATTGACCCAGCCTTCTCCAGGTACGCTATCATCACCATTTGGTGATGCAACGATGCGGTGTGCCAATGCCGGCAGATCTGCATCTATTTTTTCAACTTCAGCAGTCGTCTCGGACCAGACAATGACAGCCCGGGCCTCGGAATGCCGAAGACGATACTCCAGATCTTTCGCACGCAGCATCTCGGAAGAAGGAATAACAGCAATCCCCAGTTTCAGGCAGGCAATGTATATAACATAGGCAATAATTCGGCGTGGTACCATGACCAGCACCCGGTCGCCCTTCTCCAAACCAAGATCACGCAAGCCTCCAGCAAGACGATTTGCCTGCTTCAATAACTCACCATAAGTGATCTCTTCCAATTCTTTATGATCGCTCAGCCATCTAAGTGCAACCCGATCCGACGGGTGATTCTCCATCTCGGATGTCAGGTTATAGGTTTCAGGCGAAATCCACTGTTGAAAATTCAAATGGAGCCTCTCCTTCATATTTCAAATGTATAGCATCTATATATTATACCCTAAATCCTAGGACCTGGTGCTATGATATGAAATAGTTTAAGAAAAAAATAAACATAGGTCAATTAAGCCGAAGCTCTAAAAGGTCTATCTCTACATATAAAGAACGATAAGTAAGAAAAAAAAGTGTCCTCCCGACTACAGGAAGACACCTTAGTTATCCCAACATATCTATATCATAGGGATCAAATTAATCATTGTAGACATGACTCTGAATCTCCAAAGTCGTATCTCTGCGTTACAAGTTTACCAAGCGTAGTTTCCGATGCCATCCAAGATGCTTTCGATTTCATTCAGCTCTTCTGTCGTCAGATCTGGTGCCTGAAGGGCCGCTACGTTTTCTTCAATCTGGGACACACGGCTTGCGCCGATCAGAGCGGAAGTAACTCGGTTACCACGCAAAATCCAATTCAGCGCCAACTGGGAGATCGTTTGACCTCTACGTTCAGCAACCGCCTGAAGTGCTTCGAACTTGGCGATCCGTTCGTCTGTATAGGCTTCTTTTCTCAGATTGCCTGTTGGATTAGCGCGCTCTTCCTTGATCTTGTCCACATATTTATTCGTCAACTGTCCCCGGCCAAGCGGACAGAATGCGATCGATCCTACGCCGTGCTCATCCAGCACATCCTGCAATCCATCCTCAATCCAGCGATTCAGCATCGAATAGTTTGGCTGGTGAACCAGACAAGGTGTTCCGAGACGACGCAAAATAGTAACTGCTTCTTTCGTCTGTTCGGCATCATAGTTGGACAAGCCTACATACAGGGCTTTACCCTGTCTAACGATATGATCCAGTGCAGTCATCGTTTCTTCGAGCGGTGTCTCCGGATCTGGACGGTGATGATAGAAAATATCTACGTAATCCAGTCCCATCCGGCTCAGACTTTGATCCAGACTAGCAATCAGGTTTTTGCGAGAACCCCATTCGCCGTATGGACCGTTCCACATATGATAACCTGCCTTGGTTGAGATGAGCAGTTCGTCGCGGTAAGGACGCAGATGTTTTTTGAGAATGACACCAAAATTCTCTTCGGCTGATCCTGGAGGTGGTCCATAGTTGTTGGCCAAGTCGAAATGGTTAATCCCCAGATCGAATGCGCGCAGGATCATCTCTTCCTGAATATCCAGGGTGCGGTTTCCACCGAAGTTCTGCCATAAGCCTAGTGCTATTTGCGGCAGTTTAATTCCGGTTTTGCCAGAGCGGGCATATTTCATTTCACTGTATCGTTGTTCACTCGCAGTATAAGGCATCGTTAATCTCTCTTTTCCTGTAAAAGTTATTGAATACCCTTTCATCTTAGACACTTTCCATGTAAAACGATATGGCATTTCACTACAACGATATGGAAAAATGATTGGTATCTTCATCAAATGATATTCATAAAACGATCCCTTTTCACCTTTTATATGTTAAAATGCAAGGTATAACGACCTCATAACAGGAGTGAATAGCCTTGATTACGTATATGTGCAAAAACAATCACTTTCAGGAGCTGCAGCTCCTTCATTACGGCACAGAAGCTTGCGCACCCGGTCACCACTTCGGCCCGGCAATGCGGGATTATTACAAAATCCATTACATATTGGACGGCAAAGGTACCTTCGAAGTTGGAGGCAAAAAGGTTACGCTGCGCAAAGGTCAGGGGTTCCTCATCGTGCCTCATTCTGTCGTTCATTATGAAGCAGATCAGGATGATCCGTGGGAGTATAGCTGGGTTGCTTTCCAAGGAAGCACCTGCCCTTCGTTATTACAGCAGGCCTGCCTGTCTGAGCACCATCCGATCTTTGAGATGGGTAATGACGATGACGAGATGCGCTCCTGTCTGCACCGCATGATTAGCTCTCGCAACACCCATAAGGGATGGGAGATCAGCATGACGGGATTGCTCTTTCAGTTTTTTTCCATTTTGATTGATCGAGCCGGTGAGGACAGACCTATTCCGCTCCAGGACTATACGAAAGAAACTTATGTCACTCAGGTGATGGATTTCATTGAGATTAATTATGCTAATACCATAACCGTACAGTCCATTGCGTCTCATGTTGGCTTACAGCGCAGTTACTTGTGTTCTCTCTTCAAAGACAAGATGGGCACCAGCATTCAGTCTTATCTGGTCAATTACCGCATGCGCAGGGCGGCTGAGCTGACGCTGGATCCGGCTTTGACCATTGGGGATATCTCCCGTTCCGTTGGATATGCCGACCAGCTGCTTTTCTCGAAAATGTTCAAAAAAGTTATGGGCGAAGCCCCTACGTATTATCGCAAACACAAAACAGCACCTTCCCATTTATGCAGCTAATGGGAAAGTGCTGTTTTTGTATTTTTACACAGGATATCACTACCTGCTTATGACTGAATTCCATTCGTTCGTTCTATTCGTTCTGCTTTAAACTTGCTCCTGCATGGTCACGCCTACCACTTGTACTTTAATTTCATTCACCATAATGCCTGTTAATTGCTCGACAGCTTGCTGCACATTATGTTGAAGTTCCTGACAGACTTCATGCATCTTTTTGCCAAACTGAACATTGATTCGCAGTTGGATAGATGCCTGGTCATCTTTGATCGCAACGTCAATCCCTTTCTGCAAGCTCTTTCCGCTGATACTCTTGGCGATTCCTTCGGTAAGACCAACAGACATGGAGGATATTCCCTCTGTAGTTTGAGCGGCCATGCCAACAATTTTGGATACTACATCGTTGGAAATATGAATGGCGCCCATTTGAACAGATTGTGGCTCAATATACTCAGGTTCAGTGTATGGTTGTGGGATGATTTCAGACATGATTTCCACTCCTTCTATATCATTTATAAATGTTTAAGCATTCTGCCATTTGTCCTTGAAGAATAGCTGATAGATTCGAACCAAAATAATCTTAACGATCATGTAGACAGGGATGATAATCAGAATGGCAATAATGCCGCCCAGATCCCCTGCACCCAGCACCAATATAATGGTGGTAAGCGGGTGAATATCTAGTTTTTTGCCGAATACATACGGTGCAACCAGATTATCCTGAATTTGCTGCGCTACCAGAATAATAATGAGTGACCAGATCGCAACCGAAGGGGATACCACCAGTCCCATAATAACAATAGGAACGGAAGACAGGATCGCCCCGATAAACGGAACAAAGTTCATAATGACCGCAATCACGGTTAACAGCAGTGCATACGGGAGACCGATGATCAGGAAACCGATATACATCAGCACGCCCAAAGCCAGATTCACGAGAACTCGTCCCACGATAAAGCCGCTTAACGCCTGATCGATCTCAAGTACCACATCACGACTGTCTTTTTGGAAACGTTTAGGTGCAATGTGCACCAGCTTACGACCGAATTTCTCTCCCTGCTTCAACATGTAGAACAAAATGATCGGGAAGGTGAACAGAACAATCGCAAAGCTTGAGATGAGTGAGAAGAATCCACTCACATAGTTCGTTACAAAGGTGAAGCCTTTGTTAATGTAATCCGTAATCTGCGAAAACGGGGTCGACCCTTCCGGGAACAAAGCCGTAATGGCACCGTTCTGCTCGAGCTCTTTAAGCTGCAAACTCAGTGAATTGATTAAATTTGGTGCGTTTTCTACCAGGTTGATCAACTGCTCGCGTAGTGAAGGCCATAACCCTATAATAAACAGGGCGAACAGTATACCAAACACCAGATAGATCAACAAAATGCTAAGTGTGCGATTCAGCTTCTTTTTTTCCATGTAATTGACGAGCGGCCGCAGCAGATAATAAAAGAATACGGACAACATCATCGGCACGGTAATCACCGTAATCATGGTAACAAGCGGTTGGAAAATAAAGCTGACACGTGATAACAGATAGATATTGATCAGTATCAGTGCCAGTGCAATACTGAAACGTACAAACGAATTTACTTTGAACAAAAAGTTTCCCCTCCACTTAACCTTTTCTATATGAGCATTTTGCAAATGGTGATCAGAATGACAAATGTTTATGTCAACCTTATCCTTTATGTCGGTTCTTTATTTCGGAATCTGTATAGTGAACACCGTCGTCTCTCGTCCACGCTGGGAAAGTGTTAATCGTCCACCCATTTTCTCGGTGTTCCGCCGCGCAATTGCTAGTCCAAGCCCGGTACCCCCGGTTCCCGTACGAGCCTCATCCCCTCGCACAAATGGATCAAAGATGGTTGCCCACAACTCTTGAGGGATACCCACACCGGTATCAGCAACCTCGATAACCACATGGTTGTCCAGTGGGATTAACTCCACACGCAGCTCCGTCCCCCGCGGGTTGTAGGACAAGGCGTTTGTAATCATGTTCTGAATCACTCTGGACAACAGTTCCGGATCATACCTTGCATAGATCTCTTCATCAGGAACGAGCACATGCAGGCCAAAATGGTTCTGCTCAATCTCACCATATGTGTCGGCCATAATCTCACGTACAAATTCTCCGATTTCCCGCTGCTGAATGTGCATACGGAAGTCAGGTGAATCTACTTTGAGCAATTCCAGCATGTTCTGAATCATGCGCGCGACCTGAACGGACTTGTTGTATATATATCCCAGATATCGCTGCTGCCTGTCCTTATCTTCCCCCCGCCCTTCCACCAAAGCCTGGGCGTATCCTTGAATACTCGTGATCGGGGTCTTGAGATCATGTGACAGATCCACAATTAAGCGCTGTTTGCTCTCTTCGGCATAACGTTTCTCCGCAGATGTATTCTCAATGACGTCCGCCATATAATTGAAGGTTTCTCCAATCTGGACAAATTCCCTCTCTGCCGAGATGGACATGCGCGTACTATAATTCCCCTGGATCATCTGGGTAAGACCTAGAGAGAGAATACTCAGCGGTTTTTTGATTCGACGGGCGACCCAGTAGCTGTATACAAATATCAGCAGCAAGACCAATCCGATCCCGATCATAATGTAGAACGATAACGGATGCTTCAAATTGGTAATCAGTTGATTATCATTAATTCGTACACTGACCAAGTCACGCGGAATCTTCAGCAAAACGTACTTTGCAGCTCCCTCTGTTGAAAGCGGACTAATGGAGTAATAGTAAAGCTGTTCATTTCGGTTTTCGAGTCCTGCATATAGCTCAGCTTCACTGTACTGAGTGAACGTATCCTGCTTGTCCCCGATATAACGAATGACCCTGCGATCCGCATCCAGCACTTCAATCCATCCCCCACTGTCCTTGAGACGCTGAATTTCGGTATTATTGGTCTCATCGGAACTACCGGACAACCATTCGTTCTCCAGTTCTGTCACGTACACATGTGCCTCCACATTCAGATCAGGATCCACCACCTGATCCGAAATGCGGAAATCAACCACATCCAGATTAATGATAATGTACACGATGGCTACCAGTAAAAACAAAAAGAAGTTGAACAGCAAAAAGTCCAGTGTCAGGGACGTTTGCAATAGTCTCTTTTCTCTAGCTTTCCATGGGCGCTTCAATTTTGTATCCCAGTCCCCTTATCGTTTTTAAATATTCCGGTTGCCTGGAGTCGCGCTCGATCTTTTCCCGAATGTTACTGATATGTACCATTATCGTGCTGTCCTCGTGAGCGTAATAATCTCCCCAAACGGCTTCGTATATTTTTTTACGGGTGAAGACACGACCTGGCTGCTCAAGCAGAAGCTCCACGATTTTGTACTCTGTAGAGGTCAATGTCACAGGTTTACCCGAGCGAAAAAGGATACATTGGGATCGATCAAGCCTAAGCTCACCCAGCTCAAGATTTAACTCCTTAGCAGCAGGCACGTCAGGTGCATCAAATTGATTGACTCTTCTGAGCAAAGCTTCCACTCTGGCGACAATCTCCAAAGGATTGAAAGGTTTGGAGATGTAGTCGTCAGCACCCAATCCGAGTCCAAGGATTTTGTCATGGTCCTGGCTTTTGGCCGACAGGAACAGAACAGGCATATGATGTGTGGACCTGATTTGTTTGATCAGCTGGAGTCCATCCATTACAGGCATCATAATATCCAGTATGACCAGATCAATCTGAGTTGAACGGATACACTCTAGCGCCTCTACTCCATTAACGGCTGTCACAATGTTGTAGTCCTTCTCAAGGTACAGCTGAAGCAGTTCCACAATTTCGGGTTCGTCATCTGCAATTAATAGTGTGTATCTCATGCGAATCCTCTCATTCCTATTTCAATAAATTCAGTTTTCATTCGAATTCGTATCCGTACATTCCATTTGTTATTGTTCATATGTCTATACGTTACTACTATATACTACGTCTCTTAAATCAATCTAAACCATTTCTAAAGATAACCTAAATAAAAAGCCCAGGCATCAGGCCAGAGCTTCAAATATAAAGCTAAAATAAGTAAAGATTCAGTACCATTCATCACTTGCTACGTAACCAGGGTTCAACCCGGGCATATAATCGGTCCTTATCATATTGCACATACTGACTCGCCCGATTGCGTACCGGGTCACCGGCATAGAAACGTTCATACAGATCATGTCTGGCTCCCAGCGGACTTCCTGTCAGCTCCCAGGCGAGCTGGAATAACCGAATCTTCTCTGGTGCCTGCATCGTTACGCCTCCAAGATACTTGTTCATCATAGGGCTGATACTTCCTTCCAGCTCCAGCTTCCCGGAAGGGATCTGAATAAGGCCACCTGCGGCTATAGTCTTCAAAATCTCAACAGCGCGCGGGTAATAATGGTTCCCCAGATTACGGGCTGTTTCGATATATTTGAATGATGGTAGCCAGTTCCCATGAACATCCGGGGCAGCTTGTGCCTCAGATGCGACGATGAGTCCTTCAATCGTATGCATCTGGCTGATCATCTCCCCAAGCTGTTCCTGTACATTCAGGAAGGCATCCACTCCAATCTCCTTGGCGATGGAAGACGTGATGGCTGTAATGAATTCCAGCTTCGAATGTAGCCGAATAATGCTCTGATGATAAGCCAGACTGGAGGATGCCACGTTGCAGCGAATCTGCCATACCGCTTCCGGATTGTTGTGCAGGAGTACACGCTCCCAAGGTACAAATACGTCGTCAAAAAATAATACAGCATCCATCTCATCATACTGACTACTGAGCGGATGAGCAGTATCTGAATCTAATGTTGCAAAAGATTCTCTACATACCATATGTAATCCTGGACTTCCTGCTGCCACAATAACCATATGCGCCAATTCCGGGCGATGTCCAGGAATGCGCTGAATCGGATATGCAATGATATCGTCCGCATATGGAGCAGCAGTCGCCACCATCTTCGCCCCACGGAGGACAACGCCCTCTGTATTGGTACGAATGATTCGAAGCATTGCATCTTCATCTTCCCCTACAGGCAGAGCACGATTAATCTGCGGGTCACGCTGGACAATGGTCAGGAAGGCATCCTTCCGTTTTGCCTCATCATAATAGGTAGCGATTTTACCTCCATATGCCGGGTCATATGCAGCCATCGCATCCCGTGTGGCGTACCATCCAGTCAGGCGAGATCGCGCGTAATCCGAGAGACGGCTCATTACCCCGTAGGTACGATCAGACCACAATCGAAAGGCTGCCGCCCTGCTGCTGATCTCCTGAGCATTGCAGGGTACTCGAAAAGCCTGGTGTACATATCCGTTCGTCTGCTCATCCCAATAAGCCACTGTTTCTCTCGTGTCCGCATCATCCACCAGATTGAACAGACTTTCAATCGTTTGTAAGGTTCCCCGGAAGGCAGAATGCTCTGTTACGCGAATACGTTCTCCATCCAGCCATACATTCCGTTCATCGTTCAACCGTTGCAGATAAGCTTGTCCACGGGACATTGTTATGCTCAATGTAATCCTCCTTCTCAGTTAGAAAGGCTAGGAAACTCAATGGTGATAATGTTTTAATCATTTCGAGACTCAAGTTAACTAAAATGATACATATTGTATCTATTGAAATAGTACTTTGCTTTGGAGGAAAAAGTCAACAGACACCAAACCTAAGGTCCGGTGTCTGTTCTATTAGATTTATATTAGATCAATTTGGCATACATATGACGCAGATAGCGCCAGCGTACCAGAAGGAAGAACAGAATCTGCATGGATGCAAATACGAGGAAAATGCGCAAAGTATAACCCATAACAGAGAAATCAACCAACTGCTGTAATGCAACAAATGCAACAGAGCTGTGGATAATGGCCAAGGCTATTGGCAGGAAAAACATCAATACCAGTTGTCTGGTTACGATGTTGCGAAGCTCCGGGCGACTCAGTCCCATCTTACCAATCATGCGGTACTGCTCTTCATCCCGTTCCAGATCAGCATATAACCGGAAGTAGGTAAAACTTGCAGCAAAGGTGAAAAAGACAATGCCAATCAATCCACTTAGAATTAGGATAATACCATTAGTTTGTTTGGAATTAAGCCAATCCAGCACGAGAGCGCTGATCTCGAAGTATCCCTGACCATCTGAGTCATTTTGAATGGATTCAATCAGATCAGGAGCAAACTTCCGCGTTCCCATCCAATCTGTCACAACAAATTGAGTTTTTTTATCGGGATAATAATTTTCATCAGCCTCGATTTGAATATTAAATTCCTTATTCATCTTGTCGTACAGCTCATTGGATACCACATAAACTTCCCTTTTGAATTCAACAGGGATGACGATATCGGTTGCAGGTGTTGTTAATCTGACCTTTTCCTGAACTTCCCACATACTGATATTTTTCTGAGATGAACCCTGCCCGGCTTCTGCTCGTAATGTCTTGCGACTCGTAAGATTGCCCGGAGTCATAAAGGCATCGTTGACATTCTCCAAAGTTCGCTCTTTGTAACCAAGTGCCTTGGCAAGATGATTATATTCACTGAGTTTGATAATATAGTTGCCCTCGTCATCAAATAGCGGAATATAACTTCCTTTCTGATACGGAACTTCATTATCAATTAAAGTCTCTTCGATCTTCCTGATGTGCCGTTCTGCGCCAGGTGTATCCCATGAATTTTGGTAGGTAAACGCATATGGATTTGACATCGATGACAATCCCGGATCAGCGATCGCCAGCATCGTACCAATGCCTGTAAAGGCGGAAGCCGAGATCACACTCACCATAAAAAACATGACCGCATTATCTTTCATTCGATAGGTAAGTTCGGACAGAAACAGCAAATTCGTTTTGCGGAAAAACAAACGCTTATTGCCTTTGAGCGCCCGAATGGCATACACACTAAGTTGGGTGAATAACAGATACGTGCCTGCAATAACCAAAACAACACTACCAAGCAGCAAAGGGAAAGAGTATGTGATCCATACAAAGGCAAATACACCCGCATATCCACCCCCAATGAGTATGACGGAGAGAAGTGCTAAAAGACGAGAAGCCTTTGGCTCGAGTTTTGGTTTTTCCTCTGATTTTACAAGGTCAATCAATGACCCTTTTCGCATCAGCAGCGATGAGCTCAGCGCAATCACAACAAACAGCAGCAGAAATGCTCCGACAGTAAGTGCGATTGCTTTTAATGGAAAATAGAATCGGAGACTTTCTTCCACCGCCAGCATCGAACCGCAGATCAACAGGATCAGCTTGGCAAAGATCATTCCTAATCCAACGCCTGCCACAATGGCGGCGAGTCCAATGCACAAGTTTTCCATAAATAACAGTCGGTTCATCTGTTTACGTGTCATGCCAATGATTTGAAATATGCCGAATTCTTTTTTACGCGTCTTTAGAAATGAACCTACGGAATAGAGCAGAAACAGAAACGAAAAGATGAAAATAATGATCTCAGCAATCAAAAACCCCTGATTCGCAAGCATGGTCACTGTCCCACTTGAACCCTTCAGTCCATCCTTCAGATCCGGGTGAAACAAAAGAAGTGCATACGTAAAAAAGATCATGACGGAAAACGTACTGCTCAGAAAATGGGCCAGGTAAATTCGTTTGTTCCGAACAACATTATTAATGGCGAACTGGCGAAAATTCATGTCCAGAGCCTCCCATCAGGGATAATACGTTGATAATTCGTTGATAGAACGTCGATCGGTTATCTCCGTAATGAATCTCGTTGTACAGTCGTCCATCCTTAATAAATACAACCCGGCTGCAATAACTTGCCGCAACAGCGTCATGCGTGACCAGCAGCATGGTGGCTCGATCTTCCTGGTTGCGACGTTCCAGCATCTCCATTACATCACGCGCTGCCTTCGAATCGAGATTTCCTGTAGGCTCATCGGCCAGCACCAGCTTGGGGGAATGGATCAGGGCTCGTGCGATTGCTGTCCGCTGGGCTTGACCTCCGGAAATTTCATACGTGCGTTTGTTCAGAAGAGATGCGATGCCGAGCTTCTCTGCGAGTCGATCAACGCGTTCATTCATCTCCTCAACCGGTACTCCGTCCAGCGTAAGCGGCAGGACAATATTTTCTTTTACCGTGAGTGTGTTGAGCAGGTTAAACGACTGAAATACGAACCCCAGCTCTCGGCGTCTGAACAGAGCCAGTTCATCGTGATTCAGTTCAAACGGGTTCTTACCTGCAATCTTCAGTTCCCCTGAAGTAGGGTGGTCAATGGTTGAAATCATGTTTAGCAACGTTGTTTTGCCGCTGCCTGATGGACCCATGATGCCAACGAATTCCCCCTCCTGAATACTGAGATCAATTCCTGACAAGGCTTCGTATGACACGATCCCTTTATAAATTTTGCTAATCTGTTTCACTGAACATATTTCCATAGGTTAATGGCTCCTTTTAGATTTCGGATTTGAATTAAACAAAGTTGAACTGAACTTCATCGCAATTCGAGGTCGTTCTCTACTTTCTGACTTCAGTCTATCGAAGTTTCGACCATTCTCCTATGGATTAACCTTTCATCTTCATGACATTATTGTAAGGTTATATGTCTCGTCGCCCTTTGGCGTGTTTCTTCTATGTAGAAAATGAGAAAGACGCCGATCCCTGTCAGGGCACCAGACGTCTTCTCAATTCGTTCCACATTATGCGCTTTATATTTAAATTTCAAATGTAATGGTTACCGTTGTCCCTTCTCCCTGAATGGATGTAAGATCAATCCGATGGTTCATTCGTGTCAGGACATCCTTAACAATATACAGTCCCATCCCCGTGGATTCTTTAAAATGTCGCCCATTCTCTCCGGTGAAAAAAGGCTGGTACACTCGGTTGAGATCCGACTTGGGAATACCGACTCCCTGATCCTTCACTTCAAGAATAATGGATCTTGTGGATTCATGGGCCTGGATGGTTACCTTTTGCCCGTTCCCCCCGGAAGAGTACTTGATGGCATTGGATAACAGCTGCACGAGGACAAACCGAATCCACTTCGCATCCGACTGAACCATTAACGCAGAATCAATTTTCATCTCGGGATACACGTGATTGCGAATGAAGAACCGTTTCAGCTCATGGATGGCTTCTTCTCCGGCCGCCTTGAGGGATACGGGCTCCACACTGAAATCCTGTTCAAATGTCTCCAGCCGCGCCATGTATAGCACGGTTTCCAGTCCTCGTCTCATCTGGTCTGCTTCCTCTCGAATGCTGATGAAACGGGGGTCCTCATCCTCCTGATCCTCAACCGTCAGTTCAATGACGGACAAAGGTGTCTTCATCTGATGAACCCATTGATTCATAAAAGTCAGATATTCCTGTTGACGCTGTTCCAGACGATGCAGATGCGCATAATAATGACCGTACTGTGAGTCCAGCAGTTCTGACAATGCCTGTGGCAAGGGAGCAGGCTCATTCAATGGAACAAATTCTTTCAGATCATTCATTCGATGGGACATCCGGGAATAAAACATGCGATGGGACAGATACCGATAAATGAGGTAGGCTGCGTATAGGACTAACCCCAGAGATACCGCATACGTGGCCGTTAACCAGTGGTCATAGCCGTCGTACCAGAAGACCGCAACCACGGTGAGCAGCACAACGATTACCCAACAAGTCAGTACAATATGTTCTTTGATAAACAACTTCATGAAGGCGACGATGCCTTCCAATTACTGTTGAGTCGATAACCTGAACCTCTTACCGTCTCCAGAGCATCTGTAATTCCCAGCTCAGTCAATCGTTTACGAACGCGGGTCACATTCACGCTAAGTGTGTTATCATCCACAAACGAATCGTCCCACAGCTTTTCCAAGATGGTTTCACGGCTAACCAGTTTGGGACTGCGACGCAGCAACGTCTCCAGCAAAATGGTTTCTTTCTTGGTCAGTTGTATCTTGCGGTCACCGAGCTCCATCTCCAATCTTTCCAGATAAACAGTTAGTCCATCCAGTTCCACCTTGCGCTCTTCATGACGCGTAGCGTAATCGCCATACACCCGGCGCAGCTGACTTCGAATTTTGGCCATGACAATCTCATGCTCAAACGGCTTCGTAATATAATCGTCCGCACCGTTCTCAAGCGCCATGACCTGATCCATCTTGCCACTTCGGGCCGAGATGAAAATAATCGGACATGTGGAAATGGAACGAATTTGGCGACACCAATAGAACCCATCGTAACTCGGCAAGTTGATATCCAGCAGCACGACATGCGGCTTAACTTGTTCAAACTGCTGAACGACTTGCTCAAAATCCTCAACCGCAACGGCCCTGTCACCATATCGCTCGATATGGGATTGAAGAAGACCCGCAATCTTCGGATCATCTTCAATAATCATTATCGTATACATAAAAAGGTCTCACCTCTAACCTGTCGTAATGGAATATGCAATTCTCTTTCCAAAATCATAACACAGGTTGGTACTATCGGGCATCGACCTGCTTGCGCCAATCCACAATGTCAGCGTTCAGCTGCTTCAAATCGCCAGACGGCTGCTCCTCATCGGACAAGTTATACTTCTGTTTCAAAGCCAGAATTCGATATACACTTTCATTAATTCGGGATTCTGAAATCTTCCCTGACTTCACCGCACTCTTCAGCGTATCAAAAATAGTCTTGGCACTCTCATAACTGTGAGCTACTAGCAGAATATCGCTCCCTGCTTGAACCGTCGCTACGGCGGCATCGTTCAACTTATAATTTTTCGCGATCGCGCCCATGCTCAGATCATCTGTGATGACCACACCGTCATACTTAAATTTGCCACGCAACTGCTGACCAATAATGACGTCCGACAAGGATGCCGGATGGTCGGGATCAAGCTTGGGAAACAGAATATGAGCTACCATAACCGCTTCCACCTGTTCCTTCACCGCTGCCTCAAACGGAATCCACTCCAGCTGGGCAAGTTGCTTCTCCGTTTTGTTCACGACAGGCAGATCCAAGTGGGAGTCCACTGACGTGTCTCCATGACCGGGAAAATGCTTCACCACCGGAATAATCCCTTCGCTGCGCAGCCCTTTCATCTCAGCTATGCCCATTTGTGAAACCAGACTGGCCGAACTTCCAAATGAACGATCCCCAATTACCGGGTTATTCGGATTACTATTTACATCCATCACTGGAGCAAAATCGACGTTAAAACCTACCAGCTGAATTTGTCTTGCTAACAATTTGCCCATCGTTTCAGCCAAATCAGCATCCTTCGTCTTCCCCACTTTCCCATTGGAAGGTATAGACTCTACCGTTTCTGGCATTCGACTAACTTTGCCACCCTCCTGATCCACACTCATGAAAATTGGAACTGGATTGGAACGATTGGCATCCTTAATGGATTGCACGAACTTTGCCGTTCCTGGCACGGTCGAGACATTATTCGCATAGAAAATAATCCCTCCCACCTTCTGATCCGTGATCATCTGTTTCGCTTGAGCATCCAAAGTGGTTCCCTGAACACCCGCCAGAATCATTTGTCCGATCTTCTCATCCAAAGACAATTGGTCGAGCTGCTCTTCTACCGGATTCTTCTCTTCCTGTGGAGGCACTGTATTCTGTTGATCATCCTGATCATTCTGATTGTTTGCACCTGTGTTTGAATTCGCATTGGTCTCCGTTCCGGCATTATTGTTATTTTGCTCTGACGAGGAAGGCTTCTGTGACTGCCCACATGCGGATAAGAGCAGCATTATTCCGAATAGCAGGCACAACATTTGAAGCGTGTTTATGTGTTTGTTTTTTAACTTGCGATTATCGATATACAAGGATGGTCATCCTCCTTAAGCATTGTTGTCATTCAGTCTGAATGTGGTTCAGGCATAACCTTATCATAAGGTGGTTCATTTTCAAAATGGAGACGGCTCCAGTACAAATTCTTATGATGCAACCTAAAAACGCAAAAAAATTTCCCTTTTTGGGCTTAAAGTGTGGTACTTCATGGTGTTGTTTCTTAGGGCGTGTGTGATTGGAGGGGATGAGAAAAGGTGTCAGCGGTGCGAAAAAGGGTTTTCTATTGTGAATTTTTCATATGTTGAAATTATTATTATAGGGAGGTGAAAAAGCCGCCTTTCGGCGGCATCAGGTTTGTTTTCAGTTTAGAGTGTTTTCAATGCTTCTGCTGTAAAAGGAACAATTTCGGACAGGCGCCCTTCGCGAACTTTGTTTGGCCATTCCGGATCACTCAAAAGTACACGTCCCAACGCGATCAAGTCAAATTCATTATTTTCCATTTTCTCGTTCAACTGATCCAGATGAGCGTCACCTGTTCCCTGGTTTTCGTTCGCTCTGTCCACGAATTCCGCTTCGAGACCTACCGATCCAACGGAGATCGCCGGCTTGCCACTTATTTTCTGTGTCCAGCCTGCAAGATTCAGCTCTGAGCCATCAAATTCCGGCAGCCAGAATCGACGGGTAGAGCAGTGGAAAATATCTACACCTGCAGCCGTGAGGGGTGCAAGGAATTGCTCCAGTTGTTCTGGTGTTTCCACCAGCCGTGCGTCGTAGTTCCCCATTTTCCATTGGGAGAAACGAAGTACGATCGGGAAGTCAGGACCTACTGCAGCGCGACATGCTTCAATAACCTCAACAGCAAAACGCGTGCGCTGTGCCAGATCGCCTCCATATTTATCCGTACGACGATTGGTTTGCTCCCAGAAGAATTGATCAATCAGGTAGCCATGAGCCCCGTGAAGCTCAATACCATCAAAACCGATGCGCTGCGCATCTGCTGCTGCTTGGGCAAACGCCTGGATAAGACCCTTGATCTCGTCCTCTGACAATGGTTCTCTCTCAGGTTCACCTGCCATGCTTATTCCCGATGGGCCTACCGGCTCAGCTTCTGCATTAGGCAGGTCCCCTGAACGGCGGGCTGTACCCACATGCCACAATTGTGGCATGATTTTGCCACCTGCCTCATGGACTGCTTTGACTACATTCGCCCAACCCTGCAATGATTCTTCGCCATGGAACAGCGGAATGCTCGCGCCACTAATGGATGAAGGGTGGTTAATACCCGTTCCTTCCGTAACAATCAGCCCTACACCTCCGGCTGCTCTGCGACGATAATATTCCACGACCTCTGGTCCGGGTACTCCTTCGGGTGAAAATCCACGAGTCATGGGTGCCATGACGATCCGGTTAGACAGGGTAAGCTTGTCCGAGGTAAATGGTTTAAACAAAGCTGACGGTACATTCATTGTGTATTGCTCCTTTACGATTAGATTGGAAGAAAAGATGTACACTTTCTTGCACATGCTATTGTATAACTACCACAGATGTTAATCAGTGAGTTGGCTAAGATATATCACCTTTCTATTTTATAGTTTCTGATTTTATTTTCAAATTTTCGATTTACAAGGATTATTAATCTCTTGAACATAAAAATAGAGCAAGCTCGATGTAGCTTCATCTAAGAAGTTCTACGATCTTGGCCTGCTCTGTACAATTAACCTAAACGGCTCTCTCTGTAACCAAAAATGTGGATGAAGCATAGTATATAATCCATAATCTTCCTTACATTTAATTAGAATTAACAGGGATATCATTGCGATTAACTCTGAGTAATTTGCCTGATGAAGTCGATAGAACGTCGGGGTCTGTGCCCAGCCCAAAGTAGAAATCACCTTCGTGTTCTTCAAAAGACTTGGCGTACGTGTCCTGGTTAAAACGGAGGATTTCATTCCATGTGTTCAGATCTGTCGATTGATACACCCGGTTTATATAGAGATTTGCACTTTTGCGAGTGTAGGTAAGCACATAGACTTTCCCTTCTCGAAGCAGTAGATCCGTAGGAAGAGCTAGAGTATCTGGCAAAATGACGCGCGCTGCCTGATTAATGTCGGTCATCACATTCAAGGATTTGGGTAACAGTTGCCCATCATTGAATACCCCTCCGGCAATATAAAGCAGCTTATTGTTAAAATTAATATTTTTCCCTATTTTATTATACGGAACTGTGCCCGTTTGATAGGATAATCCTGGGAGCATTTTGCTACCATAAATGACCACGTCTTTCTTTTCAAGCTTCTCATTAATCTCTAATACATTAGTCTTATCGCCCCAAATTTTATTGGCAGGATACATCATGCCTGATGCATATAATTTGCCCTTGATTTCAAATAGCGTATATGCCCTGAAGCCAAACGTATTGATGGTGGCGAATTTTTGCCAACTTTCGCCTTGATCATGAGAGATTAATACGGTCGGTTTCTGCTCGGTACCCAGCGCTGCAAACAGTTTGCCCTGATAGGACGCCAAATCGTATACGTGTACACCTAGCGGCAGATTCCGATACTTTGTCCATACATCTCCATCTAACCGGTAGAAGTTTCCCATATCCCACTGCTCACCATCCGAATCATTTCCGGGAATATACAATTTGTCGTTCAGCACTTTATAAATATCAATCTGTTCCTCATCTACGAATAATTTGGTCGAAGGAACGATGCTCGGATTGCTATTGGTGACGGACTGGGTTATAAATTTGGGATTGGCTGTATCGTAATAAATGACTGGAATAGGACCCGCATTAGGTGAAACACCTAAATTACTGCTGTTCCCATGACCCATATATATTTTTCCTCTGTACAGCTGCAAGTCCCAGACATTATTGGCATATGGTGCTTTCTTAAAAGGTTTTCCAAGCAACTCGATCTTAGACGTCACATCAGCGGATGTGATAGGCGCACTGGACACCTTGGCAAGTACCCGTTCGGCAGTTGGCTGATGATCGGTTGAAACATTGTTTTTGGGTTTCGAATTACCCATAAGCAGCCAGCCCATGCCTGCAACAATCGTCAAAATCACGGCTGCCCATTTTGTATTGCTCTGCATGTCCGCTTCCTCCTTCATTTTTATGAAATAACACCTTTACATCAAAATGATACAAATTGTATCTTTTCATATTATGTAAAACGAAACGTACTTGCAACAAATTCCGCCCGTTCTGTGCAAAAAAAATAGACAATCGCATCCGAAGATGCGTTGTCTATTTGTCATTCATTCATTGTGGTTGCCTACCGCTTGCACATCAGTTCCAGTTGAGTTCCAACCGGGCACGTGTTGCCATCCGCTGACTTCCACTATATTACTTGGCTTGTGATTCGCTTGGTAAATTTACTCAGCTTTCACCAGAATTTTAACCTGGTTTTTCTCTTTCAGCAGTGCTTCAAATCCATGCTCTACCACTTCATCCAGGCTGATTCGTTTGGTTACCAGCTTGTCTGCCGGGAAGAAACCTTTAGCCATCAAGCTAATCACAGCCGGGAATACGTCACGGTAACCGATAATGCCATTGACCGTACGCTCCTTCATGACAATGGAGTTTGGCAGGATCGGTGCTTCCTGTTCAAAAATGCTGACGATCATCAATTCACCGCCAATACGTGTTGAATCAATCGCTTGTTGCAGCACCCGTGGAACACCGGTTACTTCATAAGCTACATTCACGCCACCTTGGGTGCGTGCATGAATTTCTTCCACTACTTTGTATTGTGTAGGATCAATAACAATAGCGCCAAGTTCTTCCGCTTTGGCTTTACGTTCTTCGGATAATTCCACAACATAAATATCCGATGCACCAGAAGCTTTCAACGCTTCAATAACCAGCAACCCGATTGGACCTGCACCAAAAACAGCCGCAGTGTCGCCAACTTTCAGTTTGCTTTGACGAACAGCATGAAGAGCTACTGCGGAAGGCTCCACCAACGCTCCTTGCTCGTACGAGATGGAATCAGGAATGGCATGAACCATATATTCCTCAGCCGTTACATACTCCGAGAAACCTCCGCCTCCCCCAGCCAGACCCAAGAAACCCATCTGATCGCACAAATTATATTTCCCTTGTTTACAGGCTTCACAATGACCACATGCATAGATCGGTTCCACCACAACGCGGTCCCCTGCCTTATAACGTGTCACGCCTTCTCCTACTTCAACGACTTGTCCTGAAAATTCATGCCCCATCACAACAGGTGCTTGTTCCCCTGTTAGCGGATGCGGTGCTTGAGCCGGAATGAAGATCGGGCCAGCAGTGTACTCGTGCAAGTCACTGCCACAGATACCACACCACTCCACTTTTATTTTAACCTTTCCCTGTTCAGGGCGGGGTTCATCAATATTTTCGAGACGCAAATCTTTTACTCCATGCCAACGCAATGCTTTCATTTGTTTCATCTCCCAGATCATAAGTTTTGATATAATCGGAAACGTTTCCGTAAGTTAAATATGTCACATTTTAAATAGGCTGTCAAACATAATTTGTCACACATATGTCTATCTTATGAATTTTACGTCGATAATTCTGGTGTAATAACAGCGTTTTCAATATATCGATCATTTTTTGCTCTGTGGCTTTCTGTCCGTTCTCGTGTATATGTTTAATTCAATGGATATAGAATGCGCGATTTATCTCTATTTATCCGTTCGGTTCTTTTGGAAAACCAACAGACATCTCTGTCCTTTCAATCGTATTCACGGGATAGTTATTGGCTCAAATGTTATAATCAAGGTATAGGATTGTCTTTCCATTCGTACATATTTTCAAAATTCGGAATCGTTTCCGATGAAGTGAGGTTAACTAAACGTGAGTAAAGATCAGAAGATTACGATCAAGGACGTTGCAGAACTTGCAGGTGTAGGTATCGCTACCGTCTCCCGAGCCATTAACAATTCCGATGGCATCAGCAACAAAACACGGGATAAAGTCTTGCAGGCCATTGAGGAGCTTGGATTTGTCCCCAATACCTCTGCCCAGAGTTTGAAAATACGCCAGACACATCAGATCGCACTGGTTGTTCCCGACATACGCAATGCTATCATTCCCGAGATCTCTTGGTCTGTTGAACAAACGGCTAAGCAGCATGGGTATCATGTGGTTCAAATCAATACGGCTGGTAATGCACGAACGGAACTGGAAACCATTCGTACGATCAAAAAACTGCATGTGGACGGGCTTATTTTCATGCCTTTGGCATATCCCAAAACGTTGCCTGGCTTAATTGATAAAGCCCCCCTTCCCATTTCCATGATCAATTACGGTAAAAAGCTGGACCCTGGCATGAAAGCAGATGTCGTTTCTCTTTCACAGCCAGAAGGGAAACTGGTGATGGAACATCTGATTAAGATTGGACGGACCCGCATCGCATACGCCGGTGCCCCCAAAGATATTATTGAAGAACGTTATCGAGCTTATGAGCAGGCACTGGGACATGTAGATATCTCGCTTGTTTACTTCGGAGAAGATTTCTCATTGAATACGGGAGCTAATGCAGCGGATTATTTCTATGGGCTGACTCACATGCCAGATGCCGTATACGCGATTAACGATATGGTCGCGATCGGACTGGTAAATCGGTTTAAAGAACTCGGCGTTCGTGTCCCTGAAGATATCGCTGTTGTGGGTGTCGATAATAACCAATGGACTACCGTTACGTCTCCGCAGATCAGTTCTGTCTCGATTATGGGCGAAGAAGTGGCCCGACTTGCTACGGAATTGCTGTTAAAACGGATTCGAGAGATGAGCACCACGGATTACGAACATATTCAATTTGAGCCACGGTTAATTGTGCGCGGCTCCAGCGTTGCCATGATCCGCTCATCTTCACAAGAACCACCCGCAGAAGAATGATTTTAATGGACAATCCAAACCTCCGATAATCACAAAAAAGGTGTTCACCAGGAATGAACTTCTTCCTGAGAAACACCTTTTTTTATCTTCATTCACACCCTTTTATATCAAACCCACCTCCGAGCAACTACTTCTTCGAAAGCAATTGTCTAATTGGTGTTCCTTTCATAAACATCTCAATATCCTCTACGGTATGGTTAAAATAAATGGCATAGTTGCCTTGAGTCACATAACCCAGGTGCGGCGTTGCCAGCAGATTGGGCAGTGTACGCAACATATGATTCACAGGAAGAGGTTCCTGTTCATATACGTCCAGACCTGCCCCGGCAATCCACTCATTCTGTAAAGCTTCGACCATCGCCTCTTGATCCACAATGCCTGCACGGGACGTATTGATCAATAAAGCGGTATTTTTCATCCGTTGCAACTCGGCTCGTCCGATCAGATTACGAGTGCGATCACTGAGCACCAGATGAATGGAAACAATATCGCTTTGTTCAAGCAGCTGTTCCTTGGTCTCTGCCCATTGGACTCCCTGTTCCTCTGCTCTTGCCTGTGTCAAATTCTCACTCCAGGCGATCACGTTCATGCCAAAGGCTTGTGCAATCTCTGCCATTCGGCTGCCAATCTTGCCTAAACCGAGCAATCCCAATGTCTTTCCGTACAAATCCATGCCAACTGTACTCTGCCAATTCCGATTGGAGCGCAGTGCGTTATTTTCAGTTACCAGCTGTCTGGACAGACCCAGTATCAGCGCCCATGTGAGTTCAGTCGGAGGGTTCGAGCTGCCTTCCGTGCCGCACACGATTACACCGTTTTCTTCCGCAGCCTGGAGGTCAATGGAGGCATTGCGCATGCCGCTTGTAATCAGAAGCTTAAGATTGGGTAATTGAGTAATCACGGATTCAGGAAAAGGTGTACGCTCACGCATCAAGACAATAATTTCAAAATCCTGCAGTTCCTGAACGACCTTCTCTTCTGATCCCAAGTAATTATTGAACGTCTGAACCTCAACTCGATCCAGGATAGGAGTCCAATCCGCTGAAGAAAGGGCTACATTCTGATAATCATCCAATATGGCACAACGCAACTTCGTCTGCATGGTTGAATCTCCTCCTCATATATGTGCATCATCAAACATTCTTTGAACATGTTACCCGAATATGTAAATCATAGTATACACCCTAATTTAATCTATACCCTATCTGTATTGTATCAACTCAAGCCCTCATCTGCCCAATGTCCTCAGACACAAAAAGAGCAGGAACAGATTCCCGCTTGTCGCTCTCACTTCAGAATAGCTTGAAAAGCAGCGCCGTGATCAGTATGGCCATCGCCACTTGAAGCAAGGACCGTATTTTCCAAAAAATCGTATCTAATTTTGATTGATCATTCTCTGTCAGCGAACCCACAATAGCAATAAAAGCAAGTATACCAATCACAATCAAACTGAACTGGATAATCCCCATCCCGCCGTATGTTGTCAGCAGCACACCTATAATATATAAAACGACAAGGTAGATCCTATGAAAATAACGTTCCATATGAACACCCTTTCTAAAAATGAAATTCTTCCCTCATTCCTCAAGCAACGATAACGTAACCTTAATACTCTGCTGCACAAATGAGCGATCTGGCTCCGATTTCATCATCACGGTCAATCCAATCATCGAAACAACCAGAGATTTGGACAACGCACTTGAGTCGAGATCATTAGACAATTCCCCTGTTTCCTGCCCCCGTTCAATCGTCTCCTTGAAAATCGCCGCCAGATACATCTGGTGCTCGCGTGTCAGGACAGCGAATTTGGGGTCATGCGGAGCCAGTTCAACCATCGTATTGATGCAAAAACAGCCGTGACGAGTATCTGTCACATCCCCTTCTGCTCCAATATGTTCAAATAAGGCACGGAAGGCTTCGTTTACAGAGGATGTATGTTGAAGCCTGGATCTGACCTGAGCGGCATGCAAAGTTGTATATCTGCGAAGTGCCGTTTCAAACAATTCCTTTTTGTCACCAAAAGCCGCATATAGACTGGGGCGCTGAATCCCCATAGATGTTGTCAAATCACTTAAGGATGTCGCTTCAAAGCCCTTATCCCAAAAAATCTGCATTGCCGCTTCCAATGCCTGATCCGTATCAAATTCCCGTTGTCTAACCATGTATTCACCTTCTTTATGTATCGATCAGTATATAACTATTTTATCTAGATCCAATTCTCATGTCAAATCCATCTCGATATATAAAGAAGACAATCAAACATTTCAATTCAACTCTTGACATCGCGTCAAAGCGTGAAGTATGTTTATTCCGAATCATAATGTACTGATCGGTATATTTAAATTCAACAGTGTTCCTTCTGCTCCCCTAACTTAGCACATTCGAATACAGAAAGGTGAATCATCCATGCAAAATGCATCTCATCAAGCACATCCCTTCAGCGAAGGACGTTCAGGCATGTCCCGCCTTGTCGCGCTTTTATTCGCCCTATGCAGCGGACTGGCGGTAGCCAACATTTATTATGCCCAGCCTTTGCTCGACTCCATTGCTGAAGAGTTTAGTATCTCTCATTCCTCTATTGGAATCGTTATTACCGTAACCCAGATTTGTTACGCCCTCGGATTGTTATTACTGGTCCCTCTTGGTGATCTATTAAATCGACGCAAGCTGATCATTATCCAGATGCTTTTATCCGTAATCGCCCTGATAACTGTAGGTACCTCATCATCCAATCAAATCTTATTTATTGGAATGGCAGCGATTGGGTTGCTTGCCGTGATTACACAAACACTCGTTGCCTTTGCCGCCTCCCTGGCTGCACCTTCTGAACGAGGGCGTATCGTCGGTCTGGTCACAAGCGGAATCGTCATTGGCATATTACTGGCGCGAACTATAGCAGGCACCTTGAACGATTGGATCGGCTGGAGATCAGTCTATCTCTTCTCTGCCAGTCTGACATTACTCGGGATTATCGCCCTGTTTCTGGTACTCCCAAAACACGAACCCAAACGAGAGAAACTCAGCTACACCCAATTGATCGTTTCTGTCCTGCAACTATACCGAGAGCTGCCTATTCTGCGGACACGCGGCGTTCTCGCCATGTTGATCTTCACAGCCTTCAGCATTCTGTGGACTTCCATGGTGTTGCCACTTAGCGCTCCGCCACTTTCCCTGTCACATACTGCTATTGGAGCCTTTGGTCTTGCGGGAGCTGCTGGTGCCCTGGCTGCTGCACGTGCCGGAAAACTGGCTGATCGGGGATTGGGACAAAAGACGACGGGCGTCGCTCTTGTCATATTGCTTCTATCCTGGCTGCCCATTGGCTATGTTCACCACTCATTATGGCTGCTTATAGCTGGGGTAATTATGCTTGACCTTGCCGTGCAGGCCGTACATGTCACCAACCAGAGTCTGATCTATGAAGTCCGACCTGAGGCGCAGAGCCGTTTGACGGGCGCCTACATGATCTTTTATTCAATAGGAAGTGCTACCGGCTCCATTGCTTCTACTCAAGTGTACGCATGGGCAGGTTGGACTGGCGTTTGCTGGCTGGGTGCAGGCGTTAGTGCCGCTGCGCTTCTGTTCTGGGCCTTTGATCGGTATATCCATCGAAATTCGGATCAATAAATGAACTTAATCCAGCTTATTCCATACCACGATAAACAGAGTGGCTAACGGACCAAATAACAGGGAAATCAGAAACCAGTTACGACCACTTCTGTTTTTTCCCTGGGCAAGTCCGGCATTAATAAGAGCAAGTGTACCCCAACCCACAAAATATTCGTTTTCCATCAAACATCATCTCCTCCTGACAGATCGGCTCTATTTATTCTCTAGTAACGCCTTTAGCTTCAAATTTCGGCTCTCCAGGAAAGCCTGCATATACCTCTTGAGTACAATGCGCTCTGCGACCCAACCCAGAACACCAAGGGGAGCTTCAAATCTCAGTGTGTCCCTCATACAAGTGGTCTGCTCGCCAAGCTTGCTGAAACGGTGTTCATGTCTCATGCTCTTGAAAGCACCTTTCTCCATCTGATCCACAAAGAGATACGGCCGATTGTACTCGGCGATCCGGGAAGTCAGCTTCTGCCTTATCCCAAAATGGCTCGCTTCGAAAGTTACCGCATCACCTTCACCAATTCTGCCCGTTGTCACACCTGCTACAGCCTGCTCATGGGTATGTTTCCAGACCGTCCGGGTATGAATATCAATGTCCCGCGCATAGTCAAAGCATCGCTCGATGGGCGCATGTATTGTAATCTCGGTTACCACTTCAATCAAGGACGATCACTCCTTTTCCGCTTCCTTTGCCTAAGGCTATGTTAAATTCTAATGTTGATATTTGACCATAAGAAAACCGCATTCGTTGAAAAGGCGGTTTATTGCTATCGTGTCCCGTTAGCGCAAGGACTTACTCTGTTGAATTTCGTGTTCCTCAACATAAAGCGGCATCAGAGAAGGCGGATCGTACCTTATCGCGGCCTTTAAACGACAAAATGGTGCCGATAGCCTAGCCCCACAGCCGAAACGAAATAATGAGTCTAATCCGACAGTGCCCGCATGATGTTGGATTTCGCCTCTACAGCAATCGCTTCATTCCCATCATCGACCGCTTGCATTAAGACCAGTATGGGGATGTATACCGCGATCAGCCGTGCCAGCAGCTTCGTTTCCTCGTCCGCTCCTCCGTACGTTTCAAAAAACACGCCGCGAGCGTAAGGTGGTAAAAAGCTATAAGCAACGCTCAAATCGCAAGCCGGATGGCCTACGCTCAGATCGCCCCAATCAATGATGCCGGAAACGATCCCGTTCTCATTTACAAGCATATTTTTGAAATGAAGATCGCCATGTAGCAGTGCATTCACCGCCTCGACACGGTCCTTTTGCAGCCTGCTAATATACGCTTCGATCACACCGGACTCCTCCGGCGACAAGTGTTCAACCACCTTCGATAGAAAGCCCTCCAATTTCACTTTGCGCGATGCTATGTCCGTCAAGTTTCGATGATCTTGCTGAACTCCGCACTTCAGCGCCGCCTGCACCGGAAACTCATGCAATTTCCGCAAAAATTTCGCCAACGTCTCTGCCGATAAAGCCCGGCGTTCTTCCGTCAAACCGATTGGGAAATCTCCTGACACGTAGGCATAGCCAAGAAATGGTGCCGGGTATTCGCCACTTGCTTCGCCATAAAACAACGGTTTCGGATAGGGGATGGTCATATATGCCTCCAGCTTCGGCAGCAGCTTCCCTTCCATACGAATAGAGCCAACTGCAATCTTTCTTCTTGGAAACCGGAACACATACTCGTCACCGATGAGAAAAACCGTATTGTCCCAGCCCCAGCCCAATCGCTTTACTTGCTTCGATGACAGCTGAGGGAATTGTCTGCCGATCAGCGTCCGCGCCTGCTCTTCGTTAACCTCCCACTCCGCATCCCATACATTCGTTCCTCCCATGAATTGTCTGCCTCCTCGTTCCTTACGTTATTTAGATGTTTACATTCCCTGGAATTTACGCATAACTGCCCGTTAGCTTAACAAGAATAAGTAGAAAGCCGAGTCGGTCACAGTAAACAGACACAATTTGACCAACATATTTTTCTTATTCGACGCGGTATTCTCATACTTGCTGTCTAAGTAACGAAACCACGCCAAGTAATTCTGCAAATACTTTGTTGCAACACCATTGATGCGATCCATCCATTCCTTCAAGCGGCTGTGGTAGCTGTTGGTTCGGGACTGCAAAAAGTAGATAAGTTCTCGCTTACCATTATCGTCCAACGTATCAGCAAGCTTTTTCAGTTCGTTTAAATCCATGGGCAAATCATCTCCGAACAGTTATATTGCCCTTATTAAAGAACACTTGTTCGTATTTTTCAAATATCAACAACAAAGTTTAACATACTCTTGCCTAAAAAGGAAGATTAAGGTCTTTGCAAAGTATACTCCTGGTCACCATGAAGAACAATTCAGTGCATGATCTAAATTAAAAACGGGTCCCCTGTTATCTTATAGGAGGCCCGTTTTCTGTATGAATTCATTTGTTATTCAAACTTAGATAATTAATTCATTAATGGCAAGAGTGCGTTCTTTGGACAGATCACGATATTGTTCCGATTCCACCTTGATCAGTGGTTTAAAAATATCGGATGTATTGTTCATGACAATAACACCCCGCTCGCCGTTGCTCAGCAGTACTTGTTTACCAATAAAATTAGGAAGCAGATGCTGCATCAAGGCTTGAACCGGCTTCTCATTCAGTTTGCCGAATCCCATCGCATAAATATCGCGCAAGTTATTGATCAGGTTCGGATTGCTGCTTCCGTGACTGCCGGATCTCATCCCGATGTATATGTCAGCGACTGATACGATCTGTGTATATGGATGAATTTCGTCTTTCTTCAGTTGCATCGGATATCCGGTACCATCCTCCAGTTCATGATGCTGAAGAGCTACCAGCGCTGTAGCCTCATCGGTCATGGAACTTTTGATAATATCATGTCCATAGATCGTGTGACGCTGCAATTCGAGCTGTTCATCTGCGGTTAACGGTTCCACCTTGTTGCGTATCCGATGAGATACCTTGCATTTGCCAATATCGTGAAGATAGCCACCACGACTGATCTGATAACTTTCTTTTTGGGAATAACCAAGCCAGTTAGCTAGGTAAAATGACAACAGTCCAACCTGAATGGAATGTGTGTAGTTATTGACATCATCCCGTTCCAGCATCATCAGGAGATGCACGACATCCTTTTGCTCGTCCAATCCCTCCACCATCGGTTGAAGCGCATCGTCCACCATTGTTGCGTTGAACTTGCCCACAGTCAGCGCTTCGAGAAACGCGGATTGATAATTATGTACAGTTTGTATAAATTGGGATTTCATTTCTTCTTCAGGCGGTTCTTCCTTGGTGCTTGTGCTTGTGCTTGCTCCAGATGCAAATTTTGCTGCAGCAGCAAAGAATTCCGCTTCCGTGATCTCTTCCTCGCGTGGTTCAATATCCACATAGTCTACGCGGTGCTGCATCAGCAAGGTGATATCTTCACTTTTGATCACAGTACCCTGACCCAGAACGTGTAATCCCGCTTCGCTGAATGTATCCGCAGTTAGACGGTCTCCATCTTGCAGGTTCATAATATGGATTCTCAAATCGGTATTCCCCCTGAACAATCATTTATAGTCAACAGTACCCGTTAGATCGGGTCCCAAAAATCCCTATACTACTTTATATCGATAAATACATTCTTTTTCTCCATAGTCCAAACGACCTTAATCGTAAAAGGAAATACGAACGTATAAGACTTTATTCTCAGTCCCATTTTCAAAAAAGTCCCGGTTTGAATTTGTATTTAGATATCTGGCATATCGCTTTACACATATATAACCAAAAAGCCCAAAAAAATCTTTGGGCTTTTATTGAATTCAACTAAATTTTGATTGAACTCAGGCTCGCTCCCTGTACGAAAAAGCGTTCAATCCCTTTCTCAACAGATGGGTCCGGAATTAATGGTGGTGCCTGATGCGGCTTCACTCTGGCATCGATAATGATCTGGTCACAGCCCCAATGTTTATAGTTGTAACTGCTGTTCACACCGTACATATCATGGGACGGATTACTGCGGGTAAATGTCGCCCACAAGAAGTTGCTGAGATTCGCACTCAGGAAAGAACTATCGTCACATAATACAATCATTGGACAAGAAGACAGGTTTCCTTTTTCCTTCAGCATGTCCGTAAATGCCTTCATTTCTTGTTCTGTATCCGCATAACTATTGAATGGCGCACCCTGAATAGCTACAATTCCTGGCATCACGAGCTGCGGATTACTATAACCCCGGATATCCTTCAATGTCTCCGGTACTTCACGGCACAATTCCCGTTTCTTGTCCCCATAGGCTGCAAATACAACCTTACTGCCGCTATTCAACCCGGTTCCCGAGTAATCCAGCGTATCGATCGTTGTGTTGGTATGAAAATGAATGTCCCGTTGCAGATCCATTCGTTCCAGGATATACGTCAGGAACTCCACTTCTCGGTGCGTATCCAGCGGTTGCTGATCTTCTGCTGTGATAAACAAATACTTCGCCAGACTGAGCTGGCCTGTACCCAGAATACGACTCGCAATCGTCAGCAGCTCTGTTGGCTGTTTTACCGTCTGATAGGGCGTATACCGCTCACTTCCGATCGCGAACAGAAGCGGATGCACTCCTGCTGCATCGACAGCATGGACTTCTTTCACACCGGGAACTTCCTGTTTAATGGCATCACCCGTAATTTCGTGAATCAGATCCCCAAATGCAGTATCCTCTTGCGGAGGACGACCCACCACGGTAAATGGCCAGATCGCATTCGGCTTGGCGTACACTTTATGCACTCTCATTAGTGGGAACGGATGGGTCAGACTGTAATATCCAAGATGATCACCAAACGGTCCTTCAGGCTTCGTCTCGTCCGGGTAAATATCACCCGTGATGACAAAATCGGCGTCATTGCTGATGCAATACCCATCCTTATAGCTGTAACGGAAACGCCGGCCGGCAAGTAGCCCCGCGAAAGTCATCTCACTGAGTCCTTCAGGCAAAGGCATCACTGCAGAAAGTGTATGTGCCGGCGGACCCCCAATGAATACACTCACTTTCAGGGGTTCTCCCTTTTTGACTGCTTTGGCCTGATGAATACCAATTCCGCGATGGATCTGATAATGAAGTCCAATTTCCTTATTCAGTTCATAATCATTACCACTTAGCTGTACCCGATACATGCCCAGATTGGAGTTCATGATGCCTGGCTTGTCTGGGTCTTCCGAATAAACTTGAGGCAGCGTAACGAATGCTCCACCATCCATAGGCCAATGCTTGATCAACGGCAGATCTGAGATTTGAATCTCTTGCGCGGTTACAGGCAAACTGATGGACTTCTGCTTAGGTAGAGCCTGCCACGCGGCAAGACCGGTGCTGATATGCTGAAAAGGCGTCTTGAGTGCCTTCATTGGATCATCCCGGACAGCCATGACACGTTGTACACCTTCAAGCGTTCCACGGAACATGAATTTGCTTCGTTCCAGTGTACCGAACAGGTTCGAAACAGCCTGGAACTTGGAGCCTTTCACATTTTCGAAAAGCAGAGCTGGGCCTTTCGCCTCATGCACTTTCATATGTATCGCTGCCATCTCCAAATGAGGGTCCACTTCTTCCTTCACTCGAATCAAATGTCCATGCTGCTCCAGATCATTAATGCAATCTTCCATATTGCGATATTTCATTGGATGGCTCCATTCTGTATATAATAAATTGTTATGTTCATATATTCACATAGATGTGCAGGGGTAGCGGATAGAATAAAACGTTGAATCTAATTCACTCTCGTCACCATATAAATGGATTGATACTCACATCTCTTCTATCTTATCAAATCATCTGCCACTAAACAAAACAATATATCAGATCTTTCACGCAGTGCTCACCAAAAAGCAATATTTAAGCAACAGGGTCTTGTATTCTAAGGACCAAGATTGCTTCAATATTGCTAATTGAGCTTACTTAAGATGTAGTCGAAGGTCTGGGATCGTAACCGTAAACTGCGTTCCTTCTCCAACCCTGCTCTCCACATCAATTGTACAATCATGCAATTTCAAAATTTTAATCACGATGGAAAGCCCTAATCCATTGCCTCTAAGAGCACTGCTCCGTGCTTTGTCCACCATATAAAATCGATCGAAAATATACGGAAGGGCCTCCTCGGGTATTCCTTGTCCTGAGTCTCTAATCGATACCTTCACGAATGACGTGGACATCTCGATTTCGATGTGAATGGACCCAGCGGTACCCGTATATTTTATCGCATTGTTGATTAAATTCTGCCAGACCTGCTCAAACAAATCTTTATCGACCGTGATCTCGCAAGGCAATAAATCCAATTCAATCCTGATATTTTTGTGCGCCCACTGGGGTTCTGCTAATACGATCGTTCTTCTTAATTGCTCATCTAATTGGAACGTACTGGGATTAAACGGATGGTGCTCCGAGTCCAGCGAGGCTAACCGAAGTAAATTATCACTAAGCCTGGAAAGGCGTAATGTTTCCTCGTATATGATATCCAGATGCTCTTTCTGCTCTTCCAAAGGGATGACACCATCTTGCAGCGCTCTTGTGAATCCTCTAATCGATGTTAGTGGGGACTGCATTTCATGAGAGACATTACTGACAAAATCATCACGCACTGAGTCTATTTTTTGCAACTCACGGGCCATATGATTAAAGCTCTCCATCAGCTCACCAAACTCATCTGGATTATTATGTTTCAACCGGACAGACAGATCGCCTGAAGCCATTTTCTTAGCTGCAGCAGTTAGCCTTTTGATCGGTTTCACAATGTACCCAGACATGAACATGATTAATAAGCTTCCTATGACTAAGACAGTTAATAGCGATATAAATAATGTACGTTTCACATTATGAAAAATCGATGAAAAATTAATTTTGATCAGGAGCGCATCTTTTTCTTCATTCATCCTGGGAACACCAACAATCGCTGTCTCATCTTTATTGGATAGAATAAACGCTTCCGTGGTATTTTCATCGAATAATTCATGAACTTTATCATCTGGTAGTGAAGCAAGCACTTCACTTTGTTCATTCACGGAGTTTATGTCCAAGCCGTATCGTGCAAAGATATCCAAGCTTGTTTTCACTTTTTCCGGATCATCAATCAGATTTATCATCGTAGCTATGTCTTCGGCAATCGTAACCATAGAATGATTTGGTGTGTTTTCCTGAGATCGCATATTTAATATAAAGGAGAGAATTAAACTGACGATCACAATACCAAAAAAGGTAACTACGATTCGTAGACGCAGGCTTTTCCTCACGATTTTCATACACTCTCCAAACGATATCCAAGTCCTCTTATCGTCGAAATGATCAACTTAGGGATCGGTTCAAGCCGTTCTCGTAACCTTTTGATATGCACATCAACGGTACGCTCATCACCTTCATAATCGATTCCCCATATATCTTCTATAAGCTGTGTACGTGTGAATATTTGCCCTGGCAAACTCGCCAGAGCAAACAACAATTCACATTCCTTCTTTTTCAATTCAACCGTTTGAGCTCCTGCCTCCACTGTCAAATTGCTCAGATCAATCGTTGCACCGCCTATATGAATAACATTCGATGAAATCTTGTTGTATCTCTTCATTAAAGATTTTACACGCAAAATTAACTCCACAGGATCAAAAGGTTTTACTAAATAATCGTCTGACCCTGCATTGAATCCTCTGACTTTATCCTTGGATTCTCCCTTGGCAGTCACCATCAGAATCGGAATATCCATATAAGATCGAATGTCTTCGGTCAGTTCAATACCATCTACTCTTGGCATCATCACATCTACAATAGCTAAATCAATTTTGGTATGAGACAAAATGTTCAGTGCTTCTTGGCCATCCGGCGCTTCCACGACGGAAAACTGATTTTTTTCGAGATAAATTCGGATTAATTTGCGGATATGGGAATCATCATCCACCACAAGAATCGTGTTCATGTATCCATTATCCTTTCCGCAATTTTCATTATTCACAACTTAAATTTATTCGTATCGTAAGGATTCCATCGGGTCCAGCTTGGCAGCCTTCGATGATGGCATCAAACCAGCGATGATACTAATCACTGTACTTACAACGATTCCGAACACAATGTAGTATCCCGATAGATTTATTAGCTTAGCTCCAAAAGCGTTGTCCAAGAGAATATTCAACACATAACTAATAATTATCGCAAATACTACCGCAATGATACCACTGAATACCCCCAATAGAGCAGATTCAGAAAAGAAAATTCGCTTGATGTCCTTCTTTCTTGCTCCAATCGCACGAAGGATTCCGATTTCCTTCGTTCGTTCCACGACACTAATGTAAAGCACAACCAATATCATAATACCGGATACGATTAACGAAATGCCTGCAATACCAGACAGAACGATCGTGGCCATGTTCACGTATGTCGTGATATTTTCCATGATTTTTGCCGTCTGGGAGCCTGAGAAGCCCGCATCAACAGCTGCTGCATTAATATCATTGACATATTTCATATCGGTTGCATAAGCGTTAACCTGAATTGGCCCAATCGTTATTCCTTTGTCCGCATACATTTGCTCCAACGTCTGTGATGAAATGTAACCCGGTGATTGCTGCATTGGTGATCTTTGATCTGACGCTTCATAAATACCAGATATGGTTATTTCTTTCTCCAAAGTTACGGGTTTATTATTGCCATCCATCTCATTGATATATAGAAACACAGACTTGCCGATCATGGATTCAGCTTGGTCATTTCCACTTAATTTATTCGCCGTATCGAGGGGTAACAACATCTCATTTTCTACCGGAAGCTTACCCGTTGTTAGCGTTGCTGGATCAAAAGCATCCGTTAACGTCGTTAACTGCGTAAGTGCCACACTTTGCTTTGAATTAACCATAGTCGATTTGCCTGTAATGGTAGTGATGGTCTCTACATGATCCACATTAGGGAATTTGCGAATAGTCTCAATGTCGGCTGTTGTAAAAGGTTCGCCTGCTGCCATCAAGGCTTGCGGGCCTTGCATATCTTTGGCATCTGCACTGGGCTTCGTTATATCCACAAGCAACGGGTCCATACTTGAATTGATTTCGTCGTTCATATATGTCGTTATTCCATTACCCAAGGAGAGCATCAGGAGTACACTTAAAATCCCGATCGACCCACCCAATGCAACCAGTACATTACGCTTGCCGTTGAGTTTCATATTTTTGAGAGCCATTTTGAAAGAAGCCAGTAAGCCCAAGTTTCTGGAAGCACCACGACTGCCTTCATAAGTGGTCAAGGAACGATCTTTTAGATGGATATCATCCTTAATCCGTCCCTCCTCAACCTTCACAATACGCGTACCGGAATCAGCTACTTTCTGCGAGTGAGTTACCGCAATGACCAGCATCCCTTTTTGCGCAATACTGTCCAGCAGAGCCAAGATTTGATCCCCGTTTCCCTTATCCAAAGCACCTGTTGGTTCATCCGCCAAAATAATGTCTGGATTGTTCGATAGTGCACGAGCAATGGAAACCCTTTGCTTCTGCCCACCCGACAGCTGGTTAGGCCGTTTGTTCAGATGACTCTTCAGCCCGACCTCGGTCAAAATATCTATAGCGCGCTTATTGCGTTCCTTTTCACTTGTGTCCGTCATTTGCATGGCAATCGTAACGTTCTCCAGCACAGACAGATGCGGGATCAGATTGAAATTTTGAAACACAAAGCCGATATTATTCTTCCGATAATCATCCATTTCCTTTTCAGTCATAGCACTTAAGTTCTTTCCACGAACAAGGATCTCCCCTTCAAAATCGGAGTCCATTCCACCAATAATATTCATAAGGGTTGACTTTCCACAACCCGATTCACCAAGGATCGAGACGAATTCTCCTGTCTCAAAGCTCAAATTCACATCATGGAGCACAGGAACCTTTTCCTTACCATACAGCGTGTATGATTTCTTCACATGTTTTACTTCTAATATAGTCATCTTGATCTCTTCCTCTCCAAGTCATACACCCTATCTATATTGGCCATTTCACATTCTAACAAATTTGTGTGAACTGATAATGAACTGGACAATTCGCGTCTGCCTGGTAAAAGAATTGTAGCTGTCAAAAATCAATATGTAAGGAAAAGCAAACGGAGCCCTACTTTCATTAGGACTCCGTTTGCTTAGTTCCGCTTGGCACATTAAATCCCTTCCACAATACGCTTCGAACGAACCTCTACCTGACGGAAAAGTTCTTCCTCATCTATCGTTAGCAGCTGCCTGCCTCTCATCAACACACGACCATTCACAATGGTGGTATCTACATCGGCGCCATTCACGCTGTATGCAAGCAATGATTCCAACTGGTGAACCGGCTGCAAATGCGGTTTCTTCAGATCAATCAGAATCAGGTCGGCCTTGCGCCCAACTTCCAGCACACCTACTTCATCCTGAAGGTTCAACAGACCTGCACTTCCCCGTGTAGACATGTGTAGTACCTCTCTTGCCGACAACCGGGTAGGATCACCATAATCCAGCTTTTGCAGCCAGGTCGCAGCCTTGATCTCTTCAAACATATCGATGGTTGTCGCACTGCCTGCCCCGTCAGTTCCAAGACCCACATTAATTCCCTGTGCAATCATCTCGGTAATTGGGGCAATTCCGCAGCCCAGCTTCAGATTGCTGACCGGATTGTGCGCTACTCCACCACGCATGCCTTTCAGTCTGCCAATATCTCTGCGATTCAGGTGTACACCATGGGCAAGCAGTACGTGTGCTTTTTCGAACATACCTGCCTCTTCCAAATACTCCGTTGGCGTCATGCCATAGCGTTCACGAATTTTCACAACTTCCTCTTTCGTCTCAGCCAGATGAATGTGGATAGGCACATTCTCCTGTTCCGCCATCGCAATGACTTCCCGCAAAGGTTCTACTGGGCAAGTATAGGGAGAATGCGGGCCATACATCGTCGTAATTCGACCCTCAGCCTTACCCGACCAACGTTGTACCAAATCGACCGCTTCCTGTAATCTGCGCCCTCCGTCATCCTCCACGAATACCATTCCGCGTGTGAGCGATGCCCGAATGCCGGTTTCCGTCACCGCTTCTGCGATTTCATTCATGTGAATGTACATATCAGCGTAAGCTGTAGTTCCTGAACGGATCATCTCGGCGATGGATAATTGTGCTCCCCAGTATATATCTTCGGGTGTCATCCGGGCTTCTGCAGGCAGCATCTTACGGTCAAGCCAGTCCATCAGCTTCAGATCATCCGAGAATGCTCGTAACAGACTCATCGGTGTATGCTGGTGAGCATTGATCAGGCCTGGCATGGCCAGTTTATGTTGACCATCCATAATGTCATCACCCGGTTGAGCCTGAATGTGGGGAGCAATCTCTGCGATACGGTCGCCTACAATGCGAATATCCCCCTTAAAGGGGGAATCGGTGTCTTTCATCGTTAAGATTGTGGCTTGCTGGATTAATATACTCATTCGTTTCACAACTCCTCTAGGTTTGGATTGCCTTACTTCCAAATCCGAGGATAAGCCTTCACGTAACGGCAAGGTCAAGACTAAGTTAATTTTTGAGTCGTCATCGTTCTGAAAGTTTGGATAAAAGGCTTGGGATCTATGTTGACCATATAAGGATAGACTCCGGTGCTGGTATGTAGATAGAAAAAACCACCTTCATTCCCCATTCTCCGAAAGGACATGTCGAACACTTCCGTAATATTAAACTCGCGGTATTTCGTTACAATCTTGTCCGAGTACAGGATCATGGACCGATCGCTATGCAGTACTTCCTGTGCGAGCCCCGTCACTTCTCTCTGTACTTTGTAATAAGGCAATACAGCAATGCAGTTCATGATCTGCCTCCGTTCTAGCATGATTATTTGTTCCATCATAGCAGATCGGAGAGCCTGAGCAAAAAAATGATCCAACAACATATATGATTTACGTAATCTTCGTTGTTACTTTCAATGGAAAACGAAGTGCTTCCTGAATATGCTGCAAGGAAAGGCATTGTTCAATGTGAAAAACGCCATGCGGTAGTTCCGTCCGATACATTCTCTCCGCTACCGCCGCCGCAACTGCTGCTGTTGCATCTGCTTCACGCTCGCCAACCAGCAGCTGCTCGAAATGGACTTGTTTGCCCTTTTTCCATCCCACTGCATCTACCTTGACTGCAAACATCGGCTCCCCTCCGGGAATAACCCCAAAAGCCTTGACCGTACCATTACGAAGGGAGGGAATACGCAGTAGTGTGAACAGCCCCATACGTTTCGAAATTGCCATGGATCTAGTCATCCAACGGGAATCGAGACATAACCGAGTGGAAACCGTTGGAATATCAAGTGTACGAGCAACGACGTGTTGATCCGAAAAGTTAAACCGATATGCTTTCCTGCGGCCCAAGTCTGCGCCAAAATCAATCCATTTACCATCGTGAAAACTTTGCACTTCCGCTGGCTTACCTTTTTTCATGACCTGATAGGTAGCATTCATCTGATCCACAGTCCACTCCACCGCGGCTTTTCCGTGTTTTTCACCCAGCCCCAGCATGACAGTAATGTCCGCTTCGTCTACTTGCTCCATATGGGCACCTGCTTCACGCACAAGCAGATTGGTCACCCCAGGCGACAGTCCCACACTAAGCATGGCTGTTGCTTTGGAACGCTGCATTTTGGAATGCAGCTGTTCGACCTGACCCAGAAAGTCATAATTGGCTGAAATATCAATATAATCTGTCTCTGCTTTCGCACAAGCCTCGACAAATTGGGTATCCGCCTGGTCCACACACATGATCACCAACTTGACCGATTGAAGCACAACAGGGTCAATCGCTTTTCGTACATCCAATTGAAGCGGCTGGACTATACCACCCGTAGATCGGCTGAATTTCTCAGCCCGATTCATCCGCGTACCTGCCGCCCATACCTTGCCGGGAAACAATCGTCCCAGTTGCGTACATATCATTTGCCCCACCTGACCGTATCCGCCAACAACCCAAATCTGGTCTTTCACAGAATCTGTTTTAGTCTCGTTTCGCATAATATCCCTCCACCCAAAATGCTCCGAAATAACGTGTAATGTGCGAGAATCCACATTCTCTCATCAGCTCTATCATTTGTTCAGATGAGATGGGGTCCGATTCTCGGCCAAGGGAAGCTGCAAACCGCTCCCATTCTTCAAGCTGAATACGATTACTTAACATGTGATCCTGCCAGGCTTGCATCATGGTTGGATATACAGGCGAATGAAGATCGGCATTCACTGCTGCAATAATGAGTGGCGCCCCAGGCTTGAGTCTGGCCGCTAGATTGGACAGAAACCGTCTTTTGGACTCGATCCCCTGAATAAAATGCAGCATTAGCATACTTGTTGCCCCGTCGTAGACCTCACCTTCCGGTAACGCTTCAAGCGTAATGGATTTAAGTTGCACTCTGGCTTCGATCCCCGCCTCCCGGACTCTTCTCTCTGCTAACTGAAGCATCCGCTGGGAAGGATCTACTCCAGTAAACGTCCATCCCGCATGGCGAGAACCAAGCAGAGCTAATTCCTTACCTCCACCTGCTCCGACAATTAGTATCTCAACTTCGTTGTTATCCGTGATAGAAGCGGCAAGCAGTTGCTCCATCAGATCATGCATATGAGAATAACCCGGAATTTTCAGGGCTATCGATTGTTCGTAACGGTTTTCATCCGCCGTATCCCAGTTCAAAGATGGTTGATTGTGGTCCATCGATACTACACTCCTCATGGATTCAAGTTAGACTTGACTCTTCGTTCGTCTAATTTCATTATAGAATGATACGCAGAGCGTACAATCCCAGAACAATGGGATATCTGCATGTGGAGAGGAGAAAGCTTTATGACATCACGCATGGAACCGAACCAGCGACTCATTACTTCTCTCGAAAAAGGAACCTGGACCTCGCGCACCTACCGGGAAGCTGTCCTGAAACAAATTCAGAACATCGTTCCCTATGACGCGTATTGCTTCACAACAGTTGATCCACAGACTCTTCTCTCAACAGGTGCCGTGACGGAAGACGGCATTGAAGCCATTCATGACCGGCTGTTCGTTAATGAATACATGGAAGAAGATATACATAAGTATGCTGATTTGATTCACAGCGGCGACTATACAGCGATCCTTCATGCATCGATAAGCGAAAACCCTATTGTAAGCACTCGGTATCATAACATCCTTCAACCCGCAGGTTTCGGTGATGAACTTCGGGCTGTACTGGTCAGTGGCGGAGCCTGTTGGGGGTATCTAACCCTATATCGCAAGACGGAACAACCCGTATTCACGGAAGAGGAGCGACTAAGCATTCAGGCCTGGACACCTTCTATTGCTTTGATGTTACGATCAACAAGTCTGACTCTTATGGACGAGATTAAGAGCGGAAGTCCCTCGGACCCTGGTATTATGATCACATCGGACGCTTTCGAGCTGTTATCCGTGAACGCTCCCGCTCAATATTGGCTATCACAATTACGTTTACTGGAGCAGGTGGGACCAGATGTATTGCCGCGCCCAGTCCGTGCAGTCAGTTCGCATTTACAGCGTCAGATTCGTACAGATTCCGACCTGATAGTTGCGCAAGAACCTATCCTTCATTCGCCTTCCAAAGTTTGCATTCAACTCCTGGATGGCCGTTACCTTGTGCTTCATGCCAGCCTCATGCAACAGTTTTCAGGTCCGGATCAGATTGCGATCAGGCTTGAACAGGCTATGCCGCAGGACTTACTGCCATTACTCGCAGAGAGTCATGGGTTGTCCATTCGGGAACGAGAACTATTGGGTTACGTGCTGCGCAGCTATTCTTCCAAAGAAATTGCCGAAGCAATGCATATATCAGCTTACACGGTACAGGATCATTTAAAATCCATTTTTGCCAAAACAGACGTATCCTCCCGCCGTGAGTTAATCTGGTATTTCGTATCCCGTTTCCAGTTGTCTGATGAACCAGCTATTTGAATGTTATAACTGGACATACAAAAAAAGATGCCTTGTCCCATGGGACAAGGCATCTTTACACTGCATTATGGTGAAGAACATCAGTTATATCAACACATACGTTTAATTCATTCAATTCTACTGCACCATTCTCATGAGTGAAAACTTAGGACTTAGCGGGCTTCGCAGGTTTGATGTTTTTGTTCTTTACCTGCACAGCCACGGGCTCTTGCGGGTGTTCCACCGGATACAATTTGCGGAACAATAACGTCTGCAAGACCAGGAATGAACCGCCGATCGTCCAATACAGCGGCATCGCTGCAGGTGCCGAAAGCGAGAAAAAGGCCATCATCAAAGGAGAGATATATCCCATGATTGCGAATTGTTTTCGCTGTTCCGGCGCCATATTGGCTTGCGAAACCTTGGCTTGGATCAGATAAATTATTGCTACCACGACTGCTAGCACATAGTCAGGCGCTCCTAATTTGAACCACAGAAAGGAGTGGGAAGATAGTTCCGGTGTAAGCCGGATAGCCGTGTAGATACCTGACAGAATGGGCAACTGAATCAGCAGTGGCAAGCATCCAATATTCAGCGGATTGAACTTGTGCTTCTTGTACAGCTCCATCGTTTCCTGCGAAAGCTTCTGCTTATCGGCTGGGTCGTTTTTGCCCTCATACTTTTTCTTGAGCGCATCCATCTCCGGCTTCATAGCATTCATGATCACTCGGGTACCTTGCTGAGATTTTGCTTGTCGCATCATCAATGGTAACAAAGCAAGACGGATAACGAGGGTAATCACAATAATGGCTACCCCATAACTTCCATTAAATATCGTTGCGATGTGCTGAATGAGATACGACAGTGGAAATACAACATAATGGTTAAAGAACCCCGGTGTTGATGAATTAATCTCTGAGACGTTGTTACTGCATCCAGCCAGTAGCATCACTGCAAAAAGAATTGCAATTAGGCCATAGATCCGTCCCTTGCCAGATGTAAAAGTGAACCCCTTGCTTGTCTTATGTCCCATATATATCCTCCTCGTTGTTTTGTAGAAAGTACATACAACGAGGAATGGCAATCTGGTTCATCTTCATCCGGGGATTCTCTTCGTCTGACAATTCGACTTAAAGCTTCAGGTCTGTGTTGTCCGTCCAAGGACAAGGTTGGCAATCCAGGTTCCAGACCACCTCCGGCCCCACCTTCCATCCAGTACTCTGTAATGCCGCAATGCAGATGGGCAATATAAGCGTAACTGACTGTGAAAATGAGTCCGAGTGAAAATATATACGGTATCAATTCCTGAAGTTCAAACAAGGGATTCACCCCCTTTATAGGTTAGTTTTTATAGTATAACACTTACATATGGATTTTGCATAAATTCATTGTTGGAAAACAGGTAGATGAATTCATTCCATTCTCAATTTGGACAATTCTAGCTTAGCTCTATGTCTTGCCATATTAAAAGAAGTCCATGAACTCTCTTCACCCAAGTCGAAGTTGGCTTGACGATCCAACATTTCCCCTTTCAAATTCGGGTACTCTCTCTGGGCAAATTCCCGCAATAGCGGAAAGGCATCTGCAGATAAACTCGCCAAGTAGGATGTATCAATAATGCCTGTCTGATGATATCGTGCAATATTGAGCTCCGCAATCCGTTTATCCATACCCACATAGTTGACTGCCACATAGGCTGCTAGGGACAGTACAATATACCAGCGGATCAACGGTATGGAGGTATAACGGATTCGAAGAGCTGCAATAAGCAGCAGTAGCGCCAGAAAAATCATGAATGCATGTACGAGAAATCGAATGTAGGTATATCCATAAGCCTGTTCATACAGGTTGAGGCGTATAAACGCCGAGTACAGCATGATTGCGGAACAACCCACCAGGACAAAGAGCAGCACCTGATGCACAACAGAACCTATTTTGCCGCTTGAACGCGTGAACTGAAGAGCGATAATCAGGATGAAAAAATTAATGCCTGTTACCAGTATCAGCTCCACAAATCCACTTCTTGCATACTCTGCGTAGGACAATTCTGACGGAAGATGTCCCTCACCCGCCCCAAAAAGATAAGAAAATTGTACAAGTACAAACAGAACATACACACAGTTGATGACCAACAGCATCGTGCCCACAATGATGGGGTCCAATCTTAAAGGTTCACGATGAGCTTGAGTAGAAATTGCCTCAGGTGCGGGCTTATTTGCTGGCTGATCCTCTATGATTGAGTTCAAGGAAGGACTCTCCTGTATGGAATTCACGGAAACATCTTCTCGCTTTTCGATTTCTGAAGTAACCGTAATTGCTTTTCCATTTTTCCAATGTGCATTTTCTCTCTTATCTGCTTCATATTGCATTGGCTGCACGAAACCCCATACGTAACTGAACAATAAAACGCTCGCGATGAGAATCCAGATCACTCTCGGAAATCCTGGTGTCAGTGTCATCTGGTTCAGCCATTGGGGAAAACCGGACAAATACTCATTAAAAATCCCATCTGCTGAGGTGAGCAGTGCTACGACCACGATGAGGATGGGAACGGAAGCTATAAGGCCAATGAATACTTTGAAAGCAGCCGTTTTCTGCGTTTTACCTAACCCACGTCCTCCTGTTTTCACAACAATGCTTGCGACCGTTCCCCAATGACGGATGGATTGCGGCAGCAAATGGTCCATCGCGGTACCGATCAATCCAATGTCCCACCATTGTCTCTGTTTTCTGCCAATTAGATAAGTCATATGTAAGATAATAAGCACCGGTACGATCAGGAAATTAAGGATACGCAGCGGTTCATTGTCGTATAACAGAAACGTTAGCGCTAGCATCAGCACCACCCCAGCCATAAAAGCATCAATCATGGTCAATGGCCGCATGCGGTCCCTGGCAAACAAGAACATAAAGCCATAAAAGAGGATAACAAAGATGGGATAAGAAACACCAATATCCTTGCCATAGAACAAATACTGATGAATGATAGCTAACATTAATGCGGATAGTAGCGTAATTAAAGCGCGGTTGGGTGAAGCCATTATTTTATCAATCATGGGAAAAACCTCCATTAAACTTTCTAGGTTTCATTCTAGATGATAAAATAAGAATATAAATAGAAATTAAAAACGATAAAACTTCTTATTTTATTATATTGCATCTGCTACAACCTCCAGGAGGAATCAAAACCTTGAAATTACATCAGCAATATTTGCTGCTTCATAGCCGGTTTGGTCAACTATTAGAACATGAAGTAACGCTCTCTGACCTTGCGGAACTGCTCGAGTGTACACACCGTAACACATTAACAATCGTCAAAAAAATGGTTGCCCAAGACTGGATTCGGTGGGTGTCCCAGCGCGGACGTGGACGGCGTTCTAAGCTGACCTTACTTGTTCCGGCTGATCAAATTGCAGCAGAATACATGATGCAGGCCATGAATCGCCGCGAGTTGCAGCAAGCCGCCGAACAGGTTGGTGCTTTCTCTAGTTCTACGACAATGCAGGATCACCTAAACCAGTGGCTGCTTGGTTATTCTGGACACCATACGGAAGCTGGTAGCCATAATGAGCGAATTGATACGCTCAGGTTACCGATCCGTCAACAACTGCACGCCCTTGATCCTCTTTTTATCAATTTGCTGGCAGAATCTTTTGTCACTAGTCATGTGTTCGACGGGCTGGTTCAACGTAATGAACATGGAGAGATTATTCCTTGTCTGTCTCATACCTGGGATATCAGTTCAGATCGGAAAACATGGTTCTTTTATTTGCGTAAAGGGATTACTTTTCACAATGGACATCTGCTGACAGCCGCGGATGTGGTGTATACATTTGAACGACTGCAATCCACAGAACGGCGGACATTATACCGCGATGTGAGTAAACAAATTCTATCGATTGAAGCAGCAGATCCCTTGACCGTTTGTTTCAAGCTCAAAGCCCCTCACGAACTGTTTTTGCCCTTTCTTTCTACGAGCCGTGCAGCGATTGTTTCACAAGCCGCTTACGGGCAACATAAAGATGGATACAATGAACCAGATCTACCGAATAGCATGCAAAAGCCTATAGGAACGGGGCCTTTCAAGGTCACAACCTGGGATGATCACCTGTGCAGACTTGAAGCTTTTCCGATGTATTTTCAAGGCAGGGCCCATCTGGACCGAGTAGATATTCTACAAATCCCGTGGAGTGCTCCTGCACATTTGGATGAAAAACAAGATATCGAATCTCCTTTCTTCCACCTTGTTCATAATCCATCCTCGTCTGAGGGTAGGGACTGGACACAGATTAGTGCAGGCGTGATGGTACGCAAATTACTCACTTGTAATACACAAAAAACCGGACCGCTAAGCGATCCGGATGTAAGAGCACATGTTCAGGCGTGTATTACTAAATTGTATGGAAGTGGCATGAATGAAAGTAATGAAGCTGATTCAGGAGATGCTGATAAAGTGTTGATGAATGCAGAAGAATTGACTTATTTGTCTCAGCACCCTACTTTTGATCTACCTATCCCCTTGCACATCACAACCATTCCTCAGTATCGGATGGATGCTAGACGTTTGGCATCGTCATTGGAAATGAACGGCTTCACATGTACTGTCCGCATAGGCACGATGGAGCAATTCAAAGGGAACCTGAGACTGGAATCCGATCTGATTCTCTTCTCCTTGATTCGGGACCGGGACGAAAAATTACGCAGGTACGATCTCTATCTCACTTTATCCGAGCATCTGGAGGACTCTTCCAAGAAGAGTGTACAACAGATGCTGCAAACCGTTGTTGCTTCACAAATATCCGCAGACCGAACTGCCGAACTGGACCGAATTGAACAATTTTTGGTGCAGCAGAGTCTATTATTCCATTTAACTGAAAAACCTGTGGAGACTGCCTACCTGCCTTCCGTTCGTGGCCTCTCCTTCAACAGCCAGGGATGGGTAAACCTCAGGCACATCTGGTTCCTGTGAATGCTCGTTAAACGAGCATAACAATCCATTCGTTTCAAGATGCGGTAATGATGTTGCATGCTTATGAACTGGTCATTGGGTCGGCATCCACCTTCTGCCGTATTTTTTCATTTTTCTTGGAAATGGTATCCTTCCGACGGTACACACCGAGAAGTAAACCGAGCATAGCATATTCGAAAAGCAGGTGATTTCCATATCCTATTAAAGGAAAAACAATGCTAAGAATTGGAGCCTTCCCGGTAGTCATCGCCAACGAATAGATGATTTGCAACGCAAACATAGATGTGATACTGATAATTATCATTCGACCGAAATCTTCCCGAATGTGAGGAAGGATCTTCACCATACTGGCAACAAACCAGATGATACCCACCAATAACAGTATTCCGGCTGACCAGCCAAACACATCAATGAGCAGCACACCTGGGTAATCTAAATAACTCGTTTTAAACTTGTCGAACGTTGTATCAATTCCATTCCCCCACCAGCCGGCTGATTGAATAATTTCAATAATGGAATTGTTGCTATAGCCACCGCAAGGGTCATCCTGAAGATTCAAAACGACAGAAAGCCTCTTCAGGCGTCCGTATTGATCTGCAAAAAACAATAACAATACAAAAATACTTCCTGTTACAACAGCACCTAAGGCTGTATAAAGCCATTTTCGCGTGAGCCAACCAAATAAAATAATGGACATTGTGCCAAACAGAAACATGCGAACCCAGTCCGACATTTGAAACAATAGCACTACAGGTAACGCTACCAGAGCAATATAGGTCAATATGGATTGCATATTGCAGTTTGAACGAAGCTTGTCCTGCACAATTGCCCCTATGGCAAGTGGCAAAATCCACACTGAAGCAGTGGTAAGGTCTATTACAAATCCAAGTGGTGCAATCAGGAATCTGCTCATACCATAAAAATCCGTAGATATCATTGGATTAATCCACAAAAGGGCATTAAGTAGAATATATATCCACCAAGCAGCTTTTTTCAACTTACGATAATCAAAGTAAATAAAGAACAACATCAACATTACACCTATAACGGTATACACCACATGCCCCCGATATAAGGACTGATACTTTTCATCTGCGACATTCGTCGTAAAAATCCATATCAGTAACAAGCTAGTTATAGACAAACCAATTAATCCAACTAACAGCCCCCAATGCATACGATGACGATGCAATCTGTGCATACTTTTGCCCACCACTGCGGGATCACCCATCTGATCAATGGCGTATGCAGCTGCCTCTTCCTGGCTCAGTCCCTCTTGCTCCTTGTCCAACATCATTTCTTCCATGTGGTTGCCAAGCTCATCACGCAGATCAGTATGTACTTCACGTGCCTTAACCTGACTACACAGTTGATCAAGATAATGTTTAATCTTCTCATGTCGATCCGTCATGTTAAGCCTCCTTCCCCAAGCACCCGATCCACGGCACCGCGGAATAAAAGCCACTCGGCTTTTTTATGCTGTAACGCCTCCACACCCTTGTCACAGATGGAATAATATTTACGTTTCCTACCTTCAACCTCCATCCAGTAAGACTCCACCCATCCCTCAAGCTCCATCGCGTGCAGAATGGGATATAACGTACCTTCCTTCAAATTAAACACACCTTCGGATTGACGATGGAGTTCCTTGATCAATTCATAACCGTAAAGCGGCTGTTCCTTCAGTAGCGTAAGAATCAATGTCTCCGTGCTGCCTTTAATCATTTGTTTGTTTACCTGCAAAGCTGTCACTCCCTTTGGTTCATGCTTCCACGTCCAATAACTACATCCACTTTTACCACACTTCTTAAAACTTCAACATGTACCTAATAAATCCACTTGGCTACATACATCGGAAATCTATGCATAGTAAAACTAGGTATAATATTACCTGATCCTTCCTTTTCTGTCTAGCTATCAATTGAAGACGTTTGTGATAAAATAAATAAGTCATTTCACACCTGAGGTGTCATCACGAATCTCTTATTCTTACTTAGACATTACATATTCTTTCTACCGATTATGAGGAGGCAATTCAAACCATGAGCAAACTGATTTTCTTTCTTGGCGGGGCCGGGAGCGGCAAAACAACCCTTGCCAAAGCCCTCTCGCGTAAACATAAAGCTGCTTTTTTTGATATGGATATCCTGCTGCGTCCAGCTGCTGAAGCAATAATGACCCTACAAGGACTCGATCCATCCGATCGGGATTCACCGGAATACAAACGGCTGTGCCGTGATTTGGGATATCGTATTACGATGGATGCTGCACTGGACAACGTGCAATTGGGTATCGATACCGTGGTTGTAGGACCCTTTACCAAAGAAATCGGAACTCCGGACTGGATCGAGCAGGAACTCGCACGGATTGGACGTTCCCTGGATGATACAGATGTACGTGTGGCCTATATTTATCTTGCAAATGAAGCGTTGTATCGAGAGCGGATTACAGCCAGAAAATCCCCGCTGGATGAGTGGAAGCTGGAGAACTGGGATGCCTTCACAGCTTCACTTGCCCGTAAACAAGTAGCCTGGCCCTTGCCCGCCTCAGCCGTTGCTTACATTGATAATTCAAATGAGAGCCCTGATATCGCTTTTGCTGAAGTCGAACAACGAATGTACGAATAAAATGTGTAATGGAATGGAACGACCTTCATTTTCTCCATTCAATTTCATGCTACCTATAGGCTCAGAAATATATAATCCACACCAAAAGGGGTATTTGTCATGGTGACCCGCGCAGGTCGAACGTGACAAATACCCCTTTTACAATAATCTATGACTAAACATCCGAACCTACATCGTTACAAAAACTGCTTCATAATATACTCCTGCTCCAGAGGTGTAATCACAGTGCGCTCCACGGGTGGGCCTTCTGTCAGATACTCTGCCACTTCAGCCACACGATTGGATTCCAGTTCCGCTGTAAATACGAGATTGGCCATCCCTAATGTCTCAACCAATGTTCCCCGCGCTTTAGCGTGAAGCATGAATAAGGTATATAAATCTGGTCGTTTCAACTCCGTCATTGCCCGGGCGATCAAAGCCAATTCGGCTTTGTTGTCCCCCAACGGATGATGCACTTTAGGCTGTCTCTTTAAGCCAAGATCGCACCACAAAATGCGCCGCTCCTGTATATCAATAATGGCCGGAATACAAATATGGGAATCTGCCGTCAGATCAATTCGCTCCTGCACCGTTGAAGGTTCGAATTTTTCATCCGACTGTGGCCCCTGACGCATCATCCAGCCAGCATAACACTCCGACAAATCCTTGATAGCATTATCCCTGAATGCGTTAACCATGATTACAATATAACGTGCCCCTAACCTAGAAACGGACGGCAAATGCAGATCCATATACTTCGCCGCTCCATCCGGTGCAGTCACCATAAACCCACTATTTGCAGCTATATATTCATTCGATTGCAGAGGGGTCCGGGATGTTTGGTCCATATAACGCCAATCCTCATCATACAGTGCACCCGACAGATCGGTATCCACACGTTCGATTCGCTCATCACCGCTCAGGCCTTCTCTCCACCACAGAAAAAAACGAACGGTATCTCCTGTGGGTAACGATATCCATGACGCACGCGATAGAGCTCGAAGAGATTCGCTTGCCCGGCGTTTTCCCCATGGAACTGAAAACTCTTGAAGTCTTTCATCAATGTAGACATTACCGAGTGGTGGAAGCACGGCAAACCGTTTCAACAGTGTATGCTCTACCGCCGATATCACCGCATGAACATCCTCAACGTTGAGGGACGGTAGCGGTTGAGTGGAGACATACAGATTTGCCGTGTTGCCTTGGCGGAAAAAGCTCCTCCTGACCTGAAACTCCGTCCGTGTGCTGAAGTGGGCCAACACTCGAAGCAGCGCCCTTGTCGATACCTTCTCTTCCACAGTTTCCATTTTGCTGATCACTTGCTGTACCGGAAAACCGGAACGTATCATTCGGTCCAGCTGACCCATCATCTCTCCCGGACGTTCCGCAAGCGTCTCCACAATAAGCTTGTTATCCTTCTGTTCAAATGCCCGCTCCACTCGGCCATGAAAGGTAAGCGGTCGTTCCCCACGTCGCAACTGGTCCAGCGCCACTATTGCCCCTGGATAACGGTGACGATATTCACCTGGATGCAGTCGCTCGGCCAATCTCTGCCAGCGCCCTTTATATCGAAACAAATCTTCCAGCGGGTTCGAAGCACCCTCCAATAAAGCAAGTATTACCCGACGTTCAGATCGAGTAAATGAACGGAAGCGGGTGTTCTCCTTCAGACTGACATCTCCATCGGAACACGCTACAGCCAGCCGCAATATATCTGTTGCCGTGCGCAAATGTCGCTGGAGTTGCTTCACCGAAGCACGCCCCGCCTTTAATAAAGCCGCGCAATAAACGGCTGCATTTTCCCTCACAGGTATTTGCCCTGCCTCTGGTTCAAATGTGGCCCAGCCTTCGTACTTTGTTGCAAACCAGGTCAACTGCTCTCTTGCAACTGGCATTAACGAAGATTTTGCTGTAAGCAGGTCCATTCCTACTTGGTAAAAATCTGCTTCACTGCCGAGATGAATCACACGCAGTCGCAGCTTGTTCAGCAGTAATATGCGCTGCTCCTGTTCTTGCTCCTTTTCAAGAAGCTGCTGTCTCCAGGAATGCATCAAAGCATTTAAATAAAATTTACTTTCCTGAATATTCATTTTCCGCTTAGGAAATTTCGGATACACGAGGATTTCCTTTAAATTGATTCCTTTCATCTTTCGAAGCTCATCTATCAATTGCTCAAACCAGAAAACGAATCTGTCACGTTCCCAGGTATTCAGCACATCTATCAGTTTCGTCGAAAACGTATATCCCAGCGATTCCAAATTTCTCAGTGCAGTCGCCAATATACGCACAGGCAGCTTGCCCTTGCGCTCTGCAATGATCACTTTCAAATTCCTGCTGAAATAGATTGAGAATAAGTCCATCACTTGTACTCTCCCACATGACGATAATATATTCAGCATTGGTATACTTGGCCTAGCTCGTGGCGGTTCTTCATATGTATAACACAGTCCAAAAAACTAAAAAAATCAGGGAAGCGGCACCCCTAATACCATTGTAAGAGTTCAGAAGGAAGGGATACCATAGCCTGATTAATGCATATTATATCTTATAATTACAGATTAGAAAATATCACATCGGAAAGAGAGCGGCAGAATACCACTTAACCCAAAAGGTAAGATTATTCTGACCGCTCTCTTTATGTTTATTTTCACCGCTGTTCTCTTGCCAGATTATCCGTGCTGCCGTGCCGCTTGACGTCCGGCGATACGAGCTGTAATTAACTGGTGACTCTCATCAATCTCTTCCGGTGTGCAGGCTGCTTTCAACTCATATACTTTGACCGGAGAACGATCAATGATGTCCAGAAATGAATCAAAAAATGCCATGTCCTTACTATGGATATAAGGACACCAATGATCCGACAAGCCTACCGTCTCATGAATATGTACCCCGACGACATGGTCGATCAATTCATTTGCTTCACGTACATTGTCATAGAGCCCCATTCGATCCATCATCATACCGTGACCAATATCGTACCACAATCCGAGTGGTGCCCCTTTCATGCTGCGGATAAGTGCGCCCGCCTCCTGCAGCGTCGGCATTTGGTAACAGCGAGATCGGGTTTCAATGCCAAAATTCACCCCATACCCGCGCTGTTCCGACAACTCGCACACTTCTTCCAGACTCTCCTGAATTCGCTTCAGGTAATGTGCACTCCCCGCCTCGCGCTTCTCAATCATCTCTTGCCATAACGATTGATAGTCCGTGGAGTCCGGCCCTTGATCGTGATATATCTTTTTCAATGCTTCATCAATATTATATTCAAACGGCACCTCGCCTGGATGCACGACAACTGCCTTCGCACCATACCGATGTGCATATTCAGCTGAACCGAGCAGCAGTTCAATGGCCCGCTTACGACGAGGCTCATCGTCGAAACCGAGCAGAACCGAATCGGTTCCATAATCGGGATCAGCTACATGCGGAAACGTATTTGTGCACACTGGATATGCCGATTTCTCCCCGTTCAATCATCGGTTCAATCGTTTGCAGCAATTCGTCCGTCACGTTATAGTTTAGCTCCACCTGTCTGAAGCCTAGGGATTTGATCTCCTCAATCATGCCCTGACCCGTAGTGTGACGTTTGATGTTCCAGCAAGTTGAAAATGAATATTCCTTTTTGTCGGTAAACATAGCTTTGTCCTCCTATATGCGATGTTCAACCCGTTCAATGTCTGATGAATCTTCTCTATTTTTAAATCAGCCTAGCTGATTGTTTAATTCAAATCTCATTTTGTTCGCGGTTAACGGTTAAGCCAATTTCGATCTCGCCCATCCAGCTTACCTTTATCATTATTGAAGTAACGCCCTTATTCCAATGCCTCATGCTGAAGATTCAGCATCGTCTGTTGCAAGGCTACCTGCACTGCTCCAGTCACTACAGCCCGCTCGCCCAGCTCTGAACAGATCAGTTCAGGCTTCGCCGGGAATTGATCAGATACGATCTGTCTGAGAAACGGCAATAACACATCCCCATTTCCCCCGATACCTCCGCCAAGTACAATGAGATGGGGAGCAAGCACGACACAGATATTCCGCAGAGCCGAAGCAATCATTTGGCTGTATTGTTTCAGAATCTTCACAGCCTGCGATTCTCCACCTCGGGTAGCTTCAAACAGTTTCTCAGGAGTCAGGTGTTCACGAAGGTATTCTATACCAGAATCAGGACCCTCAAGAAGACTGGCATCCAACTGACGCTTGGCCAGTTCCATCAGACCTTCCGCTGACAAAACATCCTCCAATCGACGCCCCTCTTCCAACAACATCTCCGCGAGCTCGCCTGTCAAACCGCCCATGCCTCGTAGCAATTGCCCGTTCACCATGATGCCTGCACCCGTTCCAGTACCGATGGAGAAAAACACAAATAGATTGGAATCCGCTGCTGCTCCACCCCTGTACTCCCCCAGTGCAGCCAGGTTCACATCGTTCTCCAGGATCACTTCACACGGGAAGGCTCCCGACAATGATTCAAGCGAGAGCAACTTCTCCAATCCCTCTAACGGGGCAACGATTCGATCAATATCACCAGAGTCCGGCAGTACAACACCTGGAATGCCAAAACCAATATATTGGATTTGATCCCAATTCAATTGATTTTCCGTCAGTAATTCATCCATATGGCTTCGAAGCACATCAAGGATTGCCGTCCCTGCTCGATCACCGCTTTGGACCGATAATGTTGGATACGTTCTGTAATCCACAATCTCACCATTCAGATCAGAGAGTGCGATCCGAATTCGGGTTGCCCCAATATCAATACCACAGACATAGTAAGCTGTTTCATTGAATCGAATGAGTGTTGCTTTGCGACCCTGGGCATTGTCGGCTCTACCGGTTTCTAACACCAGATTTCGTTCAATCAGATGTTCAATCGCCGACGACACCGTAGGTTTGCTGAGTCCGGTCTGACGACTGATATCTGCCCTGGACATCGCACCAGTTGCGATCAGCGCATCCATAATCAAATTCTCGTTCAGATTGCGGATATACTGCGGTGTGCCAGCCATTTTATCGCCTCCTTTTATAGTTAGTTAAGTTTCTTAACGAATTAAATTTAATATATCATCGGCTTTAAAACGTGTACAGCTTTTTGTCTGTATCGGATGATATGATTTCAAAATCAAGGCCTGATCTCATCGTAATCATTCAATTTCGACTTTACATTATGTAAATCAAAAAAGCCGCAGTGATAAACACCGCAGCTCCTTACTTCCTTATATATACGTTTCATTACGATTTGGACAATTCAATGAATCCTTCACCAAATACGTCACGCACATCATGGATCGTTATGAAAGCAATTTCGTCCTCCGCTCGCACAATCTTCTTCAGCATCGGAACTTCTTGTTTGCTAATGACAATATATAAGATCTCTTTCGGGTTTTTCGTATAGTAGCCATGACCAGACAAGACGGTAACTCCCCGATCCATCTTCTCAATGACCTGTTGAGCAATGGCATCCTGTTTGGTAGATATAATCGTAACTGCTTTTTTCGGATTGAGCCCTTCAATAATAAACTCCATCGTTTTGGTTCCGACGAACAACATGACAATCGTACACATCAAACCTTGCGGCCCTATAATGAAGAAAGACGAGAACGCCACGATCAGATCGAAGAATAACAGTCCATAACTGATGTTCCAATCCAGATATTTATTGGCAAGCCGGGCCAGAATAACGGTGCCCGCCGTTGTGCCGCCTACTCTAACAATCATGCCGATACCCAGACCGGCAAATAATCCACCAAAAATAGTATTGATCCAGAGCTCGTCCGATGCGATCGTCCAGCTCTCGGTTAGGTGCAGGAACAGCGAGTTAAATACCACCGCAATAATGGTATACACCGTTGTCGTTCTGTCCAGAAATTTGTACCCCACAAGTAGCAAAATACCATTCAGGAGCAAGTTCATCAGTCCAGGAGACCATTCAAAGAGGTAATACAAAATAATTGTAATCCCTGTAACGCCGCCTTCAGCCAGATCATTCGGGATGACGAACAGGTTTACTGCAAGTGCAAACAGAAATGCACCCGCCATAATAAATAGAATATCCGTTATTCTTTTCTTCATCATGCACTCCATCCAATCCATCAGAAAATCAACCTATCAACCAATTTCATAAGTTGTCATAACCACTCAATGATAGATTCTACCATGCCCGGCACAAAATTTGTATACATAATACAAATTGTTGCGCAAATTGTACAAAGGAATCTAAAAATACTGTTTTTCAGGCTCTACAAAGCAGGTTTTCTTCATCCACCCATGACAAATGTCATGGGTCATCATTGATATTCATCATTACAGTGTACTGACGTTTATGACTTACTGCACTGGACGCATTCTTATACAATGATAAAAACGCCTCACTTGGAGACATCTTCCCAGGAAGCGTTAGGTTAGAACTGATTACAGTTATTGACCATTGAAGGAGGACGTAAGTCTATGAGCAGAACCAAAGAAATGGCCCTTAAAAAAGAAGTGACCCCTTATGAGAAAAATAATCTTCGCCTGAGTATCCAACAATTAGTGAATTCCATACTACCACTATTATTATTATGGGCCGCAGCGTACTATAGCCTGTCCGTGTCCTACTGGCTGACATTTCCGATTGCCCTCGTAGCCTCGGGGTTTGTACTTAGAACGTTTATCATCTTCCACGACTGCTGTCATGGTTCATTCTTCAAAAGCAAACGTGCCAACGACATTCTCGGTACGATTACAGGTGTATTAACCCTGACGCCTTACCTGCAATGGAAAAATGAGCATTCCATTCATCACGCCACCAGCGGCAATCTGGATAAACGTGGAGTTGGCGATATCTGGGTGATGACGGTTGAGGAATATAAAGCCGCTTCCCCTTGGGGCCGTCTCTTCTACCGTATTTATCGTAATCCGTTTGTCATGTTCGGTATTGGACCCATTTATGTATTCCTGTTCGCCTACCGTTTTAACCGTAAAGGTGCAAGACGCAAAGAACGCATGAATACTCACCTGACTACAGTGTTGATCGTAGCTCTTTATGCCTCCATGTGCTGGTTAATCGGCTGGCAGGCTTTTGTCCTGGTGCAGGCACCCGTCTTTTTCTTCTCTGGCTTCTTCGGCATCTGGCTGTTCTACGTACAGCATCAATTTGAAGATACGTACTTTGAGAATGAAGATGAATGGAGTTATGTGAAGGCTGCTGTTGAAGGTAGTTCATATTACAAATTGCCTAAACTGTTGCAGTGGATCAGCGGCAATATCGGGTTCCACCATGTGCATCACTTGAGCCCACGTGTACCTAACTATTACTTGGAAGAAGCACATAATGCAACACCACCATTGCAGAATGCAACAACGATTACGCTACGTTCCAGTCTGGCTGCCCTGCGCTTCCGTCTATGGGACGAAGAATCCAAGCGTTTTATTAGCTTCGGCGAGATCAAAACGTTATCCCGCAAGCCTTACGTTCAACCGCCTATTCGAGTAAACAACCAAGCGGGTCTGACAGAGAAGCCTTAACTCTGTCGGATTCGTTTTCTTGTATTCAGGCTAAAGTCATGCTACAGTCAGGCTAAGTTTGAGTACAATGCAAGTCCGAGGAGGAGAATTTTCATTCAAAAGTGGATGCAGCTCTTTTATAAAAATACAGGTTTAAATCCATATGTATGGCTCGTCTTTTTCATCCTGCCCTTCTATTATATTTCACAATATTCCAAATTGTGGCCCATGGTTGCGGGAATCTTCATCATTCTGTTCTTCTTTGTTTGCTATCTGCTTGCCTTCATCACAAAGGGCTGGCAGGTGTATATGTGGATTGGGCTGCTGATCGCCATATCAATTACGATGACCATCGCTTATGATTATGCCTATTTCTCATTGTTTCTTGCTTTTTTTATTGGGAATATTAAAAATAAAGCCGGCTTTTTCACCCTCTATTCGGTGAACCTGGCAGCCAGTTTTCTAACTATTAATTATAGCTTCATCAAGCAGAGCACCCTACTGCTCAGTCAGTTTCCGTTTGTATTCATTAGTCTCATGGCATCCATTCTGCTTCCGATCAGTACGTATAACAAAAATAAGCGTGAACAGTTGGAAGGCCAGCTGGAGAATGCCAACAAACGGCTGGATGATCTGGTGAAAATGGAAGAGCGGCAACGTATCGCACGCGATCTGCACGATACACTTGGACAAAAGCTCTCTCTCATTGGTCTGAAAACCGATCTGGCGAAGCGTCTGCTTCGCATGAATCCTGATCAAGCCGAGATTGAACTGAACGATCTGAGACAGACGGCAAGTACGGCCCTGAAGGAAGTCCGGGAAATGGTAACGACCATGCGTGGCACACAGCTGGTGGATGAACTGTTCCGTGCCGAACAGATTTTGAAGGCCGCTTCCATTGAATTTGTACTGGAAGGCAATCCGAAGTTGCAGGATACGTCACAACTAAATGAAAATGTACTCGGCATGTGTCTGAAAGAAGCCGTTACGAATGTCGTAAAACACAGTCAGGCAACGGTATGCACCATCCGAATCGAGGAAACACTGTCCGATAATATAGTAACGGTTCAGGATAACGGAGTTGGAATCGAACGTACCCGCAAGCAAGAACGGCGCGGTACCGGAATCTTGGGAATGAAAGAACGACTTGAATTTGTGAACGGTTGTCTGGATATTCGTTCCGGAGCAAACATGGAAGGTACAGGCATTGTCATCCATGTTCCCAAGCTGGTCCGCAAACCGATAAAGGAGGTTGAACAATGATCAGGATCGTAATCGCCGAAGACCAGCGTATGATGCTGGGGGCCTTGTCTTCCCTACTCAATCTGGAAGAGGATATGGAAGTGGTAGGTCGTGCAAGCAATGGACAGGAAGCTCTTTCTCTCGTTAGGGAGCTTACACCAGACATCTGTCTGATGGACATTGAAATGCCCGTCAAAAGTGGCCTGGAGGCCGCTGAGGAACTGAAAGGTATGAGCTGTAAAGTCATTATTTTGACAACCTTTGCCCGGACCGGATATTTTGAACGTGCTTTGAAAGGCGGTGTACGCGGTTATCTGTTAAAGGATAGCCCGATCGAGGAACTGGCCGAATCAATCCGTCAGGTCATGAATGGGAGACGTATTTTTGCACCCGATCTGGTAGACGAGGCTTATGTACAGGAGAACCCGCTGACCGAACGTGAAAATGCCGTTCTCGGCCTGATGGCAGACGGTAAAAATACAAAGGAAATAGCCGGACATTTATTTATTACAACCGGTACGGTGCGAAATTACATCTCTATTATCCTCAACAAGTTAAATGCAAGTAACCGCATTGAAGCCATCACTCGTTCCAAAGAAAAAGGGTGGTTTAAATGAAAGTACCGCTTTAACCCAATGAAACATAAATAAGCAAGGCACACCTTCCCATCGGTGTACCTTGCTTATACAAGGATAGGCTGGCCTGGAGTACTCACTCCGGTCCAGCCTATTTCCTTTTGGAACCTATTTTAGTTCCATACTATACTATTTTTACAGAAACAACCATGCCCAAAGCTTCCAGTGGCACCTGCTCGGTCTGGAGCTGATGAATCTGCTTGCCATCTTGCCAGGAGATCGTTACATTAACGCTTTTACCACCGCTTGGGTACTGCACGTTCACGAATCCTTTATCCTTTGGTGCAGGCAGTGTATGGGATTCCAAGTATTCCACCATTCTCTTCGCAATCCCCGGATTATTCATGTTATCTTGGGAGACGGATCGAATTTGAAGCGTCCATCTACCTTCTGTCCATGTCAGATACTGACTGCCCGCCGCGCCTTCAGCCACACCCTTGATGTCATGTCCCAGATCCACAGTCATGTCCTCAGGAATGTCTTTCAAATCTGTCTCAGGGAAAATATCCGTACTGTTCGGGTCTTTATACGTCTTCACTTCATAGGATGCCAGAACAGGTACCTTGCTGCCAGAGGCCGTCAACGAAGCATCGTTAACCGCAACAGACTGGTCAGTGGAATAAAAGTTAATGTGGAACGCATCTGAAGTATTCGATGTGATCGCCGCAGTCAGATGTTTTCCCTTTTCCAAGGGAAATGAAGTAGGTAACGAAGCGTTCTTCATCTTCAGCTGACTGCGAATGTCCTTAATGACATCGTTCGCACTTTTCTGGGTTTGATCGTTACTGCCCGTTTCCGAATTTGATGTCCCGCTTCCCGCAGAACCTTCCGTCCCCGTTGTTTCCGTTGTATCTGTTCCGCTATCTTTCGTTCCATTGGAGAAATCGGCTCCTCCACTGCCTGACTGAGCCTGTTCACCAGCCGCGGGGGACGTGTTGTCCACTGATGATGGTTTGGTATCCTGACCACCACACCCCGCAAGAGCAAGCAGCACTGCTGTTGTCACAGGAATCGTCATCCATAATTTAGGTTTGCTCATGTTGTTGTCCTCCTTGAAGCCGTTATTGGAATCAGCTTACATTGTTGTCTCGCCTGAATTTTAACGTTTGTCATTCCAGAAATTCACGGGCTGCACTTTCTTGGTCAGCACTTCAAACTGGTAGCCTTCTGCTTTCAGTGTTTTTAACACTTGCGGAAGTACTTTCAATGTCGCTTCCTGGTCATGCATCAGGACCACAGGGGTGGTTCCGCTCTTTTGAACATTATGGATCTGCTTCATCACGCTGTTGTAAACTTTCTGATGATCCTTCTTGTATTTCCAATCTTCGGAGTCGACATTCCAATCCCACAGATGGAATCCACCCTGACCTAGTAGAACATTGCGATATGCCGGTTTGAGATACGGTTTGCTGCCGTATGGAGTACGAACGAGACTGGTTTTGACACCTGCCACTTTATTCAAGCTTTCATTGGCCTGCTGCATTTCTTTCAAGCCGCTGTATGCGGATTTATAAAATTTACTGGGAACATGCGTTACGCCATGCAAGCCCAGTCCATGTCCATCTGCAACAATACGCTTGGTGGCCTTCTGAAACTTCTCCATCTGAGGTCCAAGCATGAAGAATGTCGCCTTGGCATTGTACTGATCCAGAATATCCAGTAATTGTCCCGTATGGGCGGTCGGCCCATCATCGAAAGTTAGATATATGATTTTGGAGCTCGCTTTATTTCCAGCATTCTTGGATGCGGATGATGTAGCTGAAGCCGACTGCGGCAATAGCAATGGAATGATCAATAGAATAGCAAGTGCGGTGATGAATGTTTTACGAATATGTAGCATAATAAAAGTCTCCCTTATGTCTTGTATTTCCCCGGGTGTCTATGTTTCTCTCAGTGCAGCCCTTGGCGATAATCCTAATACTATCAAAAAGAGTGCGTCCCATTCTCGCTTCAAATGCTACGTTCGAGTTACACTTTTGTCAGATTACCCAAAAAAATAAAACGAATTTGATAGATTTGCTCGAAAAAGAACATCCGTCGGGATAGATCAATGTTGACATATATTCTATTAACCCAAATTGTGGTTTCTGATAGATTCATTTCTGGAATTTATATGAAGAGAGCAAAGAAGCTTAAAATGGTATAACAAAAAAGCCTGCCCGAGAGCAGACTTTTCATATGTAGATCGATTTACTTGTCGTTCGGATCAATCCTGTTGCTTTGCTTAGTCCCCTCTTACTCCGCAGGAGCTGTGAATGAACGTTTACCAAATTCGGCGTCCAGCATGTAGAAAGCATTGCTATCTTTTTCGATACGGCGCAACTTCTGGATGATATTATCAAACAGAGCTTCCTCTTCGACTTGCTCATCGATGAACCACTTCAGGAAATACATCGTGGCATGTTCACGCTCATTCAGGGCAATGTCAGCCAGATTGTAGAATTTCTTCGTGTTTTGCTGCTCGTGTGCATATCCGTGTTCAAACACATCCAGCATTGAAGAATATTCATTCTTCGGCTCTGGCAATGCAGCAAGAGTAGCGCGTTGTCCGCGGTCATTCAGGAATTTGTATATTTTCATGGCGTGGAACCGCTCTTCCTCTGCTTGTACGATGAAGAAGTTGGCAAATCCGTCCAAGCTTTCGCTGGAACAGTATGCGGCCATCGCCTGATATACGTGAGCCGAATAAAATTCGAAGTTCATCTGTTCGTTCAAAGCTTCTGTCAACTCTTTACTCATTAGGGATACACCTCAATCTTTCTCTAGGGATAGTTTTATTTTATCATAACGTCCGCACGACCGATATCGAAATTTCTACAAAATTCGCCAATGACTGATTGCCTCTCTTCCTATATAATTACATAGTTCTCGCTCTAAAATCATTTTATTCTGGAAGGCAGGCCATTTTATTTCATGAACACATCTTCTTCGCAGCTCAAAAAAACGATAGGTATGCCGCAAGCTGTTGCGCTTTATATAAGTGCAGTTCTCGGTTCAGGTGTCCTGATTGTACCCGGACTTGCTGCCGAACTTGCAGGACCAGCTTCACTTCTCGCCTGGGGAGGCATGGTGCTGCTGATTCTCCCACTCGCCCTATCCATGGGATTACTCTCAGCCCGATACCCGGACGCAGGCGGTGTATCCCATTTCGTCACCCTCGCTTTCGGACAACGGGCAGGAGCCGTGGTTGGATGGTTCTTTCTAATGTCCGTTCCCATCGGTGCTCCCGTGGCTGCCCTTACAGGTGCAGGCTACATGACGGCTGCGCTGGGACTCGGGGAAGGATATAGAACAGCGATTGCCGCCCTCATGCTGGCGGCTGGACTGATCATTAACATTGTAGGCATGCAGGTTGCCGGAAAGGTACAGATTGGCGTTGTGCTAGCGATTATTATCGTGCTAGTCATGGCATTTGTATTTGCTATTCCGAATATGCAATCCATACATTTCACACCATTTATGCCAAGTGGTTGGGTCAGCGTGGGTCAGGCTGGGGCCATTCTGTTCTGGTGTTTTATCGGTTGGGAAGCTGTATCTCACCTGTCTGAAGAATTTACTGATCCACGCAAGGCAGCTATCAAAGGCGTAACCATTGCTGCCATCATTGTAGGTGTGCTCTATTTCCTGACTGCACTGGCGACAGTCGGAACCCAAAGCTATCTTCATGGCGGAGCTGATGTCTCTCTCGTATGGATCATTAGTCAGGCTCTCGGTTCCTGGGGTGGATTACTTGCTGGGCTAACTGGCATATTCATTTGCACCGCTACGGTCATTGCGTATGCTGGTGCCGCATCCCGTGTCGCCTATGCACTGGCAAGACAAGGATCCGCCCCGCAATGGATGTCCCGCTTATCCAGTCGGTACCATACACCAATTGCTGCAATCGGCTTCCTGGCCATCTGCTTCACTCTCGTGTTAGGCATATACGGATCAGGTCTGGTGTCACTCACCACACTTATTCAGTTGCCTAATGCAACGTTCATTCTCACCTATCTTGGTGGATGCGCAGCCGGAATACGCTTACTCAAGGGAAGTCGTACTGGGGTAACCATCAGTTGGATTTCCTTTGTGGCGACAGCCATTGTGTTCCCTTTTGCCGGGTGGGCCGTTCTCTACCCTGTGGTGATCGTCGTTCTGTACGGACTTCTCAGCCGCAAACGACAACACAAAATATAAACAAAAAAAGCTCTGCCGCGATGGCAGAGCTTCCTTTATTCATCTGGAATAATAATTATACCAGGAATGCTTTGGAGATGATAACCAACAGGATAAACAAAACCAGAATGGCACCTACAGAAGTAAAACCTCCGTATCCGTAGCCTCCTCTTGCTTCTCCACCTAATACTTCGCTCATTGACCGTACCTCCTCTGCAACAGGTATGGGTTATCTTATGCAGGGAGAATGGATTTGACAGGGCGGATGCCCTGATTCAGATCCTGTTTATCATCTTTTTCAAAACCGTGGGGAATCAATGCGCATAATATCCAGGAACGGCACTTTGGCCGTAAATTCTTCCTCTGTATACTCCACATGCACTAGCCGGGTACGTGAGTCCAACTTCACAATCACCCCATGAACCTGATCTTCCTTGCCCCATACGGTCAGCAACACTTCCGAACGTTCTTGATACGCCTCAACTAGTTGGTTCCCCAGCTCTTCCAGTTCAAACTCATCCCGGGTAGGTCTTTTTGCAACTTTTGCTTTTGCCAATGTAGCGGCCTCCTCTATAGCTAATCCGACACCCGAATCCACGGGTTATTTGCCGAGGTCATATTTAATTAGTATACCATTCATTCACCTTCGTGTAATGTCATGACTCCATAAAGAAGCAAAAAATCCCTTACATTTACAGGAAAAAGCTAGTATCCCCCTTCATTCATCGCCATCTTCAACAATAATGGTGTATACATTCGAAATGGACTGTCCTGAATGCCTCTGACCGTTCCACTCGTAGGTATACATTGCAGTTACGGTACCCTGCTGGATTCCCAGTTGTTCAGCGGAGGATATTTGTGCAATGTAAGTGACCCATTTCTCCGCTCCAGGTTCCATCTCACCCAAATGTAAAAATCTTGGTGATGAATACTCTGAAATGATCGCTCGATCCCGTACTTCTGCTTCCCCAATCCATTTGGCACCTGGAGGGAGCACATCAGCCAACTGCACCCGCGCGGGCCAGGCCCCTTTGTTGGTCACATGTACATGAAAGGTTACATTTCCTCCCCTTTCGATCAAGTCTGGCTTCACTTCCACATGAACCGAGATGATAGGAAACTTCAACTGAATGACAGCCGTATTGGAGGAAATTATTCGTTGCACAGAACGCGAATCTGGCAAGCGAAATGTATAGATCAGGCGAGCCTGATTCATCAGTTCGAAGACTGCAGGTACACCCCGCTCCTGCTCTGTGAGATGCACTTCAAATTGGATATTAACCACGGAACGTGCAGTCAACGTTCCCAGATTGATGCCTTTGACTGGATTTGTTCCAAGCCGTTTCACACCGTTCCACCCCAGGCTCCCCTCAACATAGCGCATACCTGGCGGAAGAAAATCCGTCACGATAGCATCTACTGCAAAAGAACCTTCATTGTGTACCGTTATTTGGTATTGAACGGTATCCCCAGGAGTAGCGATGGGTGGATTCACACTTTTCGCAATCGAAATCCGAGGTTGAATGATTTGTAAAGTTGCTACGTTCGAGTATACATTCTCCAATGTGTCACCTGAAACGTACTCTAGTACTGCCTGAATTGTTAAATTCTCAGCTATGCTTCCTCCCGTGACCTGTACTCGAAATTGAATTGGAACAGATTCTTCGGGTAGTACCTCGCCTATCATAATCCCGGAGTCAGGCGTCGTCTCGGGAACAAAAATCTCATTCACAATGACACTTCCCGGAAGAAATTCAATCCCTTTGGGTAATGGGATCGTTACCCTGGTATCGTTTCCTATTATAAAACCCGGGTTACTCACCAAAAGGTTGTAAGTGACGATATCTCCGACAAAGGTTTGCACACGATCTGCATTCAAAACCAACGACAGACTTGACGAGACCAGATTTACTTCTACCACGTTGGATTGCTCTTCTCCCTCAACCATTCGTCCTTCCGGCGTCACAAATGTATAACGTATCTTCGCTTGATTCACCAGTTTCAAGTCCTGAGGAAGACCGACGATGATCACCTGAAAATGAATACGCAACGTCGCTCCAGGTACGATTTCCTGCGCAGGAATCCCTCTCTCCGGTGATACTCCTGGCAGCGGAGTTCCATCCAGGAGTACACTATTGGGGAGAAGTGAAGTTTCCGACGAGAGCGAATCCAATACATGGACCATGGCAGCACAATTACCCGAATTCACAATTTCAATCAGATAGGTCAGTGTCTGCCCCAGAGCAGCCTCAGCAACGTTGCAAAACTTGTAAACCTCCAGCCTGGGGCCGATCCATGGTGTAACTACCGTATTAGAATAGGCCACCTGTTCCAGTTCAGTCGTACCCGAGCTGAATCGAACCAGTGACTGATTCTGTAGCGTGTGGGACAACGGACCGGAAGATTGGCTCATATCACTACAACCTCCACTCTGAATGTAACGGTAACTGAAGCACCGGCGACAATTGAACCGAGTGTTATCCCTGTATTCGGATTCCCCGTAGGCCTTGCCACGCCATCCACCGTAACACTTCCCGCTACAAATACGGTGCCTGTTGGTACAGGGTCTACCATAACCACGCTATTGACTACCTCGATGCCACTATTGGTTACCACAACTGTATAGGTGATCACATCGCCGACAACAGCATCAACTGCACTTGTGCTTTTGATCACAACGACATTTGGTGCAGATACAGGAATCACCAGAACGTTGGAGGATACTGTACCCGTCAACTGACGTCCATCCGGCGGACTAAATGTATAATTGGCTACCGCCTGATTGACCAGCTGCTGATTCTGCGGCAATGAATCCACGGTAACTTCCAGAGTGACCGTTACATTAACGGACCCTCCTGGAGGTATCGTCCCAACAACAATCCCTGATTCCGGATTTGCACCTGGCTGTGGAACACCATCAATCAGGACGCTGTTGGGAAGCAGTACTGCTCCATTCGGAATGTTATCCGTAAGTGTCAAATTGGCTGCTAAATTCCCACTGTTGGAAATGGTAAAAGAATAGGTAATGATGTCTCCGATGGTGGCATTGGACGTACTCGCTGTTTTGGTTACAGCAATAATCGGCTGATAAATTGGTGTTACCACGGTATTTGAATAGGCCGCTCCCGAGAATACACCCGATGTGAAACTTACCGATGACTGACTACTCACTTGCGGTGGTGCAGGCAGCGTGTTGACCCGAACCGCATACGAAACGGATACAGATGCTCCAGGTGCCAAAGAACCAAGCGCTATCCCCAGTGTCGGGTTAGCCGTGAGACGTGGAACGCCGTCAACCAGGACACTGCCTGTGACAAAAGTAACAGCCGAACTGATTGGATCGGTTAACACGACATTGTTGACAGGATCAATCCCATTATTGGTTACGACCATCTCATATACAATCGTATCACCCACTACAACATCAATTACTGGTGTCGTCTTGACGACACTGACATTCGGAGCAGACACCTGAATATTGAGAGAATTGGACGAAAGGCTTCCTCCCAGTGTTCTTCCATCCGGCAGCGTGTAGGAATAGGTTGCTGAGGCCTGATTGGTTATGGCCTGGCTTAAAGGTAGGGTGATGATCACGACCGAGAACATGATTACAGTTGTTGTGGAGACTACACCCAGTGGTATCCCTGAAGCCGGATCGGCTCCTGGTGCTGAAGCTCCATTAATAATGACGCTATTTGGCACAAGTTCTGTTCCTGCCGGAATGGTATCCGTTAACGTGACAGATGCCCCAAAGTTCCCTGCATTGGTAATCGCGATGCTGTAAACGACCGTATCCCCTACCGTTGCTATAGCCTGGTCTCCCGTTTTGACTGCCGACAGAATCGGTTGGTATACCGGGGTAGTGACCGTATTAGAAAATGTGGTAGCTGAAAAAACACCTGATGTAAAGCTCACTGTAGACTGATTGTTTAATACTGCACTGGATGGGAGTGCTGTAACCTGCACACTAAACACAACGGTCACGGTAACTCCAGGCGCGATGGAACCAAGCGTTATTCCGGTTGAAGGATTGACACCCGGTCGAGGAACTCCATCAATAAACACGCTGTTTGCTGTAAGAACAGTACTTGCCGGCAATGCATCCGTAAAGACCACATTGCTGACAGTCGCTATTCCGTTATTAGTTACTGCAATGCTGTACGTCACGACATCACCAACAGATACAGACGTAGATGTCGTAGATTTCACCACATCGACATCGGGAGCCGACACTGAAATGGTAAGTATATTAGACAAAACAGAACCCGTGATGTTGCGTCCGTCAGGCAGCGTAAAGGAAAGAGCAACCGAAGCCTGATTCACCAGCTGTTGCGGGGTCGGCAAAGTATCAATAACTACGGAAAAGGTAACCGTTGTTGTTGCCCCAGCAGCAACAGTGCCTGCCGGAATGCCTGTTGCAGGATTGGCTGCAGGTAATGGCTGACCATTTACAATCACACTGTTCGGAACAAGTATGGTTCCTGTAGGAATATTGTCCGTTAGGTTAATCTGGGCACCATAGTTACCCTGATTGTTGACGGTAATCGTGTAACTGACGGTATCCCCAACGGTAGCATTTCGTGTACTCGCCGTTTTTTGTGCTGATAGAATGGGCTGAAATACCGGTGTAACCACAGTATTGGAGAACGTTGTGCTTGAGAATGTCCCCGAGGTAAAACTCACTGTGGATCGATTGCTTAATTGTCCACTTGGTGGGATCGCATTGACATTGATACTGAAAGTCACAGTTGCAGACGTTCCGGGAGCGAGCGTACCTAGTGATATCCCCCCTGCCGGATTGGAAGCGGTCTGCACTACCCCATTTATAGTGACACTTCCTGCAACAAAAGAGGCCCCCGTAGGAATTGGATCCGAAAACTGAATATTATTTACCGGTGCTATTCCGCTGTTCGTTACCAAAATGGAGTAAGTAACAGTATCCCCTACGGCAGCCGCAGTAGAAACTGTACTTTTAACTACGGCAACGTTTGGCGACGAGACTGGAAACGTCAGTGTATTTGAGGTGGCTGTCCCTGTTAACGTTCGCCCGTCAGGAGGTGTGAAAGTAAAAGATGACGTCGCAAAATTGCTAAGTTGCTGCGGAGATGGAAGTGAATCCACAACAACGGCAAATGTAACAACAGCTGTCGCTCCCGCTGCCACAATGCCTACAGGAATACCCGTTCCTGGTGTTGCTCCAGGCTGTGGTACACCAGATACCACGAGACTATTGGGTACAAAAGTTGTGACAGTAGGAATCGTATCTGTCACTGTAACGTTTGCCTCCAGATTGCCTGTGTTACTGACAGTTACTGTATATATAACCGTGTCGCCTACGGTCGCATTAACTGTATTTGCTGTTTTGATGAGTGAAATTTGCGGTTGTATGACCGGAGTCTGTGTTGTATTGGATGATGATGACCCCGAAAATGAACCGGATGTGAAGCTGACCGTCGACTGATTGTTAATCTGTGAAGGGATCGGCATAGTAATCGTCACCTCAAAAGTTACGGTAACCTCGGCTCCTGGAGCCAACGTACCGATTGGAATGCCGGCGGTCGGATTGGAGAGCGGGAATGAAGTCCCGTTCACAATGACGCTTCCGGGTACAAATGGGGTATTCGGAGGAAGAGGGTTGACATATACCACATTGTTAACGGCTACTGTTCCGTTGTTACGAATAACAGATGTGTATCGAATGATATCCCCGACCACGCCATACTCTACATTGTCACTGTTTACTATCGTTACATTGGGCAAGGATACGGGAATGTTAATGGTGTTCGATAACGAAGAACCGGCAACCGTTCTCCCACTTGGAAGAGTGTAGGCAAATGATGCAACTGCTTGGTTAGTCAACTGCCTTGAATCAGGCAAACTTGTGACCATGGCAACAAAAGTGACCGTTACGTTCGAGCCTGCAGCGATCGGCCCCAAATTAATTCCTGTTACCGGGCTAACACCTGGTGTTGGTACGCCATTAATAATGACACTATTCGTACTGAATACAGCTCCCGCAGGAATCGGATCCGTCAAGGTAACCGTTGCGGCAATATTGCCTGAATTGTTGACCTGAATGGAGTAATTAAAGGAATCCCCTACTGTCAAATTCGAGGTGCTAGCTGTTTTAGCTACTTGGATGACTGGTTGATATATGGGTGTATTCACCGTAACAGACGAAGAAACGCCATTAAAACTGCCTGACGTAAATGCTGCACTTGCCCGGTTGCTGACTGAACCTGTGGACGGAACGGATGTCACTCTTGTTTGATAGGTCACCGTAACGCTGCTTGAACTGTTCAATGCACCGACAGCAATGCCCGAAAGCGGACTTGCATTCCTTGCAGCAGCTCCATTAATAGTGACACTGCCGGAGACGAATTCCGAACCGGTTGGCGTATCCGAGATCACCAGATTTTGTACCGCACTGCTCCCAGCATTTGTTGCAACAACCGTATAGGTAAGTACATCCCCTACGGTAGCGTCCGGCGTACTTACTGTTTTGCTAATCAATATATTGGGGCTTGATGCAGGTATACGAACGACATTGGACAAACTGCTTCCTGAAAGATTTCGTCCACTCGGAAGCTGGTACGTGTAACTAGCGGCCCCCTGATTCTCTAGTGTTGGCGGTGATGGGAGTGTAGTGAGTGAAGTTCGGAACACAATCGTTGATGTTGCTCCTGGCAGCAGACCCCCCAACGTTATTCCGGTTAATGGATTGGTCCCAGGACGCGCAGTACCATTCACGGTTACCGAATCCGGGTTAAATGTCAGGCCTGATGGTATCGTATCGGTTATATTTACTTGAGTCGCTATGGTTCCGTTGTTCGTTACCACAAGTGTGTATGAAATCTGATCCCCTAGTGTCGCATTGGTTTCGCTCGCCAACTTGTTAATGCCGATTGCCGCCTGGTATACAGGGGTTGTAATGGAATTGGAGTTGGAAATCCCCGTGAACGAACCCGAGCTATAAGACACTACGGCACGGTTAACTAACGAACTTGAAGCAGGCAGGGACTGCACATTAACCTGAAACGTCACCGACGCGGAACTTCCTGCTGCCAACGTTCCTAGCGAAATTCCACTGCTCGGATTGGCTGATGGTACGACAGTTCCTCTGACGATCACACTGCCCGCTACAAATGTGGTTCCAACAGGGATAGCATCCGTGAGCACCACATTGTTAATCACTTGGATACCACTGTTGGTAGTAACGATGGTGTACGTAAACGTCTCCCCAACTGCAACATCCGTGACCGATGCCGATTTTACCGTGGTTACATTGGGCAATGTGACGGGAATCGTCAAGGTGTTCGAAGCTACTGTGCCGTTAATAGTCCGACCATCAGGAGAGTTAAAGGAATAGGTGGCCGTGGCTTGATCCACAAGGGTCGGAGGCGTAGGCAAGCTTGTTACGAGTACCTGGAAGGTTACGGTATTTGTACTTCCTGCCGCGAGGCTCCCCAGATTAACGCCAGTCGCGGGATTAGCACCAGCAATCACATTTCCATTTAGTCGGAAGCTGCCCGCTACGTACGAGCTGCCGCTCGGGATGTTATCCGTTAATGTAACGTTGGCAGAAACATTCCCCCCATTGTTCACCTGAAGCGTATACGTGACCTGGTCACCTACTGTGGCGTTGGTTGTGCTCGCCGACTTCACAATGGACAGGTTTGGTGAATAGACAGGAAGTGTAGAGTTATTGGACGGAATGACTCCCGTAATCACTGAGCCCCCTGCCACACTTTGGAACGTAAAGGCGGCATTCGCTGAATTCACCAATTGCAGTATGCTTGCATCCTGGCCAATGAGCGCACGATAGGTTACAACGATACTGTTGGATAGATTTAATGAACCAAGTGGAATGCCGGCGGTCACATCGAGTGTTGGGCGGGACACACCAGCGACCGTTACACTCCCTGGAATGAAGGTGAGCCCTACAGGCAATGAATCGGATAGAACAACGCTGGCCGCACTGGCTGTACCTGCATTGCTGACAGTAACGGTATAAAGAATGCTATCCCCCGCTACCGCACCAGAGGCAACGGATGCTTTGGCCACTGTAATTTTGGGTGCATTGATATCAACCTGAATCGCATTGGCATTGACAATGTATGCATCCCCGGAGGTCGTTAACGTCAACACCGCAGAAGACTGGTTATTGATTAGTCTCGATGACACATCCACATTAGTAATATCCCAGCCTTGACGTCCGCCGATAATATTGGTGCCCGGAGCCCCGTTCGTCTGGTTCCGCGTTCCGAAAGTCCCTGTTGTATTAAGGGTTCCTGTATCGCCGTTGATTTGAGAAGCAAAAAAGTTTGCAGCCAGATTGTTTGGTCCGGACAAGGCAACCGAAGTTGCCGAGGTTGGCCCGAATAATGCCTGATCCCCGGTCCGGTTCGCGTCCCCTTCCTGTGCACTGAACAGGGCTCTGCCTCCCAATGCACCCGAAAGCGGAGTAGCAAATCCAGTCAGTGTGGTAACAACTGGCGCCGATGTAGACTGGACGAGTACTCCACCTGCACGTAAGGACATGTTGCGAAAGGGCAGGCTGGGGTTCTGATAAATGACTCCAAGTGTCCAGCCTGCATGATTGGCTGTAGCATCATTAGTGATGACAATCGTTCCTACAACTGCTCCGGTGGTATATGTACCCGCTCCCCCATTTTGTACAAGCGAAGTAACATTGGCTGAACGCACATAGCCGGCAGCGCCGTTCCCCAGATCAAATTGATTATAAGTAGCTGGATCAGGAGTAACACTGGATGTACCTGCTGGTGTAGTAAACGTAACCGGATTATTGATTGCAGCACTCAGATTGACTGTCCCATTGATGTAACTTCCACCCCAGATCAATTCTGCATACAAGACAGTGCTGCCAGCAGGAAGAACGAGTATTGCCGCTGAACTGTTGCTCTGATACAGGCTCGTGGTTCCTAGCGGATAGGTTCCGTACTGGACGGAAGCGTTGGTTGTCGTAAAAGCTCCAATACTGTCCTGTGTTCCGGGTACTCCGGCTGTGTCCGAACGACTCAGTCCAAGCGTGTTACCTGTAAATGTAATTGCTCCCGTAGCATTAACGGTTGAACGAACGACAAGAGGAATTGATCTCACCTCCCCTTCATCTTAATTGGAATCATATGAATTGGAGCCTTCTTACACAGTCTATGAGCCTATTTCAGATTTTTGTTTGTCCTCTATAAGAACTTTATGCGCTTTTATGTAAGCTTTGTTTTCATATTAAAATTAAATGATTTGCGTTTCGTGCAATGTGTTTTATAATTAAAACATACGAGAGCAATGCCTGTCGTATTATTATGATGCAGTCAGCGGTGATATATTGAAGAGTCCCAACTTACATAGCAACCATATCCCAACCGAGTACGAATTCAAGCATTCCAAATGGATCAAAAAAATGCTTCGTGCTTACTGGGTCGTCGTATTAACGCATGTTGTCATTCAAATAGGCTGCTTTCTGTTTCTCGATTATGATCGCACTCCAGAAGATTTCATGATTCATGTATTATTTTTGCCTACATTAGCCAGCGCTTTCGCCATTCTGATCGCCAGTTGGGTGGAACGCCGTTTCAGTTCGTTCTCCTTCTATTCCATGTCCGTGGCCAGCACAGTGATTGCCTGGACCATCATACGTGTCAATTACGACATTCGCATTATACTGGCCATATGTCTGTTGCCGATCTTTGCTTCGGTACTGTTTTTCAACAAGAAACGGGTATGGACGGTATGCCTCATGCAGATGATTGGCTATGTCATCGTACTCTGCGACCCAGCCTATCGGCTGTACTTATCTTCGTTTGATATGGTTTCCATTCCGGCTTTTCTCATTGTAGGTACATATGTTGCACAATTGATTGTTACGAGCGGCGTCGAGGTACTGGATGATCTTCAGGCCAGTATGCTTGCCAAGCAGGATCTGATTGTGCGAAACGCAATTATGAGCAAGCAGTCCAAGACAGACGGGTTAACCAATCTGTATAATCAAAGCTCCTTTAAGGACTACTATGAAAAAGCGTTTGAGTATGCCAATAATGGCATGAGTCTACATTTAGCTCTGATTGATATTGACAACTTCAAGTCAATTAATGATACATATGGGCATCGGGTGGGAGACACCATTCTGGAGAGAGTCTCTCTGATCATTCAGGAGAACATCACATCAAGCGATATCGCGGCGCGTTATGGTGGAGAAGAATTTGCACTGTTAATGTTTGAGCAACCCTTCGAGCAGGCTTATGCCTTGGTGGAGCAGATCCGCAAGAAGATTGCTCGTCTCGTTCATCTGGAGCTTGAAGGGCAATATATTACGGTAAGTGTCGGACTTAAAAGCTACAGCGCTCATCTGTCCAAGGACAAGCTGTTTGAGGAAGTGGATGCATGTCTCTATGCCGCCAAACGAACGGGGAAAAATAAAACGATGACGTCCCTTGATTTGGTTTAATCCTCCAAAAAAACGCAAAAAAGTAGTGCTGTTCACCGGGAATCCGGCTGTACAGCACTACTTTTTTTAACGCTAATCGTCACTCCGAATATATTGGTTCACTCTGCCCATTCCCAGCGATGTGCATTTTGCTCCAGCTTCGGGTGGAGCTTAACGGCATCTCCATCAATAATCAGACGTACTTCCTTAATCCAATCTTTGAACGAATCAAATGATGCGAACTGATTTGCCATCTCTACCGTGAGGTATAGGAAATGGGGAGCTGGATATTCTTCTGCCATATGACGCAGGGCTGCTTCGATCGGCGTATACTTCTTTCTCTTGCCTTCCCAGCCTTCCACCCGTATGCGGGAGGATGCATACTCCCTTCTCCAGTCATGAAGACGATCTTCCCTTTTGTAAAAAGGCTGCACACCATCCTTGCTCATCCGCTTCACTGTATTCTCATGCAGCGGATAGAGCACAAGTTGCACAAAAGAACGTTTGTCCGCAATAGCAGCGGCGCGTTCAAGCTGTTGATCCGTTACGTGTTCAAATGAATCATAGAAAATCAGCGTGCCTTTCCGGGTAGCCGGGGGCGGTTCATAACCATAGGGTACATTGGTATATTTTCCAGACATCTCATCGCTCCTTGCCTGTATGCGGATCAGTTAACTCTTACTTTATATTATATTATTCTCTAACTGTGTTCTTCAATTCTGGATAGAATGTCATTCTATTTTTGCCCGCACGTTTCGATTCATACAACGCCTCATCTGCCATGCGGATAATTTCACTCGGATTGCCACTGTTCGTAGGATACTCAGCTCCTCCAATGCTGCAGCCGATATGAATTCGCTCATATTCAATAATAAACGGCTTATTCAGGCTCTGGATGATATCTTCTGCATAGGTACGAGCTTCTTCTCTTGGATTGCTTCCCACAGAGCGAAGCACAATGAGGAACTCATCTCCACCAAGCCTTACCGTGATGCCCATATCATGACTGAGACTGGTCAAACGCTGAGCCACTTTCTTCAGCAGAACATCTCCGGTCTGATGCCCAAGCGTATCATTCACACTTTTGAATCCATCCAGATCAAGGTAAAGGAATGTTAATGTGTGATTTTCACTTTCCATCTCCAAGGATTCTTCCAGATAGAGCTCGAGCGCTGTTCGGTTCGGTAGTCCGGTCAATTGGTCGTAATGGGCCAGATTCTGCATAACAACCAGTTCCGAATCTTTATTCGTTAGCGAAGTCAACATATCTCCCAGTGAACGTGACAGTACTTCGATTTCCCTAAAGCCTCGATTTTCTGGAATCTGTACTTGCTCTCCAGCACCAAGCCGATTCGCCACTTGAGTTAGCCGTGCAATCGGGGCCGAGATCTGGCGGGAGATCAGCCAGCCAATCAGTGCAAATAGCACCGTAACCGAGAGCCCTGCCCACACATTGAACCAAAGCATGTCGGTCACGGAAGCAAACGCTGCTGACTTGAGCTGACGAATAACCACCGTCCACCCCAGACCCGGATAGTCCAAATGCCCTTGGCTAGTAGCAAATCCTGTTACATATTCTTTTCCATCCGGCCATTCTTCTATGGACCAGCTGCTTTTGTTCAGTCTTGCCCATTCAATGCCCGATAGCTTTAAAGGACGACCAATCCATTCTTTTGGACCAAGCAGCACCGTATTTTCCTTTTGACTGACAATAAACATCTCGATGTCCTTTTCCTCATGTTTCAGCGGCTCCAGGACACTTTCCTCCATTTCCTTCGCCCAGGCCCAGCTCAAATGTGCGGCAAGCACGCCAGCAATCTCTCCGTTCTTGTATTTCACCGGAAAGCTGATATCAACAAATTGCAGTGGTTCGCCGGTTGGGTTCGGAAGCAGCTTCGCCAGAAGGACTGCATCATGGACATCTCCGATAAATTTACCCTTGATTCCCTCCTGATACACAGGTCGTTCCGATAAATTTTCACCACGCAATATGCCTTCTGTGGAAGCCAGCACTTTTCCTTCGGGATTCATGAATCCAACCCATGAGAATGTGGGAAAGCTATCTTGAAGCTGATTCAGCAGCATCTGCATTTCGGCAGGCTCGAAGCGGTCCTCTAGAGCAATCATTCGGCCCAGAAGATCCAATTCTCCTGAACGCGACCACATGAAGCGATCCAGCTTGTCTGAAGTCTGAGAAGCCGTGCTGATGAGGGCATGACCAATCTCCGTTTCGACAGCTATGGATGATTTTTGACTTAGAATATAACCAATCGTGAGTGTAACCAACAGGGATAACACAGCGAAGGTCATGGTGAGAACAGTTTTAAGCTTGAATGACATAACTTCCTCCAATAACGGTGAAACCAGCTTGCTTTTTTCAACATCATTCATGCTGTTAAGAACTACGGGATGTCACCTATTCGTTTTCATCTTTATCGGAAATAATGTCTTTTTTCATTATACATTTCCATACAATATGGGAACGCTATTCGCACCTTGTTTCTTCCATTCAAAGAATAGTCACGATTCTGTATATACATACTTGGGTTATGAATATAGAGAGCAAGCATGCTCACAGAGCCATATGAGCACGGTTTGCCACAACAAAGAGCTTTAGAAATTCAGTCATTGGGGGTGTAATGTTGAGCCTGCTTCATGTTGCTGTGATTCTGCCTTTTGCCGCTGGTATTGTACTTGCCATGCTGCATCGTTTCTTCCGTAAAATACATATGGGATGGCTGGTTTTACTTGTCCCGGCCCTATTATTTGTTTATTTTGCGAGCCTCGTACCCGCCGTGTCTCAGCGCAATACGGTATCTGGGTATATCCCCTGGATTCCGTCACTGGACATTGGATTTAATCTATATCTTGATGGTCTAAGTTTGCTGCTGACATTGTTAATCACCGGTGTAGGAACACTGGTGGTGCTCTACTCCATTTTCTACATGGATACCAAAGAAGCCTTAAACCGCTTTTATTTGTATCTACTGATGTTTATGGGAGCCATGCTTGGCGTGGTGCTGTCAGACAATATGATTGTGTTGTATGGATTCTGGGAGTTGACCAGTATTACGTCCTTTCTCCTGATCGCTTTTCACTACAAACGTAAAGAATCCACCTCAGGTGCACAGAAATCGTTCCTCATTACCGTATTTGGCGGATTCGCCATGCTTGCCGGATTCATGCTGATGTATCTCATGACAGGCACGTTCAGCATCCGTGCAACCATTACGGAATGGGGACAGATTCAGGATAGTGCACTATTCTTGCCCGCTCTTGTGCTGATTCTGATCGGTGCTTTTACGAAATCGGCGCAGTTCCCGTTCCACATATGGCTGCCTGACGCCATGGAAGCTCCAACACCGGTTAGCGCCTATCTGCATTCGGCAACCATGGTCAAGGCGGGACTGTATGTCGTCGCCCGGTTTACACCCATCTTTGGTGGACAGGGATTATGGTTCTGGCTTGTCACCGGGGTTGGACTGCTCACCCTGTGTTATGGATCATTCCTTGCCGTGAAAAAAAATGACCTTAAGGCGATCCTGGCCTACTCTACCATCTCACAGCTTGGTTTAATCATGTCCCTGCTCGGCGTTGGCTCGGCGGCCATCTATTTCGGATATGGCGAATCCTCCGCGATGTACACGGTTGCCATTACGGCAGCACTGCTTCATCTGTTCAATCACGCTACCTTCAAAGCGGCACTGTTCATGGTCGTAGGCATTGTGGATCATGAGACAGGCACGCGGGATATAAGGAAACTCGGCGGACTTGCTTCATTTATGCCTGTGACCTTTACGGTAGCGCTCGTCGGAGCACTCGCCATGGCCGGAATTCCGCCGTTTAACGGATTTCTGAGCAAGGAGCTGTTCTTCCAGGCTATGGTGGAAGTAACACACCTCCGCATCTTTGGACTCGGATCATGGAGCATACTCTTGCCTGTGTTCGCCTGGCTCGCAAGTGTGTTCACTCTGATCTATGCGCTTATTATTGTGTTCAAAACGTTCCTTGGTCGCACCCGCAGCGAGATCCCTGCCGAGAAGCTGCATGAAGCTCCCGTTGGCATGTTAATTCCTCCGGTTATTCTCGGGATACTCGTGATCATATTCGGTCTATTCCCGAATCTGCTGGCTGGATCATTAATTGAACCGGCGATGGCTGCTGTACTTCCATCACTGTTGAACGGAAATGAACACTTTGATGTTCACTTCTCTCTATGGCATGGCATCACACCAGAATTAATCATGACCATTGGTGTAATCGCCCTCGGTATTACATTGTACAAACTGCTGCCGCGCTGGAGAACGATTTATGAGCATTACCCACAAGGGTTAACGATAAACAATATGTACCATGTCGTACTCGATAACCTTCAGCATTATGCACGCAAATGGACGGAAGCCTATATGAATGGCTCGGTTCGTAACTACCTGGTATACATTTTCTCGTTCACCGTTGCATTGCTGGTTTATGCTTTTTTCCGCTCGGGGGAAAATATCACCTGGAATTTCAAGGGCAACGCCCCTTTTTCTTTCTATGAAGCAGTACTGCTCCTCGCACTGATTGCATCAGCGGTTTCGATCCCTTTTGCCAAGAACAGACTATCCGCAGTCATTATGACAGGCGCAGTGGGTTACCTCGTCACATTACTGTTCGTGCTGTTCCGAGCGCCGGATCTGGCATTGACCCAGATGATTGTCGAAACGGTATCCGTTGCACTGTTCCTGCTTTGCTTCTATCATCTGCCTGAACTGCAACGAGGCAAATCAAGCCGCAGCTATCTTAGTGTAAATATGATTGTTGCCATTGCCGTAGGCGTGGTCATGACCTTTGTTGCATTAGCTGCGAGCGGAACCGCGTCACTCGAGAGCATTTCGGACTTTTTCATTCAGGAAAGTTACAATCTGGCTGGCGGCAAAAATGTCGTCAACGTGTTGCTGGTGGACTTCCGTGGTTTTGATACCTTACTGGAGATTATGGTACTTGGGGTAGCTTCGTTGTCCATCTACTCCATGATTAATCTGAATCTTGAAGCGAGGGACCTTGGCGCAAGACTGAAATTCCGCAAGAAAGAACAGACTGAAGAAACGGATGAAGATACGGATGACAAAGCGGACAATACGAAAAAGTATGGCAACCGTGAACGTAGCTCATCAACCTGGGATACCGTACCACTGCAAAGCAACGATGTGTTGTTGCAAACAACGACCAAGGTTGTTGTCTTTATCATTCTGACCTTCGCGCTGCATCTGTTCTTCGCAGGACATCATAACCCGGGTGGCGGGTTCATTGGCGGTCTGGTGACCGCCGCTGGTCTCGTGTTAATTGCGCTGGCGTTCAGTACAGATACTGTACGTAAAGCGTTACCTATCGATTTTCGCACCTTGACAGCCATCGGGCTGGGCATTGCCTTATTGACTGGAGCAGGCTCGTTTTTGTTCGGCGTACCCTTCCTGAGTCAGACCTTTGGTTATTTCGATCTTCCGATACTCGGAGAAACAGAACTTGCAACCGCGATGCTGTTTGACCTCGGCGTATATCTCGCCGTCCTGGGAGTCACCATGAATATCATTCTACAGATCGGGGAGGATCGCTGATATGGAAATATTGATGTGTGTGGCCGTTGGCATTTTGTTTGCAGTCGCCGTCTTTTTAATCTTATCGCGGAGCCTGCTCCGGATCGTGCTTGGCATGTCCATACTCACTCACGGGGTGCATCTGCTGCTGATTACGATGTCCCGTCTCAAAACTGGAGCACCACCGCTGCTTGGGGAGCAGGCTGAACGCTACGTTGATCCACTTCCCCAGGCGCTGATATTGACATCCATTGTTATTAATTTCGGACTTACCGCCTTTTTCTTTGTACTTTCCTATCGTTCCTATCTGAAGCTGAAAACAGACGATATGGAAGAAGTAAGGGGGCGTCCTTATGAATAATCTCGTTGTTCTGCCCATTCTACTGCCACTGATTACAGGGGTTATAGCCCTTCTATTCTTCCGGCGGGTAAACATCCAGCGGGTTGTGAGTGTTATTGGCCTTTTGCTGACCGCAGCTGCTTCAACTGTCCTGATTACCCAAGTGACACAGTCCGGCATACAGACGCTCAATATGGGAGGCTGGGAACCACCCTACGGTATTGTACTTGTTGCAGATATGGTATCGGCCTTGCTTGTCGTGGCCGCTTCGATTATTGCACTGGCGTGTCTGCTCTATGCCTTCCGCAGTGTGAATAAGGAACGGGAAGAACATCATTTTTACCCGTTCTTTCATTTCCTGATTGCAGGCGTGAACGGTTCCTTTCTTACCGGAGACCTGTTTAACCTGTTTGTCTGCTTTGAACTGATGCTCATCTCTTCTTATGCACTAATCGTATTGGGAGGTACGGAAAGACAACTACGAGAAACGATCAAGTATGTCTTGATTAACATTGTCTCTTCTGCACTATTTGTTGCCTCTATTGGTTTTCTCTACTCTATTACAGGCACATTAAACATGGCCGACTTGTCCAATCGGATCGCCGAAGTTGGACAGAGTGGAGTCATCACCCTGATCGCTGTCCTGTTCCTGATCGTATTCAGTATCAAGGCTGGACTGTTCCTGTTCTTCTGGTTATCCGGCTCTTACGCAGCCCCTCCGGCAGTGGTCACCGCCCTATTCGCCGGTTTGCTGACCAAAGTTGGCCTGTACGCCATTGTGCGAACATTCACACTGATTTTCTATCATGATCCGGATTTCTTCCATGCCCTTATCGGCTGGATGGCTGGAGCGACCATGGTACTCGGAGTAATCGGGGCGATTTCCTATCGTGACGTCAATAAAATACTGATCTACAACGTGATCGCAGGGGTGGGATTTGTAGCCTTCGGGATGGCTGCTGCCAGCCGTCCTGCACTGGAAGGTCTACTCTTCTACATGCTGCATGATATGCTCATCAAAACACTGCTATTCCTGCTCGGAGGCGCTCTGATCGCGGTCGCAGGCACCTCCAAACTCGACAATATGGGCGGGCTGATCCACCGCTACCCACTGCTTGGCTGGATGTTCTTCATCAGTGCACTTGCGCTGGCAGGCATTCCGCCGTTCAGTGGATTTCCTGGGAAATTGTTGCTGTTCGAAGGCGGGTTGCAGGCAGGTCTGTACGGACTGACAGGCATTGCCGTCCTTTCCAGCCTGCTGATGTTGTATTCGGTTCTTCGCATCTTCATCCAGGCGTTCTGGGGTGAACCGCCGGCAGGCGCAGTGAGAAGACCTTACGCCGTGAACGGCCTGCTCATCCCTGCCGGAATTCTGTTTGTGTTCATCATCGCGATGGGTGTGGGGGCTGAGGGTATGTTCCAACTGACCTCCCGCGCAGGCGACATTCTGCTGCATCCCAATGTATATATTGATGCAGTGTTGAAGGAGTAGATGCGTATGGCCTTTCAGATTGTACTAAATCTGATCATTGCCTTTGTATGGATGTTTCTGAATAATGAGTGGAATGGGGTTGGCTTTCTCACGGGTTATCTGCTGGGTCTGCTATTGATTGGGAGCATGCGGCGATTCTTTCCACAACGCTTCTATATCGTTCGTGTCTGGGCAATCATCAAGCTGATTGCTTTGCTGTTCAAGGAACTGGTACGGGCCAGTATTGAAGTTATTCGCCAGATTGTAAAGCCGAAGCTTGATATTCGGCCCGGCATATTTACCTATCAGACACAGCTGTCCTCCGACTGGGAAGTTACACTCCTGTGCCTGCTCATCTCACTGACGCCAGGTTCTCTTCCACTTGAAATTTCGGGGAATCAACGCAAATTATTTATTCATGCATTGGATATCAAAGACGAAAAGAAAATGAGTGATGATATCAAAAATACGTTTGAAAAAGCCATTATGGAGGTGACACGATAATGTTATCCTCACTGTTATTCATTTCCTTGCTTATTCTCTCCCTAGCGATCCTGGGTTGTCTGTACCGGGTACTGCGAGGACCCTCGATGGCCGACCGGATTACGGCACTGGATACGATCGGTATTAACGTCATTGCCATCGTTGCAGTTCTATCCATGATGCTTCATACCCAAGCTTATCTGGATATTATTCTGCTGATTGGCATTCTCGCTTTTCTAAGCACAGTTGCATTTGCACGATACATTGAACGGGGGGCGGTATTCAAAAATGAAGGAGATCGTTGATGGAACCGCCGGAATTGTCATTGGGCTCATTGTCTTGCTGGGAGCATTACTGAGCGCATTTAGTGCATTCGGACTGATCCGACTGCCAGATGTCTATTTACGGGCACATGCCGCCACCAAAAGTACTACACTCGGTGTACTTTGTGTACTGAGCGGAACGTTTCTCTTCTTCTGGTATTTCGATAACTATATCAGTGCTCGGGTATTGCTTGGCATTGTGTTTGTATTTATCACAGCACCGGTAGCCGGACATCTGAACGGACGGGCTGCCTATCGCACAGACGTACCTCTATGGGAACAGAGTGTACAGGATGAACTTGAGCCACTTTTGAAAGGTAAAAAGGTCAACCACGAGGCCAAGGATATGATGGAATAGTCACTTGGTTAACAAGCAATTACCCCCGGGACATGCCTCACATTACGTGGCCGTCCCGGGGGTATTTTTGGCTATACGATTCAGCTTAGTCCAATCTATGTTCGTGGAGTAGCGGGACGAAGCTATATTTTAACCGGATCAAAATCCATTCAGTCCCTGTCTTCTCAGATCAGCAGCAACGATTCGTGCAAGCTGAGCAGCACCATCACGATTCGGATGCAGCGTGTCTCCTGTCATATACAAGGCCAGTGTTGCAGCCGGTCCAATGGAAGTGAAATAAGCCGAACTGAGTTTGTTCAGTTCTACAAGCGTCACGCCCTCTTCCTGAGCCAGTGCACGTGTAGATACATTGTACCAGCGATTCTCCGCAGTATGCACATTGGCTGAATTGAAATCAGTTGCCCGACCCTGAGGTGTCGATAGAATGACGGTGGCTCCTTTATTTTTGACCTGACGGACCATGTCACGCATGATCTCCTTGAACTCTGCTTCGGTTGTATTGTTCTTGGCATTGGTATCGTTAATCCCTAATTGCAAAATAAAGTAGTCTCCTGGCTTAATATACTTCAAAATTGCTTCCATCTGTCCATCATCGCGGAAACCTCTTGCAAATTGACCACTAGAGGCCATATTGCGAACTTGAAATGTACTGGTATTCACGTAGGAAGGAAAAAGCTGCCCCCAGCCACCCTGTACACTGCTGCTGAGTGGATAGTAATTGCAGACCGTCGAATCGCCACCAATATAGATCGTACGGTTCGTCACCGTCTGATTCGATATTTTCCGGATTTCAAGTGCGCTGAGTGTAAATGCCGTGCCTTCCTTCCCTTCTGTTACCAGTAGATTTAACTGTCCATCCGTCACCGGAATTTGAAATTGATCGGTCGCCCCATTCCCCGTCATATTAATGATCTGGTATACACCTTCTGCCGCCACACTCGATCTTGCAGTATTACCCAGGACCACTTTGACCTCATAGAGACCATTGGACAGATCCACATTAAACGTATTCGTACTCTTCGTGCCAAAGGTGACAAACTGAACGGCATCACTTGCAACGCCCGTTCCAGATGCAGATACATTACGCATATTAGCAGGTGTATTGAATCCATAACCTTTTGCTGAATTGTAGGCCTCCGTTGCTGATACACCAGTGTAACCATTCTCAACTGCACCAGCACCAAAATCAAATTTGTACTCATTCGCCGCAGCTTGGGCGATCTGTCCGCCATTAGCTGCCAGAGCACCTCCAATCAGACTAGTAAACAGGGTAAGACAGAGCAAATACCGCACGGATTTTGACCATTTCATAACTAAACTCTCCTCTCAAGGGTTCATTTGTATGATTGCCTTACAGAACGTTATCAAGCCAGTCATAGGCTTTCGCTCCGCTGATCTCATGGCCTCCTGTAAAAAAGTCTGCATCGAGCCATTTCTGTGCTCCCGCCTGTTCATAGATCTCTGTCAAACGTGCATAGGCTTCTTTTGCTGTTGGCAGCGGAAATACCTGATCTTCACTTCCAGCTTCAATAAATAGCGGCCTGGGTGCGATCAGACCTATGATATCCGGCAGCTCTGCTTCCCGCAGAATTCCTGGAATATAATTGTCGAGGCAATGATTTCTGTCCAATATGCTGCCCTGGAAAGTACTAGCGTAACCGCTCACCACAGCCGCACGGCACCGTTCATCCAACGCAGCAGTGAATGCTGTCACGAGTCCACCACCCGAGATGCCCATGCTGCCGATCCGCACTGGATCAGCTTCAGGGCGGGTGGTTACGTAATCCATCACACGCATCGTTTCATAGATTCGGTGCCCGGCCAGGGTCTGCCCAGTCATGAGCAGATGGGCGGCAATTTTGGTACAAGAGCTAGCGCCGGGTGGTGCATCCCGATCCTCCTCCAGCCTTCGGTCACCAAATCCAAGCAATTCAGGAGCGGCAACCACATATCCACGCTGTACAAGGGCGACGGCGAAGTCTTTATGCAAGCCAGGCACTCCTCTACGCGGTGAACCGTCGGGTTCCAAGCCGGAGATCTCCCGGCTACCATACCCGTGTCCATGGCAGGCTATAATGGCTGGGCGTGATTCTTTGGTAACGCTTACTAAATTCGGTATCAGCATATAGATAGGCATGCGCAATCCTGCGTAGGTCGTAATCTCAACCCGCTCACGAATGTAGCCATCACATGAGGTGCGTTCGAGCAATACGGGATTCAGCTCCGACACCACGGATGGGAAGCCGCCCAGCCGATCTATAATCCGTGCTCGCAACTGGCTGCGCCATTGCTCAAGAGATTGACCCGTCTGGTACGCAGAGCGTCCACGCGGGCGTGTTTGTTTTTGCAGATAAGATTCAATATCCGACATTACCGTTCATCCCTCCTGTGGATTCAAATGATAGACGTATGTAAGAAAATATATGTTGGACTTGTCCAGTCTATTATAAATCACGGTACAGTCGGTGAATTGAACATTATTGCCTGTTTTGGGCTGAATTCACACTATTTTGATGAAAAAAAGGATATCCTCGCATACCTGATCTTCAGGCTCCGAGAACATCCTTCTTAATCCGGCCTTTTATTCCCTGTGCCCTGGTAGCCACCAGTTCCATCTGCCCATCAGTTTCATAAGTGCAGGTACCAGCACCAGGCGGATAATGGTTACATCAATGAACACCGCCGCTGTAATTCCGATTCCCAGCTGTTTGACACCCGCCACGTCAGCAAACGCAAAAGGCACAGTCACTGCCAGTAGAATCGCCGCCGCCGATGTAATCAGACGTCCGGTTGAAGCCAGTCCTTGCTGTACGGCCAGATCACTATCCCCTGTTCGTCTGTATACCTCCTGGATGCGGGTCAGCATAAATACGCCATAGTCCATCGAAATACCAAAGACAAGCCCAGCAATGAACACGGGAATCATAATGGCAATGGCAGATGGCTCCATGCCAAAATGGCCCTGATTAAAGACCAGTACGAGCACGCCGAATGAAGCAGCCAAGCTGAGCAGATTCATCAGAATGGCTTTGATTGGAATGAGCAGTGACCGGAATGCTGCGAGTAATACGAGATAATTCGATACCACAACAAACACCAGCACTTTGGGCAGTTGACCTGAAACTTCTTGCATGATTTCATGTTGCATGACTGCTTCTCCCCCATAACGCAGAGGTATGAAGGGAATGGAGTTAGCGCTGTCCTTGGCCCTCATCTGTTCGAGCCAGGATGCAGCCTCATCGGAACCCGGTGCTCCGTGAATGGTAGCCACAATACGAATAGAGTAGTCGGACACATATGAACGCAGCCATGCAGGCGGCTGAGATGTGGTTTCTTTCAGTGCCTCACGCAAAGATGATGATAAAATGTTCATTTGAGATTGAATATAAGATTGAGATTGGCCTGAGAGCTTGTCCGGCAGCATGATCCCCCACGCGGACTCAACAGCCACCACATTCGAATCCTGCTGAAGCTCTTGCATTTTACTCAACGCCATTCGCCAATGAAATGTGGTCAACGGCTCTCCCGTTCCACCAATTACAATCTCTACAGCAGATACATTCTTTTGTCCAAAAATACTCTGGATCTGCTCAGTCGCTTGACGAGACTCCATTCTGCCAGGCAAGGAAGAAGCATCCGGAATGGCGATCTCTAACCGGGCAACCGGTAGAACAAAGAGAAGCAGCGCACCCGTTCCAAGCAAGGCCATCCGAACCGGCCGTTTCATAATGATGCCTGACCAGAATGACCAGATCGAACGTGAAGGCAATGATTGTTGATGCTGGCCCTGCTTTGAAGAGATGGAATGCCCGGAATGTTGTCTAAAGATTCGCACAGAATAAAGGGATAGAATGGCTGGCAGCAGTGTTATATTCAGCAGGACCGATATGACGAGCACGACAATGGCTCCCAGGGATACACTCAGAAACATCGGCAGTCTAATCCAGAGCAGACCGAGCAGCCCTAACAGCACACAAGCAGCAGAAAAGAATACGGCTCTGCCTGCTGTTCGCAGCATTCTCTGGAGAACTTCCTCGGCCCTCGAACCTGTTTCTTCGCTATTCTGACCTCGCTGGAGTTCCTCACGGTATCTGCTGAGAATTATCAGAGCAAAGTCTATGCTGAGCGCCATTCCCACCATCGGAATAACATTGATCACAAAGTTGGAGAGCGCCAGATGGTAACCCATTAGGGATGTAACTCCCATTGCCGTTATGACGCCGGACACTCCCATAATGACTGCAATTAGCGCTGCATAAAGACCTCTGAATGCAAAACACAAAATGACGAAGGCAAGCGGCAATCCCACAATCTCTGCCCGTTCCAAATCGCGAAAACTGAGCCGATTTACATCCTGCTGTACAACGGATTTCCCTGTTATTTGGATCGTTCCCGTACCGTCTGTTGTAAGCACGGAACGCAGCTGTTCAAGCGGCGGACCCATCTTGTGAAGCGGTACATTAAACGCCAGCAAAGCATAGGCCACATCCCCCCGCAGCATCCGCCTTCCACGTGATTCAAGCGGAGAGATTATGGACGTTACACTTGACAGTGTACTCACCTGTTGCAGACGATCTTTAATCCAGCCCCGGAATTCGACGGGGGTAGTGCCTGTCTTTTTTTCAAATAGAAGAATAACCGGATCAGCAGGAACATGGAACTCTTTCTCCAGAATAAGCTCTACAGCATGAGCATCTCCCTGGTTCAAGTTCAATCCATGATCCTGAACAATGCCAGGCAATTTCCATGCCCAGATGGCTGACATCCCGATGACAAACACCCAGCAGAGAATGATGAACCGCGGATATCGGCTAATGAGGACAGCAAGGCTGCGATAACCCATACCCAAGCTCCTCTGCTATCAGATTGGTAATTCCGATTCTTTTAAATTGCGCCTTGATTCACTGTTTCTCTTTCTTCAACGGATGCAGGAACATAAGTAAAAGGAAGCAATTCGGCTGTTAAACCCGGTCCAAATGCAAGTGCTATTCCGCTGGAAGCTTCTTCATTTTTACGATAATCATCCCGGATGGCTTGTAAAACAAACAAAATCGTCACAGAGGATAGATTTCCATAATCCCGTAAAATGTTTCGGCTGTAAGCGACCTGTTCATCTGACAGCTGGTACAGCTTCTGCACCGCATCCACAATACCTCTGCCTCCGGGGTGGATCGCCCAGATTTCTGGTAGATCGCTGCCGTTCAGTAATCGTTCAACCTCTGGACCAAGATGTAAACCCAGCAGCTTCGGAATCTGTGGCGAGAGATACAGATCGAAGCCGGTATTGCCCACTTCCCAGATCATCTCTTCCGAACAGTCTGGCAGCAACACGGAATGCCCGCTACCCAATCTGAACAGTTCTTTGCGTCCTGTTCCGGACAGGCCCACAACACAGGCAGATGCGCCATCACCGAAGAAGGACGCTGCGAACAGGTCATCCCGCTTAGCGGAAGGCTGAAAATGAAGGGTGCACAGCTCCACACATACGATAAGAACTGTAGCGTCTTTCTCACTCGTCACAATTGAATTTGCCAACTGTACAGCTTTCAGACCAGCGGCGCATCCCTGGAACACAAGCGGAATCCGGTTAATACGCGGCGATAGTTCAAGCTGCTGAATCAGCCGAACATCGAGACCGGGCAGGAATTGCCCTGTGCAACTGACGGTAATGAGATGTGTAATCTCTGAAGTCGAAACGATGGCATCCTCGAGTGCCTGACGCGCTGCCTGGATTCCAAGCGGAACGGCTGCTTCCTTATATTTGGCCATACGTTCGGCTGTGGTCGGAACGTTCTCCGCCTGGGTAAAGGGCAGATAACGGCAAGACTCTACTGGCTCCAGCAGGTTCGGCTCACATGAATAACGCGTCTCGACACCGCACTGGTTGAATATTCGCTTGGCCCATCGTCTGGAATCCGGTTCATGCTCCAGCGCTTGTGCGAGCCGAGCAGACACATCCTTTTGCTCAATGCGGTGAATAGGCAATGCCGTTCCAATTCCTATGATACTTGCGGCTACGGTTCCATCAAGTTGGTTCATCGGCTCCAACCTCCTTATATATAAATGGGTTCTTGTCACATGTGCAGGATATAGTACAAGTCTATTCAGGGCTTGCCCCCTTTATGTTCACGAAACAAGCAAAGGCGGACAACATATGCGAATTCCGCACATGTTGTCCGCCTTATTAAACGACGATTATTATTATCTTATCCGGACCCATTCTTCAATAGATCGTTCAGCCTGCTCCGCTGCTACTCCGGCCTTACCACCGTAAATCTATCGCCAAGTTTCGCATAGTCATTTCCAGCCAGTCTGCTAATCGGTTTCAGCTGATCCATCAATATATATTTGGTGGCAGGATCATACACGTTCTCACTGAAATGGTATTGTACAATGCGAACCAGAAGCAAATCACTCACAGGTTTTCCCTCATCGTTCGATATCATTATATGCTGATACAACTTACACTCCATCCGAATGAGTGCTTCCTGTATTGCTGGTACGGAGACCACCGTACTTGGTACAGTCGTTAGATTTGTCCGTTCCAGCTCACTTTCGTGGGGCTCCAGCATGGCAGCAGTCTCGTTCATGTCAAGAGCAATCGATTCATCACAGATATGTACTACCAGTTCTTGCAAGGAAAGCACATTGCGAGCCGTATCTTTCATAACGCCATCCTTGCGACCGATGGATATGGATAATATCGGCGGGTCAGAGCTGACTATATTAAAAAAACTAAAGGGCGCTGCATTAATGACGCTGCCATCATGAGAAAGTGTTGTCACAAATGCGATTGGGCGCGGTACTACCGAACCACTCATCAGTTTATAGTTATCTCTCCCCGACAATTCTCGCGGATCCAAAGTATGCATCATTAACTATCCCCTTCCGTAATTGTAAAACGATACTCACGAGCTTCACTTCATTAGTTATTATATATCGTAAAATGTTGAAATCACAAAAAACTCCCTGGTGCTCATCGCACCAAGGAGTATACACATTCGGATTCGTATTTGATATCTATTATTTTACAATACTGTTCTGAATGTCTTCCATAATTTGAAGGTTCGCTTGGACTCCACTATACAACCAGCTGCTCGAACGGGTAAATTCGAATAAGTTACCATTTTTCACTGCTGGGATGCTTTGCCATACCGGATCTTTCAGTGCTTCTGAACCAGTACCTTCATCACTATTCACAAAGAACAAATAGTCTACATCCATTTCTGCCAATTTTTCCAGCGAGATGGAAGACCAGTTACCTGTCGCATTAGCAGAGATTTCTTTCACAACTTCAGGCTCAGCAAGACCCAGTTCCTTGTACATCACTTCACCACTGGATACATTGTCACTTACGATGAAGAATTTGCCGCTAACCAACCAAATGGCCGCTGCCGATTTCGTTCCACCTGTAACGGTATTGATTTTTTCCTTGATTTCTGTGGCTTTCACTTCGTAATCATCCAGCGCTTTTTGTGCTTCATCGCCTTTATTCAGAATTTCGCCGATTTTCAGCAGCGCTTTGCGCCAGTCGCTGTTGACCTCGTCGCCAAGTACATAAGTAGGCGCGATCTTGCTGTATTGTGCGTATTTCTCGCCTTCAACCACACTTTCGGAACCGATGATAATCAGATCCGGGTTGAAGCTTGTTACCGCTTCGAAAGGAAGATCGAAGGCAATCGTTGGAATGCCGTCCAGATCTTTTTGCAGATACTCCTGGATTCCGTTGGCTACGGACCATTGGGCAACTGGCTTAACGCCAAGTGTAACCAGATTATCTTCCAGATACGAAGCGATGATACGCTCCGGATTTGCAGGGATTTTCACTTCGTGACCCATTGCATCTGTCAATGTACGTTCTGTCGGAGCTTCTGTCTGTGTCTCTGTCTCCGTTGCTGTATTGTTCTCTCCTGCTGCTGTACCGTTGTCTGCTGGCTTCGATCCGCAAGCTGCCAGCCAGATGGACATGACCATTACAGTGATCAGAAGCATGACCATTTTTTTATTTTTCTTAAACAAGTGACTATCCCCTTTCAATATGAACACCTCAATGGAATGAGTTGTTATGACAGACTTAGACGTTTATACATTATTCATGCATATAATACTGGTATGTACTTTTGTCCAATTCCATTGACAATGATAATTGTTATCAACGAAGTTGTCAATGCAGCTTTTGCCTTTTAAGATCGAAAGCCCTTCATTCGAACAATTCACATTTAGGCTGATGCCGCCATAAGCTAATTCAAGAATACGATGACAGGAAGGATGTTCGTACATGGATTACGTTTATAACACCTATTCAGGATATGATGAGGATCGTTCGTTTCAATTGCCCCCACTATTCCCAGGAGGCGCTCCAGGAGGTCAGCCTGTGCCAGGTTTTCCGGGATCACCAGGTTCCTATCCCCCATTCATTCCCGGTGGAGGTAGTGGCGGTCAACCTCCTTACTTTCCTGGAGGCGTACCCGGTACGGCACCGGGTGTGCCCGCTCAGCTATCACAAGGCAATCTGCCTACCCTTCTAAGCGCTTATCCACGCCCGGTAGGTCAGCCCCCGGCTGAGATGGTTTTTCTGTATAACCTGATCAAAAGCAGCCCTGGTCTTCTACCGCTATTTATCCAGCAACAACCACAGAATCTGACCCAGGCTGTGCAATTTGCTCAATCAGGAGTAGCAACACCTCGTGATCCTGAGCAACGTGTACTGCAAAATTTCTGTTATAACCGCTGGTCTCTCGTATTCACATACAATGACGTTTACTTAATGTGGCCATCCACCAATCTGTTCGGTTTTGTCATTGGTTACTTCTATCCGTTCCTGACTCCAGGTATCCTGCTCAATACACAGATTTTGTTTGCTCTCTGCTAGATCACGTTCACACATAGAACAAGCGCCCCAGTTGGAGGACAGAACCTTCCAATTGGAGCGCTTTTTTATGGCTACATTATTTCGTATTATCAGCAAGCATTTATCTAATCACAGCAACAATGCAATACATTTCACGCCAGGCGTTTTTCACCCTGACGTTTACCGTTCTTGCCTACCATAACAACGTAAATCAGCAATGCACCAAGATCCGCACAAGCGATTACAATGCCCATTGGCACAGCTGTGCCTTCTCCTCCAAGACCTACAAGCGGAGCGACAATACCACCAAATAGGAACGTCATAACCCCAATAAGTGCTGATGCACTGCCTGCTGATTTCTCTTGATTAGCCATCGCCAGTGAGAAGGAAGCCGTATTAACCAGCCCCACACTGGATACCACGAGAAATAACGGGATCAGGACCGAAATCAGATTACCTCCTGCTAGAATGGCGATGAGCAGCGATGTTCCTCCCAGAGCAGCAGTTATCAGTCCTGCGATCAACAGACGAGTTTCTGATACTTTACCTGCAAGTCTTCCGGCAATCTGACTTGCCAATATGATGCCCAGACCGTTAATGGCGAAGCAGATACTGAACATTTGCGGGGAAATGCCATATATTTTTTGAAGCACGAACGGCGAACCCGATATGTAGGCAAACATACCAGCAGATACAAACCCTTGGGTTAAAGCATATCCCATGAACAGGCGATCCCCTGCAATTTTGCGGAATGTAATCAGCGTCTGCTTCAGTCCTCCGCTAGATCGTCGCTCTGCAGGCAGTGTCTCTCCAAGACCAACCACGACAGCAACTAAAGTCAAAATCCCGATGATACTCAGCAAAATAAATACGCCACGCCACGACGTATACGCAAGCAATTGCCCGCCGATAATTGGTGCAGCAATGGGTGCGACCCCATTAATCAGCATTAAGAGTGAGAAGAAACGTGTTAGCTCCGGCCCGGAATACACATCCCTCACCACTGCACGCGAGATGACAATTCCCGCAGCTCCCGCTGCACCCTGAATGAAACGCAGCACAACAAAAGAGCCCATCGTTGGGCTGACCAGACAGAGTATGGAGGCGATCGTATAGAGAATAAGACCTGCAATAAGCGGCGCACGACGACCACGTACATCACTTAGAGGTCCAGCCAGCAGCTGCCCTGCGGCCAGTCCGACCATACATGCCGTTAGACTGAGCTGGGCATAAGAAGTGGATGACTGGAATTCATCGGCCAGTGTAGGCAGTGCTGGCAAATACATATCCAGGGACAGCGGCCCAAAGGCCGACAGTGTCCCCAGAATCAATGCCATACGTATACGGGATGTAGAATTGGTGCTTAATGAAGCTGGTGTACTTTTCATATGAATAACATATTCCTTTCCCTGCGGTAGTTCACGTTTCCTTATTGTTCCCCGTTTCCTAACAGCTTGAGCAGGTTGGAAGGTAGCGTGAACTGTTGATTGTTAATGATAATACGGCGTAGTTCTTCTTCATCCCGCTCATTCTCGGCGTCCTTGATCTCCTGAATCTCCCGGTGCAGTCTCTCCATTTGTTGATCCAGTGCGTTTGCAGAGTCCGCTGCACTTTTGAGTTCTTTCGTTAAACGCTCGGGAACATCCTTATTGTATTTATAAAAGATTTTATGCTCCAGGCTCGCCCAGAAATCCATCGCAATCGTACGAATCTGGATTTCCACACACGCCCGCTCCTGTCCATTAGACATGTAAACAGGTACTTCAACCAGAAGATGAAGGCTCTGGTAACCGTTTGGCTTCGGATTCTGGATATAATCTTTCACTTCCAGCACACGCAGGTCACTTTGATTGCACAGCATATCCTTGATCCGGTAGATATCGGAGATAAAGGAGCAGGTAATTCGCACACCCGCGATATCCTTAATATTTTCCTTGATGCTTTCAAAGGTTAACTCGTGATTTTTGCGGAACATCTTGTTCATAATGCTCTCAGGTGACTTTAATCTGGATTTCGTATGTTCGATCGGGCTGTAATCATGCAGGGACTGAAATTCTTCCTTCAGCACCTCGATTTTGGTCTCCATTTGATCCAAAGCAAATTTATAAATCATCATAAATCTCGTAATTTCATATTTAAATTTCTTGAATTGATCAATCGGATGTGGAGCGTTCATCATGGTTTTCTTCCTTTCTTCGTGCACACTAAAGTTAGTTTTATAAATACGAGGACAGAGGTCAATTCACATGTCTCCTGAACCATTATAAATCATATGGAGCCAATAAACGAATTTCTCACACCGAACGGCTGTTGCTGGAGGAAAGGTATGGGAACCTCGTTTAGGCGCATCCTAAAGAAGAATCATGGTCAATTGGCACGCCATTTCCGATGAAAGAGGTCGATCCCCCTGCTCTATCATGTGACGTATTCGTCCGATGCGCTTCGGGTAAAAGGCTATTTATGCCTGCCTGACGGCTGCTTCTTACCCGCCTTCTCGCCGTTAGAAAACACCGATAGTAGCTCTGCCTTCCAAGGCTTCACCGTATCGCAAGAATCCATGCAGATGCAACAGCTCGCAAGCCGCTACCCTCCTGTAGAACAACACACCATGGACGGTATTGATGCACGTTGGCCGGTTCTGATCTATTGCCGCGGTGGGTTGGGCAACTATGGTGGGGTAAATACCGCTTGGCTGGAGCAATTTGTCCATAAAGGTTATATCGTGTTCGCTCCATCATATCGTGGTAACGAAGGTGGCGAAGGACGTGACGAGTATGGCGGACGAGATGTCGAAGATGTACACGCCGCTTACCGACTTGTGCAAGAGTGGCCCTTTGCCGATACGAAGCGAATTTCAATGATGGGATTTTCGCGTGGAGCCATTAATGCCGTACATACAGCAACAACCTACAATGAAGGACCTCAGCAGGTACATAAACTGGTGCTTTGGAGCGGTGTCGCCGATGTGGAACGTACCTATCATGAACGAACCGACTTGAGACGTACTTTGAAAAGGGTGCTTGGCGGTTCGCCACGTTCAGTTCCGGAAGCTTATCTCGCCCGTTCTCCCTTGTCGAAGGCACACAAACTCCATTGTCCTGTGCTGATCATGCATGGCACGTCTGATACGCAGGTGAATTACAGTCATGGAACCCGGATGTATCATTGGCTGAAACGTAGAGGTGCCAACGTTACATTTCATGCTTATGGGGGACAGGATCATCGTTTTCAGGAGAGGATGCATGAGGCGGCAGTGAACAATATGTTTGACTGGCTTGCAGCACCTTAGCTGCAGAGTAGGCATGATTTAAACAAGTTTGCTGCTATGGGAAATTGGGCTTGAATCATAAACTTCATTTTGAAGGATCATGCGTTGTGGATGTATACTGGAGGGGTTACGTTTTTGGAAAGGACGGATGATTATGAATCAAAATACCCTCCAAAAGTACGCAATGCTGCTGTTATGCATGTCTGCCGGAATGGTTGATGTGATCGGATACCTGGGACTAGGGCATGTGCTTACAGCCAATATGACGGGTAATATTGTGCTACTGGGGATCGCGATTGCCCGTGCTCAGGAATTGGTTGTGCTGCGTGCACTCCTTGCCCTCATTGGTTTTATTGCCGGTAATGCCATTGCGGCATACATGATCGGACATGTGCAGACGAAAAATGGCTGGTCTTCCCGGGTCACATCTGTGTTCACTGTAGAAAGTATATTGCTTCTGCTCTTTGCCATCGCTATGATCAGTCCTTATTCGGAACAAGTATCCTATTTGCTGATTGCTATGCTGGCCACCGCCATGGGGATGCAAACGACTGCGGCACGCCGCATTGGGATTGCCGGTATCTCAACGACCGTGCTTACCAATAATCTGGCCGCCGTGGTTGAGGATGCGGTAAGCATCCTTCAGCGACTGCGACACGCCAATATCCGCTCGCTGGTCAAAGCGCTATCAGCAGATGCATACCTTCGCGCAGGTGCCGTTGTGATCTATTTGGGCGGCGTTATTCTAGCTGCGATGTTGTTCCACCACGTACCCATGATGGCAGTCTGGATACCTGTTCTGATCGTTGGAGGAGTCACCCTGTACGCACGGTTATACTCCAGAGGAACGACCAAAGCAACGTCGACGGATGACATTTAACGTTAGCTCTCATGCCATTATTGAACGATTCATTTCATTAATGATGCTTCCTGTCTGATGAGTTCAACCAGATGCTGTGCAGCAGGAGATAACACTTCCCCTGCTCGTGTACAGACGGCTACGGTGTTTTTCAACTGTACACCTCGAACGAATACACGTGCCAACCTGCCCTGTTGTACATCTTCCTTTACGACCAGAGAAGAAATAAAGTTGGCTCCATAACCTGCCTTCACCGCACTAATCGTTTCGTTCAACCCATTGAACTGAAGCGCAATGCGGGGAGCGGCCAGGTTATTTGTTGTGCAAAGAGAGACCAGACGCTCCCGTGTAGCGCTGCCTTCTTCACGCATAATGAAAGGCTCTGCCACCATCTCCCGAAGCTCAATTTCCTTTTCCGCATAGGGATGATCGGGATGTACCACAAACCACATTTCATCTTCAAACAATTCGTCCCAATGAACACCTGAATGTGTAATGCCACTTCCACCATAAACCGCAATCTCGGCCTCATAACGCAGCAGTTGGTCAAAAGCCATCCGAGTATTGGTTGTGCTCACAACCAGCTCCACATCCTCGTGCATTTGCTTGAAACGGGCAATCCAGCCCGGAAGCAGAAAATTCGAGGGCAAATAGGTTGCGGTAAGACGAATCATCCCTTTCTTGCCTGCACGAAAATCCTGCACAAAGTTCTCGACATCCTGCTCCAGCATGAACAGACGTTCCGCGTAGCCTGTTAATTGCATTCCAGCATCGGTAAGAACCAGTCTTCTCCCCTCCGAAGCAAATAGTTGAATGCCCAATTCCCGCTCAAACTTCTTCACCTGAGAGGATACCGCTGGCTGGCTAATGTTGAGTTCTTCCGCCGCACGCGTGACTCCTCCATATCTCACGATGGCATGAAACAATCGTAATCCGTGCAAATTCAACCGCAACACCTTCTTCACTTGAAGTATATAATCTAAAGTTATATTAACATACATAATATATATTTTATTTATGTATTTGTTCCCTTTATAGTTGAAGTATGAAATCCAATACATGCAATCGGAAAGGAACATGTAACGATGAACAATGTGAATGGTTCTACTCAACAGCAAACCTGGAGACAAGTCGACGACTATTTGAACACCTTATTAATCCCCTCGGATCCCCTGCTGGAGCAGGCACTACTTACCAATGCGGAAGCCGGCTTGCCCGCTCATGATGTAGCACCTAATCAAGGGAAATTGCTTCAACTCCTGCTTCAAATACAAGGCGCAACTCGTGTGCTGGAAATCGGGACGCTTGGCGGATACAGTACGATCTGGATGGCTAGAGCCCTTCCCGAAAACGGACGTATCGTCACACTGGAAACAGATCCACGCCATGCAGAGATGGCACGAACCAACATCACGCGTGCAGGACTTATGCACAAGGTTGATCTTCGAGTAGGTCCTGCCCTGACTACTCTTCCCGACGTTCAGGAAGAGTACAGAGAACCCTTTGATTTCATCTTCATCGATGCTGACAAACCGAGTAATCCAGACTATTTGCGATGGGCGCTGCGTCTGGCTCGTCCGGGAAGTCTGATTATTGGTGACAACATCGTCAGGGACGGTGAAGTTATCAATGCAGACAGTACGGACAACAGAGTTCAGGGCGTTCAGTCTTTCCTGAAATTAATTGCAGATAACCCGCGTCTTGAAGCTACAGCACTGCAGACTGTAGGCACTAAAGGCTACGATGGATTCGTGATTGCCCGAGTGCTGAAATCCCCTACTGCAAAATAAACAGTGGTCAATTCTTCCGCAAATCTCCCATTCCTGTTAAACTAAAATCACTGCACAGGCAGACTGGGGGAAACCACTTGAGACTTCTACAACAGATTCATGCTGAAATTCGGGGCTGGTCCCGCAATATTCAATTGTTTTTTCTGGCAAGCATCTTGTATCAGATCGGAAATGGCATGTTCTCTGTCTTGTACAATCTGTACATTCAGGGTCTCGGCTACAATGATACAATGAACGGCCAGATTGTAAGTATTCAATCACTTGCGACAGCGATTATGTTTGTTCCCATCGGACTATGCGGCGATTTCTTCAGCCGTAAGCGGCTGCTGATTACCGGCGCCTTGTTCAGCGGAATATTTCTGATTAGCCGTTCCTTCGATTATTCTGCCAGCGGACTGATCTGGTTTGCTGTATTTTCAGGACTTTTCGCTGGCGTATTTCAGGTACTGGCCATTCCCTTCCTCGCTGAGAATGTGAAAAAAAGTCAACGACTGAAGATGTTCAGCTATTACTCCTGCCTCGTACTCGCTTCTCAGGTACTCGGCAGCTTGGGTGGTGGCATATTTGCAGACCTGCTTCATACGGCTGGCCTTGCCAAAGTCACTGGTTTGCAAACGGTATTGTTCGTAGGTGGGGCAGCTACACTGGTTGCGTTTATTCCGATGTTGTTTGTATCCGAGGATAAGAAGGCACCACAAGCGGATACTCCGGCGCAACCTGTCATTGAATCTGCAACATCTGCAACGGATGGCAAACAGGATGTCGTTCATTCCGCAGTACAAGGCAGCAAGAACGTTACTCTTAGCCAAAAGAAAGATTCCCGTTTGATCGGTCAATTTGTCATAACCCAATTATTAATCGGGTTTGGTTCTGGACTGGTTGTGCCTTATTTGAATCTGTATTTCACCAACCGTTTTTCGGTATCCTTAAGTGCTATGAGTCTGCTCATTTCATTGGGTCAGATCATGACCATTGTATCGATGCTGATTGGACCTACACTTGCGGCCAAGGTGGGAAGTGTTCGAGCTGTCGTCATCTTCCAGGTTATGTCACTGCCCTTCCTGCTGCTGACTGGATTTACGAATCTACTGCTCATCGCTTCAGTGAGTTTCTTATTCAGACAAGCGCTGATGAATGCAGCCAATCCGATTCAATCCGCCATTCTGGTAGACAGAGTATCAGACAAACGCCGTGGAATCGCCAATTCACTGATGCAGACCGCCTTTATGATTGGATGGGCCACCATGGGACCCGTGCAATCCTACCTCGTGACGACTTATGGCACGTATTGGGGTTACGCGATCACGTTCAGCATTACAGGCAGTTTATACGTAATTTCATCGCTGATGTACTATATGATGTTCAAAGAACCGAAGACATCTGCCCGTGTTCTTGCCGCGAACAGATAAATGATAACCATTCAACAGGACAGTGGATGAATCAGCTCCCTGTCCTGCTTCGTAAAGAGCCAATCCCCGTCCAAGGATCAAGCAGTGTTCTCCTCATTGCAGGTTCGCTTGGCTTGAGCTATATATTAATGAGGATGTTCTCTCTCTCGGCCGCTACATCATTGTTGAGCATGGCACCTGGCGGAATGGATCAGATGAGCATCATGGCCCATGAAGTCAATGCCAACCTATCGGTGGTGTCCGGATATCAGTTGTTTCGCATCTTATTTATATTCTTTATCGTCTCTTCGCTCCTTAAGATGATTCTCATGCATATGTTGAGGAAAAAAGGGGCGAGCACCATTCTTCGGTCAAGTAAATAGGAAGTGGACACACCAAAGAGAGTATCCGACTGATTTCCAGACTGCGGATACTCTCTTTTATTTGTTTGCTCATTTTATGAATAAACCCGACTATACATCCAACTCACAATGCCCACAGTTACAGCGGCCGCCCCAATAATAAATGCATAATAGCAAGTTTGCTTTTTGACTCTGAAGTCTGCTTGTCATAGAAGTCTGAGTTTCGCCTGTAGAATCCCATCCACAGTTCTCCAATCATATTCACAACGACCATTATAAACCGTTTGGCAAGTCCCATTCATCCCATACCCCTTTCTTTTCTCAAACCACTTCCATATTAAGTATAATTATCCTTTTCCATCAAAACAACTCTGTCACGCTGAACTCGGGGCAGTTTCCTGCTCCAGCCAGCTCAATCGCTCAAACGCCTCCTGGTCCGTGCTGCCACACATCTCTTCCGAAGCCTGCAACCCGCTGCATACATCGGGGCGCTCTTTCTGACCAAAGATTCCGCAACGATTGTCCTCCGTCAGCTGTACACAGCGCACACCTGCGGGCTTGCCATTAGCCATCCCGGGTATCGGCGATGAGATGGAAATCGCGATACAGCATGCGGCACAGCCTGTCCTGCATTCCATAATTATTGTCCTCCCTTCATATCTGACATTTAACTTGATCCACGATTCACCCACGTCCACGTTCGAGCCAAACCCTGTGCAATTCTCCGATTCATGGTTCCATTCGAGAAATATCCACCATGACTCAACGGATTCCAGCTCCCAATTACACCGCCAGAGTTAATTTCCACGTCTTCGTTGACCGCTGCCTCATAGGCCGGATCAATAGGTCGCAGCGGGTAACCCAGAATATCATCCCGATCATAAAAGTTAATCCATTCCCCTTCAAGCCCAGGAAAGTACTGCCCTGCCAACGGTGAAGGTACCTGAATCGGCCGGCTAAAATCATGATACCGTAAGCTCCATAATGGCAATGTCGTTCCAAAGGAATAAAAGCTCGTTAAGGTATCTCCCCGTTCCAATGCGGAAGTAACATCCACGATGGAGGGCGTGCGACTAGACGGATATTGCAGATCATAGAAGAAATTACTTGCAATCACAGCTCCCAAACTATGTGCAATGATACAGAGTGGAGCTTCTGGCCCATTTCGTTGTGCAAGTGCGTGCATCGCCCGATTCAGCGTATAATGTACCGCATCATAGTTATGCCCTTGATTTTCCACAGGTTGATACGCGACGGCATCAGCCAGATAATGTATAACAAATCGACGCAACACTTGATAGTTCAATCCCTGAGAGCTGACAAGCTGCTGAAACAGCGCCTCTTCCCGATCCTCAAATACGTCAGCCCAAAATACGGGCTCAATATCCAGCATCTGTTTGGCTGCTCCCGGCAACACCATAACCTGATCCAATTCCTTATGCAATCGCGAAATCAGTGTATCCGCATAATTTTCCTTTTGCATACCCAGACCATGAATGACCATTACCGCAACACGAGTCATGGCTCTCCTCCTCCGTCCATTGACTAGCCACTCTCTTTGAACCATATGAACTTCTCAACCTGAACATGCATAGTCCTAATGAACAAGCTTTCCGATCGTTGCAAACATGAGATTTTGCCACATGTATCCTAGATACAGTTTACCACGTAACCAATAAAAAAAACGAAATCCATAAAGAGTAAACCCATACAAATTGGTATGTGATCAGCTTGGTCTCGGTATCGAGATGAAAAAAGAAGCTGCGAATATCGCAGCTCCCCATTTGTTCGTGTACTTAACCTTTCAGATGTACCTTAAGCACACCGTTCTGATTGGATGTAACATCACCTGTAGTGACCTCCACCCGATCAACCATGTCCTGACCGTCCGGAATAATGATTGGCGTAATGAGCGGATATCCCGCAGCTTCAATCACTTTACGGTCGAATTCAAGCAACGTTTGCCCGGCTCTTACCTTCTCTCCAGTTTCAACATGCATGTTAAAACCTTCGCCTTTGAGCGATACCGTATTAATTCCGACATGAATCAGAATCTGCAAGCCACTCGCGTGCTCAAGAATGACAGCATGTTTGCTCTTGATGACATGGGCAACCTGAGCATCAAACGGGGCAACAACCTGATTGCCAGAAGGTTCAATGGCAACCCCTTCACCCATTTGTTTTTCCGCAAACGCCGGATCAGGTACTTGTTCAAGCGGAACAGCTATACCAGTTAATGGTGCCATGATTTCCAGTGTATTCACAGGCTCATCCGCCACCTGAGCAATACTGCGTGTGCGTGGCTCTGCAACTGCATTTGTTGTAGTTGTGCTAGAAGCTGATTTCGCTGTAGGTGTTTGACCACCAGCTACAGTAGCTTGATCTGCGTTGCGGTCTTCTTTTCTCAACTTCGCTCTTCCGAAAATAACAGTCAATACGAACGGAACAACCAGTACAATCGCCATACCGATGAAGAATACTCCCCATTTGTTCGGGAAAATGGACAAGAATCCAGGTACGCCACCTACACCGATAGAGGTTGCCTGAACATTATTCATCGTAAGCAGTACACCGCCGATCGCAGAACCGACCATACCGAAGATAAACGGATAACGATAACGGATATTCACCCCGAAGATCGCCGGCTCGGTTACCCCGAGGAAGGCTGAAACGGATGAAGTTGCCGCAAGTCCTCTCATTTTCTTCTCACGAAGCACGAGCATCATAGCAAGTGCGGCAGAACCTTGCGCGATATTGGACAGTGCCAGCATCGGCCACAGGAACGTTCCGCCTTGGCTACCAATCAGCTGTACGTCTACCGCTAGGAACGTATGGTGCATTCCTGTAATAACGAGCAATGCGTACAGTCCACCGTAGATCAGACCGCCCAGAGCCGCATATGAATCGTAAATATAGATCAAGCCGGATGTAATTCCATTCGCAATGGCAAATGTAACTGGACCAATGATTGTAAATGCTAGGAATCCGGTAATCAATAAAGTGACAGGTGCAACTACAAGCAGTTTGATCGAATCATGCACCCTTTTGTTCAGGAAAATCTCCAGCTTAGCAAGCAGATATGCGGATACCAATACCGGCAGAACCTGCCCCTGATAACCGATCTTCTCAATATGCCAGCCGAACAGATTCCACGTAGGCACGGTGCCTTCGTTGACTGCATTGGCGTAGCCATAAGCACTCAGCAGATCGGGATGAACCAGGATCAGACCAAGTACAATCCCGAGCAACGGACTGCCGCCGAACCTTGTTACAGCGGACCAACCAATTAACGCAGGCAGGAAGGTAAAGGCTGTGCTCGCAATGGTATTAATAATAGATGCGAGATCCTTCCATGCCGGATATACATCCACCAGTGATTTTCCATCAAAGAATATGCCTGGTCCTGTCAGAATGTTATTAATACCGAGCAAGAGACCGGCCGTGATGATGGCTGGCAGGATCGGGATGAAAATGTCCGATAGCGTTTTGATCGCACGCTGAATCGGGTTTTGCTTTTTACCCGCAACAGCCTTCACGTCATCCTTGGAAGCACGTTCGCCCCCGGTAATCTGAATCATTTCATCATACACTTTATCCACAAGCCCAGGTCCGATGACCACCTGGAATTGTCCTTGTGAGGAGAACTGGCCTTTGACCAGATCGTTCTGTTCCAGACTTTCCGTATCTACTTTACTTTCGTCGTATAGGGCGAACCGGAGGCGTGTGACACAATGCGTTGCAGCTTCAATATTATCTTTGCCGCCGACCGCGCGAACGATCTCCTCAACCTGTTTTTTATCAATTGCCATATTGTCACTTCCCATTTATATAATGTGAATTAGTCCTGTTGCGGTACAAGCCACATATAGGATGAATACGGGCTCAGGGAGATTTCTTGCTCAAGTGCAGGCGATACTTCCGTATTGCCAATCAGCAGCTCTGCGGATTTACCCGCAATGTGGTCATTCCAGACGGCTTCAGAGAAAGCAAATTTTACGTCCCGCTTGCTGAAGTTGGATACCACAAGCAGCGTCTCGCTTCCATTGGTCCGCGCATATGCGAATACGTCTGGGTGTGCATCGTCCAAACGTTCATACAGACCGTCGGTCAGCACACCAACCTGTTTGCGCAGAGCAATCAGCTTGCGATAATGATAATAGATCGAATTCGGGTCTGCCATCTGCTGGGCCACATGAATCGACGGATATCGTTCGTCCACTTTGATCCACGGTGTACCCGTTGTAAATCCGGCATTTTCGCTTCCATCCCATTGCATCGGTGTCCGGGAATTGTCCCGGGAACGCTCTTTCACAATTTGGAATGCCTCCTCAGCGGATTTGCCCCGTTCTTCCTGAAGCAGTCGGTACATATTGGTCGATTCAATATCACGGAACTCGCTAACGTCATTCCAGACTGGATTCGGCATCCCGATCTCTTCGCCTTGGTATACGTAAGGTGTTCCCTGCATGCCATGAATGGTCGTAGCGAGCATTTTGGCACTCTCAGCACGGTAATCGCCATCATCTGCGAAACGAGACAACGCCCGCGGTTGATCATGGTTGTTCAAGAACAACGCATTCCATCCCCCACCTGCCTGCATTCCTGTCTGCCACTCACTAAATAACTGTTTCATCGCTTCAAAATCGTAAGGCATCAGTTCCCACTTCTGTCCATTCGGATAATCCACTTTCAGATGGTGGAAGTTAAACGTCATGGAGAATTCCCGGGAAGCAGGGTTTGAATATTTGATGCAATGCTCCAGCGTAGTGGAGGACATCTCCCCAACCGTTACCATATTGTGTGGTCCAAACACCTCTTCATACATCTCTGTAATGTACTCATGCACACGTGGTCCATCGGTGTAGAACTTACGTCCGTCGCCTGGGGAAACGCTACCATCATCGTCGGGGAAACGCTGGTCCTTGGAGATCAGATTGATGACGTCCATACGGAAACCATCTACACCCTTCTCCGCCCAGAACTTGATCATGTCCCGTACTGCCTTGCGTACTTGCTCATTCTCCCAATTCAAATCAGCCTGTGTTTTGTCAAACAACGTCAGGAAATATTGTCCTGTCTGCTCATCATACTGCCATGCAGGTCCGCCGAACTTGGATTGCCAGTTATTCGGCACACCGCCGTCCGGAGCAGGGTCCTTCCAAATATAATAATCACGATATGGGTTATCCTTGGAAGAACGTGATTGCTGGAACCACTCATGATCCGTAGAAGAGTGATTCACCACGATATCAATCATCAGCTTCATGTCACGTGCCTTCAGACCTTTAAGCAGTTCGTCAAAATCTTCCATCGTACCAAAATCAGGATTAATCCGATAATAGTCCGCTACGTCATAACCGTTATCATGCTGTGGAGAAACATATACGGGCTGCAGCCACACGATATCAATACCGAGATGTTGCAAGTAATCCAGCTTTTCGGTCAATCCCCGAATGTCTCCGGTACCCGATCCAGTTGTATCGTTGAAACTCTTGGGATATACCTGATACACCGTGGAAGTCTTCCACCACGATGATGAAGTTGTGTTGGTTGAACTCATGTTAACGCCTCCAATAAATTGTATTGCTTATGTGGTTCTCTTGGCCTAACTCCATTTATATATTACATAACTAAACATGTATATACAAGTTGAAACTTCAATATGCTATCTTTTTCCTCTTCTACACATTCCCCATTAATGATTCCTCTGTAACAATTATTTTGCTGTTTGCGTTCGAGAACTCCATGATATCTGTATCTTAAACGAAAAAACCGTCTGTTATCCCATGATTTCATGCGGGTAAACAGACGGTTCATATTCAAAGATATGATGTGTTAAAAATTCATACGGATCTCGTTTAATTCCTGTTTCTTACAGTATGTCCGTTGAAACCATTCCTTTTCCCTGTTCCCTTTTGTTCAACTTCACCGAGGACAAGGATGCTTGTTCTTCTCTCTCCAGCTCTTCTGCACTAATCTCCCCGGAAAGCACCGCCCGCATACGTTTTTGGTCCAACAGCCCTTCCCATTTCGCCACGACAAATGCCGCAACACAGTTGCCCATCAAATTCGTGAATACTCTCATGGTATCCATGAAGCGGTCTGCACCTAGCAGTAAGGCAACAGCCGCTACTGGGAATGCATTCAGGGCTGCAGCTGTAGCAGACAGAGCAAGGAATGCGGAGCCAGGTACACCCGCCATACCTTTGGAGCTAAGCATTAACACCAGTAAAATCGTAATCTCTTGTCCCAGTGTCAGATCAATGCCAACCGCCTGAGCCAGAAAAACCGTCGCTAGCGATAGGTAGATCGAGGCTCCGTCCAGATTGAACGAGTACCCTGTCGGGACAACGAGACCGACGACAGCACGGTCACATCCTGCCTTGGTCAACTTGTCCATCATGCGGGGCATAACGACTTCCGAGGAACCTGTACCAATCGCAAGCATCACTTCGGAACGTGTATATTTTACAAATTGCAGAAAGTTCAGCCCTGTGATCCACCAGGCAGCCAGTGCAAGCATCACCAGAAACAGTAACGCTGCTCCGTAACAGGCAATAATCAGCAAACCGAAGGAGGAGAGTGTGGATGCCCCATACGCTCCAACCGTGTACGCCATGGCGCCGAATGCTCCGATTGGTGCCAGTTTCATAATGTACCCAATAATGCGGAACAAGATTCCCAATACATTTTCAATCAACGTCAGTACATTCTCCTTCGCCTTACTTTCCGTTGCTGCCAAGGCTACCCCAAACAAACAGGCAACGAGCAGCACTTGCAACAATGCATTTTGTGCAAAAGCATCTACAACACTTGTTGGAATAATATTCATAATAAAGTCGACCACATGTGGCAGTTCAGAGCCATTGGTTTTGGCTTCGATGCCACTTGCATCAAGGGTCGAGGGGTCCACATTCATGCTTGCACCCGGACGAAGCAGATTGGCTGTGCCAAGTCCAAGGACGAGGGCAACCGTCGTTGCGATTTCAAACCACAGAATGGCTTTGAATCCAATGCGTCCAACCGATTTCAGATCACCGATTTTGGCAATGCCTGTCACGATAACCATAAAGATTAATGGAGCAATGATCATTTTGATCAACTTGATAAAACCTGTTCCGAGCGGCTGCAGCAGACTACCCAGATCAGGCCACAAAATGCCTACACCAATCCCGATGATAACCGCTACAATAATTTGAAAAAACAATGATTTCACGAATGACATGAACGCTCCCCCTGTTTTTAGGTCAATTCGGATTTCCATTTGGTTTCCGTGTAATTTTTTATAACATTTGAGCATGAACTTCAACAATGGGATTTCACGGTTTTTGTTATTCAGACCAACTATGGAGTACTAAATTGAACTTGAAACCGAAAAAAAGACGAATATCACGTCAGTTATCTTGACGTGATATTCGTCTTTAGCTTTGTATACCTTTTATGATTGAACAGTGATTAATAGAGCATTACAGGGTAAGGGATTGTCCCGGTGCCAGCACACGGCCTTCCAGACCTTTGGAAGCAAGCTGCTCCACAAACTTCTCGGCATCTTGACGAATAACCGGGAACGTATCATAATGCACCGGAATCGTCAGCTTGGCATTGAACCATTCAGCAGCCTGCAGTGCATCCTCCGGTCCCATGGTGAAATGTCCACCAATAGGCAATAGTGCTACGTCGATATCATGGCGGTCACCAATCATTTTCATATCACCGAACAGGCTAGTATCTCCGGCATGCAAAACGGTTTTGCCACCAATGTTAATAATATATCCTGCAGGCAATCCTGCGTACATGATCCGTTGTTCCTCTTCCAGTACGATACCGGACGTATGGAAAGCCTGAATCATTTTGGCTTGCGCAAAGCCAAGATCCACCGTTCCACCCATGTTCATGCCAAGGGTGTCCAGGCCTTTCCATGACATATATGTAGCCAGTTCCACAATCGCAACCACCTTAGCATTGTTAGCCTTGGCGATGGGTTCAGCATCCAAAATGTGATCCATATGTGCATGTGTCAGTAAAACGGCATCGGTCTTGATGTCTTCCGGTTTGGTGACAGCAAGTTCATTGCCACGCAGGAAAGGATCAATGATCAACGACTTCTCTTCTGTGCCCAGTTGTACACTGGAGTGTCCGTGGTAAGTAATATTCAACAACTTGGTATCCTCCTGACATATGCGTTCGTTTGGTTTGATTTTCAACCCATATTATAATTCAAAACTCTTCGCCAAAGCAAAATGATGTCTCATCTCTGCATTCGATAAACCCTTGCTTCATATGGCTGAAGAAGTATCGCACCCTTATCGGTGGAATATCGTCTGCTGACATTGCTAATGACCGTCTTGGCATTTTCATCGTTCCAACCCTCAGGCCATTGCATCTCAGGCTCATGTTCACGGAAATTCAGAATAACAAGCATCTGCTCATCATCCAGCGTCCGGGTATAGGCATAAATATCGGGATCATTGGGCAAAAGCAGCTCGTATTCCCCATAGATAAGTACTTTATGTTGTTTGCGAAGAGCGATTAGTTTACGGTAATAATGCAAAATGGACTGGGGATCACGTTCGGCATCCTCCACATTAATCTCAGGATAATTCGCATTCACCTGAATCCATGGCTCACCATCGGTAAATCCGGCATGTTTCGTATCATCCCACTGCATCGGTGTACGGGCATTATCACGACTCTTGCGCCAGATCGCTTGCATGACTTCATGTTTCGCTCGCCCTTGTCCAATATGCTGCCGATAATAATTCATCGTTTCAATATCCCGATAATCCTCAATATTAGGGAAAGCAACATTGGTCATGCCGATTTCTTCCCCTTGATAAATGTAAGGCGTACCCTCAAGGGTGAGCATCCAAGTAGCCAGCATCTGGGCAGAGCGCACCCTGTACTTTCCATCATCACCGAAACGGGATACCGGACGCGGCTGGTCATGATTGCCCATATAATTGGCATTCCAGCCTCTGTCATGCAGCACGGTTTGCCAGCGGCTCATAATTTCTTTCAGCTCGGGCAGCTTCCACTCTCGATAGTTCCATTTGCCGATTCCAGATGATTGAGCGTCCACAAACATATGCTCAAACTGGAACACCATATTGAGCTCATTCCGATCTGTCCCAACATAAGCCAGCGCCTGTTCCGGTCCAAGCCCGGAAGTCTCTCCAACAGTCATTGGACCATACGGCTTCAGGATCATGTCGTTAAGTTTATTCAGAATCGAATGCACCTGCTCGAGGTTGGAAAAAAGCTGGTACGCAGGAACGACCGGCAGATTATCCGGATTATGTGCGCTGGGTAACCCCTCCGCCTTGCCGATATGCGCCACCGCATCGAAACGGAAACCATCCACACCCTTTTGCAACCACCAATGCACCATCTCATACATCTCTTCTGCCATCTGTGGATTGTTCCAATTCAGGTCAGGCTGGTGTTCTGTATAGAGATGCAAATAATATTCATTCGTCTCCGGATCAAGCTTCCACACAGATCCCCCAAAGTAGGACTCCCAGTTGTTTGGAACCTGACCATTTTTGCCTGAACGCCAAATATAATAGTCCCGTTTCGGGTTCACTTTCGATGAACGTGACTCGGCAAACCACGCATGTTCATCCGACGTATGATTCAGCACCAGATCCATCATGATCTTGAGACCGCGCTTGTGCGCCTCAGCCAGCAAACGGTCAAAATCCTCCATCGTGCCATACTTACGTAAAATGGAGTAATAATCACGGATATCGTATCCGTTATCATGACCAGGTGAATCGTAGATTGGACAAATCCAAATTACATCCACGCCCAGATCAGTCAAATAATCGAGCTTGTCATATATCCCCTGCAAGTCACCCTGACCGTCCCCATCCGAATCTTTGAAGCTGTTGGGATAGATCTGGTACACCACACTCTCTTTCCACCAAACGATATAGACCACCTCGCTTTCATCACTCTTTACTATATAACCCGTTAGTATGTTTTATCCGAAATGTCCCTCTTATAAACAGAAAAGATCCATGAACACAAAAAGACCCGATCATTAACTGCTATTCGCAGTTCATTTTCGAGTCCTTCTCTGTGAGAAGATGAATAAGGCAAACCCTATGTATCCAATCCAGGCACCCACTGTATTCAAAATAATGTCATCGACATCAAACGAACCAACACGGGTAATCAATTGCATAATCTCAACAGCTAACAAAAGTAAGACGACAATACCTGTAAATGGTAAAAACTTTCGGCACCTGCGGAATAACCAGGGAATCCATATCCCAAGCGGGATGAACAAAACAATGTTCCCGAACAGATTCTTCACCCAGGCTTCCGTATGGTATCTGTTCTTCTGAAAAAGAAGAGGCTTGATTGTCTCTAATGGTACCAGATTATATTGATAATTCACGCCAGGCGTTCTCCCGCTGACAAAGAGCAAGTTACCCATAATCAACACATATAACAATGCCATACATGCGACGATTGTGAGCATCCACCTGGAGTGGAGCCACGAACGTTCGTTCATTGTCTGAATTCCTCCGACCTTTTTTCCCGCGGAGCGGTAAGGTCTATTTTAAAGGGATATAGATCTTCATGTCCAGCTGCTCAGGCGTGGAGTTCCATACATCCACCGTGAACCCGGCATATAAACCGCCAGGAATTTCAATGGGAAAATAGCTAGGCTTCAGTACTTTTTTTGTCATTTTCCATGCTGTTCATCAAGAGAGGAAATATAATATGTTTTTTTTACTAGAGCAAGCCCTTCAACTGTCTGCCTCATCCTACCCCATCGTTACCTAAACAGAACCTAAACTACAGCAGTGAAAATTTAGCTGGTTTTTATCCATTTCGTTAGCTTCTATTTAACTTGGGCAACTAGAATTGTAAATGAGGCAGCTGTCGGCACTGTTTCCAAAGACTTAGCGGGACTATATCTTGACTTAATCGAAGTTAAAATCATAAGAAAACAAGAGCAAATGAAAAAAATATTAATGTATAGTGGGAGTGTTTATCATGTCAATTAATAGGGACAAGCTGCAAGAAACTTTGGACCCTGCCCTTCGGGTTCGTCCCCGCGTAGGATGGGCAGTTCTCACATATTTCCTCTACAGCGCAGTTTTCTACGCGATCTTCTTGCTCAACGGCATCGACTACACGCGAGTGGGTGAGAGTGAGCAGACCCTTCTTCTCTGGTATATAGCACCGCTGTCCGGCGGTGCAGTGCTGACCATCACAATGGTCACGATCTACGGATGGTGGCGTCCTAGCCTAGTTGAAAGGCGGCGTCTTTCTCGATGGACAATGACTCTGCCGATCATCATGATGGTCATCGCGATCGTGAATATGCTGACCGGCGATTTCAGCCGGGTCACCCCCCTCATGTGGCTGTATCTCATTTTCGGCAGTATCATGGTTGGCTTCAATGAGGAGATGATCAACCGAGGTCAGTTAATTGTTGCTCTGCGCAGCCGATTCGGCGAAACCGGGGTCTGGCTGCTCTCAACAGCGATGTTCGCAGTCTTCCACCTGCCGAACATGTTCTGGGGTATCGGAGCGGGTGCCCTGTTCCAGGTAGTGATCGCTTTTGGCCTTGGTTCGATCTTCTATCTTGCTCGGCGGTCTACCGGATCACTCGTGGCCTCCATATTCCTGCACGGGTTCTGGGACTTGAGCGTCTTCTCAGCGAATGGCGCATCGGCGTTACCCATCGCTGGTTTACTAGCTCCGTTGTTGGTGATCGCTGCAGTGATCATGGTTCCGATCATCCTTCGTCGTGAAAAGCGGCGCGATAACGCACAAAGTGTGTCACGACCAGTCGGCTGATTCATACAAAAATCCCCTTGTGCAATAAGGAGTGATCTCTGATGAAGGTATATGAACTCAACAGAGATCAACCTAATGTACAAGGGGATTTCATTGTTAAATACTACTTATTTAAGCTTTCCAGTGTCCGGACACCGGATGGATGCCCCAGATATCAGTCGCATACTCACTGATGGTACGATCACTGGAGAAAATGCCGGAATGAGCCGTATTCAGCACTGCCTTGCGTGTCCAGCCCGATACATCGCGGTACGCCGAATCAATGGCAGCATGCGCATCGGCATAGGCAGCAAAGTCACGTAACACAAAGTACTCGTCACCATGAGCCAGCAAGGAATCATAGATATCCCAGAATTCACCATCACGCTCACAGAACACTCCTGGGTGTACCAGCTGCTCCACGACCTCACGAATTCGTTCATCCTGCTGTACAATCTCATTCGGCCGATAACTGCCGGATCGGTAATATTCAAGCACCTCGTCTGCACTCAGACCAAAGATAAACATATTGTCTTGACCAACCTGCTCTGCCATCTCGACATTCGCGCCGTCCATGGTACCAATAGTTAACGCACCGTTCATCATAAACTTCATGTTCCCCGTACCGGAGGCTTCCTTACCTGCGGTTGAAATCTGTTCGCTGACGTCCGCGGCTGGAATGATTTTCTCGGCAAGAGAAACCGAGTAGTTTTCCAGGAAAAATACCTGTAGACGATCTTTCACGGCCGCATCGCGATTAACCGTATCTGCCACCGTGTTAATCAATTTGATAATTTTTTTGGCAAAATAATAACTCGGCGCTGCCTTTGCTCCAAAAATAAATGTACGTGGCACGATATCAAACGAAGCATCGCTCTTGAGACGGTTATACAAATGCATAACATGCAGAATGTTCAGCAGCTGCCGTTTGTATCCATGCAGCCTTTTCACCTGTACGTCAAAGATGGAATCCGGATTGACCGCCTTTCCGGTATGATCCAGGATGTACGTGGCCAGTCGCTCCTTATTATTACGTTTAATGGAATGGAACTGCTGCTGGAATGAAGCATCGTCCGCAACGCCTACCAGCTCATTCAGTCTGCCCGGCTCCCTAATCCACTCACTTCCAATCGTATCTGTGATCAGATTCGACAGCTTCGGATTGGCATGCATCAGCCAGCGGCGATGGGTAATGCCATTGGTTTTGTTATTGAAGCGCTCGGGATATAGAGCATAGAACGGAGCCATCTCCCGTTCCTTCAATATTTCGGTATGCAATGCCGCGACACCGTTGACGCTATGACTGCCCACAATCGCCAGATGAGCCATTCGCACCTGATCATTCGCAACAATCGCCAAATGCTGGATACGATCCTGGTCTCCGGGAAAACGTTCGAGCAGCATGCCACAGAAGCGTTTGTTTATCTCTTCAATAATCATGTAAATGCGCGGCAGCAGCTTGCTGATCATGGCTACAGGCCACTTTTCAAGCGCCTCACTTAGCGTTGTATGGTTGGTATATGATACGGTGCGGGTCGTAATATCCCATGCTTCATCCCATCCGTAGCCTTTGACATCGATCAGAATGCGCATCAGTTCGGGAATCACGAGTGTTGGATGCGTATCGTTGATATGGAACGCCACTTTATCCGGCAATCGATCATACGAAAGCTCCAGCTTATTAAATGTACGCAAAGCACTCTGTACGCCTGCCGAGCACATGAAATATTGCTGTTTCAGACGGAGCAGCTTGCCCTCGTATTGGGAATCATCCGGGTACAAGAACTCCGAGATCGATTCTACCGAACGACTGTAATCCAGATATCCGTAATAGTTCGAAGGGGTATCGAGTGAAGTCTCCCGCTTGGGCTCCGCACTCCACAATCGCAAGGTGTTTACATGGGGCTGGCCATAACCAATCACAGGCACATCATATGGTACAGCTACCACTGATTCGGCATCCTTCGTGACAAATTGATAATGCCCATCCTGTTCATAAGCCTCCACACGGCCCCAGAACTGCACTTCCACCTTTTTGTCCGGACGACGCACTTCCCATTCATTGCCCTTCTCAAGCCAATTATCGGGTAATTCCACCTGATTGCCGTTAATAATTTTTTGCTCAAACAAGCCATATTTATATCGGATTCCGCATCCATGTCCTGCATAGCCAAGGGAAGCCAGTGAATCCAGAAAACAGGCCGCGAGTCTTCCCAGACCTCCGTTGCCGAGCCCTGCGTCCGCTTCCTGTTCTTCCACTTCTTCCAAAGAGAAACCCAATTCAGCCAGACTGTCACGAACGAGTTCCAATTCATTCACATTTAACAGGTTGTTGCCGAGCAGACGTCCAATCAGGAATTCCAGCGAGAAGTAATAGACCTGTTTATCCTGGCGCTGCTTAAACCCCTGATTCGACGCCGCCCAATCTTGACCCGCATATTCGCGGATCATGCTTCCAAGTACGTGATAGACATCTTCCTGCGTTGCTTCTGCTAGTGGTTTGCCCAATTTGCTGACCAGATTGCGTCTAAAAATACTCTTGAACGTTTCCTTGTTGTCAAACAAAAGAAGGTTCCTCCCGGTGAAATCCTGTAGGATGTGGCGGTTCATACACCAAGTGCTCAACGTTCTGCAAAGTGGCCGTTCCGGTTACGAATCGTTCTTCCGATCGCTGTTGTCTCTCAATTTCTTGATGAACCTTATACATGGTTGAAATTTGGAGACAAAGGCGAACGCTACGCTTCTCCAGAATCGATTTCGTTCCCTCTACTACGTTTGCACGTTGGCAAGCACAATCGAAGTTGCATTTCAACTTTCGCTCATGAACCTTAAATCCATCCTACAGGATTTTTATTTTATATATATTTATAGATGATATCGGTTAAGTGTTGATATTAGATAATAGTACTCTTCGCCAGAATATAAGGGTTCGACGGATCGCCGATCAGCGTCTGGCCGCCGCTTAGCTTCACATCTTTGTCGAGAATGACGTTCTCCAGAACGGCACCTTCTCCGATGTAGCATTTTTGCATAATAATGGAGCCTTTAATTTTGGCACCTTTCGCCACATGTACCCCACGGAACAGGATGCTGTCCTCCACTTCCCCACCCACAATACAGCCGTTCGCGAGCAAGGAATGTTTAACCTCAGCAGAGTCCAGGTATTTGGCAGGTGCCTCATATTTAATCTTGGTTTGAACAGGCTGTTCCTTGAACAGCTGCTCATACAATCCGCTATTCAACAATTCCAGACTGTTGCGGTAATAGCTATCAATCGAATTGATCACGGCGTGATAGCCATCATAGGCATATGCAGCAATGTTCAAGCCATCCGGATTTTTCTGAATCACATCACGGAAGAAATGGCTTTCGCCATGAGCGATGCAGCGCTGCACCTGGCGCAGGAACAGTTCTTTTTCCATAATGAAAATTTCTGTATATATATTCGGGTGATCGGCGCTTTGGTGAATGTCCACCACATTACCGTTCCCGTCATCTTCAACTTTGACACAGGCGTCATGTTCAGGCAGCAGTTTATCCACTTTTTTGCAGACCAGCGTTACATCCGCGCCCTTGCTCATATGGTACCTGTACACATCCTGCAGATCTGCTTTGGTTACGTGCCGACTACCTGCATGGACAACATATTGCCCTGAACCCCGGCGGAAAAAATCGAGATTATTGTGAAAATGCTGCAAATCCCCTTGTGACGTATCGGTCGGATCGTTCCAGTCCGGTGGCAAAATAAACATGCCGCCATGCTTGCGATCCAAATCCCACGGCTTACCGTCTCCCAGATGATCCATGAGTGAACGGTACTTGCGACGCACAAATACACCGATACTCTCAATGCCAGCATTCATCATATTGGATAATACAAAATCAATCAGACGGTAACGCCCGGCATAAGGCACCGCGGCTCCGCAGCGAAAGTACGTCAATTCCTTCAATTCCTCAAGCTCATGGTCAAGGTTAATAACTCCGATCAATGGTTTCATCGCATGCACCGTCCTTTGGGGTTTAGATTAGGCTTTACTTGTCATTCCCTCGAGAAGCTGACGTTCCAGCTCTTCCTGATCGACCAGTAATATATCACTCTCATCCTCAGGGGCGGGTGACAGATGTACTCCATCCGGGATCACCAATCCTTCGGCAATAATAGCTTTGTGAATGCGTACATTTTGACCGATCTTCACTTTTGGCATGATCACTGAATCGGTTACGGAACTGTTCTCTCCCACCTCAATACCGTAGAACAATACCGAGTGTTTAACCTCACCATGTACCACACTACCTTCACTGATGATGCAATTCCGTACCTTCGCCGATGGTGAAATATATTGCGCAGGCTGATTCGGATTACGAGTATAGATACGCCAATCCGGATCGTTCAGGTTAAACGGCGTTTCCTCATCCAGCAGGTCCATATTGGATTCCCACAGACTGTGGATTGTACCGACGTCCTTCCAATACCCTTCAAATGGATAAGCGTATAGTGATTTTTCATTTTCAAGCAGCAAGGGAATGATATCTTTGCCAAAATCATAGGAGGTGGATGCCTGCTGTTCGTCCTGGATCAGGAAGCGTTTCAGTACATCCCACTTGAAGAGATAGATACCCATGGAAGCAAGCGTGCTCTTGGGTTCAGGAGGTTTTTCTTCGAATTCATAGATGCGATAATCATCGTGGGTGTTGAGCAACCCGAACCGGCTGGCTTCTTCCAACGGAACGTCAATGACCGATATGGTGCAATCTGCATCCTTTTCTTTATGGTATTGAAGCATTTTCTCGTAATCCATTTTATAGATATGATCCCCTGACAAGATGAGCACATGCTCAGGATCGAATTGTTCGATAAAATTCAGGTTACGGTATATCGCATCCGCCGTACCGCGGTACCAGCTACTGCCGTCTTCACGTTCATGAGGAGGAAGTACATATACCCCGCCATTTTTGCGGTCCAGATCCCAATCACTGCCAATGCCGATATAAGAGTGCAGCACCAGTGGTTCGTATTGGGTCAATACACCGACCGTGTCGATGCCAGAATTGGAGCAATTACTTAGAGGAAAATCAATGATGCGGTAGGTTCCGCCAAAATAAACAGCAGGCTTGGCCAGTGATTTGGTCAGTCCCTTTAATCTTTTGCCTTGCCCTCCAGCGAGCAGCATCGCTACAACTTCTTTTTTTGCCATCATTACAGCCTCCTCCATGTGCATTCGTTCTAAATCATTTCAGAGCCCATAATCCGATATGCTGTTGTGTGGACACTTTTGTCATGATTAGGAGCATGCTGTACAGACTATGTTGCTCGGAAATTCCAGCCAAACGTTATTCTTTGTAATGTCTGAAAGTAGATGATACATGCAGAATTGCCTGTACTTGTTGTGTAGAGGTGATAGGTGGATGTAAAAATCAAGGTGTACCCCGTGTAAAATGCAATACACTACTCCTATATAACATTAAACACGAAACGGGCTGAGGAATCTTGCTGGAAAACTTCGACAACAAGTTACGGGTGAGATTACCCTTTCTCGTGCCGCTGTTATTTATATTGTATTCGATAAAAGGGAATCAAACTCCTTTTTGGAAAATTCATGGTAAAAATGCAAGGCTCATGGATCTATATACCTAGAAAATTGTACAAAAAGGGCATTTGTATCAAAAATTATAATGATTTTTGTAAATTTTTAGAGGAATACATAGAAATGTGTCGAATGATTGATGTGGTATAAAAGTAGGACTTAGAATTGCATTGAGCAATCAATTGAGAAATACATACTAATAACTATAAATTATTTGGAGGTTTTGTTATGGAAGAAGTTGAGAATTTGATTAAATTTTATAATGATATGGATAATATGAAAAAATATCCTGATATCATGTGTGTTGTATTCGTTTTCAACAGCATAGATACTTATCAAAATGATATACATAAATCTGAGTGTATCACTAGTTATGAGCAATCTGAGATCGTCAATGCCTTTCGTTCTGTGTCGGATTATGTAATTTCATTCAATAGTGAGGACAAATTTATTGCAGATATTCATAATCTCAAACAAAAGTTCAAGTATGTATTAGTTTATTCAATGGCCCAGAATACTAATGGTATAGGAAGAAGATGTCTTGTTCCATTAATTTGTGAGCATTATGAAGTTTACAATATTGGCGCAGATTTTTATTCTTCTGTTTTGGGTGGTAATAAATCGCTTATGTATGAAAAGATCGAAGATAAACTCGGAGTGTATTTTCCGATTACATATATATTCAAAAATGAAGAGGATTTTAGCAATATTCAGGATTTTTATCAAAATAAGAAGGATTTTTTGCTGAAACCTAATTCAGAGTCAGCTAGCATTGGGGTTGTTAAAATTGATGTGCAAGAAACCACATATAAGAAAGCAATTGAACTGATACATTCTCATTATGAGATGTATGGGACATTGTTAATTCAACAATACATTGAAGGCAAGGAGGTAGAGGTCCCCGTTATTCATCATAATAATGCATACTTCGCTCCAGAAGTTGTAGAAATCGTTTTTCTAAACGATGAAAAATATCTTGATTATCAAACGATTGCAAATGAAAATTATGACTTTGATATTTACAAGGGACCTCATGCCAAGATTATTGCATCAGTTGCCTGTCGATGTGCAGAAATACTAGGATTCTCAGCTATAAGTCGAATTGATTTTAGAGTGAATGAAACAGATATTTATATTATTGATATCACACCAAACCCGACAATTTCTTCTAAAAGTTCGGCTCATCTTTTGTTTCAACATGTTTTTAATGGAGATGAAGAAGCTGCATATAGAATGCTTGTTTTTGAAGCAATTAAGAAACATCGATTACTCGAACCACCGCTCTATGCCTCCAAATAATATTAATTGCTTATAATGTGTGTAAGTTTTTTCAGGATACTTTGAATTCAATTCGTTAACTAACAGCTCTACCATTTCGCTAAATTGCAGGTCCTGTGCAAGTAATATTCTCATTGCAGAAAATTTATTATTAAAAAATTGAAAATACGGCTTTAATAATTTCGGGAATTTTCTCTGCCAGTCACTTTTATAAAACGAATCAAATAATTTTAAGTTTCTTTCTTTAAAATATAAATAAAGGATATTATGAAAAGCGAAGAAACTATGATAATGATCTGGATCATTTAGTATAGAGCCTAAAGATTGCAACGCAGTTTCTCGGTGAATATCAAGTTGTGCAGCTGCCAAATTGTTTTTAATAATTGTTGCATCACTTGAAGCTTTACTATCTATTTGATTTAATAGATTTTCAAATTTTTTCATAGCCTTTTTATTCGTTATCTTACCTGATAAAATTTGAGCAATAGTATAATTGTTGTGATAAGAAAGGTACGTATCTTTATTTATGATGTTTAAGTCAAAGGAACTTTTTTCACCTAGCACCTTATTTGCGGTTTTGTAACATCCCAAGTAAATCAGGGAGAAGCTGTAATTGATCTTGGCAAGTTCATATTCATAAGGATAGTTTTTGGATTCCCAGTAAGCTTTCTCTGTTAACTTGATTCCTTCCTCAGTATTTTCGATATAGATTGTGTTCCCTACACGCAAAAATTTGAGATAATTAGAGTCTTTATGACCGCTATTTTGTTTAAAAGTTCTTAGTAAGTGTTCTATTTGATTCTGTGAATTTCGTATTGATTTGCCTCTCAAACGGGAAGGAGGGTCATCAAAGGATGCTGCTAAAAGGATTTGATTGATATAGAACTCATTCTGCCAGTAAAGAAAACTATTACAATTTTCATCATTCAAATTTTGAAGTTCTAAAGATATTTCAGAATATAGCTTATATAGATTATTTAGAATTTTTTCATTTTCAAATAAGTAGCTCGCTAAAACGGAGTAGCAACAAAGTTTGGCAAGAGTACTTAAATTACTTTTTTTTGTTTCGTAAAAAAGTCCGGTTATTTCTGGATCAAGATATGTTGAGTCTTGAAAATTATTAATTCTCACAAGTTCCATTTTGTTGACATAATATTCACCAATATTATTCTTTTGCATTACAGAAACTATTTGATTGAGTTGTGTCTCCATCCCTTCTTTCTTAGAAAAATAATATGCAACAATATAAGCAGAAGTAACATCATCTTTATTTCTGCTGAAATGTTGTTGCAGCTCCGCTAAATAAAAATATTCGTGAGGATAAAGTTTGTTTAAATAAGAATAAATTCTTTTAATTACAGGGCTCTGGAGCGTGTTTTTTGCTTCATTATAAAAATAGTTTCGTATTGCAACTTCCAAAAAACTATACTTATTTTCTTGAATTTTCCCAATAAGTTTTGCACTCATGGCGGGTGCAATAAATTCAAGCATGGAAGGATCTATACCATCTTCTATATCAAATTTTGTGAATTGAATCATAAAAAGACTACACTGATACAAAAAGAGATTCAATTGTTTTCTGTAATCGGGGTTGTCACTCGATGTAGATAGTGTTTCATCTATTATTTTTTTGATAATTTTTTCTACGTTTTCGAGCTCAATTTGATTCGATTGAATAATAATTTCTCTGTACTCTTTAAAGAAGTCTATTCCTAATGATTTTGTGAGACTAACAACATGTTCTCCATAATTTGTGTTTTTCTGAAATACAGATTGTAAATCAACTTCAGTTATATCAAAATGTCTAGAAGTAATATTCGAAAATTTTGATTCATTTGATTTTAGATCAATAAAATGAATCACGACAATCGTATCGTTTATTTTTTTGGACTGTACATAGCTAACAATTAATTTTAGAAGTGATTGTTCCTGATTTGTTAGAGCCAAATAATCTTCAACTACAATGATTCTTTTCGTTTTTTTATATTTCTTGTAAGATTTTTTTCGAGGTTTTAGAGAGTTAATTACCGGATTAAACTCTTTTTCCCAGTTAACAGCTATTTCCGGTGTGACTCCGGTAATCTCTTTTAAATCTAGAGCGAGCGGAGAGACACCACCATTTACAAGAGAAAATATCGATTGGAATATTTTAAAAAAATCAAGTTTAATACCTCCTGAAATTTTCAGTTTGGCAATAGCAGGAGTCATACCTAACATCTCTTTGAACTCAATTTGATTATAACCATCCAGTTGACTCGAATAACTTGCTTTGATATCAAAACGACTGTTCGTAATGATACCTATAATGTTGCTCGTTCTATTACTGGATAGTGCTTCAGTTACAAAACTCTTAATTTCTTTTTGAACTGGTAACTCCACTGGTCTATTCAACCTCCAAATAATTTATAGTTATTTGGAGGTCTTACTCTACACCTTTAAGTTATTTCTCGGATTGAACCTCGACAACACATCCTTCTTCCTTTCCACAGATACTTCTGTATATATTTGCGTCGTGCTGACATTGGTGTGTCCAAGAATCTCCTGCACTGAGCGCAAATCTGCCCCGTTGTTCAGTAGGTGTGTAGCAAAGCTATGTCTGAGGTAATGAGGTGTTGATTTTTTACTGACTTTAGATAAGTCCCTGTATTTCGAGTAAATATCTTCTATGGAATATATCGAAAGGCGATCGCCATATTTGTTAATAAACAGCGCATTGGAATTGGGATCGAAATGCTCACGTTGATGCAACCAGGCTTTAATCTTGAGGATCACCTCATTACTGGAAATATACAATAAACGCTCTTTACGACCTTTACCAAAGATCAATACCGTTTTTTCCTCCAGATCTATATGTTCAATATCGATACCCACTAATTCGCCGATACGAATTCCGATCACGTAAAGCAACTCGATAATAGCATCATTGCGCAGGTTAATTCGTTTCCTAAACTCTGTACGTAATTGCTTCATATGTTCTTGTGGAGCGTTTAACAACCTTTCAACCTCATTCACAGAGAGAGTCTTCGGAATACGTTTTGCTGTTTTGAAATTTCTTCCGAAACCAAAAATAGGGGATTCAGCAATATCCCCTTCCTGTACCAAATAATTAAAAAATGCTTTAAAGCATATGTATTTTCTTTTAATGGTAGAGTCTTTAAGCGTTTGCTCACTTGTTAATTGTTCTAGATACTTTCTTAAATTATCTCTGTTAACATCACATATGTGATTATCATTAAACCATTCAACGAGTCTGTTGAGGTCAGACAGATAAGCTTTTATCGATTTTTGGGAAAGGTTTCGTTCTACACTTAAATAGATTTCATATTGCTTGATGTATGTATTCAAATCATGATTGCCGAGTTTCATAGTGCCTCCTGATGTAGATATAATATGTCGCATGGCTCGACCTACATTATTACGCATGCCAGCTTATTTGTGAAGATGTCCAAAGTGCTATAGACTGGTTAATACTGATTTTCTTGCAAAAAGAAAAAACGCAGAAACCAAGTTATGGTTTCTGCGCTCCAATAATTACGGATACGATGCTCTCCTGCAGCTGATCTGCATTTTCCGTTTGATACGGATCGGCATTGAAAATAATAGCATCGGCAATATAGCCTTCTGCAATCTGTCCCAATTCGTTGCCACGACCCAGAATATCAGCAGCGTTTGACGTCGCAGATTGCCACGCCTCTGCCCGGGTCAGGCCATAATCGATCAGCGTATCCAGTTCTTGCAGATTATAGCCATGCAGTGAAGGTGTGGCGTAATCGGTACCGAAACCGAAACGGACTCCTGCTCTTTTGGCATATCCGATGGCTGTAGAATGAGCTTCAGCAGCGCGCGCTGCACGATCACTGATGACAGTAGGCAACGCCAGCACGCCTTTTGGATCTGCGGCAATACGATATATCGATGTGGTCGGCACAAAGGCCGTTCGGGACTGCGCAAGCCTGCCCGCCTGATCCTCCGATAAGAACATTCCATGTTCCACCGATTCCACCCCGGTCTGAATAGACCAGTCTATCGTCACTCCACCCCAGGTATGAACCAGCACCTTTTTATGGTTGGCATGGGCATGTCGAACGATGAACGCAAACTCTTCCTCCGAAAATACAGGATCTAGCACTTGTTCCGTAGGGGCTCCCAGTCCACCTGTCGCCATGATTTTAACCCATCCTGCGCCTGTATCAAAAATTCCGTTCAGCCGTTGTTCTAGATGCTTCACACCACGGGCATCTGCCGCTCCCAGCATTTCACTGCTGGTTTCAACTCTTAAGGGGTGTTGATAGTGCTGAGCGAGATGCCGAGCGGTGCTTGGTAGCATTCCACCTGCATCACGAGCCGTAGTTACTCCCGTCCGGAGGGTGGCTGCAAAAGCTTGCGCCTGCATCACTTCGATCTCATGGCTGTCACGCTTTAATTGATCCGCATGGTCAAAGTCTGTCCAGGCCAGATGTGTATGAAGATCAATAACTCCGGGACTTATCCATATATCTGTACCCGGAAGCGATGCGTTATCATTCTGCGGCACGGATTCTGTAACAGATGCAAACCGGCCATTCTGAATCGAGATATCGAACCGTTTGCCTTTAATGCCTGCTATAAAGATATGTTTGAAGCTTTGCTCTTCCGATTTTACCTGGGTCATATTCATTTCCCCCAAACGAGGCGAACAGCCTGGACTGCATGCTCATGGTCCTCATTCAATAATGCCGCAATGGTCGCAACAGCTTCCTCCACTCCTGCCAAGGACGCATTAACTCCAAAATGATTAATTCGCAGAAGCTGACCAAAAAGTTCTCCATCCCCCGGAGCAACGATGCCGATCGGCTGATCGATATGCAACTTCTCCTCCCCGGAAATTCGAACCGTGGTTGTGAGAGTCGAATAAGTTCTGTTATCTTTTTGCCAAGGCTCCAGACCCAGGGCCTGAATTCCCGCTATAGCAGATAACGCAGCCTGTTCATGACGCTTGATCACCTGCTCCAAGCCTTCAGACTCAATAGCTGTCAAAGCCAAAATCAGTGCTCTGGCTTCCAGCGTTGGAATGTTGGGAGGAACGCGGACGGGTGCAGCCCCATCGCCTGGTGGCTTCAGATCAAGCAAAGACAGGATGGAGTTGCGCGGTGCATGTGCATTGGATTCGAGAAATTCCCATCCACGCGGCGAAATGCTTACTGCGCTGATGCCGTTAGGCCCGGCCAGGGCTTTTTGTGCACCCACAGCTACAAAATCAACGCCCCATTCATCTACCAGCAGAGGCTCTCCCCCAATCGCTGATACAGAGTCACTCACCGTAATCAGGTTATGGGCACGCGCAATCTTTATAATTTTTTCTGCGGGATTCGATCCACCTGTAACCACCTCTGCTTGAACAAAGGATAGTGCGGACGGTTGATACTTTTCAATCGCAGCAGCTACCTTCTCCACAGGTACAACTTCATCAAAAGGAACTTTGACTTCAATAACCGTTGCCCCTCCACGTTCAAGCCACTGACCAAACAAACTGCCATAAGGCCCTGTTACGACATTAACTATCGTACGACCCGGTGCAGATATTCCAGCTGCCACGGCCTCTATGCCCAAGATGGCCTCACCCGGGATGATCACCGGAGGATACTTTGTATTCAAAAGGTTGGAGAGCAATTGCGTAAGTGTATCGTATTCCGACAGGGTAAGGGGTATGTTTCCTTTATATTGTTGGCTCATATAAACCTCCTATAGAACTTGATTTCGGCATCTTTGGAACTGCGGACAGCAGCTCTCGGCTGTATGCCGTTTCAGGTCGTGTGAAGAATTGATCTTTGGGACTAATCTCCACCAGCTGACCCTGCCACATGACTGCTACCGTATCGCTAATGGCATGGATAACTCCAAGATCATGAGAAATGAACAGAAACGTAAGATTAAGTTCCCTCTTAAGTAAATTGAACAAATCGAGCACACTCCGCTGCACAGAAACATCCAGTGCACTTGTCGGCTCATCCGCAATTAGCAGACTCGGCTCTACGCTTAAAGCGCGTGCAATGGCGATCCGTTGGCGCTGACCGCCGGAGAATTCATGCGGATACTTGTCCAGTGCCCTGCTTTCCAACTGAACACGGGCCAAGAGATCTCTCGATCTTTTCTCCACCTGTGAACGGTCTACAATGCGATGAAACAACAGCGCTTCAGCAAGAATCTGCCGAATGGAATGTTTGGGATTCAGTGAAGCATCCGGATTTTGGAAAATCATCTGTATGCTTTTATACTGCTCACGACTTCTCTTCTTCTTTAATTGCTGATCTCCCAGCAAAATCTGCCCCTCATCTGGCGTAATTAACCCGGCAATGACTCTCGCAAGGGTAGATTTGCCCGAACCGGACTCACCAACAAGACCAAGCGTGGTATGCCTCTGAAGATTTAGTGTGATGTTATCCAGCGCAGTAAAGTCACCATATTGAACCGTTACATTCTGAACCTGCAAAGCTAGTTCCATAGTTATTCGCTCCCTTCTAGCTTCGGTAAAGGAAGCACCGAGTTAATAAGCATCTCGGTGTAAGGATCTTGCGGGTTTTGCAAAAGGCCAAGCGAATCCCCGTGCTCCACGATCCGCCCTTGCTTCATCACGCACAGCTTCGAGCACAGCGTCGCTGCAATCGCCAGATTATGTGTTACAAACACCATGGCGAATCCCAGTTCACGCTGCAAACGTTGGATCGTTTCTATAATTTGACGCTGCACAGTAACGTCCAGTGCCGTTGTTGGCTCATCACAGAGCAGAATGCCTGGCTTGCACGCCAGAGCCAATGCAATGACTACCCGCTGACACTGCCCACCTGACAGCTGGCTAGGGTATCGATCCTCACGCTTCAATGAGTCGGGAAGCCCCAACAGTTCAAGTAATTCCAGCGCTGCTACCCTGGAGGCCTTCCTGCTTACCTTTTGCCTGTAATAGACAACTTCCGCCAGCTGTTTAACAACGGGACAGAGCGGATCGAGCGCACCTCTCGGGTCTTGAAACACCATGGCGCTGTTCACATCACTCCGAATGGTTCCACCCGTCTGCTCCACACCGCTTGGTAACAGTCCCAGAATGGAACGAAGAGTTAGTGATTTACCGGAGCCGGATTCACCTACTAATCCCAGGCTCTCCCCTCGCCCAAGCGAGAAATGTACATCTTGAACTAATTTTTGATTTGACTTGGTTGACAGAGATAGTGCCTTGACTTCAAGAATCGGTTCAGTGGACATTATTTTTTCCTCCATACATCGGCCAATCCATCACCGACAAGCGACAAAGCAATTCCCGTGTAAACGACTGCAAATCCCGGAACTGCCGAGAGCCACCAGGCTGTCGTGATAAAGGATTGTCCATCCGAGATCATCGTGCCCCAATCCGGGGTCGGTGGTGCGATGCCAATGCCCAGGTATCCAAGTGTAACAATCGCCACCAGCAGCCCCACCATATCCGTCATGAGGACAACGATCGCCTGAGGTAATACATTGGGCAGGAGATGACGAAGGATAATCCGTATTCCCGGCAAGCCCAACGTCTGTGCGGATGCGATCCATTCCTGCTTGCGGTACGATGCACTCAGCCCCCTGACGACACGTGCAAAGACAATCCAGCCAACGAGCATAAACGTAATATAAATCCCCCGCTCACCTGCTCCACTGGCAAAAGCCACGATAATGACGATGAGATAAAAAGGGAAAGCGATAAATGTATCGGTGACCAACGATATGATCTTATCAGTCCATTTTCCGTAATACCCTGCGAGCATCCCTAGAAATACGCCCATGCAAAAAGGTACAATTTCCGCCAGCACCATAATGCTCAAATCGGTTCGCGCGGCATAAATCAGTCTAGTGAACAAATCGCGTCCCAGTTGGTCTGTGCCCAACCAATGTTCAGCAGATGGAGGTTGCAAAAAGGCACTCAAATTTTGCTCCGAAGGGTCATAAGGACTAATCCACGGTATGATTACAGTCAAGATGATCAGCACGGCAAACATCACACTTCCCACAAGAAGGGAAGGAGTTTTCAATATACGATTCATGAGACTGGTGTTTTGGCTGTCTTCATATAACTGAGGTTCTATTTGTATCGTTTTCATGGTTTTCCTTTCGTTCTGGGATCAAGCCACCTGGAAAGAAGCTCTATCAGGAGACTGATGATCACGACAGATACAGCACAGTAAAGGGCTATGCCTTGAATGACCGGGAAATCCCGTTTGGAAATGGAACTAAACAAAAGACTGCCAATTCCTTTGATACCAAATACCTGTTCAACGACCAATGTGCCGCCAATGAGATAAGAGATATTAACGCCAAGAAGAATCAGCGTCGGAAGCGCCGCATTGCGCAGGACATGTTTGAATAGAATGACCCGGCTCGGTAATCTCGCAGCCTTCAATGTAACTACAAAATCAGATTCCAGTACTTCAAGCATCTGGGCTCTCAATGAACGGACCAATGTCGGAATCTGTGAAAAAGCCACGGTTATGGCGGGAAGTGTCAAACTGTATAAGGTGCCCCACCACCCTTCCCCAACTCCACCAACGGGAAACCAGTGAAGATGAACACTCAGCAGCAGAATCAAAAGGATGCCAACCCAGAAGATTGGCATACCTAGCGTTACCGTAGGAAAAATACGTATCAAATGATCCAGCAGCTTATCCTTGTGTGTAGCGGCCAATGTAGCAAGCACGAGTGCAATGACAATTGACAATGCACATGCCATGCCAATGAGCAGCAAGGTAACGGGTGCCCGATCAGCAATCAACTCTCTAGTCGAGGTTCCGTTAATAATGGAATTGCCGGTATCCCCCTGAGTGAACAGTGTCTTCACAAACCGTATAAATTGTTCCCCCAGCGGCAGATCCAACCCGAGAGCATGGTGCATGCTCTCCACGGCCTCGGGGGTGCTGTACTCGCCAAGAATCATTTTAGCAGGATCTCCTGGTACCATTCTGATGAGAAAAAAGACTGCTGTCATCACACAAAGGATCACTGCCAACGCTCTTCCCACAGTACTGATCAACCAGAACTTATTCATTTCTGAATACGAACGTCTTCAAAACGCACACTGCCATTAGGCAAAACAACAATGCCATCTACTGAAGAACGAACGCCAATCAGAATATCCGGATAATAAAGCGGAATGTAAGGCACTTCATCGGCAAGCGTTTGAAGCAATTTGGAGTATATTTCGGCACGGCCATCGCCGTCCGGTGTTTGTTGACCTTTATACAGAAGCTTGGTTACTTCATCATTGGTGTAATGCGTCCAGTAAGATTTGCTGAAGCCATCAGGGTCAGTCTGGAACGCAACGATTGAGTTCGCTTCCGGAGAATCGGCTTGCCCACTGTTCAGCATCGCTGCGAAATCATAAGCAAAGAATCGTTCACGGAAGGTAGCCAGTTCAATCGATTCAATCTCGATATTAATGCCAATTTGTTTTCCCGCTGCCTGAATGATTTGCGCTTCTTGCGCTCTGGTGCTGTTGCCGGAAGCTACAAGCAGTTTTGTAGTGAATCCATCAGGGAAGGCCGATTTGGCCAGTTCCGCTTTGGCTGCATTTACATCAAAATTTAATGCCTTGAGAGTATCATTCGAATTGTAAGGAATCGTTGTAGGCAGCAATGAATTAGCAGTCTGTGCGTAACCAAAGGTAAGCGCCTTAGTCAGACCGTCACGATCAAGTGCCAGAGCCAATGCCCGGCGAACATGCACATCGGAAAAATGCTTATCCAACGTATTAAAGAACAATTGCTCTGTCACCCAGCTGCCGTTGGTTACAACGGTTGTATCCGCGCCATTTTTGATTTCATCAGCATTTTGCAGAGCCAGCGACTCAATCGCATCTACTTCTCCCGCCTTCAACTGGTTGATTGCTTGGCTGTCATCTTCTATCAGCTTGTAAACCAGCTTATCAACCGATGGCTTTCCTTCTTGCCAGTAGTGAGTGTTCTTCGTAAAGGTCACATCGCCTGCAGGGTCCCACTGTTCAACCACGAACGGTCCAGTACCTACCGGCTTCTTGAAAAATTCTTCCTCGGTAACTCCGCCAAAATTGTTCGGAATAATACCGTTCGAGAAGTTGGAAAGCTCAGAGATAAATGGCGTATACGGCTCTTTAAGCGTAATCACCAATGTATGGCTATCCGTTGCTTTGACAGTGTCTACCTTGGCCGATATTGCCAATGGGCCACCAACCTTCAAGTGCCGCTCCAGCGAGAATACGGCATCCTCTGCCGTAACATCTGTGCCGTTGGAGAACTTCAAGCCATCACGCAACACAAACGTATACGTCAAACCGTCATCACTGATGTTATGCGACTTGGCAAGCCAGTCCACAATCTCGCCCTTGTTGTCAAAAGCAACCAAAGGTTCAAATACTTTATCAATGGCAAAAGCATTGTTCGATGTAATCTGATTATGCAAATCAAACGAGGTTACGGAAGCCGGCCGACCATATACAAAAGTCCCCCCGTTGCAGTCTCGTCCGTCTTTGAATTTTCATCCGTACCTTGGCTCGTGCCTGGCTGGGCTGCTGCATTGGGAGCAGGATCATTGGTCGATCCGGAGCAACCGCTAACGATTACCAATAATAGAACGGCTAACGCTCCTACCCATAATGACTTTCTCGTTGATGATTTAAACTGTGACATGACTGACTCTCCCCTTCCAATAAAGCTTATGTGTTTAGTATGGATTGATTATGGATTAAAGCACCCCCTCTGTCAAACAAAAAATAATGACTATTGCGAGATAAAACTATTTTATCCAATGAAGGAAATGAATCCGTATTTATAAGGCTCAGAAGCACGTGACACATCAAAAAAGCCAGAATATATTCTGGCTCTCTCTTTGTTCTTAACTTTATATGATTTTGCGGAATAGCTCCATCACTTCATCCCTGGAAGGTTGATACGGATTGCACGGTGCACAAGCATCTTTCATGGCATTATCCGCCAGCAATTCAACATCAGGGTCTTTCACACCCAATTCTGACAGTTTCTCAGGAATGCCTACCTCCTTGGAAAGCTGACGAATGGCTTCGATCACGTACTCCGAGCACTCCTCATCCCGTTTTCCTTTTACATCCATACCGATTGCCTTGGCAATATGACGGAATTTACCTGGTACATGCTTTGCATTCAATTCCTCTACATAAGGGAGCAACATCGCGTTACATACCCCATGCGGAAGGTCATAGACTCCACCAAGTTGATGGGCCATCGCATGTACATAGCCCAAGCCTGCATTGTTAAAAGCAATCCCGCCAAGAAAACACGCATACGTCATATGCTCTCTTGCTTCCAGATCACTACCATCCCTGACCGCTCTGGGCAAATATTCAAAGATCAGCTCAACGGCAGCAGCCGCTGTAGCGCTCGTCACCGTGAACCCTCCAGGCGTCACCATGGCTTCCACCGCATGGGTCAATGCATCCATGCCCGTGGCCGCTGTAAGATTGGCTGGCTTGCTCAGCATCAGTTCCGGGTCATTCACCGACAAGTCAACGAGACTGTTTCGATCCACCATCACCATTTTCACCTTACGTTCCTCATCTGTAATCACGTAGTTCATGGTCACCTCACTCGACGTGCCAGCCGTTGTATTAATGGCAACAAGCGGCACGGACTTGTGTTTCGATTGATGCAAACCTTCATAATCACGGATATGCCCACCGTTAGTTGCTACAATACCAATCCCTTTGGCAGCATCCTGAGGTGAACCTCCGCCTATCGATATAATGGCGTCACAGCCATGATCCTGAAATACCTGAAGTCCGTCATCTACATTCTGACAGGTGGGATTGGGCTGAACCTCATCATATACCACATAGTCTAACCCTGATTTTCTTAGTATAGACAGCACTTGTTCAGCAACGCCGGAAGAGATCAATCGACGATCAGTTACGACAAGCGCTTTGCGAATACCCATATTCTCAATCATCTTGCCTGCTTCGTGTAAACATCCTCTGCCTATCAAGTTCACGGGCGGAACATAATAAGCGTGTGTTGCCATCTGAACCAGCCTCCTGTTACACCTGATTTACTGTCTTTATTGTAACTGAATCCGTTTTCAGATATAGTGAAATAAATCACAACCGAGTTGATAAATGTTTCATTTGGACGGAATTATCTAAGAATTATCCAATAATCATGAATGCTCTTCAGTAACTTGCTTATCTGTGCTTGAATTAAAAAGGGCAAGTTGATCTTGGATTCACAGGTTTCACAAATCCAATCAAAAAAACAGGGGCCGCCCCAGGTCATTTTCATGACTTCGGGACAGCCCCTACAGATATTCAGTAATTTAGAAGCTCCTGAATCGGCATGTAATAGACGGGATAAGCTCTGCCTTGATCGAAACCAAGCTTACCCGCTATCGCGATGGAATCATGACGGAATTCCTCTGTCGTCCAGTGTGGAACACAATTCCGTTCTAGAACGGATTGCACATAAGCGCTTGCCATGGCCGTAGCCAGGCCCTTGCCACGGTGTATCGAATCGTAGGTGTTGATGCCTGTTTCATGGTGAATGTCACTGACAAACACTGAGATACATGTACCTACAACCTGCCCTTCATATACCGTGCATGTGCCTGCTCCGTATCGGAAGAAGTCCTCCACCGAATGCCAGAATTTCAAAATTTCCTGTTCAATGATACAGCTTTTGTCGTCCTCCAGCATTACAGCTCGATCGATAATTTGAAGCTTATATCCCGGAGGAACGAACAAGGAGCTGGAACTGCGTTCCATCCACTGTTCATACTTCGCAAGATTGAATTGAAAAGGAACTCGCAATCCTTCTCGCAAACGCCCATTGAACATGTGATCCAGGACGGGAGACCAATCTGAGCCGGGCTCGGGGTAAACTTCAAGATTCAGCATGTCTTCGCCAGCATCTAACGCTTCAGGTAATAGCTCCTGAACAAGTACCTCCCTAACAAGGCTATTGAACTGTTCATTATCCGATCTTCCGATCAGATAAAACATTTCGTTTTCGGCCCAAATCAGGGCGCTTTTCGGCGCATGAAGCTGGTCTGCATAGACACGGCCGCGTTGAAGTCCCGCAATCACTCCACCCATAACCACATGCCCGTACGTTCCCGTGATGAAGGGCGCTAATTGCTTCCTTTGGGACGGTTGATCCAGTAAAACCAACATGGTATAACCTCGCATTCTTTGTATAGGTAGGGAAATGAATACATTCAAATCCGCCCTGCCTCAGAATGCTGTAACGTCAGGTTTTTTCCTCGTTCCCTTTCACCTCTTCGACCTTTATTTTTATTTTTCGCTTACAGTGCTTTATCGTCTACTGCGTCCAACCAGGCTTCGATATCGCCGATGACGGAGGATACGCAGCCGTCTTCAAACGGAGAATTCAAACCTGCCAGTTCTACCAATCCTGTGAAGGACAGGCTTCCTCCGGCTTTACATAATGTCAGATAGTCAGCCCATGCGGACTTCATATCCTGGTTACTGCGTTTCCAGAACTGGAATGCACAGATTTGTGCCAGTGTGTAGTCAATGTAATAGAACGGCGACGAGAAGATATGACCCTGTTTGTGCCAGAATCCGCCTTGTTCCAAATAGGCGTTATCTTTGTAATTGATGTGCGGCAGATAAGTCTTCTCAATATTGCGCCATGCCTGTTTGCGCTCCGCTGGTGTTGCATCCTGGTTTGCATAGACAAAATGCTGGAATTCATCGACTGCTACGCCATAAGGAATAAAGAGCAATCCGGAAGACAGGTGATCAAATTTGTATTTGTCCGTATCTTCCTTGAAGAACAATTCCATCCACGGCCATGTAAAGAATTCCATGCTCATGGAATGGATCTCTGCGGATTCATACGTCGGCCAGTTGTACTCAGGTACTTCGAAGTGACGACTCTCATATACCTGGAACGCGTGACCTGCTTCGTGTGTCAATACGTCGATATCGCCTGATGTACCGTTAAAGTTGGAGAAAATAAACGGCACTTTGTAATCGTTCAGGAAGGTGCAATAGCCCCCGCCCTGCTTGCCTTTTTTGCTCACCAAATCCATCAATTCATTGTCGGTCATCATCTGGAAAAACGTATCCGTTTCCGGTGACAATTCAGCGTACATTTTCTTACCATTGTCAATGATCCAGTCTGCATCGCCTTTAGGTGTCGGGTTCCCTGTCTTAAAGCTGAAGCCCTGATCATAAAAATAGAGGGTATCCACATCAATCCGGCTGCGCTGACGCTCTCTGAGCTTCGTCGCTACAGGCACGATATAATCACGGACTTGTGCTCTGAAATTGGACACCATCTCCGCGTTGTAATCCGTACGGTTCATACGGTCATAACCGAGTTCCACATACGTTGGATATCCCAGCTTCTTCGCGATCTGTGTACGCACTTTCACCAAATCGTCGTAAATGCGATCGAATTCAGCCTCATGTTCAGCCATGAACGTATATCTTGCTTCCGATGCACGTTCCCGCATGGAGCGATCCGTGGACAACTCAAAAGGATGCAACTGCGGCAATGTGCGTTCTTCACCTTCAAACGGAATTTTGGCCGAAGCAATCAGCTGGTTGTATTCCGTGGAAAGTTTGTTCTCTTTCTGAAGGTCCTCGATAATTTCAGGGCTGAATGTTTTCAGGGACAGATCCGCCAGCTGGAACAGCTGTGAACCCCATTTTTGTTCCAGTTCAGCACGAAATTTGGAGTTTACCAATGCCCGATAATAATCGGTGATGTATTCTTGAATGATTGGAGAGCTTTCATCCAGAAATTCATTTTCTTCTTTGTAAAATGTATCATTGGTATCAATCGAATGACGGATGTAGACCAATTGTGCCTGAGTCTCAAAGTCACTTCGCAAAGCGTTAATCTTGTCCATATATCCACTCTGCTCTTCAACCGTAGTCGCGGCTTCAAAACCACTCAGAAGCTCACGGAATGACGTTTTGATTTGTTCCAGATCGGGACGTGTATACGTATACTCACTAAATTTCATTTATGTACACCCTTTCCTGTTAGGCATATTTCGGGATTCCCCGAGTTGAACTAAACCCTATTATACAAAAGAGCAGCCTAAAAATCCCAACTTTACGAAAAATATTTGTCCATCGGTCAAATGCAGCTACATCACTCGTTACCTATGTTACGCATGAATGTTAGGTCCAATACACAAGTAAAAGATGCTGCGTCAGCAGGAAATGGGTTTTCCTCCGAGCAGCATCTCATTAAATCAGGAATAAGCGTATAAACAGAGCCGTTACTGCACGTTCACATACCAGTTAGAGTAATTGATCTGGCCGCTGCCTTTCGTAATTTCGGTTCCATACTCAACACTGCTTACATATTTGCTGTTGGTAAAGTAACTTTTGGAGATCAGATAATCAGTGAAGTTTTTGACGTTGATGCTAAAGTTGTTAGGGGATTTTGACTTCTTCAGGAACGAGTATACCCACCATTGATGCACTCCGTTGTCGGTAATCTCGCCGCGATACAGATCATAGGTTTGTCCACCAATGGATACATCCGAGAACACTTTGGAACCAATAGGACCTACACCGGAAGTCCAATCGTTCCAGATCATAATCTCCTCGGTGGGTGTGCTTGACCAGGTCGCATTGCCGATGTCATGCAGCCAGATATCATACGCATTATTATATTCCCCTGTAGTGTTGGACGCCTTAGAATAACTTACTCCGGTATTGATACTTTTGTTCGCAGACAATCGCGTTGGCAGCCCACTGCCTGGCGTGAAACCCTCAGTCCAGTGCCAGCCGCTGACAAGAGAAGGATAAGCTTTGACTCCACCGGCAGTCGTTGGCCAGTTCCAAACGTAACCCAGATCAGTATTACTGTTCACATACACGGACTGGGACCAGCCACTGACACTTGAGCTACCCCAGCTATTGTTGAATATATAATACTTGTTGTTGCTGAAATTAAGTTTGGCATACGCTGTGGAATCCGATGCTGCGCTGGCTGTAATTGGAACGGCCGCAATCAGTAATGACATGACCAGCAGCATCCATGCTTTCTTGCCTGATCTTTTTTTCATCTTCAAACCCATAATGTTAGCCTCCCGTAAATTTTAATGTAAACGCTTACAGATGTAAGTGTAAAACATTTCCATGTACAAGCATACCACTTAAATCCGACATTTTTTCATGCTATATTTAGACTTTTTGGCATTATATACAAATAAGCCCGCCTCGCATCCATTGCGAAGCCAGCTTATAGGCTTGTCTTTTCACGTTTCTTTTCAATATACCCTAGTGTTGATCGTTGTCCATAATCTTGTAGAACCAGCCCATTCCGACCATTCCCACAACCATAATGATACCCATAATAATGATATATGTCATGAATGTAACCCCCCTGCTCCGTATTTCTTCACACTACTATCAGTTTACACGGTGAAACCCATTTTGAATTGACTGAACATTGACAAAAATACGAAATCTTCATTTCCACTCCATATATCGTGTCCTTTTTCATTGTAATTCCAACCGGTTTGTCATTCATTCGATTATTCCACATCACCGGATCTGCATCCAAATGTTCACTTGCTGTCATTATCCAATCTCTCCTTTAATGCTTCGGAGCCTACTTTTTTACTCTAATTTTATAGATATATCATATCATAGCGTACGATCTACCTTGCTCTTATAGTGAACAAAGTTTCATCCGCCATCCTTACGGTGTATACTATACTTCTATGAATTGGAATTGGATCATACGCAGAAAGGTTTGAACTGAATGTCGACTCGCATACCCTATTATCGTCAGCTATTACTCGCTTTTTTACTAACTCTTATGCTGTTTATACTATCCGCCTGCGCTGATGGTGAAGCACATGTCACGGTTAATATGGACGGTTCATCCGATCTGGCCCTGAATCTCAGCGTAACCGACTCAGCCCTGGGAATGATGGGACAAGACAATCTCATGACAATGCTCGCAAATACGTTGAAGCAGAATAATTTCCAGGCCGAAGTTTCGGACCAGGGAGATCGGACACAACTCAAAGCGACGACCCATTATGAGAAAAGTAATACCGTCTCTACCTTCAGCACGTCGGATCTGCCTGATGGAATCAAAATGGAGCAATCCACTACACCTGGATTTTTCACTTCCAAATTGCATATTGCTGCGGAAGCAGACCTGATGCAGACCATACCCGATGGTGAGGTCAAAGACCAAATTAATAAGGTCCCCGGATTTCTCAAAAACCTGCTACTGAAAGATGTCAATTTTGATTTCAAGCTGACGCTGCCAATCAAAGTGCAGGATTCCAATGCAGATCTGGTCGAAGATCACGGAAAAACCCTAATTTGGCACGTCTCACCACTGAATACGAATAAGCTAGATTTGACCGTACAGGTCCCGAATATTCGGAACATCATAATTACGGGGGGCATTGCCTTGGTGCTGATCATTGCATTACTTATCTGGTTCATGGTCCGTCGCAGACGAACCCGACAGAGTCGGAATGTATAACTAACTTAACTAACCACAGCGCAAGAAGCTTGGAGGAGATGACTACTATTTCATTTCTGACTTGCCAAATGGTGTTATGGATAGTAGAATACATCCGTACTGTGTGAACGGTTAACTTAACTATGGAAAAGCTAAAGAGGTGACAGGTTTCATGAATATCCGGGAATGCCCATTGCCTGGTATCGGAGTGAAGTACCAGTTTGATACAAAAAGCGGTAATAAGTTGGTCATTATTGTCCACGAAGACGGACGCCGTGAATTATTCTCGGTGGACCCCAATGACAACGAAAAACTTACCCTAATTGCAGAACTGGAAGATGACGAGTGTGTAACCCTTTCGGGATTAATTGGAGGATGGTCCTGACATCTGTCAGGCTACTACCAACACCCACGGAAGACCAAAATAACCTGCCCTTGAATTTCAGAGGCAGGTTATTTTTTTTGATAACTTGAGACATGCAGCCCATCAGCGCTCATGCTGGGAGCGTATGTACGGAACCCATGTGTTTAGCACACGACTTATTTCCGTAGAGCTGAACGGTTTGCTGATAAAGTCCTGCATACCGCATTTCAGACAAGCTTCACGGTCGTTCGCTCCTGCAAATGCCGTGATGGCAGCAATGACCGGAATTTCAGGGTGGGTTTGCCTAATCCGGCAGGTCGCTTCAATCCCATCCATAACAGGCATTTGGATATCCATAAAGAGAAGGTCGTATGTTTCCCTTTCCAATGCTTTCACCGCTTCTGCACCGTTCTCCACGATATCACATAGACCGCCGTGCTTACGAAGCATTTCCTCCAGCAAATGGCTGTTGAATGACTGATCCTCAGCTATAAGAATTTTGATCCCCGCTGCCAGACTTGTTCGATCCAGCTTCAGGTTGTGATCAGCCACCTCTTCAATCTGATCCGTGGACTCATCTTGCCATCGTTCAAGTAACAGGGTGAAGTGGAAATCCGCCCCCTCACCTGTCTCACTCTGTACACCAATGGCGCCGCCCATCAGTTCCACCAGCTTCTTGCTGATGGCCAGCCCCAGACCTGTGCCTCCATATTTGCGATTGATAGCCGGATCGAGCTGTGAGAAAGACTGGAACAGTTGATGCTGCTTATTGAACGGAATGCCAATCCCCGTATCTTTGACCGAAACGGACAAGATCAGATGATTCTCATTGTAAAATTCCGCTGGCTTAACGTTCACGTGAACCTGAATGCTTCCCTTCTCCGTGAATTTGATGGCATTGCCTACTAGATTAATCAGAATCTGACGAATGCGAGTTTCATCGCCTCGTACGCGTTCGGGAATCTGCTCTGACATTTCACAGTATAGTTCAATATTCTTTTCGGAAGCTCTAAGCGCAAATAGTTCCATGACCCCGCCAAGAACCGATTTAATATCCACTGGCTGGCGTTCAAGATCCATTTTTCCTGCTTCAATCTTACTGAAATCCAAGATCTCATTCAGAATGTGCAGCAGTGATTCACCACTGTCGATGATGATATCGGCGAAGCCGTTCTGCTCCTCATCCAACTCTGTTTCTTTTAACAGATGGGCCATGCCCATAATTCCATTCAGAGGTGTACGAAGCTCATGACTCATAATCGCCAGGAACTCGGACTTGGCTCGGTCCGCATGTTCTGCCACTTCCTTGGCACGAATGATGTCCTTCACCGATGTCATATCGCGGAAAACCAGTACAGCTCCACGATTCTCCCCCTGCTCCATTATCGGTTTCAGTTGGAACTCCGCCAGGAAGCTGGAGCCATCCTGCTTCCAAAATACAGACTCAGATCGCGGCAGGCTTCGCCCTTCACGTACAGCTTGAAGAATAGGAGTGCTATTGGACGGATAAGGTATACCCTCACTTTGCATTTGTAACATGATCTCTTCAAGTGGCTTGCCATTCATCTCAGACGGACAGAAATCCATCATCTCCGTTGCAATCGGATTGGCAAATATCAGGTTACCATTCTGATCGAGGCCAATGACTCCCTCAGACATGGCATTGAGAATCAATGCTCTTTCGTAACTGAGATTTTCAATTTCCTCTACATACCTTTTAGACTCCGTAATATCACTAGTTATTCCATAGACGCCCACGACACGATCCTCGAGCAAAATCGGAACATTAATCACACTTGTTTCAATGCGCTGTCCGTCTTTGTGAATCAACCCCACTTCATAGCTCTGTGCGGTTCCTTTTACGGTCTCTTCAAAATGATACCTCGTCTTATCCAGGTCCACCGGGTCAATGAGATGATCAAAGGATGAACTAAGAAGTTCCTCCTTGGTATGGCCTGTCAATTGCTCTTGACCTGCATTGGCCTTAAGCAGGTTTCCGTCCAAATCCAATGAAGCAACTCCAAGAGGGTTACTGTCGAACAATGATTGGTACTCCTGAAGACTTAATTGCTGCTGCTTGCTCGCTGTAATATCACGGGTCACTCCAATCATTTCCTGCAGATTTCCCTGTATGTCATATACATAATGAGTGATGGTATCCGCCCATATAACAGAACCATCCTTATGCTGGAGCCGATAGCTAATTCGATCAGGTGCAAGGCCCTGGATTTGACCAGCCACGAAAGCTTCAACTAGACGCACGTCGTCGGGGTGAATGCAGAACAAGCCAGGTTGACCAACAACTTCTTCTGGATCATATCCCAACATACTTTTGCTGGCTGGAGATACGTACTTGAACGTCCGCTCCGGATCGGCATGGTGTATGGCAATCAGATCAAGCGAGGATTCGGCCAGCAATCTTGAGATTCGACTGCTCTCCTCCAACTGCTTGCGCTTTATAATCAGTCGATTCTCCGCGTCCTTCTGCTTCGAAATATCCGCTGCCTGAACAAGCAAATAAAGCGGCTCGCCGCTCACTTCATCCCTGACGATGCAGGCTCTTACCGTCGCCCAGAGAAGAGAATCATCCTTACGCTTAAGCCGTAACTCAGTTTCATACATCAGACTTAATCCATTGGTCATATCCCAGAAATGGGATCTGAACTCCTCCATCTCTAAGTCTTCCTCATAGATCATATGTACAATTGGTGAGTCAATCAATTCATCTTCACTGTATCCCAGCATTTCACAAAATGCCGGATTAAGCTGAAGCCAACGTCCGTTCACATGCGAAGTAACAGCAATGCCGATCGGTGCATGTGTATATAACTGCTCGAACAGAGAGCGATTCTCTGCAATTGGATTCGACACCACATATCCTCCTTTATGGGGAATCTGAATATATTCCGTATGAACAGATCGACCTGAACATAACTTCATCTATAAGAGTAGTACCCCAAATGTCATGATTTATAAACGAGATCAACAAAAATTCCAGGCAATAATCGACATTCTTATCGTGTGTTCATGCTGTCTGTACTTGTAGACATACAAAATCGCATAAGTGTCGTCATATACTACAGAATACGCGTGCATACCGGTTTGTACAAGGCTGAACATCCAAATGATACTGGAGGTTATGATTATGATCATTGTTGCGAATCAACCGATTGAGCTGGTACGTTCGGATTGGTCTGCTTTTGCATGGCATTGGTTACAGCAACTACAGAACAGTCCAACAGTATACACATATCAATCCATGGATCATCTTCACTTTGAATGGACGTTGCGCGAGTCTCTGGTGGATGCAGCAGAAGCACTCGATCGAAGCGGGGTCAGCTTTGCCTCGTTCGAGAAATCCAGATGTAATCCTGCCTATTGGAACCGAAATGCTGAAGGTGGCTTTGAACTAAGATCTGAGGTAACGCCTGCGGAAGGAATCCGGGACATATGGAAGAATGGTCATTTGTATGCCTTTGAATGTGCAACAGCGACTGTGATTGTCCTTTATGGCGGAGTATTGAACAGTATTCGGGAAGATGATTTCAATTCACTGTTCCGCAACCTGCTGCTCTACGACTGGCACTATGACAGCGATCTGCGATTAACGGAGAAGAACGGCAGCGACTCTGCGCTTCCTGGAGACGTATTGTACTTCAAAAATCCGGACGTTTCCCCTGAAACACCAGAGTGGCAGGGAGAGAATACCATTATGCTGCGTGAAGACGTATATTATGGTCATGGAATCGGGATTGCAAGCGGGGAAGAAATCATTCGTTCACTGAATCAAAACCGCATTCCTGGAAGTACAGTGTCAGCCTATTTGATGGATACGGTAATTTATCCGGACTTTCTATATCTATCCCGCTACGCCAAGAACAGTAACTCGAATTCACAAACAGCCTCATCTACTCCGGTCTTGCCGGGACAGTTGTATGTACGCATCGGCGGCAGCCGTTACTTGCGAGTCTAAACAGCTTGAAGCGTGAGTATCATTAGGAGTACAGAATTGCTATAACGATATTTCATGCTGAAAACCCCGTAGAGCAGCAGGTCAACTGTTGCTCTACGGGGTTTTTAGAACATTAGGAAAAGCCAACCTAATAACAACCGGATTGTCCCACAGTTCCTTGTTATTTAGCTGAATTCGTTCATCTTTGTTATCCAATGGGGTCTAACTGTACAACGACCTGTTTGCCGCTCACCTGAATACCTGTCGTTTTACTGCCATACTCAGCCAGAGATTTGCACAGCTGTTCTGCCCATTCCTTGCCTGCTGTTCCTTCCTTGGTTCCATGCACCTGGATGACGAGCTTCACCGAGTCCCCCTTCGTCAGGATACGCTCTGCCTGAGATTGCTTGGTCTCCCGATCGTGGTCTTCCATCTGCAGGTTCAGTCGGATCTCCTTCACTTTACGTTTATCCGGGGATTTTACCGCCTTCTTCTTCTCTTGCTGCTTTTCCTGTCTCGCTGCTCCAGCGCCCATCAGTTTGCATGGTGGCGGGCTGGTCATTAGAGACATACAGATCAGATCCACCTTATGCTGCTTCGCAAGTGCAAGTGCGTCACGAGTAGACATGATGCCGAGATCTTCACCGTTCAGGCCGGTCAGCTGGACTTCAGTCGCTTTAATTTTTTCATTTTTGATCATGGTACATCCTCCTCTACAACAAAAGCCTGTCCTGACCTATGACAGATCAAGAGCAGGCTTGGATGTTGTAACTGAATATTCATCATATATCTGGACGTAATGGTTATACGTCGGTTTTGTGCATCTTACAACGAGTTGAACGCTTCGGTCAGAACTGGAACAATTTGCGATTTGCGGGATACTACGCCTTTGAGCAACGCTCTGCTATCCGACAATGTTACATTGTACGCTTTTTCTACAGCTTTGGTGGAAGCACCATAAGCCAATGCAACGGAATCGTTGTTCAGGATGTCGGTTACGACAAATACGAACAGGTCGAGACCTTTGCTGGAAATAATTGCTTCAATCGCTGCTTCAAGCTCAGGTTGTTTCACAAGCACATCATTCACGTCAATCGCGTTCACTTGTGCAATTTCCACTTTTGCTTGGCCCATAGCGAATTCTTTCGCATCCAGGGAAATCAGTTCAGCAATCGTTTTCTGACTCAGGTCCGCGCCCGCTTTCAGCATCTCCAGACCATAGCTATCTGCATCCACACCAGCAATGGCAGCCAGTTCACGTGCTGCTGCTACATCTTGCTCTGTGCATGTTGGGGATTTGAACAACAGGGAGTCGGAAATGATTGCGGACAGCATCAGACCAGCAATCGGTGCGCTGATTTCCACACCGTTTTCTTTGTACAATTTATTCAAAATGGTTGCTGTACAACCTACAGGTTCTGCACGGAAATACAGAGGCTGGCTTGTCTCAAAGTTCGCGATCCGGTGATGGTCGATAACTTCAACAACAGTCACTTCCTCAATATCGCTGACACTTTGTTGACGCTCATTGTGGTCAACCAGGATGACCTTGTTCACTTCGTTAGCTGCTGTTTTGATCAGACGTGGCGCTGCCACTTTGAATTGGTCCAATGCAAATTGAGTTTCGCCGTTTACTTCGCCGAGACGAACAGCTTCAACGTCCTGACCCAATTTTGTTTTCAAGTCTGCATAGGCAATGGCCGAGCAGATCGTATCCGTATCGGGATTTTTGTGACCGAAGATTAATGCTTTTTCCATATTAATAGCCCTCCGTCAATTCTGATTTAGATTAATAAAATGTAATAATTCAAGCATACCCTTACTGATTATAGCGTTAATAAGGCTTAATTCCAATCCCTTTACAGCGAATTAATTACAAAATCATGTCAGGGTCTTGCCTTTATACTCCGTAAACCAATGCACAACTCTGCCGTTCCGCCAGCTTCGATCCATTGTCGGTATGTATACCAATCCACATTCTCAAGAAAGTAAAAGGTTAGAGCTTCAACGGGATTTAATTTATACTTTTGTTTAAAGAGATTTATTTGAAATTCGCCGCGTGGATTAAACCTCGGGACCCTGACGGGTCTCTCCTCTTTTCACAAAAAGAGTCTGTAGACTCCCGTCTTCGCTGATCTCCAGCAAGTTCAATCGAGCACCATAAGCACATCCGCCATCAATGCCAATCTTGTCTCCACTGGGGTCAAACCAGACACCTGGCTCGTTATGCAAATTTTTGACTGGAGTATGACCGAATACCACGGTCTCCTTGAGCGATGTTGGTCTTGAATAGAACGGCTCCCGAATCCAAATGAAGTCACGCTCTGACTGAGTCCGCCAATCCTCCACATCCGGATTAATCCCGGCATGTACAAAGATATAACCAGGAATTTCGTATACAAGGGGAAGCTGTTCCAAAAAACGAAGATGATGCTCATAGTGTGTACGGAGCCACTGTTTGGCTTCAGTATAAACATCCCAGTCCAACTGCTCATCATCCAAAGAAACCTCAACATAGCTGGCCAGCGTCTGTAAACCTCCATTACGAATCCAGTGTTTGTCATAGTCCTCGACATCATGGTTCAGCGCCTTGACCATCATCGCATCATGATTTCCTTTGATCGCAATAATGTTGTACTGCTCGTGCATCTGCATAATCTGTTCCACGACCTCTTTACTCTTCGGTCCGCGGTCGACATAATCACCTAACAAAATCAGCTCGTCCTGCTCCGGATCGTATGCTGCCTGCTCAAGCAGAGCATTGAATTCGTCGTAACAGCCATGAATATCACTAATGACACATCTGCGAATGTGAATCTCTCCTCTCCCTGATCACGCAAGAGTATAACCGGAACCTTGCTAAGCAAGGCTCCAGCCATTTCAGAATACTAATTCCCGTTCAGTACCGATTAATCCTGCTTTATACCAAAGGCTTCCGCTATCAGGCTGAATGAACGCAAACGATCCTCGAATGAGTGAATCGCTGATGCAATAATAACTTCATCCGCTTCATAACGTTCAGCCATTGCCGTAATTTTGTCTTTTACCTGATCCGGTGTACCTGCAATAGAAAAAGAACGGCGTTGACGGATCTGTTCCATCTCCATGGCCGTAAATGGATAGTTGTTCACCGTTTCCAGGGATGGGAATGAGTTCTGCTCCAGACCCCGGCCAAGCCGCAGGAAGAATAATTCATTGCTGCGAGCCAGTTCAGCGGCCGCTTCTTCAGTATCTGCACAGAATGCCGACACCGCAATCATGGAGTGTGGTTTGTCATTCAGGATAGAAGGCTTGAAATGTCTGCGATAATGCTTCATCGCTTCCTCTCCACCCGGCGTTCCGAAAAATTGGGCAAACGCGTAAGCGGTCCCTTGTGCTGCAGCAATTCGTGCACCTTCGGAACTGGAGCCGAGAAGCCATACTTCGGGAACAGTTGGTACGGATGGTCCGGCTACTAAGGATGCAAAACGATGATCTTCCGGCAGCTGTTCATGAAAGTATCCACCCAGATCGGCAATCTGCTGCGGGAAGAATTGCACATTCGATGACTTTCCTTCATTCAGAGCCCTGCTGGCAATCGGCATGCCGCCCGGTGCTCTACCAATGCCAAGATCGATTCGGCCAGGGTGTAGTGCTTCCAGCAAACGAAAGTTCTCGGCAACTTTATATGCACTGTAATGGGGCAGCATAATGCCTCCCGAACCTACGCGAATTCGATCGGTATGTGCTGCAACGTGTGCAATCATAACTTCCGGACTGGAAAATGACAGTGCCCCGCTGCCATGATGCTCCGACATCCAGAAGCGGGAGAAGCCCAGTTCATCCGCATGTTTGGCAAGAGTTACCGTCTCCCGAAGGGTATCCTGTACCGTCCGTCCTTCATTAATATGTCCATGTTCAAGTACACTAAGTTTCATCTATATTCATTCCTTTCGTCATCTGCGTTAGTGGCTGCATCTTCCATTGTAACATTATTGATTACAGTTTCAAAGGATATCTGCTTCTCAGTTACACGTTCATTACACGTTTCGATTTACGATGAATAAACAAATAACGCCACCAGCTCGTGAGCCAGTGACGTTATAGTATTTCATACATTTAAAAATTCAATTACGGTGCACGTTTGGGTAACAGCTTCACATACTCGTCAGACAGCTTCATCAAGCTGAGCACGTGCTCATAGTCAGAACGATACGGTTCAAGATCCGTGACGGGTTCATACGTTTTTAACGAGTAGGCTGTTCCATCATCAAAGCCCGCACCCGGAATAAACATAATGTCATTGTTCACAAATGAACCTGTCGGCAAGTAATACCGGATACCGAACGCATTATGGTCCATGTTAAGCAAATCGTGTCCAAAGGCTGTGAATTTCTCTTCCTTCAAAGAGACACCCATCAAGTTCATCACCGTTGGCAAAATATCCAACTGACCACCAGGCTGTTCTATGACTTGACCTTTCGCCTGTTTCGGTGTGTGGATCAAGAGCGGGATGTTGAAACGACTAACTTTACCGTCATAGGGCACGCCCAGATTGGTCTGAATCTGCTGAGTAATCTCATCGTTTGCCGGCAGACCAAAATGGTCACCATATATAACAAGTGTTGTGTTGTCCCATAACCCGTTTGCCTTGAGTTCATCGATCAGCTGACCTACTGCATAATCCGTATAATTGATCGCTTGCAGGTAATCATGCAGTAACGTATTGGTGATTGTGGCCGGGATGGTAATTCTCGCCCGGTCCGCAGGAACCGTGAACGGTGAGTGGCTGGATGCTGTAATGAACTGAGCATAGAACGGCTGATTAGCAGCCTGATGCGCAGCCATTTTTTCCACACCTACACGATATAGTTCCTCATCCGATGGTCCAAAATCATTAAACTTATCATTCTTGAAGCTGGGTTTGTCGAAGTACCGATTGAATCCAAGCGCAGGATACATTTTGTTCCGGTTCCAGAAGGTGACGTCATTAACGTGGAACGTTTCAGATTCATATCCTTCTTTCCCAAGCAGTTTTGGAAGACTTGGCAGATCACGGTCACTATACCCTGCTGACATAGGTACAACTCCGGTTGGATAGATGGATGTGTTCGACATGAACTCTGCATCCGATGTATTTCCCTGTCCGATCTGTTGGAAAAAATGAGAGAAATAATAGCTTTCTTTGGCCAGATCATTCAGAACCGGGGTTAGTACTTGACCGTCGAGAGAAGCATTAATCGGGAAGTTTTGAAATGACTCCAGTTGGAGGACAATCAGGTTGCTTCCTTTGGCCTGACCAAAATATTTGGTTTTGATAGCTGTGCCTTGACTCGACTTATCCTGATACGGATACTTGCTAACCAGTTGATTAATCTTGTCGATGGTTTCGTTAATGTTGCCATTCGCAATGGCTTCATTCTCTTTGCTCGTCAGGATCGCCGATGACACCTGGTAATTCAGAAAGCCCAGATTTTCGGCACGAACCAGTTCATTATCAATGGTTTCCCCTTTGACAATGAAGCTGCCGGACAGCACGATGCAAAAAGCAGCCGTAAGGGCTACACCCAACTTGCCCCAATACCGTCTCCGGCTTCTGCCGAAATGGAGTCCACTGTCACGATAGCTGCTGTTACGAGCTGAGGCACGTCGACTGCGCAAGATAAACCATACGGGCAGAGCGAGTACGATATCCACAAAAAACAGGAAGTGCTCAGGTCGCACCAAAGGCCCGATACTGCCCCTCACTTGGGCGACTTGGCCCAGTTCGCTGAGTGCCGTATATGTGGGAACCGAACTGAAATGTACGTTATAAAGTGTCGCCGCGAACAATACCAGCGAGAACAACACATTAAAACCTGCGTACACTGAACGCTTCCACCCTTTGGGCACGATCAGATCGAGGATGCATACCACTGTCAGGGCCCCCAATGCGTCAGTAACGAAACCGATGCCAGACAGACCCTGGAAAAAGAAATACCGCAAAAGCGACAGCTTCAGCAGCATAAGAATAAATAACACGGCAAATAAAGTCCGTGATGAGGTCCGCTCATTTTTGGAATTAAACATGGTCGCTTTCAACCCTTATCTGAAATTTTTACGTTCCTTTTACAAAACGCATATTTCAGTATAACAGTTTTAGGGTTGGTATTCCATGAGGGGATATGGAAACATTACGCAATCGTCGATATATCGCCGTCCTGCCTGTTTTCGTTTGGGTCCTGCTTCTGAGCAAGGAGTGCCGCCTGTGCGGCAGCGATACGGGCAAGCGGTACCTGTTCTGGCAGACAGCTCACATAATCCAGACCAATCCGGTGGCAAAAAGCAATGGAAGCCGGATCGGCTGCATTCTCGCCACAGATGCCTGCTTTTAGATGAGGTTTCCGAATTCGGCCCTGAACGAGGGCCATCTCCACCAACTGCCCCACTCCGTCAATATCCAGTACCTGAAATGGATTGCTGGGCAGTGAGCGTTGTGACTCAATAAAATGAAGGAAAGGCTTCTCCGTATTATGACGACTGTAACCAAACGTCATCTGTGTCAGCTCATCGGTGCCAAACGAGAAGAAGTCCGCATGACGCGCGATAGGAGCTGCAGTCAATGCCGCTCGAGGAACTTCAATTCGTGCTCCCACTCTGTAAAGACAGTGACGCTTCTCCTCTCCAAGCACCTGGTCCGCTACATGATCCACCAGATCTCTCATGACTTGAAGTTCATTGGCATTGCCCACCAAAGGAATCATAATCTCAGGCCGCACCCATAACCCTTGGCGGATGCCCTTCACCGCTGCACGAAAAATGGCTTCAAGCTGCATATCGTAGATTTCCGGGAACACAGTTCCCAGTCGACAGTCCTGCTGTCCTAGCAACGGATATTGTTCATGCAATTCCAGCACCCTGTGAATGACACGCTCAAGCTCCTGCACTTCGGTGTTATTTTCCTCTAATTTCCTGAGAGCCAACTGCTCACGTCGTTCTTTTAACCTTTCAATATCAGGCAGCAGCTCATGCAGCGGCGGATCAAGCAATCGAATGGTTACCGGATAACCATCCATCGCTTCGAAGAGTTGTTCAAAATCAGCCTGTTGCATCGGCAACAGACGTTCCAGTCCACGTTTGCGCTCTGCTTCGCTGTCTGCCAGAATCATTTTCTGTACAAAAGGAAATCTCGAAGCAGACAACAACAGTTGTTCTGTCCGACACAATCCAATGCCCTCAGCCCCTAACGAGCGAGCCTTCACGGCGTCCTTTGGATGATCCACATTCGAAAGTATTGTAAGCCCCTTCATTTCATCTGCCCATTCAAGTAGGAGCTGTAACTCGGATGATAAATTTGAAGATGCTTTCAGCAATTCCGTCACATGCCAAGGCTGGATACGTAATATGGCATCCTCTTTGGTGATTACCTCTTCATCCACAAGATCTACAGTACTCCTCAGCGTCGCCTGTGAGGTTAACCTTGCTTCACTAATTTCCACAAGATACAAGATCCCAGAATCCACAACAAATTGAATCTCCTGTACTTCTCTCGTGTGAGACTCCAGATAACCGCAAGCATCCTGCAAAAGACCATACAGTTCAGACTCTTCATTCCGCAGTTGATCCAGTCCTTCATTCGAACGCCGAGAAGCATCAGTTGAAATGTAATCCCCTGTCATACCTCGTTCCCCGGTACCTGGATGACGAGAATATACCGTTCCGAACCCGCTGCGGTCACCACGCTCGCCATTGACCATCACCTGTATAAGAACAGCTGCTCCTTGAGTTTCATCGGAGAAATGAGAAGGATTACGAAGAAGTTCTTGTTGGGAGTTGGGCCTTATAACACGTTGTGAATCAGAAACTGCACGCATCACTTGTTTTAACTGTAACTGCACATCCTGAGGGAACGGATGACGTCCTCTCTCTTCTATTAAACGTTTATATTCCGCGATGGTGAATTCTAGATTCGCTTCATCGAGTATCGAGATGTCTTCCAATTTTTCTTCAAATAGATCATACGGAATGTCGTACACCAGTTGACCATAATCTTGTAATAAAATTCGATAACAATTAAGGGCATACTGACGATCATTCGTTTGCTTAGCGAGCCCCTCCACCGTCACATCATTCAGTCCTACATGAAGCAAAGCATGGGATGCCGTATTACGGGAACTCGATTCACTTGACCGGACGGAAAGCAGCAGCGGTGTTAAGGAATCGCCGAAGAATTTGCCGGATTGCTGCTCAAGATGCTGAATTGCGCTGCCAATCTCTTGGGTTCCTTCAGCTGAAAGATGTGCAAGACGGGTACAGAATGCGCGACAGCCTTCCTTTGTTACAATGAATCCGGCCGGAACGGGCCAACCTGCCTGGAGCAACTCCGCAAGTTCAGCCCCTTTAATACCCATTAGCCCTTTCATCTCTGCCGTACCTTCTTCCAATAGAACTACCCGTTTCGTCATTACAGCGCTCCCATCTGCCATTACATGGCTGTGCTTAAAAGGCAATTCGTTCGCTCGAATTGTCCTTTATCTAATGGTATGTCGCAATGCGGCAGTCAAGGACATATGCTTCCTCTTTTTGTGCTTGAATTGAAGTTGTATGACAGGTGCTCATATATGGTAATATAAAGCTTGACTCTATCTAAAAAGATACATCCCAAGGCATACCTGCTTCAACCATGATCAACTACGTATATAAGGAGTGTAAATCAATGTTTACTCAAGTCGGACAAATTATGTTGTATGTAAATGATCAGGATAAGGCTCTTCAATTTTGGACAGAAAAAGCAGGTTTCCATATCGTTAACGAAGTCAATGGGAATGGAATGCGCTGGATCGAGATTGCTCCTGTGAAGGATGCTCAAACCACCATTATCCTGCACGACAAAGAATTCGTTGCCAAAATGTCCCCTGATTTAAACCTTGGCACACCATCTCTTATGCTTTTCACAGATAACCTGGATCAACTTTACACTCACTTATCCAATAAACAAGTTACGGTTGGCGAGATTGTAACGATGCCTGGCGGAAGAGTATTCAACTTTGCAGATGATGAAAACAATTACTTTGCTGTTATGGAGAAAAACTAAATCTCCTGGATCACCTGAGTAATACCACACCAAAAAGCCCGTTCAGTAGTGAACAGGCTTTTTTCTATATATTTTGCTCATATGCAAACCTGCCTGCATACGTTGCTGTTTTCCCATGTTGTTTCGCATAAACTCCACATATTACCCGTTTCTAACGTTAAAGATTTGAGTTAAATTACATACTATAGCGTTTTAAAGGAGGCTTCGATATGTGCGGAAGATTCACGATTACAGATCCAATTGAAGAAATTATGGAGAGGTACTATGCTTCTATTGCTGAAGGATTTGAGTACAAACCTAATTACAACGCTGCGCCTATGCAATTCATCCCGACAATTATCGGTAGCAAAGACGGTAATCGATTGGGGTCGCTCCGATGGGGTCTAGTTCCTAATTGGGCCAAGGATGAAAAAATAGGCAATAAGATGATTAACGCCCGTGCAGAGACACTCACAGAGAAACCAGCCTTTAAACGCCTCATCAGTTCCAAGCGTTGTATTATCCCATGCTCGGGATTTTATGAATGGAAAAAGGATGGATCCGTAAAGCAACCAATGCGGATTTTAATGAAAGATGACTCCATCTTCTCGCTTGCTGGCCTATACGATACTTGGATTGATCCAGAAGGTAACAAGCTTTCAACTTGCACTATCATTACTACGGAACCTAACAGTCTTATGGCGGACATCCACGATCGTATGCCAGTCATTCTCCGGCCGCAAGATGAAGCGGATTGGCTAAACAAGGAATCAGACAAGGAAAGCGTTCTGAGGCTTCTCAGCCCGCATGATGCCGATGAAATGATAGCATACAAGGTGGATTCTGCAGTAGGTAATGTGAGAAATAATAACGAGGAATTGATCAATGAGGTCAGTTAAGAATAAAAAGAAGCAGCGAGATTATCCCTCTGCTCCTTTTCATAATGAATTAATTGAGATATATCATTAAGCTCTAATGCTTCCATAATCTTATTCTGGTTGTCAGGCGACCACGCCTTTGATTTATTCTCAGCCATGTCAGCGATTATGTGCGATCGAAAACAAGACAACTGCCTTCGTCAATTCGCTAAATGCTGTTAAGAGCAAGAAAAAGAAAAAAATGAAATAAAAGGATTGGGAATGCAACTACCTTGGAAGTATAGTGGTTCAGGAGATTTTACATTACTCAAGTCTAATTCAGGCCATAAATCGCAATATATCATCGATCTTCTTCCCATGGGATATAACACCATAATTCATCCAGGTCATAAAATCCACCTCATATACGTGACCACTTTTTACTGCAGGCAGCCGTTCCCACTCCTCTCTCTCCAGGAGCTTCCGTTCCTCTCCGGGGTAGGCAGAATCCATATTATCAAATGTGATAAAGAGATGATCTGCCTCAAGCTGACATAGCTTCTCAAGCCCAATACCGACTCTTCTACTTTGACTCGCCCATTGCTGAACACGAACATGCGGGGTTAATCCGAGATCCTGATACAGCACAGGTCCTACGTAACCGTACTGATTTCCATAGAGTGTAATTTCCGATGCAGAAATACGCAAAAAAGCGACGGTTTGGCCACGCATATGACGTGTCAAACGTTTCTTGGCTTCCTGCGCCTTTTCTTCATAATCACCTATTACATCCTGCACCCGACTTACCTTTCCCAGCACATCCGCTGTGGATTTCAAAATGGAACGCCAGTCCTCACCCTCGTGCTCCATATAAAACGTCGGTGCTACTTGCTCAAACCGATCCAGATTCCAGCGTTTATACCCGTCGTTCAACATAATAAATTCAGGCACATTCGTTTCATTAAAACCTGCATCTATCCGAGTAACATCGAATTCAGGGATATCTTCCATTCCCAAATAATGCTGCCTGCCCCATGAGCGATGGGAGCACTGCAACACGGGTTTTATTCCAAGAGCCAGAACAAAATCCTCTAGATACGGTGCAAACACACGTACTTCTTGACGGTAATGGCGCCGATATACCCCTGGTGAAACACCTGCATATTGCTTGAATCGGCGGCCGAAATAATACTCGTTATTAAATCCCACATTCTGTGCAATATCATGCAAGCGATCATCGGTCATCTGTAACAGCAGTTTGGAATGCTCCAATCGTACAGCATTTACATAATCAAGCGGAAGCTTGCCTGTGATCTCCTTGAATCGTCGGGTATAACTGGATCTGGTAAGCCGGATCTCTGCTGCCAGATCATCAACTGTTATGGGCTGATCGTAGTGTTCGCGAATATAACGAATCGAGCTTTGAAGCCGAGCACGGTCATCCGGCGATTCAATCTCGGGATCATTTTGCCGAAGCAGCACTCGGAACCACTCCTGAAAACGCAGTTGCATCTCCCATTGATCCAGCCAATCATGAGCAGTCTGCCCACGCGATATCTGTTCTACTGATTTCAGACAGGAACTCCATGGACTATAATTCAGCTCAATAAGAGGCAACCGATCTGGATCTGAAATCAAGACTGGAAGCCCTTGTTGCGCCGTTTCGTCTTTTATACTCAACCTACTGGACGTATCTTCTTTTACCTCAGCTACCATCAGTTCAAGTCTGTAATATTGCAACTCACTGGAGCCTTCAATCACAATGGTACGTCCAGCCGGAACAAACAGAATCATCCCTTTTTCCAGGCGAGTGTCCCTATTATCCAAAGAATCTATTGAGCCATGCCCACCCGTCACTACGAAAAGAGCGTGTGATGATGTCATGTTATATGTCTGCCTATTGGCGATATTGACTTGGCTATAATCCATGTATTTCATATGTTGAAGCATGCATAACCAGGGCTTGGGAATCAGTTGTACAATCGTGGGACACATATTCATCTTCCTTAATTGAGAATTGTTATCATTTACAATAGTGTAAACGAAAAAAGAAAGCTCTTCAACCCTGAGGGAAGAACTTTCTTATGGAAAAGGCTTATGGCGTCATTTTTTGCAAGAGATCATCAATCTTCAATGTGTTTGCCGTAATCGCACCTGATTGCCAATACGATCTTTCCATCATGTATACATGGTTGTTTTTGACTGCCGGGAGAGATTTCCACAACTTGCTATCCAGCACCTTCAAAGCTTCCTTGTTCTCTGGAGATGACCACTCTCCATTGGATGGAAATACAATAATGTGATCCGCATCAAGCTCTGGAAAAGCCTCTTCGGACAGGATTTCCTGATATTCTTCCATGTTGCCGACCAGTGGATGAGGTGTTAGACCAAGCTCCGAATAAATAAATCCGGTAAATCGATTTTTCACACCGAACAATGCCAATGTATTATTGCTGATATTCAGTCGGACAACCGCTACGGTCTCATCCCCAACGGCTTCCTGAAGCTTCGCCTTAGCGTCTGCAATCTTGGCTTCAAATGCCGCAACAACTTCTTTACCCTTGTCCGGTTTACCAACAACATCCGCAATGGTCGTTAAAATTTTATTGGAATCCTGTAGAATATCTTCAGGCAGGCGATACGTCGGTGCCACCTTTGAATACATCTCATATTTCTCCATGTCCACTCCGCCATCCACAATGATGAGATCTGGATCATATTGCAACAAAGCCTCAATGCTTCCTGTAGTATCAAATTGAGGCACATCCAGATCCAGATATTCCTGCACTCCCCACAACGGGTGATACCATTGAACTACAGGTGTAATATCTAGTGCTTTCAGATAATCCTCCACATAGATACCAGCAATCCGCTGCGGATGCACCGGAATCGTCACATCGCCGAATTCATCCTGAACGACACGTGTCTCAGCTTCTTTTTCTGTTGTTTCAGATGTACTGCCATTTGATACTGCGGTCCCAGATGCAGGAGCCTGTTCTGCTTTTGACTCAGAATTTGCACTACAGCCCGATATAACTACAACCATGAGTAGCAGTATGATCGTCAACCCTTTGAAGCCTTTACTGAACCTTACCATGATACCCTTCACCCCTATGTAATCTGTTGTTGTATCGGTGAGAACATGTTTTATAAATAATGATTATCATTCTCACTCAATGCTTAGATGAATTGTACCTTATGCTGTGCAAAACTCACAATACACATTCGAAGCTATTTTTTTATACAAACGAAAAGAATATACAACCGTCACCCCCGCTTAACGCAGGGGTAATGTACCTTGTTGATAACGTTCAAGTAATTGCTTAACAAATAAATTCTGCATTTCATCCTGTAATAGAGCAGCACCAATCAAACCAATATCATCACTGACATATCCCGCTAGTTCCGGATCGCCCGCAAGAGCAATCGTTCGTTTGAAAGCCAGTTCCCTGCAAACACGAAGCAATTCTTCTTCCACGACGTCAGAATTCTGAGCAATCCGTTCAAATGCCTGCATCCACTCATCGGCAAATTCGGAAGCATCCCGTTGATCCAGATAGGCTTCCACTTCCAGTCCTTCGAATGTCTGCTGATTAATCATCAGCCCCGCATTCAAATCAGCCAGCAATTTATCTGCATCCACTCTACTCATCTGGCTTCCCTCCTCCATTCGACGCTGTCAAATACATCTCAGGAATCACAAAACGCTTCATCACATGTTTCCCATCCGCAGTAAAATGATCCAATTCAAGAGCCTGATATTCATTCAGGACATGTTCGAAAATACGAGCAATCACACCACAATCGGCCAAGGCATTGTGCCTGTGAATTCCGTCTGTATTCAGTTCATAATACCGGATCAGGAAATCGGTAGAGATGACCTCGGAGATTTCAGGATGAATATATGTAAACATCGCTTTTGTATCCAACACCGGATTGGAAAACATCATCAGCCCATTCATATCACAATGTCGTTTCAATATGGGCAAATCATACTCATAACCCGCCTGCGTGACTAATACCTTATCCCCGATGAATTCCAGAAAAGCCTGGTATGCTTCTGCAAATGAGGGAGCCTGGATCATATCCTCATTTGAAATACCCGTTAACTTCGTGACCGCTTCCGGAATCGGCCTAGAGGCGCGTACAAGTGAAGTGAACGTTGAATCTAATGATTCTCCTTTTTTGTAGTTCATTGCACCAAATTGGGTCACACTCTCCTCTGCCGGGTTAATTCCTGTGCCCTCTAGATCAATTATGCAGTACATCCTATCTTGCGAGTTAGGGACTTTTAGCTCTTCAACAGTGTACGTATCCGGCATAAACGCAATCTTCATTTGGCTCTCCCCCTTTTTCATCTAGTCCAGCCGTGTAATTCGCGTCATTTGCTGTGTTGGTGTTATCCAGCTTCGACATACAAAGTACTGGGGAAGTTGATTTACGAATGACTCTATGAAAGGAACACTCGGCGCATAGTAGAAGGAACCTCCTGGTTTTAGCGCTCTTAAAAGCTCCATATATTTCTGAGCGTATACTTCCGGTTCGCCGTCTGCCTTGAGATGATGATGTGTAAAATGGTTGGAGAATGCCAAATGGGATATTATTGTCCCCCACTGTTCTTGTTCAAAAGAAGATTCCATCCAGCACACACGTCGCAAAAACGGCCGCTCTTCCGATTCCTCCACCTGTCTGTCCATCCCATAAGCTTCTATCTTTTTTCCACGTAAAAATTGGACCAAATTGGCCTGCGGGCCGCAGCCAAGATCAAGCACCGGCGGATGCAGGTGCTCTATATCCAAGCCGAGCCAGGATACCTGCAGATCCGCCGAATACTCCTCACAAGGCACCCAGAACAGAAGTGGATCAATTGTATATTTTTTAAACAATTCCTCGCCATTGGTCTGTATTAGAAATGTTCTTAACTGTTGATAATGCTTCTGGAAAAATTGCTGTAATACCTCTTCCTCTGCCCTCTCATTCTGCAAAAGAGACCAGATCCGCATAAATTGATCTTTATATAATTCTGCCAATTGCAACTTGTCATTGCTCGTAAACTGCATAAACTGGTTCACCTGGATAAAATGGCGGACTCCTTGCTCTGCTAGTTTAATTGTAAAATGATTCAATAATCCATCTGTAAAAATACGTTCTAATGCTTTTGCCACTTGAGCGCGATATTCCATTAGCCAGCACAACGTTCGCGGAGATGGCCCTAATGTAGACTTGCCTCCATTATAAAATAAACTTTTATTGTCATTAAAACGGATTTGTTGCTCCATAAAGGACTCTACCAACTTGAGGTTCAGTATCATCGCCTCCTAACGTCGTTAGAACGTGTTACCTAGAGAAACTACACCTGCTCTTCCCACAATCGTGTTACCTGAACCAACCTACCTTCACGATCAAACTCCAGCTTGTAGATGTCCGGCATCGTTGTATTTGCCCAGAAGTCATAACCGTAGGACGAATCAAAATAATTGAAAATCAACGTCATGATATCCCCATGGGTGCCAATCACTATTTTTTGTCCCGGATGCCTATCCAGAATTCGCTGTATAACAGCAATTGCCCGCGCCCCAGCGACTTCGCCGGATTCTCCACCTGAATAAGCGAATGCAGGATCATCATAGAGCCTTTGTTTGGCTTCCCGAAAATGTTCATGCTTCACTTCAGGACCTGACAGCTTACGCTCACGCAAATCCTCTTCGGTGACCACAATGCCACCTGACACTTCGGCCAACCCCTGAATCGTATCCACGGCCCGTCTATACGGACTGGAATAAAACAGCTCGATCTGCTCCCGATGGAGCAAACCCGCGACGGTCGCCGCATCCCTTTTTCCTTGTTCCGTCAGACCTCGCTCACGTTCCTGCCCTTCCATATATTCAGATTCCGCGTGCCTTACAAAATATAAAGCCGTGTTGGCTTCATTCGTCATCTGTCCGCCATTCCTTTCTTCTTTTCAATCACAATCAGGCAGGTGCTGTCTGGCAAAGGTGCAGGTTGACCCTGTTCATCCATAAATATAATTCGTTCTCCAAGCGCCTCCGTATATCCTTCTTGAAGAAAGTGTCTAAATGTAATAATCTCGGCTTGCTCACCCAGCGCTTCGCGAATACTTTGCTCATATGCCGATGGGGTAAATATGCCGAATTGTTCCTGAATCTCATGGACATATGCTTCTTCGCCCCATGTATAGGTGTACAGAAATTCCATCGCATCGTTGATATCCAGCAGCGCTTCGTCCTCAGAGATTCGCTCGAATTCAATGATGCGTCCCTGGAAATCCTGCGTATACCGCTCCAGCCATCGCATCCCATCCGGTTCAAGGAAACGAATTCGACGCTTTTGCGCTTCGGGTTCAGTCATGATGCCATCCCTGATCAGAATTCGGCCCCCGGGGGATAACACGTTAAATGAACTTCTTAGCGCAGCAACGACCGTATCCCTGTTAAATCTTCGTCCGTCACGTTCAATATACGAATACAGTTCATGCAGAATGGATGAAAAAATAACCGTATCCACCGTGCCTGGCTGCACGTATTGATCCAGTTGGAGAGCATCTCCCTTCAATACTTGCCAGCGATGTGCCTCCCGCTGCTTTTTGCGCTCCAACGCCTCAATAACATTCGCTGAAATATCAATGCCGATTGATTCCATCTCAGGTCGTTCCTGCTCAATCAGATCGAGCAATATTCCACCGCCGGGACCGATATCGAGCACACGTTTGCCAACCATGTAATCCAGCAGTACTTTCTTGTAATCACCTGAGCTGTTCATGTCGGCCAGATACGTCTCTTCATTATGGAACCGATCATACGCATCCCGACGGAGTCCAAATAGGTCAAATAACAACAGCACAGCCTTTTCGTATAACGGAGACTTTTCTGCTTCAATACAAAATGCAATTAGCTTCTCGGCCGCCGGGGAAAATTCAAATGTCACAAATACCGTATCCCGCAAATCCGGGTGCCGCTCAATCCGATGTGTCAGATGGGGGTAAGTAATCGTCTCACCTGCTTCAATCTGCTCCCACGAATATTGCTCCAAATACTTTTCAATCATTCGTTTCTTGTAAACATTCAGTTTCTTGACACCTTTATAATCGTAATACATCGTGTTCATTAATGGTTCGAAGCTGATATGCCTTACCATATCCCCTTGTTGCTCCTGTGAAGTCGAGTTCAAGCCCACTCCTTCTTCTTCGGTTACTCTGCCTATGCCTGTGCTGTTCATCGTCAAATCATCTACAGATAACATTCCCTCACTGTGTAGCGTCAAAAGGAAGATCTTAACCATCTCCTGCAATGAAAAATCATGCATCGCTGACTCCACATACCATAAGGTCCGATGAGCCAGAGGAGCGAGAAGTTTCTCTATCTCAAGCTGAGCTTGAAGTTTCGCATATGCTTCATCCATCGCTTCTCCCTGACGTATAGATGAGCTCCGTAAGCGTGACAGCCGCTCCTTCACATTCCAGTCTGTATGATCCGGCTTTGTAATAATCCAACCTACGATACGCTGCACTTCAGCCTGAACTTGATTCCACAACGCTGGATCAACACCAGCAATGATACATTCATTTAATGCGATCAGGATGGCCTGCATTTCATTTGCGGTCAGCCACCCTTGCGTTATGAACGAGTGCAGTGGGGCATTTTCGGCAAATGGAATTTCTCCTCTTATGTACTGACCAATAAGTCCGTGTGTGGCAATAAGGGTACGAATGATCTCATGCCGAGGTGTGGGTGAACCATATGCAGTTTGCGCATTTTGTGTATTACCGCTTGGATCATCATTTGATAAATCACGTGAGGATTCTGATCGAGATGAATGTTCCTCCTCACGATGGCCTTGCTTGCCATGCAAATTTCCAACACTTCCATACATGTCATATAGCTGTGCTGAACCGACATTGTGCACGAACAGGTTAACCCCCTGTTTCTGCCATTTTCGCCGCTGTTTCGGTGATCCTGCCTTGGCCGTTTCCGACCAGACCAACACATCCTCCAGAATTTCTCGCATCCAAAAAGAAACCTGAAGTTGCTCCAGCACCAAGATTGTACGTTCTACGTAATCCAGTACCGGATTCGTGCCTTTCAGTTCAGCTATAGAATGAATGCGTTCCAGGTTAATATTCGGCTGCTCTGCCGCTGCCAGCAGCTGCAGCCACAGTGGCTGCTCCCCCTCCGGGAGATGGCCTGACTTGTAAGATTGTATGGCCTTTAATGCGTTCAGCATGAATTTCTTCACCTCGTTATCCTTGTTAGTTACACTAAATATGTCATTTCAGCAGACGAATACGATCCTGCACAAGCTTGATTAACTGATCCGCTTCCACTGCAGGTAACCTCTCGTCTAGACGTGCAGCCGCGACAGGCAAAATCCAGGCATCCAGCTCCTGGCGAGATATCCCGGAAATCTGGATGTAATGTTGGATATAATGATCCAGCATTACATTGCGAGCCAATTCAAATCCCTTATGAACAGCCGGGTCTGTATCCTCCGGCAACGTGCCGCTCATTAATATTACCCAGCTTCGTGCCACATCACCCGCTGGATCACCCGACATGCCTGTCATCCAGTCTATAACCCAATATTGATCTCTCATTTCATTTAACATGACATTATCGGGATGAAAGTCGCCATGACAAATTTGCTTTCGCTCCGGAAGCGACGACATATAATTGATAACCTGCACCTTATCTTCTTCCGGCAATAGAGAGGTATTGCGAATGGCCCCAGTAAGAATCTGCTTTTGTGTGGGGAGTGCTCCTTCATCATCCTGTTGGGCGTGAAGGCTATGATGACAGACTGCCATTTGACGCGATAGTTCTTCGATCAACACGGGCTCCTGAATCATGAGGGATAACATCGTGTTGCCTTCAATCCGTTCAAATATAATCCCTTTACGCGATTCATCATCCATATACAATCTTGCCTGTGGCACAGGTAGGCCCTTTTGGAATACTGCCTCGGTAATTCGAAACTCATTCTGGACAGCTTCGGTTGAAAAATCCGCATGGTATAATTTCATAATCTGATTTGATGGGTACTCATAGATCTCAGCCGTTCTTCCTTGCCCAATCCGTCTCATTCTTCACTCTCCCTAACATGAGTAGACTACCTATTGCAGTACGATCCCTGTTGAACACTACATATTCAACGCTGTTTATCGCTGCTGATGTTCACCCACGGCTGCCATCAATTCATTCATGATTCGTTGTCTCCCCAGTGGAGTCCAGCTCATTACAAACCAATTGGGAATACGCTTAACTTTTCCATCCTTCACCGCCGGAATCTGGGGCCATGCTGCCGTTCTGGTCAACTGGTCATACATTTTGTCACTACCGGCGAGAATATGATGATGATGAATTAACAAATGTTCCGTCTCCAATACAGGCATGGCCTCCGGTTGCAGCTCCATACGCCACAGTTCTGCTGGAGCCTGATTACCCGGGCGCAGACCAAGCTCGCCGTATACCAATTCATTGAGCGGATGATTCACCCTGCCCTGAATGCCAATCGTCCGGTGGCTCACTTGCATGATGGTCATCCGTTCCTGGCCCAGTATCCGGCGCAATGTCTGGCCTGTTGTCTCAGTCTGCACATCCAGACGAGTCAGCATCTCCGCAGCCTCACGTTCCCGGTTCACCAACTCGGCAATTTTCTCAAAGTTTCCTTTCCAGTCCCACACAGAGAAATCCAGAAATACAGGCGCAGCCGTTTGTTTAAACTGCTCTCTGAACTCTGTATGATAATGATCGGCAATGATCATATCTGGATTGGACTGCTCCAATTCCAGCAGTTGGCTGTGCAATTGTTCCGCATACTGTTCATTGCTCTGTCCTGGATACTGGAATAAATCCACCACACAGACCGGCTCGATTCCAACAGATTTCAGATGGTCGTCGAAACCGAGCGAGGATGCTACAGCCACCTTTAACTTGCCTCGCTTCATATATAATGTAGGGGATACACCCACCATGCGCTGAAACATGCGGCTAAAGTAAAATTCACTACGAAACCCGACTGCAGCTGCCACTTCCTTCACTCGACTGTTCTTCGTATTCAGCATCTGCTTGGCCCGGGTCATGCGCACATTGCTCAGGTACTCGACTGGTGGCAGACCTGTTTCACTTCGGAACAAACGTGAAAAAGCAACCGGCGGCATGCCACCTGCTGCTTCAGCCAGCTGTTCAATGCTTACTTTGTCCGTATAGTGCTGCTCCATATAAAGGATGCTGCGTTCAACCCGTTCATCCATTACGGTAGTCGGCTGTTCCGTTTCATTTTTCATAATATTCTGGATCAATTGCTCTAACTGAATTCTCAAATTCAATGAATCCCGATTTCGTTCCTGCCGACTGTGATGATACAACTGCACGATCTGTTGGAGGATCTGTTGTGGATGATGCACGAGAATATGTCCTGGTGAGAGTGCTCCGGATAAGGATAAGGAAGGCAATGCTTCATATCTACCTCTGGTCTTAGTTAGCCGGATCGGTTCAAACCATATGCCATAGTATTCAAACGTGCTGCCTTGTTCCGGGAATTCCACAATCATGCCGGGTACAAGCAAATATAACTGGAGAGGACGAACCTTCTGGAGCGCACCATCCAGTACAACAACTCCTTCGCCCTCTGTAATAAAGCATAATATGTATACAGGGACCCGAACATGTTTGGCTTGTCGGGTCATGGGAAACTTTCGTTTACGTACTGAAGATAAAAGATAGATTAGATTGGCTTCGTTCACATATGATGGCATGAAAAAATGCACCAGCCTTTCTTGCATTCTGAATCCTTTTCTTCATTATATCCCTCTGCGTCGTAACAGCAAATACATCATATATGGAGCCCCGATAATCGCCGTAATTAATCCGGCTGGAATTTCATACGGAGTGAAACATGTCCGTCCGGCGAGATCTGCGAGCATGACGATCAGTCCTCCAAGCAACGCTGCAATCGGTAAACGAACGAGACTCCGGCTTCCTGCCAGATGTTTTGCCATGTGAGGAGCCATTAAGCCAACAAAGCCAATCGTTCCTGCCATCGACACCGCGGACCCGGCGAGCCCTACACTCATCAGAAGGAACAACACCCGCATAGTCTCTACCCGCAGACCCAGTCCAGTTGCCGACTGGACATCGAGCAGAAACATATCCAGCCGTCTGGACATCCATATTAATAGAAGAAACAGGAGCAGCATCCACGGCAATAAAGGCCAAAAGTGTCCCCACGTTCGTCCGTATAGACTGCCTGCCATCCACACGGAAGCCTGAGAGATCCGGAATATTTTGCCCACCGTCAGCAAATAGGTGATTAATGCGCCAGCCATTGCAGAGATGCCCACACCAATCAGCAGCATGCGAACCGTGGAACTCGCCTCTCCTTTTCTCCATGACAATCCATAGATTACCGTGGCCGCGAGAAAGGCTCCAACGAATGCAATCCAAGGCATATGCCGCATTGGAAAGGTAGGAACCAGCACCATGACGGCAACCACCGCAGCAGCCGCACCCGAATTCAGCCCAATTACGCCAGGTGATGCCAGAGGATTCCTTGTAATGACCTGTAGGATTGTACCCGCCAATGCCAGACCGCACCCAACCAGAAAACCGGTCAGTACCCGGGGCAGCCTTAACTGATGAATGGTGAAGTGATATTCCTGATCTCCCCTTCCCATCAAGCTACGCAATACTTCTCCCGGAGGGATGGAGCGATCTCCTAACATCACATTAAGCACAAGCACCCCCACATTCAATAACAACAGGATCAGAATAAGGGTGATTGCACGTTTCTTTATAATAGAAGAAATCATATCGATCTCTCCTTTCTTTGGGCCAAATAGATGAGGAAAGGAGCACCGAAGAAGGCTGTAACCACCCCAACAGGAATTTCCTGCCCAGGCAACACAAATCTCGCTCCAATATCTGCTGTGAGCAGCAGTAGTGCCCCCAGAACAGCAGAGTACGGAACTACCCAGCGATAATCACTGCCTGTTATTGATCTTGCAATATGCGGAACGGCTAACCCGATAAATCCGATTGGTCCGGCAAGTGCCACGGCACTGCCAGCCAGCAGAACAATCGAGATAATACAGATGATCCTAATCATCTTCATTCGCTGTCCTAATCCTTGAGCCACTTCATCACCTAATCCAAAAATGTTCAATTGACTGCTTAATGCAAACGAACCGACGATGCCAAGGATCAGATAAGGCAGAATTTGAATAAACAGATCGAGATCTCTGCCTGTCAATGAACCCGCCAACCAGAAACGCATCGCATCCAAAGACTGCTCATTCAGGATAAGAATGCCTTGTGTCAGTGAAGCAAATAACAAATTTAATGTAGCCCCTGCCAGAACTAGTTTTACGGAAGTTAAGGGTTGTCTGCCCGTGGAACTAAGAAGGAAAACCAGCACGCCTGCAACCGCCGCCCCCAACAGCGCAGACCATGCAAATAATTGTAGAGACGTCGTTCCCAGCCAAAAGGAAGCAAGCACCGCGGTAAGTGCCGCGCCATAATTAATACCGAACAGTTCAGGACCTGCGAGGGCATTGCGGCTAATCGCCTGCATCAGGCACCCGGCCACAGCCAGTGAGCTGCCAACCACTGCGGCAATAACCGCTCTTGGCAGCCTGACGGTTTGAATGATCAGGTGTTCACGCGAGCCATCAAAGGCATAGAACGTATCCACAACAGAACGCAATGGAATCTGTACGATGCCATACATGATGCTGAATAGAAACGCGAGAAGTGTCAACACGATGATGGTTGCTAAACCAGTGATTTTAAACCTGGTGTTTGTGTTCATTTTTCTACGCCTCCAACCTGCATGCTGCTTGATTTATGTACTTCAATATGTTGTATAAATCACTTGAAAAAACGAACTGTCAAAATTTTTCCTTCTATTATATAAGAACAAATATAGAGCACGAATATAACATGGAACGAACCCTATGCAGAAAAATCAGAAAAATTGGATCGTCACATTCGACGACCCAATTTTACAGTTAAGCTATGACCACTTGGAAGCATAATTGCAATTGATAAGTGCTGAATCCCAATCCATTGCCGCTAGAAAAGGTCCAGCATGTTTTGTGTTTAGTTGGCTACATAGGTGTTCAGGTCATCCACGACCTTGTTTACAGCCTGAATGCCCAGGCCACTCATCCAGTACTCCCAGTCAACCGGGTGCACAGCTTCATTTTGGACTCCTTTCAACGTTGCCCACAATTTACTTTTCTCCAGTTTGGCGAATGCATCCGGCTCACGGTTAAACCAGAAGACTACGTCACCATCAAGATCAGCAATCTGTTCTTCCGTAATATCCTTGGAGAAGCCTGCATCCTGCTGTGCTGCGGGACGAACAATTCCGGAATCTTCCATAATCGTACCTGCAAATGTTTCTTTCAGATAGACCTGAATTTTGTCTTCACGGGGACGGAACAGCGATACTTCCTTGGCATCTTTGCCTGCAAGCGTAGATTTCAATTCCTCAATGCGCTGCTGATATGTATCCAACAGCTTCTTGCCATCTTCCAGCTTGTTTACAGCATCGGCATGAAGCTGCAGATTTTCTTTCCAGGTAACCCCAAGTGTTTCTACAAACACCGTAGGCGCGATTTGTTTTAACTGATCATGGATAGCATCGTGTGTATCTTTATTACCAATGATCAAGTCCGGCTTCAGTGCATCGATAGCCTCCAGGCTTGGTTCATTCACCGATCCGATATTCTCAATGCCTTCTGTGCCTTTTAGATAAGCCGGATACGGATCGCCTGCTGCCAGGATGGAAGGTGCGCCTATAGGTTTAATGCCCAACTCGAGCAAATTATCCAAGGCCCCAATGTCCAGTACCACAATTCGACTTGCATTGGTTGGAACCTGTACCTCACCATATGCATCTTTGACGGTACGTGTATCGCCAGTATTGGCTACGGTTTCTTCTTGCTTTGGTTCGGTTGGAGCGGTTTCCGCTGCTGAACCATTGGCTGCACCCGATCCCGAATTTCCACAACCCGCTAGCACCAGCATCAGTACCGCCAGCATAGCAAAATGTACCCATGATTTCATTCCAATCCTCTTTCTCTCTACTTGCATCCCATCCAACCCCCTGATCCTATTTAATAACCTAATCAATAATGATTATCATTATTAAAACAATATCCCACAATTCCAGTTTCTGTCCATGCAATATTCTTTTGATCTCATATACTATTTTTTAATTCATCCTCATTAGACCCATATTTATCCATAATCGTGTGCTCCAGTGGATTCGGAACTTGATGAATACGCAATTCATGATCTGGAAACAAGCGCCGCTTCGTCAATTGCTCTACTCCGATCTCAGGATCAAACAAGGAATACAATTCGTACCGTTCATGAAATTCAGGGAAACGCTGTTGATAGTCGGTAATGATCTTACGAACACTGTTCCAGAAGGTCTGCTCTCTGATCTGGTAATGCTCCTGCATGAACAAAGCCAGCTCTCCAAGATTGATAAAGAAAAAGGCATCATGTATGAAATCCCGAACTTCTGTCGGTTCTTCCGTCTCCAGGAATGAATTACGGTTCACACGACGATGATATTCCGGCACCTCGACAAGCGCTGGACAGAGCTTTGGATCGGCAAGTGCCTCTCTTGTAAATCGAATTCCATCGTGAAAATCCTTCAGCGCAACGCGTGAGGGTCTGCCTTCCCGGTGAATTAGCAGCATATTCTGTGCATGAGACTCTAGCGCAATCCCATGAGCGAATAACCAGTGAATGAGCGGTCGTACCGCAGTTAGCAACAGCTCGGACAGCCATTCATCAGCACCCAACTTTTTCACCCAAGGATCAATCACCGGGCGCCCCGCATAGTCCAGTGTAGACAATGCATTAAACGGAATCGCTGATTCACCCGGTTCCAGCCGGGAATGTACACTTTCTCTCCAAACGCAGGACAACACACCATACGAGAGTGGCTTCAAAACATCCGGTATCTGATGATTGTCGTATGCAACGCCAGCAATCTCTCCCAAAAGAATGACACGCAGTTCATCCCTCAAGTAGGGATCTTGCTTGCTAATTCCCTGCAGCCAGTCGGTAATGCGAGGTCCATTCTCAACCGTATGTGGGGCGATCACCCTACCAGTTGATGTGTTGATCATACTCAGCGAAAGCTTCAAGTACGGTGAATTGGGACGTGATCGGTTAGCTAGCGTGCGAATCGACTGTTGAGCAGTATATCGGTCTTCGCTGCTGCCAAGCGGTACGATGCTTCCGTTACGAATATCTTCTGCAAGTACAGAACTGATCGTTGTTCGCCATTGCCACGGATGGACTGGCATCATCACATACTCTGCCGGATCAGCACCCATTTCCTGTAGTGCCGTGAGGAAGCGTTCCAACACTTGTTCGCTAAGTTGATCCTGAAGCCATTCCCTTGTAGCCGGTCCATGTTCATTCGTGCCATGACTTATCCGTGCGTTTTGCTTATGAATTCCGACCCATATCGGTTTAATACATCCGCCGAACTCGGGGCCATATTCAAGCTGATCTTCAATTCGGAAGCCGATACGGGATTTATAACTTGGATGGTATGGGTGACCCTCGATAATTCCACTTTCCCAGTCTTCATCGGGAAGAGCATGTAGATCAGTCTGCCGCTCAGCCCGTACATATCGCGCCAGTGTATCATTGATCAGCGTCTGCTCCAGTTCTTTAACAAAATGTAGCAGCTTCCCTTCATCGGCGCCTATCGCTGGTCCAACTTCCAGCAAAAATAGAGAAATCGACTCCGCTTCTTGGCCGGCTGTAGTTCCAGGCAGAATAGGTTCTCTCTTTTGAATGCTGTTACTTTTCGAAGCCGGAGCCTCATCCACATAGACACGTCTTGTAATGGGTTCATGGTTCAACCGCAAACGACCAAAGGTAAGATGCCCTGTTCCCTTGCATGCGTAGATGACCCGTTCACCATTCAGCCCTGTACCCTCCATTTCCCAAACGTTGAACCCCTGCTCCTCCCTTGAGGTATATTCCATAACACCTTCGTACATCAAAGATTCAACCAACTGTCTGAATATGCGTCTGCGTGCATCGGTATAGTGGTATGAAGACAGCGCTGCGGTGTACAGTTTTCTTTGTTGATTTTGCCAATGCTCCTTCTCCACTCCAAGTCTAGAACTTGCAACAACATTTTCTGGATGGCTAAAGGAGTCCTCTTTGCAAAACGGTTGCCTCTCCTGATCCTTATCATGGCTCTGATATTCAGATATTCTCGTACTTTCCATGCGCATGCTCTCCTCCCCCCTGATTAATTCTGCCGAACTGGCCTGTAGACATGCAGTGGATTACTTACCCGATGCACACAATCCCCCGGCCCTTCATGAATTCGCCGTCTAGTCAGCTGTTCCACTTCGATCTCGGGTGCAAAAACGTCAAACTGTTCAAATCGCGCCAGTAACTCCGGGAACCGCTCCTGGTAATTCAAAATCACTTCGGCAGCCATGCGCCACCATTGCTTTTCGCTCAGGTCAAAGTGCTTCTCCAGAAAAAATGCCACTTCGGTCAGATTGATAAAAAGTAACGCGTCCAATATAAAGTCTTTCACCTCGGAAGGGTCTTCTTTCTCCACAAACGAATTGCGATTCACCCGCTGATGGTTGGCAGGTGGATATTCAATTTCCGGGTAGCCAAACGGGTGAGGAATGGATGGGCAGTAACGGATACCGTCATGAAAATCCTTAAGCGCAATCCGGCTGGGCCATCCTTCTTTCAGCACGATGATCATATTTTGCGCATGTGATTCCAGCGCCGCCCCATGTGCGTACAGCAGATGTATCAGCGGTACCACCGCAACATTTAGCAATTGCCGGGCCCAGCGATCCAGGCCATATTCGTTTATCCACGGTTTAATGACCGGAGTGCCCTGCTGATCGAGATGACACAGAGCATTGAATGGCAAAGCCTCTTCTCCTGCCATTAAGCGCGGATGCAGACTTTCCCGCCAGATAGCCCCGAGTGATCCGTATATTTTTTGCTCCAGCATATTGGGCAGTTTCTGGTGATGGTACGATACCCCCGCAATCTCCTTCAGCACAATCAGACCAAGCTCATCCTGTAAAAACGAATCTTCTGCCACCACACGACCAAGCCAATCAGAGATACGGGCCGCATTCATGATTGTGTGCTGTGCGAGAATTCGTCCGGATGATGTATTCACCATATTCAGCGGCAGTTTGACATACGGTTTATCGCGATGACTCACATTCGTCAATGTGCGAATGGATTGTTGAGGACGGTAGGTGTCACCTGCTTGACCCAGATACACAATCTCCCCTGTTCGAAGTTGCTCCGCACACGCCACCGATATGATTCGCTTCCACTGCCAGGGATGCACAGGAACAAATACATATTCATCCACACTTGCATCCCCATCCGTATTCAACTTCACCTCGGCATCAGCAGCCGAGTTCAATTTCAAGTTCGCAGATGATATAACTTCCTGCAAAATCAACTTGAATGTCTGTAGCTCCTGCCCCAGCTCGTTATGGATAAACTCAGCATACATGTCCAGTGAAGACGAAATAGATATTTGGGCTGCATCCTGTTTAATCGCAATCCAGACCAGCTTGAATTCCGGTCCGAACTCCGGTCCATAGGCTTCATTGTCAGAGAGCGTGAATCCAACTCTGGATTTGTAACAAGGATGATACGGATGCCCTTCAATCAGGGCAGATTCCCACTCGTCATATTCCGATACCCGAGGTTCGGGCTGACCAGCACGCCATCGCACAGACAGCGTGTCCTTCAGATGGGTTTGCTGAAGCTCATCCATGAATTGCCCCAGCTGAGCTTCGGATGTGGCAATATGCGCAGCCATCTCCAGTAAAAAACGAGGAATGGAATCTGCTTCCGCTCGATCTTTCGATGTTACCCGCATAATTGGTTTATCTGACAACCGAATGCGGTTAAAGCTCTCTTTTCGTACAGCCCAAAAGGTGTATTCCACCTTCTCTCCTGTCTCCGTCTCCCCTCGCAGTGTATACTCTGCCTCCGCATAAGGCCCGATCACCGGTTCATTCAAGATTTGCTCATACAGAAACGACTCCACCAATTGCCTGAAAATACGTCGCCGCACCATTATCCACTCATCGGACCTGACCAATGCTGCTGTTAGACCGTTCATATGACACCTCCCATGATTGCACTGCCTCAAACCGTTTACGTGTTAATGCAAATAAATGTGCTGCGGATGTGGATGACTCAAAAAGTCATGATGCGAGATCGCCCAGCCATAAGCACCCGCATATTGGAACAGCAAAATATCTCCTGCCCGAACCCCGCTTGACGTAATATCACTTGCCAAAATATCTTTCGGAGTACATAGCTGGCCTGCCACTGTAAAAGCGTTTTGCTTCACCTCGGGTCTGTCATACGGATGCGTCCAGTTCTCCACCTCAATCACCTCGAACGGATGACTGTGCTGCCAAGAAACGGGTAGGCGAAAATGATGTGTACCGCCACGCACGATGACATATGTTTTGCCGTGGTTGACTTTAACGTCCAGCACCTCGGTTGCATAATACCCACTCGATGCCGTAAGGTAACGCCCACATTCGAACAACAAAGTCGTTTCCGAAGGCAGTTCCTTTTGCAATACCGGTGCAATACCATTCACAAATGTGTTCCAGTCGAACTGTTGCTCCAGATGCGCATAGTTCACACCAATTCCACCCCCGGCATTCAAATACCGAAGCGTGAAACCATATTGCCTCGCCCAATCCCGCGCGATGGTGCAGTAATACTCAATCAGTTTCACATGCTGCTCCGCATCTAGATTGTTCGAAAGGGAGTGAAAATGAAACCCTTCCACCTGAATATGTGGCAAGTGTCGGAGCTGGTTCATGACTTGTGGCAGCATGACCTCGTCGATTCCGAACTGGGTCGGACGACCGCCCATCGCCAGTGTCGCCTGAGGCAGTGGACCTTTCAGGTTAATCCGCAGCAATACGGATACCCGAACGTCATTTTGACTCGCAATCTCGTTCAGCTTGTTTATCTCATGCATACTTTCCACATGAATAAGCTGCACTTTATGATCTATCGCTCCCCGAAGCTCTGCTTCTGTCTTGCCTGGTCCACCAAACAGAATCGGAATATCCGCTGAGACTTGTCTCACCTTCACCATCTCGCCCAAAGATGCCACTTCAAAGCCATGAACTACAGGGGCCAGCGCTCGAAGCACCTCTTCTTCCGAGTTGGCTTTGATGGCATAGAACAGCTGACTAGATTCCGGCATGGATTGTACACGCTGATGCACATGAGCGACGAGTGCTGTTACATCCCGGATGTAGGCACATACCGGTTCGGTCTGTTGTTCTTTCAGTGCCAATAAATGCTCACGGACTCTTGCAACCTGAGGCATACGCCCTGTATTCAGCTCTATAGCCATAAACGTGTGCCCTTTCCTTGTTCAACGGCTCTTGCATACATCTCTGCCGCACTGGAAATATCCTCAATCGCCATCCCCATCGGGTTCAGCACAATAATCTCATCCTCATGTTCGCGTCCTGGCTTTTCCCCTATCAGGATCTCGCCGAGTTCAGCGTGAAGCTGCTCACGGGAGAATTTGCCCTCCAGCACCAGCTGATTAATAATCTTTTTCTCCCGGTTGGATTGATCCCAATCGTCCACGACTACTTTGTCTGCCTGCGTAAATACATCCTTGTGCAAATCCATAATCGAGATGTTGCTGACAAATGTACCTTTGGCAATCCATTCATACGGAATATGCGGCGATGAGGCTACCGTAGCTGTTACGAGTACTTCCGCTTGTCGTACCGCTTGTTCTGACGAATCTTCCACCCGTACTTCAACCTGATCAAAACGCGAACCAATTTCATCGGCAAGCTGGCGGGCCGTATCGGCATTCAGGTCATACAAATGGATGGTCCGAATGGAGTCAAATTGTTCAAGCAGCGAGGTGATCTGCATTCTGGCGATCACCCCGCAGCCAATCACGCTCACTGTGCGGAAACCTTCTCTGGCTAAATACCTTGCCCCGATAGCTGTAACTGCCGCCGTACGCATCCCGCTGATCACGCTGCCTTCCATCACCGCCACCGGATAGTTGCTTTCCGGATCATTGAGGATAATAAGAGCGCTTGCACGTTCCTTATGACGCTTGGCCGGATTATCATGTTTGCTCCCAATCCACTTGAGACCACTGATCGCTACATCGCCACCCACATACGCAGGCATCGCAATAATGCGATCGGCAATATGACCGCTCTCCTCGTTAACCCGCAGATAAGGCTTCAACGGTTGCACGATATCCCGCTTGGCATGAAGCTCCAGTGCACGGGTTACTGCTTTGACATATGGCTGTGAATACAGCCCTCCCAGATCTATAATATCCTGTTTACTCATATACAAAAGGCTATGATCCTGAACGGTACTCATATCTGATCTCTCCTCCGAGATAATTTTTTATATACTCTTGATCGTTTGGCTTGGCGGCAATTGATTAACCCATTGCTCGTCATACACACTGTCCAGATAACGTTCTCCACGATCTGCGAAAACAGTAACCACCTTGGCTGAAGGCCGCAAGGTTGGAACCAGTTTTTCCAGTGCAGCAACCAGTGATCCGGACGAACCTCCTGCAAAAATGCCTTCCCGTTCCAGCAGCTTCTGGCAGCCCAGCACAGATTCCCGATCGTCCACATGAATAACTTGGTCAATCTCGTTCGGGCTGAATAACTCAGGGACACGGTTGGCGCCGATACCCGGCAATTCACGCTGACGTGATGGTGTGCCAAAAATGATCGAGCCAACTGCATCAACGGCTACGATTAGCGCATGCGGATTTGCCTCTTTCACACGGCGGGATATGCCCAGAATACTTCCAGTCGTACTCACTGCACACACTAGTACGTCTATCTGTCCATCCATCTGCTCCACAATCTCCTGACCTGCACCATGATAGTGAGCTTGCCAGTTCAAAGGGTTGGCATACTGGTTGATCCAGTAACCTGCCGGGTCCTGACTGGCTAACTCCTTGACCCTGCGAATACGGGATTGCAAATAACTTCCGTGTTCGTCCGGTTCAGTAACCATGTCAACCTGTGCCCCGAGGTAGGTTATCATTCTCAGATTCGTTGATGTGATTTTTGGATCAACCACACAGGTGAATTTCAGGCCATATCGTTTGGCGGTTAATGCGAGACCGATTCCCAAGTTTCCTGAAGTGCTCTCGATAAGATGCGTATCCGGTTTGATCGTTCCGTCTCGCAGACCCTGCTCGATAATGTATCTTGCAGGTCGATCTTTCATGCTGCCGCCGGGGTTCATCATTTCCAGCTTGGCATACACCGATGCTCCTGAAGATCCGAACAGGGAATTCAAGCGAACCAGTGGTGTTTGACCAATACAATCGATAATGGAATCCGCAACTTTAAGCGAGCGATCCTTGATTTGCAGGGTACTTTGTTCCATGTGTTTACACCAGCTTTCTGGGCATATTGTTGTCCAAAATCGCTTTATTGATAATGATTATCATTTTCACATTTGGACACAGGGCCTATTATGCATATCCTTTTTTTTCCTGTCAACACTAAAATTTTTGGAAAGTTTTTGAAAAAAATAAGATTGACATTGAGAATCATTCTTGATAATCTGATCAGCAATTGGTTTCAAATTGCCAAAATCAAGGTGGTGAAGTGGACACATGATGTCTCAAATGGCATGGAAACAGAGCGTCCGCATTTTGTGGGGTGGGCGCTTTCTTTCCAGTGCCGGGCTGACTGGAATCAGCCCTTTTATACCGTACTACATGGAGCATCTGAACGCGGGAACGCCGGAAGAAGTGCTGATGTGGACAGGTCTGTCCGTATCTGCACCTGCTCTATCCTACGCACTGCTAACCCCTTTTTGGGGTAAGATCGGAGATCGTTGGAGTCGAAAATGGATGGTTGTCAGAGCGCTGGTCGGACTGGCCCTTAGCATGTTTCTGATGGGCATTGCCCAGACGCCCTTTCAATTCTTTTTGTTCCGTCTCTGCCAGGGGGCTTTCGGTGGCATATCTGATGCGAGCAGTGCGTTTGTGGGAACCCATGCCCCTGACCAAAAACAGGGTTCTGCGCTCGGACAGTTGGAGCGGGCATCGGCAGCAGGTCTGCTCGTGGGACCACTGCTAGGAAGCATATGTGTAAACACATGGGGAAGTCGTCCGCTATTGTTCATTACGGCCTCGTTGACGTTGAGTTTTGCTGTGCTTGCCGCAATCGTATTAACGGGGGCGACGACGCATCGGACTCGTACGGCCAAGAACAATACTCAAGTATCTCCTGTGGAACAGCACCAGCCTTCGGTCGCTATGTTGAACAACCATAGAAAAAACAAAAACAAGAGCGGAATTATCCATGCCTTCGTTTCGCTGATTACACATCCGATTGCCCGAAGACTCGTTATCGCAGGCATCATTTTCAAGCTCGCAGATTTTGCAACATTTACGATGTTTACTCCGTTTATTCGTGAAATCGTCCCTTCCTCAGGTGCAGCTGCACTTACCGTCGGGGTTCTGCTCGCGATGTCTTCGGTTGGTGAATTGGTTGGCGCATCGTGGTGGGGTAAGCGAAACGATCGTTACTTACCCGAACGCAATCTCCGGCTGGCTGGTTTGTTATGCGGCTTGTGCCTGCTTGCACATACACTTCCACTCGGGGTGGCCTGGCTGCTGGTTGTACGTTTTCTGCAAGGATTCTTCTACAGCGCCCTATTGCAGACGGTCATGCTCAACGTGCTCAAATCCTCCACCGATCAGGATCGGGGCGTGCGCATCGGAGCTACCAACAGCATGTTAATGGCTGGTCAGATTGCCGGTCCGTCCATTGGGGTTCTAATCGGAGGTATCTGGGGAATTCCAGCTGTATTTCTTGTCATGGGGACAGTCATGCTCGCCGCTTCGCTTGCTGTACGCCGCCCAGCGGTTCATGAGCCAAAAGCTCCCGTACAACTGCCACTCCAATAATTTGTGAAAGGATGATAATCAATCATGACCAAGGATAACGTCACCATCGATCCATTCCAGCAGACTGTTCATCCCTCTTTAGTATCGCCGAGCGGAATTGCCCGTCAGGAGATGCTAAGCCGTATATTGAACGCCTATCTTCGAGAAACCGAACAGCATGATCCTTATGTTCGAATTGCCACGCGGCCAGACCTTTCGCTTGTTATTGAGCTTCCGCGTACTGGTCAGAGGATATATGGAAATCTGCTTCATCGTTCCGCCGCTGGACATCATGTCTATGGCGACAAGTTTCACATTGCAGAATCAGGCGGGGCACAGCCCGATGGTTGGAGAGAAGTTTCTTTTGAACAAATAACGACGCTGTTGCTCGATGAAATATCATCTGTAGAACCCAATCTAGAAGCCCGAATGTTGAAAAGAGTAGAGCTGGAGCAGATGGTTTACAACAGTTTGGAGCATATGACCTCCTATTTGGAGCACGCGCTGAACACAACCTCTCCTGTAACATTGGATTTTCGCTATCTGGAACAGGCACTGCTATGTGGTCATCCATTTCATCCAACTCCGAAAAGTCTGGAGGGCTTCAGTTCTTCGGATTCGCATGCCTATTCGCCAGAATTTGGCGTTAGCTTTCCTCTCAGCTGTTTTGCGGTCACACCTGAACTCGTGTTGGAGGATTGGCTGGATACCGTGGACTATGGCAGTGAAGCACCATGGGTTCCTGCGGAAATGGCCGAGGCCGCTTGGAAGCACCTCTCTCTGGAAAGCAAACAGTATGTCCTGCTCCCTTGTCATCCTTGGCAGGCTGCCTATTTGCGGACACTTGAACCTGTAAAATCCTTATTACAACAAGGTACCTTGATTGATCTGGGCACTACCGGGCCTTCCGTGTATCCTACCTCATCGGTGCGCACGGTCTGGAATCCGAAGGAAGGTTGTTTCTACAAGCTGTCTCTTCATATTCGAATTACAAACTTTATTCGCGAGAACAATGAAGAGCAGTTGCTGCGCACACTGGATGCATCCAGAATAGTACAGCAGATTCAGGATCGCTGGACGTCAGAGAAATTTCAAATTTTGCTGGAAAAAGGCTACCGTAGCTTGAAGGTTCCAGAGATACCTTCGTCTACTCAGGATGCGCTGATCTCGGGATTCTCCATGATCCTGCGTGAAGCACCAGAGTCTTGCCGCTCTGCTTCAGGGGCGCCTTATGTTGTGGCCTCTCTCATGGAGGTGCTTCCCGGAGAAACTGAACCGCTGTTGTTCCGGGCTGTCCGGGAAAGTCTCCAATCATCTTCGTCGCCGGATCGTGTAAATGATACGAGGGTGCAGACAGACTGGTATGAATGGCTTCGTCAATATTTGGAGTTGTCCATGGTTCCACTTGTGGAACTGTATGCCGAGACAGGCATTAGTCTGGAAGCTCATGTACAGAATTCCATGCTGCGTCTTGAAGACGGCATGCCTGCCACATTTGTGGTTAGGGATCTGGAGGGCATCAGTGTCAATCGAGCCTTAGCGGAACAGCAAGGTTGGATCGATCAGGTTGTCAATGCCAACAGTCCTGTTTTGTATACCGAAAAAGAATCACGGCATCGATTGAAATATTATTTTTTTGTCAATCACCTCAGTCATGTGGTCCAACGTCTGGCATACTATACTGGTCAACAGGAGCAGCCATACTGGAGGGTGGTGAGAAATACGTTGGAGGAGCTTCGGAAAAAGACAGCCGAGTCCTCGCACATCAACGACGTCATTCGTGATCTGTTGACCACCGAGACCTTACCGGCCAAAGCCAATCTGCTCAGCCGGTTCCATCAGCGTGGTGAGACGCCGCTATACGTCAACATTCCCAATCCAATGAGGTAAGGAGGTTCCTTTTATCTGCTCCAATTCATTCAGCTATTAAGTACCTCCCAGCCTCCAATATTTGCACACCAAAAAACGGCCCTGGAGAACAACACAACGTGTTCTTCCAGGAGCCGTTTCTTTCTTTTTTCTTTCAAATCATTTTCCGATTCATTTCTTATCTCAATTCAAACATTCTATTCGAACTCATCGCCTCTTACTTTGGCATACACCATCATATCTACTAACGTACCTGTACTGTCACGCCGCATCTTGCGCAGTACACCTTCAAGCGTATAACCTGCGCGCTCAGCCACTTTGGCACTTCGCACATTGCGGGCATCACAGCGAATTTCCAGCCGATTCGCCTCCAGATAAGATATTGCGAACCGCTCTATACCTCTGACTGCTTCCGTCATGAGACCCTCACCGGCACGAGAAGTTCTGACCCATTAACCAATCTCGAAACAACAGGCATTCCAGTCGATTCGATGCAGTCCACTGCTGCCCACGAATTCATCCGTAAATCGGTCACGTAAATGAAGCATCATGTCGGTACGCTCCAGAAATTGCAGTCTGGCTTTGCGAGCATTCGTTTCCGATTCCTCCAGTGAAGGTATGTTCTCGGCAAAAGGCAGCCACAAACGTAATTGCTCCGCACTTTCACGAATGGCCTCATTCACTGCCGCTCCATCTCCCCACCTCGGGGCACGAATAGTCAAACGCGGTGTTTCGAAACTTTCGGGAAAAGACAGCATTAACGGATTAATCGAAGCTGGATTGGTCATGAATTCTACTCCTCCACCTGGAATATCGAGTCAATGATCAGCGGCAAGTTATCCCTTATGGATACAGCACCAAATACGGAACGGGCGTGTACTCCCTGTTCTCCGAACACATCCAGCATGAGATCCGAGAACCCGTTTAACACTTTATGGTGCTCCTCGTACGAGGCAGTGGCATTGATGAACCCCTGCACTTTAACCACCCGTTTCACCCGATCCAGCGAACCAAGCACTTCCTGAACAACAGCCAACACCTCGATGGCAGCATTTCGGGCAAATTCATATCCCTGCTCCGTCGTAAACTGCTCCCCGAGTTTGCCACGCTCTCGCGTATCCGGCCCTTTACCGGACACATACATGATTCCATTTACAATCACCGCATTGGTATACTTTGCTGCCGGCGTACTTGCTTGGGGCAATACAATGCCCAATTCGTCCAATCTGGTCTGTATCATCGGCTTCTCCTTTATGTACAAAAATGTCTTTACAAGCTATCAGTCTTTCAAATTATTCCTAATTTAGTTAAATCTCAATATACGCCGGTTGCTCCTGAACCGCAAGATGTAAAATGGGCTGAATAGATATTTTCCTACTATATAAGTAATTAATTACATTCCAGATTTCGATCAGCATTAAATGCTCCAAACTAGAACACAGGGTACAGTTTACGATGTAAGATTTTTAATTGAAAGATTTAAATGAATTAACAAATATATAATTCCTTAAATATTGAAAACGTTATATTGTAATTTCAAATCATTTCTTTTACGATAGAAGCAATAACTCTCAAAATCAATGGGATTGAATATAAGGAGGAATCATCATGAGTGCACCATTGTTTCGTGATCCCATCTTTGATGGAGCTGCTGATCCGGTCGTTGTATGGAATCGTTCCGAGCAAACCTGGTGGATGATCTATACCAATCGCAGAGCCACAGCCGGAGGGCCAAAGTTCGCCTGGGTGCATGGCACGGATTTGGGCGTAGCTTCTTCAGCTGACGGTGGACAGTCTTGGACTTATCGCGGTACGTTAACCGGGTTGGAGCATGAATGGGGACATAATACGTTCTGGGCTCCAGAAATTTTCTGGCATGAAGGCAAGTATCACATGTATGTCAGTTACATTCAAGGGGTGCCCCATGACTGGGCGGGCCATGATCGGCACATTTTGCATTACACCAGTACGGATCTGATATGTTGGACTTTTCACGGCAAACTGGAGCTTAGCTCGGATCGTGTGATTGATGCGTGTATTTACCCGCTGCCGAACGGAAAATTCCGGATGTGGTACAAGGATGAAGCTAATTCGTCCCATACGTATGCAGCAGATAGCCCGGATCTCTATCAATGGGATGTGATTGGACCGGTTATTGCAGGACGTGCGCATGAAGGGCCGAACGTATTTCGTTTCGGTGATTCGTATTGGATGATTGTTGACGAATGGAGAGGACAGGCCGTTTACAAATCGGATGACCTGGAGAATTGGGAATGGAACAGTCTGATTCTCGATCAGCCAGGAAATCGTGAGGATGATGGTGTAATCGGTTTGCATGCAGATGTCGTCGTACAGGATGATGAAGCCTATATCTTTTATTTTACCCACCCGGATCGGTTCGAAGGTATCGATCATGCCAGCGAACCCGCACGTCGTTCCTCCATTCAGGCCGCACGTCTCGATGTCATTGATGGTGTGTTGGTCTGTCCACGGAATGAAGAGTTACAGATGAAGTTGCGACCTGAGAACGATACAAGTAATATTTCGGTTTGAGCTGCGTTGTTCCTAAAGTGAGATTTAAACACTGTTTTACAACGTCATAATAAAGGACCTGAACCAATGTCTGCGCACGCAGGATTGCTCAGGTTCTTTTTTTTTTTTTACATGTTCGACTTTGGATCGCGTGTCTTCAAGAATTTCCTTCCTGTATTTACCTATAGGTTTAAGTGTCGTTACATGTTATTATGTAGAACTCTATTTTCAAAATGGGGAACATACTAAATACATAAACAAGGACGTATTTATGAGTACAAAAACACGACATATTATTCTGATTTTATTTACTATCATTCTGATTATTGCATCCATCTTTTTTCATAAGTATCGTGAACTCAAACATCGTATCGAGTCTTCTGCCGACTCAGCTTACCGCAGTGTTATTCTGGAAAGTATACATTATAAAAAAGAGCTGGATCGATACATCAAAAGCAACAAAACAACAGATGAAACAAACCTGAGCATCTATACGAACAATATTAAGAACGCTTTCGAATATTATGGGCTCATTACTAATATGGTCGATGGAACTGCCCAAAGGTTATATACTGAACGAAGTGACCTTTTCCATCAGTACTGGCATGTGGTCCCTCCAGCCTATGCGAAGCTTTCATTGAAAGAATTACAAAAGGTAAGTGATAAAACAAACATCATTATTAAGGGACTCCAACGTTTGAAATAAACCCACCCTATCTCAGCACTCTCGTCGAACCTACTTCTCTAAACTCCTGTCGATATGTCCTCGGTGACACCTGAACCGTACGCTTGAACATCTTCCCGAAATGTGAAAAATTGCTGAATCCCGCTCTCAGAGCGATCTCGGTTATTGAATCCTCGCTTTCACGCAGCAACCGCTGTGCCTCCTTCACCCGAAGCAGATTGAGGTAATCGCTGAACGTGAAACCTGTGGTCTGTTTGAACAGACGGCTGAGGTAATGGGGACTAATTCGAAATAATTCAGCAACCTCCGGCAGCGCTAAATCCTGATGATAGTTATCGTTGAGATAACGCACCACTGCCTGTGCCTTGGGATGCAGAACCGGCTCACTATCGGCCGAGTGCACGGTGCCCAAATGTTTATTGCGGTAAGCAAACAACAGGAGTTCAACGGATCGGTGACGCAGCAGCAGGCTGCTTCCAGCTCTGTTATGGACCATCTCATCAATCATTTCACTGACCATTCGTTCCGCTGTTTCACTTACCTGTGAAGGAAGCCTCAGAATGGGAATATTCCAGCCGAATGGCTCCTTAAGGCCCTCTGCCAGCTCAGGTAAAATGGCCAATTCGGTGAACAGTTCTGGCTTGATATACAGAACAATTCGATCATGATCTGGCCTTCCACTCTCCATCGTTTTATGAACGGTATTCCGGTTAATGAATACGAAATCTCCGGCTTGGACCCGGTAAGTTCGATCCTTGATGAAGTATATACGCTCACCCGATAGCAGGTAGTACAGCTCATAATGGTCATGCAGATGGTCATCCGTCATGGAAAAATATCCAATGCGGCGATCATATTCGATATTCAAATATCCGGTGGGATCATGGTAATCCGCTCGAAATGTCTGTATCATGCAGCTGCCCCCTTTAGTTGAATTATAGCAAAATAAGCGGCATTTGAAAGCGATTACGCACAAAAAGCGGCGAAAGAAGTGCTTCCTTGTTATAGTCTAGAGCTATATTCAAGGAGGCGATAGACATGAGTAACAAAAAACGCTATGTATTGGTCGGAACAGGCGGCCGTGCTGAATTTTTCTATGGAGCATTAGCCCAAAATTTCAGGAAAACATCCGAACTTGCAGCTTTTTGCGATATTAACCAGATACGCATGAATTACGCCAATCAGTTGCTGAGGGAAAAATATAAATACAATGAGGTGCCAACCTATACTGCAGATCAGTTCGATCAGATGATTGAGAACGAGAAGCCGGACTTCGTCATTGTAACCAGTATCGACCGCACCCACCACAAATACATCATTCGAGCAATGGAGCTTGGCTGTGATGTTGTGACTGAGAAGCCCATGACCATCGATGAGCATAAATGTCAGGATATTCTTGATGCCGTCAAACGGACTGGACAAAACATACGCGTCACCTTTAACTACCGCTATGCGCCGCACCATACCAAAATACGGGAATTGATTCAGAATGACACGATCGGAAAAGTGACTTCGGTCCACTTCGAATGGCTGTTGAATACGCGCCATGGCGCAGATTACTTCCGCCGCTGGCACCGGGACAAGCGTAATAGTGGCGGACTGCTCGTACACAAATCCACGCATCACTTCGACTTGGTCAATTTCTGGATCGGTTCGCAGCCTGAGACCGTCTTCGCATTCGGCGATCTCATGTATTATGGTAGAGAGAACGCAGAGGAACGAGGCGTGACCCAGTTTTACACTCGTGCAACAGGCAACCCGCTTGCGCAAGAAGATCCTTTTGCCCTGCACCTGGATTCGGATGCATATCTCAAAGCCATGTATCTGGATGCTGAGCCGGAAGACGGCTACCAGCGGGATCAAAGCGTATTCGGAGATGGCATCAACATCGAGGATACGATGGGCGTTCTTGTCCAGTATCAGAATAAAGCCATATTGACCTATTCACTGGTTGCATACCAGCCGTGGGAAGGTTATCGCATCGCCATTAACGGCACCAAAGGCCGGATCGAAATGAATATTGTGGAACAATCCTATGTTAACTCGCTGGGTGACAAAAATCTTGAAGGTGCATTGATTGGGAAAACACTGCGAGTCCTTCCCATGTTCGATGCTCCATACGAGGTTCAGGTCGAGGAAAAAGAAGGCGGCCATGGCGGAGGTGATCCTGTACTTCTGAATGATCTGTTTGGAGAGCCAGCGGAAGATCCCTACCACCGCGCTGCCAACCAATTCGACGGAGCAAGATCCATCCTCACCGGAATTGCAGCCAATCGCGCTATCGCAACTGGTTTACCTGTTCGCATCAACAATCTGGTTCGTTTCTAGGAACGCAAGGCAGCTCCAACCACATTTAATTCAAAGACTGCGTATAATACGCAGTCTTTTTCCCATTTTGACGACGGTCTTGAAGTCTATTCGCTTAAGGAGGAACCCATGTTTTTCTCATTAAAAAGCCGCCTGATCGCCTTTATCGTTGTGCTCTTCGTTCTTTGTTTTGGCACACTCTCCTTCCTACTCTTTAAGGAATCACGTACCGTGATCCGCTCTTACATTGAATCCTCTGCTCTTGAGAAGATGGAGGAATACGGCTCCTATGTCGATATGGTTCAAATGCAGATCTATGATGTAGCTTCTCTTGTTTTCAACAGCGATATCGCCAAGAACTGGGATAACGCGATGAGTGACCCCAACCTTCCTGAAGGGGAAAAGATGCTTGTCAATCTGGCGATGAGCCGTTTTCTGACCCAGGCTACGAACAGCTACACCAGTATCTCCGATGTATCCATCTATCGACGAAACGGGCTGAGGATTGGCAGTGAAAATCAAGTAACGACCGACCCTCTCTTCTTGCAAGAATTATGGTACAAAAATTTCTTTATCTCAGGGAATCACTGGCTGCCTGCACATACCGATCAACATGAAAATATAAGGGATCACGGCAACCCGGTAGTTAGCCTGCTGATGCCCATTGGGACCTTTCACCATGCTACAGCCCAAAATGTGATGAAAATTAATGTCAGCGAATCTTACTTTCTGGAACCGCTTAACCGAATCCATCTGGCCGAAAGCAGCACTATTTTTCTGCTGGGCGAACAAGGAGGCCCTATTCTTTCCCAACAGGCCAATCAGCTTGGTGCCGAAGCTTTAGCAGAAATCGATCAGATTCGGAACAACTCGCTCAAATCGGGTGTGGTGTACCTGAACAATGATGAAGGACAGCGTGACATTCTGGTATACAAAAAGCTAGGGCGTACGGGCTGGATGCTAGCGGGTCTGGCACCGGAAAAAGAGCTATATTCTTCTCTTCACAAACTTCAGAGTACCATTCTGGTGGTCACCATTGTTCTCATTCTCGTCTCTTTGTTTGCCGCTGCCTGGCTCTCTTATGGCGTCACCAAACCTTTAACACGACTGGTATTGGCCATGAGACAGGTACAACGCGGCGCATTCGATCAAGCAGAGTCCCTTCTACCTCCGGACAAAAATGTAAAAAGCGAAGTCAGTTATGTCATCTCCACTTTCCGCTACATGATCAGCCGATTGCGACAGCACATCCAGAATGAATTCGAGTTGAAGCTGCTCCGCCAGCAAGCTGAGTATAAAGCGCTGCTCATGCAGATTAATCCCCATTTTATGTTTAACACGCTGGAACTGGTGAGCAGTCTCGCCATGCAGCGCCGAACAGATGATACAGTTCAGGTCATTGAGGATCTGGGCAAAATGATGCGATTCTCCATGAATACAAGTGACGACAGGGTACAGCTTGCAGAGGAACTGGCTTATATCCGGCACTATATCTCCATTCTGCAAACCCGTTTCGGTCATAAGCAGGACATTACTCTGACACAGGAAGGCAGGCTGGATTCCCTGGTCATCATCAAATTTATTCTTCAGCCGCTTATTGAGAATGCCGTCAAATACAGCTTCCAGCATCAGACGACGGCAGAAGTACACATCCAGATCTCCAGACGGAATAACCGCCTGCATTTCAACATTTCAGACAATGGGCCCGGGATTCCAGCCGAAATCATCCAGAAAATTCATGATCCTGTTGAAGCATCTCAGCTCGAACCCCTATTGCGAAGCCAAAGCTGGCACATTGGGCTCGGTAATGTGGTTGCACGCTGCCGCTTGCATTACGGAAGTCTGTTTAACATTCAGATCGAGAACGGAGAGCATAACGGCACGTCTATTGAACTGATTCTACCCGCACAGGAGGAATATGATGTACAACGTATTGATCGCAGATGACGAGATCGAGGTTCGCGAAGGACTAAAATTGAAAGTGAACTGGCAAGACATGGGCTTTATCATTTCAGGTGAAGCAGCAAACGGCATCGAAGCGGAAGAGCTTCTGAAAGCTGAACATTTTGACTTGTTAATTACAGACATGAACATGCCTGTCATGGATGGCGTCCAATTACTGGACGTTTGCCGAAGCCTTAATCCTTCCATTCAAATTATGATCATCACTGGATATGAAGATTTCCACTATGCCAGAGCAGGTGTGCGCAGCCAGGCCATGGACTATTTGCTGAAGCCTGTAACCCGGGATGAACTGAAAACCACTTTAAATAAAATCAAAGATGAGTTGGATAAAAAGAAACAGCTTCACGGCGATTCCGAAATGATGCAATGGCGTCTCTCCCAGTATTACAAAGAAATGAAGCAACGTTTCCTGCTTGATCTTGTTAGGGGGCATCGCCTCCCACCTTCTTCACTGCCAGAGCGGATGCGGCTGTTTCATCTGGAATCCTGGCAGGATCACAGCGTCTGTTTCATCACCGCTGGCATGCGAGACTCCGGTATACAGACTGCCTCAGTGGAACGTATTCCCGAAAAGCTCTACCTTGCCTTTGAGCTGCTTTGTCACGAAATGGCCCAGTCCTATCCAGATAATGTGCAAGTGTTCCATGACGGAGCCCACCCTGGAATTATGCATTTCATAACATTGGAAGGTATTCAGCACGAATTTGCTCAGCAGATCACAGCACAGACCCGCTCTGTTTTAACGATGGATGTACAAGTTGGATTGGGATTGTCCGTGTCTGGGTTTGAGCGCTGGAAAGAAGGCTATATTCATTCCCTATTGGCATGGAACTCTGCTGGACGCAAAGGTGCACAGGACCGTGTACCCGAAGTAGATCATAGTCCATTACTGCCTGAGGAAACCAGTCGCATGCTGCATCGTTGCCTCATTCGTGGAGAGCTGGATACCTTCCGCAGCGTGATTCGAAAGGAGCTTGCTTACTCATTTCGGATATCCACTTCCCATATGATCCGAAGCCTTTTTCAAATTTCATTATTGTTCGAACAGGAATCCTCGTGGATTTCCCCGGAATGGGTGCTTTGGCTAAAGACTCCAGACCAGGCAGAACTGCTGCTGATGCATTGGGCGGAAGATTTTGTGAATCAACAGCAGCCATCCGAGGTTGGAGAAGATACGGTCATTGAATCGGCCAAACGATATATCGAGGAAAATTACATGCTGGAACTGACATTAACTTCGTTAGCTGAGCAATATAACTACAACTCTACCTATTTTTCAGAGATATTCAAAGAAGCTGCCGGCATCTCTTTTATTCAATATGTAACCGAGGTGCGAATGAAACATGCCATACGTTTACTGAAGGAAACCCAACTAACCGTTTGGGATGTTACAGAGCTGACAGGCTTCCGTTCCCCAAGCTATTTCAGTTCAAAATTCAAAAAAATGTTCAACATAAGTCCTTCGGATTATCGTTTGCTGCATTCCGAAAAAATTGATAATCATGATCCGAAGAAATGAGATTCCGGCTTCTCCCTCTCCCCGGTATGATGAATTTACCAAGAGAATCACCGTAAATATTGTAAGCGGATTCAATTCTGCGGTGATCACGAATTCACATCCAACCCTGAAGGGAGGCCTATGATGAGAAAGCTGTCCAAGCCGTTATACGGCCAGCAGAATATGACTGCCTATTTGTTTCTGCTGCCCTGGCTCATCGGACTTTTCTGTCTGACACTCGGACCGATGGTTGCGTCGCTCTACCTGTCCTTGACGAAATTTAATTTGTTAACATCACCAACGTGGACGGGGCTCAGCAACTATGTCCAGATTTTTACCGAAGACGATACCTTTCGCAGATCTTTGGGGCTAACGTTTTATTATGTATTTCTATCCGTTCCGCTAAGGCTTGCCTTCGCCCTGCTTGTAGCGATGGCGCTGAACAAAGGGATTCGGGGACTTGGCTTATACCGGACCGTGTATTACATCCCTTCCCTATTGGGAGGCAGCGTCGCTATTGCGATCGTCTGGCGTCAGATTTTTGAGGGAAGTGGTTTGGTCAATCAGTTTCTGAGCTGGTTCGGAATTACCGGACCCGCCTGGATTGCCCATCCCGATTATGTGGTCTATACGATCGTCACACTCTCTGTATGGCAGTTTGGTTCGGCCATGGTTATCTTCCTGGCTGGCCTAAAGCAAATTCCAGCCGATTTATATGAAGCTTCGGACGTCGACGGGGCAGGAAAGGTACGCCAATTCTTCGGCATCACACTTCCGATGCTCTCGCCTGTTATTTTTTTCAACCTGATCATGAGCATGATCAATTCGTTTCAAGCCTTTACACCCGCTTATGTGATCGGGGATGGACGTGGAGGCCCGCTCGACGCCACAATGTTCTATACCTTGTATCTGTATCTGAAAGGCTTCTCGTTCTTTGATATGGGTTATGCTTCTGCCCTGGCGTGGATCATGCTGGTCATTATCGGGGTATTCACCGCAATCGTCTTCCTCACCTCGAAATTCTGGGTGTTCTACGGCGACAATCAGGAAGGGAGATAGTACACATGCCACTAAAGCGACGTTTGGTTCAAGCCGGGAGGCATGTCGCCATTATCCTCTTCGGTCTATTGATGTTGTATCCGGTGTTATGGTTAATTCTCAGTTCATTTAAACCGAATCATCTCATCTTCACCAATAGCAGCCTGATTCCAACCAGCTTCACCCTGGATCATTTTGTGAATGGCTGGAAAGGATTGCAAGGGGTGTCGTTTGGCCGCTTCTTCGGCAACTCGGCACTGATCTCAGTCATGAGTGTGTTGGGAAATGTGATTTCTTGTTCCCTTGCAGCCTACGCCTTTTCCAGATTGAAGTTCAAGTTCAAAGGCCTGTGGTTCAGCATTATGCTGGTCACCATCATGCTTCCTTACCATGTAACCCTGGTACCTCAGTACATTCTGTATAACGAGCTGCATTGGATTAATACGTATTTCCCGCTCATTCTGCCCAAGTGGCTGGCACAAGATTCCTTCTTCATTCTGCTCATGGTTCAATTCATCCGTGGAATCCCACGGGAGCTGGACGAGAGTGCAACCATTGACGGTTGCGGGCAATCCCAGATTTTTTTCAGAATCGTGATGCCTCTTCTCGTTCCTGCACTGATCACAACAGCGATCTTCACCTTCATCTGGAGCTGGGATGACTTCTTTAGCCAGATGATCTACCTGAGCAAAATTGATCTGTTTACCGTACAGCTTGGGATTCGGTCATTGTTTGATCCATCGGGACAATCGGATTGGGGCGCACTGCTCGCCATGTCCACGCTGTCTCTGCTGCCTGTGACCATCATCTTTCTGGTATTTCAGCGTTATTTTCTAGAGGGAATTGCAACGACTGGGCTGAAGTGATTACGAAATTACGAAAATACCTGTCCAGACGCAATACGTGTACAACAGATATTATTTTTTTCATTATCCATTGTCAGGGGGATTTCTCATGTTCAAACGATTAATGATCACTGTTATAGCTTCACTCCTGTTATTGGTGACTGCCTGCTCTGGAACGGATCATACCGGCGCTGATGAGCAGACAGGAACAAAGACCGCTGAAGACGGGCAAGTCGAACTGCGCATGATGTGGTGGGGCGATCAAAAACGGGCAGATATTACGAACGAAGCCCTGAAGGTTTTTCAGGAGAAACATCCGAATATTAAAATTGTAGGTGAATTTGCCCCTTCCTCCGGATATTTCGACAAGTTGAATACACAGCTGGCGTCAGGCACAGCACCGGATATTTTCTTCCTTGGGGGTAATGTGGTTGACTACGCCAAAAAGGATGTGCTTTTGAACCTGGACCCTTATGTCGGTAGTGAACTGAATCTGGATGGCATGGATGCCACCATGGTTGAATATGGGCGTCTTGATGGGAAGCTGCAGCATATTTCCGCAGGTGCGAATGCACGGGGTATTGTCGTTAATCAAGCGCTATTCGATCAAGCGGGAATCCCTTTGCCAGCTTCGGATTGGACTTGGGAAGATTATGCTGCAATCAGCAAAGAGCTGTCCGACAAGCTCGGTAAGGGCTTTTATGGAACCTATAATTTCACAGTTGACGGTATGGACATCTTTTTGAAACAACGCGGCAAACAGCTATATGATATGAAGAATGGCACGCTCGGATTTGCAAAAGAAGACATTTTGGAATGGTTCACTTACTGGGAGCAGGCTTCCAAATCCGGAGGTGTGGTCACGCCTGAATTGCAGGTTTCCAACCCACCGGATGATACGAGTAAATCCTTGCTTATTACGGGCAAGGCGGCTATGAGCCTGCTTCCTTCGAATCAACTGGCTGCTTTCCAGAGTCTCACGGAAGATAAGTTAATTCTTTTGCCTGTACCACGGGGTCCAAAAGGAACTGGGGTTGTATTTGAATCCAGTCAGGGGTTGTCCGGTTATGCGAATACCAAACATGCAAAAGAAGTCGCGATCCTGATGGATTTCTGGATTAATGATCCGGACGCAGCCAAAATTCTCGGCAACGACCGCGGCGTGCCCGTTACGGAAGCCAACCGCAATCTGCTTCAGCAAGAAGCGGGACCTGTTGAGGAGATTGTATATAATTACACCAGCTTTGTATCTGAAGCTACAAAAACGGAGCCTTTTGACGTGAGCTATAATCCACCGGGATTCGCTGAATTCTCCAAGCTGGCCCAGACAACCAACCAGGAAATCGGCTTTGGCCGAAAAAGTGTGGAGCAAGCCGTGACTGACTTCTATAATGGCACCGTACGAATTTTTGAATCCAATCAATAATTAACCGCTTCAAGGAGGTCAACATGACAGAAGCCCTGCTGAACAAGCTGCGGCAGATCTCGATCCACGATCATGTGCAGCCAGGTAAACCGGAAGATCAAAAGTTAATACAGGAATGGCAGGCGTCGGGTGTTCAATTCGCGGCAACTGGTGGAAGACTGGAAGCAACTTATTATTCCGCATTGGAGAAGTTACTGACTTGCATTGTGCCCCTGAACGGCATTGAGCCCATTCTTCAGGAAGGTGGCATCTATCTGGGTTGCTGGCTGGAGAGTACGGGCACCATTAATGCGGAACTGCTGTCACGTCTGATTCCTTCCGTATCGGAAACGACCTATCTTGCTTTTGCCCGACACCAAAGAGAAGATGGATTGCTACCTTATAAGCTAACGGAGAACGGTCCATCCTTTCGCCAGATTCAGCTCGTTACACCATTGGCACGAAGCGTATGGAACCACTACCTGCTTCATGGAAAGAACCGTTCCTTCCTGAAGACCATGTACAAGGCCATGGTACAATACGACGAATGGATTGCAACGTATCGCAATACCCGAGGGACCGGCTGTGTGGAGGCATTTAGTACCTTTGATACCGGGCATGATCTGTCCCCACGGTTCTGGCATGTCCCGGATACACCTTATATGAATGATGCTGCGTCCTACCATCCGGACTCTCCGGTCCTGCCTTTTTTGGCACCAGACTTAACCGCCAATATATATTGCCAGCGCATGTATTTATCCCGAATGGCTGAGGAACTTGGGGAGTCTGGTGGTGATTGGAAAGCAAAAGCTGAAGCCAGTCTGGAAAGTCTCTTCCGCTACTGTTATGACGAAGAGGATATGTTCTTCTACGACAGGGATCGCAATGACGAATTCGTCAGGGTACAGTCCGATGTGCTGCTGCGCGTGATGGCCTGCGAGGTGGGCGACCGTGAATTGTTTGATAACATGCTGCGCCGGTATTTGCTGAATACAAGTAAGTTTTTTGCCAAATACCCGTTCACCTCCATGTCGATGGATGATCCACGGTTCGATCCGTTCTCCTCTTATAACAGCTGGGGTGGAGCATCTAACTTCCTGAGTCTGATCCGTGCACCACATGCTTTTGAATATCACCATCGCTATGTGGAATTGACCTGGGTACTGCAACCCATCTTGTCGTCCCTTTCCAAAGCAACGCGCTTTGCGCAGGCTTTAAGCCCATGGACCGGGGAGGAGGGTTTTACGGAAACCTATTCCCCCTCCATTCTTTGCCTGCTTGATTATGTGGAACGGTTATGCGGCATCATGCCGGTTGGATCGGACCAACTGTGGTTTACCGGTCTTCTCCCCATCGACATGGATCATGGCGAAGAAGTCGCTGGTCATACGGCGTACAGCCGTACGGTGAATGGGCTGCATTTTGAATTGGTGAACACGCCAGAACGGGTAACGGTATATCAGGATGGTAAGATTCTTATGGAGGGGCCAGCAGGAATTCGGTTAATTACGGATCAGGGTGGACATTTGGAAGGCGTCATCGGAATGAGCGTGCGCACGATTGAGGGTGAACTGATCTATCGAGGGAATTCCATTCCGATTCGAATCAAAGGAAATGAACTCCAGCGGTATATAGAGGGAAGCTTGAAAACAGAACGAGATATCGGCATCATCTATCCTTCCTATCGATAGTGCGTTTCCCGATGAATAGTTGCAACGCCAAAAGCGCAAGTGGCAAGGGTAGCTCCCCTGTACTTGCGCTTTTACGATTTTACTATCCTAATGGACTGTCCACGAAAATGAGCCTTCGCTTATGCTTTCCGCTCCCACGCAGGGTGGCGATAGAACTCAATCGTATCTATATAGTTCACCGTGTACTTCTGTTCAACTTCCGAAAGCTCCAGCAGCTTTCTGTCCATTTGTTTCAAACCCATGACCACATCATGCCGGAGAAGGTCCATTGCAATTTTGCCTACAAAGCCGCCTTCCATCTCTTTATGTTTATTACGAAATTCTTCATTATAGATCAGTTCCGGTGTAAACGATGCTTCAACAAATGCGTTGACAAGCGTAAGCTCATTACCCTCTATCTGTACCGCGATATAATAGTTGCCACGTTCATCCCGAATGAGGTCTTTATACATTTCCACGTCCATCTGAATCACTCCCTATATCTTAAGTTGTACCTTATCATGAGTAACATGGGCGCCATTTCGCTCACCTCTTGCCTTCGTCCATTCATATAGTAGGTATAAATGGCGAACGGAGGATTGCTTATGAATTGGCACCAACTTCATACAGGAAAAACACTTCAACAGCGTCTGGCCGAGTTCCAGGGACATCTGGCAGAATTGAATGCTCCATTGTCTGGTCTGGAACCTGGAATAATTAGAAAAGTATTTCCGCGCAATTTCATCAAAGTCAATCGGCAGTTATTTATTCCACTCAGTTTGTTTTCCATTCGTGTATTTGATGTACCACGAGCACGGCGAGGCATACGGGTAGGCATCCGCACGGTATTCCCATCCGGAAACGCATTTAACAATATCCGACTTGTTGGTGTTGGACTGGATTACATTGAGCTGCAGGGAAAAGGTAAATTCTCCTCACGTATTCTCTTTCCGCTAACTCAGGTCGAATCGATCTATCGTCCAACGAATAAAAAGAAGAAATAATGAGACCAGACATCGCTGAATTCATATCTGTGCCAGCAATCGCCCAATGAGAGAAACGATCCATGCCCTGGGTCAACCCCATGTCATGATATGCATATTTCTATTCCCTAGTATAACTCATACCTGCATTGGTCTGCTCGGATATTGTGCCATAGCAAAAAGCGGTGAGCACAGAACCTTTCTGTGTCTCACCGCGCAGATGCCTATCAATAATCATTGGAATCAGGAACGTATCACTCAGATGCCTGTCCACACATCCTTGGCATAACGACCTTCCTGCTGCAAACGTTCTAACCACGCATCGGCTTCCTCTGTGGAGTTGCCGCTGACATCAGTGTACGCTTTCTTGAGTGTTGCTTCAACATCAGGTGCCATCTTGCTGCCATCGCCGCAAACATACAGATGTCCACCCTGTTCGAGCAGAGGAATCAGTTTGTGGGCATCATCTCTCATTAGATGCTGCACGTAACATTTCTCTTCCCCGTCCACGCGGGAGAAGGCGGTATGAAGCTGGACAAGGCCCTCTTGCTCCGCAGTTTCGAGTTCATTTTTATATAAATAATCATGTTCAGGGTTGCGACATCCAAAATACAGATGGGCCTCGCCAACCTTCTCACCCTGTTCCTTCAGTACACGTCTTGCCTGCAGGAAACCACGGAATGGAGCTACGCCCGTCCCCGGACCAACCATAATGATCGGAGCCTCTGCATTTTCTGGCAGTTCGAACCCGGACTCAGGCGTGCGTATGAACATGACAACCTCTTCACCCGGCTTCAAGTTCGCCAGATAGTTGGACGCTATACCTTTATATTCTCCCTGACCACTCCACGCCGGAGCACGCACTACGCTGACGGTTATGCTGGCCTGCTCAGGCTGCACTCGCGGTGAACTGGAGATTGAATAATATCGGGCTTTCAGGGAAGGCAGCAGTTCCAAAAACCGTTCGAAAGGCAGCTCACATGCTTCGTATTTCACCAAATAATCCAGCATGGATATGCGTTTCTTACGCACTTCTTCCATGTAAACAGACTCATCAAGAAGCGCTTCGAGCTCCTTCTTATGCGGTGGGCACACCGTGTACGCCGCCAGCTCCCTCAGTTGGGCCCGAGTTGCCGCTTCCTGAAGCTCCACACTGTGACTGAGCAGATCGACCAGACTAACCGGTTGGTGCAATGGCAGATGAGCTGCGCTGCGACCAGAGGCATCCAGAACCAGATGTTCCGTACCTGTGAATCCATATCGTTTCAGTACTCGTTCTACGAGCTCAGACGGGTTTTGCGGCAAAATGCCCAGGTGATCGCCTTCTTTATACGTTGCGCCTTCAGGCAGTTTAATCTCCAGATGACGTGTGCTTCGTTCACTGCCCGCATCATGAAGTTCCCGATTCTCAAGCACTTCAGCAACATGTGCATCATACGTATCCGCGAGCGGCGTTACCGCCAGTCCGCTGACAAACTGTACTGACAAGGAACTGCGCTCACTACCTGAGCTTGTGTTCAACTTGAGGCCCAGAGTTCGTGCCAAATCCGGCCATAGTTGCTCGGTCCAGTCTCCAACCTGTTTCTCAAAGTCCCCGCTGGCATCACTTTCTCCGATCGGTGATAACCGTTCTGCTCCTTTGGAAGATAACTGCTCATCAATCAAACGCGGGATACGCTGGTACGTGCTGGCCCAGTTGTGATCCCCACATCCGAGAACGGAGAATCGAACGCCTTGGAATTCCCCTGCATCCGCATGTTCAATCCACTCGACGAAATCCTTGGCATTGCTTGGTGGCTGACCATTGTAGGATGCGCTCACAATGATGACGACGCCTTCCTTCGGAAGTTTGCCTACACGATCATCCAGGGTAGCCACCTCGCTACGGAAGCCCTGGTATCTTGCGGTATCTGCGATTTCACGCGCAATGCCTTCCGCTGTCCCGAGATTGGATCCATACAGGACAAGCATCGGGGTGTGATGGGCATTTGCTGTATCCGGCTCTTGTCTTTTGGCAACCGGAGTCGGTTCCTCCACGGCAACACCCGGCACAGCCATGACCGGTTGACCCCCGCGTGCACGAACACGAATCGTGAAGTTATCGGGTTTGAGCGTCAACGTTTCTTTCACTTTCAACTGATAGTCCGCATGATCGATGAATTCAAAATGCTTCAGGACCATTCCTAGCACAAGTGTTGCTTCCTGAAGGGCGAACTGCTGACCGATGCAGGCCCGCTGGCCATTACCAAATGGTTTATAGGCGTCATGTGGTACCTTGCTCGGATCTTCGAACCGTTCCGGTCGGAATTCCTCCACATCGTCACCCCACGCGTCGCGGTCCCGATGCAGCTTGGGAATGAGTACACTGACACTATCCCCTTTTTGCAAAGGATATTTCCCGTCCAGAATAAGGTCTTTCTTCGCGTATAAGGAGAATGCCGGAGCCGTAGGCCACAACCGCAATGCTTCGTTCAGAACCATGCGAACATATTTCAGATTGCGGACCTGATTGTATGTTGGAACCGGATCTTTCAGAATCTGATCTGCTTCAGCTTGAGCCTTGGCAAGGGTATCCGGGTTTTTCATTAAATAATAGATGGCAAAGGACAACAGGCCACTCGTCGTCTCATGTCCAGCAATCAGGAAGGTGATGATCTGGTAACGGATATTTTCATCGTCCAGCGTTTCCCCGGTTTCCGGGTCCTTGCCACTAAGCATATGGGACAACAGATCGTCCGCCCCTTCCTGGGGCTGCTCCTTGCGCTCCGCAATAATATGATCCACCAGAGAGTACATCGAACGGATATCCTGCTCAAACTGTTTCTTTTTGGTGATCATCAGCTTGTCTTGCAGACGCAAACGCTGCAACGAACTCATCGATTCGTCTAGTGCTCGAACCATACTGGTAATGAAGGGATGCGGTTCTTCCCGGTAAAAGCTGTTAAATCGGTAGTTGAATCCACACAATCCAATCGTATCCAGGGTGAGACGAGTCATATCATCAGGTACGTTAACCGTCTCATCCGGGTTTAATCTGGACCACTTCTGTACGAGCTGTACAGCGAGATCAATCATTTTGTTGTGATATCCCTGCATTGCACGCTGGCTGAAGCTGGGCAGCAACACATTGTGAGCTTTTTTCCAATTCGGTTCTTGAGTCCAACTCGTAAACAGGCCATCTCCGGCAAATGCACGTACCTTCTCCAGCGGTGCCCATACACGTTTATCGAATTTGGATTCGTCGGTTACCTCGGCTACCAGTTCGTGACCTGAAATATACAATTCACTTCGGCCAGGATAATCCATTCGAAAAATGGGGCCATACTCTTCAGCGAGTTTCACCAGGGATTGTACAGGCTCATCGGTATTTAACTGTGGTAAGTTTCCTAAAGGCCCAAAAGTTTTGGGTTGGGGAACTGAAATTTGCGCCATAATACTCACTCCTCTTCCAAGTGTTACGTTCGACTAAAAAATAATACTTTTGTTCAATTACGACTTCAGATCAACAGACATGACTACATTTTCTGCAAATTTTCATATTTCATCCAGATAACCTGAAATTCATACCGGAACCAACTGACCAAAACGGTATATTGGTCAGTTTAGATTAAAAAAAATGGGTTCCTTCGTTATCTTTCTTTTACCCTAACATTTCCAGTCCTAATCTTCAACAGTCTCAAAGTCTTAGGACCAATGGGTATCCATCCGAATTGGCATGAGTAAATTTCCCCTTTGGTCCCTCCATATAGAGATTATTTGGCTCTGAACGTAAACTAGAATTTCGAAGATACACAGTTCATTAAACTCCAACTAGGCCTGTCTCAGCAGGTTCCGAATCGCTGACTCCATCTCTATCGGTGCAACCGTAGTCTCATAGCGACCACTCACTTCCCCGGTTCGATTAATCAGAAATTTGGTAAAATTCCATTTGATCCCGTCTCCCCGGTATAATTCGGGATGTTTCTCCTCTAGGAATTGATCCATCCACCGACCTTCTTCCGATTCCATGTCATAACCCTCAAATGGGGCTGTATCGACCAGATAGCGAAACAAAGGATGTATGGACTGTCCGGTAACCTCGATCTTCTCAAAAATCGGAAAGGATATATGAAAATGATTCCTACAATACTGAGCTATCTCATCATTGTTGCCCGGCTCCTTCTGATTAAACTGATCACAGGGAAACGCCAGGATCTCCAGTCCTTGATCACGATACTGCTCATACAGGTGTTGAAGCTCCGTAAATTGTCGAGAGTAACTGCACTTGCTGGCTGTATTCACGATAAGTAGCACTTTCCCCTCAAAAACAGATAAATCGCCCACGTGTCCATCCATGAATGGAACCTGATAAGAAAATATACTCATTCATAACGCCTCCTTGGTCGGTTCTCACATGAACCTATCTTGAAATGGATTATACGCCGCTTCTCTTGATAGGTTAAATATATAATAATTATAATATTAATAGTTTTTATCTATAGAATATTTTTATCTACTGCCATATGATTGAATGGCTCATTATCCCTTTCATAATGGACATACTAGACATAGAAAAAACTGCCCTTCGCAGACAAAAAGCTGCTTTTGGACAGTCATTCGTGAGGTTATGCATTTAGAAATGGTGTTATCCCATAATAAGACCATATACAATCCCCGGTCCATGTACCCCAATGGTCAAATCATTTTCAATATCAGAAGAACGACTAGGACCGGAAATAAAATGTATGCCTGCCGGAAGATTCTCTCTTCCCGCTTCATCGAATCGATCAAGCGTTTCACCAAGTCTGGTGTAGAGCCGTTCAATTGGAATAATAATGATGAGTACGGTCGGCAATAGACTCACTGAGCGCCCTTTTTCTGGCGAAGAAAGCACCGTGACGGAACCCGTATATGCTGTGGCATAATCCGCCATCACTACACCGATATCTGCCTCGGCTGCCCGTGCCTTCCAGTTCTCCTCTGCTTGGCTATTCCATACAGAAATCTGCACATCGGGAAGTTGCTCTTCTAATCCAAGATCCGTAAGCGCCTGTTCATTCTGGCGTATGATATATTTCGCACTCAATTCATGAGATTTATTAGCGATAAAGTCCGAAGCTTCGCCAATGTCTCTTACCCGTGCAATATGAGCACCTACACTCACAAAATTATCGGTAAATGCCTGTATGCGTTTATCTATGTCCCAGTCCAGATCCTTCCAGAATGCGGGTGCACCTCGAAAAGGTTGGGTCGGAGCATGTGTCTGCCGTGGTCTTCTCAATTTGGACGCAATGTCATTCATAAAGTGTTCCTGCTTCGCACGAGATTTTTTCTCCAATTGCTCCAGCCATTCCTGATGTTCAGTGTTCATGTTGACCACCCCCCCCCTCGCGCTCACGCAGAATCTGTTCCATTCGATCCCGAACGGAAGAATCCATTTCTTTCTTCTCCTGATTCAGCTCCTGATCCAACTTGTTCCATTGCTGCCGGAAGGAACGCTTCGCGAGGCTTGGCGCAACCCGATAGCTGTTCCAGCCTTTGAGGGGCCCAAGTTTAAGTGAAATTCCGTTATTCCGAACAATGACTTTCTGACCAATCTGTCCGAGACGTATAGCCGCTCCGAATCGTTTAGAATTGGATACAACCGCTGCAAAACCTTTCATACCAGCGCTCTCAAGCTTATTGCCATGGCCCTTTTCCACCTTGCGTCTACGTAAATATACGAGCATATCATGCAGCGGAATTTTGACAGGACAGGCTTCATAACAGGCTCCGCACAGACTGGAAGCACCCGCGATGTCGTTCCATTCATCGATGTTGCCATTGAGTGCAGGTGTAAGTACCGCTCCAATCGGTCCACTGTAGGTTCCACCATAGGCATGCCCGCCGATATGACGATATACCGGACAAGCGTTCAGACAGGCTCCACAGCGAATACAGTTCAACAGCTCCTGAAACTCGGGATCACCCAACTGAAGTGAACGTCCATTATCCACGATAATAATGTGCATTTCATCTGGCCCGTCCCCGTCTTCTGTTCGGCGAGGGCCGGTTATACCTGACATATACATCGTCAATTTTTGACCTGTCGCGGAGCGTGGCAGTAAGGTTGCCATCACCTCGAGATCCGTCCAGGATGGAATGATACGCTCCATGCCCATTAAGGTAATCTGTGTTTTTGGCACGGTGGATACCATACGGGCATTGCCTTCATTTTCGAATAGGACCATGGAACCCGTTTCCGCAATCGCAAAATTGCAGCCGGTCATGCCTATATCTGCTTCAAGAAACTTCTCACGCAGCTTTTTGCGTACAAATCCGGCAAGTACGGTGGTGTCCGGTTCCAGAATTTCTCCCGCTTCCTTGGACAACAGGTCCGCAATCTGGTATCGATTTTTGTGAATAGCCGGAATGACGATATGGGATGGGGCTTCACCCGCCAATTGAATGATATATTCGCCCAGATCGGTCTCTATTGCTTCAATACCTGCGGATTCCAATACATGGTTGAGATGCACTTCCTCGGACACCATGGACTTGGATTTTACCACGGTAGAAGCCTGCTTGTGAGCCGCAATATCAAGTGCAATCGCTGCTGCCTCTACCGAAGTATCCGCAAAATGAATATGAACCCCATTGGCACGTGCATTATTGACGAATTCATTCAGGTAATAATCCAGATGTGCGATCGTATGCAGACGAATCTGACGTCCACGTTCGCGCCATTCTTCCCAGTTGCCATGTTCTTCGGATGCGGACTTCTTGCCATTACGCAATCGCTCTGTCGTAAACTTGACGGCTTTCCGCAGGAAGTCATCATTCAAAGCCAGTTCTGCACGTTCTTTGACGGTAACATCCATTACACCGGGTTGACTCATCCTGTTTGCACCCCCTCATAGAGCAGTTCGGCCAAATGCATCACACGCACTGGTTCATTCCGATACCGCAGATTACCTGCGATATTCATTAGACAGGCCATATCCAGTCCTACCAATACTTCAGCTTCCGTTTCTTTGATGTGATCTACCTTTTCTGTGACCATGGCACCAGATATATCCGGCATTTTGATGGCAAAGGTACCACCAAAGCCGCAGCAATCCTCTCCGTAAGGAAGGGGAACAAATTCCAAACCTTTTACTGCCGAAAGTAATGCCATAGGCTCATCCTTTACGCCTAACAAACGGCTGCCATGACAGGAGGGATGGTATGTAACCTTATGCGGAAAATGTGCACCCAAATCCGTGATGCCAAGCACCTGAACGAGGAACTGCGTGAATTCGTAGGCTTTGGCTTCCAAACGTTTAGCCTTCTCCAGCCACACAGGTTCATCGACAAACAGCTCGGGATAATGATGAATCATGTACGTACAGGAGCCCGAGGGACAGACGACAAAATCACTATCATCAAAGGCTTCCAGAATCGTTTTGGCGGCTACCCGTGTCTCATCCCAATACCCGCTGTTGTAGGAAGGCTGACCGCAGCAGGTCTGCACGGGCGGGAAATCCAACCGAACGCCATGAGCGGCGAGCAATCTCACCATCGCCTCCCCCACGCGGGGATATATGGCATCGCTGAGGCAGGTAATGAATAAGGAGACCTTCATGATTACACGCTCCTATAACTGATGAATTGTTGTTATAACGCATATAAGTATCAAATACCGTATTGTTTTATACCCTTGTGATTGAGATATCATAGCTGTTCAGTCGTTCTATCAAATCATCATCAAGCGACTGATCTGTGATCACCGCATGAACCGCATTTAACCCGGTTACCCGGGCAAATGCACGAACTCCAAACTTGCTCGTATCTGCAAGCAAAATGACCTGGTCGGATATACCGACCATTTTCTGCTTCAACCGTGCCTGAAGCTCATTGGATTCACTGATTCCGCCACCTTCCAGATGCACACCTTTACAAGACAGGAACAATTTATCGACATGATATGTCTCCAGAGAACGTTCGGCGAGCGGTCCAACAAAAGACAGAGATCGTTGGGCCAACTGGCCACCAGTCGAAATGACTTCAATCTTGTCCCTGCTGCTAAGTTCAGTGGCTACCTGTATGGAATTGGTTAATACAGTCAATGGCATATCCGGCATATTGGCCGCCATATACCCTGCTGTCGTGCTGGCATCCAGTAGAACTCGGTCACCCGGACGAATCATGGATAGAGCCGATTGGGCAATTCTTTTCTTTTCCTCTGCATGTGTTGTTTCCCTTACCCGGTAAGGGATCTCCGGCTGCTCTTCCTTCACGCTGACAGCGCCACCATGGGAACGGCGCAGTCGCCCTGCTTGCTCCAGCCGGTCGAGATCACGCCGAATGGTCTCTTCTGTTACCCGGCAGAGCTCACTAAGCTCGGATACACGCATGCTGCCCTTAACATTAACCATCTCCACAATCCGGTCATAGCGCTCTGCTGCCAGCATGCTACACCTCGCTCCCGGCTTGTGATTTGGGCGAAGCCGTCAACCTTAGGAATCTGCCGTAGGCCTCTTCCCAGATGGGTCTGTCCTTTGGTTCATAATCAGTAACTGGGAATGAATCACGAATGACCTTGCGGGCTTCCCATATATCCTTAAAGGCTCCGCTTGCCATCCACTGTACAGCCATGTTCCCGATCGCACTACCTTCTGCTGGCCCCGCCCATACCGGTTTGCCAATGGAATTGGCTGTCCACTGACATAACAAGCGATTCTGAATGCCACCACCGACCATATGCAATCCATTAAAAGACTGTCTGGACAGTTGTTCTGTCCATTCCAGCACTCGCCGATACTTCAGTGCAAGGCTCTCCAGAATAGAACGGGCAATAGCCCCCTGATCTTGCGGCTCAGTCTGCCCTGTATCACGGCAATATTGTTGTATGCGAGAGGTCATATCCCCTGCTGGCATAAACCGCTCATCATCGGGATCAAACAGACTCGCAAATGGAGGAGCAAGTTCCGCCCTGCTCAGTAACTCCGCATAGCTAATTCCCTGTCCCTTCCGTTCCCATTCACGCATGCATTCCTGCAAAATCCACAAGCCCATGATGTTCTTGAGCAAACGGAACGTACCGCCTGCCCCGCCCTCATTCGTAAAGTTGAGCGCCAGACTCTCGGAACTGATGGCGGGCTGATTAATCTCCGTTCCCATAAGTGACCAGGTTCCGCAGCTTAGGTAAGCAAATGAACGCTCTGTTGCCGGAACAGCCACAACCGCCGAACCTGTGTCATGCTCTGCAACCGCAATAACCGGAATGGCAGATAAGCCAAGATCACTGCAAATGCTGCTGCGCAGCTGCCCCACTCGAGTACCTGGCATGACTGCTTCTCCGAACAGTGTCTCCGAAATACCGATATGTGCAAGCAGTTCACTGTCCCAATGCCCTATGGTTGGATTGTATAGCTGTGTTGTGGTGGCGTTGGTAAACTCATTCACCGCTTCACCGGTCAGAAAGTAACGAAGCAGATCGGGGATCATGAGGAAACGCTCCGCTTCGTTAAGCAGTGGGGAGCCTTTCCGCTTAAGCGTAGCCAACTGGTACAGTGTGTTAAAGCTAAGAAACTGGATGCCTGTGCGTTCGAAAATTCGCTGAGAGGTCAATTCCTTACGCACCTGATCCATCATGCCGTTAAATTGTGCATCACGGTAATGATATGGATTGCCCAACAATTCACCATGACTCCCAAGTAGTCCAAAATCAACCGCCCAGGAATCAATCCCCAGACTTTCAGGCTGCTCTCCCTTTTGTTTAACAAGGTTCAGCCCTTCCAGCAATTCATGGTGCAGCCTCAATATATCCCAGTGCAGCCGCTCCCCCGCTTTTACCGGTTCATTCTTGAACCGATGGATCTCCATCGTTTCCATTCCCCGATCATTCAGATGACCCAGCAGTGCTCTCCCGCTTCCAGCACCCAAATCATACGCCAGCACACTCACCGCTCTTCACCAGCCCTTCATCCCATACTATATTTTCGCTCTTGAATATTTCTTGATTTTAATCATAGCTGCTCTGCACTTTATTCTTTATTTTGTTGTTTGTTTATTTTTGTTTTATACTGTTTTGCTTTATTTTACGAGTATATCATCATTGTAAGCGTTTGAATACCCTGTGATTGGTTTCTTTTACCCATACCAAAAACGACTCTCTCCACTCGGGAGGAGCCGCCTTCCTGTTATTTTACGTATAAAAGCTGTTTTTACTAACACCGGACTGGGGCTGCACATCTCTTTCAAAATGCTTAAACCTGGTCCCCTGATATGTCAGCATGCCTCGGTCATGTTCCACAAGCATACCGTAGTCACTCCCACCTACGTTCAGTTCTACCCGTTCACCGTTGTCGAGCTCAAATGTAATGTAATAGTAAGTGGAAGCCCTGCTGTCCCCTGTTCCCCCGCTAACTCTAGTTCGCTTTGCCACAATCGTTGAATGCAAGGTTAACAGCGCTGATGCATTATTCGATGACCATGTGCGTACCCCTGAAATAATGGCATAAACAATGACACCAGCAATGATGAGAAAAACGCCACCGATAAAAATGGATCCAAACGCACTCATTGCTCCAAACTCATTGAATCCAGCAAAAAAACCACTCTGATTGCCCTCAAATCCCGGAACATCATTCATGTCATCAAAAATACCGAAGCCATCCATGCTTAACCAGCCCAGTGATGAAGATATGCTCAATGACGTCATTCATCATCGTTCCCTTCTCCCTGCAAATTAAGATGCACCGCCCCCTGCCAAGGAGACGGTGCACGCAGACAACCCTACAAGCCTTGTCCGTATACTATATGAACCTGATTACGAATACAGACGTTCAAGTTCATCGACCAGACTGCCAACATAGGCAACAGCAGCACGAATCGGCCCAGGTCCAGACATGTCCACACCCGCAAGCTTCATCAGCTCTTGCGGATCAAGGCTTCCTCCCGCTTTCAATGCATCAAGCCAGCGATCCACGGCAGGCTGCCCCTCTTCCCGAATCAGCTGTGCAGCAGCGGTAGATGCCGTCAGACCTGCTGCATAGGTATATGGATACAATCCCATATAATAATGAGGCTGTCTCATCCAGGTCAATTTCGCCCCTTCATCAATCACCAGATCAGGCCCCCAGAACTCGGAGAGAATGTTGCCTTTCAGCTGACTTAACGTCTTCGCTGTGATAGGTTCATCCTTAGTTGCGAGTGCGTACACCTGACGCTGCAATTCACCTTCAAGCAGATGCGTAACAAAGTTATGGTAATACGTATTGAGCAATTGCAAAATGACCCAACGACGCATTCTCGGATTATCAGAACGTTTCAACAAATGATCTGCCAGCAGCATTTCATTCATTGTCGAAGGCGCCTCTATGAAATAGAGGGACGGTCGTGTATTCGTAAGACGTTGGTAATGCCCGGCAAGCATGAAATGTCCAGCATGTCCCACTTCATGGGCAAGTGTAAATGCTCCGCGCATATTGTTTGCCCATGAGATCAGGATATAGGAATGAGAACCATATATGGACGAACAAAAAGCTCCTGTCGATTTGCCCGCATTATCTGCGTAATCTACCCAGCGCTCACTAAATGCACGCTCCACAATGTCGCCATATTCCGGTCCCATCACGGCAAGAGCTTCACGAATGAGCGTGCAGGCTTCCTCATATGTAATGGCAGGGCTGAATTCAGGGTCCAGTGGTGCTTTCAGATCACAGAACATCAGCTTGTCCAGACCTAACTCACGTTTCTTGAGAGCTGCCAGTCTGCGCATGTGAGGTGCGAGTTCCTGCTGGATGATGTCCAGTACATTGTTATACATCTCTTTGCTTACCTGCTGCGGGCTGAGCAGCATATCTGTAACATCATCATATCCACGCAGCCTGGACATGACGACCTGTTTCTTCACTTCGGTTGCGTAACCTTCAGCAAACGTATTTTTGTAATCATTCAGCTTGGAGCTGAATGCAGCATACGCAGAGCGGCGCAGCTTTGTATCCGATGACATTTCATAATTATTCTCATAGAATGACCAGGACAGCGGGCGGTTATTGTCATCGCCATCAAGTGCATCGTCAAACGTCATGTCTGCTAATTTACCACGCAGATAGATCCGGTATGGCGAGTCCAGCACTTCCCCGAGGGAAGCGAGTACCTTCTCCGTTTCGGGCGAAAGACGATGTGCCTTTTCCTGAATTAGACGATCCAAACTGCGGGCATACGGCTGCAAACCCGGAAGTTCTTCAATATAACGTTTAACCGTTCCATCCGGAAGATCCACGATCTCGGAATTCACAAAAGACAAGGACGACGACAAATTCGATAAGATGTCTCCCGCCTTGGCTGAATTCTCAATATTCACGGGATTGGTACTGTCCTCCGACTGTTTCAGCCGGGCATATGAAGCTGTTTTGCTAATGCGTTCCTGCAAAGCTTCGCGGGCATCCAGACAGGCCAGCAGCTGCTCAGCGCCTTCGCCCAGATGTCCTTTAAATGTTTCGATATGGGCAGCAGCTTCAGGCAGTGATCTAAGCTCCTGCTCCCACTCTGCGTCTGTCCCAAACAAGTCTCGCAAGTCCCAGGTAGTCTCTTGGTTTACTTCATCGCGTGTACGTATTTTTTCCATCGTTAAATGTCCTCCTCCTTGCATTTCCAATATCTCTCATCGTATCATATTCGGAGCATTTATGCCTTACATATCCTAAAATGAGCCTTTTGGTTCAAGGGATTATACATTGGACTAAAAAATATTCACACTTACCACTCCGACGGAAGAATAACCTTCCGATCGCTGTTATCCCCAGATTTTTTGATCCCTTTTCTAAAGGGGAAATCCGGGGATAAGCATATGCTTCCGATGCAGCTTTCTTTCAGAAAGCTTTTAGGCGAACGCTTCGCTTCTTCAGGCTATTTCTGCCTTCTACGTTTCAAGAAAACTTTTTTAAAACTGTCAGTGAATTAGAAGGAAAGAAAAACCGCCAGGTAATGGAAGTGTCCATTTACCAGGCGGTTCGTCTGACTATAACTTATTCTGATTTCCAAATTACATTTTCACCATAGTTTTTACCCCAGTTATACATCGCATGCAGCACGGGCATCAGGCTCTGTCCGTGATCCGTCATCGTATATTCCACACGAGGAGGTACTTCTGCATACACCTTGCGCTCAATTAGCTTGTCTTCCTCCAGCTCACGCAACTGGTTGGTCAGCATCTTTTGGGTAATATGAGGAATCAATCGCTTCAATTCACTGAAACGTTTGGTGCCTTCAAGACCCAGATGCCATAAAATAATCAGTTTCCATTTGCCGCCAATAACAGCAAGGGTCAATTCTTTCTCACAGTTGATCTCTTTCAAGTTGATGCGTTCCTTGACTTCGGTTGCCATGGCTCCGAGCCCCCTTTTCTTCCACTCAATATTATATCGCTAAAATGCATTTCGCATATCACAAGAACACTCCGCAACAGGAGAACTTGCCGCTCCCTTGTATCATATAACGGGTTCATTGGTTCGATACAGCTTGTATACATTCTACTACAGCAAGACTCTGATGTTAAGCAAACCCCGAATCAGACCACAAACAACGATAGCAGAAAAGACCGGAACTCCCTCTTGTTTAAGGGTATTCCGGTCTTCCATCTATAAGTTGAACTAATGAATATTTACACTAGCCACTCCGATGACAGAACAATCTTCCGATCGCTGTTATGCCCAGATTTTTTCATCCTCTTTATCAAAAGTGAAAATCTGGTCATAAAGGCGAACGCTCCGCTTCTCCAGCTTATTTCTGTCCTCTACGTTGTTGTGTAAATGTTTAGTTCAACTTATATATTCTACTTCATCAAGTTTATGACATATGGTCTATTCCAGGTTGGCATGACGCCCAAACATGTCTGCTCCAGTCATACTCTTCAATTCCATCATGGTGAGCACCAGTGCATCCATGCTCAGCAGCAGCCCCTGTTCAAACAGAGAGCCCATCGGCTGAATGGTCACTTCGGTTCCGGCGGTCGCCGTATCCTCTTTGGCAGAGGCAGGGAGACGAACCACGGTATCGGACAGCTGTCCAATGGTGGACTCTGGTTTAATTGTGATCAGACCCACAGGAGCACCTGCTTTACTGGCCTTCTGAGCCATCGCTGCCAGACTGCCTGTCTCCCCTGAGCCTGAGCATAACAAGAGGAAGTCTTTCGGAGAGATCCCTGGCGTAACGGTCTCCCCAACTACATATACCCGCAGACCCATCTGCATCAATCTCATCGCAAAAGCCTTTCCCATCAGACCGGATCGGCCTGCGCCTGCCACAAAAATCTGTTCGGCAGCCAGAATATGTTCCGCCATGGCCTGCATCTCCGAGTCGTCGATCTGGCTTAGCGTACGTTCCAGCTCCTTCAAGATGTCCACTGCGTATTGTCGGCTGCTCATCTGTCTTACCCTTGTTGAACCAAACGTTGCATCTCAGCTGCTACTTTAGCTTTGTCTGCTTGTCCAGTGATACCGCCACCCACAATCACCAGATCCGGTTGTGCTTTGATCACTTCAGGCAATGTTTCCAGCTTGATGCCACCAGCTACAGCTGTTTTTGCATTTTTCACGGCTTGTTTGATCGTTTGCAGATCTTCGAACGGGCTTTGTCCTTCAGCTTGCAGGTCATAACCTGTGTGTACACAGATGTAATCTACGCCAAGCGAATCAACTTCTCGAGCACGCTGTTCAAGATTAGGCACGTTTATCATGTCCACAAGAACTTGTTTGTTTTGTTTCTTCGCTTCTGCTACTGCACCTTTGATCGTACTATCATTGGTTGCCCCAAGCACAGTGATCAGATCCGCACCAGCTTCAGCTGCTTTCATGATTTCATAACCACCAGCGTCCATAATTTTAAGGTCTGCAAGAACTTGCAGATTAGGGAATGCTTCTTTCATCGCTTTTACCGCGTGCAAACCTTCATTAATAACGATTGGCGTACCAATCTCAACGATATCGATATATTGTTCAACTTCTTTAACAAGTGCAATACCTTCAGGGATGTTTACCAAGTCCAATGCCAATTGCAATTTCACGATTCATTTCTCCTTTTGCTGTTCGAGTATGAGTATATCCTGTAAAGGATGTTAAAAGATTTAGCCTGCACCGTTCAGCCAGTTCAGATGCATGCAATGTTTGTCATGGCTACTCATTCATTGTAGAACCTGACTATCCGTTAAGGAAGTACGCACTTTGAAGTCAGGTAGTTACTTGCACGATACTATTGATTGAATTACATTGTTATATGAACTTAAATTTGAAAATAAGTTGTCGTTCACAATCCACATATGTGGTTATCTGCGAATTCATGCGCTCCTCTTCTCATCAAAAAAGACCCCGCCACAAGGACAGGGTCTTTCCAAAGTATCAAGTCAACAAGATTATACAAATTGATCCTGAAAACGTATTTAAACCTCTCGGTTAATCATTCAAATCTTGGATTTACAGATAAACAGGTTTCACGCATACCGGCTTGGATACACCTGTGCTGTGGCCTGTGTATTTCAGACGCCCGCTCTCCTGATCCACTGTAAAGGAAACGATATTGTTGGTATCGCGGTTAGCTGCGATCAGCAGTTTGCCATTCGGAGTCAAAGCAAAGTGACGTGGGTGTTCACCCTCAGCAGATACATGCTCAACCAGTTTCAAATGTCCTGTTTCAGCGTCTACTGCAAATACCACGATGCTGTCATGCCCGCGGTTCGAACCGTATACGAAACGACCATCGTTTGATACGGCAATTTCAGCTGTTGTGTTTTCACTGCCATCATAGCCGTCAGGCAATGTGGACACGGTGGAAACCTCTGTCAATGTGCCTGCTGCTGCATCATAACGGAAAGTCGTAATGGAAGAATCCACTTCGTTAATAACATAGGCGAATTGACCGTTCGGATGAAATGCCAAGTGACGAGGTCCTGCACCCGGATGTGTTTTGGTTTCACTGTGCAGTACGAGTTCATTCTTGCCTGCATCAATGGAGTAGATTGCGATTTTGTCCGCACCCAGATCCTGTACCATCATGTATTTGCCATCCGGGCTGAAGAATGCAGAATGCACATGCGGCTTGTCCTGACGTTCAGGATGCGCACCTTTGCCTTCATGTTTCTTCTCATCCAGAAGCACGCCAACTTCACCGTTATCCGTCAGGGCTTGCAGACCCACCAGACCACCGTGGTAGCTGGAAAGGATCAAGTAACGTCCGGAAGGATCACGTTGGATATGACATGGTGGAGCCGAAATGGAGTCATGACGATTCAGCAATGACAATTTTCCTGTTGAAGGATCAATGCTCAGAGCTACAGCTTCAGACATTTTATTGCCTTCGGCAGACGCCGTCTCACCGATCGCATACAGTTTATTACCTTCAGCATCCACGTTTACAAACGTTGGATTTTTCACGCCCGCGATGCCGTCAAGCTTGGAGAGGTTACCTGTATCCTCATTCAATTCATATGCGTAAATGCCCTCATTTTCCGCTTCGGCATAAGAGCCGACCAATACGAGCAAGCGTTTTGATTCACTCATTACAGTTTCCTCCTCTATGTGTATGTAATCTGGTTGCACCTCTTCTATAATAAATCTGCCATATCAAAATAGCAATCCACCGCCCCTGCGCATCCATCAAAGAAGTGGCCTCAAACATATGCTCATTATGCAAGTCAATACCAAAATCCATTCCCGACAAAGGTCAACTTCTGCTATGATAAAATAGGTTTTTCATCCAGAAAGGACTGAATTTCGATTGTTTAATTCATTTCTGCTCACGTTATATCATGTATTTCTGCCCATATCGCTTCCCGTAATCGGAGGCATATTGTTAAAACGGTTCAAAAATTGGGATACTCGGCCGCTGTCGACCTTTTCCCTCTATATTTTGAGCCCTGCGCTTATCTTTGATACACTGCTGCATGCTGATATTACATGGACAGACGTAACCGGCACATTCTGGTTCTCCATCATCAATCTGATCGCCCTGTGGGCACTTGCTGAACTGCTGAGCCGAATATTCCATCTTGGGGCAAGCGAAAAAGCGGGACTTACCCTTGTCTCCACGTTTACGAACTGCGTGAATTATGGGCTCCCGCTTGTGTTGCTTGCCTTTGGACAGCTTGGATTGGATAAGGCTTCGGTATATGTCATCGGACAGATGATCATTGTAAACACAGTAGGTATCTTTTTTGCCGCCAGATCTGAATTCACGGTCAAAAATGCGATTCTGTCCGTCTTCCGTATGCCTTCCATCTATGCTGCTTCGATAGCCATCATCCTGCGTGCATCCAATCTGAGCTTGCCAGTGGCACTGGATGGAGGCATCTCCATGCTCGCAGCCGGTTACTCCCCTGTCGTACTAGCCATTCTCGGTGCACAGATGCTCAGAGCGCGTGGTTCCGTCGAACCTTGGAAACCCAACGTCCGCAAAGCGTTCTGGACCGGACTTATAGTACGGCTTGCTGCAGCGCCAGTACTCTCATATCTAATCCTGACTGCACTTCAGATTGAAGGAACGTTATTCAGTGTGCTGCTGATCCTAGCGTCCATGCCGACCGCAGTGAACGCCGTAATTTTGGCCGAGCAATTCAATGCGTCTCCGCAGTTTGTGTCCCGCTGTATTCTGTGGACAACTGCTGCGTCCATGGTCATTCTGCCGATCATGATTGTGATGTCTTCCTGATCAGCACGGAAGCTGAAGTTGGAGACATCGCTGCCTGCTTGCGTTTCTCCAACCGACGTTCAAAGCGACGTTTGAGTGCTCTGACATAGAAGAACTTGACGACAAAGTAAGAAATCACACCCAGGATGACCCCAAAGACGGACATGCCTGCCAGAATATCCAGACCACCCCGCAATAGTTCACTTAGCGCGGACCAGTTACCGCGAAACAGCTCCATAAAGGCACTCTCATGAACAAGCCCCTGCCCCATGCTGTGCGCCGGCAATATCCAGGAACCAATTTGCTTGGCAAGTGGCATCAATATGATAGGCAGGAAAGTTAGCTTGCCGACCACGTTGCCCACAATAGCCGCTGGCAGTGAACCACCGGACAAACGTACAATCGGATAGAACACGAGATATACCAGTGATGCTGTGGAAATGACGATCAATTCCAAACCAAAACCCAAAGCAAATCCGGTAGATACTTTATGTGCCCCGCCGGGAGCACGTAACAATTTGAGAAAATTAAGCTTCAAAGCACGTGTTAAACGCGCAAAACGTGAGTTTTTGCTTTTCTGTAGGTTCATACCGAACTTCCCCTTATCTTACACAAATGACGGCTGAAGCCGCCTACTCTTCAGTATATCACACCGCGTTAACGCCTGCTGTTATAATCACTGGCTGTGTCTCAATGGCGACGTTACCTGCTACCGCTCTGGAGATCATGCAGGACTCTTCAGCTTTATGTGCCAAGCGCTCCGCCTTCGTTACATCAGCATCAGATGCATCCGCTTTGAGCACAATGCGAGGTCTGTGTGTGATCCGTTCGTACGTAAATACGTTATTGGTAACATCCACCGTCGCTTCAGACTCCAGTGTCAGTTCATCTGGTGTAATATCCGATCGCTCCAGCATTGCTGCCAGTGTAATCAAATAACAGGTGGACGCTGCACCCAGCAGCATTTCATCCGGATTGGTTCCAGTACCCGGACCACCCATCTCCTGTGGAATCGAAATGACTGTTTTTAACCCGCCTGCATCAATATGCCCTTCACTGTTACGTCCACCATTCCAAGTAGCTTTCAGGTGAAAAGGATGTTTCATTATATTCATTCCTTTCTAATTAGACACGGACACATGCTATGGATTGTTCATTCAGTGCGCTAACCTGCTCTTCCTCTAAGCCCAGATCCGTTATTACTTTTGCCACACTACTGAGTTCAGCCACTCTTGTAAAAGCCTGCACGCCAAACTTGCTCGAATCCGCCAGCAATATAACTTCATCAGCGATGCTGATCATCTTCTGCTTCACCAGCGCCTGCAATTCATTCGACTCACTGATGCCCTTGGTCAAATGTACACCTTTGCAGGATAAGAAAACTTTATCCACATGATACGCATCAAGCGACCGTTCAGCTAGCGGCCCTACAAACGATAGGGACTTCGAAGCAAGCTGCCCGCCTGTCGCGATTACACGGATCTGTTCCTTGTTACTCAGCTCCGCTGCGACCTTAATGGAGTTGGTCAACACGGTGAGTGGTATGTTCGGCAGTCCAGCCGCCATATACCACGCAGTTGTACTGGCATCCAGCGCTATCCGGTCACCGTGCTCTACCATTTTCAACGCTTCGTCCGCAATTCTGCGTTTCTCTTCTGCATGAGTTACAGCCCGCTCCGGATAAGGGATCTCCGACTGCCCCTCTTCTTTATATTTTACGCTGACAGCCCCGCCGTGGGAACGTCTGAGCCTTCCCGCCTGCTCCAGCTTGTCCAGATCACGACGGATCGTCTCTTCCGTCACACCGCAGCGCTCACTCAGCTCGGTTACGCGCATACTTCCCTGGGAATCTACCCATTCCACAATTTTCTCATAACGTTCAGCCACGAGCATCTTCATTCACTCCAAACCGTTGATTATCCAAGATGAATCCTGTTCATCCCATCATACCACAGTGCCCCCGGAAGTAGAATTTCATCAAGGGCGCAGAGGGTGCAAAAAAGAGGGAGCTTACGCTCCCTCCATTTCGAATGAAATTGTGTCTTATTTATCGTCAGCCATAGGGAACCAGCCCGGTGTGTGAATAATTGCATTCCACAGACCGTCAGGGATAACCAGACGTTCCTGATCCGATTTGGTGAGAATCGTCTCAATATCTTCTTCACGTCCGCTTTCGATTTTCTCAACCCAGTCAGGCTCGATAATCAGCTCACGGCCAATCGCAAGCAATGGCACACCACTCTGAAGAGCTTCGGCTGCCTCATCTGCCGTATGGATGGCCCCTACACCAATGACAGGCAGTTTACCGTCCACGCGATCAATGATAAATTCAATTCTGGAGCGAGTATCTGCTTCACCACGTCTTGGCTTGGACCAGAACTCGTTGACGGATACATGCAGGTAATCCAGATTTTTATCTTTCAGCGCATCAACCAATGCATACGTCTCTTCCATGGTCAGTCCCGGTGTTTCCGGCTCTTCTGGGGAGAAACGGTATCCAACGATAAACGGCAATTTCGTATGTGTAGCTACAGCCTTCTGGACCTCATCCACCACAGCCAGTGGGAATGTGAGACGTTTCTCGATGCTTCCACCCCAACGATCTTCACGTCGGTTGGAATGCGGAGAGAAGAACTGCTGAATCAGATAACCGTTCGCACCATGAATCTCAACACCGTCGAAGCCAGCTTCAATGGCGCGGCGGGTTGCTTCTCCAAAGTCCTTGATGATGGACGTAATTTCGTCATCAGACAACTCTCTTGGTACAGGAGATCCCGGACGCTCACTGGCAACAGCGCTTGGAGCAGCGACTTGACCCGCTGGCACCGCTTGTTCTGGCGTGAGACGACCTGCATGGAAAATTTGCAGTACGGCTTTGGAACCTTGCTGCTTAATCGTATCGGCCAGACGTTTCAGACCGGGAATAAAGCTATCGTCATAACTTCCAAATTGAGCCGGAAAACCAATTCCATTCGCAGTTACATGGGTTACCGCTGTAACAGACATACCAGCACCGCCAGTACGACGTGCATAATAAGCAAGTTCAGCGTCTGATACAGTACCATCGGGATTTGAGGACATATGAGTCATTGGAGCGAGCACGATCCGGTTTTTCAGCGTAATGCCGCTTGGCAGTGAAACTTGTTCAAACATTGGGCTATACTTTGGATTCATTCGTGGTTCCCTCCTGATTTAATATCTCTTTTAATAGATATATGAATATATGCGTTCGCTTTCTGTAATGATTATAGTTACGTTTCACTCACATTGCAACTTTTCATTTTCACCCCTTATCCATTCGATGCTTAAAGCTCACTGCTCCATTCACTCTCCGCCTTTTGTCCATTACACTTTTTTCTTCTTTCTCAACCCAAAAAGACGGAGTGTCTTACAACTCTCCGCCTCATAAAACTGCTTGGTTAGCTTAGAAACTGCGTACGTATGCCAGCTTCTGGTCCATTTCTTCCACACATTCATAGCAGTCATGCTCATCATTGGCTACCATCGGAGTAACCGGATACAGATTCATCTCTGTACTGTTGTAGGATTTCAACAACGGCAGCAGCTGTGTCACGCGTGTGTTCGCCGGATCCAGCCAGGTATTGATTTCTTCTTCAGACAGAATCGCCGGCATTTTGCTTCCAAACTCCCGTGTAACCATGTTCGCTCCCGCCATCAGCATCGTGCAGGTACGCAGTGGCTGTTTGCGCGTATCTTTCCATACCTCGTATAATCCCGCTATGCCAAACAATCCGCGATCCGGCATAACCACTCGGACTGCATAGCTTTTCTTGCCTTCTTGACGCCAGTAATACAAACCATTGCATGGGATAACACAACGCTTCGTCTCTACCAGCTTGTAGTAGGCTGGATTCTCATGCACCGTCATGAGATTGGCATTGACTGCATCGCGTCCCCAGAACGGAATGAATCCCCATCGGAACTCGTCCAATACCCGCTCACCATCCTGATGCAAAATAATCGGTGTATGCTGGGTTGGGCTGATATTGTAACGGTTTTTGTAATAATACATCACCCGTTGAATCTTAAAATGATCCCTGACCTCATCCAAATCGGCTGCCAATGAAAAACGGTTACACATGCTCAGGCACTTCCTTTCCCTGCTTGAATTGAATTTGATTGTATTGTTTGTAATAGCAGGGAAATTATGCATGCTTGTATGGACAGCAATCGACTTTTTCAGACGAAAAGAAGGTCTTATCCAGCAAAATCCTTTGTTTTTAACACGAAAAAAAGACTTAAGACTCATTTCAATCGCTCTATTCCTTGTTACTATAATAGAGAAAAAATACAATTATTGGAGGTTTTAAGTATGAAAAGGAAGTTTTTAATGAGCATCATGTTGTTTTCAGCCATCGCGATGTTCGGCGGTACCATCTATGCGGCAACTTTTCTAACCTACGGCTACCCGAGCTCCACCATCCCGATTCGAACTTACAACTACGCCTCCGCGTGGCAAACCCCAATGGATGCCTCCCTCAGCAACTGGAACAATGCCGGTGCCAAAGTACAGTTCACCAAAACGAGCAGTTCCCCCAACACCATTACGGCCGGAAACTTCAATAACACGGCCTATGGTGTCAACTACGCCTCGGTATCTGGCAGTCAGGTCGTGAGCTTCCGCATTGAATTGAATGCAACCACCATTACGGCTGATGCAACCAACTTGTCCAACTTTATTCAAAGCGTATTCGTTCATGAGCTCGGACACTCCGTTTGGCTCGGGGACAACCCATCCACCACCAGCCCTTCCATCATGCTCTACTCCCGTAACCGGAACACAATGACACAACCTCAAACCTTCGATATCAACAACGTCAGATCCAAGTACTAATCCACTATTCTCAAATCCCTAAATCCAAGGAGGATTCCTGCCCATGAAAAAAATTCGAGTATTGACGATGCTTGCCTCTTCCATTTTCATTTTATCTGCCCTAGGCTGCTCTTCAGCAACGACAAATACGGCTGCCACCAATAATGAACCAATCACGATGATTGCTTCCGAGGACTTCCCGAGTTACTCAAGTATCGGTGATCTCTCCGAGCGAGCAAACACCATCGTTAGAGGCAGTGTAATCCAAACACGCGTTGAAGCATTGAATGATATGGTACAAGCCCCTGCTGTAAATGAAAGTGCTCTGGATGAGCAAACGAACCCGGGCGGTGAGGATATTGTTCCTTTTGATAAAATCTATACGATTTATACCATTAAGGTTACTGAATCCTTCAAGGGAATTCATGCTGCCGGGGACACCATTGAAGTGAAACAGCTTGGCGGACAGCTGGGCAATACCGAGATTATTAACGATGACAATATCAAATTCATTCCCACCAAAGATTATGTACTCTTCCTGGAAACCTATGAGGACACCCCCGCCAGCCTGCTGAATTCCGTGCAAAGCTTGTATGTGATCAAACCCGCAGCTAAATCCACTCAACCAGGTGAGCAGCAATCGAAGTCCGACGTTATTGTGAGCGCGAACCCCGAGAATGATCTCAAGTTAAGCATTGATGAGCTGCAGGAAATCCAAAGCGAAGATCAGAACAAATAACCTCGTTGGACATGCATCTATCCACCCCCTCCTACTGTTCAGTCATATAGCAAAAACGTGCCGCTCAGTAGCAACTGGGCAGTACGTTTTTTTTGATTATTAATTTAGACTATGCCTGTTTGGTTCGTGATAACTTATTCACATATTTATTGAGATCATATTTATTTATGCCCCACTTATCCCTCTTATCCCCCGCTTCCCGAACTGTACAATGATCTGAATTGCTGCGGGGTCATCCCGATATAGGTCCGAAACATGCGAATAAAATAACTGCTGTATGTAAATCCACACTGAGAAGCAATTTGTTTCACGGATAGTTCCGAGTCTACGAGCATTTTCTTCGCGGCCAGAATGCGGCAGTCCAGCAGATACCTGCCGGGCGGAACACCCATGATACTCTTGAACATGCGATTAAAATAATACACGCTGTATCCCGCTATATCCGCCATTTCAGCAAGACTTAGCGGTTGTGTGCAGTGACGACGAATATAATCGGCTGTTGAGCGGATTGTATCCTGATGGTTCAGTAATGACGTCCCTTCGATTGACTCCGAATTTCGTGCCAATTCAACTAGCAACTCATACAGTACCGCCGACAACTTCGGTTCATGCACACTCTCATAACCTTCACCGAGCTGGCATAATTGTTCATGCAACTCCTCGAAACGTTCCTCGCCAGAGAATGAAAAGAGCCACACTTTATCCGGATTCCGCAAGCCTAGCAGCCGCTCCAGATCGTGGGCTTGCAGATGAATCCATCTGATATCCCAGGGATCAGATGGATCGGCATAATACTGTTGCGCCTGTCCCGGCGCATATAGAAAACCTTGTCCAGCCGTTAATCGAACGCTACCCTGCTCGGTTCTCACTTCACCCTGTCCGTTGAAAACCAGATGCAAATTATACTCTCGTATTCCGTGCGGACGATGTTCCTTGTGCTCTGGATCGAGATATCTTCCGTAGGCTACTGGATAACATGCATACCCTGCATGCCCGAGCTCCGGCATAAACCAATGGTTTCGCATATGTTCTCCCCCCAAAAATAGCAAGATCATGATACCCTATCGCAACATGTTATTATATTCCCCTCTCATTATCCATTATAAAATGAAATAGACTCGACACTCTTCCACAAGATGATGATAGTGGAGTCATTAAGCACTGGCTTGAGCGTGCATGAAAATCATTATGTTCCAGACCAAAGGAGATTAGCATACATGAACCAAAACCGACCTATTCAAATGGGTGTTGATTATTATCCTGAACATTGGGACCCTAATCTGTGGGAGCAGGATGCCCGATTAATGGCCGATAGTGGTGTACGTATTGTACGTGTGGGTGAATTTGCCTGGAGTCGAATGGAGCCTGCCGATGGACAATTCGATTGGACATGGCTTGATCAGGCGCTCGATACCCTTCATCGCAATGGGCTCCAGGTGGTGATCGGTACACCAACGATGACACCACCACGGTGGCTCACCAAAAAATGTCCTGATATTCTGCCAGTGCTGCCAAGTGGACAGTTGTACCATGAAGGAGTCCGCGGCCACCGCTGTTATAACAGTTCGAGCATGCGGACGTACAGTGCACGAATGGTTCAGAAGCTGAGCGAGCGATATGCAGGACATCCGGCTGTGATTGGCTGGCAGACTGATAATGAATTCAGTTTCACGGATTGTCAGTGTACTGCTTGTTCAGAGGCTTTTCGCGAGTGGGTTCGAGCCCGTTACATTTCACTAGGGCAGCTCAACCAGGCTTGGGGTACTGTTGTCTGGAGTGGAGAATACAGCGATTGGGAACAGGTGACGCCACCATATGGCGGCTCTCCGTTTCAGAATCCTTCGTTCCTGCTGGACTACTCCCGTTTTCAGTCGGATTCCATTGTGGCTTTTCAAAGCATCCAAATCGAGATCATTCGGCATAACTGTCCCGATCATTTTGTCACTCATAATTTTCATAGCTATCCGCAAAAGGCAGATCAATATAAAATCGGTCAGGATCTGGATTTCGCTTCTTTTGATTACTATCCCAACCCTTCACCTAACAAAACGGACACCGCACCTTACAGTGGCGCTTTGTCGCTAGATCTAACACGTGGCATCAAACGCCGCAATTTCTGGATTATGGAGCAGCTTAGCGGACCTCCAGGATGCTGGTTTCCGATGTGGCGTACACCCCAGCCCGGCTTCTTGCGTGCTTACTCATGGCAGACTATTGCCCGTGGAGCGGATGCGGTCGTGCATTTCCGCTGGCGCAGTGCCACTATAGGAGCAGAACAGTTCTGGCACGGACTGATTGATCACAGCAATGTTCCAGGGCGACGGTTCAAGGAGTTTCAGCAACTGTGTACCGAAGTGAACAGTCTGGGTGAACGTCTGCAAGGCTCAACATTGCAGAACGAAGTCGCCATCCTGCATTCGCATGATCAGTTAAACGCTCTACGAATTCAGCCACAGGCGGAAGGACTGGAGTACTACGAAAATATAAAAGTATGGCATCGTGCCCTAACCAAATGGGGAATTAGTACAGATGTTATCCATTCCTCGGAAGCGCTCGATGGCTACAAAATCATCATCGCACCGCACTTGTATCTGCTGGACGAGAGCACCACGGAACGTCTGCAAGCTTTTGCAGCGGATGGTGGCATGTTGGTCTTAACGCATCGCACCGGTGTCAAAAACGATAACAACGTCTGTGTCATGGAGCCACTTCCAGGTATGTTATCTGCTTGCTCGGGCGTGCGTGTTACCGAATATGACCCCATCGGTGGTGACCAAATTCAGATTCGGGATGAGAAGGGCAATACATATGCTGCCTCACAATGGGCTGATGTGTTGGAACTGGACACGGCACAGGCGATTGCGGTTTATGCGGATCAATTTTATGCCGAAAGTGCGGCTGTCACCCAAAACAACTGGGGTAAAGGCGCTGTCTATTATGTAGCGACCCAGCCGGATGAAGCTTATCTGAGCCAGTTACTGCAAAACATCGCTGAACAATGTGGCCTGTCCGGGATTCAAACTCTGCCAGACGGTGTCCAGGTGACAACCCGCTCAGGACCGAATGGAACGTTTCGTTTCATCCTGAATTTAAGTCCTGAATCTGTCTCCATTCCGTTGCAAGCATCATACAAAAGTGCATTGGATGGAACTATGAAAGGACCTCGATTGGAACTGGAGCCGTATGATATCGAAATCTTGGAGATTCAATAATATGTAACATCTCTGCGCTTAAAACAAAATGAACCATGAAAAGGCCCGGGTATGCACATCAAGTGCATCCGGGCCTTAAAGAATTGGGCGTTAACAACGTAAACCAATCTTACTTGATTACAATTTGATAAAGTCGGCCATGGAACGAACCTGGATGGCCCCCCCCCTTGGAGACAGCACCAACAGATCCTTGCAATTCCCCTCTGGCGGTGAACTTGACCTTCACAGGAATACCCGGAATGAGGTCGAAGAAATTGTCCGAGAACACCCCTTCTGCCTCAGTAGAAATCCATACTTGTTTTGCAAGTACATCGCTTTCCAGGACCAGATGCACGCCATCATTCTCGGTAACTTCGGTTACCTTAATTTGCGCTGGTTGCAATGCAATATCCTTTGAAGGTGCAAAATAATGTTCCTGTGTGATGTCGGATGCCCCATCCTGCTTCAGATCAATACGCAGCAATGTTGTTGCAGCATCGCGACCTTCCAGCCATTCCGCCTGGCTCAATGACAGCACCTGTTGACCAGAGTTGGATGCCAGAGCAACTTCATGCTCTTCCTCACGATATATTGTGCCATCAAAGCCAATCAGGCGTACCTGGAGTTTGCCTTTCACAGGTTCAAGCTGATCCGAGACCAAATAAATGTCTGTCACGTCATCCTTCGTACCATCTACCGATACCAAGATATCGCTGAAGCTGCGTTTGGCGTAATATTGCAACGCTTTCCAACGTCCAAAGTAATCCATCCCCGCCCATGAAGCCACCGGCCAGCAATCGTTCATCTGCCAGTAGAGCGTTCCCATACAGAACGGTTTGCGACGACGGTGAGCCTCAATGGCTGTTTTCATCGCCTCAGCCTGAAGCACTTGGCTCATATAGAGGAAGGATGGGAAATCTTTCGGTTCATGCATGTACATATCCATGTATTGTTTGATCAGACGATTACCTGCCCCGTTCTTCTGATGCGCCAGCATGACTTCAGACTCCAATGCCAGATCCTCTTCCTCCGCATACTTGCGAACCGAATCGTATTCAGGGAAGGACTGGAAGCCATACTCACTCATGAAGCGACCAACATGAACGTTGTAGTTCTCAAAGGGCTCCACATTATGCCACACACCCCAATAGTGGATATCCCCTTCTGATGTGGATGGGTGAGCATGCTGTTTCTCGTCTCCCGACAGTGATACCAGTGGTGAAGAAGGCCAATAATCCACACCAGGAGCATAGGCTTCCACCACTTCCGGCAAAAGATCATGGAAAATAGCTTCGTAATCCGCCCAAATGCGTTCTCTTTGCTCCGCGTTGTAATCTTTTTTCCAACCCCAGCCGCCATCCTCAATGTAATGTGCCCACGCTGAATCAATCTCGTTATTACCACACCACAGCACAATGCTTGGATGATTACGCAGACGTTTCACATTATCAATCGCCTCATGCTTCACACTATTTAGGAAAGCCTCGTCTCCAGGATACATGCTGCATGCAAACATAAAGTCCTGCCATACGAGCAAACCATATTCGTCACACAACTCGTAGAATACGTTTTCTTCATAGAAGCCACCACCCCATACACGGAGCATATTCATGTTCGACTCGGCAGCAGATACAATCTCATGCAGATAGCGCTCACGTGTCACTTCTGTTATGAAGCTGTCATTGGGAATGTGGTTCGCACCTTTGGCAAACACAGCAACTCCGTTTAACTCAAAATAAAAGGATGCTCCCGCTTTATCTTTGTCACGAACCAGACGAATGGACCGAATACCCGTTTTGACTGTAGACTCAGCCACAGCCTGTTCGCCCTGAATCACTTCCGTATGGAAAGAATACATATGCGCGTCACCCAATCCGCGGCTCCACCACAACTTCGGCTCAACAATAGAGATTGGAACCTCCACAGTTTGGACGCCCGGTTTCAGGGTTACAGCCTGCTCCCAACTCTGTTCATCCGTTCCTACTCGAATAACTGTTTCTATCGATTGCGTAGACTCCACTTCCACGACCGCAGTGAGCGAAGCGGAAGCAGCGGTTACTTCATTTTGTTGAATGAATACATCATTAATTCGTACGTCCGTCCAGCCTTCAAGGCGTGCTTCGCGCCAGATTCCGCTGGTTACAAAACGTGGACCCCAGTCCCAACCATAGTGGTACGGGGCTTTCCGTGCAAAAATACTCACTCTTTTATCGCCTAATCCCCCCACGTCAGATTGATCATTCGATGCAGGCAGGGCATATCCTAGTTTCTCCAGCTTCGGCAGATCTTCATTGATCGGAGAACGAAAACGTATTCGGAGTACGTTGCCACTTGCCTTTACAACAGATTTCACGTCGACTGTCCACACCCGGAACATATTGTCTGCCGACAACAGATGTTGTTCATTCACATACACATCTGCATATGTATCCAGACCATCAAAGACCAGCTCCAGATGCTGCGACGACAATAGTGCCTCATTCACATCAAATTCCGTGCGATATTCCCAGTCTTTCTTATCGACCCATTGAATTTCTTTTTCGTTAGTTCCATAGAAAGGGTCCGGTATTTTACCCAGTTTCAGCAAATCCGTATGCACACAGCCGGGTACGTGAGCCGGCATCCATTCCTGATCCTCACAAGCCTTGAACGTCCAATTCTGAAAAGTCTGCGATTGTATTTTGCTCATGACAGCCTCCGTTATCATTGAAGTATTTTTCAAAAAAACATTTTGTTATGTTTTGTTATTATAAAAACAAATAACTTACAAAACAAAATTAACATGATATGCTCAATTCAGTCAATCTGTTTTGTGGATTATTTCAAAAAAACATATCCGATAACAAAAAAAAAGACATGAAGCCCAATCTCTCCATGTCTTTTCACCCCAAGTTTATAGCGTCCTGGCGTGTGTTATTATTAACATTTCTAAATTCACGTTCGATAGCTTCACGGTAAAATAGCATTGTACTCATCACGAATGATTAATTCCGAATAGATCAGTTTTCTTTCAAAAGGCCCGTCCGGATGCTCCAACCGCCATAATAACTGGTCCACCGCACGTCTGCCCAGATTCTCCTTATTGATATGCACCGTAGCAAGAATCGGCTCTTCTGCACGGGTATTATCAAACCCGGTTACTGCACAGCGCTCTGGCACCTCGATGCCCCTGCTTTGGAGTGCACCAATCACAACAGCGGCCATGTGGTCGTTGGCACATACCATCACTTCGGGGATATCCTCCATCTTCATGGCGATAATCGATTCCCGAATGTGATCCAGATCAGGTCCCAGCAAATCTGCTTGCTGCGAGACTTGCAGCTGCATCTCTTCCAGTACCGAACGATAGCCGAGCCATCGTTCTCTGAAACTGGCTGCATCAGGCAATTCGCCAGCAAACTGTAGCCGTCTGTAGCCCTTTCCAACGAGCATCAACACCAGTTCCTGCATACATTTCATGTTATCTGTAAACACCGTATCTCCATGAATTGCCGGGTCTTCATGATCAACCATCACAAGTGGAATATGCAGTCGATAAATCTCGAGCAATACGGATGTGGAAATGGAACCGACAGTTATAATACCGCTGATGGCTTCAGGATTCAGCACCGAAAACATGCGATCTGAGGAAGGTTCCGTCAAGGTAAGGATATCCATGCCCTTCTCATTCAGGCGTGCAGATATTCCGTCAAAGATGGGACCCCAGTACAGGGAGGATCGATTCTGCGAACGAATGTTAGGAAACAAGATCAGAATAGTCCCCTGTCTGTCTATCTTCATCTCCTGTTCAGCAGGGGTTTCCACTAGGAAACGTTTCGGTTCAGCTTTGAAATATCCGAGCTGTCCTGCCGTTCTGACAATCATCTCCCGGGTATGTTCACTGACACCGGGTTTACCGGTCAACGCACGAGAAACTGCGAATTTGGATACCCCCGCAGCATCGGCAATTTGCTGCATGGTTACTCTTTTGGCCATCTTTCTCACCCGTTTTTCCTTTATTTTTCATTTAGTGTAGCATAAAAAAAGGGATTCAACAAAACAAGTTATGAAAAGTTTCATTTTGTTAGGTTGAGGATTTGCTATAGATTCTGAATCTCTGCTGGATAAATAACAAAAAAGTTCCTCCACCTGCTTCACAATGAAGTTGATGGAAGAACTCTTGCTTTATTTCAAAGTTATACGCCCGGTGCTCCCTGATCTCCCAGTTCAGTCTGTAATGCTGTCCGCTTTCTGCGCCAGAATAACGGATAAGGGACTCTGATCTCTGTAATCAGAACACCAATGAGCATAAGTGCTGCACCCGCATACCCTTGCAGAGTAAGGGACTCCCCTTGAAAGGTAAACGCAAATGCTGCTGCAAACAGTGGTTCAAGTGAAAAGATCAGACTCGTTCTCGTTGGTGAAGCATGCCGCTGGGCAAGAGTCTGTAAAATGTAGCCAATGCCGCTGCACAGTACTCCCAGACCCAGAATGGCCGCCCAAGATTGAGGTGTGTCAGGTAAACGTGGTGTCTCCAGCACAAATGTAGCAGCCAGCCCCCACAGGGCTGCAACGCCCAGTTGCACCGTTCCCAGCGTTAGTGGATCATGCTTCGGCGTATACTTGCCAGCAATCATAATGTAGATCGCGTACATTAATGCTGCGAGAATGCAAAGGATATCCCCCATATGCAGGCTAAGCTCATGTTGGAGTGTCAACAATGCGAGCCCAATTACCGCCACGAGAATACTTATCGTTAACCGCAAGTCTGGCATTCTGCGATGCAGAATTGTCGTCAGGATGGGCACAAAGATCACTGCCAAACTGATCAAAAATCCTGCCTGGGAAGCCGTTGTGCGCTGTACTCCATAAGTGATAAATACAAAGGCCGCAAATAACGCTGTTCCCATAATAGCCCCTGCTACAAGCGTTCCTCGATCCATTCTGAACAGTCGCCGATGGAAAAGGACAGCTGCCGCGATAAAGGCAATTCCAAACCGGAAAGCGACCAGATTCAATTCCTGCATGGACTCCAGTCCTGATTTCATAAATAGATAGGATGATCCCCATATTACCGTTGCGAGCAGCATCTGCAAATCTGCTCTTCTTGATGCCTGACCTTGTGGTGCACGTACTCCGTTCATCTTGCTTCTACCTTCATTCTATGTATTGTAATCTAACCGAGGCTCTATCGAACTAACTCGCCTTGGCAAGTATAAACGATCTCTTTGCATTATAAAAATGAATATTTATAATAGTTAATATGAAATAAACTCATGTATTAAATGAAGAGAGGAACGGAATCTTTCATGTCATTGGTCAAATACGAAATTTTGAATGCCGTAGTGGAATACGGCAGCCTCACCAAAGCAGCAGAAGCATTGAATATTACCCAATCAGCGGTCAGTCATGCGATCGCCAGTCTGGAGACCGAGTGTGGTTTTTCGCTGCTGAATCGAGGCCGCTCTGGTGTACGACTTACTGCTGAAGGGGAACGTATTCTGGGCTATACTCGTGAAATTTTGCGTTGGACGGAACTGATGAACCAGGAAATTTCATTAATTCGCGGCGCCGAGATTGGAACCGTTCGTATTGGCACATTCGCCAGTGTATCCACGCAGTGGCTGCCTGGCATCCTGAAGCAATTTCGCCTCGGTCATCCCGGAATAGAGATTAAGCTGTGGGAAGGGGACTACGCAGAAATTGAAGGCTGGCTGGCTGGAGGCGCCATCGATCTTGGCTTTCTGTCCCTTGGCGATTCTTCGCCTTTTGAGACAATTCCATTACAAAAAGACAGGATGATGTGCATCCTGCCTCTGGAACATCCACTCGCTACGGAGAAGTCTGTCTCATTTGATGTATTGCTGGAACAGCCCTTTATTTTGCCTAAATGGGGTGGTGATAACGAGATCGAACGGTTGATCCGACAGCATGCGGCCAAGCTGAATGTGGTCTATGAGGTCGCCGAAGATCAGGCCATCATGGCGATGGTTCGAAACGGTCTTGGCATCAGTCTTTTGCCTGAAATGGTTCTTCAACACCATACGAACGAGCTCGCTCTTGTTCCACTCACTGGAGATCCTTATCGTACCATTGGCATCGCTTGCCCGTCTCTCACCAATCTGTCCCCCGCTTCGCGTCGTTTTATTGAAGCGGTACAGGAATGGCTAGCTCCATCGTTATAATCGGTCCTCCGTTGACTCAACTGCCACTACTAATAAACTGTATAATGCCAATGACCAGCATGAGAATAAATACAACGGCAATCACAATTGCAAAACCAATCAGAAAGCGTACACCGGGTGAGCGTCTGTTCGCCTGTTGAGCTTCTGCTAGGTAATCCAGCTTCTGCTCAAGCCGGTCAAGTCTTTCGTGCACCTGTTCTTGTTCGTGATTCGAATTCATCCAATCATCTCCTTTAGATTAGGTGTTATCGCTCGAATACATTAGGTTTAATCCCATACCCGATCCAGCTGGTCTGCATAGAAACGGATGGCTCTGCAGTAGTCGGTTATTCCCTTATCCTTTGATGTATCAGCCAGTTGTACCAGCAACCGCTTCATTGCCTCCGCATGCTCGCCCAGATTGTAGAGCACCATGGCAAGAAAAACTTCAAATTCCCGGTTCTCCGGGAATTCACTTAATCCCTTTTCAAACCAGGCCTTCGCCTGCTCATACTGCCCCAGAGTCCGATATGTGCTGCCAAGTCCGAGTATGGCACCTGTCCTGTCCTCAACCGAAAGCCCTAGACTTAGAGCCTTCTCATAATGCGGTACCGCTGCCCGCTCCAGTCCAAGTGAATCATGAGCCCAAGCCAGCTGGTACCAAACCTGTGCATTGTCTGGTTCCTGTAACGCCAGTTCCTGCAGCAGCTCTATCGCCTCCTGCATTTCCCCCTCCGTTCTCAAGAGGATAGCCTGCTGTAAATCCTTCATCTACTCCACTTCCCATTCTTCCAAAATCATTTTCCAAAGTATAATTATAGCAAAAAAACACCCCGAGAAGTATGCCGGAACAACCACAGGTTGTCCAAGCCTATTCTACAGCGTGCTTTTTCGTAAGGTGCCAGCTAACCTGGCACCTTCATATTCGAATATTTTACAAAAGTGATGTTTCGCTCAGGACCAGGTTGTGTTTGCTACCATGACAATGAATACAACCATGAGATAATTGACGGAGATCAGAAAGTTAACTTTGGCCCATTTCTCATCATCCTGAGTTTTCAATCCGCTTAGTGTATGGACAAACCAGATCAGACCACCAATGACGGATACAAGCAGAAACACAAGCCCAACGTAGTTGTAGTAATACAACAGAAATACAGCAGGAAGCAACAGAAATACATAAGGAATCATCTGCACCTTTGTGCGCTTCACACCTTTGACTACCGGCAACAGTGGGAAACCGGCTGCACGATATTCTTCCACTCTGCGAATCCCGAGTGACCAGAAGTGAGGTGGCTGCCACAGAAATAACAGCGCAAACAGCAACCAGGCACCTGCGTCAATCTGATTGGTTACCGCACAATAACCGATTACAGGCGGCATCGCCCCCGCAATTCCACCCAATGATGTACTCCAGGTCGAGCTGCGTTTGAGCCACATCGTGTAGATCACGATATAAGCAAACCATCCGAGCAGTGCCATCCAACCGGATAACGGATTGACCAGGAAGTACAGCAGCACAAAACCAACTACACCAAGAACAATTCCATACCCCAATACAAATTTGGGTTTAAGATGATTGATGTAATCAATCCGTTTTTTGGTGCGCTCCATCTTCTGATCCAACTCACGATCCCAGTAGTTGTTAATAACACATGCCGAAGCGATGACCAAGGTTGATCCAATCAACACCATGAGTAGAGATATCCACGAGATATCCCATTTTGAAGCGACCCAGAACCCTACCGCTACCGCAAACACATTCAGCCGCAAAAGTCCGGGTTTCGTTAATGCAATCATGTCTTTAAGCATGAGAAGCCTCCTGAACTATGTAAAAACACCATTCCTATAATGATACATGTACATACCATGAATTACAATCTCCTTTATGAATTTGTCATAACCAAAAAGCATCCCTGCCAGTTCAATGGAACCGGAGGAATGCTTAACCGTTGCATTTTGATCTAATTTTATGGAATGTATTGCTGTACAATTTTGATCACTTTTCCATCCTGTACAGTGAGGTGATACGGGAATACGGACAGATCAAGAATATTGGTATTGTCATACAAAGATTCGAATTTGCTGAGCGCCACTGACTCATTCCATTGAATAGTGGTGCCCGAAACTGTACCATCACGATCATATAACTGCATCAACACTTCAGCATTAGCACTTACTTCTACCTTTTCCTGCTCTTTGCTGTCATTGACAATATAATAACCATCAGGAGCACCATCTATACCAGAGCCCGGATTGCGTTGTTCAAAAACTTTATCAGCCTCTGCACCTTGGTACCAGCCAATCTTGTCTACAATCAAGTACAATTTACCATTCTCATGCTGTATGTCTTCCACATACGCTGTAAACATCTCGGAGTTTGCAGCCTGCGCTTTGGCAGAAGCCTGTACAGAGTCCGTGCTCTCCTCAGCGTTCGCTGGTGTAAGTAAATATGTAGCAAGCACAATCATGCCAAGCAAGGCAACAGCCGCACCCAGCATTCGTAATTTCCATTGTTTCGCCGCGTTCTTCATAGGCAGCATCTCTCCTTATTATGAACGTTACTATTCCTTAACCGGAAGGCTTTCTCTTCAAACGCTCATATAAATATTTAATCTTTCTTTTACTCTCCCTATCATACTGGGTGTACACACTGCAAAAGTATCAGCCAGATGAAAAATAGTTACAATAGGTGTCATCAAAAAGAAACCCTGAATGCCATGGCATCCAGAGTCTCTATTGGCTTAGCTTTTAATTTCAGCTCAATCTTAATGATTCGGGGTTGAACCTTGTGCCAGACGCACTAGCATATGAGCCAGCATATGGCGCTCTTCCTCTTTCCCGACATTCCACAGTTCTTGCAACAACTTCTCTTCACGGTTACGCGGCTCTTCCCGGGCTGCCAAATAGTCGGCTACTTTCTCAGCGATTTTGGCCATCTGCTCCTCACCCAGTCCAATCGATTCTCCCATTGCAATTCGTTTGCCCAGATATCCTTTAAAGGCATCAAAGTTCTGTAAAATCTGTTCCCGTTCCTCCGGCGCAATCTTATCAATCGCATTGTCTACCTTGTCGGTTGAAACTTCTCCATCTTTATGGATAACATGATTTTGTTCATTCATCTGAAAAACCTCCTTGAGAATACTCGCTTTGTGGAATGTAAGCAAAATGCTTAATCATACCAGGTTATCTATAATATAAACTTCTCGCTGGAGATTAATCAGACCATTTCTATCCTTTAGCCATCAGCTGCTTCCTCAGAAATGCTTCGTAATCGCCATACTGCCAGAGCTCCCCACATATACAGCATGGCACTCAGATAAAATAATACATCGATCGTCAGCCAATCAATCAGCACACCGCCAACAATAACCGCAAATCCTGAAGCAGCAGATGTCCAGAAATGATAGTTACCTACAGCTGGGCCCCGTTGCCCAGCCACCGTATAATCGGCGAGCAGCACCCGTTCACTCATTCGCTGCATCGCATTGCATGTCCCCATCATCATTTGCAGCAGCAGCACCCAGATGTAGGAAATGACCCACGGAAATGCAATCATGGCTGCGGCCATCCCCACCGAACTTACAATGAGCCACTGCTTGGCGTGTCGATCCATCCGGGGAGCGAGCCATTGCGAAGCAGCAGCCGAACTGATTGTAAATACGGCAAAGGCAAGCCCATATTTGGAGAAGCTGTTACCCAGATTTTTGAGAAACAAAAGATAATACGGATAAATCATGCCCGAAGCGAGCGTAACGATACTTTGAGATCGAACAAGCCACTTGATATTCATGGATGATTTCCTCCATACTGCTCCATAAAATAGTTCATAAATAAATGATTTGGATCCACCTTTTCTTTGGCTGCAAAAAACTCATTCTTCCGAGGATAAGCCTGTTCGAATTGCTCTGAAGTTGCATAACCTGCATAGGGCAGATAATATGTTCCGTTATATCGAAGGACTGCATCTATCAGTTGCTGCATACTACCCTTGAACTTCTCTTGTTCTGCCTCGGATAATGAAGCGTGAAATAAACAGACGAGACCGAACATATCCTGCGTCGCATAGGAAAGCACAGCTTCTTCATCATGTTTCACAAACCTGACTGTAATGTTGAGCAAATCCAATTGCTCCTGGGATACAATCTCTCCCATCTCCTGAACAAATGCGGGGAAGACATCCACCGGAATAAAATATTCCTGCAGCAGATCATTTTCACCCGGCTGATGATACTCCATGAAGGCAGACGCAGAAGCCATCGCATTGTTGCGGCTGAGCCTCTTTCCATCCTGTGACTCGAAATACCGCTGTTGCAGCGGCCAAAACCAGGCCCGCCCCCATTGGAACTCACGGTTCAGGTTGAACAGAAGTTTGCTGGTAAGCACGCCTCTTTCACGTTCATCCAGACGATCATAATCATCCAGTGAAGCCATTGGATCAGAGGCATAATTCAATGCGTACATCTCGCGAAAATAGCCTTCACCGGGCTGAACTGAAATTCGGACCAGATGCATACGCATCATCGAGCCTCCCAGGACATTCTTTTGAAAATAAGTCGGGTAGTCCTCAACCTGCACCTGCTCAGTTGTGAGACGATAGACTTCGTCATCCGTTAACGTCAACGTAACGTCCAAAATCACGCCAAACAGTCCGTAACCCCCAAGCACAAGCGGGAAAAGCTCTGCATTCTCTGTGCGACTCACTTGCCGAATCTGACCATCTGCCGTCAAGAGACGAAAGGAATCGACACTTTCAATCAAGGAACCCTGATGAAGCTCCCGACCATGTGCATTTACACTGATAGATCCGCCTACGGTGAAAATATTCTGGGACTGCATATTTTTGACGGCCAGTCCATATGGGTTAATGGCTCGCTGTACGTCAGCCCAGGTCGCCCCAGCCTGCACACGTACCTTTTTGGCATCGTTTTTGACTTCCAGCACTTTGTTATACGAGGTCATGTCTATGACAATGCCGTCTTTATAATAGGTGTGTCCTCCCTGACTATGGCGCTGCCCAGCAATCGATATCGTCAGATTCTGCTCTCGGGCTTCTTTGAGCAGTTCAACGAGCTGCTGCTCTTCATGACCCTCGACCACACGTTCAACCTTAACCGGATGAAGGCGGCTGTAGTCGGTAATCAAATACGGATTCTGATCATCGCTATCCGTTCTCCAATATGTCCACACACATAAAATCAGAAGTAACAGGAGCATGCTCGTTTTTTTGAACAGATGAACTCCTCCTCCCCTAACACCTAGCGTTTCAATTTGATTTGATTGGTTAATCGTTTACATATACATCACAAGGATTGGATATGTTAAGGAACACCTTAAACATACCCGAATAAGGAGGAATTTTCCATGAATGAACATAAAAAAGAACGAAAAAACAAAGATCTGCAACCTGGTGTGAATACAATTATTCAACCCGACCCGAACAACCCCGGCCCAACGGACATGATTGAAGAAGCCGTAGGAGAAATCGTAGACAACATCACCCACCCTCACAAAGCCAAAACAACAGAGACCCGCAATACAAACAGCAAATAATTTCAGACCATACTTTTGTAAACAGCTTGCGTACAACGCAAAAAGTCCTCCAACCTTAGTCACAACGGTCGGGGGACTTTAAAATTGTTTTTTCTATGAATGGGGCTGTTCACCATCTGCATTTTAATTTGCGTTTAGATCTGCTTCACTTTGTTTTCCTTTTTCATCTGTTGCAATGCCTTGTGAATCCAGATCGCGGCAATCGAACCTTCGCCCATGGCAACCGTAGCTTGTTCCGCGTGCAGGCCCAGGTCCCCGGCAATCCATACATTAGGCGCAGCTTGCATGTTTCGCGCGTTGGCCTCCACGTGTTTATTATCCGCGATGACGGCTCCAAGCTGCTCTGCCAGTTCATAATGTACACGATTGCCTCCAAACGCAACAAATCCACGCTCTGACTCAAAAATCTGTCCATCTTCCGTCAGCACACCCGTAATATGGCCATCTTCCATCTGTTGCACTTCTTGGACGGCGGCCTCAAGGTAACGAACTCCTGCCTCTTTCATGCTTCGATGAAGCTCAGCGGAGATTGGCGACTGCTCATGGTTGATGTACAACAACTCATTGGTACGTTGAATCAAAACCATAGCCATGTTTGCACCGGCTTCGCCTGCACCCAGCAATATGGTGCGCTGATCCTGAATCTCATATCCATCGCAATCCGGGCACACATATACTGTTCTTCCCAACGTAGGCCTTAATCCCGGAATCGCCGGTATCCTGTCCGTTAGTCCAGTTGCCAGTAAGACTGTTTTCGCCATATATTCAGAGCCGGAAGAACCGAACAATTGAATCTGTTCTCCCCGGCGTCCTGCCTTAATGATACGGTCTTTCTCAAAATTTACTCCAGTCTGCTCAGCCTGCATTCTGCCTTTGGAGCGCAGCTCTTCACCGGATACTCCATCGGGGAAACCAAGAATATTATGATAGGTTCGGCATAACGTTGATCTGCCTTCTCCTGCGTCCACTACCAACACCCGATGAGAAGAGTAACGCCCCATCTGAATAGCTGCCTGAAGTCCTGCGAGTCCTCCACCTACTATAATGCAATCATACTCTCGCATGCTCCATCTCCCTCCTATGCTTCTATCTCTTATATTTTATTGGACAGTTCACTATCCTTCTATCCATTTACACCGTTCAACCAAAATCAAACGTAATCCGTTACAACTTAGCTTTTACCAAAATAAAATAACCCAAACCATCCGTCTGAATAACGGTGTGTTTGGGTCGGTTTAAGAAAGAATTATAATTTCGGAATTTAGAAAATGTATGATTCAAATCGTGAAGCGTTCGAAATGGCATTCCATACATCTGCCGTCTCTCCGCCCATATACCAGTAGGCCAATCCGGCAATATTACGCTCTCCGCTCATCATTACTTTCGCGGACAATGAACGACTGTCCTCTGCCCATATATATCTCGGCGTACCGTTACTGTTATAGCCGATGACATATTGGACCAGATCTGCATCCCATCGTCTCACGGAACCTGAAGCTCGTGCACGAGTTCCCTGTTCTGCCAGGGTTATATCCCATGAACTGGCTGCCGGATTAGCGGAAGACCAATCCCGTGTATATAAGGGTAGAGCCAGAATTGTTTTGGCGCGAACTACCTCAGCGAGCATCGTATCCAAAGCCCTTTCAACCCAAGGAAGAGATGCCACAGACCCTGCTTGCGGATCGCCGTTCCAATGTTCCTCATATCCCATCAGTACCATGTAATCCGATACAGCGCCTAATTGCGCATAATCAAATGCATCGGTCCAATCTGTCCCCAGATCGGGTGATACATCTACAGACACAACAGCGCCTAGCGCATGCAGAGCCGTTGCCAGGGAAGTAATAAATGCGGTCATTCCTTCACGATCAGCTGGCAGTACGTTCTCAAAATCCACGTTAATACCATCCAGTTTATATGTTTTCACCAAAGAGGTGACCTGTGAGATCACCGACGCCCGGTTGGCTGTACTCGATAACATCTGGTGGGTAAGGTCCGGGTTCGAACGATTGCCAAGCAACGGCCATACCTGTCTGTTCGTAGCAGATGCCCATGATAATAACGATGTGTCCGTGAGATCCGTGACTTTCATGCTACTATTCAGGAAGAACCAACGGGGAACCAGTGTGTTGGCTTCCGATTGTTCGATCTGTTTCTTGAACTCAGCTGTAGAGGCGTTATATTGCCATCCCAGCTGAATACCGAGCTGATCCTCACCTTTCAGCTGGTCTGACCAGGTTTTCTTTTGCAAAATGGCATCCAGCATCACTGCTGCCTCTTCTCTAGTCACTTGGTCATGCGGGCGAAACTTGCCATCACTGCCGCGCATCAATCCAAGCTGATATACGGTCTGCACATAAGGACGTGCCCATTCAGATATCTCAGCTGCATCGTCATATGTGGATGAAAGAAGGTTCGTTGATTTGGAAGATTGTTTCAGCATCCTCACCAGCAGTGCAGCCGCTTCTTCCCGAGTAATGGAGGCGTTTGGCTGGAACACGCCCTGACTCTTGCCCTCAAGAATGGAAAGATTGGTCATGGCTGCAACGTTGCCGTAATACCAAGCGTTCATGCTGACATCGTTATAGGGATTAATATTGTTTTTAACGGGCTTCAAACCTAGCAGTCTCACGGCAAATGTTGCAAATTCAGCACGAGTGACTGCCTTTTTGGGTTCAAACGTATTCTCGGAGGTTCCGGCAGCAATTCCCGCCTTTACCAGATGTGCAATGGCATCCTTGGCATAACTGGAGGTTGTATCCTTGAACACCTGCTGAGCCGATGCTGCCTGAGCTGTGGAGTCACCGATGGTGATTGATCCTATCGCCAGTACGCCGCACAAAATAGCATTCCATAGCTTTCGGCGGGTACGTTTGTATATTCTATTATTCACATCAAAAAGCCTCGCTTCATTGGAGTACGATCTACATCATCGTATCAAATTGAAGCGAGGCCGTATGTGGTTAAATAATGGGAAATTCGCTGAAACGAGGCACCTCAATCTTTTCAATTAAGGTCGACGTTCGATCCAGGTAAAAGTCTTACTTGTGTACTTTTACACGTTGTTCAATCGGTTGGAATTCTTTCTCGCCTGGTGTTGCTGTTGGTTTGCCGAATGGCATTTGAGCGATCAGTCTCCAGTTCTCCGGAATGTTCCATTCCTGTTTGACTTTCTCATCAATCAGCGGGTTATAGTGCTGCAGGGAGGCGCCCAGACCTTCTTGTTCCAAAGCAGTCCAGATCACCAGTTGCAACATACCGTTAGATTGGTTCGCCCAGATCGGGAAGTTATCCGCATAAGCTGCAAAATTTTGTTGTAGCTGCGCAATCACATTGTTGTCTTCGAAAAAGAGTACTGTACCATATCCGCTGCGGAATCCAGCCATTTTTTCAGCTGTAGATTGGAAAGCTTCTGCATTGCCAACCACTTCACGCAAAATTTCTTCCGTGTGATTCCACAGTTTATCGTGTTGTTCACCGAGCAATACTACGGCACGAGATGTTTGTGAGTTGAATGAAGTCGGAGTGTATTTTACCGCTTCTTCCACGATTTCCTGGATTTTAGCATCCGAGATTGTGGATTCCTTGCTGATTCCATAATAAGATCTTCTGTTTTTCAACGCTTCAAAGAAAGATTTAGACATAAATATTCGCCTCCCAAAATGGTATTTCCTAAATTGCCAACATAGTAACTATAATATAGTAACATACATTAGTCAACAAACTATTTTATTTTCACTAAATGTACATTTAGTCATTCCCTTTTGAATAGGGGGAATTAAGTACTCATTTTTAACAGCAATTGAATGAATATGATCACTGCGATTCGCGATAATCTGCTCGATACTTCTCTTCCGATGACGAATTGCTCTTGGTCTGATCCTTATTCTTCTCTTCCTGCTTCTCCATATTCAGATCTTCCATTGGAATGGGGTCCACCGTCTGCTCTTCTTCATGCCGGTCAAGCAAACTTTCCTGCTCTGTTGGATACTGCTCCGGATTATCATGGGAACGATCCTTATGTGCATCCTTGTTATTTTGATCCGGTGTGTGCTGTTTCATTCGTGATTCCTCCTCAGTTTTCATTTACCCTTCTTTTACCTTTTCTGTCTGGCTTCTAAACACGAGCGAATTATGAGATGAACGTAACAGGTGCATCTATATCTGCATCAGGAGGTAAAAATAGAAAAAAGCCAACCAGAACGGACTGGTTGACTTCATCTACTTGTATTCAGTTCCATTTCATTGATCAATGGGCGAGTCAGTTGAGTCTCCGAGACTTAATTTGGCTTCAAAAATAATGCTCTCATTCTCTTCAGCCAATCTTCCTCGAACCCACACAGCTCCCTCTGTAACCTCTGAACGCTCAACAATCATTAACTCCTGCATACGAATCTCACGATGATATGAAATTTGCAGACGGATCATACCTACAGCCAGTTCATCCAGTGTTAATGCATCACAACAGACGTCTGCATACCGGGCGTTGTTCATATGCCCATTACTGTCTGTGCTGCTGTATTGTACAGTTAAACGATATTGTTCCTGCAAGCTGAGTTCAGAAGGGACCGTCACTTTAGCAGGGGCTTCACCTAAGGATAAATCAGGATGCGATTTCACTTCAAAAGGTAAAGCTGATGGTCTGACGACTCTGCGTCTCTTCAGATCGACCAACGCCCAAGCTGTACGAGCCTCAGCCAGATGTGTTCCCTCTCGATCTGTAAGGATATAATCCCTTAACCATGTCACACCTTTATTTTCTTTATGCCACGTCTGCAAGGATACTTCTTCTTCCAATCGGGCTGGGCGCATGATTGTGACATCTGTCGTTAATAGCATCCAGCCCAATCCCTGATTCAGTATCTGCGATACGGTAACTCCCATACCTGCTAAATCACGGTCTGCTGCCAGCTGCATATGCTCCAGTAAAGCAGATGCACGACATTGTGATTTGTAATCGGCATCGGCTGATCCAATTCGGTAATCAAGCTTGAATGGTTGTTCTGATTGCATTCAGTAACCTCCTCAGGCTGTGCAGCATGTAAAATTTTTGATCCGTAACGCTACATTAATCAAACGAACGATGTAATCGACTACGGTACAGATCTGGTGCACACCCTACACTTTGTTTGAACATTCGACTGAAATGGGATAAACGTTTGAACCCTGCCAACCGGCTGGCCTCTGTCACACTGATATCCGGCTGGAACTGGAATAACAGCTTGGCCTGATTAATGCGACGGTCATACACATATTTAAATATGGTGCTACCCGTCATTTCTTTAAACAATCCGGCCAGATAAGGCTTGGACAGATGAAGCTCACTTGCCAGATCATCCAGCCCAATGTCCTCCATATAATGAGTTTCGACATAAGCAATGATATGCTGTACATGCCGCTCCTTCTCGGAAGAAGGAAGGTGGTCCTCGACCCTGCCTCGGCAGATTCCAGCTATAACATACAGCAGGTCACATAAACGAACGTTCATGCGTTCCTCTTTGAAATCCCCCGAATTCACGGTAAGCTGATGCAGACTCAACAGCAAGGCTTCGAATTCAGAGCGGATATTGCCTGTCAGATTGATCCGGCAGTTTCTCAGTTCTTCGAACGGCTTTAACACCTCGCTCACTCGGTCCGGATGCAGACTGCTGCGGATGGCCGAGGGATCGAAGTGCAGCGTCGTTCGCACATACGGTCTGCCTGGCATGGGATGTGGCCGATGAAGGGTCATGCCATGCATCAGGACCAGATCACCCGGTTCAAGGTTGTACACTCGATCTCCAATCAGATAGGTGCATTCGCCCTCATGAAAATAGTACACCTCATATTGTGGATGCGAATGAAATCCGTCCGATGCTCCAGGGTCGTACGTGCTGGTGGAGCGATAGCTATATTCCAATGGACCACTAAATTGCATTACACTTGGCACGTTCAAGTACCTCCTGTTCTGGAGAGGTTTCATACCATTTTACCCGTTTCACATCATGTCGGATAGTACTGGATAGACTTTTGAAATATAGAAGGCCATGCACATATCCGTTTGTTTGCACGGTACGTGTCATGGCCTTTTAGGAATGTGAAAGATAAATTACAGTAGCTGTTCAATACTCGCCTGGATCTCGTCAATCGAATCAACAGGTTCAAAACGTTTAACCACATGCCCTTCGGCATCAATCAGAAACTTAGTAAAGTTCCACTTGATCGCATCACCATGCAACCATTCCGGTGCTTTGTCCGCCACCATCAGCTTTAGCAGTTTCGCTTGCACATCTGACTCATCAAAGCCTGCAAAAGGTCCCGACTTTTTCAAAAAGTCATACAGCGGATGCGCCGCTTCTCCATTGACATCCATTTTGGAGAACATGGGGAATTTCACACCATAGTTAATCTGACAAAAGGACTCCGCCTCTTCACTGCTTCCCGGCTCTTGCTCCGCAAACTGATTACACGGGAAACCAATGATCTGAAGCCCTTGCTCTTTATACCGATCATAAAGCTTCTGCATATCGTCGAACTGATGTGTGTACTTGCACTTGCTCGCTGTATTTACGATCAGTACAGGTTTTCCTTCGTATTGATAGAGTGGGAAACGTTCTCCACTCGTTTTGGTTACGCTAAAGTCATAGATGGTTGGCATAAGATTGGTGCACCTCGCGATGTTATGTAGTTATACAGACTCATATGAATTTCTATTATATACGAAATAGCAGATTCTGTATCGTAAAAAAAGCCTATAACTACCATAGCGCTACAAGTACATCCATCTCCTTTTCGAATTGATATCGTTCATCACAAATTTTAAAATCATTCATCTCAACATCCGTTCCAACACTCTCGCAACTCCGTCAGAATCATTCGTATCAGTGATCTCTTTCGAGAGAATCTTCAACTCTTCAATTGCATTACCCATGGCTACCGACCAGCCACATATTTCAAAAAGCCCGATATCATTAAAATCATCACCAAAAACCATTACATCTTCAACTTTTATTTTCATTGCCTTACACAAAATTTTCAATGCATTTTCTTTGGAGGCTTTGATTGATGAGATTTGAACAAGATTACCACCGTCTGTAACCAAAACATTTAATCTAGATGCAAACTTCTCTCTGAGAAAATCTATATCCTTGAAACCCGTAAAAAGTACTTTTGTTGCAGCAATACCTTTGAGCTCTTCTAATGATTTTATCGTTGGGTTTTCTTTAACTCTCATAAGCGTTGTATAATCATATTCTTTGAAACTAATCCATTGATCCTCCACTTCAAGGCTTAAACCCAGTTCCTTGTTATTCTCCATGCCAAAATTTATTAATTCAGCAGTGATCACAGGGTCTATGTGTTCATATTGTTGAATACCAGTGTAATTGCAGTGGATATAGGCTCCATTGTAATATATAAAAGAACCGCTATGGAGCAATTCCTCAGGTAAAAGCAACCTTACTGCTCTTGGTGGACGTGCTGTAGCATAGATGAATCTGATCCCTTGTTTAGAGCATGTCACTATTGCCTCATAATTCCGTTTCGAAATTTGTTTATCTGTGTTGAGTAATGTTCCATCCAAATCTAATACTACTATTGGATACTGTATAGAAATCCCCCCTATGCCACTCAAGTTCGCTCTATACTTTCGTTGCGTTATTGAATCTATGTATTCCAAATTCTTTGAAATCCGATGTAAGTATCGCCTCTCTCAGTGGGTACAGATTTGGAGTAAATCTGAGTTCAATTCCTTTTTCAAATAATCTCTCTATTAAACCCTCCATGCGGTCTATATGTAGAGGCTTTGTAACCTGATAAGAAATATAGTAGCCCGCCGTTGGATCAAAGAGTTCAAAATTGGTGTCATCGAAATGGTACCTGTATATAACCTGATTCATAATCCTCGGATACCATGAACTTTCAACCGTAACGATGATATCCGCATTAGAATGTTTAAAAAACTTCTCATTATTCTCATCACTTATCGTGTCAGTCTTTTTACAAACGATTCTTGGGCAATCTCTTGGAAAGTAATATGAATATTCATGCTCTTCATCAATGGCCCACACCACTGCTGGAAATTCAGCTCTGTTTTGTTTCTCTCTTGGAATAAAAACTTGGATATCTGAAACCTCGCTAAAATGATAAAGCATTCAGGCACCCCACATCATTTAGTGATTTTTAAGCTTCGGAAAAAATACTCTTACATTCCAACAGCGCCCCACTTCCCGTCACATAAAACGACAGAGGTTTCGATTTGTCTTTCGGGGACGTTCCAGTATCGAGTTAATAACTGCTTCTTCTCATCCGATGAAACTAGGGTAAAACCATTTTTCAAATAGAATTTTATAGCCCATTCTGCGGAATCCCAGGTTCCTATTAATATCGGTTTATCGGTTGATGCCACCAGATGAGCCAACAGCTTTGTGCCTATTCCGCTCCCCCGTTGGTGAGTTCTTACATATGCGTGCCTGATTAAAGCAACATCACCTTTATCCTGAATTCCCATAACGCCCCATAATCTATTATTTTCTTCAAAGCCCCAGAATACGACGCCATCACGGATTTCCTGATTCAATTCTTGCAATGGCATATAGGGTTCATGATAACGATCCTCAGGAATTACACCCTGGTATGCCTTTGCTGCATCATTAATGATCTCAACCATTGCATCTGCGTCCATACTGTTGCACAATCTGATCATGGAACAAGCCTCCTGAAAGTTATAGTCTATTAATTGAACTATCGTAATGGATATACCAATTCAATAGGTTCATTGATCAATTCCTCTTTGAAAATATAATTATGATCTGCTCCCACAACACATAAAATTTTCTTACCCGGATTCGAATGATACGTGTTCTTCACACGTTGAATCATGATCTGATTTCGTACGATCCATCTAAAGTTATTTGCTTTTGGATTAATCTGATCCATCCATTCATATTTTTGTTTGGTCATAGTATCAAACGCAACCGAATTAAAGGGAATCGCTCCAACGTCATGTGTATTCATTTGTTTAGCAAACCATTCATCATCGATCTTCTCCAACGCTTTTCGCTGCTCTTCTAAGAAGCCGTTAAATGGATCAAAATCATTCCAGACATCTAACTCAAACCAGTCAATAGGCACAAACTCTATATTCCGTTCTTCGCATAATGGAAAGATAAGCTCCCAATACTCACTGGCTGGCTCCCCCCAATATCCCTTATCCTGTTTATCCTTGATATACTTCATCCAACTCTGGGGATGCACTTCACCGCAGATAATATCCGGGTTGAATTCTGTAATCAGATCCTCATACAAGGTAAGAGAACTATTATATTTTCCTCTTAATTCTTGATTATGAATTGTCCCCAATATTCCAACGACCGTCATATCATTTCTCCTTTATATATGTTATATGATATTTTTGAGATTCCTATGTAAGTCTATAATCTTTTCTTCAGGAAGTACTGAATAATCCCTTCCGGGTATTCATCTATCATTCCAAACACTTCATAACCCATCTTCTTGTAAAATTCAGGAGACTGATAAGAAAATGTACTTGTATGTGAAAGTTTGCAGCCCTCACTAACAGCAATGCTCTCTGCTTGCATGATTAATGATTTCCCATACCCATATTCTCTGTATTCTTCATCAATCCAAAAGTTATCAATATATAATGTATAGCAGTACGTAGCACAGAAGATCCCACCTACTGCTTTGCCAGTCTTATCCCTTAGAAACAAATTGATGCTTTTTCCAGGTTTTTTTAACAAACCCTTTTTTTCTCTTAAATTGTATTGATACAGATTGCTACATACAGCATGGTAATCCTGTTCATGATCTTCAAATACAATTTTCAATTCATCGTTAACAGCAGGGTTATTCATTTTCAACATCCTCACGATTTCATAGTATTTGTCTTCACTTCTTCAATAAGAGCCTAGCTAAGAGCCTAGCTCCAACGTTATTTGAGTTTAAATGATCTGTATATAAAGAAACCTATGGAACTAAATAAAACGATAATGAATATGACAACGGGCAACCAATTATGATGAGTGACTTTATCCGCACTTGAAAACTCAATAATCATCCAACTGATATAAATAAAAAATATAGATATCTCCGTCTTCATCAGATTAATCATGAGCCGTGCATTTTTATATTGTCTCTCCGCATTCTCCATATTCAAATTGAGGTAATTATACGTATGAGGATACTTCTCCAGTTGCGAAAGTCCAATCCATAAAATAAGCCCAATGACTAAGGGCAGCCATACTCCCCACTTTCCTCCCCAGCCATCAGGCTCCCCCTTCATATTAAAATGAATCGGTATCTGATCCGGTAAGGTCATCCATTGTTGCAAGCAGTATATAATGCCAATAATAAATAAAATGATGGTTGTGATATCTAAAGTTTTTTCCAGTAACGTTTTTGGGATTGTTATCTTCGGACGATCTTTGATTTCCAATTTCCTACCTCTTCTCCATTTACACACCGTATGATTACATGTTAACAATTATCAACCTCTTTTTCCAATGATTTCTGAGTATCCTTGAGGAATGAAAGCATAAGCAAAAAAGGCCGCCTTTGCAGGCAGCCTTTACTTAATATAACCTTATTTACGAACGGAGAGAATGAACTTCTCCAGCGATTCTGTATTGGTAATGCTGTGATTACATCCTTGGTTCTCCATGCATACGTATTGACCAATCGCAGAATAATTATCCGGTAAAGCGTTCTTGGTCTTGACCGTGAAGAATGCAAGCTCTTGATGCCGATTACAGAATAGGCAGTACCCCTTCTTGTGTGTCGGCGTTATTCTTCCCTCAATACCGATAAACTGTCCTTCGAACGGATATACAACGAATAATTTGTTCGTCGCAATATCTACCCAGCTCAGGTACGTTACATATCGAAAATCAATGGATGGTAGATCAGGCATTTTCATCTTTTTGTTCTTCGGAAATAACTTCTGAATTTGTTTCAACGTAATCGATGGATACAACTCCAGATATGGTTCCAATGCTTTCATATACCGTTGAAAATCGTCTGTTGTCTCCAGCGACGAGATTTGCTCCAGCATTTGCTGCTGGTTCTCTGTCAGATCCGTAAATGCTTCAACGATGTTTGTTGCAGCACTGTATCTAACAGTCTCCAGGACCCTGCGATCCGAGGCGGATTGCACGGTTTTGCGAACAAATTCCGCTTGTTTTTTAATCAAATTATATTGGTGGTTTCTAATAAATGGTGTACTCATAGCTTTCAGCTCCTTATTTTTCATAGAAAAAAATCAATAAGGGCAAAGCCTGTTATTAGAAACGATAAAATTAAGTATGGGCGAAAGAATCTAAGCTATCGCGCCCCACGCAAAGTATCGCCCCCGATCAGGCTTTGCATGAGTTATTTCTAGCTAACGAGCAATTCAGCATTGCCATCTGAGTAACCCCCAATCAAATATCATGCGAAAAGTATATCAGAGAACTTCACATGGATCAATTGAAATGGGTTTTCATGGATGTTCTTTTATTCCGTTGCTTTTGATTGTAATATCTGATCATTCACGAATCCTTGTAAGAAGAAAAGCTCATTGTCATTGGCTGTTCGATTATTGGCTGCTTCAAAACGCTCGATAGCTGCTTCTAATGACGTCGATTTCACAGCATCATTGGCTGAGATGAGCTCTCTCCAAAACGTATCCATCTCCTCCACGTCACAGATCGACTCATGACCAAGCAAGAAATGAACGGCATCATATTGCTGAATGTCCTCAATCATAGGCAATAACTTGTCTTGCTTAATATGATATAGCGAATTGGTAGTTGTATTGTAAGCACTATCGCCCAGAAAAATGACCTTTTCATCCGGAATATATACAATGGTTGAATCATCGGTATGGGTGCTACGAATGGTTTCAAGCACACAAACTTTATTGCCCAAGTCCAAATGGAGTGACTTTTCAAAAATAATATCCGGAGGACATAACTGAAATGTGTCTCTCTCCGGTATTTCATTTTGTATCGTCTCCATACAATGTGAAGTCATCTTCTTGGAATCCACATACTCCTGTAGAGAGCGATCATTATAAGAATAGTTCCGCCAATCATTCATCTTTTGGCTAGTTAGACTATTCATAATAATCGTAGCTCCGTATTCATTCATTCCTAAAAAATGATCCCAATGGGCATGAGTAATGACCACATATTTAACAGGCGGAACATTTAACTTCTCTATCTCATGTAAGAAATCCCTGGCATGTTGAACCGAATTTCCAGCGTCAACGACAAGGCTGTAATTATCACCGCAAACTAACCCCAATGTTGGTCTTTCTTTATCATTTTGGTTAGATAGATAATAGATCGTTTCACTTAATTGATTTAGCATGTTCATTCTCCTCTATGATAAATTCTTGATCCATAAGAGAGAAAATCTGCATGCTTATTTAAATCAACATTTAGATTTTCTCATTTTATTTGTTTACCAATGGAATCACCTCCTTTGTTTTTCACATGAACTGAATGTTCCTCATCTCACCGGGTGCTCATTCTTCTTTTGTATTAAAAAATGTATCATTGTTGATCTGAATTATTCTGTCTATTGCCTCATGGTTTATCGGATCCCTGACCAACATACTAAATATTTCTCTAAGTTCTTCTATTCGTGATAAGACTTTGTCTTTGGATCTTTCCTCTCTAAGTGAGATATATAATTGGTACAAACTAATATCTAAATCATCATTCAGTTTCCCGAAAGAAGTTAGTTCCGATATCGCAGCTGCATTAGACACACTTGATATGATTGATCTATACGTGTAATCATTAACAACCATACTAAAGCTGTGCTGGACATTACTTATTTCATATCTGAATGAATTATCAATAGAATTCTGAAGCTCTTTTCTTTGATTTTGAGATTCAACAAATTTAGAACCAAGAATGATTAAACTCAATGTTAATAAAACTATAATATAAGTACTTATTTTCTTCATTATTGAATAGCTCCTAATAACCGAAATTTTAACGATGCTATATATTAGACGCTCTTCCAATGTTATAAGTTCGGCTTTTTCTATGAGCTGTTAGCTGTTCAAAGGCAAATGCAATACGAATACCGCTTTCTCATCATTCTTTAGTAAGCTTCTTGATACCATCTTCGAAGTTGATTAATGTGAGCTTGATGATAACGACTGTGGTCAGCGATATGCCACATACCCCAGCATACGGTTGCTTGCTTCTCATTTTCATGCCCAAAAGTGACAATCCTCGCTAGATCATCATCCGTTAATTGTGTACACGCGTCCTTCAACATGGTTATGACACCTTCATATGTCGACATAAGTGTACTCAAAGATATTCCTTGAACCATCGGAAGACTGCCATTTTCATCAATCATAGGGCCATGTTGCTCTTTTAAGTTTTGAGGAAGTGGTAATCCCTTTATTCGATAAGCCCAATTCAGATCGACGTAGGTGATATGTTTTATTAATTGAGCGGTACTATTGAAGTTGTTATTAGGTCCTTTATAATCTATTTCTTCTTGCGACATACCTTCCGTGATTCGTTGGAGTCGTTGGCTGTTTTCTATAACCGCAGCAAATAACAACCCAACAACAGGTGACATATTGGCTTCGCCTTTTAAATCATAAAGCACCCTAACGCCTCCTTGAGGTTGTCTTCATCGTTCTTCCCTTAGAATCTCCTTGATTTCTCTTAATTCTTGCAATATTTCTTTGTTGTACTGATTACTCTTGGAATTATCCATTCCGATTTTCACAACAAAAATACCAAAAAACAAAGACACTACCAACATTAATATAGTCCCAATAATAACCATCCTTTCCTCAAGCAACAGAAACCCGAGAGATTAGAAACAGCGATGCTGCCCCATTCCAAAAGATCCACTCGGGTTAATAGTTGATTAATTTAACTGTGACTACTCATGTACTGGAACATACATCGTTTGTATCTCTTGAACGCCAGGAACAAATCCAAGATTAAAATAAACTGATTCGGCATCATTGCCTTCCATGACATATAACCTTAGAACTGAATACTTGTCTTTAAGAGAAGTCAGTGCTCTTTGCAGCATGCGTGTAGCTAGTCCTTTTCCTCTGTAAGCAGAGTTGACTCCGATGCTATATACTGCTGCTTGATTATCCTGCAAACATAGGCGACAGTTGGCTATGAGCTGTCCAGTAACCTTATCATATACAAGCGTAGAAGCTTGAGTTAGGTTCTCATTGGTAAAATAGATTTCTTCGTTCGGGATAAAGTCTTCAAGGGATGTTTTCTTTCTGCGTAAGGCTTCAAAACCTCCTACAAAGCTGTCAAAGTCACACTGAGCGATTTCATCTTCATTAATGTATTGCTTAGCACCTGTTTCATTCTCGATAATTTCGGGGCTCTTAACTATAAAATCATGATCCCAATGCACATTGAAATGATCTGTCGGGCGCTGCATCCAGCGACATCTGAACTCATCTGGCCAGAATCCAGCCCTCGTAAATAAATGTACTTGATCGGGGAGAATTTCATATATCTTGATACGTTGAGTTGCATCAGACCATTTTATGAGTATTGTTTTAAGAAGTTTCAGTACCTCAAATGAATCATTGAATGGGGGCATAAAGAATAGATGATATAACGTATTGGGTGCCATCCTTACCCCACCGATTTTTGACTCTCCTTTATAAATCCAAAAAGAGTTATTCCGCGAAACATTGAAGTAGCCTTCCTCTCTAAAAAATCCAGTATAGGCCATATTATAATAGACTGAACAATACAGTCCCCATTCTTCGGGCTCAGCCTTTTGAATGGAATACTCATTTGATAAATCATAAGAATTAAGTTCCTCAGACCAATTATTTAATTCCATGCGTCATTCCTCCTCATCAATGCTAACTACCTATAAAATATTTAAGGCGTGTGTTATCTAAACATTTCTAGTCCCCCTCATTAAATAACATGTCCTTTACTATTTACTTGATCGATTCCATCATTAATCTTATTTTTCAGCAGCTCATGAAATTTACTTTCTTCCTTCTTTAAATGTTTCTCAAGGAAAGCAGAGATATACTTATTAATAGTGGAATGCTTGTGTTCTATCCCATCTTCGTTGTAATGTATCGGGATATCGCTAAAAGTCATATGATGAGCACCGTTTAATTTAATAAATGGACTATTCAGATCACTCGAGTTAAACAAAGACTCATACCCAGTCAGCAACAAAGGCAATAGGTCTGGAGAGATTTCATTTTCCAGTTCTTCAAACGAGCATTTCTCTTGCCGAGCTACCAATAACGGCACAGATACTCCCTCTTCCTTATTCGTGGTCATTAAATGGAAACTAGGATCTAATAGAATGCTAGCCTTAATTCTCTTTTCTCTTTTAAGCAATTCATAAGCAGCAGCCCCACCTAATGAATGACCAATGATCCCCATTTCATTCACATCGACTATGGCCCTAAGATCCTTATCTGAATCCAAGACCTTATCTACGTTTTTCATAACCAAACTCATATCTTCTACTCTAAGCTTCAATAATTGTTTCCAAGAATGAATATCTAAGCTGTCTATTTCAGATATCACATTGGATTGCTGGACAAAACGTCTGTCAGGAAAAATGGAAAATATAGATTCATGAGTGGCTCCTATAGTAATGACAACAAATCCGCACCCCACTAAATGTTCTACACAAAAGGAATACATATCTCTAACTACACCAAAAGCCGGGGCTACAAAAATAATGGGACAGTTTTTAGCCGTAATATCAACACTCTCATCATTATGTATTTTTGTATCCAGATTACAAATATAATTCCTATCCACTCCCATACTTGAGAGCATATCAACAGCGGAAGAGATATTAGGTTCAAATAACGAAATATACTTCGACTCATGCTCCACTGGATTGGAAGGATAGTATATACTAATGAGCACTTCTCTGGTTTCATTACTTATCGGATCAATACGTGATTTTTCCTTTAAAACAAAAACCTTTCTTCCAACAGTCATCGCGTTCACCCTTATACTATTTTTTCGTCACTACAACGCATGTAGATTGAATTGAATATACGCTGCCTCCAAAACTTATCGATTTCCGAGGTTGCGTATTACGTTTGTGAATCCTTGCCCTCACCAGTTTATTCTTCAAAGAAACGGCAACGATGCTTTTAAGCGGTGAGGGCAGCTTAATATTTTCACCTTATGCTTCTGGATAAAGGTCTGTTGATAAATATCGTTCCCCTGTATCCGGGAATAGTACAACTATACTTTTATTTTTATTCTCTGGCCTTTTTGCAATTTGCACTGCTGCATATGCAGCAGCACCAGACGAAATACCGACTAATAATCCTTCGGATTTAGCTAAAAAACGAGCTGTTTCAAATGCATCTTCATTTCTCACCTGTACGATCTCATCAACTACAGATCTATTAAAATTGTCGGGAACAAACCCGGCACCAATTCCTTGAATGGTATGCACTCCTTTAGTTCCTCCAGAAAGTACCGGGGAATCCGAAGGCTCTACAGCTATAATTTCCACATTTTCTTTTCTTTGTTTAAGTGCTTCGCCAACTCCTGATATGGTTCCGCCTGTACCAACACCACCAATAAAAATATCCACTTTACCTTCAGTATCTCTCCAAATCTCCTCTGCGGTTGTTACCTTATGTACTTGTGGATTTGCTGGATTTTTAAACTGTTGAGGTATAAATGAATTAGGGATTGTAGCCGCAATTTCTTCAGCCTTTTTGATGGCTCCAGACATTCCTTCTGTGGCGGGTGTAAGAACTAGTTCTGCTCCCAGAGCGATCAACAGCTTCCTACGTTCTACACTGAAACTCTCAGGTAGTGTTATGATTAATCTGTATCCTAATGCTGCAGCTGCAAAAGCAAGTCCTACACCTGTATTTCCGCTAGTCGGTTCTATTATCACTGAATTTTGGTTAATTAACCCCTTCTCTTCAGCATCTTTAATCATTCCATATCCGATTCTATCTTTTACACTACCTGCTGGATTAAAGTATTCCAATTTAGCAATGATCTTCGCCTCGACTTGATACTTTCTCGCAAAATTAGAAAGCTCCAATAGCGGTGTATTTCCAATCAGATCTGTGAGATTCTTTGCGATATTAGTCATGATCATACCTCCAAAATACATTTCCAACTAAATTAGTTGGTTTTAATATCACGTTATCATGTATGGTAAAATAATACAACTATTGAACTTCTATTTTACGACATAGGAAAGCAAAAGCTATTAGATTGAGCGTGAATCTTTGTTATAAAGTCCCCCTCTAAAAATAGAATTCAAAGTTCCAATACTGTTATGAGCTCGTCATGGCACACTTCACCATTTTCATGGAATCCTAAGCTCTCATATACCTTTTTGGCAGCCAAGTTATCAGGACTATATGGAATCCAACAATAACGTGCAGGTCCAGCTGGGAAAGTTCGAATAAACTCCAATATTTTCTTTAATGCTTCCCGGCCATAGCCCATGCTTTGGTGCTGCTTGTCAATCATCAGTCGCAAAATACAATAGCTATTGTCAGCAATCACAGGAAGATCATAACCCGTGATTCCGTAAGTTATCATTACAAAACCTACAGGCTGCTCATCTGCGTAAATGGCAAGTGGAAACGGTGAGCCGCCATTGGTTGCAAGAATATAACACGATGCAACACTTGAAAGGTTTGATGCAACATATTGTCGCTGCTCTTCTGAAACTTCCAGGTTAAATATAGAACGTCGGTTATCCAGTGTTATTTTTCTGAGCGTTATCATGCAGACTCTCTCCTCACCAAACATCATAGATTTAAGCGGTTTCAAGATAATACCTAGATACTCTGTTTGATCTTCTTTCTCATATACAAAGCTATTTCTTCGTTTTGGCTATGATTATTTGAATATAGTGATACATCAATTCCTTCAATTTGATAACCACATTGCATGTAAAAATGAATGGCTGGAACGTTCGTATTCTGGGTTTCTAACGTGATCGCTCTGAAGCCTTGTTCCTGGGCAATCTCATTCACTTTATTGATCAACAATCTTCCATATCCTTTTCTTATGTATTTTTCATTAACCTGAAGATGCCATATCATCAGCGTATTATTCCAAGTTTGTGGTTCACAAATTGCGAGCGCTATGATTTTCCCATCTATATATATTCCATAAGAAAATCCCAGTTGTATGATTTCTTCATATCGTTCCAAATCATCTGTGCTGTTCAATTCTTCTTTTTCGTAGATGTCATCTAGATTTATTAACGTTAAAAGCATACTAAAGGAACCTTGTGTCTCCTGTTTGGTAAGCTCATATTTTTGAGTGGATTTATATCCAAAGCTTCCAAGTTGAAGCCAATCATCATTGGATAGATTCTGTATTTTTTTGATCTCCATTACTTCACCCCAGAAATAATATACTTTGCGACTTGTTTATAAGGTTATTGAATTCTTGCTTATATCTCTTCTTTCGACCTTAATTTCCATATTCCTGCATCCTTACTTATTGTTTCCTATCCACAAAATTATGGACTGTCAAAGAAAATAATAATAATCCCGACAGGACAAACCTGGCGGGATTTCGTTTGAATAGATATCGAAAGACGTTTTTAGTTATTACGTAGCAACCACATGCTTCATCTCTTCACTTGCCATAAAGTCAGAACAATTCACGTAATACAAATCATAAATTTGTTCCGTATTGTTTATCAACTTATACACTTCGTGGTATATATCAGTGGCTAATTTGACATAAGGCAATTTCCCAACCGCTTTCTTGGATCGAATGTTTTGTTTTCGAATTTTAAGAAAGACTGTTTCAATTTCACGTTGAAGAAACAACTCAGCGAAAAAGGCTTCCTTTGCTCGTTGATTGTAACCTTTTCCGAAATAAGGGGCTCCAATCCATGTCGCAAGAAAACCTGTCTTATGTTCCATGTGATATAAATCAATGGTTCCGATGGGATGTCCCAGCTCATTAAGGATCGTTCTGGAAATACATGTGTTTTGCTCTTCTTCATCAATCACCTGTTTAGTTGCAAATAAATATTCCTCATAAGATCGGCACTTATGACGAACGTATGGAAAAACAGCGGGGTCCACCATCAAATCATACAGTGAGTGGCATTCGTGCAAGTCTCGTTTTTTCAACATTTAAACGACCACCTAGTCCTTTTAGTTCGCTGAGTCAAACAAACTAAGTATATAAAAGGACGTGTGGAATTTAATGAATTCTATATTGCTTTTATGTAAAATTCATCATAGAAATGTTTTCCAGATTACTTGACTGAACGTAACGAATATCGCCTGTTTACTGTGTGATTTTTGGAATCATTGACCCATCGAAACAACCTCACTATCATCGGTTTAGCTGGTCCACTCATCTTCGCTAACATCATTTCATGCCCATGGATAAATTTTTTGGTTCGAGGAAACATTAATCATACTACTTATCCTTGGGAGTGATGTTATGCTGTACCTTATCAGCTTTGTGCTCATGTTTGCTGGCTTAGCCTGTATCAACATTATTTTTTCATATCAAAGCAAGCATATTGACACTCAGTTCTGGTCCACATTTAAATTCCATCTTTGGATGCTGCCTTTATTTCTAGCCGCTAATCTGAGCGTAGGATACGGCGTCAAGTTTGGAATGAAAGCTGTCAGTCAACTGGGCTATGTCCTGGTCATTGCCAAATGCATAGAAGTGCTCATCTCCATATGGATGGGATACTGGTTCATGAAGGAAGTTCCTTCTTGGAAAACGTGGATTGGACTTGTGGTCATCATCATCGGTGTTGTACTGGTTAAGCAGAAGTAGGAGTAAGTTAAAATGCTTTTTAAAAAACGAATCGATATACAATTTCATCATCATATACTTCTCCGGTCTCTGAAAAACCCATTTTATCATAAAGCTTCCTGGCAACTTCATTCTCTGCACATACCGTTAAATTCAAACACTTGCTATGGACATAGTTCTCTTTTATATAGCTAATTACTGCATCTATCGCTGCTCTTCCATATCCTTTACCTTGATAGCTTACATCGATCATAAAACCATTCAACCAATAGGACCAAGCTGTTGTTTCATCGACTGTGATCATGACAAAACCAACTAAGCTATCCTCCGTGTTATATATGCAAAATGGCATATACTTGTACTCATCCCCATCTGGAAGAATGTGCACCTTCGCTAGGGACTCGGCTACTGATGGAACATAATGATTTTGATTGGCTTGAACTTGTAAGTTTAATGCATCTTTCCAGTTCTCTCTTGTAGTAGGTATTAATCTGATCACAATAATATCACTCGTTCCGTTTCGTTTTTTTAAGATCCGATGGAAGTTCATTTTTAGTTACATTTTGAACAGGATAATCAAGGCTGGCCCACAGCCTGTTAATGATGTTGTCACTGGTTATTCTACCTTTAAATCCGGTGGAAGTTGTGAGTGTTCCTTGCTCATACATATATACAAGTTTGGAGCCATCATTCTTATTAAATATAATGGAATAATCTCCATCCAAAGATAATCCTTTGTCCTTCGGCTTTATTTCACTTAAGTTGGTTAATACGTGGGCGATATCTTTTGTCTCAGTTACATTAATCATTTGGAGATCACCTTCATTAGAAGGTAAAACAAAATTATATATTTCAGCATTAACAACTTCGTCAGGCTTAATTGATATAGTGATTTCCTCTCTTGCTTCAGTTAAAGAAACAATGAAAACAACAATAGCAATACATAAACCAAGTATTAAATAACGCTTTTTCATACTACTTCACCTCTAACGACCACAGCTTGATTCAAGCTGAATCATCTTTCCCATAATTACTTCTATAGCATAAAACGTTCAATTAACTCCAATCACCGAAATGCTTCTCAAGGAACCTTACTTCCTTCTCATAATGAGCCAAATGACCCTCTTCAATCATTTTGATAAAAGCTGTTTCTCCAGACACCGCCCGATCAGATAGTGTGGTACACATGAAATGAATTCGAGAAATCACCCATTCCTTCAGATCTGTCGGCACATCCATACCATAAGCGTTAAAAAATAACGCTATACGTCTTTTCCGCTCAGATGCATGATCCTGTTTATTATATGGACCAACTTCTCTTTCATCTTTACCCGGTGAAAAACCTGCTAATGGGACAGAGGTATACAAGCTGTAAACAATATCCCATAGACGCGGACCAGGCCCTGCCATGTCAAAATCAATGATTCCTACAGGAAGCCGATCTTTAAACACAACGTTATACAATGCAAAATCGTTATGGCAGACTACTTCTTCCTTTGAAGATACCTTTGGGCAGTTATTTAAAGAAACCGTAGATGAAACAAAATCCATTGTAGCATCATGATAGCTTTTTAAAAGCCTCGCTACTTTGTCTAAGGTCTCATCAGACCACATATAACTTTCAATCTCAGGATAGTCATTTCCCGAAACCACACCATTCAGGTAAGAAAGGATTTCTCTGTCCTGCTCATCTACTCCCAAATATCTAGGGGAATGCGCATAGCCCACCTTTTCAAGGTGCTTAAGCAATTCATATACATACGGATTCGGTATAGCGTCACGACGAACTGTGCTACCTACTTTTACAACCTTATTCACATTGCCTCCGTTTAGGGCTTCTTCGTACTCAGGCAAAATGAACCCCTCCTAAGATCTGTTTTGTGTGTACCTATTTGTTTTATCCTTTCTGGGATTCCCAGGGAATCCAGCAATCAATAACACAAATCCGACGAAAAATAAGAAATATACGAGAAAACCCGTGAAACCATTATCACTTGCTGGGATTATCTCGCGTGTTTTCCCACCTGAAGCGTAACCCGCTTCCACTATGGCTGTAGATATTCTCACGGAAATTCTATCTAAGGTTGAAATAAAAATACTGCTAATCATGAGAACCGCACCCAGGATTTTATTGGTATTGTTCATGAGCTGCCTCCTAATTCAAATTGATTCTTATCTTTCAGTCCATGCTGTTCGGATATATCCCAATTTCATGCCAACATGCTCCATATTTCGATGGCTTTGAGATAAAAATGAACATTGCCCTACCACCAGATTACATTCCTTATTCAAGGCTTCCGTTATTCTTCTATTCAAAAGCTGCTGATGTACACCCTGATTTCTAAACTCAGGTAATGTTGCTGCAAAGGTTAAGGATGCCTTTTGATTTTTAATAAACAGAACACTTACCGCTGCAGGGATGTCATTGACATATGCGATGTAAAATTTCCAACCTGGACGGTGATAAAGAACCTTATTATTCTGGGCGACGTAAGGGATACCGTCATCCGACAAACCGGCCCCCCTGCAATGAATGGTCGCGTATAGCTCGAATTGATCCTCTTCAAGTTCTTGAATTTGGATATGATCTGAGTGATTCTTTTTTTCTTCTGGTTTGATGATCAGAGATGAATGAAATCCCGATGTATACATGCCTAAGTCGGTTAAACGTTTCAAGAAGTTCTGATCCACCACAGATGGAATAACTTCGAACTGAACCTTTCGATCACGCTGTCTATAAAAATCAATGATTGCATCCAGGTGTTCCAGATCATTATTTGTTAAGCCCTTCACCGTATTAAACGTGGGCCATGGCATGGTCTTACTGTAGAAACAGACGGCATTTCCAAACTGCTGAATATCAATTCCTTCTGGATTTTTGTCCCGACTCTGTATAGCAAGCATGCGATCTGTCATATAATCGATTTCAGAGAGTTCAATTTCTTTAATTAAATCTATGGATGGAATCAGTCGATTCATGTCTTTACCTCCAAATAAAAGTACGGGAACTCCATTTTAATTCCCATCAAAATAATTCATTACATGGCCTATACTTTACAATGGTTAGATGCTCCCACTCCCTATACAGCTGCTCTTTAGAGAGTATCTTCCACGGGTTGAATATCGTTTGCCCATCTTTATTGAAATATAGTTCTTCTCCCAGATGATATGCTGCATGTTGAATGATCCCATTCTCATCTGTCCATAGGACAACGTCCCCATGATGTAGTTCGTCAGTTAATAACTCCTCGTATTGATACTGTTTTAATTTCTCAAGAAACGTTTTTTGATGTACCCATTCATAGATAAACCACTCCTGTTTCCCTTTGGAGATTGCAAACAAAACTGCTGCGAGGCAATTTGCACCTTGGAAACTAGCAAACGAATTGGCATATGGTTTTAGAAAATCAGGTAGCGACTCAGGTGGCTTCTCACATTCCCCTTTATCCCACCATTCGTAAACCAATGTCGTAAGTATCTGTTCTTTATATGATTTGTTCAGCTTCTCCCACATGAAGCGCTGAAGGATAACATGTCCATCAATCAAATAGCTTGCAGGTATTTCCGTCAAATCATGTACAAATGTAACAGGGAAAACAAGCCCTCTTCCACTTTGCACTTGTGCATTTAATAAAAATCGTTTCTTATCTTCAGGAATGGTTTCTATCCATTCTTTATCCGCAATGATTACATAATCAACGTTCTTAATATTCCAGTACTCATAACCATTCACATAATTCACTTGCCTATAAGTGCTGTGGTTATAGAACTCCTCTTTTGGCATTAATAGTACATCGGTAAAGTCAAATTCATAATCAAGATGTTCTTTTGATAGGAAAAACAAATCTTTGTCCGGCACATAACAATTCATCCACGAAAGTAAAACTTTTTTACTCGGTTTAATTATCAATATGTATTCCTCCACGTTGGGTTTGAAATTTATTCTTTCACCTTATTTCTCACTACTCCGTAGTAAATCAGATCTTCATACCAGTCTTCTTTCTTGACATGATCCATCAGTACTCCTTCTTGTATCATGCCAATTTTCTGTATAACTTGTCCGGACGCCGGGTTAGAAGCAAAGTGCCGCGCGTATACCTTATGATATTTTTTCACATCAAAAGCGAAGTCTAACATGGCTTTAGCTGCTTCCGTTGCATAACCTTTTCCCCAAAACGGCTGACCTACCCAATAAGATAACTCCCCGTTATCGTAACGTTGTTGATTAGATAATGCTATTGCCCCGTATAAATCACCTGTTTCCCTATCACAAATAGCAAATTCATATAATTTATCCGCATTAAAATTTTCTTTATGTTGCTCTATCCAAGACACTGCACAATCTAATGTATATGGGTAGGATAATGTGAGTGTGCTCTTATAAATGTTGTAGTCATTACATAGTCTGGTAACGGTTTCAGCATCTGATTTCGTAAATAATCTTAACAGCAGCCTTTCTGTGGTCATCGTTGTAGTGAGATCGTTGTACACCATACTATCCCCGCCTTTTACATGAAAATGGATCATTGCACCTTCAAAATGACCGATTTCTGTTTATTTCAATTTCATTTTATATACGACTTCACCATCCTGATTTTCCAATTCCTGATCAATAAATCCTATCTTCTCATATAAGGCTCTTGCATGTGCATTATTTTTTTCTACAGTTAGTGAGATGATTTGGCATTGTGGGTGCTTGTTCTTGATGCATTCAAGTATCGTATAAAGTGATTTACTTCCTAATCCTTTTCCTTGATAGTTCTTATCTATTTGAAATCCTCCAATCCAATAATTATCCGTACTAGCTGGTGTGTACGATAAATAGAAAAAACCGAAAGCTTTATCGCCTTCACGCAAAAGATATGGATCAAAAGCTGCATCCCACGGCTTCACGTAGGCATATGCTAAAGATTCGATGACCGTCGGTACAAGATTTACTTGCGTTTCAAGTAAAGATATTGCGATCGCCTCTTCCCAATTCGTTTTATCGATTGGTTCTATAGTAATTGGGTTCATTCAAATATCCCTTTCGTTTGCCGAATTATATTTCGTTGGAGTAGATTAATGAGTTACTTGAGTCCATATTGTTTAGCTATGATTTCAACTGTATCGATTACGTTATATTTTTTAAAATCATTTAAAATAGTTTGTGGTAAATAGTCATATAAATCTGATCTGGTTGCCCACATATACTCGCTATGTTCTTCTGAAAGTATCACTCGGTCATATATTGCTCTGCACAAATATGTCAGTAATACGATCTGTCTATGCGGATCCGTAAAAAAAGTAGTAGCAAATAGTAACTTCTCAACACTCACTTTAAGCCCAGCTTCTTCTTTCACTTCACGAGCCAAAGATTCTTCTAATTCTTCTCCAAAATCGATCTTTCCACCAACGGTTTCCCAGGTCCCAGCGGCAACTTCATCTGCACCTGAACGTTTTAATATCAATACCCTGCCTTTATTTTCAATGACTCCCTTAACCACAACAACGATGTTGTTTTTCAAGATACCTTCATGTGAACCCACAGTTTTTATCACCCATCTCTACGGACCGTTCCAAATGAAATCTTCATGCTGGCTGCATAAGTCAACCAAGATTCATTAACAAATACTTTGGAAAATGTTAATTCCGCTTCATACTGCGCCTTTGCTTCATTTTGCGTTAAGCCCCGAGTTGATAATCGTTTGGTTACCTCTACTGAATCGCCAGGATCCTGTCCTATACCATCTTCTTTAATTGAGTGATAGAGAATGTTTTTTTGGGTAGAGTCCATGTTTTGATCTAGAAAGTTGACCTTATCACTCATTCTACATTCCACATTCGTTAATCCCAATTGACTCATTAATATAGGTAATCGCATTCCAATATTTCCATCTTTACCTGTACGTATATGATCTTGTTCAAATAATCTCTGTAAAACGCCTAGTTTAATGATTTCACTTTGTTCAACGCCCTCCACATGATAGTTCGCCATACTCCCAATCCAATGAGGTTCAAAACAGATGATTCTTCCACCCTCCAGTACACTTTCAATCATCTTTTGGAGTATTTTCACAGAGTCATCCATATGTAATAAAAAAGCATGACTCAATGCAATGTCATACTTCCTCTTCAATACAACGTCTTCTATATCCCAAGTAATAAACTCTGTTTCATAGGGAAGTTGGGAGAAGATCGTCTTAGCTTCATTGATTAATGTTTCACCCTTATCTACTCCAGTGTAGGTTGACCCTTTTGGTAACAAAGGCAGCAGTTTAAGACCCAAATAACCAAACCCACACCCATAATCGATAACGCTTACAGGTTTATCTATCTTCCAAACAAAATGCACTAAAAATTGAAGGTAATCGTCATTATAGTAAAGCCATCTCGTATTTTTAAGGTATTCAATTTTATTATCCCAATAATATTCAGACATTCGATTATGCTCCTTATAGTTTCTTTTGTAGCAATACTTCTTCCGTTCTGGCATAGTTTGATTTTTCGTATGTCTTTATAGCCCTTTCATTACTTTGGCCTGTCAGAATTTTTACACTGGTAACACCTCGTGCTTTGAGTTCCTCCTCTATAAAAGCAATTAGTAACGTAGCTAATCCTCTTCTCCGGGCAACTTCGGTAATATACATTTCTGTGATTTCTCCCTGGAGTGCACGATAACAAAAAGATTTAAAATATTGAGCACAAGCGAATCCAACTGCCTGATCGTCAATCACAGCTAGAGCAATCAACTCATTAGATAAAGCAAGGCTATCTATTACTTCTTCTACGGATGTACCTATGCCATTAAAAGCATCATTGAGCTTAAGAAGGTCCTCTGCATCATTTTCGTTCGCCCAACGTATATGAATGTTCTCTTCTTTCATCACGTGACCTCCAATAATAACAGTGTACAGAAATTAATGATCCGGATAGGTTTCTTTCAAGAACTTGATGGATTGGTTGATCAACGCTTGTAATACATCTAAATTGATATCTGCAACTTTATTGACGTATACACATGCTTTTCCTGTCGTATGTTTTCCAAAGTCCTTTAATAGATTCTCTCGTTCTGCATCACCTGTAGCAAAATACAAACTGATTTTTGCTTTTCGAGGAGAAAAGCCCACCAGTGGTGCATCTCCTTCATGACCAGATTCATATTTATAATGATAGGAGCCGAATCCAATAATACTCGGTCCCCACATCTTTGCTTTATACCCTGTTGTTTCAGTGAAAATATCCAATAGTTGATACGCGTCTTCACGCTTTTTGGGATTCTCAACACTTTCAATAAATTCAATGACACTTTTGTCTGTTTCTTTTGTTTTAAGTTTATACATTGATAAAATCCCCCTTCATGTCTTTCGTAGCTTTGACGCAGGAAAAAGACTTAATATCAGACCAACAATCAGAAACAATATCCATTGTGCGTAACTAATGATTAGAATCAGTTCCCAAAAGCTTGCTGGCCCGGAGTTTGGTTCATCACTGTAGGGATAGTCAAAAATAGCTGGTATTACTCCAAGGGCTATAAAAATTATCCCGATGATCAAAGAAAGAAAATAAACAGCTCTCTTCAATGTCATCACGCCCTCAAATAATCAGGAAGTCTTATCATGAAGCGTTCACTATTTCTATTAAATTGATATTGTTCATATAATTCATGTGCATCCAATGTTCCGAGTAACCCCATTAAATCTTTAAAGCGATCCGATTGTGTAATCACTTCAATTAGTTTCTTACCAAATCCTTGGCCCCTATATTCCTCATGAATAAAAACATCACAAAGCCAATACATTGTCGCATCATCTGTGACAACCCTTGCAAAACCAACTTGAATTTCTTCCTTATAAATCCCAAAACGTACTGAAGAATGTATGGACTTCTCAATTTTTTCATCGGATCTCTTATTGGCCCAATAGCTTCTAGCTAAGAAACCCTTTACCGCATGGATATCCATAAGTTCTTTGTTTTCACTGATAAGATATTCTCCATATATAAAATCCATCAATCCCAGCTCCTCTCAAAATCCTTGATGATTCAAGTAATACTTAATTCCAGCACGATCAACATCAGAAAAATCTAATGGATTCTCCATTAATAAATCTCAACTGCTCATCAGTTTCAATGTTTTGACCTTTTTTTGATAACCTAAGTCATTCGTTTTTCATAAATCACAATTGTCATCTTGTCGTTAATTTGTTTCGTATCTCCCTTCTGTCTATATCCTAATTTCTCATAAAGGTAACAATTCCTCTGCTCTTCTGAGATTGTAGCCAACTCCCATATTCTCGCATCGCTATACCTATCTTCAATTATTGAAAATACTTTTTGTGCAATCCCTCTCCCTTGATAGTCGGGTAAAATAAATATAGGGCTTACTCGATAGATTTTATTCTCTTTTTTTACTATTCTAATGGCCCCCACAGGAATATTTGCTTCTCTTATTAGGTAATAATCTGTATAGCTTTGATTTATTCGATCTTCTATTTGTTCTACCGTTTGATTTGCTGGGCTTGTTTCATAGTCTTTATATTTATTTAAAAGAGGCATGAATGCTTCTATTTGCATTTCGTGAATGATTGAAGCTTCTTTAAGTCCTGCTTTGGATAATGAGATTTCCATTTCATATCATCCTCCGTTATTAAAGCTAATTTAGTGTTTTGCTTCTATGTTAGTTCCCAACAATACACGTATAATATGCGGTTTCGTTCTTCTTGAATGCATTCTAAATCTTTAACTTCATTTGTATAGTTATTATTTTTTGTTCATCTAAATTCGTTATTCGCATATCGATGGGTTCAAATCCTTGCTTGTGATAAAATGCTAGTCCTCTTGAATTCGTGCTATGACATGATAATAATAAGTGTTTAACTTTATAAATCGATTTTGCCTTCATTATCATCGTTTCCAACAAATAATTAGCAGCACCTTTTCCTCTAAAATCCTTGGATACAATAACGTTGTCTAACCAACATACTTCTTTCTTTATTTCTAGAGTTACGACTGTCGAATTTTTTTTAAAGCGTTTGCATTTTTTCTAATTAGATCTTCGATTTCACGACACATCACTTATTCTTCATCAATATAATTTAAAACGTTATTTAAATACATCTCTATAGGTTGTGACGAATCAACACGCAAACATTGAATATCATTAGGTCTCTTACTTTCATTAACATTATTTTTAAACTCTTCTTCAGATGTATCCGAAATCTGACTTATAATCCGTTCTCGATTTTGTAATCTTTTACTTATTTCCTGATAGTCATTCAGGTAACATTCAACGTACTTATAATTAGCATTATACTTCTTACTTAATGACGAACCTCTTTCAATCATCTCAGAATAAAAGCATGGACTATCGAATATTACGTCATAGCCTTGGGAGAGATAAAACTCTATCAGGGCCCAATCAATATTATATGAAGTCATACCTAAAACTTTTAATTCTAAATTACTATCCCCAATGGATTTTAATATGGAAGACTTTGAGATATCATGATCAATAATTATGGCACCTGTTATTTTAGCTATCCGTCTTGAAAGTGTTGACTTACCAGAACCAGGAAATCCCGACATTTGAAGAAAAAACATCTATGAAACCACCTTTCCCTTGGAGATTTCCAATTCATATTTAACTTGCGTTTTACTGTGCCCTTCTATGGTTTCAATCATTTCTTCTATTTCTTTAAATCCACTTTTCTCATAAAATGCCCTTCCTCTATGATTCTCTTTTCCTACCCAGGCAAACAGTTTATTTATTGGGTTTAAAACTTGAATGAATCTCTTAATGAACTCTTTACCTATTCCCATTTTGTGATATTCAGGTCGTATATAGATTCTTAGCAATTCGTATTCTTCTTCATTCACTTGTCTTGTTTGAGCATATCCAACGACTTCGCCATTATATTCAGCTATTAAAAAACTCCGTTTGGCACTTTGAAGCTCTCTCTCGACTGTTCGACTTAAATTCTCAATTGAATATGCTCTACTTAGAAAGTTTTGAATGTAAGCTTCAGAGTATATGCCTTTATAAGTATAATTCCATGTTTCATGAGCTATGGATTGAATGTGTGGGATATCCTCATTTGAAACAAATCTAATTGTAATCATCTGGTTATCCTTCTTTCGATATTAATTAATGAACTTTAAAATCTTGCTTAAGAAATGCATAAATGGCATTATCAACAAATCGATTCTTCCAATAATAATTCCCCTTCAATATGCCTTCTTCTTTGAAGCCGATTTTCTCAAGAACCTTTCTTGATCCCACATTCTCTGGTTCTACAAATGCTTCAATTCGGTTTAAGCCAAGCTTATTGAAGCCATATTCAATTACCTTTTCAACCACCTCAGTCATATAACCTTGATGCCAATATTCTGGTGTTAGTTCATATCCAATGACAGCTTTATAATGATTTTTCATCCATCCATGAAAGCCACATGTTCCAATTACTTTGTTTTCCGACTTCAAAGTGATTCCCCAACGAATAGCTTGACCTGATTCAAATCTTTCATTCCAACTTTGAATTAATTCTTCTGCTTGTTTAATGGTTGTAAAACTCTCCACATCATAAAACTTCGTAACTTCATCCAATGAAAAAGATTGAAATATATCTCTGGAATCATTCTGTGTTAGTTCTCTTAATACAAACCTTTTTGTTTCTAACTTGGGAAACTGCGACATTTAGTTCTCCTTAATGGTTTAAGTAGTTCACTCAGCATCTCTAGGATTCAAATAAATATAATCCATAGAAACTAGGCATCCATCATGTCCTTTAATCAGCAAATTATATGCACTAAGTACTAACCATATTATTACATATATGAAGTAAATCAAGCAAAAAAAAGCAGATGGTTTCTCATCTGCCCTGAAATATGGAGAAAGTCGTGCAACTGATTTAAAATCCCCCTCCATGCTCTTGATCTTAATTTTCCTCGACTGCCAATCTCCAGTCGTTACATCGTATGATATTCCCAATAGGATATTCAAAATCACACTCGCCAATATACGAAAAGCCCAGCTTGCGACAAATGGCATTTGAAGCGGGATTCTTGGTTTTAGGAAAAGCGTGAATGAATTTATGTTTCTTCTTTTCAGAACGGATAGAAGCTATGGCTTTTGCTGTTGCTTCTGTTGCTATTCCTCTACCTTGATAATCCGATAAAACACTCCAACCTATCTCGTAAATAGATTCTTCTTTCCAGGTCTGATCCCAATACCCTACACTACCCACGACTTCAAGATGCGGAAGCAAGAGGATCTTAAACATTTTCCCTGTTCCATTTTGTGCGATTTCATAATAGCGCTTATGACGATCTAGGATTTTCTCCTCAGTCTCTGGTCCTCCGAAGTGTACTGTCATCTCAGGCGAATTTAATTGGCGAAGCAAATCTAAATCTCCTTCGTCCCATAGTTCAATTCTTACCTCTGGCGCATTCCTTTGTTCCATCTCACTCACCTCACTGTTTTTATTTGTAACCAAATTTAGAGGAAGAGACTTACTATTCTCAGTTCAATTATATCAGAACATATATTCTTATTCAGTAAAAATTTATCATTATCTTTTAAATGGAATGCCTGATATCTTTTAAGCCAAGTTCACGGTTTATAGATCTTCTATGTACTTACAGACCAAATCCCCAAATGTTTTGATATCCTCAAGATAGTCGTACCCTAACGGATTTTGTCCAGTCTGATTATACATTCTTACCGCAACAGTTTTACACTTAGGAATGACAAGACAGGCACATCCAGTGGCGCCCAGAGACTGGAAAGAACCGTGTGGAAGTTTATCACCTAATTCTGTAAAAGACCGTGGTTGATCTTGCACAAACCAAAAAAAACCGTTTCTCGGCAATTGTTGTTCCAGATCAGGAGGACTAATTATAGTGGTTGTCTGCTCAAATATTTCTTTAGGAAGTATCTGATTCCCGTTTATAGCTCCCTTATTCAAATGCAGATAACCCCAATATGCTAGTTCCTTTGTGCTCATAAATAAGTTGGCCTGGTTACCTTGATCATCCTTATATTGTTCATTGAGCCATACTAATTTTTCATTATTTTCCTTCCTCCATCCTGTTTGGTTAAAGCCCATAGGTGAGAATAAACGCTCTTCGAGTAATTGTGATACAGGGATTTTATATAATTTCCGAATAATCTCGATTAGCAGATTAACACCAGTATTATTGTACTTCCAGTCGGTTCCTTGAAGAAACATTCTATTATGCAGATCACCTAAACCATGAGTGTGGGTTAACAATTGTCGTATTGTTATATGCCTTAGTGCTTCCCTATCTAACTCATTCAAGTAGTCCACAACAAGATCATCTATACTTCTGACCTTACCTTCATGTAATGCAAGACTAATAGCAAATCCTAAAAATGTTTTTCGAACTGAAGCAACATTAAATTGTGATTCCTCATCAACTAATCGACTAGGTTTAGAATTGTCATGTACTCCTGAGTACCATTCATTCACGATACGATCATTATGAATAATATATGTCGCAGCAGCGGTAGCAGATATTTTATTCTTTACCTGTAAGACATAATCATTCAGTTCAATGAATGCTTTATTATTTGATATTTTTAGGTTAAACAATGAAAGGTGCACCTTCTTCACTATGTTTATTGTTGTTGTTTTTTCTTCATGAAATTTTCAAGTTCTTCCCTCGTCTTTGGGTGTAATATTATACTTTCAGATGTCATCATTCTTTCTGGTAAATTAGTTTCTTTAACTTTACGCCCCCATTTTCTTGAGAAAGCCCGCCAGTCACATACCATTTCTATCAAATATTTCTTTGGCATTGGTAAGGCTTCTCTAGTATTTTTATTTACTATCCAATACTCCCAGTGGTGTTTATTATGATTTTGATGGTGCAGCCACGCATTCTTCCATCTCAGCTCGGTATCCTCGTCCTTCTGATTTGAATAGAATTTACGTGCATAAGGAAAAAATTCGTGAGGAGAGAATTTAGACATGTCATGGATTATCCCCTGAAGATATAATCCTTCTTTCCAACATTCGATAAGAACGTTTAATTTATGATCCAAAACATAAAGATAATACCGCAAATATACTAGGAGTATAGTGACCATCTCCTTCGGTTTTAAAGTTTTTTACTCAATTTAGAAACAATTGGTATATATCCCCTTCAAAATGAAATTGATAGCTGTTGTCTATACGTATATATCCGTAAATACAATGTTCTCTATTCCTGTAAACAACGCTGGAGAAGTTTTTATTGTCTTTGTTACCTTCTGCAACCAATAATCGGTTTCCCTCACATGCCAAAACAATTCCAATATGATCATGAGAATTATCGGATAGAAGCTTTTCAAAAATGACAATATCGCCACGCTTTGGTTTAAAACCCTGGTATCCATCTTGATATAAAAAATTTGTTTCAGGTAGCTGAGCCCAATCTAACCAGGCGCCAACCCCAGCTAATCGATAACTGTGATTCGGGTATCGAATAGGGAGTATGATGCCAGCCTGCATACAGCAATGATATACGAATGCGGCACACCAATTTGATTCCAGTACTTTATAGATATCCGAGTCAGGCCAGTACTTGCATATTTCCCGATAGCCTTCATCCTCTGGAATTCCCATAACCCTTTGAACTGCAAGCGTTTCCGCAATTTCAGCCAACTTAAGACGTCTATCTTCAGTTCCTTTGATTATCGTTTCTCTGTTAATCTTGTGCTTTGCCTCTACGTGTTCTATTGGAATCCCTAATTCAACAAGACCTTTTTGTAATCTATTTATCTCAATATCAGAAAAAAACTCTCCTCCGGATTCTGAACGTACATCTGTATAAGTATGGCATCTTTAATAATTTCTTCATATGGTCCATGGACCTGATGTTTATCGTTTTGATAAAAGATCGATCGAAGAATGACATTTAGCTCTTCGTTGGTAAAGATTTGGGTGCTACGCAAAATCGGTCTTACCGAATCTGCACTGTTAAGGCCAGGGAAGTATTTTATGCCGGTTTTATAGAAATAAAAATCATGGAGCAACCCTGCGATCGCAGCAATTTCCGAATTTTGTTCTCTTCGTATGGCAAGTAAAGAAGCCAAGCTAGAAACCCCGAAAAGATTAAACAATGCTTCTTCATTCTTGGAGGTTTTCTCTATAGTATGTAGCGTTTCAAGAACAAGAGTACGAACAAGTTCAACCCGTTTAAGCTTTTTATGTGAAATCAAACTTTCGCCTCCTGTCACTATATTAGATTTAGATAGCTACTATCTAAGGTCGGCTCGCATGTCGTCAGAGTCAACTTCCCTGATTGTTCATTGAATGAAAAGGGGCATAAGCACCGCTGTAAAAAGTTTAATCTCGGATGATATCATATACTTTCTATAAAAAGTACTAATCCAATATCCATTCATTGGCTTTCAATCCATAGATTATTCTATCTAGAAACCTTCCATTGATATACTCGTAATCTCTTAGTTCACCTTCACGTTTAAACCCTAATTTCTCAGGAATTGCACGGCTCTTTAAATTGTTTGTAGCTACTCCTATTTCAATTTTATTTAATTTCAGTTCGTCAAAAGCATGATTTATTAATACTTTAATAGATTTAGTAATTAATCCCTTACCCTCATATTCTTTACCTAGCCAATATCCAATTTCAGTTTTTTTGTTCTCTTGATCTAAATATAAGTAACCAACAGAACCCACAAGTTTATCCTCACTCCATATTCCTAACCAGTAACCTTCTTCCTTGGCATATCTTATCCGTGTTCTTTCTATAAAGGTTTTTGAATCATCCGCTTCTACAGTAATACTAGGAAACTTCAGCCACTCACCTATATGCTCCCTATTACTGTTAATCAAATTATATAATTGTTCTGCATCTTTAATTTTCAATAGCGATAAATAAGAAGAATCATCCATTTCGTATTTAAACATTGTCGCATTCTCCCTTATTCCTAAGTAAGTACCCATCTTCTTTGAATAAATATTTTAATTCCCTTGATTCTTATAATGCATTACAATTTGCTTTGTCCGTTTAAAACCTGACAATTCGTAAAAACCACCCAAATCCTCTGTACAAAACAAACTAATAACGTCAATATCTTTTAACTCATCTAAAAGTCTTTTGACCATTAGTTCTCCTATTCCTTTATTTCTGTACATACTTAATACAACAACATCTTCTACATAAGCCCGATATATTCCGTCTGAAATAGACCTACAGAAACCAACTAATATATCATCTTTCCAAGCTCCTACTGCAACACCACTAACAAGTAGCTGTAATATTCCATTCTCATCTCGGTTAGGCCACCAACCAGCATCTTGATAAAGACCCATTAGTTCAGATTGTAGAATCGGTTTCTCTGTATGTAATTTTATCGTTAACATGAGTAACCCCCATAGACTCAAAGTTTTCTTGCTTTGATAACGAAGGTTACAGGAAACATCTTCGCTCTTTTTACGAGATCATTATTTTCATCATGCAATTGGATTATTTCCTGTTCGGTTTCTTCAATCATTTGTTCAATAACAAACCCTGCTTTCGCTAACGCATTTATATAGGTTGATAGTTTACGATCAGACAAAGTTAGCTCGCCTTGAACAAAATCAGGAGCGACCGAATACCAAGATTCATCAAAATAAGACTTTTTAAAAACCAATCTATTATTCTCTTCAACAACACATTTGTGAATTGGATGAGACCAACTAAAAATAAATATGCCATCTTTTTTTAAATATGAAGCGATCCGACAAAAGGTACCTTCTAGGTCTGTTGTCCAGCCTATGGCGTAAATCGAATAAACAAAATCAAAATAATCCACAGGGATGTTAGATTCTTCTTCCATAGGAGAACAAATTAATTTTGCTGAAAGACCACACGTTGTCAGATGTTGCTTCGCCTTTTCAATTTGATTTTCTGATATATCCATGCCCCATAGTTCAGCAGCCTTACGCTCTCCCTGATATTGCAAAGATTGACCATCTCCACAGCCGATCTCTAACATCTTTTTTCCTGAGACATCGCCAAAAAGTTGGCATTTTTCCTCTGTTACAAATGCTCCATAAAAAGGAAGCACGATTGCTCCTAAAAAGTCATTTCCTTTCGTATCCCAATAGGAGCTGTTTGTTTCATAAACACGGTGTTTGTTCATCCTGATAACCCCCTCTTTTGTTCGCTGCTCATTCGTTTTACTAATGCCCTTTGTAAGCACGATCTTGCAGTCAGCATTCCTTGACCAACAAATATTATGTTTTAATTGTTGGGACAATAAATTAATTTACGAAATTCTTCTCTAATCTCATAATTCAAACATGTCCCGTTATTTAAACAGGCTACCTTATATCGGTAGCCTGACCCGTATTAAATATAAATTAACAAAAGATGCTCATATCATAATTCAAAATGCTCACAAACTAATCTGAATTGTTCTTCTATACCCAAGTCAGGTGTTCTTTCAAGTGTTTTGATATTGTTATTAACGCAGGCATTTCTAATTTCATTGGAGAATTTCACCATTGTTTTGTTGCCATGTTTAATCGTTTCCGCTGGATCTGATGTAAGGTTAATAACATCCAAAATCATCTTATGGTCTTCTCTAAAGTAATATAGCTTTTCTATTTCATCATCAGATGTATAAAGACACATCATTTTTTCTTTAGGAATAAAGGGTAAAATGTGTTCAGGCATTATTCCTAAATCGATAATGATTGGTTTATCCGTTGGCATCTTTAATAAATCAATAACGAAAAATTCCATCATTTCTACAACAATTTCACAAAGCCATGGAAAAGACACATCAGTAGGCCTATTAAACCACTCTTCCCAGTTTAAACCAGGATGGGGATATTGAAGAGCAGGATATTCAGTCGAATTAGTGAATGGTCTATACTTCAAGACATTATCGCTCAATGTTTGAAATCCTAACTCTGCAACAAATTTCTTTGTCATCGTTGTCTTTCCCGCGCAACAACCACCATTTAACCAATACACATGCTTTAATTGTTCTTTTAAATAATTGTTATTTATTCTCATTTTATTTCTCCTCAATTTTTAATATTGAGGGTGATTACGGATTCTTATCGGTTTTTTATACACACAACAAAACCACATAATATAATCCTCCTTTTCTTATTTATACCTAAATAGTATTCGGTGAATTATAGTTCACTCCTTCATTTACCATTAATCTGTCCGTTAGAGCCACATGACATTGCGGGTTGACTTGCTCTCATATCTTTAGATCGAACAGCTACCATGCGGGTGCGATACGTGGATGCATTGTTAAGGGACACCTCAGACTTCACAAAATTATTTACAAATTGTACTTTATCTTTATATACTTCATATTCAATATTCCCATATCGACTGATGTCTCTATGTATCCAATGATCTGCTCAAAAGTAAAAACATTAAGGGTTTCATTTAAAATTTCTTTGTCATAATTCAAATCGTCAGATACATATGGCACAAACTTTTCGACATCTGTAGATTTAACTTCCTCTAAATCCGGTATTGTTGGAATGTGATTGAGCCTGTTTCTTAATTCCTCTTTATATCCATAATGTTCAAGCAACTTCCCATTCATTAATCTAAAGTCGTTATGATAATGTTTATATAATTCCTTATTAGCTTCCATTCTGTTCCTTAACCAAGGTAAATTAAAACCTTTCAACCATATATCATCTGCAATTAAATGTGTGAAATAACCTAGAACATAAAGGTCTTCTGCCTGTGATCGATACTTATGTAAAAATCCTTTATAGTCTACGTTCCTTGAATAATCCTGAATTTCACCAGCAAAAAAATGTGATGAATCTTTTGTTGTAACAGCATCCGGTGCAATATTTCCAAGTAAAAAAGGCGTTTTATCTACTATAGATAAGGAATTTGCGATTCTATTTGCCACAATCAGATGCATTATTCTTGAACCCATACTTCTTCCTCCCCTTAATGAAAGTTTGAAGTCTGTTTACCTGATTCTGCTTCCTTGAACTGATATTTTCAATCATTAAATTATTTTTTAAATACTGATGTGATAATCATTTCTGCACATTCTTCCGGCGTATTCAAACTCGTATCGACTGAAAAACTATAGTGAATGTGTTGGGACATTATTTTATTTTGCTCATCGGATTGATCTTCTCTTCTGTCACCACGTTCTATATTTCGCTTACGACAAAGAACTAATGGGCAGTACACCTCAACGATATCCAAAGGATATCCATCAAATATATCTTGGACTTTATCATAATGCGGCTTTAATTCCGGTCTTTCAACAATTATCCCATCGATTAAAACATTCTTTCCATGATCCGAAAATAATTTTGCTGTATGATACATTATCATGATCGCTTCACTTAAATACTTCCAGTAGTCTGTTTGCAAATGTTTATCACCAATCGTATTTTCAAAAAGATCATTGGCCACAACATAAAAAAAGGGTTCATCGTAATTTTGCATCGCTTCTACGATTGAAGTTTTACCTGAACTGGTTACGCCATTCAAAAATATAATTTTCCCTTTATCCATTTTCTTATCTTCCTTTGCACGAGTTATATTTAAAGTGTCTATGATTCTTATGATCTCCACTAAAAATGTACTTCCGAACCCCGCCTTCACTGATTCAACCAGTATTTCCAGTAAAAATTAATTACTCTGGTCAGCAATCGATTTACCATATCGAACGAGTATATGCCACATGTATTTTAATTCCTGAAGCACTTCTTCGTAATTACCTCTGTCAGACCAAAGATCAGGATTGCATTTCAAATCGTTGACAGCATTCCCGATCACACTTACGTCGATGTGACCATTCCTTGCAATTCGCTTCGCTAATGATGGCATGTTTGGACCCTAAAATCAGAGGGCACTTCCTCTGCACGCATCGCAAATCCCATATGCCAAAATAGTTCAATGGAATATTTGATGCAGATTTGCTCTAAATAATTCCCTATTTCCGTTCCTTTGAACGATGGGTCAGCTACTAAAATTTCCACATCATCTTCAAGATATATATATCCATGAATTTGAGTTTCGATAAAATGGTTAAGATTCCGATGTGGGGCCATTTTTGACGGATCCTCTAACGGACGTTCCAGATTGTACAATAGCTGATCTATCAATTTTTTAGGAGTAAGCTCTCTTTCTCCAATAGCATAATCCCGAAAGAAAGCATCCGTAAAAAGCGCAGATAAAATATCGTCTAATTCCTCATACGTCCCCTTTTCCTTTGGAGCATCTTGAGAGCCACCGTAAGTGAACGTACAGCGATATGAAGCATTCGGTTTTAAAAGAAAATAACAAGAGCCGAATCGTGGAGACGGTCCATCCGGATGTAACAACAAATGAAGAGCACCATACTTTGGCCGTTCAAAGTTGGTTGCACCTTCTAACTGATATGCTCCGCCAAATAGTTCTTCCTCCCAAAGATCTCTTGCACCACCTACGTATGCAGATACGCTCCCATTGGATATGAAAGTCTCGAACTGACTTTTATAGATTCCCTGCTCTAATAAAGATTGAGCTACACTTTTCATATCTAAAACCGGACGATCCGGATGAAAATGCAAAGCCACCCTTGCATGGGATTTAATCTTATGAACTGCTTCTTCAAAGGTATTCCAAGGAATATTCGAAAAACGAAAAATTTCTTTGAGTGATGCTTGAGCTTCTCTTTTTTGGGATCTTGCGTCATTACTTATATATTCAATCGCTGCGTTCTGAGATCTTGTAAGTTGTCTGTTGTTCGACACAAGAAACACCATCCTTTTCTAAAATTAAGACCTCAACCTACTTTTAAAAACAAGGCTATTAGGAGCATCATCATTCCCTGCAGTAACGCATAATTTCATAGCCTTTATGTAAGCGTTCGCAGTTTTTTTAAGTCGCAATGTTTAAGTGGCTTTAGGCAATTAGTGACAGGTGGCTTTGCCAATTAGCAGGTTGAAAGTGTCCGGTGAATCTGCTCTTCCGGACCACGAACCCTGCTGCCCATTAGATGATGTCACTCATTTCTTCGAGTTACATTCAGAGTAATTTTATTCTTGTTTCCATTTATGTAATTCGAGCAGTTTTCCGGTTTCATAAAAATACTTTATGGCTTCAAGCATGGGAATTAATTCTATACAAATGTTATCACAATAATTGCCTAACTGACCACCAACAACCAGGGGAATTTCACAGTTATCCTGTTTATCGTTCATAAGAGTATATATAGTATCATCAATTGTAATAGACACAATGAAATATTCAGGTCGCCCCCAACTAATGCTGAATCGGTGTCTGATACCTCAAAAAATACTAATGTAAATTTATCTCCATCGAGTTTTCTTAAAAAACTTAAAGTGTCCGTCCATGTAGGATTCACAATGACTTCTTCCTTAAATGTGGTCCCATTCCATGCATCAATACTAATAGATTTTATCATTTTTTCTTTTTACTCTTCTTAGATGTTTTTATTTTATTTGGATGCTTTCATCTAACGTTCCTGTACTCACGACGCCGAGAGGCTTAAGGACCAAAAAATCCGGCTGCGCTTGCTCAGTTTGCCTCTCAGTGTTGTCTTCCTGCTCACACTTCACCGAATTGCTTCCAGCAAGACCAAGGCAGCGTGAATACTCTGACATGTAATGTCACATTTTTCTTTATATACCTTAGGAAATCTAATCATTCCACATTCTTGTTACTTCTTCTAATTCTAAGTCCTCGAATTGCATTTTATAAATATCTGGTTTCTTTAATTGATTCAAAAACTCCAAACCAAAAGCTGAATCAAAATGATTCATCATCAAAGTCATCACAAGACCATGAGTCCCGATTGCTATTTTCTTCCCTCTGTTCTCTTTTAGTAAGGGTTTTAGAACTGAGAGTGCTCTTTTCTGACAATCAGCATTGGACTCTCCACCCGGCAAGGTATAATCAAAATCATTAAAACTCTCTCTGATACTAGACATTAACTCTGCATTTTCAATATTATAAGATGCAAAATGTCGTTCTCTAAGATCTTCAAATGCTTTAATATCTAACTTTAAGTGCTTGGCCAATCCTTCAACACTCAGAATTGCTCGAGTATAAGGACTTGATATAATCATGTCTATTCCTTCACCTATAAGTAACTTCGTTACTTTTTCAATATCGATCTTTCCTTTTGGGGTAAGCCCTCTTGTTCTTTCATTTCCTTCGTTGTATGGTGATTCTCCATGCCTAACCATATAGATAATTGTCTTCATACAAGCCTCCTTTAGATGCTTTCATTAAATATCACACTATGATTTCACATAAAGTTGATATATTCGCGACGTCCATTCACTTGTGTTTTACTACCCAGCGTATGCTCCGACTCCTTTCGGAACCAGGGCGAATACCCGCAGCGTGAATATAATGTTATACGCAGTAACTGACCTCTTTGAATTAACTTTCAAAAGATTGTTCAAATATGGTTATATTCCTGTTCCCTACTTCTGACAGCTCAATCTTCACTAAACTCATTCTTTCTATGATCCCATCCATAGGTTCAAATTCCTTTACTACATCATGAATTCCCTTAGCTATCGCTTCTCTACTTAATTGTGTTCCCAGGGTACAATGTGGATTCCATTGATCTGGACTATAATATATACTCGCTTGATTATTATATTTGTCTAACTTATTATAATAATCCTTATGTAAACGTTGAAGTTCCTCCGTCATGGTTGGAGCTAAAAATATCGTTCCCGAGGTCGGAAAGGTAGCTACGATATCAAATCGTAAACGAAGAGGAGAAACATTATCAAAATAGATTTCCAGTTGTTCTTTAAATCCTTTCAAATCGGAAATATCCGTATATACGGCAAGTGTTATATGAGGACTTAAGTTCTCGAATCTATTCATAAAATAACTGATTCCCTTTTTGTCAAAGTGCATCCATACTTTTCTGACGTACTCATCGAATTCTTTGTTGAAGAATAATTCTACAGCAAACAAACGAACCACATCCTTTCTTTTGTATTCTTATTCATTGGAAAATCGTATGACTAATCTTACATTTTTGCTTGGTTCTCCTTAATGATGAGTTGAGACCACTAAACATTAAAATCATGAAAGATATTCATATGTGTTTTCTTTATTTCAGGTACTGAGCTGCATTCGAATCACTTCAAAATTCCATGTGGGAGACAGGCATGTACCCCTTTAACCCCATTTACAATTTGCGTTATACGTAGATCAACAACAGAACTCCCTAAAGCAATAGCTTCAACACGATTTAAACCATACAACTCACCCATCAAGGTAAGCATTCCATCTAAAGCTTGAACGGTTGCTTCATTAAGATCTTCATGAAACCCAAAAGTAATCCACCCTGCGGGAGTATTAGCTCGGGGGTTTAACAAATCTATGCCTTCAATCAAATTTACAGTTATATCAACAACTTCCATCGGACATTCAATAGCCTGGCAACTGATTTCTCCATCCCCTTGCAAAGCATGACCATCTCCAATAGCAAGGTAACCCCCATCGACAGAAATAGGAAGATACAATTTGCTGCCTTTCACAAGCTCTTTACAATCAATATTTCCACCACAATATCGTGGCGGCCAAGTAGAGTGAATTCCTATGTCATCTGGAGGCATTCCAATAACGCCCATGAAAGGTCGTAATGAAACCGAGAAGGAGTTGCCGTTGATTTCACATACTCCCACCATGGATTTATTATCGAGTTTCCAATCAAGGCTAATTTCCTTAAATTCGGTCAAATGTAACTTCTGGTTTTGCCAATTAGGATATTGACCTGCAGCAGTAAAACCATATTGCCCAGGTATAATATCATTAAACTCAATCTCTAAAGTCATGCCTTTCTTAGCACCTTCAATATAAATAGGTCCCACCAAGGCGTGGCCTCCATCAATTTTTTCTTTTCTTGAAAATGGTTTCCTTCTCTCACTATTACTTCTCCCAGTACCCCAACCTGCGTCTAATGTTTCAAAACATATGGAATCACCAGATGACACTGAAATGATTGGAGTTACTTCTTTAGTAAATGAACCAATTAATATTTCTTGGGATAATTCAATTTTGTGTACCACCATAATATCGCCTCCAATGCGGTATTATCTTTATGCCAATTTTGTATAACGTTTCGTATTCGCGACGTCACCGACTTAAGTCTCCGTCAGGAGCTGGCCGCGAAGCAGTTAGTCGGTGAAGATGTGTCCGACTGCTTTCATTTCCCCGAAATGCATCTGCCGTATCAAAGGCCGAATGGCGCGAAACTTAATATTTTGTTATACGAAGCACTTCTCATCATTGAATTACATTCAGAATCTCAATTACTAAAATTGCTTCTTCTTAATATCCTTCAAGATCGTTTAGATTAATCCACTCAGGTTCATTATCCCTAGATTGATTGATAGAATCTAATTACCACATCTTCTCCTTGGATTGTAGAACTTAGAATCAAGATACAATTATCCCATTCAATAAAATTGGGATTTAATAAATCCGAATTTATGAATTTATTTGATTGAGATAACTCATCCAATAAATTCTTCATTGCCTTATTTGTTTTCATGTTATTCCCGCTTTCGAAGTGTTTCGTATATGGTTCGGGTATTCACGACGTCCTATCGACTTTAGACAGCAAAGCTGCCGGGTACACATCAGCGCACTTAATCGATTGGATGTGTCCGGCTGATTCCACTTCCTTGCTACTGAAAAACTAGCCCCGAATATTCCTCTAACTTCTGCCGGACCGAGGGGCAAATGCCCCGAAGCTTGAATATCGTGTTATCAGATGGTTTAGCCTTCTTTGATATTAAATTATATATTTGCGTATTTTCCGATAACGTTTCTGTATTCATGAACCCTGCGAACCTTAAGGCAGCTTCAGCTGCCTTAAGGTTCGCAGGGTTATCCGCCTGATTCTGCTTCTCTGTCAAAACATTATGACGGATCAAGGTTCGGCTACAGCCGAGCCGCGGCATGAATATAATGTTAGCTGATGTTCCTGCCTTCTTAGAAATACTAATAATCACATTTCCTAAAGAAACCACTCATACATTCTATCTTTCATTTTTTTAGCTGTATCTCGATCTCTTCGATAAATCCATTCAAAAAGTCGCTTATCAATGAAATCTTTCAAATCATATTTGGATTTCTCAAGACAAGATAAAATTTCTTCAAACTCAAAATCAATATGGAAAACGTCCGATCTATCACTAGAATCTGGATCATCAGACCAGACGATGGCCATGTTACCCTTATAAGTTATTCCCGGTGAGGGATCATGTCCAAGCCAAGGACTCTCTCTATTAAGAATAGAATTATAAATCTCCCTAAATTGTTCTAGACCACAGCAACAACTTGGCATAATAAATTTTTCTTCACTTTCATAAAAAGCAACACCACCCAAAATAGCTACAGAGTCATTTGCAAATAGTTCATTGAAAGTGTCTTCCATTGATTGATCTATATTTATATTGCAATATCCAAATAAATGTATTAAAAAGAGTTCAACTTCAGAAGATGTGCACTTGCCCGAAAGCGTTAGTAACTCTGAACGATGCACATCATTGTCAAACCATTTTGGACAATCATAATATGGTTCTCTAATAACAGGTTTTGTATAAGACATCTCTGAATTTACACCTCTAAATAAATAATTGCTGGAATTCTAGCTAATGTTTCTGTATTCATGACGTCCATTCCCCTTAGATAGCTCTTATCTTAAGGGAATGGATGTATCTGCCCGATTCTTCTTCCTCGAAAACACTCCTGGAACAGATCAAGGGACGAATGGCCCGCAGGTGAATATTTTATTATATGGAGGATATGCCGTTTCGAACAACTAACAAAATTACTTATTGCCTTCGTTAAAATATGTTATTTCATATCCATCTATTAATCTTCTTATTCCATCTTTATAGTAAGGCATCAATTGTTCAGCCCTCTCTATATCAATCCAAGCTATTTCAGAAATTTCATTAGGTCTAACTATTTCTTCATTCCCACCGATTACCTCACCTTTAAATGTTATAAATATTACATGTTCTTCTTTTTCCGGAAATTTACATTCATTTACTGCCACTATTCCATGAACTTTAATATCTAGTCCAGTTTCTTCTTTAGCTTCCCTTATTGCTGCTTGGTCTAATGATTCTTCTCTTTCAACAGCGCCGCCTGGAAGTGACCATCGGTCACTAGAATCATCTACATTCCTTACCATTAATATTTTGGAATTGGTTGGGTCAGTAATTAAGGAATAAGCTACATCGACTCTGATCATTATGTTTGACTTCCCTTCTGATTTAGATCTGAATATCTTTCACATAACGCTCTTGTATTCACGAAACGACCCAGCCTTAGATAGCTCTTATCTTAGGCTGGCTCGTTTGTTGTCTGAGTGTTCTTCCATGATTATACATCTGGCAGCCAAGGAGTGATATCCCCGCAACATGAATATATTGTTATGCGCCGTTACTGTCTCCTAAGCATCACCTAGAAACCTTTGATCAAGATTCCCACTCTATTTTTTACTTTGGTATAAAAACTCAACTTCACTATCTAGCAAATATCGATATTCAAATAATTGCATTGTTCTTTCCCTAATCCTCTCCCGTATAACCGTGCCTAGGCTTACCGATCCTTTTGATCCAAGGTAACCATTATTAATAAATGTCTTCTCTACAAATGTTGTTTCCCTTAAGTGATACTGTAACCATTCTTTCTGCGATTCGATTAGTGCTTCTCTTGGTTCTCTATCCAACTTAGAAAGAAGCTTTTTATATATTTGATTCAACTCTTTATCCCAAATTTCTGTATATTTGCTTTCCAACGATCCCCATCCCATTGTTGTAATAATCTCTTTGGAATTTTGAAATTCATTAAATTCTACTTCATAATCATGATCTATAGGATTTCGAAGCATTTCATCATAAAATTCTCCTTTCAAATCGTAGTTCCCAATTCTCATGGATAACACTTCATTGTTAGAAGGCTCTGATCGACCTTCAGTTATTTCTTTCGATTCTGTTCCATTACCTTTACTCTCTACATCAGGAGGCAGTTCAGAATTCATTATTGATTTAGTTTCGCTATTCAAAGTAGTCGATTGACTAATATTTTGACAAGATGAAAACATTATCGTAATAAAAAATAAGAAGAGTATCTTACCTTTCATAAATTATCTCCTTAAAGATTATCTTTAATATTTACCGGTAATGGCGCATAACGTTGTTGTATTCACGAACCCGAGAGGCTTAAGGTCCGCTAAGACCGGGTGGCTCAGCCACTTAGCCTCGCAGGGTTGTCTGCTGAATCCACTTCTCCGAAATGCGCCTTGCAGACCAAAGACCCATCAGGGGCCGCAGCGTGAATACGGTGTTGTCTATTTAGCATTTCCCTTTTAATAAATGCATTAATAAATGGATTATAGCTATTTCAGTTATAAAGAACTGCATATCCGCATTGATATTTGAACAAGGTTTTCTCTTATTTCTGATTTGCTATTCCAACTTCGACTATCCCATTCGACACCACTTAAATCATCACCGCCATACAAGATAACACCTAATTTTACATTTCTAAATTGTGAGACAGCCATAAATGCTGCTGCTTCCATTTCTACAGTTATACACCCTTCTGCTTTCCGCAACTCAACCTTTTCTTTAGTCTCTCTATAAAATGAATCTGTCGTCCAAGTTTTGGCCTTAATATACCTTATATTATGTATATTAAAATCGTCCTCTATGAATTTTAATACCTCTAGATTACATTCAACTTCTCTTGATGGCTTAATGTAATGGTATGATACTCCTTCATCTCTCACTGCCGAAACTGGTACTATTACATGTCCAACAGCAATGTCTTTTTGTAATACACCTGCACCACCACATACTATAAATTTCTGAAAACCATAGGCTATCAGTTCTTCTAAGAATCCTGCTGAACCTGCAGATCCTAAATACCCCAAAGTAATATGTACTTTTTTTCCTTGATAATATGTTTCATATATTGGCAAATCTACAGTCTCGCAATGTAGAGATGCAACTTCTTTCAACTTTCCCTCCGTTTTCATTTTTTCAATTACATCTCGAAAAAATGTTATTACACAGTATTCAAATTCTTCTTTTGGCTTAATAAAATTAGTTGCTTCTATTATTGCAACTCGCGATTCATCAAATTCCAATATCGGGAATTCATTACTATCGATTTTTCTGCTTTCCATCTCGACTTACCTCCAAAGTAATTTAAATTTTTTTTATTATTTCTTTGCAGCTATTACATATAACATTCCTGTATTCACGACGTCCGACGGAGTCGGAAGTGTCCGCCTGCTCCTGCTTCCCTGAAATCCCTCAGCCGCACCGAGGGCGTATGCCCGATGTGTGAATATTATGTTAAGTGGAGTTACGAACCTCTTTGAATTGCTGTCTAGGTATTAATTGTCTTTGTATATGTTTTTACTGAATCCGGAAAAGCTCCTTTAGACTCTGCTTCTTTACTTTCATCACTTATCTGTCTCGCAATTATCTCCAATCCATCAAAACATGCATTTTCTTTGTACCAATCAATTAATTCAAATAAAGATACACTTTCTTGCACCTCCTTATCTTCATAATGCGATACAATTGTTATTGTAAATGCCGGGACTAGAGCATCCGCCTTCAAGTAATACATAAAATTTTTACCTGTGTAGTGCTTCATAAGGTATATCTCAATTTCTTTCTCAAGAAAAGAAAACACTTCAATCAATTGATCTGATGATATTCTATTATTCTTTATAAGTCTATTGAATCCATGGATGTACACGTAATTATAATTTGCTTCATTTCTGGTTAGATTAGGGTCACTAGAAAACAAAAAAGTTGGACAAGTTATTATTGAAGTAACCTCTCGATAAGCCTTCTGAGCATATTTATCTAAATATTCTAAAATCAAGTACTTTGCCTCTCTTCAGTAATTTCACTTAACATCTAATTTATGTACTTCATAAACAACACACAATCAAGCCAATTTCTGAACTACATACATAATAAACCATATTGTTCCATTTGCGAAGGTACTACAACAAACAAAAGAGCGGCCTTTACATCAGGCCGCTCTCCACCTACATATTCTATTACTATCTTAAATAAAACCCTTTACTTCCCACCACTGCTCCTTACCACTCTCTCACTCATTGCCTTATGCTGTGCAATTAAGCAGAGTTCTGCCGCTTTAAACGCATGCTCCTGTGTCATCGCATTCTCTGTTCGATCCAGACAATCCCGGATCAGTTCACCGAAGAATGGATAACCAACCTTTCCTTTGACGCTATAACGGTATTCCCCTTCATGGTTAACCAGGTACACCTGATCACCCTCAGGCTCTCTGGCCACGTCGATATACTTACGCAGCTCAATGTATCCGTCCGTTCCCAAAATAACCGTTCGCCCATCGCCCCATGTACCCAGACCATCCGGTGTAAACCAGTCTACGCGGAAGTAACCGGAAGCCCCGTTGTTGCCGATAAGTGATGCTTCGCCAAAGTCCTCTAGTTCTGGGAATTGTGGATGATTGAAATTGTTCACCCGACTGAAGGCCACTTCTGCATCGGTACATGAAGCAAAGGTCAGAAACTGCTCGATCTGATGACTTCCAATATCACAGAGGATGCCGCCATACTTTTCATGCTGGAAGAACCATTCAGGCCGACCACCCGCATTCAATCGATGCGGTCCTGTCCCCATAACCTGTATAACCTTGCCGATCGCTCCCTGTTCGATCAGTTGTCCGGCATAGATCGCACTTTCCACGTGCAGACGCTCACTGTAATAGACCATATACTTCTTCCCAGTGCGTTTAACCTCTTCACGCGCAAAGGCCAGTTGATCCAGTGTAGTAAAAGGAGCTTTGTCCGTAAAATAATCTTTGCCTGCGGCCATGACTCTCATGCCGAGTGGCGCACGCTCCGATGTAATGGCTGCTCCGGCTACGAGCTGCACTTCATCATCAGCAAGTACCTCCGCTTCAGATGCCGCGATCTGTGCCTGCGGGAACTGTTTCCGAAAAGCCTCGACTTTAGCTGGGTCAGGATCATATACCCATTTGAGCGTTGCCCCAGCCTCCACCAGCCCGCCAACCATACCGTAGATATGTCCATGGTCCAACGCTACAGCAGCAATGGTAAACTCACCTGGACCGCATACGATCTCTTTTTTCAGACTCTTTGGTGCATAAAACATGCCGTCTTTAGCCATACCTTCTCCACCTTTCCAATTCAATTGGATTTTCCGTTTATCGGTTCAGTTATCCTGTACACGCCTTAAGTTCAGCCTGGTGTATAAGTTCCACTTACTTAAATGTCTTTGACAGATCAGCAGGTTGACTGCCACTCTCTGCCTTGTCTTTCTTTGTATTTGAACTGGCAATCCGCTGCTGCAAATGCTCATAGAACAAATTCTCATTGATCGGCAGATCTACCCAGTTATCCGTCCAGGTTGACAACAGCATGGCATTGGACAATGTTAAACCATGGATACCCTCTTCTCCCGGAGCAATGAGCGGTGTCCCGTTCAGGATGGCATCGATCCAGTTGCGAATCAGGCCAGGATGTCCGGTTTCCACACCTGTAATCGGCACCTCGCATTTCCAGCATTCCGGCTGTCCAAATCCTCCGGTAAATCTCTGATTGAATTCAGGCTCGGGTTCACGAAGACGCCAGAAGGTTAACTGACCATCTTCAATGACAATTTTGCCGCGATCCCCGTTGACCTCGAACCGGTTGGTGCCTGGTGCTTCACCTGTCGTGGTCACAAATACACCTGTTGCTCCATTTTCATACTCGACATATGCCGTTACATCATCTTCTACTTCAATGTTCCGGTATTTGCCGAATGAACAGAAGGCACGCATACGCACCGGCATCATGCCGATGGTCCATTGCCATAGGTCCAGTTGATGAGGGTCTTGGTTGATCAGGACACCGCCCCCTTCACCAGCCCACGTTGCCCGCCAGCCGCCTGAATCATAATAGCTCTGAGAGCGATACCAGTTCGTAATAATCCAGTTGGTACGCCGTACCTCACCCAGTTCTCCCGAGGCAATTAGATCTTTTAGTTTGATATATAAAGGGTTGGTTCGCTGGTTATACATCATGGAAAACACTTTGCCGCTGGTAGCCGCGGCTTCATTCATCTTGCGTACCTGTTTGGTGTATACTCCGGCAGGTTTCTCAATCATGACATGCAAACCATTCTGAAAAGCCTGAATGGCCTTTTCGGGATGGTCATAATGCGGGGTTGCTATAATTACCGCATCAATCGTCCCTGATGACATCATCTGCTCCGCATCCTGCCAATAGGTGACTGAAGCCGGAAGATTGCTGGATACCCAGCTCTCCATTTCTTGTCTCACATCACACACAGCCACCAGTTCTGCACCAGGTACCTCTCCTGCTACCAACGTTCTGGCATGGGCTGCACCCATATTCCCAATTCCAATAACGGCTACTCGAACCAAACTCATACCTGTACCTCCTCGTCCACACGACGTTCAATTTCGGCAAAAACATCTGCAAAATGCTGTAACATCGCCTTCGATTGCAAGACCCCACTAAAATCCTCAATCCCGTAATATCCATCATACCCAACGGATTTAAGGTCACGGAATACTTGCAACCAGTTCACCACGCCTTCAGTCAAGGGGGCCCACTGACAATGCCAGTTTGATGTTAGCAAGATTTCTGTATTTTGTTCATTCACACTGGAATTCGAATTCTTGTTTGATTCATCCTTGAACCAAGCCGCATTCTTCACATGCACATGTGCCAGATAAGGTCCCAGTAATTCCAGTCCCATACGATGGTTCTCATATCCTTCATGCACCATGTTGCCTGGATCGTACAACACCCCTACATGCTGTGAATCCAGCGATTGCACGAGCCGATAAGCTAGTGATGCAGTGGGGGCAATCGTTTGATGATGGGTTTCTACTACAGCTTTTACCTTATACTGTTGGGCCATCTCTTGAACCTCGTTCAGATAATGCACAGCTTGTTTGTATAATTCAGGATAGCTGGTTTTGCGATCATAACCGGGAACCCCAACACGCATTATGGATGCTCCTAAGGCTTGTGCAGTTTGAAATGCTTGCTCCGTGGCAAGCAGATCTCCACAGCTCAGATATGGCACCAATGCAATCGACTGTCTGCCATGCTTTTTTGCCGCTTCACGAAATTCCGGTACCTGTTCCTCCCATTGATCCGGATCTATCGAGCAACGATTATGTCTCCAATAAGAAGGTTCTTCGGACAAAGCATCCGCCGGTATTCCACGATATCTCCATTCGATCCCTTCAATGCCTGCTGCGGCTGCAGCAGAAGCCAATTCTTCTGCGGTCAAGTCCGGTGTGGCAACAGTGAATACAGACAATTTCATCAACATTCATCTCCTTATGTAAACGTATTCAATTTATTGTTGTAAACGCATTGTATCATTCATACGAAGGCCACCATAGGGGGCAACGAGAAGAGATGAATGACAGATAAACAGCGGACCATATTCCCCATTCAGAGATAACTTGCAAGTTCCCTTTTGAATGCATACATAACAAAAAGCACCCCGAATAACAGAAGATCCTTCTGATTCGAGATGCCTGGTTTGCAACTTCTATTTTACATCATAAAAAACATGTTCCGCCTGCAATTTCCCTAAATTTGTAGTCATGATACCAAAAGAATATTGGGGCTGAAAGCGCCGATCCGTAGGAGAGCCCGGATTAAATATCAGCACATCATTGACCGTATGCATCACTGGAATGTGCGAATGTCCAAAAATCACAGCATCCACCTGCTGTCCTGCAAAAGTGTGAATCGCATTCTGCTCTGTAGACTTCGATCCCAGATGACCATGTACAAGACCAAGACGCAAACCGTCCGCTTCAACGATGCGGGAGAACCCGAGTTTTTGACCTATTTCAGGCGGGTCCGTATTGCCTGCAACACCTTCAATGGGGGCGTAAGCGCTGAGCAGCTTGTGTACACTCCAGTCCGACCAATCCCCGGCATGGAGAATCAGATCAGCATCTGATAGCGCCTCAACCAAGGGATCGGGTAACTTACGTGCTCTTCGAGGTAAATGAGTGTCCGAGATGACAATAATTTTCATAGTACAGCACACCTTCCCTTTCCCTTACATTACGCTTTATTCGGCATGTGATGGAACTTCAAGCTGGGAACAGGAACGCTCCATATCTTCAAGAGTAATGGATGCGAAGAACTGTTCCACCTTTGCTTCGGCAACCTGATACAGATTGGTCAGAAGGCTGTCAATACGAAGACCAACATCACAATTCGGATTACAGTTACCATGAATCGGAAACAATGGCCCTTCATCCTTGGCAGCCTGATAGATCATGGCTAATGTGATTTCGCTTGAGGGTTTGGCGAGGTAAAATCCTCTTGTTCCTGGTGAGGAGTCCACAAGTCCTGCCTTTTTCAACCCACCGAGAATACGTCTGACCACGACAGGGTTGGTATTCACACTACCTGCAATCAGTGCCGAAGTGATTCGTTCAGGCGCGCTGAAAGACAACAACAACAAACAATGCACACTGACCGAAAAATGAGTACTCATGATTAACCACCTTTTATTTCAGCATTATAATGCTAATTTTATATCATCCCGGATGTGTAGACTTACTCGGAGAACAGGTCCTGTTCAGGGCGTGCCCGGATTTTTAATTGCCGAACGCTGTACTCCAATTGTTTCACAATATCATCCAGTTGTTTGCGATCAATCTTCGTTGGATCTTCCACTGGCTTCGCCGACGACTTCAGATCCCGAATCGTTAACTGCTGCTCTTGCCACTTGTCCATCAGATCCGCTATATTGGCATAGAAACGTTCGTAATCTTTAATAACCAAATCAAGATAGGCATCCACCTCATCCGGATCATAACCACGAAGTTTATAGTTGAATTGTTTTTCATGAATCGATAAAGCGTCGAGCTGCACGCCCAATTGCTTGAACAATTGTCTTTGTTTGTCCAATCTTCGTTTCATATGCTCATCCATATTGACAACCCTCCATTATCAAACGCGCCGCGGTAAGCACAAGAAGATCTTCGATACCGCCGCATTTTCTCTCTATATTTTTTATAACACATTATCCGTCAGATATAAAATCGAACGAACCTCTTTGCACACGAAACTGATTGCTTCTTATGAAATTCGGGTAAGGACTGACTACAACCCCATTGCGGGAAAGGAGCATGTCCTTATGAGTACATTAACCAAAGATCAACTTCAAGAGCTGAAAAACGCTCTTTTGGAACAACGTGAAAACCTACAACGCCATTTTGAATCCAGCATGGAAGACGGTGCTCCAGCCGAGTCCCTGAAAGATTCAACTGGTGAGCTGTCATCATACGATAATCACCCGGCAGATGCTGGTACGGAGACGTTTGAGCGAAGCCGTGACTTGGCGATAGATGATACGTTGACCGACGAGTTCAATCAGGTGAATGAAGCGTTGGAGCGAATCGAACAGGGAACGTATGGCTCCTGTGTGACGTGTGGTAAGGATATTCCTTTTGAACGACTCGAAGCGATCCCTTACACAGCCTACTGTATCGATGATACGCCTAACCGCGAGTTAAGCAACGAACGGCCAGTTGAGGAGCAAGTCATGACGATGCCGCCGAGCGGTGCCGGAGAAGTAAGACAGCGCAATGCTGGCAAGTTCGATAACGCTGATGCCTGGGAAGCCGTCGAGGAATATGGCACATCGAACTCCCCCGCAACCGCAGCCAAACGTGACGTGAAAGATTATGATGAAAACATGTAGTTTATGAACGAATTAAGGTCATTTTCGCAATAATAGGTACATGTTTTCCATCATGCCAAATTACGCATGAAAAAGCCGCCAATGGCGGCTTTTTTCTTGGTGGCATATCATCTTTACACAGATGAAACTTCAATATGACGATGAATATGCTTCGATTACTCTTCCGCCTGACCACCAGACGAGGATTCCTTCTGCTTTTTAGCAGGTCTTGACGTTTTCGCAACAGACTTGCCCTTATCGGGTGAAGCCTTCTTTTTCAATTTCCCAGCGGTTTCCGAAACGGGCTTATTCACCGTATCTTTGGATAGGGAACTGAATAAATGAAAGACCTCTTGGTCCGCATCATGCCTGTCTTTCGTTAAATAGGGTTCACACATCTTCGTAATGTTGTTGTACAACTGCTCTACTTCTTCCCGGCTAGCATACAACGTCATATCTGAGATAAACATACGGTCCCCGTTTTCCGCCTGATTCATAAATCTCCGACGGCTCTGCTCAAACATTTCATTTAACAATTTGAAGGTTTCGGAACGAAATACCTCCTTCAAAGGTGAGTTCTCTTCATCTTCGTTACGGAGCTGGATTTCTCCCTTGAAGGGCTCATAATATTTGGCGATGATTCCATTAATTTCACGAGTGGATACGATGGTAAGCAGACCGATTTTCTCCAGTTTCTTCACATGATAATGTACCTTGGCTGGCACTTCGCCCATCTGGTCTGCGATCTCTTTAACCGTAGAGGGTCTGCCCTGTTTATTAAACATATTCAAGATCTGTATCCGATACGGATCGGAGTAGACCTTGATTTCTTCAATCGTTGAAAGTACTTTGCGCTGCATACCTGTATCCTCATTTCCGGGGTACCTGTTGCCCATCATGTGTATATTATACCGTCCGGACAGGGTTACGGTCAAAACAGGCTAGCGATAACACGTTTGAGGAAGCCTTTTTATAGAACGGTGCGGAAAGTCTTGCTTAGAAGCACCAAAACGGCTGACATGGCAAGCAAAACACCAAACACGATAAATAGAATCGGCAATGCCACCCAATCGGCAAGGGCTCCTGAAACCAAGCTACCTAATGGAGCAACACTCACGACGAGCATAGTTTGAAGGGCATACACTCTGCCAAGCATCTCGGAAGGCGTAACTTCCATGAGATAGGACGCAAGGGGTGTTGTAGCAAGTGGAATCCCCATACCCATCATCAGACAAAAGACAGCAGCAACAGGCAGCTGGTAGGACGTCATGTAAGCCGGGAGTGCGGTCATGGCATAACTGAGCCCCAACATGACAATACCTACAATGACCAGCACACTTTTACGGTAATTCGATCCTCGATGAGACAGCCACAAGCCACTCAGTACCATGCCTGCCACAATCAGCCCACTGAGTAGACTTAAACCTCCCGCTCCGGCGTGCAACGTTTCAATGACATATGGCGTGCGAAGAACATTGAATGGCATCAGACAAAAGTTAACAAAGGCGAACAGAATGGAGACGATCAGTAACAACACATGTTTACGCATAAAATGAAAGGCTTCTGTCATTTCAGAGAATATACTTTTTCTTGCTGGAGGAGAATCAGATGAATCAAATGACGTATTATCATTGTTAGGTGATGTTGAGGTTTTCGGGTACCCCACACGGCTCATCAGGAGTGCACTTAAGGCAAACAAGCCCGCATCTATCAATATCGTCCACGTGATCCCTGCCGTTGCAATTAACGTTCCCGCCACTGCAAGTCCTGCGAGTTCTGCAACCCGGGTTGCAGATGATGCCATGGCATTACCAGACAGCAGCATTGATTTGGGAAGTAATCGCGGTACAGTGGATACCTCAGCGGGTGACGCGAAACATTCCAGAAGGGAATTCAGAATGGTGATGACGAACAGATGCCAGACTTGCAGCTCACCCAGACCAAATAATAGTGCTGTAATGCCAACAAATAAGCCTCGACCAGTATTCGTGAGCACAATCACCTTTTTGGGCGACATGCGATCAACCAGTGCGCCGACAAACAGCCCCAGAAAGATACTTGGCAAAAAGTTAACTGCCAGCAGTGTTCCCATCAGCAGCTTTGAACCTGTCAAAATGTACACCATCCAGCTATAGGCAATGGAATCAATCGAATCGCCGAATCTGGATACTACCTTGCTCACCATAAACTGCACATACGGTTTAATCCGAATTAATTCCCCGATCCCTTGTTTGCGTGCGACTGTACCTTCGCTCATGATTACTCCGCCTTTCAACGTGAAAATATTTTTAATGTTAATTTTATTTTAACGTATGATATGCGAAAATCAACCCTTTCGTGAAAATATTTTTAACGTTGTGTATATCCCTATAAACACAAAAAAACAGACCGAATGGTCTGTTCTCTTTGCACCAAAATTTGCTGCTATGATTCGTAGTTCATGTACTAGTCCTCAGTCTTGAATTGAAATCCGATACTCTCTTCTTTTGCCTCCAGCATCAACTGGTACACCTTCTCTGCTTCACTACCCAGCCGTTCCTTGCTGCTCTGGTAGTTCGTCCAGGTTAATTCAAGCGGCAGCTCAATCATGCCTGTAAGGCAGTCCCACAAGGCGTCCAGATTTGCACCATAAAAGTCTGGCAGTTCAAGCTTTTGCTTCAATAGCTCATGCAGTTCTGTTGTGCTGTAAAAGTCCTCACCGTTAAGTACTACCCTCTTCATGTCTGTCCTTCCTTATTTCAAGCGAGTAAAGGATGCGTAGTGGTCTGTCGTTTTGTAAATCAAGCCGTCACTGGAATACAGGATGCGGTCCGAATTACGGAAACCGGAAGTGTAGTTGATATCCGCTTCACGCCAAGTACGGCCACTCGCTGCTGGAAGCAAGCCTTCCCGGTTGCTAAACACGTCTCCACCGATACTTTTGCCCGGAGCAACCGTAGCGAGGTTGCCTTGAGAAGAAACCCAGCCTAGTGCCGTTGCCTGTGCTTTGGTAATGTAGTTACATGGCAGTTGCCCGTTGGCGCTGAGATAGTTGGCTACACCAGTAAACGTATTGATAATGGTACACGTTGCAGCTGAAGCCTTCTGCTGTCCAACCGGAGCGATCTGTGAACCTGTGAAGAAAACAATCGTTAACATAACCGCTAACAGAGCTGTAGACAAAAACTTTTTCATAAATCCAGCCTCCCAATGACTCTAAAATGGATGAACGTTGCCACTATGTAAGTGATATGAGATGTGAATTCTGCCAGGATGTACGTTCTGCTAGATTATAGTGAACAAGCCATCTATTTACTATTTATATCACATCATTTTGGAGGAAAGATCAAATTCAACTGCTATTTTTGTAAAAATATATAAATATAACATTTAAATATAAAAAAAGACTCACATCCCGGGGGATGGAGTCTGCCATTTCGATCATTTCCTATCATCTATCATGCTAGCATGTTAGCTCCTGCTTTAATCCACTAATTGCACCCGTTGACGGGTTCGCGCCGATTCTAGGCATGCATCAATGACACGCATATTCTGAATGGTATTTTGCGGACTGAACGGTAGCGCTTTTCCTTCAAGCACTGCGGCTGCAAAAGTCTCCACCTGCAAAACATAGGAGTTGGATACCGATACACGTTCCTCACGGCTGACGGAATCGGTGTGCACGATAATCTGTGGTGGAATATCACTATTCTCCCAGCCGAACACCTTAGGAAGTTCAATCCGCCCATCGGTACCGAGAATCTCCATCTCGGCTCTTCCAGAGGCCCACATGCCGCAGTCAAACGTTAATGCTACTGAATTGGGAAACTCCACAAGTCCTGAAGCCATCATATCGACGCCATCATGTTCTTCCGAAAAAAGAGCGTGTACCGTTACCGCTTCCGGCTCCTGCCCCAGATACATGCGGGCTGCCGAGATTGGATATACGCCAAGATCAAATAATGATCCTCCGCCCATCTCCCTTTTGAACCTTACATTGTCTTTATCCTCAGCGGTATTGCAGGTGAAATTGCCATGGAGGGCTCTGACCGTACCAATCTCTCCACTGGCTATTATCTCTTGCACACGTCTGTGCTTTGGATGGTATCGATACATGATGGCTTCTGCAAACAGTACGCCGTGCTGTTGACATACCTCAATCATTTCCGCCGCTTCTTCTGAATTCAGAGCAGCCGGTTTCTCACATAATACATGTTTTCCAGCCTGAGCAGCCTTAATCGTCCACTCCTTATGCATATGGTTCGGCAGAGGAATATACACAGCTTCAATATCCGGGTCCGCAATGAGTTCATCATAGCTGCCATACGCTCTGGCAATGTCGAGTTCATTCGCAAGAGCTTCCGCCTTCTCCTTGCTGCGGCTGGCTATCGCCAAGACCTCACCCCGTTCGGATTGTTGAATCGCCGGAATGACTGCATTTTTCGCGATTGTGGATGTACCAAGTACTCCCCACTGTAAGTGTCTGTCCATGCTTATCTTCCTTTCACTCCGTAATTGTCCTCTTCTGCCTTGTGTAACATGCCGAGACAACGATCGAGATCGGCCTTAACCTGTTTTTTATATAATTCAGCTTTCTCCGCACCATCATCCGTGAAGTGATATAAAACGATTTCCTGAAAATCGACTTTGGGATCACTGCCCTTCAGCTTCTTTGTCCGATAAAAGACACCCTGTTGAACCAATTCATGCAGCGCCCGGTATATCTCGCTCTGGGGTGGTACATAACCGTAGGCTTTGAATTCCTGCTTCATTGCCTCCAGCATTTCATAGCCGTATCCCCTATGCTGTTCAACCATCGTAATCAGATACAGCTTAATAAATGCCCGCTGCGCAATCATAAAAGCCACGTTCATTCCCCTCCTGTCAGCTCTATATATCTAGTATTATAAAACTTATGTTCCCCTTCTGCCATCTTTATCCGTCCTTCTCCCTTTAATCCATGGGCGTTGGAAGGCAAGAAGGAGAAATGATGGATAGGCAGAAACGTAAGGTAGAGCGGGATTTGAAGTTTTCTGTTATGAATTTTTCAGGTAATAAAATTTTAAAATTTATTTCAAAAGTGTTCGTCGTGGTATTGGCGTCACTTTTTTTTCAGGTTACTGCCTTCATTTTTATCGGTCCTCTTTATCGGCCTTCAACTCACTGTTGTTCTGAATTTTTCATATAATGATGTATTCACCTGTTAATCAGGTTTGGACTTCGGTACAGTTCCCACAATCCACTTGCCCCAGCTTACGCGAGAGATGAGCCATGTGAGTACGCAGGATAACGTAAGCGCCAGCAGCCAGGTGATGATCATGCGCACTACGGGGTTTAAACCCAATGCCACATAAAACTGTTCATCCGGAATGTAGCTGTAGCGCAACATCAGCATGTGCATCAGGTAGCCCCCGTACGAAACCCCGCCAATCCACGCCAGCAATCGTGTTACTCTGATATTGTGGAGCTTGCCAGCCAGCTGGTACATCACCATGATGGAAGCAATGAGGAATAAGATCATATCCGGCCGGATGAGACTGACGGTATAGAATGTAATCTGTATGCCCTCCGGCTTCTGGAACTCTTGCATTAACTTATATATAAACCGAAGACCAAGGACTATAAACACGGTCCAATATCCCCAGCGCAAACGTTGAATCCACTCATTCCAGCGTTGAACCGATAGCCCGGCTGCCGCACCAAGCACAAAATAAAAAAAGAAATACAGAAAATTTCGATCGGCATAGGTTGTAAAGGCATCGGTCAGCACCGGGACATTCAACCATTCCATGAACCTGGCGATATTTCGCAATTGATCCGCGAGCACAAGGTACACCACACCGGAAATCAGAAGAGCTATTGTGCGCCCCTTCGCCTCATATCGGTTATAGACATAACGGATTGCCCGCAAAAACAGGGGAAACAACAGATAAAACTGAATAAGCATAATAATGTACCAAAAATGCGAGCTCGTCTTACCCGTGATTAATTTTAAACCAAGGTCAGGAATATCCTGCCAACCAAATCCGTTCCAGCCGCGAGGCGCGAGTGTGAAGTAGATCAGTGACCAAATAATATAGGGGACGATTACATCGGTTAATCGCTTTTGCATGAAACGACCATAATTCAACTTGTCTCCTGTATTATAGAAAAGCACCATGCCTGTGATAAAAATAAATAGAGGTACTGCAAATTTGGACAGCATCAGCAGGATGGCGAGCAATACGCCATCTTCCAGTCCCGCTTCTGGGACCAGGGAATAATGTGCTATGGAATGCTGAAGGACGACCGCCGCAAAAGCAATTCCCCTCAGACTCTCGATCTCTGTAATTCGTTCTTTACGAGGCATAACAAACAGCCTCCTTTCTTGGTTTTGCCATGAAAACGACGTACAATGAAGCCATATATTGATGAACGGGGTGATTCACATCTCAGATACAGACCAAGACATAACTACCATTGACTCTAAATATGTACAACAGCATCTGGCTAACGAGCGGACCTTTCTGGCTTGGGTTCGTACCGGCATTGCCATGGTTGGCATTGGCTTTCTCGCAGCTGGCTTCGGCTTCAGTTCAACGGCCTATGATCGGATGGCCCATATCGCAGCAATCATCATTGGTATTACTTCCTTAGTCAGCGGCATTCTGATCATCCTGTGTTCTGCAGCCGCTTACCACCGAAAACGCAATCAGATTAATTCACAAACATTCCAGGCATCCACGAAATTAATTCGGTTCCTGACACTGATGTTGCTGGTGATTGGACTGGCCCTGGCCGTATTACTGTATGTATTGTTATTCCCTGCTTGGCAGGTTTAACACCTGAACCTCTGACGTTCATTTATGCATCATACACAGGAACAAAAGCCGGCTTCCTCTAAGGAAACCGGCTGATGACCACCTGGTGGTTCACATATATCATTCCAGTTGAAGAATCCTGTCTTTGGTGATCCGATTTATTATAGAAAAGTATTGTTGCCAAGTCGAGCGGCCTTATCCCGAGCTTCCAATCTTTGATTTTCCATATCGTGATCCGTGCGCTCAACCGTAACATCATCCCGATTGACATCGATTCTGTCCCGGTTCACATAACTGTTATTGCTGAACACGTCATAAACATCCGTGTCCCGATCCGTAGAGTCCACGAGTAGCAGGATTTTACCACTTTGCACGTATTCCTCATACTGTCTTGCATCCTCTTCCGGAATGCCGAGACCCACGAGTCCACCTACAAGTCCGCCTGCTCCTGCACCTACAGCGGCACCAGTGAATGCTGCGGCAATTGGACCAGCCGCCAGAATAGGGCCTATGCCTGGAATCGCCAATGCCCCAATGCCAGCGAGCAATCCAGCTACTCCGCCGAGTACCCCGCCTGTTGCCGCACCTGCAGCTACACCTTCGGGTGCTTTTGTACCCGTCTCTTCGCGAATGGCCTTCAGTTCATCCCGATCCTGTGTGACGACCGAGATTTCGTCTGAAGTGAATCCTTGCGCTTTCAGTCCCTCGATTGCGGATGATGCCTCACGTTCTGTATTAAACACACCTACGATTTTCTTCTGCATAGTGAATCCCTCCTCATCTAATTGAGTGGTTCGCTATGTTATTACCCGCTTTGTTTTCTTTCAAACGCTTCCACCACAATATCATATCCTTGAAGGCCTAGGAGGATGGCCGACCATTGATATGCAGCGAGTCACCGCGCTAGGGCCTGCACGTGGTTCGTTAGTGCTCAAAACGCCTAATCCGCCGATCGCATACTCGCTCATTCAGAGCACGTTCAGACCCAACTTTCAGACCGAGGCTGGCAAACACATTCTAGCTAAACTCGTGGTTTAGCTCGGTTAGTAGCAATCGCTTCCAGCGGGTCATCCGGCCAATAATGTTTGGGATAACGACCTTTCAAGTCTTTCTTGACCTCAAAATAAGTTTCCCGCCAAAAGTTCGCCAGATCTCGTGTGACCTGTACAGGCCGCTGCGCCGGGGAAAGCAAATGTATGGTCAGTGGTACTCGACCACCGCCAATACGCGGGGTCTCCTGCTGTCCAAACATCTCCTGCAGTCTCACCGCGAGCGTAGGATCTTCAGGTCGGCTATAGTCCACCGGGATACGTGAACCACTAGGCACCTGAATATGTGTAGGCGCTTCACGATCCAATTGCTGTCGCTGTTCCCAGCTGAGTCCGCCGAGCAGCACATCCTGCATCGACAATTTCTTAAGATCCGCAGCAGATCTCATGCCTGTCAGAAAAGGGCTGAGATGTTCTGCCAGTTCTTCGGTCAGATGATCTTCGATGAGATCAGGCCATTCTGGCAAATGATAATGTAAAAAGCGCATCCTGTCCGCCAGCTGTCGCGATGATTTTGTCCAAGGCAAACAATCCAGCCCTTCGATACGTATTCCCGAGAGTAATGCTTCAAGCACCTGATCTTCGGGTGGCTGTGCAATGCCGTTCTCTTTCAACGTAATGGCTCCAATTCGCAGCCTTCTATGTGCCCGCACACTGCGGGTGTTTCTATCCCAGGCCACCTGAACCTCTTCATGCAGCAGATGTGGACCAAAGTCCAGCAATCTCTTCTCCTGCACTGGCGCAGCCAGCAGGATGCGCGCATCCGCGCCCTGGTCGTCGGCTTCGGCTGCGACCAGATAGGCTGAACGGCTCAGCGATTCTGTCGCTGCGAGCCGTACCCCGCGGCCGCTGCTCAGCAGATAGCGGCCGTCCTCCCGGCGTTGCCCGATCCGGTCCGGATAAGCGAAGGACAGCAGCCATCCGCAGCTGTCCTCATCCGGCCGTACCGGATCGGCCGCCGGGCCGAGCGCCGAGCGCAGCTGGCGGCTCTCCTGGAGCATGCGCCGCACGGCAGCACCGTCTGCGACAGATGCTGCCGCTTGTGGCATGCCGCTGCTGTCCGCAGTCAGCAGCGCTTCCACGCGCGGGCGCAGATCGGTGCCCGCGCCTGCACTGCCACTGCTGCGGAGGCCGGCAGGCTCCTGCAGCAGTGCCGCCAGCATGCTGGCGTAGCTGGCCAGCCCAAGCTCCGCCGCGCGGAGCAGCATGCTGGCCAGTCGCGGATGCACGCCAAGCGTGTTCATCCGCCGCCCGAAGGGCGTGATGCGGCCTGCCTCGTCCAGGCCGCCCAGCTGGCGCAGCAGCGCCTGTGCCTGGCCGTAGGCTGCGGCAGGTGGGGTGTCCAGCCACTGCAGCTCTGCAGGGGACTGGACACCCCAGGCGGCAAGCTCCAGCGCCAGCGGCGCAAGGTCCGCGGAGGCAATCTCCGGCTTTGCTGCATCAGGCAGTACGCCATGGGCCTCTTCGCTCCATAGCCGGTAACACACGCCCGGTGCAATTCGCCCCGCGCGCCCCCGCCGCTGATCGGCTGACGCCTTGGACACCGGCAGGGTGACGAGCCGACTCATGCCGGTCCGCGGCGAGAATACCGAGGCACGGCTCAGTCCCGCATCCACCACGACTTTAACTCCAGCCAAGGTAAGACTGGATTCAGCAATGGACGTGGACAGTACAACCTTCCGTTTACCTTCATCTGCGGGTCGCACAGCTTCATCCTGCCGTTCTACAGGCATGCTGCCATATAGTGTATGTACCTGAACATAAGCAGGAAGCATGAGGTTTGACAGCTCTCGCTCTGTGCGATGGATTTCTTTTGCACCCGGTAGGAAAACTAGCACATCCCCTTCCTGTTCTTCCAGTGCCTTAACAACAGCCTGAGCTGTAAAAGTCTCGATCTGCTCGGATACCGGTTTGGATACATATCGGGTTTCCACCGGAAACGTTCGTCCAGGACAGGCAATCCATCTCGTCCCCTCACCAAGCAGCGCACAGACAGGAACAGGGTCCAGCGTGGCCGACATCACCAGCAGTTTCAGATCAGGACGCAGCATGGCCCGGGATTCAAGCGCAAGCGCCAGACCAAGGTCACCATGCAGATGCCGCTCATGAAATTCATCAAAGATAATCATCGCCGTGTCTTCCAGGCCCTGGTCCTGTTGAAGCATCCGGGTCAATACACCCTCCGTCACCACTTCTATGCGAGTGGATTGACTTACACGCGTATCCATCCGCACCCGATACCCTACGGTCTGTCCTGCTTTTTCACCTAGTGAAGCTGCCATTCGTGCAGCTGCCGAGCGAGCGGCGAGTCTGCGGGGCTCCAGCATAATGATTTTCCGTCCAGTAACCCATGGCTCCTCCAGCAGTGCCAGCGGTACTACGGTCGTTTTACCCGCACCCGGCTCCGCAATTAACACACCTGTATCCTTCGCCTGAAATAACTGCCTTAGTTCAGGAATAATCTGTTGTATCGGTAAATCCGTCTTCATCTCATCTCTCCTAATTAATGTTCCACGTGTCTATTCGAATGTTAGCATTATAACAAAAAAAGCCGTTCCAGAGGAACGACTTCATACATACATCCATTTCAACATTTTACATCCTTCCATTTAACTCGCTCAAAACGCTGATTGAAAGTAGCTCTATGGATGAATACAAAATGCTCATTTAGCTCAGCAGCGACTCTGCACCGTCAATGACAATTTCCGCACCTGTGATATGTCTGGACTCCGCAGAAGCCAGGAACGCTACCAGATCAGCGACGTGCTCTGGCTGACCCGGTCCGTCCGCAAGCGGTTGCTGGCCTTCCGGGAATTCCATTGGAATGACAATTTGCTGCAACTCATCCGTTTTGACCGTACTTTGGTCAATATTCGTTGCAATCGCTCCAGGACAGATGACATTGACACGAATCTTGAACTTCGCCAATTCCAGCGCAGCCATCTTCGCAAAAGCAACTTGCCCCGCCTTAGATGTACTGTACGCCGACATGCCGAAGCTGGAGAAGCGCTGATTACCGTTAATGGAGCTCGTGATAATGATACTGCCGCCACCACGTTTCTTCATATGAGGCAGTGCATATTTGATCGTAAAAAAAGTCCCGTTCAGATTCGTCGTAATAATCTGCTGCCAATCCTCAACCTGAATTTCCTCAATTGGTGCCGATACGCCATTAATACCTGCGTTGGCAAAAACGATATCCAGACCACCGAACAATTCGATGGTCTCCAGGACTGCTTTTTCCACCCGGGCAGGATCGGAAATATCTACATCGAAAGCTCTTGCCGCACCTGCACGCAGCTTATTAATTTCGGCTTCCGTCTCCGAAATCCGATCATTAACCAGATCAAGCAGCGCAACATGTGCTCCCTCACTCGCCAGTTTGAGCGCTGCCGCTTTGCCAATTCCCGAACCAGCACCAGTAATAATGGCGACTTTGCCTTCGAACCGAGACTTGCCGTTATGTTGTGTCATTATCCATTCCACTCCTTCTCGCTCAGTAATTATGTAAGAATGTACGTTCATGCAATATCTGTAAGTAGATTCTTCACAAGATTACCCAAAAAGAGTGTCTTTTAAATCAATACGGACAAGTTTTTTCGTAGGTGATGCTCACCATTTTTAGCAGCATGATTAGATCATCCTGTAATGCTTCACCCGATCTCACCATTCCAGCTCAATGAAAGCGGCATCATCTTCAAGCCCACCCGTATGTCTGGCATCCAGCAGTACCTGGATGTGCTCATCCGGTATATAAGCCTGAATCGCATCTAGGTCATTCAGGCCATCCGTGTACAGTTGAAGACGAACTACTTCATTGGCAGACAGTTTAGCCTCATAGATATGCGGTTTGCCACCAACCGGACCCTCCAGTGTAGACCAACGTTCATTCGTAAGGCAGTTCACCTGAAATGCTGCCGATTCCTCCTGACCGTTACGCCAAAGACGGATGCGGGAGTCCCCCTGCCAGGCTAGCCACACCTTGCTTTTTCGATTGCCTTCCGTGAGCTCGATGCGTCCACACACATACATGGCCTGACTTCCCTTGCTCCGCTTCTCCATCAGCACTTCCCGCAGCAGTACAGGCGAATTTTCCAAAGGTTGCAACTTCTCCAGCTGTTCGGATGCCGGACTGGTCAAATCATGAAGCAGACGTTCCATAACATCCAAAGAAGGATACTGAGTCGTTTCCAGCCACTCCAACAAGGCGTTTCCCAGAAAGCGTGCAGCAAAATCACCAAGGTAACTCATGCCTACCCCATCACATAATACGAAAGTACACACATTACCATTCATGCGAACAGCAGCAAAATCCTGTCCGGTGTCTCCCTGATTAACGGTCTCCGCCGCTCTTCCATAACCGTACCTGCACTTGAATGTACCTTGATAACGGGTCAACGGCTGTTCCCCCGTCTGGACACTCACATAGCGAAAGTTGCTCTGATAATGGTCCGCACGGCTTCCCTTATCTCCAGCAGACAATGTTGCCAAACGCATCGCTCTCATGATTTCCCCTCCTATCTCACAGGCGTAGCAGCGGACATCTGAAACCCGATGGATACCAGTTCTGCACAAGTACCAGGAAGCATCATCAGTGCACCAGGTGAAAGCAAATAATCTGCCTCAACCAGCATTTCACGATAACTTTCCGGCAGAACCGAGGACATATTGCGCAGCTTCTCCCCATGTTCATCCTGAAGGACCGTCTCCTGGGATATTCCCTTCCATCTTCGGGGCTCCGAAATAGGGCCTTCCAGCAGATGATCGGATATAAAAATATTCTCGACGAGTACATTGCCATCAGGCACACTCATACCCATAATTCTTTTGGCAATAGGCTCCGGATCTTCACCTGTAGCTACCCCATCAGTCATATGACATACAAGCGGCGCAGGACAATCTTGCATATTGGGAATTTCAGCCTGTAGAATCTTCTCGGCTTGCAGGAAAGCCTTCGCTGAATCCGAGAATCTTTTCGGCGTTAAGTCCGGCAACGAACCCACAGCAGCAATCTCGTCGATGCCCTTAATCCCGTTCAACAGATCGTACACATCATCGCTGTATGCCAGAATCGCGATCCTGTAACGGGGTGTCAATCGGTTTCCCTTGGTCGAACGAAACACCATTTGGCGAATAGCCAGAGATAAGGCATCATAGACGACATCAATCCGCCGACGGTTGTCCAGAACCATATTCATGGAGGCGCTAATATCAATTAAATAGATAATCAGTGCAGGTGTGCGCTGGGATGCTTGAATTGTGTAGTTCATCTGGGATGTGTCACCTCCGTCGTTCCCATTATTTTACAAGTTGGGTAATGTATAATCCGTATTGCTTAGGAATTTATTGATCGCATTCATTCGTGCTGCCACTTTACCGACACCTTTGAAATAGGTCGCGTCGGTGTTGTACAGATTTTTGAAATCACGCGCGTATGATTCCGCATTCTCAATTTTTCTGCCTTTTTGCGCATTATACGTTTTATTGTAATGGGCAATCAGTGTGACGACATTCTGGGCACGTTTTTTCTTGAGCGCAGCTTTCTGGGCTACTTCCTGTTTGCGTTGAGCCTCGGCTGCTGCCTTACGCTCGGCTTCCTGCTTCGCAATTTTAGCGTCATTTTCTTTTTTCCAGACTAGATAGGCTTCATATTTTACCTGTTTGTCGTACTTTTCCTGTTCAGCCTTCTTGGCTGCTTCAAGCTTCTCTTGTTTCTGCTTGGCCAGATAAGCCTCATATTTCGCTTGCTTATCATACTTGGCCTGAAGCGCTTTACGCTCTTCTTCTTTCTTCTTGGCCTCTGCCTGCTTTTTCTCCGCTTCAGCCAGCTTTTTCTTTTCCTCTGCATCAAGTTTCGCCGCATCTGCTTCTTTTTGTTTCTTTTCTTCTTCCTGCTGCTTCAGAGCAGTCACCCTCGCAGCTTCGGCCTCTTCCGCAGCCTTTAGTTCGGCCTGCTTGGCAGCCGCCTCCTGCTCCTTCTGTTTAACCTCGGCCTGATCAGCCAATATTTTAACCGTTGGCACGCTTCCAGCTAACAGAACAATCAGCACAGCCGAAGAAATCATAAACTTTTTGGATCGGTAAAAAGGAATCTTGGCTGGCTGAGCTGCATCATCATGCTTGGGATTTAGCTTCGCGTCCAGCTCTTGAATCGCAGCCTCAACTTCCATCTGCATCGCACTGTTATCCGGAATGAAATGATGTAGTGAACGATACACTTCGAGCGCAGCAGCCGGTTTGCCTTCATTCTCCAATGCTCTCGCCTGAAGGAAGAGACGATTCACTACCGCTTCCTGACCAGGAGAAGGTTCCACAGCGGGCACGTTCTGATCCGTATTTCCCTGCTTATCCGCTATACCGCTTGCTGCTCCTGTCCCTTTGATCTGGTTCGTCTCGACTGCATTTATCTGGTCTGAAGCCTTGACTTCAGATTCTACAACAGATGCTGCACTTGCCAGATGGATGTCCACAGCAGCCAGCGCCACAAACCATTCGCCAAACGTAGGGCAACTGCTGAGATCATGACTCTCCCAGGCACGAATAAACAGATCGGACACCTTCGAGCCCCAGCGCTTCTGCAGCGACTCTCTCATGGCATAATAACGTTCATTTACTGTCTGCATTTCGTGCTGGTCAAAATAACTTTCTCCCCATGCTTTCTCCACAATCGCTGCATCAGACCAACTTAACATCTCAGCAATGATAACTGCTCCGGCAAAACGATCGGCATACGCACTCCACAAACCGCTGTGCACTGTCCGATGGGCCGCATACCCCGGTGAACCGGCAAGCAAAGCATCCGGACGATCCATTCTGGAACCATACATCTGCTCAACATCTACCAGTTCAACTGCTGAAACCCCTCTCAGGTTCTCCACTTCGGAAAAAAACGGAATCATCACATTGGGTGCGGACAAATCACAATGAGCCAGCCCACGCTGTTCCATGGCCGAGCCGATCCCGGCCAGAGCTCTCGCCAGCTTCAGACTTTCCTCTGCTGTCAGCTGCTTCTGATCGCTGATTACATCGAACCAGGTCAGACCATGTACCCACGGCATCAATACCGCGTACAACAGATCAGGATGTTCTCCAATGAGCGCTCCGTTTCTTTCCGGAGTGAGCACATCACGCTTGCATACCTGCAAACCTGGCAGTTCACTATAAGACTCCATATGCTCAGACTGATACACCATAGCCGGAATACGGAATTTAGGGAAAAATACTTTTAGTGCTTTGGCCCCACTTACGGAACCGTTACGGGGTAACAACTGATAGACGATACCCTGCCTTCCAGCTTGGGCGTAAGCCAGACCAGGTGCAGCCGGATGCTGCCCAATGATATAGGCAATGTCGTTAATCACCACTTCATCCCCGGGATTTGGTTGAAAAGACATGCTCATCCCTCTCTCTGTCATTCTGTCATAGTGCAACAAAAACCGGGTGTTGTGAAAACGCCCGGTTTTTGCTGTAGTTGTAAATCTTCAGCTTGCTTCCTGCATATGATTCTGGGCGAATTCGGATATGGAACCTGCCCGAACTATGTATCGCAGATTAGCGAGCTTGGTCTGCCGTACGGAATTTGTTGGCAATAGCCGTCAGTTCCGCGCTGATGCTATTTAGCGTTTGAACGAAAGATTGCATTTGTTTGCTGGCTTCCTGGAATTCCTGGAAGAAGCGTTGTTTCGTCATACCTTCCCATTGTCCTTCCATACTTGTGATGGATTGAGTCAATGTAGAAACGATTTGCTGACTTTGCTCACCGCTTTGTTTAAATTGGTTGGAAACCTGATCAAGCTGTTCTGGGGTAACTAAAATACGTCCTGCCATTTGTAAATTCCTCCTTGGTTTGTGCAATTAAATTCACTTGTTCAAATTGTACTATACAAGGATCGATCGGACAAAAGCCGAAGGACCTAATCCTATTTACCCCATTTTTAGCATTCGAAACTTCGCCTAACAGCCTATTTATAAAAAAAATTCACTTTCTGCTGTCTTGCTTATTCAGCCTTGTACCCGTGAGCTCAGGAAACCACAGGTTCGGTTCCTCTTCTCCCACGAAAGGAGGGATCTGTGAATCTCCACGCCACAGGTTCAGGCTGCATGGCCTGAATCAGGGTCGCCGGTGAGCCATCAGGCGGTGCGGCATCCTGTACACGGTACACTGCCGCTACCGCGGAAAATGGATCGGATACAACAGCAGCAGTTGCCGAATGCGCAGGCATAATCTCTCCTGCACGCTCCGTCTGAAGAACATTCAACATATTGACCGCATTGCCATAGGCTGTGTTCACATGACTCAACACTGTACGATACTCCATGTCCACTTGCTGGAATAACAAGGCCTTGCGTCCCAGCTGTACGCTCAAGTCCATAAAACGACGTACTGCTGCTTCACAGAGTCGCTTACTGTGATTCCATTCATTCATGATCGCGGCGCGGGCTTCAAGATCCCACTCCAGCGAATGAATGGCCTGATCCAATACTGTCATCTTTTGCTGTATTTGCTCCGCCGCATACTGAATCTGCCTGCTCAGTGCCCGAAGCACATCCGGTTCCACACGAATGCGCATTTACCATCACCTTTCCTCTTCCCCTGCAGGCTGTTTAAGCCAGTCCAGCAGCATCTCGTGAAACTGTTCTCTCGTCGTCAGTGCTGCAACAAGCCAATCATCCGAAGCCGATGTACTCATGCGAAACAGCCAGTTGGATACCGTACTTGCAGCGAAAGCCGCAGACTGTGATTTCCATCCTTCTCCGTTCCATACAAGCAACCGTAGTTCCCCTTCTGATTCCTTGTTCACCAGACAGCGCGCAAGTGCAAGTGATCCCTCGGGATCGCTCGTCTCTTGTACTAACTCATCAGCCACTGCCTGTAATTCTTTGTTCTTCAGATCATTCATCACATCATAGAATTTTTTCTTGGAGCACATCAGAGCCGGCTTTTCCGCCGGAGAATGACCACTCCAATTCATCCTTTGAATCAGAAAATCAATCGCTTCACGAACATTCCCCAAATCACTCAGCCGGAACGAATCCGGTTCGTCTGCAACACGGGATACTTCAACGACCCGTTCATCCGTGCAGTGCACATAACTTTCATACGACTTGCCGCTGTGCGTGTAGCGAATCCAGCAAGCCCTGTCGGACAGTCCCGCAATGGCTACCCTGGAGAATACGGTCGGTGTCATGATCAACTCATTGCTGTCCTGATCCTGAATCAGATATCCTTTGTCGAGCAGGGATGTTTTTACACGTTCCCACTCCAAAGCAATGTCTTCCGCCATATATCCGCGGAACGGATCTTCCACGCCAAGCAATCGGTCTGAACCGAGAATACCGGCCAGGAAAAAAAGCTCTTTTATTTGCAAAGTGACTACCTTTTGCTTGGAATCATGAACCGTCAACATTATGAGCCACCTCCCCTCAAACTACAACATGCCATCGGTCACGAATTTCAGAAATCCAATCGGTCATTTTCCAGGTGCCATCACATGGAATTGCACCTTTAACCCTGGAATATTTACGTTTAACATAATAACCTTGACCCGGAGGCAGTACCTTCAGCCCAGTTGAACTCCCTCCGGATTCCGAATAAGGTATACGGAAGAACGAGAGATCATTAGGGTCTAAAGTCCCGAACAACAATCCGCTCTGGGAAGCCTTCACATCGTTCACCCAGTCAGAACCAAAGGTTGGGAAGTCTGCCGGAACTCCTGACAGAATCACATGTATGCCTCGATCCCTTCCTTGACGAACGATCGCTCCTAATTGATCCTTCACATTAAAATCATTTAATTGCTTGGATAACGTATCCGCATCGTCGATAACGAGAACGATCTCCGGTCCACCGGTTAACTCGCCTCTTTTTAGAACTTCATCGTACAACTGTTGGATCACAGGTGCAAGCTGTTCTTCACGGGATACATGTCCACGGACATGGGGTAAACTGCTGATTTCCCCCAGTCCTCCGGAACCATACCGCATATCTACCGTGTATATTTGCACGTCTTCAGGAGACGCATGATAGGCAAGGGATAACATCCAGGTCAGCAAAAATGTCGTTTTGCCACCTTCCATCGGACTCGTAACCATGAAATGTGGCCCTTCACGCAAATTTAACTGGAAGGGTTCCAGATCATCGGTTAGCAAACCTACGGGTACTGTTAAGGATGATACGTCTCCAACTTGCCCGAAGGTTCCTGTACGGATAAGCACATCTTTGAGCTTAACCTCTTCCGGGAGCGGCGCAATCTGCGGCGCTTCTTCTCCGTTCCAGCTTTCTCTGATCTCTGCAATCGTGCGGCGCAGAGCGGAAGAACGTTTGCCTTCATCTGCTCCGGATGACGGCAACGCCGCCTGGAACATCAATGGAGGAACCTGTCCTTTGACCAGTCCTCTTCCTGGTGGAAGCTGGCTAGGTGCCTTGGACGGCCGACCCACTGCGTAATAATAGTCGCTTGGATCAGATAATTCAAACGAAACCGCATTGGGAATATTGCTTCTGAATTTCTCAAATACATCCGTAACACGGTTGGCCGTGAGGATAAATGTGATTCCCAGACTGCCGCCTTCACGAAGGATCGTTTCCAGAAGTTCATTCTCCTCGGGATACGCATTTCGGAAAGAAAGATAACCATCAATAACAACTACAATTTGCGGCACAGCTGCATGGGCTGTGCGACGGTAGGCTGATATTGTCTTAACCCCGGCTTCCGAGATCATGTCCTTGCGTTGTGCCGACAGTTTCAGGATGTACCGGAATAACCGCTTGATTCGATCTTCCTCTTCAGACATCATTACCCCACCGATCTGAGGCAAACTAGCGAAATCCTTCATCATCCGGCCCATATCAATAATATAGCCATGCCAAGGTTCAGTCCGCTTAGAACGGGCCAGTGACATAAGCAAGGTTTGCACAAACGTCGTTTTCCCCAGACCAGGCATACCGTATACAACCAGATGTCCCTGATCCACCGGAAGTGCGAGCGGCTGCTGTCGTTGATTAGGCAAATCATCCAGCAGACCAACTACAGGTTTCAGGCCACTGGCACCCCCGTCAAGCAATGCCTCACGATTCTCTTCTTCCTGCCAGTCGTTGAGACTTTCCCATTCCAGGGTCTCAGGCAAGGGTGGCAACCAGGGTCCCGGTAATCGGGTGATCCCCGCCTCTGCTGCCGCTTCCGCCACATAATCAATGAATACCTGAAGCTGCTTGGGCACATCCTCCCCTTTGAGCACAGCTCTGCGCTCTCCAGTCAATAGTGGCTCACGTTTCCCATTCAAACGAACTTCCATAACAGGCAGTACCGTCGTTGTATCTTCCTGCTGATTATATGGCGCACCGCTCCAGGCGAATTGCATTTCCTCAAACACTTCATCACTGCCTACCTGGAAGTATCCACGACCCGGCTTGGTGATCCAGGCCGCATTCGGAATTTTGATCATATCCCGACTATCCCCTTCGCTTTGAACGCGAAGACAGATACGGAAACGCGAATTGCTCCAGATTTTATCATCGACCACACCTGCAGGCTTCTGAGTTGCCAGTATAAGATGTACACCTAGTGTCCGGCCGATGGCCGCTATGCTGATTAATTCATCCATGAACTCCGGCTGATCCCGCTTCAATTGCGCAAACTCGTCAATGATGATAACTAAGTGCGGCAGAGGCTGTTCATGTCTGGAACGCAGAATTTTGTAGTACTCATCAATGTGCTGGAGATTTCCTGCATCATTTAATATTTTTTGCCTTCTGACCAGTTCGGCCCGCAGTGAGATATTGGCTCGTTCAATCAAATTCCCATCCAGATTGGTGATCGTGCCGACGACGTGAGGCAAGCCCACAAATGTATTCGACATCCCGCCGCCCTTATAGTCAATTAACATAAAAGCCAGATCATGCGGATGGAACTCGGCAGCCAAAGAGGCCACAATCGACTGGATAACTTCACTTTTGCCTGAACCCGTTGTCCCTGCGATCAGGCCATGCGGGCCATGGCCCTGACGTTCAATTTTATCATGTAAGTTAATCGCAATTTTCTTACCCCCAGCTCGCACGCCCATAGGTACGGGAAGTGTGTCCGGGTATCGTGTTTGGCTCCAGCGTGCGACCACGTCCAGATCCTCTACTCGTGATGTACTTAACATGTCGAACAACGGAAGCACCTGTGGTATATCCGAAGCGGATGATCGTTTCAGACGGATCGGTGACATATAACGCGAGAGCGCCTCTGCGGACTCTCTGGAGATCACATCTGGTGTGTACGCTTGCCTGATCACGTCGGCATCCTCGGTTTTTTTGATATAAAGCCCTTTGCCTTTGGAAGCCTCCATAATTAACTGACAATGCATGGGTAGCGATTCCTTACGGTTTGCCAATATGATGGTACATACATCGATCTCCTGAGCTGATTCCAGCAGCAGAGGAAGCAGCGGCTCTTCTTCTATTAATTGAGTATCCGAGAGAACCACCACATAACATGGAGTTTGCACGGTTTTCTTGTAGCGATCTTCCTTATTATTGCGCCTACGGTTCAACACGGAAAACAAGCTGTCCGCCAATTGATGCGCACCGCTGTGCCTGTCGGCCATATAGCGTTGTCCTTGATCTTCATCCCAAATGTGGGGCAGCCAGCGTAGCCAATCCCATTCCTTCGATTCCTTTTCTTCATAAAAGGCAGCAATCTTCAATTCATCCGGTGAATGACGAACGGTCAGTTGTGAGATAATCACTCGAAGTGAAGAAAGAACTTCCTCACGATTGCCGACCAGACCCATCACTTTCGATTGAAATAAAGGCAGTGTAATCGATGCTTCGGGCACCGTCTCGAATTCAGCTGCCAATTCATGAGCCGCTTCAATTAACTCATCCTTTTCGTAACCGTCCACACGAGGAACCTGAAGTTTGATCCGAAACGGAATCTCGCCTGTGCCAATTCGTACCTGCAGGAAATCATCATCTTCAGGAGAACGTTCCCATAACGAACTGTTGCGATTCTTCACCAACTGAAGACATACATTCGGATCACCATGAATTTCGTACAGACTCTTCACTTGCTCCGCTTGAGCTTCCTTCAGCTCTTCACGATGCTTCTCCAGTTGTGCTCGATACATAGTAGTACGCTCTTCCAGCTTTTTGCGATAGGTCTTCTTGTTGCTCAGATACACAAAAAACGGAATCGTGTATGACGTAAGCATCATCATAACCGTCATCATCTGAAACATCATATAATTGGGATTGTTCATTTTGCCGCTCATATTGATATATACGTAGAAACCGATGCTGACCATCGTCATCATGATCGGTACAATAATAGAAATCATTGAAAACGTAGGTTTGTTTGGTTCTGCCGGAGGCCTCAGAATTTCCAGCCTTTCTTCCTTGAGAACCGGTGTCATTCTTGGAGAACGCTGATATAACACATTCACGAAGAGAAGACCTCCTTATATTTCATTGCCGTAATCAATATATACGTCTAGATTGTTCATTCGTTGCTGTCCTGTTGAAACAATGAACGTCTTCCATACACAGGTGCTTCTTCAGAAGTGGTAGAGAACGCCCGCTGGATTCGCACACAGCTTCCTTGACGCAGCCCTGTTTCCATTAACTGTTGTGCGTTCTGTGGCGAGAACCACAATCCTTCCGGAAATTTGGCTTCAAGGATGTACTGAATGCCCTCTCCCGGTGCCTGCCCGAAGATGCGGACTCCCAGCAATGTCTTCAGATGTTCAATAGTACATTCATCCGGGACCTCGATGTCGAACCACTCGCCTTCCTCCCGGCCGGAATACACGGTAAGAATCAAAATAATCCCTCCCATGGTCTCATATGTAAATTGTCCTAGTGTCAAATTAAATCAAAAAAATGCAGATGAAACGATATTCCATCCCTATTTTCTTACATAAACACCCTGTTTGCAATGTGCAACCTGTAATTTTGTTACATATGACCCACGTATATATTAAAATATCGTCCATTCGACTCAGAACTTTCGAGGCAGTAGTCACGTTAATTATTGCAAGGATGCGAAACTACATGTCTTTCTTCCATATAAATGGAATCTGTAAATTGATTTTTCGGGACTTTTTAATGCTTCGCCCACAATTGAATTGTGAACACTTTTCAAACATTGCACACCTTTATGTTTTCATAAGCTGATTTTAAGGTAATTTTAAGCATTGGAATTTAATATAACCAGTAAGAAATAACTCTCGTGAGGTGATTTCTAGTGAGAACACTAATAACTTTTCAAAACAAATCAATCCCTGTATATTTCAATCAAGAAAACAAACAACCTGTACAAAAGACACTACGATTGCTTAGCAGTGCACTTGAGAACAAAATTAGCAATGGTAAACGTGCTTTACAGAAATGTCTGCAATCATTGATTAGTATTGAGATTGTCGGTGGTGAAGCCATTCTTCACAGCCGTAGCGAAAATGACTCCCTCGCCTTATCGCTTTATTAAGATGAGTCAGTTGTTTAATTCAACATGGAAACTGCGAATTCATTCATTCGCGAACATAAGGAAAAGGAAGCTTGCCGCTAAGGACAAGCTTCCTTTTTTTGTGTACAGAATCTCTTTTATCTATTTCTAATGCAATCGGCTGACGACATAAGCATTTTCGTGTTCTTCTTCCATTTCGGCCTTTTGGATTCGAATGACAAACAACCGAACCAGATTATCACGTGTATTTTCTTCCTGACAAGTATTCAGCTTTCTCAGAATGAAACGGTCAATGGACATGAAGTTCAGGCCCCTTTACCTTTTGGATTTACGGATCTGTTCTGCCCGTGTATCCATAAATAACCAGATTACAGGTATACCAAACAGCTTTTTCACACCATTTCCTAACCTATTTTTCAAATGTGTAAAAACATGCAAAAGGCCGCCCCATCAAGCTTGAGGCGGACTCTGCGCAATCTTTGTCACTCTTTCTCGAACCCTATCTGATTATAAAATAAAGTGTTTTCTAATCCATGTTCACTGTCGAACTATTGCACTCCCGGATAATCCCGATATTGATGCTGAATGCTGATCCAGCGTGTCCGCGTGAACTTTTCAATAGCCCAATCGCCACCGAAACGGCCAATACCCGATGATTTTTCACCACCAAACATCACATGAGCCTCATCGTTCACGGATTGATCATTTACATGCACCATGCCCGATTCAATCTGCTGGGCAACTTGATACCCTCTTTCCAGATTTCCGGTGAATACGGAACCGCTCAATCCATAAGGCGTATCATTCGCCAAACGCACGGCCTCCTGCTCATCCTGCGCTTTCATTAATACCGCGACAGGTCCAAACAGTTCCTGTTGCACAATATGCTGCTCTGGTTTCACATCCGCGAGCACGGTGGGCTCCAGCACATTGCCTTTGCTAGTGCCACCCAGCAGCAATCTTGCACCTTCTGCCTCGGCTCCCTTAATCAAGTCCAGCAGGCGCTCCACTTCCTTCTCACGAATGAGCGGACCTACCAGCGTTTGGGCACCAGCAGGATCACCAGCCTGAATTTTTTTCGTTTTGTTAACAAAGGACTCCACAAACTTATCGTAAATATCAGCATGCACAATAATACGATTAAGTGCCATACAGATCTGCCCCTGATGCAGGAATTTACCGAACACCGCAGACTCTGCGGCACGTTCGATATCCGCATCTTCCAGGACAACCATCGCATTGTTGCCGCCAAGTTCAAGCGCAGTTTCTTTCAGATGCTCACCCGCCAGTTTGCCGATGCCCTGCCCCACCTCTGTGGAGCCTGTAAAGGAAATGACTTTGGGTACCGGATGTGCTACAAAATAATCCCCAATCTCACTCCCGCTACCAGCAACCACATTCAGTACACCTTCAGGCAATTCAGCCTGCTCGAATAGATCAGCAATAAGCCAACCAGCTGTAATCGGCGTATCGGACGCAGGCTTAATAACGACTCCATTACCCAAAGCAATAGCCGGAGCTACGGAACGCAGACACAGGTGCAAAGGAAAATTCCAAGGACCGATAACGCCGATAACTCCCTTGGGCTCCCGCACAACACAATTCTCTTTCCCTGGTGTGTTTGAAGGTAGAATCTCCCCCTTCATCCGGTAAGGGAACGAAGCAGCTTCATCCACAATCCGTTTCGCAGAAGCAAACTCCGCCTCGGCTTTGATGCGTGTGCTCCCGGATTCCGTAATCAGCAATTTTATAATTTCCTCTTTGCGCTCTACCATTAAAGCCCAAACTTTGCGAAGCACACCCTCTTTTACCGCCGGCAGGGATTTCTTCCATTCCACCGAGCTCTTTCGGGCCGCCTCATATGCCTGATCTATATCTTCCTTGTTCGAGGATCGCCAGGTTGCGATGACCTCTCCCGTGTACGGATTTTTATTTTCCACTATTTTCTCGCCGGAGCCTTCTACCCATTCGCCATTAATAAATTGTTTCGTCCATGTTGTATGTTCTGTCTCCATTAAAGTCATCTGAATAACGCCTCCCAAACAAGATTGAATGTCTCACCTCAAAGCAGTGTAGTAGTTCATTAACCTTGTTAAGGATTGCGCAAACGTGAAAAATAGCTGAATCCTTTCATCCTCTGACGGGAAAATGCTCCTCAATGCCCAACACATTCAGCCAAATTTGCATTTATTCAACTACCGGGAACCGTCTTTTCTCCAAAAAGAGTCAAGTCCTCCCAACCATAAGCAACCTCTAACAGATCTTGTCCGCCAATCCGGATATACTGTGTTTGGACAGGGATTCCGCCCATTTTTTCATAGAAACGACAGGCTGAATTTTGCTCCAGTGCCCAGATCAACAAGTTCCTCATGTCCAGGGAATGGAGATAACGAACGACGTGTCTCGCCAGTTGCTGACCTATACCCGTTTGTTGCACTTCTTTCAGTAAATAAATAGCATACAACTCAGCATCGTAAGGCAATTTGCCTTCACGTTCCTTTCCACCGCAGGCGAATCCGACAATGTTCCCATCTTCCTGTTCAGCTACCACCAGAATCTGATCCTTTTCGCCAGAACGGATATTTCGTTCCCATTGGGACAACCTTGATTCCGTAGTCAGATTGTCCAAAAAATCATCCGGCACGATCCCTCGATATGTCGTCTTCCAACTCTCTGTATGTACATGGGCTACGGCTTCCGCATCCCCTTCACGCGCTGGTCTGATTCGCATGTTATTACTCCCTTTCTCTCGGCCACGCCGTGACTTTAGAATCCCTTCTTTGGATAAATCCGGCCCTAGGGCCGGATCGTTACTTGTGTGCCCACTGACACTTTGGAAGACAGATCCAACACATCCGAGTTATACATGCGTATGCATCCATGAGAAACGGACTTACCAATGGACGAAGGATCATTGGTTCCATGAATCCCATAATGCGGCGCCGACAACCCCATCCAAAGAACGCCAAATGGTCCCCCTGGGTTCTCTTGTTTGTTAATAATCGTAAACACGCCATTAGGCGTCTGCGTGAGTATCTTGCCTATAGCGACAGGATAACCCTTAACCACCTGCGGGCCATCCAAAAGATATAACATGTGATCCGACAGGTCTACGATGATGCTGTAATCTGGCATGATGACATCCCTCCTTACCTATCCTATGCAGGATACAGAGGGATGCCCACCAGGCCTCAGGCCTCTTCCCAGTCTTTTGTACTGCGGACATGTTTCGGTTTGCGGGAACTGACGGGTTTGCTTGAAGCAGTCCGTCGTTTGGATGCGGCCTCTTCCTTGCGCTGCTGAAACTTCAGTTCCTTTTGCATTTTCAAGTAGTTGCCCAGCCTTTTTTCATCCAATGAACCTTCCTGAATAGCCTCTTTCACGGCGCAACCGGCTTCCCGGGTATGCGTGCAATCCTGAAACCTGCATTCCGTTGCAAGCTGCTCAATTTCACCAAAGGCATGTGACAAACCATCCTGACCTTCATCCCACAGATTGAGTTCACGCATTCCCGGCGTGTCAATCAATACCGCTCCCTGCGGCAGTACAAATATTTCCCGATGAGTGGTCGTATGTCGTCCACGGCTGTCGTCCTCACGAACGGCCTGCGTGAGCTGTACACTCTCGCCCATCATCCAGTTGACCAGAGTAGACTTGCCACTACCGGAAGAACCCGTCAAGGCAACAGTTGTGCCTGGAGACAGAAATTTTTCAAGTAAAGATTTGCCCTGGTCCTGAACAGCCGATATCGCCAACACTTCAATCCCCGGAGCAATGCCTTCCACCAGCGAAATTTGTTCTTCCACATTCTCGCTCAGATCACTTTTGCTTAGAATGATGACTGGTCTGACTCCACCATTCCAGGCCATCATAATGTATCTTTCGAGCCGTCTCAGATTAAAATCATGATTAAGAGCGGCAACAATCAGCAATGTATCCACATTCGCCGCAATCAATTGCTCTTTGGTCACTGGACCAGCGGCTTGTCTGGATACCCTGCTCTGACGTGGCACAATGCTGTGAATGATGGCTTCTTCTCCAGCTTGCCCTGTAACAGCGACCCAATCCCCAACGGCTGGTACAATGCCCGTCTCCTCATGATCATGACGCATCCGACCGGATACCCGTCCCCAGCATTCTCCCTCAGCCGTAATCAGGCGAAGCAATTGCCCATGATCCGCAATAATTCTTGCTGGTTTTCTTAATTGTTCTTCCATACCCGTCTGCTGCCACAACTCCTGCCACTTTGCAGACCAGCCGTATTTCTCCATCGTGTTATTCAAAATAAAAATTCCTCCCGATAAATGGTGTGTTATCCTTCATTGACATTGACAACAATCAACAGTGAACGCTCCGTTCCGGCATCAAAACCAAATAAGCCACGAGCAGCACTGCACCCGCGGCAATAAGAAGTTAGCCGAATGGATGATTGTTTGTATGGCATTCATATCGGACGCATCATTACGACAATCCGATACTCGTTATCCAGAAACAACCCATTTTCGGCATACAAAAAAGCCACGGGTACGTCACCCGTGGCTTCATCTGTGCATGTTATTCTGTGTTACGTACATATGGACAATATTGCGAACAATACTGCCCAACTGCCGTAAAATTACATGCATTGATCCGTTCCGGAGACGCTGTTCATATTCAAATTAACGTATACTGCCATTAGATTTGTCATTTAACATCGCCTCCCTTGTAGAATTATCCATCATGTTACACAGCTTCAACCGCTTTTGTCAAGTCTAATTATTTTTCACTTAATTTACTTGATCCCACCGTGTCCACATTTCCTTCGGATTCAGTTCATAGATCCCATCTTCCCGGTACATGAACTGGTGCATGATAAACTCCCGACGAATAGTGGCAAAATCCTCATGATAGTTTTGAATGAATGCATTAATCTCTTTCTCCGTATATTTCCGTCCGAATTCAAGCTGCTCTACCAAATGACCCAGTACAATCAGCTTTTTCTTGTATTGAGCCGGGATCTGACGCAATCGTCCATCCTTCGAGAAGAAATTCCGCATCACCGATGCCTTCAGCGTCTCATTCACATCACTCATATCGGCAACCTCCTCTTGTCTAAAAATAAAATCAACTGAAGCCTGCGCGTGCTCCCGGATAAAATAGGGGTTGAGTGAGAAAAACACCGTATTTTTCTCTCTGCGTTCCTTGATTAGCGCCGCTTCTCTTAGCTTGGATGCATGATGCGTAACGGTTGGCTGAGACAAGTTAAGCTTCTCGGCAAGCGCTTGACCATGCAGTTCTCCCTGGGATAACAGCAGCAGCATCCGAAGTCGGGTCGGATCAGCCAGGGCTTTATGGTAAGCCACAATCTTCTCCAGTTGCATTTCGTTCAACTCGCTTTCGTTTAGATAATCATCTAATTTGATACTAGTCTTTTTCCTCTTCTAAGTCAATTCCCCAGGATCAAGATCAATTCTTTACGTCCGTATCCTTCTTGAACTGGCATTAAACCCATATTTACGGTAGGATTATAGTGCTTGAAATAAGGAGGATTAAGAACATGGAAGATGTCATTATTATCGGCGGAGGCCCATGCGGTCTATCTGCTGCCATTGAATGCGAGCGGCTGGGACTGTCCGCTGTAATTGTTGAGAAGTACAATATCGTCCAATCTATTTATCTGTATCCAACCCATATGCAGTTTTTCAGTACAGCGGAATTGCTTGAGATCGGGAATGTTCCGTTCAGCACACCGAACGACAAACCATTTCGTTACGAGGCACTCGCCTATTATCGCAAGGTAGCCGAACATTTCGGCCTGCGTGTTCATAACTATGAGGAAGCCCAAGAAATCAAACGCAAAGACGATGGCACGTTCGAGATACATACGGTCAATCGGCGTGGGCAGACAATCGTTCATGAAGGACGAAATGTCGTTGTTGCTACAGGTTATTTTGACCATCCTAACTATCTTGGCATTCCCGGAGAAGACAAAGATAAAGTCACTCATTATTTCCGTGAAGCTCATCCTTACACACGTACACGTGTCGCCATTATTGGAGGCAGTAATTCAGCTGTCGATGCTGCCATGGAACTGGTTCGTGTCGGTGCACATATTGACATGGTTTATCGTGGGAGCGGTGTTTCGGAACATATTAAACCCTGGGTTCGTCCATTGTTCGAAAGCATGGTGCAAAAAGGAAAAATCTCACTGCACCTTGGCTCACGTGTAAATGAAATTTTGGACGATTCCATTCGTTTGCTGCATTCTGATGGATCCACAAGTGAACTCGACAACGACTTTGTGTTGGCCTTGACCGGATTCCGCCCTGACCGCAAGTTGCTTTCTTCCGTAGGTGTGGAGATGTCTGAGGATATGGATAAACCCGTATATGACCCACAGACAATGGAGAGCAGCGTACCAGGCATATACGTTGGTGGAGTAATTGCATCAGGCCGCAATGCCAATGAAGTGTTTATTGAATCCGGACGCTGGCATGGAAGATATATTGCAGAACATATTGTAGGTCGTCATCGCGGGCAGACCGAAGGGGAATGAAATCGATGGATATGACCTCACTGCTGTTGCTCGTGTTTGCCGCGCTAGGTATTATCAGCAGTAATACACCCGTAACCGTAGCCATGGTATTTCTGTTGTTGCTGCGGGTGCTGAACCTTAATCAGGCTTTTCCGTGGCTGGAAAAGTATGGACTTACGATCGGTATCATCATCCTGACCATTGGTGTTATGGCACCTCTCGCCAGCGGCAAGATCAGTTTGCAGACGATTGGAGAGTCTTTTCTGCACTGGAAGTCGCTGCTCGCCATCGGTGTAGGATTACTTGTCGCTCATCTGGGCGGACGAGGAGCTACGCTGATGAGTACACAGCCTACCGTCGTTGCCGGGCTGCTTATTGGTACGGTGCTTGGGGTTGCCTTGTTCAAGGGTGTACCGGTCGGTCCCCTGATTGCAGCAGGAATTTTATCCTTACTGCTCGGAAAATCATGATCAAAGTTGGGACTTGACATCCTTCTGCTGACTGGCTGTTTTTCCCATCGTTGTATGATATACTTCTATTCATGCAATTCAAGCACTCAAGTCCATAGCAGAGAAATCAATTTGATGATCCTTCATACAAAAAGAAAATTGATTCACCTCGCAACTATTAATGGCCGCAGGAGGATTCAGGAACCATGTCACGTCAGTTTGTAACAGAAGCCGTGATGGTGGCTATTTACGGTCAATTACTCGCGCCGCCGGCGCCTGTTGAATATATTGTTCCTTACACCACCATCCTTGAGTTATATGAATTTCAGACCAGCCCTGACCCTTTGATGGATAATCCGGCGGATGACCAGCATGTGAAATCCAAGATTAACGAAATGATTTCTTATTTTGAAGAACCGTTGAATAAGAAAAAAATAGAGCGCGCCCTGGCTATTCCCTGGGCTAAGAGTCCGTCCATTCTGTTTGGTGATCAGGTCTCCATCGCCATCATTAATGCGGTTGATACCGCACAATATGGTGAATATTTTGATCCCATTGAGACTGAACTGCTTCTCACTTCACAGCGTTTGGATACCCCCATACTTACCGATCAGGTCGAATTGATCGCACGTATTATTGAATCGGCATCTCTTGTGCAGGTCTTTGATATTGACGACTTTGATTTTGCGATGGATGATGAAGAACCGCTTGATCAAGTCTAGTTAGGACCGGGGCCTGCTGTTTCACAAGAATGATCATCGTAATCATGGATATTAGGCCATAGATTACTGATTGCCACAACAAAGAAGACGCCTTCCCTTCAGGAAAGGCGTCTTCTTTGTTGTGTTTATTCTATTTCGGAAAACCTGAGCAGTAAGCGGCTAAGATCATTCAGCCTGGGCAATGATTTGAGATCAAAAAACTTCAGCCCTGCTTCGCTATTTACTCGGGATTCTACGAGCGAATCCTGAACAATTTGTGCCCTGAACATGGCAATGACAAAATATTCTTCATCCCCACTGGCATGCAAATGTCTCAGATTCGGACCGGAATGCAAACCTTCAAGTGTCATATGATTGGTGGTCCACCCCGTCTCTTCCCACAGTTCCCTGTGCGCGGTGTCCTCAATGGCTTCTCCCGGGCGCATCTGTCCCGCAGGAATACGCCAATGTCCGTGTTCAGCATGCTGGATCAGCAATAATTCACCTTGTTCATTCTCGGCCCGAACCGCCGCCTTAACAACAATATGAGAGCGATTCGCGATATACTGGGCCAAATCTCGGGCTGGCGGATTCATGTCGTATCTCCTCCTGTTCGAAAATCGGTGCGACCGGTGATGAGCCATTCTTTATACGCAGAGATATTACGTTAAATCTCGGTGTAGCGATATTCGATATCCTGTCCTTCTTCAACGACATCTACATGTAGTTGATGACCCTTCAGATACCAGTAATCATGATCTTCCATAAAAAATTGGATACCCGATACCTTCGTTTGATCAGCAGGATGTCTCGGTTCCTCCACGGCGATTCCGAGGGAGAAGCCTGGATGAAGACCTCCGCCGGAGCTATAACGGGCGAAGAAGCGAATGCTGTCTCCTTCGTTCAAATTCAGTTCTTCCTTATACCAGCGAGCAGCGCGGTCAGATACATGTATGGTACTCATTTGGTGTCAGCTCCTTCTCTATATATATGTTCCATCATATCGCTACAATGGCCTGATTACAAACCTCATCCACCCCAAATACGCAAAAAAAGTTCATTCACTTGTCATAATTCCATCATAATGCGCAGCATCTTCTGTTTTGGAAAAACGTTTGACAGATTGTAAAAGTCGGTGTTAAGATGCAAACATACGAGATCTACATGCAATTTATTACCAAAAAAGAAAGGGTGGTTACGGTGTTTAACAATGACGATCTACATCAATTCAGCATACAACTAAATACCGGAGCACCCATGAAATCGTTATTCCGTTCATAAGACCGCATCACAGAAGCCTCTAATCAGGTTTGCTGTTTTGTACTCTCACAATCGAACTTTATCTACGGTGGTGGCTCTGCTCTCGGAGCCATGCTGCCGTATGAATGATACCCAAGACATACCGCCTGCGTGCGGTATGTCTTTTTTTGTGGGCTCAAATGGCTAAACATGAACGGAACATGCATTTCACGAACTTGAAAGGAAGGGATACCACTTGTTCTCTGTACTTAAAAATCTAGCCTGGTTTTTCCGGCTGGAGCGCAAACGATACCTCATTGGTGTCACCTTGCTTATTATGGTGGGCATCATCGAACTGCTGCCACCTCGTCTTCTGGGCAATGCCATTGACGAGATTGTACGCGGTTCCATCACCGGCGCCTCACTTACACGTTACATTTTACTTATTCTAGGATCGGTCATCATTATTTATCTGACAACGTACATATGGATGCACAAACTGTTTGGCGGTGCCAATCTGGTTGAACGCTTGCTGCGGTCACGCTTTATGGACCATTTGCTGCGAATGACCCCGCCCTTTTTTGAGAAAAACAGAACCGGCGATCTGATGGCGCGTGCCACAAATGATCTTCGTTCCATTGCTACCACAGCAGGCTTCGGTATGCTGACGTTAACCGACTCCACTGCTTTTCTGGCAACCGTATTATTCGCCATGGGTTTTCTAGTTAGCTGGAAACTGACCCTAGCCGCAATTCTGCCTCTGCCTTTTATCGCCATCGCCATGATGATCTATGGTAAAGCCGTCCATCAACGATACACATTGGCACAGGATGCATTCGGGGATATGAACGATCAGGTGCTTGAGTCTATTGCCGGCATTCGAGTCGTGCGTGCCTATGTTCAGGAACGTCTGGATGAGAAAAGGTTCGCTGATGTCACCGAAGATGTATACCGCAAAAATCTGGCCGTTGCCAAGATGGATGCACTGTTCGAACCTACCATCCGGTTATGTGTTGGACTCAGTTATGTGATTGCACTTGCCTACGGCATTTATCTTGTTTTTCATAATGAAATTACCCTAGGGGATCTCGTATCGTTCAATATGTACCTGGGGATGATGATCTGGCCAATGTTCGCTATTGGCGAATTGATTAACCTGATGCAGCGTGGTAGTGCCTCACTCGATCGGGTTAACGAGACGCTATCTGTAGAACCTGCCGTGAAAGATGTTGAGCAACCTGCTCATATTACTAATCCGGAAGAGATCGCTATGCAGGATGTTACCTTCCGTTATCCTAGTTCTACCATCGATAATCTCAGTCATGTCAGCTTTTCACTTCGACGTGGGCAGACACTGGGGATCGTGGGACGTACAGGTAGCGGCAAGTCCACCTTGCTCAAACAATTGCTTCATGAATACCCGGCTGGATCTGGTAAGTTAAGCATCTCCGGTCATCCGATTCAGGATATCGCCAAAGATGACCTGCACAGCTGGATTGGATATGTTCCTCAAGAACAGGTGCTGTTCTCCAAATCAGTCCGTCAGAACATTCAATTCGGCAAGCCGGGTGCTGATGATAATGTGATTATGGAAGCGATTCGCACCGCAGCCTTTGACGGAGATCTGGGCACTTTATCCGATGGTCTGGACACACTCGTTGGTGAAAAAGGAATTGCGCTGTCCGGTGGACAGAAACAGCGTGTATCGCTGGCGCGTGCCTTTATCGCCGATCCAGACATTTTGATTTTGGACGATGCTCTATCTGCCGTCGATGCACGAACTGAAGCTAAAATTATTGAAAATATACGCAATAAACGCTCGAGCAAAACAACGCTGATCTCGACTCACCGCCTGTCCGCTATTGAACACGCTGACCGAATCATCGTACTGGAGCAAGGGAAAATAACGGAAGAAGGAACCCATCAGGAACTGCTTGCTATGAACGGCTGGTACCGTGAACAGTATGAACGGCAGCAGGTGGAGTCTAATTTGTCCACGTAGGAGGTCAACGCTTTGAAGTCTAATACAGGCAAACGGCTGCTTCAATACGCCCTAAAAGCCAAAGGTACGTTTATTGCCGCTTTAATTATGCTTACGATTGGAGTTGCGGCTGAACTTGCCGGCCCTTTCATCGCCAAGTCCATGATCGATAATCATTTGCTCGCTATTGAGCAACCTTTCTATGAGACTACAGCTTCAAGCGAAGCGGCGGTCTACAATGGAAAGAACTACAAACGTGAAGGCCGGTTTGAACCGGATGAAACGAAAGGTACCGAGGTACGCGTACTGCAAGCCGGTAGAAGTTTTTATTTTGTGAATGAATCCGTAAGTGCCCCCGATGGAGATCGAACCTACGCTGACGGAACACTGACAGTTACACGCGCAGGCGAAGTGACGGGTCAATATGCGGCGGTGCCTTTATCCGCTGGTGAACTCTTTGCCTTTTACAAACCGGAAATGCCAAGCATCTATCAACTGATTGTGTATTACATGATCTTCCTTGTTATCTCAGTCATTATGGAGTTTGGTAAAACATACTGGCTGCAATCATCTGCCAACAAAGTCATCCAAAGACTTCGTAACGATGTGTATGCACATATCCAGCGATTGCCGGTACACTTTTTCGATAACCTGCCCGCAGGTAAAGTGGTCTCTCGGGTTACCAACGATACCGAAGCCGTCAAGGATCTGTTCGTTGCGGTTCTTTCGAACTTTTTCTCAGGCATCATTACGATTACTGGAGTGTACATTGCGCTTTTCCTGCTGGATTTCCGCCTCGGATTGATCTCGCTGTTCGTTGTGCCGATGCTGGTTCTGTGGATTGTGCTTTATCGTAAAATCGCCACTCGTTACAATACGATTATTCGTTCACGTCTGAGCGAGATTAATGCGATTATTAACGAGTCCATTCAAGGGATGTCCATTATCCGGGTATTCCGTCATCAGAAACAGACCAAGCAGGAGTTCGAGGATCTGAATGATGATTATATGAAACACCAGAATAAAATGCTTAACCTGAACGCTTTCACCTCACACAACCTGGTTAACGTCCTGCGGAATATCGCTTTTGCAGTTGTTCTGTGGTACTTCGGTTCCAGTGTGCTGGACGGTACGAGTATCATCTCACTGGGTGTGCTGTATGCATTCGTTGACGTTCTCGGACGTTTGTTCCAGCCAATTACAGGTATGGTGAACCAACTCGCGAACCTGGACTCCTCTATGGTATCGGCCGGACGTGTATTTGAACTGATGGATGAGAAAGGTGAACCGGTAACCGATGGCTCAATGCCGAGATACAAAGGAAATGTCGTGTTTGACGATGTATCCTTTGCTTATAAAAAAGATTATGTGCTGAATAACATCTCGTTCAAAGCATCACAAGGTCAAACGGTCGCCCTAGTGGGCCATACCGGTTCCGGTAAAAGCTCGATCATCAACCTGCTGTTCCGGTTCTATGATCCACAGAAGGGCAAGATCACGATTGATGGTCAGAACGTGAAGGATCTGCCTAAACAGTGGATTCGCGAACATATGGGCATTGTACTGCAAGATCCGTACCTATTCACGGGTACCGTTGCTTCCAATGTCAGTCTCGGGGATGAGCAGATTACTCGTGCACAGATTGAACAGGCGCTGCGCGATGTAGGTGCTGAGCGAATTCTCGCCCATCTACCGCAAGGATTCGACGAGCCGGTTATCGAAAAAGGAAGCACATTATCTGCCGGACAACGGCAATTGATCTCCTTCGCTCGTGCACTGGCATTCGATCCAGCCATCCTGATTCTCGATGAAGCTACAGCGAACATTGATACGGAAACGGAAGCATTGATTCAAAATGCACTCGAAGTCCTCAAAAAAGGACGGACCACTTTCATCATTGCCCACCGTCTGTCCACCATTCGTTCAGCAGACCAGATTCTGGTTCTGCATCGCGGACGGATCGTTGAACAAGGTGCTCATGATGAATTGATGGAACTTAAAGGTCGCTATTATCAGATGTATCAGTTACAGCAAGGTGCTCAAGCAGCACCGGATACGAATGGAAACAACCCACTGGGCGAGGCCATTCGAACCACTTCTTCCTTTGCTGGAGGCAGCGTGTAAGTAAAACAGGAATAAATGTAAATACACTTCAACAACCAACCGATATGCCCGCGGACCTCTTGGTCTGCGGCAGATCGGTTTTATTTTGTCCATGACGCAAAATCCGAAACAAGGTTGGTTGCTCAATCTACTTTACTCTGGTCCCACTTTACTTTTCTCCGCGCTTATTTATCTTTTCTTGATCTTACCTTTTCTCAATAAACTCAAGATTTGATCGATATAAACTTCCTTCGTGTATTCACTCCTTCTGATTTCCTCTTATTGACAATGGAAACATCTCTCTGTATTATACATACCAACGGTCGGTATCTAAAATATAAGGAGGTTATTATGGCCAGAAACAAGCACCCTGAGCAGACGGTACAGCAGATTCTGAACGTCGCTGCGCAGTTGTTCACAGATAAAGGATTTGAAAAGACGAGTATCCAGGACATCATTGTTACCCTAGGCATGTCCAAGGGAGCTGTGTATCATCACTTTAGATCCAAAGAGGAAATACTGGAGGCGGTCATGGAGCAACAGTTCAACTATACGGCTCAAATGCTGGATCACTTAGTTACAAATACAACGACCACCCCAGCACGAGACAAGTTAGTTCAGATTTTGGAGCATGTCGTCTCTGATCAACAGGCTCATTCCTTGGATCGCGTACTTCGAGCCCAGATCAAAAATCCAGTGTTCATTGTACGAGGGATTCAACAAGCCGTGCGAATCGATGCACCGGTGATTGCAGCGATTTTGCGTGAAGGCATTACAGATGGATCTATCCATACCGAAGATCCCGAAGCTTGTGCAGAAGTATTCATGATGCTGGTCAATATATGGATTAATCCAACACTGTTTGACCGCAATTCGACCGAAACGAAGCAACGTCTTTATTTTTTACAGCGGTTGATGAACATGCTTGGTGCCGATATTGTGAGTGAATCGCTAATTGAACGTATTCTAGACCAACATGCTACGATGGGCGCTTATCCTATTCTGGATGAAGAGGATGACAGAAATGAGGGATAACCATTTTGAAACCTAATAGACATATGATTTGCAAAGAATGGTTGTCCGAAGAACCCCTTCTCGCCCTTTCTCTGGAATGGATGCAAGGCGAAGTGCATATCAGCCAAGGTACAGAAGCGGTTATTCGTGTTACTCAATGGGGCTCCGCTCGTTTTCCAAGAACTCGATGTTTTGAAGCTAACGTCAGCCACGGTTTATTACATCTGATCGATGGACGAAAACAAGCTTTTCCGCTGGGCATTAACTTTCACCGCACATCGCTCCACATTGTACTGCCGCCTGCGGTCTTGAAAAGGTTATCGATCAACGGAGTTGGTTCCCACTTTCTTGTAGATAACGTTTCTTCGGAACAATGGGATTGTGACTGTACATCCGGCAAGCTCACCTTAACTGGCCATGCCCAGCATATCCGTCTACGATCCGTGGGCAGTCGGGTGACAGCAACAGACCTCCATGCAGAACATATGCAACTGCAATCCACTTCTTCACCTGTTCAGTTATCCGGTCAGTTCACCCATATTCAATCCAAAGTGACAGGCAGCCAACTCACTATTCACTCCTCAACGATGCTTCAATCTCTGGATAGTCGCTCCACAGGTTGTAACGTTGAAGTGCGAATCCCAGCAGAAAACGATGGATTCAAGTTAGACTTCAAGCAGACTGGGGGGCGATTCAACAGTGATCTCCCGCTTCAATCCAATCATAATCAACATACGTATCGTAACGGTATTTATCCATTTCAAGCAGAGGTCAGAGGTGGGAAGCTCACCATAGGGAGCTCTTCTTAACATTCCATATAGAGGAGGTAAACATATGAGCATCGGCTGGATTGTTGGCAGCAGCTTGGCTACCGTGGTATTACTTGCGGGGATCATCAGTTTGTTCATCGATATACGTAAAAACAATCATCGGCGCTGGCCTTGGTGGTTCATCGGTTTTGGGGTGGCTGCACTGGTTAGTGCAGCGATTAATTATCCCGGAACATAGAAACGTCGGGTCAACATACGCAAAAAAAAGACAATCGCGCAGACCAGTCACTTTCCGTGCTGCTGCGGATTGTCTATCCATCCTTTGACCATATATCCCATATATAATATTGTTTCTCTTGCCAGAAAAGGAAATTGGCTGCGCCAGGTCTGGTAAGCCGTCGTTCGTGTTGGGGACGGGACGGCATCCATGCCGAGTCCGCTAGCGAGCTTCATCGCCCGTTTCATATGTAGCGGGTCACTTACAATGGTGTAGGTGCGAAACCCTGCCTGTTTCCCAACGCTAAGCGAGTTCACCAGATTCTCCTCCGTAATTCTCGACTCCGTCTCCATTTGAATATCTGCCGGATCTACACCATGTGCAACAGCATAATCTCGTCCTACTTCGGCTTCGGCACGCTCTCCTGCACTGCCAGAACCACCAGTAAAGAGCAGGTGGCTGATCGTCCCCTGGCGATATAATAAAATGGCATGCTCAATACGTTCGCGAAATACGGGTGATGGGTTGTCCCCTTCTACGGCTGCACCAAGGATAATGGCTGCATCACTCTGTCTGGATGATTCCTCATCGGTGTAGGCCCAGATGAGCGATGCTGTAGTTATTGTCCATATGACTCCTATCAGTACTAGCGATGCAATGGAGATTACAAGCCAGTGTCTGCTTTTTATTTTACGTATCCGGGACTTGCCTTCCATCACAATGATTCATCCTCTTCCAGTGCCCGGGCGTGCATGCTCTCTGCATGCATACGTTCGAGTGTCTGCAGCGCTGCCGCGGATTCAGCATCCAGCCCCAGCTCTGCAATCCAGGCACCTGTGTACTGCTGAAGACTAATCTCCAGTTCCTGTGCACGGTCTTTGAAATCTTCCAGCTCCTTGATCATACGTGATCGTCCTTCAGGACTGAATGTCTCATGAATTCGTTCCTTAAAATAGTGATGTACAATGCTATTACGCTGCTTCCATAGTTCATTCAACTGACGAGTCTCTTCCTCCGAAAAAGTAAAATGATGACGCACCTCATGAATGAGTTGTCCGAGTGAACTGCTCATCTTCCGTTCGTACAGATCTTCCAGATCTTCTTCGGAAACAACTTTGCCCTGGGACATTTTCATTAATAAAATCAGATTGACCAGTTGCTGTTCAAGCGCCTGTCCATAATATACAGCCAATCCATAATATGCAAACAATTCTCTGGAGTGTTCGCTGTCCAGCATGTCACCATGCTGCATGTCTGTCTTTTGCATAAGCGAGCCCCCTTTATCTCCGTACAATACATTCCATTCTAACGTCCCTCTATGGTAACGAAACATGGACCAACATTCAAGTTAAGTGGAATAATAGCCTCTAACTCCGTATATCCCTTCTTCCCGATAACCATATATGAATGATGAGTAGAACTATGGCATAGAGTATAGCCCACACTGTTGTCAGAACAACAGCCCCTAACTTCGATTCTTCAAATAACATCATCTCACGCACTAAATAAAATGCCGGAGGCAGAATCTTGACAACCCACTGTATGGATTCAGGCAAACGTCCGCTTAATGAACCTTGGACAAACGATAATAACATCATCACAATGAAAGGAGGCATGCTGCGGCTCAGCATGGGAATGTATGATTTTTGGAAGAAAACACTGAGCCCCAGCCCCAAGAGCGACAACGCCAAATGTCCGGCCCAAGCCATGATCCACTCTCCAGTACTCGGTAGCCTCCCAAACATGCCCGTAACAACCGGATATAACACGGTAATTGCAGTCAGGCCGAACTGCATGGTCAACGCACAGATCAGTTGTGCGAAGACAACCTTGCGTTTGCTTCCTGCATGCAGAACAAGCAATTGATACTGCCCCGCAGGTTCCGTATTCAATACCGTCAAGCCCAGCCAGGCCGCACCAAAAAAGAGCAGCATGGCCGTAACGCTATAACTGTCCGCAACCGGATTAGGTTTGTAGGAATAGATAAGCAGCATCGTAATGATATAAAAGATCACCGGCGCAACATATTTCTGTGAACGTATGTAATGTTTTAACAAATAACGAGTCAAGTAGATCATTGGAGGTCGCCTCCTGCCGTAGATATGGAGGAAAGGTTCTCAGCAACTTCCCTGCTTATAACCTCACCCGGGTGCCGCCCCTCCATCAATCCTTCCATATTTAATCGGCTCTCTTCCGGCTGTACAGACACAATGGAACCGCCAGCTGCCAGAATCATTCCAATAATCCGATCTGCCGAACTGCGAGACACCTTCCAATCCCATACTTCTCGACCATAATCCTGACGAACCATGCCGCGATGGCATGCAATGATTCCCGGTTGATCAACAAGCAGCGATTTGATAACGGATTGTTCCAGCCCTTCCATCACACTTTGGATACTCACAGCGGGCTCACCAGCTTGCTGCAAATCTTCCTGACTCCAGCGACGCAGCACCGTTCCCTTCTGTAACACGATGACCTGATCTGCGAGACGTTCTATCAGCAATGGCTCATGGCAAGCTGTAACGATCTGGCTTCCTTCCTTTTTCCACTGTCTGAGCAAAGCTACAATTGCTTCCTGTGCCGGAACGTCCAGACCGGACAATGGTTCATCAAGCAGCAATAACCCATCAGGTCCAGGCAGCAAAGCCTGAATCAAATTCACCTTCTGCAAAGTACCTTTGGATAACTGAGGCAGGTTCTGATCCAGCGCCGTGCCCACGAATAACAGCTCACTCAATTCGCCTATCCGTTGTCGCAATATTTCAGGGCGCATGCCTCGAATACGTCCCATTTCCCACAGGTACTCTCTTGATGTGAAGGGCAGGCGTGACAGTCCATCCAGTGCATACATAATCCGTCCATGCCTGGGCTTGCGCAGCGAGCCTGAGTCAGGCAGTAACATACCCGCCAGCACACGCAGCAACGTGCTTTTGCCTGAGCCATTCCTGCCCACCAGGACGATACATTCACCCTGACCTACTTCCAGATTGATATCATTCAATACCTGCACATCCCCAAGTCGTTTGCTCACCTGTTGTAGCGATATGATTCGTCCGTTTAAGTCTGCTGTTGCTTTTCCTGCTTTATCGAATAATCTACTTGTCCTCCATCCCATAGAGTCACATCCGTTCAGGGGCCTGAACGCCCAGTAAATATAGGCTGTAGGCAAGACGCTCCGCCGTACGCTCTGTTAACGCCACCCGGAAGGGTTTGACGTCAGCCGGCGCATCCGCAATTCGTTCCGCATGGTAAAAGCGGTTGAACGCTTGGGCAACATCTATCGCATACTTGGCAATGACCGAAGGCTCGTTGCGATGAATTGCTTTTTCCAGATACTGCGGATAATCCGCCAGCAGTTTCAGCAATGCCCATGAAGTGTCACCGACCATGACCGGCTTATTCTGAGTGTTGGCCGCAGCATTGTTACTAACACTGCTAGGAACATTCTCTAATTGATTTTCATTTTCCACATGCCCCGCCTCTGCTGCCTTCGCAAGCACACTGTTAATCCGGGCATGTGTGTATTGCACATAAGGTCCTGTCTCGCCTTCAAAGCTCACCGCATCTTCGAGCGAGAAATCGACGTCGTTCAACCGGTTATTGCGCAGATCTCCGAATACAATCGCACCTACACCAACCGCTTCCGCAACCTCCTGCGAATTCGGCAGATTTGGATTTTTCTCTTGAATAATCTGTAATGCCCGAGCAACCGCCTCGTCCAGTACCTCCTGCAAAAAGACAACTTTTCCCCGGCGGGTAGACATCTTCCGTCCTTCGAAACGCATCAAGCCAAACGGAATATGTTCACAAATCTCAGACCATGCATACCCCATCCGGGATAATACCGCAAAGACCTGACGGAAATGAAGCTTCTGCTCTCCCCCGACTACATACAGCATTTTATCTGCCTTCATCACATCATGACGATAAACGGCTGTTGCCAAATCCCGTGTTGGATAGATGGTTGTTCCATCGGTTTTGATAATCAGGCAAGGTGGCATATTCTCCTCCTCCAAACGTACCACCAATGCGCCTTCGCTCTCTTCGAGCAATCCTTTTGCTTTCAGTTCTTCAACTATTGCACCCATCTTGTCGTTATAAAAGCTCTCACCCAGCGTATAGTCAAACTGTACATTCAGACGCTCATACATCCGATTGAATTCTTTCATGCTCACTTCTACAAAAAAGGTCCATAACCGCTGCGCCTCTTCATCCCCTTGCTCCAGCTTGCGGAACCAATCTCGTGCCTCGATTTCCAGAGATGGATCATTCTCCGCCTCATCGTGAAAACGCACATACAGCTCCAATGAGGTACGAATTGGCGCAGCCTGTAGCGCTTCATCATTACCCCAACGTTTGTAGGCTGCAATCTGCTTGCCGAATTGCGTTCCCCAATCCCCCAGATGATTCACACTGACCGAAGTATAGCCTGCCTCGTTATATAACCGATACAATGCTGCCCCAATCACGGTGGAGCGCAGATGACCGATTCCGAACGGCTTGGCAATGTTAGGCGACGACATGTCGATCACGACGCGTGCACCTGCCCCCAGCTGCAGCTTGCCAAATGTTTTATGTCCCAGTTCTTGCAGCAGCTTCGGCGCCAGATCTTCCCGATTGAAACGTATGTTTACATAGGGTCCTGCTGGCGAAGCATCCAGCCCAACGGTCTGTAATTCGGCTGCGATATCCGCGGCGATAACCGCGGGTGCTTTTTTCAACGACTTGGCCAGAATAAAGCAAGGAAAAGCCGCATCTCCCATCTCCGCCTGTGGTGGAACCTCCAGTAATCTCAACACCTCGTCTTGCTTCAATCCCGTTAACGGAGCAAGTTGTGCTGCTGCCTGATTCATCAACATGTCGAACACTCCTAGTCATTATCGTATTTAGCCATGCTATAGAAAACAAAAAAAGCCCTCGTCTCTATATCAGAGACGAGAGCTGATCTTCACAGTTCCCGCGGTACCACTCTAGGTGAGCCTGCAGCAAATGTACATCTTAGTACATTCACAGCGTGCTCCGCTCGTTGCGATTAACGGTCGCCTGCCGGATTGCCCTCTAGTCCATGCTCTACACCCTCTCAAGGATGTAAACATGCCTTCGGACAACCATCTCACGGGTGCGCTTCACTCAGGTCATGTCATACCGGCTTCCACCTGCCCCGGCTCGCTGTTATGCATGGATTCTGGCTACTCTCCCGATCACGGATATTCATCGTTTCAATTCTTTGCCATCATTATACAGATCAAGCTCTGCTTTGGCAACCTGTTACATGCATTTCCCAATGGAGAGCCTGCTGGCGATAGAAGTTCTCGCCTGCGATGGTGAAGAATGTTACTATGCTATATACATAAAAAATCCCCTCCAGCAGACAACGTTGAAGTACATCTTATCGGATGTCTTATTACGTTGTCTTCTGTGAGGGGATTAGCCTGGCATCTTTGCAGATTGCCCGGGCTTTTTATTTTCAATCAAATTAAATTCAATCGAGTTATATTTACGCTACTGCGGCCATCATGCGGCAAGTCTCTGCACATTTGCGGCAAGCTTCTGCGCAAGCCTGGCAGTGATCATGTTGATGTTTGCCACACTCAGCAGCACAAGCTTCACATGCTTTCACACATAGTTCGCAAATTTCGGCGATGAAATCACTTCCACGTGTCATGGATTGAGCAGCAAAATTGCAGATCTCTGCACATTCCCGATCCAAACGAATGCAATCGCGCAGCATCGCCAGATCATATTCTTTCAGACTCGATATGTAACATACGTTGCAAGCATTCATACACTCCAGGCAAGCATCGATACATTGTTGATATTGTTGTTGTGTCATTTATAGTTACCTCCCAGACTAAGTTTGCTATGCTTCTTAATACCCCGTCTGGAGGAACCTTGAATCATTAAACCTGATTTGCCGCCTCTAATTCCAGCAATTGGTTGCGAATGACCGACTGATCGAAATGTTCACCTATAAACACAGCGACGTTAGGCACATCCCCTTGAGGTGTGATCTTCATATAATCCGATTCCCGGTAAGCATATTGGAACCAGAACCGGCTGGACGTATCGCTAAAAGATAAAATCCCTTTTGCCCGGTACACGTCGCGTGGTAACTCAGCTATCAAGCGCTCAAAAGCCTCACTGTTCACCGGCTGGGTGAAATAGTGTGTATATACCATGACATGTTCATGCGAAGCATGGGGATGGGGATGGGCATGATTATGACTATGGTTGTGGTCATGAGGAGGTTCATGGTCATTCCCCTGAGAATGTTGATGTTCTTCGTGATCATGATCCACATGCTCATGATGTTCATGTCCATCATCGTGGTTGCACCCATGCTCTGCGCAAGCCTCGGAATGCACGTGATGTTCCTTCTCCGCGTGTTTACTCGTCTCCTCAACAGATTGATAGGCATGCACATTGTCTCCGCTACGAAGCAGCACATCCATATCGACTTCACACTTCACCGTAGGCAGAACCGGAGCAAAACCGTTCCAGCGTGCCAAAAGGTCCTGCAGATCTGCCAACTGCTGCTGATTCACCCGGTCCGTTTTATTCAGGAGAATTACAGACGCACAGCGAATCTGCTCCTGCATCAGCTTGAAGGTTTGTCCCTTCTGCTCCTGGTACAGCCCTGACAGATGCGCGGCATCTACTACAGTAATCAGGCTTCTCAGTTCAAGTCGCATATAGAGGGATGTTTCCGTTACTGCATCCAGAATCTCCATCGGGTTGGCTGCTCCTGTTGCTTCGATGATAATGACATCAGGCGATTCCTCCTGCACAAGATCAGCAAGTTGCAGCCCCAAGTCACCGCGCACGGTACAGCAAATGCATCCTCCTAACATTTCCGTCATGGGCACGGAAGCATCCACAATCTGACCATCCAGATTGACTTCACCCAATTCATTCATGACAACGGCGGGCCGGAGACCTTGTTGCTGCCAATGTTCAATCAGTTGAACAAGCAGTGTCGTTTTGCCACTGCCCAAAAAGCCTGACAATATATATACAGGTATGGATGATTCATTTGTTTTTAATTCACTCATCGTTGTTCACCTCTCTATTTATCCAATGGAACTGGTCTATCTCTATCCTAGCGAGTGTACACTATCCTGCAATCTTTGCGCAATCCTGGCCTTCTATTTGCATGTCCATTGCCTCATTCTACTGAATGGTCTATGCTATGAGAACATGTTGATTGGAGGAGGATGTATTATGACCAATTCAGTGGAACAACATCGTCAGGAAGCCCCTGACACGGTATCCTGTATGATTGTAACCGTTTCAGATACCCGTACCAAGGACACTGATACAAGCGGACAACTTATGCATAAGCTGCTGACCGATTCAGGCTACCAGATCGTCGAATATATCATTACACCGGATGAAACTGAAACCATTCGAAGCATCCTGCAGGATGCAGCCGTTCGTGACGATATCGAAGCCGTGCTGCTCAGCGGTGGGACCGGAATTGCACCCCGAGATACAACATACGAGGCAGTGTCTTCACTACTCGATAAGGAGCTGCCGGGGTTTGGAGAAATCTTCCGCTTCCTCAGCTATACCGAGGATATCAGTTCTGCTGCCATTCTTAGCCGCGCAGTAGCAGGAACCATCGGGCGTACAGCCGTATTCTCCATGCCAGGCTCCAAGGGAGCTGTCAAGCTGGCAATGAATAAACTCATTTTGCCTGAACTGAGGCATGTCATGCGTGAAATATATAAACCCGTCTGAATAATCAGACGGGTTTATCAGATTTATTTTAGTGGAGTCGATTACTTCAGTTGCTCAAGCACATGCTGGAATATCTGCATGACGTCTTCTTCATAATCGTCCTTTTCTCCACCTGAAGCCGTATAGACCAGTGACACGTAGTCTTTGCTGCGAATCGTTGTTTTGCCAAGTACATTTTCCATCACAGCCTCATCGCCATCATTACCGTACATTTCGTTCATCCGGGCTACTCTTGTAGGGGCATCACTGAAAATATGGACCTTTACAATATGTCTGCCACTTCCATTCAGCAGGTACATATAAGAGATTCCGTCCTCACCATCATCAGCGGACATATTATTCATTAACTTTATGCCTTTTGCAGCAAAAGCTTCATCCAGCTCCTGAATTAATGGACCATTTAACCCGTGACCCTGACTCTTTGCCCGAACATTTCCTTCATCTGTCGCTTGTCGGGTATATATTTTCCGTTCCTGCTCCACATTCGATGCTGAACACGCTACTACCGATATTGTACATAGCACCACGACCATACTGACCAAGACAGACTTCACACGTCCAGATCTATAGTGCAATCCTTTTCTGTTAACACGCATACTCATCCTTCCTTTCCCGCCACATGCACGGTGACGCTCTCAGGTAGAGTTAGCATGTCTAGGAGAAAAGGATCTTATTCGGCAGGCGTATCGGACATCGTATTAACTACCGTACGACCTACAGCACCGCCCTTGAGGATCGTTTCGAGTGTCTGAGGCAGTTGTACCCATGAGATTTCCTGAATCACCAGCTCCAGCGCCCGATCCGGCTTCCATTCTCCGCCAAGCAGCTTCCATATCCGTTCCCGCCGTTCCATCGGGCAATAGACTGAATCAATCCCAATCAATTGAATCCCCCGCAAAATAAACGGAAATACGGTGGACTCGAATGCAGCCCCTCCGGTTAAGCCTGATACGGCGACAGCGCCTCCGTATTGAATCTGTTTCAGACGTTCCGCCAGTGCCGGACCTGCTGCCGGATCAATTACACCTGCCCAGAGCTGTTTGCCCATTGCTCCCTTGGCTGGCGCATCCGCTTCTTCGCGTGAAATGACGTGTGAGGCACCCAGATTTCGAAGCAGCTGCTCCTGTTGATCTTTTTTGCCTGTACTTGCTGTCACTTCAAATCCCAGCTTCGCCAGAATAGCTACTGCCATACTCCCTACTCCTCCGGTTGCTCCGGTCACCAGAATATTGCCCATCTCCGGAGTCACTCCAGCCCGCAACAAAGCATCTACCGAAAGTGCCGCAGTGAACCCTGCCGTTCCAATTGCCATCGCTTCCTTCTCACTGAGTCCATGCGGCAGAGGAACAAGCCATTCGCTGCGCAGACGCGCATATTGACTGTACCCTCCAAAATGAGAAACGCCCGGTTCGAAGCCTGTGCTGATCACCCGATCCCCCGGTGCAAACCGACCGCTCACGGATTCCTCTACAATCCCTGCAAGATCGATCCCCGGTACGATCGGATATTCGCGAACCACACCGCCCTTTTCAGTTGTGGCGAGACCATCTTTAAAATTGACGCTTGAGTATTGAACCTGTAGGGTTACGTCACCATTAGGCAAGTCCTCTTTCGTCAGCTGCTCCATAGCAGCCTTCACGCCACCCTGTTCTTCTTTACGCACGACATAGGCAGGAAAAGTATTCTTCATTCGTTATCCTCTCCTCAGTTATAAATTTACTTATTTTTCTATTCATATCATGAATTGTTCGCATTCAATTTAAACAAGTATAAGGGCGACATCCGTCGAACTCAATCTCTCCGGCTGGTCATCAAATAAATGAGCGGACCTATCAATGGGATCACCCCTGCAACTGCCCACCCGCGAGAACGACGATTGTCAAAAGCATCCCTGAACAATGCGATCACGGAAAGCAAAGTTAGGATGACGAAATCAATTGTCATAATATGTACAAAGGAAGACTCCCTGAACGCTTCCATGTATACATCAGGATTGCCTTGAGTCACTGCATAGAAGCCTGTGCCCAATGTAAGCAGCAGCAGAACCACATGGGTCAGCTTATGAGCTGCCACACGTCCAATACCCGATTCACGCTGACTACCAAAGGAGAGGCGTTCGTATCCCGAACCTCTGTGTGTTTGCGAGGACCACGCAAAATAAGGCAGCAGCGCAAAGGCTCCCAAACCAAAAGACAGCAACACAAAAGGCCACGCCGGTACATCAGATCCTCTCGCTTTCCTCCCTGACCTCCTTAACAGCAGGCAAGCGAAAATAGCCGGATAAATCCCAAGCCACGAAAATACCGTTAGTAGCCAGGGTTCTTTGCTTTGCAGTGTGACCAGCTCTTTAAACACAGGGTCACTCCCAAGAGGCTGCCCAGGTACCCAAATCCAGGCGTACGCAATGAAAGCCAGCCAGGTCAGTGCCAAAATCCATTTCATGGTTGCACCTCCTCTTTCATTCATCCCCGGCAGATACGCAATTGAAACAGCCATAGAAACAGATCCTGTCGAAAGGCACGCTCGGAAAGATGCAGTATTTGACGTCTCCTGCGCTTTCCCGAGAAATAATGGCTTCATTTCCCTGTAAACCTGCGTCCGTTGAAGGTATAGTATACCGCAGTTCAAGAACTGTCTGTCCATGATGTTTCACACACCATCCATTCGTCATGCGGGACAATCAGCAAGAAAGAAGAAACCAAAAAGGCATAACCCGGTCTACGTCCTTCCGGTTATGCCCCTTTATTTGATTTATTCTTCGGTGGATTGCACGTGCTCAGCAATGAGCTTCTGCTTCATATTCCAGGCCGCAGGGCTGATATTTACGCGGTAAATCTCAGGATTGAGTTTCCGCAGATATTCCGGCCAGAAGAGATCCATCTGCTCGCGGTGATAACTTCGAATTTCATCCAGGGTAGGCAGCTCATACACTTTGCGCCCATTCACAAAGATCGGTTCCAGCATGTTCACTGCTTCGTAGCGGGTTACCGTCTTTTTCAGATAAGGGTGTAGCGGGTTGAACAGCTTGAGCGGCCCGCCCTGTAGCGGCTGCTCTTCTCCTGGATAGCAGATATAATCTGCAATCGCCTTGCCATGTTTCGGATCAATGATCCGGAAGACTTCTTTTTTACCTGGTGTGGAGACTTTTTCGGGATTGGCCGAAATTTTGATCGTAGGCAGCATGGCACCATCCACTTCACGCTCCACCAATTTGTACACGCCACCCAAAGAAGGTTGGTCGGAAGCGGTAATTAGCTGTGTGCCCACTCCCCATGTATCGATGCGAGCTCCTTGCGCCTTAAGGTTGAAAATTGTATTTTCATCCAAATCGTTGGAAGCTACAATCTTGACGTAATCCAGTCCGGCATCGTCCAGCATCTGCCGAGCTTGAATGGATAGATACGCAAGGTCCCCGCTATCCAGACGAATAGCGTTCATCTTTTTGCCCTGACTCTCCAGCTTCTTGGCAGTCTTGATTGCATGAGGAACACCACTGTTCAATGTATCAAAAGTATCCACCAGCAGTGTCACTTGATCTGGCAGCACTTTGGCATAGACGTCAAACGCCTCCTGCTCACTCATAAAACTCTGCACCCAGGAATGGGCATGTGTCCCTGCTGTCGGAATTCCAAAGCGCTCTCCAGCCAGCATATTAGACGTTGCATGGAATCCTGCCACATACGAGGCACGCGCCCCCCAAATGGCCGCATCCGCTTCCTGGGCACGTCGTGTTCCGAATTCGAGCAACGTGTCCTGACTTGCCACCTGTTTGATCCGGGAAGCCTTCGTTGCAATTAACGTCTGATAATTCATGAAGTTAAGTATCGCCGTCTCCACCAGTTGTGTCTCCATAATGGAGCCTTCTACCCGAATGAGCGGTTCATCAGGGAAAACGAGCGCCCCTTCCTTCATGGAATGAATCGTCCCCTGAAATGAAAACTGGAGCAACTCTTCCAGAAAGACCGGATCGTAATTTTCCTCTTGTTTAGATAAATATTTGATGTCCTCCATCGTAAACCGAAGCTGGCTGATATAATTCACAATGCGTTCCAATCCGGCAAATACGGCATATCCGTTGCCAAAAGGAAGCTTGCGGAAATAGGCTTCAAACACCGCTTTCCGTTTGTGAGTTCCATTCACCCAGTGGGCGTACATCATATTGATTTGATATTTATCCGTATGTAAAGCCAGGCTAGTCGTCTGCATTTGTCTCATCCTCTCTGACTTCCGCTTGTGTCGGCAGGTCTAGCCTTGCAGACACGGGTCAACATGTGGAGACTCATTGCTCATGATTCATGATTCTGGTTACGTACCATTGCATAAGTCTCCGGTTTATTCCTATTCACCATATTCCCCAGCAACATAACACTTGTTCAACCAACAGAATATGATGGATATGATCACAGGTTCAGTTACAGGTTCAAGCCTGCGAGAACGGTATCGCTCGCTTTGACCACCTGGGCCCCAAGACTGGAACGAAAATGTCCAAGCGCCCAATCATGTCCCGCTTGATTGAAGCTCGCCACGGCGTCTTCATATACCGTTATGTGAAAACCTTTATTATAAGCATCCACTGCCGTGTGCAGTACGCAAATATCCGTACATACACCGATCAGTGCAATGTCTGTTATTCCACGTTCACGCAGGCGCAACTCCAGATCTGTACCGCAGAATGCGCTGTATCTTGTTTTATCCATCCATCGAATCTGAGATTCCCGTTCTTCCATAACCTGGGCTAGACGACCATAAAGCTGTCTTCCCTCCGTACCTCTAATGTTATGGGGAGGAAAAAGAGCAGTTTCCGGATGGTAAGGATCATTCTCTTCATGCAAGTCCACGGCCATAACAACCTCATGCTTGTTATTGCAATAAGCCTCCGTTATAGCTGCGATCGTCTCCTCAATCTCCACAGCAGGCTGGCCTACAGGCAACGAACCTGTCACAAAATCACGTGTAAAATCGATTACAATCAGTGCTTTCATCGTCCACACTCCCTTTTTGAGAATAGGTTGATCCTGATTCAATCCATCATGATTCGCTTGCGAATTAAGTATAGATGGAAAGACGAGGTACAAGCTCCGTAAAACGGTATAGCTGGGCCGGACGCTGTGAATATTGATTGGAGCTTAGCAGGTTGCCCTCCTCATCCCGAACCTCTTCCACAATGCCTTTGCGGCTACGTGTAGAAGTGATCTTCCGAATGAAATTCGGTTCTTCAAAGTCAGGTACAACACTCTGAATTACTTGGTATAACTCGCTTAGTGTAAAATCACGAGGCAGGAACTGTCGTGCAATCGTCGTTTCCAGCATTTGCTGTTGAATACGCCGGTACGCATCTTCTATAATCGTCCGGTGATCAAAGGCAAGCTCGAGCTCTTGCAAAGCTTCCTGAATCGTAAATAATCCAACATCCTCAGCATCATCTGCAGCCTGACGGTGTTCCAACATCCATTCCTCTACCAGTGCAAAAAAAGCATGTGAGATAATCCATCCTCTGGGGTCACGCCCAGGCTGACTATATACATTCAAATACTCCAGATGTCCGCCGTCCACACCTGTCTCTTCCATCAACTCGCGCTTTGCAGCACCATAGATGGATTCATTTTCCTGACAAAATCCACCGGGCAACGCCCATCTTCCCGCAAAAGGCCAACCTTTGCGTTTGATCAGCATGACCTTCAACTCCCGGATTGGGAGTGTCTTGGTTACCGTCTTGCGTTCCCGCTTGGTCAAGGTAAACATGACGATATCCGCAGGAACACCATCGGGTGTACGATATTTCTTGGAACTATAGGCACGTGCTGCCTGTTCATCGCTTTCAGCATTGAATTGTTCGTAGTTTTCGCTCATGGGCACCACCGACTATTCTCATTTTGATATTTTCATTATGACATAATAATATCTTTTGTCAACCTTGAGATTCCGTGTTTTGCGCTTTTACTCGCGCTATACGGAATGTAGCTGTTGCCATACATCCCAACGTTCCAGATGCATCCCGGACCTCAGATTGTGCCGTCACACTACGCCCCGCTTGATGAAGGATCGTTGATGTCACGATTAATTCCCCTTGTTTCATAGGTGCCAAGAAATGAACATTCAGATTGGTGGTCACACAACTGTCTACTGCCATTGCCGCTGTAGCTACCATGCCCATCGCCTGATCCATCAGGGACGTCAGCACTCCACCATGAATAATCCCCATGGAGTTGGTGTGATGTTCGCCCGCTGTCAGCGCGATCTGTACTTCTTCTCCGTCACCTTTAATAAACCGACAACCGAGAAAGCCCCAAAATTTTCCATTTCCTTCTGCAACCATTTTGTCCAAAATACCCATATTGATTTCCCCTTTAGTGCACTTTAAGTATAAAGCCCATGATGTATGTTGTTGATGATTTTACCAGCATTGGTTCTTTTCGTAGTTGATCTAAAGTGCTTCGTTATTATATTAAGCCTGCTCTTACGGAACAGGTCTTATCCAGTGAAGTTGTCTTGATCAGGCCACCACACAAAATAACCCCACCACGTGGAGTCTGAGATGATCAAAAAAGGCGCGGACTGCGTCCGCACCCTTCCGTTCACTTACCCGCAGCTGGTCGGAGGTGAATCCGTACCTGCCTCCACGTTCACTTTCTCGGAGACGGTATCCCGAATTACAGAAATAACAAGCTGAAGCAAATAATTGATATCGCTTTGACTTTGCTGGAATTCCGTAACGAGTGGAATGCCGTCCAACTCTGCCTGCAGATCCTCAATTTCCTGTTCAATTTTGCTGACCATGTCTGCATTTTTGAAGCTTTCAAAAGCAACGATTTCCTTTTGTTTCTTCTTAATCGTTGCAATCAATTGTTGGATGCGCTCATGATCGCGAATTTTGGACTCAGCCTGTTGGAACTGTTTAACTTCCTCGCTCGTTCCAAGCATATCAGCCAATTCTTTGGCTTTTCCCATAATGTCGTCGCGTATAACCAGATCGCGCGTATCGTAGGTAGGCATTCCATAAGGGTTGTACTGCACTTCTTCCTGCGCCACTCGAAATCGCTCCATTCTATGAGATGATATAAGATGAACTACTCGATGTTGCACTAAGCTTAGTTAACTGCTTGAGTGACCGCTGCGGTTACGGATCGTTCTTTCGATCGCTGTTGTCTCCAAATTTTTCTGATTGTAATAGTCTGTGGATAAAATTTGGAGACAAAGGCGAACGCTTCGCTTCTATAGAATCGATTCCGTCACCTTCGCTACGCTGGACCGTAACCCGCCAAGTGCAAAAAGACATTCATCTTATTAGGTTTGTGTATTACTGATTGGCGGCTACTGGCTCTGAGAGCAGGTTGCCCCGAATATAGAAAGTCATTGGATCGGTGATTTCTACATGTACAAAAGTACCGATCAATTCTTTAGGTCCTTCAAAGTGCACCAGCTTGTTGCTGCGTGTACGTCCTGCCAGAACATTGGAATTCCGTTTGCTCTCACCTTCGACCAGCACTTCAACAACCTTGCCGCGCTGCTTTTCATTGCTGCTATGGCTGTATGCGTTGATCGTCTCGTTCAAGCGTTTCAAACGTTCCTTCTTCACGTCCATCGGCACGTTATCCTCCATCACCGCAGCAGGTGTACCTTCACGCGGAGAGTAGATGAATGTGTAGGCAAAATCGTAGCCAACTTCCTTGACCAGTGACAGCGTATCTTCGAACTGCTCTTCCGTCTCCCCCGGGAAACCAACGATAATATCAGTGGTTAACACGACATCTGGAATTGCAGTTTTAATTTTGTCAGCAAGCTTCAGGTAGTGTTCCCGACTGTACTTGCGGCTCATACGTTTCAGCACTTCCGTGCTACCAGACTGCACAGGCAGATGGATATGTTCCACCAGGTTCCCGCCCTTCGCAAGCACCTCAATCAGATGATCATCGAAGTCACGTGGATGACTGGTTGTAAACCGAACCCGTGGAATATCGATTTTGCGGATATCATCCATCAGGTCACCGAAGCTATACTTCAGATCCGTGAAGTCTTTGCCATAAGCATTAACGTTCTGGCCGAGCAGCGTGATTTCCTTGAAGCCTTGTCTTGCCAGTTCACGAACTTCGGCAATAACATCTTCTGGACGTCGACTGCGCTCTTTCCCCCGTGTGAACGGGACGATGCAATATGTACAGAACTTGTCGCAACCATACATAATGTTCACCCAGCCGCGCATGCCCTCACGTTTTTTCGGTAGGTTCTCAATGATGTCGCCTTCCTTGGACCATACCTCAACAACCATTTCTTTACTGAACAGCGCTTCTTGAATCAGGTGTGGCAGCCGATGTACGTTGTGTGTACCAAAAATCATATCCACAAAACCATGCTTCTGCATGATCCGGTTCACGACGCCTTCTTCCTGCGACATACAGCCACACACACCCAGTAACAAACCTGGACGTTCGGTTTTCAGGGTTTTCAGATGGCCCAGCTCACCAAACACTTTATCTTCCGCATTTTCTCGAATCGCACATGTGTTTAACAGAATGATATCTGCCTCTTTGCGATCCTCGGTAGCCTGATAGCCCATCGATTCAAGCAATCCTTTGATGGTCTCCGAATCATGTTCGTTCATCTGGCATCCATACGTATATACGATATAGTGTTTGCCTTCCCCCACGTTTTTCAGTTCATCGGGTACGGCTGTTTCGTAAAGCACCTGAACGTCTTCCTTGCCCCGTTGTTTCTCCTGACGATGATTAGGTTCGGATTTGATGTTAATCTCCCGGCCCCGGATTCTTATCTTTTTGCTGAATTCATCTTGCGAAATTACTTTGGCATCGGAGAAATCAAAATATTGGGAGTAATCCTTTTTTGAGTCTTTAGCCATTTCCTTCGGTCACTCCTTACAGCCTCTATTAATAAAAAATCGTTATTTCATCTTGTTTCACGTGATTTGCACGCTTTATACATCAAAAGAGCATTACAGCAAATTATAACATGAATTGGGCTGTAGTTCCACATCCAAAGCCGCTACCCCTTCGCCTATCCCGAAATCTGCGCAGGTCTGCTAAACAGCCCGAAAATACACAAAAACCTGAGCTATCCTCAGGTCGAATGTAGCGACGCTGTGGATTTACTCAGGTTTATACGTTCATTCAAACCGCCAAGATCACGGCTGAAGATTGTTCCATGTGATTAGTCGATGATTTCAGCAGTATCGCCGTTACGAGCGCCAGCTGCATTAGCTTCATCCGTATCAATATGCATGTCCAGTGCAAAGGAATCCGATACACGAGCCAGTACATTTTCCAGTACCAGACCACGATCTCCACCCAGACGAACTTTCAGCAATTGTTTGTCCTCAATGCCCCATTTAGCAGCATCAGAAGTATGGAAGTGGATGTGACGAGCAGCAACGATAACACCTTTATCGATCGTAACTTCGCCAGCAGGTCCTTTAATCGTAATACCTGGAGTACCTTCGATGCTTCCGGATTCACGAACAGGTGCCTTAACACCAATAGCGAAAGAATCTGTCATCGAGATTTCCAGTTGTGTTTCCGGACGAACAGGTCCAAGGATACGCACTTTATCAAACTGTCCTTTCGAACCAATAACCGCTACTGTTTCGTTAGCAGCATATTGTCCTGGTTGGGACAGAGGTTTAAACTCGGTCAATTCGTAGCCTTTACCAAACAAAATTTCAACGTGCTCTTGAGATACATGAATGTGACGGGCAGATACGCCCACAGGTACTGTTTTGCTCATTGTGAATTTCACTCCTTGTTTATCTATGGCCTGTAGCCAGGCTCTTAACAATCCTATGGTATTATACCCCTTTTTGAAGTGAAATGAAAACGAACTGCTGAAAATTCATGAAATACACTTATTTTGCAATCATTAATCCCCTGCATTTGGTAAATCCATCTGAACATGGACGGATACTCCTTCCAGCTCGTTTTCTTCAGCGACCATCGGTATCATGATTTACCATGTTCCACCTACAAATTTTCCCTTGGCAAGTTTTCTCCTAAATAACTCATCGCATTGCCCCACATCCAACCGTGAACGAGTGATTCGTCGTAGTGCTTGAGCAGCGTATTTATCAACTTCGGATACTGCCCGGTATGTTCAAGGTCATGGATATACGTAGCAATTCCGTCAAAATCAGACCCCATCATCAGATGATGCTCCCCACCCAGAGAACATATCTGCTCAATATGAGGCAATAGATCTTCAATACATACTTCGCCTTCCTGCTTCACAAACCACGGTACAAACGTCAGCCCAATACGCCCTTCCCGGGCAATAATGGCCCGTATCTGATCATCCTTCAGATTACGCACATGCGGGCATATGGCATAACTGTTGGAATGCGAAGCGATAAAAGGACGTTCACTAAGGTCAGCAAGCTCCCAGAAGCCTTTCTCGGTCAGATGTGATACATCCAGCAGCATGCCGATTTGGTTACACAGTTGAACCAGCTCTCTGCCCTTCTCCGTAAGTCCCGCCCCACGTTTCTCCAGTACACCATCAGCTGCCCAATTGGCATAGTTCCAGGTAAGGCCAACGATCCGCACACCCATTTGATAACATAACTCCAGATAAAAGAGATTGCCCTCCAGTCCATCGACACCTTCAAGTGTAAGTAGTCCCCATGGTCTGTCCGTTTTCCCGATCTGCGTAAGCTGTTCTCGCCATAACAATGTATTTGTGCCTTCAGCTCGTTCTTTGGTTATCTCCACTCGCTTGCGGTAGGTGTCCAACTGGCCCATCACATGTTCAAACTTTCCTCTGCCAAGCACTTCGGGCAAATAGATTGCAAAGGCCTGCAAACCAATGTTACCTTCTCTCATACGTTCCAGATTCACATCCAGCTGTGAAGCATTTTCAAATGAATGGCTAGGGTTCATCAGCATTTTACTCAAAGCATCACAATGAAAATCGGCTACTCGGCAGTTGTGCATCACAATCTCTCCTTCTAAACGGTTATGTTATGGAATAAAACGCAAAAAAACCTGTCTACTTCGTAAACAGGTTCAATGCATAAACGCATGTATTATCTGGGCTCCACAATCAGCTTAATGGCCGTTCGGTCCTCGCCGTCGATCACAATGTCTGTAAAAGCTGGAATACAAATCAAGTCAACTCCACTTGGTGCCACAAATCCCCGGGCTATCGCTACCGCTTTAATGGCTTGGTTCAGTGCTCCCGCTCCAATTGCCTGCAGTTCAGCATTTCCACGTTCACGAAGAACACCTGCAAGAGCGCCGGCTACGGAATTGGGATTGGACTTTGCTGAAACTTTTAATACTTCCATGGTAAGTACCTCCCTGGGAATGTTGAATGTTTGTTTCCACTTACTAGATGTTATTCGCGGGAGGCAAAAAAATTCCTTCTTTTTAGACGGGTTTCCCTGCAAATTGGGACAATACCCCTATTCCATACGCCACTCGTCCTCCATCAGACGAATTTTCTCAATGCGTGTTGCAGCACCTGTGGCTTCATCGATCTCCACAAATACACCGTGGAAATGCCATTTGCCATCATCCACAACAAATCGTACCGGAAGCTGAGTGTAGAACTTGCGAAGCACCGCTTCACGCTCCATGCCCAATATGCCATCACGCGGCCCTACCATACCGGCATCGGTTAAATAAGCTGTTCCTCCTGGCAAAATACGATCATCGTTGCTCTGCACATGTGTATGTGTACCTACGACCAGCGACGCACGTCCATCCAGATGCCAGCCCATAGCAATCTTCTCAGACGTTGCTTCAGCATGCATATCAACCAGAATACATTTGTGGTCTTGACGCAGTTCATCCACAATTTCATCGGCAACGCGGAATGGACAATCCAGAGCAGGCAGGAATGTCCGGCCTTGCAGGTTGACAATCGCCAGCTCCTTGCCTTCTCCTTTGACTACGGTGTATCCTCTGCCTGGTGTTCCCGGCGGGAAGTTCGCAGGACGAATCATACGTGGCTCATCATCTATAAAATCAAATATGTCCTTATTGTCCCAGGTATGGTTACCAAGGGTGATACCATGCACACCCCAGTTAAAAAATTCATTCGCAATTGCGCCGGTAATGCCCCGGCCTGCCGCTGCATTTTCACCATTTACTATGACTAGATGTGGCTTATACTTCGTTTTGAGGTAGGGAAGGTTTTCCTTCAATGCCTTACGCCCCACGTTCCCCACAATATCACCAATAAACAAAACTTTCATTTTACTGCCTCCTTAATCCCTACCAAGCGCAGCCTACTTCAAAGCATCCGAAACTTCGCAGGACCTCTATCTCTTGCTCACCATTTTTTTTATTAAACGCCTTTTAACAAGCTATCAAAAGGAAAAGTGGCCCACTACTGCGGCCACTTTTCCGTAATGCTCTATTTTGCGTATTCAACCGCACGGGTTTCCCGGATGACGGTGACTTTGATGTGACCCGGATAATCAAGTTCGTTCTCGATCATCTTCGTGATGTCACGCGCGAGGCGGAAGGCTTCAGCATCGTCGATTTTCTCAGGCTGTACCATAACGCGAACTTCGCGTCCGGCCTGGATGGCATACGATTTCTCGACACCTTCGAACGATTCCGAAATCTCTTCCAGCTTCTCCAGTCGTTTGATATACGTTTCCAGCGTTTCGCGGCGTGCGCCTGGTCTTGCTGCGGAGAGCGCATCTGCTGCGCCAACCAACATGGCAATAACCGAAGTCGCTTCGCAATCCCCGTGATGGGACGCGATACTGTTGATTACAACCGGATGTTCTTTGTATTTCTTCGCTAGTTCCACGCCGATTTCGACGTGTGATCCTTCCACTTCGTGATCCAGCGCTTTACCGATGTCATGCAATAGACCTGCACGTCTTGCTAAGGTTACGTCTTCTCCGAGTTCGCCAGCCATCAATCCAGCCAGATAAGCGACTTCCATGGAATGTTTTAAGACGTTTTGACCGTAGCTTGTACGGAACTTCAACCGGCCCAGAATTTTAATCAAGTCCGGATGCAGACCATGCACGCCCACTTCAAAGGTAGCTTGCTCACCGTATTCACGGATACGCTCATCCACTTCTTTGCGGGATTTCTCCACCATCTCTTCAATCCGTGCCGGGTGAATACGTCCATCAGCCACCAGTTTTTCGAGGGCAGTACGGGCGATTTCACGGCGAATCGGGTCAAAGCCCGACAGAATAACAGCTTCTGGCGTATCATCGATAATGAGGTCAATCCCTGTAAGGGTTTCAAGCGCACGGATGTTACGTCCTTCACGACCGATAATCCGGCCTTTCATTTCTTCATTTGGCAAAGTAACAACGGATACCGTTGTCTCCGCTACGTGATCAGCCGCACAACGTTGGATGGCGAGTGTAATAATCTCGCGGGACTTTTTGTCCGCTTCCTCCTTCGCTTGCTGTTCAATGTCCTTGATCATTTGAGCCGTCTCATGACGAACTTCCTGTTCTACGTTGGACAGTATGATACTGCGTGCGTCTTCCATAGTGAGGTTGGATATGCGCTCCAGCTCCGTCACCTGGTTTTTGTAGATCATCTCGATCTGCTGCTGTGTCTCATCAATTCGTTTCTCTTTGTTAGCCACTTGCTCTTCTTTACGTTCGAGTGATTCCAATTTTTTATCCAGCGACTCTTCTTTTTGCAACAATCGTCTTTCTTGTCGTTGAATTTCGTTCCGACGTTCACGAGTGTCTTTTTCAGCTTCGGCGCGAATGCGATGGATTTCGTCCTTCGCTTCCAGCACCGTTTCTTTCTTCAGTGCCTCTGCCTCTTTCTTCGCGTTCTCCACGATTTGCACGGCAGCTTGTTCCGCACTGGAGATTTTAGCCTCTGCAAGAGATTTGCGAATAAAATACCCTACTCCGAACCCAATAACGAGCGCGGCCACAACGAGAACGATCGTGATTACGATGTCCATACTGTTCACCTCCTCGTTGGTTCCTCCAAGGCACTCCTTGGGTCAATTTGTTGTTTTCAAGCCTTACATATTTTTGGGAATAACGAATACTCACGGCGATCCCCCGCCGATTTTCATTTCAAGTGTACATGTCTCCACGCACTATCCGCCGTCTCCGACGAACCCATAATCATGAATGGTATAAATCTTTAAAAACAGAAACCGCTTTTTTGGAAGGAAAAAGGGTTGTCCATTTCTTACAGACTCATGTCCATTTTAGTATTTGACGAAAGAAATTGTCAAGAGAATGCAGTATAGTGAGTCCAGTCTGCTAATCCCATAACAACGCTTCGTCTTCTTCGGGGTCTTTAACCTCGTCTTCTTCAATTAAACAATTCACGACCCGACGCACCATATCCATGGAAAAACCTCGTCGCATCAAGAAGGGAAGCGTTTTACGTTTCTTCTCCTGGATGTCTCCTTTGACCTGATTCCATTTTTTGCGTCCGGCGGTTAGAGCCGTCTCAAATTCCGCATCTGTACTTACACCTTCCAGCGCTTCAGCAATCAGATCATTGGCAATGCCCTTCTGACGCAGCTCTTGCCTTATCCACAGTTTTCCCTTCCGCTGGCCCTCCATACGCTGACGAGTCCATTCCTTCGCAAACAGTTCGTCATCGACCAAATTCTCCCGCTCAAGCCGATCCAGGGCCTCTTCAATCAACGGTGCAGCAAACTCTTTCTGACGAAGCTTCTGACTTAATTCGTGGCGTGTCCGAGGTTTATGCTCCAGATATCGCAAAGACTGCACATACGTCCGCTGTCGCTCGTCAGCTACGATGATATCTTCCAAGTCTTTTTTCAGAAACGTATTTCCCCGGGTCATACGATATTTAATCATTACATCTTCAAGCACCGTAATTGAATATAAACCAAAGGTAATTCGGTAACGAGCTTCCCTGCTCTTCGTTCGTTCAACTCGTGTAATGGTAAGTTCTTCGTTATCCGGGAATTGGGAGATTCCCTCCAGCTCGGCTTCTTCATATAAATCATCTTCATGTTGATCCATTTCAGTCTCCCCTTCCATGCCATTTTGTGTGTCTGAACTGCACGGCCTAACTGACAAGTGCATAGCAAAATAAAAGACTTCCTCGAATACATCTCCGACGGAGATAACACAGCTACACTGAATACGTTTAGCGTAACTTCACAGAGACATCAGACGCTAATACAAAAGGCCGGAAACAATATCCGGCCTCTCCCTAATAGTAAACGTGCCAACAGCCTCTGCCCATTCGGACAGAGGCTGTTGGACAGCGCGAGCGCACACACCATACCCCAAGCTAGATCGAGCAAGCTCAATCAGACAAGCTTTGGGAGTTCAGAGGGCAAGGCCCTCTAGGGCCCTTCCTACAAGGGAGGTTACTCGTTAATTTCAAATAGTTCTTGTTCTTCTGCTGCTTCTTTTTGTTGCTCTTCGCTAGTTGGCGCAGGAACTGCAGTAGTCAAGTTACTGGCTACACGAATTTTTTGTTCAATGATTTCAGCAATATCTTTATGCTCTTTCATGAACTGCTTCGCGTTCTCACGGCCTTGTCCTAAACGCTCGCCTTCGTATGAGTACCATGCACCACTTTTATTGACGATGTCCAGCTCAGTACCAATGTCAATGATACTGCCTTCTCTCGAAATACCCTCACCGTACATGATATCCACTTCCGCTTGTTTAAACGGAGGTGCTACTTTGTTTTTCACCACTTTAATACGTGTACGGTTACCAATCATGTCATTTCCTGATTTGATACTCTCAATACGGCGTACATCCAGACGTACCGTGGAATAAAATTTCAGGGCACGACCACCAGGTGTTGTTTCTGGGTTACCAAACATAACCCCGACTTTTTCACGAAGTTGGTTGATAAAGATCGCGATCGTTTTGGATTTACTGATTGCACCAGACAGTTTACGCAGTGCCTGAGACATCAGACGCGCTTGCAAACCGACATGGGAATCACCCATTTCGCCTTCGATTTCTGCTTTCGGTACCAATGCAGCCACAGAGTCAATAACGACAATGTCCACAGCACCACTACGTACAAGAGCTTCTGCAATTTCAAGCCCTTGCTCACCCGTATCTGGCTGAGACAGAAGCAATTCGTCAATGTTAACACCCAGTTTACTGGCGTATTGTGGGTCAAGAGCATGCTCGGCATCGATAAATGCAGCTTGTCCACCCACTCTTTGTACTTCAGCGATAGCATGCAATGCTACGGTTGTTTTACCAGAAGATTCAGGTCCATATATTTCAACAATACGGCCTTTAGGCAAGCCGCCTGTTCCTAATGCAATATCCAAAGCCAAGGAACCGCTGGGTATAATTTCCACATTCATGTGAGTCGACTCACCCAGTTTCATGATGGATCCTTTACCAAATTGCTTCTCTATTTGACGGAGCGCCATATCAAGCGCGGCACGACGGTCTGACAATAAGCTCACACCCTTTACTGTTTATAAGATAATGATACCTTGTTTTAACACGTTTGCCAAGCTTTTTTTCGAACATACATTCGTTTTTTTTGTAAAGGCCGAGGCGCCTCTTCCTCAAGGAAACTTTCCATTAAACAGAAAAAAGAACCGTAAACAAGGCTGTAAAGCCTGATTTTACGGTTCTTCCGTCTTCCTTTATTATACTTGCTTGCCTTGGCAAATGCAATCCGAGCTCTTAACTAGTCCATCTCCACAAGCTTGCGCCACAAACGGTAAAGAATCGCTTTCGCTGAACGAATCCGAACCGTCTCCCGATTGCCATTAATGCGCAGTTCATCAATTTCTGTCTCTTTACCACGCTCTGCCAGAGCGATGAAGACAAGACCTGGCGGTTTGCGTTCGGAATAACCAGGTCCCGCTACACCTGTCACTGACAGACCGAAGTCGGCATCCCCAATCATTCGAATCTGCTCTGCCAGCACTTTGGCCACTTCCGGACTCACTGCGCCCGGTGCATCTTCACCTTCCAGATAGGAATGCGGCACATGGAGCAGCTTCTCTTTAATTTCATTGGAGTAACATACAATTCCGCCCTTAAGCATCGACGCACTGCCAGGAACTGATGTCAGACTTTGCATGACGAGCCCTCCTGTGCAGCTCTCAGCCGCGCTAAGAGTCAGACCCATATCAGACATCATCGTTACAATTGTGTACTCTATAGGCACATCCTCGTTCGCGTAGAGATGCTCTGGCAATCGTTCCCGAATCTGAACTTCCATTGCATCCAGCTTCAGCTTTGCCTCATTCTCACTTGGAGCCTTTGTAGATACACGTACCGTAACTTCTCCCTCACTTGCATAAGGAGCAATGGTAGGATCTGTCTGTGTATCAATCAGATCAAGGAGTCGGTCTTCCAATGCCGATTCGCCAATTCCTGCAAACTTCAGCATTTTCGAGTAGATCGGCATTTCTTCTGTCAGTACATGCTGGAACAACCAAGGCTTAACTTCCTGTTCAAACATAGGAATTAGCTCTTTCGGTGGTCCAGGCATCACTACATAATGCTTGCCATTGTCAGAAATCGCATTTCCTGCGGCAAGGCCTGTTTGGTTCGCCAGCGGTGTCCCGCCTTCTATAACGATTGCCTGACGACGATTGTTTTCGGTCATGTCTACATTACGATCTCGGAAGAAGCTCTCGATCTTGTCCATGGCCATTCGATCTATATGCAGCTTGCGGTTCAAGACCGCCGCGATCGCATCCTTGGTCAGGTCATCCTGTGTAGGACCTATGCCCCCAGAAAATAAAATGACGTCTGCACGACCCTGAGCGATGCGAATAGCGTCACTAAGTCGATTTAGATTATCACCAACCACCGTTTGGAAATATACATCAATCCCGATTGCAGCCAATTCACGGGATAGATATCGAGCATTGGTATTCACAATTTGTCCAAGCAACAATTCTGTGCCAACTGCAATGATTTCTGCCTTCATTCAGCATCCTCCTGTACACGTGGTGAGTGATCAAAGGGCAATAGGATAATTTCCTATTGCCCTTCGTACAAATGATTTCTTCATACTTACCCATTTAACCTCAAACGTTACGCTTTCGATAAATGAAGCAAATTTTTGTTTTTGATAAAGTAATCAATGCCTGACCAAATCGTAATAATCGCTGCAGCCCAAACGGCAATAACGTCCATGTGAATACCCGTGAATGAGAACGGGAAATTATTCAACAACAGCAGTACAATCGCCACAATTTGCACGACGGTTTTCAGTTTGCCCCAGGCACTTGCCGCAACAACCGAACCATCCAATAACGCAATCTGACGCAAGCCGGTAACCGCAAACTCACGACTAATAATGACCACAGCAATCCAGGAATCCAACTTGCCCATTTCCACAAGAGAAATTAGCACCGCAGTAACCAACAACTTGTCAGCCAGCGGATCAAGCAATTTCCCCAGGTTGGTGACCATATTATTTTTCCGCGCCAGATAGCCGTCAATTCCATCCGTGCTTGCTGCAATGATAAAAATGACAGCAGCAATCAACTGATTATACGGGAGCGATAAGCTTCCCAATTGCAACGGCTCTGGATAGAACGGAAAATCTACGAGCAGGAACACCATCAAAAAAGGGATTAAGCAAATTCGTGCAAGCGTAATCCGGTTGGGTAAATTCACAAGACGCCCTCCCTCTTATCCTCCATTACTCCAAACATTCATCTTAATCCCGTATTCATCATCCGGAACATGAAATTTACAGTTTCACTGTCAATCAGCACTAAAAGTGCTCTCACTATGTAAAAACGCAAAAAATAAAGTCAACCGTTCAAACGCAAAACCGTTTTAAACGTTCCGGTGACTTTCAGAAGATGTACTGCTTTTCACAAAGTCAGCAAACGATGATGACTGGGCTTTGATGCTTATCTGCCAGCAATGCACACTTAGTATAATATACGCCAATTGCAGTGTCAAAAAACACGTCTAGCTACAAAAAGGAGATATTATTTGAAATTTGTATATTGCAGGTCCAGAGGCAAATTGGCACCGTTCAATAACTGCATAACTGCCTGCAAATCATTCTTACTTTTACCTGTTACCCGGAGCTGATCTCCCTGAATCTGACTCTTCACTTTCATCTTGGAGTCACGAATCAGAATATTAATTTTTTTAGCGATATCCTGATCAATCCCCTGCTTGAAATTCAAACGCTGGCGGACTGTACCTGAAGAAGCTGGTTCTACTTTTGCATAATCAATGTTTTTTAAAGGTAAACCCCGCTTAGCCATCTTGGATTGCAGTACATCGATAACAGCCTTGAGTTTGGTCTCATCATCAGATACGATCGTTAACGCATCCTTATCCAGTTTCAGACTGCTCTTGCTGCCCTTGAAGTCATAACGCGTGCCAATTTCTTTTTCCGTTTGTGTAACGGCATTTGTCAATTCCTGCAAGTCCATTTTGGACACGATATCAAATGAATTTTCTGAACTCAAACCAGTCACCCTTTCAGTTAATCATATGTTCTGTAACATTATAGAGGATACGCCAAGCAAAAGTCTAATTTTATGAGGTTTTTCAAAATAAAAAAGCATTTTTGGCTGCCACTTGAGGTGGTTGCCAAAAATGCTTACCGTGCGGCTGCCATTCTAATAACGGCTGCGATTAGGCTGTCTGAACATGTCAAGCACACCCAGAAGTACATGTGCAAGTCCAAAACCCAAAATACCGTAACCCCAAGCAGTTGGGGTCAAGTAATAACCCAGGAGGCTGACAATGATCCCCAAACCTGTTACGATCCAGCTGACTGTCACAGCCATCCACCTCACTTCACCAAAAGTTGACTGCAAGTTAAGACAAGGTTAGTGTCTCCCGCAGAAACTTTGGTTATTCGCCGTTAGTGCCGGTGCTTCCTTCGGTAGTGCTTCCTGTTTCATTCGTTGTAGTGCCTTCAGTACCTGCGGAGGACGTATCCTCACCAAGTCTTAACCGAATGCGGTTTGTCGCTTTCCCGTCTGTCACAACCTGCCCTGCAACCTCAATTGTGGTCGCTGCAGCGTAACCGGACTTAATGTACATTCCTGCACTGTCCAATTCAAAAGTATAACTGTCTCCTTCAGCGGTGTTGCCGTACTCTAACTTTTCTCCACTAGAGTTCTCGCCCTTGTATACTTCCAGCCAACTATGCCCCGTTGCTTTAATTGTAACGGTCACAGGCTGCCCTGCACTGCCGTTTACTTTGAAGTTCGTAATATTGCCTGATTTTCCGTCTTCAGCAACAGTTACAGAAGATGGCGTATTATCCGTTGGGTTCTCTTCATTTTCACCCGTCGTTTGCCCATCCGTCTGTCCGTCAGGCTGCCCCTCTGCTGTTCCGCCACCGTTACCGCCTGCTTCGCCTTCATTCGTTTCTCCGCTACCTGATTCATTCGCTGGAGGATTGGAAGCTTGACCATTATCTGTAGGCTCATCCGGTTTATCTTGAGGTTGCTGCTGGCTGTCTGTGATCTTCGTCTGATCCAGCCCTTGTGTATCCGAATCATCCCTGTTCATCACTACATACACGTACAACAGCACAAGAATTAATACCGGAAAAGTCCACATCAGCGCAACAGACATCCAGCGGTTACTGCGCTCTACCGGGCGGCTTGAACGCTTTTGAATAACCGGCTCCATGGTTGCTTCCGTTTCTTCTGCAGGTACATCTTTCTTATGTCCCTCCAGCAGCTCATCAGGATTTAGTCCCACCGTTTCCGCATAGGTTTTGATAAATGCACGCACATAGAAGCTACCAGGCAGCACTTTGTAGTCTCCTGCCTCTATTGCCTCCAAATACCTCTTGCGAATTTTAGTCATTTCCTGTACATCGTCAAGACTCATCCCTTTTTGCAGCCGGGCCTCTCTTAACTGCTGACCCAGTTCAGACATGCCATCTCCTCCTTATGTTTATCTCTATGGTTGTTGCTTATCTATTTCATGATCCCGTACGGAGCGTTACAGTTCGTCGGTGTAGCTGGCCGTAAACGTATCATAAATAATTTCTTCATTCGGATTGTTGCGCAGTTCAATAATAATGTCAAAATCATTAAAATCATATTCAGACTCCTGCACAAAAATATCCGGATGTTCAATAACCTTGGTGCTTGGCATCGTCATGATGTCCTGTAACAGATTATAATGCCGTTCGCTTGAACGAATCGTACTGACAATTCCGTCAATGATAAACACATTGTTTGGATTCAATTCGTCCTCGGACATCTGGCTTCTTATGGTCTGACGAAGAAGTGTGGAGGAAACAAACGTCCAGCGCTTCATCGCACATACGCTGCCTGCAATAATGGATTCTGTTTTACCTACACGCGGCATTCCACGCAAACCAATGACTTGATTGCCTTCCCTCTTAAATACTTCACCCAAAAAGTCCACAAGTAACCCAAGTTCGTCCCGCGTAAAACGAAATGTTTTGCGATCATCCGAATCACGATCAATATAACGACCATGACGCACAGCCAGAATATCTACCAGTTTCGGTTGACGCAAAGCAGACACAGTTATGCTGTTCACTTTGCCAAGCATTTCACCCAGCAGACGGATCTTCTCGTCATCGTCCGATTCCAGCAGCATCCCCCGGGTTTTGCCTTCTACACCGTTGATGGTCAATATATTTACTTCAAGCATCCCCAGCATAGAGGCAATATCCCCTAAAAGGCCAGGTCTGTTCTTATGTATTTTATACTCCATATACCATTGTTTAGATTCCATTTAAACACCCCGTAAAGCATTATTCCACATTATTCGACAGTAACAGAACGCGTCCATTGGACGACAATCTGAGATATCTTCTAAAAATGGGTCACGTTAATGATATATAAAAAGAAAATGAATTACAAGAACAGGTCTGTAATCAATGTGTAATCATTAGAGAAAAGCCCCCTTGCGGGAGCTCTCCATCTGTAATCTTATGCGTTTTGTTTGGCCAATTTGACCATCAGGCACGCAATCGTACGACGTTCATCCTCGTCGCCGACTTCCCATAGTTCTTTCAATGCCCGGTTGGAAGGGTTCGCCGGATCTACTTTCTCATCCAGGAAGTCACCGATTTCATACGCAAGTTTGTTGATGGTTTCTTCATTCATTCCCATCTTCTCTGCTTGCTGTACGCGGTCACCCAAAAACTTCTTCCAAGTGTCAAAACTCGTGAGCACCGTTTTTTCTGTTGACATGATAAATCCTCCTTTGCTTGACGCATGAGATTTAAAATCAACAGTTGTAATATGTGCTTCCCGGACATTTTATATACGAGCATTTTTGAATTAATTGAAGATCATCTACAAATCATTAATTTCCATCAAGGCAATACCTACGAAGTTAAAACAAAATTGAATTCGCGCACCCATATATTACGTGAGCCAGCCACCATTTGGACTTATAATCTGCCCATTAATATAGCCGGACTCGGGAAGTGCAAGGAAGTAGACCAGTGAGGAGATTTCATCTGGCTGGGCGAGTCTTCCTGCCGGAATTTCCTCTTCCAGCATTTTTAGTTCATCCTGATCCAGATGGTTCAACATGGATGTTTGAACCGCGCCTGGAGCTACAGCATTCACCGTTACGCCAGATGGAGCCAACTCTTTGGCGAGAGCTTTGGTGAATGCATTTACACCACCTTTGGTTGTAGAATACAACACCTCACAAGAGGCACCCGACAGTCCCCAGATAGACGAAACGTTAATGATTCGACCGTATCTTTGGGAGATCATGTGAGGCATCATTTCCTGTGTACACAAGAACGTGCCTTTCAGGTTGATCGCCATCACTTCATCCCAGATTTCTTCCGTAACATCGGCCAGCATTCCATAATGAGATATCCCTGCATTGTTCACCAGAATATCCGGCATCAGCCCATGTGATTCCAGCTTCTCACGCATACGTTCAATTTGCTCCCGACTGCGAAGATCAGCAGACACCGTCATAACTTTACCACTGCCTTGTTCCATGCACCTTCTCGCAGCTTCATTAGCTGCTTCATGCGATTTCATATAGTGAATCACTACATTCATGCCCACCTTGGCAAAACGCTCTGCGATGGCCGCTCCAATGCCTCCGCTCGCGCCCGTTACAAGTACCGTCATTTCTCCAATTGGCTTCAATTGTCCTGTTCCCCTCTCCATATTAAGGACTCACGACAAGCGATATCGCCAGTTGATCCCAACGAATATGCTCTTTCAATCTGCGGTTTACCTCTTCCAGTGTAAGCGATTCATACAACGGGAGCATGTTGAAAAAATCACCACCACGGAATTGCTGCCGCGTGAATTCATTTGCAATGTTTTCTGGTGAATTGAGCATACGCAAATATCCACCTATTTTCTTTTTGCGTGCGCGCTCAAAATCGGTTGCATCAAAGCCTTTTTCCACAATAGCATCGACTTCTTCACGGATACGCGCAAGCAGTTGATCAGGGTCTTTGGTGTCCCCGCCAATAGCAGAAAAAGCGTATTGCGGCGAACTGTTATATTCATGTCCAAAGCTGTCCGAAATTAGGTCTTCATCATACAATTTTTGAAATAGCGAGGTACTGGAACCAAATAACAGATCCATCATTAGTTTGGTTGTCATACCCCGGCGCAGCAGGTCTTCTCCAGTTAGTCCCACATCGGTTTCCTTAAAGCCAAACAAACATTTGGGCAGGGAAACGGCCAACTTGGATTCACGTCTGGCTTCCCCCACTTTCTCAGGTTCCGGTTCAAATATCCGCTCGATTTTCCCTTGAGGTTTATAATTTTTCTTTGCCTGGTTCGAACGAACCATATCAATCACTTCCTGCGGGTCTACTCCACCCACGACAAACAGAAGCATGTTGCTTGGATGATAAAAAGAGTTGTAACACGTGTACAACGTTTCTTTGGTTATGGTGCCAATGGATTCAACGGTTCCGGCGATATCAATATGCACGGGATGTTTCTGATACATCGCCTCGATCAGGCCAAAATAAACGCGCCAATCTGGATTATCCGCATACATATTAATTTCCTGTGCGATGATCCCTTTTTCCTTTTCTACATTCTGATCGGTGAAGTAAGGATTTTGCACAAAATCAACTAATGTTTGTATATTTTCATTGACATGTTCCGTCGCCGAAAACAAATAAACAGTCTGATCGAAACTGGTAAAAGCATTGGCAGAAGCTCCATGAGAAGCAAATGTGGCAAAAATATCACCTGTCGGTTCTTCAAACATTTTGTGTTCCAGAAAATGAGCAATACCGTCCGGAACCTTTACTTCTTCCTGTCCTTCAACCTTAAAATGATTGTCGACCGAACCGTATTTGGTTGCAAAAGTGGCATAAGTTTTTTGGAAACCTGGTTTAGGCAAAATATAAACATGCAGCCCGTTATCCATCACTTCGTAATACAGCGTTTCCTGCAAACGATCGTATGTTATGCTCTCCACCGACTATTCCCCCTTCTCATCACGCAAGAAATAAATCGTATCCAGACGGAATTTCTCTGCCGCCTCACGAACATTTTCTTTGCTGATCTGTTCTACCTGGGCCAGCAGTTCCTCGGCGGTCCGCTCTTTGCCGGATAACTGTCGATTGAAATCATAAGCAATTAGCTCAAACGCAGAATCCTGCATTTCCTTGAGCAGATTACGGATCATCGCTTTGGTCTGAGACATTTCCAGGTCAGTGATATTCCCGTTCTTCATTTCATCCAGCTGCTGCTTGATAATCATAACGGCTTTTTCGTAATTGGGGATTTCGATCCCCGATTGGATCGTTGCAATACCCTTATGTCCGTCATAACGCGATGAGGCATAGTACGCCAGACTTTCTTTTTCACGAACATTAACAAACAGCTTGGAATGAGGATATCCTCCGAGAATGCCGTTATACATCAATGCTGCCGCATACTGAGGGTCACCATATGTGATAGACGTGCGAAGCCCCATATTGAGCTTACCCTGATTAACATTAAGCCGTTCTACAACGGTTTCCACTTCTTTATCTCCACGAATAGCTTCCTGTGTATGATAGTCGGAAGAGGTGGCACGTTCTACATTGAAATAACGCTGTACCAGATTCTCTACCTCTTCCAGTGTGGTGTCGCCCACCACATACAAGTCCATACTTGCCTGCTGTAACCATTCCTGATACGAAGCTGTCAATGTATCTGGATCAATGCCCGGCAAATCCTTTCGCTCACCAAGCGGGTGCAAGCGGTAAGGTTCGTTTTTACACATCTCCTCAATACTACGTTCCGCAGCATATCGCATTTTGTCATTGACGATGGACTCCAGCATTTTGCGAACAGTCTCCCGCTCAGCTTGAACATAAGAGGTTCGGAAATGTCCATCCTCCTGTGCAGGGCGTGTGAGCACCTCTCCCAAAAAAGCAAAAGAACGATCCAACAGCTGCTCGTCCCCACCAACAAAGGAATCATTGATGGTGTCCATACGGAACTGTACGATCTGGTAATCGCCACGTTTATAGACATCAAAACCAAAACCCGCTCCATACATATGTTCCAATTGTTCACGAAATTGCGTTGTTTCCGGATAGGATTCGGTCCCACGCCGAAGTACGAAAGGTGTTAAGGCTACTTTGGTAACCGTATCTTCCTGCAGGGGAACCCCTGCGTAAAGTGAGATCGCAAATGTCTTAAAACGTTTCGTAGGAAGAACATGTATGCGGAATTCTTTCCGGTTTCCTCGTTCAAATCCTGATGTATTCAAATGTCAAAACCCCTTTACGGCGTCATTTATCGTGCAAGAAGTGAAGCTTAAACGTAACAACCATTTTAACCCATTCAAAAGGCAAGAAGCAACCGAAGTCACGCCTTCTGGTTGCTTCCAAGATCATCACATACAGAATATATGCTGCCCGATTGTTTTTACCTGAGGACGTGTCCATATCCATTTGGATGTAGCTGTCTTCGGATTAAAATAATAGAGGCATCCACCGGATGGGTCCCAACCATTCATCGCCTGTTCAACTGCTTTTTTAGCTTGTGCATTCGGTTCAAGATAAATCTGTCCGTCTGCAACGGCAGTAAACGCACCCGGCTGGAAAATTACTCCTGACGGTGTGTTCGGGAAACTCGGTGATTTCACGCGATTCAGGATAACTGCCGCTACTGCAACTTGACCTTCAAATGGCTCTCCGCGAGATTCACCATATACGGCGTTAGCCATAATTTTGATTTCGTTTTCCGACAACCCCATGGAATTGGCTGAGCCCATATTGTCCTGCTCTTTATCCGCAGTATTGTTATTTTTCCCACTATCTCCTGAAGTTTGATCTTTGTGCAACGGTGTTTCTGTTGGCGACCATTGTTTTGAAGCATTGTAAAGTTTCAGCTTGGTTTTGGCTCCAACGACACCATCTACCTTCATGCCGAATTCCGATTGAAACCATTTTACCGATTTCAATGTAGTGCTGCCGAAATTACTGTCAATTTTACCATTGTAAAATCCCAAATACTTCAGTCGGCCTTGAAGCTCGTATACATCCTGACCGTAACTTCCATATTTCACAGCATTGGTGCTAAAGGTGGGTATCGACTTCTCTTCGACTTGCGGGGTACTTGGGTTTGGACTTTCGGTTGCTGTATTCCCAGGAAGCAAATAACGAATTCCCAATGCGGACATCAGCAAAATAGCAGTGAAAAGCCATATGTTCATTTTTCGCATCGACTGTGCTCTACCTTTCTCTTGTGGGATTAACAGAATCGCTAAGGTTATTATGACAAGCATACTTCGTTCCTATGCACCAAATCCTCCGATCATTGGACATCATGGCAAATCTTCAGTCAAATGGCATGCAAAAAGCCCTCAACCAATAAGGTTAAGGGCTTGGATCGTTTACACATGCTGTGTATTACGAGCTTATTTTATTCTGTTGATACTGTTCCAGTGAGATCAATACTTCCCTTGGTTTACTGCCCTCGTAAGGACCAATTACACCTCGGGCCTCCATGGAGTCAATCAAACGTGCTGCGCGGGTATAACCCACTCGCATTCGGCGCTGCAGTAGAGAAACGGAAGCTTGCTTCGCCTCCAAAATAATCTGCACTGCTTGTTCATATAACTCATCCTGCACTTCATCTGCTGCCTGAACGGAATCGTCCACCTCTGGCACAATGGATTCGTCATACTGCGCTTCACCTTGACCACGCACGTAATTCACGATATTTTCAACTTCCTCATCACTCATGAAAGCTCCTTGTACACGAACCGGCTTCGAAGCCCCCATTGGCATGAACAGCATATCTCCCCGACCCAACAACTTCTCGGCCCCACCCATATCCAGAATGGTTCGAGAATCCACTTGAGAGGATACACCAAAGGCAATCCGGGACGGAATGTTGGCTTTGATTACACCAGTGATAACATCCACAGAAGGGCGCTGTGTGGCAATGATCAGATGGATACCCGCTGCACGCGCCATCTGAGCCAATCGAGCAATCGCATCTTCCACGTCACCGGCGGCAACCATCATGAGGTCAGCCAGCTCGTCCACGATAACAACGATGTAAGGCAAAACCGCCGCTGGGTTGTCTTTCATCAGATTGTTATAACCTTCAACGTTACGTGTACCGGATTTGGAGAACAACTCATATCTTTTCTCCATCTCAACAACGATCTTTTTGAGAGCAAGTGAAGCCCTTTTAGGATCCGTTACGACTGGCGCCATCAGATGCGGAATTCCGTTATATACGTTTAGCTCGACCATTTTGGGATCGACCATCAAAAATTTCACTTCATCCGGCTTCGCTTTGTACAGGATGCTCGTAATAATACCATTGATACATACGGATTTACCTGAACCCGTCGCACCAGCCACCAGCAAATGGGGCATACGAGCCAGATTACCGATGATCGTCTGTCCTGAGATATCTCGTCCAAATGCAATGGTCACTTTGGATTCAGCTTCCTGGAATGTGGCTGTTTCCATAACCTCCCGCATTGTTACTACGGATACCTCTCCATTAGGTACTTCAATACCGATAGCGGATTTACCAGGAATGGGTGCTTCCATTCGGATATCTTTTGCCGCCAGGGCTAAAGCAATATCGTCTGTCAGACTTACAATTCTGCTAACCTTCACACCAATATCCGGTTGGATCTCATACCGTGTAACAGCAGGTCCTCTGACTACTTCAAGTACTTTGGCACGAACACCGAAGCTTTCCAGCGTTGCTTCCAGCTTGCGTGCAGTCTGCATATAATCCTTTTGGTCGCCACCCTTACCTCCATTGTTCGGCTTGGAAAGAAGCCTGAATGACGGAAGTTTATAAGGTTTCGGAGGTGGTGGTGGAGGCTTAACTGGCTGCACTTCCTGCCCCTCCGTATCTGAAACAACCGAACCTTGAGCCCCATTGCTCAACGTAGACCCAACGTCTGAACTACCCTCAACAGCATCCGTCGCTCCAGGCCACTCATTGTTATCCACAAGTTCATCTGAGATCTTGATTGGGATCCCTTCTCCCTGCATGTTAGCCGTTAGATCATCTGGGAAAGGATACGCATCATCCAGATCATCATCTTTACCCGCATCCTCGGATCTGACATGCTCAAAGAAGTCACGGATGATTGGAGCCGAATTAGGTCTTGATTGCACAGGAACTGCTGCGGGATCCATAACATCGGATGCGATGATTGGCTCGTCATGCCATGAATCTGCAGGCGTTTCCTGCTCGGCTCGGTAGACGATATGTTCCGTATCTAAAGAATCATCCTCGGCCACTCCACGCTCAGCCTTCGTCCGTTCCCGATCAGAACCCCATTTTCCAAAGAGTTGGAAAAATATTGGTGCTTTTCGTTTCGGTAGTTGCTGATCCTGCATATCATCGTCATCATCTTCCTCGTCGTCCACTGGAACAGGCACCACTTTGCGAACATTCCCGCTTTTCTTGCCCGCAGAGCTTGAAGTGGCACGTGCTGCTGGTCTAGCTTCCAGCTTTTTGTACATCGCACTTCCTGCATCCCATATCTTGGTTCTGAAAATGCGAATCAGATCGACATAAGAAAGATTGGTAATTAGCATGAAACTGATAACGAACATCACGATCATAATCAATCGTGCTCCCAAGCTGCCAAACAACCACAAGAACAAGGCAAACTGCGCCGCTCCTATATAACCGCCGCTAATGTCCTTATTGAGCATCGAATCCCGTTCGCCTGGCGCAGCAGGCGTGAGTAACTCGGTTTGCATATCATTATGTATCTGTGTAAGTACAGCACCAGGCTCAAGGGCTCCAACCGGTATAAGCTTCTGGTGCATAGCAGAGACGGTACTCATCAGGGTTAAAGCAAACACCAGCAATACGAGCCCTGTCTTGCGCGTTGTCCAGCCACTTGGCCATTTTCGATGAATCATCACCATTAAGCCATAATAAATCCCTATAAGCGGAATCGCAAAATAGAACTTGCCAAGCATCAATCCAAACATCTTGGAAAGCGAGCGCCCTACGGTTGCTTCACCCGACAAGGCAATGACAGCAAGGGTAATAAGCACAATGCCGTAAATTTCATATTTTAAAACGCCGCTAAATGCTGCGCCCTTTTTTTTCCTCTTTTTTCTTCTGGCCAAAATCAGGTCACCCCCAGAAGAATATTATACCATACAAATATAATCCGTACATATGTTCTTTTTCTGCTCAATTTGTCTTATTTGGTCACGTTATGTTGGTCCCGGGTTACCCGAAAGTGGAACGATCGATCCGGGCATATTGGCGGGATTCAGATAAGCTTCCAAGGGGCATTCAAGTAAACGTACAATGACAGCTTCATTTTCATTAACAGGTCTGACCTGCATCAATAATCCGTTCATCTTGATCTCCCGGGTGTCTTCTCCCTCATTCCACATCCCTGACCACAACAGTTCAGGTGGCATCACTGTGTAGAGTGTCATTGGGTATAACCCCCTGCCTGCAGCGTCTGTCTTTTGTCTCCTATGAGCTGATTCAATTGAGCAATGGCCTGGCCGATCCCGCCTACGGCATCCATCAATCCATATTTAACCGCATCTGCGCTACCCACAGCTGTTCCGATATCGCGGTTGAGTTCACCTGTCTTAAACATCAGTTCCTTAAACATTTCTTCAGAGATATTGGAGTGCGACGTAACAAATCTTACGACACGTTCCTGCATCTTCTCCATGTACTCAAACGTCTGAGGCACGCCTATCACGAGTCCATTCATACGGATCGGATGAATGGTCATTGTTGCACTACCCGCGATCAGGGAATAGGTTGAAGCAACTGCGATTGGAACCCCGATGCTGTGCCCTCCTCCAATGACGACAGTAACCGTAGGTTTGCTGAGTGAAGCAATCATTTCAGCAATAGCCAAGCCCGCCTCCACATCTCCTCCTACCGTGTTTAAAATGATCAGAATTCCTTCGATTCGCTGATTCTGCTCTGCTGCAACCAGCTGAGGAATGAGGTGTTCATACTTTGTTGTTTTGTTTTGCGGAGGTAAAATTAAATGCCCTTCCACCTGACCGATAATGGTCATACAGAAAATGTTCGATTCAGCTGCAGGTGATTGCGTCTGTCCAAATTGCTGAATAGCCTCCGTTACAGGTGACATCGCCTTTTCCTCTTGTGCAGGCACTTCCGGTGTCTCGGTACCCGGTTGTTCCGATTTGGGTGTTTGCTTGTTTTTCATATATTCGCTCATTCGATTACTCCCCTTCTCCAGAAACATGTAATGTATTTCCTTAGTATGGGGAATGTTCCAGTTGACTTATACCCGATTACTCATCAATTTCTCCATAATCTGGTGTAAGGCCAGAAAAAAACAAAAAAAGCCCCTTCTCTACGAGGAACCGTCCAATATTACTCGTAGAGAAGGGGCGACTGTGTGCCTGAATTTATGTTTTTGTTTGATTTATTTTAAACTTCCATAATGATTGGCAAAATCATCGGTCTACGACGAGTTTGCTCATACAAGAAGCGTCCGAGTGCATCTTTAACATTCGTTTTGAGTGAAGCCCATTCGTTAACGTTCTCACTCATCAACTTCTGCAATGTGCTGCTGACGATGCGATTCGCTTCATCAAGCAGTCCTTCCGATTCGCGTACATAGACAAATCCACGGGAGATGATGTCCGGACCGGAAACAATTTTGCCATCCTGTTTGCTCAGTGTTACCACGACAACCAGAATGCCATCCTGTGACAGCAATTTACGGTCACGCAATACGATGTTACCTACATCGCCTACACCCAAGCCGTCGATCAACACGTTACCTGCAGTAACTTTACCTGCCTTGCGTGCTGCTCCACCTTGAATTTCAACAACTTCACCAATATCCGTAATGAAAATGTTGTCTGGTTCAATACCTACAGATTCAGCCAGTACCGCGTGGCGGCGCTGCATACGGAATTCACCGTGAATCGGCAGGAAATATTTTGGTTTCATCAGGTTAAGCATCAGCTTGAGCTCTTCCTGGCTACCGTGACCGGATACGTGAACGCCACTGTTTGCACCGCTGTAATGCACGTTGGCACCCAGACGGAACAGTTCGTCAATCGTACGGCCTACATATTTCTCATTACCTGGAACTGGAGTTGCAGCAATAATTACTGTATCACCAGGCAAAATATCTACTTTACGATGAGTGGAACGAGCCATCCGTGTCAATGCTGACATCGGCTCGCCTTGGCTACCTGTGCAGAGAATTACTACACGGTCTGCAGCCATTTTGCCTACTTCTTCCGGCTCAATAATCATGCCGTCTGGAATCTCAAGGTAACCCAGTTCAGAAGCAATACCCACCACATTTACCATACTGCGTCCAATAACTGCGACTTTACGTCCAGTTACTTCAGCTGCATTGATAACCTGTTGAATCCGGTGTACGTTGGAAGCAAATGTTGCTACAACGACACGTTGGCTTGCTTTGCGGAAGATATCTTCCAGAACGATACCCACATTTTTCTCCGAAGGTGTAAATCCAGGTTTCTCTGCGTTGGTACTATCGGACAAGAGGGCAAGTACGCCATTGGTTCCGATCTGTGCCATACGCTGGAGATCTGCATATTGACCATTGACTGGAGTGTGGTCAAATTTGAAGTCACCTGTATGAACAACAGCGCCTTCCGGTGTTTCGACACATACGCCGACGGAATCCGGAATACTATGGTTAGTAGCAAAGAACGTTGCTTTCAATACAGAGCCGAGTTGAATCTCGGAATCCGCATCAATCAAGATGCGTTTTGTTTCACCCAGCAAATTGGCTTCTTTCAGCTTGTTCTCCACAAGTCCGAGAGTAAGCTTTGTTCCGTATACCGGAACATTCAAATGTTTCAGAACATATGGCAGACCACCGATATGATCCTCATGTCCGTGAGTCAAAATAATACCTCTTACTTTGTCACGGTTTTCAGTTAGATAAGAGATGTCAGGAATGACAATGTCGATTCCAAGCATATCTTCTTCCGGGAATTTAAGACCAGCATCTACGACTACAATGTCGTTCGCGTATTGGATGACGTACATATTTTTACCAATCTCGCCTACGCCGCCCAAAGCAAAAATCATCAGTTTATCGTTGTTATTTTTCTTAGACAAATGAATCTAAACCTCCTATGGTAGTTGGACGTCGTACCTTATTATTTTATTGTAAGTTAAGAAAAGCAGTCCATCACACCCATGCCCGTTAAATAGGGATGAATGCAAAAGAGCACCTTTATTCACGATATTTGGAAGAAGTTCTTCGAAGTTATTCCCCTTCACCAACAAGATGGATTTTGAAATGATCCTTCTTAGCCGTTCCTTCCTTTTTCACCACAAAGCTACACCAAGAAACGATGTCGCTTTCAATTTCAAAAAAATACCGCACCCAGTCACTTGACATCATTATACATGATTAAAAACAAAAAAAACAAGTCACTCTCTCGTTAACCTCTACGTTTGCCTCCAGTTGTGAAAAGAAACCTAACAATCATCGTCAAAAAAAAGAACCGCCTCCTCTTAAATGAGGAACGGTTCTTCTGCAATTTCTATGGGTTTATAAAAGTTAACAAATCAGTTCAATATCGTATTATTGCTAGTTGAACAAGGCACGAATAAAACCTTGCTCATCCTCTGTTGCGGCTATAAGCGGAAGGCGAACAGATCCGACGTTCAGACCGCGCAATGTCAAAGCGTATTTCACCGCTACAGGGTTCGGTAAAGGCTGCGGGCACTCGAATAGACCTTTGAACACCGGAAACAGCTTCTGATGTATCTGAGCCGCCTGTACAGGTGCACCACCGAAGTATGAATCAATCATTTGTTTCATCTCAGCGCCTACCACATGGCTAGCAACACTAACGATCCCGTAAGCACCTACAGCAATGGCTGGCAAGCCAGAAGCATCGTCACCGGAATACACCCTGAAATGTCCCGGTGCACTCGCAGCAATCTGCGTGACTTGCTCCAACGATACACATTCCTTCGTAGCTACAATGTTTGGAATCTGTGCCAAACGAAGCGTTGTTGCAGCCGAAAGGCTGGCTGCTGTACGTCCAGGAACGTTATACAACATAATCGGCAGTTTCGTCGCGTTCGCGATCGCTTCAAAGTGTCTAAACATTCCCTCTTGACTTGGTTTGTTGTAATAAGGAACAACCAGCAAAACACCATCTACACCAGCACGTTCAGCGTCCTGTGTCAGATGGATTGAATGAGCGGTGTTATTGCTACCCGTTCCAGCAATGATTTTGCACCGTCCAGCCGCATGTTTTACTGCGAATTCGAATAGTTCTACTTTTTCTTTGTCGCTAAGCGTGGGAGATTCTCCAGTTGTTCCTGAAATAACAAGCGTCTCTGACTTTTGATCTTCAATCAAATAGTCTATCAGACGTGCAGTTTCCTCCCAATGGATCCCCCCTTGTTCGTTGAACGGAGTGACCATTGCTGTAATCAATCTTCCAAAGTCCAATTCGATTCCTCCTTCAAAACAGGTCCGGCTCCGCTGACTTCAAAGTACTACAAGTGAAGTTCGAATGAGGCGTGAAGCGCCCTCAGAGCTTGAACCATATCTTCTTTTTTCACAAGTACCCAAATCGTTGTATTGGAATCTGCAGATTGCAGGATCTGGATGTCCGCCAGTGTCAAGGATTCCACGATCCGTGCCATAATGCCTGGCACTCCGTTGATCCCTCCGCCGATGACGGAAACTTTGGCACATCCGGAAAGACTTTGCGGTTTAAGACCAATTTCCTGCAGTACCTGTATAGCTTTCTCGGAATCACTATCGAAAACGGTATAGACAACTCCCAGGGGGGTAACATTAATAAAATCTACGCTAATCGAATTTTCAGCCATCGTTTTGAACACTTTTAGCTGCAAACGATCTGCACCGCCCGGCACTTCCACCGTTATTTGCGTAACATTACTTACATAGGCAATCCCTGTTACATATCGGTCCACAATGCCTGTCTGCACATCCTGGAATCCTTCTGGATGCGTTACCAGCGTCCCTTCACTATCTGCAAAGGTAGACCGTACACGCACTGGAATCTGGGATTGCATTGCAATCTCGACTGCACGCGGATGAATTACCTTGGCTCCTTGATGGGCCATATTACATATCTCGGCATAACTCACAACAGTCAACGGACGAGCGTCCTCCACGATACGTGGATCTGCTGTCAGTATCCCATTTACATCTGTGTATATGTCCACCATCTCAGCGTGTAAAGCTGCACCAAGAGCTGTGGCTGACGTATCACTTCCTCCACGACCAAGGGTCGTAAAGTCACCATTCTCGGTCTGCCCCTGGAACCCTGTAACAATGACAACACGCCCACTCTGTAGCTGCTCCAGCACACGAACAGGACGGACATCCAAAATTCGGGCATTCCCGAAATTGTCGTCCGTCACAAAACCTGCTTGTGCACCGGTCAGCACTGTAGTTGGAATGCCTTCATGTTCGAGCAGACTGCTCAAAGTCGTCGCAGAAATAATTTCACCACAGCACAGCAGTAAATCCTTTTCGCGTGCGGAGAGTGCATTTCCGTTCTGTGCAGCCCAGTCCAGTAACGTATCAGTCGCATAAGGCTCACCGCGGCGACCCATCGCTGACACAACAATGACCAGACTCAATCCTGCTTCAAGTTCACGTTTAACATGACGGAGCACATGCTCTCTCGCCTGAACGGTAGAGAGAGATGTACCTCCGAATTTCTGTACCATGATGCGCATCTTTATTCCTCCATTTGTGTACGCAAGAAGACTGGACACGGGTCAATCAACAAATGGATCACCCTAGGGAGCGTTCCGATGCGATAATTTCAGCATTTTATACGGCATTTCATGCCGCTCCTCATCAAAGATTAGTGAAACAATCCCATATGAAGGCCGCGGTTGTTATCGAGATCATGACGCACACGTTCCCCGTGCACTGATCCCGCTTGCCTAACCTTATCGTTGCAAGCAGGAATTCCCTTTTAATGAAAGGAACGTGGACACAGGTAGCTGTTTATACCAGCATAACGTCCCTCATGATTTTCTTTGTCTCTCGAACCATCTTCATTTCTTCAAGCGAATAACCGTTATCCCCGTAACTAAGTCTGTACAGAACCATGTCTATAACAAACTAATGTTACGGCGGACCCAAGAACTATCAAGCCTGTGCAGAGCGCTGCACAATCATTGGCTGTAACTGTTTGCCTTCAAGCGCACTCCAGCATGCCTCCGGAATAAGCTCCATTTTGGCCACTAACGAGTTCGGTTTTTTCACTGGATCATCCTGCCCAAATGGCACAAAATACAAATATTTGGCCACCAGCAGTTTGGCGATGTTCGCAGCATTCAACCCAAGGCCGTCATTCGTGGAAATGGCGAGTACCAGCGGACGCTGATTTCGCATCTGAGCTTTGGCTGCCATTAAAACCGGACTGTCCGTCATCGCGTTAGCCAGCTTACTCGTCGTGTTGCCTGTGCATGGAGCAATTACGAGCACATCGAGCAACTTGGAAGGACCTAACGGCTCTGCCTCAACAATTGTAGAAATGATATCATTCCCCGTTATATCTTTCAACTGTTTTTGCCAATTTTGCGCGGTCCCAAAGCGTGTATCCGTAGTCAGAACCGAATTGGAAATAATCGGGACAACATTGGCACCTTCGGCTACGAAGCGGCTAATCACCGGCATAACCTCTTCAAACGTACAATGAGAACCTGTAATTGCGTAACCTACCGTTTTTCCCTGCCAGTTCATTGTTCAACCTCCCGTGCGTTTTGTTCTTCCAAAAGCAAACGGATTAAGACGTCGGCAATAATGCCGCCAGCCGTTTTGGGAGCAACAATGCCGGGGAGGCCAGGCGCAAGTAGCGCTTTGATACCGCGTTTTTCAGCATATCTGAAATCACAGCCGCCAGGAGCGGATGCGAGGTCGATAATGACTGCTTTTTGCGGCATTTTGGACAGGATTTGTGCTGTGATTATCATAGTCGGTATCGTATTAAAAAGCAAGTCAACTTCCCCGGTTTGAGCGGCCAAATCCGTTGTCCTGAAAGGCTTCCAGCCCATTATGGCTGCTCGAGCAGCATCCTCTTCGCGCCTGATTCCCACCCGTACATTTGCCCCAAGTCCCTGAAGCGTTTTGGCCATTGTGAAACCTGTTCGACCCAATCCAAGCACAATGCATTCCGAGCCGTGGATCGTGAAGTCCGTCTCCCGAATCGCCATGGCAATGGCGCCTTCAGCTGTCGGAATGGAGTTGTAGAGCGCGATGTCATCACGATCGAGTACTTCAACAAGCCGTAGACCATTTTCCCGGCACAAATCACGTAAAAAAGGCTTCGCCATACCTGTGAACACAATACAATGCTCCGGCAATGCCGCAACATGTTCCTTTTTCAGAAAAATCGGTGTATCACTGAACGAAGTGCTCACTTTCCCCTGATCATCACACCCGACCACAGGAAGCACCAGCACATCTGCCGAAGCAAATACATCGTCCTCCAATTCCTGGTGTTCGATACCCGGAATGGAACGCTCCAGCTTGTCGAAGCCCACCACACTTACCGTAGCATCCAGCTCTGCGCATTTTTGAATGACTTCAAGCTGCCGCGCATCTCCGCCCAGGACTATAATCCGGACACCGGTCAGCATCGGGACGTCACTCCTTTCACCACATGTATGCCTTATCGTATGCAGTGGCCCACAGGGGGGTGAAACATTAAAATTGAAGCATGCAAAGAAAAAAATTATCTCTATAGTTCAAAAAAAAAAAAAAGAGCCGCCCCCTCGGGGACGACTCTTCGAGAACATGCTCAGTAAATTAAACTGTGAAGCTCTTATTACAGAAGATGCTCTTATTTACAGCTTGGTTTCGAATCCTTTATTTCCCGGTATGACCGAATCCGCCTTCTCCACGTACAGTTTCCGACAGTTCAGCTACCTCTGTTAATTCAACTGCTGGAACCGTTTGAAAGACGATTTGGGCAATACGCTCCCCACGTACAATCGTGAATGGCTCCTGACCCAGATTGATCAGAAGGACCTTAACTTCCCCGCGATAATCGGCATCAATGGTGCCCGGTGTGTTCAGACACGTAATCCCATGTTTGAAAGCCAGACCGCTACGAGGGCGAACCTGTGCCTCCAATCCAGCTGGCATAGCCATCGCGAGTCCCGTAGGAATCAACGTACGCTGTCCCGGCTGCAATACAACCTCTTCTTGTAATGCCGCAACTACATCAAAGCCGGAGGCCAGCTCTGACATTTTTTGAGGCAACTTAATATCTTCATTGCCCGGTAACTTTTGAATTTGAACGTAATGCAACAAAATCATCCCTTCTTAATCCAGCGATCGTACGATCCGAAGCACCGACCATAGCGAGCGCAAATGGCTCGGCAAACATCAGGTCCAGCACAGCATCGACATCGTCCATCGTTACTTCTTCAATTTTGGCAATCATTTCGTCCAGCGTGTGGTGTCTGCCCAGCATCAGCTCGTTTTTGCCCAGACGGTTCATGCGGCTGCCCGTGCTTTCCAAACTGAGGATCAAACTGCCTTTCAGCTGTTCTTTTCCTTTGCGCAGCTCATCTTCTGACAATCCATTTACAGCCAGATCGTTCAGAACTTCTTTGGTCAGATCCAGAACTTCTTTCGTCTGTTTCGGCGCTGTACCTGCATAGATGGTGAAGAGTCCACTATCCGCATGGGAACTATGATACGAATAAACGGAATAAGCAAGGCCGCGCTTCTCCCGAATTTCCTGGAACAGTCTGGAGCTCATACCTCCGCCAATCGCATTATTCAGCACGACCATCGCGAACTGAAGCGGATCTCCGATCTTACATCCCGGGAACGAGATACAGATATGATTCTGTTCCGTTTTCTTTTTGTGAAAGAGTTGTCCGCTCTGGAATGCAGGCAGCGTGACTTGTTCAGATACACCATTGACATCAAAAGCACCAAAATGCTTTTCCATCAAATCGATCACACTGTCATCAATATTCCCTGCAATACTAATAACGGTATTCTCAATCGTATAGTGCTCCTTCATATATGCACGCAGATGGCTGGAGTCCATCGCCTTGAGACGCTCTTCAGTACCCAGAATTGGGTAAGCGAGCGGATGCTCACCATAGGCGGCCAAAGCCATAAGATCATGCACCATGTCATCCGGCGTATCCTCATACATCGATATTTCTTCCAGAATGACGTTTTTCTCCTTAAGCAGTTCACCATCATCCATTTTAGAGCGGAAGAACATATCGGATAACACATCGACAGCTATTGGCAGATGTTCATCCAATACTTTGGCGTAATAACAAGTGTATTCTTTCGAAGTGAACGCATTCACGTTACCACCAATGGCATCGAATTGCTCCGCAATCGCTTTGGCATCATAACGATCCGTTCCTTTGAACAGCATGTGCTCAATAAAGTGTGACACTCCGTTGCTTGCAGGCTGCTCATTGCGAGAACCTGTCTTGACCCATATTCCAAATGACACGGAACGACAGGTCGGAATCTGTTCCATGACAACTCTGAGGCCATTGCCCAGCTGAATTTTTTTCACGGTTGGCCCTCCTACATCTCTATAATTGCCTGGATTTCAACGCGAAATTGAAATCGACATTTGGTTCCAACTGTTTGATAGTAACAAAAAAACATCATTCACTCAACCGCTGATCCCTTCACGCGCTCGGATGACAACGTTTCGCTAACGGTTCCAAGCGTCAAACCCTTGGCCCGTATGGAATCAATCATTCCTTTTAAAGCTCCTGAAGAAGCAGCCGTGGGGTGCATCAGAATTAATGTACCGGCTTCTACGTTTTTGGCGATCTTGGCTACAACAGAAGCAGAACTTGGTTTGCGCCAATCCACCGTATCCAGTGTCCAAAGTACCGTTTGAAGTCCCATGCCGGAAGCAATGTCGACTGTTTGTTGATTAAAATCACCGGAAGGTGGAGCAAACCAGTGGTTCTCCACACCCAATTTTTCTTTGAGCAGGTCCTGGGTTTTACTGATTTCCAGCTTGGCTCGCTCCGTACTCAACCGACTCATATTCGGATGTGAGTATGCATGATTTGATAACTCATGTCCACGCTTTTGGATCTCTTTAGCCAGTTCTTCGTTTTTGCTCAACCAGCTTCCATCCAGAAAAAAAGTAGCTTTGACTTTTTCGGCGTCAAGCGTATCTAGTATCGGGATAATGAATTCATTGCCCCACGCTACATTAATCATGAAAGACACCATTGGTTTCTCGGCATTCCCCCGGTAAATCGGGTGTGCACCCAAATCTTTAAGCTGGATTTCAGGTACAGTCTGCCGATAGACATACGCTATCTTAGTATTCAGCGTCCCACCAAGTGCTTTGCGATACGTGGCTTCCACATCAATTTCTATTCCGTTATACCCGGGTATCGCTTTCCAGACCCGATCCACTCTGGCATTTACCGGAGCGATTTTCGTTTCGGCCGCTTTATCCCGGATCGCCGACAACAGCTGATCTTCTCCGGTTGCCTCTTTGAACATATCAAATGCATTTTGCGTGCCTGGCCCATCACGGATTTCCGTAATGTATGTACGTACACTGCCCACTTGTCCGACCAGTATGACAGCTGCCATACCTACCAGAACAGCCGCCAGCTTTTTGGATTGGTTTCTCACAGCTCCATCCTCCCGCCGTCTTTGTCCCCATCATATGAGGACAAGTGCAAGAATATGAATAAAACAAGCTGTTCATGTAAAGTATCTTCAAAGCTGGATTCAGAGGCCTTATGGGTAGACAAACGATTTCATAAAGGTATTTAAACGTTAAAAAAAGAGCCAGAAATTCACATTCTGTCTCTTCATTCAATCTATCTTTTCAAAAAAACGATGGCACGCAGCCTATGATTGAGCTGGAGCTTCGGCAGTCAATACGGCTTTGCGGGACAAGTTGATACGGCCTTGTGGGTCAATTTCCGTTACTTTTACCGTAATGGAATCACCAATGGCAACAACATCTTCCACTTTAGCGACACGCTCTGTGGACAATTGTGAGATGTGTACCAGACCTTCTTTGTTCGGCAGCACTTCAACAAATGCACCAAACTTCTCAACACGTTTTACTTTACCTACATAAATCTCGCCGACAAGTACTTCACGTACGATGCCTTCGATAATCGATTTGGCTTTATCATTCATCTCTTGGTTGGAAGAAGCGATAAAGACACGTCCATCTTGCTCAATATCAATTTTAACACCGGTTTCCTCGATGATTTTATTGATAATTTTACCACCTGCACCGATAACATCACGGATTTTGTCCGGATTGATATGCATGGTTGTAATTTTAGGTGCATATTGTGACAACTGCTCACGTGGAGTTTTCATCACTTCGGTCATTTTGCTCAAGATGTGCATACGACCTTCTTTGGCTTGAGCCAATGCTTCGGACAAAATTTGACGATCAATACCATCAATTTTGATATCCATTTGAATAGCTGTTACACCATCAGGTGTTCCTGCTACTTTGAAGTCCATGTCACCGAGGTGATCTTCCATACCTTGAATATCACTCAGGATGGATACATGATCTCCGTCTTTGATAAGACCCATAGCTACACCCGCAACTGGAGCTTTGATTGGTACACCTGCATCCATCATAGCCAATGTGCTGGCACAGATACTTGCCTGGGAAGTTGAACCATTGGATTCCAATACTTCGGATACCAGACGAATTGTGTATGGAAAGTCTGTTTCGGAAGGAATTACTTTGGAAAGAGCACGCTCACCCAGAGCACCATGTCCGATTTCGCGACGGCCTGGAGCACGCAATGGACGAGCTTCACCTACGCTGAACGGCGGGAAGTTGTAGTGATGCATGAAACGTTTCGTTTCTTCAAGACTGATTCCGTCCAAAATTTGAACATCACCCAGTGCACCAAGTGTACAAATGCTGAGCGCCTGTGTTTGACCACGAGTGAACAGACCTGAACCGTGAGTACGTGGCAGCAGGGAAGTATCACATTCAATTGGACGGATCTCAGCGAGTCCACGTCCATCCGGACGAACTTTATCATGTGTGATAAGGCGGCGCACTTCTTCTTTGACGATATCGTGCAGCACTTCTTTCACATCTTTGAGCAGTTCTGGAGTCTCAATATACTTCTCTTCGAAGTGAGCAACGGTTTCGTCATTCACAAGATCGATTGCATCCTGACGCGCATGTTTTTCAGCAATTTTAACAGCTTCAACCAGACGAGCACTGGCGAACTCACGTACACTGCTGTTAACTTCAGCATTAACGGCATGCAATTTCACAGCCATTTTTTCTTTACCAGCCACTTGTACGAGTTGTTCGATGACTGCAACAATGTTCTTGATCTCGTCATGTCCGAACATGATTGCTTCCAGCATTACTTCTTCCGGAACTTCGTTCGCTTCCGCTTCAACCATCATGATGGCATCTTTGGTTCCTGCTACAACGAGTTCAATCTCACTTACCTCTAGCTGTGCAATCGTTGGGTTGATGATGAACTCACCATTAATACGTCCAACTTTTACACCACCAATCGGTCCGCTAAATGGGACATCCGAAATGCTCAGTGCAGCCGATGTACCGATCATGGCAGCAATTTGCGGTTCGCAGTCCTGATCCACACTCATAACGATATTCAGAACTTGTACATCATTACGGAAACCTTCCGGGAACAAAGGACGAATCGGACGGTCTGTCAAACGGCTCGAAAGAATCGCTTTCTCACTTGGTCTGCCTTCACGTTTAATAAATCCACCTGGGATTTTACCTACGGCATACAATCTTTCTTCATAGTTTACCGTTAATGGGAAAAAGTCCAGATCTTTAGGCTCACTTGATGCTGTCACGGTACACAATACAACGGTATCCCCGTACGTTACCTTAACGGCAGCATTAGCCTGCTTGGCCAAACGCCCTGTTTCAAGCGTAAGCGTTCTTCCACCAAGCTGCATTTCAACACGCTGTTCCATGAAATCCCTCCTTTTATTCGTTCCTAACACAATGGATTCTGCATTTTCACAGTATTTCCTGCTTGTCCTGCATTCATTAACTCCACAGCAACATGCTCACTTGCAAAACAAAAGCTCCTTGCGGAGCCATCAGCTACAAATATATGGCAACATGTTCATCTACAAAACAACCCGGCTGTAAGCTCCGCTTGTCCTTTTAGACAAAGGAATGACGGATAACAGCCAGGTTGATTTTGAAAACATGTACGATAATTAACGACGCAATCCGAGTTTTTCGATCAGTGCGCTGTAACGTTTAACATCTTTGTTTTTCACGTAAGCCAAAAGCTTACGACGTTGACCTACCATTTTCAAAAGTCCACGACGTGAGTGGTGGTCTTTCTTGTGTGTACGCAAGTGGTCTGTCAAACTTCTGATGTTTTCCGTAAGGATAGCAACTTGCACCTCAGGTGATCCAGTATCGGACTCATGAGTTTTGTGCTCGTCGATCAGTTGTTGTTTACGTTCTTGAGTCAATGCCATCCTATTCACCTCCTTCATTATAATCGCCATTAGCCTCGTCACCGCCGGTGAGAGCAAGTAACCAAGCCAAGGTTATGTGTTGTCTCAAACGACAACGTAGTACATTATATCATAGTTGCCCAGACAAAGTAAATGTAAACATGTATTTTGTCCTGAGCTTTACGATAATAGGCGGGCGGCGGTTAATGCATCTTCACGAATCTGACTGATCAAAGCATCAATCGAGTCAAATTTTCGCTCTGCACGAATGTAGTGAACGAGATCAACCTTTAATTCCTGGTCATATATCTGCCCATCAAAATCAAGCAAGTGCACCTCAAACGTAGGTTTCATCCCGTTTTCGTGAAAGGTAGGTTTCACACCAAGGTTCATGACGCCACGCAGTTCCTGCTCCCCATACTGCACACGAACAGCGTAAACACCTTTCGCTGGCGTAACATAATGATCCGTAAGTTCAAGGTTAGCGGTAGGGAAACCAATGGTCCGCCCACGCTTCTCTCCATGAATTACGATTCCCCTGATGCTGTAAGGTCGTCCGAGCCATTGACTGGCTTCGTCCATTTCTCCACGCTTCAACAGGCCACGAATGAGAGAACTGCTTACCTTCTCACCATTTAACAGGAATGGAGGCACAGTCTCGACTGTCATTTCGCCTTCTCCCAATGTGCGAAGAAGCTGCTCATCCCCTGCTCCCTTGTGACCGAAGCGGAAGTCAAAACCAACTACCGCTGTTCGAGTCTGAAGCGGAAGCAGCAGATCATGTGCGAATTGCTGCGGCGTCAACCTTGAGAACTCCTCATTGAATTCGACCACGTAGAGCACGTCTACACCCATCCCTGCCAGGATGTCTTCTTTATCTCTCAAGGGAGTTAGATAACCCTCGTAATCCCCTTTGCGCATAACTTCCTTCGGATGAGGATGAAAGGTCATCACCGCTGCCTGCATGCCCGTTTCGCGTGCAATGCGGACAGCTGACAAAATGACACTTGCATGTCCGAGATGCAGCCCGTCAAATTGACCGATCGCGAGCACTTGGGGATGTGTGCCCTGAACAGCCGATTGTAACGTCTGCGGATAGGTTAGCATTACGGTTTTCACAATCATTCACCTGCATTTCACTTGATAGGCCAGGCTTGAGTACCACCACTCAAACCAGGAACCTCTTTATTCCGGCAAAAAAACTTTAACAGCTCTCACCGTTGCTTTCAATTCATCCCGCTCAAATATCCCCAGAAACGTCCCATCCTGATCATATAACCGCAGTAGACCAGGTTGTTCTGCAGGCGGTTCGAGCAAACGCGCCGATAATTTCTGGCCCTGAAGTGCTCCCTTGGTCTGATCCGCACCCACCGTATGAGCCGGAATGGAAGAGATGGCTTCATCAACCGGAATCAACACCTCGGCTAACGTTCCATCGATCATGCGTTGTTCCACTTCTTCAAAATGAAGGCAATGATCAGCAGAAATCCCAGCCGATATCGTACGCTCCAGGTGTAGCATGGTGGACGGATATCCCAATTTTTTGCCGATATCCACGCATAACGTTCGAATGTATGTCCCTTTGGAACATAAAGCACGGAACGATATATCCGTAGTGTCGCCTTGATTCTCAATTCCTGTCAATTCCAGCTCATAGATCGTAACTTCCCGACTCTTGCGCTCTACCGTTTTTCCTTCACGAGCTAACTCGTAAAGACGTTTCCCATCCACTTTGACTGCAGAATACATAGGTGGAACCTGTGAGATGGTGCCCAGGAATTGCTCCAGCACCTGCTCAACCTGCTCCTGTGTCACCTTAACAGCCGTCTCCGACCGCTCAATAACTTCACCTGTCATATCCTCCGTGTCAGTAGACAGACCCAGTCGTAGCGTTGCCAGGTATTCCTTGGGAAGCTCCTGCATGTACTCCACCACACGTGTTGCACGTCCTAGGCAAAGCGGTAGTACGCCAGTAACTTGCGGGTCCAAAGTGCCTGTATGACCAATACGTTTCATTTTGAGAATGCGACGCATTTTGGCCACAACATCATGAGAAGTAAATCCCGCTGGTTTATACACCGGAAGTACACCTTCAAATGGTTTTACCATTGAGCATTCACCTGCTTCAGCACTAGTTCCACGATATCTTTCAACTTGCCCTCTACGCGACATCCAGCTGCGAGTACATGTCCGCCTCCACCAAAGTTCTGTGCAAGCGAGGCAACATCAACTTTACCAGCTGACCGGAGAGATACTTTCACCGCATTATCATTGATTACTTTAAAAAAGATGCCCACTTCCACACCTTGAATGTTACGTGGGTAATTGACTACCCCTTCAAGATCTTCATTAGCTGCACCACAAGCAATCATGTCTTCAGGTGTAATGACCACCCAGGCAATCTTGCCATCGTCAGTCATTTGCAGGCTTGAGAGTGCCTGGTTCAATATACGGACTTGTGGGAGCGTAACCTGCTCAAGCAAAATCTGTGCAAGATAAGGTCCATCCACACCATGTTCAAGCAATTTGGATGCAGTGGTCATCACATTAGGACTCGTATTCGCATAGCGGAATCCACCTGTATCTGTTAGCAATCCTGTATAGACTGCTGTAGCCACATCTTTATTCCACTTCACTGGGAAAAGATTGAGGAAATCAAACAGAATTTCAGCCGTTGCTGCTGCGTCTGGCTTAATGATGTTTACTGTTCCATACGCGTCATTGGTCGGATGATGATCAATATTTAAAATGACAGCATCTTCTTCGAAATAATGACGAGTCAGGCCTACCCTGGAAAAGTCTGCACAATCCACACAGATAATCGCCTTATATTTCCGCGCCGGTGGTTGTTCGGTCATGTTCACGATCTTGCCAGCTTCCCACAGAAAATTCATGCGTTGTGGAATTTCACCTTCATTAATCATCGTGAATGTCTTGCCCAGACATGACAGCAGCCAGCCCACCGTTACCGTCGAGCTGACTGCGTCACCGTCCGGCTGTACATGCGACACGACCAGGTAATCATCATGCTCCAGCAGAAATTGCTTTCCGTCCTGAAGCGCCTGTTCATAAGTGTGCATTGCCGTCTCCTTTATTCTGTTACTGGGATTCGTTCTTGTCGGTACCGATATCACCAAGCAGCTTCTCAATTCGGCTGCCATATGCAATAGATTCGTCAATCTTGAATATCAACTCGGGAACATGTCGAAAACGGATACGCTTGCCCAGTTCTGAACGCAAAAATCCATTTGCTTTTGCCAGCGCTTTAAGCGAATTATCCTTTTGTTCCTGTTCACCGAAGACACTCAGATAAACTTTGGCTTGCGACAAGTCGCCTGTCACTTCGACTCCCGTTACGGTAATAAAGCCGATACGAGGATCTTTCAGTTCAGACTGGATAAGCAGACTTAATTCTTTCTTGATCTGCTCGCCCACTCTACCTGTACGAATCTTAGCCATTGTTGTTCACCTCATGCTTCCTTGCTTATCGTTGTACTGTCTCCATAATGAAGGCTTCGATAACGTCGCCTTCTTTGAGATCATTGTATTTATCCAGCGTGATACCGCACTCGTAACCTTGGGCTACTTCTTTGGCATCATCTTTATAACGTTTCAGGGAATCCAGCTTGCCTTCGTAAAGGACGATGCCATCACGAATCAGACGTGCTTCCGCGGAACGCGTAATTTTACCGGAGGTAACCATACATCCAGCAATGGTACCGACTTTACTAATGGAGAACGTGCTACGAACTTCAGCATGACCGATTACTTTTTCTTTGTAAATCGGATCAAGCATACCTTTCATCGCTTGTTCAATTTCTTCGATAACGCTGTAGATAACGCGATGCAGACGAATGTCTACTTGCTCTTGATCTGCAGTCGCTTTCGCCTGATTATCAGGACGAACGTTGAAACCAATCACGATGGCATTGGATGCTGCAGCCAAAATGATGTCAGACTCTGTGATTGCACCAGCGCCGCTATGAATGATTTTCACGCGTACACCTTCAACTTCGATCTTCGCAAGGGAACCTTTCAATGCTTCAACCGAACCTTGTACGTCACCTTTGATGATTACGTTCAGATCTTTGATTTCACCGTCTTTGATGTGTTGGAACAGATCATCCAATGTCACACGTGTATTTGTACCCAAATCGGATTCACGTTGTGTAATGGCACGTTTGTCGGCGATAGAACGCGCTTTACGCTCATCTTCAAACACCATAAACGGATCTCCCGCACCTGGAACTTCAGTCAGACCAGTAATTTCTACAGGTGTTGAAGGTCCAGCTTCTTTTAAACGGCGACCTTTGTCATTTACCATCGCACGTACGCGACCGAAGCAGTTACCTGCAACAAAAGCATCTCCGACTTTCAGTGTACCGTGCTGTACGAGAATACGGGCAACTGGGCCACGTCCTTTATCCAGCTCGGCTTCGATCACTGTACCACGGGCACGTTTGTCCGGGTTTGCTTTGTACTCATTCACTTCTGCAACGAGCAGGATCATTTCAAGCAGACCTTCTAGACCGATTCTTTGTTTCGCCGAAACGTTAACAAAGATGGTGTCGCCGCCCCACTCTTCCGGAACGAGTTCATAGTTGGTCAATTCTTGTTTTACTTTATCCGCATCTGCACCCGGCTTGTCAATTTTGTTGACAGCTACGATAATTGGCAGCCCAGCAGCTTTGGCATGGTTAATCGCCTCAACGGTTTGTGGCATAACACCATCATCTGCAGCTACAACAATAATTGTAATATCCGTAACCTGTGCTCCACGTGCACGCATAGCAGTAAACGCTTCGTGACCTGGTGTATCTAGGAACGTAATTTTTTTGTTGTTAATTTCAACTTGATAAGCACCGATATGCTGCGTGATACCGCCTGCTTCTCCGCCCGTTACATTCGTTGAACGAATCGCATCAAGCAATGTTGTTTTACCATGGTCAACGTGACCCATGATCGTAACTACCGGAGGACGAGACTGCAAATCAGCAGGATCATCATTCTCTTCAAGTGTTTCGAAGCGGTCATCTTCAAGGACAATTTTCACTTCAACCTCAACACCGAACTCTCCAGCAAGCAGCAGGATTGTTTCGATATCAAGCTCTTGGTTAATCGTTGCCATTACACCCATCGCAATGAGTTTTTTGATAACTTCGGAAGCATCTTTATGGAGCAACTTCGCTGTTTCACCAACAGTCATGTCACCACGTACGATGATTTTCTTAGGTGTGTTATCAATTTTCTCACGTTGTTGGTACTGTTGTTGATTTCTATTGCGATTGTTCTTACCGCCACGATTACCGCGGAAGTTGCCGCCACGGTTATCGTCATAACGACGTCCACCGCCACCGCTGTTCGAACGGTTGCCGCTATTATTGTTGCTGTTGCCGGAATTACCTTGGCCGCCTCTGCGTTGGCCTTGTCCTGAGCTCTGTCCTTGGCCACCAGTACGGTTGCCGCCAGTGCCAGTGTTGCCACTGCTAGTCGGTCCTGCGCTTCTTGTTTGACCGCCACCGCTATTCGATGGACGTTGACCTGTACTTTGCGGACGGGATGCTGTACTGCTTTGTCCACCTTGAGCTGGTCTTGGACGATTACTTGATTGTCCTCCTTGGCTTGAGCCTTGGGAAGAGTTCGTTCTGTTGCGGCTGTCTTGGCCGCTAGGTCTTTGGGAGCCATTGTTATTGTTGGAATTTGGTCTATTGTTCATACCTACCTGCTTTTCCTGTTGTATTTTTGTTTGTACGGGACTACCGGATGGGTTACTGCTATTCGGCGTGTTCACTCCGCCGGCCGGCTTGTTGCTGTCCACTGTTTTGTCACTGCGCACTGACGAAGTAGCAACGGATTTTGCTTCGTTACTTTGTTTGGAAGCGGCAGTGGATTTTATATCTTTAAAAAATTGTTCCACCTTACCGACTGAACCATTCTCCATGACACTCATATGATTGTTTACGGGAATATCCAGCTTTTTAAGAATGGTTATAATTTCTTTACTACTCATATTGAGGGACTTCGCATATTCATAAACTCGCAATTTATCCTTGTTTTCCTGTTTACTCAATATACTCCACCTCCGACATTATACCGACTTGCTTGGAGATCATTTTTGCAAACCCTCGATCCGTTACTGCAAGAACAACCCGCGTTTCTTTACCGATACTTGAACCCAGACTATCCCGGTCAAATCCGATCACCAGTGGAACTTTATATGTCCCGCATTTGTCGCGAAATTTCTTTTGTGTATTGGCCGAGGCGTCACCCGCAACAATAACCATTTTAGCTTCGGAAGAACGGATCGCTTTAAGTACAATTTCTTCACCTGTCACAAGTTTGCCTGCACGCATGGAGAGTCCCAGATAAGACAATGTTTTATTATTCATCATGTTCACGCTCCTGTGCTGCTATGAATTCGTCCTCTACCGCAACGAAATCAGCTGCCAATTGCTCATAAATTTCCGGTGAGACTTTGCCCTTTAGCGCCCGATCCAAAGACCGGTTTTTGAGTGCAAGCTTAAAACAGGACTCTTTGCCGCATAAATAAGCACCACGTCCGGACTTTTTGCCAGTCAAATCGATCAGCACTTCATCCTCTGGCGTTTTAACGATACGGATCAGCTGCTTTTTGGGCATCATTTCCTGACACGCCACACATTTGCGCAGCGGTACTTTTTTAGTTTTCATACGTTAGCGCCCCCCCGTGCTTTACTTTAGTCGACGGAGACGGAATCTTGGTGCATTTCCGAAGAAGAATCTTTCTCTCTGCCGAATTCCTGTTCCGCCTGGCTCTCGCTCTTAATGTCGATTTTCCAGCCGGTCAGTTTGGCTGCCAATCGGGCATTTTGGCCTTTAATCCCAATGGCGAGGGACAGCTGATAGTCAGGAACAATAACCCGAGCCATCTTTTCTTCCTCGAATACTTGAACTTCCAATACTTTGGAAGGACTAAGTGCATTAGCCACATATTCGTCTACCTGATCGGAGAAACGAACGATGTCAATTTTTTCACCGCGCAGCTCACCCACAATGGTCTGCACGCGGATTCCCTTAGGACCTACACATGATCCAACCGGATCAACTTCCTCATTGCGGGAATGAACAGCAATCTTGGAGCGGAAGCCCGCTTCACGTGCGACGGAGCGAATCTCAACCACACCATCGAAAATTTCAGGTACTTCCAGTTCAAAGAGACGTTTCAACAAGCCCGGATGTGTACGGGACAAAATGATTTGCGGCCCTTTGGTCGTATTCTCGACCTTGGTGATGTAAGCTTTAATACGGTCACCATGAACAAACTTCTCGTTCGGCATCAATTCGGTCAGCGGCAATGCCGCTTCGATTTTGCCCAGATCGATGTAGATATTGCGCAAATCCTGACGCTGCACCACTCCCGTAACGATATCTTCTTCCTTATCAACGAAAGCGTTGTAGATCAGGCCGCGTTCGGCTTCACGAATCCGCTGGGTCACTACCTGTTTGGCAGTTTGTGCGGCGATACGTCCGAAATCACGCGGCGTAACTTCAATCTCCGCAATATCTTCCAGCTGGAAGTGTGGGTTGATCTCGCGTGCAGCAGGCAATGAAATTTCGGTACGTGAATCCAGGACTTCTTCCACGATCAATTTGCGGGCATACACCCGGATAACACCCGTATTGCGGTTCATGTCAACACGCACATTCTGGGCGGTGTTGAAATTACGCTTGTAGCTGGAGATGAGTGCTGCCTCGATCGCTTCAAACAGCACGTCCTTGCTGATCCCTTTTTCCCGCTCCAATTCATTCATTGCTTCAATAAAATCCATACTCATGAATGTTGATCCCCCTTTCAAACATGGCATCTCATACGTAAAACGGCGAAAGGCTCTAGACTCATGAGCACCTTGCCGTTATCGTGAGATGTGTCTTTTTTCATTAATAAGTGAACAAGGCACTTAAAACAGAATGGCCAGGCGCGCACTCGCAACCTTGTCATAAAGAATGGCATGCTGTTTCTTGCCTGCTTCGATCACAAGTTCCCCGTCATCAAAGGAAAGCAGCTTGCCTTCAAATTCCTTTATTCCATTTACCGGCTCGTAGGTTGTAACAAATACATTTTTACCTACGGATTTGGCAACGTCCTCTGGTTTTTTCAGTGGACGCTCCGCACCGGGAGAAGACACTTCAAGGAAATAGATGGTCGGAATCGGATCGTTCTCATCCAGCTTGGCGCTTAGCTTTTCGCTGATCAAGACACAATCATCGATGTCGATGCCACCCTCTTTGTCGACATACACCCGTAAAAACCAGTTGCTGCCTTCTTTGACGTATTCGATGTCAACCAGCTCGAAGCCTTGTTCGTTCAAGTAGGGTTGGATCATTTCTTCCACGGTAGATTTAATGTTCGTTGTGCTCAAAACCGATAACCTCCAACTTAGGTTACACCAGCAAATAATGACTGGCAATTTCTTCATTACCCAAGATTCTTGTATACCAAAGACTAAAGAGTGGGTTTCCCCACTCTTTAGAAATTCGTACTATCTCGTTCACTTCAAAAATTATAACATAGTCTGGTAATAGTGACAAGTAAGCGATCACTCAGCCATTTTAACTACTAATGAAGAAAAATTTACGTAATCACATCAAAGACCATAAATGGGTACTCAAAATGTCATTTTAGAACAAGGATAATTGATTGCTTTCCGGCAAACCGCGGAAGCATCCCATGCTCGTCAGCAATTCAACAATTGTTTTACTTGCTTTGGACTTCTGCTGGAAATCTTCAATCGAAAGGAATTCTCCATGCTCTCTTGCCGCAGCGATATTGCGTGCAGCATTATCCCCGATTCCTCCCAGGGCCGAAAACGGAGGAATAAGTGAATTTCCGTCAACAATAAACTTCGTCGCTTCCGAACGATACAGATCAATCGGCTTGAGCGAGAATCCACGTGCTGCCATTTCCAAAGCCATCTCAAGGACAGGCAGCATATTTTTTTCTTTTGGCGGTGCCTGGAAACCTAATTGTTCAATCTCTACGATCTTCCGATAGATAGGCTCATAGCCCTGACATACCAGTTCAATATCAAACTCATCCGCACGAACTGTGAAGTATGTCGCGTAGTATTCAATTGGGTGATACAGCTTAAAGAAAGCTGTACGTACTGCAGAGATAACGTAAGCGGCTGCGTGGGCCTTTGGAAACATGTACTGGATTTTAAGACAGGAATCAATGTACCATTGCGGCACTTTGCAATTTTTCATCTCATCAATCCATTCTTGCGGCAAACCACGTCCCTTACGCACACTCTCCGTAATTTTAAAGGCAAGACTGGCGTCCATGCCTGCTTTATAGATCAGGAACAACATGATATCATCCCGGCAACCAATCACCGTTTTGATGTTACAAGTTCCATTTTTAATTAGATCTTGTGCGTTACCAAGCCATACCCCCGTACCATGAGACAATCCAGAGATCTGGAGTAGATCGGCAAAAGACGAAGGCTGGGATTCGATAAGCATCTGACGTACAAACTTCGTCCCCATCTCTGGTACACCAAAAGTGGCAACTGGTGAACGAATCTGCTCTGGCGTAACGCCGAGTGCCTCGGTAGAGTTGAACATGCTCATAACCTTAGGATCATTCATCGGAATGGTCGTTGGATCGATACCTGTCAAATCCTGCAGCATCCGCATCATGGTTGGATCATCGTGCCCCAGAATATCGAGTTTTAGTAAATTCTCTTCAAAGGCGTGATAGTCAAAGTGTGTTGTTTTCCACTCCGCATTAACGTCATCCGCCGGGAATTGTACAGGCGTTACATCTTCCACTTCAATATAATCCGGTACAACAACAATACCACCGGGATGCTGTCCTGTACTACGTTTAACCCCGGTACAACCGGAGGCCAAACGGTTAAGTTCTGCTCCGCGCCATTTCTTATGATGTTCTTCCTCATATTTCTTGGCAAAACCAAATGCTGTTTTCTCAGCTACCGTACCAATTGTGCCCGCACGGAACACACTCTTTTCGCTGAAAAGCACCTTCGTATAGTTGTGGGCATGCGGTTGATAATCACCCGAGAAGTTCAAGTCAATATCGGGAACCTTGTCCCCTTTAAAGCCAAGGAAAGTCTCAAACGGAATATCCTGCCCTTCGCCTTTTAACCGGCCTCCACAATCAGGGCATTCTTTCTCAGGAAGGTCAAATCCACTCGGCACACTGCCGTCGAGGAACCACTCACTGTGCTTACACTCCGGATTCACACAAATATAGTGTGCTGGCAACGGATTAACCTCGGAAATGCCTAGGAAAGTAGCAACTACAGACGAACCAACCGATCCCCGGGAGCCGACTAGGTAGCCGTCCTGATTCGATTTTTTAACCAAACGTTCTGAGATCAGATAGTTGGCAGAAAAACCGTATTTGATGATTGGATTCAATTCTTTCTCCAGTCGTGCCACAATGACTTCCGGTAGTTCCTCACCATAAATCGACTTGGCAGTATTATAGCAGGTATTACGGATTTCATCGTCCGCACCTTCCAGAATCGGGGTGAACAGCTTGTCCGGGAACAACTTGATTTCCTCGAACCGATCCGCCAATTCAACCGTATTCGTAACAACGACTTCGTAGGCTTTATCTTGGCCCAGGTACTGGAACTCTTCCAGCATTTCATCCGTCGTTCTTAGGTGAGCATCGGGTTTACGTTGATCTTTGAGTGGGCTGAACCCTGTAATTCCGTGAATGGTGATATCCCGATATAGCTTATCGCGCGGCTCCAGATAATGCACGTTACCTGTGGCTATTACCGGTTTCCCCAATTTTTGACCAATGTCAACAACTTTACGAACAGCGAGCTTCAATTCCTCTGGTGTAGCCACCAGCCCTTTGTCCACCAAATGCATATACATTGTCAGAGGCTGGATTTCCAGAATGTCATAGAAATGCGCTATCTCTTCCGCCTCTTCAAGCGATTTGTTTAGCACAGCCTCGAAAAACTCACCTTTTTCACAACCGGATAAAATAATGAGACCTTCACGCAAATTGATCAGCTTCGACTTTGGAATACAAGGCACCCGTTTGAAATGCTCCGTATGGGAAAGTGATACCAGTTTATAAAGATTCTTTTTACCAACATCATTCAAAGCATAGATGCCGCAATGGAATGGACGCGTGTTAGAGAGATCAACTCCGACATAATCGTTAAGCCGATCAAGCATGGTCAGGCCTTTCATCTGGGCGGCATCATTAACCAATCCATTCAGTATACCTGCGAGCGCAATCGTATCATCAATCGCCCGGTGATGACTTTCCAGTGCTACTTTATATTTATCCGCCAGCGTATTCAGACGGTGGTTCTTCATTTTTGGATATAACAACCGTGCCAATTCCAACGTATCGAGGACAGGGTTCAGAAGCTCAGGCATACCAAGCTGTTTCAGCGAAGCCTGAATAAAGCCCATATCGAATCGCGCATTATGCGCAACCAATACGCCATCTCCGGCAAACTTCACAAAATCACGGATAACCGGTTCTAGCTCAGGTGCATCCTTCACCATTTCATCGTTAATGTTAGTCAACTGCTGAATGTTATATGGGATGCGCTCATGCGGATTTACAAACGTAGCAAAGCGGTCAATTTCTTTACCGTCCTCTACCTTCACAGCCGCAATTTCGATAATCTTGTTCTGGGTTACAGACAGACCTGTGGTCTCAATATCAAAGACGATATATGTCGCTGATTTGAGTTCCAATGGCTGTGGTGCCAGTACAACAGCAACTGAATCATTCACCACATTGGCCTCAAGGCCGTAGATCATTTTAATTCCGTTTTTCTTGGCCGCTTTGGATGCCTCCGGATACACCTGCACACCGCCATGATCACTTACGGCGATAGCCTTGTGTCCCCATTCCGCTGCAGTCTTTACGTATTTGTCGATCGAAGTTACGGCATCCATTGTACTCATTGTGGAGTGCAAATGGAACTCAACCCGTTTCTCTGCTGCATTATCCTTACGGGATGGTGGTGCCTTTACTTCTACCAAGTCTGAAGGAATCATGGCAAGTTCCGGAATTTGCATAAACCGGTCGTATTCTACACGGCCACGCACTTTCACCCATTTTCCATTGGCTAGTAGGCTCAGGATTTTGACATCCTCTTTTGTTTTGGCAAACATCTTCATTTGCATGGAATCTGTGAAATCCGTCAGATAAAAAGTAAACAAGGTATTCCCGTTCCGCAATTCCTTGCGATCCAGACCGAAGACCGTTCCTTGCAACGTAACCTTTTTCTCTTCATCTTGAATTTCCTGCATAGGTACAGGTGGTTCCTTGATCTCATATCCCATCTGTAAGCGAACATCGCCCTGTTCTTCCTCTTCAGGCATTTCGGAGTCCACTTCACTCATCATCTGTTCGATAACTTGAAGCTCTTCTTCCCGCTTCTTGAGTTGGAATTGTTCCATTGCCTCTTTGTTGCTTTCAACCTCACCAACCAGCAATTTGACCCGCAAGGGAAGTTGAAAATACTTGTCGTAAAAAGTAGTTATAGCCTGATCGATCTGCTTCTTCTTCGCGAGCTCCATCGACATGGCATCACTCATAGTCAATTGCAGCAGATCCGCTTCACATTCGAACTTGGTACGATTCATCCAACCATTAACAGATGGAATCTCCCGTGTAACCCACTCAAGAAACAAGTTCCAATACTCACTGACAATATCACTAATCTCGACCTGCTGACTATATTTGAAACCAAACGTAATCTTGGAAATATGATTCATTTTCTCCTGGATGTGCAGGCAAAATGTTCGATAGATTGGAGCAGGAACCAAGGTATCCTTTGCAATCACAATAGTCCAGTCGCGGTTGCTACGGCTTGTCTCCACCCGTTCAATCCATCCATCCAAAAAGTAGGGCTCTATTAGGCCAGCTGGAAGCTCCGTCTGTTTCATCAACAACTCAAATCGTTTTCTCTTCTCCTCGAATCCACTCATCGTGTTCCTCCTTGTACCCCCTTAAAACAGGAAAAGCTTCTGTATTCAAAAATGTCCCCGATCCGAACCCGCACCGACTCATTTTATCCGACAGAAGCTCTCCATTCCTTACTCTTACGGTGAATAAGTGCCGTTAGTCAGGTTATCCTGACTTAATACGCTCTTGCAAACACTACCGTGTGTTTCGCTTGTTCACCACAAGCCAAGCACGTATGCTTTTCTTCCCCAGGCTGGAACGGAATGTTCCGGCTTGTTGCACCTGTTACTTCTCTTACTTTATCTTCGCAAGCTTCTGAACCGCACCAGCCAGCCAGTGTGAACCCGCGTTTGTTCTGCATCAGTTCCTTCATCTCATCAAGCGTATCTACAGAGTAGAAGTTGTCCGACATAAACGTGCGAGCACGTTGCAGCATATCGGCTTGCACTTGAGTCAGCATAGTCTGGATTTCTTCCACCAGATTTGCTTGTTCAACGACTTTCTTCTCTCCCGTAATCCGGGAAACGAGAACACACACACCGTTCTCCATATCACGCGGGCCAATTTCGAGACGAATCGGAACACCACGCATCTCATATTCGTTGAATTTCCAGCCTGGACGAACATCACTGCGATCATCCATTTTCACACGAATTCCCGCTTGTTTCAGTTCAGCGAACAACTCGTCCGCACGGCCTACAACGGCATCACGTGTTTTTGGCGGTCCAATTGGAATCATGACCACTTGTGTTGGTGCAACTTTAGGAGGAAGAACCAGACCACGGTCATCCCCGTGAACCATGATTAACGCACCGATCAGACGTGTGCTTGTTCCCCATGAAGTGGTGTGAGCCAGTTCCAACACATTGTTGCGGCTAAGATACTGGATCTCAAATGCTTTTGCAAAATTCGTACCCATATAATGAGAAGTTCCGGCTTGTACCGCACGTCCATCCTTCATCATCGCTTCGATGGAGAAGGTGTCTACAGCACCTGCAAATTTCTCGGATTTTGTTTTCTGACCTGTAATGACGGGAATCGCCAGATATTCTTCCACAACTTCGCGGTAGATTTCAAGCATTTTCATCGTCTCTTCACGTGCTTCTTCTTCTGTCTCATGCGCCGTATGGCCCTCTTGCCACAAGAACTCGGTTGTGCGAAGGAAAGGCAGTGTTCTCTTCTCCCAGCGAACCACGTTCGCCCATTGGTTGATCAGCACCGGCAAGTCACGATACGACTTAATCCACTTGGAGTACATGTGACCAATGATGGTTTCCGAGGTTGGGCGGATCGCCAGACGCTCTTCCAGCTTTTCTCCGCCGGCTTCCGTTACCCAAGGCAATTCGGGATTGAAGCCTTCAACATGTTCTTTTTCTTTTTGGAAAAAGCTCTCGGGAATGAACATAGGGAAGTAGGCATTACGATGACCCGTTTCACGGAAACGACGGTCCATCTCATCCTTGATATGCTCCCAGATTTCGAAACCGTCTGGTTTGAAAACAATACAACCGCGTACGGGTGAATAGTCCATGAGATCAGCTTTTTTAATAACATCAATGTACCAGCGTGAGAAATCCTCGCCCTGAGGTGTAATTTCAGTCACGAACTGTTTATCATTTTCCTTTGACATAAGACTCCAGCGTCCTCCCATAACGACTATCTCTGAATAGTCAGAGCGTAGTCAAACCATAATTATCCGTTAATTAATCGTAATATATCATTGTATGTTACTGCTAGCATCAGTACAAACAACATCGCGAAGCCGACAAAATGAACCATGCCTTCCCGGTTGGGGTCAACAGGTCTGCCTCGCAGACCTTCAATTCCGAGGAATACAAGACGGCTTCCGTCTAGCGCAGGAATCGGCAACAGGTTGAAAATACCGAGGTACAGACTCAGAATAGCTGCCCATCTCGTCAACTGTTCAATACCCTGCTTCGCAATTTGGCCTGTTACTTCAAAAGTACGCACAGGACCACCAATATCATCCATGTTAAACTGATTGATCAAATGTTTGAAGCCTTCAAAGATTACTCTGGTTGTATCGACCATCGCTATCCCTGACACTTTAAAGGTTTCTACAAATCCAACAGATCGGGTTGGCAGTGTTGGCACAATTCCGACCTTACCGCCTTCTTGACCTTCTACTGCACGAGGTGTGATCGTTATATTAAACGTTTCATTCCCCCGACGCAGTGTCCATTCCATCGGTTTGTCTTTGGAATCGGCAATCATCGTCACCATTTTTTGCGAATCCGTACCAATAGCAGTACCATTGATCGTCTCAATGATATCTCCCTTTTGCAAATTCGCCTGGTAGGCAGCTCCACCTTCAAGCACTTCACCAATTTCCAGATTTTTCGGATTTTCAACTGGAACCCCAGCCATTTGTGCATAGACTGCAAATAAAACAAATGCCAGGATGAAATTCATGAGTGGTCCGGCAAAAATCGCCATTGCCCGCTGACCCACCGTTTTACTGCCAAATTGGCGATCTTTCGGTGCAATCTGGGTTTGTTTTCCACGACTAACCAACATCGCTTGCGGATGTATCCGGTACTGCTGAATTTCACCATCCACATCGAGTTGCAATTTCAATGCATTCTCCATATCAATAGAGATCACTTCACCACGAATTACATTTTTGCGATTATCCAATTGATCGAGGTAGATCATTTTGACTTGGTCATCAGCCGACCTTACTGCAATGGTCTGACCTTCTTGAATTTCTACCAGTTCCGGGTCTTCCCCAGCCATACGTGCATATCCGCCAAAAGGCAGCAAACGCAGTGTGAACTGGGTCTCGTTTCTTTTATATGAGAACAATTTGGGACCAAAACCGATCGCAAATTCCCGTACAAGAATACCGGCGCGTTTGGCAAAATAATAATGTCCCCATTCATGAACCGTCACGATGACAAAGAACATGAGCACCGTTAGAAATACCACTTGTATGGTTTCCAATCCCTATCCATCCTCCTTCACGGCACGAACCGCAGTCTGTCCCTTTAGATTATCATTATTCTCTGATGCCGCACAAGAGAATCACTTCTTCCATTTTATCTTGAAAAAAGAGATTACAGACTGAACGCAAGTTGACGGCTCTCCTGATCACATCTTGCGATTTCCTCTAGATCAGGCCCGTCCACATTGCGGTGTGCTTCCAGCACAGAAGCAATAATATCCTCTATTTTAAGGAACGAAATCTCTTTACGCAAGAAACGCGCTACGGCAACCTCGTTGGCTGCATTAAACGCCGTTGTTGCGGTTCCCCCCATTTTACCACACTCGTATGCCATTCTTAAACAAGGGAACCGTTCCATATCCATCTCACGGAAATGCAGCTTGCCCACTTGCGTTAGGGAGAGACGTTGTGAAGGCGATGGTAAGCGGTCTGGATAGGTCAGTGCATACTGAATGGGAACGCGCATGTCCGGATTGCCAAGCTGCGCAATAATGCTCGTATCATTAAACTCCACGTAGGAATGAATGATGCTCTCCGGGTGAAGCAATACATCAATCTGATCATAACTTAGTCCAAAAAGCCAATGCGCTTCAATAACTTCCAGACCTTTATTCACCATCGTTGCAGAGTCTATCGTGATCTTCGATCCCATGGACCAATTCGGATGTTTGAGTGCATCTTCTACAGTAACTTCCTTTAGCTGTTCACGAGTCAAATCACGGAATGATCCTCCAGAGGCCGTAAGTGTAATTCCCATCACACGTTCACGAGGTTCACCATTCAAGCATTGGAAGATAGCCGAGTGCTCACTATCCACAGGCAGAATCGGTACCCCTTTCGCAGCCGCTCTGGCAGTAACAATATGTCCTGCTGTAATTAGCGTCTCTTTGTTAGCCAGTCCGATCTGTTTGCCTGCATCAATAGCAGCCAGGGTCGACTCAAGCCCAACACTCCCCATTACAGCAGTAACAACCGTATCTGCATCCGTTCCGGCAGCAACTTCAACCAGTCCTTCTTTGCCATAAAAAAGCTGTGTTTCGACAGGTAAGTGCGGTGCCACGGTCTCTGCTAACTCTTTTGAGCCAACTGATACCTTTTTGGGTCGATAACGCTTTGCTTGCTCAATCAGCAGCTCTATATTGCTACCAGCAGCCAGTCCCTCTACTTGAAAGCGTTCGGGATGCATATCGACTACATCCAGTGTCTGAGTTCCAATGGAACCGGTTGACCCGAGAATCGCAATTTTTTTCATGCTGCACCTCATCTTTATTTATCCAATGCCTATGACGAATAGTTCGTCATATGGCTTGTGCTCATTTTTAATAGGGCAGAAGCATTAGTATATGTACGAATGGAAAAACGACAATCCAGCTGTCGCATCGATCCAGAATACCGCCATGCCCCGGGAGCAAAGTGCCGGAATCTTTGATGTTATACACACGTTTGTAAGCAGATTGAATCAGATCTCCCATTTGTCCTACAACCGCGCATGCAATTCCAATCCATACCGCTCTTTGCCAAGACAACAAGCCGTCTGACACCAATGCAAAAACAACAGAAGTGACTACCGCGATCACAACACCACCCAGTGCACCTTCCACCGTTTTGTTAGGACTGATCGACGGCCAAAGTTTGTTCTTCCCGATAAGTTTCCCTACAAAATATGCACCTGCATCACTTGCCCATATGGAGCCCAGAAGCAGAAACGTCCAGAACAACCCATGATGCAAATGTCTCGATTCCGCGATGTAATAAAAACCGATCCCAATATACATTACTCCAAGAAAGAGCATGGCAATAGTGTTTACAGGAATCTTGTTTTTAGTTACCACAGAGGCCGTCATTAATACAAGCATCACAAGCCATCCGATCTGGAATAACGTTAGTGGTCTGGCTTCCCAAACCATTTCCCAAGGAAACACAATCGCAAAGATACCTGCATAACCGATTAGGGCTACACCTGAAAAAGGCTGTACCCCGGTCATTTTTACAAATTCATAATAACCGATGAGAGCCATAAGCAGTACCAAGCCATGGTACCAGGGTCCGCCCAGCATGCAAAAACCCAAAAACAATACACCTGCTATGATTCCTGTCTTTAATCGCTGTTTCAACGGCTTCATCCTCCATCTATTTCAAACCGCCGTAACGCCTTGTTCTGCGCTGATATTCGGCTACTGCTTCAAGCAAATGCTTTTTGCCAAATTCGGGCCAGTATATATCCGTAAACCATAATTCGCTATATGCAAGCTGCCAAAGCATGAAATTGCTTAATCTCAACTCTCCGCTCGTCCGGATCAGCAAATCCGGATCAGGCATATCTCCAGTGAGCATATGTCTGTCAATGAGTTCAGGCGTAATGTCGTCTGCCGATAGTTCCCCCGACTTTACCTGCAGAGCGATCTGTTTGACACAGTCCGTCATTTCGCGACGACTTCCGTAGTTCATTGCAAAATTCAAAACAAGCCCTGTGTTATGTTCCGTAAGACGAATAGCTTCACGCAAAGCATTAATAGTATGGGAAGGCAAGTGCTCCTCCTGGCCCATCATACGGATGCGTACATTTTTTTCTATAAGCTCATCCAGCTCTATCGCCAAAAATTCTTGCGGAAGCCGCATCAGAAAATCCACTTCTTCTTTTGGACGCGTCCAGTTTTCTGTCGAAAAAGCGTACATCGTCAGATATTTGATGCCCAGTTCATCCGCCGCGATGGTCGCACGTTTGACCGCCTTCATCCCATTCTGGTGGCCAGCTATTCGTGGGAGACCCAAACGTTTCGCCCATCGTCCATTGCCGTCCATAATGATGGCGACGTGCTGCGGAATATTATCCTCGGATATAGTCAGCGTTTCCTGCTTGTCAGCCCCATTCCACCACGACCGAACCCGTTTGATCATTCCTGTTCCTCCAAAATCCCTGAAGTTTCTTCACCTGAAGCTTGGAAAAAGAGACAAAACCCCACCGTATTGGAGGGGCTGCGCTTGTCTTACACTTCCATGATTTCTTTTTCTTTGGCAGCGAGTACCTTATCGACTTCAGCAATAAACTTGTCGGTCGATTTTTGGATATCGTCCTGATGTCTCCGGGATTCATCCTCGGAAATGTCTGACTTCTCCATTTTCTTAATGTCATCATTCGCATCACGGCGAATGTTACGAATCGCTACTTTACCTTCTTCACCGAACTTCTTCGTCAGCTTCACAAGTTCCGCTCTGCGTTCTTCCGTCAATGCCGGAATAGACAAACGGATCATGCTACCATCATTGGCTGGAGTAAGACCCAGATCCGATTTCATGATGGCACGCTCGATATCACCCATGGAAGATTTGTCCCAAGGTTGAATCATCAGTGTACGGGAATCCGGAGTACTGATATTAGCGAGTTGATTCAATGGCGTCATAGCCCCATAATACTCTACCTGAACTCGGTCCAGAAGAGCTGGAGTTGCGCGGCCTGCACGCAAAGTAGCCAGGTCACGACGCAATGCTTGAATTGCTTTTTCCATACGCTCTTCGGCATGTTGTTTAACCGCTTGTGGCATTAATCTACACTCCCTTTAACGATTGTTCCGATACGTTCACCCAGAACAACACGCTTGATGTTACCTTGTTCCGTAATGGCAAATACGATCAACGGGATGTTGTTGTCCTTACAAAGCGAGGATGCCGTCGAATCCATTACACCAAGGTCTTTGTTAAGAATATCCATGTAAGTCAACTGATCAAATTTCACAGCTGTACTGTCCTTAAACGGATCTGCTGAGTATACACCATCGACTTTATTTTTGGCCATCAAGATGACTTCTGCTTCGATCTCTGCTGCGCGCAGTGCTGCTGTTGTATCGGTGGAGAAGAACGGGTTACCTGTACCTGCTGCAAAAATAACAACCCGGCCTTTCTCCAGATGACGAATAGCTCTACGACGAATATAAGGCTCTGCAATTTGTTGCATGGCAATCGATGTCTGTACGCGTGTAGGCACTTCAATCTGTTCCAGTGCATCTTGCAGGGCGAGCGAGTTCATAACCGTCGCCAGCATCCCCATATAATCGGCAGTTGCTCTATCGATGCCGTTTTCGCTACCGGCAATTCCGCGCCAGATGTTTCCGCCGCCGCATACGATAGCAACCTGTACACCTAATTCAACTACTTCTTTTACTTGCTGGGCAATCGACGAGATCGTCTCTGCATCAATACCGTAGCCATTTTGACCGGAAAGAGACTCTCCGCTGACCTTTAAGACAACACGTTTAAATACTGGCTGTTCCAATTATTCACCCTCCACTTTGAATTGAACACGCTCGATGTTCAACCAACAAAACTCCTCGCGCATGGCCTCCTGCTTAAAAAGAAAGGAACACAGTTGTGTTCCGCTCTTTTAGGAAAAACGTTTAACCGGTAAGGCACTGTTTTCCTGAGATATAAGGGAGTTTACGCTTCGAAGTTTCATCATTCTTATATCTTCGAAAATCAATCCTGCTTGCCGGTTTAGTAAAACCGTCTCATTTGTTTACTTGGGACATTACTTCTTCTACGAAGTTGTCTACTTTTTTCTCAAGACCTTCACCCAGTTCGTAACGAACGAAACGACGGATGGAGATATTTTCACCAATTTGGCTGATTTTTTCGTTCAGCAATTGGGAGATCGTTTTGTCTGGATCTTTAACGAAAGTTTGCTCCATCAGGCAGTACTCTTCGTAGTATTTACCGATACGGCCTTCAACCATTTTTTCAATGATTTTCTCTGGTTTGCCTTCATTAAGAGCTTGAGCTTTCAGGATTTCTTTTTCTTTTTCCAGCTCATCTGTAGGAACTTCTTCGCGTTTAACGAATTTAGGATTAGCTGCAGCGATTTGCATAGCTACATCTTTAACGAAATCCTTAAATTGATCCGTTTTACCAACGAAGTCAGTTTCACAGTTAACTTCAACCAAGACACCAATGCGTCCACCAGCGTGGATGTAAGATTCTACAACGCCTTCAGTTGCTGCACGGCCTGCTTTGCTTGCTGCTGCAGAAAGACCTTTCTCACGCAACAATTCAGCTGCTTTTGTTACATCACCGTTTGCTTCTTCCAGTGCTTTTTTACAATCGAGCATACCAGCGCCCGTTCTTTCGCGAAGTTCTTTTACTGCACTCGCATTAACTGCCATTATAAATTCCCTCCAACATTAAGTATTGTACGTACACTCTAAAAAAAGGGCAGTGAGAGGTTATCCACCTGCCAACCACCCTTTTCATTTAGTTTATAACATATGTTCGAATCTATTAAGCGGAAGTTTCTTCGCCTTGGTTAGCTTCGATTACTGCGTCAGCCATTTTACCTGTCAGCAATTTAACAGCGCGGATCGCGTCGTCATTACCTGGGATAACATAATCGATCTCGTCCGGATCGCAGTTAGTATCAACGATACCTACAATTGGGATACCCAATTTGCGAGCTTCCGCAACAGCGATACGCTCTTTGCGTGGATCGATGATGAACAGGGCGCTTGGCAGGCCTTTCATATTTTTAATACCGCCCAAGAATTTCTCCAGACGATCTTTTTCTTTGCGAAGCAAGATTACTTCTTTTTTAGGCAATACAGCGAATGTACCGTCTTCTTCCCAAGCTTCCAACTGTTTCAAACGATCAATACGTTTTTGAATAGTTTGGAAGTTAGTCAGGGTACCGCCGAGCCAGCGTTGGTTAATGTAGAATTGACCAGCACGTTCAGCTTCTTCTTTAACGGAATCTTGAGCTTGTTTCTTAGTACCCACGAAAAGAATTTTACCATTCTCTCCTGCGATTCCTTTAACGAAATTGTAAGCCTCTTCGACTTTTTTCACCGTTTTTTGCAAATCGATGATGTAAATTCCGTTTCTTTCAGTGAAGATATAACGATCCATTTTTGGGTTCCAACGACGAGTTTGGTGACCGAAGTGTACCCCAGCTTCGAGAAGCTGCTTCATGGAGATTACTGCCATCTTCACACACCTCCTAATATGGTTTTTATTGTGTCCTCCGCCGGCATCATTTTTCGCCAAGACTCTCCATCAGGAAAGCACCCTCAACAAAATTAGCACATGCGTGTGTTTTAACACCGTTATCTAATATAGCATAACTGATTGCCTGATGCAACAGTCTTTCAAAGCAAATTTCCGTTCCTTCATGGCGACACAAAACTTGTCATTATTTATACAAAAAAACCGCCCTGCCTGAGCGCACTCAGTTTGACGGTTCTTTTGTAATCTTGGCAATAATAGATTTGAAACTTTCGCCTTTTTCCAAGTCATAGGTCCCGACTTGTATTTTGGTATTAATTCGCTCTGCTCTGCCAGCCTTAATAAAAGCTTGTGCACTATCTACAATACCGGCTTTCTCCAAATTCCCCGCCACAATGGCCAGACTGTTTCCTGAACGTACTTTGAAAGATACGGTAGCCGCAACTTCGGGACTGTTAGGAGTTGACGGCTCGATCGTCTCTGGCTGAGTGACTTCGTTCTGTTTGTCGCTTTCATTGTTGACAGGTTGCTTTGGATTGTCGGGTTGCTCCGGTTTCACAGCAGAATCTGTGGCTTCAGGTGCCGTTGCCGTTTTTCCCTGTAGTTCACTGCTTTCCTGTTTCTTCTTATTTACCCACTCAGCCTCTGTATACAGCTCATCATCAGAAGCTATAAGCTTCATATCCATGCTCTTGGCGGCCGATTCCAGCTGTTCCTTCGTCAGGTTGGCTGTAGCCAGCTCGGGGTCGAGACTACTCTCAGACAATGCGTTTTGTCCAACCGTTGCCAGCTGCAGCAATACCGCACCAACAATCATGCCACTTCCAAGTCCAATCCATAAGGAGCGCTTGTCCATCTGTTAGCTCTCCTCCCGTTCTGCCAGCTGCAAAATCAGCTGTACTTCTCCACGTTGTATGCCCGTCTGCTTGGCAATAGCATCCACTGACTTTCCTTCGGCATATAAATTAAACAACTCTGCATATCGGTCCTTAATGGATTCACGTAGAGGCGTAGATTCTTGTTCAGAGGTCTGCTCTTCTGCTTCTGACACCTGTTGGGCCGAATCTGCTCGCACACTGTCTACAAGCGCTTGAGCTTGCAATCCGCTTGTGCTATGTACCGGAATTATATTGGAGGATGCGTCTGCTTCTGTCGTTTTACTTTCTTCCAGTTGATCCAGCCTCCGCTGTAATTCCTGAAGCTGTGATTGCATACGCTGATCTGCCGCCGTCGCCTCACCCTTCATTTCAGCAACACGCTGAATGAGAGCATCATTGTCGTTTTCTATCTCAGCCATATAATGTTCAAGCGTAGATTCCATCTCTTGCACCAGGTGATGCCCAGGCTCCTGCACTTTGTTTTTCTTGGGCATGATAAGCGCATATGCAATTGCGCAGGCTCCTAATATGACAATAATGATCCATGGTGACAAATTGGGTTCTCTCCTTTTAATGCAGCCATCGGTGCTCAAGACTACATGTGAGTCACATGTCATCCATTACAACGACAGGTCAATATGTTTTCCTTTGTATGGATGCTCGGCAGGTTTGACAGTTTCCAGCGCTGAAGTAGCTTCAGGTTCGTTGGAGCCGCTCTGCTGCTCTTTGTTTCTAGATTGACCATCGTGTACATCTGTGTGCGCTGTTTCATCCAGCGCCTCGCTTCGTTGCCTTGCTTCATTTGCTTCTTTGGCCGTTTGTTCCGCTAGCAGGGTCTGGTCAATGACCGGTCTCTGCTGGGCTTCATTCTGATAACGCCCCGCCTCACTTGTTCTAGGTACGGCAATCTGCAATTCAACCGCTTTGAAACTCATACGCTCACCTCACGGTATCGAATGGATTTCTTCATGTGCTTGAATGCTGTACTTAAACGAATGGAACCATCGTTATATCCCCATCGTGATAATAAAAAGATATTCGACTTACCGGATCTTTAATAAATTTGGTGTATCTGCCGATAACTATTCTAGAGCCTCCATAAATCATCTTATGAATATCAACGCGAGCCCTGCTTGTATCTTCAAGAACCTTCTCAATTTCAAAGATACGTGTTTTGGTTTCCTCGCTAAGACGAAGGGCAGATTTTTGTGTAGCACTCAGTTTGATTCGCATGGACATTCTATCCGGGCTCAGTTGGCCTGCAGCAGCTAACTGATCCAATAATGTCAAAGCTTTTTTCGTTTTATCCAAAGCATCCATCTGCTCTCTGACTTCCTTACGCAAGTCACTCAACTCATTACGGAGCTTAGGCAATACCCCTACTTCAATGGAAGTCACAGTAGACATACTGTTGCCGACGACGCGTGCTGAGACGTTTTCTCCAGCCTGGATCGACCCGCCAACGATAAGTCCTTTGGTGCCTTCACAGATTACCGCATGACCTGCACGAATCGTGGAATGCATAATACTTTGGGATACCAGGACATTTTCAGCCGCATCGACGTTGCCTTCTTGAATAAAGGTACATTTCACATTATGTCCTGCTTGTATAAGCCCTTTGTTATAACCAATAATACCGCCGGTAATTTCGACAGAGCCACCTGCTTCCAGCTCCGCTCCCTCGACACCTCCGACGACACGTATATCCCCTGCCGCTTTTACTTTAAATCCGGTAAGCACATTGCCGCGAATGACAACTTTACCCACAAAATCGATGTTACCGGTGTTATAATCCACATCGCCATTGACCTCGTATACCGGAAACACATTCAATTTGTTGCCGTCTGTTTTGGTAACCAATCCATCCAGGGCGGCATACATAGCAGATCCATCAGGGTTAACGACAACATTTTTCCCCACTTTGAAGCGTGCTTCTTTCCCTGGACGAAATGGTATTTCTTCACCTGTTACAGCCCTTCCCACCGTGCCGTCCACAGGAGGAATTCGTTCGGCAATGATTTGACCTGTTCGAACATTGTTTAAGCGAGTCACTTCTTTGTAATCGACTGTTCCGTTCTCTGCTTCCAAAGGTCGCCGTTCATTGGAATCGTCCATGCCCACTAGCACTTTAATAAAGCCATTCGTTCCCGGTACTGGTTTAATACCTTCGGCAATCTTGTATTGATCCTTCACATAAGTCTCAGGATGACTCACAAAAACAAGCAACGCTTCGCGCAGCACACCATACTTAATACCCTGACTCGCTATAAATTTTTCGAGTTCATCCGGTGTACAGGTAAAACCTTCTTCCTGTTTGGAAAATTCAAGGTAGGCCGTACTTTTATCATCTGATAAAACAATGCTCAAACACTGTTCCAAAACAGTCTGCTGTGTCAATGCATTTCTTCCCCCTTTAGACTTTCCACTCCCCAATATCCAATGTTAAAGCTCTCTATTCATATATTACTATATTAATCTTTACGCATAAGCAAGTCTTTCTGTTTATCCAATGTTCCACGTAACCGTAAGATGGCCTTTGAGTGCAGCTGCGAGATACGTGACGGAGAAAGAGACATTACCTCAGCAATCTCGCTAAGAGAAAGATCTTCATAATATAAAAGTGAAACAACCGTTCTCTCTTTGACAGTCAATTTTTCAAGCCCTTGCACTAAAGCTTCTTTTAAGTAGAATTCATTTACTTTATAATCCGGGTTTTTGGCTTTTTCATCGACCATTAATGAAAGTCGAGTCTCAGACTCTTCTTCACGAATCGGGTCTTCCAGAGAGCAAAGCGACATAACAGCCACTTCCTGAAGCATATGTTGAAAGTCTTTCGTAGACACGTCGAGATATTGACTCATTTCTTCGTCACTAACAGAGCGCAAATATGTCTGCTCTAGTTGCTGGTAAGCATCTTCAATCCGCTTCGCTTTCTCACGCACAGAACGAGGAACCCAATCTCCCTGACGCAAACCATCAAGGATTGCACCGCGCACCCGCCAGGATGCGTACGTCTCAAATTGAAGACCACGTTCATAGTCAAATTTCTCCAACGCATCAATCAATCCCATAACTCCATTGCTCTCCAGATCATCTTTCGGGACATTTTTGGGCAGACCAACAGCCAAACGCCCGGATACATAGTTTACAATATGAAGATATTTTTCGATCAAACTTTTCTTGGCTTCAAGATCGCCTTGTTCTTTCCACTTTTCCCACAAGTCAGCATGGTTCAAATGTGAAGCTTTACGCTCGTTCAATTGCTTTCACCCTCCTTATTTGTCTGTCAGGTGACGAACGGCCTGCGCCAACTCCTCCGGATCTTTGGTCCGGACAAGTTTAGGCGGATCCAAAGGGGCAAATCCCGTTGGAGCTTTCGTCTCAGATGGTGGAAGGTTCTCCCCAGAGGAGGCGTTCTGTCCATGTTTGAGCAAGTCGTTCAGCTCTTGTCCATCGTCTTCGAGTTTAATGTCCACCTGTGAACCTCTTAGTTCTTGAGCGCCCGGTGAATCATAACCATACCCATTCCCCTCTGATGAAGGGTTCAGCAGCAATCCCAGTCCCCAGCGTAAACCATAAGCAAGGACAAACCAGGCTACAAAGCCGATCAACCCGCGTATTAAGCTGGTCATCAACACATTGCTGCTGTATGCTACAAAAAAGGTCAGAATAAATCCGACTATGCCTGCTCCAAGATTAATACGGTAGTTTCCTATCATGTCTTATAGTTCCTTTACACCCATTTGGACACTTCGAATAGTCAAAAGTCCAGTTTCACAGTCCATTTCAATCGTTCGTCCGTAATTCCCACCGGTATCTTCGGCAAGAAGTGGAATCCCAAGCTTTTCTAACCATTCCCGACAAGAATCCGCATTCCTCGGTCCGATACGCATTGTATCTCCTGCCCCCGCGAAGGCAAACATCTGAGACCCTCCAGCCATTTTGGACACAATACGTGAACGAGATGCACCGAGTTGTATCATTCTTTGTAACAATTCCGGCAATGCCGTATCCGCATATTTGGCTTTGTTCAACGTTCCTTCACGAGCTATCTCTGAAGTGGGGAGCATGACATGCGCCATTCCGGCAAGCTTCAAATGCGGATCATACATCGTTAATCCCACACAAGAGCCCAAGCCAGTCGTACGGATTACGCCGGGTAGATGAGCAATGTTCAAATCCGCCATACCGACTTTAACGACGCTTTTGTCCTCAATCATGATCCAGTGGCACCCCTAGAGATTCAAATATCTTAGCAAATGAAGGCGGATCCGGAATCAGGAAAAATTGACCCTCTACCTGATCTTCACCTTCAAAGAAAGAAGTGTCAATCAATAATGCATCGTCGCCCATTTCACCAAACTGCAACAGACCATAACTCAAAATGGCACCTGCCATATCAATAGCAAGTCCGGGAACGGTCGGATACATAGATAGTTTCGTGAAATCTGCCAAAGAAGAAAGGTATGAACCGGCCAATATATTCCCGATTTCGGATAGAGCCGACTGTTCCATTTCCGTGAATGCAAGACCTTCCTTCAAATCAAAACCAGCAAGCCGGTTCAGCAGCATTTTGGCAGCCTCAGGTGCCATCATAAAGAACAGATTGCCTGGTGCTTCGCCTTCAACACGAAGAAATACAGTAACAACTATACGTTCATCTCCGCCCACTTTTTCAGCAACTTCTTCAAAAGGAAGCATCTGTACTGTAGGCACACCCATGTCAATCGGTCTATTGAGAAGCTGAGACAACGCCGTTGCGGCGTTGCCTGCTCCAATGTTACCGACCTCTTTGAGCACATCCATTTGGAATCCCTCAAATCGGTTGAACAGTTCCACGGTGTTAGCCCTCAATACTTTCCAGCTGTACAACCTCGCTTTTATTTAATACTTCGTTTAGGTTAAGCATAATCAACAAGCGCGCATCCTCCAGCTTGGCTACACCGCGCAGGTATCTTGCTTTAACTCCACCAACCACTTCAGGCGGACTATCAATAGCGTCACGCTTGATGTCAATAACATCATTGGCAGAGTCAACGATAAAGCCAACTTGCATATCGTCCACACCTACAATGACAATACGAGTTTGATCGGTGTATTCTGTTTCTGGCAAAGAGAATCGACCACGTAGATCAATGACGGGAATAACAACACCACGTAAGTTAATAACTCCTTTTACAAAAGAGAAGGTCTTAGGTACACGGGTAATAGGCATCATACGCTCAATCGTCTGAACCTTGTCTACTTCAATACCGTACTCTTCGGAACCTAATTTAAAGACAATGACTTTCAACTCTTCTTCCATGGAAAAAACCTCCCTATTAAATGTAAGACTTATCTTGTGTGCTTATTTAATAAATGCATTAGGGTCAAGAATCAGAGCTACTTGACCATCTCCCAGAATCGTTGCACCAGAGATCCCTTCAATGGAAGGAAGATAAGTACCCATCGATTTAAGAACAATCTCACTCTGCCCAATAAATTCTTCAACGGCTACAGCTGCAAGACGTTCACCTTTGCGAATGACCACGATCTCAGTTTCTTGTTCGTTCGCATCATTGAAATCAGGCACTCCGAAAACTTCGCTCAATGACAGGTACGGAATTAGAGACTCACGGAACGTAATCATTTTATTGCCATGAATATTACGAACCTGTTCGCGTTGTACAATGGCTGTCTCTACAATGGAAGACAAAGGAACGGCGTATTTCTCGGATCCAAGTCGAACAAGCATCGCAGCGATAATGGACAGGGTCAATGGTAACTGAACAGAGAAGTTGGTGCCTTTACCCGGTGTCGAATGAATGGTTACATTACCACCAAGAGAAGTGATTTTGGATTTCACAACATCCAATCCTACTCCACGGCCGGAGATATCCGAGATTTTATCAGCGGTACTGAAGCCTGGTGCAAACAATAACTGGTTCACTTCATCATCGCTCATCTTGGCACCTTGTTCTTCGGTAACAACCCCACGTTTGACCGCTGTTCTCAAAAGGTTATCGCGGTAAATGCCTTTACCATCATCTTCGATTTCAATAAATACATGATTTCCGCTGTGGAAAGCCCGAAGATTAACTGTTCCCAATTCAGGTTTACCAGCTGCCACACGCTCTGCGATCGATTCAACACCATGGTCAACTGCATTACGCAGCAAATGCACCAGCGGATCGCCGATCTCATCAATTACCGTCCGATCAAGTTCCGTTTCGGCACCCGTAATGACCAGATCGATCTTTTTGTCGAGTGTTTTAGCCAGGTCACGAATCATACGCGGGAAACGGTTGAATACCGTATCCACAGGAACCATCCGCAATTTCAGTACAATATTTTGCAAATCTGTACTGACTCTGCTCAGATGAGCTACCGTATCCGATAAATCATTATTACCCGTCTCGCTGGCCAACTGCTCCAGTCGTGAACGATCGATCAGTAACTCGCTGAACAAGTTCATCAGTACATCCAGACGTTCTATATCCACACGGATGGTACGTGAAGGTGTAGCAGCTTGTTTTGGTGCAGCTGTTTTGGTGGCTACTGGTTTCTTTGGTTCTTCTTTCGATGAAGAACTCGGTTCCGATGATGCTTCTACTGGAGCAGGAACAGGTGCAGCTTCCACTTCAGCTGTTGCCGCTGCCTGATTTGTCATCTGCTGAAGAGTCTCTTGATCCAGCTGAATGACTTTGGCACTCTCAATTTCTGAGATGCTCATAATACCTTTTTCAAGTTCCTGCGCCTCTTTGGTCGTTATGTAATACAACGAGAAACTGCGCTCAAACTTCTCTTGCTCAATATCCTGAACTGTTGGGAACGATTTAACAACCTCACCCGAGCGTTCTAATAGATCAAAGACCATATAAGCACGTACGCCCTTCAGCTGGCTCTGCTCGCTGACAAGAACTTCAACATAGAGCACACGGTGGCCTTCGGCTATGGACTGATCCAATACGGAGTACTGGAATTCGTCCAGTTCAACCGCACTTGGTGTTGCTGTACTTGGTGATTGGTTTACTGCGGCTACGGGAGCAGTACCTCCCGTCCATTCACCACTCTCAATGGCTTGGAGAGAAGCTACGATGGAGGAAACATCCGCTTTACCCTCTCCGCCTTCGGTAATATCCTGAACCATTGTTTCCAAAGCATCCAAACTCTTGAACAGGGTATCAAAAATGAAATCCTGCATTTTCAACTTTTCGTTGCGCACCAGATCCAGCACATTTTCCATTTTGTGCGTCAATGATGCCAAATCCTCAAAACCCATTGTAGCAGCCATACCCTTCAACGTATGAGCAGAGCGGAATATGACCTGAACAATTCCCAGATCCTCCGGACTGCCTTCGAGTTGAAGCATATTTTCGTTAAGGGACTGCAGATGATCATTAGACTCATCAATAAACATAGATAAATATTGATTCATGTCCATTGTGAGGCACCTCCTCCATGAGTTAACTCCGTTTATTTCACAGCTTGAACAAGTTTAGGCGCAATCTCCTGCAATGGCAGAAGATGACGCACGCATTGCAGCTCTACAGCAGAACGCGGCATACCATACACAACACAAGTTTCTTCATTCTCTGCAAAGGTTGAAGTGACACCCGCTTCATACAATTTTTTCATCATACGAGCGCCATCACTGCCCATCCCTGTCAGTAAAACCAGATGTCTTTGCAATGACGTGTACGGCAGCAGCGACTCAAACATTGTATCGACTGAAGGCCTGTGTCCATTGACTGGTTCTTCCTCTGTCAGCTTTATGGTGAACCTTCCATCTGCAGTTTTGTTGACTTTGACATGAAAGCCGCCAGGAGCAATATAGGCCGTTCCTTTTCGTAGAACCATGCCTTCCTCAGCTTCAACCACATGCAGTTCACTGAACGTATTCAATCGCTGGGCAAGGGATCGGGTAAAGTTGGGCGGCATATGCTGAACAATAATGACTGGAGCAGGTAAATCACCTGGCAGTTGTTCCAGCAAAGTTTTGAGGGCTCTCGGTCCCCCAGTTGAACAACCAATAGCCACAAGTTTGTTAAATGATCCTTCCGGTCCTCCTGCTCCCTTATGAGACGGAATTACCTTGGCAATATCTTTGGATGGTTCAGCTGAAGCTGCAGCTGTCTCCTGTTCTGCCAATCGAGAAGACAAACGGTTTTCCTTGGGAGATTGCGTTGGCTTGTTTGCCTTAGCTATTCTGTCAGTACTGGCATTCGAAGCTCGATTTGAATCTCGCAAAGGCTCCAACTTTTTGTCCAGATGTCCCGTATTCTGCTTCGTCAGTGGAACAGTAGGTTGCTTCGGTTTTGCTCGTAAGGAATCAGTTTGTCCACTGCCAAATCGTGCTCCTGGCTGGGCAGGTTCTATTTTTTTCTTCAAAGCACCTTTTCGGTCTTGTAAAGGAGGTGGATCAACCTGAACTCGCTGGGACTGTTGCAGCAGTTTGCTCTGTGCTTCATCCCGTTTCTTCATCGATGCTTCACGATCGGCTTTTCGCTTGATTTCATCCATAGCTGCTCGCATCCGCTCAACCAATGCTTTACCTACTTGGGCAATATCCTGATCATGCACAATCGATGGCTTACGAATGAAGTCAAACGCACCGGCCTCGAGCGCCATGATGGTCTCTTTCATGCCTTGTTCATTGATACCCGAGAGCATAATCACCGGGACGAAAGATTGCTTCATGATCGATTTTAATGCGTCCAATCCATTCATTTCAGGCATCTCAACGTCCATTGTGATGACATCGGGCTTCAAATCTATTGCTTTTTGAATAGCTTCCTTACCATTTGATGCTGTTGCCGTAACCTTAAACTCCGAATCTGCTTCAATTAAATCTGAAACAATTTTACGCATAAAAGCGGAATCATCGACAACCAATACTTGATACACCGCCATGTTGTTTCCACCCCTGTTTCCTTTATTCAGAAATCATGTTGTCCGCTTCAGCCACTTTTTCATAAATCCTCTGATTCCTGTCAAGGTTTCGGATCCCGGAGCAGCAGGTGCAGCCAAATAGTGATGTGCGAGTTTCTCTATATCCCTGGAAGCTTTTGCATTCGGATATGCCAGACTGTATGGCACTTGCCTTTTAACTGCCTTTACAACCTGAGCATCTTCGGAAATATATCCAAGCAGCGGGATATCGATCTGTAAAAATCTCTTTGCCACTCCAGCTATTTTATCCGCCACCCGTTCCGCCTCTTGCTGGTCTTCAGCCCGGTTAACGATCATCCGAAAGGGTGTGGCATTTTCCTGGCCATGCATAACTTTAACTAAAGCATAAGCATCGGTTATTGAAGTCGGTTCAGGTGTGGTGATGATCAGACATTCATCGGCTGCACCGATGAATTTCATATTTTCTCTGGAAAGTCCTGCTCCTGTATCAAAAATGACATAGTCCATCTCCTGTGCAATCTCTTCAACTTGTCCAGCAAAAAACTCCAGATCTCGATCTGACAATGAGAACAATTCTTTCATCCCCGAACCTCCGGCGATATAAGGCAACCCGCTTGCACCAAGCTGTATGATTTCCTGTATGGATTTCTGTCGGTATAACAGATGGTACAGATTATAAGGAGAAGAGGTTCCCATTAGGACATCGATATTAGCCATCCCTATATCTGCATCAAACACCAATACCTTTTGCCCCATTGCCTGTAAGCTCAGTGCAAAGTTAAGTGTAAAGTTGGATTTACCAACCCCTCCCTTTCCACTGGCAACGGTTATGATTTTGGAGGAGCGTGAGTCACGTCCTCTTCCCTCCACTCCGTTAGGCATGGAGACCATACTTCTGAGTGAGGCTGCCTGGTCCTTCATCGTACAAGCTCTCCTAACAATTGTTTGGTCAGCGAATCCGCATCAGGCTTGAGTAGATCATCCGGCACATTTTGTCCGTTAGCCACATAAGCAAGTTTAAGTGGAAAACGATGCAGCAGGTTAAACATCGGGCCACAGCTTCCGGTCTCATCCATCTTCGTAAAAATGACCTTATCCAGCCCATATTTGCTGAAATGCTCCGTTATTTGAACCATATCGGCACTTTTGGAAGTCATGCTCAAAACCAAAAAAGTTTCACTATTTTCCACAGGCGCGAGTAGGCTTTGCAGTTCTGAAACAAGCAACTCATTTCTGTAGTTTCTTCCGGCTGTATCCATGAAGATTAGATCACATTCCTCAAGACGGGAGATTGCACGTTGTGTATCACCTGGGGACTGTACGACCTCTAGCGGGACATTTAAAATGGATGCGTACGTTCTAAGTTGTTCTACCGCTGAGATACGATAAGTATCCGAAGTGATGAACCCTACCTTTCGCTGATAGTTGAACATCTGTTCAGCAGCCAGTTTGGCAATGGTCGTTGTTTTACCAACTCCAGTTGGCCCAGCTACATATACAATGCGTGTAGTTGGCAAAATACCCACGTCGATACGTTTCTCCAAAAAATGTGATATTTCCAGTTGCACTGCTTGAACGGCTTCTGCTTCATCTAATTCTTTTTCAGAGAGCTTCGTCTGAACAACGTCAAACCAAGATTCCCATACTTCTGGCCAAATGTCTTGCTCCATCAACCTTTCTCGAAGAGCGTGGAACTCCTCTGGTAACGGATCTGCCGTTGCTCCTTGCTTAGACAACTTGGTCATCATCAATTTGAGCTCCTGCAATTCAGACATCAGTTGGCCCTGCTGCGGATCGTTCGCCTGCTCCTGCTGCCCACTGGCAGATGTTAAACCCGAAAAATCCGCCCCTTGCGGTCGCGGTTTATGCTCGATACTCAAAGAAGATCTGCCGTTGCTCATGTCTGAACCGAGTTTACTCGATTCAGACACAGCTGTGGCATCCGTAGTTTTCTCTTGCACATTTTTTTCAGCGATACTGGCAGCCGCTTCGTCAGAAGCAACGACAAACGAACGAGCCGTTTGTCGATATGCCTCAGGTACAAATGCGCGAGGTACCGGTGTAAATTGGTTTTGCACTTGCTTTGTTGCCTGTTTTTTTTCTTCCTTATCCACTGCTGCTACAACTTCGATCCTTTTCTTACGGAACATCCCCAGCACACCGCCTACCTTGATTTCCTTGGTGGACAGAATGACGGCATCACTTCCCAGGTCTTTGCGAATTTGAAGCATAGCTTCGGGCATGGTCTCAACGACGTATTGTTTTACTCTCATAAGTTCACCACCCCGACACTTTGGATTTCAACATTCGGCTCCAACTCACTATAGGAAAGAACTGGTATATCCTGCATGGTGCGTTCAATCACCTGACGCAGATACATACGAATGGTTGGAGAAGTTAATACAACAGGCTGCTGGCCCGACTGGATCAATCGATTAACTTGTTCAGTCAACTTTTGATATACACTTTGTGTTGAAGCTGGATCTAATGCAAGGTAACTGCCTTGATCCGATTGCTGTACACTCTCAGCAATTTTCTTCTCTAGACCAGGTCCAACAGTTATTACTCTGAGCGTCTCCCCTTTTTGGGAGAATTGCTGGGTAATCTGACGAGATAGGGATTGTCTCACGTATTCCGTCAGCACATCCGGGTCTTTGGTATACGTTCCGTAGTCCGCCAGTGTCTCGAAGATTGTAACCATATCACGAATGGAAACTTTCTCACGCAACAACTTGGCGAGTACTTTCTGTACATCTCCGATGGACAGGACGGATGGGATGAGTTCATCCACCAGCGCAGCATAATTCTCTCTGAGATTATCCACAAGTGCTTTCGTTTCTTGTCTGCCAAGTAACTCATGCGCATGCTTCTTAATCAATTCAGTCAGATGTGTGGCTACTACTGAAGGAGGATCTACAACTGTATATCCTGCAAGTTCAGCTCTGTCTTTGGTTACTTCATCTATCCATAAGGCTGGAAGGCCAAAAGCTGGCTCTGTCGTTTCAATCCCTGTAACAGATTCTTCTTCATAACCCGGACTCATGGCCAGGTAATGATTCAACAACAGTTCTCCGCCGCCAACAACATTACCCTTAATTTTGATGACATATTCATTCGGTCTTAATTGGATATTATCCCGAATCCGGATAACCGGAACGACTAACCCCAGTTCAAGAGCACATTGCCTACGAATCATAATGATCCGATCCAATAAGTCTCCGCCCTGCTGGTTGTCTGCCAGAGGAATCAAACCGTAACCAAATTCAAACTCAATAGGGTCAACCTGAAGAAGGTTGATTACACTCTCCGGACTTCTAACTTCTTCAATCTGCTGCTCCTCTTCCATTTGCTCCTCTGCCTCTTGCTTCTGATTCAGATTATTCTGCATCCTCCATCCAGCAAAAGCCAGCAAACCTGCAAGCGGCAACGTTGTAATAATATGAATCGGTGTGAAAAAACCGAGCATTGCTATTACAAAAGCTACAATATAAAGGAGCGTCGGGTATGTAAACAATTGTCCCGTAATGTCATCGGCCAAATTCCCTTCCGATGATGCTCTAGTTACAATAAGACCTGCTGCTGTAGATATCAGGAGTGCAGGAATCTGGCTTACCAGTCCATCCCCGATCGTTAACACAGAGTAGGTAGACAGTGATTCTGCAAAATCGAGACCATGAACCGTCATTCCGATGATAAATCCACCAATGAGATTAATCAGGAGAATAATGATGCTCGCAATAGCGTCTCCTTTTACAAATTTACTCGCTCCATCCATGGCGCCGTAGAAGTCAGCTTCGCGTTCAATTTTGGAACGACGTTCACGTGCTTGCTGCTCGTTGATCAGACCAGCATTCAAATCTGCGTCAATACTCATCTGTTTACCAGGCATCGCATCGAGGGTGAATCGTGCTGCGACTTCAGCTACACGCTCTGATCCCTTCGTAATAACGATAAATTGAACCACGACGAGAATCAGAAACACAATGAATCCAATTGCGATCTGTCCACCAGCTATCCAGCTACCAAAGGTAGCGACTACCGAACCTGCGTCTCCTTCTCCCAGAATCAGTTTCGTTGTCGATATATTGAGTGCTAATCGAAACAACGTCGTGATCAGCAACAATGCAGGAAAGATGGAAAATTGCAGTGCCTCTTTGCTGTTCATTGCAACAAGCAATATCATCAGTGCAATTGAGATATTGATGACAAGCAACATATCCAACAACCAGGTTGGGATCGGGAGAATCATCATCAACACGATGCCGATGATACCCGCAAGGACAGCTATATCTTTTGTTTTCAATGAATGTACGGCCTCCGATCCCTTGTTATTTCGTTCTGCCCTTTAATTTATATACATAAGCCAGCACTTCGGCTACCGCTTGAAACAAATCAGCCGGTATGGCGTCACCAATCTCGGCTCTCTGGAACAATGCCCGTGCCAGCGGCTTGTTTTCCATTGTAATGACACCGTGCTCTTTGGCAATTTCCTTAATACGTAAGGCGACGTAATCCTGACCTTTAGCTATAATCTGCGGCGCTTCCATCTCCGAGCCTTCATACTTAAGCGCAACGGCAAAGTGAGTTGGGTTGGTGATAATCACATCCGCTTTGGGAACTTCCTGCATCATACGCTGAACAGCCATACGACGCTGACGCTCCCTGATTTTCCCCTTGATCAGTGGGTCACCTTCCATTTTTTTGTATTCGTCCTTGATGTCTTGCTTGGACATCCGAATGTTTTTCTCATAATCATACTTCTGATACATGTAATCGAATACTGCAAGTACCAGGAGTGCTACGGCAATTTTAATTCCCAAGTTTAAGGTAATCGAAGCAGCAAAATGAAGAATAGCATCCAGTGAAAAATGTGATAGTGAAGCAATATCTGATTGGTAACTTGTGATTGTACTGTAAACGAGAAAACCGATAATTGACATTTTTAGAATCGATTTAGCGAATTCCACCAAAGAGCGGAGAGAAAAAATATTTTTGAACCCTTTGATCGGATCCAACTTCTCAAGTTTTGGCTTCAAACCTTCCCCTACAAGAAGAAAACCAACCTGCATGTAATTAACGATTAACGCAACAAGTACCGCACCTAGCAAAGCAGGAGCAAGCAACAGCATTATCTCGATACCATATCGCATCATCAGAGCGACAACATTCTCCCCGGTGATCTCCATACTGAGTCGATTTATGAAGATGTCCGTAAACAGTCGAACTATTCGTTCTTTATAAAAGTTACTGAACATCATCATGATCAAAAACGTGAATAGGAGAATGGATGCGCCGGACAGCTCCATACTTTTGACAACCTGTCCTTTTTTTCGCGTATCCTGTCTTTTTTTCGGGGTAGCCTTCTCTGTTTTTTCCCCCGCAAACATCTGGAGGTCGAGTTGATATTTCATTCGAATCTTGTCCTCCGTTTCACTCAGCCCGGCCTCTGTCCAATGGTCCCAAGCAAGTTTTCCATGGATCTGAACATTACTTCGAACAATTGACTAAACACAAAGGCAAAACTGGGAACCAGCAAAAGCAAAATAGCAAGCCCTACGAGTACTTTCAGTGGCATTCCGACGGCAAATACGTTAAATTGAGGAGCCGTCTTCGCCAAGAATCCCAATCCTACATCTGTCAAAAACAGAGCAACTACAATCGGCGCAGACATCTGAAAAGCCAACATAAATGATTGACCTAAGGTACGCACCAAAAATTCAGCAATACTTCCATCTGCCAATCGTAGAAAGAATACATTCGACAACGGAATCCAGCGATAACTGTATACAATGGCATCGAGCAGATAATGATGTCCGTTCATTGTCAGAAAGAGCAATACCGCAAAAGCATATTTGAAGTTACCTGTAAGTGGTGCAGAAGCGCCTGTCATTGGATCATATACGTTGGCCATACCAAAACCAATCTGAAGATCAATAAAGGTTCCTGCGGTCTGTATAGCCGTCATTAACAGATAAGCAACAAAGCCTAAGAGCAAGCCAATCAATATCTCTCGGATAACCAGCAGGATATAACTCAGATCTGTAGGTACAACCTGGTCTATGCCGTATACCATATACACCGTAAAGGTTACGAATGCCGATAAACCAATTTTAAGAGAATTCGGCACATTCCGAGCCGAGAAGACCGGCGCAGTTACAAAAAATGATGCTATTCGACAAAACATAAGCAGAGCGACAGGAAAACTTTGCAACAATGTCTCCATCTGCAACAGCCTACCCTATGTATCTGTATAAATTATCGAGAATGTTATACGTGAAATCGACCAGTATATTCAATATCCAAGGACCAAACAAAAGTACTGCCAGAAGTACAGCAATGATTTTAGGCACAAAGGCCAGGGTTTGCTCCTGAATTTGAGTGGTTGCCTGAAACACACTGATAATGAGTCCTACAACCAGAGCTAGAATAAGCATGGGTGCGCTGGCCAGCAGTGAAGTATAGACCGCTTTCCCGGCCAGACCGATAATAAACTCCGAAGTCATGACCGTCCTCCTTTAATATGCCGGCTCAAGTGTTAAAACTCAGCAACAGTGACTTCACGACCAGATACCAGCCATCGACAAGTACAAATAACAGTATTTTGAAAGGTAATGAGATCATGACAGGTGGAAGCATCATCATCCCCATAGCCATGAGTGTACTCGCAACTACAATGTCTATAACCAAGAATGGAATAAAGATCATGAATCCCATCTGGAATGCTGTCTTCAACTCACTGATTGCATATGCCGGTACCATCACAGTAATCGGAATATCCTGGTATGTGCTTGGCTTTTCCGTTTGATTGTACTTCATAAACAGCAATAGGTCTTTCTCCCTAGTGTGGGAGAACATAAACTTCTTCATGGGATCCGCAGCTTTTTCCAACGCTTCGGTTTGTGTGATGTCTCCCTTGAGATAGGGCTGAAGCGCTACCTGATTGATGGACGACAACGTCGGTGACATGATGAAAAGTGTCAGAAAAAGTGCTAAACCGACCAGCACCTGATTGGGTGGCATTTGCTGCGTACCCAAGGATGTCCGCACAAAACCGAGAACGATAACAATCCGTGTAAAACTGGTCATCAGTACCAGCAAGGCTGGTGCGATACTAAGTACTGTGATCAACAGGATAATGGACAGTGAACTCGTACTTGGTGTACCCCCATCCCCGTTACCAATTTGAATATCAATATTCGGAATCGGTTCGGCAAAGGCAACAGTGACCGAGGCCAGACTGATGAGTCCTATGAAAAAACACGCCAACCAAATCTTTTTCTTCATGAATCCCTCGACCGATCTGTAGTATTGTCTTCTTCCAGGACCTTCTCCATCTTCTCTTTACGGTTAGGCATCTGCCGAAGTTTAGATTCAAACAGTTCGTGAAAAGAGGTTGTATCCTCGAGTTCCATTTCCCGTGGCGGTTCATCTTTGCGCAAGCGGGCTGCCAGCTTTGCAATGAGAGGCGAAAGGCTTCCCTGTTGAGCTGAAGCATCCCGTTCAAATGAATCAATGATTCGCTGTGCCTCTTCAAGATCCGAAACCTTATCCACCAGCTGTATGTCATCACCCACACCGAGTAGATAAACACTACCGCCAATTTCTATAATTTGCAGCGACTTGTTTGGTCCCAGTCCGACCCCACCCAAAATACGAATTGTGCCGTTCCGGAACCATCGCTGATTCCGTTTGTTCAGAAAACGAATCAGATAGACTATAAGAACCAGAATGACGGCCAGGACAACAATCACCCATACAAGCTGAAAATAATAATTGACTCCCGTGCCCACATCATCTGGAATCTTATCCTGAGCCATCATCATGTCTCTTAAACGCCCAGCGTTTTGCTGATTGCTTCGATAACGCGGTCAGATTGGAACGGTTTCACGATGAAATCTTTAGCTCCAGCTTGGATTGCATCAATAACCATCGCTTGTTGACCCATCGCAGAGCACATAATCACTTTTGCGTTAGCATCAATTTTTTTGATTTCTTTCAAAGCTGCAATACCATCCATCTCAGGCATGGTAATATCCATTGTGATCAGATCAGGACGAAGCTCCTTAAACTTCTCAATTGCTTGTGATCCATCCTGTGCTTCGCCAACGACCTCGTATCCGTTTTTGGACAAAATGTCCCGGATCATCATTCTCATAAATGCAGCGTCGTCCACGACTAAAATTCGGTTTGCCATCTTGATTCAAGTCCTCCCTAAATTGTGCTTATTGTAATTTCTGAATTCGGTCCCATTGGCTTACGATATCTATAACACGAACACCAAAGTTTTCGTCAATTACGACAACCTCACCTTTGGCAATCAACTTGTTATTCACCAAAATATCGACAGGTTCACCGGCCAGCTTGTCCAGCTCGACAATTGAACCTTGTGACAGTTCTAAAATATCCTTAATTTGCTTCTGGGTCCTTCCTAATTCTACGGTGACTTTAAGGGGAATGTCCATCAATAAATTCAAATTGTTTTCGTCTACCTGGCCGAACGCCCCATTTTGCAAATTGGCGAATTGAACCGGTTGTACGTTTACATTCCTATTCGGCACACCGCCGTAATGCTGCGGTACACCATAAGGTTGCTGCGGAGGCATGCCATACGGCTGCTGTGGCGGCATTCCTTGCGGCATCCCCATTGGAGCCTGTCCATAGCCATTATAATCTTGAACAGGCGGCTGTTGTGCCTGTGGCGGTACCTGTTGCTGAACCGGAGGTTGCTCAGGGGCAACCGGTACTGCTGCCGGTACTGGCTCTGGAGTAGACGCAACTGGTGCACTAGCAGTAGACTCTTGAGCCCCTCCAATCAACATCTCTACCATTTCTTTGGCAAAATGCACTGGAAGCAGCTGCATAAGATTGGAATCAATCAGGTCACCAATCAACAGACGGAATGATACCTGGATCAACGTCTCATCTTCTGGAAGATTGCTGACTCCCTCACCACTTTCCATATTGAGAATATCAATTCCCGGAGGAGAAATATTCACGAAACGGTTAAAGATTGTGGACATGGAAGTAGCAGACGAACCCATCATCTGATTCATCGCTTCCTGTACTGCACTGATATGGATTTCATTTAGTTCTTCATCAACCGGATTTCCTTCGCCGCCAAGCATCAGATCAGCTATGACTTGAGCATCCCGTTTTTTGATGACTAGCGAGTTGATCCCTTCAAATCCATCCACATAATTCACATGTACTGCAACGTGAGGTTTAGGAAAGGCTTCATCAAACTGTGTCCGACTGATGATGGACACCTTAGGTGTTGTAATATCTACTTTTAGGCCCAATAGCGTGGACAAAGCTGTCGCCGCACTACCAAAAGTAATGTTACCAATTTCCCCCAAGGCATCCTGTTCCAGCTCGGTCAAAAAATCATCAACTGTTTTCTCAGCCGGTTCCGAACTGTTCATCGATTCCGATTGTCTGAGCAAAGCATCGATTTCTTCTTGGGATAAATAATCCTTACTCGTCAAATTCTTCAACTCCTTCGGTGACAATCTTGTCTATTTGCACAGCCACACGATCCTTGATCGTTCCCGGGCTACCCATGTACTTCAGCCTGTCTCCAACTTTAATGGACAATCCCTCATCAACGGGTTTGTTCAACGTAATGACATCGCCAACCGACAGACCCAAAAATTCAGCAATCGAAATTCTGGATTCTCCCAACTCCGCAACAACGGGTAATTTGGCTTTGTTCACACGCTCTTTGAGAGCATCATATTCTTCCGGAGCTCTCGTCTTTTTCTCCGAAACAAACCACTGATGAGTCGACAACCGGGACATAATAGGTTCAAGAACGACATGCGGGATACACAAATTGATCATGCCTGTGGTGTCACCGATTTTGGTACTCAGTGAGATCAAAGCAATGGTCTCATTGGGAGATACAATCTGCATAAATTGCGGATTGGTCTCCAGCGCTTCCATCCTTGGAGAAATATCCAACACCGTCTTCCATGCTTCCTGCAAACTCTCAAACGCACGGCTGAAAATCCGCTCCATAATCGTCGTCTCAATTTCCGTCATCGATGCGATCTTTGTCGGTGCATTTCCTGTTCCGCCAAGCAGACGATCCAGCATTGCATAACCCACGTTGGGATGAACCTCCATCACCATCCGTCCCTGTAATGGCTCCGCCTCAAATATGTTCAATATCGTCATCTTCGGAATAGAACGGATAAACTCGTCATAAGGCAACTGTTCAACCTGAACGACATTGATCTGAACGAACGTCCGCAGTTGGGCTGAAAAATAAGTGGTGAGAAAGCGTGCAAAGTTTTCGTGAATACGGGTCAAGCTTCGAATATGATCTTTAGAAAAACGAACTGCCCGCTTAAAATCGTACGATCTAATTTTCTTTTGAGTTTCTTCCTTTTTCAATTCCTCGGCATCCATCTCACCAGAGGAAAGGGCAGCTAATAGGGCGTCAATCTCATTTTGTGATAATACATCCACCATGTTCTCACCCCCTTACAGATTTACAGCGTGTCCTGTTCATTACATTGGCGCCATCACAAAAGCAGAAAAACTAGTGCTGGCCAGCTTACCTTCTGGCAAAGCTTCATTAATAAGCTCGGTCAATTTTTTATTAAATTGAATGCGACCTTTCGCTGTTGCCAGCTCATCCGACTTGGTATCCGCAAAAGTCTGGATGATAATAGGCTTCACTGTAATTTCCTTGATTTTCTCAAAATCTTCTTTAGCCTTTTTGTCGGACAATTTGAAAGAAAAACTTACAACTACAACATGGTCTATATCAGCCAAATTGGTTTTAATTTCTCCAAGCTCTGAGGAAACTGCAACAATCTCATCCGCAGTCATCTTCTTCTCTGCAGCAGCGGCTGCCGTATGTGTATCATTCTTATTTCCGTTCTGTCCTGTCATAAATACAAACACAACCACCACAATCAGTGTTATAGCTAGCAAGCTTGTTGCAAGCCATGGCAACATCTTTTTCATCAGGACTCCTCCGTTTGCTGCACTTTAATAGTGGCTGCCTGAACCCCGATTTCACGGTTGTAATCTTTAATTTTGGAAATAACCTCATCGGCCTTCTCAAGCACAATAAGTCTCTTTCCGGTTACCAGAGTAATATACGTGTCTGGTGTCTCTTCCACAATTTCAACCATCAGCGCATTTAACCACATGGGAGAACCATTTAACCGCGTAACCGAAATCATGCTAAGCCCCCTCGATCAGAGTGGAGGAGCAAGCCCCCCCACGCATTAAAAATTGCTAATCAGTTATTAACGTTTCAGGTTAACAACTTCCTGAAGCACTTCATCGGACGTTGTAATAATACGTGAGTTCGCCTGGAATCCACGTTGAGCCACGATCATCTCTGTGAATTCACCTGTTAGATCTACGTTGGACATTTCAAGTTGTCCTGCAATAACGGAGCCTGTACCAAATTCAGTACTATTTGCAGTGACAATTTCGAATTCCCCGTCAGCATTGGCATTTGCAGTAATACGATACAAGTTACCACCGATTTTTTCTAGACCTTCTGGATTTGTTACTTTCCCTATGCCCAGTTGTGCTCCAGCTTCAGTTGTTCCATCATCCATCGTCTGGTTGATAATTCCATCTTGACCAATAGTGAAAGAAACTACTGCTTCATCCAAAGTGATAGGTTCTCCACCACTATCAACAACGAACAGACCATCGGATGTCACGAGGTTACGGTTAGCATCCACATGGAAATCTCCTGCACGGGTCAAAAAAGGAACTTCTTGTTCCCCGCCTAGGGTCACCAGGAAGAAACCATCACCATTTAGACGCAGGTCAGTTGGATTATTAGTTGTCATTGGGCTGCCCGCAAGATGCAGCGTATCAATCGATCCTACCGATACACCCAAACCAATCTGCTTTGCATTTACACCACCGTTATCATCTCCAGGCGCTGTTACCCCCGCCGTTGTTTGGCTCATAATATCTTTGAACATAACACGGCTACCTTTAAAACCAACCGTGTTCACGTTCGCAATATTATTACCGATAACATCAAGTTTCGTTTGAAAACCCCGCATCCCGGAAACGCCTGAGTACATTGATTTCAACATTTTTTAAAAATCCTCCCAGCCTTAATTTGGTTACCGCGTCAGTCGGTCAGCGGCATTCCGGCTCCCGAGAAGGGCCAGCCGGTCAAGAAATGATTACAGCACTGTCAATCTGGGTGAATACATTATCCTTCATGCTTTCACTATCCATGGCTGTAACGACAGTACGATTTTTGACATTAACGATAAAAGCCATATCTTTCATCAAAATCAAGGATTCCTTGGCTCCTTTGGCAGCAGCCTTATCCAGTGCAGTTCCAATCTGCTGCATCTGCTCAGTCTTGAGTTCAATACCGCGCTGTTCCAACCTTTTGGCAGCATGATTACTCAATTTCAGGAGGTTGTCTTCCAATACCTGTGCAAAAGGGCGTTCAGGTACATTAGACGTTTCTCCTGCTTTGGAGCGATTATGCAAATTCGGTGTAATTGGACCTGTATACAGTTGGCCTACTGTTATCCGATCACTCATAACGTGTTTCCGTTATCTTCAGGCTGTGCTGATGGTTCTTGTTCATTGGTTTCGTTCGTTTCAGCTGAATCTTCAGCGTTCTGAACAGGATTTTCATTTTCCTCAGCCTGTGTTGGATTGGTTACCTGAATAATTTCATCCAGCTTAATTTCGTCTTTGCCCACTTTTGCGTACTGAACACCATCTCGTACGATAATAGAATCCACAATACCTTGACGGAGTGTTCCGTTATCCTCTTTATTAGAAGAAAGCCAACTGATCTCGCGGCCAATCATGCCAGACACTGTCCCAAGAGACTGATTCAAAGTCTTGAGCTGAGACGAGATATTCACCAGTTGTTCTACCGAACTGAACTGAGCCATCTGAGCGATAAATTCCTTATCTTCCATTGGCTGCATCGGATCCTGATTTTGTAGCTGAGTGATCAATATTTTAAGAAACTGATCCTTGCCCAGCTCTTTTGTTGCAGCGCTTGTTGTAGCTTTATTCGCTGCCGAATAGTTAGGCCAGGTATTATTGGTAGAAATCGCTTCATTAGCCATATTTTCACCTCATTTCTATTTAAGCTTCTGCTGTAAACGTGTCTCTCCGCAGGTCGTTGCCTTCCTCATGTTCACTACGCCAGTTGCGCAATTCTTCCTGGAGAGTTGCTGTAGTTACAGCATCATCCGATTGTTCTTCACGTTCGCGTGAGCGACGTTGCTGCTGAGAATTGCTTCCTGGCTGGCGTCCCCCATCCTGGTACATTTGTGAACCAAGTGAGCTGTTCTGAGTAACTTCAAGTCGTTCCACTTGAATGCCTTGAGCTTGAAGCGAGCTACGCAGTTGCATCATTTGCTGTTCCAGCATGTCTTTCGCCATCGTATGCTCAGTCATAAACCGTGCAACCAATTGTCCGTTTTGCAAAGTAATTTGTACATCCAGCTTACCTAGATGCTCCGGACGTAGTGAGATAGTTGCCTCTGAAAAACCCTTTTGCTGCACGATATCCAGCTTGTTCACAACAAATTGTGTCATCTCTTTTGCAAACTGGGATGCTGGCATGACAGGTTCAGCCGGTTTACCCGCTGATGTACCTGATGAACGTAAGGACAACTCTCCTGCCGTAATGATACTTGAATGGTCCACTTCTCCTACTTCATTCGCTGTAGGTGCTGAATCCGTTTCAACTGAAACTTTAGGTCCAGTATTTGAAGCGGCCGCAACAAGAACTTGTGATGCCACTGAGTCTTGCTTGGACGTTTGATTTGTTGGAGCCACTTGCACAGACTGATCCTTAGCCACTGCTAATGTATCCAGAATGGATTTAAGTTCAGTCCACCCTTTGTTAAGACTGGTGTCAACGCCAGCATCTTGCAACTGATTTTGAAGAGATTGAAGCAGGTGCTTAAATTCTGGAGCGTTCTTGACAACAGTACTATCAGACTCATTCATACTCGCAATTAACTGTGTGAGTACATCCTGTAATACAAAGCGCACTGCTGCTGGATGTTCCGCCAGATCAATTGCTGATGCTGCATTACCCGCTTCACTTGTAGGCTCATCAGAACCTTCGGCTTGAGTACCAGGATTAGCATCTAATTGAGCATACATCTGCTGAATCAGACTTTGTAAATCCCCTAGTAGTGACGGATCATTTTCCAAAGCTTCATGTAGCGAATCCAAATCTGCGAATAACGAACTCAAGATATCGGTGATCGATGTTTGTTCTCCATCTTCACTAGCTGCAAAGGTAAACATAAGCGGATTCGCTGTTAAGCTCCCTGCTGCAGACGAGCTATTCTCCCCCGTTGCACCACCATTCAATGATTGGGCAAGAGTTTGTAGAAAATCACCGCTACCAGCAGTTGCACCTTTGGAACCAGTTCCAGCTGTCTGAGCTGCTCCTGTTGTCTTGGCGGATGATGTGGATGTCATTTGATATACAATCGACATTTGTTTTCACCTCCTCTCCTTAATAAACAGACGCTACTACTCTTACTTGTTACCCATTAATTTATTTAATATTTTTGCAGTTTCAACTGAATTTTCAGTCGACATATTTTCAAGCAATTGAGACCGTGTAGCATCATCTACAGAATTTAAAATGGTCAAGGTTTTGTCCGGACTCAGCTTATAAGTTTCGAGTAACAGCTTGGCTCCACTAGAGGCCGACATGGAAGCAAACGTTTGACTAAGCTGATTTTTATCCAAATTTTTGGAGTTAGTCGTAGATGCTGTAGATGTCGTTGCAGTTTCTTTCTTTAAGCGGGATTGCAGTGCATCCAGGGCCAGATCACCGGATGGTTTTGCATCCTTCATCATCATCGTGACATCAGCCGCTGTTTTTGGGTCCATTTTTTCCAGCACCTTGGTTCGTGCAGCCGATTGCATCGCACTCAGAAGCAGCACCATCTCTTCATTCGTCATATTTTGCAAAATCGGTGCGGCCTTACTGGGACTCATGTCCGCATACATCTTAGCCAAATCTTTAATTTGTTTCTGATAATCAGACTCGGTCTCTGGATTCCGCACAGCGGTTTCAACCGCTTTTTCCGCATCATCCAATTTCTTTTGCAAATCACTTGCTTTTTTCGCCTCTGTGGTCGTGGCATCCTTCGCTGCTTTAAGCTCTGTTTCTTTCTCGCTTACTTGTGCCTTCAGCTTATCTATTGTCGCTTCTGCACTCTCGACCTGCTGCTCGCTCTTCTCCAGTTTCTTTTTCTCCGGATCTAGCACAGGATCAGGCACCCAGTCCTTTACGATAGGAATTTTGTTAGCTACTCCAAGCAGGTTGTTGCGAATATCTACATTAAATAGAGTGAGCAAAACACCCAACAAAACCACAGTGAACACAATTGGGATTGAAATCATCAGAAACTTTTCCCAACCGCCGCTCGACTCTTTTTCCATATCTGTGTCTTTAACAGCCATTGTTCTTTCCTCCTTCACGAGACAACTTCGCGTCCGGCCACATCAATTCGCGCGTCCGGCTTTGGCAGCGAAGCGTACAGTAGCCATCTCGTCCAGATCGTTCTGTTCCCGGAGGAGCATCTCCTGCTGAAATTTGATTTTGGCCTTGTCTCTCGCCCCAAGCCATACTTTTTCGTCCATCATTTTGCCGTTCAGAAACGTCTGATTCCGTTGCACATTGACCTCAGCATGTCTGACATCACTACTTTTGCGTGAAATGCACTCGTCAAGGTGATGGACATAACGCTGCATCTCCTGCAAGCTGGATACGGAAGCCGTACTTTCCGTAGTGGATTGAATGACATCAATCAGTTCCTTTTTATCATTCAATAGTTGTAAAAGATGCTCTTCCTCAGTCTGAAGTTTCCCGATCGCTGTGGATAACATCCACTCCGCTTGCGTTTTTTCATTGCTTTTCAGGTCAACAACCTTCTGGAAATGATATCGAAATTTCATCGTTTACCCATTCATCTCCTTGCAAATTCAAGAATCAAACGTTCCTGCACTTCACTCAGCGTTACTTTTTCATCGACTTTCTGCCTTGTAAAATTCCAGATGCTATCAATCTGGTCTATCGATTCATCAATGGCAGCATTTGAACCTCTTTGATAAGCCCCAATGTTAATTAAATCCTCTGATTCCTTGTACACAGCCATCAGTCTCTTCATATTATTAACGGCTTCCAGCTGCTCTTCAGGAGCAATATCCTTCATAACCCGACTAATGCTCGCAAGCACATCAATGGCAGGGAAATGACCTTTGTTTGCGATGGACCGATTCAGTACAATATGACCATCCAAAATACCTCTCACCGCATCTGCAATCGGTTCGTTCATATCATCCCCGTCGACAAGGACGGTGTAAAAAGCAGTAATCGAACCTGTGGGTCCAGTCCCCGCTCGCTCAAGCAACTTGGGTAAACTCGCAAAAACAGAAGGAGTGTATCCTCTCATTGCAGGAGGTTCTCCCACGGCAAGTCCCACTTCCCTCTGTGCCATGGCATAACGTGTAACGGAGTCCATCATCAACATGACATTCATGCCTCTGTCTCTGAAATACTCCGCAATCGTAGTTGCGATGACCGCGCCCTTGATTCGAATCAGAGCAGGTTGATCAGAGGTAGCGACAATAACGACAGATCGTTCCAGTCCTTCCGGACCCAGATCCCGTTCAATAAAGTCACGAACCTCACGGCCCCGCTCGCCTACCAAAGCAATTACATTGACGTCTGCTGCTGTATTGCGGGCGATCATACCCATAAGCGTACTTTTACCAACACCTGATCCGGCAAATATGCCGACCCTCTGTCCTTTGCCAACCGTCAACAGACCGTCAATGGCTCTCACACCTACACTCATCGTTTCGAGTACCCGTGGTCGGTCCATCGGATTCACTGGCGTATTGGATGTGGAGTACATCGGCATTCTGGAGGGTAACAAGGAACCGTCCAAAGGTTGTCCCAATCCATCTAACACTTTACCAAGCAATTCTGATCCAACCTGAACCCCAAGTGGTTTACCCGTTCCGACCACATCACACCCAGGACCAATGGATTGAAGTTCACCAAGTGGCATGAGCAAAACTTTGTTATCCCGAAACCCGACAACCTCTGCCTGAAGTGGCTTGGCAGATTTTCCAGGGTAGATGTAACATACATCACCAATGCTGGCATCCGGACCTTCCGACTCAACCATAAGACCAATGACCTGAGTGACCTTACCGTTAATGCGAACGGGATCAAATTGCTTAAGATGTTCCATGTATCGCTGTGAGCTAAGAATCTTCATGTTGATTTTTTCGCCCCTCATCCTCAAGTGCTATGCGGATCAGTTCTTTTTTAATTTCAGCGAGCTGGGTATCAATTCTGGCATCTACGCTTCCAAACGACGACCGTATAACACAACCCTTATCTTTTACCGTAGCATCAGGCAAAATCTGCAATTCTGCCTGAGAGTCAATTGCCATAGCCAACTCTTCACGTGCAGCCTGCACAAAAGTAAATTGATCAGGTGCCACACATAAGGTGATCATCCCCTGTTCACGTTTGCGAGACAAACTCTGACGAATTAGTTCAAGCGTGTGTTCTGGTTCAACCGAAAGTTGTTTGTCAATCACCTTCTCAGCGATACCACAGGCGAGATCCACAAGGAAAGGCTCTGCTTCCTGAATAATCTGATCTTTGGCAACGTAAGCTTCTTCAAGCACCCCGCGTGCTTCCTTCATCATCTCTTCGATCTTCACCTGGAGATCCAGTTCAGCCTGTACTTTGCCTTCTTCAAAACCCTGCTGGAAACCTTGTGAACGAAGCGCTTCAGTCAGATGTTCATCCTGCTGACGCTGCTCCTGCCACCAGCTATCTATCTGTTCACGGGCTTCTTGAAGCAATCGCTCCGCTTCCTCCGAAGCATCACGTACCTGCTTTTCTGCAAACTCCTTGGCATCCTCCAGCATCTCCGCGGTAAGACGTTGTGTTTCTTCGTCCACGCGTGCCTGAAGCATCTCAGCTTCAGAACCTTCAGCACGTTCACCATCTAACTCCGCATCATACTCCAGTCCACCATAATGATGATGATTTTCGAGTCGTTTGCGGTCATCAACCGGTACATACTGGAAAGATTTAATCAAATTAGACAATGATATCATCTCCTCCACCGCGAGCGATAATGATCTCACCAGCTTCTTCCAATCTACGGATCGTTCCTACGATACGGGTCTGAGCTTCCTCAACATCACGCAACCGAACCGGTCCCATGAATTCCATTTCTTCCTTGAACGTCTCGGACATCCGTTTCGACATATTTCGGAATATAGCATCCCGTACTTCTTCGCTTGCCACTTTGAGTGCCAACTGCAAATCTGCGTTGTCGATATCCCGGATAATACGCTGGATCGAACGATCGTCCACATTGACGATATCTTCGAATACAAACATGCGTTTTTTGATTTCTTCTGCAAGTTCCGGATCTTGAATTTCCAACGAGTCGAGAATAGTACGTTCCGTACCACGGTCGACGCCGTTCAAAATCTGAACGATGGATTCGATACCACCCGCATTTGTATAATCCTGCGTAACAGTAGAAGATAATTTCTGTTCGAGCACCCGTTCCACTTGAGAAATGACTTCTGGAGACGTACTGTCCATAACAGCAACTCTGCGTGCTACATCGGCTTGCTTCTCTTGTGGTAACGAGGACAAGATTGCTGCTGCCTGCTCAAATTGCAGATACGATAATACCAGAGCAATCGTTTGCGGACTTTCGTTCTGAATGAAGTTCAATATTTGGTTCGGATCCGCCTTACGCGCAAAGTCAAAGGGTCTAACTTGCAGCGTAGCCGTCAAACGGTTAATAACTTCAAGTGCTTTTTGCGACCCGAGTGCTTTCTCCAGAATTTCTCTCGCGTACGTAATACCGCCCTGTGAGATATATTCCTGTGCCAAACAGATCTGGTGAAACTCAGACATAATCATATCTTTTTCAGAAGCATCCACTTTGCGAACATTGGCAATTTCCAACGTCAGTTGTTCGATTTCCTCGTCCCGCAAATGTTTGAAGATTTGCGCGGATACTTCCGGACCTAATGTAATCAACAAAATTGCTGCTTTTTGTCTTCCAGTCAGACCTTGACTGCTTGCCTTCGCCAATGCGTTCACCTCTATTCGTCAGCCAGCCACGTACGCAGCAGATTGACGAATTCGTCTGGCTTTTTCTTTGCCAAACTCTCCAATTGTTTGCGCACTTGACTTTCGTTCGTTACACTGTCCAACGTAATGGACGGAAACTCTGTTGCTACTGGAAGAGGAATGTCCTCTTCTTCTATTTCGTTTTGTTTGCGACGACGGCGCACTAACAAAATAACAACCGTTGCAATCAATGCTGCCACCAGTGCTCCTATGCCCCACATCATTCCGGTGGAAAGCTTGAAGCCTGTATTTGTTGCCGCAGCAGTCTGGAAACCTTGAGACATTACCGAAACTTTTTTGGCCAAGTCTGCGTCACTTATTACAGTGCCTGAGTCCGCCAATGATGCACGAACAATGTTAACCAAGATATTTTCAATTGCATCCTGAACCGGTGCTTGTATTTCTGTTTGTCCTGCCGGTGGTTCAACCGCGACGTTAATGGTTAAATCTTTTACAGTGTATGGACTGGAAACGATATCTTTAACAATTCGGTTGACATCGTAGTTTTTGGTGCTGGATGTTTCCTCCGAGGTTGAGTTGCCTGATGCATCCGATGATGGATAACCCGGAACTTCCTCTTGACCTGTGCCAGCAACACCGCCTGTTGGATTGCTTGCCCCAGTGTAACTCTTTTGAATCTCTTGCACACTAATCTCGATGCCTTTCATATTATCTACATCGACTGGTGTGACCAGGTTTTCTTTCCGCGTTTCCTTGTCAAAATTAAGCTTGGAAGCAACCAGAACATTGACGTTCTCGTCACCCACAATCTGCGAAAGAAATTGTTTCACATTATTGCGAACATCATTTTCGAATTTCTTCTGTAACGCCATGTTTTCTTGGACTTCAGAAGATAATCCCCCGCTACCACCTCGGGCCGTAGGAATCAGTTCCGCTTCATCCGTGTTCGTAATCGTTATGTTTTCTATAGGTAGATTGGGAATGGCTGTTTTGACCAAATTAAAATATCCATCTACCGCAGCCTGATTGGGGTGATAACCCGGTTTAAACTGCAGGGCCACTGATGCTGATGCTTTATCCTGCTCTTCTAGGCCAGCAAAGATATTATCTTTTGGCATATTGACCAGTACTTTAGCATCCTGTATGCCTTGCATCCGTTGAAGCAACTGCTCCACTTCTCCGTTCAATGCGTTGTTATACTTCACATCGAACTCTTTATCCGTCATCCCGATTGGAGATGATGACTCCTCAAATGACTTATATCCTAATGAACCATTCTGAATAATTCCTTGTGATCCGATATTCACTTTTGCAATAGCAACATCCGTGCTCGGTACAGATATGGTCTTACCGTCTGCACTTAATTTGTATGGAATACTGGAGGAATCAAGATAACTAATGACGCCTGCAGAGTCACTTGCATTCAAATCCGTGAAAGCAACTTCATATTCCGTCTTTGACAATTGCATGGTTAGTACAACTGCAGCCAAAATTAAAAACAGGAAGGTGGAAATAAATAATACTTTTTGCTTTTTGCTAAAACTATTCCAATACTGGGATGCTTTATCCCTGTATTGGGCAATTCTCTCATTCACTCTGTCACCCCATCCGAAACTTTGCTTGGTCTGTCCCTCCGCAATCTCTATAGGTTCTAAAGTTTAACGGTCAGGAGCAGCATCGCAGCTGCTTGTTGTAGTAATCAGCGCTGTTGTCGAAGCGCATTTAAGCCAATTTACAATTGCGTACGCATAATCTCCTGATATGCTTCGACTACTTTGTTTCGGACTTGAGTCGTAAGTTGAAGACTCAGCAGGGCCTGTTCAGAAGCGATCATCACCTGATCAACGTTCACTTTTCCAACCAGGAATTGGTTTGACATTTCATGTGCTTGGGTCTCCTGTGCAGCTACAGACCCTAGCGCATCCTGTAGGTATGTACCGAAGCTCTGAATGGTTTCGGCTGGCGTAGATGGTTTACTTTGTGCCGTACTTTGCATCTGAAGCGGTTGAATCCCCTGTGTGCTAAACATGTTGTTCTGAATCATTAATGTCCCTCCCTTTCATTTCTGTTCTTAGGTTTTATGGAATTTTTCCACCTTTAAGCCGTTAACTAGGCTCTTCCAATCTCCAGTGCTTTGGATATCATTGCTTTGGTTGAGTTCAAAGCTGTGACGTTTGCTTCATATGAGCGTGAAGCCGAGATCATGTCCACCATTTCTTTCGCGATATCCACGTTAGGCATGTACACATACCCCTCAGCGTTGGCATCCGGATGTGTAGGGTCGTAGACCGGTTTCAGAGGTGACTGATCTTCACGAATCTCCGATACTCTAACTCCCTCTCCAGACCCACTGCTTTTCATCTGATTTTGAAGCAAGCTGTTGAAAGAAGTTTTGTTGGGTTCAAGCACAACCATCTTGCGCTTGTAAGGAACTGCCTCGCCGTTGGTTACACTCGCGCGCGTCGTCTCCGCGTTGGCAATGTTGGAAGATATGACGTCCATTCGCAAACGCTGAGCTGTTAGAGCCGATGCACTAATACTGAAACTGTTACTGATATTCACCTAAGTTATCTCCCTTCGACTCCAACACGCATCATTTTGATCTGTTCATTCACTTGCTGAATATAAGCGTTGTAACGCAGCTGGTTCTCCGCCAGAAGACTCATTTCTTTGTCTACATCGACGTTGTTCTGGTTGTTATTCATGGATGTTGACTGGTCCATATTAACTACTGGTGTAGGTATGGAAGAGGAAGGACCTATGACAAAATGCCTTGAATCCGTTACTTTCCCTTTAAGAACAGGCATGTCTCCATTCATTTGTTCTTGTAGCATTTCTTCAAAAGCAACGTCCGAACGCTTGAAATACGGGGTGTCCGCATTCGCAATATTGTCAGCAATCGTTCGTTGTCTAATGTTGGAGGCATCGAGTGCACCTTGTAACCTTTGAAAACTAATATCATTCAAAAGATTCATAATCGCCCTCCTCTCTTTAGAAATTATGGAAATAGATTCAATCTTTTTCCGTCAGGATGCTTATGTTTTTTCGACAAAAAACATTCGCTTTTACACGGTTTTCTAGGACTTAAGTAGAATTAACTCTGATGTTGTCGTATAACATAAGTTTCTTCGAGATTGGGATATATTACAATAAGAAAAAAGCCCTATCTTTTCTGAAAGACAGAGCTTTTTGTGTATTTTCTGCAAATTATGAATTTTTTCGTAAATGTTGGGGCCCAAAACAAAAATAAGCTTAAGTGCTCGATATGAGCTCTTAAACATTCTTAAAATTTATACTATGCTTCTATACGATTCAGTACATCATAATAATACAAACAAGGAATCCATCGAAAAGCTTCAAACGATCTCCTATTAGAAAAATTTACCGATATAATAAGCTTTTTTATAATTTCCCTTAGAGACTTTTCTATTCTATGAAATTGCTAATTGACAAAATATCCATTTCGAATTATTTGTTTCAGCTTAATATCTAAAACACTTTTTTAACATTTAAACAGAGCTAGCTTATTTAAATTTCACAAGAATATTTTGTCACATCCGCAATACCATCTCATTCACTTTTTGCGCATTTATGCAATTTTTTATCAAGCTTCTGATTAAACCGATAACCAGACTTGGAAAAACAAAATCCTTTTATTGGAATTTATAGAATTATCAAATATGTGTTGTAAGCACGTCTTTAGGGTTTAATTACATTTTCTCTGCGGCACAAGTCCTAGATTATCTTCCATCTTATACAACTCCATCTTTTTTATCGGTTACAATACGGCATTATATTAGGATAAAACAAAAATAAACGGCATACATCTGGATCGAATAAAGTCTTCTACAGTCAGAACCAGGACCAAATATCCTATTTCCGTGTAGTTGTTTGATCTTTATTCATCCATTGTATACCGTCATTCAACCTACAATCACACCATGAACAGAGCTCTACACCTGTGTTACAAGATATATTGACTTAAATCACGATCAAGTGCAATGTCATTCAATTTCTCACGTACATATTCCGGAGTGATTACCATACGCTCCAGCGTAAGTTCTGGCGCTTCAAAAGACAGATCCTCAAGAAGTTTCTCCAGAATAGTATGCAAACGCCGTGCACCGATATTTTCCGTATTCTGATTCACGTTCTCAGCCAGCTTGGCAATCTCACGAATGGCATCATCCGAGAATTCAATCTCAATATTCTCTGTACGCAGCAAATCCACATACTGCTTGGTTAACGCATTTTTAGGTTCCGTAAGGATTGATACAAATTCATCAAGCGTCAGGCTGTTCAGTTCCACCCGGATCGGGAAACGCCCCTGGAGCTCTGGAATAAGATCCGAGGGTTTGGCTACGTGAAAAGCACCAGCTGCCATAAACAGGATATAATCCGTTTTGACAGGGCCATACTTCGTCATTACCGTAGATCCTTCCACGATTGGCAGAATGTCACGCTGTACGCCTTCACGGGATACATCGGGGCCGCTACCGCGTCCCTGACTGGCAACTTTATCAATTTCGTCAATGAATATGATACCTGTCTGTTCCGCCCTGCGAATGGACTCCTGAGTAACATCATCCATATCAATCAACTTGCCCGCTTCTTCCTGAATCAATACTTTACGAGCTTCCTTAATCGCCAGTTTACGTTTTTTGGTACGACGTGGCAATAAACTACCAAACATCTCCTGCATGTTCATCCCCATCTGATCATTTCCTTGACCAGCGAACATGTCCATCATGTTTGGCGTGGTATCTTCCACATCAATCTCGATAACGTCATCTTCCAGCTTGCCAGATAACAAATCAAATTTGATTTTACGTCGCCGTTCAGCTACTCCCGTATCCGGTTCCTGCTCATCGGTTTCTGGCGTGTTGTTGCCATTATTGCCAAAAATCATTTCGAACGGATTCCGCTGATTTTTGGATTTGGATTGTGAAGGGGCCAAAATATGTACGATCCGCTCATTGGCAGCCTCTTCCGCTTTGTCCTTAACCTTTTCTGTGCGTTCCAGCTTGACCATCCGCAGCGATGTTTCAATCAGATCACGAATCATAGATTCCACATCACGGCCAACATAGCCCACTTCCGTGAACTTCGTAGCTTCCACCTTTACGAATGGAGCTCCTACCAACTTAGCCAGTCGGCGTGCAATCTCTGTTTTACCAACACCAGTAGGTCCAATCATCAGAATATTTTTAGGTACAATATCATCTTGGGTATTTTCGGGCAAAAGGCTACGGCGATAACGATTGCGAAGGGCGACCGCTACCGATTTTTTAGCCTGTTTTTGACCTACAATGTACTTATCAAGCTCTGCAACGATTTGTCTTGGCGTTAACGCTTGAGTATCCATATAGCTTCCCTCCTACCAGTATGTGAACCTTGTTTATGAGATAGAACGTTATAAACTTACCTACAAGAACAAAGAATCTCCACGAAGTAACTGGAGCCGATTTAATCATCATGCCCCATAACGGGAGATTGCTTTTCTTACAACTCTTCAACAATTATATTATTGTTGGTATATACGCATAACTCTGAAGCAATCTGGAGTGATTCACGAGCAATGTCTTTTGCTTCCAGATCCACTGCATGACGTTTTAACGCACGTGCAGCAGATAACGCGAAGTTTCCTCCCGAGCCAATAGCGATAACATCATCATCCGGCTCGATTATTTCGCCACCACCAGAAATCAGCAGCATACCTGTCTTATCCATAACAATAAGGAGTGCTTCCAGTTTGCGCAAAATCCGATCCTGGCGCCAATCCTTGGCAAGTTCTACCGCTGCACGCTGCAGATTACCATGATGTTCCTCCAGCTTGCCTTCGAATTTCTCAAACAAGGTAATGGCATCCGCCACGGAACCGGCAAAACCGGCGACAACCTGTCCACGATACAAACGTCTTACCTTTTTGGCTGTATTTTTCATCACAACACTTTGCCCCATGGTCACCTGACCATCACCGGCAATGGCTGCTTTGCCATTATGACGAACTGCACAGATCGTTGTAGCATGAAATGACATATCCATGATATCAGCCTCCTCCCACGATTAATTTACACGCGTTCCGGAACGGTTAGACCTTCTGCTGCTGCAAAACGGGCAATACCGTCCAATGCACGCTGCGCAAGTGCTTCATTCTTTTCCTTTTTGTTGCGTATTTTAGTTTCCAGCTTCGGCAGCAATCCGAAGTTTGCGTTCATTGGCTGGAAGTGTTTGAAATCAGCTGTTGTAATATATTGTGCCATACTGCCCAGCGTGGTCTCCACCGGCAATACCACCAGTTCCTGTCCAAGCGCTGCTTTGGCTGCATTCATACCCGCGATCAAACCGGATGCCGCAGATTCTACATAACCTTCTACTCCCGTCATTTGACCTGCAAAGAACAGGTTCGGACGCTCTTTGAACTGATACGTTGGACGAAGCAGTTTGGGAGAATTGATAAATGTATTACGATGCATAACGCCATAACGGACGAATTCCGCATTTTCAAGTCCAGGGATCAAAGAAAAGACACGCTTTTGTTCTCCCCACTTCAGATGCGTCTGGAATCCGACCAGATTGTACAGCGTTCCTGCTGCATTGTCCTGTCTAAGCTGAACAACAGCATGAGGCAGTTCTCCAGTATGCGGATTGACGAGTCCTACAGGTTTCATCGGACCAAACAAAGCCGTTTGTTTACCACGTTTCATCATGACTTCAATTGGCATACAGCCTTCGAAGTAAATTTCTTTCTCAAACTCTTTCAGTTGAGCAACTTCCGCTGTGATTAACGCTTCATAGAATACATCGAATTCCTCTTCTGTCATCGGACAGTTCAAGTACGCTGCTTCGCCTTTGTCATAACGTGAAGCCAGATAAACTTTATTCATATCAATGGAATCTTTTTCGATAATTGGCGCAGCCGCATCATAGAAGTAGAAGTATTCTTCACCCATAAGAGCCTTGATTTGCTCTGACAATGCTGGTGAAGTCAAAGGCCCCGTTGCAACAACAACGATTCCGTCTTGCGGCAAAGAAGTCAGCTCTTCATTAACTACTTCGATGAGTGGATGCTGATGAAGTGTAGATGTGATCTCGCCTGAGAATCCGTCCCGGTCCACAGCAAGTGCTCCACCTGCTGGAACAGCATGACGGTCTGCTGCACCCAATACCAGAGAATTAAGCATTCTCATTTCTTCCTTCAATACACCAACTGCGTTAGTCAACCCATTCGCACGAAGCGAGTTGCTGCATACCAGTTCTGCAAATTTATCTGTATGGTGAGCCGGTGTTTTCACAACCGGTCTCATCTCGTATAGTTTTACGCGCACACCGCGACTTGCGATCTGCCAAGCTGCTTCTGTTCCTGCCAACCCGGCACCGATAACGGTTACTTGTTGTTCATTCGTCAAAATCATTTACCCCCATTATGCTAATCCGCTCAATCTTCTTCCGGTTCCTCTACCGGCTCTTGATGATCACATGAAGTACACTGTAATCGTGTTCCCTGTTTGTTCCGTTTCTCAATCATTAGTGATCCACAACTTGGACATGGTTTCGCTGACGGTCTATCCCATGATACAAAATCACATTCAGGATATTTGTCGCAACCATAAAAAATACGTCCCTTTTTACTGCGGCGTTCAACAACATGCCCTTCCTTACACTTCGGACAGGTTACACCGATATCCTTGATGATCGGTTTGGTATTCCGGCAATCTGGAAATCCGGAACATGCGAGAAACTTGCCGAAACGACCCAGCTTATAAACGAGCGGTTTGCCGCACTTCTCACATATTTCATCCGATACTTCATCTTCAATCTCGATTTCTTTCATTTCTTCTTCTGCAAACTCAAGCCGTTTCTCAAAAGATTCGTAGAATTCTGCGAGTACTTTGACCCAATCCTCCGACCCTTCCTCCACATGGTCAAGATCACCTTCCATGTTGGCGGTAAACTCCACATTCAGGATCTCCGGGAAGAACTCCTCCATCTGTTCGATGACCAGTTCGCCCAGTTCCGTTGGCATGAATTTCTTCTCTTCAATAGCAACATATCCGCGCTTCTGAATGGTCTCCAGCGTTGGCGCATATGTACTCGGACGCCCTATGCCCAGCTCCTCAAGTGTTTTAACCAACCTTGCTTCCGTATAACGTGGTGGCGGCTGTGTAAAGTGCTGTTTCGGCTCGATCTCCCGATTCTCCAGCACATCTCCATTTTTCAGCGGAGGCAGCAGACGATCTTCTTCCGTTGTACCGTCATCGTTACCTTCTACATACACCTTCATGAATCCCTGGAAACGAACCTTCGAACCCGCTGCCCGGAAAATCGTATCTCCTGCAGCAATGTCCACGGAGAGTGTATCCAGAACGGCAGATGACATCTGGCTCGCTATAAAACGTTCCCAAACCAATTTGTACAACCGGAATTGATCACGACTCATAAACGATTTAATGGAATCCGGATCACGCAAAATCGACGTTGGACGAATCGCTTCATGCGCGTCTTGAGCATTGGCTGCTTTTTTGGAATAGTTTCTAGGCGTCTCTGGTGCAAATGGCTCACCATACTTGCCAATAATGTATTCCTTGGCTTCTTCCTGAGCCGATGCTGCAATTCGGGTAGAGTCCGTACGCATATACGTAATGAGACCGACTGTGCCTTCTTTTCCGAGGTCTACGCCTTCATACAGCTGTTGGGCGACAGACATCGTTTTGGAAGCTCTAAAATTCAATTTACGTGCGGCTTCCTGCTGCAAGGAACTCGTTGTAAACGGAGCAGAAGGGTTACGGCTGCGTTCCTTCTCTTTAACTTCTTTGACTGTAAAAGAAGCGCCCTCGATCTGTTTTAAAATGGCCTGCACTTCTGCCTCACTACCAAGTTCGGTTTTGGTACCGTTTAACTGATGGAACTTGGCTTCAAACGGATTTCCGTCCGCTGTCAGTTTGGCAGTAATGCTCCAGTACTCTTCCGGTTCAAAATCATTAATTTCATTTTCACGATCCAAAATGATTTTGACGGCCACAGACTGAACGCGGCCAGCGGACAATCCTTTTTTGACTTTCTTCCATAATAACGGACTAATTTTATATCCTACAAGCCGATCCAGAATACGTCTGGCCTGCTGCGCATTAACCAGATCCATATTGATCTTACGCGGCGTTTTGAACGCATCTTTGACAGCCTGTTTCGTAATTTCATTAAATACTACTCGGCAATCCGCAGTTTCATCCAGTTCAAGTGCATGGGCCAAATGCCAAGCAATAGCCTCACCTTCGCGATCCGGGTCAGCTGCGAGATACACTTTTTTCACTTTCTTTCGTGCATCCTTCAGTTCTTTCAAAATTGAACCTTTACCGCGGATCGTAATATATTTCGGATTAAAATCATTCTCTACCTCAACGCCGATCTGACTCTTTGGCAAATCGCGTACATGCCCCATCGAAGCTTTTACGATGAACTTGCTGCCTAAATATTTGCCGATCGTCTTCGCCTTTGAGGGCGACTCCACGATTACGAGTGCATCCGCCATAGGTTCATCCTCCTCTCAGTCATGAAACTGCTGCTTGTTTTTATGATTCATACTTCATTAGCAGCAGGACTAACTTCCGCTAATAATCTATTTTCACATGCTGCCTTGATCGCAGCATCGTCATACCCTCGCGTATTTGGTTCCAGGTAATTGGCTAATCTGCTTTTTTATGATTAAAGATAACAGAACTGAATGCAAATGTCCAAAATCCCAGTTGAGCTGTTCCACAAGTTGATCCAGTGATTGCTCTTCCTGCTCTAGCAGATAAATAACACGTTGTTCATCTGAAGATAGTTTTACGACAGGGAATATTCCTTGATTGGAAGTTTCACTGCTTTCCGCCGAACGTCCTCTATTGTAAGGAAGTTGCTCCGCTTTTGGCAAGTCCAATCGAAACTCTTCCAATAAATCTGTGGCACAGGTCACCAATTTTGCCCCCTGACGAATCAGATTGTGCGAGCCTCGGCTTTTGGGAGATGTAATGGGACCTGGGACTGCAAACACGTCTCTTCCCGCTTCGAGTGCAGCATCTGCTGTAATGAGTGATCCACTTCGGATATCAGCCTCAACGACTAGCGTACCGAGAGTTAACCCTGCAATGATCCGATTACGTTCCGGGAATAATCCCTGACGCGCACGTGTACCCGGAGGATATTCTGATAAAAGCAGCCCTGTTTCGGCAATTCGTTCGGCAAGACTTGTATTTTCCGGTGGATAGATGTTATCAATTCCTGTCCCAAATACCGCAATGGTTTTGCCGTTTGCACGAAGAGTTGCATCGTGGCACACACTATCTATTCCTCTGGCAAGCCCGCTTACAATGGTCAGCCCTGCCTTGCATAGTTGCTCTGCCAGCTTTTCACCAATTTTACGTCCGTATACAGTAGGCATACGTGTTCCTACCATTGCAATGGATTGAGCGTGCAACAGATTCATATCTCCTCGACCGTACATTACCCAGGGTGGCTGAACGGTTTCCTTCATTAATATGGGGTAGTCTTGATCCAGATAGGTAACGATCTCAATTCCCTGTTTATATACACCCTCTTGTCTCTGCTCAATCCAGTCGATATTGAATTGCTTGGTTAGACGCACAGCCTGATCCTTGCGTAAACCCGCGGCAATCCAATCTCCTTCTTTATAATCTAGAAAATCCGTCAATTGATGTTGTCCTGATAGCAGTTTCGAGATTGTTTTCTTACCAATACCATCCGTTTCATGCAGTCCAACCAAAATCCATCTCTCTTCCATAATCAGAAACCTCCCATAGCGGGAAGAAAATCTTCCCTCATATTGTGTGTTAAGTGACAACGGATTGCAAGCGTTTACTCTTACAGGCAGACAACAGCTCCCTTTTACACCCCGTAAAAAAACGCAAAAAAGCAACCCTTCGCCCTGTTCAGGACAAAAGGTTGCTTACCTTTTCCGTATTATCAATAGTCGGCTCACCAGAAAAATAATTTCCCTGCACCGTTTCTTCTATTATAACGAAAAAGAATTAATGTGTCGTGCACAAATCCAGAATTCCGCGTTCTTCAAGTACGCTCACAAGAGTCGAGCCCATTTCAGCTGGCGTCGGAGCAACTTTGATTCCGCAAGATTCCAGTTTTGCAATTTTTTCTTTGGCTGTACCTTTACCGCCAGAGATAATAGCACCCGCATGACCCATACGTTTGCCTGGAGGCGCCGTAACACCACCGATGAAGCCAACTACCGGTTTGGTCATGTTATCGCGTACCCACTCTGCAGCATCTTCTTCAGCCGTACCACCGATTTCACCAATCATGATAACAGCACGTGTCTGCGGATCTTCATTGAACCGTTTCAGGATATCAATGAACTCGGATCCTTTAACCGGGTCACCACCGATTCCCACAGCAGAAGATTGTCCAATTCCACGCGCAGACAATTGATGAACGGCTTCATAGGTGAGTGTTCCACTACGGGAAACCACGCCAACGTGACCAGGCATATGAATATAACCTGGCATGATGCCGATTTTGCATTCACCTGGTGTAATAACGCCCGGACAGTTTGGTCCGATCAGAACGGTATCTTTTCCTTCCATGAAGCGGTCAACCTTGACCATATCAAGTACCGGAATACCTTCTGTAATACAGATCACGAGATCCAGCTCTGCGTCAACAGCTTCCATGATGGAATCCGCTGCAAATGCCGGAGGAACGTAGATGACGCTCGCTGTTGCGCCAGTAGCTTCCTTCGCTTCCTGTACTGTATTAAACACCGGCAGACTGACTACTTTGCCATCTTCCAGCGTGATATCAACATTGGTTCCGCCTTTACCCGGTGTAACGCCACCTACCATCTGGGTTCCGTAGTCCAATGCGCCCTTCGTGTGGAACATTCCCGTTGAACCCGTAATGCCTTGCGTAATGACTTTTGTATTTTTATCAATCAAAATACTCACGTTGCTTCACATCCTTACGGTTATTTTTCAAGTGCCGGACAGCTCCGGAACTAAGGCAGCAATTTGCCCAGGAATGAACTTATTTTACGAGGGCAACAATTTTCTGTGCACCATCGGCCATGGAATCAGCAGGGACGATATTCAGGCCGGATTCACCCAAAATACGTTTACCAAGCTCCACGTTAGTTCCTTCAAGACGAACAACCAGCGGTTTAGTCAGGCCAAGCTGCTTCGCGGCTTCAACAACACCATTGGCAATGACATCACAACGCATAATTCCGCCAAAAATGTTAACGAAGATACCCGCCACTTTGGCGTCAGACAAAATGATTTTGAAAGCTTCGGTCACTTTCTCTGTTGTAGCACCGCCCCCAACATCGAGGAAGTTAGCCGGGTCGCCGCCATAGTATTTGATGATATCCATCGTCGCCATCGCAAGTCCCGCACCATTGACCATACAGCCGATGTTGCCATCAAGTGCTATGTAGCTCAGGTCGTATTTGGAAGCTTCGATTTCTTTTTCGTCTTCTTCATCCAGATCACGCAATTCCAAAATGTCTTTGTGACGGAACAAGGCGTTGGAATCAAAATTCAATTTTGCATCCAGCGCGATAACGTTTCCATCTCCTGTAACAACGAGTGGATTGATCTCGGCAATGGAGCAATCTTTTTCGACAAATGCTTTGTACAATGCAAGCATAAACTTAACCGCTTTGTTCACCAACTCATTCGGAATACGAATGCTGTACGCCAGTTTACGTGCTTGGAACACTTGCAATCCAATTGCAGGGTCAATAATTTCTTTGAAAATTTTCTCAGGTGTAGCTTCAGCTACTTCTTCGATCTCTGTACCGCCTTCTTCGGAAGCCATCATTACGACGCGGCCTGTGGCACGGTCCACAACAACACCCACATAATACTCTTTGCGGATATCGCATCCTTCTTCAATCAGAAGACGCTTCACTTCTTTACCTTCAGGTCCAGTCTGGTGTGTTACCAATACTTTTCCCAAAATTTCGGATGCGTAAGCACGAACTTCGTCGATACTTTTCGCTACTTTCACACCGCCGGCTTTCCCCCGGCCACCTGCATGAATTTGCGCTTTGACTACAGTCACTGGACTGCCCAGTGCCTCTGCGGCCGCAACCGCTTCATCGACTGTATAAGCAACCTTTCCGTTTGGAACGGTGACTCCATACTGTTTCAGTACTTCTTTTCCTTGATATTCATGGATATTCATTCTCGAATCCTCCTATCAACATGACTGCAACAAGGCGGGTTGGTAGACTAACAAAAGACAAATGTTGACTATTTTCACTTAAACCCAATTCATTGTAACATGTTTTTAAAACGCTTTCCTTAAAAAAGTAATGGTTAATAGACAGTATTTTGATATGGGTATGATCCCATATTGTGAATGCTTGGATATTAATGGAAAAAACCTTAGCTAATAAGCCAAGGTTTTTTTAATAGTATTACTAATGATGCATTTTATTTTCTGGCTACTTTGGTATTGGTCTGATGGACTTTCTCCAGAAGGCCTTTGAACTGTCCCAGTAGAGATTCAAACTCTGAACTGTTCAGACATGCATCTTCCTGAATCGCTTCAGGTATAGACAAGGCTTTATGGCGAAGTTCCCGCCCAGCGTCTGTAAGGGTAATCAATACTTTCCGTTCGTCCTGAGCTGAACGTTCACGATGAATAAGTCCTGCTGACTGCAAACGTTTCAGAAGAGGCGTCAAAGTCCCTGAATCGAGGTAAAGTGCCTCTCCGATTTCCTTAACCGTACATTCTTCACGTTCCCACAATACCATCAAGACCAAGTATTGAGAATAAGTTACACCAAGCACCTCAAGGTAGGGCTGGTACATCTTCGTAATTTCACGTGAACAAGCGTATATGGCAAAGCATAATTGGTTATCCAGCTTCAAACTTTCATTCTGCATATAACTGTCTCACCTACCTATTGTGCATTCTATATACCTTAATAATAGAGGCTTACAACTGTTATATCCGCTATAATTCGGCGAATTATAAGGAGCCCTTCATCTATCTTATCATAAATTAGAAGAAAAACAGAATAATTGAGCACAAATGATTTTACTTTTCAATTTAATAGTGTTAAATTGAATTGTATAAAATATAATTTGGGGTATATACGATCGAAATCATATGACAACGTAACAAAAAACTATTGATATGTTAATATAGCTCAACCAGCATCTACATCCTTTTTCACTAAAGCGCGACATTGATTCAGAACTGAACATTCTATACTTCTGCTAGAAACTTCATGCGGAAACTGTAAACAATTCAGGAGTCAGGGATAGATATACAGCAGCTATGACAATGACGGGTTGACGCCCTGATTTCTTTTATATAAAATGCTTGTTAGAAGCTGAGGAAGCACCTTAATTCGTAGACTGGCCTGTATTATGCGCGCCAAGGACGAAGTGAGGTGTTTCTTTTATTATGTATGGAAAACTGCATAGTGCCTGTTTATATGGAATTGACGGCGTTTTAATTGAAGTGGAAACAGATTTGTCGAACGGGCTACCCCAGACGTCTATTATCGGATTGCCGGATTCGGCTATTCGTGAAGCGGTTGAACGTGTTCGTGCCGCCATAAAAAACTGTGGTTACCAGTATCCGTTGCAACGGATTACGATCAATCTGGCCCCCGCTGATCTGCGCAAGGAAGGATCTTCTTTCGATCTTGCCATCGCTATTGGTTTACTTACAACAAGTGGTCAGCTAGTGCTTCCTGTGCAGGAACGGACATTGGTGGTGGGTGAGCTGGCATTGGACGGTTCAGTGAGATCTGTTCCTGGCATTTTGTCCATGGTGGATTTGGCGAAACGGCTAGGCTTTACCTCCGTTCTTCTGCCAGCCGATAATCTGGAAGAGGCTTCGCTAATTCGGGGTATCCAGATATATGGTATTCGTCATTTGCAAGATATCGTTCCTGAACAGGAAACGAATTCAAAGAACAAGGAAGGAATGCTACAGAATACGGGGCCTGTTGTTTTAAAAGATTACGCCCATCTGTCTGCTCTGAATCCCAATGTCGGTAATATTGAGCGCCATGAGCGTCCAATGCGATCTCCATCGTTGGACGATGATTATAGTGATGTACTGGGACAGCATCATGTAAAGCGTGCACTCATGATTGCCGCAGCAGGCATGCACAATATTTTGCTCGTCGGACCACCAGGAACAGGGAAAACGATGTTAATTAAACGGCTGCCTACGATTCTCCCACCATTGTCCGAAGACGAAGCGCTGGAAGTAACTAAAGTGCTAAGTGCCGCAGGCAAGCTTAAAGATACCTCGAATGGTCTCATCGCAGACAGACCCTTTCGCTCTCCACATCATACGATCTCCACTTCAGGTCTAATTGGAGGCGGCGGCATCCCCAAACCGGGTGAAGTAAGTCTTGCCCACCGGGGTATATTGTTTCTGGATGAGCTGCCTGAGTTTCAGCGGCAAGTCCTAGAAGTGTTAAGACAACCATTGGAGGATCGTAAAGTCACCATTAGTCGGGCGAGAGCTGCTTTCACATTTCCAGCACAATTTATGCTCGCCTGTTCTATGAATCCTTGTCCTTGCGGTTATCTCTCTGCCCAATCGGAGGATCAAAGATGTATATGCAGTCCTGCCCGTGTTGCCGCCTACCGTGCCAAAATCTCGGGACCGCTGCTAGATCGCATCGACCTTCAGGTCGAAGTTCCTCCCCCGAGCGAGTGGCGCAAGGCTGGCGCTTCTCCTTCATCTGCGGAAATGCAGGCCAAAGTCATTCATGCTCATCATATTCAGGCCGCAAGATATGCTAATAGTTCAGTTCGCTGGAATAGTCAGTTATCAGGAACTCTTCTGCGCCGAACGATCAGTCTGCCTGAAGAAGCAGACCAACTGCTCCAGCAGACACTGCAAGCACTGAACCTGAGCATGCGTGCACATGATCGAATTATTAAGATGGCCCAGACGATCGCAGACTTGGACCATGAAGGCGTCATTTTGACAGCTCATGTGGCTGAGGCGATACAGTATCGTCAACTGGATTTGAATTTATTTTGAGCGAGAGTCATCCAGGCGATAAATGCTATAAGGGGAAATACGTGCCTTCACCATTCAACATTATGATAGGTTCAAACGAGATATCTGTAGATTTCAAACTTAAGGTTATATAAATTAACAAGTCAAATACCCCTGCATAAATTTCCTCTGTATAGGAGGGATATGTGCAGGGGTTTTTCATAGAACATCTTCTTTTGAATAAGTGGCGAACAAGATATCAATTATTCAAATATAGTCAGCTTATCCTTGGCTGGTGTACGTTCTTTGGCAGAAGGAATAACATCTGGATACCCCATGTAAACCATGCCGATAATTTTTTCCCCAGCCTGAACGCCAAGGGACTTACGGAATTTTGGTCCGTACAAGAAAGGCTTGGTTACCCAGAACGTACCAATGTCTTCACTCCATGCAGCGAGTAGAAAGTTCTGTACCAATGCACTCACTGCAGCAAAATCTTCATCCCAGATATTCTGGCGCGGATCTTCTTCCATAACGACAAGCATGACGGAAGGGACCTGTTTGATATTGGCAGAGAACTTGTTATCCTCTCCCATCTCTGCATCAATAGCGTCTGCCAGCTTGTTCAGTCCACTTCCGCTAAACAATAAAAACCGCCACGGCTCACGCAATTTATGATTGGGTGCCCATACGGCTGTATCCAACAAATCAATAATCTGCTGTGTGGGGACAGCTTCTTTTTTAAACTTTTTGACGGTACGACGATTTTGAATGGCTTCTCTTACAACGTTACCCGTTTGGGTAGATTTACTCATGACCATGCCTCCCAGATTATAAAAAATTATCCATGACCGCAGTTCAAGCCTGCGATGCGAATCAACTCATTTATGAAAAATCAAACGGTGCAGCAAAACTGGATTACCCTCTTGATTATACACTGATCGGTTCATTGGATTCAAAGGAATGTGGATAACATTATCTCGTTCTAGTTATTTAGGATGCAAAAAGACGACTTCGACTCTTCCCCAGCGGAGGAATTCTTAGAGTCAACGTCGCCTTTTTTTTCATTATAGATAGCTATTTAATCAATACGGGTATGATCCTGCTCCTTCATACTTCCCATTCAAAAAATCCATTTTGTTTATCTTTTCCTGATTCCCGGCGACATCCGTACTGAAATACTCCACTGTTTTGACTTCAGGAGCATAGATTTTTATTGGTCCGGTAAACGTGATCCATTGCCCACCATTGATTCTGTACTGGGTCATTTTCAAGCCAGATCCGTCAACTTCGTCCGTTGCCTTTAACTTAAAATTAAATCCATTAATATATTGTTTTCCGTTGGATACCTCTGTTAGAGGAATTAAAGCATATTTGGTTACAGGAGGGGTTTTGTCTACATTACTCTTGAGAATAAAATCAAAAGTATTTTTAGGTCCTTTGACCAAAGTTACCCTAATCGTTTGCTTGATATAACCATCCGCTTCAACAGAGATTATGCTTATTCCCGGAGACAGTCGATCCATTGAATACTTGCCTTGTTTGTCTGTTATCATCTTAAGATTATTAATAGATACCGTGGCCCCAGCCACTGGCCTCCCCTGTTCATCTTGCACCAAGCCACTCACCTTGGCGGCCTCTTGAAGTGTTATGTTCAACTTCTCTGTAACACCGGTATATAGAAAAAGATATTTTGTGTAAGGAACATACCCATCTGCATCAACCGAAACCACAATATCAGGGGCGTAATAAGGATTAATACCTGTAATTGCGTAGTTTCCATCCTTGTCCGTCTTCACAGACTGGCTGACAGTTGTTGCTTTAATGACAGCACCCACAACTGGTTTTCCTGATTGATCAGTAACTTTGCCTACAACTGTTGCTGGTTCATAGAGGGAAAAATTAAATGCCCTTGTTTCTCCCGGAATCAAATAATAGCTAATATAATTTTTGTCGGTGTCCAAGTACCCCTTGGCAACCAGACTAATCTTGATGCGTATGCCTTCACTTAACGTTGTTTCAAAATTGTACTCTCCCTTGGAATTGGTTTTAATTGTTTTGGTTGCTATTTCGCTGTTTTCGAATGTGTACATCTTAATATTTACATTTACATCTTTCACCGGAAAACCATCCATATCAGTAATTTTTCCATAAATTTTTGAAGTTTGAGCAAGATTATTAACTTGCCCCTCCGCAGAAACATTTTTGGATGCAGCATATGTCGTTCCAGAATACAGCAGACCACACACCCCGAAAAATATTAAAAACACACTTAAACGAATCATCCATTTCCATTGAATACTCATGACAATCGTTCACCTCATCCAAATATAGTAGTAAGTCCGGTGACCCTATGAACTCGTTTTATCTATCTAACTGACCAACATTTCGAGCTTCCAAAATTCCCCGCCCCATACATATTGCCAAATTCCTTCACCACCGTTCATGGTTTCGCTAATATCCAGCACTTCCAATTGCGGTGTCACCCACTCCTGTTTCATTTTCTTTGCCGCAGCAGATTGAATTTCTTTCATAGTTCACACCTCTTTTTCATATTTACTTTTCTCATTCTATTATAAACGATACATTTTGTATCTATTTATTTTAAGTGCTCCAGTCTTTTTGTCGACTAGCAACAGTGTTAGAAAACACAGCAAGGCTTCATTGTTTATGGAATAGAAAGAACTTGTAAAAGGGCATACATGGTAAGGAGAAAGAGTGCACATTTTAACAGGCAACTCATTTTCGTATACTGAATTCAAACATATCGTTTGAGCTCTTATTTAGAGAATTATTAATTAGATGTAGTCCATTAACGATCGGAAAAAGGAAATATTAACTCCAAATATAATTTTAATTACCTGCACTTATAGATACGAATTGTATCATTTTTACTGCATGTGAAATAGCTATTTCCTTAATTTCTTTCTATCCTATAACCTGCCAAAAAAATAACCCACAAGAGAGTCACTTTTTCAAGTGTCTTTCTTGTGGGTTAACACATCAGAAGAATCGCGTATAGTAGGAACTCAAAATGCATTAATGATATGATCGACCGAAACGGCTTCGCCTGCTTTATCCAACATGACTGCGATCACATCAAAACGAATTTGATGATTTGTCTCTCCCGTCATTTGCAAATATACAGATGCAGTTGCACGTACCTGCTGCATTTTACGAATATCTACCGACTCCTGGGGTGTTCCATACAGTCCAGTTCCACTTCTACTGCGGACTTCAATAAAAATAATCATGCCTTCATGGGAAGCAACGATATCAATCTCTCCGCTTCGGCAGCGCCAATTGCGCTTCAAAATGCGATAATCATGCTCACGAAGCCAGTCGCAAGCAGCTTCTTCACCCAATCGCCCTTTTTGCTGACGTGTCAGTTTTGAAGCTGGACCCTGTTCTGATCTGTGCTCTACCATGATTCCTCTTCCTCTCGTCCAGAAGCCAGACGGTCAGCACGATAAATGTAGGTCAACACTTCGGCCACCAGTTGATACAGTTCCGACGGGATCTGTTCATCCAAATCCAGTTTGGAAAGCACTTCGACAAGTGCAGCATCCTCCTGAACAGGCACACCATTTTCCTTGGCTTTATCCAGAATGGCTTCTGCCACTTTGCCACGGCCTTTGGCTACGACCACTGGTGCTTCGCTCTCACCAGGTACATATTTTAAAGCAACGGCCTTTTTGGACATCAGGTCCGGTTGCGAATCCTCTTTCATACCCGCATGTCCACCCCTTTGTATCGTTCAGGACTGTAGTCCGAGGCATTCATTTTCCGTTCGGCACCCGGTTCCTGGCCAACAGGCCAGGGTTCCGCCTTGAAAGTCAGCAACTGATAACCCAGCTTGTCCAGCGCCTTATGGATCTCATCGCGTCCACTTTCAAGGAGCGATCCCATTCCTTCGCCGTTATTAAGTACACGCAAACTGACGATATTATTAACAACATGCACATCCACCAGCGTTGGACCAAGACTTTTCATGTCTAGATCAAACCAAAGGCGGCAGTTGGATGCATCCAATTCACCGCGTTGCCCACGGCGTGATTGAATCTGAACGGAAGCCGTCTCTTCTCCGTCAGGACCGGTAATGGGGATAAACCAGTGCATCTGGGCAAAGGTAGCACTGCGATCTGTTGTTAGCAATAACTGCTGACCTGTTAGAAATTGCACAGCCTGTCCGGCGGCATCTTTGAGCGTCGCAGGTGCACCCTCGCTGCTGGCAAGCTGCAGCAGCAAGCCCTTTAGCGTGTCCGCGGTTCCCGGACTCGCCACATCCCCCACGCGCGCCTGCGCAGCCGCGCCGTGCACTGCCTGCTGCTCGTGCTCCGCACCGAGCAGCTTCAACACGCGCCCCACCCACGGGTCCCCCTCGTGGGTGACAGGCGCCGCCGCAGCTCCCGCAGGTGTTGCGGCACTACCGCCAGCCGGCAGCGCATCCGCGCCGGCTGGCAAAGGCTGCGGCACGCCTCCGGCAGCCGCAGCCGCCTGGCCGCCCTGCGATGCAGGGGCGGCCTGTGTCGCCGCACCCGGCCGTGCCGGTGCGGCTGTGGACGCGCTGCGCAGCGCGTCCAGCAGCGCCAGCAGCTTGGGTGCCAGCTGCGCTGCCGATGGAGCTGCTGGCGCCGCCTGCCCTGCTGCGGAAGCGGTAGGCCCCGCAGCAGCAGGCGTTTCAGCGCGGCCGTCGGTTCGCCCGGCCGCGCCACCCTCAGGCTGGCCCGCTATCACTCGGCCAGCAGCAACCTCCACAGCCGCCCCCGTCGCGCCCGGGCGGCTCCCAGCAACGCCCGCGTCAGCTGCACGCGGGCTCTCACCAGGTATTCCAGTTCCTGCCGGAATACCTGTACCCACCATGCCAGCAGTTCCAACATGGCTGGCCCCTGCTTTAAGCCCAGCATTCTCTGCATTTCCTGCACCAGTCTGTCCATTGCCTTTAACCGCGCCACCAGCAGTATCCACAGATCCATCTGCCATTTGAGCATCACCAGCGACTGCACCAGGCACAAGTTGCGCGGACAATCCGGTTGCCCCTCCTACCTGACGGTTACTGCCTGACGCAGCTACCGTTTCTCCCGCCAGCTCTCCGTTTAACGGTACAGGCGCTCCAGCCATAATGTTATTCTTAACCGTAGCTGCCTGTTCACCAGTCGGCAGCGTTTTACCCGCGGTTTGTGTCAGCATGGACTCCAGCTGTTCAGCCAAGCCCTTCAACAACTGATGTAGTGGCGGGCCAAAAACAGCTTGATGTAGACCCTTTACCGTTTCCGCTGTAACCGGAAGACCACGCTGAAAAGCAATACCTGTTGCCTGCACCCATTCTTCAACAGGCACCTGTGCAGGTTTGGTTGTCATCATATTTTGAACCATGGCTACATTATCCTTGGTCAAAGGTAATCCGCTTCGCTGCATAGCTAACAGCAGTTCCCGATTCCCCTTGGTATCCGGCAAACCTACCTCCTGAAGCAAATTGTTCAAAGATGCCTGTGGCAGTTCTGCCAATGTACCCGTCAGCGGTTTCATTACCGTTACGCCATTTTCACCTGGAGGCTGGACCTGAAGCAGTGTTGTTTCACCTGGCCGAAGCGGAGTTTCTAATTTTGCACGCACCTGTACACCCTGAATCTGAAGAACCGCATCTGCTCCATCATCGGATACACTAACCACAGAACCCCTTACAACCTGACCTTCCTTTAACTCCAGTGGCTTGGCATTTCCCGGTTTACTATCTCCCAGCAGCCCACGAATCACGGAACTTATATTCATACCCTTACCCCTCCCTCCGTGAATGGTTTAATTAAAATAAAGTGTGCTGTTCTCCGAGCAGATTGCCGAGAAAACTGCGACGATGCATGGGTGTAGCACCACGAGCCATAATTTGTTCACGATGAAATTTCGTTGCATATCCCTTATGTATCGATAAACCATATTCCGGATATAACGTATCCCAATCCTCCTTGCAAAGCCTATCCCGGGTAACCTTCGCAATAATGGATGCTGCCGCAATGGATTGACTGTTTGCATCGCCTTTTATAATGGACAACTGCGGTATATTCACATCTACCTTTTCGGCATCTACCAACAGGTAGTCAGGCACGCCCTCAAGTGCTTCTACCGCACGTTTCATGGCAAGCCTTGCAGCCTGTTTAATATTCAATTGATCAATCGTTTCCGCATCTGCATAACCGATTCCCACTGACAACGCCTTTTCCATTATAATGTCATATAATGCATCGCGCTTTTTCTCCGTTAATTTCTTGGAATCATTAACCCCTTCCAGAATCAGATCACGAGGTAAAATAACGGCTGCCGCTACTACATCTCCAAATAAACAACCGCGTCCCACTTCATCAATTCCGGCAATACTTTCAAATCCACTTTCCCAATATTCACGCTCATAAATCAGCAGATCTTTGGACTCCACCATTTCTTTTTTCTTCTTTTTCGGTTCAACCAGGGCATCCAGTTGCGTCAATTCAATTAACTCATTCATTTCATTCATTACGGTGTCATCTCCTCTGCCCACTCTTGCTTCAACACATCACTTTTATATCATTTTATTATATAGACGTAGATTCCCGAATTTTGTTGTATCAGATCCTATTAAATAAGAAATAAGATTCTGTAAAGCGAAATAAGATTCTGTAAAGCATATATGATAATACGATGATGAGATATTATTTTATCGGTATCTGATCGCTTAAATTGAAGATATTCAGCATTGAGCAGGCTAAATCTTCATCACTCATCATAGCATGATTTAAGAGACCCAGATATACGTTCAATACAATCCCATAAAGTGCAATTTTCTAGAATCACCTTCCAGATCAATCAAAGTTCCTTTATTTTAAATTCCAGTATGGCAAAAAGCGACCGCTCCCGGTAATCCGGTAACGGCCGCTTCTTTCGGCAGTTGTCTCTTATTTAATAAGGAGCTTCCATAGAGAAACGTCCCATTTTGCCCGCACGCAATTCACGCAGAAATGCTCGCGATGCCTTTTCCAAATCGATACGCCCACCACTTACCACACAACCACGTATACGACCAACCTGTTCCATAATCGCAACAACGCTGTCCGAATCATCCGCATCCTTGGAGAACTCCTGAAGACCATAGCGTTCTTCAAGAGAATCCCAGTAATAACGCATTAGATAACTGATGCCAAAAAAGGCGATGTCTTCTGCATTCAGAATCTCTTCCTTAATTGCACCTGTTACCGCAAGACGATAACCCACGTTTTGATCTTCAAATTTCGGCCAAAGAATACCTGGGGTATCCAGCAGTTCCATTTCTTTACCAACTTTGATCCACTGTTGTCCCTTCGTCACACCAGGACGATCTCCCGTTGCCGCAATGTTCCGTCCAGCTAGTCGGTTAATTAGCGTGGATTTACCCACGTTTGGAATACCAACAATCAGTCCACGAACCGCTCTCGGGTTAATCCCTTTAGCTATTTGACGATCAATTTTTTCTTTAAGGAGAAGCTTCGCTTGCGTTGGGATGTCTTTCACGTTGGTACCTGTTGAAGCATCTACAGGGAAAGCAGTGATTCCCTCTTTTTTGAAATATTCAATCCATTCTTGCGTCACTTTCGCATCCGCCAAGTCGGACTTATTCAACAAAATCATCCGGGGTTTGCCCTGTAAAATCTCGTCAATCATCGGGTTGCGGCTGGAGACAGGCAGACGGGCATCCAGCAGTTCGATGACCACGTCAATCAGCTTTAACTTATCCTGAATCTGGCGTCTGGCTCGGGTCATATGACCTGGAAACCATTGAATCGTCACCTTGTCTTCACCTCATTATTTGTTGATATACAAGCTTTTTCTACGACATGCACACCGCATCATTTCGCTGGAAAAACAATCTTAGATTTCTATTATCCCCAGATTAGTTCTGCCCTCTACGTTTTGGTGTACACTTTATATTTTGCTTATATATCCTGCATTCATATTAATGGTTAATCCATTTGATATCGCCGATCGGCCAGAAAATCACATCTGCACGACCTACAATATCCGTCAGTGACACATAACCGATCATACGGCTATCTGTACTGTTCGGACGGTTGTCCCCCATTACAAAAACATGACCTTCAGGTACTTTCCCATCCGGGAATTGCTCATTAGGGAAGTCCTTCACGTTATAGGTTCCACCGTTCGCTTCAGCAGCATCAATTGCTCCCTGAATGTAAGTCTCATCGACTTTTTTACCATTGACGAGAACTGTATCGTCCTGAACCTCAACGGTATCACCAGCGACAGCAATGACACGTTTAATGAAATCACGGCCTTCGGTTGGAACGTGGAATACGATTACTTCTCCGCGCTGTGGTTCTCTAATATCATATAAAATTTCATTGACGATCACACGTTCACCTGTATGAAAATTCGGCTGCATGGAAGGCCCGTCCACAACAAACGGTTTGAACAGTAACCACCGAATCAAAATGACAAGTACTAGTGCGATCACGATGGCTTTGAGCCATTCGAAAATTTCATTTTTGGCTTTTTTGGATCGACTGCCTTTCTCTTCGGCAGTATTGCCCTGGTCCTGTTGAACTTCCTGTTCCATTAATGATCTTCCTCTCTTCACAGTACATGTTATAGCAGTTTTTACACATCATCAGTTATGTAATCTTACACGCAAGCATTACCAGTACATTTAATCCACAATTCAAATGTCCCTCAATAACTGATTTCACAAGCCTCCCGGACTATTCGCGCGTGTGCCGCCATACCATTTTACTCGGAAGTGCACCTCCGGTTCAACTTTTCCCGGACAAAAACGAAAAGGGCTTGTCTCCAAGCCCTCCCCGGTATCCGTTATATTAACGAATTTCTTTAATTCTCGCTGCTTTACCGCGTAGTTCACGAAGATAATAAAGCTTCGCACGACGCACTTTACCACGGCGAGCCACTTCGATTCTATCGATTTTAGGGGAATGAAGCGGGAAAGCTCTTTCCACACCTACACCGTAAGAAATTTTACGAACTGTAAAAGTCTCACTGATTCCACCACCACGGCGTTTAATCACAACACCTTCGAACAATTGGATACGCTCACGAGTTCCCTCGATTACCTTAACGTGCACTTTCAAAGTGTCACCAGGACGAAAACTCGGAATATCCTTACGAAGTTGTTCTTGTGTAATCGCTTGAACGATATTCATCTATGACTCCCTCCTTCCGTACAGGCGTTCATACTTCTTCCAGAGAACACCTTGTCTCCTTCATTATCCATAGAGGACCGCCGTATTCCACATAACAGACTTATTGTATCACGCACCATAACAAAACACAAGGAAAAATAAACAAATTGCTGACAGAACTCTTTGGTTCTTCAATGCCCTTTAATCCTTATTAATTTCCTTTACTCCAATTAGACGTTATCCGTTATACGTTCATCTTAAATACGTCCTGAATTTTATTATAGTCTCATTACAATTCCATTAAAATACACCTGTCCATGCGCTTTTCTACACAATTCCTTTATTCACATAAAAGCTTCAGCCCCTTGGATTGTCATAATTAGTATTCTTGAATAAGTCAAGCATTAGACGGAAAAAATACTGTAACTTTCTGTCAAGAAAGATCGTCTATGATATAGCTTGTTGGATTACGTGCTGATGCATCTAAATGTAATTCCACGCAGAAATGAAATGGCAAAAGGAGAACCAAACGAATTATGAAATACTTCAAAAAAATTGCTCTTGCTGCACTCGCATTACTCACTTGTACCATTACAATATATGCGTATGCGGTAACTCATCCTACCAATGCAATGTCTCACAAAGCATGCACGTCCTGGGATATGGTCAAACGTAAGGCATTTCTAATGTCTCACTCCGATTATTCCAGCAAACCTGCACTTGATCTGGCTACCTTTCACATCGCACAAGGTTCAGCTACTGAAGTACCTGTACTGATGTATCATTACATACAGCCCAAAATTAATAATCATGAAACAAACAACAAATCGATCATTAATCTGGAAGACTTCGAAGAAAACATGAAATATTTGCATGAAGAAGGCTACAACACAATTACACTGGAGCAGCTTGAACAATACGTGAACGGACAGATCTCCCTGCCCCAAAAATCTATTGTCATCACCTTTGATGATGGGTATCAGAACAATTATACTTTAGCCTACCCTGTGCTCAAAAAATATAATTTCCATGCTTCCCTGTTTGTAATCGGCAGCAAAATTCAGGATCAGCCTTCGGCTTTTGATCCAGCCAAAAAAACGTTTATCTCCAAACAGGAGATGCAGGCCGCTAAAGACGTCTTTGAGTTCAACAGCCATACCTATAATCTGCATCACAAGGGATATATGCGTTGCGGCGACAACGTGCCCGTCGGACTCGACACAAAACTGCTGAATAATGACGTCAAGCTAATGAAAGAAACTGGTATTGATACGCCGTATCTTGCCTACCCTTTCGGTTATACCAGCACGCAGATGATCTATCAACTGCAGCAAAACGGCTATCGTATGGCCTTTTCCGTACGTTCAGGCTTTGTTCGACCTGGGGATAATCCTATGAAGCTCCCACGATTAACGGTTACGACAGGAACCAATTTGGCTGCATTGCTCCATCCTGAATCAGACCAACAGGAAATCCTTCCTGTCGTAGAGATCAGTCATTAAGCTAGATTGAAACTTCCCCGCCTGGATAAAGAGTCGAGCTATACAGCCTTTTCGGCTGAAGCTGGGCTCTTTTTATGTCCAAAGAGGTTGGAGTGGTTACATCCCTCATTGAGCTGGAATAGATTACGGCTTCATGTGCATCATAGATGATGACCTGCTCCCTTCCGCTCTGACACAAGTCGGCATGTAAGGCATAGCCATCTTTTCCGAACGTTGCAACCGTTTGCATATTACCATTGATCAAAGATGGCAGGACACCCCCACCTCGGCGATAAGCCATGATATAGTCAAGCCCGCTGTCATCCCAGTTACGTACAGGCTCAATAATGGTTAACCATCCACGCGTTTTACGATCTTCTTTCCAAAGTTCCTTTCCGTCGCTATCCAGCATAAACATTCCATCCTTGCCATTCTCATCTCCACGAATAATCCGATCCAGGCCAGCAATCTGTAATCCTTGTCTTTCTCTATAAAATTTCCCCAGTGCAATATGCTGTGATTCAATCGAATCCTCATAACGCCATTTTTCATTACCGTACCGATCCATCATCACCGTGACACTGCCACCGATAACAATTTCAACCTCCCCGTCCTCGTCCACATCGCCAAACCATATACAGTCTGCGTGATCATCAAGATTCTGACAGGACCATAATAATGTTCCATCATGATCCAGCATGTCATACCCGGCCATCACTTCATCCTTGCCATCCCCATCGATATCGTAGACCCACGGAAAATGACCTATATTGCCTTCATGCTTCCATAGCAAATTGAAATCGTGATCTAATGCCCATAACGTCTTATACCGATCCTTCAGCAGGATATCCATCGTGTGTTGGTCACCAGTCAGGTTTGCAAGAATAAGACAGTCATGCGCTTGCTCTCCAGGCAAATCATGACGTTTCTTTATCTCTCCGGTTCTTCCGTCCAGAATAAGAAATTGTTTGTTCATTACACACAGCACTTCATTATTTCCGTCCCCATCCCAATCTACAATCTGAGCGGGATAGTCTGATCCTGGACCACCTGCATCCGGGTCCGGTGTTCCGACCTGCCACATTAATGTTCCATCCAGATCATATGCCGACAAACAGCATACCTGATGCGGAACGTAACGGTCGTCTATGCCCCCATCTGCCTGCACCAACAGCATCTCAAGCCTGCCATCTCCATTTAGATCTCCCAGAAGCATCTTGCAACGCTCTCCAGCTTCGCTAATATCCACTCTGCCAACTTCATAAGGCTGATGATTCATAATCTTCCTCCTCAGCATGTCGTCTTCATACGCTTCTAGCTCAGATCACCATAAAGAAATTTTTCAGTTTATACAACCCTATTTCGGAACATGCAAAAATGTTCAAAGCGGCAAAAGTGTTCAATACAGAAAAAGACCAACTTTCATATCACAAGGTTGGTCTTTCAAGATTTCAAATGAGATTATTTTACGAGCTCAAACGAGATAATATCAAATTACTCTGCATTCTTTTCACGATCGGAACGAAGCTTGTTTAACCAAACTCGTTCTTTGTCCGTCAAGTCCGCCGTCTCCAACATATCCGGTCTGCGTTCCAGCGTACGAAGCAAGGATTGCTCCCTGCGCCATGCCTCAATATTCAGATGATGTCCAGATAACAACATATCGGGCACCTTCATACCTCTAAATTCCGGAGGACGTGTGTAGTGCGGGTATTCGAGCAATCCGGTACTGAATGAATCCGTTACAGCACTTGTCTCATTACCCAGTACACCCGGAATAAGGCGCACAATACTGTCAATCGCCACCATCGCAGGCAGTTCGCCACCCGTCAGCACGTAATCACCAATCGACAATTCGTCCGTCACAAGAAATTCACGGATACGCTCATCGTAGCCTTCATAATGTCCACAAATAAAAATCAGATGATCTTCTTGTACAAGTTCTTCTGCTTTTTTCTGTGTGAACGTCTCACCTTGCGGGCACATTAGAATGATACGTGGCGGTTTCATCTTTGCTGCAGCTTCGCCCCGTTGTTCTAATACATCCTCAACAGCAGCAAAGATCGGATCTGGCTTCAATACCATACCTCCACCTCCGCCATAAGGTGCATCGTCAACTGTATTATGTTTATTGGTCGCAAAATTCCGAAAGTTTGTTGCTCCCAGAGATACAAGTCCTTTGGTTTGGGCTTTGCCCAGAATGCTGGTTCCGAACACGCCGTCAAACATTTCCGGGAATAGGGTTAATACATCCACTTTCATGTTACAGCAGCCCTTCCATCAGGTGAACCTTGACTTGCTTCTCTTTAACATCCACATCAAGAACAACATCATCAATAACCGGAAGCAGAATTTCTTTACCTGCAGGCGTTTTGACAACCCATACATCATTCGCTCCAGGAGTCAAAATCTCAGAGATGGTTCCAAGTGTTTCACCCTCTTCGGTGATGACAGAACACCCAACGATTTGATGGAAGTAGTATTCACCTTCCTCCAGCTCTGCCAGATTCTCTTTTAACACTTTGGCCATGCCGCCTTTAAACTTCTCTACTTCATTAATGTTGCCATACTCTTTCAGACGAAGAATATACATATTCTTATGCAAACGTGCAGATTCCACGTTAACCATAACTGGATGATTATCTGGTGTAAAGAAAAACAACTCTGCATTTTTCGCAAAACGCACTTCCGGAAAATCAGTTAAAGGCATGATTCTCACCTCGCCACGAATTCCATGCGTATTGACGATTTTACCTACATTCATAAACTCTGCCATACTTTCCTCCTACAATCCATTCATATTGGTACGTATATGTGATGATCTCCCGCAGCCGTTCTGGTTACGGATCGTTCTTCGCATCGCTGTTATCCTAACGCTTCTTGGGATCGATTCCGTACCCTTCACTACTTCCGCTGATAATCATACTTGACGAGCTTTTTCAATCCTATTATTTAAGTTTCAGCATGCACGAAAGGGGGCTAGGACATGCATCCTAACCCCCTTTCGTATATCTTTAAGATATGATATCAACGGTTACCCGTTTATCCATCTTAACTGCTGCTGATGTGACGACTGTACGAAGAGACTTTGCGATTCGCCCCTGTTTACCAATCACTTTCCCAACATCGTCAGGATGAACGGTTAACTCATAAACGACAAGCCGGTCTTTCTCAACCGTCCGAACCGCCACATCTTCCGGATGATCGACCAAAGCCTTAGCAATTATGCTTACTAATTCTTCCATAGAGGACCCTCCGAATCAGCACCTTATTTAGTCAATTTAGACTCGTGGAACTTCTTCATCACGCCCGCTTTGCTCAGCAAGTTGCGGACAGTGTCAGATGCTTGTGCACCGTTTTGAAGCCATTGCAATGCTTTATCTTCATCGATCTTAACAACAGCCGGTTGTTCAACCGGGTTGTAGTAACCGATCTCCTCGATAAAACGACCGTCACGTGGGGAACGGGAATCCGATACCACTACGCGGTAGAAAGGAGCTTTGTGAGCACCCATACGTTTCAGACGAATACGAACTGCCATTTGAAAATTCACCTCCTTCAATGAAATCTGTATATCGTTCAGCTGCTCCCAGAATCAACGGAAAGGAAACTTCATTCCTTTGCCCAAACCTTTGAGCTGCTTCATCGCTTTGTTCTTGCCGCCTTTAGGTCCCATCATATCCGAGAACTGTTTCATCATGCGGCGCATCTCATCAAACTGCTTGATCAGACGGTTTACTTCGGCCAGGGATGTTCCACTACCTGTAGCAATCCGCTTCCGGCGGCTATGGTTGATCATATCAGGGTTACGTTTCTCCTCGGTCGTCATGGAGTACACGATCGCTTCGATCCGGCCCATCTGTTTATCATCAACCTTCAGGTCCTTGGCTTGTTTCATCTTGCCCATACCAGGAATCATATCCATGATCTGATCAATTGGCCCCAGCTTTTTCACTTGATCCATTTGCTCCAGGAAATCTTCAAACGTGAATTCTGCATTACGCATCTTCCGTTCCATTTCCTTGGCTTTATCGGTATCAATGTTGGACTGTGCTTTCTCAATCAGAGAGAGCATATCACCCATACCAAGAATACGTGAAGCCATACGCTCCGGATGGAAAGGTTCCAGTGCATCAAGTTTCTCACCAAGGGAAGCAAACTTGATTGGGCAACCGGTGACTGCTTTAACGGAAAGCGCGGCACCACCACGAGTATCTCCGTCAAGCTTTGTCAGAACGACACCCGTCAGATTAAGCTGCTGGTTAAAGTGTTCTGCCACATTAACTGCATCCTGACCTGTCATGCTGTCTACGACAAGCAATACTTCATCGGGATTTACTACGCTGTGAATCTGACGAAGCTCTTCCATCAGTTCTTCATCGACATGCAGGCGTCCAGCTGTATCGATAATGACATAGTCATTGCCGTTGTCCTTGGCATGCTGCAGACCCTGACGTGCAATTTCTACAGGGCTTGTCTGATCTCCCAGTGTGAATACCGGCGCTTTGATCTGCTCGCCGAGCACTTGCAACTGCTTGATCGCTGCTGGACGATAAATATCTCCTGCAACAAGCAACGGTCTACTATTCTGCTTTTGCAGCATTTTAGCCAGTTTACCGGATGTAGTCGTTTTACCTGCACCCTGCAAACCAACCATCATCAGTACCGTAGGCGGTTTGTTCGCTTTAGCCAGCTTCGACTGGCTTCCACCCATCAAATCCGTCAGTTCCTTGTTTACGATGTCGATAATGACCATTCCTGGCGTGAAGCTCTCCATCACTTCTTTGCCAACAGCCTTCTCTTTCACCTTGGCGATGAATTCCTTGACCACTTTGAAGTTTACATCCGCTTCGAGCAATGCCAGACGTACCTCGCGCATAGCTTCGGCAACATCTTCATCTGACACCTTGCCTTTGCCGCGCAGCTTGCTGAACACATTCTGCAATCGGGTCGTTAATCCTTCAAATGCCATGATCCCACCTCCTTAAGCTGTAATACTGTTTTCAGGACCGATACGTTTCATTCAACTCTTACGAACTACTCTCTGAGTTGATGAATAATATCGTTTATTTGTTGGTTGTTATCAATGGAAACGCCTACGCGCTCCAATGCATTTTGCAAATCTTCAAGATTACGGTTGCGCCGTTCGTGCTTCTCCAGCAAGCCAAGCTTGCTTTCGTAATTTTCCAGCACTTGTTCGGCACGCTTGATATGCTCGTATACCGCCTGGCGGCTGATCTCGAACTCGGCTGCAATCTCGCCCAGCGAGAAATCATCATGAAAGTAATACTTTAGAAAAGTCTGCTGTTTCTCGGTAAGCAACCGTTCATAGAAAGCAAACAGCAAGTTAATCCGGTTTGTCTTCTCAAGCCGGTTTTCTTGACTCATAACGGGGCACTCCCTTCGTCAAGGAAAAACACTTTACACTCTTGCAACGTTCCTAATAATACCTAAAACAAATCAGGTTGTCAAGCAAAAATACTTGTCACAATAAAAACGTTCATTTTACACTCATTTTTCGTGCCTACAAGGTTGATCTTAGCCATTCATCTACAGTAGAATTCAGCCTGCTGTGTCATTTATATAGAACAAAAAAAACGAATGGGTCTCCACAGATGGAGCCGATTCGTTTTACGCTATCTACCGTGGCCTACCGAAGTGGTGTCAGGTACAGAAGTACCATAAAGAAATGAAGAATACTGCCTGCGAGCACAAAGAGATGCCAAATCGCATGGTGGTACGGAAATCCACGCCAAACATAAAAAAGCGTCCCCAGTGTATACATCAGACCTCCAGCAACCAGCAGCACAATTCCGCCTGTAGGGATGGCAGTCATAAGCGGTTGCCAGGCAATAACGATGAGCCAGCCCATCGCAATATAGAAAATCGTGGACATGAACAGAAACCTTTTCGTAAAAAACGCCTTAAAGATTACGCCGAATAATGCGACTCCCCAGATTATACCGAACAGGGTCCATCCAAGTGTGCCGCGAACAGCAATAAACAAAAGTGGAGTGTACGATCCCGCAATAAACAAATATATGGAAGAATGGTCGAAAATCTCAAATAAGTCTTTCACTTTTCCATCTTTCCATGCATGCACGAGTGTAGAGCTCGTATAGAGCAGCAGCATGGTGATCCCGTAGATCGTGAAACTGACCACATGCCAAGCCGTGCCTTTCATACTTGCAAATACAATCAATATCACCAGTGCAGCTACACTGAGTGCAGCGCCGATTCCATGTGTCACCGCATTGGCGACTTCTTCACGGCGAGAATAGGTATGAGTATTGGCCATTTTCAACCGTCCTTTCTAACCCTTTAGCATTGCCTGCTTTATTCCCATTATACACGTATTGCCAGTGACATTACACGTGACACTTATCACGTATATCACTGGCAATACGGTTAACGCTATCCTATTTATTAATGATTCTAGGAATTAGCTTCCTCTTCTTCAGCACTTTCAGCTGGCTGTTCTTGAATCAATCCGGCAAACAACGCATGTACGAATTGCTCCGAGTCGAATGGCTGCAGATCATCAATTTTCTCACCCAGTCCGACCAGCTTCACAGGCAGATCCAACTCCTGACGAATTGCAACAACAATACCACCTTTGGCGGTACCATCCAGCTTCGTCAGTACAAGTCCAGTTACCCCGCTCTTCTCTCCAAAGAGTTTGGCCTGATTCAGTGCATTCTGACCTGTAGTTGCATCCAGCACCATTAATACTTCATGAGGTGCTTCCGGAATTTCACGTTGAATGACACGATAGATTTTGTTGAGTTCGTCCATCAGATTGGATTTATTTTGCAGACGGCCTGCTGTATCACAGAGCAATACATCAGCACCCCGCTGCTTCGCAGCCTGTACAGCATCATACATTACAGCTGCAGGGTCAGAACCTGATTGTTGCTTGATGACTTCCACACCAGCACGTTGTCCCCATACTTCGAGTTGTTCGATCGCTCCGGCACGGAACGTATCACCTGCTGCCATGATGACCTTTTTACCCTGCTGTTTGAAGCGATGGGCCAGCTTACCAATCGTTGTTGTTTTACCAACACCATTAACACCAACAAACAAAATGACCGTAATGCCATCCGGATTCATTTTCAGTTCATTATTCTGCTCGCCACGAAGCAAACCCGTCAGTTTTTCGGACAATACAGGCTGTAGTTCAGCCGCATCCTCAATTTTACGTTTTTTGACCTCATCACGCAGATCTTCAATCAGTTTCATGACCGTATTGACACCTACGTCGGCTCCAATCAGAATCTCTTCCAACTCTTCATAGAATTCCTCGTCGATTTTTTTGCGACGGATAACGAGATCCGATACTTTCTCTACAAGGCCTTTACGCGTCTTTTCCAACCCGTCCTTGAACTGTTTGGTAACCGACTCCGTTTTGCTTGCAATGCTGTCTCTCAGCTTTTTAAAAAAACTCATAAAGCCCCTCCATCGTGTACATTTCTTAGTTTAAATGATATTAGATGAGTTCATGCGTGACAACCAACTCAAAGATTAGGCAATGACAGCTTCCTCATCTTCCAGTTTAACCGAAACGAGCTTGGATACTCCGCCCTCTTCCATCGTGACACCATACAGTACATCCGCTTCTTCCATTGTGCCTTTGCGGTGTGTAACAACGATGAATTGTGTTTGTTCCGAGAACTCACGCAAATACTGGGCAAAACGCACCACGTTAGCTTCATCCAGCGCCGCTTCTACTTCATCCAGTACGCAGAACGGTACCGGCTTAACATGCAGAATAGCGAATAAGAGTGCCATCGCGGTCAACGCTCGTTCCCCACCGGATAATAGCTGCAGGTTTTGCAGCTTTTTGCCTGGCGGCTGTGCGACGATATCAATGCCCGTATCGAGCAAACGCTCAGGGTCCATCAATACAAGATCCGCGCGCCCTCCGCCAAACAGCTTGGTGAAAACAGCCCCAAACTCCCGGCGAATCGCATCAAATGTTGCCTTGAATCGTTTGGCCATCTCGTCTTCCATCTCTCGAATAACCTGATACAACGTTGTTTTGGCTTCAACCAGGTCATTCTTCTGCGTGCTGAGGAACTCATACCGTTCGTTAACCCGCTGGAATTCCTCGATGGCTCCCAGATTGACGTCGCCAAGAGCTGCAATGCTGCGCTTCAGTTTCTGAACCTCAGCTTGTGTGCTCTCCACATCTTCTGGTACTGGATAACGCTCTTTGGCGAGTTCATAGCCGAGCTCATACTCATCCATCAGTTTGCGCAGAATATTTTCCAACTCAACATCAAGTCTGTTCACAGAAATTTCCGTTTGTCGCATCTGTTCCTCCACAGCTTTCAGCTGTGTGCGTTGTTCCTTCGTTTCACTCTCGGCAAGCTCAAGCTTCTTCGACAGCTCGCTTCGGGCAGCACGCTTGAAGTCCAGCTCCTGTGCAGATTCCGCTTTTTTCAGCTTGTATTGGTTAAGATCTTCAATCTGTTTAACACTCTCAGTCTCTGTTTTCTTCAGATCGGCTTCCATGGAGGCTAGCAACGTGCGATTTTGACGAAGATCCTTCACCAGTGAATCCACTTCGCGCTCCAGACGACGCAATTGCTCTTCGTTGGAGAATCGTTCCTGATCCAGTTTCCCCTCTCGGACTTTCAGATCAGTGAGTTGGGTCTGCAATTCCTCCTTCGCCGATTCATTCGCTTTACGCGCAAATTCTGCGGCATGAATGGCCCTATGAGTTGCCTTCTCTTCTTCCTCAAGCTGCTCCAGCTTCTTCACGGCGACATCGCGAGCTGTATCCATCTCTTTGATTTCTTCGGTAAAACCACTCTTCTCCTGCCCGGCTACAGCAACCTGTTCCAGCACGTGACGCAGTTCATGCTCAACCTGCTTCATTTCCATTGAAGCCTGCTGTTCTGCATTCCGGGTGTCGTCTCCAGACTGACGCAGCTCGTCCAGCTTGTCCTGGCACTGCTCCAGTTGAGTTTTTACATCATCCACACTGCGATGAAGTTTTACGATCTGATTTTCGGTATCCAAAATATCCTGGTCCAGCTGGTCCAGCTGCCGTTTGCGACTGAGCAGACTTACATTTTTCTTGTGCTGGCTACCACCAGTCATCGAACCACCCGCGTTAACCACATCGCCTTCCAGGGTTACGACCCGGAAACGATATTGGCAGCGAGCCGCGATCTTATTGGCATCCTCCAACTTCTCCGCAATAATGACATTTCCGAGTAAGCTTCCAATGATCGCAGCATAACGTTCTTCGTATTGTACGAGATCCGCACCAATTCCCACAAAACCATCCATGCCTTCGATCATCGAACGTTCACCCGCACCAATGGTACGTGCACGAATAACATCCAGCGGGAGGAACGTAGCTCTGCCCAATTGACGTTGTTTCAGAAAAGCGATCGCCTGTCTGGAAACCGATTCATTCTCCATGACGACATGCTGCAGGGAAGCGCCCATCGCTGTCTCTACCGCAAGTTCGATCTTCTCAGGCACTTTAACGAGCTCTGCAACGGCTCCATGAACCCCGTTCAGTGTACCTTTGCGTGATGCCTTAAGAACTTCTTTGACACCCAACATGAAACCGTCAAAATCATCCTGCATCTCTTTCATTGTATCGCGACGGGAGACCTGGGCTTCACGCTTCTGCTCCCATTTACGGACAGTTCCCCGGCTTTCTTCGAGCAGCTTCTGCAACGATTGGAGACGTTCACTTTCCGTAATATATCCACCGCGCAGATCACTGATTTCCTTGCCCAAACGAACAACTTTTTTCTCAATCTCCGTTTTGCGGGCTTCCAGCGTTTCCTTCTGGCCTTCCCACTTGCCGGATTCCTCTGTCGCGCGATTCATTCGCCGTTCCAGCGTTTCTTTCTGTTGGTCGGCGTAACGAATTTCATTTCGTGTCTGAGCCATCTGATTCATCAGTTCCAGCAAGTTGCCCTTAAGGCTTTCCTCCTGCTGTTGGCTAATGCCGCCAGTAACACCGATAAGTTTGGCCTCTTCTTCGGATAGGCGGTTTCTTACGTCACTCAATTCCAGTTCAAGCTTGGCAAACTTTTCGCGTAATGCAAGTAACTCGGCTTCACGCTCCCGATGTCTCTCTTCACTCGATGCAAGCGTCACTTTAAGCTGTTCCTGGTTCATCTGCAGATGACGCGAACGCTCCTTGAGCAGTTCTCCTAGCCCTTCGCTCTTCTCCGTTGCTTCACTGAATTGCAATAAGGCCGATTGCAGCTGTTCCGTCTCCGTCTCCAGCGTACGCAGTGCATTCCGGTCACTTTCCAGCTTGGCATCATGAGTGGAGACGATAGCCGCCAATCCTACTTCTTCCTGTTTCAACGATTCAAGCCGTTGGTTTGCTTTGCTCCAGGAAGCGTGAATTTGTTCAATCTGATACACATACATGGAGATTTCCTGTGATTTCAGCTGTCCACGCAATTCCTTATAATGGATTGCTTTCTCCGATTGTTCCTTTAACGGACCAATCTGGTCTTCTAGCTCGGTGACCAGGTCATGAATGCGCAATAAATTCTGTTCCGTCTCATCCAGTTTGCGAGTAGCATCCCGTTTGCGAGATTTATATTTAACAATACCTGATGCCTCTTCAAAGATCCCCCTGCGATCCTCTGAACGGGTACTCAGAATCTCTTCGATTCGCCCCTGTCCAATAATCGAATAAGCTTCCTTTCCGATCCCGGTATCCATAAACAATTCGGTAATATCCTTCAACCGACACGACTGCTTGTTGATAAAATATTCACTGTCTCCGCTGCGATGTACACGACGCGTTACCGTTACTTCGCCAAAATCCAGAGCAAGCGCATGATCTTCGTTATCCAGCGTCAACGAAACTTCACCATAGTTAACAGCCTTCCGTGCATCACTGCCGGCAAAAATGATATCTTCCATTTTGCCACCACGCAGTGATTTGGCGCTTTGTTCCCCAAGAACCCAGCGTATGCCGTCTGAAATGTTACTTTTGCCACTTCCGTTCGGGCCCACAACAGCGGTTATGCCACGAACGAATTCCATTTCCGTTTTGTCGGCGAATGACTTGAATCCACCCAGTTCAATCCGTTTCAAAAACATAGGGTTTCCCGTCACCTCCTCTTGCAAATTTCAAATGTTGCATTCAGCGCCTAGTTATCGAACAGGAAAAGAAAATCCTGATCCTCCTTACAAAAAAAAGAGCAAAAAGCAGTCCGGCCGATAAATTCCGCCAGGCGGACCCGCGGGCTGCTCTTTGCTCTTCGTTTGTCTATGCGCTTACGGTAAAGCTCAGGCTTCCGGAAGCTTCAGTCGATCCAGTGCTGCGGATGCAGCCTGTTGTTCGGCTTCCTTTTTGGAACGTCCTGTACCTCTGCCAAGCCGTTCTTGACCCATATGGACCTCGGAGACAAACTCCCGTTCATGGGCAGGGCCCCGTTCCTCAACAATACGGTATTCCAGAGCTCCCATATTGTGATGCTGAGTGAGTTCCTGCAATTCCGTTTTGTAATCGCTCATTTGCAATTTGCTGCCCAGAACGATCAACGGAAATACATGCTGATCCAGAAATGTCCGGACAGGCGCCAATCCCTGATCCAGATATAATGCACCGATGAAAGATTCAAACACATCCGCTAACAAAGCCGGTCTAGTTCGTCCTCCCGTCAGTTCCTCACCTTTACCAAGAAGTACATACTGCCCAAAACCCAACGCTTCAGCAAATTTGACGAGGGAAGGCTCGCAGACAATGGATGCCCGCAGCTTAGTTAATTCACCTTCCGGCCGGTTAGGAAACAAGTGATACAAGTATTCCGACACAGTCAGTTCCAGTACCGCATCGCCCAGAAACTCCAGACGCTCGTTATCCTGATGCTGACTGAACCGGTGTTCGTTTACATAAGAAGCATGGGTAAACGCTTGTTTTAAAAGCTGCCTGTTGTCAAATTTGATTTGAAGTTTGTGTTGTAACTGCTTCAGATCTTCACTCAAACGAACTAGCCCCTTATGCTTCAAATTTTTTGAGAATAATGGTGGCATTGTGACCGCCGAACCCAAATGAATTGGACATGGCAATGTTGACTTTAGTTTGACGTGGAACGTTTGGAACATAATCCAGATCACATTCCGGGTCCTGATTTTCCAGGTTGATTGTTGGAGCAAGCGTCTGATGTGTCAGCGACAATCCGCAGATTACAGCTTCCACGCCACCAGCAGCACCGAGCATATGACCTGTCATCGATTTGGTTGAACTCACAGCAAGCTTGTACGCATGATCGCCAAACGCTTTTTTGATCGCAAGCGTTTCGGATCTGTCACCTACAGGTGTTGATGTACCATGTGCATTGATATAGTCCACTTCTTCTGGTTCGATACCCGCATTACGCAGAGCCATCTTCATGCAACGAGCTGCTCCGTCCGGATCAGGCTCCGTCATGTGATGTGCATCGCCAGTGAGACCGTAACCAATTACTTCGCCATAAATACGAGCACCACGTTTTTGAGCATGTTCAAGGGATTCAAGGATCAGAACTCCCGCGCCCTCGCCCATAACAAACCCGTCACGTTCTGTATCAAAAGGACGGCTCGACTTAGCCGGATCATCATTACGTGTAGACATGGCACGCATTGCACAGAACCCAGCCAGACCAGTTGGTCTAATGGTTGCTTCCGCACCGCCACAAATCATTGCATCCGCATCACCGTTTGCAATCAGCTTGAAGGAATCTCCAATGGAGTGTGTTCCTGTAGCACATGCCGTTACCACGTTGATGTTAGGACCTTTCGCCCCGAGAGAAATCGACATCTGGCCAGAAGCCATGTTGGAGATCATCATCGGAATGAAAAATGGGCTTACGCGTTTAGGACCTTTTTGCAGCAATGCATTATGTTGGTCCTCCCAAGTACCCAATCCACCGATACCCGATCCGATCGACACACCAAAACGCTCTGCATCAATGTTCTCGTCAATTTTCAGACCACTGTCTTCAACGGCTTTGAAACCAGCTGCTACAGCGAACTGAACAAAACGGTCCATTTTACGTGCATCTTTGCGATCCATGTATTCTTCCGGGTTGAAATCCTTGATCTCGGCTGCAATTTGAGTGGTATATTCACTTACATCAAACGCCTCAATCTGAGAGATTCCGGACTTACCTGCCATTAAACTGCCCCAGAACGTTTCCAAATCTTTTCCGAGCGATGTCATTACGCCCATTCCGGTAATTACAACTCTTTGTTTCAAACCGACTCACCTCTATATCGACTGCATTACGCAATTATTTTGTGGGAATATCCGCAAGCAGACGTCTAGCCAAGCAGGACCCGGAGATCCGTTTGACCAGCGCCGCTTGCGGAATGAGAAAAACCAATGAATGATGAGAAGTCCCGCCTGTTCGAAAACAGGTGCGGGACTGAATTGACTTTAGGTATGAGATTGTATGTAGTTTACAACTTCACCTACGGTCGTGATTTTTTCTGCATCTTCATCAGAGATTTCCAAATCGAATTCATCTTCCAATTCCATGACCAATTCCACTACATCCAAAGAATCAGCACCCAAATCTTCTTTGAAAGATGCTTCAAGTGTAACTTCAGCTTCGTCTGCGCCCAAGCGGTCGACGACGATGCGTTTTACACGCTCCAATACATCGGACATCCGGTTCACCTCCTCCTTGGTATTATACGAGAATCGCAGGCAAAATGCCATAGAAGACATATGCGGCTCCCGGCCGGGGAACCCGGCCTTTTTCCGGCATTTCGGATCGTCCAGCGCCTGTTCCCCGACTATTGTTCAAGTCCGGGAAGAATTACATGTACATGCCACCATCAACATGCAGTGTCTGCCCTGTCATATAAGATGAAGCTTCTGAAGCCAGGAACGTGACAACACCGGCGATTTCATCCGGTTGGCCCAGACGGGACAACGGAATACCGTTCAACATGTTGTCCACGATCTCCTGGGACAATTCCTTCGTCATATCGGTCTCAATAAATCCTGGTGCAACGCAGTTAACTGTGATGCCGCGGGAGGCAAGCTCACGAGCAGATGCCTTCGTCAAACCGATGACCCCTGCCTTGGCAGCAACATAGTTTGCTTGTCCAGCATTTCCGAGCACACCCACAACAGAGGAGATATTGATAATTCTACCAGACCGTTGCTTCATCATTGGACGTGTAACCGCCTTAAGGCAGTTAAACACCCCTTTGAGGTTGGTTTCGATCACCTGATCAAATTCCTCTTCCTTCATACGCATGATCAGATTATCACGGGTAATTCCAGCATTGTTGACAAGAATATCAACGTTGCCCCATGCCTCAATGGTAGCTTTGACCATTTGTTCGGCTTCGTCCATCTGGCCCACATTCGCTTGAATCGTAATTGCCTGGACACCTTTGGCACGAATCGCTTCCGCTACTTCCTCAGCTGCCGCTTGACTGCCCGCATAATTCACGGCCACGTTGGCGCCAGCCTCGGCCAAAGCGAGTGCAATACTGCGCCCAATACCACGGGATGCACCGGTAACGAGCGCATTTTTGCCTTGTAATGGTTTAGACATAATCATTCCTCCTTTCCCCAAATCTAATCATGGTTAATCAAATTAGTGCAGCTGCCGTTGCTTCGAGCGTCTCAAGACTGTTTACATTGTACAGTTTAACGGTTTTATCTGTTTTTTTAATCAAACCTGTTAACACACTGCCAGAACCAATCTCGATAAAGGTATCTACACCTTGCTCAATAAGCCATGTCACACTGTCTTCCCATAAAACCGGAGAATAGACCTGAGCTGTCAATAAATCCTGAACCTTACCGTCCTCCACAGGTCTTGCAGTCACATTTGCAACTACAGGGACATCCCCAGGTGAGAACGAAACAGTTTTCAGTTTCTCAGCCAGCTTCTCTGCTGCATCCTTCATTAAGGAAGAATGGAACGGACCGCTTACTTCAAGTGTGATGGCACGTTTGCCGCCCGCTTCTTTGACCCGTTCAGCGACAGCAGATACCCCTTCCTTCACACCGGAAATCACGATTTGTCCCGGACAGTTGATGTTGGCAAGTTCAACCACATGACCACTTTCGGATACGTCCCGGCAAAGCACCCCCAGCGCTTCCCGATCCGCACCCAATACCGCAGCCATTGCACCCTGTCCACCAGGAACAGCCTGTTCCATATATTGACCGCGTGCCCGCACAATGCTTACCGCGTCCGCGAACGAAAGAACGCCCGCCGCGACCAGTGCACTGTATTCACCCAGACTGTGTCCGGCCGTATAATCAGGCTGAATTCCTTTTTCTTTAAAAGCCTCAAGCAATGCAATACTTGCTGTCAGCAGAGCCGGTTGTGTATTCGATGTCTGTTTCAACTCGGTCTCTGGTCCCTCAAAAACAAGATTGCTCAGCGCGAAACCTAGCGTTTCATCGGCTGTGCGAAAAATCTCTGTTGCCGCAGGCACAGACTCATACGCGTCCTTGGCCATGCCCACAGCCTGCGATCCCTGTCCGGGAAATACAAATGCTATTTTACCCATCCAATTCATCTCTCCCAGCTGTCTAGTTTACCAAACGAGTACTGATGCGCCCCACGTCAATCCGCCACCGAAACCAACCATGAGCACAGTATCTCCGGCTTTCATGCGGCCTTCTTCAGCAGCTTCTACCAGAGCAAGCGGAATGGAGGCTGCAGATGTGTTGGCGTATTTATCCACGTTGACTACAACTTTCTCTTCAGGAAGCTCAAGTCGCTGCATTGCAGATTGGATAATCCGGATATTGGCTTGGTGAGGAACAAACAGATCCACGTCCGTACGTTCCAGGCCAGCCTTGCGCAGAACTTCGATCGTCGCTGTACCCATCACCCGTACTGCAAATTTAAACACTTCACGGCCATTCATGTAAATATAATGTTTTTTGTTCTCAACCGTTTCTACGGATGCAGGCAGACGGGAACCTCCGCCCTCCATTTGAAGCAGGCTTCCGCCCGCACCTTCAGCTCCGAGATCGAATGATTTAAATCCACGGCCTTCCGGCACTTCACCAACGATAACCGCACCGGCGCCATCGCCAAACAGCACACAGGTATTACGGTCGGTATAGTCAGTAATGCGAGACAAGCAATCTGCACCAATAACAAGTGCATTGTTGTACATGCCGCTTTGGATAAAGCTCGTTGCTGTTGCCAGACCGTATACAAATCCGGAGCAGGCAGCAGACAAGTCAAATGCCGCAGCGCCCTTGGCACCAAGCTTATCTTGCAAAATACAAGCAGTAGAAGGGAATGAAGAATCCGGTGTAATAGTTGCCACAATAATCAGATCAAGATCGCTGCCAGTCATGCCAGCAGACTCAAGTGCTTTGATAGCTGCCTCGTATGCCAGATCTGAAGTCGCCTGATCCGGTGCAGCGATGTGACGCTCCTTGATTCCTGTACGACTGACGATCCACTCATCATTCGTATCTACCATTTTCTCCAAATCGCTGTTTGTCAAAATTTTCTCAGGTACATATTTACCAGTACCGATAACCCCTACCGGGCGCAAATTATTCATGTCTTCACTCACTTCCCGCTAATTTCCTTAGATATGCTCTCCACCAGCTGGTTCTGTACTGCAATCCGTGCTTGGCGCACAGCATTTTTGATGGCATTGCCATCAGCCGATCCATGACTTTTCACCACAAGTCTGCTCAAGCCGAGGAGTGGTGCACCACCATGCTCGGTATAATCCAGTTTCCGTTTCAAACCGCGCAGCTCAGGCATGAGCACAGCAGCAGCCAGTTTGCTTTTGAGCGATGATGAGAATTGTTCCTTAAGCAGAGCGAAAATGGCACCTGCTGTGCCTTCGAGCGATTTCAGCAATATATTTCCGGCAAATCCATCACATACAAGCACATCACACGCACCTGTAAGCACATCACGGGCCTCTACGTTACCAACAAAACGAATCGGAAGTTGCTCCAGCAAAGGATAGGCATGTTTGGTCAACTCATTCCCCTTACCGGGCTCCGTTCCCACATTGAGCAGGCCCACTCTTGGTGACGCGATTCCCTGCACTTTTTGCCGATACAAGCTCCCCATCAGACCATACTGTGCGAGGTGTTCCGGTTTGGCATCCATATTCGCACCAAGATCAAGTGCAAGTACACCCACATCATCGATCGTTGGAATCATGGGTGCAAGCGCCGGGCGCTCAATACCTTCCATACGACCTACCACAAGCAAGCCGGCTGTCATCAGCGCTCCGGTATTGCCCGCAGAGATCATGGCGTCTGCTTCGCCTTCCTTAAGCATACGACCTGCAACCACCATGGAGGCATCCTTCTTACGACGGACTGCCTTTACTGGTTCATCATCCGAACCGATCACTTCGGAAGCATGCCGAATCGTCAGATTAGCAGGTTTGGCACCTGACTGACTCAGAAGAGGTTCCAGCTTGGCTTCATCGCCGACCAGGACGATCTGTGTATCCGCCCATTCCGTAGCCGCGGCGATCGCACCTTCTACTGTTGACGCAGGTGCGTTATCGCCTCCCATGGCATCAATGACGATTTTCATCCCAAATGACCTCCTTCTACGCTGTCTTCTCCACCTGAATGGTAGATTACAAAGTTGCCTTGAAACACCATTTCTTCACCCACATAAGTGAACACTTCTACTTTGGCTTTGCCCTTTTGACCCGGAATCGATCTCACATAGGCCTTCGCAATACATTTCTCGGCCAAATGAACCGAACGAACAAAACGAATGTCTGCGGACGCCGTCAAAGCAATCTCGTCATTAATAACGGCTACAGCCAACGAGTTGGCCTGTGCAAAAACATAGTGTCCTCGAGCAATGCCCGTTCTCGAAAATACGTGTTCTTCCTTAATCTCAAACAAGGAAATCCCGCTCTTGTCCAGTTGCAAGTCCACAATATCACCGATAATCTCATGCAGGGGCAACGAGCGCACCTGATCATAGGAACGCTCCGCCATCAGTTTCATCCGCTCCCGAAGCTCGGGAATCCCAAGCTCCAGTCTGTCGAGACGAATCGTCTGAATACTCACCTTCAATTGGCGTGTAAGTTCCTGATCCGTCACAAACGGGTTGTCTTCGATCATTTTGGTTAACTGCTGCTGCCTCTGTCTCTTCGGTACACGTTCGATGCCTGACACCCCCCGCTGTATCGTTTAAGGAACCGCCCAATCCGGTCAGTTCAATACTCTTTCACGTTGCTTCTATAGTTGCATCCCTGTTCAGCAGGGTCGTTCTCACACGAATCATGGTTCATGTTTATGTAACGTCAAATCTTAGAACCTGGTACTAAACTATAGTATATCTCATCCCGTGTCAAAAAGAAAGGCTGGGTGAACAAAAACAATCCTGCCTTGCGGAGCCTGGCTTCACAGCCCCGAACACAACCAGTAACGAGCCTTACTAAAATATCAAAAACGTATATTGAACTATATTCACGAAGATAGAATACAGGTAAAGGTAGTTATTTTTGCGATGCTATAGTCTAAAAAAAGTAGCACCTCATCGAAATGAAGTGCTACTTGATGTCTAGCTATTATTGAGAGATGATCTCTCTTGCTTTGTACGTTCCGCACACTTTGCATACGTGGTGACTAAGCTTCAGCTCGCCACATTGTTCACATTTCACCATACCCGGTACTGCCAATTTAAAGTGAGTGCGACGTTTGTCGCGACGCGTCTTGGATGTTCTCCGTTGAGGTACTGCCATTATTCCCACCTCCTTATCAAAATAAACCTTTGCAGGTAGTTGTTACAATGTTCGATTTTCAATCATGCTCATTTAAAAAAATCCTTGAGCCCTGCAAGCCGCGGATCGATAACTTGGTTATCACAACCGCAGTCACCTTCGTTCAGCTCATGGCCACACTTGGGGCATAACCCTTTGCATGTATCGCTACACAGCGGTATAAACGGAAGATTCAGCAGAAAAGCTTCCTCAGCATAACCCTTCAGATCAACGCTATCTCCATCCACATAGAAAGTATCGTCGTCTTCGTGCAATTCCTCTGGCTGCTTTCCCTTCTTGAATTGCTCATGAAAATCAATATGAAAATGTTCATTAATCGGCTTAAGACACCGGGAGCACAACATGTCCACTCCTACTGTCAGCTTGCCATGAACATCCACAACGTCTCCCTCTCTGAACTCTGCAGATAAATCTGCAGTCAGCGGGGTAACGGCTGTGATATCTTGTCGGTTAGAAACCAGTTCCTTGATATCCCACTGTTCATTAAACTGCAGGGGACCATCACTGGTAGCCACTTTGCGAAATGGCATTAACATTTCCCATCACTCCAAACGAAACCAATCTCATAATTAAAGTTAAACGCCTAACGACAGTTATACAGGTCAAACCTGACTCTTGCAACACATCAAATTCCTGACTGTATGTAATCTGACGATTCATCGTTAAAAGTATTATGAAATTGACTTAACAAACAAAAATCATTATACCGATTTTCCAAGACGTTTGTCAACACTTTTAACTTTACACCCTTTTTGAAATTGACGATCCTAATCCGCATTCGATCTCTGATACATTATAGGCTTACTGTAAGTTAAACTACAAGTCATGCATTTTGAAGGCGGGTTCGGGCTATATCGATCTGAAGGATTCTTTTCTTTTTCGTTGTACACACTGCGATATGATTTGAACAAAGGTATATCCATGTCCTATTATGGAACAAGATGAGCTCACATATTATCGGGCTAGGAAGAGAAAGATTGATCCCCATTTGAATATTTACCGAAAGGAGCGCGTTCTCATATGAAAGCCGTTGGCGTCATTGTTGAATATAACCCTTTACATAACGGACATGTCTACCATCTGAGTGAAGCAAGGCGGCTCAGTGGAGCAGACGTTGTTGTGGCTGTGATGAGCGGCCCTTTCCTCCAGCGCGGCGAACCCGCCATCGTGGGCAAAAGGGCACGCACTGAGATGGCGCTGCATGCTGGCGCCGATCTGGTGCTTGAACTGCCGGTTGCCTATGCTGTACAACCGGCCGAGTGGTTCGCCTTTGGTGCGGTGTCACTTCTGCACCGCACAGGCGTGGTGGACTCGCTCTGCTTTGGCAGCGAGTCCGGCGACCTGGACAGCCTGCAGCGCATTGCGCGCGTGCTGGCTGTGGAGCCCGCAGGGCTGCGCGAGGATATCGCGCGCCGCCTGCGGGAAGGCGCCAGCTATCCCGCCGCATACGCAGGTGCGGCGGCGGCACTGGCGCCTGGCGGCGTCGATGCGGAAGACGCCGCTGCACTGCTGGGGCAGCCCAACAATTCGCTTGGGCTGCATTACCTGATCGCGCTGCAGCGGCTGGGCAGCGCGATCAAGCCCTTTACGGCGGCGCGTACCGGTGCCGCGTATCATGAGGCGACGCCCGGACCGGGGGCGATCGCCAGTGCAACCGCCGTCCGCCGCCTGCTGATGGCGGACGGGCCCGAAGCCGCCGCGCCATACGTGCCGGCGGCAACCCTTGCCATTCTGCGGCGCGAATGGCAGGAAGGCCGCGCTCCCGTGCACTGGGAGCGCTTTGCACAGCCGCTGCTGCACATCGCGGCCACACGTCGTGCCTCCGAGCTGGAGCAGATCGCCGAAGTCACGGAAGGACTCGAACACAGGCTGAGCCGTACACTTGCTCAGCTCCCGGAGCCTTCAGTCGAGGCGTTGCTGAACGCACTTAAAACGAAACGGTACACACGCACAAAGCTACAGCGCATGCTGACCCATATCCTGCTGAATCATACCAAGGCCGAATGTTCGCCCGAGAAGCTGGCTGAAGGGCCAGCGTATCTTCGAGTGCTCGGGTTTAATGCACAAGGACAGGGCCTTTTGAAACAGATGAAAAAGACGGCTTCTCTGCCCGTTCTGCTGAAACCATCAACCTTTGTCCATAACCAGTTGGAACTGGATGTACAAGCTCAGGCAGCATATGCACTCGCCTGTGAACACATCGATACACGCATGATGTACAGCGACTACTATGAACCACCTGTGAGACTTTAACTCTACGTTCAGTCATATCCATAGCTGGTTCAACATAAACGATTTCGAAGCCCCAAGTTCAATGGATCGACTCACAAGTTTTTGCGGGAGCCAACGCTTACGCATAGATTGATGCAATCCTGATCTACGGGTATAAGATTAATCAAACTCTGTTGATGATGCGTTGTTTAATATCGACTACTCAAACAAAATCCCCCTATCGCACACCGATTCGGCATCGTTGCAATAGGGGGATTTCACATCATTCTCATATTGGTTCAAGCATTATTCGTTGCGAATAATTGTTTTAGGATTTGACAGACAAGGTTTTCAGATAAGCCAGCGCATCATCCACTGTGCTAACAGGAATGAGTTTCATTTTGGTGCCAATTTGTTCAGCCTTAGTTTCAGCTTCTTTATAATTATCCTTCGGCACAAAGAAAAACTCCGCTTCTTTCCGGTCTGCCGCAACAATTTTGTGCACAACGCCACCAATTGCGCCAACCACACCTTCTTTGTTAATAGTTCCAGTGCCAGCAATCCGGTGACCTTTCGTCAAATCTCCAGGGGTCAACTGATTGTAAATCTCCAGGGTGAACATCAGTCCGGCAGATGGACCACCTACCTGAGTATCCGTGAAGGAAATCTGTTTATCCGGATCTTCTGCTTTCACTTTCTGAACCGCACCGATCATGACACCCAATGCCGGGCGAACTTCACCGGTTTTGCTGTCTTTCACTTCAATCAGTTGAACGTCGCGGCTGATGGTCTCTCCACCTCGCTCTAATTGCATCTCAACCGTTTCTCCGACCTTTTTGTTTTTTAACTGCTCAGACAGCACTGTATTGTCCGGAGTTGCCGTTCCGTTTACACCCAAAATAATATCTCCGGGCTCAATATCTCCCTTAGGTTTTGGATCTTCGGACAGCCCAAATACAAAAATATGCTCAGGAACAATGGAGTATTTCACTCCTGCCTGCTCATAAGCCGCCTCCATTGCCGAGGATTGTGAATCACTCATGAACCAGACCTGTTCGGCAGAATATTCCGCTTCGCTTTTGCCACGCAGCCGATCTTCTTTTTTATCCACTTGAGCATTTCGATTAAACAAGGAGGTTCCTAGCAAAAACACATTGGCGTATGTTGCCGACACTGTCGTCATCATAAACACACCGCGTTCTTCCTTATCCCCCTCTTTCACGGTAACCATGGGTTTTACTTCGTCGGCACTGCCAGGCATATAAATGATATATGGCGTTGGCATATATACCGCAACATAGACGACCAGAGCCACCACGATCACAAAGATCGAAGCTCTGAATCCGCCAGATTTCCGAATCCGATTCATTGCATGAGCCCCCGTTCTTTGCGTATCTTTCAATAATTATAAGTCTAACACTCTCATGCTTTTGCATACAATGGTACAGGCCGGATAGGCCGCTGTTTACAGTAGCTTATCCGGTCAAGGCCGAAGCGTCCACGGACGTCATTCGGCCGTCCACAACTAATCCTGGCCGAGTGTATGCGGCACGATCCATATGAGGTGAAACAATGACAATGCAGAGCGAAGTTACGGGCTCTGGACCGTTACGAACGGTACTTATGAGTACAGGCGCTTTATTGCTGGTAATTGCAGTAGTTGTATCTCCGAAAGATGCATTCGATGCCTCTATTCAAGGTTTAGACATTTGGTGGAAAATCATCTTTCCTGCCATGCTTCCATTTCTGATGTTATCCCAAATGCTGACTGCATTCGGCTTTACCCACGCACTTGGCGTCTTATTAGGGCCATTAATGCAGCGCTGGTTCCGTCTGCCGGGCAAAGCCGGACTGGCCATTGTTGTCGGCATGTGTGGCGGCTTTCCGGCAGGAGCAGATACCGCCTCCCGCCTAGTGCAGGATCAACAAATTACCGCCAAACAGGCGGGTATTGTCGCATCAGCATCTCATTTTGCCAATCCATTGATGATTATACTTGTCATCGGTGCAGCTTTTCTTCATCAGCCTGCTGCTGGATATTTCCTTCTGATCGTTCACTGGGTTAGTGGATGGATTGCAGCCATGATCGGAGTACGACTCCTACCCAAGGAATCAAAAGAGGAAGAATTCCCAACTGCAAACCCTTCTTCGTATAAACGACGGAGCCTATGGTCACAAATGATGTTTGCAGCCCGCGAAGCCCAGAAACGTGACGGACGCGGGTTCGGCAAATTGCTTGGAGACACGGTCTCCCAAGCTGTACAAACTTTAATGATGACCGGAGGATATATGATTGTGTTTGCCGTGTTTGTTCGGCTGCTCACTCTCTATATCACCCCCGGTACTTCAGTTGCTTTTTGGCCCTCACTGCTGGAACTGCATCTCGGAACTTATCATCTGAGTCAGAGCCCACTGACACCCGTTCTGCTAATGTCTTTGCTTGCAGCTGTTCTCGGCTGGGGTGGTCTGTGCTCTCATCTGCAAGTCTCCGCCGTGCTGAAAGCTGCGGGACTTGCCACAACGTCCATGTTGTATTTTGCCGGAATCCGCCTGCTTCATGCATTGGTTGCATTTTTCATCAGCTTGCTGCTGTGGCTGCCATTCAGCCGTTACAGTTCCGAAGTCTGGGCTACGTTTCAGAACAATCCGGGCAATGGTTTGGCACCTTTCCTAACCAAGCAGTCCCTGGTAGGCATGAACACCTCCGACATCATCGATGCCGTCTGGAATGGTTTCCCTGCTGCCTGTATCGGTCTGGCATTGCTGCTCACCGTCATGATCTGCCTATCCGGGCTGACCTTCTGGTTTAACCGCCGGTTTTCTCGCTAATTTTCTGACGCAGCGCAGCTTCCACTTCAGGTGAGACCAGATCGGTGACATCTCCGTGGTAGTGGGCAATTTCCTTGACGATGCTGGAGCTCAGATAAGAATATTTCGGATTGGTCATCATAAAAATGGTTTCCGCATCCGGATTTAACTTGCTGTTCGTCGAAGCCAGCTGAAGCTCATATTCAAAATCCGTCACCGAGCGGATACCACGGACAATGACCTGAGCATCTTTTTGCCGTACATAATTTGCCGTCAGATCACGGAAGCTGTCCACCTCCACATTAGGCAGATGACTCGTGACTTCCGTAATAAGACTCTTGCGTTCTTCCACCGTAAATAATGGATTTTTGCTCATATTATTCAACACAGCCACGATGACGCGATCGAACTGCTTCGACGCCCGGGCAATAATGTCCAGATGGCCCATAGTTACGGGATCAAAACTGCCTGGATATACGGCAATTCGTTCCTGACGATGTATCATTTCACTCATGAGGAGCCTCCCCTTCCGCTGCGCTAGGTTCTCCATCTTCTGTTGTTGCAGCAGGTGCATAATAATAGATGGATACAGCTGTCTCCCCATACAATGCCTTGCGCGTTTGTTCAAACGGGCCGAATTGCTCAGGGTAACTATATTTGGATTCATATTCAAGCACAATGGTCGCTTCCGGTTCAAGCAGATCCAGTTCGTGCATCGTAAGCATTAACTCGTCCCCATTTTTCATACGGTAGGGTGGATCAAGAAATACGAGATCAAATTGTGTGTTTCGCTTGGCGAGCGCCTTCAATGCACGACTGGCATCATTCCGGTATATGGCCGCCTGATCTTCCAGCTTGGTTGCTTTCAGATTTGCACGGATCACTTCAATACTTTTCGATTCCAAGTCAACAAAAACAGCCTTGTCCATGCCGCGGCTCAGCGCCTCAATACCGAGACCTCCACTGCCTGCAAACAGATCCAATGCTGTACCGCCCTCAAAATAAGGGCCAATCATACTAAACAACGCTTCCTTCACCTTGTCGGTGGTCGGCCGCGTCCCTGTGCCAGGAACAGCCTTCAGCGGTCTGCCTTTCGCACTCCCAGATACCACTCTCACTGATGAGTCACCTTTTCTCTCTATGTAAGTTTATTGATAAAGCTATCGTACCACAATCGGGTTCAGTTTGAAAAATAGTGCGTCTGCTTTCTCTCTAGAAAATTGTTGACGCAATTGTTGACGGATATGTATAAAAAGGAAACTTTCCGGCCATCCTGTAATTATCGACATCACAAGTGTCGTAGACAACCGCGGAGAAGACTTACGTTTCCCCATAAGCTCTTCGTCCGGTTTCTCCTCTCCCATGAAAAAGAAGCTCTCGAAAGAGAGCTTCTTTTTGTTATCTTTATTATGTACCATAACCCCATTGACTAATTATAAAACCACCATCAGAAAACCTTATTCCCGATATTCATCCATACTGGTCTCTAATTCGGATTGTAACCATCCAATTTCTTTAAGCCATTCTTCCATGTCATTGATAAATTCCGTATGGTCCAAGTGTTTGATCTTATATTTCTTTAGTTTGTCGTTCAGAAAAGCATAGAAATAATGACTCAGCTCATATCGCTGTCTGCTTTTGCTAAACGTTTTATACTGATCCTCACTGACTGTCATATCAAAGTAAATCGTATTGTCTCTCTTTGCATATCTGACCGTCGATTTTCTTTCATATTCTTCAGGCAGACATCTGAAAACAAAGAACAGCTCAATGCCACACGCTTGATATTTACTTTCTGCTTTATCAAACACAGGCTGCAATTCATCCGAAAGTGCGGCAACCTGTGTTAACCCTGAGGTGTCTGTCGACTTATCCAGTATCATATTAAAGTCCCTCTTTGTTCATCTCTTTGCTCATCTCTCTGTATTTCCGATTTGAACGGTGCAGGTTAATCATTGAAACCATAAGGAGAACTACAGGCAGCAACATATTCCATGACTGATTCTTAATCATCACAATAGCAAAAAACACCATTGCTGCCCATACCAATATTTCAATTGTTTCATACTTGGTTAACGTACGCTTGAATGCTTTTCTGGAAATAAGACGAATTAGGAAATAAGCGATTAAGCAATAGAATGCGACCATTCCGAGTATGGCAATCAGGGCCAACAACATCTCCATGAACATGCCTCTCATCACCTCTCCACTTCATTTCCTTAATTTTACCATATGAGCGAAAGAGTGTCATCGGAATGCTCCTGCCTGAACTCTTGCACCGCCCCTCATTTACTTCTCTTCACTAATCACTGTCGCGTTATAGATCACAATCCGTTTGCCATCCAGATCAAAAAGTACCTTATTTCCATACTCCGTATCTTGCAAATCAATCTTACCCTCATACGTATGAATCAATTCTCCCGAATTACTGTATACGTTAACCACACGTTCCAGACCCCCGGAGTTGTTGGATCGCATCGTTTTCAGCGCACGTTCACCTGAAGCCGTATTGAAATACCAGATGAAGCATCCCACAATGATGCCTAGTATAACGAGTACCGTTACCCATACACCCGTCTTTGCTTTTCTGCTCAAAATAAACCCCTCCTTTATCCATGTCCAGTACAGTACGAGACAGGTACGGTAGCGGTTTCATAGCTCATCATCTGATAACAGCAAACAGAGGCCCCCAGTTTTGGAGACCTCTGTCCTTTAGCTACATCTTATATAGCGCTATTACAGCGCACGAATGACAAATTCAAATTGCAGTTCGCCGTCCGAGATGATGCGGTATTCCGGATGAACCGGTGCTCCCCAGCTATCGTCACCACCTACGCCCATTTGTTTGCCGGTTACCGTTACAACCGTATAATGCACCGGAGGCAGCTCATACGCATGTTGGGCATTCTCCAGCTCAAATGCCGTATAAGGAGATACATTCAGCTCAACTGGAGCTGCAGCAGATTCAATTTTAAAGCCACGTCCCGCGTTGTCGGTCAATTTAGCCCAACGTACACCCGTACGGTTGCCCGACTCCTGCGGTACAAGATATGGAGCAACGGTATCCGTTACTTTGCTGTCATGGATACCCAGACGAGCGCCAAATGCACGGTCCGCATAGTTTTCTTCAGGTCCCATCGCCAGCCATTCCACATTTTCAAAGTCCGGCGAAGTTTTGAAGGAGAGCGCATGAATCGGAAGATCTGGCAGACCTGCCGTTCCTTTATACGTATTATGCACATGCACACTACCATCTGCACGGACGGTATAAGCCACTTTCACTTGTACATCTGCCGAAATATTAAGTTTGTACGTGAATTCGATCCGATATTGATCCGTGTTTTGTTCCGCTTTCCAGTTCACACATCTAGGCAGCAGACTTGCAGCATACCAAGCCCCAAGCTCGAAGCCCATAGCAGTACCCTTATCATTATCGGTGGTCGCACGCCAGAACAATGGCATTGGAGGCTGTGCAATCGTCTCTTGACCTGACAGCTTCAGGGATACCAATGTTCCGAAAGCCTTGGAGAACAGGACATGGGTCTGACCTACCCTTACCCCGATATTAACGTCCCCTTCAACGACCTGAATTTCATTTGTCAGGTTCAGATCGGACTCCACAATTTCCGACTTTTCCTGAGCAAATACAAACTGTCCAAAGGCAACTTCCTCGCCTTTTTCTGCCCACAATGTTGCTGCTTTTAATACAAACGCGGTATTCACTGCGTATTCCCCGCCAGCAAGAGATTCCACATCAAGTGGAAGTTTCACAACGGTCTCGCTTTGTGGACCCACGTTTACCTCAAACGTTCCATGCAGCACTTCGTGACCTTCCCGATCCAGACTGTATACCAGTTCGAATTCAGATGTGTCTGCAAACAAATTATCGTTAACGATTTTCACGCCTTCCCGATCCGGGAACAGCTTGATGTTCTGGTACAGGAATTTGACTTCCTGCATCTTGGCAGACACTCTGCGGTCTGCGTACACAATGCCGTCTCCACAGAACGAATAGTCCGAAGGACGATCACCGAAATCTCCGCCATAAGCAAGGAACTCTTTGCCGTAACGATCTTTTTTGTATATGGCTTGATCAATGTAATCCCAAATGAATCCGCCCTGATACATCGGATACTTGTCTTCGAGTTCCGTATACTTATGCATACCGCCAATGGAGTTACCCATGGCATGCATATACTCACAGCTGATATATGGCTTTTCCGGATTCGCGTTCAAGAATTCCTCAATGTCGGCCGGTTTGGCATACATACGTGATTCCATATCGCTCGTGTCGTTGAAGCGACGATCGTGGAACACACCTTCATAATGAACAAGACGTGTAGGATCAGCCGATTTGAAATATTGCGAAACTTTATAAATCACTTCACCACCATGAGACTCGTTACCACAAGACCAGATCAGAATGGACGGATGATTTTTATCCCGCTCTACCATCGACACCGCACGATCCATAACGATATCATGCCACTCTGGACGGTCGCCAGGAATAACCCACGAAGGCTCAACTGCACCCAGTTTTTGCCATGATCCGTGTGTCTCCAGGTTCATTTCATCAATCACATACAATCCATATTCATCACACAGTTCATACCATAGGCTTTGGTTTGGATAGTGAGATGTACGAACAGCGTTCATATTGTTTTGTTTGATCGTCTGAACATCCCACAGCATATCTTCCTTGGTTACAGCGCGTCCGCGACGCGGATTGAATTCGTGACGGTTTACCCCTTTGAAGACAATACGTTTACCATTGATGTGCATCACTTTATCGATCATTTCAAATGTACGGAAGCCAACGGCCTGAGGTAGAACTTCCACCAGTTCGCCCGCTGCATCATATACTTGAATGTACAGACGATACAGGTAAGGAATCTCCGCGCTCCACAGGTTTACTTGGCCAATCTCCTCACGAAGACTCACCAGACCATTGGTAACTTCAATCCCGCCAAATGTTTTCACCGTGTTGCCTTCAGCATCCCTTAGTTCAGCGTTCACTTTGGCTCCAGCAGCAGCTTTTCCTTCAAGCTTCAGATCCACGTTTAACGTACCATGGGTATAAGACTTGTCCAAATCCGTTACAACCCGCACATCGCGAATATGCGCAGCCGGCACAGTATACAGATACACATCTCTGAAAATGCCTGAGAACCGCCAGAAATCCTGATCCTCCAACCAACTGCCTGTGCTGCGTTGATACACTTCCACAGCCAGTTTATTCTCTCCGTCCTGGAGGAATGGTGTCAGATCAAAATCGGATGGTGTAAAGCTGTCTTCCCCATACCCGACAAACTGTCCGTTAAGCCATACATAGAATGCAGATTCTACACCCTGAAACGAAATATATACCGGACTGTTCTGCCAGCCTGTTGGCAAATGGAATGTGCGAATATAACTGCCTACCGGGTTTTGGTCCTGCGGCAATGCAGGTGGACGCAGATCGTTTAAGCCATCCCAAGGGTATTGAGTATTTACGTATTGGATCTGACCGTAGCCTTGGAGCTGAATATGCCCCGGTACTTCAATATCATCCCAACCAGCATTGGAGAACTCCTGCTTATAAAAAGCTTCGGGGCGGCAATCCGGACGGATTGCATAATTAAATTTCCACGTTCCGTTAAGGTTGTAGCGCATAGCCATTTCACCGGATGCTTTCGCTTCTTCCATAGTACGGTAATAGCGATGATCCGAGTAAGCGTTAAGGCGGTTTACTTCAAAAACGCTTACATCGCCCAGCCAGTTAATATCTGCATGTGTTGCTTTCATTCGGCTCTCTCTCCCTCTTGAAACAAATATATTTATTACTTATTCAGTACAGATTCTTATTTTCCTTTTACGAAACAAACATAAACAAACAGAAAGACAGAGGCACGCCATGTCTGGCGTCCTCTTCTCTCCTCTTCTACATTGACGTCCATTCAGACGGTTTAATGATGATGCATTACTTAACGGAACCAACCATACCTGCGACAAAGTGTTTTTGCATAATGAAGAATACAATGGCTGTCGGTAATGTCGCGATGACGATGGCGGTCATGATGACACCATAATCCGGTGAATAGCTGGAACCGAGGTTCGAGATTAACAACGGAATCGTCTGTTGGTCTGGCGTTTGTAGCACCACGAGAGGCCAGAGGTAGTTATTCCAGCTGCTCATGAATGTGATGATCGCAGCGGCTGCATATGTTGTTTTCATCGTTGGCATGTAGATCTTCAGGAAGATCCCAATTTCGCTCAAACCATCAATCCGGCCAGCTTCAAGCATCTCTTTCGGGAACATTTTGGTGTTCTGACGGAAGAAGAAGATTAGGAACGCCGTTGTGATGGTCGGCAGAATAACTGCGGCCATGGTGTTGATACCGATGAACGGTGCAAAACCAGAGATCGTAGCAAACATCCGGTATAAAGGAACCATCAGCGCTGCGAACGGAATCATCATCGACAGCAACAGAATGTTAAATACGATATCACGTGATTTCGTCCGATATACTTCGAATCCATAACCGGCCAAGGAACCAATCAGCAAAGCAAGAATCGTGGAAATAACGGAAACAATCGCCGAATTTCCAAGAGCCTGTACCAGATTGGTTGAATCCAGCAATTTGTTGAAGTTATCAAGGAAAACCGATCCAGGAAGCAGTCTGCCTTTGGTGACATCTACAGAAGCATTGGTCGAACTGACAAGCATCCAGAAGAACGGGAAGATGGACACAAATGCAACGATGGACAGAAAGACATATGTGAATATACGTTTTGCTTTTGCTTTAGCCATTTCTCTCACCTGCCACTTTGAACTGGATAATGGACAATACGATAATCATCAGCACGATGGAATACGAAACGGTTGCCGCATATCCGAAGTCCGGTGAATATTTGAACGAAAGGTTATAGATGTACTGGGAAATGGACATCGTCGCATTACCCGGACCACCTTTGGTAATGTTCATAATCTCATCGAAAATTTGCAATGTACCAATCGTCGATGTAATGGAGGTGAACAGGATAATCGGTTTGAGCAATGGAACGGTAATTTTGAAAAATTGCGTGAAAGCATTCGCGCCATCAATCCGTGCAGCTTCATAGATCGACTGATCAATGTTCTGAAGAGATGACAGATAGAAAATCATGTTATATCCGGTCCAACGCCAAGTAACGGCGATTATAATCGTAATTTTAGCCCAGAACGGGTCAGTGATCCATTGAATCGGTTCAGCAATCACGTGCAGATTCATCAGGAATTGGTTAACCATACCGTCAGAAGAGAACAGATATTTGAATACGACAGAGTAGGCAACCAATGAGGTTACGCAAGGCAGGAAGATAGCAGTACGGAAGAAGCTACGGAAGCGTAACGTACTGTCATTCAATAAAACGGAAATAAACAAACCGAGAATAATCATGACAGGCACTTGAATGATCAAGTACAGAAATGTATTGGATACAGCAGTTCGGAACGTTGTATCAATGAATAATCTTTTATAGTTATCCAGGCCCGTAAATTCAAGATTGGCTCCTACACCCGACTTGAACGATAAGAGCAGCGCTTGCAGCATCGGATAGAAGTAAAATGCAACGATCCCGATAACAGCGAGCGATATAAAAGCCCATCCAGTCAAATTATTTTTCTTTTGCAGACTGTCTCCTGTATTCATGGCTTTGGCTTTCACAGTATGGCTCCTCTCTCTCCGTGTAACATGGATAGAACCCAGGGAGCCTCCACCATGTCCGGGTCGGCTATTGCTTGTGCCAGACAGTGGAACGGCTCCGATGCTTCCTTGGGTTCTATAAGTTACCGTGGATCATCTTAGTTTAATTGTGCTTCAGCTTGTTTCTGTGCATCAGCCAGAACGTCATCAATCGCTTTGCCGTTCAGGAAGTTTTGCATTTCAACAACCAAAATGTCCTCGATGGCATATGTGTTGATACCGTAGTTTACGCTAGGGATTTCTTGTGTCCATTTTGCAAAATCAGCAAACACTTTTTGTCCACCGAAGAACTCGTCGGCTTTATCAAATGCTTCGCCTTCTGCCGCCGGTTTGTACGTGCCGATTGCACCAATGTTGTTCAGCAAATCTTGATACAATTGTTTATCAGAACCGAATGTTTTACCCATGAAGTCAGCCGCTTGGTCTGCACCAGCAACATTATTCATAACGTACCAAGAGCTGCCACCCAAGTTCGATGCGTGTACAGAATTCGATTGTCCAGCCATTTTAGGAAGTGGTGCTACCGCCCATTTGCCAGATTGCGATGCTTCTTGACGCACGGATGGTGTAATCCAGTTTCCTGTAGGAATGGTAGCAACATCACCATTGTTGAATGCTGCCACGAATTGGCTCCAGTCGGAGTTCAACTTAACGATATTTGCATCCATCATTGCTTTGTACGTTACAAATGCTTCTTTCAGTGCTGCATTGCCAGCCAGATCAGGTGTTTTACCATCTTCTTTGGAATACCATGAACCTGCGGATTGAATCATCATACGGATCAGACCCAAATCGTTAGGATCAAGTGTGATCAGATCTTTGCCAGTTTTGGCTTTCACATCTTTACCGATTTTGATGTAATCATCCCATGTGATGTCCTGAAGGTCAGCTGCTTTGTAGCCTGCTTGCTCCAGCAAATCTGTTCTGTAGTAGAGACCTGTTACACCAGAGTCAAACGGAACACCAAACTGTTTGCCATCAAAAGCGGTTGGTCCCAGTTTGTACTCTGCGAAATCGGAAGCTTTGATTGTAGAGGACATATCTTTAAATGCATCAGGGTAAGCGTTCAGGAAACTTTGTGCACGGTAATCTTCAATCAGAACAATGTTCGGAAGGCCGCTGCTTGTTCCCGAGTTCAAACCTGTATTCAGCTTTTGGATAATATCAGCTTGAGCATATTCAATGATGTTGATTTTCAGATCAGGATTTTGTTTTTGATAGGCTTCTTTTGCTGTTTCTAATGCAGCGACGTTAAACGCTTTATCCCAAGCCCAGATCGTAATTTCATTAGCGGTTTTTTCACCCTCACTTGCCTTGTTCCCTCCACCACCGGAAGAACATGCAGACAACAGCAGGACAGTAACGAGCATCAGTACCCACATTTTTTTCAAACGATTCAACTCCCCTTCGACCTCTTTGTGTGTAATTTGTTTGCGTTTTCTGAAAGCGTTTGCTCTCGATGAATTCATCTTATCATTCCCAAATCTTCATTCGTTAGTAATAATTTTGTGTTGATTTGTCATCTTATTGCCACAATGAAAACCTTTACAGAAACCGCTTGCATTAATTTTGTTTTTTTGTAATTTTTTTTGATTTTGTACTTTTTTAATCTGAATATTTTACAAGTCTGGCTGAATTCTTACGCTCTGAGCACCAAAAAGGCCCTCCCGTGTTGTCAACGACAACCCAGGAAGACCTTCTATAAAGCCACCTTTTCATAAAAATAACGACCTTGTATTCACTCAAAAGCTATTATTAGCTCGTAATCAACGGAAGTGTAACAGTAACCCTTGTACCCTCTCCCGGTTTGCTCATTATGGTTACACCATAAGGTGCCCCGTACAATAGCTCTATGCGATCATGTACATTCCGGATACCAATACCACTAAACAATTGCCGATTATTCTTCGGATTGGGCAGCGACTCACCCATGGAGAATCCTTCTATCCCGTCCCCGTTATCCATAATCTCGCAAATCAATGACTCTCCGGCTCTGGAGACCATCACATGAATAGTGCCTGTTTCCTTGGAAATGAATCCATGGAAGAAGGCATTCTCGATAAAGGGCTGAATCACCAGTTTGGGTACATGATAATGTGTACAATCCGGAGCTACGTAGAAGGCTGCTTTAATGCGCCCTCCGTATCGGACATGATTAATGAATACATAGTTTTTCAGGTTTTCGACCTCTTGCTCCACCGTTATCGTCTCACTCACGTTACTAATCGTATTCTGCAATAAGGAGATTAACGCATTGATGGTTTCGGCAGCCCTATCCTTGTTGCCTTGCTGAACCAGGACTTTCACGGAAGCCAGGGTATTGTACAGGAAATGAGGATTAATCTGGCTTTGCAGCGCCGCCAGCTCGGCATTTCGTTGCTCCCGCTGTGTAAGTACCAGCTGATCCACATAGTCATGAAGTTCGTCCAGCATGTAGTTATAGGCGTGACCTAACTGTCGACTCTCATAACTCCCACTGACTGGAATATAGTTGTCCAGATCACTTTTGGTTATATTGGACATCTGCTTCACAAGTCTGCGCAGCGACTTCGTGATCTGATTCGTAATAAGGAACACGAGTATGAGAGCTCCGGCTACAATGGCTGCACAGATCAGAGCAATTGTCTTCATGTCAATCAGCTGCCCCATCGCGAGATCCTTATCGACGACGTTTACAATATAAAACCGATAAAATGGTAAGTACTCGGACAATACCACACTGTCCTGATCCATGACCCGTGCATTTACACCTTTTACACTTTCGTTATTCATTTCTCTGGCATAGGTCAGCAATTCGAGTTGAGTGGTGCCGATCCACTCTTCACGATTGGACGATACAATCTCACCCGTATCATTCAGAATAACCACATCATTGCCCCTGCTCGTGAAACTGCTATAGAACTGACGAAATGCGTTCTCTCTCATGGTGACATACAACGTACCATAGAGTCGGTTTTCAGCACGATCCGTCAATGCCTTGGTCGCTGAGATCATCTGCTGGGCAGTCTCATCATTCGTCTGATAGTCGTCAAAAATGATCCGGTTCGGACTGGCCGCTGCTTCCAGCGTAATCGGCTGCTCTTTCAATTCATCTGCTGATAAACGAAGATGAGATCGATCGGTGGAATACGTACGCCCATTAATACCGCTAATCGTTATACCAACTTCATAGGACTCCGTAATTGATTGAATCCGGTCCATCGTTTCTCTCATATTATAATAGGATTTTGCCATCGTGAGGGAGTCACCCTCCCCCTCAGACAGATAACCACGAATTGCCCCGCTTTGGCTAACATTATTGGATACAGCAGCAATCGCATCGTTGAAGGATTCAAAGTTCGTTTTGATCTGGCTAAGTACCTTGGAGTTCGTAATACTGAACGTCTCGGTAAACAGCTTGGTCGACATATGAATCGATGTCCATAGAATGAGCACGGAGACAAGAATGATGCTAACGAACATAACGAGGAACAGTTTTGGGAAAAGTCCAAGCCTTGAGAATGCATTCATCCATTTCTTCATTTATTTCTTCCTTCTGACGTTATGCCCAGAATTTTCGCCGGTATCGGCTCGGTGACAGTCCGGTAAATTTTTTGAACACCTTGCAAAAGTAACTGTGGTCGGAATACCCTACCATGCTGCTAATTTCGGAAATGGTAACATCGTCTGAGCGGAGGAGTTCCTCTGCCTTTTCAATCCGAATTTTATTCAAATATTCGTTAAAGCCTTCTTTTTTGTGTGAAGAGAAATAACTGGACAAGTACGATGGATTAAAATGAAAATGCTTGGCTACTTCGGCAAGTCCGAGTGGCTGATCAAAGTGCTGATGCATATATTCCAGCAGCATTTTCATATTCGGATCACTTCGTCTTGCGCCCTCTCCAGTGGTGCACTCCTGTACCTCAGCCATGAACTGATCCAGCACATTCATCGCTTCTGTTAGACTAGAGGCGCCATCCACATGTTTGAAATAGGCATACTTGCTCTCTTCCAGTGCAGCGGACTGCACATCCATATCTGCCAACGTAATGGTCACGTTAAAGATCAGATTGCCCAGAAAGGACTTAATTTCAAACACATCCGCAATATAATCCCGCCCCAACGTAAGGGCATGCTCCTGCAAATATTCTCTTGCGGCTTCTGTTCTATTTCGCTTCACATGCTGCAAAAACATGTTCACATTGAACTGATATCCTGCAGGGTGAAGAGGCGGAAGTTCGCCATACACCAGAATAGATCGGTCCTCATAATAAAAGCGATACTCCATTAGCTTGATCAGACGTGTTCGATATACGTCCCCCATCTCTTCAAATGAAGAGAAGCTGTCGCTCAGCACCCAGCAAGGTCCGTCCTGCCCGTCCTTATTCTCGCTCGCCAACTCCTTAATTCGCTGCACCATCCATTCATCCTTCGCAGGCTCAACATTAAGGAGCACCACTGGCGAGGTACCTTCGGCCGGAACGATTGCGCACTCCACGTCGGGGAGCAGATCCCGTAACCTGGACTCCAATTGCTCGTTATCCAGCTTGTGCACACGTACTTGTGTATCCTGCGGCTTATATACGAGTAAGCGGAAGCATCGGTGAGGAAACGTCTCCCTAATCATAAGCAACTCATTATCCTCATCCAACGTAAAACCGGACAGCATTTTCTCCATCAGTTGTCCGAGCCTCCACCCATCATGAGAAGGCTCAAACTGCAATTCGGGAATTTTGCCAGCCGTACGCTGAAGTACTTGTAATAATTCATTGGTATCCAGTTTGGGTTTCAATATATAGTCTGCTGCTCCATTTTGGAGCGTTGAACGTACATATTCAAATTCACTGAAGCTGCTAAGTACGATAACCTCAATCTGCGGATGACTGGCTTTTAACGTCCTGACAAATGTTTCCCCATCCATCACAGGCATTACGATGTCCGTAATGACAATATCCGGCTGTAATGAGTGTACCTGTTCAAGCCCTTCTTCCCCGTTGGAAGCTTCACCTACAATCTGAAAACCTTCAGCTTCCCAGTTCATATGGTGCTTAATGCCTTGCCTTACAAGAAACTCATCGTCAACAATCAGCACCTTACACAACCGGTTCATGACCCTTGACCCCCTTGTCTAATCTTTCTTCTATGTCTGTTCAAGATATACCATCATATATCGGATAGAATGGCTTCCCCGTGTTAGCGGTTACATTAATTTAAAAGTTTTGTACTTCTTTTTATATCTCAAAACGAACGTTTAAGCAATGGTAGGCATTTTGCATAAATCCATAGAGCGACTTTCAATCAGCAAGATTTTTATCTTGTACCCGGGAGTGAGTTGATTCGAATAATGCAAAATGCTAACGGAAACTCACTTTAGTGTACACTATATTTCGACAAAATAAGAAGCCCCGGCCCGCCATGAATCATTTTCGGCGAGCCAGGACTTCTTATCGATATACGTTTAAATTAAGTCATACTTTCATTTCAAGTTCAGGTCTAAGGTTCGATACCCCATTGAAGACTTCCGGCAATATATCCCGTTACTTTGTTCCAGTCAGTATAGGCTGTTTGACTTGGAGCAAACGAATAATCATCCGTCTGAGTGTAGTTGGTCCAGTCTGTTTTGGAGAACCGTGCCTGAATTTCAGTACTTTGCCCCGCTGCCAATGAACCCGCAGAAGTTTTGAAGCCAATCTCCAGCACGGAATCTGCTCCGGTCACTGGGGTCGACAGCGCGCTAAACGCCCCTGTAACATTGTCGTTTCCAGCTGTTGCCCAGTCACAGAAAAAGTTTTGGGCTTGAGCGCCATTGATCGTATAATAGTAACGAATTTTGACGTCGGAAAGATTAATGGCCGAAGTACCTGTATTCGTTAATTTGATCTTAGGATTAATGGAGTTCCACGTTGCTGAATTCGTTCCATTAAACATCTCAATTCGAATGGCTCCTGCGGGTACAGCCGTCGTGTCTTTGATCGTCAGATTTAGGATCGCATCATTGCCTGCACTGAAATGAAAGGTTAACGCCGCGCTTCCCTTGGACAAAGAAGCCAGATAGGTTTTACTCAACACGACCTGATTGCCCGATAATGTGTAATCCGTACCTGAAACCAGCGTTGTATTGCCATTACGTATTGCACTAAAAGTGTTTCCGTTCAGTGTCAACGTTACAGGAATATCTACCTGATTGCCTGTATTTTTATCAAATTCCGCATTCACTGGTGTGATGGCCGAACTGTTCACCGGAGTCTCGCCTCCACCTTCTCCACCGCCATTGTTCCCACCAATACGGTCAGCATATAAAATGCCTCGTCCATTCGTACCCAGATACACTCTTCCATACAAACGTGGATCACCTGTAATCGTGGTCACACGTGCATATTGATGCTGATTATCGTTAATCCGTACCCAATTCGCCCCGCCGTCATCGGAACGGAAAAATCCACGTGTTCCATCAATCTTAGCAATCGTGTACAGCGCGACCACGTTCTGCCCAGGTGCCGCTTTACCAAAACCGATGCTGTCCGCTTCCTCCACATTTGCAAGCTTGGTAAAGGTCGCTCCTGAATCGGTGGAATGCCACAGACCATATGGCCCTTCCTCTTCACTGCCGCCTGCAAACCAAAGTTCGCCTTCCGTTCCTGGAACAGCGTCCAGATCCGCGTTACCTTCTACCGGAAGCCCAGTTGCCGCAGATGCAGTGAAGGAGGCACCACCATTGGTGCTCACATAGACTTTACCGGCAGCAAATCCATAGAATTTGTTCGAATTTACCCGGTCGGAGATCACTTTTGCCTGTGCGGGTATACCTGAACTCGCTGTCCATGAGTTGCCGCCAGTGGAATAATGCACACCCTTGTCCGACGTGCTCCATACAAGTCGATTACCATTTGCCGAGATAGCTACGGTTCCTCCTCCGGTTGTACCGGCAGGCTCTGCGTTTGCCTTATACCACGTGGTCCCACCATCGCTGGATAAACCAATGGATTTTGCATTCGGATCAGCAGTATAGTCTGCTTTACCAACGCGAACCATGGTATTCGGACTTAACTCTGCAAAATCCAGACTTTCCGTAGAAGAGTAGTTGGGGCTGGTAAACATCGTAGCTGGTGACTGATCCAGATTGTTATGACGGAATCCCGAGACATCCCCTACCCCACTTAACAAATGTGCACCGCTTGGCGGGCTGATCAGATCCAGAACCGCGATCTCCTCGACCCCTTTGGCCATCACTGAAATATTGATTTTGTTGCCGTCATCCCAGTCTGTCAGATTTTTCGTGCCGTAGATGGTCGCACCTGTTCCATACATCATGCGGTCAGAGTCAAACGGGTCAATCTCCAGATCGCCAATCATCCAGCCCAGCTTTGGAGAAACTTCAGGCGGTGCAGGATTCGTCCCAAAGGTCAACCAAGGAGCGGCCGAAATATCCTGTGTATAGCGCATTTTACGGTTTGGATATCCTTCAAATTCCCAAATGCGGGTCCAAGTAGCTCCACTGTCCGTACTGCGGAACAGATTCGCGTCAGGCCACCAAGAGTTGAGGGTTGCCACCATCAGTGTACCAGGATGCTGAGCATCTACAGCCAGTCCGCCGTATCCAAAATAATTGTCCGAGCTGCTGCTCGGCACTGGACTAATGTTGGTCCATACCCCTGTAGTCGTATTTAGTTTCCAGAGGTCTCCCTTTTCCCCATCATAAGGGCCTGCACCATCGCTGTATGAAATATAGAGATTTCCATTGGCATCCAGTTCACCGTGATGAGGTAAATACCCTGTAGGCTGTCCAGCAACAGCAGTCCACGTTGCGCCTCCATTTGTACTGCGGTATATGCTTTGATTTTTGTCGGCTACCCCGACATAGATGGTCTGTGTTGCCTGTCCAGCAGAACCTGTTGATTTGTCAAACGTGATCCAAGAAAGACCCACGATGTCACTGGTATATTCATAAGACGGGTCTTCTACATACGTACCGGGATTCGGGAAGCTCGTTACTTTGTTCCAGGTTACGCCGTAATCCGTACTTTTCCAGAGTCCGTTGCCACTACGTGCACCAAAATACAAAATGCTATTTTTATTCGGATCAACGGTCAGGCGTTCCCCCATGGAACGTCCCGGCATGTTACCGCCGACTTTGAACGGAAGAGTGGTGGTCTGCCAAGTATCACCGCGGTCCGTAGAGCGCAAGATGGAGCCGTTGTTTTTGTCCCATGAATTCGTGTACGTGCCGACAGCCATATACACTCGATTCGGATCAACCGGGTCTGTTGCCAGCGCATCGACACCGTTTTTGTTCCAATCATCCCAGCCGACAAAATCAGTAAGTGGAATCCAACTCTCATTCGCAGGATTCCAGCGATAGGCTCCCCCGATATCCGTCCGGGCATAGATCAAATCTTTCTCTGACTCATTGAAAATAATCCCCGGCACAAAACCCCCACCAGCCCCGGTCACGACATTTTTCCACTGGTATGAATCACTAGGTGCCGCATCTGTTGTTCCAGCGAGTACTCCCAACGAAACTGCTGCAACAGCAACCGTCAAACTCATCACCCGCAGCTTTCCCAAAAACGTTTTCATAATTACTTAGCCTCCTCTTCAAATATATTCATCGCATCCGGTAAACCCCGCTGTGTCATCATGTTGATGAGTGCAGTGTCAGACATTTAATGCATTGGAACAGGCAACCAGCCCCACCTCCTTTCCATTTTTATAAAACGCTTTCATAAATCAATTTTGATTACCATTCATTGGATTAACCTTGCAATAAATAACATTCGATGGCAATTAAAAAACCCCTTCTGCCCAAATTCTATTTTTTGTATTTTTTTCTGCATATCGCTTTTGAAAACATAAAAAAAGGATGCTGTTTAAACAGCACCCTTCTCCATTGATAAATATTTTATAGACGAAGAACAAAATTCTAGTAACACTGTCCTTCATTTATTTCGTATCCGACTGTGCTCCCCCGCCAAAAGCGTAGGTTTTCTGCCCTTTCACACCCGGTTTAATTACAAATAGAGATCCAGCATTCGGCGTCTCCGTCAGCCGCTCTTCTCGAATACCGATTCGGGCAGTCGTAATATATAAGTCCTCCAACTCCGGCCCTCCGAAACAGCAGGATGTCACCTGATCTGCAGGTACCTCAATCTGTTGCATCAGCTCTGCTGTATGCGGATTCCAGCGAGTAACTCTTCCTCCGCCCCAGTGGGCAACCCACAGCATTCCCTCACTGTCTACAGTCATTCCATCCGGATAGCCAAATTCCTCCGGTATAGCAATTACACTTGTCCGGTTCGTTATCTCTCCAGCAGCCAGATCAAAATCAAAACGGTCAATGGATCGTGTCGGCGTATCAATGTAATACATCTTCTGTTGATCCGGGCTCCAGCCCAAACCATTGGATGTGGATACATCCCTGAACAACGTTCGAACAGGCTGTCCTTCCTCCAGGCAATAAAATGCCCCTGCCTTGCTTTCATTGTTCATGCTCATCGTCCCTGCCCAGAAGCGTCCAAGAGCGTCACACTTCCCGTCATTGAAACGGTTGTTGTCTTTGCCTTTCTCCGGATCTTCAATCGGCTGTAACTCTCCCGTGAGCAAGTTATAGCTGTGGAAGCCACTGCGCAAAGCAACGACAACCTCATCATCATGGTATGGCACAACCGCACCTACATGCTCGCCAACATCATAAGTCCGATCTTCTCCTGTAGCTGGAACGTATACATGGATCTTGTAGCTTTCAATATCCACCCATAATAATCGATTGTGTTCAGCATCCCAGCTAGGACCTTCGCCCAACAGTGCCGGGGTATGTACTGCAATGTTCAAATCGCTCATGCCATCACGTCCTTTTTAAGATTTGACGCCGCCTGACCATTCGAAACCAATGGCATCCAAGAACGCTTTGGAAAGCACCATATGGCCTGTTGCATCGGGATGAACCCGATCGTAAGTCAGCACAGACGTATAGAAATGATCCCAGAATGGAGTAAATGCAGCCTGTGTATCCACGAAAATGGCGTCATATTCAGCGGCTACTCTACGAACAGCCTCACCGTATATATCCATCGTAGCCCGCATCGGATCTTCCGGATTGGCTTCCAAATAATAAGGAGACATCAGAACAAGTCCTTTCAACCCAGGACGAACAGAAGCAACCAGATCTCGTAGTGTGGATTCATACTCTTCCAGAAAAACTTGCGATTCTGTGGATAACGGATTGTCAAATTGACGCCATACATCATTGATCCCGATCATAATCGTTAGCCAATCCGGTTTGAGATCAAGCACATCACGGTCCCAGCGCTGCTTCAAATCCCGGATTGTATTCCCACTATTACCCACATTCTGAATCCGCAGCATCAATTCCGGATAGATGGAACGCAGCAAGGCATACACTTGCGCCACATAGCCGTGCCCCAGTCCAGAACTCCCTTCACCAATAGGATGTTCACGGCCACAATCTGTGATTGAATCTCCGATAAAAAGCAGCTTATCATTCTTTTGCAATTTCATTGTCGTTTTCTCCTTCGCTCTCATAAGCGTTAAAATATGTGAGATCACTCGTATTCACATTTCATATTCAGGAAAGACATAGATCAGCCAAGTGCCGGGTTACCACCCTTGATTCTTAAGCCAGGTCAGGCACAGATCAGACCAAGCCCGAACGGCATGGTCATCCTCTGCCAATCCCAAACCATGTGAACCTTTTTCAAATACATGCAAGTCATATGGTATACCGTGTGCACCCAGGGCAAGCGCGTAACGCAAACTGTTTTCTACAGGGACCGCTTGATCATCACTCGTATGCCAGATGAATGCTTCAGGAGCGTCGGCTTTCACCTGCTGCTCCGCACTGAAAGCCTTGATCTGTTCAGCAGACACATCTGGCCCAAGCAGATTTTCACGAGAACCGGCATGTCCATAGGAGTCCATCGTAATTACCGGGTAACAAAGAATAACCCGATCCGGGCGTGAACTCTCCCTTTCAATAGGGTCTTCATGATTTGGTTGACCCTCGTCATACAAGGTTCCCAACGTGGCTGTAAGATGACCGCCCGCCGAGAAACCAAGCACGGCAATTTTGGAAGGTTGAATGCCATATTGCTCGGCATGAGCCCGTACATATCGGATCGCACGCTGACCATCTGTCATGGGTGCCGGATGCTGGTGAGGCGCCACACGGTACTTCAGCACAAATGCGCTAATTCCCGCACGGTTCAGCAATTCAGCGATTGGCGCTCCTTCATGATCGGCCAAAAATCCATAGCCCCCACCCGGACATATAATGACAGCGCTCTCGGAACCCGGCTGAATAAATGGAATCAGATGGGGCATTTCATCCTCATGACCCTTGGCCGCATAAGGTGCTGCATGATCCCACAATGGTATAGTTGTTGTCACTTCTATCATCCTCTCTAGGTTGAACGGATACGTTGATCCGTATAGTCATTTTCCAATCTAAGGAATCGATATCATCATAACGGGAAGCACCCTTGCGCATCAATACCTTCCTGGCATCACTTTTTGTTCAATTTGTAACAGGTTACACGGAATCCTCATACTTGAACAGTGTTTTATAGCACATTTAAACCTCAGAATGATTAATATAACGTTCGATACTGCTCAGGAGTTACGCCCTCAATCCGCCGAAACGTAGCCACAAAATGACTCGCATCCCGAAAACCAACCTTCGCTGCCGTTTCCTTGACGGTTAGTTTGCTGTCCCCTGTCATCCATTCTTTCGATTTGCGAATACGAAGGAGAATGAAATAACTGTAGGCGGTCATGCCAAAGGATTGTTTGAAAAGGGTATTCAGATGCCTAGGCGTAATGCCTGGTATGGCGGCCATCTGTTCAAGACCGATTTCGGGATCGGCATAGTGTTCATTCATAAATGAAATTAACGGAGCCAGCCGTTCCACGGCATGGGAGATCGAAGAACGACTGCCCGTCATGCCATGTTTTTTGAGCAAAATCAGAAATCGGTACATGTCCGCTGACGCTTCCAAACCGGACAAATCCTGGTCACTGCTGATGGAACCCAGCACTTCCCTGCCATAATATTCAAGCGGGCTCTCTGAGTCCCACTGGTGAAGGGCTGCCTCCCCCAAACCAAGCGACTCTGTAATGGCCGGGCACTGGGAGCCTCCAAATGTAATGTAGAGCGTCTCCCATTCTCCTTGCGAGCGCACATACTCGTGAGGCTCATTCGGCGGCAGCAAAATGCCGGATGTCTCCCCTAGCTGTACAGTTGAACCTGCAAATCTGAACTCTCCAGCTCCCTTTACCGTCTGGAGCCAGTGATAACAAGGATATCCAGCAGGTCTGTACACATTCTCCTGATTGCCGTTATATCCTATACTCTCGATGTAGAGCGGAAGCGGCTGATCCCGTGGGGTCATAAAATAGCGCCGATGATCGGGTGTGATGAGCATAGGGATTCTCTCCTTTGAACAAAAAGCAAAATTTCAGTTCCGTATTCTTATATGTCTCATTACTTTTCTTATATTTTAAAAGTCATATCCATCATATAGTATAGATTTATTCTTATACAAGAGGTGAACACATTTGATTAGCAGCAAGTTACCCAAAATGTTCTACGGCGGCGACTATAACCCTGAACAATGGGATCATGAGACTCATCTTGAAGATCTGCGCATGTTCCAATTGGCAGGTATTGATATTGCGACCATCAACGTATTTTCATGGGCACTGATTCAGCCTGATGAAGTCACTTATAATTTTGAAGGACTCGACCAGTTAATTAACAGTCTCTATGAAAGCGGCGTTTACATTTGCCTAGCGACAAGCACTGCTGCTCATCCAGCATGGATGGCGAAGAAATACCCGGATGTACTGCGTGTGGATGCAGATGGACGTAAACGCAAATTCGGTGGACGGCATAACTCCTGTCCGAATAGCCCAACCTACCGCAAATACTCCGAGAAAATTGCAGACAAGCTGGCGGAACGTTATAAGGATCACCCTGGTGTGCTTGTATGGCATATCTCCAACGAATATGGCGGCGACTGTTATTGTGATAACTGCGAGAAAGCGTTCCGCGTGTATCTCAAAGAACGTTATCAGACCCTGGAGCAGCTCAACAAAGCATGGAACTCCAATTTCTGGGGGCATACATTCTACGATTGGGATGAGATTGTACTGCCAAGTAACCTGAGCGAGCACTGGGGAAACAACAATTCCACCTTCCAGGGCATCTCACTTGATTACTCCCGCTTCAACTCCGACAGTATGCTCGATTGTTACCGTCTGGAATATGATGCGATCAAAAAACATATCCCGGATTCGGTCGTTACGACCAATCTGATGGGATTCTTCAAACAGCTGGACTATTTCAAATGGGCCAAATATATGGATATCGTCTCCTGGGACAGCTATCCGGGTCTTGCGACTCCGGTAAGTTTCACAGCTATGGCTCATGATCTGATGCGTGGATTGAAGGACGGACAGCCGTTCATGCTCATGGAGCAGACACCAAGCCAGCAGAACTGGCAGCCTTATAACTCATTGAAACGCCCCGGCGTCATGCGTCTGTGGAGCTACCAGTCCGTTGCCCATGGTGCGGATACGATCATGTTCTTCCAGCTCCGCCGCTCTGTGGGCGCCTGCGAGAAATATCACGGTGCAGTCATTGAACATGTAGGACATGAGCATACCCGTGTATTCCGTGAAGTCGCGGAGCTGGGCAAGGAGTTACAGTTGCTGGGAGACAAAACGCTGGATGCTACTGTGGATGCCAAAGTCGCGATTGTGTTTGACTGGGATAACTGGTGGGCAATCGAGAAATCCAGCGGACCTACGGTTGCACTGAACTATGTAGATCAAATTCACAAATACTACGCTGCCTTCTTCCGCCGCAACATTCAGGTGGACATCGTTAGTGTGGATACCGATATCAGCAAATACGACATCGTGCTCGCTCCGGTGCTCTATATGGTTAAACCAGGCTTTGCGTCCAAACTGGAGAAGTTCGTTGAAGCAGGTGGTACATTCCTGACAACCTTCTTCAGTGGTATCGTCAATGAGAGTGATATCGTAACAACCGGGGGTTATCCGGGTGAACTTCGCAAACTGCTCGGTATCTGGGTTGAAGAAATTGATGCACTGCTGCCTGAGCAAAGAAACCGTATGGTCATGAAAGAGGCTTATGGCGATCTTCAAGGAGACTATGGTTGCGGCATGTTGTGTGACTTGCTGCACAGTGAAGGTGCAGAGATCATTGCCGAGTATGGAGACAACTTCTACAAAGGCATGCCTGTGGTAACCCGTAACACATTTGGTCAAGGTGAAGCCTGGTACGTAGCTTCCGACCCGGAAGATCGATTCCTGGACGGCTTGCTGGGACAACTGGCTGCAACCAAAAATATTGCTTCTCTTCTGGATACTCCGGAAGGTGTCGAAGTGACTGCTCGTACCAAGGATGGACAACAGTACCTGTTTGTCATGAATCACAATGCTACCGCTCAATCCTATGATTTGGGTAAAGCAGAGGCTCATGATTTGCTCACAGATCGGTCCCTTTCAGGTACGATCGAGATTGAAGGACGCGGTGTACAACTGCTTGAAATGAAATAATATTCGAAAATTGATGATACAACATGTTACATGGAGATCGCACTGATCGTTATTTGTGGCTTAAAAGCGTGTCAATTGTTAAAATTTAAAGTATTATATGATTGAACTTGTTTCAATCTGCTACTTCCCGTATCCGTTTAGACCGGATACGGTTTTTTGTCATTATTTGTGAGGCTATCGGTTAGAAGGAAATACCGAGAAGCGAAGCGAATTGGACGAGACACACAATTTAACGACGCCCCGCCGGGAAAAGGAAGCGGCCCTCCGAAAGTAGGCGCTGCACTGTATAGAATAAATAATATAATGCTGCGAAATATTGGTGACAATCATGATGTCACTTATACACTGCTACAATGGGAGGAACACTCCAGCATCCTTTCCGGCGGCGCAACCCTCGAAACGGAGTGGCTGACATGAATAGAACAAATCGGCTTGCCGCCATCGTTATGGCATTGCAGCACGGTCACGAAACGGCACATTCACTTGCAGAAAAGTTTGAAGTTTCCCGCCGTACCATCCTGCGGGATATCCAATCTCTCTCAGAGATGAATGTCCCGATCATTGCTATCTCCGGTCCCGGAGGCGGCTTCAGACTTATGGAGGGGTATGTACTGCCCCCACTGCAATTAGACCCGGTTGAAGCAGCTACTCTCATCTTTGCTCTCGAAGGCCTAAGCCATTATGCAGATACCCCTTTTCAAGAGAAACGCTGGACATTAATGGACAAAATCAAAAGCATTATTCCGGATGATGTCAAAGCAAGGATGGATCCCATGCTCAAACAACTGAAGCATGATGTTCCCGAACGAAACTACATCCTTCATCATCTGGAACCGCTTATGGCTTGTATCCCGGAACAAGGGTGGCTGCGTATGTTGTACCGCTCTGCTTCCCGTCAACGCTGGCTAACGATCTGCCCCATTCGAGTGTATGCTTCAGCCGGTTTCTGGTATTGTGAAGCGTATTCAGAGGAGCACGGTGAACAGCGCCTGTTCAGGGCAGACCGCATTCTGGACATTACACCGGTTGAGATGCTTGAATCACAACAGCTGGCAGAACAGGCAAAGCGACAGCGCAGCAAACCGAAATCTCCCGAACCTTCTCCGACACGTGTTACCGCACGTCTGAGTTACAGCGGAATGATCGAGGCAGAACAGGACAAGCATATTGGCGAACGGATGACCGAGATTGCTCCGGATGTATGGGAACTGTCCTTTCTCTGCCCTCCCGGTGAGTGGGCTTGGGCCGTACGATTCTTTTATCGACTTGGAAGTGAAGCAGAAGTACTTGAACCCGAGAACCTTCGCTGCGAGATTCGCAAACATGCCGAGGAAGTATACCAGATGTATCTTACCTCCAACAATAATCGTTGTAGCACACGCTAAAAAGGAGCTTGCCAAAATCATGATGAATGAGCATGAATCGATCGTAACTTACGAAGAAGCTGTGCAGCGAATAGAGGCTGTGGGACTGCTCCCACTCGCCCCTTTATTTCCTGAATACCCTTCACTGTCCTCCATAACGCCTCAAGAAAACTGGCACAAAGATAACGCGCTTGATCCCTGGTTGTGGCGTTCACGTCTGGCGGAGGAAGGGATCGCTGCTTATGGCAAATTTCTCAAAAAGAAAGCCATTCTTGTCTCACGCGAATATTTCCCATGGGTACACCGTCTGCTAGCGGACTCCAGAGTCATGGAGGAACAATATGACGCGGGTTTGCTCTCTCGAGAAGCATTCAAACTATATGAGATAATCGAGAAGCATGAGGGGATTGATGGACGGACGCTGCGTTCACAAGCAGGTTTTGGAGCCAAAGAGGACAAAAAAGCATTTGACCAGGGGCTGCTGGACCTTCAAGGCATTAGCGCCATTGTCATCTGCGGCACCAAAGAAAAAGAAGGCCTCGCTGAAGGTAAGGTCGCTTGGAACAGCTCTGCTTATGAGACCTCAGGCTGCTGGATGAAGCGTCAAGGTATTGAACCGTTTGAGGGCAGCGTTGCAGATGCGAGCGAACTCCTGGTACAGGAATTGGAGAAACACACTTCTGCTGCCGCACTGACCAAAATCAAAAAATCTTTTGCGATACATTGATTGAAATACTTATAAACGACAAATCCCGGAAGCCGAAGAGGGCCACCGGGATTTGCTGTATATACCTTTGCCATACATGCAACAGATATAAAGCAACGAACGAGTACAATTACAGGATAACTCCATCCTTGAATATCGCAATTTCCCGAAATCCATGCTGCTCGCTGAGCGTATGCGCCCGTCCTGAAGCAATATCGATTAGTTGACTGAACAGCTGCACTTTCACGTCTTCCATCGTCTTACCTTCCAGCAGTTGACCTGCGTTAAAATCGATCCAGTGCTTTTTCCGATTTGCGAGGTCAGATTGGGTTGCAATCTTGACAGTAGGTACCGGGCCTCCAAACGGCGTTCCGCGACCTGTCGTGAAAAGAACAATGTGCGCACCCGCAGCTGACAGTGCTGTAACAGACACGAGATCATTCCCCGGAGCCTCCACGATGTTCAGGCCGGTTTGAGTGACACGTTTGCCGTAACGAAGTACATCAACTACGGAAGAACGTCCTCCCTTTTGCGTACATCCCAAAGACTTTTCTTCCAGCGTGGTAATCCCGCCTGCTTTATTCCCTGGTGAAGGATTTTCATATATATTCTGACCGTGGTTCACAAAGTATTGCTTGAAGCCGTTCACCAAGTCTACCAAATTATCAAACACCTGCTCATTGGCCGCCCGATTCATCAGAATGGTCTCTGCACCAAACATCTCGGGAACTTCGGTCAAAATAGCCGTACCTCCGGCAGCAACCAGCATATCCGCAACGGAGCCAACGAGCGGGTTCGCCGTAATCCCGGACAGACCGTCCGAACCGCCGCACTTCAATCCAATTTTGAGCTTGCTCAAAGGTAGCGGCTGACGCTGTTCATGTTCGACGAGCTCCACGAGTTCTTCCATCAGACGCAGTCCTTCCTCAAGTTCGTCATCTGTTTCCTGCGCTTTGAGAAAACGGACTTTCCCCTGATATTCCGGTGCGATACATTCGCGGAACTGGTCTACCTGATTATTTTCGCAACCCAGACCAATGACCAGCACGCCGCCAGCATTCGGGTGTTCCACCAGGGAAGCCAATACCTGCTGCGTATATTTCAGGTCATCTCCAAGCTGCGAGCATCCGAATGGGTGTGGGAAATGATATACACCATCCACCCTGCTGCCGAACTGCGACAGGCCCATACGAGCCAATGCCTCACATACTTTATTAATGCAGCCGACCGTATTTACAATCCAGATTTCATTACGGATACCTGCTTCACCGTTAGGACGCAGATACCCATCAAATGAACGTAGATGTTCCGGAGGCATGTCCGTCTGGACAGATGGTCCCGGCTGATACTGGTATTCAAGTAAACCGTGAAGTCCTGTTTTCAGATTGTGACTGTGAATCCAGCTCCCTTGTTCGATCTGTTCCTTGGCTATCCCAATGGAAAAACCATATTTCATCACATCCTCGCCCGGTGCGAGGGTATGCACAGCAATTTTATGACCTTTGGGCACATCTTCCCTTAATGTAAAAGTAGTGCTGTCTGGCAGTATAATACTTTCCCCTTTTACATAATCCCGAAGAGCTATAATGACATCATCCTGCGGTTGAATCGCAATCCAGTCATTGACTGTACGTGTTGTGTTCATTAACTCTCACCTTCCAGCAAACCAATTTCGTGAACGAGTGCTTCGCGAAGCCCCTGTCGATCATCCAGATTCTCTCCCCAGATCGATACATCAGATAATACAGCAGCGACACTCTGGTCTAATTGCTGCGTATCCCTCTTCAGAGGATCATAACGATCCCAATGTATGGCGAGTGCAGCCAGTACATCCGCATCATCCCGAAGCAGGACAGACTCACCGTTCAATCGTTGTGCCATATAACCGTCCGGCGTGTTCACTGGACGATACAGACACAATAATCCCGCAAATCCTTTCACGAGCCGAGCCGGCCAGGTTCCCTGATTTTGCTCATAGGCCAAAAGTGTAGGCAGCACACGGACCTTGAACTTTCCTACTGTATTTAATGCAATATCCTGCAGCTTGTGATTAATATACGGATTGAGGAAACGTTCAAACACTTCCCCTGCGTACTGATCCAGATGATGATCCGGCATATCCAGTGCAGGCACGATCTCCTGATGTACCGCTTCTCTGACCCAAGAGCCAAACTCTGGGTCTTCCATCGTTTCTCTCACATGTTCCTTGCCTTGCAGAATGCCGAGCGAAGACATGAGGGTATGAGCACCATTCAAAATACGAACCTTGCGCAGCTGAAAAGGTTTCAAATCCTTCACCCAATGTACGTTGAGTCCCGCCTGTTTCAGGGGGAGTTTCTTATCCAGTGCTTCATCTGCCTGAATGGCCCAGAAATGATATGGCTCTGCCGTATTGACCAGTTGATCCTCGTATCCCCAGCGATTGGTCAGGGAATCGGCTTCTTCCGAAGTCGGTGCACCCGTGACAATCCGGTCAACCAGATTGTTCAGGAACAAGTTATGGTTCTCAATCCATGAACGGAAGCCTTCAGAATAACCGAAATCTTCACTATGCTGCAGCACACAACTGCGCAGTACATCCCCGTTGCCCTCAAGCAACTCACACGGCAGGTGAATCAACCCTCGGGATGGGTCCCCATCAAACCGCAGATAACGTTGATGCAAGAAGACCGTCAGCTTACCCGGAAATGATAGTATCGGTTCACCCTGCGTGTACTCTGAATGCGTATATTTCAATCCCGATTCGGTTGTATTGGAGATGACAAACTCCAGGGAGGGCAATTCCGCTAGTTTCAGAAAATCCTGCCATTCTTCGTATGGATTAATACACTGTGAAAAAATCGAGATCATTTCCGTCCGTTCCACTGCTTCTCCCTGAGACAGCCCCCGGGTAATCATCGTATACAATCCGTCCTGATCACGAATTTGTTCCAGCTTTGCCTTTCCCCCAGGCCGAGGCTGGGTCACCGCAACACTACCATGGAATTTGCCTTGTCTGGCACTCTCATGAAGCATCCAATCTGCAAACCCACGCAGAAAGTTGCCTTCCCCAATCTGTAGTACCTTTACGGGACGTTCCATCACTTCTTTGCACTTGCGCTGGCTATCACTTCCAAGCAGATTCAGCTTTAGCCTTGGTCTTTTCGTGCTCGCCGACATGAACACTCACCTCATCGTTTTATTTGTCAACATCAGATGTCCCGCTGCACGGTACCCAGCCGCTTAGCTTCCATTGAAAACGCTTTAAATTCATTGTATCATCAATAAAAGGAAATTTAATTGCTTATATTGCGGTAAATGTACTCTTTCATGATCAGAAATAACCACTTTTTTTTGTAAGCACTGTTTTGAAAGGAGATCGAATGGAACGTTCGCCCGTTCGTACAACCATTCAGGCGGAATCGGGGATTCCCTTTCGTCTGGTGTATGCAGATACCAAGTCCCCCCAGAACGAGTTGCCGGATCATCTTCATGACTGGCATGAAATTATTTATGTATATAGGGGTCAAGGCACCATTTTCATTGATAACGGTCTTGAAGACATGCAGGAGGGTGATTTGTTCATCATTCCTGGCAGCACGGTACATCGCGCATTGCCTGATGCCGGGAATCTGGTGACTTCGTCGGCCTTATTCTTCAGTCCAGGATTACTGGCTTCCACAGCGGGAGGCAATGCGTCAGCCATGCTCTCTCTATTTGAACGCTGCCGCAAACGCAGGGTGTACAAGAGACATCTGGATGCCAAGGAGCAAGCCCAGGTTGCTGCATTAATTGACGACATTCATGCAGAATTCCAGTTAGAACATCACCTGAGTGCCCACGCCGCTCTGCTGCGGTTGCAACTCTTACTTATTTATCTGGAGCGATTGGAGGCAGTTGGTCCTGCAAGTCCTGCCAGAAGTGTTCCTGGACCAAGCTGGCTCTCCTCTACGCTGACTCATATGGATGAAGAGCTGCGCAGTGGCCTTTCTTTGCCGGAACTGGCACGGCAGGCAGCCGTATCCCCGGCGCACTTCAGCCGTGCGTTCAAAAGGTATACTGGTATGACACTAACTGACTATGCGTTGGCCCGCCGGGTCATTATGGCGAAAGAGCACCTGCTTCGAAGTGATGAGACAATGACCGTTGTTGCCGATGCCTGCGGCTTTGAGAGCCTGCCCCATTTTTATCGACAATTCAAGAAACTGACGGGTACCACACCCGCTGCCTACCGTAAAACCATGAAGAATCAGCATCAAACGTGATTGTCACAACATCCTGAAATGTAGAGATTTGTCTGTGTGTAACATATTCTTCCATACTATTCGTGTGGTATGTTATAATACTGAATTACAATGTCGGAAACGATGCGTTTCTGCTGCCAGAGGAGCCTTACATCCCATGTTAAACGAATTGAATCGCAGAAATATCGGCATCTTCGCACACGTCGATGCAGGGAAAACAACAACGACAGAACATATGTTATTTCAAAGCGGTGTCGTACGTAGTCCAGGTCGCGTAGATGATGGAACAACAGCCACAGACTCTCTGGATATTGAAAAGGAACGAGGCATTTCCGTACAGGCGGCTATGACCTCTTTGATCTGGAAAGATACGATTATTGATCTGATTGATACGCCGGGTCATATCGATTTCAGCTCTGAGGTAGAGCGATCCCTGCGCGTTATGGACGGAGCCGTACTGATTGTGTCCGCCGTGGAAGGGGTCCAATCCCAAAGCGAGACCATCTGGCATGCTCTCCGCTCGCTTGGAATTCCTACCCTGATTTATATTAACAAAATGGATCGGGTTGGCGCTTCTGCTGAGACGGTTATCGATCAGATCCGCTCCAGTCTCTCTCCCTTCGTATGCGAAATCCAAACCTTTCGGATGAATGAAGAGGTGTTCGAGGGCATTGACTCTTTATGGAATGAGAGCCAAGCGCAAGTGCAGGGTTCTTCTTCTATCCCCGGCCTTTTTGAATTATTGGCCGAACTCGACGAAGATCTGATGGAAGCCTACATTAATGGTGAAACGCTGCCAGCTGACCAGCTAGATGAAGCATTTTGCAAAAAGGTGCATCAGGGCGAAGTGTTCCCCATTTGTTATGGTGCTTCGGGCAAAGGAATCGGCATAACGGAGCTGCTGGATGCCATCATCGAATTTCTTCCTGCACCTGCGCAGCCTCAAGAACCTTCAGTATCCGGGGTTGTATTCAAAATTGAACGGGATAAAACGATGGGCCGTACAGCCTATGTTCGCATGTATGGTGGCAGTGTGTATAATCGGGATACGATCTATAACTCCACTCGGGAGCTGGAAGAGAAAGTGACACAGATTCGCCGAATGGATGGTCGGAAATGGGCGGATACGGGTGCTGTTCATGCTGGACAGATCGCCGCACTGTACGGACTAAGCGAAACCCATGTTGGTGATATTATTGGCAGCCCCGAAGGTGTGCCTCCTGTACCCCAGCTGGCTGTTCCCTTGTTGACCGTGCAGGTACATGGTAAAGACACGGCTCGTTATCCTGACCTTGTAGCGGCACTGCAAGAGCTGACGGATGAAGATCCCCTGCTCGATTTGCAATGGTTGCCTGAAGAACGGGAACTGCATCTTAAAGTCATGGGAACCATCCAGCTTGAAATTCTGTCCAGCCTGCTGATGAGTCGTTTCGGACTGGATGTCGTATTTGACCCGCCGTCCGTCATCTATAAGGAGACTCCTCGTTCTTCAGGGGAAGGATTCATTGCGTATACGATGCCCAAGCCTTGCTGGGCCATTCTTCGATTCAGCATTGAGCCTTTGCCACGTGGTAGCGGTCTGATCTACTCATCCACCGTCCGGACGGATCATCTTCTGCTTCGTTATCAGAATGAAGTGGAGCGCCGCATTCCCGAAGCGCTATCTCAGGGGTTATTGGGGTGGGAGGTTACCGACCTGCGCATTACGCTAATCGAAGGTGAGCATCATGTCTGGCATACCCATCCACTGGATTTTGTGGTAGCCACGCCGATGGGGATTATGGACGGGTTGGCAAGCATAGGCACGACCCTGCTGGAACCCATTCTTAATTTCCGGTTAACGGTCCCCGAGGAGTACGGCGGTAAAGCGCTCAGTGATCTGGTACATATGCGAGCAACCTTTGAAGCGCCGATCATCGGAGGCGGTCGATGCATCGTTGAAGGACGTATGCCTCTGGCAAGCTCCATGGATTATCCGGTGAAGCTCCGCTCAGAGACGAGCGGACGCGGGGTGCTCACGACTTCTTTTGCCGGGTACCAGGATTGTCCTTCGGATCAGACCCATACGCGGAAACGCAGAGGAGTTAACCCGCTGGACCAATCCAAATATATTTTAAGTGTTCGAAATGCGATTACATCATAATTGGAGTTGACTTTGTCGTGCTGATTAAATTTCTAATCTTTGGCCTGCTGTGGCGGATTGTAGGCAATCCGTTCTTGGCGGTTATTATTTTCCTCATCATTCTGTATTTCCTGGATCGTCGCTATGTTGGGGTGATGCCAAGCTTCATGAAGCCACTTAAACGTATGCGTAACATCTCACGGCTCCGGCAGCAGCTTGCCATGAGTCCGAATGAAGTCTCTTCCAAGCTGGATTTGGCGCGTCTGTTGATTGAACGCAAACGTTATAGCGAAGCTCATGCCTTGCTGCTGGAACTGGAACATCCTTACGAGCAATCAGCCGAATATTGGGAGGCGCTGGGCACAACTGAACTTCATCTGGGCCAAACGGAAGAAGGCGAACGTCATATTTTGCAGGCACTGGATATTAATCCAAGAGTGAAATATGGACGTCCTTATCTAACACTTGCAGGTGCTTTCAAGGATACTCACCGGGACAAAGCGCTGGCATACGTTCAGCAATTCCAGGAGATTCATTCTTCATCCAGTGAAGCATATTATCTGCTCGGCTCGGTGTACCGCTCCCTTGGACGTACTGCTGATGCAAAACAAGCCTACGAGCAATCACTGAACGTGTATCGCTCCCTGCCAAAATATAAGAAGCGCCAGGAACGTCGCTGGGCTGTTCGCAGCTGGTTCCGCAAGCGTGGACTGTAAAGCTGTTTGATTACGTCAGATTGAGCAATGGATTCGACGTCGTGAATTTGAAATGTACGCATCCATTCCATTCATTCGTGATAAAAAATTTCACCAAATAAAAAGTGCACTGATAATTGCCTCAAGGCAGAAATCAGTGCACTTTTGTCATACATCCCATGTTGCAGAGCTAGGTCAGCAGCTCACGCAGTCGTTCCTCATTACCTTTCATCCAGTCTATCCGTTCTCTCAGCTTCCTGATTTGCTGCACAGCCACATCAGGCTCATCTGTACCTTCGAACAATCGACTGATAAAATGCATCACGACATCCAGACTTCGAAGCAAAATAAGCGCTGGAATCACGCTCAGCTCCTCTGGTTCCAGGCTGACCTGTTGCCTGAATCCCTGAATCAATCCCTCCAAAGCCTCCCACATCCATGCCTGCTCCTTGTCCATCGTCAGAAGGTCAGACATGGGCACAGCAAGCTCCATTACCCGCAGATCCCATGTGACGAATTCAAAATCCAAAATGGCACATATGATATCCTGAGAGTCTGCCAATACATTGGATGCATTCAAATCCCCATGTACCAGTTGATGTGGTAAAAGCTCCATGCCTCGCAGCGTATTGAATAAGTCTGGCAATACAACCTTCAGCTTCTGCAAGTCATCTGCACATGCCATCAGCGTATCTGGGGGTGAGGTGCATAGTTGTAATAGTTTCTCCGGTGAACAGAGCGGGTAAGCCTCCTGAATCTGATAATAGGGCGGATAAACGGGAGCCAGGGTTATGGGAAGGCGCGCCATAACGGAAGACAGCATGCCACCCGCCCTGCCCAGCCCACTGAGCTGATCGGGTGTATTCCACACGGGATTATGACCCTCACGATAATGGAACAACGTCACGATTTTGCTCCGGCCCGAGGAATGATCCTGCACAGCAAGAAATGTTGCATGCTTCTCATCAGGAAGGCTAACGGGCGCAGGCACATCAAGCTCAAACTCTGAACGTGACAAGGCAGACAGCACCTCGTGTTCAAAAGCAATTTTCATTTGATCATTATGCGTTTCATACTGCCTCAGCACGTAACATTCTTGGCCCATCTCTACCATGAAGGTAGAGTTGTTCATGCCTCCCTTTCCACGCTGAGCTTTCCAGTTGGACGTGAAGCCATATGAGGATAAAACGGTGGATATGAGCTGCTGTTCTGAATCGTTTAGGGAACCTGAATCGATGATGTGCACCAAAAATAACTCCTTTATCTCACGTAATACAACCTCTATATGTCCTCATCTTAACGGAAGTATTTCTTTCGGTCTAGTCAGCTTCGAGGTAATAGTCATTCTAAGCTTCACTGCCAGCTGATTAGGCAAATGGATAGTATCCTGTACGATTCAACTGTTCTGCAATCACGCGATATCCTTTTGCATTTGGATGAACCCTGTCCCAAAATAACAGTTCACGTTCACGCCCTTCAAACCGGTCATAGACCTGAGCACAGGCATAGTTCCCCGATCCTGCACTATTCAGAAAGGAATTATATTGCCGCACCCAATATGCAGCTTCCGCCGCTTGCGGATATGGGTTGTACAACCCAATCGTACGGACCATATATACACTGTTTCCTTTCAACTGCCGGATATGCCTCATAATCTGGGACACGTTACTGCGAGTATCCCCAAGCACCTGTGTCATCTTACTTGCATTCGGGATCCCGCCACTCGCTTTGAATGTACGAATCAGATCGTTCCCACCAATCGACAACGTAATAATATCCGCCTCACGCAGCGATTGCCGCACTCTTGGATTGTTGGATATCATCTGCAGCATTTCCCCTGACGTAAGTCCATTCACGCCCAAATTATCCATGGATACAAACGTACGCACATTCGTTTCTGCCATTCTCCGATATAAAGGAACAAAGCCGGTGCCCAGCAGCGCTCCTGTACCTACCGTTAATGAATCTCCTATAGCCACATATCGATATACCATCCCGCCGCCCCTCTCTGCTGTGTTATAAACTACTCCATATACAATTCCTATATATCGTATGAGAGGAACGGAGACAAGGCGCGGGATGGTGTCCGTAGGCATACACATTTATTTGTCCGTTTCATAAAGGATTGTTCAAAACCATACAGAAAGCCCCGCCGGGAATCCAGTGGGGCTGTTCATATATCATTTAATTACATGCCTATGTTACGATCCGAATCAACGGAATCTGCCTGTTCCTTATTCGGGAATGGCCACCAGTTGGCACGGCCAAACATTTTCACCATTACAGGAACGAAGAATGGCAGGAACAACAGAGAATACAAGATCAGTCCGCTGAGTACAACCGTCGCAATCTGCATCATCGAAAGAACTCCCGATGGATACATTGCGGCAAAGGTACCACTCAGAATGACGGCTGCAGACAGGATAACCGTACCCATGTTTTTCATGGCATACAACATGGCGTCCTGTACTCTCATACCTTTGTTCTCATTGAAACGGTCCATCAGGAAGATACTGTAATCCACTCCCAGTGCAATCAGCATGACAAAGCCGAAGAACGGCGTAACCCAACTGATGCCCGCGAACCCAAGTATATTCACAAAGATCGCTTCCGTCAGGGCCATGGATGTGAAATAAGCCAGCAACAACGAGACAATCAGATACAGCGGCATAATAACCGAACGGAGCAGCAGGACCAGAATGATAAACGTTCCTGCAAGCATCAGCATAACTGTGCGTGTGTAGTCATTGTTGGAGACTTCCTGCAGATCTGCAAATGTACTGGTTACCCCGCCAATGGCAATATCTGCTTTTTCAAGCGCACTTCCCTGTACAGCACGATGTACAGCAGCTTCGATATCCGGAACACGATCAATCGCTTCAGTTCCATATGGATTCTCGGCAAAAATAACGTCAATCGTCATCGTTTTCCGATCTTTGGACAGATACGTATCGAATACCTGTGTGAAGTCCTTACTATTCAGTGCTTCTTCAGGAACATACCAGCCTGCCAGATCCGAATCAGGAGAGTTTTGCAATTGTGTCAGGTAGTCCTGTGCTGAATCGAGTCCACCTGAAACCTGTTCGATTCCATCTACACTCTGATTAAGACCATCTGTCAATTGAGTCAGTTGACCACTCAGATCCGAGAAGCCTTGCTGAATTTTCTCCTGACCACCCTGAAGCTGACCAAGTCCGTTCTGGATGGAAGGAATTTCACTAATCACTTTACCTTGACCGTCAGCGGCCTGTTTGAGACCGGATTGTAACTGACTGATTCCCGTCACAATCTGACCCAGACCATCGGCAAGTGCCTTCTGTCCGGAAGCTGCGGAGGCATAGCCTTTGTTAGCCTGATTGATTCCAGCCGCGGCTTCGCCTAGCTTGGTTTGAATTTGACCCAAACCTTGAGCGAGCTGTGCTGTGCCGGTACCTGTTTCACCAAGGGTGCCTTTGACCCGCTGATAATCGGCGTCTTGCAGCAAATCAGGATAGCGCTCTTCAAGCGCTGTGAACGATTCATTCAAGCTGGTCAACGCTGTAGATACACCTTTGAGTTGTTGTTGCAGTTCACCTACACCATCACCCAGCGCTGCGACACCTGCTCCTGCCTGACGATAGGCTTGAAGCAGCTGATTGTTGGCCTGTGCAAGTTGATCTGCACTCGTTTTGGCTTTCTGCAGACCTGCTTTTAGATCACCGGCGCCCGAGGAGCCGTCACGAATTCCTTTTTCAATCTGCTGAAGTCCTTCCGACAACTGTGTAATACCAGACTGCAGTTGGGAAGTACCTTTGGTCAGTTCTCCAGCCCCATCCGCAGCTTCTTTAAGTTGTGGTTCATTTTTGCTTAACTGACTGCTGGCTTCGCTCAGACCATCACGGATTTTATCCAGACCCGATTTGCCTTCGCCCAAACCATCAGATAATGTCCCTACTTGTTGTGTCACTTCAAAATCTTTGATCTCATCACCGGTTGGACGTGTCATGCTGCGGACACCAGAGATCCCTGGCACCTTCTCCACTTCCCGGCTAATCTTTTCGGCGAGCGCCATATACTTGGCGTTATCCATAGCTTCATCATTTTGAATAACGACCTGACCCGGCAAGGATTCACCCGGACCGAAGCTGTCGGAAATGATATTGAATGCTTTGACCGAATCATATTTCTCACCAATCTCATCAAGACTGTTAAACGACAGTTTGCCGTCGTAAGTTGCCAGCAATGGCACACATACCGCTGCAACGATGAGCAGAGCTGCCCATGGGCGTTTTAAGGAGAAACGACCGGCTGCACCGTAAATCTTGCTCTCGGCATGCTCCAGTGAACCCTTGGAAGGCCAGAACAGCCTTTTGCCCAGCACTGCCATAAAAAATGGAACAATCGTGACTAATGCCAGCATCATCACGGCAATACCGACAGCAACCGCTACCGCGGAACGATACAACATAAACTGTGCAAAACCAATGGCAATAAATCCAACCAGCACGGCGAGTGCGGAGAAGAATACCGTTTTGCCTGCTGTGCGGTACGTAGCAATAATGGCATCCCACGTATTTTCATGATGAGCCAATTCTTCCTTGAACCGGCTAATCAACAGGATGCAATAGTCCGTACCGATCCCGAACATGACTGCCACCATAAAGATCTGCGTAAATGTCGAAATAGGGAAGTCTAGACCGTCCACAAGGAACGCGACAATCTGCTGTGAAACAATGTAGCTGATCCCTACCGTAAGCAGTGGAACAAATGGAGCGACAAAAGAGCGGAATACAAGGAATAGGATGAGCAAAATAAATACTACGGTAATGTACTCCGATTTTTTGAGTCCTTCTTGGGAGCTTTCCACCGTATCCTCATCAATTAAACCTTTACCGGTTATGTAATGCTCCACATTGACCGATGACAAAGCTTCATTGAGATCTTCGCGCATTTCCTTGACTGTACGATCTCCCTGATCAATAGAAAGCGACGTTAAGATCGTCTTGCCATCGGCAGAGATCATTTTGTCTGATAATTCTGGTTGAGAGAACGGTTCCAGTATGGACAGAATGCCCAGTTTCTCTTTTTCGGCCTCCAGTTTCTTAACGGCCTGTTCTGCCTCTTCTTTACCCTCGGCACCCAAACCATCCGGATTATAAAATACAAGAGCCAACTGGCTGCCCTGCTGCTCACCCTTTTGTGCAGCGGCTTCTTCCAGAATCGCCGCTGCCTGGGTGGAAGAGTGTCCTTCAGGAACCGAAAACTGTCCCTTTTCCCGAATCAATTCACTCATGTTAGGGGCGGTGAACATTAATACGGCGGCCACAACGACCCATAGCCCCATCAACCACCATCGCGCTTTCAAAATCGTTCTCATTCGTTCTCCTGTCCTCCTTCATGCGTTAACAAAGCTGCGAGCTTCTCAAAAGATTCAATGAAATTCTGAACCTCTTCCGGTTTGAAATGGACCAAATACGGCTCCAGAAGCTGCTGTATTTCCTGTTCCGTTTCCCTGTATACTTCACGTCCATTGTCCGTCAGGGTCAAATAAACAACTCTGCGGTCACGCTCATCCCCGGCCCGATGGACCAGATCCCGATCCACCAGCTTGTTGACCAGAGCAGTGATACTGCTCTTGCCTACACACAAAAGCTCTGCCAGATCAGAAGGCGTACATAACGGTTTCTCCTCAATCATACGAAGTGCACAGAACTGATCTGTGGTAATGGTTTGGCCCAGGCGTTCACGTATCTGGGTATCAAACCGTTTGGTTACCAGGAAAGAAGCATCCAAATAACGGTTAACCAAACTTCTAGCATCCGGTGTGTTCATTCTTCATTCTCCTTCCCTAAAAATATAGTTCACTCATAGAACTATTCTTCAATGAAACTATTCTATAATGAAACTATATTGCAAAGCAATACGTTTTTCCTATTTTTTCAAACAAACGACAAAAAAACAGGACGTCCGACTCAGCTGCTTCGCCAAATCCAACATCCTGTTATGATTATGCTCTCTTTACGTTACACAGTAGTAGACAGTTACTAGTCTTCGTCTTGCTCCTCGTCCTTCTCTAATACACAGCGGAATCGCTCCACACCCGGATACAGCTCACCCAGGCTGTACACTACGAATCCCGTATTTCGATAAAACTCTACCGCTTCCACATCGGTCTCAGCGATCAGTCTGTCGGGGTTATATTTGGCCAGCACCTGTGAAATCATGCCACGACCATAATTTTTAAAACGGTTCTCAGGCAGGACAGCGATGTGATGAATAGTGATCTCACTCGTTCCTGTACTTTCATATCCAATCAGACCGATCAGCTGGCCTTCGTCTTCATAACCGTCCAAATGCAGCTCGTCCTTATTAACATACTGTTGTAACGCACGATTCAGGTGATCCGGGTCGGGAAAGACCGAGTAGGACAACAGCTCCTGCACTTCCGGCTCATGTATGCGTGATTTCAATTGAATTAACACCCTGATTCCTCCTATAACTTGCTTGATTCCGTTATCGTATTGTAGTCGTTAGCCTTTAAAAGTTCAAGTCGTATGCCGTTTCAGCTCCGATTGGAGATCAGACGTGATACCTTCAGGCACCTGAATTCCTGCCAAATGATATGCATCCAGCAGCGCACCTCCGACTGCTGGCACATGGCTGGTAATGTAATGAATCTGTTGTCCACCCGGTTTATAGGCTGCATTCAGCCCCTTTCGAACGGCCTCCACCATATAAGGTGTACTCAGACAACTTCCTGTAAGCGTCATGCGCACCTGCTGATCTTTAAAACACGATGCAAGCATGAGAATACCCACAACGGCCGTATCCGCTGCTGAATCGCATACTCTGACCGCAAGGGGAATATTTTCGGCTGCTGCTTCGGTAACCAAAGGAGCCATTTGACCAAATATCCGATAAATGGCCTGTCTATTTTCAGCAAAACCTGATACGCCTAGTGCAGCAAGCTCCTGAATCGAAGTTACATTCCAATAGGCTAATATCTGTTCGATCCAGGGTTGGTCCTGCGGACCATAACGTCCCGCAAGGATGGAATGCACCGCGTCATAAGCCAAAAAACGAGCTGCTGTTGGCGCATAGTGGCCGAACTGGTCATTGCGAAGCCAGTTCCCTTGTTCCGTTTTACCGAGAATCAGAGAGCCTGTGCCCCCAATAGCTACGATGCCTGGCTCACCGCCAAAGGCTGCCGTATGTGCAATATGCGTGTCATTTACTGCGCTGATTCTGCCTAATATCCCGGTTTGAGCGAGTAAAGCTTCAGCCCAGACTGTATCTTCTGGCTGATCCAGGCCTGCCATCCCCGCCTGAATGGAAGCAATCTGATCCACTTCTAGCCCAGCTCTGCGAATAGCTTCAGCGATGCCCTCCAATACGTTCTGCTCTGCATTGGCATCATGATAGCGGTTGCAACCGCCTTTTTGCACATAAGACAAAACCTTTCCGTTCTCATCGGCCAATGCCACACGTGTATGACTTCCCCCGCCATCCATGCCAATCACATATGTACTCATTCTGATCCCCCATGTTCTGGTGTGATGATGTCCCCTATCCCATGATGCTTCTCGTGATGTTCTATTAAGCTGCGGAGTAATACGAACTACCGGGACCTTACTACGCGATCCCGGCAGGCTACTATTGCTTCTGTGCAGCGAAACGAAGCAGTTCACAACGGAACTGTGTCGGTTCATCATATTTTTCCTCTTCGATCGTCTGTGTTACATGTTCCTGAAGCAGAATGTTCCAATTAGCATAAGCCTTCTCCAGTAATGCTATAGCCTCAGCTGTGGGCAGATTCAATTCAATCAACGGCTCAATCTCCCGGCCTGTGTTGATTTCCTTTTCCTCTACACTCGTACTCATCGTGATACAATGAATGCCGCCTGTACGAGTTCCCACTTGCAAACGTTCAATAGCCTCCACTAAGGCTTGTTTATTTGAAACATGTTCCAGGCAAGAGCAAGCAGCAATATAATCAAAATGATCCGGCTTGACAGCGTAATGCTCAACATCCGCCTTCTCTACTTGCACCATATGATCAACCTGATATTCTTTCGCATATTTACGAAGTCCATCTGCAGCCTCATCCAGCAAATCCACCCCGATAACTTCACTATTTGTTTGCCCAAGACGCTGCGCAATGGGTATCGTATGTCTGCCTACACCACATCCCAAATCGAGAACACGCAGCTCTGTCTTATGGGTAAGCAAACGCTCAAGCATATCCATAACCATCGGCATGGGTCTCGCCATCCAGGTACCGGACGCGAATAATTCATTATTCTGATAGAAGTTAGAATGGTAACCTGCCTCTGCTTTCCGTGCAGCCTCAAATTGTTCATTTGCCATACAAGCACCTCCATAGCTTAGATGTTAATCGTCAATGTCCCCGAACCTGCAAACAGAATAACGGTGAGAATAACCATCACTACAAATGCCCCGGTGACGAGCAATTTACCTGTATCCTGCTTATACGTATTGTCATTAAATAACATCAGGCCGCCAATGGTCATGGCTACGGGAGGAAGAAACAGTGTCATCAGAACAAGCAACACAATTGAATATCGATCCAATATAAATTCATCATTTTCAATCATGTACGGTTGTTCAGGCTGACAATACGAACAAACTCTAGGTGTATAGGGCATCTCGCACCTCCCCTTAAGTACATCTTCTACTTAATACCCAGGATGCTTAATTGGAATCAGAAGAATGCTGCTGGTTCTTGGTCAAAAAGGATTCAAGTACCTGCTCGTATCGGGTACGATCCACTTGAAATGCTGTTCCATGACCCGCACGGGGAATAGTCAACAGTTCCTTTTCTGTCGGACATGCTTCAAATAGTCTATAGACCATTTCCGTCGGTACAAACGTATCTGCCTCACCATGAATAAAAAGAACCGGAACTTGAACTTTGGCGAGTTGATTTAGTGCCGATGCCTCCCCAAAGAAGTAGCCCGCCTTCCATTTGGAAATGAAACTTGTAACGGGAATAAACGGAAATGCGGGCAGCTTGTATAGCTGCTTGAGCTGGAAGGTCAGCTCCTCCTTCACGGAGGTATAAGCACAATCCGATACGATGGCCTTTACCTGATCAGGGAGAGCTTCACCACCTGTCATCAATACTGTAGCGCCTCCCATCGAAATTCCATGCAAAATGATCTCCGTCTCCGTACCAACCTTGCTCAGAACCCAATGGACCCATTGAACATAATCTTTACGATCCAGCCAGCCGAATCCGATGATATTGCCCTCACTTTGGCCATGACCCCGATCATCCGGCATCAACACATTGTAGCCCCGTTTTTCAGCATAAAAGCGGGCAAAACCCGCCATTTCTCTGCCTTTTCCCGAATAGCCATGGGCCAGGATAACCGTTGGTCGCTGCGATCCGTAGTGGGAAGGAAGCCATGTTCCATGCAGCTTTAATCCATCATGTGATTCAATATATATATCTTCGGTTGGCTGCGTATCAAGCCACGTCAAGTCAGAAGCACTGCTGATTATTTCGTTATCCGGTTCGGGCATCAGATTCGGATTATCAACCAAAAATGATTTTGGAGCACGCCGAATGGCGGTTTTGAAGAAGTAAAGTCCACCTAACCATAGTAAGGCAAGAACGATTAGGACCAGAACGGCAAGGCTGTATAATAACATGAACATTTTCCTCTCTTTCAGTCGATCTTCCACGTGAAACATGTATGTATATTATTTATCGTTTCGTAATTTCTTCAGACATGGATGATGGTTGCCACTTCTGGATCACGTTGTTTAGAGCTTCAAGGGTGAAGGGTTTACCAATAAAATCATCCATCCCGGCTTCAAAACATTTCTCTTTCTCTCCATCCATCACATTTCCTGTCATCGCAATAATCGGAGTGGGATGCCACATCTTATCCTGTTCTAAAGCTCTGATATGGCGTGTCGCCTCCAGTCCATCCATTACAGGCATCATGTTATCCATCAGGATCATACTATATTTATTGCTGAGAAAAGCTTCACTAGCCTCTTCCCCATTGGAGACGGTATGCACTTCGGTCATGCCCAGCTTTTTGAGCTGCATCTGCACAACCTGCCGATTGATGACGTTATCGTCTGCTAGCAAGATTGATATCGGAAGGGATGTACGAATCTGCTTCTGGTTCTCCTTACCGCGAATCATCTGATTGGATAACGATTCAATCGTTCTGTGCGATGATTTCATCTTTCCATGTTCATTAGACATCACATGATCACTCTCCTAATCGCGAATTATGCCATACTGCTTATACGAAGGCTTCACTCATCCAATCGTTTGCAAAAGCTTCGGCAGCTTCGATCTTCCCCGTTCAAATACAATCCATCTATTCATTATACATGAACGACGAATGGCATACATTCATATAAAAAAACTGACCTGCGTTATTAACGCAAGTCAGTTTTCCCCTCTGCGGCGAGTCCAAGCTTTTTTAACAAACGAATCGCATCTGCCTTTTCCGAAGGTTCCAACCCATCCACCGCATCAATGATCACCTGGTGGTGCTGAGGAAAGATTTGTGTAAACAGATGTCTTCCTTCCTCCGTCAATTCAGCGTATATGACACGTCGATCTTCCTTGGACGCTCGACGAATCAGCAGATTTTTGTTCTGAAGCTTGTCCACCACATACGTGATATTGCCACTGGACATTAACACTTTCTCACCGATCTTTTGCAACGCCTGCGGCCCTTTATGGTATAACAAATCAAGCACGCCAAATTCTGTTGTATTCAGTCCATGACTCTGGATATCCCGGTTGGACCTGGATGTAACGGAATTGTATGCGCGAGCGAGAACCACAAATAATTGTAAAGACAGTTCCCGATTGTCCTCGTTGTTCGGCATTTCTTAATCCTCCATCAGTTGTTTACATTTCGACCTGCTCCTGCAGATTGCATCTGCTCCCACTCTTCGCGCAGCATTCCCATACGAATTGAATCATAATGTTTGCCATCCACGATGCGGCATTTGCGCATACGTCCTTCCACCTGCATTCCCGCCTTCGAAGCTGAACGCATCATCCGTTCATTGCCCGACCAGGTTGTCAATCCAACCCGGGCCACGGGCAATTGCTCGAATAAGTGACTGGACCACATCTGAAGTACTCGCGTGCCGATCCCGCGCCCCCATTGGGCTGATCGATATAACACTATTCCCATTTCCAGCCACATGGATGGACGATGTTCCCAATAATAGCTGATTGTACCGATGATTCGGCCATTCAGCTCAATAATTCGAATGGAGTCCGGATCAGAATTGTTCTGAGTTGCTTCAAGTCTTTTTAACATGCTCCGTTCGAAGTCTTCGTAGCTCTCATGTTCAAGGGCATAATATGGCGCATCCCATTGTTTCCATTCCGGTACGTCTTCACTGTAGATCAATTCATAGAGTTCAGTCAGATCCTCTTTCTCCACACATCGAAGAACAATCTCACCATCCACTAACGGGTTTTCCCTCATCTATGCAATGACCTCACTTTCCGTTCATGAACGATGACGCTCATCGATGCTACCATCATCCTTCGCAAGAATGACGGTGTCCGCCATTTTAATAAACAGTCCATTATCGACAACACCTGGGAGCATATTTAACTGAATGTTAAGCTCTGCAGCATGCTCTATGGCTTCCATGCGGCAATCTGCAATGAGGTTGCCATTATCCGTAAGATAACGTTGATCCCCATCCATACGCCATTCTGGGTGACACCCGAGTTTCTCCAGCGCTTGGAAGGTCCACTCTGAAGCAAACGGAACCACTTCAACTGGCAACGGGAATTTTCCTAGCTTTTGTACGGCTTTACTGCCATCCGCTACAATAATCAGTTTGTCGCTGTTTGCAGCTACAATTTTTTCACGCAAAAGCGCACCGCCGCCACCTTTGATCAGGTTAAACTCAGGATCTACTTCATCTGCACCGTCAATGGTCAGATCTAGACGTCCAATTTGATCAAAGGGAACGATCGGAATTCCCCACTCTTTGGCAAGCTTGTCCGATGCTTCCGAAGTAGCTACAGCCTGAATGTTCAACCCTTCACGTACTCGCTCACCAATTCGACAAATAGCGTAATACGCCGTTGACCCTGTACCCAATCCAACCTTCATTCCATCTTGAACATACTCTGCCGCGCGCTCAGCTGCTATCTGTTTAAGATTCATCTATAAACCCCCGCCTGCTCATGATTTGAGAAATGCATACTGTAGTTATTATAGATAAAACCGCTTCCGATGTATATCTGTGCATGACGTGTTCAACTGGGAAACTTGGCCTGTTTCTCTGCTTCACATGTATCAATAATGTTGCTTATGTACATTCTTGGTTAGATTCTCCTCCCTGATATCTGATTTGTGTGGCAAAAGAAAGTCCGTTTTCTGTCGTTTTCACTATTTTTTCAATGTTTTAGGATGTTTTTTAACCCACCATGTTATAGAATACAGAATGAAACTAAAAAATGGGAATTATTTTAAATAAACAGTTCTAAATACCTACTTCTTACTTTCATATGTCCATAAGTACGTAAAATATTAAAAAAGTTTTAACAAAACTATTCAATTTGACGACATTTTATACGACATATTAAGTATAGATGTGTTTTAATAATTAGACACCTATGGGTATCTAGGTAAAAATATCTCTACATAGCGACCAGGAACCCAAGACCATGGTCGCACATTATGCCTTTGGAGGGGATACTGGAATGACTTAATTTGCAACATGAAGGCACCAACATATTATCAATTCAAAGAAGATCAGGAGTGGACTTTAGTGAAATCATTAAGTTGGAAAAGCATGTCTTTTTTCTCCAAAAATCTGTTGCTTTCATTTACTAACATTATTATCATCGGCGTGGCACTTATTGCCAGCAGCTATTACTTTCAAAAAACAATCCTCGTAGACCAACTACATGGTCAGGTAGAACAAATTACTAAAAAATGGGCAGAAGGCATTGATTCCACCGAAGTGCAGGCTGCTATTGCAGAAGCCAATTATGATGGAAAAACCCAAACCAAATTGCGTGCCTATTTCGATGAAATGCAGCAATATTATCCTAACATTGCACAAGCCTACATCTTTGGCGTCGAGCTGGGTGGAGATAACCAACGGTTAACTTCCCTTGTTGCCATGCCAACCAATCTGAAGGAAGCCTTCCAGAGTGAAAATGTAAATATCGGCGACATGTATGAACAGCCAGTCGTTGTGGCAAATGCACTGAAAGAAATGGTGAATACCGATCGCCCAACGTTCACCACATTTTATTCCGATGATTTCGGAACCTGGACAACCATTGCTTACCCGATCAAGGATAGCAACGGCAAGATTTATTCTTACTTTGCAGTCGATGCAGACGCATCAGCAGTACCTGCCGGACTGAACAAATTGCTCAAGAACGGAATTATCATCCTGGTAGCGTTCCTGCTGTTGTTCCTGATTATCCAATATCTTGTTGTCAAAAACACGCTTTCCCCTATTCGTCACCTGATCAAAGGGATTGATGACGTAAGCCGGGGTAATTTGAATGTCAAAATTCCGACAGGCAAAGACGATCTGGGCATTGTGAACGAAAAGTTCAATACAATGGTTCGCAAGATCAACGATACCATCGTCAAAGTGCAAATCACTTCGCAAGAAGTTAACGAGTCTGCTAAGGAACTGTATGAAGTCTCGGAGAGAAACAGCGAGAATGCTGATTCTATTAATAGCAACGTTACTCAGATTACATCCAACATTCGTGCACAGGAACAGGCAACCCGGGATAGTGCCCGTGCGATGTCCGAGATGGCTATCGTCATTCAGACTATTGCCAGCAGTTCAGCGAGTGTAGCTGACGAGGCCTATGAGATGGAACGTCGATCCCAACAAGGAAACAGTGTGGTTCGTCAGGTATCCGAACAGATGAATCTGATTACGGAATCTGTTAAAAACACCGCTTCGGCCATTCAGGTTCTGGAGAGCCGCTCTCAGGAAATTGGCGATATTCTGAATATCATCTCAGGCATTTCCAGCCAGACGAACTTACTTGCACTCAACGCATCTATTGAAGCAGCACGTGTTGGTGAAGAAGGTCGAGGATTCGCAGTTGTAGCAGGTGAAGTACGTAAGCTTGCTGAGCAGTCCGAACAATCCACGAGCCAGGTTGCTGTACTGATCCAAGAGATCCAGGCTGAAATCAGACAAGCCGTTCGTGCGATGGAACAAGGAACGTCTGAAGTGGATACCGGACTCAGCGTAGCTGATCAAACCGGTCAATTGTTCGAAGAGATTCTGGAAGCAGCCAAGAAAGTATCGAATCAGATTCAGGAAGTATCGAGTGCTACAGAAGAAATCTCTGCAGGTACAGAAGAAATGACCGCAACTGCGGATGATTTATCTGCGAGTGTGAGTAAGACAGCTGACAACAGTGAACGGATCTCTTCATCCGTAGATGAACAAAAAGCATCACTGATTACACTTGTTGATTCCTCTACCCGTTTGAACAACATGTCTGAGGAGCTGCAAGAACTGATTTCGCATTTTAATGTAAGTAAACAATAATTCAACCCACAACTTGAACGGTTTGAACCAAGGAGGAACAACTGAAGTGGTCGAAAATCAATCATCATCTACCCAAACAGTGGAATCTGGCCTGCCGGTTCTTCAGATTCCACTGGATTTTGGGCGCCGTCAACAAGCATTCACTTATGAGTCTGCTCATATTTCATTGGAATCGTCCCTGGGTCGGGAACTGAAACAAAAATTCGGTTCAGAGGGCGTATATCCAGCATTATTGTCTGCCTACGCAGCCTTGTTGTTCCGTTTATCAGCTGAGCAGGAACTTGCCATCGGCACGCTGGCTCCCGATCAGGTAGCCTCCCATGTGTTATTGCAGATTCAAGGAAAGTTAACCTTTATCGAACTGATTCATCAGATTTCAGATCAACTCCAGCTGCATTACACGCTGCAAGCGGGAGGTAATCCGGAAACGCTGTTCATGTTTAACAGTGTACAGCTCCCTAAAGCTCCTCAATTGTTAAATTGGAATATTCGTGATGATCAGAATATGCTCACGCTGGATCTGTTCTATGACAGTTCACTTCTAAATGAATCTACGGTCACAAGATATGCAGAGTATTATCAGACTCTTTTACTGGCTATGTTGCGTGACCAAGACAAGGCCATCGGCACAGTGGACATTTTATCCGCTTCAGACCGGTTGCTATACCGAGAAATGAATGATACCGCCGTTCACGAACCAGAACATCAGACGATTCATGGCTGGTTCGAAGCAACAGCAGCCGAATATCCTGAATCTCCAGCAATTACTTCACCAACTGGCAGGTACACCTATAGAGAATTGAATGAACGTGCCAATCAGGTTGCCCGTGTGCTGTTATCCAACGGATTGCAAAAAGGAGAATTCGTCAGCATCTTTATGGAGCGGAGTTTGGAAACAATTATTTCTTTGCTCGGTATTCTCAAAGCTGGCGGAGTATACGTTCCTGTCGATCCTGAGCACCCACAAGAACGCAACAGTTATATTGTCGAAGATACAGCTTCATCCTTTGTCCTGACCAAAGAGTCCTCTTTACCTGAAGCTTCACGGTTATTCTCAGGAATTACTAGCGTTCGCCAAATCCTGGCCGTAGATGGACGCCTTGCCGGATTCGCTGCAAGTAACCCCAATCTCGATATTGAGCCAGACGACCTGGCGTATATCATTTATACCTCGGGATCTACCGGCAAGCCCAAAGGTGCGCTTATTGCCCATCGGGGTGTAGCCAATCTTGGTAGTGTGGTGCAGCGGGATTGCGATATTCAACCAGGTGACGTATTAACCCAGTTTGCTACATACAGCTTCGATGCATCAGTGTGGGATACGATTGGCGCCTTGTTCTACGGAGCAGAACTGTACCTGTTGTCGGCGGAAGAACGTGTATCCGTTGAAGAATTTGCGAGTGCAATTGAGCGCACAGGCACAACAATTATTACGATACTGCCAACCATCTTTTTCAACCAGCTTGCTTCCTTCCTGTCTGATGAAGGCTTCCACAAGCTGGCCAAAGTCAAAATCATTACCGTGGCTGGAGAAGCACTGTACGGTGAGCAGGTTCGTGCCTTCCAGCGCAAATTCGGCAACCAGATTGATATCGTCAATGTATACGGACCTACGGAATGTACAGTAGCGACAGCGACTCACCGAATTAGTGAGCAAGTTCCGGAAAGTGTCGTTAACATTCCAATAGGCAGACCGATTCATAACTATAAAGTGTATATCGTCAATGAAGAACAGCAATTATGCCCGGTAGGCGTTCCCGGCGAGGTATATATAGCAACACCCGCTTTGGCCAAAGGTTATCTGAACCAGCCAGAGCGTACAGCGCAGGCATTCATTGATAATCCATTTGCCATCGATGAGAAAATCTATAAGTCTGGCGATATTGCCAAAATGCTCGATACCGGACTGCTGGAATATGTCGGACGCAGCGATTCCCAGTTAAAAATCCGGGGTCACCGGATTGAGATTGGAGAGATCGAGGATCATTTTGCCCGTCTGGATCAGGTTCAGGATGTGGCCGTGATTCCCAAGAAGGAATCGGATGGTCAAAACATGCTCGTAGGATACTTTACATCCAAAGATGGCAGTACACTTTCCGTTGCGGATATTAAAGCGGAGCTAACGGTGAAGCTTCCTTCCTATTTTGTACCCAAATGGATCTGTCAGCTCGATGAAATGCCAATCGCACCGACAGGGAAAATCAATCGTAAAGCGATGGTAGCTCTGCCTCACGTAGAGCGTCATGAAGATCGACCTGATCGGGTACTGCCAGAGACGGAAACCGAAGCAATTATTCTGGAAGCATGGAAAGAAATTCTTCAGCACGATGACTTTGGTGTGGAGGATAGCTTCTTCGCCATTGGCGGTGATTCTCTTCGGGTCATCCATGTGCTGGTTATTCTGAAGCCGCATTATCCGCAGCTGAAAATTGCCGACTTTTTTGCCGAGAAGACGGTTCGTGCCTTGGCACAACGCGTGGAGAAGCTGGCTCAAACTACAGAAGAAACTACCCATTCCTCAGTGAATGAGGGCATGATCACCCAATTGTCAGAACATCCTGTAGAGCTGAGATCCCAGATTGGATATCCTGAAATTCTGAATCCCGAGCATGTACTCCTGACCGGGGCTACCGGATATCTTGGATCCCATGTGCTGCAACAGTTGATTCTAACTTCGAATACACGCATCTATACTCTTGTGCGCCGTCCCGCAGACGGAAGCTCTGCGATGGAACGACTGAGCAGCGTCATGAAAGATTACTTTGGACCGGAGCTTCTACCTCTCCTCGCATCCCGCGTCGAGATTATTGAAGGCGATCTGGAGCAACCGAATCTTGGTCTTTCAGTCGAGCAGACAACTTACGTGCAAGAACGAATTGACCGTGTGATACACTGCGCCGCGGATGTACGACATTTCGGGGATGCAGCACAATTCGCCAAAACCAATGTGGATGGAACCACTGCATTGCTCAAACTCGTTCGCAGCAAACCAGGTGCCTCCTTCCACCATGTATCCACGATGGGGATACCGGAAGATCTTGCACTCAGTGGACAGTGGGAGTCATCATTGCAATATGATCGCTTCCCAGCGGACCTGCACGTGGACAACCTGTACTCGGACAGCAAGCTTGAAGCCGAGAAAGTGCTTATGATTGCTGCTGAAGAAGGTGTACCTGTTAGCATCTATCGTGCAGGTAACCTGACATGTCATTCCGAGACGGGACGTTTCCAGTCTAATATTGATAGCAACGCCTTTTATCGCATGATTAAAGCAATGTTATTGCTGGGCAAGGCACCGGCAGCCGACTGGATGGTTGATTTTACACCTATTGATTATGCAAGTCAGGCCATTGTGCATCTGGCATTACGCCAGGACACAGCAGGACGTGTATTCCATATCTGTAATCCGGAACCTATCAGCTACGATGATCTGATTCGTTCTGTGAATCGGGCCGGTTATGAAGTAGAGACTCTGCCTTTTGCAGAATACACCAACTGGTTGTTCGATGGCAGTGTCAGCAAGGACCCTGAGGCACTTCAACTGGCTATCGCCCAGCTTGAAGGAGACGGTGCCAAGGATTCTGCCTACGTATATGCTTCTCCTGTAACAACCGCCTATGTAGAACCAGCCGGCATTATATGCGCCAAAACTGATGATCGTTTCATCTCAAAAATGATGGAACATGCCATCGAGATTGGTTATTTCCCTAAGGCCGTCCGACCGCAGTTTGGTACTTCGCCAACAATGGAATAACTCCAATAAAGTGAATGCCTATATTGCATCCATTAATGAATATAAAGAAGCCACCTCAACGTCAGTGATGACGGATAAGGTGGCTTCTTTTCTTCGTGAAGAATTCTCAAATCAAGCGGATCAAAGCAATGACAGCCAAATGTGCAGGATAAAAATAACGCCAAATCCAACGCGGACCTTTCAGACGGAAGCCTGCGTTATAATACTGGGCCATTGCAATTCCTGCCGTAGCAATCACGCTGTACATCTGAATAGAGCTGCTGTGCAGATAAATATACAGCACATTTAAGAGCAAATGAGCCATTACTAGTACTGGGCCCTGGAAGTAACGGAATAGCAATACAAGCAGTAGGCCATACATACCATAATCCATATGGGTCATCTCCATGACCAAACCAGCCACGATCACAATCGGAATTCCCAGCAAACGGACCGGAAGTTTATCGAGCACAAGCAATACAAGCAGAGCAGACCATAATGTCCATACCACATTCAGCGAAAAATGATTAAAAGCCACCATAAACGGCAATTGAGAAATCACTGCAATCCAGAACAACCGCCATATGTATTTTTGTACGTTGCGAGTATGTTTATAACCGATATAAACGGCAAAAGCATAGATTGGAAAAGCAATTCGACCAATGATTCGCAGCTCACCGACCTGTGGATAAAAGACGGCTCCTATATGATCGATCAACATCGTGATCATGGCTATCCATTGCATCATTTTGTGCTAATCCCTCCTGCTTATCCTCAACTTCAGGTTTCTCAAAGTCTATCTTATATATGAAGTTCATAATACATGAACTTGGTGTCCAGCGTATAGCCTTCCGACTCATATAATGCCTGAGCTTTCTTGTTGCTTATCGCCGTAGAGAGCACTATTCGTACAGCCCCACTCTCATTTCCCCATAGTCGTGCAGCTTCCAGCAGCTTACGCGCAATTCCTCTCTGGCGATGATCCGCATGTACGTACAGATCATTTAGTACCCAGATTGGCCTCATGGACACTGAACTAAAGCTAGGATACAGCTGTATAAATCCACCAAACTCACCCGCTAAGGGTTTATTCGTCAGACTGTACTCCTCTTCCTTTTCTGTCTCCAATTTCGATTCGGCAACCAAAATAACGGATTCATTCCGTTCCATTCGTTCTTTTATGTATTCACTTGCTCTCTCCAGATCGGTAGGCTGATCGTAAAACATTCTATAGTCATTGAACAACTGTGCCACTCCGTTAACATCACTAAGCTCAGCAAGTCTGATCCGATACGCCATCTTCCCTCAACTCCTTATAAAATCGTCTACTTACTTCATTCCATCCTCTTATTTTAAGGCAGATCTGACGATCTCCCCATTCATCATCTGCATCAAAGTTTGTAATATATTTCGATAATCCAAACTTAAAAGTATATTTCATTGGAAGCGTCGCACACTATAGTCAGATTACAGGCTCGGCATTACAGCATAGGGAGGCGAAACTGAAATGGAAAAAGACAATATCTATGAACAGGTTAGAGCTAATCTGTTGGGTGTTGCCGACATAATCTATCAGCCTTTTCAAATTGGACCTTTCCATTGTGAACTCATCTATATTCAGTCCATTGTAGATACCCCTACTATGCGGGAAGCCATCGTCAAACCACTGCTTGAGGAAGCCTCGAGAAATGAAATAGATCATCAATTCATTACCCGAGTCCTGACCGGATCATTTTTCACCCTTAACAGCCACCACTCGAATTCACCAGAAGCAATTGTGGATGATATCGTGTCAGGTAATGCAGCCTTATATATCGAGGGTATTTCGGGAATGATTCATTTTGCACTTCAAAATTATCAAAGGCGTTCCGTAGCGGAATCAACCAATGAAGTTGTAATTGTTGGCCCTCAGGAAGCCTTCATTGAAGATATTCATGTGAACATGTCTCTGCTTCGGCACAAAATTAAACACCCTGATTTGAAGATGATCAAATTCACCATTGGAAAATACACCAAAACCGAGGTGTTCGTTGTATATATCCAAGGGTTATGCAAGCCAGACATTTTGGAAAACGTGTTGGAAAGTCTTGGTAATATTGATATGGATAGCAGCCTTGGTGTAAGTTATCTATCTGAATTTCTGGAGGACCATCCTCTCTCTCCGTTTCCACAATATCAATATACGGAAAGACCGGATACGGTGGCTGCTGCACTGGTTGAAGGACGGATTGGGGTCATGCAGGATGGAACACCGTTCTCCCTGCTCATTCCGGTTACTTTTTTCTCTTTAATGCAGTCTTCGGAAGACTATTATCAACGATTTTATTCTGCCTCCTTTATCAGGCTTATTCGTCTGTTGTTTGCCTTTATAGCCTTCCTGCTTCCATCCTTTTATGTCGCCGTAACTACATTTCACCCGGAAATCATTCCGACCAACCTACTGATTACGATCGCTTCTGCTAGAGAAAACATTCCTTTCCCTGCCTTGATTGAAGCGCTCATTATGGAAGTGACCTTTGAAGGTTTGCGCGAAGCGGGGATTCGTATTCCGAAGCCACTGGGCCAAACGGTGTCTATTATCGGGGGGATTGTTATTGGTCAGGCGGCCGTACAGGCTGGAATTGTCTCAGCACCACTGGTTATTGTCGTATCTATCACAGGTATTGCCGCCTTTATCATCCCGCACTTCGAGCTCGGACTGGCCTTCCGGCTGCTTCGATTTCCGGTGCTGTTTATGGGTGGAACGCTGGGTCTGTTCGGCATCGTGATCTCGATCTATCTGATCTATTGGTATATGGTTAGTCTGCGTTCATTTGGCGTGCCTTATATGCAGCCATTTGCCCCCCTCGTGCTACGTGATATCAAGGATACTATCGTTCGTGTGCCTTGGTTCCTAATGAAGAAGCGACCAGCAGCTTACGAAGATGCGAATAAGAAAAGGCAAAAAACATGAAAACGTGGATGATTATGCCCAAACTGAGTGTCGTTTTGGTATGCGTGTTACTTTGCAGTGGCTGCTGGTCCAAAGTGGAAATAAATGAACGTACGTTTATTACAACCATGTATGTGGATAAGGGTGAGAAACCAGGTGAAATCGATATTTCATTAAGTATGCCACTTCCCAACCGTCTCTCTCCGGAAGGTACGGGCGGACCCGGAAAAAATCCATATGCTCTCGTTTCGTCTACCGCATCCACCATCGCTGACGCCATAGAGAAAATCCAAACCGATCTCACACGAAAGATTTCCTGGGGGCACACACGGGTAGTGGTGTTCGGTGAGGCATACGCCAGAGAGGGTATTCAAGATGCGATGGAATGGATCTCACGTGAACCTTTGTTCCATCTTAGCAGTTACGTCATGGTTGCGAAGGGCAGAGCCAGAGACGTGGCGGATCTGACTCCCGTTTTCGAGGAAACACCCAGTGATGTGTTAAGAGAATTTGCAACCCAAGAAAACATGTTAAAGACGCAAATGCTCAGTGTACTTATGGCTGACAAAATGAATCAGGGCTTTGCCGCCCCCTTTCTGGAATCGAAAGGAACCTCGATGGCAAGTGAGGATAATAAACGAAAGCAATGGACCAGTCAAATAGGTGGTGCTCTTTTCAAACAGATGAAGATGGTCGATTCAATCTCGGCGAATGAAGCAAGGACCATAGCCTGGGCCAATCGCAAATTGGATTCCGTGGCCCTTTCCGTGGAAACCGATAAAGAAAAAGCGAGCATGACGATCTATAATATGAATTCCAAAATTAAGGTCAGGCTTGTCAACGGACAGCCTTTCTTCGACATCACTTTGCGGGGGCAGGCAGAACTGAATTCCGTGATTCCGATTCTCAAGGTCAAAGATATTGTGGGCGTGAATCAGATCGAGCAAAAGGCCAATGAAAAAGTGAGTGCCTATCTAACCGACGCAATAAGGAGTGGCCAACGCAAGAACGCCGATATTCTAATGCTCGGTTATCGCCTGGAATGGGCATATCCTCAGATCTGGGAAAAGTTGCGTCCCGTTTGGAATGATTATGTCAAAAACGAATTGCAGTTTAACGTGCATGCCCAAATCAACATCCAGTTCGTAGGTTCGGAATCCAGCTACTGATAGGAACAGAGGAAAGCTTCAGGCCACTTTAGGAGGTAAACCAATGATTGCTGTTGTTTTGTTTGCCGTACTGTACATACTGGAGTGGCCCATGATCAAGTCCAGCAAAAAAGGAATGAAACGGGCCTATTTCATTCTGCTGGGGATATTTCTGCTGTGGAATACGTTGGCTGTCTCTGTACCGGGATGGCCTAATCCCAATGATGTCATCAGGCTGGTCTTTGGCTGGGCAGACCGCTTGTTTGGCTAAGAAAGGAGCACGCCATGATCAAATTGTCTGCCGGACAAGCGTACCGTTTTATGTTTGTCTACCTGTATTCCGAACCCATCGCTTTTCTTCTGCAGCGCTTGTTCAAAATGAGCGGTTATCAAGGGTGGATATCCATCCTTGGCGGGTTTGCGATCAGTCTGATTCTTCTCTTTTTCACATACAGATTGGGAGCGGTTTACCCTGATCGACCCTGGATTGATTTCGGTGAAGAAATTGTGGGCAAGGCCGTTCACAAGCTGTTCCTCGGCCTCATTGTATTACTGTGCCTGTATTTGATATCCGTTGACGTAGAGAATTTCATCGTTTTTCTGCAATCCATGTATTTACCCGAGACACCCATATGGCTGACAGCAACCGTAACTATTTTATGTATCAGCCTTTCAGCGCGCTCAGGTTTGATTACCATTGTCTATTTATCAGAAGGGATATTTCTGGTGCAAATCTTCACCTCTACTTTTCTCATGCCTGCTGTAATGGGTGGGGGGAATCCTGATGTACTGCTTGCCATGGTAACGCATCATGATCTGAAAGAAATTTTAACAGGCTCGTTTTCAACCATGCCCTGGTTTTCCGAATGGATGATGTTCCTGTTCCTCGCCCCTGCCATTGCTTTCAGGCGGCCGCTTCTACGAAGTATGTTATTTGCAGGTTCTACGCTTGCATTATTCATTATCGTGTTCTGGATGTTTACGTTAATGAATTTTGGACCTTACGAAGCCAGCAGTCTTCGCTACCCTTTGCTGGAGATGATACGTTTTGCCCGTTACGGCGATTTTCTGGATAACCTGGACCCTTTCCTAATTGCCATCTGGTCTACGACCATGTTTACTCGCAGCTCGTTTCTGTTATACGTCGCCTCCGTTTGTCTTGCTAAACTTACCGGAGTTCGGCAGGAAAAAACGGTAGTTTACTTGCTAGCCGGAACTGCGGCTTCTTATGTGCTTCAATATGCAAAAGACGCGGCTTCCTATGAATTAGCCATTCGTTCTTACGCCATTGCTACATATGCCGTGCTTATCGAGAGTATGCCTATATTATATGTTGTTGTTTATTGGCTGCGATTTGGGAAAAGCAAAAAGGCGAGCGAGGCTTCTGCCGCCCCGTCGCCTTGAGCTTGGATTCAGTTCAGTTCAACTTTTTTCGCTTGTGGGTAAGGCTCTGTATCTGGAAAAATGACACCTTTTTTCAAAATCAAATTGGCATACTGCGCACGTTCACCGGTTGCAACAATGACATAGGCGCGAGAAGCCCGCTCATAAAAAGCAAAACGCTCTTCATGATCAAAGGCATCCGTGATGCCCTCATGGTCAAGGATCAGCCTGCGATAGTCTTCCCAGATGATAGGCACCACCTGATCCCCCTTGACGACCTGCATAACGGCTGCTGGACGCTCAGCGTACGTATCGAGTGGATACAAACTTAAAATGGCATCCAGTAACTCCACGGTACCCAGCGCATCACAGCGAATCAACCGCTGGGCATGACTGGCTGCGGGGAAGTTGCCATCAGCCAGTACTAGTTCGTCTCCATGACCCATTTCAGACATGATCTTCAGCAGTTCCGGAGGTATTATTGCGGGAATGTTCTTCAGCATACTCAGCTCTCCTCAGTCAGCTCCAGAATCAGCTGGAGCGGATTCGTCTTCGTAACCTCACCATCATGTGGCCCAATTACCGCGATACAGCGGCACTTCTATTTTATCAATATTTACCAACGTTTGCATATTTCAATGTTCACATAAAACATTATTCCACTGCCAATCTCATATGAAAGGGTGTTATCATGACGCCGATATTCATAAATCCGTTTTGACAAAATTAAATGTTTAGCATATAGTTGTTATAACAAGTAAATGAATTGAGACTATTTTTATTTTAAGAAAGAGAGGATTATATGGGGAACGATTATTCACTCGATCAATCCATTGGATTCATGCTGGGCATGACACATCGCAAGGCGTCGGCTGTACTAGCCATACGATTCAAACCCTATGATATTACGACAGAGCAGTTTTCCGTTCTGTTCAATATCGGCAGAGGCGAAGGCGTGAACCAGAAGGAAGTCGCCAATCGCGTTTATAAGGACCAGCCCACAACTGCCCGCATTATTGATCTGTTGGAAAAGAAAGGCTGGGTCGAACGCCGGACCAGCGAACAGGATCGCAGAGCCTACTTGCTCTACTTGACCGATGAAGGAAAGATATTGCTTGACCAGCTTGTTCCGCTCGAAAGAGAAATGAATAAAAATCTGATTGAAGGTATACCCGAAGACCAGATGGAAGCATTTAGACATACTCTTTCCCTCATGAACAGCAACCTGTAACGAATTTTACACCAGGGGGAATGAACAACTAATGAAATCACAATCATCGCAAGTCAAACTATGGACCACCGATTTTATCCTGCTCATGTTATGTAACTTTCTACTCTTTCTACAACTCCACATGATTGTATCCCCACTGCCTTCTTATGTGCAGGACCGTTTTCACGCCAATGCCTTTGAAGTCAGCCTCTTCACCTGTCTTTTTGCCCTTAGCGCCATTGCTGCCCGGCTCTATTCAGCCAAAGCATTGGAGAAGGGTCTTCGTAATGCCATGATCTATATTGGCCTGACAGTTGCCTTACTCGCTACACTTGGATATTATTTTGCTGCTGGGATTGCGGTCCTGTTATTGCTGCGCATGGTGTTCGGTATCGGATTCGGTATGAGTAGCACGGCTTTCCCGACTATGGCGTCGGATATTGTGCCTGTGAAACGGATGGGTGAAGGTATGGGCTATTTCGGCCTGTCTACAAGTCTGGCCATGTCCATGGGTCCCATTATTGGGGTCACGTTGCTTCAGGGTGCCGGGTTCATGACACTCATGTTATGTACGGCAGGTGTTATTGTGGTCATCTATCCGCTCAGCTATTCACTGACACGCAAGAAAGCTCGTAGGGTCAATGATGAGGTGATACCAACACCTCCTGTTGGAACAGCTGCGATATCAGGCACCAAAGTAAAGACGCCTTTCAATCGCAAACTGATTCTGCCAAGTGTACTGAATTGTTTACTGTCCATCACGTATGGCGGACTGGTCGGATTCATCGTTTTGTACGGAAAGGAAGCCAACCTGGCTAACCCTGCACTGTTCTTTTTGTTTAATGCTCTCGCTGTACTGCTGGTTAGACCGTTTGCAGGTCGGATCTATGACAGTAAAGGTCCAAAAGCCTTACTGATTCCCGGAGCGATATTCATCGCTGCTGGACTGATCACGCTCTCTTACGCTTCGTCGATGTCCATCTTGTTTGTCGCTGCATTTTTATATGGAATTGGATATGGTTCAATACAGTCTTCCATGCAGACCTGGATGATTCAGATTGTCTCCCCTTCACAGCGCGGTATGGCTAACGGCATGTTTCTGAATACGCTGGATCTGGGGATTGCTCTGGGAGCACTTCTGCTGGGCGCTATTGCTTCCATAACCAGTTATACCGATATGTACCGTTATTCCATTGTGTTCATGATTCTATTCCTCCTGATATACCTGATTCAAGGGAAACGAAATGGAGGGTTTGCGGTGCCTGTGCATCCGTTATTGACGCATACACATATCGCTGCCCAGGATTCCGATCGGCATGAGCTTACCGAGACTGCAACCGAGAAGAACACAACTACTCAGCAAAAAGATAATTGATGTAACTACACTGTTATCCTTCGATTCATTAAAACGCGTTTACTCTGTGAGGAAAGATACATCCCTCAGAGTAAACGCGTTTTTATATTTTAATTCAGAGTGGACTTTTCTTTCTCCGCCCCGGCAGATAACCACTGGGCTGTTTCACTTCATCATAATCACGTTCACGTTGATTTTGACCACTGCCTGATGTGGGCTGATTTCCCTTATCTGGCTTGACTGCCAATAACGTGAGTAGCCCTCCCACCGCCCCCGACGCGGCGAGAATACCAAACAGAAGGAAATGGTGGGAAGAGATCAACAATGACACGACAGGAGGACCGAGAGACACACCGATAAAACGCATGCTGCTGAATAACGCCGTGATGGTGCCGCGTTGTTCCTTGTCCACCCCTTCAGTAACCATAGCATCCAGACATGGCAGCGTAGCGCCTATTCCCGCTCCACCAAGGGTGAACAAACCAACAACTACATAAATGTTGTCAAAAAGCCCGATCACGCCAAGAGATACAGTTAAAACAGCAAGTCCGATAAAACCAAGCCATTTCATCCGTGTCTTGTTCTTTCCTATCCATTTTCCAGCAAAGAAAGACGCCAGACACAAGGCTGCCAGTGGTATAGCAAGTACAAGTCCTTTAAGTACACCCTTTAATTTGAACTCCGATTCCAACGTCTCCGATAGATAAAAGAGCACACCAAAGAGAACAAACATGCAAATACCGCCAATCGCAAAAATCGCATACAGCCAGCGGCCCTTTTCTTTCAGCACACTGCGGATGGAAGCAACAAATTCGGGAAAGCTCTTTGGTTCTTCCTTCCTCTTGGGTGTTTTCACCAGAAAAATAACCAGAACCAATGAAAGCACACAAAGTACCGGAATAGCCATAAAAGGCAAATACCAAATCCATACAGCCAAAGCTGCACCCAAAATCGGACTTAGTACCTTGCCGAAGGTATTCGAGGTTTCAATAATGCCAAGGCTTTTACTTACCTCGTTTTCATCATCGAACATATCACCCACCAATGGAATGACAATCGGGAAAGCCCCTGCTGCTCCTATCCCTTGCAAAAGTCTGCCACCGAGAATACTCCAGTATGCCACATTTCCATCTAGCATCCAGGCTGCTCCTCCTGCTACCGCGCCTCCTGCGGCTGCAATGATGAGACTGGGGATAATAACGGCTTTCCTGCCGAATCGATCCGACAGATATCCTGCAAGTGGAATGAGCAGGATTGCGACGACCGCATAAACCGTAATTAACATGCTGACCTTGAATGAGGACACTTTCAATTCACGCTCAATCTGCGGAAGGATGGGGATCAGCATAGAGTTACCCAGTGTCATAATAACCGGGATGGAAGCGAGTGCGACGAGGTCCCACTTTTTATCTTTCATACCTCAACCACCTTTACAGAATCAGAAAACAACAACGTTATTGTGGGTTGTTCTGCAGTTGAATATACGGCCTATGTAAAAAAGGTCACTGGGGATAACAGCGCAAAAAGGCTGTCGCACTAAATTCAGTGCCAGGACAGCCTTTTGGCCATGCATTATGAAGATCAACAAATCAACTTATTTCAACACAAATTGCTGAAGGGCTGCACCGCCCCTGAAAACAATGCAGAGCTGGTCAATCTCACGCTCTCCCTTCAGGGAAAAGCGAACTGTGCTCCACTGAAGATTCTTCCCGTTGACTGTTCCAGCGGGACCAGGAACGACACAAGTGCCGAGCAGTGGGCCTTCCGGACCTTCCGCCCGAATCTCCAATTCGCCACCCTCTCCGAAGGCTGCCACCCGACCCTCAAACGCACTAGCTTGCCGGAAAACATTGTCGTGGAATGAAATCCAGGAAGAACGACCTTCATGATACAGCGGTTCGCCTGAAGCAATGGCTCGGACGGCTGAACGCCCTTCCAGACACTCATCCAACAGAACGCCTGCATATGCATCGTAATTTTCCGCAAATGTAGGCAGATTCAGCGCGCGTGCAGGAATAGTTTCACCCTCGATGAGAATTTCTGCGGTCTGACGAATATCTGCTGAGGAACGTCCAGCCATGATCGACCAGGCGGCGGATTCAAGACAATATTTGTCTCGAGTTACATCCCAGAAGGCCAGTTTTTGAACAGGAATTTCGAAAGATAGAGTTTCCACGGCGCCAGAAGCAAGATGAATGCGTCGGAAAGCGATCAACTGACGTTGTGGTCGCTTCACCCGTGAAGTTTGGGCGTGCCCGTACACCTGCACCACTTCATCGCTGGCACGTGCCCCTTTGTTCTCGACCTGCACTTCAATCTTCAGCACATCATCTCCAGAAGATCCCTGTGCCCGCTCCACTCGAATCGCCTTATACTCAAATTCCGAATAGGTTAATCCATGACCAAAGGGATACAGGACTGGACCTTCATGATACATATAGGTTGTACCGTTATGAATAATGTCGTAATCCATGATGTCAGGCAGCTGTGATTCATCCTCATACCATGTCATATTCAGTCTACCAGCAGGAGCATAATTACCGAGCAGAACATCCGTAACCGCATTCCCCAATTCTTGGCCTGCATGCGTCAGGTATACGATTGCCGGAGCCACGTCTTTTAACTCTTGCAGTGCAAATGGATAACTGCCAACAATGACAACGACCGTATTCGGGTTCACTTGGCAGACTTCTCTTACCAGTCGGGCCTGCTCAGGCGGAAGCAGCAGACTTGGGCGATCGATCTCCTCTTTGCCGTTAATATATGGACTATTACCTACAACAACGATAGAAACGTCACTATTCTGAGCAGCTTTTTTCGCCTGCTCTATTCCGTTAGCAACAATGTCCAGCTTGAACACAGGAGGTTTCTGCTTCCCTTCTACGGCATCCGGGTTACCAGATGAACTCAAGTCCTCGTCTTTTTGTTCCGGCGTTGGGGACAGCACCAGTTGCCCCTGATGTTCATCCAGCCTCAGTGGCAGTCCGTTCCACGTACGCAACGTGCTGGTTCCATCCGCTTGTGAATCAATCTGTACCACTTCCTTGACGAACCAGCCACCAATCTCCGGCGCATTCGCCTGATAGATGCCCTGTTCGGTTAACGAAACATAGCGATTATTTTTCACACTGCGAAGCGTATGACTTCCCCAGCCCAAGTCCTGATGGATGAACTCAGCGGCCTCCGCACTACCTTCCGGCACGGCTACAAGCTTTCCTTCAGCACCGAGCGTGATCACCTTTCCATCGGCTGTCTTCAGGCTGATGCGATCATTCCCATCTGCAAAAGATATTTCAGCTCCAGCAAGCTGCTTGCGTAGTCCTTCCAAAACGGTAACACGATAAGGCAGTGTGCCGCTATACCAATCGGTATAGACCACATCCGCGAGGGGACCGATTACGCTAACCTTCTGTAATCTTTCCGATTGGAGAGGAAGCAGTCCGTCATTTTTGAGTAAAACGATAGACTCGGCTGCTGCTCTATAACTTAATTTGGCATGTTCAGGCGCACACAATACAGATTCCGATATTGAAGCATACGGGTTAAGTCCCGTCTGATCCAGTTGTCCAAGCCGCATCCGCACGCCAAAAATATTACGAATGGCCCGGTCAAGATCCTCGACCTCCAGCAAGTTACGCTCAAGCGCCTCTTCCAAGGCAGATACTACCAAGTCAACCTCGTCCGTCAGACAGTCCACACCTGCCTTTATAGCCCCTGCTGCCGATTCCGCATGCATAGCATGATAACCGTGATAATTGACCGTCTGGGACAAATCTCCCCCGTCACACACGATAAATCCAGGCATAGCCCACTCACCCTTGACCACATCATTCACATATGGACTTTCAATAGCGGGTGTGCCGTTGATCGAATTGTAGGCTGTCATCATGGAAAAGGCCCCGCCTTCTACGAAAGGCGTCTCGAATGCTTTTAAATAATATTCACGCAAGTTCCGCGGATCGATGCTGGATGAACAATTCAACCGATCCTTCTCGTTATTGTTGGCAAAAAAGTGCTTCAACGTCGCTACCATTTTAAGATAGAAAGAATGATTACCCTGCATACCCTTCACAAGAGCTGCCGACATTTCACCTGTCAGTACGGGGTCCTCACCATATCCTTCTTCCGTTCTCCCCCAACGGGGATCACGTTCCAGATCGACAGTTGGCGCCCATAAGGTCAAGCCGTGACGCTCCGGTGCACGATGGTGGTATGCTCTGGCTTCATCTCCGATGACGGAACCAATTTCGCGCATGAGCTTGGTATTCCAGGTGCTCGACAGACCGAGCGGCTGCGGGAAAACGGTAGCCTCACCTATCCAGGCAACCCCGTGAGCCGCTTCGCCTCCCACATTGTAACCGGGTATTCCCAATCGGGGTACTGCGGCTTCGCGTGTAGGAATTAATCGGATTTTCTCCTCCGTTGTCAGACGCGCAATCAAGTCATTCAATCGTTCTTCCAATGGTAATGCTGCGTCCCACATCGGATATTGCATATACTCTTTCATACTAAACCCTCCTTCTTATTCGTTAAGTTTGAGTCCCTTCCATTCTTTCAATAGATCCAGTGTACGCTCACGATACTTCTCTCCTGCCTCCGGCTGATCCACCTGATGTTCATGCACATATGCGTTAAAGTAAGAGGAAAGTATGCGATAGGCAAGAAGGCGTGCCTGTCCCTTATCGGACATATCCTGTGGCCGGCCATAACCTTCATGAAAACCAGCTGATGATTCTGTCGATAAAATCGCCTCAAACGCCCTGTCCGCAAACATGGAACGATCCCCATCAATGATGGCGGCTATGTTTAGCTGCCCGTTCTCCTCATGAACAAGCACGTTGGCTTCCCACAGATCATTATGAACAAGAACCGGAACAGTCACCTGATCAAATAAATCCTTATTGGTTATGAACATATCTGCGATTTCTTCTCCCACACCTGGCATATACCCGGCTTGTGAAGCTTTGAGTGCCGTCTCTTCTGCAAAAGAGTGTAGCACCTCGGACCAATGATCCGAGCCTTTAATCGTCCCATTCCCTTGCGGCCAGCCAAACGATGCACCCTCAATCTGATGCATGACAGCGGTATAAGCGCCGAGCTGATGATATAATCGCTCTTTATCTGACTCCGAGATCGATGGATGATCCAATTGCTTACTGGGGATAAACTCCATAAACATGTAGGTTCTCGGAATGATCGATCCACTGTCATTACAGGCAATAATGTTTGGAGCGGGAATGCCTGCTTTACGGTAATATTCATAAACGACAGGTTCAGCAGACATCATCGTCCGTTCAAATGAAAATAACGGATCTCCAGCAGAGCCCAATGGCAATTCTACACGCTCTGGAGCCAAACGTAAGATCACATCCGTGTACGACGCATGTTCAAGCTGAATTCGATACGTTGTATTAAAAAGTCCACCCTGTAAAAGTGCAAAACTCTTCACAATGGTAGCGGTTCCAAAAGTGTTTTCTACCAACTGATGCAGCATCTCTGCTGTAATGGTTTGGTGTAAACCTGAATTCGTTGTACTCATTTGATATAATCCCCTATCTTTATCTGTCGCTAGCAACTAAATGATACTACCATTTCTTTGTTAGAACCATACTTCCATGGCACGACAGTAGACAAACAGACGGCACCTTGCGGTACCGTCCTTCTGTTCATCCAATAAACATTACAGTTGAATTGTAAGCGAGCTAGCACCTGCTGCTGCCGTAACGACAACACCATTTGCACCAGACATTTGGGAACCACCCTCTACGCCGGATACACTCTCAATGCCACGCAGCACGAGATTCCATGGTTTGCCTGCACCTTCAGCACGAACTTCCAGAACAGAACCGTTACGTGATACGTTAACAACCAGCTCCTGCTCACCACTTTGGTTTACAACCACCGCTTGAGCGGAGTTGCTGTCAGCCAGTTCGAACAAGTGAAGGGACACATTGTCCGCAAAGTCATAATCCGGTTTGCTATCCACAGCACCAACAGCAATCAGGCTGTTTGGCTTAACCATCATTGGCAGTGTTTTGAAGTCATGGTTTTCGCTAATCCAACGTCCACCTTCAACTTTGGCACCTGTCAGATAGTTGGTCCATGTACCTTCAGGCAGGTAATAACGAACATCACCCTCCTTGTTGAAGATTGGAGCCACCAGAATCGAATCACCAAACATGTATTGTGTATCCAGGCTATATGTTGTTGGATCCTCTGGGAAATCAAGCAGCATAGCGCGCATCATTGGAATACCTTTTACAGTCGACTCGACCGCAGAATTGTAAAGATACGGCATCAGGCTGATTTTGAGTTTGGTAAAGTCACGAACAACGTCCACGGATTCCTCGTCAAACAGCCAAGGCACACGATACGAAGTGCTTCCGTGTAGGCGGCTGTGAGAAGATAAAAGTCCGAATTGTACCCAGCGTTTGTATACGTCAGGGGTCGCTGTACTTTCAAAGCCGCTAATATCATGGCTCCAGAATCCGAAACCGGAAAGTCCAAGTGAGAGGCCGCCTCGAAGTGATTCAGCCATGGATTCATAAGTAGAAGAGCAATCTCCGCCCCAGTGAACCGGGAACTGTTGACCACCTGCTGTTGCAGAGCGTGCAAACAGGGCAGCCTCGTTTTTGCCAATCTTATCTTCCAGCAATTCAAATACAGCTTTGTTATAGAGCTGTGTATAATAGTTGTGCATTTTAACCGGATCAGAGCCATCGAAGTACACGACATCTGTCGGAATTCTTTCACCGAAGTCTGTTTTGAATGAATCAACACCTTGATCAAGCAGGACTTCCAGCTTGCTCTTATACCAATTAACAGCATCTGGGTTCGTGAAATCAACCAGTGCCATTCCTGCTTGCCACAAATCCCATTGCCATACGCTGCCATCCGCTGTTTTTACCAGATAACCGTTCTCCATACCTTCATCGAACAAGTAGGATTTTTCTGCAATGTATGGATTGATCCACGCGCAGATTTTGAGTCCTTTTTCTTTCAGACGTGCAAGCATACCTTCCGGATCTGGGAACATCGCTTCATCCCATACGAAATCAGACCATTGGTATTCCTTCATCCAGAAGCAGTCAAAATGGAATACAGAAAGCGGAAGATCACGTTCAGCCATGCCATCTACGAAATGGTTAACCGTTGCTTCATCATAATCCGTTGTGAATGATGTTGTCAGCCACAGACCAAACGTCCATGCCGGTGGAAGCGCTGGTTTACCTGTTAATTTCGTATAATTATCAAGTACATCCTTTGGATTGTCCCCACCGATAATGAAGTATTCCAAAGTCTCGCCTTCTACGCTGAACTGCACTTTAGATACATTCTCAGATGCAATCTCATACGATACGCGTTCAGGATGGTTTACAAATACGCCATATCCTTTGTTGGACAAGTAGAAAGGAATATTCTTATAGGACTGCTCACTGCTTGTACCGCCGTCCTCATTCCAAGTGTCCACCACTTGGCCATTCTTAACAAACGGCGTAAAGCGCTCACCAAGTCCGTAAACGTATTCACCAATGCCGAGATCAAGCTGCTCGCGGAAGTACGCTTCCTTACTTGGACCTGTAATATAACCAGCCGCTCTTTGACCGCTACCTGTAATCCGTTTTCCTCCATACAGGAAGCTGACGTCCCAACCGTTCGTTTTGTCGATTTGAACTTCCAGATTGCCGCTTTTCAAAACAGCGCCTTGTTCATTTTTCGAGATGTCTACTTTCACATCTTGATGGTTAAGCTCAAATTCAGGCCCTTTTTTCACTCTGCCCTTATGGTGATTCAAGGTTACGCGAATAACGTTAGGCATAGGGGAGCTGTATGTTGCTTTAAGTAATGTACCGTTCAACGTGTCGCCTTTGGTACGAATATATTTAGTAGCCGCATGTACGGTTAAAGAATCCTCTTTTTGCACAATATCACGAATGTCAGTCGGGTTTTGAACGTGGTACCCTTCACGAGTCATCCAGAATCCATCAGTAAATTTCATGTTTTCTTTCCCCCTTCGGTTATACTATAATAATATTGACATTAATAACGAATTTCTTCTCATATTTTGACCAAATATATCACGATTCTGATATTTCATATCCGATTCTTTATAAACACCACCAATCTATGGGAACGTTTACATTAATAATGATGCAAAAGGAGATTCTCATATGGAACGTGAACGATTACGGGAAGACCGGATTCACGGCAATGCCATGTATCCAGTCAGTGTGTACCCGGATATTCAACAATTGAATGGCGACAGCATTCTCGATTGCCATTGGCATGACGAGATGGAGTTCACCATGGTGACTCAGGGCAGTGCTGTTTTTCAAATTGATATGAATACGGTAGAGGTTCAGGCGGGAGAAGCCATCTTTATTAATCGGGGGGAAATTCACGCAGGCTACCTGAAAGGCGATGTCCCCTGTGTTTTTTCATCCATTGTATTTAATCCGGAGCTGTTAGGCAGTCGGACGTTTGATGCCGTACAGGAGAAGTTCATTGGCCCGCTAGTGCATAAAACAGTTCTTCCCCCTTACCATATCCAAACCGATGAAGCGTGGGGGCAAGAAATCATTTTTCATTTGAAACGAATTTTCGCCGATCATGCCACTGGCACACCAACCTGCGAGATGACAACCAAAGCTTACCTCTATTTAATATTTGCACAAATGTTTGAACATATGAGACCTGCTGCACTCAAAGGGACCGTTCCGTCAGGCAGCCACGATAAAGTGGAGCGCCTGAAATCAGTTCTAAGCTATATTCACAATCGTTACCCCGAACCACTCAAGTTAAAAGAACTGGCAGATGAGGCCAACATGAGCGAAGGACATTTTTGCCGCTTTTTCAAACAGATGGTGCAGAAAAGTCCGGTCGACTATATCAACTATTATCGCATCCAGCAGGCCTGTGTTCAGCTTGAGAATACCGATCACAAAATTGTGGATATTGCCATGGACGTTGGGTTCGAGCATTTGAGCTACTTCATTACAACATTCAAGAAACACAAGAATATTACCCCGTCCCAATATCGCAAAATGTTTTATGAGAAAGTGGCGATGGAACCTGCACTGGTCTAAGCTTAAACTCCTATCCGGTGCGGTACTCAGCACATTGAATTGACGATTGTTCAATGCTCTCCACTTATATTTCAGATAGAAGATGCAAAGAAGGTGCTACAACCTGTTCGGTCGTAAGCACCTTCTTTATCATTCTGATGAATGGAACTCCATTTTACTTTTTCAAAGTCTCCCATGAGCTGTACTCATGCACAGAGAATCCGTTAAAGGACGAGTGCACACTTGCCATTTTCTCGACCAGCTTAAGCTGTGCCTCCATATACGCTGTACCCTCTTCATAAAAGGTAATAAAATCGCCTTCCTTGCTTTGCTTGGTCTCCACGGCGATCGATACCGTTTTACCCAAAAGTGACGCTTCCTCAAGCTCATCCTTCGCTACATTATAGATGGCCGCAGCGGTATCCCGGTAAGCCATAATGGTAATTGAGTCAAACTTGCGGATCATCCAGCTGCTTACATTCATCGTGGAACCCGGAATTTTATAACCATCCAGCCAGAAAGGCAGGTCAGCGGCAACAGGCATCTTCATCCGTGCGGCCCGATCGACAATGTATTGAACGTTCCCCTGCCACTGCGTAATCACACTGGCTTGATTGGTTTTCCACTCTGGATGTACATGAGGTTCAATGTCCAAATGGATGCCGGCAAACTTCTCATTGGGCTCTACTTGATTTTGATACGCTTCAACCCAGTCCAGAAAATCTGCAATTTGATCCCGGCTCTCCGTCAGTCCCCAAGCAGGTCTTCCATCCATAACGTCTACGGCAATATTTTTCTCTCTGGCCCTACGAATAAAATCCGTATAGTACGGAAGCTTTACATCCCGATTCATTTGTAGGTAGATCGTATTGATTTTGTTCGTTGTGGCAAACTTCAGCACTAGCTGAGGGTTACTTTGAATCTGCGTCGTGTCCCATACCCAGGTTGCTCTTACGGTTCCCTGTACCGTTCCATGGATGGTTTCATAACTGTCGACTGAGCCAAGTGCAGTGGCCTTGCAAACATAAGTATTCCCTACAAACAGCATGAAACAACTGATTAACAAGATGAATTGGTATCTTCTTTTGCTTTTCATATTTGTACACTCCCTTTGATGTTATGCAGCTCTATCGTGCAAATCTCGATGAAATTCTGTCGTTTTATATTCATTCATTGGATACGATTTCGATGTACGACTATTTACATTGCTTTTATATGCAACATCATCTCTTAGACTCACGACGAAAGAATCATATAACATTATTTCGGGTATTCACACTTCTGTATTTATAGTTCTAAAGTCTCATTTATGAAAAACTTTTTAATTTAAGCCTAATTCCACCCCAACATGGGTCATTTTTGCATATGTACAACAGACGACTCAAGACCTAGTAAGCGTTTTCCTATGAAAATAAAAAAGGCCGCCCAAAGGCGACCTACACTTCTCTTCCCATTTCAAGGAAGAATGGACACGCTATTATTCGTTAATTACCAGCTGGAGCAGCCGGTGTATTCTCCACCATCTCATCAAACAGGGATACCAGCTCAATGCCTTCTGCCGAAATGCGTACCAGTCCTTTATCAGACAAACGCAATTCCGGAATAACAACAAGTGCCAACAGAGATAGCGTCATAAACGCATTATTTAACGTACAGCCCGCAGACTGTAACGCTTCACTGACAGCCGCAGATTGAGCTGCTACCACTTCAAAAGATTCCGTGGACATCAAGCCTGCAATGCGCAGCGGGAATTCAGTCACACCAGAGGCAGTCACGACAGCTACGCCGCCCTGCATTCCAATGACCCGGTTGCCCGCTTCAGCCATCAATGCGTCATCATTCCCGATAATGAGCAGATTGTGGCTGTCATGCGCAACGGTCATCGCAATGGCCGCAGGACCTGTGAAGCCTATGCCCCCAACAAGAGCAACGGCGCGATTGCCCGTTTGTTTGTGACGCTCCAGCACTGCAATTTTGCAGATTTCACCTGATGTTGAAACGACGACATTGCCATGTTCCACCGTGACATTAACATGCTTCTCCTTGGTATCCACATGATTCTCCGTCACATGAATGACTTTCGCTCCAATCGTACCTTCGGTAATCGGCGCAGACAGCTCCATATCCTTCGGCTGGATGTTGGCTTCCAGTTTCACGGTGTTCAGCGCCTCTTCCGGATATGTGAAGCTGTCCCAGACCGCTGTCATTTTTCCGTTCTCTGCCACGATATGCCCTGCGGCAATCGTCATGCCTACACGGACATCAGCCAAGCGTCCATCCAGCAAAATAATGTCGGCGATATTCCCCGGAATAACCGCACCAATATCGCGTGCTACACCGAAACGTTCAGCCGTATTAATCGTTGCCATCTGGAAAGCGGTAACCGGCTTCACCCCTTGAGAAATGGCCAAACGCACAACAAAGTCCATATGGCCTTCTTTGAGCAGCGATTCTGAACTTCGGTCATCAGTCACCAGCATCATGCGACGTGTATCCAGGCCAAGCTCTGTGCAGGCTTTGATCGTTTCCGCAACGTCATGCCAAGCAGAGCCCTGACGCATTTTGGCGTACATACCAAGCCGCAGGCGTTCCACCACATCTTCCTTCGTAACACATTCATGATCCCCCGTAACGCCGCTTGCTGCGTAGGCTGGCAGACGCCAGTCATCCGCTGCCCAGGTGAAGTGACCATCTGCCACCTTGCCCGCTCGGAGCGTCGCCTGAATCTCACCGATCATCGTCTCGTCCCCGTACACGACCCCAGGGAAGTTCATCACTTCTCCGAGACCAATCATATCCGGACCCCAGGAGAGAGCTTCCGCCACTTCTTCCGGTCCAATATAAGCGCCTGTTGTCTCCAGTCCAGGATGTGTGGAAGGAACACAGGAAGCCACCTGCATATAAGCAGCCATTGGCGTCGTCCGTGCTTCATCCAGCATCAATCGCAGACCTTTGAGTCCAAGCACATTGGAGATCTCATGCGGGTCAAAGAACCCTCCCGTTGTACCGGAAGGTAGAACAGCTCTCGCAAACTCCGTTACTTTCATTTGTGTACTTTCAATGTGACAGTGCCCATCCAGCAATCCGGGAGCAATGTATTTGCCTTCAGCCTCAATGATGCGTGTATTCTCTCCAATTGTATGGCTTACATCTTTACCAACATATGCAATCCGGGCTCCCTGTACCGCTACAGACATGCCCGGCAAAATTTCACCCGAAACCACATTAACCAGCGTTCCGCCCCTAATGACCAAGGTAGCAGGCAAGTCTCCCCGTGCTGTTGCCACCAGATCCGGTACGCAATCCGCCATTAATGGGCGTTCAAAAGATGGTGTGTTCATGTTGCTGCCTCCTTCATTAAATAAACGATCCAAAAAAAATAGATTGTTACGATTATATGAGTCTCGCCGTCATGTGTAAAGAAAATTCACACCTATTGTACATGAACACAAAGGATGGATCATTTTTTATCCATGAAACCTAATCCGCCTGATCTCATATCAGAAGAGATGAAATATACTATGTCCAATTATGTCCAGTGATCTACTCCATACTTCTCACACCAAAGACCATCCCCATGGAGCTTCTTATTCCCCACATCGTATTCCGCAATACACAGAAAGACTCCCGTCCCATCGAACGGAAGCCTTCTTCATGAACCTGAAAGACGAAGTCAATCGGCCTGAGCCGCAGACACCTTGCCCATATCATACAATTCCTCGGACTGGGACGTAATGAATGGGCTCGGTTTACCCATGCAATAGACATGCAGTAAATGCATTGCACGGGTACATGCCGTATAGAACAGCTTACGTTCATGTTCCTGCGCATATTGCGATGCAGATCCGTCATAGATCAGAACGGCATCAAACTCCACACCTTTGGCCAGATACGCCGGGATGACATGCACACCCCGTTCAAAGGCAAGTGTTGTTTTCTTGATCAGTTTCGGTGCCGCAGGCAGTACTTTGCTTAACGCCTCATGAATGTCCTTGCTCTCTTCCGCGGTTTTGCAGATGACCGCAACTGATTCATACCCTTCCTGAATCAGATGCTTGAGATCGGCTGTAATAACATCCAGATGCTCCTGTTCATTGGAAGAAACGATCACTTTCGGCTTCTCCCCGCCTCGGTTAAATGGAACGATCTCTTCTCCACCGGGAACCATGCCGCGTGTAAACTCCACGATCTCCTGTGTTGAACGATAACTTCTCGTCAGCTCGATCACTTCCGTATTTTCCGGTCCATACAGGTTAGTCAGCGGTCCCGTACCACTCAATACCGAAGAGTGTGCATAGATAGCTTGATTAAAATCTCCAAGTGCGGTGATTTTCGATCTCGGGAACAATCTTTTCATAAAGGCCAGCTGGAAGGCAGAATAATCCTGCGCCTCGTCAATGATCACATGGCGGATATTGGAGTTAATATGAAAACCAAGCAGCAACTCACGCAGATACAAATAAGGTGTGATATCCTCATAGGCCAGCTCCTGTACTTTCAGTCTGCGAAGTGTCATCTCACTAATCTCTTCCCAATGGGAAGGCAGTTCTTCCTCTCCCAACAGGCGAACCATCTGGGCCCGGTCGTTGAATAAGTGCGCGTACAGTTGACGGACATCGACAAAACGTAGCGATTTGATCCATTTGCGTAAAGGCTTGAGCCGATCACTGACCACCATCCGGGCAAGGATCTCCCGTTCCTGCTGGAAATCATCGAACGTGTCCGACTTCCCTTTTTGCTTTCGCTTGAGGCGCTGATAGGCCCGCTGCAGATCTTCCGGCTCCATCAGATCCATTTGTTGATCTACCCAAGGGGCTTCCAATTCACCTTTGCCAAAGGCCGATAACTCTTTTAGCATCCAGTCCCGCAGGATTTCCAATCGATTCACCAGTTTGACGGATGGCTCGAAGCTATAGAATTTCTCCGCCATGGCCTCAGCTGTAACCACAGCCCGTCCCTGGAAACGAACCGGCTTGAACTTCATGCCTTCCGACATCATGCTGTCCTTATAACGTGTTATCACCTTCAGGAAAGATTCGGATGACTTGAATCGAATGCCGGACATGCGTGCTTCATACTGAGGATCTTCTGTTCCGGTCAGTACATATTCAAGCTGAATGAATGGGTCTTCCAGCTGATATTCACGACCCAGACGGCGTTCCAGATACTCCTGGAAGGTCGTTTGCAGCATATTTTCCTCCCCAAGCTCAGGTAGTACGGTAGAAACATAACTGTTGAACATTGGGTTTGGCGAAAAAAGGACCATCTGATCCGCTTGCAGATGCTCGCGGTATTTATAGAGAAGATACGCCACACGCTGGAGTGCAGCGGATGTTTTACCACTGCCAGCAGCTCCCTGAACGATCAGCATGCGAGTCCGGTCATTACGGATAATCCGATTCTGCTCCTTCTGGATGGTCGCCACAATGCTTTTCATCTGTGCATCCGAGGTTCGACTGAGAACGGCCTGTAACAGTTCGTCCCCAATCGTAACTCCGGTGTCGAACATAAAACGGATACGTCCGTCCCGAATAACAAACTGCCGCTTCATCTCAATATCGCCACGGATCTCACCACTCGGTGTATGATACGTGACCGGACCTGGCGCACCATCGTAATACAGGTTCGATATGGGTGCACGCCAGTCATAGACAAGGAAGGACTCCTCCTTCTCATCCAGCAATGATGCGATCCCCAGATAGATTCGTTCTGCTTTCGGATAGCCACTTTCCTTAAAATCAATGCGTCCAAAATACGGTGAATGATGCAGCCGTTTCATTTTGTCCAGCGCTGCTGCCGTATTCAGATGACTGCGCTCCCGATCCGATAGAACCTGTGATTGCTGCCTCATACTGGTGGAGGTCTCACCCACGTCATCCGCTTCGCTGAAGTTCATGGTGACTTCGTCCCAGAAATCTTTTCTCATCCCCACAACTTCGTCCCTGAAGGAACCTACCTCTTTTTCTAGGATGTCGATTTTCCGATCAATCTGTTCTGTTACAATGTTGACCCGCTGTTGCTCCTCGCTCCATTGCTGGTCTGTACTCATATATTAATACGCCCCTCTTTCCCCGGATTGTGTCCTCAAAAGCCCATTTGACAAGCCCGAAAAGGCTATGGTATAATTAATTAGAAAGTAAACATTTTTATTTTATGTTAATTAGTTCTAATTTTCTGAAAACCATTTTTTATTGTACCAGTGACAACGTCCCGATGCAAGCGGAGGCGTTTTTTGTTGTCTTCATTCTATTATTACCCTCAAATTGGTTGAATATAGAACGCTCCTATACTATTGTCGTAATTCTTCAATGGTCTCTCTCCAGCGTGTGATGGCCCCAGACTCATCTTTTAACTGAAATGTTATCCCTGAAGTAATCTCCGCATAAGGTGCATGATCTACACGAACGTTTAACACCTTAGCCTCGAAACGATCTCTCGGATGCACAGCTTCCATGAGTTGTGGCAGTGAAGTCACATCTAGACGAATAGATAACAAGCATTTCTGATGAACAGCAATCAAGGTAGCCTTGCCTGTTCGACTCATATTCATACTTGTCTGTGTTCCCGGCCATAAAGCCAGTCTCAGCAGGTTGGGCGTGACGGCAATAACTTCCCCCATACTGATCATCGCCTGATGTGGCCAGCCATCTTCGGACACAGTCAGTAATTGCATCGCTTCGTGCTGCTTCTGCTCCAGATCCTGTCCATTGAACCACTGCGTCCATTTAGGGTCAAGCTGTGTTAAATTCATACGTATCTACCTCGGTTCGATTGAGTTGGTTGCGCAAGGTTTGCGCTATGTATGACAAAACAACCCGGACACGCTGTCCGGGCTGGTTGTGGTTCCATTGTATATGATGAAACCACATCACCGCAAACTGTACTACCATGTTTACGGCCATTTAAGCCAATTCAGAATTTTATCCTGTGACTCCTTGTCTTCACTGGCACTATGCACATGTTCGGCAAGCCGGTTCAATCGTTCCAGCTGATAGCCATAGTCATAGATCGCGGCAGCTACGATGGACAGTCTCAGCATCCCTTCCTGATCAATATCAAACTGGGAAATGGCCTGCTCCATGAAGCGATCATTATCCAAAATGAACTGTGCCGCCTCTTCCCCGTTCGGTTTCAGCTTATCCTCGAATTTGAGCAGCGCATGTTCATGGAATTTGATGACAAGCTCCAGATGTGTATCAAAGAACTGATCCATTTCCGGTGTTCGCGATGCCTGGAAATAATGGCGTTCTACCGAATCCAGCACATCGAATCCTTTTTGCAGACTCAGCAGCATCTGTTTGTATACGACCATCTGCCGGGTCTCGCTGAATGTGGAACGTTTCATCTTCTTCTGTTCTTCTTCAAACAAATTATATTTATCTGACAAAGATTTAATGGAACCGCCCAGATTATTTTTCTCATCCCGGAACACCACTTCCTTAATCTCATCCGAGATCGATGTCCGCAGCAGCAGTGACATGCCACTGAACACACTCTGAATCTGTTTCACGAACTGAATCTTCGGCTTGGGTGGAAATACGGTAATATTAATAAGAAAAGCAGATACAATGCCGACAAGTGTCAGCAGGAAACGGTTCAATGCAAAATGCCAGTCACCCGACGCTTCCATAATTGATACAACGGTTACCAGCGTCAGGCCAACCGTTTCGCCCATATTCAATTTAAGACAAATCATAATAACCAGCACAATAATTAACCCGACGGCGATGGGCTCATTGGACAGCACCATGCCTCCCAGCAGGGCCACAATTGCCCCAAGTGTGGTGGTCTGCAGCTGATCCAGGAAATACTTCCAGGAACGATAAATGGATGGCTGCATCGCAAAGATGGCCGCAATTGCGGCGGGAACGGGAGATTGCGGGTTCAGGAACATGCTGCTAAGGTACAGGGCCAGCGTGACCGCAATCCCTGTCTTAAGTACACGTGCACCAAATGACATGGTGACCCCTCCTCTTTTTCGAAACTGATTTCATTCGTTGGATGATCATTATCATTATTACCCCATATTTCTTTTTTTGCCCGAAATCAATTCAGGAGAACGATTTATTGTATCATGGAAGCCTTTGGGTTACCATGCCCTGTATCCTGTTGATGAGTTAAATTCCATTCCCTACTACTTCTATGTACACAAAACAATACCCCACACTCCACTCTCGGAAGTAGGGGGTATTGTATGTTTAACTCAAACGGAGAAAGTTATGAAAACCTTCCTTCCCATTCACGCTTGAACTGCTCCACAAACTGCACCATAAAGTCATGACGCTGCTCTGCCAGTTCCTTGCCATAGGACGTATTCATCAGATCTTTTAGCTTAAACAGCTTTTCGTAAAAGTGATTGATCGTTGTACTGCGTCCATTCCGGTATTCCTCCCGCGTCATCTGCTCTCGTGGCGGAAGGGCGGGATCATACATCTCACGACCTCTCGCGCCGGCAAAAGCAAACGTACGCGCAATACCAATAGCGCCCAGCGCATCCAGGCGATCCGCATCCTGCACCACCTGGGCTTCCAGGGATGAGACGGCAGGTCGCTGCCCTCCTGCATAGGAAATGGAACTAATGATGCGTACCACAGCTTCCCGTGTACCCGCTTCAAGCGGCTGGGTATCCAGCCATGCATTCAGCTTCGCCATTCCGGCTTCAAGACTTTCGTTAAGCTTCTCATCCGGCACATCATGAAGCAATGCAGCGAGTTCACAGATAAAGGGATCGGCACCCATACGGTGTGCAAGCTCGACCGCAAGTGCGGTCACCCGCTCGATATGCGGCCAGTCATGACCATCCGTATGTGCGGCCGCATCTCCCTGTACAAAAGCACGAGCCGCCCGAAGAATAGCCTCTCCTGTTAACGTTCCATCAACCTGATCCCCATGCCCTAATTGTTGCGTGTGTAGGTTCAGATGTTGAGGGGAATTCTCTTGCATCTTACACGTCCCCGCCTTCGCGAGTTTGTTCACGCGGTATACGTCTTGCCACACCCGTTTTGACCGCTGCTTCAATCACGCGATTGCGCATCGATTTGACGATTTTATCGTTAAACACACTCGGAATAATATAATAGCGGGTGCGCTCTTCATCGGAAATGGCTGAAGCAATCGCCTGAGCTGCTGCGAGCTTCATCTCTTCATTAATCTGACTGGCACGGCAATCCAGAACGGCTCTGAACATACCTGGGAAACACAATACGTTATTGATCTGATTCGGATAATCTGAGCGACCTGTCGCCATGACAGCCACGATGTCTTCCACCACAGACGGCATAATCTCCGGTACAGGATTCGCCATGGCGAAAACAATTGGATCGGCGGCCATGGTTTGCACATCTTCACGGGTTAACAGGTTACCGCGCGACAGACCGATGAAGACATCTGCTCCGCGAATCACGTCACGAAGTGAACCTGTCTCCAGTTCCGGATTGGTACGAGCCGCATAGTCGCTCCATACTTCATTTTCATAGGTATTCGTCCGTACCAGCGCACCATCACGATCCACCCCGACAACCCGACTCGCACCCGCGGACAGCAGAATATTACTGCATGCCACACCTGCTGCACCGATACCACAGACGACAATTTTTACATCCGTGATGGATTTACCAACCAGCTTGAGCCCATTGATCAGACCTGCATACAACACAACTGCTGTACCGTGCTGGTCATCATGAAATACCGGGATGTCCAGTTCCTCATTCAGGCGACGCTCAATTTCGAAGCAACGTGGTGAAGAAATATCCTCTAGGTTAATCCCGCCAAACGCTGGTGAGATCGCTTTCACAGTTCGAATGATTTCCTCGGTATCCTGTGTATCCAGGCAGATCGGGAAAGCGTCCACTCCTGCAAACTGTTTGAACAACATCGCTTTACCTTCCATGACTGGCATCGCGGCACGTGGTCCAATGTTGCCAAGGCCAAGCACGGCACTACCATCGGATACTACGGCAACCGTATTCCGCTTGATTGTCAGCGAAAATGCCTTTCCAGGCTCTTCTGATATAGCCGAACATACCCGGGCCACATCCGGTGTATATACACGTGACAGGTCTTCACGGTTATGAATCGGGACCTTCGGCGTAACTTCGATCTTGCCGCCCAAGTGCAGCAGGAACGTCCGGTCCGATACGTTTATGATGGATGCTCCTTTAAGCTGGCGCACCCCTTCTATAATTTTGCTATTATCTTGTGCATCCGTTACAGCGACAGTTAAGTCGCGCACACTTACATCCTGATTGGTCGAAATTACGTCGATGGCGATAATGTCTCCGCCAGCTTCCGAGATGGCCGAGGCCACTTCACCAAACTTGATGTCTTTTGTTGTCATTTCCAGCCGAATAATAAAGCTGTTACCGTCTAAATTCCTTTGATTCATTCCAATTCCTCCCAGACTGAAAGTCATGAGTTGCAATGTTACCTGTTTGTCTTCGCTGCGCGGACACGTTTATCCTTTATCTTGCCCAAAAAAAGTGCTCAGTGTGATCTAAATACGACAAAAAGGGCCACCCTCTCCGTCTGATCGAGACGTTAAGGGTGGCCCTTCTGCACACTATATAAGTTAAACTAAAGAATATTTACACTTGCCACTCCGATGATAGAACAACCTTCCGATCGCTGTTATCCCTACATTTTTCAGCCAAATGAGTAACAAATATATTATTTACGCTCAGCCGCTCTGCGCAGTACTCGGATATCATATGGTTGCAAATCCAGGCTGCCCTCTACAGCATCATCACTCAGCAGATCACGATAGGACTGGTTGTCCAGTTGTACTTGCTTCGTCTCCGGTGTGTAGTTCTGCACAAATACATAATCCGCTGTGCCATCTGTACGAATGTGTGCCGTAACTCCAGCAGGAAGCTGAGTTTCAAGAGCACGCTCTATACCCAGATCAGCGATTAGACTGCCATAGAAATCATCGTAAAATGGAGCTTTGAAACGTGTAGCCATATAATAGGCTTTACCTGAACCAAGACGATTAACGGTCAAAGCAGGCCGTCCGGCATAGAAGTCGGAGCGATATGTCGCCAGAGCTTCTGCACCTTCCAGATGAATCAGGTCACATAATTCGAAAGCATCATATTCGGCATTCAGTTGAAGCTCATTATCCTTCACAGGCACAACCCCATTCAGATCACGGTCATGCAAGCCGTCGATCTCTTCTGACCAGATCCCTAGTGTCTTGCGAAGCGGTCCAGGGAATCCTCCAAGGAAGCACAGATCATTCTCATTTACGATACCTGACCAATACGTGGCCACAAATGTACCGCCATTTTCCACGAATCGCTCAATGCGTTCGCCCACGCCTTCACGTACCAGATAGAGCATAGGTGCGATGAGCAGTTTGTACTTGGAGAGATCAGCGTCCATGTCGATGACATCCACAGGCACACCTTTTTTCCAAAAGGCATCATAATGCCATTCGACCGTCTGCTCGTACTTCACTCCGATGTTACGCGGCCCTTGGGAATCCTTTACTGCCCAGCGGTTTTCCCAGTCGAAGATGATGGCAACCTCAGCCGGAACGGACGTTCCAACCACCGCCTGCATTCCTTCTAGTGCTGCTCCTACGTCAGTTACATCCTGGAACACGCGGGTATGTTCATGACCAACATGATCTACAACCGCTCCATGAAGCTTTTCACTGGAACCCCGACTCTTCCTCCACTGGAAGTACTGTACACTGTCCGAGCCGTGTGCTACTGCTTGCAGAGATGCCAGCAAATGCATACCCGGACGTTTCAATTTGCTGGTCTCTTGCCAGTTAGTTGAGCTTGGTGTGCTCTCCATCAATAGAAACGGCTGCCCGCCCTTGATGGAACGAACGATATCATGCATCATCGCCACTCTGGATGCCAGTGTATCTTCTTCGTCCGCATCATGCCATGTCGGATAACTGTCCCATGACAGAAAATCCAGAATGTCAGCGAATTTCCAGTAGTTCAATCCTTCATAAAACTCCATCAGGTTGGTCGTTACCGGCAGTTCGGGATTTTTGGCCTTAAGCGGTTTCGTTTCGTGCACGATAAAATCAGCGGTCTGATCGGTGACAAACCTGCGCCAGTCCAGATTCATCGCATGGACCTGTGTCTCTCCATGCGGGGCAGGAGACTCCACTTGTTTCCAGTCTGTCACGGTATGGCTCCAGAATGTCGTCCACCAAGAGTGATTCAACTCGTCCAGTGTGCCGTATTTGTTTTTCACCCAGCCGCGAAAAGCATCCTGACAATAATCACAGTGGCAATCCCCGCCAAATTCATTGGAAATGTGCCAGCCAATTACTGCCGGATGATCCGAGTAACGTTCTGCAAGTTTTGTATTGATTGCAGTAACCTTCTCTCGGTATACCGGAGATGTGTAACAATGGTTGTGACGGAAGCCATGCAGGTTGCGAACCCGATTGGCCCCAACACGCAACACTTCTGGATACTTGGCCGACATCCAGGCAGGTCTAGCACCGCTTGGGGTAGCCAGAAATGCATAAATTCCATTGGCCGCAAAACGATCCAGCACTTGATCCAGCCATTCAAACGTGTACACGCCTTCCTCCGGTTCAAGGGATACCCATGAGAAGATGCCAATGGACATCACATTACATTTGGCAAGCTTCATCAATCGGATATCTTCCTCAAGGACTTCAGGATAGCGTAGCCATTGCTCCGGGTTATAATCTGCACCATGTAACATATGAGGTGCTTTGGAACTCACAGGTGGATATTTGTATGTCATGCTGACAACTCCTTATTCATTTCATTTTAATTATCTATTTGATCAATGCAGCACTCGGCTGCTCATCCAATGTAGTGTCATTTTCCTCTCCAGCCTTCAGCGCTGAAAACGATTGCAACTTCTGACCCTTGAAGTCAAACATCGTCAGGTTGCCCCAGTTATTCGGATGTCCAACAGACCACTCTTCCTTGCTAGGAATCCAGGCAGGCTCCCAGTAATAGAATCCCGCTCCTAGACCTCCGGGAACCTCACGAATAATCTGCAGCAAATCCTTCAGATAACGTGTCTGTCCTTCCACACTTGCCGGATACCCGGGCAGCAACAGTTCTTCCTGATTCAGAATCCACTCGTGACCTTCAGGCTGCTCCAATGTCCAAGGATAAGCGGTTTCAACAACATTGATTGGTTTGCCGTAGCGTTCAGCCAAGTCATGCAGATTATCCCGCAGTGCATCCAGTGTTCCATGCCACCAAGGGTAATATGAGAGCCCAATGATATCGAACTCCACACCTAGCGCCTCAAACCGATCATAGAACTTGCGACTCTCCGCATTATCACCACCGCGGTCTATATGAATCATAATTTTGATTTCCGAATCAACGGATTTAACAGCAGCGATGCCATACTTCACAAGTCCAGCAAAACGATCCCACTGTTCATCGGTATCATGCTCTTCCCCACCAACACGTCCTTCATCCCATAACATGCCAGGTGTTATTTCGTTCCCCACCTGCACCATGTCCGGCAATGCATCATGCTCCTTGAGTGTTCTCAGCACATCCGCCGTATAGGTACATACCTCGCGTTGTAGTTCCTCATAGGACAGCTTCTCCCATGCCTTCGGCTTCCATTGATTGGCTGGATCAGCCCAGCGATCCGAATAATGAAAATCCAGCAAAAATTGTAATCCTTGTTCCTTGATCCGTTTGGCTACCGCTACCGTCCGCTCCAGATTACAGAATCCGCCTACAGGATCATTCCAGATTCGCAACCGGATTGCATTGGCATCACCCAGCTTGAGAAGGGTCAGCAAGTCCGCCTGCTGCCCATGCTCATCACGATAGCTCCCACCATGCTGCTCAATTTCATCCATAAATGACACATCCATTCCGAGAACGAATGCCTCTTCCTTTAAATTGCTCACTTCATCAACCTCCGTTTAATTTAGATGCAGATTCAGCCTTTAACTGAACCCAAGGTCATACCTTTGACAAAGAAGCGCTGCAGGAATGGATACACAATGAGGATTGGCGCACTTCCAATAAAAATTTGTGCCGCTCTTACTGTGGTTTGAGAAATGGTTTCCATCTCTTTAGGGTTCATGGCCATCGTACTCATATCACGTTTGATAATTACGGTCTGCATGAAAGTGGCCAGCGGATAATCCTTGGCATTGTTCATGTAGAGCAATCCGTCAAACCATGAGTTCCAGTGAAACACCATGCTGAACAATGCAATCGTTGCGATAGATGGCATGGAAATCGGCAGGAAGATACTGAACAACGTTCTGAAGTGATTGGCTCCATCCATCAGCGCCGCTTCCTCAAGCTCTTTCGGAATACCCCGGAAGAAGTTTAGCATCAGAATAACGAGGAAGGTGTTAACCGCTCCCGGAAGCACCAGCACCCAGAAGGAATCCATCAGGCCGATCTTCTGGATGACCATATAGAAGGGAACGAGTCCCCCATTGAAGATCATACTAAAAACAAAAATCCATGAATAGACGGTTCTTCCTTTAAATTCATTATTTTCTTTCGACAACGGGTACGCTGCCAAAAAGGTGATCAGCAACGTAATTCCCGTACCAATGACTGTCCGAAGCAAGGAAATCCAGAGAGAGTTTAGGAAAATCGGGTTATTCATCGTTTTTTTGTATGCTTCAAGTGAGAACCCTACCGGCCAGAGGTTAACGAGATTGGCATCTGCGGCAGCCTTGTTACTGAAGGATACAGCCAGAACGTGAATCATCGGTACAATACACATAATGGCAACCAAAATGAGAAAACAAATATTGATGACATTGAACACGCGATAAGGCGTTGATTTATGATACATCGTGGTCCCTTCTTTCTCTGTTCATTCGATTAGAATATGCGGTATCCGGCGTATTTTTTGGCTAAGCTGTATGATACAAGGATCAAGACCATGCTGATGACCGATTTAAATAATCCAATTGCGGTCGCGAAGCCCATCTCTCCGTTTTCCAGCGCCGAGCGATAAACGAATGTATCAATAATGTCGCCCGTTTGATATACGAGCGGGTTGTACAGATTGAAAATCTGATCGAACCCAGCGTTAAGCACGTTACCCAGTGCCAGTGTTCCAACCACCATCAGCATCGGTACAAGAGACGGGATGGTAATATGCAGTGTCTGTTTCCAGCGACCCGCTCCGTCAATCTCTGCTGCTTCATACAGCGCTGGGTTAATGCCGGCAAGGGCAGCCAAGAAGACAATCATGTTATAGCCGAATTCTTTCCACACATCCGTTAGAATGATCGTCGGTCGGAACCAGCTGTTATCTCCAAGGAAGAAATATGGCCCAAGTCCGAATGTTCCGAGTACCCGGTTCACCAGTCCTCCGGTGGATAACAGATCAATCAGAATTCCGCCCAGGATAACCCAAGACAAGAAGTGAGGCAGATACACCAAGGTTTGGATCGTTCGCTGGATCGCCATCTTGCGAACTTCATTCAACAAAATCGCGAACACAAACGGGACAAACAAGTTAAAAATGAGTTTGAGTACAGCAATGATCAGAGTATTCCATATGACTTGCAGGCTGTCTTCACGTTCAAACAAATATCTAAAATTATCTAGCCCGACCCACTCCGAGCCGCTGATGCCGAGCCATGGTTTGTAGTTCTGAAATGCCATAACGATTCCGCCCATAGGCACATAGCTGAATATGATCAAAAAGATGATGGCTGGCAGCAGCATTACGTGAAATGGCCAAGTTCGTTTTAAAGTTCTCATGATTGCTCCCCCTGTAATTCTTCCTACTCAAGTGCTCCCTGAGCGGCTTATACTGCGATTATATCAACCGTTTGCATAGGTCAAACAGCACATAAAAGCAATATAAATGGCACAAAAGCAACCAGTTTGGACTCGCTGTCATTCCAGTCATTCATCCACTGCTGACCCGCACCTCCCCGAGGCAAATCAGGCTCTCATAACGACAAAAAAGCGCACAGACCTGGTTGGTCTGCACGCTGCTGTATCCTTATTTTTTCACACTGTCATACCATTCGTTGACCTCTTGTGTGATTTGGTCACCGCCACCCGATTTCCACGTTTGTACAAATGTATCGAACGCATCTACCGGATTTTTGCCATAAATAATTTCATTGAAGGCTTGATTCTCAATTTTGTTCAGGTAGTCCAGCTTGGATTTCATTGTCGCTGTTGTAGGACCTGTGAACATGTTTTTGTAGGAGATTTCTTCCTGACTGAGCAACACTTTCGCTGCGGCAGGGGTCTCTTTACCGTAGTTGACAGCAACATCCTTCTCAAGCTTCGTCTCAGGCTCTTTGCCATCTGCCAGATTGAGCAGGGCTTTCATCTGAGCATCGGGAATACGGGCGCCGTCACGAACGAGCAAATAACGTACAACGTTCACATATCCGCCTTCAATTTGGTCAATCGGCAATTGTTTGCCATTGGCATCCAATTGATAGTCATACTTTGCAAATAGACCGTTATCATACTGGCTACCCGGTGCCGGGTCTGCATAATTGTCGAACAGGTAGTTCTCATACGTGAAGAACGCTTCAGGGTGCTCCATGTCTTTCTTGATCAGAATGACGCCGTTAACAAACTGTGTACCATGACGCATAGCTTTGCCTTCTGGACCGGTCGGGATTTCAATCGGTTTCCAAACGGCACTTGGCACATTTTTCACCGTATCCAGAAGCGGCCATCCACTCATCCAGTATGGACCTGGAATAATACCGGCTGTACCTGCCACTGCTGGCTCGGCTGTTTTGTTTTCATCCCACAATGCTGCTTCCTGCGGGATGTAACCTTTTTTGAGCCATTCGCTCAATTTGGTCAGACCTTGCTTCATGCCAGGATTGATGGAACCATACTCCAGCTTGCCGTCTTCAGCTACATTCCATTGGAACGGCAATGTTCCGTATGCACCAAAGATCCAGGATGGATCTCCCATCCATGTGTTCATGGATGTTTTGAAACCAATGCTGAGCGGAATGACCTTATCTGGAGCTAAGCCATCCGGATTTTGATTTTTGAACGCATCCATGACTTTTTCCAGTTCATCGATTGTTTTTGGCGCCTCCAGATTCAGCTTGTCCAGCCAGTCCTGGCGAATCCACAGCAGGTAATCATTGTTGTACGCATAGTCAAGTACGGGAATACCCATTCTTTTGCCGTCACGGCTATACTGGTTCCATACATTGGGATCCTGCTCCATCGCTTTTTTCCATGTGTCGGAAGCGTATTTGTCGAACAGCGGACCCGCTTCCTGGTACATGCCAGAATCAATCAGATCCTGTGCAAGCAGGTTGTCCCCTACCATTACCACTTCAGGCATCTCCTGACCGGATGACATAGCAAGACGAAGTTTTGTCGCGAATGCGTTGTTCGTATCCGTCACAGACCACAAGGATTTGATGTCGATGCCGAATTGATCTTTAGCCCACTTGGTTGCTACGTTATTTTCCATCGATTCGCCATTTTTGAATTTTAGCTCAGGATCAATTCCCCATGCCGTTGTAATCGTTACTGCAGGATCATATTTTTCTTTGTATTCGTTTTCAATAGCTGGCGTAATTGATGCCTCGCTATCTCCTCCGCTATTTCCTCCTGTACAGCCTGCAAGGACGCCGGTCAGACACACCGCCGTTGCGAGAAGCGACAGTAATCTCTTTTTCGTGGATTTCGCTCTCAATGTTGTTCCCCCTTCAATCATTTTGGTTACCCTTTCATTATAGGCCTGCCGGGTCTTTCAGCCTATGTCACGAAAACAAGATTTCTGCACCTTTGGCAACCTATATCTTGGAATGATGTTGAAATTATGCCTGATCCCGATATTCATTCGGTGTCATGCCGTAATGTTTTTTGAACATTTTGCTGAAATATTGCGGATTTTGGTACCCAAGTTCACTGGTAATCTCGTATATCTTTTTGTTGGTGTTTTTGAGCAAATACAATGCACGCTCCATCCGCATGCGAATCATATAATCGCCCAGCCCCTCACCTGTCTCGGCTTTGTAGATCTTGGACAAATAAACGGGATGCAAATACACCTTGTCTGCGATCATCTTCACGGATAGATCCTGTCCTGCGTCTCTGGTTACCATCTCCTGAACCTGCTTGATGACGTGTCTGCGACTCTGCACGCCTTCCTGATCCGACAGCTCCTCCTGCAACTTGGCAAGCATCTCAGTCGCCCAGCGGCGAAGCTTGTCAGGTGATTGAATCAACTGATGTGCCAATAGCAGATCAAATCCCGCATGATCAATCTCATGTACGAGATGCCCCTGCTTGTGCGCAATGTACATAAAAGCATTCGTTACTGACAAATACATCTCATATACATGCTCTCTGGAGAGACATACACGGTCCGCTGCATCAAAGACAGCATTCAGTTTACGTGCCGCAGCCTCCCACTGTTTGGTTTCAAGCAATTGAGGCAGAACGGGTGGCTTATAGAGCTCTTCAAGCGCTTGAGCCGCATCGTTCTCCGGTCGTTTGGACAGCTCTTTATCCATGTAAATGATTGTATTTTCCTCTGGACCCGATAGTACGAGTGATCCCAAACCTTTACGATAAGCGGTTGTCAGATCGGCAAATTGAAACGGTGCAGTAACCACCATGGATAGATCACCTTGCAGATATCGAATGACATGCTCGCGGAAAGTTCCAACTGGCTGTTTCAGTTCTTCCACATTGGTCTGAGCAGGCTCTGTCCAGTCCTGACTCTGTATCATCATGACCAAACTCTCATGAGGACCTCGTCCAAACCATACGTTGAATTGGGGACCAAACACCTCTTCGGCAATATTGCCAACCGCAAACTCCATCAAATCCAGTGATTGCTGGTCCATTGCCGAGAACCTGCCTGTAAGGCGAATTAGCATCATAACTGCCGGTTGATCCGGCTGAAGCACAATCTCATACTTCTCAAGCTGTTCACCCAGTGCCCGTGCTGTAATCTCGCGGCCCAATAACAAATCGTGCATCAGATTCTCCCGCAAAATTTTATAATCTGACTTCCGGCTATATAACAACCGATGGTATTTATCAAATTCATCCCAATCATCCCGAAGGGACGTGATGGCAGCGGAGACCGAAGCCATGAATTCCTCATCGTTCACTGGCTTGAGAATATAATCGGCAGCTTGCAGCTGAATTGCTTTTTTGGCATATTGAAAATCACTATGCCCGGTCAGCAGAATACAGCGGATATGCGCCCATCGACTGCTTACCTCCTCCACCAGTTCCAGCCCGGACATGCCCGGCATTCGAATATCGGTCACCACAAGGTCCACTGCATTCTCTTCCAAGATCTGCAGCGCCTCCTTGCCAGATGCTGCACGCAAAACCGTCGTAACCCCGAGCTCGCCCCAAGGAATGGTCAATTCTAGACTTTCAGTTACATACGTTTCATCATCCACCAGTAAAATATCAATCAAGACAGTCACTCCCTATCTGCTTCGTTATGCAATGCATTCTTTCTATAGTTCTAATTCTGTGGTCATATGGCGTCTCTATTTCTATCCTTCTATTCAATAAGATGTTTTTCGTCAGTAGGCCAGGACAAGGTAACACGCAGCCCACCAAGCGGTGATTCCGTGACGCTTATTCCCGCCTGCTCCCCATACCTGAGCTGAAGACGCTGGTTAACGTTCCACAACCCACATCCCATCTCTTGGTCCATACCGCCTGTGAGTTTGTGGAGCAGCATCTGCCGGGCCAAGTCATCCATACCTTGCCCGTCGTCATCTACGGTAAGAATCATCATGCCATTTCTCTGTTCTCCGGACACCCGTATTTCCCCAGCTTCGGCATCGGCTTCAATTCCATGAATGACCGCATTTTCCACCAGTGGCTGTACGATTAGAGGAGGCACCTCTTGCCTCAAGAGCTCTTCCGATAAGTCAATTTTGAAACGTATTCGGTCCATACGCATCTGCTGAATCTCCAGATAACAGGTGACGAACTCAATTTCCTCTGTGAGCGGTACCACATCACGCTCCTGCCTCGTCGTATACCGATAGTATCGGGACAGATTATGCGACATGGCAACGACGGCATCGACACGCTTCAGCTTGGCCATGCTCGTAATGAATGAGAAACAATTATAGAAAAAGTGTGGATTAATCTGCGATTGCAGCTGTTTCAGCCGGGCTTCACGCACATGAATCTGTTCCAGGTACACGTGTTCAAACAACTGCTGAATCTGCGCCACCATGGAGTTAAATCGTTCGGACAAAAAGCTGAATTCATTGCGTCCTTTGGGTGTAATTCGGACTGAATAATCCTCCTGCTTCAATCGTTGGAATCCACGAATCAACTGTTTGACAGGGACTTGGACCTGTACATATAACAGATAGGCTACGGCAAAGCTCATCAATAGCAGACAGATCATTGCGGAATAAAACAATATATTGGATTGATGAATCGGCTTCAGAATAGCTGATAGTGGCATGTAATCGACCAGATACCAGCCGGTCGTGCTGGACTTTACCGTATTAACCATATAAGGCTCGCCGTTAATGACTACCGTCCGGTTATCCACATCCTTAAGCTTATCAATGGCGAGCTTGTCCATGAGCTGACCTGTCAGGGCACGATCCGAGGTGCGGTTATAGATGACCCCCGTCTCTTCCCGGTAATAAAATGGATCATGGCGACCATCGTCCTTGAATTTGTCCAACATATCTCGAATGTTGTCACTGTCGAATTCTAGCTTAATCACGGTTTGCGCATTGGCTGCGGGATCGCTAATGCCGTACGGAGATACGGTGATCCAGCTGAAGATGAATTTATCATCTTCCCCTTCCTGAGTCTTTCGAACATTCCATCCGGAAGATATGTTGCCTCTCAGCGTCTGCTGATCATAATAGCCAGCATCTCTTTCAGAGATGACTCTGCCCAGCGTCGGCGAATAGAGGTACAGTTTCGTTGTCCAGTTGGATGAACTCTCCTGGATGCTCAGCTTGTTCTGAATACGTTTAACCAAATTGATCGTATCCAGATCGAAATATTTACTGTCGGCGTAGATCCGCCGGAAGCTCGCAATATCAGGATCATGGATGAGCAGATTCGGCCACGAGGATAACAACTCGATGTGTGTGTTCACTTGATTTTGAAAAAATTCCAGTTGGTTACTGTTGGAGCGATTGAGTTCATCCCGCAGAACTGCTGTCGTTTTATGGTTGGAATACCAGTACAGCAGCACGACTGGAACCAGCATAATTAGAATTAAAATGACCATTTTGGAAAATAGATTCGTCCGGTATGACATCTGCTTACCTCACCTTGCCTTCATTTGTCAGTGAATCTAATTTTAACGATGAAAGCGTTAAACATAAACTATTTTTTCTGGGCGAATCCGCTCCACAGCTCATCTGTTATTCCTGACTTAATCTCTTTAAAGAGAGTCTCTATATATCGTAAGCGTTACCATATACATACATAAAGGTGACAAAACCAACTTTTCTGCACTAATTGCAACTTCCACGCAAAAAAGAGCTGGCAACCGCCAGCTCCTTTCTAAACACTATATATTGATTAATTTCTTCTAATTCGCAATGCTCTTCTTATGTATTCATTCTATCTTGCTAACGCAAAATCATTATGGAATATCGTAGTCAAACACAGTGTTCTCTCCATCTACGGCGACATCCATTACAATATCGGTTAGCTTTCCTTTGACTTGCAGCGGAGAGGCAGCCAAACCGGAAAACGCCAGTTGACCTTTAAATGTTCCATGCGGCTCAATCTCTATATGCACAGGCTTCAGCTGGACAGATTGCAGGGATTCATAGAGCGGATCATCCTGGTGTTTGTAACTGCGGGCCAAGTCAGGCAAAAGCACAGCTGCTACAGGCTCTCTGGTGTAATTTTTGAGTGTCAGGTCACAGTTTACTCGTGTAATGCCATTTTCCAGTACATCATAGGTACAGGAGCTATCGTTTTGGACATAGGAAACACCATTGATACCGGATGCCCCCCATTTGGCTACATACATCAATTTATCCGTCATGTAGGAATAACTGAGAACAATAGCGAGAACGATCAGCCAGAGCCGTTTGGCCAGAACCGGATATAATGGCATGATTTCTTTGCGTGTAAGATAGTAGCTGCACGCTAATATACCCATTCCAAAAAATAACGTGATATGCACACCACTTACATAGGATGTGGTATAAGGCGACATGCCTATGGCAGACAACATCGTGTCCCCCACAGAGAAACCGAGGTGATGCTTAAACGTAAAAATGATGCCAAACAGCAATAACATCGCAGAGAACACAAGTCTGGTTCTCGACACACGAACACCCCCTAATCAACCACCTGATTATATCATATATTTCCTTATTATGGTTTACGATCCAAATAAAAAAAGACGCTCCGGTTTTTAACCGAAAACGTCTTTGGTTTTGCAACTCAATTCTACTTTTTCGACAGGAATGCGTCGAGCTGTTCTTGTTTAGCTGCAATGATTTTATCAATACCTGCGGCTTTCAGCTTCTCCAGATATTTCGGGATCATCTCGTTCGGATCTACTGCACCCGAGGTCATACCCGGTTTGAACTGTTTGTTCACGTTGTTGACCGCAGCAATTTCGTTTTTGACGGATTGGCTATTGAACGTAAAGCCCAGTGCAGGTGACTTAACGCCTTTGGCATTAAACTCCTTGAACTTTTCCCATTTCTGCGGATCTTCATTATCCCAGAGATAGTTCAGGAACTGGTTACCTAGCTGCCATTGTGCACCAGGATTATATGTGCGACTGTTCGCATCTACACCTTCCGGCAAGGTAATAATGTTGTCCTGGCCGTCTTTCTTCACATAATGTGTGCCTTCAATTCCGAAGTTGAGCAGGTTGTTGATTTCTTTGTCGGAATGCAGCAGGTTAATGACTTGCATCGCCTTCTCCGGCTGCTCAGAGGAACGGGAGATCGCCAGCATCGCACCGGAAGCATCTCCGGTTGTAATCGTAGGCTGTGTCATCTCAATCTGGGTCAGTGGATATCCGACATACCCTTCTTCTTCCTTATCCTTGCCCGGCTTCATGCCATCGGTCCACAGGAAGGCCTTGCCTGCCTTCGCCTGATCTTTCGGGAATACATTGGAAGTTGCTGCATCACTGTTAATGTATCCAGCCTGATACCACTTGCGTGCAAGCTCAGCCGCTTCCTTGAATTCAGGGGTCTCCACTTCATTCAGTACCGTCGTTGTACCCGCTGTTTTGGAGATGACGCCTGGAACGGATGCATCACCAAGATAATCCCAGTCCAGATTTTCTAACAGCCCGTTACCATTGGTATTGGACATATAGAATGGAGTGATGCCTGGTTCGTTTTCCTTGATTGTTTTGAGCAGCGGCTCCAGGTCAGCCCATGTTTTTACTGCGGTCAGATCGAGCTTGTATTTGTCAGCCAGATCTTTGCGTACGAGTACACCACGCGTCGCTGCCAGCTCCTTGTTGGTAGGAACGCCATAGTTTACGCCATCCACCTGAGAACCTTCCAGAAAGGCTGGATCGAGATTTTTCTTGATATCCTGCCCATACTTGTCAAGTAGATCATTGAGCGGCAAGAAAGCTCCTTTTGCCACATTGACCGTATAATTTTGCCAAGCCGCTGTGAAAATAATGTCTGATTTTTCGCCGGAAGAGATCATAAGATTCAGCTTGTTATCCCACTGACCCCAGTCGATCGCATTAATCTTGAGTGTTGCCCCAATCTTTGGCTCCATCTTTTTGTTGATCTCGGCTTCCACCAGAGCTACATCTTTCTGTGGTGTCCCTGGATAATACAACGTCACTTCATAGGGCTTGCCCCCAGTCTCCGCTCCACCTCCACCCTGTGCTTCCGGTGTTGTTCCGCCTTTGTCTGATGAGCAACCTGCCAGCACCAGGCTCAGCGCCATAACTGCTGCCGCGAAACGCGGCCATACCTTAAACGTTCTAACCAAGTGAACCCCTCCCGTCATATGTTGGACCCTGCAACCGATTGCCCCAATTCGCAATGTTCCCCAATCTGCAAAAGTCCGTTCGCTTACCGGCCCTCCGGCGTGTCTGTACTCGCTGCTTTTTGTATATGCCCTCTCAGGTCCATCTTCAATTATCCGTTGCCCTCTCCGCTAACCGGCCGGAGTTACCCCTTCACTGCGCCTACGGTCAGGCCTTTGATGAAATACCGCTGGAAGAATGGATATGCCAGTACGATTGGACCAATACCGACTACAGCCATCGCCATCTGCAGTGTTTTATTCGGCAGATTCAGCAACCCGCCCTGGGAGGAAATCTGTGAAGAGACATTGGAGTTGGATGTTAAATATTGAATATCGAGCAGCGTCCGGTACATAAGGTACTGAAGACTGATCGTCCGGTTATCAGATATAAAAATCATGCTGAGATACCAGTCGTTCCAGTAATTCAATGTGCTGAACAGTGCAACAGTCGCCATCACCGGAAGGGAGAGCGGAAGCACGATACGTGTAAACGTTCTCAATTCACCCGCTCCATCAATCCGTGCCGATTCAAGAATCGATACCGGAATGGAATTGGCGAAGAACGTACGCATGACCAGCACGAAGAACGGTGACAACAGCAGCGGCATGATCAGTGCCAGAATCGAGTTTTTCAAATCCAGTACGTTCACATAGACGAGATACCACGGGACCAGACCGCCATTGAACAGCATGGTGAAAAAGATGAAAAAGGCGAACCACCCACGATACGGCAAATCTCTTCGGGAAAGCGGATATGCGTACAATGCAGTCAGTGCAACACTCGTTATTGTACCTATCACGGTTACGATAATTGAAATGCCATAGGAATGGATGATCTGATCCATGTCCTTGAACAGAAACTCATAGGCAGTCAGGCTAAACTTCTCCGGAATCAGCTTATACCCGTTCGCAATGACCGTCGTCTCGTCCGAGAATGAGATCGCGAAGACAAGCAGGATCGGCACGATGCAGGCAATGGCATAGAATATAAACATAGCGTGTATGATAGACGCGGAACGCCGCGACACGGCTAATGGATCACGTGATTTCACAGCTGGCTTGCCTCCTCTCAAAATAATGCATTATCTTTGTCCATTCTCCTAACGATGGTATTGGATACGAGAACAAGTACAAATCCGACAACAGCCTGATACAGCCCGGCTGCCGAGGACATCCCGATATCGCCTCCAATAAGGAAGGTTCGGTACACATAAGTATCCAGAACGTTCGTAACCGGGAACAATGCGCCCGATTCCAGCGGAACCTGGTAGAACAGACTGAAATCCGCGTAGAAAATACGACCGATCTGCAGCAATGTCATAATCACGATCAGCGGTACGAGAAACGGAACGGTAATGAAGCGAATCTGATGCCACTTGCTTGCGCCATCCAGCACGGCTGCTTCATAATATTCCTCATCGATGCCTACCACTGCTGCCAGATAAATGACGGCATAATAACCGATATTCTTCCATGTGTTCACCAGTGGCAAAATGTACGGCCAATACTTGGGCTCCGAATACCAGTCAATTGGTTGTCCGCCAAAGAGCTGAAGAATCGTTGAGTTCATGAAGCCCGAATCCTTGCCGAGAAACGCGAGCACCAGATAGCTGACTACAATCATCGACAGAAAATACGGAAGCAGCATGAGTGACTGATACAATTTGGACATCGCCTTGTTCTTCACTTCATTCAACAAAATCGCAAGCCCTACACCTACAAATAAATTCAGCGCAATAAATACCGTGTTATAGGCGAGCGTATTACGTGTGATCTCCCAAGCATCGCTGGTGGAGAACAAATACTTGAAATTATCCCAGCCGCTCCACGGGCTGCCCCAAATACCGTCGGCATAGTTTACATTTTTGAATGCAATCAGAACGCCGAACATCGGCATATAGTTGTTCACCAGCAGAAACAGAATGCCTGGCACAAACATGAGATACAAAACCTTGAATTTACCTAGATTGTACAGGACAGACTTTCGTTTTCGAACCGATATGTCCCTTCCATCCGATAGACGTGCTGCCTTACCCGCCTGGGGTTGTGTCTTCATAACTTGTTCTCCCTCACTCCTCTTGAATTTCATCCTCAGGATGAAACACCGCTGTGTCTCCTGTGGTTCAAGTATACGGCGGGGCGTTCAGGACCAATATCTGCTGTGGTGACCTGTTCACTGATCAAATTATGACTTTAGGGCACAAAAAAACAAAAGACGCAGCATGCTGCGTCAAATCTGTACCGTTCGAGACTGTTTGCGAAACTCCTGTGGGGTAATGCCCGTGCACTTTTTGAACATTTTCGTAAAATGAGAGTAATTGTAGTAACCGACCTTGCCTGCGATATCCGTCACTTTCACAGTAGACTGGGACAATAATGTCTTCGCTTTGGCTACTCTGCGCTGGAGAATAAATTCGGAAAGCGACATGCCTTTTTCTTTACGAAAAAGGCGGGATAGATAGGCCGGATTAAATCCGGCAAAGGATGCAAGTTCTTCTCGCATCAGCTCTTCACCAATATGATTTTCAATGTAAATGCATAACTGGTCCACAATCGTCATTGGACTGTGATCGTCCGGATACAATACCGGGATGGCACGACTAATCAGATCTGATGTCCACTGTTTCAGTTGGGGCAGCGAACGTGTCACAACGTTTTCTTCCGGCTCCCGTTCTCCGGGATACAGGCTGCGTACAGATACATTTTTCTGATGCAGCAACGGGTAGATTACATGCAGCATCGCATGATAATACAAGCGCAGAATTTCCGGTGACAAACGCTCCTGTGAAGCCAGTAATTCAAAGATTTCGTCCACACGCTCGCGCAGGTCGTCAAACTTTCCCGTTTCGAACAGGATGGACAGCTCGGAGAACCACGGTATTGGCAGAAAACGATCCTCCGTATCTCGGCCCACCTCGTCATAGATAAAGACCCCTTCAAGCTCGTTGATATTGCGACGCTCCATGTCCATCAGCTCATTCAGCATCCCCTGTAAATCTGTAACTGCTACCGGGACTCCGACGTAACAGGACAATCGGCAATAAAAGTAGGTACCGCACTCCTGAATATAACTCTGACATCCTTGTGCCATTTCACTCGCCGTAGGTATGATACCGTCCTGTTCGTATGCAAGCACAATATTTAGTCCACTGTGATCCTGAAACACTTCCCCAGGTTTGTCACCAAGCAGCATTTCCTTGGCAGCATTGCGGAGCGCATATTCCAGCACCTCCTCGTCACGCAGATCGAAGTCTCGCACCCATTCTTCGACGGAAATGACAATCGGCAACACGCACACGTGCGGATCAATCTCGGCTCCATAGACCTCGGCCAGCTCCTGCAGCTTTTGCTGGGTTAAGGTTACGCGCTGTGAGATGGCGTCTTTCCAGAAACGCTCGATCAACAGTGGTTTATGCGTTTGCCAGCGTTTGTACACCGTCTCATATACTTCATTGGTGCGGGAACGCTTCTCGTCATCCTTGATTTTGTCCATTGCCTGGCTCACAACCTTGAGCAGCTGGTCTGCGGGAGCAGGCTTCAGCACATAATCGAAGCTGTTCAGCTTGATTGCCGTCTGGGCATAATCGAACAGGGCATGACCTGTAAGAAAAATCGTCTGCATGCCGGGATCATGCTTTAACACCCAGCTCTGCAGATCCAGTCCCGTTTCACCCGGCATCTCAATATCACAGATCATAATATCAATGGGATGGGCTCTCATCAGCATTCTCGCTTCTTCCGCATCACCAGCACTGAATACCTGGTCAATTCCGGCCAGGCTCCAGTCCACCCCTTCCACCATCGCTTGCAGGGCGTATACTTCATCATCCACGATCAACAGGTTCCGCATAGGCTCTCCCTTCTTCTTCTTCCGTCTGGGCCGGCATATGAATATGAACTGCTGCCCCTCCTTCAGTCTGATTACTGAACTGCAATCCGGCATGTTCGCCGTACTTTACAAGCAGCCGATGAATAACGTTCCAGATGCCAATGTGCTGTCCACCCGGATCTTCGGCGTATTGCCCCTGTTGCAGGCGCTCCAGTATGTCTTGCTCAAATCCAACACCGTTATCTGTAATTGAAAGTTGAAGAACCGAAGACGGTTCAGGATCAGATAACGTTTTCGACTTCCATGCTCTTATGCAAATAACAAAAGGCTCTTTGCGCCGCTGGAAGCCATGAATAATGGCGTTCTCCACAAAAGGCTGAATCGTTAAAGGCGGCAGCACATAATGCCCCAGATCCGGTCCGACATCCAGAACGAAATCCAGCTTGTTTGGAAACCGCAGCTTCTGGATCTCCAAATAATGACTGATATGTTCCAATTCTTCATCCAATCGAATAACACGTTTGCCTGCACGCAGGCTGAACCTGAAATAATCTGCCAGATGCCCCGCCATCTGCTGCACCAGCTCATGCTTTTGCAACGAAGCCAGGCTATGAATGATATTCAATGAATTCAGGTAAAAGTGAGGATTAATCTGCATCTGCAATTGTTTAAACTCTGCTTCTCTTGTGCGCAATTGTTCCTCATACACATCTATCTTCAGATGCTGGATCTCACTTGTCATCTGATTGAAGCTGTGTGTGACAAACTCCAGTTCAGATGAAGACGGCGTCTCAAGCCTCACATCAAGTTCTCCTCGGCTGACCCTCCTCATCCCACGTATGAGCACATTCATCGGACGGAACAGGAGCTGCCTGAGAAAAATCATAGCTGTTATTAGGATGACTGCTGCACCAATCGGAAGCAGGCGAATGATCTGCTGAAAAAATGGCAGGTTTCGCATCATATCCTCCTCGGGCAGCAGGACAATATAATTCATCCCAGACATGGCTGAGGCAATGCCAAGCATCAGATACTGACGTGCACTGCCTGTGGACGTTACTTCAGAGATCACCTGGTACGGATTATTTAATCCCGTGATATGGGCTGCGGCCAATTTGATTTGTGCCGAGTTCAGAGCTGAATCGGACAGTGCCCCGCCATCTGCTCCCACGATGACTGCGCCTCCCCGGTCACCGGACTCCGTGAATTGCTCGGGGTGATTCAGTGCATTCATGTCCACCAGCGCCCCCGCATAGAACTGGGCGTTGATCCGCACCGTTTTGACCAAGGCATTCCATGTGCCTCCCCGAACGATGCTCCACTCTGGCTTCTGGATTTCCCCCTCCAGCTGCTGCATCTGGACCGGCATGCTCTCCTGCACAATCGACATTTTGACATCATAATTGCCCGAGGTAGCGAGTAACAGATCGTCATTCACGGCATCGTACAGAAAAAATGAATCGATCAGATTATAAAATCCGATATCGGTCATGAATTTGTTCATAATACGCTGTTTGGCAATAATATAATCGCCGCTGCCGTATTTGAGAAAAAACAGGGAGATAATGTCCGGGTCTCGCTCACCCAGACTGTATAAATACCGATTGGTCTCCTGCAGCACACGCTCGTTCTGCTCCACACTCTTCGCAAGATGATTCATATTGGTGAGAGACACTTGATCACGTACAACTTTCATGGCATATACGTTGTTGTAATATAGCAGCATGAATAGTGGCATCATGATCAATGTCAGACCCACGATAAACTTAAAGCGCAATGAACGGATGAAGTTCATGAATTCCCGCCCTTTTGTCTAATCTAGATTTCAGTTCTTTTGCACATTGTTGTAACCGCTGTCAAGATCAAGCGATTTCTCCTGTTTTTTTGATGCTCCACCACTGTATTTCTTCCATCTTCTTCCTTATAATGGCATGTTTATTGTAGTCATACTTGCTTGCATCTGTCTATGTGGTTCCGTGACCTGTCAGTGTCAATTCTGGTGACTTGCTCTTGGCTTACAGTACGTGTTCGAGGGTCCATGCTCTAATTAGTTCTCCATCTGTAAAAAAAATCCTGCTCCACACTCCACGAACGCCCGGTGATGACATGCATACGATATATCACTCCTTGGATTGACATCAAGGATGTAAGGAGGCATGTCCGATGAATATACAACTCGTCCCATTGCATTATGTATATCTGGCTTTTATCGTCTTGATTATCGCCGTCATGGTTCGGCGTAGAGACACAACCATCATTTGTGTCGCAGGTATCATGACCATTGGACTCCTGGCGACTGAAACATTAAGCGGATCGGTTTCCGGAATCTTCAGCAGTTTTATTTACGCAGCCAAGGAGCTGCTCAGCACCATTTTTATCATCTCGATCATTGTCGCCATGAGCCGGGTATTAATCCGGACGGGGATCAATGAAGTCATGGTGACACCACTCACCCGGTTCATCCGTTCTCCACAGGTCGCCTATTGGGGAATTGGATTCATTATGATGATCGTATCATTGTTTTTCTGGCCCTCTCCTGCCGTTGCCCTGGTTGGAGCTGTACTTCTTCCGGTAGCAGTACGAGTCGGACTTCCTCCCATCGGCGCTGCCATTGCCATGAATCTGTTCGGTCACGGCATTGCCTTATCAGGGGATTACATTATCCAAGGGGCACCCAAACTGACAGCTGATGCAGCTGGCCTTCCCGTTACCGCTGTTATGACTGCAAGTATCCCACTTGTCATAGTGATGGGGACGGTGTCTACCGTAACGGCATTCTGGATGCTGCGCAAGGAGATGAAGTCAGGTTCCCCCGTTAAACTCAGTGATCCGATCTCTGGTGAAGCAGTAACCGTTCATCCACCTTCGTCAGACTCTGCGCCGATCTCCGAGGAGCCAGCCGTTCAACGTCAAGCAATGCCCCCACGTTTGCAAAAGGTATTCGCTCTGATCATCCCATTGTTATTCTTAGTCGATGTCATTCTGATGTTTTTACTTAAATTACAAGGCGGTGATGCCACAGCACTAATTGGTGGAACGGCCGTGCTCATTCTGATTGCCGTATCACTTGCCGCGCATCGTCATACAGGTCCGGAAGAAACAACAAACTATTTAATTGAAGGATTTCAGTTCGGATTCAAGGTGTTTGGTCCTGTTATCCCGATTGCCGCTTTCTTTTATCTTGGGGATGCTGCGATCACAGAACTGTTCAACAACCCGCTGCCTGCTGGATCACACGGGATTGTGAATGATTTAGGGGTTGCTCTTGCAGGGCTAGTGCCATTGAATAATACGGTAGGTGCTATAACGATGACTGTGACCGGAGCGGTCACGGGAATGGATGGTTCGGGGTTCTCTGGAATATCCCTGGTCGGCTCCATTGCGTCCATGTTTGCAGGCTCGGCAGATTCCGCACCTGTATTGACGGCACTGGGTCAGGTCGCCGCCATATGGGTAGGCGGTGGGACCTTAATTCCATGGGCCTTAATTCCAGCTGCTGCCATCTGTGGAGTCAGTCCATTTGAACTGGCACGACGCAATCTGAAACCGGTACTGCTGGGATTAACAGTTACTACTATCGTTGCTATCTTTCTAATCTGATTACTTAACCGTGCTATTCGAACTGAAAAGACGTACGCAAACGGGCCCATTGCCAAAGCTCATCCTTACTCATTGCGGCCAGATGAAGCAATTCCTCATACGGGTCTCCCTGAAGTCCTAATACAGTAGCGAATGCTGGCTCCGTCTTCAAGCCTTCCAGCTTCAGTTTGCGAATCTCCCGATGTCCTGCTGCACCCCAGAGTTGCAACAATTCCCACTCTACCAGCATGTGAATATAAGCATTCTGCCTGCGTACAGATAGGGACTGAGCGAAAATCTCTACAGGCCAGTTTCCAATTTCCACACTACAGGTCACATAAGGACGCTGGCCAGCACGGCCATACCCCCTGTCGCATCGAAAACCCTGCATTCCGCCCAGTTGTTGGTGCACCAATGTTTGGAACGCCTCGAGATCCGCTGCCTCACATAATAGATCAAGATCACTTCCAGGAATATCAATATCAATCGGCACTGTTCCAGCCGGATAAGGCTGGTAAGCTGCCAATATGCTTAACAATCCACTGGATTGCAACACCTTATACGCATCCTGCTGACGCTCGTTCCCCGAGGCCAAATGTGCCATTACATCCGTAGTTGTAATCATGTCACACCCTCGGGTAGCGGCTCATTCTGACGCTCCTGTAACGACTTGTTTCACTCGACCCACCTGTCCACTGGTCAAACGCACTTTGATCCCATGCGGGTGTGTGGGCGATTTGGTCAACAAATCCTTCACGATACCGCGTGTCAGTTTGCCTGTCGGCTGATCTTGCTTGAGCACGATATCCACTTCAAGACCCGGTTTGATATTTACTCGTTGTTGTCCATTCATGGGTTTCCCTCTCCTCTTCAACGTATTCCATGTCATGTAGCCATAATTTAGAAAGCTTCATCTATTGTAGACGTTTTGGATTGAAAACGAAAGCCATGTCCAATGTTCAAAAACATAACTGAACTGTTATTTCCGCTTTGAAGAGGGATCAGAAGATTTGCTTTTCATCACTTTCAGAGCCGATCGATAGACTTCATCTGCACTCTTTTCAGGTTCTTTTGTCTCCGTCAGCACCGTTTCGTCTTCCACTTCGGCAGGTTTACGGAAATGAAGCAATGCTTGGCGATAAGCTTGATCACCATCTGTAGTCTGCGTCTCTCTTTTCTGTGGTGAAGGGGTCACTTCCGATGTAGAATCCATCTGATTAATTTCTGTTTGCCTACGATCCTCATGTTCCAAAACTTCTTTACGCTCTGCCTGTTCGTAAATTTTGTCTTCCTTCCGGGATCGATCTTCTTCATGCAGCAGGACAGGCCCTTCATCCATCTCTGTTATTTTGGAAGCTCTTGCTTCTGCAGCCTTGCGGGACAATCTGGAGTTATAAATCATCAGAAACACAACCCCAATAACAACAATTACCACCAAAATGATCAACATATGAGCATCCTCCTTATCATCCGCCTGTAGGCAGCCTTAATCAATATATTGGTGCCCTATTCTGCGAATAATATTTCACCTTGTTTCGTATAGAGCGACAAAGTAGCGGGAATGCTCCAAACAGGATTGTCAGCAGAAGACTTTCAGCACCAATCAAAGAGAAGGTTTACAGAAAACCGAATTGAGGAGGAATGATCAGCATGAATTCACGTGCCATTTTGATCAATATCATTGTTATACTGGTGATTTTGGGAGCCGGGGCTGCCGGGATCTACTATTACAACCAATCCACCAGCTACGTTAAAACCGATAATGCGCTTGTTACCGGGCAGCCTATCTCCGTGGCTTCCGCAGTAGGCGGTGAGCTTCGATCCTGGAAAGGCAAGGTAGGTACAACATTTAATGCAGGCGATACCGTTGCCACCGTCACCGCTGCGGGAAAATCAACATCCGTGACGATGCCTGTTGATGGCACCATTGTACAACAGACCGCCGTCGAAAATTCACTAGTATCTGCAGGTACGCCCCTCGCACGGGCCTATGATTTCAATAACCTGTACGTGACGGCCAATGTAGACGAGACCGCGATTGATAAAATTAAAGCGGGTCAGATCGTCGATGTATATGTCGATGCTTTTCCAGACACCACATTGACTGGCAAAGTAGACCAGATCGGACTTGCCACTGCGTCCTCCTTTTCACTACTGCCGTCGTCCAATACCAATGCGAATTACACCAAAGTAACACAAGTCATCCCGATCATCATTACGATCGAAGGATATAAAGGACTGGGTGTGGTTCCCGGCATGAGCGCTACCGTGCGCGTTCATATCTAAGGCTGCTGATGGATAATCAAGTACCTCTTGGGAAAACCATCGCTGTCCTGCTGCTCGGCGCCTTTATCGCCATTCTGAACCAGACTTTGCTCAATGTAGCCATCCCCCATCTGATGAATGACTTTAACGTATCAGCAACGACCGTGCAGTGGCTGTCCACAGCCTATTTGCTGGTGAACGGGGTACTCATTCCGATTACCGCCTACTTGATTGAATCGTTCGGAACCCGCAAATTATTCGTGACTGCGATGCTGTTGTTTACGTTAGGTTCGCTAATCTGTGCCATCAGTCCTGGATTTACGGTCATGCTCATCGGTCGTATCGTACAAGCCAGTGGAGCCGGTATTATTATGCCTTTGGTTATGAACGTGTTTCTGACTGTTTTCCCTCCTGAGAAACGGGGAACTGCCATGGGCACGATGGGCATTGCCATGATGTTTGCTCCGGCCATTGGCCCGACGTTATCTGGATGGATCGTGGAACATTATACATGGCGGATTCTGTTTTATATGGTCATCCCGCTTGCCTTGCTTGATATTTTGTTTGCCTTCATTTGGCTGAAAAATGTGTCCAAACTTACTTCGCCGAAATTTGATGGTTTTGGCGCTTTATTCTCCACCATCGGTTTCGGCTTTCTGTTATATGGATTCAGCTCTGCCGGAGATAAAGGCTGGACCAGTGCAACTGTGCTGTTGACACTGATTATCGGCGTGCTCTTCATCGTCTTCTTTGTACTCAGAGAAACGGCCATGAAGAACCCTCTGCTAGAATTTCGTGTATTCAAATACGATATTTTCACCATCTCAACGCTGGTCAGTGCAACGATTAACATGGCACTCTTTGGCGGAATGCTGCTGTTACCGATCTATCTGCAAAATATAAGGGGATTCTCTCCCCTGCAATCCGGGTTGCTGCTGCTGCCTGGTGCATTGCTAATGGGCGTTATGTCTCCCATCTCAGGAGCGCTGTTTGACCGGATTGGCTCTCGCCCCCTAGCCATTGTCGGCTTGATCATTACTGCCATCACCACCTTTGAGTTTAGTAAGTTGACGGGGGAGACGCCTTATGGTCACATCATGATGCTATACACGTTCCGGAGCTTCGGCATGTCCATGCTTATGATGTCTGTACAGACAGAGGGGTTAAACCAATTACCGCCTCATCTCACCAGTCATGGTACGGCCATGTCCAATACGGTCAGACAGGTCGCAGGTTCAATCGGGACCGCCCTGCTCATCACCGTAATGGCGACACGTGCAGGTATTCATTTGGCGGATTACAGCAACACCGTGACTACAACCAATGTAGCACTGACAGAACAAGTCGGTATGCTTGGCACGCAAATGGCTACTGCGGCAGGAATGCCGCCTGAACAAGGCACCAGTCTAGCATTACAGCAGCTCTATGGTATCGCTGTTCAGACGTCAACCATTGAAGGCATTAATGATGCTTTCATTGTAGCGACCTGGATTTCAATCATTGGTCTGTTTCTGTCGTTATTCCTGCGGCGGGCTCGCTCCCGTCCTCGTAAAGTCAAAACTGAACGCTAAAATGGCGTTGGGCAACCCTATATACTATATACAACCCCTGTATCACAGATCAGATCCGCAAGCTTCACTTAGATCAATTGAAACAATAAAAAACCGCAAGTCTCTTTAATCCAGAGACCTGCGGTTTTTGGCTTGCGCTATGGATGCTGGGGTAAGGATGAATTGTCATCCTTGGCAGCCTCTCTCGCCTTAACAGCAAGCAGTTCCGATACGGTTACAAAACGATAACCTTGCTCCTGCAGCTTAGGCAGAATCGTTTTTAGCGCAGCAACCGTCTGGGACTTGCCCTCCACCTTGTCATGAAACAGAACAATGTCCCCGTTACGTGCGTTCTTCAGCACTTTGTTCACAATGGCTGATACGCCTGGTGAAGCCCAATCACGTGTGTCCTGATGCCAGGACCATAGCACAATCGTATAGCCTTGCTGCTTGGCGACCTGAATGACCATGTCATTGTAATAGCCTCCCGGGGGTCTAAACAACGTCGGACGCTGCGCCCCTGCTCCAACAATGGATTTCTCCGCTATGTTCATTTCATGGCTGTACTTATCCGCCCTTGTTGACCTGACCGCGTACGTATGTGCATACGTATGATTGGCGATTTCATGTCCTTCCCGCTGCTCCTGTTTGATCAGGTCAGGAAACTTTTCCGCCCATTTGCCAAGCACAAAAAAAGTGCCTTTGGCCTGATACTGCTCGAGTAAAGCCAGAATTTGCGGGGTCTGGACCGGATCTGGCCCATCATCAAAGGTCAGTGCGATGAGTTTGTCATGTGTGGGAACCTCCCACACAATCTCTCCCCGTTCCTCATAATACTGTCGGTTCTTCTGCACAGGTTTGGCGTAGGCAGAACTGCTGCCAAGCAAAAAAACCAGCGTACACAATCCGATGCATCGGGCTGCCTTCAGGTTCATGTTTATGTCCTCTCTTTATCTTCAAACGTAAACTCCCTGTTAGCATTTCCCGATTCACCAGAACTATTTAACGAAATATTTGATCAATGACTGCAATTTCCTCAGCTGTGAGCTCAACATCCAGTGTTTTCAGATTGTTGATGACCTGCTCTGGTTTCTTGGCACCAGGAATGAGCGCATCAATGGACGGCTGAGTCAGGTACCAGGCCAGAACGAGATGGGCGACCTCAGCATCCTTGGACTGTGCAATGCTGCGTAGTTGTTCCACCTTGTCCAGATTCTGAATAAAGGCTTCCCCTGTGAATAACGGGTTCTTCGCCCGTCCATCCTGGAAGGTTGTATCACGATTATATTTGCCACCCAGCAGACCTGCTGCCAGAGGGAAGTAAGGTACAAAAGAAATGTCATGCTCTGCCGTATAGGGCAGCAATTCCTTCTCCGCTTCTCTTTTGAACAAATTATATTCAGACTGCAGCACATCCACATCTCCATTCCGATTTGCCTCACGCAGCTGATCAATGGAGAAATTGGAAACTCCGATGGCACGGATTTTACCTTCGTCCTTCAAACGTTTCAGCGCACCTACAGCCTCATCCTTCGGTGTAAGTTCATCCGGGAAATGAATATAGAACAAGTCAATATAATCTGTCTGCAAGCGTTTCAATGCCTCATCTACAGAGGTTTTGAGGAAAGCAGGCGAGTTATCAAAGACTACGTTACCATCCACGAATTTATGTGCAGCTTTCGTTGCTATGATAGTATCTTGACGCTGACCCGTTTCTTTCAGCACTTCACCAATTAAGCGTTCTGAATGCTCAGGTCCATAGATGAAAGCAGTATCCAAAAAGTTAATACCCTGTTTCAAAGCTGTACGAACGACATCCTTACCTGTCTCATCATTCAGCATATTCGGATAGATGTTATGTCCTCCTACTGCATTAGCCCCCAATCCAATCGGGTTAACAATCAGATCGGTTTTGCCCAAGCGAGTACGTTGTTCTGCCATGTCTCATCCATCTCCTTTTCTGAGCGTTGGTAACTCACATATATTATATCAGAGGGTTAAGCATATTTAAAATATCGGGTTTATCGGATTAGGTGTTTTTCAGCGCTGTAGCTTCCACATCATTGATGAAACGGCGGAGTTTTGCAGCCACATCGCGGTTAATTTCGCCATTTTCGTATAGCTGCTGTATGGTATTACGCTGCTCCTGCATCGCCACCATTTGCAATTCCAGCTTTTCCTGATCAAATGGATCTTCCGTTTTGCCCTGATTCCAGGTGCGTAATTTGGCAATTACCCGCTCATATCTGGAGATGACTGACAGAGCCACAATCCGGTTACTATCGTTCATATGAGCACGAATCGCCTTGATCGCTGCTTCAGAGGTACGCATCTTCACTTGACGGAACAGATCTGCATTTTCAATCATAAATGGCTGATCCGGCTTCCGTGAACGATTCGTAAACACATGTCCAAACAATCGTCCAATTTCACTGAGTGAGAACATCATCTGTGTATTCGTGCGGTTTGCAAGCATCATTTCCTTTCGATCCAACCAGCTGTTACATCTAAAGGCGGCTTCCGAAGCAATTACATTTTCATCCATCATATTCTCAATTTCTTTGCGTTCAGCCCGTGTACCGATGAGATTAATTGCTGTTTCCTGTTTTAAAATGTCCTTGCGCTTACCGGCAGTAAGCTCGCCAGCCGCCTGCCTGATATACTTCGACAGATCGGAAACAACCGCAAGCGCAGCAGCTTTATTCTGGTCGTTCATTTCCGACTTCACTGCACGAATGGCAGCATTCAGCATAATATCCTGTGCTTTTCTTTCTGTCGTTTGCGGTGTACCTTCTTCCGCTTTATCTTCGTTCTTCGCAAGAATAGGAAGGAACACACTTGCAGCAATCAGAGTGAACAGTATCACACCTGCGGCCAGGAAAATGATCAGATCCCTTTCAGGAAAAGGAGACCCGTCTTGGAGAACATAAGGAATGGAGAATGCCCCCGCCAGCGTTACAGCCCCTCTCACACCCGAAAGAGTAATGATCGTAACTTCTTTCAGCCGAGGCTTCCCGCTGGACAACGCCTCACCGGAATTTTCATTTCCTTTCCAGAACAGATAGATCCAGACAAAACGAAGTACCAACAATAGCACTGAAATGAGGCCCACATATCCGAGTACTTGAAGGTTATCAAACGAGACATTCTCGAAGATGGTACTCAGCACATCCGGGATCTGTACCCCCAGAATGACAAAGACCAATCCGTTCAAAATAAATAAAATGACAGACCAGGTACTGGCAGATACCACCTGCATCTTCAGTTGTACAGACTCGGTCCGATCACGCTCAATAGCATGAATGATCCCGCCAGCGACGACCGCAAGAATGCCCGAAACACCGACCTCTTCACTGACCAGATAAATGACGAAGGGCGTTAGAATTTGCAATAACATATGAATCGTTACATCTTCCATCCCCAGACGCCGAATCCAGACACCCAATCGGATCAACAGGAACGATAATAAGGCACCAATCAGCAACCCGCCAATCGCGATAAGTATAAAACTAAATGACGCCTGAGCCAGGGAAAATACCCCTGTAACCGTGGCGGCAATCGCAAATTTGAATGCAACCAGACCGGATGCATCATTCATTAATGCTTCTCCCTCAAGAAGCCTATGTATGCTCTTGGGTAAATGCACACGACCTGCCATAGCGCCTACAGCCACAGCGTCTGTCGGGGACAGAATTGCCGCAAGTGCAAAAGCCGCAGGAAGCGGAATGGTTGGAATGAGCCAGTGAATGGCATATCCTGCCACGACAACCGTTACAAATACAAGGCCCAGGGCCAGCAGAAGGATGGGCGCTCTTAGATTCCACAGCTCGTGCCTCGGTGTTCGCTTCCCGTCGTTGTACAGCAACGGAGCGATAAAGAGTACGAAAAACAATTCCGGATTCAGTGGCAGATGCACACCCGCAGGTAATAGTGCAATGGCTACACCGAGAACAATCTGAATCAACGGAATGGGGATAAAGGGTACAAATCGGTTCAAAATATTCGATAAACCGATCAGTACCAGCAAAACAAGCACGGCGATAAATAGTTCCATGATGACAATCCCTTTCCGTATAATGAAGTGGTGAAAACCATTTTGTGTACCTTATTTTAACATAAACCAAAGTTTATTATAAAAATGTTGTCATATTAATACCCGTCCAAAGCGAATGGACAACAGTCCGATTGCAGATTTCTGATTGGTTCTGTTTATAAGATGTTACAATATGCTCAGGACAATACCCGTTTGGAAAGGAACTTGGTGTCTATGGCATTTGGAATTAAACGACAGGAGCTGGCCGAGTGGAAAGAACGTGTATCTCGTGGCGACCTTGCCTATCTCACTCATTTCTGGATCGACAACCGTTTTCCGGGCATTACCAGTGTGACCAAAGTGGGCTGTTCGGATCTGAAACGGCTTGAGGACTGGTGTAGAGAGCATGGACTCGACCCACGTTACATCCATCGGCGTCAGCCTTTCCCCCATTTTGACCTGCTCGGTAAAAAACAGAAGGAAATTCTGATCCAGGAAGGTCTGACTGATCACATTCAACGTTTCCATCTTTAATTGAAAAAATTAAAACGCCAGCCTTCAAGATTCAAGTCCCAAAGCGGGCTCAAATTCTTGAAGGCTGGCGTTTTACACACCATATATTTAGCGATGCGTTTGTTCCAACGTTTTCATTTTTTCCAGCAGTTTCAGCTCAATTTTCTTCAGCATGCCAAACATCTGCAGTTGTTCCTCTTCCGTAAGCGCCTGCAAAAGTTCCCACGTCATCCGACCGCGATTATAAATCAACGTTCTTGCAAGCTGCTTCCCATCTTCAGTTAAAGATAACCATACAATTCTTCGGTCCTCTTCACTGCGCACCCGCTGGATCAGACCTTCGCTCTCCAGTTGATTCAGCACAATTGTGGTTGCTCCAGAAGATAGACTAAGTTGTCTGGCCACATCCACAGCCATACAGCGTTCTTCACGCAAAATCATGCCCAATATATGACTTTTCGTCGGATTCAATTTGCAGTTTGTTTCATTTCTTTGCTGCTGATCCAATACTTTATTTTTATATCTGAAGAAGGCCTCCAACAATTGATCGACATTTGCCAATTGAGAGTTTCGCTCCGTATCCGGGCTCATAAACGTTCCTCCTACCTTTGATCATAACCTACCTTATATTGTAACATATTTGTACTATTTTGTTTGTGAAAAATGTGCTTGTTTCCCAAAACCCTTTACTTGTCTGTAAAGTTCATGCTTATTTTGCCGTTTCATGTGACAAGCTACCTTATAGCATGAACAGATAACCACACAAGGAGGAATCAAGCAATGAACATTTATATTGTTTTCGATAGTGAAGGCGGTCATACACGAGCGCTTGCCGAGTCGATTGCTGCTGGCGCAGCCAGCGTGCATGGTGCAACCGTTCATTTGCATTCCACAGAAGAAGCCGACATTTACAAGCTGGTGGAAATGGACGCCATTATCTGGGGCTGCCCCGGACATTTTGGCTCCATCAGCTCCGGGTTGAAAAATTGGATCGACAAGCTGGGCTACCTCTGGGCAGAGGGCAAGCTTGTAGACAAAGTAGGTGCGGTGTTCTGTACCATCGCAACCGAGCATGGTGGACTGGAGTCAACGTTAATTCATCTGCTGACACCCATGCTCCATCAGGGCATGATCATTACCGGACTACCTGGAAACTTTGCAGATAATGCATTATATGGCTCCTATTATGGTGTTGGGGTGACTTGTCCGGTGGACAGTGATGATCTGCTCAGCGAACAGGGCATAGCACTGGGTAAAGCTCTGGGAGAACGCGTGGCTCGCATAACCAACCGACTGATCACATAGATATCAGAGTATTTCCCTTAAAAGAATTTGCTGTTCTTATCAAGCCTGCGCTCATAAGCTGAAAAGCAGTACCGCAGGCTTGAATCCTCCTTCCTGTAGAGAAATAGAAGGATTCTATTGCATTATTGGATTGAATTTGTTTATAATAACGTATATCTTTAAAGTTACTTTTAGTTACTTAATGATTTTTATAAATCTGTTATTATAAAGTAATAGGTTATTCATCCATTATATTGCAAGGGAATTTTACACATGAATCAAAATTCGTATTTAAAAACTGACGTTTGTATTGTGGGAGCTGGTCCTGGTGGGGCTCTACTCTCATTCCTGCTGAAACGGCAGGGAATATCCACCATTCTGATCGAGCGCCAGCCGCACCTTCTTAAGTCGTTTCGTGGCGAAGTGCTTAATGCAGATGGTGAACATGTATTGAATAAACATGGGTTATACCCTTCTGTAACCCAGCGTGGCGTGCTGCCTCTGGAGCAAATTCAATATTGGGAGAACGGTCAGATCATCCACACCATTTTCCCTGGAGAGCAAGAATCCCATGTGGGCATTCATGTGCCTCAGGATCATCTGCTGGAAGTCATCGTGTCACAATCACAGAACCAGGAAAACGAACAAGTCCTTTATAATACGGTTATGACTGGATTATTACGGAATAAGGCTGACCACACGGTTGGCATCAACATTCGGCAAGAAGGACGGCCTGCTTCCATTGAAGCAGCGGTTATTGTTGGTGCAGATGGCAGATATTCAGCTGTACGCAGACACGCTGGTCTGACCCCGGATATCCGCAAACATGGATACGATCTGTTATGGGCTCGCATTCCTGCTCCAGCAGGCTGGGAACCTGCTGTTCGAATGGCCAGTATGGATGGTCAGCAGTTGGCGCTATTCTCACAATTTGGAGGATACGTACAGATCGGATGGAACATCCCGCAAGGGTCCTTCTCCAAGCTGCGTGAACAGCCTTTTGCTCCCTTTGTACAGAAACTCGTGGCGGCCTTCCCCTGTCTCGCTGATTCGGTAGCTCAACATATCCAGACATGGAGTGATTTTGTTTTGTTATCCGTTGAGAGCAGTTTCGTCGATTCGTGGGCACAGGACAATGTGGTCTTGCTTGGTGATGCGGCTCACACAATGACTCCAACGGGCGCTTTTGGATTGAATGCCGCATTGGAAGATGCGGACGTGCTCGCTGAGCTGCTCATTGATATGGCAGCCGATCAATTCACTTCTACAGAACGGCTGCAAGAGCTGCAGGCCCGACGTGGAGAAAAAGTGAAGCAGCAGTTGGCTAGGCAACTGGAGATGGAGTCTTCGTTCCAGCAGCGGTACGAATCTTTTCAATAATGGGGCGTGTTATTCACATACCGCGTAAATCAACAAACAGCCGATGACTCCCTGTTGGGGAAGCATCGGCTGTTTTGTTCTTTGTGGAAAAACAATTAGGGATCAGGCTTCACTGCCATTCATGGCGCTTACCCGTAGCTCAGTCATCGGCAGAGACAACTTATCGGGATGACGTAATCTCACCGTACGGCTCTCACCAGGGAGAAGATCAAAATAGTTATCACTAAAACGAACGCGTCCGAGGGGCAGCTCGAGCTTCACCAACCGTGCAATTGCACCAATGGCTGTAACCGACACGGATTGCTCCTCTTCGTTCACATGTACACTGAGCTGAGATTGAGGCAGGTTAACATCCTTCGGATCACGTAAGAAATATCGATTGAGTGGTGCAGTGAAACCTTCGGCTACCAATTCAACCATCACTTCATCTGCCAATTTGCCTCCCAATACTTCCGCTTCGCTCAGCTCTGCAATGCGATTAGCGGATTGCGAACCTGTCTCCACATGATGCGAGCTGGAGTATACTTTTTCCCCATTCAATCCATAGACATTAAGTCGAAGCTGTCCCTTCAGAGTGTCACGTGTATCATTCACAACCCATAACGTAAGCAACTCACCCGGTTCATGTTCCAGAGACAGCAGTATCGGGTGAAAGAATACTTTTCCGTAATAAAAGGAGGCCTTCGGCAGCAGCTCGTAGTCAATCATGGACCAGCTTGTGCCTGGCCAGCTGTCATTCAGCTGCCACACAAGGGCTCCACTATTGCGATGATTGATCCGCCGGAAATGTTCAATGCCATACCGTAGTCCTTCCGCCTGTGTCAGCATCGAGTAGTTCATGTACTCTTCAATATTTTGCGGAATGCCCGTATATCCTTCCATTAGAAGAATGCCTTTCTGATGATTGGTATCCTTATTCCGATAGGCCATTTCGGGGCTGCCCCAGTAAAATTGCCCTGCAGGCATGTTTTTCTCCAGTGTGTAGCGGTTGGCCGAGGCGTGCATGCCGAATTCACTGCTGAACAGGGCATTATCTTTTTTATAGTTTTTGAAAGTCACGCCCTCAATACTGTAATTCAGCAGTGGCGGCTCGCCGTGTTTTCGGGGATACACGGAACCATGCCATACTTGCCAGTTATGACGATCCCCCACAGCCGGATCGTTGGCATCATTGCCGTGACTGTCCCCATACGGTGAGGAAGGCCAGTATGGACGAGACGAATCCAACCGCTCCAGCACTTCCGGTATCAGCTCATGGTAGATCAGCTCTCCATAGAAGGGGCTGGTAATATCTCCACTGGCGGACTTCATGTCATATAGCCAGTCAATTTCGTTATTGCCACACCAGAGTGCAAGCGAGGCACGATTGCGCAGGCGCAAGACATTATTTTCAACCTCATCCCGTACATTGTTCATGAAGTCCCGATTGAAATCAGGGAATAAGGCGTTGGCAAAAGCAAAATCCTGCCACACCAGTACGCCTTGCCGATCACACTCATCATAGAAGACGTCCTTTTCATATATACCGCCCGCCCAGACACGCAGCATATTCATATGCCCTTCCACGGTCAACTCGATCAGCTCACGATACCGGGAGGCCGGGATGGCACCAATCAGATGGTCGGCCGGAATCCAGTTGGCTCCCTTCGCGTACACACGCACTCCGTTCAGGATAAACGTAAAAGCATCCTCACCCTGATCATTATGAAGCGCCAGTTCAATGGTTCGTACACCATAAGGCTCGTTGTAACGATCTACTTCCACCCCATCGGCAAATAGCGTAACTTCCATCCTGTACAAGTAAGGTTCACCCAAATCATGCGTCCACCATAATTGTGGTGAATCTAATTTTAGTATTGTATCGGCGAGACCATTTTCCACAACTGCTTCGGCTGACCGTGCCACTTCATGTCCACTCGCGTCCAGTAAACGGATATCACAAGACAGGGCCACCGCTTTTTCACGTTTCTGTCTGCTACGGAAAGACAATACGGACTTCACATCCGCAGTGACATGGACAACTGCTTGCTGCTTGCTGGCTGATTCGGTACGTGCATATACGTTCTCCAGCTTTGCAATCGTTCGTCTTTCAAGACGTACCCCTCCCCAAATTCCTACGGTGACCATCCGTGGACCCCAGTCCCAGCCAAAATTCATCGCAGCTTTGCGCAACCATGGCCGTTCCTTCGTATACGAAGACCAGTCAAACGTTTCCTTGTCTCTGTGATGCAGATAAAGGGGATCGAACTTGACCGCTAAGGCGTTCCAGCCATTACGAACTAGTGTAGTCACATCGAAATTATGGGACATGAGCATATTAGCCGTTTGCCCCACTTCATGTCCGTTCACATATACGGTGGCGAACGTATCCAACCCGTCGAATATTAACTCAAAGTACTCCTCTGCTTCCCCATCCTTCGACAGGTTGAAGCTAGTACGATACCACCATTCCTTCTGCTCGATCCATCGACTCTTGGCATCGTTATGCCCATAGTAGGGCGGATCAATGATGCTGCGTTCCACCAGAGCGGTGTGCACATCCCCTGGCACCTCCGCTCCGATCCAAAATCGATCATCCAGCGCTGCCGCTGCAACATCCATGGGCCGCTTCTCCCCAACCTCGAAATGCTGTATTTTCCATTGTCCTGACAAATCCTGACTTGAATTAATCATCTTCATCCTTGCCTCGCTCCCCAGTTTCCTTGGTAATAAAATATCGAAAACGTTTGCAATATAAAAATGACTTCGTTCGTTCTTTAGCCTGCTAACCTTTAATGTCCGGAAGTCTTGTACGACACGGCCTCCTCGCGAAACTCACTCGGAGTCTTGCCTGTATGTTTTTTGAACAGCCTGCTAAAATACTTAACGTCCTCATATCCGCTGATAGCCGCCACTTCACTTACTTTTGCGGGAGAAACCACCAGCATGTCCATCGCGCGTCGAATTCGCATGCCAGTTACAAAATCACCAAAAGTGACGCCCGTTTCCTTCTTAAACAGTTCACTGAGATGGCCCGGATGCAGATGAACCTGACCTGCGACATATTGCAGGCTAATATCCTGTGCCAATCCAGATTCCATATAAGCAATAGCCTTCTGTACATGGGTGGTCCGCCCTTGTCCCATCTGGCTGTGATAGGTATGCATCAGCCCATATAAATGATGAAACAGCAGATCACGAAGTTCACCAGCATCGGCATCCGGGTTTGGCCTCCATGGTTCGAATCGTTCCAGATCGTCTCTTCCAATGGCCCGCATCGTGCGAATCAACCAGCGCTGTCCGGCATTCACCGCAGCATGCAGACAGGCATCAAAAGACTCTGGCGTTACTTCGGGGTCCAACAGGAGTTCATTCACCAGTTCTCGCGTCCATGTGGTCAGCATAATCGAGTCGTTATCCATTAACAATGTCCCCAGGGTAGTTTCTTCCTCATGCTGAAGGACGGCTTTGCCTCCTATGCGGTGCAAAACGTCTTCATATTGCCATATCCTGTCTTCAAGTAACCCATGGTAACGGTATGCAATCGACGCTGTTCGGTAGCTCTCATGCAGAAGTTGAACCTCCATACAGGGTCGACCTACTGCTGCACGCAATGTACATTTCAACAGTTGCTCCATCCGGGTTAACGCAATCCCCAAAGTAAATTGGAAATCCTGCTCATTCGGCGGCAGCTGTACAACACAGATAATCCGGTCTTTTTGAATGTGTGCAATTGCGCCTGACAGAACATCCTCCAGCATATTTTGCACGGCAAAGTTCAGTAAAGTAACCGAAGAATGATTCCACCCCTCAGCTTTTAAAATAAGAATCTGTCTCTGCACTTGCTCCTTGTCTGAGGAATATTCCGATTGCACATTCATTCCCGACTGGAGAAATACAGGACAAGGGCTTGATTCAACGTCTCCATCAATGATCCATCCAGCGAACAGGCGCTGTTTGTTCTCTCGCAGTAGCTGCCCTTCTCTTGATTTCTCAGCCCATCGTTCGGTAATCCGTTGTTTGGCCTGAAGCACCGTCTTGATAATATCTTCCGGTTTACTCGTCTTAAGCAGATAATCCGTGACACCTTGACGAATCGCTTGCTGAGCGTAAGAGAAGTCATCGTATCCCGATAAAATAATGACCTCGAGTTCCGGCAGCATATGCCGCCCTTCCTCAGCCAGTTCAAGCCCCGACCTTCCCGTCATCCGAATATCAGTCATCAGAATATGTGGCCTCTCCTCGGCCATGCGTGTTAACGCCTCTTCTGCCGAGGCTGCTGGCGAAAGCAGCTCAATCCCCAGTTCATGCCAAGCGATTACACTGGCGAGCCCTGTGCGGATAATTACTTCATCATCAACAATCAGTAATCTCATCGTGATTCCTCCAGGATTGGAATGGAAAATGAAATCCGGGTTCCACCTCCGACCCGGCTGTCCACTTCGAGCTGCGCCTCCGCTCCGTAATGAAGCAGTAGTCTCTCGTTCACATTGCGGAGTCCGTAACCCCCTTGGGATGTTTGCTTCATTGGCTCTTTCTCCGTCCAGTAGTGGTTTGAATCATGGTGCTCTTCCTCATCCGATGACACAAGGCTGCTTCTGACATGCTCAAGTCTGTCCCGCTCCATGCCAGCCCCGTCATCCAGAACCAGCACATTCATTCGTTCCTGTTCTTGACGAATCATGATCGTAATTGTGCCCATACCCGCTTTTGGCTGAATTCCGTGAATCATGGCATTTTCGACAAGTGGTTGGAGCAGCAATTTCAGCATCATTCGCTGTTCAAGTGCCGGATCCACAATATAATGCACGGCGAACTTGTCGGGAAATCGGATGGATTGTACACGAACATAATGGCGAATGTGGGCAATCTCCTGCCCAACTGGACAATAATCCCTACCCTGATTCAAACTGATGCGCAAAAAATCACTCAATCCCTCAACCATCTCTGCGATCCGCTTTTCCTCAGACATCAAGGCAATCCAGTGAATGGATGAAAGGGTGTTATACAGAAAATGAGGATTGATCTGCGCCTGAAGTGCCCTGAGATCAGCTTCCTTCTTGCGGGTTTCACCACGGATAACCTCTTCCTTCAGTCTCTCAATATGTGCACCGAGCAAATTATAACTCTCTCCCAGCTTGCCGATTTCATCATCACTTTCCGATCGAAATAGGGGCATCGGTCGATCCGGGTCCATTCGGGACAAATGTCTCGTAAGAACTCTCAGCGGCTTTGTGACTCGTCGCACCGTAAACCAGACCAGTCCTGCACTGATCGCAGCAGACAGCGTCACTGCAACAGCAGTTAGGATCAGAATATAACCGTTTTCGGACTTATACTGATCGTAGGGAACCGTTCCGGTCAGCGTCCAATCTGTCAACAGTTCCGGATAATAGAGCAAAGTACGTTTCTCATTGCCGCTGCCATACGTGGCTGTTCCACTGACTTCCTGTTGGATCAGCGTATGTACTTCAGGCTCGATCTTCTCCAGTGACTGTCCAAGACGGGATTTGTCCATGGAAGACAAAATCTCTCCAGTGGGACCGATCAGTTCCAGTCGACCTTCGCCCATACCCAGTCCCAGCGCTGCCCATCCTTTCGAGATTGCCTTCTCATCTAGACTGATCGCCAGCCATCCGATGGGCCGATAATCATGAATGCTGCGAATGGGTCGAACCAATGTTATTACATTTTGGATACCCGCATAATTCTGAACCGGATATACGCCAGTCCATGCTTTAACCGCATCACCACGCGGAGCAGGAGGATAAGTTACATTGGATGATTCATACCATGTAGCCGTGGACAGAGCCGCATCGAAACGTTCCGGATAGATGGCAATGTTGGCAATATATTTTTTGGAAGCGGCCAAATTGGTCATCCTGCCCAGAATATCCACACGCTCCTGCACATCGTCCTCATCGCTACTCAAATACTGCTGAATGTCCCTTTCTCCAATCAAAAAAATCGATAATGTCTCGGCATCCTGCAGCATATAGCGCAAATTCGCTTCTACCTGCTTCAGTGTGTCCATGCCGGAAAGCTTTGTTTTTTGCTCTGTGATGCGGGAAGAGATCAGAAAGGCGAACAGCCCCAGTGCCAGCAGCGGCACAATCATGGAAGCCGTAACCACGACGGACAGCTTCCGCTGCAGTGAAGATGTTAGCCAGCGTCCCACACCTTTTCCTCCTCTGGATGCGCTCTCATTTAACCTTTGACTGCTCCGGCCGTCATGCCTTTCATGACTTGTTCCTGAAATACCAGGTATAGAATGATGGTCGGGATTACGGACAAGGTCATGGCAGCAAGAGTCAGACCGTAATCGGTCTGATATCCGTCGGCAAAGTTGGCGATCGCGAGCGGTAACGTTTTCAACCCTGTTTTGTTAATAAACACGAGTGCGAATGAAAAGTCATTCCATGCGTGTAGAAAACTTAGAATAGTGACCGTTGACAAGGCAGGCACAGACATGGGAAGCATGATCCGGGTGAACAGCCCCCATAGACCTGTTCCATCAATAAAAGCGGCCTCTTCAATGTCACGTGGAATGCTAGTCAAATAAGCTGTTAGCACAAATATCGCGGTTGGCAACGCAAATGCGGTATACGGCAATATCAGTGCCCAATACGTATTCAGCAGAGACATCTGTTTCATCAAAATAAATAACGGAACCAATGTGCTATGAATGGGAATCAGCATACCTACAACGAAGAAGGTCATGATCAACCCTTTCCAACGAAACTGGAAACGTGCAAGTATAAATGAGGCCAGCGCTGCTATAAACAGCGTTATGATAAGCGAACCTACGGACACAATCAGGGAATTGCCAAAAGCGGTTCCCAGCTTTGAGCTTTCCCAAGCATTACTGAAATTCTCCACGTTCCATTTCTCCGGAAGCCCGAAGGGCCTGCTATAGAAATCTTCATTCGTTTTGAATGCACTGATCACAAGCCAATAGAACGGATACAATGTTAAAATACCATAGACCGTCAACAGCGTCCAAACAATTCCACTACGGAATTGGCGAACCGGATGGCCTGAAGTATTCCCTGGTGTTGGCATCGATAACGGTGTAACACTCATTACATTCCCCCCTCTCTCCTAATTCTCTTTTCTCTTACGGCTTGTCGCCCACTGGCTTGTTCCGATCAGCAGCAGGGAGATTAGCACAATGGTGGTCGAGATAGCACTCCCGAAGCCATAGCGATACGTGTTGAAGGTTGAATTATACATATACGTTGCCAGCAGCTCTGTCGCATGCGCCGGGCCGCCTTTGGTCATGATGTACACCAGATCGAATGATTTTAGGCTGCCCGAGATACATAGAATGATCGCCACCTGAACCGTTCCCCAGATCATGGGCAAAGAAATGGAAACCAGCTTGCGAATTCCGGAAGCACCGTCAATCTTGGCAGCGTCATGGATTTCGCCCGGAATATTCTGCAGCGCCGAGATGAAGATAATCAAGTACAAACCGACAAAACTCCAGAGCAGCGGTGGCACCAAGGAGAAAATGGCGATTTTGTCATCTGAAAGCCACTGCAGCTTCCAGCTTTCCAGCCCTAATGCATCCAGTAGGAAGTTCAGTATCCCGATCTGCGGGTGATAGATATATTGCCAGATCATACCGATAACTACTGTGGATAATACCATCGGCAGAAATACGGCTGAACGCAGAAAACGCTGTAACGGATTGCTTTTGTGCAAAATGACCGCCAGCATCAACGCTAACGGAATTTGCCCAAATACTGAAGCTAGAACAAAAATGACGTTGTTTTTCAGTGCCCGCCAAAATACGGAATCATGCCATATTTCCACATAGTTATCCAGTCCGATATATTTTGACTCTCCGATTCCCGACCAGTTGAAGAATCCATAGTACGCTGACCATACAACCGGCACAAATACAAACAAAGCGTAAATTAGAACTGCCGGAGCGAGCCCCAGCATAATAAAACGTCGACTGCGCAATGCGTTCATCTTGCTCACTTCCTTTCATCAAACCTTTGGTAATTACAACCCTTGATATCAATGCAAAACCCCTCCCCTACCGGGAAGGGGTCTGAATCTTACCGCAAAGCATCTTTCAGCTCATCCAGATCTGGATCGGAATGACCTATGACCTTAATTTCCCACTGCACTGGCTTGCGATGCCTGGATTTTATTCGCGATATCTGCGGCTTTACCACCCATCAATAGCTCCTGCAATCCATTGTTGATAACCTCGACGGTTGCAGATCCTAGTTTGGAATCATACACCGGAGTAATCTTTACTTCCTGCATTAAGTCATAGAGCTCCACAAACAATGGATGGGCTTTTGATTTGTCCAGATCAATCTTGTAGCTGACGAGTGTGCTGCTATCCAGAGTTGCTTTCTGACCGTCAGGGCCTGCCAAAGCGTAGAATAGCTCCATGGCCGCATCCTTCTGGGCACCGCTTAACTTTTTGCTTACACCCAAGCCTGTCCCCACAACTCCCGATGTCGTCCTGTCCTCACCCTGGCCTCCATCTACTGCTGGTAAAATCGTTATGTGTGTATTGTTCAAAATGTCTTCCGGTGCGTTGTTGACGAGGTTGGCCAATGCCCATCCGCCGTTCATCACCATCGCTGCTTTTCCCTGGAAGTACAGCTGCATCATCTGTGTTTCGTCAATACTGTTGAAACCATCCTGAAATGCTTTGCTGTTACCGAGTTCCTGCATTTTGTCCAGCGCCTGGATGAATTGTGGGTCTGTAAAGCTGGCCCCATCCTGCGCTGTTGCTTTTAAGAACCAGTCTGTGCCGGTTACCCGGTCAGCCAGTGTACTGAAGATCGTGGATTGAGCCACCCAATTGGCCTTGTTCCCCAGTGCGATCGGTATTACTTTGTTCTCATTAAATGTAGCGATGGCCTGCTCCAGCTCAGCCCACGTTTCAGGTACTTTCACGTTGTACTGCTTAAACAGTGCTTCATTGTAATAAATAAAGGAAGTGGGTGCGAGATTCATCGGTACCGAGTAGATATCCCCGTCCACCGTATATCCATCCAGAGCGTTCGGAATAAAGTTGTCTTTCCATTCCGGCTTCGCGTCCAGCTCGGCATTGATCGGCTGCAACAGATCCCCTTTCACAAACTCCTTGGTCATCGCATCCGGCCACATGACGAACAGATCCGGCATTTCATTGGCCGCTGCCACGGTCCGGAGCCTTGTTTTGAGGCCATCTGTCGGCAGACCTTCATCCACGACTTCAATATCCGGATGCGACCCACGGAAGTCTTCAATGATTTTGCGCATCGCCACCGCTTTGGCGTCCTGTCCAGTCCAGTTGTGCCATATAGTGACGGTTACTTTATCCTTGCTGTCGCTGCTTTCTGAGCTGTCCCCGCCGCCGCAACCAGCCAGAACGATAGAAAATAGCGTCATTGCCAATATTCCCGAAAGCCATTTTTTCAACATCTCTATAGTCCCCCTTGGCGATTTGTATACACTTATTGTAAATGGTAACGCTATCATTCTGTAAGGTGACGATGCACGGATGCAGGGGTGAAAAATATCGGATTCCCCGTTGATCCTGCAATCTTTGCTACATACAGAAAGAGCCCTCATCATGAGAGCTCTTTCTGTATGTGGATTCGGGAACCATTCTTGAATTTATAAATAAATGAATAGATAAGTTCTGATTTATTTCATACTGTCTTTCACAAGTGCTGCAAAAGCTTCCGAACCTTCCTTCGTCAGATGTACACCATCTTTTTCGAAATATTCGTCATGTCCTTCACTTGCAGTGTGCCAGTCAATGAGAGATACATTGCTATAATCTGACGCCGCTTCGTTCAGTGCTTTATTCACGGTTCGTTCCCATGGGCGAGGGACTCGCACAGTAACCAGATAAACATGTTCTTCATCTTTCAAATAATCCAACACGGAATTCAGACTTTTGGAATTGAAGGAACCGTTTGTTCCAAGCTCCAGTACGACCTGACTGCCCATTTGGTTATTTCTCTTCAGGCCATCCAGTACATCGGCAGCCTCCCACATCTGACGGCCGATATGACCGTCCACGTGCACGCCCGAAATGGTTTGTTCAAGATAAGGCTTGGCGTCCAAAATAACTGAATCTCCAATGACCGTATAATGAATCTTGCCATCTTTGGCTGGAGGGGCTGTTTCCTCTTGCTCTTTGGACGAATCTGATGTATTGACAGGATCCTCGGGTTGTTCATTACCGTTGTCTTCTGGATTTCCAGGATTGTCGGTGCTTCCTTTGGGTTTACCAACAGCATGGTTCGAGTCGCCAGGAGTTGATCCTTTCTGCTCACCTGAAGTTGGTTCCTCAGATTTCGGAGCATTACCTGGCTTCGTCGTTTGCTGTTCTCCTTTGCCTGGTGGATCTCCAGCGTTCGCCGCTGGTTTATCGTTTTTCTGTGGCGCAGGTTGGTTGTTGGCCCCGGAGGTGCTCACTGTTGCTGGAAGAACGTCCTGCCCCTTTTCCTCCGTTACGGAATGATCTCCATTCAGCGTGGCCGACATCGATACCGAATGGGAATCAGAATTCGCTGCTGACGTAATCATCATCTGTGACACCGTAAAGCACATCAACAGAATACTCATCAGCAATCCAGCGCGCTTCCACCATACGTTGCGAATACCTGTTGCATTGCGCCCTCTTCCCCATAACCGGGACCAGGAATCACGAAATCCGTTATGACGAATTGGATTTTCAATATATTTAAGTGACAAGGAGGCCAGTGCAACCGTTGCTGCAACCTGCAAAACCATTCGCACAGGATGTGCTCCACCCGTGTCTACCGTTGGACTCGTCAGAATAATGACAGGATAGTGCCACAAATATAAACCATAGGATCGTTCCCCGATCCAGCGCAATGGCTTGGCGCCAATAAGCCTTGCCAGGAAGGATGATGGATGAGCCAGTACAGCTACGAGCAAAGTCGTCGCTATAGCCTGAAGTACCATTCCTCCTCGATACAATGAAGGGTCGTACTCGCTGCTATTCAGCATCATGTAGATTAACCAAGCCAGCGCAGCTAAACCTAACACGTCCAGGACAAGGCGATTGATGCGGGCAAGGGATGACGATAGTTTGCGACTCGGCCATACCACGGCCAGTGCAGCACCAGCCAATAAGGCGAATGCTCTTGTATCTGTTCCATAATAAACACGGCTCGGGTCCAGATCCGGATTATACATGATGGCCATCGCACCAGCAGACAATTCAGCTGCTACGACAATAAAGACGACCAGCCATCCCTTTCTTTTGAACAAAACGATTGCTGCGACCAGTAGAAGGGGCCAAACAATGTAAAACTGTTCTTCCACAGCCAGCGACCAGAAATGTCCAAAGGGTGATGGAGGGCCGAAACTTTCGAAATAGGAAACGTTATGAAAGATATACCACCAATTGCTTATGTATAATACTCCCGAGACAATGTCACCACGCAACGCAGCCAGTCGAGATGGATCTGTGCAAAGCAGCCAAATCATCACCACTGCAGTCATCGTGATCATGCCAGGTAACAAGCGCCTTACTCTTCGCACCCAGAAATCACCGAGCGAAATCCGGCCATGCTCCTGCCATTGTGTCAAAAGAATATCTGTAATCAAATACCCTGATAGAACAAAGAAAATGCCTACACCGAGCAAACCGCCCGGAATAAAACCTAAATTCAGATGATACCCTATTACTGCAAGCACAGCGATGGCTCGCAAACCATCCAGTCCGTTCATATGCCGCTTGCTTTTCAACGATTGTGACATGCGAGCCCCTCCTTGACAATGTGAGTCGACATCATCCATGTCTGGGGCGTTCGTGAACTCCTTGTGGTTCTGGTTGTCATTAACATACGTATTGCACCTTCCATCATTCATTTACAACATAAAGAAGACGTGTTACTTAACCATGATGTTTTATGATTACGATTTCTTTATATCTTTGTCGTTATGTCCCGTTTAGCATTATACGCCCGAAAGATTATTCACAAATTACAGTAATAGTTACAATCCAGTGAAACGATGTAACCTTTCCTGCCAAGCATATATAGCTGTAAAATCATACTCTAATTTTATTGTTAAATACAGCATTTTTCATAGAATGGCTAATATTACCTTACCTTTTATTTCATATATGAGCAGATCCTTCTGAGGGTCTGGAGTGTACACTTATGCCAATAGGAAAAGGCTGCCGACTTGCTCAGCAGCCAATAACCATTATAAACCTATCTCTTGCCGGATTGAAAGTTTTGCTCATAATTGCATCTTGGTGCCTAGGACCCTAGAGGTAAAACGGATGAACCTTCTCCTCCGCACTCCCATCAAGAATCCGATAAGAGGATCGTCCTACGTACATTGGAATCTGCAATTTGTCCAGATTAACCATTCCATTTTCCAAGAAGTATTCCGGGTCTTGATACCGCTGTAATACTTCACCTGCAATCCATTCATGATCCCCATATGTTGTGATATCGATTACCTTGCACTCGTAAGCAAAATAAGATTCAGTCAGAATGGGTACATTCACTTTAATTCCTTCTTCGTATGTAATCCCGAATTTCGAGAATTTGTCTGTGTCTCTTCCACTGAAGGTTCCCGCAGCCTGAATCCACTCCGAATGATGACCCGGAAGGAAGTGTACCCCGAATACTCCACTCTGCTCAATCAATTCATAAGAGTACGTTTCCTTCCTCAGCGATATCCCGTAAATTCCGGGAGACGACCCAATATAGGTATGCCAGCCTGAGGCCATCACATTCTGCATGCCCTTATGACGAGACGTCACTACCGCCACCATGCCTGGATATGAATAAAACATAGGTTCATCTATCGGTTTCCGCATCTGATCACCTCTTCGTTTTCAATTGGCCCCAAAGCTGTAACAGGCCGTTTTCTCATCCATTATTATACAATATAAGTAAAGGATGAAAAAGAATTACTTCCTTATCACAAATCACTTTTTGAAAAGAAGAGGCTGGGTGAACTATCAAATGGATTGCGTTATGACTAGTATTCATAGTAATCTTGATTAAACACAACTGAGAAATGGGGAATAGCAGTGATTGAAAAAGCAACGTTTGCCGGGGGATGTTTCTGGTGTATGGTAAGTCCCTTTGAAGAGCAGCCCGGCATTCACGGGATTATATCCGGATACATGGGTGGAACCGTAGAAAACCCTACATATGAGCAAGTATTGACCGGGGACACGGGGCATTTGGAAGTTGTGCAAATCTCGTTTGATCCAGCCATTTTCCCATATGAGAAATTGCTTGAGCTGTACTGGCCGCAGATCGATCCCACAGATGCCACGGGTCAGGGTAATGATCGCAAAAGCCAATATCGGGCTGCCATCCTGTATCACAATGAAGAGCAACGCCAATTGGCCCTGAAATCACGAGAGGAACTTGCCAAAACAGGCCGATTCGATAAACCTGTCGTTACTGCCATTGAGGAAGCCTCCGTATTTTATCCGGCAGAAGAATATCATCAAAATTTCCATCGCAAAGATCCGAAATATTATAAAGAATCCCGGATTTATTCCGGACGTGATGAAATTATCAAGAAATATTGGAGTTAATCTCTTTAAATAATTAATTAATAAAGCGGCCACATGGGCCGCTTTTTTGTCGCATCCATTTTACAGTACACCGATTAAAGTCTTCAACTCCTCGAAGCTATCAATAACCCGATCCGCCTGAGCTAGTTCATCGGCTTGAGCAAAGTCAAAATTACATCCAATGGAAATTAAATCATTATCCTTCGCCGCCTTAATGTCAGACAAGCGATCCCCGATAACCATGCCATGAGTGATCTTATATTTCTCCACGATGGAGCGTACGAGATCAGACTTATTTTGTGATGAAATCTGCTGTATGCTGAAGGTTTCCGTTACCCACTCATCCAAATGATAATAGGTTACGATGGCATTCAAGTATTCGATTTGTCCATTACTCGCTATGTATATCGGTATACTCTTCTCTTTGCAGTATAGAAAGAACTCTTCTACGTACGGGTACAGGGCACCATGGCCTGCCTCGATATTCGCAATCAACTTCTCATGAAACCATTCATTCGCTTGTTGTCTAATCTGGTCCGAGTATCCGGGCAATAAATTCTCCCAGACGACGGGCAGAGGAACTCCCATAATCTCACGATACTTTTCTATTGGCGTATTCTGCTCCCACAATTCCTTTGATCTCAGATGATTAAAAGTGTCATGCAGAGAAGTTTCCAATATTCGATCTGTCTGAAATAACGTACCATCCATATCAAAAATCAATGAAAGCATCAACAGATTCTCCTCCTTCATATTCAGGATATAGTTTGAGATATAATAGTCACTCTACTTAAGTAAAGTGACTATTCATCAACATACGTGAATACCTATCATTTTACAACCCTTCCAAACTTTCTGATTGAAATCACCCCTTATTCCAAGGTTGGTTATGAACTGCCTCTCATTCGTCCATACTATTACCTACGAATAAACCGTCATCACGAATGGCAGGGGAGGAAGCACCATGAACCGGAAAAACCCGCATCAACTTAATCAACCTGCAGCAGAACTACCCGTTCCGCTTGAATTCGATCGCAGCTGGATCACCCAACTGGAGTCCAGACTCGATAAAGGCGGCCCTTGGGGCGATTACAGACTCTTTCAACTTGGCATTCAAGCCGAAGAGACGAATCTGATTCCCAACTTTGATGAAATCCAATGTCTGAAGCATTTACAGGGACTCACCCCTCTTCCACACCAGATGGATACTGCACGCAGAGTACTGTTTGAAATGTCAGGCCGTGCCATTCTCGCCGATGAGGTTGGACTTGGCAAAACGATTGAAGCTGGCCTGATTTTGAAAGAATATATGGTCCGTGGACTTGTATCCAAAGTGCTCATTCTCGTGCCTGCGTCCCTTGTACTACAATGGGTCCGGGAGCTGAATTCCAAATTTGGCATCCCAGCGATTGCACAGAAAAAAGCCTATTCCTGGCAAAATGAAATCGTGGTTGCCTCTATGGATACAGCAAAGCGTGACCCGCATAAAGATATGCTGCTGAATACAGATTACGACATGATTATTATCGACGAGGCTCATAAGCTCAAAAATAAAAAAACAACGAACTATCAATTCATGCTGAAATTGCGGAAAAAGTACTGCCTGCTGCTTACGGCTACACCGGTACAGAATGACATGAGCGAGCTGTTCAACCTCATTAATCTGCTCAAGCCGGGACAGCTTGGCCGTCAGGGTGATTTTGCAGCCAACTTTGTCGTCGACAAACGTATTCCGAAAAATCAGGAGCAGCTCAAGGATGAGTTGTCCAAAGTCATGATCCGTAACCGTCGCGGTGAAGGACCTGTTCAATTTACCAAACGAAACGTTTCCAATGTGAATTTGCAGCTTTCGCCTGAAGAACAAGCCCTTTACGATGGGGTGACTTCCTTTGTGAAGGATCAGTACCAGGAAGCCGGCGGCAATCTGAGCAGCATGCTTTCGCTAGTGACGTTGCAGCGAGAAGTATGCAGCAGTCGGGATGCCGTGTTTGTGACGTTGGTCAATCTGTCGAAGAAGCTTCCACTGGACTCCCCACTGAGGGATAAGATTTGGGAGCTCGTTGCCCATATTAAAGCGATCAAGGAAAATACGAAAGCCGAAAAAACGATGGAACTCGTTCGTGACATGAATGAGAAGGTTATTATTTTCACCGAATACCGTGCCACGCAGGAGTATTTGCTCAATTATTTTCGCAACAACGGCCTAACCGCTGTTCCCTACCGGGGCGGCATGAACCGTGGTAAAAAAGACTGGATGATGGACCTCTTCCGTGGCCGCGTACAGGCAATGATTGCAACCGAGGCGGGCGGTGAGGGTATCAACCTGCAATTTTGCCATCACATGATCAACTTCGACCTGCCCTGGAATCCTATGCGTGTCGAGCAGCGGATCGGTCGCGTACACCGATTGGGACAACAGAATGATGTGAACATCTACAACCTTTCGACGACAGGCACAATCGAGGAGCATATTCTGAATCTGCTTCATGAGAAGATCAATATGTTCGAGATGGTTATTGGTGGATTGGATGTCATTCTGGAGCGGCTGGAGAAGAAGGAATCGATCGAAAAGAGTTTGTACAAAATCATGCTTGAATCACAAAACGAAGAGGATATCCGCCGTAAAATGGACTCGCTTGGACAATCGTTGAACTCCATTCAGCGCGAAGTCGCAGATGAGGCACCAGCCGTATCCGGGCTTGATATTCGTAAAGGAGGCCTCTGATCATGACCATGTCACCCCATGAAGTGCAAGCGTATGTGCTCACTTACCTGGAAACACTTGATTGTCAGATTATGGAGCGTTCTCCTGCCCATGTTACGGTAAAACTTTCACCTGAAGCCGACAAGGCATTAACCAACCGTCCGTATTATTGGGGATTTGTGGAGCGAACCGGTGCACCTGCGGAGACGATGTCCTTTACATTCGTCTTTGATCCGGATGCCCATCAGCAAGCGTTGGAAGCTGAAGAAGCAAAAGCTGCACAGTTTGCTCCTCCAACCTCACCAGGTACCGGTACCCCCGAGGCTCCCAAAGATACCATTCTAGGTCGGTACTTCGGTATTGTCCCTTCTCTGCCTCAGCTGGGACCCGGACGGATTTTGAAAGAAGATGTTGTATATGGCAGTCGCAGGTTGCAGCAGATCTTCAATGCAGCACGTGAAGGCGGCGCATTCGTGAACCTGTTCGAACAGGCTGCAAAAAGGCAATTGCGAGCTACCGCGCCAGCAGTATATGAGCCATGGCTTGGTGTGTGTTTTAAAGTGGAATTCGCCTGTGATCTGAAAAAAGAGGAACTTCATTTTATCGGCATCTCCCTCAGAACAGGGGAAATTGTCGAGAAGTTCGGCTCGAAACTGAACAGGCGTGACCTTAGCCCAAGGCTGGCTGAAAATATGCACGTACAGACCGCCAAAGTGTCGCTAGCCGATGCCGGGGCAGCTCTGGAATCGCATTTGACAAATCGCTTGCTGGAACTCGACTATAGCTGGGCAGAGAAAGCCAAAGAACGGCTTGATCTGGAGCTTGCTGTTGTGGATACGTACTATGAAGCAGTTCTTAGAGAGGACACCCCTGAGGTCGACGTTGATACAACCTCTGCCTCCAGCACAGACGGTAGTTCAACGGATCAGGAACATGCAGGGACCGGGCCATCTACCCAAATTCAGACTTCTCGCTCTGGCCCTACTCGTATCCAGAAAGCACATCTACAGCCCATCGAACCAACTGGCGTGATGATTGGAGCAGATGTCGAACTCGCTGCTGAAGCTGCTGTTCAGGCAGAACCAGAAACGGACCCGGAACAGGAGAAAGCCCGCCAAGCGGTCCTGGACCGGGAAGCTATGAAGCTGCAATATGAAACACGGCGTACCGAGATGATCTGGCAATATGAGCCCAAAGTGAAGGTGACCGCGATTAGCAGCGGCATGTTTCATTTGAGATAGACGACGAAGACACTACTTTTCCCGCAAATGACGGCAAAAGTAGTGTTTATTCATGAGTGGCAGCCCGACAGGTTGCAGCAACCTTTGCATAACCTGTCCTCTAAAATGGAATTAGAAACGATCACGTAGCGAAAATGGAGTCCGTTTTGTCAGGATATGTACCCCAGAAAAGTAGGTGTTAGCATGAAACGACCCTTCCACAAGGGATGGAACGTGATTCGCCGTATAACCGGCATTGTAATGTGTTTTCTATGTATAATCACCCTGCTCCCCTTACTGCAAGCTGAAGGTGCTGGAATCCAAAATGCAACTAGGTTCGTACTACCCACTACATTGGCCACAAGTACGGCGGAACTTCATTCCGACACACTGGCTCCTGATGCAGTACAACAATTTGCTCGCGAGCAAGCTATCATTCTAAGTACTGAACATGAAGGGAACCATTGGGATCATGCTCAATTGGACTTTTATCCCCTCGGTCCAGGCACACGCAGCTGGTTGGTATACGCTAATGTTGGAGAGTCACCCGTTGGTTATATGATCATTTCAGCTAACGAGCAAGGACAATTACAGCTCAGCGAGTATGGTCAGGGAGAACAACGACCGTACAACATTTCCTTGTTGGATCAAGCTCTGGATCGACAGCAACTGGACTTGAAGAAAATGATTAATGACGGAGGAGGGCTTCAATTACGTTATGCGCCTCCCCTGCTCGCTTATTGGAAAGTGGAGAGACCTAACGATGATGCAATCTATATTGACGCAACCAACGGCGACACCTTACCAACGGGTATTTTGGATGCACTGGATACGGACTCACGGCAGGCTACGAGTCGAATGAAGTTCATAAGGTCAATATCTGTACAAGCTGTCGTGATGACCCCCGAGGATTCGCCACAAGTCTCCTCGTTGTCGTTGTCCGTTGACTCCATGGATCTGCAACCTTTCTTTGATCCCGCGGACAATCTGTTATGGATCACTTCAAAAGCACTTTCGATCAATGGCGTAAAGACATTGAATCAGCAATGGAAAGAGCATAAGAAGATCATTTTCTCTGCAGATGAGAAAAATGTCTTGTATGGCGGGGCTTTGCCTGTCAGTGGTTATCAAATCTGGCGTGACGACCGTGGAACCGTTCAAAAACAATATGTAGCTATTGGCGGGAATACTTCGGTAAGACGATTTGTACCTCTTCAGACTTTGCTGCGGGACGGGCATTTCTATGCTGTGAAACCTTGACCGATCTATACAACAAATAAGACGCCTTCCTCTGGTTCTTCATAGGAATGCGTCTTTTTCTTTGGAAGAAGCTACTACCTATGTTGGTTCTTGATTCACCCTTTACCTGAAGAGCTTCGTTTCTGCATTTTCCCCTGCGAATTCATTGCTTTTTCCTTTTTTCCAACCCATAGAGATACAGCAAAAGGAATCATTCCAAACCACTTCATAGTCCATGGCTCTTTGGCTTTGGTTCGTCCTTTACGCTCATCCTTCGGTGTGTCGATATAATGAACAACTCGCTCTGTAATGTATTTCACCAGCTCATCACTTTTGGCCATAACCTCTGCCTCCTTAGCTCCGGCAAAGCCGGGGCTTATGTTATCTCTATTGTGTGCAGAAGGGATCATCAATAAACATTTTTTTGCTGCAAAGAGTATGAAAAACAGAAGAATGCACAGTCTAATGCCAAAGGTATCCATCCACTCACTTTATGGCATAAGATGCCTATTTCAAGAAGGAGCGTGTATTCTCATGTATAAGCTGCTGGCCGCATCGATGGCATTGCTAATCAGCATCAGTTCCATCCCTCTGACCTCCCATGCCAGCGCGGCAAAATTTGCCTTAACCGACCTGCCTACATTGCATTCACAACGATCACCCATAAGCCCATCCATGCTGCCGGTAACCGATGGGGATGCCTATCACTCCACTCATCATGCTTTTGCAGCACCTGTGATCCTTCTGGACGTTGGTCATGGCGGCATTGACGGTGGAACAACAGACCATGGCGTACTGGAAAAAGACATCAACCTAGCCATTAGCCAAAAGGTGTATCTTCTGCTTCGCAGCAAGGGTTATGCAGTCATCATCAACCGACTTGGAGACTATGCGCTGAGTGACGAGAATCGCTGGTTAAACAGTCGCTCACGCCATCGCAGAGATTTGGCTCAACGCAAAAGCCTTAGCGAAGAGGTCAGCACCGACATCGTCGTCAGTATCCATGCCAACTGGAGTCCAAGATCAGCTGCTCGTGGCCCAGTTGTTTTACATCAGAACGAAGGAAGAAGCTACATGCTCGCAAGTTCCATTCAGAATCAGCTAAATCAATTGTACAAGACGGAGCGCGATGTGGTATGGGGCAAGCCCTTTTACCTGTTAAATCATGTGAAGCAACCCGCTGTAATTGTTGAAACCGGATTTCTGAGCAATGCACACGATCGCGCAATGATCAGCGACCCGGGCGAACAGAAACGGATTGCACAGTCCATTGCTAATGGCATTATTTATTATCTGTCGGCAGTTTAGGCTCAGCTTGCCAATGCCACACATCTCGGACCAGATCGCTAATACCGACGAACTCAATCTGACCTTTGAGCCGAGATACGGATTCATGGACGACAGCAGAGGTATTTAATCCGGTATGACCAACGTGACCGATCACTACACACACATCTTTGTCGAGAGCACGTTGGGCTGCCAAATCCATTTGCTTGCGTATTTGTTGTTTGGAATTGTGGTCATCTAGAAAAATATCGTTGCCGACGGGTGGCATGTTTTTGGTGATGGCCAATTCCCCTACCACAGATCGAAAATTGGTACGACTATCCACAAAAAATAGCCCGCGCTCTTGACATACATCCAATACAATGGACATGATCCGTTTATCAGACGTAATTTTGGAACCCATATGGTTGTTCATGCCGACGGCATAAGGAACTTCATCTATGGCTTTCTCGACTCGATCACGCACTTCCTCATCCGTCAGATTGGATGTGATCGCACCTGGCCCAAGCCATTCTGGTCTTCCCTTTTTGGGCTCCATTGGCATGTGAACAATCACATCCATTCCTTTTTCATGTGCGGCAATCGCATCTTTCTTCGTCGTTGGCAAGAATGGCATCACGGCCAACGTTAACTTAACCGGGGTCGCCAAAATTTCAGAAGTACCTTTCATGTCATTCCCCGCATCATCAATGATGATCGCCATTCGTTTACGCTGCGATTTGTCTGCCGGAGTTGGTGATATCTGACCTGAAGTTGAACCAGGTACTTGTATTAAGGTTTGCTCCATTAACATTTGCTCTGGCTGCCCTGAACGAATTTGTGATTCCGCACTGCTGGCAGAAAAGCCAAAACCATAAACCATGAATATCGTACCTGTGAGTACCACTGACATTTTAAATTTCCAGGTGCAGGACCACCCTTTTCGTCCGGCCTTATTCATCCATCGTTCCCTCCTTTGTTCTGTCCCATCATTATTTGAACAATGAAGGGGGAATATGTAGACAAAAAAAGCCTGTTCATTCCAATGGAGCGCTGAAGGCCGCTGTGTTGGAATGATGTAAGCGATATTGGCGAGGAGCCTGACCTGTCAGTTGATGAAAAAGGCGAGAGAAGTAATGAACCGAGCTAAAATGATATTTTTCAGCAATTTGAGTGATATTTAATGTCGTGTGAAGCAAATCATACTTCGCCCGTCCAATACGAAAGTGATTCATATACTGGATGGGGGAGTATCCTGTAGATTTCCTGAACAGCTCGAAAAAATGACCACGGCTCATTTTGAGACTTTTGTGATAGATATCCAGCGGCTTGGGTGCTCCGTGAAGTAAGTCCTTCTCCAAAATTTTAAGAATATGGGCTATCCGGCGATCAGGGATTAAATTCCCCTTCTCCATGCAGCAGTTCAGAAAATAGTCGATAAACGTCTGAAAATGACGCTGAATCGTCAAGCTCCGCATAAAAGTCTGCTCATTGGTGTATGAACCACTTTTATAAAAGTCTTGGAACAGATCCTGCCAGATTCGCAACGACTCCACCTTTGAAATCTCCCTAAGTTCATATGGAAAGGCTGGGCCAACAAAAGCTTGTTGCAACACCTGCGGCGGATAACAGATCGGACAGGACGTATCAAATACCTCTTTTCGCTCCACATAGTGCCAATCAAAATAACAACACAGATGTACCATAGGGTTATTCCCATCAGCCACCCATTCATGTAATTGCCCTGCTGGAATATAGACCAGCGAACCAGGACCGAGCCTGCTGCTCAGACCATTTATACTTAATATCCCATACCCTTCGCTGATCAAGTAAATGGAACTGGTATAACAAATTCGCGGAGAACTCGACTGTCCCTTCGCAAAAGGGTATCGGGTCGCCAAATATACATAGGGATGCAAGGAAGCAAAATTCATTGGAAGTTTCCTTTCCGACTCCGTTTTTCTCGATGTTAACCTTTCATCTCCATCATCGAAAGGTACAATTGGGGACTAGAGGTACATATCAGCAGAGCACCAATTGATCTGACGATCGTGCAAATCATGGACGTCTTGCTAAATACAGCAAACTGCTGTTCAGATACAGTAATAACTGTACATCGCATGACTTCATGAGGAGGACGACTTGTGCAGAAGAAGGATAGTCTAACGAAGAGAAAAAACGAGATAAAAAAGAACAGAGGCTATGAACGGGCCAAGCAGCATCCCATTTCCTTCACTGGTCCTGCGCCGGATTTTTTTGAAGGCGCACTACTGGGCAATGGAGGACTAGGTGTTGTCGTAACAACCCGTCCAGACGCTGTGATGCTCCATTTTGGGCACAACAATGTATGGGATATTCGTCTCGCCGAAGAACACCGTGAAGAGCTCATGACTTTCCAAGAGGTATATGACAGATTTGCTGCTCTGCCAGCTGATTTACCGCGATTAACGGAACATCCGTGGTACAAACAATATTGTGAGTTGGCTGGCCAAAATTACAGTAAGGCATATCCCAAGCCCATGCCCTGCGGGTCACTACTGCTGCGGTATGATCGGCGAAAGGCCGAAGTCATCGGCCACACCATGGATATTGCCAACGGCCTTTGCACGATTGATTTCCTGATCGATGGCAAACCTGCTGTATTCGAACTCTTTGTGGAAGGAGCGCACTACCGGATCTGGATGAAGGTAAGTGATACTGCGACGGGTGCTCCGATCCCCTTATTCGAGGAGATCAAGCTCATTCCTGATCCCGAAACACCGCCTGAATTTCCTCAAGCAGCAATCGTAACCAGTGAAATTACGGGTAGACAGTCATTTACGCAAATTTTGCCGCATGTTGAGCATCCCGCTACGCCCTATATCACACATGAAAAAGATAGAGCTTTCCGGCTCGCTGTTCGCTCGTCTGGATTAACAGCAATGAAGAAACATGCTTTGCATCATCAGACGCTCGCATCCAACGGCTGTCCTCTGGGAGAACCTGAACTCGGCTTTTTGGCCTGTGCAGAGCTCTGGGAAGGCCTTTACAGTGAACTCAATATTGAGGCCGACCCGCCAAAACTGTCTTCCTTTAGTCAAGCTAAGGAAGAATCGAATGTAATGTGGCGTGATTATTGGAGCCGCTCCTCCGTCTCTCTGGAAGATGAATTTCTGGAGCGTATCTGGTACCACAATCTTTACTTTTTTAATTGTGCCGTGAGAGAGGGCGTTACCTGTCCAGGCCTATTCGCCAACTGGAGCTACCGTACCATCGGTGCAGACTGGCATGGGGATTACCACATGAATTACAACACACAGCAGCCATTTTGGCTCGCATTCTCCAGCAATCATCTCGACAAACATCTGCCCTACGTGGATATGGTTGATCATGTACTTCCCATCAGCCGAGCATGGGCACGTGATTATTACGGACTAAGCGGAGCTTATTTCCCCCACTCAGCCTATCCTGTTGAGATGTCCATGATGCCCTACCCTGTCCCGCACTGGGGATGGGAAATCTGTGAGACGCCTTGGACCGTACAAAGTCTATGGTGGCACTATCGATATTCCATGGACGAGACGTTCCTGCGTGATCGTGCATTTCAACCCATGAAGGAAGCCGTGCTGTTCATGGTCGATTACATGAATCGTCCGGAAGCACAGGGTGAACGCTGGGGAGATGGTAATTATCACATTTTTCCGACGGTGGTGCCGGAGCTATATGAGATTTCACCCGGCTTTGCCAAAAACAAAGACTGCCTGATCGACCTGACACTGACGCGATTTCTGTTCAATGCGTTCACCCAGGCCTGCGGTGTTCTTGAAAGGATAAAATCCGAGCAGGAACTGCTAGAGAATGTAGAGGAGATTTTAAACCAGTTCCCTTCTTATCCCACAGCCGAATCACGCAACGGTCCAGTCTTTGTGTCGGTGGAGGGGGAAGATCCTGACGTGGTGTATAACGTCCCGATTCCTATTACGACTGTATTTCCAGGTGAAGATCACGGGCTTCATTCGTCAGAGGAGGAATATCAGACCGCAGTAAACTCCTACCTTAACCACCGCAACGAAGGCGGGAATGAACTGGTATTCTTTCATCTTGCAGGAGCCCGGCTTGGCGTGTTGGATCTGGAACGCTTCAAGCGTCAAATCCAGTATTGTCTGCTACCAAACGGTACTTGTACAGATCGGGTCCTGATGAGCGGTGGTCGCTATGCTGACACGGAGAACTTCGATTTCATGTCACGCATGGGCATCTGGTTCGAAAATTTCTCCCTGCCTGCCGTTATCAATGAATGCCTTCTTCAAAGTTATAATGGCACCCTGCGCTTCTTTCCCAACTGGCCGAATGGACAAAAAGCAGAGTTCCATACTCTCCGTGCTGTGGGAGGCTTCCTTGTCAGCGCGGCTTTTGTGGATGGGGAGACGGATTGGATCGAGATTGAGAGCGAAGCTGGTACTTCCCTAACCTTCTATATCTCATGGGCAGAAGGGGCATTGTGCACAGTTTCTTCTGGTGAACAATATATGTTTTCTGGTCAGGTTGGCAAGATCTCAACCGTAGCAGGAGATATCATCTCCATTGTTAAAGCGACGTTTTAGCGTGTCTTGTAGAATGTGTCCATAAATAAGAAGCGTCCCTGACCATCCCGGGACGCTTCTTATTACCAAATTTACTCTTCAATTACTTGGAAGACCACAGTTCCATACGCTGAGCATATTTCTCGTTAATGATATCTTCCACTTTCTCATCGCCAGCCTTCTTCATATCCTCCAGCATCTTGTCAAATACGGAGTTGGCTTCAGCTTCACTTGGAGCAATAATGGCTCTCGTAATGCTCTGATCCATAATATCCTTCACCTTCTGGGCCGTCAGTGCTTGAGGTGTTCCCCCATCCGGATTCAGGTTATCATACTGTGCTGTATCCCATACGGAATCACCAAGACTCTTGAGGGCCAGTTCATCCACTTCACTGCGTTGGAATTTAACGGCCATGTCGTACGGCTGTCCATTTGGATCCAGGCCATTTTTGATAAACCATAACCATTTACGAACGCCACTTTTCTTCACCGTATCATCCCAGTTATCCTTGAAGCTTTTCAGGAATGCAGGTTCCGGTTGTCGCTTGCCATCCACCATAGTGTATTGCTCGCCTTCCTTGCCCCACAGCAGCAAATGCTGTCCTTCATCACTCGCCAGATAATTAAACAGCTTTATGGTTTCTTCCGGGTGTTTGTTGTTTTTGGTAATCGCAATGGCATCCCATCCAAGCGAGCTTCTTGGGCCAAATGTTGTTTGAGCCGGGTCTACACCTGGAGCAACAACCTTGTATGCGAACAACTGATTCTTTTCCCCGCCATCTTTCTTCAAGGCGCCATTGCCGTTACCTGGGTCCCAATAGGCACCTGGTGTAGAGAATACTGCGCCAGTCGTCAGCTTTTGAATCCAAGTCTGTGTTTTGCTGATCGCAAATTCTTTCTCAATCAGACCTTCTCTATATAAGCGATTGATATATAACAGCATCTCGCGATATTTGGGGTCTTTAACATCATATTGCAGACGTCCGTTGTTGTCATAGTAGGCTTTTAAGCCCCACATGCCTTTGAATGTTCCCAAATTCGCGCCCATGTTCTCACCGTTCATCGTCATGGGAATGGACTCTTTGCCATCAATCGTGTTGTATTTTTCTTTAAAGTTTTTCAGGAGTGCTTCAAACTCATCCGTTGTAAGTGGCTTTGAACCATCTGCTTTGTCTGGAAGAAACTCTTCCAGCAGGTTTTGTCTCATCAGCATACCGAAGACCGGATCACTGTCGAGTCCATACCAGTTTGCCAGATAGTAGTTCTTGCCGTCTGTATAACGTGTTTTGGTCAAGGTTTCGCCATACATCTCTTTCAAGTCAGAACCATACTTTTCAATTAACTCATCCAGTGGAATGAATGCACCACTTGAAATGTACTTATCAAGTGAAGCGTCTCCCCGACTCATGACCACCACATCCGGATAGTCACCACTGGCGAGCATCAAGCTTAGTTTTTCCGTTGGATTACCTGTTGGTTGTTGGATGGAGATCTCTATGCCCGTCTTTTTGGTAATTTCCTGGGCAATTGCATCGGTAAATGGTTCTCCTTTGGTATTGCCATCAAACCACGTCAGCGTAATCGGCCCTTGTTCCCCATCTTTACCCGCTGTATTATTCTCCCCATCATTGGAGGAGCAGCCCGCAAGCAAACCAACGACTAATGCAGCCGTAATTCCCATGGTCATCCATTTTTTTGTCTTTATCATTGACACCCTAATTCCTCCCAATGAATAAATTCCTGTAGTGCTAGATTGAGCATTTCCAAAACGATCTTTGCCCACCCCCTTTCAGGGAGAAGCCACCGGACAAGCCTTCCCTGCAACCGGATCACGGAATAGATTAACTCTTAACAGCTCCCAAAGTCATGCCTTTAACAAAGTATTTTTGCAGGAACGGGTACACCATAACGATTGGTAAGGTGGCCACCATGGTAGCAGCCATTCGAATGGTATCACTCGAAACAGCATTTCGTTTAGCAGAGTTGGCCAGCATCTGCGATTGTGAAATCATGCCGCCAGTCTGAAATTGATTCAAGATTTTGACGAGCACGGCCTGCAGGGTCTTCAGGTCCGAGCTGTAGGTGAACGCATAGGAATCAAACCAGGCATTCCAATGCCCAATCGCTTGAAAAAGTCCTATTGTGGCAAGTACAGGTGTTGTCAGCGGCATCACAATCCGGAAGAAAATCGTCAGATCGTTAGCCCCATCTACCCTTGCCGATTCTTCAATCTCATGGGGCAGCTGCTCCATAAAGGTACGGACAATAATCATATAGAAGACATTCATCAAACTTGGCAAAATGAACACCGAAAATGTATCGATCATGTTCAGTGCCTTAAGCACCATGTAGAACGGAATGAGTCCACCACTGAAATACATGGTAAAGATAAAGTACAGGTTCCAGCCTTTGCGACCAACCAGATTCCGCCGACTTAGCGGATACGCAAGCATCGTAATGACGAGAACCGATAGCGGTGCGCCAATCAGCGTCCGTTTGACGGTTACCCACAGCCCGTTTAAAATCTCACTATCTTTCAAAATCTGCTGATAGCTGTCCAAGGTCAAGTCCCTGGGCCACAAGTAAACGCCGCCCCGTACCGTATCCTCCGCGCTGTTCAATGAAAGAACGAGTATATTCCAAAACGGAAGAAATGTAACCAGTAATACTAGAATAAGAATGAAATACACAATAATTTTGAAAATACGATCCCCGAATCTGTTCAGAATCATCACAAGCGCTCCCCTCTGTCTTTTGTAGTTAGAACAACGCCTGGTCGTTCACTTTTCTGGAAATCCGGTTCACGATGAGGACAAGAATAAAGGCAACAACGGATTTGAACATCCCCACGGCAGCACCGTAAGAGAACATGCTGTTTTGTAGTCCGTATTTGTAGGCATAAATATCAATAACTTCGGAGTATTCAAGCACGGTATTATTTTGCAGCAGGTATTGCTGTTCAAACCCTGCATTCAAAATGCCACCAACCGCGAGAATAGCCAATATGACAATTGTAGGGCGCATGGATGGCAGCGTTATATGCCACATTTGCTTAAATCGGCTGGCTCCGTCCACCCTGGCCGCTTCGTAGAGCTCCGGATTAATGGAAGCGATTGCGGCGAGATACATAATGGCGCTGAACCCCATCTCTTTCCACATGTTCGACAATGCGATAATCCACCAGAATAGAGGCCCGTTCTGCAAAAATGCGACTGGTTCTTTGACAATGCCCAGCAGAACCAGAATATTGTTAAGCATTCCATCCGAAGCAAGCAGCGTAATTACAATGTTGGCTGCAATAACCCATGAGATAAAATGCGGCAGATAAGAAACCGTCTGTACAAAACGTTTGAAAAATCCCTGTCTCGCTTCATTAAGTACAAGCGCGAGAATGATTGGCGCAGGAAATCCGAAGAACAGCGTCAGCAAGCTTGTCGCAAGCGTATTACGCATAACCCGATAGAAATCCCCTGTTGTAAAGAAATACTCAAACCACTGGAAACCTACAAATTCGGCATGGAAGAACTGGTATAAAAAAGATCCCCCACCCGGCTGATAATTCGTAAACGCCATATACAGTCCGAACATCGGACCATAGGAAAATAGCAATGTCGCAATGAAGGCAGGAAGCATAAGCACGAATAACCATTTTTGCTCTTTTAGTCTGCTTATCAGATTATTGCTCCTGACTGTTTTGATAGCGCTTACCTTATGCATTAAGTACCCTCCCTTTTTCTATACAGCAGCATGGCCGGCCATATCTTGATTCAACTTCTCTCCTATTTATCATAAATTTGACGCAGATCGCTTGCCATAGTCGAATTCTCCGAAAGATACCGCTTTTTAAAGATGTTTTTGTAAAAAGAGAGGATTGGTTTTCCATATTCACTCTGCTATGATGAATTGTGCAACGAATAATCAGTCAAGAGAGGGCTTCCAATTGCGCCAATTCTATCGAAAATACATATACATGCCTTTTGTTAACCTGAGCTTTCGTTCCAAACTATTTATGGTATTTGTACTCGTCACCATCATTCCAATGATGTTATTGGTTTATTTTTCCTATGAACTTACCAAAACGAAACTTACCGAGCAGATCTACATCAACATGACGAACTCCACAGCTCAGATCACTAAAAATCTGGAGAATAAACTGGATAGCTACGAACATATTTCCGCCTCCATTTATTTGGATAACCGCCTTGCCAATTACCTTACGAACGAGTATCAGGATGATCCGTCTTATTTGGATGTCTATAATTATATTGGCAATCGAATCGACACCGTGATGGCTGCCTACCCCGATTTTGATAGCGCATTCATTTATTCGGACAATCCATCTCTGCCCAAAGACAATTATTATATCCGGCCGATTACACCCGAAGTTCAGAACACGGAACTGTTCCACAAATTGAAACAATCCTATGGGAACATTATTCATCTCTCATCGCCGCAGACAGAGAATAGTCCCGCCATGTTTACGCTTGCCCGGCTGCTGAACAACAATAGTAATCAGTATCCCTACGGAATGCTGGTCTTTCAAATTTCCGAGTCTGTCATCTACTCTCTCATGGAAAAAGAAGCAGGCGGCAAAGATATCTTTATTATAAATGACAAGGGCATTATTCTTTCTTCAGCGGACAAACAGTTAATCAATACAAGCTTGCCCGAATTGCTTCATCAAAATTTTGACGAGACGCTTTCAGGCAGATTTGATACAACTTATCAAGACGTGAAGGCTCTAGCGGTCTATAACACGCTTAAAAATGGCTGGAAAACGGTGTCCATCTTCCCTTACGACAGTATTATCAAAGATGCCAAATCTCTCTCTCAGCTTATTATCAAAATTTCACTGGGCTTCATCGGCGTGGCGCTGTTGCTCATTTATATTACTGCATCGCTGTTCAGCAAACGTATCAGGACGTTAATTCGGATGATTCGGCGCATTGAACGGGGGGATTTCAATCCTACCCATGAGGAACAAATGGGCAATGATGAGATAGGACAGCTTCACTTTGCATTCGAACAGATGACAACCCGGCTGAAAAGTCTGGTTACGGAGGTCTACCAGAAGGAGCTACAGAGTAAGGAAGCCGAGCTTGACCTGCTTCAAGCTCAGATCAATCCTCACTTTCTGTATAACACACTCGGCTCGATCTCCTCTCTGGCCGTAAAGCATCAGGATCCGCAGATCCAGGATATGGTCCTTCATCTAGCCAAGTTTTATCGGATATCCCTGAATAAAGGAAAGAGCATCCTGACCATCAATGAGGAATTGAAATTGACGCAGAGCTATAATGCCATTCAGCTTATTCGATTTAAAGGCAAGCTGAATATCACCTACACGATAGATCAATCGATCTTGCCCTACTCGACCGTAAAGCTTGCGTTACAGCCTTTTGTGGAGAATGCAGTGATTCATGCACTTTGGAACCAGGATCGGCCCCTAAATATCCATATCAAGGGCGTCATCGAGAACAATAGTATCATCTTATCTGTTATAGACGATGGAATGGGCATGCGGCGTGAGACGCTTCAGTCTTTGTTTGAAGAGAAAGAAGGACGCGGCTATGGCATTTCAAATGTGGATCGGAGAATTAAGCTGAAATTTGGTGAATATTACGGTGTAAAAGTGTACAGCAAACTAGGCATGGGAACCACGGTCCAAATCCGTCTGCCACAAAAAGAGATCCAATAAAAAAGGAGTGCAATGCAGCCACTATTGGCTTGCAAAGCACTCCTTTTAAAACATTCTACAGCATCCTTTTATACCTGCTCACGGATACGATACACCAAGCTATCGAAATCGCCACGTAGAGGCAGCTCCACCCCGATGTTCATCAGCGCACGGCCACTGACCGATAATCCCAGCTCTTCAATGAGATAGGTCTTGTTAGCATGAAGACCTGCCAAACGGAGTCTAGGCAACGGTTCACCCAGCTTCTGCGAGTGAAGAAAAGCGAACAGCACATGATCACTTCCTGCAGCATCGCTGTACTGGACAGCCGTAACCCCCTTATGTCGAAGCGCAGTCAGGCGGAATTGTCTGCCGAATTGCACGAGATGGCGAATGGCTTTGTACTGACCGATGAATTCCCCGGACTGCCCAATCCATTCATCACTCCACTCGTTCAGATTGGAGCCAATACCAAGCGTGCCCATCATTGCACTGTGGAAACGATACTTCAGGGAGACGTTTCGACCGTTCATTCCTGTAGGTGACTCAGTTACCCAACAGGTCATCATACGTGGTGCGTACGTATAGGAGAAGCCTTCCTGAATGCTCAGACGGTCGAACGCATCCGTATTGTCACTCGGCCAGGACTGGTCGGCATAACGGAAGATGCCCAAATCAATCCGCGAGCCACCTCCTGCGCAAGTCTCAAACTCCACATCCGGGAACTTGGTTCTCAGCTGTGCCCAGATATCATAGAGACTCTGGACATGCCTTACCCATACTTCTTTCTGGCGGTTAATAGGGTGCCCCTTCATGCCAGGCTCCGTGATGGTCCGGTTCATGTCCCATTTAATGAACTTAATCTCATGGTTGCCAAGCAGTTCGGTCATAAAATCGATAATGTATTGCTTAACCTCCGGCTTGGAAATATTCAGCAGCAGCTGATTGCGAAGCTCCGTACGTTCCCGGGTCTCAAAATGATATACCCAGTCTGGATGTGCTCTATAGAGATCACTATCTGGGTTGACCGACTCCGGCTCTACCCATATGCCGAACTCCATCCCAAGTCCGTGAACCCGGTCAATCAGCTCAACAAGTCCGTTCGGGAACTTCTCCATATTCACGTTCCAGTCGCCCAACCCCGCTCGGTCGGAATGCCGCTGTCCAAACCAGCCGTCATCCACGACGAACAGCTCCACGCCCATCTTGGCTGCCCGCTCGGCAAGCGCCATTTGGTCCTGTGCGTTAACATCGAAGTAGGTAGCTTCCCAGGAGTTGTACAGCACTTTCCCGATTTCACTGCGAGGCAGTATGTAATTGTATTGATATTGATGCAAGCGGTGGCTCATTCCGCCAAAGCCTTCTGGGCTGAATCCGCCGACAAAGACAGGCGTCTCAAACGTTTCGCCCGCACCCAGCAACCATTCATTGTCAAAATCATTGATGCCACCTGTTACCCGCACATGCGTGAATGGGGTCTTCTCCGCAACAATCTTCCAGTTGCCGCTCCAGGCCAGAGCACCAAACCATACCCCGCCGCCGCTTTCTGTCGAAAGACCATCATCAATCGCAAACCATGGGTTGGCATGACCGTCCGTGAAACCTCTCCGCGATTCAAGTATCTTTTTCCCCTCTGTCAAAATGGTATTACGCAGTTGGAATTCACCCGACCATTTCCCCGTAACATGCGTCAAGCGGTAATCCTGGAGATATGGAAATGTCCAGGCTGCGGATTGCATGCTTTCCAGCACGATATCCTCCTGTCCCGTATTTACGATATTGGCGTAACGCTCCACCAGGTCGAATTCCGGGATGACCCGATATATCAGCTGCGTTTCAAGTGTATAGACCTGATCCTTCAACGTGATAATCAACGTCTGTCTGCCATCTTGTTCAATGATTTCGTGCCGGTCATACTTTACCTGAAGATCGCGGACACCATCAGACATGCGCAGCTTCAGAGATGGCTCTGTATAAGATGCTCCTCCCCAGAAGCTGTACTCCTCCACCTCTCCTTCCACTTCCGCGTCAAAAGAGCTATGGGATTGTAGATGGAGCAACGGAGCGCTGTCCTCGATGTCCACGGGGTTACCCCAATACAGATGCTGGAGGTGTTCCCTCTCATTAATTCCGAAAATGTAGGACGAATTTTGCGTCTGTATTGCAAATATACGTAGTTGTTCATTATATTGAATCGTCAAATTGATCATCCTTTCGAGTTCCTGTTACCCTCGTGCTGTGTGTTGTGAACATACCTATTATTGTAGGAAGCAGGAGTTAAATTAGCCATATCGCATTCTTACAATCCATAGGGGAAATCATCTCTCATTTCAAATTATGAAAATAAGGCTGCGATGCAATTCGCAGCCTTAAATCTTACTTCAAAATCAGGTTATAGATGACCTGAGCCGCCTCTGCACGGGAAGCTATCCCTTTAGGCACAAACTGCCCCTGTCTTTGGCCTTGAACTAGTCCTAGTTGGGCTGCATCCTTTACCGAAGCAGTTGCCCATGAAGAAACCTGAGCCATATCTGTAAACAAGATGTCTGTAGAACCAACAGGCACTTTCCCATCATTCAGTTTGTATGCTTTCATCAGCATCACCGTGATTTCCTCTCGGGTAATCCGTGCGTCCGGCTGGAAACTGGTTGTGCTTCGGCCGTTGACAATACCAGCTTGGGTCGCGATCGCGATAGGTTCCGCGTACCAGGCATCTGTCGCTACATCTGTAAATTGTACTTCCCTTGCTACGGTCAGTCCCAGAGAATGAACGAGCATGGCGGTGAATTCAGCGCGAGTGACTGCACGTCCTGGCTCAAATTGATCTTCGTTTGTGCCTTCAACATACCCCTTTGCTGCTAACTCCTTGATTACAGAGCTAGCCCAATGATTGGCCGGAACATCGGCAAACGTCCGATTCAATTCCAGAACGGCATACTTGCTGAAGTGGCTCACTTTAGTCGTTAATACGCCATTCACGTAATCCGATTTGAGAAATTCCAATTTCCCATTTTCGTTAATATAATAAATCCCCCCCTGTGAAGGGTCGAAGCCTTCAGCCGCTTCCAGACTCAGCGTAACCGGATGATCGAACGCAGAGAGTGTTTCGGTTGTACCAGATTTAGTTGTTACCGAAAGGCTGAATTCATAGATTTCTCCCTTAAGGGAAACCGTTGCCCGGGAAGATGATTCCACTGCAGCAATGACCTCCTTGGCCTTGCTGCCAAGCGGAACCATTTTCAAGGAAATGGTACTATCTTCCTGTTGCCCCGCTGGTAGCTTGCTCAACAGCTGCTGGAACAAACTCGCAGGTACTTGCAGGGTTAACTTGCCTGATTTCACTTCCAGTGCACGGTCGCCGAGCTGGCGTAAAACAGCAGATGACAATTGTAGCTCCTGAGTACCAGCCTTGATGTCCACAACGGCTTTCCCTGCCCCACTGTCCACTTTCAGCATATCGGCTGTGATGACCAGTTTTGCTGTATCGTTCTCCTGAACAGTGCTGTTGCCGGAGTTTCCACTAGTATTGTTGTTATTTCCATTGTTGCCAGGATTCCCTGGGTTACCTGGGTTACCTGGGTTACCTGGATTTTCCGGATTGACTGGGTTTTCGGTCAATTTAACCAACTTCGATTCAGCCGGTCCAAGCGAGATGGACCATGAACCCGTGGCTAACGAAGATTCACCTGTCCACAAATCTTGTAACGTGTAGGATTTGGATTCATTCAATCCGGCACGACCCAAATTAATCGTTTTGTTCGCTGAACTATTGGCGCTGTAATTAAATACGGCAAGGTAATAATTATTGCCGTCTTTCAGAACAAACGTATCCGCAGCATTTGCATTCGTATTCCCTTCAAGCGGCTTGAATGCTTTTCCTTTCAGCGCCACCTGAAGAACATCCGTGTTATTGTACAATGCTGTCATGTATTCCTGTGCCTTGGGATCGTTCACATCATCGGAATCCATCATCACCGTGCCGGCAATCACACCGGAATTTACCCGACTACGGGCTTCCTCCAGGCTTGAAGCACTGCTTAATGCCAAATGATCTGGGTCTGTATAAGAATAGATCGTTCCATTTTGCCAGAAACCATATGTCAATGAATTAAGCATGTACTCCGTCTCATTGATTTTGCCATAGGTGTCACAAGAGATCCGTCTGCTATGCGCGTATTGACTTGGAAAAATCGGTGCAATGGACGCACTAATAAACATTTTCCCATCCAATCGCTCTTCGACATAACGCATCCCTTCATTGTATGCCTGGATTCCTGTCGTCACGGTAGTGTCATAGTGTTGGCCTTCCAGTGATCCATGGGTCAGGAAATCCAGTTTGATGAATGTGAATCCAAGTGATTTAAACTTATCCAGAAAATAATTCATACGCATTTGACTCCCCGGATGTGTCACATCCAGTGCATATGCTCCATCCAGCGTAGGCAGAGGTTTCCCCTGAGCATCCTTGAGCACAATATCACCATACGTATATTGCCCGTTGGTACCATCTACCGTTTGGCTCATATCGTTGCCCCAATATACAAATGGTCCCCAATAGATGCCTGCATGCTGACCATTGTCCTTAATTACAGATACGGCTTGGGCAAGCTCTGCATCACTTAGATTATCCCAGTAGGAATCCATATTAATGAATACATTTCCGTTATTGTTGAATTTCTTAAGGTTATTCTTGAAATAATTGGACACATCCACTACGTTCTGATACGAAAGCCCGCTATCATAAGCTCCCCAGCTATTCCAACCTACTGGAACACCTTGTGGCAGCTCCGGATTCAACGCCAGCGGAGGTGTAATAATCGCATTGGCTTTTCCGTATTCTTCAAGTCCTGTGCGGTAATCACTGAAACCACCTACCATAATCAGTGGTGAGGACAGCTCAGTACCGGTCAGGCTGCCATGTGGTTGGGTATCGCGAGTAACGTCACTCGCTGCACCACCATACACAGCAAATTCATTCAGACGATTAGCTGAGCCTTTCCAGTCAATACCGGTCTTCCAGGTGTCATGGGTTACTGAACCAATCACAAGACCGTTACGTGTTGAGTTATTGAATACCGTCGTCATCTCGTAGCTAGTATCCGCCCGGTTCATCGTTTGAGATTTATAGCGAATCCAGGCGTCATTGTCAAAAGGTACTGTAAGCACACGATTATCCGAGCTTACGCCGATATCCACACCACCCGAATTTTTTACAGTAATTGGTGACATGTAATTACTTTGGATCTCTGTATCACTGAAGGCATCCAGACGGTTGAGGAAATACGATTTATCTTCATAAAACCGATAGACCTGCTTCAGGGTTGGTTTGCCAATTGACGTATGAACAAAGTTCAACTCAATGCCTTTGCCGAATCCATCCTGAATCTCCACAGGTGTTCCACCGCTCTTATGACTCTCATAACCTTTGGTCTCCACAAGGCCGTCACCAAGTTTAATGCTGCTGAAAATCCCCCGCATCTTCTGCCCTTCTGCCCAGCTATAGCCGACGAATCCAGTCTGGGTATTATAAGACACTTCGTATTGTCCGTTCGATACAAGAAGGCCATACGTGTAATCAGTCACCGTGATATCCCCGTATTGTTGCGAGTCACCCGGTGTTCCCAGATCGTCATCTCCTTCACCTGGATTTTCGGGTTCTGTCTCTATCGCAGGCTCTACGATAATCCGGTCCAGATCGGGAGAATAGCCATTGTTATCTGAAAAGGTAATCGTATTCTCGCCCTCAGTTAATGGGAGGGTAAGATCATACGTACCTACCGTATCCCAATCCAGGGTTTTAGGCAGGTCGTGGAACTGCTCTTCCCCATCATTCGCATGGACATAGAAACTCCGCGGATCACCGGAAAAATAATCTACCTTAACGCGGTAATCACCTGTCATTGGGGCTATAATTTTATTGAACGTCAAGGAGCTCCCGCCATTCAGGTAGCCGACCTTTTTGCCTCCGGAAGCATTCGGACTCTCTGTTACACGCGCTTCACCAGTCAGTGTATTGCCCGAATCTTCGGCTTCATAGCTAAGCGTATACGGGATTACTTCTATTCGGTCAAAATCGGGGGAGTACCCATCATGATCCGAGAACGTAATGGTATTAACTCCCTTATCGAGGGAAGCTTCTGCATCATACGTGCCTACCGTATTCCAGCTTGCCGTTTTGGGCAGATCAATCATCTCATCCGTCTCATTGTTCACCTGCATATAGACAGGTCGCTGGTCACCAGAAATATAAGATATTCGGATCAAATATGTACCATCTGCCGGTACAGTAACATTCGTAAATTGCAGTGAACTGTTTTTGTTCAGATCCGTTACTTTTTTCCCGCCTGAACTGATACTGCTGTCCACCACCTTGGCATTGCCTTTCAAAATATTGTCGGCTGCTTCTGCCTCAATGATTGCACCATGCAGATTTTTCTTCCAGTCGTCTCCGCCACCTTCTCCCGGGTGGTCACTGTCCAAACCGCGGATCACAATCTTGTCGATGTCGGGAGAATACCAGTTGTTGTCATCAATCAGGATTGTGTTGGTACCCGCGTTCAACGGAAGAGTCACATCATACGTTCCCACCGTATCCCAGTCGACTGTCTTGGGCGGTTCTTCAAATTGCTTCTCCCCGCCATTCGCACTAATATTGAACGGCCGCGAATCACCTGAAATGTAGTAAACGGAAATCTTATAATTTCCTGTCTCACTTACAGTAACATTGTTAAATTGCAAGGAACTGCCTTGGTACATGCCTCCGACCTTTTTGCCGCCTGAAGCCGTCGGGCTATCAGAGATTTTCGCGTTACCAAGCAAAATATTTCCCTCGGCCTCGGCTTCATAGGTATTCATATCATCGGCGTGAGCTGTTCGGACGAACTGGCCCCCGCCAACTACCAAGCAAAAAATGATAAAGAACACAAATCCTTTTTTCATAATCCGTCCCAACATAACATGCCTCCATTTTCTTATGATTGAGTTAGGTCTCCATATGCCTATCCTGCGGCGGTTCACAGCCATCATCTGTAATCGCTTTCATAAAGAGCTGTTAAATCCCCTCTCTCCTCCTTCCTTTCCTATATGCCTAATTGTAAAAAGGAGGAGGGGGATGTTCCATACCACAATGTTACTATTCATACAGGAAAGCCTCTTTCATTCGCCATATCATGGGTTAGTAAGAGGGAGCCTATCCAAATCATGTTCAAGGAAAACGGGAGGATCGTGATCGTTACCAGACAGCCTGTATCTTCATATACTTTTCCTGTATTCGTTGGGTGTTACGCCCTCTGTCTTCAGGAAAAGAGATATAAAATAAGATGAACTTTCATAGCCCACGTTCTGCGCGATATCGTGAATCTTGAGCGAGCCATCTGCCAGCAGTTCCCTGGCTTTATCCAGTCTGATGCGTGTCAGATAATCGTGAATGGTCATCCCTGTTTTGTCCTTAAAAATGGATCTCAAATAGTTTGGTGACAAATAGACCTGATCAGACAGGCTGTTGATGGTAATCGGCTGATTGTAATTCTGATCGATGAGAGTACGGACCTTGTGAATCAATTTTGCATTTTTGTCCATAAACCGCTCACCCAGCATACTCACGGCATCTTCCGCAGTACCGAGAATCAGATCCTCGATCTCATGCAGAGTCAGTGCATTATAGATGGAATGATACAGCTCAGCCCGCTTCGGAACAGGTTTATGAAGCTGCTCCAGCAGCTCATTAACGAGATCTATCGACCAGTCGCAGATGAATTTCTTCTTAACTCGCAGTGTTGCCAATCCCTCAATATACCCGTGCAGCTTCTGTGCCGCCCATTCAAAATCCAGTCGGTTAATGGCCTCAAACCATTCCTTTTGTTCAAAAGGGGGCATATGCTCCGTATAAAACTGGTTTGAAAGCGACTCCGCATGAATAATGGTGCCTGTACCTTCATAGAAACGCTCATTCAAAACGATGCGTGTCTGTTCGTACAGACAGTGAATATGGGATAACTCTGTCTCTTGTCCTCCTACAGCTGCCGTCACCGTAAAATCGAGGGCACTACGAATAGCCTCAGCCAAGTCTTCCCACGCATAATGTCCCGGCTGCTGGGCCGCTTCCATAAATACACCCGTCTCTCCTTCCTTGTAATCCACAAAGATCGCTTTCAGGTTCTTCGCCTTGAAGAAATGGTCGAGAAAAGACACCAGCCGTCCTGTACATTCCTCCAGACTTTGCTGTTCCTCTTCAGCCTCCTTGGGATCGATACTGAACAAGGCCATTGCATATCGGGTGGTCTCCGGTTGTCGGGTTAGACGGCTGAAACTAAAAGCGAGATCAAGAGCACGATCCTCATTTTTTTCGTAAGATAACTCCTTCAGGATATTGGCTTTGGCTGCCTCCATGGAACGGTTCTTCATTGCAACTTCTTCACAACGCTGTTTAACTTTACTGATAACGCTTTCAATTTCGTTTAAATCCAAAGGTTTTAGCATATATCCCACGGCCCCTACGTTGATAGCCGATTTTACATATTGAAATTCATCGTGCCCGGTCAGAAACATCACCTGGATCGAGTCGTAGCTCTCATGTATCTTTCTCGCCAGATCAATACCGTTCATTATCGGCATCTGAACATCGGTAAGAACGATATCAGGCTGGGTGGCCTCAATCTTCTCCAAGGCCTCCCTGCCGTTACTCGCCGTTCCCATGATATAGATACCCATCTCTTCCCAACGAATGTAATCCCTCATCATCTCAAGTCCCAGTTCTTCATCGTCTACCAAAAAAATACTGTACATCAACGTCCCCTCCCTTTGTCTCTTTCTGTCTCTATTATATGTTTTTCCCCCCGTTGGACCATGGTCCATATAAATGAAAGTTATTTTCAAGTATAGATCGTTATTTTACCAACTCCAGTTCGCTATTGAAATAGTAACTTTCGCCTGCTTCGGCATGAAGGATCGTTCTATGGTTGCCCCAACAAATGGTGAACGTTCCCGGCGAGAAAGTGTGAATGTTCGTAGAAGTCAGCTTTCCATTCTCCCAGACGATGTCAACCTCGGCATTTCCTTTTGCTCTCAGCCCAGTTATCGAGCCGGTGCTCCATGCCTGTGGAAGCGCTGGGAGAAGGTGGATCTCGCCCGCATAACTTTGCAGCAGCATCTCCGCTACGACAGCTGTACCGCCGAAATTTCCATCAACGACGAAAATATTACTCTCTGCTCCAGCAATTCCGGATTTGGAATAGGTGAACAGATTATCGAAGCACAGGCCGCCGATCAAATGTGAGAGGTGTTTATATGCCGTCTCCCCATCGTGCAATCTCGCAAAACCCAGTCCAAACAAAGCAGCTGTAAATTCAACATCCTCCAGCTCTTCCTGGACCATGCGGTTCTCCAGCGTTACTCGTGCTGCAGTACTGAGTTCCGGTGTATGGTCAGGTGTAATCTGATTGTCCGGATACAGCGCATACATATGAGACAAATGCCGATGCTCCGGCTGCACCTCCTCATAATCCTCCAGCCACTCCTGTAACTGGCCTTTCTTGCCGATCTGTAGAGGTGCAAGCTTGCTAATTGCTTCTTCCAGCTTGCGTCCGAGTTCCTCGTCTTTATTCAAAAGTTCAACTGAATGAAGACAAAATTCGAAGAGCCTGCGCACCAGCATCTGGTCCATTGTCGTTCCCATAGACAGCTGCTGTGCCGCCTCTCTCGAATTATCGGGATAAAAATGATTCTCCGGTGAATTAGAAGGACCCGTCACCAGCCAACCGTTCCGAGGATGCTCACACATGTAGTCCAGATAGAAAGCCGCGGATTCTTTAAGTACAGGATAGGCCACATTCTCTAGGAAAACACGATCCTGACTGTACTCATAATGCTCAATCAGGTGTGTAGCCAGCCATAATCCGCCTGTAACGTTCAGCCCCCATGAGGTCTCCCATCCAGGCAACGTAAAGCCCCATACATTGGAGAAGACATGAGCGACCCATCCATCGCATCCGTATACATTACGAGCCGTTTCCCTGCCCGCCTGTGCCAGATCCTCAACATACCGAAATAGCGGAAGATGGCTTTCTCCTAGATTCGTAATCTCTGTGGGGTAATAATTCATCTGGGTATTCATATCAAGGTGATAATCACAGCTCCAGCCCATTCGGCACGCTTCACCATCATTCCAGATTCCTTGGAGATGGAGTGGCAGCGGAGAGTTCTCGCGAGACCCCGCAATGGTCAGATACCGTCCATATTGAAAAAACAATGCGTACAGCTGCGGATCTTCATCCCCATTACCCTGTTCCAACAAACGAATACGTTGATCTGTAGCCAGACCGGATTTCCCCTTGAGCCCCAACTGAATATCAACCTTGTCATATTGCTTGCCGTAATCGCGGATATGATCCTCCCTCAGCAAGGCATACCCCTTGTTTAAAGCCTTCATCAGCGTATACTCGTTCTCTGTTTTCCAATCCTGATCTGTACGGCGATAATCCGTGCTTACACTAAAATAAATCCATGCCTCATCCGCTCCGGTCACGTTCAATCGACCATCTCTACTTACGATGGTACCCCCGGATACAACCAACTTGACCAAACCCTTGGCCCATACGCCGCAAGTCCCATCACTATGTACATTTTCCGTTGCCTGCCCTTGGAATTCAAGCGTGTTGTCATCTAAGGCTACTACCTCGAATGAGTCCGTGCCTGCCTGCAAGCCAAGTGTAAAGGATACGCAACCCTGAGCATTGCTCCAAATTCTTGAGGCCACTATATCATCGGCGTGAGAAGCGAAAACTTCACGAAGAATCGTGATGTTGTCATCCTTCCAGAACGCCCCGGCCAGCGCATGAGTCAGATCCAGCTCGCGTTGGAAGCTTCCAGCTTCATCAGAACCCGAATTCTTCTTCCCAAAATCAATAACAACATCACATAATCCAAGATGGGTGCCGAAATTACGTTTCTTTGGCTGTAAATGCTGCTTGGCAAGACGGTCTCCTCCATCATAATCCCCAGAGAAAAAATGATCTCGCATCTCTTGAAGTGCAGCCTTGCCTCCTTCGGAAGGGTGCTCCGGATCAATTCGACCCGACCAGTAGGTGACCTCGCTCATACTCCATACCTCTCGATGCGAAGACGCCATAACAATCGCCCCTATTCTTCCATTGCCCAGCGGCAGGCCTTGAGACCAATCCGCTGCAGGGGTTGAATACCATAAAGTAAAATCGTTCATATCATATCCTCCAGTCCAATAGTGATTATCTTTACAGATAGACTCATGACTCAAAACAGACAAACGCGCGATCTGTGAGATACAAAAGCGCGCGTTTGACTTTGTTTTTATATTCTAAAACCGTTCACATCTCTGGGTTATCATTTCTCCCAGGTCAGTTTCCCTTCACGGTCAATCTGAAGATTTTGGATTCCGCCGGTTCCAGTGAGACCGTAAGCTCTCCAGACGTTTCCCCTTGTGAGCCTTCCCACAGATCTTGCAAACTGTAAACGGCATTGGTGTTTAGTCCGGCCCGCTCCAGCGAGATGGATTTCACCGCAGCCTGTGCAGCATCAAAGTTGAAGACGGCGAGATAGAAACTTTTCTCTTCCGACGATTCAAGGACAAACACGTCAGAAGACAGCTTCCCAAAATCACCTTCAACTGGTCGGAAGGTTTTGCCCATACGAGCAACGTTCAAAATCTCCTTGTTACCAAGCCATTCTTTTGCTCGTTCGGCAGCATCCTCTTTGCGGAAGTCATCCCCGAGTAGAAGCACCGTACCGGCAATGACTGAAGCAGTCAGGCGGCTACGTCCTTCATGCCAGCCGGTAGCTTCCTGGTTGAAGCTCTTGTATAACACCGAATGATCCGGATCATTGTAGCGATAGAGCGTATTGCTCATCCACCAACCGTGTGTCAGCGAGTTCAGCATATATTCCGTATCCGCAAGTGTACCGAAGACATCACAGGAAATACGGCGGCTGTGGGCAAATGCATATGGAAATAATGGAGCGATGGACAAGTTAATGAAAAATGGCCGTCCGATTACTTCTGGCGAGAGCTTATGCTGCAAATAAGACATGCCATAGTGATAAGCCGCGATCCCTGTTGTAATATTCGGATTGTGGTGCTGTCCCTCCAACGAGCCATGTGCCAAGAAATCCAGTTTGATATATTCGAAACCTTCCGAGATGAATTTATCCGTGAACCAGTCGATTCTTTGCAGGTTGCCAGGATGTGTCGGGTCTATCGCCAGACCACCGTCTACATCTGGCAGAATTTCGCCCTCACTGTCACGCAGCAGAATATCTGCATAGGTGTATTTGCCGTTCGTTCCTTCGACCGCTTGACTGAACTGATCAGGCCCTCCCCAGAAGGCAAATGGGGTCCAGTACGTTCCCGCTCTATGTCCGTTTTGCCGTACTCGGTCCAGTGCGCTCTTCATCTCTTCCGGCGTAAAATTGTCCCAGAAAGCATCAAAGTTGATATATAACGTATCCTCATTCTCGAATCCAAGCGGCTGCACTTCATTTTTCAGAAAATCGCTGGTCGCTGTATATAGATCATAGTCCAGATCACTCATAGCCGCAGACCAGCTGTTCCATCCGATGGGGACACCGCCCTCCCAAGGTAATTGAGCCTCAATCCAGCTATTAGCCCTACCGTAGGCTTCAAGACCTTCACGGTAGTCTTCATAGAACCCGACGAATACCAATGGAGATTCAACTCTTTTTCCCTTCACATAACCATGAGGCTGGGAATCGCGAGTCAGTTCACCCACCGCACCGCCGTACAGATCAAGTCCCTCAATTTGTCCGCTTTTTTCGCTTTGCATACGAATCCCTGTTTTCCATACCTTATGCGTAAGGGAACCCATCACAATTCCCCGGCGGCTGTCGGGCGCGAACAAGGCTGTCGCCTCATAACTCTCCACATCAAGCGGCGGCTTAACCACCGTATATCTGACCCATTTATCGTTGTCAAACGGAACACGCAGAATGCTTGGTTCATTCTGGCCGGATTCTCCGCTGAGTGATATGGTTTTGGATTGGATGACAGCCATGCGATTCGCCTTAAGCTCTTCATCACCGACTATAGTGGTCTGCACCAGTACATACGGTGAGGATTCATACATATAGAAATGCTGCTCCAGTTGCGGCAGCAACGAGGCTTTATGCAGAACGACCAAGCGGATGCCTTTTCCAAATCCTTCTCGAACAATATCTTCCTGTGCCGTCAGCTCATGGTTCTGATAATGATCCGTGCTGTATTCCCGGCCCTGCCAGCGAAAAGCACTACGAATGCCCTTCACATGGGAAGAATGCTTGCCGATGAAGGACACTTCACCATTTTCAAGATTGATCTCCAGGCTCACGTGGCCATTTGTAACGCTTACAAGATTAACATTCTGTTGCTGCACTTGTACGGCTGTATCGCTAGTTAGCATCATATGCCTCCTTATTGTTGCATGCTGTGCCCTGAGCGGAGCTGATTATGTCTCTCCTGCCCAAGTCTGCCCTCATTATAAAGACCGAATAGAGCATTTTCCATGCAACGATCTTCCGATCCATAACGCGATTTAACTCAACTTAATCTTGTAAGTACGTCCTGCAGATGTAGGGAAACTTATGATATTTAAATCGGTGTTCTCCGTCTCAACCACGCTGCCGTCAAGCGTTACCACAATTGGGCCTTCACCTCTAAGCACACACTCCCGACCCAGGTGTGAAGTGATGTGCGCTTCTACGAGTTGTCCGTTGTCCCACCGGATACTGACCTCAAATCCACCTCGGGCACGCAGGCCGGAAATGTTGCCCTGTTGCCAAGCATCCGGCAGTGCAGGTAGCAGTTCCATATAAGGACGGTGAGATTGCAGCAGCATCTCGGCTATCCCGGCAGAGGCCGCGAAGTTGCCGTCGATCTGAAACGGAGGATGTGCGCCCAGAAGATTCGGATATACACCGCCATGGTTGTATTGTTCCGACGCTCCATCTCTGACCAGACGCAGCATGTTGGAGAGCAGATGCAGGGAACGATTTCCTTCCCTGAAACGGCTCCAAAGTGCAACACGCCATCCCAGGCTCCAACCCGTGCTTTCGTCTCCCCGCCGCTCAAGGGAGGTTCTGGCGGCGACAAACAACTCTGGTGTCTCTTCGTCCGAAAGCTGTCGACCCGGATACACGCCTACCAGATGCGAGGTATGCCGGTGGTAAATGTCCTCATCCTCATAGTCCTTCGCCCACTCCTGCAATTGGCCATATTTCCCGACTTGCAGCGGCAGAAGGCGTTCGCGAATGCTCACCAGTTCTTTTCTGAAATCCAGGTCCGTTCCAAGTATTTCCGAGGCTTCAATACAGTTGGTGAACAACTCCCAGATTAATGAGATATCCATGGTTGAACCCGGACTGACCGCTGCTACACCTTCCGCTGTCCGGAATTTATGCTCCGGCGAAGTTGAAGGCGAAGTCACAAGGTGACCGCTACCATCGTCAATGAGCCAGTCCAGTGCGAACAGCGCAGCTTCCTTCATCACTGGATACGCGGAATTCCGCAAATACGTCTCATCTCCGCTGAAGGCATAATGCTCCCATAAATGCTGGGTCAGCCAAATACCTCCCATCGGCCAGAAAGCCCAGCTTGGATCACCGTCACCATAATTGCCCACCGGTGCCGTCTGTCCCCAAATATCCGTGTTATGATGCGTGGTCCAGCCTCGGGTACCATAGTTGACCTGTGCGGTCTCAACGCCCTTCTTCGCCAAATTGCTGATCAAGTCCAGCAATGGCTCATGGCATTCAGCCAAATTGCATATTTCAGCCGGCCAATAGTTCATTTCAGTATTAATATTCAGCGTGTAATTGCTGCTCCATGGAGGACGAGTTACTGCATTCCATATGCCCTGAAGATTCGCAGCCTGCGTTCCAGGACGGGAGCTTGTGATCAGCAAGTAGCGCCCATAATGAAAGAGAAGCTCCACAAGCCCCGGATCCTCCGCCCCATAGGTCGTAATCCGCTGTTCAGTGGACATCTGCTCCGGAGCAGGTGAATTCCCCAGCTGAAGCTTCACCCGATCGAAGAGCAGACGATAATCCGCAATATGGGAGTCAAGCAGGCTGTCATATGGCTTGGCTACCGCCTCATTCAGAAATGAACTTGCAGTGAAGGAAGTATCTTTCCCCTCGACTCCCGGAATGGCATCCATACCATTAAAACTTGTTGCCGCACTGAAATAAAAAGTTGCCGTTGTCGCACCCAATACATGAATTCCACTGCCATCCACAGTTACCTGTCCGTCCTCTGTCTTTACCGCTAGCTGTCCTTCAAAGACCATGCCCTTGTTATTTCCGGGGTCACCGTATCGGATCGGATCGTCGCTTGCAACATAGCTGGGATCGACATGTTCAGGGGCCGTTCCTTCCATAACAAAGCGGCCTTCCCTAACACTAGTCACATGCCGAAGCGGGCTATCCAGTGACGCATGTACATTCAACGCACCTTCCACACTCGCAGCCAGCCGCAGTACAAGTACCTGATCAGGATGCGACGCAAACATTTCACGGGTATATATAACATGGCCAATCTGATATTCAAGGCTGTGCACTGCATGTTCTACATCCAGCGTCCGCTTATAGGAATGGTAGATGTTCCCGTGCTCAAAACGTAGGAGTAAATCCCCGAAAGGCAGGTACGATTGAGTGTAAGGTCCCATCATTTCTCTGGTCAGCGTGTCCGCTTCTGTATAACGTTCCTCCTGTAACAGCTTGCGGACCTTTGGCAGAGCGTCCTTTGCGCCAGGATTGTTGCCGTTCTTCGGATAACCGGACCATAAAGTATCCTCATTTAAGCTGATTTTCTCCTGCTCCACTCCACCAAAGATCATACCGCCCAGACGGCCATTACCAATGGGAAGCCCTTCCGTCCATACATGTGCAGGTTTGTCATATTGAAGTTTCATGTGCACTCTCCCTCATGATTTCTCAATTGCTAGTCAGTACCTTCTGGAACATTAGTGAACGTATTATCCGCAATGTCAACCTCGCTGCAGGCTATTGCATAGACTGCTTCTTCAACGCCGGATAACTTTCCTGTCTCGCTGGAGGAACATATTTTATTCGACTTAAAAACCAACCCACAAGTGGATTTGGCGCTTAGAATCGGGACATCACTACAAGTTTCGAAACGGTTATTCAGGATAACCACCTGTCGGTGGACCGGAGCGCTCTCATCAACCACCACATTCTCCGGGGATATGAATATCACGGGATGCTCACTGCCGCCACATTCAATAAAATGGTTATCGGAGATCGTCACATCCTCTACCCTTCCGGACTCATACCAGGACTCGGCATCCACCGCAATCAAAATGGCATTCATGGACATGCGTTCAAACGTATTCCCGGTAATCAGCACTTTCCGACGAGTTGTTACGAGGATGCCTCGTGTTGGTACTCGGGCAAAATGATTATTTGTAATTTCCACTTCAGGTGTCCAGGTTACATTCTCAATGACATCATGGCTGCCAATACCGTCCGGTACCGGATGAGCAAGAGTCAGTAAAAGCTCACGAGCACTTAAATGCTCAACCGCAACCACATTGTTGGAGGCGTAGGTCGTCAACGAACCGGAACGGACAAATTCGATTTCATCACCAGGATAAAATGCTGGAAACCCATGCGTCTGGGGATGCATAAATTGAACCTTCACGCAATCCACTGCTGGCTGATCTACAATTCGTAAATAGGTACCGTGGACATTGACAGGATCATCATGCGAACCGGAAAAATAGCTGTCCCTTACGGCAACCTTGCCTCTGCAGCTGGAGATGTGCAGAAAATCCGCAAAGCCGGCAACCGTACGTTCCGTTTCGGTACGGGGAGCCAGGTTCATCCGTGAGAAGGTCAGATTTGTGCTGAACTGTCCGACGACCCCGAGTCCGTGCAGAAAATGCAGACTCACGTCTCTCCACGTTATATCCGAGCATTCGGTCATAAAAGCTCCAACTTGATCACGAATGCCATCGCGGTTTTGTAGCACATGACCAGGGACCACATCAGGTTGAAAATCAAAATGCAAACGGATGGTCATGGGCTCAAGCTCTTCCACAGATTGGGCCAATTCCAGCCAATTGTCGATTCGCCAGGTTGTATTCCGTAATGGATCATAGGTTTGCATGGGACCTTCCGCAAAACTCCAGCCTTCACCGAGCCAGGTTAGCTTGTTGTCCCGAATGTGATAACGGGAATCGGGGTGAATGCGGGCATCGAAATAATGCTTTCCGCTTGAGATAATCGTCATCTCGGTCACCGTCGGCTGGTGATAGTCTGTACGCAGGTTGCGAATCTCTACATTGGTGCAATTGTCCAGCAAAAACAGGGTCTGTTTGCCGTGGAAAATAAACAGAGAGCCGTTGCCCTCCAGGGTTACATCGTTCATTTCTTTAAGCAAAATGGCAATAGTCTTGGTTACGTCTGGATTCTCTTCTTCACTCGTCGTATTGGAGATATAATAAGGCGCCCGAATCGCCTCCTCCGGGTAGAAATGATATCTGCCTCTCGCACAGTCCAGCACCACCGGACCAGAAATTTCGGCCGCCGCCTGAATTGCACGAGCCATGGCTGGCTGGGTGTCCAACTCAGAGTCCGGCACAGCGCCATAATCCGTCAAACTTATCGTCGTGAAATTCGTGATATCTTCTTGTTCTGTCACAGGAATGATGATCCCACCCTTCTTGGTATGTAACACATCCATTGCTTCTTCTCTATCATCACATATACTCCATCATCATACTTCGCTTCTGCCTAAATACAAGGAAAATCAGGTGCCGGTACATCATAGGCACCTGATTTCCGATATCCCTCTTAATTACTTGCTTGTATCATATGCTTTTTGCAAAATTTCTAGATAACGATCGAGCTTCAGGTTCTGTAAACCTTTCACATAAGCATCCCAGTCCTTATTCAAGTCCTTGTTGCCTGTGATGAATTGCAATTCATTTTGCTCAATGTAGTTTCTGATGTTGGTTTGCAGCAAACTGGCTTCGTCAATTTCGTTTGGATCAATCCAGACGGACCAGATCGGGAACAGCTCTTTCGGCTCATGCCCTTCGTACAACAGCGATGCGTCATATAATCTGCGCTCATAACCATTGGATGCATAAATATCTGTGCCTTGAACGAAGGTATCACGATATTCTTTTGGCATATAGAAGTGAGCCATACCACTCCAGCCCGCATTACGTGGTGCCTCACCCTCAGCCATAGGGATTTGTTTCACTACAGGTTTAACGTCTTTACCCAGTGCCACATCACCTTCCACCGGGTCAGTCCAGTCAATCCCCTTCATACCGCTTGCACCGTTCGTTTGACCTTCTGGTGTGAACATGTAGTCAACCATTTTGATCAGGGCAATTTGCGCTTCTTCACTTGCCTTGTTTGTGATTACAAATTTCGCTCCTGGAGATACACCGCCCGCATCATGCGTCGCATAGGACACACCCTGTGGTCCAGAAATCGGCGCCAGCGGGTTATAGTGCGCCGAGCGAGTATTGCCTTCGTCAATGTTCACGAAAATTGCGGGATGCATAGCTGCACCAGCACCCAAAATTTCAGCGTCAGCATTTTCACCGATTTTCTTGAACGCTTCTGCGTTTTGTGTGAATGCGCCAGGGTCAATCAGACCTGCATCAAAGAGGGACTTAATGTAAGTCAATCCTTCTTTCCATTCAGGTGTAATTGCCGCAGATTGAACTTTTCCATTTTCCATTTGCAGGTAGTTTCGGTCATCATCATAGACAAATGCATTCATCAGGAACGGAATAATTCGTACGCCGAACTCCTCTATGGAACCACTCAGAGGTACCTCATCTGCTTTGCCGTTTCCGTTCGGGTCCTGCGTCTTGAAAGCTTGCAGCACGTTTTTGAATTCTTCGGTCGTCTTTGGCATTTCCAGATTCAGCTTTTTCAGCCAATCAGTATTAATCCACATCTTGCTCGGATAGGAGCAGTGGAAACATTCCGTATACGCAACAAGTCCATAGATATTACCATCAGGCGCTGTATTAAGCGTTTTCAAATTAGGGTTCTTCTCCATAGCTGCTTTGATGTTGGGAGCGTATTGATCAATGAGATCGTTCAAAGGAACGAGCACACCCTGCTTGCCATACTTCAGCAGATCTGCCTGAGAGAATTGGTCTATATAGTGGGTCAGCAGATAGGCATCAGGGTAGTCGCCGCTTGCCAGCGAGATTTGCCGCTTTTCCTTGGCTCCATCCGATGGGTTGATCTCCCAATTGAATTTGATATTGAATTTGTCTTCCACAAATGCAGTGAATTTATTGGTCGGAATATCAATGCTAGAGTCCTGAACCGCGAACACGCTAATATTCACCTTGCCGCCCTCTTCCGAGCTCCCCTGTTGTGCAGTAGATGAGCTACCATTGGAACACCCGCTCATGACAACTGTGAATGCCACTACCAGCATCAATAACGTTACCATACTTTTCTTCAAATCTGATCACTCCCTTTTTGTAGTTTACCAGTTGAGACGATGGTACCTTGCGTATGAACTGTCTATATCTTCTTGCTCCATACACCGAATCTAAGGATCAACCTTTAACAGAACCGACCAGCATCCCCTGTACAAAATGACGCTGTACAAATGGATAGATGACAAGTACAGGCAAAGTGGCGACCACAATTAACGAATATTTTAACAGTTCGGTAAGCTGCTGTCTTTCCACCATTTTCGCGACGTCCATGGCACCCGAACCATTATTTTGAATGATGATACTTCGCAAGATGAGTTGCAGCGGGAACAGGTCTGCCGATTTGAGGTAGATCAGGGCATCAAAGTACGCATTCCACTGCCCCACAGCATACATGAGAACCAGCACGGCGATGATCGGCTTCGATAACGGGAGTACAACACTCCAGATAAATCGCATATCACTACAGCCGTCAATTTCACTGGCTTCCAGAAGCTCCCCCGGAATAGAAGATTGAAAGAACGAGCGAGCAATAATGACCTGCCATACCCAGATTGCATTCGGGATCAGTAACGCCCAGCGAGTATCAATCAGATGAAGCTGCTTCACAACCATATAAGTCGGAATCAGCCCACCACTGAAAATCATGGTAAAGGTAATGATCATCATCAGGGTGTTCCTGCCGAAAAAGGTTTTGCGTGACAACGGATAAGCAATCATGATGGTTAACGCTACACTGATCAGGGTACCTGCGACCGTATAGAAAATGGAGTTACCATAGCCGATGAGAATCTCAGGTGTATTAAATAATGCCTTGTAACCGTTGAAGGAAATATCTACGGGCCAGAGCCATACTCGACCGGAAGTTACTGCTGCCGGGCTGCTGATTGAGCTGCTGACGATAAATATCAGTGGGTAAATGACCACCAACGCCACGATACTGAGCAAAATGTAAATTGTAATCAGAAACGTTTTGTCCACAGCGGACTCTTTAATCTTGGTTTGAACGTTTGCAGCCATAGGTGAACTCCTTTCCTACCAAATGCTATTCTTAGTAACTCTCTTCGCCAAACCATTCACCGTAACCAGTAAGACCAGATTGATCAGTGAGTTGAACAGCCCCACCGCAGTTGCGAAGCTATAGTTGGCATTCAACAGGCCGACTCGGTAGACATAAGTTGCAATGATTTCAGAATTAGCCAGATTGAGCGGATTCTGTAACAGGTAGACTTTCTCAAAGCCAATCGCCATGACATTTCCGACATTCAGGATCAAAATAATGACAATGGTTGGCACCAGCCCGGGCAGATCCACGTGACGGATTTTTTGAAAACGCGAGGCTCCATCGACTTTGGCCGCTTCGTACAATGTGGGATCGATTCCGGCTAGTGCTGCCAAATAAATAACCGCACTGTAGCCCGCAGTCTGCCAAATGTCGGACCAGACATAGATCGAACGGAACATACCCGGCTCACCCAGAAAATTCACGGAATCCAGCCCAAAGAAGTTCATGGCGATGTTCACAAATCCAAGCCGTGGTGCCAGGAACAGCATAATCATGGACACCATCACGACTGTTGAGATGAAATAGGGTGCAAAGGATACGAGTTGGACGAATTTCTTGAACTTGGCTCCTCGTACCTCATTAATCATGAGTGCGAGCACAATCGGAATTGGAAATCCGGCCAACACTAAATAACCGCTAAGTAAAATGGTGTTCTTCACCAGGGTCCAAAATAATGGGTTCTCAAAGAACAGACGAAAGTTTTGAAAACCAACCCAATCACTTCCCCATATCCCCTTGATGACGTTATAGTCCTTAAAGGCAAGAACCGCATTGATCATCGGATAATACTTGAAGATGAGAAAAAATAGCAAGGGCGGAATCACCAGTAGGTGTAACTGCCAGTGCTTCATCATTCTTTTGCGGGCATTGGTCAGAAAACCAGGTGCCTTCGGCTGTGTTGATGTCTTGTGATTTAATACGATTTCCTTCTCCAGAACAATCCCCCCTTACTAGCTGTCTGCGATGCGTAAATTATGATAGCGCTTTCTTGATTCTGATCATAGTCGATTTTGATGTCCTATAAACAGGTACACCTGCGCCGTTACACGTACAGTTATCCTGCTTTTGGGGGCACACATCCGCAGTACGACAGCCATTTTTCCATTACGGAGGCGTATTCGCAAAAAAAGACCGCATTGTCCGGAACACGGACAACACAGTCTATGGGTCTTCCTTTCATTTAATCGTCAACCGATTGTCTATACACACTGGGCGAAACGCCATTCAATCGTTTGAAGGCCCTCCTAAAGGAGTGAGAACTATTGTAACCTACCCGTGACGCAATCTCGTCAACAGTATAATTGCTCTCTTTCAACAAAATCACAGCCTGATCCATTCGGACTTTGATCAGGTGATCGGAGAAATTAACCCCCGTAAACTCTTTGAACAATTGAGAGATGTATTTCTCAGGCCGCTCCACATGCTCTGCCACCCGATACAGAGTCAGTTCTGTATCTGAATACATTTTCGCAGTATATTCCTTAATCTGTTTGATGATTTGAATATGAGCATCCTTCTTCTTGTTTGCAATAACGGAGCAGAGCTCTTCCATGATCTCATAAAACTCAGCTTTGATCGTTTCGAGCGGCTCCGAGGAACCAATATCAATGACCCGCCGTTTCACATTCTCGATGGAGGCATATTCCGTAAACGCCTTTTGATCCAGCAACTTGAGAAAAGTCCCCTTCATTTCTCCAACAAGTTGATGCTTCATTTCCATGGACAGTTCCCGCTGCTCCATGTTCTGCACAATGATTGCATCGACAATCCGTTTGGCCTCTTCAAGTTCTCCTGCACGAATGGTGCCAATCAGTCGCTGCTCCGAATCCAGCGGGTAATAATACGTTGTATTTTCGGTTTGGGCTTCGTTGTTCCACATCATACCTTTTTTGTTCATGTAGACTGCATACTCCAGCGCCTGATTGGCCTGATCAAAGGAAAGGCTGACCTCTGTCAACGATGTGAAGAGATTTCCGAATCCCGACTGGATGGTGATCCTGTATTCATTGAACACATACTGTGCCAGATTCTCCATGATATGCGTGATATCTTCCTTTTCACGATCCAATTCGGAGTCGGTTTCCTTGGAAAAGAACAGGATGACCACTTTATCCGAACCCATATCGGTCATCAGGACATCCACGTCCAGTTCAGCCAAAGCCTGCTTCAACAGTAATCGGGAGGCATTCAGTTCATTCAGGATCTCGACGCTGTCCATACTGGCATAACCCTTAATCTGGACAATTCCAGCATATCCCGTGCCTTGATACAAATTAATATCTGCCTGTTCGGCAGCGGAAAGAATCTCATCCCGCGATTTGAATTCGCCGGAGATCAGCCGCTTCAGGAAGGCATCCCTGACCAGTGGGAGCTGGCGATTTAATTCGGATTCAAGCAGCTTGTTCTTAGTAAGCATAGCAGCGATATTTCCACTCAAAAAGTCAAATTCATTTTTGGGAGCCGATTCATCCTTCCCAAACTGCTCTTTCATTACACTTAACAGTCGATTGATTGGAACGCTGTTGCGATAAGCCAGCACAAGTCCAACAATCAGTCCGATGAGCAGTGTGCCGCCCGTAATCAGCATCGTCATCCCCTTGATCCTGTTTGCATTCTCCATCAGGACATGACGGGGAATACCCGCCTGGTATACCCATCCGTTCTTATCAGATCTTGTAGTGATCACAAGATCATCCCCATAGAACTGGCTGACTCTGCTTGGATCAAAATGAGAGTCAGAGGCCATTTTCACCATCTCGGGCTCGGAGCTCCCTTGCAGCGCAATGGTATTGCCCTCCGCATCGCTGATATGAACCCAGCCACCGTATCGGTCATTCAGGCTGGACAACAGACTAAGAATCATTTTCTCGTCAATGATTACAACGGCGACAGCCGGTGAAGAATCATTGAAGCTGTCCAGAGGCAATGACTGCATATATGTGATTACCGAAGTCTGCTTCCCCCTACTAACATAGGAACTAAGCGGTTTAATCTCACTCCGGTGGGTCTTCCCCAACACGTCCTTCATCCATTCTTCCAACGAAAGATCGTTATAACGAAAATCAGTATAATAGTGATTCGGTCTGTAAGAAGAGCCCGGGGTCAAAATTAGATTGTAATTCGCAAGATAAATATAATAATTTTGCAGAAAATCATTGGTCTGTCCAAAGGTCAACACATTCTCCATCGTTCTCCATATTCCATATACGTTGGTTTCGTTGTCCCTTTCATTCATAAGAACGTTCAGTTCCTGATTAACTGCAAGCTGTCGGGTGAAACCCTCCACTTCCGCCATGCGGCCCTCCAATATTTCCTGGCTTTTCTGGAGTTGGGTAACACTATTCTCAATGGAAATGGACTGTGTTACGGAGATGGAAGTTAGATAAGACATATAACCGCCAATGCTGGGTATAACCAAAATGATCACGTAGGAAATTAAAAATTTACGAAAAACATTGGAATATTTAATGGGTAACCCTCCTCCCCCTCCTTGAGGTATTGGTAGCGTTATCAAAGATAATAATATTTTCCGGGTTAGTCAATTGTTTTATCTCATTCTTCAATCGTGTTTCATTCGGGAATGAATAAAAGGCAACGATAAAAAGACGATTATCATTGCTTTTTTTAACATTTCCGAAGTTCTTTGGTTTGAGATGATAACTCCTTATCATTCAGAAAAAAGGGGCCGAGATGGCCCCCCAATCCTAGTTTACATCATTTCTTCTTTGGTTCTTCCACCTCTGATCGGGCTTTTACAACCTGATCGACGGATGCTGCTTCAACATCGCCAAAGGCCCAGTGTGTGGAAGGAACATCCTTCCACTGTGGCTGCGAAACGTTCGTGAGCGGTGCTCTGCCCAAAGCTCTGTTGATTGCTACAACGGCTTCCGCTCTTGTCAGTAAAGCATTCGGTCGAAAAGTTCCATCTTTATAGCCTCTCAGAATGCCTGCGCTTTGCGCTTTCAAAATGGCTTCCTTGGCCCAGTGACTACCGATATCCGAGAATCCATCGCCTGAATTCTCGGAAGCCGGACCAAGAAGGGACACAAGAGTGGCCATCTCCGCACGAGTCAATGGCTGATTTGGCTTAAACGTCCCATCCTTATAACCATTCATCAACCCCATCTTGCTTACCTTAGCAATGGCGTCGGCTCCCCAATATTCTGACTTAACGTCACTGAATACAACAGCAGATCCTGTGCCTTCTTTCTCAGATACCATTGCGAGTATGGTTGCCATCTCTGCACGGGTGAGCTTGTTATCCGGCTTGAACAACCCGCCCGGATATCCTTGAATATACGCCTTGTACGGAATATCTTGACCACCCTCTGTTCCTGTTGTCCCGTCTGTATTTCCAGATTCAGGAGCTGGCGCAGGCACAGAAGTGTCTGAAGGCTGGACGACAGGAGTCGATGGTCCACTTGGATTGGATGGACCACCTGGATTCGACGGATTCGTTGGTTCACCGTTTCCAGTAGGGACAGTAAATTTCAGTTGATCGGCCAGCATGAGCTCACCGGATTTCTTCACAGCTTTGAGTGTATGCTGGCCTTTTGCCAGTCCTGAAATGCTGTAAATCTCCTGCTGAATCTGCCGGCTTGGACTGTAGGCGTTCACGGTCTGCACCAGCTGTCCGTCTACATAAATGTCCACTTCGCCCTGTTCTGGTCCAGTCGGTGTAATCATACTTATTCCAGTGCCCTTGAAGGTGTATTCGAAAGAATCCCCGTCCACCACCGTGGAATGCACATCATTGAGATAATCACCGCCGAAGGCAAAGCTGAGGTTCAGCGTCCCCACTGACTGCGCAGCAAGATACGATTTTTTCAGTGTAACTCGGTTCCCTGCAACTGTATAATCGGACCCCGGAACCAGATCAAGTGATCCGTTAGTAATACCACTGAAGCTTTCCACCTGTTGCAGCAGCGTCACATCAATGTCTGTCTGAGCGGAAGCTGACTTGTCGAAATCCGCGGTTACCGGATTAATTAGATTCGGAAGCTCAACTTTGAGCATATCGAGCAGCATATACTCCCCCGATTTCTTCACTGCCTTGAGCGTGTGCTGCCCATCCGGCAGCCCCGATATGCTGTACAGGTTCTGCTGTGCCAGCCGACCGTTACGATGGGCGCTGACTGTTTCCTTGAATTGGTCGTCAACATAGATATCCATGTCTCCCTGTGACTGGTCAACCTCCGTAAATAACTGGATCCCCGTTCCCTTGAAGGTGTATTCAAAAGAATCATCGTTTTTTTCGGTATACTGCACATCGTCCTTATAGTCACCCAAACCTCTGCCAGTGCTTCGTGACCAGGAGCCGTTGTACTTGATTGCCGGATCGTCGTTATTGATCATTATAAATCGAATGCCCGTAGTATCGCTGATCCTTATTGCCAAAGACTGGGGATCACCCGCGCTAAAGATTACGTTTAGACTCGTTGTCCCTTTAGGCAGCTGCGTGAGGTACTGCTTCCTGATAGTCAGCTTGTCATTGACCACCGTGTAGTCGTCATCACTGAGCAGCACCCCATCATTTTCAACGCCGGTCAGCATATTGCCGTTCAAGGACAGCCTCACGGTGACATCCTTCTGTTGTTCCGTCTCCTTGTCAAAGTTTGCAGAGGTCGGACTAATGGTGCTGTTCTGCCCTCCAGGAGGAATTTCCATGGTTACTCTAAGCGCATCCAGCAACATATACTGGCCCGAGCCCTTGACCACCTTCAAGGTATGTGGGCCGTTGTCCAAATCAAGTTTGCTGTACAAAACCTGCTGGACTTCCCTTTCTCCACTGGTATAGGCGTTTACAGTTTCAGATGCTCCATTATCGAGGGTGACAATCATGTCTCCTTGGTCTTTATCCTTCTCCGTCAGCAGTTCAATGCCTGTGCCCGTGAAACTATACTCAAAATAATCGCCGTCTTTTTCAGTAAAATGCACATCGCCATTGTAATCACCGTAACTTCTGCCGGTATTGGAGTTCCATGAGCCCGTGTATTTAATACTGCTGTCATCATCATTAATGTAGACCTCATTGGTAACAGTGGCATCTTCCACAGAGATTGAATTTGCAGCATTGTCAGCTTCAGCGTCCAAGGCACCCCCTTGACTGCTATTCGCTGGACCAGTGCCAGAGGAATCCGTAATCGCTATGCTCAGATCCTGTCTCCCATCTGTCTGCTCCTTGCCCCCGTTGCGCTGCCAATCCCCGCTATAGAGCATGCCTGTATCATCGTCATTGACGGCTGATGTGCCGTTCAGTGCGGTTACTTTAAGCATCCGGGAAGCATGGGGTTCTAGCACGCCGCCACTGAATTCATGATTAAAATTCCCCAGCTCGGAATGGCTCCAGAGATCACGGACAGAAGCCGGACCGTTGAGGCCAAGATCGCTCCATTTGACTTTTACCTCCGCACTCTGGTCGCCCAAATTGAACAAGGCTACACTGTAAGTACCATCTCCGTTATTGGCATACCAAACCTGCTGCTTGGTCTCCATGGAAACCGGATGGCCTGGACGTCCAGCCTGATTGACGGCAATGACTTCGTCATTAGTAAGCAATTCCAATCCATAGCTGTCCAGCCTTGTTAAATCATCACCTGTATAAAGCGGTGCTGAAGAGATAGACCAGAAGGTCGTGGCCGTTTGCCGCTCAACCTTGGTCAGACCATCCATCGAGCCATTCCCGACATTCAGTGAATCGAAGTCGTTCCAGCCTCCGGGACCTGCATCCCGCCACCAGAGGGCAGCGATGGGGAACAAGCGGGAAATACTCGACCATTCGGTCAATCCCTTACTGCTGTCGTAAGCTTCAACGTCCCAGTCGATCCTCCAGCCGTTTGCATACTTTTTCCAGAAGTCCACGTAATTGTGATCAAGCGCCCAGGAAAGCTCAAACCAGATGTTATTTCTGTCCAGGGCTTTGGACCATGCCTCCACATCACCACGTGCATCCCGGCTCAGATTATTGATTCCCGATCCTGGCGTCACACTGTCGAATTTGACAAAGTTGATACCCCACTCGCCAAGAAGATCCGCGATGGAGTCAATGTACTTCTGTGAGCAAGGGTTCGAAAAATCAATTTTGTACGTGTACGAATCCCAAGCATCCATAACAACGAGCGGTTTTACTGCAATATCTTGCATACGACATGCCCCGCCCGACCCATAAACCTCAAGATTTTTATCATAGGCGGTGATTGATAATCCCGGAATCAGATAGATTCCGATCTTCTGTCCGTTATTATGGACGTAATCAATGACCTCCTGAAATCCATTTGGATAAAGAACAGTACTCGGAATAGGACGGCCGTATTCATCTTCGTCACCGTTCCAGCCAGCATCAATATTAATGTATTCATATCCATGGGCTTGAAGCTTCTCACGCATGGCGTCCGATTGCTTCTTTATACTCTCGGCCGATGTCCAGTTACCCGGCCCGTCATATACCTGCATGCTGTAACTGCTCCAACCCATATACGGCTTTTGGGCCAGACTCTTATCTGCTGCTTGTGCCACATTACCTGTCGTTCCCATAATCCCGAACTGCACCGCCGCAATCATAAATACCATGAAACACATTGCCATCCTTTTTCCGATTCGTTTCAAATTATCCCTACCCCCTCTGAATTTGGTCATTCAAATTCCTGTTGATAGCGCTTCCACACGAGAAGAGAATAGTGGATGAGGCATTCCCAAGATAGGTACAATTCGGTATTTTACGTACAATTAACCTGAAATATAGGGGCAAACCGTCGCAGAACAAACATATTTCCATTAATGGATAAATAAACAAATGGAAACTTCATTTTTGCTCAAGCCGAGGGAATGGGTTGAAAAGAATCAGGAAAAGCAAAGATCAAAATCTGTAAACAAATAAAAAAGGTTCCTAGAGTGGCAGCAATGCCATTCTAGGAACCTTTTTCGTGTTACATATGATGCGGTCGAGAGGACTCGAACCTCCACGGGGGTTAGCCCACACGGACCTGAACCGTGCGCGTCTGCCAATTCCGCCACGACCGCGTATGTCTTATCTCCGAGAAATTATATCGCGGCGACAAGAGATAATATAACATGTGCAGGTAATTAGTGTCAACAAAAAAAATATAATTTCGCCTTCAATGATAAAGCTTTTTATAAATTATATCTTTGAAGGCCAGTTGCCATACCAGGCATACCCGCCTCTTCTTTCCTTATCGATATCGCTGAGTTTGTATTTCACAACCCCATCACGTCCTACGAAGATCGGTTTATCCGTTCCAATTTCGTAAAAACGTGCCCAAATTGGCGATGCACCTGAATCAGCTACGAGTTTGCTATCTCCGTTTTCTCTGACATACTTGTATCCTGTAATTTTCACGTTGTTGAACCAGGCTTCTGCCGCTTGAATGGAAACCTTAATTTTCGAGTTCGACGGTCTTGTTTTCAAAAACTTTACAATCGTACTGCTCTCTCCAGCACTTAGAGAAGGCACTTCATATATCCTTGCTCCTGCAGGTTTTAGGGAGCTGGAATCATGCTGCTGTCCCCATGCAGTCAGTTTACCATTTGCTACAACCTGTGTATTGAGAATAGCATCTACACCTTTGGCAACTGATTTTTTACTGCGATCCGCAAGAGAGCTGTCGATGAATGAGAAATCACCTTTACGTGCACCTACTTCATCCAGCATGTACATGACATTAATCATGGCATCGTCGTTGAAGGTAATGTGTTTGTGATAGCCTGAGCTCTGGTATACTTGTGGCCATCCTCCATTGGAGTACTGCATATTTAACAAAAAGTTGATTCCTTTGATGGCAGCAGCCGAATATCGCGGATCATTTGTCTTTTTAAATTCCTTGGCTAATCTTCTAATTTCTGAGTATGTAGCTTTATTATCAATCGTAGATTTGGCCCACTCACCACTTGTTTCTTTGTAATCCTTCTTCCATCCCCCGTCAGGACGTTGATTCTTCAAAATATCTGAGATACTTGCTGTCGTTCCAGATGCGTCTGCAGCAGATACCTTAGCAGCAGGCTGAAATACCATTCCGACAACAGAGAAAATCATTGTACATGCCATTACCAAAGATGCAAACCTTGCTTGTGCCTTCAACATCGTTTAGAACACTCCCCAATTCATTTTCTGCAAACTGTTTTCCTTGAGCGTCTACCCTCCTTATATTTGTTTTAAACCCAAATTATTTCTTTTCATCCAATAAGTGGATTATACAAAAAGAATTCTATGCAAAACAATGAATTTTGTCAATAATTGCAACAATATGTAACAAATTCTTTGTCTTAACCTATAGGTATCGTCTAATCGAAATGTGAGAAAGCCAATAAATTATCCAATTTTTCTCCATTTGAAACAGTAGTTACTTTTTTGTCATCTATTAAAACCCAATATTCGAGTTATTTCTACATAAATAGCGATAATTCCGTTAACATTGAGATGATAAGAAGTGTTCAAAATCGGTTTGACATTTTCGCATTTATGCAATATAGTTTCAAAAGGTTACAAAAACTTAATTATTCATTTGCCGAGTTTCATGTTTGAAAACGGGGGAACCATTTTGGGTGAATTATTCTTATACATAGGAAATATAGGGAACCTTCTACCGAACCCTTAGCTAACTCCGTAGGCATCGAAGGGAGAACAAAAATTTTGAAAAAGCTTATCATCTCCATTTTTGGAGCAGCAGTTCTATTTACATCCGGTGCAGCAAGCACAGAGGCAAGCAGTATCAACACCGTCGTTAACAACATGACAGGCATACCTTACAAATGGGGTGGCACAACAATGGCCGGATTTGATTGCTCTGGATTTATGAGATATATTTTCAACAAATATAGCATTGAATTACCACGCACTTCCCAGCAACAAGCTAAGGCCGGAACTCCGGTATCCAAAGCTAATCTGCGTACTGGTGACATGGTATTCTTTAATACGATGGGCAATGGCATTTCACATACAGGTGTATATATTGGGGGCGGACAGTTCGCTCATGCTTCAAGCAGCAAGGGTGTCAGCATCACACAATTATCCAATCCTTACTTCAACGATCGTTACGTAACAGCACGCCGGGTAACAGGACAATTTATGTATAACAAAATGCTGGGCAAAATATAAGTTTGATTTGATATAGTGCAAAGAGGAGGCTCCGGGTGAATCCGGGACCTCCTCTTTGTTTGGGGCTTTTGTTTACAAATCCGGTGTGCTGTAGACTTCTATACTTAATGTAAAGCCTTCTGTACTCTCATTGCACCCTGAGACAGCGCATGGCCTCCGCCTACCGCTCCAGCCACAGCAACCGTCTCCATAATCTCCTGATCGGTCGCTCCTTTGGCACGTGCCTCTTCCACATGGTAAAACGTACATACCTCATTGTTCGCAAACAGTCCAATACCCAGCGCAATCAGCTGTTTGGTCTTGGCATCAATCGCCCCTGCCTGAAAGCATTCTCCAGTGAACTCATGATAAGACTTCACCACTGCTGGTAGCACATCGCTTAATTCACCAATCTGATCTTTATAGGCATGAACCTTATCATTCATCAGTGTCATGGTTACCGCACATCCTCTCGGCTGATATGTTACAAGCTCTCACTGTACCTATCTTCTCTCCCGAGAGGTGTAATTATGCCAAAACATCCATGGTAAATGAACCTAAATAGGCATGTCCTATTCTTCGAGCAGGCTCTCGCGTGGTTCGCTGAACAATTGATATCGGTAATTCCGATCAAGCTTGACCACACGACGATTCTGACGGCGAATGAGTACCTGCTCCCCGTCCCAAGCCACTACAATACCTGTCACATCATTGGACTGAATCTCGTCCCGTACTACCCTTACTTTTTCACCCGATAAACGCAGTGCATCCAATTGTGCATCACTGATCATATTTATGGCGCCTACTTTCCCAAAAAAATTATTTACAAAAAGAGACCTAAATGAAAAGTCATTTAGGTCTCACGTGACTGTATTGGACTGTCATGTCATTCGAAAGTATGTCCCGACTGAAAGTTACCGCTGCGCGTGCTCTTTGCTGTCGTTCTTCTCAAACCAAAAATCAAGCACTTTGGCGGACATCACACGTTCTTCAAGGTACTCCACTTGATGCGGTGTAAATTGTTCTTTCCAAGAGAAGGACAACTCTTCGCACAAGCCTACAATCGTCAGCAATTCTGACCAGGCAACGTAGCGTTTGTACCAGAAAAATTGAGGATGTTCAATCATATAGGGATAAAGGTCATCGAATTCCGTATGTTTACAATCCAGGGCACGCTCAAAATGTACTTTCGATTCCGCCAGCTTATCAATAAAAAATTGTTCTGTTGCCGGTTGGTTACCCATGGTGTTGCCTCCTCTCCCTAACATAACCCCATTATAAATGAAATCAGCGGTCATGCAAAGGCATTGTTATAAAAATAGGCACTTTTTCCTTTAAAAAGTCACAATTCGTTATCGTCAAATTGCACGGTGCCATCGTTCAGTGAACGAATGCGCACCAACGCTTCAACCGGGATACCCTGCTCACGAATAGTGCGCGCTCCGGCCTGAAAACATTTTTCGACCACGACACCGAATCCGACCAGTTCCGCACCCGAACGTTCGATAATTTTGATGACACCACGAGCGGCATCGCCATTCGCAATGATATCGTCAATAAACAAAATACGGTCATTCTCATGAATATATTCACGGGACACCATAATATCTGTTACGATCCCTTTCGTAAAAGAAGGTACTCTTTCACAGTAGGCGTCGGGGTCAGCCAAAAGTGTTTTTTTGCGACGGGCAAATACCAGAGGAACACCCAGTTCATGTGCGGCAGCAAAGGCGACCGGAATCCCGGAAGACTCCACTGTAATGACCCGAGTTACACCACTTTCACGAAAACGAGCGGCAAATTCACGTCCCATTTCCATCGTCAATGCAGGATCAATCTGGTGATTCAGCAGACCATCCAGCTTCAGCACCTGATCTGACATGACTACACCTTCTTGTAAAATTCGTTGTTTCAATACTTCCATAATTTGACCTCCCAAGCCTATCCTATGACGTAAAAGTATCATAGATCCGGCTATCAGTTCAAGCGAAATTGCCTTTGCTCTTGTCCAGAGCATAGAAATGACCCTATGTCACACTTCAATTGTCATGACTTTGATGGGTCAAGCATACCTTGTACCATGGCACCCGCATGTCCAAACTATTCAGGGGCCTGAGAGGGGAAACGCATGAAACAGGCATTTCGGGTGCTGCAGATCGCATTTACATACATTGGAACGGTAGTAGGAGCCGGCTTTGCAACAGGACAGGAGATATTGCAGTTTTTTACCCAGTATGGCAAATGGGCCACCATTACCATTGGCTTATCGACCATGCTCTTTGTCTGGTTAGGTACAAAAATGATGCTGATTGCCCATGATACCGGCTCGCGCTCATACGAAGATCTCAACAAACATCTATTCGGTCATAAAGCAGGAAACTGGATTACCTGGGTTACCCTTCTTATTCTCATCGGAGTAAACAGTGTCATGCTGGCCGGAGCAGGGTCGGTCTTTGTAGAGCATCTGGGGCTTCATTACCAGACCGGACTGATTGTTACCCTTATCGGTACATATCTGCTGCTTGGACGGGGCATTCAGGCTATTCTGCAAATGAACAGTATCGTAGTGCCAATGATGCTCCTGCTCTCTCTGCTTATGATCACCAGCACCATACATCATCCCGGCGCAAACCGATTTATTACATTAACCACGGACAGCAATCCAATCCAGGTCTGGTTATCTCCTCTGTTGTATACTTCATTCAACCTGGCACTTGCCCAAGCTGTTCTTGTTCCGGTGGGGAATCAGATTCGCAGCCGAAAGGTACTGAAATGGGGCGGCGTTCTGGGCGGGATTGGTGTAGGATTCATGCTTATGGCAGCCCACTTCGCCATGTCAGCCCAGATGCCTGGCATCACGCAATTTGAAATTCCAATGGGCAGCATTGCCTTTCAACTTGGATGGGTAGTCCAGTCTATCTATGTATCCCTGATTTTTATGGAAATCTTCAGTACATTTGTAGCCGATATTTATGGAATGACCCTCCAACTCAGACAGCATGTCCACGTACATCCCAAACTAATCATACTGGCCATCATGCTGCTATGTTATTCGCTTAGCCAGTTTGGGTTCAGCTCCCTGCTCTCTATCCTTTACCCCATTTTCGGCAGTTTGGCACTGGTCTGGGGTGCAAAATTAGTAATGGATCGATGGGGAAGCTTTCGAGGTCGTAACAAACACCTATAACAACGTATTTTTGTTGCGAAGTATCATTTCCCTAAACATAAAAAAAGCCGCTGTTCACACAGCGGCTTCCTTCTTTTCCCTTTCCAGAAGTTAAAACTGGCTCGAGAATTGCAAATACATTTTTTTCAGTTCATTGACCGATCTGCCCAAAGAGTAATGGGTTTTGGCCTTCTCGCATGCCGAACGAGCGAGCTCATAACGGTACGCCGGGTCAACCATCACCTTCTCCAGCGCTTCTGCCAGTGCAGACGGATCTTCTGAAGGCACCAGCAAGCCGTTACTGCCGTTCTCGATCTGTTCGGGTATGCCGCCAACATCTGTACCTACAAGGGCAAGACAGCTAAGCGCTGCTTCCGCGAAAACAGACCCGAACGCCTCCGCCCGCGAAGGAAGTACAAAGATATCAAAAAATGGCATGAATTCCTCAGGGTGCAGCGTGTAACCATAAAAAATAGTCTCATTATAAATGCCCAGCCGCTGGGCCAATTCTTCCAAGTCTGGACGGATCGGTCCGTCCCCAATAATATGAAGCACATAATCATGTCCCCGGGCTTTCAGTTCGGCACAGGCTTTGAACAGAATATCCAGCCCTTTCGCCGGAACCAGACGGCATACCGTGACCAGCTGTGGTATCGCATTCTCATGGGGAATTGGCTTAAACCTTTTCTCATCAAAACCATTCGGAATCACACCGATAACTTCGGGGTGCTGTACATAAGGCGCCAGATAACGACGGAAAGAATCCGATACTGTTAACAACCGCTCTGCCTGGTGCTCCAGCTCACCATAGATGGCCAGCAGGAATTGATGCTCCGGTCCGTTCGGCTCAATGCGTCCATTCAGTATCAGCTCTCGCTCATAACTGGAGTGGATCGTTTGAATGAGAGGAACATCCGGGAAAACCTTCTTCATTGCAAGCCCCGCAATAGGATGATGGGCATGAATCAGATCGTAAGGCTTCTGAATACGCAGCTTGGTCCACCACAAATAATCCCGGTAGGTTTGCATATATTTTTGCACGACAGGACTATCCTGATATTGGGTCCAATCGAACGTCTCAAACTGGATATCTTCCCTGCCCTTGTTGCGAATTCGCTTAGGCAACGAGAACAGATCCATCTCCCACCTCGGGGTTGTAAACCTCTCTTGCATATACGGAATCATAGAGGATACACCTCCGGGCTGCTCCGGAGGAAAGAAAAGCGCCTGCAGCAATCTCACCGTTAGTTTCCCCCTTTCTAGCATAAATCTTTTCATTACATCTTCAATCATGATATATCAGAACATATGTTCAGTAAAGGTACAAAATGAGATTTCTTATCACTCGCTCATTTACAGCCGAATAATAGAATTCATTTCAATATCAATTGTACCATGTTGCATCTGACGCTGACGATATTACGAGTACTGTTAGGTACTGAGGGCAATTCCAATGGAAATCATCGCTCTCTGTCTGCCTTTATTCTACTATACGTTATCTTATTCATCTTGTTTGAGCGTACGCCCTCACTTCGGAGTCGTATATACAACATATTCAGAAGATGCTCGGCTAAGAAGCGGATGTATGATTTTGAAAGTTAAGCCTCTTTTGCCGACATACAAATGAAAGCCAGTGAGCAATGGTAGCCCCCGGCTTTTTGAATGTACTTCTTATGTTTGAATACAGCGTTTATACAGACAAGTGTGTGACCGCCTTCTCGTACGTACTGAAGCCGTCTGTCTCTCCCACAAAGGTATAGTCGTTACGCCCATAGAATGCGTTCAATGTCGCGTTCTCGGCTCCGCAATCCAATCGGACAATATGTTTGTCCTCAAACTGGATCCCGCTGCTAGACCATTGCAAAATCGCCCTTCCCAATCCACTCTGCGCGTACTTCCTGCGAATGGCTAATCGGTGCAGATAAAGTGCACCATCCCCGGCATGCGCTTTGCTTCCCCATAAATGCACATCCCATGCACTTGGCTGGCTCATCAAAATAACCATGCCAGCTACGTCAGAACCCTTTTTAAATACAAATACGTCGCCACGCTGAATGGCCTCCGCCGTATTATGAGAATCCTCACCTTTTAACAAAGCATTCCATTGAGAAGAGCCCTGGCTCCGCAACCACTCGGCTGTTTCCATGAGCAGGGACATCACATCCTCCGTGTCTTCCGGCTGAGCCTGCAATGCCTTAAATTCATCATTGATGTAGTCTGTTGTGATACTGAATGAGTGCTTCATGATTCTCCTCCACTTCCAGGTCTCTCTTAAACTAATGGTACTATACCGGGAAATGGCTTGTTCGTCAAAAAGAAAAAAAAAGGCAAGAGGCTGTGCCTCTTACCCTTCAATCTTCGCTTCATCGATAATTTGATTACGGTATAACATCGTGAGATGTAATGTATCAAACTCAAGCTCTTTGTCCAGCTCTCGCATCAGAACTTCAACCAGACTCTTTCGCTGAACACTTGTGCCGGGTACCTGATAATCAATATAGCCTGACAAATCCGCTTCTGAGGTATCAATCGTTGCTGTACCTACAGGTAACCCTCCGCGTTCTTGTAGAAACAGTTCATATACCCGAAACTCCCGATCTTTGCGCACCAACATGACATAACAGGCTTCTTCAGCAGCTTCAATCTCTTCGAGATCTTCTTCGGACTCTATCTCATCCTCATCCGCAAAATCCCGGTGCACCCATTCCACCGATTCCATCTCCTGCCCTTGATGCCACATGCGGATCGTAATTGTATCGATGATTTCTTCATCCAGCTCTCGTACCAGCAGCTCGGCAGCCGCATCCTGATAATTCTCTGCCGGTTCATCATACCAATGGATCTCACCCTGCACATCAGCGCCATATTGTTTCAGGGAGGCTTCAGCCAGTTCCTGTCCATTGGCGTCATTAAATACATAGGTAGATATGCTGCGTCCGGCGCTTACCAGCTCCATTTCAAGCAAATGTTCCGGGTCTTCATATGTAAATGATTCGGCTTGTGAGCCAGGAATGACGTGTACTTCATTTACACCAGCCCGATCATTCTGTCCATCGTGACTGTAGCTATCTTCAGACCGTGACGACTGATTGAACATATCCGTTTGAGACTCTGGCTTCTGTAACACAGAATACAGTGTACCGCAGCTTACAAGCACTTCATACTCAGCAGCACTTACCGCATCCGCGAGAGAACGAATATATTCGTGCACCTGCTCCACAATATATTGTTCTGTCTCGTCAGGTAGCGAATTCTGCTCAATCTGAAGGCTGCCGGATACCCGATCCCCTTCCCTGAATACAAGCAGCAGCGAACCCATATATTGACCGCCCACCATAATATCCTGTACTTCGCCACCTGATGTTCGAAGATCAGGAATCAGCTCTACTTTCAGTTCCATGCACCTGTCCTCCTCGGTTCCTAACGTTATTCTATTAGGTTACCCTTGAGAGCGACAGTTTATAAGATACAACGCTATTCAGATTTTAAGAGCGAACTATTAGACGGACAACACATATTTTTGGATAGCGTGGGCCACACCCTGATCGTTGTTCGAAAGTGTAACCTCATCCGCAGCTGCCTTGACTTCTTCCGGGGAATTGTCCATCGCAACCCCTTTGCCTGCAAAGGTCAACATGGTGATGTCATTGTAGTAGTTACCTACCGCCATGATCTCGGAAGGCAGAATTCCTTTTGCTTCGGCTAGTCTTTTTAGAGCTGCACCTTTGGAGGCTTCTGGATGCATCAGATCAATGAAAAAATCACCGCTACGCGTCATATAATATGGAAGATTCCAGGTGGACCACTCCTGTTGCACCGCATTCATCTGCTCGATGGATCCAAACGCTGTGAATTTCGCAAGTGGCTCTGTCATATCCGCCCATTGCGGCAGCTTTAATGGCTCTGCCATGAAGTTTTGATACATTTCGCGTACCTGCAACTCCAAACCTTCGGGCTGATCCACATAGAGTCCAAACGCCGTGTTGATGTCAAAATGTACACCTTGCGCACGGCAGTAAGATATAAAAGGCTCCAGCCCCTGTCCATCCATGGCAAAATGGTGCACCACTTCACGAGTCTGAACCTGTGCAGTTACTGCCCCATTATGTGTAATGACATATCCGTCAAGTCCCATCTGCTCCATAAACGGGATCGTGTTCGCAGGACCTCTGCCTGAACACAGAACAATCTCAGCTCCCTGACGGGAAGCACGAATTAAGGTCTCTTGTGTCAATTCGGTAAGTTCATGATGATCATTAAGCAGCGTTCCATCGACATCCAGTGCGATTAATTTAATTGTCATTGTCTTCATTCCTTATCTGTAAAAGAGTCGCACCCACCCAAACCCTCCCTTCCGAGGGAGGGCCCATAGGGCTCTGCCCTCTGGACTCCCGTCTCGTTTACCGGCGGCGGTTTCGATCTTGCTATGTGACGGTCGGTGTGGGAGCGCTTGGTTGCCGGGTCTGCCGCTTGACAGCGGCGGCCCCGCCCAAGCTCAAGCGGGACCATTACGGGCAGGGCTTCGCCTTCTGCCCGGCTCCCTGCTCCGCTTCGCGAAGGACGGGAGCTGACGCACCTTTGGCACGGTGGGCAAGGCTTCGTACACTGCCCAGACTCCTTGCTTCGCTTCGCGAAGTAGGGAACTATTACTTCCGCAAACGTTCTAACTCGTCAGCGGTTAATTCGCGATAACTGCCAATTTCAAGATTGGCATCCAGCTCCAGGTCACCCATGGCAACACGTTTCAGATAAACCACACGTTTGCCAACAGCCTGGAACATTCTCTTCACCTGGTGGAACTTGCCCTCATGAATGATCAATGAAATGGAAGAAAACACGCCCTCTTCCGTTTCCTCACGATCCAGCACAGTCAGTTCCGCAGGCAACGTCTCATATCCATCATCCAGCTGAATGCCGGCTTTGAATTTTTCAATATCTTCTTCTTCAACATTTCCCAGCACACGGGCTTCATACGTCTTGGGCACATGTTTGCGCGGGGACAACAGATCATGGGCAAGTGGCCCATCATTCGTTAGAATGAGCAGGCCCTCGGTATCTTTGTCGAGTCGTCCCACAGGGAACGGATCGAAGACACGCTCCTCTTTACGCAGCAGATCAATCACCGTTTTATCCCGATTATCTTCGGTTGCCGACACCACGCCAGGTGGTTTGTGAAGCATCAGGTAGATCATTTCACGATACACAATCCGCTCTCCGTCAGCTTCAATTACGTTTACGTCTGGATTAACCTGCACACCGCTGTCTTTCACCGGTTTACCGTCCACACGGATTCTGCCCTGTTTTACCATCTTTTTGAGCTCACTTCGTGACCCCACGCCCATATGACTCAATATTTTATCCAGACGCAGCGTTTGTTTGCCTTTTCCACTCATACCGATGTCCACCTCCAGCCTGCCGGATATTCATTTTTCAGTACACCATCCAGCCATTTCCCCCAGCCAGCCGCAAATCCGTCCACACACACCAACACATAACCTTTGGCCGCCGTATCTGCTTGACGTTCAACTCGTGATTCTTCGATGTTCAACGTCTCTCCTTTGAGATACCTTACTGCTTCACCGTCTGCGGAAGATAGGTTAACGGATCTCTGGGCTTCGGCTGCATTCAAAGCGCATGCAAGCGGATGAGAGGGCACAAATCGCCCATTCTTTACGGTACCCATAAACCACCCTGGTCGAATAACCTTGAGCCCTTCCAGACGGGCAGCACCCACAGAAGATTGATACACTCGATCGCCATAATACACCGTTTCTCCAGCAAGCTCGATTTCCAGATTTTCTTGTACAAATTGAGCATACACCGTTCCTAGATCGACATTTGCCTGGTCGGTTCCTCGCCCCTGAGCCCGTTCGTTTTTACGACCACCACGTTCGTTTCCTTTGCCCTGTTTTCCCTGAGCCTTGCCACCACGGGTATGCTTATTATCGCGTTCTCTAGATTCGGTTCTCATTAGACGTTCCCGTTTCCGCTCTTCTTTACTGATTGGTGCAGATACACGGATAAATGGTTCTACCAATTCACTTGGTTCGGTGAAATCTGCGCCCACTGCCTGTCCATTTTGTAAAACGCTGCCCTCTTCTTGATTTCCGTCTTCTTCGATAAGAGATTCCGCACGATGCTGCAATACAGCAACATAATGTCCCTCCCCCTCCAAGAGATGAGGCCACAACCTCGCAGTGCCGCGCGTTTGGTCCAGCACAGATTCCGTCTCTTCTGCTTTTTCGGGCAACATCTGCCGCACCCATTCCGGACGTCCTGGCGCAAATCCTGCACTTTCCGGGATGTCATTCACCACAAAATCAGGATTGATGTTCAGGAATTCCGCTATCATCGCTTCATTTTCCTCTGGTGCAAATGTACATGTGGAATATACGATGGTACCCCCTGGAGCAAGCAGTTTGGCCGCAGTCTCCAGAATATCGCGCTGCATCAGCACACATTTTTCCACCGAATGATTTTCCCAGGATTTCACCATGTCCTCATCTTTACGGAACATACCCTCACCCGAACAAGGCGCATCGATTAACACTTTATCAAAATAATGAGAAAATGCATTCGCAATCCGTTCCGGTGATTCATTCAATACAACGGCATTGCGTATTCCATACATTTCCACGTTTTTGGCGAGGGCTTTCGTACGTTCCGCATGGATATCATTCGTAACGAGCACACCTTTCCCCTGAAGCTTGGCAGCGATCTGGGTTGTTTTCCCGCCAGGAGCCGCACATAGATCCAGCACGCGTTCCCCGGGTTTCACATCCAATAATTCAACTGGGGCCATGGCGCTTGGTTCCTGGATATAATACAAACCCGCATGATAATAAGGGTGTAACCCCGGCTTAACTCCATGAGGCACATAAAAACCCGTTCCGCACCACGGAATGGGTCGCATATCAAATGGAGCAATTTCCTTGAATTGTTCCAGCGATATTTTTAACGTATTCACTCTCAGCCCCGCATGTGGCGACTGCTCATAAGATTTCATAAATTGTTCAAATTCATCGCCTAACAAGCTTTTCATTCGCTCGGCAAATATCGAAGGCAGCTGTACAGCCATAATTCCACTCATCCTGTCTTGTTAAAATTGCATATAGTTCTATGTTATCATATCAGGGCATTGCTTTCCTATTGCTTCATACATCATATATATTCCACTACAGCGTGTAATGTAGTATAATGGCAAGTAGATTGATTGATGTGCAAAAATTCGGGTGTTTATGCATATTATCCCATCTTGTATTTTTGCCAAAACTATATTTCGATATGATCGATGGGGGATGTCTTAATGAAATCCAAGAAGAAAAAGAAAAGCGCTGCGATCCTTATTTTCCTGGGTATTTTCGTCGTTTTGATTGCAGCACTTGTCCTGGTGAACCAGCAATCCAAGAAACAAATGGACGCCGTGGGGAATGCTTATGGCATCGCCGCCTCCAAGCTTAATCCCGCAACACGCGAATTGCTGGACGATCCGAACTACCAACAAATCATTTTGCCTGATGATCTGAAAGCCAGAATTGATAACAAAGACAGCTTCTTTGTATATTTCTTCGCCTCCGACTGCTCACACTGCCGTGCGACAACACCTCAGTTGATGCCACTGGTCGATGAGGAAGGGATTCAACTGCCTCAGTTCAATCTGCGTGAATTCGATTCCGGTTGGACCGATTATAACATTGAGTACACACCAACTCTGGTATATTATCAGGATGGTGTTGAGAAAGACCGCATGGTTGGCGGGCTACAGGAAAATGGCAGTGCCAACGGTTATACACTGGATGACTACAAGCAATTTTTCGAGAAATATAAAGGCAGTACCACTCCATCAGCAAGCTAATCGTATAACTCTTCGTGGTTGCGATGGACCCGCATGGATTATATTGTCCTTTTCATGGACAAGCTCTGGAATCATTCCAACCTTTAATGATGTCCTTTAATATCGAACACCCCGGCCAATTCCTCTAGAGGAACGGTCGGGGTGTTTTTTAAAGATCATATGTCTGAGAACATGTTAATGATAAAGTGAATGATGTCTTTCTATTACAAGCTTACTCGCTCTGCAAGTTCTGCTCCTGCTGCAATGCTTTCATCTTCTCTTCATAGATTCGTCCACGTGTAGGACTCCGGCGTTGGGGAATATTAGGCTTCAGTTCAAGAGCACGTTCTCGAACCTCCTGCACCAGTACCTCATCCTGAATCTGAATATGCAAGTCTCTGTAAGGAAACTTCTGCGGCTCAGGACCCGAAAGTCCATGAACCAGCTCCTGTACTTCCTGCACCAACGGTCCAAGGGCAATACCTCGCGAAGTTTCCGGATATGACTTTAACAGATCTACCGAACTCTGTAACATCATGCGTCCTCCGCGAAGGTTATCATTCCTGAAATGATACAGCCCCACTGCAATCTGTAGCAATCCTTTGTACAGAGAATCTCGATCCCGTTCAAGCCACAGTTCTTCCAATACCTCATGGCATTCAAAGTAGTCCCGATCGCGATTGAAGTAGATCAGATAGTCAACATACAGCGGCTCATAGCTGCTCATCCGGGTTTTCGCCCTTTCTAGCCGCATTCAGAAGTGCTTTTACATCATCCAGAAGGTCTTTTAACCCTTCCATATCATGACGCTCCCAGCAGTCATTGAAGCGCTTTTGTGCCTCTATCGCTTCGTTCACGAGGTGGTAGAAATACAATTGATGTATGATGCTCAGCGTTCTTGATACAATATTTGAGTCATCTTCAAAGGCCTTTTGCGCCTCCAGAATTTGCAGACGGATCGCCGACATCTCATTATCGAGTACAAAAGCGGCTTCCGCCGTCTTTTTCAATCGTGCGCGCATATCATCCGGCAGACTCTCCCGAAACTTGTAACTAAGGGAGTGCTCGATCGTGGCCCAGAAGTTCATCGCCAGCGTCCGAATCTGAATCTCGGCCAGTACATTCTTCTGCCCAAGAGCCGTCTGAACAGGATACTCAATAATCATATGGAAACTGCGGTAGCCGCTTTCTTTGAAATTGGTGATATAATCTTTCTCGATTAATACCGTCAAATCCTTACGTCCACGTATATACTCGGCTACCCGCCGAATATCATCCACAAACTGGCACATAATGCGGATACCTGCAATATCCTCAATGCCTGTTTCCACCTGATCAAGCGGCACATTCAGGCGTCTGGATTTCTCCAGAATGCTGGATATTTTTTTGACACGACCGGTAACGAATTCGATCGGGGCGTATTCTTCCCTTTTCTTAAGCTCCGCCCGCATCGTTTTAAACTTAACTTTCAATTCCTCTACCGCTTGTTCATAAGGAAGTAAAAATGTACCCCAGTCTCTACCGTCCATGCTTATGCCTCCTGTCTCTATAGCTTCCCCTGTTCTTATCCATTATACATGATGTTAAGCGGGGGGAAGAGTCCCGTACGACATTACCCTCTTCCACGCTTCTAATTTCCAATCCGGGGAACTCCGAAACATTGCTTAACGATGCTCTGCACCGACAGCTTCCGAAATATGACTGTAACCGTCTTTGCGCAGCAATTCACGCAGTCCGGCATGAATGCGCCGGTTCACTTCAGGTCCTTCATAGATCAATGCCGTATATATTTCCACCAGGCTGGCCCCTGCTTTAATCTTTTCGTAAGCATCTTCGCTTGTGAAAATGCCCCCCGATCCGATGATTGGCAGTTTGCCTTCTGTCTGGCGATAGATTTGGCGAATGATTTCCGTGGAACGATCACGCAGCGGCTTGCCACTTAGTCCACCTGTCTCTTTAGCATGCTGATGAGACAGACCCTCGCGGCTGATCGTTGTATTCGTTGCGATGATACCGGCAACTCCACTATCTGCAATGGTACTTACCATATATTGAAGCTCCTGGTCATTCACATCAGGTGCGATTTTGACCAGTACCGTTTTAACGGAACCGCCCGCTCTCTTGCGCTGCGTCTCCATCTCATTCATCACAGCGGCAAGCAATTCCTTCAGTTCATTCCCATGTTGCAGATTACGCAAATCCGGTGTATTTGGTGAACTGATATTCACCACAAACAGGTCCGCATAATCGTATAGCGCTCGAATGCATTTTGCATAATCCAAATGTGCTTCTTCATTCGATGTCGCCTTATTTTTACCTATATTTACGGCCACTGGAATACGGCGCTCCGTGAGGCGTGCCAATTCACCCGCCATCGCTTCGGCTCCAAGGTTATTGAATCCCATCCGGTTCACCAATGCCTCATCGGGAGGCAGGCGGAATAACCGTGGCTGGTCGTTACCTGGCTGTGCAAGCGGTGTGACTGTGCCCACTTCCATGAAGCCAAACCCGATGGAAGAAAAGCCCGTTACAGCCTGTCCGTTTTTGTCCAAACCAGCCGCAAGTCCTACAGGTGTAGGAAAATGACATCCAAACATATCCACAGCCAGATCCGATGTTTCACGCACGCCATACATGACACGCAAACCGGAAGGAACCGGGCGAATACTCCCCATTCCACTGAGGCCGCCGATAATTAGATGATGGGCCTGCTCAGGGTCCATTTTGAACAACAAGGGTTTAGCAAGACTTCTGTATAACAAATCACTCACTCCGTTCTGGTCCGGTACGCTGAAAAAACTGCTTTCCGTCTTTTTCATATGTAAAAAAACACTCTATACACAAGTCTATCCGTTTCTTCTTCAAAAGGAAAGTAGTTTGAGCATAGACAGAAGGAATCGTATTATGCAAAATGCTCACAAGAAATCCACCCGCCTACTGGAAATGGCGAGTTGAATTCTTTACAATGGGAGCATGGCTACATCTATATAGCCTTATTCCATGAAGGAGGAACAGCCCATGGCTCCCAAACGCAAACCACCTACTTTGCAGCAAAAGAAAGATGAGGTCAACCGGAAAGCCATTATCTGGACCGCAGCCAGCGTCGGTGGACTGATCATTATCATTGGTGCGCTTATTATTATCGCCAACCTGTAAATGCTTCAACCGACTGTTTCTGCATCTACATACCAATCCAGCATGGATTTTACGTTTTCTTCGGTCTGAATCACTTGGTTTATCGTTTAATTCAACCAATGATACGTCTTATTCGGATTATTTTGCTTGGGAACAAGTGTGTACCGGTAGCGATCCTTCGCTTCTGGAACCATAGCTGTCTCTGGCAGCAGATCTTTCCCGATGCGTACCGGAGTTCCCTGAGGAGCAAGAGCAAATAGCTCTTCCACATCTTCAGTACTCATTCTCACACATCCAAGGGATTCATCCAGCCCGATACTGTTTGGCTCGTTGGTCCCATGGATGGCATAATTCGTCTCCGATAGCTGCATGCCCCTACTTCCAAATTCGCCATTAGAGCGACCATTTGGATTTACAACCTTGTCTGAAATGACAAACGAACCCTCTGGAGTGCGATCTCCTCCGAGCCCCACCTCGTAATTACGAATAATGGTGTCGCCACTAATCAGCGCAAGCTTATGTCTGCTCTTGTCCACGATGATTTCAAGCCGATCCTGTAAAAAAGGCTTTCCGCCTAACGTATCCACAAATGCAGCGTTTTTGCCTTGCGGCAAATCTGAACCTTCACGTGTTCCCTCACCTGTGTTTTTCCCTTTTCCCATTTGCCCTTGTTGATGCATGGCAAGTAGTGCCGAAAACATCCGGGTCATGCCAGGTGCAGTATCGCCCAGAATATTATTTGGAAACGGCTGGGCAAGTTGCGCCACACTTTTCGGCCAGCTACCGTTTTGTTTTTTATATGTAATCATTGCACTCGACAGAGCTGCAGCGGATTCCTGTTTGGCTGTCCAGGCTTGTGCCAGACGCTTGATCTCCGGTGATACTTCCGGCGGTTCACAGTTACACTGTTTGGCATCATAACTCTGTGCCGTTAATTTGCCACTGCTGTTTGTCTGAACGATGTATTTCACCGCCATATTTCGCTTCCATAATGTCCAGTTACCTGCGACCTGCATTCCAAGCACAGCCGATGTCTGTACTTTCGCACCAGAGCCTGACCATGCAGCTGCAAGTGCAGCCTCACCCTGGTCCCCTCCACCGAATGCTCCAGCTGTAAACACATTGGATTTTGCAACAAGAGCCAAGTCTTCCATCGGGTTATTCCCTGATTCGCTATCCATGGAATCGTCCGTCGATTCCAACGCTGAAGCCAAAGCCTCGGCTGCATCCCGATTGAAACCAGGAGCGTCTGCAGGTGGTAATCCTGCCAGTACAAGCAGCATAAGCAGGGTAAGCCACATCTTGCGAACACGATGTTTTTTCTCCTTTTGCTCAGCCATCTCAACCAGCTTCTCCTGATAATCCACCCATATATCTGCCGGTGCCTTGCTTCGTTCGAAAGCCTCGTAGACTTCACCCGCCTGTTGAAAACAATAGTTCGCCTTGGCTTCCTGCCCTTCACCCAAATATTCCTTACCGAGTAAATACCAGGCCATTTTATTATCTGGATGTTTCTTTACATATGTTCGTAGATGAGTATTTTGCATCCGATCCTCCATCATTTCGCCTTTTTCCGTTTCTATATATATCGGCAAATGATGACAAGAAATCCATAGGACTTGAGTACCCGGATCTAAGCCTCAACATTCGACAAAAAAAGCACATTCGACTGTCCCAATGACAGAAGAATGTACTCTTGTATGTTCATATGAAAGGAATTAACCTTCTTTGTTGAAAGGTTCATCCGCAACTTTAATGGAGTCCGTAGGGCAGCCGTCGCAAGCATCCTGCATGTCGTCGAACAAGTCATCCGGAATTGCTTTGATCCCTTTGTTGGCATCTCCATCGAAGATCACTTCTGCCAAACCTTCATCATCATAGTCATAAATGTCTGGCGCCGTTGCTCCGCACGCTCCGCACGCAATACATGTATCTTTTTCTACCCAAGTAAATTTACTCATTACCAATCTCTCCTCCTATTATTCAAAAACGTACAGTATTTTTATCTAGAAACATATTAATACAAAGTAAGAGTTATTACAAATAATTTTAACAGCCTCAAGACTCCATTATGCCCTATTTAATCGAGACTTTGCAAATTATCTTTTTGCAGCGATGTTCCCCGGACTTTATGATTGCGCAGTAATACGGAAGGATCATCCCCCAGCATGCCAGCTGTAACGACAGCATTCTCACCAAATTTGTCACGTAACTGATCCATAATGCGAATCAGGTTTTCCTTCTTCGGTTTCTGCTCATATTCAAACAGATCAAGCTGTATCGCGGACTCCTCACGTGGAATCAGCGTTTGGAGGGTCACACCCAACATACGAACAGGCTTCCCGCCGCGCCAATGTTTCGCAAATAAAGCACAGGCCTCCCGGTATATGATCGAAGCATCTTCAGTAGGCACTTCCATCATCCGTGATCTCGTAATCGTCTTCATATCCGGTGTACGAATCGTAATCTGAATGCCCTGACTGAGCATTTCGTGCTTGCGCAACCGTCTGGCAACCTGGTCACTTATATTCAACAACACCCGATGTACATCATCCATTTCAGATATATCCGCAGGCAGCGTTGTTGTATGTCCGATCGATTTGTTCGCTTCACGTTCAGCCTGAACTGCCGAATGATTAATGCCGTTTGCTGAATTTTTTAACCAAGAACCATTAATTCCAAACACATCGGTTAACATCCGCTCGTCTGATTTGGCCAGCTGGCCTATGGTTTCAATGCCCAGCTTCTTCAGCTTTTCCGCTGTCTTTTTCCCGATCCCAAACATCTCGTTACAAGGTCTATGCCACAAAATCTGAGGTACATCCCTCATCCGCAAAATCGAAATGCCATTAGGCTTTTTCAAATCAGAGGCCATCTTGGCAAGCAGCTTGTTGGGTGCAATTCCGATCGAACAGGGCATCCCCAGCTCATCCCGGATTCTGGTCTGAATACTTTCCGCAATCTCCAGCGGTGTACCAAACTGTCTGGACCCCGTAATATCGAGGTAACACTCATCGATTGAGGTCGCTTCAAGCAATGGTGTATAACTGTAAGCTATTTTCATGAATTCTTTCGAATACCTACGATATAAATGAAAATCCGGACGAATCACAATTAAGTCAGGACATTTCTTCAATGCTTGATGAACGACCATACCTGTGGAAATACCCCTGCTTCGTGCCGTGTAAGAACAAGTTACAATGACACCTTTGCGCACTTCACTACTGCCAGCAACGGCCGTCGCTTTTCCTCTATATAATTCCGGTTCCTCGGCTTCATGTACAGAGCAATAAAAAGCATTCATATCGACATGCAAAATCACTCGTCCGGCGGTAGGATAATATCGATCTACATTAATGTTGTTATGCGTTTGGTCTGAAGACATGATCCCCACCGCCCTTTCGTATACACAATTCCGTTACATGCAATCTCTACTCTATTATATCAAATTCCCTTATGTAAAAATCATTTATATCCCCTTGTTATCGGCGAGATTTAACGATCGATCGAATGATACCCCACACGGCAACGACGATAATAGCAATTATAATGAATGAAATAATTGTATTCTCCCACACAAAATGCATCCTCTTCCCTCCATTTATAAAGACAGGATTTGAATCCCTATGCAATCCTGGAATACTTGTATTTAGATGAAGCATAACATATTACAAGACTACGTTTACAGCTCACTTAACTCTACAATCCATCATTTGTTACACCAAATGGTGAATTCGATGTAGCATTTGGCGATAATGGTGCTATAATAATTAATTATACAAATTCACGATTTTAGGACAAATCTACACTTTGAATTTAATACAGTGTAGCGGTACAGAATCGAAGGATTCGTCACCAACATGCCCATATGTTTTTTAAACACACCATTAAACTTTCTAAAAAAAGCGCTTCATCTTAAAGGAGGATCTTCATGTCAAAGGCCATCTCCATCTTCGATACGACTTTACGTGACGGCACACAAGGGGAGGGAGTCAGCTTATCGGCAGATGACAAGCTCAAAATTGCCAAGAAGCTCGATGACCTGGGTGCTCATTATATTGAAGGCGGAATTCCAGGCAGCAACACCAAGGACATTGAGTTTTTCAAAAGAGTCAAGGAACTGAACCTGAACGCGAAGGTTGTCGCTTTTGGCAGTACGCGTCGTAAAGGTAGCATCGCCAGTGAAGACGCCAACTTGAAGCGCATGATTGAATCCGGTGCTCAGGCAGCGACTCTGGTAGGAAAATCGTGGGATTTCCACGTACACACTGCTTTGCAGACTACTTTGGAAGAAAATCTGTCGATGATCTACGACTCCATTGCCTATCTGAAACAAAACGATATGGAAGTCATTTTTGATGCAGAGCATTTCTTCGATGGATTTAAGAACAATCCAGAATATGCACAGGCTGTATTGACCAAAGCCCATGAAGCTGGAGCGGACTGGCTTGTAATGTGTGACACCAACGGTGGAACGATGCCGCATGAAGTGTACGAGATCGTGTCCACTCTCGCTGGACGACTTCCGCAAGCCCAGCTGGGCATTCATACACATAATGACTGTGAACTTGCTGTAGCCAACACCTTAAGCGCTGTACAAGCTGGTGCCAGACAGGTGCAAGGTACGATGAACGGTTATGGAGAGAGATGTGGTAATGCTAATCTGGCTTCCATTATCCCTAACCTGCAACTGAAGCTTGGATATGAGTGCGTTTCTGAGGATTCAATGAGACAGCTCACGAATGTTGCCCGTTATGTCAGTGAGATTGCCAACGTAAATATGCCAATCAACCAGCCTTATGTCGGAAATGCTGCTTTCGCTCACAAGGGCGGTATTCACGTCTCTGCCATCTTGCGTGATTCCCGAACTTACGAACACATCGTTCCTGAGTTGGTTGGTAATAAACAGCGTGTGCTCGTCTCCGAACTGGCAGGACAAAGTAACATTGTGTCCAAAGCACAGGAACTGGGTCTTGAATTCGATCCAAGCAGTGCTAACTCACGTCAGATCATTGAGAAAATTAAAGATCTGGAACATCAGGGCTATCAGTTCGAAGGCGCCGATGCCTCTCTTGAATTGTTGATTCGTGAAGCCAACGGTGACATGAAAGAATTGTTTACCTTTGAATCGTTCAAGATGCTTGTTGAAAAAGCGGCTGGCAAGTCTGTTGTTTCTGAAGCCTTTGTTAAACTTAACGTAGGCGGAACAAGTGCGTATACCGCAGCTGAAGGAAACGGTCCGGTCAACGCACTGGATAACGCACTTCGGAAAGCACTTGTGCAGTACTTCCCTTCCCTTGCCAACATGCATCTGTCCGACTATAAAGTACGTGTTCTGGATGAGAAAGATGCTACTGCCGCAAAGGTTCGTGTATTAATTGAATCCAAAAACACAGAAAACACGTGGAATACGGTCGGTGTATCCGAGAACGTGATTGAAGCGAGCTGGGAAGCCCTCGTACACAGTTTCCGTTATGCCCTTCTTCAGGAAAAATTGCAGGACGAGCCTGGCGTAGTCAACATCCCTGCTCACGGACTAAGCAACCATTAATGCATATTTCCCGGAAAATAAAAGAAGCGCCTGTCTCCAAAAAACATTGGAAGACAGGCGCTTTTGCTTCTCGCTTGGCTAGCTTCTTGCTTGGCTAGCTTCTTGCTTGGTTAATCCGCAATTAACTCCTTGATTTTGCGCTCCAGCTCTTTCTCAGGCAAAATCCCCAAGATAATTTCCTGAACGACACCTCGGGAATCAATCAGTACATTCGTCGGAAAAGCTAAACCGTTATATTTGGCATATGCTGTTCCGTCTTCATCAAGCAGAATAGGGAACGTCAGTTTGTATTCATCTACAAAAGCTTTGGCATCCCTGATTTTATCGTACGAAGTTACATTCACACCGTAGAGATCCAGTTTATCCTTGTATTTTGCTGCCAATGTATTGAGCGCAGGAGCTTCCTGCTTGCATGGTTCACACCAGGATGCCCAGAAACTGACGAAGATGGCCTTTTCCTTGGCTCCACCTACAGCGTAGGTTTTCCCATCCATGGCTTTCAAAGAGAATGCTGGTGCCAGTAAACCCGCTTTAGGCCCCGTCTCCGTCGGCATTGGCTCCTCTTGCTTAAACACGGCTGCGATTCCGTTATCTGCATTTTGGGCCAAAGCAATGCCCACAAGCAAAACAACACCCAGCAGTATGTATATATTTCGTTTCATGACCAGCCACCCTTTTGTATAATCAAACATATTGAGATTCACGCTCTTCTAACATGTGAGATATTTCAAGATCTCTATCATATTGTACCCTTTTCCTTTAAAATTTTACAATCGGAGTCACACAAAATAAAATAAAAAAGGACTCCTGCCGAAGCAGGAGCCAAAGAGAGAGGGGTGAATACAAATGGCAGCACTTCACGGGCAGCAAAACACCTTATACATCCCTTCCTCCGTAGAACAGGAGATGTCTAAGTACATGTTCGCTTCACTGCCACAGGAAACCTGCGGGGTTGTGCTGGGTGAAGCCGCAGCGGGCGGCATACGAATCAGTCGGTTTCAGCCCATTCGTAACGTAGCGCCTGACCCGCTGCACCATTTTGCATTGGATGATGCAGAATGGATCCGGTGTGTGTTCAATGAGCCACAACTTATCGGACTCTTTCACTCCCACCCCCGAACCACTCCCGTACCTTCCAATGAGGATCTGCGTAACCTACCGATTTTCGCTGGATTACTCAAGGTCTATTTTATAGGCTCGCCTGATCAGACAACTGGTACACAATCAAATATGCTTCTAAATGGTTATCAAATTCATTCAAATGTTGATTCAAGCATTGGAATGAGCCATGACCAATCATACAGCTTACAGCCCGCCCAGCTATGCGTGACTTAACTGGGTGTACAGATCACCCAATGTTTCTACATTTTTGCGAGACATATCCTCCAGATAACAGGACCATAACTGTGCTGTCATTTTGGCGTCCTCCAAAGCGTGGTGGCGTCCATAGATCGGAATGCTTTTGGATTCCAGCAATTCATCCAGACCATAGCCCGGCCTGTTTGGTTCTAGCCAACGTGCCAGCATTATCGTATCGATGAGCCGGTGCGTTAACCTTACTTTGGATGTCCGCCACAAGGCCGCATTCAGAAAAGCCCGATCATGCGCGCTTGCATGGGCAACCAGTACACTCCCGCCAACAAAAGACATGAAGTCATGCAAGCCTTCTAGCAACGACGGAGCATGCATCGTCATTTCCTGAGTAATTCCCGTCAGTTCAGTAATATGTTCCGGAACGGAGACTTTGGACTGAACCAACGTATAGAACTGCTCATTCTCCAACATCACACCGCCATTAATACGCACCGCCCCAAAGGAAAGGATCTCATCCCCATGCTGAGGAGAGAAGCCCGTCGTTTCTAGATCGAATACGACAGCATTCAATTCGTTCAAGGGTGTGTGCAGTACCTCGGGTCTGCGCTGTTCTCTCATCATCGAACGGATGAACGCCATATGTTGCGCCGTAGGGGCTCCCATTATGGAAGCGATGGCGGAAGGAACCCCTCCCTGGCGCAGCGAATTCCAGAATCCAGTATTGCCCCTTGCCGGCTCTCTCATGGACGTCTCCTTTCTGCAAAACGAAGTTGTCTTTGCAGCGCACGATGTACTCGCCGCACCAACCCTAACGTATCCCGGAGTTCATAAAGCATTTGTTTTTCCTTCAACTGTCTCTCATTTAGGAAACCACCGCTATGCTGTAACCCCTGTTTCATCACAACGGGTGTACTGCGTCGCAGTTTCAAAGCCGTCATAAAGGCTCGCTGAGCTGAATCCAACAAAGTAAGCGGAACTGCTTCGAGTGATACCAATCTCTGAATCCGCTTGAGCGTGGACGTTTCTTTGATACCATGCTGTAAAGCCAGAAAACGCGCACTGTTCACCAGCGGAATATACAAGCCGTATTTCACATCGAATCCACCTGCATGTTCACCGAATCGTTCGGTCACTACCCTTCCGAGGATGTTCAGTGTTGCCTTATGTTTAACGGTATTGCGCAGCACAGCATCAGAAAGCTCAGGAACCGATCTGAATCCTTCGTAAAATGCAGAAATCCATTCCTCCGCAAGCTGTGGCTCACCTGCAACAAAACGCATGTCTGAAGCGATAATCAGATTGCGAACCGGCTCCCATGACAGGTCCGATCCCCATGCTTTCAGTTGTTCCTTCCATGACTCCAGCGTTTTCCTCCATAAAGGCTCCGAGCACATCACTTTGCCTTCACATTTGGCGTAGCCAAGTGCCTCCAACATATCGGTCATTCGAAGTCCAAGTTCGGCAAAATATACCTCTTTCCCCTCATCCGGGGTATCGCTGATAATCATGCCATTATCCTGATCACTCCATAACGTCGCTTCTTGCCTGCCGGAACTGCCAAATACGATAAAGGCATAGGGGACGGGAGGTCGGCCTAAGCCTTCCTCTACCATCCCCTGGATGCATAACTCTACTGCCCGCCGAGCAACCCTGTCATGCAGTTCATTTACCGTCTGGTACCATTCAATCGGCGACAAGGAAGCGGACAACAGTTCCTGGAGCTCATTCTGCAATATCACACGTGCCTGGCGCAGTTCTTGAGAAGATGCCGCACCATCTATTCCCTGATAGGACCAGGATTGATTTATATACGGGATGGGTTCCATCATGTCCAGCCTCCTTGAAGCATGATTCAGCAATCATTCCTCTTAGGAGCTGAACGTACCGCCATTGGATTTAGTTTCTACATTTTTCATTTGTTCAGGGTACCCGTAAGTACCATGCTCACTTAAATCCAGACCCATCGTTTCTTCTTCTTCCGTTACACGGATTCCCATGATAGCTTTCATACCACCGAGAATAATGAAGGACATAATCAGTACGAAGGCAAATGCGCCTGCCAGACCCAGAAGCTGAACGCCCAGTTGGTGGAAACCGCCACCATAGAACAGACCCGCTTGACCTACGCCTGCATTCTCAGCAAGTTCTGGTGTTGCAAACAAACCTGTGGAGATCGCTCCCCACATACCGGCAATACCGTGTACAGAGAAGGCGTAGATTGGATCATCAATTCCTTTACGCTCAAAGAATTGAGCAGTGAAGAATGTGATAATACCTGCCAGAGCACCAATAACCAGCGCTGCCCATGGTTCAACGAAAGCACAAGCACCTGTGATGGCAACGAGTGCCGCAAGCACCCCGTTCAGCATGCTAGGAATATCAGATTTACCCAATACAGCCCATGAGATCAACAGTGCTGCAACACCACCAGCAGCCGCAGCTACGTTTGTAGTCAATGCTACATAACCGAAGAATCCATCACCCATGGCAGATAATGTACTACCTGGGTTGAAACCGAACCAACCGATCCAAAGGATAATTACACCGAGTACCGAATAAACTTGGTTATGACCTGGAATGATGTTAGGTTTACCATCTTTGTTATATTTTCCGATACGCGGCTTCAACAAGATGGTAGCTACCAGTGCGGCAGTTGCACCTGTCAAGTGGACAACCGTCGAACCTGCAAAGTCTTGCATACCAAGCTCAGCCAACCAGCCGCCGCCCCATACCCAGTGAGCAACAACCGGATACATGATAATGGTGTACAGCGTACCGAAAACGATATATACACTCATCTTTGCACGTTCTGCCATACCACCGCAGGCAATGGCCAGGGATACCGCTGCAAAGGCAAGGTGGAATACAAACTTGATTGTTAGCGGAACATCAGAGAAGGCCAGTGATTCGAACGAAGCAGCCATTCCGTCCCCACTCAGAAAAAATCCGGTTGTTCCGAAGAAACTGTTACCATTACCGAAACCAAGACCGAAGCCTAGAGCCCAGAAGGCAATAACTGAAATTCCCAATGTCAGGATTGTTTTACCCGCAATGTGTCCTGCGTTTTTCATTCGAGTTGAACCCGCTTCAAGTAAAGCAAATCCCCCTTGCATCAGGAAAACCAGCACAACAGCCAGAAACGTAAAGGCTGAGTTCAGACCGCTTTGAAGTTCGATGTTAGTCGGCCCCTCCGCAGCTGCAAATGCGCTGACCGGGAAAGCCAATAAAGTAAGCATTATTAACACCGAAACCAAACATTTCTTTCTCATATACCCCACTCCCTCTTATGTTAAGTTTCTTCACATATCGTGAAACTCTTAATGCCATTATAAGCAGAAGACAGGAAAGTTGACAAGAGTATTTTCAGCAAAATTGAAAAATATTTCTGGGAATAAAGTCATACGTCTTTTTCTTGCACTTAAGTACATAATCATGTCCCATGAGTACATAGATATAGAAACGCAGCTTGACAGCCGCCAAAGCGTAACGTTTGACTGTATGGTTAAAGATCATGTATCATAACTAATAGTAAGAAAAAAATTGGGCGGGTTATGCAAAGCCGCAACTGGAATCTACAATTCCCTACATTTGAACTTGCAAGCGAGGTGAATATTATTGGGGATATGAAATTGTTTCGGATTGGCGAACTTGCCAAAACTGCAGGTGTGAGCGAACGGACGATTGATTATTACACAAAGCTCGGTCTCATCGCTCCTGAAGAGCGCACAGAAAAAAACTATCGTCTTTATAGTAATGAAACTTTAACCAGGCTCGAACGTATTGTACACATGAAACAAGAGAAATATAGTCTCGACGAGATTAAACAATCTCTTGAGAAGTGGAGTCTGGTGAGCACGGAAGAACAGGTTGCCAGCAAACTGACAACATTGGAGCTCCACGTGCAACAGCTGGAGCGAGAGGTGAATGAGCTTAAACCGCTGCTAGGCGAGATGAAACCTGTACAAGCACGCAAGATGATGGCCGGACTGCTCACCAAAAGTGCTGGTACGATGGAAGCTTTGAAAATCTTGCTTGAGAACACCATGATGTAGCTTATTATTTAGAAAGCGGAGGAATGAATATGAGTTTTAATAACGGTATGTTCGTTTTGATCATTATCGCCTTTTTGCTCTCCTTATGGGCGCAATTTCGCGTTAAGAGTACATTCAATCGTTGGTCTAATGTTAAAAACCTGAATGGAATGACCGGTTACGATGCTGCCCGTCACATGCTTGATTCCAATGGCCTACACGACGTCCCTATTGAACCCGTGCGTGGAGCACTCTCCGATCACTACGATCCAATCAATCGTGTCGTAAGGTTGTCTGAGCCTGTATATTATGAAAATTCAATCTCAGCTGTCTCCGTTGCGTGTCACGAAGTTGGCCATGCGATCCAGCACAAGGAAAGTTATCCAATGTTGGCACTACGTCACCGGATTTTCCCGATCGTCAACTTTGCATCCGGACTTGCGCCCTTCTTGCTCATTGCCGGATTCATCTTTAATGCAATGAACCTTGTCGGTATTGGTATTATTTTCTTCTCCGTAACCGTTGCGTTCCAACTCATTACGTTGCCGGTTGAGTTTAATGCTAGTAATCGCGCAAGAGAGATTATGGTATCGGAAGGTTATATCCGGAACGAAGAAGAAAGAGGCGTCGCCAAAGTATTGAATGCCGCAGCATTAACTTACGTCGCTGCAGCGTTAATCTCATTGCTGGAACTGGTTCGTTACATCGGAATTTTCAATAGCCGCGACTAATTCAATACAAAAACAAAAAAACAATACCCCACCGTTAATCGGATGGGGTATTGTTTTGCTGTAAACCGAAATAATTAAGCAAGAATGAACGAAATGACTGCGCAACAAGCGGAAGCTTGTCATCCGCTCGATGGATCAACCCAATCGTACGCGTGACTTTGGGATGAGAAATGGCTACATGTGCCGGTTGCAGCGGATTCGTCTGGAAAAGGGCCATTTCTGGCAGTAAACTCACTCCCATACCAGCGGCAACCAGCCCACGAATGGTATCCGTCTCTTCACCCTCAAAAGCAATCTTGGGCGTAAACCCTGCTTCAAGACATGCGTGCCAAACAATCGGACGCAGAGAATACCCTTTACTGAATAATACAAACTTATCATCTTTAAGTTGCTCTAACGCAATGCTCTCTTCACCAGCCAATGGATGATTGGGCGGAAGGATTGCATGCAGTTCTTCCGTAAGCACAATGTCACCATCTACCTGGTCGTGCTTTTCCGGAAATGGAGATATAAATGCCAAGTCCACTTCAGCCGATAACACATCACGAATGAGCGTTGGGAACATGCCTTGCTTGAATCTGAATTTGACGTTAGGATAACGCTGACGGAACGCTGCTACAACCGAAGGAATCAAGTGAATACCGAGACTATGAGGAAAACCGATACGAATTTCACCATGCTCCGGGTCGAGAAACTCATGAACCTCCCCGACCGCTTTGTCCAGATCTTTCAATATACCTTCAACCCGTTTGCAAAAGAGCTGCCCAACGGCGGTCAACTGCAGATTTCGCCCTTTTTGCATAAAGAGGTCTACTCCCAGTTCTTCCTCCAGCTGATGAATCTGACGACTCACCGCAGACTGCGCTACGTGCAATTCCTCCGCCGCCTGCGTAACATGCTCCTTCTGTGCCACTTTCAAAAAGTAATGCAACTGTCTTAATTCCACTGCCACTGATCTCTCCAATCTGCTATACCCTACTTATCCTTGATTGCATTCCGTCTTCAGATCAATCCGACTACTGCTTAAAGCTGCGGGGTTTCCACAAGCGGATGAGAAGTCCATAAATGAAGAATCCACCTAACAACCCACCCAAATGCGCCATCCAGTTAATGCCTGTCATGGCAAAGGAAAAAATAATTCCGAATACAAGCAGTGTATACAACGTTTTACGTGAGGTCTCGTCCATCATTGTCCGCTGGAACAAAGCTACATACAGAAACGCACCATAGATTGCATAGATTGCTCCTGAAGCACCCACCGAGATTGTCGTCGCTCCAACCGAGTTATACCACGCAACAGCCAGAATGTTGCCCAGAATGCCTCCACCCAAGTACAACACACCATATCTTACCGACCCAAGCAGCCGTTCCATTGGTGGTGCAAATACGATGAGAGCAAAGCTGTTAAACAACAAATGACTGAAACCAGCATGCAAGAACATGGACGTAATGTAACGCCACCAATCTGCTGCAAATAACTCGTGGTTAACAAGCGCTCCAAACTTAAGCAGCGTCATACTGTTTGTGGAACCACCGTTCAAACTCAATACAATAAACATAACAACATTGGCAATTAAAAGAATCGACGTCAAAGGAAAAAATTTCAAATAACTTTTCCAGTTCTCATACCTTATAAATATCATAAGTTTCTGCTTTCACTCCACCCTGTTCAGATCGGCCTGTAAGTCTGACCCATTCTAATGATCCTTCGTCCGAATTGGACAATGCCTTTCATAAAAGATTATAATGGATTTTGGCACGGATCACCAACTTATAAGGAGGAACATTATTATGGCACAAGAACGTACAGGCGCAGCCACCTTTAAAGGCAACCCTATTACATTGATCGGACCCGAATTGAAAGTGGGCGATCAAGCACCCGATTTTACACTGAGTAAAAACCTGGTTGAAGATGCATCCTTGAAAGACTTCGCAGGTAAAATCAAATTAATCAGCGTTGTTCCTTCACTGGATACTGGCGTATGCGATGCCCAAACCCGTCGCTTCAACGTTGAAGCAGGAGATCTTGGAGACAATGTTGTCGTATTGACAGTAAGCGTTGACCTCCCATTTGCACAAGCACGCTGGTGTGGAGCAGCCGGAGTTGATCGCGTCGTAACACTGTCTGATTACAAAACACGTTCATTCGGTGAAGACTATGGTGTTCTGATCAAAGAATTCCAATTGGACATGCGCTCCATCTTCGTGCTGGATGCTGAAGACCGAATTACATATGTGGAATATCTGCCTGAAATGACAGACTCCCCTAACTTCGAGCAAGCGATTTCCGCTGTAAAAGCCTTGCTGTAAAAGGTAGTTCACGTTCAGAACAAAAGCGAGGAAGGTTAACCTTCTCTCGCTTTTTGTTATTCACCCATCTATTTCAATCATTTGACTTATACTTACTTAGCTTCTTATCCAATACGGAGAACAAGTTCATGATCGTGCGATAATTAGAACCCAGATCTCCAAGTGAACCACGTGAAGCCGAATACATATCGACCGCACTGCGTACAGGACTTACCGATATAATGGAAACCGTAATATCCATCGTCCGTCCAAAGGTAGTCCGCTTCTCCAGTATGACCTCTCCTACAGAAGGCACTTCATGCAGCACTTTATAACCCGGAATTTTTTTGAGTGTCGAAGAAACCTCTTCCCAGGCTCTGTCTTTGGATAAGTTATAATACCGTGTTTTTAATTTGGGATCCTTGGCTCGATCGCTGGTTCCCTCCATGCTGCGGATGATACCGACGAGCGTTCTCTTTAAGGTCAAGACCCTTCCTCCTTTGAATGTAACCGTTCCATTTATGTATACTAGTGTAACATTGTTCATGTAGTAACAAAAGGGCAAGCGACACTTTTAACAAAATACAGCCTATTCAACAAAATAAGCTCAAATAAAAAGCACCCTGAAATTCCTCGATTAGAGGAAAGAGTCAGGGTGCTGTACATGATAAAATAGGAACCCGCCTATGCCGTCCGGCTACATTGTCTTATGAACCTGCTTGGCAGGTGGGTGGCCGCAAAAATGTTTTTTGAAGTCCCCATGTCATATAGACAGGGCGTTTCAGCAACATTCTGTATTGATCTCCCGAAGACATCATCATTGGTTCAAAACAACGAATAACCGAAACGTACATCGCAGGATGTACAATTATTATATCCCTAACTGTGTAAAAAGTAAATGGTGACAGCTCATGTTTTATTTTTGGAGATTATCGTGTTTTTCGTCAGATGATTTAAGCTCAGATGGTTCAGCCGTCTCTATCGTCTCAACTGACTCCCCTGCCTGTTCAGCGGCTTGTGCAGCTTCCTCTTCTTCTTTCTTCAGCTGCATCTTCTCCATCTGCTCCTGCATCTTATTAAACGTTGCGTAGAAGTTGAAGAAAGCAAACCACGCAACAATACTAATAATGAAGAAGATGAACAAGACCGGATAACGAAAACCGATATAGAACAACAATCCACTTCCCAACAACGTGGAAAATACACGGAATGGTCTAATCAGCGTCAATAGAACCGCATTTTTGATAATCAATCCGATGGACATGTGGTAATGTACAACCATCGAGAAGAAGTTAAAGAGAGAAACAAACAGCAGCAGCAACAGTACGAGCATAATAATTCCAACCAGCTGCATATTCTTGAATTGTGTCATGTATACTGTGTAATCCAGATACATGATGGCAAACAGCAACGTATAGAAGATGCCTCCGATTAAACTCTGCTTGTAGTTCTCTTTGTAACCTACAAAGAAAGTACGGAAGATCGGCACGTCCGTATCACCCATATTCCATTTACGAACAACCGTAAACAGCGCCGACGTTGCCGGGAATAGTGTAAGCGGTGCCACAATGGCTATAGCCCAGTTCATTTGTAGTGATTCGTTAGCCAGGTTCTGCTGCATCACGAGCAGTTTCATAAACAAGAAAAACAAGAACGGAGACGAACAAATAGCCCACAACAGATTGGTTGCGGCCAGTCTCGTAATCCACTCTGTAAGTCGGTAGATCCCACCCATAGCTCCTTTAAATTCCAAACAATTCTCCTCCTCCGCAGCCTTGCGTCTAGCCTTAATTCTAATAATATTAATATACCTTATTATAGATAGGAAAAGCCAGCCCTTCCCGAAAAGAGATCGACGGCTCACTGGTTTGGCATAATCTGCACATAAAAAAATGGAGCAGTCGCCCTGCCCCATTTTCCAGTTCACACTTGTATATTATTCGAAAGAAGAATCTTTGGCAGGACGACGTCCTTCGTTGTTGCTTGGACGCGGTTTGCGGTCACGGTTGTAACCACCTTCTCTGCTTCCACTTCCACTTCCTGTTCCACTGCTGTTACGATCGCGGTTGTATCCACCACGTCCGCCGCCACTGCTGTTGCGATCACGGTTGTAACTACCGCCACCACCACTGCTGCTGCGGTTGCCGCTGTAACCAGATGGTTTGCGTCCGCCAGAGCGAACATCCGGTTTACGACGTTTTGCACGGATCGGATCTTCAGGAGTCAGATCAACTTGAGCATCTTTTTTGTCACCTGTCAGGAGCTTCAGAGCAGCTGACAACAGTTGAACAGAATCATATTGCTCAAGCATTTGAATCGCGATACCTTTGTATTCGTTCAGTTCGCCAGATTGTACGATTTCGAGCAAACGCTCAGCTGTCAAACGTTGTTTTCCTTCTACAGCCTCAGCCATTGTTGGCAGTGGTTTGCGCGGAATACGGTGACGTGTTACACGCTCGATAAAGTGCAGGTGGTCGATCTCACGCGGAGTAACGAAAGACCATGCAGCACCCTCTTTACCCGCACGACCTGTACGGCCGATACGGTGAACATAGCTCTCCGGATCTTGCGGAAGGTCAAAGTTCACAACGTGAGTTACGCCGGATACATCGAGACCACGTGCAGCCACGTCTGTTGCAACGAGAACGTCAATGCTGCCGTCACGGAACTTACGCATTACCGCATCACGTTGATTCTGGGACAAGTCACCATGAAGACCGTCTGCAGAATATCCACGTTTTTGCAAAGCTTCAGCCAATTCGTCAACACGACGTTTTGTACGTCCGAATACGATCGCCAGCTCAGGAGATTCCATATCCAACAAACGGCTAAGTGCTTCGAATTTTTGACGCTCAGGTACTTCGATATAAGATTGGTCAATCAATGGTGCACTAACATGTTTCGGGATCACAGAAATGTGCTCAGGATTGTTCAAGAATTGTTGTGCCAATTTTTGAATGTTAGGAGGCATTGTTGCTGAGAACAGCATTGTTTGGCGCTCGTCTGGAACTTGTTTCAGGATGGATTGAATATCCTCCATGAAACCCATGTCGAGCATTTCATCTGCTTCATCCAATACAACAGTTTGTACATCATCAAGTTTGATTGTTTTGCGGTTGATGTGGTCAAGGAGACGTCCAGGTGTACCAATAATAATCTGTGGTTTTCTTTTCAATGCACGAATCTGACGAACGATATCTTGTCCGCCGTAGATTGGCAGGGAGCGCAGACCTTTGAAGCGAGTGAGTTTTTCGATTTCTTCAGCAACTTGGATTGCAAGTTCACGTGTAGGTGCCATAATGAGGGCGCGGATTTTCTCGTCACTTTTAGTGATTTTGCTGATCAACGGAATACCGAATGCAGCTGTTTTACCCGTACCTGTTTGTGCTTGACCAATCAAATCTCTGCCTTCGAGTGCCAAAGGAATCGCTTTGGATTGGATCGGTGTTGCTTCTTCAAACCCGAGCTCAGTGATGGCTTGCAGCACCAGTGGTTCAAGATTGAAATCTGTGAAATTTAAATTTGTCAAAATTATTCATGCTCCTTTTATATGGTGGACATGGTGGACAATCCACTTTGTTGTCTGTATTCTTAAGTAGCGTTAATATTTATAGGGTATCCCATCAAGCCAAATTATTTTCACGAACGAATATAATTCCATGAATGGGTCCCAAACATAAGACTAAAACTACATACATGTGTTTGAAACATTTCAAAATTTTATTGCTCCATTTAGGAAAAGTTTCCTACTCAAGAATATCCACAAATTATTATATCACAAAACAATTCAAGATTACCAGCAATCTGGCTTTAAATATAAATGAGGTGATTAAATTGCCCAAAATGATTTGGCACTTTTTAGTGATCGTATTGGGTGCTGCAGCTATTGCCTGCGGCTTCAACTGGTTTTTGGTTCCCCATCAGCTTCTTAGCGGCGGGGTATCCGGTATTTCCATGCTTCTTGGCTATTTTACGAATTTGAATCTTAGTATAATGTATTTTGTTCTGAACATCCCTCTGCTCATTGCAGGTTGGTTTATTCTTGGACGACGCTTCATTACATTAAGTATTGTTTCGGTAGCAGCCACTTCATGGTTCATCGCGCTTCTGCCTGTTTTTGCTGTGGCAACAGATCCCCTTCTGAGCTGTGTATTTGGCGGCGTGTTAGTGGGACTAGGTACCGGAGTTTCTTTCCGAGTCGGCGGCTCGACGGGCGGGCTGGACATTGTTGGTTCCATTTTCACTCGTAATCGTGATTTCCCGATCGGTACGGTAATGGCTGGCATGAACGGAGCCATTATTATGCTGGCAGGCTATCTGAATGATGACTGGAACATCGCGCTTGCCTCCATGGTATCGATTTATATCACAGGTAAAGTGCTGGATCTGATTCATATCAGCCATGTCAAAGTCACATTGTACATTATTACCAATGAAACCGAAGCGATGTTGAAAAAATTGCTTGTTCGCCCTCGTGGGGTCACCAAAATCAAAACCCAGGGAGCATATACAGACATCGAAAAGGACATGTTAATGACAGTGACTACTCGCTACGAACTCGTTGAAATCAAACGAATTATCAAGGAAACGGATCCGAACGCCTTTGTTAATATTGTGGAAACGGTTGGAGTTATGGGCTCTTTCCGCCGAAGTTGAGACAGATGTACGGTTAACAATTCTAAACATTGTGGTATAATAACGGTGTACGGCTCCTAAATATGTTGTATAGCAGAATGTGCCCTTCAATTTCACAGAACCATGTGCTTTTCCGAATCGCGCCGAATGACTTACCATTTTGGAATTCGAGTAGGGAAGGGTGATTATTGTGGATATGGAAACGGTAAAACTGTTTGAAATCGTCAATAAATGGTGCCCGGAAATGCTCCCTTTCTTAAAACCGAATGAGCTCGACTCACTGATTGTTCTCCGGGATGGGCTGGGCATCCTGGAACAGGGAGACGCAATGGAAATCATTCAGTACAGTATTTGTGAGCATCAAAATGAGATCTACATTCAATAATTTTTTTAGATTGATCACGCCGCTTCTTGTGGGGGTTACCCCTCAACAGGAAGCGGTTTTCATTTTCCCCATGTGTTTCATCACTTGAATAATATGGTTAAAAGCCCAGAGGCTTTATTGTATAATTCAAACATGGAATGCACATAGGGGAGTGGAAATGAATGAACATGTTTTGGGCTTTACTGGCTATGGCCTGGGGAACCTTCAGTGGTACACCAGCTACAGCTGATCAAGGGAATCAACCCTTTCAATCATTAACAAACAGTTTCAACACCGCCATCATTCAATCTCAAAAAGATCAAGTCGTTATTGATGCGGATAACCCACCTGCCAAAATTGACCCACAACCCGATGCACCCGTTGTCAAAGGCATCTATGTGACGGCTTACAGCGCCGGTGGTGCACGGATGACATCATTACTCGATCTGATGGATAACACAGAGCTCAATTCCATGGTCATTGATATCAAGGACGATCTCGGATACATAACTTACCCTACGGAGAACAAGACGTTACAGGAAATGGGCAAATCTCAGCCTTTTATCCGTGATATTGATGCCTTGATGAAACGTCTGCAAAAACACGATGTTTACCCGATCGCACGAGTGGTAGTTTTCAAGGATACGATTCTCGCCAAGAAAAATCCGGAGCTCTCTTTCCGCAATAAGGACGGTTCTGTATGGGCCAATGGTAAAGGCGACAGCTTCGTGAATCCCTACAGCAAGGAAGTATGGGATTACAATATAGAGATTGCCAAGGAAGCTGCTAAATTGGGATTTAAGGAAATCCAGTTCGACTATGTTCGTTTTCCGGAAGGTTTTGAAACGCGTGCAGACGCATTGAAATACACCAAGTCTGACAAGTCCCGGGTCGACATTGTAGCCGAATTCGTGCAGTATGCACGCAAGGAGCTCGCACCGCTGGGTGTTCGAGTCTCGGTTGATATATTCGGTTACGCCGCCTCTGTTCCAGCAGCCGAGGGTATTGGACAGGATTTTGTGAAGATATCTGAAAACGTGGATGTCATCTCACCGATGGTTTACCCGAGTCATTACTCCACCGGCTGGTACGGTGTGAAGGACCCTGACAAAGATCCCTATACAACCATCAAAGGCTCCATGAAAGATACACATAAGAAACTGGATCCAACCAAGGAGCTGAAACCCGTTATCCGCCCATGGATTCAGGACTTTACAGCGAGCTGGTTAGGCAGTGGACATTACATCAAATACGGCAAAAAACAGGTAGAGGACCAAATTCGCGCGATGAAAGACATGGATGTGGATGAGTACCTGCTCTGGAATGCCTCCAATCGATATACACCAGATGTAAACTATAAATAATGCACTCTTTTTTTGTTCACTTTACTCCAATAACCTCGTTCCATATTCTCTGGAACGAGGTTTTTTACTATGCTCTCAACCTTACCTTCCACACAACCACGTTCCCCTCCCTATTCAAATCGGGCAAAATCTACTACAATAAATAGCTGTCCGTACATGACAGTTTAGTGATAACTCTTAAGAAGTGAGGCACTGCCAGTGAACATGACCACCACCAGCTTTTCTCAAAAAGTAAAGCAATTCCTGATTATATTTCTACCCATCTTCACCACACAAATCGCCCTCTCTGCCATGTCGTTTTTCGATACCAATATGTCAGGCAAGTTCTCCCCTGCTGATCTCGCGGGTGTCGCCATTGGCACAAGTCTGTGGTTGCCGGTGCAGACAGGACTAAGTGGAATTCTGATTGGCATTACACCTGTCGTTTCCCACCTGCTCGGTTCGAAGCGTAATGACAAGATTGGCCATAGCGTCATTCAAGCCTTATATCTCGGTGTGGCGGTCGGAATCGTTGTTCTTGCAGCAGGCACATTGCTGCTCAGTCCGATTCTAAACGGAATGCCTTTGGAGCCCCGAGTTGCCCAAGTCGCCTTCTATTTCCTGTGTGCTTTGGCTTTTGGGGTTATCCCCCTTTTCGGCTACACTGTGCTGCGGAGTTTTATGGATGCACTGGGACAGACACGGATCACCATGATGATTACGCTGGTTTCGCTGCCAGTAAACATCTTCCTGAACTATTTACTTATCTTCGGACGTTGGGGCTTCCCACAACTGGGAGGTGTTGGAGCAGGTGTGGCTACAGCAAGTACATATTGGCTCATTTTTCTCCTCAGCCTCTTTTTCGTACACCGGATTGAGCCCTTTGCCCAATATGGTATCTTTCGGAAAATGCCCAAAATTTCATTGACCAAATGGAAAGAGCTGCTCAAGATCGGCGTTCCCATCGGTTTCGCTACTTTTTTTGAAACTTCCATCTTTGCAGCAGTCACATTATTAATGAGCCGGTTCGACACCATTACGATTGCTGCCCACCAGGCAGCCCTGAATTTCGCTTCTACGCTGTATATGCTGCCTGTGAGTATATGTATGGCCCTTACAATTCTTGTGGGCTATGAGGCGGGTGCAGGGCGTGTGAGAGACGCAAAGCAATATAGTCTCCTGGGTATCGGAGGTGCCATTGGGCTCTCTCTGTTAACAGCTGTGGTATTACTGGTATTCGGGGAACAAATTGCAGGCGTGTACTCGAATGATCACGAGGTTATTGCTTTGACACAGCATTTCCTGATTTACGCCATCTTCTTTCAAATCTCTGATGCCATTGCCACCCCAACGCAGGGAGCACTTCGGGGCTACAAGGACGTGAATCCTGCATTGATCATAACGTTTGTCGCGTACTGGATCATCGGTCTACCTGTCGGCTACATCACGGCTACGTATACTTCACTCGGTGCCTTTGGATACTGGGTTGGACTCATTGCCGGCCTCGCCGTTGGAGCAACGGCGCTTCTCTGGAGATTGTTCCTTGTGCAGAAGCAAGCCTCGGTTCGTATGGCTGAAAATAAATAATGGAAATATAACAAAAAGAGCACAGCCCGCTGTAAATCGGGACTGTGCTCTTTTTGTTTTGAACTTTTGATGATAACTGGATTATTGGGACAAACGCTGTGCAAGCTCGTAAGTCACCATATCGAAGTCTTTTTTCGTATTAACAACTTTATCAATATCGGTCAGGGTCAGTTCTCCCTTGATAATACCGCAACCTTTGTCTGTCTCACCTGCAATCAGACTGCGAACAGCGAAATCTCCCAGACGACTGGCAAGGTTACGGTCAAACGGAGTTGGCGTACCTCCACGCTGAATGTGACCCAAAACAGTTACACGTGGCTCATATGTTGGGCAGCGTTCCATCAGTTCTTTTGCTACATCCTCACCTTTGCCCACGCCTTCAGCAACGATGATGATACTGTGGCGTTTGCCATGTGCAAAGTTGGCTTTCATGCGATCTGCCACTTCGTCCATGTCAAACGGAACTTCCGGTACAAGAATGGTTTCTGCACCCGATGCGAGTCCTGCATGTAAAGCGATATCGCCACAGTGACGACCCATTACTTCAACGATGGAAGAACGTTCGTGTGAAGACATGGTATCGCGCAATTTGTTAACTGCATCTACTACTACGCTTACTGCTGTATCGAATCCGATCGTGTAATCGGTGAAAGAAACGTCATTATCAATCGTTCCCGGAAGACCCATCGTGTTGATGCCCAGCTTGCTCAGTTTGTTGGCGCCGTTGTATGAACCGTCCCCACCAATAACAACCAGGCCGTCAATGCCGCGTGCACGCAGAATGTCTGCACCTTTTTGCTGACCTTCAGCGGTATAGAATTCCTTGCAGCGTGCCGATTGCAGAACCGTTCCCCCACGCTGGATGATATCCCCTACACTCCGCAAGTCCATTGGGAAAATATCGTTATTCAAAAGACCCTGGTATCCACGTTGAACCCCGTACACTTCGAGACCGTGAAACAGTCCGCTGCGAACAACCGCACGAACAGCCGCGTTCATCCCTTGTGAATCACCACCGCTCGTTAAAACTGCGATTTTCTTTACTGCTGTCATGATGTTTCTTCCTCCTCTAGTTTCACTTCAGGCTCCCACCACAATACGCCTGACTTACATATGCTTACGAATCCAGCGGCTAAAGATAAAGAAAAATACTCTTGTCATCGGACTATTCTTCATCAGACGCTTGGAAACGACGCGAACTTCCTGTTGTTCGCTGACTTTGGGATCAGACAGGTAAATGGCAAGCAGTCCTTCGATAATCATCCGGTGGAACGAACTTCCCGGAATCTTCTGCACATCACTGCGGGCCATCTCCACAATAAAAGCAATTCGGTCCAGCATTGTCTCCACATTCTCATAATAATTGCAGAAGTTGAGATCTCCTCCGATGCGATCTTCATCCTGATCGATTAAATAATCGAGCATAATGTGCAATGCGCATACATGAGGAAAATAGGCAGTGTGGATCGAAGCCGCCTGCTCCTCTGTCAGCTGATCATCACTCGCAGCCAGAAACAGCATGAATACGCCCAGCGTAGAGCCGGTAGCGGCGGCAAATTCGTTCCAACGGAACTGAGGTGTGCGGTGACGATGTTCCGACCACCATTCCAGCAATGCCGTTTCTCTCAGTTCCGGCTTAATGTGCTTATATACCTGCAGGTCCGTGTATAGGCCTGCCAGATCCTGAATTTGAGGCTTGGCGGATGCATAGCCTGGCAGCTGACGGGTCAGCTCCTGACATGAGGTCACCAGATTCCTTAGGTATCCACCATCATCCTGCTCCTCACGGAGCGCGTAATAATTGACAGGGGTTGCTTCGGGATCTACCGCATCAAGCATTGATTGATGGAGAAGCCGAAAGTCATTCGGGTCCATCGATGTACTGCGATCACACAGATTGTCCAAATAATCACTAATAGTCTGATATGAAACGATCAGTGGAATCAGAATGTGCCTGTTCGGCAAATCAGGTAAAGCATAAACGGTCCCGCCTTCACAGTGGAACTGCTTGTCCCTGAGACTGGCCAGTGCCTGATTGCGCAATTCCTCATTCGGAATTTTCTCAGCCTGGGCACGCCATCCATCCAATTCCTTCCGCGTTTCCGGAATGGTGTATTTGTACACCCCTCTCATCAATGCCAACGGTCCACGCGGATATTGATGACGATTTCGATTTGATTGGCTCAAAATAAATGTGCCTCCACTTGGTTGAATACGTATTAGAGCGATTTTTAACCAATCCTATTATAATATGATCCCCTTAATTGTACAAATGATCTCCCGCATATTCCGCACAAAAAATCGCATCCGCTTCCAAGGCTTTGTGATATACTAGGCATATTTCATCCATCAAAGGAGTCGTTGACATGACGTCAAGTGAACCACTTTCGTGGAGACGGTTATTTGCATTTTTTGTGCCGCTTGGCATATCCGCCTCTCTCGTTACCATCTCGCACGTGATCATTAACAGCACACTCGCACGTTCCGCTCATCCCGAGACGGTCATTGCCAGCTACGCTATCGCCGGTAGCCTGCTAACTCTCACCGAGCGCCCTTCAACCCTGCTGCGTCAAACCTGTTCGGCGCTGGTTCGGGACCGCCTTTCCTTTCAGGCCCTCACGTTTGTGACCAAAATATTTCTCGCTTGTGTACTTCTGATCGGATTTCTCATCGTATATTCTCCCATTGGAACAGGTGTATTCAAATATCTGTTCGGCGTAAGCCCGGAACTGTTATCCAAAGTGATCGACGTCTACGAGATTCTCATGTATGTCAGCATCTTTTCGGTCATCCGTAACATCTATCAGGGCATCATTATTACGAATAACCGTACGAAATGGCTGACAATCGGCATGTTATTCCGTCTTGCCGGCATGTATGGCCTGTCCTTGTATTTCATATATACAGACAGCATTGACAGTGGACGTGTAGGCGCTATCATTTTCGCCGCGGGTATGATGATTGAGGCTTTGGTCAGTTTTCTTGAAGGTAACAGCATCAAACGCAAGATGCCAGCCAAGTTGGAGGATCATCCCGTTGAAAACAAGGCAGACGTCTTTCGCTTTTACAAGCCGCTGTTATTATCCAGTTTCGTGGCCCTGTTTATCGGACCCGTTATTAATATCGTACTTGGCAAAACGACCGGGATAGCCTTGGCCATCTCTTCCTTTGCCGTTGCGAGTAGCCTGATGCAGCTGATGCTAAGCTTTTTTACATACATCCACCAAATCGTGCTGAATTTCTATCTTGTTGATGCCAAACTGGTGAAGAAGTTCGCACTGGTCACCGGATTTGTTCCTTTTGCCATGACCATATCGATTGCTTACACCCCGATTGGACCGTGGGTATTGGAAAATGTAATGAGCGTTCAGGGCAATCTGCTACAGCAAAGTTTGTGGACGCTGCGTGCGTTTGTACTGTTTCCGCTGATTTCACCTTTTCTCGACTTCAGCAATGGTTTGATTCTGCTGCGCGGACAGACCAAAACGATGTTCCGCTCCCAGACGGCCAATGCCATATGTACGGTGATCGTCCTGCTCATTCTGGTCAGTATATTCCCTGCGTGGAACGGCATGATCGGTGCAGTGGCTCAATCCCTCGGACTGCTTGCCGAGCTTGTCATTGTCTGGCTTGTCATCCGGCGTACACAGAAGGAACCTACCATGTCTGTACCCTCATCCGGAAAATCATCTTCCCTCAAGGGATAATAAATTTGAACTGTAATCAAGAATGGAGCTTTCATCATGAAATCAAGTCATACCGCCCGGCCAGATCAAAACTGGCTGCGGGCACTTATGTTCACCATCTTCGGTTCCACCGTTTTGGTGGTATCGTATTTCCAGCTTTACTTCAGTCATCTAGGATTCAGTCGGGCCGAAATCGGTTACCTCTACGGAATCGGTCCTCTCGTCTCCGTATTCTCCAACATGTTCTGGAGTATGGCCAGTGACCGCTACAAAACTGTACGCAAAGTGATGATCATCTTGCTTGCCGGGCAACTGATCACAGGTGTCATGCTTGCCAATGCCACAACCTTTGGTCAGGTGTTTGTACTGGTGGCCCTGTTTTACTTTTTCTACTACCCGGTTTATCCACTTTCCGATACGATGGCGATTACAACCGCGAGCAAATATGGACGTAATTTCACTTCCATTCGTGTATTTGGCTCGATCGGATATGCGTTCTTTGCGTTAAGCATTGGATATTTTCTCGGATCTTTCGGACCGGGATGGACGATGTGGGTATGTATCGCCCTGGCCGCGACTACTCTTCTGATCGGTTTTCGATTAAAAGAGCAGCCTTCGGGCAGCAGCACTAAAATGGATCTTTCGGGTCTGTGGTCCATCTTGAAACGAAGGGATGTCCTCACCTTTTTCGGTTGCGTTTTCCTGCTCGCTCTGGGTCACCGGATGAATGAAGCCTTTCTTACCATTACGCTGAAAGATCTAGGTGCCAGTGAAGGGCTGATCGGCTGGTCCCTGTTGATCTCTTCGGTCAGTGAGATTCCAGTGTTTTTGCTGCTAAGCAGATACGGCAATCGCTACAAAGAACTTCCTTTGCTCACGATCGCTGCACTGATGTATACGATTCGCTTATTTCTGATGTCCATCTCAGATACACCCGCGGCAGTCGTTGCTATTCAGACGATGCATAGCGTGACCTTTGGCATCTTCTACGTGACTGCAGTCCGTTATATTACCCGCCTTGTTCCGGATGGCTATCGCGCCACTGGTATGGCCTTGTTCACCATTGTGTGGTCCAGCGCTTCCGGTCTGCTCAGCGGAACACTGGGAGGATTGCTGCTGGAGCATACCAACAGAAACACCTTCTATCTCACTGCGATGGCGTTTTCCCTGGCCGCACTTGTTGGATTTTCCATGAAGCTTTGGTCAAGCATGACTAGCCGCACATAAGCATCCAACAAGGATTTCCCTTATGGATCTCAACATATCAAAACATATCAAAAAAAGCACAGCCTCCCATGGGGGGACTGCGCTTGGGTTCATATATTCAGCTAGAAGCCAATCATTTATAAGAAATCCGTTTAACCGGAAATATTCTTACAATTTGTTTACGTTAGCTGCTTGAGGACCACGGTTTCCATCAGTAATTTCGAATTCTACCGCTTGACCTTCTTCCAATGTTTTAAAGCCGTCGCCTTGGATTGCGGAGAAATGTACGAATACGTCCTCGCCGCCTTCAACTGAAATAAAGCCATAGCCTTTTTCTGCGTTAAACCATTTAACTGTACCTTTCAAATGAACAACCTCCTAAAAATATCGCCATCTATGGCGAATACCCTTATTATACTGTATGACCTTCTACATTGCAATTTATCTTTTCCATAAAAGTCGAAAAAATTTGCTTTGAATCCAAGGGTACGGTATCATTTTACCAAAACCGTTAGTTTGGAGACTACCTATGATAAAAAAACATGAAATATACAAAACAGACAAGTGGAATATGATGACCGTAGAAGTTCAAGGCAAATATCTGGTGCTTCGTGAAATCTCGGAAGAATGGGGAGAAGAATGCCATACATTCCTCAGCCGTCCTGCGTTGATGCACTGGGCTGAACGTCGCTTCCCGAAAGAAGATTTTGAGAACCGCGAGGACGAATGGCGTCAACTGATGGCTGCCTTCAAAGGGGTCTAGCCCATGCAGCTTGACTCAAGCAATGTTGTCATCTTTATTATTCTTGCTTTTTCCCTAGGAATCGTGCTGATTCTGGGACGCAACTCCATCCCGGATCGTTTAAGACGGGGCATGGCTCTGATTGCCACCCTGCTGATTTGTTTCGCATTTTTCCTGATCGTTTACTTTTTGGTCAATATGGGAGCCTAGCTTCTTCAAATATTTCAATGCCCCTCAGGTCATACTATACGGGATTATTCGTATAGTGAGGAGGAAGGCCGTTGAAATACCGCAAATCGCTGTTCATTCTGCTGGTACTTAGTCTGATTCCTTCGTCTCTCTCCGCACAAGCGAGTGGGACGAAGGCAGCTTCGTCTATATATTCTTCACTTCATCAAAGGAGGATTCCCATGAGTCAACTATTGAAACGTTCCGAGGTACCTACTGAACAAACATGGAAACTGGAAGATCTATTTGCCGATCAGAAAGCTTGGGATCAGGAATATGAAGAAGTATCGTCTTTGACCAAGAAAGCCTCCGAATTCAAGGGCAAACTGAACAAACCTGAGACACTCAAAAGCTGTTTTGAACTCGAAGATGAGATCAGTCTCAAAACCGAACGCCTCTTTGTGTATGCACGGATGCATCAAGATGAAGACACAGCTAACCCTACATATCAAAACCTGTCCCAAAAAGCACAAAAGTTAAGCGTGCAGGTTGGTGAAGCACTATCTTATGTTACACCCGAAATCTTGTCCCTTCCGGATGATCAGTTGGATGCCCTCATCTCCAACGAGAAACTCTCTGCCTATAAGTTCACATTGGAAGAGATGAAACGTGAAAAGGCTCATGTACTGAGCCAAGCCGAGGAAGCATTGCTCGCACAGGTGGGTAACCTGTCCCAGGCACCACAGACCATCTTTAGCATGTTGAACAACGCAGATCTCAAGTTCCCGAAAATCAAGGATGAGCATGGAAACGAAGTGGAACTGACTCATGGCAGCTATATTCAGTTCTTGGAAAATCCGAATCGGGAAGTTCGCGAACGTGCCTTCAAAGCGGTGTATGAAACCTATGGCAAGCAAAAGAACACCATTGCTGCAGCTCTGAACGCTAACGTAACTAAAAACATGTTTTATGCCGATGTTCGGAAATACCCTTCCGTCATGGAAATGTCCCTTTACGGCGACAACATTCCGAAGGATGTCTATACCAATCTTGTGGATACGATTCATGAGAGCCTTCCGCTGTTACACCGTTATATGGACCTTCGCAAAAAATTGCTCGGCGTAGATAAGTTGCATATGTATGACCTTTTCGCCCCACTAGTGGATGAATACAAAATGGATATTACCTACGAAGAAGCAAAACAAACGGTTAAAGATGGACTGAAGCCGCTTGGCAAGGATTATGCAGACGCATTGCAGGCCGGCTATGATGATCGCTGGATTGATGTATACGAAAATGAGAATAAACGTTCAGGCGCATACAGTTGGGGAGCCTACGGCACCCACCCTTACGTCTTGTTGAATCACAAAGATAACCTGAATAGTATGTTTACACTGGCACATGAAATGGGCCACGCACTGCATTCCCACTATTCGGACACTACACTTCCGTATCGTGATGCACAGTACACCATTTTCCTGGCTGAGGTTGCATCCACAACGAATGAAGCCTTGTTGATGGATTATCTGCTCAATAAATCGACGGACCCCAAGGAAAAACTGTACTTGCTGACGTATTATGCAGATCAGTTCCGTACCACCGTATTCCGTCAAACCATGTTTGCAGAATTCGAAAAAATTATTCACGAGCGTGCTGAACAGGGTGAAGCTCTCACACCTCAACTGCTTTCGGAAATTTATTATGACCTTAACGTCAAATACCATGGAAACAGCATGGTGGTGGACAAAGAAATTGAAATGGAATGGGCGCGTATTCCCCACTTCTATAACAGCTTCTACGTGTACAAATATGCGACCGGCTTCTCAGCAGCGACCAGTTTCTCCAAGCAAATTCTGGAAGAGGGCCAACCTGCCGTGGACCGTTATCTTGGATTCCTCAAGAGCGGTGGCAGTGACTATTCCATCAACATCCTGAAAAAAGCAGGAGTGGATATGTCTACGCCAGAGCCGATTCGCGAAGCTATGAGTGTGTTCAAGGAACTGATTGAGCAAATGGAACAACTAACGAAATAAGGTTGCTTTCTCGTCCATGTGACCTGATCCCTTGCCCAAATGGGCAAGGGATTTTATAATCAAGCAAGATGCAAGCTCCATGAATTAGGGTAATTGCTTACATAGTTCTGAATTGTTCAACAAGGAGGCACCACCATGAAAATGCAATGGGCACTCATCGCAGGTCTCGTTTTTGCATTACTTACCGGAATTTTTGCGGTCATTAATGTGGATTCCGTTCAAGTAAACCTGCTATTTAACACGGTTCAAATCCCGCTGATTCTGCTCATTCTTGGCTGCACCCTAATCGGTGGAATCATTGTAGGGTCTTATGGCATCTTCCGCCAATATCGACTGCAACGCGAGAACAAGCAATTGAAGCTGCGTGTATCCGAATTGGAAAGCTCCGCAGCAAGCAGCTCTTCCTCCTCTCTGGATTCGTTTAAATCGATGGATACATTCGGAACGACCGATTCGGACAACGCTTCTGTGGAGTCCGATTCCATTCAGAGTCAACGAAAAGGAAATCCTTCGGGTACGCTGTAACACATCAGAGGCAGCCTGCTGGCTATCGAGAATGGAATTGTACATTCTGCCAGACAGGCTGTATTCTCTTTTTAGAACAACTTTCTGCATATTTATTAACGAGGAGGAAATTTCTATATGAGTTTTACCATTGACGAATCCTATGTCCTATCTTTTCTGAAAAAGTTACTTGATACTCCCAGCCCTAGTGGCTATACCCACGATATTATTGAGATGATCCGCAAGGAAGCTGAATCACTTAATATCGCTTTTGAATTGAACAACAAAGGCGGAGCTGTGCTCACATTGCCTGGGCAGGATTCTTCCAGAACGATCGGACTGAGCGCACATGTGGATACATTGGGAGCCATGGTGCGTTCCATCACTTCCTACGGCACACTGAAGCTTACCTCTGTCGGTGGGTTTACCATGAACAGTATCGAGAATGAGTATTGCACCATCCACACACGTGATGGAAAGACCTATACAGGCACCATCCTCTCCCTGCACCCATCTGTACACGTCTATCCAGATGCACGCACGTTTGAGCGAAGCGAGAGCCATATGGAAGTGCGTATTGATGAAGTGGTCTCTTCCAAGGAAGATGTTCTAGCATTAGGTATCTCTGTAGGGGACTTTATTTCCTTCGATGCCCGTGCGGTCATTACGCCCAGCGGATATATCAAATCGCGTCACCTTGATGATAAAGCCAGCGTAGCTGCCTTGTTCGGTATCCTGGAATCTGCACATCGAGAAAACTGGAAACCAATACATAACGTTTCGCTACTTATCTCGAACTACGAAGAAGTTGGACACGGAGCATCTTATATTCCTGCCGAAATCAGCGAATTGATTGCTGTAGACATGGGCGCAATGGGTGACGACCTTAGCTGCAAAGAGACGGATGTATCCATCTGTGCCAAGGATTCGTCCGGACCATATGACTACGATATGACCACTCGACTGATCGAACTTGCCAAACAAGCAAACCTTGATTATGTTGTTGATATTTATCCACAATACGGCTCCGATGGCAGCGCAGCATTACGTGGAGGAAATAACATTCGCGCCGCATTGATTGGGCCGGGCGTTCACGCTTCTCACTCCATGGAACGTACGCATAAAGACGCTGTCCTGAATACAGCGAGACTACTGGCTGCATATATTACAACCAAATAAATTGTGAACACACACATGGACAAGTAGAATGGCAATACAGCATTTGAATAAATGATCAGAGTTGTGATCTCGATTTTGTTGGGCATGCCGACATGGATCATCTATAATTCACCTATATCATATAAAAAAGGACACTTCAGCTTCTCCGTTTAGAGGCAAGCTGGAAGTGTCCTTCTTCTTTGAGATGGCTTAATTCGCTCGTTCAATATGTTCGCAATACCTACGTTCCAGAAGTTCCAACATCACCTTGTGCTCCCGAATCTGATTCTTCAGTACACGCATCGTGCTTCGCACTGCACTCAGTCCATCCTTCACCTGTGTTTCTGCTTTGCGAATTTTGTCTTGAACCATCCAGTCTACAAAGAGATTATCGAAGAAATAGTCTGCGAATGAAAGCAGGCCTCCAAGGTGTAATTCCGTGTTTACAGCCATCTTCACATCCTCTAGCTCCTTCTGAAATCGGCGAAGACGTCTTCCGGCATCCATAATGGCAACCTGAGCATCATCCATTCTACTGCGCTTAATATGAGTCGAGATCATACCCCCACCCATCATGTCGTATACTCCCCAATTTCCCGCAGAGGACAAAGCCTTTTCAGCGCGTTCAAGTGCATCGAGCAGATACTGCCCCTCTCGATCCGCCTCATTCAGCTCCTGAAGCTCTCCTGAGAGATGTTCCCGATCCTCAGCCATTTGCTGCAATTCTGCATCTTTCTCCAGCAGATCGTTTTCCTTTTTGCCCCATAACACCTTGTAATCACTTTGCCAGAATTGATATTGCCGCTGTCCGTCCAGCTCCTGTTGCACACGCGAACGCTGCTCCTGGATATCCGTTAACATCTGGCTTGCTGTATCGTACTCTGCCTTACTTTCCATCAACTCCAGTTCTTCTTTCTCCAGTCGATCCTCTTTTTTGCCGATTAAATGATAAAAGAATGCTGATAAAGTCATGCTGTTGAGTCGATCAACATCGTTTTGTTCCTTCTGTAGGTGCTCCAGACGCTGCTGTACTTTCGTTTTCCATTCCGCTTCCTCCTGATTCAGCTTCTCCAGCCGATCATTCCATTTCTCGTACATTCTTCCCTTTTCCTTGATCACTGCCAATTGTTCATTCAGTTCTCTGTACATGGATGTGGAGTTCTCCCCCTTCTATGGAATTCTTTATTTAATAAACGGTTTGAATATGGTTAACGTTTCATATAAATTCATTTACATCAATTCAAAAAAAATCGCCCTCCCCCAAAAGACAACTGCAAGTCGCTTTTGAAGAGAGGACGATTCAATAAAATATACTTTAAGACTTGCTGTTTTCAATCTGTTCCGCAAGCTCATTCAGAACTGTCCAGCGTTCCATCAGTTCATCCAAATGACGCTCCGCCTCCGCCTGCTCTGCCATTAACTCCTGCAGACGAGCTGAATTGCTGAACGATTCTTCCATCTCTTTATTAATTCGGGCGAGATTGGCTTCAGCCTTCTCGATATTCTCATCAATCTGGTCATATTCACGCTGTTCCTTGAAGCTGAACTTCAGCTTAGGTTTCGCCGCCGAGGCAGCAGGTTTACTTTCCACCGTAGCCGGTTTCACTTTAGCTGCTGTTCCCGTCGCACTTTCCTGAGAAGATCCAGGGGCATTTTTCAGCATCCATTCTGCATATTCACTATAGTCCCCGACATGTACACGCACAGCACCGCCACCTTCAAAAGACAGTACTTTATCCACCGTCCGATCCAGGAAGTACCGGTCATGGGATACGACAAATACAACACCCGGGAAATCATCCAGGTAATCTTCGAGTACAGCGAGTGTCTGAATGTCCAGGTCGTTCGTCGGCTCATCCAGTAGCAGAACATTCGGTGCAGCCATCAGTACACGCAGCAGGTATAGACGGCGCTTTTCTCCGCCAGACAGACGGGAGATTGGTGTCCACTGTGACGCAGGGGTGAAGAGGAAACGTTCCAGCATCTGAGCTGCAGTAATGAGAGATCCATCGGCCGTTTTCACATTCTCAGCCACTTCCTTGATGTACTCAATAACCCGCAGAGATTCATTCATCTCCTGATGCTCCTGAGTGAAGTAGCCCAGATTAACCGTCGGGCCCACAACAACCTCCCCGGCATCAGGTTCAAGCTTGCCGGAGATCATTTGCAGTAAGGTTGATTTACCACTGCCATTCGGACCGACAATACCTACCCGGTCACCAGGTACCGCAATGTAACTGAGATCTTCAATCAATTTGCGGCCATCTGCCGATTTGCACAGATGCTCGATCTCCAGTATTTTTTTACCCAAACGAGTGGAACCCACCGATACCTCCAAAGAGCCTGACCGATTTGGTCCTTGTTGATCCTTTAACTCTTCGAAACGATCAATTCTCGCTTTTTGTTTCGTGGTCCGTGCTTTTGCACCGCGACGAATCCAGGCGAGCTCCGTACGCAGCAGATTTTGCCGCTTTTGTTCAGATGCGGATTCACGCTCTTCACGCTCAGCCTTCAGTTCCAGGTAGCGAGTATAGTTGGCCTCATATCGGAATAAACGTCCATGATCCAGCTCCAGCATCACATTTGCTACACGATCCAGGAAATACCGATCATGCGTGATCATGAGCAGGGCGCCACGCCGTTTTTGCAAATACTGTTCCAGCCAAACTACGGAATCATTATCAATATGGTTCGTAGGCTCATCCAGAATGAGCAGTTCGCAGGGATGAATCAGTGCAGAGGCAAGCGCTACCCGTTTGCGCTGTCCACCAGACAACGTACCCATCAGCGCATCGAATTGACGAATGCCCAGTTTGGACAGAATGCTCTTCGCTTCACTTTCCATCTGCCAGACCTGAAGCTGCTCCATCTCCTGGTTCAAGCGCAGCAAACGCTCTTGCAGCGCCGGATCGGAAGGATTAAGTTCCAGTAGCTCCATTGTTTCTGTATACTCACGTACCGTTTTCATCTCCGGGCTGTCGCCCTCGAATACTTGTTGCAAGACCGTATTATCCGGGTTAAACTGCGGATTCTGTGCCAGGAACTGTATACGCACGTCATTACCAATCGAGATCTGTCCCTCATCCGCTGGCTCCATACCTGCAATGACACGCAAGAATGTGGACTTCCCGGTTCCATTGACACCAACGACACCAATCTTGTCCTGATCGCCCATACCGAATGAGGCGTCTTTAAACAATATTTTCTCGCCATAGCTTTTCGCAACTTGCTCTACCGTCATTATGTTCATTGGTCGTAACCTACTTCTCTGTAAAATAAATTCAATATGAAGCTGCACTTAAGATGCAATGCAACTACGCTCACTCACGCTATACTTGCAAAAAGGAACGACATCCGTCCAGAAACAGAGCTGCTGCAAAGGCAATTCGTTTGTTCAGATGTTCCTCGTTAAACTCTGGATTCAGCATAATATCCATCTTTAGCCGATCGAGAATCCCGATATAAGCTTCTGCAAGCAGCACAGGCTCAGGTACGCCAGCATTCTCTAACACCTCACGCACCATGCTCATATATTCATTCATAAATGCCTTCATGAATTTCATCAGATCCGGATCATTATTGGGCGCCATGAAAAACATCTTGGTATGATTGCGACGCTCATAATAATACGTCAGGTGAGTCTTGGCTATCGCACCGAGCTTATCCCCCGTACTCTGATGTGAGTTTAACGCATAAACCAGGCGACTGATAAAATTGTCGCAGTCACGCTTGGATACAGCAACAAATAATTGTTCCTTATTTTTAAAATATAAATAAATGGTGCCTTTCGCGATGCCCGCTTCGTCCGCAATATCGGACATTTTCGTCTCATAGAATCCTTTTGAACCGAAAATACCGTAAGCTGCATCCAGAATAGCCTCCGATTTGTCTCCTTGCACAGTGCTCAAACGCACTCCCTCCCTACGACGCCAAAATGATACCCAAACCGATCGCCAAACATCCGCCGATCAATGAACTGAGCACGTTTACCAGATCATTACTCATCCAAGACCAGCCACGCGATCGAACGGTTTTGTGTCCACAATGCTCACTTACCTCGACCTCACGGCCGCACACAGTACAACGATACATATACTGAACCGTTGCGCCCAGATAGGAATCGGCAAAAGCTCCAGCCAATCCGCCGATAAGGCCGACACACGTCCAGCTAAGCAGACTCAAGCCTTCGATCCCGGCAATCGAGGAAAAGAAGAACGCTCCTGCCCCAATTAGAGCTCCGCCTATGGCAGCAGCTAGTGTCCCAAGTAATGAAACACCTCCAGAGGTACCTGGAGTCAGCACCTTCCACGTCACGACAGAGCGTGGTGGCTTACGGCTGAGACTTCCCCACTCGGTTGCCCATGTATCTGAAGTAACGGTAGCCATGACACCGATAAAAGCATACATCCAGGCTGGGTGTGGGAGGACCCAGTTCCCCAGAACAAGAAACATGCCGATTCCACCGTTAGCCATAACCTGTCCAGCATCACGATTACCCGTCTTGGCATACGATTTCTCAAGCTCCTGCTTGCGATCCTTGCGAAATTTGGAGAACAGCGTTGAGGTAATAAAAAACAACAGCAGTGTTCCAAACCAGAACAGGTTGCCCGCTCCGTAATATATCGTACCCATGATCACAGCCGCGAGGCAGCCGGACAGGGTTAGCGACTTCTTCGCGTAGGCAGCACCCGCCACAATAAAAGCGCATACGGCGCCAATAATCCAGTCCATAAGTTCTCCTGCATGTGGCAGCATCCATGGCCCACATGACGTTTTATATTTTTGAAATTCAATTATACCACGGTTTGATCCCAATGCCGAAACTCCCTAGCCCCGCATACAAAAAACCTGATTCAGCAGCTTTGAAAGCTACCAAATCAGGTCTATGATATTGCGATAAAACTGAGATGAGTGATCCTTCTTCCGTTTGACCAAGAATTCGAGGATTACATCACCTCAAGTTCCAGTTCAGACCCGCTTCGTCCCACCAATTACACCATAACGGTAGAGCACGCTGCGACCAAACCAATTGAACAACCGATCGGTGAGGAAGCCCATAAAGCCCAGAGAAATCAGGCCGACAAAGATCCAATCTGTGCGAAAGAATAATCGGGAATTCCAGATCAGATAACCCACGCCTTCATTCGCAGCAATCATCTCTGCGCCGATAATAGCCATATAGGAAGTGCCCATTGCCAGTCGTACCCCCGTGAAGATATACGGAGTCGTCGCCGGAACAACGACATGCAGCAAAATCTGCCATTCGTTGGCTCCCATACTGCGGGCTGACCGGACCTTGTCTTCTTCAATGGAGAGTACACCTGTCAGCGTGTTTAACACAACGATGAAGAACGTTGCATACATGATGAGTGCAATCTTCGATTGCTCCCCGATTCCGAACCAGACCAGGAATAGAGTAATGAATGCAATCGGCGGAATAAAGCGGATAAAATTAAGGAAAGGTTCGGCAAACAGCCGGATCATATGAACCTTGCCGATAATCAGCCCTACCGGGATCGCTATCACACTGCCAAGTACCCAACCCGCAAGCACACGTGTAAAGCTAATTCCGATATACTGCATCAGTGTACCGTCAGCAATCAGTTCGCGAGCACCAAGAATCGTATCCCAAGGACCGGGAATCACGTCGGGTCCATAGAGCATGGCTCCAAGCTGCCAAATCAGAATAACCGTCACCCACAATAGAGGGATAGACACCCACTTCTTCTCCAACCATCTCATCTTGCTATCACCTCAATTATTCTTCAAAATGGCTTTGAATCTGATCATATAGCGTGTTGAACTCAGAGGAGGCAATGTTCCTTGGATAAGACAGAGTATTGTCGTAAATATCCGTTATCTTGGAAGAAGGCCCTACTGACATAATTCCTATCCGCTGACCCAGCAAGAGCGCCTCCTGAATATCATGAGTGACAAAAATAACGGTCTTGTGGGTTTCCTGCCAAATATTGACCAGCTCTTTCTGCATCGTACGCCGAGTCATTGCATCCAATGCTCCAAAGGGTTCATCCATCAACAGGATGGCCGAATCGTTGGCTAGCACCCGGGCCAATTGCACCCGCTGCTTCATGCCACCTGACAGCTCCTTCGGAAATTTGGCTTCATGACTACCCAGTCCAACAAGCTCGATGTATCGGTCTGATATCGTACGCCGCTGAGATTTTGGCACCTTGGACATCCGAAGTCCAAACTCCACATTCTCCCTTACGGTAAGCCACGGGAAAAGAGAAGAATCCGCCTGCTGGAATACCATGGCCCGATCCTTGCCTGGCCTATCAATCTCCTTATTATCCACCTTGAGCTGACCGCCCGACTTAGAGATAAAGCCTGCAATCATATTTAGAAGCGTGGACTTGCCACATCCGCTGGGACCGAGCAGGACAAAGAATTCCCCTCCCTTGATGACCAGATCGACATCCTTGATAATATAGTGTACATCCCCATGGGTGGGGGCATTGTATGTTTTACGAAGCTGCTCGATACGAATCGTATGCTGATCTGCAGGTAAGGACATGAGAACACCTCCAATGCAATTTGCGAGTTATTTGCTATAAGTCACTTTATCTGGCAGTGCCTGCTTCAGGAGCTCCAGGTTCAGTTTGTTATCGAGATCAAAATCGTGTTCGATGATCCCGTTATCCACCATATATTGCTTCTGCCCTGCCAGACTGTCATAAGCTGCCTGGGTAAATCCAACTTCCCATGGATTGATTGGCAGATCCTTCAATGTGGCCTCCTTAGGCTGCTTGGTTTCCTTATACATCAGGTCTGCAACCTCTTCAGGATGTGCCTGGGCATACACGGAGGCTTCATTCAGCGCCGCGAGAAAACCACTCACCGTTTCAGGGTTCCCCTGGATGAATTCATTGCTTGCTACGAGCCCCATCCCAAGACGTACAGGGGTTTGGGACATATCGGTGAGCTGATGCACACCTTCAAGCGCATCGAATTTATCAGTCAAGGCGGAACCAATGACCCAGGTTGCATCTAGATCGCCCTGCTTTAGTGCAATGTAGGCTTCGTCAAATGCTCCCTGTCCCACCTGGGTTACATCAGTTAGTTCCAGTCCCTGGTCCTTCAAATATTCATCCCACAGATAAGGAATAAACGTACCGCGGATGAAACTTACTTTTTTACCTTTCAGATCGGCTCCACTCTGTATATCATTCTTGGCATACAACTTCCACGCAGCTGCCGCTTCATTCGTAGCCTGACCTGCGGAAGCAATGACAGAGTAATCCCCTTTTGCCAAAGCGTTCAATACAGGAAAGTCAGCTCCGTACGCAATATCCACCTGCTTGATAAACAGTGCATTTACACCTTCCGCTGGCGAACCAAACGTAATGCTCTCTGCATCAATGCCGTGGTTTGCAAAGAAACCTTTGGCAATGGCTACCCTGAATGTTGGGTTCGTACTTGTATCTGCGATCCGGACTTTCACTTTTTGGGCCTCTGTGCCGGAGGCACCCTTTGCTTCGGATACCGATTCGTTTGCGGAACATCCCGATAATATCAATAACATAGATAAGAGCATTAATAACGCACCAGTTAAGGTGGATGGTTTTCTCACAATATGCACCCCATTCGTTCTAATCATTGTTCGTCGCTCTTCGCCACCTTACTTGCCTTCATCTGACGTTGCCACACAGGCTGCACCTTCAACAAACGGCAGTGTTACTTCAACACTTACAACGGATGAAGAACCTTTGGGCGCTGCTCCCGGCACTCTGTAGGCGGAAACATCAATGGCTTCAATAGCAACCTCTTGGGGCTTCTCCAGCTGTGGTACCCAGTGATAAGGCACGCGATACGAACGATAGACCATATTGGTGTTCCGTCCATCCTTATAAGGGGAAATATATTCCCAAACCAGCTCATACTCGGATGTAACCTCGAACAGTCTGCCATTGGAACCTTCAGTAATTAGCGTGTTTCCATTAGGCAAGCGCTGAGCGGAGCTGATATACGGACTATAAAATTTATAGGAATCTGTCGGAACGGAAAATCCGGCTTCTGCGGATGTATATTGCCAAACGATCTCCAGGGTCACCGGATTGATCTCCAGTACGCGTGAATGATCGCGAACGGCGTGTTTCAAGCCGTATGGAGAAGCCGGATTGGGCAGGCCATAACCGGCCCAGCCGCCATTGTCGAATACCAGCAGATTCCCCTCTCCAGGCAAACCTTTGGGAATGATATGTGCATGGTGCTGTCCAATAATGGTGCCAATATGCTTCACTTCAGGCAAAGAGTAATCCGGCCCTAGTCTCCATACGATCTTTCCACTCTGTCTGTCGGTTATTGCGATAATATTTGCTTCTCTGGCATCCCAGATAATATTGTCGGGATGGAACCGCTCGTCTCCATGTTCATAGAAATGGTTTGGACCAACATAAGAAGCTGAATTAATATGTAGCCAATCCCCCACCCCACCACCGAGATGTCCAAATGAGCGTGTGTTCGGGTCACGGAACAGAACATTACGGGCGGCCTCATCGAATCCAAGTTCCTCAAAGTGCTCGTTCGGCAGCCATTCCCATAATACATTGCCCTCCCAATCCACTTCTATAATCGCATCATCGAGCAAAGGCTTATCCGAAATGGACGGGTTGTTCACATTTTTATGAGCAAGAATCAAAGTCTTCCCGCTCTGTGTCTTTGGTGCAAGCCCGGGGGCGTAATATCCGACAGGATTGCCTTCACGCTGAAAATCATGGTGCTGACGTGCGTACCACAATGGTTCATATCCTGGATCTTCAATGTGTTCGTAGCTGTTGTATTTCCATACAATATTGCCATCCCAATCCACCTGAACCAAATCGACGTTGTCCTGGATACCGAACTTCGGATCTCTTCGCCCCGTGCTGCCCAATACGAAGCCACCAGGGAAAACTTTGGCCGGAAAGCCCAGCAGCCCCTTCCACAGGTGAACCTCCTTACCATTCATATCAATCAGTACAACACCTTCCTCGCCTGCCTGATAGACGGTATAACCGCCCCAAGCCTTATCAGGGTTATATACGGTTGCCCCGGTTGGATAAATTGTTGAATGCCCCATTGATCATCTCTCCCTTGGTTGGTTTGTTTGTTTTCACATTGGATCAAACGTTAATAACTGAGATAATTGCTCTTTTCGGTATTCTCCCTCTGCTTCTGTTCAGGGTCACTTTTGATGGACGGATCGGGTCCCTGCTTCCCGTTGTTCTCTGCCAATTCCAGCAGCGTATCCGAGAACCCCTCCAGATTCGCTATCACCCGCTCATAAAATTGGCTTTGCTGCTCCAGTTCCTCCGTCGTAAAGCCCTCAAACAGAAGCGTGATACATCGGGCACCGATATTGCTGTTCCGTGCAAACATCTCCCGCCCACTGGCAGTAATGTCGAGCAATACCGTCCGACGGTCATCTTCCTTGCGCCTGCGGATCGTAAGTCCCTTTTTCTCCAACTTGTCTGTTAACGCTGTAATGGCACCTGAAGTGAAGTCCAGTTGTTCAGCCAAATCCCCTAACCGCTGTTCCCCTTCACGAATGATTTTGTGCAGGATGAGCATGCCCGGTAAACTGACCCCCTCTACCGATATACGATCTCGTTCTTTCACGAATCGTCTGACCATTTTACGAAACAACCAATCTGTCTTCTCCAACGCTTCCCAGTCGTTATTGCTCATTTCATCCTCCCTGTCTAACTGAAACGACAGCAAATACGAAAAAAGGCTCCCGCGGACATTCCATAGTGGAGTAGTCCCGGGAGCCTTTGGTGGTCCAATCAGCTCGCTTCAGTTCAAATTATTTCACTGTTCATTTAATTAGTGTTAAAATAATTGAGTTCATCATATAACCCACTAACCCAACCTGTCAAGTGTGAATTTAAATTTGTTTTTTCGTAGCCAGATGTCCCTCATATTTAGATAACTTATCCGGTTTTAAGTTTCACTTCAGCTTTCCCGGTTACACTATCCTCAGAGCGTTACATCAAACCAGCTACGATTCAGTTCGTACTTAACCATAGAAATGAGGATAACACATATGAATATGAAGCGCGTAATCATTGTCGGAACAATGATTGTTACCATGTCCTTCGCCGGAACAGCCTGGGGCAGATCAGCGATATCCCCTATACCTTTGACGAAATGGTCCATCGTTAACATCGATACCAAAGACGAGAGCGGAGATGAGTTGCTGAGTGCTCTGAATCAACAGTCGGAAGATGACTTGGTTCAGGATCTGTGCGCGGGTAAATCGCTGAGGATGATTGCAGATGAAAATGATGGTGATTTTAACGAGGTTGTCGCATTGCAAATAAGGCAGCTCAGGGAGCAATTAGATCAACGACTCGCAAGTGGAAGTATTAGCGCGGAGCAACACGCAGTGCAAAGCAGTGAACTGGAGGAGTTGGTCACGGAGAGTGCCAATACAGCCTACAACTTGGCGTAAATGAAAAGTCTCCCATGTGCTATGGCAGAGAATGAGGGCATGGCAAAAAGGAGCGTCGAAGCGCCCCTTTTATCTGTTTCATATTTGCTCTAAGTAAGCAGATTGATGATGCATGATACTTACTTAACTGCTGCTGCAATCGTGCATTTACCCAAAGGTTCTCCGTCCCAGGCCAGTTCAAGCACATCTCCTGCTGCCGTTGGTCCAACCCCTTCTGGTGTACCTGTAAAGATGACATCTCCAGGTCCCAGGCCGTAATGATGACCTACATAATCCACAATGTCCTGTAGACTGAAGATCATGTTACGAATATTGCCACGTTGGACCTCGGCACCGTTCTTGGTGAGTGTAAAGTCTTTCTCAAGAAGAGCCTGGGCCCCCGGAAATGGCTGGAATGCAGTAACAGGAGCCGAGTTCTTGAACCCTTTGGCCGCTGTCCACGGATGGCCCTTTTTCTTAATAACCGTCTGTACATCACGTAATGTAAAATCAATGCCAAACGCATATGCGTCTATCAATTCATCCACAGCCATACCCGGCTCATAACTGCGCCCGATTTGGATTACTAGTTCAGCCTCATAATGAACTTCGCCCTTTGTCGCAGGCAATTGCAGCGTTTCACTATTCAAGGCCACAACCGCATGGGAAGGCTTCATAAAGATCATCGGTTCATCCGGAACCGCGTTACCCAATTCTTCTGCATGAAGTTTATAATTTCGTCCTACACAGTATACATTTCGAATGTTTGTCAGCATGGGTTTACGACCACCTTTATCGGATTCATTAGCGTATATGGATCATGTTCATCTTTTTATTATATAAGTACATATCATATTTTCGCTATTCAAAAAATTGGAGTTTATGGTCTGAAAAATCGGCTGCTCGTTTCCTGAAAAGCCTGTTCCCACACATCAGGCCGGTTTGTACATAACATCAGCTCCGGATCAATCGCCGCAAGCCGCTTCATGATGATTTTGTCGTCCACTGTCCAAGCCATTACCTGAATGCCTTCAATACGCATCTCACGCATCAGCGATTTGTCCACATTGGTGTACCCGATGGAAAGAAAACTGCAATTCATCTGCCGCAGCACTGCTGCCAGATCCCCTGGCCGTGCATCAATAATCAAACCTGTTTTGAACTCAGGGGCCAGTTTCTTCACTTCAGCCAGAGCCGCAGGTTCAAACGAAGTGATGACCACATCATGCTGCATATGTCTCTTCCTCACCTCATGAATAACCGCTGCCGGCAGACCGGGATACATATTACCTTGCGTTTTCAGTTCGATATTCAATCTCACTTTGCCACAGGTGCGGTCCAACACTTCACTAAGCGCAGGAACACGTTCCCCTTTATAGGCTTTTCCTTTCCACGATCCCGCATCCAACTGCTGTATATCTGCCCAGTCCGTCTCTCGTACGAAGCCTTCACCGTTCGTGGTCCGGTTTAACGTAAAATCATGAATAACAACCGGCACACCATCACGTGATAACTGTACATCCAGCTCCATCCACTGAACTTCAGGCTGTTCCATGGCAAGCAGAAATGCAGCCATCGTATTTTCTGGTGCAATGGACGAAAATCCACGGTGCGCTACACAAAGGTTGTTCATTCCATCCCCTCCTCAAAAAAATGCATCTTAATTTGGCGATGCGAATCCGTTCGCATCAAAACGAATACCTGGCGAGAGCTGGGCCATCTGCTCCAGTAGCAATTTGTTGGCTTGATCCACCATCGGAATGGCCTCACCCAACCCCGCTTCATAAGGGATAACCTTCATGCTGCATTTGGCATCCTTACTACAACTCGCCTGAAAAACCGCTGTTTTCCACGTTTCCTCTGTCGTTGATTTCGAGAAAATAAAGTTGCCTGTACTATATGCAATCCATTTGCCTTTGTAGTACTCTACCCCTTGCAAGACATGGGGATGCCCACCTATGACCAGATCCGCTCCGGCATCTACAAATTCATGAGACAGTCGAGTCTGATCATTATTTGGAGTGCTGACCCGTTCCTCTCCCCAATGTGCAACAACGATAACCAGATCAGCTTTTTCACGGGCTTCCTGAATCGCCTTTACTGCACCTGTAGAATCGTAAGCTTCGGCAACACCGGCCCGATTCCCTTCCGCTTTCCAGCTTGTTTCAGGTACAACCCGGCTGAATCCAAGCAGTGCAATCTTCATGCCTTTGCGTTCCAGATATGCAGGTGCATAAGCCTCATCCCTGTTCATACCGGCTCCTGTGTGCGCTATACCATATTGCTCAAGGTAAGTTAACGTATCGACCAAACCTTCTACACCTTGATCCAAAATATGATTATTGGCCAGATTTACAGCATCAAATCCTGCTGAAGCCATTGCTTCGAGCGCCTTTGGCGAAGACTTGTATACATAGGTTTTGTCTGCAGCACCAGTTCCACCAAGGGTTACGGGAGTTTCAAGGTTTCCAATGGTCAGATCATCTTCCTTGAACAAGTTGCCAAGCTTTGCAAAGGGGTAGTCATAACCGTTCTTCTCCAACAATTCAGCCACTTTGCCGGAAAACTGAATATCCCCAACAAAGTTAATGGTTACATCCTTCGCCGAATGAGATGGCTGTGTCGCCCCAGTTCCGGCACCTTCGCTTCCCTTTGAGCCGGAAGAAGCGGGAGTATCCGTCGGTTTTTTCGTTCCCGTATCTGTCTTTCCATTTACCTTGGAGTCTGTAGCATCAGGCTTTTTCTCACCCGACGTACCGCCGGAATTTTCAGTTACCTGTTTATCAGAATCCTCCGATTCTTCATCCGGGGTATTACTTGCCTCCGAATCCGTGTCAGGTGAATTCACCTGATCACCGCCCTGAGGGCCCTCTTCATTCACAGGTTCCTGATTCACAGCCGTTTCTGTCACCGCCGGGTCTATTTGCTGCTCCTGCATGCCTACTGCGTAATAGATGCCGACGAGTCCAATTGCAGCAATCAATACCAGATTAATGATCCAAATCCGGCGTTTTCGGGCACGTTTCACTTTTTTCTTTTGTACACTTCGTTTTGATCTTGGGGGATACATAGGCAGCTCCTCTTCTTTACAGCAATCCTTATCATATTATATCAGGCATATTCTGGATTTCCATCATTCCTTGGAACTGCAAATATTGAAAGAGTTCAGACCTCTCCCCTTTTCGCTTTATGGTGCAAAAAAGGCCGTCTCCCTGTAGAAAAAATCTACGTTCGAGACAGCCAAATACGTTAATTACTTTGCAGCAATCAATTGCGTAGCTTGAACTGACATTTCCTTCGCCTGTTTGATACAGTCAGGCAAGCCTACCCCTTCATAACCAGCGCCGGCAATGTATACCCCCGGCAATTTGCTGCCAAGTTGTTCGCGCAGTGCTGCAATCTGCTGCAGATGACCTACCGGATACTGTGGCATGGATTTGCGGAGCCGAGTAATTTCCGAGAAGATCGGAACGGCCTCAACGCCCATTGTTTCACGCAAGTCCTTGAGTACCAGATCTGTTAGTGCATCATCCGGGAGCTCCACATTCTGTTCGTCTCCGGAACGGCCAACATAACAGCGAAGCAGTACTTTGTCATCTGGGCTGGTGTGCAGCCACTTGGTTGATGTCCAAGTACATGCTGTAATATTTCGACCTTCCTTACGCGGAACGAGGAAACCAGACCCATCAAATACATGTTCGATATCCTTTTTCTCAAAAGCCAGCACCACATTCGCTACCGATACGTAATTGATTGCATCCAGAGCCGCTGTATCCACATGTGGTTGCAGCAGTTCAGATGCAACATACGTAGGCACGGTAATGACTACATCATCTGCTTCAAGACGTTCTCCGTTATCCAGTTGAATGCTATACTTGGCCGCATCTCCAGTCTGAACCTCCAGAGATTTCACGGAAGTGTTCAGCCGTTGATCCACGTCCTGCAACTCATGTACAAGCGCATGAACCAGGCTCTGCAAGCCCTGACGGAAGTTCAGAAAAGCACTTTTCTTCGTTCCCGTATGGGTCTCTGTCGGTTTGCGGCCCGTCATCATTCCTCGGATCAAACTACCATAATCCCGCTCCACTTCACCGAATTGCGGAAAGGTTGCCTGAAGACTCAATCGCCGCATATCACCTGCATAGATGCCTGCGAGCAACGGTTCAGTCAGGTTTTCCAGCACTTCCGCTCCAAGGCGGCGCTCAATCATATAACCAAGCGATTCATCCTCTGTTGTACGACGGGGAGGGATGACAAAATCCATTAATGCGCGCAGCTTGCCTGCCGGAGATACAAGACCACTTCTCAGAAAAGGTCTCAACTCCGTCGGAATACCGAGAATGAGTCCTGCCGGCATAGGATGCAGCTTGCCACGCTGCATGATGTACGTTTTTTTGGATTCCGGATTTTGGCTGACCAGTTCATGGTCAATTTCCAGCTCTTTAGCCAAATCAATCATCGCCGTTTTGCGGGCAAGGAAAGAATCTGGTCCCTTCTCAATGACGAACCCATCCCGGTGCAGCGTTTCAATCATGCCACCCATGGAAGAACTCTTCTCAACCAAGGTGATGACAGGTTCAACCCCTGCTTCCCGGTAATGCTTCCGAATATAAAATGCCGCGCTTAGGCCGGTCAGACCTCCGCCGACAACAACGACACGACGTTTATGGTCTTCCATTACTCATCCGTTCCTTGCTGCCACTTGCTAATAATGACGTCACTTAACGTTTCCATGTAAAGTGGGTCACTATTGAGAGAATCAATACGCATAAGGCGCATGTCGATCTCTTTGGCAATCGCTTTAGCTTCAATATCAAGATCATAGAGCACTTCCAGATGGTCCGATACGAATCCAATCGGTGCTACAAGCACATCTTCCACCTGTTCACGAGCAAGATCCTGAAGTGTGTCCAGAATATCAGGGCCCAGCCATGGCTCTGCTGTCCGCCCCGCACTCTGCCACGTGAACTGCCAGTTGGTAATTCCTAAACGGGAAGCAATAACTTCCGAAGTCTCCAGCAGTTGCTGCGGATATGGATCACCGATATCTACAATTCGCGCAGGCAGACTGTGTGCACTGAACAGCACTCGTACATCCCCGCGCTTGGCCCCCGCTTCCTCGAAAGCATCCAATTTGGCGCTAACACGTGTGGAGAGAGCCTGAATCAATTTCGGATGCAGATGATAACTCTCAATGAATGACAATTGGATACCCAGTTCTTCCGCTTTCTCACGAGCACGCTTGATGTAGCTCCCTACACTCATCGTGGAGAAATGTGGTGCCAGTACGATGCCTATTGCAGTCTGAATTCCATCCTTAGCCATCTGTTCCACGCCATCCTCAATGAACGGATACGCATGCTTCAACCCTTGATAACAACGGAATTCAACCTCATTGGAACGGTCATCCTTGTTTAACGTCTCCTGGAGGGCCTTCACCTGATTATCCGTGTTTTCTCGAAGAGGGAATACACCCCCAACGATCGCTTCATAACGGTCGGTTAATTCCTTCAGTTGTTCCGGTTCAGGCGGACGTCCTCTCCGGATATGTGTGTAGTACGCTTCGATACTTTCCATATTCTCAGGTGTGCCATACGACATCACCAGTACACCTACCGTATTAGTCATTAGTAACCGTCACCCCAGTCTTCAATGCTTCAGCGGAATATTCATGAATATACGCCGTGAGTTCTCTTAATTTATCCAAAGACGCTTCAGGAAATAGTCCGTGCCCCAGATTGAAAATATACCCTGGCTCCTTGATACCTTCGTCAATAATCAATTTGGCATGCTGCTTGATCAGATCCATCGGTGCAGTCAGCACATAAGGGTCCAAGTTACCTTGCACAGCAAATTTTCCGCCCAGTCGTTTACGTCCCTCGGAGATCGATACTCTCCAATCCAGCCCAATCACATCAGCTTTCAGATCATGCAGGGTTGGCAGCAATTCACCAGAAGCCACACCCGGGAAATAAATTTTCGGTACATTCAAATCCGATAATTCGGTAAAGATACGAGTAATCGTCGGCAACACATACGTTCTAAAGTCGTTTGGCGAAAGTGCGCCCACCCAGCTGTCGAACAGTTGGAATGCCTTGCCGCCGTTCGCAATGTGAGCACGGACATATGTAATCACCATATCGCCCAGTTTTTGCATCAATTTATGCCACACTTCCGGTTCACTGTACATCATCGTTTTGGTCCGTATGTACCCTTTGGAAGGTCGGCCTTCAATCAAATAGCTGGCAATGGTAAACGGTGCACCGGCAAACGTAATCAGAGGTACATCCAGTTCCTTGTCCAGAATTCGAATCGTCTCCAGAATATGAGACAGATCTCCTTCAACATCAATGGGACGCAAACGATCCACATCTGCCGCCGTGCGGATTGGATTGTCTATGACAGGTCCAATATTTTTAACAATATCAAAATCTATACCGAGGGAAGCAACCGGATTCATAATATCGGAATACAAAATAGCCGCATCCACACCAAGTTTACGTACCGGCATGAGTGTAACTTCAGCTGCTAGCTCAGGTTGACGGCAAATTTCGAGCAAAGAATACTTTTCCTTAATCTTGCGATATTCGGGATCATAACGCCCAGCCTGACGCATGTACCACACGGGAACACGGTCCACCTGCTGTTTGAAGCTGGCCTGAATCAGACGATCATTATAGCTCATGTAAGAAGCCTCCAATAGTTTTTGGACTCATAAATAACATTATGCCCTTTTTAAAGAGCGGTAACAACCACGTGTCGATCTGTTCCGATGACAATACTATGACATTCCTTACATCCCCTCATCCATATGCAAATTATGTTATAATGAAAGAATCGTGTTTTTTTGAAACGTTGCAGAAACGATCGGAAAGGAAGTGAAAGCACTTTGAAAACGTGGAAAGTAAACCTCATTGTGCTTTGGTTTGGACAATTTCTGGTCAACTCGGGAATGACCATGATTACCCCGTTTTTGTCCCTTTATCTCGCCAGGGATCTTGGCGTGGTTGGTGAGCATGAAATTGGCATATGGGCGGGATTTATATTTGCTGCCAACTTCCTCACCTCATTTTTGTTCCAGCCCTTGTGGGGCAAATTGTCTGACAAGTACGGACGGAAAATTATGTTGCTGCGTTCCGGATTCGGGATGGCGATTGTTATTGCCTTGATGGGTTTTGCACAGAACCCATGGCAGCTCCTTTTATTACGACTGCTCAACGGTACGATCTCCGGCTTCAACCCGGCAGCAGTTGCATTGATCTCGGGTACAACGCCGAAAGATCGCATGGGTTTTGCCATGGGCATCAGCCAATCCGGCCAAGTGGCCGGTACGATTCTGGGTCCGCTGATCGGCGGTTTGCTTGCTGATGCAGTGGGCTTCCGCCCTATCTTCTATATTACTGGCGGACTGATCTTTGCGGCTTCAATGCTCGCCATGTTCCTGGTCAGAGAGAAGTTTGACCGCAAGGAAGCGGCCAAACTGCCGGAACAATCCGTATTGTCCGGTCTGAAGGAACTGAACAAGTCTCCCCAGTTACCTGCGCTATTTGCTGTAACATTCCTATTGCAATTTGCCATGATCAGCCCGATGTCACTCTTGCCGCTATATGTACAGAAGTTACACGGTTCGGATGTCAACGTCGCCTTCTGGGCAGGGCTTGTCGGCGCAGTCACGGGACTATCCAACATGGCCATGTCCCCAATTCTCGGGAAGCTCAGTGACAGGGTAGGTTCACACAAGGTACTTACATTCTCTCTTATAGGAACAGGGCTCATGCTTATACCGCAAGCTTTCGTGCAGACGGTATGGCAGCTCATCATCGTCCGTTTCATGATGGGTGTGTTCATGGGTGGCCTGCTTCCGAGTGTCAACGCGCTCATTCGCTCCTATACGCCAGACAGCATGATTAGCCGGGCGTTCAGCTTTAATACGAGCACACTCGCATTGGGTAACATGCTTGGAGCCGTAATCGGTGGCTTTATGGCCGGGTTCATTGGCATCGAAGGACTGTTCATCGTCTCTGGTGGGCTGTTGCTGCTCAACATGGTTTGGGTAAGACTCAAGCTGTACAAAAAGCCCCCTCTGATCAGAGAATCATGACGCTTGGATTCAATGTTATTTGTTCTTATAAAAAGCCGCTTTCAGCGCCTATTAGGCATGAAAGCGGCTTTTGGCATTCATTTGTTTAAACCTTAAAATTGATTCATTGAGTCATTAAGTCAGATGGTTTGTGAATTGAATCGGGTATTCTTTAACGCCAAATACAAAAGCACTTTGAATCGGCTGCAGAACCGTTTCCGGCACAAGCTGAATGTCTTCCATTTGCCGAAGCATCGTCTGAAGTACAACCCTCGCCTCCAGTCGTGCAAGCGGCGCACCGAGACAGAAATGAATACCAAATCCAAAACCCATATGTCTGTTCGGCTTACGGTCGGGCACGAACTTCTCTGCCTGATCGAATTGAGCGCTATCCCGGTTGGCCGATCCTACCCAGGATATCACCTGTTCCCCCGCCTGAATCGTTTGTCCGTTCAATTCTACGTTTTCTTTGGCAATACGCCCAATAGCCACAATTGGCGGATAATAACGCAACGTTTCCTCTACCGCAGTGGGGATAAGTTCAGGATGTTCTCGCAGCTGCTGTTGAAGCTCAGGCTGCTCTGACAGAATACGAACGGCATTGGTAATCAGATTGGTTGTGGTTTCATTACCGGCAGCAAGTAACAAGATGCAAAATCCGACTACTTCCTCTGCCGTTAGCTTCTCCCCTTCAATCTCTGCAGCAAGCAGTATAGAGATCAGATCATCCTCTGGTCGCTGACGTCTTTCTTCCATAATGGCCGTGAAGTAGCTCGCCAACTCCTGCTGGTTCCGTTTCTTTTCTTCCATCAATTCCTGGAAAGCTTCGTCACTGTCATCCCGTGCCCCCTTCACGAGTGCATCAGACCAGTCTTTGAACTTCTGGCGATCTGTTGCAGGGACTCCAATTAATTCAGCGATCACGATAACTGGAAGTGGAGTAGCAAGATCATCGATAAGACGCATACGACCTTCTGAAAAATGCGGAGTCAATAATTCATCAGCGATTTCCTGAATACGCGGAGCTAACGCTTCGATCGCTCTAGGTGTGAACGCCTGATTAACCAGATCCCGTAGTTGTTTGTGCTTCGGCGGATCTGTAGTAAGCATGCTGGCGTTTGCGCGATCACGTTCAGAAGAGAACAGTTTAGGATTTTTCAACACATATTGCACATCTTCATAACGGAAAACATCCCAGCATTCTCGATGATTGTCATAGCGGACTGGAGTATTGTCACGAAGTTCAGCGTACACCTGGAAGGGAAATAATTGCTGCTCCACCGCCTCCAGCTCCGGATCGGAATGTAATTGGCATACTTTCTGGGTGCTCGGTTCATCGTTTCTCCTCCAATCATTAATATATATTTATTTACATATTGAAATCACCATATATTATAGACTCAACACTGCGGGCATACAAATATTTGGCAATAATTGAGCCTCTTTTCCTAGAACGGATTACAAAAATCGTCAAGACTTGCTAACTAATACCCCCGCTATTCGTTTTGGATAAGATCACTTCAGCTATGGACGATACTGCAACACTTTCCCCAAAGTTTCCTTCTAAATCTATCAGGTCAAAAGACTCAAATGTAATAAAATATGACACAAAAGTTTATTTATTATGATTTCATATTCCTCATTCTCTTTTTCACCTTCTCATATTTATCCATAAAACCTCATAAATACGCTATATACTCTACATTTCTATCAATGTAACCGATTACTCTATCTATATCTACAATTGTCATATTATTTAACATGAAATACAATCAATTTGAATTCATATACATATCATCCTTAACAAACATCACACGAAACTAACCTGAAGGAGAGTGCTATTCATGAAAAAAACTTCAAATCTTCGTCCTTGGGCTGTATGGAGCACAGCCGCTTTGACAGCTCTGACCATTTCCCTGTCCCCCATCGGGACCTATGCGGCTCAGGCGGCTACGGTAGAAGTGAGCGGTACAACTAGTGCAGTTCAGACCGCATCATCCACTCCGGCTCGCAATACGACCATCCCTGCTCTATCAGATTCGTTCAAACAATCCGCTCTGCCTAATGTTCTGGTCATTGGAACGGGTGGTACGATTGCAGGTCAATCCGAGGATGCAACCAGCTTCCAGAACTATAAAGCTGGCACACTCCCGATTGGAGAAATGGTCGACGCCTTACCGGACAAACAGAAGATTGCAGATGTTAGCACACTCCAATTCGGAAATTCAGGTTCAGGTTCTTATACCTTGGCTGATCTCTATGACTTATCTCAAACCGTAGACAAGGCTCTGGCTCAGTATGACAGCGTTGTAGTTACCACCGGTACAGATACCATGGAGGAAATCGCCTACTTCCTTGACATGACCGTACAAAGTGATAAACCCGTCATCATTACAGGGTCCATGCGCCCTTGGACAGTTATCGGCTCAGATGCACAAGCCAATCTGTACAACGCCATCAAGCTCGCAGGCAGCGGGCGCACCACTTCATTTGGGACCGTGCTAATGTTGAACGATACCATTCAATTGGCACGCGGCGTGACCAAAACGAATGATTATCGAACAGACACGTTCGAAACTCCGATGCTTGGTGCAGTAGGTTACATTGATGAAGAAAACATTCGAATTTACCGTGCTCCTGCACGTGCCTTGAAGCCTGAAGGTACATTGAAACCGGCATTCGACCTGAGCAAAATCACGAAGGCAGATCTCGCCAAGGTGGAAATTGCGATTTCCTATCAGGAAGCTGGCGGCGAAGCTATTGAAGGATTTGTGAAGGGCGGCGCCAAGGGGATCGTAACGTCCGGTACCGGAGCAGGCGGTATCTCCAGAGCGATGGGACAAGCACGTACCAAAGCGGTCGAGGATGGCGTAATCTTCGTAACGACCACTCGGACAGGTTCAGGCAGTGTATATGGCGGTGGGAAAGGCGTTATTGCCGGTGACAACCTTAGTCCTCAGCAAGCACGCATTTTGTTGATGCTCGGCCTGTCCTTTAGCGACGATTTTGACACGATCCAAAAATGGTTCGAGACTTACGGAACGCCGGAAGTTTAATAAGGCTCTCATCACTTCACTCCAATAAGCAGAAAGAGACGATAATACCCTGAGATTCAGGAGTGTTATCGTCTCTTTCTTTTCGAATTGAATGCGCATTCCATCCGTTTTAACGGATCTGCATCTTTTCTTACTTCACCCAGGCCAGAGCCAGACCATCATAATCCGGCAGCATCGTTGTTACGAGGCGCGGGTCACTCGCCATCTGCTCGTTGAAGCGTCGAACCGCGAGGACAGCCGGACCCTGCTTGTCTGAATTCAGCGTACGGCCGCGCAGGAAACAGTTATCTCCCACAATGACCGCCCCGGGCCGCGCGAGCTTAATGGCGTAATCGAGGTATACGGGATAATTCTCCTTGTCTGCATCAATGAAGAAGAAATCGAAGGTACGTCCTTCCTGTGCCAGCTGCTCCAGACTGTCAGCTGCGGGGCCAATTCGATATTCGACTTTATCCCCAAAGCCTGCTTCCTCCAGATGACCACGAGCCATCGCTGCGTATTGCTCTTTTAGTTCAAGCGAAGTCAGGGTCCCCCCGTCACTTAAACCGCGAGCAAGACAAATTCCGCTGTATCCGCCCAGCACGCCGATTTCGAGTACAGCCTCCGCTTTCGATGTCATCGCGAGAAAAGTGAGCAAACGGCCATAAGCCGCTGCAACCGAAACTTCCGGCATGCCGTTCGATCGGATGGCTTCTTTTACCTTTAACAAGAGATCATCTTCTTGAAATAATTGATTTACATATTCGTCAGGGGTCAGATTCACCGCTAAAATCCTCCTTGGACACTTGGACTGCTTTCCATATGGATGCCAATGTTCTATAATAAATGTTTGTTGTCAAACACAGGTGGTTGAACTGCTGCATCGGCTCGAAAGATGAATGCATTAGCTCACCGCATTTCTCATTGTAAGTTTTTTCACGGAAAGCGGCAAGGCCGCACCGTCACTATACAGCTGAGAGAAGGATATTCCTTCCCCAGCTTGAAATGGAGTTGAAATGAATCACATGGCTCAATTGCAATTGATTGCGACCTCGGCGATGGGACTCGAGGCTGTTGTCGCCCGGGAACTGAAGCAACTGGGGTATGAGGATGTTACGATCGACAATGGCCGGGTTTTCTTCACTGGAGATTATATTGATATTTGCCGGTGTAATCTGTGGCTGAGAAGTTCCGACCGGGTGTTGGTCAAAATGGGTGAATTCCCGGCGACAACTTTCGATGAATTATTTGAAGGTACCAAAGCATTACCTTGGGAGGAATGGATTCCAGCCGATGGCGAATTTCCGGTTGAAGGTCGCTCCCAAAAATCTCAGTTGAGCAGTGTGCCTGCATCACAAGGGATCGTGAAGAAAGCAATCGTAGAGAAACTGAAGCTGACTTATGACACGGAGTGGTTCCCAGAGGATGGGTCTCGTTATGTGATTGAGGTCATTCTGCTGAACGATCGCGCCCTGCTTACTTTAGATACGACGGGACCAGGTCTGCATAAACGGGGTTATCGTAAACTCGTAACCGAAGCACCACTCAAAGAAACGCTTGCTGCGGCACTTATTCAGCTCAGCCGCTGGAATGTTTCCCGTCCATTCTATGATCCATGTTGCGGTTCAGGCACCATGCTGATTGAAGCCGCCATGATCGGCTGGAACATTGCACCTGGACTTCGTCGGACCTTCAACTCCGAGAACTGGGCTGTCATTCCTGAAGAATTGTGGGAACAGGCGCGCGAAGAAGCATTTGACGCGGTTCGCGACGATATTCCATTGCAAATTTCGGGCAGCGACATCGATCCGGAAGCTATTGAAGTAGCACAGGCAGCAATCAAGAGTGCCGGCTTCGCCAAAGATATTGAAGTCAGCGTCCTGCCCGCTCATCGTGCAAGACCACAGGGCGAATATGGTGTCATTATTACCAACCCTCCATATGGTGAACGTTTGAGTGAAGAGAAAGAAGTGCAGAAGCTGCTACGTTCTTTAGGGCGCAGTTACCTCGATTTACCGACATGGTCCTTTTTTGCCATCACGTCGACCAAATCTTTCGAGGAAGACTTTGGACACAAGGCAGACAAGCGCCGTAAGTTGTTCAATGGACGCATTGAAACCCAATATTATCAGTATTTGGGCCCACTGCCTCCACGTAATAAAACACCACAACAATAATAATATTGGAATGATCAAGCGCTCCTGCCGTTCACGGCTGGGGCGTTTTTTTGTATGTATTTCGGGATACTTATGGATGATCTTGTTAACATTGCTTCCGCATGAAGATTTTCTCCCCTGGGCATAGTTGAAAAGCCATGACACCACGCTATAATGGATAAAGTCCTATTTTACATTCCGTTAACAAAACCATTCATCAGGGAGGAGACATATATGTTTGTCACTAAGCCAACACGCAGCCTTACGCCGCGTGGGCTTCTGAATCATCCACTTACGTTATATCTTATTTTTCTTGTACTCATGCTGCTCAAATTAATGTGGCTCCACCACAATCTGCACGCTTACAACATTACGATGGGTCTTCTGGACAAAGTGATTGCCATCGGTTCGCTGCTGCTTCTGTCCTTCTGGACCTGGTGGCTGCCTCGCCGGGGCATGATTATATCACTCGTTATACTCAATCTGCTGCTCACTGCACTGATCTATGCGGATATGGTTTATTATCGCTACTTTCAGGATTTCCTAACAATCCCTGTGCTGATGCAAGCCAGACAGGTTGACGCTTTGGGAGACAGTATTGCTACGCTTATTTACGCCAGTGATCTGTGGTTCTTCGTAGATTGGCTGGTGATTATCCCATACGCAGCGATCCTGCTGTTCAGCAAACGTAACCGTCGTGGACGTTCCAGCGCATATTCGAACGGGTTGAACTCCTACACGTCAAATTCAGGCAAATCAAGTGTGCGTCGTCGACTCACCGCAGGCAGCATTGCTCTGGTATTGGGTCTGGGGCTCGCGGTTGGTCCGATATATTTTTATAGTAAAACCTGGGCAAAAGGGTTGTTCGATAACAACTGGTGGAACGTATCCATGTACAATGTTACCGGACTTCTTGCTTTTCATGGCTATGATCTGTACAACTATGCCAAAGACCAGCTCGGCTCTGGACCGGAGGTCGATCCTGCCGATCTCGAACAGGCGGAAGCTTATTTCGCCAGCAGACAGCAGGCTGATCCACTGAAGGATGAGATGTTTGGCAAGTACAAAGACAGCAATGTGATCATTGTCCAAGGTGAAGCCTTCATGAATTTCATGATTGGTCAGAGCATTGGCGGACAGGAAATTACGCCTCATTTTAACGAGCTGATGAAGGAAAGCCAGTACTACAGTCACTTTTATCACCAGACAGGTCAGGGGCGAACATCGGATGCTGACTTTGGGGCCAATATTTCATTGCATCCACTGTCGGTTGGATCCGCGTTTGTCCGTTACGCAGACCACAGTTATGATTCTCTGCCTTCTATCTTGAAGGATCATGGTTATAGTACGAATGTATTTCATGCCTATGAGAGCGGATTTTGGAATCGTTATACGATGTATCAGAATATGAAGTATGACAAGTTTTACAGTAAAAATGATTTTGAACAGGATGACCCGCTTGGCTGGTCGCTGTCGGATGAGTCCTTTTTCCGCCAATCGGTTGAAAAAATGAGCAGTGAGGTTACAGAGCCCTTCTACTCATTCCTCATTACGCTCAGCAGTCATCATCCATACGCGTTACCCCAAGATAAACAGCAGTTGGATGTGGGTGAATTCAAAGGAACGATGTTTGGCAACTATCTGCAATCCGTTCATTACGTGGATTCTGCGCTCGGTAACATGGTGGAAGACCTGAAAAATCGGGGATTATGGGACAAAACGATCTTCATGTTCTATGGGGATCACGATAATTCCATTAAGGAGCAGCCACAATACGAGAAATTTCTCGGACGTTCACTAACTGATCTGGATATGGAGCAGATTATGAACGAAGTGCCTTTGCTGGTGCATCTGCCTGACGGAGCCGCAGCGGGAACGATTGACGAGCCTGCCGGACAACTGGATGTTACACCTTCAGTACTGCATCTGCTCGGTATTTCAGATCAATCCTACTACCACATGGGCAACGATGTGTACGACGGTTCCTCCCGTATGGTGGTATTGCGCAGTGGTGCATTTACAGATGGCTCCCTGTTCTATATCCCTTCGGATGATTACATCTATGACAGCGGCTCCTGTTACGATCTGTCTACTGGTACCAAAACGGATATTAATGCTTGCCGATCTGGTCATGATGAAGCAACAAAGCGACTGCATGTGTCAGATACGGTTAATACGTTTGACCTGATCTCGCGTTTTCGCGAGGAACAAGCGCCTGCGTCCGAATCCTAACAGATATGGAACGGTAGCTGACGGAACGGTATAATTCATTTTTCAAAGTTAACCCGATACTACAATGAAATGGAGCTAGTGCATGACCATGACGTCACATCCAGACCAATTCAATATCGAACAAAAGCTGTTCGAAGAAGCTGCAAACTTTGTCAAACATCGCTACCCTCAAGGGTGGGGCGGCGCAGCTGCTGTTTATACCGAAGCTGGATCGCTGTTAATCAGCGTAGCTCCAGAAGTGATTAACGACGCCACGCATCTGTGTATGGAAACAGGCGCCTATCTGGAAGCCCACAAATTAAACGAGCGGGTCACCCACTCGATCTGTGTAGCACGGGACGATGAGCACTCAGAATTCAAGGTCCTCACCCCTTGTGGTGTGTGCCAGGAACGATTGTTTTTCTGGGGAGAAGACGTGAAGGCTGCCGTGTACGATCCGGATGGAGCTTTAATTTACAAACGATTGGACGAAATTCAGCCTTATCATTGGACCAAGGCATACCGGGATAAGTAAGAAGTTAAATTATAAGTGTTGAGGCTGCAATCCGTTGCATGCTTCGGCACTTCTTTTTTCGAGGCTGGTAATAACCACAACCTTGCGAATGATGGAAAGTCGCTATATAATTGTAACTGTATTGGTTTCATTTATAGATGATGGAGGTTTTAATGAATGAATATTGAAATATGGTCCGACTTTATGTGTCCTTTCTGTTATATTGGCAAACGTCGTCTTGAGAATGTACTCGCACAATTCCCCCACCGCGATGATGTGAAATTACAGTTCAAAAGTTTTGAGCTTGATCCAAATGCTGAATTGAATAGTGGCAAAACCAACGCAGAATATCTGGCTGCCAAATACAATATGAGTGTGGAGCAGGCACGCGGCATGAATGCCCAAATGAATGCCAATGCTCGTACGGCTGGACTGGAATACAACATTGATGAGATGATCCCTACCAACTCCTTCTCTGCTCACCGTCTGACGCATTGGGCAGAAACACAAGGAAAAATGCTTGAGTTGAGCGAACGACTATTTCAAGCGATCTTCATTGAAGGTAAACATGTCGGCAATTCCGATGTACTGATCGAGTTGGCTGAAGAAGTAGGTCTAGATCGCAATGCAGCAGCAGAAGTGTTGTCCAGTAATCAATTCGCAGACCAAGTGCGTGCCGACCAGGCAGAAGGCGAACAGTTAGGCATCCGGGGTGTACCGTTCTTCGTATTTGATCGCAAGTTCGCTGTATCTGGCGCTCAACCGGATGAGGTGTTCCTTGACGCTATCCAGAAAGCATGGGACGAGCGTTCCCCCTTCACAATGGTAGAGTCCAACACCACTGACGCAGATGGCAGTGGAGTATGCACCGAAGACGGCTGCGAGGTTCCGCAATCGGATCAATCCAAATAACACAAAAGCAGCAGGATCAAGGGGCTTCCCTTGATCCTGCTGCTTTTTTTACAATCTACAACTCAAGCTCATACTAAAGTTTTAGTGTTTGATAAACAGTTGCAGTGGAGGGGACGGAATCAATTCTGAAGAAGCGGAGCGTTCGCCTGAAAGCTTTCTGTAGGAAAGCTGCTTCGGAAGCATAAGCTGTCTCCAAATTTTCACCTTGAGAATTTTGAATCAAAAAATTTGGAGACAACAGCGATTGGAAGAATGATCCGTATCCGGAACAACTCCACGCAGATCATTAAACACTTATTTTGGAATTGAGCTACACGCTCAATCCCAAAACAGCTGATCCGGATGTGGTCCCGTCCGTTTATCCGAATCCAGCGCATCAATCAGTTTCAGCTCATCAGGAGTCAGTTCAAAATCAAAGATGTCCGCATTCTCGCGTATCCGCTCCGGGGTAACCGACTTCGGAATCGTCACGATCTGATTCTGAATATCCCAACGCAGAATAACTTGCGCTGGTGTTTTTCCGTATTTCTGGGCCAGACTTTTCAAAGCCGATTCCTTGTTCAGTTTACCTCTCATAATGGGGCTCCATGCCTCCAGTTGAATGCCCTGCTCCCCGCAGAAATCCTGCAGTTCCTGTTGAATCAGACCCGGATGCAGTTCCACCTGATTCACCGCAGGTACCGTTCCACCTTCATCTATGATATCGCGCAGATGGTGTACTTCGAAATTACTTACACCAATGGCACGTACACTTCCTTCGCTATATAGACGTTCGAAAGCTCTCCACGTCTCCTTATACTGGTCTCTACCAGGCCAGTGAATTAAGTATAGATCAATGACATTTAATCCAAGCGCCTTCTGACTGGCCTCAAATGCTCTCAAGGTCGAATCAAAGCCTTGATCCTCGTTCCACAGCTTGGTTGTCACAAACAGCTCATTCCGAGCAACACCACTGCTCGCAATGGCTTGTCCCACTTCCTCTTCATTTCCATAAACGGACGCCGTATCAATGCTCCGATATCCAACTTCCAATGCAGTCTCCACTGCTTGCTGTACTTCTTTACCCTTTGCTCGATAAGTCCCAAATCCCAGCCATGGCATCGTCACGCCGTTGTTCAGAATCGTACAATCTGTAATATGTTTTGTCATTCTGTACCTCCTGTGTGAAATTTGCCTGCTCATGGTCTATTAACCTTCTCACAAAATTTTAAGCGGCACGTTACACACAGTTTGACTGAGATCCACTTCTTGGGGTCATTCAAAAGAGACATGAATAACCCGCAAAGCACTGCTGCTCTGCGGGTTTCTGGTGTGACAGGAACGCCTATAGATCCCCTTGCCCATTCTGACTCTGGATCGAGTTCAATCTTCTCTTCTCCTCAATGAACATCTCTTCTGCCAGCTCAACGCCCTGACCTCCAAGCGAACGTTCAGCTTGACGCATAGCCTGCTCGGTATGCGCCAAACGGCGTTCTGCCTGTTCAATGGTCTGTTCTGTTGGATGTGACATTGCCTGTGAAACGGCATAATGAAGTTTGTTCACTGCATTCTGCGCCTGGGATACGGTCGTATCGGCTTGCAAACTGGAATCATAACGCTTCGGCATGAGTATTCCTCCTTGGGATCATGTTCCTGTTACCCCATTAGGATGGTTGACATCGGCCTTCCTTATTCTTCTTTTGCTAAAACAATGACGGATCGCTTCACTGTTCCCCTTAAACGATTAGTAATAAATATCATGATGTGTATAACCTTTTCCGGTCTGACTGCGTTTATTTGATAAGTACCTTTTCACAAGGAGGCGTGCGTTTGAAGAACTTTGGGATTATGTTCATACTGCTATCTTTATTGCTGCTCATCAGTGGCTGTACACCTTCTACGTATGAAATAACGGGATATACAGGCTCCTCTATTAATAACGAGATTCCGGTCCCCGTGAATGCAAAGCAGCTGAACGTAACGACATATTCAGACAATCCAAACATTAAAACGGGCATTAAATATGAATTGAAACATATCGGGGGAGAACAGGGATTATATGTACCCTCCGATTATTTCGAGAAGTTATCCGAAGCCGGATGGGTTGAAGTGGAAGAAGAGCGAATGGGGAATGTTCATTATTTTAAAAAAAGCGATACGATCATCGCCATTGAGATTCAAGAGGATACCTTTAAGATTTTTGAAATGATGCAGGGCTTTACGTTCTAACCCTGTACCGTTCCTAATCACAACTAAAAAAAGAGAGGCCGCGGCCTCTCTTTCCTTTCGTGGACAAGTTTGCCCAATGTAAATTCATACAATTACTTTACGAATTTCGCTACTTTTGCAAGCACTTCTTCTTCTGACGGAGCACTGATGTACCTACCGTTGATGAAAACAAAAGCACGCTTCGCGCAAGGACCGCAATACGATTTGCAACCAATTTTGATCTCCGTATCCGGAGCCATTTTCTCCAACTTGGCTACAATCGATTTTAGTCTGATATGATTACATTTTTCGCATACGCGGATATCGTTAGCCATGAGTTCCCCTTCTTCGCTCCCTTAGTGGTCGCCGTGGTTGCCTTGGGATGGATTCGTAATAACGAAGCCTTCTTCAGGGAAGTAAAGGTAATCAATTTTAACGCCATCCAGCAAAGGCTGATCATTCTCAAGAATAACGTCGATCTCTTTATCGGTAGATACAACCGTATCATTTTCTTTTGGCGTATCGATATCGAGTCCGTAGTGGGCATGATCTCCATGTGCATGTGTGATCACAACGCGCAGCAATTTACCTTCGTTCTCAGGCTTGTCCAGTTCAAGTTTTAATACTTTCGCGGCATTACGTGTAATTTTGCAGTTCATTTCATTCATCTCCTATATCGTAATTGCTGGTTCCAACAATTTTTCAGTATTTCTAAACTCCAGCATCTATTGTAAAGAAAATTACTGCGCTTCGCAATAACATTGATGCAAAATCGATGTTAAAACCACCCATTTTGTGTCGGATTAAGACGACGCACCCGCTGTAAGTACCGGATATTTGCGCTCCGCACGACTTACAAACCAGTTCATCAGCAACAACGTAACCCCGATATCATCTATAGGCATAAACGGCATCACGTCAGGAAGCACCCAGTAGAGCAGCGCCGGGATGATGAACAGCAGCTTCTCACCCAAAGGGATCTGAGGAGCCCGCAACAGACGCGGCAGCCGTTTGAATACTTGTGTCCATCGTTTGAATGACAGCAGTCTTCTCCACTTCATATGAACCCCTCCGTATGATTATTGCACTGAAATAAAACAGAACACGTTATAGTCACACCCATCATTACCCGTTCCAGAGCGATCCGGAACGAATGATGCAATATGCAGATTAAAAAAACGAACGCCGGTCACAGCGCCCGTTCCTGTTATACGAGTGGACAACCTTTAAGTTTCATGTCTTCCCATCCAAATTATGTGAAGTCAGATTTCATGGATTCCCGGTCTTCCCTGTTAGTGCTCTCGATCTGTTAATAATTCAGCCAACAGCATGCCAACCTCTACGCAGATGTCATCGAACTGATCCATGGGCAGCGGGTTGACCCCAAGTCCCACTTCTACCGTGAAGCCGGGCTTTCGAAACTTCTGAATGAACCAGTCTTTGTACCCTGCATCACTTCCACCCAGCTTAACTGCCTTGTACCCCGAAGCCCTTGCCAGTCTGCGTGACAGCGGGGCACTCTCCTTTGGCTCCAAATCTCGGTAGTTCCAATAAATTTCTTGTCCCTGACTGTGCAGCGAAACGACAGCATCGAAATGATGTTGCTCGGTCCACTGTGCAAGTGCCCATGCCTCCGGTTCCGATAAGGGAGCGGTTCCTGCATAATCTCTGGGCCCTGGTGTCGTTATCCCTCTTCTAGCTGCTTCTTCCTCCCAATAAGCCGGGAATTGATCGTTAAGGTCTACTCCCCTGATATTAGACTTCCAATGCGTAAAATGGGAGCGTCCAGCATTCCATGCCAGCAATTCTTCTGCATGGGGATGATCATTGACCACGCCCTCTTGCACCAATTCAACTCCATCCGGGTTGACCATGGGCACACCCCACAGCGTAGTTTCCTGCATCCAGCGTTCCGTCTGGAATTGATGCCATGGCGTATGTGTACTGTAGGCCTTCGCATATTCTTCAATGAACCGCATCAGAACCGCCGTTGTCAGCCACTCATTTGCATGAACTGATGCGTTGACATGAATATGTCTGGGGCCTTGACCCAAACGCAGATAAGGCAAATCCTTGCCCATGACACTGCTGCCAATGGAGCCAATCTCGATAAATGGATACTTCTTTTCGAGCAAACCGATATCACGGCTCATTTCACGATAACCATACTCTCCCTGCAACTTGACGATAGTTTTTCCATTTGAATCTGGAATATGAATACATCGTCCGCACCAGTCCGGAATGTTCGCTATTTCTGGGTTGGCCTCGCGCAATTCTTCTTCATTCATTCCAAAACGTAATGCAATCACAGCCACTTTCTCCCCTGGTTGCACTGCATACCTTCGTCCCATTCCCGGCGTAATGCGCAGCATCTGTCCTGTTAGCAAATAGGGCTGGGACGCTGCTTCAGGGTTGAGAGCAGCCAGTAACTCCTTCGTCATATGGTTCGCTGCCGCAATACGCGACAAGGTATCTCCCTGTTGAACAATAATCCATTGCAGCTCCATGTCGATCTCCTTTCCCTTAGGAAATTGTGTAATCTCCCGTCCTTTTCTCGCCTGTGTCCTTACTGTATGTAATATGTATGCGGGTCTGGTTGTCCGTCATGTGACATGAATCGCGTAAATCCCTCCAACATAAGAAAACGTGATGATACATCTGAGCTTCTTATACTTTCGGATATAAACAAAAGAATCCCGGAACACTTAGTGTTCCGGGATTCTTATAAACATTGAAATCAAAAAAAGTTATGGTAATTGGGTAACCTGCCACACAACTGGCGTTTTGGAGATCTGCTCTCCGAGCCATTGGCGGGTAATATTCTGGAACATGCGGGGGTCCCCTGTGCAAAAAAACTGATGGACCGGCGTCTCATCCCCACTGGCCAGCTTTCGTTTATCATACAAAATCGTACTGATTTCCCTTGCCGTTTCATCTGCCGAACTAATCAGCTTCACTTCCTGCCCCATAACCTCCTGAATGGTATCCATGAGAAAAGGATAGTGCGTACAACCCAGAATAAGACAATCAATCGGCTGTTGTTTAATCTGGCCTAGAGATTGCTCCACCGTACTTGTCGTTTGCTTGGAACGGAATTCGCCTTGCTCCACCAGTGGCACAAGTGCCGGACAAGCCTGACTGACCACATCAATATAGGGAGACAACTGTTTGAGTGCAGACGTATATGCACCACTTCCAATGGTCCCCACGGTGCCAATGACACCGATGCGTCCTGTGCGTGTCGCTGTGATGGCTGCTCGTGCTCCAGGATGAATGACACCAATGACAGGCACATTCACCTTGGCTCGAATATAGTCGAGCGCTGCTGCCGTAGCCGTATTACAGGCGATAACGATAACCTTCGGATCGAACTGGATCAAGAAATCAACGATTTGTTCCGTGAATTGTTTAACTTGTTCGGACGAACGGGGTCCGTACGGTGTCCGGGCAGTATCTCCAAAATATATGATCTTTTCCCGTGGGAGCTGACGCATCACTTCCTTGGCGACCGTCAATCCCCCTACACCGGAGTCTAATATAGCGATTGCTTGCTGCACGAACACACCGCTTCCTTCTTCATTGAATTGGTTCTGTTAACATATTGGTTCCCAGAGCTTTCTTCCTACCGTATGAATTTTCAGGCAAAAAGGTACCTACATCTTACCCGATTTCATCGCAGGGTTCAAACAAAATGCCGCATCGTACAACTCCTACACGACCACGCACAACAAAGCAGGCTCCCCTCCAGATGGAGGAAAGCCTGCTCGCGTTCAAGCTTAGCTTTAGATGTTATCTTTGGAGTCGTCGGCAGGAAGCTTCGCAATGACTTCAATGCCAGACTCATTTGCTGCATCTGCATCGATGGAAGAATCGGAATCAGTAATGACGGCGGATACGCGCACTTCTTTACCTTCAGCGCAATTGCGCCACGATTGGATATCCTGGATAACGGCATCTGCCGTCTCTTTTACTTTGGATACGATCTGTGCGCTTTGTTCTCCTACCTTGCTAGCCAGTTCCTGACCCTTCTCACTCACCTGACGTGCACCTTCCGAAATATCTTGACGAAGTTCGCGTCCGGATTTTGGCGCCAGCAGCAAAGCTGTCACTGAACCTACAACCGAGCCGATTAATGCTCCCCACAACAAACTTTTGTTAGAATCCTTCACGTCTCATCTCTCCCTTTACCTTAAATGAAGTACCGAATAACTAAGCAACGGCCTGTTGCTCGTCAATCCGGGCGAATGCCTACTCTGTTGATGCAGTATAAGCAGCAAGGGCTTGACCTGACACTCGGATACCAAAAAAAATTCTGGATGTCGTCTTCGCACCTTCTGACGTTATCGAGATATGTCTCAGGTCTGCCGCGCCGGCTCAAGCGGAGCAGCAGCATGTTCATCACCCGGGTCCAGGTCAATTACATATCGTCCTGGTGCAATCAACGCCGCCTGATGCTCACAACGCCAGCGTCGTCCGCCGGAAGATCCCAGCGTCTGTCCATCCTGTAGAACATCTCCCTGATCAAATATGTAATAGGCGGCACCCAGTAATGTCTGGGCTACCGTATCCGGATCGAGTCCAATAAAATGACACTGTACATCAGGCACACCAAGTGCTGACAAACCTACCGTGTCCATAACCAGCTGACGCTGTTCCTCCGTGCCCCCAGCCTGATACATGCGCACATTCATCGCAGCGTAGAGATGCTCCTCACGCTCCTGTGACAGCACATAGGCTTCTGGTTCAACTAATTTGTCACTTCCGTACCAGTATAACGCCTCACAAGGCAACACTTCCATGACAGCCTGAATCGTCTTTTGGAACAATTCAAGTCGTTGTTTGCGCGGCATGGCAGCAGTGAACATATCATGAAGTCGGATAGAATATTGGATCGTTTCCATAGCTTGTCCTGCTTCTGGCCAATGCCAGGCTTGCTGTAAAGCCCCTCCAAAGCGGGCACGATCTACAATTTCAGTAATGGGGAGCATGCAAGTCTGTGCTGGAATATTACCTTCCTGAAAAGAAACCTTATAATCCAGGTGGTAGAAAACCAGCATCTCAGGATTATGCTCCTCATTACCCCGCTTCACGTCAAGCCGGACTTGTCCGGTATGACGGCTCAGTGCATCATGCAAACGCCCCTGATCTATAACGGGACGTTCCTGAAATAACAGCTCAATCATATATACCGGATGAAACCCGGAAGGTATGTCATTCGTTTCATTATTTACTTCTCGAGCTTCTTTCCGTTCGTTCGTCATGCTGTTTCCCCTCATTCCTTGCTCTGTCCCTCGGCCTGTGCAGTCTGGAAAGGTCCGAGTTCTTTTTCCACATAGGTATTGACCTGATGGGAAAAATGTTCAAGCACGCCCGGCAAGTCACTGCTCAGCGGATGCAGTTCAGACCGCTCCCAGCTGTAATAGTCCTGAACGAGCGGCTTGCGCAACGATACGAGGCGACTAAGCACCTCATAGGTTGCATGATCAAAAACTTTCTCTTCGTGGTTAATTTCAATAATATCGTCATAACTGCTCGCATCACGCATGATGAAGCCATCAATGAGATAACTCCCAACATCCGTAACGATTTCAATCGCCAGATGAAGACAGCGTTCCTGTACCAGACCCAGCATGAGACTGCCATCCCAAGCTTGTGACGCGCGACGAAGACCTTCAGCCACCTCCGGTACGGCAGCAAGCCGGCGGGCAATCTGTTCTCTGTTTACGTAATACAATGTGTTCACTTCCCGTTCAGTGAATTATCGGTTCCTTTTTCCTCTTCGCTTCAGCCAAAATAACATCACAGGACAAGCGATCAGAAACACGACAAAAATATATAAAAATTCCATAACGTCTCTTAAATCGCTCATGCAGAGTCCCCTTTATCCAAAATAGAATGAATAACAGATTAGATTTCGTAGTCCACTGCAATCGACTGCTCTCTGACCTCGTTCATATACTTGATGACTTCCTGATGCAGCGGATGCACCTGATATGCCTGAAGATCTTCCAGTGATGCAAATTCTGCCGTAAGTGAGATGTCAAAAGATCTGTCCGAACGAAGCACGTCAATACCCACTTCAAGCGAGATCAGAACATCAATTTTCCCTTGCAGATTGCGAAGAACATTCGCAGCCGCTTCGATACTTTCAGGAGAAAGATCTTTCATTTTAAACAGAACAATATGTTTAATCATCAAACAAGCACCTCATTTAAGTATAATAATTGGTATGATTGAATTTTCTTGTATCCAAAATATATCATAACGTCCTCTATTACGAAAGGATACTTGGAAACGTTCTCTTCAAAGACAATCTAATCAGGGCTGCTTTCATTCGCTTTGGATTTCTCCTGAGACATATTATCCGTCTGTTCACTTTGGTTTGTCTGTTTTTCCGGTACGACTTCTGCTGCTTGTTCTTTTGTCTCCTTATTCTCCACGTTCGGCTGTGGTTGAGGCCACTCCCTGTCAGACAACCCCTCCTGTTTTTTCAGCACCGCTATAGCCTGTCTGAGCTTGTCAGGCAATGGAAGCCCAATGCGGGCATAATTTTCGGTAATGGATATCAGCTCATTCACCAGATAAAAGTAGATGGCTCCCCCTTTAATGATGTCAGTTCCCATGAGCATGTCAATTCGGTGGGCAAGCAGAATAACCGTTAGCATGAGACCTTTGCGCGCGAGCCCCCAAAATCCAACATTACTATTCAATCCTTTTCCCGTTCTTACTGCCGCAGCGAGACCCGTAATATAATCCACAGCCATTGCAACCGCCAGCAAGCTAAGCAGCTGATCCCATCCACCAAAAGCAAACGTCATGAACGCCCCTGAAATGGCAGCAAAGGTACTTACGGATGGACTCACGTTTCTCACCTCTCCCTCTCACTTGATCTCCATACAAGATATGTAAGAATAAGAGATTTTGACAGTCCACATGCCTTGCTGAACACGCGGATTTCTAATTTCAGATTTGTGCACATTGGAAATGGGTTCCTTTAACGGGAATCGAATATTTATGGGTAAATCAGGGAAATAAACCGCATCATATCAACAAAAAATAGATAAAAGTACTAAAGTCTCACTAATAGGTAATTAGACTCATTTTATTTTTATTCATTATCTATTTGATCCCTTAAATTTAGTGAAACATTGTAATCTAGGAATATACTAGGATGTGAATTGCGTCTGGTCTAGTTCATAATTCCTCCTTTGTAGCGGATTCGCGCATCCACTCATTTGAAACAGGTGCACCCGGCACTTGAAAGTACCCCCGTACTTATTGTAGTATTTGGTTAAAAAAATCGGAGGAAATATGCCTAATCAACCAGAACAACATTCCATCCAGGCGTGGTCTCTGATCAACCGTAAATATTTGGGAAAAGGCGTCCGTGTTAAACGATTCCGAAAACCGACACGCTGTCAAATCCGCAACCGTGTTCTTCTTGCCGTGCTGATGGCCAATGATATCAAGTTGTCTCAGCTCGCCGAAGATCTATCCATCTCTTCACGCAGCGTCAGCGCGTGGGTGTATGAAGGACGGATACCCGGCAGTACCAATTTGGACAAGGCATGCCAATTGCTCGGCTACCCGCGCCACATTCTTTTTAATGAAGAGGTGGTACGCAAAAGCCCTGTCATTTGTCAGCCCGAGCCTTCCCGCTTCATGAAGCGTACGGTGACCCGTTCTCCGGTTAGCAACCGTATTCTAACAGGCTTGTGTATGGTCCATGATTTGTCGGTGACAGATGTCAGCCACTGGATCGGGGTTCACCCCGGCACTTTCCGCAAATGGCTGCATCAGGGAACGCTGCCTTCTGCTGCGTTTCAGGAACAAGCGGAACAATTTTTCCGCATCCCGAAAACTATTTTGTTCGCAGATGTCATCTTGAAAGATCGCCACAATAACTAAATTAGCGAACAACCAAAAGGCTCTGTCCTCTCCCCATTGGGAAAGACAGAGCCTTTTTAAAATACCACTTTCATCGTACAAATTTTATTAGGTTACCATTTCTCCAGTCGGGTGTACTCAGCATCGTCTCTCAGGGGCAATAAGCGGCCCTCCTGCCCTCCAAACAGCTTTGGATGCATCATTCCCTTCATTCCCAGTCACTCCTTAACCTGGGCCGGTACAGCGTGCTCTCTGAACGAGGCGAAAATCCCATTGTCGAAATGCGTGACGACTTATACCCATATGTGCCTCATTGATGATAACCAACCAGTCCATTAAATCATGGATCATTTAAAGAAATATAACTTCGTCGTTAGCTTCATTTTCATAATATATTTGTACGAACAATTTAACACAACACTTTATATAAAGTATAAAAAAAGCCTGTCCCTTAAGGGAGTAGGCTTAATTCAAACTCTAATTCAGCTCGTATAACGTTTGATTTGATCTATCCTTATCTCTTGTAAGACCGTGTTTTTCAAAAATTCATGTGATTTGTTGCTATCGAATTAAGCACAAGCACCTCTAGCGCAAACAACAACACTTCCTTGTCTCGTACATTACAGGATCTACTCATAATTTGTACGTACAACTAAATCCATAAGATAACACTTGTTCATATTATTTTTCCCATCCTTATTTCGAATCCACGTTTAGAATCTCGTTGATATATTTCAGTCCCGTATAACGATCACGAAGCAAATGAGCTGTGTTGAAAGCATGTTCCACCATCTCCATGGATACACCTAGTTGTTCAGTCGTTGTAGGTCCCCCAACTTGCTCAAGCCAAGCTATAAGCTGAGATGCATCCGGCAGATTATTGTATACCTGGAATACCGGCTCGTCGGATTTTTGTGCAAGATCTTTGTATTTTATGGTAAGCAGTGCACAGGCCACTCCCACCTTGGCACCATGCAAAACAGGCTTGTGCCCTGACTCCATCAGATCCATCTCCCACCGATGAGACAGATGATGTTCTCCACCGGATGCCGGACGAGAATGATCAATGATTAGCATGGAAATGCCGGAAGCAATCAGCGCATCGATCAATACACTCACACCATCGGCCCGTCCTTCAGCGATCCCTTGTACATGCTCCACACAGGAAGTTAGTGCTTCTTCTGTCATGCGATAAGCTACGGGGCAGAACGGTTCTCCACCCAGATCCCTGGAAACCACCCAGTCCGCCAGTGATGTATATTTACCAAGCATATCTCCGAATCCGGCTGCATTCATCTCTTGGGGGGCTTGCTCCAAAATATCGATGTCCGCAAAAATAGCTTTAGGCGGTACCGCCTGGAAAGTCTGTTTGACGCCGCTTACAATAAGAGGTGCACCCGCTGAGGTAAATCCGTCAACCGAAGCTGCTGTAGGCACTGACAGAAAGGGCTTGTTCATTTTGGAGCAAACAAATCGCACCAGATCATGAATGGTCCCTGAACCAGCAGCAATGATCGCCTGACTTTCTTGTTTCACACCGAGCAGTACCTGCACAATCCCACCCTCATCGGCGATCACGTCGCCTGCTTTGTTCTCTGGTATGCATATCTCATCCACATGAACGCCCGCTTCTCGGATGTTCTTTACCACCTCGTGTCCCGCTGCCGGACCTGTAAATCGATCATATACCACTGTTACATGTCTGTACCCTTGCTCGGACAAATAGCCAGGTAACCGCTGAATAGCTCCATGCTCCAGATAGACCTGCATTTGCACCAACCGATGATCATGCCCACAAGTACAATTTTGCGCTTCTTCGTTCCATACGGCAATTCGCTTGTTCATATTCATCCGTTTTTAACCTCCCTTAAGAAATATCATGCATAATTACATGGTTAAAACCACAAAATGAAAAAAGGAAATAAAATGTGAGTATTTTCCTGATCACACTTTACTTCCTGTATTAAAAATTTGCAAACCCCAAACTCACATTCCCAAGCAGGTGAACCTATGAAATTAACCAAAGAAATAGGAATTTCTCTCGGATTTCTCGCAGGAACGACATTTGGCAGCGGCATCGCCTTTTTGTTTCGCTTCCAGGCATATGAGGTGATGGCAAGTGTTGCGCTCTTTGGTATTGCTGGAGCGATTGCAGGCCTATGTGTGCAACAATTCATTTTCAATAAATAAAAAAACAAAAAAAGCTCGCGAATTGCCTTTAGAGCAATTTTGCGAGCTTTTTTCTTCGATGCGGTCGAGAGGACTCGAACCTCCACGGGGGTTAGCCCACACGGACCTGAACCGTGCGCGTCTGCCAATTCCGCCACGACCGCATAATATGTATCTTCTCATCATGGATGAAAAGTACTCCGGTCAAGCAATTGCTTGTTTTACCGTAATTAAGAGTATACATGCTCTGTAATAAGTTTGCAATACCTTTTTTCCAAGCTGCAATGAATAGGACATATGTCCTTTTTTAACCCCATCAAACTCCCTATCGTAGACATTAAGCAGATCAAGTGTCCTGTTGGACACGCTATACCTTGCATAGAAAAGGGGAGTTTTGCATGACGATCAAGAACACAACACATGAACGTATTGAAGAAGGAAAACGCAGCATTCACTGGACGGAAATGCATATGCCCCTGCTCGGGGAATTGAAATCCCATTTTGCCAAAGAGCTGCCTTTTGCTGGTTTAACCATCGGTATATGTATTCATGTAGAACCTAAAACAGCTGTATTATGCCGCACACTCCAAGCAGGTGGAGCCAACGTTGTATTGACTGGCAGCCCGGGTACAACCAAAGACGCCGTCGCAGCAGCTCTGCAAGAAGAAGGCATCACGGTATATGGTCAACGTGCGGACAGGCGCAATGAGCACCTGCAAAATATCCAAAGTGTACTTGGTCACCAACCCCATCTCCTCATGGATAATGGAGCTGATCTGGCGCGTACCTTCATTCAACAGTATGATACTAACTCTCTTATTGGTGGTACGGAGGAGACAACGACCGGGGCCAATCTTCTGCGTGAAGAGACGGATGAGAACATTCCTTTCCCCATCATTGTTATTAATGATAGTCCACTCAAACGAATCATGGAAAATGAACATGGTGTCGGACAGACCATTATTGAAGGTTTCATGCGTACTACAAACCTGATTCTGCCTACACGTCGTTTCGTCATCGTAGGTTATGGAACCTGTGGACGAGGCATCGCCAAATATTTGCGGAATCTGGGCAGTCAGGTCGTCGTTGTTGAAACCGATCCGATTGCCGGTCTGGAAGCGGCGCTGGATGGGTTCAGAGTGGCACGATTGGAGGATACATTTGCATTTGCCCAAGTGTACATTACTGTCACTGGCCGTCCTAACGCCATTCTGAAGGAACATTTTAATCAAATGAATGATGGAACGATCCTCGCCAATGCCGGACATTTTTCTTGGGAGATGGATCTGGAAAGTCTCCGTCAGGAGGCGGAGCATACGGAACAACTGACAGCGGATATCGAACAATTTACATTAACCAACGGACGCCGACTCATGCTACTTACTCAAGGCGAGATGCTGAACCTGGCTGGTGGCAGCGGCAACCCTGCCGAAACGATGGATCTAGGCTTGTCCCTGCAAGCCGCCTCCCTCCTATATCTTGTACAACAACGCCAACATCTCACCCTAGGACCACAGCCGGTTCCTCATAGCGTTAACAACACCATTGCCGGACAGATGCTGAAGCATTTAAGCTACAAAATCTAATCATTAAAAATGGTGATATGAATTTAAAGGAGAGGTCCGTATGAGAAAAGCCAAACTTTGTTTTATCGGTGCAGGATTCCATGCATCCACGAATATATATCCATCTGCTGTTGAAGCAGGAGCAGACATTCAGGCCATCGCCACCCGCAGTATTGAACGGTCCGAGGCGGCTCTCCTTCGTTTTGGGAGCAGAGGGAAAGCCTATGACAATACTCAGCTGATGCTGCAGAATGAAGACTGTGACGGCGTCGTTGTTGTGGCGCAACCAGAGGATCAGACAGCACTTGCCCTTGAATGCATCCGGGCTGGCAAAAATGTATACGTGGATAAACCCCTCGGATGGAACGCTGCCGAAGCTGCTGCTGTGGCTGAAGCTGCCCAAAAGGCCGGTGTGGTTGTTATGGTTGGATTCATGAAACGATATGCGCCGGTCTACATGAAACTCAAGGAACTGATTGATGGTGGATCATTGGGGAGAGCACGTTCTTTCCAAATGAAATTTGCTGTAGATAGCACACCATTCTGCAAGGATGAGGAACAATTCATGAAGCTCGCTGCCATTCATATGGTCGATCTGATGCGTTTTCTGTTCGGGGAAGCCGTACAGGTCACAGGCACAACGGTTAAGGACGGAGAACATATTAACCAGGGCATTTCCCTGAAATTTGATCATGGTGTGGTGGGCAGTGCCTACTTTGTTGGCATGAGTGCATGGTCACGCGAAAGCGAAAATGTACTTGTCACCTTTGACAACGGATTTGCGTTAGCAGATGAAATCAACACGCTTACGGTTCATCAATCTCGTACAGGGGAAAACCTTCCCTGGAAATCCCTTGAGGAGCAGGATACTGTTTTCACCCCGTCGAGCTCTCCCATGTCAGGGGCTTATCGCGACCTCTACTTACGAGGATTTGTAGGGGAGATGGCTCATTTTATGGAATGCTGTCAGAACAAATCTGATCCACATTCCAGTGGTAAGGATAATATTGAAACCATGGCGTTATGTGATACCATTCTGGCGTCGCTGATCTGACATTCATATGATATAAGACCAATCATTTTATACAACTAGAGAAGAGGAAAGAAGCACATGTTAGACGCCGGATTACTTATCATTCGACTTGTTATTGGTTTCATTATGATGGGTCATGCATGCAAGAAACTGTTTGGCTGGTTTGGTGGAGAAGGCATATCAGGAACAACCGAATTTTTCGGGGCGATTGGTCTGAGGCCCGCAAGAGTTATGGCTGTCTGTGGAGGCCTTATTGAGTTGATCGGCGGATTCCTGTTTGGAGCAGGTCTGTGGACTGGTTTTGCTGTCATTTTGCTCATCATCCCTATGGTTGTTGCCATAGCAAAAGTTCATGCAGGTAAAGGACTTTGGAATCTGAACGGAGGATTCGAGTACAATCTGGTTATGCTCGGATCACTGATCGGTGTTGCACTTGCGGGTGCAGGAGCTTACTCCCTGGACACTTTATTCTAATCAAGCCTTTCATTCCTGAGAACCTCGGTGTTTCGTGATACGAAACCGGGGTTCTTTGTTGTTTTATCTTCATGCAGATGTATGGGATGGGGTTTATAATCCAAGGGAGAAGTGATATGCTCATAGATGAGTGATATGTACATTTATGTGCTGTAGTACTAAAATTGATACTATAAATAACCACCACGAACTGGAGGTGCAATTATAATGAGAAAAAACCCGGCCGATGGGTGCCCCTCGCCTTATGGCTGTTCCGTCGAAGTCACGCTGAGCGTCATTGGAGGCAAATGGAAAGGTGCGATTCTATATCACCTATTCTCCGGCTCGTTAAGATTCAACGAGATTAGAAAGTTATTCCCTGATATTACTCAGCGGATGTTAACTCTCCAATTAAGAGAGCTGGAAAGCAGCGGAATTGTTCACAGGGAAATCTATCCTCAGGTTCCACCCAAAGTGGAATATTCGCTTACACCGTTTGGAGAAACGCTCCAGCCGATTATTTACAGCATGCGAGACTGGGGAGAACAGTATACAAATGAAGTCCAGGCCAGATCACAAGATGTCTAAACAAAAGACAAAAGAAGCTATCCCTCTCTTCGATGGGATTAGCTTCTTTTGATTTCGAAATGAAAGATGAGTAAACCTTATTTTATGACCGTTTGAATGGTAATGGTCCGATTACGTCCCTCTTCCTTGGCTTGATATAACGCATTATCCGCCAAATGGAACAACTCTGTCGCTGTTGTGGAATGCAGTGGATATTCGGCAATGCCTGCCGAAATCGTCACAGAACGATCAATGGGCAATATACTTTGTTCCACCGATACACGGATATGCTCGGCAATCTGATACGCTGTTTTCGAATCCGTATGTCGCAATAACACAACAAACTCCTCCCCGCCAAACCGGGAACATATATCCTGCGTCCGAACTGACAGTTTAATGATATTCGCGATATGCTTCAGAACCTGATCCCCCGCATGATGCCCATACGTATCGTTTATGGATTTGAAGCGATCAATATCCAGTACCACAATGGAGAACGGAACTTCTTCATCAATCCACTGCTGAATGACTTCTTCAAATGTTCTACGATTGGTCATTCCGGTTAATACATCCGTTCTGGCATCATAAGTAAGTTGATCCTTCTGCTTGCGAAAATTCGCCAATGCAGTCAGCACGGTTCGTGTTAACAAATCCGCTTCCCTGTTCCAATGCGGCTTCATTACAGGCAGATCTACTTTACCCTGATCCACCTGGTTAACCAGGTCTGCAAGATAAACAAATGGACTGGCCAGCTTGCGCGCTACACGAATAACGATAAGTGTCAGAATGATAAACGGAATTGAAGTGTACAGCAGCAACATGCGAATATGTTGATTCAGCTGATCGTATACCATCTGGGTTGGAGATACAACGACAACTCCCCAATCTGTTGTCGGGACCTTATAATAACCTGCGAGTGAATCTACACCCGCCAGATTCTTATATTGTTCTTTGCCCGTCTGGTCGTTAAGCAATTTCTGCACCACTTGATTTTTGCTTAGATTTTCACCGATTCTTTCCGTATCCGGGTGAAACAACAACGTCCCGTTGGCATCCACAATATAAAAATAAGAGCCATTACTGGTCCTCAGTTGGCTGCCAAATGACAGATTCAAAATGTTATTTTCCTGTAGATAGATGCTCCCACTAATTAAACCTTTGAATTCACCTGATGGACTGAAGATCGGTTCACTCACAAAAACGACTCTGCGTTCCGAATAAGGCGCACGATACGCTTCGGATATATAGGAAGACCTCGATTTAAACGCATTTTTCGCTGCATTAGAAGTTATAGGCTGTCCGAGGCTTTTTTCCAAATAAGGAGATGAACCCCGGATTATTCCCGATTCATCTATCAGAGAAACCGAATTGAAATAATTACTGCTGTTTCGAATCAAATCCAGTGTGGGATCTAGTTTTTTGGCGTCTGCATAGTCTATATCCGGAAAATAGTTGGCTGAATACTTCAAACTGCCCTGCATGGATTGAAACAACGAGTCCAGTGTTTGGCTCATCTGCACGGCACTCGAATAATTAAGTGAGAGCGTATTATCAATCAGCGATTGCTTCTGGGATGTATAAGACGAAATAAACATAATGGTCAATGTCATCAAAACGGCAATGGTGACCAATCCACTCAACAGAGCGGTAAGGCTGATTTTTTTGATCTCCCTTACTTTTCTTCTTAATCTGGATGTTTTATTCTTTGCGATCATTATTGCTTCCCCCGGTTTTTCATGAAAAGGCATATTCCTTCTATCTTATATGAAAGTTGTTAAGAAGAAATAAATAGTTTGTGAAGTTCGAATAATTACATAGTAAGATTGACGATTTAATGACAATTGATAACATGATATGACACTTTTCTTCGAAATCATCTGTAACTGTATTTGAGATTAAGATTCATTTGAATCCACAATAACATATCCCTCGCCAGGCTGCTGTTCTACAAACCCAGCCATATGACGCGTTTGAAATGAAATCGGTCCGTCACAACCGACCAAAATACGATTTTGGACTTCATCCGTTGTTTCAGCTGGCAATGCAAATGAGCGCGTATAAGCGAAGTGTTCCTGTAACGTGGTATGAATCGCATTCACCAGTCTGTCATTGCCCGCACGCCCAAATACATTCAGCAATACGATACCACCAGAATGCAATTTGTCTTTTAGCATCGTGAAAAATGAGCTTGAAGTAAACTGTGCAGGTGTTCCCGCAGCCGTAAAAGCATCTACAATAATATAATGGTATGAGCCTGATGCCTCCTGCTCCAATAGTTCACGACCGTCACCAACCAACACATGATCTCCACGATATCCAAAGAAAGTTCTGCTGAGCTCAATGACTTCCGCATCAAGTTCAGCGACTTTTAGTTGACGGTTAGACAAGTAGCTTGATAGGGTTCCGATGCCGTGTCCAATTATAAAAACCGATTCATAATCGGGATTATTTCGTTCAATCAGGTGAACCATCGCCCTTGGATACTCCAGCACCATTCGGGATGGCTCGTCCAGATCCATTGCCCCCTGAACTGCTGCATTGGAGAATTCTAGCACACGAAATCGGCCCTTATCTCCATAAAGCTTGGATGTATCATATATCGTCAACTCATGCTGTTCACTCTTATTTCGGTATAAAACTCGCACTGACCGTTCTCCCTTCGTACTTTTACGCAATGATTATAAGTATAAGTGTGTTTCTAAAAAAAAAACCGACTCCGCTGGAACGGAAACGGTTTTCCCATGACCATTTAGGATTGAATCGCCTCATGCAGAGCCTGGACATACTCCACGCCCAGATTGGAAAGCGAAGCATTCTTATGGCTGATCCAGCCAACATTAATGGTCTCTTCACACTCCAGCGGGACGGGGATAATCTCATTCCCATTCAGGTCGGCACTAAGCACACCTGTTGAGATGGTGTATCCGTTCAAACCGATCAGCAGATTAAACAGCGTGGCTCGGTCGTTAACCTGTATGCTTTTGGGATGAGAAAGCGTGCTTAGGATCTCCTCTGAAAAATGGAAGGAGTTATACTCCCCCTGGTCAAAGGACAGGTATGGATAATCCTGAAGCTGTTCAATCGCAACCGATTCCTGCTTCGCCAGCGGATTTTGCACACTGATAAAAATATGCGGCTTGGCAACAAACAGACTGTTGAACACCAGCCCCGCATCCTTAAGCAATTTGTTAATTACCTTGGAATTGAATTCATTCAGATATAGTATGCCAATTTCGCTGCGCAGGCTTTTTACATCCTGGATAATCTCATACGTTTTCGTTTCCCGCAGAGCCAGTTCATATTCATCCTGTCCATACTGCTGCACCAGCTTCACGAATGCATTTACTGCAAACGCATAGTGCTGTGTGGAGACGGAAAAATGTTGCGGAGACGGCTTCGCGTTCAAATAACGATTCTCCAGTAATTCCGCCTGCTCCACTACCTGGCGTGCATAACTTAGAAATTCCACGCCTTCTTTGGACAAGGTTATCCCTTTATTCGTGCGTTCAAAAATGGTAATCCGCAGCTCCTGCTCCAGATCCCGGATGGCATTCGACAGGCTGGGCTGGGAAATAAACAGCCGCTTGGCGGCTTCATTCATCGAGCCACGCGTGGCGACTTCAATCACATATTTTAGCTGTTGCAGCGTCAATGTATTATTCCCCTCTCTCTGGTGCGTTACTTGATCATACTATACCATATTGCAGCCTAGAGCTCGCGAGGTTCTATATAGCCTGATTCAGGATGAACATGGACATTCCATCAGGCAGTTTGCAGTCCAGAACAGTCACGCACAGCACATCGCTCAAGTCATTGATTTGATTCAATCAGAATACGCCCATCCGCTACGAATCGAGCAATTGGCTTCCATGATCAACATGAGTACATCCTCATTGCATTATCATTTCAAAGCCATTACCGCCATGAGCCCACTACAATATCAAAAACAGATTCGATTGCAGGAGGCACGGCGAATGCTGCTTGCAGGTTTAACCGATGCAGCCGATGCTGCATTCCAGGTTGGGTACGAGAGTCCTTCCCAATTCAGTCGGGAGTACGCTCGCATGTATGGTCTTCCTCCCAAAAGTGATATCAAACGCCTTCGCCATATACTCCATATCGAATGCTAAATATAAGCAAAAAAACCACGTCATAATGACGTGGTTTTTTTGTTCCGCTGGCTAGCAGCGCTCAGGAGAAGATGTTCTTCTTTTCAAATACAGACATCTGATTCTCCCCGGTAATCGGGCACTCATCCGGAAACATGCTACGCTTCTTCATCTTCTCATCGATAAAATCGACGATCTGCTGCAAGGATGCAATCTGGGCTTCAATCTTTTTCCGATGGTTCAGCAGCATTTCACGCTCATCCGGGAAATCTTCAAGGTCCGAATCCATCGACATCTGTAGATAAGGCTTCATCTCCTCCAGAGACATGCCTGTTTTTTTCAAACAAGTAATAAGCTTCATTGTCTGGATGTCCTCCGGACGGTATACCCGATGGCGATTGGCCTTGCGTTCAGCCCGGGGAAGAAGTCCAATCTTCTCATAATAACGAATGGTATCTTCCGATAGCCCGGCCTGTTCTGACGTCTCTTTAATGGAGAACACTTCAGTATCATTCATCATCGTCGACCTCCTCCGCCTTCATTGATCTCTATCTTACAACTTGGAGTCAGCTCCAAGTCAAGGTTGTTATGCGTTTATGGAAACCGCATCCAAAAAATTAAAATATAAACCAACAGCACGCTTGACTTGGAGTCGACTCCAAATTGTAGAATGAGCGCATTAGACAGATTGGCCCTGTCACACCATTCACTCAGGAGGTATTTATATGAATTCAAACCATACACTTCGTACAGCCTTAATTACAGGCTCAACTTCGGGAATCGGTCTTGAACTGACCCGCACCTTGTTAGCGGAAGGCTGGCAAGTTATCGGCCTTAACCGTTCCGCTTTTCCGAAGGAAGACAGTGATATTCAGGACGGATTGCGCTCCGGTCAGCTCCGTTGGGTTCAAGCTAATCTTACTCAGTACGATAATCTGAGAAAAGCACTGAATCAAATTAAATCCGAAACGGATACCATCGATGTGTTGTTCAATAATGCCGGGGGCAGCGGTTATGATCTTCGTTTGTCCGATCAGGGACATGAAATGCACTTTGAATTACAGACCGTGGTGCCGTACATCATTTACATGGAACTACAGGATCTTCTTCACAAAAGCACCTTGAAAACCGTTATTAATACATCCACCAGTGCGTTCAATATGGTTAAACAGTTTAACCTGGACATCCTGGAACATCCAGCCGAGTTCAAAAAACTGTTCGGTCCTTATGCGACTTCAAAGCTCGCACTGTCTTTATGGACACGCGAAGCTGCTTCTACCCCTGCGGCTAAAGGAATTCGGTTACTCAGTGTGGACCCCGGGGGCAACAATACACTTAGAGGTAATAAAACATCTGGACTGCCCTTTTATATCAAACCAATCATGAAGCTGTTCTTCCCACATCCAAGTCACGGAGCTTCTCTGCTTTATAATGCTGCCATTACGCAAACCAAACTTACATCCGGTACGTTCCTGATGAAAAACAAACCCGCCCATCTTCGTTTTACGGATCAAGGCTCGGCAATTTTGAACAGAGTACATGAAATTTATGAGCATGAATTTTTGCAGCTTGACTCCAAGACCGATCCCGTAAGCAAAAAAAGTGTCTGAGCTTTCTTCAAAAAGACGGGACCGAGCGTATCGGTCACGTCTTTTTGTTGTTCCTTTGGATTCATTTTACTCCTTACATGTATGGTATCCAGGCTTCTTATTGTATCCGAGCGACCGGAGGTACTTCATATTCCCCTTCCAGCATGGATGGTTTCGGAGCAAACATCCTTAGCACCAAATTGAAGTCTCCTGGTGGTGCAGGAAGCCAATTCGATTCCTTCCCTTCAGGAGCAGACTGCTGAATATAAAGGTCCAGTGAACCATCAGGATTGTACAGCAAACCTTTCGTCAAATCCCCAATCGAATATCTGCCAATGGCATTATCGACCAGATAAAAATTCGAACCATACAGGGTGAGAGACCAAAATCCGGTCACCTGCGGAAGATCATTCTTGTTAAAATGCAACACATAACGTTGCTTGCCATGCAGCTTTTCCCCATTTTGATCTACAAATGCACGTGCATATAGCTCTTCCTCCGGGACATTGGCGCCCAAACCGGAATATGCAACGACAGCTCGCAGCAGAAATTGGGTACCATAGGTTCCAATATCATGGCCGATATACCATCCATTGGCGGTCGGAATCGACTTGACTGAATTTGCAATAATACGTTGCGCATCCTTTGCGGCACGCAACAGTCCGGCTTTCGTGGCAGCATTCAGATCAGCTGATTCAAATCCCTTGGCAGGATCAATGCCGATTAGCTTGAACTGATCCAGCAGAACTGCATCACAGGCGGGCGGAGGATTTTGCCGAATCTGTTCCGTCATGATTTTATAGAAAGCAAACGGGTCGTTCTTCATGGAAGACATCTGATTCGAAGACGAACCGTCTGTTATACCACTGGAAGGATTACTGGTTGGCGTTGACAGGGTGAATTGTTTCTCGAAAGCAACTGCACGGTTCAGATCCTCTTTACCATTCACTTGCACACGTCCGAGCAGCCAAACGATTGGCGTTGGGGCATGGATAGATGCTTTAGTTATATCACTGCTTCTACCGGGTCCAACGATGGTGAACTGCCCTGCCTTGTTTTCTGTCGTACGATTGGACACATTCCTGAACGTATTGGTATACGCATCGAGCATTTGAACGGTGTAATAACGGTCATCCGTGTTAGCCGGAACGTTCAGTATCACCGGGCCTTTGGAGAGATCCAGCCAGGCACTAAAATAAAGTGTATTGCTATTAGGAGTTACAATATCGTGATATTGCGGAGAAGCCAGCATGCTGGAGTAATAAAACTGATTGAGTGGGGCTCTTGTTTTCAGAGCCATCTGTCTCGTTTGTTCCATAACTACCAGCGGATAGCCGTATATGTAAGCCTGAACCCCAAGCGAATAAGCCAACTGTTCCTGTGAAGAAGCTACATTGTCTTTCCTTATGTCATCCGGACTGGCCAGAACCTCCAGTGGCCTCGCAGCGATTGAAGAAGCGACAGTCCCAACAATGAAACAGATGTAAAGCAATAACCTGAAACGTTTGCGCATTCCTCTCACCACCTATCGTGAATTTTCACGTTATTTTCCACTTCGCCAACGCAGATTATTCCCGTCCCTCATAATTGCCAGGCTCTGGTTCATAATCTTCACTATACCGACATCTGTCATGGGACGAAGTGATGAACTGGAGGAATCTGCATATGAAAAATGAAAACAACAACAATGGCAAGCCATTAATTATACCGCAGCCGATACGAAAAGACGGTGCCGGAAGTCCGGATCTGGGGCCTCGGGATGTGATGAGAGATCTACAAAATCCGGATATGCTGGTACCTCCGGTAACCGACAACGGCTTATTACCCAACCTGAGAATGTCTTTTTCCGATACACATATGCAGTTGAACCATGGCGGCTGGTCCCGCGAAATTACGGTACGGGATCTGCCCATCGCTACGACACTAGCTGGTGTGAATATGAGCCTTACACCTGGAGGTGTACGGGAGTTGCACTGGCATCAGCAATCGGAATGGGCGTATATGATCTGGGGTACGGCACGAATTACGTCCGTGGATCAGCAAGGTCGTAATTTTATTGCAGATGTGGGGCCGGGAGATCTGTGGTTTTTCCCAAAAGGTCTGCCCCATTCCATTCAGGGCTTGGCCGATGGATGTGAGTTTTTGCTTGTATTTGATGATGGGTCCTTCTCCGATCTGAATACATTATCCATCTCTGATTGGTTTGCGCATACGCCACCGGAAGTGTTGTCCGTCAATTTTGGCATACCCGAATCCGCGTTCCAATCCATGCCAACAGAACAGGTTTACATTTTTCAGGATCAGGTCCCTGGTTCCCTCTCAAGCCAGGAAGTGCAGTCCCCCTATGGCACGGTTCCGCTCTCCTTCAAACATCGGCTATTAGCTCAGAAACCGATCGTTACACCGGGAGGCAGTGTGCGCATTGTGGACTCCACTAACTTTCCGATCTCAACAACCGTTGCCGCAGCACTCGTGGAAATCAAGCCTGGAGGTATGCGCGAACTTCACTGGCATCCCAATGCGGATGAATGGCAATACTATTTGACCGGGCAAGGAAGAATGACGGTTTTTGGAGGGAATGGCATTGCACGCACATTCGACTATCGGGCTGGAGATGTTGGATACGTTCCTGTAGCCATGGGGCATTATATTCAGAATACGGGCACCGATACGTTATGGTTTTTGGAGATGTTTAGAAGTGACCGCTTTGAGGATATCTCCCTGAATCAATGGATGGCATTAACCCCGGAAGAGCTAGTGCATGACAACCTGAACGCTTCCCCCGAACTGCTCCATTCGTTGCGTAAAGAAAAATGGCCTGTTGTTTAATAGGAATACATCTAGGAGGAATATGAAGATGAAAGCTGTTACTTTTCAAGGAACCAAGGATATTCAAGTCAAAGAGGTGGAAGATCCACGATTGCAGCAAAAGGATGACATCATCGTGCGTATTACTTCTACAGCCATATGTGGATCAGATCTTCATATTTATCAGGGAGCTCTGCCAGCCCAGAAGGATTATGTCATCGGCCATGAGCCGATGGGCATTGTTGAGGAAGTGGGACCTGAAGTGACGCGAGTAAAAAAAGGAGATCGTGTGGTGTTGCCTTTTAACATCTCCTGCGGCGAATGCTTTTATTGCAATCACGACATGGAGAGCCAGTGCGATAACTCAAACCGCAATCCGGAGGTTCATACCGGAGGTTATTTTGGCTTCACGGAACGATACGGAAATTATCCGGGCGGTCAGGCTGAATTTTTGCGTGTTCCTTATGGGAATTTCATGCCTTTTGTGATTCCCGAATCATGTGAGCTCGAGGATGAAGCCCTGTTATTCCTGTCCGATGTGCTCCCTACTGCGTACTGGAGTGTTGAGAACGCCGGGGTGAAGCCGGGAGACACTGTAACTGTGCTTGGCAGCGGGCCGATTGGCCTGATGGCACAAAAATTCGCCTGGATGAAAGGTGCCAAGCGAGTCATTGCTGTGGATCGTCTTCCGTATCGACTGGACAAAGCCAAACGAATGAATAATTCCGAAGTATTTAATTTTGAAGATTACGATGATATGGGTGAACATATTCGCGAAATAACCCAAGGCGGAGCGGATGTTGTCATCGACTGTGTAGGCATGGATGGCAAGAAATCCACTTTGGAGGAAATTGGACAGAAGCTGAAAATTCAAGGCGGTACATTAAGTGCAATTGAGATCGGTATCAAGGCTGTGCGCAAATTCGGGACGATGCAACTGACGGGTGTTTATGGCTCGACCTATAACATGTTCCCCCTAGGCAATCTGTTTGAACGAAACATCAACCTGAGAATGGGACAAGCCCCTGTTATTCACTATATGCCGGAGATTTTCCGCAAAATCACGGCTGGCGAATTCGACCCTACCGAGATCATCTCTCACCGCATTGCGCTGGAGAATGCGAAGGAAGCTTACCGGATTTTCTACGAACACGAAGACGAGTGTACCAAAGTTATACTGAAACCTTGATTATGTGACGACGATCTAAAAAGGCAGATGTCCCTTACGCGGGCCCTCTGCCTTTTTTGCTTTTGCTTTTGTTCACTTAAACGAATTAATTAATAATGGCGAAACCTTATTTTCCTTTTACCGCCTGAATATATACACTTTCTCCTTTGAAGCTAACGAGTCTGCCAGAATGCGTCACTTCAAAATTGAAATACTTCTTAATCACAGATGGCGCGCTCAGCATGCTTGCTTCAAGCTCTCTACTTTCCGACTCCGGGAGTCCAGCCCTATTGCACCAGTCTTCAAATATAAAGTGTTTCTCAAAGGAAACCATCGCTTCCATTCGAAATCCGGCAAGCTCCAACATCCGAATCCATTCCGTCTTACGCCATGCCCGAACATGACTTCCATCACGCCACTTCTCGATTTCATTGTAAAATTGGTCATTCTCATCACGTTCAGGTGCCACATTATCAATTAATAACAGTCTGCCACCAGGTTTCATTACTCGAAGCGCCTCGGATACAAAGGAAGATACGTCTGGAAAATGGTGTGCAGCAATGCGACAGGTCACAAGGTCAAAGAAATCATCCTCGAAAGGGACGTGTTCAGCATCTCCTGCAACAAAATCCACATTCTGGTGCCCATTTCCCCGGATAAAATGTTCAGCCACTTGTAACATCTCATCCGTTAAATCCAATGCGATAACCTGCTCAACAAGCGGAGCTAATGCATTGGCAACATGTCCTCCGCCAGTGGCAATATCCAGCACCTTCATATCCAAGCTTGCTTGAGATGAAGCCACAAGCAATGCCAGATCATCACCTTTGGCATGACCGGCACTAGTCACATATTTCTCCGCATTTTTCGCAAATTGTTTGCGTACCTGTCCTTTAATCTGATCATTAGACATGCTGTTCCCTCCTTATAGTTTCATTAGATGAAACGTCGTTTCATTAATTAGATATTATTTATCTTATCACAGAATGACCTGCAGCGAAATAAAAAAGCATCTCCCCAGTGAATTTCACTGAGGAGATGCCATCTTATTTTAAATAATCTATGAGATAGAGATTGTTTATAACTTTTAGGGAAACTTTACCCTTTGACTTATTTCAGAACGGTCGGCGATTTTTTCCACAGTCCGAGAATCAGACCGGAGATTACTGCACCGATTGCTACAGCAAGCAGGAAGAGTAATGCGTGATTCGCCAGTGCCGCAACGAAGATTCCGCCATGCGGAGCAGGTACGTTAATGCTCCACAGTTGAGTCAGTCCACCTGCAACAGCAGAACCGAGAATACAGGATGTCAGAACACGTAGCGGGTCAGCCGCAGCAAATGGAATGGCACCTTCTGTGATGAAGGAAAATCCGAGCACATAATTCGTCAAACCTGATTTGCGTTCTTGCTCCGTAAATTTGGATTTGAAGAACGTTGTAGCGAGTGCAATCGCCAGCGGCGGTACCATACCGCCTGCCATAACAGCTGCCATCCAAGCACCATCTGTATTTCCGCTGGATGTGAATACACCGATAGCAAATGTATAAGCCGCTTTGTTAAACGGTCCACCCATATCGATGGACATCATGCCGCCAAGCAGCAAGCCAAGCAATACAGCATTTCCAGTACCCAGGTTTCCAAGTGCATCTACAAGCCATGTGTTAAGAGAACCGAAGATTGGATCAAAGACATAGAAACTTATTGCACCAACGATAAGCAATCCGAACACAGGATACAGCAGGATTGGTTTCAATCCGTCAATTGCTTTAGGCAGTCCTTTAAACAGTTTGCGCAGACCAATTACAACGTAACCTGCCAGGAAACCGGCAGCCAGACCACCAAGGAAACCAGCGTTCGAATTCACAGCCATCAATCCACCGACCATACCAGGCATCAGGGCCGGACGATCACCAATACTCATCGCAATAAATCCGGCAAGGACAGGAATCAGGAAGTGGAACGCACCGGTCCCGCCACCAATGGTCTGCAACAATTGCACAATAGGATTGTCCGGACTCGCAATTTGTTCAAACAAGAAGGATATGGCGAGCAAAATCCCGCCACCTACAACAAATGGAAGCATATGCGAGATCCCATTCATCAAATCTTTATAAATCTTGCTGCCCATGCTCAATTTGCCTTGGCTTTCTCCTTCACCCTTCCCACCGTTGCCGCCTTGGCTTCGGTAGATCGGAGCGTCCCCGTTAACTGCTTTGCGAATCAGTTCTTCGGATTTGCGAATGCCATCGCTTACGGGTCTTTGTAATACCGGTTTGCCATCAAAGCGGGCCATTTCCACATTTTTATCTGCCGCAATGATAACCCCTTTGGCACGAGCGATTTCATCAGCTGTCAGTACGTTCTGTGCTCCTTCGGAACCGTTGGTCTCTACTCGGATATTAATGCCCATTTCCTGTGCTTTCTTTTTGAGAGCGTCTTCAGCCATGAACGTGTGAGCAATACCTGTTGGGCAAGCGGTTACTGCAACGACAAAATCTTCAGATGCCGCATCACCAACAATAAGGCCTGATGTATTCTGCTTCTGTCCATTCGCATTGCCCGCGCCAGATACAGCGTTTGTTCCATTTGCAGCATTTGCTGCTTTCTCCGCTTCGGCTTTTTCTTTGGCAGCTTTTTTCTCCGCTTCTTCCGCCTGTTTGGCATCGAATAATGCAGTCACTTCTTCAGGAGTGTCCGTGCTCATTAGCTGCGAGATGAAATCGCTATCAATCAACAGCCTGGAAAGAGCCGCAAGTGTACGAAGATGCGTATTGGCCGCCCCCTCTGGAGCTGCAATCATGAAGAATATATGAGCCAGTTCATCATCAAGCGCTTCAAAATCAAGTCCTTTTCGACTCTTGGCAAATACAACCGTAGGTTCATTAACTGCTGTTGTTTTGGCATGAGGCATGGCAATACCGCCACCAATCCCCGTGCTGGATTCCGCTTCGCGTTTATAAATCATTTCCTTAAACAGAACCGGATCATTAATACGTCCGCTACGGTTTAAACTTGCAATGAGTTCATCAATAGCCTCTTCTTTCGTCGTGGCTTGCAGGTCCATGATCATCGTTTCCTGGATCATCAGGTCTGTTATTCTCATTTGGTACACTCCCTTAAATTCAGTCAGCCTGCGTGATACAGACCGACTTATAATTGTACTTTTTACGCTGTTATCTGCTATTAACTGAATCCCCTCTTCTAAAAAGGGGCCTGTATTCCATTCATTTTGTACGGACTATATTTTGGTTATGGTGACTTGAGTACGCAGCTCTTCGATGAGTTCACGAGTCGCCAGATCATCTGAGAAAGCCGTTGCACTACCCGAAGCAACACCCGTTCGGAACGCTTCAAGCAGGTCTTCGTTTAATCCAAATGTACCTACGAATCCACCGATCATGGAATCTCCAGCACCAACCGAGTTTTTCACGACACCTTTTGGAACGCTCGCATGGTAGACATCTGTTTTGGTAATCAACAGCGCTCCTTCTCCTGCCATGGAGATCAACACATGTTTGGCACCTGCTTCCAAAAGCTTGCGACCATAGGTCACCAGTTCCTCTTGAGTGTCGATGGTTACTCCGAAAAGTTCAGCTAGTTCGTGATGGTTCGGCTTCACCAGCAGCGGTTCATGTACCAAAGCATCCATTAAAGCGGGTCCTGTCGTGTCGATTACAAATTCGGCACTCGTTTGTTTGCACACGTTGATCAGACGATTGTAGAAATCAGCTCCCAGTGAAGGTGGTACACTTCCCGAAAGAATGACGATATCTCCTTTTTGCAATGCGGATAACTTGTTAAGCAACCCTTCTGCTTCCTCTGGTCGAATGGCTGGTCCCAGTCCGTTAATCTCTGTCTCTTCCCCATGCTTCAGCTTGATGTTAATTCGGGTATCATCTGCGATGGTAACGAAGTCCGTCAGAATCTTGTCTTCCTGCAATTTGTCATTAATGAAACGGCCTGTGAACCCTCCCAGAAATCCGAGTGCAGTGTTTTTGGCTCCCAGTTGATTAAGCACTCGCGATACGTTAATGCCTTTGCCTCCAGGAAGTTTCAGTTCCCGATTCATACGATTCAAATCACCAAGCTTCAGATCATCCACTTCCACGATGTAATCAATGGAAGGATTAAGTGTTACGGTATATATCATGGCTATCCCTCAATTATTTTAGTTTTCTGGGCGATTACAGAGCGCCAGTGTTCCGGCATACGTTCTGTGATCAAGTCTGCCTCCTCAAGGTCAAACAGTTTGGCAAAAGTAATTTCCCCAATTTTGCTGGAATCAGCCAGCACGTAGGATTTCCCGGACAATTGATGTGCACGTCTTTTAATCAAGGCTTCCTCCGGATCGGGAGTTGTATACCCCATTTCGGCATCCACTCCGTTGGTTCCGATAAAACATTTATCAAAACGGAAGTTGTCCATGTTCTGTAATGCGATACTGCCAATCACGGCTTTGGTGTGAATTTTCATCATTCCGCCAAGCAGATAGCTGCGTATTCGTTTACTTACCAGCGCTTCTACATGAGAAAGTCCGTTCGTCACTACCGTAACGTCCTTGGCCTCAATATAGGCAATCATGGCTAATGTCGTCGTCCCTGCATCCAGATAGATACATTCACCATTGTTGATTTCCTGTGCAGCTAAACGAGCAATCGCCGTTTTCTGTTGAATGTTTTTGAACGTTTTTTCTTCCATACCAGGTTCCGGCGTCTTTTCATTCACTAGAGCAGCACCACCATGTATGCGTTTCAGCATCTGACGACTCTCCAGATCAATCAAATCGCGCCGTATCGTTGACTCAGAAGCACCCAGCACATCGACGAGCTCTTGCAGTTTCACAATGCCTCTTTCGTGTAAGCGCTGTATAATTGCAGCATATCGTTCTTCAGTTAGCATTTTCATTCCTCCAACTGCTTTTATAGTAACATAAATCCCTCAAAAAACAATCACTTTCATTCAAATTAATTTAAAATCATTCAAAAACCATCAACATTCGACATTTTATAGACATCAAAGATCGCATTCAACCCTAAATATCGTTCAAAATCATTCAAACCTTATTTCTTTCTCAGATTGTCCATGTCCTCTTTCGTCTTCACTGCATTTGATAATATCGAACGAATGATTTCGTCTCTATTTTCACATTGGAGGTGGCCGTATGGCGAATAATCGAAACAAACGCCGAAAACCCTGTATACCTCAAACAGGCAAAACAAATTCTTCACTACGCTTCGGGTGGATTTCCTCCAACTGGAGTGGTTATGCCCGAGCGGGTGACAAAGCTGAATTCAGACGTATCTCGGCTGAATGGAACGTGCCCTTTGTTTTACCATCGTCCAAGTCCTCATACTCCTCAGCCTGGATCGGAATTGATGGATACGAGAATTCCAATCTCATTCAGACTGGAACAGGCCATGATTGGGTTAACGGCCAAGCTAGTTATTATGCCTGGTGGGAAATTCTTCCGGACGTTGAAACGATCATCCCTTTTCCTGTATCACCGGGAGATCGGATGAGAGCGGCCATTTACAGAATCAATCGAACTCGCTGGTGTATCACACTTCATAACCTGACCCAAAATTGGACTTTCCGCACCGTTCAGCAATATGCAGGCCAGCAATCATCCGCGGAATGGATTGTAGAAGCTCCATCATTGGGAAACACCATCTCCCGGATGGCAAAAATCACGCCTGTCACCTTCAAGTGTTGTCGCCTGAACGGTCGCTGCCCCGGCTTCATCGTCAAAGAGAAAGGCATCATGATTCAGCAAAAACAGGTTGTTTCCATTCCAGGAACACCGGGACCAAGCGGAGACTCTTTTGTCGTGAAACGAAACGGCTGAGACTTCTTCGTAGACAGTTCGTTAATGAAAAAAACTGCAATGTGCCGTATTCGGCGTACCATTGCAGAATGGATATTCGGTCATTATGGAATTGACACGAGTCTCTTTTTTCAATTATAGGAATAGCTCAGCCCTGTCTGGTTTGGGTTTTACCCAATTTCCTTCTTCATTAATAAATGCACCCTTGAAACGCCCCATCTCCAATTTCTCTACTAGCTTCATCTCATCCAGTACCAGAATTTCAGACAACTGCTGCAAACTATAAAAATCACTTGGATCATAATCCAGCAGGATTGGAACAGCCATGTCGTACAGTTCTTTAATTAGATTCTCCAATGAATGACGGCCGAGGTTGTCCATGGTTTGGAAATACTTCAGATCATGGGACACCAGATTGCGGAACGATTTATCCTTCAAGTTCATCCACAGCGTATTACACGCCTGAACACTCATATAGTTCTGCTCTACATCATAATATTGGATCTCTTCAATCTTCATATACTTTTCCTGAAAAGCTACAATTTTGATCAAGGGTTCATTTCGTTTGCGTGACGCTTTCTTCAAATGGGTTCTGAACCCCTCATAATCCATGATTCTCACAATAATCTATCGCCTGCCTTAACGCTGTATAATTCGATATTTTACAGCATTATATAAGCACCCGTAAATGTAACTTTAGAAAAAGGAAAACCGTACAGCATCTTACCCCGCTGTACGGTTATTTTGAATACTCAGATTCCAACTTCACTCTTCACCCAACTCGCAGTAAATTCCTGCTCGTTATACTTAAAAAATTGCTCCAAGATCTGTTCCCGGTCATCCAGGAAAAGCTGGTCGGCTACAGCTGAAACCAACTTCGGCACAGCATTCTTTGTCCCCGATATTGCTGAGGCGGACAGGCCGCAACTTGCAAGTGCAGAGTAATTAAAGACAAACAACCCACGCAGCTTATCCTGCCCCTCCTCATCTCTGCTGGTCATTGCAAACCCGGGACTAAGGTAGGGATGTGCGTCAAGCAGTGCATTCCTCTGTACCGTCGGAGCTTGAAACCGGTCTGCCCAGCGTGCAATATGTGCCTCCACCATTCTGAGCTCGGGACGCAGTGACGGATTACTCACCATCCCCGTACTTATGACCAGAAAATCAAAGGAGTGCTGTCCCTGTGGCGTAGTCACTACCGCTTTCCCATCCTTCATCTGTATATCCAGCCAAGGTGCTTGAAGATGTAATTGGAAGCCTGGCCATGCAGCGGCTCGGTTGAAGGTATCGTTGGTTGGTGGCTGATTGTATTTGAAAAAATGGGAAATGGTCGCATACTTATCCTCGTCCGACAAAACGTGAAACCGTTCGATCATACCGGATTGTTCCATCTGACGTATCGGGTTAATGCTCGGCAATTGTTCCCGCCGCACAAATACGTGGGCCTCAGCCACACCTGTGGCTAGTGCAAAGTTGGCATTATCAAAGGCTGAAGCTCCGCCGCCAAGTATGGCAATCCTTTTTCCTCGTAACCGTTCAAAATCAATCAGCTCCGACGTGTGAGCGTAAAGATGCCTAGGTACTTTCTCAGCGATCATCGGTGGTACATGCCACTCTCCACCACCCTGGATGCCCGTAGCCAAGACAACCTTTCGTGCCAGCAACATATTACTTGGAGCCCCTGCACCCGTAATGTGCAGCCGGTGTAAGCCTCCATCTGCAGGTTCAATCAGTCTCAGTTTTACTTCATTCATGACAGGCAGATTAAGCACTTGCCTGTACCAGCGCAGATAGTTCATCCATTCGCTGCGCGGAATTTTATCAACCGCATCCCATCCGGAGGAGCCTGATTGAGCCTCCCACCATGCTCGAAACGTCAGCGAAGGAATACCGAGATCAATGGAAGTCAGGTGTTTTGGTGTACGTAACGTGACCATACGCGCGTAAGTTTCCCAAGGTCCCTCCAACCCTGCGGCATTTTCATCAATGACCAGGATGTTGGATATCCGCTCACGCAGGAATCCAAAAGCAGCCCCCAAACCGCTCTGCCCACCACCTACAATAACGACATCATAGATATGGCCTTCGTCATGTTCGCGTGGGCGAATCCAATCCGCACCTCCATATGCGAGATAAGCCAGATCATCTTGTACTCGTTGGTTTAATGTTTCAAGGCTCATCATTCATCAACCCTTTCAACGTCCACTCGTATGCTGCTACGAACCGCTCGTTTAATGTTATGTTTGTGTAATAATTTGTTTTTTTAATGGATATTCTGCAAGTTCAAAGCAGCCTAATTCATTTACCATATGGATAAAGACGATGATTCCGTCTCAATCCCTTACATCATTTTCATAAGGATTAGCGTTATTATATGAGTTGGGGTCATTTTTTTGAATATCACGACAGATTTCTTGTCATCAGACCTAAAAATATCTAACATGCTTGTTAACTATAACGAAACCAAATTTTAACGACTTCGTCCTGTATGTAAAAAAACAGATCAGGTTGGATATTAACGATAGATCCAACCCGGATCTGTTTTCGTGTTGTCTTATTTTTAAATAGGTGGGGTGCTGAAGAATTAATACCTCATGTCAATTCGTGTACTGACCATACAATACCGTTCGTTGCTCCAATCCCCAAGTTCAGAGTAATCGTTAATCCATTCGCTGCGTAAAACAACCCAATCACATCGCCTGCATTCAGCGTAACCTGCGCCGCTAGCGTTACGGCTCCACTACCAAGAACTGCCCGCAACGTAAGTAGCGTTACGCTGATATTCAGGATTGGCAATAGTCCATTGACCAATGTAGTCGTAGTGGGGGATGTTCTTTGCACCAGAAACGCTGGATTGACCCCAGCACCCAATGAGATGGCGATTGCGGCAGTTGTAGAAAAATTGATTGTTGCCACAATCGAGTAGGTCCCCGTATTCGGCGCCGTGTAATTGCCTGTAGTTGCATTAAAATTTGCATTACCATAGTAAGGACTTGCTGTACTCCAGTTGGTTAACTGTGCACTGGTTGTTGTTGATAGGTTAGCCAAAAATGCAGAAAATCCTTGTGCAGCTAGATTGGGCCCTGATGCACCCGTAGCCCCTGTGGCTCCCGTGGATCCAGTAACTCCGGTCGCCCCGGTAGCCCCAGTTGCGCCTGTTGTTCCCGTTCCCGTTGCACCTGTCGCACCAGTTGCACTCGTTACACCCGTTGAACCCGTCGCGCCAGTGGCTCCGGTTCCGGTTGCGCCCGTCACACCTGTTACCCCAGTAGATCCTGTCGCGCCGGTGGATCCGGTTATACCTGTTCCCGTTGCACCTGTCACTCCGGTTACACCAGTAAATCCTGTGGCGCCGGTTGTTCCCGTTGTTCCCGTTCCCGTGGCTCCTGTCGCACCTGTTTCACCCGTAAGTCCTGTTGCTCCGGTAGCTCCAGTCGTTCCTGTTCCCGTTGCACCTGTCACACCAGTTACACCAGTAGCCCCCGTTGCACCTGTAGCTCCCGTAGCTCCTGTTCCGGTGGCACCTGTCACACCTGTTACCCCAGTAAGACCCGTTGCACCTGTGGCTCCCGTAGCTCCTGTTCCCGTTGCCCCTGTCACACCAGTTACCCCGGTAAGACCCGTTGCTCCTGTGGCTCCAGTTGTTCCTGTTCCCGTTGCACCTGTCACACCAGTTACACCTGTTACCCCAGTAGATCCTGTCGCGCCGGTGGTTCCTGTTGTTCCCGTTGATCCTGTCGTACCGGTGACCCCAGTTAAGCCCGTTGCACCAGTGGCTCCAGTTGTTCCTGTTCCGGTTGCGCCTGTCACTCCAGTTACACCCGTCGCACCAGTGGCTCCGGTTGTTCCTATTCCGGTGGCACCTGTCACACCTGTTACCCCAGTAAGACCCGTTGCACCTGTGGCTCCCGTAGCTCCTGTTCCCGTTGCACCTGTCACACCAGTTACCCCGGTAAGACCCGTTGCACCTGTGGCTCCCGTAGCTCCTGTTCCCGTTGCACCTGTCACACCAGTTACCCCGGTAAGACCCGTTGCTCCTGTGGCTCCAGTTGTTCCTGTTCCGGTTGCGCCTGTCACCCCAGTTACACCCGTCGCACCAGTGGCTCCGGTTGTTCCTATTCCGGTGGCACCTGTCACACCTGTTACCCCAGTAAGACCCGTTGCACCTGTGGCTCCAGTTGTTCCTGTTCCGGTTGCACCTGTCACACCAGTTACCCCAGTAATGCCCGTTCCACCAGTGGCTCCCGTAGCTCCTGTTCCGGTTGCACCTGTCGCACCAGTTACCCCAGTTGAACCCGTTGCACCTGTCACGCCAGTAAATCCTGTCGCTCCCGTGGCTCCAGTTACTCCAGTAAGCCCCGTTGCCCCAGTGGCTCCGGTTGTTCCAGTTCCGGTGGCACCTGTCGCACCAGCTACTCCAGTAAGTCCCGTTGCTCCGGTAGCTCCGGTTGTTCCAGTTCCGGTTGCACCTGTCGCACCAGCTACCCCAGTAATCCCCGTTGCACCAGTGGCTCCCGTAGCTCCGGTTCCGGTTGCGCCTGTAACACCTGTTACCCCAGTAGATCCTGTCGCGCCGGTGGTTCCTGTTGTTCCCGTTCCGGTAGCACCTGTTCCACCAGTTACCCCAGTTGAGCCGGTGGCTCCAGTAGCCCCTGTAGCTCCCGTTCCTGTTGCACCTGTCACACCTGTTACTCCAGTAAGACCCGTTGCACCTGTGGCTCCTGTTGTTCCTGTTGTTCCCGTTCCGGTAGCACCTGTTGCACCAGTTATACCTGTTAAACCCGTCGCGCCTGTGGCTCCAGTAAGACCCGTTGCACCTGTGGCTCCCGTAGTTCCAGTTCCGGTGGCACCTGTCGCACCAGTTACCCCAGTAAGACCCGTTGCACCAGTAGCTCCAGTCGTTCCTGTTCCCGTTGCTCCTGTCACTCCTGTTACTCCAGTAAAACCCGTTGCACCTGTGGCTCCAGTTGCTCCTGTTCCGGTTGCGCCTGTTGCACCAGTTACTCCAGTAAGACCCGTTGCTCCCGTGGCTCCGGTTGTTCCCGTTGATCCTGTCGTACCGGTGACCCCAGTTAAGCCCGTTGCACCTGTAGCTCCAGTTACACCGGTAAGACCAGTTGCTCCGGTAGCTCCGGTTGTTCCTGTTCCCGTTGCACCTGTCACACCAGTTACCCCAGTAATGCCCGTTGCACCAGTGGCTCCCGTAGCTCCGGTTCCGGTTGCGCCTGTAACACCAGTTACTCCAGTAAGACCCGTTACTCCCGTGGCTCCGGTTGTTCCCGTTGATCCTGTCGTACCGGTGACCCCAGTTAAGCCCGTTGCACCTGTAGCTCCAGTTACACCGGTAAGACCAGTTGCTCCGGTAGCTCCGGTTGTTCCTGTTCCCGTTGCACCTGTCACACCAGTTACCCCAGTAATGCCCGTTGCACCAGTGGCTCCCGTAGCTCCGGTTCCGGTTGCGCCTGTAACACCAGTTACTCCAGTAAGACCCGTTGCACCCGTTGCTCCAGTTACACCTGTTAAACCCGTTGCACCTGTGGCGCCGGTCGTTCCCGTTCCGGTGGCACCTGTCAGACCGGTTACACCCGTAGATCCCGTCGCACCAGTAGCTCCCGTTGTTCCTGTTCCCGTTGCACCTGTCACACCAGTTACTCCAGTAAGTCCCGTGGCTCCAGTAGCCCCTGTAGCTCCTGTTGTTCCTGTTCCTGTTGCGCCTGTCGCTCCAGTTACACCCGTCGCACCAGTGGCTCCGGTTGTTCCGATACCCGTTGCGCCTGTAGCACCAGTTACACCCGTTGAACCAGCCGCGCCTGTGGCTCCAGTAGCCCCGGTCCCTGTTGCACCTGTCACGCCAGTAAATCCTGTGGCTCCCGTGGCTCCAGTTGTTCCGGTTCCCGTTGCCCCTGTTACACCAGTTACTCCAGTAAGCCCCGTTGCTCCGGTTGTTCCCGTTCCGGTTGATCCTGTCACTCCTGTTACCCCAGTTAAGCCCGTTGCACCTGTCACTCCAGTAAATCCTGTGGCTCCGGTTATACCAGTTGAACCCGTCGCACCAGTAGCCCCAGTCGTTCCTGTTCCGGTTGTTCCTGTCACACCAGTTACTCCAGTAAGTCCCGTTGCTCCGGTAGCTCCGGTTGTTCCCGTTCCGATTGCACCTGTCGCACCAGTTACTCCAGTAAAACCCGTGGCACCTGTTATACCAGTAAGTCCCGTTGCACCAGTAGTTCCCGTTGCTCCTGTCACACCAGTTACACCTGTTAAACCCGTCGCGCCTGTGGCTCCTGTTACTCCAGTAAGCCCCGTTGCACCTGTGGCGCCGGTCGTTCCCGTTCCGGTGGCACCTGCCAGACCGGTTACACCCGTAGATCCCGTCGCTCCTGTAGCTCCAGTTGTTCCTGTTCCGGTGGCGCCTGTCGCTCCAGTTGCTCCTGTTCCGGTTGCGCCGGTGGTTCCTGTTGTTCCCGTTACCCCTGTCACGCCAGTAAATCCTGTCGCTCCCGTGGCTCCAGTTACTCCAGTAAGACCCGTTGCACCTGTGGCTCCAGTTATTCCGGTTCCCGTTGCCCCTGTCACACCAGTTACCCCGGTAAGACCCGTTGCTCCTGTGGCTCCAGTTGTTCCTGTTCCGGTTGCGCCTGTAACACCAGTTACTCCAGTAAGCCCTGTTGCACCAGTGATTCCAGTTGTTCCTATTCCGGTGGCACCTGTCACACCTGTTACCCCAGTAGATCCTATCGCGCCGGTAGCTCCAGTTGTTCCCGTTCCGGTAGCACCTGTTCCACCAGTTACCCCAGTTGAGCCGGTGGCTCCAGTAGCCCCTGTAGCTCCCGTTCCTGTTGCACCTGTCACACCTGTTACCCCAGTAAGTCCTGTTGCACCAGAAGCTCCAGTTGTTCCTATTCCCGTTGCGCCTGTCGTACCGGTGACCCCAGTTAAGCCCGTTGCTCCGGTAGCTCCAGTTGTTCCCGTTCCTGTTGCACCTGTCGCACCTGTTACTCCAGTAAGACCCGTTGCACCTGTGGCTCCTGTTGTTCCCGTTCCCGTTGCACCGGTCGCCCCTGTTACCCCAGTAAGACCCGTTGCACCGGTGGCTCCAGTTGCTCCGGTTCCTGTTGCACCTGTCACACCAGTTACACCTGTTAAACCCGTCGCGCCTGTGGCTCCAGTTGTTCCGGTTCCCGTTCCCCCTGTCACACCAGTTACTCCAGTAAGACCCGTTGCACCAGTGGCTCCTGTCGTTCCTGTTCCGGTTGCCCCTGTCGCACCAGTTACCCCAGTTGAACCCGTCGCGCCGGTCGCTCCGGTTATTCCCGTTCCGGTTGATCCTGTCACTCCTGTTACCCCAGTTAAGCCCGTTGCACCTGTCACGCCAGTAAATCCTGTGGCTCCGGTTATACCAGTTGAACCCGTCGCACCAGTAGCTCCAATTGTTCCAGTTCCGGTGGCACCTGTCGCACCAGTTACACCAGTAAGCCCAGTTGCACCAGTAGCCCCAGTCGTTCCTGTTCCGGTTGCTCCTGTCACTCCTGTTACTCCAGTAAGACCCGTTGCACCCGTGGCTCCCGTAGCTCCGGTTCCGGTTGCCCCTGTCGCACCAGTTACTCCAATAAGCCCTGTTGCACCAGTGATTCCAGTTGTTCCTGTTCCCGTTGCTCCTGTCACTCCTGTTACTCCAGTAAAACCCGTAGCTCCTGTGGCTCCTGTTGTTCCCGTTCCTGTTGTACCTGTCGCACCAGTTACTCCAGTAAGTCCCGTTGCACCTGTGGCTCCCGTAGCTCCGGTTCCGGTTGCTCCTGTCGCACCAGTTACCCCAGTAAGCCCTGTTGCACCTGTGGCGCCGGTCGTTCCCGTTCCAGTGGCTCCTGTCGTACCGGTTACCCCAGTAAGACCCGTGGCTCCAGTAGCCCCTGTAGCTCCCGTTCCCGTTGCACCTGTCACTCCAGTTACCCCAGTAAGACCCGTTGCACCTGTGGCTCCAGTAGCCCCTGTTCCGGTTGCGCCTGTTGCACCAGTTACTCCAGTAAGACCCGTTGCACCTGTAGCTCCCGTCGTTCCTGTTCCCGTTGCTCCTGTCGTACCGGTCACCCCAGTTAAGCCCGTTGCACCTGTAGCTCCAGTTGTTCCTGTTCCGGTTGCACCTGTCACACCAGTTACTCCAGTAAGTCCCGTTGAACCCGTCGCACCAGTAGCTCCGGTTGTTCCAGTTCCGGTGGCACCTGTCGCACCAGTTACACCTGTTAAACCCGTCGCGCCTGTGGCTCCAGTTGTTCCGGTTCCCGTTGCACCTGTCACACCCGTTACTCCAGTAAGCCCCGTTGCTCCGGTTGTTCCCGTTCCGGTAGCACCTGTCACACCGGTTACCCCAGTTAAGCCCGTTGCACCTGTAGCTCCAGTTGTTCCGCTTCCGGTTGCGCCTGTCACACCAGTTACTCCAGTAAGTCCCGTGGCTCCAGTAGCCCCTGTAGCTCCTGTTGTTCCGATACCAGTTGCGCCTGTAGCACCAGTTACACCAGTTACACCCGTTGAACCAGTCGCGCCTGTGGCTCCAGTTGTTCCGGTTCCCGTTACCCCTGTCAAACCAGTTACTCCAGTAATCCCCGTTGCTCCGGTTGTTCCCGTTCCGGTTGCACCTGTCGCACCTGTTACCCCAGTAAGTCCCGTTGCTCCTGTCACACCCATTACGCCAGTTAGTCCCGTTGCACCTGTGGCTCCCATAGCTCCGGTTCCGGTGGCTCCTGTCGCACCAGTTACCCCAGTAAGCCCTGTTGCACCAGTGGCGCCGGTCGTTCCCGTTCCGGTGGCACCTGTCAGACCGGTTACACCCGTAGATCCCGTCCCACCAGTAGCTCCCGTTGTTCCTGTTCCCGTTGCCCCTGTCACTCCAGTTACCCCAGTTAAGCCCGTTTCACCTGTCGCACCAGTTGTTCCTGTTCCGGTTGCACCTGTCGCTCCAGTTACACCCGTCGCACCAGTGGCTCCGGTTGTTCCCGTTCCCGTTGCGCCGGTTGCGCCTGTGGCCCCAGTTGCTCCTGTTCCGGTGGCGCCTGTCACGCCAGTTACTCCAGTAAGTCCTGTGGCCCCTGTCGCACCAGTTACCCCAGTTGAACCCGTCGCGCCGGTTATTCCCGTTCCGGTTGATCCTGTCGTACCGGTTACCCCAGTTAAGCCCGTTGCACCAGTAGCTCCTGTCGTTCCTGTTCCCGTTGCTCCTGTCACGCCAGTTACTCCTGTTCCGGTTGCACCTGTGTCCCCGGTTGTTCCAGTTCCGGTTGCGCCGGTCGCACCGGTTACCCCAGTAAGACCCGTTGCACCAGTGGCTCCTGTCGTTCCTGTTCCCGTTGCTCCGGTAGCTCCGGTTGTTCCCGTTCCGGTGGCACCTGTTAATCCTGTAGCACCAGTCGTTCCTGTTGTTCCAGTTCCGGTTGCTCCCGTCGCACCAGTTATACCCGTAGATCCCGTTGCACCAGTAGTTCCAGTAGTTCCAGTAGTTCCAGTAGTTCCAGTAGTTCCAGTAGTTCCCGTTCCTGTTACTCCTGACACACCAGTTACGCCCGTAGATCCTGTTACCCCAGTTAAGCCCGTTACACCTGTGGTTCCGGTTGCACCGGTAGTCCCCATCTCTCCCATGGATCCTGTTGCTCCTGTTATACCTGTGGTTCCAGTCGTTCCGGTAGCCCCAGTCACACCTGTATTACCTGTAACACCTGTCACTCCAGTGCTACCTGTGGTTCCAGTTACACCTGTTGTGCCCAATGCTCCAACGGCTCCAGTTGCTCCCGTCAAACCTGTGGTTCCTGTGGCTCCTGTTTCACCAGGATCGCCCGTTGCCCCAGTTATCCCTGTCGTGCCAGTCACTCCAGTGCTACCTGTAGTTCCCATTCCAGTTGCGCCGGTTACACCGGTTATGCCCATTGCTCCCACGGCTCCGGTTGCCCCAGTCACACCTGTATTACCTGTAACGCCGGTCACTCCAGGATCGCCCGTCGCTCCTGTTACCCCTGTCGAGCCTGTTGTGCCTGTCGCTCCTGGATCACCAGTAATTCCCGTGGCACCTGTTACACCTTTTATCCCTGTAGTTCCGGTTGATCCAGTCGCCCCCGTAATTCCTGTAACGCCCGGATCACCAGTTGTACCTGTAAGTCCTCGGACTCCGGTTGATCCCGTTATTCCTATCGAGCCAGTAGCTCCCGTATTCCCCATCCTACCTACTATTCCCATTGCTCCTGTGATTCCCGTAGCCCCGGTTACACCTGTCTTTCCTTGAAACCCTCTATATCCCCTCGGTCCACGTAACACAGGACATCTGGATCTGACAGCTCTTTTCTTTTTAAGCGCAAACTTCTTTTTGGATTTACATTTTACTTTTCTTTTAATAGAAACACGAGTGCCTGCTTTTTTTAATTTGCGTTTGGTTGTACTGATTGAGGACATTTTGCGCTCCTTTTTGGACATATAGCTCACAAGAAAATCCCCCCTCCTTGTACACCGTATCTATTCTCCGCTTTTGCAATACTACACTCTATGTCTAGGACAGGTTTTGTGCACCGCCCATTAATGAAGTCATATCAGCATTCAGCATTTTGGTTTAGGTCGTAAGCATTAACCGATTCATAACGCAATTTAATTATTGATTGATCAATTACAAATCGACATAACACATTTATTTCTTTTGCAGCTCACCTATCGTCTGTGTAATCCCTTCTTCAAAAGAAGTCATCTTCACCGGCCCAACCTTGGCCTCGTATTTCTTTTTACTCAACACCAGCGGTTCTTCTGTCAAATATAACATTTCAACAATTTCTTTCATTACCGGTACGGCCAATCCAAGCAGTGAAAGCCCTGTTTTGCCGAGGGCTATGACCGGTTTCGCTTTACCCGCCGCCTGTTGTGCAATACGTACGATTTCCTTACCAGATATTATCCCAGCACCAGGGATATTCCAGTTCTGCCGATAGGCATCATCTCTGCTCGCCAACTCCACAACCATGACCGCTGCATCTGGCAAATAGATATATTCTCGTGGCATTTTCATAGTTCCGATAAAAAAAGTCATTTTCCCTTCCGCTATTGCTTCAAGCGTAGACCCCAGGTAAGAAGCCTGATTGGCAGTAGGACCATAATAATCAGGCAAGCGAACAATCATCACTTGCGCTTTGCACCATTTGCTGCTAAATAACATCTGCTCAAAGGCAAGCCGAGTCTTTCCTTTTCGAGTATGCGGCTGCTTTGGATGTTCTTCAGTCACTTCTTTCATTTGTCTTCTGCCATACGGATAAATCCCGTCAATGACGACCACCTTTAGGCCCAATTGTTCTGCCGCCTCCATAACGGATTCACCCAGAGGAATCAGCTTGCTCTCCATTTCGTTATAAGGTACATTCGCGCAATGAAACATTACATCGGCTTCTAGTGAAGCAGCTATAATATCATCGAATCGGAATGCATCTCCAACAGCGATCTGTAGATGATCAGGCGAACCCAGTTTTACCGCAAGTTGCTCCAGTTTTTGACGTGAGCGACCAAAAATGATTGTAGAAATACCACGTTTAATCAATTCCTCTGTAATCGCTGCGCCCGTTCCACCTGTTGCCCCAACCACGATTGCTCTTTTCATTACATCTCAACCTCTTTCTCTCAATTAGTTATTGATCAATTACTTACTTCAACACAATATAACGTATATTTAGTGATTGATCAATAACTAAAATACAAAAAGGGACTCTTCCCTTTCTATCTATCCATAAGCTCTGGCATATCCAGTGCGGTTGATATATTACATAACATCCCGATTGCCAAGAATATCAACGTTCTTTGCTTTGGATTGGCACTGCCTGCGGCTGTAAAAGCTTCCAATACCATATCTCGCACCTCTGCGAATCCTTTTTGCATCGCTTGACGGATGACTTCTTCCTGAACCGTCTGCGCCTGCATTTGCAGCAAAATTTCGTTCTTGTGAGATTTAAGAATCTCTTCATAGGCTTCTGTTAACTCGTTCTCCAACTGATCTGGAGTAGCTGTCTCCACCACCGCTCGGAATGAATCAATCACTCGCGTCCAGGATACCTCAAGTGCTGTTAACAGCAAAGCTTCTTTGCTTTTAAAGAAACGAAAGATATACGGTTGCGAAATATTTGCTCTTTCTGCTACCTGAGCTGTGGTCGCCCGAAAATAGCCAATTTCAGCAAACACCTCAATCGCTGCGGATATGATATCACTACGTCGATTAACCGATACCGCTGCATTTTTAGCCATATTATCACACCTTCATTACATAGTAATTAATTGATCAATAGCTTGAAGTATATAGGAAAGTCTAATGCATTGCAAAGAGACTCATCCCTGCAATCTAAGCACAGCTTAGAAGCTCTCTATTGTTTAAACATTTCTGTGACGTCAATTTCATCCGTATGTATATCGCCTCATTACAGTTTATAATTATTCTCAACCACAATATAAATCGATATAAAGTTACTTGAATGGATAACCTACACCTACGGAACCAAGAAGAATATCGCTTTGGAATAGATGGATTTATCTTCTCATGACTACCCTGTTGCAAAATCAAAACACCCATGATATATTAATTGAGCCATCAATGATTGATGCATCAAATATTGATACGTCAAAGATTAACTTAGCAGATATTACTGACTAAGCAATGGCACTGTATAATGGCAACTTTATGTATTTTGTTCACATAAGCCGTTGTTCATGGTCGAGATTCACCCGGGAGGTCTAGTCATGACACGTGTGTTTTCCAAGGAGGAGCAGATCATCAATCTGCTCAACGGGCTGGGTAACAAGATCAGCCCCAAGTTCGAACGCTGTACGGGCATCAGCTCATCACGCTTTGAGATTTTGCATGAGTTGGACCAGGTGGACGAGATTAATCAGTCCATGTTGCAAAAAATCATTAATATCGACAGTGCGGCGATCACTCGCCATCTGAAGCAGCTTGAAGCCGATTCGATGGTCACCAGACGTAAAAATCCGGAAGACAACCGCGTTACCTTTGTCCGCCTTACGGATGAAGGACGGAAGCAAATCGAAGGTTATAAAGTTGAGAAAACCAATTTTATCAATCAGATTCTACAGGATTTTAGTGAAGAAGAAGTTCATCTGCTTGCTGATTTCCTGGAACGAATGCAAAACAATTTCTAAACCCATATATAGAGGAGAGAATCATACATGAGTACATTCCAAAGCACTTTTCAAAAGACAAATGATTTTAACGAAATTACTTACGGCCGCCGGTCTGTAAAACTATACGATCCTGAAGTCAAAATCAGCCGTGAAGAAATGACAGAAATTCTGTCAGAAGCTTCTCGCGCCCCATCTTCCATCAATTTGCAACCTTGGCGTTTTCTCGTTGTAGATACGGCTGAAGGCAAAGAAAAGCTTGCTCCTCTCGCTAGATTCAACCAAAATCAGGTTTTGACTTCCGCAGCAGTCGTTGGTGTATTTATTGATATGAACAATGTCGAGTACATGGACGAAATTTTTGGTAAAGCGGTAGAGCTTGGTTATATGCCACAGGAAGTCAAGGATATGCAGCTCAAAACTGTAATGCCTTATTACGAAAATATGCCCGCTTCCGCTCTTCGCGATGTCAATCTGATTGACGCAGGTCTGGCTTCCATGCAATTGATGCTCGCTGCACGTGCTCATGGTTATGATACTAACCCAATCGGTGGTTATGAGAAAGATCAAATTGCTGAAGCATTCGGTATGGATAAAGATCGTTACCAACCCGTTATGCTGATCTCGATCGGTAAATCGGCCAAAGAAGGTCACCCTTCCTACCGTCTGCCTGTTGAGACAATTACGACTTGGGCATAATATCAGTCAATGTTTTACGTGCTCCAGCACCAGTTACATTTCAAACAATAACAACATTCTAAATACACTAATGGAGGTTGAATATTATGATTATCATTCACGCTCACTTGCAAGTTAAACCAGACCAGGAACAAGCTTTTTGGGAAGCTACAAAAGTGCTGATCCCTGCAACACGTAATGAAGAAGGCAACATCAGCTATGATCTCGCCAAAAGTACTGAACGCGAACATCACTACACGATGATTGAGCTGTGGAAAGACGAAGCCGCTACAGCTTCCCATAATGCAAGCGCCCATTTCCAGGCTTTCGTTCAACAAGCAGCAGCATTCATGGCCGCTCCAATGAACGTTGAAGTATTCGCTGGAGAAGCGGTTAAACGCTAAAACATGAGCCTTACACTAATTAATTAAGCAGACCGACGAGATCGTCGGCTTGTGAAAAAGAAACCGCTCCTCGTCATGCTGACGGGTGAGCGGCTTTTTTGATATTGAACGAATTTTTTTATGATGAACATTTTAGTTTGTTGTATTTTATTTGGTATATAGATGCTTCATCAGCTCACGGTTTTTCTGCGTGAACAAGTCATTGTGCGAGGAAACCATTCCATGTGTATTGGCTTCGGGTGCCACGTACAGTTTGGCTTTGTTCACCGCATTGGCTGCGTCCTGGAACGCTCCTGCGATCAAATGAAGCTTCCCTTCATGATGCAAAATATCTCCCGCAGCAAAAATGCCCGGTACGGATGTTTCGCTGACTGGTGTGCCTGCGATCCAATGATCCTTCATATCAATCTTAATATGACTGTTCACAAGCAATTCCTTGTCCCTCTCATAACCGTAGTTAATGATGACCTCATCCACGGCCAGCTCCAATGAAGCTCCGTCCTCATTACGCTTCAGCACAACCGTCTCAATCTGTTGATGATCGTCTGTAGCGACCAGCTTCTCAATCGTTGTATTGAGCAAGCATTCGACTGAACTATTCTCAAGACGTGATATTTCAGCTTCATGGCCTTTCAGCGTATCTTTCCGATACGTTAAATAGACTTGTTTGGCAATAAGGGCAAGCTCGTTTGCCCAATCAATCGCCGCATTACCGCCACCCGAGATCAGAACCGTTTTGTCCTTGAAACGGGACAGCGATTTGACTGTATAATGTAAGTTCGTTACCTCGAAACGTTCTGCACCTTCAATTTCCAGTTTAATCGGCTTCAGAATTCCTCCACCAATAGCTAAAATCACAGTTTTGGAGTAATGTTTTTCCTCAGAAGCGGTGTGCAGTACGAAGTGTCCTTGCTCATCCTTGGATATGGACGTGACCTTTTCTCCAAGAACAACCTCTGGCTGGAAAGTCAGCCCCTGATTGACCATTTGTTCGATTAGTTGTGCGCCCGGAACGGGTTGTAAGCCCCCTATATCCCAGATCATTTTCTCAGGATACACATGTACCTTTCCGCCAAGATAGGGCTGGAATTCAATGATTTTGGTTTTCATTTCACGCAAACCGCTATAAAAAGCTGAAAATAATCCGGCAGGCCCACCACCAATAATCGTTACATCAAACAATTCATGATCTTTCATCTTGAATACCCCATTTCCGAATTGGTTTGTCCAACATTCTTCTTCCATTTATTCCTGCATGGTTAGAACGGCCGAGGACGCATCGAGAGAATAAATAGCTTTTATTGTATTCATCTCAGTCAGCCTTCCAAACCTTTATAATAATGATTCTCATTATCATTTAATACTATAGCAAGGATCATTGAAAATGCGAATGCACAAATCACCAATTTGGGATGTACTATTGTCTAATGGAGGCTTAATTAAGATGCGTGTATTCCGAAGGAGAAACACCAAATTTACTTTTAAAAATTCGACTGAAATAGAGCGGATTGGTATAACCAACACTGATCGCAACATCGCGAATCAAATAACTACCTGATTTCAGCAGCTCCCCTGCCCTCTCCATGCGATAATGGATGACATAGTCAATTGGGCGGAATCCCGTGTATTTGTGAAAAAAGTAGGAGAAACGCTTTGAACTCATGCCATGTAACTCTGCTAGCTCATCCAGTGTCAGCAGATTCATGTAATGTCCATGTATATAAGAGATGGCTTGCTCAATCACCTTTTCACTCGGCGAAGTTCCATTTTCCCGTTGACTGCAGCCTGTAAAAACCTGAACCATGATGCTCAAAAATAATTCTTTGACTCGAAGTTTGCCAATTCCCCCTTGCGCGTGTAATTGTTCCTGCAGCATAACCAGTAATTCAACAACCCTTGGATTGGCCCCGGAGTCCAATTTGAAATGAGAGTCGCATTCCTGAATGCTGTCGCCCTTTTCCAATAGGTCAAAACTATAAAATACTAAATAATATTCATACTCTGAATGACCATTCACTTGTGAGTCCAACTGCATGCCTGGTGCTGCATGAAAAACGGACCCGGGCTGTAATTCGTATATCGTTCCATCTACTGACATACTGGCTTCTCCCCGTACCACAAAAAGAAATCCATGATTTAATGTTCTGAATTCACGCAATATACTTTTGGGCTGTAAAACCAATCGATTGATTCCATCTATTTTAAAAGAATTATCTGCAAATATTGAAGCTAATTGATCCACATCTGTCATGGTAATTCCACCTATCTTTTAGAATCGGTTTAAACTGTGCCTATTTTATCTTATCACACGAATCAAGTCATACTGGGTTGCTTAGTTCACCTTTCCCCCGTCAAAACTACAAACAAAGGCCATCCCTTGTCTTGACGACAAAAGATAGCCTCATTAGCTATGTGTTCAATTAATCTAAAGATTTTTAGATTATTTCTTCAATAATAAATAGACAAAATACGGCACACCGATTAGGGAGACCATAATTCCTGCTGCAATTCCATCAGGATCAACCAGGTTGCGTCCAACCGTATCTGCAATTAATAGAAGCCAGCCTCCAAGCAGAACGGCTACAGGAATAAATAACGAGTTACGTGGACCGACCAGCGCTTTGGCGATGTGTGGAGCCATCAAACCGATAAACGCGATTCCTCCCGTAACCGATACAGCAGATGCGGCAGCTGCAACAGCAATCACCATGAGTACCAAGCGTTCCCGCTCCAGCTTCAACCCCACTCCGATTGCCGTTTCTTCGTTCAATCCCATGAGATCAAGCCGTCTGGTTCTGAACAAAGTAAGCGGGATTAACACAATCAGCCAAGGCAGCAAAGCCCATATGAATGGCCAGTCTGCCCCCCATATGTTTCCGGAGATCCACTTGGCAATAAAGTCGACCTTGGATCGCTCCGCCGAAGATATGATGACAATCATGATGCCTGACAGCGCCATCGAGAATCCAACCCCGACCAACACCATTTTTATGGGATCAAGTCCCTTGGTCCGGCTATAGGAGAACAGATAGATGAGCGCGGCTGTCAGTAATGCACCAATAAAAGCAGCTAACGGTAACATATAAACGAACGTGCCCACTTCAATCGGGAAATACAGAAAGAAGATGGCAACGGCAACACCTGCACCTGAATTGATTCCAATGATGCCTGGATCGGCCAAGTCATTACGCGTAATGCTCTGAAAAATAGAGCCTGACAGCGCAAGCGCCATACCAGCTAGTAATGTAATAAAAATTCGAGGTAATCGGACCGAAAACAGAACAAAGTCTTCTTTAAATGTACCTTGGCCAAATAACACCGGAATTACCCTTTTGAAAGACAACGAGGAATACCCCCAGCTCATACCTACCACAGCCGTGATGAGGATCAGCAGCAAACACACGAGCAGAATCAGTCGTTGCTTGCGAATTCGCGCAGACATTGTCATGAGAACGCTTTGCCCCCTCTACGCACAACGAACAGGAAGAAAGGTAATCCAAGCATGGAAGCAATGGCGACCACAGGTGTTTCGTAAGGTGCATTTATCGTTCGACCCAGTGTTTCGGCAACCAGCATAAACGATGCTCCGGCAAAAATGGATACGGGTATAATATACCGATAATCCGTGCCCACCAATTTACGGACAATGTGCGGGATCATTAAGCCGACAAAGGCCATATTTCCGATCAATGCAACCGACGCTCCGGTAAGCACGATGACCAGCAGGAACAGAACAGTTTTGACGAGTACAAGTTTCTGCCCCAGTCCAGTCGCCACCTCATCGCTCAGGCTAAGAATGTTGATCTGGTTGGAAAGAAACGGAACTACAGCTAAACCAATCAGTATGACAGGCGCAATAGCTTGAATCTGGCCCCATGTCGTTCCGATGAGTCCTCCCGAAGTCCACATGGATACATCCTTGGAAATTTTGAAAAAGATACTGATGCCATCCGAGATGGCATACATAAAAGCGGATACAGCTGCCCCGGCAAGCACTACCCGAATAGGGGATAAGCTCCCCCTCCGCATCGAGCCGAGCACAATAACCAATGCTGCTCCAAGTGCAGCACCAACAAAACAAGCGACCATAATTCCAAAATATCCGAGTGATGGCATGAAAACAAAAGCCAGGGCGAGTGCCATATTGGCACCTGAAGTCAAACCGAGCAGTCCAGGATCAGCCAGCGGATTGCGAGTAATTCCCTGCATGATGCCTCCGGAGACGGCGAGAGCCGCTCCGATCAGCATGGCAGCGAGTTCCCGTGGGAGTCTGATCTCTCGCAGAATAAGAATATTATCGTTCTTCGTCGCAGAGGTCAGGGTCAGCCATAGATTGCGGAATGTCGTTTCTTCTGCGCCAAACATCATGGCGATGATGAAACACACGATAAGTACGAGTACACTACCCAGCAGCTTGGTTGCAAACCGAAAAGGAAGTCGTTTATTTTTCATCGCGTTCAAGTTTTACTTGCCAAGAAAATGTTCGATAAAGAATTCCAGCTGGTATTCCATGCTGAGTGGATCATTGAAGTAGAATGCCTTGGCATCGGCTTCAAATACTCGATTATTTTTCACCGCATCAATATTTTTGTATGTTTCGGTATTTTGGAACGAATTGTCCTCATCGGCATTTTTACTGAATATTACATAGTCTCCCATGTAGTCTTTCAATACTTCGTTCGATACAGCAAAGAATCCGTCTTTCTTAGTAGCTTCCTTGACCTTAACTGGCATACCTAAACCGAATTGATTATAAAGTATTTCCGTTCCACGTCCGAAATTTTCGCCATACACATAAAGTTGTTTATTGAACGTTTCAATAACGGATACAGTCGCATTGTCGCCAATTTTGGCTTTGATTTCTTCCCCTACTTTTTTGCTTCGAGCGTCAAAATCGTCAACCCAGGCCTGGGCTTCTTTTTCTTTGTTCACAAGCTTTCCGATCTCCAGTTGTTGCTTGAGGAAGTCCACCTTACCATATGTATAGGTGACTGTTGGAGCAATTTGCTTCAGCTTATCAATGTTCTTGATATCAGACAGGCCGATAATCAGATCTGGGTTCAATTCAATAATTTTCTCCAGACTTTCGTCGGTAACCGCCTCAGTATTCGCAAGTTTATCTTTGAAATTCGGGTTCTCCTTGGACATTTCATCCACACCAACCAGCGGCACATCCAGTGCCATCACGTTTCCTGTCAGGAATCGGGTCAGCACAACCACACGTTGCGGGTGGGAAGGAACTTCCACAGGACCTGTCTCCGATTGATATGTGAACGTACCCGAATCTGACTCGGATGAAGAACCTGTTGAATCCGTGTTCGAAGAAGTGGATTCGTTGGATGTAGTTGCATTCTCCGTTGTATCTTTGGCTGAGTTGCTTCCACAAGCGCTAAGCAATAAGACCAGAACTAATATAAATGGAACAAAAAGCTTTCTCATTAGATGACTCTCTCCCTTTTCTCTTTGAATATGAAAATCATTCTCATTACAATAGCTAATTATAGGCATGCAGGATGAACCTAACCATGCCTTTTTGTTTGAGAAAACCTTTGGATTATTGGATGCCAGTCCATAAGGATACAGCCCGTCCGAGCTGCAAACGAATGGAAACCGGGTTGTAGGGTATCCACTCTTCCTGCTCCAGATGATAGATCCGATTTCGCTTCACTGCCTCAAGCCCTTTCCAGTATTCCGAGTTAAATATACCTTCTGAATGAGCCTTGGACCCCTTTTCATCTGGAAAAACAATGACGAGCATACGAGTGCCCTCGTAATCCTGAAGTTCCGACAGTTGGATAGAGACCGAATGAAATTGGTCGCCAAACCTCTGTATTTCCTGGGCAATCTTGGCCGGAGGACGTAATCCGAGTGATTGATACATCACATATCCGACATTTCTGATTCCATATATTTGTAAAGTATCCGGTTTTATGACGAGAATGGTCAGCGTCTCATTCACAATCTGGCTCGTCTGAATGGCTTCCCGTGCCTGCTGTTCTTCCCTTTCAAAGTCTGCCAGCCATTGTTCTGCCTTCTCCCCCCTTTGAATGGCCTGTGCGATAAACCGCAGATGTTCTTTCCAACCAAGCTCCATCCAAGCAATTTCAACAATAGGAGCGATGGATCTCAGACGTTCAGAACTTAATCCGTTCATATGTAGATGCTGATTTGCTGCAATGATGAGCTCAATATTAGCATCTAGCAATGCGGACTTTATTTGTTCAGGTGAACTGTCAGAATGGATAAAACGTATCGTTTGAGGTGGGCTAACTCCCTCTGTGCTTACATATTCGCTGCTTTCCGAGATGACGACCGCTGGTTCCAATCCAAGTAACATTAGATGGCTTGCATAAGGTGCACACCACACAGCCACTCGTTGAGAAGGTCTGCGACGTGTGTAACCTGAAGGACTCTCTCCTGTCTGCTGCTTGAAGCGACGACTAAGATAGAATTCATCCTTATATCCGACCTTCAGCGCGATCTCACGAAGTGAAGCGGACCCGCCAATTAATAACTCTTTGGCACGGTGAACACGCAAGCGTGAGAGATACTCATTGGGTGAAAATCCAGTAAGCTGCTTAAATAGGATGGAGTAGTGAGAGCGACTGACTCCCGCAATTTCGGAAAGTCCTTCGGTTGTTATCTTCTCACTAACATGGTTTTCCATAAATGTGATGCTGCGTTCCATAGATGGTTGCTCACTCGCAATATATTTTGCTTCCATTCGTTCCAACAGACTCATCAGTACTTGATGAAACAGAATCTGGTTACGCATATGCCTGACTTCATTTCCAGGTAAACGATACATATAGAGCTCCTCAAGCTGTGCTGCAATCGCAGGTTCATAGAACTCAATAAGAGTTTCTGTTGCGAGCACACTGGACCGTCCCATGGCTATCATTGGCAGTGATCTCTTCTGTTCTTGCGTGCGAATGGAGAGGGTGTATATATGAAGTGGATGCATCTGATTCCCCTGTATAACGACATCACTCTGCGCCGGAATAAGGATTACCATGCCATCGGTGAGTTCGTATATGTGATCGTCGAGATGAAGTGAACCCTTACCACTTGAAACGGCCAACAGAACGGTTAGGTTCTCATGGATCCTATGTATCGGCATGGTTGACGTACTATACAATGATTGAATGCTGTCTGCTGTATATATTGGAAAATAGGACTCTGCCCATTCCGAGTTGTTCATTTTCTTATCCTCCGTGACTGTTATGACTGTTAGCGGAAAACTAAAATAATCGTTCCGTTCTGGGGTCACTCAGTCCACTTACTGATGATGGGATGATGCCTGATAAACGGCTCTGCATGACTATTTTAACATTAAGGCTTCCTTCAGAATACTAGCATTCCGATTATAAATAGCTTATACGATTGTCGCCATAACTATGTGAGAGTTCATAAGGAGAATTAGCATAGGTTAATTCAATGCAAAACACGTTCCATAGCATGTTTGTCTTATTATTGTTCTTCTCTTCATCTGGTGCACCTCATAGTCGGATCTTGTAATCATCTGAAAATAAAAAAAGCCCTAATTGAATTAGGGCCAAAGCATAAACCATTGTTGAGTAACAACAACCTTTACCAAAAATTCTGAACGTTATTGCTCTTGTTGGACTGATCTATTCAGCAGAACAGTTACGGCCTCCGCTCTAGTTGCTTTATCATTCGGCGCAAACATATGATTTCCTTTTCCTTGCATCAAACCTGCCTGCTGCACATAAAGGATGCTTCCACTTGCCCAAGCTGCAATATCCTTATCGTCAGCAAAGTTGGTTACAGCATTATTCTCAATGGTTATACCCGAAGCTTTAGCAAGCATGATGGCCATCTCTGCACGTGTAATGTGATCATTTGGATGGAAAGCACCATCGGTGTATCCTTTAATAATACCTGCTTGTACCGCCTGTGCAACTGCCGTCCTTGCCCATGTATCAATTTCGGTCTCGTCTGTGAACGATAGCGATACTGCTTCGCCCTGTGGTTTCAACACATTCATCAGCATCACCGCGAATTCTGCACGTGTTACTGTCGAATTAGGCTTAAACGTACCATCGGTGTATCCGTTGACGATTCCGCTTGCAATCGCTTTTTGAATATTGGCTTCCGCCCAATGTCCGGTAATATCACTGACGTTTATGGTCGGCGTTTTGTCGATGGACAGAACCGCAAACTTGGTGAAGTGATCGACATCGACAGTTATTTGATTTCCGATAACTTTACCACCAACTTCCACCCAAATCTTTTTGCCTTCATCATAATAAAAGACTGCAACTTGCTGCTTGCCTTTAACGACGGATGGATCAAACACGAAGGTCAGTGTAATCGGAGAATTGAAGTTTTCTGCAAAATTTTTCTCAAGCTCATAAACCGGGCTGGCAAGAATCTCGTTATTTTTTAAAAGGCTAAACGTATCCTGCACCTTTTTAATGATCAATTGCAGATCTTTCACAGTGGCGTTAGTCGGAATTGAGATTTTAATCTCGGTCCCCAAGCTAACCTCTCCTGCTTGGCCTGCCATAAGCTTTAGTTGACCATTACTTGAAATAACCGGAGCATTGTTTGGCTTCGATAATGCCTCGCTAGGAAACGACGAACCGCCGCCCGTCGTTGGAGCCTCTGGTGGGTTCTGCGTCTGTGCAAGCAACGTAATTGTATAAGTTACCTTTGTTACTCCGTCCTCTGCTATAACAATGACTTTCCTGCCAGTTTCCAATGTTTGTGCTACATGAATCCCATCCGCATCGTAAACTTCAAATGTTGCATGTGCTGCAGGGGTAATGGCAGCTTTGAGCGCAGCAAGCGTTGTACCATATGGGATATTTTTAATCGTTTCCTGACTTGTCCCACCTTTACTTACTGTTCCAATAGTGGAATTCAACGTTGCTAATGTATTCACACTGACTTTTAAGCTGATGTCACCGGAGACACTTTCATAGAACGTATCGTCTCCTTCATAGGTTGCCGTAAGGGAATGATTGCCGATACCCAGCTCTGAAGTCGTAAAAGTTGCCTTGCCACTGGATAAAGATACTTGAGCAATTTGCTCCTCACCATCCTGAAAAACGACGTCTCCGGTGGGTGTACCGCCATCCGGACTATCTATCTTTGCTGTCAAGACGACTGAATCTCCGTGCAGTGTTTCCGATTTACTGCTCGTCAACTGAGCCGATGAACGCTTCAGATCAACTGCCTGTTGAAAGAAAGAGTGACTGCCTGCATAGAGGTCATCCCCGTTATACTTTGCCTCTATACTGTTTAATCCGACAGAAAAAGAAGAGACGGAAAGTGTGGCTATGCCATCAACTACAGTTGCTGAGCCTATCAAATGATTCGACCCGTTTATGAAATCAACTGTTCCTGTAAGAGGTTCCTGAAGATCTGAAGACGTTACTGACGCAATTAAATCAACAGACTTTCCTATCCGTGAAGGATTCTCGCTTGAGCTTAACTCGGTAAATGAAGGAATCCGGTTTACCTCATAACTCAATTCAGATGTTTCACTTGAGGAATAATTGGCGTCACCTGAGTACACAGCACGAATGGCGTGTGTGCCGATCCTTAGATCCGCTGTCGTGAAGTTGGCAATGGACGCAGGCGCGAGTAATTCTTCCAAACCCATTGTAATGCTATCATTGCCTTGCCCCCAGAAGGTGAGGGTCTGCGCAGCAGCATCCATCGTAATTTTCGACAAATAACGTGCCCCCCCTTTTGTCCATTGCTTCACGATGTTGCCGGAAGCATCGTAAGCGACAATATTCATAGCATTGTCATTATTGGTATAACTATAAGCCCAGTACGTGTATTGCCCCCACTGAACAATGGGACAGGTATTGTTAGGGCTGTCTGTGCAAACCACTTTACTTCCAGGAGGGATTAAAGCATTTGTAGAAGATGTTGTAATCTTAGGCTCAGGCTGCCTTAAAGGAGCCGTCACCAGAGCTTGTTCCCCATCCATAAAGGTTACCATCCCGCTTGGTATGGTTTGTTCGATTGCCGGATTCGTTACCGTGGCGGTAAAGGTAACTTCCTTTCCATAGGTCGACGATGCGGAACTCGCCGAAATTTCTGTTACCGTCCCCCCCTGTGCAAGAGCCGTGCCAGTCCCAGTATCCATCAGTGTAGGTAACGTCAAAGCGAGAATAACCAAGATTATTATCTTCTGTTTAATTCCGCGAATCATGTTGTGCACTTCTATTTCTCCTCTATATGAATAGTAGCATTGCTGAACTCTCGTTTCCCCTCAGTCACAATGCAGGAATTAACAGAGCTTGGCTGTTGTGCTCCTCCATACTGTACAGCAAAGCTTTCCTCTGTAATCTGAAAAGAAAGCGCTTCCTGTTAGGTATTATTGATATTTAAAATAAATAAACGGTAGTTACTGTTTAGACAGAATCTACCGTGTGCTACTTCAAATAAATTGGCGTGAAGGTTCGGAGCAAAACCGTTTGAAATCGAACCTCGATGACTCCTCATCTTGATCGAGTAGATCCCGAACAATCTCATAATAAGACCTTGCGTCGTCTTCCCTTTTCATCAGGAGCAGCAACGAAATCATTTTGACATGGAGCAGGCTACTCAAGGGATTTAACTCCGCCCACTTGCGCATCAGATTCAATGCGATATCGAAACGCTGTTGTCGCACGTAAACCTTAACTATTGCTTCAAGCAATTCTGCGTAGCCGAGCTCAAGCTCAGCTTGTCGCGTCGTTGCCCAAGCATAACCGCTCCCCGATAGATAACCCTCTCCATATAATTGGACAGCCTTCAGCGCATGTGTTAAGGATGAATTCTGTTTGAATAACCGTACCTCTTCTTCATATGAATCGACATCATCGAATGATACCCGCCAATTCAGACTGTAGCTGCCACCAGCCGTTTTAGTCTGAGATATAAGATCGGATATCCCCGAGACCTCCAAATCCTTACGAAGCTGATAAATCGTCGAATACAAATTGGTTTGCGTCCGCTGTTCGTCCTTCCCATACCATATTTCATCCATAATCTGCGCTTTACTGACCGCTTTTCCTTGATGATGATGAAGATAAGCCAAGAGCTCCTTGGACTTAGAATTACGAAAGCGAATCATGTCGCCGCTCTCCGCTAAAACGTTGAAGGGACCGAAGCGTTGAACTGCAATTCCACGTTTAGACTGATGCGTTGCCTCATTCTTGCTACCGTTCCTTTTCACGAGCCTTCCGATTGTTCGTTCCAGGTCATTCTGCAGAATGGGCTTCAATAAAAAATCGATGGCTTCTACCTCAAAAGCACTCTTGGCATACCCCTCATAGGCCGTCAGAAATGCGATATGAATCTCTGGCCTGCATTCCTGAAGTCGTCGTGCCAGCTCCAAACCGTTTATCATAGGCATCTCGATATCAAGCAAGGCCAAATCGATTCTTTCCGGCTCCGTTAAAATATATTCCAAGCAATCCGTCGAACTATGGAACAAGCCTACTATCTGAACTTGCGGAATCAGTTCCAATAATTTCGTAACTCTGCGAAGAGCTGGCTTCTCATCATCCACCGCAATGATTTGAATCATCCGTTCTCCTCCACTCCTATGACTTTGAGGGATGCTCTTAAAACCTTTGTAAAAATTAAAAAGCATAATATAGAAAAAAAGCCTTCAAACACTTGCAATCTTTGTGTTTAAGGCTTTTTGACATTGGAGCCTAGGGGGATCGAAGCCTCGAACCCCTGACCACATCGCTGCCAGCGATGTGCTCTCCCAGCTGCGCTAAGACCGGGATATAAAAACTCAATATTTCTTAATGGTATGTTTTACCCTTGAATCTTATCTATCGATTGAACCCATCGTCTGTAGCATCCTGATAAACACAACCGCCGCTTGCGCGCGTGTCGACTCCCCCTTTGGATCGAACGTATTTGCGCCCGTACCTGTCATGATATCAAGCTTGACCATCAGGCGAAGGTCCTCAAGATAGGCTGTATCCGCGTTTCCGATATCCTTGAAGCCATTAAGGCTCACCGGCTCTTTGGATATCGGCAACTGTTCAAGTCCCGCCACTGCCGCCAGCATACTAGCCATTTCCTCTCGTGTAAGCGGCTGATTAGGGGAAAAGCTGTTTTCTTTCACAAAGGCGAGCAGTCCGAGCTCCTTCGCTATGGATACCTCGCCTGAATACCACGTACCTGGTCTGACATCGTTGTAGGGCGAAATGTACTTATCAGATGTCCCGCGTCCAAGCGCCCGGACTAACATAGCGGTAAACTCTGCTCTGGTTAACGCTTTGTTGGGATCATACAGTCCTCCGCCTACGCCTTCGACTAAACCTTTGGCTGCAGCAAGATCGACATCTGATTGGCTCCAATGCTGCTGTACATCAACAAAACTTACCGTGTTTTGTGCCACAACGTAGACACTGTTTGAATAGGAGCTGATCTTTACAACCCACACGCCGTCAATCTGTTTCTTCTCAGCTGCAACAAACTCCAATTTCTTTGTCGTTACGTTATAGCGGAATGCCCCCCATTGAGCAGGCATGCCCCCCACGCTCTTGGGCATCGGAATCACTCTTGTAAGCGCCTTGCTGAACTTATCTACCGTTCCGATCGCTTGTCCCGTCTTGGTGTTGATGATATAGATATGAAAATCTACAATCGCACCCATTGCTTGAGCATTCGGGAGGCTGTTTGCAAATACTGCTTGGATGTCCTTATCGCCGGACTTGTCGGTTAGCGTAATTTTAAAGCTAATGTCATCGTTATTCACATTATTCTTAGCTAGCAAGTCCTTCAGCCCCGGAATGAGAGATGCCAGATTGACCGGCACTTGATAGCTGCCGTAAGGGGTCTTGATCTCGATGAAGAAGGTAGCGTTCTTGCCCTCAATGCTCGTTAAAATGCTTGCCGGTATGCTGACATAGGCAAAGCCGTCTTTTGGTGTAACTTCAAGAGTGACGGACGGCTTACTGCTATCGATTTTAGCCGAATCAATCATAATGCCGTTTTGGTCAATATCCAAATGGGTTGAAGCAAGAGGAGTAGTTCCAACAGGAGTAGTTCCACCACTACTGCCACTATTAACAACCTGCGTTACATTAAAGGTTACCGGCGTCATGCCCGATGCCGACACTGTTACCGTAGCTTTATACGTCCCGGCGGCGAGTTCGTCATTGGCTTTTACCGTAAAGGTCGTCGACGGCTTCCCACCATTGAGCGTTGTCACCGTCGGCTGCGTAATCGTAAAGCTACTGGCGTTTGTTCCGCCGAGCGTTGTCGTCAAGCTCACCAAGTCACCAGATCCCGTTCGCGTCAAATTGACCGTTTTCGTTTCCTGCATCCCCGAAGCATAGCCCGCAGTCAGCGCATTCAGCGCCTCATCTGACAACGGGCTAATCGCGTACGTAACAACAAACCTAGTAAATTGGGCTACTCCCGATGTCACCGATGTACCACCAGGCGTCGTTACCGTTACGTCTACGGTTCCTGCACTACCCGCCGGAGCGATGGCCGTGATTTGTGTCGCTGAGTTCACGGTATAGGACGCCGCCGTTGCACCGAACTTCACCGCCGTTGCATCGGTCAGATTCGTACCGGTCAATGTGACGATCGTGCCTCCGAACGTCGGACCCGATGTCGGCGACATGTTTGTAATCGTCGGTTCGGCATGGTACGTATATTGGTCCGCTGCCGATGTCGCCGATGTACCACCAGGCGTCGTTACCGTTACGTCTATGGTTCCTGCACTACCCGCCGGGGCGATGGCCGTGATTTGTGTCGCTGAGTTCACGGTATAGGACGCCGCCGTTGCACCGAACTTCACCGCCGTTGCATCGGTCAGATTCGTACCGGTCAATGTTACGATCATGCCTCCGGACGTCGGACCCGATGTCGGCGACACGCTTGTAATCGTCGGTTCGGCCATGAAGTATGTGTAGCCGCCCATCAACGTTGCGGTTCCTCCTGGTGTCGTCACCACGATATTTACGGTTCCTGCACTACCCGCCGGAGCGGTTGCCATAATTTGCATTGCCGAATTTACAGTATAGGACGTCGCCGCTCTTCCGCCGAACGTAACCCCAGTCGTCCTGGTCAGATTCGTACCCGTCAATGTGACGATCGTGCCTCCGGACGTCGGACCCGATGTCGGCGACATGTTTGTAATTGTGGGTTCAGCCAGGTACGTATATTGGTCCGCTGCCGATGTCGCCGATGTACCGCCTGATGTCGTTACCGTTACGTCTACGGTTCCTGCACTACCCACCGGAGCGGTCGCCGTAATTTGTGTCGCTGAGTTCACGGTATAGGACGCCGCCGCCGTTGCACCGAACTTCACCGCCGTTGCATCGGTCAGATTCGTACCGGTCAATGTGACGATCGTGCCTCCGGATGTTGGACCCGATGTCGGCGACATGCTGGTAATCGTCGGTTCGGCAAGGTACGTATATTGGTCCGCTGCCGATGTCGCCGATGTACCGCCTGATGTCATTACCGTTACGTCTATGGTTCCTGCACTACCCGCCGGAGCGATGGCAGTGATTGACGTTGCCGAATTTACGGTATAGGACGCCGAAGTTGCACCGAACTTCACCGCGGTCGCCCCGGTCAGATTCGTACCGGTCAACGTGACGGTCGTGCCTCCAGACGTCGGACCTGATATCGGCGACAACCCTACAATCGTCGGCGCGGCCATGGACATATACGTATACTGATCCACCGCCGATGTCGCTGAAGTCCCGCCCGACGTCGTTACCGTTACGTCTACAGTTCCCAAACTACCCGCCGGGGCGGTTGCCGTGATTGACGTTGCCGAATTTACGGTATAGGACGCCGCCGCCGTTGCACCAAACTTCACCGCGGTTGCCCCGGTCAGATTTGTACCGGTCAACGTGACGGTCGTTCCTCCTGACGTCGGACCCGATGCCGGCGACATACTTGTGATCGTCGGCGCGATTGCATTGACTAGCACGTTCGCCGTACTGCCCACGTTATTAAACATTAATGCTGCAGCGTTGCCTGCTTCATCCATAATTGATCCGCCATTTAGAGACAAGGCTCCAATAGTAATCCCGTTACTATCGGATAGTCCGGTTTGGACAGTATATCTGAATCGCAACGCGTTTGATCCCGAACCGCCTGCATAGGTTGCATACACAGTTGTTGTTCCTACAACTATAGAGATTGTTGGAGTGTCCGTAACAAACACGACCTCGTCCATGTTCACTGTAAAATTCAAGTCCTCTCCTGCACCATAAGTACCATTGGCAGGAACATCCACGCTTGTCACGGAAGGCCCAACTGTGTCAACAAAGTAATTGTTTGATATGGTGGTTCCGTTCCCCGCAACGCCTGCGGCAGTTACACCTGAGTGATCGAGCGAAATATGGAATGGACCGCTGAAATTGCTTAGGGGCGGCGTGAGGGTTGCGGTATAGTTAATATTGTCATAATTTGTTAATCCACCAAGAGTGCCGCTACCTATGGTCAAATCAGCAAGGTCAAACCCAGTCACCGCTTCTGAAAAGGTAATCCTCACCAGTGACGTTTCTCCGGAAGCCAGATGATCATCAGCTACAAAAATGACGGCTGTTGGAGTGGCCGCAAACGCCTTTTCAAATAAGTACAATGGCAGCAAACTTAAAATGATTACACACACAAATAACTTTCTTATTGTTCTTGTTTGATACATACCCTGTTACCCACTCTCTAAGTTAGGATTCACTTCGATATTCCAACCGGAAAAGAACGTTCTGAACAAATTTTCACACGAAAAAAAGGCTTAACCGTCGAACCATATAAGATGAACTAAGATTAAAATTGGAGCTGATTAATGACTCTGGTTGGCGATAAAATAATTTGTTTCATTAAATCAGCAGGGTTCAATTGCGGACTACATTTCAATCAGGAAAACGTAATTTCACGAAATGCTCTTTGCTCGACCGGTTTTGCTTGGGCAATGTATATATGGCTTTATTTGTGAAATGAAGTCGAACCGCCAAAAAACGCTCATACTGGCGTGTACTGTCTGTTTGTTTCATCCCTTCGGTTAGTTTTTGAATTTTGTTTTGTCATTGTCTATACCGACCTTCGGTTACTTTTTTTCGAATTGGGGAGATACAGCCCTTTTTAGAAACTATGAATTCAAATTATGTAGTAAAAAAATGCCCGTCCAGTTATTTGCTATTATATAACATTATGAGTTTTTTCGTTCAGTAAATTATCGAATGTTCTTGCGAAACGCACTTTCTTCGTTCTATCAGAATATGTCCATAAAAAACAAAAAAACGCAGTTCCCAAGGACTGCGTGCATTTACTATTTTGGTGGAGCCTAGGGGGATCGAACCCCTGACCTCATCGCTGCCAGCGATGCGCTCTCCCAGCTGAGCTAAGGCCCCAAATTATGAATGTAACAAGTTGTCCAACACTGCAATGCTCCGCAGGCGACTCCTATATCATATAAAATACAGCTTTTGCTGTCAACAACTTTTTCTTGAAGCTAAAGTGATTGGAGAAGAACAACCTTTTTACTGGAACACACAGATGGTAACCCCAGAATGCTCTTCCCCTTTTACCCGTTTCACTAATCCTCGTTGTTGTCTTTGGACAATAAAGATTTCAGTTCTTTCATGAACATATTGATGTCTTTGAATTGACGGTACACCGAAGCAAAGCGCACATAGGCTACTTCATCCACTGGAAACAGCTGTTCCATCAGCAGTTCGCCAATCTGACGGCTCTCTACTTCTGCATCGGCTGTATTTCGCAGAGACTTCTCTGCCTCAGATACCATCATTTCCAGTGTCTCCACAGAGACCGGACGTTTCTCACAAGCCCGAATCAGGCCACGGAGAATCTTGTCCCGGCTAAATTCCTCACGACTGCCATCTTTCTTGATGACGATCAGCGGTGTTTCTTCCACCATTTCAAAAGTTGTAAATCGACGGCTACATTGCTCACACTCACGACGACGACGAATCGATTTCGATTCATTGGCCGGCCTTGAATCAAGCACCTTTGTGCCCAGGTAGGCGCAATAAGGACATTTCAAATCAGATCACTTCCCACGTTTTACTTTTTACCAGAAATTGCCTGCATGCATTTAGTTATGAAAATCGTATTGCCGACACATAATACTTTTACCAACCGCGAGGAGGTGAACAGCAATGGCACAAAGCAATGGTAACTCCAACAACCTGGTGGTAACTAAAGCTTCCGCAGCTCTCGAACAACTGAAATATGAAGTTGCTCAAGAACTCGGAATCAGCATCCCACAAGACGGATACCAAGGTAACATGACTTCTTACGAGAACGGTTCGATCGGTGGATACATCACGAAGCGTCTGGTAACAATTGCAGAACAGCAATTGGCAGGTCAATACCAATAATATCTGCATCGTAATACGGTACACAGAGGAGCATGGAGCGGCCGGTGAACAACCGGCCTGCTCGGTGCTTCTACTTATTTTAGAGCATGAATCCAAAGTGTCTTAACTTAGAACGTATTATAGATCTTTACATATTGATTATAATAATAAATGACGCGTTGTACATAGTGCCGGGTTTCACCAAACGGAATATCTTTGACCGTCTCGAATGAACCGTCCCATACGCCATCCCTTAACCATGAGTTCACTTTACCTGGACCTGCATTGTAAGCAGCAATCATAGCCGCTTCATTCCCGTCAAATTGATCTGACAGATTACGTAGATACCAGGTGCCCAGCTGGATATTCCTTTCAGGCTCGTGCTTCAATTCTTCCAATGAGGTTCCCGGAATTTTGGCTTGCTCCATAATCCAGTTCGCGGTGTCAGGCATCAGCTGCATTAATCCGATGGCACCTCTCTTGGATTCCTTGCTTGTCTTAAAATTGGTCTCCACCTTGATGATGGAAGCGATGAGAAACGGATCAACCTCATAACTCTGAGACTGGGCCCGAATCTCTTCCTTATAATGAATCGGATAGAACCATGACATCCAATTGGTATTCAGGAACAGCACCAATACAAAAGACACAAACATCAACAACAGTACCCGTTTCTTACGCAGCAATCTCATATTAGGCCCTTACGATGCAAAAATGAAATGAGTTGCTGCTCCGTCTCTGACCACAAGCCGCTGTTATCGATAAGCACGTCAGCACGCTGCTTCTTATCTTCAATATCCATCTGCACGTCTATACGGGCATCTGCCTGTTCTGCCGTCATTCCATCCCGGCTCATCAGTCGTTCTAGCTGCACTGACCTCGGAACGTAAACAACCATCACCTCTTCGAAGCCATCCTCCAGCCCTGACTCGTACAATAACGGAATATCCGATACGACCAGCTTGTCCGGATGTTCAAGCTCGTACAGAGCAGCGCGCTCGCGCATCTCCTTGCGGATCGCTGGATGTGTAATAGCCTCAAGTGCCTTACGTTCCTCTGGATTCTGAAAAACAATACTGCCAAGCTTTTTCCGATCCAGTGTTCCGTCCTCATTCAATATGGCTTGTCCGAACCGCTGAACAGCCGCAGCCAAAACGGGATGCCCGGGCAGCATTACTTCCCGGGCAATAACATCTGCATCAATGAGCAACGCTCCCTTACTGGCGAGAAAGGCGGACACGCTGCTTTTGCCTGTCGCGATCCCGCCGGTTAAGCCAATATTCATTATTTCACCTCACAACAACTTCATTATTCCCATAAACATTAATAAAAGCGCAGGTAACACAGATAATCTTCGCATCCACCGCAGAGCAGCAAAGCGCAACCCAACTTTCATGCCCAGTGACAGAAATGCCCCACTAAACAACGCAATAACTAATGCTGTCCACAAAGTCGGAAATCCCAATAATGCTGCCCCTAATCCTGCACCAAAAGCATCCAGAGAAAGGGCTATCCCCAGCCACATCGCTTCTTGGACGGATATACTGCCCGAGTTATCCATATCCGCCTTCGAGGGACTACGCAGGATCTGAATAACCACACCCAGCTTCCGCAGCTCAAGTGTAAAGACCATTCGTTCCAGAGATCCTCCAGAAGCAGATGGCTCAAGCTCCAGCGCGAGCACCTGATTCCTGCCCTTCGACTGAGCTTCTGGTGAGGCTTGCGTACTACTGCGGATTGTTCCTGCTCCTGCTCCTGTTCCCTCACCCACTCCATTGTCCGTTTCCAGCTGTTCCTTGCCCCGTTTTCGAATGAGTTGCAGCAACGACCATGCGCCAATACCGATCAGAATAACCGCTCCAACAATTGAAGCCACGTCCGGAGATACGACATGAGACAGAAGCACACCTACTTGCATCGATAATGCAATAACCAGACCCGAACAGATGGAAATGACGACAATGGATAACAGCGGAATTTTAGTTCTCCGCAGCCCATATGTAATCCCGACTCCAAAACCATCTAAACTAAGCGCCAAAGCAAGCGCCAGTAATGAAATAAAATGATGCAGCACCCCGGATTCCTCCCCTGTGCGGAACTCGTTCCAACTGGCGGCTGCCAGTATGGGTATACGCCCGCTTATTTCTGCCATATCAGTATATGGAGGGAGGAATCCAAGGGTGCTACAATTTGACGATTTCGTTCATGCTACCAAACCCATCAACGATTTAGAGCAGCGGTTGACAGTTTGGACAGTAATGCGTGCCCCTACCACCTACAACACTCTTCTCGATTAATGTGCCACACGTTGCACAAGGTTCAGACTTGCGTCCATATATTTTCAACTGATGCTGGAACATTCCCATCTCGCCCTGTCCATTGACATAGGACTTAATGGAGGAACCTCCTGCATTCACCGCATCCTGGAGCGTAACCACGATCGCTTCATGCAGCACGGTTAACTGGGCTTCGGTTAATGTCTTGGCAATGGTTTCTGGATGAATTCCAGCGCGGAACAAGGCCTCGTCCACATAAATATTCCCGATGCCGACCACATATGCCTGATTTAACAAGACGGCTTTAATTTTGGTCGTGCGTTTGCCAACAGCATCACGGAATGCAGCTACAGTAAACGCAGGATCAAGCGGCTCCAGCCCCAGTTTTAACAAAGGTTTGGATACCAGTTCCTCCCCTGCATTGAAGAGATGCATTGTACCGAATTGACGGACATCCTTGTAACGTAATTCTGTACCATCGGTAAAGTGAAAGATAACATGGGTATGCTTCTCCACTTCCTCATGCTGTTGGTATACCCCGTACCTGCCTTCCATCCGCAGATGGGAGACAAGCACCAGCCCGTCCAGCAAAATACGCAAAAACTTGCCTCTGCGCTCCACACCGATCACGGTATGTCCCTTAAGTTCCATTGCAAATGCATCTATGTCGTCCGGCCGCTGAATAATCCGCGGCAAGCTAACGGTAACGGAGTCAATGGTCTTGCCAACAATAAGTTGATTCAATGTTCTTCTGACTGTTTCGACTTCCGGTAATTCCGGCATGATGTTCTCACCTCCCCTATATTATAACGGAAGATGGCGCTCAGCGGGACCCCTTCTTGTGTCGAAAACAGTTGAAAAATATTTTGTAAAATAACGGAAAACCCGCTTGGGATCTATTATTTAGCCTCGTACCAGTTTTCTCCGTAGCTGACTTCCGCTTTTAGCGGCACTGACAGCTCCAATGCTTTTTCCATCACCGAAGGAACCAGCTCTTTCATCAGTTCCATTTCATCCGCAGGCACTTCGAATACAAGCTCATCGTGCACCTGTAATAGCATGCGGCTCTTCAGCTTGCGTTCACGCAGTGCTTCATCCATCTGTACCATGGCAAGCTTGATGATATCTGCCGCAGTTCCCTGGATCGGTGTATTCATTGCTGTCCGTTCAGCAAAGGAACGCAGGTTAAAGTTGCTTGCATTGATTTCTGGCAGATAACGACGGCGTTCCAGCAACGTTTTGACATAACCATCCTGACGGGCTTCCTTCACAATATCATCCATATATCGACGCACACCCTGGAATACTTCAAAATATTGATCAATGAACTGTGCTGCCTCTTTCCGCGTGATGTGCAGGTTCTGAGACAAACCGTAGTCGCTGATCCCGTATACGATACCAAAGTTAACCGCCTTGGCAGAACGACGCATGTCTCCATCCACCTCTTCTGGCTTCACGCCAAACACATCTGAGGCCGTCTTCGTATGGATATCCATGTCCTGGACAAAAGCTTCCTTCAGCCGCTCATCATCTGAAATATGTGCAAGGACGCGCAGTTCAATCTGCGAATAGTCTGCTGCCAAAATGGACCACCCTGGTTCGGAAGGAACAAATACCTTTCTGATTTTACGGCCTTCCTCCATCCGAATCGGAATGTTCTGCAAGTTCGGGAACTGGCTGCTAAGACGTCCAGTAGCCGCAATCGTCTGACGGTAAAACGTATGCACCTTGCCATCCTTATCTGAAATCTCTTTGAGGAGTCCTTCTACATATGTGGACTGCAACTTGGCAAGTTGACGATATTGCAGAATATGTTTGACCACATCATTATATGGAGCCAGCTTCTCCAATACTTCGGCATCCGTAGAGTATCCTGTCTTTGTTTTCTTCACCACAGGCAAACCGAGTTTATCAAATAAAATCTCACCCAGCTGTTTCGGTGAATTCAGATTGAATTCCGTACCGGAAAGCTTGTAGATTTCCGCCATCAACCTGCTTATATTTTCTTCGAACTCACTACCCAAAGCCTTCAAATCTGCCGTATTAGCCTTAATCCCCTGTTTCTCCATATCTGCAAGAATACGTGACAATGGCATCTCCAGTTCATGGAAAAGTGCGTTCATCTCATTGCTCTCCAGCGCCTGCTCCTGGAGTGGAATAATGGCTGCTACTGCCGCCGCTTTGCGACACAGAAAATCGCCCAATATATCCGCCTCAGGCACTCTGTATTTTGCACCTTTGCCCATAACCGAATCATCCTCCACGAGGGAAGGCAGACCATACTTCGTGGTCAGGCCGCTAATCGTCTGATTCGATTCGGTTGGATCAAGCAAATAGGCAGCCAGCTGCACATCAAAGGACGCTCCAGCAAACTCAATGCCATGCGCATGCAGTGCCAGATCAACACGATGCAGATCATAACCACGCTTGGGTTGTTCTGCGTTGCCAAGCCATTCTCTTACTGGGGCCGCTGCATCAGACTGAAGCAACTCGGGAGACAGGAATGTATAGGTTTCGGCTGAACCAACAGCAAGTCCAATGAGTTTCGCCTGATGCGGGTTATCACCATGTGTCTCCACATGCAGCACATCAATGGATTCGAGTGAACCGAACAGTTCACTAATCGTTTCTTCTGTTGCAATGGAGGATTCCACTACGGCCGCCGGAACGGCTTCCTGTTCAGAAACTACACTTGCACGGAATGACAGGCGCTCTAGCAAAGACTTGAATTCGAGCTTGGCCAAAGCCGGACCTGCCAGTTCCTCTTTTAAGCCAGCAAACTGCATATCTTCCCAAGTTTGTTCCAATGGAACTTCACGGTGGATCGTGGCAAGCTGCTTGCTCATACGTGCATCTTCGGCGTGAGCCTCAATTTTTTCTTTCATTTTGCCCTTTAGCTCACCTGTGCCGTTAAGAACTTCCTCAACCGAACCGAACTGGTGCAGCAGCTTCAGAGCCGTTTTCTCTCCAACACCAGGAATGCCCGGAATATTGTCGGACGCATCACCCATCAGACCTTTGAGGTCAATGATTTGCAGCGGGGTCAGACCATAGCGCTCCTTAATCTGAGCGGGATCGTATAGCTCAATCTCGGTTACCCCTTTGCGCGTAAGCCCGATATGCACATGTTCAGAGGCAAGCTGCAGCATATCTTTGTCACCTGACACAACGAGAACCTGTCTTCCGGCTTCATCCGCACGTTTCGTTAATGTTCCGATAATATCATCCGCTTCAAACCCTGCAAGCTCAAACTGGGCAATCCCGAAGCCCTGAAGCAGCTCTTTCAGCAGCGGAAATTGTTCCGACAACTCCGGCGGTGTTTTCTCCCGACCACCCTTATACTCCTGGTAACCTTCGTGTCGGAACGTAACTTTGCCTGCATCAAATGCCACCATCACATGTGTCGGTTTATGCTCTTCCAGCAAGCGCAGCAGCATCGTGGTGAAGCCGTACACCGCATTGGTGTGCAAGCCTTTCGAGTTAGTTAGCGGTGGCATTGCAAAAAACGCCCTGTAAATAATGCTATTTCCATCTATAAGAATAAACTTGTCCATTCCAGCACCTCGCGTATCGTATGGTCAATCCTTCAATCACATCTACTCTCATGATACCATACACACCTGTTACAACAAAAAAATTAGTCATCTTTATAGGCCATGATCTGGCCTGCAAAAAAAAGAACTCCCTCCGCGGATGACCTGTTCACAGGCCGTCCGAGAGAAAGTCCCTTCATTTCGCTACGAATAATACCCCAATTCCACTAAAAACGGTTACCTATTGATTCAAATCAGGGCGTTTTCCTGTTACCAGATACACCGTGCTCTCACCAATGTTTGTTGCGTGGTCACCAATCCGTTCGATATAACGTCCTACCAACATCAAGAGCATCGCTTGGGAAGCCTTATTTGGATGGTCTGTCATAAACGAGTAGAGGTCACTGATCATATGACTGTACAATTGGTCAACCTGATCATCGGTCTGAGCCATTTTGTAGGCCAGATCCGTATTTTCTTTCAGGAAGGATTCAATGGATTCCTCAATCATGGACTTCACGATTTCCGCCATTCTTGGAATATCCACAAGCGGTTTAATGAGCTCCTGCCCATCCATACGAAGGGTCACTTTGGCCACATCCAGCGCAAGGTCACCCATACGCTCCAAGTCACTTGAGATTTTGAAGGCAACAATAATGCGTCGCAAATCCTTCGCTACCGGCTGTTGTGTAATGATGAGCTTGGAACCCAATTCCATAATCTTGTCTTCCAAGGCATTCAGATTCGCATCATTCTTGATGATGACCTGAGCTTTCTCGGCATCCATCGTCTGTAAACTTTCAATAGCACCATCCAACGCTGTGCCTACATGCTCACCCATTTGCCGAAGCAGTGTGCGCAGTTCCTCAAGCTCCTGATCAAATTCTCTTCTGCGAATCATAGATTCCATGTCCTCCTTATCCATCATCTCCGGACACGCCGGGATCGTTCGAACTCAGCTTGCTTATCCGAACCGTCCGGATATATAATCCTCGGTTCTGGAATCCTGCGGTGTGGAGAACAACGTTTCTGTATCTGCTGCCTCCACCACTTCCCCGTTCAGGAAAAATACCGTACGACCCGATACCCGTGCAGCTTGGTGCATGTTGTGGGTTACCATTACAATCGTGTATTTGTGGTGCAGTTCCTTGACCAGTTCCTCAATTTTGAGCGTTGAGATTGGATCAAGTGCAGACGTTGCTTCATCCATCAACAGTACGTCAGGCTGCACGGCCAGAGCACGTGCAATACAGAGGCGCTGCTGTTGTCCACCGGAGAGACTGAGTGCCGATTTTTTGAGCACATCCTTCACTTCATCCCACAGTGCAGCATGAACAAGACTCTGCTCAACCAAACGATCCAGTTCGGCTTTTTGCGTCACCCCATGAAGTCGTGGTCCGTAGGCCACGTTATCGTAGATCGATTTTGGAAAAGGGTTAGGCTGCTGAAATACCATTCCGACCCGCTTACGCAGCGTCTCTACTTCAATCTCATTGCTATAAATGTCGGAACCGTCCAACATAACTTGTCCTTCCACACGTACGCCTGGAATCATGTCATTCATCCGATTCAATGTACGAAGCAAGGTCGATTTACCACAACCCGACGGACCGATAAACGCGGTAACTGTCTTCTCCGGCAGGTCCATCGATATATTTTTAAGCGCGTGATGCGTATCATAGTATAAATTAAGTCCTTCAATGTGAATGAGGTCCTTCATGGATGTTCACTTCTCCTTCGCGGCAGGGACAACCAGATTCCCTTACGTAGACCGATGCCAATGATTGAACTTGGCTCTCGGTCATCTATAATATCCTACCCTCTCATTGTAAAAACAGTATCACTTTCATGTTAACGGAATGTAAAAAGAGACATCTTTCACACCCATGACCCTCCTATCCGATCATTGCGTATGAATGATGCCTATCCTACCGTCATTTAGTCATCCGCCTGGACCATATCTTCCAGTCTCTCCCGAATGTGCTCGGCCAATTCTCCAGCCGTTTTGCCTTCCTTCGCGATATCCTCTGCAATATGGGACATGCCTGCCACAGCCGTGTTCAGCTGTTTGAATGCATCCCCTCCTTCGTTTACATGAACGGAGCTGCTGTCAATCTCTGCCGCGCTTGCTCTCACCAGTTCTACAGTCTGTCTGGTCAATCCTCCGATATCATCCAGTAAAGAGGACATATTTCCCGCAACCTCACGGGTCTGCTTGGCTAGTGCACGAATCTCACCAGCAACGACCTGGAAACCCCGTCCGTACTCCCCCGCATGTGCCGCTTCGATGGAAGCATTCATAGCGAGTAGCCCACTTTGGTCAGCCAATAAACGAATGGAACGTGCCATCCCGGAACCCATGTCGATAGAGCTCAGCATGTCATCGGCGTGTTTCTGCTGACCCTCCATATGCTGATATACACGGTTATAGGAAGCATCAACCTGACTGAGACTGCTCGCTCCCTGTTCGGACAACTGCATGATCTGAGACGCTTCTACCCCAGCCTTTTGAGCGGCTTGAACCAGTTTGGTGACGGAGTCGTTGATTCTCGTTATTTCCTGTCTGCTCTGTGTAATAATATGTACACGTTCTTCCGAAGCCACATGCTGCAGTTTACGGGAAAGGGACATAACATCCCTCATCGTCAACACACCCAGCAATCGGTCTTCTTCCGTAACGATCAAACAATCGTAGAAATGTTGCTCACTGCGTGCAAGAGCGATGTCAATAATCGCGGTCGCTTCTGCATGCACATCGACAATAACAGGAGAAGAGTCCGCTACGTGTACAACCGGCTTACGATAGAAAAGATCTGCCGCGAAGCGTCCATTCAACATTCGGTATAATGTCTCTCGCATCAAAAAACCTAATGGCCGCATGTGATCATCACATAATACAATACACGGATATTCCTGATCCTGATTGAGCAGGCTTGCCGCTTCCCCGCAGGTAGTGTGAACGTCAACTACAGGTATTTGACGGCAATAGTCCCGTAATGAAATTACATTCTCTTTGGTGACCCCAATTTCATCTTCATCTTTTTGTTCTCCCGTGGGAGCTACAACTTGTTCCTGTTGCGTATTTATCATTTCTTCGGGCTGGTCGGGCTTCACTTCGAGCAACATGGGCATAAATGCGCAATCTCCTTTACGTATGAGCTCCGTCCTGAGGTGGAATATATAGGTATAAAGTATCACTCAGACAGCTTCATCCTACTCCCTATACGTAAAGGAAAATAATTGTTTATGTTAACGGAATGTAAAAAAAACTCCCCGATCATTGTTAACTTGAATGATGGGGAGTTTTTCTTTTTACAACCAATTTATAACCTACACCGCGAATCGAATCAATATGAACCGATTCCGGGTCCAGCTCCAACTTTTTCCGCAATGAACTGACATGAACGTCCACCGTGCGCTGTCCTCCGATATAATCGAAGCCCCAGACCGCATTCATCAGATCATCCCGTGTAAGCACAACACCCGGCTTCTTGGCCAGATAAAGCAGTACCTCGAACTCCTTGGGACGAAGACTGATGGATTGTCCACCCAGTGTCACTTCATACTTCAAAGGATAAATCTCAAGCTCTCCCAGAATAATACGGGAACCGTCTTTATCCTCTGGTTGCGGCAAATCTTCACCGTTCGAATAACGTCTTAACACTGCATCTACGCGAGCAAGCAATTCGGATACACCAAATGGCTTCGTAATATAATCATCGGCACCTGATTTTAAGCCTTGTACAACTTCGGCTTCACCGTTTTTGGCTGTGAGAATAATGACCGGTGTGCTAACACCCTGAATTCGTAACTTATTCAGAATATCCAGACCGTTCATTCCAGGAAGCATCAGATCCAGCAGAATCAGATCAAACTCCTGGGACAACGCCCGATCATAACCTGAAGATCCGTGATCCTCAGCAATAACATCATAGCCCTCTTGTGTCAGGTTATACGTAAGCAATCTTGATAATGTTGGTTCATCTTCAATAACGAGCAAACGCTGCGCCATGATACCCCTTCTCTCTTATAGGTTGTCTGTTGCCACAACACTTTCATTATCATAGCACCTAATTGTTAACTCTGTGTAAAACAGCTCATTCCTTTTACATTTCACTTCCATTGCACTAGATTTCTTCATCCTGAATTAATGGAAGGATAACACGAAACGTAGTCCCCATGCCAAGTTCGCTCTCTACAGACAGTTTGCCATGGTGCAATTCTACCAGATGTTTCACAATTGAAAGTCCAAGTCCGGTGCCTCCCGAATTACGGGATCTGCCCTTATCCACCCGATAGAAGCGTTCAAAAATCCGCGGCAAATCTTTCTTCGGAATACCAATTCCTGTGTCGGATACTGCAAATACAACTTCTTCTTCGTCCTCATTATATTCAACCGACACTTGTAATTTTACCCGTCCGCCCTCAGGCGTGTAATTAATGCCGTTGGATAACAGATTAATAAAGATCTGCTTCATTTTATCCTCATCAGCTTCAATATACAATTCTTCGGGAACATTCATCTCCAGGCGAATCTCTTTCTTCTCCGCCACCTTGGACAAGGTACCCAGGACCATCTCAAAGAACGAATGCACATGCACAGGTGAACATTGCAGGGGAGCCCGTTTGGACTCAATTTTGGATAACTCCAGAATATCTCCGATTAATCGATTCAGTCTGTCACCTTCATCATAGATAATCTGCAGGAATGAACGCTCCGTCTCTTTGTCCTGTACCCCGCCGCTAAGAAGCGTTTCGGCAAAACCTTTGACCGCAGCCACCGGCGTTTTGAGTTCATGAGATACATTCGCGACGAATTCACTGCGCATTGATTCCAGCCTGCGGATTGCTGTTACATCCTGCAGAAGGAAGAGCATCCCCCGATAAGCGCCGTCATCTTCGGACATCGGTACTCCATCAATGCGAATTAATTTTTCGACTGGATTGAACACACTTACTTCTTCATGCATCGGTTCTCGCAATGCAACACTCTCTTCAATCGTGCGTGTCAGCTCATAATGCCGCTTCAATTCAATATATGGTTTGCCAGTAACCCGTTCTGCCTGAATGCCAAGCATACGCTCCGCTTCCCGATTGACCAGCGCAATAGATTGACCAGCATCGATCATTATAATGCCGCCCGTCATGTTGGCAAGCACACTTTGCAGCAGCGCTTCATTATCCCTAATCGTCTTCAGTTGCATCTGAAGGCTGTCTGCCATTCCGTTAATGGCAAGTCCCAGTTGACCGATCTCATCATTACGAGTTACATCCACTCTAGCATCATAATCCAGCTTGGTGATCCGGTGAGCCACCTTCGTAATATGCTCAATGGGCGATGTCAGTCCCCGCGCAACCCGGTAACTTACCAGAGCCACAATCAGGAACAGAAGGCCCAAGGTGAAGAACATCAAAATCCAGCCCTGCTGAAGACCCTGATCAACAGCTTCAAGACTCATGGATAGTCGAATGTAACCATCAAATTTCCCACTGGGTAACTCGATCATGTCGCTTTGATCCGAATTCACAGGAAGCGCCACATACAGCATGTCCTGCCCTAATGTTGCACTATAACGAATCGACTGACCATAATTTTGCCCAACCGCTTCTTTAATCTCCTGACGGTTCAAGTGGTTGTCCATTGAATTGGGATCGCTCTCCGAGTCGCCAATGACCGTTCCATCTTTATTGATAAAAGTTACCCGTGAATCCGTCAGTCGATCCAGCTCAACCGCACGTTCTGAGTAATATTTCTGTGTCTCTGCATTTTTTGGATTGGTTGCATCATGGAACGGGAACGTTGCTTTTAGCAAGTTGATCTCACGCACCATCGTTTGCTCCAATGCATTAATGTGAGTAGTCTTAAAAACTCTGCCCATCGTATACCCCGCCACAATGACGGAAATACCGATCAGCACCATCATAATGATGGCAAGGCGAATTCGGAACGGTCTCATCTATCTCTTCCTTTGTTATAAAATTAATAATTACATATCCATTTCTATTCGATCACCACGAGTGGTGGGTTGTGAAATGACAAGAAATTCTACGTCTGCTTCGCCCCGATTCTGCATCTGATGTGGCATGCCCGACGCAATTTCTATCCCTTCATGGAGTTCAAGCACAAACTCTTCCCCGTTAAGTTCCATACAAGCCTCACCGCTAAGAATAAAGAAAAACTGACGACTTATCGAATGGTAGTGCCGGGTTTCAGAAGTTCCTGCAGGCATACGTTCATGAATAATGCTCAGTGTTTCATTTTGAACGAGATGCCAACCATCGCACTGTCCACCCCATATATAGTGTGCCGCATTTTGTTTGCTAATCTTCATGTGACCGCCTCCGAAGCTTACTTGTCGGTCTATATCATATCACAGATAGCATGGAGACCCTCTCATTTTTGATTAGCAGCACGCGGCGTCAGTTCTAGAACTATCTCCAGGCAAGCCTAATGATAAAGTATCATGGTTGCATCAACGCCGATCCCGACTTTTGTAAACTGGATCAAAATCATATCTCTTCCGCTATATGCTCATTAAAAAAAGACGTACCGACCAGTCATGCTGGTAACGATACGCCTTCGTTTGAAATACGTCGTCAATGGATTATCCGTTGACCACTTCGCCGCCATTAACGTGCATCACCTGACCGCTCACGTAGGAAGAATCATCCGAAGCGAGATACACGTAAGCTGGAGCCAGTTCATCCGGTTGACCTGGACGTTTCATTGGCTGAGTAGCACCAAATTCGCTCACCTTTTTCTCATCAAACGTGGATGGAATGAGCGGGGTCCAAATCGGCCCTGGAGCAACAGCATTCACACGAATTCCCTTCTCCACAACATTCATCGACAAGGAGCGTGTAAATGAAGTGATAGCTCCTTTCGTAGATGAATAATCAATTAACGTCGGATTTCCGCGATATGCGGTAATGGAGGTTGTATTAATGATTGTACTGCCTTTCTTAAGATGTGGCAGAGCAGCCTGTGTAATATAAAACATGCCAAAAATATTTGTGCGGAACGTACGCTCCAGCTGTTCTGGAGTAATATCCTCCAGCTGCTGCTGGGGATGCTGCTCCGCTGCATTATTCACGACAATATCCAGCTTGCCTAGTTGATCCACCGTCTGCTGCACGGATTTCTTGGCAAAGGCATTGTCACCAATGTCCCCGGGAATCAACATGCATTTGCGTCCTTCCTGTTCGACCTGACGCTTGGTCTCTTCCGCATCCTCATGCTCACTCAGGTATACAATCGCTACATCCGCGCCTTCCTTCGCATATGTAACGGCAACAGCACGTCCAATTCCACTGTCTCCACCCGTGATCAGAGCAACCTTATCTAACAATTTACCGGCTGCTTTATATTCAGGTTTCTCAAACTCTGGTTTGGGGTTCATCTCCGATTCGATACCCGGGCGCTGATCCTGATGTTGGGCAGGCATCGTCTTTTTGTTTTGTGTGTCGGTTGACATCTGGCATTTCTCCTCTCAAAATGGAATGTCCTGATTCAGATTCATTCTGTAGGATGGCATGAACAATACAGATTAATCCCTTTTCCAATGCTCATGCTCCAAAGTCACTGTCTCTTGCCTCGATACATACTTACCACTCGCTTTTGGCCGTTAAACAGAAAAATTCCCAATACTCTAATGGCTGTTTCTTTATCGTTTCTCACAGACATGCTGTCAACTGAGGCAAAGCCGCATTGAATTCGACCTATTATGCCAATCATTCGAAAATTTTATCGAAATTGAACGGATTCACCAACCAAATTGTATTCCTATGCCGTATGGGCTGATGTACAATGTACAGTATACAGATAAGCTTTAAATAAAATTAATCCAGTTTGGATGAAGCGATATCATGCATTCATGCTTCCCAACTAAGCAAATATTCTGATCTAATATGGAGACCAAACCCATGGAATCGCACATTAATTCTTATATAACACTTGTAGCAACTTCAGCTGTGCTGAATGTTTTTCTGTGTTTATATACTTATGTTAGAAGAGCAGAAATCCCCAGTTCGAAAATATTCATTCTCTATACAGCAGCTCTGTCGGTTTACACCTTCGGTTACGCGATTGAACTCGCCAGCAATACACTGGAGCAGATGAAATTCTGGACGGTCATCGAATACATTGGTATGCCTTTCTCCGCCTCTCTTGGGCTGATGCTCATGATGCAATACACGGGTAAAAAATTATCCAAAAAAGCTTCTGCTGCACTGTTTGTAATCCCTTCCATTACCTTGTTCATGGTGGCAACAAATGATTTTCATCATCTTTTCTATAAAAGAGTATGGTTAAGAGAAGACAGTTCCGTCCCTCTAATCGATATTGCCGTAGGGCAATGGTACGTTGTTCATGGTGCATTCACCTTTTCCTGTCTGTTATGTGCCTGCCTTATTCTCGTCGGACAATGGAAACATACCAAAAAGATGTATCGTCGTCAGTTACTCACATTGATCACTTCACAGCTTATTCCCATGGTAGCGGCCTTTGTGTATTTACTTGGTCTGACCCCAGGTGGTATGGATCCTGTTCCGGTTCTCATGTGCATTACATCCGCAATGTATATCTGGGCTATTCTATCCTCCCGTCTGTTAACCATCGTACCTATCGCCAAGGATAGTATCTTTGAGAGCATGCGTGAAGGCGTTATCGTGCTGGATAGTTCCAATCGTCTCGTCGACTATAACAAATCTCTGCGTGATATGCTGCCAGAGCTTGATTTCAGCATGGTAGGTCAACATCTGAACGATGTATGGCTGTCGCTTGCCGGTGAGACCTTTCCAGTGGAATATGGCCGAGAAGGTCTGCAAACCGATCTGTACTGGCAATTGAACGGAGAGACCGTCTGTTATCAGGTGAGAACCTCTTATGTGTATAACAAAGAAGGACAAGCCGTTGGCACACTGATTATGCTGATTGATATTACAGAGCAACGTTTCCTACAAGAACAATTGAAGCAACTGGCTTACTTCGATGGTCTCACCAAAATATATAACCGCACGCAGTTCCTGCTTAGAGGTCGGGAGATACTGAGTGAAGCCCAGCTTAATCTGCGGCCGACGGCCTTTATATTATTTGACATTGATCATTTCAAACGAATTAATGACACCTATGGACATGACGTTGGGGATCAGGCCATCATTCATGTGGTCTCTGTATGTAATCGTTATCTGAATTCGGAGATGTTGTTTGCACGTTATGGAGGAGAGGAGTTTGTTATCGCGGTACCCAATGCCTCCCTCCAAGACGGTGAGCAGCTTGCTGAGAAGTTACGCGTGGCTTTGTTGAATGACCCGCTGGAGGTACAAGGTACTCGTATTCCACTGACTTCAAGCTTCGGAGTGGCACAATATAATGGAGGGTCCGATTCTCTGGAATCCTTGCTGCGTGATGCCGATACGGCACTATATGAGTCCAAGCGTAACGGTCGTAACACCGTATTTGCCCACAGTGTGAGCCTGGGTTAACTAAATGTAGCGTTTAACTACGTGAGCCATATATGCCGTTATTTCAACACTAGCACCTTGTTGGTTGTCAGACATCACCCCAGACGGAGCGAACAAAAATAGACAGCCTCTGGGCTGTCTATTTCAATACGGTTCAAGACCTTACTTTCTTATTCAGCTTGTCCCAACGTTTAAAGTGCAAACGCTTTAAGTTCAGCTCTCAAATAAAACTCGTTCGCAGCTATTGTTAGATCACTTGGTTGTTCACCATCAGATACACCATAATGAGCAGGAATACGGCAAGCAATGTGCTGAACATACGAATCTTACTTTGTTCTGCACTGACGTCACGATTGCTTTTCACAGCCTCTGCTGCCAAGCGTAACGGTTTACCCATAATGCCACCGATTGCTGCAATAGCCAGCAACAGAACCACTACCACGCCCATCCACAGATAGGAATACTCACCCTTGGTCATCAAGTAACCACCCGTAAGAAGCTGAATTACAAGTCCGTACTGTGCGATACGGTTTAATGAACGGAGCGATGCAAATGCTCCCTCTTGAGCGGCAGCACTCAATGTACGGATTTTGCCCACAACGAATGGCAAGATCAGATAGAAGCCCATCGCCAGTGCTCCAATAATATGGAGCAAATACATAATCATTGTCAAAATGTCCATCCTCCTCAAAAATTTCAGTCAGTGTGCTATACATCACATCTCATTATACTGGGGAACTTATCCAAAGAAAAGAAAACCTCCGGATGATCCGAAGGTTTTCTGTCTGTTCCTGTCAAAAAGTTTTCAAACTTACAAGTTAACTACTGAAATGACGTTACGAACCGAATCCGCAGATTTGTCGAGTCCAGCTTTTTCTTCCGCAGTCAGTTCCAGTTCAAATATTTTCTCAATTCCGTTACCACCCAGAACGGTTGGCACACCAAGGAACAAGTCGTTGTAGCCATATTCCCCTTCAAGGTAAGCAATAACCGGAATGATTCGTTTTTTGTCTTTCAAAATGGCTTCGGTCATTTGCACCAATGAAGCTGCTGGTGCATAATATGCGCTGCCGTTTCCGAGCAGGTTAACGATCTCACCCCCGCCAACACGTGTGCGTTGTACGATGGCTTCAATGCGCTCTGCCGGGATGAGGGTATCGATTGGAATACCGCCAACGCTGGAATAACGAACGAGTGGTACCATATCGTCTCCGTGGCCGCCAAGAACGAATCCACGGACGTCTTCAACCGATACATTCAGCTCTTGTGCAATGAATGTGCAATAACGTGCAGTATCCAGAACACCGGACTGGCCGATTACGCGGTTTTTAGGGAAACCAAGCGTCTGATAAGCTGCATATGTCATTGCATCTACCGGGTTGCTTAGAATAATGACGATGGAATCAGGGCAATATTTTTTCACATTTTCACAAACAGACTTCACGATTCCTGCATTCGTGTTGACCAGATCATCACGGCTCATACCTGGTTTACGGGCAATACCTGCCGTAATAATAACAATCTCCGAACCTGCAGTATCCTCGTAGTTGGAAGTACCGACGATATTGCTGTCGAAGCCCTGAACAGGACTAGCTTCCCACATGTCGAGCGCTTTACCTTTAGTCGGGTTTTCCAATTGCGGAATATCAACCAGAATAACATCCCCGAGTTCTTTTTGGGCAAGCATCAAAGCCGTTGTAGCTCCGGTAAATCCGGCGCCGACTACTGTGATTTTTTTGCGCTGAATAGTCACGATTCACATCTCCCCTTACAGGTTTTTAATGATTTGATCAGCAAATTCAGAACATTTCACTTCAGTAGCGCCGTCCATCAGACGTGCAAAGTCATAAGTTACTGTTTTGTTGTTGATGGATGTTTCCATACCTTTGTAGATCAGGTTAGCCGCTTCTTGCCATCCCAGGTGCTCAAGCAACATTACGCCGGACAGAATAACGGAACCAGGGTTCACGACATCTTTGTCTGCATATTTAGGTGCAGTACCGTGAGTAGCTTCGAAGATAGCATGTCCTGTTACATAGTTGATGTTCGCTCCTGGAGCGATACCAATTCCGCCAACTTGTGCAGCCAGTGCATCGGACAGATAGTCACCGTTCAGGTTCAACGTTGCGATTACATCGAACTCACCTGGACGAGTCAATACTTGTTGCAGAGCGATATCGGCAATAGCATCTTTCACGATGATTTTGCCAGCATCTTCAGCTGCTTTTTGAGCTGCATTAGCTGCATCCGTACCGTCTTTTTCTTTAATGATATCGTATTGTGCCCAAGTGAACACTTTGTCAGCGAACTCGTCTTCAGCAACTTCATAACCCCAGTTTTTGAAGGCACCTTCTGTAAATTTCATGATATTGCCTTTGTGTACCAATGTAACGCTCTTACGGTTGTGATCGATGGCATATTGTACTGCTGCACGTACCAAACGTTTGGAACCTTCGGAGGAAACTGGCTTGATACCAATACCGGAAGTTTCAGGGAAGCGGATTTTGTTTGCACCCATCTCCTGTTGCAGGAATTGGATTACTTTTTTCACTTCTTCTGAACCTTCTGCGTATTCAATACCTGCATAGATATCTTCCGTATTCTCACGGAAAATGACCATGTCTACCAACTCAGGACGTTTAACCGGAGAAGGTACACCATCGAAATAACGAACAGGACGCAAGCAAGTGTACAGATCCAGTTCTTGACGAAGCGCTACGTTCAGGGAACGAATTCCGCCGCCGATTGGTGTAGTCAATGGTCCTTTGATCGCTACGATATACTCGCGAATAGCTTCAAGCGTATCGTTTGGCAGCCACTCCCCGTATGTATCGAATGCTTTTTGTCCAGCAAACACTTCATACCATGCGATTTTTTTGTTGCCGTCATATGCTTTTTCAACAGCTGCATCCAATACACGTTTGGAAGCTTTCCAGATGTCACGGCCTGTACCGTCACCTTCGATAAATGGAATGATCGGGTTATTAGGTACTTGCAGTGTACCGTTATCAATTTGAATTTTTTCGCCTTCAGTTGGGTGAGCAAATTTTTCTAATTTCATTAGTATAATTCCTCCTTGGGTTTCGTAGATGCAGTATGATAACACACCGCTTGTCTTATTGGAGGAAGGGTTATGAACGTGCTGCTAATTTCAGCCAACATGTTACACCCCTTCACCCCGTCCTTTTTATTATACTGGTTTTGATGCCATTAGCGAAGTTCGATTGAAACGTACTTCTGATCTGTTGGGCCTGTGTACTCGGCACGCGGACGAATAATACGGTTATCCGCAAGCTGTTCCAGAATATGAGCAGTCCAACCTGATACCCGGCTAATCGCAAAGATCGGTGTAAACAGGACCTCTTCAATACCTAATTGGGTATATACGGAAGCGGAATAGAAATCTACATTTGGTTTCAGACCTTTTTGTCCTGTCACCAGTTCTTCGATCTTCACTGACATATCGTACAGGCGTGTATCGTTGTTCATTTCACCCAGTTCCTTGGACATCTTTTGCAGATGTTTCGCACGTGGGTCTCCATTTTTGTAGACACGGTGTCCAAAGCCCATGATCTTCTCACGGTTGTTCAATTTTTCTTGAATAGCTGCTTCCAGACGATCAGGTGTTCCAATCTCATTCAGCATTTTCATAACGGCTTCATTTGCACCGCCATGCAATGGCCCCTTCAATGCGCCAATCGCAGAAGTTACTCCCGAATAGATGTCGGAAAGCGTAGCTACTGTTACACGTGCTGCAAATGTAGAAGCGTTCAACTCGTGATCCGCATGCAGGACAAGCGCTTGATCAAGGGCTTTAACAGCGGTCTCGGCTGGTTGTTCTCCAGTCATCATATATAAAAAGTTTTCTGCGATGGAAGCGCCTTCTTTTGGAGCCACAGGTTCTTTGCCCTGACGGATACGGGCTATGGCTGCCACAATGGTTGGCAACTGCGCTTGCAGCTTAACCGCTTTGTTCTCGTTCGCTTCCGCTGTCATCTCGTCAGCCTGCTCATCGTACAGAGCCAGTGCGGATACCGCGGAACGCAGTGCTGCCATGGTACTCATGTTTTTCGGATACAATTGGATTTGTGCAATCAACTCGCTCGGAATCGGCGCGTAATCGCTCAGGCTTTTGCGAAGGGATTTCAGTTCATCCGTAGTTGGCAATTTACCAAACCACAGTAAATAGGCAACTTCTTCAAAGCTTGCATGTTCTGCCAGATCGTCAATATCGTAACCACGGTATGTAAGCACACCGTCTACAATGGAGCTGATCGAAGAGGTTGTTGCAACGATGCCTTCCAGACCTTTGGTAGCTGTCATATTACATCTCTCCTTTAATAAACGAAATCAAGAACCCATCCAGAGTGTCATCTACGTGCTCAAACGCACTCGTCCTTCTTTTGTAACCATTTACATTTTAAAATTAATAAATACCTCAATATCCGGTTTTCATATCTGTCAATCGGTATTTCCTTATCTCATCATACTGGATTTTGTCGTTTATGTGAACATGATGCGAGGTCATCCGCACATCAAACTTCTTTATCGGAGTGATAAAGCATTTTTGAAAACCTTTACAAAAACAAGGTTGACATTTTATTCTTTTTATATAAATCCGTGCTATAAATCAAGTTTTTATTGCTATATTTTGTGAACATGAGGCATACTCTAGGCAAAAGAAAAGATATAATTCGACGACATCCTGGCGTTTCAAATCAGTGTATTTGCTCTATATTAACTAGATAGCTTCCTATGCTTCCTTCGTGGTAGCTTGAAATGGAATAAGGAGAGTTGATGCTTGGATAGAATCATAATGAAACGCCTGTTGCGCGGCTTATGGGTGATTATTGCGACCATACTCATTGCCGTTGCTATATACCTGCTGTTCCCGCTGTTATATCCTTTTGCCATCGCCTGGATTATCGCTTATGCGATGAACCCTCTGGTGAAGTTGCTTCAATACAAGGCCCGATTTCCCCGCTGGCTGGCTGTAACCTTATCACTAATCATTTATTTCGGGGCCATTGTCGTCGTATTGTCTGCTGCGGTAACCCGTATGGTAAAGGAAGTCATTTCACTAACGACGAGCTTTGACCTTCATGTCGATGAGATTAAGGCTACGTTCATCCGTTGGACCCAGAATGACACGATTCAGAGTTTAATTGGACAGATCAATGAATTTTACAAGGAAAATCCCAACTATCAGGAGACCATTAACAGCAATATTAGCAAAACAACCGAAACGGTAGGTACAGCTGTAACGGACCTGGTCACCGGATTTTTCAACATGATCCTGAACCTGCTCACTTCTCTCCCCAATATGGGAGCCGTACTAATCGTGGTTCTTCTATCAACTTTCTTTATTAGCAAAAGTTGGACCAGACACAGTATTACCGTATCGGGCTGGGTGCCCTCATCCATTCGCAAACCGATTACCGACATATGGAATGATCTCAAAAAAGCACTGTTCGGTTATGCACGAGCCCAGTTGATCATGATCTCTATCACCGCATTATTTGTCATGATTGGATTGCTTGTGCTCCAGGTTAAATCTGCCTTTACGATCGCTTTGCTCATCGGTCTGGTGGATCTGCTTCCTTATCTCGGCGTTGGCTTGGTGATGGTTCCCTGGGCAGCATACCTGCTTATGAATGGAGACTTGTACCTGGGGATCGGCATCAGTATTGTATATCTCATTGTGCTGATTGCTCGCCAAATCATTGAACCCAAAGTGCTTGCCAGCAGTGTCGGGTTGGATCCTCTGGCCACATTGGTTGGCATGTTTGTCGGATTGAAACTGTTCGGTGTACTCGGTTTGATCATCGGCCCTGTCAGCCTCGTTATCCTTGATGCATTTAATCGAGCGAACGTGTTCCGTGATCTCCGAACATATATTATTAACGGACGTGTCCGATGAAATCATGATTTCTGCTTTCTGTGATCCGCATATAATCAAGACTAAAAAAGGCACCGCTCATCAGACTGAATCTGATGGTGGGTGCCTTTCTTCAACTGATGCTGGTATATCCTATTTTTTCGGACCACGATAAAACTTAATACTTCCGTTTCTCATTTTTTTCTCCAGCCAGCCCAGGAAGAATAGACGGTACACTGAACGTGTTACTGGGAACAACAGTGTAAAACCGATCAGATCTGTGATAAATCCCGGGATCAACAGTAGAAAACCACCGACAAAAATAAATAGTCCATCTACCATTTTCCTTCCGGGCACCTTACCGCGCTCCATCTCGGATTTGGCATCAATAAGTACTTTTCGTCCTTCAAACTGCAACATTGCTATACCGATCAAGGACGTGAGAATCATGAGAAGCAATGTCTTTCCGGCTCCAATCCAGTCACTCATAAGAATGAAACCAAACAGTTCAATCACCGGAATGATTAATAGCAGGGCCCACATCCATCTTCGCATTACGTATTACCCCTTTCCTGAAAGCCACACTTTCTCAAGCGCGCTGTAGAGCTCAGAAGCTGCCTTATCCAGCCTGACTGGCTTCCAGTCCCCATTGACCCATACATGTTGGGTAGAGCCTGTAACCAATCGTTCACCAGGAAGGGACTCCTCAGATGACCATACTCGTTGCCCGCTGCCTATCTGCTCATTAAGGTCTGGAGTCATGCGCCTTATGTCATACTCATAGTTCAGTCGCAGACCACTAAATGCAGCAATACGGGTGAAAATGATGATGTCATCATCATACCGGGCAGGTTTATGATATTTCACATCCAGTCCGGTTACCGGAAGCAGTAACCCCTGTTCCTCCATTTTACGATATGTATACCCCATTTGGCGAATCATCTCGGTTCGACCGATTTCAAACCAATTCAAATAGTTGGCGTGATAGACCACACCCATCTGATCACTTTCTTGATAACGCACGCGAAGACGTGCCGTGTACCAACTGCCATTGCTTTGTTGTTGCATGTTACCGGCCTCCTTCGATAAACCAATTATTACGTATCTAGAGACGACAAAGTCTCATAAAGATGGAAAAAAAAGCAACGGGACGCAAACGCCCCATTGCTTCATTCCTGTTGCTTCTCGTCCAAACACAATTATGCGTTGTTTGGAATTTGGCTTACTTTGATCAGGTTAGTGGAACCCGAACGACCCAAAGGTACACCCGCTGTAATAACAACAAGATCTCCTTCTTTTACAAGTCCGGATTTCACGCCGCCTTCAATTGCATTTTCAAACAAAGCGTCAGTGGAATCAACAAGTCTTCCTTTGACTGGTGTTACACCCCAAGCCAATGCAAGACGACGGGAAGTTCTGTCTTCCGTTGTCACCGCGATGATTGGAGATTCTGGACGATATTTAGAAATCATGCGTGCTGTATGACCGGATTCAGTCGAAGTAATGATCGCTTTAGCGTTCAGATCTTGAGCTGACAGGGCAACAGATTGGCTGATTGCTTCAGTAACTGTTGTTTGTTGAGCAACACGTTGTTTCAGATACAGCTCTTGGTAAGGCAGAGCGGATTCTGCTTTTTCGGCAATACGGGACATTGTCAGAACGGATTCAACTGGGTATTTACCAGCAGCTGTTTCACCAGACAACATGATTGCATCTGTACCGTCGAAGATCGCATTAGCCACGTCACTTGCTTCTGCACGTGTTGGACGCGGGTTGCGTTGCATGGAATCCAGCATTTGTGTAGCTGTGATAACCGGTTTGCCTGCAACGTTACATTTTTCGATCATGCGTTTTTGTACCAATGGTACTTCTTCCGCAGGAATCTCTACACCCAGGTCTCCACGAGCAACCATCAGGCCATCGGACACTTCAAGGATTTCATCCAGGTTGTCCACACCTTGTTGGTTCTCAATTTTGGAGATGATTTGGATATGTCCAGCATTGTGTTTTTCAAGCAATTCACGAATCTCAAGGACGTCGCTTGCTTTACGAACAAATGAAGCCGCGATGAAATCGACACCTTGCTCGATACCAAATACGATATCGTTAGCATCTTTTTCAGTAATACCCGGCAGAGAAATGGCAACGCCAGGAACGTTAACACCTTTTTTGCTTTTGATCGTACCGCCGTTAACGATACGGCATTTGATCTCGGTGCCTTGTACTTCCACCACAGTCAGTCCGATCAGACCGTCGTCGATCAGAATTGTAGATCCCGGTTCAACATCACTCGGAAGATCTGCATACGTAATGGAGAGACGTTCTTTGGTGCCCAGAATTTCTTCTGTTGTCAAAGTGATGTACTCGTCTTGAACCAATTCGATTGGCTCCACTTCGAGTTTACCTGTCCGAATTTCCGGTCCTTTGGTGTCCAGCAAGATCGCTACTGTCTTGTTCAGCTCTTCGCATGCTTGGCGAATTGCTGTGATCCGTCCGCCGTGCTCATCGAAATCACCGTGGGAGAAGTTCAAACGGGCCACGTTCATACCGGCCATAATCAATTTTTTGGTATTCTCCAATGATTCACTGGATGGACCAATCGTACATACAATCTTTGTTTTGCGCATTTTGGGTTTCCTCCGATTTTAAAGGTCTATCTTTTTATCTCTTTTTCTTTTTCCAACTATTAAATTTACTATACTTTTGCTCATTTGTATAGGAAATTCGTCACATCATTCAGCATTTCCCGACAAATTACCTGCTGTATCGACTTCAACAGGTACTTGAGGGGCCTCAATTTGCACCTCAGGTTCAAACGTGACTGATCCAATCTTACGGAATTTCTCATACCGATCCTGCTTCAATTGGTCACCAGTCCAGCCTTTCATCTCGTCCAGATGACGAACCAATGCCTCGCTAATTGCAGCCGCAGATTCTTCATAATCCCGATGAGCACCACCGCGTGGCTCAGGGATTATTTCTTCAATGACCTCCATCTCCAGAAGGTCTTTGGCCGTTATTTTCATCGCTTCGGCCGCCTGATCTGCCTTGGATGCATCTTTCCAAAGAATGGACGCAGCACCGTTCGGAGAGATCGCTGAGTAAATCGCATGCTCCAGCATCAACACACGATTACCCACAGCCATAGCCAGGGCCCCGCCGCTTCCGCCTTCGCCGATGACCACTATAATAACAGGCACCGAGAGCTTCGCCATTTCCAGCAGGTTACGGGCAATAGCTTCCGATTGACCTCTCTCTTCAGCAGTATTACCCGGATACGCCCCTTTAGTATCAACGAATGTAATAATTGGACGACCAAATTTGTTCGCTTGCTTCATGAGACGCAGCCCTTTTCGGAATCCTTCTGGATGTGCGCTCCCAAAAAAACGGGCGATATTATCCTTCGTATCTTTCCCCCGCTGTTGGCCGATGACCGTTACTGTTTTTCCGTTTAGCTTCGCCAGTCCGCCAACAACCGCCAGATCGTCTCCGAACATGCGATCACCGTGCAACTCAATGAAATCGGTAAATATCAATTGGATTAAATCCAGTGCCGTCGGACGCTGCTGATGCCGCGCCAGATGCATTTTCTGAGCAGCCGTTATGCCGGTATAAATCTCTTCTTCGAGTCTATGATAACGTTCTTCCAGGCGTGCAATTTCATCAGTGAAGTCGATGCCTTTTTCCTGTCCAAACTGTACGAGCTCTTCGATCTTCTTGCGCATCTCAACCAGAGGCGCTTCATATGGCAACTCACCCGCCATTTAGACCCCTCCTTTTTCACTATGCATGTCTAGAAGCTTGCCAAGGGTGGCTCGAAGTTCTTTACGATGGACCACCATGTCCAGCTGACCGTGCTGCAAATTAAATTCTGCCGTCTGGAAATCATCAGGCAGTTTCTGACGGATCGTCTGCTCAATGACGATTCTACCGGCGAAGCCAAATACAGCTCCCGGCTCGGCGATGATGATATCACCAAGGCTCGCAAAACTGGCCGAAACTCCACCTGTCGTAGGATCGGTAATGACCGAAATATACAATCCGCCCTGTTCATCCAAACGGGACAAAGCCGCACTAGTTTTCGCCATTTGCATAAGGCTAAGAATACTCTCTTGCATCCGGGCACCCCCAGATGTTGAGAAAATGATCAAAGGTAAGCGTTTCTCTGTTGCATGCTCAATCGCACGGGTAATTTTCTCCCCTACAACCGAACCCATACTACCTGTGAAGAAGTCGAAGCTCATGACAGCAACAACCACAGGCAAACCTTCTAAAGTTCCCTCACCCGTAATGACAGCTTCCTTCAGTCCTGACTTCAGGCGCTGTTGTTCCAGTTTGTTACTATATCCAGGGAATTCAAGTGGATCAACTGATACCATATCAGCGTCATACTCCACAAACCCTTGCTCATCTAGAACCATGGCGATACGTTCCATTGCATTCAAACGCATATGGTAGCCGCAAGCCGGACATACTTTCAGATTTTTTTCCAATTCCTTGCTATATTGAATCGTGCCGCATTTGCTGCACTTGTTCATAAGTCCTTCAGGTATTTCCCGTTTTGGACGTTCTCCAGCTTCCTGACCTTCGCCACGAAGCGCACGCTCGGAAGGTATGGTGGCGTACTTCCGTTTTTTCTGGAATATATCTTTGAACACAACTACACCTCTCCAGCCGTTGATTTGATGGCCGCAACCTGCAGTCCGTTGCATGTAGCAACTTCATCCGCGCGCTGCGGTAAACCGCTTACGACCCATACGCTGCCATGGGCCTTGTCCAGCATTCACAACAAAAAAATCCGCCGGTATAAGGCAAGGATCAGCGGCTTCTGTCAGCACGATTGATGTTACCTGCAATAACCGAAAGATTGTTGCGCTGATGTTTGAATCTGTCTTGGTAGGGTCTCTGGGAGCAATCTGGTCAGTCCTTGTCCTAACAAAAAAAGAAGGAAGGACAGCAGCATACAATACATGCAAGTCGATTCCTCTTTCCGCTTACGCGGTCAGTCCCTTATGTACCATTGGTACTTCTTCATCTGCCAAGGCACGTCTGATATCGAATGAATCAGGAATGCAGAATCGAATTCAGCACTTCCTGAACCTCTTCCAATTCCCCTGAAGGGACGCGAATCTCAAATTGCTGCTTGGATAAACTGATGGGACGGGTCTGTACCAGAAAACCTTCTTCCGAAAGCTTGGTCTTAATCTTGTCCGCAACCTTTGCTGTCGGTGCAATGTAAATCACCGTCCACATGCCATGTCCGCCCCCTAAGCTAATGTTCAGAGCCCGTATATTGGACTAATGATAACATACCTCACTTTTTTTCTGCAAGGAAGGGTTCGGGACCTTTGGGGAGAAAACGAGATCTAGAGGGACATTTGTCCCGCGAGGATAACCGATATGGTTGATGCAATGTTCCTAAGACTTTCTTTATCAAAAAGGAATTCGAGGCCGCTCAGGGCAGCAACAGCCACCCTGGATGACCTTTCATTGAACAAACAAAAGATACCAAATGAATGAAAACACAAATGAAGAAAATCAGATATCCGATGGATATTTCTTGGCTTTAATATTTTTGTGAGCAATTCGGGCAGAAGCAGCAGCGGCGAGCCCGGCAACCAGGTCGTCCAGAAAAACATGTATAGCTGGTCCTGCTTCGTTCAGATCATGAATGACACCAATCTTTTCTTTATCCAGATAACCAAAACTGGTTAAACCGATCATACCATACACATGGGTAATGCCAAGAGCAAGAGTCTCGTCCACTCCATACAGGGATTCATCCGCCTCCATAATTGCCTGCAAAGGCTGCGGCAAAAGGCGTTTCTCAGCAAGCTCGTCGAGGGCTATACCTGTGTACAGCGTATATTGCACCTCACGTTTCTGCAGTACTGATTTCACACTCGTGACACAGTCATCCATAGTCAGTTCCGGGTGGTACCCTTTTTGCAGACGATATACAATTTCCGCGATTGCATCAATCTGTACACCCCGCCGGGCCAGCATGGCTTCTACGATTTCATATGACATATCTCGACCTCCCGCATCGCTCCCCCGAGGACCCCCAGGTCCTTCGGTGTTCTCAAGTGTATGCGGCAAACTTCCAAAATGTTCATAAAAAATGCGGAATGCACATTCGCTTTGATAGTCTGCTTATCCTATAAATTATGTAAAAAGATTCACATATTACATTCTTGCTTGCGTTCAATATCTCCTTCGCCTGCATACCTGATGGAATTGGTAAAATAAATACAAAAAAACCTGCTCGGCAGTTGGCCGAACAGGTTTCATCATTGGAAATAAGAGAGGTGTCCCAAAAGTCATGAGCATGGCTTGAGATACCTTTCAAGTTTTATTCGATTCGGACCTAACGAATCCAGCGCACGTTATTAGCTCCAATTTCCACAGAACTGCGGTTTAACGAATCACAGAGATGTTATTTCGTCATTCTATAAAGTCGTGCCGCAGTTTTGTACCGGAGTAACGTCACTGAAGTTCGTTAAATTTTGCATTTTACGATCATCCGCCTTTAAGGCGCGGTAGATTCGTTAGCGCTTTGAATCGAGAAACAATCTCTTGCGTGACAGCCTATTATTTTATTTTGACCGTGCCCTCACCCAGCATTTTCTCCATCTCGGAGAACAAAGAGGGCGAAGGTTTAATCCGGTAGGCATCACTCAATGCGAGCAGCTTCTGCTGCTGTTCATAGAAGAGCACCGTCGCCACCGGGCCCGAATGCTGCTGAAGCAACTGTTTCAGTCGGGCCAGAAGCTCGGGCTTCTCCGACTGCGGGGTGATCTTCACGAACACCCGCTGCTCCGCCACTCGTGGCCCACGACTCTGCTCCGTGCCGCTAGCGGCCTCAGGGGCCCGACGAGCCACGGAAGCGGCCCCATTGGCATCGGCCGCCCCAGATCCACCCCCAGCGCTGTGCGACGCTGCCGGACCCTGGCCTCCGCTGCTGCGCTGAGCTCCAGCATTCACGCCTGCGCTGCTGCGTGCAGCTACGGCTCCCGCGCCGCTCGCCTGCCGTGGCGGAGCCGCCGGGCGCGAAGCACTGCCGCCGCCGGGCTTGCCGCGCCGTTCGCGGCTGCGCAGCTGCTGTTCCAGTGCCGCCGGTGACAACGGCGCCACTTCCTCAGCCAGCAGCTTGAACCCTTCGTCCTGCTGCTGCACTTTGGCGCGCACGACGAGCAGTTCACCTTTCCCGACATGCTGCTGGCTGCGCCGCCATACTTCGGGAAAGAGAACCACTTCACAGCGTTCAATCTGGTCTTCCAACTCCATGAACGCCATAGCCTTGCCCTGTTTCGTCGTAATCGACTTCACAGACACGACCATCCCGGCTGCCACGGCCATCGTATCGTCAGCCGCTTCCGTCAGCTCCATAATGCGATCTGCGCCGCTGGATTCAAGCACATCTTCATAGTCATCTAATGGATGACCAGATAGATACAAACCTAACAGCTCACGTTCCAACTCCAATTGCTGACTCCCGGAATAAGGCGGAATTTGAGGATATTCAATCTCCCAGTTCGGCGTCTCGACAAAATCAAACAATTGAATTTGCAGATCCTCGCGTTCTTTGCGCCATTTCAAAGCCGCTTCCACAGTCTCATCCAGCATGGCAAGTAATTGGGCACGGTGCCCAGGCAATGTGTCAAAGGCTCCCGCCTGAATAAGCGATTCAATTACACGTTTGTTGCATACCCGCAAATCGACGCGACGACAAAAATCGAGCAAACTGTCGAACGGTCTTTCCTGCCGTACAATCATAATACTTTCCATCGCCTGGGTGCCTACATTTTTCACCGCAGCCAGACCGAAACGTATCGCCCCGGTTGCTGTATCTGCATCAGAGTTCTGATTCGACAATCCATCTTTCTCCTGTACAGCAGACATTTCATGCTGTTCAGAATGCGAGGACTCCTCTTCCCCAGTTCCATGCAGACGTTCTGCTGTAGAAACAGTCACTACGCCCGAATTAATCCGATCCTCGGACTGCTCTGGCACAGCCGTCGCTGCCTGCCACTCATAGGCACTACCGTCTTCGTCTGGTGAGGGACCCGGGTCATCTGGTAGAGGTGCTTCACCGTACTCCGCTTGTCCGGAATAATGATCATCAACATGTATGGCATGTTCCATCGTAGAACTTGCTGTACCGTCCTCCCCATGTTCTCCCTCTAAACGTTGGGTTTCCGCCGCTTGTCCAGCCTTTGTTCTGTTGGATGATCCAAGTACAGGTGTAAACAGAATGCCGCTCTCATTCACATCTGGTGGAAGTACTTCAATATCCATGCGACGGCATTCCACAACGTACTCCGCTACTTTGCGGTGACTGCCCATAACGGCTGTTAACATCGATGCCATAAAATGAATGGGATAATGTGCTTTCAGATAAGCCGTCTGGAAAGCAAGCACGCCATACGCAGCGGCATGAGCACGCGGGAAACCGTAGTTGGCAAACTTGACGATCATGTCATAGACCAGGTCTGCCTCCGCTTCACTGTATCCTTGCTTAAGACTGCCCTGGACAAAATGTCCACGTTCGAGATCCAGTACTTCCCGTTTCTTCTTGGAAACCGCTCTACGGAGCAAATCCGCTTCGCCGAGAGAGAAGCCCGCCATCCGGGAAGCAATCTGCATAATTTGTTCCTGATATACAATGATGCCGTACGTATCCTTGAGGATGGACTCCAGATCCGCATGCGGGTAATCCACTTCGATCTGTCCATGTTTGCCCTGAATGTATTTGGAGATGAATTCCATTGGGCCCGGACGATACAAGGCCAGCACGGAAATAATATCTTCAAATACACTTGGCTTCAGCTCCTTCAGGACACGACGCACTCCTGCGGATTCAAGCTGGAATATCCCCATCGTGTCGCCTCGACCAAGCATCTCATATGTGAGTGCGTCGTCATCCGGAATATGACGAAAATCCGGAATTTCGCCATTTTCCCCAATCCAGCGCAGACAGCGTTCAATAATTGAAAGGGTACGCAGACCGAGGAAGTCCATTTTGAGCAGTCCAATAGACTCCAGGTTTTCCATGGAATATTGCGTTAAGGCCGTTCCCTCACTGCCCTCCTGAAGCGGAACAGCATCCGTCAGCGGATCACGGGAGATGACAACCCCCGCCGCATGTGTGGAAGCATGACGAGGCATACCTTCCACCTTCATGGCCATATCGAGCAATTCACGTGTTTTCGGCTTGGTCTCATACAAAGCCTTTAGTTCAGGGGTGGCTTCCATTGCCCGCTGAATGTTAATACCAAGCTGTGCAGGAATCAGCTTCGCTGCCTTGTCCACCTCGCCGTAAGGCACATTCAGTGCACGTCCGACGTCCCGAACGGCTGCACGGGCAGCCATCGTACCAAAGGTAATGATCTGGGCGACATGGGCTTTGCCATATTTTTTCGCCACATATTCAATGACTTCGTCCCTACGTTCATCGCTGAAGTCGATATCAATATCCGGCATGGAGATCCGTTCCGGATTCAAAAACCGCTCGAAGAGCAGGTTATACTTCATGGGATCAACGTCTGTAATACGCAAGGTATAGGCAACCAGACTACCTGCCGAGGAGCCACGTCCCGGTCCGGTAACAATTCCCTGCTGATGAGAATAGGCGATAAAATCCCACACGATCAGAAAATAATCCGAGAATCCCATACTGTCTATAACCCGGAGCTCATAATCCAGCCGCTGTTCAAGTGCGGCTCTGAGCTCCGAGTCCGTCCAACGTGATGATTCACTATAGCGCTCTTCCATTCCCTCTTCGCACAACTGACGCAGATAGGTAGAAGGACTTTTCCCTTCAGGAAGCGGTCTGTACTCCGGCAAAATGGATTTGCCGAATTCGAGCTGCAACTCACATGACTCCGCGATGCGAACCGTATTCGCCAAAGCCTCGGGCACATGTGGGAACAAACGCGCCATTTCTTGTTCACTCTTGAGATAGAGCTGATTGGTTCCAATGCGCAGCCGATTCTCGTCATCTACCGTTTTCCCTGTTCCGATGCAGATCAACACATCCTGAAGCTCAGCGTCCTCTTCGGACAGATAATGCGCATCATTAGTCGCCACCAATGGAATATCCAGTTCTGCTGCCAGACGAATCAGCTGAGGGTTCACTCTTTTTTGCTCAGATAGCCCATGATCCTGCAGTTCCAGATAGAAATCGGCACCAAAAATATTTTTGTAACGCAGCGCCGCACGCTTTGCCTCTTCCTCTCGTCCATGCAGCAGATGCTGGGGAACCTCGCCTCCCAGACATGCACTTAAACAGATGATACCCTCGTGATGGGCAGCCAGACTCTCCATATCAATACGTGGTTTGTAATGGAAGCCTTCCAAATGTCCGATGGAGCATAGTTTCATCAGATTTTGATAACCCGTCATATTTTTGGCTAGTAAAATCAGATGATGGATCGGCTGATCCTTGCGGCTTCCCCGCTCTTTGCGAGACCCGGCAGTCATATAAGCCTCACATCCAATGATCGGCTTAATTCCCCGCTCGACGCATGCTTTATAGAAAGGAATAGCACCATACATTACACCGTGGTCGGTCAATGCCAGCGTAGTCATTCCGAGATCCGCGGCCTTATTCACGAGATCCGGTATACGCGCAGCGCCGTCCAGCAAACTATATTCACTGTGAACGTGCAAATGCACAAAAGAACTCATGTTTTTTTCTTCCTTTCGCCATGGACAGTCGCATCAACCTTTTTGCATCAGGTTACTGCACTGTCTTCTTCTATCCGTATTTTTCATCCTTCGGTTCAGACCGAAAGTCGTTTTCTGTATTCATGTAAAATGCTCTATTAATGAAATGAATGAAATATAAGGATTCATCCTAATGGAGCGCGTTTTATTATTCTATTTTATCATAACGTTCGGGGGCACGCCCATACAATAGAAGTACAAGCCGCTCCCCCTGTTACGGACCGAAGACAGGAGGTGTGCTGCTGGGTCTGAAAGGGGTGTTGCCGGATGAGCACATTTTTGTCCAAAGCTATTCTTGATTTCTTCATTGCGTTTGGGATCGTGCTGGGCGGCGCGATGATTGGAGGTATAGGAGCGGTGGTCTCTCTCCAGCCTCCGACACAGACGATGCTTGATGTCGCTGGGAAAATTAAAATTTGGGCGCTCGCAGCGGCCGTTGGCGGTACAATCGATCCGATGCGGGTGATCGAAAGCAACGTGCTGGACGGCAATCTGTCTCCGGCAGTCAAACAAATTTTGTACTTGATATCCGCCTTTATGGGCGCACACATGGGTACTGAACTGGTGAAATGGGTTTGCGGTGGAGGACGGGGTTAGCATGACTCCAGGACAGCGCCCATGAGAATCCCGCCTTTTTCACGTTACCGCCCGCTTATGCGCATGACTGCTGTCTTTGTTCTGGGAATGATCGCCGGTTGTGTCGTGTACAACGGTGTATTTCACCTGAGTTACAACGAGTTGTGGCTCAACAATCAGGAGTTGCAGCTTCAGCTGCATCAGAATGAGGAGGATATTAAAACGCTGAAAAAATACAGTAAACGCCAAACCGTCATCAAGGAAATCAAGGTCCGTGCAGAAGACTCTGACAAAGGTCCGGACGAGGCCTCCCTAAAAGTGATGTTGCAGAAACTGGGGGATGAACTTGAGGTGCTCCGGGGTCGCGACGTCTTCAATATCGATGAGTACAGCAAAATGACGCGGATTATGCTGAACCAAAAAGTGTATACGGTCAGAGAAAAGGAATATACCGTCCAGGTGAAAACGATGCTGGTGATGGAAGGTGTGCTGCAAGTTTGGGTACAGATTCGGATGCACGTTCCGGCTTAGGAAATGGATGACAGCCCCGGAAAAAAACTGCCCTTGCCCTCTGCCTGCATGGTACAATAAGGGCAGTAAATGCTTTCCAGAAAAGGAGCTGCGTCTTTGTGTTCATCGATGTACTCAAATATGCCCTAATCGCCATCTTTGCCCTGGCCATGGTCTGTTCAGCTCTGAACAGCATTCGTTCGCGCAGGACCACTGATCCCATCGCCATAGGTCTTTATCGCTCATGGACCAACATCTGGATGGGTAGCATGCTGATTATTCTTTCCCTCATCCTGATGTTTGTGTTTACCGGTTCTACGCTATCCGTCGTTGTGGAAGCGCTATTTCTGATTATAGGAGCGTACAATCTGTTCGCCGGATTACGTAACCGCAGTTACTATGCTCGTCTTCAGCAGCATGCAGACGGTGGAACTGGCAAGACATCCGGACAATCTGCCTGATGCACTTAGCACGATGTCATTGCTTTTTGCCAAAAAGAGAGTATCCTCATCTATCGAACAAGCCTGAACCATGCCGATTTCGGGGTACAGTTCGCTCTTTCGATAAGAGGATACTCTCTTTTTCTAGGCATGGTCAATGGATTGTAGGGTCATTACCGCTTTGCATACAACATTCCCATCACGGGAAATGACAATATCCATTTTGCAGGTCCGACGACTTGTCTCCAAAATAATGGGACGAACCAGAATCTGATCTTCAATCTGTACCGGACGAACAAAATACGTTGTTACATTATCCACGACATGGTCGTTTCCTGTAACATCCCAGGCTGCGCGCCGTCCCGCCTGTGTCATCACATTCAGCAGAACGCCTTCCGAGATGGTACCAAGGTCTGTCGCCATCTGCGGAATGATGAATCCGTGGAAAAACAATTCGTTCTGCTCTCCGCGCTCTTCCGCAAACCCGTTCCAGATCAGATGATCAAACGTCTCTCCAAGCTGTGGCTGCTTCTGTGCATCACGCATCGCCTGCAATACTTCCTTACGTGTGACGGATGCAATCAGTTTACGGTTCCGATCTACAATCGGCAGGAAGTCAATGCCTTCCCACGTCATGATCTGTGCAGCCGAAGCCAGTGAGGTTTGCAGCGAAGCTGTGATCGGGCGGCGTACGACACACTTCTCAATACTCTGATCCTCTTTTAACTCGCTCACATCTTTCAGACTCACAATACCGATAACCCGGTTCCATTCATCTACTACCGGGAAGCGATGCTCTCCCGTTTCTGAAACCAGCAGATGAAAATCCGCAGCTGAACTGGTCACCTTAAGCACCTGAATGCGGGGTTTCTGACCGATGATATCCTCTACCAACATAATCTTTTTCTTAATCAGTCGATCAAAGATCGCACGGTTAATCATTGAAGCCACTGTGAACGTATCATGTCGGGAGGAAATGATGGGCAGACCCAAATCATCAGCCATCACTCTCACTTCACGGCTTGTACCGAAGCCACCTGTAATTAATACACCTGCGCCCTGTTCGAGGGCAAGGGAGTGTGCATTATCCCGGTTACCAACAATCAACAGGCTTCCCGCGTCAATGTAACGGGCCATGGCCTGCTCTTTCATCGCACCGATCACGTACTTGTGAAGCGGTTTGGCAAGACCGTCACTTCCACCCAGCACATGACCTTCGACGATGGTTACCACATCGGCAAAAGTCAACTGCTCGGTCATACCGCGAGGTCTTTTCTCGATCCGCACCGTTCCAATTCGTTCCTTGGTCACGACCAGGCCGAAGTTCTCTGCCTCTTTTACCGCACGATATGCTGTTCCTTCGCTTACGCCCAGCTCCCGTGCCAGTCCGCGCACCGATATTTTACTGCCTACCTTCAGTTGTTCAATATGTTGAAGCAATTGTTCGTGCTTCGTCACGTTTTCTTCCTGTCCGTCCATCTGTACCACCCCCGAAGATGCATCTGTACTATTCTGTATCTATTATAACACGACCTTAGGAAAATAACCCCATTCTACGTACCTTTCTCCTAAAGAACCTCGCTACATGGATCTGAATAATCGGAGCAGCAAATTACGGGTATAAAAAAAGACCGGTTCCTTTTATGCCAAAGGGAATCCGGCCTTACTTAGACAGATAGAACCATCTCTATTACCATGTCGTATGTGATCCAAACCTTATACAGATTTGCTCTGCTCCTGCTTGTCCACCAGTTTCATCTCCCACTGCCGCAGCTTTGCCCGTCGAACAGCTTCCAGTGCACGCTTCTTCTCTTCATCCACACCAAGAATAAAATGCAGATGTGCACCAATGATTAATAACGAGAACAGCACCCATACGATGCCAAAAATATTAACCCAGTCCATTCCACCAGCAAAGGAAATCCGCGGCAACGCAATAACCAGCATCGACAACGCGATAACCAGATAGATCACATGTTTTGCTTTCTTTAACCTTTTCACCATTCACAGCTCCTTCATTCTTGATCGACTCTATATGTCTAGTCTATGAACGATAAGGAGCTAATATGAGAGGTTCAGGCAAAAAAACGGGACAAGGTTTAGGTTTAGGTTTAGGTTTAGGCTTCAGCGCCACCGTACAGATGACCCAGGCTGTCTGCAATAATTTTGTTCACGTCTTCGATAATGACACTCAGGCGACGTTCAGCGTCAAACAGACGACGGATATTCAGGTTCAGGCTCAATACTTCGAACAGTTTCTCCATTTTCTCCATTTCGTCCGGTGCAGGCATATCCCCACTCATCATACGTTGTTGCAATTCCATCTGTTGATCACGAAAATTATCCAGCATAGCCTTTGCTTCCGGATCTACTTCGATCAGCTTCATCGCAGAAGTAATTTCTTCCACCTCGCTGCTTTCTCTCAGTGCTTTGGCCAAATCATTGGCTTTGTCATAAATGTTCACTATAATTCCTCCTCAAATTGGGTTGTTCTTCTGTTATTCATTCGTATTCATTCGCATTCTCATCGCAACGTTCACCCGTGTTAATACACGTATTTCACTTCCGTCAAACAAAGGTTGCGGAAACATGCCATCCATTACCTACCGAACATCAAATGCATTTAATCCAAATGGGTCAATCACCAAGGGTTATATGTCCTCATATGATGAAGCACATGCCATGTTCAGATGCCGTTCAACTTCGAGATCAGACATCAAGTTGCCGCCCGGAAGGAGATCCGTGATGTCCACTAAAAAAGTAACGATTCAGGTTACCGGCTCGGGCATCCTGCAGGACGACGTCATCATGCTCGGTGAAGGGCTGCTCAAGGCGCTTAAAATCCCTTCGGGAAGGCCGCTTCAGCTGCAATTCGGCTCTTTCCGCCGTGAAGTTACTGTCATCCCTGTTCCCAGGTATGACGGTCTGCGCATCAATCAGACGGTAGCCAGCAAGACCGGCCTTGTTTCCCGTTCGGTCCTGAGCATATCTTATCGTTCAACCAGCCGTACTTTGCGTCTTGGACCCTACATCAGTGTATTGGTCAGCCAGGATTACCCCGATCAGCCCGATCGGCCCTTTGGCTCCATCACGATGTTCTGTCAAGAACTGGTGAACGCCTGCCGGAAGAAGGGCGCCTATGTATCCTTTTTCACACCGGAGGATATTGGAGCGGTAACGGGTTATATGAAAGGCTGGGTGTATGATGACGGCTGGAAAAAGACCGTTCTGCCTATAGCAGACGTCGTCAATAACCGGCTGACGTCCCGTAAGCTTGAGAACAAACCTAGCGTACAGCATTTTATGAAAGAAGTAAAATCGCTCTACGGTACACAAACCTTCAACGAAAAGTTTCTGGACAAAAATGAAGTATTCGATGCCTTGAAGTCCATTTCAACACTGAAGAGGGTACTACCCGAATCCCATTTGCTCAAAGCTTCCGCCACACTCAAAACGATGTGCAATCGATATCCGGTTGTCTTTCTGAAGCCTGTTCGCGGGTCGCTTGGCAAAGGTATCATCCGGGTCTCTCGTCAAAGCGACGGCAGCTTCCTCACCCTCGCTACAAGCGTTGGGGGGACCCGAAAACAAACGTATGCTTCTCTGGATAAACTGTATGCCAGTCTGTCTGGGAAAATGAAAACAACGCGCTACCAGATCCAACAGGGTCTTTCCCTGATTGATAACAGCGGCAGACCCGTAGACTTCCGTGCGCTTGTGCAAAAAAACCGTACGGGCAAATGGAGTGTCACTTCCATCGTCGCACGTATTGCAGGCGGCAGTCACTATGTATCCAACCTGGCACGAGGTGGAAGTCTCAGCACCGTCAAGGAAGCTGTAGCCAAAACCCAATTATCCTCATCAGCCAAAGCTTCTGCGTATGCAGGATTGCATACGGCGGCGCTGGATATCGCCAAAGGCATTGAAGGTGCCATCCCCGCCCATTTCGGTGAACTCGGCATCGACCTTGCCTTGGACACCAGCGGAAGGGTCTGGCTGCTTGAAGTAAACTCCAAACCATCCAAGAACGATAATACGCCACTTAGCGAGAGCAAAATCCGGCCTTCGGTCAAAGCGATGCTGGAATACTCCACCTATCTGGCCGGATTCTGAAGAGTCATCCATTAGAGGAGGTGCAGCGGCATGTTCCTGCAACATCAGACAAACACACTAGCCATCCTGGTTCGGGCAACAGAAGGCTCGCCTCCTTTCGTGGATGAACTCTTCTGTCGTCGTCTCAGTTTGGAAAGCGACCGTTACGGCCTAAATATCATTGTGCTGGCCGTAGCGAATAACCCCAGCGTATCTCGGCTCACACAGGGCTATGTATTTGACAGAGGAGAATGGAACATCGTGCCTCTTCCTGCTGTGGACCTAATCATGGACCGCTGTCTGCTGCCACTTCCCAGAACATTCAAACAGCAGCTTCAGCAGCTAGTTTCCTCAGGCAACGGACACCACGGTCGTTACTGGTCTGCTTCCTTGCCTGGTAAATGGAAGGTATATCGCGCTTTGTCTACTGATATAAGACTGCGTGCTCTTCTTGCGCCTACGACACTTCTTCAGTCGGATACCCGATGGGAGAAATGGCTAGAGCGCTGGCCGAAAGGCATTTTCTTCAAACCTGTATCGGGCACCCATGGTAAAGATACGTTTCGCCTTTATCGCGAAGATCACCACACCTCCTGGATTATGGAGGGCAGAAATACTCGCAATGAATTGATTCACCGTACATTTGAGCATCGCCAGGATGTCTCTGCCTGGCTGGATTCACACAAGGCCGGTAAAAAGATGATCTTACAGCCGTACCTGGAACTGAGTCATCACGGACGACCATTCGACATTAGGGCCTTGATGCAAAAAAATGGGCAAGGACGCTGGTCTCTAACCGGATGTATGGTACGGGAAGGGCCGGCTGGCTCACTCACTTCCAATTTGCATGGAGGGGGAAAGGCGTACCCTGTGCATCCTTATCTGCTGGAACGATATGGGAGCAAGCAAACCAGCACTCTGCTGGAGAAGATCAGGCAGGCTGCTGCCCGCATCCCTACCCTGTTGGAAAGCCAATTTGGCAGACTGGCCGAACTGGGTCTTGATTTCGGAGCAGATGTTCAGGGTCGCCTCTGGCTGATCGAAGTGAATTCGAGACCGGGACGTTCCTCATTCGCAGAGGCGGTTGACCCCCGTATGCACAGTCTGACCTACACCCAGCCGCTTGCCTATGCCCGTTATTTGCTGCAACAACATGTTCTCACGGACGTGAAGCGTCCAATGAAAATGCCGAATACATCCAGCACAGCTGGCCTGAAACCCATCCCGATTCACGGCGGTTGAGGCACGCAGCGCCCCGCTGCCATGGAGCCGAAGGATCTTTTCAGGATAGGAGGATAAATCATGAGTTTGACCTTTTGCAATCTGCATTTCACACAGCAACCGGATAAAGTGGTTTATGTATCCAACGCATTAATGAAAAGCCTAAATCTAACCGGCAAAAAAACGATTCATCTGCGGTTTGGTCGTGACAGGGTGCCCGCAACCATCAAACCGATCAAAAAGGCTGGCAAACATCTCTATCTCGCTTCTGGCATACGCAATCTGATGAACGTTCCGAAACGGGGCAGCATCTACCTCCGCAACTTGCAGAACGATGAAGTCCAGTTGGGTCCACTGATTGGCGTGCTGTCTGACGGACCTTCGTCTGGCTCCAATCCGTTTGGTTCCCGTACCGGTTTTATCAAGCAGTTGCTTCGCGAAGGCAGCCGTAAATCCTATATTTATGCGTTCACTCCAAGAGATATCAACTGGCAGAACGAAACGGTATCCGGTTTTTTCCTTAACGACAATGGAAGCTTCAGTCGCAAAACCGTACCTCTGCCAGACGTCGTGTATAATCGGTTACCCAGCCGCCGCTCTGACTTCTCACCAGCGATCAACCAACTGCGGGAGCGATTCATTCGCCGCAAAATCCCTTTCTTTAACTGGAGTTTCTTTAACAAATCAGATATCTACAATTTGCTGGAGAATGACCCGGCAGCAGGGAGATATATACCTGAGTCCATCACCAACCCGACGGTAGAGCAGATGAAAGAAATGCTGGAACGCCATCAGTTTGTCTATTACAAACCAACAGCGGGAAGTCTGGGCAACGGTATCTATCGATTGACCTACTCTCCCAAACGTGGATATTTTGCCCGATATCGCAAAAAAAGCGGCAACGCACTTCTGCGCTTCGGCTCATTTAACAGCCTGATGCGCATGCTTCAAGGCAGACATGGCAAACAACTTCGCGGTTATGTTGTTCAACAAGGCATCCGGCTTATTGAGATTGACGAATGCCCCATTGATTTTCGTTTTCACATGCACAAGAATGGCAACAATCAATGGGTCGTCGTTGGCATCGGCGCCAAAAAAGCTGGTCGCGGCAGTGTAACCACACATATCAAAAACGGCGGCTCCCTGATGACACCTGAGCAGGCACTCAAACGAAACTTTGGTGACCGCTCTGGAGAAGTGCTTCAGCATGCCAAATCTGTCGCTATTACACTGGCCCAGGCGATTGAAACCCAGCACCAGCATCTGATTGGTGAGATTGGCTTTGATCTGGGCATTGATCAGGAGGAACATGTATGGATGTTCGAAGCGAACGCCAAACCCGGCCGCTCCATTTTCCGTCACCCTTCGCTGCGGCTGGAAGGAAAATCATCAGTGGAGCACATCCTGGAACATTGCCTGTATTTGAGCAAATTCCGGAAGAAAGACGGCATTTGATGAGCTTGCAGGATGATTTTAGACCCGTTATTGCTATCCTGACCATGCATGATGATCAACGGATGTTCAGAGGAAACCATCAAAACTTCCTGGATATTGTGCAGACGGGCGAAAATATGGGATATGTGGTGTACGTCGTGACTGTAAGAGATTTAAACGTGAGCGGCCCCACCGTAAAAGGATACACTTACAACAATGGGAGTGGGAGATGGACTTCACAGTCCTTCCCCCTTCCCCATGTACTCTACAATCGGATTCCCAACCGGGAAGATGAACGCAAATCTTCAGTACAGCGAAAAATTGAAGAATGCATGCATTCTGGAATCGAACTGTATAACCCGTTTTTTTTCAATAAATGGAATCTGTTCGAATGGCTTAAGAAATCCAAATCCACCCAGCAGCTGGTCCCCCATACTCGCCGGATGCGAACAGCAACTGCTCTCGGGACGGTGCTGCGATCACATCCCTACCTATATCTGAAACCAGAGAGCGGCAAGGCCGGCAAAGGCATCATGATGCTCAAGTTCCAGGAAAAAGAACGTCTTCCTTACCGACTTAAAATACAGAGTACCCGAAAAAGCACCACGTACAAAGCAGCAACCCTTTCCAAGTTATGGGCAAGAATTCGCAAGGAGACCGGACACACGCCCTATATCATGCAACAGGGTATTGAGCTGGCGTCATCTCACAAGCGCCCATTCGATCTCAGGGTACTCGTGCAGAAAAACGGCAAGGGACAGTGGAGCGTAACCGGTGTTGGCGCCCGTCTCGCTGGCTCCCGAAGCATTACCACCCACGTTCCGCGTGGAGGTACGGTGGAGGACCCGGAGAAGCTGCTCACCGATCTCTTCGGGGAAGAAATGTCGAATACACTGATGAAGCGGGTGAAGTCCACTTCATTGTTGATCGCGAGACAAGTGGAACGAGGCTCAGGGCATACGCTCGGTGAGATGTCCATGGACCTGGGCATTGACGATCTGGGCGAGATCTGGTTCTTTGAAGCGAATGCAAAGCCGATGAAGTTCGATGAACCGCAGATTCGGCGGAAGTCACTGGAACGTATTTTTCAGTACAGCGCCTACCTTGCCCGTCAGTCCAAACGATGATGAACAGGAATAACAGCAAAAGAAGGTGATTGTTTGTGTCCTCACCTGTTCTGGGCATTATGACGTTGTACTTAAATGAACATCGCGCTCTGGAAGAACGGAGCATATACCGCAGAATGATCCTTGAAGGGCGCAAGCGGGGACTCGATATATATGTGTTCACACCTGCCGATGTACATCCAGGAGGCAAACAGATTGAGGCCATGGTCTTTCATTCAGGAAAAGGCTGGTCCCGGGAATGGCGTTCATTCCCGGATATCATCTTCGACCGTTGCCGCATACAGCGCAATCGCAGATTCCAGCAGCTGCTTGCCTTTCGGCAAAGGTATGGTCACTTGCTCTTTCTCAACCGCCCATTGCGTAATAAGTGGACCATCCATCAGACACTCTCGGCGAAATCAGCCTTTCGTGAGCATTTGCCCGACACTTTTCTGTATCAGGATATGTCCGACGTCAATCGAATGCTGAAGGCCTCCTCCCTGCTCTACCTGAAGCCCATTAATGGAACCGGAGGGCGCGGAATTCTCCGCATTGAACGCAGTGGCAGCGAGGCCAATACAGTTCTCGTACAAGGACGGGACCAGAAGCGGCGGATCATCACCCCGCGTAAAGTCCATCTGTCACGCTTGGGTTCACTTCTCCAGAACTGGAATATGAAAGACAAATATCTGGTTCAACAGGGGATTCAACTCCAGCTTCCGAATGGCCGTGTTCATGATTATCGAATGCTGGTCCAGAAGAACGGCGAAGGACAGTGGGAATTGACCGGATGTGCCGGACGGATGGGTGCGGAGAAAAGTGTTACCTCTAATCTGCATGGTGGTGGTCAGGCCATAGCGATGCACAAACTGATGAAACAATGGATCACGGATGAGAAGCAGCGAACAGAAATTTACGCAACGGCCGAGAAATTCGGGATTGATGTAGCTACGTTTCTGGAAAACACCTATGGCAACTTGTGTGAATTGGCTCTCGATTTGGCGATTGACAAGAGCGGGCACATCTATCTGCTTGAAGTGAATCCAAAGCCTGCGCGTGAGGTGTTTGCCCGCATTGGTGAGAATGATATCTATTCCAAAGCGATCACCCAACCATTGGAGTACGCCTTGTGGGTGTACCGCAATCATGCAAATACAATTCGTCCCCCTCGGGGGGTGAAGGTAACTAAACCGGTCAAACGCGTAAAAGGTAAATCCGCCACCCTCAAAAGAACCAGAGGATCCCGGTGATGACCGTCAGACTTCATTGGTAGTGAACCAAATCCTCCTTGAACTAAAAAACCGACCACTCCAATGTCCGAATGGACTAGGGGTGGTCGTTTTTTTGGGTTTTGTTCTACTCGGCTTCCCGATACAAACGAAGCAGTTCCGTAAAATCAGAGATCAGTACATCTGATCCTGCCAGTTCTTCGTCCCGTCCGAATCCTGCATAGGCACAGCCGATGACGGTCTGGTTATTCATTTTGCCTGCCTCCACATCCGAAGAGCGATCCCCTACCATCCATGCATCCTGAATCCGATGCTTCTCAAGCAGGATCTGAACCAAGTTAACTTTGGAAGGGGTCTTGTACTGTCCAGCACTATACACGCCTTCAAAGAGCGGCATAATCTCATGGGCAAAGGCCACGCCTTTGACATAGTCCTCCAGCCCGTTGCTGGCGACAAACAACCGCACACCCTGTTCTTTCAACGCTTTCAGCGTCTCTTTTACTTGTGGGTACAGCTGCGAGCTTCCCCCATCCAACCCTTCAATCTCCAACTGAAGCAGCAATTCGTCTGCACGTCGATGGGCCGCAACTGAAGCTTCGGGCATAACTACTTTCCATATATCCTCTAGCAACATCCCCAGGCTTCCCAGCATTCGTTCTTCAGGAGGAGTCTCTCCCTCAAAATGCCCTTCGGCCCGCAATGTATCAAACAGCTGATGATAGGCTGGCAACAACAGAGTTTCCGTCTGAAACAAAGTACCATCCATATCAAAAATCATCGCTTCCGGTTTACGCAATACCGTCTCTTTTGTCATGTCCAATGTTCCTTTCGGATTGGGATATGTATTCGGAATCGTTCCCCTTCCATGATAAACATAAACGTTTGGCAGTGTAAACCGCGCAATGTAAAACATCTGTATCGTCGACGCCATACAAAATCCACAAACATTATACTTAAATTAAACAAACTATATACAAGTAAACATCCTTTAAGTATAATACTGAAAATAGTTCTTTAGACACCACACCTAAAGGACTATAATAGCTATTGTTCAAGTTTTTTCGACAAATACATATACCCCAAGGAGAGGCATAACAAACATGAAAAAGCACAGGACCTTCAAAATTTTTTATAAGATTGGTTTAGGTTATTTGCTCGTACTCGCGGTGCTCGCTGGCTCTATTTTATTGATTCAAAACAGTATCAGCCAGTTGCAACGAGAACTGGACTTTCTGGTGGATCACGATATGAAGGTACATGATCTAACCTATGAGATTGAAAATATTATGGTGAACATGGAGACAGGACAACGAGGTTATGTAATTACAGGACAAGAAAACTACCTGGACCCTTATAACACAGGCGTTCAACAGAAGAATATACTCAAGGATCAGCTTGCGGTGCTTGTCTCGGATAACCCGGCACAGCAGGCACTTCTTGAAGAAATCTCGGCTAAAATGGATGACTGGATTCAGATCGCTGGCGAACCGGTTATTGCGCTTCGAAAAGCGAATGATATGGCGGCGATCAGGCAATTTTTTGTGGAGGACCCCGGCAAGAAGGATATGGATGAGATTCGCGGTTTATTGAATACATTTCGCACCAATGAGCTGGCGTTGACTGAAAATCGCACCGAAGCGCTGAAGCAAAAGAACAAAATTTTGAACTGGGAGCTTTACGGAGCGCTTATCGTTGTGGCCTTGATCTCGATCTTTGCAGCCTTGATTCTATCCCGTTCCATTGTAAAAAACATCCGAACAGTAATCCGCGCGCTGAATGACATCGGCTCCTCCAATGGCGATCTGACACTGCGCATTGCCACGCCGATGAAGGATGAAACGCGGGAACTTGCGGAGGCAGCCAATACGATGCTCCTTGGTTTGCAGCAGATGATGCTGGACGTCCAAAGCAACGCTACCACCCTGAACGCCGCATCAGACCGGCTGGACAAAGGCGTGTCCGACAGTCATCTGGCTGGAAAAGAGGTTGCCGCAGCCATGGAACGTGTGGCCGAAGGCGCAGATGAGCAAGTTGCACTTACACAGACGATGGTTGCCGCCATGGAACAATCCCTGACCGGACTCAACCGGGTTGCTGGCTCCGCATCGGAGGCTGCTGAACGCGCTGTACGCACAGAGTCCATTGCACTCGATGGACAGCAGCGAATTAATAATGCGGTTGGCAAAATGGGGACCATCGAACAATCCTTCCTGTCTGTTCAGGGAGCCATTCATGAAATATCCAAAATGTCCGATCAGGTCATCAACATTGCCGATTCCATGTCAGGCATTGCAAGACAAACGAATCTACTCGCGCTCAATGCCGGAATTGAAGCGGCGCGTGCAGGGGAGAATGGACGCGGATTCGCTGTAGTCGCTGGCGAAATTCGGAATCTGGCAGATCAAAGCGCCACCTCTGCCAAAGAAATTACAAGCATTCTGGAGACGGTCGTAGCTGGTATACAGAGCACCGTTCATGAAGTCGAAGGCAGTACACAGCATGTCAGCGAAGGCTTACAGACGATTGAAGACGCGGGCCAAGCCTTTGCGAATATTACGCAGCACATTCAAGACCTCAGCGCTGAGATGCTGGATGTATCCGCTGTGGTTGAAGAGCTCACCACAGGCAGCGAAGCAGTAATGACATCCATTAACGAAGTATCAGCCGTTGTAGAGGACACCGCATCTGCCACGGAGGAAGTATCGGCTATGACCGAGGAGCAGCTTGCGTCGTTACAGGAAATGGCGGATACGTCCAAGCAATTGAACGAAATGTCAGATGCGCTTGATCAATTGGTTAACCGATTCAAGCTGTCCTGACCCTATTGATCAGTCCCAGATAACACAAAGAAGCAGATCCTACTCTATAGGGATCTGCTTCTTTTTTTCAAAATGAAAGAACATTTAACACGAATCCTTTTCTAGCTCAGTACCTTTTTCGATCAGGATTGATCCGGATTACGCAGCGCTTCAAGGACAAGCTGTGCATGATAGCCATCGTTGAAATCGTATATTTTGGCAGGTTGGCCTTGAATACGGGCAATGACGTGTTTAAGTACAGGCAGCTGGCTTAAGGATTCATCCACTTCGACGGGAACAAGCGGCTCTCCGATGCGCCCACTCCATAGTTGGTCCCAGTTTTCCAAGGCAATCGTTCCTTCTGTACCGTAAACCACCATGGATACACGCTCTTCACCTGCAAAATGAGCAATCCCATTTAATTGAATTCGGGTTCCATCCTCTAGCTCCATCGCGGCCTGAACTTCATGTTCACATTCACCTGTATTTTGAGGAAATTGAACCTCACTGTTAATCACACGGATAGCACCAAACACATTTTGGATCATATGAATCCAGTGGATTCCCACTTCAAGAATGAATCCGCCCTGCTCGCGGCTGGTAATCCAGGCATTTTGCTGCCACGCTCGTGGCCACTGAGGGAATTGCAGAATCAGATCGATTTTGCGAATCTCACCAATCGTTTCCTGACGAATCAGCTCTTGCAATTTCACTACTGATGGTTCATGCGGCATGGAGAAATGAATTGCATGTACTACACCAGCCTTCTCGGCTGCCTCGAGCATTGCTCTAGCTTCCTCCACGCTATTGGCCAGTGGCTTCTCACAGAATACATGAATCTTGCGCTTTAATGCCTCCATAACGACTGGATAATGATATTTAGGTGGAACTGCTATGTACAGCAGATCAACCGGATGTGTGTCGAGCAATTGCTTGAAATCCATATACGTCTTCGTCTCCGGATGCGAGGAAGCAAACGATGTCAAATTTTCCTCACTGGAATCGCACACTGCTACAATCTCTACTTTTTCGGATAGTTCTGCCTCTGTTGCCTGATGTATCATATGTATTCCCATTTTGCCCAGACCAATTACGGCCATTTTTATCGTTGTCATTCAACTCACTCCCATCGAATTTCAGTATAACAGAAAGCATAATATTGCCAATCCTTGCACGGATACGAAATGGAAAGCATACGCTTCTAATTTGATCTACACAAAAAAATACATCATATTATATATTATTTTACATTTAATTCTATAAATCTTGTTTATAGGTAATTCGTTGCAGGAATATATAACTAATTTATTTTCTCATATGGGACAAGACATTAAGCGTTTCCAACCTAAGAATCAGGAACTTATACTCATAAAAGCGGTTGACAAAAAACCACAAAAAAAGCTACTCTTCCTATTAACAAGGATTTATTTCCTTTTACAACCTTAGACAACGACATACACTCCAAAAATGGAACTTGACCTGTGGGTCCAAAAACCTATTTTATGAAGCGAGGTGTCCCGCATGAGAACAGTTGCGGACTATTTGGCAGAAGCTCTGCGTAATTTAGGCGTTACTCATGTCTTTGGTATTATCGGAAAATCCATCTGTCCTGCTGTCCTGAAAATGGTCGATTACGGTTTGGAATTCATTCCAGGTCGCCATGAATCCAGTTCAGGCTTTGCCGCATCGGGTTATGCCCTCCAAACAGGGAAACTGGGTGTGGCCTTCGCCACTTCTGGTCCGGGCGGAACCAACTTGCTCACCGCTGCAGCCCATGCCAAGGCCAATAATTTGCCCGTCCTGTTTATTACGGGTCATCAATCCATTCAGGAATTGGGGCTTCCGCAATGTCAGGACTCTTCTTCCTACTTGGCTGATCTGGCGGAGATGTTCCGTCCTGCCACGCTATTCAGCAAACTGGTGGAGCGTGGTGATCATTTCAGCACCATATTGAATCACGCCCTTTCCATTGCACTCGGTCCCAACAAAGGGCCCGTCCATCTCTGTCTTCCTTTTGATGTACAAACCGAACAGCTTGCTGACTTTCGGGTTTTCATCCCGGAGCCAGAACCCCTGATTAGCGTATCCAACTTGAATCGTATCCTCCCCTTACTTCAACAGTCCAGTCATCCTTTAATTATTGCAGGCAAAGGCGTCAGCCGCGCCAGAGCCCATGATGAATTGCTCCATTTTGCCGAACATTTCAATATTCCTGTCATTACTTCTCCTGGCGGAAAAGGTGCCATTGCTTGGGATCATCCCCTATATCGTGGGCCCTGCGGTGTTGGTGGCTTCCCTCATGCAGATGAACTACTGAATCAAAGTGATCTCTATATCGTACTCGGTTCACGTCTAAGTGATATGACGATCTGTAATTTGAAGCCTGAGAACCATCCTGCACATCTGATTCAATTCGACGCTGATCCTACATTCGTTGGTAAAATACTTAACGCTCAAACCTTACATATCACCGGAGACTTGAAGGACAACCTGCAGTTTTTGCTCGGTACACTGACAGAACAACCTATTGTTCCAAAAGAAACGACAACTGTAGATTACACCGTACCTCTCCCGGATCTGCCGAACCTGTCCCTGGCATCCGTGCTGGAAGAAATGAGTGAACTGCTTCCATATGATCATAAGCTGTTTGTAGATGATGGTAGTCATGGTTTTCATGCCGTTCAACGATATAAAGTCAAGAAACCCGGCAGCTTTGTGTTTGACGCCTACTTTGCCTGCATGGGTAATGCCATCGGCATGGCTATTGGGGCCAAGACTGCCGCACCGGAAGAAACCATCGTATGCATTACAGGTGACGGATGCTTCATGATGCTTGGAACCGAGATTAACACTGCTGTATGCAACAATCTGCATGTCATCTTCATCGTCGTGAACAATAAACAGCTGGATATGGCACTGAAAGGCATGGAAAAAACAACAGGCCGAATCGATGGCACCTTGTACGAGGTTCCCGTGGATGCGGCAAAGTTTGCGGAGTCTCTCGGCGCTGTTGCTTTCCGGGCGGAAACACGGGCCGAATTCACATCTGCTCTACAGACCGCGCAGCAGCTGAACCAAGTTACTGTAATTGAGCTTCTTACCGATCGCGACGAGATTCCACCCACGGCTCACCGTACCGTGACTTTGAATTAGGAGGAACATAGGCATGAGTGAACAAGTGACTCAAGGATTGGAGCGTTTTGCAAAGCTTTCGGGTGAATATGGTGCAAAAGCATTGGCACCCATTAAGGATCAGTTCCCTGAGCTCGCCGAATTTATTATGGGAACGGCTTACGGTGATATTTTTCAACGTACCACCATTACCGATCAATGGAAGGAAGTTGCGATTATCTCCTCACTGATCTCACAAGGGCAGTATGAGCAGTTGGGGGTTCATTATACGATGGCGCTAAGTGTCGGTGTAACTGTAGATCAGCTCAAAGGAATTTTGCTGCATCTGGCACCTTGTGTTGGAGCACCGCGGATCATCAGTGCTTTTAATATATTGCTCGCTACACTGGATGAAATCCAATAATTCACTCTTCTACATTTTTATACACGATTCGACTTTTTTATTGATCTTATTACATCTCTACCTTTATAATATGGTTAAATTATCCTTCGAATCCGCCTACATCTCAGAAGCATTCAGCGAGGGCCTCAAGGCCTATGTCTTGGTGAGCGGGATAGCCTTAACTCATTTAAAGGAGAGATAACAATCATGGGAAGTTTTATACTGAATACTGACGTTCCGAACAAGGTGTTGAACATTGAACTGGAGGGCTCTTTCTCTCAAGAAGACGGTTTACGTTCCATCTCGGCATATCAGGACACGATCGCTCCGATTAACACCAAGGAGTATGAGCTGAATATTGATTGCAAAAAGTTGAATGTTACCGCTCCGGAAATTGTGCCTCTTCTCGAGGGCTGCCTGCAGATGTTCAAAAAAGATGAATATAAAAAAGTGGTGTTGACGCTTGAGAATAATGCCATTCTGAAAATGCAGCTGTCCCGTCTTGGACGGTCTGTCGGACTGGAAAATCTTGAGATCATCTCCACGGTTACGACCTAATAAACCAGGCGGACAAGCTGAGGGTTCACCCATCCGCTCAGAAGGAGAATGAAGATGGCTGGAATTCGTATTGTAGATATCGATATCTATCATCCAACGAACAAGGTGGGCAATGACTTTTATATTGAACATTTTGATGCAAGAGGTGTAGATATTCGGGGATTGTTAAAGGCACTTGGGCGTGATACACGTTACAAAATTGACAACGATGATGAGAACTCACTAAGCATGGCCTTTGAGGCCGCCAGTAATTTGCTCGAAAAGACCGGACTCACCGGTGCCGATATCGATCTGATTGCTTATGCAAGTCAAACGCCGGAATACATCTTTCCTACGAATTCCTTAATGATTCATCGCCTGATTAACGGGGCATCCCATACGATCTGCATTGATAGCAATGCCAACTGTGCGGGCATGACCGCAGCCTTTGAACAAGTTAGCCGTCAGATGATGAGCAATCCCAGAATTCGTCGTGCTTTGATTATTGGCTCGGATTACGTGGCTCCTCACGCCAGTCCGGATGATCCTGTATACTTCGCGAATTTTGGGGACGCAGCAGCAGCTGTCATTGTTGAGCGGAATGAGCAGGCTGTCGGGTTTATTGACTCGATCTATCAGACCGATACCTGTGTGTACGGCAATTCTCTTTTCCCGGCACAAGGTCTTGCAAAACTGGGCCAAACCGGTGTTGACGCAGGAGCCTTCCATGTCAAATTCATACCGTTTGATGATTCCATCTGTGTAGGTGCAGCCTCTGAATCGATTCGAACTTTGCTGAGTCGTAACGAAATCGGAGCAGATGAGATCAAAGCCGCTTGTTTCTCCCAATTATCCATTGGCAATATACGTGCTGTATCCGAAAACATTGGCATTGGCGAAGATATCGCCGTCTACATCGGAGACGAGTTCGGGTACACCTCAACCAGCAGTCCGTTTATTGCATTACATCGAGCCATTACATCCGGCCAAATTCAGCGTGGTGATAAAGTGCTGTTCTGGACCGTTGGTGCTGGGTGGCAAAATGTTGCCATGGTCGTTGAATACTGAGAGCTTGACACGGAATTCCAAAAAGCAGGACCATCCTTTTTTAACAAAAAAAAAAGGATGGTCCTGCTTTTTTATTATTTTATATTTGAATGATAACTTACATTGGATAACATTCCATTCCCATTACTTCAAAACCAACGAGGAGCATGCTCTAAACGTTCCTTTCATCGCAAAAACCGCTCCCTTTGCAGAGAACGGCAATGAGAATTGATATGTTGTCCTCATCAGAAAATCTTCTTTGTCTCCCGATCATCCTTCAGAATCTCTACGGCCTCACGAAAACGCAAGGAATGCACAATCTCCCGTTCTCTCAGAAACTTGAGACTGTCCTGTAGATCCACGTCATCCGTCAGATCGATCAACCACTGATATGTAGCCCGAGCCTTCTCTTCCGCTGCAATATCCTCGTACAAATCTGCGATTGGATCCCCTTTCGAAGCAATATAGGCTGCTGTAAATGGTACACCGGAAGAATTCGTATAGAACAAAGCAGAATCACGCTGTGCATAGTTCGGCCCAAGCCCCGCTGCTTCCAGTTGCTCCACAGTCGCATCCTTTGTCAGCTTGTAGATCATTGTTGCAATCATCTCAAGATGAGCAAATTCCTCCGTGCCTATATCATTCAACAGCCCGATAATCTTGTCCGGAATTGTATACCGCTGGTTCAGATACCGCAGGGCAGCCGCCAGTTCTCCGTCTGCGCCTCCATACTGTTCAGCCAGCAATTTCGCCATATGAGGATCACATTTGCTAACCCGAACGGGATATTGCAATTTTTTCTCATACACCCACATGCAGACGCCTCCTCTTTTAAATCAAATTCTACCTGTTACGATCCCTCGAGTTCCCGGCCTGGAACGACTGCAAGGAAACCCGAGGATGTTATCTCACACTTGCCAAGGCCATGGTGTCTGGGACCATTCCCACGGATATTTGGAGAAAGCATGCCCAAAGTTCATCAGCGGTCCGTACAATTGCTGAAACTCATGTGCCACTCTCATCCGCTCCTGGCTGAATTTGTTGTATTGCTCGATGCTTTGATAGTCGCCCGGGTGGGTATCCAGATACAGATTCAGCTCAACCAATACAAAATCCAGGGCCTGAAGTTCCTCCAGCAGCTCATAGTATTTTGCATCACAGGCTTTGGGTGCTTCAGGTTCCATCTGCTTCCACCTTCCTTCCCTTCGAGCTCGCAGGTGTATAAGGACTGTATAAAGCAGGCCACAACGTTCCAATTCTTAAAGCTTCTGCGGGACTGTACTGCGGCCAGCCCATCGGCTGAAATGGGATAAACAATTGCGGAGGAACCAGGTACGTCCGAATCGTCTTCGGTGGACATGGATCAAACGGCCCCACAAAAGGGGCGTAAGCACGAAGCTGCGGATCTGACACAGAACAACGCCTCCTTCATCACTGATTTGGTACATTCGACATCCCTACATTACAAGCTTTCATTTCCCGTCTCTATAACCATATGTCGCTGTCCCCCAAGTTAATCCCATATTTAGCGGAACGCAAAAAAAGACCTTCGAACAACTTCCCCCGCTGGGCAGTGTCCAAAGGTCACTTCATTTGATATGGCGGCATAAGCATCAATGATTATTTCATCAATACTCAGTCCCTGTTACGTTCACGATCATCATCCTGCATCGAACCTGGTTCCTTTTCTATTTCCACCTTATCTTCTTCAGGATCGGGTCGCTTATATACCTTCACACGGGTAATTCGGAGACGGGTGGATTCTTCCACTTCAAAGACATAACCGTTTTGCTCCCGTGTTTTACCTTTGACCGCGCTGCCTTCCAATTCCTTGAATAGCCAGCCGCCAATCGTATCGACTTCCTCATCCTCAATGACAGCTCCTGTCCATTCATGGACCTCTTCAATCAGGGAACGACCATCGATGGAAAAGGCTTCTCCACTGCGCTCCATATGCGGACGTTCGTCTTCGAACTCATCATATAGATCACCAACGATCTCTTCCAAAATCTCTTCAGCAGTCAGCAAGCCGGCTGTACCGCCATATTCGTCGACCACCAGCGTCATCTGGGAGTGCTTTTTCTGCATCAAACGAAGTACATGACTGATCTCCATCGATTCAGGAACATTCAGAATTGGTCGAACAAGCGCAGCCAGATCATGCTGCTGGGCTGGTTCAGCGAGAAGCAGATCGGTAATGTGGATAAATCCGATAATCTCATCCTTATCCTCAACAGCTACAGGGTAACGGGAATGCTTCGTTGCATTAATGATTTTCAGGTTTTCTTCCAGCGACATATGAGTGTACAGACAGTCCATATCCGTACGTGGCAGCATAATTTCGCGTGCCAGCATATCGGAGAAATCAAAGATGTTATCCATCAGTTTGATTTCATCCTTGTCGATAACACCACTCTTCGCACTTTGCTTCATCAAGATGCGAAGCTCATCTTCCGAATGGGCCTCCCCTTCGCTGGCGGGTTCGATGCCCGCCAAACGCAGCAGTGCATTGGCTGATACGTTCAGTACCCAGATGAATGGGAAGAAAATTTTATAAAATAACAGCAACGGCGCCGAGAGCAACAAAGCCACACCGTCTGTTTTTTGAATCGCCAGAGATTTGGGCGCAAGCTCACCCAGTACAATGTGCAAGAACGTAATGATACAGAAACCAATGATGACCGATACCGTGGATATAAGTCCTGTGTCCGCTACACCAAGCTTGAACATCAGAGGTTCGACCAGCAATTCGGAAATAGCCGGTTCACCTAGCCAACCAAGCCCCAGCGATGTCAGCGTGATTCCGAACTGGGTTGCCGATAGATAGGCATCCAATTTACCATTCACCTTCAGTGCATAACCAGCCAACTTATTCCCTTCACTCTGTAATTGAGTGAGGCGTGTTTGTCTAACTTTGACCAGAGAAAATTCCGCTGCGACAAATACACCATTCAAAAATACGAGCAGAAACACACAGACCAGATTAAAAACCAACTGCCCAAGATGAAATTCGGTATGAATACCCAAGTCGAAACTCCCCTTTTCTCTCTATTTCAGGAATACACCTGGAATATCAACGTGTAATTGCTTTTCTCGATTTGAAATCCACACCTTTATAATACATATCTGCCACCAGCAGATTCGGACCGCAGCAAGAAGCAGCATCACAATGACAGTTCACTGTCTGATTCAAAGGATGTTCCGCCGACCACTCATGGAATACGTCATCCAGCTTCCGGTCACGAATGTTGCCAAACGCCGGGATGTCGGCAAAATCGGTAACATACACGTTCCCAGTGAACATGTTCACGTTAACGCGGTTACGACCATCGGGATCATTACGAACCGTCACTTTAGGCTCGCTATACAGGCGGTTGATCAGTTCGCGATCCTGCTCTGCTGCACTGCATGCGAAGAACGGAAGTGTACCAAACAGCATCCACATATCCTTGTCACGCACATCTAACAAACGATGAATTGCTGCTCTCATATGATCAAGGGAAAGCACCGGCAGCGAAGAAGCAAAATTCGAATTATACATCGGATGCACTTCATGACGGACACAGCCCATCTCACGGATCAATTGATGAATGCCCTCAAGCTTGTCATGAGTACGGAAGTTAATCATGGACTCCGCAGAGATAAACATGCCCGCTTCACTGAGTTTTTGGGAATTTTCAATCATTTTCTCATACATCTTCACCGCGACTTCCCGTTTTACAGGTCTACCACTGTTGGCAAACCCAACTTGGTGAAAGTCATCGGCATTCAGATAATTGAATGAGATATGCATAACGTCCAGATAAGGCAGAAGCTGCTCGTACCGACGGTAATCCAGCGTCAGATTGGAGTTAATCTGGGTACGAATGCCCCGTTCCTTGGCATATTTGAGGAGCGGAATGATCATCTCATCCACGGTCTTCTGGCTGAAGCTCGGCTCACCACCCGTCAGACTGATCGTCTGAAGGTGCTCAACCTCATCCAGCCTTTTAAGCATCAAAGGCAGCGGAAGCGCAGGTGCTTCGCGCATCGTTAACATATCTCCTACCGCACAATGCTCGCAGCGCATATTGCACAGATGAGTCACGGTCATTTCTACACTGGTCAGCACATGGCGTCCATATGTACGCAAAGAGCCGATCGGATCCCAAGGATCATTAGTCGGCGATAAAGGCATCGGTTCTACCGATCCTGAGTTTAGCATGGTCATTGTTCTTCACCTTATTCCTTTTATTAACCTAAAAAGTTTTATTTACAACATACCCCGTCTGCAACTTTTGGAGTTATCTTTAATCATAGCACAATTTCCTGTGCTCTGGCATGAGCATGCTCTGTCCATTACATGACAAAAAACGCCCGCGTAATATCAAGGCCTTGCTGGCCCGGATATTACGAAATGAGCGTTGACCCATTCTCCATTTGACGTCAGGATATCAAAATAATTCGCCACGCGCTGAAGCTGGCGTAGCGTCTTCCACACCCTCAACACCTGTAATCATAACAGACAACGCTGTAGACAAATCGATCTCGTAGGGTGCACTTAATGTCTGTCCGTCTGCATCCTTGAGAACACGAATACGTGGTCGTTGCGGAATGCGCGTATGGATGTCTGCAACAACCCCGACCTCCCCTGTACTCAGCGTGACGGAGATACCTAAGGGATAAATGGCTACGCAGTCACGGAACTTCTCCAGCATTCGCTGTTCATATAAAGTTCCTGAACCCGTGTACAATACTTCCACAGCTTGATGTGGCAGCAAAGCTTGTTTATATACCCGATTGGTTGTCATCGCATCATACGAATCGGCAAGAGCTAGCCATTTGGCGTACTCATGAATCTCTTTGTCTTTCAAACCAAAAGGATAGCCGCTGCCATCAATCCGTTCATGGTGTTGTAATGCGCAATGGGCAGCAAGGAGCGGTATACCCGGTTCGTCTTTGAGAATACGATGTCCATATGTAGTATGCTGCTGTATGATTTTGAATTCCTCATCGCTCAATTTGGCAGGCTTGTGCAGAATTTCTGGAGCAATCTGTGTTTTTCCAATATCATGTAACAAGGCACCCAGACCAATCTCCATTAATTGCTGGCGGGTATAACCCGATGCCACACCAAGAACCAGCGTATACACACATACATTAAGAGAATGATTATACAGGTTAAAATCACTGGCGTTCATATCCATCAGCATAATCATTGCTTCCTTCTGACTGCCGATGTCCTCCAGAATCGTATTCATTAACCCGCTAAGTGCTTTTCCGAAGTGTGGGATTCGGCTTTTGGTTTTGAGACCCGACATACTCTGAAACTGCTGTTTGATCTCAACTAACGCTCTGCGCCTGGTCTCTTCCTGCAGCATATCCGGAATGATGATATCCTCTGTTGCTGCATCCGAAATATACACATATCCAATCCCCAGGTCCTTCAGACGTCCAATCAACCGACTGGTCAGCTCCACTCCCTCACTGAGCAGAACCAAACCCTCTTCACTATAAATTCGTTTCCCCAGCTTCATGCCAGGCTGCAATAGGTTTATATGTACTAAACGCACAGCCTATCCTCTCCCGCTCCGTAGATGTAATTTCCACTAGCCGCCGCTTCAGCAGAAGGCAAGTACTTGTTAGATTTTATGCCAACGGGATCGCAGGCTGTCATCCAGCGCCCCAGGCCTTTTTAATTCCGTTTCGAGCAGGTCACGTATGAATTCAGGAAGTCGATACGATATATCCGTTCCAAGAGCAAGGGACGGATATCCCACGTTAAAGGTAAACATGTCGAGTGTTCCTACCACATATTCATGTTCATCATGAACCGGCTCGCCCTCAATATATATGGCACGGATTTTCTCATATGGAGGCGAATGGGGGTCATACTCCACATCCATACCATCCATGCACAATGTTCCTAAAATATCCCCACGAAATCCAAACCCGATAATCGGTTTACGTGAAAACTCTGACAACAGGGACTGCTCCAGAGCCTCCCGAATCTGAATTCCATTCAAGCATATTGTACAGGCATTAATGGGAGATGGACATAGGGAATGTAACATTCCCTTCGTGATACTCCCCTGCGGAAGATTTCCAAGGAGCTGCCCGGCGTTAACAAGAGACAACTGCGCTCCAGTGAACTGCCGAACTGCCTGGGCAAGCAATGACGCAAACGGTGACTCATGATCGTAATCAATGGTCAGCGTCCTGTCCGTAATAACGGCTGTTTGGCCCAGCGCACGCTCAGCTTCCGTCCGGTGTGTATCTATAGCCAGCGATACGCTTTCTTCGAGCAACATGTTCTGGACCGGAACACAGCCGCTGCTCACCAGTGTAAGTTCATTCGCTTCATATTCCCGCTCCAGTACCACCTTACCGAGCCACTGGCCAAACTTCCCTGCCGCTCCAAGCACCGTCTGACCAATGATTAATGGTGCTTCCAGTACATGATGTGTATGTCCGCCCAGAATGACATCGATGCCCTGGATCTGTTCGGCCAATCTGCGATCTGTGGAAAGCCCCAGATGAGACAAAATAACGACTACATCCACCTGAGGACGCAAAGCTTCAACTTGCTCACGCAGCGTCTCTACCGGGTCCAATACATCCCAACCCAACAATTCATAAAAAGCGGTAAAGGGTGCTGTAGCACCAAGCAAACCGATGCGAAAAGGCCCCTTCTCCAAAATGAGAGAGGATTTCATCCAGACTGGTGGCAGGCCTGTAGCCTGGTCCACAACATTTCCACATACAACAGGACACAGAAGTCCAGAGTAAGACTGCGCCAGTTGCTCTGATGTAAATGTTAGTCCTTCGTTGTTCCCGATCGTTACCGCATCATAACCAGTCAGGTTAATGACATCCACGTTGGCTGCCCCCAGGGTACCCTCCGTCTCAACTGCCATCCGGTCCATATGATCTCCGATATCCACTACCAGAAATTCTCCAGCCTGTTCCTTCTCGTATCCGATCATGGCGGCGATGGAGCTCATGGAGCCAAAATGACTATGAATGTCATTGGTGTGTAGAATCGTTAATGTTTGCGCCTTCTTGGTGCTCATCACACCGCCTCCCTCATATCGTCGATAACGTACATTCCTCTAATGGATAAGCATAACATTTTCCGCGTCGTTATGATATATTTATAGGGTTTAGAGATTAAAAAGAGGTGAGTAATTTCCATGAAATTAACAATTCAACTATTTGCAGGAATCGCTGAACGTCTGGGCACATCCCTGCTTGAATATGATTATCCCGGAACGGATCCAACTCCTATGCAATTAAAAGAAAAACTGGGCCTTGCTTACCCTGAAGCGGCTGCTCAAATACGTGTTTCTTTTCTAGCAGTAAATCAGCAGTATGCTTCTGCCGATATTATAATCAAGGCCCAGGATGAACTCGCCTTAATTCCCCCTGTATCGGGAGGAGATGGTTCCCATTTGAATGGTGACGGACATCGTTCTACCCATCCTGAGCATCGTACGGATGACGGATTATTCCTGATCACCCAGTCCCCGCTGTCCGTCGAAGCTACAACGGAGCTCGTCATTACGGCAAACCATGGAGCTGCCCTTACCTTTGTTGGCACCACCCGTGAAATGACCGGACAACAACGAACGGTTCATCTTGAATATGAGGCCTATGTACCTATGGCACTTTCTCAGATGGCAGCTATCGGTAGTGAAATCAATGAACGCTGGCCAGGCGTAAAATGTGCGATTAGCCATCGGATTGGGAAGGTAGACGTAGCAGAGATCAGCGTCGTTATTGCCGTTTCCTCCCCTCATCGCAGTGACTGTTATGACGCAAGCCGTTACGCGATTGAAAGACTCAAACAGAATGTACCCATCTGGAAAAAAGAAATATGGGAAGATGGTTCCGAGTGGAAAGGTCATCAACTAGGACCCTGGAACCCTACAGACAATTAAATAACTAGTCATTCGACCTGTTCGACGGGTGATGAAATTAGTAAATAAGTCGTTGTCAACCCATTTTTTTCTTGTTATTATAATCATATATGTCGATATTAGTCGAGGAAAAGGTGGTTTATACGTGAGAGTGCATGTTACTGATCTTAAAACTGGCGACCTGTTAAAAAATGATGTGTACAACAGTTCGGGTCTCCACATGCTGATGAAAGGTTCCACACTCAGCGACGATGATATTGCCAAGCTGCTGCAGCACGGAATCGATTACGCAGATGTAGAGCATACAACATCTGACCTCCACTCTGATGCACAAACCTTACCTTCCGATCAAACCCGTCTGTTAACTAACCTGTTTAACGATACGATCAAAGGTACAGAATCTCTGTTTGGACAAGCGATGGAGAAGGGTTTTATTGATGAGACTCAGGTCGATGAAATACTGATAACCCTAACGGGACAGCTTGAAAAACAAAAGGACGTTGTCTCCTTGCTGCTGATGCTTGACGGGGATAACGACTATACCTACAACCATTCCTTACAAGTCGGAATGCTCGCTTTTTATATCGCCGGCTGGATGGGCTACAATCCTGAGGAGTGTCTAACCGTGGCCAAAGCAGGATATCTTCACGATATTGGCAAGTCCAAGATTCCTTCTGAAATTTTACATAAGCCGGGCAAGTTAACGCCGGAAGAATTCGAAGAAATGAAGAAACATACGTTATATGGTTATGAGATTGTCAAAGAGTCCACTCAGGACGAGATCCTTGCAACCGTTGCCCTCCAGCATCATGAGCGCGAGGATGGAAGTGGCTACCCTTACGGACTGAAAGGTGACGAGATTCATCCATTTGCCCGTATAACGGCTGTAGCCGATGTGTACAGCGCGATGACGACTAATCGGGTGTATCAGACCAAGCAGGAATTAATCTCCGTGCTATGCGAACTGTACAGCCTCAGCTTCGGCCAGTTGAATGCTGAAGTTACGCAGGAACTCATCAAACACATGCTACCCAATTTTATTGGCAAAAGGGTTCTGCTCACGACCGGCGAAACCGGTCTGATTGTCTTGAATAACCCTGCGGATTACTTCCGCCCACTCGTTCAGACCTCTACAGCCTTCATTGATTTAGCGAAGGAAAGAGATGTAGCTATCGTTGAAATTTATATCCAGTAACCATTAGCATTTAGGTATGCGCAGCAGCAGTTAGAGTAACCCAAGCTCAAGAGAATTTCTTACACGCTTATATTATTTGACGCAAAAAAGGGGAGCCGTTAAGGCTTCCCTTTTTGTATACCGATTTGTTCATATCATATTAAATAAAGAATGCTTTAGTGATGATAACCAACAGGATGAACAGTACCAAGATCGCACCCGTGTTTGTGAACATATTGTATCCGCCTACGCCGCCTACGTTGCCCCCACAGCCATATCCTACTTCGCTCATGTGATTGCCTCCTCTTCATCAGGTATACCCTAACATATGACGTTTGCGTTGGGATGAACCGGGCGAACTGGAAACATTCAATAAATGGTTGTCTGCCTGCTTTTGCCTAAATCAATCTTCACGTATACTCCTGATCTGTTCGTTAACTTGAGGAACTGGAAGAGACCTTGATTCCCTTCTCCTTACGATACATGATGACAAGTAATCTCCAAAAGTCATAACTGCCTGTTTCGTTCATTATATATGGTTGGTAGTAATGATGAGCTTCCTCAGCCCAAGACGGACAAGCCATACTGGAAATGCTCTTCTGCTGCTGAATCCAGGCTGACTGGGATTCCAGCATCTTCTCCATCGCTGTTAATCGTGCCCTTTCCTCCGTCGTCATTGGGGTCCCCTCCTGTCCTTCAACCGTCGAACTATATTCAGATTGCAAATATATCCCTGGATCAACAACACCATTTTCACTAGCCGTGTATCCATACGAAGGGGAGCTCGTTTTGCGTACCTCATAATGCATATGCGGACCCGTGCTTTCACCCGTGCTCCCCTGGTTGCCAAGAAGCTGTCCTTGTTTCACTTGCTGTCCAACTTTCACTGCAATTCTAGAAAGGTGAGCATAACAATGCAAGTAGCCCCTATGATCCTGTACTGCAACCGTAAGCCCGTAACCGCCGAATCCTGAGCCTGTAGCACCTTCCGCAGCAAAACGTACAGTCCCGTCCATAAATGCATGTATGGGCCCATTCCATGGCTCTGTGACGAGATCGATTCCACGATGAAATGTCTGACCGCCAGAAATAGGATGAATTCGATAGCCAAATGAACTCGTAATCCGATATCCCTTAAACGGATTTATGCTCATGTATTCACATCCTTTTCTATCATTAGATGCTTAAATCTAGTAAATGGCTTGTGCTATTGATCTTATTTTATTACAAATAAACCCAGGATAGAGCATCCCAGTTCGTTTCTACTGCAATAAAAAAAGATCGAGGGATAAACTCCCTCGATCTTTCTTGAAATGCTATTTAGTTCACGTGAAACTGATTCAGCACAACTTTGCCACAATCAGAATCGACGTTTCGAAACGGGTTAGGGCAGTTGGATTAACCAATTGACCCTTCCATTTCAAACTTGATCAATCTGTTCATCTCTACCGCATATTCCATCGGCAGTTCCTTCGTGAACGGTTCAATAAAGCCCATGATGATCATCTGTGTTGCTTCTGCATCGGTCAAACCACGGCTCATCAGGTAGAAGAGTTGATCCTCGGACACTTTGGATACCGTAGCTTCATGCTCAAGCATGATGTTATCATTCATGATTTCATTGTAAGGAATCGTATCGGATGTGGACTCATTATCCAGAATGAGCGTATCACATTTGATATTGGATTTTGCGCCCTCCGCTTGGCGACCAAAGGAAGCCAGACCACGGTAGGTTACTTTACCACCATGTTTACTGATCGACTTGGATACAATCGTTGATGTTGTATCTGGAGCCAAGTGAATCATTTTCGCGCCTGCATCCTGATGCTGATTTTTACCAGCTACAGCGATGGACAGAACCGAACCTTTAGCTCCGCGGCCTTTCAGTACAACTGCTGGATATTTCATCGTCAGTTTGGAACCGATGTTGCCATCGACCCATTCCATCGTTGCATTTTCTTCAGCAACCGCACGTTTCGTAACCAGGTTGTAGATGTTTGGTGCCCAGTTTTGAATCGTTGTATAACGAACACGAGCATTCTTCTTACAGATGATCTCAACAACCGCACTGTGCAGTGAGTTCGTGCTGTAGATTGGAGCTGTACAGCCCTCTACATAGTGAACGAAGCTGTCTTCGTCCGCAATGATGAGTGTACGCTCGAATTGTCCCATATTTTCGGAGTTAATCCGGAAATAGGCTTGCAGAGGCACTTCACATTTTACGCCTTTAGGCACGTAGATGAAGCTTCCTCCGGACCAGACGGCACTGTTCAATGCAGCGAATTTGTTATCTGCTGGTGGAATAACGGTTGCGAAATATTCACGCAGGATTTCCGGATGCTCTCTAAGTGCAGTATCCGTATCCATGAAGATTACGCCCTGGTCTTCCAATTCTTTTTGCATGTTGTGGTATACAACCTCGGACTCATACTGAGCCGATACACCTGCGAGGAACTTTTGCTCCGCTTCAGGGATACCCAGTTTATCAAAAGTTTCCTTGATTTCGGAAGGAACCTCTTCCCATGTTTTTCCTTGCTTGTCAGAAGCACGGACATAATACTGAATTTCGTTGAAATCCAATCCGTCAAGATCTCCGCCCCATTTAGGCATCGGCATTTTTTCAAATTGTTTCAGGGATTTCAAACGGAATTCCAACATCCATTCCGGTTCGTTCTTGATTTTGGAAATCTCCGTAACGACTTCTGCAGTCAGACCTTTACCGGTTTGAAAGATGGATTTGTGTTCATCACGAAAACCATATTTATACTCTTCCATTTCTGGTGCTTTTTTAGCCATCTTGCTCTACCTCCCTATCGTTATTGTACATTGTCCTCTTCGTCAATTCCTTTGCGTAAAGCATTCCAGGCCAATGTGGCACATTTGATGCGTGCAGGGAACTTGTTCACACCGGATAGGGCTTCGAGATCTTCATAATCGTCGAAATCGACTTCTTCCCCTTTCATCAGTGAGGAGAAACGGTTAGCCATGTCGAGTGCCTGATCCATCGTTTTGCCTTTGACTGCCTCGGTCATCATCGATGCCGAGGACATGCTGATGGAACAACCTTCCCCCGTATACTTGGCTTCCTGAACGATTCCGTCTTTCAGCAAAAGTTGCAGTGAAATCCGGTCGCCACACGTTGGATTGTTCAAATTCACCGTGACAGCTTCATTATCAAACGTTCCGCGGTTCCGCGGGTTTTTGTAGTGGTCCATTATGACACGCCGGTACAGATCATCAAGTTGCATCGCCAAAATACTCCTTTGTCTGGATTAAGGCGCTGACAAGCCGGTCCACATCTTGTTCGTTATTGTATAGATAGAAACTGGCACGAGCTGTTGAACTGACTTCAAGCCAGCGCATCAGCGGTTGGCAACAGTGGTGTCCAGCACGAATGGCTACGCCACTCGCATCAAGCACAGTTGCCACATCATGCGGATGTACATCACCGAGGTTAAATGTAACCACTCCGACATGACGCTTAGCTGGCCCATAAATGGTCAGTCCGTCAATCTCGGCCATACGTTCCGTTGCATAAGCTGCCAGCACACTTTCATGATGAGCAATCTCATCCATGCCAATCTGCTCCAGGAAATCGATAGCAGCGCCCAATCCAACCGCACCTGCGATAATCGGTGTTCCACCTTCGAATTTCCAAGGAAGCTCTTTCCAATTGGATTCATAGAGACCCACATCATCAATCATTTCACCGCCGAACTCAACCGGCTCCATGGACTCCAGCAGCGCCTTTTTGCCGTAAAGTGCACCGATCCCGGTTGGTCCGCACATTTTATGGCCGGATAATGCGTAGAAATCACAGTCCAGATCCTGCACATCCACCTTCATGTGCGGTGTGCTCTGTGCGCCATCCACAACGATGACAGCACCATTGCGGTGTGCAATTTCAGCAATTTGTTTTACCGGATGAACAACACCCATAACATTGGATACATACGCGATTGCTACAATTTTGGTATTGTTCGTAATCGTCTTCTCCACATCAGCCAAATCAATGTTGCCATCCGGCTGTAGCGGAATGTATTTCAATGTCGCTCCCGTTTCCTTGGCTACTTGCTGCCATGGAATCAGATTGCTATGGTGTTCCATCTGCGTAATAACAATCTCATCGCCTTCTTTGCAGACTGAGCGTCCGTAGGACGAAGCCACCAAATTCAGAGCGGTCGTTGTCCCACGGGTGAAAATAATCTCCTGTGTGCGCCGTGCGTTGATAAACTTGGCAACCTTCTCACGTGCGCCTTCATAAGCATCCGTTGCACGGCTTCCAAGCGTATGAACACCACGATGCACATTGGAGTTCTCAAATTCATAATAATGTTTAATCGCTTCGATTACAGCCAGCGGCTTCTGGGAAGTCGCTGCGTTATCTAGGTATACGAGCGGGTGTCCGTTGATTTCCTGGTGGAGGATCGGGAACTGCTCGCGGATAGCCGGGTTCATTGTCCCAGTTTCCGTTCGATGAGAGACTGCAATTGGGTACGCAGTGCTTCCAAAGGAATATCCGCCACCACCGGAGCCAGGAAGCCGTAAATGATCAGGCGTTCCGCATCCGTACGGTTAATCCCGCGCGACATCAAGTAATGAATTTGCTCCACATTGACTTGACCTACAGAAGCCGCGTGACCAGCTGTTACATCATCCTCATCAATGAGAAGGATTGGGTTGGCGTCTCCACGTGCTTTCGGGCTCAGCATCAGTACTTTCTCTGTTTGCTGTCCGTCCGCTTTGGTAGCACCTTTCTCAATCTTCGTGATTCCGTTAATGATTGCAGAAGCCTCTTCACGCATAACTGCACGTGTAATCATCTGACTTGGCGTGTTTTTGCCAAAGTGACGAGCTTCTGTTGTGTAGTTCAGTTTTTGGGAACCGGAACCTACTGCGATAACTTTGGAATCGGAGCTTGAGCCGTTCCCTTTAAGAACCGTCATCGTGTTGCTTGCAGTATCACCGTTGTTCATCTCACCAACGATCCACTCAATCGAAGCGTCGTTCTCCACCACTGCACGGCGGAAAGATACGTCAGTAACACTTGTGCTCAGTTGGTGAACTGATGCGAAACGGACTTTGGCACCAGCTTTCACGAATACTTCCACAACACCGTTATGGAATACAGGTGAAGACAGTTCGCCAGATACATAGTTATCCACATAAGTAACGGAGCTGTTGGACTCAGCAACTACAAGCACATGCGGTGCAAATGTTGCAGTAGCATCATCTGTAAGCAGTACCGCTTGCAGCGGAACTTCAATCTCTACGTTTTTCGGAACATAGAGGAATACCCCACCGTTCCAAAGTGCTGCATGCAGTGCAGCAAGGGAATGCTCATCTGCTTTCACAGCCGTATTCAGATATGGTTTTACCAGATCGCTGTGTTCGCGAACCGCTGTAGCAAGATCCGTGAAGATAACTCCTTTTGCTGCAAGATCAGCAGACAACTTGGAATATACCGTACTGGAATTACGCTGGATAACCAGACTGCCTTCCGCTTGGTCCTTAACCAGATCTTTAATGGAAGCTGGTACTTCCTCAAGGGAAGCAATCGCTTCACTAGCTTTATACGTGCCGTACTCGCTGACATTCCAGCGTTCGATTTTTTGTTTTTCCAGTTTAGGAAGCGCAAGCCCACTTGCTAGCTTAAGGGCTTCGAGACGCTGCTCGGTCAACCAGCCGGGTTCATTGTTGCTTTCCGACAAGGCGCGAAGCGCTTCAGATTCAACCGGAAGAATTGTTTGTGTAGTCATTGATTATCCTCCTCCGTTTTGTCTTTACGCTTGACCTACAGTTTCGTCTGTGATTCCCAGCTCTTCCTTAACCCAGTCATATCCTTCAGCTTCCAGACGGTGAGCCAGTTCAGGTCCGCCAGACTTCACGATACGACCTTGCATCATTACGTGTACGTAGTCAGGAGTAATGTAGTTCAACAGGCGTTGGTAGTGAGTGATGATCAGGAAGCCGCGATCTTCGCTCTTCATTGCGTTTACACCGTTTGCTACGATTTTCAGAGCATCGATATCCAGACCGGAGTCGATTTCATCGAGTACTACAATTTTTGGATCAAGCAACATCATTTGCAGAATCTCGTTCCGTTTTTTCTCACCACCAGAGAAACCTTCATTCAGGTAACGGTGAGCAAACTCAGGGTTCATGTCGAGTTCTTTCATTTTACCTTCCATTTGGCGAATGAACTTGATCAGGGAGATCTCGTTACCTTCACCACGACGTGCGTTGATTGCGCTACGCAGGAAGTCAGAATTCGTTACGCCAGCAATTTCACTCGGGTATTGCATAGCCAGGAACAGACCTGCACGAGCGCGCTCGTCTACAGCCATATCCAGTACATCTTCACCATCAAGTGTAATCGTACCTTCTGTTACTTCATATTTAGGGTGCCCCATAAGTGCAGAAGCCAGTGTTGATTTACCTGTTCCGTTCGGACCCATGATTGCGTGGATTTCTCCACCTTTCATTTCCAGGTTGATGCCTTTCAGGATTTCCTTACCTTCGATCGTCGCTTTCAAACCTTCAATGACGAAATTCGTAGCCATGTGTATTGTTTCCCTCCATTGATTAAATTGATGTTTACTGTCGAAAACGAAAAAGCACCTATTAATATCTGAACAGGGCTTCCCCTGAATTTCTCCTGTACTCCAATCTCCAAAGCAAGAATCACTTTAGAATAATTCTAAACTGATTCTCAATGATTATCAAGTCATTTCCTAAGAACTCTTGTCCCTTACAGGAAACATTATTCTATCTGATTCTATAATAAAAGCCAGATTGAATCAAATGACAAAACTTCTACGTCATAAATAGACAGTGAGAAAAATCACAGGGATTCAATCTTTTATCAAATCTGATCCTCTCAATTGAAAAAGGACCTATCCATATCATGGACAAGTCCTTCCGATAAATAACATTACATTTTGAGCGTCTCGTTAATCTTCTGTACCTGTTCGTCAAAATCCGCAACGTCCACCACCGGCGTCATTTCGCGCGGCACCGGACCATTCGGAATGGAAATCCATGAACGGCATCCGTTGTATTCAGGTAATACGGGAATCTCCATCGGTTCCTTCAAACGGTACACTCGGAGTATCAATACGTGGAGTGGATCTTTGCGTTTCCACTTTAGGCGATCTTCGGCAAAATCCGCAGTCCACATATGAAAGTCAAGAAGTCGATCCAGCATCTCCTGATCTCTGATCTCCAAATCCTGTGTCACTTCAGCATATGCTGTGAGATGGATCGTCGAAGCTTCAGGCACCCATTCGGCCAATGATTCCTCAACATAGAAATGATCAGAGGACTTTATCAGTTCTTTACGCTGATGTTCATAAGTCGGATACAGATAGAACGCTGGACTTTTCAACTCAAAACGTCGGGTTTCCTCCACAATCCCGCCTTTGCGCATCACCATAACTTGGCGACCCGTTTCCAGCGCTTTGATTGCGGAGGCCCATTCTTTTAACGCTGGTATCGTTGTGCCTATCATAAAGTTCTCCTCCCGAAGTCAGTCTTGTCAGCAGTATAGACGCTAGGCGTCATCCTGACAACGTGAAAGTAGGTGGGAGTAACTGTATGGTTTATAAGCCAACAAACTCGATAAATGCGGATGGAATTAGCCCAAGAAAGAGCGCAGCATCCACATATGTTTCTCCAGATCAGCTTTGAAGCCTGTCAGCATATCAGATGTTGGTTGGTCTTCCGCAGCGTCTGCCACTTCAATACCTTCCTGGTACTCGTTCGACAATGTAGCAAAATCTTCGATCAGATTCTGTACCATTGTGTTGGCATCTTCGCCACCAGCTGCTTCCTGAATAGAGGAAATCTCCAGATATTCTTTCATCGTAGCAGCTGGGCTACCTTTGAGGGTAAGAATACGTTCAGCAATTTCATCCATTTGTACAGTCACTTCATTGTAGAATTCTTCGAATTTTACGTGCAGTGTGAAAAAGTTAGGTCCTTTTACATACCAGTGATAGTTATGGATTTTAACATACAGGACGTTCAGGTTTGCCACCTGACGATTAAGTACTTGTTCCACCGATTTTGCTTGATCTGTTTTGTTTTTTGTAGCCATCTTAATCCCATCCTTTTATTATAAAATTAGTCTGACATTCACTAAAAGCAGGTTATCCTGCCGTAAATGACAGAGATTTAACATTTCGGCACCACCCAGTGGTGGGGAGCCTTGTCGGCGGTATTTCTGTCAACCGTCCGGCCTATTTGTTTTTACCCGTACACCGGAAGTTCGAAACAAGTCCAGTATGGGCTGTCTCAAAAAAAGGGTACAAAATCACAGTTATTTCCGATATACTGACATATACCAAGCAAAGAAGTGGGTTTTCCTGTTTCTTCATATATATGGAGGTGGCATTCTTGTCCCAATATCACCCTTTTACACCCCAGGATGCAATCGAACTGGCCAAAACTTTACCGGGTCCGTTTGCGGCAGATGCGAATCTGGAATGTCGTGAGATCGGTGACGGCAATCTGAATTTGGTCTTCCATATCACGGATCAGAACTCCGATAAAAGTATCATTATCAAACAGGCTCTTCCTTATGCGAAAGTGGTCGGAGAATCATGGCCATTGTCTCTGGTACGTGCCAGAATTGAACGGGAAATCCTACAGGAAGAGTATCGTCTATGTCCGGGAATGGTGCCGGAAGTGTACCATTATGATGATGATCTCGCCTTAACCGTGATGGAAGATTTGAGCGATCATGTGATTATGCGTAAAGGCCTCATCGATGGCGGAACATATCCTCTTTTTGCACAACATATTGGGGAGTTCATGGCAAGAACATTGTTTTTCACGTCAGATCTTGGCATGAACCAGCAATTGAAGAAAGAGAAACAGGGCAGATTCGTCAATCCGGATCAATGTAAAATAACCGAAGATCTGATCTTTGATGAACCGTATCGCATTGCGGAGAAAAATAATTATGAGGCTTCCATTGAAGATGAAGCGGAAGCACTTCGTACAGATGGAGAACTTCATCTTGAAGTAGCCTTGCTGCGCGAGAAATTTCTCACCCATGGTCAAGCTCTACTTCATGGTGATTTGCATACAGGCAGTATTTTTGTCACACCTGAATCCACGAAAGTCATTGATCCCGAATTTGCCTATTTCGGCCCAATGGGATTTGATGTAGGAGCCGTGCTTGCCAATCTGCTTCTCCACTACGCGTCGCTGCCAGGTCGAATTCAGGATCAAAAGGCTCTTCATGAGCGTGAAACGATTTTGCTGGATATGGTTCGTGACGTATGGACTGAATTCGAATCCCGCTTCCGTGGTCTGTGGAATTCCGATCTGGTTGATCCTATGGCCAAAGCACCTGGATATGAAGATCTTTATGTACAACAATTATTCAGAGACTCTGCTGGCTTTGCTGGCGCAAAAATGGTCCGTCGTATTGTTGGACTCGCGCATGTCGCAGATATCGATACGATTGAAGATGCGACACAACGTGAACGTGCTCAGCGCAAAGCGCTGGCGATCGGTAAAGCACTCATCAAGCGTAATCGCAATCTGAACACCATTGGTGAACTTCTAGATACAGTAGCTACTGCGGTTACTTCTATTAAAGCCTGACTCAAAGAATGCATACAGCTTAACTCAAGGAACGGAGGAACATCCATGACAACCCCTGAACATCAGCCTCTGTCCTCCCTTATATGGAAACAGGACAAGCTTGAAATGCTTGACCAGCGTCTGCTGCCTGAAACGATTTTGATGCTGAAACTGTATACACCCGAGGAAGTATGGGAATCCATCCACTCGATGAAAGTACGCGGTGCTCCCGCGATCGGGATCGCTGCTGCATTTGGCGTCGTGCTCGGTGCCAAGGCATATGACGGACTTGCCGTACAAGGCTGGTTGGATCATGTAAAATCCATCTGTGCTCATCTTGCCACTTCCCGTCCAACGGCTGTGAACTTGTTCTGGGCGTTGGATCGTATGATGCAAAAAGCCAGTGACCTCGCTGAATCCGGTGCAAGCATCGAAGATAGCAATGCTGCCCTTGAAGCGGAAGCACTTTTGATTCAAAAAGAAGACGAAGAAGTCTGCCGTCTTATCGGTGAAAATGCTCTTCCTTTGTTCGCAGACGGTATGGGTGTGCTCACACACTGTAATGCAGGCGGACTTGCAACCGCAAAATACGGAACGGCGACTGCACCGATGTACCTCGCTCACGAGCGTGGCATCAATCTGAAAGTATTCGCAGACGAAACTCGCCCTGTCCTTCAGGGTGCACGCCTTACGGCCTTCGAGCTTCAGCAAGCGGGCATTGACGTTACTCTGATCTGCGACAACATGGCAGGCATGGTCATGTCCAAAGGCTGGATTCAGGCAGTTATCGTGGGTACAGACCGCGTCGCTGCCAATGGGGATGTAGCTAACAAAATCGGAACATACAGCGTAGCGGTCCTTGCCAAAGCGCACAACATTCCATTCTATGTAGCCAGCCCACTGTCCACCATTGACCTGTCTACGCCATCCGGAGACCTCATTCCGATTGAGGAACGTGCTGCGGAGGAAGTAACCGAAGGATTTGGCAAACGTACAGCACCGCAAGGTGTGAAAGTATTCAACCCAGCGTTTGACGTCACACCTAACGAATATGTAACAGCCATTATTACGGAAAAAGGCGTCGTTCGCGCTCCTTTCAAAGAGAATCTAGCTGCCTTGTTCGCCAAGGATGAAGCTTAATTAGTGGAAACATGTTTTATCGTTTGATATAGGATTTGTACATGTAAATTAAAGAGAGGACTTCCCAGTAGGGGAGCCCTCTCTTTAATTGTTGATTATTCAGGGATTAGATCATCTTGAGCAATGCTTCTACACCCGTCATGCCAACCGTAATGCCCATAGCTTCGGCTTCCGTTGTCACCGACTCCATAGGTGCATGCAGCAGCTGTTCCAATGTGCGCACGCCAACCGCCCGAGCTGCAATAATTTTGCGATCCCCAAGCTTCTCATTAAGTAATCCCACATCGAGTGCTCCGCACATGATATATCCTTTGGATGTATTAATCGTCAGTAATGTCGTTTTGGGCAACTTCACTTCTACCCCGACCAGAACATGTTCTCCAACCACAATCGGCTCCATCGTCACCATAATTTCCCGATACACCTCCTCTTCCACAGGTCACGATAATTGTATGCCTCATTCTGGATAGCGGTGTGGACACCTGCGGAAAAGGATTGGAAATGCATATGGTTTTACTTGATTTCGCCTAAGTGGTTGCTCATTTTCTATGTCTCCAGCACTATGATTATTGCCTTTTTAATGATATAGTGTATTGAAGCATGTTTTTGCTGACATATCTTTTAACGGGGCTGGGATCAATGAAAGAAACCTTATCCAACGAAGAAGAAATCGGCTTTTTATTCAATGTCGATATTCTTATTAAGAGCCGCTCGAATGCATTGGCACTGCAGTCCCTGTTGGAGTTTATAAACAAAGAGGAACAAATTGCAGACTTCCGGATTCAATCCGGCATAGAGCTTGGCAAAATTATTGAAGTGACTCTGCAGTCCAAAAAGGACTCATTCGCCTTTCTTCATAAAGAAAGAAAAAAATCACAATCCAATGCAAGACAGAAGAACTCTTCACCAAATCAAGCGACGGCTTCAACCGTTCCAGTTAAACCACAAAGTGAAATCGAAACACCTGCTTCCCAGAAAGCTCCTTCAACCGAAGCATCCAACACTACCAACGGAAATTCATTCGATGTATGGATTGATACCCTTATCAAAGAAAACCGTCTTACTCGGATCGTTGTGAACAACAAGAACGGCCGGCATCAGAGCATTCCATGCCGAATCTTGAATTTTGATCGGGATACCAGCATTGTAAGCGTCTACCATGTGGATGAAAAACAAGTGTATACGTTCCGAACCAATGAAATTGATGAGTTTCTCTAACTCAATGAGCATTCAAACAAAAAGCAACTTACGGGGGAATTCCATAACATTTCCCAGGCAAGTTGCTTTTTTAGGTATTCATTCATGTAACAATGAACTGGTACATCGTAAGTTGTCCATAACTATGCCCATCCATTGTAAATCATCATGAGCGATCTTTTCCCCGCTGCCAGACGTCTATTGCTAATAACAACCATCCGACAATAAAGGCTACCCCGCCAATTGGGGTGATGGCTCCCAATATTTTAATACCTGAAATACTCAGTACATACAGACTACCCGAGAATATGATAATTCCGATAAATAGCAGGCGTGCTGCCCACTTGAGCTTGGTGGACGGTCCAAGTTGACCCGCTGTAAGACCAATAATCAGCAGTGCGATTGCATGTATCATGTGGTACTGCACTCCGGTTTCATACACGGCTATGGCGTCTGCACCAATTTTTCCCTTGAGCATATGTGCACCAAACGCACCAATAGCTACCGAAAGCATTGTCAGTACAGCACCAAGCATCATCCATTTCCGTTGCATTTAACTTCTCTCCCTTAATTCATCTCTCAACTATTATTTTAGCGAATCCTTGCAGTGTTTACCAGCCAGCTCCGATGCGGAAGGCATTTATATGTCTGGTTATATATACTTTGTTGCGCTTTTGCCTCAAAATCGACGAAAACTGGCGTTAAACCTTGATTTTTATCGATTTTTATGGAAAAGTAAAAAGGAATGCCTTCATTCTCTTGATGAGAATCATAATACCCGGATTAGGTTAATTACACTCATGACCACGATTAAGGGAGGGATAAACCATTTATGGATAATCAAAATAACCAGAATAACAATAATCGTTATCAATCCGGTTACGGCACGAATTATTCAGATCCCAATCATGACAACCTGTTTACACCTTCCCCCTCCGCCCTTGAAGATCCATCCATGGGTCGATTGAAACATTCCGGGCCTGGTATTGCAAGTTTTGTGATTGGATTGGTCTCAATCATTGGTTACATGCTGACTTTTTTTATTGCCACAATGGCTATAAATAGTTCAATTGGCGTTGTAACCACACCGATCCAAGTGGAGGAGATTGCATTACATCCAGCAGTTGCCCTGGCTTCTCTGGCTGTTCTAGTTTGTCTGATTCTTAATCTGGCCGGAATCATTCTCGGCGTGATTGGGCTTATTCTCAAAAATCGAAAAAAAGTCTTTGCTATTATTGGAACCATTCTCAGTGGAGCCATGATCCTGGCGTTTGCAGGGCTTATTATTGCAGGTATCTATATGATGTAGAAGCGTATATCCGCTTTACATTCATTCTTCAAAAATGATAATGAAATAACACTGATTCATCTCAACATGATCCATTTGATCCATTCTATTGCCAAATTTTCGTATCCAAAGGAGATTGACATGTCACGAATCAAAATTTTCACGGACAGCACAAGTGATCTGGCCCCAGCATGGATCCAGCAGCACGATATCGGTATCATCCCTTTATATGTCGTGTTCGGTGAGGAATCACTGAAGGACGGTGCTGAAATTAAGCCGGAGCAGCTCTATGAACGTGTAAGCAGGGATGGGCGTCTGCCCAAAACAGCAGCACCTTCACCTGCTGATTTCATGACGGCATTTCAACCTTACATAGAACAAGGGTATGATATCTTATATATCAGCTTGTCCTCTGAACTTTCGTCAACTTACCAAAATGCAAGATTGGCCAGTTCCGAGTTCCCGGAAGGTCGCATCTCTGTCGTGGATTCTCTGAATCTTTCTTCCGGAATTGCCCTGCTGGTGATGAAGGCAGTTCATGCAGCAGAAAAAGGGCAAAGCCTGACGGAGATTACACATCTCGTTGAAGCCATCAAGCCAAATGTGCGAACTGAGTTTGTCATCGATACGTTGGAGTATCTGTATAAAGGTGGACGCTGCTCGGGCATGCAAAACCTGATTGGCAGTCTGCTGAAAATTCGCCCCGTCATTCGGGTAGCCGATGGCAAGATGTCTCCTGCCTACAAAGTCCGTGGCAAACGGGAAAAGGCGCTGGAACAAATGCTGCAAAACACACTTAACCATAAGGAACAGATCGATCGCGATCTCGTTATCGTCGTGCATACCATGGCCGAGGAAGACGCGCTTGATTTGCAAAAGTCTCTGCAGGAGCAGACTGGAGCACGAGTGGAATTAACTACGGCTGGTTGCGTTATATGTAGTCATTGTGGTCCCAAAACGATCGGTATCATTTACAACACGGTTTTATAAAAGGCCTCTCATCACACAGCATGTTTCCTTAATGATTAGAATCATGTCTGCTGAAACCATTAAAGACCAAGCCAGAAAGGGCATCCCAAGCTATCGTAGCTCAGGATGCCCTTTTTCTATTGTAAACATGTAACATTAATAACTTTTTGTTTTCAGGTCATTCAAACTTTTGAACGCATATCCTTGCTTACGTGCCTCATCAATGATGGAGGCTAGCGCCTCTGTGTTATCCTTCGACACAGAGTGAAGCAGAATGACTGCTCCCGGATGAAGCTGTTTCAAGACTTGCTGACGTGCATACTCTGTCCCACGTTGCACTTTGGTATCCCAATCTTTATAGGCAACGGACCAAAACACATTAACGTAACCTTGGGCGTGGCTCTCTGCAAGCGTCCGGTTGTTAAAAATGCCACGTGGTGGCCGCAAGAAGGTCGCTTGCTGTCCAGTTAACCGATTGATCTCAGAACGTACCTGATCAAGCTCTGTTCTTATTTTTTCATTGGAAACTCGGGTCATATCGGGATGGCTCCAGGAGTGGTTACCCACAATATGGCCTTCAGCCGACATTCGCTTCACCAATTCAGGCTGGTCTTTCAGATAATGTCCGGTGACAAAAAAAGCAGCTGGCACCTTTTTGTCGCGCAGAACATCCAATATAGCTGGCGTAAACCCATTTTCATAACCGTTATCAAACGTAAGATACAGCTCTTTCTGTTTTGTATCCCCCAGGAAAATGGCATCATTATGCTGCAATATCTCCTTAAATCCTTCCTGATCAATGGAAGGCAACTGGCCGTTTTGGCTCTTTTTGAAGCCAAAATGATAAGCTCCATTTATTGGCGATGCTTCAGTATGTGCCGGTAATGTACCGAACGTCAATACAGCCAGCAGCATGTAAAGAACCATTCGCTTCATTGCTATCCGCTCCTGTTCCTGAAAAATTCGGTTTGTCGTTTCCTATCACGAACACCTTCAGGTAATATGCCACAGGAACAGCTAATGTATGTAAATTTCGATTACAGATCGCATCACATACTTACACACCATGGAGCCCCGGTTCTCATTTCTCCGTTCAAAACCGTTTATTGTCTCGCTCGGGATGATGAAACAATTCAAGTAAGGTCTGAGGTTTTCCACTGGAAGCCAACCATTCTCTAACCATCTCTATTGCACGTGTCTGACCATCACCACTATCCCGCCAGGTTAGCAGCTCAATTACTTTAATAATCAGGGCAGACATATTATGATTATCATGCTCAGAGCGATCTGCGCGCAATTTATGATATAGAGCCTCCTGCTCCCAATCAAGTAAAATCTCGTCACCAATGGTAGGCTTCATTAATGTGTATGCTCTACCACACTCTGAACAGCGAACCGCACTCACCTGCTCTTGAGCAAAGATTGCCCGAATATCCTGATCGCAATCCGCGCACTGAAAATATACCTGTATGTTATTGTTCATGTTGGTCTTCCTCCTGCTATGTATGTACTACATCTATACCCGAATTGTCGTTGATTCACGCTAAATTCCGCCAAATTCAGAAGGTGCTATAATCTTGTAAATATGTTAAAATATTATACATGTCATAAGTAGGAAGAGGCGGATATTCATGTCAAAGGAAGAGCGTAATATTACTTGGCAGCAATCCAGCTTAAACAGGCAGGACAGGGAAAAACATAACGGTCATCGCAGTCGTGCCTTATGGTTCACCGGCTTATCCGGTGCAGGAAAATCCTCGCTTGCATTTGCCCTCGAGCAGTATCTGTACGAAAAAGGGGTTCATTGTTACGTACTTGATGGGGATAACGTACGTCATGGACTGAATCGGGATCTTGGGTTCACGGCCGAGGATCGGCAAGAAAATCTCCGCCGGATTGGTGAAGTATCCAAGCTAATGGTAGATGCCGGGTTATTTGTTCTTTCCGCCTTTATCTCGCCAGATGCACAAGACCGGAATATGGTTAAACAGCTCTTTGAAGCGGATGATTTCATTGAAATTTATGTTCGTTGTTCGATCGAAGAGTGCGAACGCCGTGATCCGAAGGGGCTTTACAAAAAGGCCCGCAGCGGCGCTATTCCACATTTCACAGGGATTTCTGCCCCTTATGATATTCCAGAAGATCCTACACTGATTATTGATACCGAAGAGCTGTCCATCGAAGAGGCCGTGCATGAAATTGTGCAGCATCTGGAACGTGTTGGTGCTTTTCAGCTGCCGCAACCTGTTAGTAATGCCATCGTTCACTAAATGCAAATGGCAATCAGATTGAATTACTTCCCTACTACACATAGATCAAAGGCGCTGCCTCTAATGGCGCGCCTTTTTGCTTTATTCATTTCCGGATTTACCGAGAGACTCATTGCCCCACGACACCTGCCTGCATGTTTAACAGTTTGCTGAACGTGCCTACCGGATCAGTAGACAATTGCTGATAACCCCCTTGTTGGATAACCCGGCCCTCATCCAATACAATCACTCGATCTGCTGTTCGAATAGTGGATAGTCGGTGGGCGATAACAATAACCGTCACATGCCCTTTCAGGCGCTCGAGAGCCTCATGAATGTGCTGTTCATTCTCACTATCCAGCGCACTCGTCGCCTCATCCAATACCAGTACAGAAGGGTTCCGAAGCATGGCGCGGGCAAGCACCAAACGCTGACGTTCACCGCCGGACAGGCGGATGCCCCGATCACCGATAATGGTATCCAGTCCTTGGGGAAGTTTGCTGACAAACGCTGCAGACGAAGAAAACTGTAGTGCTTGCCACATCTGTTCCTCACTGGCATTTGGATCTACCAGACGCAAATTTTCACGAATACTCGTATGGAACAGAAAAGGGTCCTGAGAGACATAACCGATTGAACTTCTCCAGGCTAACAATCGATTCTCGGTTAACGGCACCCCATCCACCAAAATCTGACCACTCTCCGGACGTATGAGTCCCATAATCAAATCAATCATCGTGCTCTTCCCGGCTCCAGACTTGCCTACAATGGCTGTCATACCTCTCGCAGGGATGGATGCATACGCTTCGAATAACGAGTAGGTATCGCTGCCTTCGTAGCGATAATTCACTTGCTGACACTCGATGGACTCCTTAAGTACCAGGGGTTCAATAGGTAGCATATTGCCATCTTTCTGCTGCTCATTCAGCTTGGCCTGGGCCTTCATTCTAACCGAACGAGGACCGGGAATCGTTGACTCCTCATCATATGGTTCACTAGCATTACCCGTTTTTTCGCTAATCTCACGGCTTTTCTCGGTCTCTGTCTGTAACTCTCTGACAATCTGAAACGCGGGCAGCATCGAACTCATATACTCCAGATTGGATTGAATGGATGTAAATCGTGGCCACAACCGTGAAAAGATCAGAATGATGAGCAACAAACTTGCCGGAGGCACAGCGAGCACATGCAGGGATAAATAGATAAAAGCAGCAATAATGACAGCCGCCGATATTCGATGAATCAATTGTGTGCCACTGTTCAACTGGCTGAACTGAATCACATTACGTTCAATCCGCCCACACATACGTTCAAACCAGCTAATATGTGATTTTTCAAGCATATTGCTTTTAATGTCCTTGATTCCGTTAAAGTGCTCTGTAATGCCGTTATAATAGCTCTGGGAATATTCCGACGTCTGATCCCCAATCTGTTTTGCTCGTTTCACGAATTTTCTCAATACAATAAACAGCACCAATCCGCAGACCAAGACAAGGGTAGTTAACTTGGCAGACAACCAGAAGGCCAGGCCGATTTGAATGCCGGTGAAGATCAAGGAAGCAGCCATTTGCAGCATAATATTCGTTCCCTGACTGACACGGGCGAGTTCGGTCGTTAATATATGATTAAAATCGGATTTTCGTTTTTGGAGAAAAAAAGACCACTGCGCCATAATGATGGCACGATAGGTTTCCATGCGCAGCGTTCGAACAAATTGCTGCTGAATTCGAGTGTTGCGAATCGTCTGAAGACGTTGTAGCCACGCCTGTCCAGAGACAATGAGAACAAAGGTCAACAATACAAGCAGCAACCGGCCATTTTCCGGAAAACGATTTAAAAATTCAGATATCCAGGGTAAGTGCAGACCTGTTGAACCCATTTCAAAAATACCAATAAGACTTAACATCGGAACGAGCATATAAATGCCTATTCCTTCCATCAGACTGATGCAGATCATGCCCAGCAGGTTCCAATATAACACTGGGCCCGTTACACGATGCAGTTTCCGCATAAAGAATTGTAATTCCGAAATCATACGTTATCCCCTCTCCGTCATCGTGTTCCTTTTGATTCGCCGCCAGAACCAGAGAAACGGACGTAACGGAAAATACAAAAAATGCAGTGAACGCGGAAGTGGTAGTTGGTCTACATCCCAGGTACTCGGATACAAACGTTCGATAAAGAAAAACAGCTTCTGCCTTGTGCTTCGCAGTGCGAACAGATAGGAACGATAACTCTTTACATCTGCCGGGCTCTCAATCATCTCATTCATGAACACTACGCCGCGTCTGGCTAATTTCTCTCCCGCACGTTCGTGAGCAGACAACAAAGCAAGATAATTGGCATCCAAAGGGGTGTCCATTAATACCGAAGCCAGATGAAGAGCTTGTGAACCGATAGATAATCTGCCTTCTGCTTTCAGGCGTCGCTCCACTTTTTTGACATCCAGTGGCATATTGCGAATCATCTGGTCGATATCCAGTAACCAGCGCATTCTGAACCACCCGTGTCTTGCGCCGTGCGTCACCAAATATGCCCACAGATCCTCCCTTTCCAGCATACGGACAGGCGTATGGGTATAGGTGCTGAATCGACTGCGTTTCCACAGTAATTCAAAATCGGTTTCTCTTCCGGAATCCGGGTTAAGCCGCCAATGGATTTCGACTTGGGTTCTTTTTACAGGGTGTTTGTAACAGATATGATGTTCCCGCCATTTCCAGCTGGCAACAGTTGGTGTTCTCTTGCCTTCCTTTGATTCATAACCAAGCGATTCAAGGATCTCTTCCGCAGACTCCACATCATCAAAGGGAATGAGAATGTCCAGATCTTTAGAGGTCCGCAATGAAATATCTCCGTATAAATCATGTGCCAGCGCGGGCCCTTTGAGCGTAATATTCCGAATGCCTCGTTCACGAAAAGCACCACACACCTGCTCCATTTCGGCTGTCAGATGTAACATGCGGAACGTATTGACTGTATATTGCTGCTTCAGGTTTTCCACTACAAAAGCGGGAATAAGCGCTGAATCCAACTCTTTTATGTTCAGATAGAGTACAGAGTACAGTCGATGATGATGGGCAAGCTGCAAAAAGAGCTGCCAGTCCATGTCCTTCATCCGTATTTGGGCATCCTCAGGGGTTATTGCTGTTAGATCGCCTTTAATCATGCTCAAAATCAGCTTAAGCTCCTGCGGAAAATCCGCTGTATATTGTTCCCACTCATGAATCGTAAACAATCTCCCCAGCTCCCTTCTCAGGACACCGCTTGCCAAACACCCCGACAACCGTATATTGGTCCATTGTATCTGCTCCGGTCACAATCAGTTTCCCACTGCGCAGCCATGCATGAGCCATCATTTGGCCTTGTTTATTCCGTGCAGTACCCATATATAGAGTACTCTCCACTTTGCGGCGTTCCAGCATCTTCATCGCTGCAATTGCCATGACAAGGCAACGACTCTCCCATAATGTATACCTGCTGGCAATGAGTATAGCTTTAGAAATATTTCGTATTGTCGTCACATCACTTCGAATGAGTCCCGTCATTGGTGTTTCGTACATCGGTGTACCGAGACCAGGAGCAATCTTGGCAAAAGGCATCGCCTTTAGTATTCGTGCCCATCCAAGGTGGACATAGGCTTCCCATACCAATCCACGAATTTCACGAGGCAATGAACGATATGCTTTTATTTTTCGCAACATGGCTCTACTCTCCGCGGGTAACGTCAATTAATCCTTCATGCGTCAGATGCTCAAGAAATTGAATAACCTGCTCACGGCATAGGTCTAGTTCAATCTCATATTCTGAGGCTAACACTTCAACCAATTCGGTCAATGTTCGTTCTTCACTGATCAGATCCCAGATTCGTCCACCCGTGCTGCCCAGATTATAGTACTTTCCGTTATGGATGCTCATCATGACTTTTTCCCCGCCCATGTCACTGACAAGATTGCCTTCCTTACGCAACACACGGTCTTCCCCATTCATTGGCTTCGTTGCTGTCATTGTCCCGTATACACTCCTTTGCGCGCATATTCTGTAATTCGGTCAGCCATCTCAAATGCCGTAAAATCAGAGCCTGACCTCGTGATTCTGAAAACTTCAATACCGGCGGACAGCCGTGAAACCGTCTCGAACAGCCATTGTGCCAGACCCTGCCTGGAAACAAGTCCACTACGAAATGTATGAGAGCACAGCATGTGAAGGCGTTCCAATCCGGCAACTTCCTTCAGCTGTACGGGTTTCAGCATCTCTTCCGGTTTCGGATCAAGTTCAAACACAGCCGCAAGCGGAACAGGTCTATCATGAAAATAGTGCTGAACCGGTATCGCGTATTTCGTAATCTCCGCATGAACCGTTGCGTAATCCTGTTCCTTCATGCCGAATCCGTCCAGACTGGGCTGCCATAACTTTTGCTGCGGATAACCCGGTGATACGATTGCTCTTCCTCCTGCATCCCATGTCAGTGCCACGACATCATCCGTTAAGAGTGGAAAGCCGCGTGAGGCAAGTGCAGCTGATAAAGTGGATTTGCCTGCACCCGAGTGTCCAACAAATGCATAAGCCCAACCATCAATGACCACCGCACTTCCGTGGAGCGGAAGAATGCCGCGCTGCATCATAATGACGGCCATACATGTGCCCAGCACAAATAATCTAACCTTTTTGTCATCTGCTCCCACTTGAGGGGATACCACGATACGGCGTCCTTGTTCCATGAGAAACAGACCTGTATCTTCGATCCGAAAAAAAAGACTGCCATTCCGGGATACAAAGTTATCACTCCCCACATCCCACGCTTCCCACTGTGCCGCCAAATCAGCTATTTCAATGTTTACGTCCGTATAGGCAGCTAGAGAATCTGTATCGTTCTGTACGATTTGGAGTTCAGGCATTGGGAATTGGCTCAACCAAGACAAGCCATACGCTTTATACTGCACAGGCAACAATGAATGACTCCTCCTTCGCAATTCTGCATGTAAGTAAAAAAGCCCTTATATTCGTAATGCTCAATATAAGGGCGGAGGCGAAAAGTTGGAATATTGCCCTTTCCGCCCTTCTAAGTATGATGGCACATGTTAAAACTAAACAACTTAGGAAGTTGGATCGTAGAGATCAGCATCGTGGACAGTGATCCAGTCGATCTGTCTGTAACCTACTCCTGCCATCGTTTGGTTCACTTCCAATACTTCCAGTGCTGGTGCTTGCCATTCCTTTTTTTCCATTTGCATCGTGTTCACCTCCTCTCGTGAGTCAACTGATTAATGAACCTGTAACCCGGTTCATATCGCTACGCCCACTAGCTACATCAGAACTTTCGGATGAATCGATACACGATCAGGCTATGCATCATCAACCGCAAGTCGGGGTGGGAAGCGAGCTCCGGCCGAGGGTTTGGAAAATTCGCAAGTGCGGACTTGATTCGCTCTGTGTTCAATATGCCAGCGACCCGGCTGTCAGAACATAACGCACGCAATTCGGCAGTAAAATCACCCCAATTGGGAATCATGCGGTGCAACCAATCCGCGGGCTGAACACCGCGCACTCGCTGGTTTAACCTCACTTTGTCAGGCAGCTCAGGCGATGTAGCCCTCCGAATCAAAGCACGGTCCGTTCCTTGATTAACATATTGTTCAATCGGTACAGACAGACAGAAACGAATCACTCTGGCGTCACTCGTAGGATCACGCTCCCACGCCCGATAACGAAGGGAGCATTTGGTCGCGACAGCACCATTTTTGTTCGCAATGGCCAGGTTGTTGAATTTCTCTGCCCGTACTTTGAGCGCATCTGCCTGCGCACCACCTTGCAGAACGATAATTGATTTGAGCCGATCCAATACGCCTGTTCTTCTAGCAAACTCCGGATGGATTAATTGCACCGATGCGGCTTGGGCAGCTCCCTTTGACATGGATTTAAACAATTCCGGATACGCTTTACGGCCCGTAATTTTGGCAATTCGTGAGAACTTCATCCCGGTTCGTTCACTGTACTGCTGCATTTCCCGTAGCCACCGGAACCAGCGTCCGCTTTTTAGCAAACTGGCGTAATAATCTAGTGCTGGTCCCCAGGAGACCGTGAAGTTACCCCGGGCTCCAGTCAGTAGAATGCCTGCATCCTGCTGGCTCGCTTTTTCATAAAAACCACGAATCCAGAAGGAATTCTCAAAGTATTTATAAGGCATTTCCATAATATCAAGCCAGGTGTCCACTTCACTAAGTGGGCTTCTTCCCGCAAAATCAAGATAATTCTCTGTGATATTACCCACATGATTAACCGTAGACTGGATAAACGGTCGTTCATCTGCTAACAGTGTTTTCGATGTATAATCCGTGAAGTCAGGCACCGGAACATAGCTATACGCATTTAACGTTTTTCCCTGTCTCCGCAGTGTTCCTGAGGCAAATCCAACCACAGCTCCGGAATCCAGCCCTCCGCTTAAAGCAGCAGCCACCTGTCGATGCGTTCGCAAACGCGATCCAACAGCTTGACCAAATACCTCGCGGAATGCTTCTACATATTCCCCATCGGACTTGAGCCGTAAAGGCTCCACTTCGTCCCAGCGATGATATTGTTTCTGTTCCAGCCTTCCATCCCTGAAGCTAAGCGTATGGGCAGGGGGCAGCTGGCTCACTCCGCGATAGACGGTAGAATGGATATCTGCTGAGTCATGCATGTCGGGAATGGCAAGAAATTCGGACAACCAGATCTCATCCAGTTCTTTATGTACACCTTCCAATTGCAGCAGCGGATTCATTAAGGTACAGAAGGCAAACCGCTCACCATCATGCCGAAAATAAAAGGATCTCATGCCCGTAATATCTCTGGCAGCGAAGAGTCTGCGCTTGCGATCATCCCAGATTGCGAAGGCGAAATCGCCAAGCAGTTTCTCTGCCATATGTTCATCCCACCGCAGATAGGCTCGCAGGATCAGTTCACTATCCGACAATCCTGCTAACTCCGCTCTTGATATGGACAGTTGGTCTGCCAATTGCTCCCGATTATCCAAAATGGCATCCGACGTGATAGTCAGACCGCTCACTTCATCATATAAGGGCAATTGCTCGCTGACCGACTCCGGCGTAATCCACTGGGCGTGGCAGCTCAGAAAAGCTTCATTTCCTTTCCAGACCCCCGTTGTATCCGCTGGAACGTGGCCTAGACTGGCATATAGGCGCCAACTGTCCTCCCACAACGCTTGCTGACCATCGGTGTGAACAATTCCTGCTATAGCGCTCATGACTTTCCTCCCCGGAGTATCTTGCGCTGTGAAGCCCAGGCGCTTATCTGGTTACCAAACGGAATCAAGGATTTGATACGCTGAATCTTACTGTGAGCAGAGGCAAGCTGTACCTTCAATCGTTCCCGCTCACTGTACCCTCGCTCCAGCCGATTATCGGCTGCACGTAATGCGGCTTCCAACTGCCTGATCGTTGCCAATGCGGCCAGTGTCGGGTCAATTGCATCGGGTTCATTCGCTGCCTGATTATCCCTGTTTTCATCTGGAGTATTGCTCACTAGGTCTACAGGCTGCATCCGGTAACCTTGCTGCCAGCTGCTGCCCGTTGCTTCGGAGAATTGACGCGTTAGCTTGGATATGACTTCCTCATCCGGGCCAGCTTCGTAACGTACACCCGTCCATCGCTCGGCTTCTTCGAGCTGTTCACTGTAGCCCATCCGATGGAACAGATCTGCGCCTATCACTCGGCAATAGAATTCAACTTCCTGTGGATCGAGTATTTTTTTCCAGTTGTTAACAGAATCTTGATGAGCTTCCTGATGCGAGGACAGAAATGGATCACCGACACCCATACTATAGAACATATTGGACTTTGTACTGTCCACAAAGCGTCCATATTGCTCAATTCCCTCTTCATATCCGATGCCAAGAAAACCGCATATCTTTTCCATTTCGTCCCGAGGGTTGGAGACAAGTTGTTCGTACTGAACTTCATAGGCATTCGTGTGTTTGTCCGCAAAATAATCGTTCAAACGGAGCATACCCAGTGTGAGATCAACTGCTTTCATATTAAGGTTCGGACTCTGCAAGCTGCCAATCAGTTCGAATCCTTCTCCTGTATGGCGGTTTACCTTTTTGTAGGAAGCAGCTATGGCAAGGGGGTTACGCTGGAGATGAATGCGCTTGGACTGTGGAAACAGGCGATCAAGCCATTCCAGCATATAATAGTAACGAGGAGATTTATCTACGATGAAGTCTGCCCCACTCCCCTCCAGAAATCCGTTATAGATTTCAAGAGCAAAGCTTCTGCACGCCTTCTCAAAACCTTCGTCTGATACCATAGCGCTGTAAAACTGACGGATAATTGCACTTCCACCATAGGGGCGGGAATCAGCCTTCTGCAAATCTACAAGATTCATCAGAAACCACATCTCCTGTGTGGCAAATACACGGCTGTGATTTTGCAGCATCACGGTGGATAGCGAACTTCCACTGCGAGGTACACATAGTAGTAAGACAAGTCCGTTACCATGAACATCTACCAATGGCAGCCTCTCCTCTGTAAAATTAAAATAAGCATGCAGTTGGTATAGCTCTTTATATCAAAATCCGCTAATAATCCTACTTGGGAATAGGTAATATGGATGATGTACTTTCGACAATTTTTAGATACGATATGTATTCATACTTTTACTCTATGATACAAAATGTATCATGTCAATCTTTTATTTTCACCTTTTCATAATATCTTTCTATCCACTCTATTCTGTTCTCTGTCGTTTAAGCACTTATACTTATTCTATGACCCTCAACATCTATAACTGTTGCATAAACATGAAAAAGCTCCAGAGCAGTTTACGAATAAACAGGCCCACGGAGCTACTATTATTAATGATGAACATTAGCTATAAAACGTTAATAACTACTCATCCAGTCGATCTTGCCTCTGAGCTTTTCCCCGATATGGGATGATGCATCCAGCCCTGCCCTTCTTCCTGATCCGCCTGAATCGCATCCGACATCCCCTGCTGCACTTTCACAGTCACTAGCACTGCAATCCCCACAGCGAAAAAGAAAATTAGAGACAGAATCCCCCAACGGGTTGACCCTGTTAATTGGCCTACCCAACCAAATACAAACGGCCCAAAAATGGAAGAAAATTTGCCTGTAATATTTACAAATCCAAAATACTCTCCAGTTCTGCCAGCAGGCATCAAATTGCTAAACAAAGAACGCGCTGTCGATTGACTTATGCCCTGCACTACGCCAACCAGCCCAGCGAGCAGATAAAAATGGATGGCAGATGTCATGAAATATCCTAAGATAACGATGCATATGTAAATGGACAAGCTTACCATCAACACCTGCTTCGCGCCCCAACGCTGTGCCCATGCCCCCAGCAACAATGTACAAGGAAATCCGATAAACTGGGTCAGTAACAAAGCAAGCATCAGATCTGCTGTCCCGATCCCAATGCTTGTTCCATAAATCGTTGCCATCAGGATAATCGTGTTAATGCCATCATTGAAAAACCAGAAAGCAACCAGCATGCGCATCAGCTGCGGAAAACGCCGGATCTGGCGAAAAGTTTGGCCAAGTCTGCGCACGCCCACACCGGCATATGCTTTCCATGACTTGGGCATGTCCGGTGCTGCAGGACGACGTGGTGCATGGCGGAATAACGGAATGGAAAATACCAACCACCACAACTCTACGGAGATAAAAGCAAGTCTTGTTCCCGCAAGTGTGCTCGCCATCCCAAACCACCCAGGCTGCTGAATCATGAGCATATTGATCGCAAGCAACAATCCTCCACCAATATAACCATAAGCATAGCCTTTAGAGGAGACCATATCTCTTCGGTCCGCTGATACCAGATCAGGCAGCATCGCATCATAGAACGTGTTACCACCCGCAAAACCGATTGTCGAAATGACCAGCAGTGCAGAAGCGAGCAGCCAGTCTCCCTCCCCAATGAAGCTGAATCCGAGCGTTGCAACGATACCAATGATGGAGAATACTCGCAGAAAATCACCTTTGCGCCCCGATAAATCCGCTAATGTCCCCAGCAAAGGGGTTAACAGCGCTACACATAACATGCCGATGGAATGGGTGTATGCCAGATATGATGCTGCAGTATCTGTATCCAGTGTAGCTGCAGCCACGGAAGCGTAGAAGACGGGAAGAACGGCTGCAAGTACCGTCGTCGCATAGGCCGAGTTGGCCCAATCATACATAATCCATGCCTTAACTGCCCGTTTATTCAAATGGGATCCTTCCTTTGCACACATCCCTCTGAGGGATGCCAAGTAAACACCTTGTCCCTATTGTAAAGGAAGTTCGTCACACTTGTTCATCGTTTCTGTAAAAAAGTTCCGGACGATCGGTACAATTTTAGTTGATCCAGGAAGGCAAACTTGCGTAATTGTATCATTTTATCTACTCACGCATCACATATCGTCCCCGCCCGTGAATATACTTAATTACCGACAGGCCAAACTGTGCCGCGTAATCAATGGGGGGTGCCTACATGTCAAATTCACACCAGCCTTACTCGTTCGTCGTATCCCGGGAAGATTGGTCGCTTCACCGCAAAGGGTACCAGGACCAGCAACGCCATCAGCAAAAGGTTAAAGATGTCATCAAGCAGAATCTGCCTGATTTGATTACTGAAGAAAACATCATTATGTCCGATGGACAACAAATCATCAAGGTACCAATCCGCAGTCTGGATGAGTACCGTTTTGTGTATAACTACCAAAAGCAAAAACATGTGGGGCAGGGAGACGGTGACAGTCAGGTCGGGGATGTCATTGGTCGTGATCCCGCTTCGAAGAAACCAGGCAAAGGTGAAAAGGCCGGAGATCAGCCCGGGCATGACATTGTTGAAGCCGAGGTGAGCATCGAGGAATTGGAAGATATGCTTTTTGCGGAACTGGAGCTTCCGGATCTGAAGCAAAAAGACAAGGATCAGATTGAGACACATACAGTGGTATTCAACGATATTCGCAAAAAAGGCATGCAGTCCAATATTGACAAGAAACGCACCATATTGGAGAACTTGCGCCGCAACGCCACTACCGGCAATCCGGGTATTCACCATATCAGTCCGGATGATCTGCGTTACAAGACATGGGAAGACAAAATCATTCCACAGTCCAATGCGGTCATTATCGCTATGATGGACACTTCCGGGTCTATGGGCTCCTTTGAGAAATATTGCGCACGCAGCTTTTTCTTCTGGATGACCCGTTTCCTCCGCCGTCAGTATGAGAAGGTCGAGATTGTTTTCCTTGCCCATCATACCGAAGCCAAGGAAGTGACCGAGGAGGAATTTTTCACCCGCGGCGAAAGTGGAGGCACCATCTGCTCCTCTGTATATATGAAGGCACTGGAAATTATTGATAGCCGCTATCCACCTTCCAGCTACAATATCTACCCTTTCCATTTCTCGGACGGGGATAACCTGACCTCAGATAATGAGCGGTGTGTCAAACTGATTGGTGAATTGATGAAGCGCAGCAACATGTTTGGATATGGCGAGGTGAACCAGTACAACCGCAGCAGTACACTAATGTCCGCCTATCGTCATATCAAGATCGACCAGTTCATGTATTATGTGATCAAAGAAAAAGGCGAAGTGTACAAAGCTTTGCGCAGCTTTTTCCAGAAAAGGGAAGGAGGTAGCGTAAGATGACAGATGAAATCCGAGACCTTGAATACGCCATTGCCGAGATTATGGAGATTGCCGATGGATTCGGCCTGGATTATTATCCGATGCGTTATGAAATATGCCCTGCCGATATCATCTATACCTTTGGAGCGTATGGTATGCCGACCCGGTTCAGTCACTGGAGCTTCGGGAAAACTTTTCATAAAATGAAGATGCAATATGATTTTGGACTCAGTAAAATTTATGAGCTCGTAATCAATTCCAACCCTTGTTACGCCTTCCTGCTGGATGGCAACTCGCTGATCCAGAACAAGCTGATTGTCGCACACGTGCTGGCTCACTGCGATTTTTTCAAAAACAATGCTCGCTTCTCCAAGTCGAATCGTAATATGGTGGAGAGCATGGCCGCGACGGCTGATCGGATCAGCAACTATGAGATGGAATATGGTACAGAGGCTGTTGAAGCGTTCATCGATGCCGTTATTGCGATTCAGGAACATGTTGATCCACAGTTGATCAAACCCCGCCATTTGGACAAACAACGTTATATGGAGATGAAAATGCGGGAGCAGCGTGGGGAGAAAACGCCAAAGCCGGAAGGTCGCTATGATGACTTGTGGTCCCTTGATGATACCCAGCCCGAGGAAACACCTGCGGAGGGAATACAAGTGCATCACTTCCCACCAGAACCGGAAAAGGATGTCATGTGGTTTATCCAGGAATTTTCCGAAGTGTTGACCGATTGGCAGCGGGATATTATGAGTATGATGCGTGAGGAAATGCTCTATTTCTGGCCGCAGATGGAAACGAAAATTATGAATGAAGGCTGGGCCTCCTACTGGCATCAACGTATTATACGGGAGCTGGACCTGAACAGTGAGGATACGATTGAATTTGCCAAACTGAACTCTTCCGTCGTGCAGCCATCCAAGCAAAGTTTGAATCCCTACTATTTAGGGCTGAAAATATTCGAAGATATTGAACGTCGCTGGGATAACCCGTCCCGCGAAGAAAGAGAACGTTTTGGGCGTCAACCAGGGCAGGGTCGTGCCAAAATGTTTGAGGTACGCGAATTCGATTCCGATACCTCATTTATCCGCAACTACATGACCAAGCAATTAACCGAAGACCTCGACCTCTACGTATTCGAGAAAAAGGGCCCGGACTGGAAAATTACCGACAAGTCCTGGCAAAACATACGGGATCAGCTTGTATTTTCACGCATCAACGGTGGTTCTCCGTATCTCGTCGTTCAGGATGCCGATTACCTGCGCACAGGAGAACTCGTGCTCAAGCATCAATATGAGGGCATCGAGCTGGATCTGAAATATATGGAACGGACCCTGCCTTATCTGTACCGGCTTTGGGGGCGTACCGTCCATGTGGAAACACGGGTGGAAGATAAACCGATCTGGTTCACATATGATGGCAAGAAGCACCACCGCAAGTTTTTATCATAAGAACACAAAAAAGCGGCAAGTCCCTGGCATAAGGCGGGGACTTGCCGCTTGGCATTTCAGTGAACTTAGAGAATCGATGGAGTTCCATGCAGCCGCAGTGGCACAAAAAAGTCATGCTCCACTTCGCTTGCCGGCAATGGACGACTGAAATAATATCCCTGAATTTCGCGGCAATCATTTTGCATCAGAATATCCAGCTGTCCTTTCGTCTCGATCCCTTCCGCGATCACTTCCATCTTCAGATTTTGAGCCATCGATATGATCGTGGCCACAATCGCCTGATCACTCCGGCTCTCCGTAATATCCGTCACGAAGGAACGGTCAATCTTTAACTTATGAATTGGAAAATGCTTCAAATAACTCAGCGAGCTATATCCTGTCCCGAAATCATCCAGGCTGATTTTGACTCCAAGCGCTGTAAGTTCATTCAGAATACCTGTGGATACGGATGCATCCATCATCATGCTCTCTGTAATTTCCAATTCAAGATAGCGGGCATCGAGGCCCGTCTCCGTGAGTGCATTTTTGACCTGCTTCACTAGGTTGGATTGATGAAACTGCTGACTAGACAAGTTAACGGATACCGGAATGAGTGGACCGCCACTGGCATGCCAAAGTTTCATCTGTCTGCACGCTTCGCGCAATGTCCAGTTCCCGATCTCATAGATCAGGCCTGTCTCCTCAGCTAGTGGAATGAACACATTCGGAGACAGAACGCCTTTGTCTGGATGATTCCAGCGAATCAAAGCCTCCACGCCGATCATACGGCTGTCTTCTGTACGTATCTGGGGTTGATAATACAAGACCAGCTCATCTCGTTCCAGTGCCTTGCGCAAATACCCTTCCAGTTCAATTCGTTCATACAGCTCCGAATCCAGTTGGGCCGTGTAAAACTGAAAACCGTTCTTGCCGTTTTTCTTGACTTCATACATGGCAGAGTCTGCATGCTTCAACAACGCATCCGCTCCTGTTCCATGATACGGATACATTGCGATCCCGATGCTGGCTGTAACGTAAAAGTCATTTTCCTTTAATCGATAAGGTAGCTGAATCGCTCGAACAATCCGTTCGGCCAGTTCGGCCACCCGTTCTTCATTCCCCTGCTCATTGGTAACAACCAGTGTGAATTCATCGCCCCCCATACGAGCAAGCATGACATTATCCGTCGCGTTGGGGTCTGAATCTTGGATTGCACTCATAATTCTGCTGCTCACTTCTCGAAGAAACACATCTCCAATGGAATGTCCCAGAGAGTCATTAATCATTTTGAAACGGTCAATATCCATCACCATAACCGCAAATGAACTTCCTGCTGCCCCCGAAGTCGCGATCGTGCTCTCCAGCACATCATCCAGCTTGCGTCGATTAGGGAGCCCGGTCAGCGGATCGTGCAGAGCCTGATGGCGGATGCTTTCCTGAGCCTGTTTCTCCTCGGTGACGTCTTTAATCAGGATATGGCTTCCCTGATGTTTACCATCAATCAGTACAGGTACTACAGCGATACTTAGATCAAGAAGATTTCCCTGAACGTTTTTCATTTTGCCCATGAAATGCTGCTGTTCACGGCTATCATCATCCCACACCACATGCTGCATTTCACTTGCCCAATGAATATCAACATGCTTTGAAATCTCATCAATAGAATGATGAATAATCTCTCTTTCTTGGTACCCAGTAATTCGTGTGACTGCAGCATTAATCCCCTTGATAGCCCCTTGCTTATCCACCGAAATAATGGCATCTGAATGGTTTTCGTACAAGGCTTGATACCACTGTTCATTTTCATGAATCCGGCGATCCTTCTGAGTTAGACGCTGATTAATGAAGATGCCGAACAAGGTTAACCCCAATGCAATAAAAGTACCCGCAGCGATCAGATATGCGAGAAGTGAAGGTTCAATCTGCATCCCCGAACCAGCCATTGCATCATGTGCATGATGAAATTGTGCAGCTGACATCCCTGTATAATGCATTCCCGAGATGCCCAGCCCCATAATGAGTCCGCTGCCCATCTTGTACACCCATGTATAACGTGACTGATGCTGCCGGAAGAAAAACATGAGCCACAAGGCAGCAAATGAAGCTAAAGCTGCGATCAGGATGGATAACAACACTATGCCTGGTTCATATGTGATGGTAACCGACATGGCAGCCATTCCGATGTAATGCATGCTGCTAATGCCTGCGGTCATGAGCACCCCTGCGATCAGGAGTTTGCTTATTTTACCTGACTGCTGACCTGCAATATTTAACGCAACACCAGATGCAATGATTGCAAGCAGAACGGATAGAAAGACCTCACCTGTGGAATACGACACATGCATGGGAAGAACAAAAGCCAGCATGCCCACAAAATGCATGGACCAAATTCCCAAACCCATAGAGACTGCGCCGCAGGTAAGCCAGACATTTCGGGACATGCCCTTAGCCAGACTTACTCGACCCGCAAGGTCAAGCGCTGCATAAGAAGCCAACGCTGCAATAATGTAAGATAAAATAACCAGTTCTAAGTTGTACGTTCCATGTAGGTGCTCCACTCACTTTGTCCTTTCAACCGGGAAATGCCTTGTATGTATGCAAAATGTAAAAAAAAGCGAGTGCGCTGTCTGGATGACAGGCACTCCCTCCACATCATTTGTCTGGAGACCACCGACTTGTTATAAAGCCAAAGTCATACATCTCTAACCCGTTAATATTGATGTATATAGTCTAAACGTCCCAGACGTGAAAATCAACACTTTTTTCCAGATAAAACGAATGTTTAGTATTGTCGAATTCCCATTCACCACGCGCCTTGCAGGCGTTTATCCCTCCGTGCCATCCTTTCCTCGCCACCTTATTCAACTTTGGCCAATTTTGCCTTCTTGCGAACTTCTTCGGTCATCGTCTGTTCATAGCCCTTCACATCAAGCTTGTTGAATTCCTTCACATATTCATCCCAGACTTTGTTAAAGTCAGACGGACTGGTGAGGACTAGTTTGGGTACATATTTCTTTTGCAAATCTGTACGTTTCTGTCCATAGATATGGGCTGGGGAACCTTGATCAAAAGCAATGCTCCAAGCCGGGTACCATGGACGTTCATCCGGCGCAGCGAACAGTTGAGTGAACGTCTCCACGCCATACTTCTCCAGAATGAGCTTATCTCCATCCGTATAGGAGAATTGGGCAACTTCGGGTTGTCGTTCTACACCGACAGAATTACCGTCAGGCAGAGTCGATCCATTACCGTAACGCGGCCAGCTGTACTCAAAATATTTGAATCCGAACGATTGACGGAACTCATCTGAATCTGTTTTCCGGATCATTTCCTCAGAGCGCGTAAACCACCCCTTGTCATCCACTTCGTAGGTTTCTCCTTCGATCCCCCAGTTGGACAGAATCTGATTCTCATCCGTTAGTAGGTTATCGAAGAATTGGATGATACGGACCGGATCTTCTGCGCTTACGGTAATGCCAATCCCCCGGTTATTAACAAAGCTCGGCGGATCAGTATACTGATCCTTGATGTTTGCGTCGTACACAATCGGCAGTGCCATATAACGCAAATCGTCATTACCGGCTTCCTTCAGATTGTTCATTTCCTGCCCTACCTGCCAGGCATAATCAAAGAATCCAAGCACTTTCCCACTGGTCACTTTCGCAAGATACTGGTCATAGTTATCGACAAAGGAGGACTTATCAAACAGCCCTAATGAATTCATTTCATTCAGTTTCTGCATCCAGCGTTTGGTCTCTTCGGTAAGCCCATAGTCCTGCGCTTCCTTTGTCTGCATATCCACCATAATGGCTCCATCATTCGGATAACCTGCAAGATGCATGGCCGGGTTAGTGATCGTAAAAAATTTATCATCATACGTCAATGACAGGAATCCAGTCAATCCTTCATCTTTGTGTTTGTCAGCGTATTGTTTAATCAGATCCATGTATTCATCCAGTGTGGTGATCTTTGGATATCCAGCCTCCTTCAATACACGCCGCTGTATCCAGAAGGCACCTTGATCCACATTCGGATTAGGCAGATAGTCTCCAACCACTGCGCTCATGGGCAGAAAATAAATGTTGCCATCTCCCTCTTTCATCAGGTTGTAGTACGACTCATACACCCGTTTAATGTTGGGGCCATACTGATCAATCAGATCGTTGAGAGGAATAAATGCACCGGCATCCACGATTTTGTCAATAGCCCCGTCCGGGACCATCACATCCGGGTACTTGTTGCTTGCAATCATCGTTCCAATTTTGGTATTAATATCACCAACCAGGTATTCAATTTTGAAATTAACCCCGGTTTGTTCCTCCAGCTTTTTGCCGATTGTGGTTTCATTTGTATTGATGTCCTTGCCTGAACCCGCTTTAAAATACGAGAATGTCACTTTCTCTGTGCTTACTTTGCCGTCTCCCCCCGCTCCAGCTTCCGGTTTAATCTCACTTCCTCCCCAGGAACAAGCCGTCACCATGGTTAAAGCTAATACTGCCGGCAGCCAGCGCTTCAGCATGTGATTAACCAATATGAACGCACCCTCTTTCCCCCCTTTAATGTAAGCACTTTTATTATAAGGTTGATGACAAACTTTGTTTACCGGATAAACTATAGGTTTATGCCTTAGAATGTTCAATGCTTTGGTGGATTGGATGAATCTTCAAGGGGTAAACCAATTTCCACACGTGTGCCTGCCCTAGGAGCGCTATCGATCTGAATATGGAACCGGCTATCGTAGATCAGCTTCAGACGATAGATGACATTCTGTACACCTACGCGATCACCCATAGCGTCTTCCGTTTTCACGTAAGAGAGCAGCTGCTTTCTTTTGTCCTCTGTCATACCTGCCCCGGAATCCTCCACCACACAGATCAGTTCTGTACCTGTTCGTCGAATACAAAGCCGAATTTCCCCGCCTTCCTTCAGTGGTTCGATACCATGAATGCTGGCATTTTCAACAAAAGGCAACAATGTCATCTTGGGAATGGAACAATTCGCAGCCTCTGGGTCCAGATCAATCGTATAATCCAGCTTGTGACCAAAACGATATTTCTGGATTTCAAGAAAACAGGTCACATACTCCAATTCCTCCCGTATGCTGACTTTATCCCGATTCCAGGTGAGGGCATTCCGAAAAATTTTAGCCATATGATAAATAATTCGTGCCGTCTCATCCTCATCTTTCATGAGGCTGCGCATGCGGATGGTCTCCAGCGCGTTAAACAAAAAATGCGGATTAATCTGGCTCTGCAATGCGTTTAATTGGGCATGCCGCCGCTGTAACTCCAAATTTTTATGTTGAATGTCTGCTACATAGACGTCGTTAATCAAACGATGGATCGTCATCGTCATGCGATTGAATTCGGCTGTCAGCTGCCCAATCTCGTCCGACGATTCCGGCTGTCTAATCGGTTCAAATCGCTGATGCTTCACTTTTTCCATGTGTTTCAGTATTCGAGCCAGCCTCACGTGGATTGTGCGTGTCATCCAGATAATAATCCAGGTCGGCAGGATCAGATTGATACAGGCCAGCACAACGACAAGGTGACTGGGTTTGCCCAGTTCCTTGTAAATCTCGGATTCATCGAACACTCCGTTGATTTTCCATCCCTCCATTTCACCGGACAATGGATAGGCCATTTCGAACTCTTTCTTACTTTGTTGATCCATGACATCACTATAATTCACGAGTTGACTGGACCATGGGATACCAGAATCCGTCGAGTAGTCTATTTGTCCAGCCGGATTAATCAGATACAGGTTGCCCTGTACATTAAGGTTGGTGAAAATCTGGCGAATCGTCGATGGCTTCAGATCCAATCGTACGAACTTTTCCTTCCACCCGGGCAGAGCTTCATAATAATTGAGTTTGCGTAAAATGCTGAACGTCTGCCGATTCCCTTCAGGACCGGATCTCATCAGAATGGGTGCGGAATGTTTACTGTTTGCCAGCAGCCTGTATGGCTCGGACTGTCGAACCTCTTCGGTTAGAAACTCAACTCCCCCGGAAGGCAGTACACTTTTGTTATCCACATATATCGTCAAACCTTGGAGGGAGCGGTAACCGGAGTAATAGGTATTCAGGATTTTGCGAAGATAAGAATCGTAGGCTTCGATATACTGAACCGGATTTGTATAATTCACATCCAGCATGTCATTTAATATACTGTCCGTATAAAAGCTTGAGGAAAAATCGGCCGCATTGCGAATCTCCCCCATAAATTGACTTCGAATCTGTTCCATTCCTTTGGAGAGGTCTGCCATTCGCTGGGATTTTACGTTCGCTATGGTCACCTGATAGAAAATAACATTCGTCAGGATAACGGGTACGAGTACAAAGAAAAGATACAAAATCAGCATTTTATCCCGTAGGCGGATATTATTAAAAAAGTTGAGCTTCACGGTGTCATCTCCCTACCCTTCATCCAGGATGCGATTTCGATATTCCGTAGGGGAACATGATTCCTTTTTCTCAAATTGAGTCGCGAAATAGTCACTGCTTCCGAACCCAACCCTCTCGGCAATTTCATATACTCGCATATCCGTCTGACGCAGCAGCTTCTTGGCTTCCTCCATCCGAAGCTGAAGCAGGAAGTCATTGAAATACACGCCATACACCTTGCGGAAGCGTTGACCCAAATAGACCGGGTTCATGTAAAATTCGGAGGCAATACTTCTCAAACTAATATTGCTGCTGTAGTTGGCTTCAATATAATGTTTGATTTTAGTCATGGCTCCCCTGTGATTGTACTGACGCTGTTCCGCCAGTTTACGTGCTGAATCCAGCATAAAAACCGTCAACAACCGTCTAGCCTCAGCCAACGTTCCCCGATCTGCTTGCCATGCCAAAATTAGCTTGAACGAAGGTATCTCTTTCACATTCGCCTCAGCGGATTTCAGAATGGATAGAACCGCTGAGATCAATTGGTGAATTGCTGACGTCACGGCAACAGGAGCGTAATTGGCCTTTCTCATTCCGTTGAACCATTCACCCACTGCATTCTCCAACGCCTCAACCCGTTGTTCCTCCATAAGTGTCAGGAGTTCCTGCTCCTTTTCATGATCGGTATGCACCCACTGTACAGGTTCATGCTGCATGTCATCATACAGGACGATCCCACTCTTCTCTGAAATGAATTTATAGGAAATAGCCTTGAGTGCGGTCTGATAGGCATGTCCAATAAGTAAAGGTTCATAACAAACTTTTCCGATATATATGCTTACAGAGTCATGACCCATTTCGGCGAAGCAAGATTGCATTTGCCTGGCAACCTCATGAAGATTCATTGAATAGGGGTGCAGATGTTCCGCAGTTAAGAGAACTCCGATACGTTCGCCATGCTCTTTTACATGAAGATACGAGCGATTTGCATACATCTTTCCAAGAACAGACTGCACAATCCGGCCAAAATTCTCTCCGTTCCTGGCTCCCGGCTCCTCTTCTTGAGTATTATCCGAAACCCGGAAAATGTGATTCTCAAACAGCAGATATGCCAGCGGATCGTTAGCACTTGTACCCGTCAGTTCAATCCATTGTTCAACCGTTTCCAAATCCGATTCGCCATAAATAAACTGATTAAGTAATCTGACGTATTCCTGCTCACGTCGGGTTTGTTCAGCATGCTTGCGTCGATTCAACTCCTCCGCCAGCTTGCGTAAAGTCCCTTCCAGTTCAATCTCATCAATTGGCTTCAAAATATAATCCTGTACCCCGTACCTCACGGCCTGCTGGGCATAAGCAAAATCATTATATCCACTCACGATGATAAAATAGGGCTGTTTGCACTTATTTAGAACCTGCTCATTACGCTCAACCGTGCGCCGGATCAATTCCAGTCCATCCGTCTCCGGCATACGTATGTCCGTAATGACAACGTCAGGCTGTAGCTCTTCGATCCGGGTACTAGCCTCATCCCCATCATTCGCCTCTCCAGCCACTTCGAACCCGCATGCTTCCCAGCGGATCAGTTTTCTAAGTCCTTTTCGTGCGTATACTTCATCATCAACCAGCAGTACCCGATGCATGCCCATCACCCTTCCCTTTGAATGACAATTGCAGTGTCCCTATATTCATCAGTAAAAAGAAAGCGATTACATAAAATTTTGTATTATTCTGCCTTTTATTGTTAAGGTCTGTGTGGTAAAAAGTCAACAGCTTTTCCTGCAAGCATTGCACAACAACTTCTGATCTCCGTTATTTCCCAAAAAGAAATGGCATACCAAAAAAGCACAGCCCATAGGCTGTGCTGGTTCGAAGACCTTTACGCTTGCACAGGTGCAGTCGTTTGGCGAATCACCAGATTGGATGGCTCCGTAACGACTGGAGGAGTATATGCAGGATTCTCAATCATGGCGATCAGATATTCGATGGATTTGATTCCAATGGAATGAATATTTTGATTAATCGTGGTCAACCCTGGTTTGAACACTTCCGCATAGTATGTGTTATCAAATCCGACAACAGATACATCCTCAGGCACCCGTAAACCATGCTTCTCAATTTCGTGGATCGCACCAAAAGCAGACATATCTGAAGCACAGACAATCCCCGTAGGCTGGTCCTTCAATGCAAGCAATCGGCGAGCTGCCTTACTGCCACCATCGAAAGAATAGTCACAGACCTCCAGATACACCGTTGAATATGGAATGCCGCAGACTCGCAAACCTTCCCGATATCCATCCAGTCGAAGATTCGCTACGGCAGGCCCAAGTGTACCTGAAATATAGGCAATTTTCTGGTGACCCAGTTCATGCAAATGCTTCACACTCATAGCTATGGCATTTGCATTATCCGTCGTTATGTATCCTGCCCGCTTGCCAAACAAGTCGGTATCAACGAACATCGTCGGAATCTCAGCAGTAACCAATTCCTGAATACTCTCGTTGTCTCTTCCTTCCCCGAATACAACAACGCCATCCACATTTCGGCTGCGGCAATGTTTAATAAAGGAGTATGTCGGATCATCAAAACGTGTAGATAAGCGAACAAGATCGTATCCGCTGTTTTCCAGCGCTGTTTTGATTCCTTCAAGCAACTCCGATACAAACGGATTGGTAAAAGGAACCGTCAACAATACACCTACCGTCCAAGAACGGCGTTTTACAAGTCCACGTGCAACCACATTCGGTTGATATTTCAATAGTTCGATGGCTATATTGACTTTTTTGCGAGTTTTGTCACTTACATCGGGATAATCGTTCAGCACTTTGGAAACGGTTGCAACAGATACGCCCGCCTCTTTGGCCACATCATGGATAGAAGCCACCTGATCACCTCAACCTCTTTCAAATCCCCTGTCTCCGGCTGCATTCACTATAACATCGGCAGGTTTGTCTACCCATTATAGCTTAAAACAGCCAGAAACGGTATCTCAGCTTCCAGCCAGTATTACCGCCTATTCCTGTTGATCTAATTTCCTGAGATCAAGTGCCAGTTTCTCCATAGTGGTAGCAAAAACCGCAAGCTCTTCTGAACGGGATGCCTGACGCCTTGCTCCCGAAGCAGTGTGCTCTGACTCCTGTTGAACACTGCCCAGCTTCTTCATGATCTGTGCCAGGTTCGACTGAATTTTTCCTTGAGCTTCTCGGGAACTAGCCGCAAGCTTGCGAACCTCACTGGCAACCACCTCGAATCCCCGTCCAAATTCTCCTGCATGTGCAGCTTCAATGGCGGCATTCAAACCCACTAGATGACTCTGATCCGATATTTCACGAATGATCTCACCCATTTTGCCAATCTGATGAATTTCCTTAGTCAGCTCTTCCAACAGTCCATTGGCCTGATCCTGAGAGGCAGCCGTTTCTCTGGCCACATCAGAGATCGCCTGAGCATTTTCGTTCAATTCACTAATCATGCCCGTCAACTGCTGGGTAATCTGCGTGATCGCCAGCAACGTATGCTGCTGATCTTCAGCGAGTTGATTTAATTTTTCCTTTTCCTTCTTCTCGTAAGCCTCCAATACAAGCTGTGAGTCGAGGTTGAACATTTTACTAAGGGCCTGAATGACCACATGCCAGCGTTCAGGAATGACTTGCTGGAATATGCTTGTTGCAATATCGAGATAAACCATATACGTGCCCAAGTAATAATCTTCGGACAAACCAATGCGGGAATGGACTAGTCCGATTGCAATGCGCTGTTCAATGTATGCATCATCAACTACACCATCGGTCATGGATAACCAGTATAGCTTTTGTGTCTCCTTCAAACGATCGATGGAAGAGAAGCGGGCAATCAGATCGACCAAATTCGGATAATTGCCCACATGATTGTAGAAGTGGTCCACCACTTCGTCCACGACTTTCTCAAAAGCAGGTCGATGATCAGCAAGCAATTGCAGATCTCCGGCGGTCAATCCAATATAATCAAGTTGTTGTTGTCTTGCTATAGCAATACTCATAACTAGTTCTGTCAGCTCCTTAATAACCACAAAAAATATTAAATTGTAAATATCTGTATCGATTATAGACTAAATGACCTAATTTAACATATACCATAAGAACTAATTTGTCATGGAATTGACCTTCTTTGTCAGTTTATTAGTCTTAATTGTACATCTCCCCATATAAAAAGACCCCTGACCCTGCTGTGAAGGAGCCTCACAGCAGGCGTCAGGAGCCTGATCCGGAATGGTTCGTTGCAGATCAGCGATTCAACAGGCTGCCCACATAACGGAGCAGTTCATTCGCGCTGGCTGCGGTATATCCATGTTCTTCAATCAACCGTTTAATCACTTCATTCATTCGTTTCAGTTGCGTCGCATCTGGTGTCTTGGTTGAAGTTGTAATCTTCACAATATCCTTCAAGTCAGTGAACAGTTTCTTTTCAATCGCTTCACGCAAACGATCATGACTGCTGTATTCAAACTTCCGTTCCTTGCGGGAATAAGCCGAGATGCGGATCAATATCTCTTCCCTGAAAGCCTTTTTGGCATTTTCGGAAATACCGATCTGCTCCTCTATCGAACGCATCAAGCGCTCATCCGGGTCCATCTCCTCATCCGTCAGTGGATCACGAATTTTGGCCCAGTTGCAGAATGCCTCGATATTATCGAGGTAATTTTCGAACAGCGTTCTGGCCGACTCTTCGAACGAGTATACAAACGCTTTCTGCACTTCCTTCTTCGCCAGCTCATCATATTCTTTCCGAGCCAGGGCAATAAAGTTCAGATAACGCTCACGTTCCTCTTTTGAAATCGAAGCATGCTGATCCAGACCATCCTTGATCGCCCGGAGAATATCCAGCGCGTTAATGCACTGAAGGTTTTGCTTAATCAAAGCACTGGATATCCGGTTGATGACATAACGCGGGTCAATGCCCGACATGCCTTCATCCAAATATTCATTTTGCATCTCACGCAGATCAGCTTCTTTGTACCCTTCGACTTCTTCACCGTCATACATCCGCATTTTTTTGACCAGATCCATGCCTTGTTTCTTCGTTTCTTTCAAGCGGGTAAGTATGGAGAAAATGGCTGCAGTCCGCAGGGCATGCGGTGCAATATGGACATGCTTCATATCACTTTGCTGAATGAGCTTACCATAAATCTTCTCTTCCTCGGAGACCTTCAGGTTGTAGGGAATTGGCATGACGATCATCCGGGATTGCAAGGCTTCATTCTTTTTGTTGGAAATAAATGATTTGTACTCGGATTCATTCGTATGCGCCACAATCATTTCATCCGCACTGATCAAGGCAAATCGGCCTGCTTTAAAATTTCCTTCCTGCGTCAGTGATAACAGGTTCCACAGAAACTTCTCATCACATTTCAGCATTTCCTGAAATTCCATCAATCCACGGTTGGCCTTGTTCAATTCACCGTCAAAACGATAGGCGCGTGGATCGGACTCGGAGCCGAATTCAGTAATGGTTGAGAAGTCGATACTTCCCGTCAGATCGGCAATATCCTGGGATTTGGGATCGGATGGACTGAATGTTCCGATTCCCACCCGGTTATCCTCGGAAATGGTGACCCGTTCCACTCGCACCTTGCTAATATCACCGCCATATTCGGTCCGAAGACGCATCTGGCAGGATGGGCAGAGATTGCCCTCAATGCGGACACCGATCTCCTTTTCCACTTCGGGACGAAGCTCCAGCGGAATCAGATGCAAGGGCTCCTCATGCATTGGGCATCCGTCAATGGCGTATATAGCACCCTTCTCTGTGCGGGAGAATTGTTCAAGGCCACGTTTCAGCAGCGTTACCAGTGTTGACTTACCTCCGCTGACCGGACCCATAAGCAGCAGAATCCGTTTGCGAACATCCAGACGGCGTGCTGCCGAGTGGAAATACTCTTCCACCAGCTTTTCAATGGACCGATCTAGCCCAAAAATCTCCTGTTCAAAAAACTTGTACCGTTTGTGCCCCCCAACTTCTTCCACGCCAAATGATTCAATCATCTGGTACACTCGTGCGTGAGCCGTCATTGCCGGAGTCGGGTCCTCTCTCAGCAGTGCAATATAATCTTCAAATGTCCCGTTCCATGATAAACGGTCACTCTCTGCCCGATGTTCCGCAACGCGTTCAAAAATATTCATGCTTGGTACCTCCCATGGCTCCTTTAGTGTGATTGTCAACCATTCCGAATGGTATGAAGAAATCAATAGAATTACGGCTTGTGCTTGAATACCAATCTTGCGGTCCGGATTAGTCCCGCCACCCTCTGTCCAAACATCGTGTATTGTTGTGAAAAGTGTATTACATACCTATGCGGCAAATCGGATAAGTTGACCTCTTTTTTTTCAATCTGCGGGTCTTAATTTGAGGCTTTCCCTGTTCTATCAGACATCTTGTGCGCTCAGAAAAAAAAGAACGGATATGATATAATGAAGGTTCTAAATTCAGAAAACGGAACAATAGATGGCCAGAGACGAGCCACTTCAGGAAAGGAGCAGAAACGATGGCAGTAAAGTACGAAACCGAGTTATATTCGCCTGTAAAGGCTTTTTTCGAACGACGCGGCTACGACGTGAAGGCTGAAGTCAAACATTGTGACCTGGTTGGGGTCAAATCGGATCAAAATGAACCACTCATTGTGGAGATGAAAAAAACATTTAATCTGTCTCTGCTGTTACAGGGAATGCAGCGCCTGAAGCTCAGCCCCTTCGTGTATCTGGCTGTTGAGCGGAACCGCAGCAAGCGTGGTGCCGTGAACCAGCGCTGGGGCGAATTGACCGCACTGTGCAGACAACTTGGGCTAGGGCTTATCACCGTTACGTTCTACAAAACCAAATCACCTCTGATTGATGTGCTGTGCGAACCTGCTGCCCAAGCTCCTATGTCTGGTAGCGGCAGCACCGGTGTCCGTAAAGGCGGTATACGGCGGCAACGACTGCTGAAGGAATTCGACGAGCGAAGTGGTGACTACAACACAGGAGGAAGCACACGCAGGCAGCTGGTCACCGCTTACAGGGAAAAAGCATTACGTGTAGCTTCCGCCCTTCGCGCTCAGGGAGAAGCCTCCCCCGCCTCGATCAGTAAACAGACAAGTGTGGGTTCCGCTGCGGCCATTTTGCAAAAAAACTATTATGGCTGGTTCGAGCGCTTATCCCGTGGACGATATGTGCTGACGGTTAAGGGTGTGCAGGCACTAACTGAGCATGCTCACATGCTTGAGGATAATGATATGATTGAACGGAGTATAAATGAACTAGAAATGGATATTTCCTTGAATCAACATGACGACAGTGAGCTTGAGTTTATTGCGGAAGTAGCGGAGCCCTACCTGATCCATGGAAAGAATGACTGAGGCAACAGGTAACGTAGCTTCATGCAAAATGAAGATGCGAAAAAGCCCATCATCTCTAATGGAGATGATGGGCTTTTTCGTGTTTCTATATATTAGGCTATTAGAAGCTTGCTGCTACTTCGGAAGCCAATTTCAGACCTGCTGCTACGATCTCTTGGGAACGGTCAGGTGAAGCATTGTGGCCTTCAACGATAACCAGTTCAGGGTTTTGGATACCCCAGAAGTTCAGTACATTTGTTACATATTTAACGGACATTTCAGCGGATGCCATAGGCTCTACGGAGTAAACTCCGCCACGTGCGTTCAACAATGCCACTTTTTTGTCGCCTACCAGACCTACAGGGCCTTCAGCAGTGTATTTGAACATTTTTCCAGCTTGGCTCAGGTAGGAAATGTAGTTTACCAGTGGTGCTGGAACAGTGAAGTTCCACAGTGGGAATGCAAATACTACTTTGTCTGCTGCCAAGAATTGATCTTGCAATTGTGCTGCCAGTGCAGCTGCTTTTTGCTCTTCAGCAGTTGCTTCGATACCATTAGCGGCTTTGTATCCACCTGTAATTACAGTGTTGCCGTAGTATGGAATATCTGTATTGTAGAGATCCAGTTCGGTAACTGTGTCACCTGGGTGGGATTCTTTGTATGCGCTCAAAAATGCATCGTACAATTGTACGCTGACTGCTTGATCTGCAGGACGGTCGTTTGCTTTGACAAATAAAATGTTAGACATGTTCGTTCCCCCGTTAGTTAAAATATATGAGTGCTTCTCCTGAACTTGCAATGATTGCAGCTTATATAAAGAAAACAACAACTCATTAATACATATTATATATAAAAATGTTAGTGGATGCAATAACGTAATTACTTTGGGGGTAACCTATTTGCTTCCAAATCCAATGCCTGGAACTTCTGCTGTCCCAAGTTCCAGGAATGAATTTGACCCTACATTCTTTCTTTTCTAAATCCGGTTTAGCTCCGGGCTGTAAACTCTGTTATGGACTCACTGATCAGATTCATGCCAAGCAGCAACTCATCCCGGCCGGGATGACTGAAGTTCAACCGGATGTACCGATGATCCTGTTCACCCGTGGAGCAGAGGGAACCGGGAAGGAAGGACACCCCTTTTAACAGCGCTGCTTTGAGCAGAGCTCCGCTGTCCAATCCATCCGGTAACTGTACCCACAGATACATCCCCCCTTCAGGAATGCTATACTGACTGCCTTTCCAACCCGGGCGCTTCAACAATTCGAGCATAAGCTTGAGTCTGGTCTTATACTCCCTGTTCAGCATGGAGAGATGATCACTCCACTTAAAAGGAGAATGGGCAAGCAGTTGATACAATAACCGCTGATTCATGGGACTGGACTGTCCGTCTGCTATCCGTTTCACGGAGGCCATAGCCTGGATCAAGGCCGGATGTCCGGCAGCCCAACCTGTACGCAGGGCAGGTGCTACAGTTTTGCTAAACGAACCAATGTAGAGAACATGTCCACCCTGATCCGCTGTATCCAGCGCAAAGAGGGAAGGATATTTCCGGTAGAAGTCTGCTGGTTCCAATCCATCGAAATGAAGTTCACCATAGGAGTCATCTTCCACGAGCAGCACTCCGTAGCGTGAACACAGATCAAGCACAGCCTCACGCCGTTCCATACTCCAAAGCACGCCGGTTGGATTGGAAAAACTGGGTGCAGCAAAAAGCAGCTTCGGTCTCACCTGCTGCATGTGATGCTCCAAAAGGTCAGGCAAAATGCCATCCCCATCGCCTGTGACGGGCACGATTTTGGCACCTTGCATCTCCAGAACCTCGAGACAGCCTGGAGAGGTAGGATGCTCGACCAGTACGGAATCTCCAGGCTCAAGCAGCAAACGCATCACAAGATCGATGGCCTGCTGAGTCCCTGTGGTCAATAAAATCTGCTCCGGGACTGTCCGTATGCCCTTGCGAGCATTCCAATCATTGTCCAGCCATTCTCTCAACGGTCTGTACCCTGCCGGCTCGCCATACTGCAATGCGGAGGGTCCGGAACTAAATACAGACACCGCTGCTTCTTCCAGCAGTTTGAATGGAAACAGCTCCTCCGCAGGCAGTTCTTCTGCCAGAGAAATGAAATAATCCCGACCAGACATCTCACGTATGTCCCTCAGCGGTGATGTCAAAAGCCTGTTTGTACGGGAGGCGAAGAAATACTTCATCGGTCCGTTCCCCTTTCATCCCTAATCCGAACTGTGCTCGCAGTCCGTAGCCCCTACAACCTATTCCTGTTGGACACTGAATATGACCAGACCGGAAACTTGACGAGTCATCGTATATAGGGATTCATGGAACCATGCTCGTCAGGATACGGTTTTGGTCTGCCTCGCATATAAAGCGTAACGTTCAATCGCCTGTGCCCTGCTGCTTACATCCAGTTTCACGTATATTTTACGCAGGTAATTATCAATCGAACGTCTGCTAACGTTAATCTCACTGGCTATTTTATCATAGGTTACGCCCTGAACAATTCTTTCCATGATAAAAGTTTCGGTTTCTGTTAATTCAACAATAAGTTCTTCTGCAGGAGATTCGACGGGCTGAGCCCACTCTGAACTGGCTAACCATGATAAAGGAATGGATACACATCCCTCACGCAACCCGGAAATCAGATGAATCAGCTGGCTAGGGGAAGCCTGTTTGGACAGCATACCACTAGCACCAAGACTGATCAGATGACGAAATAATTTTACATTGTCCTCGTCCGTTAGAATAATGATGTGACTATGAGCCGACAGATTTTTCATTTGGGATATATACTGATCCGCCTGGCCCTCAGGAAGCCGGTAATCCATCAAAATCAGATCGGGCTGGTGAATGTTCACCAGGTCAAGACCTTCGGACCCGGTCGAAGTCATCCCCCGTACCAACAGATCCTGCTGTTCTTCCAAAATCAATTTTGTTCCCAGCATGCTGGTGGGGTGGATATCTACGATGACCACCTGCCATACTTTTTTCATTGTTGTTCCCCCTGTTATGTATTGGACAAATTCCTTTTCTACCATCAGCCATGATAATGCCTCTATCCTTGCGACAGTCCGTGTATAGAAGAAGTAAAAGTCGGATAATGTCGAAAAATAGAAAAACACTTGATACAGCTGTAAGAACAGCTCTATTTCTACTGTATTTTGCTGTCGTCACATCAGGACTTTTGTCTTCCCAAGCGAAGAAAGATCAAAATATAGTATAAATTTCCTGCATTTCTATCTAAAAAAGTCGAAAAACTTGCCCAAAGTTCCTACTTATTGCATCTATAAGAAATTGTATCCTAGGACTTCCTTCCGATGCAATCTCTTTTTATCCTATTACTCAAAGAATTTCATTTTTGCGTAATCAATAGTGGCATGATAGAATGAGGACTGGAAAATTTTTTGTACCTATAAATAACCAGGAGTGATGATATGAAACCTTCTGTCCAACCCTCTGACATCCATCACACCCGGAGCGCCAAAGGTAAGGCCGGATCTTCAGTCAAGCTGTTTCTGGTCATGTGGATTGTTCTCATTGCACTTGGAGTACTCGGAACCTACTATTATAGTAACCACCTCCAGCAACAGATGATTAATCAGCTTCAGACCCATAATCAACAGCAGATTGCAGCGCTCAAAGCCGACTACGAAAAGCAGCTAACAACGATATCCAAGGAAGTAGCGGACCTGCAGGGCCAGGTGCAGTCCTTTAATGAATTACTGACTTTCACCAAGGATAATGCAAACGATAAAACCGACAACAGCAACAAATTGTATACCCAACTGAGCGAAGTCAAAAAACAACTGGAGACACTCCAGAAAAAGATGGACCTGCTCAAATGATTACACCCGTAAAAAAGGTTAATCGTTTATTTATGCTTGCACTTGCTCCTTTTGTTGGATTGATGTTATGCATGCTGCTGATTCGTCCTCCGCTTGAACCGGGAGACTTCATTCATTCCGGTCTGGCTGAAGAGAATGTTACACCCCGGACCCAGGCAATTAGCCAAGAGCTTGCAGGGGCAAAAGAAGCTGCTGTTCAGACTTCTTCTTCTATTAAAAGAACAACACAGCTGTACAATCAGACAACGAGTACGATGTCGACGCTTGTACAGAAGGCTACGGTTCAAGCCGCTCGCCCGGAAACGATCTACAATCAACGGATCTCATCCAAGCTGGGCGTTCCGTTTGAACGGATAGACAGTGATCGAGTTACGATTGAACTCTATAGGGTCAATCCAGGCGCCTATAAGGGCTATGCGATGAAAATCAAGCTAAAAGACCCCACGGCCATGAAGATGGCTCTGGACAGCGAGCCAGGCCGATCTGAGACAACTATGCAGGCGGTCAAGCGCAGCGGTGCCATTGCCGGAATTAATGCCGGAGGATTCGCCGACAGCGGCGGAAAACGGTATCCGCTGAGTACTACCGTTATGGACGGCAAGTATGTGAATGGTTTTCAGGCCAGCTTTAAGGATCTGTTTTTTGTAGGTCTTGATGATGCCGGTAAGCTGGTAGGCGGTAAATTTTTCGACAAAAGTTCCCTGGATCGCCTACAACCCCAATTTGGTGCCACATTTGTACCCGTGCTCTTGCAGAATGGACAAAAAACGGTCATTCCCGCCAAATGGAAAGTCTCACCCAAGCGGGCTCCACGCACCGTGATCGGCAACTACAAGGACGATCAATTGTTGATTATCGTTGTTGACGGGTATAACGAAGGGGGCAGCTCAGGAGCCACCCTGGAAGAGCTGCAAGGACGTTTGTACAAACTTGGCGTCGTGGACGCCTATAATCTGGATGGCGGCGGATCGTCCTCACTCATCGTGAACAACCGGGTTGTGAATAACCCTTCGGATGGGAGCCTCCGACCGGTACCTACTCACTTTTTATTTTACAAATGATGGAGTGAAGCATTTCTTTTCTTCCTATAATGGTTATAATAGAAGTAAAGATTTTGCAGGAGGTGCTATGGTATGTCATTTTCACTGACATTTTGGATTATTGCAATTGTATTGGCTCTCTTCCTTACAGGCATTCTCACTTCATCCTACAACAATGACAAAACTAAGGGCCTTTAAGGGCCAAGCCTCTCCTGGTGAGAGGTTTTTTCATTTTATAATGGGTCAAATAAACAAGCTAAACAAGAGACAAGGCTTAAAAGAATGCTTCAATTCTTCTAAGCCTTGTCTCTTGCTGTACAGTCGTCGTTTAACACAACATGCATGGAATGAAGAGGGGGCAGCGTCGTCAATAGCTAACCGCCTTTTCACCTTGGGCTTGTGCAAGATATGCTGACTGAACCTTGCTGTTTACCGACCCGCCCTCCACCAGTGTCACGTAGATGCGTTCATGATCAACAGGCTCTCCGGCAATAATCTTGATTAATTGTTCGGCTGCCAGTGCGCCCCATTTTCGTTTGGAATAATCAATCGTGACCAGTCTTGGCTGCACATATTTGCTAAGTTCAATATTATCAAATCCGATAATATCAATCTCCTGACCAATGTTTAACTCGCTATCAGCGAGCCGGTCACACATCCCAATCGCCATCTCGTCATTGAGACAAAACACCCCAACTGGTTGAGTATATTCCTGAATAATACGTTCGGCTGCCCGTTCTCCGCCACTCTTCTCGAAATCTCCGGTAATTTCGATCCATTCCACATTCGCTTCCCGCTCCGATACTTGCCTCACAGCCTTCAACCGCTGAGCCGAGTCAAATGAACCTTCAGGACCTGTCACGACATAGATCTTCGTGTGTCCCTGTTCGATCAAATGCTCCATCGCAAGGGTTGCTCCTGCCTTGTTATCCAGTAGAACCTGATTAATATTGGGGTGATCCAGTTCCCGGTCAAGAACGACAATCTTGTGTCCTATGTCTGCATATTGCATTAGTTCCTTGCTCGCAAATGTATGATCCAGAATGACAGCACCATCAATCATTCGCTCCGGAAGCATTCGATGAGATTGTTTCCCGCTGCACACAATCAGGTCGTACCCTTGCGCGTTACATACAGATTTCATACCACTAAGTAAGTCTCCATATACATCCCCGCTAAAATCCGTCAGAAATACACCCAGAATTTTGGATTCTCTCTTCTTCAATGTTCTGGCAGCAGCATTGGGAACATAGTTCAGCTCTTTGGCGATAGCCAAAATTTTGGAACGGGTCTCATCTGTCACTTTGTTGCTACCATTCAGAGCGTATGACACGGTAGAGATCGAAACTCCCGCCTGTTTGGCGATATCCTTGATACTGACCACATTCTTCGCTCCCCTGTTATGTTCATCAGGCCCTTCGAAATCGAAGGACCTGACATCTAAAATATTTATACTTGATAAAATAGACTAACGTTTACACGATTAACTGAAAATCTCAATCACGTTATTCTCGCTCAGGCTCTGTTCAAGCTCCTTACGTGAAATACGCAGTCCACCAAGACGATAAGGTTGTTGCAACCTAGTCGCATCCAGTTCCTTGCCATTCAGCACAATACGTTGTACGACCTCTCCGCTGAGATGATAGACAAAGGTTACTTTTTTACCGGCAAATTGGAAATCAAAATGCAAGCCATCCAAGCTGACAGGTAACACAGGGTCCAGAACCAGATCTTCTTCCTCCTGACGAATACCCAGGGCGTTCGAAATGAGCTGATTCATGTAGATTCCCGGTCCACTGGAGTAGATTCTCCAGCCGCCCTTCACCTGCACATCTCCGGTGCGAAGCTTATCGAACTGCTCCTGCGCTGCATAACGGTTGTTGAATTTCCCGTCAGAACTGCTGAAGTAGGCATTACTCTGGCGTAGATCTGCGTTAGGAACAGCTTCCTGAATACCCACTGGATTGATAATGCCCAGCCCATTCCAGACCTCATCCGGGTTGCCCAGCTTCGCCATGGCTTCAATATAACGGATGTGAGCATGAACATATTGCAAGCCCACTTCACGTCCGAAGTTGGATGCCTGCTCTGCACGTTTGAAATGAGTGCTGACGCCGCCATCATATTGTGCTGGACGATTCATCAATCTGACACCATCCGGGCAGTACAGCTTGTCCTTGATCAGTTCATAATGGGATTGCGCTTGCTCAGGCTCCAGCAACTCGGCAATCATGCTGCGTGTCATCGGCAGCAAACGGTACTGAATACCTGTCTCGCTGTCATCCGGATGCAGCATGCGCTTCGCTTGTGCCGGATTTTCCATATATACAAAGCCCGGAATCACATCGGTATCCAACATATACTTGCTGAAGTCCCTTTTCACACCCGCTGCCATATCGCTTAATTCCGAAGAAAGCTCCGGTTTCACAGGCGCAAGCGCTCTGGATAGCTGCTTCAACGTTTGATAGGTGAGCGCCACAGTCCAGCTGCTGACCATATATTGCTTCAATTGAGCATTGGCAGGCTGTAATGTATCGTCCCAGTCCCCGTCACCATATGAAGAGAGGAATGTATCATGCAGGAAATGACTGCGGATATACTCCAGTTCTTTCTGGGCATGCTCCAGCACGCTGGCTGTCTGATCAGTAAAGTCAAAACCATGTTTTACGGTATAAGGTACTTCCTCATTCAGAATCGAATAATCCTTGGTGGCAATCAGATAATCACTTAGCACTTTGAGAGGCCAAACAATAATGTCACCATGGCTTTCTTCCTGCTGAACTTTGAAATAACGATCGAACATAAACCATTGCGGCCAGTTACCGTCATCCTCATACTGATGCGAATATACCGTCTTCAGAATGTCGCGAACCTGCTCATACTTTTGTGTAGCCATAAAGTATTCGACCGGACCCTGGCAGACATCCCGTGTACCCCAAGCTGCACCGCCATATTGCTCCAATCCGTGAGGAACAGAGTAATGCACCAGCATATTGTGGGTGTACCACCATGCAAGAGCATTCACTTTGAACAACTCATCTGCTCCTTGCTTCTGAGGTTGAGACAAATGGAACCCATTCATCACTTCTGCATAGAAGGTACGATAAGCTGCCACTTCCTCTTCGAAGCTGCGTGTCGAGGATGCAATCTGTCCTCCTTCCAACAGCCCTTGAATGGTCAATGTCCATTCAGCACTGCTGTCCAGTCGTAAAGTCGTCAGTGAGTCGTCGCCTGCGTTTACTCCACTAGCCAGTTCAGTCTCATCGCCAACCGTCACTCCTGCTCCGCTTACCCGCATGCGGTACTCCAGATTAGGATATACTTCGGCACTGAGGGAGCTGTGATCTGCCTTGAAGATCAATTCACCATTCTGCTCCGAAACATGAACAGGAAGTTCATATTCATTCACATTCATCGTAATCTGATTGGTAATCAGGTATCGATAAGCTATTCCTTTTTCCGACTTCACATGAAGATGTACTTCAGGAGTATCCAAAGTTGTATAATTCGTGATAATCAGCGTATCCTCAGCTGTTTTGTAATACCAGCGAACATAGTTGAAGCCCATTTCAAACAGGGAAGGCATCGTGAGTAGGTGGAAGATTCCTTCAACCTCGACGTAGATCCGCTGACCGGATGATTTGGGTATGTTGAGTGCGCTACGTGCATTGCTCATCATTTTATTGAAGTTCGTATTTCCCACAACCACATGGGAATTGAAGATACCATACATATAGGAAGACGTTGTGATTACGTTCTGACCTAGCTTCACATTGTTACCACTCATCAGAATGTGTCCATGCGGACGTTCCACACGCATTTCCTTTTCCTTGAGCACAATATGCTCATACGTATCTGTAAAGAACGCCAGCACTTTACCATCCGCGCGCTCTTCTTGATGTCTCTTCGAAGCCGGGAAACGGGAATTCACTTCTTCCTCGGTCATCGATAAAGTAGGCAAGGGTTCACCCACTACCGGATGGAGAGATACTTTTGGGAATACGTTGGATACTGCTTGTACCGTGCTTGCATTCTCTTGACGCTTCGCTTCATACTCGTCCCAAGCCTGTTGGAGGACATCCTGGTATTCGAGTTCCTTCACCGCTTCAGCGTGGTTAGACTGAAAGAGTCCATAGAACACAAAGCGAGCTTCGCCACTCAACACCACTTTTTCGGACTGCAGGGCTGTATATGCAAATTCATACTGGTACACTTCATTCGCAAGTGTTGGCTTACCCAGACTTTCAGGGAGATTCGTCTCCTTGTAACTCAAGCCAAAGAACTGAAATCCATCTGTGGAGTAACCTGCTGCACGGGTTAATGAACCCTGTTGAAGATAAGGAAAAGCCCCGCCCTGCGGTTGATTCTGCCGTGAAGCTACGATATATCCAAGTTTCGCATCCTCAAATACGGCTTGGTCAATATATTGCGACAAGTAAGCCTCATTGCTGCGTACCGCACCTGGATCGGCATTGCCGACATCCTGGCCATAGACCACGTCGACCTCTTCTCCATTACCGTTTACGGTTACATCCCAGAACCATACACCTTTTGTTGTTGGAGCAAATACAGCCTGATAGCCTACACCCTCAGCGGTACCTGTCCATACCATACGACTGCTGTCGGTGCTCACCTGGCTGTCGGAGTGAATGCCAAGCATTGGCACAAAACGAATGCCAGATTCACTGTGAAAACGCAAGTATAGATTGTTCATGGAGCCGTCCACCGGACTAGCCATCCACTGATTAATCATCGTTGTTCCACTTACAGCCTTGAACAAATCACCGCTTTCCCAGAACGTAAAGCACAGGTCGCCGGATTGTACGTTGATTTGAGATTTATTCATGGTCTTCATATATCTATTCATATCCTCCTATCCTGCCTTGTTCCCTGCTGCTGAACAGAAGAGAAGAAGGCAGTGCAGATTTGCTGCTTTTGTATGATGAGTTCAATCATTCATCGATATGAGGTGTATCCCATTACACCAGCTTGAACGTGCTCTCCAATGTATCGCGGCTATTCGGCCCTACGAAAATGTGGAATGTTCCCTTATCACTGCGATGACTCAAATCGGAATGATGATAACGAAGCTGTTCTTCGTTTAATGTAAATGCAGCCGTACCACTTTCACCCGGTGCGAGTGACAGCTTGACATACCCTTTCAGCTCACGCATTGGACGTACAACTTCACCAGTGACATCACGTACGTACAACTGAACCGTCTCTACGCCAGCACGTTCGCCAGCATTGGTTACACGCACTTGGATTGTCAGAGGTTGATCAGCAGTCATTTCATTGCTTGAAACTTCCAGGTCACCATACTCAAACGAGGTGTATGACAAGCCGTAGCCAAACGGAAGCAGCGGATCATTCGGACTATCAATATATTTGGAAACATAACGCTCTTCCGTCTTTTGCGGATTGAGTGGACGTCCTGTATTAAAATGATTGTAATATACCGGTATCTGACCTACAGATTGCGGGAAGGACATCGTCAGACGCGCAGATGGATTCACCACACCTGTCAATACATCGGCAATGGCCGCTCCACCCTCACTGCCCGGGAACCACGCTTCAAGCACAGCATCGGATTCTTCAAATACACCATGTAAGTCCAGAGGGCGACCGTTGAAAATAACGCTGGCGATTGGTTTGCCGGCTGCTTTGAGCTGTTTAACCAATTCCAGTTGAGCTGCTGGCAAACGAATATCCGTACGCGATCCACCTTCACCACTCATTTCGGAATCTTCACCAAGTGCAAGCACGATCAGATCGGCTTTGCTTGCTACTTCAAGCGCTTCAGCAATCTGTTCAGCGGTGATCGTGTGAACGTTGCTGCCTTGAGCCATATGAACTTTCCCGGCAGTAAGACGTTCCTGCAAAGCAGTTCCGAGTTTAACGGCATCTTCTTTGACACCTTCACAGGACCACCATCCGAGAATGTCTTCACTTTGGGCAAAAGGTCCAATTAACGCAACGTTGGCTTCTGGCTTCAGCGGAAGCACGTGATTATCATTTTTCATCAATACAGCGGATTTGGTTGCAAGCTCATACGATACCTGACGATGTTCTTTCGAGAACACGATCTCGCGCTCACGCTCCGGATCCGCTGCACGCAGTGGATTATCGAACAATCCCAGCTTTTCTTTCAGTTGCAAAATACGCAGCACCGCTTCATCAATGAGCTTTTCTTCCACTTCTCCGTTCTTGATCAACTCTGGCAGATGATGAACATAACAAGGTGTCATCATCTCGATGTCCACTCCTGCAAGAATGGCGCGGTATGCAGCTTCACGATCATCTTCAGCTGCGCCATGAGCAATCATCTCGCGAATGGAAGCCCAATCCGAAATCAATACACCATCAAAGCCCCACTCGTCACGCAAGATGTCACGCATGAGCTTCTCATTTCCGCTCGCTGGAATACCCTCTACGGTATTGAATGAAGCCATAACCATTTCAACGCCTGCATCCAGTGCTGCCTTGTAAGCCGGTAAATAGTACTCACGCAAGTTGCGTTCAGACATGTCGACCGTGTTGTAATCACGACCACCTTCTGCTGCCCCATATGCTGCAAAGTGTTTTACACAAGCCGCCAGACGATCCGGCTCATCCTTCAAACTGTCGCCCTGATATCCACGTACAAATGCCGCAGAGAACAGACTGTTCAAATAAGGATCTTCGCCTGTCGTCTCCATTACTCGACCCCAGCGCGGATCACGAACAAGATCGACCATCGGTGCAAAAGTGACATGGAGGCCAGATACGGCAGATTCACGTGCTGAAATCTCAGCACTTTTCTCAGCCAGTTCGGTGTCCCATGAACAGCCAATGGCTAGCGGTATGGGGAAAATGGTTTTAAAACCATGCACGACGTCCGCCATGAACAAGAGCGGAATGCCGAGACGGCTTTTTTTCAGGTAAGCTTGCTGTACATCTATAATGGCCTGTGCACCAGACAATCCCAGAATGGAGCCACTGGCATCCACGGACTGCTCCGTGATTCCCATCTCTTCCATTGGACCTGTGATCTGACCTTCAACATTGGTTCCTTCATAAAAGTTAGCGGTCAGCTGAAGCAGCTGGGCCGTTTTTTCTTCCAGGGTCATTTGGTTTACAAGGTCTAGCAACTGCTCGTTATTCATAGACATTATCCTCCACTACATGTTGTTGAAATAAAGAACCCGGCTGCGTTCGGGGAGAGACCGCGCACCGGGTTCGATTGGATGGGACAGACAGAACACACCTGTCATATCCCATCTTGCTAATTACTGAATGATTACTTGAATTCTTTGTTCAGTTCATCCAGATAAGGTTGAACCAGGGACATTTTACTGTTTACCCATTCTTTCCAGTTCGCTTCAAGATCTCCATTTTTGAGGATCAAGTTGGCATATTCATTCTGGTAGTCGAATGAAGCCTGACTTTTAGCTTTGGAATCGTACAGGTTGATATCCCAGTCGTATGTTGCGAGTGACTGACCTTCTGTACCGAGTTTTGCTTTTTCCTCGAACAGCTTCACAGCTCTATCACGGTAATCCTTTTTAATTGCAGGGTTTACAACACTGAAGTCGTCACCCAGCAGGTACAGACCTTCGAAACGTGCTGGGTATTTGTCTTCCAGAACAGTTCCTTCTGGCAGCAAGCTAACCAGTTCTTTGTTTTCATCATATTTCCAATCTTTACCTTCGAAGCCCATGTTGATGAGCAGTTGTCCTTCTTTGGTAGTCGAGTAGTCGATCAGATCCATGATCCGTTCGAATTTCTCGTCACTGATGTTCGGATTGAAGATCAATGCAGACCAGAAGTTCGCTTGCTCCATGTTGCGGTATTTCCCATCATCGCCCAATACGATTGCTGTGTGTACCAGGTCATCACTATCTACACCCAGATTCTTTCTCATATCGGAATCCAGACCTTGTCTGTACGAAGCCAGTCCGCCCAGACTTGTTACTGCAGCTGTACCTGTTACTTTGAAGTTGTTTTGACCTTCATTGTTTTTCCATGTGTAGAACTCAGGATTGAGCAAGCCATCTTTGTAGGCTTTTTGCATCAATTTAAGTCCTGTCAGAGTTTCAGGATCTGATGGTCCCCAGTGGAACTGGCCATCTTCTCCTTTATAGAACGGAGAGTCAGTCATGGCATGCACACTGTTCGGCATAATGATATTCGTCATGGCATCTGCCGCATTGTAGGACAGAGGTACAAGTTTGTTGCCCACTTTGCCTGGATCTTTTTCTTTCACAAGCTCAGCGTATTCATTCAATTCAGTAGTTGTATATGCATCTTTCAGTTCGAAACCAACCGCTTCAGCCCAGTCTTTGCGAAGCGCAATGACACCAATTTGGTTCGTCAATGGGTCAGCAGGTTTGTTCTCGAAATAGATTGGTCTTGGCAGGACGTATGTTCCACCCGTCAGTTCTTCCAGCTTGTCTCCCAGACCGGTCAACTTGTAGGCTGCTGCCACGTTAGGCCAGCGTTCTTTCCAGTCATCCGGGAATTTGTAGAACAGGCCTTGATCAATACTGTTCATGGCATCGCCATGCACGTAGTTCCATACTGCTACATCCGGCAAATCGCCAGAGTTGATCCACAGACGAAGCTTCTCGCCCCATGAATCCCAATCGATATAGTTGTAATCCCATGTTACATTGAACTTGTCTGTCCAGAACTTGTGGAAGTCATTATCCAAGTTCCCGTTTTTAATTTCTGTCAGGTTAGCTACTGAGATGGTCAGGTTGTCTTTGTAATTTCCCTCTGCATCTTTTTCGTTACCACCTGAAGCTCCTTGGCTGGAACAAGCGGTCACCATCAGCATAACTACACTAAGCGTGATGGCAAAGAGAGCTCTTACTGACAACTTTTTGTTCGTTTTCATGTTTTACCCCCATGTTTTTTAGTAGAATTTTAATGCAAAATCCTATACGTATAATCAGGTCTTGATAGCCCCTGTTAATACCCCTTTGGCAAAGTGTTTTTGCAGCATTGGGAAGAAACACATAATTGGTACCATGGTGACAAATACTGCCGCCATCTTCATACCCATTGAGAAATTGCTTGCTTGGGCAGCATCCACACTGGATGCATTGGATGCGTTCGTCTGGGAAGTGACGATAATGTTTCTGAGTACATTCTGGAGCGGTAACTGATCCGCTTTTCGAAGGAATATCATCGCATCGTACCAACTGTTCCAGTACGCCACACCATAGAACAATGTGATTGTAGCCATAATTGGTGTAGCCAGCGGAAGAACAACTGAGAACAGAATTCTCCACTCTCCTGCTCCATCCAATCTCGCCGATTCCATCAGCGATTCAGGCAAGGTATAGAAGTAGTTCATCATCAGAATCATGTTGAAAGCACTAAAGCTTCCCGCCAGAATAACGGACCACAGCGTACCTGTAAGGTGAAGTGATTTCATGATCAGGTACAGCGGTACAATACCACCATTAAAGATCATGGTGAACAGTACTAGGAAAAAGAGAAATTTCTTGAACGGAAATTTGTTGCGACTAAGGCCATATGCCATGCTTGTTGTCAGGAACAAGCTGAGTGGCAAACCGATGACTAGCAAAATAATTGTATTTTTGTACCCCGACAGAATCGTTCCGTCAGCGAACAACGCCTTATAGGAATCCAATGTCCATTCTTTAGGGAACATCAAAAATGGATTGTCAGCATATTCTTTTTGTGTTGCGAACGAGATCATGATGACATTCCAGAACGGAATCAGAATCATCAGAGCAAGCACAAGTAAAATGGCGAAAATAATGTAATCGAGAAATGTCATTTTTTCTGTACCAATTCTCGGTTTTTTGTTAGACTTCTTACTCATTTCATTTTTCCTCCTCTCTTATCGGAACAAACCGTCTCCGCCAAGCCACTTGGCAAATCTGTCTGCGAGAAGCAGCAAGACCATATTCACGAGGGAACGGAACAAGCTGACCGCTGTCGAGAATGAGAAGTCCGTTGAGGACTGGAACGTAATCCGATAGATATATACATCCAATACTTCCGATACATTTTTAGTTGCGGCATTTGCCAAGTTGAAGATCTGGTCGAAACCGGAAGACATCAATCCACCAACCGACAGAATGAACATGACGGTGATTGTTGGAAGTATGTTTGGCAATGTAATCTTGAACATCTGCTGCATACGGGAAGCGCCGTCAATCTGCGCCGATTCATACTGATCCTGATCAATACCGGAAATGGCTGCCAGGAAGATAATCGCACCCCATCCGCTTGATTTCCAAATATCCGTCAACAGCAGCATCGGTACAAAGTTAGACTCGGAACCCAGGAAGTTAATGGTTGGCAATCCAAGCAAACCAAGTGCGCTGTTTACCAGTCCGTCATAAGCCAAGACGTTGATGACTACCCCGGATACGATGATCCATGAAAGGAAGTGAGGGAACGTAAGAACCGTCTGGAACCACTTTTTCCCTCTGCGCATCCGCAATTCATTCAACAACAGGGCAAGAATAATCGGGAACGGGAACTGAATAATCAGTTTTAGAATGTTGATGTACAGCGTCCGCCATACCGCGTCAATAAAGGTTGGATCCCGGAAAACGTATTTGAAATTCTCAAATCCGCTCCATGGGCTTCCCCAAATCCCCAGGTTTGCCTTGTAGTCTTTAAACGCAAGAGACAGGCCACCCATTGGCATGTAGGCAAACAGGATCAGCCAGACGAGCCCTGGAATAAGCAGGGTGTACGTCATTCTGTGCTTCCAGATTTCACTCCAGAGCGAATTGCCTTTCAAGTTTCCCTTCAGCTTTTTGCTAGGTCCTTCGGCTGCAGGTTTCAAATTGCATCTCCTCACTCTACTTTGGTCTTGTCGTTATACAGAAAATCAAACATTGTTCTCAGGTGTTGCTCCCAGAATCTCCATTCATGGGTACCCGGTGTCTCCACATACCGAAACTCAAAATTCGTTTCCTGCATGTATTCCGCGAATTTGCGATTCATATCCACAAACGGATCAATGTCACCACAACAACTCAGAATATCCGGTAAATCTCCACCTTGCTTCAACAGCTTGGCAGACAGTGCGTACAGGTCCTGATCAGGTTTTACCTGTAACCGTTCTCCAAAAACCGCTTTCATTTCCTTGATCATGCCTGATGGCATCTCCGGATCGTGAAGCCGGGTCTGAATATCAGTTACACCTGATAAGGACACCGCTTTGCGGTACCTCTCGGGATATGTCAGTGCACATTTCAATGCACCGTACCCACCCATGGATAGACCGGCTACGAAAGTCTTTGCCGGGTCTGTATTGAGATTGAGCTGACTCCTGCAGAATTCAGGCAGCTCCTGAGTGATGTAATGGAAGTAATTCAGGCCGTATTCCATATCGGTGTAATAGCTTCGGTTCGCTTCCGGCATAATGATGGTACAGCCATATTGTTGCGCATACATTTCAATTGTAGTCAAACGTTGCCATGTACTTGCGTTATCGCCTGCCCCATGCAGCAAATATAGCGTACCGCCTGAAGTGTCTCCGGAGTCACTGGACACTACATGTATGCTTGTATTCATGCATAACGTAGGCGATCCGGTTTCGATCGTTATATGCGCCATATGTAACCCCTTTCATCGTCGGCTGCTGTCTGTAAACTTCTGTTTCTCTGCCTTTTTGTTGCAACTTCCAGTGATTCCCCCGTATTTCGCTCGGTTATCGAAACGATTTTCTCGAATCGTTTCAAAACATAGCCAACGTTGATTTACTTGGACTTGATTACAACACATTTTACGTGGAAGCGATTTCTTCGAATCGTTTCGAATAAATCATAATCCCGAAGTACAAACCCTGTCAATAACCTTTTTACAAATTTCGCGCTTTTTTCTCAAAAAACTGATTTTCTGTGATAAAATTTGCGTCAAAAGGCACTTTTAATTTGAAACAATTTCCTTTAAGTAACCGTTTGCACCTATTCATTGACATTGAACTTCGTTTGTACTAACATAAGTTCTAATTTTTGATCCAGATTGCGGAAACGTTTCACCAACAGTTAAAATTCTTCTTTTTTAGAAAGGATGTTAAGATGTCTAGTATTATTAATTCTTTTGTTCATCATATAGATGAGCAGCAGTTAAACGTTCATTCTGTTCGGGTATTGCAGAAAGGGGTTACAATCGGAGCGTGGGATCGCACCAGCGATATGCGCCGCTTACAGCATTCTGTCAGCAAATCGTTCACCTGCATGGCGATTGGACTTGCTTTGGATGCGGGCACACTTACACTTGAATCCAGACTAGGAGACTATTTCACATCACCAACACCTGCTTCCCATTTAACAGCCTTCCCTCCTGCGGACCTCACCCTGTACGATTTGCTGCGAATGTCATCGGGGCATGACGTACCTGTGTTATGGGCAGAAGAGCGAGCCACCCTTCCTGAGAAAGATTGGGCGAAATATTACATGTCCCTTCCTTTGAACAGAGTTCCTGGTGAAACGTTTACATACAGCAGTGCAGATACGTTTATGATCTCCGCCATGTTCCAGGCTGCCTCTGGTCAAACCGTTAAGGACTATCTGACTCCCCGGCTATTCGAGCCACTGGGCATTACGAATGTAGAGTGGGAGACTTCTCCCTTAGGCATTACATTGGGCTGTGCGGGCCTGCAACTCACCAATGAGGAATTAGGCAGGTTCGGTCAACTGTTGCTTCAGGAGGGCCACTGGAACGGCGAGCAGCTCATTCCTGCGGAATGGATCCGATTAGCGACAACACAACAGATCCCTACACCAGGAGACGGCGACTGGGGACAAGGTTATGGATATCAATTCTGGAGATGTTCCCATAACGCTTACCGTGCTGATGGCGCCAATGGTCAACTATGTGTTGTCCTACCGGAGCTGGAGTCCGTCGTTGCCATCAATAGTGATGAACAAAATATGCAAGCCATTCTTGATCATGTATGGTCAGATATATTGCCTATTCTGGAGGGGATCATTTGATTATACGAGCAGCCACTCAGGCAGATTATGCGGAGTTGAGAATCATCTATCTCGAGTCGCGACGTGCCCGGTTCCACTGGGCTAAGCCGGAAGAGCTGTCCCTACAGGATTTTGATACAGACACCGTTGAAGAATATATCCTCGTGGCTGAAAATGAAGAAGGACAGCTTCTCGGCTTCGCTTCGCTATATCTTCCCGAGAACTTTATTCACCTTCTGTTTATCCATCCCTGTTTTATCGGCGGGGGTACAGGTTCACGCTTACTTGATGCGTCAATTTCACTTATGCAGCAGCCTGTTCGATTGAAATGTGTATCTGATAATCATAAAGCAATTGGCTTTTACGAACGACAGGGTTGGAAAAAAGTCATTGAAGAAGGTACACCCGGGGAGAAATATTGGGTGATGGAATACAACACGAATAGCTGAATCCATTCGTTTGATCCCGGTAAATTGGAAGTGGACATGATTTTTCCACACAAAAAAAGTATCATGACCTTTAGAGGCCATGATACTTTTTATTTTACCCGTGCTGTGGAAGCTGGGTCATTTCATCTAAACATTGTGCGCATATGTAACGCTCTTTGAACTCATTGACTTCTTCCATCGATCCACAAAAAATACATTTTGGACGGTATCTCTCCAGAATGATATGGTCCCCTTGTACTAAGATCTCTACAGGATCTCCCTCATTCATTTGATACCTTTTACGCAAAGATTTAGGCAATACGATCCTACCCAATTGGTCAACTTTGCGAACGACTCCAGCTGGCTTCATAGCTACGGCACACCTCTCCTATCTTACTCTAAATTTCTAGGTACATTTGTACTATGTTTATTAATTCGCCAAGATTTTGTCGAATCCTGCTGGAAATAAACATTTTTTGTCCTTTTTTTTGAAAAATGTTTTTTTAGCGAATTCTAACCGTCACTTATACGCGAATTGGATTAATCAAGACCCGGGAAATTAAGTTGACGCAAAGCCTCATACACAATGATTGCTGCTGAGTTTGACAAGTTCAATGATCTGACATCACCTGTCATTGGCATCTTCATACAAGTATCTGGATTAGCAGCAATTAACTCTGGAGGAAGGCCTTTGGTCTCTTTACCGAACACCAGAAAATCTCCATCTTGAAACTTAAAATCGCTATAACGGTTCTTTGCCTTCGTGGTTGCGTAGAAAAAACGCCCATCTGGATACTGTTCCTGAACCTCGGCAAACGAATCATGATATTCAATATGAACGGCATGCCAGTAATCCAGACCCGCGCGTTTCAGTGTGGCATCATCCGTACGGAATCCGAGTGGACGCACGAGATGCAAATGTGTGCCGGTAGCCGCGCATGTACGAGAAATATTGCCCGTATTTGCTGGAATCTCCGGTTCAACCAAAACGATATGTAAAGCCATATGTGTTCAATCTCCTTTTCATTTCATGTAAACGACAATTCTCTAATCTTAAAGAAAAGCCCTCCACACGTCAATGTGGAAGGCTCTGGTAGAGCACAAGTGTGAATGCTTGAATTCACAACTCGCTGCCAGGTTATTTATCCATTTGTCTTCTGGAAGTGGCTCATGAAGTCCGTAAGTGCTTTAACACTTTCATATGGAGCAGCATTGTAAATGGAAGCACGCAGGCCGCCAACACTCCGATGCCCTTTCAGACCAACAAATCCTTCTTGCTCCGAAGCCTTGATAAACTGTTTCTCCAAGTCCTCGTTAGCTAAGCGGAAGGTCACATTCATCAGGGAACGATCTGCCGGATTTACACAGCCACGGTAGAAGTCTCCGGAGGAATCGATCGCATTATAGAGCAAATCCGCTTTCTTCACGTTCTTCTGTTCAATTCCAGCCAATCCGCCTTGTTCCTCGATCCATTTCAGAACCTCATTCACCATGTATACGGAGAAGGACGGTGGTGTATTATAGAGAGAATTGTTGTCCACATGTGTACTATAACGAAGCATCGTCGGAATCGTTTTAGGAGATTCACTAACCAGTTCTTCGCGAGCAATAACAACCGTAATCCCTGATGGGCCCAGGTTCTTCTGTGCACCCGCATAGATCATGCCGAATTGATTAAGGTCAAACGGTTTGCAGAAAATGTCACTCGACATGTCGGCAATAAGTGGAACTGAACCGGTATCCGGGAATGACTTGAATTGAGTTCCCTCAATTGTTTCGTTAGACGTCAAATGAACATAAGCTGTGCGATCCGGGAAGCTAAGATTCGACACATCCGGCAATTTCATATATTTATCCGCTTCGGAAGATGCAGCGACCTGCGTCTCCCCAATCAGTTTCGCCTCAGACAGTGCCTTCTTGGCCCAGCTGCCTGTCATGACGTAACTGGCTGTCTGCCCTTCCCCGAGCAGGTTCATCGGCAGCATGGCGAACTGAGTGCTGGCTCCGCCCTGAAGGAAGAGGACCTTGTATCCCTTGGGGTTGCCTAGCAGAGACAACAAACGCTCCTGAGCTTCATTATGTACAGATTCGTACACCGCTCCACGGTGAGACATCTCCATAATCGACATCCCTGTATTCCGAAAATCAACAAATTCTGCCTGAGCACGCTCCAGAACCTCAAGTGGCAACGCCGCAGGTCCTGCATTAAAATTATACGCTCTCTTTGTCACAAAATCCCCCGCCCTTTCCATCCGTAGCTGACATATGAAGTGAATATTATCGCTATGATATCAGTATTCCCTATCTGCTTCAAGGGCAATAAGCACCGAAGCTGCGAATCAGGGTTATCAAATTCCTTTATCACCCTGCAAAGTTAATGCACTACATCGTTCAATTCAAGGAAAAGCCTCCGAGAGCGAGTCCCGGAGGCTTTACATTGGGAACAGTTTCTGTTCCGACTGGATTAGCAGTCGAAGTAGAGGCTGTACTCATGCGGATGAATGCGAATTGCCACTGCTTTTGCTTCGTCACGTTTGAGGTTGATATAGTTTTCGATGAATTCTTTCGTGAAGACGCCACCTTCAGTCAAGAATTCGTTGTCCGCTGCCAGAGCGTCAAGCGCTTCTTCCAGGGAAGCTGGCACACTGCGGATATTTTCTTTGTCTGCATCAGACAAATCATAGATGTTTTTGTCGAGTGGACCATATCCAAGCTCAGTTGGGTTGATTTTGCGTTTGATTCCATCCAGACCCGCCATCAGCATTGCAGCGAAAGCCAGATAAGGGTTAGCTGTGGAGTCCGGTGTACGGAACTCGATACGACAACCTTTTGGTGTCACAGCTGCAACCGGAATACGTACTGCTGCCGAACGGTTACCTTTGGAGTAAACCAGGTTAACCGGTGCTTCATAACCAGGTACGAGACGTTTGAATGAGTTCGTACTAGGGTTAGTCAAAGCAATCAGAGCTGGTGCGTGGTACAAAATGCCTCCGATGTAGTGCAGAGCCATTTCGCTCAGGTTTGCATATCCCGCTTTGTCATAGAACAATGGGGAATCGCCATCGAAGATGGATTGGTGAACGTGCATTCCGCTACCATTGTCACCAAACAGTGGTTTTGGCATGAATGTTGCTACTTTACCATATTGACGTGCAGTGTTATGCACGATGTATTTGTATACAAGCAGGTTATCTGCTGTTTTCTTCAACGTATCAAAACGGAAGTTAATTTCGGCTTGACCCGCTGTCGCCACTTCGTGGTGATGACGCTCGATCGACAGGCCCGCTTCTTCCAAAATGCGACACATTTCACTACGAATATCTTGTTGTGTATCCACTGGAGCTACAGGAACGTATCCGCCTTTAGTGCGAACTTTGAAGCCCAGGTTACCGCCATCTTCCTTACGGTTGGTGTTCCAAGAAGCTTCTTCGGAATCTACGAAATAGGAAGAGCTGTTCGTGCCGCTCTCATAACGTACATCGTCGAAGATGAAGAATTCGGATTCAGGTGCGAAAAATGCTGCTGTACCTACTCCGCTTTCTTTCAGGAACTCTTCGGCTTTGACTGCGATACCGCGTGGGTCACGCTCATAACGCTCCCCATCCGGAGTGAAGATATCACACATAACATTCAATGTAGGGTGTGCTGTGAACGGATCGACAAAAGTCGCTTCAGGATCTGGAATCATAACCATATCGGACTCTTCAATTCCGCGGAAACCTTGAATAGAAGAACCATCAAAGGCTACTCCATTTACAAAAGTGTCTGCGTCAACTGCCGAAGCTGGTAACGAGATGTGGTGCGCACGACCGGATAAATCTACAAAACGAAAATCTACCCACTCGATGTTGTTCTCTTGAATTGATTTCAATACGTTTTCAACCGACATGTATTCGTCCTCCCAAATATTCCGAACATTAAACAACCCCGCTAAGAAAATGTCCATATTCGAATTTTTTTCTGTCGTCATTATAAAATCTCAAATGTGACATCGTCAATACTTATGTAAGGTATTTTTTGCAACTATGTAAGCTATGCTAACATTTTATAAACCTATTGATTTCACTTAACAACGTAAATAAACTATATTTAACTGGTTTAATGCGGTAAAGCAGGGGTATATTTAGCCTAAATTATGGGAATAACATTACATCATAAATGTTTCTTATCACCTATGATTAATAAATGCGTTCAAGGCTCCAAATAACATAAAAACCGGACATTTTGTCCTAGCCTCATTCTCATCGAACGGAGCCAGGGCAGATGCCCGGATGATATATATTACCTATATTATGAAGATCAGTTATACGCCTACTCGTGCTGGAAAGAACTCCGCCGGTTGTTTGGCTGTGTTGAATGTTTTACCCACGATTGGTGCCAATTTCTCCAGATCCTGAAGCAGGTTGGCAAATTGATCAGGGAACAAAGATTGTACACCGTCACCCGTCATGGAGTTATCCGGGTCCGTATGCATTTCGATAATTAGGCCGTTAGCACCAGCAGCAACAGAAGCCTTCGTCATCGGTTCAACCAGCTCACGGCGACCCGTACCATGACTTGGGTCCGAAATGACTGGCAGATGACTGAGAGACTGCAGAACAGGGATGGCCGACAAGTCGAGCGTATTGCGTGTGTAGGATTCGAATGTACGAATACCACGCTCACACAACATTACATTCGGGTTGCCACCCGCAAGAATGTATTCAGCCGCATTCAACAGCTCATCATAAGTTGCACTGAAACCACGTTTCAGCAGTACCGGTTTGCCACACTCACCCAATTTGCGCAGCAAATCGAAGTTCTGCATGTTCCGTGTACCTACTTGCAGAATGTCTGCGTACTCGGCACAAATATCCACATATTCAGGCGTCATGACTTCTGTAATGGTCAACAGGTCATGTTTCTTGCCTGCTTCAGCCATCATGATCAGACCTTCAACACCCGTTCCCTGGAAGCTGTACGGACCTGTACGTGGCTTAAATGCACCACCGCGAAGCACCTGTCCACCAGCAGCCTTAACCAGCCCGGCAATCTCATCAATCTGTGCAGCTGATTCAACCGCACAAGGTCCGCCCATAACGACGAGTTCTTTGCCGCCAATATCTACTCCTTTGATGGAGATTACGGTATCTTGAGGATGGAAGTCACGGCTTGCCAATTTGTAAGACTTCGAAATCTTGACGACATTCTCCACACCTTTCATTTGACGGAGATGCTCAGCCATTTTCGGCTCTACTTTACCAATCAAACCAATGATGGTGCGGTCCTCTCCACGCGAGATATGAACCTGAAGCCCTTCCTTTTCAATTGTAGCGACGATATCCTGAATATGTTCCTCCGGAGTAGCTTTACCTGCAATAACGATCATTATAAATCCCATCCTTCCTTGTATGAGAGCGCCTAAGCGCGTCTGATTTAATCTCCAAAACTCTTCTTCACTTAAACGCTTGTTCGCTTTTAAGCTTTTATCCACTAAAGTAAATATAACATATTCACCCTTTTCAGTCAAGCCGACTCTTATCCCCTTCAAAAAAAAGAATCCTACAGTCAGTCACCGGAATTCGGCTCTGTGCTGCAAGATTCTTATATTAATGTTTTGTTTACGTCGTACGAGTCTTTTCCCTTACAGGAGGCAGTAGCTTGCTCATATTCACCGTACGTTTGATTTCCCATGTTTCCGGCTTGTCATGTTCATACTGCTCCAGATACAGGATGACTTCCTTCGTGATCGGAGTTGGCGTAGAAGCGCCTGAAGTAACCGCCACCTTATTCACACCTTTTAGCCATTCCTGCTGTATCTCAGCCACATCTGATACACGATATGCCGTTACACCCGCAATTTCCTCCGATACTTGTGCAAGTCGGTTGGAGTTATTACTGCGAGGATCACCTACAACAATGACCAGATCTGCCTGCCCTGCCTGTTCCGCTACAGCTTCCTGACGGACTTGGGTAGCCAAGCATATCTCATTATGAATTTCTGCGCCTGGATACTTCTCCAGAAGACGGCTCATAATGTGTTTGATGTCCCATTGACTCATCGTTGTCTGATTTGTGATAAGGATTTTGCCAGGAGGTACGTTCAGTCCGTCAATCTCCTCTTCCTTCTCGATCAGATGAACATGATCGGGTGCAACACCAACCGCACCTTCCGGCTCTGGATGGTTCCTTTTCCCGATATAGATAATGTCATACCCTTCAGCCGTCTTCTCCCGAATAAGGTCATGGGTTTTGGTTACATCCGGACAAGTTGCATCCACTGTAGTCAGACCTTTATCACGTGCCATCTTGCGCACTTCCGGAGATACACCATGGGCTGTAAAGATCACTGTTCCGCTCTCTACCTGGCTCAAAATATCAATCCGGTTCGGTCCGTCCAGTGTAATAATGCCCTCATCTTCAAAAGAGTCCGTCACATGTTGGTTATGCACAATCATACCCAATATATAAATAGGCCGTGGTAGGTCCAGATTGCGTGCCGCCTGGCGCGCGAGCACCATCGCATCCACAACTCCGTAACAATATCCCCGCGGCGAAATTCGCAGTACTTCCACTTGGTTGCCACCCGCTTTCTTTCTCGGCAAAGATAGCCGATGTAATTGCAGTCCTGTCTATTATAACCTTATTCGATAGGCGGAGCAAAGACAACCGGCAACCAAATGATAAAGGTCGTTCCTTCTCCACGTCTGGTTACAACCTCGACAGACCCTTGGTGTTCCTCTATGATCCACTTGGCAATCGACAGCCCCAGACCTATACCTGGTGTGGCACCGCGCGACTCATCTGCCCGATAGAACCGGTCAAAGATAAATGGAACTTCATCCCGATCCATTCCTATGCCCGTATCACTGATGCGCAGTCCCACCTGACCTTTATAAAGTATTGCATCAAGCGTAACCGAGCCATCTGGAGTGTACTTGAAAGCATTCTCGATAAAAATAAACAACATTTGCTGCAAATAGTCCTTGCTCCCGTTCACATAAATGCCATTCAAAATCGATAGATCACTTGGACGCCAGTCAGCCTGGTGATCAAGGAATTGCGATCTGCGAGCCACTTCCTGCACCAGAATCTGCAACGGGATCGGATTCAGTTCGATTTTCTGTCCTGTATCGGCTCTGGCCAAAGACAACATGTCACTAATCAGTCTGCTCATGCGTTTGCCTTCATCCGCCATGTCCTCTATCGCTTCAAGCGACATTTGTTTAACCGTTTCTTCGTCCAGATTCGGTCGGTCCGTGCTCTCCTGATCCCATAGCTTCTTAAGGAAATCCACATTGCCACGGATCGTGGTCAGCGGTGTACGCAGCTCATGTGAAGCATCAGATACAAATCTGCGCTGAGCTTTATTCGTCTCCTCGAGCCCGCGGAATGACAGCTCTGTTCGTTCAAGCATATTATTAACTGTTTCAATCAGACGCCCAATCTCATCCTTGGGACCTGTGTATTGAATACGCACACTAAGGTCATCCCCGGATTGAATCTGATTGGCGGCATCAATCACATTGACGAGCGGACGCATGGATTTACGAGCCAGAATCAGACCCGAAGTAATGGCAAGTGCCATCGCTACAAGCCAGCCAAAAACCAGAATATTTCGCAGAGCTTCCAGCAATCGTTCCTGGGAACTAACATTGGCACCGACTTGAAGGAGCCCCCTTATTTCATTGGTCCCCTGAAGAGACAAGGGCTGTTGATTCACCAAGAAAGGGGTCCCATTGACATAGATCTTGGATATGCCACGCTTTTTCTGAATCTCATTGGATTTCACAACGGGAAATTGAATCTGAAGTTTCTCCATATTGCCTGAGATTTTACCAGATCTGCTCTGGTAGTCCCACAACTGGATGTATATCTGAGCTTCCTGAAGCTGACTTTCCGTAAAAGGGTCCAGGTCCAGCGACTGTGAGAGCGGATTGACACCAATCTGATTCGTAATTCGTTCACTTTTATCTTTCAGTTGCTGTTCCACTTCTTGATACGTATTAAAATAAACAAAAGCGTAGATCACAACTCCCCAAAAAATGAGTACGGCTGCCAAGATGCCTGAATACCACGCGGTTAATCTTAACCGAATGGACATGTCAGGAGTCACCCCTCAAAATATAGCCGGCTCCCCGGATCGTCTGGATCAAACGTTTGCCGCCGTATTCTTCGGTTTTTTGTCTGAGCATGGCAATATACACTTCGAGCACATTGGATTCACCACTGTAATCATAACCCCAGATTTTATCCATAATCAGATCACGGGACAGCACACGTTTCGGATTTTGCATGAACAGATTCAGCAATTCGAACTCCTTGGCAGTCAGTTCCAGACGCTGACCGTCACGCAACACCTCACGAGAATCATTATCCAGAATAATATCCTCATACATAAGTCGATTATCAGGCGTGTCTGCTATATCCGCTTTACGACGCAATAAGGCACGGACACGAGCCAACAGTTCTTCAAGCGCAAACGGCTTCACGAGATAATCATCTGCACCTGTATCGAGCCCAATTACCCGGCTCTGTACTTCATCTTTGGCAGTGAGCATTAGCACGGGCACTTTGCTCCCCGCTTCTCTGAGTCTGCGGCATACTTCAAACCCGTCAATTTGCGGCATCATGACATCAAGAACCACGATATCCGGCTCTTTATCCATCAGCTTACTGAGGCCCTCCGCCCCATTCGAAGCTGTCTGTACCTCATATCCTTCAAAAGCAAGTCCCCGCCGAAGCATGGAAACGATTTTTTCATCATCATCAACAATCAGAATAGTTGAGCGCATGGTCTTTCTCCTTTATCCCTTAACGTTTTAATCTTATTGTAACAGCCAAAAGCGCAATCTGCATCTTTCCAAACACCTTGTTGCTTTGCGAGTCAGACCTTGATGGAGTACAAACGAATATAGTGCAAAAAAAGCGAAAGGGCCCTCGAACCCTTCCGCTCTTCTAAACCTTATTCTATAACCCATAATTCGGCATTATGGTTGTTGTTGCTGTTGATCCGTCGTTTGTGTAGTATCATAATCGTTTTTGTTGCCGATTTTGAGTTTCACATCCATTTTTTTACCGTCCCGAACAACATTCAGTGTCACTTCACTGCCAATTTCCTGTTTCTTGATGAAATCAATCAAATCCTGACTTGTGCTGTATGCTGTGCCATTGGCACCTGTGATGATGTCATAAGCACGCAGGTCTGCTTGGTAAGCAGGGGATTGATAGATCGTGCTGGCTACAACTGAACCTTCAGTGATATCCGTTCCCATCTGTTTAGCCACTTCAGGCGTAAGGGCCATCAGAGATGCACCAATGAACGGTACGGGCTCTTTGGGAACTTCTTTATTTTCTTTCAAATATTTAACCGCATCCGAGATTACACTCGAAGGAATGGCAAACCCAATACCCTGGGCATCCGCGCTAACCGCAACGTTCATACCAATGACTTCACCATTCAGGTTAAGCAATGGTCCACCGGAGTTACCAGGATTGATGGAAGCATCCGTTTGTAACAAGTGGCTGTACTCACGAGTTTTGCCGGTTTCTTCGTCCGGAATGCTGATGGTACGTTCTTTCGCACTCAACACACCTGCAGTAACTGTGTGTTCAAATCCTTCCGGGTTACCAATAGCTACAAGCCATTCACCAACTTGAGTACTGTTAGAATCGCCCAGTGGAGCGACAGGGAAAGCATCATCGCCACTGTTTTTCTCAATTTTCAATACGGCAAGGTCAAGGTCGAAGCTGCTTCCCAGCAATTTTGCTTCATACGGTTTGCTGTTGTTCTCCAGCGTTACCTGAATCACATCTGCACCCTGAACCACGTGTTGGTTCGTCAGGATGTAGCCTTCTTTGTCAAAAATAAATCCGGAACCAATGCCGAGCGGAACCAACTGATTGCTGCTTTGTTGCTGTTGCTGCTGATTATTTTGGCCTTGGTAGCTATCTGTTCCACCATTGCTTCCGTTACCAAAGAAGTATTGGTACAATGGATCGCTCATCGTAGAACCACCCTGGCTGCTGCTGCGTGTAGACTGCTTGGCAAGTGTTTCGATTTTGACGACAGCCGGACTTGTACTCGTTACTACAGAGGATACATCCTCTTTGCCCGTTGGCAGTAATGACGCTGTCACGTTATTGCTGCTGCCTGAGTTAGTAGGAGAAGATGACTGACTGGAGCTTTCATTGTCTGCACTTGTCAGTGCTTCCTGTGGTGTAAACATGTTTGTTCTGTCCGCTGTATACATCAGCACTGTAATGACCAGCATCCCGGCGATAAAAGAGAACAGGAGCGATCTTACGGAAGAACGTGGCCGACGGTTATTATAATTCCAATTCCCATTGTTCTTGCCGCCGTTCCCCTGATCTCCTCCGTTGCCTGAACCATTGCCGCCGCCCCCTCTGGAGGACGTATTAGCTTGATCAGATGATTCGTTATTGTAATTACTGTAGTAAGTAGGTACGGGCTTCACGGGTTCAGGTCTTGTAATCTCTACATTTCCTTCTTCACGTTGATTATGTTCCCCATTATGACTTGCTGTATCTTCCTGATTCACGGACTGAAAAGGTCCGTAAGAATAATAATAGGAGGAATCGTCCGTCCCTGATGAATTGCGATTCTCCGCTTGTTTAGTTTCATTTTCCTCGTCTTGACGGTTCGCTCTGTAATTACGTTCGTCCATGCCTCTCTACCTCCCAATCTCTTCTTCGCAAGAGATATTCTTTAACTGTCCTTATTTTGTACTTTAAACCTTAACCGTACCTTAAAAACAATTAAAAAGGAGATAAAAGCACGCTGTTATAGAACATTTTTCCCGCCAAATCTGCATTCTAACCCTTATTCTTCACCCAGCCCTGACGATGAGCGTAGATTGCCAGCTGTGTCCGATCGTCCATTTCACATTTCATCAGCAGATTGCTCACATGAGTTTTGACGGTTTTGATACTAATATGTAGTTCTTCCCCGATGTCCTTATTGGTCTTGCCCTCTGCAATCAGCAAAAGCACTTCCTTTTCCCGTTCCGTCAGGCCGGATTCGTTCTCTCTTGCTGTGCGCTGCCTGATGCCACGGGTCAATGCCTGTGATACGTCGCCTGTCATTACAGGCATACCTCGGTATGCTCCTTGCAGAGCGTAGATCAACTCTTCAGCAGATACTGTCTTCAGCACATAACTGACCGCACCGGCTTCAATCGCTTGTACCACAAGGTCATCCTCCAGAAAACTGGTCAGCATCACAATTTTCATCCCCGGAAATTCGGTCATAATCGCTTGTGTCGCTTCCGCGCCATTCATTACCGGCATCATCAAGTCCATCAGGATCAGGTCAGGCAGTTCGTTTTCTCCCAGCTTGCGCAGCTGATTCAATGCATCCTGTCCGTTACCTGCTTCCCCCATCACATGAAATGTAGGCTCCAGCATAAGATACGTTTTTAACCCCATCCGCACCATATCATGATCATCCACAATCATTACATTTATTATTCCGCTCATTCCGTTTCCCCCTCTGGTTCTTTCGGGAATTTCGGGATGAATACCCGCACCGTCGTCCCCGCTCCCGGCTTCGATATAATCTGAACCTGACCCCCAAGCTTCTCTGCCCGTTCACGCATCGTTGATAATCCGTATGAACCAGGCCGTTCCGCTTGCTGCAAAAACCCCTGACCGTCATCGCTAATGCTCATGCTGATCTGATGTTCACTCTCTCGTATGGACAGGCTGACCAGACCCGCTTCCGCATGTTTTACCACATTAGCGACCGCTTCCTGAATAACAAGAAACAGCTGGTGCTCGATGGCATCGGAAATTCCGCCATCCAGTTCCAGCTCTTTCACTCCTTTTAAACCATTCTGCCTGCAATAATCCGGGAACCAGCTATCCAGCGCTTCGCCAAGATTCCTTCCCTCCAACTCCACTGGGCGAAGCTGAGCGATAAGCCCACGCATCTGCCGCTGTGCGATATGCGACATCTGAATAAGTTGCTCCAACACTTTGCTACCATGCTCGGGATTCATCTCCAGCAAACGTGGTAAGGAAGAAGCCGACATATGCATGGCAAAAAGCTGCTGGCTGACCGTATCATGCAAATCTCTTGCCATCCTTTTTCGTTCTTCAATCACAGCGCGTTCGGATGCCTGTTCCTTTTCAATGACTTCCTGCTCACCAAGCCGCTGAAGCAATCTCATTTTTTTCTCAATCGAATCCATCATGACATTGAATTCCTGATATACCCGTCCGAAGGAGGCATCATCTGCCTCAGGCATACGAACAGCGAGATTGCCCTTAGACACTTTCAGCATGTTGAGATCCAGAAGATCAATCTTGCGTTGAAGCCGTAAGGCGGCAATATAGCCCGTGATTACGGTAGCCAGGAGTACAACAGCAACATAGGTCCACGCACGCTGACGCCCTGTTCCCATCAGCACTTCCCCGTACAGCAAGTAAAACCCGCCCAAAGTAATGAGTCCGGTCAGCGCAAAATACATCATCAGTTCCCACTTATTTGCTTTGAGAATCGTTCGAATCATGCGTTAACCCACCTTGTTCACTTTGACATCTCCAATAAACACACTAACGACAATCCGTACTTTTTTTCCTGCTTCGCGATAATGCGCCGTTTCAGCCTGAGCACTGCTTAGGAATCCACCCCGTTTTTGATTTAACAGCGACATGTCCCCAATAAACGAGTTTGTCGTCACAGTCACACCGAGATCCATATCTTCAGGAACAAATACCTTCACATCCCCAATAAAAGAGGAAATGTTAATTTTCGTCTCACCGTAAGGTATTTGCGCCTTCGTCAAATCAATCACCGTATCGCCAATAAATGCCGAAATATTCATCGGTTTCAGGGAGAACACTTCCTGTCCCATATACATATCACCGATAAATGCCGATTTGTTAATTGTATTCCCATGGCCACCATAGTAATTCGGATCATCATCATAGTGGTCATCGTTATCAAATGTTCCATATTCCTTTTTACTTGAACCGTAACCTTTATGCTTGTGATGATGATGTTGATGTTGATGTTTATGATGGTGTTGATGTCCGTGTGTTTTAGGGTCTTCCTTATCTGTATAGAATGAGCCATGTGAATCATTCTTGTGTTCCTGTTCCGGTTTGCCAAATGTTTTCTCGAACTGTTCATCAAACGAAGACGGCATTTCCAGGTCCTCAGGGGACAATGGCTTATAAGGTGGCTCCGGTGGAGGAGGCGGTGGTACTTGGTCATGGTGTTTCCGGTCACGACGACGGGGTCCGATCAGAACGAACAATCCCCCACCAATCAGCATTACCGGAATTAGGTAGCGAATGAACTCGCCCATGGAATAATCAATCCACCCCAGATTGCGTGCCAAGAAGTATCCACCAATCGCCAGTACAATGGCCGGTCCAATCAATGCATGACTCCCATTACGCCGAATTTCGGTTATACCTTTTACACCCCACCAAATCAAAAATAACGGCCAATATGTTCTGAACATGTATCCGATATCTATGTCATATCCCAATTGCCTGAACAATATTATTGCGCCAATCGCAATAAGAGGAATGCCAACCCACCAGCGGTCCCGCGTAGATCGTTTCATCGCTCATGTCTCCTTTGTCTGTATTCTGTATCCAGTTTACATCAGACAAGGATTGGTTAACAGCGGCGGCAGATGGAATTGATCTCAGTCTCCAGACCGAGACGGAAGGGTATTTATGTAAAATATTAAAAACACCCTGGAGAAATACTCCAAGGTGTCTGTGCATTGATTTACTTTTGTGATTTGCCTGTGTTCTCAGTACCGAACTCAGCATTGTATTTTTCATCAGGTGTTTGGAAGTTATCCTTCACTTTGTTTTGGTGCGATTGTTTCACTTTGCTTGCTGCATTCTCTTCTCCAAACTCTGCATTGTACTTCTCGTTTGGCGTTTGTGAACCTTGAGATTTCTTAGCCACGACGATCACCTCTCTCTTCATATTTACATTGCATGTCTGCAACGCGGGGTTCGTCCCCAGAGAGTATTATGTGAAGAGTGCGCGTGCGTTATTCATGTATTAAAATTCATCATCATTATACGGCCTTGTCCAGCCATGAATCGGGTACGGATTTGTACACATCGATGGCTTCTGATAATTCTTCCAGCATTTTTTCAGTGCATTTTCCAGCACCTTGTTTGATCACCTGTACTTCGACGTCCTTTTTGCCCCATTCTTTATACACTTGCTTTGTGGTAGGGAAATAAAGATCAATTTTATTGCCCTTGATCGCCGAGCCCGTGTCTGCAACGATGCCGTAACCGTAACCGGGAATATATAAAATGGAACCCAGTGGGAACAGCTTCGGATCAGCTGCAATCGTTGAGACCGTTTCTTTATCACGGCGCACCTTTACACCTGAATACGTGATTCCGTATTGAGGATGTTTTGGGCCTTTTCCGGTTGATTCCACACCTGCAGTGTATCCGGTAGCCGTCACTTTATGCGTGTCCAACACCTGTTCTGTACGCGGAGCGAGCACCGGCATGGATGGGTCAACTCCGGTCTGCTTCTCCGGAACTTCCGGCCGTAGAATAACAATAGGCTGTGGAGACCATAAAAACCCCATATAGACCAAGGTTGTGAGCTGAGCCTGATCGCTGTATTCATAAACTGCCGTTTCAGAATGTACGCCTTCAAGCTCTCCTGAAGTTTCGCTGTGCTGATTCTCCACATACATGACTTCATTTTCCTCTTCGAAGGTATATGCTTCTACCTGATTCCAGCCCAAGACTACTCCGGCGAACATTACACAACAAGAGATGATGAACCTTATGTTTTTCTTTTGAATTAAGAATTGCTTTTTCATTATAGAACCTCCCCCTTACTGCAAAGGTTTTCCAAAATGAAAAAATTCTATACTTTTCACCTATTAAGGCTTTTAAACCGGATGTCAGAAAACCAGAAAACAACAAAAAAAACCGTCTGAACCCTTGGATTTACTCCAATATGATTCAAACGGTTTTCTATTATAGAACCCACAATTCAGGATTACACCAGTCTTGTTGCAATCTCTTCTTTGAGCTGGGCTACAATTTCGTCCACAGGTTTCATGCCGAGGTCGCCTTCTCCACGTTTCCGCACAGATACACCCTCTGCATTACGTTCATTTTCACCAACGACGAACATGTAAGGCATTTTCTCAAGCTGTGCTTCACGAATTTTATAACCAAGCTTCTCGTTACGCAGATCCGCTTCAGCAGAGATGCCTGCACGTTTCAGTTTCGCTTCCACTTCACGTGCGTAGTCGTCGAAGTTGCCGGATACAGGAATAACCTTCGCCTGTACAGGAGACAACCACAGTGGCAGAGCCCCTGCAAAGTTCTCCAGCAAGAATGCAGTGAAACGCTCCATCGTACTGATTACACCGCGGTGGATAACGACCGGACGATGTTTCTGCCCATCATCTCCCACATATTCAAGCTCAAACCGCTCTGGTAAGAGGAAGTCCAATTGAACGGTAGACAATGTCTCTTCTTTGCCCAGTGCTGTCTTGATCTGAACATCCAGTTTTGGACCATAGAATGCCGCTTCGCCTTCTGCTTCATAGAATGGAAGGTTGAGTTCTTCCACAACTTCACGGAGCATGCGTTGGGACATTTCCCACATCTCGTCATTCTGGAAGTATTTCTCGGTATCCTGAGGATCGCGGTAGGACAGACGGAAACGATATTCGTGAATGCCGAAATCTTTATAAACCGTTTGAATCAGCTCAATAACACGAGCGAACTCTTCCTTGATCTGATCCGGGCGTGCGAATATATGAGAATCGTTCAGCGTCATCGCACGTACACGGTGCAGACCTGTCAACGCGCCCGACATTTCGTAACGATGCATCATGCCAAGCTCGGCAATCCGGATCGGCAGATCACGGTAGCTGTGCATGCTGGACTTGTACACCATCATGTGGTGAGGACAGTTCATCGGACGAAGAACAAGTTCTTCATTGTCCATAACCATTTTCGGGAACATGTCATCCTGATAGTGCTCCCAGTGACCTGATGTTTTGTACAATTCAACATTACCCAGCACCGGTGTGTACACATGCTGATATCCGAGGCTCTCTTCCAAATCCACGATATAACGCTCCAACGTCCGGCGCAGCTTGGCACCATTAGGCAACCAGATTGGCAGACCTTGTCCAACCAGTTGGGAGAATGTGAAGATTTCGAGTTCCTTACCCAGTTTACGGTGATCCCGTTTACGAGCTTCTTCCAGGAAGTGCAAATGCTCATCAAGCTGTGCTTTTTTCACAAAAGCTGTACCGTAAATACGTTGCAGCATTTTGTTTTTGCTGTCTCCACGCCAGTAAGCACCGGCAACATTCATCAGTTTGAATACTTTGATTTTGCTGGTGGATGGTACGTGTGGTCCACGACACAAGTCGAAGAATTCACCTTGCTCATAAATAGTGATAACACTGTCTTCTGGTAAGTCACGAATCAATTCGAGCTTGTAAGGATCGCCCACTTCTCCGAAGATTTTGATCGCTTCCTCGCGGCTAACTTCCTTACGTACAATCGGCAAGTTCTCATTAACAATACGTTCCATTTCCTTCTCGATCTTTTGCAGATCTTCGGGATTGAGAGGTTGTTCCAGATCCATATCATAGTAGAAACCATCTTCAATGACAGGACCAACGCCGAGATGTACCTCTTTGTTTCCATATAAACGCTTCACAGCTTGAGCGAGCAAGTGAGCTGTACTATGACGCATCACTTCCAGGCCTTCTGGTGAATCCAGTGTTACGATCTCCACCAATGCTCCCTCATGAAGTGTTGTGGACAAGTCCACCACGATTCCATCCAGTTTGCCGGCTACGGCATTTTTGCGAAGTCCGCTGCTGATCGAAGCGGCCACATCTTCAATGCTGCTTCCGTCGGCATACTCACGAACCGAACCATCGGGTAGTTTAATGTTAACTGCCATTTGTCTCATTCCTCCTGTAAATTCAACCTCTGTCCATACATGATCATGGATGGATAATCTATTGCTGTTCCTGCAATTTTTGCAAAGGAACGCAAAAAACACCCGTCCCGGCAAAGGGACGAGTGTTGTATACTCTCGTGGTTCCACCCTAATTCAGCTGCTTCATCCGTATTGGAAGTACAGCCCTCATTGGCATGACGGTAACGGGCATGACCCGGCATATCCTTACTCATGGATGACTACCTGTATTATAGAGGCAATATTTATATCCATTTTCAAAACTGCAGCTACAAAGGGGTAAACCAAACGTGGCATCCGGAGGAAATTTCAGCCTAGTTCCCTCTCTCTGCACTGACCGTGCGTATGGTTCTTGTCTTTGTCAACGCTTTTGTTTATTGTTCCATAACAACCTCAAATAAATATCATGGATCAACAGTTATTATAATTGCCGATATCACTTGCGTCAAGACCTGTCAACAATCCGGAGCGCAGCACTTCACACTCAGGGCAATGATGGCATAATTGCACCTTGTCTTCAAAGATCTGACGGATCGTAGAGATGATAGGCAGATCTGGAGTGCGTGTATGCAGCATGACCTTTTCAGGCGAGATGGAGATCAGCGTACTCACGATCATGTCTTCGATATCCATTTCCAATTCAAGTCCAGGCATCTCTACAACGACCTGTTCATCCTTTTGTACGGGCAGCACATTAAGCGCAGCATCCAATACTTGAAATTCATGCAAACCTTTGTGTATCAAATGTACAAGAGGTACTTTCGCCTCCTGAAAGAACACAAAATATTTGAGTAGCCCCATAAACTCTTCATATTGACGATCCATCCAGAATTCATCCAGCGCATATTCTACCAGCTCATGAAGTTCCTGCTTATATGGCCGAATCCGGAAATTTAGAATGCCTTCAAGATGAAAAAAATGCACCTCTTCCAAATCCTGCTTCAATCCATTGGCCAAAGTGGTACGGCGACGCTCTCGCAGGCCTGGCTGATCCAAGTCCCCATTAAATAATAAAGGCATGCATATCCGATTTACCTTCTCCACCTCATGTTCATCCATGACTGAGCAGGCCTTTGAGATCATCTCTTCCACCATAATACGTTCACGTGTATCCATGATGTAATCTGCAAGTCCAGTGGCAAGCAAATCACTGATCTGAGGCAGCCACTGCTGGAAGTCAGCGTGATTCTCATTGCCTCTGCATACCCAGGCCGCTCTTCCGTCATTATGTTTGAAGGTGAGCCGAAATCCTCTTTTGCTTATATGTAAACCTTTGGTTTTTTCCTTCACACAACGATAAAATTGATCCGCTTCCTCCTGCCCTGATACATCGGTCCATACGGCGAACAGTTCCATAAGAATCACTCCTTTCCTTCCTGTTCAAAGTATATGGCAAGGCTGATAGGGATATACGAAGCGGATTGATGGAAAGCGTGTCATGATTTCTCAGTATATTATCAATCTGTTTGGAGTTAAGACAAAAATGTGTTATTATTTTTATAACAGTATGTTTCACGGAAAAGGGGGGAAGCCAAAATGAGACAACAACCAAGAATACTCCGTTACGCTTTTATTATCATTTTGTGCGTATTCCAAGCGTTGTCCTTCCCTATTCCGATGCAGTCGGAATCCGCTGTCGAGGTAACCGTTGAGACGACTTCCAACAAGGAAGTGCTTGTCCACACATTGGAGTCTCAGCAGAAACCTGCCATTCGCAAATACCCACAAGTCATGTCGAAGTTGATTGCGGTCACGCATAACAAACCTGTCTTTCTTGTGCTCGCTTTGTTGCTAATGCTGCGAATTCCTACACCGCGTCTACCCTTTAAACCGTTGATTTGTCTGTTTAAACGCAGATTATTTCTGCTACCCATCAAATTCACCAGTATGTATGTATCTCCCACCCCTATAGCACCAAAATACGTGAACGCTCTTAACTAGCCTTTACATCGTATTTTAGGTTGCTTTGCATGGAGACACCTCTGTCTGATAGACGGTGTGCTTGTGCATAACTTTTAACCCTTTTAGCAAATGTTAGATATCGATCAGCCTCATTGGCAACACCTATTTGTTAGCAACTATTTTGTTATCCCCATTTTCATTAAAAATTCACAACACAAGGCTGTGTGTCAGGAGTCCCTGGCTCTGTTTACCCGCATCATTTAATGTTCCTAAGTGCAGCTGTTCATTCTATTTTCGGGAAATAAGCCTGTCTTCTGTGGCCAGCCCTCAATTTAAGGAGGCATACTATCCATGGATGTACGCGAAACAGATTTGCCGGGAATCGGCAAGAAATTTCAGATTGAAACGAGCAGTGGAGATAAAATTATTGTCATTATTCACGATGACGGTCGCCGGGAAATGTACCATTTTGAGTACGATGATCCAGACCAAAGCATCTCCATGATTACACTTGATGACTATGAAGCAAGACAGATTGCTGCCATCGTTGGTGGATTGACCTATAAACCAAAGCAGCTTGAAAATATTGAAGTAACGTTTGACGATCTGATTATTGAATGGTACAAAATCGAGCCATCCTACGGATGTATCGGTAAATCTATTGGTGAACTGGACGTACGTCAAAACTCAGGGGCAACGGTTATTGCCGTTGTAGAGAAGAATCACAAAAAACATATCAGCCCCGGTCCGGAGGTCGTGATTAGTGCAGAGTCCACGGTAGTAGCCGTTGGCGAACGCAATCAGCAGAAACTGTTTAAATCCCTCCTCCTGACTGGAAGGGGGTAAATAGATGGATCATTTGATATTCGAAGTAGGTCTGGCCCTTGTGCTCATTGCGGCAGCCGGCCTTTTATCGGCAAAACTAAGATTTTCGGTCGTTCCGTTTTATATTCTGATCGGGATGGCTGTTGGGCCACATGCTATGAAAATCTGGCATCTGGACTTCCGTTTCATTGAAAGTCAGCCGTTTATTGAGTTTATGGGCCGCATTGGTATTCTCTTCCTGCTCTTCTATCTAGGGCTGGAATTCTCGGTTGGTCGTTTGATCAAATCGGGTAAATCCATTGCAGTCGGCGGGTCTATCTATATTGGGATTAACTTCACGCTGGGATTAATATTCGGTTTTATGTCCGGTTTCCCAGTTGCAGAAGCACTTATTATCGCAGGTATAACTACCATCTCTTCCAGTGCCATCGTGGCCAAGGTACTCGTGGATTTGAAACGAACGGCCAATCCTGAAACAGAGATGATATTGGGTATTATTATGTTCGAAGATGTATTCCTCGCTGTATATATCTCGATCTTGTCCGGACTTGTGCTTAGTGATTCATCCTCCATCGGAGGCGTCATCATGTCCGCACTTATTGCTCTCGGATTCATGCTTATCGTGATTATCCTTGGACGCAAAGCAACACCGCTACTAAACAAATTGCTTAAAATTCGATCGAATGAGCTATTCTCTCTCGTTGTATTCGGAGCCTTGTTCCTGGTAGCCGGCTTCTCTGAAACCATTCATGTTGCCGAAGCGATTGGTGCATTACTGGTTGGTCTGGTGCTTGCTGAAACAGAACACGCGAAACGGATTGAGCACTTGATTCTACCGTTCCGTGACTTCTTCGGAGCAATCTTCTTCTTCAGCTTTGGATTGTCCATTGATCCGTTGTCTTTGGGTGGCGAAGCCGTATGGTTAGCTCTGATTGCAGTTGTTATTACATTGTTCGGTAACTTCCTGGCAGGTATGATGGCCGGACGCAGTGCAGGACTATCGCCCAAAGCATCGGCGAATATTGGATTAACCATTGTGTCACGGGGTGAATTTTCCATCATCTTGGCCAACATGGGTAAAGCCGGAGGACTGTTGCCAATGATTCAACCGTTTGCCGCGCTCTATGTCCTAATTCTGGCCATTCTGGGTCCTTTATTAACCAAAGAGTCCAAACATGTATTCCGTTTATTGGATAAAATATTCAAGTTCAAGGATCCTCGGAAAAAGAAAGAAGAACCAAAGGTTCTACAGAAAGAAGGATAATTCCTTATGTCTGTACAGAACAGACACACTAACGTACTTCGCGGCTCTTATGCCGATCTTTCTGTGACTAACCCAGGGAGAATGGCTCGAAAGCCGCACTAAGGAGGATGACCTATGAAAGCACCTCTGATATCGGCTAATCCGGTGCCACAAACCGCCAAGACCAGATTATCATCTGCCCGTCGCATGTTGAATTTATTGTTTGTAATAGCGGGTGGAATTCTGGCCTCCGTGGGACTTGAATTGTTTCTACATCCCAATAAGATCATTATTGGAGGCATTACAGGTATCTCTTCGTTGTTCGCCCACTGGACCGAAATGAGGATTGGTTTGTTCCTGTTTTTGTTCAACGTTCCGTTTATCTTTCTGTCCTATAGACTCGTGCAAAAGAAATTCGTACTGGTCACTGTTCTGGGTTTGGTTGTCTTTTCGATTGGTGCCATTGTGCTTCATCCCATGCCGCCGCTTGTCGAGCACCCGCTGGCTGCCGCCATGTTTGGGGGATTATGTCTCGGTCTAGGAATCGGTCTAGTCGTGCGGTATGGTGGGACACTGGATACGCTGGAAATCGGTGATCCGTCCTCCCGTCCACCTGAACGTGTATTTAGCGGGAAACGGATGCTTATCGAAAAAATAATCATGCTGCTCAACTTGTTGATTCTAACCGCCGCTGGTGTTGTCTTCGGTTGGGATCAAGCGATGTACTCGGTAATTGCTTATCTCATTGCATATGAAATGGTGTATATTGCATTCCGCGGATTCACAGCTAAGCGCAAAATATGTATTTTAACCACGCAAAGCGCTCAAGTTGAAAAAGCCATCCGTAAACGGCTGCGCCGTGAACCTGGAACATTGGCTGCTTCAACGGATCCAGGGCATCCAGCTGTCGCTGAAGGTTGGATCCAACACGTTCCGGGAGCGCTCTACTATGAGATTCATTTCCTCGAAATGATCTGGCTCAAATCCATTGTGCGTCATATTGATCCACATGCAGGTATTGTGACAAACCCGGAAAAATAATAGCTCATGTAAGTTGAACTAAAGATATTTACACTGACACTACGATGACAGAACAACCTTCCAATCGCTGTTATCCCCAGATTTTTTCGATTCCCTTTTCTGAAGGGAAAAATCCGGGGATAAAGGCGAACGCTTCGCTTATTCAGGTTTTTTCTGTCCTCTTCGTTATCGTGTAATTTTAATTCAACTTACAAAAAACGCTCTCTTCCCCTATGGATGGACAGTATTGTCCAGTAAGGTCAGAGAGCGTTTTTTTCTGTTATCAGACTTACTTGTTATTATAGCTCAACGATGGCTTTGACTACATGTGAATCTGGCAATAACCATTGATCTATTGCAGTAGGTAACTCATCAAATTCCACTCGGTGTGTGATATACCCATCCATGCTTAATTTCTTTTGACGCAAGGTCGACAGGACTTGTTCAAAATCTTCACGGGTTGCGTTTCGACTGCCCAAGATACTCATCTCCCGCTTGTGAAATTCGGGGTCATGAAAGGTAATATCCGCTCTCACCAGTCCCACGAAAATAAGTTGACCACTATGAGCAACATATTGAAGCGCCTCATTCATCGAATTCACGTTACCTGTTGCATCGAAGACAGCTGTAGCATAGTCGCCTCCCGTAATTTCAGCCACTTGTTGTACAGAATGTTCATTGGCCTGTACCAGGTCATCCGCTCCAGCCCAAGTCCGGCTAAGCTCCAGTCTGTCCAGATTACGATCAACGGCAATAACACGCGCCCCCGCCTGTTTGGCAAATGCCATCACACCCAATCCAATGGGGCCAGCTCCAATCACAACCACATGCTCACCATACTTGATTCCCGCTCTTCTGACGGCATGGGCTCCAATGCTTAATGGTTCTACCATTGCCGTCTCATCCAGCGTCAAACCTTCTGCTGAGAGCAGATGTGAGACAGGCACGCTGATTTTTTCTCTCATGCCTCCGTCTACGTGCACACCCATCACCTGCATGGACACACAACAATTCGTTTTCCCTGATCGACAGGCGATACAATGCCCACAATGCAAATACGGAATAATACTAACCTGATCTCCCTTCTTCAGGCCCGCTTCATTCTCCCCGATGTCTTCAATAATCCCTGCAAGCTCATGACCCAATACACGAGGATAGGTGAAAAAAGGCTGATTGCCTCTGTATGCATGCAGATCTGTGCCGCAGATACCAATTCGTCGGATAGTAACCAACGCCTGATTCTCGGTTCTTTCGGGTTCAGCTATGTCTCGCAACGCCAAACGATTTATTTCTTCACATATAACTGCTCTCATTCCTGTTCCCCCTTCGATGATGCTTGTGACTTTATGTTATGTTCAATGTTATATTCAGGACGGCCGCTGGCCCAGCTCTCATTATGAACCGGAGCCAGGATTCGGAGCACCTCCGATAACAGTTCCTGGTCTAATGGTTCCTCAATCCAGGCTGCATTGTTGCGGATATTATGTTCACTTGCACTGCTGACCAGTGTCGTTGGAATCCGTTCATTGGCTGTTGCAAACTGCACGGCAAGCTTCGCAATATCGCTGCCCTGTTCCGCGCAGAACCGCGCCGCTTGCAGGCAGACCTGCTTCACGCGATCATCTGCCGGGTGCCAGGCAGGAGCTCCTCTTGTGCTTAACAAGCCCATAGAAAGAGGCGAAGCATTCACAAGGCCAACTTCTTTATTTTCCAAAAGGGGCAGCAAGGACAGTAGTGAAGTATCATTTAATGCATAATGGCAGTAGGAAATGATAGCGTCAGCATCAATCTGTGGCAACACTGTTTCGAATAACGGCAGCGGTAAGCCACAAATCCCTGCATGGCGAATGACTCCCTGCTCCTTTAGGCGGAGTAAGGTTGGGAAAGCTTCTTCAATAATAATATCGGCCGGGACAAACTCGATGTCATGCAAGAACAGGATGTCGATATAATCGGTATGCAGTCGATCCAGACTCTCTTGTACACTATCATGTATCCGCTTACGCGAAAAATCAAATGCATTCTCCCCATAACGTCCAGCCTTGGTCGACAACGTAAACGAGCTACGTGGCAAACTACGGATGGCTTCTCCAAGCACCGATTCAGCCTTCGTTAATCCATAATAGGGCGAAACATCTATATAGTTCATCCCTGCATCTACAGCGGCGTGAACCGTACGAACACCCTCACCTCGGTCAATATCACGAAATACTGAACCTAGAGAGGATGCTCCAAAGCTCAGTACAGGTACTTCCAATTCCGTCTTCCCAAGTCTTCTTGTTTTCATCGGCCTGCCCCTTCCCAGCATGTCTGCTTACTCACGTGTCCTTTCATTGTAACAGTTGAATTTCAAACTAAAATATCGCCAAATGCGTAATATGTACTGTTTGATGATCTGTGAATAATCGCTTGGTGTGAAGTGAAATTAAAAAGTCCGCCGATTCCCCCTTAAAGAGTAATCAACGGACTTCATATCCAAACTGACTGAATGATTCTTATCCATTCAATTCATCAGCGTGATGTACTATAAAATAAATATTAGTTCTGCATTACAAAATCTTGTTGAATGGCATTATTCTCATCAAACGTCCGCAGGATGTCATATCTTGTGTTACGCTGTGCCGGAATATAACCGGACTCCCGAATCAGTTGCGTAATGGAACCAATGTTGACTTTGTACGTTGCGCCTGCAGCAGATACCACGTTCTCTTCAATCATGGTGCTACCAAAGTCATTGCAGCCAAATTCGAGTGATTTTTTGCCGACTTCAGGTCCCATCGTTACCCATGAGGATTGAATGTTTTTGATGTTGTCCAACACCAGTCGACTGATCGCTACCGTCTTCAGGTACTCTTCTGGCGTCTGACGCTCCAGCTTCAGGTTTGTATTATCCGGTTGGAATGTCCAAGGAATGAACGCCAGAAATCCTTCGGAATCATACTTGTTCGCAATGCACTCATCCTGAGCTTCACGTACACGAAGCAGATGCAGTGCGCGCTCTTCCATCGTTTCACCAAGGCCGATAACCATCGTTGCCGTTGTGTTCATACCGATACGGTGAGCCGTCTGCATAACGTCCATCCAATCGCGCCATGAACCTTTCAAACGGCTGATTTTGCGGCGTGTACGGTCATCCAGGATTTCGGCACCACCACCAGGCAGAGAATCGAGTCCCGCTTCGTGAATTGCACGTACAACCTCTTCCAAAGTAAGACCGTCGGACACTTCAACCATTTTCATAATTTCAGCTGGCGAGAAGGAGTGCATCGTAATATTAGGGAAACGCTCCTTGATCGCTTTGAGCAGGTCAGTGTAATAGCTAAACGGCAGATTCGGATTCGTTCCGCCTTGCATCAAAATCTCGGTACCATTTACGTCTTCGGTTTCTTGAATCTTCTGGAAGATGACTTCATCGGGAAGTACATATCCTTCGTCAGAGCCAGGTCTGCGGTAGAAAGCACAAAAACGGCAGTACACATCACACACGTTCGTGTAGTTGACGTTACGCCCAATTACAAATGTTCTGTATGGTTCGGGGTGCATGCGTTTTACAATCACATTGGCGGCGGCCCCGATTTTGTCTACTTCATTTGATTCAAACAGCTGAATCGTGTCTTCCAAGTCCAAACGTTCGCCCCGAAGGGCTTTATCTAAGATACGGTCTACCGTACTCATCGTAAAAAAGCCTCCCTCATGAAGAGAAAATATAATCACGATCCGTCCCAACTTGCTCATATAGATGAAAGTTTTGGTGGCAACATCGCATTTCTGTACTCCACATATCGTAACACAGGTTACATGTGAAAAAAAGCACCTTATGAGAAGGTGCTTTAAAAATTAATAAAAATGTTTACATATGCTATCTATTTCATTTCTTTTTCAGCGGGCTCTAACACCCGTGTTTCAATACTGTTCGATCCTACGAGTCCTGAAGTGCCTGATCCAGATCTGCAATCAGGTCATCGATGTCTTCCAGACCAACCGAGAAGCGCAGTAATCCGTCAGTTATACCCCGATCACGGCGAACCTCAGCCGGCATAGCCGCATGAGACATCATCGCAGGATAAGACAAGATACTTTCAACCGCACCCAAACTCACGGCAACAATTGGCAATTTCACACGATTAAGTACAGCCTTGGCCCGATCGCCTGAACCTACGTCAAACGACACGACAGCGCCGTATCCGCTTGACTGACGTTCATGAGCTTCACGGCCGGGATGATCCAGCAGTCCCGGATAAAATACAGCCGTAATATCACTGCGTCCACTAAGCCAAGCAGCCAGCTTCGCTGTGCTCTGTTCACTGTGTGCCATGCGCGCACCCAAGGTTTTCATACCACGCATCAGCAGCCAGGATTCCTGAGCCCCGAGCACGGTTCCAAGTCCATTCTGCAATTGTTTTAGCTGTGTACCCAATGAATCCGTACGAGCAACGGCTAAACCTGCCAGTACATCACTGTGTCCGCCAAGGAACTTGGTCGCACTATGTACGACAATATCTACCCCGAGCTCGATCGGCCGTTGGTAATAAGGCGTCATGAAGGTGTTATCGAGAATGGAGATTAACCCATGTTCCTGTGCCCAGGAGGTGACCGCAGCAATATCCGTGATCCGAAGTGTCGGGTTGGATGGTGTTTCCATATAGACTGCCTTCGTATTCGGTTTGAGCGCTGCCTTCACTTCATCAATATTGGTCATATCCACAAAGGTAGTCTCAATCTGCATCCGGCTCAGAATGGAAGTAAGCAGTCGATACGTTCCTCCATATACATCTTCCGTCACAATCATGTGATCGCCTGCCGAGAACATCATGAACACACTGGAGATGGCAGCCATGCCTGAGGAATAGGCAAATCCTCGTGCCCCACCCTCCAATAATGTAATGTAATCCTCCAATGCCTGACGAGTCGGGTTACCGGAACGACTATAATCATGTTGAGGTGGATTAAAAATATCAAAATGATGGAATGTGGAGGCCTGGTAAATTGGCACACTGGAAGCCCCGGTGGTTTTATCAATTTCGTCACCGAAATGCAGCAGCTTGGTATCGAACTTCAGGTCGGAATGAACATTCCGTTCATGATTGTTGGCATTATTGTTTTGCTCACTCATGATGCGTTCCCCCTTCTATCTCCTGCTGTGCAGCTTTGAGTGCATTGCCCAGATCAGCAATCAGATCTTCGGCGTGTTCGATCCCTACAGAGAAGCGCAACAGACGGTCATCTACACCTACCGCGTCACGAATTTCAATCGGAATATCCGCATGGGTCTGTACCGCAGGATAAGTCATCAATGACTCTACACCCCCGAGGCTTTCCGCAAAAGCAATCAGTTTGATGTGACGAAGCAACGGTTCAACATAACGAGCATCCTTTACTTTGAAAGAGAAAATGCCTGTATTTCCACTGGATTGTTTATTCTGTATTTCAAATCCGGGATGATCCGACAAACCAGGATGATACACTTCATTAACGGCTGGGTGCTCCAAAAGGTACTTGGCAATCGTCAAAGCATTATACTCATGCCGCTCCATGCGAAGAGCGAGTGTCTTCATGCCTTTCATCAGCTGATAGGAGTCGCTTGGAGACAACACTGCTCCAATAGAATTGTGCAGGAATGCCATTTCGGCCGACAATTCTTCCCCTTTGGTAATAATTAATCCGGCAAGTACATCATTATGACCACCCAGATACTTCGTGGCACTATGGATAATGATATCAGCACCGAGTTCAATTGGACGCTGGAAGAACGGAGTCAGTAGTGTATTATCCACAATGGTCAGCAAGTTATGGCTCTTGGCCCAGGAGCATACCGCTTCCACATCCGTAATCATCATTAGTGGATTGGTTGGTGTCTCAATAAATACCGCTTTTGTATTCGGCTGACGAATACTTTCCAGAGCTGCCAGGTCATTGGTATCTACGTAACTTGCCGTCACACCAAATCGAGACAGGATGCGTTCAAGCAAACGATACGTTCCGCCGTACAGATCCAGCGATACAATCAGATGATCCCCTTGTCCAAATAAAGCGAAAATCGTTTGCAAAGCAGCCATGCCGGAGCTACAGGCAAAACCTGCATCACCGGATTCCAACGCTGCCGCTGCTTCTTCCAACACTTTACGGGTTGGATTTGTCGTACGAATATAATCAAATCCCGTGCTTTGTCCAAGCTTTGGGTGGCGAAACGCAGTGGATTGATAGATCGGAAAATTAATGGCGCCCGTTACCGGTTCATTGATAGACCCAATTTGGGCCAATCGACTTTCGATTTTCAACTTATTGTCTTCCATTGCAGCATCCTCCTGTAATGTCGATTAGATTTGCGGACCAATATCGTAAGGTGTCTCTTGATACACATAGTAATTGAGCCAATTAGAGAATAATAAGTTTGCATGTGCCCGCCAAGTGGCCGGGGGAACACGGGAAGGATCGTCATTCGGGAAATAATGTCTAGGCAGCGCAATGTCCATGCCTTTAGCTGCATCACGGTCATATTCCCATTTCAATGAAAGAGGGTCATACTCAGCATGTCCGGTTGCAAAAATCTGTTTGCCGTCTTTGGTAGCAACCAGGAAAATACCCGCTTCCTCAGATTCAGCCAATATTTCAAGGTTTTCATTTTTTTCAATATCTTCACGCCGCACTTCCGTATGGCGGGAATGCGGGACGTTGAATACTTCATCAAATCCGCGCAGCAGCTGCACATTGGATCTGTTGATCGTATGTGAGAATACGCCAAAACATTTTTCATCCAATGGAACTTTGGGAACTCCAAAATGATGGTATAAACCCGCTTGGGAAGCCCAACATATATGCATGGTCGAAGTCACATTGGTTTTGGTCCATTCGAAGATCTCCTGGATTTCTTTCCAATAGTTCACGTCTTCAAAGTCCATTTGCTCTACAGGAGCGCCTGTAATGATCATGCCGTCAAAACGGCGGTGTTCAATCTCATCAAAGGTTTTGTAGAACAAGTCCAAATATTCCTGGGAAGTATTCTTGGACGTATGAGACTTCGGATGAACCAGAACGATATCTACCTGAATGGGTGTGTTACCCACCAGACGAAGCAATTGTGTTTCTGTCGTTTCCTTTGTGGGCATCAGGTTTAATATAGCGATACGTAGTGGACGAATGTCCTGCTGGTAAGCAGATGTCTCGTCCATGACAAAGATGTTCTCTCCTGCAAGTACTTCCTTGGCAGGCAGTGTGTCTGGAATTTTGATTGGCATGGTGTTTCTAACTCCTCCTTGTGCATAAATAGATGCAGCCACTGCGGATTCGATACGATTCGCATCCGTACAGTTATAGGCTGCCATGAGCTTGCCTGCAGGCGCTGAATTGCAACCACATTGCTGGCGGCAAGCTCAAGTTCCTTAGCGAAAATCACTGCTGAGAAGTCGGTGCATATAACAAAGACCTTCCTCGGATTCCGAGAAAGGTCATATGTAAATAGATATGCGCCTCTCTCATCTCTCAGTTACAACAGTGTCACTTGGACACTTGGTCGCTGCAAGAATTAGCACCGTGCGGTATACCGCCGGTTGCCGGGTTTCATCGGGCCAGTCCCTCCACCTACTCTTGATAAGATTTCGCTTTATTCAATTGTAAATACTAGTGTGGTTCACCTTTTACTTTAAGACATTAATCCCCTCACGTCAAGGTGTAGTTCAATGTCTGTTCCTCAGGATCGGAACCGTTCATCATCCGTTGTCATACACTGCTCCAGGGCGCGAAATCGACACATTTTTGCGCTTGAAAGGACCCTGTACCAGCGGTATACTAGACAAGTGTTATAAACCCTTATGTGAGAGGTGACATATTCAATGGATGGCGACCCGAGGCCTGACTGGCAGCCGAATTCCGACAAACTGCATAGAGAATTGATATCAGCATGCCGGCAGCGGGACGTTACTTCCGTTTGATTATAGAGCGAACGCAGTCCTGACTTCCAGGCTCCGCTGCCGACCGGCTGATCTGTTCTTTTTGCGCCCATATTGATGAAATCCGCCCATTTGGCGGGTGCAGAAGGAGTAGATGAATAATGAAAATCCGGTTGGTAAATAACGGTGTATTTATTCCGGTGGACGACATTCAGCAGGCGCTGACTCCACCAGCGGAGGGGTTTTACTGGATTGATGCGGACGTAGACGATTTGGCGGTACTTCAACCGCTGTTCATGATGCATGATCTGGCCGTGGAAGACTGTTTGAGTGATGAAGAACAACGTCCGAAGATTGAAATTTATGAGAGCCATTATTTTATTGTTATTAATAGCATTCGTTTTGATGATGAAGAGATTTTTTTACGTGCCGTCAACTTGTTCCTTGGCAGACACTTTATTATCAGTGTGACCAAACAGAAAGTCAGCGAATTGCGGACATTGAAACCGATTCTTTGGGAGCAGGAAATCAGTACGCCGGATAAGCTGCTGTACCTGTTGGTTGACTTAATTGTTGATAATTACTTTACCGTCGGTGACCGAATTGAAGCGCGTATCGAGAAGCTAGAAGAAGACATTCTGATGCATACCAAAAAGTCTCATCTGAATGAGATTATCGGGCTGCGCAGTGAGATTCTGTGGCTGAAGAAAGTGCTTGGACCTCAGAAAGAGGTCATTAACACACTCAATAAAAAAGATCTGCGTCTTATTGATGATCAACTGCAAAAGTATTTCAGTGACATTTATGAGAATGCTGTGAAAATATCCGAAACCTTTGAGACTTATCGCGACCTGATGGGGAACTTACGAGAAGCTTACCAATCCAGTATCGCCAACCGGGCGAATGAAATCATGCGTGTGTTCACCGCCATTACCACGGTGTTCATGCCGCTGACCGTTATCACTGGCATCTATGGGATGAACTTCACGAACATGCCTGAGTTGGACTGGAAATATGGTTATTTCGTGGTTATTGGCCTAATGGTTACACTGGGCCTGAGCATGTTCTTTATTTTCCGCAAAAAAGATTGGGTTTGAAATAGCAAAAGACGAAGCGCTCCACATTTGGAGACGCTTCGTCTTTTTTTATAATTAGCTTATTGTATGACAACTAACGTCCTATTTCCAATCTAGCCTGCATTCTGCTCCGTCTCTGTGTGACGACGAAACCGGATGCGAATCATGCGCAGTCTTTCGTAGACCTGCTCCAGATTGCTCCCGCCAGGCTTCTCTTCTCCATACACCTTATGTAACACGGGCTTCAGAAACGTATCTCCCAGCTCCTCGTAGGCGCTCCATACCGCCTCTTGCTCCTCTTCCGGCATGACAGCAAGCTCCGCATCGAGTAGACAATCTGTGTCATACCCCTCCAAATCCAGTGCCTCTAACAGTTCAATTAGCTCCCGACGGGACAATCCGGAACGATTCACGATCTCCTCTAACGTATATCCTTCTTTCATCCCTTCAAGTACCTGCTTCCGGGTGGTGAATCTGTCTAGCTCCTGCTTGTATTTCTGCTCCCTCTGTTTGTACAGCCAGCTCTCATATTCTTGTTCCTTCAGAGCCGTATACACCCAATCTAGCGGAAAAGATGTGGAACGTTCCAGTCCATTCGTAAGCTCCAACCATTCAGCTCCGTACTCAGAAGCCTTGCTCTCTCCTACGCCAGGCAGTTGCATCAATTCATCGATGGTTTGTGGAACAAATGCACTAATCATGCGTAACAACCGGTTCGTTGCAATAAAATAGGGGGCCTTCCGGTCAGACGCTGCTCTCTTCCTGCGCCATATGCACAGGTCCATATACAGCCCCTCATTGCCATATAATTCACTGTAACAATGAAGACGCTGACCGCCATAACTGCGCGACTTCAAATCATCATTTTCGTTAAACAAACCTTGCAGCAACGGACGATATCCTTCGCCCATCTGTATGGCTAACTGAAGACGATACACATGTAACAGCTCGTCCCACGAACTGCCAGCATACCAGATGGCATCCGTACGATCTCCTTCCTCATATCGGCTCCATCCCAGATGCCACGCTCCTTCTTCTTCACCGATCCACAGCTGGGCATGTTCTTCATTCTGATCTGACATTCTGGATAATCTGTTCATGAAAATGACTTCCATATCTTGTCCCTCCTTCAATAGTTCAGCTCGACACAGTCTGTATTGTGCTAAATTAAGCAGCACAAAAAAACACCTCTCCTGCAAAATCCATGCAAGAGAGGTGCTTCCTCATTAACCGTGCTATGCTGTTGCTCATATATTACCACAATGGAAAAATTCGTCAACTACTTGTTTGTAAAGCTATTACTTGTTCAAAGCCAATTTGGCCAACGCAAGCGAACCACACAGTCCTGCGTTATCGCCAAGTCCCGGTGAAACGACATACTGGTCAATTTCGGACTGAAGTGCAGGATGCTGAACGTATCCAGCGAGCAATTCCTGCAGTTTGCTGCGAACCATTGGGAACAGATGCTCCTGCTTCATCACACCGCCACCCATTACAATTTTCTGAGGTGTGAGGATCAATACATAATTCATCAGAGCATGCGCCAGGTAATGTGCTTCAATCTCCCAGGCCTTGTGATCGGCTGGCAGTTCGTAAGCTGGTTGCTCCCAACGTTTATTGATAGCAGGACCTGCGGCAAGCCCTTCCAGACAGTCTCCATGATACGGACAGAACCCTTCATACGTATCTTCAGGATGTCTGCGTACAATGATGTGTCCCATCTCTGGATGTGACAATCCATGGACCATTTTGCCACCTACAACTGCGCCTGCACCAATACCCGTTCCGACAGTAATATACAGACAGCTATCTAGGCCTTGTGCAGCCCCCCAGGTTGCTTCCCCAAGCGCAGCACCGTTTACATCGGTGTCGAACGTCATCGGTACATCAAAGTGCTCTTTGAGCTTACCAATCAGGTTGTACTGACCCCAATGTGGTTTTGGTGTTGTTGTGATGTAACCATAAGTCGGGCTTCCTTCAATCGGATCAATCGGACCAAATGAACCTACACCTAATGCTTCAATACCTTTACCTTCAAAAAAAGCGATTACTTGAGCCATCGTCTCTTCCGGTGTCGTCGTTGGAAAACTTACGCGTTCAAGAACTTCTCCTTCTTCCGTACCGATACCACATACAAATTTGGTTCCTCCAGCTTCAATTGCGCCTAAAATCGTCATGTTAGTCACACTCCCAAGTAGTTTAAAATTAAAATGGATCTTCGAATCTGTTCTCTAAACAAGGGCATGAATTAATCCTGTTCAGCAGTTTCGAGCTTAGCCAGTCGCTTCAATAAGGTCTGCTTCCAGCTGTCGGCTAACGTTGGAATGGCCAGCAAAGCACGCATAGCAGCGACATCCTGCTTCCCCTGATGCATAATTCGATTAGCTTCCAGAATGGTCATTGATGCAGGGTTCGTGCTTATTCGTCTGAATATTGCAGAAGGAGTTACCTCGCCCTCTTGCAACACCCGAAAATAAAATCCGGTATGCCCGCTATCCTGAAAATAAACAGGCAGCTCTTTGTAATCATACCGTGCACCAAGCTTGAAGCAAGGCTGTCTTGGCTGGCTTACCTGTACCGTGGCTTCCCCCAATTCATACACATCACCAATCCGGACTTCTTCCTCCATACAGCCTTCAACTGTCAGATTTTCTCCACAAGCTCCCCAGCCCAGCTTGCGATCCATCAGTTGTTCAAGCGCCGCATAACGACTGTAATCGTATACACAAACTGCCTTATCAGGCCCACCATGGTGCTCGAGATCCGCCTGGGCATCCCCTGTCATTCCGGTGAATGACAGGAAGACCGGGCTGGATATGGGATGTTTCACAATGCCGCTCATCACTTCGCGCTTCTGGCCAGGCAAGGCCTGAACTTGCCCTACGTTTACAGCTAATACCGCCGTTTTTCTTTCATCTGGCTTCCGGTTATGTGTGAGTGTCATCTGATCCTACCTCCCATATTGGCTTTCTTTTAACGAACAGAGCCACCAAAAACAAGTGTATTACTTAACAAGCGGCCCGGGGAAGTAAGCATTTTGCCGCCAGCATACATGCCAGAAGATGCACCACCATCCAGGTTCATTGCCTCCTTGGCACCAAGCTTCTGCATGACAGCAGCCCATTCTTTGATCGTCGCTCCTGACACGGTAGCCAACATAACCGAACCGTCGGCCATTATGGCTATACCGCTTCTTGCGCCGGAGGCATTGAGAATTTTGGTATCCTTGAAGCCCTCACTCGTTGGATTTACGGCAACTTTGCCGTCTTTCACCAGACGTGGACCTGCGCCCACAGCGGTGACTACATCTTGCCAAGGGATCTCCTTGCCTGCTGCATTGGTGTATTTATAATTCATCTCAACAGTTGATCCAACGGTGAAGCGGTCCGACGAAGATTTCTGATTCCCCGTGAAGACCAGCACCGAGCCATTCTTTGGAATGGCTACATCGGTATTCGGTACTTTCTTGGTGACAATCCCTTTCTCCATCACAACCGCCGTACCTCCTTTGAACCCGACTGTAGATCCCCGCTCTGGCGTGTATAACATCGTAATACTCGCATTCGCGGAAGGTGTTCGGTTAATAAAGGTCGCATACCAACTGCGTGATTTCCCTTCTTTATCTGTTACTTTACCCGTCAGACTCACTTGAAGCGAATCCATGATGGCTGAACCGTCTTCCTTAAACCCGATCGTTGTTCCGTATCTTCCAATATGTATAACTTTGCCGTTTGCTATTAACATGCCGTATGGATCTGGAGCTCCGTTATAAGCTTCAAAAAACGCTCCGTTAATGGCCGCTTGCGCGCCATATGCCTTAACAATCGAAGGTAATGTTGCGGTCTGACCGACCTGCTTCTTCGCCAATCCTACGGTAACTGGTGTACCCTTGGGAATACTAACCGTCTGCACGGTAAAACTGCGTCCTGCTGCTTTTACTTTCTGTACCTTGGTGCTAATTGCCGCTTTGGCATCCGCTGTCTGTGGAGCACTCACCGCTCCTGAAAGGATTACCGGCAAAGCAAGGACGAGGGCCATAGCCCCTGTCCACCACTTTTTGCCCGTCCTTTTTGTCTGCATACTACTCACCCTATTGCCACTCCCATCCAAGAGCCCAGGCTCTTCATCTCAAGTTGTTCGAACTTGTCCATCACCATATCCGGATCAAGACGCAATTCACATACATCCAGTGCACAAGCTACCGGAACAGCACAGTGAATCTCTGCCAGTTTACGAGACAGATGAAGCATATCGAGATCATTCTCAATCTTGTTACGTACCGAAGGGGTAAGTTTATCCATATTGTCCAAAATGCCTTCTATGGAGCCAAACTCCTGCACAAGTTTCAAAGCCGTCTTCTCCCCAATGCCCCGTACCCCAGGATAATTGTCACTGGCATCGCCCATCAGACCTTTCATGTCAATCACTTGACGAGGCGTCAGTTGTTTCTCCGTCATTAGAGATTCAGGCGTATACACCATGTAATTGCCATGACCTTTTTTCATAATAATAATGCTTGTGCGGTCGTCAATCAGTTGCAGCATATCATGGTCACCCGTAAGTACCATCACGTTCATATCCGTCTGCTCGGTGTAGTACTTGGCAAGTGTACCGATGCAATCATCAGCCTCATATCCTTGAGCGCCAATATTCGGAATGTTCAAACTATCCATCACTTCACGAATCAGAGCAAATTGAGGAATCAGATCATCCGGAGCTTCCGGACGGTTCCCCTTGTACGCTGCATACTCTTCACCGCGAAACGTCTTGCCCCCCATATCCCAACAGCATACGACATGACTTGGCCCAAAGGTCTGAACCGCATCCCAAAAATAACGGATAAATCCGTATACTGCGTTGGTTGGCACGCCTGCCTTTGTACGTCTGATATATCCGCTTGCAGATGTTGCATAGAATGCACGGAACAACACCGCCATACCATCTACCAGCAACAAAGTAGGTTCATTACGTTGATTCACTTGAATTTGTTCTCTCCTGTCCTGTATCTAGCAAATAAAATATCGAACTAATTCTATCATTATAGCATAGTTCCGCCAAGGATCGACCAGCCAAAAAAGCCCTGAAATTTGAACATTCAGAGCCTTTTTCACCTTGGTTCATTTAACAATCAATGAAATCATTCATCTATAAATTACGCGTTGTTCCATTCCTGCTCATACGTGTCTTCTTTGAATCCTACGGTCACTTTGTGACCATCCGTAACGATTGGACGTTTAATCAGACGACCATTGGAAGCCAGCAAACGAATCTGCTCTTCTGTGGACAACCCTGGCAGCTTGTCCTTCAATTGCTGCTCCTTGTACACTTCCCCACTCGTATTAAAGAACTTCTTCACTTCAACTCCGCTCTTCTGAATCAACTCCGTTAATTCTGCTTCGGATGGAGGTGTGTCGAAAATAGGGATTAATTCCAGCTCATGCCCCTGAGCTTCCAGCCATTTTACGGCTTTGCGGCACGTGCCACATTTGGCGTATTGATATACTTTTAGATTACTCATCGTTACTTGTCCTCCTATGTGTGCTCCGGTGGTGCTCCGGTTTCGACTTCTCGCTTCCCTTGGTTTGCTTTGCAAATCCAAAAGTCGCTCCAAACCGATACCATCGCACTGTAATTTTAAACCTCTTTTCGAATGAGAAAAATATACATTCGGCTTTAGGGTCAAAAACCTTAAAACATATATATCCTACAACCTAAAAATTTTAAAAATTAGCCTGCGGCATTTTGTTCGGATGCAGTTTGCATGCCTCACACGGGTTAAGCTAACTAACCGTTGACTTACAGCTGGACACGGACACAAATGCACTCTGAGCTACTACACACAGCGCGAATTGCAGGCTGTTTGATAGATCCCTACAATACTTCTCTCGGTGATGCCTCGACATCCAGGCGAGCCTCCAAGGCAGCCATATCTGCGGGCAATGGGGCTTGGAACGTCATCCGATTGTGCAAAATGGGATGGTCAAACGCCAGCTCACATGCGTGCAATGCCTGACGAGCAATCCAAGTGTCTCGCTCCTCTCGGACAGCCATGGTCTGCTCATCAATCTCATGCACTGGAAGGGTCTTGTACATCCGATCCCCAATTAACGGGCAGCCAATCGATGTCATATGTACCCTTATTTGATGGGTTCTGCCGCTCTCCAGCTTCAGATTCACCGCACTGGCACTTCCGCCCGCCCATCGGACAACGGTCGTGTATAACGTTCTTGCCGCATACCCGTCAGGTGTAACGATTCGACGATGCGGCTCTTCGGGATCACGATCAATCGGGCCATCGATGGCCCCCTCTTCTTGGGCAGGACTACCGTGCACTAAGGCAATATATTGTTTATCCACCGTTCCTGCGATCATCTGTTCAGACACATGCTGGTGCACATATGGATTTTTTGCGATTGCCAGCACACCCGATGTTTCCTGATCCAGTCGATGAATCGGCCTGAAGCGGAATCGCTCGCCTTTGGACTTCCAATAATGGACAACCCCGTTTGCCAAAGTACCTGTGTAATGCCCATGTGTTGGATGTACGATGACACCGGAATCTTTGTTCACGATAAGCAAGTGCTCATCTTCATACAGTATCGTAAAGGGAATCGGCTCAGGTAAAATATCATCCGACTCTTCCTGTTCCATTCGGACTTCCAGGACGTCACCTGCGCTAACTTTGACGCTGATGTATACCCGCTCGCCATTCAACATAATTCCCTGCTCTGTAAGTTTGATTCTCGACAGGAGCTTGCGCGAAACCTGTAGGCGCCGCTGAAGCACGGTCTTCAGCAGCCAGCCATCTTCATTTTCGGGAACCGTGTAAATAAGTGGTGAATAATAATCGCTCATTCTTTGTCTTTGCGGCGGAATACTTTTTTGCTCCGCACATACTCAATGTCAGCTACCTGTTGTCTCGCATTGGCAGTCCGAGCTACAACGAAGAAATAATCAGACAGACGATTCAAATAACGTCGTACAGAAGGGTTGATATCCGTATGCTGTCCGAGTGTTACGGCGCGGCGTTCAGCGCGGCGACATACTGTACGGCAGACATGTAATGTGGAAGAGAGCAAACTGCCCCCTGGCAAAATAAACCGTTCCACCTTCGGATTTTCCGCATCATACAGATCAATCCATTGCTCAAGCCGGGTGACCATCTCATCCCGTACTTTATATTTGGTTTCGCTAATTTTTACAAAGGCGAGATCGGACCCGCAATCAAACAATTCTTGCTGAATTTCGAGCAAGTGTTCACGCAAATCCTCAAATTCCCCATTTGCTTGATCAATAAAACTGATGGCCTGCCCAACAAAACAATTCAGCTCATCAATTGTCCCGTAAGCTTCAACCCGGTCATCGTCCTTGATGACCCGTCCACCAATGACTGAGGTCTGCCCCTCGTCACCTGTTCGTGTATATATGCCCATTGTAATCCCTCCTATTGTTAATATCATTCGCATGGTAGAACGCTGGGGTTAAATATAAATGCATTGCCCTTCTAGAGTTTAACTTAATCAGTATACTTGACCTGCTATGAATACGGGAATGCTATTATTTTCAGAAACCAGTGAGATCCTTCACACGTATATATGAGTTGGTGTACTCTGCCGAGTATACGCCAAATCCTTGCAAACCAAAAGTAGAGGAGACGATTATGCAAAACTGGATAACCGATTTCATGGAACAATACGGCTACATAGGCATTGCACTCATTATTGCGCTTGAAAACGTATTTCCCCCCATCCCCTCCGAAATCATATTACCTTTTGGCGGCTTCATGACCACCTACACCAGCCTGACCCTTCCCGGTGTTATTATTGCTGCTACCATTGGTTCTGTGCTTGGGGCTGTCATTCTCTATGGGATCGGACTGCTGATTGATGTCAATCGGCTGGAGAAGATTGTAGAACGTTGGGGTCATATTCTGCGGATCAAAAAAGAAGATATCCACCGTGTCGATGCATGGTTTGACAAATATGGAATGTGGACCGTACTATTCTGTCGCATGGTTCCCCTTGTTCGAAGCCTGATCTCAATTCCTGCCGGCATGTCCAACATGAAATTTGGTTTATTCCTACTCTTCACAACCATTGGAACACTGGCCTGGAATATTATTCTCGTCTCGGTTGGTGCGGCTCTCGGTGCTTCATGGGAGAGTATTCTGCACTTTATGGACGTGTACTCCCTGGTCGTATATGTACTTCTGGCGATTATTGTTGTTGGCTGTATAATCTGGTGGATCAGACGCAATAAAACTCGGAAATAAAGAAATTTACACGCATAGCTTTTGTCATAAAATAAAGCCTCCGCACCACAATTTGTGGTAACGGAGGCTTCTTTAGGCTCGTCCATCGTTTAACACTATGAAATACTAATCTTCATATCGCAGCCCTCGATCTTTGAGATCAACAGGCAAGCCAGATATCAACAGATACATCTGTTCCGAATGCGCCTGCAACGCCCGGTTAACTGACGCCATTCTTGCTGCAAAAATTCGTTCTTCCTCTGAAGGATATAAAGAACCGTGCATTTCATTGGTAATCACGAGCAGCTTTCCCTGGTAAGACAGAAGGGCGTCCAGCAACAGCTGTGTCTCTGAACGCTGCTGATCCAGATCATCACTTGCCCTGAACCCGGCTGCCATCCATGCGGTCAGACTATCCACAATGACAATCCGCTGATCTGCCAGGAAGAGATTGGATTCTCGATTAATCTGGTGAAGCACCTCCGTCAGGTGCTGGCCGTTCCCAGCCTGGATGGCACGATAATGAGCGGATGGCAATTCGGGAATCACGGGATCATGATCACCAGTGGATAAATAGATGCCCTCCCGGCTAATCCGGGCTGCGTACCCAAGCGCAAATCGGGTTTTACCACTGCCTATGCCGCCTGTGACCGTAATTAGCAATCCGCTCCCCTCCTTCAGTAGCCATACTAGATTGCATTTACTCTGTCAGCGCCTTCAGCACTTTCTTGGACTCTTCGACATTAGACGCCGACACCGGAATGGTAGCAAACAGATTTTGCGCAGCATAATCTACATCTTTGAACATTTGCATGTCTTCCAAGGGAATGCCATAGAGATGTGATTCTGTCTTGATATCTGAACCGTCATCTCCTTCACCCTTTTCAACCAGGACCCCGCCTTCAAATACACCGCGCTTATACTTCTCCGCATCAAATGTATCATCAAGCGGAATATTGGAGCCGTTACTTCCGTACTGCTTCATATCAGCCTCAGGCAAAATGAAAATATCATGACCACCGGCCGCGTACTCTACCATAATTTTCTGCACATCATACATTGCACTGGTGATAACCTCCACCTTGGGCTCCTCGCCCAGCTTCTGCTGCAAATTAGCTTGCAACTGCTCCGAGATCACGGATGGATTTCCTTGGTTATCAATGATAAAAATTGTAAAACCGTCCTTACCGCCACAGCCAGCAAGCAGAAAAATCATAGAAATGATTGCGGTAAGCCCCCAAAATCTCTTCATTCCAGTTCCCCCTTTAGTCTCCTATGTACAATATATCACAATTGTTCCACGCAAAAAAATAACCCTACCTATCCAAAGCAATCTGTTCATAGATCAAAAAAAAGACCCTTTCCGGGTCTTCTTCGAATCGAATATGCGTAACGTTTCGATACAACGAAAAATTACTTTCCTTTAATCGGATTAGCCTTCATGTATTCATTAATCTTCAAATCTAGCAAACTGCTAATTTCAATTACAATATCGGATGTAAATGATTTCTCTTCAAGGAATATCTGTTCCATCTTGCGGCGTAGCATATGGATCTCATCTTCCAAGGAAACGTTATGCAAAGATGCGTGATCCGGTTTCACCGACCATCGGTCGCCATGATCGCCTTCTGCCAAATAATGCCCACGATTAGTCGGTAAATCATATTCAACACAAAACAAAGCCAACCCCTCCTTGGAAAAATTAGTTTCCAAATACAAGAAAAACTTATTTCAAATTGAAATTATATCACAATATTTTGTAAAAGAAAGTTATTTTTTTCTAGTTTGAAGAAAGTTTATGTCGATCAGAAGCTTCTAATCCCTATTAACCCTCTTTTTGCAGTTTGTAAACAAAGTTTCCGATTCGTTCCAAGGCTTCATTCAATTGGGTCACAGATGTTGCATAGGAACAACGAAGAAATCCTTCACCTTGTGGACCAAATACATTACCAGGAACAGCCGCCACTTTATTTTCCGTTAGCAAACGCTCAGCAAAAAGATCCGAACTCAGCCCCGTCTTCTGGATACTAGGAAATGCATAAAATGCTCCCTGGGGTTCATGGCAGTCCAGTCCAATATCTCTAAAACCCTGCACGATAAGGCGTCTGCGCTGATTATAGGATTCAACCATTCTATCCTTCTCACCCAAACCGTTCGTCAATGCCTCAAGCGCGGCCACCTGTCCCATAGCAGGTGCACACATCACCGTGTACTGATGAATTTTGAGCATGGCTGCAATCAGTTCAGGATGTCCGCACATATACCCAATTCGCCAGCCGGTCATCGCAAAAGCCTTGGAAAACCCACTAACCAAAATGGTACGTTCCTTCATATCCGGAATCGTAGCGAAACTAACATGTTTTTGCGTATACGTCAGCTCAGCATAAATCTCATCCGCAATGACGATCAGATCATGCTTTTTGATCACTTCAGCAATAGGCAACCATTCTTCATAGGTCATGATGGCACCTGTCGGATTGCTCGGATAACAGAGGATAAGAACCTTCGACTTCGGCGTAATTCCCGCTTCCAGCGCCTCGGCAGTCAGTTTAAACTGATCCTTCGCATACGTTTCTACACCAACCGGTATACCTCCACCAATCGAAGCGATTGGAGAATATGCCACATACGAAGGTTCTGGAATCAGAATTTCGTCTCCGGGTACAATCAATGCACGCAATGCCAGATCAATGGCTTCACTGCCACCAACGGTAACGATAATTTCGTCCTTTGGATCATACTTGGTATCAAATTGAGTATCCAGATACTCGCTGATGGCTTCCCTCAGTTTCGGCATACCCGCATTGGAAGTGTAACTGGTCATGCCTCTTTCGAGTGAATATACACAAGCTTCACGCATATGCCACGGTGTTACAAAGTCCGGTTCACCTACACCCAGTGTGATGATATCCTTGTTATCGCCAACCAGATCAAAAAATTTGCGTATGCCGGATGGCGGTATCTGTTGAACCAAAGGTGCCAAATACGAAGTCATTTTCTTGTTGTTTCCTGTTGTCTGTTCATTCACTATCATGACGCATCTTCCTTTACGGCGAGATCATGAGACGGTTGTCTTCCTGATGGTCTTCAAAAATAATCCCGTCCTGCTTATATTTTTTAAGAATAAAATTCGTTTTGGTTGAAAGTACAGAGTCAATCGGAGACAATTTCTCCGATACAAAATTAGCGACTTCACGCAGGTTGCCACCTTCTACTTCTACGAGCAGATCATATGCACCTGACATGAGATATACCGATTTCACTTGCGGATACAGATAAATGCGTTCAGCGATCCCTTCGAAGCCACGACCACGCTCAGGCGTAATCTGTACTTCAATCAAGGCCGTTACTTTCTCATCATCAATCTTGCTCCAGTTCACAACGGTTGCGTATTTCACAATCACGTGGTCCTGTTCAAGCTGGGCCACGGCGTTCTTGATCTTATCTTCCGACTCCCCCAGCAGCGTCGACAGCAGTGCGGGAGTCCTTCTCGCGTCTTCCTTCAACAAATCCAGAACTTTTAATTGCAGATCGTTCAGATCCTTCATGTCTTTCCCTCCAGCGTCATCCAGCTTCCTGAAAATGAATTAATACTTATATTACATGAATTCAACGATCATGCAAAGACAAAAACCGCCCGCCCTGAATTCGGGCAAGCGGTGGTATGGTCTGTAACAGTACCTGCTTCAAACCATAATTACAAAGGTTACATGTAATAAGGGTTACCGTAATTCGGTTGATGCTGGGGTACATTAGGCGCCTGGTTGTAAGCACTGGCCTGCGTATTCTTTTCCTGAATGAACTGCTGGCATTTCTGTTGGGTCTGGTGGGCCGATTGAATCTGCTTGTCCACATCCTGGCGCAATGCCTTCGAGCCTACCGAATACATGTTGTTCTGCTGCATCACATTAAACAGCTCACCTTGCAAACGGAGTGTATCATTGGTCAAATCTGTGAACATCCGACGTGTAATGGGACAGGAAGCTTCGGTTGTTGCTGTCGTATATTCGCGCGCGGTTCGTCTTAAATCCGCAAGAATCGACTTCAACAAATCCTGTTCCTGCATAAAAGATCCACTAGATGATAAAGATTGAGAATACACACGATTTCCTCCTATACGGTTAGATTCGGCTTCTATTACTGTGCTTGTGTTGGAGCAATAGATTGATGTTGTTGCAAAGCATTAACGAGTGTGTTCAGATGCTGTTCATGGGAACGAACATAGTGATTCAGTGCCTGCTGAATTTGCGGATTATGTGAGATAGAAGCTGTAGCCGCGCACTGCTTGATCAGCAGTTCTTCATTGGTTATTGAATCCGCAATATAATTCAATTCTTTCGGACTCAGCGCTTGCATGGATTGATTCTGCATGTTTCGTTGACCTCCTCGGCATAAAGTTTATGCGCAATTATTGTTAACCCGGTCACTCAAAAGTATACAAACGTAATCATGAAGGAGATGTTTCTAATGGATCTGGTCTATGGTACACCGTTCTGGCCTTCCACTTTCAACCCAAATTCTAACTATCCCTCGCTACAAACCGACATCTCCTGTGACTGCTTGATCATAGGTGGTGGTATGGGGGGGCACTGACTTCCGAATTGCTTACGGAGCGTGGAGTTAATACGGTTGTTATTGATAAGAGAAAGATTGCGCATGGCAGTAGTTCAGCCAATACAGGACTTTTGCAGTACACAAACGACAAAACACTGACCTCCTGTATCAATACCTTTGGTGAAAAGACAGGCGTGCGCTTCTATGAACTATGTCGTGAAGCCATGCAGAAACTCACACAAATTGCGGACAGGCTGGATACCGATCCCTGGTTTATTCCACGGACCAGTCTCTGTTTTGCCAGCAGCATTGATGATGTAGCCATGCTGGAGGAAGAATATCAAACGTTGAAGCATTATGGCTTTGAAGCTGAACTGTGGAATTCCGACAAAATCAGCACCCATTTCCCCTTCAGCAAACCTGCCGCATTATATACGTTGGGGGATGCTGAAGTGAACCCGTATCGTTTTGTTCATGCCTTGTTTGAATCGGCAAGCAAACGAGGAGCACGAATCTATGGACAGACTGAGATGATTCATTGTGAATTCGATGATGATGGTGTGCTGTGTCATACTTCAGGTGGGAAAATCCGCGCCAGCAAGGTTATTTTTGCTGCCGGTTATGAGACGCAGGCCATCAAAAAGGATCAAGGAGCCTACCTACAAACCACCTATGCTATCGCTACTAAACCGTTGCCTGACCTTAAGGAATGGTATGAGCACAGTCTGATCTGGGAGACGGCACGCCCTTACCTGTATATGAGAACCACACCAGACGGACGGATCATTGCTGGCGGTCTGGATGAAGAGACACCGAGGGAAGATCAGCGTGAGATTCGGGCAAGACACCGGGGAGATACACTCCTGGAAGAAGTTCGCTCTTATTTCCCACTGGAGGGTCTTGAAGTTGATTATGCCTGGGGTGCCGTATTTGGCAATACGAATGACGGACTTCCGTTTATCGGCCCACATCCTGAATACCCGCATTCTTATTTTCTTGAGGGTTATGGCGGTAACGGTACAGTGTACAGCATGTTCGCTGCTTCTATTTTGGCCGATGCTGTTACAGGAGTTGAGAATGGCGATATGGAACTTTTCTCATTAACGAGAACGAGTAAACCTTCTCCTGTGTAAGCAACGCCTCAAATAAATAAGGGTACAGCTCAGGATTATTCCCTGGACTGTACCCTTTTCCCTATGCTGAGGGTTCTTGCTGATCCGGATGTACTAACAAGTTGCGCATGAATATCCAGCCAATAAGCGGGAAAGCCCCAAGCGCCACAATAAGCCAGGTTAATGTTTGTAAAGAAGGGCCATTCATGACCGTCAGAATAAATACAGCAAGGCCAAATAAACGACCGACCATCAAACAAAGCTCCCTTAATACGACAAGTTCAACCCTTTTCTCTACATTTTCGCCGCTCGCTCCCATCAGGTCGAATCCTGCCGAAATCATTGGCAAAATATACAACGGCATCGACAAGGCAGATCCAATTCCCATAATTAAAAGCGTACCATAGCTGACCTTCCATAATAGCGGAATTAACACGATGAATAACAATATCGCACCGGCTAACATCCCTCTGGACCTGTATTGCGGCTTAAACCATTTTCCTGCGGCCCAGTAACTCACCAGTGCTACGGCTGAAGTAATTAGCGAGAACTGCCCTAGTTTATATTCCTGCTTAGTTGCCACATAGACAAGCAATGCAATCAGAAAGGCAAATACGCCTTCCCGCACGCCTTGTGCAAACAGTCCCATGCCAAGCGGTCTCCATGCGCTATCCTTGGCAGACAACTGTCGCCACGGTTCAGACCAGCGGTATGTGCCGCTGACCTCCCTTTTTTTCAGAAAAAAACTGAACACAACGGCAATCACATATATGACCAATGACACCGTAAAAATAAGGCGATAACCCGAATTATCAACCATTCGTGAAATAATAAGACCTGAGAACCACGGACCGATGATGCCTGTCATGGAACCCAGCAGACCCACCCAGCCATTGAACAGGTCCCTATTCTCCCGGTCAGTCACCTCAAAATAAACCACATTGAACGCAATCCAGAACAATCCAAGTGCACATCCAAACAAAATCCCCAGAGGCCATATCCAGTCAACCGCTTTTGGTCCCGCCCATAACACAAGCATGTAAAAAATACCTGACAAGGCTGTTCCCAATCGTAACGCACTCATTTTGTTATGTTCCTTGACCCACTTTCCCGCAAGCCAAAACGTGAGTCCAAGTGCAATTTGCTGGCTGATCGTAAACCATCCCAGCATGGCGTAGTCGGGACGACTTTTCCACAGATACACATTCAGAAACGTTCCCGACAAAGCTCCGGCTAACACAAACAATCCATTCACGCCTAGTAGCAGAATGGATTGTCGGCCCAGAGAAATCTTCATCTGCTCCCTCCTTATTCCACCTGAAGTCAGCACTTCACAGGCAAGGTCTAAGGGTTAACGTACCCCAAGCAGAAGGAAAACATGATGAATTTCCCGGATTATTATATTTTCAGAAGCGTCTTACTCTCTTATTTCCGTGCACTCAAATTCTGGATCAGACGCAGACGGTCATCTTCGGACAGGTTATATTGAACCTGGAAGCAACCTGAGCATACATACATTTGTACAGAGAACGGCGCATCCAGCAACGAATCCGTACCAGAGACAGCGTTGGCAACAGGGTTGAACGTATCCTTGGTTGCCTTCTGTGTACCCGTGAGGATCATGAATTCACGGCAGTGTGGGCATTCCGGAACCTCTTCTTGCAAATCAAGCTGCTTCTCCACGCCTTCTTCGTATTGAATCAGATCATTGCCCTCATCCGCATATTTCGTCAATGTACGAAGCTCCGGCAATTTCAGCTCTACTTCATCTCCCCACAAATTGGCGAGATCCGTAGTTTGTTCACCGTCCTCAACATCATCCATATCATAGATGTCTTCCTCGGCTTCATTGTTCTCTTCATCACCGATATTGATGTTTAGAGTACGATATCCCTTTAATTCATTATGACAGTAAGGGCATTCTTCTTCTGGACCTAGCTCCTCATCCCATACAATCTCGGTGTGGCACCATGGACATACTGTTGGTTCCATATTAAATCAACCTTTCTCTTTCAGATAATCATGTGTTTAACACATATATGATGCCTATGGCAAAAAATACAATCGATGCAGCAAACAGAATCCGTATCAATATCTTCATGAACGGTCCCCCTACATGATGCTCGCGCCAATAACAAATGACAACGAGACGGAAATAATCATGGATATCAATCCAACGGCCCGGTTATCCGCTTCAATCTCCTTGTCAATGGAGAACACCGGTGTCAGAAACTCGAATAGAAAATAGGCAATGAGCAGAAGGACAAATCCTACAAATGACCACGTCATAGCTTCATACACCGATGATTTGGCCTGAATGCAGAAATGAAGCACGTTGCAGATTCCAAAGATCTTGCCTCCTGTAGCCATCGCAACCGCCACATTGCCCTTCTTGATTTCATGCCAGCATTTGTACTTGGTCACCAGTTCAAAGCAAGCAAGAAATACAAGCAGCTCCATAATCGCTACGGAGAAAAATCCGAGCACCATCCCCAAGGGATGAGACAGCAATTCGTCAATCGTCCCTTTCACTCATCGTTCCCCTTCCCCATTCTGCCGCCTGAACTCACTCATGCGGCAGAACTTCTTTGATTCCTGGTCGGGCTATTCCAATTCTGCGACGGTCACACCGTTTCCGCCTTCTCCGTAATTGCCCAGCCGGTAACTTTTTATATGTCTATGCTTACGCAGGTAATCCTGAATACCGGAACGCAAAATTCCTGTTCCTTTACCGTGAATAATATACACCTGACCCAGATTAGCAAGGAAAGCTTCGTCGATAAAACGATCTGTCTCCATCAAGGCTTCTTCCAGATTCGTCCCCCGCAAATCCAGTTCACTTTTCACATTGTCATCGCGAGTTCGTTTCACGCCGGTTACCGGTTTCTGCTTCGGTTTGGCTTCTGCTGGTGCAGACTGCTGTAATTCCAGGTCATTCAGGGATACTTTCATTTTCATGATCCCCAATTGAACCATGGCATCCTTGGTGCCTGACATCTCCACCACATGACCTTTTTGATTCAAACTGTAGACAAGAACTTCATCGCCCGGTCCGATGGCCCGAGACTTCGTTGCCGTTGAAGTGCGCTTAGCCGTCTTCTTGCGTTTCTCAGGTTCAGCTTCATCCAGTTGTTTGCGAGCAGCAATAAGTTTGTGCTCCTTCACGGATGCGCCTTCTTCCATAGCGAGCTGACGAAGATCAGTTATAATCTTCTCAGCTTCCGCTCTGGCCTTGTCCACAATGTTGCGGGCATCTTCTTCCGCTTTTTCAATGCGTCGGTCACGCTGCTGTTCCAGCTTCTCCAGTTCGGCTTGATGACGGCTGCGCAATTTCTCCATGTCCTGGCGCAGACGTTCCGCACTCTCACGTTCTTGCTCCGCAGTAAGCCGGTTCTCTTCCAGGGAAGCGATCATATGCTCTACACGCTGGTCTTCTTCTTTCACTTCGCCACGCGCGTAATCCAGAATGTATCCTGGCAGACCTAGCCGCTCCGCAATTGCAAACGCGTTACTCCGTCCCGGCACACCGACGAGTAGTCGGTAGGTAGGGCTCAGTGTATTAACGTCGAATTCCATGCTGGCATTAATAACACCTTTTCGCTCATAAGCGTAAGCTTTCAGCTCACTGTAATGCGTTGTTGCTACCATGCGGCATCCGGTCTGATGCATATGCTCCAGAATGGAGATCGCCAGTGCAGAACCTTCTGCCGGGTCGGTACCTGCCCCAAGTTCGTCAAGTAACACCAGACTTTTGGTTGTCATGTTCTTCAGTATCCGAATGATGTTCGTCATATGACTGGAGAATGTACTCAGGTTCTGTTCAATGCTCTGTTCGTCACCAATGTCCGCGTAAATCGCATCAAAAACACATAACTGGCTGCCATCTTCCGCTGGAACGAACAAACCTGACATTGCCATGAGGCTCAGTAAACCAATCGTTTTGAGTGTTACTGTCTTACCACCCGTATTTGGACCCGTTACGATAATGGATGTATAATCGTTGCCGAGTTCAATGTCGGTTGGCACTACATTTTCAATCGAGATCAGCGGATGGCGTCCCTTTTTAAGCTTGATGAATCCGCGATCGTTCATGCGTGGCAATGTGGCTTTCAATTCTCGGGCAAGACGTGCTTTGGCAAATATGAAATCCAGCGATCCCAACAGGTCAACATCAACCAATAACCACTCTGCCTGTTCACTGACAAGTGCCGTTAATTTCTGCAAAATCACTTCAATTTCGCGTTCTTCCCGGATTCGGGTCTCGCGCAATTTGTTATTCATCGCAACGATGGATTCTGGCTCAATAAACAGCGTTGCTCCTGAACCGGATTGATCATGTACAATCCCGCCAAAGTACGAGCGATATTCCGATTTTACGGGAATCACGAAACGGTCTCCCCGAATGGTAATCAGCTGGTCCTGCAGCATTTTGGATACCGTAGAAGAACGGATCATCGAATCCAGTTTCTCACGGATGCGAGCTTCACCGCCGCGCAGCTCACGACGAATCTGCGCCAGTGTTACACTCGCGCTATCTGAGACTTCGGCATTGTCGTCAATACAGATCCGAATCGCATCTTCAAGCGTTTTTTGCTCAGATAACTGATCACTGATATAGAAAATCGATTCCACCTTTTCATCATCGTGGAGTGCAGCGATCTGACGTTTCAATCGACGTGCTGCCATAGTGGTGTTGGAAATTCCCAGTAACTCATGCGGGTTCAACGTGCCCCCTATTTCGGCGCGTTTGATCGAAGCAGTAATATCCACAATTCCCCCAAAAGATGGAGAGCCTTTCAGACGATCAAACGTAAAAGCTTCATCGGTTTGCTGGAGCAGTCTCTTCACTTCTTCCAGTTCACTGATCGGCTCCAATTGTTCCGCTTTCTTTTTTCCCATCGTAGTCTGGGCAAAGCTTTGCAATGTATTTAAAATTTTGCGATATTCCAATGTTTTTAAAATTTTCGTGTCCAAGTGTACAACTCCTTCCAAACTATAACTGTATTATAACGAAAGAAACTTTCTAGCGCTATTTAACGAATCCTTCCACACATAACTTGGGACATAGCGCCGCAAACTACAGGTGTCAGGATTGTGCAACCTCACCATTGAACAGGATGTACAATGCTCAATCCGATCTGAATAAAGGAGGTATAACACCATGAATTTTCTGGGACATGTCGTGCGATTTATCATCGCCGCAATTGTATTGATGGTCGTCAGCTGGATCGTACCCGGATTCGCCGTCGGTGGTTTCTGGAGCGCACTGATGCTTGCTCTGGTTATTGCTCTGCTTGGCTGGGTTGTTGAAGGCATCTTCGGTAAAAGGGTTAATCCTTTTGGCCGCGGTATAGTCGGCTTCATCGTCAGCGCACTGGTGATCTGGATTGGTCAATATGTCGTAGATCATGTACATGTCAGTCTGCTTGGTGCTGTTCTGGCTGCATTGGTCATTGGGATCATTGATCTGTTCATCCCGGTTTCCACCCCTTTTGATGCCGGAAGAAGATCCAAAGATCACGCATAGGCTCCAACGTACCTACTCCCCATAGGCTTCCCCTAAACCTCTGATGGCTTAAACGCCTGATGAGGTTTATTTTTTTAGGTTGTGCGCATGCTGATGTTCAAAAAAACGACATAGGCAGCATGTACAGGCATCGTCAATTTGCGGTATGATGACTGGAGAAATCATTCAAATTTTATCCATATCACGCTTTTTGAGGAGGCAAATGATGAAGAAAGGCATGGCATGGCTTGCGGCCTGTATGTTGATTCTGGTCCTTGCTGCATGTGGTGGAACTGGACAATCCGCAGAATCAAACGGCGAGTCCGACTCGGGTGCAACTGCAAGCGAAGAACTGGTGATCAAAGCAAGCAACTATGAATTTGACCAACCTGAATACCATTTAAAAAAAGGTGTCCCGGTTAAGATTGTTTATGAAAATACAAACGGAAACCATGGTGTTCTCGTGCCTGAGCTGAACCTTCGGCTGGATACCAGGAACAATTCCAAAGTGATTACTCCCGACACAGCAGGGGAATTTGAAATGTCCTGTTCCGTCTATTGCGGAAGCGGTCACGGCAGTATGATCTCCAAAATTATTGTTGAAGAATAGTGTTCAAGACAAGGAGCCCCCGTAGCGACGGGAGCTCTTTCTTCATTATAACAAATTGTACAAGAGTGCGCTGTCCAGGATTCCAGTTATGACATAATCATCAGCTAGGTCTGATCCTGCTCAATCAATTCAATCCATTCGTTATATTCCGTCTGCAATTTCGTATATTCATCCCGCAATTGGCGGTAATCTGTATTCAGTTGCTCCGCCTTCTCCTGCTCCATCTCACGTTCAACCTGCAGCAAACGTAACTGATTGGCCGCAAGTTCATACCGCTCACCGATATCCAGCAGTTCATTTTCCATCGTCTGCTTTTCTTCGATTGCTTCCGCACGCTGCTGGGCAAGCTGCTGCCGCTCGTGTTCCAGCTCTTCTACCTTCTCCACACTGGCAGCACTTTCTTTCTGCCAGAGATTCAATTCATTCTCCAGTGTAGTCCATCGATCTTGCCAGGACTGTTCCTGAGCCGCCCATTCATCTGCACGACGTTGCCAAACCTGATCTTGTTGTTCCGCTTGTTGTTCTGCTTGTGCTACTCTTGAGCTTAGCTCAACTTCCCGATCAGTCAGCTCTTTCAGGCGAGAGGAGAGCTCTGCCTGTTTGGCAGACAATTCTTCATGCTTAATCTGCCACTCAAGTGCTTCTTCTTCTGTCTGAGTCAGTATGCTACCTTGTTCATCGATACGCCCAGATAGCTGATTAGCATTCTGTCTTGATTCTTCAAGCGCACGCACGATTTCTTTCTTTTCTTCGCTCATCTCATTCAGCTTGCGAGTATAGTCTTCTTCACGCTGCAGTGCATCACCATAATCCTTACGGATTTGTTTATAATTTTCCTGCAGCTTGTTCAGTTCTTCACGAGCTTCATTCAATTCACCATCAAGCTCTTTATGTTGTAGCTCCAGACGACCAGCTTGCGCAAGATAACGTTCTGCTTCTTCGCTGGCGTGACGAGCTTCTTCTTTAACAACGGATAATTCATCATGAAGGGACTGTACACCAGACTCTAACGTTTCATTCTGTTCTGCAGCTTCAAGTACCTGTGTCTCCAATTCGCCGATCTCGATCAGACGTTGTTCAGCCTGCTCTTTCCAAGACTGCTCGCTCTGCGTCAGTGCACCAAGTTCATGTTGCAATGTGCGTACTGCCGCATGGGCCTGCTCAAGCACTTTTTGCAACCTGCGCTGCTCATCCTCGGACTTCACTTCGGCTTCACGGAGTTTTTTGATTTCCTGTTCAAGCTGACCGTGCTGATCCTGTACTTTTCGCAGTTGTGCTGTCAGAGAAGATTCACGTTCAACGGTCTCGTTATACTGCTGTTTCCATTGCTGTTCCGCTTCCCGGAAATGTTCGGCCTCAGCTTCTGTGTTGCGGAGTTGTTCAGTCAGCAGAGCACTGTCCGCTTTTAGTTGTTCCAGCTGCTGCTCCAATTCCGTAATTCGACGAAGCTGAACATCTTGCTCCTGTTTGTATACGGCTTGTTCACTGCGCAACGTTTCAGTTTGATTACGCTCGTGTTGGAGCTGTTGCTCCTGATCCACAACAACCTCTTGAGCATTCTTGAGCTGCTTGCGTACCTCGGCTAATTGGCCTTCAACATCGATTAAGCGCGATTTGGCCTGTTTACGTTCTTCTTCCAACTGCTGCTTCAGCTTGCCTTGCTCTTCTTGCAGCAAAGCTTCAGCAGTTGCCGCAGCTTCGTTCGCCTGAGTCTGGGCTGCTTCATGGATTTGCTGAAGCTGTTCTTCATAAGCCGCTTCTTTTTCCATCCATTCCAATTCCGCCAGTTCGGATGACTCCTTGAACGTTGCATTCAGCTGTTCAATCTCATCCAATCGCTTCTGCTCTGCTTGTTGCTGCAGTGCGGCTTGTTCTTCTTTTGCCTTCTCAGTCAGTTCTCGAGCTTGATTGACCGCAGCTTGCTCTGCCTGCTGTATACGCTGCTCCATCTCGGACTGAAGTTCACGGTATTGAAGCTGGGCTTCTTCCTGAACCTTTTGCAATTGAGACTCGGCTTGTTCCAATTCAGACAAAATTGCCGCTTCTGCTTGCTCCTTCGCCGTTTGTACTTGCTGTGCAGCCTGCACCTCAATTTTTTGACGTTCTGCCACGGCCCGAGCTTCGGCTTCTTTCAGTTGAGCTGCCGTCTTATCCTGCAGCTCCTTGTATTGTGCAGCCGCTTTAGCTTGGGCTTGCTGCAACTCATTTGCTGAACGTGTCTGTGCTTCTTTCAGCTGAGCTGCCGCCTGAGTCTGTGCATTCTTGAGTTGATTCGCTGCTTTTTCTTCTGCTTCTTTGAGACGCGCCTGTGCCTTCTCCTCAGCCGCTTTCAGTTGCGACGCAGTTTGAGCCTGAAGCTTTTGCTCGCGACCTGCTGCCTGAGCGCGTTCCTGCTCCAGTAATGTATTCAGCTTGGCTACTTCTGCCTGCTGATCCTTCTGGAGTTTCGCGATGGCCTGTTCCACCTCAGCCTTAAGTTTCATTGCTTCAGCGAGTTCTTGGTCACGGCGTTCCAGTTCCTGCTGATGTTCATTTTGTATGGCATTCAGCCGATTGAGTTCATTTCTCATTTCGGTACGTTCACCGGTCAGCATTTTCAGCTCATTCCGAATTTCCTGAGTCTGAAGAGACTGCTCAGCCATATGTACAGCTGCCAGAACTGCAATACGCGGGGTATCCAGTCGGGAATTATGTTTGGAGATGGCGCTCATTCGCTCATCCACCAGGTTAGCTACTTGTTTCATATAGTCGGCACTGCTGCCAACCAGTTTATAGGAAGTCCCGTAGATCTCTACGGTGACGCGTGTACGATCAGGTATAGTCACAGTTGTGCCCTCCTTAAAGTCTGTATGTTGATTCTAAGCTGTAAAACAAAAAAAGTCACATCGATCCTCTAATGCTAAGGATTCGATGTGACTTCAAGCAATTCCTGCTAATCTTTGTTCAAAAAATTGACTTATGTTCTATTTACGCAATTCGGCTCCAAATTGCTCCTCCAGACGAGCAACAACACGAGCATGAACCTCGGTAATTTCCTCATCTGTCAATGTGCGTTCACGGTTGCGATAAACGAGAGCCATCGCTACGCTCTTCTTGTCTTCACCCAACTTGCTGCCTGTAAACACGTCGAATACCTGTACGGTTTGCAACAGTTCGCCAGCAGATTCACGAATTGAGCGCAGCATATCCCCAGCTTCGATTTCTTTACTCACAACAACTGCGATATCCCGCTCAACTGCCGGGAATCGTGGAAGCTCACGATAACGGATATCCGCATCCGCTTCACTATAGATAGCTTCAAGCCCGATCTCTGCGAGATATACATCGTTCAAATCATATTGCTGTTGCAGTTCAGGATGCAATTGACCCATCGTACCAATCAGTTTGCCCTCTCCGCCATCTTTTGCTTCAAGGTATACCGATGCGGAACGACCAGGGTGGAAGCCTTCTGGACTGTTTGCTACCAGGCGAATGCGCTGCTCCAGGCCCACATAGGCGAACAGGTTCTCAAGTGCACCTTTCAGATCGAAGAAGTCCACTTTCTCTACTCCCACATTCCACTGCTGGGATGCACGATTTCCAGTGAGCAACAAGCTCAGGACCGGAATTTCATGCGGTTGCTTCGTCAGCTTTTCTTCTTCAGTGAAGAACACACTACCTACTTCGAATACAGCCAGTGAATCATGTTTGCGGTTCATGTTATACACCGTGGCATCCAGCATTTGCGGCAAGATGCTCTTACGAAGCACGCTGCGGTCCTCACTCATTGGCATAGCCAGCTTCACGGCTTTACTGCCTTCTGTTAGAGAAGGGAACAAGGATACTTTATCCGGGTGTACGAATGAATAGCTGATCATTTCCTGCCAGCCACTACCTGCAAACAAACCACGAATGGTACGGCGCATTGCTTGTGAACGCGTGTAAGCACCCGGTGTTGTTGGTCCTTCGATCAACGTGGTTGGAATATTGTCGTATCCATACAGACGGGCAATCTCTTCAAACAGATCCACATCAAGTGTAATATCCCCTCTGCGGCTAGGCACTTCAACATCAAGCAGACCCTGCTGCGCATCACCACATGCAAAGTGCAAACGAGCGAAGATGGTTTTCACTTCAAGCAGGGACAACTCGGTTCCCAGATAGCGATTCAGTTTATCCAGCGACAGCTGCACAATATGTTTATCCGCTGCGGCTGTTCCAGCTTCCACGATCCCCTGATGAACTTCGCCTTCCGCATAACGCTGAATCAATTCAGCCGCACGGTTCAATGCCGTAATGACAGCAGCCGGATCGACTTCTTTCTCAAAACGCATGCTTGCTTCGGAACGCAGCCCCAGTTGGCGCGACGTTTTCCGAACGGTTCCGCCGTCGAACTTGGCGGATTCCAGCAACAGATTCACTGTGGTTTCCGTTACCTCGGAATTCTCGCCACCCATAACACCCGCAATGGCTACCGGTTTCACGCCATCCGTAATGAGCAGCATATGCGGCTCCAGCTTGCGCTCCTGGCTATCCAACGTCACGATCGTTTCGCCTTCTTTGGCCATCCGCACTTCAATATGGCCCTTCTCCAGCTTATCTGCATCAAAAGCATGCAGCGGCTGTCCGTATTCCAGCATGACATAGTTCGTGATGTCAACAATATTATTGATCGGACGGATGCCAGCGGCCATCAAACGGTTTTGCATCCACTGCGGGGAAGCTCCCAGCTTGATCCCAGTTACATAGCGGGCTGCATAATGACTGCATTGTTCGTCAGCCGTAATCTCAACCGAGATATGATTCGCAGCCGCATCACCGATTTCCACCAACTTTTGAGTTGGATCAGGCAGTTTCACTTCACGACCAAGAATTGCACCTACTTCATAAGCTGCACCCAGCATGCTCAAACAGTCGGAGCGATTCGGTGTCAGGTCCAGTTCAAGAACATGATCGTCAAGACCAAGCACTTGGCTGATTGGTGTGCCAATTTCCGTTTGTGCCGGCAATACGAGAATGCCTTCTTGTTGGTCCTTCGGCAGCAACTTGTCGTTCATGCCCAGTTCTTTCGCAGAGCAGATCATGCCAAGGGAAACAACGCCGCGCAGCTTGGCTTTTTTGATATCGAGTCCACCAGGGAGCTTCGCTCCTACCAGGGCAACGACTACCTTTTGACCGGCATCCACATTTTTCGCACCACACACGATCTGCAGATCTTCTTCCTGTCCGGCATCAATCACACATACATTCAACTTATCAGCGTCAGGGTGTTTCTCCTTACTCTTCACGTAACCAACAACCACTTTGTTCACGCCCTGGTTCCGGTTCTCCACTACATCAATCTCAATCCCCGCACGGGTGAATTTCTCTGCCAACTCCTGCGGTTCCACGCCTTCCAGCGCGATATAATCAGACAGCCAATCTGTCGATACTCTCATGGACGTTCACTTCCTAATCTATGAATTGGTGTTGCAAATGAAGGGCGTTCGCCCTGTATGCTACTTCGGTAATTACAGTCGTCCGAATTGTTTCAGGAACGCCATATCACTGTTGTAGAAATGACGAATATCATCAATGCCATATTTCAGCATGGCGATACGCTCTACGCCCATTCCGAATGCAAACCCACTGTATTTCTCCGGATCATAACCGCCCATCTCGAGCACTTTCGGGTGAACCATACCGCCGCCCAAAATCTCAAGCCAACCGGTCTGTTTACATACCCTGCAGCCACTGCCACCACATTGCACACAAGTCACATCCACTTCAGCACTTGGCTCTGTGAACGGGAAGAAGCTTGGACGGAGACGAATTTCGGTATGTGAACCGAACATTTCGCGTACGAATTGCAGCAAGGTACCTTTCAGGTCACTCATGCGAATGTTCTCGCTAATAACCAAACCTTCTACCTGATTGAACTGGAACGAATGCGTCGCATCGTCATCGTCACGACGGTATACTTTACCCGGACAGATGACTTTAACAGGAACTTCACCTTTCATGCTTTGCATCGTACGAACCTGAACCGGAGACGTATGCGTACGCATCAGCAGATCTTCTGTTACATAGAAAGAATCCTGCATATCACGCGCCGGGTGGTTCTTCGGCAGGTTCAGTGCTTCGAAGTTGTAATAATCCATTTCAACCTCAGGACCTTCCGCTACGCGGTATCCCATACCGATGAAAATATCTTCGATTTCCTGTACCACTTTGCTCAGTGGATGCAGTCCGCCTTGACGTCCGCGACGTCCTGGCAGGGTCACATCAATTTTTTCGGATTGCAGACGTTTCGCCGTCTCTTCCTTCTGGAACTGCTCCTGCTTGCTATCAATGACTTCTTCAATCGCGCCGCGAACATCATTGGCAACCTGACCAATCACCGGACGTTCCTCTGCACTAAGCGCACCCATACCGCGCAAAATCTCGGTCAATGCACCCTTTTTCCCCAAATACTTTACACGCAGATCACTCAGCGTCTGTGGATCGTTCACGCTAGACAGTTGCTCCAACGCTTCGATCTTTAATGCCTCCAAACGTTCTTTCATGTGTAAATGCCCCCTTTATGTGGTTTAATGCAACAAAAAAAGGCCTTCTCTCCCCTGAAGGGACGAAAAGACCGTGGTACCACCCTTGTTAGACATTCATTGCTGCCCGGCCCTTCCGGCCTGCAACATGTTTGCCTCACTCTATACGGAATAACGACCGTTAACCGTTACCCCCTACTGACTCCTGCGATGAATCGCAAGATATGGTTCAGGGAACCGCTCCGGAGTGAATTTCAGCAGCCTTGTTCTACAGAAACGCTCTCAATCTACGGCGCTTCCTCCCTGTACAGAGGCACTGCTTACTTGTCTCCATCATCACGTTTGCATGTCAGATAAACCTTCAAATTTACTGATGATCGTCCATTATTATATGCAAAATCGCCCGAAATAGCAAGCTGTAAAGCCGCATGATCAAACGTTAAGCCAAAAAGTAAAACGGCATAAGCTTCGTCAATCGATTACTTCTGTTTTCGCAGCTCGTGCAACTGTTTTAAACGACGCTGAATTTCGCGAACCTCGGCAACTTCAGCCGCCCGTTCAATTACATCATCAGGCTTAGTCAACACATCATTGCCCCCACTGTTCATGGGAGATAACAATTCGGATAAACGCATTTCAAGCCGCAGCCGTTCATCATCTGACTCCCGAACCTCAAGGGCAGACTCTCGCAGTTTGATGGATTGCTCCCAGTCCTCCACTCCGCCTTCATACAGTGTAGCCTTCCCACCGGGTTCTAAATCAAGCAAGCGGCTGGCGAGTACTTTGGTCAACATACGGTCATGGGATACGAGTACCAGTGCTCCGGATGCCTGCTTCAATATATTCTCCATCACTTCCTGTGTGTCAATATCCAGATAATTGGTCGGTTCATCTAACACCAGTACATTAGATCCCCCGAAGTACAACCGCAGGAATGCAACTCTGCACTTCTCTCCCATACTCAAATCCCCAATACGCTTGAACACATCATCTCTTGAGAATAAAAAGCATCCGAGAATGGTACGTGCAGCACTTTGTGTCATGGATGGAAGACAGAGCAAACTGTCCAGAAGTGTCTCTCTTTCCGGTAACCCCTCAAGCTCTTGCGAAAAATAACCGATCTTCAGTTGTGGATGACGTGTCACTTTGCCCTGGGATGGTTCCAGATCTCCAATCATCAGTTTGAGCAGTGTCGTCTTGCCTGTGCCATTCGGACCACGTACGGCAAGACGATCTCCACGTTCGACTGCAATCCGGAGATTGTGAATCAATGTCGGGCTCCCCGGATAAGCAAAGCTAACGTCTTCCAGTGCAAGGAGTTGGCGGGCAGCCAGCGTGTTCACCTGCAGCTCCATGTTCAATTTTGCAGCTTCGCGGGGTTTATCCACGCGTTCCTTCTCCAGGCGCTCCAGTTGCTTTTGCTTGGCATGGTAGCGGGAAATGTTCTTGTTGGCTTTCGCTTTGTAAAAGCTCTGAGTTATTTTCACTTCCACATCGCTTGCTGAATTATGAGCCTGATGAAACCACTGCTGATAATTGCGGATCGTCTCTTCTAGCGCTTTCCGTTCCAGCTCCTGCTTGCGATAGGTTGCTTCCTGCTCACGTAATTCGCGTTCCTTATGGCCTTTGTAATCAGTGTAACCGCCTTTATATTTGGTCAGTGCATCCGGACTAAACTCAATGACACCCGTTGCGACCTGATCAATAAAGGTCCGGTCATGAGAAACAAACAACAATGTTCCAGCATAGGCCGAAAGCCATTCTTCAAGCCAGCGCATGCTCTCTTCATCCAGATGATTCGTCGGTTCATCCAAAATCAGAAATTTGGGTTTACTGACCAATAGTCCTGCGAGACGGGCCTTCGTTTTTTGCCCACCACTCAAAGAATGATACGGCCGATTCCAATGTTCCGACGATAACCCCAGACGAGTCAGTACCTTCTCTACCTCAGTCTCCCACATATACCCGTTCAATTGCTCATATTGCTCCATCGCTATCGTATAAGCTTCGAGCAGCCGCTGCTCATCTGCCGCTCCACTGTTGCTCATCCGTTGTTCCAGTATTTCCAGGTCACGCTTTACTTCGTAAATCCGTCCACTTTCCTGCCGGACAGCATCAAGCACATTCATCTCAGGCTTGATCAATGAGCGCTGGCGCATGAAACCCCACTCCTGCTGCGGAATGTGACGTTCAATGCGTCCACCACCCTCTTCTTCTCCAAGAATGATGCGTAATAAGGTGGTCTTGCCACATCCGTTGCGACCCAGAATGGCGAGCCGCTCACCTTCATTTATTTCGAGATTCAAACCTGCAAACAACTCATTCCCGTTCCACTCTTTCGATACTTCATGTAGGCGTACCATTGTCATCATGAGGCCTCATCCTTCCTGCAATTCAAAATAAAAAAACCGCTGGCATCAGCCGGCGGTAGGCAATTCAGGATTGGATAAAGCGTCAAAAAACAAGCATAAGATACCCCACGGTATGAACAAAGAACCCTTAAAAGGGTACACACAAGCAAAGCCAGAACAGACTGCCTGTTTCCATACCTGATCCCATAGCTGAATTTGGACACACGAATCCCCTCATTGCTCAGCCGCTTTTTGGCTGACTGCGTCATAAACTCTCTGCAGTTACTGGGGTTCAATTCATGTGTTTTACTTCATGGGACGTATGGTTACCTCTCATTCATGTGTAGTATCGATTTCTCCGTTATTGTACCAGATGATGGGGAAAAAGCAAAGGTTTTGAATTTGGAGTCAGTGATATTCTCCATTCAAACATGACTTAAAATACACTAACTAACTTCTAGAATTTTTCACAAGGATTTCAGGTGTTGCATTAGTTAAGCGGGTGATGGGAATCGAACCCACGCTATTAGCTTGGAAGGCTAAAGTTCTACCATTGAACTACACCCGCGCGAATGACGATCGGGACGACACGATTTGAACATGCGACCCCCTGGTCCCAAACCAGGTGCTCTACCAAGCTGAGCTACGTCCCGTCAAGTTCCGAGGAACATTAACATGAATTTTACAAAATTAATATACCATGATCATCCAATGCTTGCAACTTCTTTTTACCATTTCTCCCCTAATCTTTCGAAACAAAACAAGACAGAAGCGTGTCCACGCCCCTGTCTATCCTTACCCCGTGGGTTTATCCACATCTCTCAAAAATTTTTTTTCAAAATCGGCTGCCACAATGGGTTTGCTGAAAAAGTACCCTTGAGCCTCATGACAATGCTGATCACGAAGAAATGAAAGCTGGTCCTCATTTTCAACGCCCTCAGCCGTCACTTTCAACTGCAGGTGATGAGCCATCGACGTAATGGTCGACACAATTGCCGCGTTATTGCTGTCCTCCATCACTTCATTGACAAAGGAACGGTCAATCTTGAGGCGGTCAATCGGCAAATCTTTCAAATAGTGCAGTGAACTGTACCCGGTACCAAAATCATCAATACTGATGTGCACACCAATTTCCTTGATTTTGCGCAACTGCTCAAACGCACGATCCTTGTCAAACGTCATGCTCTCCGTAATCTCGAGCTCAAGCCAAACAGGTTCCAAGCCTGTTTCCTTGAGAATGCCGCTGATGTTGTCCAGCAGATGGGAATGTCTGAATTGTCTCATGGACAGGTTAACCGATACACACAGCTTGCGGTAACCTGCTTCTTGCCAGCGCTTGTTCTGTGCACAGGCCTCACGCAATACCCATTCTCCAAGTGGCACGATCAGCCCACTCTCCTCCGCAAGAGGAATAAATTCCCCAGGGGATACTGACCCTCTCAGCGGATGCTGCCAACGTACCAAAGCCTCCATACCCACAATCAAACCACTAGCTAGATTAACCTGCGGCTGATACACAAGATAGAACTGCCCTCGATCCAACGCTTTGCGCAAATCATTCTCAAGCTGCAAACGTTCTTGGGCTTTCATCTGCATCGCATGAGCATATCGGTTTAGCTCTATTCCCTGCTCTTTGGCATTATGCAGCGCTGTATCCGCATTTTGGATGATCTCTTCCGGTGAGTCTCCGTCATGCGGAAATATCGCCATACCAATACCCAACGTGAGATGGTACTCGTTCCCATCCACCGTTACAGGTTTTTCGAACAGTTGCAAGATCGATCTTGTCCGTCGCAACGCCGTATCTGTTGTGCAGAAGTCTGTCATTGTCAGTACGAATTCATCTCTTCCCAGTCCGAACACTTCCTCTCCCGGGAGCGAAGAATGATTCAAACGCTGTCCAACCTGACGAAGTACACGGTTTGCCGCTTGTTGGCCCAACGAATCATTAATCGTTTTGAACCGATTAATATTCAATACCAAGACTCCAACAAGCTGCTCCTCTACCATAGCTGCATTCATCATCACTTTCAGTCGCTGAGAAAGACGACGGCGATTCGGCAGCCCTGTCACATCATCATGGTGAGCAATAAAGTTCATTTTAGCTTCAGCCACCTGTTGTTTGAGGAAAGGCGTATCCACCACAGACGAATACAGTCCCTTCTGGATGAAGAAATAACCCAAACAATCGCTTAACAGACCTAGCAACAGATTGAGATCATTAATCTTCGTAGCAGAGACAAAGTAACATTCTCCAAAGAAGAAACAGAGAATTGCACAAAGGATGGTAGGCAGATCACCATCTTTGCCTTTTTTCCATTGAACGAATAACACAACAGCAGTCACGCCATACAGGATTCCGATCAGAAAATGAATTCGGGTAAACATGCCTCCAAGTACATTGCCCTCCAGCAAGTTCGGCAGTACAGCCCATTCCTGAATAGCCACTGTATACAAAACAACAAAAATGCCGAGTGTTCCGCTGAAGAGTAAAAATTTGCGTGGTAACGCAATTTCCCTCTCGCTAACTGCATATATGAACAGCAAACCTGCCGCACAAACAAGAGATCCCAGCGACATCATCTTCAGCGAGAATTCTGATTCCACCATTGCGCCATTCGGCATTTCTTCGGCAAAAGAAACGATGTGAACCAGTTCAAATAAACCAATTAATAAAAACAGTGTAGTCATAAGGACCCTTCGGAGGGTCAGTCTTTGAGTCTGAAATAACCAGCTTTGATTATAAATGCCGATACAGGCCGCTGCTGCAGCGAAGCCACCCAAGAGTGTCAAAACCGGGTAACCCGATATGATCAGATCAGAGCTTGCAGAGGAACGAAACCATTGACTTGCGAGGAAACACAATAAGCCGCCTATCGCGACCCAACCTATTTTTCTCTGATCTTGCTGATTAGCCTTCATGCCGTGTTTTCCTTCCCGGGATCACCTATCCTGAAATAACTTTAACGATATAAATTTACATTGTTACAATATTCGACATTTTTACATCTACCAACGTTCAATTCACATGCGAATACATGCTATCTGGTACATAATAACATTTATTTCCGCAGACGTGAACAAAAAAATAAGCACTCCTAGGAATATTTATTCATAGATATGTAGAAAAACAAGGCAATAAGAACTAAAAAAACATGAACTCCTCATTGGAGTCCATGTTTTTTTGATTTGCAACTGTATTTTAGACTAATTTTCGCCACATGTGCATCATTCGACTTAAAACGCTAATGCGCTAAAGTTATAGTCGTATTAGATCCATCTCTTGTTGACTTGAAGTCAATCTCAAGAATTATGCAACAAGCTTATTTGTCAAAATTCACTTCTGGTGTTGTCAATTTATCATAGAAATCAACAACCTTGTCTTTGTCTTCCGACGAACGCAGTGCCATCGCCGAGCGAGGATGCTCGTCCAATGTACCTGTAATCATATAAGGCAAAATGTAACCCCACTCTTCTTTTTCACGGAGAGGGACCATCAATTGCTCCAATACACCCAGTACTGGACGCAGGTTGTATTTTGTGCCTTTCAAATGAGCAACGAGCAGTTCAGTAGGACAGTTTCCTGCAGCACGTCCCATACCGTATACGGAAGCATCCAGCAGTTCAACGCCAAGCTCAGCTGCTACCAACGAGTTCGAGAACGCCAGTTGCATGTTATTGTGTGTGTGAACGCCAAGACGTTTGTTCGGCAGATGAGTTTTGAACTTCTCCACCAGATATTTCACATCGTTATGATCCAGGCTTCCATAGGAGTCTACTATGTATACAACATCCACAGAACTTTCCTTGATCAGTTCAAAAGCTTCCAGCAGTTCATTTTCCATAACATTAGACAATGCCATAATGTTCAGCGTTGTTTCATATCCACGATCGTGGAATGTTTGAACCAGAGCAAGTGCCTTGTCTACATCTTTGCTGTAACAAGCTACACGGATCAGATCCAGCATGCTTTCGCTGCGCGGCAGAATGTCATTTTCGTCCACACGTCCAACGTCAACGAGTGCAGACAATTTGGTATTGCCTTTTTGCGGAATTACTTTACGCAGGAAATCATCATTCAGAAAACGCCATGGTCCTGCTTCTTCTGCACCTTTCAAGAGCTTAGGTGAGTTTTTGTATCCAATTTCCATATAATCAACGCCGGCTTCATTCAATCCAGCATAGAGCTGTTGAACAAAGTCCACGCTAAAGTCCCAGTTATTTACCAATCCGCCATCACGGATTGTACAATCTACTATTTTGCAATGATTTGTCTTCATTTAATGTCTGCTCCTTTTCTGACCAACTTGTGTATTCCTCTCATGATACTTGAACGTAACAAGAAAAGTAAAGGGATTCCCGACTTATTTACTTCGATAAGATTTCCATATCCGATCAATCTCACTCATCTCGGAATCATCTGGAGATTTCTTCCCATAGCGTACAGCGTTATAGGTATCTGGTAGCATTACAGAGAGCTTCTGATCATCTTCTCTGACCCCATGCTGAACAATCGTCTCCGCAGCCTCCAGTGGCGTATGTGCACCCTGTATATGCACGCCCCGGTGTGCAGCTCTGTCAATCCACTTTCGATAATAATATCGAACACGTTCAGCTTCCTGTGAGGGCAGCGACTCCTTCTTGCGGAACCAGGATTTGCGCGTTTTTGCAGGCACCTCTAACGTTTCGCTAATGTCCACATACTCCGTCCGGGGTTCTACCTTCTTCTGACCGGGCTGCAGTAGCCCTTTGAAACGCTCCATAAGTTTGTTTATCGCCTTCTGTCCCAAACGTAGGATAAGCCACAAGATCACAACTGCGACAGCCCCCATGACTACCCATCCCAGGATATCCCAGAAAACAGAGGGCTCCCCTGCCGGTTCCATCCCTTCAGGTATCATTGGCGGTTCATTTGGAGCTGTAGGCGTAATAGGTGGCTCCTGATTGGAACTCGAACCTATTAAACCTCTGATCCAAGCAAGCAGACGGTCACGCAGTGGTCCTAGCCAAGCAACAAGACTGGGAAAAGCACCAATTCCTGCGATCACAATCAGCATCCATAACAGACGCTGATGATTCGCCCGGGCAAACTCACGTAACACGATCCTTTTTGAGCCATCATTTAATATCGCCCGATCCAGCTGCACACTGTATTGGCCTACCAACCAGCCAACAAAACTGATTAATCCCGCTGCATATATGGTTCCGGTGTAAGCCCGAAGAGGTTGCATGAATTCAATTCCATTGGCCGCCCCACTAAGCACAATTGCACTGACTACACCCCAAATCTGCAAGCGCCAAATCAAAATCGAACGGAAAACAGGTTGAAAATTCAACCCAATATAGGCTGAAATTACACCCCATATCACTGCAGTCAGCAAATCAGGTAAAGGAAAAGCCCACACTAGTGTGATAACCAATGAGACCAACAGCCCCATAAGCAACGCTGCACCCCATCGAATAAACGTGTTTTTTTCACTGATGGTTGGTAACCTGTGTTGTACCCACTGACCTAACCAGCCAGCAATAACAAAGATAGCCATTAATGTGTATGGAAAATGTCCCGTTGCATAGAGAGAAGTAAGCGTTAATAGCGGATAGAAATATACTCCAATCAACAGAACGGCCGACAAGGATAAAAGTACTTTTTCCTTGGTATTGTTGCTGTTGGACTCATTCATGCACTCACCGCCTTGGAATCGCTTTTCCCGCCCTCTACGGGGAGTATGGTCACACGGTGGCCTTGCTCATGCAAACGCGCAATTTCATGTTCCATAGCTGGAGATACATAGGACGTAATTAAGAGATAACTGCGAACCTGCTGAGCCTCTTCATTCCGTTCGACCTCATCACTCAGGAACTGCTCCATGGGAACCATGCATTTCAGCTCCGTCTCTGCCATAGCTTCCAGTAACATTTCCAGATGAGGACTGCCGTAATCTGGCTCAATCCGTAATGGATCACGCCCTCCACTTACACGGTAGCCATTATGAGCAAATCCTGCGGGTAACCCTCTTCCAATCGCATCTACCGCGGCTGTTGCCGCATAACGGAGTGCCCGTTCGATCATCTCGGGGCGGGTAACGACACTCCACATGTCTGCTGACTCCTGAATGTTAACCACAATCCAGGATTGAGGGTCCGCAGTCCATCCCTGCTTATAAACCTGCAATTCTCCTGTGCGTGCACTCGCTTTCCAATGAATACGGTTCATCGGATCACCCGCACCATACGGTCGTACCCCGAGAATCAGAAAGGGATCTTCAACAATCCAACGGGATACTTCAACCTCACCCTGCCATACCTGATAAATCGCAGGCAGATCCTCCGCATGAACAAGTGAAGGATAGACGACCATGGACAGATGAACGGGAATAGGCTTCGAGGTACGCCAAAGGCCGAACAAGTCCCCTCCGGTCATGGTTACGGTGTTTAACGTGTAGATCCCACGTCTACTGCATACAAAAGGATGCTTGCGCGTAATACGGGTAAACGGTTTCAAAGTAAAGATACTTTTATGATTCTGATAAATATCTCCCTGACTGATATCCATGCCTGAGCCGGAACGGAATACAAATGAAACTGGCATCATAGCTTCAAGTCTGAGCCATGGAACCGATATTCGTTTTTCATTCGCAATCGTCTCAACCATCTCCAGCTCATCCCCGGCGTAACAACGCATTTTGCTGAACTGTCTGGTATACTTCAGCTTGCGTAAAGCCGGACGGCCGAACCATATGCCGTGTACTCCAATAACAATGCCTCCAACAACGACAAGCCATAGTAATGCCATATGTTATCGCCCGCTGCCTGTAGCAAGATTCTCCGTCGGCACTTCAATCTGGCTCAGAAGTTCCTGAATAATACGCTCCGCCAAGCCCTCTTGTTGTCTCACCCGGTTACGAAATACAAGCCGATGGGCTAACACGGGCTCCGCCAATAATTTAATATCATCAGGGAGAACGAAGTCTCTGCCATGTAAAGCAGCCCAGGCCTGACTTGCCTTGAGCAACGCCTGAGCTCCTCGTGGACTTACGCCCAGTGAAAGCTCGGGATGCTGCCTAGTCGCTTCTGTCAGACGGATAATATATCGTAATAGATCTTCGTCGATTTGGACCGATGTATAAGTGCTCTGTGCCTCAAGCAGCTGCTCGCGACTAATGATAGCGGACAGATCGGCAACAGAAAGGCTCGCTACCGTACGTCTCAGAATTTCTACACTTTCTTCACTGCTTGGATAGCCCATTCGGATCTTCATCATGAAACGATCCATCTGTGCCTCGGGTAATGGAAAAGTTCCCTGGTTATCTACCGGGTTTTGTGTGGCAATGACGATAAATGGTCGTTCCAGCTGTCTGGTTGAACCATCAATACTGATCTGCCGTTCCTCCATACACTCCAGCAAACTGGATTGGGTACGCGGTGTAGCCCGGTTAATCTCATCTGCCAGCACCAAGTTGGCAAACAGGGGGCCAGGTCTGAATTCAAAGTCACCTTCTTTTTGGTTGAAAAAATGAATACCTGTCAAATCGGATGGCAAAAGATCCGGTGTGAACTGAATACGCTGGAAGGTACAGTCCAGTGAAGAGGCTACTGATTTGGCCAACATGGTTTTTCCCGTACCGGGTACGTCCTCCAGCAGGACATGCCCTGAGGCAATAATTGCTGTCATCACAAGCTCAATCGTATGGTCTTTGCCCACAATGATCTTCCCTACATGGTCCATTAGCTGTTTGTTCATTTGTTCCATTCCCTGGATATTCATAATTGGTTCTTCCTCCCGTAAATTGAGCTATGTATTCGCATTCATTCTAACTATAACCCTAATCGCCCTAACAAAAAACAACAGGAATCGGCGGGTTAGCCAATTCCTGTTCGCATTACTCTTGTGTTTACACCAAGGGAAGCATAATGATGAACCGGGTGCCTTCCCCTTTTTTGCTATCCACAGAAATATTGCCTCCGTGATTTTTGATAATGCGGTAACTCACGGAAAGTCCCAGCCCTGTTCCGCTCTCCTTGGTGGTGAAAAACGGGTCAAACAGGCGCACAAGGGTGTTGTGATCCATTCCCTGTCCATTATCAGCAATGGATATCTGCACATACTTGTTCTCGGTTCCCGTAGAGATCTGAATCAAGCCAGTATGCTCTTCGCCCACATCCTCGATGGCATCCATTGCGTTTTTAACCATATTCAAAATTACCTGCTTAATCTGTTTGACATCAATGGACACATTTAACGGGACTTCTGCTTCATCCAGGGTGATCTCGCACCCCTTCATCAATCCTTCGCTTTCTGTCAGCAAGACCACCTCTTTGAGCAAAGAGTTAACAGAAATAATGGTCTTCTGAGGAGCTGACGGTTTCGAGGAATTCAGAAATTCGTAGATAATGTCGTTCGCCCTGTCAATCTCCGTTAGAATGATTCGAGCGTACTCGTCTTTCCCCAATTGCAACAAATGAGGACGAAGCAACTGGATAAATCCGCGGATAGCCGTCAAAGGATTGCGAATCTCATGGGCAATCGACGCCGAAATCCGCCCCAACATTGCAAGTTTGTCATTCTGATAAGCGGTCTGCTCAATCTGTTTATAATCGGAAACATCCTTCACACTGAAGAGGAAGTCCCCATCCATCTGATCCCCGTACGTTACTGTAACCAGCCAATGCCTGCCATACTCGTCAATCAATTCATGATAGCGCTTACGATGAAAGATAGTTTCCCGATAGATGCGTAAAATTTTCTTTTTCTTGAATCGGCTCATCTGTGGATGATGCAGCATTTGCATCAGGGTGCAGCCGCTCAATAGACTCCTAGGAAGCTCCAACAATTTTGCCATTTGAACGTTAATAAACGTCAATACACCGTTACTGTCAAACAACATTATACCGCTATCCAGATGTTCCAGGACATTCTCATACTTGTTGTTATCCAGATGTACAGGCGGGAATCCATTCGTTGGTCGAGGCACTGTATCCTGAAATTCACTAATCATGTCAGGTTCCTCCTTTTCACGTAAATGATAAACTTGCCATTCGGACATCATATCATCACAGAAACAGGAAGGGCCGATTTTATTTTTCATTACCGGTGCCCTTTCATTAGGGGGCTGAGCCGAAAATATGGATGGCATGTCCGGAACCCAAGCTGGTCTATTCCGGGTAACCAAGAGTCGATCCGGAAAACATTATACGTCTGTTCCATTCTAACCTTCTCCTATTCCCAAACACGAACATTTTTTGCTCCGCCTCTTTTGCAAGTCTGTTTTTATCATAGACAAGTTTATAGAAGGGAGTCAATCGGAGAAAGTGTCGAATGGAAATTATTTTAAGAAAAACCGTGAATTAGTTTCTATATACAACAAAAACGAAGCTTATTCGCTCGATTAGCGAATAAGCTCCGTTTGTATAGTTTAAATTTTAAATAATTAAATTCAATCTATAGTCCACTCTTGTTATGCTGAATTTTGAGTCTGCGCTGACTCATGACGGCTAAGCGACGCTTAAGTTCACTTTCCCACTTCTCATCCTTCATTTCCTTGGCAAGACGAAGTAGATCCAGAGACATGTCGATCTGACGCTGCACAATGACCATAGCATCCTCGCTTTCACGATTCACGCAATTTTCAAAAATCGCATCTTCGTCTTCCGTCACGTAATCTTGAAAATCAATCTCCGACGCACCATCTCCATGCGCATATTCAGCCAAAATTTCATATTCATTTTCCACTTTATAATGCACTTCTACCCGGTGACACACCGGACAAAACAGCAGGGGAACATTATGAACCTGGGTGCGGTAATGCTTCAGCGTGCCCTTTGTTCCCACCATACTTGCCCCACAACAGTAACTCATTTTTGTTCACCCTCCTTATAACGTGCCGAGACTTTTTAATGGATAGCAGTCCCGTACACTTCAAGCACTTCCGAAAAAGGAATAGTTCCATCAGTGTATCACATTCATGTACAAATTATAAATGCAGAGCACCGGAATATTTACCGGGTTTCCATACCCTATTCGCCTTAAGGCCCTTCGATTCCTCTTTCCAGAGATAAAATGAAGGCTTTCTTCTATTACATCATTACCACGTTTACGTCCCTGTTTAAACACTTTTCTTCCTTTAGGCTTTATATTCTCGCAAAAGGGTGCAAAAAGCCCTCAATCCCATGAGGGATGAGGGCTTGAACAATAAACGTTCAAGTTCAATCAGGCTTACAGGTTGTTGTCGCCTGGTTTCCAGTTCATTGCACACAATCCACCGGATTGCAGAGCTTGCAGTACACGAAGTGTTTCTTCAACACTACGGCCTACATCATTGTGGTTAACGACTTGGTATTTCAATTCGCCTTCTGGATCGATGATGAACAAGCCGCGCAGTGCAACGCCTTCTTCTTCGATCAGAATGCCATAATCTTTAGCAACTTGTTTCGTGATGTCGGAAGCAAGTGGGAAGTTCAATTGACCAAGACCATTGCTGTCTTTAGGTGTGTTGATCCAAGCTTTGTGGCTGTGTACGGAGTCAACGCTCACGCCAAGAACTTCAGTATCCAAAGCTTTGAATTGCTCAGCAGCATCACTCAAAGCTGTAATTTCAGTTGGGCACACAAAAGTGAAATCCAAAGGATAAAAGAAAAATACGAGCCATTTGCCACGATAATCGGACAGTTTTACGGAACCAAAGTCTTGTCCATCTCCCGATACTGTTTCCATTGCAAAATCCGGTGCGGGTCTACCAACCAAACGTTCTGCCATAACTAACAATTCCTCCTTTGGGATTATGTAAGCACTCATATTGAATGCTCATCATCAAGAAAAACGAGAACGCTTTTCCTGTAATTAAAATGGGTTTGTTACTTGATAACAAGTACAAGTAAAATGTTATCATCCGGACTTCTCAAAGTCAAGATTATAATCGTTGTTTTATTATAATAATTATAAATAAGGATTTTTCGTGGCAAAAACCATAAAGATACAGCCCTCTGCAATTCCGGATCGGAGCAAAGGGCTGTACTGTTCGTACTATTATTAAGCCTGTTTCTGAATTGCCGCGACGATCAGATCGCCCATTTCCGTCGTGCTGATCGCTTTGCTCTTGTCTACAGCGATATCGCTTGTACGATGTCCCGCATTCAGCACATCAGACACAGCTGCTTCAATTGCATCAGCACCTTCTGCATAACCAAAGGTTGTACGGAACATCAATGCCAGCGAAAGGATCGTTGCGATCGGGTTCGCCAGTCCTTGACCTGCGATATCCGGTGCTGAACCGTGTACTGGCTCATACAGACCAAAGCTGCCTTCACCCAGCGATGCAGATGCCAGCATGCCGATCGAACCTGTCAGCATCGCTGCTTCATCACTAAGGATATCTCCGAACATATTTTCAGTCACGATAACGTCAAAGCTGGATGGACGACGCAGCAACTGCATTGCACAGTTGTCTACAAGCACATGTTCCACTTCAACATCCGGATATTCCGGTGCTACACGGTTAACGACTTCTCTCCAAAGACGGGAAGTTTCCAGCACGTTAGCTTTATCTACCGAAGCCAATCTTTTGCTACGTCCTTGGGCAATTACAAAAGCCTGACGAACGATGCGCTCCACTTCAGTTACATTATATACGCATGTATCCACTGCTTCTTCGCCTTGTGCACCTTCACGTCTGAACTTTTCACCAAAGTAGATTCCCCCGGTCAACTCACGCACGACCATCAGATCCGTACCTTCCAGCACTTCCGGTTTCAAGGTGGAAGCATCCTTCAAGCAATCAAATACCACTGCCGGACGCAGATTTGAGAACAATCCGAGCGCTTTGCGAATGCCGAGCAAGCCTGTTTCCGGACGCAATTCCTTGCTGTTGTTGTCCCATTTTGGACCACCAACGGCTCCGAGCAGCACAGCATCTGCACTCTTACATACTGTCAGTGTTTCTTCAGGAAGCGGCGTACCTTTCTCATCAATAGCGATTCCACCAAACAGCGCATGCTCTGTCTCAAAACGGTATCCGAACACTTCCTCCGTACGTTTGAGAACTTTCTCTGCCTCTGCTACAACTTCAGGACCAATTCCGTCACCTGCGATAACTGCAATTTTTTTCACGTCTGCCATGGGTTGTCCACTCCTTATATCCATTCATTCGGTTATTCACTTCAATAATTAACGTGTCATTTTTAACTCTCTCCTTTGTATCATATTCAGAGGTCATTTGACCAAGATATACAATCTATGACTTTAATAGTTTTTACCTATAAGTGGTTTAAGATTGGTTGTTCTGTACCTCTGACTGAGTTAAAATAAAGCCTGAAGACAAATTCAGGTAACTCAGGAGGGATTGCAATCATGCAATACACGTACTTGGGAAAATCAGGTCTTAAAGTCAGCCGGATCTGTCTCGGCACGATGAACTTTGGTCCTGCTACAGACGAAAAAGAGGCATTCCGTATCATGGATGCGGCACTCGATGCTGGTGTGAACTTTTTTGATACCGCTAACATTTACGGCTGGGGCGAAAATTCAGGTCTCACCGAGGAGATCATTGGACGCTGGTTTAAACAGGGCGGCGGCAGACGTGAAAAAGTTGTACTTGCGACCAAAGTCTATGGCTCTATGCACGACGATACAGACGGTCCAAACAACGATGCAGGTCTCTCCGCTTACAAAATCAGACGGCATCTGGAAGGTTCCCTCCGCCGCCTGCAAACCGATCATGTTGAATTGTACCAGATGCACCATGTTGATCCCGCCATCTCGTGGGACGAGCTTTGGGGCGCATTTGAGAACGCTGTTCATCAAGGCAAAATTGGTTATGTAGGTTCAAGTAACTTTGCTGGTTGGCAGATTGCCGTTGCCCAAAGCGAGGCCAAAAATCGCCATTTCCTCGGTCTTGTATCCGAGCAGCATAAATACAGTCTTAACTGCCGTTTGCCTGAGCTCGAAGTGCTGCCCGCAGCGAAAGAACTGGGCCTTGGCGTTATTCCATGGAGTCCGCTTGATGGTGGTTTACTTGGACGCAATGCCCTCCAGAAGCTGGAAGGTACACGCAGTGGAGGCATTGCTGAACGGATTGAATCCCATCAAACTCAGTTGGAACAATTCGCAGCACTTTGCCGCGAACTCGGCGAACCACAGGATACCATAGCTTTGGCTTGGGTTGCCGCCAATCCAGCAGTTACCGCACCCATTATTGGGCCTCGTACGCTGGAGCAGTTTGAAACTGCGCTTAAATGTTTGGATGTACCTTTGGAAGAAGCGGTCCTCAAACGTTTGGATGAAATCTTCCCAGGTCCGGGAGGACAAGCTCCAAACGCTTATGCTTGGTAAAAGCTTATCAGCTTTACTGAGTACGTCATTTCAATGAAAATGCTCTAAATAATAATGCAATTATCCTATACGTAACAACAAAAAAGTCTGACCTTCAAATGTTGAGGGTCAGACTTTTTATGTACCTCACTGAACTACAATACTTAGGGCTGGGGACTCCATCTCAGCTTCTCCAGCCAGACGAATTCCAGTCCAATGAAGAGCTTTGCTTGCTGCAAATGATGTGTTACAGGTTCACATTAACGCGATTCGTGTAAGTCTTGCGTTTTTCGATCAACTTGTTCAATCCATCGACATAAGCACGTGCACTGGCACCCAGAATATCGGTGCTTACGCCACGTCCTTGTACAGATATTTGGTTTTGAGTAAGTACGACGTGTACCTCACCCAATGCGTCCTTACCATGTGTAACCGATTTGATCGAGTAGTCGGATAGCGTTACCTCTTCCCCGCTCACTTGGTCAATTGCATTATAGATGGCATCTACCGAACCATTTCCTTCTGCTTGTTGTTCCACCGTATCACCATCAAGTGTAGCAATACGAACTTTAGCCGTTGGAGTAGATTCATCACCATACGTCACAAAGATGGATTCCAGTTTAAACACCTCAGGTGCATCCTGCAATTTCTCTTCGATGACCGCCAGCAAATCCTCATCTGTCACTTCTTTTTTCTTATCAGCCAGATCTTTGAATTGGGCAAAAGCACGGTTCAATGCTTCATCTTCCAGTTCATAACCGAGCTCAATCAAGCGCTCACGGAAGGCATGACGTCCCGAGTGTTTACCCAGTACGAGCTTACTTTCCTTCAGACCGATGGTCTCTGGCGTCATAATTTCGTATGTTGTTTTCTCTTTCAGCATGCCATCTTGGTGAATTCCGGATTCGTGTGCAAACGCATTCGCACCAACAATCGCTTTATTTCCAGGCACAACCATACCCGTCAAACGACTCACGAGGCGGCTGGTCCGAGCAATTTCAGAAAGTTGCAGCGAAGTTCTCGCCTGGAAAAATTCCTGACGTGTCTCCAGTGCCATGGCAATCTCTTCAATCGCGGTATTACCTGCACGTTCACCAATGCCGTTAATGGTGCCCTCAATTTGATCGGCTCCATTCAGAATGGCTGCAAGTGTGTTGGCAGTTGCCATCCCCAGGTCGTTATGACAGTGTGCACTCAGCTGCACCTTATCAATGTTGTGTACGTTTTCCTTAAGATGTTTGAAAATATTACCGTACTCATATGGGCTCAGATAGCCCACCGTATCCGGGATATTTACAACAGCTGCCCCTTCTTCCACTGCCATATTTACCATCTTAACGAGGAAATCATACTCGGTACGACCTGCGTCCTCCAACGAGAATTCAAGCTTCGAAAAAGTTTTCTTCGCATAACGAATTGCGGAACGAGCTGTATCGAGAACCTGAGCTCTGTCCATGCGCAATTTATGCTGACGGTGAATAGGTGAAGTTGCCAAAAAGATATGGATACACGGGTCTTGAGCGCCCTTCAATGCCTCTTTCACCGCATCGATATCCTGCTCTCTGGAGCGGGACAAGCCAATGACGGTAACGTTTTTGACCGCTTTGGCTACTGCATTAACTGCCGCCAAATCGCCTGGAGAGGCCGCGGGGAAACCGGCTTCCATCCGGTCAATACCAAGCCGCTCGAGCTGGTGCGCAATTTCCACCTTTTCACGAGTATTCAGATTGACCCCCGGGGATTGTTCTCCATCACGCAGCGTTGTGTCAAATACATAGATTTTACGCACGCCTCGCACCTCCTAGACTTGTATTTTATGTTCCTCTAAACCAGTAATAGCGGCACACGCATATGCACGGCCGCTATTCCCGGTTGAAGCTGTAAGTTTACTAGATTACCTTAAAACGAATGCTTACTTCTTGATCCAGTGCATCATCTCACGCAATTGTCCGCCAACCACTTCGATTGGGTGTTCAGCTTCATTGCGACGAGTTGCTGTCAGGAATGCACGACCGGATTGGTTTTCCAGGATGAAGTCACGTGCAAATTTACCTTGTTGGATATCTGTCAGAACTTCTTTCATTGCTTTCTTCGTATCTTCAGTTACTACGCGAGGTCCAGTTACATAGTCACCGTACTCAGCTGTGTTACTGATGGAATCACGCATGCTTGCAAGTCCACCTTCATACATCAGGTCAACGATCAATTTCAATTCGTGCAGACACTCGAAGTATGCCATTTCAGGAGCGTAACCCGCTTCTGTCAATGTTTCAAATCCAGCTTTTACCAGGGCGCTTACACCACCACACAGAACAGCTTGCTCACCGAACAGGTCTGTTTCTGTTTCTTCACGGAAGGAAGTTTCGATAACCCCTGCACGCGTGCAACCGATACCTTTAGCATAAGCCAAACCGATATCTTTTGCTTTACCTGTTGCATCTTGCTCAATTGCGATCAGGCCCGGTACACCGAATCCTTCCACGTAGGTACGACGTACCATGTGACCAGGGGACTTAGGAGCTACCAGCAATACATCGCTGTCTTTTGGAGCAACGATTTGACCGAAATGAACATTGAAACCGTGGGAGAAGAGCAATGCAGCGCCTTTTTTCAGGTTTGGTTCGATTTCGTTTTTGTATACAGAAGCTTGTGTTTCGTCAGGCAGCAAAATTTGAACTACGTCTGCACGGCTAGTAGCTTCAGCCGGGGACAGAACTTCAAATCCGTCATTTTTTGCAGTGTCAAAAGATTTACCTTCACGAAGTCCGATGACTACGTTCAATCCACTGTCACGCAGGTTTTGAGCTTGGGCATGGCCCTGGCTACCGTAACCGATGACCGCAATCGTTTTTCCTTTCAATACGTTAAGCTCTGCATCCTGTTCATAATAAGTAGTTACTGGCATGTTTATAAGTCCTCCTTTGTATTGTAAAGAACCCTTCATTAATGAGCGGGTGTCTCAAGGGACCGGCACGCTTTGTCTGCTTTAGCGTCTCTGGTCTGATCCGATCCGTTCAGACACCCGCCCATTAATGCGGGTGTGTGGCTATATAGTCAAGCGTTACATCACTAAAATGTTAAATTGCAACTTGTACTGGACTGGCACCTCATCTAAGATGAACGGTATTTCTCAGCTTAATGCTGCTAACACACTATTGTCGTTCCGTTGATAAGCATCAGACCATGCTTTTTTCTCAATATAATTGCTTAAACGTTGCCTCGTACCAATGCAGTTATGCCTGTACGTGAGAGTTCGCGAATGCCGTATGGCTTAAGCAGTTCAATCATCGCATCAATTTTATCTGTATCCCCGACCACCTGTACAATCAGGCTGCCTGGACCAACATCTACAACAGATGCGCGGAATGTCTCCACCACACCCAGAATTTCTGGTCGTTCAGATGGCTCTGCCTTTACCTTGATCAATGCAAGTTCACGGGCAACCATCGGTTTCAGACTGAAATCAACCACTTTGATGACATCGATGATTTTGTAGAGTTGCTTTTCAATCTGTTCCAACGTTTTGTCATCACCGATCGTCACAATGACCATCCGGGACAAACCCGGTTCCTCGGATTGACCTACCGTGATGCTCTCAATGTTGAATCCCCGTCGACCGAACAACCCTGATACCCGCTGCAGGACGCCAGGCTGATCGTTGACCAAAATCGAAATCGTATGTCTTATCATTCCTCAGCATCCCCCATCAGCATTTGATCGATTGTCGCTCCTTGCGGAACCATTGGATATACGTTTTCTTCCTTGCGTACTACGAATTCAACAACGACCGGTCCTGGTGTATCCAGGGCTTCTTGCCAAGCACGCTCGGCTTCTTCCTTGTTGGTTGCACGCAATCCTTTTACGCCATAAGCTTCAGCAAGTTTTACAAAATCAGGGCTGCCTGCCAGATCGATATGACTGTAACGGTTCTCATAGATGATCTCTTGCCACTGACGTACCATTCCAAGGACCTGATTGTTGATAATAACAATTTTCACCGGGATGTTGTTGATGGCACAAATTGCGAGTTCTTGAGAACACATCTGCATGCCGCCGTCACCATTGATGGAAATCACGAGCCTGTCTGGATTGGCCATTTGAGCGCCAATTGCAGAAGGGAATCCAAAACCCATCGTTCCTAGTCCACCAGAGGTTACCCATGAACGCGGTTGGTTGAATTTGTAATATTGGGCTGCCCACATTTGATGCTGTCCAACGTCCGTAGTCACGATTGCTTCGCCTTTGGTTGTATCATTGAGCATTTCCACAACCCATTGCGGTTTTAATACTTCATCTGAATCTGTGTAGCTATAAGGTTTCTCTTGTTTCCATTGTTTGATCTGATCTCTCCAAGCATCCGCACGTTCAGCACGTTGAACCTCTTTGTTCGCTATTTCGAGAACCGTTTTCACATCACCAACGATTGGAATGTCGGTTGCGATGTTTTTGCCGATTTCAGCCGGATCAATATCAATGTGCACAATTTTGGCATGTGGAGCGAATCCATCCAGCTTGCCTGTTACCCTGTCATCGAAGCGTGCGCCGATGTTGATGAGCAAATCCGATTTTTGAATCGCCTGATTGGAAGTGTATGTTCCGTGCATACCCGGCATCCCGGTCCACAATTCGTGACCACTCGGGAATGCTCCAAGTCCGAGAAGTGTTGTCGTGATTGGAATGCCTGTCTTCTCCACAAATTCGAACAGTGCTTCGTGTCCACCGGAGTAAACTACACCGCCGCCTGCCAGAATCATCGGACGTTCCGCTTCCTGAATCGCCTGAGCCAGACGATCAACCTGAAGTTTGTTCGGTACTGTCCGTGGGTTGTACCCTCTCAATGTAACAGGTTCAGTCACCGGTTCAAACAACGTTTTGTTTGCCGATACATCCTTCGGAATGTCGATCAATACGGGACCTTTACGACCTGTATTCGCAATATGGAATGCCTCATGAATGACACGTGGCAGATCTTCTACGTCTTTTACCAGGTAACTGTGTTTGGTAATTGGCATTGTGATTCCGGTGATGTCCGCTTCCTGGAAAGCATCTGAGCCGATCAGGCTGGAAATTACATTTCCCGTAATGACTACGAGTGGTACGGAATCCATATACGCTGTTGCAATACCCGTAACTAGATTCGTTGCTCCAGGTCCGGAGGTAGCGATACAGACACCCACTTTTCCGCTCGCCCGTGCATATCCGTCAGCTGCATGAATGGCGCCTTGTTCGTGACGGGTTAACACGTGCTTGAAATCCTCGAAACCATACATCGCATCGTAAATGTACAACACTGCGCCGCCCGGGTAACCAAAAACACACTCTACACCTTCCAGCAACAAGCTTCTCAGCAGAATTTCGGAACCGCTAATGACCTCCGGCTTCATCCATTTTTCACGTAATTCATCTGTCGATCGTACTTCTGGAATTTGAGCTCCCATCAGTCATCCTCCTCTCGGAATTTACATCATTCTGACATTTAAAGTTACAAAAAAAACCTTCCATCCCTGCAAACAAGTTTATGCTTGCGAGGGACGAAAGGTTGTTGCTTCCGTGGTACCACCCAACTTTGTCCGAAATTTCGCAATAACGGACCTTACCAGGTACAAAAAACGATAGATCAAACGGATATACCCGTTCTCCATACCTGTTGTCTGTAACGCAGACATACGATTTTCCCTAATACCCAATGGAGTGACATCCAATGCTTTTCAGGAAAACAGCTCCGAGGTGAGCTCGTATATAAGGGGTAATGGTGGTGGTTTCAGCAATTCCAGCCACTCTCTGAGCAAAAGAGCCCTTAAAACTTCGTCCTCTTCATAGCCGATGAAATATTCTCGTTAAATGTTAGGAACATTATATGATTCCTCTAACCGATAAGTCAATACCCCTTTTGTATAAAAATTCAGAACGTCCCTAATCCTTCATTCTCCATCTTTAACGTTACCCCAATCCCAATGCTTCATTCAGTCACCTTTCAACTTGCCTCAGGCATAGGATATACGAGCAGCACGACTGGTCCTGAAAGGAGGCTTCCGATGGTGATTCGGCAACGTAAATCCAAGCTGGATGATGCCGCCATAATGAGGCTGATTGACTCTCAACTTGTTCCTCTATCTCATATGAGTGAAATTGAAATCAATAAAATACGCAAAGAAATACCCCTGCGAATGAACAGGGGCATGACCTTTGTTGTCTCATCGAATCCTGACAACGAAGCTGTCGCATTCATCCATTTTCTCATGCACGGCGAACTGCTGTATGTGGATATGATGGCTGTTGCTACAAAAGAACAGCGAAAGAAATACGGTCAGACCTTGCTGCTCAAAGCCGAGAATTTTGCAGCATCTCGTGGTTGCAAAAGATCCAAAGTGATGGTTGACGAAGGCAACACAAAAGGTCTTCGATTTTACCAGAAAAATGGATATATCACCATTCGATACATTATGTTAAGCCGCTGTTACGAGTTGGAAAAAACATTATAAATCGGTCTAGAAAAAGCCTGGTGGCCGTGGTCCATAGGGTCCATATCCCGGTCCTGGCCCTGGTCCATATCCACCACCAAAACCAGGTCCATACCCTGGGCCTGGTTTTGGTCCCGGGCCAAATCCTGGTCCACCACCTGGACCATAACCGAATCCAGGGCCAGAGCCGTAAGCATAAGGCAGCGTTGCGACAGCGAGTAAATCAAATAATACCAATGGCAAAATAGCTTTGGTGTGTACTTTTTTGCCAACTGCACGTTTCAGCACTAATTTATTGCCCGATACTTTCAACAGTCTTCCGGTCACCCGAGTACCATCTTTTTTGATCGCGACAATATTTTTGCCTATTAATTTCATCGCTTCATCACGCGTAACATGTTGTTTCATACTTTCCCCTCCTCCTCGGATCGTTCAAAACAGTGTATTCGTCCAGGGCCGGCTTCGCCTGTTTCTTTGTCCCTAAATGAAAATATGGGTGTCTTTCTCTATAACAGTTAAGAAAGCTGATGACCTGTTCTTTGTGAAACAAAAAAAAGGTTCGCACGAGGCGAACCTTTTCTAGTAAAGAATTATGTGGGAAAACAGAATTTCTGTCGTTACCTTTTCCCGGGATCATACGGTTCCCCAAGTGCGGACGGAGCAGAAGAGCGTCCAACAGCCGCAACGAGCACGATGATGGTGAGCAGGTAAGGAAGCATATAAATAATTTCCTGGGGAATACTTTGAGACCATTCGAACAACTGTACATAGTTCCGGATAGCTTGCGAGAAACCAAAGAACACAGCCGCCCCAAAGGCACCAATCGGATTCCACTTACCAAAGATCATCGCTGCAATCGCAATGTAACCTTGGCCGGAAACGGTATTATGAGAGAATGTACCTGTCGTAGTCAGCGTGATTGCAGCTCCACCAATAGCAGCCAGCGCACCACTGATCATCACGGCAACATAACGATAACGACGCACTTTAACACCCACGGTATCCGCAGCACTTGGATGTTCACCAACCGAGCGAAGACGAAGACCGAATGGAGTTTTGTACATAATGTAATACGTCAGGAAGACGAACAGAATAGCCAGATATGTTGTCGGGTACACATTCTTGAAGAAAGCTTCCCCAAGCAAAGGAATATCCTTTAACAGTGGCACATCAAACTTGCTGAATCCTTGTACCAATGGTGAATCGCCTGATCCTTCAAACAGCAACTTTACTAGATAAAGTGTGCTTCCTGCTGCCAGAAAGTTAATGACGATACCGCTGATAATTTGGTCTGCCTTAAACGTAATGGAGGCAACCGCGTGAATCAGCGAAACCACTACGCCCAGTACAACCGCAAACAAAATCCCCATCCAGGCAGACGTCGTTCCACCCATGCCAGCTTCTTGTGCATAATGCGCAGCAATCCCTGCAGCAAACGCACCAAATACCATGAAACCTTCAAGTCCAAGGTTGGTCACACCGGATTTTTCCGAGAAAATCCCGCCCAGGGATGCAAAAATCAATGCCGTGGCAAAGACAAGCGTCGTATTGATAATTTGCCCAATTGTCAACAAGTCCATCTACAACACCTTCTCTTTCTTGCGCTTGGAATAGAACGGTTTAAGTACCCAGCGCACGATGCCTTGTGCCGCAATGAAGAAGATAATCGAACCGATAACAATCCGAATAATCTCGGGCGGTACATCCGCAGCAAAGCTCATTCCCGCAGATCCATAAGTGAGCGTACCGAATAACAAAGCACCCAGCAACACACCAAACGGATGATTCAAACCAATCAGTGCAACCGCGATTCCGTCAAAACCTGTACCTGGCGAGCCCGACATAACGGTCTGATATTGGAACACCCCGAGTACCTGGAATGCACCGCCAAGACCTGCAAGCATACCACTGATAAACATAGCTTTAACGATATTGCGATTGACATGCATACCCGCATACTCTGCCGCATTCGGGTTATATCCTACGGCACGAATCTCGTACCCTTGTTTGGTTTTCCACATGTAAATATAAAAGAGTACAGCCATGACAAGAGCAATCAATGTTCCCATGTGAACACGGGAGTTGCCCATCAGCTCAGAAAGCCATGTCAGACTAATCGATGCGCTATCACTGATATCCACCGAACGATTTTCACCTTTTAACAGCAGGAATTGGCGCACGATCAGGTTGGCCAGATACAAACCAATCCAGTTCAGCATGATACTACTGATAACTTCGTTAACCCCACGCGCTGCTTTCAGATAACCGGCAATAGCTGCCCACAGACCACCAAATACTGCACCAGCAATCAAAGCCAGTGGAGCATGAATGTAGATTGGCAGACCTGCAAACTTCACGCCTACAAAAGTCGCCGCAGTCATACCGACGAGAAATTGTCCTTCGCCCCCGATATTAAACAGTCCTGCACGTGCCGCAAATGCAAATGCAAGTCCTGTCATAATCAGTGGTGTCATTTCCCGGACTGCTTCACCAAAGTTGTACATGTCTCCGAAAACCTTCGTAAACAATGCACTGTACGCTTCAATCGGGTTGTATCCGCCGATCAGCATGACAATACCACCCAGGATCAGACCCATAATGATGGCTACAATAGGTAATATAAATGAATCACGGGTAAACCATTTTAATACGTTATTCATGCACAGTACCTCTCTTTTGGGTGCTGCCCGCCATCATCAAGCCGAGCTCCCTGTCATTGGTTTCTTCCGGCAGCACCTCGCCCACGATCTGTCCTTCATAGATGACAGCAATTCGGTCGGATACGTTGATAATTTCATCCAGCTCGAATGAGATCAGCAATACCGCTTTGCCCTGATCACGTTGTGCAATCAATTGTTTTTGAACAAACTCAATAGCACCTACGTCCAGACCACGAGTTGGCTGGGCAGCAATAAGCAGTTCAGGATTTTTATCAACCTCACGTGCGATAATGGCTTTCTGTTGGTTCCCTCCCGATAAGGAGCGGGCCTTTGTTTCAATGCTTGGTGTACGCACATCAAATGCCTCGACAAGACGCTTCGCTTGCTTCTTGATCGCATCGAAGTTAAGGAATCCTTTACGCGTATAAGGAGACTTATAATACGATTCCAGAACAATATTTTCACTCACAGAAAAATCAAGGACAAGTCCATGCTTGTGCCGGTCTTCCGGAATATGGGCCACACCCGACTCCGAAATATGGCGCGGAGAATGATTAGACAGTTCTTTACCCTCAAGGCGAATCGAACCGCTATCTACTTTACGCAGTCCGGTAAGAGCCTCAATCAGTTCGCTCTGTCCATTACCATCGACACCTGCGATTCCTACAATCTCACCTGCACGTACATTCAGGTTGAGTTCGTTCAGAACCGAAATGCCTTCTTTGTTTTTGGCGGTCAATTTGCTAACTTCAAGCACATTGTTTCCTGGTGTAGCCGGCTTTTTGTCCACTTTAAATGTGACATTGCGACCAACCATTTTTTCTGCCAACTCATTTGGATTCGTTTCTGATGTTATAACTGAATCAATCACTTTACCACGGCGAATAATTGTCACCGTATCGGAGATTTCCATGATTTCTTTCAGTTTGTGTGTAATCAGAATAATGGACTTGCCTTCGGCCACTAATTTTTTCATGATTACCATCAGTTCTTTGATTTCCTGAGGTGTTAATACAGCAGTAGGCTCGTCAAAAATAAGAATGTCTGCACCACGATACAACGTTTTTACAATTTCAACACGTTGCTGCATTCCGACAGAAATATCATGAATTTTGGCATGCGGATTCACTTTGAGTCCATACTGTTCAGACAGACGCTGCACTTCAGCAGCAGCTTTTTTATAATTAATGTTGAGACCTTTCCTTGGTTCAGATCCCAAAATAATGTTCTCTGTTACCGTGAACGGCTGTACAAGCTTAAAGTGCTGATGCACCATGCCGATGCCAAGATCGATTGCTTTGTTAGGGCTATCGATGATGACAGGCTTGCCATTCACTTCAATGGAACCTTCATCCGGCTGATAGAGACCAAAGACAATATTCATCAACGTTGATTTACCAGCGCCGTTTTCGCCCAGTAGAGCATGGATCTCGCCTTTACGAAGCTGAAGGCTGATGGCGTCGTTGGCAACAATGCCTGGGAAACGCTTCGTGATTTGTTTCAACTCAACGACGGGGGTTGCTGCACCCATGTAATCACCCTTATACCTGATATAGTGTGGTTCCGCAAACGTAAGAAAAACGTCTAACGACGTTTATTCAAGGAAGATGACCGCATTTCAGCGGTACTTTTTCTTGGGATTATCGAATCCTTCAGTTTCAGCGAAACTTCTGCATTCCATAATCTTAAGAAAAGCTCCTACCGGAGCGTTGATACGAAGGCTTCTTTCTTTTGCCGTGGCTAATGCCCAAGCACATACTACATAGCTTGTACAATTGTTATGATGACCTGAGCAAATTTTCCTACTCTGACAATCATAAGGCCGGTCAAGACCGGCCTCGATGATTATTCATTTTCACAGCAGAATCAGATTACTCTGTAGGAACTTTGATTTCGCCGTTGATGATTTTTTCTTTGTACTCGTCCACTTTTGCAAGTGTATCAGCAGAAACATTTTTCGTAGAAGTGTCAGCGATACCTACACCGTTTTCTTTCAAAGTCAGGTTCTCAGCTCCGCCTTTGAATGTTCCATCGATGATTTCTTGGTTTACGCGCTTAACAGCTTCGTCAACTTTTTTGATCATGGAAGTCAGTGTTACTTCATCACCAAACTCCAGGGATTGATCTTTATCTACACCGATAACCCAAACGTCTTGACCTTGTTTCTTACGAGCGATTGCTTCGTTGAACACACCATTACCTGTAGCACCGGAAGCGTGGAAAATGATATCTACGCCTTTGTTGTAAAGTGTAGCTGCTGCTGCTTTACCAAGGTCAGGCTTATCAAATGCACCTGTGTAGTTGGAAATGAATTCAGCATTAGGATTAACCGCTTTAACGCCTTCTCTGAAACCTACTTCAAACTTTTTGATCAGTGGGCTTTCCATACCGCCAACAAAACCAATTTTGTTCGATTTAGTTGTCAGACCAGCTACAACACCTACCAAGTAAGAACCTTCTTCTTCAGCAAATGTTACCGATTTAACGTTAGGAGCATCAACAACACTGTCGATGATCGCGAGTTTGGAATCAGGATTTTGTTCAGCTACAGTCTTGATCGCATCAGCCAATTGGAAACCGATACCCCAAGTCAGATCATATCCACCTTTAACGAACTCGTTCAGGTTTGGAATGTACTCTTCATCGGACTTACTTTGCAGGTATTTAACAGCTACACCTGTTTCAGTTTCAGTTGCTTGCAGAGCTTCCCAAGCGGATTGGTTAAACGATTTGTCGTTAACTCCACCTACGTCAGTAACCATACCGATTTTCAAATCGGATTTAGCTTCAGTGTTTTCGCCACCTGTAGTTCCTCCGGCATTTGTTTCCTCTTTCGGTTTGCTACCGCAACCTGCGAGCATAACCGATACTGCCAGCAACATGACCAAAGACAAGCTGAGCATCTTTTTCATTTCTCTGTTCCCCCTTAATGATATATACCTAATTCCTGTCCAGGCCAAAATGGAACGGATCAACAGATCGATAATATGGCTTTTATGCAGAATGTATGGTTTCTTCGACATTAAAAGCGCATTCTTACCACTAAACAATTGTGTCACCTGTCGAAAAACCGAACATTATGACTTGAAGAGAAAATTTTAGGACTAGCCTACTAGAGGTGATTATACATTCAACCCGTGGTAAAATCCAGATGTTTCATCACCAAATCTCACTTATTTTTGCTCTTTTTTTATTGAAAGCGCTTAATAATTTAACGATTTAACACACTAACGTTACAACGATGTGATGTTATATAACAAAAACGTATCATACTCCCTAGAAGGATGTGGAATTCACCTGTTTTTGTTTGCATTATTTCACCGTTCGTATTTTATGTATTATCACAGCCTGTTATTCACCCGTTATATGCTTTCATTGTGCCCTTACAGATTGCAGCATATTCGTCGCGCACAACCAGACTCTTTGGAGTAGATCAATCTTTAAGCCGTAAAAAAAGCCGCCATAGGTACGGCGGCTTGCATAAACAATTTTAAGCGTTGATTTTGCCTTTAGCCACAGTAGCCAAAGAGTTGAACGCATTGATGTCGTTAACGGCCAGATCAGCCAACATTTTGCGGTTCATGTCTACACCAGCAAGTTTCAATCCATGGATCAGTTTGTTGTAAGACAAACCATTCATACGTGCTGCAGCATTGATACGAACGATCCACAGTCTGCGGAAGTTACGTTTTGTGTTGCGACGATCACGGTATGCGTATACCAGGGATTTCATTACTTGCTCGTTAGCTGTTTTAAAAATACGGTGTTTGGAACCGAAATAACCTCTTGCCAGTTTCAAAACCTTTTTATGACGACGACGTACTACAAAACCGCCTTTTACTCTTGCCATATTAAAAGAACCTCCCAATAAATATTAAATGTATCCGTGGTATGTGTACGGCCTAAGCCGATCCCCCATACGGATTTACTATTTCAAGTTAGCCAGACCTTGTTTCAAACGTCTTACGTCCCCGGCAGCCATTACTGGGTTGCCGTTCAGAACGCGCTTAGCACGTTTTGATTTGTGGGAAAGCAAGTGGTTTTTGTGAGCTTTGTAACGCAGGACTTTACCGGAACCGGTAATTTTGAAGCGTCCTTTCAAACTGCTGTGTGTTTTCATTTTAGGCATTTTGTGTTTCCTCCTCCAATGTTATCAGGCTTTAGGAGCCAGAATCATGATCATACTGCGGCCTTCCAATTTTGGTTGACGTTCGATGGTGCAAAGTTCTGCAACCTCCACCTTAACGCGTTCCAAAATCCGTTGACCAATGGCGGCATGCGCAATTTCACGTCCGCGGTAACGAACGGAACATTTTACCTTGTCGCCTTCTTTCAAGAACTTAACTACATTACGAAGCTTCGTTTGATAATCATGCTCCTCAATATTGGAACGGAACCATACTTCTTTAATGTCAACAATTTTCTGGTTCTTACGGGCTTCTTTGTCTTTCTTTTGTTGCTCATAGCGGAATTTGCCATAGTCCATGATGCGGCATACCGGCGGTTTAGCCTGTGGTGCCACATTGACCAGGTCCAAGTTCAGGTCAATCGCCATTTGCAGTGCTTCCCGAATCGGCGTGATCCCAATTTGTTCTCCTTCAGCTCCGACAAGGCGTACTTCCTTCGCCCGAATCTCATCATTAATCATGTGATCTTTACTAATAACCGTCCACCTCCAGGTCATTTTGAATATCCTGTTACACAAAAATAAAAGGGATGCCGGTTAAGCTACCGACATCCCTGTAATCAACACAATTCTTCATGAGTAAACACTTCATAAATTATTGGGATCGTTGACCAGCCAACATGTTTGTTGATCAGGTGAGAAGTCGGACTTCTACTTGTGATTCCATAGCTATTCATTTAACGCACTTGAATACTATAACATCCTGCAAAACTATTGTCAACGTCTCTACAATATTTTTTTTTTGCAGACATGCTTTCATCCAAGTCAATCATTTATTATCCCTGCTTACTCTGCACCTCATCCAAACGTACAACACGTGTATGTTGAGTATGGCTCCATTGTTTGTTGTTCTGCGTGAAGAACGCGTAGAACGTAATTGGATACCATGAAAGAAGGTAAATCGGGAACAAGATCAGGTACAGATACACTTTGGCAAAAGTAACCTTTTCCAGCGCCATGGACAACAAGAATGTCAGGACATTCAGACCAATCGCTACGAACCCTACCCAAAGCGGGAAGTATCCGTATATGTTTGCGATATGTGGACCACTGAATATCGCTGTATCCACCCACAGGACAGCAGTCATCAGGAACGTAAGCAAAACAACGTACACGTTTGCTCCATACACAGCAAGGTCAAACTTCACCAAGCTTCTTTCCTTGATACTCTGCCACAGCAGCGGGAAGAAATATCTACGCGCAACCGTAAAGTGACCTTGCATCCAGCGAAGACGTTGTCTTGCTGAAGCTTTAAAGGTTAACGGCTTCTCATCAAATACTTTGGCATCATAGTTAAAGACAGGATATACATTACGCTGAACACTGCGCATCGTAAACTCCAAATCCTCAACCAGACTTGTAGCGCCCCAGCCAATTTCCTTGAGCAGGTTGGTCTCGAAGCACATTCCAGTACCTCCGAGGAAATTCGCCATATTCAAATTATGACGGGACAACTGCCACAGACGGTTGATGTACCAGTAAGATACACCATATGCTGCAGTGATCCAGGAATCCTCCGGATTCTTGGTATCAATGTATCCTTGAATTACACGCGAACCATTGCACAAGTCGTCATTCATCTCAAGCAAGAAGTTACGGTCAACCAGGTTATCCGCGTCAAACATGACAACTGCGTCATACTGACGTGGCAATTTCCACAAGTATTTAAGCATCCATTCAATGGCATACCCTTTACCTCTGAGATCAGCATTCGTACGTACACAAGCATTTAATCCATGCTGTCTTACAATTTGAGCCGTTCCATCCGTACAGTTGTCACAAATGACAAACACATCGTACAGATATTCCGGGTAATCCAGTTGTTTCAAGTTCTCCATCAAAGCACCAATAACTTGTTCCTCATTGTGTGCTGCGACGAGTACAGCGAATGATTTTGTCGCCGGATAATGTTTCTTTTTCTTTTTCTTAATCAGACCGAACAGCGAAAACGTGAATTGGTACACGGCTAGCAGTGCCAGAAGGACCTGCATCGTGACGAATATAGCGTCCAACATCGTTCTCTGTTACCCCCTTTTTTTCAAAACCAGATTACTTTAAATGTTTCTCTTCCTGGATTCTGCACTTTTATTTTTTTGTGATGCGCAGAATATGACCCTGTTCTTTTGTTTACTACGTAAATATTTCAGACAATGTTTCAAGCATGGTTGATGCCAGTTGGCTGCTTTATCGATTTTGTATTCTTTTCAGCCATTTGTCAAAACCGCAATTCCACTTCCTGAAGCAGAAATGTGAACTTTAAACGCTGAATAGGCACCTCGTGATACTCCAACCTCGCATTCATGCCTGTTATATCTTATTTTCAGCCGTTTACTTGATTTTTATTTCTAAAGTCCCTGCTTTTTTCATCAGGCTGATACATATCGACAGAGGCTCTATATCAAATAACGTAAACAGACCTCAAAAAGTTCAGTCTTAAACTTACATTTTTTTAACCGCATTTCAGCCATGTTGAATCATTGTATCTTTTTTAGATAGTCCGAGTCAAAAAGTTAAGTTGGGTGTATATCCACTCTTTAACATGAATTTTACCTTCTTCACATGTGTTCTTCTTGAAAAGGACAACATTTAAAAATATGATAAACATATACCTGAAATAACCTCAAGTTCACGAAAAAACGGTTATATACTATTCAGGACGAAACCGGACACAGCAATTTACCGGAAATACTGCCGCCAACATGGGGCCTGACTGGCAGGAGGCCAATATGAGCCGTTTATTCGTAAAGTTTCAAGAGTATGATCGAAATGTATTTATGTGGATTAATGGTCGACTTCATAATCGATTTATGAACTTTTGGCTGTATTATTTCACCCATCTGGGCGGAGCAACATCTTCTATTGCAGTATCCTTACTAATCTGGCTGCTGGCTCCCGCTCCTTGGAGTACAACAGGACTTCAGGCATGCATCGCTCTAGCGGTTAGCCACATTCCCGTAGCAATCGCCAAAAAACTGTATCCGCGCATTCGGCCTTACCTGGCCTTACCGGATACGATTACGTTCCGCAATCCCCTGACGGACCATTCGTTCCCTTCAGGGCATACTACTGCCGTATTCTCGGTTACAGTCCCTTTTATGACGATGGAGCCGTTCCTGTTGCTGTTGTTACTCCCTGTTGCATTAATTGTCGGATTTTCACGAATTTACCTGGGATTACACTATCCCTCAGATGTTCTCGCAGGTGCTACGATCGGTACTTTAGTCGCACTTGCAACTGTTGCTTTATGGACATAATGTGAATATGTTAGACTAAGGAAAACCTAGCAGGAACAGGTGAAGCAAGCGTGGAGAAAAAAAGAGTATTACTATTATCTGAAGGCTTTGGCGCTGGTCATACTCAAGCCGCTTATGCGCTGTCCAGCAGTTTGCGAAAACTTTCGCCGAATGTGCAAACCAAAGTGCTTGAGTTGGGGAGTTTTCTGAACCCCAGAGTTGCGCCACTCATCATTACAGCGTACAAAAAAACGGTCATTAACCAGCCCAAGCTCATCGGGTATGTATACAGGCACCAATATAAAAAATCCTTGAACCGGCTGACTACACTCGCGTTGCATAAACTGTTTTATACCCATACACGCAGTATTGTCCGTCAGCTTCGTCCGAATGTTATTGTATGCACCCACCCTATTCCCAGTGCTGTCATATCCAGACTGAAACGTCTGGGTGTGCAGGTTCCACTTTGTACAGTCATTACCGATTATGACGCGCACGGGACGTGGATTAGCCCTGAAGTGGATCTGTATCTTGTTTCTACAGATGAGGTAAAGTCCAAATTAATGCTGCGGGGTGTATCTTTAGACAAAATTCGCGTTACCGGCATTCCGATCCACCCCAACTTCTGGGAACATCCCGGGCGGGACGAGATCCGAGGAAAATTCAATTTGAAGAACATGCCTACTGTGCTTGTGATGGGCGGTGGTTGGGGAATGCTTAGTGATGAAGTAGTTAACCAATTATTGACACGCTGGCATGAGGATGTTCAGATTATTTTCTGCCTTGGCCGCAATGACAAAAGCCGAATCAGCATGGAACAAAATCCGTTGTATAAAAAAGATAATATCCATATCATCGGGTACACCAATGAAGTGGACAAATTAATGGAAGTATCTGATCTCCTGATCACCAAGCCGGGTGGAATGACATGCAGTGAAGGGTTGGCAAAGGGAATCCCCATGCTGTTCCATAATCCCATACCGGGTCAGGAAGAAGAAAATGTTCAGTATTTCACCGCACGAGGTTTGGGGGAGCCCATTACTTCCCTTGATGTTGTTGTGAAATGGATGAATAAACTGCTTCATAACTACCCTGACATTGTTCGCAAACGCAAACGCCACATGGCGCAGATTGCCAAGTATCACCCAATGCAAAGCGCACAAAGTATTATCGACCTTCTGGATCTGCGTCCCTACTCGGCAGACCAAGCCAGACTGTAACAGCTTCAAACAAGCCTGCATGTACACAGCAAAGGTGCCTTCGAATCGAAGGCACCTTTTTTTAATATGAAGAATAGTACAAACTATTGAATACCAGCCGACTTCAAGTAATCCTGCCACTGCTTGGTATACTCGGTCTGAATCTTCTCAAGGCCTGCCTGTTTGGCTTTTTCCATAAATGTATTCAGACCCGCTTCTACATCCTCCACCAATCCCACATTTAACGGATAGAGATACTGCTTCTCTACCTGCTCCAGTGCAGCTTTCTCAGCTTGGTATGGCGTCCAATCCTCAGCAAATCCAGTAAAGATATCCGGCTTTTTCATTTTGTCCAGCTCTTTGAAAATAGCCAGTACGTCATCAAAGCTCTTATCATAGAGCATGAATTCCGGATTACGCCAAGCCCAACCATTCATGCCTTCGCGCGGAAATCCATTGGTCTGGGCATCGCCCACCATTTTATAATAACCGTCTTGAACTTCAAAGTTCTTGCCTTCCACACCATATTCGGTAAGCCAGTTGTAACGTTTGTCGGTAACCAGTTTTTCATAGAATGCAAGTGCTTTCTCCGGGTTTTTGCTGCTGCGTGGAATTGCAAAACCATTGTGAATCGGGTGAACTGGTTGTGCAAATCCTTTGGCATTCGGGTAAGGGAAATAACCGAGCTTCCAATCCGGGTGAGTGGACTGGACCTTGATCACATCCGCATTAAATTTGTTCGGGTTCTCACCCGACAGTACAACAGCCGATTTGCCATTTTGCAGTAATGAGTTGGACGTATCCTTTACATTCAGCACGTTTTTCGGAAAAAAGCCTTTGTCCATCCAGCGTTTGTACGTTTTCAGGTCCTCCAGATGCTGTGCAGACCCCCAATAGGAAGTGATATTGGATGGTGTGTCATACATGATGTCCAGACCATAAGGGAGCTGACCTGCCGTATTCACCAGCTTGGATGTCAATTGTCGAATACCATGGGTATGGTTCGCATTGCTATCCGCGATTGGAATCATATTCGGTTCATTGGCTTTGATACCCTCCAGATAGGCTTCGAGTGTCTCCAGAGATTCCGGTTTGGACAGATTGTACTTCTCACGCAAATCCTCACGGTACGCAATACCCTCAGTAACATATTCAGTCCATGTCGATGGTACAGTATAGATCTTTTCATTGACTTTTACCGCGTTCCACATGTCATCAGGTACATAAGCTTTGAGCGTTGGTGCTGCCTTAGGCAGTAATTCATCCAGAGGCAGGAACGCTCCTTTTTTCGCATAGGACTGATAGAACGTCCAATCCGCGGTAAAAATCAGATCAATCGGTTGACCGGAAGACAGCAGCAATTTGTATTTTTGGTCCCAGTCTGTCCAGGAGGTATAGTTAAATTTCACATTGACGTTCAGATCAGCCTCAGCCAGCTTGTTGATTTCCGACTCAATCACAGGCAGATCCTTGGGGGCATCACCAAGCATGTAGAATTGCAGTGTTACCTTCTCCCCTTTGTTCTCAGAAGAACCTCCCTGCTCACTTCCTTGCGCAGATCCCCCCGAACCGTTATTACATGCGGCAAGCACCCCGGCAAACAACATCAGGGCAAGTACCATAGACAGGTGCCGAATTGTTTTGTTACGCATACGCATCCTCCCTTTTTGTGGTCAACCTTATATGTTAGCGCAGACTCGCCATGATTCAGACGCAGACGGATAGACAGCTATCCCGCCATCTGCACCCATAGCGCGTGCACGTTCTAACCTTTCACCGCACCAATGGTAAGACCCTTGACAAAGTACCGCTGCACAAATGGATACAGGAACAAAATGGGTCCAGTAACCACAATAGCCATCGCCATTTTGGTCGATTCGGTAGGTACATCCTGGCTAAGAGTTATGCCGGTACCAATCGCCATCTGGTCAATGAAGGTAATCGTGTTCATGGTGTTATACAAATAGAATTGCAGCTGGTACATATCCGGGTTGTTAATGAACAAGGATGATGTGAACCAGTCATTCCAGTATCCCAGTGCCAGAAATAACCCTACAGTGGCAATGCCGGGCATCGCCAGTTTCAGTACTACGCTAAAGTAAATGCGGAAATCATTCGCACCATCGATTTTGGCTGACTCAATCAGCTCATCCGGAACGGCTGAACGAATGAAGTTTTTCATCAGGATAATGAGAAAAGGCGTCATCAATCCCGGAAAAATCAACACCGTATACGTGTCCGTAAGATTGAAATAATTTGCCAGCATGATGTACCAAGGAACCAATCCCCCACCAAAGAGGGTTGTAAAGTAGATGAAAAATGAGAAGGCGTTCCGGTACTTGAAATCTTTGCGTTGCAGTACAAATCCCGCCATCGTAATGAGAAATAGTCCAAGGGCCGTACCCACAACGGTTGTAAATACCGTCACGCCATAAGCTTTAAGCACCTGGGTCGGAAATTTGAACACCATCTTGTAACCTTCCAAGGAAAAATCGGTGGGAAAGAGGTGATACCCATCTCTTACAATCGATTCGTTGCTGCTGAATGAGCCGGATAAAATCAAAAGAAATGGAATGATACAGATTAAGGAAAGAATCAGGATCATGCTGTAAGCGATGATTTGAAACAACAAGGTGAATTCCGTATCTCGGGTACGCGTGTGCATAGTAGGTCTCCCTTCTGCCTATAGGCGTTTTAGAACAAGGCGTAGTCCTCATTCACTTTACGGATGATATAGTTGACGGTCATGATCAGGATAAAACCGAACAGCGATTGATACAGACCAGCCGCAGTAGCCATTCCGATATCAAACGTCACTTTCAGGGAACGATACACATACGTATCGATGATATCTGTAGCGTTATATAAGACACCGTTATTTCCAATGAGTTGGTAAAAGAGATCAAACTGTCCCTTCATAATGCTCCCGAGCGAGAATAACAACAGGATGACAAAGGTCGGTTTTAGCATCGGTACGGTGATGTACCAAATGCGCTGAAAGATATTGGCCCCGTCAATCCGGGCGGCCTCGTAATACTCATCGCTGATCCCTGTAATAGCTGCAAGGTAGATGACCATGCTGTACCCGAGATTTTTCCACAGATAAAAAATGATGATCAGGAACACCCAGATCCAGGGTGTATTGTAAATATCAACTGGCCCCGCCTCAAAACGTTTGAGTACCGTGTTAACAAAACCGGATTCATAGTTGAACATGTTGTAAGCGATTACACTTAATAGTACAAACGAAATGAAATACGGTAAAAACATGACCGACTGCGTAATTTTCTTAAACACTTTTCCCCGAATTTCATTGAGCAAAATCGCACAGAAGATCGCTAGCCCGTTTCCTAATATAATGAAGGCCAGATTGTACCCCACCGTGTTGGTTGTCAGCTTCAGCAGCATTCCGGATTGCCACAGAAACTTGAAGTTCTCCAGGCCCACAAATGGGCTGCCGAACAATCCACCTTCAAAATCATAGCGGGTAAACGCATAATAGATGCCGACCATCGGAAAATACGAGTTAATCAGAAAAAAGATCAGTGTAGGCAGCAGCATGAGAAACATGATTTTGTTTTTGTTCAATTCTTTGAGCATGGCTCGATCCCTCCCGAATTTCTTACGGCGCGGCGCGCAATGGAGCTCTGTTTTATTGTAGTTGCCCTAAGTGCTACCGGATACTGAATCATTCGGCCGGATCATGAACGATTCTGCGAAACAGAATATGAACAATATGAACGAACACTGAAATGAATGCCTGAGCGTTCACAAAAGTTGATATCGTGCATAGGTTGAACCTAGTGAACAATAAAGCGAAAGTTGAACTTTAGCTACGGAAATCGGCCATAGCATGCTGTCCACCGTTGATGTAAACGCATACATACTATATAATTCGAAATACATCCGTGATTCACCACACCCATATTATGAATTCTCATCCTTCGCTATGAAGTCTAACTTTGTTCATCCAAAACAGGAGGTCCACGGGAGGGAAGGTCATGCGCAAACGTTCAGAGGACAGCCAGAAAGTGTTTGCACGGATTCTCATCGGCATTATTGTTAGCACTGTTGCCACCTTGCTTGTGGCTTCTACCATTTTGTACGTCAACTATAATCGTATTGCCCTTCGTCAGGTCTACCGAACCGATATGAACGGTCTTACCCAGACCAGTCGGGAAGTCTCCAAGATGACCGAGACCGCCAAATCACTGTCTTATCAGATTTATCAGGATTACACCATCTCTGCCCTGCTGCTCTATTCAAATCCGAGTATCTATGAAATTACGTCAGCGATGGAACAACTCGACAACTATCGCATGTCCCTCCCTTTTATCGAATCCATCTATGTATATAACTCCAAAAATGATGAGTTCTTTATCAGCTCCAATGAGGTTCGAAATGGACAACAGTCCATCTCGGAAATTGACGATCAAGGAATTACAAGTATCCTCGACCGTTTCCATGATTACAAACCTTTTGTCCCCATTCCGCGTACATACCAAGTTGGCTCCACCGAGGAAACTCAAGTCAGCAGTTATACGTACCTCTGTTACGACACGATCAATGACAATGCTACACTGAATTATGCTGTTGTCGTAAATATTAAGGACGACTGGCTCAGTCCCAATATGAACTCAGCTGATCAGCCAGGGAAAACGTTTATTATCAATGAACAGGGACAGTTATTGTCCGATTTCAGCAATCGTGCGCTAATGAAAGATTTGTCCAATGAAACGTTTATGCAGCCAATCCTAGAAAACACGGAGCAGTCCGCCTATTTTACGGCAGAGGTTGATGGAATAAAGTCACTCATTACCTACACTGCTCCTGATAACCTGGGGTGGCGCTATGTAAGAATAACGCCTTATGACCTAATCACCTCAGATATTCGTAATATGCGAACTCACACCGTTCTGTTTTGTATTGGGCTATTAATTGCGGGAGTGCTCTTATCCTACCTCGTGTCCCGGAAGCTATATCATCCCATTGATAAAGTGCTTGTCCGTATGCGTGTGATGGAAGCGGAGCGTCGTGGCAGTCTGCACCTATTACGACAGGATTTTCTGCGTGGGGCTTTGCAAGGACGTGAAACGGTATCGGGAGGCATGCTGGAGGACAGAATGAAGTTCTACGGCTCTTCTGTGGATGTTCATCGTCTAACAAGACTGGTACTGCTTCGTATTGATCATTTTACCGATTTCAGCGATACCTACAGGGATGAAGTCCAACTTATAAAATACGCGATGATAAACATTTGCACGGAAACGGCTGACCTTTACTACCACACCGAAGCTGTGGATATGGGCAGCGATCTGATCACACTTATCTTTAATGATAAAGTTCAGGATGAAGCTGATGATGAGTATTGCCCCATTGAGGACCTGCTGCGCATGATGCAGGCTGCCGTGATGACACATCTAAGATGTTCCATTTCATTTACCATCGGGCCAGTGGAAGATTCACTGGAAAACAGTATTGCTTCTTATACTCGATCAGCAGAAGCTTCTCTTCATCGTTTGTTCATGGGTCCTGGATGCCTGATTTACACCTCGGACATCATGGCGTACCATGCCAAAGAATATGCTTTCCCTGTTGGAAAAGAGAGACAGTTGATTGATTACCTGATGACAGGCAAGACAGGCGAAGCCAAACAGGTCTATGCAGACATCGTGAGCGAAACGGCAACATATCCATTTACCGTATTTCAACTGGCTCTGTCCCATCTGACCATGACTCTGAATCATGTGAGAAACACACTCAAAAAGAACAACCAGCTTACACTTGAATCCATCTCCGACCGTTCGATGCTGCCGATTCATGATGCCGAGGATCTCAGTGAAGTTCACGCCCACTTCTATCGCATGTTTGATGAGCTTGGATCCAAAGTTGAGGAGAAAAGAACGCTTAAACATGAAGAACTCATTCGCAAAATTAACTGCATTATTGAACGAGATTACGCAGACACCAATCTTTGTCTGACCTCGATTGCAGATGAACTAGCCATGTCACCCATCTATGTCAGCAGACTCTATAAACAACTAACGTTAAAAGGTCTAACCGATGTTATTAACGAGACCCGCATAGCCAAAGCGCAATTCCTGCTCATTGAGACGGAAAACTCTGTAGCTGATATTGCTGAGCAAACCGGGTTCACCAACAGTTCTTATTTCTATCGGATGTTTAAGAAATTCAACGGGGTTACTCCCAACGATTATCGACGTAAGGAGCTTCATTCGGAGCTTTAGCAGAAGTAAAACGAACTTCCACAAGTGACGTCATGAGATTAAGTTCCATCAGAACAGCAAAAAAAGCGTGATATGAGGATCTGGTAGCCAGATGCATATCACGCTTTTTTTTATAATATTACTCTTGATCTTCGCCAGACTCGTCCGCAGCTTCCCGAACTTTATACTTGTCCAAGCGGATTTGTTGATACTCGCGCAAGGCCTCTTCACCAACGATGACTTCAACCCGGTGAATGTTCATGCCTTTGCCCATGAATTTCTGCTCATACTCTGTCATGACATGCTCTTCATTCAATCCATCACGGTGCAGGTTCAGAGACAAATTGGTCATTTGCAGACCAAAGTCGGCAATTGCATTGAGAGAGAAATCAAACAATGTCTCCGAATCTGTTTTGAAATGAATCTGTCCTTTGGTGTTAAGCAGTTCCGTATATTTCTTCAGGAAACGTGGATGTGTCAAACGACGACGTGCATGCTTGGCTTTCGGCCAAGGATCGCTGAAGTTCAGATAAATCCGTTCCAGTTCTTCCTGTTCAAATACTTCCTCAATCTGTTCGATATTAGCCAGCGCCAGCTTCAGGTTGGGTGGTGTCTCCACTTCTGCCTGACTCCATGCTTTCCGAGCCTTCTCGCTGGCACGACGCACCAATTCATCATACATATCAATACCGATAAAATTGAATTCCGGATATTTATAACTCATTTGGCTGATAAATTGACCTTTACCCATGCCAAATTCCACAAAGATTGGATGGTCATTGCCAAACAGTTCAGACCATTTTCCTTTGTACTGTTTGGGATCAAGAACAACGAGGTCAACTTGTTGCTCCAAATTTTCACGAATCCCTTTTCTGCCACGTAAACGCATCTTATTCCTCCGTTTATCCATACTTGTCTCAGAATCATTTTGCCGAAGAACTGGCTAATTGTAAAGAGCAATGAAAAAGGAATCTTCGGATCTGCCACTTTGGGGCAAATCTCAAAGATTCCCTCTTCGATTTATTTGGAATTGGGGTCCAACTACTTTAATAGTTCATAGTCTACCTTATCTTGGTGTGAAAAATCAAATGTCTTTTCGAAAGCATCGCGAACTTTTTGTCTTGCAGCCGCTTTCACTTTCGGATTGCCATTGAAACGAACACCTGTCAAAGCCAGAGCTTCTTCTGCCGTCAGTTCTACAGAAACATGATGAAGATCATTATTTTTAACTTGGGAATTCATTCATATCACCTCACGGTATAGTATGGTCCATGACGTCAACATTGATTCAAATGCTATGATGAATAGTACCCATTAGATGGTGTCTGACGCTGGTTTAAATATAACATAATGTGTAAACTATAGCAAGGATAAAACCTCGTTTCTACGGCCTATTTTTGCGACTAGATTCCCCTTTTTTTGAGTTTTTTGATACAATGGTAAAAGTTCAAAAAGAGTCGAATTCAGTAATAGAATAAGCAAGCCATTAGGTAAACCAAAGGAGTACCCTGAAGATGAATGCACCTTCAATACAACCTCCTCTTCTGTGGGGAGATAAACGATTCCATACCTGGAATTACGAAATGAGAGACGAATTTAACAATAAGGTTTTCAAAGTGATGCTGGATGCAGGTTTCACCTGCCCGAACCGAGATGGATCTATCGCCAAAGGAGGCTGTACATTTTGCAGCGCTCGTGGATCGGGTGATTTCGCCGGTAGCAGACGCGATGATCTGGTCACCCAATTTAATACCATTCGGGATAAACAGCATCTGAAATGGCCGACAGCTCACTACATTGGCTATTTCCAAGCCTATACCAACACATACGCACCCGTTGAAGAACTGCGTGAATACTTTGAAGAAATCTTGAAGCAGCCCGGTGTCGTGGGACTGTCCATCGCCACTCGCCCTGACTGTTTACCGGATGACGTCGTTGATTACTTGGCTGAATTGAATGAACGCACCTACCTATGGGTTGAGATGGGTCTGCAAACCATTCACGAGTCCACGTCAACCCTAATTAACCGTGCGCATGATACGCAGTGTTATGAGGAAGCCGTTGCGAAGTTACGCAAACGGAATATTCGGGTGTGTACACATATTATTTACGGACTGCCTCAGGAAACCCATGAAATGATGCTGGATACCGGACGGGCTGTTGCCAACATGGATGTGCAGGGAATCAAAATTCATCTACTTCATCTGATGCGCAAAACGCCAATGGTGAAGCAGTATGAAGCCGGGCTCCTTCGTTTCCTGGAACAAGACGAGTACATTAAACTCATCGTCGATACGCTGGAGATGCTTCCACCGGAAATGATTGTACACCGTCTTACAGGTGATGCACCGCGTGATTTGCTGATTGGGCCAATGTGGTCCATGAACAAATGGGAAGTTTTGAATTCGATTGATCGTGAGCTGCGTGAGCGGGATTCCTGGCAAGGTAAATACTGGAGGGGTGCTTAAGATGGGCTTTCTTTCGGTTTTAAGTTGTGCCCATCAATGGATTTCTTCCCGGCTACAGCCTGGAGATTTAGCTATTGATGCAACGGTTGGAACGGGGGCGGATACTCTGTTTCTGGCGCAAAAAGTTGGTAAACGTGGTCAAGTCATTGGTTTCGATATTCAGAGCGAGGCACTAACCTTGGCACAAGCCCGTATTCGCAAACAAGAGGATAGCGCAAAATTAGGCTCCATCTCCATGCTTCAATTAAGCCATGATCGAATGGCTGAGGCCGTTCCTGAAACATGGCAGGGTAATGTCGGTGCTGTAATGTTCAACCTGGGTTACCTGCCTTCGGAAGATGCGGACTCCACCATAATTACGGAAACAGACAGTACTATTGCTGCTCTCCAGGCTGCACTAGCATTGCTCAAGCCGCGCGGCATTATTACCGTTGTGCTGTATCCAGGTCATGATGGAGGATCACAGGAAGCGGATGCGGTATTGGAGTGGTCCTCTGCTCTACCTGTAGAGCAGGCACAAGTGGTGATTTATCGCCAATTGCAGCGTGACGCCTCTCCTTTTCTGATTGGCATCGAGAAAAAATAATTTCCTTTGTTCGACAAATGCAATAAACTAGACACAATCGCAACAAAGCACTCTTTGGGTTCAATTTATGCGATTTGTGTTCTACATAAAGACGTGCAACCGTATTCACTGTTACACTCATGCCAACTACGCGGTCATGATTGATTAAAGCGATCCACCATTTCATATACTAGAGGAGAGATTAGGAATGCCTACGCCATACCCAATGCAATTTCAACCAGAGTTCAAAGAACGTGTATGGGGAGGCCGCGCGCTGGAGCAATTCGGCCTGACGCCGCCTGAAGGACATATAGGAGAAGGCTGGATGATTGCGGATCATCCCAATGGTACAACCAAGGTATTAAATGGAGCACTTGCCGGAAAAGGCCTCGATGAAGTCCGTGAACAACTGGGCACAGCTTGGCTTGGAACCAAAGGAGTTTCGGAAAAGGGCGGACGATTCCCGCTTCTGATCAAACTGCTTGACTGTAACGATGATCTGTCTGTACAAGTTCATCCAACAGATGATTACGAAGCGCTCCCTCCTGGCGAGCTTGGCAAAACGGAAATGTGGTATGTGCTTGATGCCAAACCAGGAGCTCATATCATCTACGGCCTGAATGAAGGCGTTGACCGTGAAGTACTGAAGGAAGCGCTGGAGAATGGTACGGTCATGGATACCCTTCGTCAAGTACCTGTAGAGGCTGGAGATACGTTCTTTATCCCTGCGGGAACGGTACACGCTCTATGTGCAGGTGTAGTTGTGGCTGAGATTCAGCAAAACTCGGATACAACATACCGGATTTACGATTATAATCGTCCAGGTTTGGATGGCAAACCACGTGAGCTGCATGTTGAGGATTCATTGAATGTAACGGCTTATGAGGGTGCTGGCGCCACGACGATGAAAACCAACAACGCAACTCCAGGTGAGTGGCTGAAGCTTGCGGAATGTCCATACTTTGTAGTGGAAAAAGGGATTGTTACAGGACGTTGGGAGCTCTCTACAAGTGCTGAAAGCTTCACTATTCTTGTGGTCTGTGAAGGTAGCGGAACGCTGGAGTGGGATAACGCGGAATCGGATAAAATCGAATTGAAAGCTGGACAATGTTACTTACTGCCTGCCAACCTGGGCTCCTATACGCTGGATGGCAACACTACTGTTCTTCGCTCTTATTTGCCTTAATTGAATAATCAACTATCTATTCAAGGGTGAATTCCCTGATTTGAACTGGCTTTAATGTGACCTGTGAAGGAGGATTTACACGAGATGCAGGAATCTACCTTTAGCCTGGTTGGCAATGAAGGTACCCGTATTCATGTGTACCGCTGGCTTCCCGATCCGGAGTGCAACATCAAAGGTGTGGTCCAGATTGCACATGGCATGAGCGAGACTGCTGCCCGATACGCTGAATTTGCCCAACATCTCACCACGCACGGCTACGCGGTCTATGCGAATGACCATCGTGGTCATGGTAAAACGGTCGAAAACTCGGATTTGTTGGGCAATGCCGGCGTAGATGCTTTCCGCTGGATGGCGAGTGACATGATGAATCTGGGCGAAGTTGCCGCCAAAGAAAACCCTGATGTGCCCCTCTTTTTGATGGGGCATAGCATGGGGTCGTTTTTGGTACAGCATCTAATGTATGCTGGCCACGAGCGTTACCATGCATTTATTTTGTCCGGCACCAATGGCAAGCGCGGTCTGCTTCGGATTGGAGAGAAACTGGCTTTCTTGCAGTGTGGCATTCAGGGGAAGGGTCATCCAAGTATGCTGCTCAATGCGCTCGTATTTGGCGGATTCAACCGTTCTTTCCGTCCGGCAACAACGCCGTTTGATTGGCTGTCCCGGGACTCCGAAGAGGTCAAGCGGTTTATGGATGACCCTTTGTGTGGAGCCGTCTGCTCTGCAGGTTTTTTCCGTGACTTTTTCAAACTGCTGTTGGACATTCACTTGCCGCGCAACATGAAACGTATTCCTAAGGATAAATCTGTATATCTGTTCTCGGGTGAACAAGATCCGGTGGGACTTCATGGCAAAGGAGTGCTTAACCTGGTCTCCCAATATCGAGAGCTTGAGCTTGAGGATATTGAATACCGCCTCTATCCGGGGGCGGGCCCACGAAATGCTGCATGAAACGAATCGGACTGAGGTTGCCGGGCATGTCGTGGAGTGGCTGGAGAGGCATACGTCCGACTACAGTGCCTATCATTCCACAGCACATGCAGAAACCGCCGATTCCATATAATGCGACACAAATTACCTATACAATGACGAAAGCCCCTGAACGGGTGCACAGCATACACTGTGCTCCGCGTTCAGGGGCTTTACTTTTTTTATTTATAAGATGGCAATTTAATGTTAATCGTTATGGATTACCCTTCGATCAGCAAAGACTCTGGATCTTCAAGCAATTCTTTTACCGTCACGAGGAAACGTACGGCTTCGCTACCATCAATGATACGGTGATCGTACGACAGGGCGATATACATCATCGGACGGTTCTCCATCCGCTCTGCATCAATCGCTACCGGACGAAGCTGGATTTTGTGCATACCCAGAATACCTACTTGAGGTGTATTCAAAATTGGTGTGGACAACAAGGAGCCAAACGTTCCGCCATTGGTAATGGTGAAGGTTCCTCCTTGCAGATCAGACAAAGCCAGCGTGTTGGAACGGGCTTTGGATGCCAGGTCAGCAATGCTTTTCTCGATCTCAGCAAAGCCAAGACGATCTGCATCACGTACAACCGGTACGACAAGACCTTCTTTGGCAGATACCGCAATACCGATATCATAGTACTTTTTGAGAACTACATCTTCGCCATCAATCTCCGCGTTAATGGTTGGGAACTTTTTCAGTGCGCCTACAACTGCTTTGGTGAAGAAGGACATGAAGCCGAGATTGATTTCATGTTTCTCTTTGAACTTGTCCTTACGACGTTTACGAACATCCATGATTGCCGTCATATCCACTTCGTTAAACGTAGTCAACATCGCTGCAGTCTGCTGTGCTTCTACCAGGCGTTTCGCAATGGTAGCACGACGGCGGGACATACGTTGACGCTCCACTGGTTTGGTATACGTGGAACCACCTGCTGCCGGAGCACTAGGTGCTGCAGCGGGAGCTTTAGCAGGAGGCGCTGTAGGAGCGGCAGCCTGCGTGTTGTGAGTTTTCACATCATCCTGATAAACACGGCCAATCGGATCCTTGCTCTGTACCTGATCGAGCTCAATACCACGCTCACGTGCAAGTTTACGAGCAGATGGTGAAGCTGTCTTCGAGCTGCTATCCGAAGATTCCGGTGCTGCAGCAACGGGTGCTGGTGGCGGAGTTGGAGCTTCCGGTGCAGGAGCTGATTGTTTCTGCTCTGTTGCTGCTGGTTGGGAAGCGGACGCGCCGCTTCCTCCTCCAGTTCCAGCTGAAAGTGTTCCAATCGTTTCACCAATTTCTACAGTCTCGCCTTCCTGGCGAACAATTTTCTCAAGAACACCGCTCTCTTCAGCACTGATCTCAATATTTACTTTATCCGTTTCCAGTTCCAGAAGAACATCACCCTGATTAACGGTTTCGCCTTCTTTGACCAGCCATCTGGATACGGTTCCTTCCGTTATCGACTCACCCATTGCAGGTACTTTAATTTCACTCACAGCTGTTACCTCCCCAGTGGAATATTATTCTTCGTCGTTTGCTTCAATGCGGATGTAATGATCTGTTGCTGTTCCATGCCATGCACAAGTTGATAACCGCTGGAAGGACTCGCATGTTCCGGGCGACCTTCGTATTTAACGGTTGTTCCTTCTGGCGCGATTTCACGAAGACGAGGCTCCATGTATGTCCAGGCACCCATGTTTTTGTTTTCTTCCTGTACCCACACCAGCTCTTTCAGCTTGCTGAAACGTGCAAGTACACGCTTGATTTCTTCCGCCGGGAACGGATACAGCTGTTCGACACGAATAATGTGAAGCCAAGACCAATCTGCATTATCTTTCTCAAAAGCATCTTCCAGATCGATGGCGATTTTACCACTGCACAAAACAATGCGCTCTACGCGATCCGGTTTCGTGCCCAATCCTGCTTGCTCAAGCACAGGCTCAAACTTGCCTTCGCTGAACTCTGCTGCAGGTGAAGCGACACGAGGATTACGAATGAGACTTTTCGGCGACATCATAACGAGCGGACGAGCATCTTCCGTTTCAGTCAACGAAGCCTGACGACGCAACAGATGGAAATATTGCGATGCACTTGTCAAATTCGCAACGGTCATATTGTCTTCTGCACAAAGCTGCAGGAAACGTTCCAGACGAGCACTTGTATGCTCAGGTCCCTGACCTTCGTTCGCATGCGGGAGCAGCATGACCAGACTGGATTTTTGTGACCATTTGGCACGGCCGGCAGATACGAATTGGTCAAAAATAACCTGTGCACAGTTGGCAAAGTCTCCGAATTGTGCTTCCCAGATTACAAGCGTATCTGGTGAATAGACGTTATATCCGTATTCGAAACCAACAACGGACTCCTCAGACAACGGACTGTTGTAGATGGCAAAAGATGCTCTTGCCTGTGGCAGATGATGCAGTGGGCAGAATTTCGCACCATTCTCGGAGTCATGCAACACCAAGTTCCGATGGGCAAACGTTGCACGCTCTGCATCCTGTCCACTGATCCGGATTGGTTTGCCATCCGCAAGAATGGTAGCAAACGCAAGCGTCTCTGCAAGACTCCAGTCTACTTTCTCGCCTTCGTTCAGAGATGTGCTTCTGCGCTGCAAAATACGCTGCAACTTCGGATACACATTAAAATTCTCTGGCCATTTCAGCAAATCGGCGTTAATTGTCCGCAGATTTTCCAATGGTACCGCAGTTGGAATAATCGAAACGGCTTCTGGCTCGCTAATTTGACGTTGATAATATTCATGTACTTCATTGTTCTTCATCTGCTCGTATGCTTCTTTTAAGCGGTTCGTCACAGCTTCACGAATGCTGTTGATGGAGGCATCGTCGATAACCGATTCCTCTTTCAGATGATCCTGATACAAGTGACTAACCGTTGGATGAGCTTTTACTTTGTCATACACCGTCGGCTGTGTTGTTTCTGGATCATCCGTTTCGTTATGACCATAACGACGGTAACCGATCAGGTCAATCAGGAAGTCCTTTTTGAACAGGTTACGGTATTCTGCTGCCATACGAATAGCTGCGATACACGCATCCGGATTGTCTGCATTGACATGCACAATCGGAATCTCATATCCTTTGGCAAGGTCACTCGCATAATACGTTGAGCGTGAATCGCTACTGTCTGTTGTGAATCCAAGACGGTTGTTCACGATAATATGAATTGTTCCGCCATTTTGGTAACCAGGCAATGCTTTGAAATTGAGCGTTTCTGCTACAATACCTTCCCCAGGGAAAGCCGCATCACCATGCATCAGAATAGTTGCCGCTTTGGTTACATCCTGCTTCGGATATCCCGGATCACGGCGATCATCCTGTGCTGCACGTGCAAAGCCCTGTACAACCGGATTTACATATTCCAGGTGACTCGGGTTATTGGCTAGCGTAAGACGCGCTTGTACTGTTTCACCGTCTTTTACATAACGGTTTGCGCCCAGATGATATTTGACATCCCCCGTCCAACCGTAATTGATTCCTGTTGACCCTTCGGAAGGAACCAAATCCTTGTTCGGAGAATGATGGAATTCAGAGAAAATTTTGCTATACGGCTTGCCCAGTACATGAGCAAGTACGTTCAATCGACCACGGTGAGCCATCCCCATCAGAATATGGCTGGAACCAGCGTGTGCCATAATTCGGACTGCTTCATCCAGCATAGGGACTAACACGTCGTTACCTTCAATGGAAAAACGTTTTTGCCCAACAAATGTTTTGTGGAGGAAATCTTCAAATTGCTCCACTTCAACCAAACGTTCCAGTAAAGCTTTACGCTCCTCTGGATTAAGCGGTGCCGGCGAAGTACGAGATTCTGCACGGCGGTTCAGCCATTCCCGCTCATGAACCTCATGCACATGGCTGAATTCATAAGCGATAGGACCAGTATATATTTGCCGCAGGCGCTGGATGGCATCCAATCCTGTTACCGTCTGTCCATCTGCACCTTCCCAGATCAGGGAAGCTGGCAGAGCCTTCAAATCTTCTTCATTCAATTCAAAATGCTTCGGTTCAAGCAAAGAAGTATCTGAATCTTCACTGATTCCAAGGGGATCAATATCGGCCGCAAGGTGACCATAGGTACGAATATTCATTACCAGTTTCCCTGCTGTAACCGCTTTCTGTAATAGTTGAATATCCACGCTTCCGGAAGCCTTTTGGGCGTTGCCAGAATACGAGACTGAATGTGCATCCCTGCCAGACATCGGCGGTGCACCCCATTGTTCAAATAATTCCCGATAAGCCGGTGTAACTGCACCCGGGTCTTGGGAGTATAATTCATATTGTTCCTGTACGTATCCCATATTCGGGCCATAGTAACTTTCCCAGGGTTTCTTGTTGCCTTCCTCGATCGTCATCGACGTTCCCTCCGTCTTGATTTAGTCATAAGTTTTTGACGGAAATCATTGACTAAGCCGTAATTTGCGTTCGTTCAACATTTTAAGCTAAATTTTTCATGAAGTCCAATAATCGTGCTGTTGGTGGTAGTAACGTTGTTCCGACGCTCCCGTCAAGGTTTGTCTGCGTTTTCAAAATCATAGTAAACTGATGATTGTATATACCGTCGCACAGATGTCGAATACTGTCCTGATCCGTTCGAGGGTTACACCTTCCTCAACTTTTTCAAGTGAAGTCCGTGTTCTAATATCTATTCTATAAACTTTTACGCTCAGGAGCATTTCCTATTTTTAGTTCAATTGATGCATAAATTAGATGAATCGAATAATTGGAACATTTCCGACCCACAAATGTGCTCTGATTGTATGGCGTTTTGTTGTTAATCGCTTATCCTACAATGGTTTCTACACATTTTCAGGTTTCACCCGATTTGCAGCCTCCTTATTTAGAATTGTGGTCCATAATGTCCAAAAACAAACCGTCAAGATAAATATTAACCATTTGGCTTGGTATTCAACAAGAAAATGGGTATTTCTTGAAATTCAATGTATAAACCAAAAGCCGCCTGTAATGCGTAAAAGCATCCGGGCGGCTCTTTTGGACTTAGTTTATTTAAACTGACAGACATTTTATTTTTTTATTGTGGCACCTGAGACTGAAAATCGCTCCGGCTGGACTGATCTGCATGGTAAAAGACCACATCGCCATCCTTGAGGTGCCAAGTTCGGCCTTGACTGTCTACTGGTCTGTTATTGAAACCTTCCATCTTCCACTGATTCATCAGCGGAGCATAAATGTATTGCAGGTGTGGAGCCTCTGTATTCCCATCTCGAAGTGTCTCGATATTAAAGTTGACCACGATATATCCGTCCTTCAGAAATACAGAAGCCTTTTCATCCAGTTGATTTTGTCTGGCAAGCGATTCGAGATTGGTTCCCTTTGGCACGACGTATACATCTGCAGGCAGGCTGTATTCTCCGTACCAACGCTGGATCGCCGCATTCGCTCGGTCCACACTAACACCCGAAGGAATGTCTGTCTTGGGTCCAATCAGTGTACGAATGGAAGCGGGTAGGATCATCCAGTCATAGCGGCCTACCCATGTTTTCTGGTGAGAGATTTGATCTACAAGCTTAACCATATAATCAGCGAGCGAACTCTGATTGCGTTCATCGGCAGTCAGTTCATACGTATACTGATAACGCGCCGTGTCCCCCAATTCCGTACCGGGTACGTTACGCAACCTCGAGTTCAGGACAACAAACCTTTTCTCCAAATCCTGCGCCGATCCTATCCGAATAAGTCGCTCTTGACCGCGGTGGTAGTATAGATCAACTTCTTGTCTGGAAGAGCCATCTTTGCTCACAAAGTAGAATGTTGGAGTAATTCGAACACCATCCTGTTTCCCAAACATATTGCCTTTTGTTTTCAGGTCGAACTTGATATGGTAACCCGTTTTCACCGCAATATTACTAAAACCCTGCACAGGGTGACTACCTGGGCGAACAGGTAACACGAATGGTGCCAGATTCCCTCGCGGATCACCATCAATACTGTTAAGTCCTGTCCAGTAGCTCACTCCTGTCGGCTCCGAACTCCCGAGTTGCTTGCGGAACACGTTCTCCCAATTATAATCGGCGATATCCGTAACATGAAAATCATACAATCGCCCAACAACCTCCACCGGGACCGTATCTGCCGCGACATGATGGGTCAGATTTGTGTTGGCATCCTGCTGTTCGGTGAATGTCGAAGGAGCATTTTCCGCAATATTGCGAAATTCAACTCGATAATGCCCTTCATCCACCCATACTGGAAGATAGAAAATGGTATCCAGTTGGTTAACCGGAATGTCCACCCAGGTCTTGGCTGGAATGAACTGACTCCTATCGGCGTTATAGACGTCAAATGGGAAACGAATCTGCTTGATGCGAAAATACTTAGCATAGTCCCTATTGCCATAACCCGGGTAACTGGTTGCGTCCAGATGCTGCCCTGAGGTCGGGATGCGCACGATAAACGGTCGTTCCAGAATAAGCGCCGAACTGGTCGGATCAGGCACTGTTTTCTGGTTATGGGGCTGATCATCAGACACCCAGGCGTAGTTAACGACAGGCGTGTGCACCGTGACAGAATTGATTCCTTGAATAGAAAACTTCTGATCCTGACCGCCTTTAATGTTGCCAGGAATCAAGCCATATGCGATCTCGCCCGTTGTCGGTTGGTCCGCCTTGTTGACCAGTGTATTCTGAATAGTTAAACGATTCTGGTACAGCACGTTGTCGGCGATCATACCAGGCTGAGGGATTGTCCCAGGTCGCGGAGCGGTCTTATCCATCGAAGCAGGATCCATCACAGTGGTACCATTAAACACTACCTTGTCATTATTTACAGTGTTCTCTTTAACCTCAGTCTCCGCTTTGGATTGGAACAATGACGTTTCATCAGGTGTAGGCGGCTCGCTGTCACCGCCTGACTTTGTTTCAGTGGCAAGGTCGATTTCCTTGCAAGGTGCAGGTTTCACATGTGCGGTAACGGCATCATCATTAGCCGATTGTAAGGTCGGCGGTGTATATCCGTTTGGAGTCAGCGTTACTGTACCACCGTAGCCACCAAGTGCATAATTGGATATCGTAGCTTGATTTAACTGATAGACTTCCAAATTATCAATCTGCCAATAACTATATTGTCGTGTAACCTGCATTGGTTTTTCCACAGGAACGTCTAGTTCCTTAGGTTGTGGAGGTGTTCCTGGATCATTAGGCCCTGTCGAGGCTCTGCCCGGAATCGTCCATGTTTTGTGATACTTCTTTTTTACGTTGACCGTATAAGTCACTGTTCCCGTCATGTTCACCCAACGGTGCTGGAACAAGTATCCTCTAGCCATGACATTTGCATAGAGATCTTCAGAAGTCGGGATGCCACGGGTGACATCAAACTTCTCAGACCCCCGATCATCAGCTTTCAGCACGCCCGAAACGGAGGGGTCCATGACAGCCGATTCGATCAACGCTCCTTTATTAGGAGGACTGATGGTCACGGGGCAACCCACAACACCGCCGTTACCTGGATCAGTTCCCCCGTCTCCTCCGTTGCCTGTGCAGTCCTTTACCTCTAACACCTGTGTTCCTCGCTCATCCAACTGCTGGGCAGTGTCCACAAATCGGGCAGTGATGGTGGTGCTTCCGACGATACCTTTGATCGTCATTTTCCCATCTGCACCTATGGTCGCTACTGCTGGATTGGAGCTTTGCCAGGTCAATTTGGGATGAGCGGTAAGCTCATGAACAGAAAGATCTGACTTGGTCAGGATAGCTTTAGCTTGCAGCGGTGTGGCTGTGTCTGCTTTACAAGCGTTTGGCAGGTTCACAATGAGTCCTGGTTCGGACGTTACCGTAATGTCAGCCGTATCCGAGATGAGGTATGTACCGTTGTTCCAGATTGCACGCACAAAAGCAGTACCCGGCTTTTCAGCCTTCACCATTCCGGTTTTGGGTTCAATACTCACAATACTAGGATCGGATGACCACCAGGTGGTTTCAGCTTCGCGCCGACTTACGTCGATGCCTTCTACATTCCAATCTATGGCACCGTAATTCTTAGTCTTAACTTTGGCTTCCATTTGTTTGGTTTGTCCAACAGTTAAAGTAGAATCTGGGGTTACATCGATTTGCTTTTCTTCATGGATCTTACCTTCCCAGAAAATACTAACTGGAGTATGATATACCATCTTGAATTTTGGTTTATTACCAGGTCTGGTTCCATAACGTTCTCTTTCAAAGAAATCAAAACCTTTTCCCGTGTATGTTCTTAAGTCAGCATTTTTTTCACTTGTAACTCTCGGAGTCCCTATTCCTTCATAACTGTTAACCTGCTTATATTTTACACCTTCAGGGTTATCTTTTAGTTTAATATCAGTAACAACTGAATTATTAACTGTTATTCCTTTGTATGGTTTCCAGCTTAGTGGCGGCCACCTACTCATATCAACATTATCCGGTATTTCCGTTTTTACTGGATATGCATCATCATCGGAACCTCCATTATCTACAATTTTGTACGTTCCCTGAAAGTCGGCTCTAAATTCTCCTGAATCAAGTTGGTACCAGTAAACTCCAGGGATTCCTTCCGTTGCATTTGCATCTACAGTCACTGAAGGTCCTTTCATAGATTTAGGCCCATAAGGCTGTTCTACAGCACTAACTGTAGAAAGGGTATGAGGGGTAAAGTTATAGATTATTGTGATCATAAACAGAACCATAACCGCTCTGAATGAAGTTCGGAAGTAACCTCGTCCAAAAAATTTAATATTGAAATCAAACACCACCAAAAATTCTATTGATAGATCTGAACCTCTTTTCCAGCATCATTCTTCAACATATAACCCCCTTTTACAGGGTCTAAAGTATGTGACGTCCAAAACTTTGCTGGCCTTTCCTTTTTAAGCATTCCATTTGAATCATCTGGTAAAGTAATAAACCCTTTAGCCTTCAAATAATCTATGTTAAATAGTCGTTGAATTGGAATAGCAATGTTATCATTCGCTCTAGCAAAAGTTAAGAGATTTGACTTTTCAACCTTTGATGTGAACGTAATCTCGGCATAGGTAGAAAATTGTCCCTTTTGTGCACGGGTTAAGTTCTTTTCATCTACAAACAGCGAAGCGTAAAGACCTTTAGGCTTACTTCCTCTTGTATCCACTACAATAAATCTATGGTATTTTACAATACCAACATTATTTTTCAATGTGTAATCGGTGTTAACGATATCTGCAAAACTACCTTTGATATATTTATAGTTTGAAACAGTCGTTAAATTCGTTCCTGTTGTACCTACCTCACGCATTTCATTCAGATCACTGTACTTCCCTGCATCCGTACCCTCGACATCCATATAACGCAGCAAAATGGCAGACACTTCAGCTCGCGTTGTTGGATCAGCAGGCTTCAAGGAACCATCCTCAAATCCACCCACAATGCCAGTGCCGCGAACAAGTGCAAGATAAGGAATTTGCTCTGCACGAATCGTTCCGCGATTTACTTCAGGGGTAGGTAGCAGTGTATTTTTGCTATCGTCAAAAGCATCCTGGAAACTGGTTCCCGACTTGATCAGTCCGTTTGCAATCCATTTCATCATCTCGTAGCGTGTGAGCTCGGCATTGGGGTTGAATCCTTTCGGATAATCATTAGCGTTAATAAAGCCTTGGCCCACCAACTGTGTCACAGCTGATTCAGACCAGTGTCCCTTGAGATCAGCAAAAGGATTCTCGTCTTGTACCTTTTCCAAGCTGGTTGCACGGCTGAGAAGTGTGGCATACTCACCACGGGTGATTTTGGCATTGGGGCGGAACGTACCATCCTGATAGCCGGAGATCAGATTTTTATCATAGGCTTTGACAATTGTGGCTTGCGCCCAGTGCCCTTTGATATCTTTGAACTTCGTGAGCGCAGAAGCCGTTGTGCCCGCTCCATTCGTGCTTGTAGCAGCATCCACAGTAGACACCAGACCCACGGTTCCAGTAGTCAGCAGCGTTCCTGCCAGCAAAGCCGTCGTCAACAATCCGACTATTAACACATTCCTTTTTGATTTACTACCGTTTAATCTCATCTGCTTCTTCAAATCTACTCACTCTCCTATGTACCTTAGTATGGGGCAAACTTCTGCTTCTTCAGCAATCGTACTACTCTTCAAGCTAAAACCTAAATTTGTAATAATCATCAATATTCTACCATGCAAATCTAGGCTATTGGTATTATTTTTCAGCAATCCCCATCACTACAAGGCCTGCAACCTCCCCTTCCAAAGACCCAATCCACCCCTAAAAACACAAAAAAAGGCCACGAATCCGCAGATTCATAGCCTTATGCTTTAAGGTGTCAGTCCTATTCATTTGAAAAAATTGTAATCTATCTATCACAGAATAAACGATTCTGTTCCATTTGACCAGTCCTAAAATTCAAATCAAGTAGTTTTGTTAATCATATACTTTGCAAATGGCGTCAACGACAACGCTCCGACCTCTTCCAGAGTAAACCATTGTGCGCCCAGCGAATCTTCGCCATCCGGTTCCCTTTTGATCTCATAAGGCCGACTTTCGCTTGTCAAATATACATCGTATAGAATTCCAATATGGTGCAGCTCTTCCGGCTCGCCTTCGTGAACCCACTCCAATACGTTCGATTCCGCAGAACGAATCACCAATTGTAGATTGGAAAGACCCGTCTCTTCCTCGATCTCACGGTGTAGGGCGGTCTCCGGTTGCTCACCAAACTCCAACCTTCCTCCAGGCAAATCCCATTTCCCCATGTAGGCCCCTCTCGCCTTATGTATTAACAGGACTTTTTGCTCCCAAGTGACTAAACCGTATACCCCCATGTGTGTGTACCGATCCACTTAAAGGTTCTTCCTCTCGTCTGAAAGATGCCTAACTTGCTCTTCCAATCTACGAATACGCTTATTCAACTGATAGAACGATGGAGTAAATATCACTCCAATAATAATAACAATGACCCAAACACTCAAATCATCAGCCCCTATCTTAAGAATCTCCCGACTCTAGCGATAACCGAACAATCAGTTCTTCACCCTCAATCAACAATGCGGTTAACCCTTTGTTCGAGCCAGATTGGTGATTCTCCCCGTTGGTCCAATACGCGGCTTCTCCCGATCGTACAGCTACCCGTTCGCCTGTCTCACCTTCCACCCACCCTTCCCCTTCAAGCACCAGAAACACCTGGTCGCCCACAGCTGGATGCAAACCTACACTTCCTCCTGCAGACAGTTTCAGTTGTGCTACGTGGCAGGCTGTTGCGCTTCGGAGTATCGGCGTAATCTTTGCTCCCTCACTGCCATAAGCGGTGATGGTACGTCGGTCCTCTGGTTTGAGACGATATATCTTCACTTCTTATTCTCCTCTGCCACGGTATCGAGATCCAGAGACAAACGAATCATATCGACGCAGCGAATACCATCTTCTATAATCTCTTCTTCATAATGCTTCACAAAGAAATCCCGATCGACCCCTACAATGCGAAAACCACAGCGTTGATATAGCTTCAACTGATGAAAACTTGAGTTGCCTGTCCCAATTTCTACCGTTCGACCACCGAGCCTGCGTGCTGCCTCTATCGCTTCCTTGATCATGTGTTTGCCAACGCCCTGTCCCTGTAACTCTTCCTGTACGGCAATATTAACAATCTCTACCGTCTCTGGACGCGTCTTAAGCAAAACAAACTCTCCTACCATTTCTCCTTCATATTCAGCGATAAAACAAACACCGCGACTCAGATATTCGTCAACTATGGCTTTGGACGGATCAGCCATCAATAAAAGTTGATAAGGTTTTTCTTCTTCCCAGTCCAAAATCCGGAACGACAATTTCACACCAATCTCCACCTTTTCCTCGTACATATTCATTTACGTCCCGTTTGCAGAAGCCTATGTATGGCTAGTCACCAAATATATAACAACCTTCCGTATATAAATGTTTTAGTCTGAATTCATATTTTTCTCTTTTTATAACTTCGGGTTACTCCGGAACGATTTTTATACTTTATTTCAACCATCTAGTTCACCAAATCTATTAGCTATTTACCGCTCCAGCCTGATTTTGATAATGACGAATCACCATGCCAGATGTTTTTTGCATGCCCTGTTTCTCATAGAACTCCTGGAGTTCGTTATCGCACAGAAGATCAATCATATAGAGATCACCTAGACGATTAAACATACGCTTGATGAGATCTGTTCCGATCCCTTTACCCTGATACTCCGGAAGCACTTCCAGTAAGGGAATATATGCGCTAAGAACTCCATCTGAAATCGCTTGAATAAAGCCCACCACATTTCCGGTTTCTTCATCAATAGCCAGTTCGACAGCATAGGATTGTTCCAGCAACTTCAGAAATGTAGGCGTAGATGGAGGGTTTGGCCAACCTTCGAAAAAAGCCCCGCTAAGTTGGGCGATTCCTATTCCCTCCAGCGATTCACGAAATGTAATATCCATAATAGCAAGTCCTCTCCTTTTAAAAAGTAAACTTCATTATATCATAATATCTGGATATAAATATATAGAATTGGCGATAAAATAAGAGACATGCTTCAAATAGAAGCCTTAATTATTAGCTTTATTCATGTAGACTGTTATAACAACAACGTTCTATTCCTCACGTTATACACCCGTACTTAAATGTTCGTGGATTAATTTCCATTCTCCGTTGATGCCTGCAACAAAAACATTGGTAGCCCGACCTTTTCCAGCAGCCGGCTCCCCTTGATACATTCCTTTCCAGTGATACGTATAAATACAGACCGCCTGTTCTTGCCCAGTCGTAATCCACGTGACATCTTCTGCACGATATACCTCATCCTTGACTGTCTCCCAAGCGTTTTCAAAATAAGCCCGAATTTCGTTAAGGGTAGTACAAGACGTTCCCGTAAACCAATATACGGCAGCCGGTGATAACCATTTGCTTACCTCATCAAACTCATGTGTATTGGTTGCTGCAATGTATCCTTCCAGTGCATGCTGGTATCCCATAAATGCTTCCTCCTCCTGAGCGTTTTGAATTATTTAACTTCACTCTATTCAAGAACCGAATCACTATACACCATAAACGTCTCTTTCAGTGTACGTCCGGTTGATTTCTCCCAGATCACACTCCGCTCAAACGTACCTGCTTGAAAAAATCGCGGGAAACGTTCTGCAAACCAATCCTGCATGGGCAGCTCAAGCGCCTGTCCTAGAGACACCCACAACAGTTCGCCTTCCGGCGGCTCGTTCAATAGCTCTCCCTCATAAGAAGTAGCCACGTAGTTGAAGACCATATAACGCAATCCTTGCTCCGGATCACAAAATTCATCAAGACCTTTGTATGTAATCTCTTTCACAATAAGTCCTGTTTCCTCTTTAACTTCTCGCACGGCACCATCCACAATACTTTCTGGAAAATCAACTTTCCCTCCAGGAGCAATGTATCCCGGAAATCCTTTTTGGTTCGGACGATTCATTAATAGCACCTGATCATTCCGTTTGTCCCATACCATACACATCGTTAAAATCTCAGTTCTAGTGTCCATGTTTATCCTCCCAGTTGCCTTATACAAAACCTAATCCCTTGCAATTCATACATAGAATTAAGCTTATATACTTCGTTGTACTCTAACACTTCTGGTACATAGATAGATTCTCCTGCTTCAATCTCTATTCAGGATCCCTCTTCACTTTCCTGATTATCTGCAAATTCAATTTCGATATAAACGCATACGAAAGACGGACACCGGAAATTTCGGAGGCCCGCCTCTTTATGATGTATGCAATGTTTCGTTTTTGAACCGAATATCGAATAGGCGATACTCAGCTCATGCCTGTAATTAACACCCGGCGCTCTTTCCACTCGGCACGGCGATAAGCCTGCAGCAGACCAAATTTGCGGATACTTGCTTTCGGTACCGATTTGTAAGGCATAACGACTGTAAAGTCCTCATCAAACGGCACAAAAGACAATCCGACTTTCTCATTGGAAAGCCACTCGGCCTGAATGGGCTGCCTTGAACAGGCATCGAAGGTAGAGCCCAGTCCATCAGCGAAAAAATCATAACGTGCAGCAGGTGTTCCGGGTTCCTCCATACAGAGAAAAAGGCTGAGCTGATCACAAAATAGCATAATTTCTAAATCATGTTTCAGCCTAAGCTTCAACGCTTCACCAGCACCAAGCTGCTGTTCCCAACGTAACTGATGCTCCCGTTCATCGTTTAGATACTCCCTGATATCTTCATCATCATTGGCGTTAGCACCCAGGTTTTTTTGAAACAAATCTGTATACATCATGCTGCACAACAACCCGGCGTACAGGTTTTTCTCCCGAACCTCTTCAATACCTTTACGGTAAAATACAAATCGTGGACGTAGCGGAAAATCACGAAACGAATACGGTATCTGACTATAATCATTCCAGAATGGAGCAGAATCCAGTTCAATCCATCCCCGATCATGCTCTTTTGCGGCAAAAATCAGATCTTCTCGATGCGCTTCATCAGTTAATAATTCCGTTTTCCAATGGGAAGCCATTTCTCCGGCTACTAATCCATGCTCATGCTGTGCGGTCAAAACAAAATCATGCTCTCTCTCATATACGATCATTTGCTGTCACCCTCCCGCATGGTATACGTTGACTTTAACATAATTTGGTTTACAATTTCCTATAAGTTGCTTTTCATTCAACTTTCAGGGAATATACTAAGGGACCATCAATGTAAAGGTGTTGTCAGTTCCCTGAAATTTGGTACACTAATGATTGTGCCAACATAACATTACATACAGAAAGCGGGATCTCATGAATTTATACTCTCCTTACACCGAGTTTAACCGCAAGGAATGGGCTGACTTGAAGAAATATCAGACCACTCTTCCACTAACGACAGCGGAATTGGAACAGCTAAAGGGATTAAATGAAGAGGTATCCATTCAAGAAGTTGAGGATATTTATCTACCTCTTACCCACTTTATTGACTTATATGCAGGAGCTTCACGAGAGCTGAATCGCTTAACGGCATCTTTTTTAAAAAAAGAAGCACATCACGCTCCCTACATTATCGGTATTGGGGGCAGTGTTGCCGTGGGCAAAAGTACAACTGCCCGCCTGCTTCAGGCTATGCTGGCCAGAGGCAAAGGAAATCCAAAGGTGGATCTGGTCACTACGGATGGTTTCCTGTATCCCAATGCCGTGTTGCAAGAAAAAGGCATCATGAACCGAAAGGGATTCCCGGAAAGTTATGATATCAAGTCACTGATTCAGTTCATGGGTGATGTCAAATCGGGCAAACCCGAAGTGATGGCTCCCGTATACTCCCATCTTGCCTACGACGTCATTGCAGGTGAAGAGAATGCCATATGTCAGCCGGATATCCTCATTATTGAAGGAATTAACGTGCTCCAGGTCAAAAAGGAAACCCCACTGTTGGTCAGTGATTTTTTTGACTTCTCCATCTATATCGATGCAGAAGAGGAGCATATCCGCCACTGGTACATTGAGCGTTTCAAGCTGCTACGCAATACAGCTTTTCAGAATGAGAATTCCTTCTTCCACAGCCGTTTTGCCAATCTGGAAGAAGATGAGGCTGTTCTTACGGCAAGTCAGATCTGGAAAGATATCAATGCCAAAAATCTGCACGAAAACATCCTGCCAACCAAAGGACGAGCCAGACTGATTCTGAAAAAGGAAGCGGACCATTCGATTCAGCGCATCCAATTGCGTAAGCTGTAAGCATCATAATGAGCAGAAACATTCTGCTTAATACTCATTAAAAAGGAGACAAGACTACATGCAGACCTTGATTGTACTTGGAAGTATCATGATGTTTCTTGCTGTTGCCCTTGGAGCATTCGGTGCACATGCGCTCAAACGCAGATTGTCTGCTGACATGATCAAAATATACGAGACTGGCGTTCAGTATCACCTTGTTCACGGACTCGGAATCATCCTTCTCGGACTGTTCGCTGATCGACTGGAGCAGCCTTCTCTTGTGTTGCTGGCTGGATGGCTGCTATTCGCCGGCATCCTCTTGTTCTCGGGCAGTCTGTATGTCCTAAGCGTAACTGGCGTTCGAAAACTGGGGGCGATCACACCCCTTGGCGGAGTAGCATTTTTGGTCGGTTGGGTAATGTTATTAGTCGCCGCTTTGTAAAACCAACATCGTAAACTGAAAAGAGTGTTCTAGCCGATCTCAAAAAATCGCTGGAGCACTCTCTTTATGTTTAACTTCGCCATATACGGCGAATGCTGTGTGTGACTTTATCTCCCTGCTGTTTTTCCAGGACATATACATCAGGATTAGATAGATTTTTCCACTCCTCGAATCCAAAGGATTCATCATGGCTGCGAATGAGCAGAGATAACAGATTACCGTGTGTAATCACAGCCCCGCTATGCTCAGGCCGGCTCCACAGCTCGTCCAGCACCTCAAGGCCCCTGGCTGTCGCGAAACGAGAAGATTCACCACCTTCTTCCGTCCAGTCTTCGTCCGTGTATGTACGTTCAAGCACATCCATCCAGTTATCCAGATGAAGGGTACTAAGCACCCTTTCTTGAAGACGTTCATCCGTATGTATATGTTGCAGGACGGTTTTGCCCAGTGGGGCAGCGGTTTGAAGTGCTCTTTTCCACGGACTCGACACAATGTATTGGATTGGGTGCTCCGCCAACATCTCAGCAAGTTCTTCTGCCTGACGAAGTCCTTCATCCGTAAGCTCGGCATCCAGTTCTTGCCCTGTAGCTTTGGCATGACGAATGAGATAAATAGACTGCATCGCCCTTCAACTCCTGTTGATTCAAATTACATTCAATGCTTCTCCAGATATTTGAGTGCAATTCGCATGTTCTCCCGGTCTTCCGAACGGCCAGATGAACTAAGAAAAGTAACCTTTTCCTCTGTCCACACACCCTTTTGATCTGCCAACCCAAGAAGCTGCTTCAAGCGGTTAACTGTTCCCGTACTGCCATCAATAATCTGAATATGATCTGGTAGAACCGTACGAAGAATCGATGTGTAAAACGGGTAATGCGTGCAGCCAAGCACAACTGTACCGTATAAGTTCAGATCAAGATCAGCCAGTTTAAGGCGGAAATACGCCGCAATCTTCTGTGGATCAAAGTCCAACTGCTCACACCACTCCACAAGTTCAGGTAATGGAATGGAATCGACACTGTGGTGATCATCCACACGGGATACCAATTCATGATATTTCGTTTGACTCAAAGTCAGGGCTGTAGCAAATACAAGCACTCTTTTGCCGCTTCTTCGATTCATTTCCACAGCTGGTTTCACAGCAGGCTCCATCCCGATAACGGGGATATCATACTTGGCACGTAAATCCTTCACGGTCAGACTGGTCGCTGTATTGCAGGCAATCACAATCGCTTGCACATTTTCCTGAACAATAGCCTCCACACAATTGAAGATATGTCCTCTAACCTCATCGGCGGACTTGGTCCCATAAGGAACATGCAATGTATCGGCATAATACAGAAACGCTTCTTCAGGGAATTGATGCAAAGCTTTATGCAAGACGGTTAAACCACCGATTCCCGAGTCAAAAAATGCAATTTTCTTCTTCAAGGGTTTCACCTCTATAACGTATTCTTTCAGGTTCCTGGAACCTCTCATTCCTGCTCATGATGACTGGGAGGTGAGTTATGTTATTCCGGATCATCACAGACGTTAACGTTTGACGACCTGCGGTGATCGTTTCGGTTACGGATCGTTCTTTCGATCGCTGTTGTCTCCAAATTTTCTTGAAATATTTTATAAATGTCCAAATTTGGAGACAAAGGCGAACGCTACCGCTTCTTCAGAATCGATTCCGTTCCCTCCACTACCTTCGCTGTAAGTCATGCACTAATGAAGAGCCATTATTCTAACTTCATTTTATACTGTCTGAGCCAGTCTTTGCCACTTTGCCAGCGTTCCACGGGGTTACGCTCTCCGAGCAGTTCAGTACTAGCCTGAGCCATAAGCCATTCCTTAAGGCCATCATTCGAACTGGACTCCAGCTGCTGAATCAGGACGTTCAGTCCCTCTTCACCCGTATCCAGAATCTGAGCATACGCCTCTGTATTAGCAGCAATATAATCACCTGGATTACTGCTGGTCAGAATCTCAGGTTCGTTCACGATTTGCTGAAGATTGCTATCAATTTTCCAGCTCACGTCATGACTTTCCACCTGATTCGAGCATGCTACCAACATCCATGCTGCACACAGCATCACCGTGCCGCTTGCAATACGTTTGCGAATCATGGAATCACTCCTGTCCCTGCTCAAACTTATGAACGGCACTCTCAATAAACTCGACAAAGCTATGATCATAATTATACTCATCCCGATAGATACGGATATGCGCTACAATGACTTATTGCAGGTTCTTTTGTACAAAATTCCTAATCATTGCTGCAACAACAACTTTTGATCCAGAGTTTCAACCCAGCGGATTGATACCCTTCATTTAACACAAATGATTGCATCTTTTATGACGAGGTCGTGATGCTGAAATCCACACCAAACTGGATTAGTCCCAACTTCCGGGCAACAGTCTGCGAAGCTATATTATCCCATGATGTACTATAGATTGGAATGCGCCCGCTCTCTTTAACATGATACTTCCAGCACTTTACAGCTTCTGCTGCATAACCCTGTCCTCTGAAATTAGGCGCCGTATACAGACTAGCCTCAGCACCCTGTTGGGATACACGGGCTGAACAACATACAGCAACAGCCGAATTCTGCATAACATAAGCGGCAATGGGCATTTTCTCTTGCAGTTGTTCTATTAAATCAGGAAAATGCTCTTCCAGCAAAAAAGCACCATGACTCTCTATAAGCTGAACATTTGGATGCCATTCATCGAACTTCTCGGGAAATGTATAAGCCGGGCCCATCCATGCACTCTTCACTGGCTTAAACGTCTCCACTCTCCGAATCAGCTTCGCAATATCGAGCGGAAGCTTAGCATCACAGCCTAGCTCCTCAATCAGAGTGAACGGCAACTGCTCATGATAGTAGGAACATTGCCCGACAGAAGTTATTCCAATAAATAAGGCTGGAGCCTGCCCACCATCCGGCTCGTTAATACTTAACAGACGCTTCTGATTGTCCATCGTATACAATGTATTTGCCTGAATTTTCATCATATCCATGGGTGAAAGATTTAATATGGGATTCATAATTACGGAATGAACCTCCGCAATAATGGTTGGCCTACACTTCTTATTCCAGCGTCATGCTGCTTCAGAAAATCAGTTATTAATCCTGATATCGTATATTTGCACATTGGCTATACCCCCTCATTAATTTCCATTATACGGTATATCCCGTGCAGATACGAATCCAATGTGCACAATTGCGTATGAGAAATATATTAGATAATTTTAAGATCTAAACAAGGATTCAATATCGCTTATTGATCCTGCAGCACGGCTTTTTTCCATGCTTCACCTAATTCAGCAACCGACGCATAGCGACTCGCTCGCTCAGGGTCTATCGCACGAATAACCACCTGGTACAACGCTTCTCCCGCATCCCATCTGGCATATGAACGATCCAACTCTCCACCCAGCAGGGAGAAAGCCATCGCTCCCATGTTGAACACATTCGTGACTCCATCCATTGGTGCACCCAACTCAAATTCCTCAGGAGACATAAACCGGGATGATCCCCACATCCGTCCCATCGTATTCGTGAAAGAGCCCTTTCGATACAAATCAATATCACATATTTTCATCGATTGTTTGTCAAAATCATAGATCAGACTGCCATCGTAAAAATCAACAGCCACATACCCTCTCCGTTGCACTTCGATGTGAAAATCCAAAATCTGCTTCATCGCCTGAATACGCGTCTTTACCGGAAGCTGTCTGAATCGATAATAGGGGGAACGAGGGTCCTCATACTTGGCTGGTGGTGGAAAATCCCAATGGGAATGCAGACATTCTCCTTCCACCCAATCGAATACACAGACGTAGCCATGTTCCGTTGCAAAATGGTCTTTTAAATGAATCAATGTGTCATGTGCCAAATCTTCGTATATGGAAACGGATGATTTCAAATAATGAATCGCTTCGGCAGGTGTACTTAAACTGTTCGCATGTATCGTGCATGCTCCAGCATATTTCACGAATATCCGCTTTCCGTCCAGACCCAGAATACCAAAGGACAAATTGCCAGAATCCTGCTGATCAAACACACGGAATACAGTACCCAGGCGCGCGATCCACTCGAATGAATGAGGTTCTTTTAACTCAAAAGAAATGCCGTCAAGTTCAAGCTGAACCGTGTCCGTCATAAGTCACCACCTTCTTCAACATGCTCATCGCTCACATTCAAACGCTCAGCATAAAAGTACGTCATATGCGCTTCATCGTAACCCTTTCCCTGAACGACCAGTGCATTGCGCTCAATGCCATAGGTTTCAAATCCATGCTGCTCATACAATCGCCTTGCTGACCCGTTTGTGGTAACCACACTGAGATTGATTTGCTCTATGCCTTCCAATTCCCTGCCCCGATCCAACACTTCGCGGAGCAATCGGGAAGCAAGTCCACATCCACGATAAGACGGTGAGACATAAACTCCCCAGATGTATCCTTTGTGCCTCAGCTTTAGTCCCTGTTCTCTTTTGAACCCCATTGTCCCTGTGAGGATGCCTTCTTCTGTATATGCACCCAGAATGTAATTATCGGGTTCGGTATGTATACGTTCCTGCACTTCACTCATGGGAAGCTGAATGGACATTTCAAATGAAACCCCGAAGGCTTCCGGATGATTTTTCAGTGCTTCCAGCCGCAAAGGCCAATATTTCTCTGCCTCATCTCTGCGTATATTGCGAAGGATGAACACGTTCTCCTTCTGACCTTCATTCATTCTTCAACCACTCCCTGCATGTCATAAGGATAATCGATTTGTAGCTTTACATTCGCTGCGGCTTCCTGGCCTGCAAGCAAACCTACAACATAGACCCCAAGATCAATGGACGTCGCTACCCCTCCGGCCGTAATCACATTTCCGTCTTTCACAATCCGAGTTTGAATCACCTCAGCAACATATGGCTCAAGCAATTCATAGACATTGGGATGCGTTGTTGCTTTTTTACCCGTTAAAAACCCCGCCGCCCCCATCAGCAGAGAGCCTGTGCACACGGATACCTTCAGTGGAACATTCTCAGCTTGTCTCAGCCAGCCGACAAAAGCCTCATCGAATCGAAGCTTACGGGTTCCCATGCCACCAGGAACAAAAATGAGATCATATTCCGCCAAATTGGGCTTCACCCGGTCCACCTTCAACGTTAAACCCGATTCGTCCGTAACCTGATCTGTCATCGCACATGTTTCCCACGTCGTGCCTTTGGTTTGTTCAAAGAAATTCAACCGATTGATCACATCATAAAATCCTGCAAAATCAAGGAAAGTCAAACCATCAAACAAAACAAAAGCGATTTTCATATGAAAGCCCTCCAGTGTTTTTTATTTCGTGATTGAGTTTCGTAGCTGATTCTATTTCAATCCACGCGCAATAATCCACTCCAGCCATTTCCAGGGAAGCAGCAGCTTGCCGATGATAAGCAAACGCGAGCCTTTGCCCAGCGCATAACGAAGTCTTGGTGCACGCATCCGTGCAATGCGAGCAATCAGATCGGCCACTTCCTGCGGATCAGGTGCAGTCTCTCCAGCATTCTGGGAATAACGAAGAACCGCGTCCAGCTTATCTTTATAGGGAGAATGGTCGCTCCTGTGAATTTCGCCCAAGCCTTTACTCCATATGGGTGTACGATAAGCACCCGGCTCTACCAGCACAACCCGGATGCCGAACGAGGACATCTCATGACGCAAACTTTCCGTGAAACCTTCCACTGCGAATTTGGATGCAGCATACGGCGCATAACCTGGAAAACCGGACAATCCACTGACGCTGGACAAGTTGATGATCAATCCCTGCTTTTGCTCACGCATGACAGGCAGGACCGCACGTGTAACGGCAATCAAGCCAAACAGATTCGTTTCCATTTGCCGACGCCAATCATCCATGGATACTTCTTCAATAAATCCGCCAAGCGCAAATCCTGCATTGTTCACCAGCATATCGATCCGCCCATTGTTTTGAAGTACCGTCTGAACAGCCTCCTGTACCGAATCACCATCCGTTACATCCAGGCGAATAACCTGTAACCGATCCGAAATGCCCGCCTGCTCCGCCAACCTTGCCAATTCCACATTCCGACTCAAATCTCGCATCGTTGCCACAACACGATATCCTTGTTTAGCCAGCGTAACCGCCGTAAGCATGCCGAACCCACTCGATGTACCCGTGATTAACGCCACAGGGGCGTTTCGGTTGAACTCTTTCGATTTCCCCACGGTTAAACCTGTTTCGCCCTGTATATGATCATCCTCTGTCTGTATCTTCTGTTCTGTCATCTGCTTCACCTCTTCCCTCGATGGATTTAGTCGATTTATCACGTTACCTTATCATCCAAACGCTTCACTACAAGTGTGCTGTCTCTCCACTCGGCGCAGCTTCGTTATTCCCGGTTCAAACGTATAAGGAACGAATATGATCTCGGGTATGGTGCATTCCAGCCGCTCTCCCAGCTTCGTCAGCTCCCGCTTCACACAAAATTCCACCTGCTGCATCCCTTCTCCTCCTCCGAGCCGAAGCGATACTTCCAACATCCCGCTACCTCGCTGTACGACGCGATAATGCTCAATAACTGGAGAGGCTGCAATCACCGCACGCGTAACAAAATCCGGGAATACAGGTACGGCTTCGCCCGTTTGTCGATGTGGAAAATAAAGCGTGTCATCACAGCGGCCTTCGATCCGCTCAATGGCAGTGAATGGAGACCCACAGGCACAAGGAACCGCTGCCTCGGTCAAAATGTCGTTCAGTCGATACCGGATAATCGGCTGTGAGGTTCTGGAGAAATCCGTGATTACAGGCACGAACCTCCGGGTCGTGGGGTCAATGAACTCTTTTTCAATATGAACGATATCTTCATTCAAATGCAACGTACCGAAGCCACAGGTTGCGCCCAGAAATCCTTCAGTACACTGGTAAACCTGATGAATGGTTTGCTCAAAAACACTCTCCAGCACCTTGCGATCCAGGGGGTCCAGCACTTCAGCAACCGAAATGATTTTGTCCGGTACAGTGGTCAATGTGCCTGACGTATAAGCCTCAGCCAACATTCTCAGCATGGAGGGCGGCGCTACCCATACGGTGGGTCGGTATGTTTCCATACGTTCAACCAAGGTATCGACACGCTCCAGCAGATCAAAATATTGAAATTGCAGCTTACCCCGCTGCACCGATTCATACAGATTACTGTTGGCCCGGAGGAAAAAGGCGATCTTGGCAGGCTTCCACAGTCCGCCAGGCAGGAGCTTGGCCAACACAGTCCCTGTCCACGCATCCTGCTCACGATCACTCACCAGAAACAACCCCCGGTTGCCCGATGTGCCTGAGGACAAGCCTACCGTCACGCCCTGAACGGATGGCTTGAAATCACGCGTTTCCTCACTTTCCCCGGCGAGAGCCATCGCTTCGCCCTTGGAAATGCCCACCGTGTTGAGCCGATCGAAATGCTGCATCATGATTGTTTTGTCGATCAGAGGAAAGCTTCTCCAGTTGGATGCATCCACATTACCCCACCACTCCCGGTAAAAAGGCGACTTTTCACGAACCCGTTCAACATGCCGAATGATCTGGCGTTCCTGCCAGCGTTCAAGCTGCGCTCGTGTTTTCCATTTTCTCAATCCCCGTGCAAGTGCATAATGGTAGACAATACGCAGTGTACTGCTCATATGTGCTCACCCTCTGTACCCCAAGCATTCAGCGCTTCACGGCAATGACTGGGCACAATCCGAAGCGCTGGAAACTGCTGATGCAACTGAACGAGTCTGTCAAAATTCCTTCGATACGCCTGACGATCCGACATAATGATTCCAGCGAGGGCGTGAGGTCTGCGTTGCTCCTGAAAAGCACGACTCGACCACACTGCGTCTGCACACAGAAAATAGTCATGTGACTCCGTAGTGAGCAAAATCCCCATCATGCCTTCCGCATGACCCGATACGTCAACACCCAGCAGACTGCCATCACCGAAAATATCGTATACCTCGGGAAAAGGAAAATCCTCACCCGCTCTCACCCATCTCTCCGGCTGCTTCGTAACAAGTATTGATCGGGCATTAAAGTCCTCTGGCAGCAGGCCGGACAGAAAGCCTGCCTTTACAGCCGCAATGGGTCCAAGTGAACGCACCGCGTCATAGGCTCTTGGCAGATAGATCAATTGCGCCTGTGGAAAATCTCGCACACCTGCGATATGATCCCCATGAAAGTGTGAGAGGATGATGTACCGAATATCCGAAGCTTCCAGTCCTAAACGAGCCAGAAAATGTACCGCACTGTCTTCTTCACGATAGACCACAGGTGTAATATGACGATACAGCGCGTTTGGCAAGCAGGCGGTTTCCTTGAAAAAACGGGAGCTATATCCCGTGTCCAGCAGAATCGGACCATGTACAGGATGAATGATGCACGCAAAGCCTGCCGGGAAGGCCACCGGACGCAAACTTCCACCACGCAGCGTCAGAAACTCCGGATGTGTGCAATAACCCGCTGCTCCAAGATGAAGCTTTACAGAAGTTGTTGTCAGCATGATTCAGCCCTCCACCAGTCTGCAAATTGTTGTAACCCCTCATCAATGGTCAACCGAGGCACATACCCCAGCTTCTCACGGGCATCCGAAATATCCAGCGTCTGTGGAATCGATAACGAACCAACCGTATACCGCGTCAATTGAGGTTCACCTAACGCAGGAATCAAGCGGTGTACACGTTCCAGCACTGCGGCTGCTCCGTATGCTGCTCGGTAGGGAATATTTCGACGGTGTAAAGACATTTCCAGCTTTCCAAACAACGTGCTCACCAAATCCTGAAACGGTCTCGGATCTCCATTGGAAATATTGTAGGCACGACCCAGCACTTCTGTCTTAGCATCCCTGCATAACAAAAGCGCATCCACCACGTTATCCACACAAGTCAGGTCAATGAGTGCCTGTCCGCCTCCGATCATAGGTACACCCGATTTGGCATTTGCTGCAACGATTCTGGGAAAAAGGGTCTGGTCATATGGACCAAAAATAGCTCTCGGACGAATCATGATCGATGGAAGTCCATTAGCATGAGCCTGCAAAACCACTTGCTCAGCGAGCCGCTTGGTGGCTGCGTAATGATTAGCTGGTTTGGATGGCAAAGGGTCATTCTCATGTATGGCATATCGCGGACTGTAGTTAAAATATAAGCTCGGCGTTGATACATGAATGAAGCGCTGTACGCCACCTTTCATACAACGGTCCACCAAATGCTGTGTCCCCTCCACATTACTGCTGTAAAAATCCCGATATTTGCCCCACGGCGACGATAACGCCGCACAGTGAAACACAACATCCTGACCCGAACAGACCTCATTCACCGCCGCCTGATCCCGTATATCTCCGTTATAAAATCGAATGCCTGCTGCCTCAAGCTGTGCACCGTGCTTTGGCTGGCGTCCCATACCCGTAACTTCCCAGCCTTGCTCTGCAAGCCGTATCGCCAGATGCCTGCCCAGACATCCGGTTGCTCCTGTAACCAATGCTCTATTCATCGTTGTTCACCGTTCCATTCTATGTCGTGAGTCAAAGCTTCAGTCAGCGAGAACTTATGTTTCCTTGCAAGCCGCCAGGCGGAGAGTACAATTGCAAATTGCTCAAACAAAGGTTTCATATCGTATCTCAGATACACCACATCCCTCGTTCCCCGCCAGGCTGTCATCCATGTCCGCAGGCTGCCTTTCCCCCAGAGTTGCTGCAATCCACTTCCCAACATCGGAAGCATCAACATCGCTTTGCTTCCTTGCTTGGGGATGATCACCTTTGCTGCTTTCACCAGCTCTTCAGGTGCAATTAAAGCACGTACCAAGCCATCACCAGGGTGAAACAAATGGATGCCACTGGTCGCCCTCGGATTACACTCAATGGCATACACTTGTCCGTCCTCTGTTTCGATAAAATCAAACCCAATCTGCCCGCTAAACCCTGTCGCCTGTACAAATTGCCTTACCCACTCGTAAATTCCTTCATGCTCCACATGTTCAAAAAAAACACTCGCCCCTACGCTGCCCGTTCGATAGCGACTGTCGTAGGTTGTATATGCAACGATTTTCCCTTCATAAGCTACGCTGTATGTACATAACATTTGCCCGGCAACATAAGCCTGTGCAACCCAAGGGGAAGCCGAAGATATTTCCGTGTCACCAGGAGGATCATTCTGTAAACGGTGCTGCTTCATTTTACCTTCGTATATCTTCTGATCAGGTGCGCCTCTATCAAAGTCTGCTGTGGAGGATATCGGCATACGAACTCTGGCAGCAAAGCGGGAGTATACGGGCTTCGATACCCATTCCCCTTCTATATCCAGATCAGCCTGCGCTTCCATCCATTCCTGCCGACTGTTGATCAGACGGGTATCCGGCACCGAAAGGCCAAACGACTCTGCAAGCTGAATAAAGCGATATTTATGATGCAATTCATGCAGCTGCTCTATAGGCGAAACAAGTACACGGCAGTGATTACGCAGTCGATCTGTCCCTTGGGCAATATAAAAAACTTCTTCACACATCGGAATCAACAAGTCGATCTGCCAGGTTTGAACCAGACTCTCCATCTCTAACAAGTAATCCTCTGTTTCATGACGTGGAGATGGAACCATGAAACACTGCTCCACCGCACTGGTCAATCTGCACAAATGACGCACCACGCTCTCCGCGACGTAAACCCGGTGACCCGCACGATGAAGCATACGCGCCAGATCGAGCGTTACCGGAGCCCGCCCGCCTGTGAGCAGCACATTTAAGGATTCTGATGTTTGATGTCCATTCTTCGTGAATCTAGTAGTCAAAAATAAGTCCTCCCAGTGATAATCCGGCGGCTGTTCCGATCATTAGCACCCGATCTCCCCTCTGAATGCGCTGCTGCTTGATCGCTTCATGCAACCCCATCGGAATGGAAGCGGCAATGGTATTGCCGTGATTTCGTGTAATGTCCATAAAACGGTCCTCTTCGATTCCTAGCTTCTTGCGGATCAGCCTCATCGCCATGGCACTTCCCTGATGCGGAATTACCAATTGGAAATCCTTCATCTGATTACCGGTTGCTTGCAACATATCGTCAATAAATGCTGGCAGCAACCTGGAAGCCATACGGAAGATGGCCTGTCCATCCATATGAAAAAGATAGGGGTCCGGCTGCTCTGCCACATAATTCGAGGCATGCAGACGAGTACCCCCACCGGCAATTTCCGAAAACCGCGCGCCGCGGCTGTACGTTTTCAGCGAGGCATGCACAATCTGCGAAGACTCTCCTTCAGCAGAGCGTTCAATAATGACAGCAGCAGCTCCATCACCGAACAGGGCAGCACTCTCCTTGTTCGACCAATTTAACCCCTTTGAGGCGATCTCCGTAGCTACAAGCAGCACCCTTTTATAACGCCCGGCATCCACCATATAGGAGATAACATCCAACCCGTTTAGGAAACTTAAACAGGTCGCATCCATGTCAAAAGCCGGTACACCTGAATCCTGCTGTCCCATCGCCTGCTGAATGAATACCGCCGTACTGGGTAAAGGTTGTTCCTTCGTACCGCTCGTACACACCAGACAGTCTATATCTGCGAACGTCAATCCCGCATCAACAAGTGCGGCTTCGGCAGCCCTCGCTCCCATGAAGGAAGAGGTCTCTGCACCAGAAGCGTAATGACGCACACCTACACCTGTTGCTTTGCTGACCCAGCCCGCAGGCACCTGCAAACGGCGATCCAACTCCTCGTCGGTTACTTCCTGTTCAGGCAAATACTTGCCTGTTCCAACAATTCTCACTCTTCTAAGCTGCATATGACCTACCTCTTTCTCTTCTTCTGACTGAATATAAGTTCAACTAATAAATATGTACACTAACACTCCAATGACAGAACAACCTTGTTATCGCAGTTATCGTGTAAATGTTTAGTCGAACATATCTAAATGAAAATTACACTTCACCCCGCCTGGCTAAACGCCATGACGAAGTGCAGAAAATACAGCAGAAGGGCAGATATCTCTGCCCCTCCCGTTGTGTTATTTTTTTATTCAGTCATGTTGATTCATTTCCTTACTTCAAAATCTCGGCCAGTGCAAGATCGAGCGTATCATACTTGAATGTAAATCCTTCTCTTTCCAGCCTCTCGGGAATAACCCAGCGACTTTTGAGAACCAGCTCTGTTTCGGTCCGGATGAATCGTGCCCCCAGTTCCAGCATCCAGCGAGGTGAAGGAAGTCCAATACGAACTCCCATCTGCCGCCGCAGACTCTCCATAAGCTGGCGGTTCGTGACAGGATGGGGAGAGGATGCATTAAATACACCCTCCAATTGCGGATGCTGCTGAACATAGATCACCATGCGGAACAAATCTTCTATATGAATCCAGCTAAACTGCTGGGTTCCAGGTCCTTGTGATCCACCCAGCCCAAAGCGGACCAGATTGGTGAGTGGCTCCATGACGCCGCCTTCTCCCAGCACAATGGCAATCCGTAATGCAATCTGACGTGTAGACGGCAGACTGAATTCAAAAAAAGCCTTTTCCCACGCCTTGGCGACATCCACCGAGAATCCGGAGCCAATCTCGCCCTCTTTCTCCGTCATGGGACGATCTTCTGCATGTCTGTATATGGTGGCCGTGCTCGAATTAATCCATAATTCAGGAGGGTTGCTACAAGCCAGAACAGACTCGCCCAAAATGCGGGTTGTGCGTGTTCTGGATTCCAAAATGACTTTGCGGTTCTCGTCCGTGTAACGGCAGTTTACGGATTTTCCGGCCAGGTTAATCAGCAATTCTGCACCTTCAAGTGCCTCTATGATTCCAGCCTGGTTCTCCCAGGCAATATGACCGGGCTGACGTGAGATGATGAGCACCTCATAACCAAGCTCCTTGAATCTTTGGGCAAAATCCTGACCAACAAACCCTGTTCCACCCGCCAACACAACCTTTTTCACGGTATCCCCTCATTTCCCCATACTGGGTAAAGCAACTACGCTATATATGGACTAACACTGTCTGCGACGGTTTTGTTTGATTTTAATTTATGCCCAAGGCTGCGTATAAACGATTGCGTTCTTCAATCGCCCATGCGTTCGCTGAGTTTTGCTCCAACTGATACATAAGCTCATCATGGAAATCATGAATCATGAACCCTTCAGGCAAATTCCCCAGCATGGCTGTAAAATTGTATTCAGGCAGTTTTCTTTGTCCTTTACCGATCTGCTTCAACCATTCCATCCATTCGACAAGCGTCAGCACTTCTACCTGCCATAGTTCGGCCTGTAATCCAAGTGCATCCTGAAACTGCTCATAAGCAGATAGCTCGGAGAAGGGACGACAAGCTTGCACAGCCAATTCATACAACTCGATTACTGCGCGCCGCACCTCATGCTCAAGCTCGATTTCCAACCCTTCCATGAAGTCCTGAACTTGAATTGACAGCCCGTCATCATATAGTAATGGTGCGTGTGCCAACAAACGCACAATCTCTTCCATGTCATGCGCTGAAACTTTCTTTTGCTCATAGAGAGCAGGTAACATATATGCTGTAATGATCCTTCACTCCTACATCGTTCTTCTATTAATGACGTATATTATATCATGATTTGGCGGGTTATCCTTGAATCACTTTAACGTTAACAAAAAAGGCAACCTTACTCTTTCAGGAGAGCATAGGTTGCCTTTCGTGTTGCTATTAGAAAAGTAAACAGCATCTAGATAAACGCTTTAACCGCTGCAAAATACTCCCGGATCATATTGATCGGTTTCAGATAACCCGGTGAAGGAGCTGAAATGCCGTATTCGGCAGCGTAACCGTTCTTGGCGGCCAAATACTTGGATCTGAACATATGGTAATCACTTGTAACAATCATGATCTTGGGATGATCCAGCCCGGATGCATCAATGATTTTTTTGGAAAAAGCCATATTCTCCTGGGTGCTCGTCGATCGATCTTCCATAATGACTTGTGTGGGGCTGATCCCCTGATCAACAAGGTAGTTTTTCATGGCGAGTGCTTCCGGAATCGATTCTCCCGGCCCCTGCCCGCCGGATACAATCACTGGCGTCTGAGGATGACTGCGGATATAGTCCAAACTGGCATCCAGCCTTTGTTTCAAGGTCAATGACAATTCAGTTCCCTTGATGCCCGAGCCGAGAATAATGACATAGTCCGCTTCTTCAGGATCATTCGCGTTAAGCTGAGTAAACACAAGTGCTTCGATAATTACAAATGAAACCGCAGCGATCCCGAAGCCAGTAAGCAGAATGCGTTTCAGCAGGATATGCTTTTGATAATCAATCCGCCTCAACACGATAAAAGCTATAGTGATCATGCCAAAAAACTTCACTGCGAAGTTCCAGCCCCAGAAAACAAGGAAGAACACAAAACATGCAATGAAAATAAGATCAAGGATTAGGCCTTTTTCTCGTATAAACTTTTTCATAAATCCAGTAACACTCCTTCTCGGGCCTTCACTTCCGTCATATGCCCTTGATTCAGGATTTTATGATCGTGAGCTTGGGCCACTGTTGTTGCCAGCATTTCTTCTCTACACGATGATTATAGTAGTCTGCATCCGAGAAAAACGGACTTTGGCGTACGATTAACGCATACAGATCCTCCAGCCCATGCGGGGCACAGATACGCACCTGACCTTGTTCATCTAACCGCACACCTATGGCTGTGACGATTTCTGGCCAATACCGAAGGGCATCTTCTGTGGATTGATAGGGCTTGTTTCCATTACGCAGATGCATCCTCGCCTGATTTTTCACCGACCATATGGAATTGCCTGTCTGCTCGCGAAGCCCTTGTTCCAGCAGCAGGTCCCGCTCCTCACGCATATCTTCCGTATCGTAGTAAACAACATCAATATCGCTGTGAAGTTCGCGAAGAGGATAGCCATGAAGCACATCCCAGATATAATTGCGAATATACCCCGCACCTATGTAACACTGAGGCAGATCCAGACTGCGAATCCGCCGCAGGTCGTGCATTAATTGTTCATGCTCCGTAATCGCCTGGATCAACTTTTCCTTATGCAACATATAACGTCTCTCCCCGTCACTCTGTCCATTTCATTATAGAGCTATCATTGCTCGCTTTTACATTACCGACACGCTGCTCCTTCCAATATATCATGTTTGAGTACCTGCGATAAAATAAACAAATCCCCTCAGCCAGTCATCCTAGGCTCATCTGAACAGATGTTCCTTAAGATCATTTACCCTGAGGGGATCAATTGAAGAAGATTGAAGAAGCGATTAGGCCAGTGGCTTTTCCGAATACGTGATCTGCATTTTCTACATTTTACGTTGGATTATCCATAAGCGTCAGTTGTCCTTGCTTCTCCTGCATGCGGAAAATAACGGGTCGTTCCTTCGGATGATTGTTCGGAGCATGAATGGTGAGACACAGTTGTCCTTCGAACGTTCGAAACAGCATCCCATGTCCTCCATTATTGGCGAACAACGGCTTGTCATCCTGCTTCCATGGTCCTTGCGGTTTACCGGACACCGAGCGGGCCAGCCCCAGTGTATAACCGTCTTGACCGGATGTGGACCACATCATGACGAGTTCATCATTTTGCATACGATACAGAAACGGACCATCCGTGACATAACGGTTTCGCTGTTCTCCACCTCCGACAGACCATGGCGCTTCGGAAGCTTTGAATAACAGATCAGGCTTGCCTATCGTTCCTTTCAGATCCGGTTTCAGACGTACCGCGTACATCTCCCCATCCTCCACCTGCACCCATTCCTTGCAAAAGATCATCCACGGATCACCCTGATCGTCCACATACAATGTACCGTCCAGGCATTCCCAATCTGGTGGCGTCAGGGAGCGACACCACAATTCAAAAGGCCCTTCCGGCTGATCAGCCACCAACACACCTGTTACCCGCGGAACACCTTCCGCCTTGAAGCTGGCAAACATATAAAAGCGACCTTCCCATTCATAGACTTCCGGGGCCCAATAGTGGTGATCGGACCAGAAGTCCGCTGGTGCACGGAAGCATGGGGAAGGACCACTCCAATGGATCAGGTCTTCACTCTCATAGACATCAAAACCGATGGCTGGGCCGTTCCACACATTTTGCCCGATAGAGCCATATAAATAATATTTCTTGCGCGATGGTATAGCCAGTATGTAGGGGTCACGAAAATGAATATCTTCCAAACGGTGCACGTTCAATGGTTCATCCTCCTCATGAGAGCGGTTCATTAACCATGAGTATACACCATATCTCCAAATACTGGAATTCCATTAACCCCACATGCCTATCAGCAATATGCCGCCAAAAATAACGACGGAACAGAGAATACGCTTCTTCCCCTGCTGTTCTTTCAATAACAAAATACCGAGGAAGGCCGCAAATACTGTTCCTACTTCCCGAAGCGGGCCCAGTCTGGCCATTGGCGCCTGCTGCAATGCAAACAAAAACAACAAGTACGAGCCCGGATTCAGCAGCGCTCCCAGCATAATGGTTGATCGGTTCTTCTTCCATTCCTGACGCAGTTGGCGGGAAGCGAGCAGCGCCGGAGTCAAGCCGGCAACAAAGCCAATGTTCGTCACTTCAAGTAACGACAGGGGTGAGATATGCTCTAGATTTAATTTATCCACGAACACATAACTGGTTGTACATAACCCGACACATAAGGCCATCAGCACCGGCTTTGATCCTGTTACACTTGAGCCAGATTTGCCAACTCTGCTTCCCACACCACTCAGCACCGTAAATCCTATAATCATGCAGGCAATACCGACCCAGCCGAACATGGACAACGTTTCCCCCAGAAAAGCAACACCGATCAATGGCACCAACAAGGTGCTCGTTCCCCGCATAATCGGATAAATCTGCGACAAATCGCCCAATTCATACGTCTGCGATAGCAGCCAGGAATACAAGGCTTGCAGCGCCATTGATAACACGAGTAGTGCATAGGCTGGCATGGATAAAGGTTCCCGTACCAATTCCACAATAAGCACAGGCAGCAGTATTACGGTTGGAATCATCATGATAGACCATAAAAACACACTTTTGTTTAAACTGCGTTTGGTGAACATACTCCAGACAGCGTGAGCCATCCCGGAAGCGAGCACCAGAACTATAGGTAAAATCATAATCAAAACGTTCCTCTCTAATGCCTTGCTCTTCTATATTCTCTAATGTGCCAAAGTGCTCTCAGGTTGATGTTCTGGCTGTTCCTTCACGACCGATCCGTCTTCCAGACGAATCCAGGTATCAAAGCTGCGTTGTCCCGCCTGCAATTGAATGACCCGTCCTCCGCGCAGCATGCCTTCCCTTCCATATGTACTGTGTCCACTCGAACGCCCGTAGCAGAGACGAATGCCGTGGTAAGTCCCCTGAAAATCATTCACATGATCATGTCCGCAAAAGGTCCCCATCACATCGCCCATCTCCAGCAGTGCAGAGAACAGACCCGAGTTCACTTGGGCAGAGCAGACAGGTTCATATTTGCTGCCGTAACAGATCTGTGTGTCCCACATGGACTGATATTCAGGAATCGGGATATGGAAAAACGCCAAGGCTGGGAGCTTCTCCCCGCGGCTGCGGCCGGGATTAACGCGTGTGGATTCAGACATCAGCCACTGGATCTGATTAGGCTGAATCCAGCCATAACCGGGAATGGACTCGAACTGGGGATAGTTCCCCGAATCGAGTAAATACAACACTGCTGCCGGACAGCCATCCGCTCCGGCAATCTCCAATGTGTAATTGCCTAGTCCCGCAATCTCACGCGGTCCAGGTTCTGTCACGGTATGCGCATGCTCCTGAATCACATCCATTAATGCATCGGGGGTAATCCGATTCTCTGTATCATGGTTGCCATACACAAAAGCCCACGGAATACCACGCTCTTCCACTACAGACACAGCATCACGGAATGCCTGCTCCGGGTGTTCACATTCCTTATTGCCAGGATCGACTGGTCCCGTGTAAATGACATCGCCTGTAAAGACAACCAGATCGGGCTGTTCCGCTTCAATGACCGTTTTCATTAATTGCCTGGTCCGAAGATCTTCAGGTCGCCCATCTTTCCAGTGTAGATCTGTAAACTGCACGATTTTGAATGCTCCATTTGCTTGAAAAGCAAGCTGACGTTTCACCCTTTTTCCTCCCTGATGATCCATGTACTATGGATTAAAGTTTTCAATGTTGTTTGTTGTGGTTTTACGTTGTTTTATATGATCTTATCGTCACATCATATTGCTGTCAATACATATTAAGAACAGAATTTACTTCTCATTATACTCCTCATTACATTTCAAAATTGACAAGGTCTTCTCTCCAACTTAAACTATTAAAACAACAACAATCCACACTATCTCACAACTCTAAAATAAATAGAACTTAGAATCGAAACTTCAGGAGGCACAGCCATGTCTTTAACGTATGAAGAACGCAGACACACCATTCTTATCCAGCTTGCTACACAGGGCAAGGTTCAGGTACAGATTTTGGCGGATCTGTTTCAGGTGTCTACGGAGACGATTCGGCGGGATCTGGACCGACTTGAAAAGGAAGGCGAATTGCGCAAAGTATACGGAGGCGCTGTACGTGTACGCTCAGGCATGATCGAAGCCCCTTTTCAAAAGCGTGCGCAGCTTCAACTGAACGAAAAGCAGGCCATTGGCGTGGCAGCCGCCTCTCTGATTGAGGATGGAGAGACCATAATGCTGGACAATGGTACAACAACGCTGGAGATTATGCGGCAGCTGCGACATCGGTCTCAGGTGACCGTCATAACCAACTCCGTCCCCATTCTTACCTGTGCGCTAGAGGAGTTTGCAGGCAAAATCATTTTCGCTGGAGGAGAAGTCACCCCGGTCGTACAAGCCTCTACTGGACCCATTGCTCATGAATTGCTCAGTCAATTCAAAGTCAATAAGGCATTCATCTCAGCAGGTGGCGTGTCATTAACGGATGGGATCACAGATTATGTGCTGGAAGAGGCACTCATCTCCCGCAAAATGATGGAGCGTGCGGAGGAAGCCATTTTGGTAGCAGATCATACCAAGTTTGGACGTTCAACCTTCGCCCAGATTGCACCTATAAATCAAATATCCATGGTGATCACAGATTCTGGATGTCCCACAGAATGGATAGATGCTCTTCACCAAATGGAAATCGAAATGGTTCACAGCATTTGACAATGTGAGCCATTTTCTATATTTTAGAAGTATAATGATCGTTCTATCTTATTCTGAAAGGAGCGTATCACTTCTTATGAGCAGCAAAAAGGAAATGCTGTTGAACGTGGCTGAGGAATTATTCTACCTGCACGGCTTTCATTCTATCGGCTTGAAGCGAATCATTACAGATGCCGGGATTGCCATCATGACGTTATATAATCACTTCAACTCCAAGGATGATCTCATTGTTGAAGTACTTCGGCGGCGCGAACAGCGCTATCTGGAACAGTTGCGGCAGTATGCCGACAACAAAGCGCAACCCGTATTCCTCAATCTGGCGGAAGGACATGCACGCTGGTTGATGGAGCATGAGTCGAGAGGATGCTTGTTTTTGCGTGCCAAGGAGGAATTTGGCGGAGATCCAGACAACGTCATTGTACAAACTGTCAACGCACATAAGAAACATGTGATGACCTTGATTAAAAATCTTGATCCTGCCGCAAGTGACCGTGCAGTGTTGCAATTTAACCTGTTGCTGGAGGGTTCTACTGCACTCGCTGAGACAGAAAATGTAAATAGCGTCTGCCGGGAACTCATTGACATGACGCAGAATAGTTTCAAGTAGTCCCACACCGGGTGAGTTAGTAGTTCAACTCACTTTTTTATTTCAAAGAAAATATAATGATCGTTCTATCTAAAAGGCGGTGGATTTGATGAAAAAAATTATTTTCCCAGGGATTGCCCTTATCGCTGTATGTTATGCATTCGGGAGATTCAGCTATGGGCTGTTTATGCCGGAAATCTCGGAAGCACTCCAACTGGACGATGCCCAATCCGGAGCAATCAATTCCGCAACCTACATTGCGTACTGTCTGTCTCTACTTAGTGCCCCACTGTTAATTAATCGCATTGGGCATCATGTCATTCAAATAGCGGGCGTTAGTGCTGTGCTCGGTTTATTGGGCATAGCCTTGTCTCCAAACGCGTTTGTTCTCACACTAGGTGTATTTCTTGCCGGATTAAGTACAGGCTTGGCCTCTCCTGCATTGGGTAACACCGTCTACGCTGAGCTTGCACCTGAGCAGCAAGCCAGGGGGAATAGCTGGATTAACACAGGTACCAGCTTTGGCATTATCGTATCCGGTCCGATCTACTGGCTGTTCACCGAGTATTGGCGTTTTACCTACATCTTCTTTGCTGTTCTGGGTGTTGTAGTAGTGTTATGGAATAGACGTGTTCTTTCCCCACGCAAAACAAAGCCTTGTACCAAATCCCTCTGGGCATGCATGAAGCCGACCAGACCCGGTGTGGCTCTGCTCATGGCTTCCCTTCTGACAGGTATCAGTTCTGCGATCTATTGGACCTTTGCCCGAAACTTCCTCACCGACGAAAAAGGGGCCTCCGATTCGGAAGCCGTACTGTTCTGGATTGTGATGGGGATTATGGGGATTCTCGGCGGGTGTGCTGGTCGGATTATTGAACGCATCGGAATTGGATGGTCCTATCGGATAGGCCTTCTGCTCTTGTCTGTTTCACTTGGCGTTATCCTTCTTCCATCGATGGCCGCCAGCCTGGTCTCAGCTGTTATGTTTGGCAGTACCTATATATTTCTGACCAGTGTATTCATCGTGTGGGCGACCAGGTTATTTCGCCCAAATACGTCCATCGGAATCAGCCTTGCTTTTCTCGCGCTCGGTGCGGGGCAGTTCATAGGTTCATCGATAGCGGGGTACACCATTGAGATGTTCTCCAACACGACAGCATTTCTGGCCTTTGCTGTACTGGGTCTGTTCGGATTACTTATTCGGGTGAAATAGCCAGACCCTTATCCTACAAACAAGCAAACCAACAGACTATACATCCGCTGCGCATCTGAAACCAATATGCCCAGTAGATGTATCAGGCGTGTTGGGGATTCTGGCCGCCACTCTATAGCGATTGCAGTAGGAACGGTGGCATAGGTAGGAACCGCCTTTTAACACCTTGCGGTCTTCATGAGGAGATAATTCCGTGGCAGCATCCGCAGCCTTCTCGTGATCCGTAACGTAGTTGTCTGCGCACCACTCCCATACATTGCCTGACATATTATAAAGTCCGTATGCATTGGGAGGAAACGATTGAGATGGAGCGGTGCCTGCATAACCGTCGGCTGCATTATTTTTCGCCGGAAATACACCCTGCCAGATGTTGCAATAGTGCTGTCCATCCGGCCTTAACGTATCGCCCCAAGGATATTTTTTCTGAATTAGGCCACCCCGGGCTGCATATTCCCATTCGGTTTCTGTAGGCAGACGTTTACCCGCCCAGCGGCAATAGGCATTGGCATCATTCCATGAGATATGAAGAACGGGATGATCAGAGCGATCTTTTATATTAGAATCGAGTCCTTCGGGATGAGCCCAGTCTGCACCTTCAACAACCCACCACCAGGGTGTCTGTTGTACCACGGTTCGAACTTGAGTCGCCGTTTGCGGAGAAACGAACAGATGAAAAACAAAAGACCAGCCAAACCGCTCCGCCTCAGTCCTATACCCCGTCTCACGAACAAACTGTGCAAATTCCGCATTGGTTACCGTACAGGCATCCAGATAAAAGGAGTTCACCTGAACTTCTCTGACGGGGCCTTCTCCATCCGCTGCAAAAGCTTCAGGGTCATTCGTGCCCATCAGGAAACGTCCACCTTCAATACGAATGCTTTCTTTCTTCTCTGCTCTATTGGTTAGAGCTATTGTGAAGTCAGCTGAATAACTGGTATGACTTGATGGCTTGTCCTCAACAGCCTCTACCGATGCAGCCGTTTCCTCTGGCAAACTCTTTTCCTCGAGCTTGCCGCTCCGACTTGCAGCGCAGCAGCAGGAAGAAGGTTTCTTTGGCAGCCGATCATGCATCTCAAGCATCCCCTTCTATGGTTAGGTTTAAGACTCGTTCTCCCTATTGTACACGGCAGGGCGAATATTCGGATACGGTGGTGTTGTCATTCCTTCACCCAGATAATAATCGGTTAGCAAAGACTGCATATATCCTTTGACAGCCAGTCCGTTAAGGTATGCCGGATTATGCGGCAGTGTGTAGATGCGTACATCCGACGGTATTGTCGTTGTGTACAGACGCAATTCTTGGAAATCACTCGTCTCATACAGAATTTCCTCCCGCCAGTCCCCGAGCAGATCCCCATAGAGTACAGGGGCGTTTCTGGAATTCACACGCACATCATCAGCTGTAAACAGACGTGTCGTCGTGTCCTGCTGCCAGTCCCACTTTTCCACAAAGTTCTTATCCAGCAGCTCGCCGAGCACATCTCCATCCCACCAGATTTTGAAGTTCGTTGATGGTTGAACCGAACTGATCACTTCACCATCCACATTATAAATATTGCCTGAACTGGACCACATCTCAAGCCCGCTGTGTCGTGGATCAATATCCGCCAGCGTTCCCCTTGCCACGTCCTGGGGCAGTTCTCCCGTGCGAATGATCTCACCCGTCGCTGCATCCGCGTAAAACCAAGGAAATTGATTAACGTTGCCGTTCTCTGCCTGCTGAATTCCAAACTGCTCCAACCCCGGCCGATCCGGATCAATATCCGTAATGTGGAATCGATCACCATGGACTACACCAGGCAGACTGTATAATGTCTCTCCATTATCATCCAGTGCCCAGCCGCCAAAAGAAACCTCGTCCTTTCCATCCCCATCGAGATCCAATATACGAATCTGGTGGAAAAACTCACCGTCCGCCCCTACATGTCTCCATCGCTCGGTTAGGGCTCCACCTGCATAATCATAAGCTGACGTCACATACTGGAAATTCCGGCTGAGCGCACGATTCTTGAGCACCGTAATCAGACTCGGATGTTCACCATCCAGATAAGCAATACCGAAATGCCCGCTGAGCGGTCCATCGGCTGCATAATTATTCGTAATTGTAGTACGTGCAGCTTCTGTACCCGTCAATCCATCCACAACAGATACATATTGTGCGCGCTGCACCGTAGCAGGGACGACCTGACCATCGGCAAACGTCACACCTTCAAAGGTACGCAGCAGTACCTCAGCCTTTCCGTCACTATCCAGATCAAACACTGTAATATTGTCATTGTCACGCCAGCCGCCCAGTCCAGCCACACCGAATTCGCTTACCGAAGCAGGTGGTGCATTATATGTATCGATCGTGGTCACGCTGTAAGGCCCCAGATCAATTCGCCATAGGAAACCTTCGGTCAAGCTGTACGCCTCCACATATTTGTTGCCTCCATTCACCGGAATCCGGGTGACCACAACTTCATATTCTCCATCGCCGTCCAGATCCCCTGGCCAGCCATGCTGGACAAAATAATCGGACGGATTGGACGTTATATTTTGCAGCGGAATACTGAAATAATTGCGAATCTCGGGGGTTGCGGCCAGCACTACTTCTGCACTTGCACCCTGCAAAGTACCATCCACATAAGACTTCACGATATACGTATGACTCTGGTTTACATCCACGTCTGTATCCGTATAGTTGGTTCCCTGCGTCAAAGGCTGGGCATTCAGCTTCACCTCTTCTGTGCCCGTCCGTCGATAGACATTGAAGGTAGCTTGCTGCGGTTCGGTCCCAAGTAAACGCCAGCTCAGATAGACTTGGTTCTCCCCCAGGTACACCGCAGTAAGGCCTCGTCCCAGGTCTTCTACCAGCCGTGGTGCAGACACTTCTGCGGCCTCTGCCTTGGGTGCTAAACCTCCGGGTGAAGCCAAGCCTGTCAATCCAATGACTCCACTCAATAGCCATGTGAACAGTACTTTCTTTCCTTTTGCCACAGTCATTTCGGTTTTCATCAATGATTCCCCTCCATCGATTAATTTGCCAAACTCATAAACCGTCTGTATCTCACATCAAGTTCCCCTGCCTTATCCGGTCATAAAAAAAGCAAAGCAGATGATCCGCGCCCCTTTAGCCGACATCGTTTAATCGTCTAATCGTGGGAGCAATCTTCGCTTTGCCTCCGGTTGCCCGGTCAACGGATACACTTGGTCCTTCACACACTTACATAAACAACTCAATGTTGCTCTCTTTACTTCTCCAGCGGCTTAGTGCCACCACGATCATAGAAGAAGGGTCCCTTGGCCCAGCTGACGGCCAGATGCATTAACAGTTCAGTCTTTAACTGTTCCCGGATTGCAGCATGCTGCTCTTCATCATATAGATTCGTCCATTCATGGGGGTCAACGGTCAGGTGATATAATTCACCTTTTGTTTCATGCACCCTGGAGGCCGATTCCGCAACAGAGCCTTCGAGGTACAGAATGAGCTTCCACTCCGTTGTACGCCACATATAAGCCGGGGCCGAATGGGGCGCTGTTACACCTTTACCATGAAATTCACAGAACGTTCCGCGATGCCGGAGTTCACCCAATAAGTTCACACCCGGTAGCATCGGGTTGGCCTCTAATCCTGCTGCTTGCGTTAATGTGGGGACAAGATCGACCAATTCGGCGGGTTTCTGATCCCTCGTTCCTCGCTTCTGTTCCGGGATGTATGTACCGGACAAAATCAGCGGCACTCTAACGCTGCTGTCATACAGATTGTATTTGGTGAAGCGGTATTGCCTTTCCCCCAACATCTCTCCATGATCCGATACAAATACAATCAGCGCATTCTCCAGCCTTCCGAGCTGCCCCAGCTTATTCAATGCCAACCCAAAATAGTGATCCAGCCAGGAGCAATTCGCCCAGTACCTCAATGTGGTTCTTCTTCTCTCCTCCGAACTGCGCTGCTCCCATACGGCCTTCTTGTCCAGATACGACTGACGACTGTTCACATTCAGATCATCCGAGGCTGCCAGATGGGTATTCAATTCGTCTTCCCAAGGTGGCTGCGGAATGTCCGGGATATCCTCCAGTCGGTAGAGGTCTTCAAATTCTTGGGGTACGTTGAACCCGGCATGCGGCTTGAGAAAGGACAAATAAAAAAACAGTGGCCTCTCCGTGTCTACTCCGTCTTCCAAAAATTGCAGTGCCTGTTCGGCTACCCATCCATCCCGATGCTGGTTCATCGGAATTCGGCTAGTGAACCCGGTATAACCGTTGACATTTTCCTCCCCGCCGCCAAAATCCTTCGTCTCCTGATGATACGCCTCCAGCGCTTCGGGATGGGTGTCCCCCATCATCGTTGCCCCCTGCTCATAATGGCCGCTCTGGCGGGAGAGACCGATCGATCTCACTTCAAACCCACGTGTGGATGGCTTGTCTACACCCTCGCTATGGTTCCAATGCGTTTTCCCAAAGCCAGCCGTCTGATACCCTGCGCGATGCATCAACTCCGGCAGCGGCTCAGAAGGCAGCTTGTCTTCCTCAAACAAACCACCATAATTCGTTCGAACCCCCAGCTGTGAGGGATAGTATCCCATCATCATGGAGCTTCGGCTGGGTGCACACATCGGGGATTGGCAGACCGCATCCTGGAAAGCGATTCCCTCGGCTGCAAGCTTATCCAGATTCGGCGTATGAATATGTTCATTAAACGTTCCAATGCAGTCCCATCGCTGCTGATCCGTCATAAGAAAAATAATATTGGGCTTATGATGTGACACGTTAGATCCCACACTCCTTTCGGCAGAAAATTATACGGAACGGTTACCACGCGAATGCCCGGTTTGCTTGCGAATGTCTTCCCGGTACCGACTCGGCGTCGTGCCCTCGCTTTTCTTGAACAAACGATTAAAATAACTCGCCTGATAACCGACCTGCTCCGCAATTTCGTTGATCTTGACGTCTGTTGATTCGAGCAGCTCTTTAGCCCGATTCAATCTGATTTCGGTTAAATAATCCACAAAATTCTGTCCAAATGTCTGCTTGAAGGCCCGGCTTAACGTGTAGGCATGAATCCCGTGAAGGTCTGCCAGTTCATCCAGCGATAACGCTTCAGCATATTGCCACTCGGCGTGCTCCTTCATCTGATGAACGGCCATCTGTATCTGCTTCTCTTCCCTGCCTGTGAATTCCTCTACACATACATGCACGATTCGTTCCCTGAACCACTGAAACAATTCATCCAGATCATGCAAATGCACCACTTCCTCATACATTGCCAAGCCGAACAGTTCAACCGGATTTTCACCTAATTGCAGCAGGGCATGCTGTATCCGCGCCAGCAATTGGAATAACGCCTGACGAATGTGCTCCTCTGGCGATTCAGACCCTTCGTATGTGTCTATAAATCGCCCAAAATGCTCCAGAGCTAATTCCTCATCCCCACTGCGCAATGCTGAAATGATGTCCTGCTCCAATTCGAGTGGATAAGCTCCTCTTTGCTTCACATCCTGCTCCGCCTCCTCATTCATATCCATGATTGATAGGTTGGAAGAGAACTGCCTTTTCCTCAATACGGATCGTGATTCTCTAATCAGCTGTGGAATGTGCGAGGCGTCCGATGTGAGTTTGCTAAGGACCACCGTCAACCTGATATTCAATTCCGAATGTACACTGTCCATCCACTGTTGGCCCATACGCATCAGTTCATTTCTGAACTCAGCCGTATCCGGCTGGATCTTCGGAGGAACTGCAAGCAGCAAGGCAATGGACATATCATGATAATTGAGTGTCTCAGCCCGATAAGGAAGCTCCTGCAATTGTCTGCCCAATATGTCTGTTACGGCAAAACTGATCCACTCTTGGGATTCACGCCCATGATGTTCACTCCCATGAAGAAGAATAACTTCAGGACGAATATGGGCAAGCATAATAACGAACTGTTCATCCCTTAGGTCCCATCCGAGCTGGGACAGTCGTTCCCGCCATTCACGGTCTGATGGCAACAAGAGATGACCAAGGGTTAGCTGGATTAACAGGCTTTCCCGGGCAAGCGGCAGATGTTCCTCCAAGCGCTGTTGTAACGATTCCCGTTCCCGATTTATCCCGATCCAGCGCTGTTCGATATGCTTGATTTCATCCAGATGTACAGGTCCATTCGAGCGGATTGATGCTGATGAGAAACCTTTGGATAACGAAGACATTTCCGGTTTTTTAGCTTCTATCGGTGCCTCGGTCACGGTAAAGATCCGCAACAATTTGGTAAAAGGTTTATAGAGTTGGAGTGAACCGACCCAGGACAGGATTAGTGCCAGCAACAATCCCGCTCCATTCACAAGCAGCACGATACGGGGTACTGACACGATTGGAGCGACAATTTCATTGAGGGGAGCCGCGGAGATATAAGTCCAATTCGTACCCAGTCTGCGGAAGGTTCCTGATTGAACGGAATAGGTTATGTCGCCATACTCCATCAGGAAGGAAGACGGATTGGTTTCAAAATTTAACACACGTTCCCGAACGGCTTGCTGTAATCCACCCAGCTCTTTGTCCTGTGGCAGCATGGGCTTCCCCTGTTCATCCAGCAAAAAGGTTGTTCCGCCGTTATACGGGGACAAGGTCTGCAGCATGCTTCCCAGCTGTTGGTTATCTAGGGTGACGGTCAACGCACCAAGCGCATCATCATTTCCACCCGGAAGTCGATTCACCATCATCATGGAACTGCCCTCCAAGGAGCGGGACCAATACGTCGCCTGCGGCTGTTCGGTCAACCGTTCCATCTTTGTGATCTCACTGGGGTCACTTATAAAATCATATCGTTCCGAATCCATCTTCACGACTCGGGGTTCATCCAGATACAGCTGAACTTTGCCGATAAGTGTATTGGAATTCTGAATCATGAGCAGCAAACGATACAGTTCATGTACCTGCTTATATTTGTATACAAAATCAAGCTCTTTCAGGCGGTTATCAAAGACCGGATCGAACGCCCACTGGGAAAAGGTCAATTCAAGCGCATCCAATTGTTCGCTAACCCATGCAGTCCGCTGCTCGAATTGTCGCAGATGGGATTGCTGCAAAATGTTCTCCATTTTGACGGTGACCCAGCCGTACAACAACACACCTGTGATCACACCCGGAATGCAGGCGATAAACAGAATCATCATCAGACTGCGTCTGAAATAGCGCCCTTTGGGCAAGTTGTCTGCTGTGCGCTTGAATAACATCTGTCTGTGCCTCCTTCCCGGGAATATAAGCCGAATATCAGCCGAATTACAGCCTGAATCCTGAACACAGATTTATCCTTTAACCGAGCCGATCAAGGCTCCTTTGGCAAAGTGTTTTTGGATAAAAGGGTACACAATCAGCACAGGCAAAATGGCTACAATGATCGCGGCCATCTTCAACATCTCTGTCGGCGGTGTCTCCATCTGCTGTCCAGGTGCAACCAGATCTATATTGGAAGCATTCAGCAGCATGTTTTGCAGCAATACTTGAATAGGCCATTTGGCTGAATCGTTCAGGTACAACAACGCCGCAAAGAATTGATTCCAGTAGCCTACGGCGAAAAACAAACCGAAAGCAGCCAATGCCGGCATGGACAGTGGCAGTACAATCGTGTACCAGGTTCGGATGGCACTACAGCCGTCAATGGACGCCGCTTCGCTGATCTCTGCCGGCAGGCTGTCGAAGAAATTTTTCATTAGTAACACCGTCCAGCCATTGGCGAGCGCAGGCAGGATTAATGCCCAAATATTATTGATCAGCCCCAGCTCCCGTACCAGCAAGTAATTCGGAATGATGCCCGGACTGAACAAGATGGTCAGTACAATCAGAAACATCAGAATCTTTCTGAATTGAAACCGCTTCTGGGATAGCGCATAAGCCAGAGAAGACGATACAGCCAGGCTGCACACCGTGCCCACGGTTGCCAGAAATGCACTGTTTCCCAGCGAGCGTGCAAAGGCAGGCGTGGATAACAAATACGTATACGCTTCGACAGACCAGTGTTCCGGGAAGAGTACGATTTTCTTTTGCAAATACTCTCCTGGATCGGTGAACGAAACGACAAAAACATAATACAGCGGGAAGAACATGACCACGGCCAACAATCCAAGAACAACAGCGTTCAGGGATTGCCCAACTCTCTCACTCCATTTCAAACGATGCATGCGAAACCTCCTTCCCCTGAAACAATGTCTGATCCGAATACGGGTATCGAAACTAGTAAACACCTTCCTGGCCCATGCGTTTTACCACGCGGTTTGCAACCACAACCAGTACCAGTCCAATCACCGATTTGAACAGTCCAACCGCCGTACTATAGCTGAAATCTCCCTGCTCGATCCCTGTACGGTATACATAGGTGTCGAATACTTCAGCCACTTCGGATACAGCACCGTTGTACATAAGGAAAATTTGCTCAAATCCAACCTCCATGATGTCTCCCAGTCTTAAAATCAGGAGCACGATGATGACACTACGGATGGCAGGCAGTGTAATGTGCCAGATCTGACGCAGCCGCCCTGCCCCATCCATTCGTGCCGCCTCATATAGTTGGGTGTCCACACTCGCCATGGCGGCCAGAAACACAATCGTTCCCCACCCTGCTTCCTTCCACATCGCTTGCAAAGTCACCATCACCCAGAAGCTGTCCGGGTTCGTCAATATATCCACTCGCGGCCAGCCCCATAAGGTGAACAGTTCGTTAATCAGTCCCGTTCCTTTGGCGAATAGCAGCAGCGTTAACCCGGCAATAATTACCCAGGACAGAAAGTGTGGCATGTAGATAATCGTTTGAATTAGTCTCTTGTACGCCACACTTCGCAGTTCGTTAAGTCCCAAAGAAATCAGAATCGGAAAAGGAAAGAACAGAATCAGATTCAACAGACTAATCGCCAGTGTGTTTCGGAACAGCAAAGCAAAATCCGGATTGGCAAAGAGTTCAGTAAAGTGCTGCAGCCCGACCCACTCACTGCCCTGAATGCCACGAAAAGGGGAATAATCCTGAAAAGCAATGATGATGCCCCACATCGGGATATATTTGAAAACAAGAAAGAACAGGATACCTGGCAAGGCCAGCAAGTATAACGACTGGTCACGCCGGAGCGCGGACAGCAAGTTTAACCATTTGCTTCTGGCTGAAGTCTGCTTCCCCTTGACCGTGTTCATTCGTTGCTCATGGATGCTCATGGTTTGCAGCTCCTTCCCTCAGACTCACTGTCCGTTTCTTTTCTTATACGCCTCTGTCATCTCATCACTCATCGCTTGAACATTCGGGTCATTACGCAGCGATTCCACAAAGGTATCCCAAGCTTCAATCGGCTCTCGGCCCAATATAATCTTCGCTTTCAGGTCCTGAATCTTCTTGTTGAGTTCAGACAGAACCTTCTGCCCGGTCTCCGATTGAAGGCCTGCAGATAGATCGGCTACACTGGTTTTGTCCCGTTCGGCCTCCACTTTCTTGAACAGTTCATTCGCCTGTGTTTCTTCATCCGTTTCGCCTGTCGTATCCCAAGGCAGGTCAATAACGTTGACGATATGATTGAAATCCGAGGCGTTATCCGCCGTCAATTTCTCGGTATTCGTTACCTTTTTGCCATCCACCACTTCATAATGTGTGCCTTCAATCCCGAACTGCTGAATTTCAAATACTTCGGGGTTCATCCAGGTGTCCAGCAACTTCAGAATACGTTTCATCTTCTCTTCCGGCACACTCGCAGGGATCGCCAGAATACCGTTGTATCCAGCCCCTTTTGGGTTGTATCCATTCAGATTGGTCAGAGGGTAAAAGTCCGTATATTTGAAAGAAGGATCAACCTTCTTCAAATCATCAGCATAGATTTTGCGCATCGTTCCTGTCTTGTCCACAATAATGCCCGCCTGATTACGCTTGAACAATTCCCTTGCCTGTGTCAGCTTGAGCGAAAGCAGATCTTCCGGCATCATGCCGCTGCTGTAGGCTTTGGTCAGATATTGAAGGGATTCTCTAACCTCAGGCAGCAACTCCCTGTAGATCAGCTTCCCTTGCGATTCATCCCATTTCCAACTGCTGTTGGTTCCAATAAATGAACTTTCAATGGCACCCAGTACAGGACCAAGATTGCCTCCCCAGCCAAGATCATCCGGACTGATATAAGCGGCAAGTGCCGTCGTATCTTTGGCTCCATTCCCATCCGGGTCCTGCTCCACAAAAGCCTTCATCACTTCGAACAGCTCATCCGTGGTCTCCGGCACCTGCAAATTCAATTTGTCGAGCCAATCCTTGCGGATGATGAAAAAGGAGTCTCCGGTTACCGGGCGGGGGCGGGGAATACCATAATTGTTGCCATCCGCTGCCTTGGTTGTTTCCCAGGCAATGTCGGGAATACCGTTGCTCAGATTGGGATAATCCTTGATATAAGGCGTGACATCCCAGAAAGCCCCTTGTTTGACCATCTTGGTAAACGTGCTTCCGAACGGGTCATTGATCATGATCAAATCCGGGATATCCCCTGAAGCGAGTGTCAGATTCAGCTTGTCACCATAAATATTGTTGGAAACCCACTGGATGTTCATTTTGGAATTCGTCGCCTTTTCGATCGCACGCTTGATGACATTATCATCCGCTGCAGGAACCGCACTTGGCGTAATCGTCATGATACTGACTTCCAATGGATAATCCGCATTACCATTGCTTCCGTTCGCCTGGCCTTCTTCTTTATTTCCGCATGCACTGAGTACAACAGATAAAACCAACACAATCGATATGATCCAGGTTAAACTACGGGTGTTTCGTTTCCCCACTTTTTGCATGAGCTTTCCCATCCTCCTTAGTATCTTAAACCTATCGCATTAATCGGATTAATACCTAAAAAAAGGGACTTCTACAGGCCAATGAAGAATGATCTTCGGCACTGGTCAAAGCTTTCACTCACTATATCGAACACCCGTATTTCCTGCAATTGCACTTTTTTGCACCTGTTAAAATCGGCATAAATAGCCCCTAAACCCTTTTGTCTCAGCGATATGGCCTGATAATTCTCTCGTTCCACACCTGTACTTCGATATAACGCTCCGGTCCGAGATCACCCTGTTGATTCCATTCCTGAGGCAGGCAGATCCTCCCATAAGATCGTGACCCAATCCGGTTCGGTATACCATGATTCCAACCACGCGTATGCACCCAGGGTCATATAGTGAGGATAACGGTTGGTCGGTTTCCCACCTTTGGAGATAAACTGCTCGTACGCTTTCCGCTCAAGTTCTCTTCGAATCATCATGTAATCTGCTGATCGCTGACTGGCAAAATTCCGGCCTTCCTGCCGGATATGCTGCGCAACGGCTTCTGCATCCTGCTCGGACAGACTGGAGAGATTGCGGAATGGTCCAACCCTTTTTTCAAAATAATGATACGCGTTCAGGTCTGTCATATGGCACCACCTTCATGTACATCTCTTCGTCCCCTGTTTCGTTAGTCATAGTGTACATCATGCCAACATGTATGGAAATAACTGTAGTAAGCCATTTCCTCTGGTGCACTATGCCATTTCAATTACAGTACCATCTTCGGATCGCTGCTTCGCTACTCCAGAATGATTCAGCACCTCTCCATTCAATAAGTGATAAACTAATAAAAAGGCATTTATCTTCAACAGGCTTAAAAGGAGGTTGTGTGTATGTTAGGCATTAAAGTACAGCAAGTACAGAATAAACTCATCATCCGTTGGCAGCTTTCCAAAATAGAAATTCTCATCTCAGATATTAAAGCAGTTACCCTTGATGATACATATGGTGGAAGTGAGCCTTCAGCCATTCGAATCGGCGCAGCGTATGGCGCTTCCGAAACAATCCTGATCCGTACAACCAATCAATCCTACATCTTGTTTACTTCCAATGAGGCATTGTATCCAAAAATCAGTGCCATGCTATCCAATAATTCAGGTGAGCGGAATGCGTCAAACTTGCAACGTGCTAACGAATCTAGCGCACCTTAAAGGTCCGATTCTCAAGGCAGGCCAAATTAACGCGAACAAGAGGCGTCCACCGTCATGTTCATGACTTATGGAACACCCCCCTTTTTTTCACGTCGGTAGAAGTTCAGATAATACCCCTATCTCCAACTCCACTTCGGTAATTGATCCAGCGTAATGACTTCTTCACTATTATATACTTCCTTCAAATACGCCACGGTATTATGATTGCCACCCTTTAGGAATTCCCCTGTCCAGGTACAGAACCAGCTCCAATGTACACCTTGCTCTTTCATCTGCTTTGGATCAGGAATGGAGCCATTCTCGGCTAAAGCAATGATTTTGCTGTCATTCACTAATTCACGCAGATTTTCATAACGCTTAGCTAATGGGCTGTGATCGCCTGCTTCTGGATACACATCCACACTCACAATGTCCACCACATCGTCACCCGGATACCAATCCGGCTTTTCCGAGTTCCACACCCAGATCAGATTACCCAGCTCATACGTGTTGACCAATTGATCATACATTAGGCGGTATAACTGTTTGGCAGGTTCAGGTCCTTTGGCTCCCCACCAGAACCAGCCTCCTTCCGCTTCATGAAGCGGCCGGAATAACACAGGCACCCCAGCCTCCTTGAGTTCTTGCAGATGTACTGCAATGGCATCGATATCCCGGATCAATAAGGTATACTCTTGCGATTCAGGATGAGCCAATGCTGAATCGAGATCGTAGGTGGTGGCATCCGTATAGAAACCGCGCCACCATTCTTTGCCTGGTTCATCTATCAGATGAGTAGGTGCATTCCAGTGCCAACACAATGTCACAATTCCGCCTTGCAGATGCCATGCAATCGCATCCCGAATCTCCTGAGAGATCGCGCCGCGTTCTGTCCTTGATGGAGAATAATCCATGAGATCGAATCCAATTACCGCCGGCTTGCGGCCTGTATTCTCATTAATCCAGTTCAGATTGCCGTAATCCTGCTGGCCGGACAGTACCCCTTTTCCATAACGCTCCGCCAAGTACTTCATCAGTTCTCTAGCCTCGGAAGTCGCATCTTTATTCACCAAATAACCGCTTATCTTTTGTTCCGTCATTGATAATCCCCCATTCCAAGGTAGGATACATAGAGACCCAAATATCAAACACACCCGAATTACGCATCCTACACGACTACGCCAAGCCCGGTTAACCAACTACACCTGAACGTTCAATACTCTCGACGAAATAGCGCTGTACAAACAAATACAAAATAATGAGCGGTGCAATCGCCAGCAGAATTCCTGTATCCACGATCATGGCAACATAATTGGGATCTGCCTTCATGCCTGAGTTTGAGCCAAATCCCATCAATTGGGGAATTAGCTGGTTCGCCTGGGCAGGCAATGAAGCCACCTTCAGCGAAATAAGCGGGCTTTCACTCATAAATAGCGCGGAATAGAACGTATCGTTGTACTGCCAGACAAACGAGAACAGTATGACTGTGATCAGCGGTGAAATGGCGTTCGGCAGCATAATTCGGGCAAATGTCCGGAATCCGCCTGCTCCATCAATCAGTGCAGCTTCTTCAATTTCCTTGGGCATGCCCTTGAAGAACTGGCGGAAAATATAAATGAACAGCCCCGCCTTCAGCCCACCAGCCGTAGCCGCAGTAATCATCGACGGCCAGTATGTATTCAGCAGGTTGATCCCTTCTCGCCCCGTGAACAGCCGAATCATGCCGAGAAAATCAAAGTTGCGGAAATGCAGATACATCGGCACCATCAGGGTGCTTGTCGGTACTAAAATAGTGAGGATGACTAATACAAACAGCACATTGCTGCCGGGAAAAGAAAAGCGGGCGAAGCCGTACCCGGCTAACGCACAGGATATCGCTGTGAGCAGCGTTGTAATCGTGACGAACAACAACGTATTCGCCAGCAAAGGTAAATAATCCATCACCTGCGCCGCAAGCTTGATATTATCCAGCGTAAAATGCTGGGGAATCATATAGATGGTCGGATTATAGATATCCTGTTTATCTTTGAACGCAACCGAGATTTTAAGAAACAATGGATACAAAATAATAAATGAAATACCAATAATCAATGCATATCTGAAGATGGAATACAGGAGGTCCGATGTCTTGTTTCGTACCCTCTGCATGCGGTAGTTCTCTTTCGGAACCACCACCATGCGATCCGTTCCCGACACAGCCATAGTCTCATGCCTCCTTCAACGTTCGTTAGCTTTCAGTTGTAATGAACCCGTCGTGACAGTACCCATCCCACAACAACCAATACCAGACCGATGACCAGCGTATACAGCCAGGACATGGCTGAGCTCAGGCCGAAGTTCTGGGTTTTAAATGCCGTCTGGTAGATGGCCTCCGTCACCGGGCTGCCTGCAAAGGAATCAATAATCGTATAGATGACATTCGTCAGGATCAATGGACTCACCATCGGAAACGTAATTTTCCAGAAGGATTCATAGGCCGTTGCACCTTCAATTTTGGCCACTTCATACATCGAGCCGGGTACCGATTGCAGCGCAGCGAGGAAGATCAGAATCTGTACGCCAGAGCTGCTGACAATATCGTAAATGCGCATGATGGCTTCAACGATGTAATCGACATATGCCATTGGCAGCCCCACATCATTCAGCATTCGCACGATTGAAACGACGTTGAACGAAGCTCCCCCCTCCGCCGACGTATCCACTGCACTGATGTCTCCCATCAGATTGATCAGACCTGCGGACTCGGCCGCCGCCACAGCACTGGAGGCCAGAATGACCGGCAGGAAGAAGATCGCACGTGCCATCGTTCTGCCCTTGAATTTCTGGTTAAGCAGTGTCGCCGTAAATAAACTGAAGAATAGAATCATCGGCACATTCAGCAGCATCGCTCCGACCGAATCCACCAAGATCCGGTTAAATGTTGCATCGACCAGGATGGCATCTTTGAAATTTTTCAAACCGATAAAATCCAGTACATATCCTCCTGGGGCAACCGACAGATTGCTCAAACTGAACCGGATCGATTGCAGCAGCGGCGTAGCGAACAAGAAGATGAAACCAATCAGCCAGGGCGAAATAAACGCAAGGCCAAGCAGCGCTCTCCGTGATTTCAAGGATAAACGAAGGGTTCTCATCGGTTCACTCCTTCCACTGCATAGTCCGCCCCGCCAACGGTAATTCCATCAATCGTTACCGGATCAGCCGTGTAATTCACCAAAATCGTTGCATCGCCACTGTATGTGATACGCACCACGCCATCCTGAACTCGTTCATGCTCGGTTATTGGCTGGTTCCGCAAATGACCTAATACCTCATTCGCTTCCTTGTATAAGGCTGCTGCGTCATCTACCCAATAAGCAAAGTCAGTGGCATAAGCCGAATCATAACTGGTCAGCTTCAGCTTGGACGATGGTTCATACGTCCATTGAAACTGCGGAGCAGCTGTTTGCGCAGATCCTGATCCCCTGACGTATTCATTGCGGAAGCAGCGTAGTCCATATATCCATGAATGACCATCTCATAAAAAGGAACTTCCTCATCGGTAATGTTGAACCGGCTGGAGCCTGAGGGAGCATTAACAATATGCTGCGTATATCCCCACGCATACGCATTAGCGGATGATAACATCATGTTTGGATATTCCTGCTGCAGCTTGCCCAGCTGCTCCTTCACGATGTTCTTCGCGGTCTCCCGGTGGATGACACGACTATCCCGATAATCCGAGCTCAATACCTGCCCGAGATCACGCAGCGATAATGCGCTGAGTTCCAATTTGTTGATTTTCCCGGCAAACTCGCTCACCACATACGGCAGCTTGGCGGCCGACAACAGATAATAACTGTCTTTGCTCTGATCCATCCGGTTGAGGGCAGGACTGTATGGATACAGTTCAGCCGTCTCCTTGGTGACAAATCGCGCTGCATCGGAGGATGGGGCAAAGTTCCAATCGTCGTGGTAAATACGCTGGAACGCCACATCAGGGAATAACGCTCCACCGGACTGCTTCAGTTGTTCAGACAGATCATGCAACTCGGAACGACTGCCCACTTCACTGTCCAGCTTGACCTGTGTCGGTGTATGGTGGCTGAAACCTCCGCCAAACCATCCCTGATACCGCATCTGCACGCGGTTCACACCTTCCTGCTGCAGCTTCGCAGCCATTTCAGCCGCTTGTTCATATGTCGTCATAGCCAATGTGGTCCGATAAGGTACACCCAGGAATGAAGCTTTTTTGTCCACTGCACCTAACACATCCACGTAAAAAGGCAAGGCTGAATCGTCCTCCAGCGGTTTCAGTACGTTCTGCCCAACCAATTGCTGCTGATACAAACGGGCCATCCCGGAATAGCTGGCATCCTTACCATTAAGGAAATGGTATCGCACCTGAATATCCCCGCGGAATGGTTCCTCGCTTAGCAGCTGAATCTCCTGCATCTTTTGCGAGGTATACATCTCCAACTCATCCTCACCCCGCAGGGAGAACGTGCCGTAGACGTGGTTATAGCTATTTTGCCTGCCTCCAATGTCCGCAGAGATACTGGCCATGCCATCCCCTTTTTCAATCACGGCAAACCAGGCATGTTCACCGTTCTTCAAACCAAAGACAGGCATATGGACAGATTCACTAACCTGCGGGCGACTGAGTGAATTGTCATTCGGATCTGCACCATACACACGTTGTACGTACTGCTCCTCTTTGACCTTTCCGTTATTCAGATGGATCAGACTACCTGATCCGTCAGGTACAAACATATAACCTTCACCTTTCGTATCGGCGGCACCAAAATAAGCGAGCAGATCGATATTACGAATACGGTATTGACCGCTCTCTTTCACCTGACTTAGCGGCACGGTTACAACCAGCGAACCTTGATCCAGCCGATATTCCACCGGAATGACGAAGCTTGGTTTATCCGATGTGCCCCCGCCTTCGACTCCATTCTCCTCATTGTCAAAAGCAAGATCTTCAGCGGTGTAACCCGCCGTCTCAAAGGCATCCAGCATCTTGTTCAGTACAAGCTGCTTTGATATCTGTCCATCCAACCGTTCTAGCACATCCGGATTGTTCTTGGTTGGATAGTAGCGGGCAGATGTATATCTTGCGACTGTGGCATCCAGTTTCGAAAGTACCTTCTCCTCCAGACGCTGTTTGCTTATCAGTTTGGGCAGAGCATCAATGCCTAGCGAGGTATCCCCAAGCGTGTATGTAACACGAATGCCCTGATCCACATTGGCAGCTGCAAACTGTTTGTTGCTGATGCTGGAGCTAAAGTTCGGAAAGTTCTCCAGTGTACCGATCGCATTCCGAAATGACACGTTCAGCTGGGAGGACAACACTTCCTTTTCATAAGCGGAAGCCAGGCCATCCTGATTACGTTCGTTCGGATTGCTGTACCAGATCTGTCCACTCGCTCCATCACGAACGGCAATTTCCGTCGTCTCCTCGTTGTAATAAAGCGCCAGGCCCTGATCCTCGGCGACCAGTTGCATACCCAGCACCCCCTGCGAGGAATCGGTAAGGAATTGCAATGATTCCGTCTCGGTTGGCATAGCCTCTGTTGTTGCTTCAAGATAAGTCGTTGCCTCCACGGCTGGAACTCCCCTGTTATTGATATACAGCAGTCCGGCTGTAAGCAGGATCACAGCAGCACCACTGGCCAGCACCGTATATATTCGTTGCCTTTTGTTCACGGATGCCGCCTCCTTTAGGTCCGAAAAATCAACTCGCGGTAGATGTTGTAACCGAATTCATATAACTGCTGCAACATGCTGAACACCAATGCTCCGAGGAACACGATTATGCCCATGACAATTAACGTCAGCAGCATCGTCAGGATCGTTTTGATCACGGTGTACTGGTGTACCGTCATCGTGCCAATGAAGAGCAGCAGCACGAACCAGAAGAACGCGATGCTATTAAATAAATAATAAAAAGCCGTCTCTTCCTGTACCATAAACCGGCTAATGATAATCATCGGGACATAGATCAAAATAATCGGAATAAGCGAGTATCCTGTTGCCAGAAAAATCTCCCTGAACTTTCCTTCACCTTCCATTAGGGTGGTTACCGCCCAGTTGGCTATGCACCAAAGAAAGAACGGTACTGCAACCGTTGCGATCTCCCCTATGCTGTTGATTGTGCGAGGATCGATGTAATTCACAAGAAACCCCGCGTATTGTTTTTGCAAAATCATCATGATAATGGTAAGCGCCAGTGCTCCAAAAGCAACGGTCAACCTGCCCCGCTGATCCGACTTGATATCCCAGAATGCATCAATGGGGTGAAAAATGAGATGCAGCGGAAACTTAATGTAATCCTGCTTCACGGTCAATCTGCCTCCTCCGTCTCCATTTAACCGCCACTCGGACCAGGATCAGAATGAAAATCAGTGCGATGGCAAGCGTCAGAAAGGTGCCGAAATGTTCCTTCATCATCTCTCGCCGATATCTTTTGAACGCGACAGAATAACTTTTGCGATCCATACCCAGTTCGAAATAACCCAGAGCTTCCTCGTTTTTCTTCTCCATCAGCAAGGATTTTCCGATACCGATATAGGCGATATCATAGTTGGCGTTCAACTTCAGCACTTCTTTCCAAATATGAACAGCCTCCGTATCCTCACCCTGATAATGAAGGGCAACCGCCTCATTCACGCTGGCTCCAAACCGTGTTGGCTCATAGATAACCAGATTGCTTTTCCCCCGATCCAGTACCAATTGATGATCCCCGGATTGTTCCATGGCGACTGGTGTTTTGAGCGTTCCCACCTGATTTCCTTTGCCTCCATATACGTAGAGCAGATGACCTTCATCATCGTAAGTAAACACCCGGTTCTGCGTCGCATCCAGCACACTGTACATACCGTTGCCCAGTACCTTCACATCAATCAGTTTGGACGGACCCGGGTTATTGCGGAATCTGATATCTCCTTTGACTTCAAAATAACCAAATCTCTTCAGCACATCCTCGCCGGATGGATTGAGACGTTTAATCGGTTCGCTGGAACCCGGGTCGATATTGGTCGCATATACGAACCCTTTGGAGTCGATATCGACATTGGAAAACTCGGTCGGTACAAACAAAACCATCTGCGCCCGCTGGGCTTTGGTTGAGAGCATCCGCCAAATGTATTCGCCGTAGTCGCGTTCCACCTTGTTCGTACCAACGTATCCAATGAACTGGCCGCGCTCGTCAAACTGCATAATTCCTTCGTAAACACCCTGAGCCACCACATACACGCGGCCTACCCGGTCCACAGTCAATTTCAGCGGTTGGAACTGAAAATTGGTCGCGAGGATATCGGACTCCGGCTTCGTAATCGTATGGACCAGCTGACCTTCCGCATCCAGGACAACTACACGGCTGTTCCCCGTATCAGCGATGTATACTCGATCCTCTTCATCCACGAATAATCCACCTGGCGTATTAAAACTCTCCTTGCTGCCGTCCATCATAAATCCTTCGATCACCCGCAGCAGCTTATAATCCGCGTCCAGGACAACAATTCGGCTGTTGCCACTGTCCAAAATATAAATCTGCCCGGAGGGAGAAACGTTTACATCACCGGGGTCTTTGAATTCGCCAATGCCCAGGTCACTGCCCGAGATGGTTTGCTTGGGCAGATAGGCATCCGGTGAAGGAACGGCCTCTTTCCAGTAGTTGTAGTTATAACTCTCATACGGCGCCGGGGAGGCCGCCGCAGGCACGGCATTCACCAGCAGCAGCGATACTGCCGCCAGGAGAACAAGCCATCTTTTCACTGTGCGTGCCATATCGTTCCCCCTTATTCCTTCATGCCCGAACTCGCCATCGTCTCAATGATGCGGCTCTGCGAGAAAATGAACAGCGTAATGGGCACACTCATCAAAATAAGTGCTACCGCAGCACCTGCCCCGGCCCGGGATATCCCGCCCTGAATGATCTGACCCGCCGCATAGTGCAAGGTCTTGAGCTGTTCACTGTAGATGTATCCATTGCCATCACTGCCCCACAGCATCTGGAACAGCAGAATGATCAAGGTGAGCCAAGCTGGCTTTACATTGGGCATGACAATGGACCAGAAAATCCGGTATTCACTGGCACCGTCAATTTTGGCTGCTTCCAGCAACGCATCCGGGATCTGCTCCATGAACTGCTTCATCAGATACAGACCCAATGAATAGGCAAATGCCGGAATAATGACGGCCCAATACGTATCAATCCAACCCAGCCATGACATGATCATATAGTTGGGAATGGCCGTCACGGCAGGTGTGAACATCAGGGAAAGCACAACAACCTGGAACATGAACACTTTGCCCGGAAATTTGTGCTTGGCGAGTGGGTACGCCGCTGCCGAAGCGAGCAGTACATGGCCCACGATGCCAATGCCCGTAATAAATACCGTGTTGAATATATATCGTGAGAACGGAACCCACGAGTCACTCAGCAGATTCAGCAGATCCGTAAAGTTGCTGAACGTTGGATTTTTGACAAATAGTGTGGGTGGAAAAGTAAAAATCTCATCCAGCGGTTTGAACGCATTATTGATCGCATAGATCAGCGGCAGCACCATGAAAGCACCAAATACGAGCAGAAGGGCAAACAGGGAGATGCTTCCTGATAAAGAGCGGTTGACCCGCTTTTTGCCTGTCGCAATTGCAGCCATAGCTATTCTCCCACCCTTCGAAGCAGTTTCTGTACCAGCAGGTTGGTGCCCACCATAATCATGAACAGCACGGTTGCAATCGCCGAGGCGTATCCCATCTCAAACCGCGTTGTACCAAAGTCGATCAAATGGGTCACCACCGTCTCCGCCGCATAGTTCACACTTGGGAACCCCGCCAGCGCAATGGACACATCCGCCACCGCGAATGAGGTCGTAAGTTGAATGACCGCACCGAACATCAATTGCGGGCGCATCGAAGGCAGGGTAATATACCAGAGCTCCTGCCAGCGATTTTTGATTCCATCTACCGCACCTGCTTCATATAACGTCCGGTCTACGGTCTGCAAACCGGCGATAAACGCCAGAAAGCCTGTGCCAAGACTGAGCCACAATTGCACCAGAATGAGGATTGGCATAATATAGGCTTCCGTTTTCAACCACTGGATTGGCTCCAGCAGAAATCCCCATTTGATCAGCAGTCCATTGGCTATACCGTAGCGATCCCCCGAGAAAATCATCAGCCAGATAAAATAGACGTTCCCCGATATGGATGGCGCATAGAAAATCAGCGTCATGAACGCTCTCCATTTGGGTGTTAATTCATTAATGATCCACGCAAATACGAAACAGGCAATATAGCTGATGGGTCCGGTAATAATGGCAAACAGCAACGTATTTTTGATAGCAATCAGAAATACGTCATCCTCCAGAAACAGCCGGGTATAGTTCTGCCAGCCAATAAAACGCGGAAACTCCAACATGTTGAAATAAGTGAAGCTGAGTATGATGGAGATGACCACCGGAATCACAGTGAACATGATGAATAGGATCATATAAGGAGCTAGCAGTACATAGGAATGTTTGCTGGCCTTCATTTCCTTGAGCTTCCAGGACCACCATGATTTCATGCCCATGCCTGGTGTTTTCTCAGGAGGACTGTTTTGTCCGTCTCGGAGTGATATTTGTGACACTGTTAACCCTCCCTCTGCTTACGGAAGACCAAATTCATTACGCTTGACTCGAATCTCGTCCTGAATATACTGGGTGTAATCCATGATGGATTCCCTGGCTTCCACTTGGCCAACAACCGTCTTGTAAAATGCATTGAACAGATGGCGTCCGGTAAAATAACCGCCAGGCACCTCGGGAATGCCCTTTACCGTCTCGAATTGTGCTTTCAGATTCGCATAATCCTCAGCAGGCCATGGAAGTGAATCGAGTGCCTTGATGTTGGCTGTCGGATAACGCGCAGCCGCACCCATCAGCCCTTCCATCTCGCGGCCAAACTCAGCCTGAACCGGTGTACTGGTCCACCATTTCATGAACTCCCACGCGGCCTCTTGGTCCTTGGCGCTTTCCAGCATCATGACCGCGCTGCCGCCACCCGGAACGTCCCGATTCAATGTTCCATCCGGCTGCACAGTCCCCGGAACCGGAACAAATCCCCATAATCCACGGATCTCCGGTGCAAATACAGACAACTGGTTATACATCGTGTAATCCGTCAGACCAATCGGCATCTGTCCAGTCCGGAAACGGTTGGCAAAGTCATACTCCCGCTCCAGCTTGTAATCGGTATAAAACTCTGTCCACTTCTTAAAGGTCTCAATACCGATGCGCGAGTCCAGATCCGATTCCTTGCCGTCATTCCGATAGAAGGAGCCTCCGTTCTGCAGCAGCATTGTGGCATACTGCGAGTTAGGCGGGATATTGACCCCCTGAATGTTGGCTTGGGCCACCACCGGCATGCCAAATTCCATATGATTTTTACTCAGAATCGCCAGCAGGCTCTCGACATCATCCCACGTTTGAGGAACTTCAAGCCCCAGCTCTGCAAGCACATCTTTTCGATAAAACAACATATTAAAGGTCTGTGTCTCCGGCAGGGCGTACACGCCTGAATCATAGGCGTACGGTACGATGGCACTGTCTCTAAACTCCTGTTCTACCGTGGTATAGTCACTGAACTGGGTGAGATCCACCGCCGAGTTCCGCATCGCAAAGTTCACCGGCAGATCATTGCCGATCTGCATCGCTACATCAGGTCCTTCACCCGACAAGGTGGCTGGCAACAGCGTACCCATGTTGACCAGCTTCAAATTGACGTTGATGCCGCTCTCCGGTGTGAATGTCTCATCAATCATCGCTTTCATCGTGTTCGCCTGATCACGGCCACTGCCGATCCAGACCGTCACCGTGCGCTGATCCTCTGATGTGGCTACGTTCCCGATCTGGTTATAATCAATGAAGAACGAGTGATAGAATGTCTTCGCTTCATGACCAAGCTTCGCCAGTGGACCCGTACCCGTTCCGGGAATGCTGCTGTCTAATGAAGCTACATAGAGAGCATCAATCTCAAGCGGTTGCTCGCGAGCCTGCTGCACCCATGTCCCCAGTCCGCCTGTGTTCGTTTTGTAAGCGGCAAGTCTTCTTGGAATGCTATCCGGCTTATCGATCATCTCATCCAGCTGTTGGGCCATCGTTTTGATCAACGCTTCCTGATCGCTGGACTGGCCTGACAGAAGACGAAGTTGCCTTGCAACTTCCTTCAGACGTTTGCTTTCTCCGCTAAACACCTCCAGCAGATTTGGGATCTGCTTCTCCACCCGATAATCCCGGAATTCATCCGGCTTGGTGCCTGTAATCATTAGGATTCTCCGGTACATGGAGTTCAGGTTGTACAGGCTGTCCTCCACATTGCGAATAAGTGGTGCGAAGTCGCCCAGGCTGTTCTCCAGCCGAATGACATGTTTGCCTTTATCCAACTGGAACTTGTAAGCATCCTCACCGCCCAGCACATCAATGCGATAGTCGCTTTGGTAACGGAATGGCGCCTTTGTCATCTCCGCAAATGGAATCTCGCCATCGATGGTCAGCTTGCGTGTGGAATAGATGCCTTTGACAAAATTTTGCTGAGCGGTAAAACCGATATGATAAAGTCCACTCTCCGGCACGTCCACTTCCCATTCGATCCACTGTCCTGGCAGACGCCAGTTAAAGCCACCAATCGTATTAATACGCACCTGGGAAGCGCTGTACGGAGATACGGCTGAACTTGATCTTTCACTGGTTGGATATAACGTAGGAGAAGATTTGGCAACAGCCGCTTCCCCTTCAATTCGGATGAACACATCCTTAGGCTGACCGGAAGAATCCATCTGCTTGGCCCCCGCGGTTTCCGCATAAGCAACGGCTGGCTTCTCGTTGAATAGTCGTATGGATCGAATTACCACGGGTTCGCGAGAGGATTTCAGCGTTAACGTGTGCTTCCCCTTTTCCAGATAGAATTTGAATGGAGCCTGTTCATACCCGTCCGAGTCCTGAAATGTTTCCTCCATCCAGCGGGGCTTCTCCACTTGTTTTGGACGAAGATCATTGCCCTGATTATCCTGTTCAACAGCTTGTTTCTCATTGCCCCATACCCGGTCAAACTGCAAATAGGCGGCTTCCGCAAACGGAAGTTCACCGTCAATGTACAATGCACGCTCAATAGCCGAACTCTTGCCTTCTACGGGAAAATAGACAGCAGAGAGGTTGTACAGCCCGGTTTCCGGTACTTCAACTACCCAGTCAATCTCGCCTGTCTCCCCAGTATGAAGCGATACACCCGGCCTGCCCTCATAATTATTCAGCTTGCGTACCTCTTCACCCTCTGCCCGTATGTAGTCTCCTGCTTCTATGGTCATATCCACATTCGGTCGTGAGGCCTCGCCTGCTTGGGATAGATATTGTTCATATCCGTTCTTCTGCCTCGTCTGCTGCAAGATGGCATCCACCTCAATGGCAGGCAAACTGCCAGAAGGCACAACTGCACTCTTTACACCTGCACCGGAAGTAAGCAAAAGTATGACGCAGGCTGCCGCTGCTGCAATGACTATAGGCAGGATCCATTTCTTTCGTTGTAGAATTCCAGCCATCCTACGAGCCCTCCTCATCAAGGCTGATGCCAGCAATGCCTAATTGGTAATACAGGAAAAGAGGTACCCGTGCGTGAGCCCGGACACGAGGTACCCCTGTCTGAATCATGCTGGTATTACTGTTTGCCAAGTTTATCAACTGCCGCTTGTGCCTGCGCTTTATACTTCTCGGCTGTTGCTGTAACGGAAGCATTGTTTTTGATAATGTCGTTTACATAGTCACCGATTGGATAACCCGCGTAAGCGTCATCCAGCAGGATGCGGCCCGTTCCCGCGATATGCTCGCGAATCATGGCGATGTCCTTCTCGTCGGTATAACGGCTTTCCAGGTAATCCTGACCTGGGTACTCTTCAATCTGCGGAATGTCGAAGGTTTCTTCATAGATTTGGTATACCATTTTAGGATCTTCCACACCTTTGGGAATGAATTTTGCTGAGGCAGCGTTGTTGGCGTATGTTACATCCTTGTTGCCCTGAGGACCGTTCGGAATTGGTACGACTCCAGCAGCAAAGGTGATATCGCCCAACTGCCATTCCGCAGCAGTGAACAAAGCCACATCTCCATCCTTGAATGTGTTGCTTTCCTCCCAGTTCGTTTTGTCGCCTGTTTTGACTTTCACAACATTCTCGACGTTATACAGGCGTTTGACGAATTCGGCAGCTTCAATCGTTTTCGGATCGGATAATCCTTCTTTTGAATGTTCGTCGTCTACGATCGTGCCGCCATTGGCTGCAGTAAAGTGACGAAGTACGTCGATGGCCCAGCCAGAGAACCCGTATACGTCAATTTTTCCGTCGTTATCCGTATCTTTGGTCGCCTGTTTCGCTAGTTCCATGAATTTATCCCAATTCCATTCGCCTTTGTTGTATAGCTCCTGAGGATCAGGCAGCGACAACTTCTTGAATAAGTCACGGTTATAGTGAAGTCCCAGACCGATGCTGGTTGGAGATTCAAATGCGTAGTAGTTGCCTGCGATGGCAGGGAATTTCGTGATCAGGTTTGCCTCTTGGTTGATGTTATTCTCAGCTGTGGTGAATTCGGAGATCGGAAGCAGTTGCCCTTTGAGGATGGCGGGTAATGCGGATTTGTACTCCATCTGAACGATGTCTGCGAACGGTTCGCCAGCCAGCGCTGTCGTGGTAAATTTGTTCATGTATTCTTCGAATGGCACGTTTACAAACTCAATTTTCACGTTGTATTTCTTCTCGACTTCAGCGATTTTATCCAGTCTAGCCTTATCCGATGCGGTCTCCCCCGCTGGCTTTAGATCCCACCAGGCCGCAACCTTGATGACACGTCCACCCAAATCAGGTACATCTACGGCCACTTCTTCTGTTCCGCCTTCTTTGTCTGTCTCGACGGTTCCAGTGCTATTGCCCGAATTCGCTGGTGCATCATCAGCCGGCTGAGCCGTCCCCCCACCACTGCAAGCGGATACAAAAAGCATTACGACCAATAACATGAGCGGCAAAACGTTCCATTTTCTAGTCACGATTTTAACAACCTCCCCGAATGTGTATACAAATCATGGTCCGGCATAACTCCCTGACTTTCATTTACCCTAATGAAATTCGACGACCACCACCATTTGTTATTTTATCGTTTGGTTTTGACAAACAAAATTTAACATAGCATAATGTAAGCGTCAACATTTTTATTGTTAACATTTTCTAATTATTCTGATAAAATGCTGTTATATCGCTTTAATACCTTATGATATAGCATATTATCCGAATACCATTCTGAGTACTTCCATATCCAAAACGAAAATCATTTTTGATTATTTTGTTATTTTATAAAATAACAAAAAGATAATAACCCATTCAAAAATTCGCCTTTTTCTCCTGCAACACGTCCATTCGCCAAGGTCTATTTTCGTCGGTACATGTATGGAACACTAACATTTTCACTTCTACAGCCGTTATTAGATTAAGAGAAATACATCATGATATACTAGAAACAGCTTTATTGCACGATGTAAGGAATACGGCAGAACTACGAGTGTAAGGATGGTATGATGAAGACGAAGGTAACAATTCAGGAAATTGCACATTTTACAGGTCTGTCGAAATTTGCGGTCTCACGAGCACTGTCCGGAAAATCAGGTGTTAGTGAGCAGACACGGGACGTTATTCTTAAGGCCGCTGGCAAACTTGGATATTTCAAAGATAACAGCATGTTGTCTGGTGATATGTATAGCAGCAATGAACTTCAGGACCCGCAGAACACGCGGTGGAGTGGCACCATTTTGATTTTGTTTCCTAATGTTCGTTATCAGAATCAGGAATCCGTATATTGGGGGCCTGTCTTTAACGGGATATCCTCCAGACTGAACCAGAAAGGCATCAATATTCTTACTCTGACAGAGCCTTCTGCGGATCAACTGTTCACGTTGCTGAATCCGGATGCCATTCGGGGCATTATTACGGTTGGTTCTATCTCCACACCCATTCTGCTTGAAATTAAGCGTCTGGGCATTCCCGTCGTCATGGTGGATCATCTGGACCCCGTCTTTCACAGTGACAGTATTTTCACAGACAACTTTGCTTCCATGCGTGACATTATGCTCTATTTGCTGCGCAAGGGATTCAAACGGTTTCAGTTTGTTGGAAATACCAGTGATGCGCACAGCTTCTATGAACGATGGGTCGCCTATACTTCGGTATTAATGGGGCATGGATTGGAAATGAATCAGATCCCCGAACTAAGCAGCCCGGATGTGGATGATTTTCGCAAGACGTTCACTTCGGTCATTCATGAGGGGAATTTGCCTGAGGTTTTTGTCTGTGCCAATGACTTCTATGCGCTATACACCATCGAGGCTCTGGAAAGTATTGGGATTAGTGTACCCGACCAGTGCGTAGTCACCGGTTTCGATAATGTGTATGATAATATCCCTGTACTCGCCACAGTTAATGTGAACAAGGAATTGCTTGGTGCGCGTGCGGTTGACCAGATGTTATGGCGAATTGTCAACCCGGAGAGCAGTGTGGAGAAAAAGCTGATTCTTGCTGATGTGATGATTCGGGAACAGTACGGAAGACATAGCGGATAAAACGGCAAGGTAACCATAGACAGCAAAACACCCCCATATCCAGTGTTCGGCTGGCTTGGGGGTATTTGAATTTGAATGTCAAATAAAAAATAGTTGATGTTAAAAGTCCATTCTACGTATCTGTCCGGACATCATCCCAATCTTGATCCAGATAACAGATCAGCCAATTGAGCGCACGGTGACGTTCGTAGGCCACTCCGCCATTCAGACCCCCGGGAGGTGTTTGCTCCTTCACACGACTGTCTACACACACCCAGTTGTACCGGTAGATTAGATCCGCTGCATCCAAAATCTCACTTTTAGAGCGAAGCTGTGCCCCGGCTACAAAGGCTTCAACATCGTCACATTGCTGCAAATACCCTACATCTTGTCCTACGTTACAAAGATTTACCGGAGCTCCAAGTTCCTTGACGTAGCCAAGCGCCCATAACATCACATGATAAGCCTCATATCCCCATGAAAAGGAGATAACCTCCTGATGCTCTGCCCCATGCTGCTCCACAAATCTTCTCTCCACAGGTGAAAAGAATGAAGCTGCATCATACTTGTCGATCACTTCCTGGACCAGCGCTGCTGTATCTTCTGCGCTCTCCCCCGCCCCCAGGCATTCACCCTTGAGAGCTGCAATACAGAGGGCTACCGCGCGATCTGCGACTTGTTCTACACTGCGGATCGTTGTATGCTCATCCCCCGCTCTTGCAGGTAAATGAACATTGAATGGGATTCCTTGCTCCGTTAGAAGCTGCTCGGAGCGCTCTTTACGCTGCGTTGCAGATTCCGACGGGGGTCTGGCATCATCCAGAAAACTGGTGTGCGCTGTCACTTTGTAATCCTCTACTTCGGATTCTCCGTTGACATCCAACAGCAGCTGACCTTGCGCATTCAGCAAGGAGCCACCTCCCCAGAAGATGACTGCATCCAGGGCATCGGCCAGATGCAATAATTCATTAAAGAATTCTTCGGAAATGTCTTCTTCTGTCTCGATCCCAACAACCATATTCAGTGTAGAGCATTTAATAAGTACCTTTTCCTGTAGCGTAGCATTCTTTCCCTCAATCTGACTTAGAAATCCCAGCATCCCCTGAATCATTGCAGTAAATTCTTCAGGGTGGGTCTGGCTCGTCATGATATTGAAGCCCTTTGTCTTCTTACTAAATAACTTCTTACGTGTAACTTGAATATGGGTTTTGTCTTCCTTACGCTCAATTGTATCCTGAGGGTATATGGATTGAATCATTTCAAACAGCTGATCCAGGTCAAACTGCGAGCTGTATATCGCACAATTTCTCATGAGGTTCACCTTCTACTTTTCAATTAGTCCTTATACGGGTCGAATTCATTGCCCCCGGCCATCGCGACACCTACGGGACGCATGATATGGTTGATTTTCAAGGTATGCGCATGCGCATTCAGCACGTCCTGCAGCTTCTTGTACACAAATGGACTTTCATCCGTTCCTGCACCCCGAAGCTCCACACCATAGGCACGAATCGCCGCTTGCATCTGTTCCTCGCTGATCTCCCCACCCATGCGTGTACGCAGCTTATAATTCATTTTGCCAGCCGCCTGGGTTCGGCTCATAGTGCGCCCTGCACCATGCACGGTGCTGCGGAAAGACTCGGTATTCTCTTCGCTGTGGATTCCTTCCACGATCACCGAGATATCTCCCATGCTTCCGCCCACAAAACCGAGCTGGCCCGGTGCCAGCGGCGTTGCTCCTTTGCGGACCACCACCACGTCTTCGCCCATATGCTGTTCTTTCCAGGCAAAGTTATGATGGTTATGAACCGAATATTCTGCGCTCGCTCCGAGGATGCCCAGAACCTGCTCAATCACATAATCGCGCCCTGCATAAGCATAACGGCCTGCCAATGTCATCCCGTCCCAATACATATCACCCATTTCACTCTTGAGGTCAAACAGTGTTGGTGGTTGGTCCATCGATTCTCCCGGCGCTTTGCCACTAAACGCACGTCCGGCAGCCAGATTCAGAAAACCACTGGCGACCTTATGCCCAAAGCCACGACTGCCAAAATGGTTTGCAATCCATACTTTACCCGTCGCCTCTTCCACAAAAATATCAACAAAATGATTACCACTGCCCACAGTCCCGAGCTGGTTGCGCGCGAGTGTCTTCAACTTGTGTTGTAGTCCAGGCTCAATGGAATCAAACAGCTTCCAGCTGGCATCGTCGAACAGCTCATGCTCCACAGGGTTGGGATTGTTGCGTCCTACACCAAAGGATATGGTCGCATTAATATCATCCATAATCACAGCAATCTGATCCCGTATATCATCCCACATCAGGTTGGTGCGCACTGCCTTGTTACCGCAGGCAATATCATATCCAACCCCTGACGGACTGATCATGTTCCGGTAGGCAACTACGCCCCCGATGGGCTGTGAATATCCTTTGTGATGGTCTGCCATTAGAGCCACGCCCAGTACATCTCCATACTGCGAGCAAGTCACCGCCTGACTTACCGCATTCTCCAGCGGCTCCCCCCAGACTTTAATGTTATCTACGATACGCATGATCTGGTTAACCTCCTTTTGTCTTCATTAAAACTTACAATTAAATATGTACATTGAAACATATAAGTCCCTGCCCACAACTTTCTTTATTTTACCAAAGAGGGACCCTTCCCGAAACTATACATTCCTTCAGCTCAAAGATATCCGTATAAAGTAAAAAAAGAGAGCTAGGCTCTCTTTTACATGATCAGTCCCTATTTTATTTCTTACTGATCTTAAACTTGAACTCCCACGTCGCTGTGTTACCCGAATAACGCCCTCTGTTCTCCGTCACAACTACGGATAGGGTCTTGTTAATTGATTTGGTAATGGAGGAAACCTTAACGTTCATACTTTTGCTCCCCAGATCAGGGATTTTGTCCTGCTCTTCGGCATTCGCTTGTAATTTCAGCGTATCTGTAGGTTTCAGATTCAACGTGACCGACGAACCCTCCTCCAGGCTCTTGCCGTTCACACTTGCCCCTATGGCCCATTCATTACCAACGGAATTGTTCTCCACCAGTTCTGCACTGACAAGCGTCACGGTCACTTTAACCGTCTTGGCAGCGGCATAGGATGTTGGGGAACATACAGCGAATACCAAACTCAGAATCATCAAAACATTAGCCCATTTTTTGAACACGAGAGTGCCTCCCTCATATCAGTTCATTTATTTCGAGACTATGCCTTATTCGCCCTGCTCCTTAAGTAGTCCTTCTACCTATTAGACATTTTCCGTGATATATTGATTAATTAAAATGCTTCCGATAACCCTGAACTTTCTCATCTTTAAAGCCCAGCTTTTCATAAAAAATATGAGCCTCTTTACGCTGATCACCAGACACCAGAATCATGTATTCACATCCAAGATCTCTCGCAATGTGCTCAATCTGAAGCATAAGCTTCTGACCAATTCCCTGTCTGCGTACCTGATCGGATACAATCACATTCTCCACAACCATGAAGGGATTGCACTGCCCTGCCAGATCCATACATTCAATACCCATAACTGATCCGGCCAGTTCGCCGTTGTAAAATGCACCGAGTACATGGTAGTGTCCATTTTGCTGGATATAGTGAAACATCTTCTGCATCTGTTGTTCATTAGTCGGTGTACCCATCAATTCGTTGTATAACTGACTTAGCGCCGGTAGATCCTCAAGTTCGATTGCTTTAATGGTAACCATAATAATCCTCCTGATTTTGCCCTATTTCACATACGCTGTCTTACGTTAGGTCCTTCTTAAAATAACAATGACTGTGTCCGGTCGGTGCATTCTCGATCGTTGTGATCAATTGGTAGCCATGCTTCTTGTAAAATTCAGGTGCTTGATATGAGAATGTGTTCAATTGGATGAAGTCACAGGATTTCTCGCGCGCAATACGTTCAACCTCACGTAGCAACTGGGAACCATAACCTTGTTGCCGCTGATTTGCATCCACCCAAAGAATATCAACCTCCAGCCAGTTCCAACAAAGTGTACTAAGCACACCTGCAACTATCTCGCCGGTCTCATTTTTGATATTGAAATTCAGTTCTTCGTAACGATGCCTTAATTCCTCGCTCACATGCGCAGCATTAAATGCGATAAGTTGCTGGCGAACATACTCTGAATCCTCTGAAGTACTTGGATTGATGTTTATTTGGGACATCCTCTTCTCCTCCTTCTCGTCATTACTTCGTGGTAAACATCTGAATAGGACCTTCCCAGTCAGGCTCTCTAACCTCTTGGTATTTATTATCGGTATAGCGTGCGATGACCTTACGCCAGAAAATCTGAGCAGGCTCATTCGTCTCCATCTCCGCTACTTTCCATGTCCCAGGGAAAAGGTTGAACACATGGATGGCAGCTTGCGCACCCATTCCCAGCTTTCTGTATTTTTTCATTACAAAAAACTCTGCCATAGCGTATATACTCGTTCCCTGTTCACTCTCGATTTCACGAATCAGTGCGAATCCCGCCAATTGTCCTTCTACCCGAAACAAAAAAGGATATCTGCCCGCTTCTGTCCAATAATGGTCCAGGTACACATACTCATATAACCCGTTTTCGTTAACATCTTCCGGGTCATACTCACTAAAATCGTATTTGTACAACTCCATCAGATTACGCAAAGTTGATTTATGTTGGTAATCCGCCTTATGAATCGATAACATGAGATTATTTCCTTCTTTCCGTTAGGTTTCGCAGGGGTTCTTTATTTCAGTAGTCTATAATTTACTAAGATATAGTTCAATCCTGAGAACAGCGTAACTCCTGCCGCCAGCCATAATAAAATCATATCAACCCGCACATCCGTCAGCAAACTGAACGGAAAATTATTCAATAATACAGCGATGATGGCTGCCACCTGCAGCACCATTTTGATTTTGCCATATCGATCAGCAGCCAAGGCAATTCCCTGTTCACTCGCAATCATACGCAGTGCTGTAATGACAATTTCACGTCCAATGATGATCACAGCAATCCATGAACCGATCAGATTCTCCTGAACCATCATAATCAGTGCAACCGAAATCAAGAGTTTGTCTGCCAGTGGATCAAGCAATTTCCCCAGATTGGTGATCTGATTATATTTTCGGGCCACATACCCATCCAGCTTATCCGTACCCGCAGCCAGTGTAAAAATAATAACGCCAATCACCAGACCATGCTGATCCAAAAAACGAATAAGTTCACTCGACTCCAGTATCCATGATGGCAACGGGATGAAGCACAACATAAATAAAGGAATCAATGTCATTCTTGCCAGGGTAATCTTGTTAGCCAGGTTCATGGAAAACCTCCCTCTACTTCACTCCAATATGTTGTGATTTCTCCACCCTTGCGCCATCCTCCTTTTTTTCACAAAAAAAGAAAGGGCAGACTGTATATCATACAGTTGCCCTTCTTCGGAATTTTTTAATGTATTCCTCTGTTCCTCCTCCTCTGGTCTACAATGATTCCTTAATCACTCGTTTGTAATACCATATGGACAACAGGCCGAAGATGGAATACAACAACGTATACACTATCATGACGATTACAGTCGGTGTGGCAAGTTCTGTACCGAAGAAAAACCAGCCTGATTTCACGGCAAAATAACTATGGCTCAGTCCCACAACAAGGGGAATGCCGAAATTAAACAACTGCTTGAACTGAATTCCGCGTAACAGATTGCTTTGCGTAAACCCGAGTTTGCGCAGAATCGTATAGTTTGATTTCTCTTCTTCGCTCTCATTCATTTGTTTGAAATAGAGGATACACCCGGATGTAATCAAGAAGGTGAGTCCCAGGAAACCAACAATGAACATAATCAGGCCCATACTGGTACGTTGATTATTTCTGAACTCGATCTGGGAGAAGCTTGGGGCCTTCAATTGCAGATCTGCAAAAATAGCATATGCATTCTCGTCTTGCCTCGAATCTGTAATTTGCACACCGTAATAATCGGTCGCTTGCCCTTTTTGAAGTTTTGGATCAAGATCCTGCGCAAGCTCTGCATAAATCGATTCATCCACAACCGTCACGGGCGTGCCTTGGTTATAGTATACGGGAAGCACGCCCTGTTTCGTGGTTCCGATTAGCTGCTGGTCAATCGTTTTCTTCAACCCGTGAAGAACAATGGGACCTTCATCCTTAATAGAAAAGAATTGCTGAATCACATTGCCATATCCCATGAAAATAACTTCGCCTGGTTTCAGGTCGATGTTATCCACCATGCTGTCACTTAACACACTGCTGAACAATCGATCTTCCGACAGGGAGTCATTCATGACCTTCGATGCATCAATCTCAATATATAAAGGTTGTCTGTGCTTTTCTTCATACGGAATTTGTTTGTTATCCAGCTCAGCAACAAAACGATCCTTTACCTCAGCCTGAGCAAATGAAAAATCTTCCGGCAGGCTTTCCTTGGCTTGTGCCTCTGCCGAATAATAGGAAATGTAACTGAGCGACAACAAACCTATGGCGAGTGCAGATACGGTAGTAATAATGGTCAGCAGCAAGGCATTCGACCTCATGCGAAACATGATGGAGGATAACGACAATACCTCATTAATGGAGAGATAGCCTTTTTTACTTTTGCGAATCAGATTAAAGAGAAAACTGACGGAACCTTTATAGAACAGATATGTCCCCAGAATAACCGAGAACAAAATCAAAATCATGGTGTACATTAACTGCTGCATATCCAATTTCTCGACGCTGAACAGCCGTGCAGACAGGATGTAACCGAACACGATCAGATCAATACCCAAGATGCCCATCAGAATCTGCCCCACAGATAACTTCTTTACCTGCTGCTCTGTTGTAGAAGACACCCGAAAGAGTGATAGAATACTCTGGGCTCGGATAAACGTGTAATTCATCAACATGATAAGCAGATACATGACAGCAAAGACAATCAGCGTTTGCACTAGCGCCATCGGTGAGAAGTATAGCTTCGTGATCACATCAACGCCAATAATTTTGAACAAAATCATCAATATCAGCTTGGAACCCAGAAACCCAATTAGAATACCGATTACCATAGAACCAAAGTAGAGAATGCAATTTTCCGCACTCAAGATGCCAAATATTCTCCCCTTCGTCAGTCCGATTAGCTGAAACAAACCGATCTCCTTACTGCGTCGCTTGATAAAGATCGTATTGGCATAGAGCAGAAAAATGCCCACAATAACAATCAGTAACACGGAGGATGCGCCGATCGCAGCCGCTCCTTTCGTTGATTCAGCAACCTCATCCATGGAGGGATCATACTGTAAGGTCACAAAGGAAAAATACAGGGCCACACTAAAAATCAGGGCAAAGACATAAAGATAATAATTTTTCAGGTTTTTCCTCAGATTGCGAAAGATGATGTAGTTCAGGCTCATGGCTGCACACCACCCAACACGCCCTGAGTTTTGATAATATCGTTGAAGAAAGTTTGTCGGGACTCGTCTCCTTTATTTAATTGGGTGTAGATCTGACCGTCCCGGATGAAAATCACCCTGCTGCAATAACTTGCGGCAAACGGATCATGTGTAACCATAATAATCGTAGCCTGATGCTTCCTGTTCATATCACTCATTTTGCCAAGCAGGTCCGAAGCCGATTTGGAATCGAGTGCACCCGTCGGCTCGTCAGCGAAAATAATGCTCGGATCATGCACAAACGCACGGGCGGCTGAAGTTCGCTGTTTCTGTCCACCCGAGATTTCGGATGGATATTTGTCTTTCAGCTCATATATGCCCAGCTCACGGGCGATTTGTTCGAACTTCAGGTGTGCCTCATGCTTCGGAATACTCGTAATCGAGAGCGGCAGCAATACATTTTCCTTCACCGTGAGGGTATCCAGCAAATTATATTCCTGAAAAATAAAACCGAGATAGTCTTTGCGGAACTCAGCCAGCCTTTTCTCCTTCATGCCGGTAAACTCCTGGCCTTCGATTTCAATTGTGCCCTGACTTACCCGATCGATCGAAGAAAGAACATTCAGCAGCGTCGTTTTCCCCGAACCCGAGGGCCCCATAATCCCAACAAATTCGCCTTTACTTACCCCGAGATCAATCCCCTTGAGGACTTCCTGTTTATTTAATTTGTTGCCATAGACTTTATGAATTTTTTTGGCTTCCAGTATCCACATATCCCACTCACTCCTCTTTGGTATATCTTTATCATAGGCGGGATGCTCCAATTAATCGTGCGATTCACCGAACAAAACCAAAAAGCATGTGACAATGTTGTCACACGCCTGCTAGGTGGATCATGTCATTTTTTCTCGGGAAGGTTAGCTTGACACTAGTGCCCTCTCCGGGAGCAGACTGTACTTTAACGTCTATACGAAGTGCTTGTGCCACCTGTCGGGTCAAATACAAGCCCATTCCCGTTGCCGTTCCTTCCAGTCTACCCTGAGTTGAAGTGAAGCCTTTATCAAAGATACGTGGTAAATCCTGCGCCTCGATCCCTCGTCCATAATCTTGAACAGTCAGTATGATGTGCCCATCCTGTTCCTTGCTTTCAATGACAATGTCAGAGGAATGACTATATTTCACCGCATTGCTAAGCAGCTGCCGTATGATAAAACCTAACCATTTGCTGTCGGTCAGCACCTTTGTCACATCTAATGACACGTCGAAGCCAATCCGTTTGGATATACACCATGACTTCAAAGCTCTAATCTCGCCGTTCAAAATCGGTTCAAGCTCTGTCTCTTCCACAAACAAATCATTATGCATAAATGGAATACGCTTCTGGTGAAGCTGCTGATCGAGCAGTTGGTGAATTCGCAGCCATTCATACGTCATCTGACCCTGCAGCTTGTCATCCGGCATTCGCTCAATCATTAATTGTAGCGCGGTTAAGGGCGTCTTCACCTCATGAATCCAGGACAGCATCTCATCCTTTTCTTGCTCCAGCAAAATAAAATGAGATGAGGACTCCTTCCGATAACGTTCGGTCTGGGAAGTCACGGCATCGTGCACAATCCGTTCATAAGGGCTTTCAGCGATATCCAAATCCCCTGGATCATAGGTATGATCCCAGGCAGTTAATCTTTTGTAGAAACGAGTCTCTCTTGGATATCTCGCCCAGATAAAAACGATGCATACCACCACATTCAGCACGACGATATAGGATACGGATCGGAATGGAATGGACGTGTCGATATAGGCTACAAATAAAAAGATGAGCTGCATGCTTATAAGCAACACTAACCAGCTTAGCTTTTCCCGTATGTACTTACCAATCATGTTTCATCCTCTTCCGTTGCCATGTAGCCCTGACCAACTTTCGTTTCGATATAGCCATCGAGTTCTAGCGGCTCTAGTTTCTTGCGAAGGCGATTGACGTTGACTGTCAGCGTGTTATCACTCACAAAATGTTCATGATCCCATAAGCTGCGAATCAGGTCTTCCCGGGTCACAATCTGATTTTTGTGCTCCACTAGCACTTTGAGAATGAACATTTCATTTTTGGTCAAAAGGACAGATTCATTGTTATGGGTAAGTGTATTTTTCACATATTCAATGGTAGCCCCACGCCATGTGCGCAGCTCAATCCGCTCTGTATTGTAGTTATACACCCTACGCAGGGTCGCCTGGATCTTGGCAATCAGCACATCGAAATGGAAGGGCTTCTGGATAAAATCATCTGCGCCCAGATGCATCGACATGACCATATCCGTAGGATGATCACGTGAGGACAGAAAGATAATCGGTACATTGGAATGGGCTCGAATCATGCGACACCAATGAAATCCGTCATACTGGGGAAGCTGAATATCAATAATCACTAGCTGTGGCTGAATGGCACTGTATTCCTGAATCACTTTGCCAAAATCTCGCACGCCATACACGTCATATGACCACTGGGATAACCGTTCTTTGATTTCACTGAATAACGATTCATCGTCTTCAATGAGCATAATTTTAAACATACCTTCACCACGTTTCTGTTCTTCTTGAGTATTGCCCGAAGCATATTGTTTGACAATCTACGGGGGACCGTTCCAGATACGGATCGTTCTTCCGATCGCTGTTGTCCCCAAATTTCCTTTATTAAATTTATTAAATGTAGAAATTAAGTGACAAAGGCGAACGCTACCGCTTCTTCAGAATCGATTCCGTCTCTTCCACTCCTGCCGCTATTACATAGAACAATACAAATTGTCGAGGCAAAGTAAAATCCATAGTCTCTTACCAATTTAGATGAATCTAAACGTTTATAACTTTTAATCTGTTATCCCTCCATAGTATGGAGGACCTTGCTTGGATCACTGATTTCTTCCATCCGTTCGATCAATTGCTTTGCGACATCTTGTGGCGATCTTAATTGGCCTGCTTCATAGACCTGACCGAATACCTCAGACAGTGCAAATTCCTCTGCATTTTTGCCTCTTGCCACAACCTGTAGCTCAGTATCTACCATCCCTGGATCGAATGCAATCACTTCAACGGGATTGGGTTGCCCGGATTGTTCCATCGCTACGCACTGGGTGAACATGTTTATTCCAGCTTTGGAGGTACAGTAAGATGCCATTGAAGGTGCGGGATAACTTCCTGACCCGGACGATACATTGACTATTTTTCTGCGTGTGGTCAGGTGGTTGGTATGTTGTATAAAAGATGAAGTCAGAATCATAGGCGCTGCCAAACTGATGTTCAGATTAAGACTGATCTCCTCTGCACTACACCGATCTATCGATTTCAACGGTTCCAGCATCGCTGCATTGTTAATGAGCCCGATGAATTCAACTTCTTGCGGTGGAATCTGTTCCAATATGCCTGAGACAAGATTGTCGATGCTATGAATATCTGCCAGATCAAACCGAACATGCTGGTAACACTCGTAGGCTTCCTCCAAGTCAGACGTTCCGCGTGCAATACCGTAGACGTGATCTCCCTTTTCCAATAACAGCTCTGCGAGCTGTTTGCCGATTCCTTTGGATGTACCTGTAATGATAAAATACCTTAGTCCCATATTCTCCCCGCCTTTCTCTCGCTCTGTGCAATATTGGTTAAACACGTCAAATCTATGACCCTTCCTCTATGACTACACGTTTGGTTTTCTCCACAATGTCACCCATAGGATGGGCAAGCCAAAACAATCTTCATCCTGATCCATCGCCTTCATCGGTCGCAGCTCCACGCATTCAAAAGGATCTTCCAGCAAATAGCGAAGCTTTTCTTCCGTAAAAGCCAGACCACCTTTCATCGACTTCTCACGGTATACCTCCCAATCGTCCATAACGCTCTCCGGTCCACCCTGACCGCCAAATCCTGGAGCAAAGCAGGTCATTCCAAAATACCCTCCAGGTCTAAGTCCGTTCTGAATCTTCTGTATGTAGGGAATTCGCTGATGTGGCAGCAGATGGTGAAGACAGCCCGAATCATAGACCAGATCGTACTCTTCCTGTGGCGTGAGTTCAAATGCTGATTTGCATTCAAAATTCACTTCAAGCTGTTCCTCCACAGCTCTTTCCTTGGCCCAGGCAATGGCTGTCTCTGAAAGATCATAAGCATCTACCTTATAACCCTGACGTGTTAGATATATTGCATTTCTTCCCGGGCCACAACCGAGCTCCAATGCTTTGCCCCCAGGTAATATTCCTGAGTTCACATGTGCTACCAGATTTTCATCCGGTTTGTTTGGAAAAAAGGGAATCGGCCGGTCTCGATCCTCGTAAAAAGGTTCCCAAAATTGCTTCGCTGATCTGAATTCTGAGTCAAGCATGTCATATAGATCCTGGACATTTTTAATCGTCTTCTCCATAACCACATTCCTCCTCAAATCCATATAAATTATCCTTCATATTCCCTCTTATGTTTCGATCTCTGTGCTCACCATTTGCCCGCTTCATCACGGTTTATACCCTAAATCAACTACCCTCTATTATAACATTTTCACCCAATCCAACTCTATTTTTCTTGTAAGATTCGAGCCGAAAACAGTCTGATTATATGTAAAAAAACGCTGTTTAGAAGAAAGTAATTCCCTGTCCTCTCAACAGCGTTATAATCCTTTTTATTCAGGATTCGATCAGCTTAACTTCTTCGTTAAATAGAGCACTACATCGTCGTCGATGATCGTTTCATCGCCCCATTTTAGATAACGATCATGCTTGTGAATGCCCTGTCCATCTGGTATATATCCACGACGGGCATACAGAATTTGAGCTTTGCCATAATCGGAGAACACCCCGACACCAATCCCGGCAGTTTCGGTTCGCTCATGAATGACTTCTTCTGCCCGGTCCATCAAACGTGATCCAATTCCCTGACGCTGATACTTGATCAGCACATTGAAATCATTAATTTCCGGAATACCCTGTTCCCTGAACGAAGGGTAATACGAATTCCACAATACATTCGCGTAACCGGCAAAAGCTCCATCCAATTCCGCTATCAAAGTCACCCGCTCACCATTCTGCTGCTCTGCAAGATATTGAATGTACTGCTCCGCCGATTTCGCCCAACCCTGTTCCTGAAACGCCTGCGAAATTACGACCGGGTCGCTCTCATCCATAAGTCTGATATGTATATTCATCGATGTAATCTCCTTAATATTACTAGATATTTAAATGTTAATTTCACAAGAAGTTAGATCCACAAAGTGTTCGTGTGTCCCTTTAGCAGAATATACCTTCCACTGATGCAAAAAAGAATAAAACATATCACCAAAATTCATGCCCTCTGGTAGTGTATCTACCATTTTCATTGCACCTATTTCGGAGTTAGGTTCCAGCGATAGAGCACGGAATTTTGTAATATTCGCATAATAAACCATACCAAACGTTCCATTCATTTGGTAAATTCCGAAAGGTTCTAACATGAACCTCAATGCTCCTGTCTCTTCGAACAGTTCTCTTTCTGCAGCCCTAAGAACTGACTCATCAGGTTCACGATTACCTCCTGGGAATTCCCAGCCTTGGCGTTTAAGGTTATGGATAATGACGTATTTCTCCTGAAACTGAGTAACCATGATGACATACTGAATCTCTTGTTCCAATTCATCATATTCACTGAGATCTAGCCACTGTTTCTCTATCATCAGAAATTACACCTCACATATTTCACCACTAGATTCCCAATCTGCTTCTAAGCGAGGTAATATGGGCAATGTGGTGTCTACCATGCCATGCATATACGCCCAAATTATAATCCAGTCTGGTCGTTTCTTTGGATGCAGGGTGATAAAAGGTTTTGGCATAGTCTGCATCCGTTAATGTGTTTAATAGCACTACCCAACGACGATGCAGCGCATCCAGGATTTGCAGGGAAAATTCGACGTCCAGCTCCCGTGAATCACTCAGTTCAGCCCATCGTTCCTCGTAATATGGTCTTATCGTAGGGTTATCCTCTGTCAGTGCCAGCTTGAAACGAACCATGCTATTCATATGGCTATCTGCCATATGGTGTATGACCTGTTTGAGCATCCAGCCATTTTCCCGGTAGGGTAACCTCAATTGTTCTTCACTCAATCCTTTGACCGCTTCGCGGGCGCGCTCCGGCAACTCCGCAATATCCTGAATCCACTGCTTCCGCTGCTCTGATGTAACCTCGCCTGTATGTTCAAATGTTCCAATCGGGTACCTCAAATCCATCAATCATTCCTCCTTGGTTAAATGGTTTAAATATACACATTGCACTCCTATGGGGCATACTCCATCAGCCAGCAGTCTCTCATTTTCCCTTCGTGCAGCTCATGTTCTGGTAACAGTCTGACCTTCCTGAAGCCACACTTCTCGTAACAGGATATGGCTCGTTCGTTCCATGATTGCGGGTCCATGACCACTTTCGAAGCTTGCTTATCATTGACCAGATAGGTCATCATGGATTGTACAAGTTGTGTGCCAATACCGCGGTTCCAATAATCAGCTTCTCCAATAAACTGATCTGTTCCATAGATGATTTCATCGGTGTCTCCATAACCATACTCATTCCGTTCTTCCTCCTCCAGTTCATAGAACTGGATATAGCCGATCGGTTTACCTTCATGTTCAACCATACAACGATTTGCCGTATCCTCTTGTCTATAAAAGTGATCTCTGACCAAATTCAGATCATGCGGCTGATCACGGCCTTCGTAATATTGAAGTACTACTGGGTCAGACAACCATTGAACAAGGAGCTGTTCATCCTTTTCATCCAGTAAACGTACCGTAATCTCATTCGATTGATAGATTAGCATCACTCTGCATACTCCTTAATGATCTCCAGAGGCTCTCCTGAGACCCAGCTCAGGTCTTTGCCCAGTAATTTTTCCTGATGAACATAATAGATCATCGGTTGCCGAATCAGTTCTGCCTCATCACCCAAAGGATGAATGGTAAAACGCACCTTGTACGTGCCCACCGCATCAGGTATGGAGAACCCTGCAAATTCAGTAATCGCTGTTGATGATTGCCTCTGTAACACTTGACGAAGAATCTCTTCCATTGCACCTGTGCTGCCGACGGAAGTAGGTCGAATAAATCGGTTGTCCTGTTTGTCATCAAAAGATATTGAACCCCAGCCAGCTACAAGGGGATATATAGTGTGCTGACCTTTATCTTCTTTTGTGCGTGTAATGGCTAATTGCACCTCGTATTCATCCGTAGCTGTCTGCCGAATCGTCCCCTTCATGTTAACATCCTGCGCTGTAATGCTTGGAGCCAGATTATTATATACAATGAAAGCTGCTACAATAATAATCGCAATGCCTGTTAGCCAAAATATCGTACTTTTTCGCATGTATTCAACCCCCAAGCTGATTAACCGTAAGTCTGAAGTAATTCTCTCTCCATTAGCCTCTGTGTAACGCTGTCCAGTTCCGGAGAAGCAGACCAATCACTATCTGTATTCAAACCATATTTAATCGTATGGATAACGCTATTAGCTGACATATATAAATTATGGTGTACTCCTGGTTGCACAATGACGTGATTTCCTTCGCCCATAACTCTCATTTCAAGCGTCTGATCATTCGTAAAATTTGCATAAGCGATCCAACCAGACTGCACAACATAGAACTCGATTATATGGTTATGAAAATGGCTATTTTGCCACGCTCCCTGAGATGAAGCTATCGTTCTGCAATAATAACTGCCATCCTCTGAAACCATTTTGTATTTCCGTTCCCCGTTAGCCATCTGCTCGAAGCTGGTATTCACATTATCTGGTCCTAAATTTTGTTCTAAAGTTTCTCTATCCAAAACACAACCTCCAGATCTGAAATACGAAGTCAGGCATTCATATTTTATAATCTTTCTTTAACGCCTTACGGCCTTCCAGATATATTTGTGCTCACGCACAGCAAGTCTCCCCTCAATCTGAATTCCCTTCAGCTTAACTTGAAGCTGCTCATGGTACTCAGGCTGTGTGTAATCCGGGTTGCCAGGGATATCGGAAAGAAAAATAGCGAACTCTTTTTCATCAGGGAAGACCATTAGGGCCTCATTGAATTCCTCAATTTCAATGTTTTCATACTGATTTGTATGCAGCCTTTCTCGTACCTTGATTACATCGGTATGAATGCCAAAGATAACGCCACCCTTTCGCAACAATCTCCTATGTTCAATTATCGACGTAGGTCCTCTGCGGTCATAGATCAGGTCGAACTGTTCGTCTTGGAAGGGCAACTCTGTTTTGGTTGTAGCGTAGACAAATTCAACATTGCCAACGTCACCGGCCACAAGCCCAGCCTGAGCGATACGCAGTAGCTCCTTCGAGTTGTCAAAACCCGTAATATGATCGGTATATGCCGACATTTTTAATGTGAATTCACCATGACCACAACCTACATCAAGCACAGATTTATGCTGAGGTAGCAACTGTATCAAGCGCGCTTCAAATACATCTTCTGCTGAATTGCCCTCCCAGGTAAATACCGATCTGCCTTTGTATCCTCCGTTACGTTGTCCGATCATGTCATACCATTCCATGCCCAATAGATATCCCCCCCAGAAGAAAATCCCATATTAAACAACATTCGACACAGACAAGTCGATTTTCCTGTCCATAGGTTAACTTTTTTCTCACTTAAGAGTTTTATCTATCCTCATCTTGTGCTTGTTAAAATTTGAAACGCTTCTCTCGTAGGCGCCGTATTATGCTCGAAGTCGTATTTTGCCACTTGGATAAACCAATAGGATGTGGAGGTTGAATGAATGTCTTTTTTTAAGAAAATGTTAGCCAGTGTAGGTGTTGGAGCAGCCAAAGTAAATACAGAATTACATACACCTGAGGTTACGCCTGGAGGAATCATCTCTGGGATCGTGTACATCGAGGGTGGAGACGTGGAACAGAATGTAGACCGAATCTACCTTACGATCAAAACCCATTACATACGGGAGCACAATGATCGAAAAGTAAATGAAACTGCCGTTGTAGCCAAATACTTGCTTACCGAGGATTTTATATTACAGCCTGGCGCCAAACTGGAGAAATCCTTCTCCTTTGATCTACCTGAAAATCTCCCAATTACACTGCATCGTGCAGAGGTATGGGTTGAAACGGGCCTCGATATCTCAAGCGCCATGGACCCCTCAGACCGGGACAGACTCCATGTAGTTCCTACAAAAGATATGAATACTGTGCTTGATGCGATTGATCTCCTTGGTTTCAAGCTGCGTGAAGTGACCAACGACTATGCTCCAAAGCTTGGTGGCAATCTTCCATTTGTACAGGAATTTGAATTCGTGCCAACGAGCAAGTTCCGTGGTTATTTGGATGAGCTGGAAGTACTGTTCTACCCGATGGGAGATTCACTTGAACTGTTGCTTCAGATCGACCGCCGCGCACGTGGACTCGGTGGCATTTTCTCGGAGGCGATGGGGACGGATGAGAGCTTTGTCCGACTGCATCTCTACGAGAGACACCTTGCACGGGGTGCGGATTCGGTTGCCCAAGGTCTGGAAGAGGTCATCTCCAAGCATCTATAATCTATTAAGAATAGACCAAAAACAAAAAAACAGTTCTCCTACCAACTTTCATTGGTGTAGAACTGTTTTTTGAATATGTTCTTCTTTTAATAAACAATCAGAAACGCTGTGTCCAGCGCTGTATCCCCGATCGAAGTCCGTAGTATGCAGCAGCAAGCAAGAGAAATCCAACAGCAGCGACCAGAATGGAAGTCATATCCCAACGGGCAATGGAGCCAAAAGCAACCTTGGACTGCAACGTGCTGGTAGATGAATCGGTGTTCATCATTTCAGGTGTATGATTCAGCGTCATTAACATGCCTTGAATGACATTCCAAGCCATAAAACCCAGTGTGAATAGCAAAGTTACCAACAGGGACTCCATACCTAATCGTTTGTTGATAGTCATCATTTTGCCTCCTCATTTACGGTTTGACAACACTTTGGAAGTTATAAAATTCACTACAACATCTGTTGTTTGCCCATCCGTCTGAATGTACTCTTCAAAGCGTGATCCATGGAATGCTTCGACACACTTAATCGCTTGTTGAAAAGTCCATCCATCAGGCTTATCCCCGCGCTTCAACAATCTCTCATGTAATGTTTCCATAGATGTCATCAGGGTAAAATGAAAAAGGTCAGTATCTAGCTCTTTCAGACCCCGATGGATGTAACTGAACTGCTCTGACTTGTAGATGGTCATTGGAACAATCAGATGTTTGTTATACTTCTGCCTGATTTCACGGGCGACTTTCACGGTAAGGACTTTCCACAGCTCCATATCCTGAAAATCGTCCGTTTTCTCCACATCCATTCGGACGTCATCCACAATCACGTTTCTTAACATGTATCCAATCTCTTCTGGATCGTAGATCATGCTGTTCGGAATTAACGGCTGCAGCTTGGTTGCAGCAGAGGTTTTACCCGAGCCAAATGCCCCATTAATCATCACAATCATAGTGAAGTCCTCCTGCGTGTCAGATTGAATTAGACAAGAGGTGCTCCAACTCCTGTTTCAGGCGATCTTTGTTCGTATCCACATATTGATAAAGGAGTTCAAATACCTCTTCATTATCCGATTGCATGCTTAAATTACCCGCTTCCAGCTCAACCCGTTGCAAAACCTCATGGATCTGCTGTCCATGCGTATTCAGGGTCGTCGTTACATCCTGTTCGGAGAGTGCATTCACATTTTCTCTTAACTGCTCAGGTGTTACACCACTTTCGGATAACATATGCTGGATGTTCTTCAAAATCTCTGCATCAGCATCATTGCCTATGCGCTGCATCGCTTCCGTCGTTTCACCCAGAAAACGCCCACTCAAATTTTCAAGAAAACCAGTAATGCCGCTCATGGATAGCTCTGTATCCAGATCTATGATCAGGATGGTATCTCGCAATACCTGTGGAAGTTCAGGTCCACACTCCCGAATGGTCGCAAATTCCGCGCGATACAGATCCATGGCAACACTCCCCACCACTTCCTCACCCGACATGCTGTCAAACTGATCCAAAGGTAATAATTGCTGCAATTCTTCCTGTAATTTGTTCATCTCTCTGCCTCCTGTATCTATCTCTATATATAAGTTGGACCAATGATTTCACACAGGTCCACTATAACTAAACGCCTATACATCATAGCAGAATATGTTATATAAGTTTATCCGCTGTAAGTTTGCACCAGATCACTTCCCCGCACACTTTACACGGAATATGGATAAAGTTAACCTTCACTTGACCTTTGGAAAATGATCCGCTGTTATGATCTTCTCATCAAGAGTCTTGGGAGGGGTTATGATGCGCCTGGCCTTGTTCACCGACACCTATGTTCCGGAAACCAATGGTGTTGCCGGTACGCTGCACCGCTTGAGTAATCACTTGAACCGCAAAGGCATTGAGCATCTGTTATTCACACCACAGTCTGTTATTGAAGGCAACGATGCCGCTCCGGTCCGTTCCGTTACCAACATCCCCTTTTTCCTCTACCCGGAATGTCGTATTGCCTTACCTAATCGAGCAGCCATTCATCGGGAGTTAAAGACTTTTCAGCCAGATCTGCTGCATATCGCCACTCCGTTCAATATGGGTCTTTTCGGTCTCAGATATGCGCTCAAGTATCAGCTTCCACATGTCATCTCCTACCATACTCACTTCGATCGGCACCTCGAATACTACAAGTTGAAAAGCGTCATTCCTCTTTACTGGAAGTATATCCAATGGTTCCACCGAGCCTGTGATGCAACATTGACACCGTCTCAAGAGACCTTAAACGCATTGCAATCAAAAGGTATTCAACGTCTGAAGTTATGGTCCCGCGGGATCGATTGCAGCCTGTATTCACCTGATAAACGAAGTTCCGATTTTCGTACTCGCTACAATATAACGGCTCCTCTAATTCTACTCTACGTTGGACGAATTGCCCCGGAAAAAGATATCGCTACCCTCACCCTTGCCATGCAGCAGTTGCCAGAACATATGCAAGCCCGTGTACACTGGATCATTGTAGGCGATGGGCCATTGCTCCCCAAAATGCGTATGCAATCCCCACCCAATGTCACCTTTACAGGGTATCTGCATGGTGAAGAGCTTGCTGCTATGTATGCTTCGGCAGATATCTTTGTGTTTCCTTCCTCAACAGAAACATTTGGCAATGTGGTGCTGGAAGCGATGGCTTCGGGATTGCCGGTGCTCGCTGCGAATGATGGCGGTGTAAAAGACTTGGTCACACATCATCGAAGCGGTGTTCTGTTCAAGCCAGGCCATGCGGATGCATTGATTCGGGAGATATGCCTCTGGGGAGATCATATGGATCAACTGAGGAATATGGGTCTTGAAGGCCGAAAACTTGCTGAACAGCGTTCGTGGGATCACATTTTTGACAGGTTGGTCAGAGATTATGAGGAAGCCATTGAGAATCGGAGAAGACGCACGAAAGATCGAATCATCACAGATTGATTTTCATTAAATAAACCGAATTGAATAATGGATGATCACTGCTGCTCCAAGACCCACCTGTTGAAGTTTGGATATTCATATCCATCATCATTCCAAAAAGAGAATTTATATTCAATACGAGGTATTAAAAAAGAGCGGGGATGGTTAATATCCTCGCTCTTTATAACAGTCGTCTACAGACGTTAAACGTATAGCTTTTTCGATCAGAGATATGTCCCTTTCCCGGTCAAGACGTCTAACATTACACAACGGGTTCAAAGGATATCGTATCTTGCATAATACTCCATTCTACCCTTGGTTTAGCCGTTGCCCCTTCTCCATTCAGGACATTCCCGATCCATATCTCGTCGGTCTCCTGATTCTGCAAAAAGTGCCGGATCGCAGCTTTAATCAGAATGGATGTATGTAAATCCAGCAGTTCATCCAAAGGAATCCAAAATAAATCCCCTTCATCTGATGGAATAAAGGCTCGATGTGTCGTCTCACCAAAATATACAAACTGCTGCCGAACTTCACCGTCGCTATACTGCATCAAAACATATCGAAGACGGAAATTTTCAATTTCCGCTTGCTTGAACCCCGTCTCTTCTTCAATCTCCCGGTAACTAGCGGTCATTGGTGAATTAAGCTCGCCGTGCTCCAGATGCCCGCCAATACCACCCCAGAACTCAAAATCGAACAGCCTGCTGCCTGCCTTCTTCATCATTAACATGTCGTTGCCATTACTCAAAAATGCGGTAGCCATTTGTCTGATCTCCATGTGCACCTACCTCACTGTTCTGTTATGTAGTGTTGTTTGAAACTAACCTGAAAGTCTCCCCTTAGAGCAGGCCTTTTAATTCACCAAGATGCTCAATAGCATGTAATGGTTTGGTTGTAATGCTGTCCTGCCAAGGCTGATTGACCTTCATCCAGATCGTGCTCAAACCTACTTTTGCCGCTCCTTCAACATCATTGACGGGATGATCTCCAATGTAGATACACTGCTCGGCAGAGAGGTTGAAATGATCCAATGCCAATTTGAAAATACGAGGATCGGGCTTTTTGACCCCAGCCTCTTCCGAAACGATAATATGATCAAAATCATCCCGGATGCCAAGTTGATCGATTTTGCCGTACTGAATCTCGGTTTTACCATTGGTGATTAAACCTGTTTTATATTTTCCTCTTAGATGCTGAACCACTTCTCGCGCCTGCTCCATCAGAACAGCACTTTTCACATACTCTCTGCCATAGAACTCCATAAGCTCCGCGTGAGGTGGATTCTCAGCCCAAGGTAATTCATGGAGCAGCTCGTTGAACAATACATCCTTGTCCTTGTAACCGTCCTCATCCAGCTCAATAATTCGTTTAAGAATATCATCTGTAGTTTGAATATGAGCAAAATAAGTGTTGATCAAGCTCTGGCTGAAGCCTTCAAAGGTACTTGTTCTGTTGAGAATCGTATTGTCTAGATCAAAAATAATCGCTTTAATATGATCCATCGTCATACTCCTCCTGTCTGGTCTTAAAAACGTTCTTTCCTTAATAGTTGCTCCAGTTTCCGATTGGTTTCGGCCTGCTCTTGAATTAACCGTTTCGTATTACTTTCTATGCTGATGAGTGTGACCGTCATAATAATTACACAAATGATCCCAATAAACCCCATAATACTACTCACCTCTAACGTAATGTTTATTGTATTCTGTTAGCTGCGACTTCCATGAATTATAAACATGCAAACCCAACCATAGATTAGACCAGGGCTGGGTTTAGCTTGTAAAACTCAATTTCATTTCTTCTTTTTGTGATAATGGTAGCCTGTGCAAAGGCCCTTTTGTTTGGATTTCGCGGAACAATTATGTCCACCATTTTTCTCCAGTCTACCTGGATGGGCATAAGCTGAAGAAGATACACCAATAAGTACGACAAAAGACAAGATTACAATGACAACCTTTTTCATAAGTCACCCTTCGATCACACCCTATGCTTTAGGGCTTAATTCATCCTCCATCATTCTACATTAAAACCCATAATTAGGATATCCTTATTACTCCAAAATTTGCTTATTCTATGATTTTAAACTTCCTCAACGCATGTGTGATGCCATCCTCACTTGCTCGCAGTGTGACATAGTCGGCACTTTGTTTGACGCGTTCTCCTGCGTTTCCCATCGCAATGCCAAGTCCCACATACTCTAGCAAATCAATATCATTTTCACCATCGCCAAAAGCCATTGCTTCCTCTTTCGATATTTTCAGGTGGGCGAGCACTTTTCCTGCCGCTATCGATTTGGATACTTTGTTCTCTTCCAGTACGTTAGACACGTAAGGATGAAACCTCACGAATTTTAATGCAGGGAATCTGGATTGGAATTTCTCCACTTCGTCTTGATCGGCATATAAACAAATGCAATACACTTCCTGTTCCAAAGAACTGGTGCTCAAGGGGTACTCCATCAGACCGAGCGTATCTCTCAATGCATCGGTGACACGTACATCCGTTGGGCATAAACCATTCATCTCGAATGACTCTGTAAAATAAGAAATACTGCTGCCGTTCAGCTCGGCAAATTCACTGATTTCTCTAACCATTCGTGTAGAAAGCACCGATTTATGTATCACTTCTTCACCACTCTTGATCAATGCCCCGTTAGCCGAAATCATGGTATCAATCCCGAGTTTTCTGAAATCTCGGCATAAATTGTACGGTCTGCCAGTGACCAGCACGACCTGTATGCCCCTACGAACCAATTTTCGAATGGAATCCTCTGTACTTGGAGAGAGACTTCGATCCTTCTCACTGAGTAACGTACCGTCCACGTCCATAAATACGATTTTAATCAAAGGAACACCTCCTAAGTTATATCAATTGAACTAAAGCATATTTACACCTGCCACTCCAATGACAGAACAACCTTCCGATCGCTGTTATCCCCAGATTTTTTTGATTACTATTTTAAAGGGGAAAATCCGGGAATAAAGGCGAACACTTCGCTTCTTCAGGTTATTTCTGTCCTCTCCGTTCTCTTGTAACTGTTTAGTTCAATTGATATAGAAATTAAAAATTTCAATTCAAAAGGCAAGTGCTCAGTTAACTTAGTAGTCTTCCTGCACTTGCCTTTACATTAACGGGTCTGGACGTTCTGGCTCCGCTCCATATACCACAGCTGAAACGACTCTATGGCTTCAAGCGGTATATCGTTTAGCGTATGATGCAGAACAGGTTTGGCACGATTCACGGTTTGAATCGAAGCAACTCCAAACCAGCGTTGCAGCAGATTCCGGGTGATCTGTACCTCAATGACTTTCTCTCGCTTGGAGATGTATAGTGTTGAGGTTAATGCACCCGTTCGCAATTGGATAAAGTTCTGATTCAGGACGTATCGTGTATGGAGAAAATCAATTATTCTGCATATGACAATCCACAGTAACAGAATAGCGGAAATCATCCACCATGCCTGATTCTGTCCCAGAATCGGCGGTTTGAAATAAAACAGTAACCCTGTTGCAATGATCCACACCCAGCTTGGTGTCAGCATGCGCAGCCATAATGATTTTCGTGGAAGCTTTTGCATCTCCTGCGTAACCTGATAGGATGGCAAAATCTCCGAGATCATATCGTAAGCTTGCTTCACAGGCAGAAAAGGATAGAGCGAGTTAACTTCCTGTTCGGATTCTCCCACACCACCTGCTGTCGTTAGTTCCACTTCTGCCAAGCCTAGCAGTCTTTTCATCGGAGACTGTGTGATTTTCACCGCCTGTACTCGTTCTTTCAGGATTGAAAATGCGGTCTGTTCCAACATCCCCTTCGTAATGTAGATACGTTTGCGATCAGAGGAGATTTGGAAATCGCCATACTTCACAAATGTTCTGACAATACCTAGCATAATAGAAACAGCAATAAGTCCTGTGATGATCAATGCGGTAATCCACCAGGTATCCAGCCATGTCAACAGGATGCTCTCCGTCACTTTTTCATCGGGAAAGAAATCTTTCACCGACGAATAGAGCGATCCCAGAATCGGAATAAGTACCAGAAAGCTAAGTGACGTAAACGAAGCTTTGAATATATCTTTTCGAGTGGACTTGTAATGGACAATCCGTTCAAGCTCTTCTTTTACAGGTAGTTGAATATCTTCTTCCAGTGTTACGTATTCAAGTGGTGTCACGTGTTCTTCATTTGGCTCTACAGCATCACTGACGACATTCGCTTCCGATATATGCCCTGCTACAACCTTTTCAAGCCTATCCGATTCCGTAAGTGAAACGACTTGCAACTGAAAAGTAGAATCTTCTCCCTTGATACCCGTCTCAAAACGAATGGATGTGACTCGGAACAAACGATGAAACAACGACGTATGCCGGTTCACGTTCTGAATTTTGGTATAGGGTATCGTTCTTCTTGTGCGATTAAACACCCCACTGTAGATCTGAAAAGCCTTATCATCTGCGGTATAACGTAGCGTAAACCAACTCCAGATGATGCTTATCACACTAAACGCGATAGCCACATAAAAGACGATTCTGCCATACATGATCCACGTGGACGCCGAGCCATGACGGAGAATAAATAAAAAAACGATAAATGCAAAAGAATTTTTCACCAGTTTCCACAAACTCCAGAGCATGGCTAACGGGTGTTGTCTTTTCATCTCGTTCATTCATCCACCTCATTAATCCTTGCATAGGACGCAATCTGATTACGCAATTCAAGCGCCACTTCCTCTGGCAGCGCCGGGATCGTATGAGATGAACCCATCGTGCCAACCGATACAGAATATAGGCCATATTTTCTCAAAAGAGGACCCTGGTTCGTCGTGACGGATTGTACTTTGGCCATGGGAACGATCTGATGTACCTTTTTCAAAGCGCCGTGTTTCAATTGCAAGAACTCCTCATTCGCATCGTAATACCAATGCTTGTATAACAATGAAGGCCGGATAAAAACCTCCCACACCGCATACAGCACTGATATGGCAGTCACTCCCCACAGAAACCAACCAATCCACGCCCTCCATCCAAAGACGGAATCCAGAATCAGCAGTGCTGCAAGCACAATCAACCCTATTCCGTTCGATATAATCGCACTGATTCTCCATATGGTTATGGCATCCGGCGATAAACGTTGCTCGGGTGTACTCTGTATGTACTGCATATCTTCACTCCTTTTTCTTACTGTACGAAGAATAGTTCTCTATCGATGCAGAAAGATTGACTTAGTAAAAGAGATGACCCCTGTTCAGTACAGGTCGTCATCTCTTCGTCATTTTATTTTACAGCAAAATCCTTCACATCGCATAACCACACCATATGGTCCGTGCCTTCACCCCAATAGTTCTTTGCCACGGCATAGGGTTCTCCAAACTTCCGCTGCCATTTCTTCTGCGCTGTCCGGTACCCACTATCCAGGCAAAATTGCGTAATCTCACGCCTCTGAAGTTCAGCAGCCAGAGCCTGAATAAGAGCAGAGCCAATTCCCTGGCCCTGAACCTCTGGCAAAACGTAGAGACTACCCAATTCCCCTACGTGGTTCAGTTGGTGGTCTGTGCATTCTTGAATCTCCTGGCCGCAAGGTCCATACGAAATGGTGCCCACGACAGTATCTTCCCTCTTGGCTAACAGAAAAAAGATACTGGATTCCTGGTTGTTGCCAGGATGCAAAGCGGAGTGAAGCATCGCTTTTTTGTATTCAATTTCATCCCGAATATCTTCGTGCAGGCTGCCTAGTCCCTCCTGTGTAAACGCATTTGTAATCGATGTCTCGAATACCTGGCAGGCACCCTCCATATCCGATGCTGTTAAAGGTTGAATGGTAATCAGGTGACTCATATGACCGTCTCTCCGTTTCAATAGCTATATAAATAAAACCATTCTATGTTAGTCCGTATGACTCTGGATCAGTTTCCTTACTTTGTTTGCATCCTCTATGGGTATACTGTATCCTACGTGGGTATCCTCATGGTTAACCAGAAGGGCTGACTGCTTGGGATCTTTGCCTATGGAAAAATCATACTTCGTTAAGGACCCATCTGCATCTGTTAAGATCATCTTGTACTCCGCGCTATAATCAAGACTTCCTGATATACGCTCCGCTTTATTTATAGCCTCGATTACGATTTCAATCTCAACAGGATCATCAATTTTGACATCCTGGCACGCTTCAGTTATGAAGTTTGGGTTGCATGTTAATGTAATGAGCGAAGGTAGAGCTTCTTTCGGATTAGAATTAGTTCCAATTGGATGGTTGCACCCTGCAAGGAGCACCGCGAAGAGAACTAAGAGAATCCCTGCTTTTTTCATTAGCATATATACCTCCCGGCTCAACTAAACACATAGTACTCACTCTCTAAGCAATCATCTGTATCTAGCTCTAGATACTTATGCTCGCATGCTGCAACTCAGTGTCCCATCCTTGGAGCAGCACTTTTAAACGCTGGGCGGTATCGGCCACGAAAGCACTTATCTTTACGTCCGTAATGAATTTGGGAACTATACCCGGTATTCAAGCCTGCACTCGCTCTGTTTGTATCCTCTCAAATAACTGCTCCAAATCCGTATGAAGATCCGGCTGTTCGTTAACGAGCAGGCTTATGTATTCCGACCCGCATTCATAGAAAACAAGACGATTAAACGGAGCTGAATCCCCCATATGATTCATTTCCAGTCCAAATTTCTCCCGAATTCGATTCTCCAGATAGCGCGCGTAACCTTCGTTCCACTCCAACCAGTTGAAGTACTCTCCTTGTTCTTCACTCAAAGAGCTGAAGAGAGCTAATCTCGCCTCTTTCACTTGTATGAGATCCTTACTCTTCAAGGCTGACAGCAACGAAGTGATCCGCTGGACAACCATCTCATTGTCATAAGGAAACTCATAATCCAGTTCCCATGTTACACGTTTGATTTGCTCCATCTTATGTTTGATCTCAAGTCGGTCACCCATGTCGGTGTAATGCTCATTTACGTAACAATGGACAAATTCATGAAAGAGATAGACTTTCTGCTCAAAATTTTGGAACGCCGCATCCGTCACCACTGCGCACATCCGCTCATCCATGTGATGCACTCGAAACGCCGCAAGGCATCCTTCGGGAATATTCAGGTCATCCGGGACGGTTTTCACCCATTCATATTGCTGTGTCTTGGACGAATAATCATAGATATATAATAAAGTTTCAAATGCCACAACCACGGGATAATAGTCTGCGAATAAAGGATGTATACTGACCAAATCTTTTTGAAGCTCCTGCAATTCGTTGATTTGCTCTAAAAAAGTATCCATGTCATTTACCCTCTCTTTAGTTGAATGATGAATTAATCATATCAATAGAACAACAATAAAACACTGAGAGAAAAATGATAATTCTATTGTTGAGTGAGATTTCTACAGCTTAGAACCGTTCTCCTCGTTTCTCATATAGATAAATGTCCAACGCCTGAATCCCGAGTTTAGCAAGTTTGATAAATAAAATGAGGGCATATACACCCAAACCGAATAACACCAAGTTAAATAAAACTGCGAATGTTGAAATGAATGAAAAGCTCATCACAATTCCTCCTTTTTTATCAACGTACTGAATTCATAATTCATATGATCATCATGATTGATAAATAGTTCAATTTATTAATTCACCAAACTATTTTAGCATATTTTACCTCCATTTACTTTCTCCAATCAAATTCCTCATTCTTGATAGAGTGAATTCTAATCATTAAATTCAAAAAGTCTTCCCCCGAACATCCGGCAGGAAGACTCTACTTAAGACTTATTTTATTGGATACGTTCACCGCTTACCACATGCCAGTGTTGATGCTTCGAATCCTGGTAAGTGCCCAGGTTGGTTACGATTTTGGAAGAACCCGTCTGGACAACCATGTCCGCAGCAACCTTTTTGATAACCCGCATGATCTCCAGTAATAGTTCATCATTATTAGCTTCTTCCTGTGAAATGAACGATTGGATATGGATCTTTGGAATAACAACAATATGATGCTTGTAGTATGGTCGGGTATGATGATAAGCCAGCACCTTGTCTGTTTCCATGACGATATTTACTTTGGTATTACCACTAAGCACTTCATCACAATAAAAATCCTGTGTCATATACGATCCCCTTTCACTACTTAGTTAATATATCCCGCTTTTTTCAGCACATATTCCGTGAACGGGTTAATCTCTGGGATGGGTATACTCAGATCAAAATAACGTAGTTCCAGTCCTTCATCATCCATGACCGTTGGTTCGCCCTGAATTTCAGTAGCCTCATAGACAGCCATGACATTATATACTTCATCTCCATGCGGATACTTGTAATACATGTCCTGACCAGAGAAAACGGTAATGAGTTTATAGGCACCCGCTCTCAGTCCAGCTTCCTCATATAATTCACGGGCAGCAGCTTCCTCCAAAGATTCTCCCGGTTCCAATGATCCGCCAAGGGTTCCCCAATCCAGACTATCTGTACGTCTTTGCAATAACAGATGGCCCTGCTCATTGAAGACCAACACACATGAACCAGCCATGATTAGAGGGCGCGAACCCACCAGCTTTCTCAACTCCATGATATATCCCATAAAGATTTTCCCCCGTCTGTAATCAGATAAGTTCAACAACGTGTCTCTAAGACTTGGATTTAGTCAAGATTCCCTTGTCTACGGAATTTTGGATAATCTGCTGTGCGTACGTCCACAATGTTTTGGAACCGTTCTCAATCTCACGATTTCTATTTAACACCTGTTCACTTGTTATATTGTATTTCTGCCACGTATCTCCCTCATTCTGATGATTGTGGATCAACGGCTGCAACCGATCCATCGACGAGGCAAACTGCGCTTCGTTGGTCTCCTTTGCCTCAAACTCCAGCCATAGGTTCAACAGTTCTTCGGCTTGTTCCTCAGGTAAAATCCCAAATAGTCGATGCGCAGCCTTGATCTCTCGGTCATATTTATCCGCATGCCCTACCGTATCGTAGGCAAATGTATCTCCGGCATCGATCTCAACGAGGTCATGAACAAGAAGCATCTTAATGACTTTGAGAATATCCACCTCCTTGTTGGAGTGACTCTGCAAAATCAAGGCCATCATCGCCAGATGCCAGGAATGCTCCGCATCATTTTCAAGTCTGTCGCCATGGATGATTCTCGTTTTTCGTTCAATCGTTTTCAGTTTATCAACCTCAATTAGAAATTGAATCTGCTCCAGTAAGGATGAATACCTTTAATCCTGCATTCTTCTACAAATGCTCGCGCTACCCGTGCACCGTAATTCCTTCTCTTGTAGGCTTCGATAGTTTCAATATCAATTGCTTGCCACTGATCTGATATAAACGCCGAAAAGCAAACACTCGCGATATCCTCTCCGTGTATTGCAATGTATCCGAAGCCATGTTCCAAGAACTCATCCATGTTATCCCAAAAGCGTGAGACTTTGTCCTTCAGAAAAGATAGATTGTTGAACTTCCCAGCTTTCAGTAATGCCTCGTCTAATTCAAGAAGCCTGACCACCTCATTCTGAGAAGCATACCCTTCATGACTACCCGGATGACGTAGATGTTCAGTCATTCCTTGGTCTGAATCCAATGTGAATACATGCTGAATATCGCTATAGAGCTCTTTATTCACGGCCATATGATGAAGCACATCTTCCCAGCTTTCATCCGCCACACCTACCTCGACTGTGTGGATATTTAATCTTAATAACTCAGGTTCTATGTGTTCTTTCATGAAATCTTCCAATTCATTCAGGAAGGGTTCACTTCGAGCGTCTCCGACCAACTGAAAACCGTTTTGTCCCTTCACCCAAATTAATGCTGCTGTGATATTTGCTGCATCATCAACGTAGATTCGGCCAGGATTCAACCCAGATACCACGGCCTTCACCTCAATATTTCTGTATAAGTCCGTGAAGTGCCTCAACTTACAGAATTCATGCTTATTAAGCTCGCTAATCATGAGTTCATTCCCTCCCGAACGACACTCAGGAAATACTCACGTTGATCCGGATGGCAGGCAATCAGATATGGCTCTGAATTCATGCCTTCAAAGGGAATCCCTTCAAAATCCATAACAATGGCACCTGCTTCTTTCGCCATTAATATGCCTGAATACAAATCGTCTCCTTCCGAATTGTAGAGCACAATGCCGTCAATATCCCCCTTAGCTAACATGCACCACTGTAAGGTTGGAGCCCATAATCGCATCATTCGTTTGAAGCAAACATCCAGATGTTGACGTAGCTGTACAGCCTTCTCCTCATTTTGCACCTGATGTCCCTGAATCCATCCAATGGTCCCTTTATGAATATGCTCTTTCTTTTGGACTTTCATGGGGTTCTGATTACAACTCGCCCCATTCCCACGTGATGCCACAAACAAACGATCCACCAGAGGTTCGTAAATAACTCCGAGGACGGGTTCTAAACGATACAATAATGTAATGGAAACGGAAAATATCGGTAGGCCAATGGCAAAGTTGTTTGTTCCGTCTAACGGATCAATCATCCACAGCCAGTCACTCTTCTGTCCGTTATGGCCCCGCTCTTCACTATGGATCTCATGATCGGGAAAACTTATGCTAAGTTCATCACATATCATCCGCTCTGTTTCATGATCTACTTCAGTAACTATGTCGCCAAAGATGCCCTTCTCCTCTGCACAGGTGATCTGATCAAAATGATCTTTGGCAACTTTTCCGGCTCTTCGAATGACTCTCTCGGCAATCGCTTGGGCTAAACGAATGGTTTGTTCGATGACTATCACTCCGTTCGGTTACTTGATCTGTATTTCCCTTTTTCTTTTGTTATTAAAGCTTTCCTTTATATGCATATTTCATAGATCCGAGTCTCTTCATCATCGAGCAAATATCCTTTACCGATATACGCCCAGTTATTTTTTTCATAATAGTCCGTCAAATCCGTACATAAATACAGCTTATCGTAGCCCTTCGTCTTCACCTCATTAATCGCATGATTCTGTAGTTGCCCACCAAGGTTCTTGCCTCGGTATTCTGGATCAACATGAAGGCACGCAAACCACGGGAACAGATCCTGGCGGCTATTCAAATCACTCCTTAACAGAGCATATCCTCCAACAATCCTGTCCCCATCCAACAGTACATAAAATCGGGGTACATCACTCTCGGTTTCCAAGGAACGCTCAATGCAATCCCGGTAAAAATGATAACTTGATTCCGAGCCCCACTGCTTCCAAAAGTATTGTACAGCTGTCTGCAGCATGTCCGGCTTTTGCCGAATATCAACTATCTCAAACATCACAGTCTACCTTCCTTATTATGTTCTTGTATATTTTTGTGGTAATAGCTGCCCAATCGTTGTTTTAGAATAACCCTCTTCTCCCTGCAAGATGACCTGTGTGTCCTTCCCATAATCACTAATCAGTTCTCTGCAAATACCGCAAGGAGATACCACATCTAACTGGATTTCCGCTCCGTTCGGTGCATCATTAGGATCAACTTCGGGATGTCTTACGGCCACGATCGTTTCGAATTCATGTTCCCCTTCCGAAATGGCTTTACCTATAGCAATCGCTTCCGCGCATACTGAGACACGACCGATATAGGCTTCCAGATGTACCGCCGTAAATATTTTTCCAGATCGAGTTCGTACTGCTGCCCCAACGTGATGCTTGCCCTCCTGATACAAACGCAAAATTACGTTCTTTGCTGCTTCAATCAGTTCCAGATCCTCTGTCGTTATAATCATCATGATGTCTCCTTTTATTAATAGATCCTTTATTGTGCGGTATCGCACCTACCTTTTAAGCTTTGCTTTGCTCTGCTCAAACTTGTCCTTCATCGCTTTCCACGTCCATGCTCCAAACCAGACTCCGCCAAACCTTTTATTTCATCCAACATGTACTTCGCATAATCCAGAAGTAAATCATCACTTAGATTCACGCTCTCCAGCTCTCCGTTATATTTTGCTAGACATTGTGAGATGACTTCTTTGTACTTCGGTAAAATATGAATGAGTGCCCACTCGCCTGCTTCTCGCTTGGAGTATATAACCGACTCTTTCACATACAATAGAACACGTGATAGGTTCAAAACATAGTAGACAGGATTCTCCGTTATTTCTTCCATAGCTGAACCAACGTCAGATGTAATAGAGGCCAACATATATTCACGTTTTACGGGCTGGAATAACTCCTTAATCGGTTTGCCGACAAGCACAATTCCACGGTCAACAATAACGGCCAGGTGTGCTACCAGATCCGGATCTTCGTATCCACCGCAAAGATATTGATCATCAGTTCTATACTTTTCCCGGTGATACCCCGAGTAATGAAACTCAAATGGAGTCGGAAACGTCAGTTTAGCAACCGTAGACTCCAAAACAATACTAAGTTCAAATCCTGTGACAATATGCATTTCATCTTCGGTCTGCATCAATCTCTTCGCAATCCTTCGATAGGTATCAGCAGACAGCTGCTCCCGGCATACCACCATAATATCGATATCGCTTTGATTAGGAAGGAAGCACCCCATAGCCATGGACCCGTGCAAATAAATTCCTACCAAAGAGTCCGAACATTCTTCTTGTAACAAATGAGAAACTGTATGTAATACCGCCTGTTCATCCACCTAAACCCTCTCCTTCATTTACGTTGTTACGTATTCAACTCCACTTTCATTTCTTCCACAAAAACAGCCGTGCCTCGTATTCTGACATCCATGTCCTGTCCATTTCTGACCACACTGACATGAACTTTCCCATCTCTGCCAATCTCATGCCCTTGCTCCACAACAAAATGAGTCTGATCCATTCCAGAATTCATATACTCCAAATAATAGGCACCCATCACACCGGATGCTGTTCCCGTAACCGGATCCTCCGTAGTTCCCGAAAAGGGCGAGGAAAAATGTCTGGCATGCATTAGCGCATCTGAATCGCGGGTTTCCTGAGTAAAGGGATGCAAAGAAGCTTTCGAATTTTCAACTAATATCTCAGGGAATAGAGAAGAATCCGGTTTCATTTGTTGGAAAGAAGTCAGTTTACGAATCGGTATCAACAAAGTCCAGGTGCCTGTACTTCCATAAACTATAGGTGTGGATAGATCAATATCATCCGTGGTTAGATTAATGGATTTTGCCAGCTTCTCTATGTCACCTTGGAATGGCATGAAACGGGGTTGATCCTGCTTCATCTCAATGTTGATCGTATCGCCATCCTGCTGGAACTGAATCGGCAATATGCCTACATTAGTCTCAATAGTGATCGACTGTTTATCCTCCAGTAGCCCTCTAGTCTTTAACCCATACATGGATGCCATTGTTGCATGGCCACACAGATTAATCTCATGACCCGGTGTGAAATATCGTAATCTAACGTCTGCAACTACTGAACTCATCACGAAGACCGTTTCATTAAAGCCGACTTTATGCGCAATCTGCTGCATCGCTTCTTCACTGAGCGAATCGGCATGAAAGACGACTCCAGCCGGATTTCCTTTACCAGGAACCGTCGAAAAAGCATCATAATGATATACAGTGATTTCACTCATTGTAGACCCACCTTATTTTCAGTTTATACGATATGCATCGCCATATGACTCTACCACTTCACCATTGATAATAATCCCGCTACCTTCTTTGCAAGCATAGATTGTTGTAGAGTTGGCACGCGCGTAATCTCGTAATGATTCCAGAGCTTCTTCCGTTCCATCCCAATGTGGTGAAAATTCAAAATCAACGAGCGCCAGAGCCTGCTTGTCCATTAATCCAACATGGTTCTCGTCTGCATCTTTACCATATCCGGCCATTTCAATCGTTGGTGTAGTTAGAATACTACCCGCGCTAACTCCAATCAGAATGCCACCTTTAAGCACATAGGAACGCAACAATCCCATTGCATTTCTCTTCTGCAATAAACTTAGAAAATAAAATGTATTCCCTCCAGATAAATGAATCGCGTCGGTTTCAAAAATCGTATTGAATCTGTTTTCCTCATATTCTAGGTCTAGATCATAATAATCAATTGATTTGATTCCCAGTTGATTATAGTAACGTCTCGTATGCTCGAAATAGTTCCGTCCCGGGTCGGAACACGAAGGCACATAACCGATGGAAGGCTGGTCAGAGTTGAACAAACTCAATATCCTCTGATTTAGTTCGTGGTTAGATTCGAAATATAAGTCACTTAACAAAACCAGCTTGGTCATTTGAATTTCTCCCTTTCTTAATCTCCAGATTACTTAATACATCTGCCCATTAATATACCTTCTATGACTTGAAGATGCGTCCTGAGCCCACAATTCCAACTCGATTCTACTAACCAAAAATTGATCTTGAACCTTGATGAAAGGAAACATTTTTCCTTCAAAGAAACCCGATGCCGAGAAACTTCCTTGTTCGGCCTTAATAATGTCCATCACCTGTTCTTTAGTCATACTCAGATACTCCGCCGTTTCTTGGATCGTCATTAATGTTTTATTATTGTTCGGCACATCCTGTTCCACTGCCTGAGTCGATTCACTAGCTCTCCCCTGATTTGATAGCAACAGGCAGCCAACTATGAACGATATTCCCAAAATGACACTGGCTAGTAAAATGGAGATCGGAATGGATTTCATTGTTTGGGAGTCTCCCACTCTGTATTAAGCAAACCTCTACCAATATTCCATTGGGCAAGCAATGCTCGCTGTCTATTTTCCAAATCAAGATATGGTGCTGCAACACAAGAAAGTGTGTCGAACAGATGGATAAAATGAGGGCCCTCCTTAAAACGTCTAAGCCCGCCATACCCTTCATCATCCGCTGCCCATACAATCTTCTTAATTCCCGACATTAATATAGTGCCTGAACACATGGGACAAGGTTCACAGGTGGAGTAGAGGGTCAGGTCATTCTTCGTGTATCGCTTCTTACTTACATCCAGCAAATGTTGCCCTGCCTGACGGATAGCATCGACTTCAGCGTGTGCGGTGGGATCACATTCAGAGAAGACTCGGTTTCTTCCTTTACTCACGACATCCCCATCCGCATCCACAATTATCGCTCCAATCGGATAGGTTCCTTCTATTAGCGCCTGATCTGCCTCTTCCAGAGCCAAAACTAAATATTCATAGTCCGATAACCTCACGAAAAATCCCCCTTAGTTTAAATACTGACCTTCTATATTACAGATCTCTAATCGTGTAATGCCCCGCTTCGCCTAGAAAGTCACTTCGGGTTAACCCCTGCTCTCCAAGAAAAGCTCTATAACTTGTTATCATACCATCATGTGAAATGATAAAAGTACTCCCGCCCTGCTTTCTGCACCATTGAATTAGCTGTCCAGCATAAACCTCAAATAGATGTTCTTCCATTCGATTAATCCCATCCAACCAGCAGTCAAGTTCAAAATCAAGAATTTGCAACCCTGTATAATGAGCATTTAATTCGTCTTTCGAATAGATTTGATCACAGCGCAGAACAGAGAACTCCGGATTTTGAGGGAACATTCTCGGGCCAACGAGTAGACAGACTGTCAGTTTATCGCTTGAGGTTAAGAGGAATGCCGTTTCTATCGTTCGTTTCGTAGGACTCACCAAAACGATGTCTTCCGGTAAGATTTTAATCTGCTTTCGTAATTCAGTGGCCTGCCTCTTTCCTTGTTCAGTAAGTCCCGGATGCAACTGGTTTAGCTGATGAGGATAATGAAGCAAATGTTCAGCGTGACCATGACGAATAAATGTGAGATCCATAAGCTCCTCCTATTTCGTTGCCTCAAGAAATAACATAAAAATAAACCTCCGTTATGTATTGTATTGCCGTGCTAAGAAATCTTGTACTTGTACTTTAGTATCTCAAAGTGAAACTTTCAGGATCTTCACCAGTTCCTCCTGACAAGCAGCCCGGTTATATTCCGAATTGTCCAGCCAGTGTTTGTCCATCTTCAGTAACTGATAAATCTCGGTCTCCAACTCTTTTCTTGCCTGAAGAACCTTCACCGTGCCCTCAACACCGTGATATCCTTTCGCGAGTCCCCATCCTTGATTTGTGTAGTATTGTATGAATCCATCTGACCATTCCTTGGGTCTTTCCTGGATTGCCTTGTCAAAGGTGTGCGCAAGATCCTGCTGATGTACATAAATTAATAGCGGATTTAATAGTTGAACGATGCGCTCCAATTCCAAAACATATTGCACGTTTTCTTCTCTGGATTGATTGTATTTCACCATACCTATGGTCAGTGGATTTTGAATGAAACAACATTCGAATATGGTGATGGAATCATCATCCGCACTTATCACGCTTTCGGTAAAACTCCGCCATTTTTCGGTGATCAGCTTCACATTTTGTTCAAAAGGTAGTTCGTAAATATCTTTGCTAAATATCTCCTGCACCACATGATCGGGGAAATCCACTCCGAATTCCTCTTTCATTTTGCGATAAGGAATCAGAAAACCCTCTTGATAGGCTGTTGCTCTGCTCTCCAATATATGTTTACACGTCTCCTGAGCATCCACCAAAGATCTGAACTCTTCCGCAGAATAAAAGGCCACACCATCATAATCAGCAGGGTGATCCAGATTCCCTTCCTGGATGAGTTGCACCTTTTTGCCATGCTCAGTCAGAATCTCGGAAACCATCTTGGCAATCGTCGACTTTCCTGAACCCGGTAATCCCTCAATAAGTATCAATTGTTTTGTCATGATTTCATCACCCTTAACTTCTTTTCATTCAGTCGTTGTTAATCGATGTCTGCAAAGATCCACTTCGCAGCATCGCCATCCGCTTTCTTTTTCCTAAACACCATGCTAGAGCTGGCCTCCTCCTCGTTCTCTCTTAATTCAGTAACCATCACAAGTGCTTCATAAAGCTTCTTTTGCTCTCGAATGTTGATATCACTCATAGAGATGATCTTGCGAACTTTAAAACCTGAAAATCCTGAGACTGGCATGCCCGAGACTGGCGATTGTGGATCAAAAAGGCTCATATAGCCCTTCTCATCCTCTTCCCACATATAACGCATGCGATCGTTCATCAGTTTGACGATTTCCAGTTCATCACCTGTGTACTTCGTTTCATCAAGGTAAACAGGAGGGATGCCTTTGTCTTTTTTGGGTGCTTCTGCTTCATCGTCCTTCTGCTCGATTGCTTCATCAGTAACGCTTTCCGTCACAGGAATCGTTGGTTTCTGTACAGCTTCATGGGTTGTTTTATCCTGACAGGCGATTAAGAACAGAAATAATAACGACAACACGGTTAACTTTTTCATATCCAAGCCTCCAACATATGCACAACTTCGCCAAGATCTTTGCACTCATAATCCGGTGTAATCTGTTGCGGTTTGAGTTTTCCTTTTCGATTCAACCAGATAGCCTTAATTCCCGCATTTTGCGCTCCTTGTACATCACTTACCAGAGAATCGCCTATATGGATCACCTCATCTCGCTGCAAACCATACCTGTTGATCGCTTCATCAAACATCTCTGACCTTGGTTTATAAGAACGAACATCCTCACTGGTAATCACTCCGCCTCTTCAATGATATGTGCCTTCATTGCAGCTTTCACGTCATCAGTATCGATATTGGACAGGATATATACTGGAATTTTAAGAGAATGAAGGAAGGGAATTGAATCAGCAAATATGCCAGGGTTACGCCAATGTGCCAACTGTTCCTGATTAAGTGACTCAGCTTGTAGATCCGATTTGAAATGGAGAAGCGTTTCTGCCAGAGATTGCACATTCAGCATTCTTTGCGTGGTAAACTGGCTGCCGTGGCTTGCATAAAACAATGTTGAAAAAGCCTTCCACCAGTAAGCACCGATCTCATCCGTTGTACATTCCACCTGCGCTGTCGCTTGAACTTGTTTATAAATCACAGGAAGAATGTCATCATCTTCATGAACAACTGTCCCATAGAAATCAAGGAAAATGGCTTTCATTCTATTCCTCCCACTGGAATAATCTCAATCCCCAAAAAACTTCCTATGTATGTTAAATTTTCTCTGTAGGTACATCATAACCCATAATGTGGAATTTGCGAATGAACCAAATAACGAAATCCGCCCCCTCCTTACTAATTCTGCTCAACACAAAAACCACGATGCTCTGCATGTTTTCATCATACAAAGAAGCGTGGTATGTATAACCCCTTTCCAACATCTGAACAGCAACCAACTATCTTTTAAAAAACATGTTCATTACACCAGTGGCTTTAATGTTGATCTCATTACCCTCAACATCCATAAAAGTCTCATTATACGTAGTAAAGATTCCCACATGCTGTATATGCCCGCTTCTGAAATTAAGACTTTTTTCCTGGCCGTTCGTGATCTGTGTATACGTCGTTTCATTGATGTCGTAGGAGACATGTATACCATGCTCGCTTTCCAGCCATTTATAGAAATCTGTTCTGGATGGATTGGTAATAATCATAATGACAACTAAAATGACAAGACTCATAACTAGTATTTTACGGATCAAGTTCGGTTCATAACCAAATCTATTCTTCATCTTTTTCATTCCGTATCTTTGTTATCATTTCAAGCTTTTTAGCCAATACCCATCCACTTAATCCATATGATGATGTAATGACAAAGTACAGATATTCCCCCTCGAGCAACTTGGTTTCCAGTTCTTCATCAGTTTCATACATGATAGGCCAGCCCTGACCTTTCCCTTTCTCCAACAAATCGCGATTGTAACTAATAAAATAATCCAAACCAACGTCGTCAATATCGAAGATAATGCTGCCTTGCAACGGAGTATCAAATGAATGTGCCAATACATCCGAGAAAAGGATATCCGTATCACCATGCAATTCAGGATGATGCGAACGTGTACGCATCCTAATCTTCTCATTCTCCAAATCGACTTCGTAACTTAATATGATGTTATCATGCACACTTGCCATTTTATGACCCCTTTCAAAGTTCCATTTTAACTCATTGGTTGCTCTGCTTATAATCTGTTAAGCAACTGCCCATCAAACCATACATCCTCATAATCTTCTGCAATCACAAACCGCCATCCCGGCGCAAGTCCGAGGTACTTCTTAATTTTTGGGTCCCAGTCATCGATGTGTGTTACATGTAAAGGTACAAAAAAATCATCTGTATCCGAGTAATTTTCTGCCCAAATATACCATCCGGTTGTATCTCCATCGGGCTGAATACGCATTCCATGGATCGGTTCCAACTTCTCTTTGACGTTCCAGGCGATTCCGATCTTATGGTGCAGTTCACTGGGTACATAGTCTGCGCTATATTTCTGGCACATCTGAATCTGTTCCTGGATGGATGCAGCATTTGTCATCATTGATCATCTCATTTCTCACATGTTGGATATAGCTAAGGTATTTCATAATATTTTTTATAGGTAGAGACCCACTCCTCTTTGGAAAAATCAACAAAATCATATGGCTCACACTGTCTAAGATAATTCAACTGCTCTCCCGCTGAGTCCTCGAGATTCTGCTCCAGATAAGTCACTGTCTTCTCATAACCGGCACCACACAGAAGCTGCACATTAATATAACTGCCCGTATCCTGATTCTTGCGTTTTGCCTGCCAGATCAGCCCAGTGTCCTCTACATTTCCGATGCAGAATAACATAATACATAAGGTTTTGAGATACTCATGATCCACTGCCTCTTGATTCTCAATCTCTTGCTGCAACAACTCTCTGATTTGCTCCCTATGTCTGGTATCTGGATCTAAACCGTACAACTCCAAGATCTCTTCTTCGTTCATTTCAGTACCCCTTGCCTACTTCAGAATATTGTTTAATTCTTCCGCTTTTTTCCTGCTATCCATTCTAGCATAGAAATAGAATTGAATTGTGTGAAGTACTTGTTATGTTAGAAGAATTTCGAATTAACACAGACTAGTTTCGCCTTCAAAATCACGAAAAAAAGAACTACTCTATGAAGAGTAGTTCTTCTATTGACCTATCCCCACACCTACTACTAAAGATCAAATCATCGATCCGTTATCAGCCATGTCTTTGCCTCTTCAGGATCAGCATAAAATGATACAGGTTGCCCCATCCCCAGGCTCTTCAATCTTCTTTTCAATTTCCAACGATTCATCCCTGATAGTCCTACAAATGAGAGCTTATCCACATGATCTTTGAGATTATTTATGTTGCAGATTAACTGATCCAAGACTCCTTTGGTAATCTTCGTCTCATACATATCCACCCAAACCTTGAGCTTTTTATTGATCCCTAAGATGAAAGCCTCTTCTTGTCTCATCACATCGAAAAGCTTATCTTGGTCCTTATGCTTGAATGGATTTCTCCACCTTTATAATAATAAGGAAAAATAGATCCACCTGGAGATTTCATGAAAGATCACTCCTTATATTTTGAGATTAATTTAGGCGTTGATCTCCGTAATCTCCAGATACATCTCCTGATTTTGCCGAATTATTTCATTCATGTGTAAAATAGCTTCCTGAGCAGCGGCTCGATATTTAGCGTATAGTTCTTCCGTTCTTTGCAGCAGGATTGGGTCTTTCTCCAAATCCGCAGGCAGGACCTCACGCCACGTGTCTCCATCTTTATTTTTATCTGTAATCAAACGCTCGATGTCGTCCAACAGAGTTACCATTTCATCTTGGTTAAAATAGTGCATCCCGTTTTTAATTCCATTCCAGCTCTTCATGTCGATAATGTTGTACGCCGAAAACCAATAAAACTCCGCCAAGCTCTTGGTATGGTTATGATAGGAATAGAACAAAAATATCGCTTGTTGTCCTTCATGTAATCGCCGATATACCTCTACTTTTGCTGCAACATCTTTACCCCGAACGGAGATCAACATCGGTTGGACGCACAGCCAGCTAAGCTGCTCAGAGCCTAAATCTTCTGGTTTGACATTAACTTTCAATAACATGCCCCTCTCTACTTGCGATGATTGTACATTCGAACTTCACTAGTCATATGTTAAGGATTCTTTGGTGTTTCTACTGCGGGATCACTCTCTCCACCCATTCTACGTCTGGACGTTTCTTTCCTGCCTGTCGCTGGAACATAGTTAGACACTTTAGCCAACCCGAATTTGGGCATATTCGCATAGATGGTCTCATATGAACCGGATTGAGCTTTGTACGTTTCATGATAAATCCCCACGCTTCCATCCGCTCCAATGGATTGGTTAAATCGTTTCCAAGCCTCCAAGTGTAGGCCACCGCGTGCGTATTTCTCCAATTCATCATAAGATCTCCAATATTGCAGCAGAGTCACTCCACGCCAGCTCATAAAAAATTCCGTCCCCAGAAACCCGGTATCTGGGTTCATATACAGTTCTTTGATCATCGGGCCCATGGATTTAAAAACAGGTAACCACTTATGTATGGCCCACAGGCGATTAACTCTCATTCCAATAATAAAAACAACAAACTCGCCATCGATCTCAGCCGAATATCTTCCCTTGTGTATGTTTGCCACATTACTCCTCCTTTTCATCTTGTTTGCCGTACTTCATCCCTACACCATTCTATATTGCAAAATCAGTTGAAGACCTTTGATGCCCATTTTCCGCTCGCCCATATCCAAAAAACCTGCTTTTAGATACAGCTTTTGTGCTGCAATATTCCCCTCGTTCACAGCTAAAATAATTTCATCGACCTTCGGATCAAGCTGCTTAACCAGTGTAGGAAGTTCCCTCATCGCAGCCAATGCATACCCGTTCCCCTGATGTTCCAACGTAATGGATAAAGCACGTACCAGTATTGTACGGGAAGTATCTCTTTCCTCTACGTATTCAGAATTTTTATGTAATATGAAGAAACCAACTGTAGTCTCATCATTTAAAATCACTACCGGATATTTGTTCGGATTATGGAAGGCTTCCTCAATTACATTCACAGGCATTGCAGTAAACTGAACCTGTTCATCACTTAACGAAAAATTAGCCAACTCTTGATTGTACTTCTCATTATATGGGGCGAGGCTAATCCGTTTTTCCATTTAGAATACCTCCCACTTTGTAAACAATTGTCTAAGTCTTTGGGCCGTTGTTTGTATAAACTCTTCTATAGCTTCCATAGATAAAATGTTCAAATCATCTAAGGGCTCATTTTCAAAGTTATTCAAAAAGTCTACTTTTTCTTTTCTATACTGATACACCTCTTGCTCCAGCAATCCACCTAAGTCAAACGCTTGACCTGCTTCCAGCTTATTCAATAAATCCTGGCCATCAGACCCTCTTCTCAAAATCATAAATTCCAGCTTCGTAACATCCTGCGTATAAATACTTCTTCCATTGGCATGTTCCTCAAATGCGGGATAAATCTCGAAGGTCCAAACCCGATCCGTATATACATGAGAAATGTAACCGCACAAATATTGCATGAACTTAGGCTCACTCTGCGCACGTTTCTTGTTTGAATTGAAAAATGCCCTGAGCTCTTCGTCTGTTGCGAAACGTCCTGCCTCTGGCATAAGATGAGTTTTTGCCTTTTCGGCTCTTTCATTCGTTCTCACATGAATGGAGTCAGGGGCAAGACTGCCCACTATAAATTCAGGGGTTGGATCAGATAATAATTCCGATGCGATTGCAAAATGAACCATGGGCCAAGGCATAATAATGCTCCTATCTCTATTAAAATAGCGATTTATATTTACTCTTGAAATATATTGTCCTATTCCCTCTGCAGATCTTCTTTATATCCTCTAGGGCTTAACGCAGAATTGTGAGTTCCCCTTGCATCAAATCTACCAATACAGGCTTCTGTACCTTGTTGATTGTGGAAATATCAATTTCATCTAGACTTTTAAAAACAAGCTCTAGCGATTCATTCTGTTCATCTTTAAATAAAAGGGTTGTTTGATCATCATCAAGTTTCCCATCCAACTCCGCGGTGACGTTGAACAAGAACATTACAAATACAACCTCGTTACCATCCGGATATGTATATTTCATTTTCTCACCTGTGTAGATGGATGCCAGTTCATATGAACTCACGTCAAGACCCGTTTCTTCTTTTACTTCTCTAATCATAGTTTCTTCAATACTCTCACCGGGCTCCATACCACCACCAGGTAATCCCCAATCGCCATAATCTGATCTTTTTTGCAGCAGTATTCTACCCATATGATCACGAATAATAGCTCCACCAGTAACGACAATTCGGCTTGTCATTAGTCATGCTCCTCTCTAATGGCTTACGCCCCGACTAGTAACCCTTTGGATTCATCATAACCCATGTATTGGTAAATGCGAATATCTAGTTCGTTCTTGCACGTAGAAAGGTTTGAGACAGAATCCGATGGCTGCCAGCGATGTTTTCAATTTCAATGCTATACTCCGACTCTACATATTCAATGTGATGATGTTCATAGTATTTTTTCCAGAATGAAACAGCCGATTGGTTATTAGCCAATTGCTCCACTTTGAATCTACCCTGAAATTGTGCAAACACCAGATCAACCGCTTGAGCTGCCAATCCTTGTCCACGATACTTTTTGACCAGAAATAGCTCTTGAACTGTATAGTCGACATCATCATCTACATATGGAGGAGAGCAAACCAGCACAAATCCGATTACCTTTCCTTCATCTAGAATAAAAAACGGATGTAATTCCGCCCGTTCCAGATAGAGATAGGTATTCGTTGGATCGAATTTACCCTCTTTTAGCAAATCCTCACCCGAGAATTCAGAAAGATCATACAGATAAAGGTTGTACAAGTTTAAAAATAATTCTTTCTGACTTTTATCGATTCTGGTGATCTGTACATTCATGTCATTACACCTCACTTTATTAATAAACCACAATTCCCCATCTTTAGTTGCATATCACGCCCCTGCTTACCACTTAAATGTATCGCTTCAACTCCAGTAAATATAGGTAAAATTTAATTTAAACGATGAAGAATCCTTTCCATCATAAAAGGTTATGTGTAACCAAAAACGGACACGACATCGTCGCGTCCATGAGTAATCTCACTTATTTGATTAGATAATTAACTACAGGATAAGAAATCACGTTCCGGTCTCTATAGGTTGAGATCACTGTTTCGGAATGCGTACTTAGAATCCCATTTTGCAACATGACAGGTCTAAATCCTCGCTCCATCGCGCCATTATAAGTAAACAGAACACATTCCTCGGCGGCAAATCCCGATATGATCAACAGCTCTACACCGTTACTCTTCAGAATCTGCTCCAAGTCTGTCTGCCAGAATGCATTGGAGCTCTCCTTCGTAACCTTAAGATCCTTCTCATTCACATCAACCTCAGAAATAATACGATACGCCTCAGAATTTGAATCCTCCATACCCTCCACGTCTTGTACATGTGCTACCACATGGCCGCTCGAACGAAGCACGTCTGCAACATGATTGATATATTCACAAGCGCGGTCAATTGCTTTTTGATCTAACTTATCTCGTACAATACTCTCTTGCATATCCACGATCAGAAAACCTATTTTCATATCATCTCTCCTCTTACTTTCTTTCTCAGCATCATGATCTGCCCAATATGATACGCATTATGAATACACAGATTGGATATGACATTCCACCATGGGGCATTGAAGTACGATGGAATGGTCATCCCTAATTTTGCATCATCACTTTCCTCTACAGCCTGTATCCAACGACTAAATGTTGCACCAATCTGTGCAATGCTTTTCTGCCAATCTTCTTCACTTACCTGGGATGGGTTAATAATGAACGTCTCATCATTATTTATGCTATTGTCCATAACCACTTCACCCTTCATGAACCGATCCAACCAAGTTTCATTCCAGAAAGTCAGATGATTCACCAACCTCCAGATGGATTGCCCCTCATCATTCAGCGATAAGGCCTGCGTAGCGGTTACATCACGTAACATCTCATCCAGCGGCACAAACCAGCTCTTGTCATGATGACAGGCAGCGAGTTGGTCCAACAGCACCAATTTGATACTCATGTTCGGCTCCTGTCTCCTTTCAAAATAAAAACAATTAGTCCTTGAACAACTCATTCAGCATCCGGTCGCGGTTTTCCAGGAAACTGCGGGTGATCTGATAATGTTCTGTATCCTCATATTCCACTTCCTGAATCCCATCGTCGAAGCTCAGGATGCATGCTCCCGGATATCCCAGTAGAATCGGCGAATGCGTCGCGATAATGAATTGGGAAGTGCCTGATAGATCATGAAGAATGCGCAATAAGGAGAGTTGACGGGCTGGCGATAAGGCGGCTTCGGGCTCATCGAGCAGATAAATGCCTTTGGAATTGAATCGGTTCACGAACAGATTGAGAAAAGACTCCCCGTGGGATTGTTCATGCAACGAACGCCCACCATAATACTTGAGCGACTCCGGCCCCAATTCTCTACATGCGATGCAAATTGATAAAAAGACTCCGAGCGCATGAAGAAACCATTCGTGATTTTGGGCAACCAGGATAGACGCAAATAGTCACCTAATGATGATTCAGCAGCATCAATCTCAAATGCATTATTTTTCCCGCCCCCTGCTGTGTTAAATCCACATTGATGAGCGATGCCTTCGAGCAGCGTGGACTTGCCCGATCCATTTTCGCCAACAAAGAAAGTAATGTTATTGTTGAATTCCAATCGCTCTAATGACTGTATGGACGGTATATGAAACGGATATTGATCCGGATTTTCGACTTTAGCAGACAGTAACTCCACACTTCGAAGATACATAGACACACTCCTATTTTATAAAGTTCGACTCCTGTGGTTTCAGTCCTGTTTATTGATCCACGGATGGATGATTTCTTTGCGGGTGATGATCTCAATGGTCCTGATAAAAAACCAGGTGAACCCGGCATAAAAACCGATATGCGGATATCGGAATGCCGCCGGTTTGTTGCCTTCGAAATAGAAGTGCCCAATCCAGGAAAGGGCGTAATGGATAAGTGCCAGAACCAGCATGACTTTAAAATTTATAAACAAGAAAATCCAAGCCGCAAACGCCGATAAAAATGCGAAATAATGCAAGATGAGGTTGTTCCGATCCTGATGTTCCTGAAGATAATAACGCAAATCTTTGCGAACACGATTCAACATCCGGTCACACTCATTTCACCCTAAAATGTGATCATGGCTCCTTTTTCATCAAATACGGCGGTTGGATTCCAAGTGACTTCCCAGCAGTTATTCTCCGGGTCCAGGAAATAAGCGATTCTCCCGCCCCAGGCAGCGTCATATGGCTCTCTGATTACATTGCCTCCGGCAGCGCGGATATTCGCAATGGTATCATCAACGTCTTCCGCTTGATCCACATTGATGGCCAGCAGCGTTCCTTTCAACCCATCAGATACACTGAATATCATCCCCGTATCTTTCTCCAGCTCCTGAATGGGATATAACGATAGCAATACACCTGTTGTTTCAAAAACACTGTATTGATCTGAACTGATTGCGGTCTCACTCCACCCAAGCTTCTGATAGAACGAACGCAGCTCAGGCAGATGCATTGCACCAATGGTGACCAGACTCACTCGTTGTGGAACCATAAATTATTCCTCCCATATCTTTTTAACATGAATTCGGAGTGTGGATGAGTTCTCCCGTTCCTACCACACCTTGTACCAAGGACGACCTTGATAGCGGGGATTGAGGCCGTTCGTCACGTGCTTTCGTCCGAGAATCGCTTGATTTCTTTGACCATCTGATAGCCTGGATCGGATAGCAAAGCGTTCATATGCAGAAAGCGGGTGTGCCCGAGAAGCGCGCAGTCCGTATAATCCATGAGCATCGAAGCCGAATAGACGCAGTTGCTTCCCCGCATCAGTCTTTCATGGCGAAAGGTAGCTTTTCAATTACACATTCCCTATATTAAACGACGAACAGACGGATGACAAAATTATGGTTGACGGCGGCAGATCAGCTTCTATATTATGTAGGAAGAACGTTCTGCATAAAAACATAAAATGAATTGGCGTGTTACCACCCCAGAGGGCATGAGCCAAGAAGCGAACATGAGACTATACTCGCTTCTTGGCTCTTTTTGCGTTCCGGAGACCTGGAAGCGTTAACTTTAGAAACGAGGAGGCGGTGAACCGTGAGTAAAGGAATGATGCTGCAGGTGGAGCGGGTCGTCGGCAGCAATATTGTTCTGGCCCGGTCGCACCAGAATACCAAGGAGTACGTACTGATCGGCAAAGGGTTGGGATTTGCGTTCAAGGTGGAAAGCACCATTCAGTCCGATGATCCGCGGATTGAGAAAAGGTTCCGGCTGGAGGACCGGGAGGAGTGGGGGCAGGCGCAGGAGCTGATGAAGGACTTGGACCCCAATGTCATCGACATCTCTGACCGAATTATCCGTCTCATCGCTGATCAGTTTCCCGGCAAGCTGAATGACAAGATCTACCTTGCTCTTCCAAGTCATATTCAGTTCACCTTATATCGTATCCGCAACGGGATGGAGATTCTGAATCCTTTCCTCACGGAGACAAAGCTCAGTTTTCCGAAAGAATTCGAAATCGCCTCGGAAGCGGCGGCCATGATCGGAGAGGCATTTGGCGTAGAGGTACCGGAGGATGAGGCCGGGTTCCTGACATACCATGTGTACTCCTCCGTGAATCACGTCCCTGTCGGACAGTTGGTTAAGGTATCCAATGTGATCAGCAAGCTTCAGTCCATTATTGAAGAGCAGGGTGGCGTTCGCTTTGAGCAGGGCAGCCTTAGCCAGGCAAGACTCCTGATACACCTGCGCTTCTCCATGGAACGCCTGTATCAGCAGCCGATGACGGCCCCCACTTTCGCACAATATGTGAAAAATGAATATCCGTCCGAATACCAGCTGGCCAGAAAGCTAAGTGCTGTAATGGCCGAGGATTTGGGTACAGAGGTACCCGAGGAAGAAACGGCTTTTCTCGCCATGCATTTATACCGGCTTTTTCAAACCCAAGCCAAAACCAACAACAGAGAGGATAACACACAATGATCTGGAAATGGAAAAACAATAAATCTGCCAAAACATCTGAGACAATATCCGTCGTCTCCCCACTCACCGGAACCTGCGTCAGTTTGGAAGAAGTGCCTGACGAAGCGTTCGCGCAAGGACTAATGGGTCCAGGAGTTGCAGTGATTCCCCAGGAGGGCAGGCTGGTCGCACCTATCGACGGCACTGTGGTGCACCTGATTAAATCGCATCATGCCGTAATGATTGAGCATGCTTCTGGGCTACAGCTGCTGCTGCATATCGGTATGAATACTGTCAGTCTGAAAGGACAGGGCTTCAAACCCCAAGTGCAGACCGGGGATCAGGTCGCTGTCGGTCAGACCCTGATCGAATTTGACCTGAATGCTATCGTTTCGGCTGGTTATCCGGTCATCACCCCTGTCATCGTTGCGAATGCGGCAGAACAGCCGTGGGAGTCACACCCGACGTATGGCAACGTAGAAGCGGGCTTGGGAACTATCATGAAAGTCAGCTTGCCCAAATAACATGAATCTAAAAAAGAAAGGAAGAACAATATGCTGAAAGCATTGCAAAAGCTAGGGAAATCCCTGATGCTTCCTGTAGCAACCCTGCCTGCAGCAGGTATTCTTCAAGGCTTGGGTCTTCTTAATTATGAAAAGGACATTCCGCTTGGACCCGTGATAGGGGGATTTCTCAATCAGTATGTAGTTCCATTCATGAATGAGGGAGCGGGGGCGATCTTTGGCAACCTTGCGCTCATCTTCGCCATCGGGGTGGCAATCGGACTTGCGGGGGATGCGGTCGCCGCTCTTTCCGCCCTGATCGCTTATATGGTGCTGATACGGATTCTGGGAGCCGTTCCAGGTGTATTCGGTTATATTCCTGACGATGTCAAGCTGGATACGGGCGTTTTGGGCGGGATATTTGCCGGACTGCTTGCAGCCTATATGTATAATAAATACCACAATATCAAGCTTCCTGACTGGCTCGGCTTCTTCTCCGGCAAACGCTTTGTGCCGATGGTCACCGCCGGCTCCATGCTGGTGTTGGCCATCCTGATCGGCATGATCTGGAGCCCGATTCAGGATGCCATCGGCGCTTTCGGCGCCTGGATTGTAGGCTTTGGCGGCTTTGGCTCCATGGTGTTCATGATCGCCAACCGCCTGCTCATCCCGCTCGGTCTGCATCATGTTCTGAACTCCATCGCCTGGTTCCAGATCGGGGATTATACCAATGCAGCCGGGGAAGTCGTGCACGGGGACCTAACCCGCTTCTTCAACGGAGACCCTACGGCAGGCATGTTCATGTCTGGATTCTTCCCGATTATGATGTTCGCTCTTCCGGCGGCGGCGCTTGCCTTGATTCATACAGCCCGGCCTGAAAAGCGCAAAATGGTCGCTTCGATCTTTATCGGCGCAGCGGTGGCTTCGTTCTTAACGGGTATTACCGAACCGCTCGAGTTCTCCTTCATGTTCGCTGCGCCTCTGCTGTATGTGGTGCACGCTATTCTTACCGGTGTAGCGGCACTGATCATGTACCTGCTGGATGTTAAGCTGGGCTTCGCCTTCTCCGCAGGTCTGATTGATTACCTCGTGAACATGAAGCTATCGACGAATCCGCTGCTCATGATTCCAGTCGGACTCGCATTTGCGGTCGTCTATTATTTCCTGTTCCGGTTCATGATTCTCAAGTTCAACCTGAAAACGCCGGGACGCGAGGATGACGCTTATGATGCCGATGGCCACACTCATGCTTCCGCCGTGGCAGCGGCGTCTGGCGACACCAAGGCTGGCAAAGTGCTCGCCGAAATCGGTGGAACAGATAATATCGAGAGCATCGATGCTTGCATCACTCGCCTCCGTCTTGTTGTTAAAGACGACAAAGCCGTCAACGACCAGGCCCTCAAACAGCTTGGCGCTTCCGGCATCATGAGGCTTGGTGGCGGAGCTGTACAGGTCATCTTCGGCACCCAGTCCGAAATTCTGAAGGATGAGATTAAGAAACTGATGTAACGCTCGTCCTCCTTTGAGTTCAAAAGGTCGAGAACAGGGGTATGCTTTACCCTGTTCTCGACCTTTTTTATTACCAAGAAGCGCATGATATTCTTTTGAGTGGCCGTGTCTTCTTTTGGTCTATGAGTTTTAATATACAAAGTTAATATACAAATCTGCGCTGCGCCCAATAGCTGAACACAAAGATCGATACCTCTGTTAACAGCTTGGCTGCAATCAGCGGGATAATCAATTTTTCATTGTAGAAGTACAACAATCCGTAATTTAATAACAGCACCAGAATGACCAGTGAGAAGTACTTCGGTAAAGACTGACGGACTCTGGACGTTTTCCCAGCTGAAAATACATATTTCCGATTGATCGTATAGTTGAAGATGGAGCTGCACAGTCTCGCTGCAACGACCGATAGGAACAGATTATGCGTGAAGTACTGGATCACGAACAGTAAGCCAAAATCGATCAAGGCCGATAACACCGAAGACGTACTGAACATCAGAATCGGCATATAAATGCGGAATGAATCTACCAATGGGCGAAAATGAGAAGATTTGTTATGATCCAGATAGACCGTATCAATAAACTCCTCTGTAATCTCATACCCTTCTTTATGTGCTGTTAGCAGCATGTTCATTTCATATTCAAATCTTTCCCCCGGTATCTGGCACAGCCAGTCCAGCATCGAGTACGGAAAACCTCGCAGGCCTGTCTGTGTATCGTATACTTTCGTACCTGTCGTGAGAGAAAAGACACCTCGTGTGACCGTGTTGCCAAAACGACTGCGCGCTGGAATGGTTCCACTGAACCGACGGCTACCCAGTACAATCCCCGGATTCGTTTGCTCCAATATTACATCAAAGATACGTTTGATATCATGCGGTAGATGCTGTCCGTCACTGTCTGCGCACACAATACCGCCCTGTGGGCCATGTTCCTTAATATATTGAAATCCTGTCTTGAGTGCACGTCCCTTGCCCAGATTAACTGTATGTGTCAGGACTGTACACCCATAGGCTTCTGCCGTCTCGAAAATCCCCCTGTAACCTGGTCCGCTACCATCATCTACAATGACAATGGGTCCTAACTGAAACGTCTGCAACTGCAACACGAGATTCAATAAACGAACATCCGGTTCGTATGATGGAATTAATATGGTCATGATCATTGTCCCTCTTTCAGATAAAGGATGTCACTTACGCCGCGTTCCTGGTTTCTCCCCAGCGGATTATTAACAACCCGACCCATGAAATACATTGTGGATGAACCGCCGCCGTCCAGATTGTAGGCTTCCGTTGCTCCAAGACCTTTCATGACATCGGCAAGCTCTGCCAGCGTCATGCCACGGCTGTCATCCTGCCGTCCGTCAACCACAACAAATACATAATGATTCGGGGCGATCATGCCGATTGCAGTTCTCGGATTGGCATCCTGGATCGACCGGTTACCAAAGTTGTTATCGATTTTCACACTGCTGAAGTCACTTACAATCTCACCGTCCTGAATCAGAATCGGTCCAAAAGATAGCGTATTGGTCGCACCTTCCGCCAGCAATTCCGATGAGGATTCTTCTGTCTCGTTATATGTCTTCATCGTGCCATCACTGAACAATGCCATCGCATCACGCACCGGATCATCCCGATATACCGTACCATTGCGGATAATTACGCCATCATCACGGAAGCCGTAATAGTCACCATTGATGGCAAAGATGGCATTGTTGGCCAATGCTATCTCTGAGGTGTTTTCGGTAATATTCGTGCCAAAGCTGTTATCTGCCAGAGCCGAGCGCAGGCTACTCGCATCTGTCAGCTGTACATCTGCGACGTAATACGTAATCTGATCTGAGCCAGAGCCCGTCTGCACCTTGTCGATCTTGACCTGCATATCATCGCTGGAATAGTTCCAGTCATCTGACGTTGCATTTACTTCAGTCGTCGGGGTTGAAGTATCATTAGAGGTGCTGGTTACTGATGTATTGTCATCCGCTACAACAACCTGTACATGCCGGATTAAGTAGCGATCTGCCAGGCTGTATATCACGGTACCAAGGCCCAGAACAATAACAAGGATAATCATCAGCCATTTGCGCCTTGGTTTTGCATTTTTATATGGGTCGTTCTCGTTGGTTTTTGGATAGATCTTCATCATGTGAAGTTCACCTCTTCATCTAAGTTCTTAAGGCTCATCATAGGCGGGCTAGCTTAAATGAATCTGAAACAGGCTGAATGCAAAAAAAGAAGGTCATCCTTTCCCCCGAGAGGAAATCAGACAACCTTCCATATAAGTGATAATGATGGATCTCAATCTATATATGTACCCCAAATAGGGACTAGTACGATGCTAAACAACTTTCTATAAACGTGACTGTTCACCGGCAAAAAAAGCATCGTATGCAGGGCAGGGCTGCTTTTCTAGATAATCCATTAACGCTTGTGGTTGCTTGGTATAAATATCCTTCAAAGACGTACCCTCGTAGATATTGCCGATCACGACTGGGTGGCATAACTCACAGATGAGAATATCCCCATTACCGTGTAAATGCAGCTGCTTCGTCCCATCCACACAATTGGAGAAATACACACCCGGTTGTTCTCGTAACCCCAATTGCTCCGCGAAACGATCCATACAGGTAAAATATAATGTCGTATCTTCTTTCTTGTGCTTGATCAGATCATTTACGGACTGGATGAGGGACTCCTTGGAGGCAATCTTGCTCCATTTACTGTGTGGCATCACGATGCTGTTCTGAATCTCATGGATGCGCACACCCAGTTCATAGACTTTATCGCTAATAGCTTGCATGTTCGCTTGGGTGCCTTCAAATAGCAGCGTTTCTAGCACAGTTTCCAGCCCCGCTTCAGTACAAAGACGAATGTTGTGCTCCAATCGCTCATACATGCGCGGATGTACACGATAATATGCTGCATATGCATCCCGATCTGTATAGTTAAAAGATATATGAATATTGGACAAGCCTGCATCCCGCAAAGCATGAATTCGTTCTTCCGTTAGCAGGCTGGCATTGGTATTTAATTGCGTGTCGATGCCATGTTCCCCACAATACGTCACAATCTCCAGGCAATCCTGATATTTCAGGGTCACCTCTCCCCCGGACAAACGCACCCGCTTGAGCCTTGGAAGCTCACGGATGATTCGAATCACTTCCTGACCGCTGATGCATTGCCCATCGTCCCGATTGTAGGCGCAGCAATAGTCGCATTTGTAATTGCAATTGGAGGTCACGCCGACCTCCAGTCCTTCCAGTTCATATACGCCGGGTGTTTCAAGTTCAAGTGATTTATATTTGTTTTTCGCTGTCAATTCGATGTACCTCCCGATTCCTTATCCATGTTTTTTCAACTTGGAGATTATAGCGGATCTCGGTAGATGCACGATATGACATTATGTACGTTGGGAATCATTCATCATTTGAAATCATAATCGGATCGAATAATCGCATACATTTTCAAATCCTGCATTTCGTTTTTAATTTTCATAAACTTGCGTAAAATCCCTTCGAATTTCATCCCTGTCTTTTCCATGACCTTTGCGGAGCCGATGTTACCCACCAGACATTTAGCCTGAATTCGTTCCAACCCGATGTCTTCAAATCCAAATTGAACGATTCGGCTAACCGCTTCCGTCATGATTCCTTGGCCCCAGTACTCATTGGATAACACATAACCTAATTCCACCCTCATACTGTTGCTGTCGCATCCTAAATAATTGCAGCTGCCAATCAACTTCTTCGTTTGTTTATCCTCAATCCCCCATGGTCCCAGCTTATCCACCTCATATCGACTCATGACAAAATCAATAAAGCCTTTCGTATCCTCCTTGCTCTGATGTGCGTCCCAAGTTGTGTACTCCGATACAGCAGGAACCGCGCAATAACGGTACATCTCATCCAGATCAGCATAGGTAATGGGCCTAAGGAGCAATCGTTCTGTTTCCAATACCGGAAATGGGTCAAAATAACTTTCAATGAACTTCATATGTATGCCTCCCCAGCTTATACAAATTAATTTAGCAACTGTTGCTGATAAGAACTCACACTATCCAGTTAATCTGTTTTGTTCTGGCTTCCCGCTTCTTGATCTACAGATTCATAACTCACAAAACGCTTGAGACTTTCTTTGGTTTTGGAGCTGGTTGCTTCATATTCCGCCCATACTAAATAGAACAAACCCAGGATTAAAGCAGCTATACTCCAACTTTGCGGAGCGGTTCCCACATAATTCAGCATCTCCTGAAACAATTCCGAATTCCACGAAGCCACACCAGAACCAAAAATGGCAGCACTCAAATATCGAACACTGTACAGAAATGCCGCTATGACCAGCAGCAGTGTCCCTGTAGTTCTACGACTCACACATATTCCCCCCTTTATAAAATCACGGCCATAACCTCTGGTGCTTCCATTGCCCTTGATGCAGAATATATTGAATTCGCACATGCTTTCGTTCCGAGTCTCCCTGCCAGAACTCAACTTCCTTTGCGTTCACGGCGTACAGTCTCCAATTCGGTGTCACAACATCAGGATCTCGACTGATCCGCTCCTTCTGAGCGGCAATGGCGCGTTCCAATTCTTCCTCACTCTCCAGCTCCTGACTCTGTCGTCCTGTCATCGCAACTGCGCGCGCACCTGCCGATCTTTTCCGAAAATCCGCTGCACCTGCTTCCTCGCCCATATCCACGGCTTCTCCTCTTATGCGGATCTGTCTGCCCAATGTAGGCCAGTAAAAGGTCAGTGCCACATGCGGATTGTTCTCCAGCTGCTGTCCTTTTCGACTCTCCGAGCCAGATGCAAAATAAAAAGCTTCGTCAACTACGTCTTTCATTATCAATACTCGTGCATCAGGAAAACCATTCGAATCCACTGTCGAAATCGTCATCGCATGAGGTTCTTTCACCCCGTAATCTATAGCCAGTCTCAGCCATTCCAGAAAAAGATCCCCTGGTCGATCCGGTAACTGTTCGGTGTCCCAAGTCGGAAAAGGTCCAGACAAGGACTTCAACCCACGCAACAAATCACTTGGTTTATTAATCATATCTGCAACCTCCTTATACTTCCATTTCATTCCATTGTAGCGTAGTAGGCCATTTTCTCAACTATTTGTTTTGAAATGATTGATATGTTCTAATGAAAATTGGTATGAATGTACCCAGCTTAAAGTTAAGCCAGAACAGCTTAATATCTTTGCTGCACCTGTCGTTTATTGGATTGCTGAATCTAAATATGTTGATGATTTTGAATTACGTGCTATTTACTCGGAAGAGGTTTTAGTCGGTTTTCTCGTATTCTGTGCGAACCCAGACAAGGATGATAACTACTGGATTCCTGCCATAATGATTGACGAGAAGCATCAAGGAAAAGGTTATGGCAAGGCAGCAATGAAAACTTTGATTCAGCTTATGCGTATTTCAAATTGCACAAGAATCATGATTGGACACCGACCAGACAATCTAATTGCAGGAAAGTTGTATGAATCTTTAGGGTTTATAAAAACTAGTGAAGAAGTAATAGATGGTGAAATAGTACGTCTGCTTCAGATAAACTAAATAATATATATAAAGACTGACGGCACCTGTCGGCAGTCTTTATATACTCCCTTTTCTAACCTAGATGACTCATCATATTCATGCTGCTAAACTCCCAACCATTCACTCCTTTTTCAAGCGTATGAACACTGGTATTCCCAATAGAATGAAACACCGATGTATTGGTCCAATTTTGGTTTCCTAAGAGATAATAAAGGATGTTGATTACTCCGCCGTGCGTGACCAGTAGAACATTCGATTTGATCTGTTGCTCCTCTATACTTCGGCATAAATCCCGAAAGGATGTACAGATTCTGTTATAAAAATTCCGAGGACTTTCTCCTCCTGGAAACGGGTTATCCATTCCAAGAGTGTTAAAATAAACTCCTGCATATTTCACTTCTGCTTCCTCATTTGGCATTCCAGCCAAATCTCCGTTGTTCATTTCTCTCCAGTCTTTCAGATAAAGCCCCTTTATGTTCAGTCTTTTTTCAAGCTCTTTGGCAGTCTGTACTGCACGCGGAAGATCACTGCTAATCACCGTGTTTATCTTATATTGCTCTGAATGATGGTACAGGTAATCTCCGAGCCTCGCCGATTGATTAATACCTTCCTCAATGAGCCCTCGCTGACTCCAGCCACCTCTGTAACCCTCCTCATCCATCCCGTGCCTTACTAAGAAAATTTTCAAGATATCTCCTCCTCTATTTGAAACCCTTATAACAAACCCCGGCCCTAGATCTTCCATCTTAGGTCGGGGCTTATGTTTTTATCTGACAAACGTATTGTGAACTCGAACTGATTTGATAAAATAAGGAATCCATATGGCACAGGTGAGTACCGACCTGCCTATCCCTTTTAACGAACTTCCATCCTCAAGTTCTACCGCCATAGGAATCTGAAGTAACAACAGATAATCAATAATGCCCACGGCTAGACTGACACTGTAAAACATAATCATAAGACGAGGGAATATCGATTTCTTTCTATAAAACGTAATCAGCGTATATACGCTAAATACTAAAAATAGCACATTATATACCGTTTCAAAAATGAGAACCGGGCCCCACCATGCGTGATAATAGTCAGATTGTTTGGAAGTTAAGAGCTCCCAAGTCTCTCTAGTCATTGAAGGTACAAGGTATTGAAATAATTGCACAACAAGCATAATGATGGTGAGATAAAGTCCAATATGGACGAGAATCAACCATCCCCCAAGTCCTGATATACCCAAAGGTCTATAATCAACCTTCTTTTCTTCAATTTGTGGTTCCACTAAATAACATCTCCTATTCTGTTTTGTTATTCTGAGATGATTCCTCTTTCTCGTGTAAACTTTTACACAACTGTATTATTATACAATGCGAGGAAGAGGTATGATGCCAATTTCTCCAATTAAAGCCATTGACCAACAAAAGAGGGTTACTCTTCAAAAGATAATCCCTCTTCTTCAAGTGCTTGTCGAAGTTTTGGCATTGCAGAAGGCCCGATCCCGTGCAGCTTCAAAATCTCTTTTTCGGAGTATTGCGAGAGTAGCTGCAATGACGTAATTCCCTGATTCTCCAGCGCACGTCTGGCGGGTGCAGACAGCAAGGAAAGAAATCCCTCTTTCGGTTTCCGTTCCTTCTCACAGACTGGACAGGTCGGACAATCGCTACTTTTGTAATAGGAATGCCCTTGTTCGCATGTTCTTAGTGTTCCTTTTGCGTTTACCATGCAGTTCACACCTTTCCGTTTTATGTTTATGGGATAACAATTATCTCGTATCTCGGATTTAGCTACTCAACCAGTGCTCAACATCGGAGATCTTATCCTCGTATTGTTTTAAAGCCTCTATAGTCCATGTAACTTGTGATGTTCCCAACTGTTGCTCTTCACCGTCTGTGCATTCAATCCACAAAGAGCGTTTCAGACTGTATTCGAGCCAATCCAATTTCCCGGAAAAACCAATTTCGAGAACCCTTCTCCAATTGGCGTTTAAATTCCCCACTCGAGACCGATATCCATTTATAAAAGCCAAGAACCTTTCTTTGCCCACGTTTCCGGTCTGATCCATAGACCAATACATCGCTGTTTCCAACAGATCATGCATCGGATTGATATAACCCGCTGATTTCCAATCAATAATGATGGGGTTGTCCTGCTGCCACATCACGTTCTTAGGTTCAAGATCTCTATGGCTAATAACTGCATCTGAAGCCAGTATTCCTGATGCATTTTTTGCCTGAGCACTCCACTCATAGAGCTTTTGAATGTTATCAGCTAATAAGATTGTCCAATCCGAATTTTCTGTCTGCCCTTTGTTTAAATAATCATTCCAATCGGTTTCTTTGGAATCATCCAACTGAAGGTCAGGAATATGAAGCTGTGAAAAATCAGTTATATGAATCTCCGCAAGAATCATGCCCATATGCTCACAATGGGTTTCGATTACTTCATGAAGCTCCAGACTTTTACCATCGATCCAGTCAAATATAAGATAACATTGATGATCTAAGATCTGCATTGAAGAACCGTTTATCACTTTGGCAGGTTGAGCATGGATAAAATTTGCTGCCACGTTTGCTATTTTTTCGGATTGGATATAATTCTGCATAGCTGTAGGTCTACTCATAATTTGAGGATTCAGTGCTTTCACAGCATATTTGGCATGTGTAGTTTCAATGGCATACATGCGATGTAAAAGCCCACCCGAGATTGCCTTGGGCTTACTGTTCAACTCACCAAGTTCTAATTCAGCGACGAGTTTTTCGAATTTTAGATTATATTGAACATTACTCATACGTTACAACACCTTTTGGAAACTACCAATATCCAATCTGCGATCAAATTTATATCCCACGCCTTTAAACATCGCACATTGCTCATACCCATGCTTTTCGAACAGGGACTTGCTGCGTGTGTTTTCCATGCATACCGTAGCAATTAAGGTGTAGAACCCTTGCTCGCGCGCAACATTCTCTATAAATCGCAGTGCCGTTCCACCAATGCCCTTCCCTACAATATCCGGTTTCAAATAAATGGTTACTTCTCCCGAGAAGTCATAGGCTTGTTTGCTCTTGTATTGCGTAATTAGCACATACCCTTTAATTTCGTTCTCTTCTTTAATGACAAACGATTTAAAGCGCGGATCTCTGTTTATGACAGATGCCTTGATTTCTTCCAGGGTCAATTCTTCAGTATGAAACGAGATAGTCGTGTTGGAAACGTAGTAATTATATATTTCTCTGACTTCAGTCAAATCCTGCTCCGTTATTTCTTCAAAAGAGTAGATGGACATTTCCATTTTCATACTGATAAATAACATGTCCTCGCCATTCACTTTGCTATGAAACTCCTTATCTCTTTTAAAGCCTGTCCGCTCATACACTTTAATTGCTCGTTCGTTGAATGTGGCAACCACCAGTCGAAAATGAGAACTATTAAATTGGTTTTGTAAGAATGCTAAACTTTGTTTAAGGAATACCGATCCTTTCTTTTGCCCTGTCAGATCTGGATCTAATCCAAGGCCTATATCCAGATATCCTTCTTCTTGATACAGTCCGATTAAGGTTCCTCCCGGTACACGTGCTGATTCCCCACAACAAATAAATCCCACTACCCTCTCCAGTTCATCCAGGACTGAAAAGTACTCCCCATTCATTAATTCTTGAATATCTTCATTGGATTTAGAGAAACTGTACATCGCATATTCATTTTCATACTTCCAGGTAACGATTTTTTCTGCATCAACTATTTTCATTGGATGATAGGATAAAAGCATGAATAGCCCCCCTTTTTATACACTTACGGGTTTAATGAAGTCGATAGAGACACCATCATTCTTTTTCATACAGACTGGCACTCCAGTTCCCCTGTTTCATTCTGCGAATGTATTGGAATCCATAGTCTTTATAGTATTGATTAAGTCTCAGGTTATCTGCCATGCAATCTAGCCTGATCAAGGTTTTACCTTTTTGCCTAATGTTCTCTTCTGCTGATTTTAGAAGGAGCAGGCCTATATTTTGCCCTTTAAAATCTCTATTCACTGCAAATCGGTGTATGTATCCGGAATTGGTGTTGTCGAGCTCTTCCCAAATCAGGGGATCTGACCACGTTAAGGTATACGTCCCTACGATTTCATGATTTATTTCAGCAAGATATACGTCAGATCCATCCGTCATGAATTCATTTACTTGTTCCAAATTGAAATACTCAGGACGCCATTGAAATATCTCTTTGGAGTTCAGCCATCGGGCAGACTCCTGCCATAGGTTCAACACAATGGAAGCTTCTTCCGGTAATGCAAGTCTAGTTATGAGTTTAGTATTAATTTGCTCCATCAAGATCCCTCGCTTATTCAAAAGTTTAATACCTTTAATACCCCTATCAACCACGCTGCAAATCGTTCTTTCTCCTCGAACTGTGGGTAATGAGCCGATTCTTCAAATACAACAAAATCTTTTTCGGGTGCTCCAAGCTCATCGAAATAATCCCTTGCCGCATCCACAGACGTCATATAATCATACTTTCCCATAACAAAAAAAGTCGGTATCTCCAGCTGATCTACAATGTCTGGCAAATGGTTGGTGGACCCCTCCTTCAGGAGAATTTCTTGTGTAGCCTGCACTCCCATCGAATACCGAATCACATCCAGTGCATTATATTCGGTTCCCAAAAGAAAGCCGAGCATATAGTCCCTGTTGTCATCAATAAGCCTAGCCGCACCGCCGTATTTGCGAACCAACTTTCTTGGTGTGTACTGCTCGCCTCGCTCAATCGGAACTCGAAGCCGTTCCAGACTTTCCACATCCGCTGTGCTGTTGGCTTGTCTCGCTTGTGCGATCGTATATTCCAAACTATCCAACTCGCTCTGCACAGTATCAGCTACTTGTCCAATACCTATATAAGCAACGAATTTTTCAGGTGCTTTGGCCGCCGATTTTGTCCCTATGTATGTACCAAATGAATGACCGACCAGCGTAACTTTTCTTTGCCCCAGTTCGGCAGTGACGTAATCCGTTAATGCCAGCAAATCATCTACAAGCACATCTGAAGTCACATCCGAATAATCCTCCATGAAATGATATGACTTTCCACTTCCACGTTGATCATAATGCACAATAGTAAAATGTTGCTCAAGCTCCTGCTGATACTTCCTTACATAAGGAATCTCGGAGCAACCAGGGCCACCATGTACATAAAGAAGGATAGGATTGTTCCGATCTACCCCGCGAATCATAACCTCATGACCAACACCATTGATCTCGACCTGTCCTAACGTGCTGATACTATTCTCTCCCTTGATCCCAGGGGTCCAAGTGGGAAAGATCAGAGCAATTATTACGAGTAAAAGAATACTAAGCATGGCGCGTCTGAATATTTTAATCGACCTCTTACGCATCAGATGGCTCCTCCGGCAGGTATTCGTGTGTTTATTAAGTGGACTCCAAACTTCTCACTTGTTACTCCTTACTGCTCCTTGTTACTTCACTTTATAAAAATACGGTCCGCACATGGATTCATGGGTATGTACATACGTCCACGTGAACGCTTGGTCAAAAATATAAATATCCTGTTCCGAATCAAAATCTTCTGCGATGACCTTATTCGCATTCTGAAATACCTGTATGAATGGTGTATGTTGATACATGACATACAATTCGTTTTTATTTTCGGCATTAAAAGCATCTCGTGCTGCATCGTCTGTTAGGCAATCCTGTTTCTCATAACTGAACATATGCCACTTGTACTGGCTATAATAGATAGCCTCTTTTACCTCTTCACTGATGCTCTTGGCAAATGTGTTATCCCATTTCTGTATAATTCCTTCGGATTCCTCGCACAATTCAGTCACAAGGACCCCCTTGTCCTCCAAATTTTTGTTATACATATATTTGCGGTGCACTAGCTCGATTCGCGAGTAAATCACGTTCAGTTCATGTTCCGGTAGAGCATCCAGCAGCTCATTAATTTCATCTCTAATCATCATAACCTCCGAAGTTTGTAGGATTTAAGATTTAAGATTTAAGATTTAAGGATTTAGAATAAACTAGCATTCCAGTTACTCACCGTTTGCTTCTTCTCGCAGCAAATAGGCCAATCGGTACATTTCCGCGATATCATATCTATTCTGTTCTTCAAATCTCCTTATCGCTTCACCAATTTCCACAACCTCTACGGCAATTACCTGTTCCCCATCCATCGGATTCAGCGGTTGGCCAACGAGTTCAACTTCTCCATAGCCAATAATTCTCACAAAATGAGGATGTGGAATATGCGGTCTATACGGCTCAGGTGCACTCGACATGCAATGAAATTGTCCAAACACCCGATACGTGACCAACTTGGCTCCGAGCTCCTCCATCACTTCACGTTGCAGACCATCCATATACTTCTCTCCTACCTCCAACGTTCCTCCGGGCAGCTCCCATTTTCCGTTATCGATCTGAAAAACAACCACTCGTTCCCCCACAAACGGGATAATGCTCACATTGCTTACCAGCGTTTCATCCACGATGTCATTCAATCTAAACTCCGCTTTAACAATTCCCCAATGAATCGATGTGCTGAGCGCCGGGAACTGTTCCCGATCCAAAGTCTTCATTTTTCTATCCGATCCTCTCTATGTAAAACAAATCTTCCATTATAAGTTCTATCTCTCATTATAGATCAAAAAAGAAAAAAGAAGGCCACTTTTCCCATCGGGAATCCATGGACCTTCTAATGTTATTTCAGTTGAACTAAAGAAAGTTTACACTTTCCACTCTGACCACTAATGGTGTACCAGTTTCCCGTTTTCCAAAAAGAGAACCCGATCACATAGCGGCAAAATCCGCTCATCATGCGTAACCATGACTGCACTCTTGCCCTGCTCCTTCACGAGCCGTGCAATCATGCTCACAATATCCAGTCCACGTTCCGCATCCAGACTGGCTGTCGGTTCATCCGCCAGCAGGACGGCCGGATCATTCATCAAGGCTCTGGCAATGGCAACCCGCTGGCGTTCTCCGCCAGAAAGCTTCTCGGAATATGCCTTACGTCGATGCGATAAGCCTACCGTATCCAGCAACTCATCGACCCGCTTCTCTGCCTTGTTTTTGTCCGTTCCAGCGAGCTTGGCGACCACCATCAGTTGTTCTTCCACTTTCAGATACGGAATGAGGTTGGCACTTTGAAAAATAAACCCGAGCTGCTGGAGCCGTACATCGGATATGTCCTGTTTGTTTTTGCCCATAATCGATGCGCCATCCAGCATAACCTGTCCCTCCGTCGGTTCAAGTAGTGCACCTGCGATGGACAGAAATGTACTTTTGCCTGAGCCAGAAGGCCCCATGACCGCGACGAGCTCTCCTTCGGCCACCTTAAGATCCAACTTATCCAATATCGTCCGTTTGACTCCACCATCTTCAAAAGTCTGTGTAATTCCCTGCAATACCAGTCGGTTTCTCATGCTGCTGTCCTCCCAATCGCATCAAGCGCATCAATTTTGGTAACCTTCCACACCGAGAATAGCGAACCCGCCATAGACATCACCACGAATAACACACACGTTAGTGCCAGGGTGGACAAGCCTAATTGAAACGGCATCGAAGCTGGCAAGATCGATTCAAACAGCTGAACCAACAGCACACTGATCACCAGACTGCCGATGGACAGAAGCAATACTTGCAACGAAACACTGCCCGCCAAATATGAATTTCGCGTCCCAATGGCTTTCAAAATACCAAATTGACTCGTTTTCTGAATCGTGATGACGTAGAAGAATACCGCAAGCACAAACGCCGAGATAACAAATAAAAAGGCAATCATCATGAGTAGTGAGCCCTGCTCTTCCTTGTACCCAGGAATGGCCGATACCGCATCGGACTTCGTAATTACTTCCGTATTCGGCAAAGCGGAACTGAGGCTGTCTACCTTCTCACCTGCATCTTTAACGGCAATCGCACTGTATTCCGGAGCATTGGAGTCTGCTGTCCCTTGCGAAGTACGAGAACCTTCTTGAATAGCGAGCCATTCCTGCTCGTTCAGAAACACAACCGGTGAGTGACTGAAGGACTCATTTTCCACAAATCCACCCACGGTCCACTTCGTTCCCGAGGCTTGATCGACCAGTTCCGTTCCAATCCTCACGCCAGATTCAGACAGCTTTTGATCCACTACAACCTGCCCGTCTTTCAGATCCGTGATTGGAGAGCCTTCCGTTACGGTTGGAGCCAGCCAGCCTTCCGGGTTCACCATGAATAGCGTTACATCAATCTTCTTCGTGTCACCAGCTGGACTGACCGTTGTCATTTTCACACCCAGCGGTTCAGCGTTCTCTTGCCCCACAACGGAGCGTGTCTGCTCCAGCTGGTCCTGATTCACCTGGGAGCGGGTAAACCGATGATTCGAATCCTGCTCCAGAACAAAATGGGTTGCTGCCATATTTTTGATGGATGCCGCGTTATCATACGCAAGCCCCTGTGCCAGACCTGTGACAAACAAAACCAAAAATGATACAAGCACCATAATTGTAGCAATTAATGCATATCGCCCTTTGGCAAACCTCATCTCTCTAATAGCCAAGTACATATTCTCTGACCTCCTCTTGATAACCCAAGTATAGGAGGCGAAAATGAACGGCAAATGAATAACAGATTACATCTGCGGGAGCGTCACGGTAAAGACCGTTCCTTCTGACGAACTGGAGACCTCAATCGTGCCGTCATGGATGCGAATAATTTTCTGCACAATGGCAAGCCCAAGCCCGGTTCGGCCGGAAGATCGCTCTCTCGCACGGTCTACTCGGTAGAAACGATCAAACAGGAAAGGCAAATGCTCTGCCGCAATCCCATCTCCTGTATCCCGAATATAGATTACGCACTGGGCATTGGTCTCTTCTGCACGAATCTCGATGCTTCTCCCCTGTGGAAGATGATTCACGGCATTACCCAGCAGATTCATCCATACTTGCATGAGCAGCACTTCATTGCCATATAACTGGATGGATTCGGGTACCGAGATCCTTAGCAACAGTTCTTTTTCTTCCAACTGCCATTGCAGCACCTGAACCGATTGGCGGAATTGATCTCGTAGAGAGAATCTCACTTTGGTCAAATCCTCATGACCTTGTTCCAGAGAGGACAACAGCAGCAATTGTTTACTGAGCAATGAGAGATGGCGGCTCTCCTCTTCAATAATGGAAGCATAGTGCTCCCGTTCTTGTTCAGGCAGATCTCGATCCGCTACCAGTTGGGCAAAACCCTGAATCGAGGTCAGCGGTGATTGAATCTCATGAGATACGTTCGATACAAACTGCTGACGGGCCTGATCCACTCGCTCCAATTCACGACTCATGGTCATGAAATGCTGGGCCAACTGCCCAATCTCATCACGCCTAGTCGTGGACAATTTCAGATTATAGTTCCCTTGCGCAATGCGTTTGGTCGCCTCGGACAGACGTTCAATCGGATTCACCAGATAGCGGGTACTGATTATAAAGAGCAGGATGCTAATGCCCACCGTAAACGCTCCAATCAACGCAAAAAAGATACGCAGCTCACCGAATTGCAAAATGACATCCGGGCGCATAAACAACGCATAACTTGCATTGCCCATCTCTAGATGAACACCAACGGTATTGCTCAATTGATTATCGAAGAAACCGGTAATGAAAGGTTTGCTGGGAAACTCGGCGACGCCGTGGTATATCTCACCACTGAGCACCTGATCTACAGCCTGCTTGTCCAGATCCTTCTGGCGGAATTCACGGCCATAGAATTGGTCATTCCCTTTTCCATCCGTCACATAAATTTCGTAACCGAGCGCTGCGGCATTGTTCAGATAATGCTCTACCGTAGCTGGTTCCTGCTCTACAAACTGCTTCATTTGCGTCGCAATGCCAACTAACTTCTCATCATTGAAAGACTTCAGCTTCGCATGATAATAAATATTGGATAAAAGAAAACCCAGCATGGCGCTGACCAGAATCACCGCGATTGTAATCATAAACACCCGAAAGTACAGTGATCTCAATGCGCTTTCACCTCAATCTTATAACCAATCCCCCGTACCGTCTGAATGACAAAATCATCCCCATAATCGGCAAAACGATCACGCAGTCGCTTGATATGTACATCCACGGTGCGGTCATCGCCTTCATAATCCGCTCCCCAGACCAACCGAATCAGTTCATCACGCGAGAATAAGCGCCCCGGAAACTGAGCAAGTTGAGAGAGTAGCTCAAACTCCTTCATTGGTAAAAAGAGAATCGATTGTCCATCGGAGACCTCCACATTATTCCGGTCAATCACGATGCGATTCATGCGAATGATATCACTGGACGTGCGATGGTAACGGCGAAATAATGCCTTGACCCGGTAGACCAGTTCCTCGGGTTCAAATGGCTTCGTCACATATTCATCTGTACCTCTCAAGTACCCATCACGCTTGTCGGATAGCTGATCCCGTGCTGTCAGCAGCATGATTGGAATGTCGTACTGTTGCCGAATGAAATCACATAACTCCAGTCCGTCCATACCTGGCATCATCACATCCAGAATCGCCAGATCGATTGGTGTTGCTTGCATAACCTTGACTGCTTCCACTCCATCCTGTGCTTCATGTACCCGATACCCTTCCTTGGTCATGACATGCCGGAGGAGTGCTCTAATATTGGCGTCGTCGTCCGCCAGAAGCAGATTCTTCATATTGTTGTCCGCCCCTTTTCTGTAAGTTGAAATAATATAGGTTCCGCGACATTGATCCTGCACAGATGGTAGCACAAAAGCAACGTAAATCGCCAGCGAACAAGTAAGAGAGCCCTGCGGGCATGTTTATATTTTCTCAAATCTGGTTGACACTATTATTAGGCGCACCTATAATAAAACCATAACATATGAATGATTGCTCATATATTCATTTATATGCACTTTATCATTTCCGAAGATCACTTGTAGTCACAAAAGAAATCAATTACATAACGGAGCACGGCTCCAAAGGAGAGGATCTCATATGTCCGGACATCATCACAACCACGACCATGGACACAATCATGGTAGTACCAATAACAAGAAAGTACTGTTGTTTTCCTTCATTATTATTACCGTTTATATGATTGTTGAAGCCGTTGGTGGATTCATCACCAACAGCTTGGCCCTCATCTCCGATGCAGGTCATATGTTGTCTGATTCCATAGCTTTGGGGATTGCCTTGCTGGCGTTCACCTTTGGCGAAAAAGCGGTGAATACAGGCAAAACGTACGGGTACAGACGCTTTGAGATTTTGGCAGCCACGTTAAATGGGGTCACCTTAATCGCCATCTCACTTTACATCTTTTACGAAGCAATTGGTCGCTTCATCAACCCACCAGAAGTCGCAACAGTCGGTATGTTGATCATCAGTATCATCGGCTTGCTCATTAATATCCTGGTGGCATGGATCATGATGCGCGGTAGCGATACGGAGAAAAACTTGAATATGCGCGGAGCATACCTGCATGTCATTAGTGATATGCTCGGATCGGTTGGCGCCATTGCTGCTGCTTTGCTTATGATGTTCTTCGGTTGGGGCTGGGCCGATCCACTCGCAAGTGTCATTGTAGCTGTACTGGTTCTACGCAGTGGATTCTTTGTCACCAAATCATCCTTGCATATCTTGATGGAGGGAACGCCAGCGAATGTGGATGTAAATGACCTTGTTCAGACCATCAAACAAGTCGATGGCGTCAAAGGCGTGCACGACGTGCATGTCTGGTCCATCACCAGCAACCTGAATGCACTGACCGCTCATATCGTGGTGGATGGAACGATGGATGTGTATGCATCCGAGGTGCTTGTTCAGAAGATTGAGCATCTGTTGGAGCATAAAGAAATCAAGCATGTGACCTTGCAAGTCGAATCTGAAAAACATCTTCACGACACCTCGGTTTTATGCACTGTCAAAGGTGACGCACCGGATGCTCATGGGCATCATCATCATTGAGATTAATAGTTTTAAATAGAAACAGGACTTATTCCCGTTAGAGGAATAGTCCTGTTTTTCATTTTGCACGTAACTTTAATTCCATTCAGGCGTTCTGTAATACAAATGGCATTATCAAATTAATTTGTTGTACACCGTAATTTACTTAATATAATGAGGAGGTTATATCTACCATGGGGAAATTCCAAAAGTTCATGTCAGTGATTCTTGTACTGATAACGCTGCTCCTATTTCTTAACTACCTGGAGCTAAGAGAAAACAATAGACTACAAAACATCATCATAGATGGTATATATAATTAGCTTATCCATTTAAGTGGATAGCCTGGATATGTTCTCGATCAAAATCAATAATCATAATGTGACCTTGTAACACATTGTCTCCGCAGGCTATCGTTGCTCCGTAGTCCTCTTTACTATTAAATGTGATATCTACTTGATAAACTTCAATTTCATTAAACCAATCCTTATGTACTTGTTCACGAAGTTCATTCTCATAATAATTTCGAAATACGGCCTCACACTCCGTAAACCAATGCAGATATGACTCTACTACATCAGCAATTGCATCTAACTGAATAGTCGTCGATATATAGAGTCGGACATCCTTTAAATCCTCATCCTTTATGGATTGCTTAAATATTTGGACTGTATTTTTCAAAACATAACATTTGTACCTCTCATCACTCTCTTCCACGAGCTCAATAAAATCACTTCGCACCTTAACCCTCCTTCCATAAAACGACCTGCATGATGCAAGGTATTGCTTCTTGAATAGGCACCTATACTATACTTTCTCGTCAATAATATATTTATTATCGCCTTGTTTATTGTTATTTTGTTTTTTAATTTCAGTTCTCAAATAGTGTACTTCTTTTATTAGATCCTCAAGTCTTTTCGATGTTTTTGAAGAATCTATCGCATAACGTATAACTGCAGCAACGATAAGAAACACAATAAAACATAGAATCAACGCTATAAAAGCTCCAAAGAGTTCCATCCTGATTCACAACTCCTTACTTATATTAAACTGTAATTGATTAACTGTTATGTTTACATGCATATAACGTATTGTCAAACCAAGTGCGAGGGAATTACTCTGGAGGATTTGTGAATACCACTATATAGAAAGAGGTAATCATCATGACAAATATAGCATTTTTCCCGATTCTTCTGCTCTTCCTTCTTCTCACAGCCTGCGCTTCAGAAGTTCCTACTGAAAATCATGACACTGAGGTTATCCCAAGAAATGAGGCTATGCCCATGATTGCAAATGTTGAGACTAACTTTCCCGAAAAAGAAGGTTGGATTATAATTCCTACAGATAGCACAGAGTTAAATGTCACAGTAGAGGCGACCAACGCGGAAACACTTCTTTTCTGGACCGTTCCAACAGGAACTGAGACTTGGGGAGAACGAGAATTGATCGGATATGATACCAATGGGAACGATGGTTGGAAGATAACGTGGAATATTGCGGGTAAGTCTTTGCATCACCATGTGATTGTTCAGGCATTGGGGAGTGATGGTAAGACCATTACCGATGAAACGTTAAATATTACGAACGAGTAAGGTCGATTTAGATCATTTAATTTACGAAGATATTATTAATAATGGAGGCCTCCCCCGATAACTATTATCTTAGGTGGGCCTCCATTATGGTATGTAGTTGTCTCTGAACTACTTAATTTTAGAGAACAGCTTCTCTTTCTTTTGTTCAAACTCAAACTCAGTAATGATATTTTTTTCTCTCAACTCACCTAATTGCAGAAGCTGTTCGTGAACATTTACACGTGGCTTTTTTAATTTATTTGCTCTAACCAAAACTACAATTGAAAAAGGTATGGCGTACAGCATACTGAAAAGTCCGAAGATTGCTGCGCCATCAGGATCTTCTGGCCCTAATCCGAATATCATAAAAAACGTTAATGTAAATAACACAATACCAATGATCGACAATGCTTTCAATTATAATTCCTCCTAAACATCGACCTCGTCCCAATTCATAATGACATATGCAAGTTGAATTAAAAGCATAACCAGATAACTTATATTTACAACAAACAGAATTTTAGATTTTTGGCTTTATGCACTCTTCTTTACTAATATTCCCAGTATCCAATCCGGATTTAAGTTTCTTATTCGAATTCAATATTAAATACAACTCAATAAGCCCAAACAATCCCCATACTAAAGTGAAAAACAATGACGCGGCATTGGCAACCGACAAAAGCATAAGGGAACCTTCATCCAATCCCCTTCCATAATGAAAAATAAGATTTATGGCCAAAGTCATAATAATTAATCCTAAACCAATGAAACTTAAATACGGTGTAAACCTGGAGCTTCTCACGCCCACTCCTCCTTTTAATAATTGAGACTATTTAATAAAATGCGCCCTTTCCTCTTGGTTAGAACTAAAAATATAATCTGGATACTTGTTTGCAATAGGTGGAAGCTCATTCTCGGGGAAAAATTGCAGATCCTTTATCTCTTCATTATCGGATGCCAGTTGTCCAGACTTGATACTGCATTCAAATACGATCGTTAAATATTCAACTTGGTGACCATTACTGTATGTAAACCGCTGCTCTTCACCACCATAAATCCCTATCACTTTCTCCGGTTCTATGATAAGTCCTGTCTCTTCCCATGCTTCTCTTATCATCGCTTGAGCAGGTGTCTCACCGAGCTCGATTGCCCCAGCAATTAAGCCCCAGTTGGTTTCATTATGTTTACGACCGAACAAGATCTCTCCTTGTTCATTTCGGATAACCCCAGCCACACCTGGCATAAAAATCAGCTCGTTTCCGATCTTTTCCCTAAGGTTTTTATAATAATCAGACATGCCCATGTAGAGTATACCTCCTTCTTTCAGTTAATGAATTCCCGCTGTACCATAGGTAGCATCTAGTTCCTTGTCATTCAATAAGAAATCTCTCCAAATCACAACACCATCTTCTCTATCAATCTTCAAAGAGTCTTTTTTCCATACTCTAACGCTCCATATCCAAAGTCTAAAAAAAGGACGGAATTGCTTTCTTTGATAATTCTATGAGTGCGATGGTGAGGATGAGCACATTTAAAATCAAGGCGAACCAAATCTCTTTCAAATCACTCCCCTTATTTCCTGTGATGATGAGAATATGGATCTGATACCCTAAAGATATTCCTTCTCCGATAAGGTTAATGGGCATGAAGATCAATGATGCAAAGGCTAATACCCAAAAGATCTCCCACACAACTCCCAAGAGCACCAAAATAAAAAGAATTACAAGATGAACCATGGACCATCCCTTGAGCATTATTCCTAGACCTGAGTCAGGTTTAATACGAAAGCCTAACACTGCACCTAGTATTATTAGAAAAACCAGAAATGCAGTTGAATAAACAACAGGAACCGCAGTATGACTGAATGTGTTTGCCCCGTATTGCCGAAATACGTTCATCCCCATACCTATCGCAAGAATCAAAATTATAATGAATGCCATCCACCAAACCATTTTAGAACGTATCATTGTTTGCATGAAAGAACCAACCGCCTCTAATTCATATCTTAGTTAAGCCACTTAACCTTGCTAGAACCATTTTACTTATCCATCCCTTTATACAGCCTCAGAAAAAGAGCTTCGTCCAATTCGTAAGCCCCCCTATGTATCCTCATCCCAAAATGAAGTCCAGTACGCTGACACGTCTCATACCATTCTTTTGTTCGGAATTTCATGAGTGTCTCCTATCTCGACGAATCCTTCTAGATGCTCTAACCAACGTAGAAGACTACATTAATGTTTGAAAGAACTTCTGTTTTACTTGTTTTTTATTATGTTCTGCCCATTCATTTAAGTGCTTTAAACCCTCTATCTCTTGGCTACTATCAAAGTAAAAACATAAATCCATAGGAACTAATCGCCGACCATGAAGTTTGAAACCAATCCGCTTGTAATTCATATAGATGCAGTCAATTTGAGATGCTTCATATTTCTGGTTTTTCGTAGATATCACATAATCGCTTCCCAGAGTAATGCTTGGTTTGGTGAAAAATAAACGTTTGATAAGGATGATGATATAGATGAAAGTATAGATCATCAAAAATATTATTATGAACCTGGAAATACCGCCTTGACTAACGGAATAATTCCTGAAAAAAAAACATTCAAGAATCAGCATAACGATTAAATTCCACTTGGCCCGTGGATATGTAGTCTTATATTTGATAAGCTATCCCTCCCAAATCACTTATTGATATCTTAAATTCGTGGCGCTATGCCTTCTGATTGTAAAACTTCTAACTTGGCTGAAGGGATGCTTTCTTGCAAATCTCCATTCATCACATCCATTGCCTTCCATTCGACGAACACAACAAAGTTTTCCGTAAGTCCTGAGTAAGCAGACCAATTCGTCGTTTCATTGAGGTCATACGCGACTTCCTTCCACAAGCTCATGCCTTCCTCCCACCAATCACCGATGCTACGCCAATACATAATAAGAGTTCTAAGCTTCTGAATTAAATCATGATCCATAAGTTCTTGTTGATCGTTCACAGGATGCTCACCTGAACTCCAGATCCTGTAATAATAATCTTCGTCCTCATCTTTTTCTTCTATTTGCTCTTCCCTTACCTCTTGCCAGCCTGGGTGAAAAATAGGTGAATAAACCGTATGAACTTCATCATGTAAGTAAATTGAGAGAAAACAATATGTTTTGTTTGATTGTTTCTCACAAAGAGCACCAACAATTTCTTTCAAGGCCAGAATGAGTCCTTTTTTCACAGATTCCCGGAGCACGAAGACTTCTTCGGATGACATCAGCACGTAGATCACACCTTGGGTCCCATCTAACACACGCAGGAGAACACCTTGCTCATCATATTCGAAATACGTTCGAAGAAGGTGAACAAAATAATCATTATTTTCGTATTGAGGTTGGTATACTTCCACAAGTCTGTTGCCTTCATAGATATAGTCTTCATACTCTAATTTATTGAATCGAGTAAAATACTCCACTGACCGACAGACTAACCCGTCTTGTGTCAGATATTCCTTGACTGAGTCTAATTCGCCATCGACATACGTTCTTGTCGTTATTACACCATCTGCATATGTAACGTAGGTGTAGCCATCAATTAAATCGTCGCAGGCCAAAATTCGTATTCTGCCTTCTTCATCAAACTCATAATATGTATCCGTCTCTTCATCTGAGATATCTCCAGGAATTTCACCTTGGCGCGCATACCAATACGGCGAAATGTCATAACGTTTACTGGTCGTATATTCTCTTCTATCTACCAGTGCTTCTGCTTGTTGTTTGTAGAACTGATAATGTTCTTGTGCATCTTGATTAAGCTTTACATAATATTCATTGTTAATCATACTACTCACACCTCTCCATTAAAGAATCTACGAATTTCTAATTTTTTATATTACTTTTAATACATTCAACTTCTCACCCCCTTTTTTCTCCGGCTCATTTCAATCACAAATCACCAACATTTGCGATTACGCGATGATCCTTTATTTAACTGGACCAGGTTCGCCTCTTCAATACTCTGGAGAGTCAAACTCCTCCAACACCTTGAACTTATCCCCGTGAACCTTTTCAAGGTGCTCTTCTCCCCAATAACATAAATGGTCCAGGGCGGGCTTGAGTCCCCAGCCGTAGTCCGTCAACTCATATTCCACTTTGGGAGGTACCTCCGAATATACCTTGCGCTGTACAATCTCGTCCTTTTCCAGACCTCTGAGCTGTGTTGTCAGCATCTTCTGCGTAATGTCCGGTATCAATCTTCGAAGCTCCGACGTGCGTTTCCGTCCGGTCATCAAATGATAAATAATCAAAGGCTTCCACTTCCCGCCCATCACTTCCAAGGCCGCCTCCACGCCGACTTTATATTTCTTTGGAGTGCTCGTTTTTCCATGTTCCGTCAACTTTTATCCCTCCTTCATCAAGCTGTTGCCGAGGTAAAATCATAACCCTCTTACTTCTCTTCGTTTCGTTATTTGAACTCCATTTCGAGGCAGTGATTCAGGGTACTTTGATGTTCCTATGGCACATCATTCTTCCTATAGAACATCAAAGTGCGTACTTCCAGATGTTTTCATACCTGTTTATAATAGCATCAGCCAGCGATTCATGGCTACAAGACAGCAATGCAGAAAGGTAGTGAAAGATAAGATGAATGTATTAGTCGTTGTGTCGCATTCGAGAAAAGATTCCCTGACCTTCCAGGTTACCGAGCATTTCGTGCAGGGCCTTGCCGAGGCTGGTCACGATTTTGAGATATTGGATTTGCATGGCATTGGCTTCAACCCTGTTCTCCAAGGCATAGATGAACCTGACTTTACCAAGGAACATCAGGTTTTCTCCCCTGAGATAGAAGCGGAGATCGAGCGATTGAAGAAGCACGATGCTGTCGCTTTTGTGTTTCCTCTCTGGTGGTGGCATCTGCCAGCCATGCTGAAAGGGTATGTGGATCGTGTCATGAACAACGGGTTTGCCTACGGCTCGAACAAGCTTCATCATCAGCAGATGTTATGGATTGCTCTTGCGGGCGTGACGGAAGAACAGATGCAGAAGCGAAACTATGATGAATCAATCACGAATCTGCTCAATGTGGGTATTGCCAATTACTGCGGCGTGCCCCAGTCGAGCGTTGAATTTTTATATGAAACGTTGGATGCGCAGCCTGAGCATTATGAGGCACTTCTGAAACAGGCGTATCAGTTGGGACTAAATTATGATAACGCTATCCCGACTCCATAACGGTATTACTCCCCTATATGAGGTCTGAAGTTTTGTTGTAAGTTCGGTGGCTTGAAGCCTTTTTTGTGAAAATAAATCACGTTAACCATCACGCTAATCTCTCGAGTTTAAGAACAACTACCCTTTAAAACACAAATGTAGGGTCGCTCCGAAGAGCGACCCTACATTTGTGTCATTCATTATTTTACTGTCGAAAGAAGAAACTTCACCAGCATGCTAAGATCGATGATGCCATGGTTACTCAGATAGGTTGTATGTGCGTAATCCATCAACTCCAGAGTTATGTTTACGTTCTTAATATCGTTCTTTAAATCTACTGATCCACCAATCCCTCTTCATTAAATATTCAATTTTGATTGGCATAATAATGTATTCTTCCGTTACTTCAATCGGCTCATTGGGACCGTTATAGATTAAATCCATATTCAAGTGAAACGGTTTAATTTTTCTACCCACTTCATCTTCAAATTCTTGAACATAACGTATAAGGTTAGGTGTTCCTTCCCAGTAATTCATTGCAGCTTGCCCGCCCGCTGGCATGTACCACCACTGCCTAAAGGATGGCCATAAATGAACCAATACCTCCCTTAATTCATGTTGTTCAACTAACTCAAAGTCGGGCAGTCCTAGCACAAATGATACATGATGATTATTTTTATGCGCCTTTTGGTTAATGCTGCGATCCCAGAACCATTTCCATTGTATTTCAAGTTTTTGATGAAGTTCATCTGATTCTACCATTTGCCGGGATGGCCATAGAATATTCTCATTGATGTCCTCTTTAAGAAGGCCATACGTACTCGCTACATAGATCATAAAGTTCAATTCAAAATCACTGGATATACAAACAGACCATGAGTTATGGTTTTGAATCATTGATATTTCTCCTTTCACGCAAAAGCATGAGATCTACGTTGGGATAATCTATTATTTGGAAAATTTTTAAGGGTAACCATCATAACTTCTGCACTTCGTACACAACTCTATATAAATGAAAAAGGATATCTATTTCATTGTTTCTATCATACCATTTTATTCAAATAAAGGTAATTCACTACATATGTGCAATTCTTTATCCACGCAAAAAAAGAAGCCACCTCCCTGGCCTTCCACCAGTTCAGCAGCTCCTTTTCCACACCTATTCGTACCACTACTCGACTCTACTCCTTCACAGCACCAACTACGATCCCCGTTACAAAATAACGTTGCAGGAACGGATACACAAGCAGGATCGGCAGTGCGCTGATAAAGATCTGCGAAGCCCGTATGGTCCGTTGGGATAGGTTTGCAACCACTTCCGGGTCGAGCTTCGACATATCAGCCTGGACGATGATCGTCTGCATAAATGTTGCCAATGGCAGCTTTTCTGCATCACGGATGTAGATAATCCCGTCAAAGTACGAGTTCCAATGTCCGACCATCATGAAGAGGGAAACCGTTGCAATGACAGGTACGGAGACGGGCAGATAGATTTTGATAAATGTCTGCAAGTGCCCTGCCCCATCAATAAATGCAGCTTCCTCCAGATCCTTCGGTACAGTACGGAAGAAATTCAGCAGCAGAATAATGTTGAACACCGCAACCAATCCCGGCAGGATCAAGGCGAGTAATGTATTCATCAATCCCAGCTTCAGAATCAGGATATACCCCGGAATGAGGCCACCACTGAACAGCATCGTGATGACAAAATACCACAGATAGATGTTGCGTGCACGGAACACCCGCGTCTCCTTGGAGAGCGCATAGGCTGCAATCGTATTCACGATTAACGCAAGCCCCGTTCCAAGTACCGTCCGCTGTATGGACACCCACAAGGAGGAGAGGAAATTGGTATTGACAAACGTCTTGGCATACGCCTCCAGTGTAAAACCAATCGGCCAGAACGTCACCAGTCCAGCATTGGCAGGAGCAGATGCGCTCAGTGATACCATGAGCAAGTGATACAACGGCAGCAAGCAGAGCAGCGAAAGGATGGTCAGTAACACATTGTTGAATATGCTGAATATGCGGTAAGGCATCGTTTTATGATACATGGCTCTTCATCCTTTCTAGAAAATTCGGTATCCGGCGAATCGGTAAGCCAGTCGGTAGGAGATCACAATCAGGATCAAACTAATGACCGACTTGAACAGATTCACGGCGGTAGCGAAACTGAACTGCCCACTTAACAGACCTTCTCTATACACAAACGTATCTATAATATCACCTTGCTGATAAATCAATGGACTATATAAGTTAAAGATCTGGTCAAAGTTGGCGTTGAGCACATTACCCAGTGCCAGGGTTGCAATGACGATCCCAATCGGAATAAGTGCCGGGATGGTAATATACATCGTTTGCTTCCACCGTCCCGCCCCATCCACTTCAGCTGCTTCATACAGTGCAGGGTTAATGCCAGACAGTGCCGCGAGGAAGATGATCGTATTGAATCCAAACTCTTTCCAGACATCACTCGCAATAATCGTAAACCGGAACCAGCTGCCATCCCCCAGAAAGAATATTGGCTTAATACCGAATACGGAGACTAAGAACTGATTGATAATACCCGTCTGCGCTAGAATGTCGATCAGAATGCCTGACAGTGTAACCCAAGACAAAAAGTGCGGCAAATATACGAGCGTTTGAATCGTTCTTTTCAGTGCAATCTTCCGTACCTCATTAAGCAACAAGGCGAAGACAAACGGAATAATTAGGTTCATGATGATCTTGGAACAGGCAAAAAACAGCGTATTCCACGTAATTTGCAGGAAATAATCATTTTCCCACATGTATCTGAAATGCTTCAGTCCGACCCATTCGGAATCGAAAAAACCAAGTGCAGGTTTATAGTCTTGAAATGCCATAAGAATCCCGGACATCGGAATATACGAAAAAATAAAGACCATAATGGCCGCCGGCAACACCATCAAGTGCAGAATCCATGGTTGTTTATAGCGTTTTTTTGTTTTTCTGTTCGGCTTGCTCCCAATGTCCGCCTGAGGTACACGGTTAGCTTCCATATTAGCCTCCATAGCGCGCTCCTGTTCCCAAAAAAAAGTTTTTGTGTGTAATGGGGATCTCTGCTATAAATAGTATCAGGCATTTCTCAGGTCTGACTATATAACATTGTTAGGCTTGATAGTGTTTTGTTAGGAACATCATTTGAAGAGGTTGTTTACACACGAATTTGAAGGAGACATTTATGAATATATGGAAGCGCTTTATATCATTTGGAAGAACGTCTAGATCCCGGTTTAGTTTGTTTGCCAAAATAAACTGTTTAATTGTGGTCATGTTCATCCCCATTATTATCATGAATACTTACTCCAACAACGTCACTTATGATGTTGTAAGCAAAGAGCTACAGGTCTCCAATACGAAGCAGCTTACGTTTTTATCCAGTCAGATCGATTCCCGTATTAATCAGATGATGGATTTCAGTCTTATTCTTTCGAGAGATCCCAATGTCAGAGCATTTAATGGCTTGAACATATGGAATGATCGATATGACAAGATGCAGACCCGATATGTCATTCAGGAAAAGCTGATGCTTCAATCCGGTGTTACCGATATATGGCCTACTCGATACGCTGTGCATTCACAACAGAATCAAGATGTCATTGCCAACTATAATAGAACAACCGGGTATGATGAGGATTACCTGAAAAGAAATATGAGCGGACAATGGACATACGGTGATGGTGCTGAGTCCAAAGAGGATCTGAAATCCTTTTACTGGTTCTTTACGGATTCCTTGGCCCAGCCGGGCATGTTGACGGGAAGCAATCTGGTGATTGAAGCCAGCTTCAGTTATGAGAATATTCAGAACATGCTGGATACGTATAAGGAAGGTGGACAAGGTGATCCCTTCTTTTATCACAAAGGAAATTCGCCCATTCTGAACCGTAGTGCAGACAAGCAGCTATCGGAAGAACTCATTCGTTATCTGGATGAACACTCGTCAGAGGATACCACACAGGATGTCGTCAAGCTGAACGGGAAAAAGTACCTGGTGAGCTCGGTGAAATCGTCCTATCTGGATTGGCATTTGGTCGACGTGGTTCCACTCTATCAGATTCTGCAGCCGATCTCGCTCAGTCGGAACATGTTCTATCTCTTTATGATTTTGCTGTTTGTGGTGGGCATTTCCGCTTCGATCCTGTTATATCGAAACATTCAATATCCGATCAAAAAGCTGATCCAGGGCTTACGCCGCGTGCAGCGCGGAGATTATTCCGTCCGTTTGCATAGCAAGGATCAGAATGAATTCTCATTTTTGTTCCATCGATTCAATGATATGTCACATCAGATTCAAGACCTGATCGAGAACGTGTTCCAGGAAAAAATCAGGGCTAAGGAAGCTACGCTGAAACAGTTACAGGCGCAGATTAATCCTCATTTTCTATATAACTGTCTTGGCTATATCATCAACATGGCCCAGATGAAGGACGAGCAAGCCGTCGTCTCTATGGCGCATAACCTCAGTGCCTACTATCGTTATACGACACGAGTGGAGCGGGAGACATCTTCTCTAAAAGAAGAAATCAATCTGCTCGTCAACTATTTGGATATCCAGAAGCTGCGTAATGGCAGAATTGAATACCATATCGACATCCCTGAGGATATGCTAGCCCAGTCGGTACCACGATTAATGCTTCAACCCATTGTGGAGAATTCCGTCATTCATGGCGTGGCGAAGTCGTATTCATCCGGCGAAATTCGAATTACGGGCGAGAGCTCGAACGGGTTCTGTAAAATTTACATCGATGACGACGGACCCGGCTTGAGCCCGGATCTGTTGGAGGCGTTGAATCTGAAAATGCAGCAGCCGCTGCAGGAGGAAATGGGCTGTGGCCTCTGGAACACGAATCAGCGAATCATGCATTTATTCGGTAATCAATCCTACCTTCTATTCGGCCCATCCCCTCTCGGCGGATTCCGAACCGAGATGGTCTGGGAGATCCCGAAAGAGGATACTGATTCCGATAAAGGAAATACCGATAATAATTGATATCGATACTAACGATAATTTGACTATATAATTTTGAACGAACCATTTACACGTGAACGCAGAGGACAGAAAAAACCTGAAGAAACGAAGTGTTCGGAAGTACCCGCATTAAAGCCTTTTTTGAAAGAAGGATGAATAGGGGCATAGGCTCCGCCATTATTACAATTCCACCTTTATATAAGGCCTTGTTTAAAATAAATGGTTAGAGTACATGTGAACCAAGCGAAGGATTGAAGGGATTCTGTAGAAACGAAGTGTTCGCCTTTCAAGCACCATTTTAACCTTATAATCATCTAATTCAGAAAATGGGGCTTGAACAGCGATCGAAAGAACCCTTCAAATCCGTAGCGACTTTGTTCAATTCACGTATCCTTTGATTTTAATTATTGGCCTTATATACCAACCACCAAGGGAGACAATACAACATGCAAATGATCATCGTAGACGATGAAGCACACTGGGTAGATAACCTGTCCATGACCAAACCCTGGCATACGCTGGGGATCGAACAGGTGCACAAAGCATACTCGGCACACGAAGCACTTCAACTGATCGATACGCACCCTATAGATATTGTAATCTCGGATATTCAAATGCCCGAAATGACAGGTATTGAACTGATCGAACGGATCAGAGTCCGTGACAAAAAAATAAAGTGTATTCTTTTATCGGGACATTCCGAATTCGATTACGCCAAAAAAGCAATCCAGTTCGAGGCCGTCGATTACTTGCTGAAGCCGCCAACAGACGATGAATTGATGGGAGCCGTTCAGAAGGCCATCGATCAATTAAATACCGAATGGGAACTCGTAAGTTCACTGAAACGTACCCAGTTTACCCTGCGGGAGAACCTGCCACATTTGCGGGGTCGACTGCTGCTTGAGGCTTTGCAGGGACATCGAATTGCCTCCAGCGAGTGGGCACGGAAACTTGCAAATTACGATCTGCCCTTCCACGCCGGGGATTGCGCATTAATGCTTGTACGTATGGAAGAAGAATTCGGGCAATACGACAACAATGATCAAACCTTGCTTGAATATGCGGTCATCAATATGGCGGAAGAAATTATGGGTGAGTTTATGGAAGTGTGGGGCGTGAAGGAGGAGCATGGATATCTGGTGTTTCTGCTTCAACTGAAAGTGAACGACACCGACATTGGCAAAGAAACCATACTGGAGAAGCTTTCTGTACAGCTTCAGTCCAAAGTTAAGCAGTTTCTGAAGGGTTCCCTTTCCATCGTCATTACCGAATGGTTCGCGTTTCCAGATCAGCTATATGATCGTTTTCGGCAGGCCTCCGCTTATTTCCGGCAAATTGTCGGGGACGAGCGTGAATTCGTGATGAGGGTCAGTAATGTGGAGACTCCGTCGGCACAAGGCCCGCTGGATGTCCTGTATACCCCGCCCACTTTCATTCATCTGTTAGAGAGTGGTCAATGGGATACGGCAGAAGAAAAAATACTAGCCGTCTGTGCGGAGCTGGATGAGAAATGGTCGGAATCGTGGGAGCATTGTATGGAGGCTGGATTTCTAATTACGGCTTCGTTCACCAATCTCGCACACCGTAACAAGCTAACTTTGGCCAATTTAATGGGTGACGATATCGAGTGGTTGCAGAGCGGAGAAGCTTTTACCACGATCAGTAAACTGCGCAAATGGTCGCTTAGTGTACTCAGCAAACTCAAGGAAGGCACGTCCAACGAGATCAAGGACATCCGTTCCGAGTATGTGAAGAAGATTCAGGATTTTACAGATAAAAACCTGCATCTGGATGTTTCTTTGCGTGTACTGGCCGATCATGTTAATCTGCATCCAACCCATTTGTCCAAGATCTATAAGATCGAAACGGGTGAAGGCATCAGTGATTATATCTCGCGCCTGCGCATGGATCGGGCCTGTCACAAGCTGGTTACGACCACCAAAAAAGTATATGAAATCAGCATGGAGATTGGATATATGGACCCGGCTTATTTTATCAAAGTGTTCAAGCGCCAGTTTGGCGTCACGCCGCAAGAGTACCGAGACCAACATTAAATAACATAATTTAGAGGTTGTTCAAAAAGTTCGCTTTTGATTACGAATCATGCCTACCGGCATGATCAACATCGAAGATGGGATTCAGCCGAAATGTCCGTTGCTCACGTAGTCATCCTACGCTCCGCTACTCCATTTCTAGCTTTATCCCATCTTCTCGGTACTGAAAACCAATCTTTTTGAACATTCACTAATAGAGTCCTATCGAAACTAACAAACTCATATAGATGCCCTCCCACCCAAATTGGTACAGTTACACTTGTAAAGATCATACATCGTAGGGGGATTGAACAATGATCAAATTCAAAACATGGTGGTCACTGCTCATGGTTATCGCACTTATCACGATCACTGCGTGCGGCAGTGGCGATACAGCCAGTGACAATGGTACCAAAGATGATACACCGGCGACCGTCGGTTCAGCTGAAGCAGAAGCTGCTTTTGCCAAAGGAAAATACGACCCACCAATCGAATTCAGTTCGGTATTGATGCCGAAGAAATACGTGCAAGGGGACACCAAAGAAAATAACGTTCACGATCGCTGGATGCTGGAAACGCTGGGTATGAAGCATAAAGATACCTGGTATCCGGCCAATGACGATCAATACAGACAAAAGCTGCAACTGGCTATCGCCTCTGGCGAGAAGCTGCCTGATTTCGTGTCCGTACCGACCAATGCGGTATTGACCAATCAGTTGATCGACTCCGGTCAATTCATCGCCATTGATGAGTTGTTCGACAAGTACGCGAGTCAGACCCTGAAAGATCATGCAGCAGCACATCCTGAACTGTGGTATCCATTCACCAAGGATGGCAAGAAATACAACATGCCGATCATGGAGTATACGGATAACGACGATACGCTGCTCTGGCTACGTGAGGACTGGATGGAGAAGCTGAACCTGGAAGCTCCGAAAACCATTGCAGACCTTGAGAACATCATGGACAAATTCAAAAACGAGAACCCGGACGGTCTGTCTCCAGACAAAGTATTCCCGCTCGCGATCTCGCTGAAAAATAACACCAACACCTGGATGGGGCAGCTTGACTGGTTGTTCGGTGCATACGGCACAATCGAGGAGCAATGGAACAAAGACGCAAACGGCAATCTGGAGTACGGCTCCGTTAACCCGGGTGCGAAACAAGCCCTTGCCAAGCTGGCTGAATGGATGAACAAAGGTTATATCCATACCGACTCCGCCCTGTGGGATGAACGTAAAGCATCAGAAAGCTGGACAAAAGGCGCAGCGGGCATTCTGCCTGGCGCAAACTGGGTACCCGACTGGCCGGCACCTGACCTGCTGAAGAACGTACCTGGCTCAAAATATAAAGCTTACCCTGTTCCGGCTGGCCCAGACGGCAAGATCGGTACGAAGTGGCAGAATTCTGGCGTCAACGCAAGTATCATGATTAACAAGGATGCGAAGCATCCAGAAGCCATCTTCCTGTACTACAACTACTTGCTCGATAACCTGGCTAACCCGACTGCGGGCAGTGAGTATGAATACGGCTTCGCCAAAGGTTACGACTGGGATATCATTGACGGACAACCGACCAGTGACAAAGAGAAGATCAAAGACTTCTCCAACGAGTTCCCGTTCCTGACTGGCCCGGCTCGTATTCCGGATCTGTACATGAAAACACTCGTGAAGCTGGCCAACGGCGAGAAGCCTGAAACACCTTACGAGAAACAAATGGCCGAATTCCGTAAACCGGAAAACTGGTATGCAGGTAAAGTCGTTATGTCCCAGATCGACATCCGTAAACAAAACTATTTCACTGGCGCAGCCACACCAACCATGGTATCCAAATGGAACCTGCTCCGCCAGTCCGAGATGGAAACCTTCAACAAAATCATCTACGGCCAACTGCCGGTTGATGCATTTGACCAATTCGTAGCCAACTGGAAATCCAATGGCGGTGATCAGATCACGCAAGAAGTGAATGATTGGTATAAGTCGGTGAGTGGGAAGTAAGGATTGAAGAAGTAACACGAATCAAAATAAAAGAAAAACGAGCCGAAGCGTGCATTGCCATCGCTTCGGCTTGTTTTTCTATATCTAGTTAACCCAGCACTTTAAAATACAGGAACTTCAACAGAATCCGTACCCATAACTCTTTTTCCATTTTTTTCTTCTGATCCGACCTCAATACCAATCTTTAATGACTCAGAGGGGACCATCCCCTTTTTATCCGGACTTAATTCGATCACAATCGTTCCAGTACCTCCGCCATTTGGTGTGTAATTTCGTTCTCTCCCAATTTCAATCATCGTGCGCCATGAAGAGTCATCAGAAGAATTCATCCAGGTGGATACATACTCAGCAGGCTTCAACTTCGATTGATGTTCAGGATAACTGCTGGTGATGCTGGAGACACTCCATTGATCAGGGATATAAAATGCAACACCACCCCAGTCAGCGGGATCAATCTCTACATGTGCTACTATTTTGATATGATCAATATGCTCCTTCTCACCCTCAACAAATATTGATCCTTCTGTCATTGACTTTAAATTCGTTGATTTGGCATCCAGATCAAAGTTTTTAACTTGAATGATATTGCCATTAACCACTGGCACATTGGCTTCTTTTTTGTTGAAATTCAAATAAAACAGAATAGATACAATCACAATAAACAAAAAAAGCAAGATTAAGTATTTAGATCTTTTTTTCATATAACCCATACCTCACTTCTGCCTTTGTTTCTTTAAGCTTAACACATCATTAACGCCTTCCTTTCCTTAATTTAGAATTTAGAATTTGGAATTTGGAATTTGGAAAAGTAGAGCATTAAAACCGGAGCCGAAGCGATAGATTCACGCTTCGACTCCGGTTTTTAAGTTAAGATCGAGGTAGCTTCCCCCTGACTTATGGGTCCGCCTTAGTGGATCAATCCTCTGTATCGGTCTCCTCTAGCATCGACTGACCCAGCAAGGATACTGTGAGTTGAATGCCATCTCGTAGTCCCTGCATATACAACCGCTCATTTTCTATGCCTTTGCTGACAATATAACGATTTTCCCACTCGATATATTCAGGTGTCTGCTCGATATCCTTGCCAGCAAACAATCCTTCGAACGCTTCGTCCTTTTTCTCACGTACACGACTCAATTCAGGGTCATGCTCGATTCTGGCAGATACTTCATCTAACCTTGCCTGGATCGCTTGTTGCAACCACGGCGGAAAATCCATTGCTTCCCCTCCCCAAAGCATTATGTACCTCGCTCATCATCGTACAACTCGGTGATGTCTCGCCTTCATTTCACTCACTCGTGCCACCAGTTCATCCACCCTTCGGCTCTGTTCCTGAACCTCGGGATTGTCCCACAACGGAATCGCTTGCTTCAAGGATGCCTCACCTAGCTGATTAAGTTTGCGCCGTTCCTCTTCCAATAAGTCAAGCAACTGGCTCATACATCCACCTCTCTGATGGGTCTAAACTGCACTATGTCTTGTTAAGACTAGACGTGAGCAGTCAATTTTAATGCGAATATCGGTTTATTTTATTTTAATTCGATATCCGCATTAAAACAACTATTATTTCTCATACAATTTGGTTGAAATGAGAGGTGTACATAATGAAGCATAGACAAGAACCACCTGGCGATAAAAACATAATCGGCTCCCGAGTCGTAGCTATTCGTAAAAGTAAGGGCATCAAACAACGAGAGTTCCTCGCCAGACTGCAAACATTGGGTTTGGAGGTTTCTGTGGGGTATTTGCTTGGGGAAGAAAAGGGTTGGGTATAGCTTGTGAGTTACTACTATACCCATAAAAAATTTAGGAAATGAATTGCAAATATTTAATTAAATATAAACTCATATATTGTGAATGTTTATTTTATTGTATAGCATAAAAAGATATAAACCTATATGCTAAAAAGTCAACTTATTCTGAAATGGTCTCATAGGAATCATTCAAGTTATGAGTCCTTCCCTACTTAAAATTTGTATTGCTGATTTCCTATAACATTTTTGTATTCACGAACCCTCACTGCCTTAAACGACCTAAGGGAGGAAATTAGTCGAGAATTTCAATATTACTATGATACATTCTTTTTACCTGAATATGATACGTTCCTTTTGCCTAAATTAGAAAATAAATCGCTCCGTGCGATACCATGACATTCTAGGATTAGATGTACAAAAAAAAGAACTGGACTCTCCCTTTAAATGGGATGTGTCCTCTTCTTTATGTTTAACTAACTGTCCTGCCCCATTAGTTTAATGAATGGTTAAAAAACGTTTTCCTGTAACTCATCGTAGAACGATTTTCTTCTGATGATGCAATGCAAATCTGCCTGACCAAAACTTTATATCTACCACTAAGAATGATCTAAAACAAATTCAAGGAATTCACAAATGATTTCTGAAGCAGCTTCCTCTTCGGGTAACCGGATATATCTACTGATATGTTTGATGTCTTCTTTGAATAAATCAATGAGAAGAAGAATAGATTCAGCATCTTTGTCCTTTGCTGCTCCTAAAATACTTACAAATTCACTGTCTCTGATAAATGTTTGAGCATCTTTTTCTTCCATTTGTTCACCGCCTGTTGACTTATATTCATTTGACTCGCAACTTCTTTTTCTGAATAACCTTCTATGTATAACTTAATCATCACATATTTTCCTGATTCAGGAAGATCGTTTAATATCTGTTCCACGAATATTTTATTTTCCGCATGCTTAGTAAAATTAGTATTTAAAATTTGATCATTATATATAGGAAGCTCCCTTTTTCTAATATTTTTAGCACGATACTGTACTCTCCATCCAATTCGATATAGTTCTTCCTTGTAACGTTGGTAGATTGTTTGTTGTTCTCCCAGTTGTGATCCCTCCTAAAATTGTGATTATGTTCCTCAAAGATTTAAAAAGGAACAAATGTTCTTTTTTTGATTATATCTCAAATCTCATTTTTAGAAGTCTAAAAAAAGGCGGTTAAAAAACGAATTTATGTTTTTTTATATTTCAGGTTGTATTTTAGGGCTACAGACTACCTTATAAGTGAAGGCACAAACAAATAGAAATGAGATGGGATTGGGGAAGAGATCCTTTTCATTTCTTTCTTCCCTTGTTATTGAGCCTATATCAAACTAAGGGAGAATAGGAATATGAAGAATGTATTGTATGTACCGTTGGATGACAGACCAGTGAATTTGGATGATGTCATCGTGCTAGGTAGATCAGCAGGAATTAACGTAATTACCCCAAATTTAAGTGATATTACAAACCGTCTGGATTCCCAAAAGACAGCTTCTGGATCCACACTGGTCTCGACATCTTCGCCGACTTACGGAAATCCGTCGAATATCCGTCAGTTTATCTTAAATAATGCTGCCTCTGTCGACGGGTTTATTATATCTTCAGATATGCTTGCCTACGGAGGTCTCATTGCTAGTAGACGATTGCGTACGAGTCCTGGGGGATCTTACCCGGCCTACGATAGCGCCACAACGGATCTGTTGGATGTTATTCGACTAGTAAAACAATCTTATCCGAGTAAGCCAATCTATGTGTTAGATACAATTATGCGTCTAGCTACAACTGCCTTTGCAGGCGGACTGTCTTTTGCCGCTTACAATGAATCACGTACGTTTATGTTGCAGCCGAGAAGAAGTTTTTCACAGTTTGCAGATATTATTGCAGGTTACAATATGTCGCCTACCGGTTCATATGGTAGTACTACAAACTTCAATAAAGAACAGTACTACAACACTAGACAACATAAATTTAAAAGTAATCGTTACATTCTAGAGCAATTAGCACAGGCAGGATATATTGATTTTCTAGCTGTAGGAGTTGATGATGCGAATAACCAAGGGGTGCAGATTAATGAGATTAATTTTGTTGAGGGTCGTATTAATGCCTGGCTTGGTGGTACAAACGGCCAAAATCCGGACCGAGCAATTATTCTCCCTGATGCGGATGGATTGGGTCATGCCTTGATGGCCAGAATGGCAAATCAGCTATATCTTAATGGGGTAAAGCCAAGGTATACAGTTCAGTACTTCGGCCCTCATGGTTCCACAATTACTAGTCAGTATGAATATATGGATGTGCACCAAAATATTCTTCGTCACATTGATATTGTTGGCGGTCAGTCCGTGAGCAGTTCACCAACTGTCGAAATCATTGGGGTTACAGATGCTGCTCAAGTTACAGCTGCCGTCAATCGAATTGTGGCTAATAGTACAAATCGCGTTCCGACCGTGGTAATTGATTTTGTTGGAGGAGGTTCAGCAAACGCTACGGTCACAGAAGGACTGTTGGGTAGTCAACACACCGGACGTATCTTAGGTTACAGTGCTTGGAATACACCAGGAAATAAGATCGGTATAGCCTTAGGAATGGGACAAGCACGATATGCATATTTGGTCACTGAAACAGATCTCAATGCGCTTAGCACAGCAGTAAATGCACACGGTTCTCTCTTGTTCAAACGTTTCTTAAAAGACTACTATTACAAAACGGTTGCTATTGACGAAATTCGTACCTACTCTAGAGCGAATTCGCTATATACTAATGTTGATACAATTGCGGATCAGAATATGCTTCTATTTAATAGTCCTGCAGATTATTCACATTTGCAAAGTGTATTGCGAAACAGAATTCAAACGCATCGAACGACACTTTCCGGAAAAAGTGCTTTCCTTATTAACGGTACAGGAACTTCTTATAATGTACGACAAATTACGGGAGGAACTTGGTCGTTTGCAGGATATGCCAATTCAACACTTGCATACGGAGATCCTGATTATCTCTGGAAACGGGCTTTTGAAGTTACGTTGAATCCTGTAGTAACGCTACAGTAATAACAAACAAGAATAAGACGGCTCCTATGTGGAGCCGTCTTATTCTTGTTAAGTAGTGTTACGGATTCAATACTTCTTTGACCAAGGAGAAATCTACCCCATCCACTTTCCAGCCTTTACTGGTATATACAAGCTTAGCTGTTCTGTAGAGTGTTTCATTAGGAGCATATTTAGAATCAGGACCCGAAGACTGGCTTAATTTGGCGGTATTGGTGTTGGTATAACTGATGGCCGATTGATAAACGGTTGTAAATTTAAAATCATATTTCAACCCTTTGCTACGAATGATTTCATTGATAAATTTATCCGTAAAATATGGGCTGAAGGTCGCTCGGATTTGCTTAATTGATGATAGATCCGTTGCTTCATTTAATTTGTTTACGAATACCTGTCTTTGCTTATCCGTGATTTTTTTTGCATTTGGAATTTGAACTTGTGGTTTTTGTATGGTTACTTGGAGTTGCTTCCCATCTAACGTAATCGTCGCCTGACTCGCTTGTTGATTCCAGTTTACGTCTGCTCCTAAAGTTTGACTTACAAAACGAGCAGGTACATATGTGGAATTGTAATTTAGTTCTGCTGGAACATCCAATAGAATCTCCGATTGATTAAGCATTACTTTATTTGAATTAATGGTGAGAACCATTTCTGTATTTTCTTTAGTAATGGTAATGGTTTTTTGTTGTTGATCCCACTTCACGTCTGCCCCCAGGTTTTCAGAAACAGCTCTTAGCGGGATGAGTACTCGATTGTTTTTTAAAATACCACTGTCTATAGTGATTGGTATATCAGCAGCAAAGCTAGATGAGCTGAAGTTAGGCAGGACAAGCATAGAAGCTGCCAACATTGTAAGAGATATTTTCTTGAACATTTGTAATCCTCCTAAAATTAAGCTTATTTGTAAGTTTAGACGCGATACATAGAGAAAATGTTTCTATTTGGATGATAAAACTTCAAATTAATGTAGTTTATATGAAAATTACCTCTTACGAGAACTTAACCATGTCCGCCAAAACAAATCATCAAGGACTGGAAAATCCACTTCATTTCTTAAGGTATTGGTATACCATTTTCTTTATGGAATGAGATTCCCAAAAAGATAGTGCAGACCGGGTCGAAGTCTTAGCCTCGAAGGTGTTGTCCGCTGAATCAGCTCCTCCGAAATGCCCTCAGCGGACCGAGGGAGCGATAGCGACCGAAGCATGAATGCGGTGTTATCTAAGGTTAATGTCTTCTCGAATAATCTTACAATGGTAATTTCCAATATGTTCTAGCTTTTTGATATGATGATTGATCAGTTTTAGCATTGTAATATCCTGCATTTTTCGCAAAAACTACATTAGAGGCTATAATATCGTGATATTTCCCTAAACGTTCAACTACTGTTAAGTCATTAACTATCCGCCTGTACAACCCAGCAAAGCCTTTCTTGGGTACCATATCTTTAATAAAATCCAATCCCTTTATGCTTCCAGATATTTTGGGTAATGCTGGTATCCCATTCATCGGAGCAGCGTAATTGTAGACTGAAATAATGTTTGAAAATGGTATACCTTGTGAAGTTTCTATTTTATATTTCTCACATAATCTCTTCATTTGTTTATTTATATCGAGTACCAATTGATTAACTGTCACAGAGTACTTTTTACTCTCTCCTGCTCGAATAAACTCTTCAAGTGTATTTAGTTTACTTCTAGCTTCTAGAATATGTTTATCATTGTGTAATTCATACGCCACATTAATGAAATCACCTTTCGGACCTGCTTTATCAGCAATCCAAGCAGTAAACAGTGGAAGAGGATTGTTCATAATTATCGGATCTGTCAATCTATTTATCTTTGATACAGTTTCTTGTGCATTTTTATTGAGTTCTGATATCAACCTTGAGTGTAACGAACTATCATATACATGTAATTTTGAAAGTAGATTCAGTTGAAAGCCCTGTCTAATAGGGTGAAGTATAAGATCAACATTTAGATTCTTTGCTGCCAAAGTATAATATGCTGTCCTAAATGACATCCAATTTATACCTGAAATAAACTTTAGCAACTGGTCGGATATGTTTGTTTCCTGTGCCTTTCCCCCCTTGTCAAGCACGGAATAATCATGTGTTATTGGTTTTCCTTTAGAATCAAGAATGGTGACCTGCCTCTCACTAGACTCCGTCTCAACAACCCTTTTCTCTTGCAATTCGGAATAGATCATTTGCGATAGTTTACTGTACTTAGGAACATCTAAACCACCAATGTCTTCTAAAACTCGTACAGTAAGATAGTATACACTTGAGTTGAGTTCCCAAGAAAATGTAAAATACATTTTTAATTGTTCAAAGAAATCCTTAATATCTTTATCTTTTAATCTTCCTCCTTCGATATTAGGTAAAATGTCCTGAGTTGTTCGTGCACTCGTATGACCGAGTAGCTCCTAATTTCTCGTAGATCTGTCCCGTTTTCCAGCGAAGGAGTGTCTCAGCGCATGAATACTTACCTTTTTCATAATTCCTGCGCGTTGTCTAGCTTCTTCAAAAACCTTCTGTACGCTCCGCTCAGTAAGATGTCGATCAGAAGATTGGCCCGGAAATAGCCAACGATTGGGTCTGTATTCATCTATGTATTTCTGCACCATATCCCAGGCGAGGCTTGAAAGAAGCGTTCTCCGATCCTTTTGACCCTTTCCCTGTCTCACAATAAGTGTCTGCCTTTCATTATCGAGATCGCTACAACGCAGACGCACAACTTCACCTACACGAAGCCCGGAAGAATAGGTCAGGAACTGAATTGCTTTATGTTTAGGGTTGGTAACGGATTTGAGTAATTGAGCAACTCCCTTTTTGCGGCTGTATCCTCTTAACTTTAATACTTTCTCTAACGGTTCTTAGGTCCATTCGATTTTCCTCTACTAGCTTTCCATTGCTGTAGATCTTTCGCTCTCAAACCACAACTCCAGGATAATCTGCACTTCATCTCAATCAAACTGGTTCGTAAACTTCTGGATAGTCATAATAGTGTAGGGGAGAATCACACTTATATTTTTTTTAATTTCTAACATTGAATCCGTTTCCATATATAGTTACAATATATTAGATCCCTAAATTGGAATAATTATATAAAAGGAGGATATACAATCTATACATACAATTTTGGGACACATTCACTACTATAGGAAGGTGCCATTATTGATGAGAACATCTAAAACGTTTAAAAAAATTATTATTCTAAGTCTCGCCATTCTTCCTTTAAGTCTCGGTCTGCTTCAATCAGATGCTGACGCTGTTAGATTTTCAGGTGGTAGAACAAGTGCTACGTATAATGTATGGTACTCTGATTCTGTTTCATCGTACGGTTATGTGTCAGCAATAGATGAAGCTCGTTTCAAATGGAATGATACATCAACAAAGGTTAATTTGACTAGAGTTCTCTCCTCAACCGGAACGCCAGACAAGTATTATGTAGGTACAACTGCTCATCCAACATGGATTGGTTTGCAGGAGGGATATAAATTATCAAATTCAGGCGGTTATGTTATTGCAACTGGCAGTGAAACGTGGAGCTTCAGCAATATAAGACTTTTTCATAACAATATGTACAGATTTAACATGACAACTTCACAGATCATTTCTAACGCTACTCACGAATATGGCCATGCATTAGGATTAGATCACACACCAGACTCTGGTTCTAGCTCTGTAATGAAATCTGGAATTCAAGACATAGGACCCACAACATATGATATCCAAGAGATTAGACTTAAATGGGGAAATTGAAATATAACTGAGAGGGTGAGATCATGTCTTTATCAAAAAAGAAATATATAGTAATCCCTGTATTGTTATTATTGATTATCTTTGTTGGTTCAATTGCATATTTAAATGAAGATTCGGAAACAGATCCACAAATCAATAAAGTTGTGAATCTTTCTGCGAATTCAATAACATTTAATGAAATTAATAAACTAGATGAATTTGCTGAATTGGTTGTCATTGGATATGCTACAGATGAATTTATAGATAGAGAACATGTGGTAACTGCTTTCGATGATGGAACAATGCAATCATTCCACACGAATACCAATATAAAAATTGAAAAGATATTGAAAAAGCCAGAAGATTTCCCTTCAGATCAAAAAGAGTTAACAATCATTGAACCAGTCAGTCTTGATGGTGATGTCAAATATACAGCTGATCATTATGTTGAATTACAGAAGGGTGATAACAGTGTGATTTTCTTAATGAAGAACACTTTTGGAGATTATGGACTAATTAATGATAACTTAGGGAAGTTCAGCCTAGAACAGACTAATCAAAGTAAGTTGTCTCAATCTTTCACTTCTCAAGAGTTATCAGAATACGAATTATTTCGTGACTCAGTAATGGAGAAGTACAATATAAATTAATGTTCCTAGCCCCATGGCGTATAGCTTTCATCAGCCCCATAAGAGTTTTATTAACTATCGCTTGGTAAAGGCGAATTGAAAGTCTGCCGACCGCGCTTTATTTCAAGCAGCCCCTCTAAGCCCCTCTAAAGGGCTTTTTTAATTACCTTTTTACTGAATTCCCCGTAAAGCGGGTTAGTCAGTTGTTCGTTCAGCCTGAGTTGTTCGGAATTCTTATCACTATGTAGTGTTATAAATCCTGATGAATTATTCTTTAATACTCTAGGAATAACCTCATGTCGTCTTTGTTTTCATCATTTATCAAAGGAGGAAGCTTTATTGGATGTTGTTGGAACCTTCTACGTGACATTGAAAAAGAAAAAAAAGGAAGGTCTTTCTTCATCTCATAGGGAATCAAATGACCTTCCGATGCTTTCATATAGCATGTTTACCCGAACCTGCACTACTGATCAATTCGTCCTGATGAATTACAGTAGACGATTGAACCCGCAGGTATTTCGTCTGGGGAGATCCCTTTTCCCAAACATATTCCAATATTCTTTTTTCCGGCTGTAGAATGGTTAATTTGAGTAGAAACAACTTCAAATACTTGCTCTTCCCCATTCGTTTTTTTAATGATAATCCGATCACTGATCATCTCTTTAATTATTGGCGGAAGTAGTTCATCCAATTCTTCATTGGCCCCCATAACGATGGTTCCGAATTCCGGTGTATCAAAGACTAACCCCACACCAAACAGCATTTTAGTTTCCATTCTGTGGCCTCCTTTATCTCTGATCTATCCTTTGGCATCTCGCAACCTAAGATCGGAATTACGAAGTCTAACCATGGCATCTATCAATATGCTTAAGTTATCCATTTAGCTTCTGCCCTTCTAAACATACAAATGCCAACCCACAATAAAAGCAGCCAAGATGAACGCTGAGATGCCAGACATGATGTACATCACCTTTTGCTTTTTGCTGTAACTGCTCTTCCTCAGTTTGTAAATAAGCAAGCCAAGATACGCCACTGCTAGAACCACATAAAGTAGGTTAAACAATAAATTGATCCGTAGCGAAGAATGAGCGGGATAACTTGGAAGTCTCGTGTGTATGATTAAAAGGTTAAGAGGAAGTATCGCACCTGCAACATTAATTGCAAGATGATATTTATCAAAATGGTTTAGAGGATTTCCCCGTTTATTTCGTTTGTAAAGAAGCATCCGGATTAAATAGCCGATCAACACAATTAAACTGAAAAGGATGGCTAGCGCAACAGGAATAAAAGATATTACAATCAAGTTCACCTTCAAATTAGATACAGGCAAGTAATCCATGTAAGGAGTATAGGAAATTTTCTCAACAACGCCATTATGCTCGACCACATTATACAGACTACTTAACTCAGCTTTTGAAAATTTGGTTATATCAAGCTGCCTGAATAAATCAGTAAATCTAGCGGCTGGCCGTCGTGCGGATTGAAAATATCCTCCTTCAGAAGTGACTGAATTAACGTATGTACTATTACCGAAGATTTTGCTAATAAGTCCATAATAATAGATTTCCTCAAACGCAATGTTTGTCATGACCACCATTCCAAATTTGGATTCTGGATCAAAGACAACTTTACTTGAAAATCCTTTTAAATTCCCCTCGTGCAATAGTGTTGGTGCCCAGTATTCCATCTCAACGAATCCATGCGCAAACCGAGGAATCGAAGTCTCGTCATAATATAGACTTGTTGACAACATTTCGTCTAACGTATCCCTCTTTGCAAATAATACATGGCTATCATCAACAGGCATCAGCGCTGCAAGGAATTTTCCTAAATCTTTTGCTGTCCCCATGGCTGCCCCTGTAGGATAGAACGTTACGTATACTCTGTTCTTAGGGATCCGTTTCAAATCTTTCGTATACCCTTTAACCTCATTCCTTCTTTGCACAAGGTCTGGACGATCTTGCCCCGTTGGATGAACCGTAGTGTCGTTCATATGAAGAGGTTCAAAAATATGTTGATTAACATATTCATAATAAGGTTGCCCACTTACCAATTCCACGATGTAACCGGCTAATCCAACGCTATAGTTTGAATAACCAACGACGCTATTCGGCTTATATATCTGTTTCGGCTCATTTTCACGCAATGTTTCTCCCAAATCATAATTTTTATTCTCTTCGTAATAATACACTTCGGTCACTGTCTGATCTTCCCAACCCGCATTGTGATGCATCAGGTTCATTAGGGTAATCGGTTCATCGTATTTGAGATTTTTGAAAAATCCCTCTGGCAGATATTCTTGGATATCCGTCTCCAAATCGAGCTTTCCTTGTTCGACAAGCTGCATCACACTCGTATAGACCAACAGTTTAGAGATGGAGGCCCACTCAAAAACCGTCGATGTATCCGCCTTTCGCTGATTCTCAATATCTGCGTAACCATATGCCTTATTCATAATGGTTTCGCCATCTTTGATCGCCACAACCGAAACGGCAGCCGTATACTTCTCATAGGAGGCAACATAAGCATCAATCGTTTTCTCTAGCTCGGATAAAGGAATCCTGGATGGTGTAGCCTCAACCTGTTTTTCTTCAGCGTGAGCAGGCACCGCTATTGCCGTAATGATGAATATGTATGAAAGAACACAAGCGATTACTTTGTTAAAAGTGTGATATCCACGATTCATTTGCATTAGCTTCTCTCCTTTTATATTAAATGTAATTACGTACTCTTGTTTTCACGTATACGTTTTCAAAAGAGTCCACATGAATCTAAATTTTTTTAACTGCAATTACACTCAATTCATGAGAGAGGCCGAAGATATTCACCTTTCCAATTAACGCTGTTTATTTCTTTATCTTTCAAGAGGCACCAATCAATGATTTCACCTATCAATTTTGGCGTGATGATCTCATCGCTCCATTTCGGTGTTAGTACTCTTCTGTATCCTATATATTCTAACGTCCAGCCTTCGAATTCTTCTCCGATGATGACTATAAATGGACTCTTGTTCTTAATACTGTGTTGTCCCACTTCATAAGTAACGATTAACTTCTTATCCTCAGAAACGATATGTAATTTGATTATTCCTTCATCGTCAATATCCGGTTCAACATACCAATAAAATAATCGATTGGATCGAACGATTTTACGTTTATATTTTTTTCTTACGCCCATAACTCACCTCACATCTTCCTTTTTCTCTGTATGCAGTACTTCAACAGTTTGCCCATCCACATGAACACTTTGTTATCCGATGTTGATGGGCCTTATGATTTATTCATTTTATTACTTTGTTATTCTTTCTTTATTGCCTAATATGACTTCATGAATTTCATCATATAATTGTAAATCAATAAATTCTTCATGAATCCATAGTCCTTCCTCAACATCTCCTCCCCCCATACCTCCACTAATCCCATCACCAGGAAAGAGTTTTTCGTAAAATAGTCCTTGGCCTTCTCCCTCATTACAGTCCCATGCAATGGTATCTAAATCTTTTAATAGAGTATGTAATGTCTCCTCACTGCAATTGACTAGTTTCATAGGGCAAGACAAGTAGATTTGTCCTCCATCATCACCTTCCATAATTACATATGCATCTGGAGTATCTGCAGCTTTCTTAAAACTATCTATAAATTGATTGTTGTGTAGTCCGTTTGCTTCATTAAGGATATGTCGTACAGGGCTATGGTGCTCTGGAATTACACCCATCTGATTGTTTTCCTCTTTTTTTCTTTCCATAAAGATACACCTCTTTGTTAGATATGTTTTCTTGGAGTTATCTGAAATTAGTTATTTACTTCATTCACTTCATTCATTCCTATGACTTGTTCAATTGCTATATTAAATTCTTTAACATTAATGTTTAACTTAATTATTCCTTCTTTATCAAGCCCTTTTGTATCTAATCTAAAAGTACCCGCCACTGCTTCCGAACTATTACCATCAATTTTCTCATTTATGTTTAATTTAATGTCTCTATCGATTAATTGATTCTGAATATCCTTACTTATGATTGGCTCAACTGTTTTTAGCATTATTGATTTATTGGTTCTATTCCATAGATTGAAATTATATGTTACGACTGTTATACCTGCATCTTCTTCACTCCCTCCCAGTCCAATTGAAATCGAGTTTATTATTAACCCGTCCTCAACAATTTCATCCGCCTTCATACTGTTTGAACTACAACCACTTAGGGCTAATATTATTAAAAGAAATATTAAACTCATTGCATGCTTTTGATTCTTCAATTCAGGAACTCCTTTAGATTTATTTTCCTATTACAAAATCACATAGATTATGTTCAAAGTCATCTGAATTACAATATGGTGGAACAGTTGGGCTATTTCGAACCGTAAAATCAATAGAATACTGATCGTTTGGATACTCTTTAAAGCTCTTATAATATATGAATACTCTTACTTTATACTTAGCTGAAGGTAAGGCATTAATTACGTTATTTAAATCCTCTGATGTCAGTGTTTCATTTTTCTTTCTTAATTTAATCCAAATATCATGTCCATTATTACTCCAGTAACGTAGAGTTTCAGTCTTGCTTTCATTATAATCAAATTCCAATGGTGCTATTTTTTCAACAAGACCTGTTTTTAAGTCATTCATATAACTTTCCACATAAGGCTTCGCGCGGTGTGTTTGATAAGTACCAATCACATTATTAGCCACATCGACGACTGGTAAAGTAAGAATAGCGGTAACAACAATGATTACAATACTTGGGCCAATATAGGAGTTGGAATTGTAAATGAGTCTGCCAAGTAGTAAAAAAACGATTGTTCCTACTACCGCCAAAGCAGCAACCCCGAAAGCAGCAGGCTTGTTATCACTACTAATGAAACCACCGCCAATATTAAAGATAAAAAACATGAAAGAATAAAAACATCCAACGCCGACTCCTACAGCAGATAATAAGTAGATTGACTTCAAAAATATTCTCAAAATTCCCGCATCCCTGCTCTGGAGTTTATGTATTAATACATTCATCAATAATCCTTCATCAGGAAGTTTCATATAACGTTCTTGTATTCACTCCCCGATGTAAACTGGGTGTCTGGCTCTTACCGGGCCCAAGACTAATGTCCGCAGCGTGAATATAATGTTATCTGATGTCCATTCCTTTTAAGCATTTCTCACGAACTTTATTTCTTAATCCAATTCTTCATCATATGGATTTGCATACAAATCCACATCAATTTCAGCATGAATCATATTAACGAATTCAATAAAATCAGAATCGAAATAAAGAGCAGGAGTTTTGCCCTCTTCTATTCTGATTACAATGAAAATTTCGTAAATAATCGAAGTTCAATCCGAATCGAATTGATTTCTTTCACTTTATTTTTTAATAGATCAACTACTTTTGTTAATTGGTGATTTACATCTAATGATTCTTCATACTCTGTACCTAATGTCCATGATGTTTCTTTTATTCGATGCCTTTTGTTAATTATATCGCCTTTATAAGCCGTATTCGTAGGTTCAATTTTAAGTATTGAAGTTACATAATTCGGATTGAATTCATCTCCAAACAAACTAAAATAAGCCATTACTTCGGTTTTGTCTTTCAGGAGTTTCACCTCTTTAAGAATTGATGTATGGATTTCGCCTAACATTCAAAGATTCGCGACTGGCTTCATTTTAGATAGCTCTTATCTTAGGATAAAACCTGTGTGGGTAAGTTATGCTTCTACTGTATCTATTTCATACAATCAAGGGCGTATGCTCGTAGCGCGAAACTTTTGTTATGTGATGTCTCATTCCACCTGAAACACTCCAAAAAATATTGTTTAATCAGAAAATATATACCAAGTGAAATCCTCATTTAATCCAGAAATTTTTAATATCTTCTACTATAATTTCTGAAATATGTTTGGATGAATCCTGCGGGTATAAACATATTGTTACGATAAGAGTTAAACATATCATTAACCCTACAATAACTCGTCCAACGACTCTAAATCCGGTGTATTTAAGCAAATAATAAACTAAACCAGAAGAGATCAGAATAATCATACCATTCATCATAAAGGTTATGGGCAAGCTTATGATTCTTCCTAATCCGGTGTTAGGATATTTTAATAAAAGTAAAATCTCTAATACTACAAATGGAACTGACAGTAGCACAATGTAAAAAAAATGACTTTTGAATTTTCTCTCCACCACTGAACTCACCTACTCCAACTCTTTTAATACAATTTCACATAATATTTGGTGTTTACAAGCCCTTGAACCCTAACTGACCACCAATAACTAGAGAAATTTCACTATTTCCCTGCTTATCGTTCATCAGCGTATATATATTATCATCCATTGTAATAGACACAACAAAATATTCCGGTCCGCCTCCAACTAATGCTGAATCTGTGTCTGTTATCTCAAAAAACTAATGTAAATTTATCTCCATCGAGTTTTCTCAACAAACGTTAACTGTCTGCCCAACCCTTGATCTTCTGCCTGCAATGAAATGTTAACCAGATCATCAACTTTCACCGAAACCAAATACATATGGCTTTTCTAACTCTGTAATGGTGCCTTCATATGTCGTTCCTTCAGCATCATCGAAGGCAAGCTTGCCACCAAGTCTGCGATCCATCTTTCCTGTTGCGAAAGGGGCCATTAGGAGAAGGAACTAGGCTTTCATCACATATATCCATCTTCAGGTTCACCAACTTCAAAGCCCAACACTTTTGACGCTTCCAGCTTAAATGTTTCTATCCAAGACACCCAATCATCAATATTCATCTGTGCATAAAATGATAATCCACTAGGCTCTACGGATGCCTCAATAAAAACATCATCCTCTTCAGACCCAAACCAATATGGAACTCCACTTTTATAACTAATCCACCCTGGCATACGCTCATACACTTTAGAAACTTTATCCCATACCTCATCAGGCAGATCATACCTTATATTTAGGTTGCAATGATGAGAATTTATGTTGTTCATTTACATTCACTCCCTCTACCTCAGACGGACTTCAAGATATATCCTCTATTTTTATTTATAACTTGATTAAGGATAGATCTCTTGGTCTTTATATACTATTTTCGTTATCATTTTTGAATATTTTAATCTCTTTATTTCAATGAGTTCATTTGGCTGCATCATATTCACGATGTGACTATCATTTATTTTAATTTTGGTGTTACCTCGTCCCAGTCCTTTGACTATTACGATGTTATTATTCACCTCTACTATTTGTCCAATTGTGTTGAACTGCTCTTGTTTCTTAAGATCAAGGTATGTTACAAGGCCAAGTATACAAAATATAATAAAGCAAAAAATTGATAACGCAGTTGTCCATGCAGGAGGATGATATGCTAAGTTATTGGTAGTTACTTGAATTACGATTATAAAAATAAATAGAACGATGAATAGAAATTGCTTTTTTAATTTGCCTTTAGCTTTTTCGTTCATAGCTTCTCCTTATTAGGTTTTCTGGTATTTCACATAACGTTCTTGTATCTACATACCCTCACTACCTCAAAGAGTGCAGCGACTTGCCGCGACACGATTAAGTAGTGCAGGGTTACCTGCTGACTCCACTTCTTCGAATACCCTCGGCAGACCAAGAAGCGAAAGCAACGGCGTAGATATGTTGTTATTTAGATGTCAATCGCCTTACAAGAACTACTTATAAGTTGTACTTCATTTTCATTCTTTCATATAACTTATAATCCGTATTTCTATTTACAATCTCTCCAATTAACTCTTTCCATTTATTTTCAATCCACTTAGGACTTTGTTCTTTCAGAACATCCTCGTTAAATTGATTATCAATATACTCCAAATCTTGCTTAAGAACTCCTATATCCTTAATCAGTTGATTTCTCGATTCTTTTTCTAGCGATATCTTATTCGATAATATTTCGCCTATGATTTCTACTCTTATATGCGTATACATATCTCTAAACACATTATAGATTAAATAGGTTGAAGATAATTGATCTTCCCGGAAGTCGGATTTCAGAAAGACGAATGATTCTTCACCCACTTTCAAAGATACTGCCACATTTCCTAATGCGTGTATGACTGTTTCCTTCGAAGAATTGTCCTCTAAGCTTTTTATCACATTATCTAAATTGTAGATTGATTCTTTTATACCAATTTGAGTTCCATGATTCAGTTTAACCGTGTAATCAACCTTTTGATTGTCTTTGTACCCTTTGAATTGATAGTTGAAGTACATGCTTATTATCAATCCAACCATTAGTATGATTATTGCTATGTTTTTTCTCATTGAATCACCTCGTAATTGTCAATTGAATTCATATAATATCTAATTTTTGTATTTCACAAATACAACATATCCCATCTACTAGTGCCTGAACTACGTATATGATAACCCATATTGTTACATTTAAGAAGGTGAATTGGCGAATAAAGGATATTTAATAGTTTTCTCAAACCCTTATCCATACGGATCAAAAGAAGAAAACGATAATTGTTCATAATTAGTAATGGCACGGGTTTTACTCGCAAATATCCAGTTAATACACTGCATTTTACTCGTTTACGACATAACAAGAAAAGGTCAGCCTAAAGAGGTTGACCTTTCTTGTTTATAAATTAGCACAGAACTTATTACATAACCTTAATTCATTTAATCAGTTAATCAATAATTTTTTTAAGCTCAAAAATAGTTGCCTCTGATAACAAGATAAGCCTATCGTTATTAACAGCTAAAAAGCTTAAACTTACAGGTATGCTCATTTTTGTAGAAGAGTCACTTATATCTATTGCCTTTATTTCATCATTTATATTTAGGTCTGGGATATCTATTTTATAATATCTATAAAAAGAGTCAGAGTTATAGCATGTCGCCGTAATCTGATATAATGGATTTTTTAGTTCATATTGATATTTCATATACTTTTTAAGTCCTTTTGATGAAAAAAAGTCTTTTTCGATTATAATTTTATCTCCAATAAATTTTTGCCCTGTTGGATATTCAGAAGCATCATTATATGAATTTGCAAATCCTAAAAGCTTCTCAACTTTCCAAGTTCCATAGAAATATTTTTCAGTTTCACTATCCAAGTAAATACGGTCTACCGTACAATAATCGGATGTGTTTTTTTGAATAATAGCCTCCTGAGTTTCAGGTTTAGGCTCACTAAAAGTATTGGGATTTGATGTCTTTTCAACATTTCCACAAGCCGATGCTAGCATCAACATTATCATCATACAAGCCAATATTGTTTTTTTCATATCTCACACTCCTACTATGAAGTTATGATTTCGCATGTTTACTCGCTTGCTAACTGAATTAATCCCCGTATGGATTAAAATCTTCTGTTCCTTCTTTTTATATCACCATGTGCTAAAAGCTACTTCCATACAGCGAATAATTCTTCACTGCTGTATAACAAATGGGGCGATACTTTTTCTTTACTTTCCGATGACTTTATCAGTTTCCCCTCAGTGTTTTGTTCTGGTTGAGTTGTTACTTGTTTACTGGGAGGTTCGCTCTAGCAGAAATTATATCAGAGCAATTGAAGCAAGGAATGACATAAAATTTACATTATTTATGAACAAATTTAACTTTATGTTATCTAAATCACAACAACAATTTCCAATCTAACCCATACGCTTGCACTTGGTGACAGTGACGCTGGTATTACCCCAACTTAAAAGATTATGAATATCTAACTTGCTTTAAGCTTGGGAGGTCTGACTTTGTGGATCCATAAACAAAATCCCACTCCATGGCCGAGTGGGATTTTGAATAGAACTTCTCTTTTGTGGAACTATCGTTTCGCTAAATCAAGGGAGAGTAGTATTGCTAACATATTTCATTCCAACTCTGAAACTGATTCGCCACTAATTATCGTACCGTTATTCTTACCTTCACAAATTTCTTTCATCGAGCCTGGTTTATCGAAGTTAAACACATGCATTGGCAGATTGTAGTCTCTTGCTAAAATGAAAGCTGATTGGTCCATTACCTTTAAGTTGTGTTTTAAAACGTCGTTGTAATGAAGCGAACGAAATTTCCTTGCATCTTTATCAAATTTAGGGTCTGCATTAAGAACACCATCAACACCTTGCTTTGCAACTAATATAGCGTCACAATTAACCTCGATGGCTCTTTGTACTGAAGGATAGTCTGTTGTAACGTAAGGTTGACCGTTCCCCCCTGCAAAAATTACAATATAGCCTTTTTCTAGATGGTGGATTGCTCTTAGACGGATGTATGGTTCTGCAACTGAAGTAATAGGTATTGCCGTCATTACTCGTACTTCCTTTTTGGTCTTGGCTTTAAGAACTCCACGAAGCATTAAACTATTTACTACAGTCGCAAGCGTCCCAATGTTATCAGCTTCTGCCCTTTCTATCCCCCAGCTTTCCGCCATATTACCTCTGAAAATGTTACCCCCACCTATAACTAACGATACTTCAACGCCTAAATTTACTACTGACATAATTTCATCCGCAATATGGTCTAACCTTTCTGGCTCAAAACCAAATTCAGAGTTTCCTGCTACTGCTCCACCACTTAGCTTAACGAGAACCCTTTTGTACCTTGACAATTATTACACCCCCATAAAATAAAAACACTAAAGCAATAAATGCTTTAGTGTCCTAATGGAATGGAAATATGAAATTACGCAAGTCGACTGAATGTAAGTCTTCCGTTTCCACCTCATACCCCCACCCCTTCCATGTTTTTCCGTTAAGTAATTTTACATTACGTGAGGCTAAATTGCAATTACCGTCAATATTAAATCTGCAAGCAATTTCAATAAGTTATAATATGATTTACGATGAGCCATATCAAAGAGCTACCTTGCCGCTTTACAAACAACAAAAAAATCATAACCCCTCAAGCCAACAACGCCTGTTCAATCTGATCCACAATGCCATTGATGCCTGTTGGTCCATAACAGCCGATCCATGTCGCGGCATCGACCGAGTGTATGTGCTGGCGCTCACTCGCATCGAGCATCCCCCAGACACGTTGCTCTGTCGCGGATATTATTCCCTCTTGCATCATTTCATTGCTAAGCAAAAAATAGTGGCTGGCATGTACAGCTGGTAGTCTTTCAACTGAAATATGATAAGCTGTGTCGGAAGTATCTGCCACAAATGATGGAGCAGGTAAACCTAGGTCACGGTACAGCACTGCACCGGTACGATGCGAGGCAGAATGTACGCGAACCAGAGAATCTAGTGGACGAATCAGTGCTACGCTCTTACCTGCGAGGACTGTTGCAAGTTCTTCTGACAGCAATGCGGTTCGTCGATGATAATCCGCAAGTATTCGCTTTGCCTCTGCTCGCTTACCTGTCAGTTCACCGAACAGGCTCAGAATGGTCTGCCAGCTCTCATTGCGTTTAAACATGAGAACTGGAGCGATTCGGCTTAACCGTTCAACGTGCTGATCATGCACCTCGGTGCAAATAATCAGATCTGGAGAAAGTCGTTCCACAGCAAGCAGATCGGGGTACTCATACGTTCCGAGCAATTCGGTATGCTGAAGTCCTGCCCGGAGCGATTGAGGGAACGTTAACACTGCACTTCCCACTCCTACACTTCCTGCTGGATGCAACCCAAGCGCAAGCAGGTGATCGGCATATTGCACATCGAGTACGGCGATACGCTGTGGAGCACTGGTGACAGGATATTCACCTCGCATATGGCATATCACCGGGCCTTGGCCCGACTCGTACGAAGAAGCCAATCGATTCCGCTGCAAGGAATGAGCATAGTTTGCATCTGTTTCCGAAGCGGCAGCAAGCCGATAACGCAGCGGAGGAACGCCATAATATTTCTTAAACGCCCTACTGAAATAATACATGTCACGGTAGCCCATTTTGTTAGCAATTTCCCCAATGGGAGCATCCGTATGATGCAGCATCCGCGAAGCATTTTCCATGCGTAGCTGGATGACGTACTCCATCGGTCCGAGCTGCTTCTCTTGTTTGAATCGTCGCTGCAACTGTCTTACACTGCACCCAGCGAGGGCTGCCAGCTCTTTAAGCTCCAGATTCTGACGATAATGCGATGATATATATGAAACGACAACATCCACCATGTCGGACTCTGCTCCGCCTTGACCACATTCATACTCCATGATCAGTTCGTAGATCATCACCTGGAGCAACGCATTGGCATGAAAACGTTCCAGCCCTTCGCCACGACGCCATTTGGCAACGATTTTTTCCGCATTCTCGATCCATTCCGCTTGGGTCACCGGATTCTGAATTAACGAAGTTTGCAGTGGGTGTTTGCGATACGAGGGTATAACATGAGAGGCTCCTTCCATGGAAGAAGCCTTATAATTGATCACTATATAATAAAGTTCGTCTGATCTGGCGGTCAGCGTGAAGGATGTGCCCTCCACCACATGACAGGCAAAAGAAGCTCCAATGTGGCAAACCTCACCATTCATTGCAAGCTCCCCTTCCCCTCCGCATGCCAGCAGCAACACATTTGAAGTTAATTCTGTTTCGCTAAGAACACTGCCTGTCTGCAAAGTACCGCTATACCCGTCAAGCATCTTGATCGTTGTATCACTCCAACCACTTGTCTGTTCCTGCAGCGGCATTTCTCTCATCTCCTGACAAATAGCAAAGGTAAAATGGTTGCTGTTGTCATTTTAATTGAGATTTATTCTCATTGTCAATTTTCGGACATTTTCTGCAATATTCCCCTGACATCTGATAATAAAAACAACAGGTGATCCGCTCGCTTTTCGCTACGGGAACATTGTCCTTACAATCGGTGAAGCGGGTCAACGGATTCTTTCTCACACCAAACACTTGCCCCGACGCCACTTGCGTCAGATATGAAAAGTCCGCCTGAATGTGCTCACTTTCCCGCTCTGCCTCTTCAGCTTCAAGCGTATACAGTGGCCCAATCCGTACCATGATATTCTCCCAAAGGATATTCATGGAAAGAGGCGCAATCACAGCAAGCATCTTTAACAGCGGTGTAAGCTGTACCGCAAACGTCTCCTCGACCACCTTTTCCCGCGAGGATTCCCTGTCTTCCGATAGTGGTTGTGCCCGAAGTCCATTCACCGCTAGAAAAGGAAATCGTGTGCCGCCCTTATGATCTGAGAGCGCCGGATGATAGAGAAAGCTGTTCTCCAGCTGAAACGAGACATGCTGATGATGAAAAGTCATCGCTATCACCAGAGGCGCGGTCCACAGATAGCCAATTCGCTTGGCTATCATCGAAGCGGCAACCTTCATGTCAGGTGCATCGATATACTCCTGAAACCAGCTGATATACTCCCGACATGCTGCTTCGTCATGCAACTCACTCAAAGCAATGGTACGGACACTATGTTCAGGCGGCTCACCAAGCAAAATCGAATGATCCTTCACTGTCTCTTTCCATAAGTCTGTCGAGAGATAATGGGTCATATTAATTCGATCCGAGCAGAGCTTCCGATGCCTGATCTACAATAAGATTAATCGCAAGAGGTCCGTAATATGCGATCCAAAGTGTTGAGTTTACGTCATACGTGCGGTTATTTTTCACAGCATCAAGGGACTTCCATACAGGATTACTTACCATAGCCTCAGCTTCTGCCGCAAACAGTTCATCTGACAGTACAAAATAACGATCTGCGCCAATCTCAGGCACCTTCTCCATTGAGATTTCAACAGAAGTATCATCCTTGATTCCCTCAACCAGTGCAGGCATATTCAAGCCCAGATCCTGATACAGAATAACACCTGTACGATGCTCAATCCCATGAACACGAATGCCTTCTTTACGCGGACGAATCAGCGCTACCGTCTCATCACCCAGCTTCTCCGCCAGCTTTGTCTTCATTCCAGCAACTTTTTCCTCATACGCCGTGCGCACTTTCTCTGCCTCGTCCTGCTTGTCTGTAATCTTAGCAACTGTGGCTAAAGTATCCCGCCAGTCTTCGTAGAAATCGAGTACAAGGGTCGGTGCAATTTTACTTACACTCTCATACTGCTTCTCCTGGAAATCAGTCATGATAATCAGATCCGGGGCCAACGCTACAATCGCTTCCAGATTAGGCTCGTCCCGTGTACCCAGAACCTGTACTCCACTCGGTTGATCGCCTAAGTATTCTGGAAAATCGGAGTTTCCTCCAGCGATAACACTGCCTGCCGGCTTCTCGCCAACGGCTAACATTTGATCCAGGAATTTGACATCAAGCACAGCAATTTTCTTTGGTTTTTCATTTAGGGTCAGCTCGCCCTTCATGTGTTTGATCGTTACGGGAAAAGCTCCGTCCGTCTGAGTTCCTTCATTCGCAGGTGTCTCCGCTGGCGTTGCCGCAGACGGCTTGCCGCTATCTGTACTTGTTCCGGCACCGCAAGCCGTCAGGACAAGAATAAGGGCTAACATCAAGCCCATGAATAATCGTGATTTGCGAGCAGCATATACCTTGCTTCCAGCAGCCTGCCCCTTTGTTCCTTGATTCATGATGAATCCCCCTTATGTATAATACTGATAATGATTTTCATTATCGAAACATAAAGAGAGTATAAACGATCTCCGCATCGCGTTACCATGTACTTTTGCGACATTTGAGCCGGACTAATGCGACATCATCAGCCGCTTATCCGCCCTTTTATTTCTCAGCGATATACGCTTGCAGTCGGTAGATGTCTGAAAGGAGCTCTTCTTCCTTCGGCGTATTTCCATACTCCCCTAGCCAGCGCGGTGTGCGGATATGCCACTCATCTGTCAGGTATTGCTTTACATCGCGATAGTCTACAATATGTCCCAGGAAATATTCCAGTGAGCCGAGGGATTGTTTACTGCTATCCTTAATGATGGATTGTGTTTTTTTCGATGATCGCCTGCAACATATGTTGGATATGGTCTTCTGGATTCATAGCTTTAGTTTCCATCCGTAACCTCCCCTTATCTCTATACAAAAAAATGAATTAGTATATTATTCAAATGAGCCTCTTAATGCTAAACCTAGAATTCTGTTTTTATGAAACACAAGGAATCGATGCCAATGAGTATTGAGACATCGATTCCTATCATCTAATTATGGAGGTGAATCATGAGTATGCGACCAAGCATGAAGTATGGCATTATTGTTAGCGCAGTTTTTATTATTGTTGTTCCTATTATCATTGGACTTTATATGTTAAACAACGTTGTTGATCCTGACGAGATTATGGTTACGAGAACTGAAGTTTCTCCTGAGCTCATTACTATAAAAGGTGGATTTGCAGACAGTATTAGCAGATATCAGGGCTACTACCTCTCACATCATAACAATTCATTATTCATTCAGATTAAAGGCAGTAAACTTCCTATCGGTGGTAGTAAAGACTTCACAATTTCATTTTCTAATACTTATGGGAATGTTGATGAAATCTACTTATTAGGTCCTGGCAACTCTAAGAAAAAGATTTGGCCGAATCCCTAACCTTCATTAGAACAAATATGATCTGACGCAATCAGCTTCATTCTCTTCTACCCAATTTCCTAAATGCCAAGTATTCCTGATCGGACTTTATATAACTTAATATCTTTTCTGCACATGCAGCTGAGCTAAGCTCTTCCGTATTCACTTCCAGATCATATTCATCATAGGAGTATATGTAGTCGAATTGGGAATGGGCCAGTCCAATCTCACGATCTCCCCTGGTCTGCTCTCTTCTGGTAAGTTCTTCTTTGGAGCACTGCACGCCTACAAACAATATTGGATAATCCGATAATAAATCATAAAAATCATTAAACCACTTGTCATTGCTGATGACCGTATCCACGATGACATTCAGACCCATCTCCGAAAACAGTTTAATGGTTGCACAGTACAACGAATTGATGGGGTCGAACAGGATATCTGTCATCACATGGTGTTCCACTTCTCTTGTTGGTTTCATATCTGGATATGTAGTGTCGATGAATTGATCATAATTATGAAGAAATTGATCTACAGATAGATGATGAAACGGAATGTCTCCCTGATTCTTCATTTCCATCGCGATGCTTGTTTTCCCCGAACTTGATGTTCCGTTCAAAAATATAATGAGTCCTTTTTCCATATCTATCACCCTTATCTATAAAATAAAAAAACGCTTCGGCTCGGCCGAATTACCACTCTCTCCATTCTTCCGTAATATCTTCATCCTCCTGGATCTCCAACCCTGCAAGCCTAGCCGCTTTGTCGATAAAATCAGCCAATTCTTAACATTCCATCATCTCAATAAAATAATCTTGGGCCTCATTCATTTTGTTAAACCTAATCTCTCTTCTGTGAAAATCTCATATCCGTATTTAACCATTCTCTCGTTCCATAGTTTCGTTGGTTTTTCATGAAACAAATTTTGTAATGTCATTGGAATCAATCCCTTCCACTGTTACCTTGAGTTATTGAATTTTGAATTCAATAATTACATTTTATAATATTTGTATAATTAATTTACAATAATTTTCAGTTATGTGTATAGTAGAAATGCAGCAAAATCCTTGCAAGGAACTCAAATTCACGGAGTGGGTGAGATCATGCCTCTTTTCAAAAATAAATTAATACTAACCTTTGTATTGTTATTCTTAGCTTTCTCCATAGGTACATTAGCATATATGAACGGTCAATCAAAACCGGAGAAGCCCATTCATAATGTCGTCAACCTTTCAGCAAACTCCCTAACATTTCATGAAATAGATAAGCTGGATGCATTCGCTGAATTGATCGTCATTGGCTATGCAACAGAAAATTTCAAAGATCGCGAGCATATCATAACTGCATTTGATGATGGGACCATGCAATCCTTTCACACTAACACGAACATCAAGATCGAAAAAATATTGAAGAAACCCGAAGATTTCCCTTCAGATCAGAACGAATTAACGATCATCGAACCCGTCAGTCTGGAAGGAGACGTCAAATATACAACCAATGACTATATGGAACTACAGAAGGGTGATAGAAGTGTGCTTTTCTTAATGAAAAACTCCTTTGGTGATTATGGATTAATCAATGATAACTTGGGAAAATTCAGCTTGGAAGGGATAACTCAATATAGTGTACCTCAATCCTCCACTGCACAAGCGTTATCAGAATACGAAACATTTCGTAACTCTGTCATGGAGAAGTATAATATACAGCAAGTAGAATAGCAGACCACCAGCTATAACATGATTAATTTGAGTCGAAACAACTCCAAACAGTTACTCTTCACCATCCATTTTTGGATAATAAAAAATACAATCGTATAATAGAAATACTTTCTTTTTTTATTGGTTGGCAAGTAAAGTTAGTTCATAATATGTTGAATGTACAAAGAAACCGTCTCTTTTGGTATATGGTTGCTTACACACCCATTTACCAAGGAACGGTTTCTTTTGATTTTACAATTTATAATAGGGCTATCTATTCCGCCCTGTATGATTGTTCAACCTTTTATACCGCTAAATGTAATGCCGCTAATAAACGTCTTTTGAAGAAAAAAGAACAAAACAATAATAGGCAATGTCATCAAGGTGGATACGGCCATTAATAGACCCCATTCGGATCCCTTTTGACTCTGAAATTGCTGCAATCCGAGCGAAACCGTGTAAGATGGTTCATTGGTTAAATAGAGCAAGGGGCCCATGAAATCAGTCCAGCTCCCCATAAATTGAAACAATGCCACGGCTAAAACGGCGGATTTGGCTAGTGGAAACATGATCTGTAAATATATGCGGAACTCACTAGCGCCGTCTAAGCGGGCCGCTTCGCGGAGGGCATCAGGCAGTCCCATGAAAAATTGCCGCAACAGAAAAATGTAAATGGGCACTCCAAAAAACTGGGGTACAATCAGTGGAAGAGATGTTCCTACCCAACCTAATTTAGTAAACAGCAGGAATAGAGGAATCATCGTCACCTGTCCGGGGATCATCATCACAGCAAGGGTAACAAAGAAAAGTATACCTCTCCCACGGTACTCTAACTTGGCAAAGCTATATGCAACCAAGGGACAGGATATGATCACACCCAGCGTACTAACGATTGTTATAATCGCCGTGTTTTTCAGATATGTCCAGAAAGGGATATACTCAACGGCACGGGAATAATTACTCCACAGAATTGGATGCGGAATCCACTCTGGTGGGAATGTAAAGATTTGTGTGAGTGGTTTAAGAGATGTGGAAAGCAGCCAAATGAACGGAATAATGAAAAATGCAGAAGCAACAATTAGACATACATAGGCTAACGCACGATTGATTCTTTTGATAGCGGTAGGATTCATCCCTTACTTCCTCCTCCTTATTTCCCTTGATAATGAACCCAGCGTTTAGATGTAATAAAAATAATTCCGGTTAATGCCATAACGATAATAAATAAGATCCAGGCCATTGCGGAGGCATAACCCATTTTGAAATACCTGAAACCGTTCTCATATAAATACATGACGTAAAAAGTCATGGAATTTGCAGGAGTTCCTTGCCCTTTGGTCAACGTATAGGGAAGAGTAAACTGTTGGAATGCACCGATCATTCCCATGACAAGGTTGTAGAAAATAACGGGAGTGAGCAAAGGCAGGGTTACCTTTCTCGTTTTCTGAAACCAGTTAGCTCCATCGATTTGTGCTGCTTCATAGTACTCATCAGGGATATCTCCTAATCCAGCAAGGTAGATGACGACGGCTTGCCCAATACCCCAAAGCGACATCAAGATGAGCGAAGGCTTGGACCACGACTCACCACCAAGCCAAGAAGGCCCATCGATACCGATATTCGCTAACATCCCGTTCACCAATCCGAAGTTTGGATGTAACAACCACATCCACAGAACAGCCAAAGCCACTTGTGGAACAAGTGTAGGCAAGAAAAAGATCGTTCTGAATATAGCCATCCCCTTGACCTTCATATTCAACATCATAGCGAGTGCCACACCGAAAAATATACTTAATGGAACAAAAAATACGGTGAAATAAAGCGTGTTGTATATGGATTTCCAAAACAGAGGATCATGGAAAAGATCTTTATAATTACTCATTCCGACAAATTCACCAGGCTGCAGAATGCTGTAAGTAGTGAAGCTGAAGTAGATGGACATTAGCATCGGAATTGCATAAAAGCATAGCAGCCCTATAGCCCAAGGTGAAGCAAACAGCCACCCAATCACGTTAGTTCTGTGGAGTGCTCGTTTCCTTGCCGATGGAATTGCGTTTACTTGAACTGAATCGGCCAGTTTCGCCATTTGCATTCTCCTTCCAATTGTCATTCATTAATAGGCAAGGAGAGAGATTTCTCTCCCTGCCTACCAAGCACCCTATTTGTCGTATTTTTCTAAAGCCTTATTAATAGTCTCTGTTACTCTATCCAGGTTCTCTTTCGGAGTACCGTTACCGCGGGTAGCCTTTTCCGTAGCGGAAGCTAACTCATTCCACAACAGCTGTCCTTCAGGAATAACCGGGCGGTTGTGTGAATTGGGCAAAATATTAATAAATTCCTTCATAATCGGATCGTCCTTGTAACCGTATTTGTCGTTAACCGAATCGATAACGGAAATTTGAGAGTCAGCGTTTAATAACGTTTGCCCCTCTTCTTTCCCCTAAGAATTCGAGGAATTTCCAAGCAGCAGCGACGTTCTTAGCGCCTTTAGGGATAATAGCGGACCCGCCTCCCGACCATGTCGTAAAATTAGTACCTGTTGGGGTCGGTATTGGTGCAACACCGTAATTTAAATCCGGCTTAAATTTTTCGATACCCTTCACCGTAAAGTTTCCACTTATCTTCATGCTGACTTGACCGGAAATGAACGGATCCATTTCCTCCGTGCCAGCTGCGCTTGTGAATCCGGCAATATCCTCGACATTGTATTTTTTGCCGAAGTCGGTCATCCATTGTAGCGCTTCAACGACTTTAGGATCATTTGCGGTAATTTTGCCGGTGGCAGCGTCCTGGAATTCTCCTCCAAATGCCCATCCCCAAGTATACAACCAGCCTTGCGAATACCATGGGATGAACCCGATCCGTTTGAAACGTTTACCTTCCTTGATGGTTAACTTTTCGGAAGCCGCTTCAAGCTCGGCGATTGTTTGTGGTGGTTTGTTGGGATCCAGCCCTACTTCTTTGAAATGATCCTTATTGTAAAATAGCAGGCGAGAGTCCGTATCCATCGGCATTGCATAAAGCTTTCCTTGATAACTGGACTCCTCCCAAGCAAATGGATAATACATTTCCTTAAGAATTCCAGATTCTGCTGCCATCGAGGATAAGTCAGTCAGAGAATCTTGCGCAGCCCAAGTACCGACCTTAAACCGGTCGAAAAGTGCAACGTCAGGAGGATTGCCGCCTGCGACTGCAGTTAGCAGCTTCTGATCGGATCCCTCGCTGGATTCTGTATAAACCAATTTCATTTTGATGGTAGGATTTTTCTCTTCAAATGCCTTCACGACTTTATTCAAATTATCTAAATCAATGGAGGTAAGACCATGCCACATCGTAACCGTTGTTTCCCCCTCTCCGGCCTGATCGCTTGAGTCTCCCTTCGTTGAGCAAGCGGTTACAAGTAGTGACATAGCCAGAAAGTAAACAAGAATTGGAAATGCGAATTTTTTGGATCTCCTCATTCAAAGTCCCCCTTAAGTTAAATTAATTAGTTTAACTTGAATTCCTATAGAATCCACTCCATTTCTGATCAATCCACATTTTATGTAAGCGCTAACAAGACTGGTGATATGAACTATTCAAATCAGAAAATGACGAACAAAGTGAATTGGTTATAAGAACCCTGCTGGCTATACTAATTATACTAAGTATATTAATATGACATCACGAAGCATGTCAATTGCAATATTACGACATACTTCACAGAAGACAGACGGCGTCTAGATGAAGTTTTTCTTGCGATATTAGGTCAGGAAGGTCCATGCTTCGAAGTTTATATTTCTGATATCAAAAAAAGTGCCGATAAGCCCCTGGGGACTTCTCGACACCTTGAACAATATCCTAGATTTTGTTGAGCTACGCTTACCCTACCTGTTATTTTTCATGACCATACGATGTTCAATAATGTTCAGCTCGGGGACTGCTGTTCCATGCAACTGAGAGATTAGCATATCCACTGCTAATTCACCCATCTGCTTCTCATCCTGCTTAATATGTGTGAAGATGGGTTGACCCAAGTGATCGTTCAGAGAGTCGAAACAAACAATCTCGAATTCCTCCAAAGATTTCCCCATCGAGTGGATGACTTGAGCCAGCATGGTAGCTATTAGAAATTCCGACGCGACAAACGCCTTTACATCAGGGTTTTGTTTCAAAAAATGCTTTACTGTTTCTTTATCACTTTCAATCGCTGTCCCGTTTATGTTCATAGGAAGGGTGCCCTTCAAGTTTGTTAATACATAATCTTTGTTCAAGTTCATTCCTTCTTGAGTGAAGGCAAACGTATATCCGAGCAGCCTTTCCTCCAATGTTGAAGTGTTCTCTTCCGGCGGAGATAAAAAGGCAATTTTTTTATGACCTTTGCTAATCAGATGCCGCGTAAGATCCATGGCTGCTTTCTTATTGTCTGTGTATACCGAACAAACCGGAATTCCTTTTAGATATCTATCGACCAAAACGATTGGAAACCGATCTAATACAAGTCGAAGCAGCTCCGAATTATAGTGTTGACCATGAATGGGGGTCACGATTAATCCTTTGATACCCAAACCAATAAATAAGTCGATCGCGCGTTTTTCCTCATCCCGATCCCCGCAAGTTCGTTTAATAATGAGTTGATAATTATGCTCAGCACTCCGCTTTTCCATCGATCTAAGAAGTTGTAGGCCAAACTCGTCAGAAAAATTTGGTATAATAAAACCGATCAACCGCTTATCATCCTCAGGCACCAAGTTCGTTATTACCTCTGAATAGTGCTTCGGTTCTTGTCCTCCAATTATACCATCGGCCACATATGAACCTTTTCCTTGTATTCGTTTAATAACCCCAGAATCTGCCAATTTCTCCAGAGCCTTTTTAGATGTAATACGACTGACGCCAAATTTTTCAGCCAACTCTTTTTCAGAAGAGACTCGGTCTCCTTCTTTTAATCGACCTTCTTTAATCTCTTGTACAATAGAGACATATATCTGCTCGTATAAATGCAATTCCACAAAACCACCCTGACATCATAATATTAGTATACTAAGTATATTACACAAGCACTAATTCGCAAAGTCACTCAGCTTACCGGCGAACTTCTGTGGCATGGCGTATTCCAAGTCTATTGTGTCAGACCTCTGCTTACAGTTAGCCCCCCTGGTAGGGTCATGGAATAACTGGCCCTAAGTCGACAGCCGATTCCCGTTTATCTTAGTGGATGTGATGGTATTGAAGGTCCGTGAAGAAAACTCTCGAATTCCAAACGAACAAAAAAAGCCGTCCCTCAAAATATATTCATACCTTGAGGGGCAGCTTATCGATACACTGCTGATTATTTAGATAGCTCTTCCTTCACCATAAGCTGACGGGCATATTCATTCAGATCGATAGACTCGCCCCCGTTCAGCCGCGACTTTTCAGCTGCGAATGCGATCAGATGGCTCCGGACGGAAGCCGCAGCCGATGTCAGGCTTTCCTGACCGTTATAGTGACGCACCTCATTCAGAAAATTCCTCACAATGCCGCTATCTCCCCCACCATGGCCACTGGTTTGAGAAGGGATTGTGATTTCTGTTTTTTGATGTGTCAAAAAGTCGTACACCATAATTTGATCTTCCTCACCGCGAAGTTCTCCTTTCGTCCCCATGATCTGGATTCTACGTTCCTGCTCAAATGTAAAGCCGCACATACTGAACATGGCCGTAGCTCCACCTTCAAATTCCATATTCGCAACCTGATGATCTACCACATTATTGTCACTACGGTATACACACCGGCCGTAATCGGTATCACGTAAACCCTGTATGATATTCGGTTTCGTCAGCTCCTGTGTAAAATGTCCTGCCCAACCCCTGAACTGGTCACTCAAATAAAATCTTGGTGCAGAGTACGGGCAGGTTGGTTCTACGGCACAATCCAAGCATCGATCAGCGGAACCTTCCGGTGCATTGCCTTCATGAAAATGTTTAAGAGATCCGAACGAACTGACCTTGAGGCAAGGCTGATCCACGAGCCAGGATAATACGTCCATATCATGGCATGACTTGGACAGAATCATCGGGCTGGATGTGTTAGAATTGTTCCAATTTCCCCGCACGAAGCTGTGGGCAATATGCCAGTAACCCACATTCTCATTCAACTGAATGGAGACAATTTCTCCGATACGTCCTTCTTGTATCACCTTCTTGATTGTATTCCAGAACGGTGTGTACCGCAGCACATGGCAGATCGTCAGCAGACGGTCATTATCTCTGGCCGCTTGTTCCATCTCAAGACATTCCTTCGGATCAGGTGACATCGGCTTCTCCAGCATAACATGATACTTCTTATCTAAAGCCTGCATCGTTGGACCATAATGCATTCTGTCCTGTGTACAGATAACCGCAATATCAGCCAGCTTAGGTTCAGCCAACAGGGGCTCCCAAGTCTCATAACAGTGTTCCGGTGGAATCCCGTGCTTCTCAGCAAATCTTGCTCTTCTCACTGGATCGGCTTCGGCAACCGCAATGAAGGTAAGCTCATGTGGATAATCAAGTGCATAGGGTGCATAGCCACCTGCTCCTCTCGCACCTGCTCCAATCAGGACCGCTTTCAGTTGACTCATATTTGTTCACTCCTTTATGATCTGAAATCTACGGATGAACCTTCTAATCCGCTTGGGTATAACGGTCTGCTGCTGATTGATAGATGGCTACATATCGTTCTACGCCCATCTTTTGGAGAGCTGCCACATACTGATCCCAATTGTCAAAGGATTCATTTCCAGTAATGAATTTGTCACGCATTTCATCTACATACGTTTCAATATCCGTTTGGAAAGTGGTCAGATCCCGCTGCTCTTCCTGCGTGAAATTAAATGGAGGCCATATTTGATCTTGTGGTAAGATGTGAGACTCTGCTTTTTTCGCATTTTCAACCGAAGTTGGCAGACCTTCAGCTCCCTTGAAGTATTTCTGCTTTACAAAACCAGGGTAGTACCCACCCGGCCAAATCAGGTATTGACCTACTGCCTGGTCCAGATTAAGGCCATCCGGGTTGTTTTTGATATTGTCGACATAGTCTACGTTACCGTCTGCGTCTTCTTTATACGTCTCATCTTTCCATCCCATGAAGAACGTCTTGATGCCCTCATCGCTGTAGAAATAATCCATCCAGCGGATCATGGCCTCTGGGTTTTGGGCTTTATCTGTAAGTACGAACATCCCGATATTACCGAGTGGAGAACCATAGGCGTTGTATGTCTGATCGCCATGAGGACCCTTCAGTACGGGCATGCCAACATAACCTTGCTGATTGTATATCGCAACCGGATCGACATTATCCACAACTCCGATCAGGCCTTCCATACCTTTAGCATCCACTTCCGTACTCTTAACAGATACAATATCCTGCTCAAGCAATCCGTCCTTGTAGAGCTTATTCACGAATTGTAGCAGCTCCTTGTATTGGGGATCGGTTGGAATAAAGCGTACTTTATCCGTCTGAGGATCTGTATCAATGTTAATGTTGGAGGTGCCATGATTATTCAATCCAAATGAACCTCTCAGGTAGTTCACCACACCAGCCGTTCCCACACCGCCCCAGGCAATCTCGTCCTGCTGCCCGTTGCCGTTCGGGTCCTTTTCTTTAAATGCTTTCAACATATTATAGAAGTCATCTAATGTCTGCGGTTCCTGCAAACCTAATTTATCAAGCCACTCTTTCTTCAACCAAGGTGTTCCGTACAGAACCGACTTGAATTCCGGATCATACAAGGTTGGCAGCCCATATATGTTACCATCCGGCATCGTAATCCCTTTGCCAATAACCGGATACTTCTTCATTAGAGCCTTAAAGTTAGGCGCATATTGGTCGATCAGATCATTCAGAGGAATAAATGCGCCCTGCTTGCCGTATTTCAGCAGATCCGATCTGGAAAACGCCGAGGCGTAGAACAGCTCCGGGTAAGCGCCGCCTGCCAGCAGGAGATTGCGTTTTTCCTTCAAATTATCCTTCTGCACCGTATCCCACTGGATATGAACATTGGACATCTTCTCATACTCTTTCCAGAGTCTAAGATCGTTCCAGTCTGCATTGGCAAAAAACTTTCCGGCAAATCCGCTTACTGTAATGGTGTCATTTACGATCGGAAATCCGCTCGCATTGACTTTGCCATTGGCAGCTCCTTTATCCTTGCTACTTCCCGAATCAGCATCCTTAGAATTGCACCCGGCCAGCATCGAAACGGACATGATACAAACCAGAGCGATACTCCCCCACTTTTTGAGTGTCATTCTTATTCCTCCCTTTGTCCCATCGTTATCCATACAAGGAATCATCCTTTAATGGCACCAATCATTACGCCTTTAACAAAATATCTTTGCAGGAAAGGATAAAGCAGGAGCACCGGTATATTGGCAACGACGAGTACAGCATATTTGATGCCCTCCACTTCCCTTTGCTGCTTAATTGCAGACTCGGTTGACATTTTGACCATATCGTTCGTCTGCCCTTGAATCAGAATTTCCCGCAAAATGAGTTGAAGTGGAAACTTGTCCTTGTCTGACAGATACAACATTGCGTTAAAGAAGGAGTTCCAGTGCCCAACAGCATAGAACAGAATCGTCACCGCTATTATGGGCATGGATAATGGCAGGATAATCCGGGTTAACGTTTGAATATTAGAGCAGCCATCAATCGTCGCCGCCTCATGCAACTCATTTGGAATCGATTGCTGGAAGAATGTCCGCATAATGATGATGTTCCAGATCGAAACGGCATTCGGAATGATCATGACCCAAAATGTGTTTAACATGCCAAGGTTTTTGATTAGCATATAGGTTGGAATTAATCCGCCACTGAAGAACATCGTGAAAACAAACAGGGCCATGATAGCATTGCGGCCTATAAAATCCTTTCGGGATAGCGGATATGCCGCCAGAATCGTCATGACGAGATTAATCAGCGTCCCCACTGACGTATAAATCAGTGTATTGGTATAACCTCTGAGGATATCTTTGTTCTGAAAAATCTTCTCGTAAGAATGGAAATTGATCCCCTTAGGCCATAGGAACATTTCACCACGCAGGACGGCCTGCGGATCGCTGAACGAAGCACTTAACACAAAAACAAGCGGGTAGATAACAATGAGCGTAATTATAATTAACAAAAAATGGTTAATTATATTAAAAATACGATCTCCTCTAGATTCAACAAGCATGCATCAGCAACTCCCTTACCATAGGCTCGTTTCACTCATTCGTTTTGAGATCTGGTTAACAGTAACTAATAAGATGAAATTGATTATGGAGTTAAACAGACCAATCGCCGCCGAGAAGCTGTATTCAGCATCTTGTATCCCACTCCGGTAAACGTAGGTAGAGATAATGTCCGAGGTTTCTAAATTCAGTGTGTTCTGCATCAGCAGGACTTTCTCGAAACCAATACCCATGATGCTTCCGATGTTTAAAATGAACAAAATGATAATTGTCGGCATAATACTCGGTATATTAATATGCCATATCCGCTGCAACCGGGTTGCCCCATCCACACGCGCTGCTTCATGAAGCTGAGAGTCCACGCCGGCTAATGCCGCCAAATAAATAATCGAGCTCCAGCCCATGGTCTGCCATACATCCGACATCACAAACAAGGTCTTGAACCAGGAAGGCTCAGACAAGAAATTAATGGGATTACCGCCAAACATACCAATGAAGTGATTAATGATTCCGTATCGAGGAGATAAAAACATCATCATCATGCCTACGACCACGACAGTTGATAGGAAGTGCGGCGCATAGGTAATGGTCTGAACAAATTTTTTAAACTTTTCCGCCCTTACCTCATTCATCAGAAGCGCCAAAATGATAGGGACTGGAAAACCTACCGCCAAGCTGTATAACCCAAGTCCAAGCGTATTTTTGATTAATCTCCAGAAGAAATAACTGTGAAAAAAACGTTCAAAATGTTCAAAACCGACCCAGGGACTTCCCCAGATTCCCTTCGTTGCAATGAAATCCTTAAACGCGATTTGAATGCCATACATCGGCAAGTACTGAAAGACAAGGTAATAAGCAACAACTGGTGAGATTAACAAATAAAGCTGCCAATTTCGTAAAATCGGGTTCCACTTTTGACGTCTTCTTCTCTTCTTTTCATGTACTGCATTCATTGCAGGTTGTACAGTTGTATTGGCCATGAACATCCCCCCCTGGAATCGTCACTACAATTCTGCCTGGCAAAATGTCTTTGTGTTAAACCACCAGCGTCCTTACGCTGCTCGAAGCAGTTCCCACCTTTCTTTTTTGATTTCTGATCTTCTTTGATTTCTGAGATTTGATTTAAAGTACTTATATGTTAGAAGTTATTACACAAAGTGAGTGGATAACGTTAATAAATGAGTTCATCATCTAACGCAAGGGGATTTGTTTTTTTGGATATATATTTGGATATATATTTGGATATATATTTGGTGCTAGTTTGGAATATATTATATGTAAATGGGTAGGTATCAGTCTGGATAATAGGTTATAAGAGTTTTAGAGGTTTCTTGTATATTTTATATAAACATTGATTTTATGGGGATGAAAGCGCAATCAATAATTTAGTTTAACATATAATCTTAGCTGCTGGCTAAATCCAAAAACATAAAAAAAAAAAACGCCAAACGCTTAATTTCATACATCATAATATAGCCCATAGACGATTGTCAAACATTTTTTTGGTTTTATTTGGATTAATTTTGGCTAAAAAAACAAGAAAAAACCCACGCGGATGCATTCCTCGTAGGTTTTATATGACAGTTATCTGAATTTATATGTAATATAATATCACACAACTAACTAGTCATTTGTATGATTTGTACGATCATAAACAGATGATTCCCTCACAATAAGGGTGCTGGGCAACAAAACTTTATGGAGAGATGAATAACGTCCTTCCAGATAATCGTTAATTAATTGTGCTGCTACTTTGCCGATTTCATATTTTGGAACTTGTACGGACGTCAGAGGTGGTGTCGTATACTGCGCCATAGAGATATTATCCATGCCCACGAATGCGATATCTTGAGGAATACGACCATTTTGTTCAACAACTGCCCGCATCGCAGGAATAGCGAGCATATCACTTGCACAAAAAATGGCCGTCGGCCAATCAGACTTGGGCGTCTCGGTCAGGAGATCCGTCAGTTTGCTGTAGCTGAGATTCACATTCCAGTTGGTGTTGATAATCCAATGTTCATTCAGATTCAGGTTTGCTTCCAGCATGGCAAATTTATAACCGACATACCTTTCTTCGCTCTCTATTTGTTCCGAATATGCGGGGCCACCAATAAACCCAATCCGGGTATGGCCTTGCTCGATCAAATGACGGACTGCTGTGCGAGCAGAAAATATTCGGTCACAGTCAACGACCGGTACAGTAAGCCTTTCATCATTGAGACTCACACCCAGTACAGTGATATTCTCTTGCTCAAGCAGCTCAAACAATTTTTCATCGTACCAGCTGATTGCGACTATACCTTGAGTACCCGTTTCCTGAAGCATCATTTTTATCCGTTCGGTGTCACTAAGTTCTTCGCAAGTGCGGACAATGGCTGGAGGCAGCCCCAGTTCCGTCATTTTAACGTGAAAACCTGTCAGTACCTGTGAAAAGTACGGATGGTCATCCATCAAAATCTGTGGCACGATACAGGCTATCCGTTTGGCTGAGGTAATCTCTTTGCCAATGGATTTGGAGGATTCATCCAAAATGTATCCCAACTCATGAGCAGCTTCCCTAATTTTTCGTTTTGTCCCTTCATTGACCGGTCGATTGGTATCATTGCTGATCGCACGCGAAACCGTTGATATGGATACGCCTACACGTTCTGCGATATCTTTTAATTTTGGCATTACAGCACCTCCCCTTGCTCTCTTTATTTGGAGCCAAAATTCATGTTTAGCAATGATCATATCATAATATTGTAATATTTTGGCGTCAATTAAACAAGCTGCGATACGAGTTCTGTTATACTATCAACACTTCCCCCGAGACTGCCCTTTTTCCCTTAATTCCTAGATGGCCGAGCGATTTGATGAATTCCTCGCCGTCCACTCAATGCCAATCGGACAGCAGAGATGGTGTAGGGGATGGTCCATACATTCAATTTAGGTTCCCACTGTCTGACTGTAATCTGGTGAATACGATGAATATATACAAGGTTGAATGGGATGCGAATGATTGTAGAAGCCTTCTTTCATGCTGCCATCCCTGTTTGCTTTAACATCGGCCATATCTCCAAAAGAGCTTAATTCAACTGTTGAAAAGCGGACAGGCTCTAGAACAAAAAACCTAACAAAAATTGTTAGGTGAACTTCACTTGTATATGTATCTTTTTATCTGATACTCATTATAAATAGGACTCGTTCATTGATGGAATTTTATTTCCAATTATGTAATTCTAATGTTTTCAGATCAATAATAAAATTTTATTGTTTCAGATATCCAATCCGAGAAGCCCTTTATGTTCTTTAGGCAATATGCCTACATCTATTTCTATATTCTGAAAGCTGTTTGTTCCTATTTCAATCCTGTCCATGACTTTGGTGTAGAAAGGAATACTTCCTCCAATCCCGTATGCTTCATATATCGAATCTCCGGTTTCATAGGTCACACCGATTTCCTCTAGTACATCAGGACTAATGATCGTATGTGAAGAGCCTGTATCTATAATTACATTAATGGATCTCTGCGGAGGTTGATCACAAAGTCTTGATTCGAAGTATGATACACGATGTTACCAGGCTCTACTTGAAAAAACTCTTTATTCGCATCTTGTTCGGATACGGTACGAATTGGTGCAACTTCATCTACTATTTTTTTGTTGTCTTCCTCATGATAATGAATGATAGAAACCAAAACAAACTGGTCAGGGAACAGTTCTCTAACTTCTTGCCACTTCATGTGTTCTACCTCCTGTTATTGAGTTAGTTCTACTTTCTGTAATTTTAACATATATCGCGATTGCATATAACTTTCTTGGGTTTCATGACAACTGACTTAGACTGATTTGTTTACTGAAAATGACTTACCACAATCAACCACGTAGACTAATACTTCGCACTATCCCAGAATACGTTGTTAATACGTTCTCGATCATAATCTAGAATCCAATCGTTATATTCTTTATAGATATCCGTTAGCGCTTCTCTTGATGGTGAAATAACATCGCAACCTCTATCATCATAGATATGAAATATCGTTTTCTTACTTATATTAATGAAATACACCCTATGATAGATCGTTGGCTTAATGCCAACATCATGATTACATATAGCTTTGATTAACTGACGATATTTCAAGTCTTCAATTCTACATTTAGTCCAGTACCTATACATGTTGTTCCTTGGATCTGGGGTTTCATCCGGTTCACAATCCAAATCTGGAAGTATCTCAAGTCTCAAGGCTCTAATCGGCTCTTTCTTCTTGATATATTTCCTGTATAGGTTCAACTTCTTCACTTTGTGTTTAGGCTTATCTGCAAAATAAGCTTGAGTTATTAATAGGACCTCATCTTCTTGATCATGAAGAGCCTTAAATAATTCAAGCGATCGATGGTAAACTCGTTCCATGTAATGCTCCTTATTTATTCCAAACATCAGAGGAATGCCAAGTTCGAATCGTATTGCAACATCCCAATTATAGAAAAGAGGCGGTTCTAAGGTCAGGTTTGGGAAATGCTCTGCCAGGTACGTCTTTAGGTCCATTCTGAGGCCACCATTTCAAACCTTGTTTGAATCATTTCATTGCACTCTACAAAACTGTTATTTTTCTTTATAGTCATTTGCTGCCTCTTTAATTTCTTCATTTTTAGAATTAATTCCCAGTTCAATTCCCCAATCTAGTAATTTTGGAATTGCCTCTGAAAGTAGCTCTAACAATCTACGATACTCCCATTCATCGTCAAGACAAATTGCTGTTTTAGCTACATTAGGAAGATGTTCTATTAGCCAATCAGAAGGAATTGTTTTAATCTTTTTCCTCGCTATTTCAATTGGGTGGGTATTTTGTGGCTGGCAAGCCCATTCAATAAGGATAGTGAGTATTTTTATTCCAAGCCCCGTAGGGACACGTTCAATATCTTCTAGTCTAGTTGATATATTGGGAGATATTTGATTAATTTCATAATCTATTTTCAGTTCTTGCCATGATGCCATACCATTATTCATCATCCTTTCCTCCTAATACATTCATACTCAATTGGAACTAGATCTCCGGAATTTCACTTAACGTTTTGTATTGACAACGTCCAGGCCCCTTAGAGTCGCTGCTTATAGTTGTGAGGCTTGCCGAACACCTAATGCAGTGACGTCTCGACGGGCTTAGGGGGCTAGATGTGGTCATTCGCTTCTCAGAGTGATCCAGATCGTCAATATTTTGTTATTCGAAGGAAGTTCTGGAAGCAGACATTGCATTTAAAGCGTTCTCAAAATAGCTATATACTTCATCTGCAATTCCCAGAAACTCTTCGACAAGTACATCACTATCCAAGTAACAAGCATACAGATAATCAACTAAAGCGGAGTCAATATCACAATAGTTTAATATGGCATTCTTCATCTTAATAAAGTCATCTTGCCATACGCCTGTTTCTTCTAAAACCAAAGAGTATAATGCACGAATTAATCTCTTAGAGTAACCTTTAATATATCTAGTTTTCATTGTGTTATCACTAGCACTAGAAAGTAAACGATGTATACGATCTACTTCCTCCTTGGTCTCTGTATTTAAGTCTAATATGAACTCAGGAGAAATAACTATCGGGTGTACTTTTTCACCAATGTCATCCCCATGTATGCAAACACAAATGATCTTAACCCAAAAACCCCACTCATGTGGTTTACTTAATACATCGTCAATCGAGCAAATAATCGTATCGATCTTAGTTAGGACTTGATATTCTTCCAAAAGCCTGTCTTTAATATTTGACAATCTTTCGTAATCAATATCTTTGGGATTTGCACATACAATAGTAAAGTCTGCATCTGACTTAAAAGGTGTAGCCGTTCCTTTTGGAATCGAGCCACACATATAAATACTATGGATCTTACCTTTAAATTCGTTATGTATATTATCTATATACTTATCAACAAAATCCTTATATTCACTTTGTATTACAATTCTATTTATAACTTTTTCTAATATCATATAGACTCCTCCTAAACTAAAAACTTCTTTCGACTAACGTTGTGTATTCATGACACTTGGCGTATGCCCGATGCGGTGAATATATTGTTATCTGATTTCAGGGTAATCTATGAATAACTTTCAATACTGTTTCAACTATGATCTTCAATCAGTATTAACTTCTTATCTTTCATTTGAAATATTGATTTCCCTTGAAGTTTTAATGTTTCTCCTGCCTTCATTCCATTAGGGAGATCACTGGACAATATTCCCTCATAATCAATGTCAACCTCTGCTTTATCTCCTGTCAAAATAATGTTCTTTATTACTTGACGCCTTTTAGAAAATACCTGAATTGACTGCTCTGCTAATGTGCGGAATTCCTGAATCCCCTTTGTTTCCGAATTCACTTCACCTTTAGAAATGTTTCGAAAATGAATATTTTCATTCAAAACTCCTATCATTCCATCAATGTTAAACGTATTATATGCGCTCAGGTATTTTTCAATAAGATCTTTTAAATTTGAGTTCTCCAAGTCGAATCACACTCCTAGATTTTGATATTACATATTTGTCCTGATTTTAGATAACGTTCTCGTATTTACGAACCCTCACCACCTTAAGGTACGAAGGACCGGCCGCGATGCGGTTAGGAGGTGCAGGGCTGTCTGCCTGAAGCCACATCCCCGAAATACTTCAGGCAGACCGAGCAGCCTTCAGGCTGCGATTCGTGAATATGTTGTTATCGGATTTTCTGACCTCTTTGAACTACCTACTCAGTAAATTTAGAATTGAAAATATAAATATCACGGTTTTTTAATCGGAACTTACTTTATTGATAGCAGATAATTCAATACTTGGTTTATCTTTCAATTGATAAAAAAATAGATTCTTTCAAAACCAATTTTCACTGCATACGGTCATCCCTAAGTGTTTCAATCATGCGCTGCTAAGGTTTATAAGGTAGAAATTATCTCTGAATCCTTCACTTGAAAAATACATTCTTTATATACGCGTTCTCTGCCGCCTTGACTCTCATACCAAGAATTGACCTTCTTGGCTTGTTCAGGGTTTCGAACATTCAGTTCGATTTCTTCATATTGTTCTTTACTATCATATTCCCAAATTGCAAAAACCTCAGTGGTAGTCTCTGAATGCGGAGCCATCCATCTCCCTACTAATCTGGCTCCATATTTCAATTGATTAGGTAAATTGTTTTCAATGAAATGTTTATTAAAGACCTCAACGAAGTCATTGTTGACTACATAATATTTCCTTCTATAAAACATAAATATCGCCTCCAGAAATTAATATATACTTCACACTTGATCTTACTGCATTTCGGATATCTCCGATAACGTTTCTGTATTCACGACTCAGAGTAGCTGAGTGTCCGGCGAATGCCAGACCCAGGGCGTATGCCCGCAGCGTGAATATTATGTTATGTGATTAGCCTGACATCCTCGGAAAATTTTTTCATTTTGTTTTCATCTCCTAAGAAAATATTACAACCCTAACTCATTCTTCATTTGCTCAAGTATATTCTGTCTTAATATATCAGCATCAATATATATACTATCTACTAAGTCCTGTATATTGATTGTTGCTTCTTTTTTGTTCAATCTTGCAAGATATGTATCAATATGTTCTTGAGGTCTTTTGTTAATTATGTTGTTTAGATAATCCAGTATTGCTTTATCTGTCTTATCTCCGAATGTAGCTTCTGCAATAAAAAAAGAACCGATTAATTTAGGTTTATTTTTATCATACTCAACTAAGCCTTCATATTCATATGGCAAATACTCTTCCAACTCATCTTCTATTCTTCTTTTTTCTTCTATTGAAGCAAATGGTATTCCTTTTGTTCTTGAATGAAGTTCAAGATTAAATTTTAGTTTTGCACTTAGCAAAGTATGATGCATAGCAAGGTCATCTGTAAGTCTTGAAAATATCCCAAACTTCTTATCCCATTTTTCTTGTTCTTTAGTTTTATCAAACTGCCAGTTCCATAATGAAAAGGATAAAATTGTAGTAATTAGACTTGTTGTCAGGGCTGTTAGTATAGTGTTTCTCAATAGAACCTTCCAATTTTCACTTACTTTTTTTCCAGGGTTGTTATTTTTTCTTGACATATGTTCCTACCACATTTCTTTAAATAATTATTTAGTAGCTGTGAACACTATTTTTAAAGTTTATACAGATTTTCAAATGATTCGGTTTTTCACATAACGTTCATGTGTTCACGACGTCCCACCGACTTAAGGCCACAACGTGGCCGAGCGCGATGCGCTTAGTCGGTGCGGATGTGTCTGGCTGCTACCTCTTCTCTGAAATCCCTCTGCCAGATCGAGGGCGAATGCCCGATGCATAACACCGTGTTATGTGATTCCAATGCCATCTAGAATTACTACAAGGTTAAGATCGATAATTTATATCAAATTCACCATATAATGATTTTGTAAAGCCATCAATTCCTGGATAAATAGTCTCACTAGATATATTCATTAACTTTAATTCTCTTCTAATTTCATTATGAAAATCTTTTGGAATATTCACTTTAAGCAATGCACATTCCTGATTCAATAACTCTATTAAATCTTCATCATGATTATCAATTATCTTACTTATTGGTAATTCCTTTCTAAATCTATTTACAGTTATGGACAGATTGTATTCAAATGCTTGATGTCCTTCAAATGGAATAGCGAATAGACCTTGCTGACTGGAGAGTCGCTCATGTATATTAAAGGGCTCAATTAACATTACAAGTGGGCTTGAAGTTTGTTCAATTAATTTTTCATTACAATATTTTCTTGTCCCAAAATACTTCTCATCCTCTAAACCTCTCCATTTTTCTGTTTCGAGACCCTTCTCATTGATTAACTTTTTATTTAGGCAGAAGACAGTGGATTCTTGCAATGCCTGATCGATTGAAAAAAACAAAGCCACAAAGTATGAATAGGAAAAGTCTAATAATCTCGTTGGTCCTCCATGATGTTGTATTAAAGATAACCACTCTAAAACATTCTCTACTTCTGGAGGCTTTTCCAAGTAATGAAAAGCTCTACGTTGAAATTTTTCAATAATGTTTCTTTCAATCATTGGAATAACTCTAATATTAGAGTTATTGATTTTAGCTCCTCTTTCTAATGTAGTTTGTAATGACCATTGACTATTTGATTGTCCCCTAAATACCCACTTTTCAATGCTTCTAAATAACTTTCTGCAGTCTTCCCATGAATTAATCGTATACTCACAGAAAATATTGTCACTGTGCTTACTCATAAAAACACCTCTTAAGTTAGTTATTTTTTTGATGTTAGAATCAGATTATATTTTGCATAGGTTTCACATAACATTCCCGCATTCCTGACGTTCGATCAGCTTAAGTGACCAAAGGGAACGGGTCGTCAGACTTAGCTGATAGAATGTATCGCCTGAATTCACTTCTATGATATCCCTCTTGGCGATCAAGGGCGAATTCCCACAGAAGGAATGCTGTGTTAAGCGAAGGTACTGACTTCTTTGAAATTACTATTATCAATTTACTTATAATTCCATTTCCCATTCTCTTGCTTCTATCTTTTTATGCTTATTCACAAGTTCAGGGCGATGCCATAGAGCTACAGATAATAGAGCAACTGAATTAACGAATAAAAAACGAAAACGCTTCTCATGTTTTATATCTCCTGGTGTATTCGCTTGTAGTTGTAAGCAGTAATCTCGAATAGGCGAATTCGAAAAGGTTATATCATCCAGCTTATGTGCAAATTCATTTCTTATCTTTCTTATCAAATTCGCTTCTCTAGCTTCTTTATCTGTAATAAAACCCAAGGCATGACATAATTTAATTTTAGAACTAAATGTTCCTATGGGTGAATTAAAACCACTTAGTAATTCTTCTTTTGAGAAATTATCTAATAAGGTTTTATTAAGTAGTATTTCTAATTTCGACTCGACCATTGCCGCCCCAACTAATGCTGCTCCCCATCTGTTTCATTTTGAAAATATGCCAAAAATTTAGATAGAATATTAACATCCTCTTTTTTCATAATGTCGCTATCTCCAATTAATTTTAAATTTACTTGAGAACTAACTCTATTTATAGCTTTAAAAATCCATTACTTAAGATAATCATCTTAAATGATATATTTAAGGTGATAGGCACGAGCTTTAACAATCAATTCATCAACCAACAGAGCTTGTCATAAATATTCAGTGCTTTCGCTTAACGTTCCTGTATTCACGACCCGGCGTATGCTGGGTGTCCGGCGACTGCCGGACCCAGGGCGTATGCCCGCAGCGTGAATATTATGTTATAGGATGTCAGTATCCTCCTGAATCTACTTTTGAATTTTTGTAATCTTCAACATTACTTGTTATAAACAAATGTGCTGAATTTGTAAGTGAGCTAAGACTAATAATTTGAAGTATGCTTATGATATTTTCCTTTGAGTAAGATTATACAAATTCTATGAAATCTTTTGGTGAAAATACTTTTATCCTTTCAACATTATTTAAATATTTAAAGGCAGTTGGATTTTGAAAAACCATAATTAATTCAATTTCATTATATTCTTCAAGTTTAAAATGGCTTTTGAATTCTTTTTTATGAAGATCAATAATTTTCATTGCTCTTTCATGACTAGCTATGTTATTTAGTATCTTTTTTTGTTCCTTTAAAACTTGAATAATGTTGTAAGAATTTATTTTCCAAGTTTTATACTCTACAACAAATAAAGTTTCATTTTTAACAAAGATTAAATCAAATTCTTTTGTAATGCCTTTCTGACTTATGGCATTTTTCATTTCTTGATGTTTTATCTGATCGATTTTCAAATGTTCAATATATGGAATATTTTTTTCAAGTAGAGCTTGGCTCAAATCTTTGATCCCTGCTTCATCGTAATGTTTCGAAATAAACTTTTGTAAATCTGCTTTTTTCGTGAAAGATTGTTGTAACATGCGCGATTCTAGAATCTGGCTTGCTTGCAAAAGAAGAAGTGGAGAAAACATTATATGTCCGTTGTTTAATTCAACAAATGGGTAAATAGATATCTTGTTTTTACTATCCGTTATACACTTTATGTCCTTTTTTAGTGTAAGAACATCTAAAAATCTATCAACTCCGTACTCTTTAACATCAGTGAGATTAAGAATAATTTCTCTGATTTTTTCTTTCTCATATGTGAATAAGTGGACTTGAGCACGTAGTGCTTCGTTACTTATTGTAGCTAATTTAAATAGATCCTTCGGACAAAACCCTTCTCTTTTTGAATATTCTGAAAAAATACGCTTTGTTAATTTAGAGTCGTAAGAAAATTTTGAAATTTCAAGCTGAGTACGCGAGAGCAATTCATCAAATTTTCCACTTTGTTGAAATACTCCTTCTTCTATTTTCAAGTATTCTCCATGTTCATAAAGAAGAAAGTTAGATTCCAAAAAAAGATTCATTTTAGAAACCATATATGCAAGTTGATAAATTCTTCTTAAATCAAATTCCTCACTTTTCAATGATTGTTCTAACTGAATATTATCATTAGTGTAAATTTGATAAGCGTTATTGAACAATATATCAACTACATTTTTTTCTCCCCCTATATATGCACTTATTCTAGGCATGTCTTTTACATCAGCTTGACATATTAACGAAGTTAATATCATCATGGGATTCCTTCCAATATTTTTAGGATTATTAATTTCCCCTTCACTAATTTTTAAAATACTCAAATTAGATAAATAGGCCAGGCGGTCTGCTAATGAGAATAAAAGAAACATCAATAATTCTGAATTATATTTTTTCAACTCATTATCTAACATTTCCTCATATTCATCTCTAAGTTTTACCAAAACGTTATTAGCTTCGTCTTTTTTAAAAACCTTATTTTTTGGGATTTTTAAATTTTCAATTATCTCCATTTCTTCAGTCGAGGCTAAAAGATACAGATGATTAGAAACTGTTTCTTCATACAGACTTGCATAGGAAGTTAAAAAAACCTCCAGTGAGTCAAAATCAATCAAATTTCTAGGCATAATTAAATTCTTCACTGCTGTTGCTAAAGTTCCTTTGTTTGATTGAAAAAGCACTTCTTCAAAAACCTCTGTTTTTAACTGCTCATTGCTTATTATTTGATTAGAGGCTATTGTTCTTGCTAACAAAGTAGTATACTCGTAAATCAATTTACCTATCAAATTATATTTCTCTGGTAAAATATTCATACAAGCTCCTTTTAATTTTACTGATTTCCTATAACGTTCCTGTATTCACGACCCGACGTATGTCGGGTGTCCGGCGAATGCCGGACCAAGAGCGAATGCTCGTAGCGTGAATATTATGTTATACGCTGTTACTGTCTACTTGAGCTTCTTACTAAAATCACCGCATTGTTTCCTTCAAAATTCTACTAGCCTCCTGGTCACATTGACTAATCATGCTATTTAATATGCTGTCATTCTTTTTATCAGCACTAGCATAAACAAGAGTAAAATTTTTAGGTAAATACAAATCAGTATCTTCTATCATCGGAATTTCTCTAGAATTATAACGATCAATGTTTCCTAAATCATGGTCAGTGACTAATAAAATTTTTAGGTCGTTAGTTTCTAAACTCTTATCAATGATAATTTTTTTTATTAATTCTATAATTCCTAGTTTTTCAGCAAGGTGTTTTTCTTTATGGTTCAATTGAATTGTAAATGAACTCTGAAATTGAAGTTCTTGTTTTTTATAATTTTTATATTCCAAAGCTACCCCCACAGAAAAATACTCGTCATTGATTAAAGAGTTGCTAGTGTTGGTATCAACTGCATAGATAAAATCATAATCATGAAGCAAAGCATTGAGGTCAGTCTGTAAATTCATTGGATTTTGATTAATTTTCAATGTTTGCTTGATTTTTTTGTTTGGTCTATCAAGAGAAATATTTAAGTTAGCCATCTTTGGCGTCACTTCTTGCCCATCTACAAATAATTTCAACTCTCCATTAGAAGTCAATTCATAGCTTGTTATAGCTATGGGATTTTCCATATCCATATTTACAGATTGAATTCTTGGCTTTTTATCTTTACAACACTTTTTTCTTTTTTTCCCACTTCCACATTCGCACAATTGGTTTCTTTCATTTCCTTCACCCAAATTTCTCGCTCCTTCATCCTATGGTTTCTACTACAGTAATTGCGTATAACATCTAATTTATGTACTTCGTAAATACCACACACCCTGCATGATATGTGAACTACGTATATGATAACCTATGGTGTAGTATTTGCGAAGAAGAATTTGGTGAAAAAGGGAGATTTACTAAGCACTCAATCTCCCAAATCCAAACGATCCAATGGGCTCTGAATACGCTGAATATTTTTCGTACTAACATGGGTATATCGCTGTGTTGTTCGTGCACTCGTGTGACCAAGTAGTTCCTGAATATAGCGCAGGTCTGTTCCGTTTTCCAACAAATGAGTAGCAAAAGAGTGCCTCAAGACATGAATACTAACCTTTTTATCAATGCCTGCGCGTTGTCTAGCTTCTTCAAAAACCTTCTGAACACTCCGCTCCGTAAGATGCCGATCAGAAGATTGCCCTGGAAAGAGCCAACGAGTTGGTCTATATTCAGTGATGTATTTCTGCACCATATCCCACGCTAGGCTCGATAGGATTGTTCTCCGATCCTTCTGACCTTTTCCCTGCCTTACAATAAGGGTCTGACGCTCAATATCCAAATCGCTGCATCGAAGACGAACGACTTCACCTACACGAAGACCAGATGAATACGTGAGAAAAAGAATCGTTTTATGCTTGAGATTAGTTACGGATGTGAGCAATTTAGCAACTTCTTTTTCAGACAACACTTGTGGCAGCTTGGTCTGCTTCTTGGGACGAATATACTGGTTATCTGTAGGATGATGGAGTATGTGCTGGCAGTAGAAGCGAATTGCGCTAATTGCCTGGTTCACACTGGAATGAGAGATCCCTCGCTCAAGCAAATTTAAACAGTACGTCTGAACTACAGAAGTAGTCACGGCTGTACTTTCAAGTTGGCAGCTACTCAGAAAACGTTCGACCTGATTACAATATGCTTTAATCGTTTTGCGGCTGTATCCTCGTAACTTTAATGCCTTCTGTAACGGATCTTTGCTCCATGGATGGTTTGCCTTACTAGCTTTCCACTGCTGTAAATTCTCATTTTCAACCCACAACTCTGGGGTAATCAGAACGTCATCAGGATCAAATTGATTCATGAACTCTTGAAGAGCAGCTATGGTGTAGGGGATGATCCAAACTTTTTGTTTGGCTTCCCACGTTCTGCCCTTAATTCGACGAATCCGTTCAATATATGCAAGGTTATATGGGATATGAATGTGCAGTAACTCAGCGGAACCTTTAGTTATGGTAATCGTCTTTTCAGTAGTAGCATATTTATTCATAGGAAACTCTCCTTCGTTTGGATAGCTTATGTTTTTGACCCAAATTCGGAAAAACAAAAAGGAAGGCCCTTCTTCATCCACTAGGGAATCAGAAGACCTTCCGATGCTTTCGGAACATATATGTTTTGATAAAAGGTGAAGCGGAGCGCTGCTTGTGCAGTGGCAAGCCGCGTAAGGATGAGGTGCTGCTCCCAATGGAGCAGCACCTCACGGGATTGCACCGCGTCCACAACCGCGGTGCTCACCGTTATAGCACCAGAACGGCAAAGGCATGGTGCTTCCCCCACTGCATGCAGCCATCGGCCATGCAGCTCCCCAATACCGCTGCACCTACATAGCAGCGGCTTCTTCTCCCAGCGGCAGCGTGTAATACTGCGCCTGCTGCCCTTCATGCTGCTGGTACACCACGACCAGCAGCGTCCGACCTTTCGCGGCAAGCGGGCTGGCGCCAGCAAGCACTCGCTCAAGCCGGAACGGAAGCACATCCATTACGGTGTGCTTCTGCAGTTCCTTTTCGCCGAGACCGAGGTCGGCGAAAGCACGGGCACCCATGACCGTCTGTGCGGTCATGGCTGAGGTCATCGGCAACGCACGCGAAGCGTTGCCGTCCACCCCGTCCGCCGCGCCATTCGCGGCAGAGTCTTCCCCGTCAGCAGCCGAACTTCCCGCAGCGGCAATCGCACTCGTGCCGCTGCTTTCCAGCCACGCCGTGCCTGTGGCACCGGCAATACGCGGCAGGCGAACGTCTTCCGGACGTTCAGCCAACGTTTTCATATAACCCGCCCACTGGTCTTTCTGGAGCGGATCTTCCCACCAGATTTTGCGTGGTTTGTACTTGTGGCCGAGGAAATAATCCAGCTTCATCAAGCCGAGCACAATATCCATATGCGGCGTGTTGCGCGACTCCAGGAAGCTGTGCAGACGAGTGAACAGATCCTCCAGCTGGTGACCGATCTTCTGCCAGCCCTGACCCTCCCAATAATCCCCGAACGCCTGGAAGAAATCAAATGGCGAATCGAACTCCTGCTCCATCAGATACTTCAGCGTATGGTCCATCCGATGTGCGTTCCAGTATTTCTCCAGCACATCCTCCAGCCGCTTCAGGCGCACGATGTCGCTGAACGGCAGCACGTCACTGCCCAGAATCTCATACGGCGCGTGATCCATATACGTATAGTTGTACTTCTCCGCATCCAGACGCAGACCCGTACCGCGCAGCATTTTGAGGAATCCAAGCTGAAGCTCTTCCGGCCCCAATGCAAACACATCGTTAAACGTCTTCCTGAACGTATTGTAATCTTCCTCCGGCAGTCCGGCGATAAGATCCAGATGCTGGTCGATTTTGCCGCTGGCTTTCACCTTGTTCACGGTACGACTCAGCTTCGAGAAGTTCTGGCGGCGTTTCACCAGTTCATTCGTTGGATCATTCGTGGACTGAACCCCAATCTCGAACCGGAATGTGCCTGGCGGCGCATTCTCTGCCAGATAGTCCAGTACCTCGGGACGCATAATATCAGCCGTAATTTCAAACTGAAATACCGTCCCCTGATGATTCTCGATCAGGAATTTGAACATTTCGAGCGCATAATCCCGCTTGATGTTAAATGTCCGGTCCACAAACTTGATTAGCTTCGCGCCCTTCTCGATCAGGTACAGAATGTCCGACTTTGTCCGCTCAATATCGTAATACCGCACGCCGACCTCAATACTGGACAGACAGAACTGACAACTGAACGGACAGCCACGGCTGGTTTCAAAATAAACAACACGTTTCCCGAGCTCCGGGATATCCTCTTCAAAACGGTGCGGTGACGGCAGATCATTCAGATCCGCTTTTGGCCGTCCCGGCATGAGAATGACTTCTTCCCCTTTGCGATACGCCAGTCCATATACGAAATGGAACTTCTTGCTTCCCTCCAGCTCCGTCAAGAGCTGATGCAGCGTCTCTTCCCCTTCACCCATCACGATGAAATCGACATTGGGGATGCGGTTCATCCAATATTCCGTGTCGTAGGACACTTCCGGCCCGCCGAGCAGAATTTTCACCTCTGGCATAACCTTTTTCAAAATATCAATGACCTTGATTGTCTCTTCAATGTTCCAGATGTAACACGAGAACCCGATCATGTCAGCACCGCGCTGATACAGATCGGACACGATATTCATGACCGGGTCCTTAATCGTATACTCGGCCAGCTCAATATCAAAATCCTTCTCACTGTACGCCTTCAGACACCGCAAGGCCAAAGAGGTATGGATGTACTTTGCATTTAATGTAGAGAGAATAACTTTCATGGTTCACAACCTTTGTCTGGACCACCAGACTATATTTTTCATTTCAAAACGTAAGAATCTTCATCCAACATCTCACTCGTATTCATAAAAAGCATCATCATCCGTATCCACGTCTTCGCCCGTTTGCTTCTGGAAAAACTCCAGGAACGGCAGCCCGTACTTACGGTACTTGACCTCACCGACCCCTTTAATATCCAGCATGTCACGTTCTGTCCTTGGACATACCACACTCATCTCGCGCAAGGTCGCATCATTGAAAATAATGTACGACGGCACATGCTCTTTCGCCGCCAGATCACGACGGATCAGACGCAGCTGCTCAAATACCGTCTCGTTAACCGCAGATGGCATTGCATCTCGTCCACGACGTCCGCCATAGTTTGTACCCGAAGCCGTTGCCGCCGTCTTGCGAACCACCCGCTGCATCACTTCACGCTGACCTTTGAGCACTTCCACCGCCAGTGGCTGCAAACGAACAACCGGATACTGCCCCTCGGACAGCATCAGATAACCTTCGGACACCATGACGTTAATGATTTCCGCGATCTCACGCTCTGTACGATTACCCATCACGCCGTATGTTGGCAGGGAGTTGAAGCCGTAATCGAGTACTTTTTTGGCACGGGAGCCCTTGAGCACCGAAGCGACCAGCGATACACCATACCGTTCACGCATGCGGTGAATGCAGCTGAATATTTTCTGCGCATCAATCGTCATATCCACCAGCTCACGGTCGTCCGTACATGAACTGCAAATGCCGCACGGCTTGTCCTCATGCACCTCACCGAAATAATCCAGCTGTGCACTGCGCAGACAACGCGTCGTGTAACAGTAGTCCACCATCTGTTGCAGCTTCCGGTAATCGTTTTGTTTGCGGTCACCCTCCATCGGGTTCTGCTCGATCAGGAACTTCTGGGTGATAATGTCCTGTGCCCCGAATAACAAAATGCACTGGCTCGGCTCTCCGTCCCGTCCCGCACGACCGGCTTCCTGCACATATGCCTCCATGTTCTTCGGCATGCTGTTATGAATAACGTAACGTACGTTGGATTTATCAATCCCCATCCCGAACGCATTCGTGGCCACCATCACCCGGATATCATCGTACAAAAAAGCTTCCTGGCTCTGGGACCGTTCATCGTCCGTCATCCCGGCATGGTAGCGTCCTGCGGGTAATCCCGCCTGCAGCAAACGCTGATGCAAATCGTCCACGTCCTTGCGGGTCGCGGCGTACACAATACCCGGCTCGCTGGCGTGCTCGCGCGCGTAATTCAGGACAAAGTCCTTTTTGCTCTCGCCGCGCAGCACGCTGAACGCCAGATTATCTCGCCCAAGTCCGGTCACATACGTCTGCGGGTCCTGCAAACGCAGGAGCCGCAGAATATCTCCCATGACTTCGGGCGTCGCTGTAGCCGTAAAGGCCGCAACCACCGGCCGCTCCGGCAAACTGTCCACAAACGGCGCTACCGCCAGGTAGCTTGTCCGAAAATCATGCCCCCACTGCGACACACAGTGGGCCTCATCCACAGCAACGCACGAGATCGGCAAATAGCCCATCTCCTCGCGGAACCAGTCTAGCTCCAGTCGCTCAGGCGCGACGTAGAGCAGCTTCAGCTCACCGCGCTGCGCTGCGCGGATACGATCATTCACTTCTTTGCCGCTGAGCGTACTATTAATATAGGCGGCTGCAATACCAGCCGTGGTCAGGGCATCAACCTGGTCCTTCATTAATGAGATCAGCGGAGAGACGACAAGCGTCAGACCCGAATACAACAAAGCGGGGATCTGATAACAGATCGATTTCCCGCCCCCGGTTGGCATAATACCCAGCGTATCTTCACGTTCAAGCAGGCTGGCTACGATCTTTTTCTGTCCCTCACGGAAGTCGGGGTAGCCATAATATTTTTGCAGGAGACCCTGCGCTTCTTCTAATGTAGGTGTTTGCACACTCATGTAAAGACTCCTTACTTATCACCGGTGTTCTTCCACCAGCTTGGTCCGATCCGATTCTGACATCCGAAAGCGGCATATACCGCATCCTTGACAACAAAATGGCGTTCTCATGACTTGTCCGTCAAGCAAACGCCGCTCCCTTTAGTTTAACGGCCCAGACCCGAATGAGCAACCGCGTTTTACTGTAAAACGATCTTTGGCAAATGTGTAACAGCGGTATATCCTGAGTGATCCGGAAAGAATGCAAGTAGAATCAGGTGTGAGTGAACATTTTAGGACAAATTAAAAAACAACCGCCTGCCCTTTTGGGGACAAGACAATTGTTTAGATTTAAAACACATTTGCTAATCTTTTAGCGCCTCAACTTCAGATTCAGTTAGACCACTCGTTTTGACAATGATAGAAACTTCAATGCCGAATGAAAGCATATTTTTAGCTATTTCAAAAGCCTTTCTTTTTTCACCTTCCACTAATCCCTTTTCCCTAGCCCATTCAATCATTGAGGCTTCATCGTGCAAATACTTTTGCCGCTCTTCATACAAACGACATGCTTCACGATCCTGACTTAGAAACTCCAGCGTATCCATCGCTTTCTTCAACGTAGGTTCATTCATTTGCAGCACCTCCCATTGTTTGTGGGGACGAGTTTTTTTCTGTGGGTTGCGTTGCTAATCTTTTAGCGCCTCAACTTCAGATTCAGTTAGACCACTCATTTTGGCAATGATTGAACCTTCAATGCCGAATGAAAGCATATTTTTAGCTATTTCAATCGCCTTTCTTTTTTCACCTTCCACTAATCCTTTTTCGATTCCCTTAGCAATCCCCTTCTCCGTAGCCCACTCAATCATCGAGGCTTCATCGTGCAAATACTTCTGCCGTTCTTCATACAAGCGACGCGCCTCACGATCCTGACTCAGAAACTCCAGCGTATCCATCGCTTTCTTCAACGTAGGTTCATTCATTTGCAGCACCTCCCAATTTGATTTGTCAGCACCTTTCAGGAACAAAAGCCAGTTAATCAGACCACCTTCCATCGGAACGGATTGATCATCCAGCTTGGACAGCTCCATAAAATGAACTTCGAGATCATCACTCAATTCAAGTCCAGTGTGGTCTTCCCTCAGATGAAATACATTATGATAACGCTCATTTTCGATAAACGAGTAATTTAAAATATTAATTGTCACACACTTTTTCAGTTCCTTGTAAGTTTGGCCTTCCTGCAACTGACTGGAATAACGCTTGCTCCAATAGTATAAGGTCCGCTTTTCAATATCGTATTTATTAAATAACTGCATCTCAATGTTGATCAATTTACCTTCAGCTGTTTTCGCCCAAATATCAAATATGGACTGTTTATCCAGCGGAGCATCTTTATCGGTATACGGATTAAGGAGTACAATCTCCGTCAGCGGCTGTTCCCCCGATTCTGCAAACGTTCGGTTCAAGAACACTAGCAGTACATCTTTATTTTCTTCACTGCCAAAAATACGCTTGAAAACAAAAACGTTCCGAGGATCGAGCAAATCAGACATCTGACCATCAACTCCGTTTCTTTCTATTATACCATGCTTGGCATGCTTAATTGCAGCATCAACCACCTTTGGGCAAGTTAAACATTCCACACCAAACTACGGTCTCTTACTGCTTCCTCAAGTCTTGAATTTGCTAAGAAGGCTCTCTTCCTCCATTTAACTTAACTCCCGCTTTTTTAAGGATTATTTTAACTTATTTGTTATTAATTAATATTCGCAATGTGTTACCATCGATTAATGATTAGCTTACAGAAAAGACATTTTCGTACCTACATATCCATTACCCTATATCGTTCGATCCCACTACCATTAAAGGAGGGCCGGTTTATTTATGTCGAAACAACATGCACATGCTAGTGACTCTTCAAACATCTCACCACCAAAATCGTGGATACGCCGACACCCGATATTCACTGCACTTTCAATATTGATTTTTGTTCTATTCGCCGCTGTATTCCTCTATTTCTGGCTTCGCCCTTACTTTTCCACGTTTGATCGTTCCGAACAAGGAGATCTGAGCTACTCCATGCCTTCAAGAAACGGAGAATATACCGCCGAGATTTTCGGCGTGCCTTATGGTGGTGCGGCAGGTGGAGTTACTATGTGGGTCGACGTGAAGAAAACGAATGATCCGAATGATTCTACCGTAAAAAACATATATCGCGCCGAGTAACACGGACATGACCATCTGGAATGGGAAAGTGAAAATACCCTCCGAATCGAAAACTGGAATGAGTATGTAGATGAAACCATTACGCTAAACATCGATGAAGAAATCTATGACGGTTGGGGCTGAGCATGCCAAAGCCTGCGTACGAAAGACCAGTACGTTCGGTGTCTAGCACCCGAGAAATAAAAACACAAATAAGCAGCCCCTCTCGCCGACTCTCACGGCAAGCGGGGCTGCTCTTATTCCACCTCTAGAAAGGATCAACACTACTCTTTCTCTTTCTCTTTCTCTTTCTCTTTCTCTTCCAAGCCGCTGTTCACCCTACTCACCACCGCCTCAAGCTTCTGCCGATTGGTGAGCAGGCCGGGGTCATTCGGCAGATAATCCCTTGCTTTGCTGTTATGCAGAAGCGCCTGCTCCCAGTTTCCCATGTGAGCGTAACAAAGGGAGAGCCTGGCGTGTGGCAGCCAAGTGCGGCATGCCGCAGGCACGGGACGTAGACCTGGATCGCGGCTGCTGACATCGAGCGCTTGCATGTACCAGTAGATGGCGGAGACTAGCTCCTGCCGCTCATGGAAGCAAGCAGCGATGGCGCAGCAGAAGTCGGCATGCGGCAGGTCGAATTGAAATGATTGCAGCAGCGCACCCAGCTTCCGACCCGGCTCGCCAAGCCGCTCATAACATTCCGCCAGCCGCGCGCAGGCAATGAGCCGATCCTCGCGATAGCCGCTCGGCTCCAGCAGCAGCTTCGCATACGCCCGAACCGCCGCCGTATAACGCTGGCGGTCATAACATTCGCCTGCATAATAAAACAGCAGGCGTCCCTGGGCTACGCCCTCTTCGGCGATCCATTTGCGCAGAATGCGCACGTTTCGCGCCGAATGATGGCCCGCTTCGCGGCGGTGCGTGACGGCAATGTCTGCCGTAATGACACCGCTCTGCGGGAAGCCTAACTGCTCGTGCAGCCGGCCATGCCAGCGGCACCCCGCTTCCCGCTTAACGAGGCGCAACCGTCGGTCCGTCACGAGCGGACTTCCCTCCGGCCCCTCGGCCAGCGTGTAGCCCAAGATCACAGCCGCCGTCTCACCGCCGGACGGCAGCTGCTGCTTTAACCTTTCAAGCTTCGCCCGTTCCGCGGGCAGCAGCACATCATCCGCATCCAGCCACAGGATATATTCCTGCGTGGCCTGGTCGAAAGAATAATTCCGCGCTGCAGCAAAATCGTCCTTCCACTCATACGTGTAGACCCGGTCGGTGTATTGCGCGGCTATCTCTTTCGTACGGTCAGATGAACCGGTATCTACAATAACGATCTCGTCCACGATGCCGGCGACCGAGTCGAGACAGCGAGCAAGCGTGCGTTGTTCGTTCTTCACAATCATACAGAGACTGATGGTGATCACGGTTTAAGCCCCTTCCTCGTCTTACGCGTATTGCGTTTTTTTCTTCTTGGCCTCATATACTACCCTTCCCCGGTCTCCTGACGACGCAGACGTTTAACCTGCTCCACCGCATTGTCCAACGCCTTTTTGCGTTGATTCATCAGACGAAGGTGATTCTGTTCCACGGCGGCAAAATGTACATGATCCAGCTTCATCCACTCCGTCAGTTGGCTTGTGGTAGGCGAGACATGCAGCTGCGTTTCCCGCCGCCTGCGTGCCACGCAACATAGATATTTATGATGAATTTCCAGCTTCAATACTTCAAAATAAGGCATCAGGCACATCGCCAGGTTCCCGGCGTAGAATGTCTGCTTGTGATCGTAGAACGGATGATACCCGTAAGGAACCGTGACGACCAGCGTCCCTTTTTCATGCAAAAGGCGATGAATATTCATTAACAACGTTTCGGGATGGGCAAAATGCTCTAGCACTTCACCCAGCAGCACCGTATCGAATGGTGTTCTGCCTTTCCACTGGGTAATATCCAGCATACGAAAATCCACTTTATCCTGTACCGGCTTCGATTCCTTCGCCAGCTCTTGCTTGGCATACCGAATGCTCTCTTCTTCCAGATCAATCCCGGTTACCCGAAAGCCTTCCCGTGCCAGCAAAATGGAGGTGATGCCCTGGCTGCATCCAATATCCAGAATTCGTTTACCTGTCGCTTCCCGGCACATCCAGTGAATGCGGGTACGTGTGGCTTCATGTGATTCCTCCGAATTGATCTCGCCATAATAACGCTCACTTACCCGATCATGATTCGCCATGGCTGCCTCCTGACGTTTCCCTCAAGCTTTCAGGGCTCACATCCGGCCGAATCGGCTGTCCAAGCACCACGATATTTCCACCGACACATCCGGCTGTAGCATTACGTGTATCGAAGATCAGCTTCGCATGATCCGCCATCTCCTGATAATCGAAGCCCGTATGATCCGTCGTAATCATGACCAGATCAGCCCCTGCCCACAATGCTGGTGATGCTGGTTGAGCATGAGCAACCGTGCCATCATCCTTGCGGAACACAGGCACCATCGGATCGGTGAAGACCACGTCCGCCCCTGCTTCACGAAGCAGTCTATAGACATCCAGCGCTGGCGATTCACGCAAGTCGTCGATATCTTTTTTGTACGCCATACCCGCCAGTACAATTCGGGCTCCCTGCATCGATGAACCGTTCTGTTCGAGCAGCTCGGCGGCACGCTTGACGACTCTTTCCGGCATTTTTCGATTGGTCGCATCCGCAAGCGAAATGAATTGCAGTTCCGATCCCTGACGGCCAGCGGCCCAGGACAGATAGATCGGGTCAATTGGAATACAGTGTCCACCAATGCCCGGACCCGGATAGAACGGCATATAACCGAACGGCTTGGTCGCCGCAGCGTCCAGCACCTCCCAGATGTTCACGCCCATTTGCTCACAGGCGGGTGTCAGTTCGTTCACGAGCGCGATGTTCACGCTGCGAAACGTATTTTCGAACAACTTTGCCGTCTCCGCCACTGTCGTTGTACTAACGGGAACGATCTCGTTCAGGAACGAACCGTAGAATGCTTTTCCATAAGACAGACAGGACGGCGTGGAGCCGCCAATGATTTTAGGTGTATTTTTCACCCCATAATGCACACTTCCGGGATCTACCCGCTCTGGAGAATAACAGACATGGAACTGCTGCCCTACTTTCCACCCTTTCGCGGCTTCGATCGGATGCTTCACACGCTCCTCGGTGGTGCCAGGATATGTGGTACTTTCCAATATGACAAGGCTGCCCTCCTGAAGATAAGGCGTTATGCCATCCACCGCTGCAGCGATAAATGAAATGTCCGGCTGGTGCTCGGCGGTCAAAGGCGTAGGCACACAGATAACTATGACATCGGCCTGCGCCACTGCTGCGAAATCCGTGCCTACCATGAACAACCCGGCCTGAGCAAGGGATTGCACCACCTTATCCTCAATGCCGATCACATACGATTTCCCGGCACGCAGCTTAGCCACCTTCGCACCATCGATGTCAATTCCGTGCACCTGATATCCAGCCTGCGCCATCTCCACCGCCATGGGTAACCCAACATACCCGAGACCAATGACGGCAGCTTTCAGGGAGCGGTTGTTTATGTTTTGAAGCGTGGTACGTTCCTGTGTTTCCTTATTTCCTTCGTGTTTGCTGCTCTCTACCATTCCTTCCACCTCCAAACGGTCCGCCTCCCTTCTATTAATCGATAAAGCCGCCTGCACGCAAAAATTGGGCAATCGCTGACCGGTTCATCATCGCGCTGTCCGAACGATACTCGGAAAAGGTCACACGAGGCAGACCACTATACGGATCTGTCAGGCTTTTGTCCGGTTCTTGTGGCAAAATCACATAATATTGCTCGTCATATTTGTAGGTACGTGGTGCCTCGAATGGAGAAATGAGTACTTCATGCAATTTTTCACCCGGACGAATCCCGGTTACTTTATAGTCGTGAGCCGGACGACCTGCCTGTTCCAACATGACCGACGCCAGATCTGTCATCTTGCAGGCTTTCATTTTCATCACAAACGTCTCACCGCCCACTGATGCCTCAGCCGCCTTCAATAACAAATGGATGGCCTCCGTCCGCGTCAGGAAAAAGCGGGTCATGCCTTTGTCCGTAATGGTCAGGCTCTTGCCTTCATCAATCTGACGACGGAACAATGGAACAACGCTGCCGCTGGTTCCGAGCACATTCCCCCCACGAATACACACAAAACGGGTGGACTCGCTCAAACCATTGGCACGAATCATCATCTTTTCACCCAGAGCCTTGGTCATGCCATAAACGTTAATCGGATCTACCGCCTTGTCGGTGGACACGTCAATGACTTTGGCAACCTGCATACGAATCGCAGCGCGAATAATATTCTGCGTGCCGATGACGTTGGTCTTGAATGCTTCATCCGGCTGATCCTCGCATACCGGAACATGCTTCAGTGCAGCCAGATGGAAGAGAACATCCACCCCACGACAGGCTTCCTCCACAGCACGATAGTCGCGAATGTCCCCGATGACAAAACGCAAACGTGCATCATGACCGAAATCCCGTTGCATCGCAATCTGGGCGTACTCATTACGCGAGAGAATCCGAATCTCGGCTGGATTCTGCTCCAGCAGTACCTCGGTCAGTTTTTGTCCCCAGGAGCCTGTTCCTCCGGTGATCAGAATCGTTTGTCCTTTAATCATGGTTGAATCCCTCCTTGTTCAGATCATGAATTCGCGTAATACCGCAGCCATCTCTTCCCGGTTTAACCGATCTTTGGGCGGTACTTTTTTGATGGAAGTATTGCTGGAATGCACAATATTCACGTAATTGCGCGGAGCTAGCAGCTCATGCGGAAGCTCAATGACATTGCCATGTGTTCCTCGGCCCGGCAGCTTCACCCGGTATCCTGCTGCATACTCCGCCGTTTTATATAGGTAGACATAGAACTGCGGGGAACGATGGAACGCTGGAGCCATCTCATGATTCACGCTATCCCACAGATATCCATTCTGATTAATGAGTGCCATCGCTCCGGGCTGCGGCTGCACATCATAGAGCTGTTGAACAAACGTCTTGTGATACAGATCATCTGAATCCAGTCGGGCTATATAGATATCCTCTGCTCCCTCGGCAAAAGCCAGAATGGCACGCACACTTTCGATATTTGTTCCAAAACGGATATTGGAAGGCAATGGCTCCTGTTCGGCCAGAATCTCTTGCATCAGTTCCCCGGATTCCTTGGACAGCTTCACCACGGTCAGGAAATCCTGATTCGTCTGGGCCTTAAGGCAATGCAAGGTGAATCTACGAAAAATACCCACCCGCCGCTCCAGCCATTCTCTCGTCAGCCGCTGCGGGTCCATCCCATAATTGTTGAAGTTAATCTCAATAACCACTCTTCTGGACATACCCTTCCCCCTCATCAAGTCTGTGATCTTCTTTCACTTCAGTCTGACTATTTTCATAGTCTTTACAGCCCTTTCCACGCCAAAAACGGCCTCTGTCTGCCCGAAGCTGCCATACAGAAGCTCTAGTCAATCCAGCCGACTCTATAACGTATGAAAAAATAATAGAACCGGTCCGGACTCTTGCACGTGTTCTTCCATAAATCAGCTTTTACATAAGCCCGCCAGCGCTCACCTGTACCGGAAGTAGATTGATATATACCCGAAGATGCGCCCTGCGGGTCGAACGCACAATACGTAGTCGAATCCGCAACATAGAATAGAGCAATTGAATTTTCAAAGGGGGCCTTATACCAGAATGAATGCAATCTATCTTGAAATGGATGGTGTGCTGGATCAACTTGAAGCCGCGGTGAGAGAGCAGCGTCCTTTCTCTCTGGTCCGTGTGGGTGATGGGGAGAATATCGTCATGTCCCAGGAAACGGTCTGGACCACGGAACAGGTTCTGCAAGAGCGTTGGGCCATCAAGGCCAATCTGGGTCAAAAAGGACTGCGTCTACCCAATCTGCAGCTCCGGGATGAGGTAGCCGCTTCCTTACAACGGGCGAATATCGTAGGCGTTCTTCCACACGGGGACAGTACTATCAAAGCCCCGGAGCATCTCAAAAGACAGCTGACCGACACGGTGTTCGCGCATTTCGGCATTTCTCCGGCACTGACTTGCCATGCCTGTGTCAATCGGGAACTCGCGCAGGTGCCCCGCTTCTGGAGTATGCTCGCAGGCAAGCGTATACTGCTCGTTACCCGCGAGATTGAACAGTTGCGGGCCATGCTCGTTCAGGAGCCGTATCACCTGAATATTACAGCTGCGCTGCCCTTCGACGGCTGGGATCAGATGCAGGAGACACTGCAATGGATTCAAACGAATCAGGATACCTTCGATGTAGCTCTCTTCTCCTGTGGTGTGAACGCGGTTGTCCTTGCGGAGCGGACAGCGGCACTTGCGGGCAAAGTCGCCATCGACTTCGGCAAAGCCAACAACATCATTTTGAAAGGCCGCGCCAACTAGTTTGTAAAAGTTAAAAGTGGATACTACAACAAAAAATCCCGGACTCCTTGGAGCCGGGATTTTTGTCTGTTCATCATAAGATGCCGTATGATAACACTCTTCCTGTTGAACCTTCTGTTCACAGGAACCAATTGGTGGCTGCAATACCATAGAACACTTCGGGTCCGGTTCGTACCGATGTGGATACCCCTGAAATAAACGAGGTATACACACTTTCCAGTGCAGGCGGTGCGGACAGATCCTGTGCAGTGAACGAATGAAATTCAGCGCCACCGTTCTGACCTACTGTACCTTCGGCGCGATAGATTACAAAGAACGGATCGTAAACACTGCCCCGTACAAGTTCAACAACGAACGTATCCCCCACTTCTCCAGTAACGCCAACCGTGCCATTCAAGGTGATAATGGGGTTTGGGACACCAAGGGTCTGCAGACCAATGGAGCCAAACGCTTCCGGCGAAGGAGACAGGGACAAACCCGGCTGTCCTACGAATCCCGAGTTCATCGAACTTCTCATATCGAGAAACACACCCATGAGTAACACCTCCAATGCTATGGGATACGTTATTCTATGAATCTCGACTCTCTTTGGACTGGATGGGTAACAGATTCCATCCACCTATTTTTATTTGCCTCCGGTTAATGGTATATTGAACTGCATAACGAAATGAACGGATCGTATGCACACAAGCGGTACAGGCTGTTCAGAAGGAGATTATTATTTATGAATAAACGCAAACGCCCAACAGGCAATACATCGGCCAAGGGGAAAGCATCCACAGGTTCGTCCACAGCACGGTCCGGTCGGTCCACTTTCACTTCGGCCAAATCATCAGGACCATCCGCATCACGCAATGCAGGAGCGGCGAAGAAACCAGTAGCCGCCAAATCCTCCGCGGCTCCCAAGAAGGCCGGAGCACCCAAACCCAAAGCAGCCAAACGCTCGGGCAATTCCTATTATCGCAAGCAAGAACCACCACGCCCATACAAGGTTACTGAACCGGATGAGTTGCTCAACTTCTTGCTGAAGCACTTGAAGTCCGGCCGGAATGCGGTCAAATCCATTCTGGGTCGTGGTCAGGTTTCCGTTGATCAGAAAGTGGTGACCAAGTTTAATCTGGAGCTGACGCCAGGGCAAATCGTAACGATCAGCAAAGAAGGCGCAGTTGCCGCTCCTTCCCTGACGGGCATTAACATTTTGCATGAAGACGATGATATCATCGTCATTCGCAAGGAAGCCGGACTGCTATCCATTGCCGCTGACAAAAGTGATGATCTTACCGCTTATCGCCAGTTGACCGAGCATGTTCGCCGTACCGACGCGCTGAACCGAATATTTATTGTCCATCGTCTGGACCGCGACACTTCAGGTGTCATGATGTTTGCCAAGAGTGAAGAAGTGCAGCAGAAGCTGCAGGACAACTGGAAAGAGAATGTACAGGAACGTTTGTATATTGCCCTTGTGGAAGGCGCCGTTGCGAAAGAAGAGGGCACCATTTCCTCATGGTTGAAAGAAACCAAAACGCTCAAAATGTATTCTAGTTCTCGCCCGAATGATGGACAACATGCCATTACTCACTACAAACGTCTACAGTCGAACCGCGAGTTCTCCTTGCTGGAAGTCCGTCTGGAAACGGGACGCAAAAACCAGATTCGTGTGCATATGGAAGATCTGGGCCATCCCATCGCAGGCGACAAAAAATACGGTGCTCATACCAAAACACTGGGTCGCCTGGGACTGCATGCACGAGTTCTCTCGTTCATCCATCCAACGTCGGGTGAGTTGATGAGATTTGAGACCGACATTCCGAAACAGTTCCTCTATCCATTCCGTACGGATGCTCCACCAGCGAACTAACGGGATGATTCAAAGAACAGGCATTGCTGACTCAGCGATTTCAGCCGATTCTGGACAAGCCTCGGTGCCGGAACTGGCCGATGGACTGACCACGCCTGAAAGGAGGAAGCGATACTGAAAAACTTGCTGATTACCGGTTATCGCGCACATGAACTACAGATCTTTGGACAGAAGCATGAGGGAATTCCTTTCATCAAAAAGGCGATCTCCTCCCGTCTTACGCCCCTGGTCGAAGACGGGCTGGAATGGGTGCTGACACCGGGCCAATACGGTGTAGACCTGTGGGCCTGCGAAGTGGTGCTTGAGCTGAAAAAGACGTTCCCGGATCTGAAGCTGTCCATCATTACCGCTTTTCAGAATCCCGAGGAACAATGGAAGGAAGACAAACAGGAATATTATCGCTCCATTCTTCAAGGCGTGGACTATTATGGTGCGATTAGTCGTCAGCCGTATATCGGCCCGTGGCAGTTTACTGCGCGGGATGACTTACTGTTGCGCAAAAGTGACGGTCTCCTGCTCGTTTATGATGAAGATGCCGGGGATGGAAGTCCCCGTTTTATTAAGGAAAAAGCGGTCAAAAAACAGCAGAATGAAGATTATACGATCATCAGCGTCACCTCGGAGGATATCCAATCGGTCGCCGAAGATGAACGGATGAACGATGTTGGGGATTATGAAGATTCTTCATTCTGATCTGTGTACGACTGGAGTAGCAATGAATGACGTACATATGTTTTTTTTGGCGGCAGGTTGGGTATAAGTAGTAGTAAAACTGCGATTACCATGTCGTATGGGACAAAGGGGAACTGCAACCATGACATTAACGCCAGAGCAGCGCATTCAACTGCATGGATTCAACAACCTGACTAAGTCGCTGAGTTTCAATATGTACGATATCTGTTATACAAAAACCAAAGATGAACGCGAAGCTTACATTGAATATATTGATGAACAATATAATGCGGCCCGGCTGAGCAAAATCCTGAACAACGTGTCTGACATTATCGGTGCCCATGTGCTGAATGTCGCCCAACAGGACTATGTTCCCCAGGGTGCAAGTGTGACGATGCTTGTGTCGGAAGGCCCCATTGTGGAGATCCCCGAAGAATCCTTCGATGAATCTCCCGGCCCCCTGCCCGATAATGTCGTCATGCAGCTCGACAAAAGCCATATTACCGTTCATACGTACCCCGAATTCCACCCGAGCGAAGGCATCAGTACGTTCCGGGCAGATATTGACGTCTCTACCTGCGGTGAAATCTCGCCGCTAAAGGCTCTGAACTATCTGATCCACTCGTTCGATACGGATATCATGACGATGGATTACCGGGTGCGTGGCTTTACACGGGATACGAGTGGACGCAAGCTGTTCATTGATCATGAGATCGGCTCAATCCAGAATTACATTCCGGATGAGATCAAGAGCAGCTTCGACATGATTGACGTGAACGTCTATCAGGAGAACATTTTTCACACCAAATGTAAACTGAAAGAATTCGATCTCGATAATTATCTGTTTGGTTATACCAAAGATAAACTGAGCAAGGCCGAGCAACAGGAAATTACGGAGTGGTTGAAGCTGGAGATGGATGAGATTTATTATGGCAAAAACATCAATCGTCCTTCTTCATAGCTAATTCGTGAGGACTGATTCATACGGACTGGAACAAGGATAAGATGTCATGAAGCAGGATTTCGTAATGGAAACCTCCGTCATGCTCTTGTCCTTTTCTTTTGCCTAACTTGACAGGCAGTAGCTCATTTTTTTATGATGAAAGCAATTGCATTTTCCATTGAAGGAGACTGAGCCGTTGATTGAAACGAACACTTCCAGACGCAATGAATCTCTGTTACAAGCGCTGAACGTGCAGCACAAGGTTACCACTGAAAATATTGCCAATGCAGACACACCCAATTACAAAAAGAAATCGGTGGAGTTTGAGGAAGAGCTTAGACGTATCATTGAGAATGGCAAAACAGATCAGCTCGATATGAAGCGGACTCATGAAAAACACTTTCCGGTCAGTAATGCCAATGACTCCATCGTAAACTACCGGATTGTCGAGAACAACGAAACTTCCATGAATAATAACAACAATAACGTTGATATTGACAAGGAAATGGCGAACCTTTCGGAGAATCAGCTCATGTATAACTACATGGTTGATCGGGTCAGCGGGCACTACAAGAAAATGAAAAACCTGTTGCAGGATATGAAATAATGAATGGTAGAGCAGCCCTTTGGCTGCTTTTTGTTTTGTCTACATTCGGAAACATGTAGATGATCTATATTGAATTATATTGATCTATATTATCGCATTTAGCGTCGCTTTTCTTTTCCTAATCAGGAGGATATTCTCCCCTACTTGTGCCCTTTTTCGGTATCCTCTCTGATTCGTAGTATAATGAGATAAAATGTATGATTTCATATCCAATAAAAGAGGTGCAACATGGCTCCACGTCATTTAAATGCTTTTCAAGGCTCCAAAGTCCGACTGGCCGCTCCTTGCCCAGAAGACTGCATGCGGCTCTCCCGCTTTACTGACAGTTATGATTACTTGCGTAATCTGGATACCGATATTGCTGTTCCGCTAACGCCGGATGAGACGGGGTCATCCGCAGTTCGGAGAGACAACGGTTTTGAATTTGCGCTGCGTACTCTCGAGGATAATCGGTTCATCGGATTCACGGCCCTCTACCGAATTGAGTGGAATAACCGCTCTGCACGCCTGGCCATTGGTATTGGTGATGACAAAGATCGGGGTAAAGGATACGGCAGTGATGCTCTCGCCCTGATTATTCGTTATGGATTCCATGAATTGAATCTGAACCGGATTGCGCTCGAAGTGATTGAATACAATGAAGCTGCGAGGCGCGCCTATCTGAAAGCCGGATTTCGGGAGGAAGGCCGTCAGCGCTCTGCCGTTCTACGGGATGGCACGCATTATGATCTGATCTCCATGAGTATCCTTGCAGAAGAATGGTCAACGCAGACCAAACTTCCGCTCGCGTTTCAGTCTACTCATGTCCAAGGAGCTAAACAGACGGAAGATCACTCAGACTCACGATTGGTCGCTGCCGAAGAATCTGCGTTGTCCTTACTTAACACCAAAGGTACAGAGAACTCTACTGTGCAACCTCGGATTGGTGTCGGAGCGGTCATCCTCAACGAACGTAATGAAGTCCTTTTGGTTTGGCGGAATCGTCAGCCTGAACAGTACACCTGGAGTATCCCTGGGGGCAAAGTCGACCCATACGAATCGCTGGAAACGGCGGTTATTCGGGAAATTAAGGAAGAAGTCGACCTCGATATTGCCATCGAGGGATTACTCTGCACGGCCGAAACCATTCGTCCGGAACAGGAAGAACATTGGATATCCGTCCTCTATTTCACGCGGGTCATCCGCGGTATTGCCCGCAATCTGGAGGAAGGCGGTGCTATTGGTGAGATCGGCTGGTTCCCACTGAACGATCTCCCCTCTCCGCTAGCGAGTTTTACCGTGCCTGGCCTACAAGCCATAAAGCAACTCTATTCCCAAGATTGAGTGTGGAAACCGTGAATTAGAATGATGAACTACAATAAATGCATAACAACCACCGAACTCCTTTTTCAAAGTCAAAGGGGAGCTTGGCGGTTGTTTTCAGTTTTCTGCGCAAATTCCTTCTTTGTGGTAGTCTCAGTACGTGTATACATAACTTTTTTTCCAAAATCAAGAACCGTTTGGCCCTTTGCACGGTCTAATACGCAACAACATCCATGAAAGGAGGAGCCATGTGACCCCTGCTCAACTGACCATCGCCGCACAAAAAGGGGATGCCGAGGCTTTTGCAGCCTTAATGGAGATGCATCAGAGCCGACTGTACCGGATCGCCTGTGCCTATCTGCACAACGAGGGCGATGCGCTGGAAGCGATACAGGAATGCACCTACAGAGCTTATCGAAAGCTCAAGAAATTAAAAGAACCCTCCTATTTCGCCACTTGGCTAATCCGCATTCTGCTGAACTACTGTGCAGACGAACGCAAACGCAAGAGCCGGTTCAGCCACGTTACCGAAATTCATGAACCCAGCAGCTGGGACCAGCCCGCAGACCCTGATCTGGCCGCAGCCGTCTCTGCGCTGGATCGGGATTGCAAACCAATTATTATTCTAAGCTATTTCGAAGGTTTCTCCTTAACAGAGGTCGCTGATATTCTAGAAGTCCCGACCGGAACCGTAAAATCCCGATTGCACCGGGCACTTAGGCAGCTCCGGGACCAACTTGAAACGAAAGGAGATGTAACATCATGAGCGATGAAATGAAGCCATTTGAAGCCATTGAGCAGCGTCTGAATGATCGTAAAACAGAATACGACGCCATGTCTGTACCGGATGCCAAAGCATATCAGGCTGTTCAGGCTGGAATTCGTCAGGCTGCGCGCAAGCGCAAGTCCCGGCTGCGCTGGGTTATGAGCTCCATATCTGCAGCCGCAATCATCCTCGTGTTTACGGGATGTATCCGCGTCTCCCCCGCTTTTGCGTCCTTTGTGGAGCAACTGCCAGGCATGGAGGGCATCGTCAGTATGATTCGGCAGGATAAGGGGTTAATGATGGCCATCGATCAATCCCTCTTGCAGAAGGTTGGTGTGACCGATGAGCATGATGGAGCTTCGGTGACCGTGGACAGCATCATTACAGATGAGTCACGCATGGTTATTTTTTACACGATGAAAGGCATGAAAGATCCAGACAAGGGTATGTATGACATCGATTTGCTTGATGAGCATGGTAAGAATCTTCCTGTTGGATTTAGTTATTCTTCCCCTAAACCGACTTCAGACGAGAATGTTTATGAAAATTATATCGATGTTATCTTTACGGGCGATGCTTCCCCCCCCGAAGAACTAAGTGTTGTATTTAAATCCAGATATAAAGGGAGTTCTAAAGAGTGGAAAGTTACTTTCCCAGTAGACACTGATTTAACGAAAGGTATGAAAAAAATCATCCCGGTAAATCAAACGTTAATGGTAGATGGGCAGCGTATTGATGTTAAACAGGCTACCCTTTATCCAACTCGTTTTGTGCTTGATGTAAAATTCGATCCAAAAAATACAAAGAAGATCTTTGGACTGGATGATCTTCAATTGGTCGATGAACAAGGCCGCGCATGGAGAACAAACACCACGACAGGTGAGGATGAACGATCCATTTATTTTGAAAGCATGTACTTCTCTATTCCGAAAAAGCTGACTTTACAAGGATCTGGATTTTCGGGGTTGAATAAAAATGAACTGGATATCGTCGTTGATCTGAAATCACACAAAATTACAGGCGGTCCATCTGGATTGAAGATGCTTGGAAGCAAGGTCGTTGGTAAAGATTTGGTTATCCATTTCTCTGTGGACGGTAGTATGGAAGGCAAGTTCATTCTAGCTTTCAGAGATGTTATGGACAAAGCAGGTAAAGAATATCAGATTCCAGGCTCCAATTGGAGCAGTGGAGATGGAACAGATGAAAGACATACAATTATCTCTTCTACTATTCAAAATGGGGCTAAGATGAAAGGGGAAATAAAGATGCATATTTCCACCTATCCAATGAAATTTAAATCACCATTTTCAATGGAAATCCCGGTGAACCCTTAATCATTTTCAGAATCATGCTGGTATAAGCGCAATTATTCTTTATAATGGAAACATTCGTTAAATTGATATGTTCACAAGAAAGGGTGTTTCCAAAATGAATAACCGTTCTATCCGTTACCCGCAACCACTCGCTTCGGGAAATACCATTGGCGTGGCTGCACCATCCAGCGGTGTAAGTGAATCCTTGCATCATTACCTTGAAGAGAGCAGGCACAACATGGAGCGCCTTGGTTTTAGTGTTCAGGAGAGCCCATTTCTACGGCATAACGCCAAATGTGTAAGTTCCTCCAAGGAAGATCGCGCTGCCGAGATCAATGCATTTTTCCGTGACCCTGAGATTCAGGCTATTATCCCTCCGTGGGGTGGAGAATTCCTTATGGATATCCTGCCCCTGCTGGATTGGGAAGCTTTGAAAACGTTACCGCCCAAATGGGTCATGGGATATTCGGATATCAGTACCTTTTTATTCGCATACACCCTGATCACTGGAACAGCTTCGGCACATGGTACGAACTACGTGGATCTAAGATCCAACGAGCTCGATCCGGTGACCGCCCGCTGGATTGATGTATTACAGACAGGCCAGGGCGGCCAGATCACTCAATCTTCCTCCACTCACTATCAATCGGAATGGAAACCGGAGTTGTCGACGTTCAATCTGGATACTCCTTCTTACTGGAAACATCTGGGTCAACCAGAAGGAACAGACTCGCAAGTTACATTCTCAGGTCGGTTAATCGGCGGCTGTATGGATACAATCACCTGTTTGATTGGCACGCCTTACGCACCTGTTGGAGCGTATCTTGATCAGTATTGTGCAGAAGAAGGAACGATCTGGTATCTGGAAAGCTGTGAGATGAATGCGGGTGATATCTACCGTCATCTGTGGCAGATGAGACAGGCAGGCTGGTTTGCAGGCGTAAAAGGCTTCATGTTCGGCCGACCTGCTGGTTATTCCGATACAGGAGATTTCAACTTCATCGATGCCCTGTCTTCGGCTCTCGGAGATATGGATGTTCCCGTACTGTATGATGTGGATCTTGGCCACATCCAGCCACAGTTAACTTTTGTGAATGGCGCACTGGGCAATGTGGCTTATCAGAATGGGCATGGAAGACTTGAGATGGCATTTGTGTGATCACCTTTTGTAGGCAGATGCATACCTTGAAGTAAGAAATTATTTTGAGGAAGGGTTGTGCATCATGTCTGAATCCACATCCACACCATCCGCACGGGTCGTATACCAAGCCAATCAACCAATGCTCCAATCCGTGCAAAGTGTGCGGAATATGCTTCATCATACAGCCCGGCAGCATGTAGGCAAGAATGTGCAAGTCCAGAATATCGATGGTCAGGTATGGGAAGGTGTCATTATCAGCGCAGATCGGGGAATACTGTATCTCCAGGTTACGCCGATGCATGGATATCCTGAGCCACGCGCCTTGTTTGGACCAACCATTCTGCCACTCGTGCTGTATGAGCTGTTGGTCATTACCCTGTTGATGTAGTTGTTTTTTGTCTCGATTGAGCCTAACCCAAGAAGCTTCACTCCCTTTGACCATCAGGCCCCGGGAGCGAAGCCTTTTTGGGTTTTAGGAGTTATCGGGTTATCAATTTGGTGTGAATGTATGCATTAATCTCTGCAACCTGAATGACTTCCTTTAGTTCGTGCGGTATGTTTCCTTGCTAACGTGTGAAATATGATACAATGGTGTCGGCACCAAGCCTTATCTCATATGAACGGAGCTTGATCCGGTTGGAATATATCCCTCATGATCCTCCACCCGTGCCTCAGTCTGAGACGGAGCTGGTTGGGACAAATCATACTGAACAATCCCGCGTGATTGCAATCTGTCTATTGGCAGGCAAAATCATGCTGCAAAGCGGCGGTGAGACCTATCGTGTGGAAGATACGATGAAACGCATGGCTGCCGCGCTGGGCCTTCCCCATTCGCACAGTTATGTTGTGCCCACAGGTATCTTCTTCTCGGTTGATGCAACCGAGCCTGCCAAGCTGATACGGATCTCTGAACGAACCACAGATTTGCACAAGGTATCCGAAGTGAATGCCGTTTCCCGGCGTATTGGACAAGGTGAATTGTCCGTTGAGGATGCCTATGCATTGTTACAACAAATTGAGGGACAGCCCTCCTCCTATTCTGCAGTTGTGCGGCTTACGGCGGCGGCATTATCCAGTGGGTGCTTTACCATTATGTTTGGTGGAGGCTGGGTCGACTTTCTCCCTGCGGTACTCTGCGGTGGTATTGGCTATGCAGCGGTCATTGCCTTCCATCGGCTGGTACTCGTGAAATTTTTTGCCGAGCTGACAGCTTCATTTGTCATCGGTCTGCTCGCCTTTTTGCTTGTGTATATGGGCGCGGGTCATGAACGGGACAAAATCATTATTGGCTCAGTCATGCCCCTGGTACCGGGACTGCTGATTACCAATGCTGTGCGTGACCTGATGGCCGGGCATCTTGTGTCCGGGTTATCCAAGGGAGCCGAGGCGTTTCTGACGGCTTTTGCGATCGGTACCGGCATTGCTGTTGTTTTTTCACTTTTTACGTAAGATGGAGGAGTTGCAGGTTATGCTTCATTTTATTGAACAGGCCCTGACCAGCTTTGTTGCCTCGGCCGCATTCGGTATTATTTTCAACGCTCCTCGGCGCATGCTGCTTCACGGTGGATTTGTCGGCATGATCGGCTGGATCATCTATATTGTGCTCGAATATGCTGCGGATGCTGTTCCTGCTACCCTGGCAGCGACCATCGCGGTAGGTGTCATCAGCCAGCTGTTCTCCCGCATGTTTCGCGCGCCCGTCATTATCTTTAGCGTGGCAGGTATCATTCCGCTCGTCCCCGGTGGACTGGCTTACAATGCGATGCGTAATTTTGTGCAAAATGATTACGGTGCAGCCATGGAGATGGCTGCCAAAGCACTCATGTTATCCGGTGCCATCGCGATCGGACTTGTATTGTCCGAGGTGTTGAACCAGATGATTCGTCGTATACCTGAATCATTGCGAGCAAAATCCTAACACAGCAGAAGAATATATTATCACTAAACTAAAACGATAAAGGCCTGTTGGAGACAGGGTAAACGCTGTCCTTCACGGGTCTTCTATATTTCCAACCAATGTTGAGCCGTTATCATCAAATTTTGCAGTGTTTTGTTTTCATCCTTGTATCCATTTGTGTGATAACTGTACAATCCATAAAAAAGAACTCCCCATGTCTTTTGGACAATCCTTGTCCATTGGTGTACGGTAAACCATTCTCTTTTATGGTAATGCACGCTTCATAACCGATGCAAATAAATCCGCCGCCACACCACTTCCGGATCTCATATAATGCTCTGCATCCGTACGATCAAATCCCATCCAGACTGCAGCCGTCCACTTGCTCGTATATCCTACAAACCACAGATCCCTGTTCGCCTCCTTGCTTACACCAGGTAATGCAGCTTGCGTTGTTCCTGTCTTCCCCGCTACCTTATGCTGACTCAGCTGTGCCCTTCTACCTGTTCCTTGACTGACCACATCTTGGAGCATGCCGGTCATGGCAGTTGCCGTGCTGGTGGATATCACCTGCTTGTTCTCTGGCTTAAAAGCATAGATTTTCCGGCCGCGTGAATCCGTAATTTCACGAATTAGATGCGCCGTATTGAACTTGCCGTTATTGGCAAACACGGAATATGCCTGGGCCATTTTTAGTGGAGACACCCCTTTATGCAAACCACCTAAGGCAATCGACAGATTAAGATCCTCCTTGCCCAGTTCAATGCCCAATCGACCTGCAAATTGATGTGCGCGTCCCAGTCCTGTCTCATGCAGCAGCCATACGGCCGGAGCATTGATGGAATTTTCAATGGCTTGCGACATCGTAACTGTACCTCTGTAACGCCCACCCAAGTTGCTTGGTTGATAACTCCCATATTTCATGCGTTGATCAGGCAGCATGCTCTCTGGCTTAAACCGACCTGATTCCAATGCAGGTCCGTATGCAATAATGGGCTTAAATGCAGAACCAGGTTGCCTTGCATCCGTGGTTGCCCGGTTAATGCCTCCTTTTACGGGGTCTCGCCCGCCCATCATCGCTTTGACTTCACCGTTATGCTGGTCCAGTATGACCATACTCGCCTGCACTTGCTCATCCTCACGATCATCGATGAACCGGGAAGATTCACGGAATGCTTGTTCCATCGCCAGCTGCGCTTGATCATCCAGTCCCGTACGAATGGTCCAGCCTGCGGATTGAATCTCTGCTCCACTCTTGCCTGTGAGTCGGGAAGCCTCCTCGATTACCGCATCCAAGGCAGACACGTAGGCAGGCAATGTTGAGCCTGGAGTCGATGCAGATGTTGAATTTGGCGGTGTATAGTCCACACTTCGCGCCTCATCCATCTGTTTCTTTGTAATGATTCCTTGCTCATGCATGAGTACAAGAACCACAGAACGCCTCTCTTTGGACAGGTCTTCCCGATCCACCGGATTGTATATGGAAGGTCCCTTCGGGATTCCGGCCAGCGTAGCCATTTGCCAGATCTCCAGCTGTCGTAGATCCTTAATCCCGAAGTAGCGCCATGCCGCGGCTTTAACCCCGTATTGCTGGCGTCCCATATAAATATGATTCAAATACAGCTCTAATAGCTCATCCTTGCTAAATCTCTTTTCCATCGCCATGGCAATCGACATTTCATTCACCTTGCGAACCAGCGTTTTATCTCCGTTCAAATAGAGATTTCTGGCCAGTTGCTGTGTAATTGAGCTGCCTCCCTGACTCAGGTTCATATGTAAAACATCCTGCATAACCGCCCTGCCAATTCCGATATAATCCAGTCCATCGTGGTTATAGAAACGTCGATCTTCCGTAGCCAGAAACGCCTGCTTTAACAGATCGGGCATATCCATCAAATCGGCATACTCCGCATATCCCTTGGTTTGTACTTGTAATCTCGAAATTTCTGTTCCATCCGCATTGCTAATGACGGTGGAAGAAGCCACCGAAATGGCCTCAGGATGATTGCGAAGTACACCTTCGCCGTAAGTAACAATATAGATGTAGCCGACCGCTAGCAAAATAACGATGACTACAGAGGCATCAAATATGTGATAGATACCGCGCCTTATGCTGGATCTCAACATTCAGGCTCCCTAAATACATGTGGATTGGAGCCTGATTGTTCCTGCGGCTTCATTTCCATAGAATCCAGGGCAAGCTCCAGCCTTAACGTCTGTTCATACGCCAACCTGACCCAGTGCTGAACCTCCGCTTCATCCCGACAGCGGCCTTCCATGATCGTATCCAGCGAAGAACGAACACCGTAGAGAGTCAGTTTAATCGGCAGATCGGCACTTATGCGACCAGATTGTGATCCAAGCAAATCTGCTTGAATACGTTGCTTATGGCTTCTCTCACTTTCTAACACCATTTGTTGCCGGCTACTTTTATCATCATACATACTAGAATTGAACCAATCTTCGCCTCTCGGCTCTCGATCTATCCATTCCTGGTCTGAACTATGTAAGCGCTCCGCTTGAATACGTATCGCAATGTCATTCAGATCCGCGGCAATCTGTCGCAACTCTCCTCCGTTCAACACTTCTATCTGTGCTGGAATTCGGCCATTTGCCAGTTCATGAGTTCCACGACCAATCACCTTGAGGTCATCTGCAATCTTCTGGGATCGAATCCAAAAAAACAACGCAAACATACCCCCACCGATGAATATAACCAATGGCGTTGTACCGATATGGTTTATCACCCAGTACATAATGCGAGTTATTCCTGTTGTCTCCGATAGGATATGATGGTGGGCAAAACGTAACATGTGATAAACGACAAATAGGAGCGCTACGCTAAGTAACGCGCTTGCTCCGGAAATATATATGTAGCTCAATCTGACTGTACGTAATAATAATCTCATATTCGGTATCCTCCTCAATTTTGAAGTTCATGTGTACGATTGAGGTTAAGAATACCGAATATTTCTTAATGAGGAAGTGGGTAACTTCTTATCATTTTCTTAATTCAGCATTTAGCATAGATGCTGAATCAAGAAAACTCTCTTATATAAGAAGAGGATTCTGCCAGGTTACCGTTCCTCTGTATCTCTGTTCATCGGAGGAGCAGTCACCGGAAAACGCGTAACAAAATCAGTCCGGCCCTGTTCACTGTAGGCAGTGATACTCCCGCGATGTAATTCAATCATGGATTTGGCAATAGCCAGCCCCAGTCCGGTGCCGCCTGTGTCGCGAGAGCGGGATTTGTCCACCCGGTAGAATCGATCGAATAAGTGCGGCAAATCCTGCGCCGGAATGGGTTCACCATAATTGCTAATGCGCACCACAGCTTCTTCACCTTCAAGAGACAACGCAATCTCCATCACTTTACCCTGTGCCCCATAACGGATCGCGTTACTGAACAGGTTCTCATACGCACGAACAAGCTCGCCAGGAGCGGCCTGAATCCATAAAGGTTCTTGTCCACCAATGATCTTGTATGTCATACCCGCTTCTTCCAGCATCGGAGCGAACTCCTCCGCAAGCTGCATCAGGAATGGATTCAGGTTCAAGGAAGTCAATGACAAGGGTAAGCTACCACCACTGACACGGGTATATTCGAACAAATCGTCGATCAGCTTCCTCAATGTTAAGGATTTCTCGTACGCAATACTTACGTAATAGCGCATCTCAATTTCATCCTGGTATCGATCTTTCTCTATGTATTCCAAAAATCCGAGAATGGAGGTCAGCGGCGTCCTCAAATCATGAGAAATGCCTGTAATCAATTCATTTTTGGCAGCAACTGCGCTGCGCTCCTCCTGCAATGACAGCTGCAATTGTTCAGCCATCTGATTAACACTGGCAGCCACAACGCCAAATTCATCCGATGTCTTCACTTCGATCCGATGAGACAGCTCCCCTTTGGCAACTTCCTGAATTCCCGCCGTAATCTCGTCCAGAACCAGCATCACCCTGCGCGTGAACAGGAAAAAGAACAGCACAAAGCCAAGTATGCCAACCATAATCATTAATGGCACCGACCCAATATGGTTCACCAGCCACCTGATGCCCCTTGCAGGGATCGAATAATTAGGATAGGTCTGAGCCGCTAGAATGGAGTGTACAACTTTGCTGCCCCCATACAAAATAGCCGCCGTCAAAATGCCACTCAGCAGAAATGCGTAGATAAATTTCCACCGGACTGTGTTAATTAATTTTGAATTCATCTAGGAACTCCTTGCTCACGCTCTGTATCCAATTAACCTCATAGACGCACGTGCTTATTGTGGTTTGATCATCTTATAACCAACACCCCATACCGTCTGTATGAACTTGGGATGTTTGCTGTCGAGTTCGATTTTCTCACGAATCTTGCGGATATGCACCATGACTGTGTTGTTGGACTCCATAAACTCTTCTTTCCAGACCTGTCTGTAGATCTGCTCCATACTCAGCACAGAGCCTTGATGGCGCGCCAGCAGCTCCAGAACGGCAAATTCACGTGGAGTCAAGCGAACAGGCTGCTCATCCACCCAGACCTCATGCGTATCGGTGTTGATGACCAGATCGTCAATCACCCACTCATGCTCCTTGCTTTCCCGGCCCTCATTGAAGGTATGGTACCTGCGAAGCTGTGACTTTGCCCGTGCCACAAGTTCAAGCGGGTTAAACGGCTTGGTCACATAATCATCAGCACCGATGCTCAGCCCTGTGATTTTATCCATATCCATGCTTTTGGCGGACAGCATAATGATCGGCATTTTCTGCTCTTCCCTAATTTTCATACATGCTTCAATTCCGTCCATATTCGGCATCATGACATCCAGAATGATCAGATCAATTGGCTCTTTCTTCAATTGCTCAAGCGCCTCGATCCCATCACTGGCTGTCAGAACCCGGTATCCTTCATTGCCAAAATAAATCTCCATCAGTTTAATAATATCCTGCTCATCATCCACAAGCAGAATGGTTGCTGGCTGTGCCACGGCATTATTCCTTTCCATTCCATGAATCATTGCTTGTTCAAAGTATACCACTAGGAAATGAATCTGCGAAAATCATCGCCCTCGGAAAGAAGCAAAAACGTTGGATTTCCGGTAAACTGAGTACCCTCCATAATGGAAACGATTATGGAAACCCGATGCAGCTTCTGAATAGGTTCCTCTCTCTCATCAGTAGTATTGTTTTCTTCCATTTCGCAATCTCTATTATTAACATATAGTATCGTCGATCTAATCCTTGCTTAACCGTTGCTTGTTGCGGATAACATGCTCTATGTATTCTATTAAATCTTGCTCTATAATTAGGCAGAACCTCAAATTATGGACCTGGATCTATCTATTCAAACAACGCTACTTTGGGCTCTATTCCAGTCAGTGTCAGCATCGTATGCAGTTGACCCCTGTGGTGATACACATGTCCCATGATCTCAAGCAGCCACTCCAGACGACTGTACGAAGCTCCCCAATAGGAGTCAGTCACCTGTAATAATTCCTCTGTATTAAACTGTCTATATCGATGATAGAGGTACATCTGATTCGCAATCAGCGCTTCTTTGATCTCACTCAGTGAATTCGGCTGATTTTCCTCGTAAAACAAAGCCATTTCTTCTTCGGAAGCTCCCTCCGAAATATGTACATCTGCACGACAAATGACGGATAGATGAGAAAGCAATTCTCCGACCGGCCGTTTGCCCTCAATCGGAGTCAAAGCCAAGTCTTGCTCCGACAGTTGGTCACATAAATGGATTAATGATGTCACTGCCACATCAATATGTTTAAATGCAGACTGAATCAACAGAAACACTCCCTTTTTATCCCATTATATAGAACGTATGATCGCTAATCAACCATAAATTCCCCCTTTATATATAAACCAGCTTTGATCGAAAACCAACAATAATGAACAAAAAAAAGTCCCTCCTCCCCCATATAGACGGAATTTGGGACATTTTGTTGCTCCGATGATAACAAACATGAACTCAACTTGAATATAACGAACAATACGTTTGATCGAATCGTCCTGCGAACAAGTCAGCCTTACGAATGAAAAATTGCAATTCCCCACAATCCCACCATTGAAAACCGATAGCGTCATGCGTATCAATTTTTAATAGAAGCAAGGTATCCGCAAGCTCTTGTTGTGTCCGTTTCTCATCCCCGCCATAATGTTCAGTCAGCTTCCTCTCACACGCCTGCTCGTCATAAGTATACTCTTCACCAAGTACGATCTGTAACAGCGCCTGGTGTTCGGCATCCGGATGCTGACCGTCAGGGTATCCAAACATGCCACCCCAGTTCTGCGTACTCGGATGATTCCAGCTGGACTCAAATTCCAGGTATCGGTCATATAGACCTTCCTCCCCTTCGACAGCTACCGTTCCACCAGACAGCGGGGCGGCGATTGCATTCAGAGCCAGAGAATCAATGTATGCATATGTAGGAAACTCGAGATTAGGCAGCACTGTTACCGAATGTGCTACAAAATCGTCCTTACCCAGCGCGGTTTCGCCATCAGGCTCTCGCCTTATCAGGTTATGAGCGTCCGGCTCGTAAATCACACGATGCTCAATATGATAAGCCGGTTCATCCACACCAATGAAGAAGTATAACATGCCCCGTTCGGGCAAACTCCCGCGCCCATCATTAGGCGTATATGGCGTCAAATCCACGAGATTCAACTGGGCCAGGAACGTCATGGGCACCCCGTCCTGTGTCAAAGGCCATTTCATGTTGCTCGGCAGATCCGGATTTCCACCTACACGTGAATTTCCTGTTCTGCGATACTCATCGATTGTCGATACATCAAGGCGAATTCCCCAACGGCTTGAAGATAACAGCAGATCGGCAGCATTACCCAATCCATACTCCTCAAGAGTTTTCCGGGCTTTTCTGGTCAGACGTTCACATTGTTCAGGTTTAATCATACAGATCCTCCCCTTCTGACAATACATCTATGGTGAGACATATTCAGGTTCACACCTGTATATTCTTCCGCTGAGTCTTCTTTCCCTGCTTCTTGCAAAAAAAGAGACTGACATCCGGTGTCAGTCTGCTTCCTTATTATCCAGTCGGTTCATTCTTAACGATCCCGATTCGGTGAATCATTCTGGAAAGCACGAATATGCTCCTCGCCATCTAAAAATTCATGGGACTGGTGTGCAGCCATTACACCATGATAACTAATATCCAGACCCAAATCTTCCTCTTCTTCCGTGGAACGGACAGGAACGATCTTGCCAATCAGTTTCAGACCAATCCAGGTCATGACAAATCCCCAGACGACCAAAGCCGTTAGGCCGAGCGCCTGAACACCCAGCAGCCTCCAGCCACCTCCCATGAACAAGCCACCATCGGTTGCAAACAAACCCACGGCAATCGTTCCCCACATCCCGGATACAGCATGAACAGGGAACGCACCCACCGGGTCATCAATCTGCCTGCGGTCCAGCCAATTCGTTGCAGCCATCATGAGTAATCCAGATACCGCCCCGATGAATATCGCAGCTACATCACTGACAAAAGCACACCCCGCCGTAATACCGACCAGACCGGCCAGCGAGCCATTAATGACCGATGGTGCGTCTGAACGATTGAATCGGAACAAGGTGTAAAGCAGTGTAGCCGCACCGCCCGAAGCAGCAGATAACATCGTAACGATGGCAATGTGACCGATCCTTACATCAGTCGCACTGAGCGTACTTCCTGCATTGAAGCCAAACCAGCCGAACCACAGCAGAAATGCACCTACAGATGCCAGCGGCAGATTGCTCGGAAGCGCAATGGCACTCACGCCAAGCGGTGTGTATTTGCCTTTACGCGGCCCAATAATAATCGCGGCGGCCAGTGCAGAGAACCCGCCCAACGCGTGAATAACTGCGGAACCGGCAAAATCCTGCATCCCCAGCTTGCCGAGCCAACCGCCGCCCCATGCCCAGTGTCCACCAATCGGATAAATGATTGCCGTCATCAATATGATGTACAGCAGATAGGCACGAAAGTTAATCCGTTCAGCTACAGCACCCGATACGATGGAAATGACGGCAATGGTGAACGCGGCCTGGAACAGCCAGAATGTTTCCAATGAAACGGGTACATCCAGGTGAGACAAGTCTCCATTGAGGAAAAATCCGGTTATGCCTACAAAACCTCCGGCATCAGAGCCATACATCAAGCCAAATCCGATGGCATAGAAAAGCAACGTTCCAATCGTAATGTCAGCGAAAACCTTCATAATAATATTTACGCTATTTTTATAACGTACAAAGCCAGCCTCCAGGAGCGCGAATCCGCCCTCCATCAACAAAATCATGGCTGCACTCAGTACGACCCAGACCGTATCCATCCCGGAGCTTAACGTCTCCAAAGTCATGCTTATACATCCTCCGTTTCCCTAAGCTGTCTAATCTCCCGGATCGTTTCGGGCGTAAGCTCGATTTCATCCCGTTCGATGCTGTCCGGATGCTTGATTCGTTCAGCAATGCGGTCCAGTTCTCGTATCCGCCGCCGGATTTGTTCCATTTTGCGAAAACGTTCCTTCACCTGGACCATATATTCCACCGCCTGGTGATGGGATGCAGGGCGGCCTGCGAACCATTTGCGTACAGTCGACAAGGATTGATAAGCCACTTCTTCCGCACGTTTTTTTTGTTCGAATTGTTCAATTTTATGTTTAAGCGTTTCGATCTCATTTTCTTTTTTGACCTTGAGCTGTTGGATAAGGTACAATAAATCGGACGATGATATTTGCAATGCTGTATGGTGATACACCTCATCAATTACTAACATACCATGTCAGGACTCCTTACATATCAAGTTACTTGTTATCGATTATAGAGTCCCGCACTACTTAGCGTCAATTCTTTTTTTGGCGATGGCATGATTTGATATAACCCGTTTATAAAAACCGCTTTATTCTCATGCACATAACATCATCTAACAAGGGTATTTAAACACATCTTCGCATTCAACTTTCAGATCCTCTATGATGTATATTAAGCATCCACATTTTAGGCACTGCACTTACACAAGCTGACATCATAGAACTCATTTAAAGGAGAGGATCGCACGATGTTCACTCGTAATGACGACATTCGGAGCCAAATTTGGGAAGCCGTCTCTGGACTCAATGAAGAGCAATTGAACCTCCAACCCACACCTACTCACTGGAGTATTATGCAAGTTCTCCGTCACCTGAATTTGATGGAAAACATCATTGTGAAGCAAGCCCACGCCGCTCTAAAGAAAGAACAGACCGTTGCTGTGGACAAAAAACCATATGAGCTTACACTGGATCGCAGCCACTCTGTCAGCGCCCCGTCTCATCTCCAGCCTCCTGCGGAACCAGAAACGCTGGCGAATGTACGACATGACCTGGAAGACTCACATCAAGCATTGATGCACGTTGCACAAGATCATGAGTCTGAACTGCTGCGAAGCAAGTCCTTTCTTCACCCGGTTTTCGGTGAGATGGATCTGGCTCAATGGGTCGATTTTGCAAGCTATCATGAAGAGCGTCATCTGGCACAGATTCAGGATATTAAACAAAGGCTTGGCGTGTCGCACACCTAAGTCATCCCCTATTTACTCGATGTAAGCAAAAATAACCTCCAATCCACGCATTGTGGATCTGGAGGTTTCATTTATTTTGATACATGCTATATTTTTTTGCCCAAAATCGCCAAATCCCGGTTGACGCCATCCAGCACAGCCACTTCAGGGTAATAGCCCCACTGTTCAAAGCCATGCTTGCGTAATAACCCCAGACTCGGTTCATTATGTCCAAACACAAATCCCAGAATCGTCTTGATTCCAAGCGCAGGACAAGCGTCAAAAATGGTGTTCAGCAAACGTCCGCCAGCCCCAATTCCCCGGCACTGCTGATCCACATACACACTGACTTCCACCGTCCCATTGTACGCAGGTCTTCCATAAAATGAACCCAGGCTAGCCCAGGCTACAACCTGTCCCTCAAGTCTCATCACCCAGAGTGGGCGATGATCGGAAGAATGCTCCTCAAACCACGGAATACGTTGCTCGACGGTCACCGGCTCCAAATCCGCCGTCACCATTCGGCTCTCAATCGTAGAATTATAGATCTCCACAATCCTTGGTAAGTCCTCACGACTCGCATACTCAATCTGTACACTATCCAGCTTCATGTCTACTCCTCCATCATCCAGATCGATTCTATCTTATGACGGTATTATAACGGAGGAATGAAGTCGACGTCATCCCCCAACATTCAGCTTAAATCCATATTTACTCAGACAACCCTTGAATCGTGTTCCCCCGGGTTAACTGCTGGCTCTGATCCGCCCAACGAATGTTAACAGAACGGGAAGTGAATAGATCCGGGCCGTCCGATACCTGGAAGTGCAGATGAGCTTCACTGGAATTACCTGAGTTACCCAGCTCTCCAATGAGGTCTCCCTGCTTGACTTTATCCCCTTTTTTGACGGCCACACTGCCTTCCTTAATGTGCCCGGTGATGCTGTATTCTCCGTTTCCATGGTCAATGACCACATTATTACCCGCTGGTTCTTCCGGGTTCATAACACCTGGTATATTATCTGGAATATCATTCTTGATATCGACTACGGTTCCGTCCGCAGCTGCATAGAGCGGCTCACCAAAAGCGTAGTAGTTTTCGTTCACCTTTGCATCTCCGTTGTAACTGAAAGCTGCTTTGGTGCGAATGATATCTAGCGCATAGCGCTGTGTTTCATGCTCGTAATGATAGTTTGACATCACATCATTGCCTCCCCAGAACACATACCATTCACCCTTCATTGGGAATTGAAATTCTGTTTTGGTGAATGTTTGATCCGTATCTTCATGGGGTTCCAGTGGTTGGATTAACAGCCCTTCAATCTGATTTGCTTCGGTAAAATAAGCTTGAATTCCTTTGTCTCCTGTTTGATCCTTCCAGGCGAGCTCAGTTAAATGATTCACTTTGGCATTCACCACTAGATCAAAGGAAGTTACGCCCTCAAGGAATTGATCCGCAGACGATTTAAACTGTTCAAGCGTTAGTGCTTCCTTCAACTCGGGACTCATCTGACTGTAGATGGCATCCTTGGAACCGTTCATTAACGTATCGATGAAATTGTCGGGTGTAATGATGGCGCTCACCTCTGTACCTGAATTCTCTGCCTGATGGGTACTCTCACTCGCTTCATTGGCATTTGTCGTCCGTTCCTTGGACTGCTGCTCCGCCTGCTCGGATGTAATCGAGTTACTGTTACCGCAGGCAGACAACATCACGCAGGCTCCAAGGGCAATGGCAAGCAACTTCCAGCTCTTTTTGCTCTGTAACTTCTCATGTGCAGCATATCCTGATTTCGGAAGACTTCCCCCGCCATTTAAGTGATTCGCACGAATTTTAGATCCTTCTTTTAAACTGTCCATTCTCTACATCCCTTCTGTGTTCGTTATACTTTCCTGTTAAGTGTACAGAATGAATCTTATCCTTCGTCTAACCCATCCTTACATGTAGTTAAACTGTAGCGTCTTCTATGGCTTCATAATTAAGATTCCGTTAAGATAGCTCACACACTACATAGCCCTTTCGGATGGTATGATTAGCAATAAACAAACAGGAAGCCCTAGGAGGTCATTTCACATCATGGATCACGTCTCCATACTGCTAGTTGATGATGAACAAGCCATTTTACATATGCTCAAAACCGTCCTGCTCAAAGAGCAATTTGTAGACATCGACACCGTTACCACTGGAGAAGAGGCGATTACCGCCTGCGAAAATAAAACCTATCACTGCATTGTGCTGGACATCATGCTGCCTGGCAAAAGCGGACTGGAGATCTGTCCCTTTCTGCGGCAGGTGACCGATGCACCGATTCTTTTTCTGACCGCCAAAACAACGGATTATGACAAGTTAACCGGATTCGCCGTTGGCGGCGATGATTATGTCGTTAAACCATTTAATCCACTGGAAGTGGTCGCCCGGATCAAATCACTGCTGAAACGTTATTTACCTACCAAAATGGCGGCGACTACAACGGCGTCTCCACCCTCTTCTGACGTAACTTCGTCATCTCCTGCCGTGCAGGAAGGGGTATATGATTTTGGTCGTTTTCAAGTATTTGAACACGCCGGTGAACTTCAGGTTGAAGGACAGCCTGTAACCTGTCCGGCTCTTGTCTACCAGCTGCTGCTCTTTTTCTGCAAGCATCCAAATCGTATTTTCACCAAATCGGAATTGTATGAGCGTGTATGGGGTTCGGAATCCATCAGCGATGACAACACCGTTATGGTTCATATTCACCGTATTCGTGAGCGGATTGAGGCTGATCCCTCTAACCCTACGTTTCTCGTCAACGTCCGGGGGCTGGGGTACAAACTCATTCAGCCTAACCAAGTGTCACGCGCATGAGTATTCGTCGCAGATTAATGACCCGATTTATCGGTATGCTTGCTGGCGCAGTCGTTCTCATCATCCTGTTGGGTTCGGCAGCCACCTATTGGGTTGTTCAAAAGGTAAATGAAGTAAGCCTGGTGGACGACTTCGCTACCAGTGGTCTTGACCAACTGATTAATACCGCAGAAATCATGCCCGATGGGACGGTCCGCTATGATCCCAGGCTGCTGAAGCAGGTCGAGAAAAATCAGGGATGGCTTCAAGTTGTGGATGAAAAAGGCTACGTCATTGATGATTTTAATACACCGGATGACGTTCCGAAGCAATACAAGCCTGGAGAGCTGATCGCTTACTGGGAGGCCAAGAAGCCGTTCCCATACCAGATCGTCATGCTGATTCGGGAGAAAAACGGCGAGATGTTCACCTTGCTGTACGGCGAACGCAATCAGACCAAATCCTTACTCGATCAAGCCCGTGAGGACAGTCATTACACCAATGGAGAGCTTATACTTCTCCCCAAACAAGAGGATGCCATCCGTTCCAAAGGTGCCTATCTGCAAATTTTGGATGCCTACGGTCAAGAGCTGGTCTCTTATAATAAACCTGCCATGGGCGTTCCCAGCAGTTACAACATACAGGAACTGGCTTTGCGTATTCGTTATCCCAATCGATATGGAATATCGATCGCAACCTTTTACGATGAACAGAATGGCACGACCTGGATGCTCAGTATACCTGTCGATCCAACTGCTACAGGGGAAGAAAATCCCTATAATTTCATTTTGACCCCAGTGCTCATCGTGCTGATCCTATCCGTTGTCATTTTGCTAATTCTGCTGGCCCTATGGTACGCCAATCGTTTCGGTTCCCCCATGCTGCATATGCTCCAATGGCTCCAACGACTAGAACAAGGACATTATGAAGAACCCAAAGGCATTGGCGGCATACCTCGCAGTCAGCGACGAAATGGCAAATGGAAACGGAAATACCACGTGTATGCCGAAGTGCTTCGCTCCATGCAGGCATTATCCGCAACATTGAAACAAGATGAAGAGCTTCGTAAACAGACCGAAGCTCTGCGTGAGGAATGGATCGCCGGAATAACGCATGATCTCAAGACACCGCTATCCTCCATCCAGGGATACGCCCATATGCTTGAAGCACAGAAATATAGCTGGTCCGCGGAAGAAGTAAGAGAATTTGCGGGCATTATGCTGGATAAATCCATGTATATGGACCGACTTGTGAATGACCTTGCCATGACGTACCGATTGCGAAGCGGTGGATACCAGCCACCTGTGGAAGAAACTGACGTAAATACGCTACTTCATGATCTCGTCCAGCGTGCAGAACGCAACCCGGTATATGGCGAGGGACGTATTGTTTTCCGGCCTGCGAAAGTTCCGGTATACGGCCATGTGCATATTCCTTCGTTTGAACGCATTGTGGATAATCTGACCGCTAATGCCCTTCTGCATAATCCAGCGGAGTCAACTCTGACCGTTAGTGTGCATCCGGGTAAGCAGACAGGTGAGTTCAGTGTTCATTTTGCCGATGACGGTCAAGGAATGGACCCGGAACTGGTCTGGAGGCTGTTTGAACGATATTACCGAGGGACGGATACAGGCACGTCCGATGTCGGATCAGGCCTTGGCATGGCGGTAACAAAAGGGTTAATTGAAGCGATGAAGGGTCGTATTGAAGTGCAATCGACTTCTGGTGAAGGTACTGTCATTCGATTAATATGGGATGGACAATCAGAACATGGGTGAAAAACATTCCGCTTGACCTTTTCATTTTCAGTCTATATAATCGACACTCAATAACACCTGTTCCAATATATTGATATGGACTTCAACGATATTAAGATCAATTCAATGGATATCGATTTTGCATATTTGGCGATGACCAGAGACAAGATTCCGTTTGCGTGCTGCCCAGAGAGAGAAGGGATTGGTGAAACCTTCTTCAGCGAACGGACCGGAATTACCCCTCTGCAGCCGTGACCTCGAACTTCAGCTTTTCGGTCTTCTTCATGAATTCCCGACAAAGCTGTCAGTAGAGTTCACCGCCTGATCCCCGATAACGGATTCCAATGAGGGTTATGATGTTCTTGCTTGCGGCGGCTGGTCGTGTTCAGGAGCATTCATAACCAAATTAGGGTGGAACCACGAGCTGAGCGCACTCGTCCCTTTTCCGGGACGGGTGTTTTTTGCGCTTCAAATTTGAATATTGGAGAGTGGTTCACATGAGTAATCCGAATAAAAACAGCCAATCCAGCAACCAACCGAAGAATGATCAACAGCAACCCGGGCATCCGATTGAAATTCGCCTGCAAGGCGGAGCTGTACGTTCTTACAACGCAGGCATCACTGTAGGAGCGGTCGCCTCATCCATCAGCACAAGTCTGGGCAAACAAGCCATCGGCGGAATCGTAAATGGTAAGAATGTCGATCTCGACTGGGAGCTTGAGCAAGATTGCGAACTCGTCATCGTTACTTTGGACAGCGCGGAAGGTCTGTATCGTTACCGACACAGCACAGCTCATATACTCGCGCAGGCTCTCAAACGCATCTACGGTGCGGAACAAGTGAAGCTGGGCATCGGACCTGTCATTGAAGATGGATTCTATTACGATGTCGATCTGGAGCATGCTCTATCGATCAGTGATTTGGCTGCCATTGAGCAAGAAATGAACAAAATCATAAAAGAAAATGAAAAGATTAGCCGCCGGGTAGTTAGCCGGGAGGAAGCACTTCGCATCTTTGGAGAGATTCAGGACCCGTATAAGCTTGAACTTATTCAGGATTTACCGGAGGACGCTGAGCTTTCCATTTATGACCAAGGAGAGTTCTTCGATCTCTGTCGCGGCCCACATCTCCCGTCCACTGGTCGAATCAAAGCATTCAAACTGCTGAATGTGGCTGGTGCATACTGGCGCGGCAACTCCGATAATAAAATGCTGCAACGCATCTACGGCACTGCTTTCCCGAGCAAAGCCCAATTGGATGAACATCTGCACATGCTGGAAGAAGCGAAGAAACGGGATCACCGTAAACTAGGCAAAGAGCTTGAACTGTTCATGTTCTCCGAAGAAGCACCCGGTATGCCGTTCTATCTGCCCAAAGGCATGACTGTTCGTACAGAACTGGAGCAATTCTCCCGTGAATTGCAGCTGCAGGAAGGCTACCAGGAAGTTCGTACTCCCCTCATGATGAACAACCGTCTGTGGGAGCAATCGGGGCACTGGGAACATTACAAGGACAATATGTATTTCTCGGAAGTGGACGATGCGACTTTTGCCCTGAAACCTATGAACTGCCCGGGACACATGCTGATTTTCAAAAATACACTCCATTCCTATCGTGAGCTGCCTATTCGTATGATGGAATTCGGTCAGGTCCACCGCCACGAATTCTCAGGCGCTCTGAACGGCATGATGCGGGTGCGGACTTTCTGTCAGGATGATGCCCATCTCTATGTGATGCCAGAGCAGATCGAGGAAGAGATTAACCAGGCGATTTCATTGATCGGACGTATGTACGACATCTTTGGATTTGAGTACAACATTGAGTTGTCCACTCGTCCGGAAGATTCCATGGGATCGGAAGAGCTGTGGGATCAAGCAGAAAGCGCATTGCAGAATGTACTTGATCGGCGCGGTGTGAAATACCGCATTAACGAGGGTGATGGTGCCTTTTACGGTCCGAAAATTGACTTCCACATTCTCGATGCACTGAAGCGCAGCTGGCAGTGCGGAACAATTCAACTCGATTTCCAAATGCCCGAGAAATTCGATCTCACTTATATTGGCGAGGATAGCCTGAAACACCGTCCTGTCGTGATCCACCGTGCCATCTATGGTTCAATTGATCGGTTCATCGGCATCCTGACTGAACATTATGCAGGTGCGTTTCCGCTCTGGCTCGCGCCCGTGCAAGTGAAGCTGCTGCCAGTGTCAGATCATTACGCAGATTATGCGCTTCAAGTTCAGAGCCAGCTGCGGGCTGCCGGTATTCGAGTAGAAACAGACTTGCGCAGTGAGAAGCTAGGCTACAAAATCCGTGAAGCTCAGATGGAGAAAGTGCCTTACTCGCTTGTACTGGGGGAAAATGAGAAAAATGCCTCATCCGCCTCTGTCCGTGCATACGGTCAGGGCGATCAAGGCATTCAGCGCATTGAAGCATTTATTGAGCTGATTCAGCAAGCTGTGAAGGCCAAAGCCTAAGCGCTTAATCAGGAATGGGCTGAAACTTAACGTTAGAGGCAGCCGTTATTATGGAAAACGGTTGCCTCTAATTCTGTTCCAAGAATGTTTCCCCTTTTGCTTCGAGCGGCCAACAATTACAACTTTTCTTCTGGTCTAAGTCCGACTTGCTCTTCGCTCCATGTCCAGAAACGCTCAGCAGCTGCGACATCCAGCGCATGGGCTTTCAATTCCTGGTCCTTTTGTTGATAGAAGTAACGCCCGGTTACGCCGGCGACTTCAGGGCTTGTGGCGAGATAGATGGCCGTTTGTGCCCCTTCTTCAGGTGAAAGGAAAAACGGCAGCTTGCCCACCAAAGCCATAATGCGTGTGCCAAACCCAGTATTGCGGTCTACGCCAATACTTGTACCAACCGCACCGGGATGAAGGCAGTTGACCGTGATCCGGGTTTCCGCCAATTTGCGGGCCAGAACACGGGTGAACAACACGTTAGCCAGCTTGGATTGAGCGTAACTTTTGATTGGATTGAAGCCTTTATGCAGATGGGGATCTTCGAAATGTATTTTGCCGGCTTTGTAGGCACCAGACGAAACATTCACTATACGCCCCTGCTTCGCAGACTTCAACGGTTCGATCAGGAGTAAGGTAAGCAGGAAATGTCCAAGATGGTTAATACCTATAGCTTGCTCGAAACCATCGGAGGTTTCTTGGCGCTTCAACATGACGACACCCGCATTATTAACGAGAACGTCAAGTGTGTCGTAACGCTCACGGAAGGACTGGGCAAAATGACGGATGCTTTCCAGTGACCCCAGGTCACACAGCATCAATTCAATCGCAGTAGAGCCAGACTGACGCAGAGCCTCCTCCAGTGCCTGCTGTCCGCGCTTCTCGCTGCGGCACGCCATAATCACGTGATACCCTTGCCTTGCAAGTTCAATGGTGGTTGCCAGACCCATGCCTGAATTGGCTCCCGTAACAATGGCTGTTGGAATGGACATCAGGTACTTCCCTTCTGAACCAGAGGTTCTTCATATTTGGAACTCTCGTCTTCTTGTTTTTTTAGCACTACTGACGTCAATATGAGATAATTGAAAGAACACATATTGGTCTTATAGGGAGGATACGTATGCTAACCAAAGAAGACTTCAAGAAACTGAAAAAAGAAGCGAAACTTGAGATTGCACTCATCGAACAGGAAGTTCAAAATCTCCAGCAAAAGATAGACTCATCCCTGTATGAAAAAGATAAACTGTGGAACGATGAAGAGATTGGTGAGCTTACCCAAAAACGGAAAGAGCGAAAATATAGTTCATGGACGATTGAATTATGCACGATTATTGAAGACCTGCTAAATCAACTATACCAGCAAACGTATCAAAAAAAATTTAATTCGATCCAGTTGATGAAAACTCCTGCATACCGCTCATTATCCAATATCGAGATCCTTCAGGCTGAATTGAAAAATCAGCATCTTTCCCTGAAATCGGGAGAAGAGAAATTTGAAGAAGAAATAGCCAAAGTGTTTCAACTGAGAAATAAACTTATTCACTCCAACTTCTCTTATGCTTCCATTATTAGAGAAAATCACGATGCAAAGCAAGAGTTTGAATTCATCCTGGATACGGTGAAGAAGTATAGAAAACACTTGAAATATAATCAGTCAGAGAACTGACGAATGCATGATTCAAAATGATCCTACACGACAAAGGAGGTGCCCCGGATTCGATCCGGAAACAAATATGAACAATCAACCCATGGATATTACGGTTCTAAATCTTCATATTGTCACACCTGCGGGTAAAAACCCGATCTATCCTGTTATGTTGCGCGATGAAGATGGTATTACGCTTGTGGATACAGGCATGATTGGCCAATTCGCCGAACTTCAGTCCGCACTGGAGCATGAAGGCGTTCAGCTATCTGATATCAAGCGCATTATTGTAACACATTCCGATATTGACCACATTGGTAATCTTGGTGCCCTGGTGAATGCTGTTCCCGAAGTGGAAATCTGGGCGCATAGCGATGAAATTCCGTATATCACGGGCAAAGAGCCCATGATCAAGTTCACGCCAGAACGCAAAGCGTTGCTACCTGAACCTATAGCGGAGCTGGCGGAACAATTGATCTCACAACGGACTGAGTTCAAAATATCCAAAGTGCTAGAAGATGGTGACATACTTCCTCTACAAGGCGGCATCCAGGTCATTCATACACCAGGACACACCCCAGGACATATCTGCCTCTACTTCCGGGAGCAACAATTCCTGCTCGCTGCCGATGAATTACGTGTGGTCGATGATGAATTGGTGGGTCCTTCTCCACCCGCAACACCGGACATGCCTGAAGCACTGCGCAGCTTGAAAAGATTACTTGGCCTGAAGCTGGAGAAGGTACTTTGTTACCATGGTGGCGAGTACACCGATGAGCCGAGTCGGCGCATTGCCGAACTCGCGGAAAGTGCGGACTAATTGGTCCCTGCAACCTAAGCTATATTTACGTAAATAATGAAGCGAAGGGGCTGTCCCATACGTCATGAACATGGCGGGACAACCCCTTTTCTATTGTAAATGTTACGGTTTCGGCGTCAGAACGATCAGTTGGTCATCTCCATCGCGTGGCGATCCCCTGCCATCCCGGTTGTTCGTGAGCACGTATAACTTCCCGTCTTCTCCGGCAGTCACATTGCGAATACGTCCCCACTCGTCTTTAAAAATCGGCTCTACCTGCGTTACTTGTGTACCATCTTCGGACAGAGTAATTTTAAGCAGTTGTTCACCCCGCAGATTGGCAGCAAGCAGTGATCCGGCCCACGGACCTTCCTCTATAAAGGCTACACCTGATGGAGCCCATGTTTCATCTCCACTATGGGCAAGCGGAGCCTGATATGTGCCATTATTATCATCGTCTCCCTCTACCTCTGGCCAGCCATAATTCTCACCTGCTTCAATCCGGTTAATTTCATCAAAATTACGCTGACCATGCTCTGTAGCGTACAGATAGCCATTGTTCGGGTTCCAAGCCAGGCCCTGTGCGTTCCGATGCCCCATGCTGTACACGGGTGAATTTGGCCAAGGGTTATCTTCTGGGATCGATCCGTAAAGACCAATCCGCAATATTTTGCCACCCAAGCTATCTTCGTTTTGGGACAACTCCGGCTCATAGCGTTCACCTGTCGTAATATAGAGCAGATTGTCCGGGCCAATCTTGATCCGTCCTCCATTGTGATTCACCCCACCAGGAATGTCACTGAGCAGCTCCTTGTCTATAGTCGCCTTCCCGTCACTTACCTTCAAGCGCAATACCCGATTGGCAATGTCACCACCACCTTCCAGATAGGAATGGTATGCATACAGATAACCGTTATCATCAAAGTCCGGATCAGCAGCAAGTCCAAGCAAGCCACCTTCCCCTTCTTCATTAAATGGAGCAGTAAATTCAATCAGAGGTTCAGATGCCAGCTCTCCGTTCTCGATGACCTGAATGGTACCTGGTCGCTCTGTTACAAACATCCGTCCATCAGGCACGCTTACCAACTCCCAAGGTACATTGAGTCCGTCGACCAGCACGGAAGCCTCGTAAGGGATTACAGTATTTTCGTCTGTTTCCTCTTCCCCACCACTCGCACCGTTATTACCACCTTCCGCTGTCTGCCCCTGACCTGTACCCTGTCCTTGTGACGTCTGCTGCGATTCTGTCGTTGGCTCACCCGAAGCACAAGCAGTTAGCAAAGCCATACTGAGTAAAGAAGCATATAACGGAACGCTTAGTCGATTATTCATGAATACATCTCCCTTCTAATTTTGTTATATCGTGTAATCCTAGTTTCAAGGATTGTCCATTTTCAAAGTAAGTAAATAGGTAAGTTATTGAGTAAGCAAATTAGCAACCCTACGCGGTTTCGCCCTGTATTACCCTCCCTACCTGCCACTCAAACGGGTAGTTAAAGCTAATTTTCGGTCATCATTCCTTCCTCCATTTGGATTTCCCCGACATTCTTCTATAATAGAAAGATAGAACGAATGAAAGGTGGACATATAAATTATGAATCAAACTCCTTTATCCCGGCTGGAAGCTGGTCTGTCTACGCAAGGATTGGACGCCATGCTGATTACAGATCCGAAGCATATTTACTATTTAACAGGTTTTGCGAGTAATCCGCATGAGCGTTTCCTCGGGCTTGTTCTTGCACGCGGCGAAGATCCGCTGTTGATCGTGCCTGCACTTGACGAGGAAGCTGCAGCAGCCGCTTCTTCGGTCTCGAACATTGCCACGCATTCAGATACGGACAATCCTTACGCTTTATTTGAGCGTTATCAAGGACGCCTGGGCCGTGTAGGTCTCGAAAAAGAATACGTGACTGTCGCACGTTATGAACAGTTGACCGCCGCGCTGGGCGCTGCCAACTTTGAAGATGTCGGTCCTCTGCTTCGCACCTTGCGTGTGAAAAAAACACCGGATGAAGTTGCTCGCATTCGCCACGCCATTCATCTGATCGAAGAGACGCTTCGCCAAGGACTGTCTCACGTTCGTACAGGCGTAACCGAAATCGAACTGGTTGCCGAAATGGAATACCAGATGAAGAAACTGGGTGCAGACGGCCCTTCCTTCGATACGATGGTGCTCACTGGCCCCAAAACAGGCTTGCCACACGGCACACCAGGTGAACGGAAATTGCAGCATGGCGATCTGCTGATGTTCGATATGGGTGTCTACGCTGGTGGGTATGCATCAGATATTACGCGCACATTTGCCTTTGGTGACATTTCACCTGAACTTAAAACCATCTATAACACTGTGCTCGCAGCAAACGAAGCTGCCATTCGTGCAGTTAAGCCAGGTGTCACCTGTGCGGATATTGACCGTGCAGCACGCCAGGTTACGGAAGAAGCCGGATACGGCGAACGTTTCCTGCACAGAGTTGGACATGGAATGGGCATTGACGTGCATGAGTATCCTTCACTGCATGGTCAGAACATGGACATTCTGGAGGAAGGTACGGTATTTACGATTGAGCCGGGGATTTATGTAACCGGAGCAGGCGGTGTACGTATCGAGGATGATGTAATTGTGACGGAAACGGGTGTAGAAGTTCTGACGACATATCCGAAAGAGCTGCAAATCCTGACGGACTAATCCTTTTTGGTCATAAGCAAAAGTCCCGTGAAACCATGAATGCATGGCTTTGCGGGACTTTTGTGTTTGGATTCAGCATTTTGCAGAAGAACTTAACTACGAATCTAGGCTTCATCCTTGAATTTAAAGCTTCGTGCAGCATATAGAAACGGCGTTCCTACCGCGGTCAATACAAATTTGATCACATATGTGGTCAAGAAAATTTCAAGCCAAACGTCCCATGGATAGATGAAAGCAAACGCAATCGTGCAAAATACCAGTGTATCCGCGAACGAACTGATGATCGAGCTACCGTTGGTTCGTATCCACAACTGATTACGCCCTGGCGCCACCTTACGCAGCCAAGTGTATAGTCGCACGTCCAGGAACTGACTGATGAAATAGGCTGTCAGACTACCGAGTGCCAGACGTGGCAGCATACCAAACAATTTTTCCATCGACTCCTGTGCAAAGTCCGTCGATGCTGGCTCAAAGAACAATACCATCTGCATCAGCACTGTCGTCATAATCAAAGTGAAGAACCCGAACCATACGGCTTTACGTGCCTCACCTGGTCCATATTTCTCATTGAGCAAATCACTGGTCAAGTACATGCTGACATACATCGTATTGCCCAGCGTCAGAACGATACCCATAATATCTATCGTTTTGGTCACCTGTATATTGGCAATGACTGTTGCCACACCAATCCAGGCATAAAGACCCTTTTTACCGAACAAGCGGTAACACAAAAGAAAAAAGCCGTACGTTACGAGAACGAAAAGCGCTCCCCATCCTAAATTAAACAATATAAATACACTGCCTTCCTAGTTTTGATTACGCGGGATGGTTACGAACCGCGGTTTGACTCTGGGCCAAAACATGAATACTCTATCACATTTCCCCAAGCTTGAACAGCACTAAATAACTCCAACTGGCTTCAGATGATATTTACCGTATGCCCAACGGATGCTAAAAGCAAAAAGCCGCCCTCCGGATTAACCCGAAGAACGGCAGCTCTTGCATGGCTTGTGGCAGTAACTGCCATCCGCCTATTATGAATCTGAATTACGCCTGAACGGCTGAATCCAGATCACGACTTTGATCATTAAATGTATCATGATCGTTTTCTTTCAGAATTTTGCTGGTCACAAGTCCTGAAGTCATAGACCCGTTCACGTTCAATGCTGTACGACCCATATCGATCAACGGTTCAACCGAGATCAACAATCCTGCCAGAGCTACCGGCAAGTTCATCGTGGACAACACGATCAGGGAAGCGAAGGTTGCCCCGCCGCCTACACCAGCTACACCGAATGAACTGATCATGACAACCAGGATCAGGGTAATAATGAAGTCCCAGCTCAGCGGATCGATTCCGACCGTTGGAGCAATCATCACCGCCAGCATGGCCGGATAGATCCCGGCGCAGCCGTTTTGACCAATCGTGGCCCCAAAGCTTGCTGACAGATTCGCAATCCCGTCGGATACACCCAGTTTCTTCGTCTGCGTCTCCACGTTAAGCGGAATTGCTGCCGCACTAGAACGGGAGGTAAAGGCAAATACCAGCGTAGGTAGAACCTTTTTCAGATACGTAAGTGGGTTGAACCCAGAGAGCGCAATGATAATCAGATGAATGATGAACATGACGAGCAACGCAACATAGGATGCAATCACGAATTTGATCAGCTTCAGAATCTCATCCGCATTCGTGGTGGCCGTTACCTTTGTAATCAGTGCCAAAATTCCGTAAGGCGTCAGCCTGAGCACCAGTGTTACAATTCGCATAACCACCGCATATACCGCATTGACCATGCCTCGGAATGTTTCCGCCTGCTGTGGTTTTTTGCGATCCAATCCGAGCACCGCCACACCGATAAACGCCGAGAAAATAACAACCGCCAGTGTGGATGTACGACGTTCTCCGGTCATGTCCGCGAATGGATTCGACGGAATGAACTCCAGTACTTGCTGTGGAATCGTCTGATCCTTCACGTCAACGAGACGTTCCTCCATCTTCTGTCCTTGTGCAAGCTCTCTGTCTCCACCTTCGATCTCAATGGAAGTCAGGTTGAAGCTCAAGCTTGTCACAATGCTGACCCCTGCGGCAATAGCCGTCGTGATCAACAAGATCGCGATAATCGAAACACTCATTTTACCGAGATTCTGCTTGCCTTTCAGATTCATGATGGCCGATATGATAGAGACCATGATCAATGGAATCACGACCATTTGTAACAAACGAACATATCCTGAACCGGCCAGATTAAACCAATCGACCGACTTGGTAATGATTTCAGAATCAGATGTGTAGATCAGTTGCAGAATGACGCCATATACAACCCCGATTCCCAAACCCGCAAATACACGCTTGGTAAAGGAAATATGTTTCTTCTGCATCCAGAACAGGACACCCAGAAGAGCGAGCATAACCACTACGTTCAAAATGATTAAAAAGGTATTCATCTGTATAAATCCTCCTCAGTGTGAGTAACCGGATATTCCGGTTTTCTACTCGCTCAAAAGCGATATTCAACAATATATCACATAACAAACTATTCTGGTAGGTATTAATTGATATTATGTAATATGCGTGTAATAAATTCATCTATTCCTGAAAAAAATACACTGAATCGTGAAAATTATTGTATTCAACCTCCGGTTAATTTTGTAATATAGGTATATCCGCTTATTCCCAAGTTTTCTCAACGTGAAAATTAGGCCTTTCTTCGTTGGTATTTAGTCTTACGATAACGGAAAAGCGACGATGTTAATGAACATGACGTGAAAGGATGATCCTATGTTTCGAAATCGCACCGTTGCCGGTAAAATCAGAGGCACTTTGTTCCTCGTACTGCTGGTTGCTTCCCTGTTGTTTAGTATCAGTTTCTATGCTGTCTCCATGAATATTATGCAGAGTTACGTGCTTCCACAGTTCGACAAGGTCCTGGGCACGTCCATTCAGGATATATACAAAAACACATCCGCTTCTAAAATTTTGCAAGTACAGAGTGGCGGAGCTGGCTCTGAGGGTGCTGCACTGACAGTGGAATCCTATTTGGCTGGCAAAGCCAAAGAGCATAATCTGGACGGAGCATACGTTGTCTCTATTCAGGATGGTAAAGCTACCGTGGTCATCGCAAATACCTCCTCGGGCATGAAAGCCGGAGATGAGATTAAAGTAGAAGCAGCAATGAATGAGGCCACTGAGAAAAAAGAAATGGAAATCAGCCAGGTTTATGCCGATTCCTTCGGTGTACATAAAGCAGCCTTTATTCCGATCGCAGGAAGTAACATGATCATGGCTGTTAGCATGGATGCCCAATTCATTCAGGACAAAATTGCACAGATCTTCTGGTTGTGCCTCGGTATCACGGCATTGGTCTTTTTGCTCGGATGGCTCATCTCGACAAGCATGATCAAACGTGTAACCAAGCCGATCATTCAGCTCGTTCAACACAGCAAACAGATATCACAAGGAGATCTGACTGCTGAAATTCAGATTAAAGGTAAGGATGAAATTGCACAGCTCGCTTCAAGCTTCCAGACGATGACTCATAATCTGAAAGAAATGATTAGCCGTGCCCTCTCCACATCCAATGAAGTTGTGGAAGGCTCCAATGATTTGCTCAAACGGGTAGAATCCATGTCCGGTATGGTGAAAGACTCCAGTCGTTCTGCAGAAAGTGCCGAGAAAGGCAGCGTAAGTATCGCTTCCAGCGCAGCCGAAAATGCCAGAGCCATGGAAGAAATCACGCAAGGCATTATGCATATTGCCTCTTCTTCTGCCGAAGTATCCGAGCAGATCGGAGATGCTGCAAACGAAGCTGTTAACGGTAACCGTCTGGCACAGGATGCCATTCAGCAAATGGAACGTGTCGGCCAGACCGCGAGCGAATCTCTGCGTTATGTCGAAACGATGAACGAGCGCTCGATCGCGATAGGGACCATTGTTCAATCCATTTTTGAAATCACGAAACAGATTAACATGCTGTCCCTCAACGCTTCCATTGAAGCAGCACGTGCTGGAGAGCATGGACGCGGGTTTGCCGTTGTTGCCGGAGAAGTACGCAAACTGGCGGAGCAATCCAAGACAGCTACGGAGGAAATCTCCGATTACCTGGGTACTATCCGTGAAGACGCCGAACGTTCGGTTGATGCTATGAACCGTGTAACCCAAGAGATTGGATCAGGTACTCACGTGGTTCAACAGGCAGGCTCCGCATTCCAGCAGCTTAACGAGTTGATTCAGAACGTTAATCTGACCATTCAGACGGTATCGGCCTCTACCCAGCAAGTATCTGCTGGAGCTGAAGAAGTCAGTGCTTCCGTGGAAGAAACGGCTCAGATCACGTCCAAATCCCGTCAAAGCATGCAAGAGATTGCTTCTACAGCGGATCTCCAACTGAATGAAATGGACTCCCATTCCAGCACGGTACGTCATCTACATGAGCAAGCGGTAGAACTGCAATCCGCCATGAAGAACTTCAAAATAAACTAACCGGAATACCTTTAACCCATTATTTCCATCTTCGAATCAAACTTTAACATTAGGTACACAAATACCCCCATGCTCAGCAACGTTCCAGGTTTCAGGGAACGTTGCCACACATGGGGGTATTCTTTTGGACTGCACATTATATAAATTGAACAAATGAATATGTACACGCTCCACTCCGATGACAGAACAACCTTCCGATCGCTGTTACCCCCAGATTTTTTTGATTCACTTTTAAAAAGGGTAAAATCTGGGGATAAAGGCGAACGCTTCGCTTCTTCAGGTTATTTCTGTCCTCTACGTTCTCGTGTAAATGTCTAGTTTAAATTAATATAGCATGCAGTTTTTTTATTTAGGTGCCTGAACGCCCATAATCTCGTATACACGCTGCATATCCAATGAAGAACGTAATGATTCAGCTACACGGTCAAACTCCATTTCCTTACGTTCACGTGCGCTGTACGTCTCCAGTAGCGGAGCAAGTCCTTTTCCTTCACGTAGACCATTGAGCCATGAACGTCGGAACTGATCACTTTCAAACAAACCATGCAGGTACGTTCCCCACACTTTGCCATCCATCGTGCCCCAGCCTTCATTGAAGGATTGACCTCCCGGATGGGCGATTTCGAATAAGGCCGTTACACGTTCAGGCTCAAGACACTCGGTAACACCCATATGAATCTCGTATCCCTGGATCGGCAACGAGTTTGCTGCATCACTTTCCTTGGGCAAACGAATTGGATGATGACTGTGAACATGCCCGGAGGCTCTTACCGTTTGTTTGTTCTGTAGAAATGTTGTCGATAGGGGCAGCCATCCCAATCCATGGGCTTCCTGGATCTGATTCGCTTCTACCGCAAATGGATCTTTGAGATGCTGACCGAGCATCTGATATCCACCACATATCCCAACAAGCTGAACATGTTTACGCTCCGTCTGGCTGGCAATCGCTTGCTCCAGTCCCGACGCACGCAGAAATGCCAGATCACCGATCGTATCCTTCGTACCTGGAAGCAGAATGGCGTCGGGATGCCCCAATTCATCGGGAGAAGTCACGTACCGCACATTCACATCCGGCTCCCTAGAAAGGGCATCAAAGTCTGTAAAGTTTGAAATACGCGGATAACGAATTACTGCCAGGTCCAGCTCCTGCTGACCGGATTTGCCGTGTCGCATGGAGTCCAGCACTACGGAGTCTTCCGCTTCAATCTGAATATCACTTATGTAAGGCAATACGCCCAATACAGGAATGCCTGTCCGTTCTTCAAGCCAGTCCAACCCAGGCTGCAGCAGGGACAGATCTCCACGAAACTTGTTGATGATGAATCCTTTTACACGCTGAACCTCATGCGGCTCCAGCAGCTCCAGAGTACCTACAATGGAGGCAAAGACACCGCCACGATCAATATCCGATATCAGAATAACCGGAGCATCCGCCCAGCCTGCCAGATTCATATTAACGATATCCCGATCCTTCAGATTAATCTCCGCAGGACTTCCCGCACCTTCCATCAGCACAATATCATACGTCGCGCGCAACCGATTCAGCGCATCCATGACCGTTTGTTTGGCTTGGGGCAGGAAATGCTGCCGGTAGTCCCACGCACTCATCTGTGTAAGAGGCACACCGTGCACGACAATCTGAGAATGCATATCCCGAACCGGCTTGATCAGGATTGGATTCATATCCGTTGTCGCTTCAATGCCGCATGCCTCGGCTTGTGCTCCTTGGGCTCTTCCGATTTCCTTGCCGTCTTCCGTGACGTAAGAATTCAGTGCCATGTTCTGTGATTTGAACGGAGCCGGCCTGAAGCCATCCTGCTTGAATATTCGGCATAAGGCTGTCGTAATTACACTTTTCCCCACATCCGATGCCGTCCCTTGCAGCATTAATACTGCTGCCGTTTGTTCGGACGTTTGTGCAGAAGTATCTTCCACGTTCCCTCACCTCCACTCTCAGCGTTATATCAAAAAGAATCCCTGTAACAGACTAAGTACCGTTAGCAGTGCGGCCTCAAGCAGCTCATTCATGGCTCCATATGTGTCCCCTGTAAGTCCACCCAGCCTTTCGCTGATACGCCCGGCAACGAATTTGCCAATCACATAACCAGCCAATGGTACCACAATGATCGCTGCAACAGGATATAGCCACCATGGTAACGTCCCCAATCCATTCTCCGTCGCCAGTACCTGGAACATGGCTGTATCCGGCTGGAAGATCCATACCGCAGCCCATGTGATCACACCTGACAGAATGGTTAGCCCAACCGCGGAGCTTCGTGCACGCTGGACTTCCCTCCGTTCCCCCAATCCCTTGAACAGGACAGCGAGTCCATCGTCCTTGCGGGCATTCGGCCAGGCCGCCATGGCATATACCATGAACCAACGGCTCCAGATCATCGGCAGGATGAGCAAAGCTCCATAGGCCCAGTTACCACGTGCGATAAAGTCAGCAATCAATGCTGCTTTCATCATCAACAGCAGGACACAGGCGATTACGCCCATGGCCCCCACACGACTGTCTTTCATAATCTCCAGCATTCGCTCACGGGTTCGATAACTGAGTAGCCCATCTGCCGTATCCATCCAGCCATCCAGATGAAGGCCTCCGGTTAGCCATACCCATAACGTCAAGGTTAACACCGCTGCCGGAAACGATGGAAGCAGTGCACCCGTCAGGGCTCCGCCCAGCCAGACGCATAATCCGATGACCGCACCAACCAGCGGGTAATACACTACACTCTCCCGCAATAATGGCGGGACGAAATCAAGCTGCATTTTCACCGGGAAACGGGACAGAAATTGAAAAGCGGCCGCAGCCGCATGTTTTTGTTCAAGATCGCCTTTACTCATAAACGATACTCCCTGCTTTTCAGCTCAATCGCAATGCCCACTGTCACCAGAAACACTTCGCGGCAAACCGCGGCAATCCGCTGATTGAGAATGCCCGCCAGATCCCGATATCTTCTGCCCAGCGCATACTCCGGCACAATACCGTCCCCTACTTCATTGGTGACAAGCACGAGCAGACCCGGGTACGACTGGATGGCCGCTACCAGCGCATCCATATGATCGTACAGCACCTGCACCGGTTCATGTTCATGCGCTAACAGCACATTGCTGAGCCACAGTGTCAGACAATCGACCAGAACGGTCGGTGCAGACGTACCTGTATGGGACTCTCCCATTCGTGTAATTAACTCAGGCAATGCCAGCGGTTCCTCCACCGTATGCCATAGATATCCTGCTTCATCCCGCTGGCTCTGATGCAGGCGTATACGCTCGCGCATCTCGTCATCATAAGCTTGAGCCGTAGCGACATACCAAGCCTCAGAGGATCGCTGCATACAGAGACGCTCGGCAAACGAACTTTTGCCACTTCGCGCCCCGCCTGTCACGAGTACACTCATGATGATACCTCTCCTTGTACAGAGGAATCAGCAGAAGCTGATGAAGACTCCGTAGGTTGAGTCTCGTTCGTGCCACCAGATACACCCGCACTTGCAAATGTCGCCATCTCGTTCAAAATGCGGCATGACGCATCAATCAGATGAAGACTAAGCACGCCTCCGGTACCTTCACCCAGTCGCATGTCCAGATCCAGCATGGGCTTCAGGCCCAGTTCACGCAGCAACGCTGCATGTCCACTTTCATGCGATGTGTGGGAAGCAATCATGTATTCTGCGCTGAGCGGAGCAAGATGACTCGCAATCAACGCGGCAGCGGTGGAGATAAATCCATCCACGACAACCGGGCATCCGTTTGCAGCAGCAGCAAGAATCACGCCTGTCAGTCCGGCAATCTCCAGTCCGCCCACTTTGCACAGTACATCGAGTGCATCGTCTGCATTCGGAGCATTCACGCTGAGGGCTTGGCTGACTACTGCGGCTTTGCGCTGCAAACCGATATCATCTACGCCTGTTCCCCGGCCAACCGCTGAAGCAGGTGCTGTTCCGGTTAATGCACACATCACCGCAGCGCTAGCAGTTGTATTCCCGATCCCCATCTCTCCGGTCACAAACAACTGCGTTCCCTTCGCAACCTCGGTGGAGACCACTTCAGCTCCTGCAAGAATGGCCTCAATCGCTTCGCCCCGGGTCATTGCAGCACCCTTCGCCATGTTGGCTGTTCCTTTGCGGACTTTGCGGGAGACCAGGTCTGGATGATCCAGATCCGCATTCACCCCGATATCCACACAGATCACATGAGCTCCAGCGTGGCGCGCAAGCACATTGACAGCCGCTCCCCCTGCTAGGAAATTCAGGACCATCTGCGGCGTTACCTCAGCAGGAAAAGCACTAATCCCTTCTTCAACCACCCCATGATCCGCAGCCATAACGATGACAGCTCTTCGATCAAAGCAAGGCCGAGCCTCACCGGTGATTCCCGCCAGACGAATAACTAGCTGTTCAAGCTTGCCCAGACTGCCGGGTGGCTTCGTCAATGCATCCACATGTGCGGAAGCTTCAGCCGCAACTGCCTCATGTGGACCCACGATCCGACCCATTAACTGTTCCAACACCTGTTCATTATTCATACAGCCAGCACTTCCTTTATCAAAATATGGGGTTTCCCCCGGTTCATTCATTTCTTCTCTCGTCTTAGCAAAAGCTGTGGCAATCCATTGTCGGGATGATTCACCATGGCCGGGCTCACCCGGAAGATCTCCCGGATGTTCTCTTCCGTCATCAACGAATGGGGTGTGCCACTGCCTACACAAGTCCCGTCACGCAGCGCCAGAATATGATCGCAAAATTGTGCGGCCAGGTTCAGATCATGCAGCACCGCCACAATTGTAATATGATTTTTTTGACGCCACGCTGATAATAACTCCATGAATTGCAATTGATATTTGATATCGAGAAAGGTGGTTGGCTCGTCCAGCAATAATAGCCTGGGTTCCTGAGCCATGACTTTGGCAAGCGCAACCCGCTGCCGTTGTCCGCCACTCAGTGCATCCAAAGGTCGTTCGGCCATGTCACTCAGACCCAACTCCTCTAACACCTTATCAACTACTGCTGCTCCATCCGACGTTTCTTTGCCAAGCCAGTTCTGATAAGGGTAACGTCCCATCTCGACAACATCTCTTACGGGATAAGAGATGGCCGGCAGACCATCCTGCTGCAAGACCGCAATCATACGTGACAAATCTTTACGGGTGTATGAGGAAATGTCGCGTCCATCAATCTGTATGCTGCCTGCGTTCGGCTGTTCAGTTCCGGCAAGTAGCTGAATCAGGGTCGATTTGCCACTGCCGTTTGGACCAACAACGCCCCACCATTCACCCTCTTTGACTTTCCAGTCCACTGCATGCAGAGCCCGATGGTTACCATACATTTTACCAGCTTCCGTGACCTCTATCATCGGCCGGCTCTCGGTAAGGTCTGTTTTCATGAATGTGCTCATGGCATCATCCCCTTCCGCAACTTTTTGTTCCGGTGTAGCAGATACGCGAAGAATGGCGCTCCAACGAAAGCCGTAACCACACCCAGCGGAATTTCGGTTGGGGCCAGCAATGAGCGTGCAATCGTATCTGCCCAGACCATGAAGATGGCTCCCCCAATCGCGGACAAAGGCACCAGCAATCGATAATCAGGTCCGACGATGAGCCGAAGAATATGCGGAATGACCAATCCGACGAAGCCAATCACGCCCGATACGGAGACAGCGCCTGCCGTAAGCAGCGTACCCACAGCTAACACCGACAGCTTCAATCCATCCACCTTAACCCCGATATGAGCAGCCTGTCGTTCCCCCAAGGCAAGCACATTCAACGAACGCGCACGGCTCCAGAGGAAAATCAGCCCCAGCACAAAATACGGGAAAAGGATGGCCGTATACGACCACCCACGCAGTGCCAGACTTCCCATCGTCCAGTATATAATTTCATTGATTGTCTGCTTCGACATGGTCGACAGGAAGGAGACTACGGCTCCCAGAAAACTTTGCATGACCACGCCAGCCAGAATGAGGCTGTGTGTCGGTATTTTGCGTCCCTCACGAGCGAGGGCCAGCACAAACCACAATGTAACTACTCCCGTCAGAAACGCGACCAGTGGCAGAGTCCAGATCCCAATCAGTGCATACTGCAATCCGAAAAAAATCAGAAAAGCCGCACCTACCGATGCACCGGACGATACGCCCAGGGTAAACGGATCAGCCAGAGGGTTACGAAGAACCCCCTGGAATCCAGTTCCGGCAATCGCCAGCGATGCACCTACAAGCACGGCAAGCAGTACACGTGGGAATCTGACCTTCCATATAATCTGTTCTGCTGCTGTATTCCAGTCAGGAACAATCCAGTCGCCCAGCCAGGGGATGCGATGAAGCAAGATGCCCGCAATGTCCCGGACAGGCAGGGCAACCGAACCGATGCCCGTGCAGATGAGCACGGTTAACACAAGCAGCACAATTCCGGCCGTTCCGTACACTGCCAGCTTTTTACTCATTTGAACAGATCAGGGTAGATCGCTTTGGCTACTTCTTTCAGACCTTGTGTTACCCGTGGTCCCGGACGGCTCAACAGGTTGGCATCCAGACCGATGACTGCATCGTTTTTCACAGCCGTGATTTGATCCCATCCGCTGCGTGCTTTGATGATTTGATCCAATGTTTTGTTATCTTCCACTACATCGTTCGCATACAGAATGACGTCTGGATTAGAGGCAATAATGTTCTCTTCATTAATCTGGTTCCAGCCAGTCAAGTCGGATGCTACGTTGTTTCCTCCGGCCAATGTAATCAATTCATCCATGAATTCGCCTTTACCCACAGTCCAGCCTGGGGAGAACTCAACGTACACTTTTTTCTTCTCTTCCGGTTTAACTGCCTTCACAGCTTCAGTTACATCAGCCACATCCTGTTTCATCTGGGTGGTGATCTCCTGTGCTTTTTCCTGATGATCCGTGATTTTACCAAATGTTTCAATGTTGTTCATCACATCATCCACTGATTTAGGATCTGTTTTGAAAATGGTAATGCCCAGATCGCGCAGTTTCTTCACCGACTCTTTGCTCATCGAGATACCTGTAAATACGATGTCAGCTTCAGCTGCAATGATCGACTCTTCATTAGGCTTTGTTATGCCGCCCATTTTTGGTTTCTTTGTTGCTGCTTCCGGATAATCGTCATAGTCGGATACCCCTACGATCTGCTCGTCCAATCCGAGTGCGAACAGGGATTCCGTTTCAGCCGGAGATACGGATACGATTTTGGCTGGTGCTTTGTCAAAGGTAAATGATTCACCCGTAGCATCTGTAACCGTGAGTGGATATTGAGTTTTGAGATCTGTTTTAGCCTGTTCCTGGGATTGCTCCTGTGCAGGTTGCGAGGTTCCTGTACCCTCGTTTGTTGTTGTACCACATCCGGCCAACGTCAGTGCCAGCATCGCTGCGCTCAGCAGTGACGCTACGCCTTTCCATGTCTTGAAATTCATTGTGTTCATTCTCCCCTTCTCTATCCATTCTAGTGAGTAGTGCTCCTGTCCCAATTTCCGCTTGAATTTGTGTTCCGAAAAAATAAAATCCCTAATCCTTGGGTCAGGATCAGGGATGACGTCTCGCATGTGGCGATCTGCGCATGATCAGCTTGGCGCTGTATATGCACAGAGAACTGCCCGAAACGCTGTCCTTTCCTCGAAGGAACACCGGTTTATACGTCCAGGGCAGGTAACCTGACTTACAGGAATTCATCCTGATTTACAGTGGCGGGACCGTGCCGGATTTACACCGGCTTCCCTATTTCACCCGTTTGCCGTTCATCGCCTTATATAAAAGCATGAAACATTACTGCATGCACTCGGGACCCATGGTCGCTAATATTGTTTAACCATTCAAGTGAGCATCCTGCATCGTTGGCAGGGCTTGTTGAGCCTCCATCCGATGATGCACTTGCTAAGTCACACTTCTGTTGTGATTATAGGTTATATTGTACATCCTTACAACCCGATTTACGGAAAAGTCAATCTGGTTCCAACCCAGCTATCCCCATCGCCAGCCAGCCGGATCTTTATCGCTTGTCCTGGTACTACCTGCGTATCCCAGAAATCTTGATTCGGAATGAGACGTGACACAATATAACGAATAACACCGCCATGCGTAATCACGGCTACTTTTGGCACGTTTATGCTGCGAGAGTGCAGTATTGGTGAAAAGGACATCAGACACTCTTCCATAAATGAATCAATCCGCGCTGCAAATGCTGTCCAAGGCTCGCCACTCGGTGGCGTTACCTCATGCGGCGCATCGATCCAGTCTCGGTACTGCGAATTGTCCTTGAGCTGATCGTAGGTCAACCCCTCCCACTGACCAAAGTCGATCTCCCTTAGTCGGGCATCAAGCTTGGCCTGTCCCATTTGGGACGATGCAATGTGTGAAAGTGTCTGCTGACAACGCAGCATATCACTGCAATACAAGGCGTCGCATGTGATATCGCTACACTGCTCACGCAGCGAAGATAGCTCCTGCTTTGCCTCAGGCAACAGTCCGATGTCAGTATGCCCAAGATACCTTTTTTCCAAGTTCCACGCCGTTGTACCATGACGTATCAACATAATATCGCGGCTTTGCATGCCACCATGTCCAGCTTCTATCTCCATAACAGTGCACCTCCAGCAGACCATATCCCGAAGGTGACCAACCAACATAATAAAACAAAAGAACCTGCCGACCAGAACATAAGCCGTGTTGTTCGTACAATATCTTCTGCTTCCATCCGTCTAGTAGGCTCGCCCATATATGCGCGAAATGAAGCCACGCCGTGATATACGTTATGCCCGCCAAGTCTTATGCCCAGCGCTCCGGCCACCGCCGACTCGGGGAAACCGCTATTCGGGCTTGGGTGCAGTCGTGCATCCCGGGACACCATGCGTGCTGCCCCTCTGGCATCCAACTTCATGAACCAGGCTCCCATAATTAACAGTAAGGCGGTAAGCCGCGCGGGAATCCAGTTGGCCCAATCATCTAGACGGGCAGACGCCCAACCGAGATGCAGATATTTTTCATTTTTATAACCTACCATCGAATCCAGTGTATTCACCGCTCGATAGGCCATGGCAAGTGGTGCACCACCAATCAGGGCATAGAACAGTGGAGAGACGATGGCATCCACGATATTCTCCGCCACAGTCTCTACCGTCCCACGCACAACCTCCGGTTCATCCAGATGAGCCGTATCACGTCCTACAATCATACCCAGTGAACGTCTCGCCGCAGGCCAATCTTGTTGACTCAGATGGCGGTAAACTTCCATACCTGCATCCTTCAAACCTTTCGAGGCAATGGTGGTTGCGATTAACACCACTTCTGCCACAACCGCAACAGCGGGATGAATAAGACCCAGCACATAGATCAATCCCCAAGTCAGTGCAAAAGAACCGCCTGCAATCAAAAGGGGAAATAATACGCCCGCTCTTTTGAGAGCCTGGTTCGAGTCCGCCCGCGATCTTATCGCCCGCTCCAGTTCAGAGATGGCCTTTCCCATACCAATCACCGGATGAGGAATCCAGCGTGGATCTCCGATGCAGCGATCCAATATGTATGCTCCTACAATAATCCAGGCTCCAGCCATTCCCGCCCAGATCGGCCAAGAAGCCCATTGAATCAGCAGAGATGTCATTGCTTGTTATTCCTCTCTTTCCACTCCTGCGCGGCTTTCAGGCTTTCCATTATCGTGTCATACACCAGCCTGCCGATCGCTGCACCCATGACCGTAGCCGTCCCGGCATAACTTATAAGCGGTTTATTTACTTCAGCCAGGCTTACCGCGAGTACGATGGCATCCGTTGTTGTTCCGGTTGCGGTTAGAGCATTCTCTGAATCGGCCACACCGAAATCAGCTAACGCAGCGGCCTTCGCCTCTACCGCAGTCTGAATGGCATTCACCATCGCTCCAGCAGTCATACGCCCATTCATCCACAACATGATATTGATCGTACCGGGAGTATAGGTTGATGCCGAAACCTTCCCAATTTTCTGGGACACCGTCCCATTGCTCATCTCATTCCCCGCAGCATCAAACACGGTTCTTGCAGAACCCGCCCGTGCAGCATTGGATACCCCTGCTGTAGTGCAGCAAAGTAATCCGAACTCATCACTTTCGTATTCCTGGATCGCTGTGTGCTCCAATCGAACGGCAGTCAGAAGACCGGCACATTGATCCTGCTGCTCCTGCCATTCACTCAACAGATCAGCAATATCACGTGGTGGATCGTCACAGCGATAATGTTTGTCGACATAGATGTTGAATATACGATCCAGTTCAATCATGCCGCCCCCATACACGGCACTGGATAGTGCTGTTACAACAGAGGGGCTGGACGCTTTAATATGCCGTTCATGTGCAGAGACGAATAATCCCGGCCACACAGAAGATCTGTATTCATTTTGGTCCTTTTGTACATGGGAATAATAATTATAGAATGGCAGTGCCATCGCTTTGTCCCCCTGCCTCTAATCCGGTTGTCGGATTAGACGTAATTACATTTCCTATCGTTTCCAGCAAACGTCCGTTAGCCTCCGCGTCCTTGACCGCAAAACGTACATGTCGTTCCCCAAGTCCGGGATACATTGCGCAGCTTCGGATCAGTATACCGCGTTCACCGAGGGCAGCCTGGATGGACGTCGCTGTCCACGGCTCTGGCAGGGCTGCCAATATAAAGTTCGCTTCCCCTCGCGTCACCTTACATCCCAAAGCCTCCAGACCCTCCGTTAATCTCTCCCGCTCGTGTGACACCAGTGCTAATGTCTCCTGTTCAAAATTATCCCCGCTGCGTAAACAGGCTTCACCTGCGATCAGTGCCAGCCCGTTCACACTCCAGGTGACCTGTTTCTCTGTCATGGCACGAATCAGTTCGGGACGCCCCATTGCATAACCCAGACGCAGGCCTGGAATCGCATAAAACTTGGTCATCGAACGAATGATGATCACTTGCGGATACTCTTTCAAGCTGGGTGCAAGCGATTGCCGCTGTGATTCAGCAATAAAATCGATAAATGCCTCATCGACAACCAATATTGTGCCTGTTGTCTCTGCTTTACGAGCAAGCCGTTGCAGATCGTCCACCGGATACTGTACCCCATTGGGGTTGTTGGGCTGTCCAAGGAAAAGCAGGTCCACCCGCTCCATCAGCTTCTCAATATCTTCCGGTTCTGCTCGCCAGTCCAGCTCTTCCCGTCCTTGAACATGGTGGACTTCTGCTCCAAATTGTCTGGATAATGCACTGTACTCTGAAAAGCCGGGCTCTACCGTACCTACTCTACGAGGCGCGAGTCCAAGTAAGATTAGAGCCATACTTTCCGCCGCCCCATTGCCCACAGATATGTGATCCGGGGTTAAACCCAGTCGGTCACTAAGCAACATTTTGAACGCCCGATGGCCCGGATCGGGGTAACGAAGTACCATATGTAATCCTTGCTCCAGAGCCTCCAGTACTTCCCGAGGTGGACCCAAAGGATTTATGTTTGCGCTAAAATCGAGGAAATCCGCAGGATTCCCTCCAAAACGTGCCGCGGCCGTCTCCACATCACCGCCATGTCCGAAAACTTCAATTAAACCGGTCATCCTGTCCGTCATCCTTTCTGCATGTCCTTTTTATTATGGATGTGGTGGCAGGCAGGGGTCAATCCTGATTTGGCTATTCAAGCCCTTTGCGGCTTCAATTTCTTTGTGTCCTTTCGACAATTCGTTTACAATAGAGAAGGAATTTCGATTCCGTAAAGCATCACTACATAAGGGATATGCATCCCTCACATACATTAATGGAGGAATGACCATGCTGTTTGTTGATAACCAGGGCATTACAGATCCTTCTGTAAACCTCGCCATTGAGGAATACATTCTGAAGCATCTGCCGATGGATGACAGTTACTTGCTGTTTTACATCAACCGCCCGTCCATTATTATCGGAAAACACCAGAATACCATTGAAGAGATCAATATTGAGTATGTTCAGGATAACGGTGTTCAAGTCGTACGTCGTCTTTCGGGAGGCGGAGCCGTTTATCACGATCTGGGCAACCTCAATTTCAGCTTTATTACCAAGGATGACGGACAATCCTTCCATAACTTCCGCAAATTCACGCAGCCTGTGGTGGAAGCCCTGCAAGAGCTTGGCGTTAATGCCGAACTGACGGGACGTAACGATCTGCAAGTCGGAGAGAAGAAAATTTCGGGCAACGCCCAATTCTCTACGCGTGGCCGTATGTTCAGTCACGGCACATTGATGTTCAACCTGAACCTCGACCACGTACAGGCTTCACTCAACGTTAATCCGGAGAAGTTCAAATCCAAGAGCACCAAATCCGTACGTTCTCGTGTAGCGAATATTCGTGATCTGATTGACAGCAATCTGACCATTGAACAATTCCGGGACGAGCTGTTGCGCCACATTTTCCGTATGGAGCCACAAGACGTTCCTCAATATGAACTCACAGAGAAAGACTGGGACAAAATCAACGAAATCTCTGCTGAGCGTTATAACAATTGGGACTGGAACTACGGGCTTTCCCCGGAAAGCAATGTGAAGCATACACGTAAATTCCCTGTCGGCATCATTGATCTGCGCATGAATATCAAAGATGGACGGATTGAAGATATCAAAATCTTTGGTGATTTCTTCGGCGTAGGCGATGTGGCGGATATCGAAGATATGCTGCGTGGCAAGCGTTACGAGGAATCTGAGGTGCGTACTGCACTTAAGGGTCTGGATGTAAAACATTACTTCGGTAACCTGGAGCTGGAGGACTTTATTGGCCTTATTTTCCTGGAGGAGTAAGCAATTTAGATGTATATAGATGTTTTGAACTAACTATGATCACTGAAACGGAGAGGACAGAAAAAACCTGTAAAAGCGAAGCGTTCACCTTTATCACCGGATTTCCCCCTTATAAGAGGGATCAAAAAATCTGGGGATAACAGTGATTGGAAGGTTATTCTGTCATCGTAGTGCTTGTGTGAGTTTATTTAGTTCAATTAAATAGATACAGATAAAAAAGGAGAGAAACACAGATGACCTACAAATTAATCGCAATTGACATTGATGATACCCTGATCAACGATAACAAGGAAGTAACGCCTGCAACACAGACTGCCCTGGAACAAGCGGTAGCTCATGGTGTCGTTGTAACACTGGCAACCGGACGTGCCTATGCTTCTGCACAAGCACTCGCTCGCCAAACGAAGCTGAACGTGCCAATCATTACGTATCAAGGCGCTTTGGTGAAAAACTTGCTGGACGAAAAAGTACTTTACGAGCGCTACGTTCCTCAGGACGCTTCCCGCAAATTGTACGACTACTGCCTGGAGCATAATCTGCACCTGCAAACGTACATTGACGACAAGCTGTACGCCCGTGAAGAAAACGACAAGCTGCGTGACTACGCCAAACTGAATGGCACTCAGTACCACATTGAACCGGATTTCATCAAAGTGATTGAGCAAAAAACACCGAAACTGCTCATCATTGATGAGCCGGATTACTTGGATGAGGTTGCGGTTGCCCTGCGCGAACTGCTCGGATCAGAAGTACACATCACCAAGTCCAAGCCATACTTCCTTGAAATCATGCACCGCGAAGGAACGAAAGGCCATGCACTAACCTTCCTGGCAGATCACTTCGGTCACCAATTGAGCGAGTGCATTGCCATCGGGGATTCTTGGAATGACCATGAGATGCTGGAAGTCGCTGGTCTTGGTGTAGCGATGGGGAATGCCATCCCTGCTCTGAAAGAGCTGGCAGATTACATTACCGCGAGCAATAACGAAGACGGCGTGAAGCAAGTGATTGAGAAGTTTGTGCTGAACGCAGAGTAAGCTTTTAAGAGGTCGAGTCCATATAAAACAAGTTATTTCAAGATACAATGAAACAGCCCTGCACGGTGATGAATCGCTTGTGCAGGGCTGTTTCTGTAATAAAACTGTTAATTATTCTATTTTGCCATACTTATCGTCAAATTCACGATTCCGCTCACTGATCTCCTTCATTACTCTCCCTTTGGATAAATCAGCAAATGGCCTAGGGAGCAGGAGAATAACTCCTATAATGAATAAAAGAATGGCCAAGATAAGTCCAATGACACCACCCGTTTCAAAAGTGGCTTGCAGATAACGGCCCCATTGATTGAACCAGATCGTTACGTCCGGTAAATGAATAATGGTCCCAATATGGATCATGCCATAGAGCACGATTCCCGCAAACAATAAAACAGCACCGATCCCCTGTCTATTCAAATGGATTACTCGCCTCATTCCTGCGTAAAATATATATTCCCTATTTTACCATGGATTTGGAAGTCTGACCCAATGAAGTTGTACGTTTTCCCTTTTTAAGCCACCCCATCACTTTCTCATTCATCGCCAGCAAACCTGAAACGATCAGCGCAACGCCTAACCATGTAATCCAGCTCACATGTTCATTGTATAGAACCGCCCCAAGTCCGACCGCAATCGGAGGAGAAATGTATAACCAGGTCGCCGGGAATAACGGGTTGGTACGAGACATGATCCAGTAGAACAAGCTGTGCCCGACCATCGAACCGATTACTGTCAGATAGATCAGGGATGATACTGCTGGCATCCAATCCAGTCCAGTAGTGTTCCATGATTCCGTCACCGCCGAAAGCGCGGATAACAGCACTCCTCCGTACATCATTTGCACCGCATTGATCGCTACAGGATTAGCCTCCTTAAACTGGTTAATGACCTTTTTGGAGTACAACGCACCTGCCGAGTAACAGACTTCACCCACCAATACAGCAATACAGCCCCAAAGCCACAGGGAACTACCACCAATCGATACACCCGGCAACACGACGAGGATAACTCCAGCAAAACCGATCAGGCAGCCCGCAATCATGCGTGCAGACGTTTTTTGACGCAACAACGCTGTCTGCATCACCATAATCATCAGTGGACCTGTTGCTGACAGAATCGCGCCAACACCCGAGCTCACATATTGTTCAGCCCAATACAAGGTCGCAAACGTACCAAATGTCAGTCCAGCCCCCGTCAAGAGCATCTCTTTCCGCCATAATAAAGACAGATTCACTTTCCCTTTCATCCACATCCATGCAAACATTAGAGCACCTGCAATGATAAAGCGCAGTCCGGCCGACAGAAAAGGTGGCATGCCTGCCTCCACGCCAATTTTAATCGCTAGAAACGTTGTTCCAAAAATAAGACACATTACGGTAAATGCTACTGCAACCATGCTAGCCCCTCCTTCATCTGTTCTCCATCATATAGCACTGTCCACAGAACAGAATGAATAAAACAGAACAGTTAGTTCCCGTTTGCTGTTACAATGGAGTTCAAAAGGAGCGTGAGCCGGGTGGGCAAAGCCATGTTGATGACAGATAACAGCTTGAAACTATATGAGCAAGTGGTACATTATCTGGTTGTACGGATCGAGGCCGGAGAGTGGAAAGAGCATGAGAAGCTGCCGTCCGTGCGGAGCCTGTCCGAGCTGCTCGGTGTACATCGTCTCACCGTTTTTAAGGCCTATCAGGAATTAAAGGAACGCGGGAACGTTTACGTCAAGGATAAGTCCGGTTATTATGTCAGTCCTGCTGACCCTTCTCCCGTGACCGATCAGGCCGATGACCCGGCCGTGTCTGCCTGGCTGCATTGGGATTCACTTGCCCGCGTGCAATCCCTGGAGGCGGAGTACCAATTTTCCAAGTCATTGATCGACCCCGCCCTGCTACCCAACCGATATTGGGGAGAATTGATGCGGGATTTACTGGATCTTTACCCTCGTTTGCTTGGCACATACTCCACTATTCAGGGAGATCTGGAGCTACGTAGTGCCCTGGCAAGCCATCTGACGACAAAGGAACGTTTCTACATCTCGGCAGATGAAGTGCTGATTACTTCAGGTGCACAGCAGGCCATTGATGTAATCTCCCGAAGTCTCGTCAGACCCGGTGACCGTGTGCTCATGGAGAGGCCAACGTACGGCCCTGCGATGGAAATTTTTCGCAAACAGAGTGCCAAGTTAATTTTTACGGATATTCATCCTGATGGCTACGATTTAGAACAGATTGAACGCCTGATGAAGCAGGAAAAGCCAAGAGTATTTTATATGACGCCGACCTTCCAAAACCCCACGGGCATCAATATTCCGACTGAGCAGCGCAAACAACTGCCTGAATTGGCGGAACAGTACGGATGTTTTCTGGTGGAAGACGACAGCACCTATGATATCTATTTCAAGGAAAAACCTCCTGCGCCAATCTTCACATACGATATTACAGGGCATACCCTCTATATTCGCAGCTATAGCAAATATGTCGTGCCGGGTCTGCGGATTGCCGCCATTATGTGCCGCCCCCGATTCATGCCAGGATTACAGGCCGTAAAAGCACTGACAGATAACGGATCACCTCTGCTGAATCAGAAGCTGTTCCTTCGTTATTTCCAGTCCCCACGCATGCACCAGCACTTGTCCAAGCTGCGTACCGCCATTCAACTGCGGATGGAAGTAATGGAACAGTGCCTTCAACAAACCAATTGGACGTGGACTCGTCCTGAGGGTGGACTCAACATCTGGGCGGAGCTTCCGGAAGGTGTAGATACGGGGCGCTTGCTTCACCGATGCATGGAGCATTCCGTCGCTTTTGTGCCGGGAACGGTATTCGATCCTTCCGATGCGAACGCCAGTCGCAAGCTGCGTCTCTCCTTCTCCTATGCTCACGAGCAGCAAATCCGAGAAGGCATGAGCAGACTCATTGCGTTGGCTGAAAATACGTGATGATACGTTTGCAAAATCTGCATTTGCAGATTAACGACAGCTTGTCTGGCAGGTCACAAATTTTAAATCTTCTGTAACACAAAAAGTCGCCGTTTGGCGACTTTACTTTTTGGGCTGCTGTTCTGCTGTTCTCGACTGGCAAAGTAAGTTTTAAAGTTTTTTTATTGAAATTCTTCTTCATCCATCCTATAGATCTTTCCTTGCAAACAGTCGGACCGTTACAAAATAGGAGACAATGAACAACAGAAGAATGCAAACTGAAACAAAAACATAAACCGAAGCACGACCCATTCCGTTCTCGCCTGCCATATATAAGAGCGAGGCGACAGGTTGCGCTAAAATAATAAGAACGATCATGAAAACCGTATTAATTATTCCCGCTCCCTTTTTACTAAGGGCGTAAAAAAGAGGCATATAGATCGAAATTAAAACCAGCACCATTCCAATCGAAATCAGGATGTCCAGTACCGAAAAGTCGGGCTTGTTCAGTTCGGGAAAAAGAAAGTTAACCAGCCAGTGAGCGCCTGACGAAGCGAAAACTCCAAAAAGCGTATAGAGAACGGCAGACAGATACTTTGCTTGCACAATGTTTCTGCGACTAAGCGGGAGCGTGACAAGAAATTTATGATTATGGTTTTTGATATCAATCATGGTTGCAAGCATAATCGAGCCAAAAGCGGTATAGATCCCTACAAAATACATCGACATTTCCACTGTCGGGATAAATGCGACACTGAATACAACAAAATAAAAAAGGATGGACCATAGCGAGCTTTTCAAAGCGATATAATCTTTGCGAAGCAAGTTAAGCATGATGCTTTTCCCCCTTGGCCGTAAAATAGATAAGGTCTTCGAGGGAGGGTCTATGTAAAAGAGCATAATTGCCAAATAATCGTTCTGCCTCCGCCTTGTTATCTGCCAAGCCTTCAAAACCAACCGCTGTCTCACGGATTCCGACGAATTGTCCTCGCGTGTCCGCATCAAGCAGCTTCATGTCCCCCTTTACTATCGTGTACCTTTCAAGCACATCATCCTTTGCTTCATTAAACACAATCTTTCCTTTATTAATGAATGTAATATAATCTGCTATACGCTCCAAATCCGTCGTGATATGAGTCGAGAAAATAATGGATCGAGTTTCGTCCTGTATCATATCTGCAAGCAGGTCAAGCAGTTCTCTCCGAAACACAGGATCAAGCCCGGATGTAGGCTCATCCATGATGAGTAGCTCAGCATCGTGAGATAAAGCGATAGCCAGTGAAAATTTTATTTTCATGCCTTTGGACAGTTCTTCAATCTTCTTTTTGGGAGACAATTCGAATTGCTCCAGGTAGTTGTTAAATTGCTTTTCATCCCATTTCTTATAAAAAGGAGCAATCATGCTTTTCATTTCACGGATCGTAAGATGCTCATAATAGAAACATTCATCTGAAACAATACCAATGCGTTCTTTAACGTTAACTTCCTGAGCAGGCATCTCTTTTCCCAATGTTTTGATGCTCCCAGAGTCCGGATGAATCAAGCCGGTGATCAGGTTGATCAGTGTGCTTTTCCCCGCTCCATTCGGGCCGATAAGTCCGGTAATATAACCTTGTTTTACATCCAAAGTGATCTGATCCAGCTTGAATAAGGGGTACGTTTTGGATAGGTTGCGCAACTCAATTGCGTTCATCATGTTTCTTCCTCCTCAACTAGCAACGTAAAATGCTTAACTACATCTTGAACACTCATGCCCAGTTCCTTGCTCTCACGAAGGATATCGAGCATTTTATCTTCGATTCGTTTCAGCCGCTGTTCCCGAATAAACTCCTGATTGGCCCCGGAAACAAAGGAGCCTTTGCCTACGACAGAATCAATCAGTTTCTCTTTCTCAAGTTCTTCATAGACACGTTTGGTAGTAATTACACTGACCTGCAGATCCTTTGCAAGTTGACGGATGGAGGGGAGACTCTCCCCTGCAACCAGTTCCCCGCTTAAAATGCTCTGTCTAATCTGGGTTAGAATCTGCATGTAGATGGGATCGCTTGATGCGTTTGATATTAGTATGTTCATGTTCTCTCACCTCACTGGTTTCAATCCAGCCCATGTATAGTGTATATATATAATATATACACTATACATGGGCTGAGTCAATAATCATTCAATTTTTTCCCAATACAGACAAAACAGCAAAGTAGCCCGAAAAGTCGAATGACCTCCCGGGCTACTTTGTTGTTCATTTTCCTTGTTTTTTAGTCGTGTTTCTTGGCACGTATGGTACCTTTTTTTCTTACGTACTGGAAATCACCTTATCCACAAGACCATACTCGACGGCTTCCGCAGCGGTCAGGAAATAATCTCTGTCTGTATCCTTTTCAATCCGCTCCATCGGCTGTCCCGTATGATCGGCAAGCAGCTTATTGAGGCGCTGACGGTGCTGGATAATCCGGTTGGCATGAATCAGCATATCCGAGGCCTGCCCCCGCGTTCCGCCAAGCGGCTGGTGAATCATGATTTCGCTGTTTGGCAACGCCAGCCGTTTCCCTTTTGTCCCACCAACCAGCAGGATCGTACCGAAGCTGGCTGCCATGCCTGTGCAGATCGTGGAAATGTCAGGTTTCACGAATTGCATCGTGTCATAGATGGAGAATCCGGCAGTCACGGAACCACCAGGACTGTTGATATACATTTGAATATCCTTCTCCGGGTCCTCTGCGGTCAGAAACAACAACTGGGCCACGATCGCATTGGCCATCTGATCCTCAATTTCCCCGGATACCATAATGATCCGATCTTTCAGCAAACGGGAATAAATATCATAGCTCCGCTCTCCGCGGGCTGTCTGTTCAACAACATAAGGTACCACGTTCATGCATTTTGCCTCCCCGGTTTACGCAACCATGGTGACCGTATATCCTCCCCCATACGACATTGAACTCATACCGGAGCTTGAATAACTGTACATCACTGGCTGCATCGATTGAGACGGCAGAGTCTGCTGCAAAATCGTTCCCGCCACAGCCATCGGATCATCGGTCTGATTCAGGCATAAATCAATTAAACGGGCTGTATCACCGCTGCGGAACGCCAGTAAATAGCTGCGCAGTTCCTCCCGATTTTGCTGATACTCTTCCAATTGATTGGTCTGATCAGCATCCGTTTCGTTCAGGCTGTGCCTCACTTTCGCCAGAGCAGAGCGGGCACGACTCAGGGCAGCTTTGACCGCCCCTTCCGTCGTGTCCAACAGTTCAGCAGTCTCTACCGTCGTGTATCCCATCAGATCACGTAACATATATATCGCTCGCTGCCACGGTGGCAGTTCATCCACAAGGATTTGAACAGCGGACTCGACTTCCTCGAATCGCTCTTCTTCCTCAAATTCTTGCATAAATGGCTTCATGCTTTCCAATTTGCTTGCCAAGTTCTCACGCTTCCGTATGGCGTCAATCCAGGTGTTGCGTGCAACGCGGATGAGATAGGCTTCCCAGTTCATGTCCTCTGTCATTCCCGTTCTTCGGGTAGCTGAAGAGGATAATGCTTTAACACATGTATCCTGAACCAGATCCTCCGTCTCCCAGACTGAACCAGTTATTGACATGCAGTAGGCGTATAAAGAGCCCAGCAGGTTCGGAAGCGCAGCTTCAATCGTTTGCTCTAACGAATATCCGGTTTGAACACCGGAATGGCTATATGGTTCAACTGGTTTATCATTATGTGGTCTGTTGATTCTGCAATCCACGGACTTCACAAAGGCCATGTTTGGGGCCCCCCTTTGTTGGTTCCTGATTGATCTTGCTTCAATTCAATTGCTGTAATTGCCTTACACTATGTAAACGAAGAACCTCCGGTAAAGGATACGCTCTTCTGAATTTATTTTTAGCATTGTTGTCCTATTCTCCCAGCTTCACCTTCAGACCGGTAAGTGCCAGCGTAATCCCCTGATCCAGATCATAATTCTGGCGTACATCGACGTCGTGAGACATATGTGTAAAATAGGTCTGACCCGGCTTCAAATCCTGCAACAGCTCCTGCGCCTCAACCATATCGTACACCGAGCGTGTGGAGAATTCCGCAAGTTCATGAACAAAGCTCGTTCCAAGTACCAGCAGATCGAGCCCGTATAGCGGCTGCTTCTCCGCAGCTTTCAGATCAATGGCATCCGAGCAATACGCCCAGGTGTATCCTTCACGTTCCAATCGATACGCATACGAATAGCCATTATGACCGTGGCAAACTTTCCAGGAGTGCACCTTCCACCCACCGAGTTCGATATCCGCATCCGTTTCCAGGAAATTCATATGACGACCGAGCCATGGAAATTGACTTTGGATGGTCGCGATCACCTCCCGTGGTGCATACAACTGCCCTTTTACACCCAACCATCGACACGCATCTGCCCATTCGGGCAAGCCTCCAATATGATCAAAATGCGCATGAGTGATCAGCAGCGTCTGCACCATCCGCATCCCCTGGTCTTCCATCTGTGATCTCCAGTCCGGTCCGCAGTCAATCATGAAAGGTTCGTGCTCGCCATCACTATGAATCAAAACAGCAGCACGTTTGCGGCGATTGATCCCCGTAAGTCGGGCTTCTGTGCAAACGTCACAATCACAATACACCCGCGGAGCACCCATCGCATCCCCGGTTCCCAGAAATGTTAGCTGATTCATTATGAAAGTCCCCTCTCTATCCCGGAAGCAATGCATCCCAAATTCATGTTCCATCCGATTAATGATATGTAAATTGTAATCTCCCACCTCTATTTTTGCAAAAAAAAGACCATCCCGCCGCAGTTATTCACTGCAAACGGGACAGTCTGTTGTTTCACTAAACCAAAGCCCGCAGCTTCAACGTCAGCTCTTGGCCCTCAGGTACATCTTTGGATTCGGTAATCACCCAGTTTGATGCGAGGCGTTTTGCCAGCACATCTGCCTGCTCTGGTTTTAATTTCAACCCGGTCACGATGCCTTCACCCACTGTGAAGTCTCTCTCCGGCTGTAATCCGAAGGACTTCTCCAAGTAGATCCCCAGACCACCACGAGTGTTAAAGGTAATCCGGTAGCCGTCTTTAACCGCGCCTTCCAGATTCTCGCCATGCTCATCCGCATAGGAGAAAAGATCATCATATCTGTAGTGCTCCTCAGACACGGCATCAAAAGCAGCCACATCTTTGGCCTGTATCGCTTCCAACAAAGCTGCATCCGACATGCCTTTGCTACGAGCCTGTTCCAGCCGAATGGCTGTATTTTGGGACAACTTAAACTCAGCGCTCATCCACCTCACACCTTCCTGTCACTATATATCGTTATTCCATGATATTCCTAATCCATTATATCCTGTCTCGATAGCCGGATACAAAGTGTCCTGGTGAAACTTCCATCCACTCCGGTTCTTCATCCCGTCCCCGAGCGGATGGGTCGGTATCCCCACTGTAGATCGGTGGCATAACGTTCCGTACCGTTGGATCAGGTACAGGAATTGCTGCCAGCAATGCCTGGGTATACGGATGTACCGGATTACGGTACAGTTCTTCTGTTGGTGCCACTTCCACCAGCTTACCGCGATACATCACACCGATTCGATTGGAGATGTGGCGTACCATCGACAAATCATGGGCAATGAACAAATAGGTCAGTCCCAGCTCTGCCTGCAAATCTTCAAGCATATTGACCACCTGTGCCTGTACGGACACATCCAGAGCAGACAACGGCTCATCACACAAAATGAACTCCGGGTTCACCGACAATGCACGGGCAATGCTGATCCGCTGACGCTGCCCCCCACTGAATTCATGTGGATAACGCTCCGCGTGCTCTGGTTTAAGACCCACACGGTTCATTAGGTCAAGCGCACGCCCCTTCATCTCTGCTTTGGAAGCATAATTATGAATTTCCATGGGTTCACTAATAATCTGCAGGACATTCATGCCCGGATTTAGTGAAGAATAGGGGTCCTGAAAAATCGTCTGCATCCGTTTGCGAAAAGGCTTCAACTGGCGTTCATTCATTTTCGCAACATCCTGTCCGCCAAACATAATGCTTCCGTCCGTCACATCATAGAGTCTCACGATGCTGCGTCCAGTCGTTGATTTGCCACAGCCGGATTCACCAACCAGTCCAAATGTTTCTCCCTTGTGAATATGAAAACTGACGTTATCCACGGCTTTCACGACGTCTTTGCCTTTGCCAGCACCACGTACCGGAAAATGTTTTTTCAATCCACGCACGTCCAGCAGTACTTCACGCTGATCGATTCCTGTACTCATTTCTCCACCTCCTCTGACGATGCTCCTGTTTGTACTTGATTTTGTTCCCGACCTTGATCGTCCAGCAACCAGCATAGCGCTCGATGACCGGGTGCAGTCTCGGTATACGCAGGCATCTGTTTGCATACTTCCATGGCGTGTGGGCAACGTTCCATAAACGGACATCCGGTTGGCGGATGAAGCAGATTGGGCGGTGTACCTTCAATGGTTGCCAGCCGCTGGCGTCCACCTTCCTCGCCATGCTTCGGAATGGAGCGCAGCAATCCCTGAGTATATGGATGCTGGGGATGAGCGAAAATACGCTCCACTGGCCCCTCTTCCATAATGAGTCCACCGTACATCACAATCACTCGGGTACAGACCTGAGCAACGACACCAAGGTCATGCGTAATCATCAGAATGGATGTCTGCGTGGAATCTTTCAGTTCCTGCATCAGCTGTAAAATCTGTGCCTGAATGGTCACATCCAGCGCTGTCGTCGGTTCATCCGCGATCAATAACTCCGGCTTACAGGACAGAGCCATGGCGATCATTACCCGCTGTCTCATGCCTCCGCTGAACTCGTGTGGATATTGGTCAATCCGTTCTTCCGGAGAAGGAATGCCCACTTGCCGCAGCAATTCAATCGCTTCCTTGCGTGCAGCCGACTTGTCCATTTTCCGGTGACGACGAATGACCTCTGTCATCTGTTTGCCTACACGAACCACTGGATTAAGTGATGTCATCGGGTCCTGGAAAATCATCGAGATGCGGTTGCCCCGGATTTTGCGCAGCTCCTTGTCCGACTTGGTCAGCAGATCCTCTCCACGGAACAGAATCCGACCATCCGTAATCCGGCCCGGCGACTGGATCAGTCGAATCAGCGAACGGGCGGTAACACTTTTGCCACTTCCGGACTCGCCGACCAGCCCAACCACTTCGCCTTCTTTTAACGTAAAACTCACACCCCGGACGGACTGTACCTCACCTTCCCGAGTTGCAAAGGACGTTTTCAGTTGTTTGACCGATAATAAATCTGTCATTGTATTCACCCCGCTGTGTAAGTTCAACCAAAGAATATTTACACTAGCCACTCCAAAGACAGAACAACCTTCCGATCGCTGTTATCCCCAGATTTTTTTGATTCCCTTTTCGTAAGGGAAAATCCGGTGATAGCGTATGCTTCCGATGTAGCTTTCTTTCAGAAAGCTTTTAGGCGAACTCTTCGCTTCTTCAGGTTATTTCTGTCTTCTCCGTTCTCGTGTAAAATGTTTAGTCGAACCTATATTTAGTCGAAAATCATCTATCGCTTGTTCGCTTTGGGCTCGAAGGCTACGCGGAACACATCCCCCAGGAAGTTAAACGACAGCACCGTCAGCAAAATAAACAATCCCGGGAAAATTGCCATATACGGCGCTTCACTAATAAAGCCCTGTGCATCATTCAACATGCTGCCCCAAGAAGAGTTCGGTTGTTTAACACCCAGTCCGAGGAAGCTTAGTGACGATTCCATCAGAATCGCACTCGCGATGTTGATGGTTGCTGCGACAATAATGGTTGGAATAATGTTGGGAATAATGTGCTTCATAATGATCCGGCCAGGCTTTTGACCCGATACACGCGCATACAGTACGTATTCCCGCTGCTTGACCGACATCGCCTCAGCCCTGACAATCCGGGCAATATTCATCCAGCTCAGCACCCCGATAATGACAATAATCGTACCGATCCCGGCTTCAGATATGCGTTCAGGATCAGCATCAGGAAGAAGGATGGAATCGACATGAGCACGTCAACAATACGCATCAACGTATTATCCACCCAGCCGCCAAAATAACCACTAACCGTCCCTACCAGTGTTCCCATAATAACGGCAATTGCCATCGAAAGGAAACCTACGGCGAGAGACACTCGTCCTCCGTATAACGCCCGAGCCAAATAATCCCGTCCGTAATCGTCCGTACCAAACCAGTGATCTGCACTCGGCTGTTGAAGCCGCTCCATCACTACAATTTCATTTGGATCATGTGGAGACAGAAACGCAAACAGGGATGCGAGTACAAAGATGCCCAATATGATGACAGCCGCAAGGCCCAGTTTCTGCTGTCGGAACTGCGTCCGTAGATTACGCCAGCGCATTGAATTCATTTTTGTCTCACCCCGTTGTCTTGATTCGTGGATCTACCACGCCATATAAGATATCAGCTACCAGGTTTCCGACGACCAGCAGCACAGAGGACATCATCGTAATGCCCATAATAATTGGATAATCCAAACCGTGAACGGCCGAAATCCCGAGAGATCCCATCCCCGGCCACGAGAAAACGGACTCCGTAATAAACGCTCCCGCAATCAGCTCCGGCAAAGACATACCGAGAATCGTGATTACAGGCAGCAGTACATTTTTGAGTACATGACGAAGCAGTACCGTTCCTTTGGTTGCCCCGTAGGCATATTGGATTTGAACATAGTCCTCTTCCAGTTGACTGATTGTATTCGATCGAATGTACCGCATGTACACGGATACGTTCATGAAGGTCAAAACGGTACATGGCAAAATGCCGTGTTTGATAATATCCCAAGCGGAGTCCATACCAACCGTTCGCATACCCATACTTGGCAACCAGTGCAGCTCTACTGCAAAGAAATAGATCAGCATCATACCGAACCAGAAGCTAGGAATCGATATCCCGATGTATGAGATCAGGCTGAGTCCACGGTCAAACAGACTGTTCTGACGCGAACCCGCAATCATGCTCAGCGGAATGGAGATCAGCAAAGACAATAATAGCGATGCCCCCATTAAACCAAACGTAGCAGGCAAACGTTCAACAATCATTTCGGCAACCGGGCGATGGTTCACCAGTGAATAACCAAGGTCACCAGACAGTACATTTTTGAGCCATACGACATATTGCACGTACATCGGTTGATCAAGACCGAGGTTTTGCCGAATACGCTCCACATCTTCTGCCCCCATATTCGGGGTAACAAAGGAAAGCACCGGATCGCCCGGCGCCAGCTTGATCAAGGTGAACGATACGATGGAGATTACAAAAAGAAGAGGGATCGCTTGTGCGATCCTTCGGACAATATAGTTGTTCACATGGGCACCTCCGAATCAACGCCGGCCTCGCGGCCGGCGTTATTGGCTTGTTATATAGAATGAACGCAAGTGGATTGAACAAAGGATTCACATCGGCCACTCCGATGGCAGAACAATCTTCCAATCGCTGTTATCACCAGATTTCTTGATTTCCTTTTCTTGAGGAAGAAATCCAGTGATAAAGGCGTTTCTCCAGATTTTTTCTGCCCTCTACGTTCTTTGTAAATCTCAAAGGTTCAAACAATACGTTCATTCTATATGATTATTTTTTATAAATTTTGGACAGATCTTCAAGCATAACGACTGGTTTTGGATTTGCATCTTCAACGCCGCCGTATGTGTTATCCACAGCCACTACAGCTTTCGTGTAGGCAATTGGGTATACAGTCATTTCGTTTGCTACAGTTTGTTGGATTTGTTTGTACAAATCACCACGTTTAGTTTCGTCAATTTGAACGGCTGCTTCATTCCACAGCTTGTCGAAATCGGCATTTTTGTAATGGGAGTAGTTGTATGCCGCATCACTCAAGAAGAGAGATTTATAAGCATCTGGCTCATAACCCATGATGTATCCACCAAAGGACAATTCAAAGTCTGTATTGTTCATGTCCAATGTACGGTTACCATAAGCTGTTCCATCCATCGGCAACAATTCCACTTCAATGCCCACGTCTTTCAGCTTTTGCTGAATGTACAGCGCTTGGCTTGTTTGTGGTTTGTTCGTATTTGTGTAAGCAAGACGCAATTTCAAGTTGCTAACGCCTGCATCAGCCAGCAATTGTTTTGCTTTTTCTACGTTGTAGTCGTATTTCTCCACATCATCCGTTTGGTACAGCGTGTCCGGTGTGAGAATGGACGGAGCCGGTTCAGCAAAATCAGCTGAGGAATACGAAGCGGTGATCAGTTCATTTTTATCCAAAGCATAAGCGATGGCTTGACGAACTTCTTTCTTTTGCATCGAAGGCACGTTCAGGTTGAACACCATGTATTGCAAGCGGCCTTCTGGGTAAGTCAGCATGTTGAATTTGCCTGTGTCGTTCAATTTGTTGTAATCCTGTGTGTCGACCATACGCATTTGAATCTCGCCGTTTTGCAAAGCCAGGTTCGCTGCATTTGGATCTTTCGCTACACGATACGTCACGCTATCCAGATGAGCTTTGCCTGCAAAGTAGTCATCAAAACGTTCCAGTGTTACGTATTCGCCCGGACGGTATTCCTTGAACTTGAACGGACCGGAACCGATCGGGTTGTTGTTTTTGTCGCTTTTCTCAATATCGGCTTCGCCTTCGAAAATGTGTTTAGGGACTGGAGAGAAAGAAACCAATGCTCCTTCGAAAGCAGCAGATACTTCCGGCAATTTGAATTCCACCGTCAGGTCATCGACCTTGGTTACTTTCACCGGTTTGCCATCAAAAACATACTGACTACGGGAAGAACTGTGCTGTTTCTCATCAAGGATGCTATCCATTGTGAACACAATATCATCGGCTGTCAGAGGCTGTCCGTCATGCCATTTCAGACCGTCTTTCAGCTTCAATGTATACGTCAGGTGATCATCAGAGAAGCTGTCGCTTTCTGCGAGCACATACGTTTTTTTGCCATCATTCACATTGAACAGTGGAGCATATAAGGATTGATCAATCGTCAACGTTACACGGTCACCCGCGTAGATCGGATTCATCACTTTAGGATCGTCCTGAACGGCAATAATGATGCTTCCTCCGTCTTTCGGTTGCCCATCATCCGTTGTTGCTGTATTTTCTGCGGTATTAGACGAAGAACTTCTTCCGTCACCGCTGCTTCCGCATGCACTCATAATTGCCACAACCAGAACCAGCATCAATGACAGCCACATTTTTTTCGATTTCATTATGATATTTCCCCTCGCTGTAATTTAACGTTCTGTTAGATAGTATAGGCAAGGATTCGACAAATTGCAACGATTTTTTCCAACTTAACCTATCGGGTTTAAATGAAATAACATTATTGTCTAGCAATGCAAAAAACCTCCAGCTCACATTGTATCGTGAAATGAAGGTTTGAATGACAATTCATCTTCTGAAATTCAATAACAGGATGATACTCGTACGGGCTTACAACCCGGCTAACACCTGGTACCATACACCTCGTTTAGAATACAGTGTACTGCGTACCTTGTCCCATCCGCCGAGGTAGTTAATATCGAACAGACCTTCAGGCGTTGGGAACGAGGACTTCGTCTCTGCAAACACTTCAGGGTCTACCGAACGGAAACCATGCTTGGCAAAAATGCGCTGTGCTTCCGGTGTTCGTAGATAGGCTACAAAAGCCTCCGCCAATTCACGATTGCCATGCTTATCTGCATATTTGTCCACGACAACTGCCGGATTTTCAATCAGGATCGTATTTTTGGGAACCACGATGTCATAATTTACACCCTTGGCAATCCGGGCAAGCAATTCATTTTCATACGTAACGATCACGTCACCCACGCCATATTCGAAAGCCGCCATGGAGGATCGACCACTCTTATCCAGTGATTCGACATTCTCATGTACTTTTTCCAAAAAGGCTTTGGCCACGGCAGGATCTTTCTTGCCTTGCTCCTTCTCAGATAACTTCAACCCTGCACCATAGATGGCATTAATGTCCCACTGTGCTCCGCCTGACGTCTTGGGATTAGGATAAAGCACTTTAACACCCGGCTTGGTCAAATCTTCAAAATCGCGAATACCCAGCGGGTTGCCTGCTCTTGTACCCAGAACTACAATCGAACGGGTGATCATGCCTTTATTCGGAGCCTGCTTCCAATTGGAGCTGACCAGATCGGCTTTGACCAGCTTGTCGATATCACTTTCCATCGCCAGAAGCGCAACATCAGCTTCGAATCCACCAACAATGGCTCTGGCTTGTGTGCCAGAAGCTTCATAGGATTCCTGAAAGTGAACCGTTTGTCCGGTCTTTGCCTTCCATTCTTCCTGAAATTTGGGCAGCAATTCTCCGACGGCGTCTTTGGCTACACTGTAAGCACCGATTACCAGCGTATTGGATTGGTCGTCCGTCGAGGTTCCGTTCTGTCTGCTCACATCTTCCTGCTTGCTACATCCAACGGTCATGCAGACGAGCAGAAGTATGAGGACAACATATAAAGGGTTGAATTTCTTCTTCCTCGTCTGCATGGGCAGCCCCTCTTTTCCAAAATAAGGATCATTCCTGAATCAAGTGATCTTCTGATTAGATGATGACCGGCATTGGATCTTCCTTCAATCGGTTCTCAACAACCCAGCTATGGGTATCATTGAACAGATATGCCCGATGCACAAGCACTCGAATCTGTTGGCCGACTTGCAGCGTTGTTTTCTCCAGGGATCGATACGTAATGAGTTTATGGCCCTCAACTTCCACTTCCACCATCCATTCACTTCCACGGAAATGAAGGTGTTTGACTGTACCCTTTTCAGTAGCGGATAGCATGCTAAACTCGTTCTTCAAACCGATCTCGATATACTCAGGCCGGATCAGTGCACGTGTGCGCTCTCCTTCCACCGCATGTTCGAAGCCCTTAAGCTGTGAAGCGTCTTCCACAACGGTAGATTCCCCTATAAATGTGGCAACAAAAGGCGTCTCTGGATTTTTGTAAATATCCCATGGCGTACCTTTCTGCTCTAAGCGCCCTTGGCTGATAATCATGATTTCGTCGGCAACTTCAATCGCTTCATCCTGGTCATGGGTTACAAAAATCGAAGTGATGCCTACCCGCTCAATCAGCTCTCTCAACCATGAACGCAATTCCTGACGGATTTTGGCATCAATGGCGGCGAACGGTTCATCCAGCAGCAGCAGCTGTGGCTCCGGAGCTAATGCTCTGGCAAAAGCGACGCGCTGACGCTGTCCACCAGACAACTGATGTGGATAACGCTGTTCGAAACCTTTCAGCCCCGTCAATTCCACCAGCTCCATGACCCGATCACGGATCTGGGCTTTGGGAGCCTTTTTGACCTTGAGTCCAAAGGCGATATTATCAAATACCGTCATATGTTTGAACAAAGCATAGTTCTGAAATACAAATCCGATTCCTCGCTCCTGCGGAGGCAGATGGTTTACGACCTTTCCGTGAAAACGAATCTCTCCGGAACCCGGATTCTCCAGACCCGCCAGCATACGCAGAATGGATGTTTTCCCACCTCCGCTGGGTCCCAGCAAACCGATAAGATGGCCTTTGGCAATATCGAACGAGACATCTTTTACCGCATGAAAATCACCGAAATGTTTGTTCAGATCACGGACTTCCACATGCATCTCAATGCACTTCCTTTCGCTTCTTGGCCCATTCCATCATAAGCAGCAGCCCGACAGAAAAAGTAACCAGTACCAATGCCACACCATTTGCGGCAGCTACGTTAAAATTCTCTACATCCTGATATACAAGCGTTGTTGCCGTCTGCGTTTTGTTCATAATGTTACCCGAAACAACCAGCACTGCACCGAATTCCCCAAGCGAGCGGGCAACCGTCAACACAAGACCGTACACAACCGCCCAGCGGATGGAAGGCCAGGTAACACTCCAGAACGTTCTCCAGCCGTATGCACCAAGCGTTGACGCAGCCTCTTCCTGCTGAGATCCAAGCTCCTGCAAGACAGGCATCACCTCTCGAACCATCAGTGGAAAAGTGACAAACAACGTTGCAATGACCATACCCGGGAAGGCATAGACCACATTAAATCCGATTCCTTCAAAAAAAGCGCCCATAATGCTGTTGGGACCCAGCAGTAGTACAATCATCAATCCACCAATGACTGGCGATACGGCATAGGGCAGATCCACAATGCTGTTCAGCAGCCCTTTCACCCGGTCACTCAGCCATCCGGCGCGAACCAGATAGATGGCCATCATAACGCCAAACAATGTATTTAACAGCGTGACGACAAGTACAACAAGTCCAGTCATCATCAAGGCATGCAGCGCCTCAGGGCGCAACAGCCCATCCAGGAATCCTCCTGCCCCGTCTTCAAATGCACCAATAAAAATACGTCCAAGCGGGATGATCAGCAGTACAATGAACACCGCAAACGTCAGTCCGATTAATAGTCGCCTCATCGTCTTCTCCCCCGCATCTGCACCAGATTAATGAGCCAGAGGATCAGGAAGGAGAGTGTTAAGAGCAGTACGGACACGGCCGCGGCACCGGTTGGATTGTCACTTTCGATCTCGCCGTAAATAAATACGGAAGCCGTCAATGTTCTTCCCGGAATATTGCCTGCCACCAGCACAACAGCCCCGAATTCGGCCAGTGCTCTGGAGAATGCGAGCATTCCCCCACTAATCATGCCCGGAGCCATGGACGGAAGAATGACCTGCCTGAATGTGCGCGCCTTCGATGCTCCCATCGTGTAGGATGCCTCTTCCTCCGAAGGATCGATCTCTTCGAGCAAAGGCTGCACCGCACGGATGACAAATGGAAACGTAACAAAGGTCATTGCGATCACAATCGCAGGCTGGTGAAACACAATTTCAAACCCCATGGATTCCGCCAGTTTGCCAATGGCACTGATCGGACCCAGGAGTAGCATAATCATCAGGCCACCAACGGCTGTTGGAAGAGCAAAAGGAAGATCTACCAGACTGTTAAGGAACGACCTCCCAAAAAAGCGATAACGTGTCAGCACCCAGGCAATCATGGTTCCCAAAATGACGTTAATCACCGTAGCTATAACAGCCAGCCGGATCGTTAACAGCACGGCTTTCCATGCAATTGGGTCCATAATACTTTGGATAAAGTTGCTCCATCCTTCAGAGAAGGAATTGACGTACACACCGATGATTGGAAGTACAATGAGTACGATAAAATATAGCAATACGGTACTGCGGAATCCCCAAGTCCATCCCTTGTGACGAAGAACGGTATTCATTGCTGCATTCCCTCCCAGCCTCCGGTTCTATGTCCGGTCGGCAGTCTTCCTGCTTTGGTACAACCATTTTCCTAAGTTGGATTTTATTACTTTAATATTATTCCCATTAGTCTACTTGGTTTTTGCTTATCTGATACTTTACCAGTTTGCAGTGCTAATCGTCAATGCTTTTATTGAATAAAATCGGGGTACCTACGAGATGGATTTTATAAAAATCACACTGCCTACTACACGGCCAGAACAACCATCCTATCGCTGTTATCCCCAGATTTCTTTGATCCCCCTTTATCTAAGTGGTTTGTTTGGTATGGAATGGTTAAGGTACAATCTAGAGGAACAATTTGGAGCAAAGGAGTGGAGTAATATGTTATATACGAAGAATTTATCGACATCCCGACGGGATGAGATGAAGGATATTACGCGGGAGGTGGAGCAGGTTGTCCGTGACAGCGGTGTGCAGAATGGGACTGTATTGATTTATTGTCCACATACGACAGCAGGCATTGCAATTAATGAAAATGCAGACCCGGATGTCAAACATGACGTGCTGCTTCGTCTAAACGAAGTATACCCCTGGGAACATCCCGAATATCGGCATGCTGAAGGAAATACGGCTTCTCACTTGAAATCGATCACAACCGGACCATCACAAACGGTGATTATACATGAGGGCAGATTACTGCTTGGCAGATGGCAGGGCATCTATTTTTGCGAATTTGATGGTCCTCGTCAACGGGAATATTTTCTTAAAATCATAGAAGGTTAGCTCCATTTCACCCCCATTTCTAATGATTTGCCATTGATTGAAATAAAAAAACAAACAGGCGGCCCACCCTATTCTAGGGATGTAACCCGCCTGTAATGATCTTCTTCGCGCAAAAACTTTCGCGAGACAACGTTATAAAGAATTAATGTTATGACAATTCACCGCCCTGAAGTGTGGAGTGCGACAAAAGCGCCTTATTGGACGCCAGGCTGGTGTTGGAGATTACGGCAGAGTACTTTGACATGAGATAACGCAGCCGATTCAATCTCTGCAAAGGTTAAACGGTCCTGAATATAATACGATATGAATCCGTGCATGGACAAAAACAGCGTACGTGGTACACATTGAATATCCTCTTCCGTACAGCCCTCTTCATTCATGTATTGCCGAATAATGGAGGCGAACAATTCAAAGCATCTTCCTTGCTCCGTACGACAATACGATAGCAATTCCTCATCCCGAATCATGAACATAATCTCGTACTGATACGGATTCTCCAAACCAAAACGAATAAACTCCATCATGATATGTTCCACCTTGCTCACGCCGCCCATGACTGGCCTGACCATGGCTTGCAGCAGCAAATGCCCCAGATGATTGAAATCTTCAACCACGATGGCATAAAACAGCTCTGCCTTTTCCTTAAAATGATAATACAGCGACCCATGACTATAGCCTAGATGCTGGCCGATGCTTCGCATCGAAATGGCACGGTATCCTTTGGTAATAAAAAGATGCCTCGCCGCCTCCAGTATCCGCTCCCTCGACAACTCCTGTTCGACTGCTCTTCTAGCCATATATTTTATTCCCCTTCAATAAAATAAAGCCGCTGTCCCTCCGTGATCCGGGATTGCCCTTGCGTCAAATCTGTGATCCAGGCCACAAATGCCTCGGTTTCACTATCCGGCGGAAGACAAGTCAACGTAACCTTATCGGTGAACCCAGTTTCACCTGTACGGACTTCCCGGCTCCTTAATTCATTTTCCACTTTGCCCAGCCATGTATAATCCAGTTCAACAAACACTTCACGATGGAGTACTTTGGTAATCGCTTCCCCGGCTTCTATGGCTGCAACTGCTCCATCCGTATAAGCACGAATTAACCCACCTGCTCCAAGCATAATTCCCCCAAAGTAACGTGTAACAACGATAGCCACATTTTTCAATTGCTGATTTTTGATGACTTCAAGAATCGGTTTTCCAGCGGTTCCGCTTGGTTCACCATCATCGGATTGCTTCTGGATCTCATCCCGCTCACCAATCATGTATGCGGAGCAGTTATGAGTAGCATTCCAATGTTTTTTCTTGATTTCATCAATAAAAGCGTTGGCTTCTTCTTCTGTCGTGACCGGCATAATGTGACCGATAAATCGCGACTTTTTGATTACAATTTCCAGATTGCCCGGTCCTCGAACCGTGCGATAACGTTCAATCATCCCTATCCAACTTTCCACCAATTTGATCCATTTTACAAGAAAGCAGTTCCCCGCGCGCACGCGGACGAACTGCCTTGGTTTAACATCCGGGAAATCATTGCTTCACAATGACTCCCCGAATGTAATTACATTACCTTATTTAACTATATGAGCAGACCGATGAATTATTCAGAAAGTCTCGCTTCAAGCGCTGCTTTCTCTTCTTCAAAGCCTGGTTTGCCCAGCAAAGCGAACATATTTTTCTTGTAAGCTTCCACGCCTGGTTGGTCAAATGGATTGACTCCCAGTAGGTAACCACTAATGCCGCATGCTTTTTCAAAGAAGTATACCAGATATCCGAAAGAATATGGAGACATATCTGGAATGTTCACAATCAAGTTTGGTACTTGACCATCTGTGTGTGCAAGCAGTGTTCCTTGGAACGCTTTTTTGTTAACAAAGTCCATCGTTTTACCTTCAAGGAAATTCAGACCATCCAGATCATCTGGATCCGCTTCGATCGAAATATGCTCCGATACTTCAGCAACCTGAATCACAGTTTCGAAGATGTTCCGGCTACCCTCTTGAATGAATTGACCCATGGAGTGCAAGTCAGTCGAGAAATCAACGGATGCAGGATAAATCCCTTTATAGTCTTTACCTTCACTCTCTCCGTAAAGCTGTTTCCACCATTCGGATACAAAGTGCAAGGATGGCTCGTAGTTCACGAGGATTTCTGTTCCTTTACCTTTGCGATACAGTGCGTTACGAACAGCTGCATATTGATATGCTTCGTTCTCAGCTACGTTCGGGTTGCTGTATTCTTTAGAAGCGTCAGCCGCACCTTGCATCATTTCTTCGATGCTGATGCCAGCTGCTGCGATTGGCAACAAACCTACAGCCGTCAGAACGGAGTAACGTCCACCTACATCATCCGGGATAATGAAGGATTCATAGCCTTCTTCATTCGCCAGTTTTTTCAGTGCGCCACGCTCTTTATCTGTCGTAGCATAGATACGTTTGCGAGCTTCTTCTTTACCGTATTTTTTCTCCAGTGCTGCACGGAAGATACGGAAAGCAATTGCTGGCTCCGTTGTTGTACCGGATTTGGAGATAACGTTAACGGAGAAGTCTTTGCCTTCAACCAGATCCAGCAAATGAGTTACATACGTGGAGCTGATGTTGTTTCCTGCAAAGTAGATTTCAGGCGTTTTGCGTTTGTCTTTAGGCAGGTTGTTGTAGAAAGAGTGCGTAAGCATCTCAATCGCTGCACGTGCACCAAGGTATGATCCACCAATACCGATGACGATCAGCACTTCAGAATCGCTTTGGATTTTAGCAGCCGCTTTTTGAATACGGGAGAACTCTTCTTTGTCATAAGCGGTAGGCAGGTCGATCCAGCCCAGATAATCCGATCCGGTTCCCGTTCCGTTGTGGAGCTGCTCGTGAGCCAAACGAATCGGTTCAGCGAAATAGTCCACTTCATGTTGATTGACGAATTGCAGGGCAGTGCTGTAGTCAAACTCCACTTTTTTTGCCATGATCTATAAAACCTCCTGATATCGGTAGTGTATTTTTTTCCGTTTTCCATTCTAAACAACTTAGCCTAAGGATACTTCAAATCCACAGGGCTGACAAGCTTGCAGCCCGAACTTTGTCGTTAGAGTTTAAGAAGCAAAAAGGGTTAACCGAATCCGCGAGTCGCGGTTCTGGTTACCCTTCTTGTATTATTCCGCCGGGTACGAACAGCAGTAGTCGGTAACGCTGCGTATCTCCAGTTTAAATTTGGATTCGGCAGGCACGTGGAACGTAGCTTGACCTTGAATCTCTTGCCAATCTTCTTCTCCGGGAAGTAATACTCTCAGATCGCCGGACAGAATTTCCATAATCTCACGGGAATCTGTACCGAACTCATAACTGCCTGGAAGCATAATGCCCAGAGTCACCTTGCTGCCATCCCCCAAAATAACCGTTCTACTAGTTACCTGGCCCTCATAATAAATGTTGGCCTCTTTCACTACACTGACTTGATCAAACTGTGACATGCGTACCCGCTCCCCCTGAAGTTAATCAAAACAAAAGGCAAAACAGATCAGGGCGGTTGCCCGCCCATTCTCTGCCGGAAATCACTTACTGCTCGGCAGGACAGAAATTAACTGTCCCTCTTGCAGCATTTTTCAAGCTATTACAGCAATGCTTTTACGCGACTAACCACGTTTTCCACAGTGAAGCCATACTCTTGGATAACACGGTCGCCAGGCGCGGATGCACCAAATGTGTTGATTCCGAGAATGTCGCCTTGGTCGCCGACATATTTTTCCCAACCCATTGGGTGAGCCATTTCAATCGCCAGACGCGCTTTAACATCTGGAAGCAGGACGGATTCTTTGTATGCTTTGTCCTGTTTCTCGAACAGATCCCAGCTCGGCATGCTGATTACACGAACTTGGATGCCTTGTTCAGCAAGTGCTGCTTGAGCTTTGACAGCCAGTTGCACTTCGGAACCTGTCGCGATGATTTGAGCAACAGCTTTGCCGTCTTTTGCATCAGAGACAACATACGCACCACGTTTCACATTCTCACGTGAACCTTCAACGGTACCTTCCAGAATCGGCAGGTTTTGACGAGTGAGTACGAGTGCAACCGGATTGCTCTTGTTCTCAAGCGCGTAAGCCCATGCTGCAGAAGTTTCATTACCGTCAGCCGGACGAATAACTGTCAGGTTAGGAATGATACGCAGGGATGCCAATTGCTCGATTGGTTCGTGAGTAGGACCGTCTTCACCAACAGCGATACTGTCGTGAGTCAGGACGTACGTTACAGGCAGACCCATCAGGGCAGCCAGACGAACAGCTGGACGCAGGTAGTCTGTAAATACGAAGAATGTACCTCCGAATACTTTCACACCACTGTGCAGTGCCATACCGTTCATTGCTCCAGCCATACCGAATTCACGGATACCGAAGTAGATGTTGCGACCGGAATAATCTTCAGGTGAGAAGTTCTCCAGGTTGTTCAAGTGAGTCATTGTGGAGCTTTCAAGGTCAGCAGAACCACCTGTCAGTTGTGGCACGTTATGAGCCAAACCGTTCAGTGCATTACCGGATGCTACACGAGTGGATACAGCTTTGTCTGTTGCTGCATATTTAGGCAGATCGCGATCCCAACCTTCTGGAAGGTCGCCATTGATTGCCGTTTCGAATTGAGCTGCCAGCTCAGGGAATGCTTTTTTGTACTCAGCAAATTTCTCGTCCCATGCTTTGTTAGCAGAGATACCACGATCTTTCACTTGTGCAAAGTGTTCGCGAACTTCAGTTGGAACGTGGAAATCTTCCTGGTAAACCCATTTGTAAAACTCTTTAGTCAATTTAGCTTCGTCTGCACCCAGTGGAGATCCGTGAGTACCGCCGTGGCCGCCTTTACCTTGTTTGTTCGGGCTACCGTAACCAATTACAGTTTTAACTTCAATCAGTGTAGGACGAAGCGTATCTGCTTGACCTTCCTCAATTGCTTTTTGGATTGCAGGCAGATCGTTACCATCTTCAACGCGCAGCACTTGCCAGCCATAAGCTTCAAAACGCTTCGCGATGCTTTCAGAAGAAGACAGGTTCAATTTACCATCCAAAGTGATGTCATTGGAGTCGAACAACATGATCAATTTGCCCAGGTGCAAACGTCCAGCCAGGGAAGCTGATTCATGGGATACGCCTTCCATCAAGTCACCGTCACCACAGATTGCGTAAGTGTGGTGGTCGATTACGTTGAATTTGTCTTTATTATATGTTGCGCTCAGTTGAGCTTCAGCCATAGCCATACCTACAGCCATTGCAATACCTTGGCCCAGTGGTCCAGTTGTTGCGTCAACGCCTGCAGTATGTCCGAATTCCGGGTGACCCGGAGTTTTGCTTCCCCATTGACGGAACTGTTTCAATTGTTCCATAGGCAGGTCATACCCGCTCAGGTGAAGTAAGCTGTACAGCAACATGGAGCCATGTCCTGCGGACAGAACAAAACGGTCCCGGTTAACCCAAGTTGGGTGGTCCGGGTTATGTGTCATCGTTTTTGCAAAAAGTTGGTACCCCATTGGAGCGGAGCCCATAGGCATTCCCGGGTGTCCGGAATTTGCCTTCTCGATTGCATCAATCGCCAGTGTACGTACGGTAGTGATCGACAGGTTGTCGATGGTGTTGTTCTCTTCCTTTTGAATCGCTTCGTTCTTGTCAGTCATGGTTTGTCCTCCTCATGTCTTTAGATAAGTCGGGTTGCGCAAGCGAATCCCTCTCATCATACAAGCAAACCGAATTTCACAATAAGTGAATCCGCTTGAGTGTTTCATTTTGACTTATTCACTTTTGTATTGTATCACTTGGCGTGAAGGTTTTCCATAACCTTCTTTTAGAAGATCGGGAAAATTCGGCTGATTATGACGAGGGATTTGTTTCCAGTTGCGCAAAAAGAGTGTCATACTGAGCATTTCAGCATATCTTCTAGCTCAGCCAGCATCGCAAATCCATCGGATGAAGTATAACCTTTAAGCGGAAAACCATACTCTTTTTAGATATCGAAGTTGATTTTGCATATAATGGTCCTTGATCATGATTGGAAAAATCGGACTTTTGTGCACATCAGGCTGTACTTCATATGGAAAGGAGGATTCGCATATGCCGGAACATTTGGCTAAGTCACCAAAATCGCTAAAACACATATTACCCTGGAAAGCCGGGGTTTTAACAGGTCTTACATCCGGACTGGTGCTCGGGTTCTTTTTAAAGGCTATTCAGACTTACACTGGTGAAAAAGTCTATACCTTGCTGCTGAACATTGATTTTGTTCCATGGCTTCTGCCCACATTACCTGAATATATCGAATTTGTGCTGCATCTTATCGTTTCCATAATCATTGGCATCTTCTACATATGGTGGATTCAGCGTTCAGGTCATCCGATATCCAAAGGCGTCCTGATCGGCTCTCTCTCTTCCCTGCTGTATATTCCACTCTCCCAGCTGTCGAGTCGTGTGCCTGATCTATATGATATAAAAGCGATACTTTACTGGCTGACAGGGCATCTGTTATTTGGCGTGGTCGTTGGTTGGTGCGGTCATGTATGGAAGCACAGCCAGAAGCACAACCAAAAAGGCGATCCCCCTTTCAGACATGAATAGGGGACCGCCTTTTCTTTTTTTCGGAATAGAACTGAACTGTATCTTTACGAATCAACCTTGCGCAGTATTAAAGCATTAGCTTAAAACACAACGGTTTTATTTTCATGAACCAGTACACGGTCTTCAACATGCCATTTAACGGCACGAGCAAGAACTACACGCTCAATGGTACGTCCAATGCGTTTCAACTCGGTTACATCATCCCCGTGGCTTACACGCTGAACGTCCTGCTCAATGATCGGTCCGCCATCCAGCTCTTCCGTAACATAGTGAGCTGTCGCACCGATAATTTTGACACCTCGGTTGTAAGCTTGGGCATACGGTTTACCGCCGACAAAGGCAGGCAGAAACGAGTGATGAATGTTAATAATACGATTGCGGTAATGCTCAATGAACATCGGGGAAATGATCTGCATGTAGCGCGCAAGAATAATCACGTCGATATCATTACCAATGACGTCCAACTGACGTTGTTCCGCTTCCTTCTTCGTATCCGCTGTAACCGGAATATGATGATAAGGGATGCCAAATGATTCTACATAGTCCTTCATATCCAGATGATTGCTCACAACAAGCGCGATGTCTGCATCCAGATCGCCAGCCTGCCATTGCCACAACAGCTCAACCAGACAGTGATCCTCCTTGGATACAAAGATAGCAAGTTTCTTCTTGCGGCTAACCGCAGAAAGACTCCAATCCATTTTGAAACGGTTTGCTACTTCTTCGAAATCAGCTTCCAGCTTAGGCAGGTTCACCGATAATTGTGGAAGATCGAACTCGATCCGCATAAAAAACATGCCGCCAGCCGGGTCCATTGTGTATTGGTCCGACTGTACAATGTTTGCACCATGCTGGTGCAAGAAATGGGATACTGCGGCAACAATTCCCGGTCCATCCGGACAGGAAATGAGCATCCGCGCCCGATCGGCGCGGTTTTTAACATCAGGACGTACTTGTTTAGCGTGAATCTCCATCGGGTTATTTTTCCTCCTTCAACTAGGCCGTGACAAAAATTTCTTTGCCTGCAAGCCAGGCGATCAAACGATGATTCAGTTGTTCTTCATTCAAATGCGGGAACAATGCGGCTTCAGCCACGAGGTCATACAGACGTTCCAACGGCTCACGTGGATCGGCTTTCTTCGCTTTGGCATCATTCTTGAGCAATGTCCAGATATCCAGAACATGTGAACGGGACTCAATCTCTTTTCCTTTGAAGAAATGATGCAATTGTTCCACTTCTGTCAGGAACTCGGGACCAAATCGACCAGCAACATCCCCGCGAAGCAATGCAATCTCTACTTCATACATAGGACGCTGAGTTTTGGCTTCTTTACCAATCCAAGGCGTTTCCAAAATAAACGGACGCCCTTGAAGAGCCTCGTGATGCACGATACGGTTAATCGCCTCAAAACCAATCCAGCCGGATCCAATCGGTGTATGACGGTCCTTGTGCGCACCCACAGGGTTCTTACTATCATTAATATGCATTACGGCAATGCGGTCAAGCCCTACCGTACGATCAAATTGTTCAAGAACACCGTCCAAGTCGTTCACGATATCATAACCCGCATCGTGAATGTGACATGTATCCATACACACAGTAAGGCGTTCATTGTGTGTGACCTTCTCCATGATCTGAGCAATTTCTTCAAAACTGCGGCCCATTTCAGTTCCTTTACCAGCCATCGTTTCCAGAGCGATATTCACATCCGTCTCCTTCACTCCGTCCAGCACTTCATTCAAGCCTTCAGCAATACGTCCGATGCCGTAGTGAGCATCCTTATCCGTAAATGCGCCAGGATGCAGCACGATATTTTTGACACCAATCGCATGTGTGCGACGAATCTCTTCCTGAAGGAAACTTACGGCTAGCTCATACGTGTTTTCTTTGTAGGATCCGAGGTTAATAATGTATGGCGCATGGACAACGATATCTTCCATTCCGCCCTCTTGCATCGCAAGCTTGCCTTCCTCAATAAACATGGACTCAATAGGCTTGCGGCGGGTATTTTGCGGTGCACCTGTATATATCATAAACGAACTGGAACCGTACGAGGACGCTTCCTTCGTTGCACTCAATAATCCCTTGTCCGAAAAGGACACATGGGAGCCGATTTTAAGCATCATTAATCCCCCTTTTTCTGAATTATCCCTTATTCTAACGCGATTATCGAAATAAATCTAGAAATGCGCTATAATTCGGGATATAGGCTATTTTTTACAGCTGTAATTTGGAACATGGGTGGGCGGAATCCGTCTTTCCGTGAAAATCAATAAACCGAGGTGACTCCGCAATGATTTTCGGCTCCTACGCTTGGACGTTGACTAGTAGTTCCCCCAGCAATTGGTTTATGAACACGATCGCATTCTGGACCGTTCTTTTGCTTGGAAGTATGTGTGTTGGCGGATTTTTTATGATGCGCAAGTTTTTGAAAGTGCTTCCGAAGGCAGACGGGAAGTCGAAACTCGATTGGCAGAACCACTGGGTTGAAACCAGCCGTCATTTATGGACAGATGAAGCAAAGGCTTTTCTGGACCAACTTGTAGAACCTGTTCCTGGCCCATTTCGAGATATCGCCAAACATTCCATCGCAGCAGAAATCGGCAAAATTGCGTACGAAAATAATGCAACTGAAGTATCCAGAGATCATTGCATTAAAGGATACATTATAGCCACACCGAAGCGGGATAATAAGTTTCTGGTGAAATTTCTGGAGAAAAACCAAATTGACTATTCGCCTTATAAACATTTGATGAATAAATAGATCAATGAATTCAGCCGAACCGAACATTAACATGTACTAGGCTTACATATTCAAACATGCTCCGTCAGGTAAGTTATTCCCAGCAAGGTAATACTTACCGCCCGGGGCTGTTTGTCGATCCAATATTACATGTCAGCAAAGTCAAAATAACAAGGAGGTCGCCATGATGAAGATTGCGATTTGCGGAGGTACCGGTTTTGTCGGAGGAGCGCTCGTTGATTACTGGCTTCAGGCAGGCCATCATGTGAAAGTTATTACACGTAAATTGCCGAATTTACATAATCCCAGCCAAAACCTTACTTATATCTCATGGGAACAGGTAGAGGAACAGCCTCATTTGCTGGAAGGAATGGATGCCTTGGTGAATCTGGCTGGAGAAACGTTGAATCAACGTTGGACAACAAAAGCGAAACTGGAGATTGTTGAATCCAGAGTGACTACTGTAGCACGCGTAGCCAAATTGATAGATTCACTGGAACACAAACCGGAGGTGGTCGTACAGGCATCTGCCATGGCAATCTATGGCACCTCTCCTACAGAAACATTTGATGAGAACAGTCCTCAAAAATCGGTGAATTTCCCATCCCGCGTTTCTCAACAATGGGAAGTTGCTGCTGATGCCATCAAACATGTGAGACTAGTGAAAATCCGCGTTAGCCTCGTGCTTGGTCATAAAAAAGGTGCTTTTCCATTAATGAAACTGCCTTATATGCTTGGTGTTGGGGGCAGGGTGGGAAGTGGCAAACAGTGGACCAGTTGGATTCATATTATGGATATTGTGCGTTTGATTGATTTCACGATCCAAAATAAAGAAATCTCCGGTCCGGTGAACGCCTCTTCGCCCAACCCGGTAACCAACGATGAATTCGGACGCACGGTAGGCAAAGTGTATCATCGTCCGCACTGGTTCCCCGTACCCGGAATTCTGATCAAAACACTGGTCGGAGAACTCTCTGTCGTGCTGCTTCAAGGACAGCGGGTTATCCCGCAAAAAGCGTTGGATCACGGATTCCAGTTCACCTTTCCTACATTAACCGATGCACTGGAAGATCTAAAACACCGGGGTCTATCCGACTGATCGATACGTGTAAACAGACTCAGCTAACGTAAAGGTATCCCCATCTTCCAGTGGATATTCTTTGTACGGAGCAAGAACATCGCCCTTGAGAATGGTTCCATTCACAGAACCCAAATCCTTAATGACATAGCCCGATTTGTTCCGGCTCAATTCCACATGAGCACGGGACACACCCGTTGCTGAATCTACCCACTGGACCATGTCCGCCGATCGGCCAATAACAAACGATGCTCCTCGGACATCCATCCGTTCATTTTTGTCCCCTGTTGCTGATCTGCGTTCAAGATAAAAGGAAGGTACTACTAGACCTGCTCCCGTAATGCTTCCGCCAGCAACACTCTGCAAATTTACTGTAGCATCAGCCGCCGCATGATGACGAATGAGCTCCGATGTTGCAGCCACGGTTTCGACAGTATGCTGAACAAAAGGTTCATCAGAAGCTTCAGATGGTATATGTAGATTTTGAAAGCGAGAATTTCCTGCTACAGATGACCTGGATTCAATAGATTGCCCCCGTTCTGATTGAGCATTTTGTATATCACCAGAGCTCTGTTGACTCGTGTAACCTTGTCCATAGGTGTTACCTTCTGGTGACATTTCAGTTGCATTCCAACGCCAGCTCTCCTGAAACATCTCTTCTTGGCTTTCTTTCTGCTTACCTTTGCCTCTTCCCAATCCAAAAAAAGCAGATTTCTTATTGGTAGAGCCCTCTTGTAATTCGCCATCTGCATATTCTTCATTCGGCATCTTTTTGCGTAGCAAATTGGATTTCGAATTTCCGAATTTCCCTTTGGTCACCCATGCCCAACCCGCGATCCCAAGCAAGCCAGCACTTAATGCTGCAGATAGAATCTTTTGTGTCTGCCCTGGTTGTTCCATATAGATGAATCTCCATACCAGCGCGATGGCAATCATACAGCCCAGAATGATATAGGTCGTTTTGGAAGAATCCTGCTTCTTGTCCTTCTCGTCCTTTTCCATATCATCGTCCTGTATTGAATCAAACGTTTGGCGCTGTGACGGATTCGTAACACCTTTCGCTTGCAATGAGGACTCTATCGGTGAACGTCTGCCCGAAAATCCTGAAAAGGGTTTGTTAAGTGGTTTGTCCTCCTCCGCAGTAGATATCCTCGGTTGATGATTTGATTTTAACTGCTGCCCAGCTTCGCCATTTCGATCCAACTGACGATACTGATCTTGCCCACTTCTATTGAAAAACAGATCATTTCCCTGCTCCGGAACTGCAGAAAGTGGCATTCCTAATTTACTGTCAGTTGAGCCGGATGACCCACGTGAAGACATAAACGTTGCCTGGCCTGAACCACTCTGCTCATCAGCATATAATTCAAGCAAAAGTTCACGCAGTTGTCTAATATCCCATTGTTCAATCTCACATAGCTGGAGGACACGCTGAATCCCTTCGCCCTGAAGTTCCTGAACATGGGCCATTAACCTAATAACCAGTTCGCGAAATTGCTGAGGCGTCGGATCGACCTCAACTGCATCGACAATTGGAATATATACTAAGCCAAGCTCTCCCAGTTCAAGTGAACCATTGATAAATATGTACTCTTCCTGAATCTGTAATTTACGCGAATCCAACATATATTGTCTACACTCTGTAAACGTATCTGCCAGCTGAAACAATAGACCATATAACACACGCAGATTGATTTTTCCTGACTTCAACATTTGAGGTAACATCTTATATCCTGAAATATCGTATTGTAACGTTACATTTCGGTCTACCTCTCGAATATGAACGGGAAGAAGTCGGGGAATTTGATTGGAAGACAACATGCCCGTCTGCACACGGCTCAGTTCGTCCATTCGCAGCCCTTCCGCTTTCTCCAAAACCATAAACGATCCGCCGTTTCGAATGAAATCTCTCGTTAATCCATACATGCCAATCCTCTCTTTCCATTGCTTAGTTAAATCATGTAGATATAGGCGCTAATGAATCCTGGCAATACGGCCAGCATAAAAGGAAACTTCAATGTCTTTTCCTGATTGACCAGCTTGAGCGAACCGAGCATGAAGAAACCGGCAAGATTTCCTGCCATGCCACGAATCCGCTTCGCTGAATCCCTGCGAAATAAGAGAATGACTAATCCAATTGCCCCTGCGTACAAAACGGAGTAAATAATAACGTGAACGCCAAAGGCCAGTCCTGTCCAAGCTCCAATTCCTCCAAACAATTTTACATCTCCCGCACCCACTGCGCCGATCAGATACATTAGAAATAAGACACCGAACCCGATCGCGAATCCGGCTGCTGAGAATAGAGCCCCCTCCCATCCTCCCCAGATGATATGGGCCACAACTCCCGCGACAGTCACTGGTAAGGTTAAACGATTTGGTATTTTCATCGAACGAACGTCTGTAACAAAAGCTGCAATCACATACAGACTACAGGCCAGGTAAAACCACTCCACCTCCACCATCTCCTTCCTTATTTTCTGGAAGCCACATTAAACTCGGTCACCGTCTTGGCACCATCCGCAGTCTCTACAACAAATGTCCATGTGCCTTCCGTTGTACGTGTACCAACAAACCAGTTCCACTCAATCACACCATTTTCGTCAGCAGTCGCCCACCCGATATGCTTGGCTGAACTTTCACCGGACTTGTAAAATATCGTTAAGTTCGCTGTAGCTCCGGGCTCCACTTGAACCTTAATTGTCGCGTTGTTGCCTATGTATGCTGGCTCCGGCTTGGATAGTACGGTTGCTGCTCCAGCTGAATCCGTGTCTCCCCCACTACTGTTGGAGCCTTCTCCGGTATCTCCAATCCATACCCGTTCTGCCGCAGCCGCTTGAATGCGTAAAGACTTCCCTAGAAAGGGAACTTTAACAGGCAATTCATAGCTCAATTCAAGCCTGAAGTAAGGATTCGTTTTATTTTTGAGATCAGGTATGGAAACACCGTTAACATGCACACGCTCTACATTTAGTACAGAAGTATTAATAAAAGGCTCAAGCAGCGGTTTAACGGTAGGATCAAGTACTGTCTCAAGAACGGATGTCTTTACCTCCTGTAACGGTTGTTCACCCCTGGCAGCAGCTGCACGTACCCAATCACTTAGCGGCTCTGGCAGTGAAGAGGCGTACTCTTCGGCCCATTCCGTCAGTGACAACTCCGGTATTTTCCACCCACCCTCCGAACCTTCACCATCTGCGGAATCAGAGGGGCTGAATACAAGGGAGACCGGATATATTTTCGTGGATAACTGCTTTACTGCCTCTCCTGCCGTGCTCTGCAATGCTGTTGATACCAACGTCATCTGTACGATGTAAATGAGGAACATGACAAAGAACAGGAATACAGGCAAAACCAGTGAGGCTTCCAAAACGATGCTGCCCATTTCCTTTTCTGATGAACCCGTCTTTTTTGGAAAACGCACTTTGGAAACTGAATGTGTCTGCTCAGTCAGAGACTTTAATCTTTCCAGTCTACGCACTCGTGTAAGTCGACTCTGTAATCGTGCCAATATTTTTTCCTGCAGATGCTGCTTATCCATAATCCCTCCACCGAAACGACCCAGATTACTCAATAGGAATAATCGGCCTTTCGATCAATGAAAAATCGCCCATCCTCTACCTGGTCTGCACTACCCATGAGAGCACCTATACTTCTTGTGACTCCTGGTAAAAACCACAATTTAATACTGCTGCGCATGTTTCCTGAAGCGTATGTCTGCTTCTCATCCGGATTCACGCCGGTATTCAATCGGATCAAAGCCAACATTCTGGACATTTTGCGTTCATTGTTGCTATGCATTAATAGGAACAAACGCAGATGGTCCCTGTATGTAAGCTTGACTTTGATATATTTGGACAATTCCACACTACCTTCTTTAGCCAGTTTCACCATATCTGCTATAGCGTTTGTAATTCCGTATAAAATTGCAGCAGATAATACAAGTAGTGGATTCCCAAGCTTGCTATTCTCAATTAGTCCTTCTGCAGTTCGAATCGCCAGACGCATGCCAAAGATCTCCGCATACGCAGCGGCAATGTTCCCCGAAGGATTATGAAAACCATATACGATGTACTCCAATTCCTGATTTTGCAGTTTGAACACTTCACCAGCATCTCCACTGCCTTCAGTCCAGCCCAACAATTGCCCAAAATCCATGGAGTTGAAATACGCCAGTGCATACTCATTCTGGAACAACTCATCGCCAAAACTATCCAGCAAATTAGACATTCCTCCGAACAAACTGTCCATTCCGTTCATTGCGTCACCACCGGAGTCATACGGATCTCCAGCAATCTCTGCCTTCTTGGCTTCTTCACGGCTCGCTTGGTTAAAAGCGATGTTGGCGTTGTAGTACTCCTCCAATTGTTTGAAGGCTTCCATGGAGCCGGAGCTCCCCTTTTCGATTTGTGACAATATGCGTTTAACTTCCTTCAACTTCCCTTTGGATTCCTTATCATTCGCTTTGCGCTGGGCATCAGATCCGCGACCGCTCTCCAACAGCTGTTTGCTTTGGAGAATAACATTGGAGGGACCACTTCTTACATAAGTGTCCATGTATCGTTCCGTGACCTGACTAGCCTGTCTAACCCCTGGTTTAATGGAAACACCACTCATTACCGTAACAGTGCGAAGCTGCGTATTAAGCTCCATACTGTCATTTCTGACATTGGTGAAATCCGAATTTTGTGAGCGTACATGTGCATTTAACTGATCAAACAGCGTGTCAGCTCTTACAAGTTCCGAAGCAAGGGAGCGTGTACTCTTGGCTTCACTTCCCGATCCGGTAGACGGAGGGCTCGTCCCAGGCAGCGGTGAGTTGCCTACGTTTTCATAACTGGCATTCTGTGAACGGTTCTCCCCTTCAGCGATTACCCGCTTCATTTCCTCATTGATCTTGCGAGCTTCTTCAATCTTAGCTTGGGCTTCCTCCAATTTTGTCTGGTGAGCCTGCAATGCTGGTTGTATGATCGTGCTTATGCCTGTCGCCACATTCCCTACACCTGTCCGATAACGAGCTAGCTCTAGCATGTACTGTTGCTGGTTAAATGGCAGCCCCTCATCCATTTGTTTTTTGTTAAGATAATCCGCATAACGCGCCGCTGCTTCGGCAGCTGTCTCTGGCGTCTCTCTTAACATCTCATCGTAAATGGCAGAGGAGGGCGGATTCATGATCAGTGCAGGCAGACCCTTCAGCTTATCGGCGGATTCCGTCTGATTGGCTATTGCTTCGTCCAGCAATTCCTCACGTTTGTCATACAGTTTTTGCAATTTTTTGAGCAGATCCACGGTATGAGCAGCTTCTTTCATCTCTTCTGACATCGGCTTAAAACGGTTGACCACTTCCAGGGTAAAATCAACCGGCGCACGATATTTCATATCCTCCTGGATCTGGCGATTAAAAATATCGTATCTGCCCAGTTCACGCTCCATGCTTAGTGAAGTGGTATCCCATTGGATATCCAGAATGGGAAACCCATCTTTCACAGCCGAGGGCTTCACACTATCATTCAGCACCTTGGCCATAATGGAGTCACCACTGCTGTCACCGTATCCAAATAGACCATACTCCCGCAAGGAAGTATCGTAGGCTGACATCACAGATCTCATCGCTGCATGCGTCATTCGTTCTGCCTGTACTTTGAAAGCAGCAATACGTGCATAATCAATGAAAATGGAAACAAACATAAAGATTCCAGCCAAAATCAAGATCAAGAACACGGTTACGGCTCCAGATTCACCGTCTTTTTTTCTGAACAGTGCTTCCTCCTCCTTTCCTCATTTTTTGGTTTTGCCAAAATGCTGTACAACCTGTCCCGCTTCAGCGGCAGTACTGGCTGCGGCTCCGCCCTTGCCTTTAAACTTGGCTGCATAATAACGGACCAGATCCACCGTTCGGATGAATTCCGTCGGCTCTACAACTGCAGATGAACCTTGTGTTAGTACACTGTTACCTGAATCAAATAAAAAAGAAGGCAGCGGTAAAGAAATCACCTGCTCCAGCTTAGTCGTTACTTTTCGCTGGATCAGCGAGTTCTGATATTCAATTGTCCCGTTCATGCCAGAGGGCATACCTTGTGCCGCTTGGGACAGTTTCTTTTCCGATAGACTTCCGCCTTCCCCTGCGGGTACTGACACAATAACCTCATTGTCCGCTCCCACCCAACCAAACAGTGCTCCGAGCAATCGATCATCGGTCAGTCTCCAGTACAAGTTGTCATGTTCCCCAGCAACAACTTCTCCTGTCATCGCCTGCTTGTGGCTGTTATCCCAGCTGTAGGCGGCACGTTCAGAAGCTGCATACGCATGCTGGTTCAGAAATGTTTTCTGATACATGTACATGGAGAAAAATAAAAGTAACACGAGAATAAACAACACAATAGGGAAGACCAGGGAGGCTTCAATGGTGAAGCTCCCTTCTTCCTTTTTCAATTTACTTACCCGGGAAAAATTCATTGCTTTTCGTGTCCACTTTACTAAGCAGGCTCGTAATTAATGCTGTTATTTGATTTTTGAATATTAATGCAATAATGATAATTACGCCGATAATCAGAATGAGCTCCAACGTACCCAGCCCGTCCTCTTCCTTCCAAAGTCCAATTACTTTGCTTTTCATTAATTCCAGCATCCCAATTCCTCCTACATATTCATCATCATAAAAGCAGGTGCCCCGATCATCACCACAATCGAAAAAAAGATCAGTACCATCGGAAACACCAATTTGGAAGAAGCCTGTTCTCCCTTAGCCCGACTAACGGCCTTGCGTTTCTCCCACAGCACATGGGACAGATCACGCAGCGCCAATACAAAGTCACCTCCCCCTCGCCGGAAATTCAGCAGCACTGTTGTTGTAAAAATCGTCACTTCCTGTACACCACAGCGGCGGCTGAACTGTTCAAAGGATTGTTGAAACGAGTATCCGTTGTTCCAATCCCCGACCGTCTTTCGCAGCTCATTATAGAGAGGATGATTCCGTTCTCCCTGACTGGCTACACAGTGAACAATGGCACGCTGCAACGTTTCTCCCGCACCAACTAGCAGAACAATTCGGTTCAATAACTCCGGCAGCTCCATGAGTATGTCCTGATCTCTTCGCTGTACTTTGGTGTTAAGATCTTTGTAGAGCGCAAAGGGCAGTGCAGCACCGAGTGCCAATCCACCTACCATACCCCCAAGCCCCATGTCCCCAACGAGCGCCAAAAGGCAGCCTACGAGCAACATCAGCCACGAATAAGTCAGCATCTCAGCACAGTAGAGCATCGTTTTCTCTCCACTATGCTGTATGCCATACATTTTCTGAATGGCATGCTGCATACGGAACATGAGCACAGGCAATCTGCGGCCCACCTCGAACTTGTCCAGTAAAAACAAAAAGGGGCCATGCAGCTTCTTCAGACGTATTCCTTCCATATCCAGTTTGCGCAAATGTCGGTAGTTCTGCCCTCGCGTTCGATCAAGCACCAGCCACCCTGCTCCAAGCACCCCTCCGAAAATAACGGGAAGCAGCATCGTGTCAGCTCCTTATACTTTGATATCCATAATGCGTGTAATCCACAAATAACAGCAGGCAAGTAACGCCAATGCCCCGCTGGAGATCATATATCCAATCCCGCTGTATAACGGCTCCATAAAATCCTTGGCCGTAAAGTTTAGAAAAATCAGAAAAATAAATGGAGCGGCAAACATCACTTTAGATTCAAACTTCTTCTGTGCCACCGCTACCATGATGTCCTGCTGAATATCCAGCTTCTCACCAATTACCGCCGAGGTTCGCCTTACCACTTCGACCAGATCTCCACCCGTTCGCTTACATGTGATGAACACATCGGCAAAGTTTGTGATATCCTCAATTTTGGCCCGATCCGAGAAGTTTTGCAGCGCCTCTTCAATGGGCTGACCATATTCCATCCGCGTCCTCAGAATGGTGAATTCACGAATGAGATCTGTATCCGCCTCAGGATTGAGCATGCGCAGATCCTCCACTGATTCCTTAAAACCGTTCTCTACTGATTTTCCCGCAGCCAGCGCAGAGGACAACGCATATAATGCCTGCTTAAAATGTAAACTGAGAGTCATTCTTCTTCGTTCCAGCAGTACTTTTGTCCAGTGTTTTGGTACCCATATACACCCCGCAGCCAATATCAGTCCGGCCAACCACTGATGATAGAACAGAATACCGACACCAAAGAACAACAAACCACTAATCAGCATGCAGACAATCCGCTGTCTTCGAGATAGCGTATATACGGTGTAGTCCGTTAACGCTTGTCTGGCCTCACCCAACTTCATCACCTACCAATAAAATCGACTATTTCACGTTGTTATCCGATCCATTCAACTCATCACTATTGCGTTCTATGTACTCGTTCAACCATTCCGCTAGCCCAGCCATCTGAATTTTATCCACTTGTCTCAGTGTTCCAACTTGCACGAGTCCGCCAATAATCTTGCCTTCTTTTTCTTCGATTTCCTGGAAACGAAACAGTGGATTGAGCAGTACTTCTCCGTCCTGCATGCCAATCACTTCGCTAATCTCGGTCACCCGACGTGAACGATCACGCAGCCGGGATAAATGTACAAAGATATCAATGGCCGAGCTGATCTGCTGCCGGACAACCGCAATGGGAAGATCCGCTCCGCTGAGCACCATGGTCTCCAATCTGCTGATCATATCGGAGATCGTATTGGCGTGACCCGTGGACAACGAGCCATCATGTCCAGTGTTCATGGCCTGTAGTATGTACATATAAGTGGTTACGATAAGACAAAAGAAAAACAGCTACAATTAGCTGTCTAATTTGAATCCATCTATAAGCTTATTTACGGTATCTTCGATAACACTTTCTCTCGATTTCCCGAATACACGCCAATAAATTCTTAACTGTTCTTCCTTGAATTCATGTTGTGTGAATCTTGGCAAAGGCTCTGCTCCTTGAGGTGATGTTACTTCGAATCTGTCTATGATCTGTCTTAGAGTTGCATTGGTTAGGTTATCAACATCAACCTGAGCAAGAAAAGCCAAAAACTTTTTATGACGTAATTCAAGTTTTTCAATCTCAATGCTAATATTCTCAAGCCGTGATAAGTTGTTCTGTTTGTCAGTCAATTGAGCCTGAATTGAGGTGTTACGTTGCTCATACTCGCTGTCGTCAATGATGCTTTTGGTAAGAAGCCTAAAGTTCACTTCTCTTTCCTGAGTTAATTCTCCAATCTCACTTTTGAGTGATTGTATATCTCGCTCCACATTTTTTAAATCAAACTGTGATTTGATATAGTAATTAAGATTCTCTTGGTGAACCTGTTCATTATTTCGATACTGTTTGATTTCCCTTTTTATATAATCCAGTAAGTCTTCTTCGTATTGGAGGTTTCTATACTGACAACCCTTTCTGCCATACTGATCATTGTTGCGACATATCCATTGAATAAATGATCTGTTTTTATTACGCTGGACTTTTCTTCGTAAACTACCTCCACAGTTACCACACTTCAGTATGTTGGAAATAATGTGTTTTGATGAATGTCTAGATGAACCACGTTCTAAAACATGCACCTTTTGCTTCTCAATCTCTCCATTGTTTTCTACCGTTATTTCTTTAACAGTTAATGTACCAAAGTCATCTTTTCTCTTTTCTTTTTCTATCTGAACTAGCTTGAATTCATCAATGTCAATTAACGCTAAATCTTCATCATAGGTTACGACTTGTTTTTCCGGTGGTATTTTCTTAATTAGATTTTGATTCAAATCAATCTTACGTGTTCTATGTAACCTGATCTCGCCTGTATATATAACATTCTTCAACATCTTTGAAATCAAACTTTGATCCCATAGGCTAGCCCCGCGTTTAGTAGGAATTTCTTCAGCATTCAGCTGCTGTGCTATGCTCCTTAAACCCATACACTCATTTAGATACATGGAGAATACTCTTTTAACAATTGGTGCTTCATTGGGATTAACAGCTAACTTCCCTTGTCTAATATCATAACCATAGGGAGCACGACCACCCCATACACCCTTCTTATAGCCTTGAAGTTTACCAAACTGCACTGCTTCACTTTTTGCTCTGGATTCTTCCTCTGCTTGTGCTGCAAAGATAGTCAATTTAAAGTCATCGGCTCTGTTCATTGTGTTAATTTTTAAATCCTCAAAGTACACAGCAATGTCATAGCTTCTTAACTCAGCTACTGCTGCCAATAATTCCTTAACGTTACGCCCGAATCTACTTATGCTTTTAGTAAGTATTATGTTGAACTTTCTTGCTCGTGCATCATTCATCATTTCTTGAAAAGCTTTTCTGTATTTGTTTGATTTTGCACCAGAGAACCCCTCGTCAACGTAATATCCATCTGTTAAAGTAAATGTCCCATCTGTTTTATAGAACACGCCTGTTTTAGAATGCTGGTAATTGTTTTCATCAAGATATGTATTAAAATAGTCTACTTGGCTCACAATTGAGTTCTTTTGTTCATCACTATCTGTTGATACACGAGCATAGAAAGTTGCAATCATATCGATTTCTCCTTACTTATGTAATACTATGTTCAGTCTATTTAAATTCTCGTTTAAATGAAGCTTTATCCCTAATTTTATAACTGCTAAAGCTGTAAATACATCATTGTTGTAGTCATTATTTTGCTGAATAAACCCTTTAATCGCTTCAGCATTCCTTTTAATAGTATCTGTTACGTCAGACAGGTTACATTTCTCTTGGACATCCTTCAATTTTTTATAGTAGTCACTGTATAGGGATTGCTCGTTAATGCTAAATTCTTGACATATGTAGGCTATAAATTCTTTTTGTTCAATTAGGGAAAACTCACCTTCATCATACTTGAGCGCTTCAATCAATTGTTAATCATCCTTCCTTATCTTATTCACTATTATCTTAGGTAACACTTACTGTCACCCTGCTATATCTTCTGGAATCGATTCTAAGCATCGTTTCATTTGTGTTAAGTGTAGTTTAAGATGAAATGGTTAGTAGGCTTATAATTGAATCTAGATAGCCCAACTTGTTCTTTCGTTATGTATCTATACTTTGATCATTCAATTTAATTTGCATTTGCTCAAAAGTAAATGGTTGATGAACATTGTACACTTGCCCATCAATCTCTATCTGTCCAATTGGTATGTACCCCGTATACAACTTCTGCTCAGTCTCATTACTCACACTTTCAACACTTTTCTGACCAACCGTTGCATCGCTTGACTGCAAAATAATCGTTCTGCCATCAGGTGTATTTGTAAACACTCCAGTATCGTTTTCTAGCTTTGGTAAACCCATGTCTTTCTTTGCATCTGTTATTGTGTCATACCTCTTGAAAGTCCCGAGAACATTGGATTGCTTGTTTCCCATCTCAAAAGCATATACTGGCTTAGCTTGTGCCTTATATGAGTTCTGACCGAACGGAAGCATGGTGATATTAGATAACCTGTATCCTATCTCTGGATTAGTATCTCTGCGGTCAATAGTTGGACGGTATGACTGACATTGGTCATTATCAAGAAAGCATTTTGTCTGTGCAATCCACTGATTCCACATCTCAGGCTTCATTTTAATAATGGAGTTGACTCCACTAATCGGATCACTCCACTCACAGTGAACCCCTTTATAAATCCCTTGCTCATAGCGACAACTATGGATGCGAGATTCTACTGATTTGTAGAGTAAATAAGCAGCGAGTTCATGTTCTTCCATAATAATTCCATTTTCAATTAAACCCTGTGTGCATAGAATCCCCCTAACTAAATATGTATTGTCGCCATATTCTTGTTTCCATCTTTCTATCACTGATGGATCTAACTTGTAAGGTCTACCCATCTTTTTATCTTCTGCCACTAAAAAACACCTTCTTTATTTATTTTATATATTCACTCTTAAAATACAATGAAAATCTTATTTCACATAGACTGCATGAGATTTGTCTATATGCTTGCTACAAGCCCTCCTTTCACAATTTAATGATATCACACTATTTTGATTAAGTACATATATTTATACTTAATTATCTCATTACGCCAATACTAACACTCAATGCTCTTGTTATCTCATCGTTATAATGTGTTGGTATATCAAATAACTTCCTTAATAAATTCTCTTCTTTATTAATCGTCATTATTTGTTCACACAACAAAATACTATCATCTGCCATTCCACACTCATTTGAGTCAAAGAAAACATGCGTTGGTTGTGTAGGCTTTTTAAGTTTGCTTGTTAGAGGAACTACAATTACAATTGGCGCATATTTGTTTCCGATATTATTTGAAATAACAAGCACAGGACGTTTACCACCTTGAATTGAACGCTCTCTGTAACCTAAATCTGCTTCCCAAATTTCAAATCGCTTTACTGTCTTGCTATCAACTCCTCTACGCTCCATTACCATACTCATAATAAAACCTCCATGTACGACACATTATATATTTGTTTGTATATTTATTCTTAATAAGTATTATATCACGGATACTTAGCATTTCAACAGTTTTATTTCTGAAAGTTCACTAAAGTCAATATGTAAATCGTTACAACTAACTATATTTTACCCCCCAACTAAAAAGACTTGACATTTGAAATCGGATCAAAAATGTTTCAGCGTATACCTATATTTCTTTCCTATATACAAAAAAATGCCCCACAATCTTATTTAGATTGGGACATTTCTTTGCTATTTAAGCAATGCAGATATGATAAAGTAACAAACTATTCCGACTAAGAAGATTAGCACCATTGTACTTTTCTTCATTACCAACCATCCCCAATCACTCATCATCAGACAATAAATTTAGAAGCCGCCTTTTACTCCACAGTAAGAGTGTCCTGCTTTAGTTATTTGTATTTGAGTGCAACCAGGATTACTTTTGAAATAATTAAGTGCAGTTGCTACCCATTCGCCACCTGATTGCCCTGTTGCATATATAACAACACCGTCAACAACATAGCCGACAAGGACTCCAGCCAAGAATACAGCTATTCCTACTATTGGCCCAGCTGCTTGGACTTCTCCATCTGGATTTTCAATCTGAAAAGGCTGATAAGTAAATTGTAACATTAAATCATTCTTACTGGATGCCTCATTCTCCTGAGAATTAGATAAACTACCTGCAGAAACACTACTTCCCAATAATAAGCTAAGGGTTAGGATTAAAGATAACATTACTTTCAATTTTGATTTCATTGTTAGTTCCTCCTAAATGTTTATATTATTTGAGAGCAATTGGTATTTAAAATACTACACATTAATAGAATTAATTTCAATAATATACATTTTTATATAAATTATATTACATATTAATTTTTATATATTATAGCTTTCGGTTCAACATTGTTAATAGGCATTAAAAGTGTCCTATTTTCTGCACATAGTTGGTAAAAGAAAAAGCGCCTAGATATAGTCTAGACGCTCGTTTGTGATTTGTTACACATTGATTACTTGTTGAAGAGCATATATGCGTTTAAGTCAACCCGTAGCGAAGAATTATTTTCAGCATAGTCCAAAGCCGTTTTTTTACTATTGTCTTTCAATTTTGTATCTGGCTTCTTATTGATTACCTCTCCAAAATAAAACGAACTATTCTCAATCACAGACAGCATTAACGCTGTTTTGCCGTCATCACGTTGAACATTAACATCAAGTGCATTACGATTAATCGCTTTATATGCCTCGAAATTATCCTCCTCAATTACGTACATCAGGAGAGTATTTCCACCATTAGTTGAATCTTGAGCATTCACATCAAGTGTACCATTATTCAAAGCTGTACGAATCTTCTCCGCATCCAATTTTTCATCTGTCGAATAAGTTTCTCTCAAATTTTTCACCTTTTTGCTTGTAGTTGTACTTGTATTATTGTCCGAGCTTTGACTAGGCACAATTGCCGATCCAGATTGACTACCTGTAGAACCAGTATTTGTTGTACTGTTTGTCGTTGATCCTTTTTCTAAAGAAACCTGAGTGCTGGTTACAGATTCAACAGAGTAACCCATTGCGTTCGCTGTGTCTCTTACAGGCAAATACAATCTTCCATTCACGTTCAATGGAGAGTCAGACAACTTTGCCTGAGTACCATCTACTACAATCTTCACATTACTTTGAGTTGCTTTAAGGTATGTAGTTGCCCCTACTGCTGTACCTGTTGTTAATGTAATACCAACCACGGCTCCGAGTAGGAATGTGGGTAACTTAGTAAACATCTTTTTCATATTGTGCACCTCCGATTTAAGTATGGTATAGCCAATACAGAGACTATACCATAGAATTATCGGTTAAAATTCCAGTTTTACTTAGAATTCCCTACTAAAATTTTAGAGAAATCGACTGCCTGCCCATTAATGAAAAAGAATGGCTGAGTTTCTGACGATTCCACACTTGTTTCTTCATTGACAAACTCCTCTTGAGGATTTGTAACCAGCTGTAGGTAGCGATCAATAATGTATTCATCATTGCAGTTCTTTAATTGTCCATAAATGTAAGAGTCCAAAGCCTTTGTTAAATCGTTGTGCATGACAAAATTCATCAAAATATCACACTCAGTCATAGTCGTTTCGTACAACTCTCTCGTTTCAATCAATTCTTCCATCAGTTTTTTCTCTAGTTCAAATCGTTTATCCATATGTATATTCTCCTCTATATGTTTATTTAATTAGTTTAGATCGATGCGCGCACCGTTCATTTTAATGTTTCCTGTGGCCTTAATATTGATGTCGCCTTGAATGTCGATCCCAAGACCTGATGTTGTCAATTCAAAAGTTGAGCCATTGGACAATCCTAACTGATATGAACCACTTTCTGTAGCAATGAATTTGAAGTCTTTACTTTCTGCCGTAAAAGAGCCATTGTCAGAAATTAATGTGATTCCATTGTCTTTGAACCTCACACTTCTTTCACGTCCAAAGTTGCTTGCAGTATACACAACATCTAATGAACCATTCGGCTTAGAGATTTTTGCCTTTCCGAATCCATTTCCATCGCCCTCCCCCAAAGTGACCTCTGGAAAAGCGTCTGCTCCTGATCCAACAAAAGTATGCTGCTTCTTTAATTGAATATCCGAAAATGATGCTTTCTTAATATCAGTAGGTTCGTTCAAAGTAATTTCAGAAGACATTTCCCATTTTTCAGGTGTTAGATGATAGAAGATGATTGATCCACCAACGCCTTCATTAGCAACAGCTTCATAAATAGGTAGATAAAATGAAGGGATTGAAGGATCTCCACTCTTATACTTGTCAAGCTCATTCATTGCTTTTTGCATCTGAGCTCCATAAGTTATGTAACTGATTTTGGGGTTCCCGTAATAGAATATATTCCTTCCTGTATCCCAGTTGCTACTATCCATACATTCAAAGGTGGCACGGCAATCATTATCGAATCCATATTTAGCAAAGGCAAGTTTATCTCCTTCATCAGCCAATTTAGAGTATGTCTCCTTTGCGATAGATAACAACTTTTTGAAACTTCTGTCTGGCTGATTTTTAAAACGAGCATAAGTATTGACACATAAGATCGAATCTCCTGAGAAAAAGTACCCCTCTCCGTCTAATACATGTAGTTTGTCATATTCTCTAGGGTCTGTATTTCTATAACTAATTCCTTTTCGATTAAAAGATACCGCAGTATCTACAGCAATATAATGTTCATGCTCATAACTAGCGCTAATTGCCAAACTCATTTACTTGCCCTCCTCTACAAAATTAATTGTGATGGATGCTAAATTTTCATATTTGTATTGACGTTTATTTCCATCCTTAACATTAATTGGGCGATTCGCTGTCAAGCCATTCACAAAATTTGACCACCATTGTGTCAAGACAGGTTTCATCTCTTCAAGCATTAGAATGTCCCTGTCCAATTTATCCAATCTAAACTCATAACCATCTTTTAACTTAAAAACAATATCAAACTTACTCATATTCACATATCCCTCTTCACTATGTATTATTTTCGTCTATAAATATTCTCCTAGATAAACTAAGTCAACCTTATTCTCTCTTCTTCATCCTTGTTGCCCTTGCTGGTCTCCTTGGATCACTTCCAGCCTAGCCGTTGCATCAACCTGTACCACGCATATCTAACCTTCCACGTATCTCATCCCTCCCGTTCATCTGTATTCATAGGCTCCAAGAGTGTGCCTTGGAATTCGTTAACCTCATGTATCCATTATATGCAGACTGTTTTATTTTTGTAAACATAAATACGTATATTTATTTTTAAAAATTTTCTCTTCTACTATAGTGACACCTCAGATTCGATTCTCTTCCTCAAATCCTTGATTTATTATTAGGAAATTGGAATACAACTCCCAATGGAGGTGTAAAGTGTCCCATAACTATGTCAGTCTGAGATCTCATTGATATTTAGTTCACTTTCTCCAATTGATTCGGCAGTTTCCTTCAAGGCGGCCATTGGTCGTGTTGCTTATACCTCCATGTCCAGCCTTTCAATAATCCTTCAAAAAAGTCGCCTGTTTCCCCTTCTTAGCTGGATCAGACTCGGCTTCCCCCTGCGTTCCGTGTTTTCAGCAATGAGCATGTATTCGTCATGCCATTCATCTACATCCAGGGAGGTTGAAATATCTTGACCCCCATTTTTCAAAATACACTTGCCAAAGCAATATAATCATGATACATTTTAGTTATTGTACATATATTAACTCTTAAAAGGAAAAGGAGGATATCAGTATCAAACTGTTACTTGACCAAACGAAATACAATTTAAAACCAACAACTCACGTGCAACGAATTAACAATGAACTGCTTCGAAATCCTGTAGACATTGAGCCTGAACAACTGGCACATGGCATCACCCAAGGTAAGACATTCGTTCCAGCCTACATAACTACAAAAGTAGATGGATCATTAAGACGCACCAAAGATTGTTGGACTTCTCAGCAAGTTATCTGTATGGATTTTGACAATGGATATTACGATAGGACACTCAAGCAAAAGGTTATGGATGTACGTATCACATGGGAAGAAGCACAGGAAGAGTTTAAAGCATCAGCCATGTTCATGTACAAAACGTTTAGTCATACAGATGATTGGCCTAAGTTTAGAGTAGTCTTCGCATTCAATGAGCCATTTACAGACATTAACTTATTGAACGTTCATACTGATCAATTATTTAAAGAGTATCCGTATGCTGATGAGTCAACCTTCCAAGTTGAACGGCTATTCTTTGGTGGGACTGACCTTCATGTATTCGATTATGAAAATAGGCTTCAGATTAACCATGACTTAGTTATAGAGGGGGGATATTATAGCCCCAATTACTATAGTAATAATATAGATATAATTGAGGTCACAGTATCCCCCCTTACTACATCAGAGATAGTAAATACGTACATAAACAATATAGATATGATACAGAGTTTAAATGTAAATATAATAGAAAGAATGAAAACTACTTACAAGCCTATAACTGTATCATCACGTAAGGAAGTTTATGATTATCTAAAGAAGATTAATCTACATGAGTATATAGGAATAGCAAGTAAACAGTTCCATGACATATTCCACAATGAGTCATCACCATCAGCTAATATATACCAAGATCCCAAAACAGGTTACTGGTGGTATAAGTGTTGGAGTAGTTCTCATCCATTCACAGGTACTATTATTGAAGTAACAGAATGGTTGACCAAACTAAACAAGCCCAAATCACTCCGATACCTGATGGAATGCTTTAACATCACAATTCAGAAATCAGAGTGGCATGTTGAAATGGAGAACTTAATCCAGCAGAATCTAGAGTTGCTTAACGATGAGGAATTCATAAAAGAAGCATATCCCAATTTGAATTCACTACTTCGAACGCCACTATACTATTCAGTGTTAAGAGAGATTCACTTGATTGCACTAGAGAATATTTCAACGCTCATTCACATCGAGGATACTGAAGAAGCTGTATTTTTTGCTTCAATAAACTACATAATGAAACGTTTGGATAGATGGTGTGACTTTGATCGTTTTAAGAATAGCAAGGAGCGCCGAATCAGAACTATATTGTCATTGTTGGTTTACTTACAGTTACTAAATCGGATCGACATAGAACGTTTGCCGTTTGAATATGTGAATAGAGCCAAATTAGAAGCACAGAAAAAGCATTATCAGAACATGATTACGTTTTGGACAATTCCATCTATGGCAGCCACACATATGCACGAAGTTGAAATGTTAGCCAAGCAATTTAAGGACTTGGGTATGACGGTAGGCAACTTTGATCGACAGATGGTTTTAAAAACGTTGGGAGAAGAAGAAGCAAACCGCATATTTCCCATGAGGAAGAATGAACAATTATCTAGATTAAATGAGCACGTATGCGAACAATTAGAAAAGACTTGCCTGAACTACATTACAGAGTACGGATGGGTAACTGAACATAGAATCATAGAAAATACATACTTAGAAATTGAAGATGTTGAAGCAGAAATGAGAAAACGAGATAAACGAATTAAGGATTCCATTGTTACAGAAGAAGATAAGTTAAAGTGGCTGTATGAACTAAAACGTAGACAACTCAAAAAAATCATTGGTGGACTGATGATCAATCATGGGTTAAGTAAACAGAAACTCAATAACAAGTTGATGGAAGAGCGAGATATCCCCTTACATTACAATGAGAATGGCAATCCAAGTTATCCAGTTGTGTATTTTACAATAGAATAGGCGTGGAGAGATCCATTCCGATTCACTCCATGGCTGTCGCTCACCTTCATCCACAACAAAATCCGTTGTGAATGTCATTTGAATTTACGCAGACTCCTTAGTACTTGAATTTAATTTTTATGGTATAATCAGGTAATTATATGTCGAAAGCACTATTGAAAAATATTTATCTCCAAAATTCGTAGGTTATATTAATATATCAATTTCATCAAAATATGTTAAAATACTTATAATATTCACTTAAATTATAACATTTTGACTTTAGGACCATCTATTAAATAATACATTTTTGTTTTATATGTTAGTAATTAACATTTATACTTTAGAACTATATACTGTTCCATGTTTTGGTAATATTATTATGTAAGTAATTGAAACACGATTACATACTACTAGCCATAGAGGAGGAATTACATTGTCATTCAATAAAATTTTAGGTGTTGGTGTAGCTTTGTCTGTATTACTATCTGCGAATTCAGCTAGTGCTGGTGCATTAGAAGATAGAGTAAAGGATACTTATACTAACCCTCCAATCACTGTGGAGAACCCTGATGATCCGATTATTACTCCTTTTGAGTTACAAATTATCAAACCAGATACTTACAGTAGTTACAATGCATATGAGAGAACATTCACATTGAATCCTGATAATGGAGAAGATGCCAATATTTGGATTCAGAACAATAGTACCGATACTATTTATGCCAAACTTACTGTGGGCAATCTTTCCCCAATTGACATTTCAATCGAGAAAGGGACTCAAAAAACAACAAGATTAGCTGTCATAGGCACAACAAAAGTCAAACTTTATATCTACAGTTCAACAGGCCATAAAATTGATATGAGTATCAGTGCTCGACAATTTTAATATAATTATAGGTGCAGAGGATATCTCTTATGAAGTATCCTCTCTTTATTCTTGTTCCAAATTATCAAGGTAGCATATGAGAAGACTCAAAATACATAATCGAACGTAAACTATCCCCCTCCACACTGGAAGGGGACTTGTTTTAATTGGCTAGGTAAATTTCATATATCATTTACATCCTGTATCTTAGTAATCTCACTCAATTCCTTGATATCCAACACATTCATCAGTCTAAGCAGAAAATGACCATCAGGTGTTGTTTCTCCACGTTCCCATTTTTGAAGAGTTCGATCTGAGGCCCCAATTGCTTCAGCAAGTTGTTTCTGGGTCATCTTTATCGCTACACGTTTATCTTTAATTACTGTATAATCAAACTCCATTAACAATGGGCCTGTATATAGGTCATACCAAACGTCTGAACCATCTTCAGCTTCCCCATACGCATTAAGCCCCCACACTTTTGTTTTAGGCGTTATTTCTACATACAGAAACCCTTTAAGCCTATCATTAACATCAACCCAAATCCTTTTTGCATTTTTAATCCTCAAACCAATCCATTTCAGTATAGGTTGATTATTGCGATCACATGGAAATATACCTTCCATCTTTAAGATGTTTCCGTTTCTTTCAATGTAGTCTCCGACATACATATCACGAATCTCATATATAATCGGCTTAAGTCCAGCCCTCTCTCTGACTATGTTATAGTCCACGATAAGATGCTTTGGAGTTTTTTCTTCTACACCAAGTTTCCGAGCCAATTCAAGGTAATGCAACCAAGTGTAAATAGATTCAAATTCGCCCACATATCCAGTTTGCCTAATAGTGTAGTTGAAGATAGTAACTGTATCAATTCTATAGTCGTGATAAAGCTGTTCAAGTGCAATGTAGAAACGTTCTAATTCCTCTTCATAACTAATACGGGAATATTCAATTATACGAATTACAAAGTTATACAAAGTGCCTAGGTTGTCTAAATTTCCTTGCGAATGATGAAAATAAAATGGAATCCTTCTAATAAATACATCTTTTGCAACTGACTGAAATAAATGTCCATCCATTTTATCAAATCCTAAGTATGCAAATACCTCTAATCCAACTACCTCATGCCTGGATAAGTAATCAACCAGCTTTTCAACATTTCTTTCTTCGTCTATGTACTGTCTAATAAGTGCTTTAAGTTGTTGCTGCTCATCTACTGCAACAGTCATTATATCCCCTCCTCTTTGGTATATCCACATTATAGTATGAAGAATATGGGTAGGATAGATGACAGGTTATTCGTATGAAGTAACTCTTCTTTTAGAATCTACATATCTTTTAGCAACCATTTCTCCAATATGCCCAAATAAAACGAAATAATGTTCGCTAGAATCTATTGTCAAATTCTTTATGCTTGTCTTCTACTTCCCTCACTCTTTCAATTCATTCAAAAGAATAGAATGTATTTTTGGAGGAGATAATAAAATCAAGTAGTAATTGAGCTTATTAAGGTGGTCATTATGAAATACAAAAAAAAGTATGATTATCAGATTATTTCTCGTTACCCAGACGAAGATGTTGCAGTCCCAGAAGAAATTATGGAAGCGCAAATTCTAAATTGGATGGAATCCATTCTTCTAAACTACTCCATTCATAACCAAATAGAATTTAAAGTAAATATGGAGGATTGATTTTTTGATGAAAGTACTCAGAGACAATGAAAAACTAACCAGGGAAGAGCTTGTAACCTTGATCGGTAAGATTAGGGCTATCGTTTATGTTCGTGTATCCAGTGAAATTCAAGTCGATAATTATTCTCTCGGTTCACAAATTGAGATATGTGTCAAAGAAGCAAAAGACAAATTTAACATAACTGAAGATGAAATCATCGTACTAAGAGAAGAAGCAGAATCAGGGGATAATCCTAATCGTCCAATGCTTAACTATATTATCTTCTTGCTAAGTAAAGGTATTGGTAGCAAAGTAATATTCCTTCACCCAGACAGATTGAGCAGACACCTACATTTGCAACAACAGATTACACATAAGATATGGGAACTTGGTTGTGATATACACTTTGTAGAGTTTGATTTAGATAAGAACAACGCCGAATCAATGCTCAATTTCAACATCCAGGGCTCGATAGCTCAATATAACAAAGCAAAAATCCTAGCCAATACAAAACGTGGTAGAAGGGCAATGGTAGCAAACAACAAAATACCAGGAATGAATCGGTTATACGGATATACTTATGATAAAGAACTACAAACTTTAGTGGAGAACCCCAAAGAAAAAGAAGGATATCTTACTATGGTAAAAATGATTCTGAGCGGTGAAACATGTTCCGGGATAGCAAGGCACCTATCAATAAATAATTATTGTGCTCCAAAGGGAGACAAATGGTACGAAGCAACCATAAGTAGAATATTAAATAATGAGACGTATAAAGGTATATACTACTACGGTAAAACTGAGGTTAAACAAATAAATGGGGAGAAAGTCCAAGTACCAAGACCTAGAGATGAATGGAAGGCTATCACTATTCCAATGTACATAGATGAATTAACTTACGAAAAGGTAAAAAAATGTCTGGAGGGTAATATTAAACAAGGAGGCAGACCTTCAGAAGGTTATCTGCTGAAGGGAGTAGTAAGATGTGGCAGATGCGGAGCTGCTGTCTCTGGTGGAGTGGCGAGTGTTACACAGAGTGGAACTCATAGATATTATACTTGCACTCAAAAAACAAGAAAGTCATTTACTGTTGGAACTGGGGAATCAAACAAGGTGTGTCTCGGTCATAATTGGCGTACAGATATTATTGACTCTATTGTATGGAATGAACTATCTAAGTTCATCATTAATCCTGATAAATTATTAGAACGATTATCAGATAAGAGTAAAATTGATGAGATGGAAATAAGAAGAAACTCTATTACTAAAGAAATTACGGGAAAAGAAAGGTCCAAAGAAAGATATATTGACCTGTATGCTAATGGGTTTATTAAAACCAAAGAGGAGTTATCGAGCAAATTGCAATTAATTGAGAGTAATCTTGAGCAATTAAAACAGGAACTATCCGCATTAAACGAAAATCTTGATCTGAACAGGGAACATAATTATATGCAATTAGGATTCCCTTTGCTGGAGAAATATCAAAAAATTATCAATAACGAATTGCAAATGAAAGACATGAGGAAAATCGTTGGTATCCTTGTCAATAAAATAGTCTTACATGATGATAAACGTATTGAGATATTCTACAAATTCATCGCTGAGAATCAATTAATTAGAAGTGCTATCTATGCCTCTGATTCAGTCAACTTCGATAAACTAAAGTGGGTAGTTGAACCCTCAGCTCCTAAATGGGAAAATATCGAGCAACTTTACCCTCGGATGCTAAAAATGTACAACGAAGACTTACTTAGTTTTGAACAAATTGCAGAAACAACCGAAACTGATTGGTGGACAATTAAGCAAATGTTCAACGCTAAAGGAGCCCTTTTGCTTACAACTAAAGAAAGAGGAATAAAAAGACGTGCTCGTGACTTTGAGTGGATATATAAATTACACTATGAGGATGGACTAGCCTTCACTAAGATTTATAAGGAGTACGGAATTAGTCCAACATACTGTAAACAGGTACTCGAAGAAAACATGTATATGTTGAAAAATTGAAAAACACCCCTCTTTAACCCTCTTGAGAGGGATTTTGTAATCCCCTCCTACCTATGGAGGGCTATTTTGTGTAGATGGGATGGCGTTATGGTGTCGGTTTTATCCAATAGAATTTCCCTGATTCAAATACAACTCTCGTGTCGAAGCAGATGTGCTAGGGGCATATTCTGTAAAATAGTCACCTTTTTGGATTTAAAATATCCCCCCCATACTAGTCCTATGATCAGGGTGGCGTGTCAGTATGTATCGTCACTGAATCCAAGTTTACGGTGTAGATAGATGTGCTGTAGGATATTATGGAAATTCTCACTCATTTTTAGGTGTAAATACACCCCCTTATGTACATTTTCCTATTTCCATCCGTTATCAGACATTGTATCGGCTAATCTTATTTCTTTAAGCGTGTGTTATACTGTAGTGTACAAATACTTTAGGGAGGTGTTACATGACGAATAGTGATTATGAGAAATTAAAAGAACTTAGTAAAAGCATGTCTGTCCTACGTGACGAACAAATAAATGCAATCTCAAAGGTTGCAAAGACACTTAATGAATCTCCTCGTATGAAAGCCTATGAAAGATTATCAAATTCTTTATTAGTAGCATCCGCTCAATTTGATGTGTCAAGATATGAGCCACTTTATAAATCATTAGTGGAGCTTTCTAAGGTGACGTCTTCGCCTTCTTTCTTGAACACAATGAATGAGTTGAAGAAGGTCGGCAATGCTTTGGTAAATACAATGCAGGTGTACTATGACTCACCATCATATAGGGCAATGATTGAAGCTTTTTCAAATATGGATACGCATTCTTGGCAATCATTTGTTGATACTGTACCTGAAGATATTTCTTCTAACATTAATGATATCGAACAGGAAATAGAGAGTGATCCTGAAACCAAAGCTAACTTCCAACCTTATATGGAAAGCATTGAAGAGGTATTATCATCTCATGTTGGTGCAAAAATTGATCTAAGTAAGAGTAAACTTACTATTACTGGCTTAAAAATACTAATCCATCTCATCATTACGTTAGTTGGTATATATGGTCCTCAAATTTTACTTCCAGATCCAACTGATGATTTAGTCGAGGAAACTAAGCGACACAATATAGTTGAAGAACAATATCAACGAGATGATCTTGAGTTGAAACAGATTCAAATAAAGATTGATCAGGAACAGGTTAAAGTTAACAAACAGATACTGTCAGAACTAAAGAAATCAAATGAACAAAAAAAGGACTCGAAATGAGTCCTCTTCTATTTATTCACCAATCATAAACTTGATCAAACTCAGGATTAATTCCAGAACAATCATTTAGCTTAGGCCATTTGCTTTAGCTTCTTGTTGTTCATATTCCTTTACTCTGCGATACCAACTGTTAGGCTTCATGTCTGCCCTTCTCATTGCGGCAACTGCTGTAATCCTTCCTTGTTTCCATTCTGTGTATGCTTGCTTAAACTCATCGTTGATTGCTTGCTTAGGTCTACCAAACACTACATTGTTATTCTTAGCAGCCGCTATTCCCTCAGCCTGTCTACCGTTTATCTTTTCCCGTTCGCGCTCTGCCATATATGACAACAACTCTAATACGATGCTTGATATAACCTTCTCTAGTCCATTCTGGTACTTCCTCGTATCGAGCATTTCCATATCCAGAATCACAATGTGTGCACCTATGTTTTGGCTTAGATCCTGCCATTCATTCTTTATCTCTTCTGCATTCCGTCCCAAACGATCCAGTTCTTTAACAAAGAGAATATCACCTTTACGAAGCACATTCTTCAAAGCTTGATAATATGGCCTGTCAAAGTTTTTACCACTCTGTTTGTCTATAAAGAAATCACGATCCATTATACCTAAGTCCTTCATTGCTTCTAACTGTCTCGCTTCGTTCTGATCTTTAGATGAAACTCTTATGTATCCATACTTCCGAATCTCGCTCATACTAATCATCCTTTACTATGTCGTTAAGGATATTATACCAAAAAGTGTGTCAAAAAGTATATAATAAGTTTTGAAATGTTTTATATATAATTTTACAGTATTTGAAACATACCAAAACTACTTTTGACATACACCGAAAGAGTCTTTCAAAAAGTATACTTTTAGCCACAGCTTTTCAATCGTAGGCACGTACCAATGTGGTACTGGAACAATATCGGACAATTACGAAGTCCCTTTGGACAGTGTGAGCCTGTCTTAAAAATTCGTCTCTGTAACCGGATTCTGACTGAATCGACAAATTACAATCACATAGATCATGATTCCAATCGTGTACGATACAACAACTATCCATTTATGCAGTTAAATCAACGTTTTAGCTTCTTTATGAGGTCAATTTATCCTATATCGTAAGCGCAATCGTGAAATGACCAACAACACCCTAAAAAGCTAGTCGTAGCAACGATTTCAACACATTAGAAAATTTTGTAATTTTACGATTGGAATATCAAAAAATGTAGGTAGGACAAGGGATTTCAGCGTTTTCCAAAAGTTCAATCGTATAGTAACAGGATTATTTGAAATGTTGACTTATTTATGCATTATTTCACATTTATTCACGTGCCATGCTTTGCACTCCCAACTTACAAAAAATTTACATTTTATTAAATATATGCGTTCTATGATATCTTAGATATTTCTGATGTCTTTGATGTGGCTTTCTTATAAGGCAACTACTGACCACCATATTAGCAATATCCTCATCTGTTAAATATTTCGAGAGTATAATCTCTCCATTTTTATCAAATGATATATAACCTTTATCAAATAAAGCATCTAAATTTGGAGTTAACAGTAACCCATTAAACACATCCAATCTTTCATTATCCGTACTGTCTTTCCAAGGTTTTATGTGAGATGCTTTAAGTAAGTCAAGTCTCTGAGAGCCAGTTACTGAACAGCCTTGCCAATATTCAATAAGAGCAGCTCTGAATGATCCTTGTCCTAGCCTTGATGTAGTTAATGTATCTCTTTGTGTTACTAACTTTTGTACTTCTATTTCCCTATTCGATATTTGGAATCGAGTTTCCCAGTACCTGCGTTTCTTTTTAGCTGGCTTAACATTTAACTTGTTACAAAATTCTAAAAATTCGTTTTCAACTTCTTCTATGTAATATTCATTACCAAGTATCTTTTTAATTGCAGTATTTGTTCTTCCACCATGACCGCGATCTCCGTCATGTTCTTCAAAATTGTTGTCGATATAGCCTGCAAATCTACTTGGAGTGAATGTTAATGATCCATTAACTTCTGCAACCACATAACATTGCCCATTCTTAACCAAGTCTAAATAGAATTTTTGTTTGCTCTTTTCAGAAGACGTACTATAACTTAAGAGAGTTTTGATATTTATTAACAAGTGATCAAGGCTAAAAATTTCCATTTTTTTCACAACCTATTTTTTACATTATTCTAACATACTTCCTAAGTATATTGATAAAAACCCTCTTTTCTACTAATCTTGCTTGTCTTTATACGTTGAAGTTTATAAAATACATACTGAATCTTACTAAAGGTGGCGATGTTGATGACAGTTCCTTTTAAACCTTTCAAATTCAAAAATGCTTCTGAAGTTGACCGTTCCAGTGGCACAACCTATTTTACTAATCCTGACAAGAATACGGCTATTGTGGTTCCAACTAAAGTGGTCAACGCTATACATAAAGTAAATGGGAATACCATATTAACAGATTCTCTTGCCACAGCACTACACCTTAGATCATTTGGTAATGACGATGAAATAATACAAAATTGGCACGAGACTTCTTATGATATGTATGCTTTTCCGAAGTCCACATCAAACGAAAGATTTAGCAAGTTCATGTTCACTATATTTAAAGAAGTAAATCACGAATTAACAGATACAGAGGTTGACTATCTAATATTTTTCTTTGCTAGAGTACCACATGGTTTTAAACTTCCTCGGAATTTTATTCATTGTCATACAGAATTGAAACACGACATCCTTTAAAATGGTGGCCCTCTGGGCTGCTTTTTTAATAAAATTGCGACTCATCAAGACTTAATCTTCTCGTATATATTCAATTTCTTAATTTATTTTATAATCAAACTCCCATTCGAGAACGCCGTCCACATTATACAGTTCATGATCAATCTGACCAATTATTTTCTCTTTGTGTTGCAACTCTTCTTCATCAAAAATGATGTATCCTCTGATAATTGCTTTTCTCACATTCTTTACTCTCATTTATCCGACTTGGCTTGAAAACAGTGAAAATCATCGTCACACGAAAAATGTGCCTCAAACTCTAACTCCCTTTACCTTGCATAAGCCTTGCCTTGAAACTTGGAATTTGTATAATCATTTTTATAATGGATACAAAAATCACAAACTGCTCCAATCATCGCACACTGACTATCCTAGAATACGACCATAAGTATGTCTCCTTCTATCTAATTAGTATTGTGATCTTATTTGCTTAGTTTTTAATCATGTGATCCAGCGTGTCTCTTAAAACTATGGCATCGGCAAGAGAGAAATCAATCACGGCTTTTCCTATGCAACCTTGTATATGTAAGTAGAATTCATCCTTTTCTGCTTTATCCAATGTTCTCACAATGGTGTCGTGATTCCAATACAGCCTACCCTGATCCCCATTACTAGTATGAGTTTAATTGTAAACCTTCTTGATTTAAGGTTTGAATAATAGCCACATTGTACCTCCTCTCTTAATCAAATCACGATTGTATAAAACTATGAAATTTTAGCATTTGGTATAACTTTCATTTAACGTGTATATACTCCTTATATAGTTAACAACATTAATTAGTTGATAGAGGAGATGGTTTTATTGCCACCTGTAGTCATAACAATTAACAACTTTCAAATTCTCGTGATTACTGTTCCACCAGATGTATTTGATAGCATCTCAATTACTCCCGAACATCTGAACAGCAATCATTTCATATTCTTAGAAGATGGTACTGGTAAATTTAAATCAAATAGTTACAAAGCTATGGTCTTATTCTTCAAATAATTTCTCTGAGCGGATAATCTCCGCTTTTTTTTAGTTAGTCGGCAGCTTAGTTCTAAATGATCATTCTCATTTCATATTGACTTTTACTGACTTTCGGTGTATCATCATCTGCACAATTAAGGAGGTGTCTATATGTCTAAGCTTGCAGTTCGGAAATATTGGAACAAACGTAACGAACTATTATTTGGTTATGCTTTCTCAGTATTAAGAAGACTTTCTTGGAAATATGATATTACTAAAATCAGAAATGCCCCAGGCCTTATTTTATTTTGTTCGCTAGATAGCGATAAAGATTTCGTAATTAATCATGTACATACATCTTACGATATTGGAAAAAGATATCTTGAATTGCAGAGTGAACACCCAGATTATTTTGTGAAATATGATATCGCTTATACATATGAGCAAGGATGGAACAATCGGTATCATATCAGAAATATGTTAAATTGTTTGAGGCTTCCTCCATATCTGCGAACTTAACCGAGAAACCTTCTCGGTTTTTTTATGTACTTTATTTCTGTGCATCTTCTTAAATCGTTGACTAGCAGCCTGTCTTTGCTCCTTAATAGTTACACGTTCATTTTCAGATCTCAATGAAAATTGGTCGAACTTCAGATACATATAGTAACGTGCTCCATTTTGTTCTATTTTGTGTGGTTCTGCGCCAGCCGTTCAGAGTTTGTAATGATGTTCTGTTGCAAGGTGAACAAAATAAAAAACCCGCCATTTAAATGGTGGGTTTTATCTGTGTAATCTACATTTCACTTGGATATTTTTTTAGAGTGATAGTCACTTAACTGCTTCATCCCCGTAGCTGCAATAATTAATTCATAAATAACTTCAATATCAGCAACTATTTTCTCACAAGTTATCTTCACATCATCAGAATAGTCGTAGATTTCATCATTAGGATTTTCTTGAAGCTTTATTCGATTTAAAGCTATATTCAAACCAATATTACATTGCACCATTGATTGCTGAAGAACATTTTCAACTGCAAATCGTATATTTTCAGGAAGCCAGAGTTCAACCTCTTGATATTTAGTTCTAAATTCATCGTACGTTGTTAGGGGACCAAACTCCTCATATTCTCTTCTTTCGGAGAATTCATCTCCATCTGAAACAATAAAACTTGCAAAATATTTTCTGAATTTAATGAGTGCAATATAGAATCAGAGTATGCTTGTTGTCTATATATGTAGTTAGACTCAATAAATCTAGTTTTGCTTTCACTTTTTCTCCGAAAAAAACCGATAACCTCAGTTAACAAAAAACCCAGGATTACACCGCCAAAACCTGTTATAACATCAACTTCTGTAAAAAAATCAGCTACCTTATCAATCTTGACCACCCTCACTCAATTTTTTATGTGAAACTTGCATCTCATCATTGATTTTGAAATACATACACTATGACAATGTAATTTCTGTCTTCTTCATCATCATGTAAGAATTCCCACAGTAGACTAAAGAGTGTTCTAGTTGCAAACATATCATTGAGCTCAGGAGGCAGAGCACTGCCTAGTATGTATAATCCATCCCTAGAAAGCTGCTGCAAATGATTTAGTACTAGATGAATATTTCTCCAGTCGCCCTTAATAATTTTACTCACAGGAAGCATGGCTGGGCTATACTCACCAGTGATTTTATTATGTTTAAGTTCAAAGGTATCGGTCATGTGTATAATAACGCCATTAGAAACAAGTTTACTCTTTAACCCTGAAAACAAACTACTATGGATTCGATTAGATAACTCATTTAACTTTTGCCCAACTTTAGGAGACAAACTCTGTGTTTGAAATTCATTTGTTCCATAAAAATGACTTGTTAATAATTGTGTTGAAAAGCAACAATTCACTACTAAATCATAAGTCTTATCAAGTTTTGAAAGGTCAATAACAGGTTGAATGCTAGTTGCACGATTTAGTAGTTCTTTTGCATTTTTTATTTGATTGCTTATGCCAGATAAATCAATTATTACTTTGTTAAATTTCTTCTTATCACTAACCCTAGCCAAAAATCTTTCAAGTGCACCATCGTCAAGATCAACAATTGTTATATTATTAAATTTGGATTCTAATAGTTCCACCGGGATGTCGTTACCATTACCCACTCCAAGCAGAAGAAGATTCCCATTATTGACTCCATAGCGCTCAATACATTTTTTAATCACTTCCCCAATAGTATTTCTATATTGAGCCCATTCCTCCCATTGTTCTCTTGTATCAATATTCATCAAAGTAAGTTGTTTTTGTAACATTTATTGCCCCTCCGTAATAAAAGTCATTTCAAATTCCAGAATACTTATTCTCCGTTATAGGATAATGATATATTTCTATATCTTCATCTATAAACCCTCTACGTTGAGCAGCTAGCAGTGTCTCATACATGTTTGTGCGTCCCACTGGATTGTCTGTATGTAAATAGACCTTGACAGCCTTCAGCCCATGCTCACAGAAGTACTTCACTAAGTCATATCCATTGGGCATTTCATTACCAAACACATCCTAACCCAGATCATGGTCTAATGTAAGTATACCAACGTTTCTGTGCTCAAGAATATGTATTGCTTCATAGTATGTACGAGCGACTACAAAGCCTTCTGGACAGTCTCTGAGGTCATCTACATAGAGGTTGATCTTCTTTGTCATGGTCGCACCACCTTCCTTGTGAAACACATCTTTCATCTACCAATAGGTCGCATCCTCAATATTCAAATCAAACACCGAACAAAACAAATTATAAATATGTTTTGCTGCATCATCATCTCCACAAAATTCTGGAGATTGTGCCACTGTTATAAAATCCCAAGGATAATTCTTTAGATAAGTTAATATCTCCACGATTTCGTTATCACTTTTCAAAATCTGTCCAGAATACATATGTGTTCCCAGATTGAAGTAGTCTAAATCAAGGTCAAGAACTTTTGTTCTGCCTTTCAGTAAACTATTTAACTTTCCTGATTCAATTTGACTCTTAAAGGCACTAAAACTTGTGAACTGAGCACCTCTGTATTCTCTCCCCATTATGGTTTGATTCCCCTCATGGAAAGCATCTGGAACATTCTCATTTGAAAGGAAAATTATATTATTGAATAATCCCTTAGCAAAAGCAGGAGCTAGAAATTCATCAATAGCAGTCTTTGAAGCATAGTCATGAGAATCTTGTAGTGAGTCTACCGTATCCCAACCGTTGTCAACAATTTCAAGTTGATCAAATAAATCGTCTAAATGTGCATCGACGTGGATTAATGAGGATTCTTTGTTGATATACTTTAGACTTTTTGCAATGTCCCAAGCATAATATGCCCAATTGTGGTCTCGCATGATGTAAACGCGTTTCTCAGGGAAGCAAATTCGATTCATAAGCAGCAACCTCCCTTTCCTTTTGAAATAGCCATTTTATTAATCAAAGATCAGTCTGAGATTGACCTTTGATTAATGTGTCCAGCAAGCTCTATGCACTTATTATAACGATCCAGATATTGAGCTTTTACTTCAAGAGAATAATTATTATTATCCTTCATTTTCTTCAAAGCCAACTCCATTTTGGCGTACCACTCTTCAAGATTAAGTCGATCCTCTCTATTAACACTTCTAGTTTTAGATGGATCGCTTAATGAATCAGCAAGCTTCTCTGTGTAATTAAAGACATATTCGATTTCACCTTGTTGATTTAATTGTCTCCATATAACATTTCTTTCATCATCATTAAGATTTTTTGCGTAGTTTTCTTTGATCATCTGAACCACTCCTTGTGTTGTAGATTCTATTTGAAACAGTCATTTTACTCAAACTCTTTAACAAATTTCTTAATATCTGAAACCATACTCAATCTTACAGTTGACTTCATCTCACGAATCCCTTTTAGCATTACTAAATATTCATTGAGTATAACAGCCATTGAGCTATCAATTCTATTTACTTTTACTTTCACATTCATAACAGGTTCAGCAAACAACAGAGTACAGTTCACTGTAAACTGTTGAACTGTGCCTCCATATGGATTTACAACATCTTCAATCTTTTCAATACTGAATTTATAGAGGTCCATACTTCATCTCCTTGTAAAATAGTTATTTTGAGTTATTTAATTGTCTTCTTCCAGCATAAACTTAAGATAGTATTGAATAAATTCAATATTAGACATACCATCAGGATACTCTTCTGTTTCTGCTTTTAGTGCTCTCCCCATTGAATCAAGAATCTTCGTAAATGCTTTATCTGCATAATCATTCCCCAAGTGATCATTGGCAAATTTAAAATCAAGATTCTCCAGCATAGCTGTAATAGCACTTACTTGTAGATCGACACCTCCAAAGATTTCGGAATTCCCCTCAACGACAATCTCATTATCTTCACCATGATTAAAAATTGATTTGGTTCGTTCTCTCACCCTAAATTCTCCTATTCTTTATGAAATAAACCTAGTTTTAAGCCGAAATTATTGTAACATTATTCCTGTTTTATTGGATATATGCGGTACGTTGTTATAAAAGATATATGAATAATGCATCTTTTTCTGCACTCATACGTACAAATTTATACAACTCAAGGAGGTGTTACATGAATTTATATGAAACGAATAAATTGAAGTACATATCTTATGCACTGGCTGGAATTGTCTCTTTAATCCTAATCCCATTGATTTTGTATATTGGATTAAAGGAAAACCCAGATTCCACCGAATATTCCTGTAGCAATCTCATTTATTCTAATGATAAGCTTAAACAAGCTGAAGAAATCAAAGTAACTTCTGCACGAACTTTTAATGAGAGTATAAACGCCTCTAGTGTGTTCTTTTCAATGAGTAAGTCATTAAATCTTACTAATGACGTAAACACTTTGTTAAGTAAGGCCAAACAAGTTGAGGCCGATAAAAATACTACAACCATCACTATACCTAATAAAGCGTGTAAAAGTTCAATGGAAACAGGTCAGCAAGATGCTTTCACAAGATCTACCGACAACTCCCTTCCCAATCTAGCAATATATAATTGGGTTAAAACTAGCGAAAATTATTTCGCAGCCAAGCTTAATTCTACTAACGTAATTATGTTACTTGATGATTCAGCAATTTCAATTGAATTTAGTGGGTCGCCAAATTTTTTCTTTGGAATTAAGGCAAAGATAACTGTATACTCATTGGATTTATCGACTAACAGAGAACCTTCTCAGATATAAAAAACTTAAAAAAGAATTTTTAGAGACAGTGAAGAAGAGACTGTCTCTTTTTTTTGAAATGAGCTATGTTCTCATCAGCATCACACCACAGACTCAAAGTTCTTTATTATATGCATTTGCAATAGTAAATCCCGAAACTTGCACTGAATCATAGTCCTTAAACTCCGCGTTTGTCTCCACTAATCCATCCACGACATCCGCTGCTCGTCGGATTAATTCATCTTCACTTAGTTTCTCATCACTATCGATCTTAACATTCTTATTTATGTAATCCTTTATCTCATCTCTACTGGTAAACAAGTTCACGATAACAGTGTATGAAAAGTGTTGATTACACTGTTTTCTTATATGGTCAGGCATTGGATAGTACTTCAAATCTATCACCTCAGTTTTCTCTCAAATTGTACGATGGGAATGTCACCTTACACCTCTTACAGATTACCAGATCAATTACATCTACAATATCTCCGTTCTGTTCTTGCAGCACTTCATAACCTGCATACTCCACTTCATTCGACTCACAATCAGGACATTCTAACAACAAAATATTACCTCCTCAATTCATACCAAAAAACTTCACCTATTCTCATAATGAATTAGCTTTTCAATCACATCAGCGAGCATTATTTTGAACTCCAAAGAGCTGTTTTTCGCCACTGAGAACTGCGCGTCCAGTTTCTTGTTATAAATCAGCTCATTTATTTCCTTGATCAATAAAGCATCCTTTTTCTTATCACCAAATAATGGGTTTTCTTTCAAAAGGGCAGGGACTCTGCATATCTGTTCCAATGAAAGTGCATCAAATAAATCCAATAATTCAATACTTCCATCTCTCTTCGCCTTTATCGATAAGTTTGTGGTCAAACCTACACCCCATTTCTAGAAACTTCATAGTGCCTTATCAAATACATCTATTACTCCAATACTATAAAGTTGAGCTACATCATAATTATCATATCCTTGCTGGGAATCAATTTGCTCATAAAACATATCAGCAACAAGATCTGAGAGTTGATCAATATTTAATAGCATTTCATGAGGTATTCCTACTTTCTTAACTAAGTAATCTTCATTTCCATTCTTTATGGTGTAAACAACATACTCAACGTTATGTATATATCTCTCTTTATACATTTTAAGTGCTTGAGGAGTCTTACTGAAAGTGACTATTTCTTTCCCTTCTTCATCAACATTCCTTAATAAGTATACCTGAGCTTCCATACCATATCCCTCCATTGATGTAAAATGTTATGATTTATCAACTTCGACGTTTTAAATAATAGGCTTTACTTAGGGCATCTGGATATATTAATCCAATTTGCTCTTCTTCTCTTCTATTTATGTAATCTAAGATCTCATTGTGAACAAAACCTAGGGTAAGCGGGCTTATCTCCTCTCCCTCTTCATTAATGATTATTGTTGTTTTAGATAAAACATCATAGACTATCTTCCAGTCGTGAGATATTAAATCATTGATTTGTTCTTTAAAAAAGTATCATGATTATATGGATTAATTTTACATTTTTTTCTTTCGCCGTTATCTCCGTGAAAGGCTAATTTTATCTTAACTAGACTCCGAAGAACTCTTTATATGACACATCAACATGATCCCTATTACATACAACGTTAGTAATCTCTTCAAATTTTTCAAATTTACTAGTTATCCATTTTAGACGGATATCGTTATTGCTCGACTTTTCATTCGTGGATATAGGTCTCCTTATATACGTTTTTGAATTGATATCAAATTCAATAAAATCAATAATATCAGGGAGTTTTTTACTGAAAATTGCATAATCTTCAGTTGAAGCTTCTATAAGTCTGGCGTACGCATCTGAAAATTCATAAAATTTATTATTTCTCATACTTTATTTTATCTCCTTCCAATGAAAGACTCATTTCTTATATAAATTCATGAGAAATTATTATCAAAACAATCTTTAGATTCACATTTAATTTTGTACCATTGATAACCATACTCAGTTATGTTTGAATGAATCAATAATGTGTTGCCACATCGAACACAATTTTTTTCTGATAGATTACCTCCTTTATACTCTTCCAGATATGCTTCTGCTAGTTCTATCTCTTCAATTATTGTTGCAAGAGCATTATCACTTATATCAATAGGTTTCTTATGCCCTCTTTTTGCGTCAATTGAACGAGAAAAAGCTCCAAACCCACCAACCAGCTCATGATGATGCGTGCTAATCCGCCCACCACCTATTTCGAATAATTTTATCATGGGTTCATAAATGTCTGGAAACTGAAGTGCAATATTGTTGCCACTATCAAGTAGATTACACCATCGTAGATAGTGCATGCTTAATAATTTCATAAGATAAAAATCAATTTCTTTGTAGTTCGGAGCTGTAGCCAATAGCTCGTCCCATTCATTATCGGCCATTTTATAGCCTAATAACAAATCCATTCCGACATAGATACTTGTAACTTCTTTGGAGATGAACTGTAAATAAACACCAACTCTTCGGTAATACTCAGCAATCAACCTAGCATCTGCTTCATATTTACCTCTAGACCTTACCTCTTCGTATCTTTTATTGGAGATTCCAATGTATTGATTCGCGTCAATATTCTTAATTCTCTCAACAGCTAGTTCGTAATAACTCATGAATTTAATATCCTCTTTCTTACAGAATCATTTATCGTTAATTTTGCTTTCTTCAATTTCGCTTCTGAACGATCTATTCAGAAATAATAAGATATTCCAGTAAAAGAATTGTTTTATAGCGTTTTAAAGAAATTTATTAATTGATATATCTTCTTAAGATACGGAATAAAGACCTGAATATTGGCATACACTTGCTCCTTTGAGATGGTTACTCCTGTTGGATGACCAGCATCATTGCGATAGTTTCTGATCATTTCAAAAACTCCAAGTAATACATTATTTAACCCATCACTGATATCTTTCGGGATACTCGATTGGATCGTCGTAAGACTTCTTGTCAATTCATCGAATTGTCTCTTAATCATTCTATTTGCGAATTTATCATAAATCTGCTTACGCTTTGCTTCATCATGAAATGAGTTAATAAATGAATCAATGAGTAAGAGTAGAGCCTTTTCAGAAGCGCAGCCAAGCATAATCGTAGAGGATAACAAAAGATTAATTCGATACGCCTTTAGACATTCAGTCATATATGTAATAATTAGTTCGTCAATTTCAGGAATATCTTGTTTTATGCTACTTAAGTATCCTGATGGGTCATGTGGCATAGGCATTTCTGAGTCTACAACCGAATGCCCGTAATCTGTAAGTTTAAGCCATGGCCATTCAGAATTACTTGCATTAATTCCAATCATTAATACGCCTTCAACTATTAAGTTCCATATAATCTCTCTGACGCGATCCTCATCGTTACCATCTAATACATATTCCCTCCCAAAATGTCCACTGTTGTTGTTCCCTATATTTAAGATTAGGCCTTTACTTACTGCAAGTTGTGCTACATCACTACATACTCTGACATACTGGCTTTGTGGTACACTCTTAAAAACTTCTAACACAAGCCCTCTAATTTGATCAAGGGATACATCCATTTTTTGTAACCAACCCATTTGACTAATCTCCTTATAAAAGTATTATTTCACTCAGAATAACTACGCAATTTCATATATCAGTACATAATACGCTGGTCCCTATCAATCCACTTAATTTGCTACCACAATTATACAACAACAAGTGTCAGTCTACCTATGTATTTGAATGTAACTGTGTTCAGTGGTAACCAGTTTGACTACTACTGATTCAATCCTTGTTTCAATAGTGGCTATTCATATTGTCCGCATAAGAAAAAGCACCCCGAAGGATGCTTTATATTAATCAAAATAGAAGTCCAAATTTTCTACCGATTTTACTGCTGTAGAACGATAAAGTATGCTGTTCTTCGTGTCTTCACCAATTAAAAAACAATCAACTGAAAGTATGAATCCCATAATACCAATTTTCTCATCATATGTTGTCAATCGGGAAGTTTTCTTACCTTCATTTCCATTAATAGAATTGGTGTAAAATTCTTTTAAGTAGAATTCCTTTTCTGGATCATCAGAAAAATTTGTATAACCATATATCACAGTCTCTTCGTTAATTGTAATATCGGTTCCATCTAAGAAAGTAATCTTAACCATATCAATCGACTCCTTTTATTATAAATCAATCCACTCACTCTTCATGCCAAACAATTCACGCCAATTCTTAACATTGTAGATTAACTGTTCCTTACTTAATTCTCCATTACCATGTGCATAGAACCATTCAGAAGGAGTGTCCCTACAAAACATATCTTTGTGCTCGTGTGCTGCGTCCTCGCCATGCAGTTTAATCATTTCAACTGTATTATCCTTAGGCATTCCTACCGCATCTAAGATGATCTCTTCGAGGTCTTCAATATATTTATCATACACACTCCAATCCACTCATAGAGCGTCCTCAACCTTCTTCTCTTTTGTCCTCATATCATAAATCATGTCAATCAAACTAGACATTGTTGCTTCATTCATCTATATCACTCCTTATGTAAGATAGGAATATTATACCATCTACAATAGGACTATCGCATAGTGATATATTCTAATACATCATGGTTAATTTCCCTGTGTAGAAGGCCAAAGAAAAAAGCATCGCGAGGATGCTTAAAGTGTTTAATATTCATCATCTTCGTCTAAATCAATTTTAGCCAGTTCAATATCAATTTTGTTTCGGATAAGATTGTTGGCTGATTGAAGTTCATCTTTCTGTTTGGTTAGTTGTAGTTTTTCTTGAACCAGTCCATCTAATACATTTACCACATCATTGGCTTGATTTGTAATAAAATTTCTTATAGAAGTAGATAAATTTTCAGTTTCAAGTAGATTTACTAGAATCTCACGTTTCATATTTAAAACATATATTTTCTCTTCGTTGTCTTTAATTTCTTCATTAAGTTCTTTTAGATCTCTGTCCAATTTCCTAGCCCACTCGTTCAAAGAATTTTCTCTAAATTCGGCTTCTCTATTCATAGACATTTAATCCATCTCTCCCAACTTAATGTTATCACACAAGTTAATATACGCAGATAGGAGACTTTGGTCGCATATAATATCGTAATCTTTCTGTGAAGCTCACGATAGTTAACGAAGTGGATTATTATCCACTTTGTAATTGAAGTCGTGGATTATAATATGCACGATCCCAGACTCATGATCGAAGTCTAGCAGGGGCCTTCTATTTGGAGTTACCCTTATTTTAGCTGATGTCACGAATCCACTGTGACCGTCACGAGGATGTTCTCAATATGGTTTCACGCAGTGTTAAACAGCTATACACTCTGTAGAACACATGTTCACAATGGACACTCACGTTAGAGTTGGACACAACGTCCAACAATTCTCAACACGATCATTGGTCGTCTAGATAGGCTGTCGTCAATTTGACGAGAGGCTTAGTTACCGTCAAAATGAGGTGTACTGAGTCTAATCGAGATTTCTCGGAAAAGTACTGTTCGTTAATTTGCTAGAAGCGGATCAATAATAGGATATAATCCAATGTGGACAAAATTGTCCATATTGAGAACACGAACATCAAACAAGACACTAGTTAAATTTCTTACGCTTTTCAATTGTAATGTCTATATAGTTGCTTGTAATCCAATGTGCACAAAAATGTGCGCATACAAAATCCCAACTTAAATCTGATTTTCAATGTAGTACACAAAAATGTGCCATCCTCATATGTAACATTCAATTTTCAACATCATTCGTTTCTGTTTCCTGATCAATGTTAACTCTTCCCGAATTTCCATCCTACGTTCAACTGTTAAATCTAACCTAGATCCTTCAGCAACTAAATGACTATACCTTGAATCAGGCGTTATAGGATTAGGCCTACGTTGTTTCTTTGGCTTCACTTGCTGAACTTTGTTTTTTGCTGACCTATACGGAATCTCTGTATGCCTCAGGCTCATTATTGCTTCAAGCAAGTCGTCTCTACCATACATAGAATTTCGTTCCCCTCTCCTCTGTCAGTATTTCGCAAAGATTCTAATTCATCTTGTTCCCTGCTATATTCAGGAAGCACTTTACCCTCGATGACTTTAATGAGTGATTTATATCGAATATCTTGTTCCCTTGCACGATCCATCATACCAATTATCATGGCAATATCTAATCCATTATCAATGGTTGCGCGAGTACGCTGGTAATGGTCAAAGTTCCAAGCTGATTTTTCATCAGGTGGTAAATTATCATAATCGGCCTTGTACATATTCTGCACGTGCATCCTCCTTTAATCAAGTTAAAATCGGAATTTTATCAAGTTATTTATTTGTGGTTGTTAAACGAATTATAGAAGTCTCGTTACAGTACAATGTTACAATGTTTGATTTATATTATTCTCCGGTCAGGGAGCTAACTTTGTACCTGTCGGTCAGTGCGAATAAATTAATTAAGGTACAATCGTTCCAACACATCATTGAGATGTATGTTATTCTTTATTCGTTTTATTCTCATCACATCTTTGATATCGATTCTCCATTGTTTAACCCGTTCAAGATGAGCCGTAGACACACTATGTTTGAAATACTGCATTAAAGCCTGTAACGGATTAAGCATGTACATATCCAAAAATGATTCGTCTGACATTGGATTGATGTAAAGTTGTTCTTCCCTCATCTCGTCAAGTAAAGCGTGAATATTTGAACCAGATGGTTTGTGAGGAATACGATTCATAAACTCGTTCCGCAGTTCGTCAGTTGCAAGAACTGCTTTCATATCGGCAATTAACATAAAAGCATTTTTTTTGATTTCACATTCAATGATGATTTGTTCAAAAGTCCAAGCTGGTAAAATGAATGTTGTCAAGGATTCGTTCCCCTTTACTTGTGAAGTTGTGGATGGTTTGTTCATGAGTATCATTATGTATTCGTCTCCTTTGAAATTAGTATTATTGACTAAACGTATGCAACAGATTTTAATGCAATCCACGTACCGTTACGTGTACGTATACATAATTGTCTGTTAATCAATTTACCGTGTTTGTACATGTATGTGTATCGCACCTTCCTAATTGAATTCACTTTTCGCAAAGTACGTAATTGTTATCTGTAGTTGTTACACGAATATTCGTTACAGTATATTGTTGCTTGGTGTGGTTCCTATTCGAAAATCGAAATTCAAGTTCCGGTACAATGTTGCGCTTATTTGATGTACAATGTGTATACAAGTGTTAACGTTTGATATTTACAATTTGATTCCCATAAGCGAATAATGATCTCCTCTACATAATATTCGCTTAAACGAATCATGTCAACTGTTTTTTAGGGGGAATCTTTAGTTGCACGTTTTGAAAATTAAACTTAAAGATGTACTAAAACAACGAAACGTTACTCAAAGACAATTAGAAAGCATGTCTGGAGTTAATCAAGCTAGGATATCTCAACTCTGTAAGCCGGGCAGACAAGAAATCAACTTAGGTATTCTTGAAAAAATAGCCGCTGCTCTAAATATCACAGATATATCTGAACTGATCCAGTTTGAAGAAGTATCGGATACACAACATAATGAATCTACATCAAATTAAGAACTCTGAATAAGGGTTCTTTTTACTTTACTTTTCAGTCAAAGGAAATATGTAGTACCCCCCATATATTTTTGGTAAACTATCTTTGCAACTTACATAAACATTGAAGGAGTATCAAAGTATGAAAAAGAAATTAGTTTTTACTGTGTTAGCTACGATTTTGGTTGCAAACGTATTAGTAATAGCTGTACCTAAAGCTGAAGCAAAAAAAGTGTATTACAAGAATTGTACTGCTGTGAGAAAGGCTGGCAAAGCTCCTCTATACAAAGGTGAGCCAGGATATCGTAAGGCATTGGATAGAGACGGGGATGGTGTTGCATGTGAGAAAAAATAACCTAACTAAAATTGTCAACGCCTTAATCTGTTTCTCTGTAATTACTACTGTAACTACGGTTCCTGCCCTTCAACCTAAAGTAGAAGCTGCTGATAAAAAGGAGAGCACCGCATTAGAAAAGTTGGCATATTATCAAAAACAAATTAAGAAAATTAAAGGTTCGATTGCTAATTTGAAAAAGCAAAGAGCTAAACTTGCTAAAAGTTCTCCTGAATACATAGCGAGCCTTAAGAAAGAAAGAGATTATCTTAAAAAACTAATATATTATTCAAATTTGATCATAGAACTAGGTGACTAATTACATCGGCACTCCTTTTGGGGTGCTTTTTGTTTGTCCACTTTATATGTGGGGATGTTCAACATCAGACACTAACTTGGTATATATCAAGGGTTATACTAAATTTTCGTGGAAGCTTTAAAATTTCTGGTGGCCATTTTGTCCGGCAGAAACTAAACTACCTACCTGATTTTCGTGCAGGTCGCTTCCTCAGAATTGAGGAGACATATTCCCCACTTGGAGAACATGGTCAGCCCACAATCTGTTGGGGAGTCATTATAATGATCCCTATTCATGGGCAAGGGGACGAAATCTGACTGCTTCGAGTTACTTATTGTAGCAAACAAAAAGGTGACATCAAGTGCCACCCCATGCGATCAATTTATTCCAATCCATATAATAATTCAAGGTTCTCCATGTTCAAGAAATCCTTTTTCAATCTAGCGTAAACATAACCTCCATCACGTGTACGTCCTACATTATAACGTTCACAAATAGCATAATATTCCTCTTTACCAAGTTTACCACTTTCTTTATACAGTTCATGTGCCGTATACAACATCCCGCTGTTTCTGATATTTGTAGGCGTTAAAGTAGGAACTTGATACAGCTCTGATATCTTCTTTATTCTTCTATTGATCAATGCAGAAGCTGCTGGTACATTACCCTCCACCTTTGTACGTGCGTCAGCCGCGCCACGAACTATGTAGTCCGTTTTAGTAAGATAGTTTTTGTTGTTTCTCATGCCTTCAAACTCTAATCCATTATTCTTGAAATTGACCTCTTCATTGTTGGCAATTCTCATAATGTTATAAAGTTTGTTTGAGATGGGTATTACTCTTGATTCTTTACTGCCATCTGATGATTCATTGAATAATTCAACTTCATAACTCAACGTATCGCTACTAACTTCTCTTACTCTGTCCATTTTAAGGGTCAAAAGTTCACTGTATTGTCTGCCATATATGCCTTCAGATATTCCGAGTATGGCAAGTTTATCTTGATGATTTATGCACTCATCCACCCAATCCATGATGTCATCGTGAGAGAATAATGTAGGCTCACTTGTATCTAGAAATTGCCTATAAAATTCATCAGAACTAACAGCATCAAGAGGATTAATATTGTCTGTACGTAAATCTTGCTCTATAGCCCATCTTATATAATTTTGTATTATGATTCCTGTAGCAGTGATTGTAGTCATCTTTGTGGACTTTAAAAGAAGGAGTACCTGTTTAATCTCGCCCAAGTTAAAATCATATAGATCACGACCTAATTTAGCTTCAATACTCGAAGCTCTCTTGAGTACACGTCCATATGAGATTCTCGCTGCTTGACTCTGATTTTTCAAGTATCTTTCTTTCACGGCTGAATTGTAGAAGGACTCATCATAGATTTTATTCACTTTGTACACCTCTGAATGCAGAGTCAAAATACTTGATAAGATCTTCACGTATACGCTTGTTTCCGGTTAATGTCTTCTTTTTATTGAGCAAATCTAATAATTCTTCATCTTCTAGATTAATGCTGTGAATGTAATGGGATAATTTCTGTAAAGGAATCTTATTCTCATACATGTAATGGGATAAAACAATGTATCCTATAAACATTAGAGGGTGGCTCATAATGTGATTAACTCGTATTTTTACACTTATTGAGAATTCATTTGGATAACTTCCAACTAAATAAGTAACGAACTCCACTAAATAATCTGATGTTTGTAGCACATCGAATTGTCTTTCCAGTATGAACACTTTATCTATTGTATAAGAAAGGATATCAAAAGTAGTGAGTTCTCCAACTAAATCACTTACTTTGTTAGATGATGCAATCTGTTTCCCGATTTCAGACTTACGTTGCAGATTTGCCACTACTTTATCAGACAATCTTTCTTGAGCTAATTCTTCTCTTCTTTCCCTCTGTAGCACGTTAACTGTATTAATCTGACCAAAGTATCTTTGAGCTGTATCATGGTCGTATGATCTTATAGATAATATCAACTCCAAGTCTAAGTGTGGATTGGTTTGTAGAGCAACCACACCTCCTTGTAAGCGATGGAATCCATCGAGAATAGATATAACAGCGCCCTCGTTTAATGTCAGTGTGTTGGACTCCTCATTGTACGTGACAGGGTCTACTTCACTTGAGAATACATTAAGAGTGATCATATCTTCAAAATAACTGTTGGATGCCATTTTATCAGCGATCCTTTTAACGCTGGCCTTATTTACAATAGGAGTCCTTACTATACCTCCTGATTTGTTTGTCTTATATTTAGCACCACGTTGTGTTTCATCGTCATAAATAATTAACTGGCTATCGTACAACTTGACTAAGTTTTGAATTGAAATCTTAGTAATGAAGCTATCAAATTTAATCTTTGTACATTCCTCAAAATGGATAGGCAAACTAATTCTTTCTTGAACTGATTGGCTAAGAATATCCTCAGCTTCACTGATTTCTCGCTTACCAAAATATCTATCTGGGTCTAATTGTTGATCCTCTGTAACTGTGTATAACGTCTTAGTCAGGCCATAAAGTAATGGAACATCTAAATCGGAAACAGACTCCACATTAGATAGGATTGAATCAATCTCTTCAACTGGAACATTTAATTCGATAAGTTGAATCTGTATTTGGTGCTTTAATTTTTTAGTTTTAAGAACTACTTCAAGATGAGTCAAAAGGATTTGTTCAACTTCTGTTCTATCTATCTTCATATGTATATTCACTCCTTATACACAGTATAGCACCTGTCAAAATGATTTTAAACGTAATGATACGTATAGGTTGTAAATCAAATGGTTGGTAGAAGTTGACGTGGTGTTAACAAACTATAGGGTGTCAACTGATGACAGCACGGTAGTAAACGTTGCATTTTCTAAATTCGGAACCAAAGTGTCACCCGTGACACGATTGTATAGGGATAGATTTAGTTGTGCTGGAGTTTAAAAGTAGGACATATAGTTTGAGGGCAAATAAAAAACAGCCGTGTGAGGCTGTCTAGGCTGTTTCATATCGTTTTATGTAGTACATGCAATAAATTGAAAAGGCTAATACAATCAGTGCAATTACTATATTGGTTGGATCAATTACTACACGTTGCAATTTCTCAAGTGTCTCGAATCCCATCGTTTGAAATCCTAAGCTGGGATCAGAGTATTTAGTAGCTGGTTTAATTTTGAAAATGATTGTTGATGATAAAAAAATTAGCGATGCAAGAGTAATTCCAGACATAATTTTGAATAAAGTACGATATCCCAAATTCACATTTCTCCCTCTATGTTGTGATCAGGAATATTATACCATAAACGCGAACGTACTTTCTACTTTGACCAAAACTCACATGATTCCCTTCCAAAGTAATTACCGTTTACTTTGACTGTAAAATCATTGTGGGATGTGATCACTCCCTCTTCTTTTTCACTATTAAACAATACAACTATTGGTCGTTTAAAGTTCATATATCGTTCGAAATCTTCTGTTGTAGCAAGCATTTTTCTCATATTCTAGTCTCCTTTTTAATTCATATCCATTTATATAGCCGTGTTATGCAACATATCCAGCGCTTCTGCCCCCCGCACCTCACCAATGACAATTCGATTTGGACGCATCCGCAAGGATGACTTGATCAGATCACGAATAGATATTTGCCCCTTGCCTTCGGTATTGGCATTACGCGTCTCCAGCGATACCAGATTGGGTACCGTGACAATCTGTAATTCAGCAGAGTCCTCAATCGTGATGATCCGTTCATCCGCCGGGATAAACTGAGATAATGCATTTAGGAAAGTAGTTTTCCCCGACCCGGTTCCGCCGCCGATAAAAATATTGTATTTGCTGCGTACCAACTGCTGCAGCAATTCTGCCGCTTTCTCATGCAGGGCACCTTTACCAATCAGATCGGACATCTTCATCGGTTCACTTGGGAATTTCCGAATCGTCATAGTCGGACCCTTCAATGCAATAGGAGGCAACACGATATTGACCCGAGAGCCGTCTTTCAACCGCGCATCCACGATTGGAGAAGACTCATTCACAATCCGGTTCACCCCGGATACAATCATCTGGATAATGTCTTCCAGTCGTTCCCTGGACTCGAACTCCAGCGTGATCTGTCTGACTTCACCTTCCTGCTCAACGAATATCTCCCGGTGGCTGTTAATCATAATCTCCGTAATTTCGGGATGATCCACCAAGGGTTGCAGAATATCCAGCCCTCGAAAGGAGTCGAATAACCGTTGTACCAGCGTATGACGCTCCCCGGAGGTCAGATCATCCAGTTTCGGGTCAGAAAGTACTTTACGCTCGATTCCCTGCCACAGTTCTTCGTCTCCCGCAGAAGAAGTTAAATCCAGGCCTTCCCTGACCTCACGACGCATGATCTGAAACTGCTCTTCACGGTCCAGTATCATCTTGGATGAATCCATCACAGTGACCACCCATCACCCTTCTGGATTCGTCCTGTCTGCTTCAGTTCTTCTTCCCCATCCTGTACGATCATGGCGCATAGCCTCTTCACTTCGCGTTGAAAAATCGGTGAGCTGAGCATCACTTCCTCCTGACTCAGCTGCTTCCAGGAAGGGATATACGGCAGCACTCCATCCAAATGCAGATCAGATCTTGGCAAAGCATTGATGACGCTGTCCCGATACTTGTTGACAATGAAGCGGGCACGATCCAGTACACTTTCATGCAGATCCGGCCACGTACGCTCCATGTGCTGAATCCATTGACCCCAGCGGTGCATGGAAGAGATGTCATCCTCCACCAGCCACACGAATGCATCGGCAGCATCGAAAATCCCCTCACTGCGTCCATCCCAACCTGAGTCCCCATCCAGAATGAGCACATCATATTGCCCGCAGTCCGCCAAATACCGAATAAGGCTCTTCGTATCCTCACGGGACATTTGCAGCAATTCCTTCCGATTCGATAATGGCCAGAATACATCCGACTTCAGCACTTCGTGACGAAGTACATATCCGTCCACCCCTTTGGAGGAAGACTGTGCTTGTCCCTGTTTGCCCGATTCCTTCCTGCCCACCTTCAAATCGTAAAGAAGACGTGACAGCCCTGTTTCTGCATCGAGTGTACGCTGCCCACTTCTAGACAGACCTTTCTCCAGAAACGGCATCGAGCTATCTAACGTCTCCAGATTGAGATACAGAACAGCATATCCTGCAAGCCCAAGCTGCTTCGCCATATGCATCGCCACCGCAGTTTTGCCACTCCCGCCGGAAGCTGATACAACTCCAATAGAAAGTGTCTCCTGTCCTGGACGATGGGTTTTCTTCCGACGCGGCTGCCGACAAGCATTAAGAACAGCATCCATCAGCGTAGGCAATGGTTGATATTTCATCAGCCGTTTATCCTCATCCACCTCATCTAATCCTTCACTAAGCATCAACCATGGAATACCCGAGGTTTCGCCACCGTGACTCAGCCAGCTGTTCAGAAATTCCGGTTCCGCAATCACCAGATCCGGCAGTTCCCTGCCTTCCTGTTCGTTCATGTGATCCCTGAACGCTTCCCATTGTGAAAAGGCGGTAAACCGTATACTGGAGCCGGACGGGCTGCCTTGTACAAAATCAAGCCAGGCGCTGATATACTCTCTGTCTTTAGAAGCCAGCACTGCCTTAAGCACAATCACTTCTTCTCCCCTCCCTGAAAAAAAGCACAAAAAAGCACCGTCCAATAACCGCAAGAATAAGCAGTGTATGGACGGTGCTTCCGTCACGTGCTATGAATGTATGGATAATATAGCATACAATTTCTGGAGGAGCAAGGGATTTATTCAAACGCAAATCACTCAAGAATGATAAGGTGCATCAAACTCAATAATATTGCGGTCAGGATCAAGTACAAAAATCTGTGCAAACCCGGCAACACTATCTGGTCTTGCCTCATATTCAATTCCCTGCTGTTCCAGCCAGGCCAAAGTCTCCTTGTAACTCTTCACCCAGATCGCAAAATGTCCATCTGTTGTATCGATCCCTGCCTCACGAAGAGTGTGTCCCTGCGGGTGCTGTAACAGATGAAGCTGTTGACTACCAAGGGCATACCAGGTGCCTGTGGAGTTGAAAGGCGGACGTTCAATCTCTTGCATGCGGAGCAAACCGGAATAAAATTTTTTCGCAACTTCCAAATCACGTACAGCCAGACTCACATGATGTATATGTGCATATTCAATCATTTCTTTGACCTCCTGCCTGAAATAGCCTTCCTTCAACTTCCCATCAACTCTAAATTCAATCGCTTACACGACTATACTATAACACCTTGGACTCTAACCACAACGCATACAAAAAAAAAAAAAACACCCCTGATTGAATTCAGCGAACCTGTCGGTTCACACAAATTCATATCAGAAGTGCCTTCTCCAGAATATCCACATCATAGCAGCTTTACCAGGCTAACTTCTCATCAGAGAGAATCATACCTGCTTATCCGAACGCTTTTTATTTAGCACTATCCAATGCTTCTTGCGGGATCTTGATCTCTTTCACGCCATTATGGTTAGAGAACGTACTGGTCATCTTCATGTCCATCGAGATTTTCTGTCCTTCCTGCTCCATATTCATAACCATGTTGACATCCGTACTTGCAGGCAGGTAGGTTTCTTTGTTGATCATATATTTCATTTTCATGCTGGTAATATTCATTTGATCAAGCATCGCTTGAGTTTGGGCATCCGATCCATTTTGCTCCATAACCGCTTTGGCCAGTTCCTTCACGTTATCACCGGATACGTCAGCGTTAATGACGTAGTTGTCGCCTTCTTCCGTAATTTTGGTGTCTTCGGCAATCTTTTTGAATTGCTCCAGCTCACCTTCCGGATTCATGCTTGCCTTCATCTGCTCAATCAGTGGTTTCGTTTGTTCGTCAGGAATTTTGACCCACTGCTCTCCCACCTGTGAATAAATGTTATCCGAAGTGATGTACTGCTTCACATTCTGTGCTTCCTGTCCGGACATTTCCATTTTCATCTCCTGATAGATTATCATCGGATCTTTGATGATATCCATCTTCAGTGATGTTTTCACCTGTTGATCCTGGGACTGCTCACCAGCCACCAGTTTCAAATTTTGATCGATATTGGCTTCCGTAGTGAAGCTTTTCATATCTTTAGTAGCTGCATTCGTTTTCTCAATTAACTCGTCCAATGTAGGGATCTTTGTCTCCTGCTCCGCAGTTGTATTCCCCTCGTTAGACGTTTCGTTTCCAGCTGGCGGCGTTGCTGTACTGTTATCTGCATCGCTACTGCAAGCTGTCATGCTTACTGCTAATAATGCCCCAATAATTAATGTAGTCCACTTCTTCAAGTTATTTGCCTCCCAAAATAGAGTTGATCCGTACTCATTACCCAATTATTTCCGTTATTAATCAATCGTCACCGATAAAATATGTCACACTTCAGCCTTTCAAAGGAATCGATCCTTAATTTCAGGTGTAGGCAGCATGCACGCTTCATCTTTACCGAACCAGCGATATCGGTTGCGAGCTACAGTGTTATATATGGCATTTCGAATAAATTTCGGTACAATAATCAACACGTACAATAATGGATAAGGGAATTTCAAACCTTTGGCCAGACGCAGCGCTGCGGTTGAACGTGTATAATATTTTCCATCCTCAATGAGTACAAAAGTATCCATGCTGTCCGTGGACAGATTGCCCTTCTCCAGCAATTTTTTCGCTACATCCGATTGGAGTGATGCAAAATGATATTTCCCCTCAGGGTCACGCTTGATAATCCACTTCGTTAATCCTTGGCAGAAATGACAGACTCCGTCCACAAGCACAATCGGGTGTCCCTGATGCTGATCCGTTTGATTTACTGTCATAATCGCGGCCTCCTCATGTGTGCTATTAGCATAACTTACCCGTTTTGAGTCATCTCGGTCGCTTTTTCACATTTTATTTAAGTATAACGGAAAATAGAAAAAGAGCGCAGGCTCTATGCCCACGCTCGTATCTGTTTTGGCAATTACTCGGCAATTGCCTTTTCCATCCATTGGTCGTCGATCATCTGTTGGTGCAGGTCACCAGCCCACTGGTCCATGCATTTGCAAATGAAATCTTTGCGACATACCGGACAAGGTGTTTTCTGTAGACGGCTGATATTGGTCAGCTTCCATTCCGGGGAATGGGAGTAGAATACACGGCATTGTGTACCGTCTACCAATTTCATTTTAAATTCATACAATCCGTCTTCCTTGTTGCCACTAGCTAATTCTAAATTTGCAATACGCGGTCTATAAGACATGGATATCACCTGTTAATTCAAATTTGGTTCATGCATTGACACTTCTTAGTACTAAATCATATTAAAGAAATTTTAGTTCGATGTCAACTCACGCACATTTACCCACCAAATAGAATATCAAGAATGGTACCCACCTGACCCTGTTTTTTCCCTTTCAACACATCCGGATCGAATACTTCTACATATCCACAGGAAGAACAGGCGACGAAGAGATAATGATTGTGCTGAATATCAAACATTTTGCTAAGTCCTGCTCCTGACATGGATACTTCCTTAATATTGCAATCCGTACCCCTGCATTTGGTACATACAAATCGTCGTTCTATCATCTCTTCAATACTCATTGTCGTTCCCCCTTATTCGAATGTATGACTTCAAGCAAGAGTAGATTATGTAAAATAGTACGCTGTTCAACATGCAATCTCCTGCATCTCATCTGTATTATAAAATACAAAACCCTGCCGAAGGCCAGCAGGGTCTTGTACTCGAACATCAGGTATCCAAAGATACCCTGCTCTATATGTTCCCTTTACTCCTACGAGTCAGGTCTTAAACTACATTAAGTACCACATCAATATTGCCGCGTGTTGCTTTGGAGTAAGGACAGAAATCATGTGCCTTGCGTGCAAGATCCTCTGCTTGACTGTGATCCACGCCAGGCATGCTCACATCCAAACGTACAGACAGTTGGAAACCATCATCTGCCGGATCTTTGCCGATGGATACATTACTTGTGACCACCACATTCTCCAATTTCACGCCTGCTTTGCGTGCCACATTGGCAAGAGCACTTTCATAACATGCACCGTATCCCGCTGCAAAGAGCTGCTCAGGATTGGTTCCTTCACCACCGGAGCCTCCAAGTTCTTTTGGCATTTTCAGATCATGCTTGAGCACGCCATCCGAAGAAGCCACCGAACCTGTACGTCCACCTTTAACTGTCGCTGTTGCTGTATATAAAGCTTCCATTAAGAATCTCTCCTTCACCTTTAAGTTTTTTGTTGCCTACAATTCAATTTAAACTTCTGGCTCATTTTGAAACGTTGTTGCTCCTTATTCAGCTTTTACATCTTTATCTTTTTCATGCATTGGGGATGAACACAGGTAATTTATCCAGGGTTGGGTAATATACTAAGGCACAATTCACTCTCCGGTAAATTTTGTCCTCATACACAAAAGTTGCACTAGACAAAAATAATTGAAGGAGTACAATGTAAGTATCAACATAAACGTTTAGACATATGTGAAGTCGTTTAATTACGCTTTTAAGATTTTGGTTTCAATGTTCCAATTTAATCAAAGGAATGACACCGTTCCTCTTCATATAGAATATCAATACTTCAAAGTCGGGTGATTATATTATGAGTAAAAAAAATCCGTTCACCACTCCTTCAAATGAGCCATTGGCTGCGGGCATGGCCCCATCTCTCGGGGAAGCCCACAGCTCCATGAAGGTGCCTCAAAACGCTGCTTGGTGGAAAAAGTTCCTTGCTTTTGTTGGACCGGGTTACCTCGTTGCCGTTGGATATATGGATCCTGGGAACTGGGCAACGGATATTGCGGGTGGTTCACAATTCGGTTATACGTTATTGTCCGTTATTCTGATTTCGAACTTAATGGCAGTTGTGTTACAGTCTCTCGCTGGCAAGCTCGGGATTGTCACAGGACGGGATTTGGCGCAAGCCTGCCGCGAACGATTCAGCATGCCTGTTGTGATCGTATTATGGATTTTGTGTGAGCTTGCGATTGCAGCCACTGACCTTGCCGAGGTTATTGGTTCAGCCATCGCGCTCAAGCTGCTGTTCAACATCCCCATGTTATACGGCGTCATTATTACCGCTGTCGATGTACTGGTCATTCTTTTGCTGCAAAATAAAGGCTTTCGCGCATTGGAATCCCTCGTAATTGTACTAATGGCTACCATCGCCCTCTGCTTCGGGATTGACCTGTTTCTCGCTAAACCAGATATGGGTGGCGTCATGCATGGTTTCGTACCGAATGTCGAGATTTTGCAAAATCCGGCTATGCTCTACATCGCCATCGGGATTATCGGTGCAACCGTCATGCCCCATAATCTGTATCTGCATTCTTCCATTGTGCAGACCCGTCAGATTGAACAGACGCCAAAAGGAAAAAAAGAAGCGATTCTGTATTCCACCATGGATTCAACCATCGCTTTAACGCTAGCTCTGTTCATTAATGCAGCCATCCTGATTGTGTCTGCTGCCGTGTTTCATAGTGCGGGTATGACCCAGGTGGCGGAAATTACAGATGCTTACCATCTGTTGACACCTCTGCTGGGAACCACCATCGCTAGCATCCTGTTCGGTGTAGCCCTGCTGGCTTCAGGCCAAAACTCAACACTCACCGGCACGTTGTCCGGACAGATTGTAATGGAAGGCTTCCTGAACATTCGTATTCCAGCGTGGCTTCGTCGACTGGTTACACGTCTGATCGCTATCATCCCGGCCGTCATCGTAACAGCCATTGCTGGAGAGCACGGAACAGAAGAACTGTTGATTCTTAGCCAGGTTGTGCTGTCTCTGCAGCTACCCTTTGCCGTCATTCCGCTGGTAATGTTTACGAGTGACAAAAAAAGCATGGGGGCTTTTGCCAACAAGCTGTGGCTCAAAATCATCTCCTGGATCATTGCCGGAGTTATCGTTGTCCTGAATGTGTATCTGATTATCCAGACCATTCTGTTGTTCTAGGTTAAACGGAATTACGCCGTATTTTGTCTAACTCAAAAAGGCTGATCAACTCAAGTAACGTACCCCTTGAGACGATCAGCCTTTTATATGTTAGAGCAGCAGCCTAATTATACCGAATAGTTCATAAATACTGCTCTTATTTAGTTGTCTGAATTTTGAGTTACCATTAACAAAGGAAGAAGTTCCTCCAGTGATTCAATAGTCCAGTCTGGACGCTCTGCATCCGCAAGCTCCGGCTGGAATCTGCCATAACCCTGCAAAATCCGGATCGTGTGCATACCCAGCTTCTTAGCCGGAATAATATCATTATCAATCCTGTCGCCGATCATGACCGCTTCCTCAGGTTTGCATCCCGCCTGTTTCAACGCTACAGCATACAATTCAGGATCAGGCTTGGACACTCCTTCTTCAGCCGAACAGGCCAGCACATCCACATACTTGCGCAAGCCGTAGCTATCCAGCCGATTTTCCGTCCCCGGACTCTGATTGGCAATGATACCAATCTTATAGTTTTGCGACAACGTCTGGAGAACAGCGTCGGCTGACGCGAAGGGGCGCTCAAGCTCTTTGCGGAACTTCAGCTTCTCCTGTATCTGTTCCCGGTGCCCCTCGTCGCTGATAAGGGTACGAATAGCCAATTTCATCGGCCATTGCTCGTAATTTCGGTAGGAGGCGGCAAATATATCTCGCACCGTCTGCATCTCCACCTGATAACCAAGCGCACAAGCTTCACGAACGAACTGACCGATAATATCATCTACCGGCTCCCATTCGTCCACGAGCGTATCCCCCACATCAAAGAACAACCATTGTATTCCACGTACATCCGGCACGCCTATTCCTCCTCGTTAGCCACAGGAAATCCATATCCCTATTTCCCAAACCATAAAAAAGAAGACCCACCAACATGCATGAGTCTCCTCAAGTTTCCGTTTATTTATGATTTCAATTATAACAGGCAGCTGACACTGGATCAATCACAGGAATAGTACTAGCCACTAGCCATTCAGTAGAAACCCAACTTCCCCATTCAAGGAATATACAATACGGTCTGCTCCCATTCCCCGATAGATCCCTTTGGGGTGGCTTTGTTCCGTAATGACACACAGGGACTTGGATGTCCAGGAGCGGCAGATCTGTAAATATCGACAGGTCAGGTTTAGGCTATTTTCAAAAATAAAAACATTGCCGACACTACCTTGCGGCAAAAACCATTTCTGAGCAGCAGCTGTGTTCATGCGAATGACATGCTCCACACCGATTCTCCGGAGCCTGCGCTCTTCCCCTGCACTGTTGGTCAGAACGGCAAACGGCATTTTTTTGTACATCAGCAATTTGATAAATTTACGTCCTGCTTCATTTGGAGCAGTCACTAAGATCATCTCTTTATCCATCATTCGTTCCTCCCTTGGCGTGAAAAGACAACAAAAAAGAAGCGTGGGGGACCAAGGCCTCCCGGACGCTTCTTCAATAATCCATAGCAAAAAGACACTATGAACCAGCGTACGGCTTGTTGCCTCTCCCTTTAACGCTTACGAGGTTAGCTGACGGATTCGGGCGCGAGAGTCGCCCTATTTCCGGCTGTCACCGGAAAATTCACCCCATGGATGCCTACTGTCCTGGACAGTTCATCCTGTTGGTTCCCCCGTTTCCCACCCATGAATGAATGGAAACTCAGCGATTAAAACATCGTTCTTTTATAATCATTAATCAGAGCGATATTATCGTTTGTTTCGTTTTTCATGTAAAATTTAATTTAAATTGGAATTACGATATGAATCATACACCCGTGCCATATTGGTGTAAAGTCTGCGCAGATCACCGAATCGACGGATTTTTGCCATTTCACATCAATAATAGCGCTTACAACGTATCCATTCTCTACCCATCTCATCAAAGCTCTCTAATTCTCTCTTTAGCGAAATTCAGGTAGCAAATCAGTCACAGATCATACACGACAGCTTCAAATTGAGTTAAAAAAGCAATATTAATTTTGCATTATTTAATTGTAATCAATATAATAGAAGAAAGAAGAATATGAAATGGAGGCGATTTTCATGTCAGTCTACGACTACAAAGTAAACACCCTTCGCGGTCAGGAAGTTGAAATGTCCAACTATCGTGACAAAGTACTGCTTATCGTGAATACAGCAAGCCAATGCGGCCTCACACCTCAATTCAAAGGTCTGCAAGAGCTTCAGGATAAGTTTAAAGACTCCCCATTCGAAGTTCTTGGTTTTCCAAGCAACCAGTTTGCACAGGAAAAAGGCTCTTCTGATGATATTGCCGAGTTCTGCCAGATGAACTATGGTGTTAGCTTCCCGATGTTTGAGAAGATCGATGTGAATGGTTCAAGCGCTCACCCTCTTTTCCAGCACCTTACCAAAGAAGCGCCAGGCGTACTCGGCTCCAAAGCCATTAAATGGAACTTCACCAAATTCCTTGTGGATCAGAACGGACGTGTTCTGAAACGGTATGCTCCCAAAACAACACCTGATAAAATTGAAGCGGACATCAAAGAATTGCTTAAATAACAAGTAAAGGCCATCCGACCCAGCAGACAGAATGAGCATGCATTCAGGGGAAACGGGTGACCTTTTTTTTGTCTGGCCCATCTGTACTGTAAATAAAACAAAAAAAGAAGAAGCTTCCCATACGGGAAGCTTCTTCTTTATCGTTCTTATGATGCGGTCGAGAGGACTCGAACCTCCACGGGTATACACCCACTACCCCCTCAAGATAGCGTGTCTGCCATTCCACCACGACCGCATGTCGTAAATAATCGGCAACAAAATTGATTATACCCGGTTCATGTTTAAAAGTAAAGCATTTTTCTTAATATCATTTTAACTGCGCTTTTCCTTCCATAAATCGTATAATCTCGTCATTTTCTCCTACGAAGTGCATATGATTAAATTTGATCTCGTTTGTATACCCGATTAGGCCGATCACTCTACTTTATTTGTATTACCATCCTTCACATCCTCTTAGTATAAAGTAACTCATAAAGTTATATAAAATAACACTAAATAGATTTAATATTCAAAAAACAAAGAAACTATTGACAAAAAGCGGATATTTATGTGAATATATATATCATATAATTCGGATTTACAAACATAAAGCGAACCAAAAAGGAGTATAAATGTTATTTAACATAACATTTAACGAACGTAGGAGGCGAAAGATTGTGAACCGTGGGAATAAGCTGCTCGATTATGTCAAACTGCTTGATTCCTCTATCCAGGTCGGAGGGTTCACCCATTCCTTCGGTATGGATGCCCATATCGCTGAAGGTACCATTCGTAGTGTTGAAGATCTCGAATCATTCATGCGCTGTCAATTGCATCCCAGCATCGTGCGTCTGGAAGGTATGGCGATTAAAGGCATATACACCGCCGCAGATCACAAGGACGCATGGCGTACAGCCCTCATCGACAAACTCGTTCATGTCCAGCGCACCCCAGTCAATCTTAGAGAACATGCCTCCATTATGGGCAAACGACTAATTAAGCTAGCTCGCGCACTACACCCCTGGATTGATTTTAGCCATCTCGAACAAACGCTGGCTAAGTATGAATCTGTTGGCTGTCTCCCCACTGTTCACGCCTGGATTAACCACCACCTCGAAATCCCTGTCGAGGAGGCGGTCCTTGGTTATCTGCATTCAGCCATGAGTGCCTGCATAACCGAAGCCTCCAAAGTGATTCCCCTTAACACCGATACAACCCAGGACCTGCTGGTTCGCCTGGCCGCAGACCTGGAGCATGAATGGCATACCGTCAGCGCCTCCGCTGCGGATGGACTGGTACAACCAACCTCATCGTCCATGAAAACGTTGTTTCCAAGCTTTCACATGCTTGGAGCAGGGCTTCACGCATACAGAGCCTAATTCCCATCCCCTTTTTCTTCACACAACCCATCTCCTCACACAGTAAAATATAAAAAAACACGCCGCAACCTCATTGCTGGCGTGTTTTTTATGTCATTTATTTTGTCTATTTAACGCATTTACGCCATTTAACATATTAAAATACACTTATTTACGTCTTTTTTAATTGTTAGATGACGCAAATACGTATATAATAAAACATACAGCTCGCATATCTATATATTTTACACCAAGAATAACCAGCTGAACACTACATTCCAACGAGGGGTGAACCCTTTTGAACAAAAAGAAACCTGTGACTCCTTTCGGATGGGCCATTAAACGACGACTAACCGAACTCCAGGTCGACCAAAAGACATTTTGTGAACAGTATGGCATTCCGCCATATCGTCTGTCCAATCTCATTCACGGTACCCGCAAAGCAACCCGGTTCAGGAACCAGGTCGCAGACATCTTGGAAATTCCAGATGATTTAAGATAAGATTTCTGCCAAGGAGGAGCTCATTTCATGAGATACTTAATATCCGATCTGGAGAGATTATCGTTCCAGTCCATTCAACACCAACTTATCATCGTCGATCACAACTGGATCATTCGAAGCTGCAACACCGCTTGGCAACATGGACTTGGGCAACTGCTTCCCAAACAGAGCGTAACAAGCCCCTCCAGAACAGCACCTGAACCGCCTCATTACCTTCATCTTGTAGAGGGGTGGACATTACGCGAGGAGAAAGCAAAAAATGCGAAGATTGTTCAGGAGTTGAAAAGTATCACTGCACCTTTTAAAGACAGTTATACATACGATATCTCCGTTCAAACTGCTCACAGCGAACAGCGATGGTTCCGTATGGAACTCACCCCATTGATTCAGGCCGACCCATCCCTGCTGTCTGATCTTGCACTGATTGCACACACGGATGTTACCGAACAGAAACAGACAGAACGCCAATTGAAGAAGGCTCTGTCTGAAGTGCGCACTTTGCGTGGACTGCTTCCCATCTGCGCTGTCTGCAAACAGATTAAGGATGAACAGGACAGCTGGAACTCTGTTGAAAGTTATTTGGAGAAGCACACCCATGCCGAATTCACTCATGATATCTGCCCGGATTGCATCCGAAGACTATATCCGAAGTACTCCAACATTCTGGACAAGCGCTCCTGAACTCTTCCTACGCCATGAACCTTAGCTACACAGACAGATGGTGCTCAAACTGCGACATATCCAGCTCTCGCGGTGCTCCTTGCAGTGCAATTACCCCTTTGTCCATTACATAGATATAATCTGCAGCACCGCGTACAAAATCAATGCTTTGCTCCACCAGCAAGATGGAGATCTCACCCTTTGCCTTAATTTGCAAAATAACCTGCCGGATGTCCTCTACGATGGAAGGCTGAATACCTTCTGTCGGTTCATCCAGAAGCAATAATCCAGGCCGAGAAGCCAGCGCGCGGGCAAATGCCAACTGCTGTTGCTGCCCACCACTCAAATCACCACCCTGCCGCCCATACATCGTGGCAAGCACCGGAAACATCGCTAGCACATCCTCTGGAAACGTCTTCACCCCTGCAGCACTCGTCTCCAGACCCAGCAACAGATTTTCTTTTACCGTAAGCTGCGGGAATATTTCCCGCCCCTGCGGCACATATCCAATCCCCGACCTGGCCCGTTTGGCCGGATCGTGGGTGGATAATTCCTGACCTTTCCACTGAATACTTCCCTTGCGCGTTTTAAGAAGCCCCATCAACGTCTTCATCAAGGTGGTTTTCCCTACACCATTACGCCCCATCAGGCATACTACCTGACCTGGCTCGACATCCAGATTCACACCGCGCAGCACATTACTTTCCCCATAGCCGGACTCAATTCGTTGCAGCGACAGCATGGTCATCCCTCCTTTTGCCCAGGTACACTTCAGCCACTCTCGGATCTTCCTGCACTTCCGCCATCGTACCTTCCTTAAGAAGTTTGCCTTCATGCATCACCGTCACTTTGGCTGCATACTCGCGGACGAATTCCATATCATGCTCCACTACCACAACAGACCTTTCTCGCGCAATCTCCTGCAGTAGGCGACCCGTCTTGTGTGTTTCTTCGTCCGTCATCCCCGCTGCCGGTTCATCCAGCAGCAATACACGGGGTTCCTGCAGCAGTAGCATGCCAATCTCAAGCCACTGCTTTTCCCCATGTGATAGAGCACCTGCACGTGCGTCCACACGGTCCTGCAGACCAACCTGGAGCGTAATCTGCTCCATTGCCGGACTTATTTTTGAATACCGTTGAATACCCAGAGCCTGTAAAGGAGAACGACGAGTCTCCGCAGCCAGCGTCAGGTTCTCCTGCACGGTCAGACCAGCAAAGATCGATGGAGCCTGGAACTTGCGCCCTACCCCTTTTCGAGCAATCTGGTGCTCCTTCAGACGTGTCAGATCCGTACCATCCGCCATCTTCACTGTACCGGACAAGGGCTTGGTTTTGCCGCAAATCACATCCAGCATCGTTGTTTTTCCAGCACCATTGGGGCCGATCAGAAAATGCAGATCATGTTCATGCAGCTTCAGATCCATACCTTTGACCGCAACAAAACCGCCAAATGCCACCGTGATTTCCTCGGCGACCAGAACTACCGGAACGTCAGTAGACTTTTGGTTTTTCCTGACTGACTGGAACATGCACAACCTCTCCTCTCCGTTTCAGCAAGCGCACCACATGACGATATACACCAACAAGTCCATTCGGCATGAACAAGACCACTGTTACAAAGAGCCCACCAATGACAAACAACCAACCTTCCGGATAAGCTTCACTGATGCCCGTTTTGGCTGCGTTCAGTACCACAGCTCCGATTACCGCACCAATCAGCGTCCCACGCCCTCCCAAGGCAACCCATAATACCATTTCAATTGATGGCACGATTCCCATCATGGAAGGTGAGATGATCCCTACCTGGAGCACAAATAACATACCTGCGATTCCCGCCAACGCTCCGGAAAGGGCGAAAGCCAGCGTCTTGAACCCTGCCGGGTCATAGCCAAGAAAGCGAACCCGATTCTCCCCATCCCGCGCAGCTTCAAGCACCTGACCAAACCTGCTGTTCACAACCCGGCGACAAAGCAGGTAGGCGAGCACCAGAACGGCAAGCGTTATATAGTAGAGAGCAATCGTTGTCCCTGCCGAATGAAGGGTAAAACCAAAGATCGCGTTATATCCCGTTATACCATTGGTCCCTCCCGTCCATTCCTGTTTGCCCACAAATAACGTTACGGTAATGAGGACTAACGCTTGGGTCAGGATTGTAAAATACACACCGGTGATCCGGTTACGGAACGTGAACCACCCCAGGGCAAAGGCCAGCAATGCCGGAAGGGCAATGCCCAGCAATAGCGCCACTGGGAATGACCTGAACGGCTCCCAGAACCACGGCAGACCACTAAGACCACTCCATCCCATAAAGTCTGGAAGTGTTGTACCGCTGGCTTGCAGCTTCAGATACATCGCCATGGCGTACCCACCAAGTCCGAAGAATACACCATGGCCCAGACTAAGCACCCCTCCATATCCCCAGATCAAATCCAGACCGATCGCCAGAATGGCCAGTGCCAGGAATTTCGCCAATAGACTAAGCCGGAATTCCGTGGAAATGAGTGGAGCCAGACACATCATGATCAGGACAACCGCCCAGATGATCTTCATTTTCAGACTACCCGTCTTGAGAAGTGCCGACATCATATAACCCCCTTCTTCGCATTAATCCAGACTCCGAGTCCGTATGGCAACGAGCCCACGCGGCTTCCATTGCAGAAAAGCTACTATACAGACAAATACCAGCACCTTACCGATAGAGGCTGAGGTATACGTTTCAAATAACGTATTGAACATGCCAATTCCAAGCGCACCACACACGGTTCCCACCAGTTTCCCCACACCGCCCAGTACAACCACCATGAACGCATCTACGATATAATACGTCCCCAGCGAAGGGCCAATCGGGCCAATGAGTGTCAATGCACATCCAGCGATGCCGGCAATGCCCGAACCAATCGCAAAGGTCATGCCATCCACCCGTCTGGTGGAAATCCCGAGACAGCCCGCCATGCTTCGATTTTGCATCACGGCCCTCATCCGTCTCCCGGAAGAAGTCCGATAGATGTACAGATACATGCACAGCAGTACAACAGAAACCAGCGCGATAATGAAAAGACGTTTATACGGAAACACAATACCGTCCGCTATGGTCAGACCTCCGTTGAGCCAAGCCGGACTGGATACCCCTACATTTGGCGCCCCAAATATCGTTCGGGCCAATTGTTGCAGCATCATGCCTACGCCCCATGTAGCAAGCAGACTATCGAGCGGCCTCCCATACAGATGCCTGATCAGCACCACTTCCAGCAACCAGCCTATAAGAGCCGCCACACCAAAGGCGATAGGCAGAGCCACAATAAAGTAGACATCGAACCACGCTTGCGGAGCATACGAAATGAACAGGTTTTGCGTCACATATGTAGCGTAAGCACCGATCATGATCAATTCACCATGAGCCATATTAATGACATTCATCAATCCAAATGTAACCGCGAGTCCCAATGCAATCAGCAGCAAGATGGAGCTGATGCTTAACCCATTGAACATTTGCAGGACAAACATATCCATCGCCTTTCCCTCCTCATGCTGTGAACATCTGAAATTTTATACAAGACATCAATTTTCGTTTCGCATCAACGCTTTACCGTGATGTTGTAAGAGGGTGTGTTGTCTCACCCTCGTCTGTTATTCAGCAGTTCTGACGTGAGATTCCCATGCTATTTGGCACTAAGGGAAGCGCCCCAATCGTACGTTTTCAGATACGGATCAGGTTTGACGGGTGCTCCGGAGTTCCACAATTCCTTGAACTGTCCATCTTCCTGCACTTCACCAATCCGCACCGTTTTGTAGATATGCTGGTTCTCTCCATCCACCGTCACTTTTCCTTCCGGCGCATCGAATTCCAGACCTTTGGCTGCCTCCTTCACTTTTTCAACATCAGTTGATCCGGCTTTTTCCACGGCTGCTTTCCACAGATAAACGGCCACATATCCCGCTTCAATCGGATCGGCCGTCACCCGGTCAGCTCCATATTTTTCTTTATATTTCTCTACAAATGTTTTATTTTCAGATGTATCTGTAGTCTGATAATAGTTCCAGGAGGCCAAATGCCCTTTCAGTACATCCGCACCAATCCCCCGAATTTCTTCCTCCGCCACACTCACTGACAGAGTTGTCAACTGTTCGGAAGAGATCCCGGCATCCTTTAATTGTTTGAAAAAGGCGACATTGCTGTCTCCGTTCAGCGTGTTGTATACAATATCCGGCTTGGCAGCCTTGATTTTGCTGATAATTGTACTGTAATCCGTATGTCCCAGCGGTGTATATTCTTCCCCTACAACTTCGCCACCCTCAGCTGCCAGCTGGGCTTTGATGACCTGATTGGCCGTTTTTGGGAAAACATAATCGGAACCAAGCAGATAAAACTTCTTGCCCCTGTTCTCCAGCAACCAGGTTACGGATGGAACGATCTGCTGATTCGTTGTGGCTCCTGTATAAAAAATGTTGGGGGACGATTCCAATCCTTCATATTGCACCGGGTAAAACAACAGACCCTTGTTTTGTTCAAACACCGGAAGCATCGCCTTCCTACTCGCAGAGGTCCATCCGCCGAATACAGCAGCTACTTTATCCTGTTGCAGCAACTTCCCTGCTTTCTCCGCAAATGTAGGCCAATCGGAAGCTCCGTCCTCAACCACAGGCTCGATCTGTTTACCCAGAACTCCGCCCGCTGCATTAATCTCTTCAATGGCAAGCATCTCCGCATCCTTAACCGACACTTCACTGATTGCCATCGTTCCACTTAGGGAGTGAAGAACACCTACCTTAATCGGTTCTCCGGACGAAGTTGATTCTCCCGCCCCATCGGAGCCCGATGCCTCCGGCGGCGTTCCACCCTCCACACATCCTGTCAACGCAATGACCGCACCGAGCAAAACACTCCATAACTTGACCGTCCTCTTCTTCAATAGCCTACACTCCCTTTTTTTAGTCTATTGACGAACATTAAGGTCATATATGTCCGAAATGTTCGTTGATCCAAATTATGGAGGGTCACACTCACCGTGTCAATAATGCTTACACAATTTTATTTTATGCATACTCATTTCATGCATGCTGCTAATATAATCGGAACCATATTGACAAAGGGCCCACCCTGTGTGAGTATATTTAACATATAACATGATCCATGACGACATAGACTATCTAAGGGAAAGGTCGGATTACCTTGCACTGGACTGAGCAGGAAAAAGAAAAACTCCTGATTACCGTGGCTGCTAACCTCGCCCGCGAACGCAGAGGACGTGGACTTAAACTGAATGTTCCTGAAGCTATCGCATTGTTGACCTCAGAACTCATGGAACGTGCACGCGATGGGATGAGTGTTGCAGAGTTGATGAGATACGGCGGCACGATCCTGACACGCGAAGACTGCATGGAAGGTGTATCCGATATGATTCCTGAGGTACAGGTGGAAGCCACTTTTCCTGACGGAACAAAACTGGTCACTGTCCACGAACCTATACGCTGAGAAAGGCAGGAGAACTCCATGATCCCAGGTGAATATCGCTTAAAACAGGATGATGAGATCGTCTGTCATCCCGATCGCTTAACCGTGCGTCTGATTGTACTGAACCGCGGCGACCGTCCCGTTCAGGTCGGTTCTCACGTTCACTTCTATGAAGTCAATGCTGCGCTGGACTTTGATCGCCTTTCCGCTTTTGGGCACCGTCTGCATATTCCGGCAGGCACCGCTGTTCGTTTTGAACCTGGTGAAGAAAAACCGGTCGAACTCACCACATTCGGTGGCAAACGTCAGATTTATGGATTTAACGGATTAACCGAAGGATCGGCAGATCAGCCACCTGATCCACAGAAACTAGAAACATTTCTGAAGACATTTGCACCCCCTATGCAGGACGGAGGGGACCCTTTATGAAACGAATGAGCCGCGAACAATACGCGTCCATGTTCGGGCCTACAACCGGGGATGCCGTCAGATTGGCGGATACGGAACTATGGGCGGAGATTGAGCATGATTACGCTGTCTATGGGGACGAAAGCAAATTCGGTGGCGGTAAGGTTATTCGTGACGGGATGGGTCAGTCCACATCTGCCCTTCGCAGTGATGGCACACCTGATACCGTCATTACCAACGCCGTCATCATCGATCATTGGGGGATTGTCAAAGCGGACATCGGTATTCGCGATGGCTTCATCTGCGCAATCGGCAAATCCGGCAACCCGGATACAATGGATGGAGTCGATCCCGCGCTGGTTATTGGCGCATCGACCGAAATCATTGCCGGAGAAGGCATGATTGTGACCGCTGGAGGCATTGATACCCATATTCATTTTATTTGTCCACAACAGATTCAAACGGCATTATCTTCAGGAGTAACAACCATGATCGGCGGCGGTACAGGACCTGCAACTGGCACCAAAGCCACCACCTGTACACCCGGAGCCTGGCACATTCACCGGATGCTGGAGTCCGCAGAGGCATTTCCCATGAATATCGGTTATCTAGGTAAAGGCAATAGTTCCAGCACCGCTCCATTAATTGAACAGATTGAAGCCGGTGTCATTGGACTGAAGCTGCATGAAGATTGGGGCACAACGCCAAGCGCTATAGATGCCTGTCTGACCGCGGCCGGAGAACATGATGTTCAAGTAGCCATTCATACCGATACGCTGAACGAGACCGGATTTCTCGAAAATACACTGGCGGCCATTAACGGACGCACAATCCACACCTACCATACAGAAGGTGCTGGCGGCGGACACGCGCCGGATATTATTCGCGCTGCCGGAGAGTCTTACGTCATCCCCTCTTCGACCAACCCAACACGTCCTTACACACGCAATACCGTAGAAGAACATCTTGATATGCTGATGGTTTGTCACCATCTGGACCCGTCTATCCCTGAAGACGTTGCTTTTGCTGATTCACGTATTCGTCCCGAAACGATCGCGGCCGAAGACATTTTGCATGATCTTGGTGTATTCAGCATCATCAGTTCCGATTCGCAAGCGATGGGCCGGGTTGGCGAAGTCATTATTCGCACCTGGCAAACTGCCGACAAGATGAAAAAGCAGCGAGGCAAACTTGAACTGACCTCAGGCTCCCCGTCCGATAATGATCGGATCAAAAGGTATATCGCCAAATATACGATCAATCCAGCTATTGCTCACGGCATAGGCCATCTCGTCGGTTCCGTGGAGGTTGGCAAGCTTGCAGACCTGATCGTCTGGAACCCGGCCTATTTCGGGGTAAAGCCCGAGATGGTTATCAAGGGCGGTATGATCACTTTCGCCCAGATGGGTGACCCCAACGCATCGATCCCTACGCCGCAGCCCGTATTCGGCAGACCGATGTTCGGTGCTTACGGCGGTGCACTCGCCAAAGGGTCGATCACTTTTGTCTCCCAAGCCGCAGCAGATGCAGGAATCAAGGAGATGCTAGGCTTGAACAAGCGTGTGGAACCCGTCAAAGGCTGCCGATCAGTGAGCAAAAAGGATATGATTCACAACGACGTGACACCCATCATTGAAGTCGATCCCGAAACCTATGAGGTACGGGCTGATGGCGAGCTTCTCACCTGTGAGCCCGCAGACGAATTACCGATGGCACAACGCTATTTCATGTTTTGACAAAGGGGGACACGCATGATGATGCACAGCGGCACGAAATTACTCCGTTATGTTCAACTGCTGGATTCGGCCTTGCCCATTGGCGGGTTCTCCCACTCGTTCGGTCTGGAGGCATACACTCATGACGGTAGAATACGGACCACCGCCCAGCTTGAACAATTCATTCGCGGCCAGCTTCATTCCAGCCTCGTACGGCTTGATGGTCTTGCCATCAAGGGTGTCTACCAAGCCATTGAGCAACAGGATGCCGCCCTTCTAGCCCTTTACGACAAACGTGTACACGCCCAGCGAACCCCCAGGGAACTACGGGAAAGTGGGCACAAGATGGGTAAGCGATTACTCAAACTCGCGAGATCACTATATCCGTGGATGGACTTTTCTCTAATCGATGAAGCCGTACAGGAACACGGTGCATTTTGCGGCATTACAACCATTCACGGCTACATCAATTATCAGCTGGAAATTGGACTGGACGAAGCCGTCACCGGACATCTGTACACCTCAGTTAATGCTTATGTAAATAGCGCTCTGCGTCTTCTGCCCATCGGGCAAACCGAAGCACAGATGCTTATCCAAAAACTTTTGAATGATATTGATTCTGAATGGTCTCAAATTCGGGATAACGACCCGGAAGACATGCACAGCTTAGGTATTGCCCAGGAAATCCATGCTATGCGGCACGAGAGCCTGCCAGCCCGTCTGTTTATGTCCTAACTACAATAATTCAAAACCAAGGAGGAATTTGTTATGTGTGGAGGAGCTAATCATACGCATCATGCGGAATGGGAACGTAAGGTATTTGATCGGAGTCGTCCGATGCGAATCGGAATCGGTGGGCCGGTAGGTTCAGGAAAAACGGCCCTAGTAGAGAAGCTGTCCAAGGCACTGCGTACACGCTACAGCCTGGCCGTTATTACCAATGATATTTACACAAAGGAAGATGCCGAGATTTTGCTGCGTCAGAATGCGCTCGCGCCGGAACGTATTATCGGTGTAGAGACAGGAGGCTGCCCACATACCGCTATTCGCGAGGATGCTTCAATGAATTTTGAAGCCGTTGATGAGTTGATTGAACGCTTCCCGGACTTGCAACTGATCTTTATCGAAAGCGGCGGCGACAATCTCTCTGCTGCATTCAGCCCTGAACTGGCGGACGTATTCATTTACATTATTGATGTGGCTCAAGGGGAAAAACTGCCTCGCAAAGGCGGTCCAGGTATTACACGTTCTGACCTGCTACTGATTAATAAGACCGACCTCGCCCCTTATGTTGGCGCAAGTCTGCAAGTGATGAAGGATGATACTGAACGGGTACGCGAAGGACGGCCTTATGTGATGTCGAACCTGATGAGTGGTGAAGGGGTATCCGAAATCGTCCATTGGCTTGAACATCAATATATGGATGACGATGCTTCCGCTGCGCATCTGCATACCCACACTCATGAGCACGGAACGACTCACAGCCACTAATCCTTCTTCCTCTTCACATGGAGTTGAACATGGACCGAACCGCAGTACCGGAGAGGCCGTGATACGCCGCAGCGAGCTTCGGGCCACTTTCGCCCTCCAAGGCGGGCGCACCGTCATGACCGATCGGTATTATAGCGCCCCTCTGCGGTTCAGTCGATCCTTTCGACCTCCGGGTGGCGGAGATGAATTATGTGTATACACCTCAGACGTCTCTCCAGGCGTGCTGAACGGTGATCATTATCGATCCGAATGGCAATTGGGCCAGAACACTCACTTAATGCTAAGCAGTACATCAGCCACGAGGCTTCATCCAACACCTACTGTTCCGTCATCTGTGAACCATAACTTTCGACTGGAGCAAGGAGCGGTGCTGGAGTACTTCCCTGAATGCGTTATCCCGTTTAAAGGCAGCTCATCATCACTCACCACGACCTTTGAGCTGGGTGAACAAGCAATACTTGCGTATGCTGATATCTGGTCCGCTGGACGGATTCATCGGGGAGAAGTCTTTCAGTTCAAGCGATATCGAAGTCTGACAGAAATCTGGCAAGGGAAGCAATTGGCCGTATGGGATCACTTCGGGCTCGAACCAGAGTCGGACGATCCAAAATCATCCGCAGCGTTGTTAAACTACACCCATACTGCAGCTTTATGGATGATTGCCCCCGGATTGGGCGCAGCACAGTTGGAGTCCGTACGGTCCATTCTTCCCCCAGATGGTCGCATGCTTGCCGGGGCTAGTTTGCTCGCTACAGGCGGGATTGGTGTTCGTTTGCTCGGAATGGCTGCTTGGGAACTTCAGGAGCAATGCCTTCAGATCTGGAACACCCTTCGCTCCGATCTTTTGGGTAAACCTAGCCTCACATTCCGCAAGTGAAGGCTACACGTCTATCAGACTAACAACTTTCGGAATCGCATGTTCATGTTGCAACGAGTTTCAAAGAAAAAAACCTCTGGACCACTCTCCGACGGGTTTCGGATGTGTTCAGAGGTTTTTTTATATACGCAGATAATCCAGTCAAGTCGTAGCTTCCACTAACTTGTACTACAACAGATCGTCTCCTTTGGGCTTATCTTCTCCCTTGTAACGAAAGTCGCCTGAATCTCTGCTTTCCTTGGATTTACGATAACGGGTAAATTCAATATATTCACTGATAAAAGACTGTTCCACAGTCGATAATTCGCTTTCTTGGCAATTCAATTGCCGCAACACGTCAAAAAAATAATCCTCCCGTTTTTCCCGTACCATCGCCTCCTTGGATGGACGCCCAATCATGAGCCAATCAAGGCTCACATCAAAAAACGAAGCAATCTCAATTAGTTTATTCGTACTCGGAATAGATTTACCGCGTTTCCAGTCACCCAGATTGCCCGTGCTGATCTTCAGCTGTTGGCAGAAAGCCTTCTTGGTCATTCCTCGTTCGGCAATCAGGTGTTCAATTCGCTCATAGATCGACTGCATACAGAACCGCCTTCCAACCGTAATAATCAATACATGTACCTAAATTATACCACAACCTTCCTGAATCCTCAGCCTTTTAATCCCAGGAATACGTTCTGGTATTTCTCATAACACAAAGATAGACTCCCATGAATAATCATGAGAGTCTATCTTATAACGTTTGTTACTGTGATGCGGTCGAGAGGACTCGAACCTCCACGGGTATACACCCACTACCCCCTCAAGATAGCGTGTCTGCCATTCCACCACGACCGCATATTCAATTGTAAAAATGGTGAGCCATGAAGGGCTCGAACCTTCGACACCCTGATTAAAAGTCAGGTGCTCTACCAACTGAGCTAATGGCTCTTGCTGTAACTTCACCGAATGTGTGTGTGCCATGCGTAACTCTTTTGTATAGGAGCTATGACTTTTTGAGGATTCCTCATCAGGATTGTACATCCCTGAGGTGGTGAAGATAATGACCCGTAGGGGATTCGAACCCCTGTTACCTCCGTGAAAGGGAGGTGTCTTAACCCCTTGACCAACGGGCCTTGTAAACAAGTTGTCTTTCTTGGCGACAAGAATGAGTATATCATAGGCCAACTTAAATGTGCAACACTTTTTTTCAAACTTTTTTTATGCACTCCTTTTCCCCTTCTCCATGAGGTCAAGAGCGTTGCTCACGCCTGAAATGTCTTTCACAAATTTATCATCGTAATCTTCGCATTTTGTTAAATTAATATCAAAAAACTTAAATACACTTACATTCACTTATAATATTGCAAATATCATTATTAGTACTTATAATTAACCTATCAGTTATTTACACGGTCAGCTACGTATAAGGAGGCGGCACGTTTGTTTCAGGAAGAACGAATGCAGCTGATTATTGAACATTTGCGTAAACACAATCGCATCTCAGCTGATGATATTGTATCCCTCTTTGACGTTTCCCGGGACACAGCACGAAGGGATCTGATCAAACTCGAAGAACAGGATGCCATTATCCGAACGCGCGGCGGTGCAATTCTCCCCGTTCCACCAGACGAGCACCGATCCTATAAAGATCGTTTGCTCCACATTTCCAATGAAAAAAGAGCTATTGGCAAGCTAGCCGCTGCTATCGTCCGCCAAGGCGAACACATTATTCTGGATTCTTCCACTACAGTGCAGACTTGTGCCGAAAATCTAAATGGCAAGTCCTGTACTGTCATCACCAATTCCATTTATTCGGCTGATCTTCTCTCCAATCATACTGCTGTCGAGATTCGTTTGCTGGGCGGCAAAGTCGATAAGGAGCAACGTTATGTCTATGGTACTTCAGTGATTGAAACTCTTTCCCATTATTATGTAGACAAAGCCTTTATCGGCATTGGCGGAATTACGATGGATGGCTTCAGTGCCTCTGAAGAAGAAGGAAAGATCAAGCACAAAATGATGCAGGCTGCAAAACAGGTTATTGTACTCGCTGACCATTCCAAGTTTGATAAGCGTTATGGTTATCGTTTTGCGGACTGGTCACTCGTTGATATGTTAATTACAGATCAATGGCCTTCCCAAGATTGGCGGACTTTTCTAGCCGAGCAACAAGTCGAGATTCTCATTCCTGAACCTACAATTGAAAAGGAGTTGTAACATATGAAATTATTTGCTACCGATTTAGATGGAACCCTATTGAACAGAGATAGTCAGATCAGCCCGGAAAACGCAGCTGCAATCCATAAGGCGCAACAAGAAGGATTGAAGATTACGATTGCTACAGGTCGGGTCTATTCCGACGTATTAACTATAAGCAGCGAAGGCGGAATTAACACACCAGTCATCGGCTCCAACGGAGCTACCATCCACGATGCCAACGGTGAACGCCTATTCCATCTTCCACTTGAGCGTGAAACGGCCGCATCCGTCATGCAGTGGCTGGAAGATCATCATTGCTACTACGAGGCCTCCACACAACAGGGTATTTACGCTCCTATAAGCAGCCACGAGGCGATGCTCGCTGAGATGGATCGCATCCTGGGTTCGAGTCCTGGGGAGGATATTGAACGCCTTATTCGAGCTGTTAAGAAGCACTATGACAAGAAAGACTATCACCGCGTAAACTCCCATCAGGAAATCCCTTCCGAAGCTTACATTTACAATATTATGGCCTTTTCAATGGATCCGGCTCAATTGCAGCAGGGACGCGAATACTTTGCTTCTCGCTCCGATGTAGCCATGGTGGTGTCCTCTGAACACAACTTTGAAATGCAGCATCCTGATGTATCCAAAGGTAACGCCTTAAGCAAACTGGCAGCTCATCTGAACATTTCCATGGAAGATACAGCAGCCATTGGTGATAACTTCAACGATGTATCCATGCTGAAAATGGCAGGACTCGGTATTGCCATGGGCAATGCTGAACCGGAGATTAAGGCGCTTGCCAAGGCTATCTCTTTGACCAATGTGGAGCATGGTGTCGCACATGCCATTCAGTGTGTTCTTGAAGGCAAGCCCGTTTCCCGGCCGGAGACCGTCGTTGAAGGCGGTCAGTAATCGATTGTCGTGATAGCTCGGCATTGCGCGACATAACGAACCAGCGATAGCCTGGGCTCACCTCATATCAACGGATCGAACGTGAGGCACATCCTGTAATAAAACAATTAATTGCTCGGCCCTATATGATCCAGGCAGTTGCAGAGTGAATTCAAGTACAGTCTCCTCCCCGGAGTCTGTGCTTATTTGCTGTTCTGTTTTGAACCCAACCACCGAGATTTTCTCCTGTCCAAGCAAAGCCAAAACGGTTTTGAGGGTGTCCCCTTCCTTTAGCAGTCGAATGGTCAGCGTCTCTGTTCTCGCGGACACCAACCAGCGTGTCGGCCGATGCAGCAGCATCTGTGCCACTACAATAAGCAGCGTTACCCCAGCCCCAGTCCAATACAATCCCGAACCCACAGCCAGTCCCATTCCTGCAGTCGCCCAGATTCCCGCCGCTGTCGTCAATCCCCGGACCGTGTGGCGCTGTGTGAAGATCATCCCGGCTCCAATGAAGCCAACCCCACTGACCACCTGTGCGGCAATCCTGGATGGGTCAAGCGAGAGATTCGCCCAGCCTGCCTGATCCTGAAAGCCATACTTAGATACAATCATCATCAATGCTGCACCCACCGCAACAACAAAGTGTGTACGTATCCCCGCTTCCTTCATTCGGTTCTTGCGCTCATATCCGATCAACACGCCGCATATGCCAGCTATGAGTACACGCATTAAGTATTCCATTTCCATGTTCATCACCCCTCTTATGTATATGCTTACATGTATCTTTCTTTACTATTTACCCAATCCCTGCCTAATAAAATAACCGAATTCTTTGATTACTCGCATGAAACCTTAATGAAGCCTCATATAGACAGAAAGAAGTAGCACCACAACTGGCCCCACTTCATATATTCTGGATTACTTATTGATTGTCTATGCTATTTCAATCCACACATCACTTCTCTGCCCTAAAACTCTCCCCATACCTTTCTCCAAGTCCATAATAGTGTCGGAAATTATAAATTAAAGGGTTCCACTTCTCTGGGTTAATCTTGTTCAAACCTGAAATCAGTCGGGTATGTGCGTGTACCTTCAACGCTTTCACTTCCACAATGGCCATGAAAGGTGTATGTTCGGGAATACGAATGTGTTGTACCGCGGCTTCAATCTGGAGCGGACATTCCTCTATTTTATCCGGCTCAACCTGAACTGAACTTTGGGGTGTCAGTCCAGAGACGGCAAATTTATCATCGCAAAACTCAAATCCCATCCTCCTTTTCTCCTCAGGAACGGGATATATTCCGGTATAACGCCCCAGTCCCTCAACCTGCTCCCACATGGATGCATCCGGCAGATTAATCACACATTCGGGATGACGACTCAGGTTCTCAAAGGCTTTGCCCTGAATACCGACTCCAAGTACCAAGCAGTCTCCAAGTGCCCAGGATGAAGAAAGCGGAGACAGATTCGTCGTTCCATCTTCATTTAACGTGCTCAGCAGCAATACAGGTGTGCCATAGTACAAAATACTTGGAGTTATCACCTCGTGCTGTATCAATTCGCTGGTCCAGCCCACTTGATGCTCTGATCCAAACTCTTCTTGCGATCTATCATTGGTATACATTGTTTCTTCCTTCATTCTTCAATCCATCCCTTCCATCTCTTGGGTTCTAATTCATGCATGATTAATTGTAATACACCAATAGTTAAGGTATCATCGAAGTATGAATACCTATCCGAATATTTCTGTGATTGCATCGTTAATTGCTGATCCCAGTCGTGCTATTTTTTTGGAAGCTTTGTTGGATGGTCGTGCACTTCCTGCAGGTGAACTAGCTTACATGGCGGGTGTTACTCCTCAAACAGCAAGCAGTCATCTCGCCAAGCTGGTCGAAGGCGGGCTGCTCGTCGTTGAACAGCAAGGACGACATCGATACTATCGTCTCGCAGGCAAAGAGGTTGCTTTTCTGATTGAGACGATGGGTAGTATCGCCGCACCAGTACAAGTGAGATCTCTCAAACAATCCAACCAGCTTCAACATCTAAGCTTTGCTCGAACCTGTTATGGGCATCTTGCCGGAAAATTGGGGATATCGTTGTGTGAAGCTTTATTACGGGAAGGTTATCTCGAAGAACCTGAGGATGAGCAGGCCAAGGATTACCACATTACAGAGAAAGGGATTCAATGGTTCACTTCTTTTGGCATTATGCTTGAAGGGAAAGCCGGATCACGCCGCGCTGTGGCTCGCAAGTGTCTGGATTGGAGTGAGCGTCGTCACCATATCTCCGGAGTACTGGGAGACGAACTGGGACGCCGCTTGTCTGAGCTGGACTGGACCCGCCAGAAGGAAGGCAGCCGTTCCGTGGAAGTCACGGAAGCTGGCAAGAAGGGTTTGTACGAGGTATTGGGCATTTCATTATAGGGACGCAATCGGGCATTCTTTCTTGTACATTGGCAAAATGACGATACATCAAAAATCCCCCTCCTGAGTATCCGTTAAAGGTTACTGAGGAGGGGGATTATGTTTTGTTCAGAACGGAGAGAGAGGGATTCGAACCCTCGCACCGCTTACGCAGTCTAACCCCTTAGCAGAGGGTCCCCTTATAGCCACTTGGGTATCTCTCCAAGAATGGCTCCCCGAACAGGGCTCGAACCTGTGACAACTCGATTAACAGTCGAGTGCTCTACCAACTGAGCTATCAGGGAATAATAATCTTGAATAACCTAAATTTATCATGATTAATATTCCAAGTCAACATGCCTCCGGTGACTTTCTTTATAAGCTTCAGATACTCCCATAAATGCTCATCAGGGAGCATATTGCATATAGTCTTGTGGTCTTGTGGTAAGAAGTGTTGTTTCCAAAAAACGTTCACCTCAGATGGTATGAATCCCCAACTTGCCGGCACATCGACCACAGCGGTACCGCTTCGGATCAACTTTGCGTTTACGCAAATATTCCGTGCCACAGCTCATGCACACCAGCTTATAGCGATACGGTAATGGCTTTCTACCCTTTCCATCCGGAAGGGACTGGCAGAATCGCGAACCGCCCACCTTCTGCAACAAGGCTTTAAATTCAGGGTCCCGGTGTTGGTAGCCGCGTCCACGAATGTGCAGATGGTAATGACAAAGCTCATGCTTGATGATTTTCTCAACCTCTTCCCGCCCATAGGCTTCGAGCTGATGAGGATTAATCTCTATTCGGTGACTCTTGAGCATATAACGCCCACCTGTAGTCGTCAGACGACGGTTAAACAGCGCCTCGTGAGTGAACGGAACCCCGAAATGATCGAGTGACACCTGCTCAATCCATTGCTGCAATTCCTCATTTTCCATCGGTTTGTCCTCCTTTCACAACCCTTGGGCCATTTGTTTTTCCGCCATAATACTTGAATTTTAACCGTTTCGTAGGCTACACTGTCAAGTAGAATGTATGAGGGGAGATTATTACTCGTTATGCCTACAATGCGCTACGTCATCCTGCAGCAGGAACAGCAATTGCAGTTTGTGGAAATGCCTGCCGATTACGCTTATCAACTCAGTGCGCTCAACCTGCGCCTGCACAAAGAAATTGACAAACTTACCGCAGCAAATGTACCTGTTCTGCCTTGGGCAATCGCTGAATGTGACAATCTTGATCTTCTGGACGAGAAACTCTCCATCATCGGAGGCCTTGATTATATCAATGCGCTTGAACAAAGCTTTGCAGCACTAAGAGAGAGTGAATATCCTTTGATTTCCCTGCTCACTGAGATCCGGGCGCTTCAGGCTCAATTAGAGCAATGGTATGAAGAAGAGATGGAATCACTCTAATCCACTTATGGACTTATTATTAATGCAAGATGGAACTAAAAGCGCATCTCCTAAAAACAGGGGCTGCGCTTTTTTTCATTTTTTTCAACCCTACATTCATACGCCCGCTCTTCAGTACATGTCCGTATAGATATTGAATTTTCCGAGTTCATCACGGGTTAATTCGCACAGTCCAGGCTATTGCCACATATGCTAACGTACAGATGAATTATGCAAGAGGAGGAGATACCCTTGCCTCAATGGCTTTGCAATCAACTGATGCGTGCATTTCACAAAAAAGACAGCAGACAGATCAAGCTGCTGAACGAATGCTGGTTCTTTTACCGAAACAAACCGACAAGTGGCACCCCGCGCAGCGCGGACAGCGAACTCTAAAAATCTGACGCCACTCTCTCCGTCCACTTCAAGCTCTCAATTCTTTCATAAAATCCCTTCGAAGAATACAGTACGGGCAACAGTACTATTATAACTGACAACAAACAGCCTTCCCATTACAGGGAAGGCTGTTCTCCGATCATTGTGTTGGATTAGGAAGACTGCTTAGAAGAAGCAGGTTTCTTCATCGTGAGGCCGACACGGCCTTTTTTGGTATCCACGTTCATCACCCAAACCGTTACATTATCCCCGACAGATACAACATCCATCGGATGTTTGACGTAACCGTTACTCAGCTGTGAGATGTGGACAAGTCCGTCACTCTTGATGCCGATGTCAACAAAAGCACCAAAGTCGATCACGTTACGAACCGTACCTTGTAGCTCCATGCCTTCCACCAAATCTTCAATTTTGAGCACATCCGTGCGGAAGATCGGTAGCGGCATTTCCTCACGCGGGTCACGACCCGGACGCTGCAAGCTGTCCAGAATGTCACGCAGTGTAGGTACACCCACATCAAGCTTCACAGCCAGCTGTTCCGGTTGTTGCTCCGACAGGAGAACAGACAGTTCCTTGCTGCCCAGCTTGTCCAGCGCAACCTGAAGCTCCTTAAAGAGCTGGTCTACGACTTTATACGATTCAGGGTGAATCGGTGTGCGATCCAGCGGGTTCTCGCCTTCACCAATCCGCATAAAGCCTACGCATTGCTCATAGGTTTTGGCACCCAGACGCGGCACTTTCTGCAACTGGCGACGATTCGTGAACCGGCCGTTCTCTTCGCGGTATTTCACGATATTTTTGGCAATCGTGGCATTTACACCCGCAACATAGGACAGCAGTGAAGGCGAAGCCGTGTTCACATCCACGCCCACATGGTTAACTGCGGATTCCACAACAGCCTTCAGGCTTTCTTCCAATATTTTTTGAGATACGTCATGTTGGTATTGGCCTACACCAATGGCTTTTGGATCAATCTTAACCAGCTCAGCCAGCGGGTCTTGCACCCGGCGGGCAATCGAAGCAGCACTCCGCTCAGCAACGTCAAGATCCGGGAATTCTTCCTGGGCCAGCTTGGATGCAGAATATACACTCGCTCCAGCTTCATTGACGATCAGATACACGAGACTTTCGTCCCCGTTCTCCTGAATAATCTCGGCAACAAACTGTTCTGTTTCACGGGATCCGGTACCATTACCGATAACAATCAACCCGATATCATATTGCTTGATCATCCGATGGAAAACCTCAGCAGCTTCACGCTTCTTGTTGTGTGGTGGCGTTGGGTACGTAACAGCCACTTCCAACAGCTTGCCCGTATCGTCGACCACAGCCAGTTTACAACCGGTTCGATAGGCAGGATCGACACCAAGCACACGTTTGCCATGAATCGGCGGCTGAAGCAACAGATTACGAAGATTAGCCGAGAATACGGATATCGCTTGGTTTTCACCTTTTTCCGTCAGTTCTGCACGAACCTCACGCTCAATCGAAGGGGCAATCAATCGTTTGTAAGCATCTTCAATCACAGCACGCAAAACGTCTTGGACCGCAGATGCACCCTTGATGATTTGTCCTTCCATATGACGGTGAGCCGGTTCAGGCTGCACGTCCAGACCCACTTTCAAAATGTTTTCACGTTCACCGCGGTTAATGGCGAGAATACGGTGAGGAGGCATTTTTTTGGCTAATTCACGATAATCATAGTAGTTCTCATATACAGACTCCTGCTCAGCATCCTTCGCTTCCGAAGTCAGCATGCCATGATCGAGCGTATAACGACGAATCCATGCACGAATAGCAGCATCATCTGCAATATTCTCAGCCAAAATGTCTTTGGCTCCCTGAATTGCAACCTCTGCATCTTCTACCCCAAGTTCAGCATTGATATAACGCGCAGCTTCCTCCAGAGGGTTCCCTTGCTTTGGTTGACCCCAGATCCAGACAGCGAGTGGTTCGAGACCTTTTTCCTTCGCTACACTGGCACGGGTTTTCCGCTTCTGACGAAACGGACGGTACAAGTCCTCCACTTCCTGCAGCTTAACTGCCTGAGTGATAGACTGTTTCAGTTCTCCGGTCAGCTTGCCTTGTTCCTCTATAATACGGATGACTTCCACTTTGCGGTCTTCCAGATTACGCAAGTATACGATGCGTTCTTCAATGAGCCGCAGCTGGTTCTCATCCAGCTCTCCAGTCATTTCTTTACGGTAGCGGGCGATAAATGGAATCGTATTGCCTTCGTCCAGAAGCTCCGACGTTGTGCGGACCTGCTTCAAGGACAGTGACAGTTCCTTGGCTACCTGTTTGATGATTCGTTCATGGCGTTCTGCCTTTATTGTTTCTTCATTGGGTTCCAGAACCGTTTCCTGTTCAGACAAATAAATCCCTCTTTCCTTCCTGAATCGTTCAGTTGAAGCTTGTTCAGGGCAGCTTTGCTGCTGTAATCACAGTATCGAACCTGCATTCATGCAGATTCCTCTCCCCTATATTATCACAAAATCCCGTTCAGATTTCCAGCATTCGTCCTGGTTACAAGTTCTTACAATTGAGATTACGTATCAAACCTTCATCTCAACCATAAGAAAAGACCGAAAAACGTCTCCCCGACGTCTTCCGGTCTCCCCTGACAAACACTGCATTCACGCCAGTTTATTATACCCGTTCGAAGCGGAACATTTCACTCCAATAGTCTCCCGATGCACGGCCTACAGAGATCCCACCATACATCAGCGCATCCCCGGTAAACGTCTCGGAACCACCTTTCAGGCGGTAATCCGCATCAGGGTCGAGGCCCTTCAGCTTCAGACGTTGGAGCGGTGCATTTGGTTCAGACAGCACACGGAAGTAGAATACAACGGCTTCGCTGCCATCTGGGGCAATAAACATCCATGCCGTTTCATTTCCCTCAAACGGACTTAGCAGGCGCCGGAACGTTCCGTATTGGATGGTTCCCCGAATTTCTTTGTACAGTTCAACCTGAGCCTTCACGATAGCATTCTCTTCCTCTGTGAAACGAGTCAAATCCAACTCGTATCCAAAGTTACCCGACATCGCGACATGTCCACGAATCTCTAGGGAAGTAATTCGGTTGACCTGATGATTTGGAACCGCTGAGATATGTGACCCCATTGAACTTACCGGATATACCAGGCTTGTACCATACTGAATACGCAGACGGGATATCGCGTCCGTATTATCGCTGGTCCACGTTTGCGGCATGTAGTACAGCATACCTGGATCAAAACGGCCGCCACCACCTGAACAGCTCTCGAACAGGATATTCGGGAACGCCGAAGTAATACGTTCCATGACTTCGTACAATCCAAGCATATAACGATGCGCAGTCTCACGCTGTCTATCTGCTGGAAGCAATGCAGAACCCACTTCCGTCATATTCCGGTTCATGTCCCATTTCACATAAGTGATCGGCGCAGATCCAAGCACATCGCTTAGCATGCGTACAATCTCATCACGCACATCCTGACGGGAGAAATCGAGTACCAATTGTTGACGCCCTTCCGTACGACGACGATCCGGCACATGCAAACACCAGTCCGGATGAACACGGTACAATTCGCTGTCTGGCGAAATCATCTCAGGCTCGAACCATAGTCCGAACTGCATGTCCAAACTGGTTACCCGGTTGGCCAAATCATCCAGGCCTTGTGGCAATTTGTTCTTGTCCACAATCCAGTCACCAAGTGAGGAGTTATCGCTGTCCCGATGTCCGAACCATCCATCATCCAGTACGAACAGTTCAATGCCAAGCTTCTTCCCTGCCTGAGCGATCTGTTCAATCTTATCTGCGTTGAAGCCGAAATAGGTCGCTTCCCAGTTGTTGACCAGAACCGGACGCTCTGCATTACGGAACTTGCCACGTGCAAGGCGTTCGCGATACAGATTATGATACGACTGAGACATACCATCGAGACCTGCGTCCGAATAGACCATGACCGTCTCAGGCGTCTGGAATGACTCCTGCGAATCCAGCTTCCAGCTGAACTCAAATGGATTGATTCCAAGCGATACACGAGTGGTGTGGAACTGATCCACTTCTGCCTGTGCTGTAAAGCTGCCGCTATATACAAGACTGAACCCGTAGACTTCACCCTGATCTTCGTCTGTACCCGGTGTCATCAGTGCAATGAACGGGTTCTGCTGGTGACTGCTTGAGCCTCGACGACTCTCGATGCCTTGCAGGCCGGAAGCAAGCGGTCTGCGAACGATGTCCCGTTCACGCGTCCATGCTCCTGACAATTGCAGCAATTCGTAATCGGCATGCGGGAAATCAACGGAAGAGCTGAGCGCACGTGCAATATTCACCGAGGTAGCGCTCTCATTAATGATCCGCATGGAACGCGTAATCGCATTAAAAGCCGTAAAGGCCGTGTAGCTAAGTTCAATCTTGATCCCTGCAACACGGTCCTCCAGTTCAACGATGAGTGTCTCGGCTTCATCGTCGGACTCAACATAAGTTGCAGGCAGTCCGGTAAGCGCTGTCTTTCCTTTGATCAGTCGATGGCCTGTATACGTAAACTCCGAAACGGTTGAACCATTCTCAAGCTCCAATTGGATTGCCGGATTACGGAAATCACTTGTACCATACACCGGCAGTTCTACTGCCAACGTGTCGAAAGAGATCGTCCGATCTTCCGGCACCGGATTTGGGCTGAACGAAGCACGCTCTGTACGCACATGAAGCCAGCTCAGATCGGTATCACGCAGTTTTTTGCCATAATATAAATGTACCAAATATCCCGAAGGCAGTACCTGAAATACATAGCTTGCCTTTTGGGTCTGTAGATGAAATTGAAGCTTCTCCTGATCAATATAAATGCTCATATGTCTCCTCCACCTCTATATATGTCGATTAACGTAAACGGTTTCTCAGGTATCATTATAACGAAAAGCTTCACAATGTTCTACGCTTTCATGAAGCTTTAATCAAAAGAGCGTACCCCAGCCATTAGGCTGTTGTACGCTCTTTTGATTGCTGTCTGAAATTGTGTGTTCCTGCAAGGAACATCCATTGTCTACGGATGGCACGGCAGAACAAAGAAACAACTGCCTGGTGCCTTAAAAATCGATTAAACCCAGGCTGATCTGTAAGGCTTCGTTGACCAGTTTCATGGTCTCCTCGTCCAGATGGGTAATCTTGTCGGTCAGCCTCTGCTTATCAATCGTCCGTATTTGTTCGAGCAAAATAACCGAGTCCCGGTCAAAGCCGTGTGCCGCCGCATCAATCTCCACATGCGTCGGCAGCTTTGCCTTTTGGATTTGGGCGGTGATCGCCGCCACAATACAAGTAGGACTAAACCGGTTGCCGATGTCATTCTGGATGACCAGAACCGGCCTGACTCCACCTTGCTCGGAACCGACAACGGGAGAAAGATCCGCAAAAAAAACGTCACCGCGTTTTACGATCAATGTCTACACCTCGCTAACTAAGCGGTCCAGAGTGCTGTCCGCATCTTCCTCCGCGTGAAAGGCCTCGGATGCCATGGTGAGGTTAATCTTCGCCATCTCCATGTACCCTCGCTGCATCGATTCACGGATGTAACGTTTCTTACGCTCCGTCAAATACAGCTTCATGGCCTGCCTAATCAATTCGCTGCGGTTGGAATTCTCCAGCGCTACGATGCCATCCACTTCTTGCAAAAGATAATCAGGCAAACTGATCATGATCCGCTTGGTGTTCTGCAAGTTGGCCACCTTTCTTCCACCCCCACAAACCTTTCGCCATTGTGAACCAGTATTACGTTTTTCCAGAACTTTTATACAAAGGAATATATATGCCCCGAGTATATCAAGTATGCTGTACTCCATTATAAACACGGGGAACAATATTCGTACAGACCAAACATCTCTTTTCAGGATTTTTCATCCCAGTCATCATTCATAATTCGAGATGCTCCGACAGTTTTCCTTCTGTTCTGAAAAAAAGTTTATTGGTAATGGCGTCCAGTCGAGCTATCAGGATGTCAAAAGAGGGTTGATTCTGGCGACTACTGCTCCATTACGGGTATAAACCCGCGGGATTCGATGCGCCATCATGCAGATCACTTCGTAGGGAATCGTACCGAGCTGAGATGCCACTTCGTCTGCAGTAATGACTGCACCCGATTGGTGGCCGATGAGAACAACCTCTTCGCCGGCTTGAATTTCTTCTGCTTCTGCTGCAAAAGATTGTAGCGACACCATACACTGATCCATGCAGATCGTACCGACGACGGGAACGCGGCGGCCGCGCACAAGTACTTGTGCTTTACCTGACAGCATTCTTGAAAATCCGTCTGCATAGCCTATAGGCAGGGTCGCTATTCGTTCGTTCCCTTGTGTTACATAACGGGTTCCGTAGCTGACACCCCAATGAGGTGGCAGCGTTTTGACCAGAACCGCCTTCGTCTTCAGTGTCAATACCGGGGACAGCTTCACTACCTGATGATTCACCTCTCCCGAAGGATACAATCCGTACAGACTAATTCCCACACGTACCATATCGTAGGACAACTCCGGTGTATCAATGGTAGCGGCGCTGTTCGCCGTATGTATAATCGGGATGACACATCCCTGATCCCGCAGCGCATCAACCACGCCTCGGAACCGTCGATACTGCTCCAGTGTATAGGTCTTGTCTTTTTCATCCGCCTTGGCAAAATGGGTAAACATGCCTTCAAGCATCACCTGCTTCAGCTTGGCTGCTTCCTGAATAAAAGCAACTGCCTCTTCGCCAGGCAACAGGCCAAGTCTGCCCATGCCGCTGTCGATTTTGATGTGAACTTTGAGCTTACGAGAGGATGTGCCCGTCTCCAGATGTTGAATGGCTTCGAGTACTTCCTTACTGAACAGCGTAATGGTTACATCATGTTTCCATGCTTCAGCGATGCCTTCTGGCGGCGTGTAGCCCAATACCAGAATCGGAAGGGTAATTCCGTGTTGTCGCAATTCAAGCGCTTCGTCAAGAAAAGCTACACTTAAGTAATCCACGCCAACTCGTTCCAGTTCTCTGGCCATCTCCACTGCCCCATGTCCATAGGCATTAGCCTTCACACAAGCGAGCAGTTTCTTGCCTTGCGGCAATGTTTCACGGAAAGCGTCTACGTTGTTGCACAAATGATCCAAATTGATTTCCGCTTGGGTCGGCCGATATTGTTCTTGCACGTTAAGTCACCTTCTCTAATCATCTTAATCCGGCTCACGTCAGACTCCATCGTAATGCTCAAGCATGTGACTGTCAAATGAACGGAAGATCTGCAGTCCAAAACACATACAGGAGCGCTATCCTGAAGTCGGGAGCAAACGCGGAATAAGACCCATAAGCCAGATCATGAATGAGATATTCATCTCTCCATAACGTAACTCATCTGCTTATATCGTTTTATTTACCCGGTTCCTCCCGCGTAGAAGCGTGTTTTGCATTATTGAGTGCACTGGACCTAATCCTTGCTTATCTTACGCAGGGTCATGGGCTGTTGATACTCATAGCTTCAACCGAAATCAAATTCTGCGAATCATTGCTATAAAACAGGAACGAAGACTTGTATATGCAGCAAAGCACCGGAGAATTCATCTCCGATGCTTCTTAGCATTCCTTATGTTAAGACGACTATACTTTGCAAATCATTTCCCTGATTCTTCCTGCATTGAAGTCGCAATCTGTATCATCTCGTTATCTGGCAAATCTGCGCTTGTAATCCTGTACTCCACTCCGTCTGACATCCATGTGAGTGTCTGCAACGCATCTCCACTTATCATTCCGAGGGTGAATCCAAGATCCAGAACACGCGATGGGGCAAGTGATACGGCTCTGTCCTGTGGCCGGGCCTCAAAAATCGTGTAATTATATGTTCCTTCGTAGCGAAGCATAACCGAATAGTCTCCTGATCCTTCCACGATCTGATCGTCTTTCAGCTTGACGCCTTCCGGTGCATAGGTCGGCTGAATAACCCCGAAGCTTCCTGTACCTTCCGGCTCGGCCGATGTCGGTTCTTCCGTTCCTTGACCACTGGCTGGATCTTCAGAACCTTGCTGCTCGGCGTTATCACTCACACCCGTCTGTCCATCACTAACGGTTCCGCTTGGATTGGATGCAGAACCTTCCTCTGTTGCAGCTTGAGGATTGGTAGTCTCTTTACCCTCCCCAGCAGGAGCCGCGCCTGAGTCAGTACCAACCTTGCCACCATTTTCAGTAGCAGCAGTCATATTACGCTGCATATCAAAAGCGTCTTTCTCAAATTCGGTACCAAATTTGAAGCTATCGAACTTCACATCGACCACCACATTGGCATTCGAGTCGGATACTTCTACCTGTTTTGGAGCGTAATCGCTTTTGTTTAACCATATTTTCTGTCTGACCAATGCATGTGTATTGTAGTTGGCAGCTACATCGAATACATAGCTTTCCTTCTCATCGGCAAACTGGCGGGTCGAATCACCTGTTATGCTGCGGATCAGCGTCTCGTAGAGGTAAACCTGGCCTTGGTTATCCGGCCAGTTACTCTGGAAACGGAAGCTTTTGTTCTGACTCGGTGTCAGGACAAATACGCCCTCATCATTGCGCAGTACAATTTGTGTTACATCCTTTTTGGCATTCGTTAACGCGATACGATAATATGAAGGCTTTTGATGCCATACCTCGACCTTGTACTGCTGCGGCGTATCTCCGGTATGCAGCGTCATAACGCCTGCCCCCTGATAACTTTCCATTTCTCCTACGACTTCGTTCAGATCTTTGACCACGGCTGCCGCATCCTTCTTCCCGCAGGCGGCAAGTAAGGTCGATAAGACCAATACCATGGCAAGCATCCATGATATTCGGCGCATGACATCATCCCCTTTAGCACATGTTTTCACTTCAGGATTGTGCGTACAGCAGAACCCCTACTTGATTAGTACATGTTATGAGGGACTTGTTCGATATATGCGGACTAGTTTGACAAGCATTCCATCAATCAGTGCCGCAATACCCTATCTGGTAACAAAATCAGTCTCGGGTAGGATGTAAAATCCAACCAGATTCTTCATAGTAAATACAGATAACAACCCAACCCATGTAATTACATACCACGATTATGTAGCTTAATTGATGTACAACTCTATTTTAAATTGGAGGAAAATAATGAACACAACCTATCTTCACTCATTGCTGAATGGATTGGATGATTTTGTGGAAGAGCAGCTTCAACGTTGGAAAGGAGTAGGTGTGGCGGTAGCGGTTATTCACAAGGATGAAGTCATTTTGCAAAAAGGATACGGTTATCGCGATCTGGAGTCCCAGCTTGAAGTTACACCCCATACCCTATTCGCGATCGGTTCAAGTACCAAAGCCTTCACAGCATCAACCGCTGCCCTGCTCGTCGATCAGGACATTCTGAAGTGGGACACACCTGTTAGAACTTATTTGAAAGACTTCAAAATGTTCGATCCGGTAGCTACAGAACGCCTGACCATCCGCGATATGCTCTGTCATCGCTCCGGACTTCCAAGGCACGATATGGCATGGTATAACTCATCACGGAGCAGAGAAGAACTCGTAAACGCGCTTCAGTATCTGGAGCCTAATGAGGACTTTCGGAACAAATGGCAATACCAGAACCTGATGTATATGGCCGCTGGTTATCTGGTGGGTCAACTCAAAGGAACTTCATGGGAGAATGTTGTCCAGGAGTCCCTGTTTAACCCACTTGGTATGAATTCAAGTGTCTTCTCTGTCGATGAGATGCAGAATCAACCTGACTTCGCCTTCCCTTATATGGATCAAAATGGTGAGAATACGCGGATACCTTTTCGGAAAATTGATGCCGTAGGCCCTGCTGGCTCCATTAACAGCAATCTGGTCGATATGATCGCCTGGGTGCAATTTCAGTTGAATCAAGGGCAACAGGGTGGGAATCAACTGATTTCCAAAGAACAGTTGGCTGTTACACACAGCCCGCAAATGGCTTGTGATTCACCATTCCACAGCAAAGAGCTGCCTGTTAGCACGTACGGTCTGGGCTGGATGATCGATTCTTATCGCGGGAACGCCATGATTCATCACGGCGGGGCAATCGATGGATTCGCTTCACAGGTCGCCTTTTTACCAGAGGAACAGATCGGTGTTGTAGTCCTTTGCAATACCAATGGAAGCATTCTTCCCTACACGATTTCTTTTAACGTTATTGATCGTTTGCTTGAATTGAAACCTGTAGATTGGAGTGGGAGATTAGCCAAATTAATGACTGGAGATTCAACTGATTCCGAAGCAGCAACAGACACCATAGAAACACCAACTACGCCAGAAACCTCGGTTGAGGAAAAACCAGTGGAAGCTCAGGTTCATCCCCATGATCGTCCTATCCATGCGTATGCGGGAAGTTATAATCATCCGGGTTACGGCGAGATCGTTATTCAACAGACGAACGATGGGTTACAGGCCACATTGAATGCCATTGAAATGCCTATGGAATACACTGGAAAAGATACGTTTTCCGTAGAGCTTGTCCTGTTTGGCTTGAAAATCACTTTTACGTTTAAGACGGATGAAGAGGACACCATAAGCTCTCTCTCCATTCCGCTACTGCTGGAACCAAGTACGAATCCAATTGAATTTATAAAGACACCTTCAGTATAAAAGTATCCCCCACCGGCCTATCCCATTGTAGTAATTACACTCTTTACCACAATGGGATATACGCCGGATAACTCGCAGTATCTTCTTCTGTATTTGGACTTCTCTTCACCCACAATCGACGCAGATCAGGCATACCGTATGCTACGACACGGTAATCCTGAAGCGAAACGTGGTGTGCATGTTCTTCCCTGAAGCTGTATGTAGGCAAGAGTAAGGCCTCTTGAATGAGTCGCCCCTCCAACGTCATTAGCGTACGCAACCGCTCAGCACTATCCTGAATCATAACGACGTGTCTGCATTCACGTTCTAGCTCGCTTTTTCGCTCGTCATCCAATGCCATAAGGAACAGCGTATTTTGGAAAGTATACATCGTTAATAGACTCAGCGTCACATGCTCATCGAACACTTCACCCGTGTAAATCAAATCATAAGAGGCGAATTCATCATGGTATACGGCATCTACCGGATTACCTGGCGTAACACTCACTTTCAGTCCAATAAGTGCACAACGCTGTGCGAACCAGGCCATGTCTGTCTCCATTTTCTCGCCTTCCTCTACCCACACATTCATAATCTGGCCTGCGTAGCAGCTGCGTTGTAACAGCTCTGAAGCTCTTACGAGAGATAAGTCAGCAGAAAGGGCTGTTGGCTTCGATTCTATTCGTTCAAGTATCTGCTTTTCCTTGGACTTGTCCCGAATCAGGCTATATGCAGCATGTACACCTGTGTGTGCCAACGCCACCATCATCTCTTGTGGATCCATCAGTTGCTGAACAGCCTGACGAAAGTATAAATCCTGCTGTGGGCCTTCTTTTCGCATATTAAAAGTCATAAACACACCGCCCTGAACCTCATGTTGAATCAAGCGAGCCAGTCCGTCTGGAAACAAGTCCTGTTTGATCACTGACTCCACTAGACCCGTCTGAGGAAGCTGCCATATTTCAACCCGATCAATAAACGCCCGCCCCCTGAAATACGAAGGGAACACCTCCAGCACAAGCAGCTTGGGATGATTGCGTGTCAATCGGTAAGGCCCCGTACCAATCGGATGCATCGGGTCAAGCTCCACATCACGGGGTAAGATGGATGCATTCATGCTGCTCATCAGATCCGGGAACATAAAGTTGGGAAACCGCAACACAAAGCGCACCGTTAGCTCGTCGAACGTTTCTATGTGATGAATGGAGCCAAACAGTGACTTGCAAGGGTTCTCCTGATCGGAAAGAATCCGTTCAAACGTATATCTTACGTCCTCTGCATTAAGCATCCTGCCATGGTGAAAGACTATGCCTTTGTGCAAATAAAAGATCCACTCTGTTCCCTCAGGGTTGCTCTCCCATGCAACGGCAAGACTCGGTTCACAGACTTGGCGTTCAGCGTTGTACTGCACCAAGCGATCAAATACCTCCGCAACAATTCCAACTTCTCCCCACATGTAAGCCCGGGTAGGGTCCAATGTCTCAAAAGCAGTCTCCTGTGGAATTCGCAGTGTATCAACTCTTCCCCGAGCGCCGTGATCGGAACGCAGACCGAACTGGCCTTGTAATCCTTGCATCAATATTTCTCGCATCGAAAACGGCATTGTTGAAGCCAGCATATAGGCCTCCTCCAACTTGTTTCCCTGCAACAGTCGATCAAATCGTTCCTGAACAGCCTGTAACAGAGGATGGCAAAAAACGAGCACCGATGTCTTCCCTCTGCCGCGTTGCGGGCTCCATCTGATCCAGCCATGATCCATAAATTTGTTCATAATCAGATTCATATTGCGCATCGTACAACATAAATGATTCGCCAGCTCACCAATCGTTGTGTGTATTTCTTCCTCTTCGTCCACGTTCGAAAAGGCCACGCGAAGCTGAATATAATGATCCATGACCTCCACAACTATCCCTGCCTTTCCTTCCCTGAGTAAAATACGAAATTGACTCGTACGCTTCTACAGTTTTTCTTCAGGTTTTCCTCCATTATACTCAGGTACATCGACAACACCAGCGGGAAGGAAGAGAACTGCACATGAAATATACTGATTTGCATCCCAACATCAAGATTCGTATCATTACTGATTTTTTTACGGATCTAACTCAGAAATCCATTATTCCTTTTATGGCGATTTATCTGAGTGTCCAGATTGGTGCAGGCTGGGCAGGTATACTGTTAACCGTTAATATTGTGGCCTCCATGATCGTTGGCTTGGGCGCAGGATACTGGTCTGACCGAGTCGGGCGCAAGAAACTGATGGTCATCGCCCAAATGTTGCAGGTATTCGCCCTGTTCTTGCTGGCTGCCGCCAACTCCCCATGGATGGACTCCGTTCCTTTAACTTGTGTCATGTTTCTGCTTAGTAGCATCAGTTCGGGTATCACCGGACCCATTGCCAATGCCATGATTGTAGACGTGAGCAGTGAACATGAACGTCAGTATGTCTATGGGCTGCAATATTGGACCACCAACGTTGCCGTTACGATTGGTGCGCTGATGGGCGGGTTATTATTCGAGTCCTTCCGCTTCATTTTGTTCAGTCTGGTATGCATGGAGAGCTTGGTTACACTATTTATTCTCTTGTTATATATTCACGAAACAATGGATATTAAACACTCGAATCAGCTTGATGCCCCGATTAATAGGAACATACTGAAAACGTATGGCGGTGTATTTAGGGACAAACGTTTTATGGTGTTTTTCACCGCAACAGTGCTGGCTGTCTCTCTGGAATTCCAAATGGATAAATACATCGCCGTTCGTCTGAAAAGTGAATTCAACGCCCAACTGTTCCGTTGGGACATCTCAGGTCTGCAGATGTTCAGTCTGATCATGGCGATTAACACTGTGCTCGTCGTAATCATGGCCATTCCTTTCTCCAAATGGCTGGGGCGTTTCCAGTCCAGATTTATTATGACTGTCGGCATGTGTCTGTACACTACGGGTTTTGCCGTGCTCGCTTTCAGCAATTGGGCCTGGCTGCTTATTACATCCGCTGTACTGCTAACCATCGGTGAGCTCATGTATGCGCCCGTCCGTCAGGTCATGCTTGCTGGCATGATTCCTGAATCCGACCGTGCTGCCTATATGGCTGCAGACGGCATGAGTTATAACGCGGCCGCTCTCCTGGGTAGTCTTGGCCTAACGATGGGGGCCTTTCTGCCTTCCTATGCAATGGCTGGCCTGTATGTATTGATGGGGATCGGTGCTCTCGTATTTTTCCGTCAGTCGCTCCGGCCGTCAACGGTTCAAAGTGAACCACGACCCTGTGCAGATGCCTCATAAATTCCAAGCTCCTCTATGCTGGACTTTCTCCTGGTAGTTTTGAGTTCTATTGGAAATGTATATCACAATCTACTATCTTGAAACTTATCGGGCCAGTAATCAGTAATAACAGGAGAGTCCTATTTACAAAATTTTCTTTTGAAGGAGTGTTTACATGCATTTATCCAATCGAAGCACCCGCTTCAGACTCACCTCCATAACGGGGGCGTTCATGGCGTTGGTCCTGTCGCTCAGTCTATGGGCACCCGCCGTGCAAGCGGAGACCGCACCTGCTGCGGTCAATGAAAAAGGGAAAGTGACAGCGCTGACAACGGAGTCCGCGACAGCCTTTCTGGATACATTTTTTGATTCCGCCGAAGCGAAGGCCCAATATGTTGGTGCTTCCGTAGTCGTTGTCAAAGATGGAAAAGTCGTGGCAGAGAAAGGGTATGGATATTCCGATTTGGAGAGTAAAACGCCCGTTGATCCGAAAAATACCACCTTTCGTATCGCCTCGGTCTCCAAAACATTCACATCAGCCGCTGTCATGCAGCTCGTAGAGCAAGGCAAGGTGGATTTGAAGGCTGATTTCCAGACCTATGTGAAAGGACTGGATTTCGATAATCCTTTTGACAAACCTGTAACGGTAGAGAATCTGCTCACACACACCACCGGATTCGAGATTCGCGACCCGCAGCAGGAAGACATCCATGATGACTTTGACAAAAGTGTATCGATGGAGGAATATGCCAAGTTACATATGCCACCTGTCGTTCGAGAACCTGGTAGCGCCTACATGTACGACAACTTCTCCTTCCTGCTGCTTGGCATGATTGTGGAGAATGTGAGCGGCGAGCCTTTTGAATCGTATATGCAGCAGCATATCTTCAAACCTCTGGGTATGGATAACAGCAGTTTCTTGCTGAACGGCAAGTTCAAAAACCAACTTGCAACAGCCTATGATGCGGGCCATAATCCACTCGACCTGTACACCCTTTCCCCAACACCTATGCCTCAAGGCGGCATGCTCTCAACGGCAGAGGATATCGGGAATTTCATGATCGCTTTCCTGAATGATGGTGTGAAGGATAACGAACGTATTTGGAAAGAATCTACGGTAAAAAGCATGGAACAATACCGTTCTTCCATTCATCCGCTGCTACCCAATACCACTTATGGATTTGAAGCCGCTTTTCAGCTTCCGGGTGCAGGCAGCAGTTCCAAAATTATTACCAAAGCTGGCGACCTGATCGGATTCAGCTCTTATCTCTTCCTTATTCCTGAGCAAAACACCGGCGTTTTCCTTACTTACAACCAGACGGGAGCACTTCGTAATTTCTTCTACCCGGCCTTTATCCAGACGTTCTTCCCGCAATATGCGGAGCCCGTCAAATTCAAGGAATATACACCTCAATCAGCGGATGAGCTGCAACGCTTCGCTGGTCTATACGCGGATCTGCGACTGAGCACCATTGTCAGTTCCCTGAAAGATGGCGGGAAAGAACCCGGACAATTGAGCATTTCAGATGCTTTCATAGGCCCACGTAATCTGATCCAGGTTGAAGATCATCTCTTCAAGGATGAATTAACAGACCAGTTCACGGCGTTTAAGGAAAATGCAGATGGAACCATCTACATGAAAGAACCTTATCTCAACCCGTTCGGATATGAGAAAAAAGGACAGAAACCCCAAGGCTTCCGGGATGTCCAGGCGAATAGTCCTTATGCTGAAGCCATCTATGGATTACAATCCCTTGGATACTATACCAATGATGCAAATGAAGCTTTTCAACCCAAAAATGCCGTTACACGGGCTGAATTCATTGAGGATGTCCTTAAAATGAGCGGGCTGAAAGCCAGCAAAACGACGCCACCTGCGGATACCGACTGGGCAACTCACCCTGCTGCCGGTTACATTCAGCTAGGTTATGAATCCGGCATGATCGCCGGTGCGGATGAGAAACAGTTCAAACCGGATCAGGTCATCACACGTCAGGAAGCTATGGTGATGATTTGGAGAACTCTCCAGCTGCAATATCCAAATGAACTGTTCGAGGATGTGAAGCTGGCCGGGCAGACAGATGCCTGGGCTGTGCCTGCGATCCAGATGATGGTTAAGCTAGGCATCCACGGTCCTGAAGTGAAGGTGCTGGAGGATGGATCAGTCGATTTCCTTGCGCGCAAACCACTGATCCGCCAGGAAGAGGCAGCGATTATGTATAAATTGTTCACGCAGCCAACCGATAAAATCGTAGCTGAGTTGATGGCAAAACAGTCAAAAGCGGAGGCTTCCCCTGAAGACGAAAAACCTGCTGAAGATGCTTCGGCTGCACCTGCAACCGTGAATCCTGAATAAACTGAACACCAGATTGCAATAACAGTATTACTCTCGCACTCATAACATAAAAAATTAAACAGGCTTGTTCGAAGGAGGAGCTTCCTCCCTCTGAACAAGCCTGTTTTGATTTGTACGCTGACCATTTGTAGCCGGAATGCTCTGCTGTCTTCCTCTTCTCCTATACCTCGCTTAACATGGAAGAGACATGTTGATTGCCATTCCGCTGGTCATATTTGTCTGCGGCCGCTTTGGCATATGCCGCAAAATAGTCGGCCAGTATACGCAAATCTCCTGAATCTCCTTCATAAGGGAATGAAGCGGGAAGCCGCAATCGGTATCCTGGAGATTCATCAGCCCAGCGGCGCAACAATTGTGCTGCTCTGGCATAGAACATCATTTTGGCAAACGGATCTTCATGGTCCATCGCGAGCACTATACTTTCTTCCAGTACATCGATGCCCTTCGCCGGGTTCGTGCGTGCAAGATAATCCATCTGCTCAGCAAAGCTCTGCACAAAATCATTATGTCCTTTGATCATGCGATAGCCTTTGGCCTGATGTTTGTCAGCTTCATCAATCTTGCCAAGTCGGTATAGTGGCATCAAAATCTCCGATAAGGTCAGGTGCGGAATTTCGGCACAACTCATTCTCCCTTTCAAAATGGGCTTCGCTGCTTCCAATACCTTCTCATCATCACCTGCCAATAACCAGTAGCGCATGATCTCGTCCTGCTCACAGGCTTCACAATCACTCATAAAGTCACGATCCATACTTCTGAACTTCGTATAACTGGTACCCGCCTCCTCCAGATCGCCAAGATCCATGGATATGCGGAATCGATAATACCAATACGAACGTTCACTGTACCCAAATGATTTGAAGCGACGTCCAAAGTCCTCCAGCAGCTCCATCATTTTATCGCGAGACACTTCCGGGAAGCTGGATAGTTCTCCCAAAATCCATTTATACGACCACATTAACGTTTCTTCGTCATAGCGTTCTGGCTCTTGATCAAACTTGCCCAGCTGCCAGGAAAAAGCAATCAGTGCTTTCATCGGATAACCGCAGAATGTCGCGGTCTCCACGATCTCTGAACGCGCTTCGTACGCTTCCTCCTCCATGCCATTCACATCGGCGACTCTTGCCGCTTCCTCTAGCATGCCAAGCTTCGCTGTTCCATTAGGCAGGCCATAGGCCTCATCCATCAAATCCTCAAAATCCATTTCGGTCTTCATCAGGCATCCCCCTTACGATCTGTATTCGCACGCAAACCCCAATCAATAAAACGAACGATGCCCTGATTCAGCACCTCAAGCTCCTGTCGATTCATCGCATAATGCCCCATCATTAATGCATTGACATACAACATCTCAATGGCAATGGGAGTCATTTGGGCATCCGGTGTAGTCAGGACCCGCTGAATAATTGGATTGCTGATGTTCAGGTACAGGGTCGAATAACCTGCGGAACTAATTCCGGATGACAATGATCCAAGGACGGAGGAGAATAATTCTGTACTCTCCTCACTTGCTTTTTCCAATGCACGCAGCGTGGAAGACTCCTGCGAGAGCGTGAACAGCACCGGCAAATCAGCTGGCTTGAAGCCCTTGACCTCTGCACGGCAGCGGAAACGTTGCAAAGCAGAGTCAGCAAGGCGCAAGGCATCATAATACTGATTCCGTTCAGCTGGTGGCACATCGGTGAAACTCATGGATACCTCATCCGGCTGCAACCGCTGCGTCTGTACATGCTGCACCACTTGTGGCAGCATTGCCATCAAATCGCTGTCGTAGATGTATCCACCGTTAATGACCAGCATCGATTGGGCTGACGCGACATGATGAATCTGGCGATACTCATCCACTGTGGTAGTGAAGTACAACGTCTCTCCCTCACTCATCAACTCGCCCAGTTCCCGATGACCACGGGTACTTTCAAATGGAAGCCAGCGGTGAATCATGGCATAGAACTCCTGATCCTGCACAGCCAGTGCCTTCATCGACAGCGCATGCAGGCGAATCAGCTTTTGCAGCCGTTCCGTCTGGCGCTCAGCCATGTCGGCCAATCCTTTACGAAGGGCATCGCCAAGTTCGGAGCGAACCTCTTCCAGCTTTTCATTTTCATAAAAATGTTCCCGTGAAGCTGTAGGTTGAAGCTCGTCTGTCCAGATAAGGCATTTCACGAAAAAGGCCCAATCCGGCAAAATATTCTCCGCCTTCTCCGAGATTAGCATCCGCTTCAGATACACCCGGTGAGAACGCTTGGCATTCAAATTAACTGCATGCGGAAGAACAAATGCGATGCCTCCTGTACGACCTGAAGCCGTCGTCAGTGGGATAAAATCCTGAAACTTCTCTCCCAGCAATCGTTCACCAAAAGCCAGCACTTCCGCTCTGCGTCCACGTGCAAGCCCAGGCTCCATCAACCAGATCGGTGACTCGCTATTGACGATATGTTGAACACCGTCACTATGCAGGATGACTGGATAAGGCAGCAGCGCTCCATAATAGAACAAGGCTTCTTTCACATATTCCGTTTCAAAATAATGCGCTGCGTCCGGCGTACAACGCAGATATACTTTCGTTCCAGGAGACAACTGTGTCTCCAATTGCCGAATCGTATACGTTCCATCGGGCTTACCCCGCCACTCCATCGAAGGTCCACCCTTCGCGGATTGCGTCAGCATGACGATTTCATGACTCACCATGAAACAGGACAATAATCCGATTCCGAATCGCCCGATAAACGAAGTCTCTCCATCCAGCAAGGCCTGCTGCCCACGCTTCGAGGATTGACCTATCATCGCGAGAAATTCATGGATATCGGCTTCTGTCAAACCAATGCCGTTATCCTCCACCATCATGGTCAACTGCTCGCCTGTTCCGGTCAGTTCCACACGTACTTCACCCTGGAATCCCGGTTCCGCTTCTGTTCGAGCTGTAATGGCATCGGTCGCATTCTGCATTAATTCACGTAAAAATACTTTAGGGCTGCTGTATAGATGGTTCGATAGAATCTGGATCATACCGCTTAGATTCACCTGGAAGCGATACTCATTGGATGCTGTCATTTCGCTCACCTTCCTCTGGTCCAAACACATCTGATGTTTCCTACTTGGAAGTGTTCATATGATGTGTTAGACGAAATAGTTATGTAATCACAAGAAATGAGGCGTTCCATTGGATGAATACGCCAAGTAACGACGTTAAACCGGCCTTGGCTAACCAAGACCGGCGTTAGATGAATATTCAGGCATTCATGATATGTAAGAGGCCTTAAGTCTAATTACCACGTTATGGATGGCAATGAAACGAGATATTGCATCCTTTTAACCAGAATACATGGTATAGACCACAGTGAAAACAAACCTGAGACCCGATTTCGCCGGACTTTAGGGTGAAGTTGCTGTTTGCGTTTGGGACTAAAGACGTATAATTTTTATTTTTCGGCCCTCCATTTGAACGATATATCTCATCTGGACGTATAATCTCCAAACTCAGATCGGACGGTGAATGTGCATGATTGAAGTTCGCAACATTTCAAAGCAATTTAAAGTGCATCAGGCACTGAACGATGTCAGCTTCACGGTTGAACAAGGCAGCGTTACCGGGTTGATCGGTCCTAACGGTTCGGGCAAAACCACCCTGATCCGCATCATGAACGGCGTTCTCGGCGCTTCGGGTGGGCAAGTGAGCATTAACGGCCTCGATCCCTTCCGTGAGACGGAGAACGTACTCGCCCTATGCGGCACATTAACCGAGCAGAGTGGATTGTATGAAAATATGAGTGGGCGTGACAACCTGATCTTTTTCGCTGAAGCTTTCGGTGTACAACATGCCAAAGCACGGATTGATGAGCTTGTGGATCTGTTCGAATTGCAGGAATATCAACATCGAAAAGTAGGTACCTACAGCACAGGCATGAAAAAACGCGTAGGTCTAGCGCGGGTGCTGCTGCACCGCCCCTCCATTCTCTTTCTGGATGAGCCAACCAATGGGCTTGACCCGGATGGGATTCAGATGGTCCTCCGAATCATCCGTCGGCTAAATCAAGAGGAACATATGACGATTCTCGTATCGTCTCATGTGTTATCCCAACTATCGGCCGTGTGTGATCGATATATTTTTATGGAAAAGGGGCGTAAGGTTGAGGAAGGTACGGAGCAGGAGATCGTCAACCGATACCTGACCTCACCCCGGATTGAGGTTGAAGCGACCATGCCGAATGGCTGGCAGACGGTAACAGGGTGTACACCGGAGATGGTTTCCGCTAACAAAGCCGTTTTTCAGCTTCAAACCCGTGAAGATATTCCGTTGTTACTGCGACAATTGAGTGAGCGTGGACAAGTCTATCAGGCCCGGATTACGGGCAGCGATCTGGAGAGTATTTATTTTGCCATTAGGGAGGCACATCATCATGAATAACCGACAAGCCATACGTGCACTTGTTCGTAAAGATATTCGAGCTATCACAGCCAGCGTGCAGCTTTGGTTGCCCATGTTGATCGTTCCGCTAGTTATCGGGATCATCATGCCTGGGATACTCATTTGGGCAGCCTCAAGGATGGAACTTGCTTCCCTCGGCAATATGAGCTTCCTGCTTGATACACTGGATAACCTAACCCATGCCGGGCGAATTCCGCAGCTTGCTTCGATGCCTACGGATAACCATCGTATTGTCTATTACCTGGCCTTGTACATGTTCGCACCCCTGTTTCTCATCATTCCGGTGATGGCATCCAGCATTCTGACGGCCAACAGTTTTGCAGGCGAGAAGGAGCGCAAGACTCTGGAAAGTCTTCTGTTCACTCCGATGAGTATGGATACGTTGTTTAAAGGCAAGGTGTTAGCTGCCCTTATTCCTTCCCTGCTGTTATCCTGGATTACCTTCATTATCTACGGAATCATTGCCAATATCCTGTTGTACCCCATGTTCGGGGCATGGATGTTTCCCAATCTGAACTGGATCATTCTGGTTCTATGGGTTGTTCCAACGTGCAGTCTTGTGGTCATTCTGTTAAATGTACTGATCTCGGCGAAGGTACGTGGATTTCAGGAGGCCTATCAACTCGGAGGACTGGTCGTTCTTCCATTGCTTGCGCTGATTGCCGGTCAGGCGAGCGGCATGCTGCTTATCAGTCCTCTCATGTTAATCCTGGTCGGAGCAGTACTTCTGCTCATCTGTTTCATTTTGCTTCGTCTGGTTACTTTGTGGAACAGTCGTCAACAGCTGGCTGAAAGTCAGATTTAGGCTGAATATGGTTGAATATAACGGCAGAAGATCTGATCTTCTGTCGTTTTTATCTGACTGAGATGTGTAACATATTTTCCATAGTTTACCGATATAACGTAAGGTGATAATGTGTTACTTACATACATAAAAAGAAGGGTGACGATTGATTTATGAACAAATGGTCTACACGTATGCATCGCACGGTTTGCACCTTGCTGCTGTTCACACTGATCACGGCAGCAGTGCTTGGAGGCGGAGCCAATGCTAATGCAGCTTCCCTCAGCCAAACTACGGTATATTATGAGTCCGATGGTGTATTGTACAAAGTATCCGGTGACGGAAGCGGAACTACAGAGGTATTGCTTGATTTTGAAGGAGATGGTCTGTCTGCGGCTGGAACCTATCTCTATTACACTCGTTCCGAGTCTTCCACAACGCTGCTTCGCGTTCCCAATGACGGTTCTAGTGATTCCGCTGAAACGTATGCGACAGATGTATTGAGCTACTTTACGGATAACGGGTTCATCTATTATATGGATTCCAAAGGAACGATCTATCGTGGAAATGGCAATAGCGAAGCTTCCGCTGCCACCAAAATTGCAGACAAAGCAGATACAGATTTCCCGCTGCTCGCCGTAACGAAAGGCCGTGTATATTATAACGGGCTCGTTAATGGAAACCCATGGATCGTTTCTAAGGCATCCAATGGAAGCGGAGCAGTGCAACGAATTGCTGCTGGTGCAGTAGAGAGTCGTTATTTTATGAACGTGGCCAAAAACGAACTGCAATTGATGGTGAACACTGACCCATACGAGCAGTACTACTCTACCAACGCCATTATCATGTACAAGGTAAACTACAATACAGGCAAAGGTACAGCAGTTAATCCCAAAGCAAAGCTGGATGTGAACGCTGTTTACGCTGGCGGCTGGGGCAACAATCTGTATGTGTACAACAAAGGCATCAAGCTGGATAGCAACAAGGATTATGATTATTCAACAGGCAAAGCCTTTGCATTAACCACTTCTGGCAAAACACTTCAGATTCATAGTAAGAGCATCCGGGAGGTCAATCCACTGGGTACGGATAAGGTTGTCGTTGTGGATGCAGACAAAAAGGCGTATGCCAAAACCATCGCCGGGAACAAGGTATCCAAATCTGCCAACCTGAATTTGAACAGTGTCACTTTCGTAACTGCTCAGTTGACCAACGGAACACCAACTATTGCATATCTATCCGGTACAAATGGTCTTTATTCCGTGAGCACAGCTCTCAAAGTAACCAAGCTTGCTGGAGAGGAATGGTCAACGTTCCAGCTTCATGACGATGTTCCGGGCATGTTCTACATCAACGCAAATGATCTCTATCGGCTGTATCATGTGCAAGCCAATGGCACAGGCAAAAAGGTGCTAAGCGACGTCTTCCTGGATGATATCCTGTTGGTCGTGCCAAACTAACCCACGCATGTGGGTATAGACTTATAGAGACTTATAGCTATCTCAACATTCTAGTTTCAAATATAGAGGATAACTCTAAAGCCATCACGGCTCTGGGTATCCTCTTTTTTTCATGTCCAAAACTATTTTTCAAAAACATCTTCCATATGAGAATGATAATTGTTATCATTAAGAAAATAAGACAAAAGGATGGTCCGTATGACTGAACAGCTTTCCTTCATTTCTGAAACCTCATCTCTACCGCTCCTCTCTTCCATGTGCCGTGTACGGCGCGGGGAGCATTTCCGTGTGCAAGGCAAGACGGTGTCCCGGCCCATGCTCTGTCTTATTTTACAAGGAGACGGTGTTCTGGTCTTGAACGATACAGTCTATACCGCCGAAGCCAATCAACTGTATGTTCTGAAGCCAGGAACAACGATTGAGGCGGCTGCACGCTCGGCTGTTACGGAGTTTATAATACTTAGCATGGATACGGTATGTTTGCAGCAAGTGCGTGGCCAATGGAAAATGTCCTGCTCCTCTGGTTTCCCGCTGGATTGGGAGACAGGCAGACTGATGGTTCGTCATGACCAACAAGCCAGAGCGCGAGTTGAACAATTGTATGAAGCCTATCGCGGCGTTCACCCCGATCACTTTATCAGTATACATAGCCAGCTGCACGAGCTTTTGCAGTATCTCTCGGAGAACCGGCTTGAAGAAAATTATGAGAAGGTCGATCCGGCGCTTGAACGCAGCATTATGTATATGAAAAGGTTCATGAGTGAAGGTATCAGCATGGATCAACTGGCCAAAATTGCCGGATTGACGCCAAGCTCCTATTCTCGCAGTTTCAAGAAAGCCAAGGGCATGTCACCTACCGATTATCTGAATCGCTTACGGATTGACGAGGCCAAAAAACAGCTCAAGCAGGAAACATGTGTAATCAAAGACGTCGCCGTATCTGTTGGCTATGGCAATGAATATTATTTTAGCCGCAAATTCAAACAAACCTTGGGGATCGCACCCAGCCTATATATGAAAAAAGACCAAATTCGCGTGGCTACCGCGTCCAGAATGGGACTTCATGAGAACCTCTCTTCGCTCGGATTGTCTCCCGTAGCTGCAATGGACGGATTCCATGATCGGGAGCTTGATGAAGTCGAGCAGCAGCAGCGGCTATCCACACAATTGGAGAAATTACGTCAGGCCAAGCCGGACCTGATTATCGGCGACTTTTATCATCAACCCTTTTACGATAAGCTCAAAAGTATTGCACCTACGGTTATCATGGATCAGGCCCATGAATGGAAAGAAAATCATGTACGCTTGGCTGAACTGGTCGGACGGGAGCAGCAGGCCTTACAGAATTTCAAACAGCTTGAGCTTCGCAACCTTGATATCGGACTCCGTTTGAAGCATCATTTCGGGCAAGAACGTATTATGCTTATGCAGGTTACGAATCAGTCTATCCGGCTCCAGGAAAATATCGAGCATCCATTAAATCGCCTTATCTACGGTGAACTTGGACTGAACCCTGCACAGATCATATATACAGACTTAATGACAGATGAGTATGCGGCAGATAGCATCCCCATGCTGGATACGGATCATCTGTTCATGAACCGTGTCTCCAATACTCCTGCCAGTGAGAAACTGCTTCGGCGTATGAAACAAACTACAGCCTGGAATCGATCTCCAGCCGTGTTGAAAGGTAACGTACATGATATATCCGATTGGACTGTACTATCCTGGACCCCCAGCGGACGCCATCAGATCATGGACGAACTGGAACAGATCGTTCAGCAGCTTGTGACCTTATCACGTGTGGGATTAATCGGCCAATTGTAAAGCATGTGTTTTTCTTCATTATAAATGTACAAGTGCGTAACCCCCCAAGACAAAAGAGCCCTCTCCAATTCGGAAAGGGCCCTTTGCTTTTGCTGTTATTAATGTTCCTTGATCTCTTCCTTCGGAACCAGTTTGTATATTTCTTCATCTTCCATGGTATCAATCAAGCGATCCAGCCATTTGTAGTAGGCCTCTGCTTGAAGCACCTTATGCTTGTCTTCCTTAAGAATGTGAAGAAGTTCAGCATCTGCTTGTTCATCCAGATCAGCAATCAAACGATTCAGTTCATCAACGGATTTGCGCAGTACCTGAAGGTTACTCTCCACGGCTTTTCTCCATTTAATCACAAAATAATCCGTAAACGTCTGATGCCAGTCATACTCCACTTCATATAGGTCTTTCCGGGAGCCTTTGCTCCATACTTTATTCACCATTTTTAGATCCAGCAGTGTACGTACGCCGGTACTCATGCTCGTTTTGCTCATTTCCATTTCCCGGCCCATATCGTCAAGGGTCATAGGTTTGTCTGCAAAAAAAAGCAATCCATATAAGTGTCCCGTGGACAGCGTAACGCCGTAGAGATCCATATTACGCCCAATGGCTTCAATGACGCGTTTACGGATCCTAAGAACGGTTGCCTGCTGTTCCTCTTGTAAATGGTCCAAGCTCATGCTTGCAACCTCCATTCTCAACATTCCCAGTCTCGGCAAAATAATTGCAACTGTTTAAGATCCGGCTTACATGGGAAAGTATCCGGCAGGACATCCTATATGCCAACAGGCTTTAGGTTACCCCATGTATTTCATGGGAGCTTGACCAAGTTGCAAACGCCTACGACTATCTTTTAACCAAAAAAAACTGCTTAGATTCAGCACATTTTCTATTGTAGAAAAAGCGATATCAAATGTAAAGGTGTCTTATTAGCCAGAATAAGGAGAATGACGGAGCATATGGACGGAAAACTTTGTACAGTTTTTACTGTACAAACATTATGTACTGTTTATTCGGTTGCTATACGGGTTAAGTATTGTTAGAATACAAAACGTTACCCAGAAAGACGGGAAGCGAAGCAACGATTACCGGATTTCGTGGCTGGGCGCACAAGTGTATGGGCTTGTGGATGCTGAAAGCCGTTCGAAGTGCACAACACATCAGAAGGGGTGAAAACATGACCATACTTGAAGTAAAAAATGTAAGTAAACTGTTTGGACCCCAAACCGAGCAAGGTCTACAATTACTGGAGCAAGGTTGGGGCAAAGAAAAGTTGGCCAAAGAAAAACAGATAACGGTTGGTGTCAACCGGGTCAACATGGAAATTCAGGAAGGTGAAATTTTCGTCATCATGGGACTGTCCGGAAGTGGTAAGTCTACACTTGTTCGAATGTTCAATCGTCTGATTGAACCTACATCGGGAGAGATTCTTGTCCATGGTAAAGATCTACGTAAGATGAACAAAGAACAATTGCGCGAAGTGCGTCGGAAAACGATCAGCATGGTATTCCAGAAGTTTGCGTTATTCCCGCACCGTACCGTTCTTGATAATGTGGAGTATGGTCTCGAAGTTCAAAAAGTAGATAAAGATGAACGTCGAGAAAAAGCAAAAACGTCGCTTGAACTGGTTGGCCTTAAAGGCTGGGAAGACAAAATGCCGGATGAGCTAAGTGGCGGGATGCAGCAACGTGTAGGTTTGGCCCGTGCGCTGGCGAATGACCCGGAAGTCCTGTTAATGGATGAAGCATTCAGTGCACTTGATCCACTGATCCGTCGTGATATGCAGGATGAGCTGATTGAGCTTCAGGATAAAATGAAAAAGACCATTATTTTCATTACCCATGACTTGGACGAAGCGCTGCGCATCGGCGATCGTATTGCCCTCATGAAAGACGGCGCAGTCGTGCAGATCGGTACTCCGGAAGAAATCATGATTCAACCGGCCAACTCATATGTGGCCCGCTTCGTCGAAGACGTGGACTTGTCCAAGGTCCTTACCGCATCTCATGTTATGCGACGTCCTGAAACGATTACGCTTGACCGTGGTCCTCGTGTTGCCCTCGAATTAATGCGCGAACGTGGTATTTCCAACCTGTTTGTCATTGACCGTTCGAAGAAGCTGCTTGGTGTTATAACAGCAGAAGATGCAACCCGCGCGATGCGCGAAAACAAAGTGTTGAACGATATTCTGATTACGGATGGGCCGACTGTAGCGCCTGAAACCCTGATTCATGAATTGTTCGAAATTGTAAGTTCAGCCCATGTGCCGCTCGCTGTTGTTGGCGAAACCGGCCGTCTGCAAGGTGTTATCGTCCGCGGTGCCCTGCTTGGAGCACTAAGCGGTGAAGTTGCAGTAAAGGAGGAACTTGTGAATGATTCCCAAAATACCACTAGCATCGTGGATTGAAGCGATTGTTGACTGGATGAGCACCTCGCTCTCCGGATTATTTAAAGTCATTTCTGTTGTTATTCAGGAGGTTGTCGGATTTTTCTCCGGGCTGTTCATGCTCCCCCATCCGCTCCTGTTTATTGTAATACTTGGTGTATTGGCATATCTTGTTGGCCGAATACCACTGACCCTGTTTACAGTTATCGGTTTCTTGCTCGTAGATAACCTCGGATATTGGTCCCAATCGATGGATACTTTGGGCCTCGTTATTACGTCAGGATTAGTCTCCATTCTGCTTGGTGTTCCCATCGGTATCTGGCTCGCATACAGCAAAACTGCAGCCCGGATTATTACACCATTGCTTGACTTTATGCAGACCATGCCTGCATTTGTCTACTTGCTGCCAGCGGTAACCTTCTTCAGCCTTGGTGTGGTTCCCGGTGTTATCGCGTCCGTTATATTCGCGATTCCACCTACGATTCGCCTGACTCACCTCGGAATTAAGCAGGTATCTGGCGAACTGGTCGAAGCAGCGGATGCTTTTGGTTCTACGTCCATGCAAAAGTTGTTCAAAGTACAGCTTCCACTCGCATTGCCTACCGTAATGTCAGGGATTAACCAAACCATCATGCTGTCGCTGTCCATGGTTGTTATTGCTTCCATGATCGGTGCACAGGGTATCGGTGCGGAAGTCTATCGTGCGGTAACACAGTTGCAGATTGGTAAAGGTTTTGAAGCAGGTCTGGCTGTCGTGGTTCTTGCGATCGTACTTGACCGTTTCACTCAAAATCTGTTTATGCCAGGCCGTAAGAAAAGCTCACGCTTCTCAGCGAAACAAAAAGCCTGGATTACTGCTGCAGCCACATTTGTTGTGCTCGTAGCTGGTTTCTCACAATACTTTGTTGGCGGCAACAGTACTTCTGCCGGCGGTAACAACACTCCAGCGAATGCTGTAGGTAAAGAAGTCAAATATCAGATCATTGGTATTGATCCGGGTGCAGGCATTATGAAATCCGCTGCCAAAGCCATTGAAGATTATCATTTGACGGACTGGACCCTGATTGAAGGATCTGGTGCAGCGATGACTGCCACACTGGACAAAGCCCTTAAAGCGGAAGAACCGATCATTATTACAGGCTGGACTCCACACTGGATGTTCAACAAATATGATCTGAAATATCTGGATGATCCCGAGAAATCTTTCGGTGATGCAGAAGAAATTCACACCATCGCACGTAAAGGATTAAAAGGAGATCACCCAGTTGCTTATGAATTCTTGTCCCGTTTCCAATGGACATCAGATGAAATGGGCGAAATGATGAGTGCCATCCAAAATGGTACATCTCCAGAAGAAGCCGCAAAAGACTACGCTGAGAAACATGCAGACCAGATTGACGAATGGACCAAAGGTCTGACGCCAGTTAACGGTGATGCATTTAAACTTAGCTATGTAGCCTGGGATTCTGAGATTGCGAGTACTAACCTGTTGAAATATGTCATGGAAGGCAAACTTGGCTATAAAGTTAACGCCCTGCAAGTTGAAGCTGGACCTATGTGGACGGGTGTCGCCTCAGGCGACGTAGATGCCTCTCCAGCAGCTTGGCTGCCATTGACTCACGCTGACTACTGGGAACGTTACAAAGACCAGGTGGATGATCTGGGAGCCAACATGACCGGTGTACGCACAGGGCTCGTTGTTCCTGCATACATGACAGACGTTAATTCGATTGCAGATTTGGAAACAGGTGCTTCTTCCTCCACTCCATCGGCGAATGCCAATGTGGGAAATGAAGTGAATCATCAAATTATCGGTATCGATCCAGGTGCCGGAATTATGAAATCCACAGCGAGTGCCATTGAGAAATACGGTTTGTCTGACTGGAAACTGGTTGAAGGTTCAGGAGCCGCAATGACAGCTACGCTGGATAAAGCGGTTAAGAATAAGGAACCGGTTATCGTTACCGGTTGGACACCGCATTGGATGTTCAATGCATATGACCTGAAATACCTGGACGATCCGGAAGGCGTCTACGGTGAAGCAGAACAAATTCATACCATTGCCCGTAAAGGGTTAAAGGAAGACAAACCTGTCGCTTATGAATTCCTGGATCGCTTCTCCTGGACACCTGAGGATATGGGTGAAATCATGGTCGCCATTCAAAACGGAGAAGATCCCCAAAAAGCCGCAGCAGCTTTTGCAGAGAAGCATAGCGACAAAGTGGCTGAATGGACCAAAGGTCTGACTCCGGTGAATGGAGATTCCATTAAACTAAGTTACGTAGCCTGGGACTCCGAGATTGCAAGTACGAACTTGCTGGAGTACATCCTGAAAGAAAAACTGGGTTACAAAGTAACCTCTCTTCAAGTGGAAATCGGTCCAATGTGGACCGGCATTGCCAATGGTGATGTAGATGCAACTCCAGCTGCATGGTTGCCGCTCACCTCTGCAGATTATTTCAACAAATACAAGGATCAGATTGATGATCTCGGTCCAAATATGGACGGTGCCAAAACAGGTCTGGTTGTACCAACCTATATGGACATCAATTCCATTGAAGATTTAAAAGATAATTAAACCAGATTGAGATGGATAAACCTGAATTTGGCAAAAAGACCACCGGAATTTTTTCGGTGGTCTTTTTTAGTGTAACTTTTAATTGATTAGGTAAGCTAATGGGTTAAAGCTATCAGGTGTTCAAAGCTGTGAAACTGAATTATGTACTCTGACTATACAAATTTCTTTTCTTTTTCTACGCTTACCCAATCAGCAACAATAATACGCCAATGGTAATCAGCACAATACCAAAAATCCCATACACCACTCTTGCACCCTGACGTCCAATGGTTTTCACAAAGAGACCTGCTCTAAAACTCTTCATAAACCAATCCCAATTATTGATTCCACCCAACAAACTGAAAATCCCTGCGGCAATAGCCAATAGTGCGATTAAAACCGGTTGATCTTGCATTTCAACACTCCTTCAATATAATCCTGTCTACTATACCTTCCTCTGGTAAAAATGAACAGTCATTAATTAGTAAAAAACAGCTTGCAGATGAAGGTCTGCAAGCTGTTCTCATTAGAATATTGGCTTCCTTTTCATAGGAAGATTGACTAGTCTTATTACTTCGCCTGAAACTCACTCGCTGACATCAACAGGGTTACAACTTCAGCACGAGTTGCTTCAACGAGTGGATTAAACATGTTCTTGCCTGTACCTTTCACCAGTCCTGCATCATATGCAGCTGCGATATAAGGTACGGCCCATGCAGGTACTTTATTTGCATCTGCAAAGGTTAGTGTGGCATTCGATTTAACTGGAAGTCCGAGTGCTCTTACGAACATAACCGTCATCTCTACACGGGATACTTTGCCGGATGCACGGAACGTCTCATCTGTATAGCCACTAATGATCCCTTGTTCTACAGCTTGAGCAATAAAGGATTGTGCCCATGCTGGAATTTTGGAAGCATCCTTAAACGTCAACGCCTTGCTGCTGGCTGGGAGTTCAAATGCTCTTGCCAGCATTACAATGAACTCGGCGCGTGTTGCCGGTCCATTTGGACGGAAATTACCGTCCTGATATCCATTCACAATTCCCCGGGAAATGGCCTGCTCAATGGCAGCTGCTGCCCAGTGATTACCAATATCTTTCAAAATCACACCCGGATTGGTTGGTGTAGTACCGCCACCATTCCCATTCCCCGGAACGGAAGGTGTTGTAGGCGTGGTCGGAGTTGTTGGATCTGTTGGTGTTACAGGTGTGGTTGGTGTCGTTGTACCTCCACCACTATTACCACTGCCCGGATTGCTTCCGTTGCCATCCCCCGGAAGTGGAGCTCCCTTCAGATCGGTACTGCGTCCTTCCGTTGTCTGATTTACCGTACCTACACGGTCCAGATGTTCATGGAAGACTTCATAATCGACCAGATTCAGTTCATAGTACCGGTTGTCATCCTTGGCCGCTCTCATGGACCGATAGAAGTCTCCACCGTTAGCCATAAACGAGTTCGTCGCTACGATGTAGTATGCGTTTGGATCGATGTCTGTGTACGTGCCATTGGCATTCTTAATCTGTACTTTGAGCACGCGTTGACCGACTTGGGTCACCGTATTGGTTATAGCGTCGACTTTCTCGCCCGGCTTCGTGGAATCATAGTAGAAACGTATGCCTGAAACTTGCGGGAAGCGCCCTTCGCCTGTTTCTACACCACTCACGCCATTTTCCAGCGCAGCCGTAATTTCCTTACCTGTCATTTTTAGCGCAGACAGGTTGTTTCCATTTGGCATCATTTTCAGCAATTGTTCCAGGGTGATGTCTCCCTCCTTGAACGATTCCCGAATGCCTCCACCATTTTGAATGGCGACATATCCTTTAACATTGTTTTCCTTCACAATAGATTTCACTTTCTCTAGCATGCCGTCTGCTACCATGTTACCGAGATTGGTTTCCTGCTTACGCACACTGCCGCGTTCTCCATCAAGGAATACGTTCGTTTTACCGATTACTTCTTTTTTGAACTCAGCCAGAGGTTTCGCATAGCTTTCTAATTTCTTGGCTGCTTCCGGATCATTGGCGTAGACGTATGCACCAGAGGCATCCTTTGCATCCAGGTTCAGCAATTTGCCGTTCCATGTTGTCAGTACGCCTGCTTCGTTGAACGTTACATCCAGTTGACCCAGGGAAACGTCATATTCTCCCGTCTGTACGACCAGCGTCGGATCGGTGTGCGTATCTACAACCACCGGTTTGTTCAGAATGGTGTGTGAATGACCACCCACTACGATGTCGATGCCTTCTACCGCTTCTGCTAGTTTCAGGTCTTCCGAGTAACCCAGATGCGTCAGCGCGATGATTTTGTTAATACCTTCATCTTGCAGCATGTTCACTGTTGCCTGCGCACTTGCTTTGTAATCCTTAAACTTCAGATCATCTCCCGGTGATGACAGGGATACGGTATCCGGTGTCGTCAAACCAAAGATTCCGACTTTCTCGCCGTTTACTTCCGTGATAATGGCCGGATAGATTTGGGAATTCTCACCTGGATTTCCGATGGTACTGTTGTACAAGCCACCCAAACTCGCATCCTTCGTATAGTCAATATTGGCACTCACAAATGGGAATTCCGCTTTTTCAATAAATTTCTTGAGTACGCTTGGGCCTTTATCAAACTCATGGTTTCCGAAGGTCATCGCATCGTATCCGATCATGTTCATGAATTCGAGATCCGCCAGACCGTTAAAGAGGTTAAAGTACAATGTACCCGAGAATACGTCCCCTGCATCCAGCACCAGGGTGTTATCATTGCGTGTTTCTTTAATAGCTGTTACGCGGCGCGGGATGTTATCCAAATGCGCGTGCGTATCATTGGTATGCAATACACGCAGGTTGAAGTCGCCCTCTTCTGCCGTGCTTCCAATGCTCAGCTGCGCGAGCAACGGATCATGGTCACTGACCCGACCATGGGAATCTTCGAAGTCAGCATTCACATGAACCGCTTCGATAGCCGCTGTTTCGGACAGATTTTTGCTCACCAGAATGTGATCCAGTGTCTGAGAGTTTCCGTCATAGATGAAGGAGTATCGCTTGTTCTCTGGCAGTTTGTTTACCAGATTGTCCAGCTTGTCTCCTGCAACAATGTTCAGCGTCTTGGAGAACTGGAAGTCATTGAAGTCTCCAAGTACAGCGACATTTACGTCAGGGTCTTTGTTAATTAATTCAGTTACAAAATCATTGACAATCGTTGCTTGCTGCGCACGCCGCACTTCACTGCTGCGGGTTGCAGGCTGGACATTACCAAATGGGGCTAAATCTCCACCCTTGGAATTGAAATGGTTAGCGATAACGACCACACGTTCACCGTTAAATTCAAATTCCGCAGCAAGCGGTTTTCTTGACGCTTCAAATGCAACATTATCCGGTTTAATTCGCCCTGGATTCAGCGACAGGTTTCCACTTGCATCAAGGGACAGTGCTGTTTTTGCCTCACCCTTGGTACCTGCTTTTAAGGATACTCGATTCGGATTGTACAGGAACCCTACACGAATGTTGCCTCCGGTTGCTCCACCATCCATGTTATTTAGCGGTGCAATATCGGTATACTGATAACTTGGTCCATTATTGCTTTTAATTGCATCCAGAAGCGTTTTGAAGCTCTCACTCGCAACTGTGTTTCCGCTATCTGTTGCGCCGTCGTTATCCTGAACTTCCATGATCCCTATAATATCAGGGCTTTTTAGATTGTTAACGATAATTTTACCGATTTTGTTTCCACGTGCTGCATCTTTTTTACTGAAGTTCTCTACGTTGAATGTAGCAATAGTCAACTTGTCTTGTTGTGATTCAATTGAGGTTGTTGCCTGTTTCAAACCACTGGATGTGATCGGAGGTAAATCGCCTTCCAAGGTGACCTTATAATTACCACTCGAATAAGAAATCACACCATTAATTGGGCCTGCAAATTTATCACCCGTGGTCACAGCTTGAGAAGGTTTTTTATTAATGAATAAGCGTTGAGGATTTAGAGAACTTTCAAACTCTCCAGCTCCATCTCTACGTAAGATTAGTCCTCCTGCCGGGGTCTGCAATGGATTATTAAGTTCGTTGTCTACCGTCACTGCTAATCCAGGATTGTAGGAATAAGGTCCAAGAATAGTAGCATTATCTAACTGAATACGCATGCCTTCCAGACTTTCATAGAAATCAATGGCATCCACGTCCGGGTTGAATTCGCTCAATCCATCCGAATCAATGACATTCGGTATTACGCGACCACCTTTTCCAATGATTACGGGTTGTGGCAATTCAACATTGGGTTGTTCCAACCTAATCTCAGAAGCTACAATTTCAGTGGTTGGCAAGTCTGTTGCGCTTGCTGCATACTCTTTCACCTTGCCGGCAACCTTTACCTGGTCCTTGACTTTCATTCCATGATCTTTCTTATAGATTAAAATCCCCTCAGAAGTTGCCGGATCTCCATCTTCCTGACCAGGAATGGATTGCATATAGAATGAATCTGCGTTAACTAGAGATGTAACAATCCCATCTACATTCTGTACATTCAATCCATCATAGATGGAATAATGGCCTGCCTCCTGAATTTCGTGAATACGTACACCATCAAGTCGATCCACCGCAGTATACTCAAAAGAAAAAATGGTGCTTACTCTGCTATCAGCAGTGGCAACAGCTTTAATGATTTGATCTTGATTAATCGTAATAGGCTGTGTGTATTCCGTTGAATTCACAGTTGGTTCAGAACCGTCCAGTGTATAGAAAATTTGGGCACCTACATAAGGGGAAGACAACGTAACTTCCGTTCCTTTTACAATACCACCGGAAGGTGTGCTCGCTGTTACGGAGAGCAAATCCTCCAGAATATCCGACGCCGTTCGAGGAATCAACTCCAGACCGTAAGTGGAATGGTACGTCAAGACTCCTGTCACTTTATGATAAGATTTGCCAACGGAGAGAGCAGACGGGCTGTTTTTGGCATAAATCAGCATTTCACCGCCATGTTCATCTGTCGCCGTGTAAGTGGGCGTGTTGCTTTTTGTCACTTGAATATTGTTTACTTCGACAAGCATCCCTTCATACTGCCCTCCAGAACCCTTACTCCCCCCCGCGCCAGAAGCAAAATGGGAAGAATTGAGTGGTACAGGTGAAGGTAGATCCTGTGACTTTTCGACAGTCCGAATATATCCACCCTGAAATCCCGATTTGCTTGCTTCAACCTGGATAAGGCCGTTGTAGATCGTAATTGGGCCGCAGACTTCAATTCGGTCTCCCACTTCCACACCAGAAGCATTACCGCGCACAACGATCCCGGCATCGTTAGCCTGAATATACAGATTGGATACACTTCCGGATAATTCGCTGTAAGTTACAATGCCTTGAACGGTAACGGTCGTATTTTCAATTGCTTTTCTTGCATCAGAGATGGAAATAGGGCTGTTGTCGATGATGGTGTAGTCAAAACTGATAACATCACTATTGTCGATCCCCTCTTTGGCTGCGTAGGTTTCAATGTGAGTTGCATCATTTACCGTGATGGGCACGGTGTAGGGAAGATAATCAACATCCGTATTCTGTTTGTAGTATACAGTTGCACCGACTGTGGTTGTTTCCAAGGCCACCTGGGTCCCTGTTGGAACAGCGCCGGAAGTAGGATTAGCTGTGACGTTTGCCACTTTAGTTACTGGAGTCTCATCGATCAGTTGGAAGGTTGTTGAAGAGGAGTCAATGTATTTGAGGCCAGGAAGAGAAAGATAGGAAGCTAACGTTCCATTGGTTATCCTGACTTTTTTACCAAACAGCTCGGGATTTTTATTTAATCCAAATATGTCACGTACGGAGGTATCACTGGGAATTTGAACAGACATAATCTTGCTTAAATCCCTTTCCCCTGGAGTATCGGCAAGTCCGAAATTACTTCCTCCACTAAACGGAGCTTCGGTTTGAAGTTGGTTTTTAGAATTATTGTTAAAGTACCCGATAACGTATCCTTCTACTGTCCCCGGTAGTCCATCATTGTTGCGAGCTATCGCCTGAGCAACCGTTAACGGCTCATCCGCCGCGGCTGCCTTACTGCTGAACAATCCGGCTGGAATGGCACCCGTGATGAGCAGGACCATGGCCAGGAACAACCTGAGCCACCTCTTCATTTGCAGAACATGCATCTTTTACCTACCTCCATGTTTTAAATTCATAATCATTTGTTCATGAAGCTTGTACATTAGTTCAAATATAAGATAACTGAACTTCTATTACGTGTAAACAATATTCTTTTTAAATGATATAAAATAGAACACAAACATCACAAAATTGATGAAAAAAAATAAAAATAGGTAAAAAAGTACTACTTCACAGCTTTTATATGTCAGATTTATTACTTTTATAGTGAATTTCTGTGTATAAAAACCTATATTGAGTAACTTAAACTGACATAATAAAGATGTGGATCTCTGTATTCGACATATATTGCTAGATATCCCTATAGCCAATTCGCCTTAAAGCAATTTTGTTCAAGATATTTTCACAGCAAAACGATGCGACAGTCAGGGTTGACCATCGCATACGTCTCACTCGTTATGAAATCCTAAGTTAAGCCATACATTTCAACTTTGCTATATCCAGCCTAAAGTTTGTCCTATTTCAAGAAATAAGTTACTTCTTCACCGTGCTGTTATACTGCCCAATCTTGTCTGTAATTTGCTTCGCTGCTGCATCCAATACGTCTTGCGGTGTACCTTGTCCATTCAGAACTGTCTCGATCGCTCCTTCGACAATTTGACGGGCTTCGGGGAATACACCCATTACAGCCCCGGATGTTGCTGTCGAATCAGCGGAAGCGTGCAATTGGTCGACTGCTGTCTGGAATTGCGGGTACTTCGCCATATTATCCTTTAATACTTGCTCATCGTAGGCTGCTGTCGTAATAGGGAAGTATCCTGTCGCAACACTCCAGTTGGCTTGTACCTTAGGTGTAGCCAGGTACTTGATAAACTCCCAAGCGGCTTGCTGTTGAGCTTCGGATTTGTTGTTCATGATATACAAGCTTGCGCCACCAACAACGACGCCGCCTTCTTTGGCATCTGCTGGACGTGGCAGGAAGCCTGTTCCCAGCTCAAACTTGCCACCAGCACCCTCTACAATTTTGCGCAATCCAGCGGTGGAATCCAGCGTCATACCGATTTGCTGTGCGGTAAACGCAGCGGTCGTATCGTCAGTGCTGCGTCCCAGATTAGAGACGGTTTTCTCGTCCATCATCTTTTTCCACCATGTCAAAGTCTTCACACCAGCTTCGGAGTTCAGCATGGATTCAGTCGCTGCACCGGTTCTTCCGTTACCATTGTTTACATAATCTGCATTCTGGTTCGCAAAGAACTGTTCCATAAACCAGCCATAGATGGCCATGGATGCACCTGGTTTACCGTCTTTCGCCAGTGCTTTAGCTGCTTGCTCAAACTCTTCATATGTCTTAGGCGGGTTCTCCGGGTCCAGACCAGCAGCTTTGAACATATCTTTGTTGTAATACAGAATCGGGTTCGATGTGTTGAACGGCATCGCATTTAATTTGCCATCGATGGTGTAATAACGGATGATATTGGGCTCCAATTGGGACAGATCGAACTTATCTTTATCGATAAATTGCTGTACCGGCGTAATCATGCCCGAATCGATCATAAACTTGCTGCCGATCTCGTACACTTGGATAATATCCGGACCACTGTCCGAACCCATGGAAGCTTTGAGTTTGTTCAGGCTCTCATCATATTTCCCTTGATAGATTGCCTTCACCTGAATGTCCGGGTGACTTGCGTTGAAATCGGAAGCGAGTTGATTAATGGCTTTCTCCCCTGCACCCGACATCGAATGCCACCACGTCAGTTGTACCGGTTCAGCAGCTGCAGCATCTGCCTGCGCTCCGCCCGTTGTGCTTGTTGTTTCGGTTTTTCCGCCACAAGCGGACAATACCAGCATAAGTGCAGCCAACATCAATGCAAATGTTCCTCTTTTTTTCAAACGAAACCCGATCATAATCGCTCTCCTTTTTTTGGGGCTCACGTCACAATAAGTGCTTTAATTTCTGCAAGGTGGCCGTTATGGTTACGAATCGTTCTTTCGATCGCTGTTATCACCGGATTTTTTTCATCTCCCTCAAAGGAGAAAATCCGGTGATAAAGGCGAACGCTTCGCTTCTACAGAATCGATTTCGTCCCCTCCACTGCTTTTGCAGCCTTTAAAGAACTTATTTCAAGAGTGAGGCCTTGTTTATTCGCTCCTGGGTATCCAAACCACTAACCCGTTAAATCCATACACTCTTAACTTAATCAACCCTTCAGCGCGCCTGCGGCCATACCGCGGACAAGCTGTTTCAAACCGAAGACCAGAAGCAGCAGCGACGGTAAAATAACAAGCGCTGTGCCGGCAAACACCAGATTCCATGCTGTGGATTCCTGGAACTCCAGCATCGAGATCCCGATCTGTACCGTCCTCATCTCTGGAGTATTTGTAACAAGCAGTGGCCACAGATAGGAGTTGTACATGCTCAGGAACGAATAGATTGCCAATGTTCCAAGTGCCGGGCGAGACAATGGCAGGACATGGGACACAAAATACCGGATATGCCCACAGCCATCGATCTTCGCTGCTTCAAACAGTTCCTTGGGCAGCTGCATGAAGAATTGTCTCAGCAGGAATGTACCGAACGCTGTTGCCAGGAACGGAATGGTCAGTCCCTGATACGTATCGAGCCAGCCCCAACTGCGCACCGTCAGATAGTTCGGGATCATGGTGACTTCCCAAGGAATCATCATCGTCGCCACAAACATGCTAAAGATGACGTTCTTGCCTTTAAACTCCATTTTCGCGAATGCATAGGCCGCCATACTCGCTGTAACAAGCTGACCAAGCATCGTCAGTCCTGCCACCAGGAATGTATTGCCGATAAACGAACCAATCGGAACGATATCGAATACTTCCGTGAAATTGGACAGGTCTATCGATTGCGGGATGATATGAGGCGGATACGCACTGGCATCCTCCGGCGTCATGACCGCCATGAAAAAGGTGTACAGCACCGGATACAGTACAAGTGCCGCACAGATTGTAAGCAACACATACAGCAATGTTTTGGTCCATGGTGTCCTCATTGGTAATGCACTTTCCTTTCCACCCATTTGAACTGAATCAGGGTCAGCAGCATAATGACCGCGAACAGGATAAGCGCCTGCGCACTGCCCGTCCCAAAGCGGAAATTAACAAAGGCTTCCTGATAGATGGAATATACGAATACATTGGTGCTGTCCATCGGGCCACCACGGGTTAGAATGTTGATTTGACCAAATGATTGGAACGCACCAATGATCGATACAACTGTGACGAAAAACAGGGTTGGCGACAGCAGTGGCATCGAGATTTTGCGAAAAGTAAGTAAAGGACCTGCGCCATCAATCTTCGCGCTCTCATAAATTTCATCCGGGATGCCCTGTAATCCGCTGGATAGAATAATGTAATTGAATCCGAGATTCATCCAAATCGTCATAATGGAGATCGATATTAAGGCCCAATCCGGGCTGGTCAGCCAGGGAATTGGATCGATTCCAACTTTTCCCAATAAATAATTCAGCATGCCCAAGGTCGGATGGAACAGGAACTTCCAGATGACCGCCGATGAACCGACAGACAATACCACGGGCAGAGAGAATACAAACTGGAATATACGCATTCCCTTGAAACGGTTGTGTGTTAATGCCGCTAGAATCAGAGCTGCCAGCATGCCGGTTGGCACGGTAAACAGGACAAATAGCAACGTCACTTTCATGCCTTGCAGGAACAGTCCGGACTGGAATACTGCCTTGAAATTGTCCAGTCCCACATAAGCTGCAATCTGTCCGGTAGGGTCAGTGGAATGCAGACTCAGGTACACCGACTTGAACATCGGATAAAACAGAAACACTGCAAATAAAAGCAGCGATGGTGCCAGGAAACCATAGGCCAGCATATTCTCCCGCATCCGCTGCACACGCAGCGAAGCTGTCCGGCGCTGACTTGTACCCCATACGCGCCGTCTGGCAGCAGGCAAGCCGATCCGGTTGTCAAGCTCACTCATCGGATTTTCTTCCCCCTTGATCTACGCATTCGGTGTGTGAACTTCATCACCCACATTATCTAGTGTAAAAGCCAACTGTCACAGCAGCATCCGTTCTGAATCAACGCAGCGTTAATCGTGGACAAGCGACTTTACCAAACAAGGGATGTTAAATAGACTTCATGACAAGCTCAGCAAACAGCAAAAAAACCGCAAGAACTCCCTTGATTCGGGAACGTTCGTGCGGCTTTATGTGTTAAGGGAAGATGAACAACGATTAGATATCAACTCAATCAATTTAACAGAAAACTGGATATTTAATGTTAACGCAAAATTTCCGGTAGAGAATCCCAAAGAAAATGGATAGCATATAAGCATATAACATACTCTTTTCATGCCATTGGCCAGTGTAGACGAAGCCTTTTAACGATTGAGATGATACGGCACAGTCGTGACAATCACGTCTTTGTAATTGATCAAATAAGCGCGGATCATGAAGCTGGTCTGGTTGTGTAGTACATTTTGCCACCAATGCTTGGTGATGAACTGTGGAATTAGAATCGTGATATGGTCCGTCTCGGCCGTTTTCCATTCCACGGTATCAATGAACTTCTTGAGCGGTCCCATAATACTGCGGTATCTTGATTTAATGACAACCAGGCGAACGCCAGGGTTCCATTCTTCCCACTTCTGCTCCATCTTGCGAATGGCTTCATCATCGAACCCGATATACAAGGCAACCACGTGATCTGACATCGTCTGGGCGTAAGAGATTGTATTCATGACCACCCTTGTAATGCCAGCCACCGGAATGACGATGGTATTGCCCTTTCTCACCGGTTTCTCCAGCTTGATATCAATCCTCAATTCATCCGCGATGTTACAGTAATGACGGTGAATGCGCATGAACACATAAACGACGAGTGGCAGGAAAATAAAGATAACCCATGTTTGTGTGAACTTGGTGAATATAAAAATCAATGTAATCGACAGTGTGGTCAGCATACCAATCGTATTGACGAGCAGCTTCACACCCCATCCGGATGGTTTGACTTTGATCCAACGAATCATCATGCCCAGCTGCGACAGGGTGAATGGAATGAACACGCCCACCGCGTAGAGCGGAATCAAGCTTTCCGTATTTCCTTTGAATCCAACAACCAGCAAGGCAGACATCACACTGAGAAAAATAATACCGTTCGAGAAGCCAAGGCGGTCTCCTCTAACCATAAACATATGTGGCATATATTTATCCTTTGCCATCATGAAGGACAGCAGCGGGAAAGCAGAATAAGCCGTATTCGCTGCCAGGAACAGAATCAAGGCCGTTACACCCTGAATAATAAAATACATCGTACCCCTGCCAAATGTCGCTTCGGCGATCTGGGAAATGACTGTGGCTTTCGGATCAGGCTTCACCCCGTAACCATAAGCAAGTAACGTTATCCCGATAAACATGGCTCCCAGAATACATCCCATAAGCATCAAGGTTCCTGCTGCATTTTTCTCCGCAGGCTGCTTGAAGTTCGGAATGGCGTTACTCACCGCCTCAACCCCGGTCAAGGCCGAACAACCCGAGCTGAATGCCTTCAGCAGCAGAAACAGACTCACATGAGACATACTCGTTCCGAATTCTGGGGCCGCAGCTTCCATGCCACCAGCCAGAAATTTGATACCTCCGGAGATAATCAGAATCGCAATCGAAAAGATAAACAGATATATGGGGATCGCCAATACGGAAGCTGATTCCGTCACCCCTCGCAAATTCATAATAGTCAGAAATACAATCATGATCAGTGCAATGACGATGCTGTAATCATGAAGCATTGGAAAGGCAGATGTAATCGCATCGGTCCCTGCGGACGAACTTACCGCAACAGTCAGAATATAATCGACCAGCAAAGATCCTCCGGCAATCAAGCTCGGAGCCGTGCCGAGATTATCCTTGGCTACGATATACGCGCCGCCTCCTGTTGGATAAGCAAAAATCGTCTGGCGGTAGGAAAAAATTAAAATGACGAGTAATCCCAACACGGCGATGGAGATTGGAACAGAGTACCACAAGGCGGCGAATCCGGCCGCAACGAGCACCAGTAAGATCTGCTCCGTACCGTAGGCAACGGACGATAGTGCATCGGAGGACAGGATGGCAAGTGCCTTCCATTTCCCCAATTTTTCTGCATCCAATTCAGCCGATTTCATTGGCTTGCCTATTAAGATTCTCTTCATTTTGCCAAGCATGATCATAACTTCCTTCCGTCTTTCATCTGTGGAAGCATTGTTATTATGCAAAATCGCTGAGCCATTGACAATACGTCATTTCACCCGAATTTCGCCAGCGTGTGATAATGCATTCTACGATTCAATAATCGATAACAAAGCCGCGCTTTATCAGTTTTTTGAACGTTTTTGAACCAAAATGGCGTTTGTTCGCCGAAAAAAAGGAAATGGCCTTCGGTTTAATAAACCAAAGACCATTCATATTAGGCTGTGTTGTAGCTCTTTCTTTTATACGATTTCGATCCATCAAACTTCTATGCCCAATATACCAGGACGTGGAGTGACACCGAAAGCTTGGGCCAATGTAGCTAGCTGCTCATCCGTAATTCTCTGTCTGATCTCATGACCTGCAACCTGCATATACACCTGAGCCGCTTTCTCAATAGTCTCAATGAGGCCAAAGGCTTCATCAATCGTTGTACCTGTTCCAAAAATCCCATGCTGCGGCCAAATGACCGCATGGTATTCCTTCATTTTCTCAGCCGTTTCCCGTCCAATTTCATTCGATCCAGGCACCATCCACGGAATAATACCAACACCGTCAGGAAATACGACAACGCATTCCGTACACATCTGCCACAGCGTCTTTGTAAATTTCATTTCATCCAACTCATGGATAAAGGTCATCGCCAGCACATTGGTCGCATGGTTGTGCATCACAACCCGGTGTTTCGAGTCGACTTTCAGACGTTCGATATGACTCATAAAATGCGTAGGCAATTCACTCGTTGGGTTCGCTCCCGACTTTAGCCCCCACAGCACTTCCAGCTCCTGTCCATCATTCGATACTCGTAGCAACCCCAGATTGCTCTCCGGATCAGCCAGTACATTTTTGAAATATTTGCCCGAAGCAGTCACAATAAAATACTTGCCTGCCAGCTCATGCATCGAAAATGCTGGTTTGATCTTGCGGATCACATGGTTGATATCGATATATTGGGCAACTTCCTCTTCCCCCAGCAGGTAGCTGACATTGCCACCATTGCGTTCATCCCACCCGTTTTTCCACATATGTTGAGTAATCTCCGCCATCTCACGAACAAATGGGATATGGAAGCCTGCAGCCTGCGTTGTTTCATTGGTAAGGGTCACGTTCATCATCATTCTCTCCTCATGATAAAAAATAGAATGCCCATCACGTACATAGTAAGTTCCTTTTTTCACATTCATTATACCTTTGTTTATCTTTATAAGTCAATGATTCACAGATAAAAACACTTCATTTATTTTGTTTATGTTTGTTTTGTGTATATTTATAAAAATAAGCAAAAAAATACCTCACCGGCGTCCGGCGAGGTCAGTCACACATCTATCTAACACGAGAAGGGGTTTACAAGAATTATCTTACCTCTGCTACCTTAATAGAAGCTGAAAATGAAATAAAAAAACGATGAAAACCCCTTTACCAAAAAATGACGGTCACCGCTGCTATCCATCCATTTATGCTATATATTTAAAGACGTTGTGCTGCATTTTGGAACATATTTATTCCTTTTTCAGCAAATAGGACGGGCGCATCAGTCCTGTCGGTTCATAACGCTCATCCCGTACATACTCAAAGCCCAGCTTGGACAGCATGTGACGTGACACTTCATTATCCGGATGATGCCCGGCAAACAACGCTTTAGCCTTCAGTTCGCCAAATGCATAGTCAATCACCGCCCGTGCCGCCTCCATGGCGTAGCCCTTGCCCCAATGATCCCGGGTTAGATGAAATCCCAGTTCATATATCTCTTCTTCCGGAGAATACGGGCGCAAGCCACAGCAACCAACAAACAGCCAGTATTGCACTCCCACATCTTCTTGCCTTTTTAATTCCTGAGTCAATCTCGCTTCCACTTCATCCTCGCTCAGAAATCCTTTGCTGCTAATCCACTTCGATACCTCATGATCTCCCCATAGAGCGGAAGCCAGAGCACGGTCTTCTTCATTCCATGTCGAGAAAACAAGCCGCTCGGTTTCAAGAAACGTTGGTCTTTTCATCGTCCAATAACCTCCTGTTTCACAACATTAGTCTTCACGATGTTCCTAATATAAATTACTTGAATAGTAACCTATGTAAACAAAAATTTGATCTAAACCTATTATATCACTGGGGTCGCACATACAATTTCTGAGGCTGTTTCTTGATTGAATCGATATGATGCATCCATAAATAAAAAGAAAAACCTCTGCCGACAACATGTCCGACAGAGGTTCACAAAGCACGCTACATTCATTAGAAATCAGATGTTGCGATTTGAATTGTGCCTGTTGAAGCACCTGACGGAGTAGTCAACAAAGCAGCTACGAGCAGCAAATCAACAGACAACGTAAGGCTGTTGCCAGCTGGGATCATATACGTGATCACTGAAGCGTTAACACGAGTCACAACCAGATCTACCGGGGCAGTACCAAAATTGTTCACCGTGATGCTGGCATTCGTGCCTCCAGCGAGGTTTTCATAATACGATTTACCCACGCTTGCATCTAAGGCATAAAATTGTTGCGGTAAAAGGATGGCCATGGAAATCACCTCCTTTTGCTTTGATACAGTATTCTATGTTTGGAATCTATTAATGTAACGGTAAAATGACCGTGTGATAACGTCCATTTTAATAGAGACGCTAGAATACTAGACACAAAAAAAAAAGCCCCGCCAGTCATTAGGCGGAGCTAATTACACAAAACTCATATTCTAAGATTTTTAAGCATACAGCATGAAAAAGTTCAACTCATGCCCCTGCTGTTTGAGGTAATTATACAACTGTGAACGGTGATGGAATACGTGAGTTAGCGTTTCAATCTGCCATTGAGCCTGCAAATGACCGTGCTCCATATAGAAGGCTTTGGTTGAGCGGTTCAACAGATCTTCTTCGCTCAGCGATACAATATAAGCTTTGTAGGCTTCTAAATTGCCCCAAAGTATCGCCTCCAGTTTTTCAATATCCTCGATCCCTGACAGGCTATTCTCTACCACACCAACCTCAGCTTCGCTCTTCTCCTGCATAATGGCAAGGTCCGATGCTGTGATCTGAATAAAATGATGGACCAGTTCCACCAGTGAACGCATATTGTCCTGCGGGCGGTATGCCCAATCCTCTGGACGGATTAGGCGGATCAGACTCGCCCCCGTACGTACTCCTGTCTCCAATTCATTGAGCAGATGATCCCGAATTTGCAATGTTCCATTCATATATGATATCTCCTTTACTATTATTCTCACGATCTCAGTATATCTGAAGGGGCAACCGACTTATTGTACAAATCGGACAACCTTTGTTGATGTTCCTTGGCAGCGGTCAGCGGGGTTTCCCCATAAAACTTGCGGAATTGACGAATCAAGTGGGCTTGGTCAAAAAAACCATGATTCAGGGCCAGCGCTACCCCATCCGCCGTATGCCCCTGATGAATACTGCCCAGGACACGATGAAAACGAACCACCTCACTGAATCGCTTCGGACTGATTCCGATCCATTCTGCAAACTTCCGATGCAGCTGGCGTTCACTGACAACTTCTCGCATTGCCAGCTCACTGACGCTCATACGTCCCCCATCGATAAAGATGCGATGCAGCGCGTTTTTCATCAAATCATTCTCGTATGTATTGGTTTGCACGGATAGTGGACTCAGATAGGCATTCATAACCTGTACCCGTTCTTCAAAGGTTCTTGTTCCAGCTATCCGCTCCTGAAGCTCACTTAACCTGACTGGCCAACATTCCTCAAGCGGAATTCGCATGTCCGTAAATCCTTCCAATGGCAAACCATGAAAGACGTACGCCCCACCCGGAAAAAAACGTACGCCAAATGTGTAATCTGCGGAAGGACTTACATCGGATGCCTCGGACACAGCAAATGGATGCGTATAATTGCCACAGTATGCATAGGAATGAGCCGAACGGACCGAGTCGTATGTAATCAGCATGTCCGTGCAGCCATCCGGTAATACCCGAGCGGGCACTGATATAGGTTCCTGATCTCGCTCTCCTGTGTGCGGAATAGAACCGGATTCCCAATAACAGGCTACATGAGCCATTAGGGAAATAGAAGGTATTTGTTCAATATAATACGTGTTCCGATCTGACCCATTCATCTGAATGGGTCTGAACAGCGGATGCAGGCTGGGGTCCACGAACCATCCCTCCGTTACTAGCATTTATGTATTTATCTATCATACCATCAACCGATGAAATGAAGAAAAAAAGTACCCCGCCGGACGATCCGACGGGGCTAGTCACACATCTATTTAACACGAGAAGGGGTTTACAAGACTTATCTTACCCCTGTTACCTTAACGGAATCTGAAATGAAGATGAAAAGAACATCAATTTTTATGGGCAACACCGGAGACATTTATTGCTCCCATGAAGGATTAAGTGCTCTAGCCATGGCACGGATATAATCCTGACAAGCCCGCTGACTAACTTCCGCATCAGGCACAAATACTTCGAAGCAGTGATAAGCACCGGGATACAGGTGCATTTCGACATCCACTCCCGCTGCCGCAAGACGTGTCACATATTCAATAGTTTCATCTCGAAACAGATCAAGCTGGCCAATACACGTATACATTGGGGGTAGCCCTGCCAGATTTTCAGTTCTTGCTGGGACAGCGTAAGAAGGCATGTTGTGTTCTTCGTTCTCCCCCAATCCCTCCATCTCTCCTCCAAGGTACATACTCCATGCCTCCAGGTTATTCGTCCGATTCCATGTGGCATTTTGTTCCGTAATTTCGTGGCTCGAAGCCGAAATATTCCGATCGTCCAGCATCGGGTACAGCGGCATTTGGAAGATCAGGCTCGGCCCACCTTTATCGCGGACCATTTGTGCAAGTGCTGCAGTCAGTCCTCCACCTCCGCTTGCTCCCGCAATTGCGACCCGGCTAAGATCAATACCGAGCGACTCTGTTTCGTCCGTCATCCATACCAGACCTGCATAGCAGTCATGAAGGGCAGCTGGATAAGGATGCTCAGGAGCCAGGCGATAATCAACCGATACGACTACACAGTGAGCCGCTTGTACAAAGCGCTCACATAACGCATCATCCATATCCGGATGTCCCAGCACATAACCTCCTCCATGAATCCACAGCATCGCCGGCAGCTTATCTCCAGTACGCTCAGACGGTTCATATAGTTTGACCAACATGTCTCCTGCTGCCCCAGCAATAATTCGATTTGTGGTGCGTACGTCGTTCGATTTCACAATTGGTGGGTTCACGAGCATCGCCCGGCTAACCTGCAATCCCCCCTTCAAATTAAAGCCCGGAAACTGGGTCAATGCATCTCTTAATTCAGGTACCACCCGATCTACAAAACTCATATGCAATTCCTCCTTCAGTGTATGTTCTTTATGCTCTTTGTCCATTCTCAGCTTCCCACTCAGCCAACTCTGTCCGCACTCGAGGTGCCACCTCTGTTCCGATCAATTCAATCGCTCTCATCACCTGATCATGTGGCATCGTGGCAATCGGTACGTACATCATGAAACGTGTAATGCCCACATTCTTGCGAAGGTGAATGATTTTCCGGGCAACCGTCTCTGGATCACCTACGTACAAAGCACCCTCATGGCTACGTGCAGCATCAAAACTGGCACGACTGTAATGTCCCCATCCGCGTTCCTTGCCAATTTTGTTCATGCCCGCCTGGGTAGAAGGAAAGAACAGATCAGCCGCCAGTTCTGTATTTTCAGCCACAAATCCGAGCGAATGCGACCCTACAGTAAGCTTCGAAGCGTCATGTCCGGCATGTGCCGCTGCCTGCTTGTACAACTGTACAAGGGGGCCAAAATTCCTTTCCAGGCTCCCGCCAATAATAGCCAACGTCAACGGAAGCCCCAGCAATCCTGCACGCACCACCGATTCCTGATTGCCCCCGCTGCCAATCCATATGGGCAAAGGGCTCTGCACAGGCCGTGGATATACGCCCAGATTATGTATTGCAGGTCTGTGCCCACCTCGCCAGTTGACTATTTCGGACTTTTGCAGGTTAAGCAGCAGTTCCAGATGTTCATCGAACAGCTCATCATACTCACCTAGCTCATATCCAAACAAAGGGAATGATTCGGTAAAGGAACCCCGCCCTGCCATAATCTCCGCACGTCCATTCGAAATGCCATCCAGTGTGGCAAAATCCTGAAACACACGTACCGGGTCAGCGGACGAAAGTACCGTTACTGCACTAGTCAGCCGAATACGCTTGGTCAGGGATGCAGCTGCGGACAGCACCATCGCAGGGGAAGAAGCCGCATAATCTTTACGATGATGTTCTCCTACGCCAAATACATCCAACCCCACCTGATCGGCAAGCACGATTTCTTCCACCACTTCACGCAATCGCTGTGCGTGACTTATGACCTCACCTGTCCGAAGATCGGGTGTTGTCTCCACAAACGAAGTAATTCCTATTTCCATAACTGATTTCTCCTTATTCAAAATTGGACTATCACTACTCGTAAAATAAATTACCGATCGGTATGTTATTTAGGTAGTTAATATATCTCAGTGTTTCTCTTACTGTCAATCTATTTATTTTGATTAAAAATGTATCTCATTTCTTAAATACATCCTCAAAAAGACGTTGGTTTGACAAATTATTGAGAGTTATATATTATATATCATACTGATGAGTACTAAATATAATTAGCAAAACACGATCTATATGATCCAATACAAAAAAAATCTATACTTTAGAAAATATAAGTAACAAGGAGTATTTATTATGGCGAGAACTCGCGAATTTGACGAAGAGAAAGTGCTAGATGCAGCGATGCAGCTTTTTTGGGAAAAAGGATATGAAGCCACTTCATTAAGTGATCTGACTTCAAGAATGGGCATCCAAAGACCCAGTATATATTCCACTTTTGGAGATAAAAGAGAACTGTTCGAAACTTCGCTACGGAAATACACGATGGCTCGTGCCGCAGAGATGCGAACCAGACTGGCGGGTATTACATCGGTTAAAGAGGCCTTTCGTACTTTTTTTTCAGAAATCGTGGACGAAGAATACAACGCAGAGCGACTCAGTCGTGGATGCTTTTGCATCAATACGATGGTTGAGCTTGCACCCCATGATGAGAAATTTGAAATTCTCACCCGGGAACATCAGATGTACCTGTCGGTCATCTTTCAGGAAAATATTGAGCGGGGAATGCGATCAGGGGAACTTAACCCCTCCCTGGACGCTAAGGCTGTCGCGCAAGCACTTATTGTATCCCTAATTGGACTGACCGTTTTCATGAAGTCCCGTCCCAATCGTTCATTTATAGAAAACTCGATTCGAGTCACACTTTTCTTGCTGGGTTAAGTCCAAGTGATGATAAGAAAAAATAGCACTGCTGGCTAAAACGCCGGCAGTGCTTCATTCATTTCACTGTAAACTTGACCCTCTGCGATTGGCTGACAAACATAATACCTCATTCGGATTTTCCAAAAGTATATACTTTGGTCAAACGCCCAGTCGTTCGCGTGGGCAATCGCATAGGATGCCGTATAAATGATTTGGGAGGTTTTTTCTTGAATAATTATCAAATGATGCATCCCATGGCTAACTCACATTATGTGCCCCAGATGCCCCATAACATTGTCGTTCATCCAGTGGATCATTGTGTAGTCGAAAGTCTAATGTCCCTGGTGGGAAAAGTGGTTATCCTGGAAACGACTCGCGGTAGACTGGATGGATGTGTGGTCGCTGTTAAACATGACCATGTTGTACTAGAGGAAAGAAATAGAAAATTCTTCGTGCGCATTGCCGAAATCGTCTGGATTATGCCTGACTAAATACCGATTGAGGGCTAACAAACCAAACGCCTCTTAACAGGGGGATTAGACCACACTTAAGAGATGATTCCTGTACTGCACAGGGGTCATCTTTTTCGTCTGCTCGCTCCACTGTTCATATTTTTTAAAGAGACGAGTACAGGTTTAAAGTTTCTCGAAGGAACATTATAATGAGAGTACGAAATAACGATGCATTACGAGGTGAGAATTTGCAATATCTGTTTACAATACTATTCATCCTAGGCTTTATGGCTTTCTTCGTATTTATTGTTTTGATGGTCTTATCCATACGAAAACATAACCGGATACCAATAAGGCATGTGATTCTAACGGTGACATGTTTTGCAATTGCTTCGATAGGAATGTATGGCATGTTGACTTTACCTTCAAATCCTCCGCAATTATCTGGGACAGACCACACGGAGAAACACGGATCTGGCGCTGATACAACAGAGGAAGATCACGCACCTCTAACTCAAACGAATGCCTCTGGCTTCCATATGACAACGGAGGAATTCAAAAACAAGTTTAATGCCGCCGTGGGCAAATACCGACTGAATGGTTTGAGTATTACCCGCTTGAATATGAAAGACTCTTCAGAGCAGGGAACCGGCACTTTCGAGTATGTATTCAATGATGAATTACGATTGGTTGGTACATTAAATTTGGATCAAAAAGTACAAGAAGTCAGGTTGTACGAGAATGGTGATGTCAGCGAACCAACGGGTGGAATCTTTTTGACTGCTATCGCTACACTTATTCTGACAACCAATAACGAGTACACGTATAATGATGCGCAAGACGTGATTCAGGATATCGGCATATTGGATCGCGATGTAAGTCAGAGTAATTTTGATGGAGCGAAGGTTCGAAATGGATTTGAATATCGCTTCAGCATACAGGATCATGATCACTCTACTTTTGAAATAACTGTTGCGAAATAAGACCCAATGTGTAAAGAGGCCGCTCCATGAAGGAACGGCCTAACGTGTGATATGTACTGTTTGGATAGTTCAGTAATAATGAACACCTCCATAATGCGAGAGTTACTCAATGATGTGTCTTACCTTTGAATCACATGATTAACGATTCTCTGAGCATCGTATTTAACCCATCCCAACAGTGCTGAACCTCGTGATGTTTGCCAAGGCAGCCCTACAAAATATAGTCCAGCAACCGGTGATACTCCTCTCTCGTGTAAAATTTCACCTTGGGAATCAAAAGCAGTAGCGATATCAATCCAATCATCATTTCGTTTAAACCCAGTAGCCCAGATAATATTGTCTATTGGTGCCTCACTCCCATCCTCATATAGGATGCGGTTATCTATTGCATTTATAGCACGTGGACGCTTGTTAACTTTCCCTTTAGTGATCAACTCTTTTAACTCATAGCCATATACGTACTCAGGCTGATTTCGTAACCATTTTCCGACCATACGATCTGCAATTGCACGTAATACTCCGAGCTTTTCGAAATACCAGAATATACTTCGTTTCATGATATGCAAAGGTCTAAATGTTATATTTCGAGCTATGGATATGTATACGGTTTGTCTATCATCTGATGCTAACTCTACAGCAATTTGGGCGCCTGAATTCCCTCCGCCTACGACTACTGTTGTTCCAGGAAGCAATTGAGAGCGGTTTTTATACTCTGATGAATGAAGTTGAATTACATTCTCGGATAATGATGTCGCAAAATGAGGAACATTCTTGGTCTGGAAAGGTCCCGTCGCAACGATAATATTGCGCGCTTCTATCATTCCATCATTGGTTTCAGCATAGAACATCTCATCTCGTTTCGAGAGACGAGAGATTGAACAGTTTAACTTTATTGGAAGCTCCATTTGTTTAGCATAGTTTTCAAAATAATCTGCAATTTCATCCTTGCTTGGCAGGCTATTTTTATTTCCACTAAGAGGCATTCCGGGTAATCCGTCATACATTCGTGGGGTAAAAAGACGCAAGGAGTCGTACCGTTTACGCCAAGATTCCCCGACAGATGAGACAGCGTCAACGATTAAAAAGGTTAACCCCGACTGTTGAAGATAGTAACCTGCCGCCAAGCCTGCTTGCCCAGCCCCGATAACTAATACATCATACATATGTATCATCTCCAATATCGCTTATGTATTAATATATGAGCAATTATTCATATGTTTATTTTACTTAACTACTGTCTATTTAGCAATAGAAGAGACTATCATCATACTAATCAAAATTAAAAAGACTCCCTCACGGGAGCCTTTACTCATTTAATCCTAGTTTGCTTGTAACGTATCTTTAATGCTATTCCTGATATGCTGGTTAGTTTTACCTGGTGTATTGATCGATGTCATCAATCGCAGTTTGATGCTCTCTTCTATGATGATCTTCATGCTGTCGAACGTCGTTCTTTAACTTGGCTAAGAACCCCCATCCCATAAATACAAGTAAAAGCACGGTAATCAGCGCATAAGCAAAGCTATATAGATTCATATAGAAGTTGATAAAAATTGCAGCGAGCATCAAGCCCAGAATCCACAATGTCCACTTCGTACCCTTTCTCAAATGATTTCCTCCCTCGATCTTAGTAAATGAAAAAAGGCTCCCTTTCGGGAGCCTTCATCTATCGGCATTACAAAAGGTTTTTACACCTTTATTACATCATGCCGCCCATTCCACCCATACCGCCCATGTCAGGAACGCCAGCAGCGCCTGCAGGTTCTGGTTTGTCAGCGATAACCGCTTCAGTAGTCAGGAACATTGCTGCTACGGAAGCAGCGTTTTGCAATGCATAACGTGTTACTTTGGCAGGGTCAACGATACCCGCTTCGATCATATTAACCCACTCGCCAGTCGCAGCGTTGAAGCCTACGCCAGTTTGTTCTTTTTTCAGACGTTCCACGATTACGGAACCTTCTTCGCCAGCGTTAGCTGCGATTGTACGGATTGGTGCTTCCAAAGCGCGCAGGACGATGTTTACGCCTGTTTGCTCGTCACCGGACAGGGCTACGCCTGCAACCGCGTTGTATACGTTCATGAGCGCTGTACCACCACCGGATACGATACCTTCTTCAACCGCAGCGCGAGTTGCGTTCAGGGCATCTTCGATGCGAAGTTTGCGTTCTTTCAATTCTGTTTCAGTAGCCGCACCAACTTTGATTACTGCTACACCGCCGGACAATTTAGCCAGACGCTCTTGCAGTTTCTCTTTGTCGAACTCGGAAGTTGTTTCTTCCAGTTGTGTACGGATTTGGCTAACACGTGCATCGATATCGGATTTGTTACCAGCACCGTCAACGATGATTGTGTTTTCTTTCGTTACACGGATCTGACGAGCTGTACCCAGTTGTTCCACAACAGCGGATTTCAGGTCTAGACCCAGTTCTTCCGTGATCAATTGGCCACCAGTGAGGGCAGCGATATCTTGCAGCATTGCTTTACGACGGTCACCGAATCCTGGAGCTTTAACAGCTACAGCGTTGAATGTACCACGCAATTTGTTCACAACCAGCATCGCCAGTGCTTCGCCTTCGATATCTTCAGCGATCAATACAAGCGGTTTGCCTTGTTGAACGATTTTTTCAAGCAATGGCAAGATTTCTTGCGTGTTGGAGATTTTTTTGTCTGTGATCAGGATGTACGGGTTGTCCAAAACAGCTTCCATTTTGTCCGTATCCGTGATCATGTATGGAGAGATGTAACCGCGGTCGAATTGCATACCTTCAACCACTTCCAGCTCTGTAGCGAATCCACGGGATTCTTCAACAGTGATAACGCCGTCTTTACCCACTTTTTCCATAGCTTCAGCGATCAGTTCGCCTACTTCTTCGTCAGCTGCAGAGATCGCCGCAACTTGTGCGATGGATTGTTTGGTTTCAACTGGTTTGGAGATGGATTGCAGTTCAGCTACAGCAGCTTTAACCGCTTTGTCGATCCCTTTACGGATACCGATTGGGCTAGCGCCTGCAGTTACGTTTTTCAAACCTTCTGTGATCAGCGCTTGAGCCAATACAGTTGCAGTTGTTGTACCGTCACCGGCAACATCATTTGTTTTGGTTGCTACTTCTTTAACCAGTTGTGCACCCATGTTCTCGAATGCATCTTCCAGTTCGATTTCTTTAGCAATCGTTACACCGTCATTCGTGATGAGCGGGCTTCCGAATTTTTTCTCCAGAACCACGTTACGGCCTTTAGGACCGAGTGTTACTTTAACTGCATTAGCCAATGCGTCCACACCACGAAGCATGGAACGACGAGCGTCTTCACTGAATTTAATGTCTTTAGCCATGGTAAGAAAACCTCCCTAGTATATTGTGTAAAATGGTGTTGCTATATGGTTCGGTTAACCGATTAAAATTTGAATTAGTCGAGAATCGCGTGAATATCGCTTTCTTTCATAATCAAATATTCTTTACCTTCGAACTTGATTTCTGTACCGGCATATTTGGAGAAAATAACGCGATCTCCTTCTTTCACTTCCAGAGCTACACGTACTCCGTCTTTCAATACTCCTGCGCCAACAGCAATAATTTTACCCTCTTGCGGTTTTTCTTTAGCGGAGTCCGGCAGTACGATCCCGAAAGAAGTTGTTTGCTCTTGCTCCAGTGGTTCTACCAATACGCGTTCACCTAAAGGTCTGATCATGAAAAATAGCCTCCTTTTGAAATTATATAACGTTACATTGTAGGTTGTAGCCATATGTATTAGCACTCGACAGTGTTCAGTGCTAACAACCAACTTTATGATACTTCAACTTGAAGCATGATTTCAAGTCCTTTTCATGAATTCCTGCGAGATTTTACGTTGTATTTACACCAACCCAGCCAAAAAACTCCCGATTGGCCTGCGTAAATGCCATAATACCTCATTAACTTATTCCACAGAATCCGTAAGTCCTCCTGCATCGTTCTCAGGCAGCCCTTTTCCATTGTATCCATTGTTGAACATAATATGCCTGCCTGTCCCGTCCATCAGAATATATAACCGTAAAAGCTTGTCTCCCTTTAGTTCCCGGGTAAGAACTGGTCTCCTTATCCCGGGATGGGCACCATACAAGATTATCATAGTCATAACAATCAGATGGATCTCTCTTGTTATACTGCGCTCTGCTTATCCTCGGCACGGATGTAACGGGATTCAGCCTCTGCATCAGCTGCAAGCTGTTTGCGATACACAAAGCCAGACAGAAACACACTGATCTCATATAACAGGAGCAAAGGAATCATCACAAGAAAATCGGAAATAAAGTCAGGCGGTGTAACCACAACCGCAATGAAAATCAGGACAAAATAAGCGACTCTGCGCATTTTGCGAAGCCGGATGGGATTCAATATGCGCAGTCCTGTCAGGAACATAATGATTAACGGAAGTTCGAACAACAGGGATACCGGCAGTACAATGCCAAACAAAAAACTGAAATACTGCTTCATTCCGTAAGTCTCGACAAGCCCCATTTTTTCCGTAATCGATGAAGTAAAAGAAAGTGCCATCGGGAAAACAACGTAATAGGAGAAAGCTAACCCGATCAGAAATAACAGAAATACATAAGGTACATACTTCAACGTGGCTTTTCGCTCACGCGGCCTGAGACCTGGACTGACAAACTTCCAGAGCTGAAACACCGTAAACGGCAGCGTGATGACCAGTGAGAACAGTCCAGCAATCTTCATGTAGATGCCAATCCCGTCCCAGAACGAGAATGCATGCAGTACAAAGCCCTGAGCGGTCTCTGCCTTCGTCAGATATTGATACACCGGGTCCGCCACCAGAAAGCCTGCCACCAGCCCCAAAATAAAAATACTCAACACATAAATCAACCGCTTGCGCAGCTCACTCAAATGTTCTGTAAGCGTCATTTCTTCCTTCTGCTGCGTCATGCCTGCCCCCCATTGTTGCCAGCTTAAAATACAAAACCCTTCCGGCAGGAAGGGATTTCTCTTTCATTGCCGTCAAAGTTATTCCGGCAGGCGTTTGTCCTCAGGCTTGTCTGCAGATGCAGTTTCAGATGCCAGCGGCTTCGCCTTTTCCTGCTCCTTGCGACTGGATGAATCATCATCCGCAATAATCTCACGTGCGCCTTCTTTGAATTCACGGAAAGTGCGTCCGACGGCCCGCCCCAATTCCGGAAGCTTGTTGGGTCCAAACAAAAGCAACGCGATAACGGCCAGCAAAATAAAACCTGTTGGTCCAATGGAACTTAACATTGATATTATTCCTCCTCGTTTCAAGCTTCAAAGATGCACACGCTAGGCCATAAGGTCATGGATGTCTTTGCTTCATTTTGAATTATGTCAATCATACCATAGATGTAACCACTTACATAACCCACATTATTCACAAAAGAGACCCCGACATCCAATCATTTTTCCTGCTTAATTCACACCTGCTACTATAGCTGTTTCACCCTTATTGCTTGAACTGACCCGTAACCATTAACAATGCTTCCGGAAGCTGGTCCATAATGGCCGCCAAATGCTCATGCACACCCTTCGGTGTACCTGGCAGGTTGACAATCAATGTACGTCCGCGAATGCCGCATACGCCTCGGAACAGCATGGCAGAACGATTCTTGCCCATAACACTGTATCTCATGGCTTCAGCCATGCCTGGAACTTCCCGTTCAATAACCCGCCGGGTCGCTTCTGGAGTAATATCACGAATCGCAAGCTCCGTTCCCCCAGTGGTCAATACCAAATCAGCGTGAAAATAATCTGTCATTTCAATCAAAGCCGCAATAATCTCATCGGGTTCATCCGGAACGATGCGGTACTCCACGATTTCCCCACCCAGTTCTTCTTCCACAAGTTCCCGGATCACTTGGGCACTCGTATCCTCACGTTCCCCGCGGGCCCCTTTGTCGCTGGCTGTCAGGATTGCTGTTCTCCACACCATAAAGATCACCCTTCTCCTCTATGAAAATAAATGTCCCTTATCGGCTGAAATCGCCGTTTTTGCCACCACTCTTGGAATTAAGCATGGTTGGACCGATAATCATATCTTTTTGCATGGCTTTACACATGTCATAGATCGTCAGTGCCGCAGCCGACGCCGCCGTGAGCGCCTCCATCTCGACACCTGTCTTTCCTTCGGTTTTGACCGTAACTTCAATCTGCAATTCATCGACACCGTTGTCATGAAAACGAATATCCACACCCGTCAATGCCAATGGATGGCACATCGGAATCCAGTCCGACGTTTTCTTGGCGCCCTGAATACCCGCAATTTGAGCCACAGCCAGAACGTCACCTTTGCCGATTCGGCCCTCCCGAATCGCTTCAAGCGTAGCCGGACTCATCGTCACTTTGGATACCGCAACAGCTGTACGCACGGTACTTTCCTTACCCGAAATATCAACCATCCGAGCTCGTCCCTGTTCATTAAAATGAGTCAGTTTATTGCCGGAAGCCTGGTCGTTATTCGTTTCTGAATTCAATCACATCACAACCCTTTATACGATATGTAATATACCTTCGGTTGTTATCAACAGATCAATTCGCAGATCAAGTGGGTCCATCGGAATTTCATCCTGTAGCTGGCCTGGCAATACCAATGCAGCCATCCGTGGCCTTTTGTCCGTCATCGCACATTTCGCTGCAAGTGTCTCTGCAAAACGATCATAATAACCGCCGCCATAACCAATGCGCCCTCCATGAAGGTCATATCCCAGCCCCGGTACGATGATAAGATCAATATCCGGCCAGCTTTCAGGTTGCAGCACTTCAGAGGAATCCTTGGGTTCAGGTATCCCCCATATTCCCGGCTGAATATCCTGTTCACCCATGACACGTCGCAATTCCATGCGAGCCGGATTCGTCAGCACTTTCGGCGCGAGCATCTGATCTCCATGCTTCCAGCCTTCTTCAAATAAAAAAGCTGTAGATGCTTCGCTTCCATAAGACAAATAGCTGAAAATCATAAGCCGCTTGTTCCCCAGCTTCCATTTGTCCCGTCTAAGGCGCTCCAGCTCCCGTTTCGTCACATCATTAATCTCACTCATCGCCTGCTGACGCATGCTTTCATCCATCAGATCCCGGCTCTGTCTCAGCTTGGAACGAAGACGGATTTTCTGTTCCGTATGATCCTGCATGTCCTTGAATAACCTCCTGTTGATCGGGAAGGTAAACTAGCTCTCAATTAAAACCATTTATATGTTATGCACCAGTTGTCATCGTGTTGGAATCGTTAAAATGATTCATTTTCTGCAAAATCCTCATGTATTAACATGCCTTCTTTCAGTTTATCATTGATTGACCAAAAAGACTACACGCCCCAAGCACTCCTAATCGGTGCATTTGCTCTGTATTTCATGTAAACTGGGATATAGTTGTCATATCAAGAACTGGACCTATGGAGGAACTTAATTTTATGCTGCTGCAAGTATCCGGAATTATCAAACGTTTTGGTGTCGATCCAATCCTGGACGGCGTGAACTTACAAATATTAGAACGCGAGCGCATCGGACTCGTTGGTGTTAACGGCGCAGGGAAATCCACTTTACTCAAAATTGTGGCTGGAGAAATGTCCTACGATGGTGGACAAATTTTCAAATCCAAGGAAACAACGCTTGGTTACCTCGCTCAGAACAGCGGACTGCAATCCGATCGCTCCATATGGGAAGAAATGATGAACGTATTCGGCCACCTGACTCAGGCGGAAGCAGATTTGCGTCAGATGGAACAGGATATTGCTGATCCCGCGCAAATGGAAGATGAAAAAAAGTATGCCGATCTGCTTGAGCGTTATGCGAAACGCTCGGACTGGTTCAAGGATCATGGCGGTTATGAAATGGAAACCCGCATTCGCAGTGTACTGCACGGGATGGGCTTCGGTGAATTCTCACCAGATACCCAGATTGCCACACTGAGCGGCGGGCAAAAGACACGTCTTGCGCTTGCTCGCATTTTGCTTCAGGCCCCTGACCTGCTAATGCTGGACGAGCCTACCAACTATCTCGATATCGCCACCCTGACGTGGCTCGAAGATTACCTGAGAGGTTATTCTGGCGCCCTGCTGGTTGTATCTCATGACCGGTATTTCCTTGATCGGCTTGTAACGAACATCGTGGAGATCGAACGGCACCGCTCCAAAAAATATACGGGCAATTACAGCCGGTACATGGAACTGAAAGCTGCCGAGTACGAAAGCCAGATGAAGCAATACGAGAAACAACAGGATGAAATCTCCAAGATGGAGGAGTTTGTTCAGAAGAATATCGTCCGTGCTTCAACAACCAAACGGGCACAGAGCCGCCGCAAGGCACTCGACAAGATGGATCGACTCGACAAACCGATGGGAGATTTGAAGAAAGCTCATTTCTCGTTCGAACCGGCTGTGATGTCCGGCAAGGAAGTGCTCCGTGTGGATCAGCTTTCCGTTGCCTACGATGAGGCTTCGCCGTTATTCCGCAATGTATCTTTTGATCTAAGACGCGGGGAAACGGTTGCTTTGATCGGTCCGAACGGTATCGGAAAATCTACCTTGCTCAAATGCCTCACCGGAAGTTTGCGTCCTGTAAGCGGTGAGATCCAATGGGGTACCAAGGTGCAGATTGGCTATTATGATCAGGAGCAGACGGGACTTAATCCTTCCAATACCGTATTGGAAGAACTGTGGAGCGCATATCCAGGCATGGAAGAATCACGGATTCGTACGGTGCTAGGCAACTTCCTGTTCAGTGGAGATGATGTACTCAAAAAGATCTCATCTCTTAGCGGTGGAGAAAAAGCTCGTGTCTCCCTCTCCAAGCTCATGCTCAAGGAAGCCAATATGCTCATTCTGGATGAGCCTACGAACCATCTCGACCTGTTCGCCAAAGAAGTGCTTGAAGCGGCGCTGATGGACTATGAGGGCACATTGCTGTTCATCTCGCATGACCGGTATTTCCTCAATAAAATGGCTGAACGTATTGTCGAGCTGCATCCCGGCGGAACAGAGCATTACCTCGGCAATTATGATGATTATGTAGAGAAGAAACAGGAGCTTGAAGATATTGCGCGCGAAGCTGCTGAAGCACGCCAGGCCTCTAACAAAAACTCAGCCAAATCTGATCCAGGTCTATCCGCAACCGAAAAATCCGGTGCCGCCTCATTCGAAGCGGACAAGCAGGCCAAGCGCGAAGAACGTAACCGGCAACGCAAGCAGGAAGCTCTGGAACAACAGATTGCGAAGCTGGAAACGGAGATTACAGAGCTTGAGGCTCAGATGGCTCTGCCTGAAATATATCAGGACTACATGAAGCTGCAAGAGCTTCAGGAGAAAGCGGAAGATCACAAGCTTCAACTTGCCAAGGCTTATGAAGAGTGGGAAGAATTAGCTTTGGAATAAGAAAAAAAACAAAATAGACTGGATTTTATATCAAAAGCTGATTCCTTACGGGATTGGCTTTTTTTTGAGCATAAAGCGAGACAGATTTGAGTAGGATGATTCCCTATTTGTCAAATCCACTCGAATCAAGTAAAATATTTTTACGTTGTAAATCCTCTAATTTATCCACAAGAAAGCAAGATAGCAAGCAATTCAATTCATTTAATTATACGGCGGTAGAATAGCTTTTTTTGCACAAAAACCATATTTATCCACCGAGTTATCCACATTATCCACAACTTTGTGAATATAACTCGACCATTTTATCCCCTAAAGCCTTTTATTTTCGAAAACATTACTGGTTTGACTTTGAGATAGTTACCCACAATTTACACTGAATATGTGGATAACTATAATCACACCTTGACAAACACATTCGTTCTTTCAAATTTTTCTCCTATAAAAGGACAAAAGCAGACCTCTGTATTTAAGGCCTGCCTCTGGTTTATTTTTGACATAAAGTTATGTGATTTACTGGAGTACTATTACGCGTGCACTGATTCATCACTTTCGGAAGACTCCGCCTTCAGTCCGGCCGCATTGCAAGCTGCTACATAAGCCAAACCGGCTGCCATGACAATATCATTGTGCGTGGCAGTTCCTCTGAATTCACGTCCTGCACGTTCCACAGTAACTGCAGCTTCTGCACTCGCAGCCTCTCCTCCACTCAGTGCGTGCATTTCCATATCGACAAAAGTAATGTCGTCCGAGATACTTTGACCAATCGCACGAATCGTTGCATCTACCGGACCACCGCCAACCGCAGAATAGGATTGCTCCCCTGCGCTCGTGCGAATACGAACTGCTGCCATTCGATCCGTCATGCTGCCGGCCGTAACCTGCAATTCAACCAGTTCATAATCCTGGGCAGGAATATTCATGGTCTGGCTCACCATCTGCAATAACTGGTCATCACTGACCACTTTCTGTTGATCGGCAGTTTCTTTAAATATCTCATATAGCTGTTCCATTTGCTGCTCATCCGGTTCAAAGCCATATTTACGAACCCGATCTTTCAAAGCGTGACGACCGGAATGTTTGCCCAGAATAATCATGCTGCGTGGAATTCCCAGCGCTTCCGGGTCCATAATCTCATACGTACTCCGATTCTTAAGCAGACCATCCTGATGAATACCAGACTCATGCTGGAAGGCATTGCGCCCTACCACCGGTTTGTTGTATGCAATTGGGAAATGCATCGCACGGCTAATCTGACGGGATGTCTCATACATCTGGTTCAGTTTGATATTTGTCGTTGCGCCAATAACATCTCCCCGCGTCTCCAGAGCCATAATCAGCTCCTCCAATGCACAGTTACCCGTCCGTTCGCCCACACCGTTGATGGTTACTTCGATCTGGGAAGCACCGTTGGCAATCGCAGCCAGACTGTTGGCAACCGCAAGGCCCAAATCATTATGACAGTGAGCGCTGTATCGAACCTTATCTCCGCCTCTTGCGCCCTCACGTACCCGACGGAACATCTCTCCATATTCATGTGGCAGTGCGTACCCAACCGTATCTGGCAAATTGATAATACTTGCTCCCGCTTCAATGGCTACTTCGACCATCTCGATCAAATCATTCATCTTCGTGCGAGCCGCATCCATGGCAGTGAATTCCACAATATCCGTGAACTGACGTGCATAGGAGACCATCTCCCGGGCGGTAGCTACGACTTCGCTGCGCGGACGGCGCAGTTGATGCTCAATATGAATGTCCGAAGAGGAAATAAACAAGTGAATCCGGCGGCGCGCTGCGTCAGCCGTTGCTCGAACGGCTGCATCAATATCCCCTTTGACCGCACGCGCAAATCCGCAAATCTCCACGTTTTGCAGTTGTCTGGAAATCGCCTGAACCGCCGCGAACTCACCTGGACTTGAGATCGGGAATCCAGGCTCGATGACGTCAATGCCCAGAGAAGCCAATTGATGTGCCAGTTCAATTTTTTGTTCAGGCTGCAGACTCGCTCCCGGTGCTTGTTCTCCATCGCGCAGTGTTGTATCAAAAATCTCAATCATCCGTTTGTTATTGTTCGTTGTCATATTCATCAACCTCCATCAAATTTGAATGTATATTGGATTTTTAGGATCGGAACGAGGCGTTCACTTCCCGTTCTCTATGTTTATTCATTTTGCACTCCATGCCGGCGTGCACGTCGACTTGCACGCCAGTCCTATTTCTTTCTAAACCATGATTATGGATTCCCATCGCCCACCCTGCTGCCGGCAGCAAACACAAATAACCCGCCATCTCATCTAAGAGACGGCGGGTTATTATCCCTCCGCGGTACCACTCTTGCTTGATGGGTCAGGCTTGCGCCAGGCACCATCCACCTCGTCGTCTCCGGCCCAGATCCATTGCAGTTGCGTACACGCAACAATAACAACCGATCCAGCCGGAGAAACACCCTATAACGGAGGTTAGCCGTTGCTGTGTACCACGATGTCCTTTGGTTACAAGGACAAGGGATGAGACATCGTCTCACTGCTTCCACAGCTCCGTTCCCGGGCGAGATTCAAACGATTCCAGCCACTGCGTTGCACCAACCCGCAGCTCTCTGTGCGCTTTATCGTTTTACTGCTCCCGTTCATTACATTTATGATATGTGACCATGAATTCATCACCATTTTGAAAATCAAAAAAGCCTGCCATCTCCTGCAATAATGCAAGAGACGACAGGCTGTTCACCTTCGCGGTACCACTCTTGTTGACTTTCATTTCCTTCGAGCTGATCCTGTATGCGTCCATACCGTTATCATTGCCCAAAGTGACAAAAGCCCCCTCAGTTATTGTTGATCTTCTACAGATATGTCATCCGGATTCCATCAACAACGGCCCATTCACGGAGGCAACCCGTAACCATGTACTTTGGGCCATCATCGGCCTTCGGCTTCTCCCGGGGAGTAACCGTGTTCCATCGTTCCGCTTCCAGGTGAGTTTCAGGTTTCCTTCGACTGCGTTGCACCACACCGCAGCTCTCTAAGACCGGGAAATACCCTACTGTTCCTGTTCATTGCGTTTTTAGTTCAGGAATCATAATTCCTGTTTTAATTTGTAATTAATATACATTCTTCACTTGAGGCTGTCAAGTCTTCATATGCATGAATCATTTTATAGCGATTGTACAGACCATGCCTCAAGTGAAAGTCCAGGATCAGCTTTGGCATCAAATTCCGAGATTTCTCCCCGCTGCCATTTCAAATACGCTGCAGCTCCAATCATCGCTGCATTGTCGGTGCAATATTCCATCGGCGGGATCAGCAATTCGAGCCCTTCCTTCGCACAACGCTCCTGCAAAGCTGAACGCAATCCCCGGTTTGCCGCAACGCCACCGCATAACAGCAATTGACGTGATCCATACTCACGGACAGCCCTTACTGCTTTTTCTACCAGCACTTCGACGACAGCTTCCTGGAAGCCCCGTGCCACAGCCGATGGTTCAAGCGTTTCTCCGCGCATTTTGGCTTGATTCAGCACATTCAACACAGCAGACTTCAGACCACTCAGGCTGAAATCATACGAATCTGCTTCCAGCCAGACACGTGGCAAAGGTACCGCCTGCTCTGCTTCAGCAGCCATCCGGTCCACATGTGGTCCTCCCGGATAGGGACAACCCAGTGCACGCGCTACTTTGTCATAAGCCTCGCCTACAGCATCGTCACGCGTACGGCCGATCAGTTTGAACTTGCCTTCGGATTCCATATGCACAAGCTCGGTATGACCACCGGAAACCACCAGTGCCATCGCTGGATATTGCAGCTCATGGGTAAGTCTGTTGGCATAGATATGTCCCGCAATATGATGTGTGCCAATGAGTGGTTTGCCAAGTGCCATGGCCATGGTTTTCGCCGCGACGATACCGACCAGCAATGCACCAACCAGTCCAGGCCCTTGCGTCACGGCGATTGCACTCAGATCACGCGGACGGATGCCAGATTGTTCAATAGCCTGTTCCAACATCAGTGTAATGACTTCAACGTGTTTACGCGAAGCCACTTCAGGTACAACTCCGCCAAATGCCTTATGTGTCTCGATCTGACTGGAGATCAGATTGGACAGCACTTCCCGTCCATCCTTGACTACCGCTACGGATGTTTCATCACAGCTTGTCTCCACGGCCAATATATAAGATGGTGCTGAACTTACCTTTTCATTGAAATCCTTCATGAATCCGTTACGCTTCCTTCCTCTTCGCCGCTCCGGCTCGCAGGCGGCAAATTCGCCCACATAATCATCGCATCTTCCCCATTGTCGGAGTAATACCCTTTGCGAAGACCAGCCGATTCAAACCCTTTTTTCTGATACAAGCTCTGGGCAATCCGATTCGAAACCCTGACTTCCAGCGTCATTCGTTCCATCCCGAGATAAGCCGCCGTTTTCATCAATTCGTCCAGAAGCTTCTCACCGAGCTTGCGCCCACGATAAGCTTCCCGGACTGCAATATTGGTAATGTGGGCTTCATCCATGATTGTCCACATGCCGGCATAGCCGATCGCTGTACCTTCCAATTCCATGACCATATATTTAGCAAAATGATTGTGTGTCAATTCATTTTGAAATGCTTCTTCCGTCCAGGGCAGGGTAAAGGCTTCATGTTCAATAATCATGACATCGGGAATATCATCCAGAGTCATGAACCTGAACTGAAGCGTTGCTTCCTGCTCATCATTCTCCACGTTGTCCATCTGCTTCCCCTCCCCCTTTAGCCTTTGCGTAGCAGGTTGGCTTCCGCTTCAGCCAGCTGAGTGTAATTAGGCACGAGCGCATGCACGTCATCTCGCTGACCTGCAAGCAGCGCCTCGGCGCCTAAGCGCCCAACCCAGCGGCCCTCCAGCTCATAGGGTACAAGCTGGAGCGCCGTTCCTGCGGGGCAGCGAAGCTCAGCCGCTGCTACCGCATGCGGGCCCGTCTCGCCGACAATCCAGACGGCAGCGGGCCGCTCTTCCGGCGCCGCTTCCGCCATGCGGGCGGCGAGGGCTTCCAGCCATCCGTCCACCATACGGATGGCATCTGGCGCCAGCCGCCGGGGCGCAGCGCTCCCCGCGGAGGCAAACAGCGCGGTATAGGCTTGACCGCGCCTTGCATCCACAAGCGGAACGATCCAGTGGACAGGGGCGGCACCAGTGCCGCCCTGGTCCGCGGATGGCGTTCCGCCAGCCCCTGCTGCGGCATCCTCTGCCGCAGCTTCGGCCTTGGCGGCGAGGCCACTGTGCCAGCCGCCCCAGGCCATAGCCTGAAGGCTGGACACCCCGACAACCGGGATGTCCCACGCCCAGGCTAACGTTTTCGCCGCGGTCACCGCAATGCGGATGCCCGTGTACGAGCCCGGGCCAATGCCCACGGCAATGCCGTCCAGCTGTCCCGGCTGCGTGCTGCTAGCTTCCAGCAGCTGCTCCATTACAGGCACGACGTGTACCGAATGGTTGCGTTCTGCCCGTTCATTCCGTTCTTCCAGAAGGACGTGGCCTTCCATAACTGAGGCTGCCATCACCGCAGTCGATGTATCCAACGCCAAAAACCGCTGGCGCGGCTGTTTTTGTAAATCTTCCATCATCATTTGACTCCATTCTGTCTGAACTGTCGGCACATGGCAGCATAAGTCTCGCCATACCCATCCAGCGTAATCGTTCGATCCTCTGGACCCGTCGTTTCAATCTGCACATGCAAGTGTTCCTGCGGCAGTAATTCGGGAATGATACTGGACCATTCAACCAGACTGACTCCGGTTCCATAGAAATACTCATCCAGTCCAAGCTCGTCCGCTTCTTCCAGCGATATGCGATACACGTCCATGTGATATAAGGGCAGACGCCCTTCGTATTCCTTGATCAGTGTAAACGTGGGGCTGTTGACCACATCACGTACACCCAAATGCCAGGCAAACTTTTGTGAAAATGCCGTTTTGCCCGCGCCCAGATCACCGTCCAATGCAATCACCATGCCGGCGGTTGCCTGTTCAGCGAGTGCGGACGCGAGTACTTCTGTATCTGCAATGCCATGGGAGTGATACACCCACTGCTCATGCGTCTGATTCAATATACGCCCCACCTTTGGCGGTCAAGCCGCCTGAGTTCACTTTGAACTTTATTATATCGGTCCCATTCTCCCCCCGCAACATCGAAGGATCAGAAGCAGTACGGAAGACAGGCCACCATTCACACGAACGACAAATAAACCGGTACCTGACGGCACCGGCCTTCCTAGACATCCTTCACCAGCACTTTGCCTTTTACTCTTCCAAACGGTCTACACGTACCGTCTGGGTATTCCCCGGTCTACTGCCCACCTGCACCGTTGCCATGCCATTAGCTTCATCCACATTTTCGATCCAGACCGGATCTCCTTCCAATGTAACTGCAATCGTATCTTTGGAATCATAAATGGCTTTCGCGCGTTTCACATCCAACATTATTCATACTCCCCTTCCGGATCATCATGCGATTCCCGCACCATGCTATCTGTCGTACTTTCACCGATATAACCGTTATCTTCCGTAACTTGTCCACCGCCCAGACCCTCATTCACCATCCGGTCAATGTCCAGCATGAACGACTCCCTGTCAAGCGGCAGCTCTTCTGATGTGATAGCCTCCCAGTTAACCGCTGTTGCAGGTGTATGAAAACCTTCAGACCCTTCCGACTCGGCACGAGGATACGGAGAGAACGTATGGGCGTGAGCTTCAGCTTCGTCTCGTTTGTTCTTCATAGGGGTGCCTCCTGACGTGATAGTTAATAACTAACATCATCCTCTTCCAAAACCAGCGCCATACAGCACAGATCTTAAGGATGTTTCTGTTATCATCCCCCACTCTTTCTGAAGCATACCGCTTCCGGGGAAATACGGTTATCCCTCCTGTGAAATGCCCATACTATACATAAAATGTTCTCGGAAAGGAGCCGTTCATGCATACGGTCTGGAAAGGTGCAATTAGCTTTGGTCTGGTTCATGTTCCTGTCAAAATGTTTTCGGCTACCGAAGACAAAGACATCTCCATGCGTTACATTCACAAAGTCTGCGGCAGCCCACTCGCTTATGTACGTAAATGTCCTTCCTGCGAAGTTGAGGTTCAATGGGAAGAGATCACCAAAGGATATGAATATGAGAAAGGCAAATTCGTCTTATTCGAAAAGGACGAGCTTGAAGCGTTAAATGATTCCAGCAGCAAAACCATTACCATTCTGGATTTCGTAGATTTAACGGAGATCGATCCGATTTATTTTCAAAAAACGTATTACCTCTCCCCCGATCAAGCGGGAGGAAACGCCTACCAGCTATTAATGACTGCCATGAGGGATACAGGAAAGATTGGCATCGCCAAGATATCCATTCGCTCCAAAAGCAGTTTGGCCGCGATCCGTGTACTGGACGATTGCCTCTCTATGGAAACCATTTTCTATCCGGACGAGATCCGTCCCGTCTCTCAGGTTCCCAACTTGCCCGAGGTCCTGAACGTAAACGAAAAGGAGTTGACGATGGCGAAACTGCTGATCGATCAGTTATCCACTCCTTTTGAACCTGGTAAATATACAGACGACTACCGCGCCAAATTGCTGGATCTGATCAATCACAAAGTAGCCGGTGAAGAAATCAAAATTGCCCCTGCCAAGCCTGAAGCGAATGTCATGGATCTCATGGCAGCGCTGCAAGCAAGTATTGAAGCTGTGAAGCCCATTCCAACCGATCCCGGAACCACCACAGCCAAACCCAAAAAACGTGCTCCTAAGAAAACTTCGGTCCAAGCAGTGGCTGGAGGAGAGGCAGAGGCTCCTGCTCCTTCGAAAAGAAAGAAGGCTACGCCTAAGCCTAAGGCTTAAGCGGCAAACAACAAAGAGATTCGTTTGTCACAACATCAACATTGGAGATCCGGCCATGAAGCCGGATTTTTGTTTTGTATTCCATAATAGAAGTAATATTCAACCAAAAATGACTACACCAAAATCGAAAATACAATTGACGAAAGTTGATTTATATTTTATATTAACTTATGAAAAGTAACTTATTTATAAATGTACAGTTGAGTCTCATATCTACATGAGCTATGACATTACAATAGCCCTATACCATTGCCAATGAGCGAACCGCAACAAACCAACTAAACTTGTTTACAGGAGGAAATCCTTATGACTTCTACTTATCAAATTCCTGCTACAACCCATCTGGGTGAAGTAAGTCTGCGTATCAGCAATTTGGAGCGATCCATTCAATTTTATACCGAGGTGGTCGGACTGAAACTGCTTGAACGCAGTGAAAAAGTCGCTACCATGACTGCCGATGGAAAGCCTTCGCTTCTACGCCTTGAGCAGTTGACCAATGCCGTGACGATGCCTGTTCGCTCCACTTCAGGCCTATATCACTTCGCCATCCTGCTGCCTGACCGTAAATCGCTGGGCCTTGCCCTCCGTAATCTGGCTGAATCCGGCATTGAAATTGGTCAGGGTGATCATCTGGTCAGTGAAGCATTCTACATTTCAGATCCGGATCAGAACGGTATCGAAATCTATGCAGACCGCGCCCGCGACACCTGGAAGCGAGATGCAGATAATAACTACATTATGTCAAGTGATCCTGTTGATGTAGACAGCCTGTTCGCTCTGGCCGCAAACGAGCCTTGGCAGGGATTGCCCGCCGGAACCGTCATTGGTCATGTTCATTTCCACGTACGTGGTTTGGAAGAATCGCGCCGTTTTTATACAGGAGTCCTTGGTTTCGACATCGTTGGTAACTTCGCCAATATGTCCGCCCTGTTTGTGTCCGCAGGCGGTTATCACCATCACATCGGGCTGAACATTTGGGCTGGTACAGGCGCCCCTGTAAATCCTGACAATGCGACAGGCATTGACTACTTCACCATCGTTTATGACGAGAAAGAACAATTGGAACAAGCTGTAGAGCAACTGCGTCAGTCGAACGCATCTATCGAACAGCAAGGTAAGGACTGGTTTACTGTAGACCCACAGAATATTCGCATTCGTTTGACCACAACGAGCTAACACGGGAAATCCGTGACGTGAATATTGTGTATTAAATTGAGTACTCTGATTAGCCCGGACACAAATTCCCTCGCTCCATATAGGGAATTCAGTTGTCCGGGCTTTTTTGCCTACCTTTTTTTATGTTGATATATGCCTTTATCCATTTCCTAATAAAATTGGTGCAATTGGCGTATCCTAACCAAATATCTAGATCGACATGCGAAGGAGAACCCACATGATTGAAAAGGGGCGTTTAACTGTAAGACAACTGGGCTCGCTGATGTTCTTATGCACGATTGGTGAACAGATTATCGTCTTCCCCTCGATGATCACTTCATATGCGCATCAGGATGCATGGTTGTCCGCATTATTGGGCGTTGCTGGAGGAGCAGGCATACTGTCCATTATGCTCGTTGTGTACAAACTGCAGCCCCGGATGAATCTGATTCAACATGCATTGCATACTCTTGGGCCCTGGATCGGGGCCTTCATCAGCTGTTTTTATCTATTCTATTTTCTAATGGGTACCTCCGCGTTTATACGAGAAATTGGGGATTTCATGACGACCCAGATCTTGCCTGAATCCCCGCTCTTCATTGTGAATTTGCTCTTTGTTTTCACTCTTGTCTGGGGGCTCTTATCTGGTCTGGAACCCATAGGCAGGAGCGCCGAGGTATTTCTTCCCCTGATTGTGCTATTTCTGCTCATTCTGACCGTCTGTCTGTTCCCGCAATCACATCTGGACAACATCAAGCCTGTTCTTGGAGAAGGATTTCTGAATCCCTTTAAAGGCTTTGTCGCTGTGCTTACCTATCCTTATTGTGAATTGTGTATCTTTCTTATGCTCTTTCCTTATGCCAAAAAGGAAGCACATTGGGAAAAGGATATCCTTCTGGCAGCCATTATAGGCGGATTGATGCTTACCCTAACGCTAACCATCTGTCTGCTGGTCATGGGGCCATTTATGACGCAGCACCATTGGTTCGCAGCATTTAATCTGTCGCTGAAGATTAACATAGGCAACTCTTTGCAACGGATCGAAGCCTTTATGGCTTCCGTCTGGATTATCGCCGTCTTTTTCAAAAGCATTCTGTTTTTCTATAGCTTTGTACTCGGAATCACTCATCTCTTCAAATTGTCCAGCTATCGTCCACTCATTTTGCCTGGTGCCCTGTTGGTTCTGGCCATGTCCATTGTTCTAGCTCCAAACGAAAATTTCTATCTCAAGGTTGTTATTCCATATTGGATTGATTGGGACCTGACCTGTGGCATTGCAATTCCTTTGCTGCTCATTATGGTACATAAACTAAGGGTACGGCTGCGGAAGAGTTAAACTTGCGACAGTCAACTTAGGGCATCAACCTCCAGGCAGATTTGAAAGAGGAAAGGAGTTTTAGGCACATGTTCAATCCTCTGGTTCCTTTTGAACCTATATCCCGAGATGTGATCCCTAGCGGGCAAAACTGGATTGCCCAAATCAAATGGGATGGGGTCCGCATGCTTGCTTACGAGGACGGACAGGGAATTCAATTAATTAATCGCAGATTGCACAACCGAACTGCGCAATATCCTGAGCTGGTTCAGCCACGCAATCTGTGCTCCGTCCCTTCTTATATTTTGGATGGAGAGATTATTGCCCTTGACCCGGATACGGGAAAACCGTCCTTCTATCACGTGTTGCGGCGAGATCGCATGAGCAGACCGGACGGCATTGCCCAAGCTGTAAACCAGATTCCGGTGACTTATATGGTATTTGATATTCTTTTCTGCGATGGGGTATGGGTCACAGATCAACCACTTGCAAAACGTCAGCGTCTGCTGCATCAAGTTCTGAATCCTGCTCCCCATGTTCAGGAGGTGACCAACACGTCAGATCCGGACGCCCTGCTCACTGTGATGAGACAGCACCAGATGGAGGGAATTGTATGTAAAGACCTTTCCAGTACCTATGGAATCAACGGTAAGGATCAACGCTGGCAGAAGGTCAAGATTTTCCACGATCTATATGCGATGATTGGCGGGGTCACCTACCGCAGTGGTATCGTCAATGCAATCGCAGTTGGTGTATATGATGGGCCAAACTTTGTCTATATTGGTCATGTCGGCACGGGTAAACTGAACTCGGACTCCTGGCGTAAACTAACCGAAGAAGTACAGCCTCTCATCCGAAAGGATAGACCATTCCATAACATACCTGAGAGAAGCGCGGAGACGACATGGGTTGAACCACAGATCGGAGTCAAAGTGCAATTCATGGAACTCACCCACCATCTTACCCTACGTCACCCAAGCATCCAGGCTTTTGCTTCGGTAAAGCGAGATGAGTGTGAGATCAGCCAGATCAGTCATCTTATCCCTGAACGATAAACTAATTTTTACATCCACCTGAAAAAGTAAAAAGGCTTTCCTTTTAAATTATACTTGTTCCCCAGAGGAGGTGTTATTCATGGCCCATACAATAAAGGGCACCATAACGATTAATGGAATGGAACTTACTGTGACTAATCCAGACAAGTTGTTATGGCCCGAAGCAGGTGTAACCAAGGCTATCTATTTGCAAAAGTTGGCGGCACTGGCTCCCTACCTACTTACTTACACCCGTAATCGGCTGCTCACCACGATACGTTATCCGCATGGTGCAGGCGGCGAGTTTTTCTATCAGAAAAATGCCCCAGAGCCAGTTCCGGAGTTTGTGCGAACCGAGATGCATGACGGGATACGATATGTGGTGATGAACGACCTCCCTGATCTGTTATGGCTTGGCAATCTGGCCGCTCTGGAGTTTCATCCTTCCTTGCATGCCGTAGGCAACCATCTGCCTTGCGAGTGGATGATTGATCTCGATCCTTCGCAGGAAGAAGAACCTCGCATTATGCAGGCGGCCTTAATCGTGGGGGAAACGCTAACTTCGCTTGGTTTGAGATCGGTACCGAAAACATCCGGTGCCACAGGTGTACAGATTATTGTTCCGATCCGCCAAGGTGTAACCTTCGATGAATTAAGAGACATCGGTTATTTTGTAGGCAAATACGTCACTCAAAAACATCCGGATCTATTTACACTGGAACGACTAAAAAAAGATCGGGGGGATCGCATTTATTTTGATTACCTCCAGCATTACGGTGGCAAAACACTCGCAGCTCCTTACACTCCCCGCGCCAAGCCAGGCGGCACTGTGTCTACTCCACTCACATGGGATGAAGTGCGGAACAACGTTTCGATCAAGGATTACCACTTGATGAACATCGTGGAGCGCCTGACGAAGACCGGGGATCTGATCGCAGCTGTCGAACCTCAGCCTGTTGAACTGATCATCCAGCATTTAAAACAAAAATAGCCGGTCACCCTCAAACCAAGGGTACCGGCTATCTTTTCGTTTACGCGCGATGAGATTCGCTAATGTATACCTTTTTTCTTGAAACGTCCGCCCTTCACATCGTGAATGTTGCCAATCGCCACAAAGGCATGTGGGTCCCAATCTTCAACAATGGACTTCAGTTTAGCTTCTTCCAAACGAGTAATAACCACAAAGATAATTTTCTTCTCGTCTCCGCTGAAGCCACCCTCTCCATCCAGGAAAGTGACACCACGACCCAGACGGTCGGTTAAGGCTGAACCAATATCACGGTACTTCTCGCTGATAATCCATACCGATTTGGATTGATCCAATCCTTCATTCACAATATCAATCATCTTCATTGCAATATAATAAGCAATCATGGAATACAGGGCGTTTGGCCAGCCAAACACAAAACCTGCACCTGCAAAAATAAATACGTTAATGAACAATACGATCTGACCTACAGACAATGGTGATTTCTCACTCAACAGTATGGCTACAATCTCCGTACCATCCAGTGAACCGCCAGAACGAATGACGAGACCAACACCAACCCCCAAGATCAACCCACCAAATACAGCTCCAAGCAGTGGTTCACCTGGCGTCAGTGCAGGAACGCGGTGTAACAATGACGTTCCAATGGACATTACAACGATCCCGAGCAGTGTAGATAGCGCAAACGTTTTACCAATTTGTTTATACCCCAGAATCAGGAAAGGCAAGTTCAGCAAGGTCAGGAAAATTCCGAGTGGCAGATGTGTAAGCTCTGACACCATAATCGAGATCCCTGTTATTCCCCCATCAATAACGCCATTCGGCACGAGAAATACTTCGAGTGACACAGCCATCAGTGCAGCACCGACCAGAATCATCACGATGCGCTGCAGAAGCTTCAGTGAAAACACCGAACTCTTCACATTGCGGTCCGGCTTGGATGTTAGTTCTTTAACCGATACATTGGACATGGTATCCCCCCCGTTTTGATCAAGATGTGAATCCATTTCATAAATCATTTAAGTACCCCAGAGGAACCCTACATACAGAGGAACAACACCGTCCCAACGCTATATGCACCCCGTTATAAAAGCACCTAAAGGCTATATGAAATGTATTCAAGTATGTCTTAATTCCGGTTGACACTTCCAAAAGAGAGCAAAAGGGAGCCTGTTTTCCCGCAGACTCCCCTCCTTCGCCAAGACATAATTTATATAAACATTATATCATAAAAGATCAAATTTGAGCAAAATAGTTAGCAAAAAGAAGATAAATTCACAAAAAGTGAACTTATCTTGAGAAATCCGCCCTATAACGGCTAAAGCAGCGGAGAAAGCATGCGAGAAAGCATTTCTGCCCCTTTTTGCCACCGTGAACGCTGCTGAAACACCTTCACGTCAATCTGGCTGCATTCATCCAAATCACGTTCAAAATCCTCGGTCAGCCGTTCCATGGATGATTTTTCGAATAACACAGCGGTCAACTCGAAATTGCAGAAAAAGCTCCGCATATCCATATTGGCTGTGCCTACCGTCGCAAGCAAATCATCCACAATCAGGACCTTGGCATGCACAAAACCTTTGCGATATTGATAGAATTTCACTCCCGCACGCAACAGTTCTTCGACATAGGACAGTGAGGCCAAGTGCACAAGCCGGGAATCCGATTGATAAGGAATGATGATTTTCACATCTACCCCGCTCACGGCAGCTGTCTTAATCGCTTCATACAATGCGGGGTCCGGAATGAAATAGGGTGTTGTGATGTATATGCGTTCGCATGCCACGGAAATCGCCCCAAAGCACATTTCTTGAATGGCATCCCAGTCCTGATCCGGCCCGCTGGCCAGAATCTGAATCCGCTCTTCCCCGCTGCAAATATGTGGAGGGAACAGCTCTGTCAGTTGAGGCTCTGTAATCTGCTCGCCGGAAGCAAGTTTCCAGTCGTTCAGGAACGTATTTTGCAGGAAATATACGGCATCTCCTTCAATCTGTACATGGGTATCGCGCCAGAATCCAACCTCCGGATATTGTCCGAGATAATCATCACCTATATTAATTCCACCCACAAATCCAATCCTTCCATCCACCACAACAATTTTACGGTGATTCCGGTAATTCACCCTTCGGTCAATCGTTGCAATGAGCGGCGGCAGAAAATAATGAAACTCCACGCCTGCGTCCTGAAACTTGCGGATAAAGCTCCAGCTCATCTTGTGACTGCCGAGTCCATCGCAGATCAAACGCACTTTGACGCCTTCTTTCGCCTTGCGAATCATCACGTCCTGAAACTTTGTACTGATGACATCATCCCGAAAAATATAAAATTCAACATGCAGATGGTGCTCTGCCTGTTCCATGGCCCTCAACATGGCTTCAAATGTCTCCTCACCATTCGTCAGTACTTGACTCCGATTGCAACCTGTAATTGGGCTCTCAGACAGGTGTGACAGCAGGTTGAACAAACGATGCTGATGATTGTATCGGCTACCAGACATCTGATCGGCATGCTCGACAATATGAGCCTGCTCCCAGATCGTTTCCCGTATTTCCCGAAAGATTCGCGAACCGCCCTTACGGACCTTCTTTCGTTTGCTGTAGTCCTGGGCGACAAAATAATACACAACAAAGCCGATCAAGGGTACACAGAATAAAATAAAAAGCCATGCCACAGCTTTCGCCGGATTACGGAATTCCAGCAACAGAATGGTGGCTGCCTGAAAAGTAAATACGAGCAATATAATGACCAGCCAAAACATTCGGCTTCCTCCTCATGGCAAGGGATAACCTTGCCGTTCTCTCTCACTGTACAAGCTTTGACGATAAAGCCTTTAGCTAATCATTAGATACCCAATGTATGCACTGTTCGTAACGTTTGCTTAGATAAAATTTTACATACACAGCGCATCTGTAACAGTGCTCAGCCAGTTCTTGCCATGCTTTGGCGTTGTATATTCTGACTGTGTTCCCCTCTACATATGATTCATTCCAGTCTGCGGATCAGCACTCCATCGCCATTTCGCATACTCTGCCTTCCAGACTCTTCCTCTTTTCTTGATTGGAAGGTGGTCTTCTTACGTAAAATTAGATATAATATTCGTTAAAAACTTATTACTTAAAGGAGAAGACTAGTTAATGGAAAGTGAGAGGTATGCGTTAAATTTAGTATTGGTTGCATTTTTGATAGGACTTTCGGCGTTTTTTGTTGCAGTGGAGTTCGCTCTGGTACGGATTCGTCCGAGCCGGATTGACCAAATGATTGCAGAAGGAAACAAGCGTGCCTTGGCTGTTAAACAAGCCGTTGCCAACCTGGATGGATATTTGTCCGCCTGTCAGTTGGGTATCACGATTACATCTCTGGGACTGGGCTGGCTGGGAGAACCCACGGTAGAGAAAATTCTCCACCCTGTGTTCGAAAGCATGAACATGCCTGAGGCAGTTTCTTCATTCTTATCGTTTGTTATTGCGTTTGTTGCCATCACGTATTTGCATGTGGTAGTTGGCGAACTTGCACCTAAAACGATTGCAATCCGTAAAGCCGAAGCCGTTGCTCTGCTGACGTCTACACCTATCATCTGGTTTAACCGAATTATGTATCCTTTTATCTGGCTGTTAAACAGCTCAGCGAATCAACTGGTCAAGTTGTTCGGAATCAAACCTGCATCGGAGCATGAAGATGCGCACTCCGAAGAAGAATTACAGTTTATCATTAATGAAAGCTTTGAGAGCGGCAAAATCAACCAAGCCGAGTTCGGATATGTAAGCCGAATTTTTGCTTTTGATGAGATGCTTGCCAAAGAAATCATGGTACCCCGGACTGATATGGTCTGCCTTTATGTCAATAGATCGAACGAGGAAAACCTGGATATTATCCGTCAAGAACAATACACCCGTTTTCCAGTAGTAAATGAGAGCAAAGACGATATTATCGGTATCATTAATACCAAACAATTTTTCCTGGAGTTGTACGGGAACGAAGAACCTGTCGATCTGTCTTCCCTCATTCAGCCGGTATCGGCTGTTCACGAAACGACTCCGGTCAAGGACCTGCTCAAGAAAATGCAGAAGGATGGCGTGCATATTGCCGTGCTGGTCGATGAGTATGGAGGTACGTCCGGGATTGTAACGATTGAGGATGTGCTTGAACAGATTGTCGGAGAAATTCGGGATGAGTTCGACGCAGACGAAGTGGAGGATATTCAGGTTATCAATGAAAACTATGTCATTATGGATGGCAAGGTGTCCTTGTCCAAAGTAAACGATATGTTCACGTCAAACCTAGATGCTGACGAATGGGATACCATTGGCGGATGGCTTTATAGCCATCGTCCAGAGATGAATGAACAGGAAGAATATGAGTTCGAGAATCTCACCTTCGTGTTGCTGGAAAAAGACAAAAATCGCTTTTACAAAGTCGCCGTTGTTCCTAAGGAACCGCTGACCATGTCCGACTACACTGATGAAGACGAGACGAATTAATAAACTCGCTTCTTCAATATAGATACACTAAAAGGTGGTGTCCATCGTCGTGAAGATGATGGATACCACCTTTTTCATATGGCAGGCGTATTGGGATGAGTCGCGGTTAGCGATACTTGCTGTTTAGCATAGTTCGCTCTCGCGGCGAATATCTAACGAATCGAGCACGTTCTATTGGCCCTATTTTCACTGTTACAACAGTTTAACGAATCGCAGACACTCTAATGCCTTGATCTGCTGGTCCTTTCGCATTTTTCCGGCGTAAAAGAGACCCTGAAGTTCGTTAGCCTTGGCCACTCATGCTAATTCACACGATAAGGTGCCTAGAGTTGTTAGCACCTTAGTTGAATTAATTGGCTGGATCTGCCTTGTCTTCGACGATTCGATTTTGAATCTTCCGGAAAATAATTTTGATGATCATATATAACGGAATAACGATAATCATCCCAAGAATGTTCCCCAGGTCTGCACCTACAAGCAGTAAGATGACGGTAGTCAACGGATGAATGTCCAACTGTTTGCCATAGACATAAGGAGAGATCAGATTATCCTGAATTTGCTGAGCGATAACAATGATGACAAGCGACCAGATCGCCATTGAAGGTGATTCAATGAACCCCACAATGACGACAGGAATGGCTGCCAGCAAAGCCCCTACATAAGGAATGAAGTTCAGAATAATGGATACGGCCGTCAGGAGTAATGCATATGGCAAACCGAGAAAGAGAAAACCAATATACATCAGGATGCCCAAGGCTACATTGACAATGACACGACCTACAATGTAGCTGCTCAAAGCTTCATCGATTTCATGTACCGTCTCTTCTCCATCTTTACGGTAACGTCTCGGGAGCAACAGTGTAAGATTAGTTCCAAATTTGCTGCCTTCCTTGAGCATGTAATACAGCATGATCGGGAACGTCGCCAGAATGATGACCAGATTAGATACGACAGAAAACAATCCGGATACATAATCCGTTACCTGGGCAATTCCTTGACTTAGAAAATCGGAGAAGCGTGAGAACAGATCGGAATCCTCAGGTATATATTTTGAAAGGAAACCACTCTTTTCGAATTCAGCCAACTGATCACTGAGCGAAGTAACCAGTACCGGGGCATTCTCCACAAAATTCAACAGTTGTTCACGCAGTGAAGGCCATACAAGCACACTGAATCCTGCCATAATCAGCGCAATCACCACGTAAATAATAAGGACTGACAATGCACGTTTCATTTTGTGCCGTTCCATATAGTCGACGAGCGGACGCAGCAGATAATAGAAGAAACCAGCAATCAGCAGCGGAATAATGATGATGTGAATCAGCGAGGTCAGGGGGCTGAAAATAAAGTTGACTTTATCCCCCAAATACACGATGAGCAGCAGCAAAATAATTGCTGTGCATATACGGTAAAACTTGTTGTTTATCAAGAAACGTGATCCCTCCATACGCTGCTCTGCCAAATACGACTGCGGCGATAATATGTATGTCATGCAACTTAATACAGCTTGGACAGCGTGTTCCATTCCAAGCCGTATTCTTATGTATGATTATATGTACCCTTAAATGCTAGTCATGCCACAGCGAATGCTGAATATACTCTCTTTTCCATCCTGAAGGAGAAATTGGGTAAAAAAAGAGAAGCAGGCGATTAGCCTGCCACATCTCTTTTGTTGAATACAACCCATGAGATCAACATGAAAACAACATAATATACAGCTAGCACAGCAACAGAAAAGCCAAGTGTCATGCCTGTATTCCCACCATCAAACATACTAAAGTCCGTCACTGGATCCATATACCGACTGAGATCCATGTTATTGAACAGAACATACTTGGCCCATTCATAACGAACGGGATTGAAGATCAATGAGAACAAATTCTGTGTAAACATGATAAATAGAGACAAACCGATGGCCAGAGCTCCCGAACGAAACACGGAGGAGACCATAAAGGCAATAGCGAGCGTAATAAACAAGTCCACGTACAGATATCCCCATAGTGCAAATGCGTGTGATGCAGAAGCACCGCTTCCATCCGGAGTTACGGAATGGGAGAACAGCATATACGACATTACGGTTGCCATAATAACAACAAGTAACGTACTCAGAATACTGAATCCAATCACGGACAAATATTTGGATGCCAGTATTTTGCTGCGTGACCACGGACGAATCAACAGTAGTTTAATGGTTCCCCAAGTGAACTCTCCGGCCACCGCTTCGGCTGCAATGACGACACAGAAGATAGTATTCAGGAAAAAGACGACCTGAACGGTAGTAATAGCTGCTTGCCAGTATGGAACTTCACTGGACCCCATGCCTTCATTGAGCAGAACCGGCATCAACAGCGAAATTAATGCCAGAATAGATAACATAATCCAAGTACGCGGACGACGGAAAATTTTCATGTTTTCATTCATAATGAGATTGCCGAAATTACCCAATGCTTCCGCCCCCAGTCACCTGCAAAAATTGATCTTCCAGCGTATGGGTTACGCTACGGATACCGTATACCTGGAACCCTTCACTGACCAGCCTCGCATTCAAGTCCGGAATCTGCTCACGGGATAAACGAATCACAATGGCATTGCCCTGAACTGTAGCTTCGCTAATTAGTTCGGCTGCACGTGGAGCATCATTTACCTCAAAAGCAACTTCAGTAAGTACGTCTGCTCCCGCCTCAGCTCTGAGATTTCTCACATCAATCAATTTGCCATTTTGGATAATCGCAACGGTATCACACATCAATTCCATCTCCGACAACAAGTGGCTGGATACAAAGACGGTGATCCCTTCCTCCTGACAGAGCTGACGCAAATAATCCCTAAGTTCCCGTATTCCCTGTGGATCGAGCCCATTGGTGGGTTCATCCAATACCAACAACTTTGGTTTATGTAATATGGCTTGGGCCACGCCCAAACGCTGGCGCATACCCAGAGAATAGGTCTTTACCTTGTCATGAATGCGTGCTGTAAGCCCAACACGTTCAATCGTCTCGGCAATGCGTTCTTTCGTAATACCAGGTGACATCCGGGCAAAGTGAACGAGATTTTGATATCCGGTCAGAAACTTGTACATTTCTGGATTCTCGACAATAGCCCCAACCTGAGCGATGGCCTGTTCAAATTCATTCTTTACACTGTGTCCCGAGATGATGATATCTCCTTGACTGATGGACATCAGCCCTACCATCATTCGAATCGTTGTTGTTTTCCCCGCCCCATTGGGTCCTAAAAAACCAAAAACCTGCCCCGGAGAAATATCCAGAGTCAGGTCACTGACCAATGATCGGGAGGAGATGATTTTACTGACGCCCTGAAGACGGACGACCGGCTCCTGCTGCATTCCATTTCCTCCTTCATCAACGGGCATTCACATCATGCCCGCTTCTCATATGAAGATAGTGTATCATAATCTTTAGTATATTGTCCCGCAAACTGGGATTTCCCCTGACGTTTCGTTTGAACTACACACGCTTCACAGCATCCAAGCGGCATCTCACTCCGATAAAATCCGGTGCGAAATACGTGATTGCCTCCACAGTCCTCTTCCTTTAGTTCGACAGAGCCCCTAGCGACCGACACAATCATCCCACAACTGACACAGTAAAAGCGGTCCGTTTCAATCAATGATATTCCTTCCCCTCACAAGGAGCATTGAAGTCCCTGTTATTTGTCGTTAGACGCTGAATTTTGATACATTTTGTATCTAACTCGTAATTTACTTGACACCGGGACTAATGTCAACCCCTTAAAGGTTTAAAAAGAAATGAAATGCAAAAAAAGCTCTATAAATGCGACTAAAGTCTCGCATTCATAGAGCCTTTTCAAGTACAAATGATACAATTCGGCACATAGTATGGGTTAATAATATCATTCAGTTTTGTCATGCTCAGTCTCGGCATCTCCATTCTTCGGATAATACCAAAGCAATGTCCAATCGTCCCCATCCTTTACGATATAACAATTCTGCACGATTTTAAATTGACCAAAGGTTCCCGTAAACTTCTGGGTAACACCAATGCGATATGCCTCTGCAAATGGCTTAACGCCATCAATTACCGTAACGTCAAACTCTCGCTCTGGTTTTTCCATCTCCAGATCAAAGGTTTCCACCCCAAAATGCTGCATGAAGATATGCGCTCTCGACTGTAAATAGGCACTTTTGGGAAAACGTTCTTTCATCAATGGATGAAACAATTCCCATGAACTGCCGAAATCACCCGTCTGCTCATATTTGTAAAACTCCTGGGCAATGGCAGCAGCTTCATCTGGTGCATCTGCACGAAACAGATATGGGATGGTTCTGCCTATGAGCCACAACAGCAGCAGCACAAGTACTATGAATCCGATCTTTTTAAGTAACGCATTCCGGTTCCTTCTTCGCAGCATACCCCGTCCCCCTTGTCCTACTTCCATACTTATGATGGATGGCAAGCAAGTAGAAGCGGGAACTGGCGAGCAGCATTTCCTGGGAAATCACTTTCTTTTGACTGACGATCGCCTTGGAGACCTGAATCTTCTGAAAACGACATTAACCCCCACATATAAGGCAATTCCGCCACATCCGCCAAGCAGATCCACGCCGACATCACGGATTGAACTCGTCCGGTTAGGGCTGAACTGCTGAATATATTCATCAATGGAGGCGATAACCGCTACTACGGCCAGGGCAGCAGCGATACAAGTGAACATCCGCATTTTCCTGTATCTCAGCCCACCATAGATAAGCACCGCCAGCACAGCATATACAAATAAATGTGCACTTTTCCGAAATATGAACTCAACAAAATCATACGGTCGTTGTCTTAAGGAATAATCAAGCTCACCGTATGTGAATTTCACATCTGGTAGTGCAAATCCGATCTTTACCTTTTCAGACCATTTATGCAGCCAAGGCTGGATAGTCTGCTGCTGATAAGATTGGGTCGAAAAGTGCCAGATCACCAAAACCCAAGCCGCAATCAGCAGCAGTGACAAGATATAAACGTAAGGTCGTTGTTTACGTCTATGTTTATGCGTTCGTTTCCCGTAGTCCTCCTCCATAAGCAAGGTTCTCACCACTTTCATAAGCCTTTCATTATTTCTGTTTATTTCTCCAAATGTTCTTCAATTATTCCGTGAATGCGATCTTTTTCTTGCTGATCCACGATGTAATAATAAATCCCATTGATTTTCTCGCCTTTACCCTTGATTTCCACCGTATCTACATTCTCCAGATCATTACGATAATCAAGGAGAAGTTCCTTCATCTCATCAAAAGTAACATCCGTTCTGACATGAGTACCTAGTTCATCAAGCATATTCTGGATATGAAGTACACTGGAGAATTGCATCGTATTCTTAAGCATCTGCTTCAGAACCTCACGCTGTCGATCATTACGACCCAAATCCCCTTTCGGGTCATCATAGCGCATTCTTGAAAAACCGAGCGCAGCAACACCGTCCAGATGAATATTCCCTTGATCATAACTCTGGCCCTCATAATCAAATGCAAAAGGATTATTTACATCCACGCCTCCGACCAGGTCAATGATTTTGGCAAAGCCCTCCATATCCACTTTCATATAATAATGAATGGGGACTCCCAAAAATTGCTCGACGGTATTTACCGACATGTCCACGCCTCCGAAGGCATAAGCATGATTGATCTTATCTACTGTATTGTGTCCCACAATGTCTGTCCTTGTATCCCTTGGAATATTAAACATGAGCACTTGTTTTTTCCCTGGGTTCACACTCAGTACAATCATCGTATCCGAGCGCCCTCGATCATTAGGACGCTCATCCACGCCAAGAATAAGTGCATTAAAAGGCTCTTTACTGTTGATATCCACTGGTAGCCCACCTCTGCTATCTGTGACCGAGACGGGCCTTACAGGATTCCGGGGCTCATAGATTTGGTCAGCGGTTGATTTAACGGATTGATAGAGATATATGGCATAACCAAACACAACAACTACAAACAAGGAAACAATCCAGATGGTAACTTTCATCCACTTTTTCATGTGTTCTTCCTCACTCACATTCAAGATGATGAATAGCGGTTAAATGATTGCTGCCGCTTTCCCTTCCAGCTTCGTCAAACCTGGACGACCAACAGAATAATATTGAAGATTAGATGCCTGCACCTGTTCAGCACTATACAAATTACGACCATCAATCATAATTGGGTCCTTCATGATTTTGGCCAGTTCATTCAAATCGATATGAGCGAATTCCTTCCATTCAGTCAACACACACAAGGCATCTGCTCCTTCAGCAGCATGAAGTGGATGCTCTTCCCACGTGATGGAGGCGACATCTACCTCTTTACGGAAATTCGCAGTTGCGATGGGATCGTAGGCCTTAATGACTGCTCCAGCATCACTTAAATGCTGAATGATATCGATCGCTGGAGCATCCCGCACGTCATCTGTCTCCGGTTTAAAAGCTAACCCCCAGACAGCAATTGTTTTTCCTTTTAAAGATCCCAGCGCCTCTTCCAGTTTGTGAATGACATGTAAACGCTGATCTTGGTTTACTTGGACAACGGATTTTAACAGTCTGAAATCATAATCGACCATACCCGCGATTTGAATTAAAGCCTGTGTATCTTTTGGAAAGCATGAACCTCCATAACCAATGCCTGCCTTCAAAAAGGAAGCTCCTATACGCTTATCATAGCCCATGCCTTCGGCTACTCTTGTAACGTCGGCTCCTACTTTTTCACATATATTCGAGATTTCATTAATGAATGAGATTTTGGTTGCGAGAAATGCATTGGAAGCATATTTAATCATTTCGGCTGATCGAATATCCGTAATGATCAGGTTCTCGGTCAATGGCCGATGAAGTTTCTTCAGTGTTTTAATTGCCCGATCACTGTCTGTTCCAATGACAATCCGGTCAGGATTCAGCGTATCCTTGACCGCAGATCCTTCCCGGAGGAATTCGGGAACAGAAGCCACATCGAAAGGCTGAGATGAAATACTGCTAATCAGCTCACGGACACGATCATTGGTGCCTACAGGAACGGTGCTTTTGGTCACGATAATTTTGTAGCTTTCAATGTGACTTCCAATCTCTATAGCTACTTGCTCCACATAGCTCAGGTTGGCTTCGCCGCTCGGAAGAGAAGGCGTGCCTACAGCGATAAAGATAATATCCGACTGGCTAATCGCTTCAGCAATATTGGAGGTGAATGATAGTTTGCCTGCTTGCATGTTGGAAGCCATCAACTCTTTGAGGCCAGGCTCATAGATGGGCACGTTGCCCTCGTTGAGCATCTCTACTTTGGCCTCATTGTTGTCCACACAGATGACTTGGTTGCCGATCTCCGAAAAGCATACTCCCGATACAAGACCTACATACCCTGTTCCAATCACCGCAATACTCATCTTGTTTTCCCCCAATTCACGCAATTTTGGATAATATCTGTCCATTCCATCTCGATTCGCACAATATCCTCTTCCACCAGCTCACTGCCCATCTGAACTTCAATGATTTCAAGTTCGGTTACGGCTTTCACACTGTGTTTACTACCTGCCAGGATGGAGATAACATCCCCTTGATTAAGCAATCTCAGTTCACCATCCAGAATCAGTTCGCCCTGTCCCGAAACAACTGTCCATACTTCATTTCGTTTGAGATGGTATTGATAAGAAAAATTCTTATCTGCCTCAACAATAATGCGTTTAGTTAATACCTCTTCTCCTCTGGCATTACGCGTGTAATCAAGCACTTTGTAACAACCCCAGCGGCGTTCCTCATACATAGGACGTTGATTATCATCCTTAAGAATCTCTTTAATCTGTGGACTTGCCTCTTTCTCACTAACCAGAATTCCATCCGGACTCGTCGCAACAATAAGATTGGATACTCCCAGCACACACACCGGAATATTCAACTCATTGATCAGATGTGTGTTTACCGAGCTATTCGTCATTACACCTTTGCCCACAATATGGGTACTCATTTCGTCCGTCAGCGTATTCCATGTGCCGAGATCTTTCCAATATCCCTCATAAGGTGTAACCACAATGTGACTGGCTTTTTCGACTACTTGATAATCAAAGCTAATTTTCTGTAATCTTCCGTATTGTTTGAGCATCTCTTCATACTGAATTGGCAGTTCAAGGGAGATCAGCAGATTAATCAGATAGTTCAGCTTGAATGCAAAAACCCCGCAATTCCAAAGGGCAGATTGCTCTATCATCTCTGCCGCTTCAGTCTCACAGGGTTTTTCTTGAAAACGTGATACTTTGGCGTAATGGTTATGTTTTTCGGTTTCATGTGGATCAGGAATAATATAACCGTATTTCTCTGAAGGATAAGTGGGCTTTACCCCGATTAGTGCGAGCTCCGCACCAGACTCATCCAACACTCCTTCAAGCTCCGTAACTTTATAGAAAAAGGATTCCTCCACATATGGATCAACGGGAAGTACAGCAACCGTTTCGTTCAGACTGACGCCCTGTACCGAGTACAGATAAACAGCTGCCAAGGCAATTGCGGGAAAGGTATCTCTGCGTTCCGGCTCTACGACAAGATCAACCTCATCGCCCAGTTGACTCCGCAAAATCTCCACCTGTGGCTTACTAGTTGCAATCGTGGCCTGTTCGCTTAATCCCGTATGCTGCAGTTGCCTCCATACCCGTTGAACCATGGATTCCGTCTGCCCTTCAGGGCCCTCCAGTACTTTCAAGAACTGCTTCGATCTCGTATCGTTGGATAAGGGCCATAACCTCTTGCCTGATCCACCAGAGAGAAGTACGATTCTCATGGTTATCACTCCACTCTCTATATTTTACACACATTGAGCTTTCATTCTGTCTTATCTACCTCTCCTCAATAATTTCTGCTGGTTAAGGCGTTCCAGCAAAAAATGAATATCTTCTTTGTTAAAAACCATTTGTTTCATCGGAATACTGTATATTTTTTTTAATGAGATCAGAGAAACCATAATCCGCACGACAGAACCTGTTAGCAGAGCAAGCCCAATTCCATGTAATCCGTAGTTAGGTGTAAGCAGGAAAAATAAAGTTATGGTTATGGCAACAGCAGAACTCTGTCCAACCAGAATTACTCCAGGCCGTCCAAGAGCGTTAAATGAAGAAGCCAGTATGCTCGCTCCCCCGCCCACAACACATTCCAATGAGAGGAGATAAAAAGCACTGCTGGCATCCAAAAATTCTTCGCCAAATAATAAACCTATAAAGAAACGACCAACGATCATACTAGGCACAACAATGATCATCATAAAAATCATGCTGATTCTAAACGACCTGCCTACAAGGCTAAATACTTTTTCTTGCTCCAATCCAGCAGCTTTTGGGAATATGACGTTCGTTATTGCCGTCTGGAATACATTAAACATACGGGATAGTGCGTATACGACGGAATACAGACCAAAATCACGCGGGGTTAACAACGCTAAAATAATAATTTTATCAAACTGATTATAAAGTGTGTTGAATAACTCAACTCCGCTTACTCTTGCAGCAAAAGTAAACAAGTGCAAACTGGATTTGATGTGACCCATAACTTCGGAAATCTGTATTGAGATATGCACCCGAAGTGTGTACGCATAGAAGCCAAGTACAATGAAGTAGGATATAAAACTTACAATAATAGCACGTTCCAATGAGAGGGTTCCGCTAATCCATAAAAAAACCAGCCCTACGAAATTAATAAGTGGGGCAAATAGCCTTGCGAGATTATAGATATGAAACTTCTCTGTACCTTGTGCCGTCGCCGCTAATACACCAATGATCAGAAAAATGGGAGAAAGGGATGTAATATACACCCTCGCGATGGAAATAACCGAATCAGAATAATTCGATAACCATGATGATACCCCAAACCAACTTATGAATCCTAGAATAATACTAATTGGAATCTGCACTAGAAATCCCATCCCCATATATACAGGGATTTGATTACTATTTTTTTTGATATAATAGATTAGTGCCGTTGGCAAGCCTAACGTTGCCAGATTGGTAAGAAATCCTGGCCAAAACAGAATCGCAGCCAGTTCACCCTTTCCTTCCGCTCCAAACATTCGACTAGTAATAATAGATGTCACTGTTGTAATTCCCATTATCAGAATGTTGGCAAAACTGGTCATTAATATGGATGTGTACATACTTCGCTGTTTGATATTCCCTTTCGAAGCCAGTTCCATCATAAGATTAACCTCTCTCTGTTTAGCCAGGCGTAATTATGATTCAACCTCCACACTCCGTGTTCTTAGGGAGCGTTTCTTTTCTTTCTGATACAGAACCTCTTCAAAACTGTCTAAATATTTCCTAGACATCATTTTCCAATCATTTCGCAATGCAATTTCTCTAGATACTTTACCCATTTTTTCCATTTTTGTCTCATTAAGAATAAGAGAATTGAGAACATTAGTTAACTGCTCTGCATCGTTTGGATCACTCAGGACAATTCCTGAGGGCATATTTTCGCCTGAGCTCTGTATAATTTCAGTTACGCCCGATTCCTCTGTTATAACGACCGGTATTCCTGATGCAAGAGCTTCGAGTACAACCAGACTACAAGCCTCATAACGTGAAGGGAAGATAAACAGATCCACATTTCGCATGATATGTCCCATATCCTTGCGGAAACCCAAAAAATGAACCCGATCTTTAATATTCAGATCCTCGGCCATTTGAGGATAAATGCTTCTGTTTGTAGAACCAGCTACAACAAGAGATAGCTCAGGCACGGATACCATTGACTTTAGCACGGTGTCCAAGTTTTTTCTTGGACTACTGATATCACCAGCAAAAAGACCTACAACCTGGCTGGGGTTGATATCCATTTTGCTTTTCTTCCCAGCTTCACAGGGATAAAATTCACGCACATCCACTCCATTATGAATGACTTGCACCTTATCGTGCTTAATGCCCAATTTAATTAGTTCATTCTTCACTTTCTCGGAAACAGCAATAATTTTACTGCTTTTGCGAAAAGCGTACCGTTCGAGATACGCATTCACAAGAGTGTAAAGACCAAAATACCAACGTTTCCAAGAGCGGTGTACGCGGAAACTATGTACGGGGGATTTAATCCATGTGGTGTGTACAAAGTGAACAGCATTGATGTCAGCTTTAGTCCAGGTGATAAAACCATTGACCATGACAAGATCAACCTGTTTTGCTTTTCTTAGCTTGCGAATATGAATCGCACTCTTAAAAGCAAAGATTTGATAGCGCAATAGCTGCGGCAACTTGAGAGAAGGAAATACCTTAATCCATGCAGCGCATTTATTCTCAAGTAATTGTGGCTCCACCTCATTGGCAATCATAATAACTTCATGGCCCTGCCTCAAGGTTTCAACTGCGACTTCATAGTTGACTCTGCCTTGTCCCTCTCCTTTAACAATCCTATGGGTAACAATACATATTTTCATCCTTAATCCTCCTAAATTAGAACATGAAGATTGTGGATACAATTAGATGAGTTGCTTCAATAGCTGTCCGCGATGCGACCATAGGCAATGATTGATAACCCAATCATAACCGTTATTCCCCATCGTTCTGGCCAGTCCCTCATCCATAATCAATTCTTCAATTCGATTAGCGATTTCCTTCTCATCCAAAGGATCCACGAGATAACCGGTTATTTCGTCCTTTACCGCATCAGGAATCCCACCGCTATTACCCGCAATCACAGGTAATCTGTAGTAATTGGCTTCAAGAAATACAATTCCGAAACCTTCCACATCACCTTTTTCCTTAATATCACGGCTAGGCATGACAAACAGATCAGAACATTCATATAACTGATGCAGCTCGTGGTCAGTGATGCCGCCTGTGAATACGACTACAGAATCTAACCCGTACTGCTTCACCAGACGTTCCAATTCGCCTCTGTGTGGACCATCTCCACATATTAGATATTTCAGATTAGGAATCCGCTTGATTACATGACTTATAGCTTTAAGAGTGACATCATGTCCCTTGCGCTCAACCAAACGAGAGACGGTTATCATCACTTTTTTGCCATGCAGATCATATTTATCGCGAATGTCTTCATTGAAATCAGAACCACCGTTTAGTTTGCTTACGTTTAACCCTGGTGGAATAATGACAATCTGCATCTCCGGAATGCCGAGCTCCACCAACTTTGACTTGGTATACTGGCTATTGGCAATCACCTTGTCAGACCGCCTCAAAATGAACAACAGGAGTGGAAACAACTTGCTGTTCACCATCCCCATAACATCCAAGCCATGAACATAAGGGAAATATTTAACCCCAAAAAAAGTTTTCATAAACGGGCCTGCGATGCCTACTGGGAATATGTTGACAAAGTGTATTTCGTCCGTTTTTTTGCGCCATTTGAGAATAATAAGCTGGAAGACTAGGATAAGCTGCGATAAGACGAGCAGGAGCTTATTGGAATTCCAAAAAATTCGCTTCCGGATAATCTGGAAATCGGTCTTCTGGTCAAATTGTTCGGACTCTGCAACATTCTTTATTTTATTCGTTAAAACCGTGGTCTCTTCAGCCGGAATCTGAGATATAAGTCCATAAGCATAATCATGAATCCCTCCTTTTTCGGGTGGGAAATCAATAGCAACAAATACTTTATTCATAGGTTTTATCTCCCTTGAAAGACCGCATAAAGCCTTCTTACACCGTACTCATGATAACATTGACCGTATCCTTGGCACATTTGTTCCAGGAGAAAAAAGCCGAATGCTCTCTGCCCTGAATGGACAATTTCTGACCAAGCTCGGGATCAGACATAATCTCAACTAGACGTGAAGCGGCTTCCTGCGGGTGATGAGGATCAAAGTAAAGTCCAGCTTCCCCGCATATTTCCGGAATGGACCCTCGAGAAGATACAATCACCGGACACCCGAGCGCCATCGCCTCAAGCGGCGGCAAGCCAAAACCTTCATACAACGACGGGAAAATGAAGCCAGCAGCATGTTCATACAATGCTTTTAACTCTTCGTCCGTCACATAACCCACCCAATTTACGCCATCCGTTTCGTTCAATGCGTGATTGCTAAATACTTTGCTGTTTTTCGATCCCACAATGACTACACTCAGATTTTGCGCCTTCACCTCAGGCAAAATATCCAAAATCAGCTTGAAGTTCTTATATGGATTCATGGTGCTGACAGCCAGGACGTATGGTGATTGGATCCCGTATTTCTCAAGCGTCCCTTCGGCAGCCTGCCTATGATGAATATGATCAATGCCCAAATGAGTGACGGTTACCTTTTGCGCAGCAATTTTGCAGTGTTGGATCAGTTCTCCTTTGGAGAAATTGGATACCGTAATCACCTTTTTGGATATCTTCCCCAACCTAACGGTCAAAAACTGGTACCATGAACGGAAAGCAAAGGAAAATGCCTTCGGATAACTAAATACCGATGCATCGTGGATCGTTACGACCTGATTTCGTTTAAACGCCGGGCCTGTATTACACAGGTTAATTAGCAATCCTTTTCTTGCGTAAAGGGGAAGTTCAAGCTGCTCCCACAAATGTCCTTTGAATCTGCCGACCACCTGATGACGGATATGCTTTAATTCAAGTTTAGTAATAACGTTGGCAGGGGATAACAGACAAAACTCATACCTTGTTCCATCCACCTCTCCGGCTTCAATAAGTTTGTCTATTTCCTTTATAAGCTCAATAGCATACCGCTGTACCCCGGTAACGGTCTGAGTTAGAAAACGGGCATTAATATATATTCTAATCATGTCATTCTCCATTTCTCTTTGAAATTTCCAGACGTGAAGCCGGATGAATCCCCTGGAAGGTAACGCCCATATCCTTAGCTTCATAATAGAGACTAACAAACTCCTCATTCATTCGATTAGAGCTAAACCGCTCCTTGTAGATGCCATGACCGACTTCTCCCATGGCAGTAAGCGTCATTTTATTGAGATTCATTAGGATCTCTCGCAGCTCTTCTGGTCGTTCAAGATCAAAAATGTATCCGTTCATGCCATGTGAGATTAGCTCTGGTAAAGAGGCTCGATTACTTGCGATTACTGGCTTTCGGTTCTTCATAGCTTCCAGTGCTACCAAGGGTAATCCCTCCCACCTGGATGGCATGATAATTGCATCGCATTGTTCGTAATAGTGGTCAATTTCCGCATTGTCCACCCAACCCAACCGAACAACATTTTCAGGAAAATTCCACTCATTCTTTTCCAACACGCTATCACCGATGACATAAAGCCGGATCAATTGTTGAAGTTCAGGATATTTACCCATGACATCCAGAAGGATATCTAGTCCTTTCTGTCGATCATATCTGCCAACGAATAAGAGCTGAATGACACTCGTCTTATCCAAATCATCTCGAACAACTGATGAAGAATGATCTGGTCGCTGGGTATTTTTACGATCCCGCAATCCACTGTACACAAACCTTGATTTGGCAGGAGACATCCCTAATTGAACGGACTGTTCCAACTCGTACTTCGAAATATTGATGATAAAATCTGTTTTGAACTCCAGCACTTTCTCGATCATGAAATAAGCCTTTTTATGTAAAGGCTTAGTATCCATTAGAAAGGACCATCCATGTGAGCAATAAAATACGCTGGCTTTACGGGGAGAAATAAAAAACAAGCCCCTTGCGAGCATACCCGCAAATGAGCTGTGAACATGAATAATATCCGGTTGAATACGTCGTATGGCTTGGTGAATCTGTCTCATGGCCGAGAAAAAGTGTTTGGGATGGCGCTTATACTTGTAACGAAAAATGCGTTCCGGCTCCAAATCGAAATCAGAAGCCGAATTATAGTCGCTCATCAACAAATAAACATCAAAAATATGACGTTGGTATGCAACAAGCTCGTTTAAATATGTCGCTACCCCGCCAACAACGTATTCTCCTATATGCAAAACCTTCATTTAAGCTCACCCGCTTTGTATGGTATATCCTCTGCTTCGCGATACTGATTGAGAGCCATGCCAATGAACATCCAGAAAAGAACGTTGGCAGGAAACAACTCAAGTACATTCGTTGTTAAACTTGCGGCTGCAACTCCTACTCCGAGAGCGAGCCCTACCTGAGGCATACGCAAAGAATTCGAATCAGGTCTTTTATCCATTCTCTTCACGAGCGAGACAACGATCCACATAAAAAATGCGATAAAATAAATGATTCCGATCCAACCTGTCTGTTCGTATAAGGAAAAGTACTGATTGTCTACCGCAAAATTACTGGAGTTTAGTCCTATCATATGCGTTCTCCGGCTTGCAGCCCCTACTGAACCAATCCCATTACCGATCATTCCATTCATTGTGAACGGAGAGGTCAGATTGCTGCCCCATGACTGCAATCGATCTAATAGGGAAGAACTGGAAAGCAGATTTTTGGATTGCAGCATTTTTCCTCCGAAAAATACAGCTGCTGGGAGCAACATGAAAGTAACGCCTAAGATCAATGTGTTTTTTTTGCTATATTTACGAATATGCAGAAAAAACATGGCCACTTGATATACGAACCATAGTAACAGTGCTGATCGAATGGTCGATAACAGCAAGAAGCTGATTGTCAACAGCTGGATCACTATTCGAAAACTCCGATGGTTCACTGCAGTTCTGGTTCGTTCAGCAATTATACCTGTCATAAGAAGAGCGTACGCGTAGCCATCAGGTGAATAAGTAATAGAAGATAGGCGTGGTACTCCCTCAAGATAGTTTTTGATATTCACTCCGTATACAAATCCCATGCTGATTAGCTTTTCTATGCCCAAAGAGTATTGAATTAACCATCCCGCAATTAGCATCACAAAAATGATCAGGTTAGTTCTGGCAAATGCATAAATTCCATCATATTGAGCTATAAGCATGCCTGTAAATAACATCACGAGAGGCAAAAACGTAATTTTGATACCATAGATCAACGTAACGACACTTGAACCCAGCAATACGTTCAATGCTCCCAACACTACAATGGATCCCATTATAAATAAGAACGGATTTAAGAAAGAAACCTGATGACGATATACTCTAGCAAGAGAAAAAATAGAAATAAACACCATACCTACGTCTTTCAAAGAACGAATCACAATATTATCCACATAAATTGAAATCAAACCGTAGATGGATAGATAGATAAGCAAAAAATGCATGGACACCGTAAACAATGCAGATGGAGATTCGGATCTCATCTGGGCAAACGCATGTGATTTGGTTCTGGCATCCAAAGAAGTCATGGACATGTTAACCCCCACACCTGATTAGCTTCTCATAGATGTTGGTGTGCTCCTTGAGAAGGTAATCTTCATTAAAGGATTGACTGTGTGCAAAGCATTGAAGCTTCATTTGATTTTTTTCCAATTCAGACAGCTCATAATAGTTGAGAATCGCCTTGCTAATCTCATCTGCACTATGGGCTGCAAATGAAAATCTCCCTGCATCCATCAAAATCTCCGGCATTCCTCCAACTTTTGAAGCATAGACGGGTGTACCTACCTGATACGACTCAATGACCACCCTGCCAAAAGGTTCATCCCATGTGGAAGGCACGATGGTCAAATCCATCCCTGCCATCCTCCGAGCAATTTGTGATTTATCCAGTTTGCCCATAAAAATGATACGCGGTTCTGACTCAGCCAGTTCTTGCAATTGATGCAGCATCGGACCATCACCGTGAATGAACAACTTTCCTAAAACCTTCTGATCTAATTTTTTTACTGCATCAATCAAATAATGAACACCCTTTACTTCTGTTAATTGTCCAAAATATCCTATGTTCAGCGGCTGATCATGACGAACCTTCTTGTCAGCATACAAGTCCTGAACATTATCATTACTCTCTACAATATTATGAATCACATGTTTAGAGGCGTGTTCGAAGAACCCCATCGCTGTATGCGTCCTGAGGATATGTTCCGATATACCAATCACCGATGAGATCATGCGGCTGTATCTCTTCGAAATTTGTCTGTACACTCTGGAGTACGCTGATATTTGAATAGGCTCAATCAGTGAAAAATCCCGAAGTGTATGCACCACTGGAATCTCAAGTTCAAACGCTGCTTTCCAGATCGCCAGACTGAGACCAGGGATATTCTGGGTATGGACTACAACCGGACGTGTCAGCGCAAGATATCGTTTAATATGCCGATACTGTCTGATGTTGAATATATCCTGAACTCGCCATAACACTTTGTCAGAGGTAGATACTTGCCTAGAAGAATCACCAATCCAGTAACGATTGTTAAACGGCAATCTCAAGATTTCAATCCCGTTAACGGAATCTTTCCTCACTTCGCCTTCCTTGTGTCCCCCTACTGTAATGACCTTTACGTCATAACTTGGATCCAGAGTCTGAGCAAGGATTTGTGTGGATATTTCAGCCCCACCAATGACATGGGGTGGATACAAACTGTGGGCAATCAATATTTTATGCACTCATCTCAACTCACTTTTATCAGCTTCATGAGGTTTCCAGCAGCATAGCCCGGTAATGGTCGATCGTAAGTTTTAATCCTTCTTCCAAGCCAATCTCAGGTTCCCAATTTAAAATTTCTCGAGCCTTGTCAATTACCGGACGTCTTACCTTAGGGTCATCTTCTGGCAAAGGTAAAAAAACGAGATTGCTGTCTGATTGCGTAAGCTCTTTAACCAAACGAGCAACTTCAAGTACGCTATATTCCGTGGGATTACCAATGTTGATAATTTCCCCATTTGCTCTATCTACAGCCATCAGTTGTTGTAGTCCTCGAATGTTATCATCCACATAACAGAACGAGCGTGTTTGTGATCCGTCGCCGTACACCGTAATATCCTGCCCTGTCAGTGCCTGTGTTACAAAGTTAGAAATAACACGGCCATCATCGTTCCGAAGTCCTGATGAATACGTATTAAAAATACGCGCCACCTTCACGGGAACACTGTGTTTCGTGTAGTATTCATAACAAAAAACTTCACCCAAACGCTTGGCCTCATCATAACAGGCTCTAGGCCCCCAAGTGTTCACGTTACCTCGATAACTCTCAGGCTGCGGATGCACTTCAGGATCTCCATAAGCTTCACTCGTACTCGAATATAGGAACTTTGCTCCTTTGGTACGAGCGAGCTCCAACAAATGATAGGTTCCTCGAGTGTTCACCCAGATCGTTCCGATCGAATCTGCCTGATAGAACTTGGGTGAAGCGGGTGAAGCCAGATGATAGACTTCATCTACTGACTGATCTACCAGAAAATCCAATGAGTCGGGTAGCGTAACATCAGCTTCACGGAAAAAAAAGAGGGGGCTGTTAGCCACCTCTTGCAGATTTTTAGAAACGCCTGTTGAAAGGTTATCTATTCCGGTAACCTGATGTCCTTGATCAATTAATGATTTGACTAAATGTGAGCCTAGGAAACCGGCCGCGCCAGTCACTACAACATGTTTCAATGCGATCACACTCCATATTATCTAATGAGTAGGTTAAAATGTATTACTTTTGATCATAACGCCAACGGTTTTAAAAATGATAATGATATCCATTTTTAAAGATACGTTAGAGATGTAGTGAAAATCATATTGCAGATTATGATGAATCGGTTCCTTACGAACATCACTTACTTGCCATAATCCAGTAATCCCTGGTTTCACCAGAAAACGTCTGCGCTCCAGATCCGTGTAGCTTTCTTCTACGATTCGCTTCATTTCAGGTCTGGGACCTATGAAGCTCATGTCACCCTTGATAATATTAAGCAATTGTGGCAGCTCATCCATGCTAGTTTTACGAAGCAATCTACCCAGCCGTGTAATTCTTGGATCATTACTTGTCGTTGGAGATACGCCATATTTCGGCGCATCCGTACGCATCGTTCTGAATTTATAAATACTAAATTTAACTCCGTTTTTCCCGTAACGTTCTTGTCTGAATATTACAGGTCCTTTGGAATCAAGCTTAATCATAATTGCTGCAACAAGCATGACCGGTGATGTAATCAGCAACAGCACAGCCGCAATAATAAAATCGATAAACGGTTTTATTACGTCAGCATATCCGCCAACACGCTGGGAGTAAGGCTGTTCTAATACTGCCGAAGTGCCATCCTTGGCCAGGGCTTCTCCACTCCCAAAGTATTCCGGTCTTGAAAGTTTCACAGACTATCCCCTCCTGCTACAAGCATTTGGTTCAATTGTTCCTTCATCAGAATCTCTTCTATCGCCATTAGGACCGGCGCACGCAATTCTTTATTTTTGAGAGCAAAATCAAGTGTGGTCAGGATATAGCCCAGCTTCTCACCGACGTCAAACCGGGAGCCTTCAAAATCATAAGCACTAATTCCTTCATCCCGATTCAGCATTTGCAGCGCATCCGTGAGTTGAATCTCACCACCCGCACCCACATTTTGTTCTTCCAGATACTCAAATACTTTAGGTGTCAAAATATAACGGCCCATAATAGCCAAGTTGGAAGGTGCTGTACCCAACGGGGGTTTTTCAACCATGCTGTTTACAGAGGATAAGCGTCCCTCTGTATGCAGGGGATCAATAATTCCGTAGCGGTAGGTTTCACTTGGACTCACCGTTTTCACACCGAGTACAGATTGTTTGACCTTCTCATATTGCTGAATTAACTGCTTCGTGCACGGTACTTCAGAAACCACAATATCATCGCCGAGCAAGACAGCAAACGGTTCATTGCCAATAAAGTTTCGAGCACACCATACCGCATGCCCGAGTCCCAGCGCTTCCTTCTGCCTTATGTAATGAATATCAACGTTGGAGGACTTCCGGACTTCTTCCAGTAAGCTGAGCTTTCCTTTTTCGAGCAGATTTTGCTCCAATTCAAACGCGCTATCAAAATGATCTTCAATCGCACGTTTTCCCTTGCCCGTTACAATAATAATGTCCTCAATTCCGGAAGCTACAGCTTCTTCAACGATGTATTGAATGGTCGGTTTATCCACAATAGGGAGCATTTCTTTAGGCATTGCCTTTGTAGCGGGTAAAAATCGGGTTCCCAAGCCGGCTGCGGGAATGATTGCTTTCCTCACTTTAGTCATAAATACCACCCTATCCATTATTATTTTTTTATGTTTAAAAGCATGAGTTGGATCATTTAAATCCATGAAACCATGAAACCATGAAATAAATTGATGCAATTCTTACTTTTAATTTCATAAAAGGGCATTAAACCCAACCTCACATCACACCCTTGACGATATACGTCTAAGGTACACTACCCACAGTGTGACCGAGTGCCTACCTTGATAAAGGTATAGTAGACATCACCTTGACGATATGATCTTTAGTTTAATGCGCACATTCGTTATGCATTTCCGCCGTAATAAGAACTCCGACTTTTGGGCAGCTGCACATTATTCAAGACCGCTCCGAGGATACGTGCGTTCACATGTTCGAGATGGGCTTTTGCCTTTTTAACGAAATCCTTCTTCACCTTGCCCGCGCTCACAACAAGAATGACACCATCACACAATGAACTAATAATTAAAGCGTCCGTAACTGCCAGAACAGGAGGTGTATCAAATAAAATCACATCGTATTCTTCCTTCAAATCCTGGAGCAAAGCCGTCATTTTACGAGATCCAATCATCTCTGAAGGGTTAGGAGGTATAGGGCCGGAAGACAGGACATGCAGTCCTTCCACTCCAGTTTCCCGAAGTACTTCCGTAACTTTATACTGGCTGGATAATACACTGGTCAGACCTACATGGTTAGGAACATTAAACATGCGATGCACCGCAGGTTTTCGCAGGTCCGTATCCATAAGCAGTACCTTTTTTCCTTCTTGGGCATAGGTAACTGCCAGATTGCCGATCGTTGTAGTTTTCCCTTCGCCGGACAATGCCGAAGCAATCATGATCGTTTGAATCTGACTATCAATCGATGAGAATTGGATATTGGTTCTTAACTTCCGATATGCTTCAGATGATGTAGACTTGGGATTAGCCATCGTTACAAGGGTCCCTTTTTCATTGGTTAACCGTGGCATACTGGCCATCACCTACCTGTTTTTGAGATGTTGTTGATTGCTTGGAAAAACGGGCGTCTTCTTTTCGGATTCTCGAGATGACGGCTAGTGCAGGTATACGCAGTTCTTTTTCCAATTCATCCTCTGTTTTCAAAGTATCGTCCAAGTATTCCAACAGGAATATCAACCCTATAGATAATAGAAGTCCGACAAAGAAACTGATTAGGATGTTCATAACGGGATTGACATTGATGGGTCCAGAGGAATCCGTGGGTTTGGCTTCACTCAGAATGGTTACATTATCCACTTTCATAATTACGGGGATTTGGGATTTAAACACTTTGGCAACGGCATTTACGGTTTTTGCCGCTTTCTCAGAAGATAAACCGGTGACGGTTAAATTCATAACCTGGGATTCATTTGCCGTGGATACCCGTAGGATCTGTCCCAGCTCATTACCGTTCATGCCAAGATCGGGGTATGTAGTAGCTACTTTATCGAGGATTGCCGAAGATTTAATGATTTCCATATAAGAACTAATTACTTTAATATTGGTTTGAATTGAACTAATATCAAGGCTTGGAACACCTTGAACGTTATATGCCTGGTTCACGATTAATTTAGCGTTCGCCTCATATAGAGGTACCGTTAAAAAATAACTTTTAACCCCTGCCCCAATACATGCAACAGCAACAAAAGCAATAATGATCCAAATTCGTTTTCGTAAAATTTGCATATACTCTTTTAGCTCCATCTCGTATCCCTCCTATTTAAGTCAGCAAATTATGATGCAGATTGTCTCTTCTGTATATATTTAGCTGGTTACCAGAACAACAATCTACGCTTCATAATTACGGGTTCTTCCGGCTTTATGATTTGATTGTTCCAGACCGAACACGCATTATTTTGCAAATTTTGAACTAGACGATCTCCAAATCGGCGTTCAAGCAGGTGATATGCAGCTTTCATTGAAAATGTTCTTTCTTCCAAATTATGAGCATCCGATGAAATGAAATGAAATCCGTTTTCTTTGCAAAAATGAAAACACCATCTCTGAACTTTTCGCCCGAAAAGTCCTATGACCGATTGAGCCGTGATTTGACATAAAGCACCTTGCCCAAGATATTCAACCAATAAATCGGGATTGTTCTGGATTAGACGATTTCGTTCGGGATGAGCAATAATAGGAATGATACCCGCCAACTTAAGTTCTTGGAGTATCCCGGGGAACTGCGAGGGGATATGACCAAAGGGCAATTCCAGCAACATGTATCGGCTCCCGGCGAGTGTGCAGCACTTTCCTGCGTATAAGTCTGCAATCAGGTTGTCATGCACCCTGATCTCCTGTCCGGGACGGATCTCCAAGCAAATGTTGCGTTTGCGAAGTTCTGCATGTAGCAGGTCCACTGCCTGATTGACCACGTTGGGTTGATTGTTGTACTGCCCGTTCAGGTGATGCGGAGTAGCAATAATCGAGGTAATTCCTGAGGCTGCCGCTTTCTCAGCCATCGCAATGGACTGCTCCATATGAACAGGGCCATCATCCAGACCGGATAAAATGTGGCAGTGCATTTCAACCATATCCAAACTTCCTCAATGTATGATCCCCCTCGCCCCTTTATTCATTGCGCAAATGCTTTTGGTGTTAAAGAACTAATGCATAACGCTATGAAATATAGTAAAATGGCGTTAAGTACATGCTTGTTCAGAATATGTTTAGAATGTGTTCATTTCATATGGTAAAATCAATGTAATGATAGGTTTCCTGCAAGTTAGGTTGTTCCGATGCCTTCTCATACTGAAACCGGGAAACGGTCGGAAACTGAACTTCTCGAATCATTGTATTTAACTGTCCCGTTATATATAGTGTCTGCTCTTGCTGAATATGCAAGTTTGAATGATACAATGTGAGCTCACCGAAGGGCTGTTTCCATTGCAGCTTTGCGTGGAGTCGCACACATACATGGCTATCTTCTACATCCAAACCAATTAGCATCTCTGGTGATATCGGCAAGTCCAGGTCGCTCAGGAAGGTGATCGCTCTTGTGTCCATACCTAGCAGCAGAACGGGGCGTCTTTTGCGGTCTACCAATTTGCCATGAAACTCCTGAATGTACATATGGACATTTAATTTGAGATCCGCCCATTCCTGAATCATTGAATTCATGGCTTCATTCCTTTAGAATGGATTAGCTTGCAAGAGTTGCCTATACTCCTTCTCACAGGTATATTGGCTAGGCAACGTGGTCATACTTAAAATATCCCATATGATACATTTTGTAACTCCATACGTCCAATTTACGATACAATTTGTATCATGTCAAGCAGTATTTGGACATGGTTCTTTTGATTTACGACAATATGAGATGTCCTTAGACAGACCTATATACAACTAGGACTACTAAGGCGTTACGATGATGCAGGAAAGCTGCCCTGATCAAACACTTGGCTCAGGATTGTTTCAATATATATTTGATGGCGTTCAGGGGGAAATAGCATATGAGCTACGGAAATCGCATTGCTGAATTAAGGGAACAGCGGGGACTTACTCAAGAAGAACTTGCGAGCTCCATTCATATTACAAGAGCTGCTCTCTCCCACTACGAGAAAAACCGACGCAAACCGGATTTCGAAGTGTTAACGAGACTTGCTGACATCTTTGGCGTATCTATTGATTATCTCATTGGACGGACGAAACAAAATGATGTCGTAATGGATGAGGACGTAAGGGAGTTCGTGGACGCCCTTGAATTATCAGATAAGGAAGTGCTGGAACGCTTCGGCCTGATGATTGATGGCAAACCCTTAACAGAAGAAGAGGCACGTCGTTTTATTGCTTTTGTCCGCATGGAGCGTAGTATGGATTAAACCGCAAAGAAGACCCAGTACCGAGAAAACATCACTGGAACTGACCCCATAACGAGAGACAAATTAAAACACCTTCAAGTGAATGAAACCTTGTCGTAAGATAAGGAGATCATCTTGGAGGTGTTTTTGCATTGGCAACTAGAGTAAGTTATCCCGTGGAACTAAAGATGAAAGCCATAGAAATGAGATTAGCAGAAGTACCCGTAAAAGAAGTTATGGAGAAACTGGGGATACGGAATGAATCACAGCTGAAAACGTGGATGAGGTGGTATCGAAAAGGAGAAGTTCATCGCCTGGAGCAACCCGTAGGCAAGCAATATAGCTATGGAAAAGGCCCAGGTCACTCCACAGAGCTCGAAAAAGTTAAAGCAGAAAACCGTTTCCTGAAGCAACAATTGGAACTGCTAAAAAAGTACAAGGAATTGGAACGGAGGTGGAAGCTGAGGTCGTCATCGCCTGGATTGAATCCATTCGAGAAGAAGTAACTATATCTGAGGCTTGTACATGGCTTGGAATTGCTCGTGCGACCTACTACCGCTGGAAGGCAGCCGTTGAGAGGAAGCGCCCAGATCCAACAGTGGAGAAAGTCATCCAACTTTGCACTCAACACAAGTTTCGGTATGGGTATCGAAAGATCACTGCCTTACTTCGATCAGAAGGTCCAATTAATCACAAGAGAGTTCAGCGAATCATGCAGTGCGAGGGATTACAATGCCGAGTGAGGATCAAGAAGCGAAAAACGACTGGGCAACCGGCACAACCAGCGGAACATCTGCTTAAACGAAAGTTTCATGCAGAAGCTCCGTTGCAAAAATTGGTGACTGACATTACGTATTTGCCGTTTGGTAACAAAATGTTGTACCTTTCAAGCATTTTGGATCTGTACAACGGAGAAATTGTCGCTTACAGTATAGCGGACAAGCAGGACACATGCTTAGTTCTGGATACATTGAATCAACTTCCAGAGCGAAGCAATATGCTGCTCCATAGCGACCAAGGTAGCGTGTACACGTCCCAGAATTACCAGGCTGTAGTAAAGGGAAAGGGCATTATCATGAGCATGTCCCGAAAAGGAACGCCCGCTGATAATGCCCCCATAGAGTCGTTTCATTCCACACTAAAGTCTGAAACGTTCTACCTCGAAGATCTGATGTCTACAACGACGGCCATCGTTGAACAGACCGTTCGAAACTACATTACTTACTATAACTCAATTCGAATTCAAACAAAACTAAATAACCAGTCTCCGATGGATTTCCGAAGACTGGCTACTTAACTTGCAAGGTGTTTTGATCCCTGTCTCACAAAAGGGGTGCAGTCCCACTCTCCGGTTGCTGGGCTTTTTTATGTCTTGATTTCCCTCCATCTATTCTAGGCTTGTCGATGTGTTATCAAGCACGCTTGTTGTTGTCGGAGGATACGAAATGGTTCCAACGCTCCGGGTCGATTCCGCATTGCAGTAAAACTTTCATGATGTCCATCTGGGTTGCTTCGACTGGTTTACCTTTCGGCTTACGATCGCCCCTGTTTGGTTGCTTCATATTCATTCCGCTAACCTCTCTTATCTTTATACTTTCCCTGCACTCCAAAACTAGCCTAATTATACTTGAGAAAGTTCTTCAATGTTGTCGTCTCATGGCGATAGCGTTTTTTGTGCGGGTTCTAATTTTGTCGAAAACCAAATAGGAGCTCTACAGCGCCGCATTGGCCGCCATAAAGCTCCTATTATTCTTAATACAACCCGTTCATGCAATCGGACAGGAATATATTAACCTCCTGTACGTGCAAGTTCACGCATGTTGGCTTCAAAAGCAGCCAGCAAAGCAGCCTCTCCGGTCAGGCCCGTTGCCTGAATCCGTTCGATTTGCTCGGTCATTCGTTTGAAGTCCTTCGGAATAACACGAACAAATTGATCTACAGATTGCTGCCAGTTATCCAGAATGCGATGACCAACGGCACTACCTGTATTCGCAACATGACGTTGAATCATGCCTCGCAGATCTGCACTCTCAGAAACATCTTCGATACGCTCCAAAAGTACCATTTCCAGATTACAACGTTTCAGGAATGTGCCTTTTGGATCATACACATAAGCAATACCTCCGGACATCCCGGCTGCAAAGTTACGACCTGTATCACCCAGAACGACGACACGGCCACCTGTCATGTACTCACAACCATGGTCGCCTACACCTTCAACAACCACTTTGGCACCCGAGTTCCGTACAGCAAACCGCTCCCCAGCAATACCACGAATATAAGCTTCACCACTGGTTGCCCCGTATAGAGCCGTGTTACCAATGATGATGTTATCTTCGGCATCAAATGTGGCTTTTGGTGAAGGCATGACGATCAGTTTACCTCCGGACAACCCTTTACCTACATAGTCATTGGAATCCCCTTCAACGGTCAATGTCATACCTTTAGGTACAAAGGCCCCAAAGCTTTGTCCAGCGGAGCCGACAAATTTGAATTGAACCGTATCTTCCGGTAATCCTACAATTCCATATTTGCGCGTGATTTCACTACCCAAAATGGTTCCTACTGCACGGTTAACGTTGGTAATTGGAAGCACCGCTTCAACCGGTTGACCAGATTCAAGCGCAGGTTGCGCCAATGGCAACAACTGCTGCATATCCAGCGTCTCCTCCAATTGGTGGTTTTGATGCTGTGTACGGTAACGTGCAGAGCCTTCCGGCATTTCAGGCACATGCAGTAATACGGACAGATCTACACCTTTCTTCTTCCAGTGGTCTACAGCCTCTACTGTTTCAAGGCAATCTGTACGACCCACCATTTCCTGAATCGTACGGAAACCAAGATCAGCCATGATTTCACGAACGTCTTCAGCGACAAAACGCATGAAGTTAACGACATGAGCAGGATCTCCCGTGTAATTTTTACGCAATTCAGGGTTTTGTGTTGCTACACCTACCGGACATGTATCCATCTGGCAGACACGCATCATGATACAGCCGAGTGCAACGAGTGGTGCTGTAGAGAATCCATACTCCTCAGCTCCCAGCAAAGCAGCAATGGCCAAGTCACGACCATTCAGCATTTTGCCGTCAGTTTCCAGCACGACACGGTCACGCAGATTGTTCAGCATCAACGTTTGATGCGTTTCTGCAAGTCCCAACTCCCAAGGCATACCCGCGTGGCGAATCGAACCTTGTGGAGAAGCACCTGTTCCACCGTCATAACCGCTTACTAGGATAATGTCAGCACGACCTTTAGCTACACCAGCAGCAATCGTTCCAACGCCTACTTCGGATACCAATTTAACGTTGATCTCTGCACGTGGATTGGCATTTTTCAAGTCATAGATCAACTCAGCCAGATCCTCAATCGAATAGATATCATGATGCGGTGGCGGAGAGATCAGACCTACACCCGGTGTTGATCCACGAACCTCAGCAACCCAAGGGTATACCTTACGTCCAGGCAGCTGTCCACCTTCACCCGGTTTTGCTCCCTGTGCCATCTTGATCTGAATCTCGTCAGCATTGACCAGATAGTTGGATGTTACACCAAAACGTCCGGATGCCACCTGTTTGATCGCACTACGACGAGAATCACCGTTACTATCTTTAATGAAGCGAGCCGGATCTTCGCCGCCTTCACCTGTATTGGATTTACCACCAACACGGTTCATCGCAATAGCGAGATCTTCGTGTGCCTCTTTGCTGATTGAACCGAAGGACATTGCCCCTGTTTTGAAACGACGCATAATGTCTTCGACGGACTCTACTTCTTCCAAAGGAATCGCAGGACCGACCGGTTTTAGTCTCAGCATGGAGCGAATGGTCAGCAACTGATCATTTTCTCCTTGCACGAGTTTGGAATACTTTTTATACAGTTTGTAATCGCCCGTACGTACTGCATGCTGCAGCGTATGGATCGTTTGCGGATTGAACAAATGCTCTTCTCCGTCGTTACGCCATTGGTATTCCCCGCCGGAATCCAGCACTTTGTCATTACCATCCTTGTCCGTAAAGGCACGGTTGTGATGAGTCAATGCTTCGGCAGCCACTTCTTCCAGGCCAATCCCGCCAATTCGGGAAGGCGTCCACGTAAAGTAACGGTCAACGAAGTCCGATTTCAGACCCACGGCTTCAAAGATTTGAGCTCCACGATAGGATTGAATCGTCGAGATTCCCATTTTGGACAATATTTTAATAACGCCCTTGGTAGCGGCTTTAATATAGTTCTTCACGGCTTTCTCATGTGAGATGCCACGCAGCAACCCTTGCTGAATCATGTCATCCAGCGTTTCAAACGCCAGATAAGGGTTCACCGCACTTACGCCGTAACCAAGCAACAAGGCATAGTGATGAATATCACGCGGCTCTGCCGATTCCAGCAAAATGCTAACTTTGGTTCTGGTTCCTTTACGAATCAGATGGTGATGCAAACCTGCTACAGCCAGCAATGCTGGAATAGCCGCATTCTCAGCGTCCACACCACGGTCAGACAGGATCAAAATGTTGTGACCTTTGTCAATGACACGGTCTGAAGCTTCGAAGAGCAGTTCCATCGCTTTGCGAAGTCCTTCTGCACCCTCTTTTGCTGTAAAGAAGATCGGAATCGTCATGGAACGGAAGCCCGGACGACGAACGTGGCGAATCTTCGCAAAATCCTCATTAGAAAGTACCGGTGTATCCAAACGAATCTGACGACAGCTCTCCGGTTCAGGATTCAGCAGGTTACGCTCAGGTCCGATCGTTGTTGCCGTAGACGTTACAATCTCTTCACGAATCGCATCGATCGGTGGATTGGTAACTTGTGCAAACATCTGCTTAAAATAGTTGTACAGACGCTGTGGACGATCCGAAAGAACCGCAAGCGGCGCATCATAACCCATGGAGCCTGTAGCTTCCATACCTGTTGAAGCCATGGGCTCCAACACTTTGCGCAATTCTTCAAATGTATATCCATACGCCAGCTGAAGCTGGGTTACGTTATCATGTTTTGGATCAGGCAGTTCCGGTGCATCCGGCAGCTCATTCAGATCCATCAGATGCTCATCGAGCCAATCCTGATACGGATTCTCGGCCGCAATGAGAGCTTTCACTTCCTCATCCGCGATGATCCGTCCTTGTTGTGTATCGACAAGCAGCATACGTCCAGGACGCAGACGATCTTTATAGAGAATTTCTTCAGGAGCGATATCAAGTACCCCTACCTCGGAGGACAAAATAATACGATCGTCTTTCGTTACATAGTAACGTGCAGGACGCAGACCATTACGGTCAAGAGTTGCACCAATCTGCAAACCGTCCGTAAAGGCCATTGCTGCTGGTCCATCCCAAGGCTCCATCATCGTGCTGTGGTATTCATAGAATGCCTTTTTGGCAGGGTCCATTCCCTCATCTGTACTCCAAGGCTCAGGAACCATCATCATGGCCACGTGTGGCAATGAACGGCCGCTCAAATACAGGAACTCCAGCGTGTTATCAAACATTGCTGTATCCGAACCATCCGGATTGATAACCGGTTTTACTTTCGAGATGTCGTTACCAAACAATTCGCTCTCAAACAGCGACTGCCGGGCATGCATCCAGTTCACGTTACCACGCATCGTATTGATCTCACCGTTGTGGATCATGAAGCGATACGGGTGAGCACGTTCCCAGCTTGGGAATGTATTCGTACTGAAACGGGAGTGAACAAGCGCAATCGCTGATTCCACGAGATCTTCCTGAAGATCTAGATAGAACTGTCCCACCTGTTCCGTTGTGAGCATGCCTTTGTAGACGATTTTGCGACAGGACAAGCTTGGCAGGTAGAATGAACCACCTTCTGCTTCATCCGCCGAATAACGAATAGCCAGCTCCGCACGTCTACGAATGACGTACAATTTCCGTTCAAATCCCAATTCATCCTTAACATCTGTCGATCTTCCAATGAACACCTGACGCACATAAGGCTTCGCTGCAAGCGCAGAACGTCCCAGCATCTCATCAAACGTAGGCACATCCCGGAAACCCAGGAACGTCTGGCCTTCTTCTTCGATGATCTTCTTAAGGCTCTCTTCATGCGCGCTCCGAATGACAGGGTCCTGTGAAAGGAACAGCATCCCTACGCCATAGAAGCCCTGTTCAGGTAATGCAAAACCAAGTCGGTCCGCTTCCTGCGCAAAATAGCGATGTGGAATCTGGATCAAGATACCGGCTCCGTCACCGGAATTCGGCTCACTGCCCTGTCCTCCGCGGTGTTCCATGTTACTCAGCATGGTCAGTGCCTGACTAACGATGTCGTGTGAAGGTACTCCTTTGATGTTGGCAACAAAACCCATTCCGCATGCGTCTTTTTCGAACTGTGGGTCGTACAGACCCTGTTTAGGAGGTAATCCGATGTGTCTCATGGAACGCAACCTTTCTATAGTGAAGTATTTCGGAAAGATCAAGAACATAGGCAACAAGCAACAATGAAACGGAAGGAGCGGGCATTTCAATATGAATAAACACCTGCTAGATGAACGAGGCGACAGCAATAAGGGCTGTCAATCTTATAATTGCTGCTATTGCGGCAGAGGCCATCCATGAGATGAGCTGGTCCGGATCACCCGGTAAACAGCTTGGTATAACAACACGCAACCGCTGGCACGGCCGCTGATATGGAGCGACGTTTTTTGATATAGTTCTATTATTTTAACACCGACCTAACATCAGCGCAATTTAAACTTTTTAATACCTCTGATAAGAAATGTTTTGCAGTACAGCTTTAGTGTGCTGATGCTAAATTTCATATCTTTTTCGAATAATTATACACATTTTATGTCAGAGTACAACTAATTTTAATTGCTGACAAAAGAAAATCATTCCATATGTGGCCTGCATTTAACCATAGTTGGGCCAATTTCTCATACCATGCTCCAGCGAATATCTTCATCCTTATGCATTTGTATACAAAAAGAGTCTGCAACCCATTTTCGGGTCACAGACTCTTTGCACTATTTGACTACTATATTGCATAATTTTGATACTTGAGTTCAAAGTTTATTTTCACTATTCTGTCCTATTCCGGTTCAATTCGGCTTATGCCGTCACCACTTGACCGGATTCAGCCACTTCAGCTTCTTTTTTGCGACGTTTGCCGCTCCAAAGGAAGAAAGCCAAGGTCAGCAGCACAGATATACCTGCATAGATTGACAGAATACCGACCTGATGCCACATCACATCGAAATTGCCACTGGATACAACTGCTTTGAAGCCCATGATGCTGTGCGTCATTGGCAGCCAAGGGCTAAATGACTGGAGCCATGACGGAATCAGCTCTACCGGGAAGGTTCCCGCACTTGCTGCAAGCTGGAAGACCAATAACAGGATGACAACATAACGACCTGGCAAGTCAAGCCAAGTTACGAGGGCCTGAACAATAAACATAAAGGTTAGTCCCGTAAAGATCGTGAACAGATAGAACAGCGGTACGCTGTGCGTTTCCAGTCCAAGACCGTACAGCATGAAGCTTGCCACGATTACGGATTGGATAATGCTCACAAAACCGAATACGAGTGTACGGCTGACAAAACGGTTCCAACCCGTTGCGCCCGGTACGGAAGTTTCCCGCATTTTCAAAACAATCGTTGAAATCAGTGATCCAACAAACAAACCGATGGACAGGAAGAACGGCGTCAACCCTGTACCGTAATTGCTCACGTTCTCTGTTGTGTTCTCGGACGTATTCACAGGTTCGGCGAACATATTCACCACATCGTCCGTTTTCTTGACTTCTGACGTTTTCTGAGCTGCATCGTTCAGCTTGGTAGCCAGTTCGCTTGAGCCGTCTTTCAGCTCAGTTAAACCGTCTGCCAGCTTGCCTGCCCCATCACCGAGTTGTTTGGAGCCATCCGTTAGTGAATTCACGCCACCGCTCAGTTTACCTACACCCGTTTGCAGGGCTGTGGTTCCCGAGCCTAGTTGCTTGGCTCCATCTGCCAGCAATGTGCCGCCACTTGCAGCTTCACCCAGCTTGCCGCTAAACTGCTTCAGACCATCGGAGAGCTTCGCTCCGCCTTGGCTAAGTTGTCCAGCGCCCGCCAGCAATTGCTGCTGACCATCCACCAACTGGTTCGCACCCGTCAGAAGCTGCTCTTGGCCTCCATGCAGTTCGGATGCACCGGATGCCAGTTGCTGATTGCCCTGGTGCAATTGATCTGCACCCTGCGCAAGCTTCTGTTCGCTCTCATGCAATTGCTTACTGCCTTCAGCGACTGCTGCACTGGCTGCCAGCAGCTTCTGTACATCCTCACTGGCTGCCAGTTCAGGGTTGGATGCAGCTAGCTGCTTCAACCCGTCAGCAACGCCCTGGGCACCGTCAGCAACCTTGCTGCTGCCGTCTACTGCAGATTGCAGGCCAGTGGCCAAGGTGCCGCTGCCTTGGACTGCACTTTGCAGACCATCGGACAGCTTCGCACTGCCCTGCTCAGACGATTGTAGACCCGCTTGCAGCTTGCCTGCTCCGTCTACGGAAGACTTCAGTCCAGTTTCCAGCTTGGCACTGCCGTCCTTCAGCTGGTCTGCTCCGCTCTGAAGCTGGCTTGTTGCCGCCGCTTGAAGCTGCTGCAAACCGGATACCAGATTCGATGTTCCACTTTCAAGTTTGGTTGCACCCGTGTGCAGTGCATTGACACCGTCACTTAATGGAGACAAGCCATCCTGAAGTTCCAATGTACCGGATGCCAGCTTCGCCAGATTATCCTTGAGCTTCACAGCTCCATCATCCAGCTTGCCAGCGCCTGTATTCAAGTCTCCTGCGCCATCGCCAGCTTCAGCCAATCCGTCCGATACTTCGGAAAACTTGTCGAGCAGGGTCTCCGCATAGGATTCCGTTACTTTGGCCGAAACCTTAGCTTTCAGATCTTTGATGGCCGTTTTGCCAATCTGCGCACCCACAAAGCTGTAATTACCATTCGGTTCGTAGATTAGATCAGCCGGCTCTGGCTTGTCATCAAGCAACGTCGTTGCTTGGGAAGAAAAGTTTTCTGGGATCGTAATTTGCATATAATACTTGTCGTTTTCCATGCCTTCTTTAGCTTGACTGGCACTGACAAAATCCCATTTAAAATCTGCATTCTTCTTCAGTTCATCAACGAGGTCACTACCGACATGCAATGATTTGCCTTCTAGCTCTGCACCTTTATCAAGGTTAACAACCGCAACCGGCATTTCATCGACATGACCATATGGGTCCCAGTAGGCAGCCAAATAGATACCACTATATAGAATCGGTATAAACAAAATTGCAATAACGGGGATCAACACCTTCGGGTTTCTCACGGCCGATCCCACATCCTTGAAAAACACGGATAAAGATTTCATGTCATTTTCTCCCCTTGTTCTCTCTGCTTTCCAAGCAGAATAACCATAATGAAATTAATTTGATGCGTTCCGGAAAATTTACCGAAACACGAAGTGACCAATTTCCTCAAACGGTCACTTTAGAGCAAAAAAACAAACCTGTCTCTCGACAAGCCTCACTGCCTGTAATCGTATGACTAACCCATATTATAGTAGAATAAATTCGGGTTACGTTGCAGCAGCAGCAATTCCTTCCATTAAGAAAAGGCGAAAGTAATTCTTGATTTCCTCTTTGCTCAGCGGTTCGTGTTGCTTGCTCCAATCTGAGGTGAGGGCAATGTACAAACGAATCATCATAAAAGCTACTACCTGTGGATCACACTCACGAATCTCTCCGTTGTCTCTTGCCTTCTCAAGCTCCCGAGCCAGAAAATCGGAGATGACTTTCTCCACTTTCTCCAAACCTTCCTTGGCCTGAAGAGTTCCAAAATCCTTAAGCTCCTGGGACAATTTAACCAGCAAATCGTGATCACGGCGAAACTCCAGCAATGAATCAAGTACACGAAACAGATTATCAAAAAAAGCACTTTCCTGATGAACTTCACGATGAGCAATGTTTTTCATTTCCTGGATTACTTCCACCAAAATCTGATCAAACAATTGTTCCTTATTCGTAAAGAACGTGTAGATCGTTCCCTTGCCAACATTCGCAATCTTCGCTACCTGATCCATCGTGGTTGCCTTGTATCCAAACATGGCAAAAGACTGCGCAGCTGCATGAATGACCTGCTGTCTCCTGTCAATCGGAGCCATCATATCCCTCCTCGTTTTCGTTGATCGTCCTCTTTAAATGACCAAAAATACAATTCGGTCATTCGGTCAAAATCAAGATTACCACTCTCATCATCAGATTGCAACCCTAACATTAAAAAATTGTGTTAATTTTTTTTAACCGAAATGCAGTGGAAACTGCTTCTATCGTCGTCTATAGTGTATGATGACTCCAATAACACGGATAAAGACGAAGTTTTGATGTATCAGAACATTAACTATAGTGTAAATATGTAACGAATGAACATGATTTTCCGCTTCGCTGTATATTCTTGTAGTAATGCAACGTGCGGTATAACTGTGAATGTTAAATTTAAATTGATGAATAAAGGTGAACTCATGCGAAAACCAAGAGTGCTCTTGTTATCCGAAGGTTTCGGCACCGGTCACACCCAGGCCGCCCATGCGCTCGCAAGCGGCATTAAGAAAGTCAGTCCACATGTGCATAGTCGGGTCATTGAGCTCGGCAAATTTTTAAATCCAACCATGGCTCCGCTTATTCTGTCCGCATACCGCAAGACACTAACCGTTCAGCCCAAGCTGGTCAGTCTGCTGTATCGGACACAATATAACAAATCACTAAACGGATTTACGAAACTGGCCTTGCACCGGATTTTCTATACACAGACGGCTCAAGTCGTATCCCAATTGAAACCCGATGCCGTAATCTGTACCCATCCATTTCCGAATGCGGTCATCTCACGGCTGAAACGTCAGGGACTTAATATTCCACTATATACGCTGGTCACAGACTACGACGTACATGCAACGTGGATTAATCCCGAGGTCAACAAATATTTGGTATCCACACCTCAGGTAAAGGCTCTGCTTGAGATCAGGGGTGTTGAACCCTCTCGCATCCAAATCACCGGTATTCCTGTTCATCCTGACTTCTGGGAAGCAGGAGACAAGGTAAGCCTCCGACAGGAAATGGGGCTTCAGAACATGCCCACTGCTCTGCTAATGGGTGGCGGGTGGGGTCTTTCCTTTGATGAAGAGCATATGAAGGCCCTCACATCATGGGCGGATCGTGTACAGCTGCTGTTCTGTCTGGGAAGCAATGAGAAAATGATTGCCAAGCTGAAGGAAATGTCCTGCTTCCAACATCCCAATATACGCATTCTTGGGTATACCCGTGAGGTCAGCAAACTAATGGACGTATCCGATGTGCTCATTACGAAACCAGGTGGTATGACTTGTACAGAAGCATTGGCTAAAGGCCTGCCGATGTTATTCGTACCTCCATTGCCGGGACAGGAAGAAGAGAACTGTGAATATTTTGTACAAGCCGGATACGGCCAAGTCATTCACTCTGCTGACGTTATCGCCAATCGCTTCAGACATTTGTGTGAGCAGATCTATGCACCACGTGAAGCTGAAAGCCAGCTGAAATCAGTCCACAAACCAGGGAGCAGAAACACCTACGATCCAACGTGTTGTGCCCAGGCTGTCCATGATTTATTGTTCCCGGCTACAGCGGAAGTCACATCCGTACCTAAGGAACGCCTCACAGCCGGATTTGGGGCAACTTCGCTGTCAGGTACCCGAATCCCATTCTAGCAGCTCTATGACCCCTTATAGTCGTTCTACGAGGATGTTTTATCTCTTAAGGACATGCATAAAGAAGGTTCCCCTCCAATGATCCGGAAGGGAACCTTCTTTTATTTCATTCATATATACGTATGATTTGCTGCAAAAAAGGGTAATTTAAATAACAAACTCTCATCACCAATGAAATTAAAAACGACGAAATAAAACTGCATTACAGGGCTTTTCAAGGTCTATGTAGCAAATACATAGTTAACTACCCTGCCTGTTTGCAGAATTTACAGGTCAATTACTTGTAAAAAGTATGATGCCCGATCGTTTTTACTTTTTTCTGGGAGCGAGCCACTGTCAGATCATCCGCAAGCGTCAATGACAAGAAATAATACGTATCATCGGCGACTTCCTTTTTCCCATTCAACGCTGCATTAACTGCCTTGATACTGTCCTCATTAGGAGTAACACGTTTCAAGCGCCCGTTCGCTACAGGACTGAATTGAGATTTCTGGTAGATTACTTTGTAAATGGTATCGGGAAAATTGGCTGACCGCAGCCGGTTTAAGACAACATTGGCAACTGCCACTTTGCCTTCGTACGGTTCACCTTCCGCCTCTGCCATGACGATTTTTTGCAGCAGAAGCAGCTCTTTATCGGACACACTGTATGACCAGGTTGCAAGTTTCGAGTCTTCCTGGTTCAGGAGTTTGGTCCGTGTAAAGTAAAGTTTTTGGGGGGGAGTCGTAATTGCAGCTAACGCTTTGGCATGCTCAATCTTGGCCAATTTCAGAGCAGCTTCTTTCTTCGCTTTGGCCGCAGCTGCAGCTCGGGCCGCATGTTTAGCCTTGGCTTCTTTCTGTTCCTGCTCTTCTTGGGCAGCCGTCAGCCAGTTCTTGGCCGGGAGCGAATCGGTCCAGTTATCAGTCTGAATAGACGCATCAGTAGATAGACTTGTCCCGTCTTCCATCATTCGCCTGTCTCCGCTAAAAGAATTTTCGCTATTTTCTGCAGATGCCGCAAGTTCGGTCATCTGTTTGCTATCACTTGCCTCATTCCACTTACCAGTCGCCTGAACGACGTTAGCCCCCACTATACATACAAGCAGCACAGATAACATCGGTGCCACCCAACGATTCTTGCTTATAATATCCATTCGAAGATTCCTCCTGTCGAAACAATTCCCTAATCTAAGTAACCACAAAAAAAGAATTTGAATAACGATGGCTAATATTACATAGGGAATAACGTAATGTCAATGTGATTTTATGTCATATCAATGAGTTTCAGGAAAAAGAAAACATATCCACAACCCCATACATCGGCGCCTGACCTGGCTGTGTCACATAAAGCACAAAATCTTGCACCATCCAAGAATTAACACCTAAAAATTGTCCTGGAAGCACTTTAAATATCCCTTTATCTTCATTTCCTGGGTCCTGACCCAGAAATTTACGCGCAATCGTAATATGAGGAGAATAAGGTCTTAATTCGGCCTCGAATCCAAGGGAGGAAGTTGCGTCGACGATCCGTTTTTGCAGAAGATGAAGTTGATCCGTTTCTCCTTCAACACCTTTCCACAGCACCTTTGGCGCCTCTTCCAAACCGAACGTTCCCCAACCGGATAATTGCAGTTCAAAAGGCTGGAACCCGGCCGTTACCGAACGCAGCGCTTTCCGAAGTTGTCCAATGTCACTAACAAGGATATCTCCCAGAAATTGCAATGTAATATGATAATCCCGGTAGTCCGTCCATTTGCGAAAATCTAGCTTTCCTTGCACCTGTTCCGCAGACATCCGAAGTGAATTCTGAATATGTGCAGGCACCCGGAGTGCAATAAATAATCGTTCCCGTCGGGATGGAAGATCCGTATGTGAATTTAAATAGTTATTCATAGTATACACCTCATCTAAAGTTCGTTTTATTATTTCACAGTCGTCTCTATGGTTTCAAGCTGGTTAAGTATAGAGTGACACAATTTTTGGGATTTGCACAAGAGGCTGTATTCCTGCCTTTTACGCACATCACCTTCTTTTCTGCTACACTAATACCACAACTTATTTCAATTCAGGAGGCCACTAACTATGGGTAAAATTGTATGTTTTCCATCCTTGTCGACAAAGCAGCAAAACCGTATTCTGGATGCAGCACCAGGTTATACACTTACGGTTGGCAAAGCCAAAGAGATTGACACATCGGAGTTAAAAGAAGCCGAAATTATCTTAGGCTGGTCTCCTCTGGTAACTGAACATGCACTTGAAGAAAACAGCCCATTGAAATGGGTTCAGGTCTGGTCCGCAGGTGTGGACAACCTTCCTTTCTCAGATTTGGAACAAAAAAGTATATTGGTAACCAGTGCTAATGGCGTACACGCCATTCCCATTACCGAAATTATTCTGGGCATGATGTTGTCCCACAGCCGCTGGCTCAGACAAGCAATGCTGCACCAGCAGCAGGCAGAGTGGAAATCCCCAGGCAAACCACTTCCTGAACTGCATGGCAAAACAGCGGTTATCGTCGGTGTGGGAGAGATTGGATCAGAAACTGCGCGCATTCTCAAAGCACTGGGCATGAACGTCATTGGGGTTCGGCGCTCCGGAAAAGACGTTCCAAATGTAGACCAAATGTACAATATGTCCGGCTTACACGAAGCACTAGGGCAAGGCGATTACGTTATCAATATTTTGCCACTCACAGATGAAACGCATCATATCTATAATCAGTCTGCATTTGAGCATTTCAAATCCGGTTCCTGTTTCGTCAACGTGGGACGTGGCCCAAGCGTGAATACGGAAGCTCTGCTGGGTGCACTGGACAGTGGACAGTTAGCCTTTGCTGCACTTGACGTATTCGAGGAGGAGCCGCTCCCTGCCGACCATCCACTATGGGGTAAGGATAACGTTTTGATTACTCCACATATTGCAGGCAGTACAGAGCAATACACCGAGCGGGCACTTGATATTTTTGTTCAAAATTTGGAAGCATATATCGCCGGAAAAACCCTCCCGCTCAATCTGGTGAATTATAGTCATAAATACTAAAAATGCTAGATGTTCCTATGTGAAATTGTACAAATTCATGTAAGGTAGTTTCCCTACGAAAATCAAAAACCTCCGTACCGGAAAATGGATTTTTTCCGGTACGGAGGTTTTTTTCAGTTATTTTCAGCGCAGTCGTTCTAAGTGCATAGCCAAATGTGACGTATAAACGTACCTTTGCTCACCGTTCGATACTGATCGATGTTCCATCCGGCATCCAGAATGTGCCCCTCCACCCATTCGGTGGAAACGATCACTGCCCGTCCTGCAAGTCTCTTCAAACTTGTCAACATGGCAAGTTGTTCCTCATCCGGAAGAACAGAACAGAGATTATATGGCATGTCCAGAATAACTGCATCGTAGAAACCTTCCAGATCATTCATATCCCCGAGGGTAATTCTGGCTGAATCATACCCATAATGAGGAAGATTAATGCGAGCACCCTGTACTGCCAAAGGGTTCAAATCATTTCCTTTGGCCTCAATTCCCATCGACAATGCCTCAATTACAACGGTTCCCATTCCGCAGCATGGATCGAGCAACTGATGCCCCTCCACTTGCGGAATAGCAATATTGACTAACGCTCTGGCTAACGTAACACCAAGGCCTGTGGAGTAATTTTGCGGCTTCTGATGATGGGTTTGCCACGAGCGATCGGCTTCTGTCCATTGACCGAAGAGCCATTTTCCATTCAATAGCATTAGTCCAAAAGTCACGGCAGGCTGTTTCATCATAGCTTTGCCTTGAATGCACATGCCCAGCTCTTTTTCCAGCAGACGGGAATGCGCATAATCCGGCATGTCATCGCCCTCTTTCAAGCAGACAACCTTGAACGTTTCACCAGATGACAGGTCGATTTGTGAAGCGACAGGTTTCAGACCTGCCACTGTATCCGCTTCGGCCATCACATCCAGTCTGCCCCGGACAAACGGACTTCTACCTGGTGGAATGCAAATATTGGAGCAAACATAGGCGTGATCTCCTGAACCAATATCTGTCCCAGGAACGAGCATCGTTTCCAATTCCAATTCACATAAGGCACGTTCATTCTCATGGCAAGCGAAGGTATATACGTAACTTCCGACAACTGAATCTTTGCTGTTTGTAGAGCTCAATATGGTAGCCGTCCTTCATGTTTCTTCTATTATAAGAAGAGGTTTTATATTTTTAATTTTTCAATGGAAGAAAGCAGATCCTCGGACAGATCTTTTAGGGATTGAATATTGCCGCTAATCGTTTCCATTGAACTCACCTGTTCTTCGGCTGACGCTGACACTTCCTCAACACTTGCCGCGGATTCCTCTGACACTGCCGAGATTTGTTGACTGAAATCATTCATGCGTCCGCTCGCTTCCTGCATGCCTTCCAGACCATCCGTCATTGTACCAATGACTTGAACCATACCCTCTACCGACTCATTAATGGTACGGAACAGATTGCCGGAATTACGTACTTGCTGCTGCCCTCGTTCTGTTTCCAGTACACCTGTTCGCAATTCCTCAACAACACCCTGAGAATCCTTCTGGATATCCTCGGTGATGACGGTAATCTCTTCTACAGAAGTCCGAACGGCTTCGGACAACTTCCGCACTTCTGCTGCAACAACTGCAAATCCGCGTCCACTCTCTCCTGCACGGGCAGCTTCAATGGAAGCATTCAATGCGAGCAGGTTGGTCTGGCGCGCAATGTCATGAATAACTTGAACCAACTGCGAAATATCTTCGTTTTTGCGGTCCAGCTGTTCCATCTTGTTCATGGAAGAGGAAACTGCGCCAGCAATCTGTAGCATTTGGTTCACGGATTGCTCCATGGACTCGCGACCTGTCTGTCCTTGTTTCAGAATCAGTTCTGACATCAGTCGAAGCTGATTCCCCTGTTCCGAATGTTGCTGAATATTTGCGTTCAGCCCCTCGACGGTACGGGCGGATTCAACAGCCGTTTCCGCCTGACTCTCTGCCGCTTTTGCCGACTCTTCCATCGTTATGGCAATTTGGCGACTGCCGATCTTAACCTCTTCAGAGGAAATGGCCAGTTCGCTGCTTTGACGATTGACGGCTTCAGCGATTCGTCTGACATTCAATACCATCGAGGTCAGATTACCTTTCATGTCATTCACGGCTTTGGCAAGTACACCAACTTCGTCTTCATGTTTGGTATGTATGTCCTGGACATTCAATTGACCTTCCGCAATCAGCTTCACGGCACTGATCACCCGAAGCAGCGGTTTAACGACTTGTGAACGGATAATAGGGATCGCAATTGCTGTAATGATAATCATCACGAGAACACCAATGACGATAATGATTCGGCCATCCTGGACGGATCTGATCGTCTGAGCCGCAGAGAGATCGGACTGCTCCTGATTGTAATCTACCAGATAGTCCAGATGGACTTGCATGGCATCGAAGGAGGCCGCCCCTTTTTCAGATACTTCCTTAGCCAGTTGTTCCTGACCTTCATCACTCAGCTTGATGGATTGCGTGTTGATTTTGAGGTAAGCTTCCCACTTGGTCTTTAATGCTTCCCAATGTTCTTTTTCTTCAGCCGTCTTTTGCTGTTGATCATATATTTTAATAGCCTGAGCCGTTTCGCGAATGTATTTGGTGCGCTCTTCAGCAAGGTCCGCTTTAGCCCCTGCCTGTGCATCAAAGTGACGATAGCTCAATGACAGAATATGTTCTGTTGTATAATTCAATCGGTTAATCTGCTGGATGGAGGGCATCCAGTTATTGGTGATCATATTCGTGTTTTTTTCCATCGAGTTCATTTGTGTAACAATCGTGACACTAAGAAGAATTAAACAGAGGATTAATAGATAGAACGCGATGCTGATACGCAGACCGATACTCTTGATCCTGAATCTGCTGAACATGTGATTTCCCCCTTGTGCCCATCTTCGGCCACTTCCGTATTTTAGGTGCTTTTGTCGTTGTTTTACCCTTCTTTTGGCATCTTGCAAAATACTCTTTTCTATATTATATCTATAGGAAAAGAGACGTAAAGTATTATAACATTCTTTTGTTTTAGTCATGCTTTATTTTGTAAAATCTTGTGATTATTTCACATCATCTGCTGAACGGAATCGAATGATGTAAAATTAAGACTAAAATGAAGCAAAAAAGAGCTGCAGCATACGGCAAATATCCGATCTGCAGCTCTTACGATTTGACTCCATGCAGATGGCGGGTATGAAACCAGCCATTCTTTGTATCATAACGGCTAACAGTCGCCCTCTTATGCGTTCGCCAGTAGCTTGTATGAGGCCAACCTTCGCTCGTAATCTGGTCCAGTTGTCACCACAAGCAGCCGATCCGTATTTAGCCTTTGGCACACCTGCTGCAACTGATTCCAGACCTGTTCAGGTGTACCGGCGTAATGTCGTTGTACTTCATTCTCATTGGCATCGGTATCGGCGTTGGCGCTGGCGCTGGTACTTGTGTTGATGTTGTCAGATTGCGTTGGAATCTCTTTCCCAACAGCTCTGCGTTTCTCCGCCATTTCGCGGCTCCAGGACAACGCCTCTTCCTGCGTCTCCGCACACAGCACACTTACAGCAACCATAACCTCCGGCTCTTTCCTATTGGCGCTGGGGATAAAACCCTCCCGATAACGCCGCACAGCTTCCGTACCATCCGCATCACTCATGAATTGTCCGAATACATATCCCATACCGAAGCGAGCGGCAAACTCAGCACTCTTCACGTTGGTACCCAACATCCATAAGGATAATGGAAGCTCCGGAATCGGACGGGCCGTCACCGGATGTTCCTCATAAGTGTATCGATCTTCCAGTAGTTCGGTTAGTGCCGCGAGCGATTCAGGCAACTTGGACACATGCTGCAAGTAATTGCCACTCAAGGCCATCGTTGCATGGGGACCGCCCCCAGGAGCACGTCCCAAGCCTAACTCAATGCGCCCCGGGTAGAGCGCCGCCAACAGTCGGAACGACTCCGCTACCTTAAGCGGGCTATAGTGAGGTAACAGTACGGCACCGGAGCCAAGCTGGATCGTGTTCGTTCGCGCGCCAATATGGGCAAGCAACACTTCCGGTGATGCTGATGCAAGTTCGTCCATGTCATGGTGCTCCGACGTCCAGTACCTTGAATAGCCCCAGGCTTCAGCATGCTGCGCAAGTGTAACGGATTGTTGTAGCGCCTGTTCTGCTGTGGCGCCGTTCAACCTTGGAACAAGGTCAAGTACGCCCAGATTGTATTTTCCACTGATGTTCGCACCCAAGCGTCTCATCTCCCTTCGTCATGCTTATCTCTAATCTAGATCGTAGATGGAACCGACCTTGAGACCGTATAGTTCATTGTATATTTTCTCGGCAAAAGCATCCGTCATCCCGGCTATATAATCAATCACCATGTGCTCCCAAGTCCAGATCGGATTCGCCTTCGCCTGATCCTTCTCATAGCGTTGCAGCCAATCGGACGGAATAATGGATTTGGACGTTTCCGGGTCAAGAAAAGCATCCCACAGACGCTTAATCATCCATTCACTGCGCTTTTGCAACCTTTGCACACGCAGGTCACGAATCATGGTCACCCAGGCAAAGCTCTTAAGCACACTTACCGTACGCAGCATATCGAGATCCTCGGCGCCTTCACGGACAAACGTCACCTTTTTCCAGTCTCCGTTATCAATAACCCCCAGGCTAGCGACAAAAAGGCTGACCCAGTAAGCCTTGACCTCACGGCGGGTACGTGAGTAATCATGCTCGCAGAACGGCATCTTTTCATTCCAGATGCGCAGGAACGAAGCGAGGACTTCTTCAACTTTTTTGCCAATCGCTTCCTTTGTCCATCCGTTCCAGAACAGATCCTCCAGTGTCGTAATCTTATCCACAATCAGTCGATTGATATGCGGATCTTGCAGGAAATGCTCGTGTACTTCAATTTTACCTGCTTTGATGCCATCTTCCAGATCATGTGCGGAATACGCAATATCGTCGCAGAGGTCCATAAGCTGCGCTTCAAGCGTCTTTTTTCCAGCAGGAATGTTCCAACGATCGCGAATCTCGCGGATATACTGCCATTCATGATGATACATACCTTTCTTGCTCTCCGTGCCAGGATACGGGTACTTATTGATGCCCAGCAGCACCGCATCCGACAGGTTCAGCCCATCGATATCTTCCCGTTTTTCCAAATACATAATGAGACGGAAGTTATGCGCGTTGCCTTCAAAGTGCTCATACTTCCGCTTGAGCTCTGCACGAATTTCCGGTTCCGGTTGAGGTGATTTGGCCCCGCGATTTTTCTTCATGATTTTCTTGGCCTCTGTGTTAATGAGATCATCGAGGATGCCATCCAGCACTTCTTCCCCTTTATGCCCAAAAGGCGGGTGGCCGAAGTCATGCGCAATCGCAGCACACTCCACCACTTCCGAATCAATAATCAGTCCGGGGCTGTCTGCCTGATTCAACTCCACCTCCGGGTAGCGACGCAGTAAGCTTCTTGCCGCTTCTCGTGCAATCTGCGCCACCTCCAGGGAGTGGGTCAATCGTGTGCGATAATAATCGCCCGTTCCTGCGCCAAACACCTGCGATTTGCCTTGCAGCCGACGAAAGGTCGGTGAATGTATCAGTCTGGAATAGTCGCGCTCATAGGCTGCACGAGCCCCATCCAGTTTGGTTAGTTCAGGGTATTGTCTATGTTCTCTCAGATCGTTCCATTGCATGTTGATCACTCCTAGCCGACTGTCTCTATTTTGAGTGATTATACACATATTCTGCAGTTTCGAAAAGCAAAACCTGTCTGCGATTGTCATCTCTTCTCACATCAACTTGTGATGCACAGTCGTCTACTCTTATTATACCCTGCCAGGCTATCATCCGTGCACCTAAATGATAATGATATAAAATGAACTCTTTGATTCACATAAGCTCGCTTCGATGGCAGAAACAATAAGTACTCGCTGTGCCTTGTAGCCGTTCCGGTTACGGATCGTTCTTTCGATCGCTGTTGTCTCCAGGTTTTCTGAATTCCCTTTTCAAAGGGGAAAACCCGGGAATAGATTATGCTTCCGATGCAGCTCTCTTACAGAAAGCTTTCAGGCGAACGCTCCGCTTCTTCAGAATCGATTCCGTCCCCTTCACTACTTTCGCTGTTTGATTCACACCCAATCTAAAATGACATTACATCCCCTATAAAGGGGGACTTCAAACAAGACTTTGAGAGGCTAAAGAATACCATTAAATTGTTCATTCATTACTTCAATGATAGTCTGTCTCCCCCGTCCCCTCCGCTGTATGGGTGAGGAGGTAAAATTAAAAAAACCGACAGGGCAAATGCCCTGTCGGGTGAAGAAGGTAGTTTACACCATAACCTTGCAGATATCGTTGGTGAACTCTACCGGGTCTTGAATTGGTAGTCCTTCGATCAGCAATGCTTGATGATACAGCAAGCTTGTGTAAAGGCTTAGTTTTTCTTTATCCTGTGCGAATGCGTCTTTGAGGGATTTGAAGACATCGTGATTTACGTTGATCTCCAGCACTTTATCTGCCTGTACATTTTCGCTGTTCGGCATGGCTTTCAGGATTTTCTCCATCTCAATCGTCAGCTCACCTTCAGTGGACAAACATACCGGGTGGCTTCTCAGGCGTTTGGAAGCTTTAACAGCTTTTACTTTGCCGCCAAGCTGCGCCTGCATCGCTTCGAACAACTCTTTGTTGTCGTTGTCCTGTGCGTCTGTTTCTTCTTTGTCTGCACTGTCCTCGATGCCCAGGTCACCGCTGGAGATGGATTTGAATTCTTTCTCTTTATAATTCGTGATCATCTTGATTGCAAACTCATCAATGTCGTCGGTGAAGTACAATACTTCAAAACCTTTGTCGAGTACACCCTCGATCTGTGGCAGCTTCTCAATCCGTTCAATGGATTCACCGGATGCGTAGTAGATGTACTTCTGATCTTCCGGCATTCTGGAAACGTACTCGTCCAGACTAACCAATTTCTTCTCTTTGGAAGAAGAGAACAAAAGCAGATCCTGCAGGGTATCCTTATTCACGCCATAGTCGCTATATACGCCATACTTCAGCTGACGGCCAAACGCTTGATAGAATTTCTCGTAATTCTCACGCTCGTCCTTGAGCAAGCTTTGCAGTTGGCTCTTGATCTTGTTCTTGATGTTCTTCGCAATCAGGCTGAGTTGACGGTCATGTTGCAGCATTTCACGGGAGATGTTCAGAGACAGATCCTCGGAATCAACCATACCTTTTACAAATCCGAAGTAATCTGGCAGCAAATCACCGCATTTATCCATGATCAATACACCGTTAGAGTACAGTTCAAGCCCTTTTTCATACTCTTTTGTATAATAATCAAACGGTGTGTTCTCCGGAATAAACAGGATCGCATTATATACCACTGCGCCATCAGCGCTGATGTGCAAGTGTTTGAGCGGTTTGTCAAAACCGTAGCGTTTTTCCATATAGAAGTTGTTGTAGTCTTCTTCGGTCAGTTCGCTTTTATTTTTACGCCAGATCGGCACCATGCTGTTCACGGTTTGCTCTTCTTTGTACTCCTCGAACTCGTTCTCCGTACCCTCTTTTGGACGCTGACCTGTCACATCCATCTTGATCGGGTAGCGAATGAAATCGGAGTATTTCTTGACGATGGATCTCAGGCGGTACTCTTCCAAAAATTCGTCATACGAATCTTCTTCGGTATTTTGTTTGATCGTCAGGACGATTTCCGTACCCACGGAATCTTTCTCGGCTGGAGAGATCGTGTATCCGTCCGCACCTTCGGATTCCCATTTCCATGCTTCGTCGCTGCCCAGCGTTTTACTCGTTACCGTCAGCTTGTCCGCCACCATAAATGCGGAGTAGAAACCAACCCCGAATTGTCCGATGATGTTGTGGCCGTCTTTGGCTTCATTCTCTTTCTTGAACGCCAGCGAGCCACTCTTCGCGATAACCCCCAGATTGTTCTCCAGCTCTTCCTGGGTCATACCGATTCCTGTATCGGTCAGCGTAAGTGTGCGGTTCTCTTTGTCGATGGTGAGCTTGATGTAGTAGTCCTCTTTGTTGAAGACGAGTGTATCGTCAGTCAGTGCTTTGTAATATATTTTGTCAATGGCGTCACTGGAGTTGGAGATCAGTTCTCTCAAAAAGATTTCTCTTTGGGTGTAAATGGAGTTGATCATCATATCTAGCAAGCGTTTGGATTCAGCCTGGAATTCTTTTTTAGCCATGAATGGGTGTCTCCTTTCAAATTGGGGATAGAATGATTGGGTTGAATATAGAAAGTAAACCTTTGAATACTCCCATGCAGAATATTACGTTACTAGAAAAACCTTTAATCGCTTTGATCACTAGATTATTTTGATTCAATCAATCGTTCATTTAAAATAAGTGCATGATTTTCTGCGGTCTAGCCGTTCCGGTTACGAATCGTTCTTCCGATCGCTGTTACCCTCTAATTTCCTTGATTCCCTTCTAAAAAGGGTGAAATTAGGGGATAAAGGCGAACGCATCGCTTCTACAGAATCGATTTCGTTCCCTTCACTATTGCCGCACCATTCACCAACTGATTTTAAACATTGAGATTTTTAATCAATTGAAAATCTATTGATCAATCTTTCGCTGCCAGGCCTTTTCCAGCCCATTCCACTCGCATGTCCTATTCAGATTTAATATCCATATTCAATAACACAATCATTCCATATGTAGTCGTGTAGTAAAAATATCATTTATTAGCACTCTGATGATTGGAGTGCTAAACCCTTCCTTTTATATAACATATGGGAAAATTGGGTGTCAATACGATGGCGGTTATTTTAACAAAATCATCGAGTAACACTTTAAGTTTTGCACATCTCTAACCATTTTAGCGCAATACATCATGCAACACAAAAGCCGCCTCGAACCAAAGTTCGAACCGGCTTGGATACAAATTGTAATGAGTACGGGCAGCATTGGCAAGAAATCGCAGAATAAGGCATCCTAGGTTCGTTAGATTGGAACAGAGTTGTAGACTTAGTTAGAGATGCAACTAGAGCTGAAACTAGAAAAGCAACCAGAGATGCAATCTTCTACTTTTTGGCCATCCTTGGATCAAGGGTGTCGCGCAAGCCGTCCCCGAGCAAGTTGAAACCGAGCACGGTGAACATGATGGAAAGTCCGGGGAAAATCAGCGTCCACGGTGCTTTTTGCAGAAACTGGCGGGAATCCGACAGCATTTTTCCCCACTCCGGGTCAGGTGGTTGCGCCCCCATGCCGAGGAACCCAAGCGCAGCTGCTTCAATAATCGCTGTTCCAATTCCAAGTGTGCCTTGTACGATGAGCGGGGTGAGGCTATTGGGCAAGATGTGCCGGAACAGAATTCGCATATTGCTAGCCCCAAGCGTACGAGCAGACGTAATGAATTCCTCCTGCCTCAAGCTAAGTACCCTTGATCGCACCAGTCGTCCGTAGGTCGGGATGTTCACGATCGCTATCGCGAGCAGTGCATTTTGCAAAGACGGACCGAGAATCGCCACAATGGCAATTGCCAACAGGATAGCGGGGAAAGCAAGCAAGATATCGAACAAACGCGAGATGAGCATGTCTGCCCATTTTCCATAATATCCAGCAATCAGACCGAGCAATGCGCCCGCAATAATAGAGCCAATAACAGAAAAGAAACCAACCCACAATGAAATGCGCGCTCCATGCAGCACTCTGGAAAATACGTCACGTCCGAGATCATCGGTACCAAACCAATGCTCTGCCGAAGGGGCTTGCAGACGATCTGCGAGCACCTGCTCTTTGTAGTCATACGGGGCAATATACGGGGCAGCAAAGGCCAACAGGATGAAAAAAACGATAATGATCAAACCTGCCAGCGCAAGTCGATTTTTCCGAAACGTTCTCCAGGCTTCCCGCCATGGACCTGATGCAGGTGCCGACGCGGCGTCAATAGGTGCTCCGGTATTGGTCGATAATTTGGCCATGCGGCGTCTCCCTTCTGTTCATACTCACTTATAACTAATACGCGGATCGAATACGGCGTACAGCAAGTCCACAATCAAGTTGATCACTACGAAAAAGAATGCGACGATCAGAATGCCGCTCTGGATTACCGGATAGTCCCGCGAACTAATTGCTTCATATATATAGCGACCTACACCGGGCCAGGCAAAGATCGTTTCGGTCAGTACAGCTCCACCCAGCAAAGATCCGGTCTGTATGCCGATGACGGTGAGCACGGGTATAAACGCATTTTTCAACGCATGTCCATATACAACAAAAAACGGGCCGAGTCCCTTCGCCTTCGCAGTACGGATATAATCCGAACTCATTACTTCGAGCATGCTGGAACGCGTCATCCGAGCAATAACGGCCATCGGAATTGTACCGAGCGCGATACTTGGCAGCAGCAAATGTTTCGTTACCGTCCACAACTGATCCCAGCGTCCGGCAATCATCGTATCCAGCACATACAAGCCCGTAATGGCTTCAATGGGATCACGCGCATTCATTCTGCCGATGGATGGCAGCCAGTGCAGTTTGTTCGCAAATAACCACTGCTCCATCAACCCAAGCCAGAAGATCGGCATCGATACACCCACCAATGCAATGACCATGCAGCAGTAATCGAACCACGAGTTATGTTTCCACGCACTGACGATCCCTGCATTCACGCCAATAATGATCGCAAACAGCATACTCGCCATCGTTAATTCAAGGGTCGCTGTCAGATAGGGCACAATTTCCTGGGCAATGGGAACCTTGGTGCGGATGGATGTGCCCAGATCTCCCTTAAACAGGTCGCCCAGATAAGCGAAATATTGTTGAAACCATGGTTTGTCCAGTCCGAGCTGGTCACGCAAAGCTTGCTTGGATTGTTCGGTTGCCTTTTGCCCGAGTATGGTCTCGGCCGGATCACCCGGAATGGCGTGGATAATGGAAAAGACGATCAGGGTCATGCCCAGCAGCACGGGCAGTAACACGAGTACACGTTTGACGATGTAACTGTTCACTCCTCATTCACCTGCCTTTAACGTATAAAAAGCGCTGGCAGACATGCATGCTTTAGATCGTTACATCCTGATGTGGGTTCTGCCAAGCATTGCGTGTACGCCAGCGCTTTGAACTAATGAATCATGATAGTACTAACTCAGCTCGTATATAGTTATTCGAAGTAGGCATTAGCATAAGATTCCGTGCCCAATGGGGACGGTACGAAATCCTTCAGGTTCGCTTTACCTGCCAGAATAGGAGTGGTGTGCACAAGTGGAATCCATGGAGCATCTTCCTTAATAATCACTTGCGCTTGCTTGTACAGTTCCGCACGTTTGTCCTGATCCGTTTCTTTCTGCGCACTCGTCAGCAACGTATGCAATTCTTCGTTTACGTAGAAGCTGCGGTTGTTGCCCGGGATTGCATCCTTATCCAGCAGCGTGTACAGGAAGTTATCCGGGTCACCGTTATCACCAGTCCAGCCGAGCATGTAAATGTCGTCTTTCTCTCCAGCTTTGGCATCATCCAAGTACGTCGCCCACTCCGGTGATTCGATGTTGACGGTCACTCCGATTTTCTCAAAATCGGCCTGGATCGCTTCGGCAACCTTCTTGCCGTCAGGCATATACGGCCGGGATACTGGCATTGCATAGAATGTTACCGGGTCAGGCAATCCGTCAGGGTAGCCGGCTTCGGCAAGTAATGCTTTTGCTTTTTCCAGATCGTAAGCATAGTCCGCAATACTATCGTTATACCCCCACAGTGTTGGCGGCATCGGGTTCACCGCTGGCTGCGCTTGTCCCGCAAAGAAAGCATCAATAATGCCCTGTTTGTTTACCGCGTGGTTGAGCGCTTGTCTTACTTTCACGTTATCAAACGGTTTTTTCTTAAAGTTGAAACCAATGTATGAAACGTTAAATGGTGGACGCTCAATTTTTTGCAGCTCACTATTTCCCTCAAGGATGGACAGATCGTCCGGGTTCAGATCCTCCATGATATCAATCTCGCCGTTTTGCAGCGCATTGAAGCGAGCCGTGTTATCCGGAATGGAACGTACAATCACTTTGTTCAGCTTCGGCAATCCCTCTTTCCAATAAGTCGGATTCTTCTCCAGGGTGATGGAGTCGTTCCGCTTCCACTCTTTGAATACAAATGGGCCTGTGCCTACTGGCTCGCTCTTGAAATTTTCCTTTTTCTCCTGAATCGCGGTTGGACTTGCAATGCCAAATGGTGTCATCGCAATGTTTTGCAGGAAAGGCGCTTGTGGCTGGTTCAGGGTGAACTCAACCGTTGTCTCGTCAATCGCCTTTACCTCCTTGATCACGCGTCCGTCTTCTGGACCAAACATAGAGTCATAATAGTCGAAGGAATCTCCCTCAAATTTATATTCACTGGCCGGATCACTCCAACGGTTGAAGTTAAACACCACAGCCTCTGCGTTGAAGTCAGTACCATCGTGGAATTTCACACCGGACTTCAGCTTGAAGTCATACTTGAGTCCATCCGCCGAAATCTCCCAGCTCTCAGCCAGTCCCGGAACAACCTCGGTTCCACCTTCCTTGTAGTCCAGCAATGAGTCGAATACCTGATGTCCAATCTTCAGCGACTCCCCATCTGTTACGATTGCCGGGTCCAGCGCCACCGAATCTCCGCCGCGTCCCATTATCATCGTATCTTGTGCTGCCACTTCTGCCGGAGGCTCGCTACCTTCCGCCGGAGCGGGTGAATTGCCTGTACCCTCATTACTGGCGCTGGAGCAGCCCGATAGAATCAACACTGTACTCATGGCCATTGCCATGACCCCGGATAACCACTTTTTTCTCATTCGCATACGTACAACACCCTTCCCTGTCTCATAATGTGTGTGATACTGGCGTGAAAAAACTCCAATGTTTACAATCGATCGGTTTGGTGCTTTGTATCATATGAAAGGCTTTAGGTGCCTTTGATACCTGGGATGGATGTTTAGATAAGTTGAGGAGTATATATGAAATGTAAAAACGGATGTAACCGTACACATTTTGTAAGTTTTTTCGGATGATGTGACGAGTTGTAAATGCCTGTGGTTGTTGCGTAATAATTGAACTTAGGTCAATAAGCAACAGTAGAAGGGTACGGACTTGGTGGCGGCCAACAAGGCTGATTTAGAGAGAATGGTGGCGTTGTTTGGTATGGAGTTTGGCTTAATGTTTGACTTAGAGTTAAACGTCAAGGCTAAAATGTAATGGCTTAAAATCCAATGGTGGCAATTAGCTGTAACAGAAAGTTGGTAAACAGAACATTTTAGTGGTTTCTCAAGCAGGTTGGATTGGATTGTTTCAAAACGTTGTGAAATTGATCTAGAGATGTTGGATTTTACAACAGGGAGACATTACAATAACTTTTGATGTTAAAGTCTTGTCATGATGAGGAGGATTGTGTAAATAAACAGTGGTGAAAATCGATTTCGTGTAACTAACTTTACATCACATTCATCAAATAGACAAGAGATTTACGGACATAAGTCTTCAACTTTATTATATATGTTAATATCATTTACATAAAACACAAAAAAGGAACACTATTCGACAAAAAGCGTCGTGTGTCCCTTGTTGTGCTCCCTCTTTAAAACCAGGAACAACTTATATTTTAAGTTAGGTCGTCTTATTTTTTGAATAAACCTCTGCGGTACATGACCGTGATAAAACGGTAAAAATCATAACTCGCCCCACTATCGATGCTGAACAACGGATTTTTGGTGTCGTATGCCAGTGCTGCGTCAACGGCAGCTTTTGCCCAGACTGGAACTTCCATCTGTTGGCGCGCCTGCAGTTTATCGACCTGGGATTTGAGCGTATCAAACGCTGCTTTCTCTTCGGCTGTCATCGGTTCGCCCCCTTTCGGTGGTTCGGTTGGATTGGTGGGATTGGTCGGTTCGGATGGCTCTGGCGGCTTTGGTGTTGCTGTTGCATATCTTGCTTTCAATTCCACTGCAGATCCTTGGAACTCGTTCATATCCACATTGCCGCTGATTCCGTTCACCTTGCCCGAGTCCGTATACTGCCAGAACGTCCAACGTTTCCATGCCGGCTGGTCATCCGGTACACGTGTGTTGCTGTAACGCGCAATCCATAGATCGTATGAGCTCATTGAAGTATCAAAATTGTCGGCAAATGAATTTCCTGTGTATATGATCGGTTTCACACCAGTAAGACGTTGCAATTCGGTTAAAAAAGCCTTAGCTACCGTGTTGATCTGAGCTTTGCTCAGGTTACCTGGATTGTTCTCGTAGTCCATGACAGGAGGTAATTGCAGCGCCTTGGCGCCTCCTACTTTTTGCAGTGTCGTGGCATAATGCGCTGCTTCGGCCTTGGCTGCTTCAGTGGACGTCGCGCGGAAGAAATGATACGTCCCTACCAGCATACCCGCTGCCAGTGCGCCAGTTACGTTTTTTTGGAAATTTGGGTCGGTGTACGTCTGCCCTTCTGTAGCCTTAATGAACACAAAAGTCATGCCGCTTGCCTTCACTTTGGCCCAATCGATTGTTCCCTGATACCGGGAGACGTCAATGCCCTGCGTATTGCCCGAGCTTCTCGTTTGCATGTTTCTCACACCCTTTATGCGGCAAATTGCCGTTTGTATATAGTTAATGCGGTTGGATAAGGGGTTGCTTGTGTGCGTGTCCTGATTGTTGGTAAAAGGTAAGTTCGGATGGCTATGGTGGAGCTACTTAGTGCCATCTCTTGTTTGTGAATCTGTATCATCTGAATCTGCCTGTGAAAAAGAGTCTTTGGCACTTGGGGAGAAGTTACCGGGGAGTTCCCCGGTTCCTCCCTTGCCCTTGAGCACTTCAATAGCCTGCCGGATCACAGGCGGGATCGGCGCTCCCAATTTGCCCCCATTTTCAATTATAGACAATAACTCATTTGCGATATAAAAAAAGGCGACCGCATCCCTGAACAAATGTCCGTCTCCCAGAACACCGTCCACCAGATGAGCCACCGATACCATTGCAAATATAAATACCTTTCGTGCAATGCCGAACATGCCAACATTACTTTCTAACTTGCCACTCATACCCGCCGCTGCGATGCCCGTTAGGTAATCGAGTATGACGAACACGAGTAGTACGCCGAGTACGCCTGACCAACCTCCGAAGAAGTAGGTTACTGAGCTGGTTATTAGGGCGAGGAGCCATTTCCATAGGGTTTCCTGTTCCATGGTTTCACCTCCATGCATAAAAATAAATAATATTTTATTTCAATAATATATTTTGAAGCATATAACTATTTTCATTACTCCATATTGTAATGAAACGTGTCTCTCAAGTTATAGAACTCCTAAATGTACCTAAATTACAAATTTACGAGCTCTTCTTGCACATCTTTTCTCAATTCTTCTGGGACATCTTCAATGCTAATCAAACTCTTTTGAATCAATCTAATATAAAGAGATTTCATACGTTTCTCCCTCCTTTTAACTCTAAAATAATGCTGTGTAACTCTATAAGGGCAAGTTGATTAATCTCAATTTCGTTTCTAAGGGTATTGTTTTCTTGCTGCAAGGCCTTAATTTCTTTAACTGGATCAACGATAGCTGGAGTATTTTCATATTCATAGTAAATTTCTTTATCGTCCTTCTTTATAAACATAATCGGTTCTTTTCCAACAATCTCTTCAGGACTGGGCAATGTATCCAATTTAAAGTACTGCCTTTTATCCAATGGGTCAAATAGACTATCGTCAAAAAGGATCGTGGTAACCCTTCCAGTATCTTTACTAATATCTTCATAAAAAACGTACATATGCATATCCCCCTAGCCTAGTATTTCTGCATTAATATTGTACACATTTATCCGACTCGAAAAAATAAATAGTATTTTATCAGGTCTGCTTCCATCACCGCTTGCAAATATTCCTTTTACATTAATGAATGCATACAACGAATCAGAAAAGTCCAATGATCTCTTGTATTTTCCACCTTCAGAATATATACCAAGAGCCAACTTACAATAATTCGAACCTGAGCTTTCTTCTTCAGCACCATACAAAATACCCATACCATTATCATCAGCCAAGATGCTATCGCTATACATAATGATTGATCGAGGATTAAAACTACGTGGTAATACATTAGTGATTTGTAGATTTTTTTCCCCTGTTTTAGCATTAATTAGAGTGACATTTGATGAACCAGTTGTCCGAACATGTAACATAGTCACCCCGTTTTGCATCCCAATTGCAAATCCTCCAAAGAAAGTAACAGGACAATACCATAAATATGTTCCATTATTTGAAAATTTGTGAACACCCGTTTTACCGTTGAAATTAGCATGAAAATATATTTCACCATTCTTTCTATCCACACATACAGCTTCTTTTCCTGAATAATAATATGAAATAGTTGTGCGTATTCCACCAGAAGCGTCATAAACATTAACTCTATAGCTTTCCTTAACATAAACTAATCCATCATCATCAAGCTCCAAACTACTATAACCAAGAGGTTCAATCTGAAAACTCCTTAGCTGAACTCCATTCCTACAATCAAAAATGTAAACCTGAGATTCAGTAACATTATTTACGCTTCGACTAAATATAGTAGCTATTTCCAGTCTAATACTATTAACTGTTAGAGCGGATAAAGTCCATCCATTATTCATAGATGTGGTCCATCTTTCTACTCCAGCAGGATTAATGTTGGTTAGCTTATATAAATTTGTTCCTGATATGATACTACCAAAAGTTATGTTTCCTTCGATATCCACTCCGTATTTTATATCAGGTTGGGTATTCGAAAAAGTGGCAGCCAATGTTATTTGCATATCTTTCACTTTCTCAATTGGGACTTTCTTGTTCGGGCCATATATCTTCCCTACACGAAGTTTATGTTCTAGTTGTTCCCAATCATCACTCGTAGACGCTGATTCACCTAAGACGTTAAGCGAGTCTACGATACGTTGCTTAGCCTTAACGCCAGATTGCTTTAAATCAGCAATAGATGTAGTGCCCGTGCGATCACGAAATACTATATCACCGTCTAAAAATTCATTTGTCAAAGTAAGGCTACGACTGTATTTATCACCAAAACCAAACCATGCTTTCCTTCCAGCCTCTATACCTTCGGGATATAATTGAGCGTACAGTCCATCAAGTTCAGGGGTTTCATTTACAATTGATAGTATTCCACCACTCCCAGTGAGAGTACCTCCATTCCTTGAAAGACTAGCATTTTTGGCACTAGTTTCAGCAGCTTTACGTGCATCACTAACTGCCCTCTCAGTCGCCGCCATCGTCTCAGATATCCCATCCACCTTATTCGATAACTGGACCTTCCCCTTCTGCGTCAAAGACGCATCGGGAACATCTATCTCCCCTACTGCTTCACGAAGCTCCTCTAAATCCTGCTTAGTTGCTACACCCTCATCAACCTTCTCCCAGTTCTGATCCAAATACTTATCCAGATCAAAATAGGTTGTCGAGGGTGAGGAACGATCAATTTTATTCAATCCAAGATTCGGTGTCTTTGGTTCATTCATTTATGCTCCACCTCCTGCAAATTTATCCTGCCGGGTCTGTTCAATCTCTTCCAGCGTCATGCTCTCCACTTCGGCAATCGTCAAGTACCGCAGACGATATTCCACGGTCATATGTGCGGGTTTAATATCCTCAATCGCTGCCTTCAGATCGTCCAGATTGGGCGGCAGACCGTACGTGTCCACAAAACGGATCATAATCCGGTATTCGCTTGGCTCAACTGCTACCTCAATGCCGCCACTCTCATACGCCTGTGCCACATTTTTGAGCATCGAACCGGAAACCTTACCACTTCCACGCATTTTGGAGATAATCACGGATCTCCGCTGGTCGTCCGGCTTGGCTTGATTCGTAGTAATTTGCAGATCCCGCTCATACCGATCCAACGCCCAAGTCGCAGACTCCGGGTAGAATTGATCCAGCACACTTTCCAAACCCACCATAAGCCGGTCCAGCTCAACACCTTCGGTCTCCGTAAGAAGCTGCATCTCCAGCACATTCTCATACAACGGTGGCAAAAGAGTCATTAATACCTCTACTTTACTCATGTCACCTTCACCGTCCCAAGAACGGCTACTGCGCCGGGGGCGATCTCCAGATTGGACATCCCACCATTCACCAGCAGATCGCTATAATCGATCACAGGCGGGATATCCAGAATGACATTCGCAATCCGTGTCCAACGAACCAACGGATCGGCAAAAGCCAGTTCTTTCAGATATGCCGTAACTCCCGTTTCAATCAGTGTCTTCACGCCCTCGTACGTTGAGCCGGAAGCAAGCGTGACCTGTACCTCAACATCAATAGGAACCTCTTCCGCTCCCACTACTCTGACCACGGGTCCGATTGGTGCTGCACCTTCGCCCATTCCATCCTGGGTTGGATCGATATATTCTTGCACCGCCTTAATGACCGCCTCAGCAGGTGTTTGCATTTCGTTATTCAGCAACGCCACCTTGACTGTACCTGGCCCGTCCCATAGTGGAAAAGCCTTCGCTTTGCCAACCCCGGAGTTTTCCCGTGCCCATAATTCATACTGATATTTGTTGGCACTCGTGACCGGACGGGATACTTTGTCCTGATATCGGTCATACAAGGCCTGATCGGTTTCCTCGTCTTCGCCAGGAACCAGCAACTGTGTCAATTCAGCCGTCGTCAGGCCGGCAATATAATCGATGGGCAGCAGTGCCCCTGTATACTCATTACCTTCCGCTCCCGCGACTTCACATTCCAACGCATATTGCCCTGCCGCGATGCGCTCCACAACAACATACACCCGATCTCCCGTGGAAAAACGACTCTCCAAAGGAACCTCAACAGGCTTACCTTCGTTATCTCGGAAAGTTCCAATCCAACGCGCCTTCGTAGCCGCCTTCCGATGAATGCCCGACCAAGCCACCGCGCGATCCAGATACTCTCCAGAGGCTGTATCCGCAAACTTCAGGTTGGCGTTCACATCCAACTCAATATACATCTGAGCCATTTCCACAGCCGCTGGCGCAAGCGCATCATAGATAATGCTGCCTTCACGTTTATCCACCCCATCCGGCACTCTGTCCAGCATTCGGTTTAAAATGACTTCAAACGTCTGCTCTTTATACATCCATGTTCACCTCCGTCTCTTGCCTAAAGCTGCCAAAATCCGTTTCCGCGGTAAAAGAAACCTTTACACTGTCCGCCTCGTGGACAAAATCGAACTCCGTTACATCCGAAATACGATCATCCGGAAGCAACGCTTCGCGAATCCAGCGTTCCAGTTCCGATTCAACCATGGATCTCCCGGCCATTCCTTCCCAGGACCATTCCATGCCGTAATCCGAAGAATAGATTAGATGTTCGTAGCGGCGTGTGGACAACGCTTTATACACCGCCTGTTTTACCGCATCTTTTCCATTCAGTTGCAATCTTCCAATTCGCTGTCCTGAGGCTTGAAGTACATACGTCAGACTTGGAAACACGGCAGCTTCTTCCTGATCTTCTGCACTAATCTGCGCACCCTGTGGAATCATGGCTTCACCAGCCGATCCAGCACGACAAAGCTGTCTCCACCTTGAACACGTAACAACAGAACATGGTCACCCACGGTCCAAGTTTTTTGCATTACGGATTCCGGCAGTACCAGAAAAGGCTCAGCCAATGCCAGCCGTTGTTCAACGGTGATCTCCAGAGGCTGGGTGTTTGTCACGCTTCCGTACATTATCTGAACGGGAGACTTGGCATCTACAGCGGCCACTGCCGCCTTTTTAATCACGTCCAGCATCATTTATCGTTACACCACCTTCAAATCCAGCGACATCGTATGCACGCCGCTTTGTACCTTATGCGTACATTCGTCTACCAGAAAATATTGATTGATCTTCAGTTCATCGATCTGAATGTTGACAAAACTACCCGCCCTCACCTTGAAATCGCCAAGCGCATCCACTTTCAACGTTTGCATCTCGCGGTTACGGAGGGTCATCAGGGTCTTCAGCATGGCATCGATCTGACCTTCATTCAGGCCATCATCCGCTTTTTGGTACAAAAAAAGCAGCCCCCATTGACGGATGCTGCCTGAATCCTGATGTACAAACGTTTCTCTTTTTCCCGTATCCTTGTTATCCCGGTACAGCTTGATCTTGTTATACGTCTGGTCGTCAATAGACCTTGTATAGCTGTAATCCGTGAGCAGACTGTTATCCCCAATGACAAAGCCGTAAGGCATCTCTTCCACATCCCGAAGCACAAGCTTGCCGAAATCATCGTAGAAGATGTAGTTTTTGCCGCCATAGATCAACGTTCGGTCGAGCGCCTCACAGATCATATCGATCAGCTTTTTGTTATCAAATAACATACGCGGAATAACATATTTCGGCTGGATCAGCTCGCCTACCTTTAACTGAAAGTCGGTAGCAATTCGTTTGATCACATCCGTAGCCGTTGCGTTAACGAATTTGTACGTCTGATTCGCGGTCAGATAACGTGTCTGGTCATAGGCTTTGATTTTGACACTTTCGTCCTTGCCGCTATCCACCGAAAAGATATATCCGTAAAATATGCCTAACTCGTTGCTGATATATTTCACGACATAACCATTCTCATATGTGAATTTCTTATTTTGGTACAGACTGCCCTTGATCAACGTGAATTCCAGAGAGGAAGGCTTGCCGATGCGGGAGGTTTTGTACGTAATGTCGCCGGCAATCTCGCTAATGTCCCAGATGTTGCCCTGTTTGTCATCCAGTAATAACCGTTCCTTCATGTTTGCCAGCTTATCATCCAGCCTGATCTGCTCTTGCATATTCCCTCTCCTTTCACGGAAGCTTGATCACAAGTCCAATCGTCAGCTTCTTCAGTTGTGCATCTTTGATGCTATTCAGCTTCTGCAGCTCTTTCCAGCGAGATCCATCTCCCAGATGGGCTTTAGCTACAGACCACAAGGAGTCTCCGGCTATGAGCGTCACGGTCTTGGCCTGGATTTTTTCATTGGGCCGGGAGGCTTTGGTTTTTGTTTTTGAAGTAGCCGTATCCTTGCTGTCCTTGAGTGGCACTACTTTTTTGGCAGAATAAAAAATGAACTGCTTCAGCTTAATATCATACTGGATATCGCCCACCGTACCCGCTGTCTCCTTCCAGTCAAAGCTCTCAATGGAAACAGCCATATTAATGGTGTACCTTGCGCTGGAAAAGAACAGCCTGACGGGTCTGCCCGTCTGCATCCAACGAATAATCTTTTTCACATATTCATACGGATCACGGTAAAATTGCTTCTGAACTGCTGGATGGATTGCATCGTAATTCAGATGATACGGACTGTAGTCCGCCGGAAAAATCCCGCTGAAACTGACTTCACGCAGCTTGGGCGATTTGATCACGTTAATTTCACCCAAAGCGCTCACGTTAAACGTACTGCCGTCTCCCGAATCCGAAAACTCAATGCTCTCTGGTGTCACCGGGAAAAACATGTATTCGGAGCGGTTATTGAAGCTTAGTTGAATATAATATTCCACTTATCCATACACCCCCTGGGCACTGGAAACGATCTGACTGTTCAGTCCATCGGTGATTTTGCTGATGATGCTGTCCACATCATGTCCGCTGTTGATATCCCCGGTCGTGACCTGAACAGTTGGTGTCAGACTGACAAATCGCTGAATCGCCTGCATCTCAGCAAGCTCACGCATCAGTTTTAGATCTTCACTGGTGACATCCACTGTACCATCCACATCACCGATCTTGTCCACCTGTCCGATATTGTTGATTTTGTTGATGTTACTCATGTTGTTGTTGGGAACGACCGTGGGAGCAGGTGCAGTTGGTATGGAAGGCATAGGAGGTGTTTTGGGTATTTCGGGTGTGAAGTCTTTGCCAAAATTACCGCCTGGTAGACCTTTATCCTTGGAATCCGCATTCGAGGTTGAAGAGAAACCAGAAATTAAATCCTCCGCAACCTGCTGACCATCTTCAAAAGCTTTAGGATTGTATTCTCCGTCCATTTTGAAAAATGTCTTCACATCTTTGTCACTCGTAGGCTCCCAGGATTCCAGGCCTTTCTTCCACTCCTTTATTTGCTTGCCACCTAAATTAATATCTGACTCTTGAAACAAACCAATATTAAAGCCAAAAGTTTTGTTAACCAGTTTGATCAGACTGTTAAGCCCACCATTAATTCGTTCCATGGCATCTTCAATTACAGTTACGACATTATAGAATATATCAAGTATGAAAATCCCCATGTCTTTAAATAACTTCTGTATGGCATATACTGGGTCTATGAAAAAGTTAACAATAGCCTCCCCCAGCGAAGCAAACAGGTTCCACACTGTAGCCACAACTACGCGTACGATTTCTCCAAGCATCATAAATGAACCAATAATAACTCCCAGGATCTGTGTACCTGACATCCCCATCATGTTCAGGATTCCAATAACTGCCGCAATCGCAGCAATTGCCAAAAGAATCGGCCAATTCAACAATAACCACGCAGCAACTAGACTATAGACTTGTGCGATGACCAATGCCAGTACAACAATTGCCAATGCCATCAGGATAGGCTGAATGATATCCCAGTTCTGCTGAATCACGGCTGCAAGGTATAAAATACCGTTTACCAGCATCGTCAACGCGTTTGCCGCAACAGTAAATGCATTACTAATCCACTCAATAATGACCGTGAACTCCCCATTTGCAAAGGCTTCATTTAATCGATCAAGTAAAGGCGTCAACGCAACAAGAGCTGCCTGTCCAATCTGGCCGAGAACCCCATTAAACTGATTAACTAATGCATTCCACTTCTGCAACGGTGAATCCAACATGGTGTCGAAAGCCTGTTGAGTATAGCCTTGTTTTTGTAGAATGACATCAAGCTTTGTGATAAACCCATCCAGATTGGATGAATCAATGGTTTGTTGCAGACCCGCTCCGCTAAGAGCTTCTGCAGGAATGTTAAAAGAATTGGCAAGTTCACCGTTGTCTCCGTTCATGGCAGCGACCAAGGCACTGGATGCATCTGACATACTTTTTCCATCTGGAGAAAGCATACTCAACCGTTTAGTCATATCTCTCAGTTGGTCAACCTGATCCGTATTCTGTGCATATGGGATGAGCGATAGCGCACCTTTCAAAGCATCAGTAACATTCTGTCCGCTCTTGAACGCTTCCGAACGGTACCGATTAAAGATCGTCTCCCCTTGAGCATCATCACCCGTAGTAGCCATATAGCGATGCTTCAGATCCTCTTCCTGCGCCGCTGGTACAAGAACCGCTTGTCCTGCTGATTTCATCATGCTGATCCAGGATCGCACGCGCTGGGCTCCTTCTGCAAAAGCTGCGTTTACCTTAGCCTGTTCTTCTGACACACCTTGGAGTAAGTTGCCTGCCAACTGAATTCGGCTCAGATTTCCAGGGTTGAATACCGAATTGATTACGGTAGGCAGATTTTGAAATTGCTGAACCATATTGTTTGACATGATATACAGTCTTGCAAACATGGCATACATTCATTTCTCCCTCCTTTCCCTTTTATTTTTTCCGGGCGCGATTCTTGGACCGTTCTTTCTTCTCTTCCTCCACCCGGATGGATATCATTGCATAGATGGCCGCTCGTTCTCGCATGGAGAAGGCCATTAGCTCATGAGGCAAAATGTTCAATTCATGGAGAGCGTAATAAGCCAGGTTGGCTTCGGAATCGCCCTCTTTAATTAGTTTTTTACGTCATCCACCAGTTCGTTCATGTCCTGATTGAAGCCGTTCAGCTTCTGAACCTGTTCGCCGAGCGAAGCAAATTCCCCAGGCAACAGCATTTTCCGCAAAAGCGACTCTGCCCCCATTACGCCATATGAACGCTGGAGTTCTGCATTTTTCAAATCTGGATACACGACACTGGCACTCATCAGGCGAGCCATGTAATCATTCGCATCGATGTCGGGTGTGTAGACACCGTTCTTGCCCTTGATTTTGCGGGTAGCCGCCTTGCGGCATTCCTGGTTCTCGTCCTCGGTCATGCTTCGCAGTTTCCAGGCAACCGGCTCGCCTTTCTCATCTTTGAAACGGGGAGATACGATAAACTCCTCCGTTGTATCAGTTGCTGCATTTTGGGCAAAAAACATACTCAATCCACTCATGTATTGTTCCTCCTCTAAAGTTAGGTCCCCCGCCGCACGAAGCGGCGAAGAACAGTATTTTGACACGCCAAATAGCCCGTAACACAGGCAAGTTGAACAGGTTTCTTTTATTTTATTTTACAAACCCACTCTAAAGTCAAACTCGTTATTCATTTATGGTTCATATGTCGCAACTTCTATATTACTTCGGCAGATTAAACGATACAGGCATATCCACATCTTCAAAAGTAAAGCTCACTTCTTCCTCCAACGCCTCGGCCTCGGTATCCAGGGATGCCATGATCACACTGTCAAGATTGACGCCTTTGAGGGTCACGGTCTGTTTGCCAATGGTAGACGAAGGATCTTCGTTGGTCACTTCAATGTCGAAGTAAGTGTCGACACCATTTTGCATGTACTGAAGCATCAGCTCGCGGAAACGGGAAGTGGTATAAAAGATCGTCATAGAACCTGAGCCAGACCAACCAGTTGCTTTGTGCTGTACACCGCGTCGTCCGAGGGTTTTGACCTCTGCTTTTTGCTTTTCCACGGTTGCTTCAAGTGTCTTCACATAGAACATTTCTTCCGTCTGTCCGTTAATCGTTGCGTATGCGCGGCCTTCCTGGCCGGAGATTGTATCGCTTGCTTTCAAAAATGCCATCTTAAACCACCTTCACTTTCATGTATACTTTTTCAACGGAATCTACAGGTTGGACCTGAATCTCGATCAAAATGCTGTCGGTTTCATTGCCAGGAGCAACAGTGATATCAGTTTTCGAATCAAAATTCTGAATCGCCCCAATATCCTGAAGCTGCTTGAGGTAAGTAACACATTGGGAACGGAACAGGCTGCGCCCATCTTCGTTGTTGTTCACTTTGCCGATGTAATAGGACTCGAAAATCCGTTTCATATCGTTAGCGATACCATCGAGAACACGGACAACACGGTTTTTGGCAAAATGACGTGCCTTATCCGGTGTCACCGAACGGAATGTATTCACATCCTGCTCTACCACCGCACGGTTGCTACTCGCCGTAAACACAAACTCGCCATTACGCAATGCTGCTTCTGTCTCGGTATGTGTCAATCTGCCATTCACATCCACGGCATCGTCATAGGCGCGGAAGGTCAGAGATTCATTCAGGTTAGCTCCCGCTGTTGCACCGGCAGTCCATGCTACGGTTTGTTTTGACGTAAGAACGGTACCGTCTGCGAGCACAACACCATTTTTAACGCTAATCACGCCTTCATGATCCGCAGCGGGGTAATCCGACAGCACCAGTTGTACCTTTTTGCCTTCGGTGTTGCGCAAACGCTTGATGTAGGCCGTGTAGACTGACTTGAGTGTAGCATCATCTGAGATCAGACCAACCGTGTTAAAATCCAGCACCTCTAGCTTGGTCAGGAAATCGGCATGCTCCTGGTTGGTTGCAGTGCCATCCAATCCACCTGTTAGTGGAAGTGAAGCTGTAGCTGTGAGTGCACCTTCGCCAGTGAAAGCAATGTATGCGTTGGATTCAAGCGCTTGGATGGTGGACACGGTTTGTTTGTCCACTTCCTTACCCGCAAGCAGGGTGGAGACGTCCAATTGATCTGGATCATTGATATTCGCTGAGATTATAACTGCCAGATCATTGCCACGCACACCGTCGTGTTGGGCTGTCACTGTCAGTTTGTCTAAGGTTGCCTTGGCTTTGGTCCCTGCATTTAATCTGTAAAGAAGTAGTGTCTGTGCCCGTTTCAATGCCTCGCGGATGAGCAGCAATTGCGGTGCTGTCCAGTCATAGCCGAGTTTGGCTTGTACATCTTCCCCTGTTTGCACGGTCAGGATGGTGCCAGCTTGGCCCCATGACAATGGAAGAGCCAAAGCCACTGTTCCCCGCTCCCCTACCGTACCCGGCAATGAGCCCTCTGATGCAAAATTCATATATACTCCCGGGCGTACCTTGTTTTGAGTCGTCCATGTTCCTCCAGCCATTATTGTGCCTCCCCATTCATAAATTGTTGGATATGTCCCTGTGCTTCTTCCATTGTGTACGTTTCTTGTTCCAGCAGCACGGCTACCAAAATGTCTTTCTCTATCCGGCTGAGCTGCCAGGATTCAGAGAACTGTGCTTTGCTATATTTCTGGTTGTTTTTCTGTTGAGCTTCCTGCTTTTTAGGGTCCGGTTCCTTTTTCGTAAACATCGCGAGTACGCCTCCCATTCCTTTCATGGATATCCCCTCATTTGGTTGTTATTCGTTAACAGCTTTAAGTGCGGTGGGTCGCTGATCCAGATGTTGCATGGTCGTAGCCGACTCTGACACTTTGGTGGTTCGCATGGTATAGTACACCAGCATTCGAGGCGTATTGTTCTCCGTCTCCCAGCGCAGTTCCGTTGCTCGATAGGTTACGCCTTCTACGTCGATGGTTTCCAATGCTTCGAACAACTCGTCCGGTAGGGTGGCTGGGATATCGTTTGGATCGAGCCACCGGATTTCAAAGGCGTGAGATTGCACGAAGCGATCGCTTCGTTCCCGGGTGAGTTGGGCAGAAAGCAAGCTGTAGGTGATGCCTATAGTTTCCGGGACGGGGCTGGTGATGCTATTAGTAGGATGGATCGGGATGTTAGGGAAATGTTGCGTGAGTGTAGTTGCGATGGCTCTGGTTAGTTGGTTTGTGGTCATAATTCACCTCCCTCTTTTTAGAAAAAAAATCGTATTCAAACAAAATTTCACCCAAAATATAGACGTCCAATTAAGGAAACTGAGATACTACGATTGACATAATATGATCCTCCTGCAGCATTTCTAAAATAGAACGCGGCATATATAATTAGGGGTGATTTATTATTTAAACTGTTATCCATACGTGAAGTAGAAGTATACTGACTGTCATCCTCTGTTTGTATAGTAATTTCACGATTCACAAAATCAATATCAAGAAGTCTTAGAGGATATGAGCTGGATCCAGAAACTGAGTATAAAAAAGAATTTCCAGAAGTATAAGGATTTGCAGGAGCATCTATATTTCTTATAGCTATGATTCCTTGCAATAAAGTGTCAGAATCAGAAGAATAAGACACAGAAATTTTAGATGTGTTTTTTTGTCTACTTATAAAACTAACTCTCTCAACCCCTGATGGTATCGTAATAATATTATCTGTAACAAAAAAGCCATTAGTCCCCTGTACAGTTCCTGTTTGAGTTTTCCCGTATGATAAATTATTAAATATAACACCTGTCCTTATTTTAGAAATGTTATTAGACAATGTAGAAAATGTTTCACTGCCTGATGTTTCTACTCCCTTGCCAGTAATGGCGGCAGCAATACTTGCTTTTCCGTCACTGACAGATGACTTTAAATCTGAAAGGCTTGTAGCCCCACTCTTATCCCTAAAAATCAATTCTCCCCCATATTCGTTTGCGATTGTGAAGTCCTTCCCACCAGGAGTGCCAAATCCAAGGTAACCCTTTCTACCTTCGTTGGTCCCAGCAGGTAAAAAGCCTTGGTATACATGAGTTGACCCGACAAGGTGTAATACTCCAGCATCGCCTATTAGAGAGCCTCCTGTACGCGGCAAACTCACATTCTTCGCATTCGTCTCAGCCGCCACCCTCGCATCACTTACCGCCTTCTCCGTCGCCGCCACCGTCTCAGATGTGCCATCCGTCTTACTCGACAACTGCACCTTCCCTTTCTGCGTCAACGACGCATCGGGAATATCCATCTTGCTCACCGCTTCACGAAGCGTATCCAAATCCGCCTTTGTCGCAACACCAGCATCAATCTTTTCAAAAATCCCGTTAATACTCTCCCGGGTTACATTTTCGTTCCCCAAGGGAAGAGGTAACTTCAATCGATCGGTTTCTTGTGGCATTACGCCCACACCTCCAGTTCATTCCACGTCAAAGACGCAGCGTCCAGTTCGTCCCAAGTTTTTTGTTTCTTATCCAAATCGTCCCACACCAGATAGCGATACTCATATTCCACGGCCATATGGGCCGGTTTCAATTCTTCGATGGCACGTTTGAGATCATCGATATTGGGCGGGATGCCCATCGTATCCACAAACCTCACTGTAAAACTCCACGCTTCGGGCTGAAAAGTTACATCCACCTTGCCCCCGGCATACGCCTCAGCCACATTCGCAACCAGCCTGCCAGAGAACTTCCCGGCACCACGCAGCTTTGACTCCACCACGGCACGCCGCTGTTCCACGGGCTTGAGACGATCCGTCTCAATACCAAGCTCCTGCTCCCAAAAGTCCAGCCCCCACGTCGCCGTGCGGACAAAAAACTGCTCCAGCGTCTCATCCAACGCCTGATACAGCAGATCCATCTCGGTACCTTTGGTCTGCATATCCGCCTGCATGACGCGCGAAGTCTCGTAATACCGTGGCAAATACGAGAACAACTCCCGCCCTTTCTCACTCGTCAGTCCAACATCTACAATAGAAGGAGCACTCATGCCCTGTCCCCTCCCTTCCTTGCACATCATCATGGAGCGTCTCGCTCACCAACTTCAATCCGGATCGGCGTTCTCCCAATCTTCCTTGGTCTCCGCACTCCCCAATTACTTCCTCATCCACCATCTGCCCAACACTACTCATGCACATCCACCGTCCCCAGCACCGCCACCTGACTCACTTTCATCTCAATATTCTGGTCACTCACACCGTTCACGGTCAGCTCCGAATAGTCGATAATCGGCGGAATGTCCAGCAGGATCGCTGCAATACGGGTATAACGCACAAGCGGATCGTCAAAAGCCAACTGCTTCAAATACGCGGTCACCCCGCGTTCGATCAACGCCCGTACATCTGCCAACGTTGCATCACTTGCCAGCGTCAGCTTCACCTGAATGTTCAACGGTACTTCCTTGGCTGGTATCACGGACACCACTGGCCCAGCCGGTGCAACGCCTTCACCCTGACCATCCTGCGTCGGATCCACGTATTTCTGCACAGCCGCCACCAGATCGCTCCCCGCGGCACGTTTGTCCGTATCCAGCAAATACAATGCCACCGTGCCCGGCCCTTGCCATAACGGAATAACCCGCGTTGCACCAACACCTGGTACCTCACTGGCCCATTGCACATATTGCGACTTGTTGCCGCTAGTTCCTTGGTTGCGGACTTTGGCATAAAAGCGTTCCAACAACGCCGTGTCTGCCTCAATATCTGCACCGCCTTTGATCAACTCAACGTTGGTTACAGAGGTAACGCCACTTACAGGTGTAGACAGCACAGTTACCGTGCCCGCAGGCATATTGCTCTCTTTTCCGGCAATAAGCGCTCGCACGCCTACCACCCCGGAGCCCTCTGCATCCAGTTCCACACGACCAACGGTTTCATATTCGAGGGAAGCCTCGCCGGAGATTTCATCGGCCAACGTAGCCACAACCGTCCCCACAGGAATCACCTTGCCCGGCGTACCCACGAATCTAACCGTACCTTGTGCCGCCACCGCAGCCCGCCGCGTAAGGCCATGCTCTCCCGCCCGCAGATCCAGCTCTTCCGAACGAAAATTCGGATCACTGCTCGCCGCAGTACTCGCAAAGCCACGCCGCAGTAATTCCTGCGCCCACAATGCAGCCTCAGACAGCATAAACGCTACCGGAGCCTCCGCATCCCACAAAAATGAACCCTCCGACTTGTCCAGATCCGCGGGCAGACGATCCAGCATACGCTGCATAATCTGTTCCTCCGTCTGGTCCTCCAAATAACGCGGAATCTCAGCCATCCCGTCAGATCACCTCACTTTCCAAAATAAACATCTCTTCCTGCACACTCGCCACACGACACGAGAACATGCACTGCTCCCGATTCCAATCGAACGTAAACTGGTCCACCACATCCGTGCGAGGATCAGCCAGCAGCGTCTCCGTAACCATCCGGGTTATCTCACTTTCCATCACACCCCGGCTGTCCCCCTGACCAACCAACTCATCCAGCTCCGAGCCATAGTTTCGGGAGTAGATCACATGTCTGTACCGCGGCGTCTTCACTGCTTTGATACACCACTGTACCCAGGCTTCATGCGCACCCGCCGCAGCGACTTTGCCACTTGGGGTCAGCACAAAATCCCCCGCATCGTAATCGAATCGCCAGCTCCGTCCAAACCTCACCTCTTCCGAAGCCGCCCCCGACAGATCTTCCTCATCTCCCCATACCACACCCGTTTCCGGGAACAAACTAGGCATTCGCACTCACCACCTTACACAGCACCACAATGTCGTTACCGCCATTCACCCGCATCGCCAGCACACGGTCTCCAGCTTTCAATCCTTTACCAAGAGACCACACCGCTTCTTCCACTTCCCCTTTTTGCAAAAGAAACCGTCCCGTTCCCGTCGTTCCGCCGTTTGCCACGTCAGGTATACCGGAAATCGAGCCAGCAGCCTCGCGCTCCGGCAGTCCAAGCGTGCCCGGCAGCTCGGCCACGAGATAGTCCTGCACTTCGTGCTTGAAATCATCCAGCTTTACGCCGGATGAAGTCATCGTACCTAGCACCGCTCCCATGCCGCTCACAGCCTGACGGGTTTGTGTGCTCATCGCACCCCGCATGACCTCGGCAAAATGCCCGTACGGATCTTCTTTATTCAAGATAAACCCTCCTTTTCACCAGCTCGGCTGTCCCCAGTTCCAATGTCATTGTTCCAGGTCCGGCAGACAGATCACGGCTGACCGACATGACGATCAGCTTCAGCCCTTTGAGCAGCACCGCGTCTCCGGCACGAATTGTATTCACATCTGGTGCAGATACGGTAAAGGTCTCCTGAATACCCGTCAGACGGCTTTTCGCCAGCTTCTTGGCCGCAGTCGCTGTTTTGACCTGATCGTCTTCGATCAGCTTTTGCAGCGTGCCCAGCTCGGCTACACCAGCCTGCTCAATCGCTAGCACTTTGGAAGGAACCTCTTTGCCGCTGCTGGACTCTGAGGCCGCCATCACTTTAACTTTCGTAACCGCGCCTTCGAGCGTACGCATCTGAGTCAGATCGATCAGCCGATCCAGCTCGTGCACCTTCGCATTACTGCCTACCTTGAACAACTGCAACCCGCCGGGCGTCATTCGTGGATGAAACATATCCCCACCAGACTTCACCGTTTCCTTCAGATCGGCAAACATCATCGAAAAAATCGTCTGCGGCCGATAAACCGCTTTGCTCAGCTTTGTTTTGGTATCCGGCAGCGCGGCGTATGGAATTTTCCATTCCTTGGCGTACGTTTTGAGTCGCTGCGTGGCCGTCTGATCCTTTGGCAATAGGAACTCGTCCTCTGATTTTTCCAGATAAATCATCCGGTCGTAGACAGTCAGGGACAGTCGCTTGGTACCGCTGTTGGAGCTTTCCACTTCCCAGATGACCGCAGGATGCAGCAAGTGGACCATTGATTTTTCGCCAAAAGGAATCCCGCTGATCCTCACCGCCATACCCGGTGAAATCGCAGGCAGACCCGAAGAAGCAGACACCGTCAACCGGATGTTGGCCTGATACGCAATCTGGTCGAGCGAGTCCTTCAGCGTAATCGTCTCCACCAATTTGGTGATGTCATATTTGTCGTCCACAATGACCTTGTAGGTCATGGCATCACCAGCTTTTGTCCTGGCTTGATCCGGTTTGGATCACTGCCGATGGTCTTTACATTGTGCTTATAAATCTCGTTCCATTTGGAACTGCTGCCCAGCTCAAGCTTTGCAATTTTGGACAGAGAGTCGCCAGATTTGACGGTGTAGGTTTTGCTGCTCGTTTTCAGATCCGTACGGGAACCCGATTTGCTTGCGGATGGTGCGCCTCCAACCTTCTCCACTTTGGAATCCCGCCACGTTCGCAGCGTAATGTCAAAGTAAATATCCCCGCTCTCACCGCCTCGAAAGGTCGTATTGTGTGAGATCAGATACACGGGCACGTTCACCCCTGTGTTGGTAATGATGAAGCGCAGCGGTTTTTTCGATACCAGAAACGTATTCAGCATATTCATCGCTACACGCGGATCAGGCAAAGGCTCGTACATGCAATAGGACGCATCATATTCTTTTGGAAAAAAAGAAGAGAAGGTGATCTCCTTCACCTTCTCTCCCTGAGCAAAATCAAACTCGCCATATTCCAGCATATTAATCGTTTCGTATCCCTTGGATCGGGAGATCGTCAGTTCTTCCGGTTTCACCGGGAATTGAAACTTCGTTTTCCCATCGATCAGGGTAAATTCCATTTTGACACCTTCCACGTTATCTTTAAAAACAGTCATGACAGGCCTCCTTTCTGCTTAGGCCATAATGGTTTTGCGATTCTCCATCGCACGGCGCACTTCGCCTGCAAATCTCATTCCAACCTGATGTGAGATGGCATCGTAGTCGATAGCATTCTCCCGGACAGTCACCTGCACAGCTCCTTGTGGTACGTTTACGGAGATCTGGTTGGTCGTCTCAGTTTTGAAATCCTTCAGGTAACCGGACAGACTACTCATCTGGTCTTCGGATATTTGTACCGTCATCGTGGATGATTTGCCATTGGCATTTCCAGCAGTTTGCGCTCCGTTACCTAGACCCATGGCTTGGGACTGCATCACGCTTGTTCCCAAGAGAGCGGCTGTCGTAGATTGACCACCATTGCTGTTCGCATAAGCCATAGGACCAGTTGTTGTGAGCACAGATGGAATATAGGCAGGTGGCATTGACGGACCAGAGGGTACTGGTGTAGGATTAGCAACCGCCGTTGTTGCTGAGACGGTTTTTTCTTCTTTTTTGGAACCAAAGCTGAAGAAATTGGATATGCCACTTGCAATGTTCTTCGTTTTTTCAGAAACAAAATCGGCTGCAGTCGACAACGCTTTGCCTGCACCTTCCGTGGCATTGGACATGAAGTTTCCAATATCTTTCGCTTTGTCCCCAATCCAGCCTCCCGCCGAACTGCCAGCCCATCCACCTAAAGCTCCACCAATATACGTGCCGATTCCAGGTAAAATAAAACTGCCAATAGCACTACCAATCGCGGTACCAGCAGTCCCACCGATCATGGATCCAACAGCTCTCCCACGCTGCTCGGGAGAAGCAGTGGCAACATTCGCTACATCAGCAAGCATACTAATCGGTCCAAGCAGTTTACCCGCTCCCTTCGCAAGTCCCCCACTCAGTTTGCCGAACATACCATTACCCGAAAACATATTGGACATTGGCGAACCAGGCAAATTTGCGCTAAAGCCATGTCGATTCGGATTCAATTTTTGATCAAAGTCCATTTTCAGCTTTTTCTCTTCTGCATGAGGCATGTTGGTAATGATTTTTTTCGCACGATCGGAAGCAGACGTTTTTACAGTTCCAGGTGCACGTTCCTGGTAGGACCTAGAACCGCTCTTGTAAGGACCTTTTTTTCCGCCCTCTGTTGCGGCTACAGTTTTAGCATTGCCACCACCTGCATTTTTGGTTTTTCCACCTTTAGCCCGGCCTTTTGAAATCCTCCCTACAAGGCTTCCACCAGAGCAGCAGCAACATTGGGAAGTATTGCTTGAACTTGATTTCCCTTTGATTTTTTCATAGAAGAACTTAACACCACTCCCAAGCTTTCCGAGCAAGTCCGTTGCATTATTTAATGGATCAAGAAAATCATTACTTTTTTGTGCCATTTCCCGTATCCAACTTATTTCTTCTTCCTTTGGTGCGTTCTTTACCGTATTATTGTTGCTCCCAATGTTAAGTGACAGCGAAGGCCCGCTCGCAGGACTCATCTTCCCCATCGCCACTTCGACCTTCTGCTTCACCTCCACAGACACCGTCCCCGAAGCCTTCACCATCTGATTTCGGAAACTATTCAGTTTTACCAAAGCGCGATCCAATGCTGGACTGAGCTTATCAATCAACCCAATCGTCGGTGTAATTCGCAGCCTGCTGATTCGCACAGCCGTACTATAAATGCTCTCCAGCCTGCGCCCGGTTGTCCTCAGCTCATTGTTCACCTTGATTAGACTCTGATAGCGAACTCTGCCCAGTCGTTCCGTAGAACGCTGTATCTGATCCAGATATTGGATGGTCGTTCGCATTTCCGCGTTTGATTTGGACAAGCCCACAATCATTTCTGCCATTTCTTTCACCCCCTGTCCAATCTAGTTATCGATTCATTTGCTAGGTGATCGCTGCCATTTCCTCTTCGGAGAAAGCAATCAACAGCGAGCGCTCCCCGCGTGGCAAAGACCAGAATTCTCCGGGCCGTAGATGATGACGAACCCACATGTGGTACAGAAACGTGGTCATCCCGCCGGAGTGAATCAGTTTTTTAGGTCTTCAATCTCCACACCGAAGCCGGACAGCTCAAGTACCTTATCGCCTACGGCATCCAGTTCACCCGCGAGCAGCATGCGGCGAACCGCTTGTTCCCCACCGGACAGTTTCATGCGTCCAGTAATACGGTTATCTCCCCAACCGGACAATTCAAGGCCGCGAACATTCATTTTCACCGTTGCTTCAGAGATCAGCAGCGCGTTAAACGTTTCGGTATCCACCTTTTCCTCGGTGCGGCCTTTGACCGTTTTGCGAATCGTACAGCGTTCTCGGATCTGATCCACTTTGGAGGATGTCAATCCACGCAAGGTTAACAACAGATCCAAACGTTGAATGCGTACATTCTCTTCCGGCAAACGTTCTGCTGCTTCAAACAACTGATCCAAAATTTGTTCTTCGGACATATTTTCATTCATACTCATGGGGTGCGATCTCCTTCTCATTTCACAATTGGTTAAAATATCTCCATATTCAGGGACAACAAAGAGACCGAGAATTTCTCGGCCTGCCTGTGTATCCCACTTCTGTTAAGTCTCGTTGCCCGGCGCCTGATTAGACAAGTAGCTTACGAGGCCTTTCCGAAGTTTGAAGTCATTCCATTTTAATTCGCTACAATCGGGTTCAACAATTCAAATCCTTCAAATGTAAAACTTGTTTCCTCCGGCACTTCCTCGCCCGCTGTCCAATTGGCAAGCTGGATTTTGTCCACCATGCAACCCTTCAATAAGACACTTTCATGTCCGTAAGACTCTGGATCGTTCAGCTTGGAGATAATTTGGAACTTGGTAAAACCGCGCTGGATCATGTCCGAAGTGACTTTATAGCCTGTCATGGTACCTGTTCCTTTTTTCGCACCATTTTTGTGTACTTTCCAATCGTTGCCGACCAGATTCAGCTCACGCTTCTCAATTTCAACGCTGGCCTCCAGCTTATTAATATTCGTCTGCCACACACCATCGATATGCAGCTGACCATGGGTACCGAGAATGACTCTTGACGCATCCAACATGACAATTCCTCCTTGAAATTAGAAAATATCGTATATACCATCCGTTCAACGAACAGTAGTTTCTTTTAAAACCCATTCTCTTCTACACAAACCTTATTGCACGTAAAACGTTCCAAACAACTGCTCCATTACATCCGTCAGCTTCACATTCCATTGCAGGAATACCTGATCCGCCTCCGGCTTGAGAATGGGTGCAGCACCATAATACGCCGGGTCAAGAACGACATCGTATCCCTCAGCTTCAATGACATTGCTCTGTGCGAGCAGCGCCAGATAGGCTTTCATCGCACCGATCAGCGCCTGACGTCCTTCTTCCGTATTGTTTACTTTACCGATATACGTATCTTCAGCAGAGCGCTGCAAATCCGTATTAATTGCATCCATCACACGAATGGAACGGATTTTTTTCCAGGCATTATTCTGTCCTGCAGCAGGGGTCACGAGTGTATTCACTCCGCGAAGCGCCTTCACCTGACGTCCATCATGGAAGAAAATAAATACGCCATTCTGTACCGCCTGCTCCTGTTCTGCACGAGTCCAGCGACGCGTCACGTCATCGAACGGAGAAGGTGCGTATGTGGTGGATTCATTCAGACGTTGTCCTGCGATCAGACCCGCGACATAAGCAGACGTTTCCGCCGAGCTGTAGAATGCATCTCCCAAGCGCACACCCGTACCAACATTGATTACACCCTCATGATTCAATGTGAGTGAACGTGCCGCCGCCTTCTGTGCTGCAGTCGCAGAGGTATCGTCTGCCGTAGTACCACCGAATACAGCCATCACGGGTTTACCCTCATTGCGCACACGTTTCACCCAAGCTGCAAAGCTCGCCAGCAAAGGTGCATCCGCCGCATGATCCAGTGCCAAAACGTCAAATTGCTCACCTTCCAGCGCGCCCTGCACGGCGATATACTCCGCATTGGTCAGTCCATCGTTGCCACTTGCACCACCTTTGAACGCCGCTCCCGCAACGGTTGCAACAACACCTGTACCCTCGCCAATCGCCTGCGCGTTAATCCAAATGTTGCTTTCATCCGCGTTGATCTCTTTCGCCAGCGACGCTGCCGAAATATCCGCAGTCAGCAGTGCATACAGCATACGGTTGCCTTCAAACAAGCGCACTTCATGCTTCGTATTATCAATTACACCCGGTTGAATGGTGACATAGAACCCGTTACCTCGGTCACCCGGATACTTGGCGTCCAGTTGCAGAACGGCTGCATCACTGCTGTCTTTCAGCGTAAGCGTAGCTGCTTTCGCCGATTCTCCGGCTACCCGATAAGCGAGCAGCTTTTTCGGTCCTCCTAGCAGAGCGAGCTTCAAGGATGTATAGGCCGTCCCGTTATCCAGGGCATGCGCCGAGAAAACACGCTCAATTGCAGTTTCACTGCCGACTTCTACAAAAGTGCCCACCGGACCCCAGTTGGCCTTGATCGGCACAACAACCGTTCCGCGATTACCAGCCTGAATGGCCGAAGACGCCGCCGCCTGAAAATTCATATATAAGCCCGGAAGTACCGGACGATTCGTTTGCTCCCAAGTTCCGCCTGCCATTATCCCTTCACCTTCGCTTTCATAAATTGGTTGATGCGTTCCTTCGCTTCCTCAATGGAAAACGTCTCTTGCGCTGCTTCGTACAGCGCACCATACAGCACCTCTACCTTAACGGCAAAGAGGGCTTCGGCATGATTCATCAGCTCGGCCCGCGTGTATTGCGGGGCAGCCTGTTTATTTTTTTTCACTGAGCTTGCCATGACCATCTCACCTCATTGTTTGACTACTGAATTCGTTGAACCTGATTTTTGCACCATAATTTTGACCTATGAATTTTTGTCCCTATGAACCTACGAACATTGTCCCTATGATCCTATGAATTTGAAGCTAAAGTATGATATCGACTTTCTCATCTGGAACCCCATCAACAGTTCCTCTCGATTAACGCTTACTCTATCCCTTTGTTATGGTGAATCTCACGGATCAATGGCGCTTCTGTACCCGGACGGCGAATACGCTGCTGCAACGTTAGACGAATCTGTCCGTTCAAGTAAGCATCTGCCTGCAAGTCGGCTGAAACTTCGTCCACCGTCACATATCGCGTACCGTCTGTATCCGTCAAAGCAATCCGGGTCTGCACAGCCAGTTGTTCGACAAGATGTGTGACCGTTTGACGGACATCTGCTACATTTGCAGCCAGCACATGCCCGATCCATTGCTTACGAACCTCCAGCGCAGAAGTCCCTGCGGTGGTTGTACTGCATCCCGTCAATCGCCACAGTACGGACTTGGCCTTATAACCTCCAGGCCACACATCCCCATATACGGACCATTCCTGTCCGAGCTGAGTTCGTGTCCAACCACGAAGTGCATCCATCCACGAATCTGTGGTTTCAGCCTGAGCGTATTCCACCGTTTCCGGAACATACACCCCAAACCGTAGGCTGCGCGTAACCAGTCCAGAACTGGCGTCCACACGATCACCATCCGAAGAACCCAGATAAATACAGGTAAATGCCCCACCTTCTTTATCCTCCAGCCTGACCTGGTGTAGTCCTTCCATCAGCGCTGCTGACCAAGTCTCTACTTGTTCAGCACCTCCATCTTCGGGGGGGGCGTACGAAGAGATTTTGATAATCCTCCTATACCCCGCCCAAGCAGACTTCGGTACTTCTTCTGCAAAAGCAATCACGGCACAGGGTCCGGCTAACACCTCTCCCGGTGCAGGGATGTCCTTTACTCGGCCATTCCATGCCGGAACAAGAGCCTCCAGCTTCTGCTTCAGCGTATGCCTGATGACATTGCTCACTTGCCCTGTGTTGGCCGTGTTGTTTAACCCACTACTCATAGACACATTCATTTCGCCCCCTTCAGCTGCAAGTGTGCGATCTGCCCACATTGTGCAGCGACAATGCTGCAGCAGCGAATTCCCCCTTTAGTTCAACCTCTGCGTATCTACCGGCGCCAAAGCTGGACACCATTCACCGCAACAAAAAAGACCGGCCCCTTGTGGCCGATCTGTACATTAGCGTATGTGCTTTCGGTGTGTATCCTTGCTATTGATCCGATAATACAATCTTACACCCTTTCATCCCTAGCGCGGATGGTGATTCGTACGACTTAGGTGCGAATAAGGGTGCATCTGGGGTGGAAAAAAGACGACTCAGCGTGGCTCATGCCATTAACACCCTATTTCAGCGTAACTTTCGGATTCAACGTGATCTCAAACGCACGTCCCCAGATGAAATCGGGGTTCGCATAATCCAGCAGTGCACTGCAATACTCCGCATAAGCTGCTTCCCCATTACAGATTTGCTTTATCGCTACGTACCCTTGAGCAAATGCTGTTTTGTTCGCCAGTGCCGTGGTGTGGGTCTGCATCAGATCCCTGAGTAAAGTCTGCAAATGAGCATAATCTTCTTCTGAGTTAAACAACACCATATTCTGATCCGCTAGAGTTGCCACATTGGTATAGAGCGCATGTGCTCTGGAATACGTACGGATATCTGCAATTGCTACTGCTTTGTAGTAGTAATCTTTCAGGAAACGTTTGAACAACAATGACCCCTGTGCATTCATGGCATCTCGCAACGCATGGGTATGGGTTTCTGTTGTAATCAGAGCATAACGGGATTGTCCCATACCCACAGCCATACCGATTTTGTTCCCCGGCGTATTCCATGCACTGTAACCCAGAACCCGACCCGTATACGGACTGTTCAGGAGTGCTTCGGCTACATCGACGTTGGCTGGACCTTTTCCTACAAAATCAATCAGGACCGAAGGCAGCCCCTTCTCACTATTACTCGTCAATTGCGCCACAGCCGCCTGCACCTGATCCAGCGCCGTAATGGCAACAATCTCAATGTTCACCGGTTTTTTACCCGGTTTGCCTGGATGACGGTTCGTCATGCGATCCAACTCAGACGCCATATCAAACGAAGAAGCTTCATTCACAGATGTAGCATTCGTTAATTCATTTCCATTTTCCACATCGGGAGTTGTATCCGTTACAACCACACCACCAACAATATCCACATGACGCACCACATTCTCGTGCACATTCATATATTCATAGGCATTGATAATCGTGGAACCATGCGGGCCAAAATATTTCACTTCATAACGCGTCTTCTTCCCACCACGAAGCAGTTGGTTAGCCATACGTGCCACCAGCGCGTGACCCAGGCCATCCGCATCTGGAAGGATAATCGCCCGTTCGGGATTTTGTCCATCCGTCCCACCGAGCCATTCATTGATTCGTGCTTCCACATAATTGATCTCATTAATCTGAACGCCTTGCGTATTCGCATCGTCGACGCCTACGGCGAGGAAGTCGATATATCCTTTGCGAGCAAGCTTATCCAGAATGTACAGATTCGTTTTGAATTTATGTTGTCTGGCGTTGTAGTACTGTTCTTTATTAAAATACGTCGTTTCCCCATATTCCGTAGACTCTGGAGAAAGGTTGTACCCGTTCACAATATCCTCGAATGCCGTAAAGGACCGGCGTGGCTGCTGCATCAGTGCACGTGACTCGTTGTAGGCATCCAATGCGAGACCATCTGCAAATGAGGTGGTGGCGAGTCGCATAATGGTATCCATCACAAACACCGGTTTACATGGATATTTCTCTTTAATGGTTTTGATCACATCGAGCAAACGGGTGGTGTCCTGATCGTAATCAGGATATGTTCCGCCTCCATCTTCACGAAGCTGACGACTGCCGATCAGACCACCATAAGCCAGCATATCCGAAGAGATGATGAAGCCATCCACTTTAGCCGCATTTTTCAAAATGAAATTATGAATATTGGACGGTTTCCCATACGTAGGTGTAGACGTTCCAAGCAATGTGGTGCCTTCTACCGTTTTCTCGGAATCCAGACGATTTTGAATGTCACCCAGGTGCGGTGTAATGATATGGATACCGGCTGCTTTTCCTTGTACAACGACGTCATCCAGATTCGCTGGACGATCATCCAGTGGAACATACAATACTGTTTTCATATCCTAAAACCTCCTGTTAGATAAGTTGAACTAGAGATGTTACACCTTGTCACTGCGATTGCAGTACCATCTTCCGATCGCTCTTATCCCCAGATTTTCTTGATCCCTTAGTTCAAGGGTAAAATCCGGGGATAAAGGCCAGAGTATGCTTACGAAGTAGCTTTCTTGCAGAAAGCTTTTAACTTCGCTTCTTCAGATTGGTTCTGCACTCTCCGTTTTGGTGTAAAAATTAAATTCAACTTATAATGATATATTCAGTCTTTCTTTAGTACCCGATCAGAGCAAGTGTGCAATCACCGCATCAAAAAACCGGCCCCTGGCCGGCATGTACATTAGCGTATGTGCTTATCGGGATATGTCATTTGCTACTGATCCGATAATATAATCTTACATGTTTAAATCGGTCGCGCTGACGGTTGTCCGTATGGATTACGTCTATTTGTTGTCGCAATCATGGCGGTTAAACGTCGGTTTCTTGCAGAGACTTTTGCCGGATAACCCAACAAATCCATTCCTGATGCTGTTTATATGATAATAAGTAGCCTTTCAAACCTTATTTACGATAAAGGATGGATACGACCATGAAAAAAAAGCTCTGGTTCTATCTGTGGATCGCTATTACCAGTTATATGGCTGGCCCCGTTATGTACGCTTTGACAATGTACACCTTTTATCAGGAAACAGATGTTCTAACTACTTCACTCATTGGATGGACCGCTGCAACATTCTCATCCGTTGGTATCCTGTTTATCCTGGTCACAGTCATTCTGCTTCGAGTGCTGCACATCTATTATTTCTGGCTGCAAACCCTGCTATTTGAGTTACTTTTCCTTCTGCTCGTCTATATGACCATTGTTCTTCTTGGGGCTGGCAATACAGGTCTGCCCTCGCTGTCCTTTCCATTTACGCCTGAAGGCATTCCCTTATGGATGTTCTGGGTAAGTATTGCACTTATGAGTTCCTGGGGAATATGGACAGCGCGTCAGCCCATACGAAAATCACCATACATGCTGGCATCCAGAGTCATTTTGATCGTGTTTATCCTTGAAATATGGCTCCGTTAAAAAGATATAAAATAGCACAGCCATCTCAGGCTGTGCTCTCTTAAACGTATTTTGCTCACGCGATAATATAGCGGAAGTTTTCCCAGCTTTCCGGAACTGAATTTCCGTTTCTGGCATGATGGTAGAAGCTGAATGGAAATTTGAACAGATGACCTCCATGCCAATCGCGGGAACGTCTGTCGGTGAGCCAGTACTCCAGTTCATGTGGAAGTGCAACAGAGCGTTCTGCACGGATCAATGGCAGACGATCAACTGGAGATTGCAGTGTTGGCATCTCCTGGTCGGCATCCACATCCCGGCTCAATCGCAGCGCCTTGACCATCCTGAGAAAAGGTGGAACGCCTTTATGGAACAAAGCAGGGTAATCCAGTTCAAATAATATATTAAGCGCGTGCCCGTAGGTTAGCATGTGGCCGATCAGATCATGATGTGCTTCTGCCTGATAGATGGTACGAAATGCACCAAGCTCATCCAGAATCAGCCGGGACAATTGTTCCGGGCGTTCTATATCAGGGAATCCGTCTGCCTCACTTAACTTCAAGCTGCGAATTTCTTTCACCGTTGTGTTTACCCAGGATCTACCTGGAATGGTTCGTTCAAAAGAATCAATAAGTTCAACCATCTGATCCATGTCATGCTCCGTGCCCCAACCATCCAGTTCACGAATGGCTTTTAGACTTAGGGCACCATAGATGGCCTGATGACCCACCCAGTGTAGCTCTCCGATGGTTCGATCCAGCGCTGCTGTAATACGCGCTTCGGCCTCTTCCCTTGGCAAAACCTCTCCCTTCCGGGAGTTCAAGCCATCATTCAACCCGTGCTGGCGAAGCATGGCTTTCGCTTCAGCCGTAACACTGCCCGCCGCAAGGGCAGTGAGGCGATTTTCCCGCAACCAAAAATAAGCCGCAATAGCTCCCGCCCCATAATGGGCATGCCACAAATCTCCTGTACGCTCCCGACTGGACACAATAACAGCCAGCCCTTCTTCCAACAAACGTCGATCCAACATGCCACCACCCTTCATCGATGCGAATCCTGATATACACACGACCAGCAACAGTTTTTTAGCAAAACACTCTTTTTAAAGCGTTTACTTCTATAAGATGATTCAAATGGTGCACATATGACCGTTTTGCCTGCTGTTCCGCGCATTTTAGCCGATTCGAAGTCTCCCAACATCACGTATGGACACTTCCAGCGGATAGATGTTTGCTTTTTGCTCCGAAAAGAACCAGGTTCGCTCCTTCTTCACCACAATGAACAGACCGTTCACATCCCCTATAGGGGCAAAGGTATCACTTATCGCTCTCCATCGTTTCAATCCCATCTGCTCAAGTTCATCTACCGCAGAAAGCACATCTTCCGTGACAAGTCCCACCTCACACACCTGCAGTAGATCTTTCTCCGAAAAGGCGTGATCACTCTCGTTATGAACGGTATGATGAGCAATCAGCTCCAGAATGTTACCGACAGGATCTTCGAAATAGAGCGAATTCGAGTTCCAATTCGTTGAATAGGTCTCATCATCACCTTCATGCCTACTTAGACGGACACGTGCCGCTGCCCATGCCTTGGCCTCCTGAAAACGATTGGTTGGAATCATCCAGGCCAGGTGGTAAAACGGATTCTGGTCTGTTTCACTTCGCATGAATATCATTTTCGTTAAACCAATCTGTAGCGTGAAGGCATGCTCGGACTCTTCAGCCATGTTCAAACCCAGTGTGTTGATATAAAAGTGCTTAATGTCTTCCAATCGTGCTGTATATAATTTGACCTCTTCAAAAATCATGCTGTGTCCTCCTTCACCCGACCGTTCATCTTCTCCCACTCACTCCAAGGCACCATGCCAAGTTCCGGCTTCGCTTCATCCGGGAGCATCGATATGAATTCCAGAGAATGACCATCCGGATCGGTAAAATACACGGACACAGCCGGCATCCATCCAAATACATATAACTCGCCAATATCATCATCCTGAAAGTTATGCGTCTTGATCCCTTCATCCTCTAGGTAAGTGACAGCTTGCTTCATGTCCTCCAACGATACCTGAAAAGCAAAATGCTGTCGCTGCACCTCGGAAGGGTCCTTTTGCCACAGTCCGAGCATCGCGTTGCCTACACCGCCAATCCAGTAAAAGGAGTTTCCACGTTCCTTCTGCCCATAAGCATGCTGCAATCCAACAATCTGTTCATAAAAATGATGGGATCTCTCCAGATCCGTTACGTTCAGATGAGTCTCAAATATGCCTTTAATCATGATGAAAACCTCTTTCTCTTAACTCACGGACGGCTTCCGTACTGCAGTTAACGTCTCGGCAAGGTGTAAAAATGAACCAATCACGCGTTTGATCCGATCCTCAATGTCCTGACTGCCTTCAAATTCTTCGTATCCGTCAAACGTTGCTTCAAATCTTCTGCGCTGTGCACCACCAATGGAAATCCACTCCTGCGCGTTAATACCGTGCAAATTGCGAATAATCACCTGCAGCTGCAAAAGCGAGCTTACGCCTACCGCACCTCCTGCTGAGCTGATGGACAATACCGGTTTACCACTGAAATGAGCCTGACTCAGGTGATCCAATGCATTTTTGAGTACACCGCTGATGCTGCCATGATACTCTGGCGTAGACAGAATAATGGCATCTGCGGCGAGCATACGTGTGTTCAGGTCAGACAGATTCTGATCTTCATTCTGTTTTTCATCCGGTGCGTAGAATGGGAGCGGTGTCTGATATAAATCGAACAAGCTGGCTTCATGCCCCTGACCGCTGATTACCTCCACTGCATATTCCCCTAAACGTGTACTGGTTGCATTTTTCCGATTACTGCCTGCCAAAATGATAATATTCATCTATGTCACTCTCCTTCGATTTTATAAAAACATTCTTTCTCTTCGATTCAACTTTCTCTACTCTCATCTTACCTTGCTTCTACCTCGGAATCGTCGGCAGATAGACTTAACTTGCAGCACAAAAAAACTCAACCTTTGGGTTGAGTTTCTACAACTTTAGTCTGAGAATATGGGAAGATGGATCAGACGACCCAACCATTTCTTACGGCATGAAGCGCTGCTTGTGTCCGGTCTGCCAGTCCCAATTTGTCTAAAAGATGACTGACGTGGGTTTTCACTGTTTTCTCGGTAATGATTAACTTTATGGCGATCTCTTTATTACTCAATCCTTGTGCAATCAGCCCCAGAACCTCTCGTTCCCGGCGAGTAAGCATGTCCGGTCTATGAGAAGTTTCTTTTCCCAGCCCTATCCGCTCTTGCTCTGGAAGCCGAGTAGACGAATGGGGATTTGCACGCTCATGCGCTTCATTCATCGACAGTTCAGACGATGCCATCACATGCATTAATTGTCCTGCTGCTGCAGGATGAAGCTCTACCTGACCTGCATGCACATTACGAATGGCAACGGCAAGATCCTCTGGCTCAATATCTTTTAGCAGATATCCCTTCACTCCTGCGCGTACGGCCGGTACGACATGATCCTGATCGGAAAAGGACGTAAGTACGATGATACGGATTCCAGGCAAGATCGCACGAAGCCTTCTCGCCGTCTCGATCCCGTCAAGCACGGGCATATGCAGATCCATTAATACCACATCCGGATGCAGTTGTTCTGCTTGTTCCAGTGCTTCCTGTCCATTCGAGGCTTCTCCGACGACTTCCATATCTGGCTGAGTGGACAAAAAAACGTGTAACCCACGCCTCACCATTGCATGATCGTCCGCGAGTAAAATCGTAATCGGCATGTCTTCTTCCCCCTGATTTTATACAGATTCGGACGGAAGTGGAATGACGACCGTTACCGATGTTCCCTTACGGGATGAACTCACAAGTTCAAGTCTGCCGCCCAGTGACTGGGCCCGTTCCCTCATGATGGACAGACCAAGTGAACTGGCAGGCAAAGCCTCACGCTTTTTAGCCCCCCCTTTTCCTCGATCTGTAACGATTAATATCGCTTCCTGATCGCTTAGCTGGAGGGATATCTCAGCGGAAGGGACTCCCGCATGTTTACGCACATTATTGAGTGCTTCCTGTCCAATACGCCATAAGCCTTCCTCAATACTTTGAGGCAAGGAGCGCATACCCGTCCGATGTACAACGACCTGCAATCCCTGTCCTGTACCATATTCCTGCAATGCACTGAGCAGACCAGACTCCAAACCCGCCGGACGAAGCTGCATAATCAAGGCACGCATTTCCTTCAATGCTTCCTGCGACAAGGAACGTATATCCTTCATCGCATCCGCAGCCGGATGCAGCTGTAGTGATCCGGCTAACATGCTCTCTGCCCCTTTGGCTGTGAGAGACAGGGAGAACAAAATTTGGTTCACCGAATCATGCAAATCACGAGCCAAACGGTTTCGTTCCTCCAGTCGGGTCAATTCCCGCCGTTTGTATACCAGTCTCAGACTCTCCCACGAGGCTGTAATATGTTCAGCGAGTGCATCGAAAACCTCACGATCTGCCTGAAGGAAGCCATTGGCCGAGCCCAATCCAACCACCAGTACTGCCGTTTCGCCAGGAGAACTTAATGGGATGGGAGCAGCCAAGCCCGAAGCCAAAACAGACTTAGGGAGCCCGGTATTGCAGATGGCAGAAACATCTTGGATTTCCGTTGCCGACAATACCATAGCCCGATGAGAATCAATCACACGATGCATGCGAGTCTGCAACTCTGGAGAGAGTCCAGATATTGTCATCATTTCGGACCTGCCATGAGCATAAGCCGCCTGTACCATAAAACTTCCGTTTTTCTGGGATAACAGTGCGGCAAAAGGCCAATCGTAATGATGCCCAAGCAGCTTTACAACCATCTTGGCCATATCGTCTCCACTGCTGCAATCGTTGACCGTCACGCCCAGCGATCGGCTGAACTCCCCCAGCCTGACATACAGATCCGCTCGCCTTTGCTCTGCGCTATATAATCGCATCCGCTCCATTGCACTACCTATCTGATAAGCTACAGCCTGCAAAAGCGCCAGCTCACTATCACTGAAATGCTCTTTCCCGGGTGCAGCAACATTCAGCAGTCCCAGCATCTTTTCCCCCGAGCGGAGCGGAACCGTTGCATGATGGGTGATGTCATGGGTATCTCCCCATTGATGATCGACGGCATCCTCCAGGCGTTTGCAATTAATAATATTGACGGCATTATCCAATCTCCCGTCCCGGAAGCGATTCACGCACCAGCAAGACCCACAGCGCATCGGCTCCTTGTCATGATGCAGCAGAGCAGGAGGCAAACTGTAATCAGCAATACAGGAGTACTCTCCCTGATTATTGATCAGGAATACCCAGCCCGTAGTCAATCCCGTCAGTTCCAACAGTTTGCCGAGTACCGTATCCAGCATCAGATTCAGGTCGTTGGATGTGTTGAGCGTTTCCGCGATCGTCTTCAGTGTGTACATCTCCTGCATTCCGGCTTGTTCCGTCATGCGGATTCCTCTCCTTTGACTGATCCTTAATATTGTTTTCAATTATTGTATACAATCAGCGAAGGATATAAAAGGATGAACTTCTTGCTTCACCTCTAGCCCAGCTTCTGTCGCTCTTTGCGAGATGCAGATAAAGGCTCCATATTAATCAGACCCCGATCCGACAGAGCCAGCGCCATTTTATAGAAAGCACGTGTCCGAATCTTCGTATACGTATCCTTGCTGACAGGCGGGTCAAACACATGGTTATACACTTTATAGTCAAATACATCGTCATCCTTCAGATAACGTTCGCTGACAAGTACACGTTCCTTCTCGCTCAGTCGAGATACCACAAAATCAATCGTATCGCAGTACGCCTGACGTGCGCGCTGTACATCCACATTATAGATTGCCGTTCTGGCAGTGGAATCCCCGGTCACATTCGTTGCACCATGGAAACGCTCAGCGTAACTCGCCGTCACCATCACCTCTCGTTCTTCAAAAGCAATCGTTTTATAAATCCGGTATTTTTCCAGCGCGGCTTCAACAGCAGTCTGTGTTTTGCGTCGGTCCAATTCGGGCAGCATCAGTTCCATATTCATTCTCCTCCTTAAAGGGTCAGTTAAACTCGCATTCATCTCATCTTTGGTATTTTGTATTATTCGGTTCCAGTCGCTTACGGGTACAATAGTTAGACGAATAGAAGCTTTTCTATCTACCTATTGCTAATTTGAATCGCTTTTGGGATTAATACAAAATACTCCTTTTATTAGAGTTATCCAGTTCTCTCAAATAGTAACGGCATTTTTCTAAGTTTTTTCTGTTGCCTTTTGGAATCAGTTAAAGTCAGGTATGAAGCAGGAATAATTCATTTTCCTCATCATCCAACTTGTCTCAACTTTACATTTTGTTCGTATTTTGTTCGTATTTCTATTTGAGGATACCACTTTCTGGGGATCGGCGTAAACCTTCATTTTGGGTCGTTTTAACTATAAAATAAAACCCGCGCTCTCGTTTTCTTTACCTTTTGGCATAATTGTTTCATATCCCTTTACCTAATGGTATATATACGATATAGTACAGATAATTAAAGATCCTCGTATAAGTCATTTGACTTTTATAAAGAAGCTACTCCGTTTTGGACGATGGGCTAGAAGTATGGTCACGCGCATACGCAGTGAAGGAGACGGAATCGATTCTGAAGAAGCGAAGCGTTCGCCTTTATCCCCGGATTTCTCCCTTTAGAAAGTGAAATAGGAAATCCGGGGATAACAGCGATCAAAAGAACGATCCGAATCCGGAACGGGCATAGAACGCACATCTATCTCCCTCATCCAACTAGCTTCTTTATAATTCAAGCACTTGTACGAATCAAAGGAGTGGAATGAATGGTGGAGCACGCTTTTGGTCCTTATCTGAAACAACTGCGCGAGCAACAGGGATACAGTATCAATCAGCTCGCCGAAGCAGCAGGAATCAGCAACTCGCAAATTTCACGCATTGAGAATGGGGTTCGCGGAGTTCCCAAGCCTGCTACCATCCGCAAAATCTCGGACGCACTCTCGGTTCCCTACGCGGATATGATGAAACAGGCCGACTATCTGGAAACCGGAAATACAGCAAGTGAGCTCCATGACGCTCCAGAATGGGCAACTTATAAGGACCGTCGGGACTTTAAAAAGATGCTCGAGGACGAGGATGATCTGATGTTTGACGGCATCCCGCTGGATGATGAGGATAAGAAACGAATTAAGGATGTCCTGACAGGTCTGTTCTGGGAAGCCAAACAGATGAACAAACGAAAAAAAACGAACGATCCGGACAAGCGCCCATGAAGCATTTCAAGCTGAACAAACTAAAGCAGCAGGTGAGATGATATGGATGACATTGTAACAAAGCTGATTCGAAAACACCGGACAAACTGCCCTTTCAGCATTGCCAGAGCCATTGGAATACAGATCCGGTTCACCAATCTGGGCAAGTCCACCAAAGGACTGTATTTCCGAAAGCTCCGTCGCAGATTTATCGTCATTCACAATGATTTACCGCCGGAATGGCAGCGTTTTGTGTGTGCCCATGAACTTGGACATGACCGATTGCACAAAGGCATAAACCGGTTCTTTCTGGAGGAACACTCCTATTTTGCCCCAGGCAAGCTGGAAAGACAGGCCAATCGTTTTGCCATACAGCTTCTAACTTCAGGGGTGATGCCAGAGCCGGATGAATCACTGGAGAAATTTTGTTTGCGTACTGGACTGCCACGTGAAGTGCAGCATTTTTTTTAGCCTTTTTAAGAACATACGTTCCTCACAAGTGAAGTTCTCTCTTAATCTTCCACTATGAAAATCAGATGTCACTTTCAGGTTACCTATTTTTACACAAATCACGAGATTTCCTAATAGTAGTCTGGTAAAATACAACATGAGTTGTGCAAACGCTCAGGTAGATTATTATTTTGGGGAGGTTACTGATTCATATGAAAATCTGGAAGACTTATGTTTCACTTGTGCTAACGCTCTGTCTGCTGTTTGGCAGTGTGGGCATTGCCGCTGCTGCAACGGATACCACTCCGGGCACAGGTAAGCACATTACTATTCTACATACGAATGACACACACGCACGCGCAGTTGAGTCCTCACCTGCGATGGGTTTCGCCAAAGTTGCTGGAATTGCGGACAAATACCGTAGCGAAAACCCAAATACCCTTCTGCTGGATGCCGGAGATGCAGTGCATGGTACAACCTTTGCTACACTCGTTAACGGTGAGAGCATTGTCAAAGTAATGAATGAAATCGGTTATCAGGCGATTGTACCGGGTAACCACGAATTCAACTACGGTTCCGAGCGCCTCATCGAACTTGCGGATATGATGAACTTCCCCATGCTCAGTGCCAATGTGAAAAAGAAAGACGGAACTCGTCTCTTCGATCCTTACCTCATTAAAGAAGTAGACGGCGTGAAGATCGGTATCATTGCGCTGACTACACCGGAAACGATGTATAAAACGAATCCGATAAATGTGGAAGGTCTTGATATTACAGACCCAACTGCAGAAGCCAAAGTTCTCGTGAACGAAATTCGCAGCAAAGTAGATGTTGTTGTTGTATTGGGACACCTTGGACAAGACGCGTCCAGCACCGATACTAGCTTCAAAGTTGTAAAAGAAGTTCCTGGCATTGATGTATTCATCGACGGTCATAGCCATACGGTTCTGCAAGATGGACTTGTATCGGATAACGGAACACTGATCGCCAGCGCTGGAGAGTATACAAACTTTGTAGGCGTGATCGACCTGTGGGTTGACGGCGGCAAAGTAACGAAAAAACAAGCAACACTGATTGATGAAACGGAAGCAAAAGACATCAAACCGAATGAGAAAGTTGCCGCATTGGTGAACTCCATTCTGAAAGAACAAGAACCCATTTTGAAAGAAGAAGTAGCCAATACAGCGATTCTGCTGGACGGCAAACGTGAACAAGTACGCGCAGGTGAAACGAACCTGGGTGATCTGCTGGCAGATGCCATCCGTGACATCAGCAAAGCCGATATCGCACTCACAAACGGTGGCGGTATTCGTTCTTCCATTGAAAAAGGTATCGTAACTAAAGGGGATATCATTACTGTACTTCCTTTTGGTAATCAGGTTGTAACGCTTGAAGTAAAAGGCTCCGATGTACTCGCAGCCCTTGAAAACGGTGTAGGATCTTATCCAGAACCAAGTGGCGGATTCCCACAAGTATCCGGCATGACATTCAGCATTGATTCTTCCGCTGCAAAAGGCAGCCGTGTACACTCCGTCATGATCGGAGATAAAGCCCTTGATCCAAAAGCAACGTACACAATGGCTACGAATGATTTCACTGCTGTTGGTGGTGACGAGTACACGATGTTTGCGAAATACACAACGTCCGGCATGTACGGTGCTATGGATGAAGCGTTGATAGAATACATGCAAAAACTGGGCGCTGTAGAAATCAAAACAGACGGTCGAATCAAGGAAGCAAAGGCTCCTGCGGTTGAACCGGAAGCTCCAGTAACGGAAACACCAGCTCCAACTACACCGAAACCAGAGACACCAAAACCAGAAACACCGTCGAAACCGACGCCAAGTAAACCAGCTCCAGCCAAAGTGCATGTTGTAAAATCCGGAGATTCCCTGTATTCCATCTCCAAACAATACGGTACCACTTGGCAAGCTCTGCAAAAGCTGAATAAGATCAAAAATCCACACTGGATTTATCCAGGCCAACAATTGAAACTGCCTGCAGCCTCTTAAGTTCTGAGAAGAGCAGATAGTTGTACCAATTAAAATTCAAAGAAAGGGTGTCCCTCAAGCCATAACTGGCTGATGGACACCCTTTTTTATTTTACAAATTACATCACTCAGTAGTTAACCTACCGAGTTGCACACTCCATGTTTACATGAATATAGCTTTGCTGCAAAAATAAATCCCCAAAGCCACTTTAAGAAATCACTTCATCCCATGCCCTCTACCATGGACTATAGAAGATATCTCCAAAATTGCCACTCTCATGCGGTTATTTCACATTCAAACGATATATTTCTCGTTCCATGATTTGCGTATTTGCACATGCATAGATTCCTGACATGATTCGCCAGAAGCTCTTATGGACAAACCGACTGTATACAGAATACAATTTTTCAAATTCTAGTAATTTGGTATGACAATACGCAAATAGTGTTGCATACTTATATGACTATAGCCCTCTTTTTAACGCTTTAATCCGTTACATAACCACAAACATCTCTTACCGCATAATATCTGGACCTATTATACATCGCTCTATTATATAGAGACACGTAGCATGGTTTTCATAAGGATTTTTTTTAATTCTGGACTATAGTTGTTCCTTCACCTGACTTACAGCCTCTTGTGCCGTCATACTGATTCGTTTGGATTCGCCTTGTGCTGCAAGAACATGCGATCCAAATTCCACCTGTCCCTCTGCCGCACCTCGGCCAATAACAATCTGGACAGGCAATCCGATCAATTCCGAATCCTTGAACTTCACCCCTGGCCGTTCATCCCGATCATCGATCAGTACACTGTATCCGGCATCTACTAGTTGTTGTTCCAGTTCCAACGTGAGTTCGCGTTGCTGTTCGTCCTTCCAGCTCATTGGGATCAGATGTACATGATAAGGCGCAATGGCTGCTGGCCAACGGATACCATCTTCTCCGGCGTATTGTTCCGCAATAGCGGCCATCAGACGAGACACACCGATACCGTAACAACCCATTACAGGTGCGCACTGTCGTCCATTGCGATCCAGGAAGGATGCTCCCATGGCGTCACTGTACTTGGTTCCCAGTTTGAAGATATGCCCGACTTCTATTCCTTTTGTGAATACAAGCGATTCTCCACAGGTTGGGCAGCCGTCACCTTCAGCAGCAAAACGGATTCGATCTACTTTGTCCAAAGCAAAATCTTTACCCGGACGTACATTCGAATAGTGTACATCAACTTCATTCGCTCCTGTAATGGCATATTCCATTGCAGCTACATCCGCATCTACTACAATCGGCAGATCCAGTCCAATAGGACCCAGGAAACCTACAGTTAAATTCGGATGACTTGCAAGGGCAGTTTCATCAGCCAGAATTAGCTCTTCTGCACCCAATACCTGCTTCAGCGCGATATCATTCACTTCATGATCCCCACGAACAAGCGCAGCGACCAGTTGACCATCAGCCTGATAAAGCAATGTTTTGATCATATGCTGGGCATCCTTGCCCACAAAGGCGCTTAACTCATTGATCGTACGTACACCTGGCGTTTGGATACGAACCAACGTGTCACCCTCGGTATTCCCATCAGCTTTTTCAACCGTTTTCAGGTCAGCAGAAGCTTCCGCTTGTCCTGGATTCTTAGTAGAAGATTTAGAAGTCTGATACCCCGCCTTCTCCAGATTTGCGGCATATCCACAATGTTTGCAAGTTACGATCGTATCTTCTCCCACATCAGCAAGTGCCATGAATTCGTGGGTCTCCCCCTGACCACCAATAGTGCCTGCATCGGCTTCCACTCGAATATATTCCAGTCCACAACGCTCCAGAATACGCGAATACGCCGTATTCATGGCCTGATAGGTGCGATCCAGCTCTTCCCAATCGGAAGCAAAAGAGTACGCATCCTTCATGATGAACTCCCGTCCCCGCAGTAATCCAAACCTTGGGCGACGTTCATCTCTGAATTTGGTTCCAATCTGATAAAGTGTAAACGGCAGCTTCCGATAAGAATTAACCTCGTCACGAGCCAGTGCAGTCACAACCTCTTCATGGGTTGGACCCAAGGCGAATTCTCGTGCATGGCGATCCTTCAGACGCATCAGCTCAGGGCCATACTGAGTATATCTTCCGGATTCTTCCCATAACTCAGCAGGCTGCATGATTGGCAGCAATACTTCCTGACATCCTGCACGGTCCATTTCTTCCCGAACGATTCGTTCGACATTCAGCAAGATACGACGCCCCAAGGGCAGATAACTGTATATCCCTGCTGCGAGTTGGCGAATCATACCCGAGCGCAATAACCAGCGATGCCCTGCTGCATCTGCCTCTGCTGGTGCTTCACGTAATGTTGGAACAAGCATTTCACTTTGACGCATCTTGTCACACCCCTTATTCTTCTAATCGATATTGTAAATCTGGTTATAAACAGCAAAAAAACACATCCGTCAAGGGACGAATGTGTCGTGGTACCACCCTTATTTAACTGCACTTTGCCGGCTGACCTGACTTCAAATCATCAGGTCATTTGCCATAAACCGGTTCTACGTTTGCAACCGATGCAAAACGTGAACGCGCAGTCCTTCAAGGCATAACGGGCCCATCCGGCGAAGGTTACAGGCCGTTCGGGCCTTCTCCTCCGCAGCTCGCGAGGTAGGAATAACGAAACAGCAACAGAAACCTTGCACTAAGCGGTTTCCTCTCTGTAGAAGCTGGCTAACGTAATTATGTCCTCGTTGATCGCTGTTATCATTTTTGATCACCATAGTGTATTTACAAGAAGTTGTCAACCACACTGTTGCCAGCTTTACGTTAAAATGAATTGCTGGGCGATGGCTGACATGGCTGTGCGTTCCCTGTAATATAGAGAAATAGAAACCATGTATTAATTGATAAAGGAGTTTGTCCTATGCCATATATTATTTACGATCTTGAATTCACGGTAAGTCGCAATACACGTTACTCTTCTGAAATTATAGATATCGGTGCCGTCAAAGTAACGGAAGGTGAGAACGGCCTGTTCGTGTCGGATACGTTCCACACTTATGTTCGTCCATCCAATAAGTCGGTGCTATCCGCCGATACAATTCAGTTTACGGGTATTACGCAGAAAGACATCGACGCAGCCCCTCTTTTTCCCGAAGCACTGAATCAATTTATTGCATGGATGGGAAGTGAATCCTATTACATGTGCTCCTGGGGACCGGATGACCGCACCAAACTGATCTCTCATTGTCGCACTCATCAGCTCGATGTAGCCTGGATCACCAACCACAATGATCTTCAGCAGCAATGGTCGCGAACTGTGCGTAAGGAAGGAAAATTCCGTCAGCTTGGACTCGCTCAGGCTCTGGAACTTTGTGGTATTGAATTCGATGGCACTCAGCACCGCGCTTTGGATGATGCGATTAATACAGCCAAAGTATTCATGCATCAATTTGATCAATTCAAACTGGAAACCAATTGCGCCGCAGATGATGAGGGCATCACATCCAAAGTGGTCTATTCCAGCAGTGTAGAAGATGACGAGAAAGATTCCCCTTTTGGTAACCTTGCACACCTGTTCAAGACCAAAGAGTAATTGCATACAACGCATGTTGAACAAAGGCAGACCAGCCATGATCTGCACTGACGTTCAGTTGTAAATCTCTCTCCAACGTTCCAGACGTTCCTTCATCAAAAGACGGTAGCTCTGAGGCTCCAGAATTTCGGCATCGGGTCCATATTGAGACAACCAGGTTAGAAACCCTTGTTCATCACTCAGTATGGCCTCAAATAACAGCGTACCCTCCGGTTCGATCGTCAAGATGGGGCGTGCAAAAAACTGCTCCTGCATCACACGCTCCACGGCGTGCGGCGAGAATCTGATCTTGAATGCAGTCCACTCCGTACTGCCGCTAAGTTCCTGTGGCGTGCGGAAGTGAGATTGTAAAAGGTAATCATCTTTGCGGAACGTGCGTGGCAAAATCCGAACCCTGTGCAAACGATTCACTTGAAATATTCTCAGTCTTTCTGACAGGTGACAATATGCCAACAGATCAAATCGGTATTCACGAGGAATAAGACAGTAGGGATCCATTCGCGCAATCCCCTTTTTACCTTGAAACAGATATTCTCCTTCAATAGTGTTCTGGGAAATTCCGGCCTGAAGCAAGGTCACCAGGGAATGATTCAGAAGTTCGGTACTTTCATTTTGCCAAGCAGATGTACCCACTTTGAACAACCCGCTAATTTGCTCAGACCATTCCACTCGCTCTGTTTTGTTTTTCTGACTCGAAGCAACCACTTTCTCATACGCGCTCTCAAAAGCAGGCTTCAGCAACGGACGAATATTCTCCATGACTTCTGCCAGGTGCATAAAGGCTTGAGCTTCTTCATCAGACCAATTCAGCGGATACATGGCAAAATGGCTGATAAACATGTATCCTCTCCCGTGTCCCATATTGGCGATGGGGATATGCATTGCACTGAGGGCCTCCATGTCGCGGTATATCGTCCTTTCCGTTGTTTCGCACCGCTCGGCAAGCTCACGGGCCAGAATACCCGGTTTGGCCTGCACAAGAGTTATAATGCGCATTAATCGGATCAGTCGGTCTGTCATTTTGCCGGACCCTCCACGATGTTGTTTCAATAAATTCGATACAACTCCATCCATTTTTTTATTATTATGTTGTTTAGTACATTCGACTTATTCCTTGACTTCACCTTCAAAAAATTATGTAGAAACATTCCTTTCCGCCCCATCTTCCCTAGTTCTTTATCCCTATTCACCTAACATCGTTTTTCCGCGATTATGAACCATGGAATTAAAAGTAATCCCATAATGGTGCCGAAGTTTCTCCAATATTTCGGCTTCCTCATAATAATCTAGATCCTGTTTGCGAGCCGCTTCAATTAACAAAGCATCTGCATGACGACGCAGCATATCACTGCCCTCTTGTGTACGGCCTCTTTCATAAGCACGCAAAGCTTGTTTAATCAGAGGAACTGTTTCGTTTAATTTGATTGTCTTCTCTACCTTGGGATCTTCCGGCTGACGCAGCATGCCCAGATGACTTGTATACTGAATATACAACTGTTCTCTGCGCAGCAGTACTCTCTGGCTTTGTTTCAACTTTCGCGTACTCCAATAAGCTGAACATACGGCACTTTTTCCTGATACACGCGGTCCCATGGCGAATTCGAGTAAGATTTGTTTACTCTCTCCCTTGTATACATCACCAAGTCTTAAAACCCAACCGATATCCGTTTCTTTGGAACGACAGCCGTAGATGCCCTTGAGCTGAATTCCAAATTCCGGTTTGAGCAAAAGTTCCAAGTCTCGTGACACAATTTTGGGTGCTATTTTCCTGAGTCTTTTGGCAGGGGCTCCGTTACGCCACTCCACCATCATATATACGGGGTCGGCTCCCCCTGTCGGTATGGCCTCTCTATTCCACGAATAAGATACTTCAAAGACTGAGTTCACTGGTAGTCTCTCCCCCGATTTATATGTATTATCTTCTAAGTTATCAGGGTAAATGGACACTATATTGTCACGGAACATATGTTCGCAGGAAATTTTTCCATAATATTAGTTTCTCATCCCTAAATCCGCGTAATTACGACAATAAACGACGAAAAAGCTTGGCAGTATGCCAAGCTTTTAGACCACTTTTATATGACAAGTCCTATCTTAAATCGTAGATGGATCAATTCCCATTTTGTGTAAACTTTGTACAGAATCAGGTTCTGTGATTGGAGCATAAGTAATACTGTCGATAATCAATTCACGCCCGATCGGCTCACCATTTACAGTGATCATAATCGTTTTGGTTGTTGCAGCTTGTTTAGTTGTGTACATACGTTTCTACCCCTTCGTATTCACGATCTTCATAAAAATCGGATATATTGTTTTCTCTCATTAAATTACAAATTTCGTTATTATGAATAGCAGGCACCCAGAGCTGAAGTAAAAGAATCATGTCAAGGCCGTCCGGAGTGCTGCCCTGTCCTTCTATTACCCCGACGTTCTTAAAATTAAACACTTGTCCACATGTATTGATTTATTCTCATATAGGGTAATTAAAACTATATCATCTTGAACCCATTGTCCCGGTTTTGACGTATAATGTAAGAGCCGTATTTCAACAAATGACGACGAAATCGGCAAACGATTATGTAACCGAAAGAAGGTGCCATTCATGCCAAAACCCATTCAGGGTTATTTCATTCGGGTGTTATTCACCACATGTGTATTGTTTACTGTTTCTTTGACTTCTACAGTCAGTGCAGCAAATGCCAATATATTCTCCGATATCTATAGTGGATGGGAACGAGTCTCCGAGCTACCTGGAGAAGTGAACGCCTTGCAGGAAAGCTATAAACAGACGCTGGAGCAGTTGAATCAGACCTCTGCCCAATTGGGACAAGCCCAGGCAAATGTCGAAGCATTCAAGGCCCAGAACGAGTTGTTGCTGGCACAAAACGAAAAACTGACCGACATGGTGAGCAAGCTGCAAAATGATCAGGATGCCAAAACGGCAACTGCCAAACGCATTCAAACGATGATTATCACAGCCGTTTCACTCATATTGGGATACTTTATTCTGATTCGGGTGATGCGCTGGGGAATGCGTCGCCGTTCTGGCCGAGTATAAAAGAACAGGAGCAACCGAATGCACATACACCTGAATAATGCCGAAGCTGGCGGAGCCGGACAAGTGGTCACGTTCTCGTTGATCCAGGACGACCGCCTGCATATTCTCCATCCCCAGCAAATTGTCGCTTTTCGCGGCCCAAGCAGCAGTCGCAATGATAAATTCATGAACATTTCGGGTATCTATCGCAAAAAAAAGCTCATCAAATCCGAAATTACCGGTCCTTGTCAATTTGTGGCCGCCCTGCCTCCCGGATTCACCATGAAGGAAGTTGAACTGAGTGAGAACAGCGATCTGCTGTATGACTTCCGTCACCTTTTCTTCTACTCCGACGGCGTCACGATGCACACCAAAATTCAGAAAATCAAAAACATGCTCATCACTCGGGATGCCGTGAAAATGAAATTTTCGGGCAAAGGCAAGATTGGATTGCTGACACAAGGTCAGGTCTGCCAACAGGAACTGCACCCTACCGCACCACTATACGTGGATGCAGGCAGTATTATCGCCTATCCTGAGAACGCGCAGCTGGAACTTACCGTATACGGGAACAACCTTGCCAGCCAGCATATGAACTATCATTGGAAGATGACAGGACATGGCTCTGTACTCTTTCAGGCCGGTCGTGAAAATCATAGACTGGAACAGGATATGAACGATGAAGGCTTATTTAAGCGAATTCTGAAGGAAGTCATTCCTTTTGGAAATGTATTGATTAAATGAATCCAGATGACGTTAGGCTCAGTTATAAATGGATTCTCATGGAAAGCATGCTCACCGTATTGGAAATGTGATATACTGTACCGGACAATTGAAGAAGAAAATCCATGCCTATGGCATGGGAGAGGTTCGCGAACTCCCTCTATAAGACTCGACCTTCATTAAGGTCAATAAGTCTTGCGTACATTTTAGGTAACAACGTACGTAAAAAACTAAGAACACTAGATCGTCCTGCTTTTTTGAAGCAGCCTACGAGAAGGTGTGTTTTTTGATGGATGCCAGTTCATGAACTTCTCTGTTCTTCCGACACTCTGTGCCTATGTGCATGGATTGATCTTAAGAAGATGGAGAGGTTTTTTTATGTTGAACGAAGAAAAAGCAGTCGTTGTATTTAGCGGCGGTCAGGACAGTACAACTTGTTTGTTCTGGGCCAAACAGCAATTTGCCGAGGTTGAAGTGGTTACCTTCGATTACGGCCAGCGTCACAAGCTGGAGATTGAATGCGCCGCAGAGATCGCTCGCGATCTGAGTGTACAGCAAACGGTACTGGACATGAGTTTGTTAAACCAACTCGCGCCTAATGCACTCACCCGTACGGATATGGAGATTACGCATGAAGAAGGCGAACTGCCAAGTACGTTTGTCGATGGACGGAATCTGCTGTTCCTCAGTTTTGCAGCCATTATGGCGAAGCAAAAAGGGGCTCGTCACCTCGTCACAGGTGTATGCGAAACGGATTTCAGCGGATACCCGGATTGTCGGGATTCGTTTGTAAAGTCGATGAATGTTACGCTGAATCTATCGATGGACTACCCATTTGTCATTCACACCCCACTGATGTGGCTGGACAAAGCCCAGACGTGGAAAATGGCGGATGAGCTCGGTGCCTTCGATTATGTGCGGGAGCGCACACTGACCTGTTATAACGGAATTATCGGCGATGGCTGCGGAGAATGTCCTGCCTGCAAACTGCGCAAAGCCGGACTGGATCGCTATCTGGAGCAACGCACTGATTCTACTACTGTTGGAACTCCAGGAGCGGACGTACGATGAGAGAACCGGGAACATTTCGTATTGTGGAACGGTTGCAGCGGATTGGAGAAGATATCCTTCCTGCCCAGCTTCGCTATCATCGCAAACGTGTGCTTGTCAGCAAGGAGTTTACGTTTGACGCTGCGCATCATCTGCATTGTTATGAAGGCAAGTGCAAGAACTTGCACGGACATACGTATAAAGTTGTTTTTGGCATTAGCGGTTACCCGGGTGAGACCGGACTGACTGTTGATTTTGGACATATCAAGGATATATGGAAAACACAAATTGAAGGGTATCTGGATCATCAGTATTTGAACGAAACCCTTCCCCTCATGAACACAACTGCTGAAAATATGGTCGTCTGGTTGTTCGAGCAGATGGAGCATGCCTTGCAAACCGAACCGTATGCTGCACTTACCGAGGGTGGTCGAACAGAGTTTGTCCGCTTATACGAGACGCCGACCAGTTACGCTGAGGCCAGACGGGAGTGGATGATCGATGAGTAGTGTGGAACGTAGCATAGAGGCTCGTATTCCTGTGATGGAAATCTTCGGCCCGACGGTTCAAGGTGAAGGCATGGTTATCGGGCAGAAAACGATGTTCGTCCGCACCGCGGGCTGCGATTATCGCTGTTCCTGGTGTGACTCGGCCTTTACTTGGGACGGCAGTGGCAAGGACCTGATTCGGATGATTACTCCGGAGGATGTGTGGGAGGAATTGCGTCGTGTTGGCGGCTCACGCTTCTCTCATGTGACCATCTCAGGCGGCAACCCTGCCCTGCTCGCTTCGCTGGGCGGATTGGTTAAGCTGCTTCGGGAGAACGGCATCCGCACCGCGGTAGAAACGCAGGGCTCCCGTTGGCAGTCTTGGCTGGCGGACATTGACGAAGTCACCGTCTCGCCCAAGCCTCCCAGCTCAGGCATGAACACCGACTGGGCTGTGCTGGATGATCTGATCCATCGCCTGGCTGCTCGCCCGGTGGAACGAAGTCACAGTCTGAAGATCGTAATTTTCGATGAGACAGACTTGGACTATGCCCGCCGTGTGCATGCACGGTATCCGGGCACAGATTTATTTTTGCAAACCGGGAACCCGGATGTCACTTCTGCTGATACCCCAGATCTGGCGACTTCGCTGCTTGCCCGTTATGAGTGGCTGATTGATCAAGTCAGTGCATCCGATGATCTGAACGACGTTCGTGTGCTGCCACAGCTGCATACCCTTGTTTGGGGCAACAAACGCGGCGTCTGATGGGCTATTTGGATGGAATAATGGGCGGCATGATGTAATTTTGGGAACAACCAGAGGCTAAGATGGCCTATCATATATACCGGTAAGCTTCGTGCGTCGCCGGAAATAAGGAGCGTTTACGAATCCATGAGACAACCTGATGAAATGCAAGATCTAACGTTGCTGGGTAACCAGGGCGTAAAATATACGTTTGAATATGATCCAGGTATTCTGGAAAACTTCGATAACAAACACCCGTACCGGGATTATTTTGTCAAATTCAACTGCCCGGAGTTCACCAGCCTGTGCCCGATCACGGGTCAGCCGGACTTTGCAACGATCTATATCAGCTACATCCCTGATGTGAAAATGGTGGAGAGCAAGTCACTTAAGCTGTACCTGTTCAGCTTCCGCAACCATGGTGATTTCCACGAGGATTGTGTGAACATCATCATGAACGACCTGATTAAGCTGATGGACCCACGCTTCATTGAAGTATGGGGCAAATTCACGCCGCGCGGCGGCATTTCCATCGATCCGTACACCAACTACGGTAAACCGGGGACGAAGTATGAGCAAATGGCCGAGCACCGCATGATGAACCATGATATGTATCCAGAGACGATAGATAATCGTTAATTTGGTAGATACACCAATTATGCTTTGTACAAAATAAAATTATTGAACACACAAAAGCCGAACTCTTCGATCTGAAGAAGTTCGGCTTTTGTTTTTTTGTATGCTATGGAACGTGGGCGTTTGCAACCAATCGTATGGATTGGACTAGCATTCAAGGGTTACTGTCTTCCTTCAGTTCTTTCACTTTTTTGATGTAATGTCTCAGCATAAGTACACCTATAGACTGAACAACCACAAAAAATCCGATAGCAAAGTACAGAGACGTCGATGCAACATAGATAGCCAGAAAAGTCATGACTGCCATAAATAGAATGGTCATCGCCAAATTACGTTTGGCAAGAACATATGGTGATAGCGATTTCATATGGATCAGTCCTTTATCATTTCTGATTTAGTAGAAATTTAATAGTAGATTCTTTAAAGTATATCAATAGTTTACATTAAAATGAGAACGTTAATTTCCCCTGTTCCCCTTGTCGACCTTTCAAATCTGTCCTATTATGTAACAATATGCTTAGGCACATCACATCATCAGGCGCTGATCCCTCGTGACCGCGACCAAAGGAGAACTGTTCATGTCCATGCAAAATTCATTATCCAAAGACGCCGCTGCGCGTTCAAAAGCTCCACCCGGATTGGATGCTCAAGGTACCGTTTATCGGATCTTAATTGCCATCAGTCTGGTCCATTTGTTCAACGATTCAATCCAATCTGTCATTCCAGCTATTTTTCCAATTCTGAAAGACTCCATGCATCTCACGTATACACAGATCGGATGGATTTCGTTTGCTATTAACTTTACTGCGTCCATCATGCAGCCTGTTGTAGGCTATTTTGCTGATAAAAAACCGACACCCTCCATTCTGCCCATCGGCATGGGCTTTACGTTTACCGGTATGCTATTGCTTGCCTTCGCCGACAGTTATATGGCCGTCCTGATCTCCGTCATCTTTGTTGGTCTCGGTTCGGCGGCGTTCCATCCAGAGGGTTCACGGGTATCCCATATGGCCTCAGGGCCTCGTAGAGGTCTGGCTCAGTCGATCTTCCAGGTGGGTGGTAATGCCGGTCAGTCTCTCGCCCCATTGCTCACCAGATGGATTTTCATCCCGTTTGGGTTGTTTGGTGCCATCGGATTCACGGGCATTGCAGCTGCGGGAATTGCGGTTCAAATCTATATCGCTCGCTGGTATGGACGCATGCTGCAATCGGGAGGATATTTGCGCAGACAGGCGGCAGCTCGTCGTGCACCCAATCCAGCATTACGTAAAAAGATTGCTGCTGCCATAACCATTTTGATTCTGCTTGTCTTTGTCCGTTCGTGGTATGTCGCTTCGATCGGCAGCTTCTATGCGTTTAACCTGAAGGATACATTTAACTTGTCCACAGAGGACGCACAGATCTATATCTTCCTGTTCCTGGCGGCTGGGGCTCTTGGTACGTTCTTTGGTGGTCCACTGGCGGATCGCTTCGGTAAACGTAACATGATCTTCCTGTCGATGGCCGGGGCCGCTCCACTGGCGCTTCTGCTGCCTTACGCCAATTTGTTCTGGACAGCCGTGTTGCTGAGTATTATTGGGTTCATCATGTTGTCCAGTTTCTCGGTGACCGTTGTGTATGCGCAAATGCTGATTCCAGGCAAAATCGGAACCGTCTCCGGCCTGATTACTGGTCTGGCATTTGGTATGGGCGGTCTGGGAGCACTCGTGCTGGGGAACTGGATCGACGTGTTCGGCGTATCTCCAGTTATGCAGATGTGCAGCTTCCTGCCACTGATCGGTATCTTCACCTTCCTGCTTCCATCGGATAAGTTGCTGAACCGCTGGGCGGAAGAGAACGGTAGCGAAGAATAAGGAATATAGACATTCAGCCACTTGAAAAGGGGTTTTCGCCTCAATCTGGTTTAGTCATAACTCCTCAAGTTAGCAATAAAAAAAGATAAAAGCGGCGACCTTTTCCCGAATTCCATCGGGGAGAGGTCGCCGCTTTGTGTAGAAATAGACTTTTAACGATATGTTCTGTATGTGGAACATCATGAGAGAATATTTCCTCCATAGTGTATACTGCTGGATGTTCAAAGCTCTCGTAAACTATGTTGTTGCGGTTTAAAAGATCATAGAAACCTTGTTTGTTTAACATGTAAATTCATCTCTTCCAGTTAAGTTTTCTGTAACATTATTTCAAACGCTGAAGAATGAGCCGTTTTTTGTACAGCATTTTTCCGGCTTCCGCAACATCACGAATCGTATTTTTGTTGCTTACCGAACCGAATACCATGCCGGCAATCGGAATAAGCTGAAACAGCTTTTTCCAACCAAACGATTCACTGTAGGAATTAAAAACCTCCCGCCAGCCCTGCATTTGAGAGATAACCTCAACCTGCTTGTCCGGATTATCGTAATCGGCGAGTTCATCCATTATTGCTTTTTTGCCCACAATATCAGCAGAGGAGAATTGCAGACATTTGACGATAAATATGCGCTCTTGGGGTTCGTCGGGATCATATCCGTAGCATAGCGCCATCTCCTGCAGCACCTTCAGGGAAAGCCCCATCACCATCGGAATATCCGCCGCAATCGTTACAATGCCGCCGATACCTGTTGCGGCCCCTTGTGCAGCAGCAAACCTCGTTCGACTGTCCGTAATGTTATCAGCAGTGCGATCCAATACTTCAAGCGGTAAACCATCCACACTGTGGATTTTCGTCGTATCTCTTGCCTCTTCATCCTGTTCATCGTAAGAGGTATCGGCCTTCATGGAATAACCGGATTTGGTCGCTTCCTCTCGGAGCAGCTCAGCTACCTTCTTTTTCTGGACGAGAAATTTCCCGCCATTCTGCACATACTGACCAACTTCGTTCAGCGAGTCTCCAATCTTCTGTTTCAGCGCTTTGGGCATAACTTTATCCAGCATGGCAAACGGCAAACGACCAATTTTGTCCCAAATAAACAAGTCCTTCTGCCCTTTTTCCCATTTTAAAATCTGTTCCAGCTCCCGGTCCAATGTCTCGCGTGAATCCATATATGGCCTCCTAATATTATGTGTATAGTGAATTGTATACTCCTCATACGCATTGGTCACGGGATGGTTGCTAATATGCAGACCCTCGTATCCGTCTTCAAGTCTTCCTTCTCAATGTGTACATAAGTAAAAGCCCCTAATCAGCATGGCTCGCTGACTAAGGGCTTACTATATTAAAACTTTAGCAGTATTATTATTTAGCTTCAGCCGCAGCCTTCCCATCTGGAACAGGGACTCCAAAGTCAGGTGTGCCATCTTCGTTCCAGCGAATAACCTGCGCGCGGGCGTGACGGTTTGGATCATAGAGAGGATCTCCCTCGATGTCCTTGTAGTTTCGTGCGTGATAGATCAGAATATCTGTTTTGCCGTCCGGTGATACCGTAAAGCTGTTGTGACCCGGACCATATTGACCATTCGCTTCACACGTCTGGAATACCGGCTTAGGTGATTTCACCCAGCTCGCTGGATCAAGCAAGTCGGCATCTTCATCTGCGGTGAGCAAACCCATACAATAATTATAGTCGGTCGCACTCGCCGAGTAACCAATGAAGATCCGCCCATTGCGATGTAACACTGCTGCCCCTTCATTTACCTTGAAGCCGATGATCTCCCAATCATATTCCGGTGTAGAAATCATGACCTGCTCACCACGGAGAGTCCACGGATTTTCCATTTGGGCAATGTACAGGTTAGAGTTACCCGGAATGTCCGGGGCCTTTTGCGCCCATACCAAATAACGGGTACCTTTGTGTTCAAACGTCGTTGCATCCAAGGAAAACGTCTCCCAACGCGTCCGAATCTGTCCCTTCTCTACCCACGCGCCTTCGAGCGGGTTGGCCGAGTCATTTTCCAGCACATACATGCGGTGGTCGAAAAGGCCCTCATTGGTTTCGCTGGTATGGGCTGCAGCATAATGTATGTACCATTTTCCATCGATAAAATGAATTTCAGGTGCCCAAATGTTGGCACTCATCGGTCCTGTATCATGTTTGTGCCACGCCGTTACCGGCTCGGCATCTCTCAACTCTTCCAGGGTTTGTGCACGCCGAATCTCAATCCGGTCAAAGGCTGGCACCGAAGCTGAGAAATAATAGTACCCGTCTGTGTGACGGTACACCCACGGATCAGCTCGCTGCTCCAGGATGGGATTGGTAAATGTAATGGAATCAGTCATGGGAATGCTCCCCTTTCAAATGTGTGTGTATGGCTCGGAGTGAAGATTTGAAAACAGCTGATGCATAAAGTGCAAAAACTATTTTGCTGGTGCACCGCGGACGCTTCGGGGGTGGCAAGGCCTTGTCGCTCTCTTGTCCTCCGATTTCTTTTTCCCACCGCTCTTGGCGGTTGAAATCGGATGCCAAAGACGCTCCTTCGGCTCCTTCCTCCCCCTTCGCTGCTTGTGCACCTTAAAAGCAACAGCTTCGCTCTAACCGCGCTCGCTGGAATCAAATCTAACTCCGAGCCATCAGTGTGGCTCTGTATCTATGGGGTCGCCCGCTTCGCTCAGGCGACTCTCCCCACTAAATGCATGGCTGGCCTTTTTTCTCGGGCCAGCTCTTGGTGCACCGCGGACGCTTCGGGGGTGGCAGGGCCTTGTCGCTCTCTTGTCCTCCGATTTCAACCGCTCTTAGCGGTTGAAATCGGATGCCAAAGACGCTCCTTCGGCTCCTTCCTCCCCCTACGCTGCTTGTGCACCTTAAAAGCAACAGCTTCGCTCTAACCACGCTCGCTGAACCAAATCCAACTCCGAGCCATCGGTGTGGCTCTGTATCTATGGGGTCGCGCTTCGCTCGGGCGACTCTCCCCACTAAATGCATGGCTGGCCGTATTTTCTCGGCCAGCTCCAATTCCAAACTTCGAGCCATATCTGCGGCTCTCTATTTCTCCGCTGCGCTAATCTGCTTGCCCCAGACAGCAATGCCGCGGTCGCTCAGGCCAGTAACCACAAGTGCAGGCTGGCTTCGCTCCCAGTCCCAGGACGGGAGCAGCTTCAGCTCTTCTGTGGAAGCTCCGCCCCACGGGCTTTCTTTCCACTCCAGCGTCAGTGTTTGTTTGCCGTCAAACGTCCATTTGCCTGAACCGTTTTCGCTTTTCAATTTGCCGTTGGCTTGCAAAGTGTAAGGCACTGCCTGCACCTGTCCGTCTACCGATGGATCAACAGCCAGGCCTTCCCACTCCCCGGCGATCATCGACTTCGGAATGTCCTGTGCGTACTCACCTGCATAACGTTCTGCTGACACAACAGGCCAGCCGTCCTTGGTCCACAGCATTTTACGTACATGCAGATACGGCCAGTTTTTATCCGTCTCGCCTCTCGCATGATGCACGATATAATAATCGTCGCCATCCTTAAGGACCGAGTTATGTCCTGGTGCAACCCAACCCTCACCTTCGGTGAAGCGATAGCCACCCAGAATTTTGGTTCCGACTTCGTATTGAGGCAGATGCTCTGTATCCAGCATGTTCATGCCATTTACATCCGTGTAGGGGCCTGTAATGGAATCAGCACGGGCTACACGCACGTTATAATCTTCGAATAAAGAATCATACGAGACGAATAAATAATACTTTTTGAACTCCGGGTTATACACAATATATGGCCCCTCCACCGCACCTTCTTCCGTAGCACGATCACGGGAGGCAATGCGTGTACCATACCCCTCTTCCTTGAACTTTCCGGTTTCCGGATCGAGAGGTGCAATATATATCCCGTCAAAAAAGGAACCGTAGACCATCCACGAATTGCCTTCGGCATCCAATACCGGATTGGCATCGATGGCATTTAACTTATCCTTTTCGTTCTCAGATGTTTTAACAACCAACCCTTCATCTGTCCAAGGACCCTCTGGGGACGAGGATGTCTGCAAACCAATAGCCGAACGCGTACTACCAAAAGACGAAGCCGAATAATACATCCGGTAGGTGTCACCAACCTGAATCACATCCGGTGCCCACAAATTTACTGCCCCAGTCCAATCGAGGGCTTCCTTCGGAATACCCGGCAAAGCCTGACCTACCCATGACCAGTTGATCAGATCATCCGATTTGCGTACCATGACGCCGGGTTTCGCTTCTCCTGCTACACGAACATCGGTCGAATAAACGTAATATCCCTGATCTGTTTTGATAATGGCCGGATCATGCGCATTGTTCACCGTCCAACGGGATTCGTCGTCCAGAATGGAGGTGTCATACAATTGGGTATCTTGGGGAGCCTCAGGAAAGACCGGCGGGGACACCGCTTCCCCTGCTCCTTCTCCAGAACAGCCTGTAGCCCCAACCAACAACAGCAGCAACATCGAAGCAACAACTCCTTTTCCTGAATTCGTCCACCCGCGGAATGTTCTCCGCAGATTCATCCTTTCACTCCAGAGATTGCTACCGATTCAATAATCTGTTTCTGGAAGATCAGGAAGATGATCAATACCGGCAACAGCGCAACAATGGACGCTGCCATAATCAGCGGGTAATCCGTCTGGATCGCATACGTGGCATTGAAGTTTGCTATAACGAGCTGCAAGGTCTGTTTTTCAGGTGAATTCAGATAAATAATTGGTGCTAGATAATCGTTCCAGATGCCCATGAACCAGAGAATCAGCTGAGCTGCAATCGCCGGTTTAATGAGCGGAAACGTAATGCTCGAGTACAGTCGGAAATAGGAGCTGCCATCAATTTTCGCTGCTTCAATAATGGCATCAGGCACACTAAGCAGGTATTGACGAAGGAAGAAGATCATGACGACGTTACCAAATAATCCTGGAACAATAAGTGGCAGCAGTGTGTCCACCCAGCCCAGCTTCGAGAACATGATGAATTGCGGAATCATGACTGTCGGATACGGAATCATCATCGATGCGAGCAAAGCTAGAAACAGTTTGTTTTTATGCGGAAATCTCAATTTGGCAAAAGCAAAGGCAGCGATACTTGACGTAAACGTCCCGACAACGGTAACACTGACCGCCACGATCAAGCTGTTTTTGACCCCGCTGAGTAACGGACCTGCTTCCCAAATTTCCTTATACTTTCCGAATTGGAACACTTCAGGTATCCACACGGGCGGAAGCGCGAACACATCCTGCTTCTCCTTCACGGAAGTGGACAACATCCAGATCAGTGGTGCAATCATCGCAATAGCACCAAGCGCCAAAACGATAAAAATGATAGAGTTTGTTAATTTCCTCTTTTGACTGTAAGACATCTCCGGTTCACTCCTTTCCTAGACCATTAATCCCCATCATAGGCTGATTTTTCGTTCATTTTGAATTGCACCAAGGTAATGACAAAAATGAAAATACCAAGAATCATGGCCATCGCAGAGGCATAACCCATTTGCAGGTTGCTGAATGCTTTCTGCCAGATGTAGAAGACAATGGATGCGGATGAATATTCAGGACCACCCGTAGGGGTCATAATGTTCATTTCGGTGAAGATTTGGGAACCACCAATAATGTTTGTAACAACGAGGAAAAAGGTAACCGGCTTCACCATTGGCCAGGTGATGTTGCGGAAGATCTGGAACCCGTTTGCTCCATCCAACTCAGCCGCTTCGTAATATGTACGTGATACACTTTGCAGTGCAGCCAGATACAATAACATCGTATAACCTAGACCTTTCCACACCGTCATAATAATCAGGGCCGGTTTAACTGTATCTTTGTTTGCGAGCCAGTTAGGGCCTTCAATACCGAATAGATCAAGGAATTGGTTCACTAATCCGTAATCCCCGTTGTACGCCCAGTTCCACATGATGGACACCGCTGCGAGGGAAGAAATGACCGGAATATAATAGATTACACGGAACGTCGTTGTGCCGGGGATTTTACGATTCAGACCCATCGCCAGCAGTAATGCGAGTAACAAACCAATCGGGATACCCAGCATCAAATAAAAGGTGTTGAACATCGCTTTGTAAAACAAATCATCCGTGAGCAAATCCTTAAAATTGGCTAAACCAATAAAGTTCATCTGTCCCAAGCCATCCCAATCCGTAAACGAACCGTACAAGGAATAAAGGAAAGGGAACAGAACAAAGATCAGCAAACCAAGAACCGGAGGCAAAATAAACAAATATCCGTACAGCCTCTCTTTGCGATACAAACTAGATTTTGTAATCACTGCGCTCACCCCTGTTTCTAATATCAGCATGTTGCATGAATCGATGGATGCCTGCTTGATCAATTCATGCAACATGCCCGTATGGAATCCAAAAATGATGCCAGCAGCGTTAATAGCAGGCTGCTGGCACCGGCTTTTTTTGAAAACGGAATCTACTACTCATCCATTTGGCGTAGGCTGATTCTCTCTAGAACCTATGTTTCAATCTTTCCAGCCACATTTTTTCAGCATTTTATAAATTGCTTATTTCTGAGATTTCTTCTCTTGTTCTACTGCTTTGTCTAACAGCTTTTGCATTTTCGGCTGCTGCTGTTTCACATAATCTGCGGCTGTAATTTTGCCATCTAATACCGGCTGAATGTCGGTGAAGAACAGGTCATACCATTCCGCATTGTACGTGTAGTTCCCTGGAAGAGAACGGCCATAATCTTCTACGATATCAATGAATTCCTGTTTATTGGCTGGTTTCGTTGAAGTATCTTTGGCCCATTCGTCAGCCATGTCGAGAAGATTCGGAATTTGCACTTTGGCATCAACCAACTGCTGCATGCCTTCTTTGGAAGCTGTGAGATAATTCACCAACTCTGCGGCTTCTTCTGGATGTTTCGTTTTGGCCGATACACCGATACCCAGTGAACCGATCCACGTTGCGGATTTACCCGTAGAGCCCGCAGGGAAAGGCAGCAAATCATATTCGAAAGGCAGTTTCTCGAATGTACTCATATCCCACGGACCTACTGGGAAGAAAGCCATTTCTCCTTTCATCCAGCGTTGGTACGTATCCAATGTTTGCGCTTCCTCAATAGAAGGCGTGATTTTGTATTTATTTTGCATGTCCGCAAAGAATTGCAGTGCTTCCGCGAATTTCGGATCATCAATGGTTACCTTTGTTTTGCTATCATCCAACCAGTCTGCACCATTGCTCCATACGAAGGACTGAAGCGCCCATTGTACGTTGAAGCCTGTACCAAATACGTCCGGTTTACCGTCTCCATTCGTATCCTTAGTCGCTTGTTGGTTGACCTTGATGAATTCTTCCCATGTGTAAGGCTTGTCCTTATCAGGGAATGGGATGCCCTCTTTTTCAAATAATGTCTTGTTATAACCGAGTGCAAACGGACCCAGATCTTTCGGCATTCCGTAGATATCGCCCTGACCTGCCATTTTGCCATCATAGCGATACAAGTCCAAACCATATTTCCAGATGTTATTCAGATCTACATCCGCATTATTTTCAACGTAAGGTGTCAGATTCATCAACACATTGCTGTTCACATAGGCTTTAATATCGCCAGGGTTAAAATAGAACACGTCCGGCAAACTGTTGCCTGTAATGGCAGCTCTCAATTTGGTTGCGTATTGATCCGCAGCTGTAACGATAATTTTAACTTTGACACCTGGATGCTCTTCTTCGAATTTCTTAACAACGGCTTGATATGCCTTCTGTTCATCCGTGCCGCCCCGGAACATAAATGTCAATTCCTTGTCCCCGCTTGAACCGCTGCTTCCTCCGCAACCCGCAAACACGAGTGCACTTACCAGCATTAGAAGCATAAGTGTGACTAAACTCTTTTTCTTTACCATCTGAACCCCTCCTGATCTGGATTTGTAACCGTATTCAATTAGGTGAAATAAGATTTCTGTTGTTAAATTTATCAAATCCAAATCACTTTAGTCAATACTTTATTAAAACATTTTATATTTATTTAAAACAAATTAGTACGTTGGCCATCCGCTGGAATCCCACAGCAAGTCGTTGATTAGTAATTTCGGATTGCCGTTATCGTCAGCATCGTAAGCGTGGCGCGCAATCACATTACCGTTATACACATCCTGACCACCCGGTCCTTTCCACTTGGCATTCCCCGAATCCAATATGGTTCCGCCGCCATTCAACATGTTCACACCGTTTTTGTCCACATACGGACCTGTAATACTCGTTGAACGTCCATAGACCATTTTGTACGTGCTATTCACGCCCTGGCAGCAGGAATCAATCGAGGCAAACAAGTAATAATAACCATTACGGTATACAATACTTGGTGCTTCGATGGCCCCGCCATTATTCGGACGCGCCGCAATGGAGGAGATGCTTCCAGTCGGTTTCATCGTGGTTTTGTCGAGCTTCACAATCTTCAGACCGCTCCAGAAAGAACCGAAAGCGAGCCACGGGTTGCCTGAAGCATCGATGACCAGATTCGGATCAATAGCGTTATAATCGTTGGCGGTTGTGGTTTGAAGCACTAACCCCTCATCCTTCCACTGGCCTGCTCCAATGCTGGTTGCAGACGCAAGCCCGATCGCCGATCTGTTGGAGCCAAAGGTAGAGATAGAGTAATAAAGCCACACTTTTCCGTTATACTGCTCAACGTCAGGTGCCCATACATCCAGACCACTCTGTCCCGGAACGGCAGAGGCCCACCAGGATGGCTTGCTCAGAAAAATCTGCGGAACGCGGTACCATGAGGACCCGTTATCCGATTTCAGTACCTGAATGCCAGCACCGGTTGAAAAGGTATACCATGAGCTGCCTTCTTTGATGATGGATGGATCGTGGACGGCAATATCTCCGGTCAGATTCCAAAATGCCGCGAATGCCCTGGACTGGCCCGCCAATAGCAAAACAAGTACAAGCAGTGCAGGTAATGCCCAACGTTTCTTCCTGAATCCTGTCATTCCTTTGAACTTTTCCAATTCGAATTCCACCTCTCCTGATCAAATAGTTAATTTGGTTCATGAAGTATTAAATCAATTTAGGTATACTAGGATTATAAAAGCGGTTACATTACATTTCAATGGTATATTTCAAATATATATGAAATGATTTAAGTTATTTTTTAAAGTAAATATTCAACATTTTATGAATAATACGCTCATTCATGCTATGTATACAAGGGATTCGGCTTTCTTTTCTCGCCCTTCCCTTCCATCCGGTAATCATTTATAATTATCTAAAACAAACCATATAAATGTGCAGAAGCCTGGATCAGAAGGGCTTTGTTCAGAACGTGGAAAGGAAAACCACCTATGATTTATATTAAAGATCTGATGTCTGGCGTTAATATTTTCAAGGCACTCAGTTCGGAAATCCGAATCCAGATTATTGAATTGCTTGCCAAGAACCAGAGTCTTAACCTCAATGATCTCGCAACCAAACTGGGGCTCAGCAATGGCGCCATTACAATGCATATTAAGAAATTGGAAGAAAGCGGCCTGATTGAGATCAATACTGCGGTTGGCAAACATGGGATCCAGAAGATTTGTTATCTCAATGAGGAAAAACTAATGGTAGACCTGCGTTCACAGGAGATTTTTAACCGATACGAGGTTGAAATTCAGGTAGGTCATTATAGCGATTATCAGGCAGCTCCTACATGTGGTCTCGCCACCCGAGACAGCATCGTCGGTGAGTTCGATGATCCGCGTTACTTTGCTGATCCGCTCCGTATTGATGCGGAGATGATTTGGCTGGCCGAAGGTTATCTGGAATATCGCATTCCCAACTACCTTAAGCCTAACCAGACGTTCAGCGAAATCCAGTTGTCCATGGAATTGGGTTCAGAAGCACCAGGTTTTTGCGATAACTACCCTTCGGATATTTATTTCTACGTCAACGGCATCGAGATTGGCTGTTGGACGAGTCCAGGAGATTTTGGCAATACCCGAGGTACGTTCAATCCAGACTGGTGGCCACCACATCTGAATCAATACGGGATGCTGAAGCTGATCCGCATCACCCAAGAGGGCAGCTATATTGATGGATGCCGCATCTCCGATGTTACTCTGGACCAGATTGGCCTGGATTACAAAAGCGATATCCACTTTCGAATCGCTGTAACGGACGGACCAGTGAACAAACGGGGATTGACGATCTTCGGTAAAAATTTCGGCAATTACGGCCAGAACCTGCTTGCGCGTGTACTCTATAATGTGCAAGAGGAATAGATCAACGAATAGACATTGTCATCATAAAACAAAGCATTAAAACAGCCGTCAGTTGAGAAACTGACGGCTATATTCATTTCTTTCACCCAATCTCGCCAAGATGTTCTTCAGGAAGGGTGCTTACCTTGAGGTAAGTACATGTACTAAAAGTGCGTACTTACATCTCGGCAATACTCCCTTTATACTCAAGAAACATTATAGCTTAGGGAGGAAGAATTCATTTTGAAAACACTTGTCATCGTAGCACATCCCAACCTGGAAACGTCGGTCATTAACAAACGATGGATAGAAGAACTCCAACAATATCCGGAAAAATATACGATACATGAACTATATAAAGTTTACCCTGATGGACGTATTGATGTGCAGCAAGAACAGCAGCTTATTGAAGCTCATGACCATCTGGTCCTGCAATTTCCGTTCTATTGGTTCAGCAGCCCACCCCTTCTTAAACAATGGCTGGATGAAGTTTTTACTTATGGCTGGGCTTACGGCTCCAAGGGCGACAAATTGCAGCAACGCAAAGTCGCCTTGGCCGTATCTGCCGGAATTAAAGAGGCGGATTACACGGAAGAGGGCAAATATCGCTATACCCTTGAACAACTGCTAACTCCTTTTGAGACGACCTTCTATTACTGCGATGCCGATTATCGACCATTCTTTGCCTTCTATGGTGCAGAACACGAGCCTGCGGCAAATGAATTGGAACAAAGCGCACAAAACTATTTACGTTTCATGGATAACCTATAATACTCACTCCAAGCAGATCAAAAAAGCAGTATCTCCGATTCAGGAAGATACTGCTTTTTTTAATTTTTTAATCTCACAACCTGATCGTTAGCCTTGCATTAACCCCGGGGCAGACACCATATTGGCTTCTCCCCAATCACACATCATATCTAACAGTGGCATTATTGATTGTCCTCGTTCCGACAATGAATATTCAACTTTGGGTGGAATTTGGGGATATTCTTTGCGTAGAATCAGATCATGTTCCTCCAGCTCCTTAAGCATGACGCTCAATGTTTTGTGAGAAATGGTACCAATGCTTCGCTTCAATTCATTATGTCGCATCACCTTGTTTTCAGACAGCCAATACAGAATAACCATTTTATATTTACCGTTTACCAAGGACAGCGTATATCCAAAGCCGGTATCTTTTAGAGCTACGCCAGTTGGAACACAGGTTTCTCTCATACTCACCCCTCCTTCTTTCGTTCATCACACCACAGCGGATTATTATAGAGATTGCCTGTACGTTTTGGGAGACATGCCATACGCCTTTGTGAACTGCCGGGTAAAATAATTGCTATCGTTAAACCCGCATTCATTAGAAAATTGGCTTTAAACTAATTCAAATAGGCGTTACTCAACAATTCGCCCTCCATAGTTCATGTTGGGATGAATGTCTATATCATGCTACTCCATGGCCGAAAAATCAAGGTTTGCTGATCCTTGGATCGATATAATTCCTCATGTACAGAAGCAAATGAACCTCTCATAAAAAAAGCCCTTCCATAGCTTTACACCTGTTATTCTCACCGAGTTCCTCTTCTTTCATGTGACTTTCTTCCTGTTTGCTCTGAAACTTAGAAAAGATTCATTGATTTATTGGAGAAGTTCTCCTAATATTTTTAGTAGGAACACCCAGCGGCTCGGCATCATGGTAATACTTCACTGTCTTTATGAGAGCGCTATCGCTGCAGCTCTAAAGAAAAACGGGAGGTTGCAGATATGAAATGGAATCACTTCAAGTCCAAGCTTCTGCTTAAGTACACACTATCCTATATCTCCATTTTCCTTATACCTCTTGTTATTTTAACTATTATTATTTATCACAATGCTGTGGACACGCTCCGTTCAGAGATTGAACAGACCAATGTCAATCAGTTGACCCAAGCAAAAACGGTCATTGATGACCGCATGAAGGAATTACAGGACATCGCATTTCGTATCGCCTATGATGAGCAGCTAACCCGTTATTGGACTCACCATCCCTACTATAGCCGGGAATCAATTGCTGCCTTGGTCAAATACAAAGCCACCAGTTCCATTATCGATGAGCTATTCCTGTTCTTCCGCGGAGATGATAGCATCTACTCGTCTCAGGGCTCTGAGAACCTAGATGTATTCACGGGCCGCTACAAATTTAATACATGGAACAAAACGGACATGATCCGGGATTTGAATAACGTTCAGTTCCCCACGATACGACCAGCCGAACAAGTCGTTCAAGGAACCAAAGTACCCAATTCCATGCTGGCCTACCTTGTACCGATTGCACCTAACAATACGCCCGCCCACGGGACTGTCATGTACCTGATTCACGAGTCCAATCTGACGGGATTGATTGATTCCATTCTCAGCGACTACCATGGTATGACTTATATTTTCGATAATTATGGGCAGGTGTTGGCCGCCAATTATAAGGGGGAGACCATTACCGAACAGGAAGTCAAAGCTCTGTTTGAACTTGAGCCGGGAACACACAGCCTCTCCTTAAATCAAGAACCACATTCGGTTGTATCCGTCAAATCAGACGCGGGCTGGACTTATGTAACCGCTATGCCAAGCAATCAATTTTTTAGCCGAATTGTCCATATTCGTACCTTTGTTGTTCTTGTTTTCTCCTTCATGGTGGTGATGGGCACCTTCCTCGCCATTTTGTTGGCCCGAAGACAATACCATCCGATTTCAGACTTGATGGAGTTCATTCGTTTAAAAAATAATCCTGAACCTTCCACAACCAGCAACGAGTTGGAATGGATCAAGAAAACGCTGCATGATTACAGCCAGCGCGTGGACCTTCAGGAGCCCTACGCTCGTAATCATATTCTGCTTATGTTACTGAAGCATGGTCATACCGGAGAGCTCCCTTCTGAGTTTACGGATAATCTCGGCATACGCTTTAACCGATCCCATTATTTTGTTATGACCTTGGGATTGGAAATGCACGATCTTCCCCGCGGAGATTATCCCGAACAGCGTACTGTTATGCAGCTGATCAACGATATGGAACTGCCGGAGTTGTCTGCTTATGCTTACGGCGTGGAGCTTCCACAGCCAGACCAAGTGGCCCTCATCGTCGGATTTGATGCCGAGGTCGGGCATGAATCCAGCTTGAATGCTCGTATGGAGTCTATTGTTGAATCACTACAATTGATGGTGGCAGAACACGTCGGACTCGCTCCCGCGATCGGGATCGGTAACAGCTATAGTTCTCCATTGCAGCTGAACCAATCCTACATCGAGGCATCAACCGCGCTGGAAGCATCCATGCTGCACGGACAGGGCAGCACTACCTTCTTTAACGCCCTTTCCGGTTCCGGTGCACAGGATTCTTCCTTCTGGGTACCTAAGGATGTGCTGCTGAAGCTGGTTCAAAGCTTAAAACAGGGCAGTTACGATGTGGCAGTTCAGATGGTATCAACTGCGTTGAATACCCTGAAATCCGAAATGCCGTCTGTACCATTGCTGCGCTGCATCTGCTTCGATATTCTGAATACGATGCTCAAAACGGCCTCGGAACTTGGCATTCATCACGTGGTTAATCAACTTCCAAGGATCACTTCCTACGACTCGTTAGAGGATTTGGAGAAAAAATTGACAGGACTTGCCGCCGAAATCTGCGCTCATGTCGAGGCGAAGAGCGAGACGGAAGAAAGCTCCCTTATGGATGAAATCGTTGCTTATATTGATGCCAATTACTCCGATTATGACCTCAGCCTGGGTACGATTTCATCGAAATTCACGATCTCTTCATCGTATTTCAGCCGTTCCTTCAAAGAGAAGATCGGCATGAACTTTACCCAATATATCTGGCAGAAACGGATGGATGAGGTTATCCGACTGCTGCTGCATACGACCGACCCGTTAAAAGATATTATCACTCGCGTCGGTTATCTGGACACACCGAACTTCATCCGTAAATTCAAGAAAGAGACGGGTTATACCCCAGGGCAGTACCGCAAAATGCACCGTCCCAATGACTCCTCCGATTCCCCGGAAGATGACGACGAAGAATGTCTTGGATAATGGATGGATTCGTAAAATAAATAGAAACCTCCCAGAACCTTTTGGTTAGGGGAGGTTTTTGTATGTTTTTGGCTCATATAGGCAAGCCGATCCTTGCAACCAACTCTCTTCTTCTATTTCCCTACCGGAACATCTTAAAGCCCTTGATGTATTGCACCCAGCAGACGATGGGTCGGATCACAACCGTATTCCCAGAACATAATGCCGGCCAGGCCCTGATCCTTCACGTAATCGCATTTGCACTGAATCGATTCTTCATCATCATAAGATATTAGGCTCGACCCATTAAAGAGAAACGGTGCACAGGCTTCCTCATCCCAATAACGGACGTAACCATTCTTGTTGATGTACTTCGCTTCCAGTTCGGCAAATGCCGGACCATAGCCGCCTGTGCTACCAGCCATTTGGTGAAGACCGTGGTTTCGGTTAGGAACCTCAGTCCAGATCCGTGAGTAGAACGCAGCGCCGATAACGATCTTCTCCTTCGGAACGCCAGCACGGATGAACAGGTTCACGGAAGCATCAGTACTAATTCGGAACAGATCTCCGGTTGGCGTATACAGATTCGTATGATGTCCGGTCAGAACCTGAAAACCGCCGCGCATATCATAGGTCATCAACTGCACAAAGTCCAGGTACTGCTGCACCTCAGCCATCTCTGTACCGTCGACGTAGTATTGATCAGCCCCTGCCGCAATGGTGAGCAGATAATGACGGCCATCCTCGGAGCCCTTGGCATCCAGTGTTTCCCGGATCGTCTTGAGAAGTAAGGTGAAATTCCTTTTGTCATCACGACTGGATGCGATACCGGCTTCACCGTAAGAAGGATACTCCCAGTCCAAATCGATCCCGTCAAAAGGGTACTCCTCCAGCACCCTAACCGCTGATGCGGCCATGCTGTCCCTCCCCGCTTGGGTTGAGGCGGCTTCAGAGAAACCACCAGCGCTCCATCCGCCAACGGACAGCAGCACCGTTAGATTCGGATGCTTCCGCTTAATATTACGGATAACCTCTCCGTTTTTTAAATGCTCGGTGGTGATTTCATCATTCTTGACATGTCCAAAGGCTACATTCAGATGGGTCAACTTCAACAGATCCTCATCCGTCATGTCGGGAAGAACAGAATCGACGACATAACCAGCAGCAATATATTTCGTCATCCTCTTCACTCCGATCCATTCAATGATTGAAATATCGCAGCAGCAATCTGCAGAGCTTCCTTGCCTGTACCGATCTTGTACCCAGAGGCCGAGTATCGGATTTGATCCTGATTATCCAGCACGAACAGATGCGGATAGCCCGCTTCGTGAGCGGCAGGTTTCGAGATGAAACCGGACAAGGACGCATAGCTGGAATCCCGTACAAAAATCGTACGTATCGGCAGCTTCGGATAAGCCCCAGAGTCAAAGGAGGTGCTCCATTCTGTATCTCCGATCACCAGCACGATCGGCACGCCCAGTTTATCCAACGGCTCAGCCAGCTCACACAGCTCACGAATCAGATGTTTGGTCGGTTCCCGTTCTGGTTCAATCCAAGCAGCAATGGCCCCCTCAGCTCCCAAAAGATCCTTCAGTACCACCTCTGAACCATCCAGACGAGTCAACTCATTGCCGGTTGCCAGTTTGCCCAGCACAGGGATGTCTACCACTGTCTCGCGATAAGTCAGTACTACCTCTGTGGTGTCTCCGGCGCGAACGGTGCAGTAAATGAAGCGGACTCTTACCGTTCCATCTTTCAGACGAATACCGGTCGTTAAGCGATAAGCTCCCGGTTCAACCTCAAATGGATCACTATAGATATCGGTGTGACCATATGGATAAATCAGCGTTTTGTACACGCCATCCTCCAGACGGGCCAACGAGAAATTCTCCGCATAGGATGCTGACGGCACATCCTCTCGAGCCTCTGAATCCTTGAGAAGTTGCAGCATTCCCCAGCTTGAGCTCTCCTGATTTCGAGAAGAAGTTAGACTGAACACCGCATCCTCCCAGCCTTTGTCACTAAGATACTGCGGTTTCTGCTCGCTCGGATGCAATCGGGCCGGAATGCCCAAACTGCGACACACCGCGACAAACAGAAAATCGAGCGACTGTGGATCTCCTTTCATCAGGCTGTAAGTACCTACAGGGTTTCCCTTACCTTTCAGGTTAGGGAGATCCTCATAATACGAATAGCTCTGTTCCAGCTTGCATACAAGCTTCGAAGGATCTTCCCTGAACGCCGCTGCTTCTTCCTCGGAATAAGCATTCTGGAATACGGATCGATAAGGCACCATCATTTCATAGGAGACTCTTGGGCACAGGATGTACTTCACAAACGTCTCTTCTGCCCATTGTCCACGCTGCGAGAGTGAACCTATAAGATGATCGTCCAGTGTCGGCCGAAAAGTGTCGATCAAATCTTTTTCGTTCATCGACTCCAGCAACTGTAGTGGCCACTCGCCAAATTCACCGGAACGCCCCTCTAGGAAAGCAGCGATTTCGCGGCTGTTGCCCCGTGCCTTCTGTAGAATATCCCGTACGCGCTCCGGAGGCAGTCCAGTTGTATGAGCCAATGCAAATGCATCTTCCTCACTCAGGAATGTATCCTCATATCCACTCCGAATCTTCGTACCTTCTTCCAGGCGGCGGTTGTGATTCAGGATCTTCTCTTCTGGTAACGAAGCCACTACCTCTCCCTCCCCTTCCGGAGGAGGAACCATATCAAAATCCAAGATCCCTGATGGCTGCTCTAACGAATTCAACACGAGCTCAACATGAGCGACTTCCTGAGCTTTGAATAGAATTTCACCCCACTTGCCACCACTAACCGCACGAATCACTAGGTCGCCATGACCTGTCTTAAAGGAAGCTTCTCCTTGTGCGTCCGTCTTGATTTCGGCGATCGGATAAAATTCAGCACTATTGTATACCTCAAAGCGGACACTCGCTTCAAACACGGGCGCACCCTGCTCATTTATCACCTTCACGCAGATGGTATGCGCTGGCGCATAGTTCTCCAGTAAATTGATCTCCGTATATCCCTTCTCGGAGAGTGTTATATCCTCCGGTCCCGGATAGTCGGCAAATATTCTCGTATTAATCAGCATGGCCCTGCGGGCTGGTGGACTGAACCATCCTTGATTCAATCCGGCTTCCGGTTCGCATGCCCCAATGTAATACCATTGGCCGTCCGCCCAGGCTTCTACCCAAGCATGATTGCTGTCACAGTGAGCCCAGCGTGGTGTGTAGACCTGACGGGCAGGTATGCCGATGCTACGAAGAGCGGCTACCGCCAGCGTGGATTCTTCTCCACAGCGGCCGCGGGCATTTCGAATCATCGTCAGTGGCGATATCGTTCGCAGATCACTGCCAATATAAGTCGCTTTTTCATGACACCAGTAATTGGTCTCCAAAATGGCATCCGCCATGGATAACTTCGCTGTCCGGTCGGCCAACTCGTCAAAGATAATGCCACGGAAATCTTCAATATTCTCTGTATTGATTCGATAGGGAAGCACAAAATGCAGAAACAGATGATCTGGTACGCGCTCCCCCCAAGGCACACGCTTGCGAATGTCCAGTGCCCGACGCACATGACTGAGGAACAGTTCCCCATCATAATCAGCCAGGTCGTTCACTGGCATGTAGGCATACACATATTTCAAAGCCCATGCCTCTTCTTCAGTTAATGGCTGCTGAAACACATGAAACAGTTTATCTTTGCAGGTATCTGCAAAGTTTAACTTCTCCTGGAACTTCTGCTCGATCCGCTCCAAGGACTGTGCATCCATTGAGAACACCAAGGTTTGGCTGGTCATCGCTAGCTCACTCCTTCCACAGCTTTCCGTCTTCCCGAATACAGATTAAGGTAGTGCCATCCGAGGAAGGCGTACTAATCTGGAATAGGCTACGGGTCGTTTCAATTACAGGCTGGCAAATCAACGATTCCTCACCCATAAGTAACTTCACATCTTGTGTAAATTCACCATGGGCTTCAAAATAATTGCGTTCACGGTAATAGAGTCTGCGAAGCTCCCATTTAATTCGTTCATCTTCTGGCAGCTCAAAGGGCTGATGCGTTCCGTCATCCGAAAATACGACATATCCCCATAGCTCCGGATAATGCATGTTGATAATACCCATGGGCGACCAGACCCAGTTGTCCTCCGGATAAGGTTTGCCTGTATCCGGATTCAGCACTTTGCGGTACTCACCATCCTGCACCTCAGTCTGCCATTCCACCCGTGAGAAGTTGACACGCCAGAACTCACCCGGTGCTGGCGGACGGTTACCTTCGGCACATTCCTTTAGGCTGGTCCAGGGAATCGCGACCTCGACGCTCCATTTTCGGTTATCGGCGCCAGGTGTGTTCAGCTCCCCATCGATATGTACGGCTGTCTTAAGACCGCTGATATCCCAACCGTTGACCGGAGGTCCACCATCCCGATATGGCTTCACCAATAACAGGTCCCATACTGTATTCAGCGCATTGATCTCGAACTCATAATATTGATGGGTATCCCCGTCGGGATCGATAAAAATCTCAAAATCATTGTCATAGAAAATAACAGAATCCCGCTCGGTCAACGTAGCCCATATCTGATCTTCAATAAGTTCGGCAGCAAAGTAGAAATAGTCGTCATCCCACAGCATTTTTACCCGAGTCTGTTTTCCGGGTTTCGGACGAAGATCCCCTTCGATATCAACGAAATCCTCCGTCCAATCGGCCGCACCCCAGAACGCCTTATCTACGCAGCCGTCCAGCATCAGCGGTTCCTGCGCACGCTTGCATATATAATGTTTGGGAGCATACTCAATCTTCGGCTCAGGTACTCCACTTTGGTTCATATCGCTCTCTCTCCGCTTCATGAGGGAAGGCATGCATCTATAGGTGCATGCCCTCCCGTAATGTTAGTTATGAGTAACAACTGCCCCTGAACCGCCGTACATTTCCAGTTCCTCGTCGAATTCGAGCTTAAGAACCGTCACCTGCTCATGTGTATCCTCCGGAGTCATTTTGATCCACGTTGTCCCCGGGATATTGAACCAAGGCACGCCCCCATGAATCTCATGGTTAAGTTCTTTGCCCGAATGCAGCACAGTAATCTTCTTGATCTTATTGCATAATCCCTTGATGCATACATTCTCTTTTGGATCGTCATAAACAAACAGGTACAATGTCTTTCTGTCCTCGGATACGGTGCTTCCCCCCATATAATAGCGAGGCATAATACCTTCACCCGTTCCGAAGACGGCCTCTTCATGGGTTCGGATCCATTCTCCCAGCCCAAGCAGAATATCCTCCTGCCTCTTATCAATGGTGCCATCCTCGCGCGGACCGATATCCAGCAGCATATTGCCCCCCATTGAAATACAATCACAGAACATCCGAATGATCTGATTTAACGATTTGTATTTATGGTCTGTTGGCACATAGCCCCATGATGTGTTGATCGTGGTGCAGAACTCCCATGGTCCCTCTGGTCTTGTAATCGGAATACCTTGCTCTGGCGTTTTATAATCCCCATATCCTTGAAGGCGGGAGTTGATGATGACATCCGGGTTAAAAGATTGCAGGTAATGCTTGAACTCCGGCAGATTCCACTGCTCGGCGCTTCGCTCCCAGTCCCCATCGAACCACAGCAGATCCACCTTTCCGTAATTCGTCATGATCTCTTGCAGCTGTTGGTTATTGAACTCAAGGAATTTCTCCCATTTCTCCTGATCCTGAACACCATCTACAGGACTTGAATGCCGATTGACATTGCTGAGATCCTCTGGTACCTTTCCACCTTCAAACACGCTAGGATAATCCGGGTGCGACCAATCAATCAGCGAAAAGTACATCCCTAGATGTATGCCTTTCTCCCGAATTGCTTCCGCATATTCCCTCACGAGATCCCGATTCGCTGGTGTCTGCTTAACGACATTGAGGTCACTATACTGCGTATCCCACAGAGCAACACCATCATGATGCTTCGTTGTCAGCACGGCGTATCGGGCTCCGGATTTCTCAATCAAGTCTGCCCACTTCTCCGCATTAAACTTCGATGCCGTAAAGCCGTCCAGCTGCTTCATGTACTCTTCGTAAGAGATCCTTCCATTATAGAAGGACCACGATTCCGAAACCCCGTCCACAGCATAGATGCCATAGTGGATGAATATTCCCAGCTTGGCCTCTTCAAACCATTTCTGCATCCTTGTTCACACCTCTTTCTGGAGTCCTTGTTCTTATTGGCCTGTGTTCCAGCGATCGTAGGCCCCTTGATACAGTTCAACGATACGGTCGCTGCCCATTTTTTTGATCTGCGCAATATACTTATCCCAGTTCTCAAGCGGCTCTTGGCCTGTTACGAACTTCGCTTCCATCTGCTTGACGTACGTATCCAGATCAGATAATAAAGCGGTCGCTTCGCTTTGCTCTTCATTTGTTAAATAAACGTTAGGGAATGGTGATTTTCCGATAGGCACCAACTTCTCTTGATTCTGCTGGTCAAGCCATTCATCAAATTCGGTGCGAAGACCTTTCGCTATATCCGGATCATTAATACCCGGTGTCAAAATGCCATAGTTCGGCGTGATTTTACCGCGATATTCCTCACGATCCCCGCCGCCAGGAACAGGCAGCCACTCTTTTACGAGATTTTCCTTGTCTTTGAATTTCCACAGCAGACCTTCAGGACCTTGATTGAACAGGGTCGCCCCATCATAGCTGTACATATAATCGATCCAACGCATAGTTGCCTCAGGGGACGGGTTGCTGCTAGTAATAGCAAAGGTACCACGTGCCGATATGCCTGGGTGTTTACCGTATACAGGTGAGTCTGCGATCTCACTCTTCACCGGTGTCATCAGCGGATGTTTTGTGCTAGGCTCGCCGCCGAGTGTGAAGTATGGATGGTAGTCATTGAACAGCGCAAGCTTGTTGCTTTCGCCTTTTGCTTTTTTCTGATCGCCGGTTTGGGAGAAGGTCTCATGATCCAGCAAATCTTCTTTCCACAAGCGGTTCATGAACGTCAGATAACCTTTGTAGCCTTCTTCTTGGTAAGGATAGTGAACTTTTCCGTCCTTATCCGCATAGATTCCTTCGTTGTACATTCCCCAGAATCCGAAGAAGTACATACGGAGATCATCCAGTTTTACAGAAGTAAGCGGAATTTCATCTTGTTGTCCGTTGCCGTTAGGGTCTTCTTCCTTAACACGCTTCAGGTACGTATATAATTCTTCCGTAGTCTTAGGTTCCTCTACATTAAGTGCTTTTAGGAATTCCCCGTTATACCACATCGGGCCTCTGTACCATACGGCAGCCGTATCAATAAATGGCAGTGCATACATATGTCCGTCAGGCGTTGTAAATGATTTGCGAACATCCGGGTTTTCGTCGAGAATCTTCTTAATATTGGGGGCGTAGCCCTCATCAATGTATTTTTCCAGTGGGATCAGAATGCCTTGAGTTCCATAAGTAACCTGCTCAGCTGGCTTGAGATCCGCAGCATAGAACATATCCGGTAAATCGCCGCTTGCGAATACCAGGTTCTTCTTTGTTTCAAAGCTGTCGATCGGCGAAAGCTGGTACTCCAGCTTGATGCCTGACAATTTCTCCATCTCTTGCAGGACTGGCATCGTGTTCCAGTCGGCAACGCCCGCATCCTGGGACATGACCTTTAACGTAAGTGGTTTGTCCACAATCGGGAATCCTTCTTTTTTGACCCCTTCGACATTTGAAGTCGCAGAACCTCCATCTTCATTGGAACCACAAGCTGCAAGCAATGCTGCGGATAGGGTAAGGCAGAGTACAATGGATGAAGCCTTGCGAAGCTTTTTCATGACGACAACTCCCCTTTTTTTAGTGTGGATTATGGTTTAAGATCATCCCTTGACGGAACCGATCATAACACCCTGTACAAAGTAACGCTGAAGGAATGGATAAATCGCAATCACAGGTAAGGTTGAAACAATAATGACGGCATATTTGACCAACGCAGCAATTTCCGCTTTGGAATTCATCGCCGTTGCTGAAGAGGTATCGATAGCTCCACCGCCCTGTGCTGCCATCTCCTGAAGTACCAGGATTTGGCGAAGAAAGAGCTGCAGCGGATACTTCGAGGAATCATTTAAATAGATCATGGCACTGAAATAGCTGTTCCAGTGTCCGACTCCGTAGAAGAGCGCCATCACGGCAATGATCGGCATGGAGAGCGGAAGCACAATTCGGATGAACAACCGGGTGTTGGTACACCCGTCGATATGGGCCGCCTCCTGCAGCTCCTTGGGAATGGTCGATTGGAAAAACGTACGGCATACGATAATATTCCAGATAGATGCAGCTCCTGGCAGAATAAGAGCCCACATGCTGTTCACCATACCAAGATCCTTAATCAGCAGGTAGCTCGGGACAAGCCCTCCGCTGAAAAACATCGTTACCATAAACATCGCCATGAAGAATCCGCGTCCCACAAAATCAGAGCGACTGAGCGCGTAGGCTGCCGGAAGAGTGACCATCAGGTTGACGAGTGTACCTACGACGGTATAGATGATCGTATTTTTGTACCCAATCCAGATGTTGGTGTTCTCAAATACGCGAGCATACCCTTCAAACGTAATTCCTTTGGGTAGCAGCCACATCTCACCGGAGCTTACAAATTTGGGATCGCTGATTGAGGCGCTAATGATGTATAACAGCGGGTAAAGCACAATGACGAGCGCTATCGTCAGATAGATGTAGTTGCACCATAAGAACACTTTATCGCTTCTGCTTTCCTTAACCGCGGTTGACATGTGTTTTCCCCTCCTTTTACCACAAACTGTTTTCACTGGTGCGACGTGCAATTTGGTTCACCGTAATCAGCAGAATCGCATTAACTACCGAGTTGAACAATCCTACAGCTGTGGAGAAACTGTACTGTGCATCGACCAGACCGGACCGATAGACAAATGTCGAGATGACATCGGACGAACCCATGTTCAACGGATTTTGCAGCAGTAAAATTTTCTCGAATCCGACGCCCAAAATACTGCCCATATTCAGAATTAACAAAATGGTGATCGTAGGGATGATCGCTGGAATGTTAATATGCAGAATCCGCTTAAACCGACTCGCACCATCCACCACGGCAGCTTCATGCAGTTGAGGGTCCACACCCGAGAGAGCTGCGAGGTATATAATGGTACCCCAGCCTGCACTCTGCCAGACACCTGAGAGTACGTACACCGTCTTGAACCACGCAGGGTCCGTCAGAAATTGAGGGGCCTGAAATCCAAGAGCCTCCACCAAATTGACAATCATGCCTGACGAAGGTGACAAGAAGGTAATGATCATACCCGACATGACTACGACCGAAATAAAATGTGGTGCATACGTGACCGTCTGTACGGTACGTTTGAAGAAGGAGTCCTTTACTTCATTGAAGGCTAACGCCAGAATGATCGGCAGTGGAAAACCTATAGCCAGCTCATACAAGCTGATACTGAGGGTATTCCATAACAAATCCCAGAAATAATACGAATTAAAGAAGCGGATAAAATGATCGAAACCAACCCACGGGCTTCCTGTAACACCAAGCGTCGGGATAAAGTTTTTGAATGCGATTTGTATGCCGTACATCGGCCCGTAATGAAAAATCAGAAAGTATAGAAATGCTGGCGCGATAAACAGATACAACTCCCAGTTTCGAATCATCCTTCTCCATAATTTATTTTTCTTGCGGTTCGGAATCGTGTACACCGATAGGTTTTGCGACAAGGCGGACTTCCCTTCTGGCTGCATCAGTTGTTTCCTCCTTTTCTAAATGAAAATCCGTCCGTTTTGTAAGAAGAGCGAAACACTCCTGTTCAAATGTAAGGAATGAGTCCCGGACCACATTTCTATCATGCGAGGCCCTTGTTTCCCTCGCGAATTGGTAACGCTTACATACTGAGTTTATGGATCATTTCCGAATTCGTAAATATGCTATTTCGATCTTCACTCTTAAAAACACGGAAAGTACTGTTAAAACAGGGGTTTACGCTTTTGGTTCCAGCTTGTCATTGTCATTTTGGAGACATAAAACATGTGGAATTTGACCCATTTCCCTCTTGAAGTTGTCGTTTGGAGTAGCTTCGCATGAACTTGAGAGATGTCCGATCTGAATGAAAGTTGAGAAACAGACCTTAAAGTCAAAACCCACATATGTTTAGGAAAGAGCCATTCCATGTGTAGGTCGCATTCTGGATTCACATCGGTCATACAGGTCGCAAGATCTTAGTATCCATAGCGCATTACCATCTTGAATGTAATAGAAGTTCCTCTTCATTGCTACTGCGTTTCGACCTCCTCCTCATGTATTTGACCTTCTAATGTCTTTCGGTCTGCTCTTGTAATGGGTGAGGCGCACCTTTTCTCTCTTGCTGCTTAGGAAAAGTAATAAGGATAGATTTAATTCAACCATATAAATGTAATATTTTCTATCATATATTTACCACCTGCATCAAGCTCCCTTATGGCTTGGCTTTATTCTATGAGTTTCTTCCCGTCTCCGTAAATATGTCGTTTTCACCCTTGGCTACAAGGCACATAAACGCAGATAAACACTGGGTATATCCAGTCATATATGTTGAATTTGCACATGACATGGAGATATTGAATGAATGATAATTTCCGGATCAGGCCAGAAAAAAAGCCGCTCCGTTAACACGAAGCGGCTTCATCACCTCAATAGATATTGATTTACATCTTATAAACGACAATCTTAATGTTATTTAACATAACATTAATTACCTTAATTTCACTTTTTGAATTACTTACGAGTTACAAAATGTAACATATATAAATAGAATCAATACTTTTCAGTCGGACTAATCAAGATTCGGACTGAAAGACAGCCGCTCTCCCTACGCAAGCTTTTTCATATCGATCGTCGGTTTCAAAAAAATCAAAAAAAACGTGCTTCGATCTGAGATCGAAGCACGCTGGCAAGGCTTGATTATTTTCCAGAAGGCTGTGCTTCTGCAGTGTATCCTGTTGGTATGTCTGTCTCTGCGGTTACATCGGTAATAACCATCGGATACATCATGTCCGGGTCAGGTTGGATAATCGTATACAGCACGATGGCACGTCCATCCTTCTCCAGTTTCACATCTTCAATCTTCAACCCATAACCAGGATGAGGCATTTGCGCGGTCAGTTTGACTTTTACCGTCTTGTCATCCACTTTGGTTGATGTCACGGTAGGCACAATCCCCTGTTGGCCTTCGCCTGGATTCGTTGGAGTCGGTTCTGTCGATCCGCCATTGCCGTGCTTATCTACAAATTCAAGTGCATTGAAGATCATGCTTGCAGCCTCCATACGGGTAAGCGACTGATCTGGACGGAAGTTTCCGTCCTTATCCAGTTCAATGATGTCCATGTTCAGCAGGTTCTGGACCGCAGATTTGGCGTCCTTACCGATTTTATTTTCGTCCTTAATATCATTATACAGCATGATCACCGGATATTCTCCAGTTGTGTTAATCCCTTCAAGGAGCAAAATGGCAAACTGCTCACGCGTCATTTTGGCCTGTGGATTCAACTCCACCGGAATGGACAAACCATTCTGTGTTGCAGCCTGAACCGCATCGGCGTACCAAGTCGTTGGACTAATTTTATTTTGTGCCGAAGCGGCAGCGTATTCATTTTTCAGACCAAAAGCGTTCACAATCAGTTGAACACCCTGTGGCTCGGACAATGCAAGATCCGGACGAAATAGATCCGCCGTTACTCCATTAACAACACCCTTGGAATGTAACGAGTCCACAATCGTTTTTTGTCCTTCATCTTTTACATCCGAAAATGCAAGTACCGATGCACCTCCTGCCGTCAAAGACACGCAGAGCGCAAGCGTTGCAGCCAATCCTTTTTTATGTTTCATTTCTTGGCACCTCCATATTTAGTAAACCCAATTTTTGACCTCTTCAATCCTACAGACGGCAGCCCCCCCTGAAATGTTTCAGTAAAATCGACATCTGGTGAATAAATGATGGAAATACTGCATATATCCCTTCCCCTACGGGCGCCGATCTGCTTTCTTTCCATTATGCTTGCTTGCTTCGTTGACATCCTTACCGTTTAGCGCAAAAATAAGAATAGAGAATTCTAGCGAATAACGGATAAACTGCAAACCGGATCGCATAAAGTAAGAGGGCACGACGCGCTATTATCAGGTGTCGGCCCTTTTCTTGACTCCGATTCCAAACCGACTTTCACCCTGAACAAAGGAGAACAAATCTTATGTCCAAGAAAGGATTACTACGAGGCTATGTCATTGCCAACTGGCCCGTATATCTGTTCGCTGTACTACTGATTATTGCCTCCAATGTGGGTCAGGCGTCCTTACCCCGAATTCTGGGCAGTTTCACGGATCAACTCATGCAGAACACACTTCAGATGAATACGGTCATCCGGTACAGTCTTTCGCTTTTGGCTATAGCCATCGCTTATAATCTGTTATTCGGTACCGGACAATTCATGATCATGAAGCTTGGACGCCGCTTCGAATTCATGACACGCGAGCGCATTTTCGGCAAGTTTTCCGAACTTAGCGAGTACTATTTTTCCAAACAGGGAAATGGGAAACTGCTCAGTTACGTCATGAATGATGTTACCTCTGTACGTGAAGCCATCTCCAACGGCGTCACCATGATGACCAATGCAACATTTCTATTATTATCCTGCATCGTGATGATGCTGCTCAGCGGGATTCCGATGAAACTTATTCTGATCAGTATTGTGCCTTTGCTGGCCATTCCCTTTCTGGTCGTTTTTTTCGGTCCGCGAATTCGCAAGCGCTCTCGTGATGTGCAGGATGCTCTTGCAACGATGACGGAATCCGCAGAGGAACAGCTCGGTGGTATTCGTGTAACCAAAACATTTGCCATTGAAGACAGCGCCCGTGAACGATTTGGGTTCACAGTAGATGCAATCAAAAGTAAACAGCTGCGGCTTGTTCGTCTGTCCTCTCTATTTCAGGCCTTGCTACCGCTGCTGGGTGCCATTTCATTGGTAGTCTCCCTGCTTGTCGGCGGAATTTTGACGATGCAGAATTCCATTACACTCGGAAGTTTTGTCGCATTGACGTTATATTTGCGGATCATCATGGGACCGCTTCAACAAATCGGTAATGTGATCAATACTATGCAGCGTTCTGGAGCATCACTGGAGCGGGTAAATGATCTGTTGACGGAAGTGCCTGACGTGCGCGAGCTTCCCAATGCGACAAGTCTCCAAGCCGTGAACGACATTACGATTGAGAATCTGTCTTTCTCCTATCCCGGCAGTTCATCCGCTGCGCTCAAAAATATCAGTCTGAATATCCAGGCAGGACGAACCGTGGGTATTGTGGGTAAAACAGGTTCTGGTAAAAGTACCTTTGTGAAGCTATTACTGCGTACATATGAGCCGCCTGAAGGCACAATCCGCATTAACGGCACCGACATTCGGCAGCTGTCGCTGGAAAGTCTGCGATCCCGTATTGCCTATGTACCGCAGGATGGATTCCTGTTCAGTACAACCATTCGGGACAACATCGCTTTTAGTGACCGCGAGGTTCCGCTGGACACCGTAGAGCACAGCGCACGACAAGCGATGATATACGAGAACATTATCCGGTTCCCTGATCGGTTCGATACCCTGCTGGGCGAACGTGGACTCACGTTGTCTGGCGGTCAGCGTCAGCGCACCAGTCTGGCGAGGGGGTTGATCAAAAAAGCGCAGGTGCTCATTCTAGATGACAGTATGAGTGCTGTGGATGCCATCACCGAAAGTGGCATTCTGCGCAGCCTGCGTGAGATCGGTAAAGGCAAAACAACGCTGATTATCTCCCACCGGATCAGTGCAGTCCGTCATGCCGACGAAATTATCGTTCTGGATGAAGGTCGAATCGCTGAACAGGGAACGCATGCAGGGCTGATGGCCGCAAAAGGGTTATATGCTGCAACCTATCGTTTGCAGGAGGAGGGATTACATCATGACTGACCGTAACGCTGAAGTTCGTTCAGATGCGGGAGCCCAAGCACAACCGTCAGGCCATGGGTCCGGTTCCGACGCAGGCGCAGACCAGAATAAGCGGACTTCCTTCAAAGCGATGATGTCCTACGCCCACCCCCATAAATGGGCCTTTGCAGGTATCTTTTTCTGTTCGCTGCTGGGTATTTCCGCCGATCTGCTTCAGCCTTATCTGGTGAAGATCGCGATCGATGATCATCTGGCAATTGGTCAGACTAGTGTAGGCTTTCTTGTCCAGTTGGCAGCTATCTTTTTGGGGCTGGCTGTAATCAGCTTTATTTTTACCTATGTACAAAACAACCTGCTGCAACATGTCGGTCAGAACATCGTCTCTCGCATTCGTAAGGACCTGTTCAAGCATATCTCCAAAATGTCGATGTCTTTCTTCGATCGCTTCCATATCGGCAGTCTGGTGACGAATGTATCCAGTGATACGGAAACGATCAGCAGTTTCTTCACTCAAGTACTGCTAAGTCTCATCCGGGATGGCATGATGCTGGTGCTGATTATCGTCTTTATGTTCCAGCTCGATCCGGTACTCGCAGGGTACTCTCTCATCGTGCTGCCTGTGATCGCCATCGTTGCTGTATTATTTCGGAGCCAACTGCGCGGGGCTTATCAGAATGCCCGAACTCGTCTCTCCCGTTTGATTGCATTCACGGCAGAGAACCTGTCCGGCATGTTTTTGATCCAGGCGTTCCATCAGGAAGAAGAGCAGAAGAAAAGATTCACGGAACAGAACCAACTTCACCTGAAGGCCAATATCACACAAGCCCGTTCGAATGTCATATTCAACCGGACGTTTGATATCCTTGGCAATGCGGCGCTCGTTATGATGGTCTGGCTTGGAGGACGTGCCGTGCTGGGTGAATCATTGCAGGTGGGTGTGCTCTATGCGTTTATCAGTTACATCCGTCAGTTCTTCCAGCCGATTAACCAGATCACCATGCAGTGGAACACATTCCAGTCGACCACCGTATCCATGGATCGGATCTGGAACATTCTGAGTACCCGTCCGGAAGTCGCTGACCCCAAACCCGGGACTGCCTCCACACTTGAACCACGGAACGTGATGGGACAGATTGATTTTAATGATGTTTCGTTCGGTTATCGGGCAGATCATCCCCTGATTCAGCATATGAATCTGCATCTCTATCCAGGTGAAATGGTGGGCATTGTAGGCACTACAGGAGCTGGCAAAAGTACGTTGATCTCCCTGCTCAATCGCTTTTACGATGTGAATCAGGGCAGCATTGAAATTGATGGCATAGACATTCGCCATTTCCCGCAGGCCAATCTTCATCGGATCGTTGGTCTGATCCAGCAGGAACCATTCCTTTTCTCGGGCTCCATCATTGACAATGTACGAATGTTCCGCGAGGATATTACTAGAGAGCAGGCTATTCAGGCCTGCCGATTCGTCGGAGCACATGCCATGATTTCACGTTTGCCGCAAGGGTATGATACACGTCTTTCCGAACGCGGAAGCGGTCTGTCCGCCGGAGAACGTCAACTGATATCGTTTGCCCGAATCGTGGTCTTTCAGCCCCGAGTGCTTATCCTGGATGAAGCAACCGCGAATCTGGATTCGCATACCGAACAATTGGTACAACAGGCGCTGGAATCCGTCTCTCAGGGAAGAACAACAATTGTTATTGCGCATCGTCTCTCTACGGTCATGCATGCAGATCGGATTCTCGTTATGGAGAATGGTGAAATTGTCGAAGAAGGCTCACATCAGAAGTTGATTGATGCTGAAGGGGTATATGCTGATCTTTACACCCATGCTCGTGAAGCCGGTAATGATTCAGCTATTTCTGGATAGCTCATCGAACCAAATGGGGTTAAATAAACGTTGAACGTGCCGCTCTGCGATGCAGGCGGCATGTTTGATATATTTTCTGGGAAATGATGTTAAGGAGGCGTATTTATGAAACCTGAATTATATAAATCATCAGAGTCGAAGCTGGAGCATCGACAGATTGGCTATCGCCGTTTCACGGCTGTATGGAAAGGAGCAATATGTCTTCTGTTCTTGCTATTATGTGTCACCCTGTTATGGATCATCTATGAAGATCACGCTGAACAACTGGAGACATTATATTATTCCATCGCAGCCATTCTTGGCATGTGGTTTATCGGGCCCGTATTTTTTATGTTTCTGTCCCTGGCAATCGCAAGTTCCCCTGTGTTATTATCCTGGAATGATGAAGGGCTTCGTATCCTTAAACGGACCATTCCCTGGAATGAGATTCGTAAAATTGAGATTGGCTCTCCCGCCTTCAGCAAATGGATATTGTCTGCTTCCCCCATGATTGCCCTGTATTTGAAAGACGGCACCCGGCGTCATATCCAGACCGATCATTTGCTAACCAAAAAAGAGCTCAGTCGAGCAGTTGGTCTTCTGCAGGAGACGCTGCGTGAGAAACAGCAACAGGACATCTGAATTCAGCTCACATCATTCCGACTTTTCGATACCAACAGACAGGTTCATTCTATAATTTCCATACGGCAAAATGGCTTCCAGCAAACTGCCAAGCTGCTCCATTGTTCCTGTGCGTACGATCATCAGATAGCAGCCCTCTCCGCTGACACGGTGAACCTCCACGATGTCTTCACGTGCAGCCATAAATTCACGGAAGGCGGCATGTCGGTCGCCGGAATTCAGAAAAATAGGCTTTTCAGTATGCGTATATCTGTATCATCAATCGTCTCATTCATCTATTTTGCAATCCTTTCAACTTGAAATTAAAGTGGCCTGTTTTCTTTCAGTGTGTTATTTACGCCCATAAACGGGTTGTATAACATATAGGATAATAACATTAATTCCCGAAGGAGTGCAGGTTCAATGAAAATTCAATTGATTCGTAATGCTACATTATGGTTGGAATATGGGGGTCTGAATATACTGGTTGATCCCATGTTGATGGATAAAGAAGTGATGCCCGCTTTCCTGAACACGCCCAATGAATTACGCAATCCTAGAGTCTCTTTACCCGAGACAGAAACGGATTATGTGAATCCCGATCTGGTGATCGTTACGCATACCCACCCTGATCACTGGGATGAAGCAGCAGCGAAGCAGCTCCGCAAGGATGTACCTCTGCTATGCCAACCAGGAGATGAGGCCGTGTTCACTGGAGCCGGATTTACCAACGTTACCGCCGTGGATGAGAAACATGAGTATCATTCTGTACGTTTTGTCCGCACCTCAGGACAACACGGAACTGGAGAAATCGGCGAACGTATGGGCAAAGTGTCTGGTTTTGTATTGGAAGCTGACGAAGAACCTGTCTCCTATATCGCCGGGGATACCATCTGGTGTGAAGAACCCGCCGAAGCCATTCGTCAATATCGACCTGAGGTAATTGTGGTGAATGCTGGCGGTGCCCGCTTCCTGCAAGGAGATCCGATAACGATGGACGGGCCTGACGTAGCTGCCGTGAAACACCATGCGCCGGATGCTCATGTCATCGCTGTGCATATGGATGCCATTAACCATTGCATGATGTCCCGCGTGGACCTCGCAAGTTATCTGGCATCCGAACAATTGGATGGACAGGTGCTCATTCCACGCGACGGCGAGAGCTTTGTATTCGGACCGGATACTGAGTTGAAATAAAGTTCATTGATACGGTGAGTGACTTTTAACAAACGGAGTATACTCTAGTAATTCTCTCCATGGAACACGAAAAAAGCTGGATGCGATTCGTTCGCATCCAGCTTTTATTTGCGTTTATAGTTGAGGAAAACAGCGATCCGAAGATAGTTGTGCCATCGGAGTGCTCTGTATCTCTGTGAAAGCCAGAATGATTCCCTCGTCTCATTTCACCTATTATTGAACTTTCAATCGAATTACGTTCCACGAAGCTTTGGCCAGGCTTGCCGTGATCAGTGTATCTGACACTTCTGCATCACCACGATTATGCGGAGCAACGCGATTCGGCTGTGCTGCGGTATTGGCTGCTTTTAGATCATCACTTTCCAGCACAATATGCTCAATCAAGCGGCACTTCCCAAAGCTGCGCAGATCCACTTCAAGCGGCAGTGATTCTTCCAGATGACGGTTCACGGCGAACACAGTCACTTCACCCTGCTCTTCGTTATGCACCGCAATGCCCTCCAGATAAGGAACATCCGTAATTTGTTTGGTGTCATACTTCGGAGACTGGATCAACGGTACAAGTGCAGTTCCACGTCCAAACACGGAAGCATGCATGAACGGATAGAAGATCGTCTGTCTCCATGCAGCACCACCATTATCCGTCATGATTGGAGCGATAACGTTGACGAGCTGCGCCAGACATGCCATTTTAACTCGGTCCGCATGTTTCAGCATGCTGATCAGCATACATCCCACAAGCAGTGCATCTTCATGGTTGTATACGTCCTCCAACTGTGGCGGAGCAATCTGCCACGGGTCCAGCTTCTTGTCACTTTCATTGGAGTGGTACCAGACATTCCATTCATCAAAGGACAGGAACATCGTCTTCTTGCTGCGCTTCTTCGCTTTGATATAATCACAGGTCGCTTTTACCGTCTCAATAAAACGATCCATCTCAAGGGAACGCGCAAGGAATGTTGGCGTATCCTGTTCAGCATTACCGTAATACTGGTGGAGCGACAGATATTCAACATGATCATACGTATGATCCAGCACCGTTGCTTCCCATTCCGGAAAGGATGGCATACCCAGGGATGAACTTCCGCAAGCGACCAGCTCAATCGTTGGATCTGTCCACTTCATCACTTTTGCCGCTTCAAGTGCAATCCGTCCATACTCTTCTGCTGTTTTGTGACCAATCTGCCACGGACCGTCCATTTCATTGCCAAGACACCAGGTTTTGATGGCATGAGGCTCTTTGTATCCATGTTTAATACGCAAATCACTATAGTAGGAACCTTCAGGATGATTGCTGTACTCCACGATGTTGCGGGCTGCGTCTACACCCCTTGTTCCCAAGTTGACGGCCATCATCACTTCCGAATTCGCCTGTTTGGACCAATCCACAAATTCGTTGAACCCGAATTCATTGGTCTCGATAGTTCTCCAGGCTAGTTCAAGTCTGCGTTTGCGTTCAGACACAGGCCCAACCGAATCCTCCCAATTGTAACCGGATACAAAATTACCGCCAGGATACCGCACAATCGGAACCTGTAGCTCCTTAACCATCTCGAGCACATCTCCACGGAATCCCGCTTCATTCGCTGTAGAATGACCCGGCTCATATATTCCACCGTATACGGCACGTCCCAGATGTTCAATAAATGAACCGTATAAACGTTTATCAACTACGCCAATTGTGAAATCCTTGTCTACCGTCATTTTTGCTTTTTCCATCGTGAAGTTCAGCTCCCTAAGATTAATATAAAAATTAATTGATAATCTATGGATCAACGTTCATATTTATATTAAAATCTATTATGGCACCAATTTCAACCTGAATTTTGCAAAATGTTATTCTTTTGACTGGATTTATGTTTAACTTAATTCTATAAATCAAAAATGGAGGAACAGATGTGATCAGAGCAAATACCGATGCAGAATGGCTGCCCCTATACGAGGCACTCGCGAGTGAAGTCCGTCTGCAGATTATCAGGCTTGTCGCGGAGACCCCAATGAACGTGAAGGACATTGCCGCATCCCTCGGCCTGAGCAGCGCAATTGTAACCATGCATGTTCGCAAGCTACAGGATGTGGGCATTATTCAGTCCAAAATGATTCGCAAGGATGGCGGCACGCACAAAATGAACAGCCTGGCAGTCGACTGGATTGGCATCTCTATGCCACAGGAAACGGGCACCATCCGCAAGCTTCATGAAGTGGCAATCCCTGTCGGGCATTACACCCATTTTGATGTGTATCCAACTTGTGGTCTGGCTACATCCAATCAGGTCATTGGACAGTATGATGATCCACGCTATTTTCTAGATCCCGAACGCATGCATGCCCATATTCTCTGGTTTGGACGCGGATTCGTGGAATACAAAATTCCAAACTATATCTTGTCAGGTCAACAGATCAGTGCCATTGAATTGTCACTTGAGATAGGTTCAGAAGCTCCTTCGGTCAACCCAAACTGGCCTTCGGATATTACCTTCATGCTCAACGGAATTCGACTCGGTGAATGGACAAGTCCTGGAGATTCCGGAAATGGACGAGGCATGTTCACCCCGGAATGGTGGAGCGACAGTGTCAATCAATACGGCATGCTCAAGGTGCTGCGGATCACCCATGAGGGCACATTTATTGATGGACAGCATATGTCCGAAATTACGCTTGCGGATATCCCCGTGGAACGCAATCAGTGGACATTGCGCCTCTCCGTGGAGGAAGATGCGCAGCATGTGGGTGGGCTAACGTTATATGGTCAAGGATTCGGCAACTACGATCAGGATATTCTGTTCCGTCTGTACTACCAGGACTAATAAACAACAAAAAGAACCTTCCATACCCCGTATAGAGCAGAGATGGAAGGTTCTATATATGGTCATTATTTAATAAGTATGCTGGAACTTAAAGTGCACTTCCACCAAACAAGAAACGGTACTCCCAATGTTTGCCGGAGATATCACTAATCGTTACACCGCCGCCAGCGTTGGAATAGGTGTGCAGTATTTTGCCGTCACCCAGATAAATTCCCGTGTGGGTAATCGTAGCAGTAGATTTGTTCACACTAGAATACGATGAAGCCGAGCTGCCTTTGTAGGACATAAAGTACATCAGGTCACCACGCTTCAGATTTTTCCAATTCGTCTGAACGGTACCATTGGCTTTCACATAAGCACCTTGTTTACGCGAATCGGATGGAAGCTTGATTCCGAGCGCATCAATAAATGCCTGGCGGACAAAGCTTGAACAATCGAACGTAGCCGTACTGTTACGACTTGCGCCAAACTCATAAGGCGTCCCCCAATATTTCATACCGGCAGCAATCACTTTCTCCACCGAAGCACTGCCTGTAACTGAACCAGAGCCACTAGTACTGCCACTTCCTGTTGTCGTGTTGCCTTTCACAGCTTGTGTATATTTTGAAGAAGAAGATATGTATCCTGTCCGATTACCAGAGTCCGTAACTTTATACCAGCCTGATCCGGATTTTTGCACTACCGTGACAGTCTCTCCTTTTGGCACCAAACGAACAATGCTTGCGGAAGAAGATGGCGATGTACGCAAATTAACTCCCCAGATGACTTTAACTTTTGAATTATCAACTGCCGCTGCTGATGCAGGTGTCGTTAATGCTCCTGTTGTCAGACTTCCCATCAGCATCGTTGCTGTTACACTTGCAGTAATGATCTTGCTTTTCCAGTTCATGATGTCGTGTTCCCCCTGATGTTACAGAATTTTAACCTGGCCTCATTCGCCGGGCTTGCCCCATTGTAAAACGGGCTGTCCATAACGATCATCAGTCCAAAGTCCTGTATTCGATCAGGCAGGCTTGAGCACTAAGAATCAGGGAAACCTCTCACACCAGTTGGCTAAAACTGCCGCAAATCTCTTCTTTTTCAAAGGTTAAATTATTGTAACTATTTGCTACGCTTCGTTTTACGCAGAAAAGAGGCCTAAACCGCGCATCACTTAGGACATGCGTCATATGACCTATATTTTAATATTTAAATTCTATATTTGGTAAACATTACTATGGTTCATTTCCCGATTATGAGCACCTGTAATCCTAAAATCATCTTACAAAAAGCCGGAGATCTCTCCCCGGCTGTACTCTGTCTCAATATGAATCGACTATGGCTCAATACCCCAAGCGTTGACTCCACTAATATAAGCGGTCACTTTGTTCCAGGCGCTAAAGGCCGTTTTGGAAGCATCAAAAGAATAGTCGTTGGTCTGATCAAAATTCGTCCAGTTGTTCTTCGAGAAGCGCCCCTGGATAATTCCCGTCTCTGCTCCGGCAGCCAGACTGCCTGCCCCGGATTTAAATCCAATCTCCAGATACGTATCCGCTGTCCCTTTAGCCGGATCTACCGTCACAAAGTGAGCTTCAACGTTGGCGCTGCCAATCTGAGCGTAATCACACCAGAAACTCAGATCGGATGCACTATCCTTCGTAAAGTAATACCGCACCTTCACCTGGCTCAGATCCACTGCTGTCGTGCCTGTGTTCTTGATATTGAACTGCGGGGTCACCGCATTGCCTGACGTCCCTGAACCACCATTGCGGTATTGTACTTCAAGTGCACCTGTTGTTACAGGAGGCGCTGTTGGTGTCACCGTCACTACGTTGGACAAGGTCTGCCCGCTTGCATTTACTGCCACCACTCGGTAATTGTATGCGGTACCGTTCACTGCCGTGGCATCCGTGTAAGTCAGCGCCGTCAGACCTGTAGCCAGATCGGCGTAGGTTCCACCTGCAACCGAGCGTTGTACCTTGTAACTTGCAGCTCCGGTCGATGCGGTCCATGTCAGCACAGCCTGATTATTGCCTGCCGTTCCCGTAAGGGTTAACACTCCCGGTATAGAGGTTCCCGCTTGCGGTGTTGCAGAGGCCTGAGCAGAAGGTGCAGATTCACCCGCCGTATTCACTGCGGTCACCACATAATAGTACGTTTTTCCATTGGTCAGTGCTGTATCTGTGAAGGTCGAACCGGTAACACCCGTTGCTACGGAAGTATACGGGCCACCGCTCACCTCTGCACGTTTTACCGTGTAAGAAGCGGCACCAGTGGATGCGGTCCAGTTCAGAGCAACCTGCTCACTGCCTGCTGCAGCTGTCAGACCCGCCGGAGCTGCTGGCACTTGGACCACTGGGCCTCCTGTGTTACCAAGGAGACGATCATATTCGCCATACGCGGTAGCCATATCCACCTGTGACCAGAAACGGTGATACGTAAAGGTTGGTGCGCCATTTTCCCATTTTTTCGTTGTTGGATTATAAGACGTTTTGTACAGATTATCCAGATAAGCCCATGCCGGATCTTGCTTGATGGCTGGACGCAGGTCAGAGTAACCAATGTATACGCCATTACCACCTTTGGCCGGGTCAGAAGGTACGCCGGCTGTACCCGGTATCGTGTTCCCCTGCCCGAAGGTTCCCGTCCAGTTTGCCGGAATGTAGATCTCTTTGGCGAAGAAGCGGAAGTAGTCTTTACGGACTTCTTCGGTGACAATTCCCACACCATCATTGTAATCCCAGGCTGTATTCAGCAGTTTCTCGGCCATATCTTTGGCTTCCTGTCCTTTGATACTGAGTACGCCGCCTTCGGCTTGAGTCCCTGCAGCAAAGAACGTCAGGGCTTTGATATAACTCCCCAGTACGCCTGTGTCCTGAGCAGGATCTTTGGTTACCACATGGAAATTAGGATTGTTCGTAAAGGAACTGAACCCATTCCATTTATCCGGTTGCCCCTGCCATTCCTGGCTGCCTGGTATCCAAAATTCGCCTGGTGCAGGTGAAGTTGCAACCTGTGCATTGGTACCACCAAGAATACGCTGACCTGCCGCATTCAAATAATATCCTTCAGCATCTGTAACTGGACGTTCATCCACAAACACATAATCCTTGGACCAGTCAATCCACTTGGTAATGACTTTTTTGGCCATCTGGAAGTTCTCAGAGCTGAGGTCCCCGCTCTCGGCAAGAATGTAATACATCTCAGCTACACGCTCCAGCGACCAAGCCTGGAAACCAAACCACGTATTGGAGTCGGGGTCCCGATATACAGGAGCTTCCTGATAAGCCATGTCATAGAACGTACTGGTTCCAGCAGGATAAGCTTTGTAAGAGCCATCAAAACTGTTCGTCGCTCCACCGCCAATTGCCCCTTCGTGAGACTGTAACCAGGTGTAGAACTCCAATTGGCGCTTCAGCGATGCATTCCAATCTGCCTTGGCAGTTGTCGATTTTGGAATCAGGCCACCTGCCGGATCAGACAAGGCATACGCTGCCACCGGATTCTGGTAAGCCTGGTGCGTATGACTGGCTCCAATCCGCCAAGCCCAGTTCCCACCCTCGCCAAGGCCGCCGCCCCATGAGGTATACCATGCCATCAGATACATATTAGAGTCTTTTCCTGTACCGGCAGTAGGTGTACCGTTCTTGGCACTTCCGATCTTCTGGAAGTACTTGTCGTGCATCCCATAGCGCAGATAGTCACCCATCTTCTTCGCTTTGTCCAGATACGCTGTATTGGTATAGCCCATCTCCTTCGCCCAATACAATACCTGCACCGCACGTGCATCAGCATCCGTTGCGTTGGTATAACGCCACTGGGCTGCCGGCACCTGGGTCTCCTTGGTGAACAGGCTCATGAAACCTTCGCCCGTTTTGCCAAACGTTTTATTGTCCTGGGATGGATGAGGGATGGCCTCCCACACAGACTCCTGCTCCCCACGCTGGAATGTATTCACGTAAGCTGCCGTATGATTCGGATTCAGCAGGTTACCATAGCCGTACCAATTATCCACATCCAGCAGCCAATGCATCAGGTATGTCTGATTGTTGCCGTAGGAAGCTTTCAACTCGGCATCAAGTGGGTCTTTTCCGGCAGCATATTGACCATTAATGGCAGAAGGATATTGATCCGGATAAGGTTTTTCCGCTGCATAGGTGGCCGGGCTGTTCGGATTGTAATAACTCATCGTAGGCTGCTCTTCCTTGCCGTCACCTTCATTGACTGGGATGATGTATTTCTCCATGCTGTCCCAAGCGGCTTCCAGTTTGGACCAATCACCCGTATAGTGACCGTACATTGTTTCCAGCCAGAGCCAGTAACTGTATGCCTCGGATGTCGTCATGTGCCCATAATCCGGTGCCTCGCTCATCAGCGTTTCAATGGAATGATAGGGAATGCCCTCTGGAGAAAAATAACCGTTCGCCGGATCTTTCAGCTGATCATACAATTGCAAAAATCGAGCTTCATTTATTCCGTCCGCCTGAGCATCAATGTTCTGCTCTTCGGCATAAACCGTTTGGGGACCTGCCCACAAACCGGTGTACCCGGTCAGCATAACGGTCCCTGCTAGCATGGCAGACAAACTTTTTTTCGCAGCTGATTTCAACATGTATATACCTCCCTGGAATGGTGAAATTCAATTAGAATTACCGTGGGTCTGCCCATGCTGTTGAACTCCCTGTTAGGTTACGGCTCAATGCCCCAGACTTTCGTACCTCCCTGAAACCCAGTTACTTGATTCCATGCGGTAAAAGCAGTCTTGGTTGCATCATAGGAATAGTCGTTGCTCTGATCGAAATTGCTCCAATTGTTCTTGGAAAAGCGCCCCTGAATCACACCCGTCTCCGCTCCAGCAGCCAGACTGCCAGCCCCGGATTTGAAGCTGATCTCCAGATACGTATCCGCTGTGCCCGTTGTCGGAGTCAGCGTGACAAATTTGCCTTCAATATTAGCCGTGCCGATCTGAGCATAATCACACCAGAAGGTCAGATCCCCTGCACCGTCCTTGGTAAAATAATACCGGAGCTTCACGGTACTCAGATCAATCGCCTGAGTGCCTGTGTTTTTTAGATTAAACTGCGGAGTCACCGCATTGCCGGAAGCACCTGACCCTCCATTACGATACTGCACCTCAAGCGTCCCCGTCGTTACCGGAGGCGCACTCGGTGTCACCGTCACGATATTGGACAACGTCTGTCCGCTCGCATTCACGGCGGCGATTCGATAACTGTACGTCGTTCCATTTACCGCTGTTGCATCGATGTAATTCAACACTGCCAATCCAGTTGCCACATCGGCATATGCGCCGCCCACAACGGAGCGCTGTACCTTATAAGTCACTGCTCCCGTTGCTGCCGTCCAGGTCAGAATCGACTGGGCGTTGCCAGCCGTACCGCTTAACGTCAGTTCGCCAGGCAACGATGTTCCAGCTTGCGGCGTGGCAGAGGCTTGTGCAGACCCGGGCGATTCTCCGGCTGAATTAACAGCCGTCACCACATAATAATAGGTCTTTCCGTTCGTAAGCCCCGTATTCGTGTATGTCAATCCATGTACATCTGTCGCTACAGAAGTATATGGACCCCCATTCACCTCGGCACGCTTCACGGTGTACGATTCTGCCCCAGGTGATGCTACCCAGTTCAGGATGACCTGAGCATTCCCTGATATAGCCTGCACGCCAGAAGGTGCAACAGGAGTGACAACCGGTGTAACACCAGGTTCCTGACCGTATATCCGTATTCCCGCATCGTAGACTGGTAGATATACGCTCTTCGCCACATTACCTGTGCCCAAGCCCTGGAATGAATGATCATTATTCGCATTCCAGGCGCCTTGCGGGCCGGTAATGCGGAACTGGACCTCTTTGCGATAATGTCCTTCCCCGCCTGGATATATCTTGGTTCCAGTAAAGTCCGCCGTAACAGCATAGATTCGTTTCGCTACATCAACCACAACCGGTTGGGATACGGTAGCACCCTCGGCGTATGCGGTTGTAACCTTGACATCAGATACGGTATATCCTGCAGCGTAAACTTCACTTAGATCCAGAAAATAGCGAAAAGATAACTTATCCCCCATCCGCGCAGGCCAGCCGGAACGATTATTTAGTTGAGCCTTGATTTCCGTGTAATTGGGACCGGATGCCTTCACGGCAGCTTCGACAAAGAACTCATCTGTCTTCACTTCCGGAGCCGGAAAATTCGCGATGGGCTGATCATTCTGGCCGAATAACAGATTCATCTTGGCTAACGCGCCTGTAAAGCCTGCATTGTAATCGGTTGCCACCTCATTGCTGACATAGTCGCCAATGGAATCGGTATAGGCATCCGTTGCATCCGGTCCACCAACCATCGCTCCGTACAACGTGTGACGGTGCTCTGAAGGTGTATTTTCATTGTTCGTCCATGAACTGTGAGAGGTCCGGTGATGAGGATGCTTAGGCGGATTCTGACCATAACCGACCACATAACTGCTCTGGCGAGGATTATCCCCCAGAATGTAGTTCATTTGAGAGACGGCAAAGTCCTGATACCTTGCTTTCTTCACCGGATCACTGACCCAGTCGGAGTATACAAAAGCAATAAAAGATGCATTTGCTGAATATCGGAGCGATCCCCATGTATCAAGCCAGGCAAGCCCGCCCGGTGTATACTTGATTCTTTGTCCATTCGTGCCTACAGACCAATAATCCAGATTGCGCTCTGTGGATTGAATGAACCGCGTCGCTTCTGGCATGTTCAGACTCGACGTAATGCGAGCCAGCAGAATCTGGGCTCCGTAGTGTTTGTCATCCCAGCCTTGGGTCCAAGTATAGGCCCAGTTCCCGTTCTGTCCATCTGCCTGCCACAGATTCGCTGTAGCAATCGCCTTGGACAAGTAAGCGCTATCATTTGTCGCCATATATAACCATGTTGCAGCCCAGGCGAGTTCATCATAGTAACCTGTCCATGAATTGTAGAACGATTGGGCATTTGTAATGCAATCCGAATATTTGCCTCGATACGTATCCGCGAAGCTGTACAGTTCCTTGGCATGTTGAAGTAGTTTGTTGGCATAAGCCGGGTCACTGTCCCGAAACACAATGGATGAAGAAGCGAGTGCCGCTGCAGTTTCTCCCGCAAGTTCACTTCCCGGACAGGATGCATCGATCTTATAAGCAGGACGGTTCATCTGCATCACTTCAGCAGGCCCCCACCAGGCATGGTCTGTATTGCCCGCTCCGACCTGTCCCCATAATTCATTTGGTTTCGTATGCGCTTTCACAAAATAGTCTGTGGCCCATCTCAAGTTATCCTTAATCTCCTCCAGTTGCCCTGCCTGCTCGTATCCCTCGCGGTATTCCACAACAGACCAAGCTAACATCGTAGCCGAATAAGCCATGGGCAGACCAAATTTCACATGATCTCCAGCATCGTACCACCCTCCGGTCAAATCAACCCCAACATCCGCTCCGTCATTTAATCCGGAATCACCACGCCATTCCACCCGATTGTCTTCGGGCAAATTCCCTGAACGCTGTGTTTCATAGAAATAAACCGCCTTTTGTAATGCCTCCGCATAGTTATGATTTCCGGCAGCCGCATCTGCCTTACCACTCCATGCCTGTATGGATGTACTTCCTGCCAGTAGCCCTACCGATAACGCGAGGATAGCGATTCGTCTCCACCAGCTTCCCTTCATCTTCAACCATTCATCTCCTTTTGCAATAGTCGTCTCGTAATTTTCCAATTACACTGATGTAATGACCCGCTCCTTTCTATGGTGTGACTCCATGTATTTCCACCATTAATTACCATTATATCCTTTTGCTCCAGTTGCAATATCAGCGCTGGTGACTTCTGAAATAACATTGTTGTGACATGTTTGGGTAGAGATATGACAAAAAAGACTGCCCCTCATATCGCTTGAACGCAATATGAGAAACAGTCCAGATGTCTCGGATAAGCCGTGTTACAGACTGAACTATGACCATGCCATTATCCAGTCTGAACACCCTACTTTTGGATCGTTTACACTCTGAATTTGTTGATTTGCTCCTGCAACTCTTCAGCCATTTTGGACAAAGAGCCTGCTGACGAAGCAATCTCTTCCATCGAAGCCAGCTGCTGCTGGGTTGCGGCAGATACATTATGTACCCCGCCTGCTGCTTCTCCCGCAATGTTAGAGATCTGATCCACATACCCTACAACTTCATTCGTACTTGCTGACATTTCCTCGGAACCTGCCGATACTTCCTGGATTTCACCAGCAACCTTGTTCACTACATTCGAAATTTGTTCAAATGCTTGTCCCGCGGCTGTTACAATCTCAATTCCGGCTTCCGTTTCATTGCTGTTCACTTTCACAGCCTGCACGGCATGATCTGTATCCTTCTGAATCAATTGGACAAGATCCGTAATCCGTTGTGCGGATGTAGAAGACTCCTCTGCGAGCTTCCGCACTTCTCCAGCTACGACTGCGAAACCACGTCCGTGCTCACCTGCGCGTGCCGCTTCAATCGCTGCATTTAATGCAAGAAGGTTGGTTTGACGGGCAATATTATTAATAACCTCGGTAATGGTACCAATCTCTGCGGAACGTTCTCCCAGCCCTGTAACCAGTTCTGTCAGTGATGCAATGGAATTGCGAACAGATCCCATCTGTTCAACAGCCTGCTGAATAATCATATTTCCTTCGGCAGACTGATTCGCTGCATCAACGGCAGATACGGATACACTTTGAGCAAGCTCAGCAATCTGTTCCGAACCAAGAGCCATTTCACTCATCGCCTGCGAAGAACGTTTCACCATATCTACTTGATCCGATGTACCGACGGCCAATTCCTCAACCGTTTCGGAAATCTGTTCCGATGCCCTTGTATTCTGCTCAGCACTCGCGAGAAGTTCTTCGGAGGAAGCGGCTACCTGTTCGGATGTCATCGACACGGATTGAATCATCTCCCGCAGGTTGCCTGTCATCACATTGAAGGAATCGGCCAGCGTTCCCAGCTCATCCTTGTTCTTGAGCACGATCTTCTCACTCGTCAGATCCCCACCTGCAATCAACATCGCTGCTGCATTCATCTTCTGAATTGGACGCGAGATGATGCTTGCAATGAAGAAGGCAATAAACATGGCCACCAGGAAAGCAACAATAGTGACTCCCAATATAATATTAAATGCTTGTTCAGCAGACTCAACCGATGTATTCGTTGCTGCATCCGACAGTGAGTTCCCCATCGTGATTAATTGGGCAATGGTATCATTCGCTGTATACCATAACGGATAGGCCTCTGAATGCAATCTGCTGGCTTCTTCGTAATTGTTAGCCATGCCCAATTTCATAAATTCCGGCATTTTCGCCAAATACGCCTCATAGTTCGTGCTAAATGTATTGTACATTGCCACTGCTTCGGTATTGTCTGAGATGAGTGAAACCAGTTCCTTGCGCTCAATCGCAATCTTGGCTTGGAGCTGTTCCAACACTTCATTCATCTTGGTGATTTCAGTTGGATTTGTTTCGACAATTACGGCAAGAGCAAGCCGCTCGACGTCCGAAATATCACCATTCATCATACCAAGCAGGCTCACACTGGGCATCCACATCTTATCGATTTCATCGGCCTTTTTGGACATATCATGAATTTGGGTTAACGCATAAATGCTTACAAAAGCCAGTAAAGCCACTACCATTAGAAATCCAGTTAGTAATTTCATTCGAATTGTTAATCTCAATTTCCCCTTCACGTTTCCCCGCGTATCTTTCATGTTCCCCACTCCTCAACTAGTACATATTTATAGTATATCGACACGTATCGTCATGAATTGTAGATATCGGAATTCAATTTTTGTAAATTTCAGTTAACTTCGAAATAAACACAAAAAAGCCTTAAGTCTTTGGCTCACCAAAAACTTAAGGCTCTCGTATCCGATACTTCTCTTCTGATCCCTATTATATTCAACTGTTTCTAACGGAAAATCCGCCGATGAATGTTAATGAAGAAATCGGGAATCGACTTGGTATAATTACGCGTAGCGATCAAGATCACACTGACCAGGCTACCTAGAATGAATCCGCCCAGAATATCTCCAGGATAATGTACACCTACATAGACACGCGACACTCCTGTCAGCACAGCAAGCAACAGCATCCACATACCGAAGCGACGCCCGATAAAAAACGAAGCTGCAGCGAGCGCGAATACAAAGGAAGCATGTTTACTTGGAAATGATGGATCTGGTACATGAGGAACCAGTTGATGCACCGTGCCTTCCATGAACGGCCTTGGATGACCTACCACAGGTGAAATTCCCCATTTTGTCAAAACAAGTGCTACAATCGAAGCTACACACGCATAAAACACAATTCGTTGCTTCGACGGATTGCCAAGAAACCACACAATCACAAGAAGCCCTATCATAACCCAAACCGCATATTCAGCTGATGTAATCATAAACCAGTCCAGAAACGGAATTCGGTCTGCAAACTGGTTGATCCAATTAAATACAGATTGATTCATAACAGTCGTTTAATACCTCCATTACACAAATCACGATTATTTTTTACATAATAAATATACACTAACTATTTGTCAAATATGTCGCCTGGTAACCGAACTTTCGAAATCAAAGAGGACATTTCTCTTACTTTTTGTTAAACTAGTTTGGGTTACATAATAGTTCATTCATAGAAAGGTGAAGATTATGCTTAAGAAATGGTTATGGGGGACATCCCTAACCCTGGCACTTGCCATAACCGGTGTCATTGTATATTACGGATACTCGATCGTTCATTTTGCCAATAGCATCTCAACCGCTTCCGAGACTTCCACTTCTGAAACAAACCAAAATACGGACAATCCAACCACCCCTATTCCTAAATGGGAAGGGAAGGAACGAGTTAACATTTTGCTGCTTGGAGGTGACACCAGGGGAGATGATGCTGGCCGTTCAGATTCGGTCATGGTCGCTTCCATTGATCCGGTATCCAAGAAAGCCCATCTCTTCTCTGTTCTGCGTGATACATATGTTGATATTCCGGGACACGGAAAGAGCAGACTCAACGCGGCCTTCTCCTACGGCGGAGCGGAATTAACCAAACAAACGGTCGGTGACTTGCTCGGCATCCCTATCCAGCACTACGTGTATACCGATTTTATCGGATTCATGGCGCTGGTTGATGCTGTCGACGGGATCGATATTGATGTGGAGAAAGACATGTATTATACCAGCAAAGCAGATAAACATATGTACGATATTGATCTCAAAAAAGGACTTCAGCACATGGACGGTAAGACCGCCCTCCAATATGTGCGATTCCGGCATGATGCCACATCAGACTTTACGCGTACCGAGCGGCAGCGGATTTTCATGACTGAGCTGGCTAAGAAGATGCAAAGCACTACGTCACTCTTCAAGATTCCTGAAATATTGGAAGCTGTCGCTCCATATATCGAGACAGACCTCAGTCCAACACAGATGTTAAAATTAGCTTCGCTCGGATTCGATATTAACGTAAATGAAATCGATAAACAGCAGATCCCTCCTAACAAGTTGCTTACCAATGAACTTGCAGGTTCTGCCCAAGTACTCGGTGTGAATAAACCGAAACTCCAAGCATACATTCAGAATTTGTTTGAGGAAGATGCGAAATCCTCAGAGGATGAATCAACAAAAGTACCAGACTTAAACTAAATGGAATGGAAACAAAATGAGGCAGGTATCGCAATGATGCTCCGATTAAAAAGATGGCTGCCGCCATCTTTTTTTTGTACCTATTTTCCCCATTTAATGCAGCCTTAATGTTCAACAGGTACCCTTAAATGATGAATTCCGGTTACACGAAGGAGGAATACACGTGAATAAACCGCGAATCGTGGAATGGACTCAACTGCGCGGCCTTGCATTTCTCGCCATTGTGATGCAGCATAACATCGCAGAATATATATATCGCGCCGATATTGAACAACCCGATTCCATCATGCTGACCATGATTTATCATCTGACTCGTTTTGGTACGCCGACATTTGTCTTTCTGTCCGGTGTAATGCTGTTCTATCATCATAGTCACACCAAACCGGATTACCCCCGTTTTATCCGTAAGCGGTTTGGAGATATCTATGTGCCCTTTGTGGTATGGACGTTCATCTATTGGTTATTTGTCCGGATATTCACCCCTGAGTTCTGGATTTCGGGTATGCCAGACTTCCGGAGTTTTGTTCGTGAACTATTCCTCCCCCAGACGGGATATCATCTGTGGTTTGTGATTATGGTGTTTCAGTTCTATATTCTGTTTCCCCTGTTTCTTGCGGGAGCCAAGTTCATTCAGAAACGTATTGAAAAAGGTACACGCTTCACCCCGATGCAATCCGTCATCACGCTGATTCTCATTGGGATGGCATTATACACTTTACTTATGAAATGGTCCTACTACGATATGGGCGGGTGGACAGCTTCCTTACCCCAACCCTGGTCGGGTTTGCTGCAATATCGCTCTTATTCATGGGTTATGTACTGGTTTTACTTTTTGCTGGGGGCAGTCTGTGCCTGGTCAGTGGATAGTTGGAGAAGTTGGACTGCAAAGGTATTGCCCTGGATGGTCTGTCTGTTTATCGGCATGTACATCTGGCTTGGATATGATGTGCTGCGGGGATCAAGCGATGTCGTTAATCTGAATATCTCAACCTATCTGAAGCCCACGACATTCATCATCATCATGGCTCAGATGTTCATGTTCTATGGGTTCCTTGTACTGCTGCGAGGCAAAGATACACCATTTCAGCGTCTCCTGACGTGGATTGGCCGATATTCCTTTGGTGGCTATCTGGTTCATGCACTGGTTATCTATTGCATTGCGTATATTACCCGGCCACTTACACTAACCGGATGGCATCTACCGATAACATTGCTTTCGTTTCTTGTTACCGTAGCAACGTCCCTTGCAATCAGTTGGGGACTTTCCCAACTTCCTGGTTCACGCTTCACCATAGGATTACAACGGAAGAAACGCCTAAGTCCCCGTTTGCATGATACTATTTCTGCGAGCAGAACAAGTTCACCGGAGCGCAATCCGTCAGCTAGCGCAAACCGCAGTCCGGAAACCAGCTAATTCTAGTCGAATATAGAAAAAGCGTCTCCCTTCGTGGAAGACGCTCTTTGTCACTTCACTTCTGTTGAAGCGGATCGACCGGGTACAGGTTCGTGAGGACCAGGAGCTTGATGTGCATTGCCCTTCTGATTAACGAACCTTTTCAGGTCACCCGTCAACTGCTCCTTCAGCTTGTCTACCAGTTGCGTTTCACTGATGCCTTTTGCCTGAGCAATCTCAGCCAGTGATTTCCCGCTTTGAAGCTGCTGATGGAGCTGCTCCGGGGTGATGCCGATAAAGCGTGCAATAGCCCCCTTGTCCATCATCGGACGTCTGTTGCCGTGGTGAGCGAACTCACGTCTTAATTCCCGCAGTGGTGTGTTAATTACCTTCTTCAGCTTGGTATCCATTCCTGCTTTGGCTGCTGCTGCCTGCTCTTTCGTGAGACAGCCTTCTTCGGCTGCTTTATCCAATCGCTGAGAGAGCGAGGGCTTCAGCTTCTCCAACAATTGATTTTCACTAAGTCCCTTGCGCTCCTTGGCAATCTGAGTCAACGTTTTGCCAAGCTCCATCTGTTCCTTTAAATCACGGAGCCCAATACCGAGCAGGTCCGCGGTTTCTCCAATCATAAACAGGCCATGACCTGCTTGCATGCATGGCTTGGTCTGGTTTGAGGAGGAAGATGGTGTCGCCACATGATCCTCAACAGATCCATTTGGATCAGCGGATGCCGTATAGCCGGTTGATGCTGTTATAAATACGGCTGCCAGTCCGGCTGCCATCCATTTTTTCCATCTGTATTTCATTTCTCTTCTTCCTTTCATATGTCAAAATCCTGTGCTCTCTTAGTTTGAGCCTAACTTCCGCTTTTTTATGCCATAAAAATACAAAATGTCATTGTTTTTTTCACAATTCATCACAAAACCTCCTATTTTTTTCAATTCATTTCCGGTATACTGGAAGTAACTTCATGATCTAGTCGAATAGTCCTTATTACTTTATTTTGGGAAGGGCGTAACCAAACGATGCGGAGAGAATGGTTTGATCCGTTTAGATCCGATGTGGAGGTGGTGTTCGCTGCAGCAGAGCAGCTGGTACAGAAATATCCTGAACCAATGTCAGAACATGCACTAGAACAACTTCATTTGGTCAATCCTTTGTTACGAGATTCGGGTCACAGTTACATTGGCTACATTATTCCATTGTGGATGCAACTCTCGGATGGTCTACCTCCAGAGAAGGCACACAAACTGAGTACTGCTTGTCTCCTGCATATGCTATATTTTCTGAATCAGGATGAAGTTATGGACGAACAGCCAGAAGATGTGACACTGAAATTATCACTGGGTAATCTTTACTACGTGGATGCGATCTGTGCCTATTCAGAGCTATTCAGCCTTTCTTCCCCGTTCTGGACGTATTTCAGACAGTATGTGGAGGATTGGGCCATGAGCGTCACCGGTGAGAACTCCATCGATTATTTCAAGAGAAGCCCGCTATTAATCGCCCAAAAAGCTGCCCCACTTCTGCTTGGAGCTGCTGGCTCACTGCTTCTTTTGGAACAGGAGCATCGTATCACTCCGGTATGTTCTGCCGTCAACATTGCACTGATGACTCTCCAGATGACAGATGACTTCACAGACACCAAACAAGATGCTGTGCATGGAAATTACAACAGCTTCCTCTCCCACATATCCGCAGCACTGGAACATAATTACCCGGCTCATCCTGTAAGCGAATGTGTACATGATAATGTATACAATACTCAATTGATGAACTCCTATGTAGACATTGCTCAGCAATATAACATCAGACTAACATCTTCTAACTCGGGAATTTCGCATCTCGAAGCGTTTAATTCTTACTTATGCGGCATTCTGGGACAAACTGTTCAGGACATTGAACAACACAAAAAAGTGCTTCTTCAAGGCGGGTTTCATTACTGGATCAGCGAGAAACAACATTTGTCCTAACCACAAAAGAAGAGCTGGTACAGTTGAATTTTAAATATGAAGGGAATGTTGACGATGATGGTATCAGAGAAAACGTTGCACGAGGATATTATTGAAAAGGCCTGGACCGATGAGCACTTCAGACAACAACTGCACTCCAACCCAAAGCAAGCGCTTCGCGAAGCATTTGGCATTGATATTCCTGAACACATTCAAGTCCGTACCGTTGAAGAACAACAGAACGACTACGTTCTCGTAATTCCTCCCAATCCAGCCAAAGTGGATTATGACGTAAATTGCGGACCGTGGAGAAGCTAAACGGATTAGATTGAATATGTAATTGAACGGCACAAGGGGTAGCGAACAAAAAAGCCATCGTACACTTCTACCGCTCGTCATTCGACGAACGCGGCAAAAGATACAACGGCTTCTGTTCCTACCCCTTTTGTGCTTGTAAAACTGATCTGCCCATGCATGGCTTCAACGATTCGGAAGGTCACCATCATGCCAAGGCCTGTCCCCTTAATTTTGTTCGAGAAATAAGGCTCCCCAAGCCGGACCAGCGCTTCCTCATCCATGCCCTCACCATTATCCCTAACATGTACCTTGATAACCCCATCCTGAGCATAGGCCCAAATATCAATCTGACCCTGTCCTTGCAGCGCTTCTATACTATTCTTAATAATATTAATAAAAGCCTGTTTGAACTTGGAAGAGTTCCCTCTAATCCATAGATCTGGCGGAATGTCAGTTGTTATTTTACCGCCTTCCAGATTAGCCATCGGTACAAGAATGCCTTCAATATGATTAAATTCATCCGCGATATTGAGAGAGACAATATGATCGAACTCCGGTTTGGCAAACGTTAGGAAGTCGGTAATAATGCCGGAAGCCCGATCAAGCTCCTCCAAAGCAATCCGCACATATCCCTTGTTTTTGTTGTCTTCCTGCTCTGTCATGAGCTGAAGGAATCCTCGTGTCACCTGCAACGGATTACGAACCTCATGAGCAACCGACGCCGCCAGTTCGCTAATGATTTCCATTTTCTCGGATCGTTGCAATTCATTATTGAACAATTCCAACTCTTTCGAGTATTCAAGCACTTTGGTATGTTTTTCAGCAAATCGGCTTCCCAGTATGGCAATAAGTGAGATAATAAAAGCAACCATGGACCATTTCCACCATATCAGATGATATGTTCCATTACGCTGGTAATACCACAGTAGTTCAGCAACACTGATTAAGGCAAATGTGCCGAATCCCGTAGCAAGCAAAAGAGCTTCCCGGCTCCGTTGAAGCGCTTTGGAGATGGTGCCGATCATTAAGATGCTCAACAGGATTACGAGAACGAATCCAATCACGTTCTGAACCAACAAACTATAGAGCATGTCCCATTGACCGCCTGAAATAAAATCAATCATCAGAGCAGCCACAGCAACTACAGAATAGATGAATTGGAATTTTCTTAGTTTGGTAAAGATGCCATAACGACCTGGTCCGATAATTTGTTCAAAAAAATAACAGAGTGCAGGCATGCCCATCAGCATAGCCAGGTCAAACAATACGGAATACAGATTACCGTAAACCTGGTAGAACGTATATAAAAACTGTGAATAGGTGATAATCATCGTTCCGATTGAACCCATCACGATACATAGCGAAATCCACAACCCTTTATGGAATTTGCCCAGGAAAAAAGTGCAACTCAGCATCGTTAGAGCCGTGAACACAAAGGTCGCTCCCAATATCACATCAAGCAGTCCATTGTGAATGTACTTTTCCTGTAATGTAGCATAAGGCCCAACCTGAACCGTTCCGTAGATGCCAAGTCTGCCTTTTTCATTCTCTGACCATACGTAAAGTTTTCCACCTGAATTCTCACTTGATAAGGGTAACAACACAGCGTTGTTATCATAATTGTAATGATAATTCTCATATACCCTACGATCGTCCAAGTAGATTACAATGTGGTTCCCTTTAATATTCTCAAAACGGATTGCTGAGCTATCTTCGTTTATTTTAGGAATGGTCACACGAGTCCACATGGAACCCGAAGGAGCTTCTACGCTGCTGTATTCCAGCTTTTCAGAACCTTGCTTCTCCCAGATCTCCTCCGTACCTTGAACCTCACTGATGAATCCCTGATCGTGTACGTTCCCCCATTTTACTTCCCATCCCGTAATGGATACAGGTTTGTCAACTTCTCCTGCAGTCGCTGAGACGAAATCATGCGGCAAGCAGAGAATATTCAACATACTTATCCATAAGATGATGATAGCTTTGGGCACATTTTTCATTCACAGCACCTCAAAGTTCTTATTTTCTCTATCCCCAAGTTCTCTCATTTATCATTCGCCACAGTTTGACGTGTCACCTTCTTGTAGGAAAATGAAAATTCACATTTTAGTAGATTTATAGTTTTATTTCCATTTATTTGATAGATTCCGAGTGTTTTCTCCATTATCCGCGCAGATCTTCGAACTGGTTCTCAATCATTTCGCGCTCTTTCTGTTCAATCTTCGTACGATATTCCAACCACTGCTCTGTTTCCTCATCGTCATAGATCGTCCATATATCCGAGAAAAGATAGTCCCGCAACTGGACAATCTGTCCTGACCATATCCCGCCTACCCAGAACAGCCCGTCCGGACGACGAATAACGGTACGGGAAAACCCGGGCGTAGACGCTTTTTGCCCGATTCGGATTAGAGTGATCATATTCCCCAGCGTAAACCAATCCAATTGGAATCCCTCCCTCATATATCCATGTTTCATCATATCATAGGCCAAAGATGAAAAGCTGTAAAACTGATCTCTGCGATTCAATCGTCCCTTCCGGGTGTAATGTTCCTCAAAGCAAACACTTACCAATGAGGAGTGATTCAAATGAATGAGCCACACAGAACGGTAGAGGTAGAACATAAGGATGTCCAACACAAATCGGATTCAAGTATGGTCGCTTCCACGTTTATCAAGTATGCGGCTTATATCATTATTTTCTTTGGATTTCTGTACTTTCTGGTCAAATATGTATTTCCTAAATTTTAAAGCATATACGTTGAATCTGTAATCCGTACATTATTCACTTTCAGCTTATATTTATATTTTGGGAACACAAGGGAATCATAATGGGTGCGAGATTACAACGTTAGCCCTTTGGGTAACTACGAAATAAGAACCTTTCTTTTCAAGATAACTGCACAATCAAAAAAAACAACCAATAAATATAATCCACTGAGAGGGAGTGCTACTTATGTCAGACAGACCGATTAGCAATGAAGAGAGTGAACGTTACTACGACCGTTATCAGAGGTCCCGTGATATTCCACTGGAAACCGAAGTCCCTGAAGGTGACATAGACACTTTTGATGAAGTTACGGGAAAACGTATCGATACTGATAATACAGTGTATCCGCCCCTTGTAGCGGCTACGGAAGAACCGGAATTGGAGTCACGGACAGCGGAGCCTGCACTCGAATCCGTACCTGATGCTGATCTTATTCAACCGAATAGTCCGGTTGATCCTGCGGCACCCGACCCCAACGCTCTTCACGGGACGGACCTGCTAAACGGCGCTGGGGCAGATGCGAAACCGGAGAACGATATTCCACCACGGCGCTAATCCTCTTGTCACAGCCTGAATTAGGAGGTGCAGACACGATGAAGGATAATCACAAGCGACAAGTACATGAGCCCGATAATCTGGTAACCGAGCGGGATATTGATCCGAATTTTGGATTGTTCACGGAAGATTCCTTTCCCGAAGCCCTAGCAAATGAGGATCAGCTTGATGCTGTTGAACATGCCGTTCCGAAGGAGAACGTTGAAGGCGTTGAAGGTCCACGAAAAGATTCATCCTTGGATGAATAGGAACGCATTACAGATTCATTAAGAATATAGGAAGCCTCTTGCCCAAAAGGTTTCTTTTTGTTTTAATTTCGTAATAACAATGACTTTATCCTGAAAAAGAGATGGCTACCGTCTTCGTACGGTGCCATCCCTCTCTCTGCTATCCAATTAGCCATTTCACGTTTTAACATTTTTTGATTACTTCGCCAAAGGTTTGCCCGCTCCCGGCAACTTCTCCTCCAGTCGGGACCATTTCGCCACAATGGCGGTAATCAGCAGCGCCACTCCATTGATGATAAAAATCCAACGAATCGGCAACCAGCCACCCAGAACACCACCGATTATCGGCCCCGCCATCGTACCGATCTGGGAAGCCGACTGATTCAGGCTGAATGCTCTTCCCCGGAAGCCAGGTTCTGTCACTTGCACAATCATTGCATTAATCGCCGGGAACACCGCAGCAAAGAACAATCCATACACAAAACGCAAGATGCCGAATCCAATATAACCTGTAGTGAAAAACTGCAGCAGGTTACCAATCGCCCCACCAACGAGGCCAATGATCAGAACTTTGCCATAACCGATTCGCGAACCGATCTTACCCCAGCGCGGTGCCATAATAACCGTAGCCACACCAACCGCAGAGAAAATAATGCCCGAGCTGAGAGAAGCACGATCGGGCTGAATGCCCATTTCCATCACGTATACCGTCAATAACGGCTCCAGAATCATCACGGAGAAGGTACATATGCCCATCATGCCAAGCACCGTAATAAATAATTTATTGGCCCTGGCTTCACGGATGTCATCCATCACATGAGAACGTGCCTTGTTCCGGTTGAAGTTCTCTTCTTTGACCCAGAAGGTTGCGATCAACGCCGAGACCAATACTACGATGCTGGAAAATAAAAATGCATTCCGGTTGCCATAATAGTGGCTTACCACCCCACCAATTAATGGGCCGATTATACCTCCTGTTGCTCCGGCTGTAGACATGATACCGAGAGCATACCCTGTCTTCTCTTCCGGTGTGTTGGTACCAACCAGTGCAATCGCCGCCGGAACAAACCCCGCGAGCAATCCCTGAAACAAACGAACCACGATTAATGAATACGGGTCCTGCACAAAATAATTGATCAAATACAAAACCGCAAGGCTGTATCCCGACCGGATCAGCATTGGCTTGCGCCCGTATTTGTCAGCCAGTGATCCCCAGAAGGGAGACACCAGCGCACTTGCCAGAAACGTGATGCCAAAGGCAAGCCCTGACCAGAACTCCAGGTGATCACGAACGCCCAGATCGCCACTCAGAAACAAAGGCAGAAATGGGATGGAGATCGAATAAGCGGTGCTGCAAAAAAACACACCAATCCACAAAATCACCAGATTACGCTTCCACGAGAAGTCCATATACCCGCACGCCCTTTCCGTTACTGACGCCGGGACTGCCGTGTATTGGAGCGGACGGAACAGACCCGTACGTCCCTGACTGCGGAAGCATTTTCCTTATTTTACACCTCTGTAAGCATTTACACCATCCCTTATCGCCCATAATATCCTGCCTTGCATTGCCATCTTGTCCGCAAAAACGGTATGATAGTTGAGGGATTATCCGAAAATAATTCTGACTAAATATATTATGCAGAGATGCAAGGGGGAACGTTCTCATGTCTTTTCGGTGGAAAAAAACAACAGCTGTGTCGCTGGTTCTAGCGATGTTGCTTATCGTCATTAGTGGTTGTGGGCGCCCTGCAAGCAGCGCGACGGAAACACCGGCTCCAGTGGAGCCTACTGGTCCCAATCCTGTAGCCACAATTGAAATGTCAGATGGTCAGAAAATCGTCATCGAGCTCTATCCGGAGATTGCACCAAATACGGTGAACAATTTTATCTCATTGGCGAATAAAGGTTTCTATGACGGTTTGAACTTTCACCGTGTTATCCCAGGCTTTATGATTCAAGGTGGTGATCCAAACGGCGATGGTTCGGGCGGCCCAGGTTATGCGATCAAAGGAGAATTTACATCCAATGGTCATAAAAACCACCTTAATCACACGCGTGGGGTTATCTCCATGGCGCGGACAAATGATTTGGACTCCGCAGGCTCCCAGTTTTTTATCATGTTAGCGGATGCTGATTATCTGGATAACGCTTATGCTACCTTTGGCAAAGTGACAGAAGGTATGGACGTCGTTGATGGAATAGCTGCTCAACAAATAGGCGAACAAGACAAACCGGTTACGGATCAGGTGATGAAAAAAGTCACTGTCGACACTCAAGGAGTAGAATATCCTGAACCGGTAAAAATGCCTTAACCTTACCTTTGGAACGGATTTTAGTTATCCATCTTAATTCACAACCTGTAAGACAAACAAAAGCTCTGTCCTGCGTATTCACGCAAGGCAGAGCTTTATTCAATGTTAGCGTTTACATAAATGACTTTATAAAAAATGCCCTCTTCCGGCACAACTCTATATGCAGCAGCTCTGCAACCCGCTGATCTCAATACATCCATCCCATCAAACGCAACCAACCGATGATCGCAATCCATAGCGGACAGCTGAAAGCAACACCCCATGCAAGCCCTTTCAGTAAACTACGGTTTACTTCCACGAACAACGACTCCTTTCTCCAGGGAATAGTCGCAGTATCGGTAATAATATATGAATTTATACCCGTTTTCATTCGTCACGTAACCCCCTATTTCCTGCTTTTGTCCCTCAGCTTCATGGAATGGGTTTGGTGAACCTGATATAATATATTTACTGAACGATAATGGAAGCTGATTCATGTTTTTGAGAGGAGATTATTCTATGGCAAAATCCAAAAAACACACCCCTGCTCCCAAAGCAGCACGGGATAAACCGACCACACTAAAGGATCTGCTGAGCAGTGATGTGTTAGAGAAACTGAAAGCTCAGGCGGATGAAGCCAAGGCTGCCGAGGCAGACCGCAAAGAGCAGGAACGCCTGCAGGCGGAAGAAGCTCGTAAAGCGGAACAGAAGCGAAAAGATAATGATTTTGAGTACCTGTTGAATAACAGTTCGCTGGACTGGAAGAAACACAAGTAATTTTTGCAGCAATCAGATCATCATGATATCTAAATGATAGAAACAGGGCCGTTGAACGGTCCTGTTTTTTTGTATCGTGCATATGATTCATCACTCTTTAGTCGGGTATGTAGAGATAGAGAGTTACTGATAATCCATACGATACGGAGGGATCAGGATGACTGAACAACGTTTGCAAGGGAAAGTTGCGATTGTAACCGGAGGTGGCTCAGGAATTGGTCAGGCAACAGCCATTCGTTTCGCTGAGCATGGGGCCAAAGTGTTCATGCTGGACCGGACCCCGGAGAATGCTGAGAAAACCAAACAGACGATTGAGAATGCAGGCGGAGAAGGCCACGTCATTGAATGTGATATATCCAAACCGGACAACGTGCAGAAAGCAATCAATCAGGTGGCAGAGCAAGCTGGACAGCTTGATATTGTATTTGCCAATGCGGGCATCAACGGCACGATGGCTCCCATTGAAACGATGGAACCTGAGGACTGGGATCAGACGATGGGCATCAATATGCGCGGTACGTTCGCAACTGTGAAGTACGCCATACCCCATTTGAAAGACCGCGGAGGAAGCATTATTATTACGAGTTCCATCAACGGTAACCGTGTATTCTCTGGCATAGGGTTCTCTGCATACGCTTCCAGTAAAGCAGGTCAGACGGCTTTTACAAAGATGGCAGCATTGGAACTGGCTCGTTACAAGATTCGTGTCAACGCCGTCTGCCCAGGAGCCATAGACACGAACATCGATGACAACACCTATCCTTCGGACGATCTGAAAGAAGTACAGATCCCGGTTGAATTTCCGGAAGGTCATGAACATCCACTCAAAGGTGAACCTGGAACGTCGAAGCAAGTCGCCAATCTGGTGCTCTTCCTCGCTTCCGATGAATCTTCCCATGTGACCGGTACCCGGATCTATGTGGATGGAGCGGAATCTTTGCTCCGTGGATAAAGATTAGAAACATGTTCCATGTGGAGTTAACAGCCAAACATCCCGCTAACGATCTGGATATCCAGACCGCTGCGGGATGTTTAGTTTGAAATATATCTTTATAGAAGAACGAAGAACAGCTCCCGCTGCCTACTATCGGTATCGGATGACCTTTAACTAGAGCGCTGAACTCTTTCCTCTCTTCACTCGATTATTCAGCCGCTCCGGAATGGCAAAGAGCAGGACGTACATTAGGGAGAACATGACTAACGCCAATACCTCTTCCCCAAGAATGTACAAGGGGTAGGGGCCCAACATGTCGAGCACTGAAGGCGTATTCGGTTTGTGTCTCAGGAACATATAATTGGCGTCAAGCAGGACATCCACACCATATACGACCAACGCAGCCACGTTCACGAATATCATCGAACCCAACACAGATCTCCAGCTTGGACGAAGCTGTTCCACCCAAGTCATATAGAGCAACGCCAGAATAATACAAGCGTGAGCAGTAAAAAATTGAATGAAACGAAAATGTGCAAAACCATAACCGAGATTAGGCGTTACAATTGCCATCAATGCCCCTGCTATTCCTGCGAATAACAATGCAGAATGCAGCAGTCGGCTGCGTGTCAATAATAGCAGCGCAGATAACAATAGTGACAGACTGCATAACTCCAGCGGCAATGAAGTCTGTAGACTCCACACATCCCCATATACATACCAGAACTGAAGCACAATCTCACAGCCGAACATGACACATGCCAGAGCGATCCGAAAGGTACGACGTGTGTGCGGTGCCCAGGACCGCAGCCAATTCCGAAACAGGAATATCAATATAACCAGTGCAGCAATCACACCGATCGCCCATAGGTGGGAACTGGAAAACAGCATAAACGGTTTTGCATCATAAGGGTCTAGCCACTGAGGATAAGCCATGTTCCTCTTCTCTCCTTCTCATTACACAAACACAGTTTATCTCTTTAATGTTAACTTTTTCATTTTGTCATTGAATGAATGCACTGTCCAGATGGAATTCTAAATTAGGATTGTATTTTAAATATCTTTATGTTAAGATAAATCCAACAACAAAACACACAAAAAGTTAGTAACTTTCTTAACGGAAATATTATAAACAATAAATTAGCCACCAGGAGGAATTTATAATGCAAATTAAAGGACTTCACCATGTATCTGCACTGACCGCACACGCCGCTGAGAATTATCGGTTCTACACCAACGTCATGGGTTTGCGACTGATCAAAAAAACAGTCAATCAGGATGATGTTTCGGTCTATCACCTCTTCTATGGAGATGAAAAAGGGAATCCGGGTACCGAACTTACTTTCTTTGAAATTCCGATGGCCGGACAGACACGCGAAGGCGTGAACAGTATCTCAGCAACATCACTTCGTGTTCCTAGCGATGCAGCCCTGACTTACTGGCAACAGCGTTTTGACGAATTCGATGTTCCTCATGGAGAAATCACTGAACGCGGTGGGCGTGCCACTCTCTCGTTTACGGACTTTGAAGGACAACGTCTGATTCTGGTTTCTGATGAACACAATACAGGTGTTGCAGGGGGCAAACCTTGGGAACAAAGCCCTGTACCTGTCGAGTATGGCATTGTAGGCTTAGGCCCAGTCCATCTTACCGTTAGAGATGCGTCCCTTACGGCTCCAGTTCTTACTGAACTGCTCGGCTTCCGTCAAAAAGGAACCTATCCTGCTTTTGTCGCAGGCCAACCCGATGTACTCGTCTTCGAATCCGGTGAAGGTGGAAATGGCTCTGAGGTGCATGTCGAAGAACGAAATGACCTTGCCCAAGAACGCCCTGGACGAGGCAGCGTGCACCATGTTGCCTTCCGCGTCGATAATGAAGAAGAACTGAAACAATGGGTAGAACGGGTTCATAATTTCCGATTCCCGAATTCCGGTTTCGTAGACCGTTTCTACTTCCGCTCCCTGTACTTCCGTGAAGCCAATGGCATTCTGTTCGAGCTGGCAACCGATGGTCCCGGCTTCGACACGGATGAAGAATTGGCTCATCTTGGAGAGTCCCTGGCATTGCCTCCATTCCTTGAAGGTCGCCGTGCAGAGATTGAAGCGAATCTCAAACCGCTCGATACAGCAATTCGCTAACCTGATCATACGTCCCAAAAGAACAAAAAAACGATTATCACTATGCCAATCCGGAACAACCATCCGGCTGATGCATAGGCGATAATCGTTTTTAATATCTCGTTTATTTTTTGGTTAAATATGAGGTCGTCAACGGAACAAACAGGGAGGCACCCGGGTCCTCATCAACGATTTCAACAAAGACGGCATCCGTGTCTGCAACATCCACGTCTACCCCAACCAATCCGTCTTCAGGAGCAAGCGATACCGTCTTGAGCGTTGTATTGTTTTCGTCCATAATCTCAAGCTTCTGTGAACCGCCAAGAACAGCCAAATCGAGATGAAGCTTGGCATACTTTTTCTGGGTCATAACTTGGAAGCTCTTGCCTTGCTTGGCTGTGTCGGTATGCAGGTAAACATCTTTGTAATCTTTGCCTTTGTACGCCGTTTCGGCCGGATCTTTGGTATGCCAGTCCGAGGTGCCCAAGGCTGCAGTTCCCAGCGAACTTAATGTCAGCTTGCCGGTTTCGGATGGCGGTGCAGATCCATTACTGCTGCCAATGTTAACGGATGATGTCGCGCTGTCATACGTAATTTCTGTACCGAGCAGTGTGCCGACTGCACGCACTGGCAAATAGGTCGTTCCGTTGTAAGTAATCGGCAATACCGTTTTCCCATTAGCATCTTTGGCTGTTACCGTCGTCCCGTTTAATTTCAGAGATATCTTGCTGTTCAAATATGCTTTGATCGGTTCCAGACCCGTTGCTGCGAGTGCGCCAGTGCCGATGCCGAGAGTTAGTGTACCCACCATTAAGCCCAATACAACCTTCTTCTTCATGAATGATCCCTCCTAAAGTATGAAATAGATGAGTTCCATCCTTTATACATTTAAACGACTAAAGTGTTTGTGTCAACCATTTCATGGTAAATCTCTGAAAAAAAATTCGATTTTGGATAGCACAAAGCGAGGCTAAAGGTACATCATTTTTTCAGCCTCACCCGTTTCCCTCTGTCATTTCAGACCGTGGGGACATATTTTTTTATCATTGTTCTCAGCTATTCTGCGCTTCTCTGATTACTTCCGATCAATCAAAAGATTCATAGTACTCATCTTCATACTCTTCCGTGCTGTATTCCAAGTCCACAGCCTGCCACTCGCCATCTTTATAGTCATAGGCAAAGTTCAAGTCACCGTCATATAAACCCATACCGTATGCACCGGATGCCGACACAACCAACTTGCCATTCTCCACACTGTAATAAACAACACCGCCGAACTTGAGCTGCTCGTTATACACTCCCTCGCTCGTGTCTTCCTCCATTAGGGAAGGTTCTGAATGAACACCATCAACGGTAACGTTGATCGTCACCTGACCTGGTGTAACACTGATTTTCGAATTTACATGCTGCTTCACAATCTCATCCAGTGATTGCATCTTCATCTCTTCCAGCGTTTCTGGATCGATAATATGTGCTTCACCCAGATAGATGCCTGTACCATGACCAGCTGTAAACAACACAACAATCTCCTTCTTGCCATCTCCATTCAGATCCAGTTCGTGCACTTCGGGTTTGTAGGATCCGCCTTCTCCTTGCCATTTGCTGAATTCACGTTTCTTGCCGTTCACTTCCAACACCATTCCGTTATATATATATCCTGAACCTTCGACTTTCATGGGGTATAGTCTTACATTCTCATTTTCTGGAGCAACCGAAACGTACTCTCCCTTTACAGGAATCGTTTCCTTCGTTGTAAACGCTGCTTCATTCATTGTTTCTATATTGGAAGCCACGACCGCTGAGGTCTGGCTGGATTGATCATCTATGTTAAGCTGTTTTTGCGATTCATTCATGGTTCTGGCAGACGAAGTTGTACTAATCGTCGCTACCGCCAAAATAATCATCAGCAGGATACCTGTCCAAGTTTTCAATATGCTGGGCTCCTTAATCTGTAGTGGAATACTACCATTATATCTTCATTTATCGCCCAAGCGTTGCGATTTTGTTAATGTTTCATAAAAAAATCTTTACATATTTCAGTTTCTACGAAAGAACGTTCGGCTTTAACCATAATAAGCAAAAAAACACCCCGGAAACAGCTTAAGGCTGCATCCGAAATGCTTTCGTTTTGTCCATTAATCGATCTGTTAACTGTCTCAGTTCTTCAGCCGAGGATGAAATCTCCTGCATAATTGCCGTCTCTTCATGTGCCGCATCCATAATCCGTCTTGCCTCATCCGAGAAAGATCCGGCTTTCCCTTGAATCTTTTTCACATGGCCGTGCGTTTGTTCTACGCGGCTGGTCTGTTCCCCAATTTTGGATCCGATTTCATGAGCGCCCTTCATAAACACTTCTACCGTACCTGTAAGCTCCTGCAATGTCTGATCAACAGAGATCGTGCGCTCGGACTCATTCACAACGAGGCCATGCTGTTCATGAATCAGTTGGGCTGTATCCTTGATACGCTGCTGAACACGGCTGATCAGCTCATTAATCCGATGCACCGATTGTTTGCTCTCATCTGCCAGCTTACGAATCTGCTGAGCAACGACAGCAAAGCCCGATCCCTCTTCTCCCGCACGTGCAGCCTCAATGGAAGCATTCAGGGCAAGCAGCCCTGTTTCCTCTGCAATGTTTTTGACAGACTGAGTAATGGCTTCAATATCCGAGGCTTCCTTCTCAAGCAGGACCATGATGTCCCGGGAACGGTTGTGTGACTCCGTCAGCTCGTCCATTCCTTTCATCAAAGAAGAGAAGGTCTGCTTCGTATGATCTACAGAACGTTCCATCTGGCCGGACATCTCTGTCATCCCAATCGACTGACTGTGCATACGCTGAAAATCGTTCAACATCTCATCCGCTGTAATCAAAGACTGATGTGATGTCGTCTTCTGGTCTTCCACACCCACAGCAATATGATCCACCGCATCAGACATCATCTCGATCTGCTCCGCTGCCTGGGCGATTGCTTCACTAAGTGACTGGGCGTTCTGTGAGGTTGTACGTGTACTATCTGTAATATCGTTTACAATGCTTCTCAAATTAAAAACCATTACTCGAAAAGCATCATATAATACAGTAATTTCATCCTGTGTTCTCCGCTCTGGAATCTCGGCCGTCAAATCCCCCGATGAGACTTGTTGTGCCGCACGGGACAAATGCACAATTGGACGAGTCAACCAACGAGAGGCAAACCAGCCCAGAATCGCGTTCCAGCATACGCCCATGATGAGTACGATAGAGATATACAACCAGCTTGGCATGGAGAACGAGAGCCAATCCTGAAGGAAAAATATAAAAAAGCCGCTAGTTCCGTACGTAATCAGTGAAATCAGTACCAAACCTGCGACGGTTTTTGCGCCTAAAGTCCATTTCATATTCACACCTCATAGTCCTTTTTTCCTATTTTACCAATAGATAACCAAATTACATGTGATTTAGATCACTGAAAACGACAAATTAACACCCATCTTATTCTTCATGCATGACTTCTCCTCTAAGTGGAGCATAATTGATAAGACGAGTTTTGACTGACTGAACCTTTAATCCACCAAAGTGATATCCTTAATTTAAATTATTTATCGGCAAGTAGGATGAAATGATTTAGCTTGGCATCCATTTTGCTTAAATGATATACTGAGTGCGCTTCGGCATTGCCGGAGCTGACCTATTTTTGGATGCCACTGGAGGCGAACGAAATGTCTACAATGTCCACAAGGACGGAGAAAGATTTTATTGGAGAAAAAGAAATTCCTGCTTATGCTTATTACGGAATACAGACGGTTCGGGCTGTAGAGAACTTCCCGATTACCGGCGTTCCTGTACACCGGGAACTGATTACAGCTCTGGCTGCGGTGAAAAAGGCTGCGGCAATCACGAATATGGAGCTGAAGATGCTGCCACGCAAAATTGGCGATGTCATCGTCATGGCTGCTGAAGAAATGATGAAAGGCCATCATCTGGATCATTTTATTGTTGACTCCATTCAGGGCGGTGCAGGCACCTCCATGAATATGAATATGAACGAAATTCTGGCCAATCGTGGACTGGAACTGTTATTGCAGAACAAGGGTGACTATTTCCACTGTAACCCGAATAACCATGTGAACATGTCCCAATCCACCAATGACGTGATCCCAACTGCACTGCGCATTGCTGCGTATCGGTTGTCGGAAACGTTGCTTGATACGATGAAGCGTTTGCAGGATGCGTTCCGCAAAAAAGAACAGGAATTTAACGATGTAGTCAAAGTAGGCCGGACACATCTTCAGGATGCTGTGCCTATTCGACTTGGACAAGAGTTCGGTGCCTATGCGCGTGTTATCGGACGTGATATTGAGCGTCTGGAGTTCGCAAATCGCCGCCTGCTCACCATTAACTTGGGTGCAACGGCTGTAGGTACAGGTCTCAACGCGAAACCCGAATACATCGTTAAAGTCACGGAGCATCTGTCCGATGTGACAGGATTGAATTTGCAAACGGCCGAGGATCTTGTGGATGCCACACAGAATACGGATGCCTATCTGGAATTGTCGGCTGCACTGAAAGTATGTGCTGTCAGTCTGTCCAAAATCTGTAACGATATTCGTATGATGGCTTCTGGCCCACGCGCAGGATTCAATGAGCTGCGTCTTCCACCGCGTCAGCCAGGTTCGTCCATTATGCCGGGCAAAGTGAATCCGGTTATGGCGGAAGTGATCAATCAGGTATCCTTCCAGGTTATGGGGAATGACCATACGATCTGCATGGCCTGTGAAGCTGGTCAATTCGAATTGAACGTCATGGGCCCTGTTATTGCGTTCAACTTGCTGCAATCGCTGAAAATCATGAATAATGGTATCGACGTCTTTACTCGTTATGCCGTTGAAGAGATGGAAGCGAACCGTGAGCGTTGTGCATTGATTATGAAGCAGAGCTTTAGTGTAATTACAGCGCTTAATCCACATCTGGGCTATGATGTGGCAGCCTCCATTGTGAAGGAAGCGTTGAAGACCGGAAACACCTTGCAGGAGATCATTCTGGAACGGGGTCTACTGACACCGGAAGAACTGGAAGAAATTTTGCATCCGGAGCAGATGACTACTCCTGGTATTGCAGGTGAGCACTTCCTGCACAATATGGAACGGTAGTAAGCTGTTTAAGTTCCACTAATGAATATTTACATTGACACTCCGATGATAGAACAACCTTCCGATTGCTGTTAAATCGGAACGAATAACCCCCGCAGACCGTTACCACGGCTCGCGGGGGTTACTTGTTTAGGATATATAATGAAGGCAAACGTCATTCATGCCCAGCGCTTCCGTTCAAGTGAAGGCAAAATCTGAAGCTCTTCCCTGTATTTCGCAACCGTTCTGCGGGAGATAACGATGCCTTCATTCGCGAGTAATGCGGTGAGTTGGCTATCCGAGTATGGGCGTTCCGCCCGTTCAGAACGAATCAGCTCTTTCAGTCTGAGCTTCACCGCCGGCGCAGAGGCCATTTCTCCATTCGTTGTTTCAAGACCTGATGCAAAAAAAGCCTTGAGTTCAAAGACACCATGCGGTGTCTGAACATATTTGCCATTGACCGCACGGCTCACCGTCGACTCATGCATGCCGATGGCCTCTGCAATAATCGCCAGATTGAGCGGCTTCAAACCGGCAGGTCCTTCACGCAGAAAAGATTCCTGTTCGCTCATGATTGCAGCTAGGACACGCATCAGAGTTCGGCGACGCATGCGTACACTGCGAATGATCGCTCTCGCCTCTGCTGCCCGGCCTGACCATACCTCATCTGCATCAATCTCCTTGATCCAGCGATAACAAGCTTCGTTCAGGGATACCCGCGGCACACCCGCTGAATTTAAACGTAGAGAAAGTTCATCATTCCTTATCTGCACAACGGCATCCGGAATAATATAATGTGGACGTTCCGTACAACCGATGGATCTGCAAGGTTTCGGGTCTAGACAAGCAATATAGTCATAGGCTGCCTGAGCCTGCTGTGAAGAAATCCCTAGTCTTGTTCCTGCTCTGCCTGGGTGGAAACGAACCAACTCCTCCAGACCTTTCGCCACCATGTACTCCGCATGCTGGTTAGCTAATGGATCACGCCTAATCTGAAGCAACAAGCATTCACGCAAGTTGCGCGCTCCCACACCTGCCGGGTCCAGCGACTGGAGAATGTCCAGGGCTGCTTCAGCCTCAGGCATCGATATTCCCCTTGCCGATGCAACCTCAGTCAATTCCATCGGTAGATAGCCATCATCGTTGACACAACCAGCCAAATATACAGCTGTTGTCTCCATTGCAGGTGTAAGATTCTGCAACCGAAGCTGAGATATCAACAGTTGTTCAAGTGTAGGTTCAGCGCCTTTCATCTGTAACAGCGGATCATAAGAGGAGAACCTCTCCTGATTCAACCGTCGGGGAAGACGGGTGCGCAGGGTAGAGGGCTCTTCTAGCTCAAGCACCGGATTTTCATCCGCCGCCTCCTGCAAATAACGAGTCAGCTCCTGACCCGACAAGGTCAGCAGATGAATGGATTGCTTCATCTCCGGCGTAATGGATAATCGAATACGCCCCTCCTGCACCAACTGAAATCCTAACATCCGTCTCCCCCCTTAAGCGCTACTCAAGCTACTCCAGTATACTGACGAACAAAGACTATTTCAGGAAATGATAGCATAAAAACCAAGCGATTACAGCGGGCCCAGACCCAATTTTCAACTAATATTTCTCGGATACCAACTTCGCTTGGGTGAACAGCAGCAAGTAGTCTCTTCCCCCTGCCTTGGAATCTGTTCCCGACATGTTAAATCCGCCAAATGGATGTGTACCCACGAGTGCACCTGTGCATTTACGGTTAAAGTATAGATTCCCCGCAAAAAATTCCCGTCTGGCTTGTTCCAGATGTTCGCGATTGCGCGAGATCACCGCACCTGTCAGTCCATAATCGGTATTATTGGCAATATCCAATGCATCCCCGAAGGATTCTGCCTTGATAAAGGCCAACACCGGTCCAAAAATCTCTTCCTGTGAAATCCGCGCTTGCGGGTCCACATCGGCAATAATGGTCGGTTCAATGAAATAACCTGCCTCGTTTCCTGTACTACCACCGAGTACAAGGCGTCCTTCACCCTTGCCTATTTCAATATATTCTGTGATCTTGGCATACGCCTTGTCATCGATAACCGGACCTACCTGATTTCCGACTTCAAGCGGACTGCCCATGCTCAGTTGCTTGGTACGTTCAATCACTTTTTGCAGTACCTCGTCATATACATCTTCATGAATAATGGCACGGGAACACGCAGAGCACTTCTGTCCCGAGAAACCAAACGCTGAAGCCGTGATGGATTCCGCAGCCAATTCCAGATCACTGTCGCTATCTACAACAATTGAATCCTTGCCACCCATTTCAGCAATCACCCGTTTAATCCATTTCTGTCCCGGCGCGGTGCGTGCTGCACGCTCATTGATCCGCAGACCGACATCTCTGGAGCCTGTGAAGCTAATAAAACGGGTGAGCGCATGGTCCACCAGATAATCGCCAACCTCACTGCCCGGTCCTGGCAAATAGTTCACTACGCCGTCCGGCACACCCACTTCTGCAAGCAGCTCCATGAATTTGGCAGCAATAACCGGTGTTGTACTGGCTGGCTTCAATACAACCGTGTTGCCAGATACCAATGCAGCAGAAGTCATACCTGCCATAATCGCCAGTGGGAAGTTCCATGGTGGAATTACAACTCCCACACCAAGCGGAATATAACTCAATTCATTATCTTCGCCTGCAATTCGTGTGAGCGGCTGTGGTTCACTCAGACGCTGCATCTCACGGGCATAAAACTCCATAAAATCAATAGCTTCCGCTGTATCTGCATCCGCTTCTGGCCATGTTTTGCCTGCTTCGTACACCATCCATGCCGAAAATTCATGCTTACGCCGCCGCATGAGCGCCGCCGCTTTGTACAAATAACGGGCACGTTCATTCGGGTCCGTATGTTTCCATGTGCGGAATGTTTCCGCAGCTGTTTGGATGGCCTGCTCGGCAAGCTCTTGATCGGCCTGATAGATCTTTCCGACGATCTGATTTTTGTACGCAGGATTCACGGAGGATACCGTGCGGGCGCTTGTTATTTTTTGTCCACCAATAATAATGGAGTATTCCTGGCCAAGTTCAGCCTCCACCTTGCGAAGTGCGTTCTCAAAAGCTTCCCGGTTGGCCGGGACTGCAAAGGATGTGAATGGTTCGTTAACAAAAGGGATATTCATGAATGATTTCCTCCTTCAGATGTGGGGGTTCGCTGGCTGTTTGCCTGAGTTGCCATGCATTTTACTCATCACCCAATATATGTAGCAAGATCCGTGCCAACTCCGGTTGATGAAGGAATATTTTTTAAAAATAAATATTATCCTTCAAAATTACCGCCCATTTTCTTCTATGCAGAACAACCTTGGCATGATTATTGCTTGATATCTTTGTTATAAAGAAACATGATCCATAAGGAGGAACCCCGATGAGTATCGGAACCGAAATGTACCGTAAAACGCTGCTGACCGTCGCAGGTAATAAAGCTGTGGAGAATCTCTCCATCAAATACGGCAAAAAGCTGGCTGGAAAGTTTATCGCAGGCAACACACTGGAAGAAGCTCTCGAAGAGATTCGGGTACTCAACAACAAAGGCATTATGGCTACACTGGATCATCTGGGCGAGGGCATTACCCATTTAAGAGAAGCCGCGTTGTATCGGGATGAGTATATACGTCTGGTCGAAGGCATTGCCCGTCAGGGTGCAGACTCCAATGTCTCGCTAAAACCAACCCAAATGGGACTCGCGCTGGACCCTGAGGAAGGTTATCGAAATATACGTGCGGTTGCCACCCAAGCGAAGCTGCATAATCTGTTCGTCCGGATCGATATGGAGGACAGCCCGTTTACCCAAGCGACTTTGGATATTGTGCGCCGTTTACACTCGGAGGGACTGGATAATACAGGTACGGTACTGCAAGCCTACTTGCATCGTACCGTAGAAGATACACGTGATATGATTCGGGAAGGAATCCGGCTACGTCTGGTGAAAGGTGCTTACAAGGAGCCTGCATCCGTAGCTTATCAGAACACTTCAGAAGTGATTGATCAATTCAAAACGATGATTCGCAATCATCTGGATCAGGGTGTATACACTGCGGTTGCTTCACATGATGACCACATTATCTCCTGGACCAAGCAATATGCGAAGGATCGGGGAATTTCCCCGGATGCATTTGAATTTCAAATGTTGTACGGTTTGCGTATGGGCGAGCAGGAACGCCTGGCCAGGGAAGGCTACCGCATTCGTTGTTACGTGCCCTATGGAACCATGTGGTATCCATACTACACCCGCCGTCTGGCCGAGAAACCAGCAAATCTCTGGATGGTGGTCAAAAACATGTTCAGATAATTTCTCGACTGGACTCAGACATAAAAACACAAGCATAAAAAAAACAAAAACCATGCTGCCACTTTCTTTCAGGGCACATGGTTTTTCTGTATACACAGCATTCCAGAGCATCCAACTTTTCTTCTCTCCGGCTTATCTCTTAATGTCTAAAAAATGAGCATCCCCAATTTAAAATGTCTATTTTTTTGGACACATCAATTAATTGATGCATTCTCATTAAGGATTTATCCCTATTCCCAATGGTCCGGAATTTACGGTAATTGTAGCTGTAACGGTATTGGTATTTCCATCAATAACCGAGATCGTGCCACTCGTATTGTTCGCGACATAAACTCCATTAGTTAAAGGATCCACTCCTACACCGGATGGTGCAGATCCCACTGGAATGGTGGCAACGACGGTATTGGTATCTCCATCAATGACAGATACATTATTGCTGCCGTTATTTGCAACATAGACAAAGTTCGTATTTGCGTTCAGTCCTGCTTCAAACGGCCCAGTCCCTACTGGAACGGCAGTTAGAACGGTATCGGAAAATCCGCTAATAACAGAGACCGTATCGTCCCCATTATTTTCCACATATAACCGGTTATTTGTTGGATTCACCGCTACTCCCAACGGCTGTGCTCCTACATTAATAGTATTTACGACGGTATTGGTACCTCCATCAATGACAGAAACTGTATCGTCCCCTACATTAGTTACATAGATGAGGTTGGTTATCGGATTTACCCCTACACCAAACGGTTCAGTACCCACTGGAATGGTAGTCACAACTGTGTTGGTATTTCCATTAATAACGGAAACGGTGTTGTCGCTGAAATTATTCACATAAATGAGGTTCGTGTTTAGATTCACAGCTATTCCCTCTGGCTGAACACCCACTGGAATGGTTGTGACGACGGTGTTGGTATTTCCATTAATAACAGAAACAGTATCATCCCCAAAATTAGTTACATAAATCAGGCTCGTGTTTGAATTTACTGCTATAAACTGGGGTTCGCTGCCCACGAGAATCGTGGTTACAACGGCATTGGTATTCCCGTTAATTACACTAACATTATTACTTCCAGAATTAGCTACATAAATTAAATTCACGGAAGTAGGTATACCAGTGGCTCCTGTGGCTCCCGTGGCTCCCGTAACTCCAGTAGCTCCCGTTGCACCTGTTGCACCTGTAACCCCAGTAGCTCCCGTGACTCCTGTTCCTCCGGTAACTCCAGTATCGCCTGTTGCCCCTGTTGCTCCGGTAAACCCAGTAACTCCCGTTACCCCCGTTGCACCTGTAACACCAGTAGCTCCCGTAACTCCAGTAGCTCCCGTGACTCCTGTTCCTCCGGTAACTCCAGTATCGCCTGTTGCCCCTGTTACTCCGGTAACTCCAGTATCACCCGTTGCCCCTATTGCACCTGTAGCCCCAGTAACTCCCGTGACTCCTGTTGCACCTGTAACACCAGTAGCTCCCGTGACTCCTGTTCCTCCGGTAACCCCAGTATCGCCCGTTGCTCCTGTTGCACCTGTAACACCGGTAGCTCCCGTGACTCCTGTTCCTCCGGTAACCCCAGTGCTGCCTGTTGCCCCTGTTGCTCCGGTAACGCCTGTTATACCCTGAGACTCACCCAGCAACTCCTGAGAAACCAACCGATGAGCCGTCACCAACTCACCTTCAGCATCTTTGCCCCAGACAGAAATTTGCGCTTCCGGAGCAGCCGTGTCTGCAGTTGAAAATACAAACTCGAACCCATCAAAATTCGCCACATAGTCTTTGGTCATAACCTGATTAGGCAACACATTAAATAGTTCTTCCACATACAACGTTCTAACCCCATCCAAGAAGTACCCCAAAAGAAGTACATTATACACATCAGTCAAATTTCGGTTATCAATTTTAATTGTGACAAATTGAGTGGGACGTGTACCCGTTACACCTGAAATATTATTTTCAATGGGACCAGTTGATAAAATGGTCATTCAATCACCCTCCTTTGTACCATGACTTAATTCCCCTCAAGTTGCCTATCTATTTCATCCCGAGCCTAATTGTTCGGCAGATACTAGTCGGTGCGCGTCTACCAACTCACCCATTGATGTCTTTCCCCACACGGAAACCTCGGTCTCATTCACAGCTGGACCACTGATGGTGAATACGAACTCGTAAGCAACGAAGTTTGTACTATAATTCCTTGTGAGTACCTGGTTAGGAAACACTTCGATCAACTCACTGACATACATCGTTCTCTCACCGTTCAAGATGTAACCATAAATCTGAAGAGCTGAACTATTGACCAAATCCCTGTTCACAATCCTCACCGTTACAAAACTCGAAGGATTCACACCAAGAACTGGACTATTGTCAATGGGTCCGGTTGATAGAACAGTCATACAATCCCCTCCTTCAGGCAGCCTATTCCCCATTCTGCTTCAGAGCTCATAGCTTGAGTTAGCTGCTCAATTGTTGAATAAGAATAGACGCATTGGCATTGATCTGTGATCCACCTGCCAGAGTTTGCAGATCAACAGTCGATGCACTTGAATGATTTCGTAATGTCAACACATCACCGGGAGCGGCGGTGATAATAATCATTCCTGGATTCGGTTGAGTGCCGGCTCCTGAACCATAGACACTACCGCCTACAGGGGCTCCGTTTTGATAAAGGGTGAATTGGTTTGCCTGAACGCCTGCAACGATGAAGAATATCGCATAGTCCCCAGCATTACCAATAATAATTCCAGCCGTACCCGGTGTATGAGTAATGTTAGTAAGGTTTTCATTGCTATCGAAGGTTATATCCGTCTCGGTAGCTACAGACTGAGTTGAAGTATTAAAAATGTAGCCATAGGACGACAAACCTTGCCCTGTAGAACCCGTGGCTCCTGTCACTCCGGTGGCGCCTGTTGCACCCGTCACTCCGGTGGCTCCGGTTACTCCTGTCGCTCCAGTGCTGCCTGTTACTCCCGTCACTCCAGTGCCGCCTGTTGATCCCGTAACCCCGGTATCGCCTGTCGCTCCTGTTACTCCAGTCCCACCCGTTGATCCCGTCACTCCGGTGCTGCCTGTTGATCCTGTCACTCCAGTGTCGCCTGTTGATCCTGTCACTCCAGTGCTGCCTGTTGATCCTGTCACTCCAGTGCTGCCTGTTGATCCTGTCACTCCAGTGGCTCCCGTTGCCCCGGTAGCGCCTGTTGCACCTGTGACTCCAGTATCTCCAGTTGCACCCGTAACCCCGGTATCCCCAGTTGCACCCGTAACCCCGGTATCCCCAGTTGCACCCGTTACTCCAGTTACTCCAGTGCTTCCTGTTGATCCCGTCACTCCAGTGGCTCCTGTTGCACCCGTAACCCCGGTGGCGCCTGTCGCTCCTGTTACTCCTGTTGCTCCCGTTACTCCTGTTGCTCCCGTTACTCCAGTGGCTCCTGTTGCTCCTGTCACTCCAGTGTCGCCCGTTGATCCCGTAACCCCGGTGGCGCCTGTTGCTCCCGTTACTCCAGTGGCTCCTGTTGCTCCTGTCACTCCAGTGTCGCCCGTTGATCCCGTAACCCCGGTGGCGCCTGTCGCTCCTGTTACTCCAGTGCCGCCTGTTGCTCCTGTCACTCCAGTTTCGCCCGTTGATCCCGTCACTCCAGTGCCGCCTGTTGCTCCTGTCACTCCAGTGGCGCCTGTTGCTCCTGTCACTCCTGGTACTCCGGTGGCGCCTGTTGCACCCGTAACCCCAGTGTTGCCTGTTGCTCCCGTCACTCCGGTGGCTCCCGTTGCTCCGGTTGAGCCTGCCCCTACACCTGTGGCACCTGTTGCACCTGTGGCTCCTGTCGCTCCGGTTACACCTGTTATGCTCAGGGTTTCACCCAGCAACTCCTGTGATACCAATCGGTGAGCCGTGACTAACTCTCCTTCGGCGTCTTTGCCCCATACGGAAATTTGCGCTTCCGGGGCAGCGAGGTCTGCTGTGGAAAATATAAACTCGAACCCATCAAAATTTGCGCTATAATCTTTGGTTATGACCTGATTGGGCAACACATTAAACAGTTCTTCTACATATAACGTTCTGACTCCATCGAGATAGTACCCCAAAAGGAGAACATTATATACATCTATTGAATCCCGATTATCGATTTTGACGGTGACGAATTGAGTGGGGCGGGTACCGGTTACACCTGAAATATTGTTTTCAATGGGTCCGGTTGATAGAATGGCCATTTCATCATCCTCCTTTTTTATTCTTCTTCATGCGGATTGAGCCTTCGTATAGCATTATTCAGAAGTTTCTTAATGGTGTGGACAATTCATGTTCTATATGAATAATCACTTAAACAGCCCGGTACTGGGTGAGAGATAACAGTGTAGTTCACTGTTTCTAATGTTAGTTTTAATAACTCATATCTCCCCTAAAATTTTAATTCGCCCATTTTAATTAACAATTATTCCTAAACTGCAAAAATGAAAGCGCATAACAAAAATAATAAATTGATATCCCTCTCTTCTGCGCCGATATCATGTATGCTTCATGTCAAAAAATATATACACACTTCATTTGGAAAGCTATAATATGGGTAACCATCATCCCCCCAATCATTTCAATTGGGGGCCACTTGTAAGTAGCTCGTGCAACAGGTGTACTTTCCGAAAGTTATGCCCTAACTGAGGTGATATCGATGAAACATTTACTTCCAGAATTAATGACCTTATTACGTACAGATACGAGTATCCTGGATTCGGGCCTCCCCATGCCCACCATCCCTTCAACCACTGGACTGGCAGATGCCATCCCCCTTTTCAATACCAGTCCTTATCTGTTAATTCAGGATGATGGACCTCTATTGGGCTATATCGCTGTATCCGATGTTCTGCAAGAAATGATGCATGCCCATCGGCTTATGGAAGCTTATTTCGAGACAACACTGGAGACAGCAGGCTCAGCTCTGACGTTGATTAATGAAGAAGCAAAGGTGACCTACTGGACATCGGGTGCGGAGCATGTTTTTTCCATTCACAAAAAAGATATCATTGGGAAACCGGCAGCGGATTTCTTTCCCCCGGATCGCCTTCAATCGCTAAAAACGTTATATACAGGGGAAACCGTGTATCGAAAGCAGCACCAACCAAGACCCGATCTGTTCGCCCTGATTAATGCACGTCCAGTGCAACTCGATGGACGTATTGTAGGCGCGGTTGCCGCCGAAGTGGATATAACAACCGAAATTCGTCTGCATCAAGAGTTATTACATATGACATCCAAAGTCCAGCATCTGGAGAAAGCCGTTGCCCGTCTGCGCCCGGATTCCGATCCGTTTGCCAGAATCAAGGGTAGCAGTCCGGTAATCAACCATTGTCTGGAGACTATACGCAAGATCAGTACTACCTCAGCTACCGTGCTCATTCTAGGAGAGAGTGGAACGGGCAAGGAGCTATTCGCCAAAGCCATTCACGACCTGCGTGAACCGCAGACAGCGCCGTTTATTGCCATTAACTGCGGAGCTATTCCTGGTTCATTATTTGAAAGTGAGTTATTTGGCTACGAGAAGGGTGCATTTTCAGGGGCTGATCCCAAAGGAAAAAAAGGGAAAATTGAACTGGCCGAAGGCGGTACGCTCTTTTTGGATGAAATAGGTGAAATGCCGCTGGAGCTTCAGGTGAAGCTATTGCGTGTATTACAGGAGAAAAGTTACTTCCCTGTTGGCGGAACACGTATGAAACAGGCAAGCTGTCGGATTATCGCCGCAACCAATCAGAATCTACTGGGCATGATTGCCCGCAATCAGTTCCGGGAGGATCTCTACTATCGATTAAATGTCATTAACCTCGTCATCCCTCCCCTGCGTAAGCGCAAGGAAGATATTTACGAGTTGACACAGACCTTCCTGCAAGAGTTTTCCTTGCTCTATAATCGTCATATTGAACTGGTCCCTCCCGAGGTGTTCAAGCTGTTATTCCAGTATGACTGGCCGGGTAACGTACGGGAATTAAGAAATGTGATTGAACGGATTACCATTCTCACCACGGATGGCGAGGTCAAGCCTGAATATCTCCCTGACACCTTTATTTCATCCATGGATGAGGCACAATCCATTTTGAACGAGACGGTACAGCTTCATCCACAGTCTGGCCTGGAATCGGGCTCGTCTCCTTTCTCCGAGAGCACGGACCCTTCTGTTCCAATACATGAAGAAGAAAAAGAGGAGTCGACGGATCCTTCCACCCTATCCTATCAGGAGCAGTTGGACATCTATGAGTCGGAACTCCTGCTGCAATACCTGAAAGCCGCCGGAGGCAACAAAAGAACACTCGCCCGGCAGCTCGGCATCTCCAGAGCAACGCTCTATAACCGCATGAAGAGGCTCGGTCTATGACCAGCCTCTTCTTGTCGTTATAACGGTACTGACGGAACCCTATTGCCACCATCATCCAGATAGAAGAACTGGCCGACTGGTTAGCGGAAACGAATCGTTAATGCTTCAATTTCACTAACCTATCGGCCTCATGTAACCCTGGATCTTATAGTCACTGATTGAGAATGATTCCATCAAAAAAAACACACAGGACCAGCTCTATAGGCCGGTTACTGTGTGTTTTTTTGGTTTATTCCGATAATGCTAATTTCCAATGAAATTATATTATGCTTTCTATCACCTATAGCACTCTTGCCAGTCGGACCAAAGCCGCTCGCAGATGCCGATAGAATGTCGCCCGACTCATCGAGCATGCTTGTGCTGCGGCAGTTGGATTGCCAGCATGTGTCCAATAGGCCGTGTATAACAGCATCTGATCCTGCTGGGAGATACCATGAACCCGACCCTCCAGCAAATCCAGGATATGAGTCTGTAATTGAATTCCATCCGTCATGCCATTCACTCGCGCTGCGGACTCATGCAATTCTCCGGGAGAGTGCAGATGAGTCAACATTTTGCGTACATCCTGTTCGGACCAGGGAACCTGATTCACGCCAGATGTCCCCTGTTGTAACCCGCTGCTCTTTGTATCCGGACCCAAAAGGGACATCACCCAGTCACCGAATTGCCCGCTACGTAAATCCAGATCCAGCACAGATGCCTGATCTTCATACAAGTCACATAAACGAGTACGTGCTCTTTTACTCCGAAAACCAATGTTCTGCAAAAACAGCTTCAGATACGGATTGGTTGCGACCAATATGACCCTGGCCCCTTCTCCCAGTAGTGACAGACGATCCAGCGACATATAACCCACAAGTTCTTCACGTTTGTAACCTGGCACATCATCCCTTGCTGCAGCGAGTACCGCAAAGTGAGTATCCGTCTGGTCCGGATCACAATCCAGCTCTTCTGGTGTGAAACATTCCTGCATTTCGGCCGGAAAATATTTGCACAACATCCCGCTGCTCTCCCGGTGCACGAGCACCGTAATGAACATCGCGATCGGATCGCCCTCCTTGTCACGCATCAGTACAATTCCCTCAGGATAACGCTGTGCAAGTTCGTCTAAAAAAGCAGGATAAGACGGCGCCTGCCAGGGCTCCACACTATATTCACACCACTGTTGGAGCAATTTGTGCAACGCCGGCAAATCTTCCGCTCGCATCACTTCCATCGGAGAAAATAGTGAATCTGCCGATACATCAGCATACTTCCGATGCTGTAGCATGGATTCCTGACACAAAAGGAGCATTTTCCTGGTAATCTGGCGTCTCTCATGTGGACCCGCTTGTTCATGGAGCGGCTTCAACAGCCCCGCTATTCGCACACGCATGGCTTGCAGACGCTGTGGTTCACGTTGGCGGAAATCCCGAAGCAAATGCAGTCTGGCCATATCATGCAGCGCCAAACCATTAGGACCGGAACGGATAAATGACATACGCCTCAGGACGTTGTATTCCTCAAGCGTCACCTCTGTTTGCAGCACAGATGCCAACAATTCCTGATTCGCCGTTTCCAGCAGCGTTAATACCTCTACCATTGGGTGCAGGCGGGGAAGCGTCAATTCAAGCAGCAGCCTGGCACTAATCATTTGTGATACTTCGGTCCAATCGGAGATGGGAATATTCCTGCGCTGATCCGCAGCCTCTACAGCAAGCGCTAACCCGAGCGGATGTCCATCCGTCATACGCGCAATCGTCCCCGCTATGCTCCTGTTCAATGATCCCGCCAATGCAATGTATTCGGACACTTCTTCACCCGTAAAATGTTGAAGAGGCATCTGCACGAGGCGCTGCCGCAACCTTGGATGTGTCCGCCATGCTGAAGCCGGCTCCGGTCGTGAGGCCAGAATAATAAGTACTCCATATAACGGGAGCTTGGATACGAAGACTTCCATAAACCAACTCTCCAGAAGAGCCAGCTCCTCATAATTATCCACAGCAAGGACCAGCCGCCTCTGAACTGAAGTTTCACTCAGCAGGCTTAATGGCCGCTTGTTACCATCACTCCCCATTGTCTCAAGTCCCAATGTAGAGGAGAGATACTCCAAAAAAACTGACGGTGTAGAGCCGCAGGATCTGCCATCCATCCATATGGCAGTTGCCCCCTGGTTTCGAGCAATGGACAACATCTCGGACAGCAAGGATGATTTACCGATCCCCCCCATGCCCGTAACTGAAAAAATGGTTAAAGGTGCTTCCGGATTGCTGAGCCATCGGTCCAACAGCATCAGTTCCTTGGCTCGACCCACAAAACGTTTTCCATGACCATAATGGCTGTCGTATTGAATCTCACTACTGTTTTCCATCTGTGTCCTCCGTACTAGATACTGGTACTTTCCCTTAACCGTATTTTCTCACAAGTTGAGACTATATTGAGACGCACAGTTACATGTGAAGTGATAAAATCTAGATAAAAGCCAAATTATAGTAAAATACACAAAACAGCTGTATGCAAACGTTTAACACTGGGTACATACATCTTTCATGAGGATGTTCAACATATTCGCCATTCCGCTAATCGAGCACACCAATCAAGTGGGCATTTGATGTGATTCAGAACGCTGAAGTCCATAAGCAGCTACTATTTTCAAACTTCATGCTTCCCTTTCAGAACCTATACAGCCCGATATTCCAGGAAAGGCGGATTTGTGTGAAAAAAAACCTCGATATCTGTAATCTGAGCGGACAACTAGGAATCAACCGTGAACGACTTGATGAATGGTTGCGTCAAACCGATGTTTCATCCAAAAAAATGGAGACGGGAACTCTTCCAGAGCGCAGCTCTTCACCATACCGCTTGGCTGCTCCCACCTCACTATCCCTTGCACCTTCCTCTGGCCAACCGAGACTGTTTCGCGGCCGCCGTCCGGATTCTGGCAACCCTGTATTACCGAGAGCATTACGACAAACTCGTCGCATCAGTAAAAATTGCTAGACTGTGCACATCTTTCAATAACGCACAGTCTGGACTGTCTTCCAGCCTGATCCATCAAGACGAAAAATCCTGTTCCTCCTCGATCATGGCATGAGCAAGCAGCGCCATCTCCAGGCAGATTCTTCTTTCCTGATCCATAAAATCAGGTCCCATTAATTCTTCTAACTTCTCCAATCTATTGTACAGAGTTTGCCGATGTATGAACAATTGAGCAGCTGCATCCCGCTTGGAACCGAAGTTTTGCAGAAAGGCATCCAAGGTCTCCACCAGCCTTAGATGATGTGTCCGATCATATTCAATCAGAACACCCAGATAGTCATTCACAAAAGGCTGCAGAAACGATTGGGGCAATGCTTTTAACATTTGATATATACCCATACGTTCGTAAAAATGAATATGTTCTAGCCGATCTACGGATCGTGAAACTTCGATGACCTGATACGCTTCCCGCAGACTGTCTGGCAATCCTGTTAAACGGTTACGCACCTTGCCAAATCCGGCATGGATCGTAACCTGCTTCAGGTTGCGACTCGCAAATCTCTTCACATCAACAATAATGCCTTCAAGTGACTTTACCAGTTGATTTCGTGTGGATGTCTTGCTCTCTTCCCTGGCACAGCATACATATACCTGATTATTTTTCAGCATGATGAGGCTGGCCAGATTGTTCTTTTTGAGTAACGAACGCAGCAGAACCAGAATATCCTGATGGTTGGTTTCCATTCGCTCACGGCCGATGCCTTTCAGACGGTGCTCCATCTCAATAACCCCGCCGGCAAACCAGTACTGTCCCTTTACCAGCAAACGGAGCCCCATTCGGGTCTGCGCCTGCTCTTCATGAAGAATGTTACCGTTCATCAGATCCTGGATCAGTTCATTCTGGTTGCGTACCATCTTCTCCTCCAAAAACTGGGAGCGCAGAGTCAGTGCCGCCGCAGCCTTTGCTGTATAATCGAGCAACAGCTTAAGATACTCAACGGGTGCTGAAGGATGTACAACCATGCCTACCGCGGAAAAAACCTGACCAAAACATACGACCGGGTGACACAGTAACACCTGTTCCTCATCCAGATGGAACCATAATTCGGTGTCTGAATCATTGAGATCCAGATGCTCAACCTCCTGTTCGTACCATGTGTAGATCGCTTGCTGTGTCTCCGAAGGTAGCTCCGGCACAAAACTGCCCGGTTCCATGGACGAGATATACACAACCGGTTTGGCCGCGTATTCATGCAGAAGATGAAGTACAGCCGACATGTCTGTACTCTGTAATGTTCGCTGCTGAAGCTGACGGGAATAGGTTTCCAGACTCTTCAGCAGTTGGTGTTGATGATTAATAAGCAAAGCGTGAATATCTTGCGTGATCTCAACAAAACGGACCGGTTGCTCAAACACGATAAGCGGGAATTGATGCCTGTCAGCCAGTTCAATCAATTCTTCGGGAATGCCATGAATGCTCGTACCAAATTCCACGCAGAGCCCCGCCGCTTCGCTCCGGATTAACTGGAGCAGATATTCTTCGCGCCCTTCTTCCGATTGAAGCCATAGTCCAGTGGATAAAATAAGATCATGGGGACTTACAAATGGAGAAACATTGGTAATCTCCAACACATGAACCCATCCAACCTGACGTAATGTTCCTTCTTTCCCCGCAGCAAGCCGGGCTTTGGCAAAGACGGGGCGAGCCAGAATATCCTTTATCGTAAACACGCGGTCATTTCTCAATATCGATCCCTCATAGTGTCATTTTTTCTTACATTATAAGCGATGGGTAAATGTCCTGAATAGTCTTTTCTCGACATTATGTTGAATCAATTCTTCAAAACATAGACATGAGGTAAGGTGCAAAACGATGATCCAGGTCATAAACTTGTAGTATAAGCTAACAACCATTAAATGGACGAGGTGCATGGCGATGAGAATCGGAATTCCGAAAGAAATCAAAAACAATGAAAACCGTGTAGCAATGACCCCAGCTGGAGCTGCTGATTTTGTCAGAGCCGGACATCAGGTCATGATCGAACGTGGCGCAGGATTGGGCAGTGGATTCACAGACAACGAATATCAATCGGCTGGAGCGGAGCTTCGGGATACAGCTTCAACTGTGTGGGCTGAGGCAGATATGATCATCAAGGTCAAAGAACCCCTTGCCAGCGAATACGCCTATTTCCGTCCTGGCTTGATTCTCTTCACCTACCTGCACCTCGCAGCGGAACCTGCACTGGCAAAGGCACTGATTGAAAGCCGGGTAACCGCCATTGCGTACGAGACACTGGAAGTTAACGGTACGCTGCCTCTGCTCACACCGATGAGTGAAGTTGCCGGACGGATGTCGGCTCAGATTGGAGCGCAGCTGCTGGAGAAAACGGAAGGTGGCAAAGGCATTCTGTTATCCGGCGTACCCGGCGTAAGCCGTGGCAAGGTCGTCGTTATTGGTGGCGGGACGGTGGGCACGAATGCCGCCAAAATCGCGATTGGTCTGGGTGCGGATGTGACCATCCTCGATTTGAATCTGAATCGTCTGCGCCAGCTGGATGATATTTTTGGCAATCAGATTCATACGCTGGTATCGAGTCCATCCAATATTGCGTCGGCTGTTGCGGCTGCCGACCTGCTGATCTGTGCGGTGCTGATTCCAGGCGCCAAAGCGCCAACCCTAGTCAGCGAGCAAATGGTCACCACCATGGCACCCGGTTCGGTCATTGTCGATGTGGCGATTGATCAGGGCGGAATTGTGGAGACCATTGATCATATCACGACCCACGATGAACCGACCTATGTGAAGCATGGTGTGGTGCATTACGCGGTAGCGAACATGCCGGGCGCGGTGCCGCGCACGTCTACGGTGGCGCTGACCAACGCCACCATGCCTTATGCGCTGCAGCTGGCGAACCACGGTGCAGCCGCCGCGATTCGCGGCAGTTCGTCCATTCGCAGCGCGATAAACGTGCTGAATGGACATATCACGTATGAGGCGGTTGCCCGGGATCTCGGGCATGCCTATGTTCCCGCAGGACAGGCGCTGGAGAATACCGCCGCGGTCCAGTAATCTTGATATGACCGTTCACCTGGCGCCTTGTCGCCGGCCTGTGGAACGTAATAGAAGCGCCAGTCCGGGCAGATCCTGTCCAGGCTGGCGCTTCTTGTTTTATTTTTACATGAAATAGGAATGAGATCTGAAGATGCTTCGGGTGGCGCTCTATACTACACGTTCGCTGCACACCTCACGGAAATTACAGTCCCGGCAAGCGCGGCGTGAAGGCATTGGCGTGAAATACGAGACGTCCTTGGGACGGTTGTAATACTCATCATCCACACAGGAGCGCATCTCCGCTATATACCGCCCCACGTTCTCCTCCACCTTCAGGATATCCTCTTCCGTTGCCGTAAACTCTCGGTGTGTCCCGGTTAACAGGTACTCCACCCGCAGCTCAATCTGCTCCAGTGGAACCCGGTAATGCTCCCTCACATAGGATGCGTACAGCATCAACTGATCCGAGAAGTCATCCTCCTTGCCCGTTTTCCAGTCCACAATGACGATGTTGCCGTTGCTGCGACGATATAACAAGTCCATCTTCACATACACACGCGTATCGTGCAGCATCATCGTATCCCATTTCTCAATCTCCAAAATATCCGTACTCGCACGGGACAAGTCCTCCCACGTGAGCGTCTGATACAGATTGCCGACACAGGCCGAGGCTCGTTCTTTAATCGTAGCAATCCGGTCATTCAACGTGTCATCCCCGTAATACATCTCGGACAACATCACCCGGTTCTTGGGGTCGAGCCGCCACTGATCCTGATCCATTGATTCGACATACGCCTGATTCAGCAGCTTGCGCATCGTCAGTTCCAGAAAGTGCTCACGAGGTTTATTCTTGCCTTCTTCCCTGCTACGTACCGCCGATTCACACATCCGATGTGCGAGGTCACCGAATACGAGGTATAGATTACTTAGCTGCTTCAATCGATACAGACGTACCTGCATCTCATCAGCCGACTCTGCCTTCCAGCCGTTATGAGCTCCATAATAATGATAATAATATTTGCGCAGGCACTCATCGAACATACTCGCCCGCGACTGCGAATAAGACCACTGCGGGTATTGTGCCATAAGATATTCTGCCTTTCTGTATGCCGGATCTGCATGAGATCCCTTAATGCTCACAGTATATAGGAAAGGGCAAAAACGCCGCAAGCACCCTTCCGTAATTTTCTTCTATCCGCAACCGTTTCCGATTCAATGCGTAACGTTTATATAGTAACATCACCAAAAGATGAAATTACAACGCAGAACGCATACTATACTAAAAGAGTACAGGATTTTGCAGTTAGACAGATGAATTGTACAGGCATATCCTAAAAGGAGGCACCACCCATGAATCGACCGGATTGGTTCCAGGCGGAAGAAGCATTACAACAAATCCAAGTCATCGGAAGCGACCGGAATGAGCTCGTGAACATCATTGGCCATGTAGAAGGACTGAATTGTATTGGTACAGGAACGGATGCGGCGGTATTTACGTATGACGGCTTGCCACAGTATGCCTTCAAGATGTACTCAGATCATGCCCTGGACAAACTTGAAAATGAAAAACAGGTATATGAGCAGCTCAAAGGCCTGCCCTACTTCCCTACCTATTACGGCAGCGGCCGGAATGTTCTTGTGATTAGTTTTGAAGCGGGAGATACCTTGCTCGAATGTCTGGAAAAAGGAATCCCGGTCCCCGAGCAGGTCATGCTCGATGTGGACGAAGCTCGTGAGGCAGTACGCAGCCGTGGCCTGAATCCACGGGACATTCACCTGAAAAATGTAATTCTCCAGAATGGACGCGGAAAAGTCATCGACGTCTCGGAGTATATTCAGGACGGCAACGATAATCGCTGGGAGCATCTCGTCTGGGCCTATCACAATATTTATCCACGGATCAAAGGTACGCCCATCTCCCCACGCATGCTGCAAACGATCAAATGGGGATACAATCAACTGGATCAGGCCAATATCAAATTGGACGACCTCTCCAAGAAGGCCAACCGATTATTCTCGAAATTCATGAAATAAGCAATGTTTATAAAACAGATCAAATGTTTGTTCTGATATCTGATATTCATAAAATAATCCGGATTACTCGCGCATCTCTGGCGGTGATCCGGATTTTTGTTTGTACCCTGTTGACGCAAGGCCTTCCTATTTTAACCGCCCCTGCGAGGGTGTCATCCCTTTGTATTGTTTATAAAGCTTCGTAAAATAGTTAGCATTATCACAGCCAACCTGAGCAGCGATCTCGGTAATGGTAAGGCTGCTCTCCTGCAGCAACTGTTCGGCTTTCGTCATTCGGCACCCATTCACATATTCTACAAAGGTGCGTCCAGTCAGTTTTTTGAACATTTTGCAAAAATGATACGTGTTCAGCCCCACCTGACCGGCTGCCTCGGTAACGGATATTTTCCCTGTTGGCTCCGCTTCAATCTGCTCAATCAAATGTTTGAATCGTTCTCGATTGGGAAAATACGATCCCTTTGTTTTATCAGGAAGCTGGTGTGGCATAAATGTACGGGCAAGCAGTGTGAACAAGGCATGCAGCTTGGATTTCACAACCAGTTGGTATGCCAGCGGCTGTGAGGCCATCTCCTCGATGGCTTCATCCAACAGGGAGTAATAGCCTTGGCAAGCTATGTCGTGCTCCGCCGGTTTTACCGGGAACCTTACCTTCCCCTCCAGATAGGGAGCAACATATTTCAAGTGAACGGGATCATGGGTAAAATCATGAAATAATGCACTGTTGAGCACAACCGAATCAAAATGGATATCCCCTTCCTCCAGAGCATACCCAACATGCAGCGCCCCTCCAGGAATGATAATAACCTCACCTGCTTGAGCTACGTAAGGCCTGCTGTCGATATGAAACAGTGCACTTCCCTTCCGCATAAAAATCAGTTCAAAGTGTTCATGCCAGTGCAAGTACAGAATGCATTCTTCCGTTTTCATCCCCCAGCAACGATTCTGGAACAGCTGAAATGGATGCGATTTATGGTCAATGCGGGTATTTTCGTGAAGCGCTTTCAGGTCCAGCACGCTGTCTCCTCCTCTCCCCACAAGATCAGACTAATATTGCACAAGATTGTATAGAGCCATCCGGCAGATGCCCGGCTATAATGAGTGTGTCACGAAGTACTATAAGCCAATATTGGAGTGAAATACAACCATGAATAATCCGTTACGTATAGGCACACTTGTAGGTGGACATGACGCAGTCCGTGTCATTCCACAGATTATGAAACATGGCTTCGAATCATTCAATCTGACCTTCTGGCAAACGACTGGTGATCTGGACCTCGCCGAGACAGCCAAACGTGTCCGTGAAATCGTGGACGAACAGGGAATTGTCATCTCTGCAGTAAGTGTGTTTGGCAATCCGCTCACCGGAGCCGGAGATAATGCCGATACACTGGCCAGTTGGGAACGGGTGATTGACCATGCCCAGCTCTTCGGAGCGGATATCGTCTCCGGGTTTACCGGACGACTGACCGATCAACCGATTGACCAATCCATCCCACGGTTCAAGGAAGTGTTTGGAGAACTGGCACGCCGGGCTGCAGACCAGGGTGTACGCATTGCTTTTGAAAACTGTGATATGGGCGGTACATGGCAGACAGGCGATTGGAACATTGCGCATAATCCAACGGCCTGGGAGATGATGTTCGATGCAGTTCCTGACGAAAACATCGGATTGGAATGGGAGCCATGCCATCAAATGTCCAGCCTGATCGACCCGATTCCGCAGCTGCGCAAGTGGGCGCCTAAAGTGTTCCATGTGCACGGCAAAGATGCCACCATTGCCTGGGACATCGTCAAAGAATATGGCGTGCACGGCCCACGAGAATTCGTCTGGCACCGTACGCCTGGATTCGGGGATACCAACTGGTCCGACATCATTACGATTCTGCGCCAAAACGGGTATCAAGGAACGATTGATATTGAAGGCTGGCATGATCCTGTCTACAGAGATGAACTCGAAATGACCGGACAGGTGCACGCGTTAAAATATTTGAAACAATGTCGTGGTGGAGATTTTGTTCCCAATCCGGTATAGAAACGGGATTAACATGGAGTGGCATGATGTCCATTGCACGAACATAGAAAATGAAAAGTATAAGGAGATGATAGGATGAGTCATCCTTATCGGGTAGTTGTGGCAGGCTGTGGGGCCATGTCCAATACCTGGGTTGATTACGCCATGCAGAGACCGGACACGGAAATTGTAGGGCTTGTCGATCTGCATGAACAGACTGCCGTTGCACTCGCTGCACGACACGGTCTCTCCTGTCCCACGTTTACGGATATCAGTGAGGCCATTCGAGCAACTGATGCCAATATCGTATTTGATGTCACCATTCCAGCGAGCCATCACGGCATTGCAATGACAGCGTTACAACAAGGATGCCATGTATTTGGCGAAAAACCTCTGGCGGAATCCTTCTCTGACTGTGAAGATATTGTTCAGACTGCACGCCGTACGGGCAATATTCAGGCTGTGATGCAAAATCGCCGTTTCGATCCACGTATTCGCGCCTATCGGCAGTTGATTTCCGACGGAACGATTGGCCAAGTCGGTTTTGCAGGGGCAGATTTCTTCCTGGGTCCACATTTTGGAGGATTCCGTGACCTGATGGATAGTCCATTGCTGCTGGATATGGCGATTCACACCTTCGACCAGGCACGTTATATTCTCGGTGCCAACCCGGTCTCGGTGTACTGCCACGAATTCAATCCTCCGGGGTCATGGTATCAAGGCAATGCGATGGCACTATGTATCTTCGAAATGTCCGATGGCTCCGTGTTTAACTATCGCGGGTCCTGGTGCGCAGAAGGTGTGCCTACTTCATGGGAAGCATCCTGGCGCGTAACCGGAGAAAAAGGAACCGCCATCTGGGATGGCAATGATGACATTTATGCTGAAGTTGTCTCGGCGCAACATCTGGATGCGGAAGGCAAACCGTCCTTTTTCCAACCGTGTGAGCGGATTGAGGGATACCTGCCCGTCATGGAGAAAACCGGACATCACGGCTGCCTCGAAGACATGTTCGCTGCACTGGAATCCGGACGACTGCCTGAGACCGATTGCAGTGACAACCAGTTCAGTATGGCCATGGTTCTCGCATCCCTCGAAAGTGCCCGCACAGGTCAAAAGGTGCTCATTGCGGATCTGCTGAAAACCACATAGCGAAGCCGTGAGTCACATATCCTTCCTCATAAACCAAGCCCAAACTGCGAATCTTTAGCAGTTTGGGCTTTTTGTCTACTCACTCTTCTATTCTAGAAATGATGTAGCCGAAAAAATGTCATGCCAAATAGCAAACGCAGTGCAGGGAACGAAATCGATTCTGGAGAAACGAAGTGCTCGCCTTTATCACCGGATTTCCCCTTACAAAAAGGGAATCAAAAAATCCGGGGATAACAGCGATCGAAAGAACGATTCGTAACCGGAACGACTGCTTTGCAGGCAGTTATTTTTTTGAACTTACATCATTTTATAGAATTCCTTTTTTCATTGCCTTGTACACAAGCTGCGAGAAGAGGCTGTTCGACCAAGCAAACCAGGGCCTTGTGAACGTGTTTGGATCATCTGAATGAAAACCTTCATGCATGTACCCGGTACCTGCATCTGTGTTCTCCAGCAGATCTATCATCTCCAGCATTTCCTTATCATTGTCTGCGGTCAGACCTTGCATGGACAGCGCCATATGCCAGACGTAGCCGGGAGGAGTATGAGGGCTGCCGATGCCTTTGGCTGCTTGTCCTTCATAATAAAACGGATTTTCCTTGCTCAAAATAAAGCGCCGTGTATTCTGGTACACGATGTCCTCGGTGGAAGCATACTCCAAATACGGAATAGACATAAGTCCCGGGGTTCCTGCATCATCCATTAGGCAAAAGTTGCCGTAACCATCCGTCTCATAGGCATAAATCTGCCCATACTCGGGGTGACGGTAAGTACCGTATAAGGAAATACCGTGTCGTATTTCTTCTTCTAAATGAGCCATCTCGCTGACCAGCTTCTCATCTCTGAATACCCACCTCGCAATCTCCCCCATTTGACGCAAAGTCACCGCTGCAAACATATTTGCCGGGATATTATAATGAAAATCACATGCATCATCACTGGGGCGGAAACCGGACCAGATCATCCCGGTATAGTTTACCGGCATCCCCAATCCTTCGTTACGGAGCGTATCATGGGCTGGACAATTCCGGCGCATGAATCGATATGGGGACTGCTCACCATGACGCTGCTCCGTTTTCCACAGACGTACTACGCTCTCCATCACCCTCTTGAAACGCTCGTCAAATATATCCGTCAATTCCGTCTCACGCCAATACGCATAGGCGAGCCGCATAGAGAAACAAAGTGAATCCAGCTCAAACTTGCGTTCCCACACCCAAGGCGACATCTCTGTCTCATCATTCGCATCCCAATGCCATCCATTAGCCGTTTCGTTAAACGCATTGGCATAGATATCGATGTCCGCATAGAATGTATGCCGTTTGATCAGCCCGCCAATGATCCGCTGCAGCTGTTCGTCTTCCTTTGCCAGCGGAACGTAGTGCATCACCTGCTCCACTGAATCACGCAGCCACATTGCCGGGATATCCCCTGTAATAACAAAGGTTGTCCCATCATCCAATAGCTTTGTCGTCGTTTCCAACGTGTTGGGAAAACAGTTACGGAACTGTGCCAGCAATCTGGGTCTATGTTGCAGTCGTTCCTCGGCCTCGGTAAGAATGTTCTGCACAGCTTGCGGTAATTCCAGATGCGGCATGGGGATTTTCGGTAATCTGAACTGTTCCATGGATGTCGTCTCCTTTGAATTGAAGTTTCCATATTTGTTTGCATCGTTTCATTCAATGATTTGTGTCGCATTGTTATTTTCGTTATGATAAATTATAATAACATTATTATTTGTAAGTGTACTGTGCCGGAAGATGATCGTCAATTCATAACGGATGGTATATTAAAAAATAAATTGGATCATATCTTGTAGATTGAAATGGCTCGTTGGATTTATGCAAATTGTTTACATATGAAGGAGTAATGAAATGTCACGTAAAGTATCTATCCAGTCGCTGGCCGACCAGCTTGGATTATCCAAATATGCCGTCTCCCGTGCACTCAGTGGCAAGACTGGTGTCAGCGAAGCGACTCGCGTCCGTGTGCTGGAATTAGCCCGTGCCTTGGGATATCGCCAAAGCACCCCAGGAAGCAGCACTGTTCCAAATGGTATGCATGCAGAACAATCCGAGCCCCCATTTGCTCTCATCTGCATGAATCAGCTCAACCGGGGTGAGCCCCACTATTGGCAGCGCGTCCTCTCCGGCATGATCTCTGCCTGTAATGAAAGAGGATGGCATCATGCCATTGTATCTCCCTCTCTGGGAGTCGCTGATGAACACACGCCTCCAGAACGGGCAATCGCTCCTCACTTGGATTGGGAACGTTGTGCAGGAGTCATCGCCATGGGCGCTTTCCCCCATGCAGTCCTACAACGACTGAGCCAGACAGGCCGCCCCATTGTGCTCGTGGATCATCAGGAGCCACTGTTGAACTGTGATACCATCAGCCATGATAACCTGGAAGCAGGCATTACTGTGGCGAGATATTTAATGTCGATGCAGTGCCGCCGCATCGGTCTGATTACGGATGATGGCCGGGCTGCCAGCTTTGCGCAGCGGAAGATCGGCATCGAACTGGCTTTGAACCATTTCCACGCAGATAGCAGTCGGTTGACCACGTTCAGAGAATGGAATATTCCTTATGAGAACGGCGAATGGATTGACCAATTGGCTGCCACAATCAAAAACATGCCCGCCGACGAACGGCCTGATGCCTGGATTGGCGTCAATGATGATATCGCCTTGCAGTGGATGAATAAGTTGCAGGAAATGGGTTTCTCCACACCTGGGGATTGTCTTGTCATCGGTATCGATAATGTGCATGCCGCCGCTACATCGTCCCCGCCCCTGACCACAGTCAACCTGTGCAAAGAGGAGCTCGGTCAGCGTGCGATCGAAGCTTTGCAGCGCAGGATTGAACGCCCAGGAACACCAAAGGAAACGGTCATGTTATCCACGTCCCTTATCCCCCGGGAATCGGCTTAACTCAATGTGCACAACTTTTTTAGCATCAGCACAACTTAACTTTATTGAATATCAAAAAGGCCCAGCATTTTATTATGCGGGGCCTTTTATCACTATCTTATTATTCATCTAAGTTTAGTCCATTGTTAGCAGAGAATAATTCATGACTGTTATTTCTGCCAAGGCAGGCTTGTGTACGACGGAAGATCTACTTTCCAATCCACATCATGGTACTCTCGGTTAATTATTGCTGTTCGTTTTAAGGTTAATTTTGTTCCATCTTCTTTGTAAAAACCACGGATGACCAATTTCAGATTGTCTGCAACGTATTCTCCGTCATTATTAGGCTGGTCTGGATAACCGATGACTTGAACAGGATACTCTTTTCCTTCCGGATCTACAGCCACCCAGCGATCGCCATTAAAAGCATTTCGGAACGTACCGCTTCCCTCCAGGACTAATGAGTAGTTTTTGTCATAGGATTCCCACACCGGTTTGAAATTGAAATCAGAAAATAAAATTTCATCTCCATATTGTTCAAATTGCAGTACGTAGGTGTAAATTTCAGCATCCTTACGCATCTTTTCCAGATCCACTTCCACCGACTTCTCTCCCCACACTGGTATGGTGTATCCTTCCAGGACAAAGCGAATCTTCTTCGCATCCACCGTAACAAAAGCAGGGTCCCATGTCTCCGATAACTTCAATGGACCACCATCCATTAATCCACTCAAATCTCGGAACCGGAACTTGGCTTGACGGGCATCTGGTCTGCTCCCGTTGAATATTCGATACTCACTCGTTTCAGGAATTTCGAGGTGATACATCAAGTCCATATCATCTGCCCAATCTTCTCCGACTTTGGCACGCAGTTTATCATCCAGACTGATGTTCATATCAAGGCGGGTCCCGTTTGGCGTACGTACTAGCTGTGTCATGTCCAGTTTCAAACCCTCAGGAGTGGTGTAGGTATTGTTCATAGGAGCCTCAACAGCCAGTGATTTGGCTTTGGTCATATCGATGTTGAATTGGAAGCTCCAATCTATCACAGCATTTTTATCTTCGTATGATTTTGTCTCAAAATTATAATAGCTTCCTACTTTTAGATGCCCAAGTTCTCCACGCACGATCACCTGATCCGGGATATCATCATGCAACTGAAATACAAATCGTTCAGCTGCCGAACCGCTTGTTCTGGTATCCTGCGCGAGAGTTGCAACCTGTCGCCCCTGATCGTCCGTAATATGAATTCTCCCCGCCTCTGGAGATATCGCAAAAAGCCCTAGCCCATCAGGTGTTGTTTGTTTCATTGTGATCACGATTTGAGAGCGATCTACCAACACATCTTTGATCTTAAGCGTGTAGCCCTGATCCTCAATGTTGATATTCGGATTAAACACTAGACCGAGTGGCTTCAAACGTTTGTAATCATCGGCATAATAGGAATACTTAAGTTCCTCTGGAACAGGTATGTTAGGTAATGGCGGGTTATTTACGGCATTTACCGTTGGTTGCGTCGATTTTGCTGTGTGATCAAAAGCAAACCAGGCCCCTCCCACAAGGATCACAACTGCCGCCGCTGCGATTCCCGTACGGCGCATCCAATGGGACTTGGAAGCCTTTTTCGTAAATGGATCCCCGTCTTCTGCGCTCACCATGGACATTCCATCCAGTTTCCGCATCACCTCAAGCGTAAAGTCCGCATCCGGTTCCTCACGAAAGAAATGCTGTTCCCACAATCGATCCTCATCATTTGGAATAGGCTTCATACGTCGATAAACCTCCTTTGCGCTCCATTTGTTTCTTCAACGTTTTCTTCCCTCGATAAAGTGCATTACGCACTTGTGCGGGGCTCATGTCCGTGATATCTGCAATCTCTTCGTAGCTCAGCTCATTCGTATATTTAAGCAGCAGCACAAGCCGATACGACTCTGGCAGTTGGTCCATCTGGCGATATATTTCACGCTGCATTTCCTTATGCAGTACATGTTTCTCTGGTGTTTCACCATTGGTTTGTTCCAAGCCCGTATGAACAGCGGTCATCACAGGTTTCTGTTGCCGCATAAAATCCCGCATCCGATTCACAGCGATGGTGTATACCCAGGACGAGAAACTGCTTCCTTCCCTTCGTGTCGGAAGATAGCGGTAAATCCGAAGAAACGTATCCTGAGCGAGATCCTGTGCATCCTGATGACTCGCACCCATTCCACGCAAAATGCCGAAGACTTTATTTTTATATCGATCCACGAGCACAGCGAATAGCTGTTTGTCCCCCGCAATAATACGCTGAATGAGCTCCTCCTCTGGTATCTGTTGAGTCATGTAATCCCCCTTCTCTACAGCTTCCATGCATGGTTCTGTACTATATAGACGGAAACACTTCCTGAAACCTCTCACTTTATCCAAAAAAAAGAATTCGCGCCACCCGGTGTAAACCGGATGGGCGAACTCTGCAACCATTGAAGTTTCATTATTGCTGCGGCGCTTGCTGCCATGTGGAGTTTCTTTTTTGCTTCGTTTTCAGTCCTCCCTGCTTTTCTCTGAGACAAAGTCACTGAGCTGTGAATAGATCGCTACAATCTCATCCATCGACATACGCACGAGTCCACTGGATGACGGGGCTACAAATTCATGAATTTCCTTAACGACCGGGTCGTCCTGAAATCCCCATTCCACTTTGGCACGCTGACTGTACTGGGTGTATACCCCTTTCCCAACAAAACAGGCGATGTCTGGTCGGTATTCCTCCAACTTTTGCCGTAAAATATGCCGTCCCTCTGCATATTCTTCCTTTGTAATGTCGTCCATACCTCTTGTCGGTCGGGCCACAATATTCGTAAATCCGTACCCCAGCTTCAGCAACTCTCCATCCTCTTGTGCATCATATAAACGAGGGGTCAATCCGGAACGTTCAAGAATGCGCCAGAAACGGTTTCCTTTATAAGCATAATGATGACCTGTCTCTCCAGAAGTGATGCTGGGGTTGAATCCAATAAATAATATCGATAAACCATAATCCAGATGATCTGGAATCATAATGAAAAGCCCCCTTATCTTTTTTAGTCATTTACATCTTTCATCTGTGTATAAAATGATATAATGGTTGAAGTATTTTCGAAATCGGACTGAAATTTTCATGAAAAAGGAAGCTGAACTGATGATTGCAGACATCATGCTTGAAGTCGTCCTGCCCGTCTTTCTCCTGATTGCCGTCGGGTCCTGGATGCAAAAGGTGTTCAAGTTGGACTTGTACACCCTCGCCAAAATCAATTTCTATTGTATTACCCCCGCAGCCGTCTTTATGAGCATGTATCACTCCGATATGTCGGGGGAATTGCTCGGAACTGTCACGCTTTTTTACGCCTTATATGTACTTATTCTCTATATTGTGGGGTCTGTGTTCGCACGCTCGCTTCGCATGAACAAAGGCATGAAGGCTGCCTTCAACAACAGCATCATGCTGGACAACGCAGGCAATTATGGTCTGCCCATCAACTCCCTGGTATTTCGTGGTGATCCGCTGGCCTCTTCCATCCAGGCACTGGTCATGTCTTTACAGGCATTGCTGACATTTACCTATGGTGTGCTGTCCATTCAGGGTGCGAAGCTCAAAGGCAATTACCGTGCGGTAATCATTGGATTTCTAAAAATGCCCGTTCCTTATGCACTGTTGCTCGGCATTTTGTTTCATATGGGGAATATTCCATTGCCCACTTTCCTGTCTATGCCGCTGACTTACGCGCAGCAAAGTATGGTCGCTGTAGCATTGTTGACACTTGGCGCCCAAATTGTGAAATATCCAATCCGCCTGTATCGTCTTGATGTGTATATTAGCACATTTCTGCGTTTGCTGATTGGCCCGGCCATCGGGATTTCGATTGTATTGCTGCTCGGTTTGCAAGGTATCGCCGCTCAGGCTCTTATTATCGCATCCGGTATGCCTACTGGAGTCAATGCGTCCATTCTGGCCGAGGAGTATGATAACGAGCCAGACTTTGCGGCCCAGACAGTTTTGATCTCGACGCTGCTTAACATCATTACAATTACTGCACTGATTTCCTTTGCGAAGACGTTCTAATGCCATATTTAAAAAAATGTCCAGTTCACTCTCCTCCAAGGAGCAGTGAACTTTTTGGTTATGCGGATATGGATGATATAACAGCTCAACTAAAAAAAGTCCAACGCATCCATATTCCGGATGCACTTGGACCTCTTTTGTTATCTTCATATGCCATCTGATCAAGTCTGTTGTTCGACTTACCAGCCTTAAAAAACTAAGATTCACATGTCGTCCGTTCAGGGAACTTACCGCCTTCTCTGAACAAACATCGAACCAGTCGCTGTGCGGCCCGATTGAAATAAAAACTCGGACTGACACCCTCGACCTGAACAGGTTCCAGTTCTTTCACACTTTCCTTGACCTTATTCATTTCAATGAGTCCCATCTTCCGCTCATTCGGTCCGAATCGATAAATAACCTTTTCATCGTCTTCCGTCTGTTTCACCAACAGAATCATTGACGCCATACAGGTTACCCCCTATCGTTACGTTGTGAGATTCCAATGACCACTTGCTTACTATTAATTATTACCCAGAATGGATTGGAAACATATAGGGCTTTAGTTATTTATATTAACCTTAAAAATCCTAATTTTAATTATCTCGAATGAAATATTTTGACGAAAAATAAACAAAAACAGGCTTGGATATACCAAACCTGCCCTATTACCTTGCATCCAAAGGAATCAGAAGTCTCATGCTTCACCGATTCTATTACAAACGTGGGTCCACCGGTTCAGACTCCAAAGCCAATGTTGCGAGCACACATTCATGCACTCTTTCCACAGGCTCCATGCGCACAAAACGCTCGATTCCCTCCATACCCAAGGCACTTTCCATCAGAGCGTGGCGCTCTTTTTTGGACGTTTTGCGTTTGCTGAGCCGGGACAAATTGTCCGGTGCGAGGTAATCCATACCATAAATGATGTGCAAATACGCACGACCTCGTACTTTAATCGCAGGTTGGATCATTTTGTTGTCGTTCCAGGCACGGAATGTTTCCGGCTTAATGACAATACCTTCATGTCCTTCTGCCGTGATTTCATCCCACCAACGAATGACCTCATCTTCATCTGCCCTATCTGCAATTACGTGATATTCTGTTTCCATCATCATCGTAGACATCCGAGCGAACTCACGATTTTGCTCCATATGCCATTCATGTGTCTGATTCCAGAACGCTCCGGTGCTATGTGCCAAGGTATGAAACGGCGCAATACGAATATCTCCGATGTCCTCTACATCCCAGCAATATTTCTGAAATACGTCGCGGAATGTTCTAGCATTGGCGAGCTTACGTTCTGTGTCCTGCAACCACTCCTCCACATCTCGGCCTGCCATCTCGGCTTCACGCAATTTGGTTACCACCAATTCCCGATCCATCAATGAGGCCTCCGCTACATGTGCATACTGCGATGAGATCAGCTCCCGCGCTTTCAGATTCCAAGGTACAATCTCTGCATCGAGTAATACGAACTCCGTCTGATGACGGTCAAAATAACCCGCTGAGATCAAATCCGCATGTAATCTTGATAACACCTCCTGCTCAATCGTCCGGTCAAAAAAGGAACGTCCTGTCCGGGTCACAATGTTCCCCAGCATTGGTCTTCCCACCCGCTTCTCAGCTATCTGTTCGTCCCGGAACAGGAGCACAATGCCACGGCTTCCCATATGTTTTTTCTCCGCTACCATCCGTGTAACACCCTGAGATCGGTAGTACTGGAACGCATCCCGCGGATGTTCCAGATACCCTTCAACCGAAGAAGCTGTTGGTGGTGGGCTCATCGTAGGCGGGATGTAAACCAGTTCCTCCAAAGGTACGGTAAAATGGGAAAACGTATCAATCGCCGCCTTCGCCACCTCAGCATGAATGGATACATCCATTCGGCTTCCGGTTTGCACTGTGAATCCTTCCTTGAACTTGCGCAAGTTAGGCGGGGCAAATCTTCGCCGTTCCCAACGTTTAAGTGGACTATCCGGATCTTGAGCGTAATCCTGCTTCGCGGGAACACTAATTGCCTCGCGTTCCGGCATCCGCCACGCTGTGAGCATGCCACCAAAAACAACACCTTGATCAATATTGACCGTGTCATTCACTATCGTTGGATATGGATGTGGATCGTGTCCCCAGACAATACATTCACCAGTAGCGTGATCTACGTACCAATCCTTACGTATCGGTCTGCCGTACTCATCCGTTCCTTCCACATCACCGTAGCGGCAATAATCCTGAATGCGTTTAGACTGTTTCCCGATAAAGTGATCCCGGATCCCTGCATGTGCTACAACTACCTGACGTACGCCATTTCTTGAAAAAATAAGATGCGATGGCGCATCAAGCAGAAATGTCCTTAGTTCTTCTCGTACTTGCATTGCCGTCTCTTGGCCCTGCTCCTGCTCCAACTGAATAAGCTCGGCCTCCACATATTCATCGCCATGACTCAACGTAACGTCACGACCATCCAGATAACGTCCTATCTTCCAGCCATGATTGCTGTCGATCATGTAGGCCAGTCCGGATGAACAATGCCGCTGCCAGAACAATAGACATTTTAACGATTCTGGTCCACGACTGGTTACGTCTCCAACCGAAACCAACTTCCGTCCTTCTGGATGATAGTAAAGCCCACTTCCATCCTTATCCACATATCCGAGTCGCAGAATTAATTCCATCATTTCTTCATAACAGCCGTGAATGTCTCCAATGATGTCGATACCTGTATCCATATCAATCACAAGAGGGTTGGATGTACGGATAAACGAGAATTCATCGGGCTGTTTCAGCACATAATTAGTGTCGAAGCCATCTTCACGGATGGAGCGTAGTGTTCGTTTAAACTGCTGCAACTGTTGTTTCACCCTCTGACGTCCGCGCGGATACTCTCGCTGAGCATCACGTTCGAGCAGTTCTTTTTCAGGGATATCCAGTACGACAGCAATCACGGGCACATGAGCTTTTCTGGCAATTTGAATCAAACGCTGACGATCCTCCGGATACAGATGAGTGGCATCAACCCAGGTCAGCTTGTTCAGACGGCAACGGGCCCCAAGCATCGCCTCCATCGCTTCAAACGCCTTGGCAGATACCTGCTGATACTCGGCATAGATTACGTCTGCTTCGCTACGAGGCCGATGTTTCCAATCCACATACTCGTCATCTCCAATTAACATTCGGAATTGGTCAGATGAGACTGCTTCGGTTCTTCGGATGACACCTTCTACAACGAGACGATCCAACAACGTGCTTTTACCACTGTTCGAAGGCCCCACCAGAACAACGATGCCTGCATGCGGCAAGCGAACTTCACGCTGTCTTCGATCCAAGGTATTTGCCTCATCGCCCTGGCACCTGACTGTATCTTCTATCTCATTAGGCTCCCTGTTGTTCTTCATGATTAATTCTCCTTTCTCCGCTCAAAAATGACCAGTTGTGTAGGTTGTCCGTATTCCTCTGCGTAATCACCAATACCCCTTATTTCAAAAGTATAATTCCCTTGAAGTGCCCATTCCTCACATCGTTCAGCCAATTCCGCCCGAGTCCACTCGAAACGATGATCATGGTGACGGAAGCTCTCCTGCTCCATCGCATACACTTCGTTGTACTCTTTGTTCGGAGTCGTCACCAGCAACACATCAGGTCGATAATCATTCATAATGGTATCCATAATTCCGTTCAAGCGATACGCTTCGATATGCTCTATCACTTCACACAGGATCATGACATCCTGGTTTTGCATCTGTTCATCAAAATAATAGAGCGAACCGATCACAGGCTCCGGCATAGCAATGACCCCACTGCGATCTTCCAGCTTCGCAAAGCGCTCCATAGCTCTAAGCCGTGACTGACCTGATGGTTCAACGGCCAGAATGGATTCCACGCCCGAAATGTAGGCTAAGCGAGCAGAAAGCTTGCCTTCCCCGGCTCCCATATCGACAATACGCCGTTTGACTGGAAGACCTGTAACCACTTCCGTGATTGCACGATAACGCAGTTCATTTAATCTCACTGGTGACTCAGATCGCTCAACCTCACCTGCGGAGCCATCTTGAATCCCCTCATCACTCTCATTGATATCCTTATCCGAAATCTGATTCAACTCACCTGCCTGCTCAACCGAAACAGACAAAGCCCCTTCCTGAAGCTCATACTTCCGAATTAGTTCAGAAAATCGCAGTGTACGTCGGACAATAAGCTCTTTCAACGGATGGTTTTCCAGCCATCCTTCGCCATAACGTTTGATCTTATCAATCTCATCTTCACTGATGAAATAATGTTTGTAGTTGTCCAACACTGGGATCAGCAGAAATAACTGACGCAGTGCATTTTGCACCGTGACCTGTCCGTGCAGCCTAACACGGCGGATGGAGCTTTTCTTTTTCAGATCAAACGTATAAGACAACTCATCTCGCTCAAGGGTAACTGCGTAGCCAAGTGACGTGAATAGTTCCTCCACAACCCGATCAGGTAGGTCCGATGCCACGGGTCCAAATGACAGCTCCATATCGAACAGGTGATCCACCCATTGCACATAGTCTTCCTTCGGTTTACCATTCAGTGCCGTCCCCAGCGCAGGACGTATGTAAGAGCAGAACAGACTGCTCGTTACAAATTCTCGGTCATTAATGTATTGTGTAATGTCGTAACCGTTCGGAGTGCCTCTTACCAGATCAACAGGATCAGGCTCGGCATGAATCAGCACTTCCGTTTCGCTCTCGGTATCGGTGATGTACACAATTCGTACGCGTACACCTTTTTCCATCCGGTCATATACGTTATGTGGATTCTTCGCCAGCAAACGCGATACAGCTCCTGACCCTGCTCCTCTTGCTTTCATCATTAGATGCATCAGTTCTCCTCCATTCTTATTCCTTTGCCGCCCACACCTCTTGTAATGCAAAACGGAAAATACGGTCCAATTCTTCAAATTGAATAATCTGCTCATTCTCCATCTGGCCGGCCAGTCGTTCAAAATGCTCGATCTTCTCCGCTAAGAAAGTCTGTATTGCTGGCAACTGCGGCTCCAGATCCAGTTCCTCGCCCGCCTTTTTCCGGCGTAGTAACTCATGAATCTCCGTATACAGCGGTGTAGTCGCAGTTACAAGCTCTTGCACCAGCTCTTCGAAGGCCATCGGCGGCATCGCATCATAACGTTCGATCCAGCCACAGGCGAGCAGTGGGCGCAGCACATAGAAATACTTTTTGATCTTCACCTGCTCACCCTGCAGATAATCCCGGAAGTTTCCCTTCGCCATATTCAGATAATGGTACATACAGGACTTTGGCGAGAAGGTCAAAGGCGACAGTGCACGAATATGCTCTGCCACGCTGTACGGTTCGTCATACTGAATCGGGGATTGCAGCCACTCCAGCAGTGGTGGATTCGACTTGCGAAACAGCTTCAAGGCTTTGCGCAAATCCCAACCATTCATATCGAGCTGATCACTGATTGGGCGTTCGATAACATCCCTTTTATCCTCAATGGACAAGTACCATTCCAGCGGTCTCACATACAGGAAACGAACATCGTAATCGCTGTCCTGTGAAGGAAATCCCCATGCCCGGCTGCCCGATTCACAGGCATAAATGATCCGTACCTGCTCCTCCTCTTCAATCTGCTTCAGCTGCTGTCTAATCGTATCTCTCATTTCTTCATGAACATGAGTCATCTCTGTGGCCTCCACATTTCCAATTTAAATCTCTATCTCTCTCACCCGGTTCGCAAGTGTATCATATCCCGTTATAGTCTCAGCAATATACGTCAGTACCGTTTCACTCCACCCATAGATATAAAAGGTTTTGCCATCCCGTGGCGGTACCATTGCCTGCTGATAAGGTGCAATATCCACAATAAATGCCTTCAGGTCCGGATTCATCATCCGCCGATAACGTACAAGCTCAGCATATAACGGACTGCCTTCATTCTGCTGTTCATCGGTGATCATAATGATCTGATCCACTTTCTCTCCAATATCCCGAAGCTCTCGTACAGGCCGTCCCGTGTCGGTTCCACCTTGTGCGCGAATCCGGTGAGCTTGGGAAAGGATGCTTTCATCCATCTTGGGACGAGCATCTTCAACCATATGGTCGAATAACCAGAACAGCGAGTTGCCTCGTGTTTGTTTATATAGCGCCAGTGCCAGCACCGAACCAATCCGCAAATAATCCCCTTGCATGGAACCGGAGCGATCCAGGAAAATGGCGGTTCTTCCCGGCAGCGATGGCAGGTTGCCAATCGATAGCTCCACCGCTTCCCGCAAAGCATAGCGCAGCTCTTCTCTTGCGATCATTTCATATGCACTGGCGAATCGGAAAGGTAAGATGCGCGATTTACGCAGGGCTTCCGCATCCGTTAGACGGCCCGTTACGTAATCGATATTTTTCGATTTTTCAAAAACTCCCGCCCGATCCATTGCATTCAGATGACGTAACAATGCAAAGGTCGGCATCTGGGACATTAACGCCTCCCATACCGTACGTGTCGGCTGCATGATCGATGTGACCACCGAATACGGCAGTTTGCCTTTTTCGATCAGATGCATCCGACTTGCCGGGTTTGGGGTAGCCTTCAATTTTTCCAGCGCCTGCAACTGCGGCAGGTCCGTAAGATCCACCTCATGTCCTCGCAAATAACGGAACAAGGCTTGTTGCTTCATATCTGTTGGCTTGGGGTGTGCTGTAGCGATCATATCGCCCAGACTGTATCCTCGCCCTCGCCCGTTGTATTTGATCGCCCAATATTCAGTGATGCCGTTCAAAAATTGACTCACCTGGCGCTTCACCGCTCGACCGCCCTGCCCCCGACCCGTTCCTCTTAGAATCGTCAGAAAATCAGCCAAGTCAGCCGGTGTCTGTACAACCTTGGAGAATACCTTTGCAAACTGATCCGGGTCCACCTTAGACAGCAGTGCCAACCCGTATAGAGGCTGTAACCGCATCAAACCTTCATTACGAGCATAGACCAGCGCCCGCGCCATAAACCCTGCATCGACCTCAGCCATCTCCTGATGACTGACCATCGCATCATCCATCAGTTGCTGTGTATCTGCATAAAACGTATTGTTCAATGTATTGGTCATCAACAACTGTATATATTGTTCCTCCACCAATCGGTCATAGGCTCCGTAGCCCCCATGATTACGTGTCGTTGGCTGAGGTTGGTTAAATAATTGTTTTGCTCTGCTCATCACTCATGACCTCCCGGTGTGAGTCTATTTACTGATATTCCATAATAAAATGTTCCGAGGAAAAAGGTGGGAAGGTATAATACCCGCTCTACCGCTGAGCTACACCGCCATGAACGGCGGCGATTGGATTCGAACCAACGACCTGGTCGATTAACAGTCGAAGTAACCCTCCCTGGCGCCTCGGAACCTTGATCCGCAGAGTTTGTTGCTGTCCCGCTTCACAACCTTATTATGCCTCACACGTCTGCACGCGAACATGGCGAAAGTATGGCGACCTCCATAAGTTTAAAATGAAACCAGCCACTCATCCTGATACAATGTAGGGATATAGTAAATGGGAAGATCACGAATGTTTCTATATATCGCAGAATTGTTCTGCCAACATAGTCATCCACTATATCCGCCTGACTCCAGGCCACCAAGGAGTGAATATTCATGGCTAAAGAAAGCTTTGACAAAGAAATTCAATTTCTGCGCATGTTGTCCCTGACAAGTGGTGCGTACAACCGTAAACAGTATGCCGAACGACTCGGCATCTCCGTACATACTTTTGATAAAACCCAACGCAGATTAAAAGAAATCATGCAGACCGTCACTGACCAACGATCAGGCTCGGAACCAAACAAAGAAATGGCGGATCTCGTCCGCTTCCAGTACGGAGAATCTGCAGAGCCCATGCTGCTCTTCCTCTTTCGCGCCAAGTCGATGAAAGAGACTGAAGTCCAGCGACTTTCCGTTCTTTTGCATACCCTGCAAGATCAAGCTTTAACCGCAATGGAATTACTGGATGCCTGCTGCGCTGAACTTCCAGAGGAACTGGCGCTGCCTGACGAAAAGACCATTCGCTCCGATCTGAAGTATCTCGAAGAAGTGGGGGTGATCCGCAAGGAACCTGGCGGCAGGCCATATCGTTACCTTTTGCAGCAGGACGTACTTACGGGTCTATCCGTGGAAGAACAGTTGGAGTTGTATGATTTTGTGGATATTATGGCAAACACTCAGGTTCCGTCCGTACAAGGCTATATATTGCGGGACAGTCTCAAAAAGGCCATTGCCGCAAGTTATCCGCAGGAAGAAGCCATCGAGCCATTCATATATAAATACCACTATTATTCACGCATTCTGGACGAAGCACATCTGTACACTCTGCTTAGTGCAATTCGCCAACGAAAACATGTCAAGTTTCTGTACTATTCACCCAAAAAACCGTCCAGCTACAGCTCGCAGAATACGAATCCACGCTTTGAACGGGAAGCAGGCGGACGATCCAACCGGATCGTACCACTTGAAGTGGTCTATGACCATCAGTATGGTCGCTGGTATGTCATTGGATATCAGGGACGCCGTGGCTTTGTGAAATTCCGCATGGAAGGCATTACACAGCTGGAGGAACAGGATTCGATTGAAGAAGGATATATGCTCGAATTGAAACAACAGTGGGCCGAGATCAGCCGCTACAGCTGGCTAGTGGATACGGGGAACACCGTAACGGTTCAAGCCCGCTTCTTCCATCCTCAGGACAGCCAACGTAACTTCATTCTGGATCGGGTTCGTTTGCAAGGCCAATGGGGAACGATTACGCCCGAAACGGAACATACCTTCCTGTATGAAATCCAGGTCAACGGTATCACCGAGATTAAGCCGTGGCTTCGGAGTTTTGGCTCAAGCTGTGAGGTGATCGCTCCACAGAGGCTGCGCCAGGAGATGATTAAGGAATGGAAGGAGATTGCGCAATATTATGAATCTGTTCGAGAAGATGTTCAACTACCAGATGATGACGAGATTGAATGAAACCGGACTGTTCACCTGGACATCCCAGGAACGGGCCTGGCTGCGCATGATGCTGAATCACCCTGCCGCACCAGAAGCGCTGCACCCTGACACGTTGCACAAAATGCATGACATGCTGGATGCAGAGCAGGATCTGGACCTTCAGGATTACCTGACCGAAAAAGCCAAAAGTGAAGAAAACAGTGTCTTTCATCCGCTGCTCAAACCATTACGGCAGATGATTTTGCATCATCAAGGGTTTCGCTTGACAGGGCGTGTACGCAATGGACGAATCAGCCAGGATCAGTTTGGATACCCCTACAAGCTCGAATATTCCATGGTCAAAAAAGAATGGTACGTACTCTGGTATGCTCCACTCTACAACAAACTAATGTCTACGAAGCTGCACAGCATCATTACCGCGGAAGCCCAGCCGCTTCAACCGGAAACTGCTTCTCAATATGCTGCCAAAATCTCGATTTTAACGGAGAACCGAAAGACCACCGTGACGATCGAAGTGCTGCCGGAGTTCAATCAGGAGTTGTCGCGAATTCTGTATGCCTTTTCCTGCTTCGAGAAGCAGGTCGAATTTGTGGAAGCCCAACAGACGTACCGCATTGAGCTGACCATTCCGCGTAATGAGATGGATTACGTACTGTCCAAAATGCGTTTTCTGGGCAAACGGGTACGGATTGCAAACAATGCTGCGCTTCGAGAGCGAATGTCCGAGACAGCCGCCAAAGTATTAGCACGCTATGCGGAAACCGAGCTTGAAGCAATGCCTGAACGGACTTCTGGAGGAGTACGGAGCCACCCCATTGAAAAGCCTTTCGCCAATGCAGACGACAGTGATTCTGCATAGCTCATGTTAGTTGTGATTCGTTAAACGTCCGACTTATGCAAATGGGAACGAATAGCGCGTGTTCGTTTCATTAGAATAATATAATACAAAAAGGGCTGTCCCCCGGTATGCTAACGACCTAAGGGACAGCCTCTTTGTTCATATGTTTTCTCTACGCGCCACTACCGGCAGCCGAGTTCCTTCTTTTATTAATCGCATGCACACCCATCACAACCGCTATCAATTCATACGTATCCAGATGTTCTGATTGGTTGTCTAACATAAATGTGCCTGAACCGAACCAGCCACTTGTACGCCTGAAGCTTGCCACAACTTTACCGCCCATCCCGGTGATATCATATTCATTTGAAAACGCCGGAGCGGAGACATCATACACACCACGCGGTCCTGCATCGTACTCATACTTCTTACTGAAGAAACTGATCCTCGCCCGTAAGACACCCCATTCCCTTCCATCGGCTGAGGTTACATCCCAACGGTTACTTAACATGCGGAATTTACCACTGCAAATGAGTCCTGAGTTATCGAATACATCAAGCGATGAACCAAAGGCACTTTTCAAATCGAGATGACCTGCCTGTTCCTGTTCATGGTTCATAATCTCGGTGTACCCTGCATTAAAGAAATTATCTCTGAAATAGAGTTCCATGGAATTCCTCCCTTACAAGAAATAAACCTTCTCCTATATTGTAAAACGACATATATCCCTATTTACGTATAAGAACTGGGAATTGCTTCAAATAAAAAAATCTGCCAGCTAAATTGCAGCTGACAGAATCTTATCTTAAACTTCAACTTTTTTATTATTCAGATACACAGCAACACCAACCAAAATCACAGCCACGATGATTTCAAAAATAATACTGGCCCATGTTCCATCTGACCATGTAATCCGATTGGACGTAAAGGAGAGCGCTGTGCTTTCTTCAGTGAAATGAAATAATTCGTTCGAATTAAAACGACCCGAGAAGATGATATTCTCCAGCCAGCTAATGACATTGACTAGTACGAAAAATGCGACAATACTGATCCACGGTCCTGTTTTAAAGCGGAAGCTGCCTCCGATAGAAATGGAGAGGAAGATGATTATGATGCTGAACATAGCCACCCACCAGAGAAACAGCAACACATTAAGAATCTCCGAAACATGAATGCCCGAATCGTTAATGTAGCTGGTAAAGTTAATCCCTGTATGCGTTGTACTGTAAATAAAGTAGTGAATGGCAGCAACAACCATTAAGCCCAACCAGCAGAGTGTTCCGAATATGATCGGAGACAAGACGTGAGACAGCCCTGTTACCGGCACAAGACGACGGTTGAACGAACGGATATTGGATCGGTATGTCTTGATCATTTTCACATAAATGGCCACACCTGCTCCGACATATGCAATGACACCTATAACACTCCCTGTTACTTCAGAAAAAAACAATGCCAGCCCAATTTGAACGATAATCAATACGGCTAACCCAGCCAAAAGCGTATTCCAATTCCTTCTAAAGTCATACTTCAGCAATGTCATCATTCCGCATAGACCTCCTTGAACATCTCATCCACACTTTTACCGTACTTGAGACGCAGTGTCTCCACTTCTTCCCGCATCACCAATTCCCCTTCACGGATGAAGATCACTTCATCAAAAATTCGTTCAATATCCGTTACGAGATGTGTAGAGATGATCAGACTGCTGTCTTCGTCATAGAACTTCACAATCGCATCCAGAATTTTGCCACGTGCAACCGGGTCTACCCCGCCAATCGGTTCATCGAGCAGATAAAGACGAGCTTTACGGGAAAGAGCCAGTGTTAATTGCAGTCGTTCATTCATGCCTTTCGACAGATGTCTTACCTTATCTCCCTCTCCAAGCTTCATGAAATCAAGCATCTCTCTCGCTTTCTCTTGATCAAAATCAGCGTAGAAATCGCGGTAATACGCAATCGCGTCCCGTACCTTCATCCAACTCTCGGTTAATGGGCGGTCCGGCATAAAGGATACCAGCGACTTCGTTTCCAAACCTACAGCTTTTCCCGTAACACGAACATCTCCACTGCTGGGGTGCAGAAGCCCTGCAACCAGCTTCATCAACGTACTTTTACCGCTGCCGTTACTGCCCAGCAGACCTACAATTCGGCCTGGTGCGATATCAAGCGTGATGTCATGAAGTGCTTTCTTGCCGCCATACGTTTTGCTCACATGGTTCAGCTCAAGAATATTACTCATTCCCTGTTCCTCCTCTTCCATCACGATGCAGTGATTGCTTTCCCTCTGCAACGGCATCCGCCACGATATTTACGATATCCTGTTCTTCGATGCCTAGTTCCTGCATTCCTGTCAGAAAACGCTCCAGCAATTCACCAGCCATCTCTTTTTTGATCGTCATAATTTTCGACTCCTCACTTGTCACGTATCGACCCAGACCTCGCTTGGTTTCAACCACTTCTTCCCGCTCCAACTCCTGAAATGTTCGCTGTACTGTATTGGGATTGATCTGTAATTCGGCCGCGAGCTCACGAACCGAAGGAATTTTATCGCCTGCCTTAAGTGTTCCGGTCACAATCTGTCTTTTGATGTACTGCATAATCTGCAGGTAGATTGGCAAGTTGTTGTCAAATTCGATGCTCACAATGTCCTCGCTCCTCTCTGTATCTGTGTATTAGTTACATAGTACACTAGTGATTTGTTGTTGTAAAGCCCATTTATTTAAAATGGCTCCAAATGCAAAAAAAAGAACAGATCCTCAGATCTGCTCTTATTATTCTTGATTCTTCCAACTACGGTCATTGTATGATGTAATCGGTCTGACAAGAAGTTTCTATACGATATCCAAAGGCACTTTACCCTTAGGTGCAGGGAATGCCTCATTCAACCGAACAACTTCATCTTGAGTCAAAATAACGTCCATCACCGCAGCATTTTCTGCAACATGATTCAGCTGTACAGCTTTCGGGATCGCCAGTATGTCTCCATCCCTGATAACCCAGGATAACGCAATTTGCGAAGGACTGACTCCTCGATCCTTGGCAATCTCACGGATGACTGAATGCTCCAGTAACTCTTTACGAAGCCTGCCACCTTGGGCCAGCGGACAATAGGCCATAACAGGAATACGGCGTTCCCTCAACCAGGGAAGAAGCTCGTATTCAATACCACGAGAAGCTGCATGATACAGCACCTGATTCACTGCACAATGCTGACCAGCTGGAATGTTCCATAGCTCCTGCATGTCCTCTGTATCCAGATTCGAAACACCCCAGCGCAGAATTTTGCCTGATTGTTTCAGCTGTTCCAGAGCTTCAACCGTCTCTTCCAACGGCACACCTCCACGCCAGTGCAGCAGGTACAGATCCAAGCGATCTGTACCCAGACGCGAAAGGCTGCGCTCACATGCGGTAATCATCTGCTTCCGATCCGCATGATGAGGATACACCTTGGATACCAGGAATACATCATCACGACAGTCTTTTATCGCCTCACCAGTGACCTCTTCCGCCCCGCCTTCAGCATACATCTCAGCCGTATCTATTACTGTCATTCCACGTTCAATACCATAACGCAGTGCCTGAACTTCTTCTCTCCGACTGGATTGCTTCTCACCCATATACCATGTTCCCTGTCCGATTGCAGGCAGTGTTGTCCCATCGGGTAGCTGGATCGTACGCGTCTGATTTCCTTGTTGCATCTGTACTCCTCCAATCTGACAATATTCCTCATTATCTATTCATTATTAAACAGATCAAAGTTACTTCCTTCACTCGCCCTTTCATTCGATTGCTTCCAACGCTCCACCATCATGATATACAACTGGTCCAGTGGTAATGAGAGGCTGTTCTGGGCAATGCTTACCGTAGCATCGACTATGCTGCTGTTTACCGTCATTAATTTGCGCTTCATCCCATTCTGACGATCAAGAAACGCTCTCTCGTCCCACAATTTAACCCCAATCATCTTCTGTCCCATGAATTCATACATAAAAATATTCTCAACATCTTTCCAGGCAATTAACCCTCCTGATGTGTAAGAAGATGAATCCACAAACCCATGTTCATCGACAACAAAGGAAGGTTCCTTCTTAATCATCTTCACCAGGCTGTAGCAGAGACAAAGCCCAAAAAATATAATGGAGAACAAGCCTATAACGGAAGAAATGGCAGATCCCTTGGCTGAAGAATCATCAAACATCAAAAAAAATCCGGCTGCTACAAAAAGTGCCGCCCCCACTGTAAGCCATGCCATTCGCTTCCGGCTCGGGTATTCCACGTGCTGTTGATCATAGGATGTGGACAAAGTGATGCTCCTCCTTCATGGTGACTGAGACAAGAATGATCTATATAAACGGGGTACAGCTCATTAAATGAGCTGGATTACCAAATATACCTAAATAGCATTGTTCATTAAACAGATTCAACTGACATTAAACATCATTTTCAGACAGCTTTTCGTCCATTTCATGACTATTCAACATTAGGATTCGTCATGCTTCCAATAATTCCTTTCGGGCACAGGCGATATTGTTAAGAAATAGGAGTACGTTCGTTCAGAATCGTGTTGTCCTGCCTCATGCTTTCCGTTAATATAAATGGAAAGGTTAGGAAATTAAAACAATTTAATCGTGGTGGGAGGACAAACAATGAATAGTCTGCGCGGCATAACATCGGAAGATCTTTTTCAGATTACATGGGTTAATGATCCAACTCCGTCTCCTCAGGGCGGACAACTGGTATATGTAAGTCGGAAAACAAACGAAGCACGAGACGGTTATTCTTCTCACCTGAGACTCCTTAACCTGGAGAACCAGAAGGACAGAGCTTTCACATCCGGAGATAAGGATCACGCTCCTGCTTGGTCGCCGGATGGTTCACAGCTTGCTTTTTTACGAGAACATGAAGGCAAAACACAAGTGTGGCTGATCGCCTCAGATGGTGGAGAAGCACAGCAAGTCAGCCATTTAAAGCATGGCGTTAGCTCCCTGCTCTGGTCACCGGATGGGCTCACTTTGCTTGTTAAATCATCTGTGGACATGAGTGAAAAAGACGAAGATGAAACGGAAGACATAAATAAAAAACTGCTGCAAGAACTTGTCGTGGATCGAATTCGAATGAAATCTGACAGCGGTGGATTGTGGAACGGTCGACGAACCCATCTCTTCCGTGTTCCAACTGAAGGCGGAGAAGCGATCCCTGTAACTACAGGCCATTATGACGTCGGGGACTATGTGTGGTCGCCGGATGGGGAGTCCATTGCCTGGATCGCTCAGTTTCCGGAAGAAGGCGAGCAGCATAACGATTACACCCTGACAAACCATGTGTATCGTGCCAAGGCTGACGGATCTGACGTGCAGCAGTTGACTCCGGAAGGATACTCTTTCGGCCGGCTGACGTACGCACCTGATGGACAATCCCTTGCACTGCTTGCCAGCGACCGTTCCTATGGAAATGCTACGTTGGTCAAGCTCTATACCCTTCCGATCTCAGGCGGCCAACCCGTATGTCTGAGCAAGGATTGGGATGTACAGATCAATCATAGCCTCGTTGGTGATATGCGCTCACACTTAACTAATACGGGCCCGGTATTCAGTCGTGATGGTTCATCCATTCTCTGTCTTGTTACTATTGAAGGTAGCGTCCGGATTGCCCGATTCGCACGAGATGGCAGCCATGCCGAATACATCTTGCCGGACGAGAAAGAGTTCTATCAATTTGCTGAGCTCGAAAATGGACAGATTGTGGCAGGCGTAGCAGACGTACTTCATCCTGGTGATCTCTTTCTGTATACCCAACCTGATGAAGTTGGGGCCGAGCCTATACAATTGACCCATAGCAATCCTCAACTGGATGAAGAAATCCAACTTAGCACACCGGAGACCTTCTGGTTCGATTCCTCTGATGGCCTGCGACTGCAAGGCTGGATGCTGAAACCGGCTGGTATGGTGGAAGGGGTCAAAGTCCCAACCATCCTTGAGATTCATGGCGGTCCACATATGATGTATGGCTTTACATTTATGCATGAGTTCCAGATCCTCGCAGCACAGGGGTATGCTGTTGTATATATCAATCCAAGAGGTGGGCTCGGATACGGGCAGCAATTCGTGAATGCCTGCCGGGGTGACTATGGCGGCGGGGATTATCGTGATCTGATGGAAGCCATGGATTATGCGTTGTCCCGATATTCGTTTATCGACGAGTCCCGTCTGGGCGTCACTGGCGGCAGCTATGGTGGCTTCATGACTAACTGGATTGTTGGACATACTGACCGTTTCAAGGCAGCCGTCACTCAGCGTTCCATCTCTAACTGGCTCTCGTTCTACGGAGTCAGTGATATTGGATTCTTTTTCACGGAAGACCAGATTGGCGGTAATGCATGGGATGACACCGAGAAGTTATGGAAACACTCCCCGCTTGCATATGTGGGTAATGTCAGCACGCCGCTGCTGATTTTGCATGGTGAGCAGGATCTGCGTTGTCCGATTGAACAAGCTGAACAACTATATGTTGCCTTGAAGCGACGCAAACAGACCACTCGGTTCGTTCGTTTCCCGGGAGCCAATCACGAGCTGTCCCGTGGAGGTCACCCGCACTTAAGGGTACGTCGTCTGGAGCATATTGCCGGATGGTTTAACAAGCACTTGTAACGCCATAATAAGATCATATTTATGAAATAAAAGATAAATATTCTTCCTCTTGCTACCTATGTCTGCCTGAGCGGGAAGAATTCAGGATTAGCAAAAAACCACCAGTAGAAGCGGTCATATCATGACCTTCTCTGGTGGTTTTTTGCTGTTTGGACGTTTGGATATGGGACAGTTACTGCGTTCTGCGTTACTATCCATGCACAACCTCGAATCATTGTTATTACATGAATATATTCCTTGATGCAGCTCTATATAAAATTGAATCCATCTGGCGGTTACAAGTTGCGAAATCACCAAATTTATTAGATAATAATCTGTCGATTGTAGTCGAAGGAACGGATTTCAAGGGGGATTTAAGCAATGAGCAAGAACAATAATCATACATTTGACGAGCCGATTAATCGGCTCTCCACGGGATCAGAGAAATGGGATGCGCTTGAGGAGATCTTTGGTGTTGCAGATGCACTCCCCATGTGGGTTGCTGATATGGATTTCGCCGCTCCACCATCGGTCATTCAGGCGTTGAAGACTCGAATGGAACATGGGATTTTTGGCTATACGGTGCGAACAGATGCGTATCACGCAGCGCTATCGGGATGGATGGAGCGACGTCACAACTGGAGCATTAACGATGAATGGGTTGTATTCACCCCAGGTATTGTGCCTGCACTCAGTATTGCTGTACAACGGTTCACCGAACCGGGAGATGCAGTAGTAATTCAGACTCCGGTATATGCACCCTTCTATGATGTGGTACGTGGTCAAGACAGAGAACTGATGACTAATCCGTTGGTGGAGAACGATGGACATTACTCCATGGATTTGGAACATCTGGAATCCTGCCTGAAGACGGGTCGGGTCAAAATGTTAATTCTGTGCAGTCCTCACAACCCGGTCGGACGGGTATGGACTCGTGAAGAACTTCAAAGCCTTGCTGCACTCTGCGTGCAATATAATGTACTCATCGTTTCAGATGAGATTCATGCCGATCTGGTCCACCAACGCGGTGCGCATACAACAATGGCCCTTATTTCTGATGCTGTCGCTGATCTCAGCATCATCTGTACAGCACCAAGCAAAACGTTCAACATTCCAGGTCTCTGCACCTCCAATATCATCATTCCAAACGCCCAGCTGCGGGAATCATTCATGCAGGGCGTGAAAACGATGGGACTTGCCAACATCAGCACGTTGGGAGCAGTTGCATCCGAAGCGGCCTACAACGGTGCTGAAGAATGGCTGGATGACTGTCTTGCCTATATCCGCGGAAATATGGATTACGTGCAGGAGTATGTCGCAGAGCATATGCCTCAAATCGGAATCCGACTTCCAGAAGCGACTTACCTGCTGTGGATGGATTTCCGAAAGTTGAATATCCCACATGCGCAGCTGTGTACGATGCTGCTCAAGGAAGCGGGACTCGCCTTCAATGATGGAAGTATCTTCGGAGCAGAAGGCACAGGATTCATGCGCATAAATTTGGCCTGCCCACGTTCAACAGTGGAAGAAGCCATGCGCAGATTGTCTGTGCTAATGGGCAGGCTGTCGACCAAGTAAGTTGAAATACGTTAAAGTAAATTAAAGACGCTAACGAATCGGGCATAAGGAGTCTACGATTCGTTCCAACAACGAAACTAGAATTTCGTCTAATAACTCGCGCTCGTTTCATTAAAGCGCTGAGTTCGGTAAAATTGCAAAAGGGGCTGTCCCTGTAGTCAAATCCATGATTCATGTTCATGATGGACTACTCGGACACCCCTTTTATATTGGAAAACGGTTTATACCCCGTAAGTTATGAAGTTGGCATCTGCACAATCCGATCACATAACCTGTCCAGCAACTCCCAATCATGGCTGATGATCAACAGTCCCAGGTTACGCTGACGCGCGATATTCATCACGGTATGCCAGATCTGTGCCTGTGTGATCGCATCCAGCATGGTGGTCATCTCATCAGCGATCACGTAACGAGTTGCTGTGCCGAGTGCACGTGCAACGCAGAATCGTTGCAATTCTCCGCCTGACAACTCACCGGGCCTTCGATCCAGCCAATTCATCTGGATACCCAAGTCATCGAGCAGCTCCTGATCCTCGATCATGGCTTCCTTCAAGACACGGCGCATGCGCCAGCGTGGATTCACCGCTTTCTCCGGATGCTGGAATACAAGTTGGACCGGACAGGCTCCGGTTTTGGGAAGCGGCTTCCCATCCAGCAACACTTGACCTGCCAACGGTTCCACATACCCTGCAAGGATACGCCCAAGACTTGTTTTTCCACAGCCACTGGGCCCCCACAAGCCAACGACCTCCCCCTGCGGTACTTTCATACTTATATCCTGAAATACCCAAGCATCTTTACCATAACGATACCCTGTCTTTCTAGCTTCAAGTGGCATGAACGCACCTCACTTCCCCACCACGAACTTTGCGCAGCTCAGGACGTTCGTTCGTGCAAGCCATGGTCGCTCCAATGCAGCGTGGTGCAAATGAGCATCCTTCTACCTGCTGCCGACCTGCTGCAGGCTGGGTACCAGACAGATGTTGAAAATCATTTTGCGGCAATGCATTCCAGAGCGCCTTCGTGTATGGATGTCTTAATCTTTCGCCCTTTCCCGTAAAATCACAAACCTGCGCCGTCTCCACATTGGAGCCTGCGTAAAATACGGATATGCGGTCTGCTGCCGTCAAAGCAGTCGTAATATCATGGGTAATCCAAAGGATGCCGACGCCTTCATTGGCCAGTTGACGAAAATGCTTCATCGTTTCAGCCAGCACTTCGGGATGGATGCCAGGTGTTGGCTCATCTGCAATAATGAGTTTTGGAGCACCGGAGGTGGCCGTTGCCATCAACACCCGCCGAGCCATACCACCTGACAGCTCAAACGGATATTTGCCCGACGTGCCCTGTGGCAATCCATAACGTCCCGTCAGTTCCTGCTCTGCCTTTTGCATCGTGGATCGGAGCGTCGATCGGTGCTTACGCCCTGTCTTTTGGCTTACAGGTTGAACCTGCCTGCCCACCTTCAACAACGGATCCAAATAACTGACCGATTGGGGAATGTACACCATTTTATCTCCACGCAGATGAAGCTGCCGATCCATGGTCAGGGGTTCGCCTGCATAGCTAATCCGACCTTCTATCGTCGCATTGGCAGGAAGAATGCCCATGATCGCCTGCGCCAGCACACTTTTGCCAGATCCACTTGCCCCTACAACGGCGACAATCTCCCCTTCATTGACAGACAGATTCAGATCCTGAATAACATGGTTCTCCTCGTGCCCAAACCATCCCCGAGCACGCCGGAACGAAACCGACACTCCCTCTACTTCAAGAAGAGGCATGTTTACACCACCTCCCTTGAACTGCCGGTTCCCGTTAATGTCTTCAGACTACCGCCCAACACATCAAACGCACGAACAACCAACAACAATGCGAGACCTGGGAAAAAGGCCAACCACCACATCCCTGCGGATAAATATCTCATCGACTCTGATAAAATAATACCGATCGCTGGCTGCTGCGGCGACAGCCCCAGCCCCAGAAACGTAATCGCTGCCTCATGCAGAATGGCATGAGGGAAGATCAGCAGCACTCCCACGAATAGCTGCGGGATCAGATGAGGCAGCATGTGCTGCACCGCAATACGAATTCGCGAATGACCCAATCTGCGTGAGATGTGAATATACTCTGCTGATCTCAACTGAATCATCTCTGCCCGTACAATCCGGGCCAGATTCGGCCAATGGGTCAGGGCAATGGCTAACGCCACCCCAGGCAAACCTCCACCGAACACAAAAGCTAGCATCACCAGCGATACCAGGTGAGGAACACTCAGGAAGAGGTCAATGATCCATGAAATGACCCGGTCCGCAGCTTTCCCTGAAGCAGCAGCAAGACCCAGCAATAGCGCGATAAGTCCGCCGCCACAAGCCGCGAGTAACCCCACCTGAATGCTCGTTGCCAATCCTTTCAATGTGCGCATGAACATATCTCGTCCCAGCCAATCCGTACCGAAAGGATGCGCCCAAGCCGGAGCCAGATTCCGATCCATCAAGGAGGTCAGCGTCGATTCAGCGGGCAGCAGTCTGCCTGTCAGCCACACGGTTGCAATCCATGTCACACCCAGGCCACCCCAGATTATCGCCCATTTGCGCGGATTACGGAAACGAGAATTACTGCCACCTGAATAACCTTTCCCACCATGAGTACGTGGATGTACTGACCTCCAATTTCTCTTGTTCCCCGCCTCACTTTCGGGAGAGTTAACTTTCGGATGCTGTGCAGTCTGAGCCGCAGGCCGGGAGGGACGTTCCAATGTCTGTTTCATCCTATAGCCTCCTCCTTCATGCGCGGATCAATAATACGGTATAGAATGTCGGCAATCATATTGCCTGTAAACACAAAGATCGCACTGCACAACACAAGTCCAAGCAGCAGCGGCACATCACCGCGCAATCCCGCCTGGACCGTTGCTTGACCCAATCCGGGATAGGAAAATACTTGCTCTGCGAGCACAGCCCCACCGAACAATTCACTAAAAGATGCAAATTGCAGCGTCAAAGCTGGCAGTACCACATGCCTGAACCCATGACGACGAAACAGTTGAATACCTCGCTCACCTCGTGCCCTCGCAAAAAGAATATAATCCGAGTCCAGCACATCCACGAGCTTCTGCCGGGTGTGTAAGGCAATAGCAGCTACGCCCGTCAGACTCAACGTCAGCGCAGGCAGAATCATGTGCATGGCCCGATCTCCCCATGTCACTTGATCTGCTGCCATGCCCGCAGGTACACCAAGTCCGATTGGCAGCCAGCCAAGCCATACACCGAATACCATGAGTAATAACAGCGCGATCCAGAATACCGGCGTGGAAGCCAGTGTGTAACAGTACCAACAGATCAGATGATCCAGCCGTGAATCCCTTTTCATGGCAGCAGCGACGCCCAGACCGAATCCAATCAGACCGGATAACACCCATGCCACCGCCATAAGAGCAACAGAATTCATGAATCGTTCCTGGATGATGTCCGCAACCGGCTGTCTATAGATCATCGATGTTCCCAGATCTCCCTGAACTAGTGCCTGCCCCCAAGTAAACAGCCGTTCTACGGGTGAATCATTGAGTCCCCAACGTTCTTCAATAAGACTGCGTTGTTCTGCGCTCACCCTGATCATATCTCCACCAATATAAGCCTCCACCGGGTCCACTGGAGAGAACTGCATTAATATAAACGACACCACGCTGACTCCTGCCAGCAAAGATAACAGCCGTAACATTTTAAATCCGACGAATCTGGCCCATCCCATCCTGTCCTCCATCCAATCTCTCCCCAATTCAGGCTAAAGCTACTGCAGCGTTTCTATTTCAATTCTTCCTCCCAGGACCATTCTTCCAGGTTGGATGTCACCGGCCACCCATGACCATGTGGATGGATCTGCTGTTCACCGATATTCAAACCATTCTTCACCAGATACAGATGATCAATGTTCACCAGCCATGCCCATGGCGCATCGCCTTGGTAACTAAATCCTGTCGATCCATCCCACTCCGCCTTCTGCCAGAAGGGCAGTGCTTCTTCTTCCGTTGTCGCTTGGAGAGCTTGTTGCATCCAGTTGTCCACAGTTGGGTTACTGTACAATCCAGTGTTGTAGTAACCTTCGCCTTTATGGGTACTACTGTAGAGGTTGTATGTCTCAAGCGGATCATGACTTCCCCACCCAAATAATACGGCATTAGTATAAGCCAGCTTTTTGGTCTCTTCCCTGCTCTTTCCCTCTACATTGACCTTGATCCCTGCCTGGGCCACCATATCCGCAGCAGCCAGCGCTAAAGATTGTCTCGTTAGATCCCCTGCAAAATAAATCAGATTGAACTCGGCCTTTGTGCCGTTTTTTTCTACAATTCCATCACCATCTGTATCCACCCAGCCGCCATCAGCCAGAATCTGCTTCGCTTCATCGGGATTCGCATCTGCAAATACAGAATCCGGATTGCTCCACGGCAGGTCGTCGCTAACCGAGTAGGCTGGACGACCTTGCCCCTCCAGTACACCCTCCACCAATGCAGTGCGATCAATTGCGACATTTACCGCTTTACGAATGGAGATGTCGGATGTAACATCATTGCCTGCGGGCAGGCCGTCACCAGACTTCGCGCCTGCGGGTTGCATCGGGAACATGATGCCTCGGTTATCGACTGTTTTCACTGATTCCAGCTTCATGCCGCTCACCTGCTGCTTGCTGAATGCCGCCGGGATAGCCGCAATATCGACTGTTCCGGCTTGCGCCGCTGCAAAGGCTGCATCCTCATCCAGATAGAGGAACGTCAGTTTATGGAATGTGGACTTTTTCCCGTAATATTGTTCGTTAGCCTCGACGATCGCCTGCTGACCCTTATCCCACTGCACCAGCTTGTATGGACCAGAACCAACCGGATGCTCGGCATAATCAGGACCATAGGCGTGCTCAGGTACAATACCGAGTGTAGTCAGAAGACTGATAAACGTGGACTGCGGCGACTTCAATGTAAAGACGACAGTTGTTGTATCCGGTGCTTCCACATCAGCCATATTGGTAAGATCAATGACCGAACCGCTCTTGGCAGCCGTTTCAAACGTAAATCTGACATCTTCGGCCGTCAGTGACTCACCATCGGAGAACTTTACATCATCCCGGAGTGTGACGGTCCAAGTCAGCCCATCTTCACTGACGAAATGCTCTGTCGCCAGATCATTGACCAGTTGGAGTTTGGCATCCCTTTTCAGCAAAGTGCTCTGAAAGAGCGGCGAACCGTACTGTCCCCAACCCGTAGTGGGATCAAATCCACCTTCCGGTTCCGTGCCAACGGCCAGCACCAATTCTTCTTTGGGAAGAGAAGTCGCCGCCTGATGGACGCTCTCTGTTGAGGATGTCCCCTGTGTACATCCCGACAGCCCAACTGTGCATATCAGTAAAATGCCTACTCCCGCTCTAACTGATCGTTTCCCCCATGAAAATCCACGCATTTACGTTGTTCCCCCCTCTAATTTTTACGATTCAATCCAATTCCGTGTTACTTTTTTTGAAAATTGTAGCACAAAATAGATTTATTGTGTCAACAAACTTAACTTCAAAATCCATTTATTTTCATTTACAGGGAATTTAAACGAGATTAATAGAGCTGTAAATAGATGATCCACTACTTGAAGTTAGGTATTATAACAAAACAAAAAGAACAACAGATTATCGGTATTGGACCAATAATCTGCTGTTCTAAATACGTGCTATGGACAAAGTCGGCTAAAGCCAATGAATCGGTTATTGAAATTTTGAAAGTTAATTCGTTGAGGAATCAGGATGATGGTGATGACTTTGTTGATTTTGGCTGTGATCATGATTGTGAGGACTGTGGTGGCTTGCCATTTTGTTGAGTTCATCCACATACGTTACGGACAGCTCTGCATACAGTACTCCTTTTTGAACCTGGATCTGCTGATGCAGATGACGCAATCGTCCTAGGTTGCCCCGTACCGCAATGACCTCCAGACACTGATTATGGTTCAGGTGCACATGCATATTGGAGATGATGTCATGGTGTGCCTCGTGCTGCAGCTCCATTAACCGAATAGGAAGATCACTGATATGGTGGTCATACACCATCACAATAGTTCCAGCTACATCCTGCTCGGAATGCAATGCAGAGGGCTCCAGCAATGTTTTACGGACCAAATCACGAAAAGCTTCCGAACGGTTCTTGTATCCCTGCTCTTCAATATAGCTGTCAAACTGTTCGATCAGAGGCGTGGGAAATGCCACACCGAACCGGGTCAAATCTTCTTTGTCTGCCATTCATATCCTCCTGCCGCCTCGTTTGCTTCGAGTGTACCACAGTCCTGTCTTCTCATCGACTATACTGTTGTTACTCGGTAGTCGCAAAAAGGATAATGTAGCTCGCTTTTATTTAGGACTCTTGGTCAGTTCCTGTCTGACTTTGGCATAGGTAGCACTTACCTTCTGTTCCAGTGTATAGATATGTTGTTTGGCGCCTGCCCATTTCTCTGTCGCTGCAGCCAATGAGTTCAACGAACTTAACACACGTGATGACTGGCCTTGCTTCGTACTCTGCTTGAACTGCTGTAACGCGTTTGAATATCGCTCTTTCGATAGGCTCGCCTGTTTTTTGCCCGTTTGAATCTGCTTCTTCACGGGATCAGCTCCAGCCAGTAAAGTACGCAACCGTTTCACTTCTGTGCTCTTTCGTTTGCGGGCTTCGGCAAGCTCCTTTTTCTTGAAACGAATGTCTTGTCGAGCAAGCTGAACAACTGGTTTCAACGTATCCGCTTGGGTGCGAATAGCCGCACTCCATTCCTTGTTTTTGATCGCTTTGGCGGCGTCGAGCTGCCTATTCACTGAACTGTACAAGGCAAACAAAGACTCATACCGTGCCTCGGTTTGTTTTACCTTTTCGATTAAACCAGCGATCTTTGCATCATCGATTTGCCTTATACTCACACGTAATTGTTCCAGCTCCTTGGTATTGGCGGCATGAATGGTTTTTGTCTTTTGTTCCCAAGCTTGTTCCTGCGTCGTCCAGTTGCCAACGTTCTCGTACGCTCGTTGCAGGGACAACTTGGTCTGCGAATCGGCCTTGCTCAGCACGGTCTCCCACGCCTTCTGGGCTGTTACGCCAAGCTCAGGACCCGCCGCTTCAGCAGCGGAGGAATAGTAAATCACACTGATACTGAAGATGATGATGAGTCCCAGACTCATACGCGTCCATACGTTAGCACAAAGGTTAGGGTGTGCCCCGTATCGGTTGCTAAGGTTGCTCATGAAACTACGATCTCTCATGCTCCTCATATGGGATTGATTCATAGTCTTTTGCCTGTCATCATTTCCCTCAATTATGCGGCTTTGCCTGGCTTGCACTGAACATGAACAATGACCCACCTGATGATTTCCCTTGTCCTCCAAAACTTCAATTTGCATTCTCTTCTGCTCCCTTCAAATTGAATTGATAGTTAGAACCTGCTGGAGTATCTGTGCGGTGACTCGATTACGATCCCTGATATACAAACTGGCAAAAAAACAAAAAAAGCACCCGCAAGTCAGGCGTATTGCCTGCTCTTACGGGTGCTTCCCTCATAAGCCGTTCCATTTGGGATTCGCCGAAATGGTCATCATCTCGAATCGAATCATTACCTTTTTCTAATATATTCCATACTTGTATTCTGGTCAAGTCAGATCGAGAAATCAGCATATTTACCGGGAGAACCCTTCCCGCTTGCAGATTAACTTACTGTCCGGCCAGGATGGCTTTCATTTCTTCTGTCAGGTCTTCTTCCTTCAGGATCATGTAAATATTCTCCCCTTGGGTAACATTCAATTTGATCTGATAGATGGTATCTCTCTCTGTTTGATAACCGGACCGTTGACGCTTGAGCAGTTGGCTGATAATTTTTTTATTTTTGGTTGCGACCTGTTTATTGCCAGTAGCATTCCCGTCCACATACTCTGACTGAGGATAGAGCATCTGAGGATTCCCAGGACTGTTAACCTCTTGCTTCACAAACTGCGCGGAAGCCACCTCATCTACTGAAAATTCCAGTTGTTCGTATAATTTGTTTTCTTTCAGCCAACCCAATACCCGATCATAGCTTGGTTTGATCTCAAAATTCCACATCTCCTTAGGCTGAAAAGGATCATTCGATGAAGAATCCTGATTCATTTCCGCAATTGCAAAAGACTGCCACGGGGAACGTTGTTCCTCGTATGTCTGGTCCATGATATCCTGCTTCAGCAGTTCCTTGAACTCACGAACTTGCTGCGGATTACTGATGTACACTTTCAGATAAGGACTAATCGTTGAGCGAATGCCAATACTTAGCGCGTCCTCATCCAGCTTATACGTATCAAATGCAAATTTTTTGTAAGCCTGAGATTGCTTCAGCGCCATCAATTCCTGACGAAATTCAGGTTCGGGAATGTAATATTTGCGTTTCATCACCTTGCCGTTATCCAGCTTGTAATTAATAAATACATACTCGTCATTACGCATACCTGGATTGATGGGATCATCCAGCAAAGACAGATCAGAATCCACGATCTTCTGATGAAGAGCAATAACGGCTTTCATATATTCAGAATCACTTGAATAGAAAGGGCCATCATCCAACTTCGATGAAACACCGTTAGTATAAGTGTATCTCTCTCCACCAAGCTTGATATTGTTGACCTTGTTCAACTCAGGCACTCGTGCAGCATATCCATTCCAACTGGCAACAGGCACGTACAGAATCAATCCGGCAACAATACCATATAAAACCATCTTGGGCAGCAGCTTGCTGCTCCAGATCAACCACGTCTTGCGAATAATCATCTCGGCAACAATATAACCGACAACTCCACCGAGGATATATCCGAAGATTCCCCACCCCGATGATCCTCTTGGAGCAATAATGGTGAAGTAGGCTCCACTAATTAAAACCAGCGTAAACATTAAACCAAATCGGAATATGGGTTTAACAAGCGTAAACGTCACCGCTTGGGTAGCAGATTCCACCTGTCTCTTCGCATAGAATACGTAAGACAACGGGATGAATAACAGTGTCAATGTCGAATAAATAATGAGTTCCCAACCGATCACAGGAGTTCCACTAATCGAAGCCATGCGAAGAACTAAAGATATTTTTTCTGCATTTCGCCCAACCTCATCGTACGGATATCCAAGCAGGTAATGCTGGAGATGCAAGGAAAAAATGAACCATACAACAACAGGCAACAATAGAAGCGCATACACGGTGAGTCCCTGCAACACGGACTGTCCAATGCACATACCAACCACCACGGTCAGCATGAACATAAACAACGAGTAGATGCTCATACTGAGGCCCCACATCCAGATTGAACTACCTTCGAATATAAATGCGGGCTGATCCAGTGCTGCCCATACCCAGCCTGTAATGGCAGTCGTTATCCAGACCGGAAGCAGGATCATTATAAATCCTGTCAACAAATTAACGGTTAACAGATGCTTTCGGCGCAGCGGCAAACTGTGGAACAGATCTGAAGGTGCACCTGATTGCACATACCGGAACAGAAAAATGCCCGCAGCTACCGGGAACGTGATGGCAAACAGAATTTGCACTTCTCCATTCGCCTGAAACAAACTCGTAATCTTCTGTGGTAAATCCCGATACTCTGTACCGATATGGAGCGGTAGCGAAAACAACAAAGTGATCAGGTACAAGATGCCGATCCATCCATGCTGCCTGAAATTTTGGAACAGGATGCCCCGGTTACAGAACAATCGGTTGAATATCATATCCTGCATCCTCCATTTCATAGATAAATATTTCTTCCAGCGTCAGCGGCAGCACATCCAGCAGATAGGGATCAAATGCACGGAACCGTTCCGTCACAGCCTCGCGATTGCCTTTCACAATAAACAGGGATACACTTCCACGCTGCTCTTCATGCAAAATATTCACCTGTTCGTCCATAGCCTTGGCATGATCAGGATGGCGGAAAGCGACCTGAATTTTATGTGTATCAGCCTTCAGATCATCCAGATCTTTCTCTACGATAATCCGCCCTTTGTGCATGATGGCAACATGATCGCATAGGTCTTCAATCTCGCGCAAATTGTGAGACGAGATCAGAATCGTCACCTGACGCTCCGCTGCTTCCTGGAACAGCAGGTTCTTGATCTGCTGCCGCATGACCGGATCAAGCCCATCAATTGGCTCATCCATGAGCAGCACTTCAGGCATGCAGCTAAGTCCAAGCCATACGGCTGCCTGACGGCGCATGCCTTTGGACATGCGATGCAGTTTACGTTTCACATCCAGTTTAAATACACTGCCGAGCTGTACAAAACGCTCCTCATTCCAGCGCGGATATACCGAACGGTAGAAGGCAGCCATCTGATGGATGGACGATTGCGGGAAAAAGTATGGCGCATCCGCCATAAAAATGGTGCGTCCCTTGAGGTCCATATTTTCATATACTTCTTGTCCCTCAATGCGAACCGTTCCGCTATCCTGACGATAGATGCCTGCCAGTATTTTGAGCAGCGACGTTTTGCCTGCCCCGTTGGAACCGAGTAAACCGTAGATCGATCCCTTATGTACTTGCATCGTGACGCCATCAACGGCTTTTTCCTGTTCAAATGCCTTAATGACCTGATTCAGCTCAATCATGAGGCTCCCCCTTCTCTATACGGGCCATCGCTTCCTCAAATAAAAGCGTCATATCGGCTTTGCTCAAACCGGAATATGAAGCTTCCGCAATCAGCTTCACCAGAGCGGCTCTGATTTCATCTCTCATGGCTGCATTCGGATGTTCCACGGACGATGATACGAAGCTCCCTTTTCCCTGCAATGAGTAGATATAACCTTCACGTTCAAGTTCCCGGTAAGCTTTCTGAATCGTATTCGGATTAACCGTGAGCTGCCCGGACAGTGTGCGAACGGAAGGCAGTTGCTCATCGGGTTGGAGAACACCGTACACGATCATTTCTTTGATTTTGTCCACTAGTTGCTCATAGATCGCCTTACGGCTGCGTACATCCAATTCGAACATCCCGCACCTCCTCTCTATAAAAGTTGTAATACCCTATTGATGAACGATGACTGTATATTGAAGTGTATATATTCAATCCTAAGGTGTATTAACTGTATTACTATTATTAATACAGTTAATACAGATTGTCAACCATTTACTTTGACTTCTTATATGATTCGCGTTAGGTTTATATATATGATTAAAGTGACATATATACAGATAGAAATAGATTATTCTGTTATATAAAACGCGTAATTTCGGGGTTCAGTCTGGTTCAGTCTGGTTCTGACGGGTTGCTACTGTTCGTTAAATCGCTTATCTCGCTAAATACGTTCAAAGCTTGTTCTGATCTTTCCCCTTCCGTTATGATGGAGAAGAACGTTGTGCTCGTTCACTGGTTCACGTGCTCGCTTCGCTCATTGTCAGTAAAGTTGTCACTCCGTCTGGCCTATGCGTACATATTTTATAGATGGCTTTATAAAAACCTCATGAGGGAGAATTCGGGATGAATGAACAGAAAAAGAATGATTCTATAGAACGTAATCGCCCAGAAACTGCAAGCTTGTCAAGTAGCTTTGAAACAAACGCGACATCCACAGCTTCGACACAGCGTGTATTAATCGTAACCGCCGTTGATGCGGAAAAAGAGGCTGTACTACGCGGCCTGGGTGACCAAGCTGCGTACTTTGATGTGATTGCTGCTGGTGTTGGCCCTGCCTCGGCCGCAGCAGGAACTGCTGCCACGCTGGCCTTTGCCTCTGCAGCGGCTGGCGCAAATGCGCTGGCGCAAGGCTCCGCCGCGCCAAGCGAACCCGATGCGGCACAAGCATCTGCCGCATCCTCAAGGCCGGGGCCCCTTGCCGGGACCGGACTGACCCCAGCGTACACGCTGGTGGTCAGTGCCGGCATCGGCGGCGGGTTCCCCGGCCGAGCGGACGTCGGCTCCCTCGTGGTAGCCGACGCCATGGTTGCCGCCGATCTGGGCTCGCAGACGCCAGACGGCTTCCTCAGCGTGGACGAGCTCGGTTTCGGCTCGTCCCGTGTGGCGGCGGACGCGGTGCTTGCCGCGCGCCTGCGCCATGAGCTGCAGCGGGCAGGGCTCGCAGTCAGCGGAGGCACGGCGGTCACCGTATCCACGGCGACCGGAACTGCCGAGACGGCCGCGGAGCTATTGCGCCGCGTGCCGGATGCCGCCGCCGAAGGCATGGAAGGCTTCGGCGTAGTAACTGCAGCCCAGCAGTTCGGCATACCAGCACTCGAACTACGGGCTATATCCAACGCGGTCGGTCCACGCGACCGCGACGCCTGGCGCATCAAGGACGCTCTGGATGCGCTCCAGGCTGCAAGTTCCATTTTACGGGAGGTACTTACATCATGAAAATTGCATTTTCCCCTTGTCCTAACGATACATTTATCTTTCACGCCTGGGTGCATGGACTGATTCCTGGTGCACCTGAGCTTGATGTGCGTTATGCGGACATCGATATTACCAACGGCCTTGCGGCAAATCCGGATGGACCAGATACACCTGAAGTTATGAAAATATCCTATGCAGCACTGCCTTATGTGCTGAATGATTATGCGCTCTTGCCTGCGGGCGGCGCACTTGGCAGAGGATGTGGTCCGCTGGTTCTGACCGCTAACGGTACAACCGATCCAGCCTATCTCTCAGGACGCCGAGTTGCCGTGCCGAGCGAACGTTCAACAGCCTACCTGTTATTCCGTCTCTGGGCAGCACAAAATGTTCCCGGCGGTGTAGGCGAGATTGTCGTTATGCCATTCGACCAGATTATGCCTGCTGTACGGGACGGCAAGATCGATGCAGGTTTGGTTATCCATGAAGCACGTTTCACGTACCAGAATTATGATCTCAAACTTATGACAGATCTCGGTAACTGGTGGGAAAGCGACACTGGCCTGCCAATCCCGCTGGGTGCAATCATCGCCCGTCGTAACCTGGATGCTCATGCTCTTGCAGGTTGGGCACGTGCCTCGGTGGAATACGCTTGGGCGCATCCGGATGAGTCCAAAGCATACGTTATGGAACATGCACAAGAGATGGACCCTGATGTAACTGCGCAGCATATCGGCTTGTACGTTAATGAGTTCAGCGCCAACCTGGGCGATGACGGTTACGGTGCAATTACAGCATTGCTTGGACGAGCGATGAAAGAAGGACTTGTTCCCGAGTTCGATCTAGATTTGTTGCGGATCTAATTCGCACGGTATCAATACAAAATATAGGAGGCTGTGCCCAATTTCGTTTTCCTATTTTCTGTTGGGCACGATCTCAGTGCTATGCTATTGACCTGCGTGTCCAAGGCGCTAACGAATCGTTAACATTTTATTAAAAGTGACTCTAGTTCGTTAGATAATACAAAGGGCTGTCCTATAAAGTCATATTCATGACAATAGGACAGCCCTTATTAATTTATTCCAACAACAAACCGAACCTATACAAAATGTTGATCCAAACTCAATTACTCCGCCACTACCGTGCGAATCATAACCCGCAGAGCATCCAGCATCATGGGAATGGGTAGTGATGGCACCGAAGGCTGAAGCACAGCCATCTCTGTTGAAGCTGGAAAATGTACAAATCCGGCACGAATCGGAAGTTGTCTCAATCGGATATGATCCAGCACCCGGTACATCGTATTGTTGCAAATATACGTACCTGCCGTATTGGACACCGCAGCCGGGATGCCTGCTGCCCCCATGTTATTCACCATTGCACGAATCGGCAATGTGGAGAACAGGCCATCCGGGCTGCCTTCCACTATGAGCTCGTCCACGGGATTCTGCCCTTGGTTGTCCGCATAGGAGCCAGGAGGAATATCTTTGACATTAACAGCAATCCGTTCAGGTGTAATAGCTGTCCTGCCTTTGGCCAAACCACAGGCGATGACGACATCCGGTTGATAGGATTCCATCTCTGCGATTAGCAGATCCGCACATTCATCGAAGTGCACAGGCAGCAGCACTGTTTTCAGCTCCGCTCCCTCTATCACTTCATGCGCAAGTGCCTCCATCAGTTCTCCCGTCGGATTCACCGCATCCCCGCCAAAAGGTTCAAATCCGGAGATCAGAATTTTCACCATCGCTTTTCCACTCCTGTCTATTTACTCGGATTTGTACCGCAGGCCCCACTGCCCACGAATCGTGTCCATCAACTTCATGATTTCCAGGGATTCGTCCAGTTGGATCGTTCTGCTCTCCGTACGTCCTTCCAGGATGCAGCGACCTGCTTCCTCCGCTTCAAACGCATATCCAATACACGTCCGGTCATCGATAAATGTCTCCGGTTCGTCCTGACCGTTCACATGTAGATAAGCTTCTTTGCCTGCCAGGAAAAGTGGTAAACGAATGTACCCTTCTGTGCCATATATGACAGCCTCGTTGCTCAAGTTAAGACGAATGGCTCCATTCAGCGATGCAGAACGACCTTCGGAATAAGACAACAGTACGGAGAACTGTTCATCCACACCCGTCTGTCCAATGTTCGCCGTACTCCACACATGCTGAGGCTGCTCGCCAAAAATCATGGACGCGAAGGAGATCGGATATACGCCTGCATCAAGCAAAGCACCTCCACCCAGATCCGGGTTAAGCAACCTGCCTTCCGGCTCCCAGCCTACGCGGAAACCAAAGTCTGCTTTGACCAAACGTACCTCGCCGATTCTGCCTTCCGCAATCCAGGCTCTGGCTTGGGTAATCGGTGGCAGAAAGCGTGTCCACATGCCTTCCATGAGGAAAAGATTGCGCTCACGCGCCTTATCCACCAATTGCTCCAGCTGACGGGCATTCATCGTAAACGGTTTCTCACAGAGTACTGCTTTACCCGCTTCCAGACAAGCAAGCACATTTTCCTTATGTAACGGATGCGGTGTTGCCACATAAATAATGTCCACTTCAGGGTCCTGCAGCATCTCATCATATGAACCGTAAGCGCGTGCAAAACCATATTCAGCTGCAAACTTCTCTGCGCTTTCAGATGTTCGTGAACCCACCGCAGCTTTTACGGCGTTTCCGGCATGCTCCAGATCTCGTGCGAACTGGGATGCAATCCATCCTGTACCCATAATGCCCCAATTCACCTTGTCCCGTCCAACAACTTTCGTCATCGTAAAGCCTCCCCTGATATCAACATATTTTAAAAAGATCACGATCTCGATTAGGCCAACACGGAGTCTTCTTTATTTTACCAAAAAGAACCGCTTGCGTCAGACCCGTTTCATCTTTCACATTCCATGTTGTCATTTTAATGATCTAATTGAGATTCACTCTCATTTCAATTTTTTCGTATTTTTGCTAAGATGATTGCAGATCACGGATGAAAGGACGACCCGACTTTGTCCACACTTTTAACCATTGATAAACTAGTAAAACGTATCGGTTTAACCGAGCAGCGTATTTTATTTGAACATGTGAACGCAGAAGTGGATCAGGGAGAACGTATTGCCATACTCGGTGCATCCGGCCAAGGGAAGAGCACATTGCTCCGCATTCTCGCCCTGCTGGATATTCCTGATGAAGGAGACCTGATCTGGAAAGGAATTTCTTATCGGGATTCGGACCCTCGTATCTGGCGCACACGAATGACTTATGTCGCACAGCAAGCTGTCATGCTGGCAGGCAGTGTGGAAGATAACCTGAAAACAGTGCATCTGCTTCACAGGCAGCCATACGATCAGGATCTCGCCCGCCGCCTGCTTGCAGGTATGGGACTGGAGAATCTTGATATTCATAAGCGGGCCATTGACCTCTCCGGTGGGGAGAAACAGCGCATAGCTCTTATTCGTTCCATGATGCTGCGTCCTGAGGTCCTGCTTCTGGATGAAGTGACTGCTTCCCTGGATCGGACCAACGCACGCCTGGTGGAAGAACAATTGACCCGCTGGAGCCAGCAGGAAGGTACTTCGCTCGTCTGGGTTACCCATGATCAGGAACAGGCACAATCATTCAGTACAACCACCTGGTTTTTGGGCAATCAGACACTGCTAGAGCGCCAGCCGACAGCTCATTTTTTTGACAATCCGGCCACGGACCTGGCTAGACAATTCATTATGAACCCTGCCCCTGCGGCAGAATAAGGAGAAATCATGTCACTCATCGCTCTGAGTTTTACCATTATATTTGTGATGGTCACCATGCTCATCTCTGTCTGGCAGAAGCTTGATCTGGAAAAGGATATTGCTATAGGCACTGTTCGTTCCGCTGTACAGCTGTTGCTTGTCGGATATGTACTTCAATTTATTTTTAACTCGGATCACCCCGTTCTTATCATTGCCATTGTCGGATTCATGATTATCGTAGCCTCCATTAATGCTGGCAAACGTGGCAAAGGACTTCGCTGGATTTCCTTATATATTGCGGCTGCAATTACGGTCACGGAGCTGCTCATGATGGGACTGTTGTTAGGACTGGGAATTGTAGAACCTACTCCCCAATACATAATTCCATTGAGCGGGATGACCATCGGTAATGCCATGGTGGTGTCCGGGCTGTTCCTGAATCAGATGAAACGCGAGGTCGAATCCTCCAAAGGAGAGATTGAGTCCCTGCTTGCACTTGGCGCAACGCCAAGACGTGCTTTTCAGGACGTATTGAAACGTTCTGTAAAATCCAGCATGATCCCCACGATCGATGGCATGAAAACGGTAGGACTCGTACAGCTTCCTGGCATGATGACAGGCATGATTATTGCGGGTGCTGATCCGGTTGAGGCCGTGCGTTACCAGATTCTGATCGTGTTTGCTTTTACCAGCTCAGCCGCCATTACCAGCATTCTGCTCAGCATGATGACGTACCGACAGTGGTTCACATCGGATATGCGGCTGCGCTCGCTATGATATATCAACCTCGCGAGGAAAGGAGGTCACACCATGTTAACCCATCCAAGCACCAATAATAACGGCAATACCTCCAACACGTTGACCCAACCGGATCACCCGAAACGCACTGATGAATCCATGACACGAACGGAAATGGATGCTTTTCTTAACGATGCGCTGCTCGAATTGCGTCTGGCAGAGCTGGTTACCGTGAATACGCATTGGCAATGGAGTCAGACTGAGCTCCCTCACCATACCTTTGTCTACATGCATAAATTCACGGGCAAGCTGGTAGCGAACGGTATCGAATCCCTTGTCACACGTAAGTCCGCCTTCTTGTCTACACCGGGAACTTCTCTGGAGCTTTTCTCTGATGCGGACCATGAGATTGAATTGTATATCATTCATTTCGATCTGTTTCGGGTTGCTGAGAAAACGAAAGAACGGCGAATATATGAGCGAGAGCTTGGTTCACCTGTAACTGGGTGGATTCAGGGCCCTTACTATGGGATACAGCGAATTGCCGCACAATTAACAACAGAAGCTTCACAGACCAGCTTGAAAGTGCAGCTGCTTTTGACCGATCTGTTTCATACGCTCTGGCCGCAGGAAGGTCAGGAGCATGCGGAAGCACAGGACGAGCCAGAACAGTGGCTCAGATCCACCTTGCAGTATATGCGGGAAAACTATATGAACGAAATCAAGCTGGAAAAGCTGGCCGAACTGGCAGGTATGCATCCGTCGTATTATTCACAGCTGTTTAAGAGTCGGATGCAGAAAAATCCTATCGAATATATCACTCATTTACGAATGAATCGGGCCAAGGAATTGCTCATGACTTCAGATCTGCGTATTCGTGATGTAGCCCGCCAGGTAGGCTATCGGGACGAATTCTATTTCAGCCGCCGCTTCAGGAACCATGCCGGTTATGCGCCAACTTCCTATGCCAAGCAGGTACATCGAAATATCGTCTCACTCTCCTATCCATACACCGATCACCTGATGACTCTTGGCATCACACCATGCGCAGCGCAGATCCAGGGCCATCTGCCCCATGTTCCCAAATCGTTGACGCTGCCGTTCCATGCCTATGAACCGTGGGAACAGGGACGACAGGCATTCCTTGATGTGAATCCCGACTTAATTCTGACCAAGGACAACGCAGCCGCTAAAGCGATGGAACATATCGGAGATGTCGCTCCCATCATCACCATCCCTTGGAATCAGACAGACATGTTTGGTCATTTGCAGAAAATTGCCTCTATCGTGGATCGTACTCAAGCGGCAAAGGAGTGGCTGGATCGGCATGAGCGTAAGGCGGAGCGGGCACGCAAAAAGATCAGAGATACAGCAGGTCAGGTCACCGTCGCGATCTGTACCTTAACTGCAAAAGGACCGCGCATGTACAGTAATCGCAACTTCGGTCATGTATTTTACCGAAGCCTGCAACTGTCCGCTCCTGATCGAATTCAGAAAGAACTAACAGGCAAACCTGCCGGTGTGGGATTCAACTGGATGTCTTTCACGCCTGGAGAATGGGATGGATTGGAAGCGGATGTGCTGCTGATTGCGGTTACGTCCATGCACGAACGTACTACTCTGTTACAGCAGATTACGGCTGATCCGTTGTGGGAAAACTATCCTGCGGTAAAAGCTGGGCGTGTGCATGTCATAGACTGGAATTCATGGGTGGTATACGCTCCTTATTCCATCAACATCCAGCTCGATGAAGCGCTCTCTATGTTGACGAACAAACCAGCATTTCTGTAATCTAAAAAATGTCCATCTCTATAATCTTAATTTATGCCATGTACGGGCCTGAATTAAGATTTTATAATGTTCACTAATTGATAATGATAATCAATAACAACAGCAATGCGTTGTTGGTAACAAAGGAGTGACCCGCATTCAACATCCGGGACTGTCACAACGTCCGTCCAAATCGAGAAAATCCGCAGTGACGGTTGGCCTGATGTTTTTGGCGGCCATTGCCGCACTGCTGCTTAGTATGTTTATCGCCATTTCTCTTGGTGCCAAGGGGCTGACACTGGAGACCGTGTGGACTGCCATATTTCAGTACAATCCGGCTTTGACGCCGCATCAGATTATTCACGAGCTAAGGCTGCCACGTGTCATTGCTGCTGCTGTGATTGGCGCAGCCTTTGCTGTAGCTGGAGCGCTCATGCAGGGAATCACACGTAATCCGCTGGCAGATACCGGCATTCTGGGGATCAATGCAGGCGCTACCTTTGTCGTGGCGCTCAGCTTCGCCTTCTGGCCAGGATTGCCTTATGGCTGGATTATGTTCCTGTCATTTGTAGGGGCTGTGCTTGGCACGCTGCTCATTTTCCTGCTGGGCATGGCGGCACCCGGAGGACTGACGTCCATCAGGCTTACCGTTGCGGGTGCCGTTATTGCAGCCATGCTGAGTTCGCTTAGCACCGGTGTCGCCATATATTTTGACTTGAGCCAGGATTTAGCCTTCTGGTATGCGGGTGGTTTCGGGGGAATTGAATGGCGGCATCTGAAGCTGATTCTGCCTGTTCTGCTGGTTACTCTCGTGCTCACTTTGCCTATGGCCCGTCGGATATCTCTCATGTCGCTAGGAGAAGAAGTTGCGATTAATCTCGGAATCAACCTCCGCTGGACCAGACTGTTTGCCTTGACGGCGGTTGTTGTGCTGGCTGGCGTATCCGTTTCTGCTGTAGGCTCGATCGGCTTTGTTGGACTGGTCATACCACATATTTCTCGCAAATTGGTTGGCGTGGATTATCGACTCATCATTCCGATGTCCTCCCTGCTCGGAGCCGTCTTGCTGGTGCTCGCCGATCTAGGATCACGCATTGTGAACCCGCCTCAAGAACTGGCTGTAGGCATTATGGTTGCCTTTGTCGGTGTACCTTTCTTCCTCTATCTGGCCCGTAAAGAAAGGAGGGCCCTATAGCGATGAACACGAATACACCTTCACGAGGCAAACGTTCCATAGCGGTCAGCGTTGCGCTGCTCTGTATCGCCTGTGCCGTTATCGTTATCAGCCTCAACTCGGGAACAATTCGCCTATCACCAATAGCCGTGCTTCACACCCTGATTGGCTATGGTACGCCGGATGATCAGATTGTATTGTTCGACTATCGACTGCCACGCATTCTGGTTACTGTACTCGCCGGAGCGGGACTCGGTGTTGCCGGTGCTGCGCTGCAAGGCATTACACGCAATCCATTAGCCGATCCGGGCATCCTCGGCTTGCATGCAGGAGCGGCTTTTGGATTGATGGTATTCGTAAGCTTCTCCCATTCCATGAATGGTTCGGTGGCCTTGCTGATTCCGCTGTTTGCTTTTGCAGGCAGTGTCGCCGCGGCGTTGATTATCATGCTGCTATCCTATGACCGACATAACGGAGTATCCCCCATTAAGCTTATTCTGGTGGGCATTGCCGTAGCAGCCGGTTTCCATGCCCTGACGCTCTATCTGTCCCTGCGTTTGGATGAAGACACCTATTCCTTCGCCGCCCGCTGGCTGGCAGGTAGCGTCTGGGGCAGAGACTGGGTTCATGTTCAGGCGCTGCTTCCATGGGTTGTGCTGTGCATCTCGTACATATGGAGCCGCTCCAAAACGCTGGATGCCTTCAATCTGGGAGATGCTGCCGCGACCAGTATTGGTACACCCGTCAGATCCCAACGTGTTATTTTGCTATTGTGCACGGTAGCATTGTCTGCCGTCAGTGTGTCTATGGCTGGCGGGATCGGATTCATTGGTCTGGCGGCGCCGCATCTGGCCCGCAGACTGGTTGGCCCGATGCATCGCCATCTGATCCCAGCCGCCGGACTCATCGGCATGGTGATCCTGGTTGCTGCCGATACGGTCGGGCGAACGATCTTTCAGCCTAATTCCATTCCGGCAGGTGTTGTGGTCGCTGCGATCGGCGCACCTTACTTTTTATATCTGCTGGTACGAACCAAGTAATAAATTTATCGGAACAATCCGAATAATTTCACCGGTACACCCAACATAAAAACAACATCCATGAGATGTTCAAGGAGATTGAGATTACCCATGTTAAAGAAAAACCTTATGCTCTTCATGAGCATCTGTCTCGTGCTTGTACTCGCAGCCTGCGGGAACGCCAATAATTCATCCTCTGCGTCGGAAGGTTCTACTACGGACACTTCGAACGCTACACAGGATACCAATTCCGCTTCCGGGGATCAACGCATCGCATCCATGTCGATCCATCTGACCAATGACCTGCTGTCTCTCGGCATTACACCGGTTGGTTCGGTGATCGGCGGGGAAGCCAAAGCCTTCCTGTCCCATGTGGCTGACCGTCTTCAAAATACAACGCCGCTCGGTCCCGTTAAGGACCCGGACATGGAAGCCTTACTTGCCCTGAAACCAGATGTCATCTATCTGGACGAAGAATTCTCCGGTGATGATATTGCCAAATTCGAGAAAATCGCCCCTGTACACGTCTTCAATCTGGATGATGGCACTTGGCGCGACCATCTGAAAGACATTGGTAAACTGGTCAACCGCGAGAAAGAAGCAGAGCAATACATTCAGGATTATGCAACTGAAACGGAAGAAGTGAAATCCCTGATTCACGATACAATCGGTGACGGCACCGTAATGGCTATCCGTGTTACCGCCAAAGAACTGCGTGTATTCAGTACACGCCGTCCAATGGGCCCAATTTTGTATGAAGATCTGGGGTTAACTCCAGCTAAAGGCATTGAAGAATTCGATTCGTCCAAACCGTATCAAGTTGTTTCACGTGAAATACTGCCGGACTTTGATGCAGATGCGATCTTCGTTGTCGTGAACTCGGATGATGAAGCTCAGAACATGTTCAAAGAACTGCAAAATAATCCGATCTGGCAAGGACTAAAGGCTGTCAAAGCAGGTCATGTCTACCCAATCGGTGCTCAACCTTGGTTGGACTATTCTTCAATCGGCAATAAAATGGCCATGGATGAAGCCAAAGAAATGTTCTCTAAGAAATAAAATAATCCTTACGCACGACATATAAAAAAACACCAAAAAACCTCTCTTTGTAGATAGGAACAGAGTCAGCTAACATGCTCTCTTCATCCACTCAAAGCAGAGGTTTTTTTGTATCCATTTTAAAAAATCAAAATCACTTGACGATATGTCAAATGAAACTTATCATTTAGTTAGTCGACTAATTAAAAGGATGGAAGCGCTTATGAAATCAGATCGAAATGAACGGTTAATGGGACAGTTATCAGAACTCGTCAAGCTACAGCGTTACAAGGTTCATGAGAAACTTATCAACCACCCTGAGTTGTATCCTGGACAACCGCCGCTGCTATTCCAGCTTGAACGGGAAGATGGTCAGACCCAGAAACAACTGGCCGAACAGCTTCGCCGCGCCCCTGCAACGGTAACGGTAATGCTGAAACGTATGGAAAGCTCGGGTTTTATACGGCGTGAAGCTGACCCGAAGGATCTGCGCAGTCTGCGTGTCTATCTGACCGATCAAGGCCGTGCTGCGCTTAAGGAACTGAGAGAAGTATTCCAAGAGCTTGATCGCCAAGCCCAGAAAGATTTTACACCTGAAGAATCGCAGCTGATGTCAGCGCTCGCCCAGCGTATGGTTCAGAATCTGCGAGAATATTAAGTGAGATTCATCTGTCTGCATAAATTTTTGCAACATGATTATTTCATATCGAATGAGGTGATTTTTCCCATTGTGGACGTTAAAACGATTTCTTACCCCGTATAAGTCAGCGGCCATTCTTGCTCCGCTACTCATGGTCCTTGAGGTTGCTATGGACCTGCTTCAACCCAAGCTGATGTCCAGCATTGTGGATGATGGTGTTCTTGCAGGGAACCTGTCCCACATTATGACTACAGGTTTGTTTATGCTTCTTTTTGCGTTAATCGGATGGGTTGGCGGTGCAGGATGTACGCTGTTTTCAAGCAAAGCTGCCGTTGGATACGGAACCGATCTGCGCCAGGAATTGTTTGATCATATCCAGAAGTTCTCGTTCCGTAATCTGGATACCTTCCAGGAAGGCTCGCTTATTACTCGCCTGACGAGTGATATCACCCAGATGCAGACCTTTGTACAGATGCTTCTGCGTATGTTTATCCGTTCGCCGATGCTGATCATCGGCAGTATTATTATGGCGTTTACGATCAGTGTCAAATTGGCGCTCATTCTCATTTTGTCCGTGCCGATTCTGTTTATCATCTTATATATCCTGATATCCGCTTCCTATCCGCTGTTCGCCAGCGTTCAGAACAAACTCGACAAGGTGAACGCGGTTCTTCAAGAGAATCTGGCCGGCATTCGTGTCGTCAAAGCTTTTGCACGCGCACGTCAGGAGAAGAAGCGTTTCCAGCAAGCCAATGAAGACTATACCCATACGGCAGTGAAAGCTTGGCGCATCGTATCGCTGAATGCACCGGTATTAAGCCTGATGCTGAATGCGACCATTGTAGCGGTGCTGTGGTTTGGGGGCTTTCAGGTGGTTGGAGGCGATATTGCTGCCGGGGACTTGATTGCTTTTATCAACTACGTAACGGTTGTACTCTCGTCGCTCACTTCAATCGGTATGATGATGATGAGCTTCTCCCGCGCCAAAGTGTCTGCAACACGCATCAACGAGGTGCTTCACACCCAGCCTGATATTCAATCGGGAGATGATATGTCTCGTAAAGGAGCAGGTCAGGTGGAATTCAAGGACGTATATTTCCGCTATGATGGAGAACATACCCTCTCCGGAATTACACTGACGGCTCGGCCGGGAGAAAAAGTGGCCCTGCTCGGATCTACAGGATCAGGCAAAACCTCACTTGTACAGCTGATCCCCCGCTTGTATGATGCCTCACAGGGTGAAGTGCTCGTGAATGGAGTGAACGTGCGTAACTGGGATCTCCAGGATCTTCGCAGCCGTGTGTCCATCGTATTACAGGAATCCATCCTGTTCAGTGGCAGCATCCGGGATAACATCTGCTTCGGCAGACCTGATGCAACGGAAGCTGAACTACGTGCCGCATCTCAAGCGGCGGCGGCTGATGATTTTATTATGAATCTGAAAGATGGATATGACACGGAGTTGGGCCAGCGCGGGGTCAATCTCTCAGGTGGGCAGAAACAGCGAATTTCTATCGCCCGTGCCCTACTCATGCAACCGGAGGTTCTAATTCTGGACGACAGCACCAGTGCCGTCGATCTGCGTACCGAAGCAAGCATTCAGAAGGCGCTCCATTCACTAATGAAAAATAGTACGACCTTCTTGATTGCACAACGGATCTCTTCTGTAAAGGATGCAGACTGTATTTACGTGCTTGATGAAGGAGAAATCGTGGCAAGTGGTACACATACACATCTCATGGCCCATTCATCACATTACCAATCCATCTATTATTCGCAGCAACGGAAGGAGGATGTTCAATTTGGCTAAAAACGCTTCTTCCTCCATCCATCAAACCGTTGTCCCACCGATGATCGGAAGACCTGGGCCACCCGGCCGAGGCCCGGTTCCCAAAGTAAGAGCCAAGAACGCACGGCACGCGATCATCCGAGTATGGTCATACATGGGACGTCATCGCAAAGGGGTTATCACTGCTCTGGTACTGACGGCTCTTGGAACGTTACTTAATCTGGCAGGACCTTATCTGCTCGGCCGTGCGGTCAATGAACATATCGTTCCCAAAATTACGGACGGTCTGCTGAAAGACTGCATGTTATTGCTGACCGTATACGTCCTCGGCTCGTTCATGATGTGGGCTCAATCCTATGTCATGATCGGTGTTTCCCAACTGACCGTAAAAGATCTGCGCCATGCTCTGTTTTCACGGCTGCAACAGCTGCCGATCAGCTTTTTTGACAAAAATCAGAGCGGTGATCTGATGAGCCGGGCTACCAATGATATCGATAACGTGTCCACGACGCTGAATCAAAGTGTAACTCAACTGATGTCCAGCGCCATCTTGCTGGTTGGCTCTCTGTCCATCATGTTTGCACTGGATGTCCGACTGACACTGCTCAGTCTGGTCACTGTTCCCCTGATTACGATCGCCACTCGGCTGATCGCTTCAAGAACACGCAAACATTTTACCGCCCAGCAAAAGTTGCTTGGTGAGCTTAATGGCTACGCTCAAGAAACTATTGCCGGACAAAAGGTGGTTGCAGCCTATAATCGTCAGGAGCAGGCACAAAAACATTTTCAGAATCTGAACGAGAAGCTTCGCACTTCCAGTACCCAAGCTCAGAGCGTATCTGGTCTGGTCGGGCCAACGATGAATGTCATGAACAATATCGGCTTTGCCATACTGGCAGCGGTAGGTGGATGGATGGCTTATCATGATCTGACGTCCATCGGGCTGATTGTAAGTTTCCTTGCTTACTCCCGCCAGATTGAGCGGCCCATCAATGATTTGGCGAACCAGTACAACCTGATTCAGGCAGCTATTGCAGGTGCCGAGCGCGTATTCCACATTATTGATACACCAAGTGAATACGTGGAAGAACAGAAGAAACAACTGCAGCAGATTCAGGGGAAAGTTGTATTTGAAGATGTATCCTTTGGGTATAACTCCGAGAGGGAAATCCTGAAAAAGGTCAGCTTCACCGCCAAGCCAGGCGAGATGATTGCACTTGTCGGACCGACTGGAGCCGGTAAAACGACCATCATCAACCTGCTGCCCCGTTTTTACGAGATTACGGGCGGACGGATTACCATTGATGGCTGTGACATCTCCGAACTGGAGAAGGACCAGCTAAGGCGCAAACTTGGCATTGTGTTACAAGATGCCTATCTGTTCTCCGGCACCATTCGTGACAATATTGCCTACGGCAAACCCGATGCAACGGACGAACAGATCCAGCAAGCAGCGAAGTTGGCAAATGCCCACTCCTTCATCCGCAAATTATCGCAGGGTTACGATACCCCGATCATTTTCGGTGGCAGCAATCTGAGTCAAGGACAGCGACAACTGTTAACCATCGCTCGTGCCATTCTTGCTGATCCGTCAATTCTTATTCTGGATGAAGCAACCAGCAGCATCGATACACGCACCGAAATGCAGATTCAGGAGGCGATGAGCACCTTGATGAAGGATCGCACCAGCTTCGTCATTGCCCACAGGTTAAGCACGATTCGTGAGGCCGATCAGATTCTCGTCATTGATGACGGCAAAATTGCCGAACGAGGCAGCCATGATGAGTTGATGCAACAGCAAGGTTTCTATTATCAGTTGCATCAGGGACAGCTTACCTGATTGGGTTCGTGTTCATTGATGATTAAAACAAAGAAACACAAACAAAAACGCCGCTTTAGGTTCCGCTTCATTCCGGACCTTTGCGGCGTTTTCCATTTTATCGCTTCATTCGTACAATTCCGCGTGTAGATTTATATAGAAAATTCAATGTGTGTTCTTTAAATTCAGAAGGAGGTAAGTTGTTTATTTCTTCAATAGATTGATCAAGAGTTCGCTTTTGGCGAAATAAAATGGTATTAATCTTTTTTATCGTGCTTATTTCTTCATTTGAAAATCCATTTCTTCTTAGACCAACGGTATTGATTCCATGTATGTACGAACGCGGACCATCTGCTAAAGAATATGGAACGATATCTTGTGAAACTTTACTTCCCGCTCCAATCATTGCAAACCTTCCTATGTTACATGATTGGTGTACACCTGAACCACAACCAAAAGTGATATAGTCTTCAATATTAACATGTCCGCCAATCTGCACATTATTGACGATGACGTTGTGATCTCCCATCAATACATCATGTGCGATATGAGCATAATTCATAATAAAGTTGTTACTTCCTACTCTCGTGAAACAATCTCCTTTTGATGTGCCTTTACATATGGTGACATACTCTCTCACGGTATTATTATCTCCAATAATGAGATACGATTCTTCGCCTTGATAACTTTTATCTTGTGGATCTGAACCGATAATGGCACCATGTGAAATATAGTTATCCCCCCCCAATATCGTGTTAGCCCCTATGATAACGTAACTTCCAATCCTACACCCGCTACCTATTTTTGAATTTTCTTCAATAATACTGAAGGGTCCGACTTCGACATTTTCTCCAATTACTGCTGTAGGATGAATAATGGCTGACTGATGTATCATTTAGCACCTTCCTTTGTTTTGGAAAGTTCATCAAGTTTTTCATTTAGTTTTTTTATCGTTTGGGGGAGTCTGGAAAGTGCAGCGGATTCTCGTAGTTGTCTCTTATGTGAACGAGCCGTATACCCTGACACCATTGAGTTCGCGGGCATGTTTTTAGTAACCATGGTTTTAGCTAAAACAACGCAGCTATCTCCAATAGTAATATTATTAATTACCGCACTCCCGCCAGCCATTATGACACGATTACCTATTTTTGATGAGCCCCCAATTGCACTTGTACCTGCGATAATGCAGTGCTCACCAATTTGAACATTATGGCCAATTTGAATAAGGTTGTCCATTTTGGTCCCTTTACCAATGGTTGTTGAATCAATCGTTCCGCGATCAATAGTGGTGTTTGCGCCAATTTCAACATCATCAAAAATAATGACATTTCCGATATGCGGTATTTTAACTTGTTTTTGACCATCCCATTCAAAACCAAAGCCGTCAGCGCCAATCACTGCGCCTGAGTGAATAATGACATTATCTCCGATGAAAGTATCCTGTAGAACAGTGACATTAGGGTGGATCAAGCAATTCGTTCCAATGGTCACGTTTTTTCCAATAAATGAATGCGCAGAAATGACAGAATGATCCCCAATAGACACATCTTCTTTGATTACCGCGAATTCGTCGATCTGCACATTGTAGCCTAACGTTACCGAAGGCTGAATTGCTTCTGATGATACTACACCATTACTTTTGATTTTCTCACTAAACATTTCAATTAAACAAATAAAATCGAGTCTGGGATTTTTCACCTTAATAACAGGTACTTTAAATTCTATTATTGTCGTTTCTGGCACAATGAACGCTGAAGCATTACATTTATCTAATTTATTTAGATTTTTATCCGTTACAAAAGCAATTTCTCCCTCTTTAGCAGCATGAATTGAACCTACGCCTGTTATAACGACATTGCCATCACCTATTAGAATCCCATTTAACTGTTCAGAAATTTCATTTAAATTACATGGCATGATATCGTCTCCTTTTGTATTTAGATTAGATTATTTAATAATTCTCTAGCAAAAAGAGTGTTCAAATAATGAGAGGTTCCCGATCCTATGATTTTTGCATGAAAAGGAGGATTCAAAGCTAAATCGCCAATAAGATCCAGCAGCTTATGACGAGATAATTCATCATGAAAACGTAAATTGGGATAAATTTTCTTTTCACCAATAACTATTCCATGCTCTAAAGAAGCTCCTTGAATTAAACCTTTGCTTTTTAAGTACATTATTTCTTCTTCAAAACAAAATGTTCTAGCTGGTGCAATATCCGTTAAGTAATTGTTTTCTATAAAATTAAAATTGGATGTTTGATCTGAGAGGTAGGCAATTTTGTGTTCATTTTTAAAACACACGCAATAGGAGATCATTGAAGAGGGATGAGCTTCAAGAAAAGAATTACCGTGCTCAACTCTAATTTTTTGTTGTAAATGAAGATATGTTTTTTTAATTTCTTGCTGCAGATGGCCAACTTCTGAAATCTTTGCTGCAATACCGGTAGAGCTGCCATCAAAAATGGGTAATTCTTCACCATTAACATCAATAATCACGTTATCGATACCCATCCCTCGAACAGCAGACAGCGTATGTTCAACCATAGATACAGCGTATCCATGGTTGTTTTTAAGCTGTGTGCAACGGTCCGTATTGGATACATTACCGATTTTAGCTTCAATAATTTCATATGGATCTATATCCACTCTTCTAAAAATAATACCCGTGTTTGGTTGTGCAGAATGCAGAGTAATCTCTGACAAATTCCCACTATGTATAGCAATACCGTCTAATGTAAAACTATTACGAATCGTTTTTTGGTACATAGCATCGCCCCCTTTGACATAATTCTCACATTCGGATCCTATTTACATGTATTATATCGATTATGATTATCTGATGTTGTCGATATTTGGAGGCTCGTCAAATTCACACGGATATGTAGCTGAGAATAAAATGATCCGCAAGTACGCTGAAAAAAGCGTCACCGCGCAGAGTAGCATAAAAGAAACCTTAGCACGTTATCCGAGCTAAGGTTTCTAACCGAACCATTTTTTTAACTGTCTACTTGACGGGGAGTAGTTCAGCGTTTTTGTTTGTTGGAATTATGCCCCCATAGGTAAATGAAGGGTGAATGTAGAGCCAATCCCCATTTCACTATGAACGGTAATTTTGCCATAATGATCCTGAGCGATTTTCTGACAAAGAGCCAGTCCAAGTCCGGTACCTTCTTCCTTGGTCGTATAAAACGGATTAAAGATCGTCGCCAGAGAGTTCTCTGGAATGCCGCTGCCCGTGTCGGTAATCGAGATAAGTGCTTTATCTCCATCATGTAACAGATCAATATGCACCTCACCAGGGTCTTCCATCGCTTCAAAAGCATTACGGATCAGGTTGATTAGAACCTGTACGATCTTGTCCCGATCCATATTAACCACGACTGGCTCCCCAGTCATTTCAAGTGTAATTCGGTGGCCCCGTGATGCTGCATCCGACTCGGTTAACGACATGACACGTTCGAGACAATGCCCTACTCGTTCAGGTTTCATGTGATTGGTGTGTGGTTTGGAAAATTGTAAAAACTCAGCCGTTAGCTCTGTTACACGCGTGATCTCCCCCATGATGACTTCATACCATGGTGCGATATTGAAGGCCTGCCCCCGTGAAAGCTGCAGGAAACCTCGAATCGCAGTCAGGGGGTTGCGAATTTCATGAGCCATGCCCGCGGCCAGTTCACCAACAGCCCGAAGTCTTTCGGAACGAAAGACCTCCTCTTCGTTTTTCAACCATTTATTGCGCTGCTGCTGGAATAACCTGTCCTCCGCCACCGTAATAAAGTGCTGCAACGTCTCAGACATTCCCGGATACAGGGAAATGCTGTAGTTCACCTGCAACCCCCGTAACTCCCCTGACAGCAGTGACGACATGCGTTCTTCAATATTTTGTATTTCAGGCATAATGACGGCATAGCGATCTCCTGCATAGCGGGATATCCCGTATGCATCCGAAAACTGTGTCGTAATAATTTCGCCTGTATTTCCTATTACGCTGCACCAGTTGTCTTCGACCTCTTTGTCAAACCCGTTGAAATTCTGAATATTCAGGATAATCAGTAGAAAGGAGCGGTGCTCCTCCACCGTTTTATTAAGAGCATCCATGTACCCTTCATAATTCAGCAACCCCGTGAGTGGGTCATGGAGGGTGAGGAATTGAATTTTCTCCCGTAGCCTGCGCTTCTCTGCCTCGCTGTTAATCAAGGTATGATATAAAAATATAATGACAATCACAGTTAACATGTCAAACAGGGATACCAGCAAAGCATATGTATCAATCGGTACATAGGAAAGCCGAATCACTGTATATTCGAGCACAAGTAGCATCGAAATGGGTAACGTCTGGGTAACACGTTGTTTATCTTGAATCATCGACATGATGAGCAGGTAATACAGTATATTGCACCAGTTCAGTTCACTGAAATAGTGGAATATACCAAGAAAGAGCCAATGGATATTACGCATTTCAGGATAACGTTTCTCCCCATATATACTTGCTACAAATAACACACCAGCACATATCATTAACGCGAGATGGGGAGTAAGCCCTAGAAAATAAGAGGACAGGATAACAAGCAGACATCCCAGCGGGAAAATAAGCATTTTCATCGTGTAACTTAGCAAAAGGCCTCGCCCCCTTTGACATTTTACTCACATCAATACCTCAATTACATGTATTATATCGATTATGTTTAGCTAATGTTGTCGATTAGTGGAAGCTTGTCAAATTCACATGAATGTATAAATTTATAATTAAAATAGGACAAACGGTTTATAGGAAAACGGAGATTGCGAAACTATCATACATCACATTGATCAATACTGTGTTACAATACATTAATGGATTTATTTAGGATAAAAACTTGGTTATGGAGGGATAAGCATGATACAACAAAGAAAACCTTTGGGCATCGGGACACTTTCTTTGCTGGTGCTCGCAATGGGGTTGGCCTTTAATTTTTCCTGGGGCACAGAAAAGGTACAGATTAGCCACTATTTGTTTAATCTACTGAACTTGCCTATCTATAGTAATGGAGACCAGGGACTTCACCTTCCCTTCGTGGCGGCGGCAATCTTCTGGATACCTGCTGTAATTATCGCTAGCAAGTATCGTTCGCACTATGGTACAAAGGTAGCCTTTAACGTAGCCACGTTTATGCTGCTTCTATGCATCGTTGGTCCTGTGGTTAATATGGTGGACAGGTTTGTAAATTCATAAAATAAAGAAGCCAGCACTCTTGAATGACAAGAGTGCTGGCTTCTTTGATTCAATACTACACTTCTATTTTTTCGCCATATACTTGCGGATATCAAATGCCACAGCAGCCACAATAATCAACCCTTTAATAATCAGCTGCCAGTAAGGACTTACACCGATAAAGGTCAGACCATAGTTGATGACTCCAAAAATCAGCACCCCTGCCATTACACCGGGCACCGTACCAATACCACCCGCTGTGGAGACGCCCCCCACGACACAGGCCGCAATAGCATCCAACTCATACATATTGCCGTAATTGTTCGTTGCCCCGCCCGTACGTGCGGCTTCCAGTACACCGCCCAGTCCATACAGTGCACCTGCAATGGCATACAACGCAATCAGATTGCGTGCCACATGAATGCCGGACACATGCGCAGCCTGAATATTGCCACCGATGGCATACATATTCTTCCCAAGGCGGGTCTTGTTGAAGACGACCCAGCAGATCAATGCCACCCCTATAGCAATCAATACAATATACGGAATGGAATAACCACCGCCAAGATCAATGTAACCAGATCCAATAACGGTAAAATCCGATCTCAATCCACCAATCGGTTGTGACTGATTGGGCTCTGTATCAAAGTAAATCGAGTTCAGACCATATACCGCAACCATTGTGCCCAGTGTGGCGATAAAGGGTGGAACATGCAATTTGGCTACAATGATGCCGTTGACGAGACCCACTGCCAGGCCTGCGAGGATCCCGATGACGATCGGCAATCCCACCCATAGATGTGGCAGATCGGGAAAGAACCGATTGGCATATTCGTCGATTTGCAGCATCGATGCGGAGACAACAGCCGTTAGACCAACAACCCGTCCTGCCGACAAATCGACCCCGCCCGTTACCAGGATAAACGCCGCCCCCAGCGCAATGATGGCCCGTGTGGAGGACTGTTGTAATATATCCCGCAGTGTAGAGAAAGCAAGAAAGTGCGGATCGGCAATGGCAATGCCAATGACGAGTAGGATCAGCACAATAAAGATCGCGCGCTGCGCCACATACTGCTTCACCTGATTGATAACTTGTGTATTCATGTATTTCCCTCCTGACTAAGCCATCCGCTGCTGTGCGGCCAGCCTCATGATATCCTGCTCTGTTGCCTCAGCACCGTCGACGATTCCGGTAAGCCGCCCTTCGCTCATGACCATGATTCGATCCGACATGCCCAGCAGTTCGGGCATCTCCGAGCTGATCATAATAATGCTTTTGCCCTGGCGGGCCAGTTCCGTAATAATGGTGTAGATTTCAAATTTCGCGCCCACATCAATCCCACGTGTCGGTTCATCGAGCAGTAGAATTTCAGGGTCAGTCAACAGCCATCTAGCCAGAAGTACCTTCTGTTGATTACCACCAGACAGGTTGCGAATTAGCGTGTTAACTGAAGGGGTTTTAGTTCTAAACTTCAGAGTCTGCTCACGTGCCTCATCTCGGCCTTTCTTCTCATCCAGCAGACCAATCCGATTCCGGTAACGTCCGAGACTCGCGATAATCGTATTTTCATACACAGACAACACTGGAAAAATTCCTGTGACTCTTCGCTCCTCGGTCAGCAGGGCAATGTTATGACGCTTTGCTGCGGCAGGTGACTTGATCTTCACCTTGCGCCCATGAATCGAGATCGTCCCTGAAGCAAGTCCGCGTAAGCCAAACAATGACTCAATCAATTCCGTCCGCTGTGCCCCAACAAGGCCGCCGATTCCAAGCACTTCGCCTTTCCTCAATTCAAACGTCACATCACGGAACGAATTCGGCTGGCTGGAGGTTAAGCCTTCTGCCTTCAAAATCACTTCTCCAGGTACGTTCGTCCTTTCCGGGAACCGTTCATCCAGATCACGTCCAACCATGCGGGTAATGATCAGGTCGGTCGTTAAATCAGCAGCATCCCAGGTACCGACCACAAAACCATCCCGCATAATCGTGACCTCATCCGAGATCGTCAGAATTTCCTCCATCTTGTGCGAAATGTAGATAATAGACACCCCGCGACTGCGCAGCTGATTAATAATGGCGAAGAGCTGGTCTACTTCCTTGCCCGTGAGCGAGGAAGTTGGCTCATCCATCACGATAACTTTAGATTGGAAAGAGACCGCTTTGGCAATTTCCATCGACTGTATTTTGGAAACGGATAAAGTTCCCGCCTGAGCCTTGGGATCAATGTCCAGATTCAGGTCCTTGAACAAGGCTAGTGTATCAGCGTACATTCGTTTCTCATCCACCAACAACCCCCTCATCGGAAACCGCCCCAGCCAGATGTTCTCCATCACCGGACGGTATGGCACCGGGTTCAGTTCCTGATGAATCATCGATATGCCATGTTGAAGCGCCGCTTTCGAACTCGGAATTTCCACCTGATTGCCGTCCATCCGAATCGTTCCTTCATCCGGGCGATACATACCGAATAGACATTTCATCAGCGTGGATTTGCCCGCACCATTCTCTCCCATCAGCGCATGAACCGTACCCGGCTTTACCTTCAATGTGACCTGGCTTAGTGCCTGCACACCCGGAAATGCTTTGGATATTCCGTCCATCTCAAGCAGGTAAGGTGATTCCATCTTTCATCCTCCCCTTCCGTAAACCCGGCAAAAAAAGGACGCCATCTCATGACGGACGTCCCTGTTTGCTGCTGTTATTGGGCGTCGGCAATGTTGTCTTTCGTAATTTTTTTGTAGGCAATCCAGACGTATTTGCCATCCGTAATGTCATAACCCGTGTTTTCCTTCGTTGGCGTCTCTCCCTTCGCAAGTACGGAAGCCAGTGCAACCGTTGCTGCGCCCTGGTTCTTGGCATCATTCAACACCGTGCCCAGCATCGTTCCGTCCTGAAGGGCCTGAATGGCCGGAGCCGTTGCATCGACGCCGACAACCGGCATCGTTTTGCCGTCTTTGAAGTATCCCGCTGCTTTCAACGCTTCAATGGCTCCAAGTGCCATGTCATCATTGTTAGCCAATACCGCCTCAATCTTGTCTCCGTGGGAGGCAAGGAACGCCTGCATTTTCTCCTGTCCTTTGACCCGATCCCACATCGCGGTGTCTTCCGCCAATGCTTCCACTTCAATTCCGGCATCCTGGATTGCCTGAACGGAATATTTGGTCCGTAGCTCAGCATCCTGATGGCCGGGCTCGCCTTTCAGCATGACGTATTGCAGTTTGCCATCACCGTTTTTATCTGCTTCCGGGTGGGCCTTCCAGTAGTCCACAATGAGCTGACCGGAGATCGTGCCGGACTCTTCCGCCTTGGCTCCAACGTAATACACTTTATCCCACTTGTTCATGTCTTCAGCAACCGGCTCACGGTTCAGAAAGACAACTGGAATGCTGGCCGCTTTGGCTTTATCAATAATGACACCTGCTGCGGTCCGGTCAACCGGATTCACAGCCATTGCGTTGTATTTCTTGGATACAAACAGATCGACTTTCTCATTCTGGGTCGGCTGTGCGTTCTGGCTATCCACGATATCGAGTGTGGCTTTGCCTTCCGCTGCTGCGGTCATTGCATTCCGCACACCCGTCATGAACGTGTCATCGAACTTATAGATCGCCACGCCAATCTTCGGCGTTTCCGTCCCTGCCGCCGTCTTGCCTCCTGTATCTGTTCCTGTACTTCCGCCTGCGCTGTCTCCGCCACTGCTGCACCCCGCCGCCGCAACCATACACGCTGTAAGCAACAATGTCATCCACGTTTTCTTCATATCCTAATGACCTCCCCCAAGTTCATTCGGCTTTACCGATGTCTTTATTATGAAAGGGTTTACAATAAATTCGAATACAATATCTTCCTCTGTTTTATCGAAATCTTCCTCAATTGAGCCTTTACTGTACAAAAGGAAACAACAACTTCTGATTATCCATCCAGAACATATTGTCCGTACTGACAAGCTTCGTTTCTAGCGTTACCCTGGCTTGCACCTGTTGATTGTTCAACCGTGCAACAGCCTGATTCACACCAAGATAACCTGCACTGAATCCATTTTGCACGATCAAGTGTTGAATTCTGCCTTCCTGTAACTGCTCTAACTGCTGCTGTTCACTGCCAAATCCCACAATCTTCACCATGTTCCCATTGTTCTCGGACGTACGTCGATTCAATTCATCCGCTGCCCCCAGAGAAGCAGGTTCCTGAAGTGCAATCAATCCATCCACCTGCTGCTGGTCAAGCAGTTGCTTCGCCGCCTGCCAGCAACTATCACGCGTGCTGCATACGGATTGAGTCTCCACATGAATGTCCGGATATTGAGCCAGTGATTCCTCTACCCCTAGCTCCCGGTTAATCAGAACAGGATTTACAGGATCAGGACCAAGCAAGGCTATACGTCCTCGTCCACCCAGAAGCACAGCCATGGCCTGACCCGCCTGCCGTCCAGCCTCAACGTTATCTATCGAGATAACACTTGTTATCCCTTTTACAGGAAACTCGTCATTCAACAAAATGACGGGGATAATCACTCCGTTGTCATCCTTAGTCTGTACCTTCTGGATGATGTCGCTGAGTGTCTTCTCACTCAAGGGATCGATCAACAGGGCCGATGCTCCCTGTTCCAGTGCCAGTGATACTGCATCCACCTGAGCTTGTTCACGCTCGCTCAGTGGATAAGTCCCATTTTGCAAGTGCTCTTGCTTGACCTTTCCCTGTCCTGCTGTGAAGTCGGGGTTAGATGGCGCGTAAGTTAACCCCTCTGAGGGAAAAGCCTCCACCGTAATGAGCTCCGCTCCCGCTTCTTTGGCAGCCGCTTCGGCCCCAAGACGTATCGCTTCTGCAAGTTCTCCGGTTCCCGCTGGCGTAATCAGTGCAATACGCGGCTGTGATCCCGCCGGATCAGCATTGGACATACCGCACGCTACACATAACAGCAGGCAACAAATTGCTACTGTCATGGCCATATAACGAAGGAGAAGAACTCTCATCCGTATGACTTCCACGCGAGGGCAGATGTTTATTTTCATAACTAGATGCCCCATCCAGTCCGTTCTATTGATCTTATTCGCTTTCATGAGCATCGTCCTCCTCTCGTTCCGATTGGATCGGAATCCGAATCCAGACGGTCGTTCCTTCCTCCAGCTCACTCTCGAATTCAAGACCGTAAGCTTCGCCATAATAGAGCTGAATCCGATCATGCACATTGCGTACAGCTACACCTGATCCTGCACCACTTTTCACGATAGGACTGCCCATCAAAAGTTTCGACATCTGATCTTCTGTCATGCCGACCCCATTATCCGTAACACGAAATACCAGCTTGTCGTCCTCCCGGTATACACGAATCTCAATACATCCCTCGTCCATATGATATTCAATGCCATGCACGATCGCATTTTCAATGAGTGGCTGAAGCACCAGCTTAAGTGTCAGACAGTCCAACGTATCCTCATGCGCCGTCATGCTAAAATTAAATTTGCACTTGAACCGCATCTGCTGAATCGTCAGGTAATGGTGGGCGTGCTCCAGTTCTTCCCTGACCGTAATAATCGTTTTGCCTTGACTGAGACTGATGCGAAACAATCGGGATAACGAAGTGATCATCGTAATGACTTCCTCATTCCGGCTCATGCCCACCATACGCACGACCGAATTCAACGTGTTGTAGAGGAAATGTGGATTGATCTGAGCCTGCAAAGCTTCCAGTTCGAGACGACGCTTCTGCTCCTGTTCATGAATGATTTCATTCATCAAGGTCCGAATTTTATAGACCATCAGATTAAAACGACGGGATAAACGTTCCACTTCCAGCGGCCCTTCGATAGGTAGCTCCACGTTAAAATCCCCTCGCTCCACAGCCTTCATCTTTCGTTCCATCCGCCGGATCGGACGTGTCAGACTGGAAGAGAGGAGCAGCGAGACGAGGATGACCAGTACCAGCACAACCAGCAGTACCCGAATCAGATATCCATTGACCTCCTGGCGGGTTGTCATGATCTCATCCAGATAGGCCACACCTACGATTTTCCATCCAATATTGGCGACAGACTTGACCGCATTCAACCTTTTCTGCCCATCCGCCTCATCTTCATAACTGCCGGTTGCAACCAGTGCCTGTTCGATATTTTCACTCTTGAGCCCCATGTACATCAATTGCTGCTGCGGATGGTAGACGATATTGCCTGCACTTTCGTCGATAATGTAGACGTATCCCCGCTGCCCCAGACTGACTCGGCGGCTCAGTTCGTCCATTTGTTTGAAGTTGATATCCACCAGCAGAATGACCTGCCGATCCTGACCATTTTGACGTACAGTAATGCCTTTGCTCATAGAAACGACCCATTTGTATGGGCCTGTGTACATGTTCTGGATATGAGGCAGTGAGAAACTAAGGTGATCCGGCACTCGGAGTGCAGATTGAAACCACCCTTGCTGTGTTACATGCGCACTCGGTTTTAATTCAGCTGAAGGTCTGTTCTTGAGCAAATGCCCTGTTGAATCCAACAAAGTAATGGAGATGATATCTTCGCGGCTGCTGAGTAGCGTGTCGAGCTGTTTATCTACCTGATCCCCTTCCCACGTACCATCCCGCAGCATATGTTCTTCGATGGCTCGATACAGATGCGACATGCTGCGAACATAATCCTCCAGATTGTAACTGACCTGATCCACGATCTGCCTCGTCGTCAGCTCCGCACTTCGCTCCGCGGCCTGCGTGAATTTGTCATGCAGCAGCATCGCCATGATGGTCAGCACCAATACAATGAAGACAGAGAAGGACCACGTAATAATAAAGCGGATACTGCTGACTCTGGATGAACGCAACCTGGACCGAAGCTTGAGCCAAAGGGATCTTATCCATCCGGCAAACGTTCTCATCGACTTGTGCCTTCACTAGCTGTTAGTGCAGTCTGTTTGCGATATTCTTTGGGCGAGACGCCGATATGTTTTTTGAAGCAAAAACTGAAATAATTCGGTTCCGCGAAACCTACCTGACCAGCAATCTCAAACGACTTCATCTCCGTGGATCGAAGCAACTCCTTGGCCGCCTCCATACGGATTTGCATCAGATATTGCAGGAAGGTAAGCTGTACTTCTTTTTTGAAAATGCCACAAAAATAACCCGAACTGATATGCAGATGCCCACATACTTTCTGAATGGACAGATCCGGATCGGCGTAGTGTTCTTTGGTAAACGACAATGCCTGTTCCACAATATCCTTGTATACATGCTGCCTTCCGCTGGCAATGCGATGTTGAACGAGCAGACAAACCTCATGCACCTTACCTTGTGCCTCAGACAACCCAGGCAAACGGAACAAATCGGCATACAACTGGAACCCTGCCCCAAAAATGTCCTCCATGGCCTCGCCCGATGCCTGAGCTGCCTTCCAAACGTTTGTTAAAACTTCAATCAGATACAGTTGAATGTCACTTCGCCCATGCTCCACCGTAATTTCCCGGAAAATGATCTCTAGCGCGTCCTCCAGCTCCGCCTGCGTACCCGCTTTCAGACAACGTGTCAGCGTTTGCTGCTTCAACTCGTCAAAACGCAATTTGCCCGCCGTCTGCCGCTCCACATCTGCAATATAGATAAGGGGATCGGTCCCCGGTACAAGTCGATAATCCAGTGCCAGTAGTGCATCCTCATAGGCATGCTTCACACCTGCCAGTGTGTTCACGATTGAGCCCGATCCAACAGTGGCAGGAATACGCAAATAATGATTGATGCTGCGCATTACATTTTCCAGCGCCTGCTGCTGTCGTTTCTCTCCATCTTCTCCACCCCACCGATCTACATAGAGCAGCACAATCGTCTCCTGATGCATAAAAGCATGTCCGGCCCCGTGTTCCGTCCATACCTCTGCGGCAATGTTTAGCGCAGCGAACTGTTTCAACTCCGCATCCGCAGATTGGTCTCCGTCCATATGCAGGGTCAATACGGATACACCATAGCGTTCACCGTGCAGATCCAGTCCGCATTGCTTTGCTTTGCCATGGATATATTCCGGTGATTTTTGCCGATGCAGCAAAGTGGCCATCAGGTCCGCCTGTAACAGGGGCAGGCTTGTATAATAATGGTCGCGCAGCTGCTGTACATCCTCTCGTTCGGCCACTTCAGCCGCCATCTGCGCACGCAACCTTGTAAGCAGTTCTGTCAGATGCCCCGCCGAGAATGGCTTCAGTAAATATTCATCCACACTCAGCGAGACCGCTTGTCGGGCGTAGTCGAATTCATCATATCCAGTCAAAATCACCACTTTCACAAGCGGATTTCGCTCCCGCAACCTTCGAGCAAGTTCAAGTCCATCCATAAATGGCATGCTGATATCCGTTACCACAATATCCGGCTCCACTCGTTCTGCCATCTCCAGTGCTTCACGTCCATTCTCCGCCAGACCAACTATGCGCAGATCGAGCGCTTCCCAATCTACCTCTACAACCAACCCTTCGCGTACATCCTCTTCATCATCCACCAGCAATACCCGGTACACGTCAGATTCCTCCTTTATTTAACGGGCCATTAAGCCCAAGCAATAATGTATATGTTGATACGATCCAAGGTTGCCATCATAATATACAATATAAATTTAATTATGTAATCGCTTACTTTTGAGATGATAAGATTGATATAATGAGCGCTCACAAACGAAATATATGGTAAATTATTGAAAGGAGTAAATTGAGAAATAGGAAAGGAATCCATTAACTGATGAATTACTTGAAATCCGGAATGATAACGACCGGTATTGCCGCAATATTAATTTGCAGCGGTGCAATCACGGAGACAATTCGAACCGATCGATTTGAAGCATCCACCGAGTCTTCACTCTGGGAGAACCAACCTCAAGAACTTCAAGAGAAATTAACAAAATCATGGAGGGGAGGAATAAAGGCGATACGTACCACGCTGAATGAGAATAGTGAGAAGGAGAATATAACTGAATGGAAACTGTTTTACAGCTTGGAGGATTCATTAAACACCCTTTCCCATAAAGATCACTCTTCCTTCATCGCTGCCTATTATAGTAACGAACGAAGAACCATGCTGGAAAACGGAGATGTCATGTCTGCCTTGCTTTTACATCCCGATCATACAAAGGCGATACTTTGTTGGGAAAAGCTTGATGGAACCTATGCCATGATTACATTAGAATCGCAAATTAATGCAAACAACAAGCCTGAATGGGATGTAAGTCATTCTTGGATAACCAAACAACCCTCATCCACTTGAAGTGGGTCAGGGCATCATTGATCCTATATCCATTCGTAATGCCTCATAAAGAGTGCTGCATGTACTTTAATGCGGTTCCGTTTCTCCATCCTCTTCTGCTGACAAAGATAAATTGGCATTTAACCCCTTCACATAAATCATCGTGGTATCCGGATTGATATGCCCCATCATTTCTGCCAAGCGATGCAGTGGTGTATGCTCGGCCATAGCGTATCCGAACCGATGACGCAGATCATGGGAACTTAGCCCTTCCAGACCGGCTGTAGTCATCACCTTTTTGATCAAATGGCGCAGCGCCCTCTCCGTTAAGCGATCACTGGTTTTCTCGGAAGGAAACAGGTAAGGACTATCCGGTGCGAGGCCAACCATGTACATCTTCAATAAAGCAATACATGTCATGTTCAGCGGAATTTTCCGTTGACCGTTTCGTTTATCGGCCCGCACGGTAAGTTGCCCGCTTCGTTTGCCCAATTCAATATCACCGGGAGCGAGGTTGCATATCTCCATCGTTCGTATACCGGTATGAAACATGAGGGTAAGGATAGTCTGATCCCGAAGCGAGTTACCGTCTTCGACGGCAGATATGAATGATTGTTCTTCCTCGGTGGTCATTCGGCGGGGGCTAACCTTGTCTTCCGGAATGAATTTCAAAGGTTTGGAAGGATTACTCTTGATCCTGGCTTCCGATGAAGCCCACTTAAAAAAACGCTTCAATGTAATCAGTCTGCGATTAATGGTAGACGGCTTCAATTGCATTACCTTTTGTGAATCTTCCCGATAACGGACCAAAGTCGATGTGTGCACGTCTTCGATTCGAAATGAAATCTCTTCACTCCGAGAATCGTTCCCTATATACCATTCGGTAAAATGCTTCAAATCACTCGCATATTCCTTCAAGGTTTTGGGAGTCAATTCTCCCTGGTTCGTAAGCATATGTATGAATTCCTGAACAACCATTTCCCCTTGTACCGAAGTACCTGAACCCTTATCCATTAGAAAAAACCTCCAAATCTTGACTTATATTAGCGGACATGGTATTATCATATTAATCGATACATTAGCGGACATCAAGTCTGTGGGTTGAATATACCTGATTAGCGTTGATTCTAAAATTAACCTTTTCAAAATGGTCGTTTAAAAACTTATTTTTTGGAGGAACTACATGCAAACAGGTACAGTGAAATGGTTTAACGCGGACAAAGGATTTGGCTTTATCGAAACTGAAGAAGGAACAGACGTATTCGTTCATTTCAGTGCAATTCAAGGCGACGGTTTCAAAACATTGGATGAAGGACAACGCGTCCAATTCGAAGTAACTCAAGGTAACCGTGGTCCACAGGCTGAGAACGTTACTAAAGTTTAATTATATTAAAGCTGCCTTGTACAAGGCAGCTTTTTGTTTTATTACATGAGCATTTTGCATAGATTCAAAGAGCGTCTTTCAAAATGCTGACTTTCATAAACTTATCATCCAAAAACGAAAAGCGAGGTATGACAAATGGATAAAGAACAATTGATCACAGAAGTAGCCAAAAACGGCGGATTCTCCAAAAAGAACGCTGAAAAGGCCGTAACGGTTGTACTGGATTCGATTTTGGAAGCTTTAAAAGAAGGTAAAGAGGTTCAACTGGTGGGATTCGGCAAATTCGAAGTGCGTAATCGTGAAGCACGTATGGGTAAAAGCCGTCGAACTGGTAAGGAAATTCAACTTCCAGCAGGTAAAGTTCCTGTATTCACAGCAGGATTAACAATGAAAGAAGCTTTAAACTAAACAGCAACAACAAGATCGGAAAAGAGGTTTTTATTCAAACACACAACGAACATTTTGATGTAAATGTCGTGTTTTCTACGGTTGATGATATCATTAACTTTTATTCGGGCAAGCAGACAAACCAGAATAACGCGGAAGATCACACCCATTCAACACCCCCATCAACAGAGTCTGCACAGACACCACAACTACCCACTCGCTAAAACGAACCTTTCATCTTGGACAATAAGAAGCCCTGTTCCGCTCAAAACGGTCCAGGGCTTGATTTGTGTCAATCGAGCACCCAGGGAGAATGAATTTTGGGTACGTCATTGATTAATTGTTTGGTATAGGGATGCTCCGCATGGTGAATAACTTCCTCCGCTCTCCCCGCCTCCACCATTCGTCCATGCTCCATAATACAGATCGTGTCGCTCACATAATAAGCCAGACCCACGTCGTGCGTAATAAACACAATCGTCATGCGGTTCTCATCGCGCAGCTTGAGCAGCATATCCAGGATCGTTGAACGCGAGCATGCGTCCACCATGGACGTTGGTTCATCGGCGATCAACACCTTAGGATGCAGCATGAAAATGCGGGCAATCATAAGCCGTTGCATCTGTCCACCGGACAGCTCAAACGGATATTTGTTGTATAACTCTTCGAACTTCAAGTTGACGAAAGAACAGGCTTCCTTCATTTTGGCATATTCCTCGTCTTTGTTCAGCTTCAGCCCCTGAAGTTTGATACAGTCCACCAGCAGCTTTTCCACCCGGTGAAATACGTTGAACGAAGAGAACGGGTCCTGGAAAATGGCCTGTATATCCTTCCAATAGGCTTTACGCTCACGGTACCGCTTCATTTGTCTGGGCTTGCCATCGTATTCAATCGCTCCACCCGTTTCCTTGAGCAAGCCCATGATCATTTTCGCGAGTGTCGTCTTGCCACTGCCACTCTCTCCGACAATGGAGATAATCTCCCCTTCATGAAAATCAAAGCCCACATCGTCCACGGCTGCCTTTTTGCGATTGCCTGTACCGTACACCTTGGTCAGATGGCGGCCGCTGATCAGCACCTTGCCCATCGCCATACTACCTCACTCCTTTCGGGGAGCCTTGATCCGAGCCCATTACGCCCAGAAAGAATCATTTCATTGGTCTGCGATATCGTCTGTGTCAGATTGAACATCTCGGACATCTTCTTTATTTGAGTCATTCTCCTCCTGATTTTCTTCCCTCTCCTGGGGCTCTTCGTTCATGCTCTCCTGCTCCCTGATCTGCTCCAGCATTTCTGGTGTCAGGAGACAGCGATATATGCGCCCATCGACATGAATGTTCTCGATTTTGCCCTGGCGGCACTCGTCGGTCACCAGTGTACAGCGCTCTGCAAAGCGGCAGCCTTCCGGCACATTCTTCAGATTTGGTGGTGCACCAGGAATGGCAGCCAGTTTGTGCTCCTTCATGCCCTCTTCCGGCACAATGATGGAGCCCATCAGTTTGCGAGTGTACGGATGCAGCGGATTGAAAATCATCTGCTCTGCCGTGCCTCGTTCCACAATCTCACCGGCATACATCACCATAATTTCATCCGTGACATGGTACAGTAACGGCAGCTCATGCGTGATGAACACCAGTGATTTGATTACTTTGCGCTTCAACAAATCCTTCAATAGACGAATGACCGCCTTCTGGGAGGTTACATCCAGTGCCGAAGTAGGTTCATCCGCAATGAGCACGTTGGGATTCAGAATTGTTGAGATGGCGATAACCGTTCGCTGCTTCATGCCGCCGGATAATTCATTTGGATACATATCCAGCACATCCGGCGACAAGTTCAGTGATTGGAAGCGCTCCGTAGCCATCTTCCGCACATCCGACCGTTTCATCTCCGGACGATGCTCCTTCATGATATCTTCAATAAACCTGATAATACGCAGCGTTGGGTTCAGTGCATTCATGGCAGCCTGCGGAATATAAGCAATTTCCTTGCCCAGAATGCGCGAACGAAGCTGCTCTTTGTTCAGCTGCATAATATCGGTACCATTAATCCGGATCGAACCACTGCCATAATGAAGCGGCGGGAAATAAAAGCCCATCAGGCTGAGCGCCAGCGTCGATTTTCCACAGCCCGATTCACCTGCAATGCCCAGCGTCTGCCCTTCTTTCAGTCCGAACTCCACCCCGTCGACGGCAAAGACATTCTCCTTGAGCCGGGTACGGTAATAGGTTTTCAGACCGCTGACCTGAAGTATAGGTTGGTTCATGGTCTTAGCTCCTTATTTTCGGATTAAAAATTTCGTCCATGCCCGTATTCATCAGATAAAGCGAGAAGGTAATGACGGCAATCGCCAGCGCCGCAGGAATGAACGCCCACCACGCCCCTGCTACTGGCGCTTCAAACACCAGTGCCCAGTTCATAAGAATGCCGAGCGAGATCGTATTATACGGCCCCAGTCCCAGCATGGAGATGGATGCTTCGGACAGAATGCCCGATGCCGTCTGGAGCACAAAAGCCATCACCACATAAGACGCGATATAGGGCAAAATCTCATGGATAATGATACGCGGCGTACTGTGTCCCGAAATTTTCGCAATATGCACATGATCCCGGCTACGCAGAGATGTCGTCTGGGCTCGCACAGCCCGGGCCGTCCAAGGCCAGCTGGTTATACCGATAATGATCGCCGTCACCAGGGAACTGCGTGAATCAATGCTGACCGAGATCAAGATCAGGATGATGAACGAAGGAATAACAATGAAAATATTGGTGATCGCCGTCAGAAAGTTATCTAGCATTCCCCCGATATATCCCGACACCAGGCCCATAACCAGACCGATAACGGTTGCAAACACACCTGCAATCAGCCCCACACGTACGGATGTCTGGATGCCATACATCAATTCAAGGAAAATATCCCGTCCAAAATTGTCCGATCCTAATAGCAGGCCATCGCCAGGTGGCTGGAACGCCATCGCAATCATCTCAAGGGGATCACTGCGATTAATGAGCGGATAGATCGTAACCAAGAGCAGCATGCCGACAAAAGTCACCGCGCCGATCATGAATTTGGGTGACTTCAGCAAAATAGAGATCGAATGCTTCATATCACTGTTCCTCCATTTGAGCGGCCTTGATGCGCGGGTCAATGAAACCGTAGATGACATCAATAGTGAAATTTGCAAGCAATACAGCAATGGCAATCAGCAGCGTACACCCCGAGATTAGTGGGTAATCCAGTTGCCTTATGGCCGTGAACAACCATGTGCCGATGCCTGGATAACTGAAGACAATCTCACAGATGAGTGACCCACCGACCATCGTACCGATGGAGAGCGCAAGTCCCGTAATTTGCGGCAGCATAGCGTTACGGAACACATAACGCGCAATTCGGCCGTCGCGAATACCCAGCAGTTTACTGTATAACACATAGTCTGAATTGAGCTCATAGATGGACATCTCCCGCATGCCAATGGCCTGACCACCAATGGTCACAAGCACGATGGAGAGGAACGGCAAGGTATGGTGGCGAACCACGGACATGATAAAGTCGAAGCTCAGCTGCGGTACCATCTGGAAGTCATATCCGCCCGATAAAGGGAACCATTTCAGTGATAACGCAAAGACATACAGCATAATAATAGCCAGAGTAAAAAAAGGAATGGAATTGATAAATAAAGCTACCGGAAACAGTACTTTATCAAAAACACCTTTCCGGTACGCTGCAATCGCACCGAGCAAATTACCAATGATCCAGCCGACCAGGATGGCCGGAAGTTGAAGCCCCACCGTCCAAGGGACGGCGGAGGCCAGAATGTCCGTCACAGGCTTCGGATACAGTCCAAAGGAAGTGCCCAGATTGCCTGTGAACAGATTTTTCAAATAGATGCCGAATTGGGTCCATAGTGGCTGATCAATGCCGAATTCAACCGTAAACGTCTCATACACCCGCTTGATGGAATCCGAGTCAGTCATCCCTGACGTCATTTTGGAAGCGATCATGCTCACCGGGTTACCTTCAATCAGTCTAGGCAAAATAAAATTCAGTCCGATGGCAATGACCAGGGTCAGGCCGTACCAGAATACTTTTTTGGCGACATATCTGGAATAGGCATTCATAGGATTTAGCACCCCCAAGTTTAGCGGATAAGGGCCTTATGTCTGAAGTGGCGTGTCACTTCATCGTGTCCTGATTCAATATGAGTTCCTTAATTGTGGATCTGATACAATGCCTTAATACCTGCGCCGTCCATCGAGATTTGCGGCGGAATGTTGGTGCCATCTCCTTCTGTCGGGAAACCTTTCCAAACCGATTCGTTCACGGTGTCAAACACCCATGGTCTGTACATTAGCGGAATAGAAGGGATATCTTTCAGCCAGATGGTATTCAGTTCAGTGTACAGTGACTTCAGCTTCGCCTCGTCAGACACGGATGGAATCTCTTCAATAATGGCGTCTGCACGGTCATTCTGGTACCGTCCCCAGTTCCAGAAAGCCATCTCACCCATTGGGGCAACCCCTTTGGAGTACATGATCGTCATCGCACGGTTCCACGGCTGGCTTGGGCTGACCCCGCCTGCAGGCGTGTTCATGATAATATCGAATTTGCCGGTTTGCAGATCATTGGTCCATACCGGGGATTCCGGGAATTTGGTGCGAATCTCAATCCCTATGGCCTTGGCGCTCTGCGCTACGATCTCCAAGGCAGCGTTCCAGTCAGACCAGCCGTAAGGACATTCAACCTCGAAAGGTCCAAGGCGTTTGCCGTTAAGAACACGGATGCCGTCTTTACCTTTGGTTGCTCCAATCTTGTCGAGCAGAGCGTTGGCTCCTTCAATATCCATCGTCCATTGCAACGACTTGATGGCATCTTGGTCAATATATTTGGACTCGGCATCCGAGTTCAAGGTCAGGGAAGGCTGCATCGGTGCGGAATATCCGCTCATGGCCAGCTCCGAGATTTTGTCATAGTTGATGCTCATGGCTATCGCACGGCGAACGTCAGCATTATCGAGTCCGGCTTTGGACAGATTGAAGAAAATGCTTGGCATGGAACCGGGCAGATAATACGGCGCATCCTTCAGATACGTTTTGACAGCAGCCCCGCCTTCCCACATCTTCCACACTTGAGGGATAAACTGCTGGGAGACGTCCACTTGCCCACTCTTGAACGCCAGATCACCTGCGGCATTATCCTTGTAGATCACGTGAGTGATGTACTTCGGTGCGGGCAATTTGCCGAACAATTTCTGCCCCCAATAGTTATCGTCACGGACAATCGTAATTTTCTGGTCGTTGTAAAAATGAAGCTTATAGGCTCCGGTTCCTACTGGATTATCATTAACCTCTTTACGAATCGCGGTCAGATCATTATTGTTCTTCTTCTCGATCTCTTCCCAGATATGCTTCGGCAGCATCGGGATCAGTTCAATGCTGTCCAGTACGGTCAGCTTGTTGGGGTTATCAGGGTTCAGCTTAATTTCCACGGCCTGTGCTCCATCTGCTTTCACTTCACTGATGTAGGTCCAGAAGCTGCTCCAGTTGATATCGTATTTTTTGCCCAGTTCATAGGTGTATACAACATCATCTGCTGTAAAAGCCGTTCCGTCGCTCCACTTCGCATCCGCATTCAACTCAATGCGCAGAGTCGTTTCATCCGTCCATTCATACGAATTGCCCAAGAGAGGTTCAAGGCCACCGTCCAGCTGGTTTACCATAAACAGGGTTTCGTACACCAGTTCCCTGGAGTTGCCGTAATTCACTGGAAATGCGGGATTTCCGCTCAACAGATTGAAGTTGGTTGGTGGCCCCCATTGCAGTCCATTGATATACAAGGTCTCATTACGTGGTGTCTCCTTGTTGGTCTGAGGTGCAGGTTCGTTCTGGGTTGTCGTGGTCGGTGTATCCACCGTCCCTTGTGGTTCACTTACTGATGGCGGCTGAACACTTTGGCATCCGGCAAACAATGTGACCGACATGAACAGAGCGACGAGCGGTGTGGCAGCTCTCTTAAATCGCATTCTGAACCCCTCCGTGAATTCATATTGATGTTATTGGAAGCGCTTACTTAAAGTTATTCTATGACTTATCTCACACAACATTCCATCTCTTTTCTCAATTTTGAGACATTGTTTTTGTGGTCATACAAAATAACCAGCTCCGCATGGGGCAGCTGGTTATTTGCTGAATTTGGATCACTACTCCACAGAAGATCAAGAAAGGTTTACTTGACGAATCCATTACGAATGGCAAAGACGACCGCCTGTGTGCGGTCTTCCACTTGAATCTTTTGCAAAATGCGATGTACATGAGTCTTGACCGTACTCTCTCCGATAAAAAGCTTGCGAGCAATCTCCTCATTCCGTAATCCATATGCCATCTGCTGCAAAACCTCCAATTCCCGTCCCGTAAACGGTTCCGGCAATTGTTCGTTTGCTACCGTCTCCTTCACTGAATCCGAATGACTCGGAGTTGAACGAATAGCAAGACCGATCACCTTGGCTGCCACCGCCGTGCGGTAGATCGCCTCCCCCCGATATGCAGCACGAACCGCATCAACGAGTTCGTCTGGCGCCGCATCCTTGAGCAGATAACCAACAGCTCCGGCACGTATTCCTTTGTACACATAGTCCTCATGATCGAATGTGGTCAGGATGACCACTTTGCAGTCAGGCAGTATCTTCATCAGCTCCGCTGTCGCTTCCAGTCCGTCTCCTGCTTCCATCTGCACATCCATCAATACGACATGTGGACGAAGCTCTGCTGCCAGAAGGACTGCTTCATGTCCCCCACCCGCTTCGCCTACCACTTCCATATCCTGCTGTGCATTAATAATAAAACGTAAACCATGCCGGACCAGATGCTGGTCATCCACGAGGAGTACACGTATGTCCTGTATGTCTTGCTCCATTATTGTTCATCACCTCCCATAATCTCCTTCACATCTTGAGGGATGGTAAGGGTTAACCTCATTCCATGTGGATCGACTGCATCAATGGATAAGGAACCGCCTGCCCTTTCACATCTTGCTCTCATACTCGACAGTCCGAAACCGGGAGAGATCGGATTCTCTTTGCGATACATTCCGTTGTCCTCCACAATCATATGTAGCTGATGCTCCTTCTCCAAGATGTCCACCTTCACTTGCGAAGCCTGGGCATGACGAATAATATTCGTTAACGCTTCCTGAAGTACACGATACAATAATTCGGACGTTTCTGGCGTCCAATGACTCGTCTGCTCTTGGGGGGTCAGTTTGATCGTGAAACCTGCCATCTCCCGTATCTCATTCACCAGACTCGTCAAGGCGACCAGCCCGAGGCCTGCTTCATTGCTGCCCATCTGATGAGCAACAGTCCGAACCTCCTGGAGACATTGTCGGACTACTTCAAGCACCGTACCCATCGCTTTGTCGGCTTCCGCTGCATCCATCTTCATCATATATGGCAATGCCTGAAGCTGAACAATAATGGATGTCAATCGGTTACCAACACTGTCGTGCAAATCCATTGAGATTCGGCTTCGTTCTTCAAGTACGGCATACTGCATCAATCGCACGGTAGCCTGCTCCAACTCCTGATGTGTATCCTGAAGCTCCTGATGGGCATGTGTCAGTTCAGCGTGCACCTTCTGCAATTCCTCATAATGTCGTTTGCTGTCCTGTCTGCTTTCCCGCCTGATTCTCGCAGCCCAGCATAGAATATAGGTTACAGCGTGAGCCATCGAATACACCAGAATCTGATTGGGTTCGTATTCATCCATATAGAGCAGCGCCGCATTCCCAATGATGATAACGAAGCCAAGCAACGAAGAACGATGGATGGGCAATTTTAGCGCAGTATATCCGATGAGATAAAAGGTTAATTCAAATATACGATACTCGGCCTGGAAGAACTGGGCATAGAGCAGCGTCACCATCCAAATCACCAATATCCCTAACGTTCGCATCCGCTCATTTCGAAGTGACTGTGGAACCCAAACCAACATAAGGTAGGGCAGTCTAACGATCAGTCCTGCACCCAAATCGACCCACGCCAATTCTTTGAGGGGCTCAATCAGACTGGAGAGCAGCAGCAACGTTAAAATAAGATCTGCTGTATGATCCAGTATCACCTTTCGAATTTGCATCCATTTCGAATCGTTCTGCATAGCTATCCTTTCCAATCCTAAAGTTTGAAATGATTATACACCTCTGCCTTGAAAACGCTGGACTTTGGCATACAGAAAATAACGCCGGGCAACGATGCTTCCCAGAGGTAGAAACAACAGAGCATTGCTCAGTGAAACCACCGTATGATGCACATCCCATTGGCTGGCGAGCTGTCTTAACACCATAACCGCGATCAGAAGCAAGCTACTGGCCAGCGATCCCTTAGACATCATTTTACCTGTAGTTGGATGGATTCGAAGCTGTTCCAGATGTACCCGCCACGCACCAATCCCGCAACCTATGATGAGAAAAACAATATATAACAGAATGTTGCCCACCGTTAATGGTGTATTTACTACGCTCGAAAGCACCCAATACGCAATAATCGCTGGAAAGACCCATAAACGGGATGTCTTCACTTCCTTCTCCCTTAGCGATAACAATAGAACAATGACGGCTACAATAACAATATTCATCATGTTTTTTTCCTCACCTTCTCCACGTGTTCTCTGATCTACATTTAGTGCAGCCGAATTCAACGGGAGTTAAGTCCACCTACAGATGGATTGGCTCTCTTAACTTCTTCCATCCAGGGGCTTAGTGTGGATATGCAAGGTTCCATGAAGTGTGATGATGATGAGCATATGGAGTGCAAAATAAAAAAACTGGCTCCATAAGGAACCAGCGATAGTCTCGTTTTTTTTGCAAATTAATTCACGTACACCAACCTACTTACTCTTCAGAAGCTCACGCAATGTCTGCGGATCGTATGTAGAGACCAGTCGTTCCAAATGTGTGTCCAACCACGCCTCATCTTGATCCCACCATTTCAGTTCCAGCAGTAAAGCAATGATCTCGTCGTCGAAGCGCTTTTTGATTGGTTTGGCCGGATTGCCACCCACAATGGTGTAAGGCTCGATGTCCTTGGTGACTGTCGCATTGGAAGCAACGATGGCACCGTCTCCAATCGCGACACCCGGCATGATAGTTACATTTTGCCCAATCCAGACGTCATTGCCCAATACAGTGTCTCCCTTAAAAGGCAGTTGATCCAGCGTAGGAGTTACTCTCTCCCAACCACCACCAAAAATATTGAAGGGATAGGTTGTCATGCCCTCCATCCGATGATTAGCACCATTCATAATGAATGTCACACCTTCGGCAATTGCACAAAACTTACCGATCACCAGACGATCGCCTAGGAAATCATAATGATGCTGAATGCGGTCATAAAACTGCTCGGGTGGACGACTGTTGTCACTATAATACGTATAATCACCGATCAGCACATTAGAGCGCGGCGGCAAATTCTGAATGTAACAAACGGTACGAATATTATCGTTAGGGAAAAGTTTTGTTTTATCGGGAGCCATATGTGTTCCCTCCTTTTCCCTCATTGTACCAGAAAGGGATTCGATCTGATCATCGAATCCCTTTTCTCGTTCTCCGTAGAACAACGTTTCTCTACAAGAGAGATATTATTTGGATGTAAGTGTTACTTGTGCAGCCGTTTGATCCCAATCCACGGTCAGTCCCAGTCCTTCAGAGATGAAGCGTACCGGCACAAGCGTGCGACTGTTTTTGATAATGGCTGGTGCATCAATTTCGAGCGTTTCACCATTCACCGTTGCTGTGCTGCTTCCGATCTGGAGCACAAGCGTCTGGTCATTCAGTACAGCTGTTACCGTTTTCGCTGTTTTGTCCCACGTTACTTCTGCACCCAAAGCTTCAAGGATGGCGTTCACTGGTACCATAACCCGGCCACTTTGCTCTAGCGGGTCCTGATCCGGGAACGTAATCGCTTTGCCATCGAGAGTTACCGTAATCGCTTTGTCGGTCGTTCCTGTTCCGTTATCCGTGCCTGTATCTTCTGAAGTCTCTGGCAAAGGCGTTACTTCACGTCCAAGCTGCTCTTGCAGATTGGCAAGTCGGTTCAGGGCAAATGTCGTCAACGATCCCGCTGCCATGGAGCCCATGCCTCCACCTCCGCCAAAGTTACCGCCCGGACGTGTTTGGGTATTGCCTGTGCTGTCTGTTGTTCCTGTTCCCGTTGTGCCATCCGGCGGTGTTGTACCATCGGGAGGTGTCATGCCTTCAAAACCTTCCGGAGGCGTCATACCTTCCATGCCCTCTGGTGGTGTCATGCCTTCGAATCCTTCTGGTGGTGTACCACCCATGCCACCCATACCACCTGTTGCATCAGCGTTGGCAGAGTATGCAATGTTGGATTCAAACTGTTCGGTTGTGTAGAACTTCGTTGGATCTGCTTCTACATATGGCCGAATGATGTCAGCCAGACCTGTGATACGATCCTGGATGCCTTCCATATAATCCGTCAACTCATTGACGTAGCTCAAGTATTTTTCCTTATACTCAGGCACGGCCAACAGGTTGTTGATCATCGGTACATTTTCCATGCTAATGCCCAGTACTGGCTCGTCCACGGATACGTTCGTTGCATTGGTGTTGGTCGTGGTTGATCCAGTTGTTGTTGTACCACGTCCCCCTCCACCCGAGTATCCATTAAAGGACATGTTAAAGTCCCAAGGTACAACGGTGAATTTGCCAGCCGCATCTCCGTAAAGCATGTAGTTATGCCCTTTGTCGCCGCTATAGCTGTCATAGTTACCAAAGACCATGTTGCCCGCGATATATTTCAGTGCCGAATCCACATCCAGCACACTCTCGATATCACCTTTTTCACCTTCAGGCATGTCGTTCAGCGTTTTGATGAAGTTTTTGAGTTTGGTTTTATTCTCGTCCGTACCCAAATCTTCGGTGATGGTGCTGTAGTCACTGCCTTCTGAATATTGCAGGTAACTCTTCTCATCCGTATCGTAGAGGACACCGTCCTCATAATCTTCACCGTAATTGCGTTCCAGGTAGCTGTCATCTACTGCTTCAACCCCGGTATAGAAACCAACCAGTTCGCCGTTGATATACAGATTAACGTAGTTCGTCATCGGTACATCCATGCCAATGCTGCGCAGAGCTTCATAGTGAAGAACTTCACGCATGTACGATGGATCGGAATAGTTGTTGTTAAGGACCATTTTATCCAGACCGAGCAAGGTTTGTGTTTTGTCGTATTTATCGAACTTCAGTCTGAAGCTGTAACGGTCAGAATCTTGCATGGAGGCTACGGATTTCAAAGTCAGATTACCCTTGGTGGAGAAACCAACGTTATCTAGCTTGTTGCCGTCCACTTCCACACTTACCTTCTTATAATCCTTATCCAGCGGGCTTTCGAGCATGCTCTTCCAGTCTGCATCATCAATCGTAACATTCACATCAATGACGTTGTCCGTTTGGAACAACGATTCATAGGCTTGCGTGACGCCTGTGCTGGTGCTTGTATCCTCTGCGGCAAACGCAGCGTTCGGGCTTCCTACCAAGGCAAAAGATGATGTTACCATCGTCACGGACAAGGCCGTTACTGCAACTTTACGTAGTAAACTATTCAAATGATGAATCCTCCTTCTTGGTTTCTGTTAAGCAACTTAGGCTTATGAAACCATGGTAGAGGACAAACCTTTAATGAATCTTAAATCAATGATTCACAACAAAAAGTAGCCCATCAGGCTACATAAGTTGAACTATAAATGGTACACCTGATCACTCCGATTGCAGTATAGTGTAAAATTGAGCTTCAACTTATATAGACGCCTGCTAGGCTACTTGCTCTGATCCTTTACAGCTCGGTAACTGTAACACCTGCTGCTTTGTAATAGTCCTCATTCACATTGTTTAGAATGTTGGCCTTTAGCAGAATGCCGACTCCGGCAAAGAGTCCAATTCCGTTTGTGTTACCTTCGATTCGGTTATTTTCAATTAACACATTCTCGGGGTTTCCTTCGCCAATATTGCCGGCTCCGGCATCACCTTTGTCGCGCTCAAGACGCACGCCCCAGTAACCGCTAGCGGTATTGTTACGGATCACATTGCCTCGAATTACCGTGCCCGGTCCATTCAGCACTTTGATTCCTGCCGTATCTGTAATCGTGGTTGTATTCTCGATCAGATTATCCTCGATTAGAGTATCGGGGGTGCCCATGGTTACCGAAATGCCGATTTGGCTGTTCCTGATCGTGTTGTCATGAATGTAGTTTCCTTTGCCCGACTTGCTGTGATTGCTGGGTGCTGAACCCCCTGTATTGCCAAGTCCAATCCCTGCGCCTGTCAGCACATCCGTAATGACATTGCCCGAGATTTCATTCAAATACTCCAGTTCACCATGAAGATCAATAGCATCCAACTTCGTTCCGTTAAATGTATTGCCACGCAGCACGTTGTTATGGGCGACAAACTGGATCAACGCTCCATGTCTGAGATAAGGGCCCTCAAACGTACTATCCTCCACCACATTCCATAACGTATCATTGTCAAAGCCGAGCCGATCAGTCTTGGCCGTTCCCTGAATGGATATTCCGTAGCCTGAACCCCCAGGGCCCAGATCTGTTGCATTGCGGAATGTTGCATGCTTCACAACGACATCTCGGCTGTGTTCGATGCGGATAGCCATTCGTTTAAATTTCTCCACAATTACACCGTCGATCGTAATGTCATACGATGGTTCCTCACCATAGTTAGCGATGTGGATCATGCTATCCGGCCCCCCTGCGGAGGGATTGTTGGATTTGTGATCGGTCGTGTAGCTGCCAGACCAGGATGAAGTTAGGGTCATATTGGATACGAGAATGCTGTGCTGAGCCGATGCTTTCAGGACGGCGCTGCCCGTCACCTGATCCAACGATGTCTTGAGCACGGTTCCTCCACTGCTCTCTCCTCTCAGGTTCACCCCGGATTTGAGCATCAGGTTGGTAGTTCCATCCGGCCCGGACAACAAATTGTACACTCCATCAGGCAAAAACACTTCATCACCAACGCTGGCCTCATCAATGGCAGCCTGTATTGCAGGTCGGTCATCACTCGTATGATCAGCCAGATCTGCTCCGTAATCCCGTACATCAATCGTACGTCCGGTTACAGCATGAGGAGGATGGACTGCATGTGGTGTTCCATCTGTCTCCGTCAGACCTGGAGCGATAAAGGACTCCGTTCCCTCCGGTGGTTGAGGCTCAATGTATGGAATCAGGGCAACAGGCGTCCCTCCCCCTGCAAAAGGAGCATACAAATGCACATCGGTCAGACTTGTATAAATACTTGAATCAGAATTGCCATGTCCGGTGATCCGTACGTAACGTGCAGAAGTATCCGGGATATCAAATGCCTGCATTTCTGTTGTATCCCCGCTGCTTTCGCCGCCATATACCTGGGTCCAATGATCACCGTCAACAGACGTTTCTATTTCAAAAAAGGTCTTCCTGACATCCCCTTTGTAAAAACCAATCCCAACATAGCCCACTTGCTGTGCCTGCCCCAGATCAAATGTGATCCATTGCCCCTCTCCGGCAACAGACCAGCGTGTATAACTGTTATTGTCGATGGTATTAGTCGCCAGGTTGCCGTCGCTACCGCTTGCCGAGACGGAGGCAACAGGCAGGGACGATACCGGAACGGTAAGGGTGGTCAAATCGGATGATAGGGCACTGCTGACGTTGCCAGCTTCATCAATCGCCCTCACTTGAAACGTGTACGATGTTCCAGCAGCAAGTCCGCTGTCATGAAATGACTGCTTACTTTGTTCAGCCAGCAAAACTCCATCCCGATATATCCGGTATGCAGATACAGCTGTATCATCGCTGGCAGCGGGCCATCTCAGTTCCGCAAAATCCGTTCCCCAGTTGCGAATCTCAAGTATAGCTCCCTGCTCCCATTCTGGTGACTGCGCGTCACTGCCTTCTTCGATTAAAGCAATGACCGATAACTGTGGACGCGGATTGCTCGTTCCGTTGGCTTCCTTGGTATAGACGTTAACGGAAACACCTGTTGATCCCGCATCCGCGAGCAAAAATGCAATCTGCCCCGCATCTGGACGACTCTTCACATAATCGGTTACATCCACTTCATAGACGGCCGGGCTTCCACTACGATCTGCCGTGACCTGGAATTTGCCAAGCAGCGAACTTTCGCTGAGACTTTGGACCGGAGCATTCGACCAGGTTAACGATGATTCGCTCCAGTCTGTTTCATTCAAACCGTAAAGAGACAACTCTGTATTGATATTTGATGTGCCTTTTTTGGCGGCAATCCGTAGTCGATACCGATCTCCTTCGGGCTCATTTCCGGACATATCAAATTTGAAATACACATATTTCTTGGTCGATGAAGTGGAAGAGATGCTTAGTAATCCGGTGCTGGAGCCCGTTGCCTGATTGAAATTCAGATCAGGCTTGCTGCTGTCAATCGCCGCATCGTCACTTGGCAGCTTGCTGGCGATGACCTTTTCAATCAACGGTTTTTCTTCTTCGGCTCCAGGCGAAGTGTCTTCGGGATTGTTTTTGAACATAATGGGCTCCGTAACGATCCGGTTCTTCACATGTTCATCAAGAAAGGCCCATGCCGCCGCATTGGCAACCTCGGAAGCCGTCCCTGTAAATCCATGGCCCTGACCAGGTACGATTTTCATATCCACTATCGGGACACCCGCAGATTGAAGCTGTCCCGCGAAAGTAACACTGTCTGTGTAAGGAATGGTGGCATCAGCATCACCGTGCCGAATCCAGAACGGTGGATCATCCGGTGAAGCATAAGTTCCCGGCATCGCAAGTCTGGCCTGCTCCGGTACATCGAATGCACGATGTCCGCCAAGCAGAGCCGTGACCGAGCTATAGTTATTGGCAAATGTCGTTGTAAAATCAGCGGGTCCGTACCAGTCGGCAACGGCCTGCACTTTGTCGGAATACTCAGGCCATCCGCCAGAACCTTCAAGATCAGGTACATCTACCGTCACCCCTGTATCGAGCATTACAGTGTCACCAGCCACAATGTCCCCTGTTGTACCGAGCAATGCAGCCAGATGGCCGCCCGCAGATGATCCCCAGACGCCTATACGACTCGGGTCCAGGTTGTACTGCGCCGCATTTGCCCGCAAATATCGGATAGCAAGCTTTACATCCTGAATCTGGGCAGGGAAAGGCGCCTCAGGCGTCAGTCGGTAGTCCAGAGATACACCGATGTAACCGCGTTTGAGTACATAATTGCAAATGGAGTTCAATGCCTGCTTTCGGTCCCCGTGATTCCATCCACCTCCATGGATATAGACCATGACCGGCATCGGTTCAGCTGCCGCTGTCTCAGGAACAGCAATGGATGAATAGATTGCTCGCCCACCAGCCGTGCCAATCTCCACATCCTCGTATAAAGTCACTCCTTGTGGTGGCGTAAATTCAGTATTCTCCTCTCCAGGCGGAACTGGCGATGGGGCAGGCGTTATACCGGGAATAGCCTGACCATAAATGGCAACATTGTCGATATACATGTTGGCCTGCATGGCATCTCCTGTCCGAAAACGAATTTTCACCGTGCTGTTATTGTTCGCTTCCGAACCCAGCGCCCAGCTTTTTAGCGTATTACCTTCCTTGTTCTTCACATCTGGAGTGCCTGGGGGAAGTTCAAATGTCTCCAGCGTTGCCCAGGAACTGCCCCCGTCCTTCGACCATTCGATAATAATGCTTCCGCTGATATAGGACGAGGCGCGTGTATAGTAGCTCAGCCGGATATTTCCGTATCCAGTTAGATCAAGTGGCAGCGCGAGTGCATCGGTTCCGTCAATCTTGATCATGTTGGGCAGCGAGGGTGCGGTTGTGGAAGATGATGTTTTGGCCTTGCTTCCACCTACTCCTTCCTGCAGCCAGGGAGCTCTCAGTGCAATTCCGCCTGTAGAGCCAAAATTGTCCGGGTCATCAAAGTTTTCCGCGTAAATCTCCAGCTCCGGGCCCTCCGGATCTGGGATATTTTCTTCCTGCGTAGTATTTAAAATAGAATGAGGATCAGCGTCTTCCATCGCCCGGACTTCATGCACGGGAACGGTAATACCGCTAATGAGTATGACAGACATGGCAACAAGTACAACCCGCTTCTTCCACGTTTTGAACACGTCAATCACTTGTATCCCCTCCGTATTCAGCTGACTTGCCACTCCGATGACAGAACAACCTTCCGATCGCTTCGACTTATATAGTTAGCGACGCGGTGCGGACACGCCTTCACCTTTTTTAAATTTCTCCGTGGCTTCTTTGATTGCCTGATCGCCGCCCTTGGATTTCCATTCCTCTACCACTTTTGGCCAATCGGAAATTGGCTCCTTACCATAAACCATCTTGATCATGTGTGTGAGCAATACCTGAGGAGGTGTATCCGAATTGGGAGCAATCTCGGGATTCTGTACAAAAGCTTCCAAACGCGGATCAAAGTTGATGCCATCCCGACCTTCTTTGGCTAAGATGGTATCGTAAATATTCATCAGCTTTCTGCCTTCTTCTGTCAGCGATAACGAGCCTTTATTGTACGTCGTGTCCTGTACGAACCATAAGAACGACTGACGGTAACGCTCTTCGTCCACGCCAGCGGAGTCTGTTGGAGCTTTGTAAGAAATCACACCATTATCCTCTGTGTAGGTCTCTCCTTCTGTGCCGTATGTGAAAAACTTCTCGGCTTCGTCAGACACCATCCAGTTAAAGAAACGGATAATGGAAGCCGGATCAGCCGCATCCTTATTAATAAAGTAGGCACGTGTCACCGGACCGTACAGATAATAACCGCCCTTTCCGTCGGGGCCGACTGGGGAAGGGATAATCTCGATTTTGGCATCGGGAACCGATGCTTTAATCTGCTTCTCCCATTGGATCAGTTCGTTGGCGTTCATGGACCACATACCTGCCTTGCCCGAGAGAATCGTATTTTTGAATACCGTGGAATTGATGGTCGCGAACTCTTTGTTGATGAGCCCTTCCTCGTACATCGTCTTATAGACAGTTAGGGCTTGTTGCATATTCTCGTTATCCATAAATTTCGGTACAACCTGGTCGCCCTGCTGCTCCATCATGGACAGGAATTGCTGGACGTCATAGGCACCGAAAAAAGTATCTGCATATTTGAAATCCTCACGTCCCATATACGGATTCTCCACGCCGAGCTTCTTAAAGGCGCGTAAAACGTCCATAGTTTCCTCAACCGTAGTTGGCACCGGTAGTCCCGTTTGATCCAGCAGATCCTTGCGAATCCACGTTGCCCGGCGGGATGGATTGGATAAATATTCGGGGATGGCATAGATATGGCCGTCATGGGTTACCTGGTCCCAGGCTTCCTTCGGCACGGCTTTGAGCAAATCTTGCCCGTACTGCTGCAACAATTCATCCAGCGGCTGAAATACTCCAGCTTCGACCGAGCCTGCCATCTCTTTGCCGTTGACGCCGCCGTCACCCTGCACCACGTCAGGAATATCATTGGTGGCAAACATCTGGACCATTTTCTGTTCATATTCCTTGTGGGGCACCAGGACAATTTTCAGATCGGTATTGGTCAGATCCTCCAGTTTCTTCACCCATTGATCCTTGTTAATGTCCGGTGACTTCTCCACATAGGTATACGCCAGCGTCCGTAGTGAAATGGAGAATTTTGTTTTGCCGTCTCCCCCGCCCTCACCGGATGTTGCTCCACTCCCTTTGTTGCACCCCGTCATGACAGCTGCCGCCAGCAATAGCGCCATGCCTGAGACCATCCACTTTTTCATGCTACCCCTCTTTTCATCCTGATTTAGGTACTACTCATTGGTGAAGCGCTTTCAAATAGATGTTAAAACATCCCCACCGCCTGCAACAATGGGGATGTTTTAGATGAGATTGCGTTTTCTTTAGGTCAGCACTCCCTAGTACGTCTTGGATACCTCGATCTTCTTCGTTACACCGTTGTCGGTAAAATAGAGATGAATGCCGTGATCCTGGTCATCAATGAAATAAGGGACATACTTCGGCTCCTCGATCTTATATGGCACAAGCAGCGTTACAATTCTATGGCTTGAGGCAGGCCGCGTTTCTGCGCTCAGATGATAATGTCTTTCCAACCCTTCGTACTCTGCCGGGTCCACCTCTGCGAATTGATCCGTCTGGCTGAGCGACAACTCACCGGAGGAAGCATATACAAACGTCCCTTCAAGCCCCGCCTTATTACCGTTCAGACGGAAGCTCTGCCCTTTCAGCTGTAGCGGGTGCAGTGCATGGAACAGCCATTGAACGCTGTCCGGCTTCTCCAGATCAATGTGGTCCACAATGACGAAATAGGAGGATTGTAGAAAATGAATCTCCCGTACAACACGCTTCACATGGGGTACGGTGCTGGCATAGGCATCGGTCGCTACCGCGCGCACATAACCATCGCCATCCCGCCAATAGGCCTCTTCGATCTGCCCGGTGGCAGCCATGTTCAGCACCTTGTTGTTCTCGGCATACTGACCTGCTCCGCCAATCAGCAGGTTGTTTTTGGAGCGTGTCTGCCTGCGCCATTCCCGGTGAAAGGAGCTGCCGTGCGCGATATAATAGCCCGTATCCGCCGCAAGCGGCTCACCAAATGCATGCAGGGTAAAGCTGTTCTGATCCGCATGACTGTGGCTGATGGAACCATAACGGCTCGATTTGAGAAGAAGCATAATATGCTCATCCGGATCGTCCATCCGGTGATGCATGGCTACCCACCCCACATCACGGAACCACTTGAGCGGCTCGATGTCCACAGGTGACTCTTCCTCCACCTGCGGATAATCATGGCGGTATACTAAGTCGTCAAAGTTAAAGTCCCACCAACCGTAGTTATAAAAAGCCCCCTCTGTCCCCGGATCGGATTGGCGTACACGCTCAAAGTACCACTGGTACCAGTGGTTGCCTGTAACACCTGCCAGTTGGCGGACAAGATAGCCTGTTTTCAAGTTTACCGGGTCACCCAGCGTAGACTGATCTCCAAAGCTGGCACGCCGAGCGTCGGGCGGGTACACGTAGAGTGGAAAATCTCCGGTACGCTGGAAGAACGGCCGACGAAAGAAATCGATGCCCGCATAATTTCGCAACAAATTCATTGCTTCGGTCACATAGGCCATGCCTGTTGTCCAGTACATTGGACCTTCGGCCCATCCCCCATCACTGCCACCCCAAGGGGAGTACAGACAGGCATAATAATCGATCGCATAATCCAACCACTCTGCAGCCTGCTGCTCCTCATGCAACAAGGCCATACAGCAGGGCACAAGCACGGAAGACAATGAACGCACAGCATGGCTGTCATAAGGCACATGATGGATTTTCGAGCGGACCATCACATGCTGGGCCACCTGTTCTGTTCGACGCAGCAAACTGCGCCTCACCACATCTTGCTCTTCACTGTTCAACTCATCATGCAGCCAATCATAGCCCCAAGCGAGCGCGGCTGCGACCCGAAAGGCCGCTTCATCGTTGTAATCACGGGAGGTCGTTCCTTCCGTATCCCAAGCCGCTACATGCAACAGCCAGATTTTCGCTGCACCAAGCAACCGTTCGTCACGAAGCACCCGCCCCGCGATGCTGAGATGACGAATCGCATATAACGTTTCCTGACAGTCAATGTACATTTGCCTCCACAGCGCAGCGACACGTTTGTTATCCGGGTAAGGCAGCGGTTCACTGATCGGCTCTCTGTTGGCCCATGGCTCCACGGATTTTGCCATAAACATATGCCAGCCGCAATATGTAGCATCTGACGCAATGGCATCCGCAAGTGCCCTTAGCCCGCTATCTCCGAGCCATAGCCGAGGGTGAGACGTTTCCGTGGCAACATACCGCTGTGCCCGAGAAGGTATCGGTGTCTCGGGCAATCCCGCTGGTACCGTAAACCGCCTCACCTCACTCCATTCCGACATTTCCTGCTGCTTACCCCGCACGACATCCACTTCGGCTTCGCTACCTTGCTGCACTGGATGATCTACAAGCAGTGCATATCGCCAATAATAATCTCCAGGTTCAAACACTTTATCCGGCGTGAAAAAGTTATACGGGAGCGGCGCAAAGGTCATCGTCCCTTCTTCCTGAAAAGAAGGCCCCACCGACACCTGCAGCATATAGGCGTTCTCATCCTCTTGCTGCGCCGCCATCCAGGTAAATCTTGGCGGATTCTCTGCCAGAACGGTATGTTCATCAGGTGCATAGTCCACATGGAATGGCCCGCTGATTGGTTGGTACAACGGTCTTTCTGCAAGCTTCCGCTTCACTTCCATCGTATCGTTCCCCCCTTATCACAATGGTGTAGCATCAACGCATGTACATTCCGCCATTGATTTCAATCGTTTCTCCGGTTATAAAAGAACCCAGCTCGGAACACAGGTACAGCGCCGCTCCTGCGACATCATCGGGAGTCCCTTCCCGTCCAAGCGGAATGCTGCTTACCGCAGAAGATCGGCCTTCCGCCGAGGTGAACGTTGCATGGAATGCCGTTTGCCCGATGAAGCCCGGTGAAAGGGCATTGACCGTAATCCCGCCAGGCGCCAGTTCTTTGGCAAGTCCTTTGGTTAACGCAATGACAGATGCCTTGGAGGCTGCGTAAATAGCTGCACCCGGACCGCCCCCGTTATGAGCCGCTACCGAGGTCAGATTGATAATTCGGCCGCCTCCAGCCGCTTTCATACCAGGAATGACCGCTTTGGAGACAAAGACAGCGCTCTTCAGATTGACATCCATAATCCGGCTGTAAAGCTCCTCGCTCATCGTTTCAATCGGACTCCGTTCAACCAGATGCCCTGCATTATTAATCAACAGATCAATCGGACCGCCAAAGCGGAACGTAATATCTCCAACCATCGATTCTATGGCATTCGTATCGGTCACATCTGCCTGAAATGCCGCTGCTTCACCGCCAGCATCCCGGATGGCGGCCACGACCTCCTCCGCCCGATCCATATTATGCAGGCCATTCACAGCTACCTTTGCTCCGCAACGTGCCAATGCCCCAGCAATGGCAGCACCAATTCCTCCGCTGGAGCCGGTAACCAGCGCAATTTTGTTCTGCAAGTTAATATTCATGTTCGATCTTCCTCCCTGTTATAGGTTCAATTAAATCCGTTTGCTATGCTGATCTGCGGGAAGCGCCATCGTAATGGTCGTTCCCAAGCCTTGCTCACTCTCAATCATCAAGCCATACATTTCTCCAAATACCAGCTGTATCCGGCGATGAACATTCATGAGTCCGATGCCTCCGCGATGGTAGACATCATCGGAATCTTCGCCTGCCAGACGATTCAATTCCAGACGGTCACGCAGCTTCTTCAGGCGTTCCTCGCTCATGCCCATACCGTTATCCTGGACGATGACAAGAAAGCGATCTTCCAGGCGCCGAGCATCGATACGGATAAAGTGACCGGGCTCCATGCCTCGCGGAAATGCGTGTTGTAACACATTTTCCACCAGTGGCTGAAGGGTGAGTCGAACCATTTTTTCCAACAACAGATCCGGCGCAATGATAACCTCAACTTCAAGCTCTCGATCCATGCGATGTTTCATGATGGAAAGGTAGGCCAGCACATGCTTCAACTCATTAGCAACCGTAATTTCCTCCAGATTGGTCTGAATGGAATAACGGAGCATATGAGCCATGGATTCCACCATCTGTGCAATTTCTTCGGAGTCCTGTACGACGGCATAACATTTGATCGTTTCCAGTGTGTTGTAGAGAAAATGCGGATTGATCTGCAACTGAAGCGCCTGAAATTCCGCACGGTGCCGTTCCAGCGCCTCCTGCTGAAGCTCGATTTCCGACTTCTGGCGGCGCAGCTCCGACTCGTATACACTCTCAATCATGTCCGACAGGCGGCTGACCATCAGATTATAGCTGCGGATCAGCACACCAATTTCATCGCGCCTTTCCTTCATCTCAACCTTGTTCCAGATTCCCTTCTCCGTCTGTCTCATTCCGTTCATCAGCACACGAATAGGTTCCACTTGAGATGCTCCGATCCGGTAGGCCACGACAAGCGCGGCGAGCAAGGTCCCTGCACCAACCCATAATGTGGCTGAACGGATCGTTGCAATCGGTCTTTGCAGCTCCGACAGCGGCACGGAAGCGACAAAACGCCAACCCGAATATGCAGAAAGCTCCGATATGAGCAGCCGTTTGGTGCCATCCGTGTTCTGTTCCAGTGATCCTGCCTCCATGTGCATAAGCCTATTCACAGTGTTGGACGCCATCGCTGTCTGCGCCTCTTCGTCCCCGGGTGTGTAGATTACAGTTCCGTTCTGATCCATCACATACTGATACCCACCTTGACCGAGGTCGAGTTCTCCCCATATTTTGTCAAGCTCCAGCACATTTACTTCCATCGCCAGTACTCCGTTTGGCGTATAGGAGGATACCCCTCTAATCCGGCGAGCGATCGTAATCACATTGGCGCTCTGTCCACTGCGAATACTGCGGGTAAGCAACGTCGATTCTCCATTTGCAGGGGTTGCAGCCAGCAACTCCTTATATTGCTGTGCCGCGTCGATATCCGGTATGCCAGCTGAATTCTGGTTGTCATCAATCACAACACGCCCGTTATCCCCGATAACATACAGGAACTTGATCTGTGGGTATAACATAAAAACAGGCGGGAACACGTTCGTCTTAATCTGACGGCTGTACTCGTAATAGGCATAACTGTCCTCCGAATTCATATCGAGGAAATGCTTCACACTTCCGTTCGAGAGAATGGAGTAGGTTGCACGATCATAATTTTGCAAATACAGATCAGTCTGGTACGCCGTATTGCGCATCGTTTGGGCGATGTTGTCCGCAAGCTGGTCGTTCATTTCAGTCGAGGCATAGGTATAGGTGAACAGGCCGATGGCGGACAGAGACAACGTAATCACGACGGCAAAATGAAAGAACAGGCGGATGGACAGGCTGCGCTTCATCATTCAATGCCCAACTTGCTGCGGTATTCGGACGGGGTCAGTCCGGTAATTTTCTTAAATGTCTTCGTAAAATGGGGATGATCCGCATACCCCACTTCGTAGGATATATCCGTAATCCGATTGCCAGGCTGTTCCAACATGCGTTTGGCCAGTTCCATTTTGCTGCGTATACGGTATTGGATAAAGGTCTGACCTGTGGTCTGTTTAAACAGTTGGCTGAAGTAGGACGGGTTAAGGCCCAGCTTGGCGGCAATCTCGTCCAGTGACACTTCACGGCGCAAATGCTTCTCCAGATAGGCTTTTGCTTCTTCCACTGGATGCTTGCGCTTGCCACTGCGCTTTTCCTTGATCGTCTTCATTAACGTGTGGATTTCGTTGCCCAAAGCCTCGAAGCACTCCTTTGAGGAAGCGCTTTCATTTATCTCGCAGGATGTACTCATCGTTCCGTTGCCACGTGCGTTCATGCGGGCCACAATCAATTCCAGCAATTCCTGAAAAAGCTCCGCTGTCTGCTCAGGCATCAAGGAGTATGACGGGTAACGACCAGACCATGCTGCGAGCAGCTCCGTGACATCTGATTGTCTCAGCTCCCATATGGCCTCTTCCAGACGCATCGCCCAATCATTCAGCTCCCTCACGGGTACAAGAGAAACCGTAGGTTTATCCTCTTCGGTGGCCAGCAATTTGAGCAGCAGTTCATGCAGCTCCTGTCGTCCCACAGGCTTCAGCAGATATCGCTTTACTCCATAATCCATACAGGCTCTTGCATATTCAAAGTCCGAATAACCGGAAACCACAATAATGCGCATCGTACTGCCTTGCTCGGATAAACGTCGACACAGCTCAATACCATCCATCGTTGGCATGCGGATATCCGTAAACAGGATGTGTGGCCGAAAGGCCTCTACCACCTGAAGGGCCTCTTCCCCATGCGCTGCCTGCCGTATCTCACAGTCGAACAGTCCCGCTTGCTTGATCATCTTCGCCAGACCCATCCGAATCATCGGCTCATCGTCCGTAATCAAGATTCTGAACATCGCCATTCCCCCGTTTCCGTCAGATCTGTATGCTTCTTGTACTTAAGATTTGACGGAGCCGACCATGATTCCTTTTACAAAATGCTTTTGCAGGAAAGGGTAAATGATAATAATCGGCAGGGTGGCGATGATGATGGTTGCCATTTTGATGCCTTCCGGCGATGTATGTGCAAGGGTGCTATAGACGGCTGAACCTGGATCGACGGAAATATCGTCACTCTCAAACAGCTTCTTGAGTGTTACCTGGATCGGCCACCAGGCCGGATCATTCAGATAATAAAGCGCGGTGGAATAGGCGTTCCAGTGGCCTACCGCATAGAAAATGCCGAGTGATGCCATAGCCGGTTTGGACAATGGAATGACGATACGCCAGATGATACCGAATTCCCCACAGCCATCAATACGGGCAGCGTCGATCAGTTCGCCCGGAAGCTGTGCGAAGAACGAGCGCATAACGAAAAAGTTAAAGGCATTAATCGCTCCTGGCACAATTAGAACCAGCGGGTTGTTGACCAGATGCAGTTCCTTCATCAATATGAAGTTCGGAATGAGTGGCGCCGAGAACACAACGGTCACTAAGACAAACATGACGACCAGGGAGCGCCCCTTGTACTCTGGACGGGAAACGGGATACGCCAGCGATGCCGTTGCAGCGAGATTGACCAGCGTCCCGAACAGCGTCACCCCAACCGATACCGCAAATGCCCGCCAGAACGAAGCATCGCCGAATACATATTCATAATTGATCCAGGTAAAAGCAACAGGCCAGAAGCTGACCTTTCCGCCCATGATCGCTTCCGAGCTGCTAAGAGATTGAGCCAGCACATTAATGAAAGGCAGAATCATCGTCAACGAGAGCAGCGTAAGAAAAACGAGATTTCCAATGCGGAATATACGGTAACGGACACTAGGGGTACGCATCTATCTCGCCTCCTAATACAGGCTTTCGCCGGTTGTTTTTTTGCTGAAGAAATTACCGAGTAGAACAAGCATCAAACCCACGACCGACTTGAACAACCCGATGGCCGTTGTATAGCTGTATTGCTGTGAGAGAAGGCCGGCTTTGTAGATATACGTATCGAGAATTTCTCCAGATTCCAGATTGAGCGGATTCAGGAATACAAACACACGCTCAAAGCCCAGATCGAGGAACTTTCCGATGTGCAGCAGCAGCAAGATCATAATCGTCGGCAGTAATGATGGCAGAGTAATCGACCATATTTGCTTCAAACGTCCGGCTCCATCCACCTCTGCCGCCTCATACAGATCGGGATTAATTCCCGCAATGGCAGCCAGGAAAATAATTGTGCCGTAACCGGAATCCCGCCAAATCCCCGAACCGATCAGAATGGAACGAATGTAAGAGTCTTCCCCAAGAAAGTAGATCGGTTGCATGCCCAGAAATCCAAGTGCCTTGTTCACCACCCCGGCATCCATCGAGAAAATACCCATGAAGATACCACTAATGACGACCCAGGACAGAAAGTGAGGCATGTAAACAATCGTTTGCAGCAAACGCTTAAACACAATCATCCGTACTTCATTCAGCAGAATGGCCAGTAAGATCGGTACCGGGAATGCAATTACCAGATCATATAGTCCGAGCAGAAGTGTGTTATTGAGAATTCGCAAAAAGTCATAATGGCTGAACATCTTCTGGAAATGCTCCAACCCTACCCAATCACTTCCGGTGATGCCTTTGAAAATATTGTAGTTCTGAAAAGCAATGATCGAGCCGAACAGAGGCACATATTTGAAAAGGAAAAAATACAGAATGCCCGGTACGGAGAGCAGATATAGTATCCGGTATCGCCACAGATAACGTCCCGCATCTCCGAGCCGAGTGCCCAGACCAGACGAGTTAAGTCTGGCTGTTCCCCTGCTTGGCGGCGCGATGTCCGCCGGCTTCACGTCTTCTCCCCTCCTTGCTTCTGTGATTGCATGGCTTTCAAATTATCAGGAACGTTCTCGTCCCATGGAATTTCATTGAATTCAACGGAAATGTAATCCGGCTCACGGTCGATAATACGCGAGAGCTCGCGTGTGAACACCTCCACTATCTCCTGCTTTTGCTCATCCGTCCTGCCTTCATACAGCCTGATCGTAATTTCTGGCATCCGAGTTAAGCTCCCTTCAACACATAATGTAAACGCTTTAACAACTTCATCTTAGCGTTCCTGTGAGAGAGCAACAATGGACTGTCTTTTCGTTCACTTGTGTTTTCTTTAGGTGGGGATGATGGTGGAGGGCTAATATTTCGGATGGGCTTATGACAAACATCACTTCCTTCCTCCCCATTCAATGATACATTTGTTTACGACCAATTGACCAAATAAGTAATCCGGTCAACTCTGAGTTGTCTTTTATCATTGCATACGATCAGGAGGTGCACATACCATGAAAACCATCGATCGAAGACAGCAAGTCATGGACTCTGCTGAGAAATCATTCGCGCTGTTTGGATACAAAGCCACCACAATGGAGCAAGTTGCGAGACTGGCCAATGTGGGCAAAGGTACGATCTATACTTTTTTCGAAAACAAGGAAGAACTGTTCGGAGAGATCCTCCACTCGATCATTGCTGATATGAAGCGAATTACGGAACAAACTGTTCAAGACGACAAACCATTTCTTGAGAACGTACACCAGAGCATGGACGCTTTGCTGGAGTATAGAGAGGAACATGAGCTGTTAATCAAGCTGTTTCAGGAGGTAAACGAGTTCGGCACGCCTCAGGCAAAGGAAGGTCTGCAAAAAGTAGAAACCGCCATTCTCGAATATCTGGAACGCCAAATTCAGCGCGCCATGGAACTAGAGCAGATTCGTGAAGACGATCCAAGGCTGGTCTCTTTTGTCCTGTTGAAGCTGTACGTCACCTTAACATCCGATTGGAACAAAGCGCATCCTTCGCTGCATAAGGATCAGATCAAGGATTTCGTGGGCCTCTTTCTCAAAAGTGGATTATCCCCTACATAAAGAAAGATGTGAATATGAATCCTTTATTGATTAGAGAGAGATATAGCAACAGAGTAGCGTAATGATGGGGAGAGAACATGATGAAATCATTCACTGTATTTGGGCAGGATTTGAAATCTGCCTTCAAGAAACCAAAAGTATTTATTCCGATTCTCGTGGTGCTGTTCATTCCGGTACTGTATAGCGGTCTGTTCCTCAATGCGTTCTGGGACCCTTACGGCAAAATGAATGAACTGCCTGTCGCCGTGGTCAACACGGATCAGGGGGCAACCTACAATGACAAATCGCTGGAAGTCGGACAGAATCTGGTCGATGAATTGAAAAAAAGTGACGACTTCAACTGGCAATTTGTAACCCGAGAAGAAGCCGAGAAAGGCATGGAAGACAACACGTATTATATGACGATTGTTATTCCAGAAGATTTTTCTGCAAAAGCAACCACTCTGATGGATGACCATCCCGAGCCGGCAGAGCTGATCTATGAACCCAATGAAGGATACAACTTCCTTGCGGGTCAGATTGGCGGGACAGCGGTCAAACAGATCAAATCCAAAGTCTCGGCCAAAGTGACGGAATCGTATACCGAAACGTTACTCGACCAGGTGGAGAAGATCTCTAGCGGTTTGGCGGATGCCGGAGATGGCGCAGGTCAGATTAACGAGGGTGCGGTTAAGCTGGATGAAGGTGCCTCCAAGTTGAAAGAGAACCTATCCAAACTGGCCGATGGAACCAACAAACTCGAAACAGGCATTACCCCGTTAAAAGAAGGCACGAACACCTTAGCTCAGGGTATTGATGAGCTTCATACAGGAGCCAGCTCCCTTTCCAATGGCTTGTCCCGATTGGCGGCAGCAGGTGCGAAGCTTGGTGACGGAGCAGCACAGGCTGAAGCTGGCGGCAAAAAGTTACAGGCTGGGATTCAATCTGCTCAGGAAGGAGTCGCAAAATTGGATGCTGGACTGGCTGCAACCGAGGAAGGCAGCGCCAAGCTGACCGCTGGATTGCAGACTTCAGTCGGAGGCAGTGGCAAAGTAAGTGAAGGTGCCAAGGCCGTTGCGCAAGGTCTTGCTCAATTAGCTGAAGCCAGTCCAGAGTTAGCTGCTAACCCGGCTGTACAGCAACTCCTGGCAGCAAGCCAGGCTGTTGCCGCTGGTAGTGAACAGGTATATCAAGGTGGACAGCAATTGCTCGAAGGCAGCCAAAACCTGCAAGCTGCTCAACAGCAGCTGCACCAAGGCAGCAGCCAGTTAGTGCAGGGTGAGCAGCAGCTTCTAGAAGGAGCAACGCAATTGTCCGCTGGGCAGGTGCAGCTTGCGACTGGCCTCCAGCAGTTCAACGCCAAGTTGTCTGAGGCTGCCGCTGGCGGAGCCAAACTTTCAGAGGGTTCGAGTCAATTAAACGCAGGTGCAGGAAAACTGGTTGATGGATTGGACCAACTTTCAGAGGGAATCACTACCATTGCAGACGGTTCCCGCAAGCTGGATGATGGCGCTGGAGATTTAAAAGAAGGTACCTCCAAATTGACCGACGGCTCTGGTGAGCTTGCCACCAAACTGAATGATGCCGCCGATCAAACGGGTAGTGTGAAAAAGACGGATGAACTCGTAACGATGTACGCAGAGCCCGTTCAGGTGGATGAACATAAACATAATGAAGTGCCCAACTATGGTACAGGATTCTCACCATACTTCCTGTCATTGGGACTGTTTGTCGGGGCGTTGATTGCAACGCTGGTTGTACCAACACGCAGCAGCTCGGTTACCGATGCGAGTGGCTGGAATCGTTTTGTGAGCAGAACGCTGGCTTTCACGATCATGAGTGCCATGCAGTCCTTGCTCGCTTCCTGGCTTGTCTTGTCCGGCTTGGGCCTGGAAGTTCAAAGCGTGCCTTTGTTCCTTTTATTCAGTTTCGTTACCAGCCTGACCTTCATGTATATCATTCAGGCTCTGGTTACTTGGTTGGAGAATCCCGGCCGCTTCCTGGCGATCCTCATGTTAATCTTCCAACTGACCACCAGTGCGGGTACATTCCCATTGGAGCTCATTCCGAATTGGCTGAAAGGTTTCAATCCATGGCTGCCAATGACCTATTCGGTCACCGGGTATAAAGCTGTTATTTCGAGTGGACAGTTCGGTGTGGCATGGGATCAGATCGGTATTCTGTGCATCTTTGCTGTGATTGGCCTGGCAGCTACCTTTACCTATTTCATAATGCATCGTACGAGTAAAGTCGAAGAAGTAAATAGTGAGGCAGTGCTTCACGTATAAGATAGAAAAATAAAAAGCAAGGCTTGTTGTAAGCAACACCCTCGTCTGAATAACAGCGGGTGTTTGCTTATACACGGCCTTGCTTTTTTTGATCATGAGAAAAAGAAGTAGGGAACTGCTCAAACACTTAGTATGTAGAAGTAATATTGGTACTTACCAAAAAAGTAAATAGCAGTACAAGTATAATGAGAATAGCATAGAGAGCCGTCCCAATAATCCCACAGACAAGACCCGCAATGGCCAACCCTTTCCCCTGTTCCATACGAATTCTGAGTTCTTTCAGTGCCAGAGACGCAAATATGATAGCTACGATACCAATAAAAAATCCCAAGTATGGTATGGTGAGCGACAAAATCCCCAAGACAAGAGCTGCGATAGACTTGCTATTGGTTTTTGGTACTACATAAGGTGGTGGCGGAAGCGGATCGCTATAATAACGATCCACATCATTGTGACGTTGATCCAAAGGTAAATCCTCCCTGTTTAATAAGTAGTCTTATTATACTTGATTAACTGGAAAAATATGCTCCATTATTTGTAAATATTCCGATTTTATTAAAAAAATCCGGATCCATCGTCGACTTTCGTCGAACCAATGAATTCGGATCCCGTTTACATTCATATCTTAACTCGTCTTAACCTCTACCCTTCCACTTCCACCCGCTGCAAAAACGTACGCGTGCGCTCCATCTTGGCATTGCCGAAGATCTGCTCCGGTGGACCCGACTCGGCGATTTCACCGTTATCCATGAAGAAGACGCGATCCGCGACATCGCGGGCAAAGCTCATCTCATGGGTGACGATCATCATCGTCATATTCTCCTGTGCCAACTGCTTGATGACACGCAGCACTTCCCCCGTCAGCTCGGGATCGAGTGCCGAGGTCGGCTCGTCGAACAGCAGAATATCGGGCTGCATCATAAGTGCGCGGGCAATCGCTACGCGCTGTTTCTGTCCACCGGACAGGTTAGCGGGATAAGCATCCGCCTTGTCAGACAGCCCTACTTTACCGAGCAATTCCAAACTGCGCTGCCGGATGATCGCTGAGCTTTCTTTTTTCAACGTCTTCGGTGCCAGTTCCAGATTCGCCTGTACCGTCAGATGCGGAAACAGGTTGAAATGCTGAAAGACCATGCCCATGCGATCCGTAATCTTTCGAATATCCGCGGCACCTGCATACGATCCGTTCTCAGCCAGCGCCTGGCCTTGGATACGAATGGTGCCACCCGAAATATCCTCAAGATGAATCAGGCTGCGCAGCATCGTACTTTTACCCGAACCGGAAGGTCCAATCACGGCAATGACCTCACCCGGCTCCACGTTGAACGTTACCTGCTTCAGCACATCAAGTGTGCCGAATGATTTTCTTAATTGATTCACTTCTATAATATGTGTCATATGCAGACAGTCCTTTAATTGATGAGATTGGATAACTTCATAAACTTCTGTTCCGTTCGTTTTTACTCAAATGTATAACGTTTCTCCAGTGCCTTGAAGAACAAGGTGAGTACCATGGTCAGCAACAAATAAATAATACCTGCAACCAGGAACGGCGTCAGACGGAAATCCCGGTTTACTGCGGCCTGTGCATAATGGAGCAACTCGGGTACGGCAACTGCATACAGCAACGCCGTATCTTTAATTAACGTAATGGACTCGTTCGCCGTCGCAGGCAGTACAACCCGGATCATCTGCGGGATGATGACTTTCGTCATCGTCTGCCATTTGCTTAGGCCCAGTACCTGTGCGGCTTCATGTTGTCCTTTATCAATCGAGAGCAATCCACCTCTGAAAATCTCGGCAAAATAGGCACCATAATTCAAAATAAAAGCTAGTGCTGCCGCCGTGAAACGGTCAAATACAAGATACTCCCCTACGCCTGGAAGCAGCGGCAGACCGAAGCAAAAGAACAACAGCTGAAGCATCAGCGGCGTTCCTCGCATCACATATACGTACGTATGAGCGATCCATGCCAACGGCTTGAATCGGCTTTTCATCAATAAGGTTACTCCAAATCCAAGTGGTACAGACACTATAATAGCCAGCAAAAATAAAAAGATCGTGGTCTGTGCCCCTTCAAGCATGGGCTTCATGATGCCCAATAAATACTCCCAGCTCATCGCAATCGGCTCCTCTAATCTGTTAACCCCGCATTCCGCAGGAGACTTGCTCCTTTTTGGAATCCGGGGTCATGTTGTTTACTACATATGTCAGGCAAGTGGCCTGATCCTATTTCAAAACTTCATCTTCACCAAACCATTTGGTGGAAATCTCGGCTGCTGTGCCATCGGCATTCAGCTCATCCAACGCTTTTTGCAGCTGATTCAGCAGTTCTTCATTGCCTTTTTTCACACCAATGCCGTATTGTTCCGGAGCAAGGGATTCATCCAGCAGTTTGAACGTTCCCTCTTCCTTGGACATGTAATATCTCGCGACCACTTCGTCGATGATGACAGCATCCAAACGTTTCGTCTTGAGATCGGTAAGGGCCAGTACGTTGTCCGGGAATTCGGAAGCATTCACTTTATCCTTCAGAGGACTTGCCGCGAGTGCATCTGCCGCAGAGGACAAGGCCTGCAATCCTACATTTTTGCCATCCAGTTCATCCAGCTTCGTAATCGGTGAGTCCGCGAGTGTGACTGCAACCTGGCTGTTCTCCAGATACGGCTTCGTGAACAGCACTTTATCTTTCCGCTCATCCGTAATCGTGTACCCGTTCCAGATCAGGTCGATTCGGCCGCTGTTCAGCTCCGATTCTTTGGAAGACCAATCAATGGGCTGAAACGTAATTTCTTTACCCATTTTCTCCGCTGCCGCTCTTGCATAGTCAATATCAAAACCAACAATTTCATTCTTGTCATCCCGGAAGCCCATTGGAGCAAATTTATCATCTATCCCCACAATAATGGCATGTTCATCTTTGCTTCCCGAGCTGGAACATCCCGCAACAACAATCATGCATATGCTGATCAATAATAGAAATATCGCTTGTTTTCTCATCTCTCTAACCCCTCCATGTCTATAACCAAACCCAAACGCTTTAGTTCGTTACCACGTTATCAGAGTCTTATAATAACATAGCATAGGAGAAGAGTCGAGCCTCTTACCTTTTCCTTATCTTTGAACCAGCTTAATTGTCAACAATTTGTGAAAAAGCTTCGTTCACTTGCGCGGGATCCACTAGCTTCTTACGCACCAATGTATCCCACTCCTCAGGTTCCTGAAGGGTTTTCAGTTCCGTTCCGGCCCATTGCTGGGCGGCTTCACGGCTCAAAGTATATTGAACATCCTCAAATGAATAAAGCACATGCTCCAAATTATCAATCCATACAAAATTGGCAGCAGCATTATATACAAGTATTCGTTCCAACTCTTCGGGCTTCATCTCGCTGGTATTCATCCTGTAATTAATCTGAGCCGTAAATGTCTCTGGAACCAACTGATACCCATTCAATTGGCCGTTTAGAGGCAAGGCTTGATTCAAATGGCTGAGATTAGAGAAGTCTCCCATATAAGCACTGCGATATTTCGCTAATGCCGCAAAATCATGGGTCAACGGATCTTGCTGCTCTGCTTCATACTGCGACTGCTTCGCCTCTATTCTCGGATTAACGACGCCCTCAACCACAATAACACCAAAGATACCGAGCATGACCAATGCAATAATCCATTTATTCTTTCCCGTCATATGACATCGCCTGCCTCATACTTGCTCACGATCCGATACGCCCTCTGCACGATCAAAGGAATAATAATACTTAATAAAGGTATGGCAAAAGCAATTGCGATTACCGTAAATTGATAGGGTCCCTCTACCTGAATCGGTCGACTATACCAGATGTTGCTTCCAAATCGCAGCGCCGCCTGTGTACCCCATAACACAACGATGAGCCCTGCCCATAACCACCACACTCTGCGCGTCCATTGTAAGAACACAGGTGTACGAATAACGGCAGTGTCCTCTGGATCAGTCGAAGTATTTTTATTTTTCATCATGTAAAATACATACGCTCCACCAACGATCACACTCATGATCATAAGCAAATTGTTAATGGTTGCGCCCTGGACCATGACTCTCATTGGAATGGTAATGATCCAGGCGATAAGACTATAGATCAAGGCAGACTGCAACACCGCAGTCCAATAAGGAACGCGATGCACCCTGCGATGATCACTCATGATCTGCTCCATGCCAGCCACATGTTGTATGGCAGTCTGAAAAGCCTGCTCCTCGTCCATACCCTGCTCCATATAATCTTCAATTCGTGCAGCGAGATTACTGTGAATCTCTTCTTTTAACTCCTGATTGGCCAATGTATCCTGCGCATCATTGAACAGACGATTCACATAGCGGGTAATGCGAGCTTCCAATGTCATATCCCTTCATCTCCCTTTTCCCCGGAAATAATCATGCAGTCAATCAATGTTTTGGCTGCGTGCCAAGCGTGAACTTGCTGGGTATAAGCTTCCTGCCCCTGCGTTGTAATTCGGTAATATTTGCGTCGTCCTCCCTGGCTCTCTTCCCCCCAGTAGGATTCCACATATCCGCTCTTCTCCAGCCTTTTCAGACTGGAATAGAGTGTCGGTTCCTTTAATTCAAACCGGTCTCCACTCTTGCGATAAATTTCCTTAATAATGCTATAGCCGTAGTTATCCTTCGGTATAAGTACACTCAGAATAATGGGGTCAATGTTGCCTCGAATGAGGTCACTGTTAATCGCTTGTTCATCCATCTGCCAGATTCACCGACTTTCTTCAATCCTGGGTATACTATAAGACATATTACTATGTCTGTAAAGGTAATATGTATCGCATGGTATATATGCGTAGCAATGAGCAACATTCTTCTCTTTTTCTTCGTCTGGAAGATATTAGGGGGGTGGCTAAAATAAATTTTTTCATTACTATAAGAACATTGGCTTCACTCGTGTTCCTTACAACTTTGCTGATATTATCCGGCTGTAATCCTACTCCAAGTAACGGCACAAACGAACCTCCCTCTCTCCCATCGCCAGATACAAAGGAAGCTGAATTGGGTTCACTAGAGGAGAACGCTAAGGAATCTGGACCCAACTTACCCCAGGAACTGCCTACTCCAACTATCCAGAGCGAAAGCGGCATCTCTATTCCAGCTGTACAGGGCAGTTATTGCTGGGGAGGTATGTGTGCTGACTATGCAGGTGATGTGGAATTGCTGGAAGGTAAAGTACCTGTCTCGGTGTTGGTGGGCGAGAACATATCTATTAACTTGAGTACGGATGTACCGCCTAACGAATTCACTCTGGTTGAATATGTGAACGGGGAGGCACGTCCCATCTCTTTCCGAGAAGGATCATTCCAGTTTGCACAGGAAAAAGGCACTCATTATTATGGAGCCTTTATCGGCTGGTCTTCCCCAAAAAAATCGCAGGTTTCCTTGGGTGATTCCTCTTTTGCCTTTGTAATCCGTGGTGTCGAAAAAAAATAGAACCAAACAAGGCCCCTCCAATTTTGGAGAGGCCCTACTCATTTTTATCTATTGCTGCACTTTCTCGCGATCTTTCCCTTTATCCGATTCACCCGCATTTTTGTTGGCGGCATCGCGATCCTGCTGCATCTCCTCAACGGTTTTCACTTTGAGACGTGCAGCACCTTCGTATTCCTTCGTAGGAATCAGGTTGCCTGCAGCAAGTCTTGCTTCTGCCGCGGCAATCGCATCACCATATTGCGGCAACCATTCGGCTTGGGCGACCAGCATCTCGTCGACCATTTGCCAGATTTCTTTTGGATTACATACTGCACCCACGAGTGGGTCCATCATGAACGCCTGACGCAATAGTTTATCGTCACCATGTACCGCAGCTTCAACCGCAAGCCGTTGAACGGAAATGCTCACATTACACACGGCAGCCGGGCCGAGTGGCAGGTCGCCTACATACGGCATCGAAATGCCGTTGCGATCCACATATCCCGGTGCTTCAATGATCGCATCATCCGGCAGATTGGAGATCACACCGTTATTGACGGTATTGAAGTGTCCGCGGTATACTCGTCCCGTTTCCAATCCTTCTATAATGTAGGAACCATGTTCTCCGCCTCGTTTTTCCGGGGCAAATTGCATCGGTTCATCCTTCATCCAGTTCGGGAAATCAGTCTCAAACCAATTTCTGCCCTCTGTACACACACGCAAATACCCACCTGTCTCGCCGTTAATCCAGTTGCCCAGATCAATCCATTCCTTGATCTCTTCCGGACGTTTGCGGTACCAAGGCACATATTCGCTAAGGTGACCATTCGATTCCGTGCTGTAATAACCAAATCGGCGCAACATATCAATCCGCACTTTCTCGGTACGGCTATACTCTGGATGTTTCTCGAAGGCTTCGAGCAAATCACCCGTAAGGTCTTTACCTTCATGGGATGCCTTGATGTACCAGGTCTGATGATTAATTCCGGCACATACGATATCCACTTCATTCATTTTCAGTCCAAACGCTTCTGCAATCTGATGATGCCCATGCTGTACCCCGTGACATAGTCCAATCGTGCGAACACCGCCATACTTGTTGCAGGCCCATGTCAGCATAGCCATCGGGTTGGAATAATTGAGGAGCAGCACATCCGGTGCGCTTTGCTCACGAATATCCTTACAGATGTCGAGCATTTCGGCAATTCCGCGCTGTCCGTACATAATCCCACCTGCACACAACGTATCGCCGACACATTGATCTACCCCATATTTGAGCGGAATATCCACATCGGTTGCAAAAGCTTCCAACCCGCCTACACGGATTGTACACAGTACATACTTCGCATCCTTGAGCGCTTCTCTCCGGTCTGTTGTCGGCTGAATCTGAATATTCAGTCCATTCTCGCGGATATCGCGCTGACACAGCTCGGTAACCATGTCCAGATTGTGCTGACTAATATCACAGAACGCAATCTCTATATTGTTGAATTCCGGTACCGCGAGCAAATCCCGCAGCAACCCCCGTGTAAATCCGATACTGCCTGCCCCGATAAATGCCACTTTAAACGACATGCACAGTTCCTCCCGTAATCCGAAACGATTGGCTTCGGTTAATGACTTCATTCAGTAACACTTGCAATTGAATTGAAGTTGCCTGATGAAATCATTGTAACAACGGTACATAAGGAAGCGTTATCAAAATCATGACCAGTTCACGAAGTAGCTGTCAAAAATCCTCACATTTGTGTCCGAAGATCTTTCAGCCTATCCTGCTCAGATAAAAACAGAGTATCTATTCCCCTTATTATTCCAGTGGATAATGACTGACATGTCGCTCCATCGAGGAACGGAATTCAACCGGAGTTCGGCCTGTATATTTCTTGAACAACATATGAAAATACTGTCTGCTCCCCACGCCCACGTAATCGGAAATTTCGGAGATTGGAATATCGGTCTGTTGCAGCAGCATCTTCGCCTTTTCCATTCGGAGCATCGTGAGATAATCGGTAGGCGTGCGCTTCGTCTGCTGGCGAAAAATACGGTGCAAATAGCCTGGATGCAGATTCACTGCTGCTGCGATATCCTTCATTTGAATATTACGATCCATATTGTGATGCATGAATTCAATCGTACGTTTCACGTACAGCTCCGTCTGATCCAACGCACTTCGGTTGAATTCCCCGCGCAGTCTTGCGACCCGAACCAGCAGTTGGATAAACAACGTGCGTACCAGCGTACCTTGCTCAGGCGACTTCAGATCACGGGATTCGCGATGATGCGAGCGTTCCTCCGGCGGAATAATCCGCATAGGTGCAGAAGATCGACCCTGCTCCATCAGTCCACGCTGATCCAGCTCCAGCACTAGGCTTTTCATAATGTGGTACACCTCTTCCGGGTCAGGCAAAACCACATAAGGCGTGGCTTGTGCTAGAAAAGCATGGACTTCCTCCTCTTCCAGTGCGAGCTGGCGAATGGAAGGCTGGCCTGGCTGCGATCTGGAAACTCCAAATTCCACATTGAGCATGCGGCACGGGACGCCATCCTCTACCAGCAGACGGTGTGGAACCCCTGCGTCCAGCAGAATGAACTGCCCTTTTTTTAATACTGCCTGTTCCGAGCTGCCATCCTGCATCTGTACATCGACCCGGCACATTCCCGAAATAATGTACATGATCTCCGTGGAATCATGATCGTGATAGGACATCTGGTAGTTGTCCCATTGCTTGTAATAATACGCGTAAAAACGCGGTCCATAGTCCTCTGTGCGCAGTTTCTCCTGAAACAGACTGCCTGTCCAATGTTTTGCTTCCAATGCCTGCACCTCCGTTGCTGCAACGATCCTCACTTTTTTCCATTGTAGCAAGTCTCGGCGATGTATTTCACCATGTAATTGAAAAATCATTGCGATTATAAATTAGATAAATATATAATTAGTTATAAATCTAATCAATTTTATTTTATCTAATCTAATCTATAACGAGGAGGTAGTGAGACTATGAAAACTACATTTTTTCTGGTGAGGCATGCATTAAAAGAAAAGCGCATCGGTGATGTTCCCATCACATCCGAGGGAGTTGTACAAGCTAAGTCGACAGCACATCATTTGGCTAACGTACCTGTCACCAAAATCATTGCAAGCCCACTTCAAAGAGCGATCGACACTGCGGCGCATATTGCTCTCCAAACAAACGTTACGGTGACTGAAGACCAGCGTCTGCGTGAACGCGCCAACTGGGGGGACCTGCCTGAACAAACATTTGAAGAATTCATCGCGATGTGGGACAGATGCACAAGTGATCCAGACTACCTCCCACCTGTGGGTGATTCCTCTAAGCAGGCAGGCCAACGTTTGGCCTTTTTCCTAACGGAATTGACGAATGTAGAGCCACCAGATAGCCATATCGTTATCGTTACTCATGGCGGGTTAATTACGGATTTTCTAGTAAACACATTCCCAGAGCTTGAACTTAACGTCTGGCATCCTAATTTTATCGCCATGCAAAGTCAACTGATTCCCGAATGCTCCATCACCACATTGATTCATGAAAACGGAAAGTACACCATTCAAGATTTTGCATCCGTAGCACATTTGAAATGATGATGTCGTTTGTTGTTTCGGTTTGACCATATCAAAAAAACTCCGGGTAACCTCCCGTACGCCTAAACGCACCGAGGTTACTCCAGAGCTTCTTAATACAACAGTAAACACTTCCTATAAAGAAATAATACTTTTGAAAACCTATCGCCTATTACTTCTCACTTTTCACCCTTACCCGACTTGGGCGTGTGGAACTTCGGCAGCGTAACCTTCAACCAGTCGATATCCGATGCCATGTAGAAGGATGGGTAGGACGGCTGATTGTATCCACTGTTCTGTCCAGCAATGCCGACACGATACATCGCGTCATGCATCAGCGTGTACAGTTTACGATCAGTCTTCTCGGTGCTCAGGTAGATGCGGATCGCCGAGCTGTCCTCGGTTCTCACCAGCATCTCTTCCCGCCAATCCCCGAAGATATCCGCTACTAGAGATGGCGTACCCTTGGTATAATTGTTGGTCAACGTGCCGTTCGCGGTCAGCAGAGTTCCCCGATTCCAATCCTTAATCGTAGGCGTGACATTAATGGCACCATCCACGATTTGAGTTGTCATATCAGCGGCCCAGCGAATATTCATATTGGTACCAGGGGCTTTATCGGTTATTTTCTCACCGCTGGCTGTCCACAATCCCACAGCCCATGTCTCCAATCCGCGACGAGTCGGGTCCACATCACCGATCATGCCACGTCCGGTATCTTTGCCCGTGTACCCGCCATAGATCACTTCCCCAGTCTTCGCATCCCGTAGGGAATATCCGTATGGCGCCCAAGGACCACCCTCATGCACCATGAAGATCTCCAGTCCTGGACGATCTGGATCAATATCCGCTACATGGAGTGCATCCCCATGGCCCAGACGTGCAATTGTTCCCGGAGCAGCACTCTCCGCTGGCATCAGGTCCTTGGAGCTGTACAGCACACTGCCATCATGATCAATCGTGGCCGAGCCGTACACAATCTCCTGTTTACCGTCTCCATCCACATCAGCAACACTGAAATAGTGCGCACCTTGCGTTGTAATGGAGCCATACTCTGGATCAGTACCGTCCACCCCATGCGGACCGTCATTGAACGGGTTCTTCATCGGTGTCCAGCCACTGTCGACTTTCCATTCACGTTTGAGCTTTTTGCCATCCCAGTTGTAGGCCACCATGGTCGAACGTGTGTAGTATCCGCGTGCAAAGATCGCAGACGGTTTCTTTCCATCCAGATATGCCACGCCTGCCAGGAAACGATCTACCCGGTTCGCTGGTTCAATACGCGCCATTGCGTAATCGCCCCACATCAACCCATCGTCCTGCCGTCCCGGCTCATAAGGAATGGTCTCCAGCTCTTTGCCCGACTCTCCTTCGAACACCGTTACATACTCAGGTCCATCGACGATAAAACCTTCGAACTTGCGCAGCTCATTCTTGTCACTGCGGCTTGGTGCATACACATCAATGAAGTAATCTGCCAAGCTCTCAGCATCCTTCTGAGACAATGGGTAACTATACTTTTTCTCAATCCCAAAAGCTTCCTCCAACGTAGCAGGCCAGTTGCCCTTCACGACCTCTTCATGTTTATGCCAGTTCTTGAACATATCCACGACATGATCATAGTAGCCATCTGCACTTAAACGGTAATCATCTTCGTTAGAATAACCTGCCTTACGATCCTGCTTCGGAAGGGTGATGTATTTTTCGGAAGTGATCTTTCCTTTTTTGTTATATTTGATGATCTTGGTTCCCGGTGCGGTCTTAAACATCATCTCAGCCTTGCCATCCCCGTCAAAATCATAAACGAGCATCTGTGTATAATGAGCACCCGAACGGATGTTGACCCCGAGATCGATCCGATACAACAATTGTCCGTCCAGCGTGTAGCAATCCACGTACGTTTTACCGGTGTAGCCTTTTTGCGAGACATCCTTGGAGTTAGAAGGGTCCCATTTTACAAAAAACTCATACTGACCGTCCTCGTCCACATCGCCCACACTCATGTCATTCGCAGAATACGAGTAGGCTTCTCCCACTGGCGTCACACCATCGGCCGGTTTTTGCAAAGGAATATCGACGTAGCCGTTCGCCCAAGGTTTGACGGATGCACTGTGTTTACTCTCCTTGCCCTTCTTGCTTACCGCTGCCACTTCATAACGGGACGACGATTTGCCTGCGGCATCAACATAGTTGGTGCTGTCGGTGACCGTAGCAATCTTCTTGCCATCACGATATACGTTGAAATCTGTGCCTGTCAGACCTTTGTCGCTATACCCTGTGGCCTCGTCACCAAGCAACCTCCAACTGAGGAAAACACCCTCGGAAGTAGAAGCCGCAACCAGACCGCGATCAAGATACTCAAGCTGAATGTCTTTCAAAGAACTCCCCCCCTTATGTGACTGCACGCTGGCCTCTGCCGCGCTGTTCTCACTGGAAGCTGCTGCTCCGCTCGCACCCGCTGTTCCCGCAACGAGCAAAGCAACGCTTATTGCCGAAGACAGCATTTTGGCTGCAAGTGGCATACGCACCTTCCTGCGATTGGAGTACATACCTGAAACCGATCCTTTATGTATCGGCGCTAATGTTTTGGATTTCATCGACCTTCACTCTCCTTGAGACAGAATGGGTGATGCTTATGGCTGTGCTTGGATCGTTGCGACATCCGTCAATCCATACAGACGTTCATATCCTTCAAATTTTACTGAATGCGCTTACAAAAATATAAATGAATAGCTCTCCTGAACAGACTTCTTTGACTCCGTCCCCCTTTCATTCCCTCTCCATTAGAGCAGCTTCATCCTGCCCATCGGGTATTATTATAGACATCCCACCTGCTGTGACATAGGCAAATATCCGTCCAAAACGATCAATATTCAGTGTTGTTCAGGACTCTATCGAAACGAGCACACCTTATTCCGAAGATTAGCGGCAATAGAAAAACTAACGAACTCCGGTACGTTATCTGGTAAAAACCATCGGAAAACAGAGTGAACACAGGGCGAAAACCTGGTAATAACGTGTATACGATTCGTTAAAACACTGCACTAGCTCCATTACACGAAATAAGACGCACTCCATTCGTTAAAATTGAAAAAAGGGACGTTCCCCAGTCATGTTCATGACTGGGAAACGCCCCTGTTTTGTATTCGCTCCTTTTAAGGCTCAATGCCCCAGACCAGGGTACCGCCTTTGTAGAGGGTCACCTTGTTCCAGTCCTGATAGGATGTTTTGGTTGGATCGTAGGAATAATCATTGGTTTCATCTAAGTTGCTCCAGTCCGTTTTGTACATGCGGAGCTGGATATCTCCGGATTGTCCACCTGCCTGGATCGCGCCTGCTCCAGAAGTGAAGCTCAGTTCCACATAGGAATCAGTGAACGTACGCTGGATGTTGGCTCCGCCAACCTGAGCGTAATCGATAGCAGAGTCCATCGCTGCGGTACCTTCTTTGGAGAAGTAATAACGGATTTTCAGATCACTCAGATTTACAGCCGTGTTACCTACGTTTTTGATGTTGAAGTACGGTTTGATTTGGTTATCTGCCGCGTTCGTATCTCCCGCACGATATTGCAGAACCAGATCACTGGTTGGAACAACTACACTTTGCGGTGTTGCAGAAGCTGCGGCAGAATTGACACTTTCCCCGGCAGCGTTCACGGCACTAACCACATAATGATAGGTCGTTCCATTGGTCAGACCCGTATTGGTGTAGGATGTGCCGCTCACATTGGCAGCAACCGTAGTGAATGGACCCGATGCACTCAACGCCCGTTTCACGTTATAACCTGTCGCTCCTGCCGAAGCCGCCCAGGTCAAGCTGATTTGAGCATTGCCTGCCGTAGCTGTCAGCGCTGTTGGTGCACCAGGGGCAGTCACACCTGCTACTGGTACCGCACTTTTTACAGCCGAATTCACACTCTCACCCGCAGAATTCACGGCACTAACCACATAATAGTAGGTTGTACCATTGATCAGACCTGTGTTGGCATACGATGTGCCTGTCACGCCCGCAGCAACCGTAGTGAATGGACCCGACGCACTCAACGCCCGTTTCACGTTATAACTGGTCGCACCTGTGGAGGCTGTCCAGCTCAGGGAAACCTGTGCGTTGCCTGCTGTCGCAGACAGTGTTGCCGGAGCTGCTGGAGCTGTCGTTCCACCCCCTCCACCATTGCTGGCTGGAAGAACAGGGAATGAGTTTTGCACCAGCATGACGAATTGGTCATGGAACCAGTGACCCGACACTGGTGCGTTAGGCAGTGCACCCGTCAATACACCATCACGAGTTGTAAAGGTTGGATCACACATCCGGTCGAAGCCTTTTCCTTCGTTGTTCGGAATTTCCGAGCTGGAGCCATCAGACTCCCCTGGAGGTTTGACCCATACATAGGCATCCAGATGGGCTGGTCCTGGTGCAGCTTTAGGTGCTTCACCTATGCCTGCTCCACTGTTATTACACCAGTTCCCCCGGTGATCGCGCTTATCCACACGCCCGGAGTTCACGTACGTGTTAATATCACTGCCTGTGGCAGACGTTGGACGATTCACCCCGCCCCATCCATTACGGCTGGTATCAATGAGGAAGCCCGTGCTGGCCGGCCAGCCAGCTTGTACAAATCCGCTATACAGTGCCGCAGTGAAATCGGTTTCGTCAAAGTAAGGGTTCCACTCATAAAACTTGGAAGACTTGATCGGTTGTCCACCGATGTTCAGATCGGGATTAGGCAGATTCGGTTCATTCAGCGGTGTGCTGTTCGCTGTGTTCGTAATGAAGCCATCGGCGCTGCTCAGACCTGCTGCTGTTCCTTGGACAACGCTGGTATACAGCGAGATTGCGCCTGTACGGTTGTTATCCCAACCAAGCCAGCCGGAGTGACCAATATCCAGGTAGTTGTACACATTCGGAATGGCATGCAGCTTTTCCAATGCGTATTTGACACCAGCTTCATAGATGCCTGTTGAACTCGCCTGGGCACAAGCTGGTGTACTGAGATTGGTTACCAGATTGGGCAGACTGTCCGGCTCGATGATAGCGATGATGCGAATGTCCTGATACTTGGGCTTTGCAAAAATATCGGCGATTACATTGATATAATCATTTTTATACGTCTGCAGGGCCGCCTGTGTTAGTGGAAGTTCACCATTGGATGCAAGGGCATGACAATCCCGCCCAGGTAAGTTGTAGATAACGAATGAAGCGGTAATTGGAGTACCTGACTTCTTTTGTGCCAAGGCGGCATCCAGATGCTGCTCCACACTTTTGCGTCCGGCATTGTCTGTTCCACCATTAATGGCAGCAATACGGTCGATCCAGACTGCCGTTGGATAGGATTTCACCGTTTCCATCTTGGCTTTTAACGCTGCATCACTGGTGAGAGCAATGGACGTATCCACGAGAGCGGAATAATCCTGGTTTAAATACGACGTAGCTCCGACAAACGGATTATCCACATGCGCTTCAGCCGCCTGACTCACTCCTGGAGCCATGCCCGGGAAAATGCCCGCCGCGAGCAGCGTTGCTGCCAGCATTTGTTTTACACTTCTGCGAAGCACCTTTCCGCCTTTCGATAAGGTTTTCGATTTAGTCATTAGGGTTCCACCTTTCCTGTACTTGGATTGGGTATATACTCATGTCTGATCCTCTGTGTCGGCAAGATGCTATGCACGGTAGAGAACGTATGGATGAGCTGTAGGGACTTCACCTCCATGAATGTAGTTCAATTGGGACAAGCCAGGTCAACAACAATAAGATGTGAAACAAGAAACAGAAATGGTGTCTTACACTGAGGTTAAGGGACAAAGCAAGGGGGATAACATCTGTAGGTGTGTGCGGGTGATTTTTGGTGAACGGCTTTCAAGGCATTGCTCTGACTTAATTAAAGTAAGCGCTTACTTTTAGAGGTTTTAAAAAAAGGTTTACCCTCGATACAAACCTCACATCGCGTGTCCACCTCCTTATGAATCGATTATACTCCATGTAAATATTACTGTAAATTGAATTTATTAAATTTTATTATATTTAATTCCATAAATCAGGCAGGAATTCTGAGATGTGCCTCCCCAAGCCATAAAAAAGGCTCATCACGGGCTTTTCTCCCGTGATGAGCTAATTGACATAGCATATTCTCATGCTATTTTTTTATGGAAGCACAACAATATCTCCTGGTTTCAAGCCGTTCAATACTTCAGTCTTGTCATCTGTCTCGATGCCTGTTTGAATCGTCTGCTGTACATATTGCCCGTTGCCCTGATCCAGCATCACATATGCCGTATCCTGATCTCGCATGACCGCCAGCGTGGGAACGACCGTCGCTTTCTCCTTGCGCAGCGTTTCAATCTTGCCCTCCAGACTTAATCCACCGATCAGCTTGGCGTTTGGCTTCAAATCAATGACAATATCGAATTGGGAAGGCTGCTTCAGATCTGTTTCCGTTCCCTTTTTGGCAAACTTGGAGATTTTGATGACCTTCCCGGTTAACGGAACCTCCTTGTTTCCCGTCATATGTACACTTACAGGCATGCCTGTTTGGATTTTGAATAGCTCCTGCTCGCTAATGGCCGCCACAAATTGTAATTTGCCTGTGTCCACAATGGTACCCACATACTGACCTTCGCTCACCATACGTGTCTTGGTCTCCGTATCGTTCATCAGAAACACACCGGATACAGGCGCGTACACGGTGGATAAACCCATGACCGCTTTCTTGGCCTGAACCTCCTGCTCCTTTACGGCGATGGATTCCTTGTTCATTTCGTTGGTCAGTCGTTTTGTTTCCCGCTCGGCGAAGGCTTTCTTCCGTTCTTCTTCAGTAACCCCCAATTGCTCGGGACCCTCTCCCTGAGTAAGACCAATCTCATTCAATTGAGCTTCCAGCCTCGATTTCTCAATATCGGTCTCCAACTGCTGCACTTCCGTCTGCAATGCTTTCGAATCAAGCGAGAACATTACGGCTCCCTTGTGAATGGGCTCCCCATTCTCCACATTCCACTGCTTTATCTTCGAGGCAAAAGGAGCGTACACATCCGTCTGTTTGGCATAAGCCGACTTGCCTTTGACCTGAATTTCCTGCGTGATCGTCTCCTGTGTGACTCCAAATGTAATGGGCTGTGGAGCCTCGATGGGCACTTCGGGTACCGGTTTATATTGCTGGTACAGAAAATATCCAGCGCCTGCGAGCAGTCCGATCATGATGATTCTCTTTATCCATTTGCCTATTGCCGAATTCTTCATTGCCGTATGTCCCTTCATTCAATCTGTCTGTTGATTCTGTCTGTTTAATAACCTATACTTTGCATCCCCTGTATCTCTGCTTGATTTATGCGGATTTAATTACCTGCAACGCATTTGTACGCGAGGCGCTAATCGCCGGATAGATTCCCGAGAGTACTCCGGTCAACACCGCAAACGCTATACCAGCAGGCAGGGCCGACGTCTCAATAACCACTTGGAGAGGTGTGCTTGCTTCCATCGAGATTTGTCCTTGGAGTAGTCCATTTACCCCCTGAATGGCTCCGTAAGCGATGAAGACACCAACAATGCCGCCCAACACTCCAAGTACTGCAGCTTCAGTAATGAACATCTGCCTGATCTGCCACAGATTGGCTCCCAGCACCTTCATGACGCCAATCTGTTTGCGGCGCTGATGCGTGGACATGATCATCGCTACAATAATAGACAGCGAAGCCAGCAGCATGACGAATATCCCAATGCCCATAGCGGCCTTCTGGTACATGCCAAGCTGTTCCTTCATCGCCTGCTCCTGATACAGATTGCTGTCTGTCATCAGCGTCAGCTTCTGAATCTGCTCCTGCACCTGTGCCACATACTTCTTGTCCTCTACCTTCACGAGCGCCGAGTTCAACCGTCCTGCTGCCGCGGCCTGTGCCTGACTGCTCTGGAACTGTTCAGCGAGCATCCGGGCGGTTTCGAGGGAAACATAGACCTTTTTGTCATACATGGCATTGTTCTCACTCATGCCGCCAGGCACCTTCAGTACACCCGTCACTCGCAAAGGCGAGCTTGCTTTGGCTTTGGATGAATCATTCATGTCCTGATATTTCAGGTTAAACTGTGCCTGAAACAGCTCGGTTTGGGTAGACATCAACGCCATGTATTGCTGTAGAAACTCTTCATTAAACGAATCCTCCATGAGCTTGTTGTTCAGTTCGCGGATCACCTCGGCGTCCACAAGTCCGAAGGTTGCACCGTAATTCACAATAGCGGCTCCGCTGATCCCCGATGCCCCGCCTTTGTCAAAACGGTAGCCGAAACGGCTCAATGATCCAAGCTCTGTACCGATAACTTCCACATTGGAGCTTTTGCCATCCAATGTAGCCATCTCCAGCATATCCAGCTTCAGCATCGGAGCAACGGCGACGACATGCGGAAGGCTGGAAATAATATCGATTTTTCGAGCCGTCAGCGCTCCTCGTTCGAAGGTGGACGTCTGCCCATTGCTTCCGCTCGAACCGATTCCCTCATTGGGGGATACTGCAATCTCATCCATTTTGTAATTCTCGTTTAACGTTTTCTCACCATAGACCTGTACCGACTGCCCCACGCTTAACGCGATAATCATGGCCGCACAGCCGATGGACAGGCCAATCATGCACAGAAGAGTAACCACCTTTCTGCGCACAATCTGTCCCCATGACATTCGCAACACATCCAGAACTCTCACAACCGCTCTCCTTGCTCTACTGCCTTGGACTGGCCGCTCTCCACCAAGCATCCGTCCTGCAATGTAATGACAACCTGCATCTGCTCCGCCACTTCAGCCTCATGCGTGACAATAACGAATGTTGTATGCATCTCCCGATTCAGCTGTTGCAAAATGGAAATAATCTCTTCCTCCGTTCGGGTATCCAGGTTCCCGGTAGGCTCGTCCGCGAATATGACGGACGGCTCCGTAATCAGTGAACGCGCAATGCTGACGCGCTGCTGCTGCCCTCCTGATAGCTGGGAAGGGAATAATTCGGACTTGCCGACAAGGCCAACCTGTTCTAGCAGGTGCATCGCCTTTTGCTTACGCCGTGATGGGCGAATGCCCTGAAACACGAGCGGCAGCTCCACATTTTCCCGAATTGTCAGGTTCGCAAGCAGCTCATACGCCTGAAAAATAAAGCCAATATGTGTCCGGCGGAATTCGGCCAGTCGGTTCTCACTCATACGCACAATATCCTGATCTGCAATAAGGATCTTGCCTGTGTCCGGCTTCATCAGACCTGCCATCAGATGCAATAACGTCGATTTGCCTGAACCGGAGCTTCCCAGCAGTGCAACCATCTCACCCTTACCCACGGATATGTTAATGTCCTGCAATACGGGAACAATCCCTTGTGCATTGCGGAACGTGTGTGATACCTGTTCAACTCGCAGCATGAATCCGGCTTCCTCTCATCGATGTAATAGAGGTAATTATAGCCATCAGATGTATCGGTCCAATCTGGACTTGTATCCAATTTGTAAAATCAGCCTTTAGCTGCATTGGATTGAAAGGCCTTCTTTGGATTTATGCAACATGTTCAAATCACAAAAAGACCCTATGGGTTCAGTCCTTAACATAGCGACTTCATTCCATAGGGCCTAATTTCTGAGCATTCCATATTCACATCTTTACCAAGCTCGGAAGCTAAACTGATATAACTCGCTTTTTTCCATAGAGCTCCCGACAACAAAGAGATTGCTGTCATTCCATTTCAACTTGATAAAGTAATCGATATTCCGGTAAATAACCGTATCGGACCCCAGCTTCCGGTCATTCAGATAGGCAATGTGCACCTCATTCTTCTGTCCTTCGAGTGTCAAAAAATAGGCAATGCGGGACTCCTCCTCATCCAGATCGAAGCTCCAGATAGGCCCTTTGACCAGCAGCTCAAACTTTTTGGTATCCGCTCGATATCTGTACAATCCCTGTTCGGTGTTGATCATGCCCTGAATCAGCATGTCCCCATTCTTTAGTACCTTAAACTGCTGTATATCCTGGGCAGGGGTGTATGCGGTGATATCATTTTTGTCGTTCAGAGAGAAGCTATAGACGGCGTAATTTTCTTTCAGTTTGACCAGCACATACACCCGTGATAGATCCCGGCTAATCTCATATGAATCCAGCATAATCAGAGTATCATCCGGACTTGAAATGTTACTCACCTGCGCAACCTTGGCAACTAACTCATCATAACTGTACAATTCGTGTTTCTTTCCTGTATCCAGACCCACCATGTTGAACACCAGGTCATCATATCCGATGTAGGATTCATTACCTACAAAGACGCGTGAATAGGAGTTGTCATTCTTCAGCTTGAGATGTTCTCCTGTTTTCAAATCATATTCATAGGTTGTCTTCTGCGCCTGAGTCGATCGGTACTGTGAATAAATCAGCTTGCTCTGATCCGGACTCAGAGTAATGCCATACTCTGTATTCGTGGCGATGTCCTTCAAGAGATTATCATCCATATGCAGCTGTGACAGCTTGATCCCGGTATAGGAACGATCCGGCCGATTCAATATGACCGTGTTGGGATCAGCTACCTCAAAATCATAAATGGCAAAGTCATTGGGCAGCTTGGTAGCCGACTCAATCTGAATGGTGCTGCTTGGCGGTGGGGCGAGGCGGCTGTTGAACTGTTTATCCGGCAGAATGACGGTCCTGGGCTTCCCATGTCCAATGCTGAACAGACTACCAATGCCAAAGATACCTCCGACAAATACAATCAGCAAACCGGATAACATAAGCATATCGCGATATCTGCTCCAAAATCCTCGTTTCTTCATACGTCCGATTCTCCAGGCAGACTGATATTCACCTGTGTTCCCTTGTTCAATATACTCTTCATTTCCACCGTTCCCCCATGCTGCTCCACCGTGTTTTTCACAATTGACAAGCCCAGCCCAGCGCTTCCCTTCTCTGTCCTGTTCATCCCGTTATCCCGGTAAAAGGGTTCAAATACATGCTTCAGCGCTTCCTCCGGAATGCCTTCTCCTTCATCACGAATCAGTATGGCTACCGAATCTCCCAGTCGAAACGATTGGACCTGAATGATGGAATTCACATTCCCGTATTTGACCGAGTTATCCAGCACATTCAAAAAAACTTCCTTGAGCTTATTCCAGTCCCCCTGGACATATAGCAATTCTTCCAGCTCATAGCGAATGCCAATATTGTACTTGCCCGCCTTGATGGACATGTCTTCGCAGGCTTCCCGAATAATATTCGATACATTCACCCGCTCAAAACGGAAGGTCTGAATCGGTGTGGACGATACGGTCACTTCAAGGATATCCGCAACCATGACGTTGAGGCGTTGGCTCTCGTTGATAATATATTTCAACCCTTTATCGAAGAATGCTTGATCCGTAAATCCATTATCCCGCAAAATCTGGGCATACCCCAGTATCGTGGTCAGTGGTGTCTTTAATTCATGCGTCACATTGTCAAAAAAAACCTTGTTGCGTGCTTGTAAATGCTTGACCTCATCCCGTTCTCTCTCAATCACGTCAATCTGCTCCTTTACCCGAGCAATCATGACGGTAAAGCTGGAAGCCAGCTCTCCAATCTCATCCTTCGTTGAGATGTGGATGTCTGCATTCAGGCTGCCTTGTGCAACTTCGGCTGAACGTTTTGTCAGCACACGAATCGGCTTGGTAATCTGGCGTGAAATAAAGACAGATCCAATGAAAACAAACACAAAAATGACGGCTGCAAAGCCCTTGATGGTGTTCTGAAATCGCAGATGCCGTTTGAACAGATCCGTATAATCCCTTTCCAGCTGGATAATGCCAAGGATGCTCCCCTCCGACAGCACAGGAAAGGACAGATTCCCTGTTACTCTGCCTTTGGCCACCACGGTTGTATAGGCGATCTTTGATTTCATGGCAGCCTGTAGATCAGAAGTTTGAGCAGCAGCCAGCTTCGCCTCCGCACCCACGTTGCTAAACGGAGTGCCATCAGACCGATAGACTATGACCTTGCCGCCTACTGCGGAGCCGATCTGTTCTGCGAGGTCCCGATTCCCTGTTCCCAGGGAGTCCTCACTAATCCGTTTATTATGAATCAGGAAGTATTGATTGAGCGCGATATCCAGATTTTTTTTGGATTGCACCATGTCCTCCTGCACTTCCCTGTACATGTTCTCCTCACCCACTTTATTCGAAATAATGAGCAAGGCCGAAAAACCAATAAATACGATGACCGAGAAAAGAACGACCATTTTGAACTGGATCGTCCACTTCATGTATGCACCTGAATATTCAGTTTGTAACCCACGCCAAAGACCGTCTCAATAAGTGAAATCCCCTGCTCCCCGCTATCCAGCTTCTTGCGGATACGCTGAATATGAATGTCTACCGTCCGGGTATCTCCGGGAAAATCAAATCCCCACACTTTATCCAGCAACTCGGACCTTGTATGTACTTTGCGGTGATGGTTGACCAAATATAAGAGCAGATCATACTCCTTATTGGTCAGTCCGGCGCGTTCCCCATCTTTCCAGACTTCACGCTCATCCTTGCGGATCTCAATGTGTCTACCAAGCCGTACCACTTCATAGGACTGATTCTCCAGCGTCTCGCTGATTAGATCAATCCGGCGGAAAATGGCCCGAATGCGCACAACTACCTCACGAATGTCGAATGGCTTGGTAATATAATCGTCCGCCCCCAGCTCCATGCCGAGCACCTTGTCCAGCATATCGGACTTCGCCGTAATCATAATTACGGGAATCTTCGAATTCACGGAAAGTTGTCTGCATACATCGAACCCGCTCATGTCCGGCAGCATCAGGTCGAGCAGGATCAAGTCTGGTCTGGACTCCCTGAGCAGATCCAAGCCCTCTCTGCCTGTTGCTGCTTCAGTCATCTCAAATCCTTCCTTACGCAACGAATAGGATAGGATGTCGCGAATGGACTCTTCGTCTTCAATAATCAAAATCTGTTTCGGTCTCATGATGAATCTTAATCTCCCTGCTCTATGAATTTCATCTGCCTTATATTCTGTATCTCTGCTCTTGGATTGAACAGAGGTTCACCGGAAATGTTACAACTCGGATACAAGTCTGGCGTCTTTGGAAACATCATCCCGATATACTTGGAACACAGAGAACAAACCAGACCGGACAAAGCCAGATCGGTATCCAAAGGGGAAAACATCACGTGAACAAAACAACCATTCATGATGCTTATGTAAACTATAAATCAGAAGTGACACGGTATCTATCTCAGATCGTCAAAAATCAACAGGATGCAGAGGATCTCACGCAGGAGTGTTTCATTCGAATGATGAATGTATCGGCAGACATTCCGGAAGAACGACTTCTCTACTACCTCAAAAGAATTGCCCGTAACCTCGCCATGGATACATTCCGCAAGCGGACCCGTACACTGAAGCGGGACAGTAAGTTGGAGATGCAGACGTATCACTGTGATACATCCGAATTGGAGATCTCTGAAGGTGTTAACGACCTTGTTTCGATCATTAACAATACAGAGCATCGCAAAATTCTTGAATTACGCGTGATTCACGGGTACAGCATCAAAGAAACCGCCCAGCTCGTTAACCGTAGTGAAGGCATGATCAAATCCTCGGTATTCCATGCTGTCAATCGGATTCGGGCCAAAGTCATCTCATAAGAGATGGCTTTTTTTCATGAGCAGAAATGACGTGAAATCAACATCTGATGTTAGAAAGTATCAAAATTTGTTAGATGGAGCATGACAAAGGACTCATTTTTACAAAAGTCGAGTTCGTTTTTACAAATTGTTATGACTATGTGAGATTTTGGTGTGTTAGAATATGGACGAACTCATGTTTCAACTAATATTTGGGAGGGATTTGGTTGGGTAAATTGACACGTATGCGAGGAGTATGGGTAAAATCACTCCTGGCATTGTCCATGGCATTGCCGCTTCAGATTGGATTGTGGAATGGAGATGCATCGGTTCAGGCCGAATGGGCGACAGACCCTGCACCGTTCATTCAGGCAAAGGTTGTTAACGGTAATGCAGGCAAGAAAGTATTGTTCGACAATACTCATGCACAGACAGCTGGAGCAGCTGACTGGGTCATTGACGGAGGCTTCTCAGACTTCGGCAATGCACTCGCGAATGATGGATATTATGTAAAGGAACTGCGCAAGACGACTCCTTTTACCTATGACGATCTGAAAGAATATAACGTGTTTGTCATTGCTGAACCCAATGTTCCCTTCAAAACGACAGAACAGGCAGCCTTGAAAGAGTATGTAGAAAAAGGCGGCAGCATCTTCTTCATTGGAGATCACTACAATGCTGACCGTAACAAAAACCGCTGGGACGGTTCTGAAGCGATTAACGGCTATCGTCGTGGCGCATTCGAAGATCCAGCCAAAGGCATGAGCACAGAGGAGCGTAACTCTGAGGCTATGCAAAATGTAACCAGCACGGACTGGCTGTCCGATAATTTCGGAGTACGCTTCCGTTACAACGCATTAGGCGATATTAATGCTACTAACATTGTGCCTGCTGGACAGGCATTTGGCATTACAGAAGGTGTATCTGCGGTAGCCATGCACGCAGGGTCCACTCTTGCGATCACCGATCCAACAAAGGCTAAAGGTATTGTATACCTGCCGAAAACGAATGACGCTTGGCCGAACGCTGTTGACCAGGGCGTATACAATGGCGGTGGAGTTGAGGAAGGTCCTTACGTAGCCGTTTCCAAGCTGGGTGCAGGTAAAGCAGCATTTATCGGCGATTCCTCTCCGGTTGAAGATGCTTCACCGAAGTATCTTCGCGAAGAGACTGGCGCTCGCAAAACAACGTATGACGGCTTCAAAGAAGTTGATGACGGCAAATTGCTGGTCAATACCGTTAACTGGCTTGCTAATCAAGAAAATTACACTAGCTTGACTCAAGTGAACGGACTTCAACTGGATAATGCAACAGCATTGCTTCCGTTCGAACAACCTGCTGCTTCCACAGAACCACAGGCTGAACCTTGGGCTGCACCAGCTGCAGGATACAAGTGGTATGATCGTTCCACGTTCAAAGCAGGTTCTTATGGTGGACCAGCTTCAAGCGCGAACGCTTCCTACAGCATCGTGAAGCAGGAAACCCTGCCTAATGCGGAGGATTTCCAGATCCGTGTGGTTGTAGAGAACATGCCTGCTAACACAACCGTTTCCGGTTACAGTGCAGGAATTTACCTGACTGGCGGAACACAGGTCGCCATGATTCAGAATGAAGGTGGTACATGGCCGACTTCGTACGGTTATAGCTCCAACTTTAGCGTAACTTCCGACAGCAAAGGTCGCGCAATCAAAGACCTGAATGTCCGCATTAAATCAGGTACAACGGGCGCTGCCAGCCTGCGTCTGCGTCTGAACGGCAGCAACCTGATTACGACTGCAGTTACCGTCGGCAATGTTCCGGCTGAGCAGCTTCCGGAAGAAGAAGGACCAATCCCGGCAACGATCAGCATTGCTGATGCACGCACCAAAGCAGCTGGTTCAACGGTTACAGTTGAGGGTGTAGTTACTACAGAGCCAGGTGCTTTTGGTGGACAATCCTTCTATCTTCAAGACACCACCGGTGGCCTTTATGTTTTCCAAAGTACTGCCGGCTTCCACGCTGGAGATGTGGTTAAAGTAACCGCAGCAACGGCGCTATACAACAGTGAATTTGAGCTTACGGATATCGTAGCGATCGAGAAAACGGGTACAGCCTCCATCCCTGCTGCCATTGATGTGCCAGCAGTTACGGCTGCAAACCAGGGTCAACTCGTTCAATTGAAAGAAGTAACTGTTCAGAACATCATCAGTGCAACACCGGTAGGTTCGTTTGAATTCGATGCAGTTGCAGCGGACGGAACAAGCACGCATGTACGTGTGGATACACGCACAGGTGTAACGCAAACGACCTTCCCTTATGCAGCAGGCGATAAAATCAGCGTGACAGGTGTTGCCGCTATTTTTAAAGATGTATTTCAACTGAAGCCTAGAAGCTTGAACGATTTCGTAGCCGTTGAAGAAGGCGGCGAAGAAGGACCTTCGACTCCAGCTGTTGGCGCACCAGGTAAGCCGGCGCTTACATCCAACAATGGTTACAGCAACGGTCTCTCTGAAGGGTCTTATACCGTTACTATGAACCTCTGGTGGGGTGACAATGGCACGAGCTATAAGCTGTATGAAGATGGCGTGCTGATTGACACACAAAAGCTGACAGACGCTACACCAGCGGCGCAATCGGCCCAAACAACGATCAATGGTAAAGCTAACGGTACTTATACCTACGTAGCTGAGCTGTCGAACTCCAAGGGTACAACTCGCAGTGAAGTACTCACGGTGCAAGTTGCGAATGCTGCCCCTGGCAAAGCAGTTCTCTCCCAAGACAATTGGGATGGGGACGGCAACTACAAAGTGACGATGAATCTGTGGTGGGGAACAAACGCATCAGAATACCGTCTCTATGAGAATGGTCAACTGATCGATACCAAAGCACTGAACGCAGTAACACCTAATGCACAAAGCGCTGTGACAGATGTATCCGGTCACGCGAATGGAACGTACACGTATCGTGCTGAGCTGATCAATGCAGCGGGTGTGACAAGCACTGAAACGATTACGGTACAAGTAACGAAATCCGCTGTATCTTTGCCAGCAGCAAGCTAAGTCTCAATAAGGAATGCCTAACGTTTAACCAAGCATTGAAAAACCGAAGCAAGTTTGCCGGGACTCCAGGCACTCGCTTCGGTTTTTTTTCGGTTATTTTTCTGATAAGATCAGTTTCTCTTCAAAATTGTTACCATTCATATCTGTCCACTCAATGACAATAGTTTGGTCTTCATTCCTACTAACCATTGAACCTTTTGTACTCGTTATAGGGAACTCTATAGATTTCGAAGTTAAATCGCTCTCCTTTCTAATTATTCTTCCTTCATTAATGTTAATTTTATATTCTTTAATATCTTCCAAATTATCTTTTTTATAAAATATAGTATATTCTCCATTTTCCGCTCTTTCATTTGTTACTGTCGTATCTAGCTCGCCTCTCCAATGTTCACTCTCTCCCATGAGATTAATTCTTGTTTGCATTTTGGAACAACCAGTGAGAGACATGGCGACTATTAAAATAAGTATAGAAATAGACACCCATAATACATCATTGTTTTTTCTCACAATTTACCTCCATTACTAAATTTATAACTATACAGTATCATAGTATGAGTCTACTTCTAAAACAGTAATTTCATATAGGGCTCAACATTTTGCTGATATTAACTTCCTATAAAATACAAAAAGCAGCACCTGCTATTGCATGGGCTGCTCTTCCGATAGATCAATAATGGATTGAAACATATCCATCATGTTCTTTATTTTATTCGTCTTTATTAGCAAACAAACTTTACCTTTACTTCTCTATACCAGCTTCTTGCGAATGTAGCCAGAGATCAGATCAATGATCGTGATCATTACGATAATACCCAGCAAGATAATCCCTACTCGCGGCCAGTTCCGAGTACTGAGTGCAAAGATCAGCGGTGTACCGATCCCTCCTGCCCCGATAACCCCCAGAATGGTTGCGGAACGCACATTAATCTCGAACCTATACAACGTGTAGTTAAGGAATCCAGGCAAAACCTGTGGCAGTACAGCAAACCACAGCTGCTGCATGCGAGTCGCCCCAGAAGCGAGCAACGCTTCAGAAGGACCATAATCAATATTTTCCACTTCATCAGCGAACAGTTTACCAAGCATCCCGATGGAATGCAGCCCAAGGGCGAGTACACCCGCGAAGGAACCCGGACCCACCGCCTTGATGAACAGCAAAGCCATAATAATCTCCGGGAACGTACGGATAAAGCTGAGCACCATTTTGCCCGTACCCGATACAGGACGGAAGCTGCTCATATTTCGGGCAGACCAGAACGCAAACGGGATACACAGTACAGCGGAAATGACGGTACCCAGCACCGAGATCGCCAGTGTATCCAGCAATCCTCGCAGCAAATCTTCACCCTCAGGCAGATAAACAAAGTCCCAATCCGGGGAGAAAATCCCGGCGACAATTGCCTTCATGATCTGACCAGCCGTTTCCTTCAAACCGGTAAACGGTACACCGGCAAGTGCCCAAGCGTACACAAGTATAAGCAAGATTACAATGACCCAGCGAAGCGGGTTCTTCCGTGGTTTGCGCCGGATTACGCTTGTTTCATTTTTCATCATAACAATTTCTCCCGCAGCTTAGTACTTACATAATCAATGATCAGAACAATGACAAGGGTAAACAGAATGATTACACTCGTTTTGTCATATTCCAGGAATCCAAGTGTTGCTTCATAATACAGTCCGATGCCCCCAGCTCCAACCAATCCGAGAATCGCAGCGGCACGTACATTAATCTCAAAGGCATACAGTACATAGGAAGTAAACTGGGCGGCCAGTTGTGGCACCACGCCATAAACAATCAGTTGAATCCGGTTCATGCCGACAGCTGTCATCGCTTCGAGCGGTCCCTGATCAATCGTTTCCAGCGTTTCGTAGGTCAGCTTGGCAATCAGTCCCACCGAGAATACAGCGAGTGCCAATATACCAGGAATCGGTCCCAGTCCAAACACAGCAACGAACAACGCCGCAAGTAGCAGGTCAGGCACGGTACGGATTAGGTTCAGTACAAAACGCGCTGGATAGTAGATCCAACGGCTAGGCATTAAGTTGCCTGCACAGATAATCGAGACCGGAATTGCGATGATCGCACCGATCGTTGTACCGATCAGAGCCATACGGATCGTCTCCAGCATGCCCTGAATGATGTTGTCAAAGTAAGTCCACCGCGGCGGGAACATCTCACGCAGCAGATCCAGCATGTTGGGTAAACCTTCAAACAGCTCACTGAAGCTGGCATCGGTCTGTCTGGCACTTGCCCACAAAAGCAACAGAATGATCACTAGCGTGAGCAGATGTTTGGTACGCCCTGGTGGTTTGGGACGGTGGACAGCCGAGCCTGAACCTGTTCCAGGACGCTTTCCCTTTCCTGATTCGTTCTGCAATGATCCATCTATCGATACGTTTACGGGTTGCTTCATACCAGAACTTCTCCCCGCTGTTCCTGTACAGCCTGTTTATCCAGCAGCTCGTCTGCCAGAATAGGTCTGCCATAAATTTCTGCAAAACGCTCATCCGTTGCTTCGGATACCGGACCATCAAACACCACTTCGCCAGCACGCAATCCAACAATACGGGTCGCATACTCTCTGGCTAGGTCGATAAAGTGAAGGTTCACGATCGTTGTAATGCCAAGATCCTGGTTGATGCGTTTCAGATCATCCATTACCTGCTTCGTTGTTAGTGGATCGAGTGAAGCGACAGGCTCGTCTGCCAGAATGATTTTGGCTTCCTGTGCAAGTACTCGCGCTATGGCCACACGTTGCTGTTGCCCACCGGACAGCTGATCAGCACGGGAATAGGCTTTTTCTGCGATATTTACCCGTTCCAGTGCTCCAAATGCGAGTTCTGTATCTTCTTTGGGAAAACGGCCCAGAATGGTACGCATCGTGGAATGATATCCCACGCGTCCAGCAAGCACGTTACGAAGCACACTGGAACGTTTCACAAGATTGAAGCTCTGGAAGATCATACCGATATCCCGGCGAATCATGCGAAGTGACTTGCCATGAGCTTTCGTGATCGACTTGCCATTGATCAAAATCTCACCGTCACTGATATCATGAAGTCGGTTAATGGAACGCAGAAGCGTCGATTTTCCCGCACCAGACAAACCAACTACGGCAATGAATTCCCCTTGTTTAAATTTCAGATTAATATTATTCAGGCCCTTGGTGCCGTTAGCATATGTTTTCGTTACGTTGTGAAGCTCAATCATGGCTGTAATCCTTCTTTCATTAATATGGTATTTCGCAGGGTCACGCTGTAATGGGACAAGCCAGCGCAGCGTGTATCACGCTGAACTGGCCTGCCCGCTGAACCGATGAAGTTATCCAATGAAAAGATAATCAATGCAATACAATGCGATCAATCCATCACGATATTTCTTGAACAGAGAACTACTCGGTTTTTACTTTCTCCCCGTACTCACGAACGATATCAAACTTGCTGTCATCAGACTCTACATAACCTTCGTGTGTGTAGATTTCTTTGATAATTTCGTGACCTTGTGGATCTTTACCGATGTCGATGAATGCTTGTTTGATCTTCGCTGTCCAATCTGCATTCATGTCTGTACGTACTGTGATGGTATCGTTAGGAATCGGCTCAGTGAACGCCAGTACACGCGTATCTTCAAATACAGTCGGGTAGTCTTTCACTACAGTGTTACGAGCATCCTGGAAAATCGCTGCGGCATCAACGTCGCCGTTCAGCACTGCCAGCACACCTTGGTCATGGCCTTTAACCGTGATTGCCTGTACATCTTTCAAAGGATTAATGCCTCTGTCGAGCAACAGGGCTGCCGGCCATACATAACCTGCAGAAGAAGTTACGTTCTGGTAAGCGATTTTTTTGCCTTTCAGATCCTCAACGGATTGGATCGGCGAGTCTTTTTTTACAATAATCATGGATTTATACGAATCTGCCAGTTCCTCAGTTGGAGCGCCAGTCTCATCATTTACACCAAAACGTTGTGCCTGAAGAATAACTTCAGCTGCGCCTTTTTCTTTGGCAAGTACATAAGCCGTCGGAGGCAGGAAACCTACGTCCACTTTATTGGAAGCCATTGCTTCAATAATTGTGTTGTAGTCTGTGGATACGCTGACCTTCACCGGGATACCCAATTTGTCACCCAGCAGCTTCTCGAGCGGTTTTGCTTTGGCTTCGAGTGTATCTGCATTTTGTGATGGAACGAATTGTACAGTCAGCTCAGTCGGCACATAACCTTCAGCGGCTTTGTCTGTCTCTGCCGTGTCAGTACTGGATGAATTCGAGCTCGTATCAGCCCCGTTAGCCGAACCTTTTGTACTACTGTTAGACCCACAAGCACTTAGAAACAGAACCAAAATCAACAATGGTAAAAATAAAGCAGACTTCTTCAAGCGAACACCCTCCAAAGAGTTTCTATTTTTCATTACTTGTCTACTATAGTCGTCAATTATTTGCGCGATGTGAAACGAAATTTGGAGTTTTGTAAAGTTTCCTGTCAGGCTGTCAGAGCGGCTTTGATCTGTTAGAATAGCCTCATTACAGTTGATAATACAAGTAGAAATGGTGAATCCCCTTGTACTCTGCCGCTTGAATGACCTGTGATTTGATATGTTTAAACTTATATATTTAGAGGAGATTGTAAAATGACATCCATAACAACTACGGCAAACTTCGACATCATGGTAACCAGTGACCTTCATGGGGCCATTCGCCCCATACATTACAACACCAATGCCTATCGTCCAGCCGGACTTGCTTTGCTTGCTTCGCTGATTCGGCGTGAACGGGATCGTTCACCCGAATTGCTGCTCGTGGATAACGGTGATCTGTTGCAAGGCTCTCCTTTGGCCTCATATGCTGCTTCCTTTGTTTCGAATCACGAAGTGCATCCCTTCATTAATGTTCTGAATGAACTGGGCTATGATGCTGCCGTAATGGGCAATCATGAATTCAACTACGGCCAGGACTTGCTGCGTAAAGCAGTGCAAGACTCCCATTTCCCTTGGCTATCTGCAAATATTGTTAATGAAGGAAAGCCTGACGAAGAGGTACTACACACTGCACCTACTGGAGCAGCCATTCCCGCCTTCGGTCCTCCCTATCTGATCAAAACCTTGTCTTCAGGCGTTAAAATTGCTTTGCTGGGAGCAACGACGCACTATATTCCGAATTGGGAGCATCCGAAAAACATAGAAGGTTTACAGTTCCTTGATGCTATGGAGACTATTCGTGCATGGGTTGGCTATATTCGTGAACATGAACAGCCGGATGTGCTCGTGGTCAGTTATCATGGTGGTTTTGAGAGTGATCTGGAGACAGGCGAACCTGCTGAGCGGTTAACCGGGGAAAATCAGGCGTACGCGATCTGCCGTGACATTGAAGGGATTGACGTTCTGCTTACCGGACATCAACACCGTCAGCTTACCGCTGAAATACATGGTGTGACCGTGGTTCAGCCTGGATTTAGTGGGAACGGTGTAGGTCATGTATCCACCCAGTTGGACCGGTTATCGAATGGAAAGTGGCGGATTGCCGGAAAACAGGCTCGCTTGTTGCTCTTGGATGAAGATAGTGATGTACAGCCCGATGCGGCTGTTATGAAACTGACGGATGAGTTGGAAGCAAAAGCACAGGCATGGCTGGACCAGCCGATTGGCGAGGTGGCCGGAGACTTATCCATCACCGATCCTGCCGCATTGCGGCTTGCGGCGCATCCCTTTATTGCTTTTGTACATCAGGTGCAGATGGAAGCAACGGGAGCACAAATATCGAATACCGCATTACTCAGTGAAGAGGCCCGCGGTTTCGGTTCCCTCATTACCGTTCGGGATGTGCTGTCTAACTTTATCTATCCCAATACACTGACGGTGCTGGAGCTTCGTGGTCAGGACATTCGGGATGCATTAGAACAAACGGCGCGTTACTTTGAAGTGGAGACATCAGGCGAAGTTGTGGTCAATCCTGCTTACATGCAGCCGAAACCACAGCATTATAATTATGACATGTGGGCGGGCGTCGAATATGAGCTGGATATCTCCAAACCTGTGGGAAGTCGTGTGGTGAAGCTGGAACGCGAGGGCATACCTGTTGCGATGGACGCGACGTATTCTGTAGTGATGAACAGTTATCGCGCAGCAGGTGGCGGTGATTATGCGATGTATCCGGGCAAAAAGGTACTTCACGAAGGCGCCACGGATATGGCGGCACTGGTGGAGGATTATATTCGCAGACATCAACCACTAACAGTGGAGCAGGCGAATAACTGGCGGGTTGTTGGATAGTACGGAGTAATTACTATAATTGAAGGAGTATAATCGTTACCACAAGATCATAAAATTAATTTTCTCATCGTGCGCCTCCCAAATTATGTATAATTATAGTTAATCAACAGAAATTCGGGAGGTGTACGAATGAGCTTTATATGGTCTGCAACTATAATTCAATTCGTTTTTATTATAGGCATTATATCTCTAGTTTACTTTTTGATTACTATGAATAATAAGATCAAGAGAATTAATAGTAGACTTGCCGAAATTGAACGCACAATGAATAACGAAAATTTAAAAGAATATAAATAAATTCATGTTTCCTCTCTTTTTCAAAGACCCGTACTACTTCAGAAATGCAAAGAGCAGAACCCGCATCACAGGTTCTGCTCTTTCTATTATAATGAAACCAATGCCCCACGCTCATCCGCCGAGCGCATCTCCGCTTCAATTAACTCAAGTGTACCTGTTGCACTTTCCGGTGTACATACAGATACAGGCGTACCTGCTTGAACAGATTGGATAAAATATTTGAGTTGGTGGTAATATCCCGAGTCGGGTGACAGCTCAGCGACGAAACCGGGAGCATCGTTCGGATTTACTTTCAGCTCACCATTCTCAAAGACCAGATTCCCCTGCTCCAAATTAACGCGATAGGTCATCGAGAAACCGTAGTCTCCCCCCAGCGTCCAGTCCGCTTGGGCATTCAGTACTTTTCCGTCAGGGTATACATAATTGGTCGACACGGTATCATAGCCGCTTCCCGGAATGACGTTGCGAGCCAGCGTGGATACTTGATCCGGTTTGCCAAACACCCAGTGAATAATATCCGCATCATGGATGTGCATATCTAATATGCAGCCACCGCTTTTCTCCCCATCCAAAAACCACTCTTGAGGCAAACCTGAACCCCTGAAGAAATAACCTGCGTTGACCGCTCCATAACGCCCGTCTTCTACTACGGATTTCAGATACGCATAGGCTGGCCAGAAGCGTAAACATTGACCAATCATCAGTGTTTTCCCGGTCGCTTTGGCCGTCTGTGCCATCTTCCAGCCTTCCGTCGAATGGCGCGCAACCGGCTTCTCACACAGCACATGAAAGCCTTTCTCCAGCAAGGAACACGTTAGTTCAGCATGCAGTGGCGTAGGCAGCGTAATATCAATGATATCCAGTTCTTCTTGTTCCAGCATTGCGTCGATGTTGTCGTACAAACGATAAGGTGTGAGATCATATACCTCTTGCTCCGTCGCCATATTGCCGGCTGCTTTACCGTTCTTCAGTTCCTCTATTCTTAGATCGCAGACGGCTACCAATTCCACGGGTTCCCCTTCTGAGGCAAGGCGTACATAGTTGTCAAAATGCATACGTCCCATAAACCCAAAACCGATCAATCCCACTTTTAACATGTTTTTACCTCCCATAAAAATAGATTTTATATCGCATAAACGTTGTTATCTGTACCTACTCCTGAGAACGTCCAAGAATAGCATCCATCGCTTTGGATGTATTGAATATGATCTGCTTCGAATGATGAGTGTATGGCGGAATCATCTCGGCAGTCACGTAGTTGTCGTAACCAATGGCCTGTAATGCCTGCATCACCGCCGGATAATTCACATCTCCAGCCAGCAGATCCACAAATCCATGAAGCCCTCCCGCTTGACGCCGGTAATCCTTGAAGTGCACTTTCTTGATCCGGTGACCCAGAATGCGAACCCACTGCTCTGGGTAACCATTCTGCACCACATTGCCCACATCGAAATACGAACCTATATAATCTGAGCTAAAAGAATCAATAAAGGTACGCAGCTCAAGCGGTGACACCAAGAATTTGTTCCATACGTTCTCAATACCAATCGATACTCCAGCACTTTCCGCGTACGGCAGCAGATGCGCAAGGGCTTCTTGCGCTCGTTCGTAAGCAACTTCATAATCCGTTACTTCGCTGTCTGGAATAAAGTCCACACCCACCGCACCCGGAATGACCAGAATGGTATCCACACCAAATGCCGCGGCAAGCTCCAGCTGTTTTTTACACACATCCAGAGCTTTCGTTCGGATCTCTGGACGAGCGCTCGTCATCGGGTAATCCCAGTACAATCCGGTTGCTAGTCCCGCGATTTCGAGTTCGGCCTCTTCTAGACGTCCCTGAATATCACGAACCTCCTGATCTGTGGCAGACAGACTCAGCTCGCCTTCTCCATTAAGCGAAAGTTCAATCCCCTCAAAGCCAGCTTGCTTCGCCGTCTGAATACAATCCGCAATAGAGGCATCTCCTGGAAAAGACCATATGTTAATCCCTTTTTTCATCCGAATACCCTCCTTCAAAATATGAATACCTGTTCTTCAGCATCGCATCGCTATCCTAATTGAAAATGACCAAATCGGGCAGGCAAATGAAAGTTTACAGCCCCCGTGGGCTGCCATGCCTGATACTCCCGATCTCCCTGCACATTCTCATCAATGCGGTAAACGTTGACCCTCCAGCATACGCCTTTAGTCAGGGGCGACTTGAAGTTACTCGCTGGAATATGGATCACATACACCCGATGGCCCTGACGATCCACTTCTACAGCCGTTTGCAACCCCTCCAGCTGCCAGGTTACATCTGCCTTCAATTCGGAACCTTCGCTGTTATTGTGAATGAGTGCATCAAATATTACGTTGTGCGGACTGACCTCCAGTTCGATATAATTCCTGCCATCGCCCTGTTCATCGATGAACAGTTCAACCACATCCTGCTCATACAATGGCTGATCCCTTTCCGTGAAATCAGATACAACGTGATCATCCTGGCATATAAAGCGAATATGCAAATATTCGGGACTCCAGCCAAAACGGACTTCTGTGGATTGATGAGGTGGCCTGCCTGTTACCGTGTCCACCAGCTCCACTGGAACACATCGTTCCCAATCCGCAGTCGAGGGGAATCCACTCTGTGCAACTGACCTGAGTGATTCGCAGCAATAACTCGTGCTCCGTTCCACAGGGAGAGAGCGCATCTGAATCCTCTCCTTTTTTAGCTTAATCCGTGATGTTGTCTCTCTCGTAAGAACATGTGATAATACTTATATTATAAATAAATTACCTGATTATTTATTTAGGAGATAAAGAGATTATTTGCACAATTCCGTTCAGTTTTAATTAAATCTGTTTGTGCCAATCTCATTGAAAAAGGAGATGGAATTTATGTCTCTCCAGCAAGCGGTATATCCTCTGCAACGAACCGTCACTTACAAAGAATGGTCTCCCAACGTGCATTATGCTCAGTTCCAGAGCCTTCCTCCCGGTAAGCTGGCAAAGCGGCGTTTGTATGATTTTGAACTTCTGTACATCTCTCAAGGTGAAGCTGCAACTTATATGAAGGATAAACAACATATTTTGAAGGCGGGTCAGCTAATCTTGCTATCTGCCGGTGTCTATCATCAGAATGAGGTGGTTTCGAGCCCGGAAGCACGTTTCATTGGCATTCATTTTGATTTCTTCAACGAATTGACCATTCAGACCGAGGCAGATATGGTTGTTAACGAAGAGACTGTCCTGCACCATAAATTCGCAGTAGAAGCTTGCGCAGAGGGCATGACGCCGCTATCTATTAACCCCGTGTATACCCCTTCTCCAGCTGCCGTGCAGCTTATGGAGCAATTGGTACATGAATTTACGATGCGCCCACCGGGATATGAACTGGTATGCAAAGCCTTGATGCTGCAAATATTGACTCATCTGCTGCGTTCATCCTGGCGAAGTTCGTCACGCCATGATTCAGTACACGGAGAGAAGCTGCTCGAACTCATGAAACGTATAGAGGTCGCCCCATCCGACCCGTGGACCAATTCGAGCATCGCCAAACAATTGAACCTGAGTGTGGATCACATGGCCAAATTGTTCAAACAGATTGCGGGCATGCCACCCAACGAATATATTCAATCCATGCGCCTAAGCGAGGCACGCAAACTATTGCGGGAAACCGATCATTCCATTGAGACTGTGGGTGTCCAAAGCGGTTACCCGGACATTCATTATTTCAGCCGTATGTTCCGCAAATATGAAGGCATTTCCCCCCGGGAATACCGGAAGTTGTCCAAAATGTTATAAAAAAAGAGCAGCCTGCCAATGTGCAGTCTGCTCCATGCTTTTTGAAATAACGTTAAGACAAATGGTTCATTTTCCCATGTCAAACCATAACCTTTAATTCAGCCTATATAGGTAATTTTCGCTCAATATCGTTCCCTCTACTTAGATTATACCTTTATTTTTATGTTTTTTATAGACTGTTTTTTTGGCGATTCCTACACTATACTGCTTAATACAAATCTAAAAAAAGAGGTGCATCAGTATGGATGACCAAAAAAATGTCTTAGATAATGGACCCTTTTTTCATGGTACTAAAGCAGAACTGAACATTGGAGATTTATTAGAACCGCAATACTTATCCAATTACCAAGATAAAAAATCTAACCATATTTACTTTACGGGAACATTAAATGCTGCCAAGTGGGGTGCTGAATTAGCCAAAACGAATGCCAAAGAAAGAATCTACATTGTAGAACCATTAGGAGATTTTGAAAATGATCCTAACTTGACTGATAAAAAATTTCCCGGCAACCCAACACGCTCATACAGATCTAAATCACCTCTAAAAATAGTAGCTGAATTAGCTTTATGGGAGAGACACTCCGATGAAGAGATAAATCATATGCTTACATCTTTAAAAAAATTAAGTGAAGAAGGGAAAAATGTGATCTACGATTAATTTTCAACCAAAAAGTTCCCTCCGCCCAAAACTGGACAAGGGAACTCTTTGGTTGAAAGCTACTCTATTTTGCCATTGGAAGACTGGCGGAATATGCAGCGGTACGGGACGATCATTTTGACAGCCACTTCATATGGATGATCCAGATAATCGAGCAGCTGTTTAACCGCGAACATACCCATCTCCAGCTTGGGTACATGAATGGTCGACAACGGGGGAGAAGTAAATTCGGATATTTCAATATTATCTACCCCAAAAAAGGCGATATCCTCCGGAATGCGGAGCCCCTGTTCGGTTGCAGCACGCATGGCCGCAATCGCCATCATATCACTGGCTGCAAAGATGGCTGTAGGTCTGTTCGCATTGTTGGTAAATGCCTGCTTGGTCAATTCATAACTCAGCGAAACATCCCATTTCACATCGATCACCCAATCATGATCAATAGGTAATCCCGCATCAGTCATGGCACGCCGATAACCAAGAAACCGTTTTTCCTCCAGAAAGTCATTCTTGAATTCTGCTCCACCAATGTAGGCAATGATCCGATGACCTTGGGCAATCAGATGATTCGTTGCCTCCCTCGCAGCCTCTTCACGATCATAACCGACGACCGGAATGTCCGGGTCCGTAATATCCACACCCACAACAGTCCTTACATTGGTCTTAAGCCAGCGATAGGCTTCCGGATCAATCCGTTCCACCACAATCATGCCATCAATCTGATGTTCCTTCACCAGAGACTGCAACTGCACGATATCCCCATCGTTTTCGATGCTATACACAAATTCCAGGCGCATGCCTGCTTCAGCAAGCTGCTTCTCAATCCCTTCCATAATGACTGAAAAATAAGGACTGTTGTATTTATTTTGGGGAATAGCCACCACACAGCCGATCGCATATGCCGTTTTGGGCTGGACCTTCTTCTTCTTGGCCGGACGCTGTGAACGATAGCCCAGTTCCTCAGCGGTGTCCCATATTTTTTTGCGGGTTTCATCGCTGACTGATCGATTGACATCGTTCTTCATCACACGTGAAACGGTAGAGATCGATACACCAACGCGGTCTGCAATATCCTTCAATTTTGCCATGTGAAGTCCCCCACCTTTCCTCAACCTATGTATTTAAACCCCATTCGTATTGGGGCAATTTCATCTCTGCAAACACAAATTTGCGGCAAATATAATTCTATATTTCTACTGGACAGAAGTCAATGAAATGGTGCACAGGCACAGTCTTTTATAAAATAATAGCGGCAGTCAGGGAGCTTGCTGTCCCCCATAACTGCCGCAATTTTAATTCTTTTTAAGAAAACGTATGAAGCTTTGCCACCTCTTTATCTGCTTATTGCATCTTGGAGGCCAAATCCTTAAGCGCTGCGTTCAGATCACCATCTCCGGCAAGTGGAAGTTTGAGTGATTGCTCACCATACGTCCAGACCAGATCGGTTTTCTTGGTTGTAAAGGGAGATACAATGCCATACTGCTGCGCATCCAGGAAGATTTTATTATCTTCGCCAACAGTAGCAATATAAGCATCTGCTGCCGCCTTGTTGGCCGGAATCGAGTATCCCTGCTTCGCCAGTTCTGTCTGTCCTTCCGGACCTGCTAGCCAAGCCAGCAGCTTGTAAGCTGCCTCTTCATGCTTTGTATTGGAGCTGATTGCAAGACCTGCTGGCTGAACAACGGTTTGGTTGGTTTTGAATTTCGGCAGATAGGAGATACCGTAATCCACGCCCGCCTCCTGGTAGTTGGTTGTATTCCAGCTGCCACCCGGATTCATCGCTACTTTGGATGTAGTGATCGCAAGATTCACCTGTCCACCTAAACCTTCAATCTGTGCAGGTGTGGTGTTAATCTTTTTGTTTTTGGTCATATCGATAAAATAGTTTAGCACTTCCATCGCTTCAGGTGTCTCAAGCGCAAGGGAACCATCGTCATTCACCAGCTTCGCTCCGTTGGACCACAGCTCTGGCTCCAGAAACCAATCCATCGTTGACCCTGGTGAAATGGACAAGCCCCACTGCACAATGTTTCCGGCGTCAAAACCCGCTTCATCTGCGCTTTTCCCGTTCTTATCCAGCGTCAGCTTGGTTGCAATGTCGGTAATTTCATCCCACGTTGGCTCAAGCGATGGAACGGGAGCTTTATGAGGGTTCGTGGCTTCATTCTCAAAGATCGCTTTGTTGTAATACCATACGATGACGTTGGCATCGATAGGCAAGGATACTTGTTTGCCCTGATATTGGTGAAGACCGAGCAGACTTTTGTCCACATTGTTCAGATCAAACTGATTTTCCGCGAGCAAGCCGTCCAATTCCTTGAAAATGCCCAGCTCGGCGTATTTCTCCACGTATGCATAACTCGTTTTGAACACGTCCGGAAGTGTGCCCCCTGCTGCATTCGCTGTCAGTCCGTCCCAGTAGCTGCCCCAATCCTTGCCTTCGAGTTTGACCTTAATATCGGTATTGGCCTTCATGAACTGATCCAACAGTTCCTGTGTACGATGAAGCTCTTCTGCCGTCCCCCACTGGGAGTATGTGATTGTTACAGGTTCACTCTGGCTGCCGCCGGAACCAGAAGAGTCGGCGTTTTCGGACGATCCCCCGTTTCCACATCCACTGATCACCACCATTGTAGCAAGTACAAGTGCCCAAACATTGAATAGCCGTTTACTCTTCGCTCTCATATACACAGCTCCCCTTTAAGTCATATCAATAAGTCCTGTTCACCTGAAAACCGGAAAGCAGGCAGCCACTCTACCCTTTGGTGCCCGTAAGCACCACCCCCTCGACGATATAACGTTGTGCAAACAGATACAGCAGACCGATAGGTACAATACTGATAAATGCACCCGCAGCAAGCGCCGGCAAATCCTGGCTCGTCTGACCAATCAGCAGCTGCAAGCCCACACTCAGCGTGAACATTTCTGGGTTTTTGATATACAGGAACGGCCCCAGAAAATCGAGCCAAGAGTTCACGAAGGCAAAAATAATGGTCGTCATAATAATCGGTTTGGACAGCGGCATAATGACTCGTGCATATACCGTCCAGCGATTGCCGCCGTCCAGATATGTAGCCTCGTCCAGCTCCTGGGGAATGGTCATGAAAAACTGTCGGAACAGGAAGATATAATAGGCGCCTCCGAGCCAGGCTGGCACAATGAGAGGCAACCAGGTATCAATCCAGTTCAGTTTGGAAAAAAGAACGTACGAGGGAATCATCATAATGGATGGAGGGATCATTAAGGTAACAAGTACAACCGGGAACAGAATATTCCGATACTTGGTTGCAAAACGGGAGAAACCGTAAGCGACAAGTGAACTGGACACCACCGCTCCCGCCGCAACAAAAAAGGAAATGATAAATGAGTTCTGAATCCACTGCCACATCATCGGCTGCACAGCGAACAACCGTTCAAAGGCTTCCAGACTGAATGTGTCTGGCAGGACGGTTGGAGGTACCTTGTAGGTTTCCGCTTTGGTTTTCAGCATGGTCGAGAGCATCCATACAAGAGGCCCTGCGAACAGCATTAATGCTACAATCAGCATGGTATATTGGGACGCTTTTACCGCTATTTTTCGGCTGTTCATGTAACTCTCCTCCTATCGTTCTCCCTCGTAATACACAAAGCGGTTTGATACTTTCATCAGGATCAGGGTGACAAGCGAGATCACGGCGAACAGGAAAATCGACTGCGTCATCGCCATACTGAATTTCAGATCGGTAAAGGCCGACTTGTAAATATTGTAGACAAACGTATAAGCAGAGTAGTTCGGACCACCCTTAGATAGCAGCAGCGCTTCCGTAAACATCTGAAAGTTATACATCGTCTGAATAATGATGACAAACAGGATGGAAGGACTGATCATCGGCAGTGTAATCTGGAAAAATCGGCGAATCCCGCTTGCACCGTCAATGGCAGCAGCTTCATACAAATGTCTGGGTACATTTTTCAGTGCAGCCAGGAAGATCAGAACCCCACTGCCCGAGATCCAGACTTGAAGCATGATGATGATCGGCTTGATCGTATGCTCCCCGCCAATCCAGTCCACTTTGCCTATACCCAGCGCGCCAAGTCCGGCGTTCAGGATGCCGAATTCGGAGTTGAACACCAGCCGCCAGATAATAACTGTTGCCACAATGGGCACTAGGGTCGGTAAATAGAAGAAAGTGCGGAACAAGGCAATACCTTTGACATTGAAATTAAGCAGCATCGCCAGACCCAGCATACCTGCCGTTACGATCGGAACACCGAATACAACGAAAAACATCGTGTTCATCAAACTTTTCAAGAAGATGGGATCATCCATCATGTGCGTAAAATTATCAATGCCGACAAAGTTGAAGTTGGTCGCTCCCGGAAGTCTCGCATCCGTAAAGGCGTAGAAAACCGAAGTCCCAAAAGGAAATAGGAAAAAGGTGATAAATCCGATAATCCAAGGCAAAATGAAGAGAAAAAACAGCAGTGTGTCATATTTTCTCAACCTGTTCATGATGACACCCCTCAGCCTGAAATTTCTTCTAAATAGACGTACCGTTCTTCCAAAATGGATTTCTCTGCCGCCAGGGCAATAAGCAACGCGTTACGACCAACCTGCGCACTAGCAAAAGGCTTTCTGCCTTCCTTTACACATTTCAGAAAATCAATGCGTTGGGTCTGTCCACCCGTGTGTCCACCCATAATGGAATCCGAGGTCACATCAATCTCCAGATGGTCCTTCGTCCAGTCCTGCCCGCCAACGATGTCAATCGTCTTGTCATTACGGGCAACCATCTGGCCACCGTTCTCTCCGATCAGGCCAATCTCAAGCCCTTCTCCCATCAGATTGCGCGGTTTCAAATACATGCACAAGCCCAGATTGGCCTTACTGCCGTTATCATAATCAATGGTGATAAATGCATGGTCGACGATGGAGGTATCCGAAATTTCTTTCGTCGGATAGTGACTGTATGAATTCTGAATCCGATTGGGCTCTCCTTGCTTCATGACATGCTGGCCTCCAGAGGCAAACACGCGGACAGGCTTCGCCTGGATCATCCAGTTGAAAATATCGAAGTGATGACAATCCTTCTCTACAATCGCTCCCCCAGACTTGGTCTTGTCATAGAACCAATCCGCAGGCGGGAACGGGTCACGGAATTCCTTGCACCACATCAATTTCACGTCACCAAGACGTCCATTCTCCAATTCCTTCTCCATTCGGCGATACAGATTCGAATATCGATAAACCAATCCGATCTGCAATACCCGTCCCGAGGCTTCCGCCGCTTCTATAATGGCATCACAGTCCTCAATGGTATGGGCAACCGGTTTCTCCAGAAATACATGCTTACCAGCTTCCAGAAAAGCGACTGCCACTTCGCGATGCAAATAGTTCGGAACACTGATAACCACCGCATCCAAATCTTCCTTAGCAAGCAGTTCACGATAATCGCTAACTATGGTGGGGTTGCTATTCTTGAGTTCAGCCAGCGTACGTGCCACATTGGCTTCATTCATATCACAGATATAACGAACCTCAGTCTCCTCGAGCAAATCAAAACCAATGCAATGATGTGACCCCATGTCTCCTACACCGATAAAAGCCATTTTTATCTTCCCCATGCTTACACTCTCCGTTGCTCGTAAATTTGCGGCAAATGCCATGAAGCCAATTCGATGTTAATAAATCTAACAGGACGGTGACTATGTAACGATAGTAAAATAGTTTTTATTCCTTGTCAATTGATTTTGGCTAAATTTTAAATAATTTTGCGGCAAAATATTTGCGCTGTATTTTATATACTACTAAACAGTATAACTCTTTATTCATCATAAATTAAGCGTTTACATTTTTGTTATATTATCATATACTTTAATTTTAATTCATTTTTATTTGCGGCAAATATTTTATTCAAGTTATGAATACTCATGTTCAAAATTCAATGAAACACGCCTATTCTCAATAGAAAACACAATAAATCCTGGAAAAATATCTATTGAATCTCCTGTATTCATCCCCTATAATGCAATTTAGACACGGAATCCAAGAACCAAAAACACATTTTATATTTGCCGCAAACCAAATTCACACCTTTTTAGTTGTTTATTTCCCGATTACTACCATGACTCTTACATAAAACGTTACTATTCCGCTACTTCATGTGGATCAGAAAGGAGTTGAGCTCTCCTAACTCTCCTCTCATAACGAAATTCGGGGTGGGCAGAACGAGTCATCATTCAAAATCCATTATTCAGGAGGTATACCATGACAAGATTATTTGATAGAAGCAAGCGGAGCTTTGGATTGTTTTTGGCTTTTGTCCTCATGATTACCCTGCTATTGCCTGCAGCAGCCTTACCCAAAGCCTCTGCTGCAACCATCACCATTGATGGCAACGTCAGCGACTGGAGCAGCGTTAGTGCTCTCACCACCAATAGCGGCACTGCCCAGACGCTCAAAGTAACCAATGATGGAACTAAGCTCTATCTGCTTATTCAAGGCTCAGGCCTGAGTACAACGATGGGCAACTTCTGGATCAACACCGATAACAATACTTCAACCGGTTACCAGGCTGCGGGCTGGGGAGTTACAGGTGTGGAGTGGCTGCTTGAAAATACGGGTTTATATCGCTATGGCGGCAGCGGAACCGACTGGGTCTGGAACTTCAACAGCACGTTGACCAGCTCCCAATTCTACCGCAGCTCCACCGTCATTGAGATCGCTATTCCTCTCGCCACACTGCAAATCAGTGCAGGCAGCACAGTGCGAGTCGGGTATATCGACAACAGCTCGGATACATCGAGATTGCCCGCGTCTGGACAAACACTGCCAGCTTACCTTCTGACCTCGGCTGGATCAGGTGGTGGTACGGGGAACAATACCGTGGTGAATCCCGTAGAGCTGGACAGCCCACTCAACAATCCATTCAAAGGCTGGGCGCCTTCGGCCAAGAGTACAACTTATGCACAGCCACACAGGCTCGTATATGCCGGAGTGACTTGGAAGGAGCTTGAGTCCACCAAAGGCACATTTGATTTTAGTGCGATTGAAGCCGCCAACAATTTTGCCTACTGGAAAAGTAAAGGCGTCAAAGTGGTGTTCCGCTTCATTCTGGACAGCCCAACAGGACAGGCTCACAGAGATATTCCCGACTGGCTCTACAATGACATGATTGCCCGCGGAGAATCACCCGGAACCGTATACAACGATACAACCGGAGGCATGGGTACTGGGAACAACATGGGCTTCTCTCCCAACTACAACTCCACCTATCTGCAAGAACGGCACAAATTAGCCATCGAAGCCATTGCGGCAAGATACAACACCAATGATCGTCCGGTCGCTTTTGTCCAGATCGGTTCACTCGGGCACTGGGGCGAGTTCCATACATGGCCTTATGTCGGACCAAATGGTGAAACCAATTACACAGGCGCTTTCCCTACCAATGACATCTCGAACAAATACGTTCAGCATTATATTGATGCCTTTGCTGGCAAAGAGGACAAAATGCAGGTTCTGATCCGGCGCAGTATCGCCCTCGCCAAAACCAATAATAAAGGCATGGTCATGGGCATGTTCAACGATGTGTTTGGACATAAAGACAGCTTCGATGCGGATTGGGGCTGGTACACAGGCACCCAGAATGGCTATTGGGATGACATTGGTCAACAGCAGCCTGCACATGCGAACTTCTGGGAGACACGTATCTCAGGCGGCGAATTTTACGGGGGAGCTTCCGGCATGCTTGCAGCATTAACTACCGGTAGCGGATTTACGGAAACGTTGCGTCAAACGGAGCTAAGTAAACCAAGCTGGCTGGGACCAAATTCCCCTGCCTCGCTTCCTCTGAATCATGCCTTACAGGCCAATATCGATGCACTCAAGAAACGAATGGGATATCATTTTGTGGTGAAGGAGATTTCGCATCCATCCACCATTAGCGGAAGCACATTTACAACAACCATTAAAGTGGAGAATAAAGGCGTACAGCACTTCCCGTTTGCCTGGCCGGTTGAAATTCAACTGCGCAGCGGCAATACCGTGGTCGCCAAGAAAACAACAACCGTTAATCTGACCACGTGGAAAACGGGTACCTACACCCTGACCGATTCCATTCCGGTCTCCAGTCTTGCTGCCGGAACCTATGATATCGCAATTGCGATCATTGACCCGGAAACGAATAAACCTGGTGTAGACTTTGCCAATACAAATAAATTGACCGACGGCTCGTTCAAACTGAGCAGTGTAACGAAGTAATCTCAGGTTGCTTCGACTAGTGAAAAAAAAGAGCAGGAATGAGGGCACTATGCTCTCATTCCTGCTTTGTATGGACATAACGTTGAAACTCTGAATTTTTGGGACCAGGAAGGTATATAATTTGAAACCTTTTCTAATTATGCTAAAGAAGAGAGACTCAGATTTTTTTCCGAGTCCCTCTTCTTATATTAAATTAATGATAAATTGACCATTTTCAGCTTTTACCTCGAAGTAGTACTGCTGATCCTTATTTAAATCCTTTAAGCTTGTACTTGTTCCTGGAAACACTTCGAACTCAGCTATTACAATATTACCCTTTTCATCTTTAACTCTCATCCGTATGTTACCCGCACTGTTTGCATCATTAATGATTGTTTTATCCCAGAATACAGTATCAAATTTAACAGAGTCATTCCCATTAAATTTAACACTGTTCCATTCTTCATTTTCTACATTAAGAGCGAGAATTGAAGTCGTTTTAGGAGAAAAATAATTATGTACCGTTTCAACATTTTGATAAACTTGATACGAACAAACAAAAATCATGGTTAACGTAACAGAAATTGCACCAAACAGACTTATCTTCTTCACTTTACTATTAACCATAGTTTTATCAGCCCCTTAATTCATTGAGATATTATAATTTCCCGTTTTAATACCTTTTTTTATAATCTTGTTATTCTATATATTGCGATACAACACCTGTTGAATTATTGATTTTTTTCAAAAAAATTTATAGATACATTACATCTCACATTCCTGAGGAGAAGCCTCAGAATCTGGAAAGAACACTAAACCAAATTATGGACCATGTTATACAAAGAGAAATGCTCTCAAAAAACGACGACCTTTCCCCGATAGAGATCTGGGAACAAGTCGTCGATTAAGAGCATTTCTTTTTTTTATTGTGATTACTTGATGCAGCTATGGCTGCTTAAGATTCAGGTAATTCCTCTTTTTTACTACTGTGCCTTGTTCCGCAGCTGACTGTAATACAGTTCGCTGTAGAAGCCGCCTTGTTCCAGCAATGCGTCATGCGAACCTTGCTCCAGGAGCTGACCATCCTTCAGGACAAGAATACGATCAGCTTGGCGAATTGTATTCAGCCTGTGGGCGATGACAAAGCTGGTACGGCCTTGCATCAGGCGCTGCAACCCTTCCTGGATCTTGATCTCCGTGACGGTATCGATACTGCTGGTCGCCTCGTCCAATACAAGGATGGACGGATCGGCCAGAATTGCCCGGGCAATCGCAAGCAGCTGCTTCTGTCCCTGACTGATGCCACTTCCGTCGGCCTGAAGCACTTTGTCGTATCCGTCCTTCATCCGTATGATGAACGAATGGGCATTCGCCAGCCTCGAAGCAGCTTCCACCTCTTCATCGGTCGCATCCAGGCGGCCGAAACGGATATTTTCCCGGATCGTACCCTGGAACAGGAATGAATCTTGAAGAACAAATGCCATATGTGAGCGCAAATTCTCGCGCCGAATGGTCGTAATATCACGTCCATCCACCGTTAGCGTACCTGCTGTAGGATCATAGAAGCGAGATAACAGCTGAATCAGAGTTGTTTTCCCTGCCCCGGTCGGACCTACAAGAGCAATCATCTCGCCCGGCTTTGCTTCAAAGTTAATTTCATGCAAAATATTGCGTCCTTCATCATATCCAAAGGATACCTTGTCGAAGCGAACGGCTCCCTCCACCTTTTCAAGGGATACTGCTGCGCCTTCATCCTTCGCTTCCTCATCCTCATCCAGCACCTCGAACACGCGCTCTGCCCCGGCAATCGCAGACAGCAACGTATTCCACTGGTTGGCCAGATCGTTGAGCGGACGGGTAAACTGACGGGCATATTCTACGAAGATGATAATCACGCCGACTGTAACGGAACCTTGAATCGCCAAGATCCCGCCGATGCCTGCGACAATCGCAAAGCTCAGGTTGTTCAGGCCATTCATCAGCTTTGGAATAAAACCGGAGATGGTCTGCGCCCAGAAACCGGACAACCGGATCTTCGTATTTCGTTCCTCAAAACCGCGAATGACCCGCTCTTCCTGCGAGAAAGCCTTGATAATCTTCTGTCCGGACAATGTTTCCTCAATGTACCCATTAAGTTCGCCGAGATTACGCTGACGTTGTTTGAACAACGGCCCGGTTCTACGCGTAATCCAGCGCATGCCAATGGCCATCAGCGGTACCACGATAAATGTAAGCAAGGTCAGCAGCGGACTTAACCAGAGCATCACGCCAAACGTTCCGATCAGAGTTAACACACTGGAGAAAATCTGGATGGCCGAGCTGTTCAGCGTACCGCTGACATTCTCAATGTCGTTGGTAACCCGGCTCATGATCTCCCCCTGCTGACGCTTACCGAAGAATGGAATCGGCAATTTGTGCAGATGGGAGAACAGATCATACCGCATGCGGAATACGGTCTCCTGTGCAATTTCAATCATCCAGATATTTTGAAGCCATGACGACAAGGAGAAGAGAACATAGACTGCCAACAGGCCCAATAAAAATGTCGTCCAGCTGGAACTCGTTGCTTCTCCATCAATGAATTTATCCACAGCTACACCGACCATATAAGGTCCAAGCAAAGCGAGCGCGGAACTGGCAAATACCATCAACAGCACCATCGTCAGCTTGACCTTGCGACGGGCCAGATACGCCCAGATCCGGCCTAACGTACCGGACCAGTTCTTCGCCCGTGCCTTCGGCTTACGACCTCCACCTGCCTTCAGCGTCTCGGGATCAATCGGCGGTGGGGGCTGACGGAAAGGTTCAATGAATGCTTTGAACATGTGGTGTACCCTCCCCGTATTGTGATTCATAGATTCGGCGATACAATTCAGATGAATCCATCAGATCCTCATGTTTCCCCTGTCCAATCAGACGCCCATCGTCCAACAACAGAATCAGATCGGCAGAGGTGGTTGAACTGATCTTCTGCGTGATAATAAACGTTGTACACGATAACTCTTCCAGTGCACCCAGCAGCCTTGCTTCCGTGGCGACATCAAGAGCACTTGTACTGTCATCCAGAATCAAGATGCTTGGACGACGAATCAATGCACGAGCAATCGAGAGCCGCTGTTTCTGTCCACCTGACAGATTGACTCCCCGCTGACCTAGCTGTGTATCATAGCCATTCGGCAGGTTCTCAATGGTCTCGTGTATCTGGGCACGCCGCGCTGCTTCCTTAATCTCTTCGAGCGTTGCGTCCTCCCGGCCCCAGGCGATGTTATCGCGTACTGATCCGGTAAAGAGGACCACTTCCTGCGGCACATAACCAATAGCTCCGCGCAATGTGGAAATGTCCAACCGTTCTGCATCGTTACCATCTATACGAACCTCGCCTTGATCTTCGGTATAAAGCCTTGGAATGAGCTGTACCAGTGAGGATTTACCAGAGCCTGTCGCTCCCATGATGGCGATACGCTCGCCTCGTTTGGCTGAGAACGTAATGTCTTCCAGCACGGTAATTTCACTGCCTGGATAGCTGAATCCTACACCCTGAAAATCAACTGCACCCTGGATAACAGGATTCCCTTTCATAGCTTGTGCAGAACGATCTGTATTCAATGTTTGTGCTGATTCCGAAACTTCCTCCGTGTCAAAAACTTCGTTAAGCCGCTGTGCCGAAGCACTCGCTCTGGAGAAGGTAACCAGAATCCAGGACAGTGCAGACATGGCGCCAATGGTGCGAAGCAGATAGTTAATAACTGCGACGACTTCACCCACGGTTGCACTTCCGGTAGTGATGTCACGTCGTCCAAACCATAGTACGGCGATGATACAACCATTCATCATGAGCAGCATGAATGGCATCGTCGTCTCCGTCAAGCGCAGCGCGGAGATCGTGCCCTTCATCAGCTTGCCGCTATATCCGGCAAAGCGTTCAATCTCGTGGCCCATCCGGACGAAGACACGGATTAGCCGAATGCCTGCCAGATTTTCCTGGATGACTCCGTTGACGGCATCCAGTCTGCGCTGCACATTGCGGAACAGCAGCGCTGCCTTTTTGATCATCCAGATGACAAACACGAGCAGCACAGGCACCATCACAACGAGCAGCAGACCCAGCTTCGGATTTACCACAACCGCCATAATCATGCTCCCAATCACCACCAGCGGCACACGTGTCATGAATCGCAGACTCATAAACACCGTATCCTGCACCTGTGTAACGTCCCCGGTCAATCGGGTAATCAGGGATGATGTGGCAAAACGGTTAAACACCGCATAAGAGAACGCTTGCACTTTATCATACAGCTTCTCCCGCAGATCGTAACCGAAGCCGAGACTCGCATGTGACGCAAAAAAAGAACTCGCAATACCCGCGACAAACGCCACGACGGCACTGCCCACAAGCACCCCACCCCATAGCCAAACCACTGACAGATCTCCTTGCTGGATACCGTTATCAATGATCTTCGAGATCAAATAGGGTTGAGCCAATTCAACCGTCAATTCAATCAGCATCATGACCAGTGCTGCGATGGCGGCGACTCGATACTTCTTCAAGTAGTACAACAGCTTGATCATAACCATTCCTCCGGCCCAGAGCGTTTAATCTTCGTGACGATTTGGTATGTTCACGCAGCCAGCTCCGTTAGTCTCTTTCCATAACTCTATGTAAAATTTCACGTATCCAATACGCTTATTATATCGCATTTTGAACCTTCAAATCGCTAATATCTTCTTTCCTTCTGATTATTAACCTGAAATAGGCGGTGAGAGAACATGCATCTGCAACAAAAAAACCTGGGCAGACTGCCCAGGTGCGATGATTTTGTTTTCGATTGAAATGTTCCAGTTACAGCAAACTTACTCTTACAACGACAGATCACATTTATTTGCCGTACGTCTGTTCCAAACGTTCTTCTTCATTGGTGGACAGCAAAATGTTTAGCAGCCCCATCACGTTATTCGCTTCTGTTCTGGCTTCCGTATACTTCTCGGCAAATGCAGCTTCGTCCTGTTCCGGATCTATTGCAGCCAGTTTGGCCCACGACTCGCGGGCTTTATCGTAAAGTTTCGTTAAAGTGATGTCATACGTATGCTGCGCGACAGGTGCCATGGAGTCGAACTCCGCTGCATTCTTGAAAAATTCCATCGAGTCCGTAAAGGACTGACTGGTGTAATCCTTGTTCTTCATGGCATCCTCCGTAAGTAGCAGCGCCTGACGAGAGATAAACAACGTCTTTACCATGGCACGCTCCAGATTGGTTGCTTCTTCCCATGATACATAGGACACTTCTGGTGCCTGAACGGTTGTGAAAAAAGGAAAGGCATCATCGATCAAACGCTGTGAATCGGAATGGATTGGAATACCTGTGTTCATATTCACTACCGCATCACTATAGTTGGCGATATTAATATTTTTGGAGCCTTCTTCACTTACCCTGCGTACCGGATGATCATTAAGCGGCACACGGATATAGCCAAGCTTGTCCGCATACTTCTGCTTCAATTCCTCCAGTGTAGAGTCCACTCCGATCTTGCCTTCTTCAGATGAAGCCCCTGTTGTATCGGAAGTTGAGGAGGTGTCCGCAGAGTCTTCAGCATTCGTATCTGCAGCCGACGAGTCAGCCGTCGATGTGTCCGAGCTATTGGTCGCTGTTGCTACTGTACCAGCATCCTGGAATGGCTCCTTCGTTGTTGCTTCCTTCGCCCCACCGCCACATGCGGTCAGAACGGCAACCAAGCTGAAAATGGCCGTAAACATTTTGATTCTATGATTCCATCTCATATCGTATAATCTTCCCCTTATCTTCTGTATGTACCTGTATTACATCCACCTCTACTTCAATCCATGAACAGTTCACTCCATAAATATCCTTTCGGATAACATAGATAGATCACTATGAAATCTGGTCTTTATTTTATCATAAGTTAAATACTGGGTGTATAAGACAATGTGCCTGCATGCTCATGCTCATGCTACATTTCTGCCTGTCCTATTCTCACTTACGGAGAGAACAAAAAAACACGGTCATCCATGAAGGACAACCGTGTTGATAAGTCTGACTGGCTATGTTGCATTATTCGTTTCAATTCATCGCGCATGGATGTTGCCACAGATTCAGATTCCTCTTATTTAATGCCTTTCGCCTTCTCCATATGATCAGCCCGAATCTGGGGATCCGTGGAATTGACTGCGGACAGCATGTTGTAGATCGCCTGAATATCCTGTTCTTTATACAACGTTTCGGGGACTTCGGTCTCAAGCCTTTCCGTTTTGCGCAGAATGGTCTCCACCAATTCATGATCATAGATAATCAGTTCATCCGAATTGACATATCTCACAGCGGGATCAACACTGATCCGGCAGCGATTGGTGAAGGTCACCATGGAGACGAGACGAACCCTTTTATAATCGCCGAGGTGTGCCTGAATGGCCTCCACATGCCCTCGGTGTTGCATCAATGGGTTGTACATCTTGATTCGGCTGCTGCTGACTGTCCAGTTGGCCTCTCTTCGGCCGCCACGAATCTCACCCGTCGTCAGGTTTCGTGTCTCAATCACGAATATTCCCCGCGGACCGATGACGACATGATCAATCGATGAGTAACCCGAGCGGGACTTGGTATTGGCAACAAGCAAGTCGTTCAGCACTTTGTATTCACCCGGAAGAGCATGCAGCTGCTGGGCAGTGCTTGGTTCCTCTGGCTGACGGGTCCAATCTCCATCTGATTTCGTTTTTTTGCGTCTACTGCGGACCATACGCGTGGGAATGGGGGCCGTTGACGGTAAAGATGAAGCGGAAGCTGTGATCTGGTTCGCGAGCTCTGGCTGTGACTTGAACAGAGACAGGATTTTTTTGAACATGGGCAAGCTCCGTTCTATGTAGTGTGGGTTTCGCACATCCATTATGTATACTTCTATTACTTATGTCGGATAAAGAGGGGCAAAAATAAAGGGAAGAGGACCAAAAATCCATTGTTCAACTAAAGTATATACCAATATTTAACCAATACTGTGACTTTAGACGCATACGGGAAGGAGAATTTTTATAAAAACAGCGTATTCCTTTCTATTGAAGAAAAAGAACACGCTGTTGTCTTGGTTGTGAGGATTAAGCCTGTAAATAATATGTGTAAAGCACCTGTGTACCCTTCTCATCCAGACCGTTGCTGGATATTTCCTGATACAAGGATTCAGCCAAGGCCAGCCCTGGCGTCTTCATACCCATGGCTTTGGCAGATTCGAGAGCGATACCCATGTCTTTGATAAAATGTTTCACATAGAATCCAGGCTTATAATCGCCTGCGATCATGCGCGGACCGAGATTGCTAAGCGACCAGCTTCCGGCTGCACCGGTAGCGATGCTTTTCAGCACATTCTCCGCGTCCAGACCGGATGTCTTGGCATAAGCGAGTGCCTCGCAAACACCCATCATGCCTGAAGCAATGGCGATCTGGTTGCACATTTTGGTATGCTGTCCTGCTCCGGCCTTGCCTTGCAGCACAATATTGGTGCCCATTTGCTCGAACAACGGACGAACCGCTTCAAAGGCCTCCGTACTACCACCTACCATAATGGACAGTTTGGCATCCCGTGCACCGATATCCCCACCGGAAACCGGTGCATCCAATGCATGCAGTCCATTAGCCTCCGCGGCTTCATAGATCCGTTCAGCCAGCAGTGGACTGGATGTGGTCATATCAATCAGGTACGAGCCCAGTTTGGCGTTTGCCACGAGACCATCCTCACCAAGATAAATCTCCTCGACATCCTTCGGATACCCCACCATCGTGATGATGACATCACACTCGGCTGCCAGTTTGCCTGGTGTGTCATGCCATACGGCACCTTCCTTCACCAACGCTTCCGCTTTGGCGGCCGTGCGCGTATAGACATGCAGCGGATAGCCTGCCTGCTGGATGTGCCCTGCCATGCTTTTGCCCATAACGCCTGTACCGATAAAGCCAACTTTCGTCTCTCCAGGTGCCTTCGTTGTATTTGTCATCGTAGGTTTCCTCCTATTTCTCTATACTTCGTTTGGAGCTTGTCTTCTAAACTTGCTATATCTGTATGTTAATGCTTTCTGTCTCTTCCGTCTATCTTGTTTCGTCTTCTATTGTTCAAAAAAATAAAATAGGAATCGAAAATCCATTTCCTGTACAACCTAACGGAAACTTCCTTGAACGGAAAGGAGGATTCCCATGAGCCGTGAAAAGGGAGAAATCACGATATGGCTGTCCTTTCCCATCATTTTGTTAAGTGCAGGCCTCGTGTGCCATGTTCTGTCCATTCCAGCAATTCTGGATTATGCAGGCAGAGATGGCTGGCTATCGGTAGTCGCTGCTGCTCCCTTCTTTTTGTTATTTCTATGTATGATGTTCGTTATTATCCGGCGGGTACGCGGACAGCGTTTGACGGACTGGATCACGCGGGAATTTGGCGCAATTCCTTCATGGATTTTCCGTATCACTGCCTCACTCATGCTGCTTGCACTTGGATCACATACCTTATATGAAACAACAAACTGGACGGTATCCACCTATCTGCAATTCACCCCACCCTATGTGCTCGCAGGCGTGGGAGCACTGGTTGCTGCCTGGGCGGCTGCCAAAGGTATCCGTTCCATTGCCATGACTTCAAGTCTTCTGCTTCCGTTCGTGATCCTGCTTGGATATTTCGTGATGTCCGCCAACATGAAATATAAAGACTATGGTCAGTTGTTTCCCATCATGGAATATGGTTCCGGCCCCGTCCTAAGGGGCATGATCTATTCGCTTGCTGGACTGATGGAAATCTGGATCTTGATGCTGTTCCAACACGATATCAAAAGTAAAATTCGCTGGTGGCATCTTCTGCTGCTCGGGTTATTCATGCTCAGTATGGCGATTGGTCCAACGCTGGGAGCCATCGTTGAGTTCGGTCCGGAGGAAGCAGCAAAACAGCGAAATAGTCCCTATGAGCAATGGAAGCTGGTGAATATCGGGAAATTGCTCCAGCACGTGGATTTCCTGTCCATCTATCAATGGCTAAGTGGTTCATTTGCCAGAGTGGCGATCTCCATCTATCTTATCGTCGATCTGCTCGATTTTCGCAGACCCAAGAAAAGGTATGTTGCCGTCCTAATCGTCACCTTCATTATGTGCGCCATAGCTGTACAGTGGTGGAGAATTGATTACGTTGACTATTATGTAAACCATATTCAATTTCCCGTGATGCTCGCTTATGTATCCACGGTTACAGTCCTGTTGACCCTCGCCGCATTCATACACAAAAAAGATAAGGAGGCTCCCGCTCATGCCGCTCACAACCACACCAAAGAAGAACCCCCATCTGGCTGAACCATTCCGAATCAATGAGCATAATCTGACGACGTTTTTTGCAGGTTCAGACGATGTGATCATCAGCAGCCATATGATTGGGGAGTCTCCGCAGCAGATTGTCATTGTGTATTGCAGCGGTATGGTCGACAGCAAATCCATATATGATATTATTCTTCCCGAATTGACGCGAACGTACGAGAGTACTCACTTTGTTCGTGCATCGGATATTGAGAAGTCCATTACCTTGCAATGGACAAGTATAGACATACAGAACAACCCACTGGGAAAGGAACTCATGTCCCTGCGGGTGTTTGAGGGACATATGCTCATCTGCATTCCTTCCATCCAGAAGATGTGGAGTATGGATATATCCAACATACCTACACGGTCGCCGGATGAATCCACCACTGAAGTATCGATCCGCGGATCACGAGATGGCTTTATCGAACGACTTTCAGTCAATATTGCATTAATTCGTACACGCCTGCGTACGGCTGAATTAGCCTGTAACATTGAATTAATCGGTTCTCGCTCCGTGACCAAAGTCGCCCTGATGTATATTAAGGACATTGCCAATCCCGAACTGATTGATGATGTCAAGAATCAGCTGCGCAAAATCGACATCGAGCGCATTATGACCGCTAATGAATTGGAGGAATTATTGTCCCCTTCCAAAGTCACATTGTTTCCGGTAACCCATTACACGGGCAGACCTGATTTTGCGGCGGAATGTCTGCTGAACGGTCGTTTCGTCATTATCGTGGATGGCAATCCCAGTGTCATCATCGGACCCGTTAATTTGTTTCTGCTTCTCAAATCACCCGAGGATGCCAGCTTCCCGTTTCTTCCGGTGAATGTGGGCCGCATGCTGCGTTTTATCGGGCTATTAATAACCGTATTCTTGCCTGGTTTCTATATTGCGCTGACTTCTTTTCACATGGACCAGCTACCCTTTCCGCTTGTAGCTACGATCTCGGTTGGGCGTATGGGTCTACCTATGGAGTCTGGTGTGGAAATGTTTCTCATTATGCTTCTGATGGAGCTGTTCCGGGAAGCAGGAGTGAGGCTTCCCAGCGCCATTGGTCAGACGCTGACCGTTGTTGGAGGATTGATTATTGGGGATTCGGCCATCCGTGCAGGCATGGTTTCCCCGCTCATGATTGTCGTCATTGCCGTAACCGTAGTGGCCGGCGCAACGATTGTGAATCAGGTCATGACCAGTTCTGTTCTGATTCTGCGTTTTTTCTGTTTTGTATTGGGGGCATCCCTTGGCATATACGGGTTCATTCTGTCCATTATCCTGTTCCTGATCTATCTGACCGATCTGAAATCGTTCGGCATTCCTTATCTGACGCCGCTCAGTCCGCTTAATTTCAAACAGGCACTCGCCTCCTTGTTCAAACTTCCGAAAGGATGGATGAAACGTAGACCTGTCTATCTGGAAACGCAGGAGCCGCGTAAAGAAGGGAATGAGCGATGAAGCGGCTTATACAACGATGGTTGCTAGGGCTGCTAAGTCTCTCTCTTTGTTTCGTGACCAGCGGGTGCTGGAGTGCATATGAGATCCAACAGGTGGATTATGCCAAAGCGATCGGGATCGATTACAAAGACGGGTTGTACCATATGTATGTTCAGAGCATGGACTTTACCAGTGTAGCCAAAAGCGAAAGTTCAACCAAAACTGCGGAAGCTCCACCTGTATGGGTTGGACATGCTTCGGGGAAAACATTGAATCTGGCGGTAAACGAACTGTTCCGAAGTTCCCAGCTGCATATCGCCTGGGGCCATGTGACGGCCATTGTCATGGCCGAAAGTATCCTGACAAGCAAGCATATTAAGGAAGTGTTTGACATGCTTGGACGTTTTCCGGAATCACGTTACACAACCTGGGTATACGGCACTCGCGATCCACTGGAAAATATTCTGAGTGCCACGTCCATATACAATTTGTCGCCGCTGGATAGCATTCTGCATAACCCTCTTCCCTCGTTCCTGGAAGAATCGCTGTTTCCTCCGGTGCTCAGTTTCAAACTCATTGCCACCCATAACAATGCGTCCACGACAACTTATCTGCCTTGCATCACCTTGAACAAGGAGCACTGGTCGCAGAACAAAAAGAATTATGAGCTGTTTATGATTGACGGTGCTTTTTTTGAAAGAACCGGGGATGACTTTGAATATTTGCCCCATAGCAAGCTTCCTGGATTTCACTGGTTACTTAAGGATATGCGGCGTGCGCCATTGATCATTGAAAACGAAGGAACCATCTATGGCGCGCTCAGCGTTGGTTTGCCCAACGTCAAAATTGTACCCGTCATTCGTGGGAATGAGGTTCATTTCAACATCGATGCCAAATACCTGACCGCCTTGTATGAATATCTCAGCCCTGTTTCCTATGACGAGATGGTCCGATTCAGCGAGAAGACATTGCGGGAGCAAATCTTGCAAACGTATCGTGAAGGTCTGAAACGTGGGGTCGATGTCTATGGACTTCAGGAGAAGGTTTATCGCAAAAATCCAAGCCTGTGGCGCAAGCTGTCCAACAACGGTACAAAGATGATCCTGACGGAAGATTCCATTCAGAAGCTGGACATTCATATTACCATTCCATATACGGGAAAATTCCGTAGGAAAGTGTAGCCACAGAAAATCCCCTACCGTATGAAACGGATAAGGGGATTTTTTGGTTGATGCTGCAATTATTTTGTGTAGGGGTTGAAACGTTTCATAACATTCGTCAGATCATCTAATCTTCGTTGTCCAGGGATGTATGCAAATGCAACCTTTCTTTTCTTTAAAAGCTAAATTTTAATCCTAAATATTCAACTACGATCCATGAAACAGGCCAAAGTAATGGAACATGAACGACCCAGTAAGGGGCTTTATATCGCCCGTTCTCGTAACTAATCCCACAATAAAAAATCGCGAATAATACACCCAAAGGATAGGTGAAAAGAATTTTACCCATTAGATCACGGGAAGTATCATATGTGTGTGGATACGGTGCCGATAAGGACATACCAAGTCCAAAAAGAGCCATAGGCCAAATAAACAAAGTAACTCCATATAAAATCAAAAATAATAATAAATAATTGTATAACTTCTCATTTTTTCTCTTGCTCATATGCCCTCCTGATTGCCTGAACGTAATCTCCCAACTTGAATAACCTTATCAGAAGATTTTACAGGATGGATATGGAAATATAAATAGTTTATTCCTTACTGATTAATAAAAAGACCTCCAACCATACAGGTTAGGAAGTCATTAATGATGTTAAATTATCGTATTTACCCTATGCAGCGACCGTCTATCAGACTATTTTCCATTCTGCCTATAGTACTCCATTATTCGCATACGTGTGGTCAAAATCAGGGTCTGTGGCAGTAGCACCACAAATATAAAAAGCGGCACAATCATCACCAGATGAGCGGCAAAATTCTCTGCACCAAACGATGGTTTGGGAAGCTCAATGAAGTACCACCAGCACGGGATGGCAACCAACCAGGTCAGTCCAGTCGAGATGAACATATCCTTTACATCACTCCACAGAAAACAGAACAACGCGACAAATACAATTGGAACAGTCCAAGAATCTAATATTGGCCCCCAGCTCTGGAAGACAAAGATAATGGCAGGATACAAAAGATTAATGGTCCATCGCCAGATCGGATTGTGGTAGATAAACATAATACCTCCTTGCTCGGCAAGTGCACTGATTAATAAGGAGACGGCGCTTTACGCCGATCTTCGTGGTCTGCTTCTTCCATCTTCCTTATATATCGTTTTAATTGCTCTTTGTGTTCTTCTAACTCTGCTAATTTGGATGTAGTCCCTTCAAGAAAAGTCGACATTTTTGCAGACAAGTTTACTGCAGACTCTCCCTTCCAATCTTGCAGCCTTCCATAATATGCACTAAAGTGTCTTTAGAGTTTATTTCCATAAAAGGAGAATTAATGCCCTATGAAAATAAAACCTGTAGCTCTGATCTTACTTATTTTTTTATTTTTATTAGGAGGATGTTCAAGTATGTCTACCTCAGATAAGCAAAATATTTTAGAAACAGCTACACCAATAAGTGTTCAGTACATAAAGAAGTACTACAATGCGGACTTTATTGTAACAAGTCATGATATTGACGACCCTTCCATCCATTCACGCCTATACCTTTACGGTCATGTTCCAGGACATGAGGATGAACGTATTACCGTTTCCTATAATTATGATACAAAGGAGGTTCTCAGTGTAGAAGGACCAGGCTGGTTTATAGATAGCCGAAATCCGAAAAAGGAAGTACCTTCTTCCTGAGAAAAATCTGCAAAGAAATACACCGATATATTTACACTTCGTTATATAAGATTGGGAGAAAACCTCCCAATCTTTTTTCTTTCAATCTCAATGAGCTAAATATATGGAGTGCTTATAGGACGTTCTTACCAGTCTGATCAGAGATATGCTTATTTCTGGGAAAGAAATGAAGAATATAAGCATGATTATGGATATTATAGCTCATACTACCTTCAGGAAATTATTGAAGGAGTGACAACATGAGGTTAAAAAGCATTATCGCCGTTGGAACGGTGTTAACTTGCTCGACTCTGTTATGGGGATGTGGCAATGCCAATATGAACCATGCTTCGGAGCAGAAGGAGACCGTTCAAACCGAGAGTTGGAACGATCCCAAACGACTGGAGGCTTCCCACCTGGAAGCGTTGGAACGGATGGAAAAGGATCATATTCATCGTATGGTTTCGCTGAATGCGAGCATGGATGAAGACAAAGTAATGACCACCCTTGAACGATCCACCCAGAAGCTGGAGGAAATGAGACCGCTCGCTGAAATGCTGCAACATGAGGGCCATCCAACGCTGTTACAACGAATTCAGGAGATGGCTGGAGATATTCAAGGCTCGAAGGAAGTGGTTGCTGAGATGAAAAAACTGCCTCAGGACGGTAAAATTAAGATCCAGTCTGAAAATTCCGATTCCTTGCACCACATCAGCAGTTTTCGCGATTACCACCAGTACATGCAAGAAAAGATTCAGACTTTGAACAAGGCGAAGTCAGCTACACATTAATCAGTATCGGCAACTCAGATAGCATTGCTCCACTGTTTAAAAAACAAACCATAATAGTTAGGTGGGAAGGTTCATTCCTATCTAACTATTTTCTTGTAAAGAGGTATTACTCTACCCTGCTGCGATCCCTGCGATCTTCTCTGTCCGCTTCCTCCATTTTACGAATATATCGCATCAGTTCTTCTTTATGAGCTTCGAGTTCATTCAGCTTTGCAGATGCCCCATCCATAAATGACTGCATCTTATGTGTCAGCTCTGTTGCAGATGTACCGATCCAGTCTTGCTTCAATCGGCCATGAATGGAGCGCATTTTCTGTTCCTGCTGCATGAGCCGTTGCTGCAACTGCTCACATTGCTGAACAGCCCTTCTTAAATCAGACAAGGATACGGATATTCTGCCCATTTCTCATTTCCTCCTGTTAGTCCTTCTATGTAGAAATGCATTAGTGTTGGTCTGCGATTACAAAATCTTCTCTTTTACGTTCAATATATTCAGCAATTTCGCTGATGGATTCCTGATACCAACGATTGATTGCTTGTAACGTTGCTGTTGCGTTATAGGCGATGGGTGTAAAGGACTGACTTTCGCTGGTAGATATATGTGTCTGAAACATCTGAATCGAAGCCTGGGCATCATTCGAGAAGCCACTTAAACTTAGCCTCATCTCCCTAGCAGCCTGCGCTAACTCTTCCGTTGTTAATTGAATCTTGCCCCCGCCTTTACCACTAACAATTCCTGTAGCTGCTGCGATCAACGGAGGAACAATACCTGCCATCAAATTGGAGAAGGTGGCTAATGCCTCCTGATGGGCCGTCCACCTAGGAGAAATATCAATGGTTTCACCAGTGTTCCGGTCTATTAGTGGTCCTTTTAGATTTCCATTCTCATCAAACTCATATTGATCCATGGAATGATACCCTTTGCCTTCGTCCTTCGAGAATGAATCAAAAAATCTTATAATATCACCAACATGAAGCTTGTCCAGATCCACACCTATTCTTACGTCATGAACTAACATGGGCGAGCCTGCACCCAGAGGCTGAAAAGGAACCTTTAACTGAAACTGAAATTTCCAATTCTGATACATCGCATTAGCGGTGTCAAAGTCCTGACCCTTATACACGGTACTTCCTACGTGCCTGTCATATTCACTTATTCCCCCAGCCCCTACAGAATCATTGGGATGAACCACGTTAACCATTTTGTTATCAAAATGACCCTCATTCACCTTGGACAAACTGACATCATCCAGGAGATTCGTTACACTAGGAGCACTATACGTCATCCCAGACACATCCTGACGAGCAGCTACATATTGAGCTAAACCGCCACCCAGGGAATGACCCGTCAATGAAATGTCTGAATCAGGGTACGCCTCCTTCACCGCCTCATACAATTCCTCAGCTTGGTGAAACTGATTATTTTCCCAATCCATGTTATCCTTCATAAGCTTGAAGGGACTATTTTTAAATATATTATGACGTTCTGGATCGGTTATCGCATCTTCAAGCCTTCTGGTTCTGCCACCTACGACATCGAAGGCATCTGTCTCAATATCAGCTGCTTTTCCAATAATACCTTCAGGTTCAGTACCTCTATAACCGATGATAACTTGATTTGTTTCTTCATTTCGAAAGATAATTGAATCGAAGCCCGAATATTTTTTATGCAGCGTGGCTCCTTCTGGTTCAACTGCTTTCCAATCTTTATATTTAGCATCTTCCGAGATAACGGTACCCACAGAAATGTCATTTTGGTAAGCAATTGTCGATATTTTATGATATAGTTCATCACTGATGTAATCCTGCATAACCAACCTCCTAATTCAATGCATTTTTATTCTTATATGTAATCTGGTTTAAATTAAGTGTCTATAGTATATTTATACCATCATATGAAAGCCGAGGTGCTAATGATTTGAAAAAAAGATTACTTTTCTTTTTAACCTTGGGACTAATTTTTACTATTCTAGGAGGGTGTATGTCTACTCAAGAGAAAGAAATTCTTGCTGATGCAGAGCAGTTTGCCCATAAATACTTATTGGATAATTATGGGTTGGAGGTTGATTTTACTGATCATAAGTTTTCACCAGTTGATCTCGATAAATCTGTAGGAATACATGGCCATGTCAAGGGAGACGATGACCAAAAAGTATTTGTACTTGTAAAATACGATCCTCTGAAGGTAGAAACGCTTTCTCTCCCTGAAGGAACGGACAAGAAATAATACATCACATTTCATTGGTACGGCAAGGAGTAATGAAGTGAATATTCCTAATAGAAAATATCTTACATTAGCGTTCTTGTTTATATGGTTCATTTTTGCTTTCATCGTATTAAGCGGATGTATGTCAAGTGAACAAAAAGACATCCTTCAAAAAGCCGAAGAAGCAAGTCTCACTTACTTTAAAGAAAACTATGGAATTGATGTAGAATTCACAAATCATAAATTCATTCCGGCTGACTTATCTCAAACGGTATCATTGACGGGATATGTGAAAGGCAACAAAGATCAAGAAGTATTCGCTATGGTGGATTATGATACCTATGAAGTCAAAACAGGTTCAGTGCCTGATCATATCAAACCTCTTAAATAAATCGATTCATTTCTCACTAAGAAGTAAGATATTGTTTAGAATTTATTTTTTCTTTTGTTTAAGCAGTTCTTTGGGGACAATGGCTGTTTGGAATTCAAACGTATCATAATCAATAAGAATAGAGATTTCCGTTTCTTTGTCTTCTTTGACATGTCCGCTTAGACTAACATTGTGACTAAGATCTTTTGGCATGAACTTATGATCTGTAAACTCAACTTCCGTATTGTATTGATCTATGAAATACTGTTGACCAATTTCTGTGGCCTGTTCAATGATTTTGTTTTGATTGGGCATAGAATTGCATCCTCCAAGGATAAGTAATAGAAGTATAGATATCATAGATAAACATTTAAGCTTTTTAAAAATATTATTCACCCCCTATATATGTGAACTTATACCAAAAGAAGTAGAATCATTATAGTGCATCTTTGGCCTAATGAAGTTATTAGGCAGTGAATGTACACATAATTCCTCCATACCCACTGCCCTCACTTTAACATGCTAATCATTCAAAGGTATTTACCCTAATATTCCATTGTTCATTCCACCCACAAGGATACCCATATAAAAATGCTGAACAACATTACTGGCATAAGCGCCCCAGTGGCTAACATGATCCAAAGTGTTACTGGCCTTACATTCAGGAAGTATTGATCAAACCAGTGAAATCTTTCTTTCCGCCATTTGGCAAACTTGAGTTGCCTGATCATACGCTTCAACATTTTCTGCCGCTGCTTTCCTTCTTCCACTTCTTCCAGCGTACGTCGCAACTCGTCATACAAACGCGCCTCTTCCTGCTCAGCCAGTGTGGTTGTCGTCATTCTGCATCCCCTCCCTTACCTAATTAACACGGAAACACGTCCAAAGTTTGGAATTATATAGAGAACTGAACTTAAGATTGCTCACGTTCCACAATCATCTTCGCCAACTCCTGATCTGAAGTTATTAATAACGGACCGTTCCCTCAGAAAAAGTCGAGAGCGAGCTATCTCTCCTAATGTAGACAACAAAAAGCGATCCTCCTCCATGACTAGCGTCAATCTGGAGAACCGCTATAATGTACTGTTTAATACTACTTATACAGGTTAAACATCGCAGTGTGTTACACCGACAAGATTAACCCACGTTTTCGATTAATGTGTTCAAACATACCGCACCCTGCGCACGTACATTAACCACAATAATTGGCGTATTCAGCATACCGTGCATCCAGGACATATACTCCTCAACCTTTTCGTTGGGAAGAATCGTCAGAATGACCCCTGCAAATCCACCGCCGTGAATACGGCAAGCGCCATCACCCAGCTTTTGTAGATAATTTTCAGTTAACGCCAGTGCGATACCAATCTCCTGTTCCTTCACCGAGCCGCTCTGGTATACATTCTGGAGCCACTTCCAGGAAGAATTCCCGGATGCCGTAATCAGATTCAGGAAATCAGCAAAACGCCCTTCCCTCAAGGCCTGTACCTGACCGTCCACCCGATTGTTTTCCTCCAAGAAATGCAGCGCACGCAGTACCGCACGATCCCCCGCTGCTTCACGTACCTGTTTGAGATTGGCATACATCGCCTCGGCCGTAATTTCTCGGACATACTCGCTGCCCAGCGCTTTAGCAACCGCTCTCATCTCATAAGGAACTGCAGCATAGTCCTCAGTCAGATCCGCGTGATTCCCACCTGTGTTTACAATGACCAATGAGTAGCCGTTTTGTTGGAAATCCCATTGTACAGGCTCAATTACAGGCTCGGCCGGATTCTCAAAATCAATCGCAATCAGCCCACCGTAGGCACAAGCCATCTGATCCAGCAGACCGGATGGTTTATTCCAATAGTTGTTCTCCGCATACTGACCAATCTTGGACATAACCACCACATCCAGTGATCCATCATTGTAGAAATGATTCAGAATCGTACAAATCAGCATCTCGAACGATGCCGACGAGCTCAGCCCGGACGCCGAGAACACGTTACTGGAGATGTACGCCTGGAAGCCGCCCACTTTGTATCCGAACTGCCCAAATCCCGCAGCCATACCACGGATCAACGCCGTAGTGCCGTCGTCCTCAGCCTTCGGTGCCAAATCTGTGAGATCGATTACATATTTCTGTTCATAGCCTTCTGAATAAAAGGTAATTACCGAATCCGTCGTTGGCGCAGCCACCGCTATCGTATCCAGCGTAATACTGCCCGCCAGCACCTTACCATGGTTATGATCCGTGTGGTTGCCCCCAATTTCGCTACGTCCAGCCGCGCTGAACAATTTGCTGCCCTCTTGTACGCCAAAATACTGTTCGAATGATTCATTGAGCTTTGTGTAACGTGCTGTCTGTTCTTCTAGTTGTTGCTGACCGTACATTTGGACAAGCAACGCTTGGCCTGAAGTGGATTGGATCAGTTCCAGTGGTTGTGTAGTCATTGATAATCCTCCTATGGATATGCAGCATTTATTCTTTTGACGTAAATGATGAACAATACGGGGAACAATTTATGCCCCTTTACTCTCCCATTATCTCAGCTTCGTTTCGTAAAAGGTAGGGTAGAATTGAAAGTTTGTAAGCGTTTTTTGAAGACATTTTATCTTATTTAATAGGTTTAAATTTAATCTGATTAATAATAAATTCATTGTCGACTTTATCGAAGGTATACGTGATATTGAAGTCACACACATATGTAGGAGATATACCAATAGAGCCTGGAAGACTTAATTTAATTTTGTGATTATACAATGTATAAATAACAACACCACCGAAAGCAAGCTCATCTTGATTATAGTCTGGTGCTGGATCGAAATCATAATTGAAATTATCTACTTGCCCTTGTGAAATCACTGTAATAGCTAATGTACCATCATCATTTTTAGATATACGCGATTCAATATGCTCAGCAACAATATCCTCATAACGCTGTACTTTAATTTCAGATAAGTTATCGGAGTTAACGACATGAATTTCATAGTTATCCAAGCCTGTCCCTCGACCAGTCTGAATGATTATTACAGCCTCTTCCTTACCATCACCGGTAAGATCGGTATAAAATAACTGCGGCTTCGTTCCCGAATGATGAGAAATGCTCCAATCAAAATCTTTTGCGCGCCCATTTATATCTAGAGTTACTCTTTCAATTGCATCTTCAGTTTCTTTAATTGCATAAAGTTTTACCTGTTCATCCTCAGAAGATCCGATTAATTTCAATTTTGAATTTGTTTCTGATTAACAAAAATTAATCCAATGAATTTAACCGAATGGTTACCTTCCTCGTTTCACGATCATTGGAATCAAACCAATCCTTAATTACGTTATATTCACTTGTTTCTAATGCTGCTGTTTCAATCGTGAAATGGTTATTGTCCATCCATTCATAAGAGATGATGGGCCAGGTTGGTTTCAACATGAAAGCTTCTTCCAAATCAGTTGATGTATATGGGATGATTTCTAATTTTTTGAGATCCACGGCAACAAGGATTTGTCTCTTAACCAGACCGCCTTCATCATAAGCATATCGAATTAACACCTGCTGATAGTCAGAGGAAAGTTTATAATCTTGTAAAATGCCCTCAGGCATCGGCAAGCTATGCGTCCCTCTATCATCAGTTTTCACCAAAAGGGTATAGCAAGCTTTGTTTCCACAGCCATACTTCAGCATTGAATATGTTTCCGAAGAAGGCACCTCCAATACTTCCACATGTGTACGATCTATTTCAGTTTGGAAGTCCTGTTCGTTCATCAGGTAGCGCCTATACTCTGGGACGTCGTTAAGAGGTAATTGCAGGGTTGCTTCTTCATTCGTGATTTCAATGATATTGGGTAATGAAGATGCCTTGTTATACAAGCCTGAAGAGTTGGTATCGTTATCATTTTCCACCTGATATGCGGGAGGTTCTAACCTAGAAAACCATATCATAATTACCGCTGAAGTAACGAGTACTATAACTAGTAGCAAAAAGAACATTTTCTTTTTCATAGCACTCCTCCTTCGTGCATGGTTTCGATCCAGAACCAAATGGATTATACTACAAAGATATCCATTTTTGGTGTCAGATCGGTTTCAATGTTATTTTCATGAGATAACCCACTATTCAGGTTAAGAGGTGAATCTATGAACGTTATTTTAAACAAACAACCAGATAAACGTCGTATAAACGTAGCGATGCTTATGTATCTCGTACTAATGATTTTATTTTATGGCATTTATGTTTCCTTGGAATCGGATCGGATAGCTCAATCACAACAGTGGACTTCCGGTGGTTCCATAAGCGACCAAGCGATCGAGTCAATGAGTCAACTGGGAAGATGGACGTCAATCACTGAATCGCTGTTTCTGATTCTTTTCATACTCGTGATGATCATGATGATTACGCGGAATCGAAGTAATGTAAGAAGATTACTCCCTTTTGCCTTATGGAATGTCGCTTTGTTTGTTGGGGTTGGTGCGGTCAGTTTGGTGGGTTCACAGGTCACGTCAATGTCCGTTGGCAACCTGGCACAACCCATTATCGTACCTGCGTTTCTATTGGCTGCGTTGTTCATATATGTGGTTTGGGGATTAATGAAACGTGGATAACGTGTGTGAGGCGATTATAAACGTTCAAAAACTTTGGTTTTTTTCTCCATAGATATCTGGATTGCAGCCAATTTTTTTTACAACTTATCTTAGAATCGGATCGATTAATGCACTTAAACGTATCGCAAATTCCTCCTTGACTGTTACGTAAGGTCATACTTGATAATGGGCTCAAGTTCACCTAAAGGAGAGATTAATGATGAAGATTACCGCGTTACGCTCAGATAAAATCTATAAAGAGATCATCAAGGCTGCACCTGATGACAAATTGGAGTTATACCGCGAGCACATGATGAGTCCTTTCATGAACAAATGGAACATTCAACAGATTCCATTTCGATCAAGCGAGCCTCACGGCTTCGACGTGATCATGATGAATAACTTTATGAACATCGCTCCCGCAGATATCACGACCGAGATTAACGAATCGTTAGCAGCGATTTCGTCTGAAATATTTTGGCAACAGTGTCATGAAGCCGTTCGTACGAGTCTATCTACCTTTACAGATCATGGGATTGAGCTGTCTGTCTCCGAATATCTATATACGATTTTGTTAGGCGATAAGAACAGTCCATCACTCACCATGAACGAAGGCATCAGCGGAGATGGTGGAATCCCAGGGTATATTATTGTGAACCTGATCCCCAATAGGTATACTCTACCTCGTATTCAATCCGTGTTATCCCATGAATGCAATCATAATGTGAGATATCAATATATCCAGTGGGATCCACAGATTACGCTCGGGGAAATGATTGTTAGTGAGGGGCTGGCCGAGAGCTTTGCGACATCCCTGTATGGAGAAGAGTTGCTAGGCCCCTGGGTAGCCAAAACGGATATGGAGACTTTGAACACCTTCATTAAACCAAAAATGAAAGACCAGTTGCATGTCACCGGTTTTGACCAGATTAATCCCTATCTATACGGCGATGGACTTGCAAGATTGCAAAACTTCATACCCGTAGGTATGCCCTATGCGGCCGGCTATGCCTGCGGTTATCACTTAATCCAATATTATTTGAACAAGACAGGTACACCGATTACCGAAGCAACCATCACTCCGGCAAGTGTTATCCTTGCTGAAACAAAGGACTTTTGGAATGAAGACACCCTATTTCACCGTTAAAGATATCATTCAGATCACTGGAATCACCAAACGCGCATTACATTATTACGATAAAACAGATCTATTAAAACCGAGCAAAGTCGAAGACAATGGCTATCGGTATTACGATCAAGAGGCACTGGGGAATCTGCAGATGATTCTATTGTTTAAAGAAATGAATTTCTCATTAAAAGACATTGCAGCCATGATGCAACTCTCCAAAGAAGAACAGAAAGATATCCTAAGAAAGCACCGCAGCACACTCGTTCAACGCAAACAAAAGCTCGAAACCATCATCGATCAGTTGGACGAGTATGTGGATGGGACGATTATCTCTCATCTTCATCTGTTTGACGACTCTTCCATTCTGTCCATTCAAGAACAATATGAATCCGAGGCGAAGTTTGTATATGGAGACACCGAGAAATATCAGGAATTTGAAGCCAATGTGAGCGAGCTGTCTGCGGATGAGCAAGAACAAGCTTACCAGCAGTTCTCGATTAACATGGAGCAGGTATTTCGGGAATTGGCGAAGCATCAGGATCTGTCCCCTGCTTCTGGTGAGGTGCAAGCGTTAGTGCGTGAATGGAAGAGTTGCTTGGAACAGTTCATGGTCTGTGATGCTGAGATTCTGAGGTGCATCGCAGAAGCCTATACGACGGATCGTCGCTATGTGGGTTATTTTGATCAGTTTGGCGATGAGGAATTTGTGAGGTTTTTGTATCAAGCGATTATGGTTTATGTGGAGGGGGAGGAAAAGTGACTTTGTGTGAAGTGAGAATCCATCACTAAAAGAATTAAATGTATGAATCAGGCTCAGGAGGTAACTCGATGCAAATGTTTCTTCATATGGCTATACACTTGATTACGGGCGGAACAATTCTATTACTTTTTCTAAATAAGCGGTTATCTCTTACTAAAGACTATATAATCACTATTGTTTTGGGATCTATTATTGCTATCACTCCTGACATCACTAAGTACTTTGGTGATATATTGTTACATTCTCTTGCTATGGTTCCCTTAAATGGAGCTGCATATGGCTGGATCATCTATAAAACCTTAAACGTTCGGTTCTTCTGGGCATGGATAAGTACGATGGCCACATTATTCATCGGGCATCTTCTTATAGACTTTCTTGGTAATGGAATTAATTTGTTCTATCCTTTTACGAACCAAGAACAGAATTTCGCGATCTTGGGATCAAATAATGAACTCATCATTTCTGCGTTGTTAGCCCTTGCCACTGCAATCACATTAATTTATAAAAAGGTTAAACCCATTGCAATAGTTTCATTAGTACTAGCGGCTTCATTTGTTGTAAGCTTAGGAATTTCTAATGCAATAATAAACTACTCTTTGCAACAACGTTACTCTTTCAAAGATCCACAATATATTATTGTCTATCCAGATAATACCCCATTTCAATGGAACTATTATGTAAGAATTGATGAACTCACTATTATTTCCGGCAAAGGAAGTTATTTCACAGTGACAAAATAATCCCGGACGCATGATGCATCCGGGTGATCAGTTCATCAGCCAAGTTATTTGTAATGAGTTGAGTTTAACGTTAAGCTTCGTCGACATCGATCAGATACACCCGTTCCTGGAATCCACCGCGCTCCTCGGTTTTGTCAGCCCGCAGCTTATCCAGCTGCGCCGCATTCGCCCCGTGTACCTCTGCCAGCGCTCGGATCACTTCGAGCATGTCGGCCAGTTCTTCTAGCGCTTCCTGATCACTCGCTGCACTCATGTATTCTTCCGATTCTTCGCTCAGCTTTGTTTTTAATTCTTGCTTATATTCCTCCGGGTCCAGAATGCGTGTGCGGCATTCCTTACTGCTGGATGTGATGATATTTGGAATCTTGTCCCGCACCAATTTGTTGTATGTAGGCATGTGGTATAACATCCTTTCTGCTTTGGAGGTTTTCCAGCTTCACGTCAGAATCTCCCTTTTTGCCATTATACCCTTTGCTATGGAAGGAGCTAGGTTAATTTTGTAAAGTGGTTGGGATGGAACGAGGAGATAAAAATAACCCATGACTACTCGTATTCGAGTTGAAATGGGCTTTCTGCCATTATTAATGTCTAATTGTTCTGCATCAAAATCTGGTTCAGAAGGATTCTAAGCCAACATTTTCGAGACAATAACATTCGTATCCATCATTTCTTTATCAATCTCGATCAAGCAAGTGTCATCATCCATAGCTGGTTCATAACCGATTCTAACCTTCTCAATTGCATACTTGTTCTTAATATCAAGAATATACTCTATTAACTTCTGAGCTTTTAACGCTGTCTCTGAAGTTTCTCCGCTGAACAATTCCTCTTCAGGAAAATCAATTACAATATCTCCAGATTCCTCATCAAATGAAAATACAATCATCACGTCGTTAAAGGTATGGCCCAGGTTAAGCTGAGACAATAATATATTCCCCGTTCCCTTAGGAGAAAGAATCTCTTCAAGGCTCTCTATTTGCTGAAATTCAATATCGTTTTCACTACGGTTATCATAAAAGTGAGAACTTTTGATCCGATCCACCTGAATGTTCAAATCATTTTTAATGAATTGATCCAGATTATTTTTGTTAAAATCAATTAAAATGATTTCTAAACTTTCCAAATTCACAACCTCCATCATTGATCGATAAATCCTTTGAATGAACCATCTTGGTTAAGCCTTGCTCCGCGACCATCAGGTAAATTCTTTTCGAGGAAAGTAATACCTCTATTATTTGTAATTTTCTTGAATTCACCTGGAGCATCAAGTATATCCTGTAAATGCTTTTGAGCTACTTGATTAATTTGTTCAGGCCCACCTCTAACTCTTCCCCATATATCTGGGTTTCGCCCTGCGTGTTTCTGCAAAGCATGTCCTACAACGGTTTCTCCACCTTTTTTGGGAGCAGTAGCAGAACTAATAACGGTATCTCTGTTAAATATCACAGGGTTTACACCATTCAAGTTATCTAGCTTAGACTTTGGAAACTTCAATCCTCCAGTCGGAACCTTATAACCCCTATTATACGTTCCAGTAAAAGCCAACACGAGCTTAGCAGTCTGTAAACCTCCTATAGAAACTGCTGCTTGCCATGCTGGTATGGATTCTCCAGTTACGGGATGATGACCTTCCTTAAATGCATTGATCTGTTCATCATATATATCTCCACCACTAGACTCCGGTTGCTTCGGTCCAGCCCTCATTTCCTCATAGGTACCACCCTGTTCCCAATACTTAACAAACTCCTTTTGCCCTGGCATCCCATCCTCTGCTTCGCTGGCAGGCATGTTAACTCCAAACAAAGGATTATATACCATTCGTCTTTGTTCTTCTGTGTTACCTATATTATGGTTCATCATTGTATGGGCAGCAATCTGTCCAGCAACAGCTCCCAAGCTCACCTGTTCCTGATCTGCTTGTTCGAATCTCTCGGCAATCGCGAACAGATCTTGGGATGACTTAACCATACTTTCCAGTGCTAGATCCAGTACAGAACGTGACTGTTGAAAATCATAGAAAAACCGTTCCTGCGTTGCTCCCGCCCACTGAGACTCGATGAATCCGATCCGTGCGGTCAGGTCATTACGTATACCCTCCAACTGCTGCCTACCCTGCTCGATCTGTCTGGATACATGCAGCAGCTGCTCTGGTGTTACTTTAATTGTACTCATATCATTCTCCGCCGTTAGAATTAGGATTTTACCATGTTAGCAGAAGCTTGGTGTATATACATCCTTCTAACATCCTGATTTTTCCTTTCTCACCCTAACAATATCTCCAACAACGTACTTCATAGGTCCTAATTTAAAGGAAATCTTCTTAATCTTTTGATTTAATAGAAAATAATTAACAAACACACCAACGGGCACGCCGTCAACAATGCCGCTGCAAAACTGATCTGTGCCGCGACTCGTCCTCCGGTAAACTCTTGCCGTGAAAAGAACATCCAGATCGAGAGGTACGTAGCGCCTAGTGGAAATGAAATTATCCCTTTAAACGTACTCGGTTCCATATACCCATGCATCATGCTTTTACCAATGAGGATTAGAGTAACCAATTCCAATATAGATAATATGAAAAACGCGATAGCAATTACTCTTTTCAAAATGTACACCTACTTTCCAGATGCAAAGCAAAGAGCATCCTTTGTAATCTCTGCATCATATATCCTTTATTTGGATGATGTCATCTTGTAAACGTAACATAGATCAATCAAACATTTAACCGAAATGATCAATTAAAAAAATATCTTACTCTGATGAATTATCATTCAATCGAGTGGCTAACTCGTCCAATATCTCTTCTGTTCGTTGAAGAAGCTTTTCGATGTTGTTCAGTTCTAGTGGCTGGTCATGTGGGTAATCTGCTAGGGATGACATATGTTGCATCGTACCGATGAACAAAGCGATATCCAATCCGGGTTCAGTGTCCGTATGCACTAGTGGCAAGATTTCGTTCATGGTGAGTTCCTTGGGTGGATGTGCTGAGTGATACTTATAGATATATAGCGCCTTGATCATGGAGGCTAGAGCCCAATCGCAGAGAATGAGGCAGGCTTTGAACTGATTGTGATTACGCATAATTGCAGCAAGTTTGATGTGATACTGGGAAAGTCGTTGATATTCAAATTCATCATTCTGCCGATTCGTGTAGGAGTAAGCGTGATTCAAGGTAATCAACTCCTCAATATTTTAGTTTAGAATCCACACTACATTTGAACACTCTGCATAATTTTTTTAACTTTTGGGCAAGATACAAACAAATATTACTACATAGTAGTTTTAAATACAAATTACTTATTATCTATCGGTTAATTAACGATGATTCTTTCTCTACACTTCTAATTAAAGAGAGGTGTTCATATGTCCGAACTTTTAGAATTAGTGGGCGCGAGAATAAGAGATCTAAGAAAATCTAGAGATCTGTCTCAAGAAGCATTAGCTGAAAATGCGGGGTTTAATCCAAGTTACATTGGTTTTATTGAACGAGCAGAACGAAATATATCTTTAAAAAATCTTGAAAAGATTGCTGCCGCTTTAGATGTCGGGGTATATGAACTGTTTACATACGTTAAGGAGCGTGAAGATCTCTCGCAGGATGATTCCAATATTACTAAGATCATTTCTCTATTAAGAACCCATGAACCTAAGCACATTTTAATGGCGCTTAATATAATTACTGAAATCTTCGATACTTATGATAAAAACTAAAATAACGAGGAGCACGCCGATCGTAAACGACCGGAATGTTACCTCGTTATTTTCATTATTCCTTCATCTTTTATTCACGTAATTACGTACTATATTTACTTTATTATGTAATTTAGACATTGAACATTTGTTCGTCTTACGATAAAATCAATATACATTCTACGTTATTACGTACGTAAAACAGGAGGATGCCTATGAACTTTAGTTATAGTTTTCCAGCGATTCGCGGGATCCAAGCTGGAAGAGATTTTTATACAGTAATGTGCCCATTGAAATTAATACCTAGGATATTCCTTTTTGATGAGGAGGAAATTCCGGCCGACCACCGTGCACAACGGCTAATGAATAAATCAAGAATTCCGGATATTACGAACTATATTCTTGAGAATCCTAAAGATTATATTTTCTCTTCGTTAACTGCATCAGTAAACGGCGAGCTAATTTTCCAGCCACAATCAGAAGAGTTTAAGGATCTTGGTTATTTAAATATTTCTTTAGATGCTCAATTTCTCATTAATGACGGTCAACATAGACGTGCAGCTATTGAAGAAGCTCTCAAAATTTCGCCTGAACTTGGTGACGAAACGATATCCGTAGTATTCTTTCATGACCTTGGACTTCTGCGCTCTCAGCAAATGTTTTCGGATTTGAATCGTCATGCAGTGAATACCACATCTTCAATCGGAATTCTATACGATCACCGTGATCAACTATCTTTGATCACTAAAAGTTTAATTAATGAAATTCCTTTATTGGAGCGATATACGGATCGTGAGAAAGTGTCGTTGTCCAAAAATTCTCCTAAATTGTTTGCTCTGAATCACATTTTCAATACGATCTGTAAACTGTTAGGTAAGCGCAAAGGTGAGTTAATCTCAGAACCCGAGAAAAAATTTGTTTCTGAGTTCTGGGCTCTACTTTGTGTTTCTATATTGGAATGGCAAGATGTACTCAATAAGCGAACCTCGCCAAGAGATCTTCGTATTGGTTCGGTTGTAGCGCATGGTGTATTTCTCGAAGCTATTGGTATAGTCGGCCACTATCTTTATCGTTATCATGCAGATCAATGGGAATTGTACGTAAAAGAACTATCCAAAATCGACTGGAGCCGCGATAATAAAGCGGATTGGTTAGGCCGTGCTTATGGACAAACCGGACGTATTAACAAGACAAATGAGACCATTCAATTGACTGCAAATCTCATAAAATTTAAACTAGGGCTCCCCTTAACAGAAGCCGAGCAGAAAATTGAAAATAAAATAAAAGAAGGTACATCTACTGATGTTTAATATATTTAATACTGGAAGCAAGTTCGTTGAAGCCAAAGAACTAGTCAAAGAAGTCTATTTAGCAGATGAGAAGCCTTGGGTCGTAGGTTTCAGTGGGGAAAAGACTCAACGGCAGTTGTACAGCTAGTCTTTCAAGCCTTATCTGAGCTAGAACCTTCTCTTCTGAAGAAAAAAGTGTACGTCATTTCATCAGATACTCAAGTAGAAACTCCTTTAATTATAGACAAAATCACGCGAACTCTTGGACGCATACAAAATAAAGCACTCGCTGTAGGTTTGCCTATTGAAACACACAAGGTACGTCCAAAAGTTGAGCAAACCTTTTGGGCCTCTATTATTGGAAAAGGTTATCCTACTCCTCGTCAAAAGTTCAGATGGTGTACGGATCGTTTGAAAATCGAGCCTGCTAACCGCTTCATTCTTGATAAAGTAGATCAGTTTGGTGAAGTGGTTATGTTACTAGGAGTTCGAGATTCCGAAAGTTCTACAAGAGCAGGAGTAATGCAGTCTCATACTATAGAAGGTTCAAATTTAATGCGTCACTCTACACTTCGAAACGCATTTGTTTTTGCTCCGATCCGCTCCTACACTCTTGATGATGTATGGGAATTTTTATTGCAGTATGAGTCACCATGGGGCGATGATAATAATGAACTGCTTCAGCTCTATCAAGATTCAAGTAGTGAATGCCCTCTCGTAGTAGACAAAGAGATAAAAGAAAGTGCAGGTTCTTGTGGAAACAGTCGTTTTGGTTGTTGGACATGTACAGTTGTTAATGAAGATAAGGCGTTGAGCGGATTTATTAATAACGGTGTAGATTGGTTACGTCCATTATATGATTTTAGAAATTTCCTTGTTCAAATACGTGAAGACCGTACGAAAAGACAAAAACATCGTATGAATGGCGAAGTCTATCTGACAACAAATCTAGGTGGAATAGATCCTGATGATTTGAGTCACCCTAGAATCTACAAATCTGAAATGAAACATTATATTGAAGAAAATAAAATTAACCTAGCATCTGTGGAGGAATTGGATATTTTGATCATTGATGATGAGAATCCAGATGCTCTTCCTAAACGTTTTGGCGTCGGTCCTTTCACAATGAAAGCTCGGGAAGAAATTCTTCGAAAATTATTACAAACTCAAGAAGAAATTCGCCAAATGCATGACCCTAACGTTGAATTAATCACATTTGAAGAGCTTAAGGCAATTCGGAAATATTGGCATGACGACCTACAGTGGGAAGATCGACTTCCTCTGATCGTCGAAGAAGAAACAGGTATAGTTTACGATTGGCATCAAAATGATCGTCCTGTATTCAAAGAAGACCAAGTTACCGATCTTGAATCTCTTTGTCAAGAAGAAGGAGTCAACCTTAACCTTCTTAAAGAATTAATATCTGTTGAGAAAGAATACTCTGGTGTAAAAGTAAGAAGAGGACTATTCCAGGCATTTGATAAAACACTCAGACAAGATTTCTTACATTTATAAAGGTGGATAAATAATCAATGCACATTCAAAAACTCGCTCTCCGAAATATAGGTGCTTACTATGGAGAGCTCAATAAATTTGATTTCCGTACAACGGCTAACCGTAACGTAATACTACTTGGTGGGAAAAATGGTGCTGGTAAAACGACAATACTAGAATCTTTAAGAATCGTTTTATTTGGCTCTATGGCATATGGTTTTGTTACTGAGAATGAACCCTATTATCGTAAAATTAGAACATTACTTAATCGTAAAGCAATTAATGAGAATGTGACTGACGCATTTCAGATTACTCTTGATTACAGTTCCACTGAGGATTTCGAATTACATGAATATTCATTAGTAAGAAGCTGGCGAATAAAAAATGATCGTATTCGTGAGAGTTTTGCAGTTAAACGTGATAATCAATTCTTATCTGCTCAACAAACTTCTGATTTCCAGAGTCGATTACGTGAAGAAATGCCTCCAAAATTATTTGAACTTTGCCTTTTTGATGGTGAGGATATTTCGCGTATTGTTTCTGAAGAAAAAATTCCAGAGTACTTGAAAGAGTCAGGTAAGATTCTATTTAATCTGGATCTATTCGTAAATTTGGAAAAGGATCTGAACACATACCGAATACAATATGCTCAGCAAAATGCCAGCGCAGCAGAAGAAGTTGCTCAGTATGAAAAACTCGAGATGGAGATTGATCAACTCAAAGCAACAATCGACGAAAAACAACAGCTTACAGTGCTGCATGAAGAAGAGATAAACAATCTGAATGATGCTATTAAACAAGATAAAAAGGATTTCGAAATTCACGGTGGCTTACTTCAGGAAAAAAGACAAGAAATTGTTTCTAGAATAAACGTCATTGAGAACAACCGCAAAACGAATTCAGAACATGTACGGCATTTCGTCTCATCTCTTCTTCCCTTCTTTATAGCGAGGAAACAACTCAGACAAGTATATGATCAGTTAAATGGAGAAAAACAATATGAGTCATACGATTATGTTGCAAACTCACTAGTAGAGGAAAAGCTAGCTTCTCTTCTTAATAATGTACTTGGGCCAAGTAAAGAGGTTGATGAACGTGAAGTGACATCTGTATTTGAAGGTCTACTGAATTTAATAAAACCCGATCAAACCAAATTAATTCATCGTGCATCGTTTGAGCAGCGTAGCGAGATTCATAATTTGAATAAACAAATTCAAGCACTTAATGTAAGTGAATATGTTAGCCGTTTTGATGAAAATGCTATCTTGTTAAAAGAATCTCAAGAATTAAGGACTCAATTAGAAACGAATGATCAAGCCAGCGAATTCAAAGAACTTCTGGAACGAATTGAACAGAAAACAAAACAAGCTGAGCAACATAATATGATGATGGAACAAATTGAGTTTGAAATTCAAGCCCTGTCTGAAAGCTTGCATGCAAAAATACTGCAAAAAGAAAAAGTAGAAGACAAGATTAGAGAATATCATAAATCTGAAAAGTCATATGAAATGACTGAGAAATTACTAAAAGTTAGTCAACGTTTTAGAGAACGCCAATGGCGTAAAAAACTTGATGATGTTGCTAATGAAACTGTGCGTATGATTGACGTACTCTTCCGTAAGAAAGATTTCATAAAACGAATTCATATTGACCACACGACTTTCGAATTAAAGCTATATAACTTGATGAACCAAGAAATATCAAAAGAACGTCTTTCTGCTGGCGAAAAAGAAATGCTGATGTTAACAGTAATACTAGCTATGTTTAGAGTGTCAGGTTGGAAACTGCCGTTTGTATTCGACACCCTCATGGGAAGACTTGACCAGGACCACAAAAAGTCTCTTATTCAACATTTTATCCCGCGTTGTGGAGAACAAGTCCTTATGTTCACAACAGATTCTGAAATCACTTCAGAACAGTTTCATGTGATTGAAGAAATTACGGCTCGTTGTTACACGCTAGAATATGATGCCTCTCAAGAGAGTGCAGTAATTGTGAAAAACCGCTACTTTGATATCGTTAGAGAGGCGGGACAAAATTCATGAATTTTACATTAAAAACATCCAAATATGCTAAAGAGACACTAACACAACTTCATGCCTCAACCGGTATTACTCCCAACATTTTGATCCGGTATGCAGTTGCTCTATCTCTGAGAAATAATGACTCAAGTAATCCAATAGTACCTATTACAAAAGATTTTACAGATGGTCTTGTATTGAATCGGAGCACAGTTACAGGAGAGTTTGATTACGCCTTTCGTGCAATGGTTACACAAGCCGCTGGTCGCGAATTAACAGATGAAGAATTCTTCCCTTCTTATTTTAACGCTCATCTGGAACGCGGCATACGCACTTTAGCTTCAGAGTATAAAAGCGCAGGAAATTACGAAAAATTCATTCGTAATTTGTTAATCTAACGAAAGTAGTGATCCCATGTTATACCTGGATAATAGCGCCACAACTAAGATCCATCCTGAGGTTTTGGAAGCAATACTTCCCTATCTTCAAGAGGAATATGGTAATCCATCCAGTAAGTTTTATTCTCTGGCAGAGAACGCTAAAAAAGCTGTAGCCACAGCACGTGAACAAGTCGCTCAACTATTAGGATGCGATCCAGACGAGGTTGTATTTACAAGTGGAGCTACTGAAAGTAACAATATGATTATTAAAGGTGTAGCTGATTATTACAGTCATAAAAACAATTCTTCTAAGTATCTACTAACCTCTTCTGCTGAACATCCTTCTGTAATTGAGACAGTAGAGTTTTTGGGTGAACGTGGTTACAAAAAGAAGTTCCTTGACGTAGATACTTTTGCAAGGGTAAATGTTCAGAATGTTACTGAAACAGTTACTAAGATCCAGCCTCTGCTTACTTCATTTATGTGGGGAAATAATGAGATTGGGTCATTAAATCCGATTAGCGAACTTTCCGAGTTTTTCGAAGCTAATAATTTTTTCTTCCATACTGATGCAACTCAGGTTATAGGTAAAGTACCTGTTAATTTGCGGAAGCATAGTGGAATTCGCTTTCTCTCCATGTCAGCACATAAAATAGGCGGCCCCAAAGGAATTGGAGCCGCCATAATACGGAAACAATCGAAGGAGATTTTCACTCGTCTAACCCCTCTTCTTCATGGGGGAGGACAGGAAAATAACTATCGGAGTGGAACTCTTGCTGTTCACAATATTGTTGGATTGGGAAAAGCTGCTGAGCTAGCATCGCAGAATGTAGAGAACAATGCCAAACGTCTAGCTCAATTGGAGAACTATCTCGTCGATATCCTTAAGGGAAATTTCGGGGATAGGATTGCTTTCAATAGTGATATAAGAGATAAAATCCCAGGACTAATCAGCCTTCAATTCATCGGTGTAAACAATGAGTTGTTGCTCAAAAAACTTTCTAATTTCATGGCTCTATCCTCTGGATCAGCTTGTAGCTCCAGTAAACCAAGCCATGTTTTGAGCGCAGCTGGAAAGTCACTGGAAGAGGTAAGACAGACGATTAGAATCACTTTAAGTGCTGATATAAGTACAGAAGAACTGGATCTGTTCAGAGAATTTAAATGAATTAACTTTTCCCCATCTTATAGGATGGGGAAAAGTCTAATTATTTCCAGGAGATAAGATCGCTTTTAGATAGTTATGGTGATCTTCATTAATGAAAACCAAACCTTCTCCAGATTCATTTTCGGTTTTGACATTGAATCCATTCTGTTTCAAATTTTCTATTACTTGTTGAAGAATATCCTCTGTAATTTCTTCTAACCAAGAACTCATTTCCGTGTTATCAAACAGTGCATTAAACAAATAGGGATTTTTAGAATAAATAGTATTTATACTCTCTATAAATTCTTTTTTATACTGAAAAAGAGTACTGTAAAATTTATGGATATCAGTATAATCTGCCTCCATTTTAGAAACATATAAAGTTTTTTCTTTTACTTTAAACTTTATTTTTATCTCACAATGAACTACTTCATTCTCGTATTTACTAACTGTAAATCGAATTCCAGTTCCATTATCAAAATCCTTTATTCTTTCCATTCCAAGAAGCGAATCTACGGTCAGTTCGACTAATATTTTTTTATTAATCCTAAGTCTTAATCTTTCATATTCACTGTATTCGGTTTCGGTCATGAGAAAAATATTATGGGCCCAATAATTTCTGAAATCATATATTCGGTTCCATTCTTGAACCAAGTCTGGCTTAATATGTGAATAAATGTCTTCAGAGAATAAATTAGAATTACTATATATTGATTTTTTCAACTCATCAATTTCTTCAATTATCTTATCAGTTATTTCTGAAAAATCTATATTACTTTTTTTATTTCTGAATTCTTCAATCTTATTATCTAAAATCTCTAACCTTTCAAATATTTCATTCTTATTTTTCCCAATATTCTCTTTAACAAATCCCCCTAAATTTTTGAAATTATAATCATCTAAGGGATTAGCGAGATATTTAAAAACTTCGTCCTTTCTTCCTGTTTTTCTATCAAAGGTGCTATCGTTGGGTGTTAGATATTTACTACTCCAAGATGTCCCTACTTTTCGGAGCATCTTAATTTCAATTAAATTCCGAAAATTCCTTTCCAGTTCATAAATAGAAGAAGATATTTTTTGTAAATGTTTAGCAGTTTGAGAATCGTAGAGTATTGTTAGATAAAGTCCATCTATCCTGCCTAGAATCTCTATAATTTTTTTCTTATTCTTCTCAAAGTTTTTTGGGATTTTCATCTTATCGTATATCACAAAAAAAATATGTTCTTCTATTAAGTTTATATGGTAGTTGATATCAATATATTCCTTGAGTATTTCTTTCAAAGTTTCAGTACCATAGTTACCTTGAAATTGAAGTATAAACTGAGTGTAGTGTTGTTCCAAATTCATCACTCCATATTCTTATGGTTTTTTTAATTAACTTCGAGCGTTGTAGCTGCTTGTTCTAGAGAGTCATTACCTGCTGATTCTACTGAAATTTCTTTAAGCAAGTTAACCATGTCTCTCTGATTTAATCCGGATTCCTGATACCCGCTTATACTTTCATCAACTACTATTAGGTAATTGGAGAATTCCTCTATAGAACCCTTTTCTAACGAGAAATAACCATTATTATTCAAAAAACTTTTATGGATGATTTTAGATAATAACTTGTTAAACAATTGTTTATTGTTCAAGCTGATATTTTGTTCATTTAGATTTTTATTACATTTTAAGTAATCTTTAATCGATTCACTACAGTCTACTGACTTATTAACTCTGAATACATAATCAAATATTAGAGTATCCGGAAGTAAGTTATCTAATATTTCACACATTTTTTCGATCAAATTAGTAAAACTCCAATCCCCCATCACTGAATCTTCTAATTCAGCAAGCATATGCTTTGCAATATTACTCAATACAACTTCCTTTACATAAAAGCTTATATCGTGTGGATTGGTTCTGATCTTGTTAAATATATAATCCCAAAATGCAACAAAAACTCCATAATAACCTGCATCTTTATAGTAGTACTCTTTATCTTCTACTGTAATGGGATCTATCTCCTCTAGAGCGTCTTTAAATTTTTCTTCTAAGAAATCTTCAATTTTCTCTATACAATTTAACATGTGTGAATATACAATTTTCTCCTTTGACTGCTTTCCCTCCCATTCAATCATATCTTTATTTTCTAAATGTTCAGAAACGTATCTTAACCCTATCAAGTTACTTGTAGTTGTAGAGAATCTATCTGAAACATTATTTTGTACTTTGGTACTCTTATCATTAATTGTATGAAATAATTTCCGATGAAGCTCAGGACTAAGTTCCTCAATGATTAGAAAAGGAATTTTTATTTTATCAAAATCATTCATGCTATCTGGATCTTCAAGTATCTCATTAATAGCTTTTATTCTATGTTGCCCATCAATAATCGTTAAGCTTGACTGCTCAATTTGCAATTTATATGTTGTATGATCGTATTTAAGCTTACCTGAACTATTCATTATTACTGGTGGAAAAAATATACCATCCCCTTCTTCTTTCATATATTTTATTATTAAATCAACACTAGCATCATTAATTAATCTATTCATAGATTGATCTTTTACTAAGTTAACATATCTTTTAACATCGTTGTAAGACATAAACCCACTATAACAATTCTTTGTATTCCAACTATATACAACCGCTGTTATTTTATTATTTTTGTTTGACATATAGACCCTCTCTGACAATTTGATGGGAACTGCTAATATCTATTAATAATTTTATCTATCCCCTACCCTACGACAATTCCCAAAATGCCTTATCCCGCATCCAAATCGGTTGTCCCGAACCAGCCTTCACGATACTATAATGTTTTTGCAACGATTTAATCCTGCTCATTATGTTATCCTCTTCTAACTTACTCTTGGTGCTAAACACCATTCGAATTTCCTTGGCAGACATTTCGGACACATTATGCACAATCCAGGTCAAAATGTAATTCGCATAGTCGTTATCCGACGTTGAGAAGTGGCTTAGGAATTGTGTAGATAAGATAGTTCCTACCCCAAATTCGCGTCCTTCTCTCAAAATCTTCTTAATGGAAGTAAAGTCTTTGCTGAGGAAATTATCTGCCTCATCGACTAGAATCATTCGTGTAATTTCACGATAGGCTCCATTAATTGCGCTATGTCCAAACATTTGCATCTGACTGTAGAAGACATCCAACGTAATGGAAACTACCAAGTTCTGAATGCTCTCACTGTAGCCAGATAAGTTAATTACGGTTATTCCATCAATCATCTCGAAAAGAGAGATCGTTTGAGACGAGTCTGTTTCAAACACTTCAGTTTCATATAACTCTTTAAGTGCTGCATACAGAGAATCAACTTTGGTATTTTCTTTTCCAACATATAGTTCATATACATCACTCATCGTTGGAGCGGGCAAATTCCAGGTCGAAGAATCACCTTTAACAATGCCCTTCTTAGCATAAGCTTCCATCATAATATCCTTTAAAGTAATGGCTTGAACTTGTCCAAGGTTAAAAGACCGCACAATGGTATCTGTAAGAGAGTTGCTTGTATGAAGAGGCAAAAATGCTTTAAAAGAGTCCGCCATATACAAAGACAATGGGTTAAACGGCAAATGGTGTAAATTAAATACCTTCGCATTTGTCTTTTCAGTAAAATCAGGCTTGATATAATCACCTTTATAATCGAAGATCAATATGCCTATTGGTGTTTGATTAACATTATCGTAGCTGTTACGACTTAACTGCGTAATCAATGATTTCGTGAATTGTGTTTTCCCCGTTCCCATCGTTCCAATGATTCCTGTATTGGTGTGCATAATCTTATCCGTTGAAGTAGGGAACCATTTAACCTCTTCATTCGAAGTTGCATTATGTCCAAACAAAACTTCAAGCGGCTTCATCGGTTCTTGATAATTCATAGAATTATGATGATTTTCAGCAGGTTCTAACTCAACTGGTTGATCATCAGATAAGTGCATGGTAGCTGCTACTTCACCAATTCCTGTTTCATAATGCTCACGAGTTTCAGCAGCAAGTAACTCCTGGTCAGTAACCTCAGTTATTTCAAACTGTTTAGAGGAATCATATAAATTACTCAGTAATTGCTCAGGAGACAAATCCCCTTGATTACTCTGTATATATTCCTTCATCTCTTCAACACTTTTGAGTATAAATTCATAACCACTCTGTTCAGGATAGTCATAAACCATCACATTTTCGTTCATTTTGATATCGGTAAATACGACATCCTTCTTAAATGAGATTACTGAACCTTGACCAATATACTGATCTAACGTATCTACAATCGTATACTTATCATTAAGAAGACGTTCGCGAACATCATGGTCCGTAATTTGACTCCATGATTGTTCAGGCCACACTGAATAGAGCTTCATTTTCTCCGCACTTGCAATCGCAAGTTGAATAAAGAAATTACGATATAGTACAGCTTGAAAATTCTTCTCATCCCCTGTTAAGAACTCCATTAATAGCTGCTTGGTTTCTTTTACTTGTTTTATCGCTTTATCTTGCACGTTAGCCCCGTTATATCCTATTTTGACCTCAATGGGGTAAAAGTGAACAAACATCTCTTGTTCAGAAGGTTCGACACCAATCAATAACAGATCATCACTATAGGAACCGAATCTACCCAATTTTTTAGCAGAAAATAAACCTTCGGATTGTCTTAGGCCAGTTCCACCTGAAATTCTAAGAATTTCTTCCATTGATATTGGAATCCATATAATATCGCTATGTGCATATGCAGCAAGGGATAATTTCACCGCAGAAAGAATACTGATTTTTTCCTTTGGAAAATAATTTTTCTGAGCTAACAGACGAAGCAGCCAATTCCCATTAATCGCATTAAAGAAATTGATAATTGGAGGCAACAGATGATCGTCTAAATAAAGCCTCTGATGTCCAAGGAATTCTTTAATTAATCGCTGATATTGTTTAGATCTTCTGGTAACAGTGATCGCATCAAAACCACTAGAAGATGTATATTGATCACTGTAATGAATTACAAGCAACTCTTTTTGAGCATCACTATTCTTGAAAAAACTCAGGTCTACTTTTGGCTCAATAAAAGTAACCCAATGGGCTGAATCGTAGACTTGATCTAGTTGCTGTTTATGATCAGCAGAGATCGCAGTAACAATATTAATATCCTCTTGGTAATTATCAAGAGTTCGGGCAACTCTCAGTAAAGAATTTAATTTCGGTACCATTTTCAATAGTGGAGCTTCTTGTGTCGGATAATATCTCGTTCCGAATCCCGTTTTGTAATCTTCGTTGATGAATACAGAAGGAATACCTGAAACAAGTCCGAATAATGAAACTCCCGTAATCATCTCCGAAGCATTGCTCGTAGCAATCTGCTCGATTTTATTCATCTGATAGAAAGTAACATGACTATACTCGTAACGATCCGTATCCACATTTTTAGAATAAAACTTCACTTTGTCTCGGAAAACATTTAACAATTCTTCTGCGTGATATCCATCCAATTCCAATTTGAGATTGAACTGTTTGGCAATCTCTTCTGCATCTGTATATTGTGACATCTCCTCAAAGACATTGATGATTCCTTTTTCAGCATAGATGTGAATTTCAATAGGGAGTAAATTCCCTTTTTCCAAGTTATCTTTAAGTTGCTTCTTGTAGTATTCAAAAAGACCTTGAAGGATTTCCTGACAGTCTCCCATATTAATTGTATTAATTTTGAGGGGAGCACGACGATCTAATTCAAAAAGATATCCGAAATGGCCAGTAAACTCCTCGATTTTTTCTTGAACCAATTTACTTACAAATGTTTTGGATGACTCGAATCTTGGTAAACTTTGATCCATGTAAGAAGCCCACTCATATGAATCAATCATTTCAATTGCCTTGTATAGTTTGGAATTAAAATTAACATAAGGCAATAAATTCGTAGGTCTCATGGAATGCAACAATTCATCATTGATTGACTCGTCACCAACCAATTGATTTAATTGCATTTGGTAAGCCAAATGTAGAGGATGTAATGGTGTGAATAGCCATTCTGGGTTTATATGATTTTTCTGAATCGTTCCAATTAAAACAAGATCTCTTTGGGTCTGGTTTAATGACTGACCGTTTTGTAATTGTTCAAGCTCCTGTAAATACACATCTATATAGTTACGTGCTAGCAAAGTATAATCTTCATCGAAATAGGCTAAACTTGGGAGTAAATCGTTAGTTCTAAAGTAACGTAATAAATCGCAATATGCCTCTTTTAACGGTTCAGAAACTGAAATAGCTTGCGGAACAATCTCTCCTAAGTTATCTTCGAGAAAATACAAATGATTGGTTTCTAAGAGTTTACGTTCCCTCTCTAAATTACGTTTGAATTCTCCTTGAGCAAAAGTTTCCCTTGTTCCTTGCACGATTTTCATCTTTTCATTCTCTATGCGATAGGTAAAGTGCTCTTGCTTTTCACGTTTCAGCTTCCACACACTAAAACCACCAATAGGAACAGGTCGTTCAACTAAATCCTGCACAGCAAATGGAATACTTGTATGAGGAAGCTGAATGTTAAAATAAATCATTTCTTCATCACTATTATTTTCATCATTACGGGAAACAACTAATTCCTGGTCCTCAGTAATGTCAAATGTGCTGTGCGACTCTGTTAAATTAACTTTGGTGATTTCTGAAGCATCTTTATTGAAAAACCAATGCTCCGCATCTGAATTAATTAAAAGATACGAACCCTTGGATTTTGATAACGTGATAGCATAAGACGTTTGTATCGTCTGAAGAAGCTTGGATTGTGTCTCAACCACTGTAACTCTAAATTCATAGGCTGGAGACACCTCTGTCTTGTATTTCACACCATAGAATGTAGTCTGTCCAACTTCATGTTTTAAGTGTACACGGATCTTCTTTCCTGCTTGTTCCACCTGTATTGGCTGTTTAATTTTAGTTTCATTGATATACTGATTTTTGATAAAATCATTAAATGTAAACTCTAAAGCGATATTCTCTTTTTGATCAGGATTGAATACGATAATGTTTCGTTTACGTTGCTTACTCTTTGTCTCGCCATCGGCTCTCTCCCAATACTCTAACCCTTCCAAAGTGAACTTCTTACCAGCCTCTACGTACTCCAAACCTTTTCCTTCTAATTTCTTTTGATTCGATCTTCGTACTGAACCAAAATCAACTTCCTGCCACGTTTCAGACTCCGATAAAATCTTAACCCCCTGATCATCAAAGTGCCGCTCCAGACTGACTTCAGCAGAACCATATTGATGGGCTATTTCAACGTCATTATAGAGTGAATGGTTTTCCTTCAGTCTCTCTTTAATTTCCTTAGGAGTTCTAGGCGTATTAAAAAGTTCGGCATCATAAAAAAGTCCAAAGTTTTTATATTCATGCTTTTCTAATTTCTCATTGTTAAGCACAGTAAGTATATTTTCGTAATCAAATAAGTTTACTCTTTCATGAAGTCCCTGCTGGGCTTTCATTGACTCAATTGAGAAGTTAAGAATTTGTTTCTCTTCTGAGGATAGATTGGTTTGCTTCATCATTTCTTGCAAGTCTTTTTCAATTGAATCAATATGAAAAGGCATACCTTCTTTTCCAAACGAAGTCATTCCCTGAACCAAACTATCTAAATTTGAATTGTGGATTAAAAGCATAGCCAAATCTTCAAAAGGATCTTCATGTGTGCCAACTTTATTCCGTAATGTTGTAAGAAAGTCTGGCGTGATCTCCTCAATATTTGATGCGATTAATACCTTGGATTGATCATAATTTAAAGTGTGAGATTGATAGAATCCATCCTCAGTTGGCATTGAGAACGGACTAACTCGATTAATATCCTTAATTTGATTCACCAGATTTACGACTTGCTCTTCACGTTCAAATTGAATATGATATTTTTCTCCTGCTTGAATATTGACCTCGCTCAAAAAACGATCTACGAGATGAGCAAGATAACTATAAAAATGCTTTGACATAAATAGCATCCCCACTATCACTTTTTTTCTCTAACAAATTCAACTTTTCAAAATACTCAATGATGGAACCTTGAGTATCTCTATCATAAATAATTCCTCTTACTTCGAAATGTTCAAATAGTTTCTTCAATCTGATTTTAGGCTCATCTTTAATGATAACTTTAGTAAGGAATAATAAATAATCTGTATCCAGAATTAACATCTTTCCAGATCTCCCCCTAGATTTGAGGAATGTTCTCTGACAAAAATGAGTAAACCACATCTTATATTCGTTATACGGTTTGGAACGAAATGAATTATTAAACTGGTAATCAATCATCTGAAATAACGTAGACAGCTTATTTAATACCGTTAGGTCATAATTGGCGGGATTTAAATTCATTTGATTCCACTTCACATCGGATAGACCCTCACCATATTGTTCGATCACCTTATCTATAGCTTCTTCAATCCTAGAGATTTCTTCATATGTACCTGAACGAAGCATTTCAGCAATCTCATGATAGGAAAGCAACTCGCCTGTTTCCTCTACTGAAATATTAAGCATCTTCAGGAAGTTCACATGAGTAAACATACGATTAATCGATCTTTCAATGTTTTTCCAACCATACTCATAACTGACTCTTGTTTTCGATAGTTTTTCTTCTTCTTCAAACGTAAAATAGATCGGCACTACACTCTTCTCATATGTGGCAAACAGTGCTTCATTTCTACGTGACAATTGAGTTACATAGAAAAAATAATAGTAAGACAGGAGTTTTTCAAATTGTTGAGTAAATAAATCCTGTTTTGTGGAGAGCCATTCAAAATCTATAGCAAATAATTCCGAAATTTCTGGTATTAACGCAGAAAATTTCTGGGATTGTGACTCCTCACTTTTCAACTCCGGTAAAGCTTTGAATATCAACGAACTCATCAAGTCATCTGTTTGATGCTCGTCTTTATTAATCTCCCATGCAGCTCTCCCATTCCACAGAACTGCATAAAGAAATTCAGCCAGCTTTCTGTTCTCGTTTTCAACGGTATTGATGTAATAAAGGGTCTGCGGATGGAATAAAAAGAGTTGGTTGTTCTCGTCAATGAATAACGTTTTAATCATCTGCTTGAATTCATTCTTTTGATTTATATCTTTAAACTCAATTGACTTTAGTACAGTTTCGATTAATTGTTCTGGGTTAGTTTCTGAGGATATTTTCTTTTGTCCAACCAGACGCAAAAACTCACTTACTACTTCCTTAAGATTAAATTGAACTTCTTTAAATTTTGTATTATAAGGTAGGATTTCAACAGGTATTTTGGGATTATGCCTAATAGAAGAATTAAATTTAAACTTATCTATGATGGTTTCTAAATGAAACTTATACTCCATATTTTCACATCTCCGTATATGAATATTGGTCGAATAAATCATCGTAAGTCAGTCTATACCGCTGGGACTTACCAAACTTTTTGCTTTCAAAAATAAGCTCGTTTTTGTCATTTCCTCTACTACTCAGCTGGTCTATAAATTCAACAAATTTGATGTATTGAAACTTGTCCTTCTTATTGGGTCGATAACCGTTCTTGATCCTAATCAGCAATGAATATAAGGAATAATCAATATCGATCTCGACTGGATTTCCCCCTTTGGGTCTAAAGGCGATTGTTAACATTGGCAAAAACTTCATCAATATCTCTTCTACCCTTGGTTCAACTCGCTCAAGTGCTGGTTCAATTTCAAGTTTTTGTAAAGCGTAATATTGTGTCTGTGGTTGTCCGATTTGAACATAAATAAGCCCGCCATGTCCCTCACCATTCCATTTATAAATGGCATCTCGAACGTCTTCTCTGTAAAGTTTGGATAGCTTACTCCAAGATCTTTTATTCCAATAAAATAAGTACTGCATATATTGATCATAGACCCGATCTTTAAATGAATCGTGTTGTTCTCTAGGTATTAAATAATATAGGTATACAAACAACTTAACTAATTCATTTCGAAAAGAATTATTCTTTTTGTCTTCCTCTTTCCACGGGGAGTGTGGAACAAGAGATTTTGTAAAATACGATGTTCTATTAACGTCGATAAATTGACTAAACAAATACGCACCGTCTTTTTTAGATTTAAAATCTATTAAGTGCTCGTCGAGTAACTCAGTTCGGTATTGTGTTGGATTAATATGATTTATAGCTTGATGTATGGCAGATGCATCCTCACGGTCAAATAGCTGAAAAGGAAGTAGACATGACGTATAAGATTGAAAATCTTGATTTTTGATTACCTGCATCAACTTCTCATGCTCTATGTTATCCATCGAAGCAGGAACAATGATATTGTAAATAAAATCGAGAAGAGCACGAGTCGAAATAATGAGCTTTTCTTTAACCATCGCTTGAATCAATAAATCAATAATCTTGTCTTGAATATCCTCATACTGTAATAACTCATAATTCTGAAAAATAGGATTCTTTAAAGTCAATTCAGGATATTCAGCCTTCTCTCTGAGATAAGCCTTATAGAACGGATTATGTTCAGTATTCTGAGTAATTCTTTGTAAAATCCCTCTAATGTAACTAGAACGGGGGCCATTTTCTGTTAACTCATACATATGATAATCACTAAAATTCACATATTTGAAAATGTGATCATCCTGAGACACTTCTTCTGTAATCACAGCTTCCATAATCCTCTTTGCATGTACAAACTCTCTGAGCCGAGTGAACTCTTTTCCTTCTTCTGCATCAATAAAATTATTTAGAGCGCCAAGATTAATGGCTAAAACAATAGTTATATTCCCACTCTTACCAATCTCTTGATCTGAAAACGGCTTTAGTACCTTAGCCAACGTTTCAATTGAAGTTTTCCGAGGAGAGAAACTCTCCGTTGCATCATTATGTAAATAAAATCGTTCTGGATCAGCTAAGAAATCATACTTATCTTTTAAGTAAGATAAGATATGTGATTTACCATCGCCCACTCCGCCACACACCAATATTAACTGTGGTTCATTTGTTTGATTGGCTTCTAAAATATAGTTTTCAAGTTCCTTTTCCACTGGTCTTTGAACATGCATATATTTTTTAAATTCACTGAATCCCTCAAGATTCTCTACAGCTTCCTTCGAAGACTGCTTACAGCGCTTAAGAACATCAATGAAATGAGTATTTGTAGACATGCCCCATCCTCCAAAACACATTTTTATAAATCTCCACAAAAAAAGACATAGTTCTCCTGTAGGAACCATGTCTGTCATCATACGCTGTTTACTGTGTAATAGACCATGCTTTGGTCCCGCATACATAAAGTTAAAAAAGAAATAATTCGATACATGCAATAATGCGAAGCACTAATCTACAATAAATGACTATTTATAGGATAAATATACCACACTTATGGTTCTTAAGGTACAAAATTAAGATTTATAGGTATTATTTCCAAGCTGACTATATTTCTTTGAATATGATAAAACAAAACTGCATTTGACAGTCGTTTCCTTACTCAAGCTCCTCAAACAATATAGATAAACTTATTGACTTCTTAAGATACTCAAAAACAAACTATATATGAAAAAAACCTTGAAAGGCATTTGCCCTGCAAGGTTTAGATAATTCTACTTTTCTTTCTCGTAGAAGCGAACAATTTCATCTGGTGTTTGTGCTTCCAAGACAATCTGATTCTTTTCAAATACAATGATATGCGGATAAGTTTGGACCTCGAAAATCTCCTCAAAATTATACTGTTGCTTCTCACTAACATCAATATAGCTCACATTCGCAATAGGATTATCTGTTCTCAAGTTCTCATTGATGAATTGGAGATCTTTTTGCAAATCTATGATGTAGGAACGCTCAGATGGCTTATCTCCAAAAACGATGACAGTCACATCATTGGTTTGATTCTTCACAAGATAATCTATAGCCTTTTCTCGGTCATTTGAACTGCAACCAGTAATCAATGTAACTAGCAATGCCAAAAGAAATAGTTTTTTCATATTTCCTCCTTAGAGCTAAAGCTCGTTAAGGTAATTATTGAACTTTAGCAGTTATATCATGTGTGTAAGTATCTGTAAATGTAGTCCACTGAGCAGGCTTATTACCGAAGGAATAGAATGCTCCAATTTTAACATAGACACCTGCTTGAATTTTCACATTCTTCCCTTTACCCGTAATACTTGTGACACCTTGTATTGTATATTTTTCAAGGTCTCTACCACTTGAGTCTTGAAGAGGAATCGACATACTTTTTAGATCCCATCTAGCAGGGTTTCCTTCATTACTTGTGTTACTCGAACCAATAGGGATCTGGAATTCAGTACCTATTCCTGCATAGGATATAGCAATCGGAATGGAGCGCTGACTCGACGTCTTAACAATAGGTCTGGTGTATGCAATAGCATATGTCGAATTAACATCGTAAGATTCATAACGAGTTAAAATCGTATGGATGTCGGATTGTTTCTTAATGAGCTGACCTGTACTCCCATTCGGTGCTTTCCATGTCGCCAGATTAGAAAGTAAAGGTTGGAATTTAATTTGCATGTTATTATCGTTATTTGACATCAAATTCGTTGTATTCCACTGTACATTCGAGAACGTATATTTTCCATATTTAGAAGACTTAACAACAGGCAAATTTGCAGCGGCCATTGGTCCGATCACAGACGGAACTTCTCTTGGCTGTTCATTAGTCTGGATTCCTTCATGCATCTCCTTTAAAGAAATCCATTCATTATTATTGAAACGAATAAAGGTCTCTTCAGGAAATTCATTTTCCTCTGAAGTCGATGTAATAATAATGTCTCCGTTAGCGTTCTCCTTCTGATCGTAACCTAACTTCAATACAAAAGATTTACCATTTTGCAACATCCCACTAGCTGAAATTAAAGTTGTATTCGATTCGCTATCATAATTCATATCATAAGCAATATCAGTCACATTTAAAATTTCTTCTCCTGTATCCAAAACCATGGATAAGCTATTATCTGACGACAGTTCCACGTTTAAATGATCATACTGTTTAATTTTATCATACGTTTCATTGTTATATTCATATACATTCTTTATTTTAAATTGATCATCAGTTGCAGCATATGTTAACTTAGGAAACAGAGTAACAAGCAAAATCACAGCTAAAAACATTATACTTTTTCTCATTGGATAAACCTCCTGAAAAATAAAAAATACAGAAACTCTCTAATTTTGTATGCTGGCCAGCTTAAGAGAATCTTAGCCCACATTTGAAATTCGCCCTTTAATTACTCTCTTCAACTTCCAAATCATTAAACTTGTCAATCTTATAAAGACATATAGTATTGATAAAGAGTAAATATGAATTGTTAGACGAATTATTTCTAGTGAGCTATCATTGTTATAACACAAATGAATATTACTGATTTCAGGTTTATATCGCAACGGTTATCATTAAAAATGAGAAAAAAGACCCTGAAATAATGATTTTTAATATGACTTTTGAATGAATAGTCTGGATAGCCTATTCCAGATAATTCGACATTTTCTTTTCAAATAATCAAGAACTTTCTTATGAATACAATTCAAACAAAAAAACCTGCTACCTACAGCAGGTTTTACCCTCTACTAATTCAAACAATACACTTATTCGCTACCGCCACCATCTTCGCAGGCATCTCTTCCCTTAATCGCCATACAAAGCTCATCGGTTTGTTCCCCTCATGACTCACATAATCGGCTTCACCCAGGAAGACAAATGGAGACGTATTATTATGCTCCTCCTTATACTCACGGACAAAGAGGGCAATTCGATTACCTTTATCTCTGTGTTGAATATAACGCTGCGCCGTAGCCGTATGCTCCGACACCCGACTCTGAGTCTGCCAATGGAAGAGACGCTCGTTGATCGCATAATCCTCATACAGCGTAGATGGTGAGAAATCTTTGTCCGATTTGTTCAGTGTAATGAAGAAGATATCGGTCTGTTCATCGGCAAAATACTTCACGCCTTCACGGAAGGCGGGTGATTGCTCAGCGTTCCAGTAGCCAAAGGCGGCAAGCACTTGGTCGATGGAGTACATACAGTGGATATCCAATGGACAAGTGTACGGGAACGAATTACTTTTATCCACAAATCGCAGATGAGCCAGATTATATTTGAAAATATCCACAAGTTCTTCTCGAAAAGCCTCACAAGACAGCACACGCTGCACACCCTCTTCAATGCTGCTCAGTCCTAGTTTCTCGGGCGCAGCCCGGTGGAAGGTGTAATAGAACATGATCAACATGCGCCGTTCATCGGCGGTGGTTGCTTCTTTGCCTTTTTCAATAAAGTCGATCAGGAACGTCAGCCAGCTTCGGGAGTTGATCGTCAGCACAGATGGCAGTCTGCGGATATACTCATCCTGCTCGCCCTCGATAGGCGCGGTTAGTCCAGCTTCGGCCAACAGGCCGCGGAAATACCTTTTGCCCGTACGTCCACCATACAATTCATATAGTGTCATCCCGTGATGATCTACAAAATGAGCCAAGGTCAGCGGCAGTCCGGTGTCTTGCTGGAACGTTTGAAGCTTCTGGATCAGCGCTCTGCGATTACGACTCATTTGTTTGAGGTTGCGCATGATGTATTCCTTCGCTTGCTTCTCTAATTGAATGAACGTGCCGCGTGGCAGGTTTGAAAAGCCGTTCTCGACGTAGTACGAGATGGAATGTTTGGTAGCGCCAATCAGGGCGCGGAATTTATCCTGGAACCTGTACTCCTGATGCGCTTGCCCGATGAAGTCGAGCACGGTCAGGCACTCTTTACCATCCGCCATCCGTAGTCCACGGCCCAACTGTTGCAGGAATACGGTCAGGCTCTCAGTAGGACGCAGGAACAGGATGGTGTTCACCTCAGGGATATCCACGCCTTCATTGTACAGATCAACGACAAAGATCATGCGCAGTTCCCCGCTCACCAGCTGTCCTTTCGCAGAATGACGTTCCTGTTCGCTCGACCCGCCATGCAGGGCTATGGATGGAATGCCGACTTCGTTAAATATTTTTGCCATATACATCGCATGATCCACCCCAACACAGAACCCAAGCCCCTTCACATCGTCCAGATCAGTTACGTATTTGTTCAGACTTTGGATGATCTGGTTGGCACGAATTTTGTTATGGGTATAGAGCTTCTCCAGTTCGTTCAGATCGTAGCCTTTGCGCGACCACTTTACCTGGGATAGATCGACAGTATCGGTGACGCCAAAATACTGGAAAGGACTCAGTAGTTTCCGGTCAATGGCATCGGTTAGACGGATCTCGGCGGCAATCGTATGATCGAAGTAGGTGGTAATGTCTTTGCCATCCATCCGTTCCGGAGTTGCAGTGAGTCCCAGCAAAATCTTCGGTTCGTAGTGGGACAACAGCTTCTGGTACGAAGGTGCAGCGGCATGGTGGAATTCATCCACAATGATGTAATCGTAATAATCTGGGCTGGTGATCTCCGTCAGCTTCATAGCGTTAAGGCTCTGAATGCTAACAAACAGATGATCCAGCGCCTCTGCTCGGTGGTTCCCTACATGCAGCTCACCAAAGTTCATATCCTTCAGGATATACCGGAACGAGTCCCGGCTTTGCTTCAAGATTTCTTCCCGATGGGCGACAAAAAGCAGCTTTGCTCCCACATGGCTTGCCCGGAACCGCTTGTAGTCGAAGGCAGAGATGACCGTTTTGCCAACGCCTGTGGCGGCGACGATCAGGTTGCGGGTTCTTCCATACAGCGTACGCTCGGCGTCCAGCTGTTCCAGCACTTCCTTTTGATAATCGTAAGGCTGGATGTCGAGGTGAAAGTGGCTGGACTGATCTTTTTTACGATTCAGAGCCGCCTTCAACTGTGCCTCATGTCCCTCATCTTCAGCCACATATCGCGTGAATTCGCGGTCATTCCAGTAACTCTCGAAGGTCGCTTCAATCTTGCGCAGCACATCGAGTGAATCCTTCTCCGTCACCTTGAGGTTCCACTCCATACCACTGGTCAGCGCCGGGTTGGACAGGTTGGAAGAGCCGACATAGGCTGTAGTGAATCCAGTATCGCGGTGAAAAATGTACGTTTTGGCGTGCAGCCGAGTCACTTTGGTATCATAGGAAATCTGGATTTCGGTGTTAGATAATTTGCTAAGTTCGGTAATAGCCTTGAGGTCGGTTGCCTCCATATAGGTGGTTGTGATGATCCGCAGCTTCCCGCCGCCCGCCGTGAATTGTTGAAGCTGTTCCAGAAGCAGGCGAAGCCCGCTGAATTTGATAAATGACACCAGCCAATCGATTCGATCGGCGGTCACGATCTCCTTTTGCAACTCCAATAACATACTCGGTTCGGACTTTGCACCTGTGAATAAAGAGCTTTGGCTGATAGGCGTATCTGGACGAACGATTCTGGTATCCCTAACCGCACGAATGCTGTTCAGCTTGGAATACACATGGGTCAACACTTCCCCCTGCTCATCCAGTTGCAATTCGTTGTACTCTTCTTCCCCTAGTGTGCCTTTGAGAGTAGCAATAATCTCATTACACGTTCGGATCTGCGCCAACACTGCCGTCTTATCTTCCGTCTGTTCCCGCACAATCTTGAGCGCTCGTCGGGTCACAGCCGCCAAATATGTAGACAGCAGTTTACGTGCTTCCTCTGCATCCAACTTCTCGGTCCCAATGTTATACACATCCGGGTCCAGCGCCGAAATCTCCTGTCTGGTGATTGTGTTGATAAGCTGTTCATATATGCCTTGTTTCATGAATGTACCTCGTGTTGGTGTAGGATGGTTGTGGATCGTTCTCTATGTATATCGTTAGCTAAATAATTGGTATAACTAAGTATTCCTTCTACTATATTATCGTCCAGTATGGGAATAATTTCATTAGTTGTTTTGATATAAAAAAGTGGAGTTCTTCCTATTGCCTCTAAACTGCAGGAGTACTCCACTTTGAATGTGTATCTCATATCTAGTATCAAGTTTTATTCTTAATTACCACTCATATCTCGGATTTAGTGAGTCTCTCCACACTTCATCAACGTGATTGACACTTTGTTCTTGAAAATAAACTCTATTCTCATTCTCAAGATCATTCAAAAATTGTGGCCAATCCTTTTCATTAATTTCCGTTGATTCAGGATCCCCAACTACTTTCAACCATCGGTTGTTTAACTGTTGATACTCCATAATTCTTGCTTTAAGTTCAGGTGTTAAAGGGTAATTTGTGGCATCCAATCTGTCGAATGTCATTAGCATACGTTGAAGCGTTAGGGGCAACGTGTCACTTCGATCTAGTTTGTCTATTAATGATTTGGCAGGTCTGGCTAGTACAGTCATTTCTTCATTAAAGCTTTGATTCATCAAATTATTCTTATTAATAATCTGAATCATATTCATCAAGTTATAAGATAGCTGCCTCGCTTGTTCTCCATCTTCTATCATCTCGTTCGTTATTTTCTCTTTCTCCAGTATGCGTTTAAAATAGGATTCATTGTTTAAAATCGCACTCTTCATATCAACCATATCTTGTCGTACATTCATCGTTAAATACTCTTCGTATATTCTTTTTTCTTTATAAAAACTATAGGTTAGAACGAGTAGCACTGCAAAACCTAAACATCCAACGATTAGAAATCGTTTTTTCAGTCTCATGATTTACATTCCTCCTCCAACCTCTCTCTTGAATCATCTAGAAACCACTAATCCTGATTCCATGTGTGTATCATCTATTATCCTTGGAAGATATGAATTAGAGTGATGTCATCAGCATTTTCTTTCCAACCTTCTGCCCCCCCCCGCCGCATACTCAAATTAGTACCATTCGGTGAAACAGTTCTTATTTCAGCCATATTAAAATCTACTGTGGTAGCTATATCCTCAAGGCTGAAAGGCCCGTTAGTTGGATGGTTATGAGTAAACACCATTACCAAGGAGTTATACTAACGCAACTAACCTTGAATCAGATTATATAAATAAGCCTGTTCCTACTTAGTAACCAAGTTGGAATAGGCTGTTTAATATTTCTAGATGTCACATGTTAATAATCTTTAGGATCGCGGATTCTTATAACACCAATCCGGGTCGTAAGGTAGATCTTTTAATTTTTTCATATCCTCCCAACTGTAAACCCAGTCATAGTCTGCTACCCAAAAATAATCATTAGGGTTTAACTTGAGGTAGTGGTAAATAAATTCAAAAACAAGTTCCTGAACACCGTATATCTCTTCTATGCAGCCAACCTGAAAAAGATCTCTGTCTGCTTCTAGCCCAACATCATCATTATAGTAAAATTCCAAACCCGGATTATCTGTTGCATCCACGTAGAAGATAAACGAATAGTTATTTTTTTTGATTAATTTATGGCTTATGTTCATGGTAGTTGAGAGGAAATGTCCATCGGTTGAATAATTTTTACTATTATGAAAGTTAAGCATAGCATCTGCATTAAAAGCTGCAACTATAGAATCTGATAGTAACTTTTCAGTTGTATATTTTTTTCTCTCCGTTAATATAAATGCGGAAGTTCCCATTATTTTAATACCCCCTTTAATTCTTCCAATGAATTCACAACAGTTACACCTTGCTTTTCAATGCGTTCTAACATTTGTGAATGTTCTGATCTCAATTTGGTTAACGGTTTATCAATATATAGAATTACCTGCTTTTGTTCTGGATTAAAGAATAACTCGTGGTTTTTATCCATAAATTTATTGAATTGATCTTCTTTTACAGCTTTAATTGAAGCCTTCACCTCAATAATTGCATTTTTGGTAACTACGTCTAGATCGCCCGCCGCTTCGCCATTCTCCTTTAAGATCTTTTGCCCAAATGCTGTAACTTGCTGCTCTTTGTTGATAAAGTCGGCAACCTTGGCTTCAGTGGCTTTACCTACGTCTGGACTTTTCAAAAAGTTAACAACATCACGATCAATATTTTTAGGGTGTTGGTCAACAAACGTCAGCTCATTACCAGCAGGATTCGTATATTTTGTTTTGTTTCCATCCCTAACTATACTACCAAAATCGCCCTCTTTCCCCTTCCCACCACCCAGATCGCTATGCTTATTCTCCACCGAACGAAGCGCCTTGCCAACAAAGGCATAGGCCAACACCTGACCCATCATGGAGCCACTGTAATAACCAAGCCCGTTCTCATCCACCTGTTTCTTCTGCTCATCCACAAATTGACCTACATCAGACCTGGCTGTTCCGTTTCCCCAGGCTGCATCCCAAGCAAACTTAATGCCTCGCCCAACATCGACCACCTTACCCAAAGTCAGCCCATAGGCCACACTAGCGACCGTGCCGAATGGATCATAAAAGAGCGCCTCCGCCGTCTGTCCCATTCCGGTTACTGTTTCTCCCACCGACTTGTCCAGCAGTCCAACACCGAAATTTCGTTTCAGTTCTTCAGGTATATATAGAGCAACCTCACCCGAACCATCGGCTGTTCTGAAATTCTTCGCTATAAAAATAAATTCATTCTGAATTTTATCCAAAAGACCCAGTGTAGCAGGAAAAACTTCTTTCACCTGCATAAAATCCCAGAAGAACCGCTCTCCAGTGACACCAGACCATTCGGACTGCAACAGGTAAATTGACTTTTCCAGTTCACGTACCATTCGCTCCAGTTCCAGCTTCTTCTGCTGGACGAGCCGGGCTTTTTCCTCTAATACATCGGGATGTACCTGAATACGCTGCATTCTATCTTCACCGCCAACCTGACCGTAGTATATGTACCTAAATTTTAACAAGTTAGAATGGGGATTGGAATCAAACGGAGGATTCATTTTCACATAGTCTAACTGGAAGTTGGTAAAGATCCTTAGGCAGATATATTGCGCATTCGTGCATGTTACTCCAAAATTCGATCAATTGGTTAATATGTCCGAAGGCTCGGCGTTGCTAAACCGATTACCCACACCAAGCTCTAAGGTATAATAAATGACATACTATTATATACAACCCTCGTTTTACAGGAGCTAATATTCCATTTCAAAGGAGGCTCATCCATGAAAATAGAACGACTCGATCATCTCGTGTTAACCGTGGAAAATCTGGAAGCAACGATTGCATTTTATACGAATGTATTAGGCATGCAGGTAGTCGAATTCGGCCAAGGCCGAAAAGCGTTACAGTTTGGACAGCAAAAAATCAATCTGCATGAACGTGGCAAAGAGTTTGAACCGAAAGCTCATATCCCCACACCGGGTTCAGCAGATCTTTGTTTTTTGGTCAGCACACCGCTGGAGGAAGTCATTGCGCATTTAACACGACAGAACACGAAGATCGAAGAAGGACCAGTCAAGAGAACAGGTGCACTGGGGCCAATCTCTTCGGTGTATATACGTGATCCTGACGGTAATCTGATCGAACTATCCAATGCTTTGTATGCATAAACCATCAGCTCTCACTCTCCATATGGCAGCAAAAAGATCCTGAAAAGCCTCGGCTTCGCAGGATCTTTTTTGATTTACAGCATGAATAATTACATAGCTCAACTATTTACGGTTAGATACCGCTCTCATCACTTGGGAATCGAAAAGGTACTGCCTGCCTTCTCACAACCGGTTAACACGTTAAAAACACGTCCTTGCTCACTCTTCGTACCGATCCCTTGGCAGGTGTTGGTCGTGATCCCCTGTTTGGAGCCATAGGCATCCCTAGAGTTATCATAAGTCGCTTGAATGGCTGAGCCATCGTAAATCAATTCATGGATAATGGCCCCACCTTCAATGGTATACATCGTCACACGAACCTGATCCTGCTGTTTGTTCTTCACATTCTTCACAAATGTTTTCCACTTATCCTTGTTCCGCATGCCTTCGAGAAGCACAACGGCATCCCCACTTTGCTCCGCTTGCTCAGGGTTATGGGGCTCAATAATCTCTGGAAATGAATTCAAAACCACTGGAGAATCCACTGTCGGATCATTTGCCTCACAGGCTGTTAACATTATTAACGCTAACAAAAGCGTGAGCAGTACTCTTTTCATCCAATCACCTCATGAATTAAGACGCTAAATTCTCCGTACATGTTACCTATGTGCTGTTAGAAATAACGTAAACACACTCAGCACGGATCTTCAATGTAAAGGGATTTTTATCATTTGTATGTAACTCCAACCCACCATAAAGTGTTTATATAGCAATGCATCATTTACGTCCATCTCATCTGAAAAAGAGGCGATACACATGCGTTCGGTTAACCCATTCGATGACATAGCAAAAGAAAAACGACGTCCCACTTCACGCTTGAATCATAGACCTAATAGTAAAAGTAAATCGTCCCGACGATTCGCCATTGCAATGGCTACAGCACTAGTTGCGTCCAGCTTGTTGTTGGAACTGACAGCTGAGCCAATTACTCATGCAGCCCCTAACGTACAGCATTCCGCCAGTAACACTTCTGTTCAATCGAATGCAGCAAATACAGCAGTGAAGAAACTCCACTATACCGCTGTAGAGGGAGCTTATTATTACACAGTCGCTTTGAGAAGTGATGGTTCGGTCTGGACCTGGGGCCGCAATCTGTTTGGAGAGCTGGGTGTGAGCGAGAACATTCGATATCGTCACACATTTAGTCCCATCCGCGTACCGGAACTATCTAATGTAATAGCTATTTCAGCCGCCGGTGGTGGAATCAACGCAGCCGTTCAGGCAGATGGAACGGTCTGGGAGTGGGGTGCTGGCAAACTACCAAGCAAAGTCGAAAGCATCAACTCTGCGAAGGATGTAGTGACTGGTTCTTTTACCGTCGCCCTTCTCCAGAACGGGACAGTCTGGTCATGGCAGCGCCCTAACGCTCAAGGAATCAATTCAGATGATCTCATACGTAAACCGCATGAGATTAACGGACTGAAAGATGTTATCCAGGTTGGATCCGCAGGTCTCCATGGATATGCTCTGAAGAAAGATGGCTCCGTATGGACGTGGAACGAGCCCAACGAATCCGGTAAAGTCCTGTCCAAACCTACCAAGATAAAAGGTCTGACCAACATATCTTCGATCACAAGAACAGATACGTCCCTGCTTGCACTGGATAAGAACGGGAAAGTCTGGGGTGTGGACGAGACAGGGAAAGCATTCGCCATTCATTACGACTTCAAGGTGAAGAAGATGGATGGAAATACGCAATATATGTTATTACTCACGACATCCGGTGAGGTGTACAGCTACGGAAGGAGCGTGAACGGTAAAGAAGGAAAAGTAAACCATTTATCCGGTATTACCGATATTTCAGCAGGATATTACCATAGTCTTGCCTTATCCTCGGATGGAACCGTCTGGGGCTGGGGAAGTGATAAATACGAGGAAGCGGGTGCACCTGCAACGTCATCTGGAGGAATGGTCTACAAACCCGTTCAAGCCAAGATTGGCACAGATGTATATCTGAACGGTGAGCTGTTCCAATCAATGTATGCCGCTGTTGAAATGCCTAAGACCGTGCAAATTCCAATAAAATCAATCGCCACAGCACTCGGAGCAAAGTTTGAGATTCTTAAGGGAGAAGGTAGCCTGGACTACTATACGTTGAAATATGACAATCGGACAATCACAATCCGACCTAACGAGACACAGTATGTTATAACCTCCGCCGATTCCTCTGGGGAGCGAGTCGTGCAGATACCTGAACCCATAAATAATTACTCGGGAGCAACTACAGTGCCTTTTGAGGTATTGCGGGGTTTGGGATTGAACGTGTCCTGGGATTCAGAGAAAGCAATGCTGACCATTGACGATGCTGATAAGAAAGATTCAGGAAGCTAAACGAATCGTTTAACATACAAAAAAATCCCCTTCAGGTAAACGTCCTGTTCTTAAAGAACACCGTTTACTTAAAGGGGATTGATATAAATCGTATAAATCATCTCTATCCCTGAACTACTATATCTGGCGTCCTACTTCTCGAACCGGAACCAGCCAAAGTCAAACTGACTACCCGGCAGGAAAATAAAGGTCACCTTCTGCACACCTTTAACCTGCTCAAGCTCAAACACTCGCTCCTCATATCCATCGGACTGTGTGAATTCGACCAGCTGATTGCTCTGTCCATCCTCACCTGCAAAGCGGATATGGATCGTGTTTTTATCGATTGTTGAACGTCCATAGATCACAAGCTTGGACGTGCCTTCTGCTGTGAAGTCCATATTTTCAAACTCCAACGACACATTGTTTCCGATCCCCTCGACATGATCACCCTCGATCTTGAACGTATCCCCGTAGAGATGATCGCATGATGCAGCCGTATTCTGTTCAAATGCCCGGCTTTGGCGCTCGAATGAGAAGCCTTTGATATGAATCTTCTGCTTCAGTACAAAACAGATCGACGTAATCCCGCTCAGCCGCTTGGACAGTTGATACGTCTCTTCCTGATACACATTCCATCTGGATTCTTTGTCATACACCACATCTGCCAGCAGTGTACTTCCCTCTTCATCTGGCATACCTTCCCAGATCTGAATGAAGTACTCTTCACTGGACAACGCAAAGATTGGAATCGTAATGGTATCGGAGCCGTACGGCCCGAAATCGATATTGCGGAAGCCCACATGTGTCTCCCCGTCCCGGCTTGTCGCTACCCCTCGCTCATTGCCGTTACCGACATCCCCTTTGGTGTAATCGTACAGTCCGCCTGTAATAAAGCCGTATGGATCTTTGTAAGCCGTACCCAGACCTGTTGCTTTGAACTCCAGTTGAGAAATCAGTTTCGTTTTATCTGTACCATTACTGCTCGTCGCACGAAGACGGAATTCCCCATCGCCCAGAGCGGATACGTTGACTTCCAGACCGTTGGCTTCGACCTTGGCAATGTTGGATTCGATACCTGCGTCGTTCACAACTGCCCACTCAATATCCCAATAGGATGTGTTCTCCGGATACAGCTTGGCGCTGACCGTCATCTGCTTTTTCGATGGATCGAATAGCTGTCCACCTTCGCTGATAATCTCGATTTTCCGCAAAGGAATCTCCTGCGGACGTCCCGTCAGAACCGGACGTTCTGTATTACTCATGAGTACGATATGCTCCTGACCTGCAGCGGCCTCGGAATCACCTAAGGTACGATCTCTTGCGCCTGCAACAGCTCGTGATTCGAACTCGGCAGCTGCACTTTCCAACCCTTCCGAAGTCACCTCAATCCGCACGGTTCCCGATTCGTTCGTTGCCCCGATAATTGCCATCAGCTTGCCGCTGAACAATCTTCTACTAAGACCTTTGTATGGATCATAGTCCGTACTGTCCCCGTTATCGAGACCCAACAGACGACCTGCACCTGTCACTTGGACCTGCACACGGTTGTTTGCATTTTGCACGGGATTACCAGCTTCATCTTCCACTTGAATTTCCACGAAAATAAGATCTGTACCGTTCGCTTGCAGCTGCTCCCGATCGGTTTGCAGACGAATCTTCTTCGCATCTGTAAAGGATTTTTGCACATCCGTTGCAATAACGTTGCCGTGTTCATCATAAGCGATGGCTTTGAGCTCACCTTCTTCATATGGCACTTTCCACCAGCCTGACAGCTGGGTTCCCTTTGCGTGATCGATATCATACGTGCCGATTGTTTTGCCATTCAGCTGCAATTCAATCTTCGGCGCATTACTGCACACGCGTACATCGATCAGCTGACCAGGACTGAAATCCCAGTAAGGGAACAGGTGAACCATCGGACTTTTCTTGTAATCCGTCCAGGCCGCTTGGTAGATATAATAGGAATCCTTCGGGAACGTTGCTGTATCCAGCTGTCCAAAATACGAATTCTTCGTATGATACGGTGTCGGCTCTCCAATATAATCGAATCCCGTCCACAGGAACTGCCCCAAGGAATACGGCGTATCTCGTTCTGCCAAAATGCAATATTCTGCTGACTTTGCGCCCCAGCTTGTTGTACTATTACCCAAAGCTGAGCACTGCTCGTCATCGTCGGCCAGAATAGATTGCTCGAACGGGAAGTGATAGATTCCACGGCTCTGCACCACAGACGATGTTTCACTACCATAGATAATCCAGTCCGGATGTTCTTCGTGATGTTTGTCGTAGTATTTTTCCGCGTAGTTATAACCTGCGAGCTTCACGATGTCGGCGCATTTTTGTGCGTTTTCCCACGGCATGTAGTTCGAACCAATGGTCACGCCTGCGTTCCCTTTTGGATCGAATTCCAGTACATAATCCATCAGCATGCGGGTTATTTCTTGGCCCCGCTCATCCGCATGAGTATCATAAATTTCGTTACCAATACTCCACATGATCAGACTTGCATGGTTACGATCACGCTTCACCCAGCTCTTTACATCGGTATGCGCCCATTCCGGGAAAAATCTCGCATAGTCGTAAGGGGTTTTGGCTCTCTCCCACATATCGAACGCTTCCGAAACGATCAGCATTCCCATCTCATCCGCAAGTTCCATGAACTCTTTGGCAGGCATGTTATGAGCAGTCCGGATGGCGTTAACGCCCATTTCCTTCAATAGCACAAATCTTCTGCGCAGCGCAGTTAGGTTAAAAGCAGCCCCCAGCGCCCCAAGATCATGGTGTTCACACACGCCGTTCAGCTTCATCTTGACCCCATTCAGGTGGAATCCTTCGTTTGCATCCAACTTGATATCCCTGAAACCAATCCGCTGTGTGGCGGTCTCGATCGTCTCATAGCCCTGCTCACCTGTAGCTACTTGCAGTTCCGTTACCAGATCATACAGATTCGGTTCATCCGGGCTCCATAACTTCGGAAGATTGACCGTCAGCATTTGGCTGTTCGATTGTATCTCTCCATATCCGGTGTCTTTACCCGCTGTAGCTGTAACGTCCTCTTTGCTGGATACGATCTGATTACCCTGATACCAAATCGTGTGCACAAGTTGTGCGTTCTGATTGAGACTCAGCTCCGTATCCACCTCAACCTGCCAGCCTTCTGGCTGCTGCTGAATCGATACATAGGTACCGTCTGTGACGATATGATTCCGATCTCTCGTTTTGAGCCACAAATTGCGATAAATTCCGGCTCCCGAATACCATCTGCTGTTGGGACTCTGATGCACAACTTTGACTACAATTTCATTGTCACCTTCCACCAAAGCACTCGTGATCTCATGCTCAAAAGCCGAATAACCGTACTTCCATTCCCCAACAAGCTGACCGTTCACATATACGGAAGAATCCATATACACCCCGTCAAAGCAAAGCAGAAGCTGCTGCTCATCCTTCGTATATGGGAAAGTCTTGCGATACCATCCGATGCTGTCCTCATACAGTTCAAGCGTATTATAGATCAGCCAATCATGAGGAAGCTCAACTGGTTCAAACGTTAACCCCGCAGACTCCGTAACCTCCAGCTTACTTTTCGCAAATTGCCATCCATCCGTAAAAAGCTTTTTCTGATTCATCTCAGCTCTCACTTTCTGTGTGTATTATGATTGCGGTTACAAACAAAAACAGACCATTTACCGAAAACCTTTTCGAAAATACTTGGTGAGATAATAACACTTCACTTAATTATATCACCTGACCGCCTCTATACGTCACTTCTCAGAGAATTTATATCGAAAAAACTACATTCAAAATAGATATGACAATAGAAAAGAACTGCCTCATCCGTAGAAAGATCTACTTCAAGGCAGCCCCTGGTCTGCTACTATTTTAATTGGTGAACTTAATTATAACTCGTCGCCAGCCACTGGGCCGGAGTCCAAGACAGTTGTCCTGCCCCGGCGCCGGATGTAGAATTCAGTCTTGCCTGAAGTCCGGCAGGATCTTCTGCCGTGTAGCTGTATGGCAGCGCGGTTAATCCATTCCAGGAGAACGGCTTCAAGGATGCCGGTACTGGTGAAAGTGGACTTTTGGCATCGTCGCTGTTGCCTCTAAAGATGCTTCCATCCAATGAATAGATCGTATCTATCGCTGCAATCTTCCCCGTGTAATTACTTTTCGACTCATCGGCCTGATTATTACGCAGCGGATATTGCACGCCAAGGATGACCGAATTCTCTAACAGCACCGCACCACTTTCCGTAGAAATTGCACCATTGCTGGTAATCCCAAAATGATACCCTTTGGCCGAGATAGCTTTAGACATACTGGACGTGATGTTTTTCTTCAAACCCCAGGTAGAGGCATTATCCATGACGATATTGTATGCATGCACATTCCCTCCACGCAGGCGTGGCATACGATCCTGGATATCCTTGTAGTAATTGTGGTGTAGGGTGACTTCCAGATCAGCATTGTCACTTGCGAACTCAGTAGCGCCAATTAGATGTCCCTTCTTCTGGCTCGCCGCCACTGCGATGATCTGTTCCATACTCATGCCAACAGCATTGCTTCTCAGATAGGCATACATCGGGTAGGCCGATTTATTGGCTTCCAGCGCATTGATCTGCTGGGTGACCCAGCTATTAGGGCCTTGATCGTCCCCTACAAAGGATGACCAGGAAATAGTGACGCCTGTACTGCCCTTTTTCACATCAACAAGTCCATCGTATGCTTTGTGGAATGTGGCATGATCAATCCAGACGTTGCTGCTATTCTCAACGGTAATGTAGTCCCAATCGTTTTTATCATAATTGCCCTTGGTAGCCTCATCCCACTCCCAAAGTTCATCGAATGCCAGGTTGCGAATAATTACGTTGTTGCTCCGTTTGAACGTGAACGCTGCATGCTTGATTGTTGCTCCATTAGCCGAGAAAATGGTCAGGCCATCGAAGTTATCAATGCTCACTCTGCTAACCCCTGTCTTCATCAGAACAGGATGTGTCAGCGCATTATTATGTGCGCTAAAAGGAGCAGCCTGAGCTGCCGCAGGAAGCTCGTTCCATCCCAGATCCAGATCATTCATGATCTCAATTACTTTGGTTTTGGAGCCTTTCTTCAAGGCCAGAGCCAGATCACTGGCGGTATATACCCGCATATAACGTAAATCAGTATCCGAGATGATACCACCACCGGTCGTATTCGCTGCGGCAAAACCAGTCAAATTATACGCAGCCCATTCTGTTGTCTGATCTGGCTCCGTAGGTTCAGTTCCAGGATCGGTCGGTGGTGTTTCTGTTGACGGATCGCTTGGTGTACCCGTGGATGGTTCCGTTGTTGGATCGGTCGGTGGTGTGACTGGTGTTGGATCTCCGATATTCGAGATATTCACATTATCGTACATGACAAGAGACTTCAATGTCACCAACCCTGCACTCCCCTTGGTCATGTCGGTATCTGTAGCAGACAGCTCCAGTACACCATTCACGTACATGTTAATGGATGAACCGTTCATTTCAAGTTTGACGTTATACCATCTATCCACATCCAGCTTATAATCGGATTTTGTGGCGAGCGTTGTGGTAGAACCATTCACTTTTTTCCGAATTTCAAGTTTCCCGCCACTGCTGTTGTACAAGGACGCTGCATAATAATTGTTGGCATCCGCATATCGGCCTGCTACATACGTGCGAGTCGATCCGTTGAAATCGACGACTTTCACATCCGCTGCAATGGCATAGTTACTCCACTCCGCATCTCCCGCCGAACTTCTGCCCTCGCTCTTGCCCGATTGATAATATACTGCGTTTCCCTGATCCTGAACGACAGACCAACTGCCACTCGTGGACGTCCATTGGGCATCCCCATTCTCAAAGGAATCCTGCGTCCATCCACCCGCTTGAACGGGATGAATTAGCCCAAGCGAGAGCACAAGACTTATGCTTAACGCCAGGATTATCATTTTGGTAAATCGTTTGTTTCTACTCATGAATTATTCCTCCAATATTTATGAATCAACTCCAATGCTATTTATCGGGCGTACCGTTATAAACGGAAATAGGTTTAAAGTATTAATAAATAAACCCAAAATTCATTATGATTTTTCATATATATCCTTTCTGAAAATATTCTGAAAGAACCAGATGCCTCATTTTCCCCGAACAAATGTACACGTTTAAACATCGAGATATCTCTTTATACCTACTTAATCACCCCCGTCATTACAGCTTTCTATGATGGTGTACCAATATGAAAATGCATGAAACAATATAAAACAACCAATTTACTGTCAATCGATTCCTGTAATTTCTTGTCGCGCTATGTTAGATTATCCATTGGAATAATATCACATATATAGATAGGGGAAATTAGAACGTGAAGAAATCATGGGTACTATCCATCATTATGAGTTTTGTTTTGCTTGGCGGGGTATTTGCACCTGCAGGGTCCTATGCCGCTGCTGCGGATGACTCAACTACTACATATTCGGAAGACGCATACTCCGAAGTTGACACAACAGAAGAAGAGCCGGAACTTACAGCCGACGAAGCAGATTTCTTGAACTACATGGATCAACTGGATAGCGCATCCGTATATGAGGAGAAAGCTTTCGATGCTTTGGGCGGGGGATTTTACATTACATCTTCCAATCGCAAGTCCGTTTTCCTCAAATTGACCAACACAGCGATTCCTAACTACACCAAATATGTATCCAAGCTGAAATTGATTAAACCACAAAATACGGAGCTGCAAAAAATTCATGCCAACTTGATCAAAGGAAGCTATACTCAGTTGGAAGGATTCCAACTCGCGAAAAAAGCGGTCTCCAAAACAACGGTAAACAGCGCTGTCCTGAAACAAGCCAACGCCAAAATTGATACTGGCAAGAAAAATATCGAGAAGTTCCAAAAAGAATTGTCTGCCTATGCCAATAAACTCGGGTATGAGTTTTAAAAAATAGTACCTAAATTTAAACGGTGAATTCAAGTCACCTTTACCTCATATATGAAGCGAAAAGCACCCTGCGTTTCGAATTCGATATATTGAGATTCCAGGAAAAAAAAGTGTTTTCTTTTTCCAATTTAGTTCGTATAATAGCACTATAATCAAAAGGCTATGCTGCCGAAAGGTACAACCTCGTGAACATTGGGGTTGTGCCTTTTTTGCGTTTATAGCCATATGATCCATCCCAGATAAGGAGTGAATGCTATGTTACTTGAAGCTATTTATCATCGTCCCAAAATGAATTGGTCCTACGTATATGACCGTTCCACCATGCACCTGAGGCTCCGTTCCAAGCGGGGCGACCTGGATGCTGTTATCGCCATCATCGGGGATAAATATGCATGGGATCGTACGGTTCTCCACCTTCCGATGCGAATCTTTGCCCGTGATGCCCTGTTCGATTATTGGGAAGTGGAAGCGCAACCACCTTACCGTAGATTACGCTACGGCTTCCAACTGATCGAGGGAGAAGAATCGGTCTGGATGACGGAACGGGGATTCGAACAGGCTCTGCCTGATCATCCGTTGGAATTTTTCGATTTTCCATTTATGAATCCGGTGGATTTCTTCGAGGCACCTGCTTGGGTTAAGGATGCTGTATTCTATCAGATCTTCCCTGAACGTTTTGCCAATGGTGATCCGTCGATCAGTCCAAAGAATGCTGAACCCTGGGGCGGTGAACCGACGCCTGTCAATTTTTTCGGAGGTGACTTGCAAGGTGTTCTGGACCACCTCGATCATCTGAGCGCACTTGGCATTAACGCCATTTATTTCTGCCCGGTGTTCCAGGCTACAACCAACCATAAGTACAATACCGCAGACTACCTGAGGGTCGATCCGCACTTTGGCACCAATGAGAAATTGAAGGAACTTGTGGATGCATGCCATGCACGTGGGATACGGGTAGTTCTGGACGCGGTGTTTAACCACTCAGGCAGAGAGTTCCTTCCATTCGCAGATGTGCTTGAAAAAGGGGCTGCTTCCCGTTATGCAGATTGGTTCCATGTCAGAGAATGGCCGGCACGTATCGAGGATGGTATTCCCACATATGATACCTTTGCCTTCGAACCCCTTATGCCTAAACTGAACACGGAGCATCCCGAGGTTAAGGAATATTTGCTGGAGGTGGCCCGCTACTGGATTCAGGATATGGGTATCGACGGTTGGAGGCTGGATGTTGCCAATGAGGTAGACCATCAATTCTGGCGTGAATTCCGGCAAACGGTCAAATCACTTAACCCGGATGCCTATCTACTAGGCGAAATCTGGCATGATTCCATCATGTGGCTGCAGGGGGATCAGTTTGATGCAGTCATGAACTACCCTTTCACGAATTCAGTCATGGATTACGCTGTGCTTGGCAAGCTGGACGGCCTCGGATTTGCCAACGAGGTTGGCAAACTGCTTGCTGCGTATTCACAGCCTGTAACCGAAGCAGCTTTCAACCTGCTCGGCAGTCATGACACACCAAGACTGCTCACCCTATGTGAAGGGGATGTACGCAAGATGAAGCTAGCTGTCATTCTGCTGCTTACGTACCCAGGTGCTCCTTGTATTTACTATGGTGACGAGGTAGGGCTGGATGGTGGCTATGATCCAGGTTGTCGCAAATGTATGGAGTGGGACGAACAGAAGCAGAACAAGGATCTGCTCGATTTCTTCACCCAAGCCATTGCCCTGCGTAAACAACACGCTGCATTGCGCAGTGCGGACATCACCATGATTTACGCGGAAGCAGGAGACCCGTGCATTGCCATTGGACGCAAGGATCAGGAGACCGGGGAACAATTTGTACTCGTCCTGAATGCAAGTGAAGAACCACGCAGTATGGAGTTGCCACTACACCAAGGAACTTGGCGTAATGTATTCTCAGCCACAACTCGGGAAACTCAGCAGAACAAGCTGAAGCTGGACTTGGAAGCGTACGGTTTCTCCCTGTTGCAGTTGGATGTCAAATCACACGTTAAGGCATAACAATTACATTAATGAACAGCCCTTCTCGATGCTATCCCAGATCATTCGCAAGAATACTGTGTATGTTTATCTCTCAAAGTGAAAAAAGGGGAACCATCGGTGCGTCATGCATCCGAAGGTTCCCCTCTCCTATTACAACTCATGATGTCCCCTGCTGCATTGGCATTCATGAGTCACTTTATTCATTCGTTCAATCAGTATTGTGTCCCTTCCATATCCTCCTCCAGGCTAGCCGCAACCTCATCCCGAACGGAGGAGATAGGACCGGGAATTCTTATTTTCTTCATTCTTGAACTTGTTAATGTCTCCTGAGTAATCACAATCTTTTGCGGGATTTTGTACTGGGGTAGCTTGTCTCGGCAAAAATCCCAGATTTGTCTGCGTAGTTCCGTAAGAGTCTGTTCACCTGTAAGTCTGACCGTGGCCTTTACCATCTGTCCCATGATCCCACTTGACTCGCCACTCACGACTGCTGTTTCAATGAATTCCATTTGTTCCAGAATACTCTCCACTTCCGCAGGATAAACCTTACGTCCGCCTACATTAATGATCTCGGAGCGGCGACCCAAAATGCGAATGTAGCCATCCTCCATCTCCGCTTCATCCCCGGTCTGGAGCCAACCATCTTCCGTGAACGGAGACGGAGCGTTCAGATACCCAATCATGGCCGTTTTTGTTTGGATCTCAAGCAACCCGTCCACAATCCGATAACGGACTTCTCCGTCACGAACCGTAAATAGCAATGAACCGGAATTTTTGGAGCGTGTCGGCAGAATGCCAAGCTCCGACATACCATAAGCCTGCACCGTACGTACATTCGGAAACTGTCTATTCCATGCGGTAAGCAGCGCCTCTGGCATAACCTCTGAACCATAGGAGACCACTTCGAGACTGGATAGATCGAACTCCTGATAGACTCCACTAAGGAGCAGCAAATTCATGAACGTTGGTGAGACTGGCAAGGCCTGAACACGGTACTTTTCAATGGTTTTGCATACTTCCAGGGGGGAGCGATCCGGTATGACGCATAAACAGCCGCCGCTGGACAGGGATTGCAGCATCGTGTTTAAGCCGCCAATGTGGTCAAACATCATAAACGGAATGGTAAAGAGCGGCCGGACTTGCCGCCTGAACCCGTGCAACAGACGATCCGCGCTGTGAACAGCAGCTTTGCTTTGCCCTGTCGATCCGGATGAGAAGATTACCAGACCTGCGTTCTTTTCCTGACTCAGCCTATCCAAAATCGGGGACCGAGAGCCTTGCACGGAGCAACGTCTGGCTATAGCTTCCCCTTCCCCAACACTCATGCGCCATTCTGCCTGAGCGAGCGCTGTATACTCATTCCTTTTAGCCTCGACCAAGTGTCGATCCATCGGAACCACAATACAATTCCGCTCCAGTAGAGCGATCAATGCCGCTGCCGCATAAGGAGAATAATCCTCTTCAAGCGCAACGGTTGTCCCTTCAATCCCTTCTCTGGAAATCCACTGGCTAAAGGTGTGAACCTGATCCAATAACCAGTTATAACTATACTGCTCGTCCTTCCATATCAACGCAGGACGATGGTCATACGCGGCGAACCGTTCCAGAAGAAAAGTGATATTCATCCCTCATCATCCTTTGGGCAAGGTTTCAATTGCGCCTCCAGATATTCAACCAGTGATTCCACCGTTCGATAAGGACTTTCTGGCATGGAAGCTGCCGCCATTTCCGCGAGGGTTATCCCTACACCGAACGTATCTTCAACACTTTGCTCGACAACGGCAAGTAAAGTTACAAGTTCAAGGGAGTCCAGTCTTCCCCGACTTCCATATAGGGGCGCCTGCAAGCCATGCTCTAGAGGAATGGGCGCGTTATGGTACCGATTAAGCTCATCGCAGCTGTCCAGCACAATCCGCTCAATGACTTCCCGATGTGAAGGCGTAGGCGCGGGATTTCCCACAGTCGATGGGATCTGTCTGAAGCGATCAGCATGCTGATGTGTCGTCATTAGCGCTTCGTACCAGCGTAATTCGTCCGCCGCCAATTGTTCGATAATATCTGTTAACTGCTCCCGCCATTCAGGGCTTCGTTTCATTCTGGCGATCTGCAGCAGCTTATGCGCCTGTTCCCATCGGGCAATCATTGCACCGAATTCTGCAACATATTGATCATGAGGAGAATCGAGCCATTGGGCGGCCTCTTCCAGCAAATCGCGGAAAAAGTAGCGGCTCCAGCGCATGTCGAACAGGAACGCGGAGATAGCTTTCTCCTGTTCCCGATCCACCTCGGCATCCGGGTGCAATCTTTGTAACAATTGTGATGTGACAGCCTGTCCAAAATAATAGCTTCGATTGCCCTCCCAGATCGTTCTGCCCGCGATGAATTCATGGGCCTGTGTCGCCAGCGCAGAGCGCAGCATGTTCCGATAGCCTGCGGAGTCGAGTGTTTCCACTGCACGGATCTCCATCGTGCCATATGTTCGTAATGTTTCTTTGCGCCGGGCTATTTCGAGCTCGGAGATATTTTTGTTTCCTTTCCAGAACTCTTGGAAATCAGGTGATGACACAGCTCCCATGTATTTGGAGGGAACGGGGTCATAGACATAGAACTGCTCCTCATCCATTCCGTACACAGCCAGCCAATGATCGACCAGATGCAGGCGTGAGTCTTGTTTAACGAGTTTATGAATATACTCGGGATTTCGATAATCATCCCCATAAGGCAAGCAGTAACTTGTGCCTGTAACGACCAAAGGCCCCTCATTTTCAAGCCGTTCCCGAATATATGCCTTTCCTTGTTCGAAGCTGTCAAACTCCCGTTCTCCAAACACTTCCCACATCGGCTCCTCATAATCCAGCTTATGAAAGTAAGGCTTAATTAGGCCACGATCTGAACAGGAAGTCAGACTATATAAGCGGCTGGAAGCTAACAGACCGAGACTGCTTATCGAGCCCTGACGCTGAAGGATTTCGTGAATCAAAGGAAAATTACAGGGATAATAATACGGAATATCCATCGTTGGTTGGAACGGTTGACTAATCATGGCTACCTCCTATTCCCGGCTTTGGCAGCCGTGCTGCCCCAAGACTGGATTTTGTAATGAAGAGACAGATTAGCATGGGCACGAAACACCCGATTGGGCAGTGCCTTGCCATCTGCATCGGTTTCAAACTGCCGGAAGCCTCGCGTGAACCTGAACCGAAATCCGCTGTCACGTGGAACCTCGAAACAGCCTTCATAATGACCACCTCCGGTGTGCAGAAGCTTCATGCCCATACCTCCGTAGATCGAGTCATCATACATGTCCTGAAAGGGTACCTCGGCACTCATGCAGACAGTCACGTGACCCGATAATTCTTCCACAACCGTGTACATGCGTGATGCCGACAACTCTCCCACCGTCAGGGTAACCACTGCATGACCTATCTTGACAGGAAACAGTTCCCCATTGGGTCGAACCTCAAGAACATCAGGGTGATCGGACCTATAATCCCCTTCAAGCACACTCATGGTGAACCCGCTATCGTAATGAAGCAGCGCATTGATGTACCCGCTCATGCCGCCCTTCAATCCAATAACGTCCCTTCCCATCAGCTCCAGAGAGACTGGATTCCCGATTCGGCCAAACATGTACAGAAGCGGAAGGTGAACCCGCTCTCCCCAATCCGCTTCCTGATGACCTGCATCCTGCTGTTCCAGAAATGCGATATCCTTGCCAGGCTTATATCCCAGTTCGAGCATCTGATGGACGACATTCCTTACCTGGGAAGGCAGAAACAATCCTTCTGCGTCCCCAATATCCATCCACATTTGAATGGGAGCACTGCCCTCAGGCATGAGGTACATATCCTCTTCCTGTAACCTGCTCTCCGACGTTTCATCCAGCTGCACGTCCACGAAAAAGGGAGAGAGCATGATCAGTTTGCCAAAAATTTCAGGATGACGTGTTCCTATATGGAAGGTGCTGAGTGCCGCTGCGGAAGAACCAAGCAGTCCCGTATTGTCCTTGTCTGGAAGTGTGCGGTAATGCTCGTCAATGAATGGTTTCAGTTCATGAATGATAAAGTGTTCATAATCCAGGCCTGAGCAGCCCACACTCACCGCTTCTCTTGCAGGCGCAATGAAATGATAGAATTCATTGTGTGTAACTGGACGAACATGGGCAATTCCGACAATGATCAGTCCATCCATCAAGCCTTGATCAATCAGTTGGTCTGCCGCCTGATCTACGTGCCACGTTTCATTTCCCGCAGTCGAAGAGCCGAAGGCCCTCTGACCCGCATGCATGTATAACACCGGATAGCGTTGATCCACATGCTCCTTATAGCCTGGTGGCAAATAGACAAAAATCTTTCTTGTGTTGTCCAGCCTGGATGCCTTGAAACCTTCCACACATTCGATGACAGAATGAGTGTTCACTGATCCATCAACCGCCTCTCCTATAGATTTCCCTTTTAAACTACCGGGATTTACTTGTTAGTCCTGCTTCGTTCTTCCCTTGGCTACATCGACAAACAACCCCGTCTCTGAAGAGACGGGGTTGTTTTAAAACACCGAAATGTTCTAAAATGCATAGCCCTTATATTGGTGGGTCTGCGAATAGTTTAAATCTGTTGAGCCTGATTTGTAAATATAGAAATAGAAAAAAAATGCTCAAGAAAAAGTTATTGACAACCAAACCATTATTTAATTATCATAACGTTGTGATTATAACTAGAGGGCCATGCTTTTAAACCCAATCGGTTTAGGACAACCCCGGTAACTCCAGCAGGAGGTGCCGGGGTTGTTGGCGTTCATAAAGGGGGGATATCGTTAAGAATAACCTACCAACGTCCAATGTTGAAAGCGCTTTTCCAATCAAAAAAGAGATCACAAATCTATATAAATTGAACTACACATTTGCACGAGAACGGAGAGGACAGAAATAACCTGAAGAAGTGAAGCTAAAAGCTTTCTGAAGGAAAGCTCCATCGGAAGCATACGCTTCGCCTTTATCCCCGGATTTCCCCCTTTGAAAAGGGCATCAAAAAAATCTGGGGATAACAGCGATCGGAAGGTTGTTCTGTCATCGGAGTGGTAAGTGTAAATATTCTTTAGTTCAATTTATATAATAAACGAAGGGTGGATTACCAATGTTCAAATGGACCAAGCGAATCATCCTCAGTACCACGTTGAGCTTCAGCTTGCTGGCCGGAAGTGCACTGCCATTATTCCCGGCGGCCTCCGTATTTGCAGATGCTGATACGGCTGTAAGCAACAAGCAGAACTTCAGCACCGATGTTATTTATCAGGTATTTACCGACCGCTTTCTGGACGGCAATCCCTCCAACAACCCTACCGGGGGAGCCTATGACGCCTCCTGTTCTAACCTGAAGCTCTATTGCGGGGGCGACTGGCAAGGACTGATCAACAAGATCAACGACAACTATTTTTCCGATCTCGGCATTACGGCACTCTGGATTTCCCAGCCTGTGGAGAACATTTACTCGCTGATTAACTATTCCGGTGTTAACAATACGGCTTATCACGGCTATTGGGCACGTGACTTCAAGAAGACCAATCCTGCTTTCGGTACGATGACCGATTTCCAGAATCTGATCAATACGGCACATGCCAAAGGCATTAAAGTCATCATTGATTTTGCTCCCAACCATACCTCTCCTGCCATGGAAACCGACACCTCGTTCGCAGAGAATGGAAAGTTGTACAATAACGGTACGCTGCTTGATGGCTACACCAATGATACGAACAAACTTTTCCACCACAATGGCGGTTCCGACTTCTCCACACTGGAGAACGGTATCTACAAAAACCTCTATGATCTTGCTGACCTGAATCACAATAACAGCACCATTGACACCTACTTCAAGGATGCGATCAAGCTCTGGCTGGATATGGGTATTGACGGAATCCGGGTGGATGCGGTGAAGCATATGCCGATGGGATGGCAAAAGAACTGGATGTCCTCCATCTATGGCTACAAACCGGTATTCACGTTTGGTGAATGGTTCCTGGGTTCATCCGCATCCGATGCGGACAATACCAACTTCGCCAACCAGTCCGGCATGAGTCTGCTTGACTTCCGTTTCAACAATGAAGTACGTAACGTGTTCCGTGATAACACATCCACGATGGTTGCCCTGGATTCCATGATCACCAGCACTGCCGCTGATTATGCACAGGTGAATGACCAAGTGACTTTTATTGATAACCATGACATGGATCGCTTCAAAACAAGTGCCGTTAACAACCGTCGCTTGGAACAAGCTCTTGCATTTACACTTACCTCACGGGGCGTACCAGCCATCTATTATGGCACTGAGCAGTATATGACAGGTAACGGTGACCCGGATAACCGTGCTAAAATGCCTTCGTTCTCCAAAACAACAACTGCTTTTAACGTCATCAGCAAGCTCGCTCCATTGCGCAAAACCAATCCAGCCATCGCCTATGGAACAACCCAGCAGCGCTGGATTAACAACGATGTGTATGTGTATGAACGTAAATTCGGCAACAACGTGGCCGTCGTAGCGGTTAACCGTAATCTTTCGACTCCCACATCCATCAGTGGTCTGACCACTTCGCTTCCTTCGGGTACATACAACGATGTTCTTGCAGGTGCATTAAGTGGTAATAACATTACCTCTACAGGAGGTAACGTCGCTAACTTCACTTTGGCAGCAGGAGCTACAGCAGTCTGGCAGTATACAGCCAATACCACTACACCAACCATCGGGCATGTGGGCCCTGTAATGGGTAAAGCGGGTAATACCGTTACCATTGATGGTCGTGGATTTGGTACTACCAAAGGCACTGTCTATTTCGGAACAACCGCTGTTACCGGTTCATCCATTACATCATGGGAAGATACTCAGATCAAAGTGACCATCCCTGCAGTTGCTGCCGGCAACTATGCAGTCAAAGTTGCAGCGAGCGGAGTCAACAGCAACACTTATAACAATTTCACGATTCTTAGTGGCAACCAGGTTTCCGTGCGGTTTGTCATCAACAATGCATCCACGACACTCGGTCAGAATCTCTATCTGACGGGCAATGTCGCGGAACTGGGTAACTGGTCCACAGGCCCTCTCGCCATTGGTCCGGCGTTCAATCAGGTGATCTATTCCTATCCAACCTGGTATTATGACGTGAGTGTGCCAGCCGGAACGAATCTGGAATTCAAGTTCTTCAAAAAGAACGGCTCTACCATCACGTGGGAAAATGGCAACAACCATACCTTCACCACACCAGCCAGTGGAACGGCTACCGTTACAGTGGACTGGCAGCCTTAATTCCTTCACCGTCCTATCATTTAACCCGGAGTCAGACGCAATGAGCGTCTGCTTCCGGGTTCTTTGATTAGGCTCGTCCTTATCTATGGCATGCATTAACTATCGATAGGTCCGAATGGATTTTAATCCTGCTGCTGCAATAATCCCTACCACCAGCAGCAATGATCCCAGACTCTCCAGCACGGTTTGGGCACCCCACTGATCAGCCAAAACGGAAACCACCGTTAATCCCAGGATTGGGGCTGTACTTGTTATGGTTCCAAGCACCCCGTAGATTCTCCCCTGCAGCTCATCGGGAACCTCGGCACGCATCATGATCTGGGTTAACATCGTACAGCACGCAAACATGGCTCCCCCAGCAATGATCAGCGGCAAGGCCACCAAAGGAGAAGATACATTGGCTAACAGCATATACAGTGGGCCGAGAACCAGCAGACCGATGAACACCCATCTCCCCCTTCGTTTCAGCCGATTGCCTGAGGCAATCAGAATCCCGGAACCCAGCATGTACCCCAGTGGAATACATGTCTCAATCAGTCCGAACTGGACTGGATTCGCCTGCCATACTTTGACGGCCATGACCTGAACAAGCATGATGGCTGACATGAAGAAAAGAATCAGCAGCGGATTAAGAATAACGATTGAACGAATCAGGGGATGAGAGAAGATGTAGGAAAATGAACCGCCCCACTCCTTTACGAACGATCCTCTATGCATGGAAGAGCGTTGTACATCCGGAAAACGCCCAGCCAACATCACACATAACGCAGACAGCAGAAAGGTCACACCCGTAATCATAATAGCCGTAAATCCTCCAAATGCAGAAACTGCAATGCCCGCTGCGGCCAGTCCGCTGATCCGGGCAATATTATCGACCAGATGGATGGTTCCTGTAGCTTGTTGCAGATGCTCCCTCCCCACCAGACTGGTTACCGAAGCATGAAATGCTGGCGCCTGAAACAGACTGGAAAACATCGAAAGGGAAAGCATGAGCAGTACGATTGGGAAAGGAGCGTGCAGCACAAACAGACTCACCGCGATGATAAACGCCATAGCCCCACGAAACAAATCCGACGACAGCATCAATGTTCTGCGATCCAGTCTGTCGGCAAACGTACCCGCGAATGATCCGAACAAAAAACTGACGACCATATTACATACTTGTACAGCTGCCATACTCTTCGCACTTCCCGTGGTCTGCAATACCCACAGACTGATAGCAATGCCGTTGAAACAATCACCAAATACGGAGATGCCATAGCCACACAAAATTCTGCGATAAGCAACATTGCGCCAAAGCGCCCTGTTGGCCATTTTCTGACTTTCCGCAGCAGCAAGAGCCCCGTTCGGTCCCAATTAAGGTTCTGGGGACTGTAGCGTTCCCATCGATCTTTTCCTCCTCTTGTCGTTCGGATCTCAAACAGCAGGCAGGCGCTTCCGGAGCAGTTCCAGCGATGAATGGAACCTCTCAGAAGCGCCTGATTGGTGGCCTGGGTATGTTCTACAGGCTGTCTATGCGATTTGGGTGTTTATCCTCTTATCCTTTTATCCTTTGGAGGCGCCAGAGGTCAGCCCCTGCACCAGGAAGCGTTGCAGGAATACAAACAACAACGTAATCGGAATAGCGATCAGTACCGCCCCGGCAGCAAACATCGTAAAGTTACTGTCCTGATAACGACTAACCAGATCCCACATGCCAACTGCAAGTGTCCAGTTCTCTTTTGTCCGAAGTACCAGCCGGGCAAAGATAAAGTCCATCCATGCACCAGTGAAGCTGGTTAAGGCTACATAGGTCAGCATCGGCCGGGACAACGGCAGAATGATGCTGGTGAACACACGCAGATGACTGGCACCATCAATTCGTGCTGCTTCATCCAAACTGCGCGGGATGGTATCAAAGAACCCTTTGACAATAAATCCACCCAGCACGGCCCCAGACGAATAGACCAGAATCAACGCGGCATGAGTGTCCAGCAATTTGATCTGAAGCAAAATAATATAAATGGCAATCATGCTCATGAAGCTCGGGAACATCCCGAGGATCAGCATGGTGGATAGAATGGTCTTGCGACCGCGAAACCGGAACCGGGATAAGGCATACATGCCTAAAGTGACCATGAGCGTTGAGAAAATCATGGTGAAAAAGGCGATCTTCAACGTGTTCAGATACCATGTTCCATACATGAACGACGGGTTATTAAACAGTTCCCCATAATGTGCCAGCGTGAACGCTTCAGGCCACAGACGTTCACTGAATAGGGCCGCACCTGGACGCAGTGACGAGAGAAATATCCACAAGACGGGATACACCGATACGATGGCAATGATAACCAGCAGCACATAGCTGATCGTCAGACGCATGGGATTGTTGCGCTTTTTCATTGAATCATGTCCTCCTCCTTGAACGATTTGGAACGACGGAAATTCCAGATGGAGAACGACGCAATAATCAGGAAAATAATGATACCGACCGCCGAAGCCATATTGAACTTGTTGTTATCCAACGTCAGTTTGTACAACCAGGTCACGAGAAGATCGGTTGATCCCGCATACTGATAATCACCACGCAGCGGATTACCGTTCGTCAACAGGAAGATGACATTGAAGTTGTTGAAATTCCCGGCAAATTGCATAATGAGCACCGGTGTCGTAGCGAACATGATAAAAGGAAGCGTAATGATGCGGAACTTCTGAAAGCCAGACGCACCGTCTACCTCAGCCGCTTCATACAAATCCCGTGGAATCGCCGTTAGCACGCCCAGTATGAGCACCATGCTGACCGGGATTCCGATCCACATGTTTACAATGACGACTGTAACTTTTGCCCAGAATGGATCGGTTAACCATGGCAACCCCTCAAGGCCAAAAGCCTTCATATACGTATTAATGGGACCAAACTGTCCGTTGAACAGGTTACGCATCAGAAGCAGTGAGATAATCTGCGGAATGGCATACGGAAGAATGAAGATCGTCCGCCACAGCTTTTTGAAGCGAATACCCTTCTGCTCGATGAGAAGTGCAACCAGCACCCCACCAAAATACGTAGTCACCGTTGCCAGAATGGCCCAGATCACGGTCCATGTTAATACTCCAAAGAAGGTATGGCTCCACGATTTAAGCTGAATTAGATCCGTAAAAGTCTTGAAACCGACCCAGTCCACCAGCTTGGCGGGCGGAATATGATCCGGTGCCGAGTAATTGGTAAAGGCCAGGGTAATCGTAAATAAAATCGGCATAATGGTGAAAAACAGGATTCCGAGCGCAGGGATGGATAGGAAAAGATACGGAAATTGTTTATCGAGCAGATATCTCAGGGAAGCAGAAGCTCCGGTGGCCTGCTTGCCTTCCTCTCTTAATTTTCCCGTGATGTACGCATCCCGAATATTGAAAATATATAGAAGAAGAAGAACGAAAAATACCAAAAGTACTATGATTCCGTTGAGCAGCAAAAAGATGGAGTGGTCTCCCTGTTGCAGCACCGTTGATCCATTGACCTTGACGAAACGCTGCGTTTGCTCGCCCAGCGTCCATACTCCCCATACAGCCTGATTCAAACGGGGAATCAGATAAGCGAGTCCTACTCCCTCTAGGATCAGAAAACAAATTCCCTTAATCCATTGACGGTTATACAACTGTCCAAGTCCTTGCAGGACAAGGGACAACACAGCCGCTGTCATGCGATGCTGTCTTTCTCGATTCGGTTTAACAGTGACTGGAACATGCTGTTGTTTCATTCATTCCTACTCCTTCCCGGCAAGCGAAGTTACCGATCAGTTATAGCAGAGTGCAGAGGACATGTTGACTTCCTCTGCACCTGCTCTTTCTTTTTTATTGGACAGTTGCAAGGCTCTCCTTGACTTGTTTGACTGCGTTATCCAGAGAGGTTTTCACATCCTTGCCTCCATCCCATATGTCGGTAATTGCTGCACTGATGGGACCCCATACGCTATCCATGGCAGGAAGCGAAGGCATTGGGGTAGAGTTGTTGAATTGCTCAAGGAATGCCTTCGTGATTTCATCCCCTTGAATTTTCGGATCTGCCGCCACGTCTTTATTGGCTGGGAGAGTGCCGTTCATCTCAAAGTTGACCATCTGGGATTCGGCACTGGAGAGATAAGCTGCAAACAACTTGGCAGCATTCGGATAGGTTGTAAATGCATTGACGTAATAGGCCTTGACTCCAGAGAAGGAGGTCATCGGTTTGCCTTCAATCGCCGGAAGTGGCGCAACACCGAAGTCAATGCCAGCATTGCGATAATCGGCGATGGACCAAGGTCCGTTAATATCCATGGCCAGTTTCCCGCTTGAGAAGAGACCTTTCTTGATGTCATAGTTCACATCGCCCATCTTCACAGGCAGTACTTCCGATTTCAGCGTTTGCAAGAACTGACCGCCCTTGATGGCTCCCTCATTGTTGAGGCCAATATCCTCGCTGTTCATGCCTTCATCACCGAAGATATATCCGCCCTGGGAAGCCAGATAAGCAAAGTTGTAATAGAACTGCTGTAGCTCCCACATCAGAGTGTACTTATTGTTTTTGGTGTCATTAAAGGTTTTGGCAAAGCTGATAATGTCATCAAATGATTTCGGTGCTTCGGGATAAAGCTTTTTGTTGTAGAACAACGCATAGGTTTCTACGCTGTAGGGATAGCCGTATAAGATGTCTTTGAAGGTTACGGCTTTAACCGCATTGTCACTAGTGGATTGTGTAGTCTGTTGCTCAAAAATATCGTTCGGCAAAATCAGTCCAGCTTCTGAAGCGCTACCAATCTTGTCATGTGGGAAAACGACCACATCCGCAGCCAATCCCGCGGGTCCGTCCGTAGTGAGCTTGGTCACTTGATCCGTCGGCGGCAATTCCTCGATTTTTACAGAAACGCCGTATTTCTCTTCAAATTTCTTCGCCCGTTCTTCGATAAAGCTGCGCTGATTTTTATCCTCCCATATGACAAGGCTTGCGCCCTCTTCTGGCTGAATATTTTCCGCGGTTACTGTGGTTTCTCCAGTCTCACCGCTGTCTGTTGTGGTTGGCGCAGCGCCTCCACCTCCGCTTGAACACGCGGTAAGTGTGAGTGCCATGAATCCTGCAAGTGCTGCTTGCTGCCATTTTCTCATTGAATTTCCCCCTTTTCGTAGTCATGATCGATGCTGTACTCGCGCTTTTCACCCGTTTTTCTGTGTACTGTTCCTGTATTCCGAAGTTCGGCTTATATCCGTTTGAACGTAATACAAACGTTTGCTCATATTAACCTCAGATGGGTACAATCCTTATGTAATCGGGATGAATTTTCTAGGAAGTATGTTGATTCAAGTCATGTAAGCGCTATAATAACAATCACATCATACAATAGCGAACTTTATTTGCACAAACGTTTGCACAAGTCATTTTCGTCCATTTTCCTTCACTTTTATGGCTTATGTTCCTGTAATTTCCGATTTGCTTGATCTCCCGCCGTCTTCCTTTGTTTTGCTTTCCCCTCTTCACCATGATGCAGTTAGCAATTGATTTATCGAAGTCTTTGAATTAACATAGGAGACATGTTGAAATGCTTGTACAGAAGGGATTTTTCACATGATTACAATCAAAGATATTGCCAAATTGGCGGGTGTATCCCCTTCTACGGTCTCACGGGTTATTTCCAACCATCCCAGAATCAGTTCGGAAACGTCACTCAAAGTGAAGCAAATCATGAAAGAAATGAATTATCATCCAAATATGATGGCCAAAAGCCTTGTTTCCAAAACGACTCAAACCCTGGGTATCATGCTGCCCCGACCTGCTGAAGAGCTGTTTCAGAACTACTTTTTCGGAGAATTGCTTCGGGGAATCATTACGCATGCCACCCGCATGAATTATGAACTTCTTCTCTCCACCGAAACGTCTTCCAGCGATGAGTTGAATGCTATATCCCGCCTGGTACATGGGCGACGCGTGGATGGTATTTTGCTGCTTGGCTCCAAAAGGGAAGATCCGATTATTTCGTTTTTGGAGGCGGAAAAGTTTCCTTTTGTGCTGATTGGCCGCAGTGAAACGCATCCCGATGCACCGATGGTGGACAATAACAATGTACAGACAGCATTCGATGCAACCACACATCTGATTGCCCAAGGGCATAAACGAGTGGGATTTGTTAGCGGACCACCAGATTTGACGTTGTCTCATGATCGCCTGCTCGGATACAAAAATGCGCTTGAAAAAGCCGGTCTTAATGCTAACAATGACTGGATCGTGGAAGGAGAATTCCTACAGGAAAGCGGCTTCCGGGCGATGTCCCTGTTCATGTCGCTACCCGACAGACCAACCGCCCTCGTTGTCATCGACGACAATGTTGCCTTTGGCGTGCTTCGTGCTCTGGCCGAGCTGGGATATAACGTTCCTGAAGATATAAGTGTTGTGAGCTTTAACAATATTGCTTTATCGGAACTTGCTTCGCCGCCGCTTAGTTCCATTGATATCGGAACTTATCAGCTGGGCTATACTGCGGTTCAGGTATTGTTAAAAATTCTAAACGGTGAACACCTGCCTCAGAATCCAGTGATTATTCCGCACCGCTTGATTGTTCGGGATTCTTCCCTATTTACGTTATCCGGGAACGCGTAGACATGTTTGTGCAAACGTTTGTCCTATTGCCTAATGCTCCACATTCTCGCCTGTTACGGACATGCAAAAAGAAGCCCATACACTGGTATGAGCTTCTTTGCATATTTCAGTTATGGACGACGGATTAGTATGAACTCCATCCTGCATCTGCCGTTACGACTGTTCCGTTCACGAAGCTGGATTCGTCCGATCCAAGGAACAGGGCCACCTGTGCAATTTCTTCACTTTTACCTGCACGCGGATTGATCGCCATTCCCAGCTGTTGTCTGCTGGCACCGAAGTGGTTAATGTTTGTCATTGTGGAAGCAATATTGGTTTCAACCCCACCCGGAGCAATTGCATTACAGCGAATACCTTGTTGAGCATACATGAAGCCTGTATTTTTAGTGAATCCCACAACTGCATGTTTGGAAGCCGTGTAAGCCGCGCCTGCACGTGCACCATGCAATCCGCCGGCTGAAGCGATGTTGACGATAACGCCTTTTTGTTTTTCCAGGAAGATTGGCAGCACTTTGCGGGTAGCACGCATGACACTTGTTGTGTTGATTGCAAAGATACGCTCCCACTTGTCATCCACAATGTCACCAGCTGGTTCCATACTGTCCATAATGCCTGCATTATTGACCAGAATGTCCACGGTTCCATATGTGTTAACTGTCGTATCGATCAGGTTCTGAATATCTTCTTCCTTCGCCACATTCGCAACCACAAACGTCGCTTCTCCACCATTTGCCTTGATATCCTCTGCAACCGCCTTCGCTGAAGCTTCATTGATATCCGATACAACCACCTTAGCACCTTCTTGCGCGTACAGTGTTGCAATTGCTTTGCCCATACCAGAACCCGCACCTGTTACTACAGCCACTTTATCTTGAAGTCTCATGTTGTATCATCCTCCATGTATTCGTTCACAATAAGTTAACAAACAAATGTTCATTAACTCTTATCCTTAGTATAATAAGTCATAGCATTCCTGTTCAATCAGTAAAAGCTTGCCCAATTGTACGTTAATCAACACTTCTAATTCCGAATGTACTATATCTTAAAATACCTATTTACGAGGAGTACTGCATATGACCGAAATTCCGAGTTCCATGGATCGAAGAATCAAGAAATCCAAAGCGGCCCTGAAGGATGCCCTCATTCAATTAATGCAAAAGCAGTCATTCAAAGAAATATCCATTACCGATATTGTGCAGCTGGCAGATCTGAATCGGGGCACCTTTTACAGACACTATCAATACAAAGAAGACCTGTTCAATGAGATTATTGATGACATCATTAAGGATCTGGTCTTATCCTATCGTGAGCCCTATCTGGATAAAGAAATATTTGAAGTAAGTCATATGCCCTCTTCTGCAATCAAAATTTTTGAACATGTGCATCAGCATGCGCAATTCTACACCCTTGTCGTTAAATCGGAGGCATCGTCCAATTTTCAGCAAATGATCTGCGATGTTCTGCGTGACCTTGCTCTTCAGGACCTCAACGAAATATTTCCGTCCCATATCAATCGCGAGCTGCTGGCAAGTTATCAATCCCATGCGATCTTTGGCATGATTATTGAATGGATTCGGCAGGAATTCAAGCATAGTCCCACTTATATGGCAGATGAGTTATTTAAAATCATTAATTACAAACCTGGAAATGTAGCGTATCACACCTCGTATAAGGCACCCTAAGTACAATATGTACACACAAATCAGCATAAAGTTTGAATGAAAGTCTCTCTTTTGCCTCATATTAATCAGGAATCAATTGAATAGTTTCGCAAAATATGGGTAAAAGATATGAACGCCATATTTAACTATTTACATGTGTACCTAATATAATATGAGGAGGAATCATGATGACATCTTTCAAATATCGGCTTGAACAAAAAGAACCCCGTACGGGCCCAGGCGGTATTACCCGCGGTGCTTCCGTTCGGGATTTTCCTGCGTCCATTGGAATAGCGGGCGTATCCATGCGCCTCGAACCGGGAGGCATGCGTGAATTGCACTGGCATGCCAATGCGGCAGAATGGGCTTATGTGATCAGCGGCTCCTGTCGCACCACTGTCATTCACCCGGACGGACATGCGTACACCGATACATTTGAGCCAGGAGATGTATGGTATTTTCCACGTGGTTACGGACACTCCATTCAGGGATTGGGACCGGACGAATGCCATTTTATTCTGATATTTGATAATGGTGATTTCTCGGAAGATCATACGTTCAGCATTACCGATTTCCTGTCTCATACACCGAACAACATTGTTGCCCAGAATCTTGGAATTACCCCAGAGCGTGCAGCGAAATTGCCTCAGGGAGAAGCCTATTTCGTCAAAGGGCCTGTCCCTAATGACAGCTCCTCTTCCGGAACTTATCGCCGCAATTCGGAGCTGACGACTCCCCACCGATACCCGCTGCATGCCAAACAGCCCAGACGTGCACCAGGCGGCGGAACCCAGCGCACGGTTACTGTCGAAGATTTCCCCATCTCCACCACGATGGCCGGATCATTGATCGAGCTGCAACCAGGCGCATTACGAGAAATGCATTGGCATCCCAACGCCGACGAATGGCAGTATTACATTAGCGGCACTGCCGAAATGACGGTATTTCTGGCAGAAGGTCATGCGGTGACAGAGCAATTCGAAGCAGGCGATGTGGGCTATGCACCGATGGGTGCAGGTCACTATATCAAAAATACGGGAGATGAGGTCTGCCGTGTGTTAATTGGGTTCAACAGCGGACACTATGAAGCTATTGATCTGAGCGAGTGGCTCGCAGGCAACCCGGATGATGTGCTGTCCACTAATCTGGAAATGTCCAAAGAGGAAGCCGCACAACTTCCGGATGACACTCTTTTTATCGCACCGGACCCGAATAAATCGAAGTCATAGTCCAACCACTACCGGTACCTATTGAATATAGGTTTGGGTTAGTGATCCTTCTGTCATATATCACGAAACCACTCCAGTATCATGGAAAAGGGGTTGGACATCATGGCTTCTGCTTCCGATTCGACCAGTGATCGCAAACGTGTGGGACATACCGTAGAACGACTGGAGCCGGGTCTTTCCCGGCTTCTACTGTCATGTGTACTTGTGCTGATCTCCGGTTTCATTGATGCCGTCGGCTATCTGCAGCTGGGGAAAATCTATCTTTCTTTCATGAGTGGTAACAGTACCAAGCTTGGTATCGCGCTATTTGAAGGAGACTCCGCTGTATTAACGAATATAGGTCTGGTCATTTTTTTATTCGTTGTAGGCGCCTTTATCGGTACGTTGATCACAGATCGATCGGGAAAATGGAGACTGGCGGGCATCTTGGGCTTTGAATCCCTGCTGTTTGCCGGCGGCATTGTATTTTTGCTATTCCTCCATACCCAGAGTGTGCTTTTCCCGATTGCCATCGCCATGGGCATGCAAAACACCATGCACCAGATGGTTGCTCATGCTGATGTGGGCAAAGGATTTGTGACAGGCACATTATTCGGTATTGGACAGGCACTGGCCAAAGCCGTTCGGGGTAAGGCTCCTGCTTCCGAATGGGCAGTACTCGCCCTGTCCTGGGTTATTTTTGTGATCGGTGCAGCTCTGGGAGCATTGCTATTAACCCAAGGAAGCCTGCTGCTTGCCCTGATAGCTTCACTGGCTCTGCTTCTTCTGCTGATCCCCTACGTCCTCCATGTTCAACGTGATTTGACCTAAGCAGCAGAAAGGCAAAAAAAAAACGGTTGAACCAGATCTTTTCTGTGTTCAACCGTTTTTTGATCTCATGTACGAACTTCCACTATACCCCTCTGACTACCTTTCAAACTACAGCCCCAGCTTCTGCCCTTTCTCCAACCGCTGAATCTGCTGCTCTCCGGTATCCGCCAGTTCACGGAACTGATTAATGGTCTCCCGCATCCGTGGCAAAGCCTCCTGCTTATAGAGACTGATAGAGTCGAGCGCGGAAAGCACATCTGTGAAGGCCTGCTTCATCGTATCCACGGAAATGCTGGCCTCATAAGCTTGCTTCTGGATGGCAATGCCCTGATCTTTCAGCATTTTGGACGTACCTGCGATCAGGTCGTTGGTCGTCCGGTTAAGCAGTTCAATTTTCTGCAATACAATCTTCTGATTGTACAGTGCACTCGCAACAGTGACGGCAATTTTCAATGCCGAGATCGTTACATTTTTGGCCCGATCCACACCGCGGATCAATTCCTTGTTGTTGCGAATGACAACTTCAATCGCCATGATGCCCTGCTGGTTCACCACCAGCATTTGCTGTAAATCCATGACCCGCTGACGTAGCGGGAACAGCACTTCTTCGGTAATGAAGCGAACTTTCTCCGGGTCCTCATTACGCACCTTGGCGGCTTCGATCTGTGCGTCAATCGACTCATCCATCAGCACCCCAAGCTGAATTTCCTTTTGCAGTCGTTTGGTGAGCTCCCGAAGATTTTGCTGTTCAATTTCCAGTGTTGTATTGTCGTTTCTCAAGGTCGCTCTGCCTTTATCCAGCGAGGTCACAATATCGGCGATGACCGCGTCAGCCTTCTGGTATTTGAGAAAATAAGCCCGTAGCGGATTGAACAATTTGCCAAGGAATCCGGTCTTGGCGAAATCGACCACGCTGGGGTCTAGATCCTTCAGTTGCATATGCAGCTCGGTCAAGCCTTTGGCGACCTGACCGCCCTCGTCTCCCGTCTTGGACAGATGTCCAACGGAGACTTGAAGCAACGCGTTTTTCTCGGAAGAGGATCTCATCGTATTCATGCCAAAGCCATCAATGGATTGCAGAATCTCCTTTCGTTTCTCCAACGATTCGAGATCCAGTGTCATGATCATCTCCACATTGGCATTTGCGACTTGCTGCAGTTCCGCCACCTCGGCAGGTACGGGCTTTATTTCCTCCTCTATTACCTTCTGAATTTCCTTCTGGCTAGGTATCTCCATCGAAAACGACATCCAAGTTCCCCCTTCAATTACGTGCTATATAAAATGGAATAATGTACCTTACATTAGGTCAATTTGAGTGCAATCCCCGTGCTACATCTGCACGTTGAACAGGTTACCGATTTTGTATACAACATCGTCTGTATCCGCGTTAATGCTTGCCGCTTCGTTAATGCTGGAGATGCTCTCCAAAGCTTTGATGTCGGCGTTATAACCAATCGTGTAGATTGGCACTTTGTACGTCTCAACCAGATCACGAATATCCTTCAGTGTATGACCTTCGTTGGTCTCTCCATCACTTAGGACAAAGATCAGTGGTTTCACATTTGGATTGGTAGCCATATAATCTTCAAGCATCTTCATCGCCACGACGATCCCATCAAAGGTTGCCGTACCGCCACCCGCTTGCAGGCTATCCACCGTACCAACAAACATCGACTGCTGATTCGTATCATACTTGGCAATTGGCAGATTCACCGTTACTCCACTAGAGTAGGAGACGAGGCCGATGCTGTTATCTGTGCCAAGGAACTTCTGGCCTTTGCGCAATGATTCCTTGAGTCGGTTCAGCGGTTCGCCGTCCATACTCCCGGATACGTCGGTTACAAATACGGCGGCAATCGGTTTACTGCCGTTCTTTTTCTCTTTCCATACTTTCTGAGCGGACAACAAGGTGCCACCATCCACTGTGTTCAATTCAGACTTGTAGTCTTGCAAGCCGTTGAAGCCGAATTCCTCAGCCGATTGCTGATACTTCGCTTGGGTTACGAATTCTGCATACTTCTTAATGATCTCTTGCTTGTTCTGCGGCAGTTGCCCCAGTGCATACAGCGGGCTGTCATGTCTTACGCCAAAAGGGGTAAAGACATATCCACTTTTCAGATCTGCGGTGTTTACGTAAGTCTGGTACTCCAGTACAAATGCGTCCAGTCGCCCTGACTTGGCTGCCTCACGCATCTGAATGGTTGTGGACGCCGTAAACGGTACGTTCGCTTGGAACTTCTCAAAACCCTCAATCGCTTTCTCACCAAGCGGATTGGAGCTGTCATATGTGTTGAGTGCCGTCACGAGAAAGTTTAGGCCCGTGGAACTGGCGAACGGATCGGTGTACCCCATCGCGAGCTCATTGTTGGCAATCGCTTCGGTCACGGTTTTTACATTAACCGATCCGTACGTGTCGACCAGCGCATCATATTTGGCTTTCGAGATGACGATACCAGGAACGTTCCCCACCAGTCTTTTGGATACCAGGTCTGTCTTTACTCCGCTTGCAGCTACCATCTCGCCCCATAACTCATTCGAGGGAGTGTACGCATCAGGCACATATTTACCAGACTTAATATAATCAGCAGCCGTACCGGATGCGATATTACGTAATTTCACTGAAACCTGTTTGCCGCCAACGGTAATGTTAGCCTTGTTGAACTCTTCGGTGACCTCGGTCAACCAGCCATCTGCTCCGGTTCCCGCCTTTTCAATGGAAGAAAAGATCTCTACATAATCATTCGTTGTATTCTCGACCGTGATCGGAAATTTGGAGATGTCCGGCAGTGATTCAGCCACATCCACCGGATCGAGATCAATCTGTCCCTTCACAGGTTCAGCCGTTGCCGGCGCAATGTCCGCATACAACTTGCCTAACTCTTTGCCTGCATTCTCTGTCGTTACCTGTGTACTGGATTTACCAACGTTCGACGTCAGCGTAATCCCTGCATATACGAGGCCAAACACGAGTACCAGCATCACGATCGATATAAAAAAAAACTTTCCCTTCTTAGCCATACGTACAACCCCTCACTGTCTGTATAATTTGGTGTGCTTGATTAATTGGTCAATTTCTTGCATACATGGCATTTGTTCAATATCTCCTGCTTCAAAGCTGTCCAAGCGGGAGATTTCCAGCATCAATTGGTCAAGCTTCAAAAGAATTTCCTCATTGGTATGAAGCGAGTTTTTCACATAGCTCAGATAGTCGTTATATACTTTGGTCTTTTCCTGAAAGAGCTTTTGGGGAAGTGTAGCGGATTTGGACTTCATCAGGCTGGCGTACTCCGCTTCATCGAACACATTGAGTCGGTTAAGTACACTTCGGATGTTGAGGTATAACAGCTTCTCCACCTCGAGGGTGACCGAAGCAAATTTCTTGTAACTCAGTTCCCCCGGATCAAATCGCTGATTCAACACGTTCAGGAGGGTTTCTTTCTTTTTCTTCATGCGGCTTAGTTGAGACAATCCCAGTGTGATATCTTCCTCAAGTACTTTAATGCGTCGATAAAAGGATAACGCTTCCACATAATCTTCATGGGTTTCGATATTCTTCACGGGCAAGACTACAGGCTGTCTGAACAACAAGGTGTAGCTTCCATAGAAGAGGGCCATCACGCTGCCGAACAGAAATGTCACCGAGAGCGCTGTTGTAAATGCTCCCCCGCCAAACTCCAGTCCGATGAATCCTGGTGAGAACAATAGAACATTCATGACCACAACGCCGAAGATCAGCCCCAGCAGTTTTATGTACTTTATCATGTAAATCATCAGACCTCCTTTCGCGCTATGTGCTGGACCTTTATGTCGATATTTACCATTGGAACTTTATTTCATTGTACATGATGTTGCCGCATTCGGGTGGATTTATATGGATATTCATAATATACGTGGCTTGGGCTTATCCCATTTCATCTTTAGAGGGACAACGTGGATAAGATTTTGTAACCTCTGGGAAATGAGCCTGGTACCCTTGAACAATCGGTGGCGGAAAAAGAAATGTTATCAGGTAATACGTGGAAATTTGCAGTGCGTGTCATTTTTTATATAGGGCTTATTCGATACGATAAAAAACAAAAACACCCCGACGCCTGCGCCGGAGTGATGATGTTGTTGTCTAATCTAATTCAGCTTGAATAAATTCCGAAGCGGAATTTCCAGTTCCGGATATAACACCGATTGAATCGTTTCTTGCTCCGTGTACAGATGACGGTTCTGGTAACTGCCTTCTTCCAATGTGTACACATGAACGGTCTGATTGCCAGGGTCTACAATCCAATATTCATTCACACCATATTTCTGATACAGATTAAACTTCTCGTTAAAATCCTTCAGCGCAGTTGATGGAGACAATACTTCTATGATTAGAGACGGTGCACCTTGACAGCCGTTTTTGGTTATTTGGTCTTTGGAACAGACCACCGATAAATCCGGTTGGACAACATGATCAGGTACGTCATACTGTTCATTCTCGCTGAAATACACGTCAAAGGGAGCAACAAAGACGATACATTTCCTCTGAAAAAAAGTACGCAAGGAGAAGTGCAGCTCACCCACAATAAACTGGTGTAATGAGGTGGGGGCTGGAGACATATTGAAAGCTTTGCCGTTAATTAACTCCCAATTCCCCTCCCAAGTTAACCAATCCTGAAAACTATAGATGCCTTTATTATCAGGTTTTGCCACACTTCCATCCTCCTCTTTTACCTAATCAGCATTTTACTATTATTATACCATTGTGTTTGCCCAATTTCATACAATGCCTCTTTTACGAAAAGATAGATTCCGGTTTGCTGCGCGTTGTACGTACCTCCACCACTTTTCCGGCACATCCGTTGTCGTCCAACGCTTGGAATGCAACTCGCACACTGTCTTTACCTGACGTAACCGTCTGAGGGATGTCATAGGTAACGAAGAACACTTCACCGATCTTGTTCATATGAATCCGCTGTTCACCGATCACATTTCCATCGACGGCGATACTAAATATTCTTTCATGCCGTGTTCCTTCCCGTTCAAAAGGAGAATGATCCCCGCCCCAGTATGCCACGCATACATAGTTCGGTGCAGAACCATCCACCGCCAGCTGGTAGCTGAAGTAAGCCCCGCTGACACCATATGCTTCTCGCCACATATGCAGCTTGTTGCGGCTGTCTGTATATGAACCGTTATGCTGTTCTGCACGGCAATTGCTATCCAGTTGATGTCCAATCTCATCCTGCTGACCGTCAGGTTGCACCCTGTCGATGGTGATATCATTCAATTCCTTCTCCAGTGCATTCCCTTCATCGTTGAACGGCCAATAGACCGTATAGAACTCATGATGCACATCATAGAACGGGATCAGCCTCACCGGATTGCCGTCCGAGGTGACATCCTTGCTGATCTCAAACGTTAACGTACTTGCGTCTACAACCTTGATCCATTCACGCACATCCTCCTGCTCTGTCCAAATTACAGGTACAGGTGCGGTTTTGGGGTTCAGTGCCGTTTCGTCCACGATGGTATCCTCGGGCAGCCCTTCGCTTCCCAGAGCCCCTGCCAGTACAATTGGGCCGTACTGGAATGCCACCTTGTGTGCATCGTCCCTGGACGTGTATTGGTGGAGCGACATCGGCAGCGTGATGGTGATGACATCGCCAGCGGTCCATGTACGCTCGATGTCGAGGTATCCGGGTTCCATCCGGGTATGCGGATGGGCCGTATCCCCGTTGACCGTTGCCGTCATTGGCTCCTGCAGCCATGAGGGCACACGTAGTCTAAGATTGGCCGAGGCGCTGCCTTCGGTGATCGTAAGGGTTACCTTTTCCGAATAAGGAAAGTCGGTTTCGAGCTTCAGCGATATGCCTTGGGATCTCCAGTCCAACTGGGAAGCAATATACAGGTTAACGTACAGATCCTGCTCATCCTCGAAATAGATCGCCTCGGCGTATTTGCCCGGGTTCTCCATGCCAGATCCTGTACAGCACCACCAGGCGGTATCGTGAGTACCGTAGATTTTGTAGTGGCCTTGCAGTGTTGATGCAAAATACGTTTTGTTGCCTGTGTCCGGGTCCTGTGTGCCCAGGATATGGTTGTAGATCGCATTTTCATAATAGTCCATGTATGCGCTGTCGGGATTCCAGGTGTAGAGCTGCTTCGTCAGATGCATCATGTTGTGGGTACAGCAACTCTCTCCGGTTTTAATGCCCAGACTCTCCATGCCTTTCGCTTCATAATGCTCCGAAATGCTCGTTGCACCAAATACATAAGACCGATGATGGATCGTGGTATCCCAGAAAAACTCCGCCGCTGTCCGGTAGCTCTCGTGGTTATGATCCTGGTTATAGATTTCGGCTGCACCGATGACTTTGGGAATCTGCGTATTCGCATGTTTGCCCTGAAGATCGTCCTGCTTGTGTTCCAACGGTTCGAGGATCAATTGATGTGTGAATTTGTTGGCTATCTCAAGATATAAAGATTTCCCGGTGATTCCATACAAATGTGCAAACACTTCGTTCATACCGCCGTGTTCACATAGAAGCATGACCTGCATCTGTTCTTCTGTCATCGGGCTTAGACCGTCCACCGCCCAATCAGCAAACCGTGTTACCACCTCAAGGGCTTGTTGATTGCCCGTTAATTTGTAGGCATCAGTCAGACCACGATAGATTTTGTGCACGCTGTACCAAGGCACCCAGTATTCGCCGATGTTAAAACCACCAATATGCTCTGCCCGAAATGCAATACGGAAAGCTTCTTCGGACAAGCCGCCGACATACCCGCTGCCCGTTGTCAGCTGAATGGATGCAAGCTCGTTGATGGCATAGTCCAGCGTTTGCTTTAACGTTTCATTACCTGTCGCCTGATAGGTCACAGCCAGGGCAGACAGATAGTGTCCGAGGGAATGTCCGCTAATCGAGCGTGCCTCCCAACCCGCGTATCGTTCCTTTTTCGCCGATAACCCATGGGCCTCAAAACATGGTGCCAGAAAACGATCAATGTCCAGTGATAACAAATACTTTTCTCCAACTTCCTGTGACGTTTGAAAAACGCCATTTAACAGATCTACATGCTCCGGTCCCAGAAATCCCGTTTTGGTTTCAATCATTCTACTAGCTCCTCCTCGGTATGTAGTGGATATTTAGAAGTACTTATATAATTGTACAAAGGGTAAAATCCGTGTTGAAATTCATGTGTCCCTTACGAACTTTCTTCATACAGGCCTTGAATATCCTCATATTATCAAATAAAATACAACTACATCAGACTCATAATCCAAGAAAAGGTGGAGAAATCCGTCCTATGCAAAAGCCATTGGAACATTACCTGTGCGGCAAGTTCATAACCGAAGGTAATTGGAGCCACATGAAGCGCAGCATGCCTGTTCACGAGGTCATTTTGATGTTGGAAGGCGAGATGTACATTGCGGAGGAGGACGAGCAGTTCGTGATTCGTGCAAATGATCTGCTGTTTCTGAGAGCTGGACGCACCCATTACGGCTATCAGGTTAGCGATGCTCCCGTCAGCTTCTACTGGGTTCATTATGATTCGATTGAGAAAGAGTTCGACCAGTATCCCACCCATGCGACTATTCAGGTTCCGTCCACCGCCAATCAGCTGTTCAAGCAATTGCTGCATAGTTCATCGTTCTCACCGGAAGAAGCAGACGCGGCATTGCTGCTGCTGCTCAAAGAACTGGAACGCAATACACAGGCGGGTTATCGACCGCACAATGCGATCGTTGACCACATCTGCAAGTGGGTGGATATTCATCTGCATACCGACATTACGGTTGGTAAGATTGCCGAGACTTTTAATTTTAACAAGGACTATATCTCCAAAATGGTAAAACGTGAGAAAGGCATTGGGCTCAAAACCTATATCCTCACGGAACGGATTCGCCGGGCCAAGCAGATGCTGCTCAATACCAATGCCAGTGTGAAAGAAATTGCGGGGCAATGCGGTTTTTCGGATTACAAACTTTTCCTGCGCATGTTCAAACAATACGAAGGCAATACACCCACCGAATATCGCAATAATTTGTATTCCACACAGCTCAATCGCCTATAATGAACCTTATACGTGCGAACCTTGGATGTGCTTGTGCGGATTATACCAACTCATAGAATTTCATGAGTCATATATAGAAAATTTGAATTAATCCAGTACCATTGGGTGTGATACAATTCAAGTCAACTATATCTCTTATCAAACCAAGATCAGAAGGAGAACTTGAGATGACAACGGCAGTAAAGATTCATCCCGCTACAGAAGCTGACCATGAAGAAATTGTACATATTCTCATTGAAAGTTACTCCGAGTACCGGGACACGTTCCAAACACAGGAACAATGGGAACATTATTTGAAGGACATTCGGGAATCGCCGAGCAATCCTTATATCAAGCAATTATGGATTGCCAAAATTGATAATCAGATTGTCGGAACGGTGCAATTGTTTGAGACAGCGCATAAGGCTTACCCGAACTTCGAGTTGCCTATTGATTATCCGTTTATTCGACTGTTGGGTGTTGATCCCAAATGGAGAGGTCACGGCATTGCCAGAGAACTGCTTCAACAATGTGTTGAATCTGCCAAAGACATGGGCAAAAATACGGTGTATTTATATACGGGCGGCCAGATGGTCAACGCGATCCGATTATACGAACGTTTCGGTTTTGTAGAAGACCCGGAATTCAGTTCCGAGAGTGGTGGAGGCAAAGCAATTTGCTACCGTTATGATTCATAATTCTCGCAAATGGTAATAAGCGTGGATAACACAAAAAGGGTTGCCCATAAGTCATTAATACGACCGAGGGTATCCCTTTTTAGCGTTATTCTAATCTAAAGAATTGGAATCGAGCAGCAAATGCTATTCGCTCCATTTTCCACACTATTAACAGCCGATTTCCAACAGAATTTTTGCATGGCTCTTGTCGGTCATACCTTTACTTTTCTTACAGCTTCGCTCATCTCAATCGTTTGCTGCCTCAGCAGCGTGGACGTTTGTGCCACCTTCTGGAACATGCTCGACTGCTCCCCTGTTAAGCGATAAATGTCATCTGAATGATCTGAAACGCCGGATGAAATTTGCGAGATGGTGTTGACCGATGCTGCCGCTTCCTCGGAACCCGCCGATATCTCTTCCGCTGCTGCGGAAACCTCCTGGATACGGCGTGTCACCACACGAAACGCCTCAACCATATGCGTGAAGGCAAGCTCTGCTTCTGCTGTGCTCGTCACCCCCTGGCCGATCTCTTGCGAGGTAACATCCATCTGTGATCCGATATGCTGGGACTCCTTCTGAATACCGAGCAACAAATCGGATATCGTCTGCACAGATGTGCTTGAAGCCTCCGCCAATTTTCGTACTTCATCCGCTACAACGGCAAATCCCTTCCCATGCTCCCCTGCATGAGCGGCTTCAATTGAAGCATTCAGCGCCAGCAGCTTGGTCTGACTCGCAAAATCCCGCACCGTATGAAGCGCACCACCGATTTGCTGCGAGAAGTTGTTAAGCACTTGGACCATGGCTACAACTTCAGCAGATACAGCCGAAATGCTCTCCATCTGTTTCTTCATTTGCGTCATGCTCTGCTTACCTGATTGTGCCGTAGCAAGTGCAGTTGTTGCAGCGTCGGACACGGCTGTAGAGGACTCTGAAATATCGGTAATGCCTTTTGCGATCTCTTCCATCGCATTAGCGCTGTCGCTAGCACCTTGCTTCTGGGTATGTGCTCCCTGTCTGATCTGCTGCACGGACTGGTCAACGCTCTTATTCATCTCAAGCATGTCTTCTGCATCACGATTGAATTGCTCCGTTGATTCCGCGAGAATATCAGTGGTTACCGAAACACCCTCGACCATGTCGCCGATCATTTTATTTAAGTCCCCAGACATATGAATCATCGCCTTGAATGTGCTGCCAATCTCATCCTCACTCTGCAGCCGATAGGCTGTCAGGATTCGGTTAGCTTCCGCCAGCTCACCTTGCGCCATTTGTTCGACGCTTGCCTTCAACGGTTTCAGCGGTCGCAGGCCTCTTACGATGAACCACAATACAACCGCGATGCCTGCAAGCGTAATGAATAATAACAGGGCATACAGCGGAATGCTGGATTTCATAATATCTGACTCAATACTTCCAATGACCGACACAGCCGTATCAATTCCAATCACACCTGTCAAAGCTCCATTACTGTCCAAAATCGGAGCGTATGAGGAAATATATTCACCATACTCCTCATTATGAATGATAGGGGAACTGGCTGTTTTCCCTTGCAGGAGCTTTTGGACTGCATCACCTGGGATATCCGTCACTTCATTGATCGGTGATGCTTTATCTGCATCTTTCATGCCGTCCACCATAATGAGAGGTGTGCCTGTATCATCTATTTTTACAAAATACACATACATCGCACCGATGCTCACACGAAAATCATCCAGCTCATTACAAATCTTCAAGAATGCGTCATTTTCCTTGGGATCTTTGGCAAATTCCACATACGGCTCTGCATCCAGCTGTTTCACATAACTCTCGGCAATTTGAATATTATAACTCGATATGGCCTCCTGCGCGGCTAGCTTCATATTCGCCAGCTGAAGCAGCATGCTTCCCGCAGATATAATCACAATGACCAATGTAACAATGGCAACAATGCGAACAACCAAACGTTTCTTGAAAAAAACGACCATCCAATCCTCTTCCTCTCACACCTGTATGTAAGCCTTTTCGACTACGACTACCCAAAAACTACATGCTTGAAGCACTATGTAATGTGAAAATAGTATATGAAGTTGTCGAATTAGGCAAGAAAATATCGGGTCACCCACAGGAAGATGATTTCCAGATAACGGCCTTCTCCGAGTCTAATGCTTTGTCCCTTTCCTAATCAGAATGCCATTCATCGATAAACAGACAAAACCAGCTCTCACTTCCACCTTAATCGGAAAAGAGGCTGGTTTTGAACTGTCTTAATTTTTTCGATTAACTTTAGATAGAATCGCCGTTATTGATCAACTTGGCCTTGATCAAAAGTCTCTGAACAATCGCCGCAGTTTCGGCCCGAGTAAGCTTGCCTGTCGGCATCAAACCTTCTTCTGAGCCCTCCACAAGTCCGTTATTCACAGCTGAGGCTACTGCCGACTTGGCCCAAGAAGAAATCGCCGTCTGATCTGCAAACGGAGATAGCACAGACTCCACATCTGCCCCTTCCGTTTCAATCGATGTGAGTTTCATTGCCCGGGACATAATCACCAATGCTTCCTGACGACTAATCGTCTGAGCAGGCGCAAATGTCTGGTTCTGGTAGCCTTCGATCAAACCGTATTCCACAGCCTTCGCAACAGCTCCTGCATACCATTCGCTGGACTTCACATCTATGAATGTGGTTTGGCTTCCATTGTCGGCCAATCCCAGCGCGCGCACCATAATCGCTGCGAATTCCGCCCGTGTAATGACCGCATTCGGATTGTAATGATTCTCATCTATCCCCTTGATGATCATTCGTGAAGCCATATCGTTTACAGCCTGTTTCGACCAATGACCTTCTACATCCGCGAATGTCTTTGGATGCCAAATCAGCGAGTAGTCGCTATTGGTAAGGCTGTTCACGACCGCATAATATTTCCCTTCTCTAGTCGTGATGAACGTAGGCACATGACGAACACTGCCGTCTGGATTGAGCACCGTAGCCGTTGTCACCCTGCTTGGATTAAGACCTGCGGGAAGTGGAATTTCTCGTTCCACATAACTGCTGAATTGTTCTACGTTTACCGTTTTGCCATTGTAGGAAGCCGTTACATTAAAAGTGACTGGTGGAGCTACAACAGCATAGTTTCCTTGAACAGCTGCCTTCTCTGCAAGAAGGACCGTAGCCTCATCACTCTTGGCAATCTCTACACGAACGACAATGTCGGACAGTTTGACCTGTATCCCAAGTGTCGAGGAAATCTTGTCGATGGCTATTTGCCCTGCAGGAAGTTTGTAGATTCCGCCTGGCGTTTGAACCTCCAAAACGGCTTGCTTGGTTTCCATGCTCTTCACAGCATCGCCAGTCAATACCACCGATACCTTTTCCACATTAGTAGTCACGGGAATGACTACGGTGGACTTGTCTGCTGCTTGCTTCAGCTGATCAACCAGTTTGGCTTGATCGACTGTGACCCTCAGTACAGTCTTACCGTTCTCTTTAGTGAGGGAACCTGTCGCAATCTGATCTTTCAAGACACCATCGACGATGATTTGCAGACCAGCAGGTTTCTCAACTGTTGTTGTGCTTGAGTTTGTTGAAGGCGCACCAGAGTTATTTGAATTGTTGGAAGTACTACTCGTCCACTTTGCGTATAACGTCACATCAGATATTACTTTATCCGTTGCGAAGTTCCACACATTCGTTACCGCTACTTCCTTATACCATCCCGCAAACATAAAGCCAACCTTTGTTGGTTCTGTCGGAGCACTTATCGTGGTGCCACTGTTCACCTGGGTAAGCCCAGGAACTGTGCTACCTCCCTGCGAATCATACGTCACTGTGTATTGCACCGGTCCATCATTAACCGTAACCTTACCAGGCATCAGTGTTTTTTCCATTCCAACCGCGAACGAGTTAGCTATGGAGAAATGGCTCAATTCTTCCGTTTCTACTGTTAATTTCTTGCTCCCTGTTGTTGCTCCACTTTTGATCTTGAAGCTGACGGTGAACAGTTTTTCTCCCGATGCAATCGGTGTGTCACCTGCATCGCTGTCTGCCCACATCGCTTTCAACCAACCTGCTACGTTATCGAAGTTGGAGTCGAAGTTATTGCCCGTTTCCCCTTCAATCTTCGTTACTTCCAACGCTTCTGTATCAAAATCAATTTGTATTCCATAGGCTCCGATTCCATATGTTGAGTTGGCTACGGAGACAGGTACTTTTACCGTAGTTCCGGGCGTTCCGCTCACCGAGCCGATCTGAATCTCTGCTGCATGACGCTTCCATGTTGCGTATAGCATCACATCGGACGTTACCATATCCGTTTCGAAGTTCCAGGAATTTGTGCCTGCTTCTTCTTTGAACCAGCCTGCAAAGGTATAACCGGCCTTCGTCGGCGCTGGCGGTTCGCTAATCGTCGTTCCACTACTCACATTGGCAGTGCTGTCAATAACGCTGCCTCCCTTTGAATCGAACGTAACGGTATATTGTGCCAACTGAACAGCCGTCCATGTTGCGTATAGCGTCACATCGGACGTTACCCTATCTGTTGCGAAGTTCCAGACATTCGTGCCTGCTTCCTCCTTGAACCAGCCTGCGAAGGTATAACCGGCCTTTGTCGGCGCTGGCGGCTCACTGATCGTTGTGCCGCTGCTTACATCTGTAATGCTGCCAACGGCGCTACCTCCCTGTGCATCAAACGCCACAGTATGCTTTACAGCATTAACCTGAATTTTGCCCATTTCAACCGTTGTCGACGAAAGTGTCCCCCCTTCATAGAGATTGTGCGTAGGTACACTCAGCGTCAGTTCCCCAGGCTGTGCGGTATCCTTGATCTTGAAATGAAGAGTGAATACCTTCGCTTCATCAAAAATCGAGTAGTTCACCAGATCAGCTTGTACATTGATAGTCCCATCACTGGAGAAATCCGAATTGAAGCTATCTCCATTTGAACTCACACCTAGATTATTCGTAATTTCATTTCCAGTCACAAGTTCCAACGAAGAAGTGTCAAAACCAATCGAAATATCGTATTCGTTGATGATAAGATTCGGTATCAGGTATACCTCCACGTCAACGGTATCTCCAGGGTAGCCTTCACCACCACTCACCTTCATCGAGTTAGAAGCTGGTGCACCAGCGCTGACAAACGTACCAAAAGGCAAGATCATACTAACCGTCAGTAAAATCGATATTAATCTCTTCCAAAGCATAAAATCAGCCCTTTCCTGCGGCAATGGCGAGAATCGCTTTTATATCCGCTTCGTCCCATTGTCCGTCGCCATTCATATCGAGCGCTTGCAACTGCTCCGGCGTCAGCGTGATCTTGCCCTTAATATGCATTGTCAACAACAGCGCATCAGCAGGCGTAACTACACCATCCCCATCCGCGTCACCCATGACAAACGACGTGTAATGCGCCGTGTAGGTAACATCCGCAGTTATCTTAGTAGCCGCTACCTGCTGACTGCTGAACTTCGTAACTCCACCGTCACTGCTCCATCCTGCAAATCGGTAGCCGCTTGCAGGCGTCACTGTTGGAACTGCCACCGGATGCCCACCAATTGTCACCTGTTCACTCGTTCCGCTGATCGTGCCATGAGCGCCTGATCCGTAGCTGACAGTAGCAACTTGCGGTGTCGTATCACGAATTGAAATGTCCAGCGTCTGGGATGTTCCTGCGCTGAACGTGAAATTCAGACTTGTCGTCCCTACTACTTGTGTCGCTAGATACGCCTTTTTGATGGTAACTATATTACCGCTAACTGTGTAGTCCTCGCCTGCAGTCAATAAGGATGCCTGATTATCAATACCGGTTAACATGTTTCCGTTCAACGTCAGCGTAACATTCACATTGACATAACCCGCTGATGTAGTATTTTTGTCGAAGTTTTCCTCCAACGGATTGATCATGCTGTTTGCTTCCACTATTTTCTTTAATATAATGCCATCTTGCCCAACCACCACAAAGGTATTGTTACCATAGCCTACACTGTTAAGCTCTTCCTGCCTGTCGCTCGCTTGAGTTGTCCAATTCGTACCATTCGTTGATGTTAAGAGTAACCCACTTTTTCCTGCCGCTATAAAAGTTCCATTGCCGTAACCCACGCCATTAAGCGTGTTCGCTGTCCCGCTTGCTTGCACGACCCAATCCATTCCGTTGACAGAAGTCAGGATTGTCCCGGACTCACCAACTGCCACAAACTTTCCACTTCCGTAGCTTAATTTTTTCAGATTCACCTGGGAACCGCTCGTTTGGAGCGTCCAGTTCTCCCCGTCAGGCGAAGTTATAATCGTTCCTCCCACCCCCACCGCCACAAACCGATCATGTGCGTATATCGTATCATTTAGCGTATTCGATGTAGGACTCGTAATGGAGGCCCAGATTACTCCGTCAGCCGAAGTCCAAACTTTACCGGCATTACCTGTCGCTACAAACTTCCCAGCCCCATAACTCAAGCCATATATAGCATCTGTCCAGGTTGACGCCCTGTTTGCCCAGACTGTTCCGTCCGTCGAAGTAAGGAGTGCCCCATTAAACCCCACCCCTACGTAAGTGTCATTACCATACTCGATATTTGTTAAACCAACGGAGGAGTCGATCAATTTTCTGTCCCAGAATGTACCGTCTGTAGAGGAAAACAACTCTCCGTAAGGACCGACCGCTACAAAATGGTTATTAATGAAACTAATTTCTCTGATGGCTTGCCTGGAGCCTTGAAGCCGATTCGTCCATATCGTCCCATCTGCCGAGCTAAAGAGGGCTCCCCGAATGCCCACTGCCACAAATTTGTTGCTGCCATAGACAACACCGTTAAGATTATTGCCCGTGCCGCTAGTCTGCACTTGCCAGCTACTGGCTGAATCGGAAGAAGTGTACACCTTACCACCATGTCCTACCGCCACGAACTTTCCGTTGCCATAGCTGACATCAGAAAAGCCCTCTGAAGCGGAACTACCTTTATTTTTGCCTATTGCCCAGGTCCATGATGAATCCGAGATAGATTGCGAATATACGATAGCTCCCTGGTTATCAACTGCCACGAAGCGGTTGTTCCCATAAGTCACGCCGATATATGAATCTCCATTGGTGCTGTTGTACGCCTTCCAGGACACTCCATCTTTCGAGACAATCCTCGTACCAGATAAACCAACAGCAACAAACCAGTTTCCACCATAGGTTACGTCCCAGAGATAGCCCGTTGCGCTACTGGTTTGGCTAACCCAGGTGGAACCATCACTTGACAGCAGTATTAATCCCGCTTCTCCTACTGCCACAAATTTGCCGGCACCAAAAGTAACACTCAACATATTGGTATTCCCCACCTTTTGACTTTGCCAGGTCACTCCATCGGTTGAGGTGAGAACCGTTCCACTGCTTCCCACTGCCACAAATCTCCCATTGCCATATACAACGCTATACAAAGTGAATAACGTATTGCTCTTGGGACTCGCCCAGCTTACACCGTCTGTGGAAGTAACAATCGTTCCATACTCGCCCACTGCCACGAAGATGTTATTTCCATAGGCCACCGTGTTCATCGTCTGAGACGTCGGCAGAGGACTTCGAAGTTCCCATGCGGACGACTCGGCTATTGCATACTGCGGAACCAGCATTCCTACTATTAGGAACGCTAATATCACCGAGATCCATTTTCTGAATGTCATCATCTTTTCTTTCACTCCCCCTCATTTTGCTCCCATCCCAAATCCGTTGACCGCTGTCCGATATCTATCAATCAACAGCATTAGTCTAGCAAATTACTTCTCAACATTTTCACAACATTCCACCCATAAAACGACAAAAAAAGGGTCTAAAGGCGTAAACCTTAAGACCCATACTTTTTTTGTGATCGGTTTTGTCACACTCTAATTTTCCTCCAGCAGCATTCGCTTCTTCAAAGCCTGCACATTTCCGACTCCGCCCAGATCTCCCGCATGCCTCAAGGAGTCAATGAGTAGATCGTAGTAACCCTCCCGACTGGGCTCCAGATCGATCAGCTTTCGAAGCATCGCTATCCGTGGCTCGTTCGTCGCCCCATTCAGAGCATTCGTCAAGTAGGACATCAGGATGGAACGCAACTCGATTCGGTAAGTATCCGCCCATTCATAATGCTCCATCTCGAAGTAATTGCCGCTATATAGATGAAGCATGTCCTTGGCTTCGGTTCCGGCAACTCCCCTCTTCATTCGACCAAGCAACTCTTCAAGATCGCTTCGGATAAACACCGGATTAATCCAGTAGCGCTCGTCGCCGTACCTTACTACTTCGCCATAGCCCACCGACTTAAACAGACTCCGCAAATAATACAGGGAAGTGTGCAACAATTTTTGCCCGCGCTCCGGCGCATCATTCGGCCATAAGTTTTCCAATATGGCGTATTTGTAAACGGGCTGTCCGCGATGATGCCAGAGGAATGCGAATAACTCCTTCGTTTTCTTGGTCCTCCACGTTAATAGCCTTCCGTTTGCAGCATACAGCTCCATGCTGCCTAGTACTTTAAGCGAAAGCAATACCTTACCTTCAACGACAGTGTCCAATTCGCTTGAACCAACGTTGGCAACTCCCCTGTCAAGATCTAGAGGACTGCTACTTAGAATCCGATTTTTGGCCTGGAGATTGGAATAACGGTGCAGTGTCCTGGCCAGCTTGTCCTTGGCGACCGGTTTAAGCAAATATCCGATGGCGTCGGTGTCATACGCATCAATCGCATACTGATCATGTGCCGTTACAAAAACGATCTTAGCAAAGGGAAAGCACGCAGTGATCTCCTCCGCAACCTCCAGCCCGCTTACTCCAGGCATTTCGATATCCAAAAAGATTAAATCCGGCTGCAGCGCGCCACATTGTTCGAGCGCTTCGGCGACCAGCTGAAACCTGCCGACAACCTTCACACCGCCAACTTCGGCCAGCATAATATCCATGACGTCAAGCGCGATCTCTTCATCATCGATCAGAATGGCTTTCCACATAAGGCTCCTCCGTCAAGTAAATTGTAATTCGGGTTCCTTCGCCCAAGCGACTATGAATCTCCAGAGTCCGCCCGTATCTCATTTGTAGCCTGCGGTTCACATTACCAATGCCGATTCCCCCAGTCTTGCCTTGCTCCAGTAATCTTAGCGTTTGTTCGTCCATTCCACCCCCGTCATCCTCGACAACGATCTCCACACCGTTAATGCTACGGGTGACAATAATGTTCACGGTCCCTCCTTCAGGCTTCTGTCCGATCCCGTGACGGACGGCATTTTCGACTATAGGCTGGAGGGTAAGTGGGGGCACCATACCGTGCGCATCTTCATCGATTGTGTAGCTCACGTTCAGCCGTTGACCGAAGCGAAGCTGCTCAATGGCAAGGTAGGCGCGTACCAATTCCAGTTCCCTCTCTAACGGTACTGCATCACCCTGGAAGATAAATGTGAACTTGGAGCGGAGATAGGTGGTCAAATGGTGGATCGTTTCCCGCAGCTTGTCCACGTCCTTATAGCTGAGCCCAACTAGTGCATTTAGGCTATTGTACAGAAAATGCGGCGGAATCTGGGCCTGCAAAAAGTCCATCTCCCGGCGTACCGCCTGCTCAGAGGAGCTTTTCATCGCCAGAAGCGATTGCACTCGTGCTCTAAGTTCTGCCAGCTCAAAAGGCTTCTGCACAATATCATTGGCCCCTGCTGCAAAGGCTGCCAGAATATCCCCCGTCTGCCCCGAAGCGGTCAGCATCAGCACCGGAAGCTCAGCCAGCCCGTGAATCGACCGGATGTCCTTACAGATGTCCAATCCCGATACGCCGGGCATCATCAGGTCGAGTAGAACAAGGTCCGGCTTCTTGCGCCTTAACACCCCCAGTGCCTCTTCGCCGCCTCCCACAGCCGTATACGTGTACCCCATGGAAGCTGCCACGTCCATGGCGACCTTCAGATTGGAGGGTTCATCGTCGACAATCAGAATATGGAGCGCCTCATCTGGCACCTCCACAGCTAGCTGAACCCTAGGGAGCAGCGCTGGGTTCTCTTCAGGCTTGATATGTGCCTCACACTCCGTATAATTCTTATACTCGTTATGTCCAGCGTATTCAATAGTGGCCGCCACCTGGTTCTCCCCGCGCCGTGCAATTGGCAACATGAATGTAAACCTGGAACCTTTGCCGACCTCAGACTCTATCTGCATATGTCCGCTCTGCAACTCGACAAGTTGCTTCGATATGCCAAGCCCCAGTCCAATACCGCCCCGCGAATGCGCACCCTGCTCATTATATTGAAAGAACGTCTGAAACAGGTCGTCCATGATCTCCGGAGGAATACCCCTTCCGGTGTCGCTAACGGATATCGCCAGCATATTAGCCCTTCTCTCCGCTGAGATGGAGACCGTTCCACGATCCGTATACTTCAATCCGTTCTCCAACAAATTATGCAAAATCTGCCGAAGCCGGTTCTCATCAGCCATGATAAGAGGTAGATTGGGAGGCAGCTCATTTACAAGCCTGACTCCGCTCTTAACGGGCGAGATCGATAAGGTCTCCATAACAAAATCGGTTGATATGTAAAGGTCTACAGGTTTCGTTTGCACGGAGAGTTGACCGTACCGAATCCGATTCATATCAAGGATGTCATTCACCAGTCCGGCAAGTCGCCTTCCGATCAGGTGAAGCAACCTGACGTTCTCACGATGCTCCGCTGCAAGCGGTGCTTCTTTATTCTCCAGCAGGGCTTCAGACAGATTGATGATACCATGTAAAGGCGTGCGAAGCTCATGCGACGTTTTGGCCAGAAACTCATCTTTTTGCCGGTCATAGATAAGCAATTGATCAGCCAGGCGTTCACTGCGCAGGAGAGCCTCACGAATCCGGTCCCCCATCAGGAATGATTGTGACAACACGACTAGCAGTAGCGTAACGATGATGTAATACGGGCTGTCCAGCGCCAATTGATAACGGGTCAGTGCGAAAATCCAACTAATAATCAAAAAGAACACACCAAGCAAAATATAGTAAATTCTGACCCCGTGATGGCGATTGCGAAAAATTGAAGCAAAGATAAACCCGAAGGCCACTATCTGCAAAAATACGCCAGGCCACAACAGATACAAAAGGTGATCATTGGGAAACCCAATCAGTAAAACCAGATACACATAGGAAAACCAGCGAACTCCCCTGAACAAATATCCGCTTCTCTCGTTTAGATAAATGCGTACATAGTGAATGAAGAACATGATCGCCAGATACGGAAGAATGAAGAGCAGCTTCTGCAGCAGCAGAAACGACATCGAGGGAAACAGAGTCGCCATAACGATCTCGTTGTCGATGCTGAAAAACAATCCTAGTGTCAGACAGAACAAGCTAAAGAAAATTAGATAAGGCTCCCGCCGCCATTGCCTGAACATGCCTGCAAAATAAATGCCAAAAACGAACAACGTGGTGATAACGATGACGTCAGCCATTCGGGCATTGTCCCGCCGGGTCATAACATCCGTTGCCAGTCCAAACTCAGGTGCTTGCACAAGTCCACCTTGCAAGTACCGATAGCTCGACACCTGGACAAGAATCTCAATGGTCCGGTCTTCGGACTTGATCATTCCAAAGAACGGAAAATTGCTGGGCACAAATTCGGCTGCCGATAATCCGGGTTGTCCAGTACCGCCAAGCTCCTCGTCTTCCATATAAATACGACTCGCCATCCGAATCTTTTTGGCTCTAAGTCCATAATCCTCGGGATCGTTTACCAACAGTCGCAGACGGTACGTCCCCGCACCATAGCCGCTTTCCGACACTTCTCCCTTCCATCCTCCGGGAACAGGAAGAATGTGCGGTTTTAGTTGCTGATTCGCGCCCCGATTGGCGAAGTCGCTGGGTGTCAGCAGTTGATCCTTGTAGAATTCCCATTCCCCGCGAAGCGGGATGATCCCCTGTTCAGCAAAATCCCACTGTCTGGCATCCAGTACGCCTTCCCTCGCCTCCGGATAGTGCACGTTGGGATGAAGCCATTCATAGATAAAGATTGAGGTCGCTCCAGCAAAAACGCCGACCATACCAATTAGAACAAGTAATTGTCTTCTCATGACTGCGTATTCCTTCCTGTCATCGGAGAAAAGATTCGAAATAGATTTATCATATCGAAGTATTTCAAAAAAAACTATTAAAAAGCCTTCGACATTATCATAACAATTTTGATATCGATCGTCCGCTGATTGTATGAATTAAACATCTCACCCAACTCAAATGAGCTGTCTGCTTCTCGTTTTCGACAAAAAAACATCCTGACGCAAGCGCCAGGATGTTTTGATATTGTACAAATATTATACTCTTACAGGATTATAAAACCCGTCCCTTTGTCTTCCGGAATCGAATCAGAGACCAGAGAATCAGTAATACGAGTACAGTTAGACAGATGCTTATGCTGAAACGGTTGCCTTCATCAAACACGAACATGACTGCAATAACGCCGAGACACAGCACAGCAGCTCCAGTTACGTAAGGAAATCCCCAAACTTTAAATGTCGGTTGCACCGGATATTTTTTCCGCAGCTTCAGCTGTGAGGTGGCAATACAGATCCATACGAGCATCACGACAAACCCCGGAACCGCCAGCAGCACGCGGAAGAGCTGATCTTGTGCGAATAGCCCCAGCATGGAGCCCCCAAGCAGAATCACAGCACATACCAGCAGTGTATTTACCGGACTGCCGTTGCGATTCGTATGTGATAATGCCTTGGGAGCTTCACCACCTACCGCCATGGAATGCATCATACGGGATGCGCCGTAAATGCCCGAATTCGCAGCAGACAGAACGGCGGTCACCAGAATAAAGTTCATAATATGTGCTGCACCCGGAAGTCCCGTGGAAGCCAGCACCTGTACAAACGGACTGCTTTCAGGCCCCAGCTCATTCCACGGAATGAGCCCACAGATGATGAGAATCGGCAGCGTAAAAAATAAAATGATTCTCAGCATAAAGTTCCCTACAATTTTGGGCATCACCTTGTCCGCATTTTCCGTCTCCGTTAAGGTTAAGCCAATCAGCTCAGATCCTCCATACGAGAACATGACAACCAATAATGCTGAGAAGATCGATGACCATCCATTAGGGAAGAAACCGCCTGCTTGCGTGTAATTATGCAGATAAGGCGTATTGTCACTTGGAATGATCCCGAAGATCAGACCCGCCCCAAGGATAATAAAAATAATAATCATGGCGATTTTAATACCAGCCAACCAAAATTCAAATTCCCCAAATACCCCTACACTCAGCAGATTAATCAGTATAATAAACACCGCACATGCCAAGCTCAGCATCCACAGCGGTACTTCCGAGAACCAGTACTGCAAAAAGCTCCCTGCTGCGATGACCTCAATTACACAAACCGACAACCAGAGGAAACAATACATCCATCCCATGATAAAGGAGACTCTGCTGCCGAACGCTTCCTGCACAAAGTCTTTCATATTTTTGTTCTTGTACACTGTAGCCATTTCCGCCATCGCAGCCATGACAACCAGTAACAATAAGCCTGCAAAAATGTACGTTACAATGACTCCTGGACCTGCAAGTCCAATCGTTTCGGCGCTTCCTTTGAAAATTCCGGTTCCAATGACACCGCCCATAGCCATAAAGCTAATATGCCTTGGTTTAAGTTTCTTCTGCAATGTTCCTTCTGTCTGAGCCAATTCAAGTCCTCCTGATGTAAAAAACGTCTGTAATCTTCTGTTATGTTTTCTGAAACATAACTTCCAGTATACCCTATTGTTCATGGATCAGCCCAGCAGTTCCGTACGGCCAATTCATCCCAAACGAATGCTGACATGACCTATGTTTTATACCCCACAATGATACAAAGCAATCTGTATGCAATTCAATCCGTTCATTTGAATACATTCTACTCTTCTTACGATCTCCAATATGTATGATTTGTTGCAGTCTAGCACTTCGCGAAACAATCATTAAACGCAAAAAAACCAGCGGTCTGTATGCAACAGAATGCTGGTTTTCTGTGTTCCTGCTATGTTTACTGCCTATCGTGTAATTTATAATTCCTTCGTCATAAAAGCGCTGTTCGGGTCCAAACTATAATCTGCGAATGGCTCACAGTATACAAACCCAAAGTCCTCATACAGCTTACGCGCCGGAATAAAAGAATCCATCGAACCTGTCTCCAGACTGATTCGTTTATATCCCCGATTCTTGGCAACCTCAATAATATGGGCAAGAATTTGTCTTGCTACGCCTTTTCTCAGGTGGGCTGATGCTGTACGCATCGATTTCAATTCTGCATGCTCCGAATTCAATTCCTTCATGGCCCCGCAGCCCAGCAGCTCTTCCGCTTCCCATGCGCACCAGAATGTAATCTCAGGTTTCTTTAACCCATCCAGATCCAGAGCGTGAATGCTTTCCGGCGGCGAATCTGCTGCCATACCCTGCAAATGTTCTGCAATTAATCCAATGACTTGATGACCGCTCAAATCGTCTACTTTGATCTCCATATCTACCACTCCTGCCGACAATTTTGTTGTGTGTTGTTTACACTGAATACATGTCCAATGATTATATAGTACTACCATGGCAGGTTTTCTGACAACAGCTTCAAAAACACAAATGAAATGTCTATTGTGATACCCTTAAATTTCCATTATAGTGAGGCTATCTGATTACAAAGGAGCGAGGAATATTGCGTAGAAAGCATATAGCTAATTGTCGTACTGAGGTGAAGCAAACTTAATTTGTGAAAAGGAGACCATCATGACACTATCGACTGAAAATCTGTTTTATAGCAAACGATTGAAAATGACTCCGCCCCGTGCAGAAGATGTGCAGACCATGCTGCAATGGAATGAAGATCCCGAATATTTGCGAAATGTGGATACGGATATTGCCATTCCATTTTCGGAAAAGCAGCTTGAAGATGAAGGCGAGACGAAGGACAAGGAAGTTTACTTTCGGCTTCGAACGCTTGAGGATGAACGACTGATCGGATTCGTTGTCATTCACAGCATTGAATGGAACAACCGATGCGGACAACTTGCCATTGGCATTGGACTCGCAGAGCATCGCAACAAGGGATACGGCACGGAAGCGTTGAATCTTATTTTGCGGTACGCCTTCCATGAATTGAATCTGGACCGGGTCGGTCTTGATGTCATCGCCTATAATGCCAAGGGCATCCGTGCCTATGAGAAGGTCGGCTTTCAGTTGGAAGGTCGTGCTAGATCAGCCGTTTATCGTGATGGAAAACGCTTTGATCGCTTATTGATGGGAATTCTAAGACCGGAATGGGAAATACACAATCAGATCAATGTGGAGGGTGGACAAGCATGAATATGAATGCGGAAGTCACTGAATTTATCGAACAGATCCCGGTTCCCTGGCAAGCCGAGGTTGCAAGTAAACTGCGGGAGTTGGTACATGAATCCATCCCTGAAGTAGAGGAACGTGTGCAATATAAGAAACCGCATTTCCTGAAAAACGGTAAATATGCAGCGGTCATCTCCCCTTCCAAGCCGGCAGTATCCTTCACGATCTTCAATGCAACCGGACTTGAGCTGCCAGATGGGATATTTGAAGGCCCAGCGGAACGTAAAACAATTAAGATTAAGGAAAAAGATACGCCTGACTATGAGTGGCTGGCTGCACTTCTGACACAAGCATCCGCAGAACTTTAAGCTGGAATTGAGATATAAGGTGTCTCAGTTTCTTTCAACCGACTATAGCAACAAAAAGGCCAACCAGCATATCTGGTTGACCTAATCATACGAGGGGGCTTCCTAGAATGTTAATACATATGGGATAGCCCCTTTTGGGTATGCAGCTGTCAATACAAATTTAAATCGCATCTATGCAATAACAGATCATTAGAGTTCCCTCATCAGGATTGTTGATAAGTTACCGCCGTCATCTGACACGGCTCGCAAATGAACATGTAATACATGCCATCCCCGTATTCCTCAACCTCGTTCCAGTCCATTTGTCCAACGGCCCTCATCCTAGAAGAGCAGCATGGACAATTCGGATACTCCGCATCCTGAACCCATCCGGGATGGCCCCCAATCTGGGATGTAGAAGGCTCCATCGCCCACTCACTGCCATGGAACGCATGACGTGGTGCAGTCGCAATCCAAAACTGCCGGCCTGCATCCGGTGCAAGCTGAACATAGTCGTCCGGGTCAAGATCATCCGCTCCCATCGGCATCACATTATGCGCACTCCAGCACGGTTCACCTACTGAATCCATCTCCATATAAACGACGCCATAACAACTGCATATAACGCAAGTCTGCACTTGAAGCCGCTCACTATTCCATGCAACATCCTGCAGTGCTGGATGCTGTACATCCAGATCAATTAAGGTCGTTAACGGACCGCCACACCACTCACAGTTATCGGTACTGGTCAACAGCATGGAGATCGAATTGCCAATAGATGTGTCGTCAGCCCCTTCATTCTCTTTTACTTTATAGAGTGAATAACTTGGAGTGATAAATAAATCCCTGCGCTGGCCTTCATTCGATAACTCCCAACCGGCTTCGGTAGTATAGTGCTCAGGTGCGACATGCAGCTGATCTGCCCAGCGAGGCGGAGACTGCCTCCATTGCTGGAACTGACGTACAACCACTTCATCTCCAATATAGGCGAGCATGAGCAACAGATTATTCCGATTCTCATCATCGGTGTTCACCCGCTGCAACAGTTGATCACGTACTTCAGCCGAGGCGCTCTTATACAAAATGACAGGATAATAGATTTCGTGCTCCAACAGCTCAGGAATCTGTGCAGACAACGACGTATCATGGTAACAGACCAGATACACCAAAATATCTTTACCTGTATCGTCATCCCCCGTACGAATCAGTTGCATCGCATAATCGATCATGAGGGCTTGCTGCTCCGTAGACAAGGACAGATACACCTGTTCTTTGGAATGCTCGTATGCCACATAACGGATTAGTGGATCATGATCCTGACGTGTATGCATGATTTTCAAAATCTCCACAGGGTCCATGATTCCCTCATACAAGTCCACGTCGCGCCGATTGGCTTCAATGTATCTCTGATGTGCCTCGCGCTCCATCTCTTGCTTGCAAGGCATGCAGTACCCACCTGTTCTGGCAGCCGTTGCTGGCAAAATCGTATTTGGGCACCCCTCTCGTATGCACGGAATGCGTTCTGTCATCTATGGGTACCCCCTATGTTTTTGATCCTTCTTCACGTTCTACAAGCTCCATCATGTCGATCAGTGGGATGGTAGATTAGTGATGTCCCAGTTGGTCCTTCGTAAATTCATAAAATGCGAGCGCATCTTCGCTGCTGGCAAAACCCGCCTGAGCCATTTTTTCGCTGCCGCCACCTTTGCCCTGGTAGGCTCCGAGATTGCCCTTGAAGAAAGGTCCACAAGCCCACTCCGGCGGCTGCCCGTTCTGTGCTAATACAACTTTGGCCTCCGAGATGCTCGCAAAGAGTACAAGTCCCTCATGTTCTAATGTCAGCTTGGTCGCTAGACTCTGCATATCCTTGAGCGATTTGTCTTCAAAGATTTGGGCAATGACAAGCCCTTCCCGTGCAGATAAAAGCTCTTGTGCATAATAAGCGTCATTGGAAGATTTCACAGCGTTCAGCTCTGCTTGCAGCTGCTTTTGCTCTGCTTCCATTTTGTCGATCCGATCCGCAAGCTCTTCCCGGCTGGTCTTCAATTTGGCTGTAATTCCGGTCAGCACGCTTTGCGCGGCGCTGAATTCATTCAGTGCACGGTATCCGCATTTAAAATAAATCCGGGTGCCGCCCTTCACTTTCTCGGTTTTCAACAGTTTAATAATTCCGATCTCTCCTGTGGCTGACACATGTGTTCCACCACAAGCGTTATATTCCACGCCCTCGATCTCCACGATGCGAATATCTTCGGTTACGGAAGGCTGCTTCACCAGCGGCAGACGTGCCGCCTCTTCCGCAGTGACCCATGAACTGCTGATTCTGGCATTCCGGTATATCTGCTGATTAACTTCCATTTCAATTGCAGCCAGTTGATTCGCTCCCAGTTCGGCTGCCACATCGATCGTGATGTAATCTGTGCCCAGATGAAAGCTGAGCGTCATCGCATCTGCCAGCTTCAGCGTAATAGCCGACAGCAAATGCTGCCCGCTATGCTGCTGCATATGATCGAATCTGCGCTGCCAGTCGATATGGCAATCCACGTCATTCTGCTCCGTCGCACGCTCCAGTTTGTGCAGCACCTCACCATCTTCACTAATCACATCCAACACATCAATGCCGCCGATCTGCCCCAGATCACAAGGCTGTCCACCCCCATGCGGATAAAAAGCCGTCTCCGCCAGCGTGACATATATACCATCTTCTTTGTCCACTCTGCCTGTAATTTGTGTATGCCACTCCCGTGTGTACGCGGAGTCATAATAGATTTTTTGCGTCATCGAATCATCCCGATCCCTTCTCGTTCAAATGGCTGTCCATACTCTCCAGATTACACTATCTGGAACCTCCAAGCCAAATTTTCCGACTCACATCTTCGCTTTTCCATATCAAAAAAGACCGCTCTGTAAGCCAAGCTACAGATCGGTCTCCATACTTATATCCACTATCCACGTTAATGAAACGTTGGATATGGATTGAACCTTATAATTACACAAAAACGAGATGCAGTCATATTAATTTGGTATAGACACAAGAGCGAAACAGACAGAAAGGACCTGAAGAAGCGGAGCGTACTCCTTTATCACCGGATTTCTCCCTTCAGGGGAAAATCATTGAAATCCGGGGGTAAGAGAGATCGAAAGGTTTTCTGTCTGTGTAGTTCCTGAGTGTCTAAATCAAGTATGGTCTGCAATCGGAGTGACCAAGTGTAATCTCGTTGCACTCCATATTTATTTCATTGCCTGGGATAGCTCTGTGAAAATAACACCCAGCGCATACGCTCCAGCATCCGGGTAGCCCAGACTGCGATCGCCAACAGCACCCGCGCGGCCCATACGTGCCACGATGTCTTCTGTTTTCTTCGCGCCTTCTACTGCCGCTTCGGCACCTTTGGCAAACGCCGTTTTGAAGTCAGCTCCAGACTTCGAACTTTGCGTCCATGAGTCTGCACAAGGGACAAGTGCGTCAATTAATGTCTTGTCACCTACAACGGCACCACGTCCGAAGGAACGTTCACCTGTAGATTGAATCCCTTGTACTGCCGCCTGCATCATGTCAGCGAACTCTGCAACGTTCAATTGCTGCTTGTCACCAACGGCTTTGCCTGCTGCCCGGAATGCCGAACCCCAGATTGGGCCGGATGCACCGCCACAGTATTCCATAATGACAAGAGAGCATGCATCGAGGAATGAACCGATATTCTTGTTCTCTTCGTTCCCGATATGGTTCCATTCGCGCTTGAGCTGTCTGAAGCCCTTCGCTACGCTCATACCAAAGTCGCCGTCACCCGCATGGGAATCCAGTTCACAGAATGGTACTTCGTTCTTGATAATGATTTCACTCATCTTATCGATCAGGTAGACGATATTATCCAGGGAGAATTGATTGTTGTTGATCACCGCAGACGTTGCAGGTGTTTCCACTTCATAGGATACTGGCGCATCTTCAGTTACGACGGCTTCCAATGCTTCGGAATATGCCACTTGCGCTACTGGAGGGCCAGATACTTTGAAAGCAGGTGTATCACTTTCCTTAAACAACAATGTTTTCAATTCATCGTCCATTTTCAGGATGGTTACCGATGCGCCTGCCATATCGATGCTCGTCATGTAATTGCCAACAAACGTAGTGGCTACACCCAGTCCTGAACGCTGTGCCAGCTCACGCTGAACCGAGTTGTTGAGCAGATAGAGCTCCTGTAAAGGTGTAGCACCAAATCCGTTGACAAGCACAGCAATCTCAGCGGAAGCATCGTTGTCCAGCTTCATGTCTGCAAGCAGTGCTTCAACCATACGTCCTGCAAGCTCATCCGCAGATACCAATTTCTCGCGGCGAATGCCGGGCTCACCATGAATTCCCACACCGAATTCCATCTCATCTTCAGCGATTTCAAATGTCGGTGTTCCTTTGGCAGGCACGGTACAGGATGTGAATCCAAATCCGATGCTGCGAACGTTCTGGGCTGCTTTCTCAGCAACGGATTTCACCTCTGCCAGACTGCGGCCTTCTTCGGCTGCAGCTCCAGCGATTTTGTGTACCAGTACGGTTCCGGCAACGCCGCGGCGCCCTACCGTATACAGACTGTCTTGAACAGCAATGTCATCCTCAACCCGTACATATTGCACGTCAATGCCATCTTCCTCGGCAAGATGCGCCGCGTTCTTGAAGTTCATCATGTCGCCGCTGTAGTTCTTAATGATTAGCAGCGTGCCCTTCTTGCTGGCTGTGGACTTGATCGCCTGATATACCTGAATCTGGGAAGGAGATGCGAATACATCTCCACAGACCGCAGCATCCAGCATGCCTTTGCCAACGTAACCTGCATGGGCAGGTTCATGACCACTACCACCGCCGCTGATGAGGCTAACTTTATCCCCATTAATCTCTCTGCGTTTAATGACTTTATATTTTTTCAAAAATTCAAGCTCCGGGTGCGCCAGCGCAATGCCGTTGCACATTTCCATGACAACATTTTCAGCCTGATTGATGATTTTCTTCATTTATTTCGCCTCCCGGCGAGCTGCTTTGTAGTCCCGTCCCATACGGTCAGCCGCCGCAATGGCAGCAGCCACTTCAGGAACAGTTATCGGGAACGGCATAGCGTGAATGGATTCCTCCGGAATACATGCGATCTCGGCCACCTTCAACAACTCTTCCTGACTAATGGTATCTACACCGATATCCGCCAAGCTTACAGGCAGTCCCACTGTGAGACAGAAGTCCATGACTTCATGCAGCTCTTCGGTTGGTGCATTTTCAAGGACGAGTTGTGCAATCGTACCGAATGATACTTTTTCACCGTGGAAGAAGTGATGTGTACCCTCCAGAACAGTCAAACCGTTGTGGATCGCATGGGCTGCAGCCAGACCGCCACTTTCAAATCCAAGTCCAGACAAGAGAATGTTTGTCTCAACGATGTTTTCCAGCGCTTGAGTCACGACGTTGCTGTCACTGGCTACTTTTGCTTTCAATCCATCCGTCAGCAGCATTTCATAACAAAGTTTTGCGAGAGCAAGTGCTGCATTCGTACCTACTGCGGATGGCGTGTATCCTTCACGGGAACCCATCGGCAGACTTGCGTTAACACGAGAGTACGACTTTGCTGTAGCTCTTGCTTCGAAGTACGTAGACAACGCGTCACCCATACCCGATACAAGGAAACGTGTTGGTGCGTTTGCAATAACCGTTGTGTCCACGAGAACAACACTAGGGCTTTGTTTGAAATACGCATAGTCATCAAAAGCACCTTCCGGCGTATACAACACAGCAGAGTGACTTGTTGGCGCATCCGTTGCTGCGATGGTAGGACAGATGATTAGCGCTTCGCCTTCTGCCACACATTTGGCTGCATCGATCGCTTTACCGCCACCGAGGCCAATTGTACATGTGCATCCTTTTTCTTTCGCAATTTCCTGGAGACGAGCAACTTCCTCGCGGGAACATTCCCCTCTAAAACCGCTTTCAACAAACGTAATATTGAATTTTTGTGCCGTTGCATCGAGCTTCGCCTTTACACGCTGTACATCATCCGGATGTGCGATCAGCAATGCAGATTCACCAAAGGATTTCACAAAGTAACCGAGGTTCAACAATTCGTCTTCGCCTTGCACATATTTCGTTGGACTAATAAATGCTTTTCTCATAATGATATAAACCTCCTATGGATGATATAAGTTCGTTTTCGTTTACTGCATAAATGTCCTGCAAACCTTCAACAAGGCTATCTGATGTAATTCTTAGATGAACTTAAACATTAAATTTTAAATACTCACAATTAACCTAAATATATACCATGCATGTGAGGTTTACAGTGGACTTTGATAACAAATTATTATAATTTGCAATCGTAATTTTTTGCTTTTCAACGGAATCATGGTATCTTATTGTCATGCGATAGGTTAATTTTTGACATCATCTATACATTACCCGTCATTAACTCATCTTAATATGTACAACTTGCTAACTTTTAACGAACGAAATCATTCATCAGGTTAGCTATGGAGGGTTCCACCCATGATTAAAGAATATCTGCACATCAATAAAATCCTCGACCTGAATAAATGGAAGCGTCTACAGGATTCTCTTGCCACTGTGACCAAGCTGGCTATTCTAACCGTTGATTATAAAGGCATTCCCGTAACCAGCCATAGCAGCTGTCAGGCCTTTTGCCAAAATGTTCGCAAAGATCCCGAACTGCTCCCCTACTGCCAGAAATGTGATTCTCGTGGTGGTCTGGAAGCCGTTCGATTGAACGAACCTTATGTATATCTGTGTCATTTTAATATCGTGGATATCGCGATTCCAATCACCATTGATGGAAAATATATCGGTGCGGTAATGGCAGGACAGGTGAAGCTCGCTGACCCGGAGAAAGGGACGGAACTGGAACAGATCGTCACGTCCAAGAACGTGCCTATGCATGCTGCAAAGCTAAAGGAATTACAGGACGATTATGACCAGTTGCCTGTCATGACCTATGAAGAGGTTGTGAAAATTTCCAACATGCTTTCTTTACTCTGTAACTACATCGTGGAGGAAGCACTAAACAAAAATTTACTGGTGGAAATGTTCGAGAAAGCTTCGGGTCATCAGGAGTCTCTGAATCTGTCCACTATTCTGCCCGGATACTCCATTCGTAATATTGAGTCGATCAAAAAAGAAATGACCAATGCGATTGCGGATGCCTATCTTAAAAATAGTGCAAGTGATACAGAGAGCTCCAGCCCGGTGCTCCAACCTGCTTTTGAATATATTCACAGTCACAAGAGTGAGCAAGTCTCGCTTAAACAAATGGCCGATCTGTGCCACCTGAGTCCAAGTTATTTCAGCAGGCTGTTTGCTAAGGAAACAGGTGAGAACTTCACGACTTATATTGCACGACTCAAAATCAAATGGGCCAAGCAATTGCTGGAAGTTACGGACATGCCCGTGTCACAGATCAGTGATGAACTGGGGTTCAATGAATCGGGTTATTTTATCAAAATATTTAAGAAATTCGAGGAGATTACGCCAGCCTTATATCGCAAATACATGCAAGAACAATGAGCGCGTTTAACCATACGTTTTCGTTACAAGAGAAAACTCAGTGATATCTTTTTCATATCAAAGATGGGGTTAAAAGATATTTCACCTATTAATCTGCCATTGCTACAATGGAGTCCAGATTACTTAGGGAGGCGTCACGAATGGAATATCGCAAATTGGGAAACAGCGGTTTAACCGTCAGTGAGATTTCACTGGGCAACTGGATTACGCATGGAGCACAAGTGGATGATGGAACCGCAAAAGCTTGTGTCCAGGCTGCTTTGGAGGCAGGCATCACGACATTTGATACGGCAGACGTCTATTCCAACACCAAGGCAGAAACGGTGTTAGGACATGCTCTAAAGGAGACTCGAAGAGAAAGTATTGAGCTGTGTACCAAAGTCTGTCATCCAACCGGCTCGGGTCGCAACGACAGAGGACTTTCCCGCAAACATATCATGGAGGCCTGCAACGCTTCATTGCAAAGATTGCAAACTGATTATATCGATGTCTATTATGCTCATCGTTATGATCCAAATACGCCGCTGGAGGAAACATTCCTTGCGTTTGCCGATCTGGTTCGTCAGGGCAAGGTTCACTATATTGGAGTTAGCGAATGGACTGCGGCTCAGATTGAAGAAGGTTCCGCATTAGCTAAGGAGCTTCGCGTGCCTTTTATTGCGAGCCAACCACAGTATTCCATGTTATGGCGGGTTATTGAGCAGGAAGTTGTACCAGCAAGTACACAAGCAGGTCTGGGCCACATTACATGGTCTCCCCTGGCTCAGGGCATACTATCTGGTAAATATATTCCGCACGAAGCGCTGCCAGCCGGATCACGTGCAGCTGCCGAGGCTGGAGCACCCTTTTTCAATAATCTTGCTGGTCGGTGGTTACGTGACGACGTTCTGACTGCTGTTCAGCAGCTTATTCCACTCGCGAAAGACATCGGGCTGACGCTCCCTCAACTTGCCGTCGCCTGGGTTCTTCAGCATCCGTATGTGTCATCCGTCATTATTGGGGCATCCCGTCCAGAGCAAGTCCTTGAGAATGTGAAAGCCTCTGGTGTTCAACTGGATCGGGACATCCTGTCCCGCATTGATGAAATATTGGGTGAGTGGATTGAAAGAGATCCTGCCAAGACGGGTTAGAACAGGTTGTTCGGTCATCGTAGTGCAAGTGTAATAATCTTTAGCTCAACTTATATTCCCATCAACGATTTCATCTACAATATTCATAAAACGGGAAATCACTTCCTGATTCATGTCCGTCCGCCATGCCGTGTACAACGGTACGGAGGGCGGACTTTCTGCTAATGGTAGAAATACCACCCCCCTCCGCTCGAACACATCTACTGAAGAAGGAACGATGGATATACCCATACCCGCTGCAACGAGATTCACAATCGTGTACATCTGAATGGCTTCCTGTGTAATACGAGGATCTACACCATGCTCCCTGCAATAATCCAGAACGAGACGATGGAACGGAGAACCCAGATGCCGTGGGAATAAAATAAAATCTTCGTCTGCCAGCTCTGTTATGGACACCTGAGTCTGTGAAGCTAAAGGGTGATGGTCTGGCAGCACTGCGAGTAATGTTTCCGTCTGACAGACCCGGAACGACAAATCTCCGTTGTGATCCTGATACCGCAAAAATCCAATATGGATCTGTCCATCTGCTAGTGCCTGCAATTGTTGGGACGAGGTCATCTCACGCAACGTAAGTTCAATCTGCGGGTACGCCGCACGGAATTTTCTCAACACATCGACCATAATACTCCCTGAAGCCGAATCCACAAAAGCAACCGTTAAATGTCCAATGATCCCCTGGTCAGCCTTCTGCGTAAGCTGGATGGATCGCTCAAGTTGGGCCATGATCAGCCTCGCCTGTTCCAGAAACACGGCACCGGCTGCCGTGAGACGAACCATTTTTTTTGTGCGTTCCAACAGCTTCACGCCGAGCTCTTCTTCCAGATTCTGAATCTGCTGGCTCAGCGGCGGTTGCGTCATATTTAATTTCTCAGCCGCACGGTGGAAATGAAGCTCCTCCGCCACGGTGATAAAGTATCGTAGTTTTCGAATATCCATACGTCTGGTGTACTTCCCTTCCGACTAGCCTGTTACTTCATCTGTTCCTGAACCCAAACAGCTGATTCAGCCAGCATCGTCATTAATTCATTAAAGTCCACGGCAATCTCACGAAGAGGCAGTTCTCCCGCATCGTGGATTAACATCAGGACCTTGCCAGAATTTTGATCCAGTATAGCAATGCTTCCTTCGCCAAACCCACCAATTGGAAATGGTTGCAGATCAGCGGGCAACTCGTATTCCTTCTCATATTCACGATATACATCCAGGAACTCGGGATATGCCCAATTCAATTCTTTCACCGAATACAAGGCAGGATCGCCGAAGTTGCATGCACCAAATTCAAGCAAGAGCTCACGATACACTGCGGGCAATTTCACGTTATACTTTTGCTCAAAATCCTCAATGCTCTGTTGCGTTTCAGGAGTACACCCTTCTCCCATTGTTGTATTGTAAGCTTCAACCAAAAGATCACGAATGGGTTCCAATTCTTTCGACTCCACTTGAACTCCTCCTCTATAAATGAAAATCAATGAAATTTTGGTCCAAAAATATGTTCACTATTAACGACACGATGATACCAGAAGCTACATTATTACTGTTATTGCTGCATTAAAGTACCTTTCGTCACCTATCTTTCTTTTCCTGCAACAAAAATACCCTATCCAGCAAGTGGATAAGGCAGAATAAAACATAATAACCATGGCATATTTTAGTTCACATGTTTCCGCAGTTCTTCATCCAGCCATTCCAGCGCTGAACGCAGCTTGTCCTTGGGTACATTCTGATAACGATCCCCCGTTGACAATTCAAAGGCACAGCTATGCGCACTGGTCTGCTGCAAGTATGAAGTAATCCCTAGGCCAAATTGCTGAGTCATGGATGCCAGAATACGCTCCACCTCGGCTTGGGCCAAGGGAAAATGTACGTGAAACATATTGGAGACGGGTACTTCTGGCAATGTACGTATACCGTGACACGCATTTAACAAGGAAGCAAGTTCCTTCGCCTGCTCATAATAAAGCCCCATTTTGCCAATCCGTTCATTGAAATAATATTGAGAACTAAGAATATATGGATATAGGCCGATCAGATCGCCGCCGTGCCGACGCTTCCATATTTTCGATTCTTGCATAACATCCGTATCTCCTGCCAATATAGCCCCAGCGATTCCTCCAATGCCTTTGTAAAAAGACACGTAGACACTATCGAACAGACTGCAAATCTCGGCTGGTGTCTTCTGATAGTATGGCGTGATTTCGAACAAACGTGCCCCGTCCAGATGAAGCTTGATTCCACGTTCACGGCAATAAGCCGAGATTGCTTCCAACTCTTCATAGGCAGGCAATTGTCCACCAATCTCGCGTTGGGGCAGTTCAAGCAGCAGGCAGGAAATCTCTTCATTCATCCCCTCCACATCTTCCAATCGAATCAATCGGTCCTTATCCGCCAGCAAAATGGATTCAATGTGATGTAGTTCCTTCAGTCCGTCCTCTTCATGAATTTCCAGATGAGATAAAGGATGATAAGCTACCCGCTTGATGCCTTTGCGGTCACACCAGATACGTAGCGCAATTTGCTGCGCCATCGTACCACTGGGGAAAAATACAGCGGATTCCTTGCCCAGAACGTCAGCCATCTGCTGCTGGAATTGATCAATGATTTTGCCGTTGCCATAATGATCACTATATTGTTCCCCATCCACCTGCTCCAGCGCTTCCTGAAGTACTTTGACTTTACGACTTCCGTGGCCGCCTATAATAAACTCTGCCTGATTAAAAGCTTCCGCTAATGTTAACTCTGTATTCTTCAAGGTTATTTACTCCTTTATTGTTCTGGTTTTTTGGTTCGTTATCATCTGCACCAGTGCACCCAGCGCTCCGTATTGATGCTCACTCCGGGAATGCACAAATCCTACTTCCAACCTGCGATACGGATCAGGCAAAGATAACACTGTAACCTCGCCTCTCCTTTCGGCTTTCGTAACCGAGGATCGTGGGAGCAATGACACACCTATTCCCGCAGATACGCCATTCATAATGGTGTCCAGTGTTCCATATTCCGTAACGTTGAGGGTGTGCACGCCTTGATCTTTCAAAAAGGCTTCTGCCTGCGCGCGATGGGTACAGCCTACTTCAAAAAACAACATCGGTTTGCACAATAGAGCATGCATTTCATGGGTTCCGGGTTCTGCAATCAGTACCAACTCTTCGTCGTACACTTTCATATAGTTCAGCTCAGGGTGGTCGATCGGGCCATATACCAAAGCTCCATGCAGCTCATGTTGAATGACCTTCTGATTGAGTTCATGTGTCCCCCCTGTAATTAACGAATGCTGAACCTCGGGGTAACATAAACGATATTCAGCGAGCAGCGGCGTCAGATAACTGGAGGCAGCGGTCTCAATCGCACCAAGACGAAGCATCCCTGCAGGTGGATTTCCGATCTGCGTTGCCTGCTCCGCTTCATATAATAAATGTAATATTTTATCCGCATATCCCAGCAAATTCTCACCCGCTGGTGTGAGCAACATGCCCCGGTTGGAGCGATGAAACAGCGGTACTTGCAGCTGATCTTCCAACTGTTTAATTCGTGTTGTTACATTGGATTGCACATAATTCAGCGCTAATGCTGCTTTGCTGATACTGCCTTCGCGGGCAACCGCCTGAAATATTTTTAAATCTCCTGCATCCATGCCCTGATCACCTGCTTGTTATCTATTATCTGAATTGATACTGACATTCATTTTTGTTCATTTTACGTGAATCTGCCCCATCTGTACAATGAGGCTCAGTAGTGAAGTTTTTATATACACAAGGAGGAATTTTGAAAATGAAAGCTATTATACATTCCGGCCATAGCGGCCTTGAAGGTCTTCAATATACAGAGTCAACATCTCGGGCCCCAGAAGCCGGTGAAGTACAGATCCAACTAAAATCTGCTGGAATTAATCATCGTGATCTGTTCATCATGGCAGGACGTACATTCCAGGACACACCACTCATTCTTGGTTCCGATGGAGCAGGTGTAATCATAGCAATTGGAGATGATGTAGAGAACTTATCTGTAGGTGATGAGGTCATTATCCACCCTACTCTCGGTTGGGACCACGCAGTAGACATACCCATTGTGCCCGAAATTGTAGGGGGCCCTACGGATGGAACTCTCGCACAATATATTACGTTGCCTGCTAGAAATGCCTTACCCAAACCCTCTCATCTATCATGGACGGAAGCAGGGGTGTTGTCCCTTTCGGCTTTGACTGCATACCGTGCCCTATTCACTCGTGGCGGACTTAAGCAGGCTGAACACATTCTCATTCCCGGCATTGGTGGTGGTGTAGCGACCTATGCTTTGCTTATCGCCGTAGCCGCTGGTGCCAAAGTGACCGTTACATCCAGAAGCGAAGCCAAGAGACACGAGGCTCTGCGTCTGGGCGCTTTCCAAGCTCTGGACAGTCATGCAGACTGGAGTTTGCAGAATGATCTTGATCCTGTTGATCTCATCTTGGATAGCATCGGACAAAGCATGTTCCCAAAATATTTTGATATAATTAGACCAGGTGGCCGTATCGTGATGTATGGCGCAAGCTCGGGAGATGATCTGGCTGTTCCAATCCGCTCGATCTTTTTCCCGCAAGTTAGCCTGATTGGCACCTCCATGGGCAGCCGTGAAGAGTTTGTCCAGATGCTGCAATGGGTGGAGAAGCATGATATACATCCTGTGATCGATGGTATATATCCGCTACAGGACACAGCGAAAGCATTCGAACGTATGGAAAAGGGAGAGCAGTTTGGCAATCTTGCTATACTCGTGGAGTGACATCTGGTTTTAGATGGACCTTCATTAATTAGGTAAAATCATTTTACGATAATGGGGTGAAGCCATCTGACCCGTCTCGCTAAACGTACAGTAATTGTTCTTGTCGCGATTATACTTTTGGCCCAAATTCCGATGTTGAAAGCAACCTTTGCCCGCGGGGTAACTACGCTATATGTGAACATAAAGTACCCCGAACGATCCTTTCAATACAGGGATTTCATCTATGAATCTCATTTTGGAAGCTATCTCATTTCTTATGCTGATCAAAACGGACAACTCATTAGCCTGATGCTTGAGCCCAAATTTTTACCGGTGATCATTACGTATGATCCATTGGATCAACCCATGAAAGACTAGTTTGTTCACTCTATGAATCATTCAGGAGGTATCGATATGTCTAACCATTTGCATTTGGTAGAAAGGGTTCGCAAGCTGATGAATGCCGAAGGAACCGAAGATGAACTGGATGAGATGCTAACCGAGTTAGAGCAAGAGATGCCTTACGCGGAGATCAGCAATCTGATTTTCTGGGATGATCGAGACCTGACACCCGAACAGATTGTGGAGGAGGCGCTAGCTGCTCGTCCAATCATTCTTCCGCCCAGCCCTTAGTTCTTATCCTATTAAATAAACATCACAAATCCAGGCCAACCCTCCCCAACTTCCATATTTTCGTTATAATGTAAACAAGACATCAGGAAAACGGGAGGAGAATTATGGAAACGGAAGGTTTACGCAACGTTGAGAAGTTGGCGCTGAAGAAACACAAGATTTACAAACAAAGCTTGATCAGGTACCTTGCACGCTCCATGCTCGCCAGCATGTTTATCGGGTTTGGCGTCATCGTGGCGTTCAAGACGGGTAACTTCTTTTATATGGAGGATTCCCCTTTTACATACCCTATGGCTGCCCTCACGTTCGGCGCGGCAATTATTCTGATTGCCTATGGTGGCGGTGATCTGTTCACTGGAAATACGTTTTACTACACTTATGCTGCCTTACGCAAAAAACTGAAATGGTTCGAAGTGGTGAAGCTGTGGATCGCGAGTTACAGTGGGAATCTGATGGGTGCAGCGGTATTTGCCCTGTTAATCTACCTGACGGGTCTGTTCGATTCATCTCAGGTGAATGGTTTTCTGCTGAGTGTCGTAGAGCACAAGATGGAGGCACCAGCCATGCAGCTCTTCTTCCGGGGCATTCTGTGTAACTGGCTCGTATGTTTGGCGTTCTTTGTGCCAATGTTCATGAAGGAGAATGGTGCGAAAATGTTCGCCATGATGCTCTTTGTCTTCTGTTTCTTCATCTCGGGATATGAGCACAGCGTCGCCAATATGTGTACGTTTGCGATTGCGCTGGTACTGAACCATCCAGGGACGATCTCATTCGGCGGGGTTATTCATAACCTGATTCCGGTCACGCTCGGCAATCTGGTGGGCGGCGTGCTGTTGATGGGCTTCATGTATTATGCGGTGAACAAACCGTTTCTGGACGAAGAGACACACTAATCTTTGGGCAAAAAAAGCCCCCTTACTGGCCCGGTCACCTGACCTTGGCTGGACGGTAAGCCAGACCACAAACACCCGCGCAACCTTTCCATCCTGTGATGAAGGTTGCGCGGGTGTTTGTTTATGGGCAGGTTCCCTATATATCTGCCCTCGGTTCTACCCGCCTTGTACCCGAATGGGGCTACAAGGCTTGGCTCCGTAGCTTAGTTATACTCACGCCACGGAATATATTCAATATCGTTGTCGCCACGCGTGACCACAATCATATTCTCGATTTTGCCTGTATCCTTGTTGGTTCGGTAGATCATCGTACGCGTCTCGCCTTCTTCCGGCACGGAGAACAGGAACTTGTCCGCAACAAAGGAGGAACCGAGCCCTGTCGCATGTTCTGTAAAGGCAGATCCGCTCTTGCTGGTCAACAGCAGGCCGATTCCATAAGCTGTAGCCGTTTGTGCTCCTTTGCCAAAGAGATGCTCCCCTTGACTGGTCGTATGGGTTTGTTCCCAATACTCGTATTTTTTCGTATCCTTGTTGTAATCCACGACGTTACCCTGTTTATCCAAGCTGATGCTGGTCGTTTCACCCTTGTCGCTTTTAACCTGATACGTACCTACAATCGAATCCTCGGTAATTTTCACCGTCTTGCCTGTGTTCGGATCGGTTTGATAGATTTCGTCCTCATATTGAAGCCGAATAACGTTCATGCTGGCCTGAAGCTGCTGCGCCAGTTTCTCGTCACCCATTTCCTCGGCTTTCTTCAACATTTCCTCATAGTTTTTGTAATCCTCGGCGTCCTTCTTATCCCAATCCTCCATATTCTCCGGAGGACCTGACGTTTTGCCCGAGCCATCACCTTTATGTTTACCGAGGGACGTAAGAGTCTGTGCCGCAGCCAAAGCCACCATAAGAGCCTTGTTCACAACATCTTCATCCGTGGTGCGGAAACGCTCGGCAATTTTCTTGAGTTCGGATTGGATGGACAAGACCAGCTCAAGAACAGACTTCATTGTTGCTTGGGCCGTTGCATAATCGTTATAAAAGCGCTCCCGCTCCATTCCGTCCCAATTGCTGCGCATGACACGGATCTGGCTATCCAATGTGGACATAAACTCCGACAATTGCTGATGTGCCTGGGCGAATTGCCCACTGACTGTATCCAGTTGTTCCGGTGTTACCTTAATCTGTGTCATCCTGCACGCTCCTCTTCGTCATATTCCTCCTATTTCGTGGTCCACCGTTCTTTATCTTGCAGCCTGATCTGCCTTGATCTCCAGATGCAGCAGCGGAAACGGATTACCGGAACCATCCAACTCGGAACGACCCATTTGTACAAATCCCATTTTCTCGTAGAATCGGGCTGCTCCAGCATTCTGCTCATTGACATCCACCTTGAGGTGACGACCTTTGATGTTAAGGGTATGGTTGATCAGAAGACGCCCCAGGCCCTGCCCGTGCTGACTGACATCTACAAACAACATCTCAATAAAGTTATCATCCAAACCGATAAAACCAACGGGTTCATTGCCAGCATCCAGCGCTTCCCATACCTCGACTTGCCTTTGCTGCAACACGTCGCTCACTACTTTTTTATAGAACTGGATGTGATGCTCTTCTAAAAACGTATGTGTTGCCCGAACGGCTCTCTCCCAAATCTCGACCAACTTGTCATGATCCTGTTCACGATATGAAGTGATTAACATGTCCAACGTATTCTCCTTTTCCTAGAAAACAATTATGTAAACATCCGATCCTGCGATTGGACTTGGTTAATACATGAAATTTTATATAACTCTATTTATATTTTACCATGCCCAATACTCAATCTGTACCCACCATTACCAATCTTGAGCCAAATTTTACTGCTATTTAAGGATTCCTTACCAAAAAAACAGAAAATAAAAGGCAGCTAAAGTCACCTTGACCCTGGTGCTCTAGCTGCCTGATATTCGATAAGTTCACTCGGCATCGTCAATCTAATGCCGCTTGGCTGCAGCATCATTCAACATTACTAATCAATGCTGCAATTGTGCAAGGATTTGCGGATCCTTGATCTTCTTGTCTTCAGCCAATAACATCACTTTGGATAAGATTTCAGCCGTTCTCGGATCTTCATCAAGGAATGGCAGGAATATTCTGCCTCGATGCTGACTGTGCACAGGAACGATATGAAGCGCGCCCGTCGCCTGTTTGAACACATTGCCGCTGCCAAGATGAACAGCATACTCGCCCAGTTCACCATCAATTCGAGCGTAATTTCCATCGAGACGTACGTTATCGACCTTCAACAGACGCAGTGACTCATTCACAATCACATGACGCATCTCAATCGTGGTCAAGCTGGCTTCCGGATCTATTCCGCCAACATGTGCAACGCTAACCACCAAATCAATTTCACGCATGACTTCCGAGAAGAAGACCGGCGGTACATCCTTCAACGCAACAGGTTTATACGTTTTTCGATCATAGAACTGCACCGTCTCCAGAGTAGGCGCTTCTGTATCTGCGGGTGAGAACCAGTCTGCCATGGCATAGAGATTGGCAATCAGATTATGCTCATAGCTTACCTTTTGCAGTCCTTCCTCATAGCTGACTGTCCATTGACGTCCTTTAAGCAGAGCAACTGCTTTTTTCGGCTGAATCTGATAACCTGCATACCGACGGGATACCGTTCCATTAGCCAGCTCATCCTCATTTGGAAGATAGAGTTCACGGAACACCTGCTTGAATGGCTGACGTTCCTGACGGTTGAACAGATCCCGTTGGAATTCACTCCAGCTTCCACTCTGGAACAGATGCAATGGATGCGCAATCAGTAGGCGATCATGTGCCGCCAAGGTTTGTATCGTGCTTGTCGAATCATCCGAAGCCGGAGTAACCAACCCACCGGACGTTACATCGAATCTTCCAAGCTTGTCATCTGCTTGGAACACAAGCGTGCGAACCAGTGGACGAAGAACCGGATTCTGCAGTAGACTTGAAACTTCCTCACTCGTAAAGGATGTTCCTGCCGTCATGGAACGCTCCAATTCCTGTCTTGCCCGGCGATACTGATCAACCAGATCTGTTTTTAATTCCTTCAATTCGGTGATGTATCCATCTTTCTTGAACCGAGCAGGTACAGATTTGAGTGTTTTGCCTTTGCTTACGATGAGTAGTTCCGGCTGGCCTTCTTCATCAATGACCAATTGGGCTGTAGTAGCCTCATCCAGTTCATGCGGCTCAAAATAGGATTTCATCTCATCCAGCTTGCGAGCTTCCATATCCCACATCAGCCGGGTAACATCGGCATATCCTGCATTACGGGCAAGGTTGCCCAGCGCTATCTGGGATACCAGACCTTCACTGGCACGGCGCTGTGCACCAAACTGTTTGCTCTGCATCAGAAACTTCTGAATGAAGTCGTACCGCTCACGCAGGTCCTGTTCCCGTTCTTCTGCAAATGGAATCAGGCTGTAGGTCAACAAATGATCTTTATTACGCTTATCTTCCACGGACTGACGCATATCTTCAAGTTTCAGTTTCCCAAGTGCCGCATCCGCGAACAACTGTGATCTGCGGTGATTGGCTCCCCCGGAGATATATTTGGCACAATCGTACAACAGACTGAACCGTTCCTCACCGACGGCTTCATATGCCTCCTCGAACCAGGCGATATCAAATGCACCTTCGTTAAAGTCCTGAGGTGAAATTGGAGAATAATGCGCCACAATGGTTTCCTTTTCAGCAGTGAACCGTTCATTGATATGAGCATGGAAGTACCAGGCTGCACTGCGCAGTCCTTCCCATCCGAGATGCTTCGCAACAATCTCCATCCATTGCGGTGCGTACATTGCGGCTTCCAGGAGCTTCTTCTCCTGGATGGGATGCTTCGCCAGCAATTGTCCCAACAGTACTTCGTCCTCTCCATCACGTGGATGGCAAACCTGGATCAGATGGCTGAACGTTTCTTTACGTGTCGTATTGTCACCGTAGCTGTAGATATATCCACGGACAAAGGTATCCTGATCCATGGCTGCAACGAGATGCACCCAATGCTCCATACCTTCAATGCGTTCAAGCTTCATGGCCAGCGTACTTACTTCTGTTGAGAGCTCTCCTCGGGTTAACTCAATCTCCAAAATTCGTTCAACAACTGTTCTTCGCAGTTCTGCCAATACCGGTTTCTCCGTAATCCAGTCGGACCGGCTTGATGTCAATTCCCGAATAAACTGGGCACGAGAATCTCCCACAAGCAGCTGCTTGTAGACTTCCTGTGCATCAATGAAGTCCAATTCATAAGCACGCAGGTAATCGTCCAGAGTGAGGAAGGAGCCTCGGTTACTTTCCTTATTTAATCGGTCGAATTGGCTTATCGTCTGGAAGTATCGCATGAAACTCTCATCGTCATATACACGATCCCGGACAATATAGAACCATGGACCAGACAAGAGAGCAAGTATGCCCGATTCCTTTTCCATTTGTTCCTCAGGCATCATTTTCATCAACGCATACAATGTCCGCTCAGCGATTTCAAATGTATCTGACTTATCACTGTCCTCATAAACGGCCTCAATCAGCGTTTTCACCTGATCTGTGTAACGAAGCTCACTGACCATCTTTTTCATGTCCTGGATATACTGAACCGGATAGACCTCTTCGGCAAATTCCTTGCGCCATCCTTCCAGCAGCCAGTGTTTCTCCAATTCACTATATTCGTATATGTTGGAATAGTAACGGTAATAACTATCCAGCTTCTTGTTCAGATCCTCCAAACGAATCACAAACAAAATTTGCAGCAGTTCTTTACTATCCAGACCACTCTTCTGAACATATTCTCCCCATATGTTATGGAGAGGGAACTGCTCCAATAATGCTATATCTTGCCGCTGATCATAAGGAATGAAGACCATGGCACGCAATGTCGCACCTACAAGCAAGGTTTCTTTGTAACCGGCATAATATTCTGCCTCATATTCATGGTCTCTGTGCTCATGTAACAACGCATCCAAACCATCAAGAAACTGCTTCGCTTTTTCCAGGGAAAGGGTAAACATGTCCTTCGGCTTGAAGCTGCCGAGATCACGTTCTTCCTGAAGCAATGGATTTTCCCATGAAGGATCATACAAACCGAATCCATTAGCCGCCGTATACCTGCTGCTCTGCTCTGTAAGCTTGTCCAGCAGCTTCTGCTCCTTGGCTGTTGGTGTCTTGATTAACGCTATGATTGGCTGCATCTGCTCCTGCTGCTCCATGCGTTGTGAATCTGCGGAGATCTCGGTCAACAGTTCCAGCGCACCCAATCGTTGCAATTCAGTTTTGGATTGTACAAGTCGTTTCAGGGATACCATCAGCTGATCGGTTGGCTGAAGCAGTAACACCTGAATGGTCTTCTGACGCAAAGATCCCGTTTTCAGTTTGAGCAATGCCTCCATTTGCAGCATCTCTTCGAGCGTAAGCGTCAGCAGCTTGGCTTTGAGCAGAGCATTCTCACGATTGTTCATGCTCTTATCCGACAGACTATCAAAAATAAACTGTCTTTGTACTTCGTTCTCGGGATGATGGACAAATTGGGACAACAATTCTCCTCGCAAATCCGGGCTTAGTTTGTCCTTGAGTGCAATGACCTCGCCAATCCATTCCGGGTCCATGTCATACGCAGCAAGGTACAGCATTTTTTTCACTACATCATCCGGATCGATCCGATATTGAACAAATTCAAGAACACCGGATGGTCCACCTGTCCCTCCCTGCGGAATGTAGGCCAGCATTTGTTTAAACAGATCAAAGTCACGACGACGCACGGCTTTATCTCCAAAAACAGGCAGGGGCCAGACGTGAACACTACGTTGATTCTCCCCATTTTCAAAGCTCCAGTTAAACATGTACATGGCATCATAATTCTCAATCACCCAATGCAGCAACTCCAGATCCTGTACTTCAAGATACTGACGTGCCATGTTTAAGCGCAGCCCTCTGTTCTGACTGTTAGCAAGTACGTATTGTGCAACAATCTGCTGATATACTTGCCCGTGATCCATGATTTGGATGACTTTTCGCTCCAATTCATTCTCTTCGATGACTGCGGTTGCCCAAAGACTAATGAATAATTGGTTTGCATTGGCACTTTGCTGCCATTCCTCTCGCACCGCAGAATCAGTCAATGCTTGATGCGCTTGTGTAATTAATTGCGCAGCAACACGCTGATTAGCCGCTTCAATTCCAATACCTGTCCATACGGCGAGCGCTCTCACCACTGAACTGAACCGAATCAGGTTGTTGTCGATGATTATTTTTAATATGTATATATACGCCTCAAGCGTTCCTTCATCCATCCGTTCTACAATGCTCTGGCGCAACCCCTCCTGCAGTCTGGCTGCTACCAGCAATTCTCCAACCATCTGGTAAGCATCCACCTGATCGCTCATAAAGATACCTTTGATCATTTCAGTGGTCAGCAATGCATTCTGATTGTCGCCATAGATAATATCATGCAGCGCCTGCTTCATATCGCCGGTTTCATGATCCAGTTCATAGGCAATGCAATCCGGTATAACGGCTCTAACCTCATGAAGATAATCAAACTTGTACTCCCGCATGGATACATATTCGTTCAGAGAGAAGCCATGCATCTCCATACGGAATAAGGCAATCATTTTACGAAGAACCTGTCCAATATGCTGCTCGGGATCGGTTGTACGAAATGGTCTGCGCTCATAATGTTTGCTATAAGGAAAATTCACGGCACGTTCTGCAATGTAACGGAATCGAGGCAGGAAGGATCCACTGACCAGTTGCTCCAGCACATCCAGCAATGGACGGAACAATGGCGTTTTCGTCTCAGCGGACATACCTTGCAATTGCTGCACTGCATCCAAATAGGCCTTTTCGTCTTCGCGCAAATAGGTGAATCCAGCCATCTCTGCAACATAGCCTGCGAGTTCTTGCTCCACACCCTTCAGCGATTTCACTTTTTCCTGCAACTCTTGTTGATACTGTTGAACTTTATCTTCCTGATTCATTCCATTCTCCTCCTCATCACTCTCTACCACATACGTCCGGCAAGCATTGTAAAGCGGATAAACACCACATTATCGTCTTCCTGTATAATCAACGGCTCATCCAATGCCTGCAACTCTTCATCATTGAGAAACACCTTAAATAATCCATCTTCATATGCGGTTACAGCTGTATCCATGGCGCCTTCTACATCGGGAACCCCTTCGTTATATATCGTGCCAAAGCCTACTTTTCCTGCTGCTCCCTGCTCTTGAATGTCCTCGGGCATCAGGTAGGCAAGCCATTCTGCTTCATTCTTCTTGTCCTGAAGAACCTTGAGCTGTTGAGCCACCATGTTCTTAATAAGCTGTCTCAACGTATCGGTTGTTTCCGGAAGTTCGGCAGCCTGTTTGGCAAGTGCCGGCTTGCGTTTACCCAGACTTTTCACCGTAATCCATACATTCACTGCTTACCCTCCTATGTATAGCTTTATGTTATAAGAAGCCTCTATCAGCCCTTATATCTATACCACCATGGAAAACGGACCAAACTTAAACTTCGGCCTATTTCGTTATCCATTCAATTATGCGTACATATGTGCCCCTATTGAACATTTTAACGAATATCCCGACCATATTCATGGGCCATTTCTCATGTTTACATGCAACCAGCGAACTAATGGCCTATATTGCACTTTCGCAGTCGGAACAGTCTTCCCACAGCAAATAAAAAGAGAACAGTGCGCCTTTGGGCAGTCACTGCTCTCTGTAAGTTTACGATGAATATTTCTGCAAAATAATGACCGCATTATGACCACCGAAGCCAAATGAGTTGGACATGCCAATCTTCAGGTCAGCTTCTCTTGCAACATTGGGGACATAATCGAGATCACATTCCGGATCGCTCTGCTCTTGATTGATTGTCGGTGGAATGATGCCGCTACGCAAGCTTTGAATGAGCGATATAGCTTCCGCACCACCAGCCGCCCCCAGCATATGTCCGGTCATCGATTTGTTTGCTGTTACCGGAATATGATAGGCTTCCGCACCAAACAGCTGCTTGATTGCTCGTGTCTCGGAAAGATCACCCGCTTCCGTACTGGTAGCATGAGCATTAATGACATCAATGTCTTGCGGCTGAAGCTGTGCATCCGCCAGAGCGGCTTTCATGGCCAAGTATGCACCACGTCCTTCGGGATGGGTTGCTACCATATGATACGCGTCTGAACTGGCACCATAACCTACGATCTCTGCAAGGATGTTTGCACCTCTCGCAAGGGCGTGGGACAAAGACTCTACAACCAAGACCCCGGCACCCTCAGCCATGACAAAACCATCTCTGCCTGCATCAAATGGTCGACTCGCTCCTTCGTACGCTTCGTTTCGTGTAGATAGCGCCGTCGCATTGCCGAAGCTTGCCAGTGATACTTCGGTGACAGCTGCCTCCGTCCCTCCAGCAAAAATCACATCTGCTCCACCGTGACGGATCAGCCGGAAAGCCTCACCTATGGCGGTGTTGCCGATCGAACAGGCTGTCACTGGCGAGAGAGTAGGTCCCCAACAGCCAAATCTCATGCTCACCATAGCCGCCGCCATATTGGATATCATCATGGGCACCAGTGTTGGACTGACTCTTGCAGGCCCGCGTTCAGACAGGAGTTTGCCTTGTTCCATCAGGGTCTGGATTCCGCCGATGCCGGAACCGATATACACGCCAACGCGCTCCCTGTCCACATGCTCCATCTCGAGACCGGAGTCAGATAAAGCCTGATCTGCTGCCGCAACAGCAAATTGCACGAACCGGTCCATACGCCGTGCTTCCTTCCGTCCAAACCGTTCTTCTCCGTCAAAATCACGGACCATCCCTGCTATCTTCGTTTTATAGGACGTTGTATCAAACGCTTCAATTGGCGAAACTCCTGATTTGCCTTCCACCAATCCATTCCAAAATGTATGCACATCATTCCCCAAAGGAGAGATAATCCCCATTCCTGTAATAACAACACGCTCCATAATGCATCCTCCTTTAGTGCTCTTTCCATACTTGTTTAGTTAAGTTATGCACTTATATTGCCATTCGTATTATCCTATTACAAGTTGTCAATTATAATAGTATAATGACTACTATGATAAACTCAGGAACGAAGGTGATGGAATGAACCATGATGTCAGGCTGCAGGCACTGTCCGCTTTTCTGAAAAGCCAGCGTTCCAAAATCTCTCCGGAATCCGTCGGATTACCCGCGGGCTCCCGGCGAAGAACGCCTGGATTAAGAAGAGAAGAAGTATCCCAATTGGCAGGTGTGAGCACAACATGGTACACCTGGCTTGAACAGGGCCGAGATATTCAGGTATCTCATTCCGTATTGGATAACATCGCCTCAGCTCTCAGGCTGACAGCAGATGAACGGAAGTATTTGTTTTCCCTTGGCTTGGATTACCATTCGGAACTTCATATCCTGGATGAGAAGCCACTCCAAGTTCATCCCTCTTTGCAGAAAATATTGCAGGAACTTCGCAATTGTCCCACAATCATCTCAGACCGACGCTGTCACATTGTGGGCTGGAATGACGCAGCACGGCATGTGTTTATGGACTTTGAACAGATTCCGGCTGAACAGCGGAACATGATCAGCTTGTTGTTTGAACGAAAGGAATTTCGGAGGCTGGCCGTCAATTGGGAGGATTTTGTCAGCGGATTCCTGGCTATTTTCCGTGCTTATTACGGTCAATATGTCGATGATGAATGGTACAACTTGTTTTTGGATGACATGATGGACAGATATCCTGATTTTCAACCCCTCTGGAAACAAAGCAATGTTAGCAGCGCCCCGGATGTGTTGATTGAATTCAGACATTCCAGAGCTGGCAAAATGCTTTTTGATCTTACCTCACTCCAGGTTCAGGGAAATGCCGATTTGCGGTGCAGTATCTACACACCTGCAACAGACACGGCTACAGAGCGGAAACTGATTCGCCTCATGGAGCCAAAGGTAGAACACGACTCAGACAAAAGCTGATGCTGATCTTCTCCTTTACTCCGTAATACAAATGAACAAAAAAAGACCCAGGGCGATGAGGCCTGGGTCTTCATGTTTGTTTGTTTGTTTTGAACCTGTCTGTACAATCATTTCAGTTGCAGATTAACGGATGTTATTTAAAAGCCGGGATCGCAATATCTGCATACTTCTCTTCAAAGAAGGCTTTCACTTCTGGACCCGCCATACGCTTCGCCAGCTTCTGAATGGCTTCCGAATCCTTGTTATCTTCACGCGCAACCAAGGTAATGGCAAAATGGGAATCATCCTTCTCAGTGAACAGCGCATCCTTCTTGGGTGTAAGCCCCAGCGGACTCGCATAGGCTGGCGTCATGGCAACCAGATCCGCATCATCCAGCATGCGGGCCAGCATCAACAGATCCACTTCTTTGAACTTGAAGTTCTTCGTGTTCTCCGTGATGTCTGCTTGCGTTGCATTAAAACCGACGCCTTCTTTCAGCTTGATCAGGCCGTTCTGTTCCATCATGACCAGCGAGCGTCCAATGTTGGACGGATCGTTGGCAATCGCTACCGTTGCACCTTCAGGCAATTCTTCAATGGATTTATACTTCTTGGAATATGCTCCGTAGATGGCATTGTAGATCGGCTGCACAGCCACCAGATTAGCGTTATTTGCTTCATTGTACTGATTCATGTAAGGGACGTGCTGGAAGAAGTTTGCGTCTACTTCCTTGTTCGCCAGTGCAGTATTCGGTTGAACGTTATCGGAAAGTACAACAACTTCCAGATTAACGCCATCTTCTTTCAGCAATGGTTTCACAATATCCAGCACATCTGTCATTGGCGGAATCAAAGTAGCTACTTTCAACGTCACTTCTTGTCCGGCTTGAGTACTTTCCTTATTTCCTTCCGCCGCAGGTGTTTCTTCTTTTTTGCCGCATCCGGCTGCTACGAGCGTCACTGCCAGCAGCATGAGCATTAGTTTTGCTTTCATCTGATATAAACCCCTTCATCATGTAATCTGTATTGTTCATGCTGTAATTCAATCTTTCTGCACTGCTTGTCCTTCTTCAGGATCTGCGATCGAGCCAGCGGGACAGTCTGCTGCCAGTAAATTGGATCATCTGTACCAGGATAATCATAATGATAATCGTAAATACCATGATCTCCGTCTCGAATCGCTGATAACCGTAACGAATCGCAAAATCACCAACACCGCCACCACCGACAATACCCATGACCGTAGAGTAAGAGATAAAGCTGATGGTTGCCGTTGTTAAGCCGAGTACAAGACTTGAGCGGGCCTCCACATACAGGAATTTCACCACAAGCTGTATGGTCGATGCACCCATGGAAGAAGCAGCTTCAACCACACCCTTCGGGACATCAAGCAAGGCCTGTTCTACCAGTCTGGCGTAATACGCAATGGCGATGACCGAGAGCGGCACGGTTGCTGCGAGCGTCCCGATGGATGTTCCAACGATCAGACGTGTGAACGGAATCATAAATACCACTAGCAGCAGAAACGGGAAGGAACGAATGATGTTGACGAGACTTCCCAGAATCGTGAACAGAGGTCGATTCTGATAACGTTGCCCTTTTCTGAACAAATACAGCAGTGTGCCCAGAGGCAGCCCGATTAACACGGCTGCCGTGATAGAGATCCCCACCATGACAAACGTCTCTCCGATGGCCTGCCAAATTTCATGCTGATACTTCACAACGGACTCAGGTATCATCATTATGGTCCTCCTGATCGCCATGAATAGAGGTATTTCGTCCGCTCATGGATACATCTTCACCCATCAACAAGGATGTTAAAAGATCAGGCTTCGGTGCCGGTATGCTTCTTACTTCCGCTTCCGACAGCGTTTTGATGATCCGTCCCTCTTTCATCACCGATATCCGGTCGCAGAGCTTTCGGGCAACCTCCATCTCATGTGTAACGAGTACAATAGTTACCCCCAGCGTTTCATTGACATGACGCAGCACATCCAGAATTCCACTCGTGGTCTGCGGATCAAGCGAAGATGTTGGTTCATCACAGAGCAGCACATCCGGGCGGCTGGCAAGTGCTCTGGCGATGGCAACACGTTGCTTTTGCCCTCCGCTTAACTGCGCAGGATACTGGTTGGCCTTATCTTCAAGTCCGACAAATCTCAATACCTCAAGTCCTCGTGCAACCCGCTCTGTCCGAGAGACGCCAGCGAGTTCCAGAGGCATGCAGACATTGCCACTTACCGTTCGATTGCTGACGAGATTGAAGTGCTGAAAAATCATGCCAATGGACCTCCGTACCTGACGCAGACTCGGCTCACTCATCCGGGTCAAATGCTGCCCATTCACAATGACTTCGCCGTCATCAGGCTTTTCCAATCCATTGAGCATGCGCAGAAGTGTGGATTTCCCTGCACCACTAGAGCCGATAATGCCGTGGATCTCTCCCTGGCCTACTTCTAGAGAAACCGAGCTTAACGCTTCGAATCCCTGATCTTCACGGGACCCACGCTCGTTGTAACGCTTGCTTACCCCGTATAATGAAATCATGGGAGATTCCTCCTGCGATTGATCGTACATGGTCCTTCAAGAACACATGAAGAAAGCCCGCACAGCCGATAACCGGAGCGCGAGCAATCCTGTTTATTCATAATAAATCATCATTCGACATGAAACAAGCTTTAAGGTGAGATATCTGTGTGCAAATCATTAGCATCATATATACTAAACCGTCCGTTGGACGACCCAATATAGACTTCATTTCCAAGCCGGTTCATGGTTCCATTCTTAGCATCCCGATCACGATGTTCCGGGTTTCCCATCACGACGTCATGCACACGGCCGATCAAGGTACCGTCATTTTTATCCATGATCAGGAGATCCTCACCCATCGGTAGCAAAAGCTGATCTTCAATCACCACGTAACTCCCCTGATTGGTAGGGTATTGAAAGGCAGCAATCGTGTTTTGTGCAGTCCAGCGGGTCTCCCCTGTATCATAGGCAAGGGCTGCCGGATAACCGTTCTTGATTACATATAATTGATCGCCCTCCACAAGTGCGCGTTCGATCTTGTTATTCTGCGTCCACCATTTTTTTTCGGTCTTGGGATCATACAAGGTGGTTATGTAATCCTCGTATTCACCATACATTTCCCCGTTGTTGTTCTCTCGAATGAGCACCATGCCGTCATTCAGCACCTCAATTTGCTGTCCAACCCGGGCCGGAAATTGTGCAAGCTTCTGTCCGTTGTTCAGATCAACCAGCACCCACTGGTCATCCAGCAGCATCCAGCGTTCTGGCTGTGCGGGCACAAACGGATCGATACGAGCAATTCCGTCAAAATAAGGATTCCGTTCGGGATGCTCTATCGTTGACTTCCCTGCTGCAATGCTCCACACGGTGCGGCCTGATCGCGGATCAGCTGCAATCAGTTTATCCTTTTCCCAATACATGACATAAGGATCTTCCGCGCTCTTATTCAATAATTCATAACCGGTCGTCAGTTTTCGCTTCCATAATGTTTTTCCGTTTGCACTGTCCAGCACCGTTAACCAGCTATTGCTTGAGCCTTCAACAACCGCGCTGTCCACAATGACGACATTCTTCGCTGCCGTGATCCCATTCAATCTGAAATTTTGCTTGGGGATATACTCCCACTCGACCTTTCCGTTCTTCAAGCCCAGATGGCGTATACGATCCACGTATTTTTTCTTGTCAGGGTCATAATCGGTGTAGATTGTAACGTATTGGCGTCCCGCATCCACCTCTGCCTGCTGTCTTCCAAACCCACCATTGATCGCCCATAATTTCTGGCCGGAATGTCGGTCAAGAGCATATATGGAACCTTCGTAGTACCCCCCGCTAAATCCACCGTCATCCCCTTTCATCAGGAGCACATCCTCCGTTGCTGCTTGTAGAAAGGTGTAATTAATATCCCCCTGATTGGTCCATACCGATTTCCAGGGTAAGGTGGCAGGCAGCATTGTGCCATAGATTTTAGTCGTGAACTGATATTCATCTGAACCACCAAATTCCCAATTAGACACTACACCGTTTCGATCGTCCTGGGGTATATTCCAGCGCGTACGAACCAGCCTGCCGTTCTTGTTAAATGTCACGAGAAAATGAGCATCTGCTCGCTCGTACCGCCAGGTCTTTCCTATGCTCATGGCATAACCCGTATCGTTTAAATTGCCGGAATGCTCTTGCCAATCCGGTTCGCCAAGCCACTGCGCCACCTGTTTTGAGGTCGTTTTTGAATTCAGCACAATATCTATCAAATGACGTATAGTGGACGTGGGCATCGCCAATTGTCTACTGAACCAGCCATCCGCTACCTTGGTATGCTGTGCTACATCCTTTGCCTTAACCCAAAGCAATGCTGGACGATAAGTGGACGATTCCTTGTTCCAGACGCGCGGGGCAATGGACACGCCATACCAGTCCTTCGTCGCTGCAACAATGAACGCCTGCTCTTTCAGGAATGCCCCTGAAGACCATGTTGCCTGACTTCCGGGAAACAGGTACAGCTTGCTGCCCGATTGAAGCTTGAACGTTTGTGGAATGGATTTCGTCAGGCTTCGGCTTTCTTTGGAGGTATACCAGCCAGGTATCCAGAATTCAGTGTAATCGCTACCTTTTAGTTTGACCCATTCCCCGCGAACAGCGTCGATTTGCAAGCTCCCTTGAGCGGAGCTATACCCGTCTATGTCCATCCGATCAGGGGAAACACTGCTCTCGACCACTTGGCTGTAAATAGGTACTCCCTTTGCAACTGTGACCTTATCCCCCTTTTTATAATTAAGCTTCACCGATAGCACTTGCGTTACTGAACCCGAACCTTGCCCCTCCAGCGCCCTGGCATGGTTGTACAACAGCAGTCCCCCCGTAACCAGCACAACTAAGACACCAGCAGCGATATTCCATGGGTAGCCCGTCCATTGCCTTTTACGCCCCGTCTTCACGTCAGTCCACTCCAATCATTTGAAGTTATTTCCATTTAAGACGTTTTGAACTAGGAAAAGTTACTGTTACTCCCAAATATATTTACAAGGTACGAAATAATTACAGGTCTCACCTTACATCCAATAGGGTTGAATTATAAGGGAATGTGGTTCCCAATATATAAGCAGCCGTTAACATGATGATAAAATACCCCATAAACCATACATCCGCTCGGGAATACCCGATCTGAATGTAATAGGTCCGGCTCCCGCCTTCCTTGAATCCTTTTGCTTCCATCGCCACCGCCATACGTTGCGCACGGCGAATACTCTGGGCAAGTAGTGGAATTGCATATCGTTTCAGTATGCCGTATACATTCCAGCGGGAACCATGCTGCCTCGTTCCCCGAATGCGGATGGCATAACGCAGCGTCTGGAATTCATCCAGCAAAATCGGAATCATACGCATAGCCGCCAGAAAACTATAGGCATACTTGGGTGGGAGCCTCCACTGCTGCATGAGGGAATAAAAGAGACGGACAGGCTTGGTCGTCAGACCGAACAACAATCCAGCTGCCGCCATACTTAGAGAACGAAATCCTAGGTGCAACCCGCGGTAGAAGCTCTCTTCGGTAATATGAATTAATCCCCACTGAAACCAGGTGGTCTCCCCTTTACCAAACATGATCATACCTGTGGAAGTTGATATAAATACCAGAATGAACGGAGATGCATACAGCAATAATCTGGGCCATGCGTGACCTGTCCAGCCAAGCAGTAAAAGCATGACAACTGCTACATTAGCCATTACATTCAGATTGTGAACAAGGATGACGAAGATAAACAGCAATGTCAGGAAAATCATTTTCAACCCCGGATTCACCGCGTGAAGCCAAGTCTCACGATGAGGAAACGAGAGCTGCATCCGTTAACCTCCCCTCATGCACCGTCCAGATCCGGGTGCAATAACGCTTCACGATTTCACGGTCATGTGTAACCATCACAATGGCGGTCCCTTCACGTCGCAGCCGTTCCAGCTGTGATAACATGGCAAAAGTATTCCGCGCATCCTGTCCAAAGGTAGGTTCATCCAGTAACAAAATACGCTGTTCCCGTACCAGAGCTGATGCTACACTCAGTCGTCGTTTCTGTCCCATCGACAATTGGTATGGATGCCTACCGGACAGCTCACTCAGTCCGAATTGCTCCAGCATATTATCGGTTTTGATACCTCTTTCTTCGGCAGTTAACTTGCCGCTCAGCAAGGAGAATCCCACTTCATCCCGGACTGTATTGGTCACGAATTGAAATTCAGGATTCTGGAATACAAAGGCAATGTGATCTGCAAGCTGCTCGGTTTTTCCGGCCGATTGTCCTTCCACAACATAATGACCTGTCGTTTTTAGAATATTCATCATGGATAGCAATAACGAACTTTTACCTGCCCCGTTAGCCCCGACAATCCCCACCCAATCTCCGTGCCATACCTTGGCCTGTTCCACCTGAATGAAAGGTGTTTTTCCGCGCCATCCGGTGAATTGCTGCATTTCCAGGGCTGGTTGGGGCTGCGCAGAAGCTCGCTCCTCCTTGTTATCCATACTTTCAGTTTCTGTTGCCCCATAACGAATAAACTCTCCTGTGACCAACGTCTGTGCTTTCGTCTGCCCTCGCTCTTCCCAAACTCCTGGATACCAGATTCCGTATTCCCTGAGCATATTCCGCTCATCTGTAAACACCTGATTCGCCGGGCCATCTGCCACAATCTTTCCTTCAGGCGACAATACGATGATTCGGTCTACCCACTCGACGATTTCATTAATTTTATGTTCTACGATAATGAGTGTTTTGTCCTGTGCAATCTGTTTCACCGTTTCCCATACTTGAGAGGTTCCTTCATCATCCAGCAGTGCCGTTGGTTCATCCAAAAAGAGTACGTCTGGCTCCATGGCCAGAATCGAAGCCATCGCAAGACGCTGCTTCATGCCCTGTGACATGGATTGAATGAGTGTTCGATTATGTTCAAAGCATAACCCCACCTGTTCCAGATATCGAAGGATAAGAGCAGGCATCTGCTCGCGTGGAATATTCCGGTTTTCCAATACAAAAGCAATCTCTTCATCCGTATATGACATACAGAACTGGGTATCCGGATCTTGAAAAACAATACCGGGCTGCTCAGGCACCTGAATGTCATCACATTTCATCGGAATCTCCACAGATCGCGGAATCAGACCGCTCAGAATTTGCAGCAAGGTTGATTTGCCAGAGCCGCTTGGTCCAAGCAACAACACTTTCTCCCCTTGACGCACAGAGAGAGACAAGCCTTGGAACACCAAGGCCTTCTCTCCAGGGAACTTACATCTTAGATTCGTAACACCTACCGCTTGCACATTCTCCACTTCATTCATCTAGTCCAACGCCTCATAATCCTGCTTCGACACCGGTCTAAGGGATCGTGTTACACCTGTAAGCTCCAGCGCTTTGGCGAGATAATAGGTGAATACACCCGCAATCAGAATACTTCCAATGAAGCGGAATCCGATAAACAGCGTGTAGTTCCAAGCTGTGAGGGAATCAATGTACCCATACTGATAATCGAGTACAAGCGAAGCCGCTGCTGCACCAATAGCCGCGAGGCAGGTGACGAACAGATTGCTTCTCCGGTACAGAAATGCGGCGAAGAAGATCTCTGCACCCAGCCCTTGCAGCAGCCCATATACCAGTGTCGACATGCCCCACTCACTTCCGAGAAAAGCACTCACCGTGGATGCCGCAACTTCAGCCAGAATGGCTACACCCGGCTTACGAATGATTACAAAGGCAAAGGTGCCCGCCATAAACCACATGCCGTAAATCATCTGCTCCGCATGAACGCCGAATGGCTTCATCAGATCATATGTAGGTCCCCATATTTTGTAGATCACCCCAAAGACTACCGCAATCACAATTGTTACCAAAATATCGGTTAACTTCAATCTGTTGCTGCCTACTGCTGTTGACATGTTCTCTACTTCCTTCCTCTGTTTCCCTAGATTTATAAAAAAAACAATAAAACAAACAAAAAAAGCCTCCCCGGTTCACAGGCAGGCCATACGCACAGTTTACAATTCTCACGATGCAACGCATTAGGCAGATATAGAGAAAGAAGAAAACAAACGACACCATCCCCGTCACATCAGAGAAATCCCGTTGCAACCAAGAAACGCTGACATTTATGTTCTATCCCTTATCGCTTACCATTGCTCATCGCAAATTCATGTTCTCTACGCTGGCATTACCCAGATCAGATATACGGTCAGCAGCACAAGGCCGCTCTCTCAGCCCAACTTCATTGAGCACCCGGTTCACTTATTTCATTGCTTCTACTGTACAACACATGGGTATTTGTGACAATCCCGATAAGAAAAAATCAGTTTAAACTAGAAGAAAGAGTGATTAACTATATGTCTCATTTATGCGTCATATACCTCTGCTTCAAGAAATAACGTCTCTGTAATTCGTTACATCTCAGAAAGGTGCAAATGAGAGCGAATAATGTGTGCCAGGTTCATTAGACCAAGATAACGCGAACAAGGGATGTCCCCGTCATATTCATGAGGACATCCCCTTTAATTGTTATGCTTCATATCCTTTAGAGGAAAATTATTGAGAACCGGTAAGCTCTGTTTTAATATTGAGTATTCCCGGATTGACTTGTTTTGCCCGATGCAAAGCCTTTAAACAAGGTCGGTACTTTGGAGTAACGGGTATTTGTAATTTTCCCTTGCGATGTACTGCTGTCCGTACGCATAATAGAATCTTTGACATTGGAAATGTCTGAGTTGTCGAGCGTCATGTTCACGGCGAAGGTTGTTCCGCCATTCTGACGTACCAGCTTGCCAATATCGTCTGCACGGAAATTTTTAATGTTAATCGTTCCGGCTGCATTCATTTGAAATACTTTATCATAGGCCTTGTAAGCTGCACCACCAGTGATGTTAACCGTTCCGGCTGATTTCAGAGTCAGAGCGTCCTCACCGACATCCTCCCAAATCACATTTGAAATTGTGCAGTTACCGTAACAATGAACACCGTCAGCTGCAGGTGAACCGATAATCACATTTTTGAGCGTGGCGCCTGCCTCCAACCGAAATACCGGCTTCTGATCTTCCGCTTGAGATCCATCTCCCAGGGTGGAAGGGTTGGCTACATACGTTTGGCCTTTGCCATCAAAAGTTTCTCCCTTGGCTACAATAATCGTTGAGTTTACAACAGTAGGTGCAGCAAAAGCCGGAATTGCACCTAATAATGAAGCGACCAGACCCGCAGACAGCAGCAACGTCAACACTTTTTTCATAATTTAAATCCTCCCTTATTCTGATGAATTGGCGTACAAGCATAAGCTTGTCCTCAAGGAACCTATCAGAGGTGCACCTCTGGCTCGGAACCTACCCTGATCCTACCAAAAAAGGGATGTTACGATAATAATCATTAGCTTAGATATAGAAATGATAGCATTATGCCTGTGTTCTCGGCATTTTTTGCATCGTACTCATTGTGTAATGTGCCGATCTCAACTTCGGGTATGCTTCTTTTACAACTTGTAATCTATGGCGATATGCTCCTTTATCGTTCTAGAAAAAACGAAAGACCACCTCATCTGTTTCCAGACAACGTGATCTCTATTATTTTGAATCTCATTTTATTTATTAAATTACGCTTTAAGCGCCGAACCGCTGACGATATCCGCACTTCCGACATAATTCCTCCACGGCTTCCCGTTTGGAGAAACCATAGAACAGATTGTTGGCTCGTTCACCATCCACAATCTCCGAGAACGATTTTTCATGAACGTTGCCCAAGTTAATGACACCCTCACCATCGAGACAGCATGGAACCACAGTTCCATCGACTAGCACAGCCGCCTGACTGCGAAGCGCATGACAGAAGCCTTTACCATCATCTTCGGGTGCATCCAGACTCGGCCACTGGAATTCATGATCCTGATTCAGATACACATTCGGGGCAATTTTGACACCGCTCCCCGGCACCACTTTCTCCTCAATACGGAAATCCAGATTGAACTCCCGTTCAAGAACCTCCAGCGTCTCCCGGTTTCGGTTCATCTGCGCATTCGTGAAGTTATCCTGTGTCAGATTCCAGAGTCGGAATGAAATAATGACATTGTGCTTCACTGCTTCCCGGACAAATGACAATACATTACCCAGGTAGCCCTCACGGTCTGTGGAACCCTCGTGACCATCAAAGCTGTGCAGGGAGAAATTCATCTGACGCAGTGCCGGTTTGCCGAGCAGTTTGTGCTGGGTCTTGGGCAGCAGCGTACCGTTCGTCGTAATGTTGACCTTGAATCCCTTCTCATGCGCTGAATCCAGTAACAGATCAATTTTGGGATGAAGCAGCGGCTCACCTTTGACATGTAAATAAATATGTTTGGTATGGGGTTTGATCTGATCCAATATATTGTTGAAGACTTCAGGGTCAATGAAATTTTTGGCACGTTTGGTCTGTGGACAGAAGCTGCATGCCAGATTACATATACTTGTGATCTCAATATATACTTTCTTGAACGTTTTCAACTCGGGGTCCCCATTCTGCTTAGAGGGAGAACAGTCCCACCCTCATTTGTGATCCGGCCCATGTGTGCCACCACTATTATATCGGGTTCAAGGGACAAGGTAAATCGACTAGGATGTTAATTCCCTTTTTCTCATCGAATTTGTTAACTACGTTCACCTATAGATTCTTTCAATCGAAGTATAGGATGTATTGATTGTCCAGGTCATTGTAGTTGCCGAGACGCGATGCTAGAATCTAAACAATTTAAAACCAAGTTAAAACGTAAGAATAATAAGTTATAAGGGGAGTGTATTCATGATTACTGTTAAGGCACCCGCAGTATATGTACACGAGGCTAACATTCTTGAGCAAAGTGGTTCGCGGATTGCACAGCTTGGGCAGCATGTTCTCATCATCGCCGGTGAGTCTGCATTAAAAGCCGTACAGCCTTACCTTCTTCCTTCATTGGAGGAGCATAAGATCAAGTTCCATGTGCAATTGTTTCACGGTGAGGTTACAACAGGCCAGATTGATACTTTTACGCAGCAAGCTTTCGATCTGGATGTTGATCTGATTATCGGCGTCGGTGGTGGTAAAGTACTCGATCTGTCCAAAGCGGTGGCCGAGCAAGCCCAATTGCCCATTGTAACGGTCCCAACGATTGCCGCAACCTGCGCTGCCTGGTCCGCCTTAACCGTGCTCTATGATGAACAGGGGAAATCTGCAGGATATCGTCCCCTGCGTCGTTCGCCTGATCTCGTTCTGGCTGATCCTCGTATTCTGGCGAGTGCACCAAGGCGATATTTGGCCGCAGGGATCGGTGACACACTCGTAAAATGGCATGAGTTCGCCGTTAATCTAAGTGGCAACGCCACCAGCCTCACTCTCCGAAACAGTGTCAGCACCGCCAAGCTTGCACTCGATATTCTTGAAGCGCACGCCATCGATGTCTATGAATCCACCGATACAACCGGTAGTACACCTCAATTCCGTGATGTTGCCGATGCCATTATTGTGCTCGCAGGCCTTGTAGGCAGCATTAGCGATGGATCACTTCATGCCGCGATTGCTCATGGGCTACATGATAGCCTCACCAAATTACCCGAAACACACGCTTCACTACATGGAGAAAAGGTAGCCTTTGGACTCTTCACCCAGTGGATTCTTGAAGGCAAAGCAGGGGATGAGCTTCATGAGCTGATCACTCTGTTACATAAGCTGAATCTGCCTATCACTCTTGCCGAGCTTGGCATACAACAACAGCCTAAGGAAGCTGCTGCGCGCATTGCAGCAGGACTACAGCTGCGGGAAGGCAGTGCGGCGCATCTCTCCTTCGGAGTTAGTACGGCGCAGGTAACCGAAGCCATTCTTCAGGCAGACCGTATCGGCCAAACATTCATAGAATCCAGTCAGTCCAGTGAAAGCAGTACATACACCAAGGAGGTTTCCTCCCTATGATCCGTCCAAACCGCCATTACACTCTTCCCTTAACTGCCTTTCTGAGCGCGCTTCTGTTGATGCTGATCTCCGGCTGCTCTGCCGGAACTGACAATCAGGCCGCGGGTACAGGCACAACACCGACAGCGGCATCAGCTGCTTCGAATAAAGACGTTACCATTCGTGTTGGTCAGACCGGATGGGGCAATCTCGAATTGGGGCTAAAAGCCGCCGGACTCGATGACACCCCCTATAAAGTCACTTATAACGTATTTCAGGGAGGTAACCTGATCCTTGAAGCGATGGCTGCAAACCAATTGGACTTTGGTGTGACCAGTGAAATTCCGCCCATTTTTGCATCTCAAGCTGCCAATGGTGGAAGCTTCAAGATTATTGCGGTACAACAAGGCAGCACCTTAAATCAGGAGGTCGTTGTTCCCAAAGGTTCATCGATCAAATCGGTTGCTGACCTGAAAGGCAAGAAAGTTGCTTTCGTAAAAAATACAACGGCCCACTATTTCCTGCTCAAAATGCTGGAAGAAGCCGGATTAACCTGGAGTGACATCAGTCCGGTCGAACTTTCAACAGCCGATGGACTCAGCGCCCTGATAAGCGGGAAAGTGGATGCACTTGCCAGTTACGGCAATGCCATCATCTCCGCACATCAGAATGAAGCAACAACGCTCGCCAGCGCCAAAGATATCCTGTCAGGCAGCTTCCTTGTAGCCGCCTCCGATCAGGCTATTGCAAATGCGGAACAGAAAGAGGCCCTTGCCGATTATCTGGAGCGAATCAACAAATTCAATGATTGGGCTCGTGCCAATAAGGATGCGTGGGCTCAAATTACAGCAGACAACACCCACCAGCCCGTGGATCAAGCCCTTAAAACCTACACGGATGGAGAAGCACAACGCCCATCACGTATTGTTGCCATTTCTGACGAGGCCATCAAGTCTGAACAGGACGTAGCGGATACGTTTCAGCAAGCGGGAATTTTTGAGCAGGCAGTCGATGTGAGCACATTCTGGAGTGATGCACTTCAAGATCAACTTCCAGCTCCAGGTAGCCAATAACGAAGGAAGCAAGGAGGTAGGCATAACGTGCGGTCCAAAACCTTTAACCGGGCATGGTTTAACCAGTTCATTCCTTTTGTTGTACCACTACTCATTCTGGCTCTGTGGCAATGGCTGACTGCATCTGGAGTTGTTGCAGCCAATATTTTGCCCCGGCCCGCTCAGGTACTGGAGGCCTTCATTCGTCTGCTTCGTAACGGTGAACTACTGAACAATATCAGTATTAGCGCCAGACGAGCTTTGGGAGGATTCCTCATTGGTGGGGGTCTCGGTTTCCTGCTGGGTGTGCTGAACGGCATCTCCTCCCTTGCGGAAAAGATCGCCGACTCCTCGGTGCAGATGATCCGCAACATTCCTCATCTGTCCTTGATCCCCCTCGTTATTGTGTGGTTCGGGATCGGTGAAGAAGCAAAATTATTCCTCGTTTCCCTGGGTGTATTCTTTCCGGTATATCTGAATACGTTTCACGGCATACGATCAGTCGATCCCGGTCTGATTGAAATGGGCAAAGTATATGGCCTCAGCCGTTGGTCCCTTTATAAGGACATTATCCTGCCTGGTGCACTGCCTTCCATTCTGGTGGGCATTCGTTATGCACTTGGCATTATGTGGCTGACACTTATCGTAGCCGAGACGGTTGCGGCGGATGCGGGGATTGGATACATGGCGATGAACGCGCGGGAATTCATGCAGATGGACGTAATCGTCTTAAGCATTCTGCTATATGCCCTGCTGGGCAAGCTGTCCGATACCATCGCTAAATGGCTGGAACGGCGCTGGCTGCGCTGGAACCCGGCCCTATCCCGCAAGTAAAGCAAAGGAGTGTGTATTGATCCATGAGCACAAGTCAGATCAGTCCTTTTCTTCAAGTAGATGGGGTTCAGAAATCGTATGATCAGCGGACGATTCTATCCAACATCAACGTCAATGTAAGACAAGGGGAATTTGTAGCCATCGTTGGACGAAGCGGCTGTGGCAAAAGTACTTTGCTGCGTCTGATCGCCGGGCTGGAACCCCCCTCTTCCGGGAGCATTATGCTGGGCAACAGAAAGCTTGGCAGTACAGCACCCGAGACACGGTTTCTGTTTCAGGAAGCCCGGCTGCTACCTTGGAAATCCGTGCTCGACAATGTACGACTGGGCATCCCCGACAAGAACAAGGAAGATGCACGCCAGTCGCTTCGCAATGTAGGACTCGGAGAGCGTGAAGGTGATTGGCCGGGGGTATTATCTGGCGGACAAAAACAACGTGTCGCCTTGGCACGGGCACTCGCAAGTCATCCACGCTTACTGCTGCTGGATGAACCGCTGGGTGCATTGGATGCATTGACACGAATTGAGATGCAGCAATTAATCGAACGCTTGTGGGTAGAAGAAGATCTGACTGTCATTCTGGTCACTCATGATGTCAGTGAGGCGGTTGCGCTGGCAGACAGAGTGCTGTTAATCGAGGATGGTCATATAACGATGGATACTCGAATTACGCTGGAGCGGCCACGCGTTCGGGACAGCGGGTTTGCTCATTTTGAAAACCTGATTCTGAATCGTTTGTTGACTCCTCCACAAGAGACACCACAGCAGATTGCTCAGAAACAGATATCATTCTCGATCTAATTCCACTGGAAAGAAGGCATGATTATGCAATCCCTTTCACCCGTTCCCTCTCCACCTGTTAAAGACCTTTTAACTCAAATTCCGGCTTATACGCCTGCCAAATCCATGGAACAGATCCGGCGGGAGTTGGGACTGGAAAGTGTGGATCGACTTGCAGCGAACGAGAATCCGTTTGGTTCCTCTCCCCTGGCTGCGGAAGCGGTCAGATCGCTGAGTTCCGATCTTTTGGCTCAATACCCCGACGGTTCCAGCCAACTGCTGCGTGACAAACTTGCGGAACGTCTGGGGGTGCGTACTTCCCAACTGGTATTTGGCAGTGGATCTTTCGAGCTGCTAACCCTTACCGCCCAAGCTTATCTTAATCCCGGGGAGGAATCACTCATTCCGGTGCCCTCCTTTAACTGGTATAAGGGCGCTACGCTGCTGGCAGGCGGGGTCATTCATGAAGTGCCTTTGGTCAACCATTCACTGGACCTGGAGCAATTCCGGCAACGGATCAATGCTTCTACCCGAATTATCTGGCTGTGCAATCCGAATAATCCAACCGGAACCATTTTCACGGCAGATGCCCTACTTGGTTTACTCGAACATGTTCCCTCCCATGTCGTGGTTGTCCTGGACGAAGCGTATTATGAATTCGCGGAAAGTGAAGATTATCCTGATACGGTTAAGCTGCTGGAGCAGTATAATAATCTGATTATTTTGCGGACCTTCTCCAAAATATATGGACTTGCTGGCCTGCGAATTGGATATGGCATCGGGAATGAAAGCATTATTGAAGGCATTAACCGGGTCAAGCTGCCCATCAGTCTGACAGCCACATCCCAAGCCGCTGCTTTGGCCAGCCTGGATGATCATGAATTTGTTTCTCACTGCCTGCACTACAATCGTCAAGGAAGGGAAACGTTAATGCAGTCCTTTGATCAGTGGAACTTACCCTACATCCCTTCCGAAACAAATTTCATCATGATTGATCTGTTGCAGGATAGTGGCCCGATTACCAAAGAATTGTTGAACAGAGGCATCTCTGTCCGCGGCGGTGCCGAATTTGGTATGCCTACCTGGCTTCGGATTACGATTGGCACACCTGAGCAGATTGCCCGTCTGATCGGGGAGCTTGATTCACTGTTACATTCAAACGATTAGAATCCTAGTTACTTTCCTAACTCACATTACGCACACTTCTTTTAAGCCGCCCTCTTTACATTCCACTTGCATGTGATATATGCTGAACACACAACTGCATATCTTGAACATTGCACTAGGGGAGCCTTGCGGCTGAGACGAATCGAACGATTCGGACCCTTTGAACCTGATCTGGATCATACCAGCGGAGGGAAGTGGAGCGGCCTCTCAGTAAGCGGATTTTTTCATGTTGATGATGGAATTTAATGTGAATTGAACTTACAGACCCACTCATTTCTCCGGAAATGGGTGGGTCTTTTTCGCGTTCTGCGGGCAGATCAGAAGGTGTAATTAAAGATCCCGCGGTTTGAAGTTGAATTATGAATAACAAGGGGGGACGGAACGAGATGGATAACGATATAACCATTCACAACATGAGCTACGCTTTCCCGGGAAAAAGGGATTCCCCCGTGCTCTCCAATGTGTCGATGCGTGTAGCCAAAGGCGAATTCGTCTCGCTCATCGGTTCCAGCGGCTCCGGTAAAAGTACCCTTTTCAAGCTGCTGGCAGGCTTGCTTGAGCCAACACACGGAACCATTGAAATTCCTTGGGTTCAAGAAGGAAAGCGACTGGGGCAGGTGGCCTACATGCCGCAAAAGGACCTCCTATTATCCTGGAGAACCGTCATGGGGAATTGCATGCTTCCCTCTGAACTGGCTGCAGGTCGGCAGGATAAGATAAGGATTCGAGCAGATATCCTGGCTGGCCTCGACAGATTTGGCTTATCCGGCCACGCGCATGCTTACCCGGACGAGCTTTCAGGTGGCATGCGCCAGCGTGTCGCGCTGCTTCGTACTTTGCTGACAGGTGGCCAACTGATGCTGCTGGATGAACCATTCGGCGCACTCGATGCCCTGACCAAACGTGAGATGCATCGCTGGCTGCTGGAGCTCTGGGAAGGCCTGGGCAAAACCGTGTTGTTCATCACACATGACATTGAAGAAGCCCTGCTGCTCAGTGATCGAATTATCCTGTTAACTCCGGTGGGCCAAGGCCAACAGCTGCAGGATCTGACGGTACCTTTGCCACGTCCAAGACATTCGGACATGATCTACGAACCGGCTCTCGTTCAGATGAGACGACTACTGGAGGAACAATTGCATGCGAGACGGTAACTTGAGAGATAGCATGAAGCATAGCGTAAGAGGTTGGCTTGCCCGTTATGGTCTGTTTCTTTTGCTCATGATCTTGCTGCTTGCTCTCTGGGAGTGGATTGTGTGTATGGGATGGGTGCCTTCCTTCATCATTCCAGCCCCGACGGCGATTGTCCGTTCGCTGTATGAACATCACCACCTTCTGCTGGCTACACATCTGCCTGCTACCTTGATGGAGGTTGTCGTTGGTTTTGGCTTGTCCATTGGTGCCGGAATTGCACTTGCAACGGGTATGCATATGAATCGGTCGATTGAAAAAGCGTTATATCCCTTCATCGTGATCAGTCAGACGATCCCGCTGATTGCCCTGTCCCCCGTCTTTATCCTGTGGTTTGGCTACACGCTGTGGAGTAAAGTGGCGGTGGTGTTCCTGATCGCGTTTTTCCCAATTGTGGTGAGCACCTACGATGGCCTGCGCAAGGGTGATCCGGAGCAGCGTGAACTGCTGCTGACGATGGGGGCCACCAAGTGGGATATTTTTCGCAAACTCCAGATTCCACTTGCCCTTCCCTCCTTCTTTTCGGGACTGAAAATGTCCGTGGTGTATTGTGTGGTCGGTGCAACGATCGGTGAATGGCTTGGTGGAAGCAAGGGGCTTGGCTACTTCAGCCGCAGAATGTCGAGCAATATGAACACGGATGCGATGTTCGCCGCCATTATGCTATTATCCCTGCTTGGTATCGCGCTGTTTGTACTCATTGCATGGATGGAGAGAAGATTTGGTACACCACGTCATGCAGGTAGAAGAAAAGCTGGATAACTTTCGGATTTCAAAACAAAAAAACAAAAGAAACGAGGAACTTTACGTTATGAATAAAAAGCATATCTATTCCCTGCTCCCCATTCTGCTCATGTCTCTTTTGCTAATCGTCAGCGGATGCGGTAAAACGGGCATCAATACGCCCTCCACAGGCTCAACTTCCAATGCAAACGATACAGACTCATCTGCGATAGAAACGCCATCGACATCCAAAGACAAGCTGTCCATCATGCTCGATTGGTACCCAAATGCAGTGCATTCCTTCATCTATGTTGCTCAGGAGAATGGTTACTTCGCGGATCAAGGTCTGGATGTCGATATCCAGATGCCTGCCGATACGAATGATGCACTCAAACTTGTTGCCGCCGGGAAAATCGATCTTGCACTAAGCTACCAGCCGCAAATTTTGCTCGCGCGTGGGGAGAACATTCCTGTACGTTCGATTGCAGCCGTCGTTCGCCATCCGCTCGTGCATCTGTTGACTGAAGCAGACGGTAAAGTGAAATCGCCAAAAGATCTTGAAGGGAGGACGGTCGGCTATTCCTCAATCCCTTTGTATGAAGCAATGGTGCGTACCATGATCAGCCAGGATGGCGGTAATCCCGACAAGATGAATTTGGTGGATGTGGGATTTGACCTGATCCCTTCCCTGGCTTCCGGGCAGGCAGATGCCATTATGGGTGGTTTTATTAACCATGAACAATTGATTCTGGAAAAGGAAGGCCATGCCATGAAAGCGATCAATCCCGTCGATTACGGCGTACCTGATTATTATGAACTGGTCCTCACTGCAAGTGATGCGGGCATTGAAGCGAAGAAAGATCAGCTTACCCGCTTCATCAAAGCGATGCAGGAAGGACAGAAATATGTAACAGAGCACCCCGAGGACGCGCTGAACATTCTGCTCGCACATGAGAACGAAACGTCTCCACTTGACCCGGAGATCGAAATCAAAAGTCTAAACATTTTACTGCCACTGATGAATGAAGAAGGTCAGCCGTTTGGCAGGCAGGACGCCTCTTCTTGGGAAAATGTACGTGCATGGTTGGTTCAAAGTGAACTGATTCCGGATTCCGTAAAGGCTGAGGATGCTTTTATCAACTTGCAGGGTGAGTAAGTAAAATCGATTACTGGACGAGATCAAGGGAAATTTGAAAGTTGTAAATTCATTATCAGATGTCGATAACATGAGTAGTTACGGAATTCAATAACTGTACGATTAGAATCTTTATCGAGGATAAGGACTCTTTAATTAAGCTTTCTATATGGACTTTCCAGCTATCCGAGAATAGCGTTTAGTTCCCATGATTTAATGGCCCACCCTGCCCTGACACTTTTATTGATTAATTTGCTTATTTATTAGGAGGAACTTATATGTCTTATCTGGAACGTGTTCGTACGCAAAATCCGCTTGTTCATAACATTACGAATATTGTCGTCGCTCCGTTTACGGCCAACGGTTTGCTCGCACTAGGTGCATCTCCCTTTATGGCTTATGCGCATGAAGAAGTTGCTGATGTTGCCAAGATGTCGGGAGCAGTTGTACTGAACATTGGCACACTGGACGAAAAGGTGGTTGAGGCGATCCGTTTGGCTGGTCGATCAGCTAATTCAAATAACGTACCTGTTGTGCTCGATCCGGTTGGAGCTGGCGCAACCGCCTATCGTACGGAAACCATTCAGATGCTCGTTCGTGAGCTTCGCCTCACGGTGTTGCGGGGCAATGTGGCAGAAGTCGCCAATGTCATCGGTGAGCGTTGGAGCATCAAAGGTGTGGATGCAGGTCAAGGCGATGGAGATCGAATCGGAATAGCGGAACGGGCAGCACAAAAACTCGGCTGTGTGGTCGTCATTACCGGACGCGAGGATGTCATTACGGATGGACAAACGACGTTCCTGACGAGTAATGGACATGCCTTGCTTACCCAAGTAACGGGTGCAGGCTGCTTACTCAGCTCGATAATTGGTGCTTTTGCAGCAATTGCGAAACCAGGAGACGACTTGCTGAGCAGTGTTGTGGAGGCACTCGTTTTCTATGGCGTTGCAGCAGAGATTGCGGCGGAACGTACCGCTGACCTGGGACCGGGCAGCTTCCAGATCGAATTGCTGAATCAACTGGCTCAAGTGACACCTGACGTTCTCGCGCAGCGGGCACAGGTTCGCCAGATTGATGGAGGTGCGCAATGAGTATTACACAGGCTTTGACGATTGCTGGTTCCGATAATGGTGGCGGCGCCGGAATTCAAGCTGATCTGAAGACCTTTCAGGAGCTCGGTGTATACGGCATGACTGTGATTACAGCTATTGCTGCCCAAAATACAACAGGTGTGCAGGGCGTCTTCCCTATTTCATATGAAGGTATTGCTCAACAGTTGGATTCGACCCGTGATGATTTTCAGCCTACAGCCGTGAAGACGGGCATGCTCTACAGTGCTGAAATAATTAAACTGGTTGCCGAGAAATGGCGGCAATACGGCTGGTCCAATCTGGTCATCGATCCGGTTATGGTTGCCAAAGGCGGCGCTCCCCTGCTGCAACAGGAGGCCGTTCAAGCGCTAATTACGGAGCTGCTGCCTCATGCACTGATCACGACGCCGAACATTCCGGAAGCCGAGCTTCTTACAGGAATGTCTATTATGAATTTGAGTCAGCGTGAAGAAGCCGCAAGGCAGATCGTGCAGATGGGCTCCACGTATGCTTTGGTGAAAGGTGGTCATGATGAGGGAAATGGCATCATTGTTGATGTGCTCTATGATGGTCAGTCTTTTCATTATCTGGAGAACGTTCGGGTAGTGACAAGGCATACCCATGGAACGGGATGTACGTATTCTGCGGCCATTACTGCCGAATTGTCGAAAGGCTCAGCTGTGCAGGCTGCCGTCACCACCGCGCGAGCATTCATTCAGGCAGCCATCGAAGATGAGCTGGGGATTGGGGCCGGACATGGGCCGACGAATCATTTTGCGTATCAGCGCAGACTGCGGGGTGAACAGTAATGCGCCCACTGGATGCAGAAGCGGTACGGCATGCGATGCAGGTGTATTTGGTAATGGGCAGCGTGAATACGACGCGTGACCCCGTGGAAGTGCTGCGCCAAGCCATCGCTGGCGGCATTACGCTGTTCCAGTTCCGTGAAAAAGGAACTGGCGCTCTGGTTGGCGAAGCACGCATCACGCTTGCGATGCGGCTTCGCGAGGTGTGCAGCCAGCACGGGATACCGTTCATCGTGAACGATGATGTGGAGCTGGCTGTGGTGGTAGAGGCCGACGGCATCCATGTCGGCCAGGACGATGCGGACGCGGCGCTGGTACGCGCCCGCATCGGAGAAGGGCGGATGCTTGGCGTATCCGCCCACTCCGCGCTGGAAGCCCGCCGTGCGGTGCAGGCGGGCGCCGACTATCTTGGCGTCGGGCCAATGTACCCGACGCGGTCCAAAGCGGATGCCCACGCTGTGCTGGGCCCCGCAGGGGTTGCCGAACTGCGCGCCGCAGGCATCGCAGTTCCGGTGGTGGGTATCGGCGGCATTACGCCCGATACCACGGCCGCCGTGATGGCGGCAGGAGCCGACGGCGTAGCCGTCATCTCCGCCATCGCGGGCGCGGCCGATGTGCGCGCAGCGGCTGCGCAGTTCGCTGCGGCGGTGCACGGGATGCAGGCGTAGCCATGCGCTCCCTGCACCGCCAGTCCGTGTGCCGCACCAGATAGATGGTGCAGCACATTCAGTTATTCTCAAGATGCAGCTTCCGTGCCTGCATCTTATTTTTTTCATTTTCACCTGTTGACTCTCACGTAACGTGACGCTGTACAATCGATGGTGTAAGGAGGTTTCCATCATGGCCATGAAAGTAAAAGAAGTGGCCGAACTTGTCGGGATCAGTGTGCGCACACTGCATCATTATGATGAGATCGGACTGTTAACACCGGACGAAGTGACTTCTGCCGGATATCGACTGTATTCAGATGCCAATCTGGAAATGCTGCAGCAGATTTTATTTTTTAAAGAACTCGATTTCTCTCTGAAAGATATCAAGGAGATTACAAACAATCCATCGTTCGATCGAGAAGAAGCCCTGAATATGCATCGCCGTATTTTGCTGGAGAAACGCCAGCGGTTGGACCAAATGATCGCCACCATTGATAAATCGGTTCAACACGTGAGAGGAGAAATTAAGATGACAGCCAAAGAACAATTTGAAGGATTTAATTTCAGTCATAATCCGTATGAGCAGGAAGCGCGGGAACGTTGGGGAGACCAAGCAGTGGATCATGCTAATCAAAAGTTACACAACCAGTCTACTGGGGAGCAAAAAGCTCTATCCGATCAAATGAATTCAATCTACGCTCGTCTTGCAGCAATTCGTCACACGGATCCAAACTGTGCCGAAGCTCAAGCCGGAATCTCGGAATGGTACAGCTATCTGAACAACATGGGCAATTATTCTCCTGAAGTCTTCAGAGGGTTAGGCCAAATGTACGTAGACGACGAACGTTTTACACGTAATATTGATCAATTCGGCGAAGGCTTGGCTGTATTTATGAGGGATGCCATGGCTGAGTTTGCTGATCGAAACAGTTAAACTAGGCTTACATTGATTTCACCTATAACATTATCCGATTCCCCTCGCAATCAGGTATACGTTGTAGACAAGTAGTTCCATTTCGATCTTTCTATTGCTTTGCTAATGAAATCTTGCTCTCTCGTTATAGGTAATATGCTCGTATTAAATAGAACTCATTTCTGTCACATCTTTTCCGTATTCATGCAATGTGCTGGACAGCCGAAGGATTCAACATTACTCAGTTTACACAAAAAAGGGACGTACGCCCTAAAACGTCACGTCCCTGTTGTAGTATCTCAGCCGCAATGTGAATAAGCCATTACAGTCATTCACTCTGAGTACTTTTTAAAGGAGGCAGTCCCTGTATTACACAGGTCTTGTTTCCTGCTAGCCGTCGGTTAAGCTCTAGGAGCGTGATCAGACGAAGAAGCATCCGATGCCAGACTGGTCTTCGCCATCCGTCCTGGAATCTGCCATGCCGATACAATCGCCAGAACGATGAATAACAGGTCAACCGGCTCGCTGAAATAATCCGTAAAGGTATCCACAAATGCACTTACCATCTCACCATCGAACACCAGATTCATCATGCTCGCATCGCTGAACAACTCGGAAGTAAAATACACCACCGTCAGATACTTCCCAAGTAAAATGCCGACAAGTGCAAAGATAACTGCAATGGCTTTATGTGCCGTCGCGATCCGTTTGTTCGAGAACAATACAACCGCGTAGCCTGTGAGCGCCCCAATGACGATAGCAATGAGCCCTAGCTCCCTTTCCGTCATGGCAGCGATTACTGCCCACACAATTCCTCCTACAATTGCTGCCAATAATCCACCAACGATTGGCATGCCGATCTTGATCCCTTGTTTCTCTTCCACGTTGTCTTTCCCTCCTGAGTCATGCTTATGCTTATTTTCCAGAATTCACCTTTCCTATGAAACCACAAATACTCCTTTTATTCAACAAATTTCTAATATCTTATAATCATTAAAATAGGTTCTGCACCAATGCTTTTATCTCAAAATAACGCAAAAAAACCCCTCTATCAGCCTTGAATTGGCAGAGAGGGGATCTCATTTAATCTTATTAATTTAATAACTCTTTTATTAACCTATGAATAACATACTTAGATAAGTTAATGTTTATAATTGCGTCGCGTTGGAGGGATTAATGACAGCAGCAATCTGCGCCAAAATGGCATCCACCGATGCTGGGTCATTCACATCATACTCATCGATGTTCAAACGCAGTACCGGACAGGCAGTAAATTGATTAATCCATACCGAATAGCGCTCATGCATATGCTCCCAGTAGGAACGGTCGGTCTGAATCTCCATCTCCCGTCCGCGTTCCGTAATCCGATTCAGAATGGATGGCAGGCTGCCTTCCAGGTAAATCAGTACGTCCGGATGAGGGAAATACGGTGTCATCACCATAGCTTCAAACAAACTGCTGTACGTCTCGAAATCCGTAGCCGACATTGTGCCCTGATCCGCATGCATTTGTGCAAAGATACCTGTATCCTCATAGATGGAACGATCCTGTACGAATCCGCCGCCCAGTTCAAAGATTTTCTTCTGTTCCTTAAAACGCTCTGCCAGGAAATAAATCTGCAAATGGAAGCTCCAGCGTTCAAAGTCATGATAGAACTTCTCCAGATATGGATTGTGGTCGACTTGTTCAAGTGAAGTCTTGAAACTCAAACGTTCTGCCAGTGCCGCTGTCAGAGTGGATTTGCCCACCCCAACGGTACCTGCTACCGTAATTAATGCATTGGCCGGAATGCCATAGTTGTTCATGTGATATACTCCTTTACTTGATTAACAATCTGTTTGAAATGTTCGGGATGTTCTACAAAATCGAGCTGCTCCGCATTCACCTTAATGATAATTGGCGGATTCGGGCTGCTAGCCAGGTAGTCCATGCCTGTTTTATAATCTGCAATTAACTGCTCCATATAAGCGGGGTCCATATCCTGCTCAAAAGACCGTCCACGTTTGTTGATCCGGTTCATCAATGTATCGAGCTCAGCCTCAATATAGAGCACCAGATTGGGTTTCGGCAGATCATCCGTTAAGAGGTGATAGATTTGACGGTATTTGTCCCGTTTCGTGCCCTTTAAGGTACGATCGGCAAAAATCATATTTTTATAGATATGATAGTCCGAAATGACGGGTGTATTCTTCTTAATGTAGTGCACGCCTGTGTCTTCCAGTTGCTTAAACCGGTTACACAGAAAAAACATTTCAAGCTGGAAGCTCCACTCATCTATATCCTGATAGAAGGAAGCCAAAAAGGGATTCTCTTCTACAATTTCCTTGACCAGCGGAAGGTTCAATTCCTGAGAAAGCATCGTTGCTAACGTTGTTTTCCCCGCACCAATCGGACCCTCCACGGCAATAAACGGGGCTGATTTCATCGTGATTCAGTTCCTCCTCGTACTCATGCGTGTTTCCGTTTCTATATAGACCCCACCTATTGTATCACAGCTTGGATGATGGGAAGGCCAGTATTTTATGTATAAAATGAGTTTTATCTCTAAGACCAAGATATATAAAACAGCCTACAGGAGTTATATTCATTCCCATGATCATAATAACAGAAAAAGACACGATCGCTTATCTACGATCGTGTCTTTTGATTGCTTGGCGGCGTCCTACTCTCCCAGGACCCTGCGGTCCAAGTACCATCGGCGCTAGAGGGCTTAACGGTCGTGTTCGGGATGGGTACGTGTGGAACCCCTCCGCCATCGCCACCAAACGCGATTTGTCGAAGCATAGCTTCTTGAAATCATTGTAGAACTGAAAATCATACACACATTCTGTGATGTACCAATTTTCATTTCAGAGATTATTCTCTGAAAACTAGATCCGAAACGAAATGTGCGATTTAAAACGTGCATATTTGGATAAGCCCTCGACCGATTAGTACTGGTCAGCTCCATGCATTGCTGCACTTCCACCCCCAGCCTATCTACCTCGTCGTCTTCAAGGGGTCTTACATACTGGGAAATCTCATCTTGAGGGGGGCTTCACGCTTAGATGCTTTCAGCGCTTATCCCTTCCGTACATAGCTACCCAGCGGTGCTCCTGGCGGAACAACTGGTACACCAGCGGTACGTCCATCCCGGTCCTCTCGTACTAAGGACAGCTCCTCTCAAATTTCCTACGCCCACGACAGATAGGGACCGAACTGTCTCACGACGTTCTGAACCCAGCTCGCGTACCGCTTTAATGGGCGAACAGCCCAACCCTTGGGACCTACTTCAGCCCCAGGATGCGATGAGCCGACATCGAGGTGCCAAACCTCCCCGTCGATGTGGACTCTTGGGGGAGATAAGCCTGTTATCCCCAGGGTAGCTTTTATCCGTTGAGCGATGGCCCTTCCATGCGGTACCACCGGATCACTAAGCCCGACTTTCGTCCCTGCTCGACTTGTAGGTCTCGCAGTCAAGCTCCCTTATGCCTTTGCACTCTTCGAATGATTTCCAACCATTCTGAGGGAACCTTTGGGCGCCTCCGTTACTCTTTAGGAGGCGACCGCCCCAGTCAAACTGCCCACCTGACACTGTCCCCGCACCGGATTACGGTACCAGGTTAGAACCTAGATACGATCAGGGTGGTATCCCAACGGTGCCTCCACGCAAGCTGGCGCTCACGTTTCAAAGGCTCCCACCTATCCTGTACAGATCGTACCCAAATTCAATATCAAGCTGCAGTAAAGCTCCATGGGGTCTTTCCGTCTTGTCGCGGGTAACCTGCATCTTCACAGGTATTAAAATTTCACCGGATCTCTCGTTGAGACAGCGCCCAAGTCGTTACGCCATTCGTGCGGGTCAGAATTTACCTGACAAGGAATTTCGCTACCTTAGGACCGTTATAGTTACGGCCGCCGTTTACTGGGGCTTCGGTTCACAGCTTCGGATTGCTCCTAACCGCTCCCCTTAACCTTCCAGCACCGGGCAGGCGTCAGCCCGTATACTTCGCCTTACGGCTTCGCACAGACCTGTGTTTTTGCTAAACAGTCGCTTGGGCCTTTTCACTGCGGCCCCCTCGTGCTATTCACACTACCGGGGCACCCCTTCTCCCGAAGTTACGGGGTCATTTTGCCGAGTTCCTTAACGAGAGTTCTTCCGCGCGCCTTAGAATTCTCTTCTCGCCTACCTGTGTCGGTTTGCGGTACGGGCACCATCACCTGGCTAGAGGCTTTTCTTGGCAGTGTGAGATCATGACCTTCGCTACTATAATTTTCGCTCCCCATCACAGCCCAGCCTTAATGATGTGCGGATTTGCCTACACATCAGCCTCACTGCTTAGACGGACATCCATCAGTCCGCGTCACTACCCTGCTGCGTCCCCCCATTGCTCATAACGGCTTACGGTGGTACAGGAATTTCGACCTGTTGTCCTTCGACTACGCCTTTCGGCCTCGCCTTAGGTCCCGACTTACCCTGAGCGGACGAGCCTTCCTCAGGAACCCTTAGGCTTTCGGCGGATCAGATTCTCACTGATCTTTTCGTTACTCATACCGGCATTCTCACTTGTATAATGTCCAGCGCTCCTTACGGTACACCTTCAACCCTTATACAACGCTCCCCTACCCCTGATGCAAAGCATCAAGCCATAGCTTCGGTGGTGTGTTTAGCCCCGTTACATTTTCGGCGCAGAGTCACTCGACCAGTGAGCTATTACGCACTCTTTCAATGGTGGCTGCTTCTAAGCCAACATCCTGGTTGTCTGTGCAACTCCACATCCTTTCCCACTTAACACACACTTGGGGACCTTAGCTGATGGTCTGGGCTGTTTCCCTTTTGACAATGGATCTTAGCACTCACTGTCTGACTCCCGGAAGTAAGTCTATGGCATTCGGAGTTTGACTGAGCTTGGTAACCCTTGCGGGCCCCGCACCCAATCAGTGCTCTACCTCCACGACTCTGTTTTCCGAGGCTAGCCCTAAAGCTATTTCGGGGAGAACCAGCTATCTCCGAGTTCGATTGGAATTTCTCCGCTACCCCCACCTCATCCCCGCATTTTTCAACATGCGTGGGTTCGGGCCTCCAGTGCGTGTTACCGCACCTTCACCCTGGACAGGGGTAGATCACCCGGTTTCGGGTCTACGTCCACGTACTATGTCGCCCTATTCAGACTCGCTTTCGCTGCGGCTCCGGCTCTTCACCTTAACCTTGCACGGGAACGTAACTCGCCGGTTCATTCTACAAAAGGCACGCCATCACCCCTAAAACGGGCTCTGACTTTTTGTAAGCACACGGTTTCAGGTTCTATTTCACTCCCCTTCCGGGGTGCTTTTCACCTTTCCCTCACGGTACTGCTTCACTATCGGTCGCTAGGAAGTATTTAGCCTTGGCAGATGGTCCTGCCGGATTCATACGGGGTTTCACGTGCCCCGCACTACTCGGGATACATCTCGGAGGGAACAGACTTTCAAGTACAGGGCTTTTACCTTCTTTGGCGGGCCTTTCCAGACCTCTTCGCTTAACCGGTTCCTTTGTAACTCCATGTGAGATGTCCCACAACCCCAAAGAGCAAGCTCTCTGGTTTGGGCTTCTCCGCGTTCGCTCGCCGCTACTGACGGAATCACTATTGTTTTCTCTTCCTCAAGGTACTTAGATGTTTCAGTTCCCTTGGTATGCCTCTACATAACCTATGTATTCAGTTATGAGTAACTGGAAATTACCCCAGCTGGGTTTCCCCATTCGGACACCCCCGGATCAAAGCTTGCTTACAGCTCCCCGAGGCAGTTTCGTTGTTCGCCACGTCCTTCATCGGCTCCTAGCGCCTAGGCATCCTCCGTGTGCTCTTAGTAGCTTAACCATATCGCTCGTGTTCGAGCTGTCTCTTCCCTTGTTTTGCTTGCGCAAAGCCAAAAGTCGTTCCATTTCGATCACTCGCTCATGCAATCTACCTTATAAACACTTCACTTGTTTACACAAGATCAGCTTAAAGGAATGTTCTAATTCGCAAAATTTCGTTTCGATATCTAGTTTTCAAAGAACAAGCTCCATGCAAAAGCAAGCTGTTTGAGAGTTTGAGCTCTCAAAACTGAGCAACGAGTGAGTAGTATTTGCAGATCTAGTCTGCGTATTTGAATGTTTCCACTCGGGAAACGATTCTCCATAGAAAGGAGGTGATCCAGCCGCACCTTCCGATACGGCTACCTTGTTACGACTTCACCCCAATCATCTATCCCACCTTCGGCGGCTGGCTCCTTGCGGTTACCCCACCGACTTCGGGTGTTATAAACTCTCGTGGTGTGACGGGCGGTGTGTACAAGACCCGGGAACGTATTCACCGCGGCATGCTGATCCGCGATTACTAGCAATTCCGACTTCATGCAGGCGAGTTGCAGCCTGCAATCCGAACTGAGACCGGCTTTGTTGGGATTGGCTCCATCTCGCGATTTCGCAGCCCGTTGTACCGGCCATTGTAGTACGTGTGTAGCCCAGGTCATAAGGGGCATGATGATTTGACGTCATCCCCACCTTCCTCCGGTTTGTCACCGGCAGTCTATCTAGAGTGCCCACCCGAAGTGCTGGCAACTAAATATAAGGGTTGCGCTCGTTGCGGGACTTAACCCAACATCTCACGACACGAGCTGACGACAACCATGCACCACCTGTCTTGAATGTTCCGAAGAAAAGGTACATCTCTGCACCGGTCATTCAGATGTCAAGACCTGGTAAGGTTCTTCGCGTTGCTTCGAATTAAACCACATACTCCACTGCTTGTGCGGGTCCCCGTCAATTCCTTTGAGTTTCAGTCTTGCGACCGTACTCCCCAGGCGGAGTGCTTAATGTGTTAACTTCGGCACCAAGGGTATCGAAACCCCTAACACCTAGCACTCATCGTTTACGGCGTGGACTACCAGGGTATCTAATCCTGTTTGCTCCCCACGCTTTCGCGCCTCAGCGTCAGTTACAGCCCAGAGAGTCGCCTTCGCCACTGGTGTTCCTCCACATATCTACGCATTTCACCGCTACACGTGGAATTCCACTCTCCTCTTCTGCACTCAAGTCACCCAGTTTCCAGTGCGATCCGGGGTTGAGCCCCGGGATTAAACACCAGACTTAAATGACCGCCTGCGCGCGCTTTACGCCCAATAATTCCGGACAACGCTTGCCCCCTACGTATTACCGCGGCTGCTGGCACGTAGTTAGCCGGGGCTTTCTTCTCAGGTACCGTCACCTTGAGAGCAGTTACTCTCCCAAGCGTTCTTCCCTGGCAACAGAGCTTTACGATCCGAAAACCTTCATCACTCACGCGGCATTGCTCCGTCAGGCTTTCGCCCATTGCGGAAGATTCCCTACTGCTGCCTCCCGTAGGAGTCTGGGCCGTGTCTCAGTCCCAGTGTGGCCGATCACCCTCTCAGGTCGGCTACGCATCGTCGCCTTGGTGAGCCGTTACCCCACCAACTAGCTAATGCGCCGCAGGCCCATCCCCAAGTGACAGATTGCTCCGTCTTTCCAGTTCTCTTCAGGAGAAGAAAACAACTATTCGGTATTAGCTACCGTTTCCGGTAGTTGTCCCAAACTTGAGGGCAGGTTGCCTACGTGTTACTCACCCGTCCGCCGCTAACCATCAGAGAAGCAAGCTTCTCTTCAAGTCCGCTCGACTTGCATGTATTAGGCATGCCGCCAGCGTTCGTCCTGAGCCAGGATCAAACTCTCCAATAAAGTATTGAAAAGAGCGATAAGCTCATTTTGAAACTGACGAGATTAAAAATCTCATTTATTTTGCTTTGAAATCATACAGTCCGAAGACGTGTACCGATTTCTTAGCGTCGATCTCGCAAGCAAGATCGTTACTCACTCGTTGTTCAGTTTTCAAAGATCAAACTTGTTTTCGTTGCCGTCGTTGTTCTCTTCAGCAACTCTTATATATTATCACGTCCGAACCAACTTTGCAAGCTCTTTTTTTAAGTTTCTTTCGAAGCTTATTTCATTCGCTTACCGCACCGTGTTTCTCGTGTTTTCTTGGCCGGATTAATAATATATCATGTTCTAATACTAATTACAACCCATATTATAAATTAATTTTATTTCAATATATTTAGTTGATCTACTTTCCTATTATAAATGTCTCCAGCGGTTGTTAAGTTAACGGAATCTACGGAACCGCTCTATGCGTTCTATGGGATAGCCTATACTGGCTGTAATCCTAACGCCTAAGCTCAAATGAACATTTTGTCTTGTAGGGCCAGAAAACTTTTCTTCATTAATGTCACTACTTATTAAGTTAGCTTCATCTATATACTGTTGTCTTTCATTACAGTAATAGGATATCGTTCATTGATCTTTTCGTATTCGCCAAGTCTCGTTTAGAGTCATTTTTGCGTATTAATGTATTTCATATATGCGCATATCTTTATTTCAACATAAATCCCTCTCCCCTTTATGTATATACATGTTAGGCACAATTCACTTTTTAAAATGAAGGGACCTTATTCCTTTTGGCATTTAATTTCCCCAATCTTCAAAGAAATTACCGTTATAGATTTGCGCATTTTTTAATAATGAACACAATAATGAAAGAAATGAGGAAAATTCTGAAAACCTTGGTACTAAAGCATCATTTTCATTCAAAAACTAACATTAGTCTAACCCTATTACGATATATCACATGGATACGAAGCACCATACGTAGAGCGAACACGCATCCAGATGGTCATAATTAGAAAAAGGAGTGAACTATGTTGTTAAATAAGATAAGGTGGAGTACTCTTCCCTTCTTTGCTAAAAATCTCGTTATTTCATTCGGCAGTATTATGTTGATTGGGGTTATCCTCATTACTGCGGGATATCAACTGCAAAAGAATATTCTGAGTCAACAATTGTACGAGCAGGCTGAAGTTACAACACAGAAATGGTTTGATGATCTGGATACAGACAAAGTAATTGAAGCAGTAAAAGAGAAAAGTTATTCTGGACCTGTTCAGAAAGAATTAAGAGAATACCTGGATTCCATCCACGAGCTATATCCCAATATTGCACAAGCCTATATCTTCGGCACTGAACTGAAGGAAGGAAATCAAACGTCCATCATTGCGATTCCTACTAATTTGTTGGGGCCTTTTGAAGAAAGCAATATGGCAGCAGGTTCAATGTATCCATTACCACAGAAAAATGTTATAGCTCTTGAAGGTATGAAAAACGACGAGGAACCTGCATTAAGCAGCTTTTATACGGACGAATACGGTACTTGGACTACGATTATGTACCCTATTAAAAATGCCGAAGGAAAAATGTACGCCGCACTTTACTTCGACGTTGATGCAAACGCAGTTCCAAAAGGACTTCATAAGCTGATTACATACAGTAGTATTTTCCTTATCGGTTTCCTGGTCCTGTTTATGGTACTGCAGTTTATTCTATTAAAGAAAACACTTAAGCCAATCCGTGACCTTATGAAGGGTATTGAGACTGCAAGCGCAGGCAATCTGGATGTAACCATCCAAACCGGACGGGATGATCTGGGAATTATCAATGAAAAATTCAATACGATGATTCAGCGATTCAATGACACGATGTTCAAAGTCCAAACGACATCCTATCACCTCTCTGACTCATCCAAGAAATTACTAGATATTTCTGAGAAAAATAATGATAATATCCAGATGATCAGCAGCAATATTCGGGACATCTCTCACGGCCTTCGCTCCCAGGATCAGGCGAGCGTGGAAAGTGCCCGAGCAATGACAGAAATGTCTACCGTTGTGCAGACGATTGCCAGCAGTTCTGCAGATGTAGCGGATGAGGCATTAAGCATGGAACAACGTTCCAATACAGGTCATGAGATTATGCAACAAGTGGTTGAGCAGATGAGACTCATCTCTGGTGCGGTGAAACACACTTCGGAATCGATACAGTCTTTGGAAAGCCGCTCCAACGAAATTAGCAGCATCGTAAATATGATTACACAGATTGCAGATCAGACTAATTTGCTCGCCCTGAATGCTTCCATTGAGGCGGCTCGTGTAGGTGAGGAAGGAAAAGGGTTTGCGGTTGTCGCAGGAGAAGTCCGCAAGCTCGCTGAACAGTCCCAGGATTCTGCCAAACAAATCCGTACCTTAATTGACGGCATTCAGCGCGATATCCTTCAATCTGCCGAAGCTATGCAGCTTGGCTCCCAAGAAGTGGTGAAGGGATCTCAGGTCACTATGGAGACGGGGCAATTTTTTGAAGATATTTTGACAGCTACGAACAAAGTCGCTAACCAAATTCAGGATATCTCCAGTTCTACCGAAGAAATATCCGCCAGCACACAGGAAATGTCCGCTACTGCGGATGAGTTGTCTGCGAGCGTCAGCAAAGCAGCACATAGCAGCAAACAGATTGAGCAATCCATTGCCGAACAGGAATCATCCATGGCCTCCATTGTTGCTGCCTCTGATGAACTTTCGGCTGTATCGGGCCAATTGCAAGAACTGATCTCCTTCTTCAAAGTAAGAGCTAAATAGAGCTGAATACCAAGTAAACAATAAGAACGTTAATAACAAAAAAACCGAGATGCTTGAGGGTAATTCCTGCGTCTTGGTTTTTTGTTATTCGTTTAATATGATGCGCTTGCGATGAAATAAAAAAGAGACCATCCCTGTATTCAGGTCAGTTCCCTTCTCTACTCTATCTCGTGCCCATTTAAACGGACTTGTCACTTGAAGTTTCGGAGCCATCTTCTTTCATTCAAGCTGCTATATAATAGACTGTATTACAGATTTAAGAGATCTTATCCAGATATCGGGTGGGCAGATCTCTTATACCTTTATAACTTCACCTTTTATTTTCCTTGTAGGTACTTGTATATCTCTGATACTCTTTCTTTACCCGATCATATCGACCCTCACCCGTATAGAACACGATCTCTACAAAATGATCCTGTGCTTCTAAAATGGTGTGTAGCTGGACAATCTTACGTTTATTTACTACTTGGTACCCTTCCATCTGAATCCCCTTCAAACCATTGATTTCAACAGACGTGCGTTCTGGAACGAGAATGGAGTTCTCTGGATCAGCATACATTTCAGCGACATAACGTCCATACTCCTCTAACGTTAGATCGGAATCAGATTCTTCCTTTGGTTCGAGATATATCGACATGTAATCATTGTTTGCCTGCAGAGAGATATCCAGATCTGAACCCCGTAATTCAAAATCTTGAACTTCCCAATTAGATGGAGTACGGATCTGGAATTGAGAATATTTTCCTTGATGCGATGTAAGATCGGTCGATGAAAGGACAAGGTCTGATGGTTCATCATTCAATATCCCAAATTGTTGAGACATTTTTTCGAAAAATTCCCGGTCTGCTAACGTAAATTCATACATCGATGTATATGTAATGATATAAAAATGGTAGTTACTTTCTAGGTATGCTGTAATGTACCCGAATTGATTCCTCTCATAACTGGTTCTTCCTTCTTTTACGTAAGCCTTCTTTTTATCAATAGTTAGATTGCTGGTTCTGATGATCTCATCTTTCTTTCTCTTTGGGCCTTGTGTGGATTCAATATTTTTCTTGTGGATTGCCATGTAATCGGTCAATGACGTATCCGGTAAGTAGTCTGCCCGGTTCACTCGGTCGATTCGGATGGACTTCGTTCGATCCACTAGCGCTAACTTCAATAGTGATGGATTAGTAAGTTCTGTTGAAACCTTCCAATCCGAAGAGAGGGTTATCTCCACTTCCTTGTTCTTAGAAAAAATTGTTACAGGTGTTTCATTAACCGTCTTTTCCGAAGAAATGGATTTGGAAACCGCAGGAGTATTGGGAATACCCGACGAAGAGCTGCACGCAGTAAGCGTAACACCAACCATAAACAAATTAATTGTGTGTATCATTCTTTTATTGGACAATGACAAATCTCCTTTGTTCTAGGTAGTATATCGACACCACACAGGGGTAATTTACCATTTATATCGGCAATTTGGATATCACTTATTAGGCTCTGTTAAGCATAATTTTTTTAACGCATCAAGCCAAAAAAAAGAGAGCTGCCCTGTTTCAGGTCAGATCTCTTCTCCAACTTATCTCGTGCCCACTTACTGGGACTTGTCACTTGGCGTTTCGGCATCGGTTTTATTCTTTGTGCCTTTACTTTTATAAGGCTTCGGGGCACTTTTCGCCCGGTTAGCGGCGGCTTGCCAACGGTTCCAGCCTTTTTTGCCAGTACCACGGCCGGTACCGCCTTTTCCTTTTGCTTTGCTCATGTTATCACTCCAATAATCCTGTATATGCTTAAAAATGACCGTCCTCGGTAACTTATTATGCAACCCAGCCCATCTTCTTCACTTCCAGCTTTCTTATTATAACAAAAATTGACGTCTTTACGTTCATTTCCATAAATCATTGTATTGTTATTCTGTTATGAAAGCGGTATAGTGGACATAATTGAAAGAGGAAGCTGTGTCTTCTTCGGGATTGTTACTGGTAAGCAGGCGATACCCAAACAAAAGGCTGTCTAATAAGCCTTTGTTTGGGTTTTTTGTTATTATTACGAGCTATTGAGGTGAACACATACATGATCATCCGACAGATTTTCAACAACAACGTCATTCGCGCCGAGAATCAGGTAGGCCAAGAGTTCGTTGTCATCGGCAACGGTCTGGGCTTCAAGAAGAAGAATGGACAGCCCGTGGATGAGGATAAAATCGAGAAAACCTTTGTGCTGAAATCGGATAAAATACCGCAAAAATTGATTGACCTGATCGGTGAAACATCGGTTGAATATTTAAAATTGGCTGACGAAATTGTAGGCCATGCCAAAAAGGAAATGGGCGATATTTTTAGTGATAATATCTATATATCGTTAATTGATCATATTCAATTCGCCATTACAAGGTACCGCAAATCCGTCGGACTGAAGAATTCCCTTTTGTGGCAAATCAAGAAGTTTTACAAAAAGGAATTTGGGATTGGCATGAATGCAGTAGATCTGATTCAGGAACAATTCGGCATCCAAATGGATGAACATGAGGCCAGCTTTATTGCCATGCATTTTGTCAACGCTCGCCAAGATGGTCAGGGTATGAAACAAACGGTTGAAATTACCGAGGTTATTAATGATATTTTCAACATTGTCACCAATCATTACCACATCGCCCTGGATGAAAATTCATTTAATTATTCCCGGTTTATTACCCATCTGCAATACTTTGTGCAGAGAATGCTGAGTAATGAACAGGAGCAATTTGCATCGGGTGATAACTTCCTGTATGAGCAGGTTAAAGACAAATATGCCAAGGCTTTTCAGTGTACACAACTCATTAATCAATACCTTGAAGAGAAGTTTGAAAGCGCCATGTCCATTGATGAAAAAGTGTATTTGACGATCCATATTCACCGTGTCACTTCACGTAACGAAATGCTGGACGCTGAATAAAAAAAAGCTTGCAAACGATTTCGGCGTCATTTATAGTAGGTCTCACAACTTAACGACAAGGATTGTTACTGGTAAAGCAGGCGATACCTAAATGATTGGCAACGGGTCATCTTTCCGATGATCATAGCCATTCGTTTAGGTATTTTTTTGTTTTCAGGCAATCTTAACAACAAAGGAGAATGAACATGGATCATAAAAAAATGGGGGATGACATCGTTCGTCTCGTCGGCGGAGAAGCCAATATCAATGGTCTTGTCCACTGTGCAACCCGGCTGAGATTCGATCTGAAGGATTCGAAAAAGGCTGAACGCGAAACGCTTGAGAAACACGATGGTATCATTACCGTTGTCGAAAGCGGCGGACAGTTCCAGGTCGTCATTGGCAGCAATGTGGCTCATGTATATGCAGAGATCATGAAGAACAGAGATTTTGGAGGGGATTCTTCCTCATCTGCTGAGTCCACAGGAGAAAAAACATCGGTTTTATCCAAAGTTTTTGAAATTATATCCGGAAGTTTCTCACCTTTAATCCCGGCCATGGCAGGATCAGGTATGTTAAAAGCTTTGTTGACTGTGCTGACCATGCTTGGATGGATGTCTGATACAAGTGACACGTACCTGATTCTATCTGCTGCCGGGAACGCAGTCTTTTACTTCTTGCCTATCTTCCTCGGTATCACACTTGGTATGAAACTGAAAGCCAATCCTTATGTAGCCGGTGTAATTGGTGCCGCTCTGATGGAGCCGAACTTTACCGGACTGATGGATAAAGGCTCGGATGTATCGTTCCTCGGCATACCCGTTGTCATGATGAATTATTCAGCCAGTGTGTTCCCGATCTTCATATCGATTAGCATCTACGCTGTACTCGACAAACTACTGAAGAAAATCATTTTGAAAGATCTGCAATTGTTCCTGGTACCGATGATTGCTCTGATGATTATGGTTCCTTTGTCCGCAATGGCCTTCGGACCATTCGGCACCACGGTAGGTGACTGGATCTCCTCCGGCGTAACTTGGCTTATTGGTGTCAGCGGTATTTTGTCAGGAGTTGTACTGGGTGGATTCATGACCTTCATGGTTGTCTTCGGACTCCACTGGGGTTTCACACCAATCACGATTCAGAATATCGGGGTTGGCGGCGATCCGATTGAAGCCATGGCAGCTGCAGCTGTGTTTGCACAAATCGGTGTAGCATTTGGTATTTTCCTGAAAGCCAAAAAGAACAAAACCCTGCGAACCCTTGCAGGTTCCACCAGCCTTACCGGTTTACTTGCAGGTGTCACTGAACCGATCGTATACGGTCTGATCTTGCGTTATAAACGAGTGATTCCTATCGTTGTCATTGCAGGTGCGATCGGCGGTGCCATTAATGGTCACTTTGGCGTTAAAATGACTGCTTATGTGTTCCACAATATATTTGCCATTCCTGTCTATACACCAACGGTTGTCTACGTGATTGCGATTGCCTGCTCCTTTGCTGTAGCAGCGATATTGACCGTGATGTTCGGATATGAAAGCAAAACCAAAGACACAGCTTCCGAAAAAAATGAATCTGTCTCCAATACATCGACTGAAAGTACACCGGAAGAACTTCCTGTCGTACCTGAGACAAAAACAACTGAAATCAAAAAGGAACAAATTTATAGTCCTCTTACAGGTAAAGCTGTAGCCTTGAGCACCATTAACGACCCTGCTTTCTCAACAGGTGCCATGGGCAAAGGATTGGCGATTGTTCCTGAGATTGGTGAAGTCGTCGCTCCCGTGGATGGCGTTGTAACTTCACTCTTCCCAACTGGACATGCCATTGGATTAACGACCAACGCAGGTACCGAGATTTTGATTCACATTGGTATTAACACGGTGGCGCTGAAGGGAAAACATTTCAATCCTGTCGTTCAGGAAGGCGATATCGTTAGACAAGGCGATCTGTTGATCCAATTTGAAATCGATAAAATTAAAGAGGCCGGATACGAAACCGTGACTCCTGTCATTGTTACTCTCACGCAGCAGGAAGTGGATGTATTCGAAACGACTCAAGAGCATGTACAGAAAAACGATGTCCTGCTGACTTTGGTTGTCTAACTCTTGTCTAACTCAACTTATATCATATGTATTCAATTTAGGAGGAACTAACAATGAAGCATACTCAACTTAAACCATTTCCTAAAGATTTCTTCTGGGGAGGATCAACCTCCGCCTATCAAATTGAGGGAGCCTGGGATGAAGATGGCAAAGGCCCTTCTGTCATCGACATGGGCAATCATGTGGAAGGCGTAACCGACTTCAAGGTAACCAGTGATCACTATCATATGTACAAAGAAGATGTGGCCCTGATGGCCGAAATGGGCTTCAAAGCCTACCGTTTCTCCATCGCCTGGACTCGCATCTATCCGCAAGGAGCAGGTGAAGTAAATCCAAAGGGACTGGCATTTTATGATTCCTTGATTGATGAGTTGATTAAATACGGTATTGAGCCCATTGTGACCATGTATCACTTTGATCTTCCTTATGCGCTTGAAGAAAAAGGGGGCTGGTCCAACCGTGCAACGATAGATGCCTTTGAACAATATGCCAAAACACTTTATGAAAACTACGGTGACCGGGTCAAATATTGGCTGACCATCAATGAACAAAATATGCTAATCCTTCACCCCGGCTCTCTGGGTACCCTGGATACAACACTTGTTGATCCACAAAAAACTCTGTATCAGCAAAATCACCACATGCTGGTCGCTCAAGCCAAAGCCATGGTTCTGTGTCATGAGATGCTGCCTGAAGCCAAAATCGGCCCAGCTCCCAATATCGGTGTTATCTATCCTGCGAGCTCCAAACCGGAAGATACGCTCGCTGCTGATAACTATGCTGCCATTCGCAACTGGCTCTATCTCGATATGGCGGTATATGGACGCTACAATCATATTGCCTGGAGTTATCTCGAAGAAAAAGGATATACCCCTGTCATTGAAGATGGAGACATGGACATCCTGGCTCAAGGAAACCCTGATTTTATCGCTTTTAACTACTATACATCACAGACCGTTGGTGAAAGCCTGAATGATGGCAATGACTTCTCCCATACAGGAGACCAGCATGAAATCGTCGGGGAGCCAGGAGCTTACAGAGGATCTGTAAATCCAAATCTGCAAAAGACTGAATTTGGTTGGGAAATTGATCCTGTTGGTTTCCGCTCAACGCTGCGCCAGATCTACTCCCGTTATCATCTGCCATTGATCGTTACCGAGAATGGTCTGGGTGCATTTGATAAACTGGAGGAAGGCGACGTGGTCAACGACCCTTACCGCATCGAGTTTTTCAATAAACATATCGAACAGATTCAACTGGCTATTACAGACGGTGTAGATGTATTCGGCTTCTGCCCTTGGTCTGCGATTGATCTGGTCAGTACACATCAGGGATCAAGCAAACGTTATGGATTCATCTACGTGGATCGGGAAGAATTCGATATCAAGGAATTAAGACGTATCCGCAAACAGAGCTTCCACTGGTATCAAAAACTGATTGAAACCAATGGAGAAGTGCGTTAATACTGTGAAATAAAAAGCCAGTCGTTTACACATCGTTCATGTTGAAGTGACCCCTTAAAGTTAGACAAATATTTTTATGCAACCTGTATGGCATGAATTCGGTATTGTACCGGGCTCATGCCTTTTAATTTTGACTTAATGCGTTTGTGATTGTAGTAATCGATGTATTGTGCTAGTTCTTGCTTGAAGTCATCTAGACTTTCAAACTCATTAAGATAGAGAAATTCTGACTTCATAATGCCAAAGAAGTTCTCCATTACTGCGTTATCGTAACAATTTCCTTTGCGTGACATGCTCTGGATAATCGCCCGTTCCTTCAAAGCATGTTGATACTGCTTCATCTGGTAGTGCCAGCCTTGATCCGAATGCAGGAGGAGCTCATCCTCGTTGGATAAGCGTTTAAAAGCTTTATTTAGCATGTCGGAGACTAATGAATAAGTAGGGCGAGATCCTACTGTGTACGTGATAATTTCACCGTTAAATAAGTCCAGAACAGGTGATAAATAAAGCTTTTCTCCAAACAACTTAAATTCCGTAATATCGGTAACCCATTTCTCATTTGGTTTTTCTGCTTGAAAGTTACGATCCAGTACGTTTGGTGCAATGTTACCCACTGTTCCTTTATAGGAACGATATTTTTTCATACGCACTACTGATTTCAGGCCTAATTCTTTCATGATACGCTGTACTTTTTTATGGTTAACTCGGTGTTCACGATTAACTAGTTCATCACGGATACGACGATAGCCATAACGCCCCTGATGTTCCTCGTAAATGGATTGAATAAGGAGTTTCAGGTCTGCGTCTAGATCGGGCTTGTCAAACTGTTTCACCCAGTAATAGAAGGTGCTACGTGGGACTTCAGCGAACGCTAGCAATGCAACCACCGGGAATTCAAGCCTTAATTCATAGACTACTTGCGCTTTGTCTTGTTTGGTGATTTTTCCTTGTTTTGAACTAAGGCATTCAACTTTTTTAAATAGGCGTTTTCCATACGCAAACGTTCTAATTCAGCTTGTAGAGCTTCAACTGATTCATCGCCAGGTTCTAGCTTCTTCGTCATATTTTTGTTCGTATTTTTCATGAGTGGACGCCCCTTTTTCTTTGATTTCAGGCCGTCCATTCCATCCTCATTGAATTGAATACGCCATTTTCTAATAATCCTAGGAGAGGGTATATTGAAAATGACCGCAGCTTCATTTGGAGACGTCCCATTCTCGTTTATATAGGTGAGTACGTCTAGTTTAAATGTCTTAGTTAAGCTGTATAGCTCTTTTCAAAAGCTTTGACGCCGTGATATTCGTATTGCCTAATCCACATACGTAAAGTTTCATGATTTATCCGTAATGATTTTGCAATACTTTTGACTCCTTCAGTACCATTCTGATATCTATGAATGGCTTTCAATTTCTCATCTAAACTGAATTTAGGCAAAAAAACTGCACCTCCATTGTTAGTCGTGTCTAACAAATGGGGTGCAGTTCATGTGTAGCCGACTGGCTTTTTGTTTTGGTTCACTCACTCATTCATATTCAAATCAGGATTACATCTCTGCTTTGGCGTTGCCTGTGGAGTTAACTCCTCTTAACACCCGCAGAGATAACAGGAAACAGATTGCCAGAACAACAGCTGCTGAAACGTAAGGATAGTTGATATTCACATCAAACAGTGCTCCCGCTACAATTGGACCTGCGATATTCCCCAAACTTGTGTAGGCTGAGTTCAATCCGGCCACAAAGCCTTGCTGTTCTTCCGCCAGTTTGGACATCTGCGTACTGATTGCCGGACGCAATATATCCATACCAAGGAAGACGATAAACGTTACGACAAGAATCATCCAGTAGGTGTTCACAAACAAGGTCAACAGTACAAATACGGCTACAAAAAGCAAGCAGACCGAAATGACTTTTTTCTCACCAAACCGGTTTAACAGCCAGCCAATCATGGAGACCTGCACCACAGCTCCCGCAATGGAACCAAACGTAATAATGAATGCAATATCCTTGGTGGTGAAGCCAAATTTGTGATCCACAAACAGTGAAAATACCGTCTCATAGTTAGCCAGACCAAACGCCATGACAAATACGATAATCAAACTGAAAAAGTAAGGCTCCCGGTACGAATGCAGCAACTGGGAAACCATGCCCGGGCTTTTGACCTTCGCTGCACCCGCAACAGGTTTGCTTTGCTCTCCGGTAATTCTGGTCGATTCCGGCAAAATAATCAATGTAATGATGGATGCCAGCAAACCTGCAATACCTGCGGCATAGAAAGGAATCCGAATGCCAAAGTCCGCGATATATCCGCCGATCCCCGGACCAATAATAAATCCTGTAGTAATTGCCGCATTGATTAATCCCATGCCTCTACCGCGTTCTTCATCTGTCGTAATATCTGCGGTATACGCCATAACTGCCGGGAAGATCATTGCTGCACCGATTCCGCCAAGCATCCGGGCCGCGAAGAGCAGCGATGGTGCATTCACAGCACCAAACATAAACTCCGATACAGCAAAGATTAACATGCCGCCAACAATAATTTTTTTACGTCCCAAGATGTCAGACCAACGGCCCGCAACTGGAGAAAACAGAAACTGCGTGAAGGAGAATGCTGCTACCAGCAAACCAACCGTGAACCCAGTGATATGCAGTAGATCCATGTACGCAGGCATAATAGGTACAACAAGACCTATACCTGTAAAAACGAGAAAAATATTAAACATTAACAGCAGCAATGCGCCCCTGTTCCGTGTAAGTAATGCCATGATTCCATCCTCCGTAGTTGTCAAAATGTTGCCTTAAGCTTTATCTTTTGCTATTCCATATAAGAATACGCTAGCCGCCTGGCGGTATAAGGCAAGAGCCTGTTCTGGCTCCATTCCGCGCGACAGCTGACTAAGTCCAATAATGGTGCTTTCCAGAATGAGCGCAAGATTGTCTGCGTTGTCTGCCTTGAACTCTCCGCTCTCTATCCCCTGTTCCACCAATTGTTTGTTAAATTGAATATGCCGCTCAAACATCAAAGATATTCGTTCTTCAATATCATTTTCTTTCTTTTCCCCGGTAAAAAACTCATCTGCCGCCTTGGTTAGCGGGTGATTCATATCGTCGAGGATTAATTGTTCTGCCAAGCCGTAGATCTTCTCCGTAGAAGTATGATACAGATGCTCCTTGGCCGCCCAATTCTCTTCCCATTCCCGATCCCACTCATCAATCAGATACAGAAAGAGGCCTTCCTTACTTTTAAAATGGTAATAGATATTGCCTTTGCTACTGCCTGTCGCAGCCACAATATCTTCAATGGAAGTTGCTTTATACCCTTTTTGCACAAAAAGAGCTCTTGAGGCATCCGCAAGTTTCTTCTTGGTCTGCTCGGTTTGAATTTGCTTTTTATTCATACTCATCCATTTCACTCCGCCTCTTGCATACTGAACGTTCGTTCTGTATTTTAACAGAACCATCACACTTAAGCAATCAAAAAGGAGAATCGGCTTGGTGCCCATTCTCCCTACATAACTTTTATTTCACTTTTTTTCCTTGACCATGAAGTATTTTCAGTTGTCCATTTTCATAACCGACTTGATACGTAACTTTATATTTCGTGGTGACCAATTCACTGTCTTTTCGTTCATCCGCTGTAATAACCGCAGTGACCTCTATTTCATCATTTGACTTATCTGAGGACGAAACTTCGGCAATGGTAACATAACTGGTGTTGATGTAACCTTCACGGAACTTGGCATAACTTATACCGCTCTGCCACTCACTGCCAAGCAAGGCATAGGCGGTAACATAGTCATTCAGATTCAGGTTCATATAAAATTCGGTCACCAGACCCTCCGCTTCCAAAGAAGCTGAGTCTGCTCCCGATCCCTGACTGCCACTCGTCTGAACCGCTGTTTTAGACGATGATGGTTTCTCAGACCAGGCCTGGACCTGCTTCAATACACTAGTGATAGGAATGCTGAACCCAATTCCACCTTCCTGCTCCACAACGGCTGAATTAATGCCCAATACTTCACCGGTTTCTGCACTGATCAGTGGGCCACCGCTGTTGCCGTGTGTAATAGGCGCCGAGATTTGATACAGATTACTATAGATATACGGGGCAATTTCGAAGCTGCGGCCAACTCCGCTGATAATGCCTGTAGTTACGGTGTTCTCCAGACCCAGCGGACTACCCAGAGCGAGAATCTCATCACCCGTCTCCGCTTTGGATTTGGCGATAGGTAGCGGTTTAACTTTTTTCAGATCAGGCACCCTGACGACAGCAACATCCGTCTCTTCTCCAATCCCGATAACGGTTCCCTTATACTCCTCATGATTCAGGGTTCGAATCGTTACTTCTTTCGACCCCTCCACCACGTGAGCATTAGTTACCACATCCCCCTGATCATTGTAGAGAAAACCGGAACCCAGTCCGCTGCTGCTCTCAATCGTAACCACTTTCTTCTGACTCTCTTCAATAATCTGTTTACGTGTTTTCTTCACGGCTGTCTGGGAGGACGGTTTAGACGCTGTGGTTGCCGTTTCCTTCGTAGTGACAACAGCCAGTCTTGGTCCATCCTGCAGTTGATCTGCTGAATACTGATGAATCCAGAACACCCCTCCTGCTCCCGCTCCAATAATAATTGCACTGGATATAATCGTACTCCATGTTCGTTTGGCCATTCCAACCTGTCCTCCTATTCCAGATACCACGTTGCGTTCACTACAGAAACTTCAGCTTCCTCGTACACACCGTAATAATACGTTTCAAAAAATCCCTGATCCCCTACATCAAGCCAGCTTGGATACACATCCGCATAGGTTTGACCGAGATATGCCCCGTCTGAGCTGTAGATGTCCAGCATAACCGTCACGGAAGAGATAGGACGAGTGGCATTATTCACGATTGAGCCGCTTATATACAGATCGCCATACATATCAAGCGTCGCTTCTACGTCTACAATACTCACCGCTGCTGTGCGGTTTTTCAGGTCTTCTTCTGCCGCTTGTTGCTCAGCAAGTTGAATTCGTTCGGCTTCTGCTTTTTCAAAAGCCTTCTTCTCACTCAGCACCCGTTCGCGATATGCTGTCAGTTTGTCATCCTCGGGCGCGTAGGACAGTCCCAGATCAACGGTTTGCAATGCAGCCGTAAAATCCTTTTTCTTCACTTGCTGTTCAGCTTGCTTATAGCTAAGGCCAGCCAGCTTGTCGATGATTTGTTTCTGAACCGCCTCTGCTTCCTTGCCTTTCAATTTCGATACCGTGTCCAATTTCTCAGCAAGTGCCTGTACGGTTGTCAAACTATCGATTTCTTTCTTTACCTTCAGGACAGCCAGTGTCACCTTGTTGTTGTTTAGAGTCGTACGTACCTTGGCAAATACCGGTTCTTCTCGCTCTTTCAACACTTTCACTACAGCCTGAAGTGTCTTGTCACCTGCAGCAAGTTTTCCCGTTTTCAAACTTGTCGCAGCTTCGTTCAGCTGATTCATTAGATTGAAGGCTTTGGCTGTAATTTGGCGATCCTGCACAAGTCCATCAACATTTGGCCGTTTCGCAAGAGCCGAGTCCAGAAGTTGAAGCGCCTCTTGATATTTTCCCTCCAAGGCGGCCTGCTCCGCCTGTTGATGCAGTGTTTTTACCTCCGCATTGATGCCCATCTCCTGCTTGTAATAATAAGTCAACAAGGCCCCCATCACCGCTGCCAGAAGCAGTGGAATAATCCAGCTAAATGCTCGGCCTTGTGCCGTGTTGCTCTGCTTCGGTGCAGACTGATGCTGTCTGGATAACTGATCTAATGCTTTGCCCGTTCCACTTTCCAGACCAACTGCTGTTTCTGCCCAAATCTGTTCATCTGTAGAGCTTGAATCTTTTAATTTCGTTCTACACTTTCTACATGTGCTGTCCCCTGGATTGCTTTTGGTCCCACATACGTGACAATACACCCTGATCCCTCCATCAAAAAGAACGTATGTATACTATGCTATTTATACATGAATCGACACTTATCATATAGTAAAAAGGTAAATTACACCATATGTTATTGGGATATATGAACGCAAAAAGTGCCTCCCTGTTAATAGGAAGGCACTGACAAATGTATTCTATTCTTGCGTAGGAAAGCTACTTAGATCCATATAGGAAACTTCCCATAGATGATCATCCGGGTCCTGAAAACTCCACCCATACATAAACCCATGATCTTGAGGATCATTATACGGCTTGCCGCCAGCATCCAGGGCAGCTTGTACAATCAGATCGACTTGTTCACGACTCTCCACCGACAAGGCTACGATGACTTCCGCCGTGTCCGCCGCGTTGGATATTTTTTTCGAAATAAAAGATTGAAAACGATCCTCCACCAGCAGCATCGCATAGATGTTGTCTCCAATGATCATGCAAGTCGCAGACTCGTCTGTAAAATTCACATTGAACTCAAACCCTACTTTGGTAAAAAAATCAACGGACCTCTTCAAATCCTTAACGGGCAAATTAACAAAAATCTGCTTAGCGCGAACAGCCACCATCGATCACCTCAATCTAATAGAATGGATTTCACTTCAAATTAACATCTCGCGTATACGCTGTCAATTCATTATAATAACGATATTCCAAACTGTGAGGTGACACGGATGTTATTCCGAATCGTTCGAAGTAATTAGTCGTCGGGCTGGGTCAAAACGCGTACCAGCTAACATGGGATACGTCTGCCCTTTTGAGCCTGTTCGGCATCTAATCGTAACGATTTGGTACAACATCTGTCTAGAATCAAGAACTCACATTGGAGGAATCATATAATGAAGAAAAAGATGGACTATACTACTTTTTACGAACGTATTGGGCAATTGAATGGCTGGGACTTCAGCTCCCTGAAAGTGACTTCAGAAGGCATCGAATGGAATTTCTACGAGGAAGTTATACGCTGCACCGAACCGTCTGATCTATTGCTTGATATTGGTACAGGTGGTGGAGAAGCTGTTCTTTCCATCTCGAATGCCGCACTGTTATTGGTTGGAATCGACCTTTCCCGGGGAATGATTGAGACTGCCCAGCGTAATCTTAAGGCATCTGGTTCCAGGTCGAATGTCCGTTTTGTGCATATGAATGCAGAGCAACTGACATTTCCAGATCAATTCTTTAATGTGGTTTCCTCCAGACACTGCGACTTCTGCGCTACAGAAGTATTCAGGGTATTGGCTGATGGCGGTGTATTCCTTACCCAACAAGTCAGTGAACATGATAAATGTAATATCTCCAAGGCTTTTGACCGTGGACAATCGCTGGGCGTTCAGCCTGGCACATTAATGGAACGATACAAACGTGAACTTCGCGAAGCGGGTTTTCGTGACATTGAGGCACACGAATATAATGCAACAGAATATTACGCCACGCCTGATGATCTGCTTTTCCTACTGACCCATGCACCGATCATTCCCGGTTTTGGAGAGAAGGAATCCGACTTAGAGCATTTCCAACAGTTTGTTGAGCAAAATCGCTGCGATAAAGGGATTCGAACGAACTCGGCACGTTTTATGCTGACAGCTCGGAAATAAATCTTATAACATAAAGGCAAAATAAAGCCCATCCACCATTTTAGTAACATGAATGGTGGATGGGCTCTTCAAATACTAAAGATACATCGTAAATCGCAAATCAATTTACTGCGTTACTCCCTTTTTCTCCAGGAAAGGCTTTAATTTATCCAAAACATAATAACTGCCGCCTCTTCCGTTCACTTGTTCAATGACTGCGGCTATAAGGAAGGATGGTGATTCGGTATCAAACACCACAACAAAACCGTTCTCCTGTCCTTTTTCCCCCTTCTTGGCCTTAAGCTCGGCAGTCCCTGTCTTAGCCGCCAGTCCTTCAGGGAGTGAGTTCAAGGAATGAGCCGTTCCTCCCGATCGGGTCACGACCTCGCCCAAGGCATCCTTAACCGTATTTGCGACTTCAGGTGTAATCACAACTTCCGGTTCGGCGGTTTCCTTTTCCTCTATCAGTACAGGCTTCACCATTTTTCCTTCATTAATAAAAGGGGTGAAGGAGGATGCCAGATGGATCGGCGACATCAACATTTCTCCCTGTCCATAGGATGTGTCAGCGAGCAGTACCTCGGATGACAAATCGAGATGTGCCTCGTTTGCATACTGACTTGGTTTCAAATACAGTTCATCCAGTCCAAAGTTGTCTCCAAAACCGAACTTCTGAATGCCATCTATGAACTTGGCGCTGCCCATCTCAACAGCTTCCTTCGCAAAATAAATATTGTCTGAGTAGACCAGCGCATCAACCATGTTCACCGGGGATACACTTTTCACACGTTTCACATAGTAACCGCCCCAGCTCTCATCCTTGCGCCATTGCAGACCAGAGATATCATGCGATTTGTCCGCTGTGGTAACCTTCTCCATCAAACCTGCCGCTGCCGTAATGGCTTTGAAGGTTGAACCTGGTGCATAACGGTTCGTAAACCGATTGATAAAAGGAAGCTTTTCATCTGCTGAATAGGCATCCCACTCTGCCTGTGTCAGTCCCGTAACCATCTTGTTCGGATTATAGGCAGGCGCACTTGCCAGTGCCAGCAGATTACCATCCGTTGGGTTCATCAGCACCATTGCTCCGGCGTCACCACCACTCGATAATGTCTTATACAACTTGCGCTGTTGCTCAGAGCTTATCGTCAGTTGAATATTCTCTCCATCCACTGCATCCTTTCGAATAAGCTCAGAGCGAGTGTTTCCAGATTCATCGGTGATCTCGATCAGGCCACCTCGTTCGCCGCGAAGCTGTTTCTCTAAGGATTGCTCCAGTCCGGCTTTGCCAATCCAATCTTCCGCACGATAGTATCCTTCCGTATCTTTCTCCAAATCTTCCTTGGTGGCCTTGCGCACATAACCGATTAAATGAGCAGCAGCCTCACCAAGAGGATAATATCGTATTTCCTTGGATTGAACTTGCACACCAGCCAGTGCTGTAGGCACCCGGGAGTCCTCTGTTGAAGCAATCGGGACAAAATATTCCGGCTTCACCCATTTCTGTGCAAGTGCGGTGTTAATCATAGCTTCTGTTACTTTGTAATGCTCCGCGATTCGGGCGATCACCGGCTCCGGATGTTCTCCTAGCTTCTCAGGTACGATGCCCCATTCATATATATTTCCCTTTGTTGCGAGGGGCAGCCCTTCACGATCAACAATGTCTCCTCGTTCCGGGAAAAGGGTTTTCACCCGAACTTTGCTTCCCTTGACCATGTCAGTCAGAATCATGGATGGCTTCCAGTTGATCCGCCAGACTTTGCCACCCTCCTCAAGCTCTTCACGCACCAGTTTCAGTGTATGCGTCTCGTCCACTTCCCCGAGGAAGGTCGTTAACTGCAGACTGTAGTCCACTTCGTAGGCATCCGGATTTTGGTTTTGGTTTTTATTTTCATTACCAGTGCCGTCCGATGCCTCTTCGATTACTTTCGGTTTCAATTCTGCTTTAATCGCAGAAACCTCCATACCCGAATAGATTGCATTGTATTTTTCCACAAATTGTTCACGGTTCATGCCGGACTCTGTCAATGAAGCAGGCGTCATCAGGGTATACAGTTGATCAAATTCTTTCTTTTGCAGATGCTCTATGTACTGATTAACGGTTACCTCAGGCTTTACTTCCTCTGTTTTGCTATTCTGCATGTATAAGTACATTCCGATTCCACCGGCAAATAAGATGGGAAGCAGTCCATAAATAATTTTACGTTTCGATTTCATGATCACATCACCTCTAATATACACTATAGATTTCCAGCCTCAATTAAACAATGGAACAAATCTGACGAATTTATCATTAAAAATAGCCGAAAGCTCACATAATATGTTTAAATAAGGAGAGTGAGATTACAGTAAAGGAGCCCGATGATGGAAATCAGCTATTTTTTACTCCCCAAAGCCGACGTGGCCTATATCAAGTCTTCCGCTTCGATGAAAGATGCGATCGAGCAGCTTGAATTGCAGCATTATACCGCCATTCCCGTGATTGACCAGGATGGAAAATATGTTGCCACCCTGTCCGAAGGCGATTTGTTATGGAAAATGCGGAGCACTCCCGGACTGACATTTGAGACGATGGATCAGGTCCAAGTGCATGAGATCGACAACCGTGTATATAATGAATGTGTCTTTATTAAGGCAGAAATGGAGGATATGCTGACGCTGGCAGCAGATCAAAACTTTGTGCCTGTGGTGGATGTGGACCGTGTGTTCCTCGGTATTATCCGTCGCAAGGATATTATTGAGTATTATACGCGCAACATCTCCGACTAAATTTGAAATGAATATATGCCTTTTGCTGATCACATTGGCAGAAGACTGAAGCAGAGATGACGAGTCCTTGGGGCAATATCACTAAGTTACTTAACTTAATGACATTGCACATTGAGCTCGTCATTTTTGTGTTTTCAGATAACATCCAAGCCCCACTTTCATCTTTGCGAAAAAAACAAATAAACATATTGCGCAAATTTCGACAAATAACTACAATAATTATTGTGATACGACAAAATTAACCATCAAAAATTGAACCAATGGCTCTATATTTAACGAGGTCCTATCTCTTTTTTCAGAATTTGTTCAGAATCGTTTAGTACAATGATCACATTCTTTTTATTCCGATAGGCGGCACTACTCAGAAAAATCAGGAAGAGGTATTCACTTGAACTACTTAAGTACACGCAACAAGATACTTGTCACAGCTACTGTGATTATGTCTTGTATTTACGTCATTTGGCGTACATTTTTCACCATTCCTTTTGGACATGGCCCTCTCGCCGTAACCGCAGGTCTTGCCCTCCTCATTGTCGAACTTATAGGTATGTTCGAACTGGCCGTCCATTTTTACAATATGACCCGGCTCGAATATCCCGAACTTCCCGTTGTTGACGAAGCCTTATATCCGGATGTGGATGTATTTATCGCAACTTATAATGAACCCACATCGCTTCTGTTCAAGACGATTAATGGCTGTCTGAACATGGATTATCCTGATCGCTCCAAAGTACATATCCATCTGTGTGATGACTCCAACCGCCCCGAGATGCGGGAACTGGCTGCTCATCTGGGCATTAACTACCTTACGCGAACAGAGCATGTACATGCCAAGGCGGGTAACCTGAACAATGCCATGAAGCATACGTCTTCCCCACTAATCGTCACCTTTGATGCAGACATGATTCCAAAACATGATTTTCTGACGTCGTGCGTTCCCTATTTTCTGACCGGAGAAAAAATTGGTTTTGTGCAAACACCACAGAGTTTCTATAATCCCGATCAGTTCCAGTACAATCTGTACTCCGAGAACCGGATACCGAATGAACAGGACTATTTCTATCGGGACGTACAAGTGGGACGCAACAAATCCAATTCCGTCATCTATGGCGGAACAAATACTGTACTCTCCAGACAGGCACTGGAAGACGTCGGCGGATTCTATACCGGTTCCATTACAGAGGATTTTGCCACTGGTATTGAAATGCAGAGCAAAGGGTATCGCTGCTTTGCTACCAATAAAGTACTGGCCTCCGGACTTGCTCCCGGTGATCTGAAAAGTCTGATCAAACAGCGTCAGCGCTGGGCGCGCGGTTGTATCCAGACAGGTAAAAAAATGAACCTTCTCTTCAAAAAAGGACTTAGTTTTGCGCAAAAACTGAACTACATTTCTTCCATTACCTACTGGTACTCCGGGTTAAAACGACTGCTGTACATCATGTCACCCATACTGTTTGCCGTGTTCGGCGTTCTGGTTGTGAAATGTACCATTCTGGAGATTCTCGTGTTCTGGTTGCCGATGTATCTGTTGACCAACACCTGTCTGCGAATGTTATCCGGCAATATTCGAACCACCAAATGGACCAATGTATATGAGACCATTCTGTTCCCTTCCCTTCTGCCCGCCGTCATTCTGGAAACTCTGGGCATCACGATGAACAAATTCGTCGTTACCCGCAAAGACGGTGCGCAAAATGATGATCGGAACTATCAGATTAAACAGATGATTCCTCATCTGATTCTGGCGGTACTATCCATTATCGGAATCGTGAATTGTATCCACTGGACATTTAGCCAGGGAACAATTGGTTTCCTCGTTGTACTGTATTGGTTATTGATTAATTTCTACAACATCATGATGTCGATCTTCTTTCTGGCTGGACGCAAAGTGTTCCGCATTCACGAGCGCTCAATGGCTGCTGTGGATTGCACGCTCACAACGGAAGGGGAGATCATCTCCTGCATCACTCACGATCTCTCGGAAGGCGGCATTTCCGTCATGCTGGATACACCGAAGTACATTCCAAGTGATCTGGAGATTGGCATTAAACTGGTAAATGACCGGTATTCAAGCGAGTTTACAGGCAAGGTGGCACATGTCGCTTCGATCGGAAACCGTTGGAAATATGCTTTTACCGTTAAGGATATCACGGAACAAGAGCAGCGCCAGCTGCTGCACATCATCTATGATCGCGAACCTACACTGCCTCAGAAGCTGGACAAGGATATCAGTACATTTGAAGATATTCGTCTGAATTTTGTACGTCGGGGTCAGAGTGAGTTCATGTCCAACCGAAAGCTGGCACGAATTGCGCTAAATCGCGAATTGCCAACGGCAGATCATGGAACCGTGACATTGATGGATTTCAACTATGAATTCGTCTTGGTGGAGATGGAGCCTCATGATTTGGTCAATGAGATCCAACTTCCGCTTAGCGAAGACATCTCACTGGAATGCGTGTGGGTGCAGTCCCTGCGTAACAAACGAGGCAATTTGTACCGCGTGACCAATATTCGAGATATTGCTCGCAACCATCAGATGCCAACCTTGGAAGCTCTGCTGAAACAGTGGAATAAGGAACATATCCAGTTGGATAAAACAGGCCCTGCATCCCAGGGCAAGAACAACATCTCTCCAGACGAACTGAACGAGATGGCTTATCTATAGAGGGGAGGCAAGAAAGCATGATCAAGAAGTGGAAACAACTGACACTTGTCGCCAGTCTTGTTGTGTTGTGGAACGTATATCCCATTCAGGCTGCTCAGGCAGAGCAGCTTAAGGTGAGTGGGAATACACTCCATGAATGGAACAACGGAGCTAAGGTAGACGCCAGCGTTGATAACAAAGGCAGTATCCAGATTAAGACCTCCACGCTGGGGCTCAAAAAAGGATACTATTCGGCCTACGTCTATGAGCTGCTGAATCGAGACTGGTCAAGCTATGGGGCTTTGACCTTCTCCATCCGCAATGAATCGGACCGAAAGCTGCCTCTTAATATCGTACTGACCCGAGCGGATAAAACTTCCCTTACTGTGTCTGATGATCGAAACGTCATCGTAGTCGAGAAATCAACCGGACAGGCTGAACTGGTTCGCCCGGTATCCGGCCTGATTGCATTAGAACCGGGATTTGTCGGACAGATTCGCATCCCCTTTTCCAGCCTAATGGTCCAGGACAAGGCCAGCACGGCAGCTCAGGTGAACTTGGGTAAAGTCATTGGCTGGGGTATTACAACCACAACTCCCGAAAACGCCAAGCTGAGCTTCCGCATCGGCAACATCAAGCCGTTGTCCAAGAAGCAAGCTGTGGTGGAGAATGGGCTCACCACCTTGCAAATGACCGGTGACGAACGTGTGGTGAAGCCTGTAGCCGGGGAATCCATTGCCCAATACGGTGTTGAATCCTCCTCAGAAGAAAAGCCCAATGTAAAATTCCAGCTCGACACCCCCGTGCAGGGAGTATCCATTACACCGGATGGACTGCTAACGCTTCATACCGATGTCGATGCTGAGCAAGCCACCATACGTGCACTTGTGAATGACAAATGGAATCTGACAACGACCGTCATGCTGGATCGCTCTTCGGCCATGAATGTTCAGGAGAAAGACGGAACGCCACGTTCTATTCCTGACCCATCTGAAGTTACCAAGGTACTCAGCCCTGCGGACCCACTGATGAAAACATCGGTGGGATGGTTTATTCGACTCTTGTTAACAGCTGCCGGAATCCATGGACTCGTCCTCTACTGGATGTGGAGAAGACAACGGAATACCCAGGGCGCCAGAAAACGACGTTCCCGGGATGATCGACAAGCACGGCGACCTTTTCGCATGTAAACGACCCTTGCAGACCAACTCGCATCCTGAGATGCGGGTGTCTGTCTGTTTTACTTGAGCATGTTGCATCACAATAGATACAACGTGCTCCCTTATATGATCCTCAAGGAGGAAAGGCAGTGCTCTTTTCCAGTGTAATCTTTCTATTTTATTTTCTGCCGCTTGTGCTGGGGCTGTATTACATACTGAGATTCTCGATTACGGCCAAAAACATGCTGCTGCTGGTTGCCAGCCTGTTCTTCTATGCATGGGGTGAACCGTGGTTTGTCCTCATCATGCTGGCCTCCATCTGTTTCAACTATATCTTCGCCCTGCTTGTGGACAAGTTCAGAGAACGACGGAATGCCGCTTACACCATCATTACGTTGATGCTTATCGTCAATCTGGGTATGCTGTTCGTCTTTAAATACATGGCTTTTGCACTGCGTATTGTGAATGAGAATACAAGCTTTGGCCTAAATATCCCGAATATTGCGTTACCGCTAGGGATCTCGTTCTTCACCTTCCACGGAATTTCCTACGTCATCGATGTGTATCGCGGACATGGTGCTGTGCAAAAAAATCTCTTTTATGTGGCGCTGTATATCTCCTTCTTCCCTCAGCTCGTTGCCGGACCGATTCTGCGCTATAACACGATTGCCGATCAGATGGTTAACCGAAAGGAAAGTTGGGACAAGTTCGCACTGGGCTGCTGCCGCTTCATTGTCGGTCTGGGTAAAAAGGTGCTGCTATCCAACAGCATGGCGATTGTCGCTGATCACATCTTTAGCATGGGTGGGACCTCAGATATTCCAGCAAGTCTGGCATGGCTTGGAGCCATCGCCTATACGTTGCAGATTTATTTTGATTTCTCAGGCTACTCCGATATGGCGATTGGTCTCGCCCTCATGTTCGGTTTCAAGTTCGAAGAGAACTTCAGATATCCGTATATCTCCCGCTCCATCACTGAATTTTGGCGCCGCTGGCATATCTCGCTGGGCACCTGGTTCAAGGAATATGTTTATTTCCCACTCGGGGGATCACGTGTCACCAACAAGGATAAAATGATTCGCAATCTGCTCATTGTCTGGGGACTGACTGGCGTGTGGCATGGTGCGGAGTGGACATTTGTAGTCTGGGGATTGATTAACTTCGCATTCATTGCGCTAGAGAAAATCTCTAACTTTGATAAAGGTACACGCTTCAACCCGCTGCGGCATCTCTATGCCATGTTTATTGTGGTCATCGGGTGGGTGATCTTCCGTTCACCGGATCTAATACAAGCTGGCAACTATCTGGGCAACATGTTTGGACTGTACGGTAATGGATTCTGGAGCGAAACGACCTGGATGTTCTTGAAGGAATACGCGCTCTTCTTCATTCTGGGAATTCTGTTCTGCATGCCGATTGCCACGCGAATGAACAAACTGATGGTTGACGGCGCACGTTTCAGCAAACCACTGGAACTGGTATATCCGGTTACGATCATCGTTTTGTTCCTGGTCTGTGTATCGTATCTGGTCAAAGGTACATACAATCCGTTTATTTATTTCAATTTCTGAGAGAAGGCACAAGCATGCACAACTTTTTTGCCAAAAAGAGAATCACGGCTTTCCTCTTCATTCTCGTGCTCGTGACATTCTCTGTTCTGAACATCATTCAATCCTTCGGGCCGATCCAAAAGACGCTGGCCTCAGCGGACTTCCATTATTCTGAAGCCAAAGAACTGATTCACGAACTGGATGACGACATTAATGAACATGTCTTCGATAAATTCGGCTTCGTGGAAGCGTATGGATATATGCAGTCACTCATGTGGAAGAACGAGGAGAACAACTTCGAGGTCGTAAAAGATATGGAGGGCAAGCTGCACTATACCTACTTCGCTACAGGGCCGACGGATACGAAAGATCTATCGGATCGGGTTGCTGCGCTGGGAGCACATTTGGACCCCAAAACAAAGCTGACCTATGTGATGACACCAGACAAATACGTACGTGGGTATACGCAGTTCCCGGAAGGCATTCCTTACAATTATAACAACGAAACCGCCGATGGCTTTCTGGCCAATCTCAAGCAGGATGGCATTGATACGGTGGATCTGCGCGAAGGGCTGTTGGAAAGTGGCATTCCGGCAAAGGATCTCTTTTTCACCACGGATCACCACTGGAAAATTAAAACCGCGTTCTGGGGCTTCGGCCAGCTCGTGAATCATCTAGACGGCATGTACGACAAGCCGCTGGACCCGGATCATTATTTCACGGACTTAAATAACTATAATGTGGTTCCGTATCAGGACATTTTCATTGGATCACAGGGTCGAAAAGCCGGGAAATACTTTGCTGGTGACGATGACTTTGACCTGATTTATCCGAAGTTCAAAACGGACTATTCCTTTTACTTCAAAACCGGCGAGACGGAAGCCACATTGAACGGCCGCTTTGAGGATGCTCTGCTTACGACCTATCCGCTGAATGTACAAGGAGCTACCTATGATCTAACCGCTGACAAGTACTTTACGTACCTGTACGGAAATCAGGGAATCGTTCATGTGGTGAACAAAGACAAACCGAACGGACTCAAGGTACTGTTCATCAAGGACTCTCTCGCAGTGCCGATGATCTCCTTCCTGTCGACTGTCGTGTCTGAGATTTATCTGATTGATCCACGGTATTATACGGGAGACATCATGGATTTCGCTAGCAAAACCGACCTGGATCACGTCTTTGTGTCCATATCGCCGCAGGATCTCGTAGATGAATTTTTCCCTTACGGATCGAAAGATTAACTTGGTGAAGGATCATACTTTACCACTACAGTGGCAGAACAATCTTCCGATCACTGTTATCCCCAGATTTCTTTTATCCCTTTTTATTAGGGAGAAATCCGGTGATAAAGGTGAACGCTTCGCTTCTCCAGATTCTTTCTGCCCCCTCCGTTCCGGTATGATCTTGTAGTCAAACACAAGAAATGGTACCCCACAGCCAATGATCTGGCAGACAGGGTACCCTTTTCTTTTTGTAATCCAATAGAATCAGTTTCGTTCACGCTTCGCCTTTTGTTCCTTATAATATTGCAAAACGTCACGCGGGCTGCCTTGAAACGCTCTTTCCTTGCCATATGCATACGCCAGATCCAAATTTGCAAAAGCCTCATCATGCTGCTCTAGCCTCATGCAGACTACACCCAGCTCAATCCACGGCCCGGTATTAATATCCGAACCTCGGGTTTGCAGTGCTAATTCAGCCCACGGCTTCGCCAGTGCGTACTGCTCCAAGTCCATATGTGCATTCACGTGACAGGAAGCGATCCAGCTTGCCATTTCCCAGTCGGTTTTCGTCTCGGGCAACATCCCCCATGCCTGATCATAATAGATCAGAGCTTGCTCATGCTGCTGCGTTTCATCGAGAACATTGCCTGCTTCTACTGTTTCGATAATTTGTCTCTCCAGTTCGGAATGCTCCGGTGTCAGATCCTTCACTCCGTAACCTCCTCCTCCAGCTCGAAATACCATTCCAGAAAGTTATTGAAGCTCGCCCACTGCGGTGTACTTTCACCGCTCAGGAAACGTTCGATCGACTCACCAAGCTCCACCAGAGCCACATCTCCCGTTTGACGGTTATAAAAGAACCCACCCTCTCCCTCAAAGCTGTCCAGTGGGATGTAGGCTTCTGGCAATCCCAATGTGAGTTGAGCCACCGTCATGTCCTCCACATAAACGGTGTTTTCCATAACCCAGCAGATCTGATAGATTTCCTGATGTCTGCTGTAAAAGGTCGGACCATCATCAGCATGCAAATAAAAATGTGCAAACTCAGATTCAAGATCAATACCCAGTTTACGTAAAGCTTCTTCATACTCTGCTGGCACATCTTCATGCCACCAGCCCTGATTTTGACAATAATCAATCACTTTATTGGATAACATATTAAGCCTCCTAATGAATCGAACATGCTGCAGCCATGATGAGTAAACCCTCTGGTACTATATAACGATATAACCTGGCCTGTTATGCGTTAAATCACGACAAAGGTTTAACAGGTATCCATACTTGAGGAGGAAGACCCTGACCTCGGTATACCTCAAGTTCCGGAATTCCCGCGTGCTTGTAAGGGGTCGCTCCGTACCATTCGCTCATAATATACTTCCACAACCGCTGTATCGCTTCTGGCGCCAATTCATCGGCTTCGAACACCATCCAGTGGGACGCGGGAATCTCTATTGAAAACAAACCCTCAGGCACTTCCCCGGAGTGTGAGGTTGCGATCCAATATTCCATTTGATCGCTGTGTAATTCCCTCTGATCTATACAAATGCCGACCAAACCGGAGACGGCCCCGTTATTAAACTCGTTTAAACGATCTTCTATTCCGTCCGCCAAAGCTTCCTGCCACATCTTTGGAATCTCTCTCAAATTCTCGCCATCCACACAAGAGAACGTTCTTTTGATGCCTACGAAAGTTAGGGACTGCTGTTCAATCAAGTTATCTTTCACATTCATGGAATGGGCTCCTTTCAGATCAAGTGCAGAACGATATGGAGTGTGGTTACCCATCACCCATTCATGAAATAATTGGTGAGCGCTGCTGGCATCCGGAGCCATGAAGAGATACGTTCCTTCCACCTCTCGGCGGCTCAGCTTGGAATCAAAAAGCTCCCGATCCTCTTCTTCATTCAAAACAATTCGGTACGTCCCATCTTCCTCTCGGAAACCGATCGCGTGCACATTCGTATTTTGTTTATAATATCCCAGCTGCAAAACGGCTGGTTGTTCTTCTGCCATTTCCCCTGTGGAGGCCGGATTTGAAAACTCCTCGTCAAATCTCTCTTCTTCCAGCACGATGCCCTTAAAGAAACCATCAACCACTCTGCCCAGACAATCCACCATGAGATTTGCATATTCATAGGGAAACTGTTGGATCTCGTACACATCCCGATCCGAATGATGCCATTGCAGATGCTCCATGATTTTGGAATACGTGAAGCTAACAGCGCTCGCCATTTCCCGATCCAACGGCTGGTCCGCGGTAAGACGGGTCAATTCCACAATACTGTTCACATACTTCCAGAATAACAACTGGTCGATGCGCGCTTCCTCGTGCAACATGTACAAAAAGGTATTCTCCTCCGCACGCGCATTGCGCAGCAGTTCCTGAAGCGATTGTTCCATATACAATATATCCTCCCGGGTTTTACTATAAATACTGTATCAAAAGAGCAAGACGATTGGAAATGGGTTCATGCATAACCAGCCTTAGTTTCCTTATTCTGGTGCAACTTTACCTTCATTCTTTCGTCTAATGATTAACTAACAACGAAGGAGATGACTATGCGAATAAGTTGCAGTCCCGGTTTCCCAGGGAACATGATTGGGTCAATTGATCTTCAACCTACCAAGTTTAATATGGGTGTTTCAAGCAACAGCGAGATTACTCATCACGTTAACGCTGAACTGATTGCCATTCCCTATATGGAAGATCCCGAATTCGGATCATACTTTGATGCGATGAAGATGATGAAGGGAACGTACCAGGAAGAGTTTCACGTAAGTTATGATGTGGAATTTACGATTGATGTGGATAAAAAGGGGTACATCACTCAGTTCGAGCATACCTTTGCACTGAATCGTTACCTTGATCTTGTACGGACACAGTCCTATAAAGTGATTAAGACGAATTGGAAAGCACGTTCCTTCCATGTCATGACCTACAGTTATATGGAGGAAGTGTGTAACCCGAACAACGTAATCTTCAAATGTAACCATGCAGATGATGTTTTCGTTGTAGCCGATCTTGTCCCCTATTCTATCGGTGGTGTTGTGGAACAGCCCCATCATCGCTACCTTCAGCTCCGTGCATTAATCTCGGCGAGAGACGATCTCTACCCGATCGACTATATGTGTGAGCCCAATTTTGATCTTAGCATCTAACCATAAGTCCTACATCATTTGAATACAGCAAAGAGCACAAAGCGTTCCTGACTTATCCGGATCACCTGTGCTCTTTTTGAATATAGGTTCTGTTTACCAAAAAAAATTAAATCTCAGGGGTGGTTACATGGATTTCCGAGAAGATACACGCGAAGAAAAAAGAGAACGTTTGAGACAAGAAGAATTAAAGGGAAACCCCATGGGTACGTTTGGTGATGGCATAAATCGTGCTCAATTTGGAAGCTTCTCAGATTTAGTTGGCGGGTTGGGATGGAAAGGCACTGGAATCCTCATTATATTATTGATGATAGGTTATGTAATTTATAAATTAGTGTTCTAGATAAGGATTGGGATAACTATGCATTCTTCGTTATTTGAATAAAATAAGCGTATTCAAAACTTTCTATCGAATACGCTTATTCATTTGCTGAAAATACTCAACCATTTAAGCACTCAAGTCTTTCTTTTCTTCCTTTGCCACCAGCTTCTTGTGCTCCCACTTCTCAATCCAACCCCCAACCCGGATGAAAAAGAAAGCTACCGCCATCGAAAAGGTCACAATTCCGTAGAAACCGGCGCCCGTGCCAATACCGACCCCACCTGCAAATAGGATCATTGCTGCAGATGTCAAACCTTTCACTTCAAATCCGGCCTTCATAATGAGTCCTGCTCCGAGAAAGCCAAGGCCCGAGACGATTTGAGCCGCCAGACGCATTGGGTCCATCATCGTTCGGTTATGCAGCTGTCCGTACACTTCAACACTCTCAATGGATACGATTGTAATGAGCGCAGAAGCGACAGTGACAAATGTATACGTCTTTACGCCTGCCGGTTTGTTCTTATGGGTTCGATCGAATCCGATTAACAGCCCAAGCACAGCACTGATCAGAATTCGAACATAATATTCAAAAGGTACAGAGTTGCCCATCCAGGATGTAAACGTTATCATATTTAACCTCACGACATCCGAAACTCATTCTTGCTAATTCTTGATCGAGGAACAAGAGTTTCTTTCTATGATTTTGCTAGGCACAATCTTGTTATTCTCGTACGATCCCTCTAGAATACCCAGCTTATGCATAAGCAACCTTACCGACTGAACACCCAGCTCAGATGGTTGCAAATCCATTCCCGTCAAAGAAGGTCTTACTTGGTGCATCATGGACTGATCACCGCAGATGACAAACAATGAGATATCTTCTGGCACACGCAGACCCGCGTCGTTGATGGCATTAAGGGCGCTAAATGCAGTACGATCGTCGTCTGCAATAATGGCCGTAACCCTCCCCATGGGATTCTTCACATTATGAAGTGTCTCATCATAGCCGTATTTAATATACTTGTCTGAATGAATACCTGGTTTGTAATGGATCATTCCGGGCTGGATCGTCACACCATGCTCCTGCAGTACCCGGACGAACTCTTCCGACCGCTCAATGGAAACCGTCATCTGCTCTCCGGCGTTCAGAAACATGATGTTCCGATGCCCCAGTCCAAGCAAATAATCACAAATATCGCGCATAACCTGTTTATTATCGTTATTGACGGTAGAAACAGCCTGAAGTCCCTTGTTAATGATTTTGCCGATCGTAACAAACGGAATGTCATGCTGATACAGCAGATTGATCCGGTCATCCTCTTCTGTAGGCCCCAGCACAATAGCCCCGTCAATAGGATAGCTCGCAAGTGAGGGTGTCTTCACCTCTTCGGCAGCAATCATATCCAGAAGCACCCGATATCCATAATTGGAAGCTTCCAGAATGACACCATTGATAAACTGATTATGGAACACGCTGAAAAAGAATTTGCCGTGCGGAATCGTAAGCCCGATCGCCATTGTTTTCTTGGTGACCAAGCTTCTTGCAATATGATTCGGCACGTAATTCAATTCCTTCGAAATTTGCAGTACTTTCTCGGTTACCTTTTTGCTCGTCGGCCTTTTCTGGCTGAATACGTTGGATACCGTTCCCTTGGATACACCCGCCAGACGGGCTACATCATCAATCTTTGCCATTAGGAACAACCTCTCCTCAACACTAGTTCGATTTCGTGCTCGCGAGTTCAAAGATGACTGATGGTATCGTCAGGTTCATGTCGTTGGTTAGGATGTCCTGGAGTGCATCTCATCCTCAGTCTCGATTGGAACGCCGCGAAGCTGAAGCTGCTCTGCATAATGACAGGCAGCAAAATGATTATATCCTACTTCACGGAGTTCAGGAACGTGCTGGATGCATTTATCCGTCTTATACGAGCATCGGGGATGAAAATGACAGCCGCTTGGCGGATTGGCCGGATTCGGTACTTCCCCCTCCAGTATAATTCGTTCTTTTTTAAAATCCGGATTCGGTTGGGGCACGGCTGACATTAGCGCCTCCGTATAGGGATGCTGAGGATTCGAGAACAATGATTCCGTTGTCGCCAGTTCCACAATTCTGCCCAGATGCATAACTGCTACCCGGTCGGAAATGTTCTGTACGATGGAAAGATCATGCGAGATGAAGATATATGTGATCTTTAATTGCTCCTGCAAATCTTTGAGCAGGTTGATAATCTGAGCCTGAATCGATACATCCAGCGCAGAGACCGCTTCATCACAGACAATCAGTCTGGGTTGTGTAATCAGCGCACGCGCAATGGCTATCCGCTGCCGCTGTCCTCCCGAAAATGCATGTGGGTAACGTTTCAGGTAACCTACATTCAGACCTGTTTTCTCGGCAATCTCCATCACTTTCGCTTCTACCTCAGCCCTGCTCAGCTTAAAGTTCGCAATCAGCGGTTCGGCGATAATATCGAATACGCTCATCCGGGGGCTGAGTGAGGAATACGGGTCTTGAAAAATCATCTGGATATCCTTGCGATATGCTTTGATCTCTTTGCCCTTCAAGTTTAGGTAATTCACTTCTTTTCCATCTTCCGCATGATAGACTACACTGCCTGAAGAAGCATCCACACCTCTAACGATACAGCGTCCGAGCGTCGTTTTTCCACATCCAGATTCCCCGACAATACTGAGCGTCTCCCCTTCAAGGAGTTCAAATGAAATTTCATTCAAAATATGAATGGGTTTAGGCTTTTTGAACAGGGCTTTTTTGGATTTGACCTGAAAGCTTTTGTTCAGGTTGAGGACTTCAAGAATGGGTTTGGTCATTATGCTTCTCCTTCTCTCTGGTCCGCGTACAAGAAACATCTGACCATATGCTGGTCGGAAATCGCGGTTTTCGGTACAACTTGTTGATTACATACGCCTTCAATTCTGTCCTTGCAGCGATCATAGAATCCGCACATTGGAGGCATGTTAATCGGCATCGGAACGGAACCTTCGATGGAATCCAGCCGTTTGCTTTTATTCCCTCCCAGTCTAGGCATCGATTTAAGTAACCCTTTCGTGTAGGGATGCTTCGGATTGTTGAAGATTTCCCTCATTGGAGCCTGCTCAACAATTCTTCCGAGGTACATCACCGCAACCTCATCACACATCTCGGCGATAATACCCAGATCATGGGTCACCAGCAGAATGGCCATGCCAAACTCCGCCTGCAGGCTTTTCATAAGTTCGAGTACCTGAGCCTGAATGGTCACATCGAGCGCTGTCGTGGGCTCATCCGCAATCAGAATTTCGGGGTTACAGGACAATGCCATGGAGATCATCGCCCGCTGACGCATCCCTCCCGAGAATTCATGTGGATATTGATCGAAACGCTTGGCCTGATCGGAAATCCCGACTTTGCTAAGCATCTCTAACGCGATTCTTTTGGCCTCTTTCTTATTCCTCGTCTGATGAATTCGGATCGCTTCCATGATTTGATTCCCGATGGTATACATCGGTGAGAAGGCCGTCATCGGCTCCTGAAAGATCATCGAGATTTTGCGGCCACGGATGGAGCGGATCTGCTTGCCCGTCGGCTTAAGAGACAAAAGATTCAGACCATGGAGAGTCGATTCCGAGTCGGAATTGTAAGTGATTGTTCCACTCGTTTCACATTCCTTGGGATTGATGCTGATGATCGATCGACTTGTCAGGCTTTTGCCGCAGCCCGATTCCCCCACAAGCCCAAGGGTTTTGCCTTTGTATATATTGAAGTCGACTCCATCCACGGCATTCATGACGCCATTTTCCATCTGAATCCGAATCTTCAGGTCTTGAACGGACAGTAAAGGTTGCTCCTTCTCAACAGCTTGAGTTGCCATGCTATCCCCTCGCTTGCCTAGTATTTGGACAATTATTTTTTGTACGGATCAGCCGCGTCGCGCAAACCATCGCCGATGAAGTTATAGGTCAATACAGTCAGAATGACAAAAGCGAGTGGAATGAGCTTCCATGGATACAGGGCCACATTTTCAATTTTTTGGGCTTCCTGAAGCAGCACACCCCAACTGGTTGCCGGCGAACGAACGCCCAGACCGAGAAAGCTCATAGCCGTCTCACCCAGAATCATGCTCGGAATCGCCAGGGTTGTCGCCACGACTAAATAACTCATGAAGCCTGGCAGCAGATGTTTGACAATAATCTTTGCGTCTCCTACACCAGCGATCTTTGCAGCGATTACATAATCTTCATTCTTCAACGAAATGAACTTGCCTCTGACCACCCGTGCCAGATCCGTCCAGCCAATAAATGCGAAGATGATCACGATGTATAAATACATGGTCACGACCGGAATACGTGGCGGAATTGCAGCGGATAGTGCCATCCACAACGGCAGCGTCGGAAAGGAACGTATGATTTCGATGATGCGCTGTATCATGGAATCAATCCAGCCGCCAAAATAACCGGAGATGCCTCCAATAATCAAACCCAGAATAAAGCTAATGCCTACGCCGACCAGCGGGATGCTTAGTGAGATTTGACTGCCCAGCACGATCCGGGAGAACAGGTCACGCCCCATACCGTCCGTACCCAGCAGGAATATCCGCCCAGGCTCATCTACAGCGAACAAATGCGTCGACATGGGGATCAGACCAAGAAACTTATATTCTTCTCCCTTTACAAAGAACTTGAAGAAATGCTTTTTTTCGGTATCCGGGACAAACATTTTACGCAATGTTTCGGGGTCACGCTCGCTCTTCAATTCATATACAAACGGCTTGATGTGAAACTTGCCGTCCGCATCAACGAATCGAAGTCCCATTGGCGGGGCATTCACATATTTGCTGTCATAGCTTTGCAGCCCATACGGCGCGATTAACTGTGCGAACAGTGCGATGATGTAAAATGCGCCCAGAATGTACATGCTGATCCGGGCCAACTTGTGTTTCTTGAATTTCTGATATATCAGCCGCCACTGCGAGCTGTATACAGTTTCTTTTGGTGCTGCTGTAACTGGGACTGCCGGCCTTTGACCTTTAAATAACGGTAGTGGTCTCATCATTAGGATCCTCTGAACTCTGTACGTATTTTGGGATCAAGCCAAGCCAGCAAAATATCGGAAATCAATGTTCCGAGAACCGTCAGCAAAGCCATGATCAATAAAAAGGTTCCAGCAAGATACATGTCCTGACCGAGCAATGCATTATGCATAACTGGCCCTTGAATCGGCAGGTTCAATACGATTGCTGTAATGGTAGCGCCGGTAAAGATGGAGGACAGTGACCAGCCAAAGGTACTCACAATAGGATTCAAGGCTGCACGTGTCGGATACTTGAACAGGATTTGCATCTCTGATAAGCCCTTGGCGCGGGCAGTAATAACATTCGGTTTGTTCAACTCATCGAGCATTTGTCCGCGCATGATCCGAATCAGATCCGCAGTACCCGAAAGTCCGATAACAATAACCGGAATCACCATATGCTGCATTAAGTCTTTTACCTTGTCCATGGACCACGGCGCATTCACGTATTCGTTGGAGAATAAGCCGAGCAATGGATTACCGAACCACTTATAGGAAAAGAACATGAGAATAATGGCTAACAAAAAGTTGGGCGTTGCCATTCCGATAAAGCTCAGGCCGGAGAAGAAATAATCGCCCGCAGAATACTGCTTTACCGCCGTGTAGATCCCAACCGGAATCGCGATTATATAATGGAAAGCCATTGTCACCAGCGAGACGACCAGAGTCAGTCCCATATACTGCTGGATCACCGCCATCACCGGTTTGTTGTAGTTGAATGAGAAACCAAAGTCTCCATGCAGAATGATTTTCTTTACCCAAACGAAGTATTGTTCATAGATTGGCCGATCGAGCCCCAGATTCGCCCGCATGTCATCCATCTCAGCCTGGGTCATGATATCGCCGGAAGCGGACATCTTGGCCGAGTAGGAGGATACGTAATCGCCAGGTGGCAATTGAATAATGTAGAAGACGATAAAGGAGATCACAACAACAACAGGAATGGCCAACAGGATTCGTTTTAAAATGTATTCAAGCATCTATTCCTCTCCTCTGCACCGCGTGAATGATACAAAAGGAAACAATAGCAAGGATAAATCCCTTCCTCACTATTGTTTACCTGAATGCTTCACCAGCTATTGCTTGATGAAAAATTGTGCCGGATGGCCTTGACCCAGCGAGCGATACTCATCGGACCAGATAAGATCCGTAGGGATGTTATGAATTTTATTCGAGGCTGTAATCAGCACCGGAGTTGGTCCCGCATATCCGATTACCCACTGATTCTTCTGGTGCAGTTTCACGATCTCATTGCTATACTGATTGATTTCATCCAGTGTCTTGCTTGCTTTCACTTTTTCCCAATACTCAAGGATTTTAGCGACATCCCCTTCAGGTTTGACACCTTCCTTGCCGCCAGATTGACTGTATAAGCCGTAATGGCCGAACCATGGTGTGATCACACGGAGCGGAACCATGGTATCCGGTCGGAAGGCTACGTTGACGACAGAAATATTCTCGGTAGTCATCGGAATCTTGTTGGCATATTTCATATCAAAATGAGTGCCTCCGTCAACCACTTTCAGGTTCGTTCGCAGACCCATATCCTCGTAGTATTTCTTAAGCAATTCAAGGAAAGGTGCTGTATCGGTTGTGCTCTCAATCACCGTGAGTGTCAACTCAGAACCATCAGGGTTCAGACGGAAGTTGTCTTTATCCCGCTTGTTCAAACCTAACTCGTCAAGAATTTGGTTAGCGCGTTCAGGATCGTATTCCGCCCACTGCTGGGCCCACCCTTCCTGATAGCCCATTACGCCTTCCGGTACAGAAGCTTGAATCGGTTCTCCCAGCCCACTGGTCACAATCTCAGACACCTGGTTACGATCCACCCCAATGGAGAGTGCTTCCCTGAACTTGATGTCCTGGAAGAGTTTGCGGAGATTCGGATCTTCCGTAGTCTGGTTTAACTGTACTCCCGCGCTGGACCAAGCTGGTTGTGTCCAAGGGATGATACGGTAGTCACCTTTTTTCTCATTCTCTTTCAGTACCGTGAAGTCTTTGGAATCAAAGATCACCAGGTTGTAATCACCGGCAAGCGTTCCAAGGACCTTTTGGCTCGGATCTTGAATCTTAGTCGCTACAATCCGGTCAATATACGGAAGCTGTTTACCTTCTTTATCTGTTTTCCAGTAGTACGGGTTGCGCTCCATGACAAACTGATCGCCATTAGGATCATTGGTTGGAACCCATGCCCGGAGTGTAGGAATCTGGTAGTGCAGCCAATCCGTATACCCGGTTTCCATCAAGAATACTTTGGGATCTTCATAGCCCCATTGCTTCGTAATCTCCAATGTTTTGGCATCCCCTACGAACTCAGGAAGAATGGTTTTGTGAAAGTGTGCAGGAGCGAAGAACCACTTGTTATCGATGGCCACACGTTCCAGAAAGAGCACACTTGGATATTTGTGAGTTACGGTAAACGTGTAGTCATCTACCTTCTTCACTTCAGCCAACGCTCTATCCCCGGTAACAGGGTCAACGGAATAATAAGCGTCATAGATCTTTTTACCAAAGGTCTCTTTGGTCAACATATGCTCCCAATAAAAGAGAACATCATCCGCTGTGAAAGGAACACCATCGGACCATTTCATGCCTTCCCGCAAATGGATGGTGAACACGGTGGAATCATCATTCACTTCATAGCTCTTGGCTACGTTTGGCTCAACCTTGTTTCCTTCCTTGTTGAAACGAAACAGTGCTTCCTCTGTCGGTTGGCCTATCCCCCACTTATCAGGAACACCAGTCCAAGGCATGTTCCAATCCCCACCATATTGCCCGATTTCCTCGACGACCTCTTCAACCATAATGTCTTTGGAAGCTGGCAGGCGCTCAGCCAGGGCAGGCAATTTACCTTCATCGACAAGCTTTGCCAGCATCGGGGCTTCTTTGGCACTGTTGTCCGTAACAACAGGTTCTTTCACTGTAGATTCCTCATTTTCGTTGTTAGACGAAGATGCAGAGCATCCCCCTAGTAATGTCGTGATTAGGACAAGAACAATTAACAAGTTGCTTTTCCTTTTCAAGCTAAACCCCTCCACGTTTGGATTTGCCATTAACTTGCCTGAATATGCTCTGGTTGGCGCTCACCTCCCTAACGAAATAAACCCTTTATGTACAGATGTAGATACAATTAAACCGGTTTAATTTTTATGCAATAGAGGTTCTCAATCGGGAAAACATCTCATAGAATTAAACCGGTTTAATTGACATATAAGAAAATGTAAACGCTTTATTTGTATATAATACATGGATGACTACGTTCAAGCAATAGGGATTTCACAAAAAAATTCTGTTTTTTCAAATTCATTTCAGAAACAGTTCCGAACAGTTCAGATCTGCTCAAACAGCATCCTCACTCACAAATCCAAGTATAGATTCCAATTGTACTAGGATTATTATCCGATCATCAATTTTTGGTAAAATTCTACATCAACTTCTCTTATTTGCGGTTTGCAGCTGTATTTAGTCGAAAGCGGAATTTGGCATCCTCGCCGTACCACATTGGGAAATTGGTGCCCCAGATATTGTTATGCAGATTAAATTGCCATCCGGATTCAAGCGAAACAAACGAGTTGTCGAATTGCAGCAATCTTCTCTGTCCAGGTGCGACCAAAGCGGAATCCAGTGCTTCAATAGAGGCCTGACCATCTGTGCCCTCATAGAATACTCCCTTGTCTACAGCATGCAGATTGCGGTTGCCATCTTTTACAACATTCAACGGAGAGATTCGTCCTCCAAGCTTGTCCATCATCCACAGATTGGGGTTATCCACCTTCAGTCCGCATCCAAACCAACTGGCCTCTGGAAGACGATTCGCTTCTTTTCCAAACCATTGCAAGCTAACCTCTACCACTCCTGCCTGTGAAAACGTATATACCAGTTCCAGTTCCTTGGGTGCTCCGTACAATTCATGACTTTCTGTTGGCATGGACAACCGGAACCCATACGTATCGCTATGAGCATTGCCTGACTTGTGCATATCGGTCACGATTGGCAAGTACACCTGATGGCTTGGCAGTGGGCGCACAAATTCAAAGCCAGGTTTGTTGAAGTCGGCATCCGCCCAAGGATGTGTCACAGGCAGGTTCTGCATATAGGTACGGAAATACCTGTCGTAATCCTCCGTCCCGAAGGTTTCATAGGCATAGGCTCCGAACGGATGCTTCGCGTCCACCCAATTCTTTCCCTTCTCGTCCGTCAGCTGAATCAGTGCACCATTGTTATTGAAGGCCAGCCGGTATCCACCACTGCTATAAACTTGATGACTTACCGCAGATACATTACCGGAAAACACACTTTTAACTGGATTTAGTTGTTCAAAAGCTTGCCGCGCTTCCTTCTGCTTGTCATCACTCAGGCACGCCACAGCCGTGTCCAAATATCCCCGCTGTTCCGCCCAAGAGCTCTCTATCATGGAATAGGTACGACGGCTCGTCTCCGAAGAGAACATTCCGCTGGAATGACTGTCGAACTCATCCATGGCGAAGGCACCGATATATTGAAATTTTGCAGGGATATCCTCCACATCGACGTCGTTCATTTCCCGTGCACGGTTGAAGTCAGGCTTGGCATAATTCCGGAAATCCGGAAGCCATTTCTTCACATCAAGCCCCCACGTATGCTCCACAACCAGCAGCATGGCATCACTCATGCCTTTATATTCAGCGCTTGCCGGATCGATCCGGCCTTCGGTCAGCCACTTGTCTCTTAACCGCTGCAACTGGCGGAATCGGGCTATTTTAAGCGGGTCAGTACCGCCTCCGTGAATCCAAGTATCCCCGAGCTCTTCACATACAACAGGTAATTGGTCCCGAACCTGATCAAGGTGCACTGCAAATGCATCAAGAGACGACGCCATAATCTCTGCATCGGGGTATCGTTCCTGGATATGCTGGAATTGTTCACGAATCTCTTCTGCGCTTGGCGGTCCGCAATTGTCGCCCGTATGGGCAAACAACAAGATATCATCGATACCTTCAATTTCGACTGCCTCTCCGTAGGTGTCCGCATAATTGACAATGATCTCACTGCCATCCGCTGCCTGCCATCTGAACAGTTTAGGCACATCCGGGCGCATGGAAGCTGGATTAACCCCAAGATGCATATACCGGATACCCACTTCATTCATCAAAGGCACCATAGACAGGGTATGACCGGGTACATCCGTCATTTTTGCTGCAATGGTCGTTTTGCCAAATTGTTTATCCAGTTCCAGTCCAATGGACAATCCGTAGCGAAATAATGAGGGGTCCATCAGCTCGGTATGCGTCGTGAACGGTAATCCATGCCATACAATATGACCTTTGCGGATCGCTTGTTCCATAGCCTGTTTACCCTCTCCGGACGCATGATTCAGATAATGACGGATCAGCCAGGAACCCGTGGTCCATATGAACTGCTCTCGTCCTCCCTCTGCTTCCAACTGCGCGGACAAAGCGATAGCTTTGGGTACGTACTCTTCCATGTACTGCTTTACGACGTTCTCCGCCAAGTGCGTAAATCCGATATCCAGGTGAGTTTTAAAAACAACATGTACTTTTTTACGGTTAGTCATGGTTGTCTGAGCCTCCGTTGTTAGATTCACAGTTAATACTGTTTATATGAACAATAAGCATGGAAGACCCGCTTCATGTGAAAGCGAGTCCCCTCGTTAATTATCGTCTAATCTAAAATAACATCATTCGTTAATGCGCCTTTTTCCTGCGGTCCTGTTGGTCCCCCTGCAAGTAGAGGCTGACCAAAGAAGGAGCCTTGGGACGGATTTCCGAATCTATAGACAGACAAGCTGTTCGGATTACTGTAATCCCTGTCCAGCCATGATGGCCAAGCATTACCCAGACCATTACCTGTTCGAGTATTCGGATAATACTGAAAAGCCTGGATATTGTTCCAGGTATCCCATGCCGTTCCCTGATTCGTCACATCAATCAACTGGGTTACGACGAGTTCCTGATAGACATGATTGCCAGGATCTTTCCACATCCCATGGGAACCAAACGCGGAATACGCAACAGGATGTGTATTGTTTACTTTGTCCACTTCACCCCAGGAGTAGGTTGTACCGAAAGAATGCGCGCCATAGTAAACTTGAACCGGCTTCACATAGTTACTGTTCTGATCAGTGAACTTGGCCAATCTGACCGTGACCCGCTCCCAGTCTCCGACATGATCTCCCACTTCCGTGCCAAACACCGTTTTCCCAAGATCATAGGGACTGAACTGGAAATATACCAGATCGACGTTGTTATACTCCTTCTCCACCCAAAACGCATAGATCGGCGCATTAGCCAGATCGCCCGTAAAATAAGGTAGTTTCAGGGTATATGGATTCAATTCCGTTTTGGTCTTAAATTCATACAAACCTGAACCTGGATTCACATAGCGATCCACATGCGGCAGGGTATGTTCTACCGAGGACGGGAAATAAACTTCGCCTTGGGCAAACCAGATTTTAGGAGCAAAGGTTTGCAATATTTCACGCTTGGCTGTGTCACTGTAATCGTTACCCGGAACGGCAACCGAGGTGGCATCGAGCGGCGAGATGGCCTCAACCTTCAGGCTCGATACCGAATCATTGATATCTCCGCCAACATAGATCGCATCTGCGGTCAGAACCTTGGAATATCCAGCGAAATTGTAGTCTTTGTACAATGTGACCTTATACCCTGGGGCTACCCGGAGTGCGGAGATGGCATCATTACCTACTCCAGCCTTCAGTTCATCCACATTATAGCTGCCGATATCAAACTGCTGCTCAAAACCTCCATAAGGCGAATTGGAATATGCGATAACTGGTTTATTGGGGCCTCCGATCTTCTCTACTTTCAGACTGGAAGTCGCGTCGTTAAAATCATCAAGCCATCCCGCATCGCCGGTCAGGGTTTTGGTGTCACCGGAGAAATCCTTGTCACGATACAGGGTCAATCGATATCCCGGAGCTACCTTTACCGAAGATATTTTGTCGTTACCAACCACGTTAAGCTGATTCACATTGAACTGGCCAATCCCAAACGGTTGGGAGCTGCCTCCAAAATCTCCATCCTGGTAAACCGTTACGGCGTTGTCCTCTTCCGCCTGCGCGGGCTGCGCCAATGGAAAGAAAAGAGATACTGCCAAGAACGAAGCTGCAAGCAAGGATTTGATTGTCATATTCGGGCTCCTCTTCGAATAATGATTTCGATTATTGCCAACGTTCGTACGTTACATTTCTTTTGGCTCTGCAGGTCATTTCCCAGGATGTATGGTAGCGCTTTCCGGAATATCCTCCCTTCATCCTTGAAAGATAAGTGGCATATCTTCACACTAATATATGTCATTGACATATACAATGATATAAATGTAAATTTTTCTCTAAATAAACTTCATATAATTACTATTATTTACATTATATTTGCATAAAACGGTAACAAGCATAACAAATTTTGCATTGTTGAGTTTGAATATGATAGCGAACCACATATGTCACTGACATACAAAAAACCTCCCTTATCATCAAAACGAGATAAGGAAGGTTTAAATTGGCTTGAATAACGGAACCGCATCAACACTCATTGATTAAGATTACGTACGGAGCTTCGTTCGATGATGGTTGTGTTTACCTTGATGGATAAAGCCCCTTCTCGGGAATTCTCCATACGTTTGCACAGCAAATTCACTGCTGCCTGTCCAAGCTTCTCTGTCGTTTGTCTTGCCGTAGTCAGTGGCACGGGCAGCAGACTCGCCAACTGGATGTCGGAAAAACCAATGATGGACAGTTCCTCAGGTACCTGCTTGTGGATGGATAAGGCCGTGTACAGACAAGAAGTCGCGATATAATCATCCGCACAGACAACGGCTGTCATTGCCGGATTACTTTGAATGAAATCCTTGAGTTGCAGATTCGGCCCATTCAGGTTGAGCATGTAATCCTCTGCACAATCCAGGCAAATATTGCGACCGTTAACAGGCAGTGCGTAGTCCAGCATGGCCTGCACATAACCTTTATAGCGATCCTCCCGGCTCGTCACTCCATCAAACGACATAGAGATATACCCAATTTCCCGATGTCCTCTATCAATCAAATATTCCGTCAAGTTGTAGGCTCCCTGATAATGGTCATGGTACACACAATCAATATTGACCTCACGAAAGATCCGATCGATGATTACCAAAGGATAATTCAGCAGATTAAGCTCCAGCACCTTTTCACTGCATCGTGTTCGCCCCCTTGGAAACAGAATAATTCCATCGATTCCTTCCTCGTACAACTCTTGTAGGCAGAAGCTCTCATCCTCTTTATCCGTAGTAATCCGAATGAGCAGCTGGCACCCGGATTTACGTGCTTCCTGCTCAACGGATGCTATAATTCTGGCTACGTAATCATCCATATTGGGGAACAGCAGGGCAATTTTTCGCTTCATAAGCTTCTTGTCTGTAGTTACATTCCCCGATAATGACTCCTTACCCGGCCCGCCCAAATAATCACCCGACACAAATGTCCCCCGCCGCGCCAACCGATAGACAATACCTTGTTTCTCCAAAATTTGCAGCGCAAGCTTGGCTGTCATACGGCTGACAGAATACAGTTTGGCGAGCTCGCCTTCTGATGGCACGGGATCATGTGGCTGCAATTTCCGGTTACGAATTTCTTCCATCACCAAATCGGCAGTTTGCAAGTACAACAACGGCTTCCGATGTGGTTCCTCCATGTGAACACCTACCCCAGTTCCGGATTTTACGATCATTCTATCATTTTCTCATGTAAAAAAGTAAAAATAGCCCTTGAGCAGAAGGTAGAATGACATTCGATCCTTCTGCTCAAGGGCATGCAAGCAAACATTTATTTATTTGACTTCGGCATTTAGCCGTTCAATAAGTTCAAGCAGCTCCAACGGTTCACCAACTGTGTGAGTTGGACGTTCTGTTTCATCCAATGGCTCATGGGGATAACGTGGCGTCCAGCTCTGAAAGATGCTGGTGATGCCAAGTGCGTTGGCTCCCTTCATATCACGACTCAGGTTATTGCCAATCATCACTGTTCTTGAAAAATCCCCTTCGGACAAATCAAGGGCACCAATTGCTGCCTTAAACATCCGCGGGCTTGGCTTGCTGGCTTTAATATTTTCCGAAATAATCATTGCGCTAAAATAATCATGAAGTCCATGCTGCTTAAATACGTTCTTGAAGGATTGTGCATCGCCGTCAGCAACCAGGGCCAGCGTGTACCCTTTTTCATGAAGCTTCTGAATCGTAATATCCGCACCCGGAATCAGATCCGCACTCAGAACAATTCCCTCTTCGTCCCGAATCTCGGTCGATTCATCAACAATGGTATCGCCGCTGTCAAAAAAGATAATTAACTTTTTGTCGTCCATGTTCGTTATGACCGTCCTCTTCATTCAATTGGTGAAACGAATTGCCGGTTTCCACTTGACCATGTAATCCAACATTGATGTTTTAATAAAAGGTATAGCGCTTAATCTAATGTTACAATGGAGGCGAATAAAAAATCAATCATTATTTCGTTGCACTTATGCAGAGGCCAGATAATCATCTTGACCGAAAAAGTACTGAGGATCAATTTGCCGGTAGTTGGAGGGGCTGCTGCTGACCAAACTGTTTTGCTTTTACTGCCATCGATTTATCCAGCCTTGCTCTTAATCCACTCATCCATTCCGGCTCATGCGCCCATTGTTCTGCCCCAGATCGAAGCACACGTACATAACCGTACAGATTGGCAAAGCGACGAAATGCTGGGAACATCGACTCCATATCATAGACGTCTCCTGCTTCTTTCCAATACCCTTGCAAGAATATTTGCTTCTTCTGTTCCCATTCATCCGGCTGAATTTCATCCCGTAAACTATCCAGACTCTGCTCCACATCCATTGCGTACCAGTGGTACATGGCGTCATCGAAGTCAATGGCGTAACAGGAATGACTCTCCTCGTCATAGAAGACATTATCCAGTTCAAAATCATAATGTATTAACCCGAAGTTCTGCTGTGTAACGGGCCAATTTGCAAAATAATTTCGGAGAACTTCTACCTCATTGAGCGCCGCATTCTCGCCAGGGAACTCCCCCAGAACGTCCTTCATCCAATCCAGTACATCGATATATGTCCAGCGTTTTGCCTGTTTGGGTGTGTATTCACAAGATAAACGATGTAGCTTACCCAATGCCTCACCCAAGCTGTGCACGATCTGGTCATTTATATCGATACTGCCCATCTGGTTACCAGGAACTCGTTTGAATACAGAGGCATAATACATTCCCCAAGGCGTATGAGCCACTACCAGCTCTTTTCCTGCATGGGAAGGTACTGCTTCCATGGCGCCATATTGATTTAGTTTAAGATAGGACAGGAACTCCAACTCCGCTGCAAGATTGGTTTGATTTTTCTCATCTACAGGGGCAAAACGAAGCAAGTAAACCTCTCCCTGATCCCTGAACGGATACACGGCATTGGAGGATATACGATAATACTGGAACATGTCCAGTGACTCCGGATCATAACTCCAGTTTTTCAAAATCATCTCGGCGAGATCGTTATTATGGAATAAATATTTAAGTTTTAACATGGGCATATCTCCTTAGTGGTCATCTAATATAGAACGCTTTTAGGTTCCGAATCCTATTTTTGAGCGCAAAAAGCCGCAGGCTATGCCTGCGGCTTTAAAAATTCTGGATGCATGAGAGATTGCATAAGCAAATAAACCTCGTGCATACCAGGAAAAATGAGCAGTTATATCCCTATATCTCGGCAGACTTCAGATCGTCACATTAGCAGACTCCGAATGCTTCGCCATGTGTTCGTTGCTCTGCCGGATCTATTCAGTTCGTAATCACCTTAATTGTTGTAGTAACGCTTTGCATCATCTTAGCCCGTCGTTTCATGACGCTCACTCCTTCCGAAAATCAAGTTATTTCCATAATACTCCATCAGGTGATCTTAGGCAACGAATATCAAGACTGTGTAACAACCATTCGCTCTACGGTCTCGGTGTTCTCCTTATACCAAACCATAACGACATCTCCCTCTTTCAGATCAGACACCTGAATGGATGAATTAGCATTTTGGTTGTTGCCTGGGGCACCCATGCCCATGCCTTCCGTGATATCCACATCCTCACTGATGTCCAACTTCATTTCAATGCCCGTATCTTTCATTTCCATGCTTCCGCCTCTGGAGGCGCCAGGTTGTCTTCCATTTCCATTAGTCGAGCCTGTGGATGAGTTATCCTCCACCTCAAGCAACGAGATCGTGACGGTACTCCCTGTGGCAGAGATCACTCTGCCTGTAAGATCGGCATTCATCATCCCCCGCATATTGTCCTGACCACCTGTTCTGCCATTCATCCCTTGCCCCCCGCCCCTCTGTGTTCCTCCATTCATACCCGGGCCACCGCCATTCATCATTCCGCCACCGTTTATGCCTTGTGCAGAACCGGTATTCGTAATGTTCTGGGCAGTAATAACATCACAAGCAGAGAGCAAAACGGAGCAGGTCAGCAGCAAGAGCATAGCCGATGTGAGATAACCATTTTTTCGCATACGGATCACCCTTTTCTCAGGGAAGAACGTTCCCAGCCAAGTTTTCTATGAAACATGAAGTTATACGCATCTTTAAATCCCATGTACGACAATACAACCAGCAGCGGATATACGGGATAGATATACCTCGATTTAATCTCCCACAGAATATAGAACCCGATAAATCCGAGAATAACCAGAATCAAAGAGACTTCGTCATACCGCTTTCCACGAATTCCACCGACCAAGCGAATGAAAATAAAACAGTACATCATGAAATTCATGACATAAACGATCCAAAGCACCCCCGTCCGGTAGACGGAATCTCCCTTGAATACGTCTGTTACCGCATTGGTATAACTGTAGGAGCCGGCAATTCCGCCACCTCTTCCTCCTCCCATACCCGAGGAGCTTTCATTACCGATGCCATATCGATCCATTTGGTAGGTACCTTCAGTCCAGGTCCAAATGATCTTTTTGTAATACATCTGGGCCAAGTCACTTAAGCTGGCTTCCGAAAGCTTGCGTTCAATCTCCTGCTTGTACAGTTCTGTACTTTCAGCTTTATTATAGTTGGCTTCTCTTTGATAGATCTGGTAGCTCTCCATGTTGTCCCAGAAGCCGAATCGTTCCAGATTAATACCCATGTTCAACCACATATAGACCGGTGCCGAATTTTCCCCATCAGATTCACTTACAGCACCCGAAGATTTTAATACCGCATTCTGAGTCCACCCTGGGACGTTAAACAACGTAGCCAGCACGAAGACGGAGACAATCACTTTCTTGAATCCAATACTTCGCATATTTAGCAGGATGGTTAACATAGCAGCAATCAGCACAATTACGCCAATGCTTCGGAAGTAGTTGCCAATCGCGAGCAGAATGGCGGCAATGACGATTGTCCGCCAAGACTTTGCACGTATAAACCGAATCAAAAAGTATAAACAAGACGTCAGAAATGCCGTAGCAATAACATCGTTATAGATCAGGTTGTTCAGGAACAGGGATGGCAGATACGTGGCTGCAAAGATCAGAACCCCGTAATCACGTTCCGCGGACTTATGATTTAACTGTTTATAAATGAGATAAATCATTAATGTCGTTACCGTTGCAAACAAAATATTGAACAGCTTGATTACCAGATAATTATCCGGGAACAGGTACAGCAATGTCTTTAGATACAAAACGGTAGAAAAGTTGAACGGGAACATGTGCAGATATCCGCCCGATTCAAACGAAGAATAATCGAGATCGTAAAGCATGTTCATCGCGAGTGAAAGCACGGTCTGTGAATCATCCGTAGGCACTCGTGGAAACACGAAGATAATGATGATTTGAATGGCCAGCGAACATAGCAGCACCACCGGAATGACAACCTTTGGGCTGTATTTGTTAAGCTTCAGGCAAAGGCGGTATAACCCCACACCCGATACCAGAAGCAAAGCAATTACCGGGATAAAAATACTCCACTGCTGCGTACCCAGAATCGGATTATCCCCATACAAGGTGTAGTTGTACTGCGCCCGGACAAACAGGGACGATACGATAAACACGCCGACAAAAACAAGCAGAATGAGATAAAGCGACTTATGGATCACCTTAGACATGCCAAAACTCCTTTTCCAGTACAGGATTCGGGAATAGTATAATGCCTGTACCTGAAAAAAGGCTGAATTCAGATTTGTGCTTAAAAATGCTCATATAGACAACAAGGAATATGAGGATACCTCATCGAATAAGAAAAATATGTTCATAGTTAGATATCCCTCATGCACAAAGGAGAACTGAAAATGAGAAAACTCGTTCTATTTCTTCACGCATCGCTTGACGGTTTTGTAGAAGGGCCGAATGGTGAAATGGACATTGGCTGGGTTGCCTACGATGCTGATTTGGAGAAACACGCGAAAGAAATTCTGAGTACCGCCGACACTGTCATTTGGGGGCGTGGGACTTATCAGATGATGCACAGTTACTGGCCATCTGTGCCTTCGGACCCGTCAGCTTCGCAACATGAACGGGATCATGCTGAGTGGATCGAAAAGACAGCCAAAATCGTTTTTTCCACGACGTTGGAGAAAGTCGAATGGAATAATTCAAGACTCGTGAAAGAAGATATCGAGGAAGAGATCAATAACCTTAAAGAGCAGCCAGGCAAAGATATGGTCATCCTCGGCAGTCCTAGGTTCGCACACCACCTTATGCAGCTTGATTTAATTGATGAGTATAAAATTACGGTTTCTCCCGTCCTGATCGGTAAGGGATTGCCATTATTCCAAGGCCTCAAGGAGAAGATCAATCTTAAGCTAATCGAAAATAAGACCTTTGATTCTGGAGCCATTGGTCTCGTTTACCAGACGGTAAGATGACCTTGTCACTTAAGGTGATTACGCTAAAAAAAAGCTCAATAAGACCAAGAAAGCAGCTGATCAACGTGATCGGCTGCTTTTATTCAACTAACGGGCAGGTTAGTTGAATAAGATGTATAATATTGGATATGTGTATTAAGGGGGATTCGATGTTTATCAGAGAGATAGAACCTGAGGATGCTGAAAGTTTTAATTTGCTTATGAAGGAAGTTGAAACCGAGGCTTATTATATGCTTATGGAACCAGGAGAAAGAAAAGGTTCTTCTGAACAGCAACGTAAATGGCTGGAACGAGTGAAAAAAGTGAGTAATTCAACAGTACTTGTTGCAGAACAAGCTGGAAAGTTAGTAGGATATATAGCAGTCATTGGCGGAGACACAAGAAGAACAAAGCATTCAGCATACCTAGTTATAGGTATTTTAGAAGAGTACACAGGTCGTGGTATAGGAACAAATCTATTTCAAAGGTTAGAAGAATGGGCAAGAGCTCATAATATCTTACGATTAGAACTTACAGTGGTCATTCAAAATGAAGCAGGAGTATCTTTATATAAAAAAATGGGATTTGAGATAGAAGGAATAAAAAGAAACTCTCTATTGATAAATGATAAACTTTTCGATCAGTATTATATGTCTAAATTATTATAGTAGTTTGTTAAGCTAACGTAAAAACATTAACTCAATAGATACAAAGATGGCAGCCGATCATTTAATCGGCTGCCTTTGTTCAACTAACGGGCAGTTTTGCTGAGATCTGCTGAGTAGTGGAGCATCTGGCCTCTCACGGTTGGTTGCGGACAAGAAAGAGTTTTACTAAAAATTGGCCACCGCCCGGGAACGGCTATTCTTCGTATACATTTCCGAACCGACTTACTTGACCGGCCCCATCCAGGTTGAAATCGTCTTCTGCTGGTGCGGCAACGGCGGTTTCAACTTCCCGTTATCGATCAAATGCTTCAAAATATAAGCGACAAGCCGGCCTCCGCCGGTGTTGCCTCTCACCATGTATGCAAGCTGCGGCTCCAAATGCTTCGGCTGATTTTGCAGGAACAGCTTGAGCATTTTGTCGTAGAGCTTGCCGACAGCAGGCGCATACAGAGCGGACAAATCCGGCATTGCCTTGTTCAACCGATCCAACGTTTGCGGAGAGTCGATCCAAACCGCATTGAACTTGTACCCCTCCTCCGTCTTGCGGATGTACCCCTTCTCCAGCAGGAACGAATATTGCTCGGCGTTCTCTTCGTTGTCGGGCAGTTCCCCTTGTTGGAACGCATGACAAATCTCGACATTCCGGTATTCCAGGAAACGCCAATCCATCTGGCGGTCGCTCCAGTACGTATTGAATTGCCACAAGTATAAGGGAGTGTCTTCGACGTAGCGGAGCGACGGACCGAAGGTGACGTAACTACTCAAATCAAAACCCGGATCGGCATTGTGGCTCCGGTTTAACGCCGCATAGGCAATATACTGACCTCCGTCCTTTCGCATTGGTGCGACCGCATCGAAGTTTTCGCCCGCCGGCATGCTCCGCCAAGATTGCTCCTCGACGTTCTTGGGCAGCAAGGTCCAGAGCAGGAAGTTATAGTCGCCGTCCGGAACGTACACTCCGCTATCCTCAACTTGCCGGCGAACTTCCATTAACGCGTCAAAATGAACATCGGCCACTTCGGCGGCGCAATCTTGCCAGAATTGATGACCGGCTACGGCCAACTCGAAGAGGTCCCAGACGATGGTATTGCTTTGATATTTGCCGGGAGAGGTTTGGATGAGGAAATTGTAATCGGCCAAGTGCCGGACTTCGCCTTCCAGCAAAGACGGCGGCATTCCGAGCTCCTCCGCGATTTGATGCACGGTACGCGCCTTGTGATAAGCCGCGTAAACGATATTTTGCGCCAAGGCGCGTCCAAGAAAATCGTTGGTTTCGCCCAGTCTGCCGGCCGAACCGGAATGGCCCATTTCCCCCATGCTGACCGGATTGACACTTAAAGTTCCTGTTGCACGCATACGTTTCATCCCTTTCCGTAACTTCTTTTTAGCCTCGCTCAAATGCCACTTCACCGTGCCTACAGGAATGTTCAGAGCAATCGCGATATCGCCGATTTTAAGCTCGTCGTAGTAATGCATGACCACGATCCGGCGATGGATGTCGGACAGAAACGCGACTTCTCGGCGGAGCTCGCGGTAAGCTTCGGTTACCAGCAGCCGGTCAAGAGGCTCCCGGGAAGGGGCGGCAGACAGTTCGGACATGCCGTTGATTTCGAACGCTTGGGGAGCGTGCGCACGCTTTTTCAACCAATTCACCCAAGTGTATCGGGCAACCGTCCAGACGTAAGCGTCAAGGCTTCTAATGTCCCGGACCCCAGAGAAGGATTTCAACAACTGCAGCATAATCTCCTGAGCCAGATCCTCCGCCTCGGCCCGCTGCTTGACCCGGTTTAACGCAAAACCGAAAATCGGTTTGACATAGCTCCGAATCGCTTCCGTCGCTTCTTTTCCGTTTTTACCAATTGAATCCATCTTTTGCCTCCATAGTTGCATCTGTAATTCCTGACAATTATATAGTGTGCCAGGCGAAATAAAGGTTGGGATTATTTCAAAAAAATTTGGGCGTCCTACCGGATTCCATCATACATGTATAATTACAAACATCAGAGGAACTATTAATTTACGAAATGCTGAATACACGGAAGGACAAATAAAGGTCGGGTATGAAGTGAATGGATTCAGTTTGAAAGAGTATAATGTTTCTTGTAAGCTTTATAATGACGGAAATTTAATTTCATCTTCTGGCTCGACAGATGGAGGCTTAATAGAATTAGACGAACAGCATTATTACTTTGTCGGATTTGGGAATATAGATCAAGTTAATCTGCCTGACTCTATAAATCTAACTGTGGAAATTACAGTGATACCAAATGATTCTGGACAAAAACCTTTAACAGCATCATTCAATGTGGATCTTGATAAAGAAATGTAAATAGAATCAAATATCATAATAGTTTTTCGTTTAATTTCCTTCTACACTAGTTGGTCTCCGTAGATAAACCATCCAACTAACGGGAAACGATAGCTCAATAAACCGCCTTTTCACAAAGGCGGTTTTCTTATGGTCACAAATCAACATTAGATTTTAACATAGCCATTTTTTTAAAAGAGTATAGGGCTTTAAGCTAATCGTTGAAGATCACTTCTCATCCTTAATAAACTCAATAATATCCTGGATCTCACAATCCAAAGCCTCGCATATTCGATTCAGCGTATCGAACTTCACGCCATCTGTTTCCTCATTGTATAATTTGGCAATCCCATTTCTATGTAGTCCGGTTAGTCGGGATAAATCGGCAATGTTAATTCTTTTCTCTCCCATAATGCGAGATAAATGGATCTTAATCATACAGGTTCTCCTCCAAACAAACAGATATAACCCCATGATTGTAAAAGTGCACCTCAGCCTAATATTGCCTGTTAAACATCACTTCTTGTCAATATACTTGATTAAGTCGCCTGGCTGACATTCCAGTGCTACACAAATTTTCTCAAGGGTTTCGATTGTGATCGATTTGACTTCAAAACCGCTATCCGTTACCCATTGTCCAATGGTATTCGGACGAACTCCTGTTTTTTTAGCCAAAGCATACATAGACATACCCTTATCCTTCAGAACTTGTTCGAGAGTGAATTTGATCATCTGAAAACATCCCTTAACATAAAATATAGTAACTCTTGACGTTAATAACTAATTAAGTTATCATAACTCTATGAGTTATTAAATCTCTATAGTTCAATTCATAGAAAGTAGGAGAATGCATGATAGAATCTCTGGAATCTTTGGCAGAACCGTTAATCCGAACGCGCTTAGAGTTATTATACAACAATTTGTCTCACACGCAGCCTGATTATACCCAACTATCTGAAGAATCTGATCATTATTTTCATACCATCCGTCAAGCTTTACCTGAATATCTGAATCAGACCATTTTTTTATATGAAGATACTCAACTTTCTATGCAAACACTTCTGGAAAGAGAGATTTATTTACAAGGGTTTCGGGATGCCCTGCAACTAATGAGCGAGTTACATATACAAAGATTCTGACGCCATAGCTTCTTACAAAATATGCTATAATCACAAAGCAATAGAATAGGCTTAAGGTCGGCTACCTCGCCATGAAGGGAGGGATGCCCTATGACAGTTTTTGAAGCAATCATGCTGATGCTTACCTTTGGTACGCTCATCGTTGCCATTCTGTCCGATAAACGCAAATAGACCGCCCCCCTAGCAAGGAATGCGGTCTAATTCATCGTGCCCTTATGTTACCGCGAAGCCCACCGCCCTTAAAAGCGGCTATTGCTCAGAGAAGTCGTGTTACCAGCACGGCTCTCTTTGCATTTTACGTCTAATCTGCTCTAATTATACCATACTCAAATCTTTGAAGTCACATATAAACCGTGTTAATCATCGTACATTCTCTTATATTCATGCATATATTTACGGTACCATCCACTACTTCTTTCGCTTCTTTTCCTTAGCCTTCTCCACATTGACCTGCACCCGAAATTCCACGATCCGGCGGATCAAATCTTCTGGCAATGGTTGATCCAAGGGGAATTGCACCGATCCTTTGGCTCCTTTATACCGTGAGAGTTCTTCCTTAAACGCTTCGATCCCACTGGCACCTGGGTAAAATCCGATATGCTTGGAGTACGCTGCAAAATGAACCAAGTTCCCGTGCTCTGCATACGTTGGCATCTTGTAACTGATCTTCTCCACGGCATTGGGAGCGGAATCGCGAATAACCTGTCTTAATGATTGTAATTTGACCTGTACATCCGAAGGAAATTGGGAGATATATTCATCTACCAACACATCAAAAGAGGTACTCTCTGACATCTTGAACTCCTTCCACCACGTCCATTCGTGGTATGGGCATTTTTCACAACGTCATGGCTCGGCCATTTCGCATCAGATAATCCTCCTTGGCTTTGTAGTCGGGCATAATACTGCCCACACGGCGCCAGAACGAACGATCATGATTCATATGATGGATGTGGCATAACTCATGAATGATCACGTAATCAATCACCTCTAGTGGAGCCATCGCCAAACGGTAGTTAAACGTCAGCTTTTTATCCCAACTGCAGCTTCCCCACTTGGTCGCCGATTCTACGATATCCACAGACTTCGGCTTCACCTTCAACTCCTGCTGGTAACGGACGATGCGCTCCCCGATTATTCTTTTACACTCGGCAAAATAAAACTTCTTCAGATTCGCACGCAAATCCTCTTCCGAACGTCCCTCTACGTCAATTAACTCATGCAGCGCATGTTCTTTGCCAAAGAGCAGAAATTTCCCTTTACCTTCCTCTTCATATTCTTTCGCTTGAGGACCATCCAACGCCTGCTGCATCAGAGCTGATTTGGTCAAAATGACTTCCCCATGCTGCGCAACAAGCTTCCGAATCATGTCTTCGCTCGTACCATTGGGAGCCTTGATTGTGACCATATAGGGTAAATCCATCGTAATGGAAGCTTTCTTCCGTTTCCCATATTCGATGTGACAGTTAATGATGTGATTGTTTATTTCAATAGTTAGCATAACCTGCTCCACTTCTTCCGATATTTCAATGTCAAAATTGGGATTTATTCATTCAGATTGTAACCTATTCAGTAACTCTATGCATAATGTTCAGCGCTATTACATATTTTATATTGAATTTTTATTCATTAATATGTATTATTATAAAATCATAAGATAGGAGGATAGATATGACCCCTAGATCGAATCCGGATTACAAAACGATTGAGGAACTATCCCTCAACCATTGGCAGCCCTTATCCACCTTGCTTTTTGACGGATGGGTACTGCGTTTTGCACAGGGATATACGAAGCGCGCCAACTCCATTCAACCTCTTCACTACTCTACTATGGATGTGCATGAAAAGATCGAGCAGTGCGAGCGAATCTACGCTAACAATCAGTTAAGTACCATATTTAAGATTACACCGTTTATCCAGCCGGATCATCTCGACCAGCTTTTGCATGAAAAGGGGTATGATGTTGTGGATCTGAGCCAGGTCCAGACTCGAAGCCTGTCAACCATTAAGGAGCCCGAGCACGCTGATGTAAAAATGGACGAACAGTTAACCGGAGAGTGGCTGGATCACTTTTGCAGACTGAATCAGCTAAGTGATCTGCATCGGGGAACGATGGAACAAATGTTGACCAACATCCGTACGCGCACAGGTTTCATCTCGCTGTTCATCGACGGACAAGTCGTTGCTTGTGGATTCGGTGTGGTGGAACGAGGCTATATTGGGTTGTATGACATCATTACGGACGCTAACTTTCGGAATCGGGGATTGGCCGAGCAGATGATCCTTCATCTATTACATTGGGGAAAAGAGAATGGCGCTACCTCCAGTTACCTGCAAGTAGTTGCTAATAATGCTCCCGCAATAAAACTATATGCCAAACTTGGATTCTCGGAAATCTATACATACTGGTATAGGATTAAGAAAGCTTAGGCTTTTCTACAATCACTCTACCAGCATGAACCGATGGCTTTTACAAACTTGTCAATTTATTGAGGTCTGTACCCAAACGCACACTCAATTTGCCGGACATCCCTTGTGCAGAAGACATGCTCACATAAAACCAACCCGTTGACCAAGCTTGGTCACTCCAATAAGTATGCTCTTTACCATCTGCTGGGACAGTATAAGACATTTTTGCGGTTCCATCAGTAGATCCTTGGTTGATCGTGAACGTAAACACTTTCGAACCTGTGTTTTTAAAGCTCACCTTCACATATTCAAATCCCACCGGGATATTAAACTGTTTCGTAGTCGCAGTACCTGCGAGCTCCTCATTATTAATTACTGATAATGTCGTGGATGTAGTGACAACTGTTTCATTATTCATTGATGCTGTTGTTATTACTGTAGTAATGATCGCGGTGGCGGCTAGAACAGCCATTGCCATTTTTGTGATGTGTTTTATGATGTCACCTCCACCTGCTATATCTCTGTATTATACAGTTTAAGAAATCTCTCCTGTGAAAGAGCTGGTTATCAGCTCTGATTGCGCTCCAATTGTTTTTCGATCCCCAGCCTGTCGATCTGAATCCAGTATTCTGCAATTCTCTCATTCTCCACTCGATATACCGCACTCGCCATTTCAATCACGGGCAGGTTGGTCGGCGCATATCCATCCACTTCTCCAACATGAGTACCCACTTGTCTCCAGCGTACATATACTTTATCCCCCTGTGCAAGCAACTCCTGAATCTGCAGCGAAAAATCTCCGTACGCCTCAATCATTTCCCTCACATGATCCGCATAGACGGAGGGCGTTCTTGTGACTGTCACTTCCTCTTCTGAGATCACCTGGTGAGCCAGTACCTGCTCGGCCATTAGTGTATTGGCATAATCAAGATTGCGACCCGAGCGCACTTCTTCAAAAAAAGTTCTGACAATCTGTTCTGGCGTCATCCGATCCACTCCATTTTTCGTTTTATCATGCATTGTACCAGAAGGAATTATCATTTACTAATCGTTTTCCTGCAACTTCCAAATACTAATTAAATTTATAGTAGTTAGTTAACATTTATTAAACTTTTATGAATAAAAAAAGGTACTCCGCCCTTTCTAGACGTAGTACCTTCTCTATCCCTATATTACGGACTAACTGTACCGCCATTGGCGTTCAGCGTTTCACCGCTCACATAGCTCGATTCCTGACTCGCCAGGAACACAAACGCTGGCGCCATTTCCGCAGGCTGCCCTGCACGACCAAGCGGAGTATTAGATCCAAAATCAGCAAGCTTCTCTACGGGCTGTCCACCGACCACCTGAAGCGGCGTCCATACCGGACCTGGTGCGACAACGTTCACACGGATGCCTTTGCTGCCGACTTGCTGGGCCAGCGCTTTGCTGAAGGTGTTGATTGCAGCCTTTGTTGTCGCATAATCCAACAGGATTGGAGATGGCTTATATGCCTGAATAGAAGACGTGTTAATGATGGAGCTGCCTGGCTTCATGTGTTTCACAGCTGCTTTACAGAGCCAGAACATTGAATAGACATTGGTTTTGAATGTCGCATCAAATTGTTCTGTAGTCAGGTCGGCGATCTGCTCAACAAACTGCTGTTTACCTGCCACGTTGGCGAGGATATCGATCCCACCGAGCTCTTTTACAGCAGATTCAATGAGTTCTTCGCAGTATTTCTCATCCTTGAGGTCACCTGGAATCGCAACAGCCTTGCGGCCTGCTTCTTCGATCAGCTTGACCACTTCCTTCGCATCGGCTTCTTCCTCGGGAAGGTAAGCCAGAACGACATCCGCACCTTCACGAGCAAAAGCGATGGCGGCTGCCCGACCAATACCGCTGTCTGCTCCGGTTACAACAGCTTTACGTCCGGTCAGACGGCCGCTGCCTTTATAGCTTTTTTCACCTGCATCAGGTACAGGAGTCATTTCACGTTGAAGCCCGGGCTCCTTCTGCTGCTGCTTCCAATCTGATGTTGCCTTCGGATATTGTGTCGTCGGATCTTGCATGGTGTGCTGGTCTTGATTAGCCATGTACAATTCCTCCTCGGATTTATTTTATTTATTATGTTGTTTTCATAAAAGTTGCACTCTTTCCTTTGTAACCGAGATGGGTGGAATTTAAACTGGCTCTGAACATTTCCATGGCAAACCTTCCGACTTTGAATCTCCTGTAACTGGAGGTTGTATAATAGATCCTGAGGTGATTTTATTGAATCAAAGCAAAGATACATATTCGATCGGTGAAGCTGCCAAAATGATCGGCTCGACTGTCAAAACGATACGTTATTACGATGAAATCAAGTTGCTCCGGCCCTCTTTTCATACAGAAGGTGGTCACCGTCTTTATACACCGCAAGACGTATGGCGGCTGGAACTTATCACAACGCTACGCTATTTGAATTTTGGCATATCGGATATTCGCAAGCTGATGTCCGGTGAACTTGGCGTGTCACAGGCGCTGGATCTACAAATTGAAGCCCTGGAAACTCAGATCGGGACCATGAATTCCATGCTCTCCATTCTGCATCAAGCCAAACAGCAGGAAGTGGAAGATACGCTTCATTCCGGACAGTCTCTTACCTATGTTTCAAGCCTGGTACATTCGCTGACCGCCAATGCTCAAAAAAGAAAACAATTCATCTCCGCCAAAATGGAAGAATCTCACCTGCTGGACGAAATCCCCCACGAATGGAGAGTTTCGTTTCTGCATTTTTTCGATAAATACATGATGAAAGATACAAAGCTGTCTGCCCAGCAAACACTTGCATGGAAGGAAATCCAGGATATCATTAACGATCCGGCCTATATCGCTGATCTGGCCCGTTTCGAACTTCCCTTCTTCACCATGGCGAATCATCCACAGATTGAAGCAGATGCCTGGGTGAAAAAAATGGAGACCATCCGCATTCGTGCCACCGAAGCTCTAGACAAACGTTGGCCGTTAGATAGCCCTGCAGTGGAGAGCATGGTGTGGGATTTTGTGATGATGTACGCCAGTATTGAACATGCTGGAGATCCGGAAGCATTTTTTCGCAAACAAGCTCGATATATGCTCGACTCCGTAACAGAGCGCATCCTTCGTTTTAACAAGCTCTGCAAGATCGTGAATCCTGAATGGAGCGAGATCGTGGACGGCATTAATCTGTTGCAGGAAGGCATGCGACTGCGGTTAAAACAAATGGAAGAAGTCTGAATTCCAGTCCTCTTCCATTTTTACATTCAACCTTTTTTCAATGAATAGGATGTGTGTTCTCCCACTTCACTGTCCAACTGGAGCGGTTGCCCTTTCAGATAGTGGTTAAAGAAGTCGATTGTTGTATCATTTACGATTTGGTGAGCTCCTCTTGCATCTACACCCTGTGACCATTCCAGAATGGGAGATATCAGATAGAGGTCCGAGAAGCTTAAATGTTTGGTATTACTCAGCTCCATCCAGTAGTTCCCTCCCGCGGTCACCGGTTCATAACGTGCATACACTTCTTCGTAGTATTTCTCAGCTTCCGGACGAGTCGTGCCCATAGCTGCAATCTCATCGTCACTCATGACACTTGTACCTGCAACGGTTGTGTCCGCGCTCATCATGAGAAACGGTTTGCCTACACCTTCAGCAGGAATACGCTTCTCTCCAAACAATACGCCATCCATGTTCATACCTGCTTTGACACGAGGATCATCCATCAGCATCTGTACGGTTGTTGCCCCGCCAAATGAATGTCCAAACATGCCGATGTTGTCCAGATCCAGATGACCGTTAAAACGCCCGTTTGCGTCATTGGCAGACAGTTTCTCCACTTGATCCAGCACAAATTGCACATCCTTCACCCATGTCTGGTTGAGCTTGTCCATATAACTGAACTGCAGTTGATCGAATCCTTCCTTGCCCTCCGATTCAAATTGCGACACACGCCCATCCGGAAATACCGAGACCAGACTGCTGTACGTATGATTAATGCCCACAACAATATAACCTTGGCTGACCAGTTGCTCCACCTGGAACGTATTTTGGTTTTCATATCCATGTAGGCCATGAGAGAAAAGAATGACCGGATACTTGGCTTCCGCATCAGACAATGATGCCTCCTGAATAGCATGGGTTTTGACTTGACTCAGGCTTGAAAATAAAAGCTTTGGCAGCTTCAGCACATCATTAAAAGCTGTTGCATACACTTTCGGATCATTCACATAAGGAGCCGTTGTTCCCTTGGTGTCTTTATCCGTTGGATACCAGATCTGCACCATCAGTTCCCGTTTGTCTCCGGCAGTACTCGTCAGCAATTCCTCCCGGCTCTCATCCGTCCAATCGTAGGATACCGTACCCATTCCGTAAGGTCCTGTAGGTTTATCAAACGAAAATACCGGAAACAGAAGTGGTAGCCCCAGCGTCACGGCAGCGTACACCAATACTAACAGCGATGTTCCGATAATTTGAACACGTCCGAATTTCCGCATAACGGCTGATTTTGACCTTTTAGCGATTAACACAATCAGTGGAACCAGTGTGAGCAAATACGCCGGAATCATGGGCCAACGCAATCCCTCAATCACCCCATGTACCAGCAATAATACAACCGATATGACCCATCCTCCCCACACCATTTTCCGAGGTTTGTTTCGGCCCCCAATCAACCACACCAGCATTACTACATTGAAAATAAGATAAATCCATTCCAGTGTTCTCATTACTCCTTGCCCCCTTCTCTGACACAATTGAAATTAAAATATATCGTGCAGCAGCTCTTCTATTTCCAATCATAAAACCTCCAGTTACAGGAGATTCAAGCATGAATTTTGAAAACAAAAAAAATGCACTCCCTGTATGACACTGGATCTCCCGAAGGTTCTCCCATGTATTCAAGGAATGCACGTATGATATTAAGATATTAAGTTGACTAACCTTGCCACTACGAGTGCAGTACCATCTTCCGATCGCTCTTATCCCCAGATTTTTTGATTCACCTTTTTAAAAAGGGAAAATCCGGGGATAAAGGCGCACGCTTCGCTTCTTCAGATTGGTTCTGCCCTCTCCGTTCCGGTGTAAAATTCAGGCACAACTTCTAAACATATTAACACCAACGGTTTTATAATATATAAGTTAGTGATCTTCGCCTTCATCTACCCGCTGTCTTTTTCCTATGCCAAATACGAAATATCCGATCACAACGATCGCCATAAATGTAGCCCCAACAATGAGGGGTAACCGCGTATCAGGGTTAAATGCCATACCGATAATGACAAGCGTCAGATATACTATGATGATATAGTTGCTGATTGGGAACCATTTGGATTTAAAATTGTGATCTCCCATCTCATTGCCCCAACGCTTTCTGAATCGGAACTGACTGAAAGCCAGCGCGAACCACGGAACCATCCCCGGAAGAACACTTGCGCTGTAGATGTACAGGAACAGTTTGGAGTCCGGCATCAGATAGTTGAGTACCACACCCACCAGCAGCAAGGAAATCGTAATGATAATACTGTTGCGGGGAACCCCGCCTTTGGACAGCTTTTTGAAAAAGGCCGGTGCCTGTCCATTCTCCGCAAGCGTGTAAAGCATACGTCCTGCACTATAGATCCCACTGTTACATCCCGACATCGCGGCGGTAAGCACGACAAAGTTGATAATTCCCGCAGCAGCGACAATCCCGACTTTGGCAAACGTCAGTACAAACGGACTTCCCGTCTCTCCCACTTCATTCCAAGGATACAATGTCACGATGACAAAAATGGCCCCAACGTAAAAAATGAGAATACGCCACACGATGTTTTTGATCGCTTTACGCAGCGTGATCTTCGGATTTTCTGCTTCACCTGCCGTAATCCCTACCATTTCGACACCCTGGTAAGCAGCCGTTACGATACACAGGGCAAAGAGGAAACCTTTGATCCCTCCTGGGAAAAATCCGCCATGGCTCACCAGATTCGATAGCCCAATGGGCTGTCCTCCATTCCCCCAGCCGAAGAAGATCAGTCCGGTTCCGATCACGATCATGAAGACAATCGCCGTCACCTTGATCAGTGCAAACCAGAATTCGAATTCACCATAGTACTTTACCGCTGCCAGATTCGCTGCTGCAATAATAAGCACCCCAGCCAAAGCAGGCAGCCATTGTGGAATATCCGGGAACCAGTAGCCTACATAAATCCCAATCGCGGTGACTTCTGCCATACCAACCGTTACCCAGAGGAACCAGTAACTCCAGGCAGTCAGGAACCCGGCGAGTGGACTGATATACTTATGAGCAAATGTGGCAAATGAACCGGTGACAGGCTCCTGAATCAACATTTCCCCCATAATACGCATGACAAAAAAGATAATGATCCCGGCCAGCAAATAGGCCAGCAGCACCGAAGGACCTGCCCATTTGATCGTACTTGCCGATCCCATGAACAATCCGACCCCGATTGTACCTCCGAGTGCAATCAGCTCTACATGGCGGGGCTTTAGCCCTCTAGATAGTTGCTTTGATTCCAAACGATTCTCCCCTTTTCACATCCACATTAACGCAATGCAGAATTACTTCACCAAATTGTACGAGATGTGCCACAGAAATACAACAAGGAATGTAAGGAAGCGGATTCAGTGCACAAAATCATGTTACACGTCTTTGGCGGGTCAGCGTTTTCGCAACAGGTAACTGCTATACAAAAAATCCACCAGCCGCGAAGCACTAGTGGATATACGGTGAAATGATTTAGCTGGCACAAGGCTTGAGCGAATAACAGTACCGCCTAATAACTCCGTTCGGGGGCAATACGTAAATGACAAAAACCTTTCTGAATGCCAAGTTAACGCATCAGTTCGTTGAATACCTTTTCCCAACGGCCACTGTGTCCATCCTCCATGAATAATGGAACAAATCCCAATCGGAGATAGATTGCAATTGCAGGGAGCCTGAAGTCATCCGTCTCAAGCAGGGCCGCTTGCTTCCCCTCATCTCTCATTCGGTGCAAGGCCGCTAGTGCAATGGTATATCCAAGCCCTTTCCCGGAGTGCCCCGGCAGAGCACCCACCATATGCAGATATCCACAGTCGATATCCCTGTCCTCTTTCTCCCATGCTACAGCAGTGGCAACGGCAAGCCCCTGATAACAGAGAAACAGAATCTTCTCGGGCAAAAACGGCGGCTGAAATCCGATCTTGTCGCCGAAGGCAATCTCCCTGGCAAAAGAAATTCGGATCACATGCTCCCATTCCGTTACATCACCGGATTGAAACGATCTCAAGCTGTAGCCTTCCGGTATGTCCAGCTGCGGCAGATCTGCCAAAGTATCCTTTTTCATGACCAGCTTGGAGCGTTCATCCCTCATCCTGTAAAGCCTGCCTTTACTCTAAAGTTTGGAAAGGAAACCATGTTCCCGCCCTGCTTCACGGATTGCATCGAGAGGAAAAAGACCGCGCTCCAGGTCACGGCATCATACACATCAACCAGCGGGCTGCGGTTTTCCTGAATCGCCGAGATGAATTCCTCCAGCACCAGAAAATCGCCCCCACCATGCTTCGTGCCCGCCGCTAAGTGACCCCACTGCTTCCATTTGGGATGATCATATTCAGGCTGATAACAGGACATTTTCTCCCATACTTCTGAGCCATCCTCTCCGTTTACCGGAGAGCGGTTCTGCAGCCATACGAGATCTTCCTCATAGGGATGACGCGCGGACAAGTAGGCTCCCCTAGTTCCCTCTAGCATGTAATGAGTTTTATTATGCGGCCGGACGGAGACCCAGTCGATACGCAGCGTAATCAGAACGCCATTCTCGGTCACCAGCGCGGCGACGGCTGAATCCCCTTGACTCCAGTAACCTTCACGGGCAGCAGGATGGTCCTTGCCAAACTGCTCGCTAAAATAATTCTGCAACGCCCTCGGTTTGGAAACTTGCGTCGAGATGCTTTTAAGCCGATCTCCTCCCGGTTTATTCAGCCCGATCCACTGCGCGGCAGGCCCAATCGAATGCGTCGGATAATTGACCCCGTTATAATTTTGGTGGAGCTGTCCTCGCCAAGTAAGTGAGCCGTCCGGATGATGAATCAGATGACGTAAATCATGAATATAGCCACCCTCAACATGGGTAATCTCCCCGAATAACCCTTGTTGCGCCATGTAATTAACCGTAAGATTGGACCTGGAGAAACAATAGTTTTCTGACATCATATATTTCAAACCTGTGCGCTCCACCGTCTCGACCAATTCCCAGGCTTCCTCAAGCGACTGCACAGCAATCACCTCACTTAACACATGCTTGCCTGCGTTCAGTGCATCAATGGAATGTCGAGCATGCATATGCATGGGGCTAATTACAAAGACGGCATCAATAGAAGCGTCCTGCAGCATTTCCGAATAATCGCTATACGTTCTGATCCCCGGAAAAATCCCTTTCCATTGCTCCAGAACCAGTTCATTCAAATCACAAGTAGCCGTCAGATCAATACGATCAGCCAGAGAATGCAAGGCATTCAGAAAGCTTGCCCCCCGGTTGCCTCCGACTATAGCCAGCCTTACCCGCCTGCGGGTCATCGCGTCATCCCTTTCTTCTGAGAGGATAGTGACACAATCAGTTCTGCCGAATGGCCGTCGCCTTTGGCATCAGGATGCGGTTCATAATCATACATGCCTTTGACAAAAATGTTTGCCAGCTCCTGATACGGTGTCCCCTTCAGCAAAATAGTATTGATGCTCAACTGCTGCTCCTGTAGGTTCACGAGCAGCACCGCAGGGATATCCGTTACGGCTGCCAATTGTACGAAATGCCAATGATCACGTTGGAAGACAGACTGAACATGATTATGTCCGTTAAAGAAAACGCCCGGTCCCTGATGTTCATTCAGTATCGACCAGATATCGAGTGCTGCATCAAGAGACATCATCGGCTCCGTGGATCTGGCCGTTGTAGCGTATACCGGATGATGGGCGAACACGAGCAGCGGCTTCTGTCCGTACCTGTTCATCTGTTCGCGCAGCCAGTTCAGTTGCTCTTCATCGATCATACCGCCCCAATGGTCGGGATTCTCACGCGCAGTGTCTAGTACTAGCAGCACTGCCTCCTCTTCTTCAATGGCCAGATAGCGATGCTGTCCCGTCCTTGCCTGAAGATCGACCTTGGAACAGGTATGCGTGTCATGATTGCCAAACGCATATAAAAATTCACCTTGCGATAGCTCACTTTTAACCTTGCTCATAATAAAATCGAACTCCGAGGGTTCGCCGGCATGTGTCAGATCACCAATAGACAGATGATAGTCAGCGGAGAATGCCAAAAACTCTGACAGATAACCGGTATAGAAAGCCTCTCTGGCCTCAATCATCTGATCATCCGCCTCTATCAACTCGCTAGAATAGTGCAAATCGCCCATTACAATCAGTCTCATTATCATAATCTCCCTTATCCTTTGATGCCTGAATGCATAAAGCTACTGATAAACTGCCGTTGGAACAACAGAAAGCCAATCAGCATCGGCGCCGTTACAATCAGGGTTGCTGCGCTGACATCCGTCCACTGAGCACCTGCTTCGGTTGATTTGGCAAACATCGCCAGTCCTACAGTCAGCAGACGATTTTCCGGGGAATTCGTCACAATAAGCGGCCAAAGAAAATCGTTCCAGTGAAAGCTGATGGAAACGATCGCAAACGAAAGATAGACGGGCCTCGACAGCGGCATATAAATACGCAGCAAAATGCCTAGTGAAGAGCAGCCCTCTACACGCGCAGCCTCATCCAGTTCGTACGGAAGCTGCTTAAAGGCCTGCCTTAACAGGAAAACGCCAAACGCAGAAGCAAAATAAGGCAGCATAATACCGATCTTTGTATCCAGCAGTACCAACTCGTTAATGATTTGGTAGTTGGAGAAAATGAGTACATCCGATGGGACCATTATCTGGACGAGAAAGAGCATAAAGACAAACTGGCGCCCAACAAAAGCAACGCGGGCAAACGCATATGCGGCCAGGGTTAATGTAACAATCTGAACTGCAAATATTCCAGAGGTTACAAGTAGAGTATTCCACATGTATTGTCCGAACGGTGCCCCTTGCCAGACCCGACTGAAATTATCCAGCGTAAAATCCCAGGACCAACCTGCGCCAATGGACGCATCCTTTGGAAGAAAGGCATTGCGCAGCATCCACATTAGCGGAATCAGCCAAGCGGCAGCAAACAACAGCATAATTGCATGCCACAACGCTTGTCCGGCCATCCGGCGGCGCTTTGCGGATCGAAACTTCCGGTTCAGCGACTGCTTGGCCTTTTCTGGCCGCAATGTAGCGGACAAGGACAGCTCGGCAGCATTTTTCATGATTCCTATCCCCTTTCACCTTCTACTGATAATGAATTTTGCGTTCCCATCCCGCAAACTGGAAGCAGGATATGACAAGAAGCAGAACGATCATTACCACGGTCATTGCCGCCGCCATCCCTTGGTCATTGAAACTAAAAGTCGTCTCATAGATATAATATAGAAGCAGGCTGCTGGCATGATCCGGCCCTCCCTTGGTCATCATCCACAGATGATCCACCCATTTGAAGGCGTTCGTAATCGCGACGACGGTGACAAACAACGTTGTGGGCATCGTCAATGGAATGGTGATCCGCAGCTGCTGCGTCCACACGCCAATCCCGTCTACCGAAGCCGACTCGTAAAGATCTTTCGGAATTTGCTGCAGGCCAGCCAGATAAAAGATCATGAAATATCCGGCTTCCTTCCAGACAGTCATCACAATCAGAGAGCCAAGCACCGTATCCGGATTGCCAAGCAGATTAACCTCGCTTCCTGTGAACCAGGAAGCAAACCGGGCAAACAAACCAAACTGAGGCATATAAAGAAACAGCCAAATGCTCGCAGCGGCGATCATTGGAATCATATTCGGGTAGAAAAAAGCAATACGGACCAGACCTTTGCCCCGGATCGCTTTATCTGCGAACAACGCCATTACAAAGGCCAGCGCCATCGAGACGGGAACCGTACCGACCGCAAACCAGATGTTATTTCGAAACACTTCAACAAAAATAGGATCATGCAGCAATGCCTTATAGTTGTCCATTCCTACGAATACGGGCGTACGAACGGCCAAATTATGCTCAAATAGACTGAGCCATGCCGATTTAAGCATTGGATAATAGGTGAACATGCCAAGAAACAGAAGGGATGGTAACACAAGTCCCCACCCAAACCCGTTCCGCCTAAGCTTTTCGTTCCAGCGGGTATTCATGCACGATTTTCCTCCTTGTACAATCTGCGCCTTACATCCCTGCAACTGCGGAAAGAAATATCGGCGGGAAGTACTGTAATGGCTTCCCGCCAGGATCATAACTGAGGAAGGTTCTAATTCAGCAGCTTTATTTGTTAAAAGGAGCGAGCACACGATCCGCTTCTTCTTGTGCGGCCTTCAATGCACCGGCCGCATCGATTTTGCCAGCCAGCGCGGATTGAATCTGGTTGGTCAGTGCGGAGGACACCTTGCCGTGATTATGCGTGGATAACTCCCGGAACGCATACTGCAACTGGTCGCGGGCCACGAGTGCCTGCGGGAATCCATCTGTGTACGCCTTCATGGCTTCCGTATCGTAGGTGGATTTGCGAACCCCGACATAGCCGGATGAAGAACTGAACAGTGCAGCCTGTTCCGGAGCAGTCATATACTTGGCAAATTCCCAAGCCGCTGCCTGTTTCTCCGGTGTGGTATCTTTGAAAATATACATATTCCCCCCGCCCGTAGGCGATCCGTATTGCTTATTGGCTGGTGCGAAGGCTACACCAAAATCGAATTTGGCGTTGGTTTTCACGTTCGTCAAGTTGCCGCTGGTGTGCATCATCATAGCCGTTTTGCCTTCAATAAAATCGGTTGGCGTAGCCGCCCAATCAATAACCCCTTCCGGCATTACCTTGTACTTATGGGACAAGTCAAGCCAGAATTGCAGAGCTTCGACGTTCTCTGGCGTATTGAAATTGGCCTTCCTGCCGTCGTCCCCCATAATGCTCTGCTTGGAGTCGCTCGCATTTTGGCGGGCAAGCATCTGGAACATCCAGTAGGAGTCATCATTCCCCGGAATCTCCAGCCCTGTATGTCCATCACGATTCAGCTTCCCGGCATATTCCACCAGCTCATCCCAGTTTGTCGGCGGCTTATTCGGGTCCAGACCAGCAGCTTTGAACATATCTTTGTTGTAATACAAAATAATTGTGCTTCGCTGGAACGGTACACGTACGTATGTCCATCCGCTTGGGTATCCTCCACAAAGGCCGGATAGAAATCATCCTTGTTATATTCCGCATCCTTGGCGATAAAATCATCCAGAGGAATAATCGCGTCCGTGTCCATCATGCTGTACAGCTCAGTCGACATCATAACAGCCACATCTGGCGGCTGCTTGGCCTGTACACCTGCCTGAATTTTGATCGTATTATCTCCGTAGTTTCCGGTATAGACCGGTTTAACCTTAATATCCGGAAATTTTTCCATAAAAGATGCGCTCATCCCGTCAATAACCTTTGTAAGTGGCCCACCTACGTTAACCGGGTAATAGAACGAAATTTCAACCGGCTCCTTGGGAGTCTGATCCAAAGTGGTGTTTGCATCAGCTGTTGAAGCCGTTGTACCTGTACCCGCCTTGGTATCAGCTGCATTACCCCCTCCCTGACCGCACCCGACCAGCATTAACGTTAACCCCAGCGCAATCAGCGCCATTTTCCCCTGCTTTAGCATTTGTTTTCTCCCCTCATATGTGCAGAGCGTTCCTGTTGGCTCTGTTTAAAATGCATAATGTCTGAAATTCATGCTTACACGGTTGGAGTCTACATCAAGGATATGCAGGACAGCACCTTCGGCTGTTGGAAGTACAGTGATGCCTTGCGCTTCATTACTACTTCCGAGGTTCCGGTCAAAGGCCAGCGTGACAGCTCCGGTATCCGGATCAATCCGGTAGACGGATTTCTTGGAATTATTATCGGAGGAGGCATACAGCGCACCATTATATATCTCTGCGCCTTGAATACGATCAATCGTCTGACTAAGCGGTACGGTTTTGATGAGGGACATGTCACTGAGTCGAAACACATTCAGCACCGGGGCATTGTTCCACTGGGCCGTATAGACCTGACCGCGATCGGCATCTACGGCTACCCATGGCACACCACCGGGATGAAGGTTCAGCGGAAGCGCATAGGAGGTTCCGGTATATTGAAGTGTGGAGGCATTATAGACAGCAATGTAGGGATGTTCGTATTTCTTGCTATCTTCAATAGGAGCATAAATCAACCCGTTGTAATAGGAAATGTCACCAATGTGGTCACCGCCCTGCACTGCTATCTCAGCCGGGATTGCTGCCGCATTTCGTTTCTGAACCGTCTTTCCGTCCAGTGCCGTCTTTAATAAACCAAGCTGCGAGTTGAAAATCCATGAGTTTCCATCTGTTGTGACCCCTTGTCCGCGCTCAAAGGCATCCGTTAGCCAAAAGGTTTGCTTGGACACCTCATGCCAAGATTCGGCGGCCTGTGCAGCATATACCGCATTTTCCGCAGCTTCGGCCGATACGGGCACCGCCCATGCTCCTGATGTAAGAGAACCTGCACTTAACATTCCCGCACAGACCCAGCCTGACACTTTTCTCAGTTTCATGATATTAACGCCTCCTGAATTGTAGGTCTGCTCCAATAATGGTTCGTCCATTATAGAAGCAGTGACCCCCGTTTTAGCCAGCGGGATTCACTGCCCGATCGGCTTAAACTAATTGTAGCTTTCAGGCCAAGCACGTCTGTTGGACAAAATGCGGTTTTTATTGAACAAAACAATCATTTTAGAATGATCCGGTTCGAAGAAACCTCGTTCATATACTGTTTGGGCGTCGTTCCAGCGATCCGCTTGAACATTCTTGTGAAGTGACCCTGATCGGAAAAACCGGCACGGTCGGCAATTTCCTTCAGCCCGTACTCTCCCTTGCTGATCAGCAGCTTGGAATGTTCAATCCGCAGGCGAATCAGATAATGATGCGGTGTATGCCCCGTCTGCTGTTTGAACAGCCGAATATAATGGGACAGGCTAAGGACAGCCTTGTCAGCAAGCTCCTGGATGGAGAGCTCCGCCTCCAAATTTTCTTTCATATATTCTATGGACTGATAAATTTCCTGATTGGCCGTCATTCTGGAGGGAGTGCTGTTCGTGCATACCTGAGAATAATGGTTCAGGAGATGCAGGATGAGCATATTGGAGAGTGAATCACTATATATCTTTCCTTGTCTGCCTCCATTCTGCAGCTCTTCAAGCAACCAGAGTCCTAATTGCAGCAGCTTGGGGTCCTTGACATAATACTTCAGTTCCAACTGAATATACCCTTCCTTCAGCAGTCCCGATTCACGTGCGATGTGCTCCAGATAGGAAGGCGGAATTTCGATCTGCAGGAAATACAGGGAGGCCTTTCCCCAGGAACAGAGAACGGGTTCTCCAGCAGGCAGGATGTGAATGGTGTAATAGTTCTCATAGTAAGCCGAACAATGTATGGCAATCTGATGCTTCGTTCCGGTAAGCCCCCCGGCAGCATGCTGAGGACTCGGCCACCGGGACACCTGCAGATGATCCCATCCAAGGGTATGGCTCGTGAGTACAGGCTGGTTGTCAGCAGGATATGCTCTTTCGGTTGTTCTCATCCTTATCACCCCTTTTCATCACGTTAGCAATCTACTATGCGGGATGTATAAACTGTGGGTAAAAGAGTTTGTCTTTTTCGAAGGTGGAGCCAGCTGACTGCTTTGTTGTTTGATCTAAATATTCAGCGAAAATAAAAAAACACGCCAACCGTGGCGCGTTTGAAGCGATTATTCTTATGCTTATGATAATGGTTACCTTAGCTTCGCTAATCGTCTCGATGCTGTCCAATCATGCAATAGAATCTATAGGCAGATGAACCAGCACCGTCGTACCCTCACCCTCCTGGCTTTTCATTTCGACGGTTCCGTGATGGAGCATCACGATTTTCTTGACGATCGCAAGGCCCAGACCGTTACCACTGATGCTGCGGTTTCGCGACAGATCTGTTTTATAAAACCGATCAAACACATAATCGAGCTGCTCTGGCGCTATTCCAATGCCCGTATCCGTTATCGTGATGAGAATTTCGTTCTCTAACTGATTTGTACTTATATGAATATGCCCACCTGCTGGCGTAAACTTGATGCTGTTCCCCAGCAGATTCATCCAGACCTGATCGAGCTGATCCCGATCTGCTGTAACTTGAATCGGTTCTGCCAACTTCAGATGAACCTGAATATTTTTGGTGGACCACTGCGGCTCGCAGGTAACGATAATTTGCCGAATTTGCTCATCAAGATTATAGGTAGCCGCCTCGAACGGATGATGATCGGAGTCCAGAGATGCAAGCTCCAGCAGATTATCGCTAAGTCTGGATAGCCGTCCACTCTCCGTAATAATGATATCGAGGTAATAGTTACGATCAGCCTCGGCAACCAGGTTACTATTTTTCATCGCCATGGCAAATCCGGAAATAGAGGTCAGCGGGGTTTGAATCTCATGAGATACATTGGAAACAAAATCCTGTCTCATCTGTTCCAACTGTTTGAGCTCACTCGCCATCTCATTAAAGCTGTGTGTCAAAGCTCCCATTTCGTCCACACGTTTCGTTTGGATTTCCACGTCAAAATCACCCTTCGCCAGCTGTTTGGTTGCACGAGTCAATACCTGAATCGGTTTCACCAAGTACCTTGCAGCAATAAAAATACATAGGCTTCCGATAAACAGTGCTAGTAATAATATCAGGAGGACCATCCGATTAATGATATTTTCGTTCTGCGGGGAATATTGCATAAACACGGCTTGCGGCTCCCCTTGGAATGGGAAAGGAAGACCAATAAAGGTCTGATCCACCTCAGCCGGAGAACGATAGACCTGACCCTGCAATACCATTTGAACCACCTCTGGTGCAATTTGAACGGTCTGCGTATTGTCCAGATCATAGTATGTTACGTTGCCGGAAACATCATATAGATGAATGGGATAGGTGGATATCTTCACCATACTTTTAATGAATGCCTCCCGGTCCTCCGGGTGTGTTTGTTCATAGAGACGTATCATTTCCTCACCTGTTGCAATCATGTCATTCTGACCGAGATGGTTTACTTCTTTTTTAAACAGAAAGAGCCCTATGAGGAAAGACGACAGCAGGCTGAAAATAATGATAACCAGAAATGTGAAAATGATGCGAACGTATAAGGTCTTGATCATGTGATCACTAACCGGTAGCCCAGACTGCGGGCCGTTTCAATCTGAAAATGGTGGGCATCACCAGCGAATTTTTCCCTTAATCGCTTAATGTGAACGTCAACCGTTCGGTCATCCCCTTCATAGTCGCTCCCCCAGATTTTCGTAATTAGCTGTTCCCGGGTAAATATCTGCCCAGGCTGATTCGCCAGCATGAACAGCAATTCGAACTCCTTTAAAGGCAGATTAAGCGTCTCCTCCCCTCGAATCACTTGAAAGCTGCGGCGATTCAGTGTAATGCCCCCCAATTGAATCGTTTGGGAAGAGACAATCAGATACCGTTTCAGCAATGCTTTCACTCTCATCACAAGCTCCAGTGGATCGAAGGGCTTCGTCAAATAATCATCTGTTCCAAGCTGGAATCCCTTCACTTTCTGAGCCGATTCCCCTTTTACCGTAACCATCAAGAGCGGCATATTCAGATCCATGCGCCGGATCTCCCGGCATAGTTCCCAACCATCCAATTTTGGCATCATAATATCGAGGATAACCAGATCAATTGGGGATTTCTCAACAATATCCAATGCTTCTGCACCGTCTTTAGCCACCACGATCTCAAATCCCTCATTCCGCAAAAACAAGGTAATCAGCTCACGAATGTGCACATCGTCGTCCACGACAAGGATTTGGGTCATATCAAATGCATGCCTCCAATATATTTCTTCTCCTCTTCCACCTGGGTGGAGGGTTCAACCAAAATGCCAGCCCAACAGATTCCAATGATAGAAAAATAAACATAAGGTTACTGCTGCTAGAGTTACGAACGTATAATACATACGCTTAGGTAACGTCCAATATTTGTTTTTCCATGCCAGAACGTTCATTGTTACGATTGCCACACTCCATCCCACAAGAATCAGAGGCATGAACAGATAAAGACGTAGAGATAGTGGAATATGACTGAGTCGATCGATCAGATCTAAGTTCATCACCAGAAGTGTAGCTCCCAAGGTCACCAATGACCACACGGACGTAACTACCGACAGCAGGACTGCCCATTTCTGTGCCCTTGGCATCGCTTTGATTTTGCGTCTACGATAAACAGCTCCCAGTAGTACGGTAATGAACAGAACGGCCGAGATACCGAGCAACGGAAGCCAGAACTTCGATTGATTAATTAACGGGGTTGGTTCCAGTGGCATGGGGTTGAGTATATCCAGAAACAGATACGTGACCTTGCCCTCTGTATCCGTACGGAATCCCATCTGATGCTTGCCGCCGACTTCCTGGAATAGATTCACTCCAATCGGAGTGTATACTTGCTGATCTGCACCACTTCCAATCGACAGCCGGTTATCCGAAACCTCAATATTGATCTGAGTCAGAAAACTGAAAAACTTATCGATCTTCGTGTGATTACGACGTGTAAATTGATAGGAACCTGCATATTTCTCCAGAGGCTCCCCCAGTTCAATAGAGGTTGCAGCAGGCTGCTTCGTCATATGGGCAGGATAGTAACGATCAAAGAAGGCTTCCGCCAATCCTCCTGCTGCCGTTCCACCGTCCCCTCCACTATAGGAAACAAATATGCCGACTTGTTGTTCTGGTACAAGATAGAGCGCTGTATTAAATAGCTCGTCGGCACCTCCATGAGAGATCACACGCAGTCCATTCATGTTCAACTCATAAAAGCCCAAGTCCATGGCGGGTAAACGTTCGTCAAACTGGAATGCCGGGGAATGCATAAGCCTGGCGGTTTCCGGCTTGAGAATTTGCTTATCCTCATATTGTCCGTCCTGTAAATGGGCAATCATGAAATGAGCCATATCATTCGCCGAGACACTGCCTGATCCTGCAGGTCTGAAGCCACCTTCAAACGTAGGGCGCTTGGTTACATACTCGCCATTGGCTCGGGCATATCCAAGTACGGCATAAGGCTTCAACGATGCCGGAACAGGCTCCTCCACCGTAGCATACTTCATGCTCAGCGGATCAAATATATTTTTCTGTATATAGTCATTATAAGCAATGCCACTAACTTCTTCGACGATAAGTCCGGCGAGTGAGGCACCATAGTTGGAATATGCCAGCATCTCGCCTGGAGGCATGACCCGAGCTGGCATATGGTTTGCCATTGTTTCTGCAATGGAGACGGGGAGCTTCTCTGGATCAGTGGTAATCTGATATCCAACACCGCCTTCCTCAAAGCCTGCCGTATGGGTCATGAGATGACGTAACGTAATTGGTTCCGCATAGGTTGGTGGTATTTTCACCGTTTTCAGATAGGTGTTAACGTCAGTGTCCAGATCAAGCTTTCCCTCCTCAACCAGTTGCATCACTGCGGTCCATGTGAACAGCTTTGTGGTCGACGCAATCCGAAACAGGCTGGTCTCGGGATCAACGGGTTTATTATCTTCGATGTTCGAATGTCCGTACCCTTTGGAGAGCAGAATCTTCCCATCCTTCACAATCGAAATGACGGCACCCGGAATCTGTAAAGAATCCATTTGAACATCCATAATCCCATCAATGAATGCTCCTAGCTGTTCTTTGTTATCCAGGTTAACAGTGATTCCCTTCTCTTGTGTACCAGAACTCAATCCGGAAGAGTAAGCCTCTGCTGATACGGGAGCTTTCATCCCTAACCAAGTTGCCCCTAGCGTAGCACCCAACAATACCAGTAACATCATTTTGCAAACCATTTTCCTTATCGACGATGACATAACAAACCTCCACCACTCCGTATATTTTGTGTTGATCACTGTTCCTCGGCTTTCTTTCGAGAGCATATCAAGAACGTATGAACGGAGCGTGAACCTTTTAGTCATATTTTGCCAAATATAATTGGCTTTAGTAAGATAGGGGAAGGTTGAATAAGAAAGGGAGAATGGGTATGCCTGACTTTTTACTAGTCTTATTTTTGTTTAATTTATCTTTATTTCTATTGCACGAAATGGACGCCATTAGACGATCTGAGTGGAAATTGTTTATGGTACTGAAAGATATGGAAGATGAAAAAGCCTATAAATGCTTCACATTCGTTCACCTACCACTCTATACCGTCATACTCGCACTGCTTTTCAGCTCATATCAAACGATTACATTCTGGGTGCTGGATATATTTTTCATCATTCATGCGGTACTGCACCTATTTTTCGAAAAACACCCTCGTAATGAATTTAAGAATTCATTTTCCAGATCATTCATTTACCCCATGGGGATTATTGGGGCCATCCATTTGTTAGCGTTATTATTGTAATTTCATTAGATCGTACATTGAGAAATAAGAAACCGTATGACCGCCTAAAGCGGTCATTTTTTATATACTCTTATCCGCTATTTACAACTGTATTTTAATGGTATATATTATAGCCGTCAGGAATGTTAACGCTAACATAAACTGAAAAAAGGAGGATGTCTCCATCCATTTTCGAAAAGGTTTTCGTTTTATTGAGGTTACCCTTTAAAACATTTCATTTTGAAAGGATGAGGTATCGATGAAAAAACTTAGCAGCACCTTGTTTGTGTTTTTTATGGGCATATCCCTTATGTTTGGCCTGACCGCATCAGCTAATCCCGCCATCGTAAGTTATGGAGGCAGCTATTCCAATACGCTCACTGCTGGTCAAGGATACGCCTACATTCTCCCGAATGCCAAAACCACCGGTACAAGCGTAAAAATTACGGCTTCCGCAGCCAATGCACTTCAACTGCACTACTACTGGAGCTACAATAATACGACAATCGATCTGGGGACAGCCATCGTAAACAACAACAATTACACCGGCGGTTCAGCCTACTACAATCCTGGCACTCTGGTTACTGTGGTAGAACGCGTACCCGCGTCCACGACGTTGTACCCTTCCGTATCCTACACGATTTCTTTCAATTAACAATACAACGAACACATAGTAACTATTCTTATATGAAGATTTAAATACATGAACTCTTTCAGTTAAATCAAAAATGCATCTCTTAGAAGTACAAATTGGAGCCTGCCAAGGAATCCATAAACTTCTGTTGGGGTGCTTTTTATCTGTTAACGGTGAGGCCCCTTTTATAGTAAACTGGAGAAAAGGTCCAATCACTCGGGAGGTCTGCTTATGCAAGAGCAACATGCTGCACGAGTCGAATTATTTGTTACCAACACTCAGATCATCAAGAAATCATTCAAATGGCAAAATGTGATGATGCACCGTCTGGCAGCCCTATTATATGCAGCGGAAAATAAACAAGCTGATGGCGAGGCCATTCGTCAAAGTCATGAAATGATTAAGCAAAACACCAATCTCTTTTCGGCTTTCAGAGGAAATTCGGCGATCAGCGTCGCTACCTTACTCTCGCTTACAACAGATCAGGAAAAGAAACTGGAAGACACTCTCTTTATCTATGATCTGCTGAAAAAAGTGAAATTTCGTACGTCCGATTTTCTGGTTATTGCCGCCTATCAGATTGCAGCTCACGCGGCGCCTGACCAATTCGAGCTTAAGGTCGAACGAGCCAAAGCATTTTATGATCACATGAAAGCCCAACACCGCTTTCTTACCGGACAGGACGACTATATTTTCGCTGCCATGCTGGCCCTTTCCGATCTCGACGTAGAATCCGGTGTGACCCGTATGGAGCAGCTCTATGCAGAATTAAAACCTGAGTTCTCACCGGGCAATAGTGTGCAGGCATTAACGCAGGTGCTGGTCCTAGGCGATGATAATCCGGAGGCGGGCGCTCATGTGATAGCGTTAAATGAAGCATTCCGCAGACGGGGAATACGATTAGACAAAATGTACACCCTGCCGGCTCTGGGGATCCTCTCCTTACTGCCCGGTGACATAGATACGCTAGTAGAACAAGTTGAGGAAACGTATGAATGGTTACGTACACAGAAGGGCTTTGGTGCCTGGTCAATTAACAAACAGGAATTGCTGCTGCTCTCGTCCTCGCTGGTGGCTGTGCAATATGTGGAGGATCTTCGAAACGGCGTCCTGACCACGACGGTCTCCACCAGCATCACCAACATTATCATTGCCCAACAGGCCGCCATGGCCGCTGCTGCAACATCGGCTGCCGTCGTAGCTTCGACTTCATCGAACTAAGTAAAGGTCATGACATGCATCTTACAAAATAAAACAGGCCCTCTGGAACCATCCAGAAGGCCTTCTTCATTTGAATCCAATTGCTGTAAGCCATCACTACTCAACAATTCCCGTATCCCGGAACTCTTCCACGAAACTATTGAGCCAATCCGAACCATAATCCAGCGCACCCATATCACTTTCGATAAAAGCAACATCAAGACCCATAACCCAGAATCGGCGAGCGAAAATAAAGAGATCAACAGCCTGTTCATCTTCGGTAGAGAAGCTTCTAACTGAACGATATCCTGCCATGAGCGCACTCCATAACACTTCTTTTTGCTCACCAGACTGTCTCTTTCGAGCCTTCACCTGCGCCAGATCGTAGGCACGCCAGCCTTTAGCCGCCCACTCAAAGTCATAATGGATGAACTGATTGCCCTGTTGAAAAGCGTTATTGTTCCCATGCATATCGCCATGGCACAGCCCCTTGTCCAAACCTAGTTTGGATGCGACGCCGATTCTTTCTTTTAACTCTCTAGCAAACGTATTTAGAAATGATGCTGCTTCATTTTTTTCACCGATGTAGTTGATGATTCGTTCAAGAGGCTCGTCAATGAGAAACTTCGTATCCAACTCATATCGAGGCTGCTCCAATACCACTTGGTCCATCGCTTTATGCAGCTCAGCCGCAGACTGACCAAAAGCGTAACACGACTCTTCATCTTCAAGGTTGTTTTCGATACCCTCAATATACCGAAACATCACAGCAACCCGCTTGCCTTCCGCGGCCTCCAACACCGTATATCCAGTATGATCTTTCTTCTCGATGTGTTCTCCAATATCGGTATGTACAGATGAATCTAAAATGCCCTTTAATTGAGATAACAGGGAGAGTTCGTACTGAACATCAACCTCCGTAATTTCAGTACGGTAGACACGAAGAATATACATGCCAGAAGAAGTACGTACCCGGTAGGTATCATTTAACCCTCTCAGCCAAAATAAACATTCTTCCCACGATCCGATGTCGTATTGAACACTCAATACATGCTCCAGATATTTAGGGTTGAGCACTGAACGTAAAGCAGTCGGTTGATTGAACATATGTATGCTCCTTCAGTTTGATATAATCATCACTTTAGTTACAGATAAATGATTCCTTCATCTATCAACCTATAACATAGTATATTTTTAATTTATTTTCCAGAATATATATTTAATCAGGTGAATGCATAGCTGAATTCATTTCGCCTCTTTTATGTGCACCAATCACTTTCCCAGCCTTGACCTTGAAGTATACTTCAGGCTTTATACTGTGGATATCATACTTTATGGATGAGAGGCGGCGCACAAATGAGTGTAAATATATATAACAAAAAACGCTCTATCAAGAGCTATTTACTAGAAAAATACATCAGAACTTTAGATAGCAAGAAGAATTTATCTACGCGAGAAAACACCCTGAAGCACTTGGAACACATGGGTGTAGAGAACACTAAGCCTTATGAGCTGGGTAAGGTTAAATTAATCTCTTCAGTAAATGAACGTTCCTTTGAAGACATGCAGGTATTTACTTTGAATGACCAGATGTCTGCTGATCAAAAAGTGATTCTATATATACATGGCGGCGCTCATACGCACCAGCCTCTAACCTTTCATTGGAAGTTCATGGACCGCATCGCACAATCGTTGAATGCCAAAGTTATAGCACCCATCTATCCCAAAGTGCCTCATTTCAACTACCAGCATACATATCCAAGACTCCTGGACTTATACCGTGAAATCATTGAATCGATAAAGAGTCCTGCACAACTTACCATTATGGGAGATTCAGCGGGAGGAAATATTTCGCTTAGCTTTGCACATTACATCAAGACGAATCTTCTTCCTCAACCCAAAGATATCATTTTGTTATCTCCATGTGTGGATAAGGTTCTGGACAACCCGGTCATATTCGACTATGAGACCCGAGATCCGATGCTGGCTGTGGAAGGCTATGATGTAATTCGAAGAATATGGGCGGCAGATAAAGATCTGGATGATCCATTGATCAGTCCAATCTACGGAGACTTCAAAGGACTTGGAAAGATTACCATTTTCATCGGAACTCATGAAGGTTTATTTCCCGACAACATGAAGCTCGACAAACTGCTTACCGACCAGGGCATTGACCATAATACCTTTGTATATCCCAAAATGAATCATGTCTTTGTGCTTTACCCTATTCCTGAAGCCAAGGATGCAGAGCGTAAAATCATTAATATTATTAAGCATGCATCACATGAATTGCATATATGAGACTACTACTGAAAAAAAACCAGAAAAATCATATTCAGCACTTGTAAATTGTATTATTCCGGGTATAATACTCGGTATATAGAAAAGAGTAGCTGACTGGAGTGATAACGCCATGGATTCTTTGACACAAACTTGGGTTAACGATTATTTGGACCTATATAATTATGCCCGTACCATAGAAGACTCGGAATGGGCTGAAGATATTCTCAGGAAGCTTCAAGATCAGAAGGACGCGTTACTGGAGGAAGAACGAAAAGCGATACTGCTCCGTGAGCTGCTTACAAGCTACGACCGAATCAACAAACAACTGGTGGACATTTTCAGCAAGCTGAGAGTCGCTTCAGAAGGTTACCAGACTGAGTCTTTACAGGAGCAATGGTTCAAATTAAAGCTAATGCGGATTGATGTCTCTCGGAAGATTCTTCAATATAAATAAAATAAACAAGAAAAAAAGCCGGTCTGCAGTTCGTCTGCTTAACCCGCCTTGATTAAAGGCTTACTATTCTTTTGATGCGTACAGTCAACTGTTCCACACATATGTAAAGCCCGCCAGCTTTACATGAAATGAATGATCGATAATTACATGGATGCTTTCTTCATGTTGCTCATCATGCCCATCATTGTGGTCATCATTTCGTCGCATTCTTGCATACAGGACATCATTTTATTCATGTCCATGCCTTCCATCATGCTTTTGTCTTCCATGCATTCCATCATCATCTTCATGGATTTCATCTTGCACATCATTTCTTCCATACACATGTTCATCATCATGTTCATACACATATTTTCCATTTCAACTTCCTCCTTTCAAATATAGTAAACTTCCTTTTTTTAGCATAAACGATTCCCCACTTAAAAGCAATCTTTTTCCTCTTGCCTTTTCTGTAAAATCGATGTATAATACGCATTTTACTTATCAATCCAGTCGGAAATAAAGGCTTTTGTGGAGAGATGATCTCTCCGCAAAGGCCTTTTTGTATGCCTACCTAAGTCTTGAATAACTGGATTATCTATCAAATTTATCCTTGTTCAGCAAATGTAGGTCCTTTACAATAACTTTAGAAATTCCCGTATATCGATTTCTTCATCAAACGATATCCATATATGGTATATGGCATAGCACTTCCTTAATTACGATATAAGCTCTTACTTGAGTTTATATAAAAAAAATGATACAGGAGGCTATCGAATGTTCAGATTCATTTTACCGTCTTCAAAGCTAGTATTGATTTGCTGTCTGCTGGTGCTTACAACGGTAAGCATGCTGTTCAACAGTCCAAAGGCGTTGTCACATGGTTACGTAGAAGGGCCGGCGAGCCGAGCTGCACTGTGTGCTTCGGGAGTCAATCAAGATTGCGGCAGTATCGTGTATGAACCCCAAAGCCTGGAAGCACCTAAAGGCTTCCCTACTGCAGGACCTACGGACGGCCATATTGCAAGCGCTAACGGCGTCTTCCCTAAGCTCGATGAGCAATCCGCCACACGTTGGTCGAAAGTGAATATGTCTAGTGGCAGTAATACGTTTACTTGGAAGCTGACAGCTAACCATTCAACGGCAAGCTGGAAATATTATATTACGAAAACGAACTGGAATCCGAATGCACCTCTATCCCGTGATTCGTTTGACCTGACACCGTTCTGTTCAGTTCCTTATAATGGCAGCCAACCACCATTTAGCTACACCAACTCATGCAACGTACCCGAACGTAGCGGTTATCATGTTATTCTAGCAGTCTGGGAGGTTGCGGATACTCCCAACGCCTTCTATAATGTCATCGACGTAAACTTCTCCGGGACATACCCGGTTGATAATGTGGCACCAACACCTCCAGCTTCACTTGCGGCAACTGCAACTGCTGCGACCAGTACATCCTTATCGTGGAAGGCTTCCACAGATAATGTAGGCGTGACGGGGTATAAAATTTACAACGGGACTACATTAATCGGCAATGTATCCGGCACAACTACAAGCTATACCGTCACAGGGCTAACAGCAAGCACGGCCTATACCTTTACTGTCAAAGCAGTCGATGCAGCAGGCAATGAATCTGCAGCCAGTAATATTGTAAGCGTTACCACAACTGCACCTCCTGCAAACGACACTACCGCACCTACATCTCCAGGCGGGCTGCATGTAATGGGAACACCAACCGCGTCCAGCATTCAACTGATGTGGACGGCATCCACGGATAATGTAGGCGTGACAGGGTATAAAATTTATAACGGCTCTACTTTAGTTACAACGACATCCGGGACGGCAACGTCATATACGGTAACCAATCTTGAAGCGAACACAACATACAACTTTTCGGTTTATGCTGTTGATGCAGCAGGCAACCAATCTGCTGCCAGCACAGTCAGCGGTAAAACAGCCGCTGCTTCTACTGCACCTGCATGGGCAGCTAATACTCAATACACAGCGGGTACAATCGTGAGCTACAATAACTTGACTTACAAATGCCTTCTTACACACACGTCTCAAGTGGATTGGATCCCTTCGGCAACACCAACCCTCTGGCAGCTGCAATAACGGGATTGACTGGAGGATTAGTTAAAAAGAAGTCCATTTAGATTATGATTACAACCATAGCCGGTCCATATTCAGGGATCGGCTATGTATTACACCATGCAAAATAAGACGCTTCAGGAATTAGTCCCGAACGTCTTATTGCTTGCTTTTTATGTTTCTATACCGATTTTATTAAGCCAATATGGGTGATCCGGGTGTCATACGGATCTAATTCCACAGTTTGTTTCCCATACTCGGTATCGATCGTCGTCGTTTGAACCTGACCACTATTGTTAATGACGACCAACTTTTTACTCTCCGGATAATAAGTACACTCTGTAAATAAGTTATCCGTAATGTACTTCGTTTCATGGGATTCACGGCCCGCAAAACGAATCAGATTCAGCAGCAACCTTGTGTTCTCCCAACTGAATTCGAATGAAGGCAGGTAGATTCCTTTCCCTTTACCAAAATCATGTGTAGACAATGTAATCATACCATCCGTTTCATCCACCACAGCAGCTGTTCCATCGGTAAGATATATGTTATTCTTCGGCGTTATTCTTGCCCCTTCCGGCAACAAACCATGCTCATCGCGAGTCTCATATGTCCATTTTCCATGAACCACCCTGGCGCCAGTATCCTCATCCACCCCAAGAACATGTGCCATTCTGAAAAAGCTGTCGTACCCTTCTACCGCCGATGGCTGGTTGATGCCAATAAAAGTACCGCCTTCATACACCCATTTGGTCAGCAGGTCCACACATTGGTAGTCATTCCAAAGTTCTCCGCCGCTCCAGGCTGAACCGGCAGAGCCGGCATTGATCACGACATCTATATGTTGCAGTACGCCCTGACGGATATCTTCAAAATCAATGAACTGCACTTCAACCGGTAAGCCTGACAAGGCTTCATTTACATGAATCAAGTCATGCATATACGTTTCATGGAAATGGCCGGACAACGTCCACGATCTTAGTTTGCCCCAGCTATGTAGAACAGCTACCCTCGTCTTAATCTGATAGGGCTTACCCTCATGATGAAGCTCTTTTATTTCCCTGAACTCGTCCGCAGTCTTCTCAATATAATCGCAAAAGTCCGGGTAAGGCTCAACCAGATGCAGATATCCACCCAGTCCAATCCGATCAATCGGCTCTCTGAGCAAAGCTCGCCTGATATTGATCCAATACTTTTTGGCATCCAGCGTAGGGTTTCCGCCCTCCTTAAAGGTAGGAAGTCCGCCTAAGCCCACCGGAAACAAGTAGGGATGCAGACGAATCTCATGGGTATCCACGTTGACACCTGAACACATTCTTGCCTCATAACCGGAGAATACACATTTAATCATCCCATCGAATCCAAACTCCTGAAAGCGATCATTATAAGGCTCCATGCCAACCCAGCTATCATCATAGAAGACATACGCCAGCTTGCCGTGGTTATGCACGATATCAATTAACTTCTTACCGAATTCGATGACAAAATCATTGATAAATGCCATCCAGTCCAGCTTGCGCTGCTGCGCCGGGATATGACTTACGCGATATTTGCCACCATTCACAAAATCCTCAGCAGAGAGCGAATATCCAACTTTTTTGGCAAACAGATCAAGTGCTCTCGAACTTACCGTAAAATCATATGAGCCCCAATCCGAGAAGAGATGGCGATTACGCTCGTCGCTGCCCCAGATCCAGGCGAAATTATAAAACAATGAAGTGAAACGAACCACCGTTGTTTCCTGATGCTGCTGACACCAATCCTCCATCCATTCCAGCAGATATGTCTGCGTTTCCGAATAGATCGGATCAATTTGCATCAAGTGCTCCTTGTCCCAATGGTTTGTGGTGTGATTGTACATCGAGATCTCTTCCCAGATCCGATAGGCCATGAAGCTTACCGTGTATTTATGCCAAGGAACGATGCCGGTAATGACTACATGGCCGGATTCCCTCTCATAATTCCACTGTCCTCTTGGCACTTCCTCCTCGGTTGTCCGGTCAAAGACCTGCCAATATTTAAATGCCTCTTTCGAATCATTCACCTTGAATTGTTCAGCAAAAAAATCCTCCATCAGATAGAACGATACATAATCTTGTACAGCTACCTTCGGATTCGTAATTAAAAAACATTGTTGGAGCTTATCTTGATTTCGAGATGTCCACTCGTTATGATCCCGGATGATGCAGATGGTCGAATAAATGCCATACCCCGCGTTAATAATCTCATCGGATAATTGTGTACCGTCACTGTCACGAATGACATCGGCCCCCCACCGTTCGGCAAGTTCCAAAGTCAGTGCCTCATAACCGGATTCGCCGGGTAGTGTAAAGGAGCCTTTGATTGGTTTGGACAACTTGGTTCCCTCCCTATTTCAACATGTCGGACAGGAAAGCGAGCGCCAGGCCCTGACCCCAGCCCTGAATCCAGTCTTTTGGAATATTGCGATAGCCATCCCGATCCTTCATCACCGCCGTACCACCAGATACACCAAGCACACGTCCATCTTCACTAATGTTGTTCAGAATGCCTTCCAATGCTTTTTGCACGTATTTGGTATGTAGCGGATTACCGTTATTGATCATGGCTGCTGCAATACCAGCGGAAGCCGACACCTCTTCATACGAATCCTCGTCATCCAGAACTGTCCGCCACAAGCCATTCTCTGTCTGCACGAGCTTCAGAGCTGCCAGTTGATCCCGCAGCGAGCACTCCACGTCCATGCACTGTGGATATAGATACCAGTCCTTCAACTGTGGTTTTACTTGCGACATGGTGTAAGCGCCCCAGGCGTTCGCTCTACCCCAATATAATCCGGACATGTGGTCCTTGTTGACGTTATTGTAGCCATGGTACCAGAAACCGCTGCTCGGATCTTGCAGGTATTTGATATGCCAGTAATATTGATTAAGGGCATCCTGGATCATTTCCTGATCCTTTAATTTGCTTCCCACACGGAGCAGGAAAAATGCCGCCATAAATAAAGTATCCGCCCATGCCTGCTCGGGAAAATCATTGGAAATGGATACGGTATGCTGCAGCACGTTATCTCCAAATCTAAGCGCATGATTTTGAAGATAATCCACCTTGCTCATTACAATATCCCAGTATTTCTGGTTCCCTGTTTCTTCATATAAAGTAATCAGCATATGGCCCATCGCACATGTATTTACGGTCCAGTCTGGCAAGCCCAGCTCGATGTATTCATCCGCCCATTGGACAAGCCTGTCCAAATACTCTTGGTTGCCTGTTGTTTGATAAGCTCTGGATACACCATAATACGCCACACCGCAAGGCCAATCCCACGTCAAATCCATCGCCAGTGTTTTTTTCGTAACGTTATCAATAACGTTTAAAATTTCTTCCCTGTCATATTTCACTTGAAGCATCGGTGATTCCCCTCTCGTGGCGCACATGCCCCCAAATGCGCTTGAGAGCTGTCCGTCCTTGGTTTGAAAACGCTTTACTTATTCCATTGTACGCAGTAAAATAGTGTCAATCTAAGCATATTCGCAACAAAACTGCGCAATTTCAATCATTTATGAATGGGAGTTATTGAATGTGCCCAGAAAAAAGCAGCCTATTATTGAATACCGCCACTATAGCTTGCCAATCCACTTTCCTATTCTGCTGTTAAGCGGTGAACGTTGGAAAATCTCTGATATCAAAAGTGAACATCTTCATTTCCACAACCATCTGGAGATTGGTATTTGTCATTCGGATAGCGGCATTATGGAGATCAAAGGTGAATCGGTACCTTTTAAAGCCGGTGATGTAACCTTTATCCCCAGATATCTTCCTCATACAACGTATAGTTCACCCAATGAAGCCAGCTTATGGTCTTATCTCTTTTTCTCGCCCGAGGACCTCTTTCAACAGTCGTTTAAGAACAGTGCCTGCAGTAACTTTGAACCCAATTTGAGGGCCATTAAGGGATTGAACTGCATTTTAAATAGAGAGGAACATCCAAGGATCTATACCCTTGCGACATCTGTGGTAGAGGAATTAAAGCAGAAAAATCCTTTTTATCAGGAAAGTGCCTATGGCTTATTGTTATCCCTTTATATCGAACTCCTGCGAATCCATTCCCGGAATGAACCCTTGGCAGATCAAGAAACGCAGCATAATCTAAAAGGTGATCTTGTTATTTCTCCGGTTCTGGAGTATATCACCAAAAACTATATGTCGCCCATTACCATCGATTTTCTCGCTGATCTGTGCCACCTAAGCACCACCCATTTTCGCAGGAAATTTCATGACATTATGGGAACGGCACCTCTGGATTTCCTGAACAGCACCCGAATTGAAGAAGCCTGCAAGCAATTAAAAAGCACAGACGCTTCCATTCTTTCGATCTCCGAACAAGTCGGTTTTCAGTCCATTTCCAGCTTTAATCGCTGCTTCTCCAAACTTATGGGGAAATCGCCGAAAGAATGGCGCAAAGGCGCACAGTCCGAAGTGCAATCTGCGAAAGCCTCCATATTGGAGTTTACGGGATGGGTGTAGGATTAAAAGGGAGGAAAGTTGGTATCACTTCTAAATTTCGATGTCAATCCAGTTTTTCATTCCAAAAAACGCAACCCCAAAAGGTTGCGTTAACGTTAATCCCTTACACATTCTTTCCTGTGTTCTCGCCGGTTAATGCCTTTTCGCATGTTTTACCGCAGATAAATATACATGGCGACAATCGTCGCCGCCATCGTCAAAACCGCTACCCGACTCAACATTCACGAAGTATTAGACACATTTATGGCTACATGGTAAAATAAATCAGAATATCCATTTTAAATCGAGGTATAAAAACATGATCATCTCACATAATCTAGCGGCTTCAAACACGTTAAGAAGATTGCAGAAAAGCTCGAAGGCCGGTTCGAGTCACATGGAGAAATTATCCTCGGGATTTCGGATCAACAAAGCATCGGATGATGCGGCAGGTTTAGCGATTTCCGAAAAGATGCGAGCACAAATCCGAGGGTTGGACCAAGCATCTAGAAACATTCAGGACGGCACCTCCGTCATACAGACCGCGGAGGGGGGCCTCGATGAAATAACCAGCATTTTGCAACGACAAAGAGAACTGATCATTCAAGGTTTAAACGATACAAACACTGATAAGGATCGGCAAATGATTGACCAAGAAATACGGGAGCTTACGAATGAAATCGACAGCATTTCCACAAAAACAGAGTTTAATACAATTAACTTATTAGCTAGAGACGATTACGAAATACTTGCCGATCGGTCCAACAGTAATACCGTCCATACCGTCAGCGATCCGCCTCCAACAACAACAATACATAAGTCCGTGGTGTACAAACCACCGGGGGAACCCGAAGAACCAAGGCATCTGGTAAGCAGTATAGATACATCCGTAACAAGCAATACACTCTCCAATACAAGTACCATTACTCCGATTGTTTTACCAGATTCAAGAGAGGGGTACAACGAATATACGGTCGACACCAACACAACGACTGTAACAGATACAACAACTACGGTCCATGAAAGCCTGATGCTATCTAATGATCCTAAATATTCGGAACCTAGCTATTGGTATTCCGTTGGCATGAACAAAACCAGCTTCGGTCCGGAAAGCTTTGCCGATGTATATGGTTCAATGCTCGAAAACGTAGAAGTCAACGGAAGCACGAGGGCCTTAGAATATACCTCTCGCAGTAACCGAGGAACTGTTCCGGCTTGGGACCATATGTGGTTTCCTGGAACCAATCTGTCCATAACGAGATTCCGAACCATACTGCCCGATAACTCCATGGAAATTAAATATGTCATCAATAATGGTGACCCTTCGGACTCCAGTTTTAAACTGAGCAATGTAATGGATCCCCCGGTTGATTCTGTTATCTATGATGCGAGTGGTAATCCATTGCCTGCTGGAAGTAACGCATTTACTCCCCCTTCAGGAAACACGTTTAATATGAATGGGACCAACGCTAACGCTGCCATCATATTTGATGATTCACTTGGTTTTACATCCCCGACGGAGCTGGTAGTAAATAACCCAGTTGGGGGCCAATCCCAAATTAATTTCGATTGGGATTTTACAATCCCTGGCGGTTCAAGCATAACTTTAGGTTTCTCCTACGGGCCGTTTTCCTTAAACATGGAAGTGTTCGAATTTACCCGTGAAACGGAAATAATCAAGCATATTGATACCACCATTGTTACGGACATTACGGACATCGACTATAGACCGCCCAACCTCGACATCCAAATGGGCGCCAACACAGGTCAATCCTTATATATTCCTCTCTTTAATGTAAAGGCTGAGGGATTGGGACTAACCAATATGGGACTATTGCCGCCAGCAGATCCTAACCAAGCCTTGGTCCAAACAGACCGAGCTCTAGGTAAGGTAACTAATTACCGGAGCATATATGGTGCACTCCAGAACCGCATGGAACATGCGCTGAATAACACAAACAATTCCAGCACCAATTTAACCTCGGCTGAGTCGCGTATCCGTGATGCCGATATGAACAAAGAATTGTTGGGTGTGACCAAATCTAATATTTTAATTCAAGCAGCTCACGCTATGCTGGCCCAAGCCAATCAGAATCCTCAAACCGTGCTGCAGTTATTAAAATAAAAGAACACAACCTACGCACAAATCCCCTTCCACATTATTTGGAAGGGGATTTCGTCTATTCTATATGTTCCAGTATCTTTCAGCTGTTTTCCAAAACTTCATTAAAAAGTTGTCCATCACCATCGACATCAATAATTTTAAGACGACTCGTGTTTTTAATAAAAATAGTCTTGTATTTCTCTTTACCGTACTGGTTTGCAAGAAGAAGAATACGTTCATTTTCGTTATCGCTTACGGTTCGAAAGGTATACTCCTTCGGATTAATAGTCCGAACAATCATGTCATATTCGGGAAGTGAAGACCACTCACCGCGATTAGGGCTTTCCTCCGCTGGTTCGTTGTCTTTCTGCACCGTCTCGGTCGGTGCGGATTGCTCATTACTGCCTGTATCGTTGTCGGGATTGGCTTCGTTCGAATTGCAGGCCGTCAGCATCATTACGGCCTTTTGTTCATCGAAGTCATCTCCTGTTGCGATAGTCCTTTTTATGGTAAGATCCCTGATCGTTGTCCTGCATTGAACGTGGTTTAATCTAAAAGTGTCTCTGAGGCTAGCGTGAACCCTTCAATGACGACATCTTCGTCAACTTCAATCATGATACACCGTCTGCCTTGATAATTCACTTGTTTCACATATCTCAAGTCTTGTGGGCTAACTGATATCGTAGCGACTTTGGTTTCAATCTTAATGGACTTGGACGTAAACTTCGGCATAACACTCGTCGCTTTCATTTCATAATTCTTGTTGTCGACGATGGTTTCAAATGCGCGTTCCACTTTCTCCGACGTCAGGTCCTCTACACCGCTTGCAGTCAGCACACGTTCCAGATCTTTATAATCGAGCTTCGGAGGTTCTTCTTCATGTGACTCTTCGTTAATTTCGATGACCCGGTTGATCTCCTCGTACACATGTGCAATTGTGGCTGAGTCGAGCTGTTCACCGGCCACTTCCTTCACGATATCTTCGAAGATCGCCCGTTCTTCCAGTGCTGTCACAGACCTTTCTCCATTCAATACATTTTCAACAAAATGAGGGTCCGGGAAATTCGATTTCCCTGTGCAGTACAGAATGCGATTCACATCGGAGTAGTTGTCCGTTACGCTCGGGTACAGGAAACCCTGCTCCGGGGTGCTTAATTTGACAACCGGATCTACAATGACATTGTACTTAAATTCTCTCTCCACATAATCAAACAAGAGCGTTTTCCGCTGCTTCTCCGTGGAATTCACACTGCACAGAATGAATGGATGTGCGAACACTTCGTTTTTCTCGCTTTCTTCCGCTTCATCGTTCCGAGCCTTGGTTGGCAAGTAATACTGTCCACGAACAAACGTGATCACCATATCCCGTTCATACTTGGCATCCACCAACATTCTTTCTACTAACAGGAGCATCAGGTCCTGCCATTCCTCCGGATCTCCTGTTACCAGTGCTTGGTGAAGCATCACCTGAGCCGGCTCCTCCGCTTGCTCCTGGAACTTCAGCTCAAACAATTTCTGATCCAGCTCACCCGTCAGCAATTTTTTGAAATTGCCCATGTACAGTTCCTGTTTCTCTCTATCCACCAGCTCAAACGGATGGCGCTCCCAATGATAAATCTCGTTCGTTTCTTTCGTAATATACACGTTGAGTATATCGTAAATATTCAGTAAATCATGATCCATCTTAAACTGTTTGCGTATATGCGCGACTTCTTTTTTATTCATGATTCGTTAGACAACTCCTCAAGTAAATTGGCCTTACAAGTATAAACGATATAAAAAACCTTCGCTAGAAGGACCTTTATCGTTATATGTCATCTACAGTAATAAAAAAGAAAGACGCATCAGGAATGATTCCCGTGCGTCTGTTTTTCGATTCACTGCTTATCTTTTCAATTAACTGCTGCTCGGCAACATATCTGCATTCAAAAGTGGTTCACGGCTCGGAGACACTTTGCTCCCTTCACGCAAAAACAGTAACCCCATGAACAAGGACACAACGCCAATAATAATTAGCAATGCCCCCAACTCCTGACTGTAGGCTGTAAGCGCTCCGTCCCGAAAAGCCATTCCACGAATCAGGCGGTTAAGCCAGTTCATTGGTAGTGCCCATGCGAAAATTTGAAACGGTTCTGGAAACGCCAGCGGCGTTAGTTGAATTCCCGTTGCCAGAAAGGAAGGATACAATACAAAGCTGGTTCGTAGGTTGACTTTGGATATGTCTTTGGCTGTGTATCCAATCAACATACCCAGAAGTGACAAGGCGAAGGCATAAATAACCAATGGGATGATGAAAAGATAAGGTTCCGCTTCAAAACGCATTCCCCCCACCTGCTTTAATAATCCATAGGATAGGAGCAGCGATAGGGAGCTCAACACAGCGTACGGCACACTCCTAACCCATAGCTGGAAAGGTGACCTTCCGTTTGTAAATAACTTCCCTTCCTGACGAAGCCGAGGTGCAATCGAGCCCGCTGCACTTGTTGTAATCATCAATACTACGATATTCACAAATCCTAGTACCATAAAACCGACATAACTGGAGGTTGGATTAAACAGCATCCGTTGCTGAAGCGAGATCGGCGACACGATTCCTTTAGCCGTTTCGGCATCCATCCCTTTCTGGATCAGACGTGTCATGGAAAGGGTCATATTTTCCGTCTGGATGATCTCCTGAATCGCGGTCCGGATTCCGGTTAGCCCCGAGGGCATTGTGTTATCCATCAAGATGCCGATATTCGTCGATTTCCCTTGTTGTTGACGTAAGCCCAATTGATTGGGAAGCATAATGACCGCTACAGCCTGCTCATTGGCAAGCAATGTTTCCGGACTCATTCGGCTCGCATAAACGCTTTTGACGCTCATATATTGCGAGGCATTTATTTTGGAGATCAACTGCCGTGAATATTCGCTATGATCCTCATCAATGACCACAACTGGCGATTTGCTAATTTGATTCTGCGAGAACATTAAACCAAAGAATAAGGCTGCAATAAGCGGGCCGATAAAAATTAATCGAACATACTTACTTCCCGATACGTACTTCCATTCGTCAATCAGTGATTTCATCAAGTTTCACCTCTGCTGTCATCCCCGGAAGCAAATCAGCATTCGAATCCATCGATATTCGGACCAGAAACATACTTAGATCGGCTTGCCCCTTTTCTCGTGACATGCGCAAGCTCGCGAATTGTGGGGCAGATGAGATGGAAGTAACAACTCCACTCACCTGTGTTGGCTGATCCAAATAGGGAAAATGAACATCTATGGCTTGATTCACTTCAAGCTTTTGAACTTCACTTTCCTGGATGTAGAGGTCCGTATAGTAATTTTTCTTTTGCAGAACCGCCAGCGGCACTCCTGCTTGTACTTGATCTCCCTGCTTTACAGCAACTCGGTCAACCAAACCATCATACGGTGCGAGTACATCCACATCTCCTTCCCCAGCTGACTTCACTTTGAATAGCACCTCTCCCTTCTTCACGGAGCCACCTGCAGACGCACCCGCCTCTACAATCGCCCCAGGACTATTCTGATAAAACAATGTCGTTTGTTCTGCCTCAAGCATGCCTTGTTTCCTGCTCTCGGCCTGACTTACAGCATCCTTGCCTTTAACAGCCAGAAGTGAGCCTCCAACAATGAGCACCATCGCAATTCCTATATACAGACCTGCTTTTATCTTCATTCTTTCATCTCTCCCATTCCCAATCCTCGTGTATGTTAAATTTGCTGGCTATTTTTGCTTTTTCATTTTGGTGACCGCGTTCTCGGCAGCCTCCATAATCACTTCTCCCAACGTGGGATGAGGGTGAATCGTCATGGCCAGATCTTCTACGGTTGCGCCCATCTCAATTGCAAGTGTGAGCTCCGATATCAGTGTGGACGCCTCCACGCCAACGATTTGCGCACCTATGACAATTCCCGAGGTTGGATCAGCCACTATTTTCACAAATCCTTCGGTTTCCCTTAATGCCAATGCTCTTCCGTTGATCCCAAAAGAAGATTTTCCGATAACCACCGGAATGGCCTGTGCTTTGGCTTGCGTCTCACTTACTCCAACACTGGATAGCTCCGGATCAGAAAAGACGACAAGCGGGATCACCTTATAATCCACTTTGGAGGTAAGACCCGCAATGGCCTCTGCTGCTACTTTTGCTTCATAGGAGGCCTTGTGAGCGAGTGTCGGACCAGCCGTAATATCTCCAATGGCATAAATGTGCGGAATAACCGTCCTGCACTGTTCATCCGTCTCAATCAGTCCCTTGTTCGTTACGGACACACCTATGCGTTCCAGTCCTAACTGGCCGTCTGTATTGGGTTTCCTGCCGATTGTGACCAATACATATTCCGCCGTGACTTGGTGCTGCTCTTGATTTTTCGAATAATGCAGTGTAATGGAATCAGCCTTCTGCTCCACCTTTTCAGCAATCGCTCCGGTTACGATGTGTATGCCATCCGCCTTCAATTGTTTGACTACAGGTGCTGCAAGTTCCGCCTCGAATCCGGGCAATACTTGTGCTCCACCCTCCAGAATCGTTACCTTTGTTCCGAATTTGGCATACATCTGTCCAAGTTCCACACCAATATACCCTCCGCCGATCACAACCAGACTACTCGGAACCTCCTGCAGAGACAGTGCTTCTGTGGAAGATAAGATACGACCTCCAACTGGAAATGCTGGCAGCTCAATTGGACGAGATCCTGTTGCCAGTATGAGGTTTTTAAAAGAAATGCTCTGCTCCTGTCCAGCTTGCTGGATCATCGCTGTGTGCTCATCCACCAGACTGGCCTCGCCTTCGAAAATGGTCACATTCGCAGTCTTTAACAAATAGTGGACGCCACCTGCCTGTTTATTCACAACCCCCTGCTTGAAATCCTGTGCAATCTTAAATGTCGCTGCCGCGTCAGCTTGATTGAACTGTCTGAACAAATCATGGCGATGTGATTCCGCAATTAATGCTTTGGATGGTATGCACCCCACATGCGTGCAGACCCCGCCGAGCTGTTGACGTTCGACGATTGCCGTCTTCATCCCCAGCTGTGAAGAACGAAGCGCCGCCACATATCCTCCCGGACCTGATCCAATAACTAACGTATCTACAGATTCAAGCTTACTCATATCCTGATACCTCCCGATTTGAAGCCGATTTAAAATATGATGATCATAATATATTATAACCATCATATTTTAAGGCAGTCAACAACCGTATTTGGCCCCTTTGTAAACCAGCCAACACCCAGTGACCAAATTGACAGGATTTATTATGATGACTATAATATTTTAAAAAAGCAGAATGATGAAGCTATGGAGTGAATGATAATGCCCTATCCCAAAGGCCATAAAATAAAAGTACGAGGTAAAATTGTTGAGAGTGCGGCTCGGGCTTTTCGTACCAATGGTATTCAGGACGTCAGTGTACCGTTCATTATGAAGGGAGCCGGATTGACTCATGGAGGGTTTTATTCACACTTTGACAACAAGGAACAGTTGGTCGCCGAAGCCTGTGAATATGCCATTAGCGATACCATCGCACTTCTTCAGAAAGTCGCGGATCAGGAAGAGCAGAACCCCAAAATCAATACAGTCATCGATTATTATCTCAGTCCCTATCACCGTGATAAAACGGAAATGAGCTGCATTTTCCCTGCCCTTTCCGGCGAAATATCCCGCTCTTCCGAAGAGGTTAGGCAGGTATTCACTCATGAACTGGAGCGGATGGTCACTTTTATCTCCAATCTGGCAGATATGGATGTATCCAAAAGTCGTGCACTGTTTAGTACATTAGTCGGCTCGCTTGTTCTTGCACGCTCTGTTAATGATCCTGAACTAAGCGACAGCTTTCTCGCGGCGGGCAGGCAGCAAGCCAAAGAATTGGTTAGAAGTAATTAAAAAGTAAACGCTCCGGGCCCTTATAAAATGCGTAACTTTGATGCTGTTTAATTTTTGTTATTCAGCAGTAAACACAAAAAACACGCCTATAAATGGCGTGTTTTCTCTTATTTGTTTTCAACTAAATAATGCTTCATACTAGCCACCGTAATGCTTTTTTCGCATTCACTGTACTGGGGAATTATCATGCCAAGACTTTTATGAAAACGAATATTGTTCATCTATTAGCTCCAAGAAAAATATGGTATACTCACAGAGCAATGGAAAGGCTTATATGGGCGGTCGGCTAATCTCCCGGAAGGGAGGTTATGCCTTGTGAGAGTATTTGAAGCAATTATGCTAATGCTTACCTTCGGTTTGCTGATTGTAGCGCTGCTGTCCAATAAAGACAAATAGACCGCCCTCTGGCTAAGGGATGCGGTCTATTTGGTCGGTACCCTGCTTGTTAAGCCCACCGCCCTTAAAAGCGGCTATTGCATCAGAGAGTCGTGTTAGCGCACGGCTCTCTTTGCATTATAAGCTGTTTCTGTCCTTATTATAACATGGTGATTGTGGATTTCAATTCACAGATTCGGACGTTCCCTATGCCAAAACTGACGATAAGGCGAAAGCGTCAGCACCTTACATATTTACGCTTGAACCCAGTTCGCCCTTTTTCCACTGCCTTTTGAATATTTTCGGAAGCTTGCAGGAACTTGCTCTTAGGTTTGTCCTTGTCGACTTCAACAGGTCCCACGGCCTTGGCTGTCTCCACGGCCTGGTCGTGCAGCGGTTGATAGGATGTCGCGACGGTGTAAAGGAAGTTGTTCATCGAATATTTCGTTCGTTCCGGAGATTCGTGAATCGTCTTTTTTACCTGTTCGAGCATCTCCATCATTTTATTTTCGGAGAATTCGCTATCCGGTCGGCTACCGAGTAACCAGCAATAACAGCTCCAGCCTGCAGACATTTTCAATTCATCCCCGCTCGCAATCCACTTGTCCGAAACCGCTTGGGCAATATCTGTCTCTGCCAGCGTGACGGATACGATGAAGTCAGAGATCATGTAAAAATAAGCAGCATCAATCCAACGGTCAAAATCAGCTTCCGTCATCGCTTGGGGATCGGCTATCACACCAGCAAAATACATGGCATCATAGTTTCCCGTAGCGTAAAGCAGCTCAGCCAAAGGCTGATCCTTTTTTATTTTCTTCGCGATTGGTTTCATCGCTCCAGTAGCTACTCCAAAAAGCGGTTCCTGAGCACCATTGGACATATATATTTTCTTTGTTCGTTCTTTCCCAAGCGCTTCAAGCTCCTGCATAACCTCTTCCAAATTCATTGTGTAAAACTCTCCTTTTTCATAGGATATATACATTTCTAATTTGTCGTTTAGAGGGAATACAACTGCCAAGATGATCCGTACAACAATTTCATTTTCATTGTATCACAGCCTGTTGTCACGCTATACATCCAGATTCCACTAAATTCACTCCCATTCCAACCTCACCAATGATGCTAACAACTCCTATCTCTCCTACAGTGTCTTAATCACCGATCTGAGAAAGAGCCACTTATCGCGCAATACAATTGCGGAACAGGAAACTACGTTAATTTGGGGAGAAAAGATGTATAAAAAATAGAGATGCCTCGCAGGTCCATTGACGGCCCTACGAGGCATCCCTTTTAGCTCAAGATGCTGCTATTCGAAATTAGTTTTCCCAGTATTGCTTGGCAATCTTTTGACCTTGAACGATTTTGGCCCATTGCTCAGCTTCGCTTAGTTCGTTACCGCCATCGCAGGATGCAAAGCCGCATTGGTGCGAAAGCAACAGACGATCCTTATCGATAATCTTGGAAGCTTCATCAAGCAGACGGATTACGCGCTCTTCATCATCAAGTGTATTGGTCTTAGATGACAACAAGCCTAATACGATTTCCGTTTCAGGTCTGTCCTTGAAAACCTCCAGGGCTTCGATAGAACCCGCACGATCATCATCCCACTCCAGGAAGAAACGATCATATTTCAACTGCTTCAGGAACAGGTTAGCGATTTTCGCGTAAGATCCACCGCCCATGTTGCGAGAATCATAATTGCCGCGGCAATTATGTGTCCACATTTTCAAGCCCAGGCTATGACCGAAGTCAATCACTGTATTGTTAATATCAATGAATTCGGTAGCGAGACCCTGTACTTCCTCTTGATTAATGTGCTCCCCTGTAAACGGAGAGTTCGGGTTGTCGTCTGCAAACAGCTCCCACAAGCAGTCATCCATTTGCAGGATTTTACCGCCTACCGCAGCGAATTCTTTAACAAATTCCTTATATGCTTTCACAAGACCCGCTTTGAGCTCCTGAATATTCTGATAAACAGCGTCCGTACCGCCGATATTATCGGACCAGGAGAGTTCACCAAAAATATGGGATGGGGACGGAACGCAAAGTTTCGTTTGCTGGTCACCCGCCGTGTCTTGCAGTTGTTTGAACAGTTGAATGAAATGATGATTTTTACCGCTCAATTCGCCAGTTATGCGCAGCCCAATATCTTTACGTGTTTCATATTTTGAAGAGCCATCCACATCACGGAAAAAATAGCCATGGTCTGCAATATAACGCTCAACTCCACCAAAGCCCCACACAAAATCCAGATGCCACATCGATTTGGAGAACTCTCCATCTGTAATAATCGACAGGTCATGCTCGATTTCTTTTTTCACCACTTGTTTGATGGCCTCAGTCTCGCATTTTTCATAACCTTCAAAACTTTCATAGAATGGATATTTGATATCATCACGATGTTCAATTTGCGTTTTATATGTCAGCAGCTCATCAGGACGCAACAAACTACCTACGATCTGGAACTTATCAGTCATGTCAAAAACCCCCTCGTTGTATACCATTATCATATCATGCAGAACGAGGTTGGCTGAGATACTTAAATGCCATAACTAGTTATAGTTAAAAGCTATAGCAGAAAAAAATTGAACAATAAAAAAGTAGACTTTTCAACATGCACAGGTTGAAGTCTACTTGATCATCTCTTCTCTTGTTAAGCTAATGTTCAGTAGGACCACCCTCGATAAAGGGTGCCCCGTCATTGATATTTATTAATTTTCACAACGTTCTACGCCGCAACTCATAAAAATACTGCACAGCTGGATGCTTTAACTTTATCTGCTCAGACATATTTAGAATTCGTTTTTTGCCCACTCGTCTGTCTATCAAAGCCAGAATATTCAACAAGATATCGTTGCTCTCCAGATTATCCTCTATCGAAGTAGATAAAAACGTAGTCGCTACAATAGTAAAATTCGATTTACTTAATACGGCCTGCGCAGAAAGGAGCTCTTTGGCATGCCCTGAGCTTTTTCTGCTTCTTGCTATGACTTGAAGACGATCCTCTGGAACGGTCCCTTTGGTTTCTTTTCTGACGGCTTCAATCTCTTCATGGCTCACAGGAATCATGATCTCCGGGTCGTTCTTGATCTCCTGCTCCGTCTGATACCATCGGATTGGGGTTGTTGTATCACTCATGTTGAGTACATTCTTTTTATCTACAGTAATATAACAATCGCCTGATTTATCAGGTAAATAACGGTAGCTGGTTGCCCGGTATTCGACGGTTCCAACTAACGTGGGACTAAGGAAACTCTCCAGTTGCTGCTTCAATTTACTCCAGGACATATGACCTCCTGTATTCTATTCATTTTCCTCTACCCCATCATAATCCTTGCTACCAAATTCATCGAGCAATTCCCTTACTCTAGTCGTTGTTTTGGCGTTCATCAAGCTATTTCTCAGCTCACTTGCCCCGCGGAATCCACGGACGTAGATTTTGAAAAAGCGGGCCAGCGGGCTGAACGAACGCGGTTCAAGATCTGAATACTGATCATGCAGATCTAGGTGCAGTCGCAGAAGATGAAGGTACTCCTCCGTGGTATGCTCCCTTGGGTCCTTTTCAAAAGCAAACGGATTCTGGAAAATGCCGCGTCCAATCATAATGCCATCCACACCGTACTGCTCGGCGAGTTTGAGTCCGGTCGCACGGTCAGGAATATCTCCATTAATGGTTAGCAGCGTATTCGGTGCAATCTCGTCCCGAAGTTTCTTGATCTCCGGGATCAGCTCCCAGTGCGCATCGACTTTGCTCATCTCTTCTCTTGTCCGCAGGTGAATGGATAAATTTACAATGTCCTGCTGCAAAATATGAGTTAACCAGTCGCGCCATTCGTCCACCTCGGTGAACCCAAGCCTTGTTTTTACACTTACGGGCAGTCCTCCGGCTTTAGCCGCCTGAATGATTTCCGCTGCAAGGGCAGGACGGCAGATCAGACCGCTCCCCTTCCCATTCTCTGCCACATTGGCTACAGGACAACCCATATTAATGTCGATGCCTTTGAAACCCTCTTTTGCCATGCCGATGCTCATCTCGCGGAAGAACTCCGGCTTGTCTCCCCAAATATGTGCCACAATCGGCTGTTCATCTTCTGTAAACGTCAAACGCCCGCGGACACTTTTGTTCCCCTCCGGGTGACAATAACTCTCTGTATTCGCAAACTCCGTAAAAAACACATCCGGTCTGCCCGCCTCACTAACGACATGCCGAAACACTACGTCCGTCACATCTTCCATGGGTGCCAGTATAAAAAACGGTCGTGGCAAATCACACCAAAAATTTTCTTTCATATTAGAAACTCCTCTATATATACCAGGACAACCTTTGTCCTCATTAATGTAAAATCGTAAGCCATACATCTGCAATCGTATCATTTACATTAGCAGATTCGTTGCAATTTACATTTTGATGTCCTTGCTTCTTCTTCACTCATACCATGCAAATGTAACTTCGTTCAAACATCAGTATCTGTTAATCACATCAAGATGAATATATCCTACCCCCAAGAGAAGCGTACCCTTCAATAGACTCGCATAAAAAAGAGGGGCGATGCCCCCCTTTGCTAATGGCCGTATGGGTCCGTGTTTCCCTTTTCTCCATTTATTACTCCACCAATTTTACCACGTCTTTAGTTGATTTTCAGCACGAGTTTATTAGTGATTATTTGAAGCGTACTTCCCCTACTCTTTTTGACTCCCCTAGAAAAGAAATCAGACCGCCTCCATCGTTCTAATGATTCGCTTTGTTCGCTCTTGCCGAACCGGACAAGCTCCTCTACAATAAAAGTTCGGCAGGCTTTTGTACCTGCAAATCGTGACATGGAGGAGGCCTGAAACAAACATGGAAATTTCACTCGATATTATCAAAGACAAAGTCGAATGCTTGCAGGCTTATGACTTCAATGAACTGGAACGGGCGATCGAAGACCGAATCGGAATGAACAAGGCATTGCTGCTCCGGGTCAAGCAGGTTCAGCATCAAGTCACGTTCGACCCGTTTCGCAACAAGATGTTATATAGTGCAGTTGTTCATTTTTCTGCAGAGTGATGGCCGAGCCTTTTTTACTTCAATATGAAATAGTAGAACTACCCCCGTCTGGATTATACGGGGGTAGTCTTTTTTATTAACTGGTTTGATTAAACTTTACATTTCCCAGATCCGGTAGAGAACCATCGCTGCTTCAGCACGGGTCAATGGTTCGGCTGGTGCGATTTTGCCATCTTTGCCGTTTACGATTCCACTTCCTACAAGGGAAGTTACACTATCCACCGCGTAAGTGGAAATACTTGCAGCATCCGAATAAGGAGCCAGATTCCCGTTGCCGGCAGATTGCTTACCTGCTGCTTTCAGGGCTTTCGCCGTAAGAACCATCATGTCTTGACGGGAAATGCTGCTGCTTGGTTTGAACGTGTTTTCTTCAAATCCAGAGGCAATCCCCAGTTCTTTCGCAATAGTCACGGCCTGTGCATAGTAAGCAGTTGGCTTTACATCGCTGAAGGCTACCGTGTTCGTTCCCGCACCCTTCAATTCAAGTGCTCTTACAAGCAAGGTGATAAAGTCGGCTCTCGTGATAGAAGCTGCAGGAGCGAAGCTGTCATCAGAGATTCCTTTAATAATATCGCGCGCAGCCAGCGCTTCGACTGCTTGTTTTGCCCACAGGACATTTTGCACATCGGCAAAAGTCTTGGTTACGTAGGCTACAGCATACGTGCTGAAATGAGTTGTTTTGAACACCATTGAACCGGATTTAGTATCATAGCGTCCGCTTGGCACAGCTGTTGCATGCCCTTGATTGTCAATGTAAAGAATCACGATCTGATGTGCATTGACAAGCTCCTGTGCAGCAGGCGTGTACGGAACAGATACCGTTACAGGTGCCGCTGGATTGTTCCAGGCAAGGTGACGGTCACCAGCTTTTACACTTAGATCGATCACCGGACGGCTGCCCACAATAGCGCGAACATCTGCGCTCAGACGATCTGCCGAGACTTTGTTAATCAGAATAGAGACTTGATCCGCTTGCTCCGTAATATTAGAAAGCATATTGGACGGAATTTGAATTGTTGCATTCTCCATCTTAAGCACAAACTCAACATTATTGTTGCTTTGCAGGCTGGAAGTCGGCAATTTCACAACATAGGATTGTACATTTGCTTGCTTCGGCACTTCGATGGTAACCTGCTTCTTGCCATTTGCACCTGGAGAAGCTTTTTCAGTCGCTTTATTCAGGCTGTCGCTTGAAATGGTTGCTGTGGCCGTTCCATTTTCGACTTTAATTACCGGCACAATCGCCGAATCGCTGCCTGGAAGCTGTGGTTGAGGTTGTGGCTGCGGAGTAGTCCCGGAATTTGATCCGCCACTGCTACCACCATTGTTCCCCCCGCTGTTGTTTCCTCCGCCATTGTTTCCGCCAGAAGATGGTTTACCCGTGAGCGTCAATTCACCGAATACGGAAGTATCCTGGTAACCTTGACCGGATGGATCGTTCCATGCATTCACGCTGATTCTGTTGCCGTCTTTGGCATCATTGATCTGCGCATCAAAGCCAATTTTGGCATTGTTCGCAGGCTTAACCTTCTTGAACGGAATCTTCATTTCAACCGTGTAGTTGGTACTGGAAACAGAGACTTTGGATTCGAAGCCTGCAGCGATTTCCGCAGGATTAAAGGAAGCTGCGTTCTCAAAGTTCACTCTGTATTGTCCATCATCGTCTTGGAAGTTAGCTGTTTTCCCGTTGTTTTCATCGACGAATACTTCAACGGAATCCTGCTCCCATACATTCGGGTTGGACTTGTTCAGTTGATCATCTCTGACTTGAACCAATACATACAGATTGTCGTCATCCCACAGTGCTTTTGCCGTTCCTGTCGCACCTGACCATGCCATTTGCTTCGTATCCAGTTTCATTTCAGGAGCTTTGCTCCATACACTGTCTACAGAGCCATCAATAGCTGGTGTCCCATAATAAGCGCTTGAGCGCTTGTATTCAAGCTCTTCAGGCGGATTTTCCGCCATATACTTTTGCGGATCAACTACCGCGTAGAACGACTCTTTTGCTTGAAAATTCTTATCGAACAAGGTTGGATTCTGCTCGGCTCTCCAGCTGGTGCTGTCATTTAATCCCCAGAAGGTGACACGCGGAATATGCTCGCTGTTCTTCTTATACAGATCCATCAATTGGGCATACAGATAGGCCTGCTGCTTTGCTTCTTTTTCAGTAATTGTAGAATTGGTACCTGCCATAATGTCCAACTCGGTGACACTGACTTCTACTCCCAAAGAAATGAAACGTTCGAGCGACATCTTGACATTGTCCAATCTCGTGCCCAAATTGTAGTGGGCTTGCATGCCGATGCCGTCAATCAGTTTCTCGCCAGGGTGATTGGCGGCGTACTTCTCGTTGATCTCTTTAACCATGCTGTAGATGGCTGTAGATTTGTTCTGATTGTCATCGTTGTAGTCATTGTAGTAAAGCTTGATATCCCAGCCGTTATCGTCAATGACTTGTTTGGCCGCAAGGAAAGCCTCCTCAATAAATTCAGGGCCGATGGCTTGTAACCAGCCAGAATTACGCAATGCATTTTTCCAGTCTTCCGGATTAGCCGGGTTATCGTTCATCGCTTCATTGACAACATCCCAGGAAATAACTTGGTCACCAAAGTGCTTAACGACCGTTTTAACATGTGTTTTTAGATTCGTCAGAGCTTCTTCACGGCTCAATGGTTTACCACTCTCCGCCGTATGAAGCCATGTTGGAGACTGCGCATGCCATACGAGCACGTGACCATGCAAATCAAGGCCTGCATCCTTTACTTTTTGAACAAGAGCATCTTCTGCAGTGAAATCAAATTGTCTGTTCGCGTCATATGCATAGTCCGGCTTCATGTCATTCTCAAACGTAACGACATTGTGATGTTTCGTCAGAAGCTTGAGTCGAGTCTCGTCAAAGGTAGCCGGATTAACAATGTTCCCGATCAGAAAATCATTCTTGTAAATATCCTTGAGGTTAGGAAGGTTTTCTTGAATCGGAGGTGCGGCAGTTACAGGTCCCAGATATTTTAGAGCAAAGTCATCCAAGTAGAAGGTACGGTTGCCGCCGTCATTGTTTGCTGTTTCAATATAAGCATTAAGTACGCTTGGAGTAGTGGTGAGCGTATACTTACCCGTTAAGTGTACCCATTCTTGATCTGTAACGGTTGCATTTGGAGACACGTTCGCAAAGCCGCTGTCCGCATATTGAGCACTTATACGAAGTGTTGTGGGTTCTTGTCCAGGTGCCATTTTCACCCAAGCAGACAGCTCATATTCGTGATTCTTTGCCATTTTGCCATCAGCGTTAACCAAGGCTGCATCATATTGTGTCGTAGTTGTCACAAGCAAGCTTTGTTTGCCGCCAGATGTATGATTATCGTCTTCGGAAAGTGCTACCGTTTCACGGCCGTTCCGTGCTTTGAATCCATTCAGGCCATTCTCAAAATCGGCAGAGATGCCCGTTTTATCTACAATTTCCGGTGCAGTTTGATCAGGAGTTACATCGGTGATAATGACTTCATCAATGTAAATATCCGAGGTTAACGTATTGTCTGATGGTTCAACATAGATGATGACCTCATTCGTTTTAGAAGGGATTTCGTAGCCTTTGGTTTCTAAGAGTGTCCAGTCAGAAGCGGTTAATAGCTTGTTGCCTATAATCCAAGGATACTTCTGGTCTCCCGACAATATTTCAGAATCTATCTTGGAAGCCAAATGGAACTGGTCTTCACCTGAACTGAGTTTAACCTTGAGGGAAATATCATACTTATGGTCGGATTTCATCTTGCCTGTAAGTACGAGAGCAGGGACGGCTTTCTCATCGGCCCGGTTGAAGAATTTCAGAGATTTCGTGCCTTCGGAGGCTACGTCGTTAACGACCGTAGTGTCCCCATTCGATCCCCAACCCAGTTTGCCCCATCCACCGGTATTCCCGTCTTCAAAGCTTTGGTTAAGGACTACCGTGGGTTCGACGGGTGTTACTGTCTGGGTGATCGTGATATTCCCGATATAGAAAGAGACACCCTTACCTGCTTCATCAGACTTGATTCGCAGAGCTGTATTCTCCACACTGTTAACGGAGAGATCGGCGGATAGTGTAATGCCTTGTCCTGCTTTAAAGTCAGCAGAGCTAATTCCAGTGTATGCCTCAGATCCATCAACGCCCTTATTGCTTACAATTTCCAGAACGGCTTTCCCGTCTGCAGGTGGGTTAGCATCAGTATCGACATATACGGAAGCGGTTACAGAATACTCTTTGCCAACTGACAAACCAAGGTCATCAAAAGCGAGGTCCACGCCATCCCAGTTATTAGATCGGTTACTAACATGTAGAGCCGCTCCATCATCATTGCCTTCAAACGGCTTGCCTGTTACAGCGTCCAGCTGGGCACCGCCTGATTGAGTTGCCTTGCCTTGACCATTCTGGAATGTTTCCTGATACACAATTTGTGAATTAGTTGCCACTAGATCTGCAGCGTTAACTGTCGGAGCTATCAAGCCGCCCGGAAGAAGCAAAGCCGCTACGAGTAACCCGGAAACGACCTGCTTTAGTGATTTCCTCATTCGAAGCATTCCCCCCACATCAAATTTTTCACCAAACATATAAAGCGCTTACATAAATTGTTGTGACCAGCCTCCTTTCACCCCAGATAATACCACTTCATGAAAGAGAAATCTTACTCCAAATTAAAGGGGAATCTTAGTTTTTTACAGAACTCTACCAAGTCTGATACGGGTATGGTCATGCTCTTCGTTCCGATGATCAGGCCGCGGCAGATAAATTCGTCGCAGCACCACAACAGATCCCCTCTTAATAATGCTTACCACCAGCCATACTTAAAAAGATCAAAAAGGAGCAGGATTTCCCTGCTCCTTCGCTATGTGAAACTTCTTTCTCTCATCAAACGTAAATTCACAAGGTATAATGAAGTCAGATGACCGTTCAGCATGATCTTATGACCATCATAATGAAGGAGGGGACATTCGTGGCGTTTATCCCGTTAAACTGTCCCAATTGCAACGGAAGAATTGAATACAAAGAAGGTGAGATTTTAAAGTGTCCCTATTGTGAAACAGAGCTTTTATTGAAGCAAAATCATGTCTATTACGTAGACCAGACCATTAATCATTACCACGGAACGCCCCCTAAAGCACCGCTGAAGCAGACCGTCTCCGTAAAGCTAATGCTGATACTGATGTTAGTCCTAACTGGCGCCATCGGTACGTATTTTTATTATAGCAACAGCTCCACCTATCCAAAAACAGAAGCTAATCTGCCTGTGCGAAAGATGCCTGAAAGCGAGGTTTTGCTCTCATTTTTGCGAGATATCTTCGATAAAGGGTCCGCCTTGCCGACAGAGGAGGAACTGGCTCGTCTTCGCTATTTAACCGTAGAGCATTCGGAGAATGATCAGTGGAAGTTTACATATAGCCTCTCTGATCCCTTCAGCGATGAACAGGCCGAGAAGATCACTTATATTACTCAGGACAAGAAACTGAATAGCCAGGAGATCGATCAGCGAGATTTTGAAGCTTTTAAGGGACTGACGGCATTGGACCTGACGAATACCTATGAAATCTCCCAGACGGACCAAACCACTTTGGCCCATATGCCCGGATTAAAAAGTTATGGAGGCGCTTTTAACGAATCCTTTAGTACATTTTCGGGCTACTTTGGCGACAAGTCTAAAATTACGGAAATTTCCACTCAGCTTCGCAGCAATCAGGAATTGGCTATGCTGCTGGAATTTCCTAATCTGAGCTCGTTATCCATTACCTATGTGGATGAATCCGTAACGGATTTCTTTCTATTGAACAAGCTGCCGCTCAAGTCCCTGTCGCTCACCTTTGTCGATGAACTCGGATGGTTGTCGTCCATGACCGGGCTGACCTCCCTGTCCATCAATTACAGTGAAGCCACAGACCTACAGCCGCTATACGCCTTGACCCAGCTTCAGGAGCTTCGGCTGTCCTTCTTAACGAATGTAAAGTCCATCGACTTTGTACAAAATATGCCTGCTCTACAAACGCTTGATCTCGAAAACGTAAACTTTTCTAGCCTGGAGCGCTTGGCCGGCAAGGCCTCCATTACTAAACTACGCCTGGCTTCTCTAAGTCAGCTTGGCTCGGTAAAGACCATAAACAGTCTGTCTTCACTGCGGGAATTAACGTTGTCCGGTTACTACGAGAAAGCAGAAGCGCTGACATTGCCAAATGTAGTGCGGGTGGAAGTCCCAGGCTCCTTTCTCCCGGGGCTAAAGGCGCCCGCCGCAACCAGCCTGACGCTCCAGGGCGGAAGCGGGGAATTAAACTTGGCTACGCTGGGGAAATTCCCGAAACTGGAGCAACTCTCCCTTTGGGAGATCAGTGAAATAACCCATCTTGGCGCCCTGGACGCTTTGCCTCGTTTAGAGACTCTGAACATTTACGACTCTTCACTATATAAGGAGAGCGATGCTTTATTTCGTTTGAAGCAGGTGAAATCTTTGGTGTGCTCCGAGTGTAGGCTGAACTTTGAACAAAAGGCGGCCGCGGAGAACAGCGTGCTTGAACATTTGACCTTAGAGCAGCCATATTTCAGCATAAACAACACCTCTGTTACTGAGGTTGACCAAATGATGCCTTACTTTGCCAAAATGACCGCTCTACGTTCCTTCACTCTGCAAGACAGCAATTTGGCTTCTCTCAAATTTATGAGTAACTGGAAGGCCATAGAAAATCTTCATCTCGAGAACAATGCCATTTCCAATATAGAGACCCTAAGCCAGCTGCCTGATCTGCAAAAGGTATATCTATCCGGTAATTCCGTACAAAACAAATCCGTACTTGGTGCGGGTGTGCATGTGTATTAGACTACTATAATTAATGGATGATATTGAAACAAAGACAAGAAGGGGTTCGAGAATTATGTATAAATTCTCGAACCCCTTCTGTTTATGTTTAGCTTTCTAACCATCATCGCTACACTCCAGAACGCTGCGGATTGACCGTGCCAAAGATATGATACGGTGTTATCCCCTTTGAAAATAGACTATCGATCAGCTTGATCAATTCTTCCGACGATAGATCTTTGTCTCTGTGTATCCAAAGGCGAAACATAGATATTAATGTTGATATGTAAAACTCGATGATATACGGTGCCAAGACATCATCTGTTGGAAAATCCACAATCAATCGCTCAAAGGGAATTTCTCTTTTCAAGCGTTCCACAAAATGAACAGAACCATAGTCGCCCAATATAGCTTTAAGAACTGAAATTTCCTCTGCATTTTCCAAGCATTGAAGTGCATCTTGGATAGTATGTGTAGAAAACTCTCTGCCTGCCATTTCCTCCTTAATGGATTTCAAAATCCTCTCTTCAACGCAGTCCAACAGATCATATATATCTGTAAAGTATTGATAAAATGTACTCCGATTATATCCTGATTGGTTAGCAATCTCTTGAATGGATATCTTTTCGATTGGTTTTCGGCAATATAAATCACAGAATACATTTATAAATGTCTGCCTTGTTTTTTCCGTAATTTCAGGTTGTTTATTCATTATTGACCTCCATTTTCTGTTCAAGTGATTATACGACAGATATTAAAAATCTGATGGTTGATGACCGTATAGTGAATCTATACAATAACATTATACAACACGTTGTTGGATCATTAACAAGGATGAATATGGATATTAGGAGGCTAAGATGAGAATTTTATTTTTCGGTAGAGGTGTAATATCGACCCAATACGCTTGGGCTTTAGAGAAGGCAGGGCATACCGTTGAGTTTTACGTTAGAAAAGGGAGAAAAGAAAAGTTCGGAAGTCATATAGCGCTTGAAATGTGGGACGCACGAAAAGGGAAACAATTCATCCAAGAAAGCTGGAAAACCAAGCTGCATGAGGAGATAAGCCCAAATTACGATCTCATTATTGCGAGTGTCAACACAGAGCAACTTCCCGAAGCAGCAAAATTACTTTCGACTACTGCGGGTAACACCCCTATCCTAATATTCAATAATATTTGGAAGGATTTAAAATCATCAATCTTGCCCCTGTCTATGAACAATGTTGTCTTTGGGTTCCCAGGAGCAGGAGGCGGCATTGAGGACAATAAGCTTAGGGGCGGCTTTTTAAAAATGATATTTCTGGAAAAACCACGGGTAGGCACGGAACAGATAAACAACAAGGTCAGAGAACTATTTGAAGGCGCCCATTTTAAAATCAATTGGATCAAGGATATGCAAAGCTGGTTATGGAATCACTATGCCATGAATGCGGCGATGGAGACCGAGGTGTTAAAACGGGGAAGTTTCCCAGCAATCTTGAATCATAGTGACTCATTCACAAATGTCGGCAAGAGTATGCGGGAAATGAAGCCTGTTCTTAAAGCAAGAGGCGCAAAGATGGACGCGATTACTCTACTGTTGACCAAGATCCCACCGGCACTTATCGGCACGCTGTTTAACAAGGTCATTTTTGCAAAGGGCAGCTTACCACGACTTTTCATTGAATACAATAATAGTACATCCAATTTTGCAGTACTTGAAGTTGTGAGAGAAGCCAAAAAGTTAGGTATACCTTTGCCACGTCTTACCTCGGCATTAGAAAACACTGAACAACACACAAGTATCGAAAACGGATAAACTGGAAAACTTCATATTGTTCAGACCAAGATCAACTCTACTAATGATTATATAAAACTATCATCCGTCGAACGGAAGCCTCATCAAATACCCTTCGCTGAATGAATGACTTCGGTTAAAACAATTATAGCCCGAGCTTTAGAAGCCTCGGGCAAATTAGCTATATTAAAACAGGTAAATGTAGCTTCAAAACACTACACCCTAACCAACATCGCTACACTCTCCACATGCACCGTATGCGGGAACATGTCCACCGGTGTTACCTCAACCGTGCGATACCCGCCATCCTCTAGCACACGCAGATCACGTGCCAACGTGCTCGGATTACAGCTCACGTACACCACGCGCTCCGGCTTCATCTCCAGAATCGTATCCAGCAAACGTGGATCGCAGCCCTTCCGTGGTGGATCGACGACGATGACGTCGGCCTCGATGCCTTGTTCTTTCCAGCGTGGAATGACATCTTCGGAAGCACCAACTTCGAACTTCACGTTCTTCATCTCGTTCAGCAGCGCATTGCTGCGAGCATCTTCAATCGCTTCAGGTACAATCTCTACCCCGTACACCTGATCCGCATGTTGCGCGAGGAAAAGAGAGATTGTTCCGATGCCGCAATAGGCGTCAATTACCGTCTCTTTACCGCTCAGTCCTGCGTACTCTACCGTTTTCCCATATAGCACTTCCGTCTGCACCGGATTCACCTGGTAGAACGAACGTGCCGAGATGGCAAACTGCACATCCCCGATATAATCATAAATTACATCACGGCCCCAGAGGACGCGGGTCTCATCGCCAAAAATGACGTTGGTCTGTTTCTTGTTCACGTTCTGGCAGATACTCGCTACATGCGGAATCGCTTCACGGATACTACCAATCCATTCGTCTTTGTACGGAATGTCTCGGCCATTCGTGACGAGAACGAGCATCATCTCACCAGTACGGAAAGCCTTCTTCACAACCACATGACGTAGAAGTCCGCGACCTGTCTCTTCGTTGTAAGCACTTATCCCGAAATGGCTACCGATCTCCTTGACCTTGGCGACCACTTCATCGTTATGCTCATGCTGAATCAGGCAGGTGTCCATATCAATGATCCGATGGCTTCCTTTGGCGTAAAAACCACCCACCAAGCCGCCCTCGGCTGCACCGATAGGCACCTGTGCCTTGTTGCGATAGCGCCATGGCTCGTCCATACCCATGGTAGGCAGTACACGGATACCTTGCGTTGTGTCATCTTCGATCATGACACCTTCCATGCGAAGGCGAATACGATTGCTGCCGTTCATTTGTTCTTCAGTAGAAGTTTGTTCAGTTTGGATTGCCTGCTCATCATCCTCCACCAACACATTCAGCTTACCGATCCGCTGCAAATTGTCCACCACCAGCTGGCGTTTCCACGCAAGCTGTCCAGCGTAGCTCATATGCTGGATCTGGCATCCGCCGCATTGATCGTAGATCGGGCAAGGCGCGGATACACGATCCGGGCTGGCCTTCACAATCTCCAGCAGTTTGGCATAGCCGTACTGCTTCTTGGTTTTCATCACTCTTACGCGCACGGTTTCGCCCGGAAGCGCACCTTGCACGAACAGCGTGTATCCATTGGCACGGCCGACACCTTCACCGTCATGGTTCATACCGATGATATCGATGACGGTCTCTTCATTTTTACTTACAGGAATTCCTTCGATTGGTGCAGGTTCACGTTCCCGTCCCTTCGGACGAACGGCAGAAAGAGATGCGCCTTGTGGCCGCACCTCTTTCCCTTGCTGACGTGTGGATGGACGAGATGATTTGCTCGGCTGGCGGGATGCTGAAGCATTCCCTTGCCCCTGTGAGGCAGCCGAATTCCGGCGGTTTTTTCCACGACCGCTGCGGTTCGTATTAGACAACGTACATTCACTTCTTTCTTCATATATGTTCATCCCTTGTTCAAGGGAGATTCCATTCATTTTCAGACACCATGAGATTATACGTGATCCCACTGCCCACGGCAACAGGAAATCACATTTTCTCCCCGATCCATACTACGCTTAACGATACAACATCAGGTGATGACGCAGGTTCTTGAATGTCGCAGGCAATGTGCCGCCCAACTCGCCATCCAGGTTCAACTGCACATAGCCCGGAGATGTTACTTCCATATAATCCGTTTGGAAATGAACGACCTTCTTGTCATTCAGATGTTCACCACGCAGCGCAAGGGTTACGAGGCGAATCATGTCAGCCAGATTACATTTGCGGACACCGATCACATCGAACAGACCATCATCAATGGTGGCACCTGGAGCCAGCTTCTCGAAGCCCCCGACAGAGTTTGTATTGGCAATGAGGAACAGCATGAATTCATCATGAATTTCTTCCTGACCCGCAGCACGGATAACCAACTCCTGCGGAGATAGGCTCGCCATTTTCTCAATACCCTTCATATAGTAGGCCAGTTGCCCAATCATCGTTTTCAGACGGCTTGGCACCTCATACGTCAGCTCGGTTAACGAACCCCCGCCTGCAATATTAATAAAATATTTATCATTTGCCTTGCCCAGATCGAGCGGACGAAGCTGCTGGTTAATGACCAGATCGACGTAATCTTCCCACTGTCTTGGAATACCGAGCGCACGCGCAAAATCATTGGTTGTTCCCAAAGGGAATACACCTAGCGGAGGACGATTCTCCCGCTCGGCCATGCCGTTGATGACTTCATACAATGTACCGTCGCCGCCAGCGGCAATAATCATGTCATATCCCCGTTCAATCGCCAGCTCCGCTTCTCGGGTTGCATCTCCCTCACCCGTTGTTGCGTGACACGAGGCTTCGATACCACCTTGATCCAAACGCTGCAAAATATCAGCCAGACGTTTCTTCATTTCTTCCCGGCCTGAAGTCGGATTATATATCAAGCGAGCTTTTTTCATCTCATACGCCACCTATTCCACATTATCCATGAGTCTGAACGACCTCATATTCTTACTATCTGAGAGTGACCGTAGTCGGGCATCATTTTACACAATGACTCACGTCCGTTAATCCTGCCCCAACACTTTTCTCTACTTATATATATGCATAAGGAATTCCGTCTCATTCCAAAGCCTTTATGTACTATCATATCATCAAATGTGAAGATGTCCTAGCCTGTGATACATAAGTAATTATTTTCATATCGATTATAACGAAATTTTACATCTGGATAACAATAACGATAAAACCTAAAGAATTATCCCACTCCAGCAATGACGAGCATGCTCTCTGTTCACTTCCGAACTTGTCTATCCTTTACAAAATAAACCTCTAGCACTCCTCTTGAATCTAATCCTATGGATTTCCTGTCATTTATAACCATCCATCACCATTCTGCCCGCTTGGGCCGGAAATAGTCTAATACCCTCTCAAATCATGAGGACAACATATCCTGCAGAAAATTTACAAAAACCAGAACGAGATTACAAATAAAGTAAAACCTTTTCCAATATAGTCTTAGTGCATCCTCAACACATTCCAATATCATACCCATGAAGGAGATCACCGAATGAAAAAACTCGTATTATTGCTTATGGTTTCGCTCTTGGCCTGTATACCCTTTGTCACAGACGTTGAAGCGGCAGTCATTAACCATGATCAGGTTGTCGGATTCCAGGAAGTAACTCCCGTCACAGTGACGCAAATAACAGCCAAGCGTTTCCAACCCTACTTAAAAGTCTACCATGGATGTGTTCCATTCCCCGCTGTGGATCAACAGGGCAATACCAATGCAGGCTTGCAAACCTCCGGTTCCCCTAATGGAAATTGCAGCTCAAGCAGAGGGCAAGTGTACTCCCGTTCGGCATGGCATAATGGCGTATGGGCTATTATGTACGCATGGTATTTCCCGAAAGACTCCCCTTCCTCCGGTCTCGGCCATCGTCATGACTGGGAAGGTATCGTTGTATGGGTAGACAATCCCGCAGCACAAAATCCTCAAATCCTCTCCATCGCCTATTCAGGACATGGGCAGTTCACGAATGTTGCACCAAGTAACACGAACCTGAACGGTACGAATCCTTTGATTAGTTACAACAGTACTTGGCCTCTAAACCATGAGCTTGGCGTTACTGGAACCGTCGGTGGAATGCAGCCTTTGATCGGCTGGGATGATCTGACGTCTGCGGCACGCGATGCGCTGAATACGACCGATTTTGGCAGTGCTAATGTTCCGTTGAACGACAGCAATTTTACAAACAATTTAAACAAGGCCTGGTTCAGATAAAAAAAGTAAAATCCCCTTCAAGTGGACACAGAACTTGGAGGGGATTGTTTTTGCAACTACATATAGTTTAGAAGCCAATCTTTCTGCCAGCACGGAGCTGTTTATACCAAAAATATACGGTGCAGCCCACACAGTAACCGAGCAATGCGGCACTTGCAGCGAGGAGAAGCATCGACGAGAAAATATAACCTGCTACCTGCCAACCAAGGCCGAATGAGACAAGTGCCAGCGTAAGAAACAATACGGCCAGAACATTGTTGAAGCGTTGCAGTTCCACTGCCTGTGTCTGTGTCTCTGTCCCTTTTCCCGTTAACACGGCCTTCCCAATCTGCACAAACGGATTAAGCTTGCCTCCGGATGCCAAACCGACAACTTGAATGATCCATAACGCTCCCAGAATTAACGGTTGATTGAACAGAAATGACAGGACAACAAATAGCACAATCCCGATCTGGTTCGCTTTGACATAGCGCATAGGCACTTCCCGCATCTGCATATCTCCTTATCCCCATTTTATTAGTTGGCTTAATTGTAGTCGGGATCGGGACTTTGAGCAATAGTCATCTCATTTGAGATTAGAATATTCTTTTTTGAGCACATCCCAATGAGGAGTGGGCGTGCGGGTAGCCTTTTTCCAATCGGTAAATGCATTATTTAACGCCTCGATCTCTCCAAAGGAACCCGCAACCAGTTTATAGATCGGAAGCATACTATACATCTTCAGTAGAAGGTAAAACATCCGTTGATGTTTGCGAATCAGTTTGGCCTGAATCTCCGGTATAATCGTTATACCCATAGCCTCAAGCACGCTAAAGCCCTCACTCATCGCCCCAATCATATGCTGGAGTTGCTTCCTGTTCCCGTCCAGCTTGATCATCTCACGCTTCTCATTAAAGCTCACCGCATTAAGCATCAGAATGGGCACAATATGGCTTTTCAGCCAGGCATCGATATCGTCCAGGTAATTCAACTTGTATTTCGTCTTCTCAAAAGCTTGATCCAGTATCGATTTAAAGGCAATCTCACCGTCCAGTCCACCAATCACCATTTGCCCGCTTGCTCCACCAATGGATAACATCCGGTCTTCTTGCCGCCGCCCACCGCTGACCTGGAAACCAAACGCTATCCTTTTTTCGACCTTGCTGTTTTCCTCCAAAAAGATTTGCATGCTTCGTGCATCTGCATTGTTACCGACGATCACCAAGTTCCTGCTATGATTGGCTGCCAAAATAGGCAGTACTGATGGAAAATCGTTGTACTTCATAACCACGAAAATAAGATCATATTCATCTTTCTCTTCCAGCGTTCTTGTTACCCGAACCGGATCAACGGTCGTTTTAAGCTGGAACACATGACGAATGACAACACCATCTCTCTCCAGTTCCTCTGCCCGCTTCCCTCTAGCCAGAATGGTGACGTCATTTCTTCCGCGTACCAGAATCTGCGCCAGCTGACTGCCCAGAACGCCTGCGCCATACACTAATATATTCATTAGTTATCCCTCTATTTCAAATTTTTATGGATATTCGTTGCTTTATCAACATTTGTTGATAAAATAAGAGTAACAAAGCATCTGCAACGCTTCAATCGCTAAAATATCCGTTATTGTTGAATAATCAACGAATGGATCCATATTGTTGAAAACATCAAAGGGGGAGCCATGGACAGACGAGTGGTCAAAACAAGAAAAGCTATAACCGATGCCTTTATCGGGTTGTTAGAAGAGCAGGATTTCGAGCAAATTACGATTAATGAGATTGCTGATCGGGCCAATGTGAACCGTGGTACCGTCTATTTGCACTACACGGACAAGTTCGATCTGCTGGATCAAAGCATTGAGACGTATTTGCAGCAGCTGGTGGAGAGCTGTATGGTAGAGAGTCCTACAACGCCCATGACCGTCAAGGAGGCGATGCTCCGAACCTTCTGTTATCTGGAGCAGCACGCCCCTGTTTATACCACGCTATTAACCCAAAAAGGCATTCCTGCCTTTCGAAACCGGCTGATGAAAATCCTGATTCAGGGAGTGGAAGAGCAGGTTGATGCGTGCGGCATTCACAAAGGTATCAATCGGGAGATCACTGTACAATTTCTGGCTTCTGCCGCCGCTGGGCTGCTGGAATGGTGGATCATGAATTCCATGCCTTATCCGGCACAGGAGATTGTCGAAGAACTGATGTCTTTGCTGGAGCTTCATCTGATTCTTCCTTCTCAGGTAAAGGGTTAATAAGGAGCTACGGATTGAATAAACAGGAGATCATATGTTGCAGAGACTCCTCCCTGTATGCTGAACTTATCCTCGTACTGCTTATACATGTTGGTGAATAAACGTCGTAAACTGTACCCAGGAATCGTTGCTGCTTCTGAAGTGCTGGCTCCCATTCCTTTAACCGAATACAGAAAATCTCTTGCCGAAGCATACTTTTCCATATGAATCGAACGCTCACAATGGAAACTAGAATATCCGGATTCCTGAAGCATGATTTCCCATTGAACAGGTGAATGAAACGAAAGTCCATGTCGCTGTGGTTCCATCCCGTTGGCACGATAAACTTCATCAAATGCCTCATGCATCTCACGAAATGTATCAGGCCCGAAGGTCGTAAATATGAGCAAACCTCCGGGGCGTAGCATTCGCCTCAGATGACTCAGTGTTTCTTGCGGCGAACTTAGCCATTGAAAACAGGCGTTGGAGACGATGATATCCACGGAGCACTCCGATGCATTTACGGCCCATGTCTCAATATCCGCTTGAAGAAAACGCAAACGATCCGTTGTACAATCCCCTTCACCTGGATGCTGTGCTGATCGGAACCGTTTTGAAGCCACTTCGATCATCTCGGGTGCAATATCAAGTGCAGTAATATTCGCACTAGGCCATTCATTTACTAGGATTTGAGTCAAAGCCCCTGTGCCACAACCGATTTCGAGAATGCTCGGATCACTTAAGAACCCTTTGTTCTTCCATTCAGCGAGGGATCTTGCTAGCTGATCAGCCATAGAACGCTGAATATGAGCATGTGCATCATAAGAAGTGGCACTACGATTAAATTGGCGTTGAACAACACTACTTCTTCCAATGGTCATGCCACCATTTCCTCCATTCATCAGCGATGTGTACTTCTTTTCCCAAAAAGGGTGCATGCCCGCAGCCTGTTAATGTAATTAACTCTGCTTGAGGTAAATGAGCTGTAAGCTCCAATCCAGCACCGTAAGGACATATCCTATCCTCAGTCCCATGAATAAGAAGAACCGGACAATCGATATTGGGCAATTGAGACAAACATTCCTCGCTTCTCAAAAGCTGAAGACCTGCCAGTAGTGCTTGCGTTGTCCAGCTACCCGTATGAGGTAGACATTCAGCAAGACCTGCTTTCCGTTCTTGCTCCGTAAACATAATCTTTCGAAAATTGGCTTCAACTGCGTGTTGATCCTTTAAAATCCCTTTGATCATCTGCCTAACGTATGCATCTGCCAAGCCGCGGTCAAACTCTTCCTTTGAGCGGGTAAAACGAGCCGTTGCACCGAACAGCACAAGGCCATCCACGTATCCTTTAGCCGCTAGTCTGAGCGCCAGTAAACCTCCGAGCGACCAACCTGATATCAAAAGCGGACCGTGGGACGCTCTCTCCCTGCAAGCTGATCCTTCAATACATAACATGTCCGTAACTGCTGTTTCAGTTATGCTCAGCATTTCCTCAGGAGAATCCGCAGCACTATAATCCACAGACATATGACGAAAATCAGGCAATAACAGGCGAAGACGGTCAAACACCGCATCAGGCATGCTCCATCCCGTTAACCATAATATAGTTCCATTTTTCTCTTGCTCAATTTGTAGCGGATTATTATCCAAGGCATTCATGAGCTCAGCACTCCTAACTGCAGTCCGATTTTACAGATTCGTGCGCTGGCATCGTTCAGTTCTTTAGGGGTATGGTCGGCTGATAAGGAGAAGCGGATTCGCGCTGTGCCATCAGGAACAGTAGGCGGTCGGATGGCGATCCCAGCAATACCGCCTGCTTCAAGTGCCTCACTGAAACGAAGAGCCCTTTCGTTATCACCGACAATTATCGGCACAATAGGAGAGTCCCCGGTCCCAACGTTAAATCCGGCATCACTAAGCGAAGAACGAAATAATGGACTTGCCGAGTTGAGGCGTTCGCGGCGCCAATGATCCTCTTGTACCAAAGTTAACGCTGTTGATATACCAGCTACGAGAGAAGGCGGCAATGCCGTTGAATAGATAAGTGGTCTTGCTTTGTTAACGAGAAAGCGGATTAATGTTCGGCTGCCGCAGATATAAGCTCCATATAAACCGAATGATTTGCTAAACGTCCCCATATGCACATCCACATCATGATGCAGACCAAGCTTAAAGCAAAGTCCTTCACCCCGTTTCCCGTAGATGCCCCCGCTGTGCGCCTCATCCACCATCAGCATTGCCCCGTATTCTTGTTTGAGCGCAACGAGCTCTTCCAAGTGTGCTTGATCACCATCCATTGAAAAGACGGCATCCGTGACAATCAGCTTACGTCGTTTATCCCGATGTTTGTTCAATAATAGCTTCAGATGTTCCATATCATGATGTCGATACCGGGCATGTTCCGCACGGCTCAGCACAATACCGTCCACGATGCTGGCATGGTTTAATTGATCACTAAAAACGACACCATCCCGGCCCACGAGTGCACGAATGACACCAGAATTAGCCATATATCCATTGGCAAAAACAAGTGCAGCTTCACTATGTTGCCAAGTGGCCAGCGCTTCTTCCAGACGGCCATAAGGTGGTCGATTCCCAGTAACAAGACGAGATGCGCCCGAGCCTCCTCCTTCGGTAAGAAGCGCCTCGCGAATTGTATCGATGATAGCGGGATGTCGAGCAAGTCCCAGGTAGTCATTGGAGGCCAGGTTGAGTAGGACTCGGTCTCCTCTCCACGTATACCCAGGAGAATCTGGAACAGCGGCACTATCACGCAAGTAACGTTCATTGGAGGCATCAGCCAATAACGCAAGTTCTTTTTCCATCCAGTTCATATTCCGTACCGCCTTATAGTGCATTTAACTCAATCTCAAAACCCAAATCTTCAATCATTTGATGATCATTTGATATTTCCTGACCTGCTGTCGTTAAATAATCACCTACAAAGAGTGAATTAGCAGCATACAGTGACAAAGGTTGCAATGTACGGAGGTTGATCTCGCGTCCACCCGCAACACGAATCTCTTTAGATGGACAGATGAGCCGAAATAGTGCCAGTACCTTAAGCGCCTTCATAGCCGGAGTGCGTCCTGCTCCTTCCAGAGGGGTCCCCGGTATTGCATTCAGGAAATTAATCGGAATTGAATCCGCATCAAGCTTACGGAGCGCGAAAGCCATCTCAACAATTTCCTGATTACTCTCACCCATACCGATAATGACACCAGAACAGGGAGACATGCCGTATGCTTTAACCTTTTCCACAGTTTCAATTCGCTGGTCATAGGTATGCGTTGTGGTTATGGATGGATAATTGGCCTTGCTTGTGTTCAAGTTGTGATTGTATCGGTGCACACCTGCCTCAGCCAAACGTTCTGCTTGACCGTCCTTCAAGATTCCTAGACAAGCACAGATTTTAAGGGGCATCGTTTCACGGATTTCTTTTACCGCCTCTACCACTTGATCCAGCTCCTTATTCGTGGGACCTTTCCCTGAAGCTACAATGCAATAGGTTCCTGCTTTACGCGCCATAGCTTCATGTGCTCCTGCAAGCAACGTTTCTTTGTCGAGCAAGCTGTATTTTTGGATGGGAGCGGTGGATACAATGGATTGTGAGCAATAACCGCAGTCTTCGGGACAAAAGCCGCTTTTGGCGTTGATGATCATATTCAGCTTCACTTTTTTGCCGTAAAAATATTGCCTCACTTGGAAAGCCGCTTGCATTAGCGGCAGTACCTCATCGTCGCTTGCTTCAAGCACGGCAAGTCCTTCTTCCATTGTTAAACATTCGCCATTCAACGATCGATTCGTAAGCGACGACCATTCTAGATTAGTTACCGTTGTTTTCAACTTCATTCCTCCTCCATGGATTGAACTGTTAGTGCGTGTCTGATTGGTGTTAACTGGATCTTCTCTCGAATCACCTGGATCAACAATTCCGTATTTAATTCGTCCATCAAGCGGGGAAAACGTCCAAGAAAGAGGATGCCGCAATAACGTTCAATCAGCTCCGCGTTTGTTGTGATGCTGGAATCGTTATAAATCTCGTCAGATTCACCATCGTTAAGAATAAAACCTACGATCGGTACCCTATGCTGCTGCAGGTATGACACTGTAAGAAGTGTATGATTAATCGTACCTAAACCTGTCCGCGCAACGATCAGAGCCGGTGTCCGTAGCTTCGAGATTAAATCCACCACAAAAGAGTCTTCGGTCAGAGGAACAGCGACACCGCCTGCTCCTTCAATGAGTACCGATTCGTATCGATCTGCCAGCTGCTGACCCGCACTGATAATCTCCTGTAACGTAACATCCACCCCCTCCTGCTTAGCAGCGAGCATCGGGGTCAGTGGAGCTTGGAATGTAAATGGCGCCACATGCTCGGCACGCTCATGAATTCCGGTGTATTGCAACAGGCGATCTGCATCGGTTTCTCCGCTGCCAAGAAGTGCACCGGATTGCACGGGCTTCCAGACGCCTATATTCCGTTTTTCAGCACGAAGCGCAGCCACAAGAGCCCCTGTAACGATTGTTTTCCCAACCCCTGTGTCCGTACCTGTTACGAATAATCCGCGAAAACCATTCATGATTCCAAACCACCTTCGGTGACGTCAAAAATGGATTGCATCAAGATATCAATCATTGCTTCAAGCTCAGCCTCTGTGCTAGCAAGAGGAGGAATGAACACAATAACATTGCCAAGGGGTCTCGTAAGCATGCCAAGCTCTCTCGCCCGCTCCGTTACCCGAACGCCAATACGTTCGGCCCAATCGTACGGTTCCCGAGTTGCTTTATCCCGTACAAGCTCAATTCCTAACATCAATCCCTTCTGCCTGATATCACCGACGTGCGGAGAATCTTTAAGTACTGAGAGCTTCTGCTCTACAAAAGCCGCCTTTGCTCTTACACCTTCCACCAGGTTACGCTCTTCAAATAGTTTCAAGTTAGCCAAAGCAACAGCGCAGCCGAGCGGATTACCTGTGAAGGAATGACCGTGGAAAAATGTCTTTTGCTCCTCATAATCGGCATAAAATGCGCTGTACACCTCATCTGTTGCCAGTGTCGCAGCCACAGGTAAGTAGCCGCCTGTAAGGCCTTTGCCTATCACCATCAAATCAGGTGAAACTTCTTCGAGATCACAAGCAAACATAGCACCTGTCCTGCCGAAGCCTGTCGCCACCTCATCGGCTATGAACAGTACACCATATGCACGGCAAAGTGCTGCCATCTCGCGTAGACAGCCCTCCGGCATAATAAGAATGCCGCTAGCTCCTTGCACAATCGGCTCCACGATAATAGCCGCGATTTCATCTGCACTGGTTTCAAGTACATTACGCAATGCGGTTAACGTAGCTTCCATGGCTTCCCGCTCGCCGTCCTCATGTCGATAAATGTAAGGATATGGAATGACGTGAGTAGGGAATAGCATGGGACGGAACACATCATGGTACAACGGAATTGCACCGACACTCACCGCACCAATCGTATCTCCGTGATAGGCTTGATTCATCGTGATAAACTTCGTTTTACCGGTTTCTCCTCGGTTCTTCCAGTATTGAAACGCCATTTTCACTGCGATCTCAACACCCGTTGCGCCCGAATCGGAATAAAATACTTTATTTAATCCCTCTGGGGAAATCTCTACTAGTTTCTCAGCAAGTTCAATAGCTGGCACATTAGCCATTCCGAGTAACGTAGAATGTGCAACACGTTCCAACTGATCCGTTATGGCTTGGTTCAGCTCGGGTATGTTATGTCCGTGAACATTAAGCCAAACCGAGGAGAAGCCATCATAATAAGCACGTCCCTGGACGTCATAGAGCATGACGCCTTCGCCTCGTTCAATGATGAGAGGATCAGAGTTATTGTAATCTTTCATCTGCGTAAAAGGGTTCCATAAATGGGCCTTATTTATAGCTGCAAGCCGTTCATAATGTGTCACAAGATATCACCTTCCGTTAGATTATTTCAATTGTTAACCAAAATAATTTATAAGGTTAACAATTGAATGTTGACATCTTATCAGACAAAAACTTTCCTGTAAAGAGAATCATTTCTGAGTTAAAACCCTCTCCTCCACTCTGTATGAACGGATTGAACCCGGAGCTTCGGCTCGTAGAGGGTTTTGCCTAACACAAAAAAACACGCCTGATTCAGCGTGTTTTGTCTAAAATACATACAAAAACAAAAAAACGGCATCTCTGCCGTTTGTGTTTAAGCAATTGTTAGAGATAACGGGAATAATCGCTAGCAGCGACTTGTTTTCCCTGAATTAAACCCTAACCTTATTACATCTTTCCAGTAAAAGTTGAATTTGGCGCTCCAGCCACTTTCCTAATAAAGGATGTGGAAGCAGTGTCTCACCACTATACGCGTAATCCAGTTCCTTCAGCCGACCCGGGATCGCCTTCATGGTGAAATAACCGGCACTCAAAAACAGCGGCGCCACAATAACCCGGCTCCCCCGCTCTTCACTCCAGTATTTCGCCTTGTCGTACACACTATCCGGATTTAGCAGCGCATAATCGGTATGAGCAACACCGCTTACTTCCTGCACCCGCTGTGCGAGTGAAGAAATGCCCGCTTCCCAGCGCTGACGGAATCCATCGTGAATACTCCCATGTCCGACTAACAGGATCGTCTCCTGTTCTGGTTGCTGCGACAGGGCCTTTACCTTGTCCCAGACCATAACCGCAATATCCGGGTCGTTATCCACAGGATAACCGAAGTGAATTTGTGCATTCACCTCGAATGGTTCCAGATCCGTCTCACGCTCCGGAGCGTCTTTGGCACCGATGGCATACTCAATCTCATCCACATGTGTACTACCGGACGAAACAAACAGAGGTACGACCAATATATCAGTTACGCCCTGTGCTTCCAGTCGGTTGATACCGTCCTGGATCAGGCGTCCCTCCACAAGCTCAAGAAACCCGGCTTCAACGGGCAAGGGTACAGGTAGATTCAACCGGGAGACCGCGTCATCGACGGATTCTACCCAGGTCTTCTCCTGAGAACCGTGACTAATGATGAGTACACCCGGTTTCTTCATCCTTAACGTCCCAGGCGTTCCAGTGTCATTTTATAACCGTCATTACCGTAGTTCAAGCAGCGTTTTACACGAGAGATCGTGGCTGTACTTGCACCTGTCTCAGCTTCAATCTGGTTATAGGTATTTCCTTTGCCAAGCATACGCGCTACTTCCAGCCGCTGGGACATGGATTGAATCTCGTTTACCGTGCAGAGGTCATCAAAAAACACATAACACTCTTCAATATCTTTCAGAGTCAAAATAGCCTCAAATAATTGTTCAATGCTTTTATCATTTAGCTTTTTCAGCTGCATTTCATCATCATCCCCTAGCGGTTACTGTGTACCTTCATTGTACCCAGCCTGAGTTGGTATTTCAAGCGTTAACGATTTCAAGCGTTAACGATTTCACGCACTACAGAATAAAAATACATGTTACCGCTTTCATATAGCATTAATGTCCTCCCTGCGCGCACAATCCCCCTCTATCTCACGATTTATCCCCTTTTTCCGCGTATATTTCCGATTAATTATGTAGGAATTATTATGTTTAAAATGTGACAAATTTGTGTCAAAACCATATAATTCCACTGCGAACCTATCATACTCTCCTGCGCCCAAATCCGCAAATATCCCGTTTTACGGGATACTCGCCTACGCCGTCTCTCCGCTAATGACATACAGTATAGCAAAAGGGAGTTCCAACTCGGTCTGTTATGCACGTCCAGCAGCTGAAGGAACGCAATTCCGAAATCCAACATAGAAGGAACGTGATAGTTCATGCCACAGCATTATTATCACCGCCAGCCCGCTCCACGGCAGCGTCCGGCTTCCCATACGCAACGGCAGGCCCATACTACTGCCTATATGCCGCCACGGGCATTGAATGAAGCTCAGGTTCCACCCATGTATCCTGGAGTAGAGCCTTACTACCCTCAATTCCAAGAGGTTGAAGCATCCGGACTTGTGCCTTATAGTCCAGGTGGTCCCGGGGGACCCGGTGGAAACTTTTTCGGCGGGGGAGCTCCTGTTGCTCCCCCTGTTCCGGTGGAAGCGCCTGCGTCTTCCTCAGGCTTTTCCCTGGCCAACATCGGAGAACTGAAAGGAATGATCGACCGCTTCGGTGGAATTGATGGCATCATGAGTGGAATCGGCAAAATGCAAAAGGTCGTTGGCGGCTTCCAGCAGATGGCACCCATGATGAAACTAGTGATGGGGATTCTGCCTTTTGGAAAAGGAAAAAAAGGAAGCAGTGTTGCGGATAAAGATTATGAAGAGTATTCGCCACCTCGCTCACGCAAACGCCGTAAAAAAACGACCTCTGCTCCGCGCAAACGGAACACGAATAGTAAAACTGGCCGGAATAAATCCAATTCTACCAAACATCGTCCCAAAAAAAGCAAAAAGCTCTAACTCTTTTCCCAGGCGCCCTCTTACATAAGGGGGTGCCTTAATCCACTTCCATCTTATTCTGCCCTTCAATCCACTCATTCTTTCATATAAGAGAATATTCATAACCTTTTTTAAGAACCTATGTTCTTATTCCCGTGAATTGAGGTATACTGTGTTATAGATAAAGGAGGCGGATTATGGAACTGTTTAAAGACAAATATACTCCCGCATTAATCGACCGGACAGGAGAAAGGTTACACCACTTCTACCCCAAGTTGGACAAGCAGCAATTTCGTGAACTTGTATTTGCCGAAGGCTGGGGAGAGCTGGAATTCAAAGCTCGTATCCGCCGCATTACGTCGGCATTGACCGAAGTTCTCCCTGACAACTATGAAGAGGCATTACACGTGATTGAACAGGCAGCACCACAGATGCGAGGGGTCGAGTATTTGTTCGTTCCTGATTTTATTGAAGTCAACGGACTTGCGCCGGAAAACTACGAACTATCCATGAAGTACTTAACCCTCTTCACACCTTATTCCAGTTCCGAGTTCGCGGTACGCCCGTTTATTGAACGCTACCCGATCGAAACGATGAAACGCATGATGGAATGGACGGGAAGTTCCAATGAACATATACGCAGGCTTGCCAGTGAGGGCAGCCGTCCACGTCTTCCATGGGGTTCCAAACTTCGGGAATTCATCACCGATCCCACCCCAGTACTTCCCATTCTGTATGAATTGAAGCAGGACGAGTCCCTGTATGTCCGAAAAAGTGTAGCCAATCACCTGAACGACATCTCGAAAGACCATCCAGAACTGGTCCTGGATTTGGCCTCAAGCTGGTACGGACAACATGAACATACGGACTGGATCGTTCGTCATGCAAGCCGCTCATTACTGAAAAAGGGACATCCGAAGGCGCTGAGTCTCTTTGGTTATGTCGAGCAGGATGCGACACATATCGAGCATCTTCAGCTTGCAAGAGATACCGTGGCCATCGGGGAAGATCTTCATTTTTCCTTTGATGTCGTTAATGAAAGTGGTCAGTCACAGATGCTGCGAATCGAATATGAAATCGGATATATGAAAGCAAATGGCAAGCAGGCACCCAAGCGGTTCAAATGCTCTGACAAAACCTTCCCTACCGGAAGAACCAAGGTTGCAACGAAGCAAGCGTTCAAAGTCATTACGACGAGAAAGCATTACGCTGGTTTGCATACGCTAACGATTGTCGTTAATGGACAACCTACAGCTACAGCCACATTTGTATTGGAGCAAACAGAGTAACCTGCGAAGGGCCAGTAGCCATCCAACTTATCATGAAAAGGTAGCAAGGTTCTTTTATGATATAAATCCCATGTTAAAATTCAGCTCATAGCATCCATTCCTTGAGAAATTCCCCAAGGCGTCTTCAGTACTGAAGATGCCTATTACTTTTTCCACCCTGTTGGTAACAGCCAAATTCCCCCTCAAATAAAGTTATGCACATGATGCTTCTTCATTTACTTTTATCCACATGTGGACATCTATTCCGAAAATGAATCTATATGTACTCTTATTTGCCCTCTTATGCACATCATACACAGGCTAAAGAAGCGATCTGTGGAGATCGCTAACTCTTCACTTGCTATTCAGTTTCTATTCTTCCTTACTTAAACCAGCCCCGCTTCACGAACCAGGCCACCATGCTTCCGCCCAGAATAAACATCAACAGCAGCACAGCTCCATACCCAAACTTCCATTGCAGCTCAGGCATATAAGCAAAGTTCATACCATAGATCCCTGCAATCAGCGTCAGTGGCATAAAGACTGTTGTTATCACGGTGAGGGTCTTCATAATCTGGTTCATACGGTTGGAATTCAGCGAAATGTAACTGTCGCGCAGGTCAGCCGTCATCTCCCGATCAGCTTCAATCATATCCGTCAGCTTCAACAAATGGTCATAGATATCGGTAAAATATACGGTATGCTCTCCTGTTCTCTGCACATGCTGAGAATTGACTACCCGATAGAGCAGATCCCTCATAGGCACTACCGTCCGTCTAAGCTTCAGCAGTCGACTGCGCAAGTCGAACACCTGATTCATCAGGTCTTCCACCGACTCCTTGCCGCCCCGGTTCTCCAGTTCAGCCAGCTCATCCTCTATGGCAAACAGAGACGGGAAATAATGATCGACCAACTTGTCCATCACCGTATATGCCGCTGCCACCGGGCCTCGGGCCCAGATGGTTCGTTCGTGCGCATGATGCAGCAACCTCTCCCAAGCTTCATCGACTTCCTCCAGTGCCCCGTGATGAAAGGATACCAGGAAGTTCGCACCCAGAAACAGGTCCACCTCTTCCGCTTCCAATGTGGTCGGATTCAGTGCATGCAGCACGAGGAACTGCAAATTGTCATAATAATCGAGCTTAGGTCGCTGCAATACATGCATACAATCCTCAATAGCTAATGGATGAAAATGAAAATATGTATCGAGCAACTGGCTTTCCTCTTCGGAAGGCTGATTGAAATCTGCCCATACCCAAGCGTAATCCTGCAGATCCAGCTGTGTAAGCGGTACATTTACAGATACCTGATGATCCCGTGAGATGGCGAGTGTACGAATCATAAAATAGACCACGTCCTTGTCTTGTATCCTTTACGTTATTGTACAACTTTAACCACTGAACCGTCTCCTGCAACAGCCCATTATACACACGTTATCCTGCAAACGCGACAACAAAAAAAGCCAACCCTGTTGGCTTCTCTCATTTCCCTATCCACAGTTTCCTGTATCCACAGGAATATCTTCTTTTGGTTTATCATTCCACGGATGGCTATCCACATATCCAGCCTGTCCACACGTTCATGCACAGGCGTCTCTTCTTTTTGGTTGTATAATTGTCCACATATCCCGATATTCACATAGTTATGAACAGTTTGTCTGAAACCCAGAATTTGTCCCGGAACAGATTTTCGAATTAGAAAATGATCCAGTACAACAATCCTGCCAGCGCCCCGGTAATCGGAATCGTAATAAACCACGTAATAATGATACGTCCGGCAAGTCCCCATTTCACGGCTGAGAAACGCTTCGCGGAACCAACACCCAGAATGGCAGATGTGATTGCGTGAGTTGTACTCACCGGCAGGTGGAGCAAGGTTGCCGAGAAAATAACAGATGCGGCTGAAAGATCAGCTGCAAAGCCGTTAATCGGTTCAATTTTAAAAATTTTGGTTCCCATCGTTTTAATGATTTTCCAACCACCGATGGAAGTACCGAGTGCCATCGCTGTTGCCGCGGAGATTTTAACCCACAACGGAACATCCAGATGATCCTGTACGCCTGCTGCGACCAGTGCAAAAGTAATAATCCCCATTGCCTTCTGCGCATCATTGGTACCATGCGTAAACGCCTGGAGCGCTGCTGTGAAAATCTGTACCGTACGGAAACCTTTGTTCACATTATGCGGACTGCGTTTGGCAAAAATATATTTGAGAATGGTCATGACCACATAACCGATGGCAAATGCGATCAGAGGTGATAATAACAATCCTCCGACGATGTCAATGAATCCACTCCATTTGACTTTATCAGCGCCTGCGCCAACGAGTACAGCTCCTGCAAGGGCTCCAATCAATGCATGTGAGGAAGAGGACGGAATACCAAACCACCATGTAACCAGGTTCCAGATAATTGCCGCTATCAAGGTGACTATGACGACCTCGATCCCGTTATCTAGCGTGGTGGGGTCGGTTACACTCCCCCCAATCGTCTTCGCAACTCCCGTAAACATCATGGCACCGACAAAGTTCATCACCGCAGCCATAAGAATAGCTCGGCGTGGCGTCAGTGCTCGGGTCGAGACCGAAGTTGCAATGGCATTCGCCGTGTCGTGGAATCCGTTGATGAAGTCAAACGCCAGTGCAAGGAAGACGACTATACCCAATACCCAAATCGTTGTTTCCATTATTCTCTGGCTCCTTAAGAATTACGCATGATGATGGATTCAAGCACATTGGCAACATGTTCACAAGCATCCGTTGTCGTCTCAAGACGTTCATAGATTTCTTTGCGCTTGATCAATTCAATCGGATCAGGCACGGTAGCAAAAAGGTTCTTGATACAGTTGCGCAGCACTTCGTCGCCCTGGTTTTCCAGATCGTTCAGACGAATCGTGTACTCGCGAATCGCCAGCAATTTTTTCTGAGACAGCAAGTGAATGGCCTTCTGAATTTCGTAAGCCGATTGGCGCAAAATTTCAGCGAATTGAACAATATATTCGTCCGGGTCAGTCAGTTGGTACATATAGAAACGGGAAGCCGTTGCTTCAAGCCCGTCCAATACGTCATCAAGTGTTGTTGTCAGTTCCATAATATCATCGCGTTCGATCGGCGTGATAAATGTCTTGTTGAGCTCTGTAATGACGGTATGCACATAATCATCACACTGGGACTCGTACTTCTTCATTTCATTGGCAAAAAGAGTCACATCCTGAAGGTTGGAAACATGTTGGGAGAAATAATCAGCCGCTTGCACGACCGTATCTGCCATGTTCTCTAGTGTCTCAAAAAATATATCCTTCTTCTTCTTAAGCTTCATAGCTCTATCCCCTTTACGAGAAATTGCCGATAACCGATGAAACATGAAATGACAACCTTTGATATCTTATCATAAATGTTTCACGGTTTGTACATAAGGCATGATCCTTTTTTATATTCTTATCACATAAATCTGAAATGAATCTTAATTATTTGGAATGGCTGGAAAAATGATGATGAAATTTTACACTGCGTTTACATTTCTCTTCAAATTGGATTAATTTTCAATTTCGACATGCCCTGCAAAATCAGGCTGATTCGGAACGATACTAATAAAAGTCTTGCCAGGTATAAGAGCAACTTCGGACCCATTTTGCACAAATCGAATAATATCACCTGGTTTTTTGACCCACTGTCCTCGAATCATTTTGCCTTTTTGAAACAGCATGGCTTCACCGCCCTGCTCCAAATTAACGGAAATTCTACCCACATTGTCGAGCACCTTGTGATCTGCGCCCGCTACAATAATATTGGCCGCTCCAATGGGATTGCCGTTATCCAGATCCTGATCTGCCTTTCCGTTCACCAATCTCATATATCGTCCGCTAACTTCATCATAATCATACGTGACCCGGTAACTCTCCAATAAATAATGAATATCGAATTGCTTGGTCACCTCTCCCGCGGACGTGGCACCTTCCTCGTTATACGTATATACAGGGGACTTAAAGTCGTGACTATAGCCTTTGGTATCCGCGCCTTCTCTCAGCTTGTCCGCCGACGTATATAGATTGTGCGGTGCTTTGCGATCGGAGGAACGCCAGAAATAAGGGCCGCTATTCGATATCTCATCCATATGCTGTTTCTGCTGCTTTTGTAAAATAGAATAGGCATCCGGGCTGCCACCCGCATGAACCAATACCCCATCGTAACTCTCACCAAGCTCGATCAGATACGGACGGATACTGCGCACGGGTCCAACCGTTTCTGCCCCGCCTTCACTTTGGAAGATGGCAATAAAACGAGTAATGCCTCCCTCAGCGAGCACTTCGATAATAATATCTGCCGCACTCAGACCTGACTGGGGCCGGGCTGCAGGTGCATTGTTAATCATAACTGCCAGCGGACGGCGCGTTACTGCTTCATCAACAGGCAGACCCGTCAGCGGTGCTGTGTAGAGCGACGTGGCAGGTTCTTCTGTCTCTTGTTCTTCCTGTATGGGTGTAGGAACGGACTCCGGCTTCGGAATCTGGACCATCTCCTTATTCTGGCAAGCGACCAGACTCAGGGCCAGAATAAGCAGCGACGCCGCTGACGTCGTTTTGTTCCATTTCAGTTGCTTCAATATATGTACCTCCTGGACGATATGGCTGAAATCTAGGCTGTAGTTGCTCTTATGTAAGTGACCATTTCACGTATTTCTTTCCATTTAATCACACACAGCACCATTTGTCTTCGATAAGGAGAGCATTTTCTACCCTGCATTTCACGTTTGAAACTTGAGACAGGATGAAAAATATGTCCTAAATGTGAACTTCTCAAACCTTACTTAAAATTTGAACTAGATTGTGATAATAATCACAAACAGAATGACTTTTGAACTATACAATAAAGACATCAAAGGTGATCACTTAGAAAAACAAAAAAAAACAACACACACTAAATTCCATGAAGGAGTGGTTTATATGTTCAGCTTCAACCAATGGCTTAGAGAAAACAAAGTGGCAATGTGGATTTTGACAGTACTTCGGGTGTATATCGGTTACGACTGGATGACACATGGCTGGGGCAAATTAACAGGAGGATTCCAAGCTGGCGGATTCCTTGCAGGCGCTGTAGGAAAAGCAACGGGTGAAAACCCAACCGTTCAAGCTTGGTGGGGAACATTCCTTGAGAACTTCGCGGTACCAAATGCAGGACTGTTCGACTTCATCATCCCGCTGGGTGAATTCCTTGTAGGTCTGGGTCTCATTCTTGGATGCTTTACAACACTTGCAGCACTGATGGCGATGGTCATGAACTTCGCGTTCCTCTTCTCGGGAACAGTAAGCACGAATGCTCAATTAGTTCTGATGGAAATCTTCCTTGTAGTCGCTGGTGCGAATGCTGGTAAAATCGGTTTGGATCATTGGGTAATGCCTTACCTTCGCGGATTGTTCACTCGCAATAAAGGCAGTCAGCCTAAAGATACACCAGCGATAAATCATACACACAAAACAGCCTAAATATTAAATAGACATTTTCCGGTCCTGCTCCCCTCCCCCTGGAGAGCAGGACTTTTTTTGGTTTTTTATATATGCTTGTAGGTCAACTGACTTGCCCATCGACAGAAACACGTATTATGATGAACATATCGATCGATTACAATTAAAGGAGTACATGACATGCCAACCCAGCGCCGCCTTGAAACCGATGCCGACTTCCAGGAAGCCATGGAAATGAAGCATAAAGTTCGTGTTTTTAAAGATAATCACCAGATTGATTCCGGTGGCGTCATTATCCGTTTTGACAGCAATACCGTTGTTATTCAGTCCAGTGTAAGTGAACTGGCATATCACTCGCGTACAGCATGTGAGCTTTTTGAGATTCGCAAGTGATTATACTAAAATGCAGAATGCTCAGTCATAGAAAAAGGTTCCTGAGGCCCATTACGCTGGCCGCAGAAACCTTTTTTGGTTCAGCTAATTCATAACCTAAGTCTGTCTGGTCGATGAACTAGGTGTATTTGCAAAATAAAACTCAAAGACTTGTTCACATACTCTTGTTTGTTCCAAGTTATACGCCGTCACCAAACTGCCAGCAGTTTAAACTGAGCGTACCGTAAGGATACGACTGGAATAGACGTTTTGCAGATCGTGACATATCGGCCGTACCCATAGCATAGAACAAAGGCGCAATGTGCTCCGTTCCATAAGATGGAACTGCTGTGCGGGCATGGGGCGCTTTTTTGTCATACTGAAACAGCTCTCTCGTATTCCACTGCTCAAGCCGCTCGCCAATCCAGTTATCGAATTCCACTGCCCAGTCTTGCGGCGGTTCATCATTACTGCCAAGCATACGCAAGTTATGAACCGTTCCACCACTGCCAATGATCAGCACATTATCATGACGCAGCTGCTCCAGCATCCGGCCTATATCATACTGTTCCTGCGGGGAACGCAACGAGTCGACAGATACCGCAATAACAGGAATATTGGCCTCTGGATACATGTGTAACAGCGGTACCCATACCCCGTGATCCAATCCCCGGCCTCGAACCGGTTGATGTGGAAGATTACTACGAGTGAACAGAGCGCAGATCTCATTCGCAAGGTCTGGCTGACCAGGAGCCGGGTAATTCATTGTATACATATTAGAGGGAAATCCGTAAAAATCATGCAAGGTCTGATGTGTATCATCCATTGTCACAGACGGTTCGGGACGATCCCAATGCGCCGTAAATACAACAATGGCTTTCGGAGCCGGCAGCCTGTCTCCAAGCTGGTTCAAAAAGTGAGTGTAGTCATTGCTCTCCACCGCCAGAGCGGGAGAACCATGCGCAATGAATAGTGCGGGTAATGTCATTGCTGCCAACCTCCAGACACGGATAGGATGCTTACCCTTCTATTTTACCCCGAAGAAGGCGCTTTTCCAAGCTAACATCCCAATCAGATGCAATATGGACGCGCATGTTACCTTATGGACCGATCCATGTTGGCTATAGAATGCTCCAGCCTAATCATAGAGATTGATATTTAGCCCTCTTAGATCATCCAGTGCTGCCAATCCTGTTCAATCTTCTGACGCTCTCCTAGCCATTCTCTCGTACGCGTAATCAGCTGTTCACGCTCTTTGCCTGAAGAGAAGGTATGATCGCCCTGGAAAATAATCTCCTTGTCGCAGCGGCCTTCCTGGCGCATCCAGAATACCTTTTGATACAGGAATGCGTAATCGACAGGAATGATCTCATCCGACGTGCCGTGCACCACCAGAACATCTCCGTTAAATTTAACGGCTTCCTGGTAAGGCTGATGTTCAGCCAGTGATTCAAAGAATGCTGGTGTAAACTTGTAGCCAAGATAATCAGCAGACCCCAGTTTCACCCCTTCATCGTACACATCACGTCCGGTAATCTTCACAATATCATTGAACGGATATCCCACGGATGACCACATGACGAGATTCTTGACCCGTTTGTCACGGACAGCAGTCAGCAGAGCAACAGCTCCACCCAGACTATGACCGATCAGCGTTACACGGGTTGGATCTACATCACTGCAATTTACCGCATAGTCCAGCACAGAACGTGTTTGGGTAATCATGGATTCAAGTCCTTCAGCTCCATACTCACCGCTGCTCTCCCCGCAGCCGATGTAATCGAAGCGCAGCACCAAATATCCATCTTCGGCCAGCTCACGGGCGGTCTTCACAAAGAGACGATCCACACCGATCCGACTTCCTACGAATCCATGGCAGATGACAGCAAGAGGCACGCGCTGTTGGTGATTTCCCTCCTTAATGTCTTTGACGACCGGATAATGTATCGTGGCTGTTAATTCTTCCTGCCCATGACGAATACTGATCTGACGCTCCATGCCCATTTCCCCTTTCCATTCTTCCCTGCTCATGTTCATTTTGTTAATTATATATAAATCCGATAAGTTTAATGTGTATTAAGATGATATTAGTATATTATCATCCTGTGAACCTCAAGTCAACGTGAGTAAATGTCCATTTCTAGACGTACCTTGTCTACATTTTATCGGCAATTTCGCAAAAAAAATGAGCCAAGCTGAACACAGCTGACTCGAATCATTCCTAATACTTGAAGCCATTACTCATAACTTCGACGGAACATCTCATGGGTCTCCACACGCCCCTGCCATTCATGTTCATGAGCCGAATTCGAGCTCCCCCAGAAGCTCCCTGACTGAAAGGTTCCTTCTGTATACTCTTCCGCATATTCAGCATCCTCCAACGTCTCCTCCATTGGCACAACCTCATCCGTTACTCCGCGGGAGTTGCTATTCAGCAGCAGCTTCCTTGTTAATTGTTCCGTTTGTTGATCCATTCCTGCCACACTCCTATCCCTGGTTTCTGTTGGAAATGCTACTATTGTGGTGGAATCGGCTGTACTTTATTCATTCTTCACACAATCGTTAGAACTGGACGATCCCTTACGCATATTAACGGCGAACCACGGAGAACCTAAGCCATATATCATAGCCAACATTTGCCTCCGATTCCTTCTGGCGAAAGGGTTGAATTCATGGAACACATCTTGGAATGGATTCGTAGTCACGGAAAACTGGTGCTGCTAAGCACCTGTGTCATTCTAGCCTGCGCAGGGCTATGGTCGAATCGTAAACAGTTGTTTTATAAGGAATGACTTTGCGAAACGAGAGCCCTTCCCGTATACTAAAATACCGTCAGGGTCTCCAGATTCACCGGGGATCAGAACGTGTGTAGACAGGGGGAGCAATCATTGGGGATTTCCTATAAGAAGTTGAAAGAAATACAGAATCGGCAAATGACGGAAATGAGTAAGATGACACCGGAACATGTAAAACTGTTTGATCAGATCAGCACCATTGCGCGTCAAGCACCTGCCGATGAGAGAACGCAGGAAGAATGGATTCTCTCGGCTGGAAGAGCCATCGTACAAGCTCAGCGTGACGGCAAGCCTGCTCGTGAGTTATATGGACCTGATCTGGAACAACATATCTATTCACAACTAGGAGTAGCAGACAATAATCCGGCTGCAACTGCTAGTGAATCAAATATGGACTCATCCAGAGCTTCAAGTACGGCCGTACAGGGCTCCGGAAGCAAATCCAATGAACGCAGTACTTCAGCCAAGAAGGCAGCAGAAGTTGAAGCCGAGCCTGCGGAGACTAAGGATCAAGTTAAACGGACGCCCAAATGGTACTTCATGATCTCCTGGGCAGCTTTGTCTTTTGTCATGCTGATTCAAGGTGCAGTTGGGCTATTTATTGGTTGGACGGGTGGAGATACGGAACCATTTAGCCATATCAGCCTGTTCTCCCTGATCGTTGCGGCGGTTGGAGGTATTGCATTGGTTGAAATGCTTCGCCGCCTTGCTGAGCGTCCAGACGACCAGGGAGCAGACAAGACGGCCAGGCCACAGGTCAATCTTCGCGGAATCGTCATCTATATCGTTATCGTTGTGCTTGTCTTATTTGTAGGATATCCGCTGCGTGACAGCCTTCCCGTATTTACGCTGGCTCCGTGGATTAGCCTAGTAATCGGGATTGTGGGATTGGCTACGTTGAGACCACTCTTTGGACAAAAGAAAGCGTAAGGATCCCCTTTGTGGGGTAGGATCATTTGGGTATCTCGTACAGTTATGTGGTGTGCGAAGATGATGAAGTATGAGTGAAGTACGACATTCGGTGATGAGATAGAATATCGAGTTTCAAAAAAGGGGCCATTATGGCCCCTTGCCAGCTGTTGAGAAATTCTCGACAGCTATTTTTATTTTCAGACCATTCAGGTAAACTTTTATAATATTTTTAAATAGCAGAGGAAAAGTGATCACGTACCACATCTTATTTGTAACCTTAGATACGGCCAGCAACTCGTTTGAAACTAATCCCGCCTTCGAAAGGAATGTTCATGTCAAGCTTCAGATAGATGATCCACAGGGCCCGTAGAGTCTTTCTCCATTTTGAGCTGAATGCGATGCTTGATCTCCTTGCCTGGAGTCTCTCCGAATTCTCGCTTATACATGCGGATAAAGTAGTTCACTTCCATACCAACCGTCTCCGCAGCCTCTCTTACACTTGCTCGTGGATGCTTGTCCAGCCATTCCGACGCCTTCTGCAAACGCAATCGCTGCATGTACTGATGTCCCGTTATCCCATGCCTCTGGTGAAATAATCGGTTCAGGTGCTGCACCGAATAACCAACGGCTTCAGCTACATGCTTCAGCAGCAGATCATCCTGGTAGTGCGTTTGCATCAGTGACACAGCTCGGGTGAATGCTTCATTTGCCGATTCCGACTCGCGCTCAGAACGTGTTAATGATCCACTCCGTGCTACTCGCTCCCCTGTCTCCTCACGCAGAGGGAGAATGGACCGGGACATGTCCAGAATAAGCTGATAGATGATCGTTGAACTGTTCCACATTTCAGTCATCCCAACGCCCAGCGAGTGCCAGATATCCGTAAGACGTGACCAAAACTGTTCAAATTCGAACAAACGCAGTGGCCCCATCGCCAGTAGCCCCGCCGACTGAAGCACCGCCCCCGCCGCCTCTCCACCAATGCCAATATATCCAAGCTCCCCGTGTGTTTTGGAATGCGGAATATACTCATGTGCAACCCCAGGTTCCATCACGAACAGTTCACCCGCCGACACAGTCCATACACCTTCACCTGGAACCTTAAATTCCCCTTTGCCGCTGCGTAATAAAAAAAGCTGATACACCGGAAATCCATCCGGTCTAAACTGAACTTTCTCTTCTTGTGTCCCCACACAATACAGATACAGAGGCAACCGGGAATCCGGCAGGCCGGTCAAGCGAAATGCAAGCATCCCATCATTCCTTTCGGATCATGCTCTTCTTTCTCCTATTATCCATCGGTTGCCCCCGTTGCAGCAACGGCCAAAGGAACCTTTTTGGTGATAGGATTTTATAGTGCAGTATATTTGATTCAGAGAATTCACTACATTAGCAGAACAACCTTTGAGATTAAGAAAAACTCCCCTTCACTTTTGGAAAGGGAGCCTGAGTTGTTAACATAACTGAAAGATAAAATTGTTGGTTCTCGGAGTGACCGTTCCGGTTACGGATCGTTCTTTCGATCGCTCTTGTCTCCAAATTTATTTGATTCAACCTTTATACGGTTTAAATTCGGAGACAAAGGCGAGCGCTACCGCTTCTTCAGAATCGATTCCGTCCCCTTCACTACTTCTGGCGCTTAACAAAGCAAACTACTCATCAAAGCATCAAACTCTTTACAATTATTGAAGTGGAGTTTCTCCAGTAGGAGTTTGACTACCATTATCCGGATTGGACGTAGGAACTGCCGGAATAGTAAATGTAGCTATATCTGACCTTGTGGTTGTATATTTCGCAGAGTCACTAGACACGGAAACCACTCTGATTTTATATTTTCCTGGTTTGAAAACAGCTTCATCCGAATCCGTTGAATTACTGGTAATGTTAACGTTCGCTGTTGATGGATTGCCAGCCCCACTATTCACAGTGGCTACTCGACTACCAAGGCCGTTATCGAATGTGGTGCTATCATTTTGGACAATGTAAACATCATAGCCTGCAATTCCAGTTTCATTGCTAGGCTTGGTGAAGCTGACATCAATGGAAGAATCATTCGCTGTCGCATTCAGGCCTGTTACCATATCAACAGGCGAGGGCGCTTGAGCCTTGGCATTAATCGTGAACAAAGGCGATGTAGCCACACTGGATTCACGTTTGCTGTCTGATGATTCCGACAAAATGACAACCTTATACGCTATGCCAGCTTGAATATCATTACCGTTGCTATCCTTCAGCACCATGGGCAGCTCTGTTGGACTTGAATTAACAACTGTTGCATAACTTGATTTTGCAGTTATTTTAGCTGCATTCAGATCAAACGAAGTTAGAGCTGGTACAACCATTAACACATAACGTCCAATGCCTGCATCAGAAGCAGGCTTCGTAAATTTCACGGTCACATCTGTTACTTTACCTGTGGCTTGCGCTGCATCTTTCACCGTTGCGGTTACATTGCTAACTGCGGCTACGGCTGTATTGGAAGCTAATGTGATCACTCCCGAGCCTGAAGACAATGCATTGGCAAGAGAACTGTTATTATTTACTGCCATTACAAACACCTTATAGCTCACATCATTACGAATCAGGTCCCCATCCGTTGTTCTGGAACTAGTATCTAGAGTTACAGGGTAGTTGCTTGATCCGTTCTTGCTTACGAGCTTATAGTTCGAATTCCTGCTAGCTTCTGCTAGATTGAAATTACTCGCATTGCCCGATTTCACCACAAACACACGATAATGATTCACATTCGTCTCATCCGTTGAACGATTGAATGTCACACGCAGATCGCTACCATTGCCGTTATCTCCAATATCCGTTGCCGTCACATTGCTTGGTGCAGTCACAGCTGCATTGGCAGTCAGAGTAATCTGTGAAGAATAAGAAGATAAAGCATTCTGACTGGAGTTTCCACTTGTGCTTACCGACAGGACAAACACGCGATAGTTATTGTTATTGGAAACTGTGTAACCGTTGGTATCCACCATATAATTAGGGAGGGTAAATGACTGATTTCCACCCGTCTTGCTCACCTGATAATAATTGTTCGATGCGTTAGCTGCGCTCAGTGTGAAGCTGCCTGCATTTCCGGAACGGACCACATATACCCGATACGCAGAAACATTGGATTCATCTGAAGCTCTGGTAAACGAAACCCGAAGATCGCGTCCATCGCCGTAATCACTCACATCAGCCACACCGATGTTGCTTGCAACTCCAGCATTACTATTCGTTGTCAGTCTCAACAGTGTCGACGAGGAAGACAGCGCATTGGTATATCCATTCTGCTGGTTGCCTACAGCCATAACGTAGATTCGATAATCTTGCAGATTCGTTACGTTATAACCACTTGTGTCCTTCATGGAGGATGGCAGTGTTGTTGTAATGTTGTTGCCTGTTTTGTTCACGTTATAGTACAAGCTGGAAGACAGATTGCTCGCTGTAGTCAGATTAAAGCTGCTGGATACCGAGTTCCGCACTACGAAAATTCGATAATTAGCAACTTTGGATTCATCGGATGAACGGTTGAAGCTCACTTGAATGTCACGACCGTCTCCATAATCCGAATTGTCTTTCACTTGCGTGATGACTGGTGCTGTTGCTGTGTTTACGCCCAGCGTAAGTGAAGATGATACTGTGGACAGTTTATTGTCTGCTGTTGCCGCATTGGAGCTCACAGATACAATATACACGACATAGGATGTTCCGTTTTTGATCAATTCCCCGGATGTATCACGTGTCGAGGAACTTAACTGGGTTTTGACCGCTGTGCTGTTACCTTTGTAAATAATGGTTGAATTCGAACTGGACACATTATTTGCTGTAGTTAGATTGAATGAAGAAGCGTCTTTCGCCTTGACTACAAAAGCACGGTAATACGTAATATTGGATGTGGTACTCGGCTGTGTGAAGTTAATTTCCAAGTCACGTCCATCGCCATAGTCACTGATATCTGCGATCCGCAGACCTGTGACAGGTTGAACCGTCGTTTTCACATTGTTTAATTTCAAAGACTGGGAAGACCACGCCAGCAGATTTTTGTAGCTGTTGTTGCTATTTCCCACTGTAAGTACATATAAACGATACGTCTCATTAGAATTCAACAGATCCCCGTTAACGTCACGGGTCTGTGCATTAAGTGTCAGTCTAGGGTTACTACCATTTGGAGTAACGGATGTATAGTTCGAAGCAGGCACAGCCGATGCCGCAGACTCAGTAAAGCTGTTCACATCACGTGTTTTTACCAGCATAATCCGATATGCCGACACAGCCTTCTCGGACGTCGGACGTGTGAAGCTTACGGTCAGGTCACGACCATCCCCATTGCTTCCTGACACAGCACCGTAAATATTCCATGCTGCATATTGCGTCTCATCCACAGGAGGAGTGGACGTTGTTTTGATATCTACCCGCTGATTACGGGAATTCCAGAATACTTTCTCTCCAAAAGCTTCACTGACAAAACGAATCGGAACCATTGTATTTCCTTTGATCGTGTTTGCAGGCACATCCAGTGCGATCGCTTCGCCGTTGATGTAAGCCGTTTTGGAACCCAGCGTAAGCGATACTTCTTGGTCACCCCGGCTAGCCTTAATGGTTTTAGTTCTGTTGGTGTACTCTACTGTTGCATCCAATCCTTCAAAGATGGACCGCAAAGGAACCAGTACGCGTCCACCTTTCATGACTGGTGCCTGTGCGGACGAAAGCTCCGCATCATTGATATATATACTAATTCTCGCAGCTGCATCCATAACTGACGTTGGTAGTGCAGACATCAACATAGCCGATACGGCCAGTGCTGACATCACCTTTTTCACTTGACGTCCTCCCGCTTTCTTCATATCCAATATCCCCATTCTCTTCAATATTTAAGTTAGATTGTGATCGTTTTTGAATTTCATTTTATTCCTGTAATTTCCTGTGCACATCTAAGACGTATGAACATCAGTAAAAGTTTCCAATCCCACAAAAAATATTTTCGCAGAAATGCCCTTCATCCATCTACCCTCCAAAGGTTAAAAATAACAGAAGAATTTGTCATTATTCCGCAACAACATCCTTCCCAATTTCGTTTAATGTATAGTGAATAACAACCTATTATTTTTAAAATTACGGGAGGTTCACACAGATGACATCATCATATTTATCTGGACAACGCAAAAGGGTGCGATTCTTCATCACAGTCCTTACCCTTGCTGCAATCTTTACAGGAACCGCATTTACATCTGGAGCTGCTACTGCCGCCCCTTTAAGCCCGGATACCAAAGTAACCACCAGCAGTTCAACCGCCATATATAAAACGTTTCAGTCTATGCTCAAAAAAAAGAACGGCTTACCCGCGGCTGACACCTTTCTGGAATCCAATATCAAAAAAGTAACAAAGCATCACGCTACCCTGATGGTGCTTCAATTGGAGAATGCACGTCTGAAGGCTCTAACCTCCATGACGGACCGCTTGCTCGTTCCTAACGTTCAGGACAAGATGCTCAAGGCATACCAAACGAACGACAGCTTCACCAAACTCATGGAGCGTACCCAGGACTCCGATCTGCGTGCACTATTAAAAGAAGCCCGTGACAGCGGTTATCGCCTCGTCATGCTCGAAGGCTCCCTCTATCCCATTATGAATTATGCGGCACTCGTGAAATATACCTCTGATATTACAGAGGATATTTCAAGATACATCATCATCATGATGAAGGAAACGAAAAACTTGCCTGCGGATGACGGAGCTCTGGTCATTGGCTATCAGGAAATTCTCCTTCGAGCACTCAGCCAGGAAAGATTCTTGGAGCTGCATCCGAAATCGAATCGGGCCAAGCAGGTGCAGGATCTGTTGAACAGTTATACCCTGTATACCTTTTATGGGCTGAACAATACACCGCTCTTTGATTATGAAACGAACAAAATGGTTGCGAACGCCCAGAGAGGATACAACGGCGTCTTGCAGCGTCTTGCATCCGTCGATAGTGAATTCCTCACCAAGCTGGATGCCTTTATGGATGTGGTTAAGGAAGCAAAGTATGAGAAAACAGTTGCCGTGGAGAAATGGCTGGAACAGAATGTTCCGACCGGGGCGGATGCCGGCAATTAAATAATTCATGATATTAATCACCTAAAGCACAAGAAAACCGACATAGGATTCGCTCCCATGTCGGTTTTCTTTGGATTCTATCGATGAATTGAATCTCCTATACCAGGCTAACTCAGATTCAAGAACTACAGAATTGGCTTGACCATATGGTTATACTCATGTCCAGCAATGACAATTACTTCATCCTTGATATAGCCCTGGCGTTCGTACAACATCAAGGCACGGCCATTGTCACGTTCAACAATGAGGGACACCCGGAAGTGTCCAAGTTCCCTTCCCTGCTGCTCAAAAGCAGCCATCAATGCCTTGCCGATACCCTGCCCCTGATACGCTTCACTTACGGATAGAGTATCCAGATAATACTCCCCGGGACGGGTTTCTTTGACCAACGTATATTTCTCATCTGTACTCCGACCAGGCCGATCCAGAATCGGCTGATCCAGACGATCTGCTTCTCCGCCATCATACGCTACCAGTATTCCCGCGACCTGTTCGTCCTGCTCCATTACCGTTATATTGCGATAACTGATCCGATTGTCTTCCTGTACGTAAAATTGCTGCAATATCTGCATCGCTTTCTCATGCTCACCTTCACCCGCCAGAGCATAGGCAATATCACCAATCGCCTGATAAAGCAGAGGAATGACTTGTGTCGCATCTTCTTTGCGAGCAGGTCTCAACAGAGGCTGCGCCTCACTACGGTCCGACTTCACATTGGAATAATTCATCAGATTAGCATGTTGAACAGATTGAGATTTTTGTTCAGCTCGGTATACGCAAGGCCTTTACGATTCATACGTTCAATCAGCGGCTGGTAATCTTCCTTGTACATCAACTCGATGCCCACCAAGGCAGGTCCATTTTCCTTATCATGCTTCTTCGTATATTCAAAACGGGCAATGTCGTCATTGGGTCCCAATACTTCCACAAGGAATTCACGCAAAGCTCCCGCACGTTGTGGGAAATTGACCATGAAATAATATTTCAAACCTTCGTAGATCAACGAACGTTCTTTGATTTCCTGCATCCGATCGATATCATTGTTGCCGCCGCTGATCACACAGACAACCGTCTTACCCGCAATTTGTTCGCGATACTGCTCCAGTGCAGCAACCGCTAGAGAACCGGCAGGCTCCACTACGATAGCATTTTCATTATATAGCTCCAAAATGGTGGTGCAGGCTTTGCCCTCAGGCACCTTCACAATGTCATCCAACGTTTCACTACAGATGTCGAAGGTCAGGTCGCCAACTCGCTTCACCGCAGCACCATCCACGAATTTATCAATATCATCCAACGTGACAACCTGTTTGCGGAACATGGCTTCACTCATGGAAGCCGCGCCAAGTGGTTCTACGCCAATGATGCGTGTTTCCGGGCTAACCGTCTTCATGTAGGTTCCAACGCCAGCAGCCAGACCGCCACCACCAATTGTGACGAATACATAATCCGCTTTTTCATCCAAACTCTCCATGATTTCCATCGCCACCGTACCATTACCTGCAATGATCTTCGGCTGGTCGAACGGATGGATAAACGTCATACCCTGTTCATTACACGCACGCATAGCTTCTTCATAAGCATCGTCATACGTATCACCTGTCAGCACAACTTCAACATTATCTCCACCAAATCGACGTACCTGTTTCACCTTCTGGTTAGGAGTTGTGCTTGGCATGAAGATTTTCCCGTGAATGCTAAGCGCGTTACAGGAAAAAGCAACTCCCTGCGCATGGTTACCCGCGCTCGCGCAGACAATGCCTTTCTCCAGTTCAGCTGGAGTCAGACTACGAATCATGTTGTATGCTCCACGAATTTTAAACGAACGGACCACCTGCAGGTCTTCCCGTTTAAGATACACATTACAGTTATATTTGGCCGACAATACAGCATCCCGCTGTAAAGGCGTTCTTACAATGACTTCACGCAGCACATGATGTGCGCGCACGATATCTTCCATGCCAACACCGGTACGGCCGGGATTGGCAGTTCCCGTTGGTTCTTGTTCCACTGGTTTCATCTCTTATCCACACTCCGCTTATCTTGGTTGGCAATGCAAGCATTGCTTTTTCTTTTTATTGTATCACTTTTGTTCTGTTCTTGCGCCTGAGCTCGCATCATTTACCATTCGCAATATTTCATCAACAATGACCTGTGGATATGTAAACATGACCATATGGCTGGATTGATCGGCTCCAATCCATTTTGCATTCGTTAAAGTACTCACAGTCCGGCGGTGTGCCTCGATAATAGCGGGTCTTATTTTACGTTCTCCCATGCCCGTTTTCGTACCTGAGATGATGCTGACTTCCAAATCACCAAGATCGAGAGGAGTAACCAGCAAGGAAGCCAAGTCATTCAGAAAAGGTTTTGACTCTGCAACCATAGTCTTAGCCGCCTGTACAGTGAAATCCTCGGAACGGTGATCCCTGACAACATCGCCAGGCTGTACACTTCCAGGTCTGCTGCCTAATAATCTGTACAATCCTGTACGTGCCATGAGTGGAATTAGGAGACTGTTCAAGGCAAAATTGAATTTGGCTGCTTTGGAAAAGTACAATTGGCAATGCTCGTCTGAAGGATCAACCAGGATGATCCCCCTTAATCGTGACAGGTTCGAGGCCGCAGCCGCTCGTACAATGGGGCCTCCCCAGCTGTGCCCTACTAATATGAACGGACCAGGTCCCAATGCAGTCAGCAGATCGTCAAGGTCTTCTGCTATTCTACGAAGTTTGCGCGGAGACGAATCAATTTCACTTCGTCCTGCCCCCGACCTGTCGTACACAACGGCATGTGCATATTCAGCAACTGCAGGTGCTACCAGCCCCCAGATCGATCGTGAGAAGCCCATACCGGACTCAAATACAACGGTCAGATCGCCTGTTCCTCTGGACATATAATATAGTTTGCGACCATCCCGGGTCTGAATAAATGCACTTGAACCAAAAGAATGTGAGCTATGGTTAGGCTTCATCTTCCCCTCCTGATTACACGCATAGTCATAACAAACCGAATCTAATTGAAAATGATTATCAATTACTTGATTATAGATTATTCCATACTTTAGGACAAGGCATAGTGTCGCTCTGATTCATTAAAAAGTGGATCGTTGGAAATTGGCACGAGTAGCATGCTGCTCGGTTCGTTAAACCTTAAAAACGGCAAAAAAGGGATGTCCCCGTCATTTTCATGACCTATGGGACATCCCTTTTAAAATGCCAGTCAAATTTTTTAAGCCTGAGTCTTAAACCAAGCCGCAGCAGCTTCAGCCTCGGTACGGGTCAACTGATGCCCCTGACGCTCCCAGTGCATGTGCACAGCTGCACCCGCACCGCTAAGTAGTGAGGCCAATTCATCCGTTTCACGTTTCGGCACAATTGGATCATTCTCTCCTGCGCCGATGAATACAGGCAGCCCCTTCAGGTCTGGCAATTCCAAACCGCGAAGCGGTACCATCGGATGGTGCAGAATCGCTCCTTTGAATACGTCAGCCTGATGGAAGATCAGACTTGCTGCAATGTTTGCTCCGTTAGAATAGCCCAGTGCGAAGACATTGGCACGATCAAAGCCATTCTCCAAAGCAGCTGCATCCACAAATGAACCCAATTCCGCTGTCCGTGCAATGAGATCTTCTTCGTCAAACACCCCTTCCGCCAAACGGCGGAAGAAACGGGGCATTCCATTTTCAGATACGTTACCACGCACCCCCAGAATACCAGCTCCTGGGGCAATCATCTCGGCCAGACCTACCAGATCGTTCTCCGTTCCACCTGTCCCGTGCAGCAACAAAAGGGTGGGTGCATCTGGCTGAGAACCTGCTTTATAAATATGTTTCATTGTATTGGTAGTAGTCATGATTTGGACTCTCCTTTCCATTCACGTACTTGAATAGGTGGCAGCAGCTGTTCAATCTGCTCACGCTGTGGTTCATACCATTCAGGCAGCATCAGCTTTTGGCCCATACTCTCCTGTGGTTCATCTCGTGCAAATCCTGGAGGATCAGTAGCCAGTTCAAACAGTATACCTCCTGGCTCCCGGAAATACACAGCGTTGAAGTACTGACGGTCAATGACCGGAGTTGGATGATATCCGGCTTTTTGAAGCTCCTGCTGCATTTGTTCATGCTCGACATAATCTTTTGCACGCCATGCAATATGGTGAACCGTCCCTGCTCCGCCAATTCCCCGCTGGATTCCAGTTGATTGAATGTCGATCAGTTGACCGATATCACCGCTCGCCTGCAGACGAATGATTCCATCCTCTTCTCCTACCTGCTCCAGACCGAGCATCGTTGTCAGCACATCCGTTGTTTTGTCAGGTACATGGCTGAATAACACAGCTCCACCAAAACCTTTGATGGCATGTTCAGACTGCACACCGTTGAATGCCCACTGACTTGGCTGGCCTCCATCACGCTCGACCAATTCGAGCAAGAGACCCCCTTTGTCGAAGAAGCGAATGTACTGCTCGCCAAATCTTGTTTTATTTTCAAATGGAATATCGAAGGATGTCAGACGTTCTTTCCAGAATGGCAGACTGCCCACCGGAATCGCATATACAGTTACGCCAGTCTGTCCTGCACCGATAACTCCTCTTCTGGCATTCTGCTGAGGGAAGAAGGTGATGATGGTGCCCGGTGCCCCATCCTCATTGCCATAATACAGATGGTACACATCCGGTGCATCAAAGTTAATCGTTTTTTTCACCATTCTCAGTGCCAATACACCTGCATAAAAATCAACATTTTTCTGTGCATCATCTACAAAAGCCGTAACGTGATGGATTCCTGAAGTTCTGAACATAATCTCCACTCCCTTGGTTTTATTTGTATCGTTGTTTTATTTGTATCGTTGTTATATTTAGCAGTTTGTTATGCATCGCTATTTGTTATTTATCTTTAAATTAAGATTCTTTAAATTTATATTAATCCATTAACCCTAAATAAGCAAGCTTTTGTTTTAAAGTTAAGATATATGCTTTTTAACCTGCTGAATTACGCCTGAGTATACTGAGATCGACAAAAAAACAGGCCCCGATCACTCGGAAACCTGTCTTCCTTAAATTTTATTCAATTGCCGCCATACAACATCGACCCTTATAATTTCGCATTATGTTTTAGGTTAATTTTAATCGCTTAGGCGGTTGAACCAGATCTTTGCCATCATACTCATCCTTAATATCTCCAACAATTTCTTCAAGAATGTCCTCCATCGTAACCAGACCAACTGTTTCCCCTTCTGCATTATGCACTGATGCGATATGGGAACGACTTTGCTGCATCTGGACCAAGACATCCTTAATCGGCGATAACTCCGAAAATTTCAACATGTCGTGTACAAACGTATCCATGTTGAAAGCCCGGCCTGCGGCAACACTCGTAAGCATTTCCTTTGTATGAATAAATCCAACGAAGTGATCCTGATTTCCTTTTTCGATCACAGGAAAACGTGTATATTCATGCTGCTTTAGAACCTCGATCATACGTTCCAGCGGCATTTCTTTGTCCAGCGTAACGATTTTTTCTTTGCGGATCATAATCTCCTGAAGCAAACGTTCATCAAAAGCAAAAATGTTTTTGAGGTAGTCCAGCTCTGTCTGATTAATTTCTCCACTCTCGTAACTCTGCGCCATAATCAGCTTCAGTTCCTCTTCGGAGTGAACCGTATCGTGACCGGCTGGTTTTATACCGAAGATGCCAAGCAATAGACGGGCAGCCCCATTCAGCGCGTAGATGAACGGATTCATGATCTTACCAAACCAATACAGCGGTGGTGCAAGCAATAGTGTCATCTTCTCTGCAAACTGGATCGCCAGTGTTTTCGGTGCCAATTCACCGATAACCACATGCAGGAACGTGATGATTGCCAAGGCAATCCCGTACGAAAGTACCGTAGACAACGCCGCTGGGACTTCCAATCGCTCAAACAGCGGATGCAGCATTTTCTCAACAGTGGGTTCGCCCAACGCACCCAATACCAGTGCTGTGATCGTGATACCCAATTGACACGCAGATAGATAATAATCCAGATTGTGAGCCACTTTTTTGGCCAATACCGCTTTTTTGTTCCCTTCCAAGATCAACTGATCTATTCGGGACATCCGTACTTTCAGAATTGCAAATTCCGCTCCAACGAAAAAGGCGGTCAGTCCTATAAATACGGCTACTAAAAATAAGTTTAAGGCTATTATTCCGTCCAATGATTTCCCTCAATATGAGGGATTCACCTCCAAGTAAAATTTATATTAAGGTTGCACGAGTGACGTTCCGGTGACGGCTCGTTCTTCCGATCGCCATTGCCTCCAAATTTCCCTAATTGTTGTTTTCAAAGGTTTAAAATTGGTTTGCAAACGCGAACGCTACGCTTCTTCAGAATCGATTCCGTCCCCTGCTACGTTGCCAAAACATTTAAAAATTCTGAGGGCAGTAGCCAAATGGGCAGTCATACCCTAGATTACAGTCATGATCAAACCAACATCACGCCAGGTCACTGGAAGATTCATCGACCTGAGTACCGTATACACGTTCAAGCAGAACCTGCTTAATGTGAAAATTTTCTGCGTCTACAACGGTCCAGACGTAATCACCGTGTTCTACCGTATCACCTTGTTCCACACCGACACCCTTCTGGAATTGAATCCATCCGGCCACAGTATCCATTTCTTCGTTGCCTTCAAAGACAATCCCAAACTGCCGCTCCAACTCATCCAGCAGCACCCGGCCGTTAATGAGATATTTGTTTTCTCCGGTTACCTGAATGTCAGCAACTTCATCAGCATCGAACTCATCCCGAATCTCGCCGACAAGCTCCTCCAGAATATCCTCCATTGTAATGATTCCCGAAGTACCTCCATATTCATCCACGACCACAGCCATGTGCACGCGTTCCTGTTGCATCTTGATCATCACATCCTGGATACTTGTAACTTCAGAAACGAAGGGAATCTCCCGAACAAAATCGATAAGTTGGTGCTCCCTAAGGGCAACCATGTCAGGCAAAATCTTTTTCACATTCACAACACCGACAATTCGGTCCTTGTCCCCATCCTCGATGACGGGATAACGTGAATAATTATGCTCATCCAATATCGGAATGATATCGTCATAAGTCATATTCTGATTAAGTGTCACAAGCTCTGTCCTCGGAACCATGATATCTTTGGCATCACGCTCATCGAATACGAATACGTTTTCCAGATACGAAAGCTTGGTCTTGTTGTTCTCGTCTCCTTCATAACTCTGGTTCATGATGATTTTGATCTCATCCTCCGAGTAGGCCTGTTCATGTCCGGCAGGCTTCACGCCAAATGCCCTAAGAAGCACGCGGGATGCACCATTCAGCGCCCAAATGAAAGGATACATAATTTTTCCGAACCAATATAGCGGTGGCGAGAGCAACAGCGTCAATTTTTCCGAAAATTGAATCGCCATCGTTTTGGGAGCCATCTCCCCAACCACAACGTGCAGGAACGTGACAAGGATAAAGGCAATCGCATAGGAAGCAACCGCCGATATGGAAGCTGATACGTCCAGATAATTAAATACCGGGTATAACAACCTTTCAACGGTTGGCTTACCGAGCGCTCCCAATCCAAGGGCAGTTACGGTAATACCGAGCTGACAGGCTGACAGATAATAATCGAGGTCCGAGACTACTTTTTTGGCCAATATGGCTTTTTTATTCCCCTCGGCAACCAATTGATCCACTCTTGATGTACGAATCTTAACCACAGCGAACTCAGATGCAACGAAAAATGCGGTCAATGCAATCAAGATAATGAGTAATACAATATTTAATATGGTGATTATGTCCAATGATTTCCCCGCTTCTCAGGGATTCACCTCCAGAGATAGTTACAGCGTCATTGGTTAACTTCGTTAACCATTCAACAGCTGGTTGACGTTCAATATGGCGTATGCCTTATATGAAATCGAAAAGATAAAGTGTGTATAGGTTGTACTTTGACCTTGTAAAATTGCAAAACAGGAATTCAGGATGAAGTCAATCACTTATAGAAACTACTTCACTAAAAACAGGGTTTCCCCTCATGCTGTCATTGTTTCTCGATTTACTCCACCAAAATTCTCCATTTGGACAGTTTACAATATCGCCTTCCCAATAGATATCCACCTCCCCTCTTATTCATTCCTGTTTCAGAAAAGTATAACATGTTCTACGCCAAACCATCCAGTTGCACGTTATGGTTTGGAATATAGATTATAAAATGAGTTCACAAAATAAACTTTTATGTATGTGGTCTTTCTCGCATCTACAGTTCATTTTATGTGATATGGTTCACATAATTAGTATAGACCAGTTTATAGAAATGGTACCCTTTACTTTAGTCGATTAAACCTGCTATAGGCCTCTAAGTACAACCATTCTTCTTTGCCTTATCCGGACAGTAACAAGTCCAGCAATGAAACGATAATTATGTATACGTTGAAAAGGACCCGCAGGATGCAAACACCTTTTTCGGTGTACATCTTTACGGGCCCTTAGGTTTCACTTTATCAAGTTACAATTCATTAGAATTAGTTATACCAACGCTTTGGCAGCAATATCAGAACGTTGATGTTTACCGTCAAAATGGATACGTTCCGCTTGAGCGTAGGCTTTGTTTCTAGCTTCGGCAATATCAGAACCAAGACCCACAACGCCTAGAATTCGTCCACCATTGGTGACCCATTCTCCAGATTCATTGCGTGCGGTTCCAGCATGGAATACCACTGCTTCATCGACTTGATCCAGTCCTTCAATAACTACACCTTTTGCATACGGACCAGGATAACCTCCAGACGCAAGCACCACACATACAGCGGCTTCGTCGCTCCATTCAATCTCGATATCCGCCAATTTCCCGTGCACGGTTGCCCAGAAAATATCGAACAGATCACTCTTCAGACGCGGCAACACGACCTGCGTCTCAGGATCACCGAAACGAGCATTGAACTCAATCGTTTTGGGTTTACCATCTGGTGAAATCATCAGCCCGGCAAACAATACACCTTGGAACGGACGCCCTTCAGATACCATCGCTTTGGCTGTTGGTTTGATAATCGTCTCTACCGCTTCTTCAATGATGGAGGCGGGGATATGTGGCAATGGTGAGTATGTACCCATTCCGCCCGTGTTTGGCCCCTGATCATTGTCGAATACCGGTTTGTGATCCTGTGCAGCAGCCATCGGACGAACGGTCTCCCCATCGACAAACGCCAAAATCGACATTTCCTGACCTGCCAGGAATTCTTCGATAATAACTTTGGCTCCTGCTTCACCAAATACTTTGTCCACCATAATGCTGCGGAGTGCCTGATCAGCCTCATCACGGGAATAGGCTACAGTAACGCCTTTTCCAGCTGCCAGCCCATCGGCCTTGATTACCACAGGGATGGACTGCTCATTCAGATAAGCCTGCGCTTGTTCGTAATTGTCGAATTTTTCATAGGCTGCAGTCGGAATATTGTATTTGTGCAGTAAGTCTTTCATAAACGTTTTGCTGCCCTCAATCTCTGCTGCATTGCGGCGTGGTCCAAATACCGGAATACCTGTTTTATCAAAAGCGTCCACAATGCCGTCTGCGAGCGGATCGTCTGGCCCAATAACAACCAATCCCACGTTAAGCTCCACGGCGAGTGCCGTCAGTTTATCGAATTCATTTACCGCAATCGGATGACACTCGGCGAGCTGCGCAATGCCCGCATTTCCTGGAGCACAATGAATCTTGCCTGCCTTCGGGCTTTTCGCCAGTGCCCATATGATTGCGTGTTCCCGGCCACCGCCGCCCACTACCAGAATATCCATTAGCGTTGTTCCCCCTCCGTGTATAACTGGTTTTGTAATACTATTACGTGTTTAAATATCCTAAAAAAGAAGGGGTGTACCATAAGTCATAAGCATGACAGGCGACACCCCTTATTAAACCTTTTTCGCTCTAGTGTTTGAAGTGACGAACGCCAGTGAAGACCATGGCAATGCCGTATTCATTCGCTACTTTGATGGACTCTTCGTCCTTGATCGAACCACCTGGTTGAATAACGGCTGTAACTCCAGCTTTGGCTGCAAGTTCCAGTGTATCGCCCATTGGGAAGAACGCATCGGATGCCAGAATGGCACCTTTGGCTAGTTCTCCAGCTTGTTCAATAGCAATCTTGGCTGCGCCGACACGGTTCATTTGCCCTGCGCCAACACCTACAGTCATGTCGTTTGCTGCAAGCACGATCGCATTAGATTTCACATGCTTAACCACTTTCCAGCCAAACAACAGCTGTTTCAGTTCTTCTTCGGATGGTGCACGATCTGTAACTACCTTGAGCTCGCTTGCTTCAATTGAATGCACATCACTTTGTTGCACAATCATACCGCCGTCGATGGAGGTAACTACGAACTTACTCTCCCGATTACGGGCAGCGTTCAGTTCACCCGTTTTGAGCAAACGAATATTTTTCTTTTTGGTCAGGATGTCGAGTGCCTCTTGTGTAAAGTCAGGAGCCAGTACGATTTCCAGGAAAATTTCACTCAGTTTAGCCGCTGTATCGCTATCGATAATGCGGTTGGCTGCCACAATTCCACCAAAGATAGAAGTTGGATCAGCCGCATAAGCTTTGCCGTAAGCTTCGTAGATGCTTTCGCCAATACCCACGCCGCAAGGATTCATATGTTTAACCGCCACAACTGCCGGTTCTTCAAATTCTTTCACAATCTGCAAAGCTGCGTTCGCATCGTTGATATTATTGTAGGACAACTCTTTGCCATGCAATTGCTCGGCTGTTGTCAACGTATCTTGGGCTGCCAGCGGTTTGCGGTAGAATGCCGCCTGCTGATGTGGATTTTCGCCATAGCGCAAATCCTGGAGTTTTTCGTAAGTAACCGTCAGACGCTCTGGCAGTGGATCACCGTTCAGGTTGGAGAGATAATCAGAAATAACTGCATCGTATGCCGCTGTATGGCGGAACACTTTTGCCGCAAGCCGTTTGCGTGTCTCGAGTGTGGTGTCCCCATTGCTGCGGACCTCTTCAAGCACCTTGCCATAATCTGCTGTGTCTACAACAACACTAACATAAGCATGGTTTTTGGCAGCAGAACGAAGCATGGTTGGACCACCAATATCGATGTTCTCGATTGCGTCCTCATACGTTACGTCCGGTTTGGCGATGGTGTCCTGGAACGGATACAGGTTTACAACAACGAGGTCGATATAGTCCAGTCCATTCTCCTCCATCTGGCGCTTGTGCTCTTCGCTGTCACGAACAGCCAATAAACCACCATGCACTGCTGGATGCAATGTTTTAACACGTCCGTCCATAATCTCCGGGAATCCGGTCACATCCGAAATTCCGATGACAGGTACGCCTTCCTTCGACAACAGACTGCTTGTACCTCCTGTCGAAATAATCTCCACACCCATTTGCGACAGCTCGCGGCAAAAATCCACGATGCCTGTTTTATCCCATACGCTGACCAGCGCTCTTTTGATACTCACAATATGCTCCTCCTTTAATGTCCCATGGCTTCGCGTTTCATGGCGAAACACAACCGATTTATTTCCCGAGAAATATCACAAAATGCGTACCAATTTTCGACTTCTGTTATACAAGTTGAACCAAGATGTTTACACGGGACACTCCGATGACAGAACAACCCTCCAATCGCTGTTATCCCCAGATTTTTGATTCCCTTTTCTTAAAGGGAAAATCCGGTGATAAAGCGTATGCTTCCGATGTAGCTTTCTTTCAGAAAGCTTTTAGGCGAACGCTTCGCTTCTTCAGGTTTTTTCTATCCTCTCCGTTAATGTGTAAAAAAATTTTCAACTTATATCAAACCGGTTTGTTAACAGTGACGTGACGTCCGTCTAACTGAACCAGACCTTGCGCAAACCAGGAAACAACCTCGGGGTATAACCGCTGTTCGGCCGCATGAATAGAACGGCTGATTGACTCAGGCGTATCCTCTGGCAAAATAGGAACAGGGTGCTGGGCAATAATCGGCCCTGTATCCATTCCCCCATCCACAAAGTGGACGGTAACCCCGGTGATCTTAACGCCATATTCCAGTGCCTGCCCTATGGCATCTTTGCCTGCAAACGCTGGCAACAATGACGGATGAATGTTAATCAATCTTCCTGCATAGCGATCCACGACTACCGAAGTCAACAATCTCATGTATCCGGCAAGAACAACCAGGTCAATGTCTTTGGATTCAAGAACTTCCACGATCTCAGCCTCGTAGGCTTCGCGGGAATCATAATTTTTAGGAGTAAACAGATGGCATTCCACGCCTGCCTCCTGCGCCCGCTGCACCACACGTGCAGCCGGTTTGTCACATACCAGCAGATCTATGGATGCCCCCAGCCCTCCATTCCGTGCTGCATCAACCAATGCTTGAAAGTTCGACCCTTCACCAGAGGCAAATACAGCAATACGGTAGTTCGCCATTAAACATCCGCTCCCGTGAAGGTTACTCGCGCATCTCCTTCGGTCACACGTCCAATGATGTACGCTTCTTCACCCGATGCTTTCAGTTGTTCCAATGCTTCAACTGCGTCAGCTTCATTCACGACCAGCACAAGTCCGATCCCCATATTAAACGTGGTGAACATGTCGCGGTTCGAAACGGAGCCCTTTTCTTGCAACAGATTGAAGATTGGCAGAATCGGCCAAGAACCATAATCAATATCTACATTCACGCTGCTTGGCAGCATACGCGGGATGTTCTCGATGAAGCCACCACCAGTAATGTGGGCCATGCCTTTTACTTTTACCTTTTCAAGCAGGGACAGGAGTGGTTTCACATAGATTTTCGTTGGTTCCAGTAGTGCGTCACCCAGCTTGCCGCCCAGTTCAGCAACTTCATCCTGCAAGCCCAATCCGGCTTGTTCCAACAATAGTTTGCGTACCAAGGAGAATCCGTTACTATGCACTCCGCTGGATGCAAGTCCGATCACTGTGTCGCCAGGAGAGATCGTTGTACCGTTAATGATTTTCGCTTTGTCCACGATACCTACGGTAAATCCGGCAATATCGTATTCACCCTCACTGTACATGCCCGGCATTTCAGCCGTTTCCCCACCGATTAATGCACAACCGGATTGATGGCAGCCTTCTGCGATTCCCGCAACAATGGCTTCGATTTTCTCCGGTATGACTTTGTCACAAGCCAGATAGTCGAGGAAGAACAGCGGCTCTGCACCCTGTACCACAATGTCGTTCACACACATGGCTACCGCGTCGATTCCGATGGTATCATGACGGTCCATGGCAAATGCGATTTTCAGCTTAGTTCCTACACCGTCTGTACCGGATACAAGCACCGGCTCATCATATTTATCTTTGTTCAAACCGAACAGGGCGCCAAAGCCTCCCAGATCTGTCATCACTTCCGGACGGAAGGTACGCTTTACATGTTTTTTCATCCGTTCAACCGCTTCGTTGCCTGCCGCGATATCGACGCCGGCGTTTTTGTATGCTTCGGACAAGTGGAATCAGCTCCTTATTTTTCGCCCCTCCTAAATCCTCCCGCCCGGGAGGACCCCATAGGACCTTGGCAGGCCCTCTGGACACCCGCCAAACAAGCGGTGCAGGGGTGGCTGGTATGATCTTGCTATGGTTGGTTCGTTCGTGTGCTCGCGTGGTTGTTCGCCGATTCCGCTGGCCGAAGGCCATCGGTCGGCGAACCCCGCTCGGCTGCGCTGCGGGGCAAGCCCGCGGGGGCAGCTGCTTCGCTTGGCTGCCCTGGCCCCTATTGCTCTGCAAGGCGGGGCTTAAGGGCCGGGCTGCGCTCGGGGGCAGCTGCTTCGCCTGGCTGCCCGGCCCCTGTTGCTCCGCAAGGCGAGGCTAAGGGCCGGGCTGCGCTCGGGGGCAGCTGCTTCGCTTGGCTGCCCTGGCCCCTATTGCTCCGCAAGGCGGGGCTAAGGGCTCGGGCTATGCCCGGGGGTAGCTGCTTCGCACTGCTGCCTTGGCCCCTGTTGCTCCGCAAGGCAGGGCTAAGGGCCGGGCTGCGCTCGGGGGCAGCTGCTTCGCTTGGCTGCCTTGGCCCCTGTTGCTCCGCAAGGCGGGGCTTAAGGGCGCAGGCTGCGAGATACGCTTGTCTAGCCGGATAACAGCTAGCAGCTGCAGCCAAATTTCTCTTCGCCGCCGAAGTCGAGGCGGGTTGGGTAATCATTATCAAAACATGCGAGGCAAAGCCCGCCTTTGTAGTCATCCTGATTATCTCCCTGAATCGACGTAATCAGCCCATCGGGGCTGAGGAACGACAGGGAGTCCGCGTTGATTTCACGGCAAATTTCTTCCACCGACAGCTGAGATGCAATCAACTCCCGACTGTCAGGCGTATCGATGCCGTAGAAGCACGGGTTTTTGAACGGTGGTGATGTAATGCGTACATGCACCTCTGTTGCTCCGGCATCACGCAGCATGTTCACGATCCGGCGGGAAGTGGTTCCCCGTACGATGGAGTCGTCAATCATGACCACGCGTTTGCCTTCTACCACACGACGCACGGCGCTCAATTTCATCTTCACGCCTTGTTCCCGCAGTTCCTGGCTTGGCTGGATAAACGTACGTCCGGTGTATTTGTTTTTGATCATACCCATCTCATACGGAATACCCGTCTGCTCGGCGTAGCCGATTGCTGCAGAAATACTGGAGTCTGGTACACCTGTTACCAGATCTGCATCGACAAACGACTCAATCGCCATCCGGCTACCCATCCGTTTACGCGCAGCGTGCTGGTTTGCACCATTCATGTCACTGTCCGGACGGGCAAAGTAGATATACTCCATTGCGCACAGTGCCTTGCGGTGTTTGTGATGATCGAAGCGGTCTTCATGAAGACCATCCGCATCCAGCACCAACAGTTCACCCGGTTCAATGTCACGAATCAACTCTGCACCAATCGTCTCCAATGCACATGTTTCGGATGCAAACAGATACGCATCTCCCAATTTACCCATTGTGAGCGGACGCAGACCATGGGGATCAGAAGCAACCAGCAACTTGTCGTTGGTCATGATCAGAAATGCATAACCACCCACAATACGCTGGAACGCATCCTTCGCGGCTTCTACCAATCCTTTGGAAGATCTCGCGATTAGATGGGCAATAACTTCGGTATCACTGGTCGTTTGAAAAATGGACCCGCCCTGCTCCAATTCACGCCGAATTGTTGGCGCATTTACGATATTTCCGTTGGTTGCTACAGCCAGATCACCATCGCGGTATTTAAATACCAATGGTTGTGCGTTCGTCAGCTTACTGTCACCACTGGTTGAATAACGAACGTGTCCGATGGAGATATCCCCGGTCAACGTCTGCATCAAGTCTTTGGTGAAGACTTCCTTCACCAGACCCATACCACGGTGGTAGTGAAACTCGTTACCGTCACTTACACACATTCCTGCACTTTCTTCACCCCGGTGTTGAAGGGCATGCAAGCCATAATAGGATAGTGATGCGGCGTCAGGGTGTTTGAACACCCCGAATACTCCGCATTCTTCCTTTAATTTGTCGAGTCCTTCCTTGCCGGACCCTTCGTTATAATAATCACCTGTCCACAATGGTCCTGTCGTCAGTTCATGAGACATGGAATCGCATCCTCCCAGACCTGAGCTAAACCTCCTACAGGTTCGTTCACGGCTGATGTTCCGTTCAATTCAATTGTCAGGTTACTTCCTTCTACACGTCCAATAACAGCTACAGGCACACCGCGTTCACGTACAAAAGCTTCCAGCTTACCAGCTTGCTCCGGCGAAGCCGACAGCAGAATACGAGATTGACTCTCACTGAACAGCGTATGATCTGCACGCAATGCCGTCTCAACATTAACCTGTGCACCCACGTTGCCGCTAATGCAAGACTCAGCCAATGCTACAGCAAGACCACCTTCAGACAAGTCATGCGCAGAGCGAACGAGGCCGGACTGAATTGCTTCCAGTACCGTATTAAGCAGTGCTTTTTCCGTGTTGAGGTCGAGCTGCGGTGGACGGCCTTCCGTTTTGCCATGAACCGCATATTGCAGTTCACTACCACCCAGTTCAGCTTTCGTTTCACCGAGCAGGATAATTACGTCACCTTCGGCTTTAAAGCCCTGTGTCGTGATATGATCCGTATCATGAACGAGACCTACCATACCGACAACTGGCGTTGGATAGATGGAGCCTTTGGCGTTTTCGTTATACAGACTTACGTTACCACCGATGACCGGCGTATCCAGCACACGACAAGCTTCCGCCATACCGTCTACTGCTTTTTCCATTTGCCAGAAAATATCCGGCTTCTCCGGGTTACCGAAGTTCAGGTTGTCCGTGATTGCCAATGGCTCTGCACCGGAACATACAATGTTACGCGCTGCTTCACTTACGGCAATCCGTCCACCTACTTCAGGATCAAGGTAAACATAGCGTCCATTACAGTCCGTTGTCATCGCCAGACCCTTACGTGTACCACGAATCGTAACTACGGCTGCATCCGAACCTGGACGAACCGCAGTACTTGTACGCACCATGTAATCATATTGATCATAAACCCACTTCTTGCTCGCTACTGTTGGGGATGCCAACACTTGTTTCAATGCACCGCCGAGATCCGACACTTCATCATAACGAAGGGTGTCGATAGAGGCACTTTGCTCGTAGTAAGCAGGTACAGAAGATGGTTTGTCATACACAGGGCACTCGTCAACCAGTGCTGTTACCGGCATATCTCCAACCACTTCGCCGTGGTGAATCAATTTCAGACGACCATCATCCGTTACTTTACCGACTTTTGCACAGATTACGCCCCAACGTTCAAAGATTTCCATCGCCTGCGCCTCATCCTTAGGCTCAACGACGAACAACATCCGTTCTTGGGACTCGGACAACATCATCTCGTAAGGTGTCATGCCTTCTTCACGCTGTGGCACCTGATCCAGATACAGTTCCAGACCATTGCCCGCCTTACTTGCCATTTCCGCACTGGAGCACGTCAGACCTGCTGCGCCCATATCCTGAATACCAAGCACGATACCGGTATCGATTAATTCGAGGCAAGACTCCATTACGAGTTTTTCCATGAACGGGTCACCGACCTGAACCGCTGTGCGTTGGGACTCGGATTCTTCCGTCAGCTCAACGGATGCAAAGGTTGCTCCATGAATACCATCACGGCCTGTTGGCGGCCCTACATAATACACAGGGTTTCCTACGCCTTTAGCTACGCCGCGCTGAATCTTGTCATGATCAATCAGACCCACACACATCGCGTTAACCAGCGGATTGCCTTCATAGCTCTCATCAAACATGACTTCACCAGCAACAGTAGGAATACCAATACAGTTTCCGTATCCAGCAATACCTGCTACCACGTGCTCGAACAGATATTTAACGCGATCACTTTCCAGCTTGCCAAAACGCAAGGAATTCAACAAAGCTACCGGTCTTGCTCCCATAGAGAAAATATCACGGATAATGCCGCCAACACCTGTTGCCGCACCTTGGTAAGGCTCAACCGCGGAAGGATGGTTATGGCTTTCAATTTTGAATACAACGGCCTGATTGTCACCGATATCTACGATCCCGGCACCTTCACCCGGACCCATCAGGACACGCGGTCCACTTGTAGGGAATCGACGCAGTAACGGCTTGGAGTTTTTGTATGCGCAGTGCTCCGACCACATAACACTGAAAACACCAATCTCCGTGTAGTTCGGCTTACGCCCCATGAACTCACAGATCAGCTCATACTCGCTGTCAGACACGCCCATTTGTGCGTAAAGTTTATGTTCTGCGACCTGTTCTGCTGTCGGTTCCTTAGCGGATAGCTGCTGCGTCATACCGATCCCTCCATGCTTTCAAAATAGATGTAAACATACGTTTGCCGTCTTCCGAACCCAGCAGTGAGTCCACCGCGCGCTCTGGATGTGGCATCATACCAACCACGTTTCCACCCTCATTACAGATTCCCGCGATATCACCCAGGGAACCGTTCGGGTTGCTGCCATACGTAAAGACGATCTGGTTGTTTGCCTGCAAACTCGCGAGTGTTTCCTCGTCACAGTAATAGTTTCCTTCACCGTGAGCAATTGGAATAACAATCTCTTCCCCCGGTGCATAGTCACGTGTAAATGGAGTATCTGCATTCGCTACTTTCAACACCGTATCGTGACAACGGAATTTCAGCGACATATTGCGGATCAATGCACCTGGAAGCAATCCCGCCTCAGTGAGGATCTGGAATCCGTTACAAATGCCGAGAATATATTTACCTTGTTCAGCAGCCTTAGCTACCTCATTCATTACGGGTGCAAAACGGGAGATCGCTCCGCAACGCAGATAGTCACCATAAGAGAAACCACCTGGAACTAGGATACAATCATAAGCCGATAGATCTGTAGCCGTGTGCCATACATAATCAACCTCTTGTCCAATCGCATCTTCTACTGCTTTGTAACAGTCGATGTCGCAGTTGGAGCCAGGAAACACAAGAACTGCAAATTTCATGGGGTTAACCCTCCAATTCGTAGCGGTAATCTTCAACAACGGTGTTAGCCAGCAGCTTCTCACACATTACTGTCAATCGTTTCTCCGCTTCCGCACGGTCTGTTGTATCCAGAGTCAGTTCCATGACTTTACCAATCCGTACACTTTCCACTTCATTGAATCCCATCGAATGCAGGGCACCTTGAACAGCTACTCCTTGCGGGTCGAGAACGCTTTGCTTAATAGTGACATAGACGGTTGCTTTGATCATGATCCTTATGTTCCTCCTCAGTAATGAACGGGATAAATGCTTTACGCTGTTAAAAAAAGTGACTTGGGAGCTTGCTCCGGGGCGGATTGTTCTTCCGGTCGCTGTTGTCCCCAGGTTTTTCTGAATTGTTTTGGCCCGCTATGCGGTTAAAACCCGGGGACAAAGGCGAACGCTATCGCTCCTTTAAGAACAATTCCGCCCCTCCGCTAGTCCATACGGACGTTTTTAAAGGCCTAAACCTTTTACGTTGCACGGTGGTAATGGTCTAGTCTGACCATTACGTGAAAACAGTGAATGGTCTATAAAATAGTTTAGTAATCAATGAATTTAATTCTCGTAATTTTTTCAGGCTTCCCTACCTGTGGGAAGCCTCCGCACTTAATTGCCTCATCCCCAGTTTGAAACTGGCGGAGGGAAAGATTTGAGCTGGAGAAGCGAAGCTAAAAGCTTTCTGAAAGAAAGCTACTTCGTAAGCATATGCTTCGCCTTTGCAACCGGAATGTCTCCTTTTGAAAAAAGGATTCCAATCAAAACATTCCGGGGGCAACAGCGATCGAAAGCCAAACTTACCCGTAGCCCGCTCAAACGTTAGCCTCCTCAAACTTTCCCGTAGCCTACACTCAAACGTCCCTTACTCAAACTTACTTTTCCGTTAAACGGTTATAAATATCGACGTACCTTGCGGTTGTGGCCTCCACTACCTCTTGTGGCAGCGGGTCAGGTTTGCTGTTCTTGTCCCAATCGCTGCCTAACAGATATGTGCGTACCGGCTCTTTATCCATGCTATCGATCTCGATGTCGAGTTCGTAATTCTCTTTGGCCCAGAAGCGAGAAGCGTCTGGCGTGAAGATTTCATCGATCAGAATGACTTTACCATCGACCATACCGAACTCGAATTTGCAGTCTGCGAGAATGATTCCCCGCTGATCGCAATAGTCGCGAGCAAATTCGTAGAGACGCAGGCTCTTTTCCTGAAGCTCAATCGCGAGAGCATCTCCGACAAGTTCTTTCATTCGATCCATCGGGATGTCTTCGTCATGACCGACATCGTTTTTAGCTGCTGGGGTGAAGATGGGAACGTCGAGCTTGGCGTTTTTGCGAAGTCCATCCGGCAGCTTGATGCCGTTGACCTCTCCGCTTTTCTCATATTGTCTCCATCCGCCACCGGTAATGTATCCACGCACCACACATTCAATATCAATGCGCTCGGCTTTGCGGGTCACCATGATGCGGTCTTTGAGCAGTTCAGGATCAGTAATGATATCGTCCAATTGGTTTACATCCGTATGCACCACGTGGTTATCCATCATGTCGCCCGTCAGTTCAAACCAGAAGCTGCTCAGTTTATTAAGCACATTGCCCTTCTCGGGAACAGCTGGGTCCAGCACATAGTCAAATGCCGAAATCCGGTCCGTAACCACGATAAGAAAATGTTCACCCAGATCGTACAACTCACGTACTTTTCCCTTATATAACAAAGGAGCTTTAACGAGATCTGCCGCAGTGGACAGCGCCATGGAGGCTCACCTTCTTTCAGGAGATGTAAGGCTAAGAACAGAATCCTGATGGTGCGGACTCCACTCCGATGACAGAACAATCTTCCGATCGCTGTTATCCCCAGATTTTTTGATTCCACTTTTTCAAAGTGCAAATCCGGGGATAAAGGCGAAGCGTATGCTTCCGAAGTAGCTTTCTTTCAGAAAGCTTTTAGCTTCGCTTCTTCAGCTTATTTCTGTCCTCTGCGTTCCCTGCTGACCCATCATTCTGTTCTCTAGCCTTATGAGAGTATTATATTAGTCGTTCAAACCAAGCTTTTTGAAGATGGTGTCTACGTGCTTCAGGTGCCATGATGGGTTGAACGCATCTGCGATTTCATCTTCGCTTAGCACTTCAGTAATTTCCGGTGTGGATTTCACTATATCCTGGAACTGGCGTTGTTCTTCCCATGCCTGCATGGCACGTGGTTGAACGGTATCGTATGCCTGCTCGCGGCTGAAACCTTTGTCGATCAACTTGGTCATCACTCGACCGGAGAATGGCACGCCGAAGGTGCGCTCCATATTACGTTTCATATTTTCAGGGAATACCGTCAAGTTCTTCACGATGTTACCGAAACGGTTCAGCATGTAGTTCAGCAGCATCGTTGCATCCGGCAGAATGATACGCTCTACGGAAGAGTGCGAGATATCACGCTCATGCCACAGTGTCACGTTCTCGTATGCCGATACCATATGTCCACGAATGACGCGGGACAGACCGGAAATATTTTCACTGCCGATTGGGTTACGTTTGTGCGGCATTGCCGAAGATCCCTTTTGACCCTTCGCAAATGCTTCTTCCACTTCACGGAACTCGCTCTTTTGCAGCGCACGTACTTCTGTAGCGAACTTGTCCAAAGATGTTGCGATCAATGCCAGTGTAGCCATGTATTCTGCATGACGGTCACGTTGCAGCGTTTGAGTCGAGATTGGTGCAGGCTTCGTACCCAGCTTCTCGCAGACAAACTCTTCAACAAATGGATCGATGTTCGCGTAAGTCCCAACTGCTCCAGAGATTTTACCGTACTGTACGTTATCTGCCGCGTGGCGGAAACGCTCCAGATTCCGTTTCATTTCTTCATGCCAGAGTGCCATTTTCAGACCAAACGTCGTTGGCTCTGCATGCACCCCATGTGTACGTCCCATCATTGGCGTGTGCTGATAAGTCTTCGCTTTGTCACGTAAAATTTCGATAAAGTTCACGATATCACGTTCCAAGATTTCGTTTGCCTGACGGAGTACATATCCGAGAGCCGTATCAACGACATCCGTGGAAGTCAGTCCGTAGTGCACCCATTTCCGCTCTGCTCCCAGACTTTCCGATACCGTACGTGTGAAAGCAATAACGTCATGACGTGTTTCCTGTTCAATCTCGTAAATGCGATCGATGTCAAAAGAAGCGTTCTGACGAAGCAATGCTGCTTCTTCCTTAGGAATGACGCCAAGCTCTGCCCAAGCTTCACATGCACAAATTTCAACTTCCAGCCATGACTTGAATTTGTTCTCCTCAGTCCAAATAGCTCTCATTTCGGGTCTGCTATAACGTTCGATCATAAATTTGTATTCCTCCAAAGATTAGTTTGTTCAATCCATTGTAATCCTTCTTCGACATCCTGACAGAGCAGATTGACATGCCCCATTTTCCGTCCTTTCTTCGCTTCGGATTTACCATATATATGAAGCTTAGGAATCACACCGAGTTCCAACGCTTCCGCGTCAGCCTGACCCGTTCTGGCAATTATACCTTCCAGATGTTCTCCAAGCACATTGACCATAACAACCGGGCTCAATAATGAAGTATCTCCAAGCGGCAATCCGCAAATCGCACGAATATGCTGTTCAAATTGTGATGTGGCACAGGCCTCCATCGTATAGTGGCCGGAATTATGCGGCCTAGGTGCCAACTCATTCACATACAGTCTTCCATCTGCCGCAACAAACAACTCCACTGCCAGCAATCCAACGGCTTGGATGGATTGAGCCACTGCTGCCGCCAACTTCTGCGCCTCAATCTGTATTTCGGTCGCCACTCTTGCTGGTACGATCGAAGCATGCAAAATGTTGTTCACATGAATGTTCTCCGCAGGCGGGAACGTCTTAATTTCCCCATTCGTGCTGCGTGCAACAACGACTGAAATCTCGCAGTCAAATTTAATAAATTGCTCCAATACCAGTTCCGCACCGGTAGCTGCGAGTTCTTCATAGGCAGCTATCGCCTGATTTGTTTCTCGTATAACCCGCTGACCCTTGCCGTCATATCCGCCTGTCACTGTCTTCAGTACACAAGGAACACCAAGTTCACTCACGGCTGCCTTCATTGTGTGCTTGCTTGTAATTTCCCGGTAAGGGGCTACACGTACACCAGCCGCCTCAATGGCTCGTTTTTCACGCAAACGATGCTGGGTTGTGTACAATAACGCACTTCCTTGCGGTACATAGGATTCCCGTTCTAGGAGAGAAGCAACATCTGCGTCTACATTCTCAAACTCATAGGTGATTACATCACACTGCCGAGCCAGTTCGAGTGCAGCCTTTTCATCGTCATATCCCGCTTCAATCTGATCGGCAATTTGTCCACAAGGAGCATCTGCTGCCGGATCAAGTGTAACGAACCGATAACCCATCGCTGTTCCGGCAAGTGTCAGCATCCGTCCAAGCTGCCCGCCTCCGAGAACACCAATGGTTGTTTTTCCTGGGAGCAAGACACGTTCTGCTTTGCCTGCTGATCCGGGTTGTATTCTTGTACTATTCATATTTCGTCACTGCTTTCGAGCACTTCTTGTTTGATTCGCTCTCTGCGGGCTTCGCTGCGACGTTGGACATCCTGGTCAAAAGCACCGATGATCTGAGCCGCAAGCAATCCGGCATTCGTTGCACCTGCTTTGCCAATCGCTACCGTTGCGACGGGAATGCCACCAGGCATCTGAACAATGGACAGCAAGGAATCGAGACCATTTAGCGCCTTGGATTGCACGGGAACTCCAATGACCGGAAGCATCGTTTTGGAAGCGACCATACCGGGCAGATGAGCTGCCCCACCCGCACCCGCAATGATAACCTTGAATCCACGGTCAATCGCTTGCTCCGCATATTCAAACATCAAATCTGGTGTGCGATGCGCGGATACGACTTTTTTTTCATACCCAATCTCCAGCTCGTCCAGCACCTCACAAGCATACTTCATCGTTTCCCAATCCGACTTACTGCCCATAATTACAGCCACCTGTACTGACATGAATACATCCAACTCCCGTCTGAGCGTTTTGGTTTCATCCTGTTGCTTCTCGTTTATTGTGAAATGAAAAAATCCGCTACCCGCGAAAACATCACATTTTCTCCGGACACCGGACTCCAAGAAATACGTATCCCGCATTTGGGCATGCCAAAGGCAGGCTTGCTGTCCGCATCTGATTTCATGCGTCTCTCAGCCGTATCTCCTCGTAGTCCGGAAATTTACGGTTCCCGGGTAGATACTTCCGGGCCCTATTCCCGGCGTTATACGAGCAAATATCTATTTCAACAAATTAATTCAATAAAATTGAAAATTCCACATCTTTCGAACCTACTCGACCTTATATATAACTGATCGACACATCTAACATTCTAACAATCCCCTACAGCTAATGTCAACTTAAAGACGAACATTTAACATATTGACAAATGTAATGTTCGGAAATAACCGATCATTCGGAGATACTGCATCCCTTTTATTCCAAAAAAGAAAGCCGACCCCTCTTCAACCTATCGAAGACAGCCGGCTTTTCTCTATTATGTGTATACACACATTCTATAATTATTTCACGATAAGTACCGGAACCTGAGCATGCTGCACTACGTTGTGACTAACGCTACCCAAGACAAATTCCCGGATTCCACCAAGACCACGACTACCAATAATGATGATATCCGATCCGTTCTCTTTGGCATAATCGAGAAGGACCTCGGCAGCAGCTCCTTGAATCAGATCCACGTTTGCTGTAACGCCAGCAGCCTGAATCCGCTCTTTCGCTTCATCCGTCGTTTGCACCGCCAGATTATAGTAGTCATTATTCAAAGAAGGTGGCAAAGGTGCCAATCCTTCCCCGATGAATACACGTGGAAAGTCAAAGGCATGAATAACATCCAAGACTGCACCCGGAGAAACTTTGGCTAACTCAATCGCACGATCGAGTGCTTTATTTGAAGCTTTCGAACCATCATAAGCAACTAGTATTTTGGAGAATAACATGTAAATCCCGTCCCTTCCTTTATATGTAGAACATTCGAAGCCAGCTTCGGTCTGACATAAAATACAAGAACCATGTAACTCCTTAAACGTCCCCAGGTCTAAATGAACCATTTATAAGAAACATTTTACATAATCATTCTAGTCACTCACCTGGAGTACAGCAGATCCTAACCATTAAATTCTACCTTATTGCAGGAAATACCCATAAATTACCGCATTCAGGAATAACAACAACGGAATGCCGATCGTAAAACTGGGATGTTTGGTCTTGTGACGTTTACGATACATTGCAATCCATACCCCCAATGCCCCACCAATAAAGGCCAGCAGAAACAGCGTTCGTTCGGGTGTACGGTCTCGACGGCGCTGCGCACGTTTCTTGTCGTCCGACATGACCAGGTAACCTACGACATTGATAAATAAAAACCACAGTATCAATCCGGTTTGCATATAATTCTAGCGGTCCCCCTGTCCCGGGACATCTCCCTGTACCTCCATTATAGTCCTCTGAAGGAACATGATCAACGCGAGAAGGGAACCGCAAAGATATTTAGAAGCAATGAATCCCGAATACCTAACCTATGACTCCTGTTTAGGAATACCATTCAGGTTTGGTGCTCTTTTTGCTGCCTTTTCGGGACGTACAGAGATACTCTCTTCCTGAATGCTGTCTTTGTTCTGCTGATTATGAATCTTCTCTGGTTTGTTATGTGGCATCTGCGTATCACCTCCTAGGCTTACGTTGCCTGAAAAAAGAGAATCTTATACGGCAGTCTTACTCTCCCTTTTTCTCCATGGCTGCCTTCAACAGTTCTCCCAAATTGGAACCGATCGACTCCTGTTTCGCATATTGTTTGACCAGCTTTTGCTGATCACGTTTGTTCACATGCTGTTTGTCTTTATCCAATGTTTCCGTTATGCCGCAAGGCAGACATTGCACGTACAAACCTGCCTTACCCTCTTTAATTTCCATCTTTTTGTGACACTGTGCACAGCGACGGTTGGATAATCGTTTCTCTGCCGAACGACGATATCCGCAATCCTCCGTTGGACACACGAGGAACTTGCCACGTTTGCCTTTCTTCTCCAGTAAGCGGGCATTACAATCCGGGCAGTGACTATTGGATACATTATGCGGCTTATACTCCGCTTTGCTTCCTTTTACTGTAGATACAATCTCTTTCGCCATCGAACGGATGCTCTCCAGGAAAGGCTCAGGCTTCCCTTGTCCACGGGCGATTCGTTCCAGCTCAGCTTCCCAGCGAGCTGTTAACTCCGGTGAACGCAGCTGTGGAGCAGCCAGTTCAATCAGCTGTTTTCCTTTTCCCGTTGGATGCATGCTGTTCCCTTGACGATCAATGGTGTCGGAACTGACCAGCTTCTCGATAATATCCGCTCGTGTAGCCGGAGTGCCCAGTCCATGCTTCTCCATTTGGGAAAGCAGCGCTGCCTCGGTATACCGTTTGGGCGGCATCGTCCGTCCACTTTTGATATGACAACGTTGAACCGTCACGGACTGACCTTGCTGCACGTCTGGCAAAAGCGCACGATCAAGGTCTGAGGAATCGTCAGCACGATCATCATCCTCATCGCTATAATCTCCGCCGTACACTTCCCGCCAGCCGCTTTCTTTCACCGTTGTGCCTTTCACATGAAAGGAATCGTTGCCCACCTGAACAGTGATCGCAACAGAATCGTACTTCGCAGCCGGATAGAACAAGCTGATAAAACGGCGTACGATCAAATCGTATAGCTTACGTTCCTCTGGATTCAGCTGATTGAGGAGAACCGTCTGTTCTGTTGGAATGATTGCATGGTGATCCGTTACCCTGCTGTCATCCACGATACGTTTGGTGATATTCAGATTTTTACGCAACAACGGACGAGCCAGAGACGCATAGGGGCCAATCGCTACACTATCCAGTCGTTCTTTCAGCGTTCCCGTCATATCCGATGTCAGGTAACGGCTGTCTGTACGTGGGTAGGTTACCAGCTTGTGCTGTTCATAAAGACGTTGCAGCACATTCGATGTTTGCTTGGCGGAGAAACCATATTTTCGGTTGGCATCCCGTTGTAATTCCGTCAGGTCATAAGCCAGCGGATGCGGCTCAACCTTTTCACTTTTTTTCACTTGGGCAATCGTACCCTTGCGACCCTCTATTCGTTTCTTCAATTCTTGTGTCTCTTGCGGATCGAAGATGCGTGAATCCCCACCTACAGCGCGCCATACCGCCTGGAAACCTCCCAGATCGGCCGTTAACGTCTCATACTCTTGGGAACGGAATCCGTTGATCTCATTTTCCCTGTCCATAATCATGCCAAGTGTAGGGGTCTGTACCCGTCCAGCTGACAATTGTGCATTAAATCGAACCGTCAATGCACGAGTCACGTTAAGGCCGATCATCCAATCGGCTTCTGCCCGGCAACGTGCCGATTCATAAAGACGATCAAACTGGCTGCCTGGCTTCAGCGATGCAAATCCATCCTTGATGGCCTTGTCGGTCTGGGATGATATCCACAGCCGTTTAAACGGCTTTTTCCACTGGGCCATTTGCATAATCCAGCGAGCCAGCAATTCACCCTCACGTGCTGCATCCGTTGCAATGACCAATTCACCAACATCCTGACGTTTCATCAGCTGCTGTACCGCTTTGTATTGATGGTTGGTCTCTTTGAGTACCTTCAGCTTGGTGCGATCAGGCAGAATCGGCAGATCCTCCAGATTCCAGGTTGCATACTTTTTGTCATAGTCCTCTGGTTCAGCCAATCCAACAAGATGCCCAAGCGCCCAAGTCACGATATATTTCGGGCCTTCCATATAGCTTTTATGTTTATCACGCGCTCCCATCACTCTGGCTATTTCTCGTGCCACAGATGGTTTTTCTGCGAGTACTAATGTTTTCAATCCATATCTTCCTTTCTTTGATAAACCTATGACTCTCATGCTTCTATCGTAATTAAAAGAGTTCTTCTACTTCTATCTTTTCATTATATCATTTCATGGTATTGGTTTGCTTTGGCTTCACAAATAACGATTTGTCCCATAAGATGCCTATCTTCCGGCTCTTATGTCATATTAGTTAACACAATATTCTTCGACATTTTTCTTCCGCGCATGGAATTAGGAGCATTTGGTAGGTTCTATAGCGGAAAAATAGTATGTATACGTTTTTTTGGATAAATATGAGTGTTGTAAGAATACCTTACATGTACTTAGAATTTGAAAAAAGCAACTATATCAGATTCGCCAACACACATCATTGATACACAGGAAGGGAGCGTGGATGCATGACTTATCATGGATCTGTATTGAAAAAAAGTGGGGCCTTGTTACTGGCCGGAGCGGTTGTTGTCACAACATGGGGAGGAACGGTTCCCTCAGCGTCAGCTGCAACGGCAACGCCTTCTAGCAAAACTACGGTTGCAGCCGTAACAGCTGGTAAGGTACCTGTCACAGCAGTAGCATTTGTTCAAGCCATGGAAGAAGCGGCTACACTTGCAGGTGTTCCTTTTTCCATGGACAAACTTTCCGGCACAACAGTACAGCGTAAAGATGCTGCTTTAGCTTTGCAAACCTGGCTGAAGCTGGAGTCCACTCCAGAATCGTTCAAGGATGTTCCGGATCAGGCGAGCTTTGCCGGGGCCGTTGGTGCGCTGAACACCGCGGGGTTGATGAAAGGATATACCGACGCCCTCTTCCTTCCTAATGCAGTACTTACCCAAAATGATGTCGCTATATTGAAAGACCGCATTTATAACTACATAAAACCATTTGTTCTGGAGGAAGCAACCATTACGGATCTCCAGGCTGCCATGACGCAAGGAAAGCTAACATCCAAAGAACTCGTGCAGAAGTACCTGGATCGGATTGAAAAATATGATGATCAGGGTGTGAGCATTAACGCAGTTCTGACCTTGAACCCGGATGCTCTCAAAATCGCTGAAACGTTGGATGAAGAACGTGCAGCTCAGGGCCCTCGCGGACCTTTACATGGTATTCCGGTTTTAGTTAAAGATAACTTCGATACCAACGATATGCCTACAACCGCAGGTTGTATCTGTCTGAAAGATTCCGTACCTGCTCACGATGCTGAACAAGTGAAGAAACTCAAAGCAGCAGGGGCCATTATTTTGGGCAAAACCAATCTGCATGAATTCGCATTCGGCATTACCACGTCCAGCTCACTGGGTGGACAAACACTGAATCCTTATGCGCTGGATCACTATCCAGGCGGGTCAAGTGGTGGTACGGGTGCCGCCATTGCCTCAAACTTTGCAGCCGCAGGCATGGGTACTGACACCGGTGGATCAATCCGTATCCCTTCCAGCTTCAACAGCCTTGTCGGTATTCGTCCAACAATCGGACTGTCCAGCCGTGAAGGAATCATCCCTCTTGCATTGACCCAGGATGTCGGTGGTCCTATGGCTCGTACCGTAAGTGATGCCGCAATTATGCTGGATGCTACAGCCGGCTATGACAAAAATGATGTCGCTACAGCTTATGCTGTAGGCAAAATCCCTTCCAGCTACACAGACTTCCTGGATGTAAACGGTCTGAAAGGTGCACGGATCGGTGTGGCCACCGAACTCATTCCAAGCACCAAAGCTGAAGAAAAAGCCGTCGCTGACGTGATTAACAACGCAGTAGAAGAACTCAAAACGCTGGGAGCTACGGCAGTCCCGATCAGCATTCCAAACCTGGCGGAAATCAACAAATACCCAAGCTTGAGTGGATACGAGTTCAAATTCCAACTTAATGACTATCTGGAGTCTCTTGGTGACGAAGCCCCTTATCACAGCTTGTCCGAGATTATTGCTTCCGGACAGTTCGACAAGTCACAAGAACAGTCGATGAAGACTCGTGATGCACGGGAAACGTTGGAGACTGCCGAATATAAGGACATCGTCCTGAAACGTACCCAAATCACACGTGAGTCCTTGTTGAAAGTTATGGCGGACAACAACCTGGATGCCATCATCTATCCTACGTCCACGCAAGCCGCTGGTGTTATTGGCGAAGGACAAAACTCCGGGGGTAACAACCGATTGAGCCCATTCTCTGGCTTCCCGGCAATTACCGTACCTGCTGGATTTACAACTGAAGGTCTGCCAGTAGGTATGGAATTCCTGGGCCGCGCCTTTGACGAAGGAACCTTGATCAAGCTGGCTTACAGCTATGAGCAAGGGACTCATCACCGCCAAGCACCAAAGCTCACTCCATAAATCGTTCATGGGATTAAACATTCTTTATTGCTACACACAAAAAAAGTCCATCCAAATTCATGTAGCCATGAATTTGGATGGACTTTTCACTATTTTGTCCGTTTTGTCTGCTACTGTTCAATAGATTACTTGTTCATTGTTTCTCTGTAGTGGCCTCTGTAGTGCCACTCCATCAGCCGAGCAAAGGCTACATCTTATTGCTGTTGCCAGTTACTAATCGAATAATCCTTTTTAGCCAGTTTTTCTTCCACTAAAAAGTTTTTCGTGCTTTCCAGCAGCTTCAATCCTTCCTCCGTAAACGCCGTATCCTTGATTTCACTGACCGGATTTACCTGCTTCGCCAGTTCAGGTGTAGTGTCCCCAATCTCAGCAAGGAACTGATAATATTCATCTTCATGCTGTTTGAGGTCAGCTAAAGCCTTCTGCCTGGCTTCATTCCATACTCGAGGAAAATCAGAGAATTTAGCGAGGAAATCCTCTCCTACAACTGTAACGCTGCTGCCTAGAAGATCTGGATGCTGTGAAGCATCATCCAGATGCGTATAGCCTTCGGAAATGAGCTTTAGCGCGGGTACACCCAGGTTGGTAGTTGCATCTACATCCCCTCTTGCCAATGCAGCTGTTGCATCCGGAGTTAACATATGAACCAGCTTGTAGTCGGTTACTCCTTCTTCCTGAAGCAGGCCGACCACGTAACGGTGCATGAAGGAACCTTTTTGAATTGCAATTGTTTTGCCTTGCAGCTCCTTAACTGTTTTTGGACCGTCCTTTTTACCAATCAGATAACCCACATTATTCACCATAGATTGAGTTATTAACCTGGTCTTCGCTCCGGAAGCATAAGCAATAATGGCTGGCGTATCGCCCAAGCTGCCAAAATCCAGCCGTCCGCTGATCAACGATTCCGTCTGGTCAGGCCCATTAGGGAATCCGGTCAGTTTCACTTCCGTAATACCGTATTTTTTTAGTTCCTCTTGAATAATACCTTTATATAGGCCCCACCCCTCGGCACCACCAGGCAAATTCAGCTTATTCGAGCCAATAAAACCATAATTGAGAATGGTCGGTATATCCTCTGACCTTTGACCACTTGTCGCCTTCGATTGACCTTCATCAGTTGAGCCTGTCGCGCTGTTGGTATTTCCTGAACCAACGTTATTCCCACAAGCCTGAAGAGTCAGTACTACCATAACAATGCTAACCAGAACCGACAGGCGCAGCCACATTGCAGTTGTCCCTCGGGTATTCTTCTCCTTGTATCTGTGTGCCTGTTTCATTGTTGGTTTCCCCCTTGAACATTTGCATCTTCAGAATCCGGCTCTCGCAGAGAGTTGTACCATGAAGTTATGACTTGCTACTGGCTTTCTGCCCTTGCCCCAGCCTACCTTCTCACGATATCCACCTAGAAATCCCTGCTCCTGAAGCTCCTGCTCGGTTATTCCAGTAAGTGCTTCGGAATCAGGTGCAACATACAAGGCATCCACTGGACAATACAGCTCACACATAAAACAGGTCTGACAGTCGTCCTGCCTTGCAATAACGGGTATTCCACCCTCTACTCGATCGAAGACATTGGTTGGACAGACGGCTACGCATTGGTTGCACTCTATACACTTGGTCGCACTGATGACTTCAATCACAAGGGAACACTCTCCTTCGCCACTTCCTCGGTTTTCACCCAGACCTGATCCAGGCCGCCACTGATCAGCCGATGATGCTGTGCCGTATCGGACTCTTTGTAATCCTCACGTTTGTGCATCCCTCTGGATTCCGTGCGGGCCAGTGCAGAGTTGTACATCCAACGGGCGGTTGCCGTCATGGCGGCTGCCTCCCGGGCCTTCACACCTTCCGGTGTTCGCTGAACCTGTATATTGCGTTGAATGCTCCATAACTCGTCAAGACGACCAAGCGCCGAGGACAAACCTTGCTCTGTACGGAACAAGTTCACTTCATAAGGCTTCACCTCAGCCTGCACAGCGGATACATATTCTGCTGTGCGAGCTGCCGTCCCTTGCTTCACTTGCCCTTGCACCAGAGGAGCAGAAGATAAGCCTGATGGATTACGTTTTGCAGCATTGTGCCCGAGTTCTAACACGTACCCTGCTGCACCCTCCCCGGCGAAAGACCCGGAAGACATCGCCCAGGCCGCATTATGGCTGCCACCTCCAGTAAATCCACCACAGATCAACTCCCGTGTAGCGGCATCTCCTGCTGCATAAAGACCCGGTACTCCAGTGGCACAATTTTCATCCATCACCCGAATGCCGCCAGTTCCACGAACTGTCCCCTCCAGACGCAGCGTGATCGGGAATAATTCCTTGAATGGATTAATTCCAAGCCGATCAAACGGCAGGAAAAAGTTCGTTTGCGCTACTCTCAGCAACGGCTGTAAATCTTCTGGCGCCTGATCCAGTCTGGCGTAAACCTGACGTCCAGCCATCAGATGGCGAGCGATGACAGAGCGTCCCTTTTTGGAGCCTGCACCTTCAACAATGGTGCCATCTTCATGATAAAAGCTGGCATAATTGTAATAGGCCGTCTTCGTTACGGAAGAGAACGTCGGGCAGATGGCATAAGCATTGGAAAACTCCATGCCTGAAAGAGCCGCTCCCGCCTCGGCCGCAAACAGGTAACCGTCGCCAGTAAGTACGTTGCAGCCCAACGCTTTGCTGAGAAATGCGCATCCTCCAGTCGCAATGACAACAGCCCCTGCATGAACAGTCCATGTTTTTCCACTCTGCGTTTGTACTCCGGCTGCACCTGCTACACCATATTCATCTGCAAGCAGCTCCATGGCTGGGCTATGATCCAATATTTTAACCCCTGCCCTTTTAACCAGCTTACGCATCAGTCGCATATATTCCGGCCCTTGCAGACCACGACGATGCTGCTGACCTTCTTCATTGATCGGAAAAGGGTACCCTGATACTCCCAGTCGATTCATATTGTCATATGTTCGATTCAGCACCCGATCCATCCAGCGATGCTCAGCTAGTTGACCTCCCATAAAATACCGGCTCGCCTTCGCTTCTTCCCGTAGCTTCTCATCAGGCTTCACATACCACACCCCTGTTCCAGAAGGGGCAGTGGCTCCGCTTGAGCCGCAATATCCCTTGTCAGCCAGTACCACTGAAGCTCCTTTGGCAGCTGCCGCGAGAGCTGCCCATGTACCCGCTGGTCCTCCACCAATAACCAGTACATCTGCCAAAAGGAATAATGAATCTTCTCGTACCGCTTCACTCATGTGCATTGACCTCCCTGAAATGTTCAGCCCTGGTAGCTGTCTCGCCAGAACAGAAATTTACGTTCTATCATACGAAAGAGCGAGTCTATCCCTTTGCCGACAATAGCGAAAATGAGAATACCGACAAAAATGATGGCCGTATTGGCATTCTGCTTACCCTCATTGATCAGAAATCCGATTCCAGACTGTGAGCCGATCAATTCCGCCACGACCAATCCAATCCAGGCTACGGCTAACGAGAGCCGGAGCCCCAACAAAATACCCGGTAGTGCTGCCGGAAGAATCAACCTGCGTATTCGCTGATACGGGCTGAAACCGAGTACCTGTGCTACTTCATATAGTTTTTTGTCCACCCCACGAATAGCCATAAAAGTGTTGATGTATAGAGGAAAAAAGGAACCACTCATAATAATGACCACCTTGGATACTTCTCCGAAGCCAAACCACAAAATAATCAGCGGTGCAATCGCCAGATGCGGCACAAGTCGAAGCACCTGTACGCTCGGGTCCAATATATATTCTGCTTGACGAAAGAGTCCGGTTAGGATCCCAAAACACAGTCCGAGTACCCCGCCAATCAGAAATCCCAATCCTGCACGGCCCATACTTACACCAAGATGATGGATTAGCTCTCCTGTTGCCGCAAGCTCGGTCAATGCGCTGAGGATACTCAGTGGGGTTGGAAGAAATTCAGCCGATAACCACCCTATGCTGCCAGCAATCTGCCATAATGCCAGTGTACCCAGTGGAATCAGCGACCCGATGACCACATCCGACAGCGAGGTTTTCCATGAACGCGATGGTAGCTGTAAACGAGAGATTACTTTAGTCCGTCCAGCAACGATCGGAGCTGTTCCGCTGATATCTCTGGAGTCCAGCGCGCTTTTAGCTGTTTTCATTATGGCTTCCGTTCCCTCGTTCATAGTGCATCCCTCCTATCATTTCGAGCTTTGTCATTTATTCTTTAGCCTTTCAATTAACCTGAAATGCTGTCCTTCCATTGCAATAATCGCTGTTCCAGCAGTCGAACCAATGTATCGCTTAACAACCCTGCTGCAGCAAAAATGAATATTCCCACGAACACGACAGGTGTATCTGCGAACTGCCGAGCATCCGACATCATATAACCGATGCCTGAGCTGGAAGCAATCATCTCTGCCACGACCAGTGCCAGCCAAGAAAGCCCAAGTGACAATCGCACGCCAAGTATAACGTTTGGCACAGCCGCCGGAAGCACAAGGCGGGTAACTTGCTTGATCCGGCTGTAACCCAGCACTCGTGTCACCTCAAACAGCTTATTGTCCACCCCACGTATGCCCATAAAAGTTTGAATATATAAAGGAAAGAATGCAGCCTTTGCTATCAACAGCACCTTTGATTCCTCGCCTATACCAAACCAGAGAATGAATAAAGGTACAACCGCAAGGCTTGGAATCATACGAATCATTTGCAAAGTAGGGTCCAACAGTTTTTCTGATTTGCGAAACAAACCTACCAGAATACCGAAGAAGAGGCCAAGACCTCCGCCAAGAAAGAATCCCGCAAATGCTCTCATAGCGCTAATTTGCAGATTAGCCCACAAATCTCCCGAAACAACTAGAGTCACCAAAGCCACTGCGATGGTATAAGGGGTCGGGAACAGCATTTCCGAAATGATTTCGTAATGCCCCAAAGTCTGCCACAGCATAAGCACAATACCCGGCAAAATAAGACCTAATGCAAATTTTACTGCTTTGCCGTTTTTTTTATCGGTCGCTTTGAGCGTTGCCGCCTGTTCTGACATTAGATCATATCCTCCTCCACTCACTTAAACATATTTATTTTATTGAATTACTCGGATTAATAGTGGAATGAATGAATCAATCAGGTTAACTTCATTTATATCCCGGCCCCATCCTTAAGTTCAAACTCTTCCAATTTCTCAAACTCACTTAATACCTTTAACCGAACTTCTTGAAATGAATTCGACGCTTTCTTTCGAGGATAAGGGAGATCAATAGGTACGATTTTTCGAATTTGTCCCGGGCGGGGTTCCAAAATGACCACACGCTCACCCAGAAAAACTGCCTCATCAATATCATGGGTTACAAAAATCATCGTTGTCTTGTTTGTGCGCCAAATATCTAGTAGTACCGCCTGCATATGAGCCCGAGTGAATGCATCTAGCGCACCAAACGGTTCATCAAGCAGTAAAATTTGGGGACTTCGGAGCAGCGCTCGCGCAATGGCGACACGCTGGGCCATACCACCCGACAACTCACGCGGATAGGCTTGTTCAAATCCTTGCAATTTCACCAGTTCAATTAGTTCATTCACCTTCCGTCTGACTTCCGGTTTACCGAGCGGCAGATCAGAAGCGATGTTCTTCTCTACAGTGAGCCAGGGAAAGAGTCGGTGCTCCTGAAAAATAAAGCCCTTATCGATCCCTGGTCCTTTAATTTCGTTCCCATTCAGCGATACGCTACCCGTATAACCGCGATCCAGTCCCGCTACGATACGCAACAAGGTGCTTTTTCCACAGCCACTTGGCCCTATAATCGTTATGAACTCCCCTTCTTTCACATGCAAATCCACATTATACAAAGCCTGGACCGATCCTCCTGTAGTATCAAACTTTTTGTTTAGTTGAGATATAGCCAATAACGTCTCACCCATTTGAGTCCCCCTCCCAGATGAAAAGTACAAAAAAGAGGTATCCTGCAAATATACCTTTGCAGGATACCTCTGTCTAAACAGTCGGTATATAAAATTATAGTAAAACAAAGTAAATCAATTGGAATTTGTATGATTAAATTATCATCTTTCCTTAAGCCTGTCAATACACAACATAAAATTACCCATAAATACACTAAAGGATTGAGCTTTATTTTACAGGACTGTCCGGTACACTCCATCTAAGCACAAGACCTGCGTAGGTCAGGCCGCCTCCAAAACCAAAAAGGGCTATTTGATGCCCATTCTTTAATTTCCCTGCGTCTACTGCAAGCTGTAGAGCAAGAGGAATGGAAGCCGCGGAGGTATTGCCTCGGTACTCCACACTTGTTAAAGTACGTTCCAATGGAATAGGACCGCGTTCACAAACCGCTTCAATCATTCTTAGATTCGCGCTATGTGGGACAAACCAATCGATCTGCTCCGGTTTCATGTCTGCTTTGGCAATAAGCCCACTCAATTGTTCTGGAATCGTGCGTACTGCCCACTTATAGATCTCTCTGCCATTCTGGACAAGGCATCCCTCACCCTGCAGAGGTGCACCATTCATCTCAGAAGAAAGACCCGTCTTATAGAGATGAATACCGCCTTCTCCACTCGTACCTGAGATGGCTGCCATAAAGTCACCTTTTCCAGCAGCTCTTTCTACCAAAAAGGCTCCTGCCCCGTCGCCGAATAATACACATGTTGTACGATCTGTATAATCGGTAATCTTGGACAACGTCTCTGCTCCAATAACCAACACTTTATGATACATGCCACTGGTTACCAGACTGTCCGCCAGCTGCAATCCATACGTAAACCCCGCACATGCCGCATTCAAATCAAGCACTCCTGTATGTGGAATCTTGAGATTCGCCTGTACTCGGGATGCTGTGCTGGGAAACGAATACTCAGGTGTGCTGGTAGCGACCAAAATCATATCCACATCTTCTACGCTAACATTATAACGACGCACCATATCTTCTACAGCCTTGGTGGCCAGGTCAGATACAAATTGATCATCAGCTGCAATGCGCCGTTCTCTCATCCCTGTTCGCTGTACAATCCATTCATCACTCGTCTCGACGAGCTTCTCCAAATCAGCATTACTTAATATTCGATCCGGTACATACGTACCCATTGCGGTAATGGTTGACATTGATTGATTCATACCGGTAGTCACCTCGTTTGTTTTTTATCATTATAGCACTAAGTATTAGTACTTGGTACTAATTTTAAAAAATATTTATTATGACTCATTCGTCAGTTGTTTATTTTAAGCGCTCTCTTCATCCTATTACCCAGAGTCATGCAAACTATCGCATGCATTTTTGATGAAGAATTGTAGATATCCTCTGAGTAACATGAAGAATGCCTTAATTAAATGCGTTTTCTATAGACAGTCCATTCCAACAGGAGGAAAATAAACAGATTGCCCTACATTACTAAGGAATAGAGATGATGTATACCCATGAAAAATGAATTTAATATCCTTGTGATTTCCGGAAGCCTGCGCAATCAGTCCTCCAATACGTTACTAATGCATGCCATGATTAAGCTAGCTCCTCCTAACCTTAAGTTTGGAGTATATGGTGGATTAAATGATCTACCGCATTTTAACCCTGACCTCGATGTCGAGGAAGGTCCTGAGTCCGTGCAGAATTTGAGAGCCCAACTGAAGCATTCGGATGGAGTCCTCATCTGCACGCCCGAGTATGGAAACGGAGTTCCTGGGGTCTTAAAAAACGCATTAGATTGGATTGTATCTTCAGGAGAATGGCTCAATAAACCCACCGTTGCCATCGCTGCTTCTCCCAGCCCCATGGGCGGTGACAAAGCCCATGCTTCACTATTGCTGACGTTAAACATGATTAATGCTCAAGTCTTACATGAGGCCTCTCTAACCATTCCTCATATTACATTGAAGATGAATAAACAAGGAGTCATCATTGATTCAGAGACCCATTATGCATTGGAGAACTCCCTTTTAAGCCTAGGGGATGCATGCAACCAAATGATTAAATAGAAAGAACCTGCTTAAATTAATCTGACTATAAAAGATTTAGCACATTCACATAAATTGAAATAAAAAAACAGCCCTGGATTTTCTCCGGGCTGTTACGGTTTATATTAGATACTTATTAAATACTTCGTATAAAACAAATAAAAACCACCACCGAATAACATCGGCAGTGGTTCTTTGCTTGGCGGCGTCCTACTCTCCCAGGACCCTGCGGTCCAAGTACCATCGGCGCTAGAGGGCTTAACGGTCGTGTTCGGGATGGGTACGTGTGGAACCCCTCCGCCATCGCCACCAAACGCGATTTGTCGAAGCATTGCTTCTTGAAATCAATTATGGAACTGAAAATCATACACACATTCCGTGATGTACCAATTTTCATTTCAGAGATTATTCTCTGAAAACTAGATCCGAAACGAAATTCGCGATTAAAACCTGCATATTGGATAAGCCCTCGACCGATTAGTACTGGTCAGCTCCATGCATTGCTGCACTTCCACCCCCAGCCTATCTACCTCGTCGTCTTCAAGGGGTCTTACATACTGGGAAATCTCATCTTGAGGGGGGCTTCACGCTTAGATGCTTTCAGCGCTTATCCCTTCCGTACATAGCTACCCAGCGGTGCTCCTGGCGGAACAACTGGTACACCAGCGGTACGTCCATCCCGGTCCTCTCGTACTAAGGACAGCTCCTCTCAAATTTCCTACGCCCACGACAGATAGGGACCGAACTGTCTCACGACGTTCTGAACCCAGCTCGCGTACCGCTTTAATGGGCGAACAGCCCAACCCTTGGGACCTACTTCAGCCCCAGGATGCGATGAGCCGACATCGAGGTGCCAAACCTCCCCGTCGATGTGGACTCTTGGGGGAGATAAGCCTGTTATCCCCAGGGTAGCTTTTATCCGTTGAGCGATGGCCCTTCCATGCGGTACCACCGGATCACTAAGCCCGACTTTCGTCCCTGCTCGACTTGTAGGTCTCGCAGTCAAGCTCCCTTATGCCTTTGCACTCTTCGAATGATTTCCAACCATTCTGAGGGAACCTTTGGGCGCCTCCGTTACTCTTTAGGAGGCGACCGCCCCAGTCAAACTGCCCACCTGACACTGTCCCCGCACCGGATTACGGTACCAGGTTAGAACCTAGATACGATCAGGGTGGTATCCCAACGGTGCCTCCACACAAGCTGGCGCTCATGCTTCAAAGGCTCCCACCTATCCTGTACAGATCGTACCCAAATTCAATATCAAGCTGCAGTAAAGCTCCATGGGGTCTTTCCGTCTTGTCGCGGGTAACCTGCATCTTCACAGGTATTAAAATTTCACCGGATCTCTCGTTGAGACAGCGCCCAAGTCGTTACGCCATTCGTGCGGGTCAGAATTTACCTGACAAGGAATTTCGCTACCTTAGGACCGTTATAGTTACGGCCGCCGTTTACTGGGGCTTCGGTTCACAGCTTCGGATTGCTCCTAACCGCTCCCCTTAACCTTCCAGCACCGGGCAGGCGTCAGCCCGTATACTTCGCCTTACGGCTTCGCACAGACCTGTGTTTTTGCTAAACAGTCGCTTGGGCCTTTTCACTGCGGCCCCCTCGTGCTATTCACACTACCGGGGCACCCCTTCTCCCGAAGTTACGGGGTCATTTTGCCGAGTTCCTTAACGAGAGTTCTTCCGCGCGCCTTAGAATTCTCTTCTCGCCTACCTGTGTCGGTTTGCGGTACGGGCACCATCACCTGGCTAGAGGCTTTTCTTGGCAGTGTGAGATCATGACCTTCGCTACTATAATTTTCGCTCCCCATCACAGCCCAGCCTTAATGATGTGCGGATTTGCCTACACATCAGCCTCACTGCTTAGACGGACATCCATCAGTCCGCGTCACTACCCTGCTGCGTCCCCCCATTGCTCATAACGGCTTACGGTGGTACAGGAATTTCGACCTGTTGTCCTTCGACTACGCCTTTCGGCCTCGCCTTAGGTCCCGACTTACCCTGAGCGGACGAGCCTTCCTCAGGAACCCTTAGGCTTTCGGCGGATCAGATTCTCACTGATCTTTTCGTTACTCATACCGGCATTCTCACTTGTATAATGTCCAGCGCTCCTTACGGTACACCTTCAACCCTTATACAACGCTCCCCTACCCCTGATGCAAAGCATCAAGCCATAGCTTCGGTGGTGTGTTTAGCCCCGTTACATTTTCGGCGCAGAGTCACTCGACCAGTGAGCTATTACGCACTCTTTCAATGGTGGCTGCTTCTAAGCCAACATCCTGGTTGTCTGTGCAACTCCACATCCTTTCCCACTTAACACACACTTGGGGACCTTAGCTGATGGTCTGGGCTGTTTCCCTTTTGACAATGGATCTTAGCACTCACTGTCTGACTCCCGGAAGTAAGTCTATGGCATTCGGAGTTTGACTGAGCTTGGTAACCCTTGCGGGCCCCGCACCCAATCAGTGCTCTACCTCCACGACTCTGTTTTCCGAGGCTAGCCCTAAAGCTATTTCGGGGAGAACCAGCTATCTCCGAGTTCGATTGGAATTTCTCCGCTACCCCCACCTCATCCCCGCATTTTTCAACATGCGTGGGTTCGGGCCTCCAGTGCGTGTTACCGCACCTTCACCCTGGACAGGGGTAGATCACCCGGTTTCGGGTCTACGTCCACGTACTATGTCGCCCTATTCAGACTCGCTTTCGCTGCGGCTCCGGCTCTTCACCTTAACCTTGCACGGGAACGTAACTCGCCGGTTCATTCTACAAAAGGCACGCCATCACCCCTAAAACGGGCTCTGACTTTTTGTAAGCACACGGTTTCAGGTTCTATTTCACTCCCCTTCCGGGGTGCTTTTCACCTTTCCCTCACGGTACTGCTTCACTATCGGTCGCTAGGAAGTATTTAGCCTTGGCAGATGGTCCTGCCGGATTCATACGGGGTTTCACGTGCCCCGCACTACTCGGGATACATCTCGGAGGGAACAGACTTTCAATTACAGGGCTTTTACCTTCTTTGGCGGGCCTTTCCAGACCTCTTCGCTTAACCGGTTCCTTTGTAACTCCATGTGAGATGTCCCACAACCCCAAAGAGCAAGCTCTCTGGTTTGGGCTTCTCCGCGTTCGCTCGCCGCTACTGACGGAATCACTATTGTTTTCTCTTCCTCAAGGTACTTAGATGTTTCAGTTCCCTTGGTATGCCTCTACATAACCTATGTATTCAGTTATGAGTAACTGGAAATTACCCCAGCTGGGTTTCCCCATTCGGACACCCCCGGATCAAAGCTTGCTTACAGCTCCCCGAGGCAGTTTCGTTGTTCGCCACGTCCTTCATCGGCTCCTAGCGCCTAGGCATCCTCCGTGTGCTCTTAGTAGCTTAACCATAGTTGCTCCGGTTTCGACTGCTCGCTTCCCTTGTTTTGCTTGCGCAAAGCCAAAAGTCGCTCTCATTCGATACCATCGCAATGCAGTTTTCACTATTTATTAAAACTTGTTTTAACACAAGTTCAGCTTAAAAAGGAATGTTCTAAATCGCAAAATTTCGTTTCGATATCTAGTTTTCAAAGAACAAGCTCCATGCAAAAGCAAGCTGTTTGAGAGTTTGAGCTCTCAAAACTGAGCAACGAGTGAGTAAGTTTTGCAGATCTAGTCTGCGGTTTTGAATGTTTCCACTCGGGAAACGATTCTCCATAGAAAGGAGGTGATCCAGCCGCACCTTCCGATACGGCTACCTTGTTACGACTTCACCCCAATCATCTATCCCACCTTCGGCGGCTGGCTCCTTGCGGTTACCCCACCGACTTCGGGTGTTATAAACTCTCGTGGTGTGACGGGCGGTGTGTACAAGACCCGGGAACGTATTCACCGCGGCATGCTGATCCGCGATTACTAGCAATTCCGACTTCATGCAGGCGAGTTGCAGCCTGCAATCCGAACTGAGACCGGCTTTGTTGGGATTGGCTCCATCTCGCGATTTCGCAGCCCGTTGTACCGGCCATTGTAGTACGTGTGTAGCCCAGGTCATAAGGGGCATGATGATTTGACGTCATCCCCACCTTCCTCCGGTTTGTCACCGGCAGTCTATCTAGAGTGCCCACCCGAAGTGCTGGCAACTAAATATAAGGGTTGCGCTCGTTGCGGGACTTAACCCAACATCTCACGACACGAGCTGACGACAACCATGCACCACCTGTCTCCTCTGTCCCGAAGGAAAGATACATCTCTGTACCGATCAGAGGGATGTCAAGACCTGGTAAGGTTCTTCGCGTTGCTTCGAATTAAACCACATACTCCACTGCTTGTGCGGGTCCCCGTCAATTCCTTTGAGTTTCAGTCTTGCGACCGTACTCCCCAGGCGGAGTGCTTAATGTGTTAACTTCGGCACCAAGGGTATCGAAACCCCTAACACCTAGCACTCATCGTTTACGGCGTGGACTACCAGGGTATCTAATCCTGTTTGCTCCCCACGCTTTCGCGCCTCAGCGTCAGTTACAGCCCAGAGAGTCGCCTTCGCCACTGGTGTTCCTCCACATATCTACGCATTTCACCGCTACACGTGGAATTCCACTCTCCTCTTCTGCACTCAAGTCACCCAGTTTCCAGTGCGATCCGGGGTTGAGCCCCGGGATTAAACACCAGACTTAAATGACCGCCTGCGCGCGCTTTACGCCCAATAATTCCGGACAACGCTTGCCCCCTACGTATTACCGCGGCTGCTGGCACGTAGTTAGCCGGGGCTTTCTTCTCAGGTACCGTCACCTTGAGAGCAGTTACTCTCCCAAGCGTTCTTCCCTGGCAACAGAGCTTTACGATCCGAAAACCTTCATCACTCACGCGGCATTGCTCCGTCAGGCTTTCGCCCATTGCGGAAGATTCCCTACTGCTGCCTCCCGTAGGAGTCTGGGCCGTGTCTCAGTCCCAGTGTGGCCGATCACCCTCTCAGGTCGGCTACGCATCGTCGCCTTGGTGAGCCGTTACCCCACCAACTAGCTAATGCGCCGCAGGCCCATCCCCAAGTGACAGATTGCTCCGTCTTTCCAGTTCTCTTCAGGAGAAGAAAACAACTATTCGGTATTAGCTACCGTTTCCGGTAGTTGTCCCAAACTTGAGGGCAGGTTGCCTACGTGTTACTCACCCGTCCGCCGCTAACTATCAGAGAAGCAAGCTTCTCTTCAAGTCCGCTCGACTTGCATGTATTAGGCATGCCGCCAGCGTTCGTCCTGAGCCAGGATCAAACTCTCCAATAAAGTATTGAAAAGAGCGATAAGCTCATTTTGAAACTGACGAGATTAAAAATCTCATTTATTTTGCTTTGAAATCATACAGTCTGAAGACGTGTACCGATTTCTCAGCGTCGATCTTGCAAGCAAGATCGTTACTCACTCGTTGTTCAGTTTTCAAAGATCAAACTTGTTTCATTGCCGCGTGTTGTTCACCTCAGCAACTTTTATATCATATCACATCCAAACCAACTTTGCAAGCTCTTTTTTTAAGTTTCTTTCGAAGCTTATTTCATTTGCTTGCCGCACCGTGTTTCTCGTGTTTTCTTGGCCGGAATTAGAATATACCATGTACAGATTTCGAATGCAAGCTTTATTTTCAATTTATCTGTGAGGGGTTCTCTTCTTCCTCTCTACTCCTATTTATAACTTATACGATACTCATCCCTCATCAGCAATTATCTTTTTAATCTCGGAGAATAGCAACTCTCTCACATTACAATAGTTTCTATTATATATAGTAGAGTGTCTTTCAAACTGGCTATATCCAGCTGCTATTTAATTCTCGTCGTGCTGTTTTTCAAGTTTGCTATTTTAGTATACACATTAGGGCCTGATGATTTTACCATCCGATCCGCTTACATCAAAGAAAACCAACGTTATGCTTCTTAGTCAACTCAAGCATCAATTTACAGGCATCTTACGGAACAGACCATGCGAATTTATCATAAACCAATTCTTTTCCAAGCGAGTATTCTGTTAATCGATTATCTGTTCCCGCTCCTTCCATCGCTTCAAACACATTCATCGTCCACATACATAGAAGGAAATGTCTGAATAGGAATGGTCCTCCGACCACTTTCGACTACTTTGTCTGCTCACCATACCATCTCATAAACGACGCTATATCAACCGAAGCTTTGGCTGGATCAAAAACCATCAAATCATAACTCATGTATGTTCCTCCTTTATATATAGAAGAAAGTCAAAGTTCATGCTACATATATAGAAGAAACAAAAAAAGCGAAAGCCCCGTTAATGTACCAAGGCTTCCGCTTCTTTTCATTTGTACAATAACAAATACTATCATAAGTATCTGACCCAATCCATTCAGTCAAACCTTTATTCCCCACCTATAAATACATACCGACATATAACAATGATAGCCAATATCCACATAAGCCAGTGTATCTTCACTTTGCGATCCGTAACCAGGTTACTGAATACGGCCAGGATTACATAGGAGACAATCCCTGCGGAAATCCCGTTTGCAATTCCTCCAGTGAAAGGCATCAATACGATGGTAAGAAACGCCGGGAAAGCTTGCAGGAAGTCATCCCACTCAATGCTACGAACCTGATTCATCATCAAGACACCCACGATGATCAACGCCGGAGCTGTTGCAGCGGACGGAACAACCAATGCAAGTGGAGCAATAAACAAAGCCAGGATGAATAGGATACCTGTCGTTACAGAGGTCAGACCTGTACGTCCACCAGCTTCGACGCCTGAGGCACTTTCAACGAATGCGGTAATTGTACTTGTACCCAGTGCAGCCCCTGCACTTACACCCACTGCATCCACGAGCATTGCTTTACCAATTGTTTTCTCGCCTTTCTTCTTGTCCTTCATAATCCCCATTCGTGTTGCTGTACCCACCATTGTTCCAAATGTGTCAAACAGCTCTACAAAGGTGAAGATGAAGATGATTTCAAACAATCCAAGGCTAATTGCACCTTTCAAGTCCAGTTGTCCAACCGCCAAATCACTGAAGTTAGGCAACCAGCTTGCACCAGACAATCCGCTGAGATTCGTAACGCCCATGGGGATACCAATCAACGTTGTAGCAATGATACCGATTAGCAATGCACCTTTGACGCGCATAACCATCAGTACAGCAATAATGAGTAGTCCAATCAGTGCCAGTAACGCATCATGATGAGTGATGAAATTACCCAAAGACAGATTAAAACTGCTGCCCGGAATCGGTTGGCTCAGATCTGCATCAGGTGCAACATTGACTGTTACAGCGACCAGACTAGCCAGTTTGAAACCTACAATGGTAATAAAGAGACCAATACCAACGGTGATTGCCATTTTTAATGAGTCTGGAACTGCAACGAGCAGCATTTGACGAATTTTGGTTACTGTCAAAATAATAAACACGATACCAGAGATAAATACGGCTCCGAGAGCTGCCTGCCAGGAAATCGCACCGTTGGAACTCAGAACCACGGTCATGAAGTAAGCGTTCAAACCCATACCTGGTGCAAGGGCGATCGGAATGTTAACGAACAATCCCATAATGATGGTCATCAGACCAGCACCCACGGCTGTTGCAAAAAATACTGCATTGTCCGACATACCGGCTCCGGCTGATCCCAAGAACAACGTGTTTACGAAAAGAATGTACGCCATTGTCATAAAGGTAGTAAGACCCGCAACAATCTCCGTTCTAACGTTCGTTCCGTTTTCTTTTAATTTAAAGAAACGATCCATAATTCAATAATTCCCCCTTAGAGATGTTGAAGCCTTTTGAAAAACGACAAATACCCCTGAGATGAATGCATCACCCAGGGTTTTAACTGATGAGGAGTGGCACGGTGCCAATTAGGGAGAACAAAAAAAATTCTAATGTGCGTGATGTCATGCCCGACGCAATCATGTAGAATTCATGTGCTCAGCCTTCTCCTCTTCGTAGCCAGATCATTAGGGTGATCTCGTAGAGACTCCCAGGCCAATCCCCGGGATTATACGAAGTAGTATGCGCTATTTGTGTGTTTCCAATCACTATTTTAGGAGGGTTACCTCTAGTTTGTCAATGAGAAAAACGAATATTATTATCACTTATCATATAAATCGTTCGTATTATTTAACAAAATGAACCAGTTCAGCGGTTTACCACCCAAATTAAACTGAGGTTTCACAAATCAAAAAGCTACCGCAATCAAAGGTGGCAGGCACACTTTGATTGCGGTAGCTTCATAGGTTACCGTTACCGAGAAGATGGTTATGTGATGAGGATCATGTATTTGGATATTCAAAAAGCTTAGGTATAGAGAGCAGACTGCTACGGTTACTAATTCATTTTTTTACATGATAGGTCCTACGCCATATATTCTAAATCTCTGTCTGATGCACGTCCTGTGCCTGCTGTTGTTCCTGACCTGTATTATCGGTCGATCCCTCAGACAATTCCTGATTCTGTGCTTGATCGGAAGATGAATCTGCTGCCTCTAAGTTCACAAATGAAGAATCTCCCGCACCAAGAGCCAAGTCCTGCATACCCGAGCCGCATCCTGCCAGCATCACCATCAGAAACGCACTTCCAATGCCCATCTTCCATTTGCTCATATTGTCGGTTTTACGCATACATTCAATTCTCCTTTCAGTTGCCATATAGCCGTATTCTGTACTTAGTGTACAAGCCCGACATGAAAATAATATGAAACGAACTTAAAAAAGAAATTAAATATTCAGAGATTCATCGTTATACCACCATCCGCTCTCATCCCACATGCCTGCTGCCATTATCGCCTGCTTCGGCACTTTTTGCTGTTTGGCACTTTTCAAATGAACGATCATTCTTTCCAAGGATTTATGATAAATCAGGGATTCGATATCCTCGGCATTAATATGCTTCATTTGCAGAAGAGCGAGCTCTTTCAGACTTTTGGAAGTCTTTGCCCAGTCAATATTCTCCACATTCACATTGTTCAGGAAAACACGCTGTAATTCAGTCAGATTTTCAAGAGACGGCAGACTCGTTAGATGCGGCTGGTCCTCTATCCCTAATAAGCGCAATCCCTTCAATTCAGGCAATACGGATAGGTCAGATAATCCTTTCACCCTTAGGAGCTTCAACAATTGCAAGGAATCCATGCCCGCAAGGCTATCCAGATTCTCTGCTCCACCAAAACTGAGATGAAGTTCGCGCAAACCCGTTAAATCTTTTAAGTATCCCAATTCCTTTAATGGCATTCCCGAAACATAGAGGGACCGGAGTGAAGACAATGTTCCGATCGTTTCGATGTTAGTTGTATGACCATTCACACTCAGCGTTTTAAGCTCGGTAAAGCGGTTAAGTACGGACAAATTGGTTTTCTTTGTTTTAGTTTTGCCGATGCGGAGCTGCTCTAAAGTGTTAGGTACAAGTGTTAATACATCAAGAGATTCCGCTTCAAATACGTCAAAAGCAAACTCTTTTAACCTTAGCAATTCACCTAAGCCCTCAATCCCATGAATGTGTCTGTTACAATCAATCACAAGCTTTTCTACATGGTTCATGTATTTTAGACCAGACAAGTTGCCAGATTGCGAATGAAAGCCATATATGCGAAAAGTAACATCGGGTCTGTTGGCAAACAGCTCCTCATTCAATATCTGCATCAGGTTCACATCCGGGATATTGTGCTCGCTGTATTGAACAATCTTTAGCTCAGGATGAGCCGTAAATGCGACAACCTCCTCACGAGTCCATCCCGGGTTGAGTTCGATTCTTTCCTTCATCCGCTATTATTCCTCCTTACAGAGTTTCTTCTTCGTAATATCTATTGGTTGGTCCATTGATTATCTAAACCAAAGTATAAATAACGTCTGGCGCAAACACAAAATGAAAAGAAAAAAGAGACCGAAGCTCCTTTGACGGAAACTCCGATCCCTTGTTATTAAATCTGTATAGATAACTTCTATTCCCACTCAATCGTTGCTGGCGGTTTGGAAGTTACGTCATACACGATACGGTTTACGTTATCCACTTCGTTAACGATCCGCACGGAGATTTTCTCCAATACGTCCCAAGGGATACGTGCCCAGTCAGCTGTCATACCATCGATGGATGTTACAGCACGGATACCTACAGTATAGGAATACGTACGCGCATCACCCATAACCCCAACACTCTTCATGTTAGGCAGGGCCGTAAAGTATTGCCAGATTTCGCGGTCAAGACCGGCTTTGGCAATCTCCTCGCGCAGGATGTAGTCCGAATCACGAACGATTTTGAGCTTGTCCTCCGTTACTTCGCCCAGTACACGGATAGCAAGACCCGGACCTGGGAATGGCTGACGCCATACAATTGCTTCTGGCAAACCGCACTCTTCGCCGACTTTACGCACTTCGTCTTTGAACAAGGCACTCAGTGGTTCGATCAGCTTGAAGTTCATGTCCTCAGGCAATCCGCCCACATTGTGGTGGGATTTGATAGTTTGAGCTGTCGCTGTGCCACTTTCCACGATATCCGTGTACAGTGTACCTTGCGCCAGGAATGCAAAATCATCAAACTGCTTGGATTCTTCGTCAAATACGTAAATAAACTCGTTACCGATAATTTTACGTTTTTGTTCCGGATCATCCACGCCTGCCAGTTTGGACAGGAAACGCTCTTGTGCATCGATTTTGACAACTTTCATGTCGAATTTGCCGACGAACGTCTCCATTACGCTCTCCGCTTCGCCTTTACGCAGCAGACCATGGTCGATAAACATACATGTCAGTTGGTCACCGATGGCTTTGTGAAGCAATGCAGCAACAACGGAAGAATCTACACCGCCGCTAAGTGCGCACAATACTTTACCATCGCCCACTTTTTCACGGATATCCTTGATCGTATCTTCGATAAACGTCTCCATGCTCCAGTTGCCTTCGCAACCACAGATTTCGTACAGGAAGTTTTTGATCATTTCATTACCGCGAACAGAGTGACGTACTTCTGGATGGAACTGAACAGCATACAATTTGCGCTCATCGTTGCTCATCGCTGCGATTGGCGCACTTTCCGTGCCTGCATCCAGTTTGAATCCAGCAGGAAGAGCAACCACGTGGTCACCATGACTCATCCATACCGTATGTTCACCTTCGATACCTTGTGCAAGAGCAGAACCTGGTGCAAACTCGATATCCGCTTTACCGTACTCACGCTTCTCGGAACGCTCCACTTTACCATCAAGCTGTTGCGCCATAAGCTGCATGCCGTAACAAATTCCGAAGATTGGCACTCCCAGATCATAAACGGCCGGATCTACGTGTGGTGCATTTTCTGCATAAACGCTAGATGGTCCGCCCGAGAATACGATTCCTTTTGGTGATAATTCTGCGATTTTCTCCGCCGGTGTGTTATACGGCAAAAGCTCGCTGTATACGCCCAGATCCCGGATTCTTCTGGCGATTAACTGGTTGTATTGGCCCCCAAAGTCAAGGACAACCACTATTTCATTTTGCTTATTCATTACCGAGCCTCCCTCAATTAATGAAACTAATTATACGCAACGACAAAACATACCGTCAAGGAAAGGCGAAACTCCTTTTTTCGACATCTCAAAACATGGCATATTCAACGCCTGAGATTACAATATTTAGTCGAATATTCTCGCCTCCATTCTATATATTTCCGATCGGAAATATAAGAAAAGGGTTGACGCACTATTTTCATCATAAAAGAGATCTTCCGCATAAAGCTCACGGTGTATGATCGCGGAAAGACGCCTCATTCGCTTTATGGGGCGAGAAAGGCGTCCTATGTTTAGTGCTGCGCTGTACTTCGTGTTACAGCGCCTGCATGCGCAGGGCCAGTTGAAGTGCCCGGCGCAGGAAGTCCAGACTGTCCGCGCGCAGCGGACGGTCCGGCCCGTACAGCAGCCGTTCCCAGTCGGCTGCGAACCGCGCGATGTCCGCGCCGTCCGTGCCCGCGGCTACGGCGGGTGACGCTGCATATTCACGCAGCGTCATTCCCGGCGGCCGCGGGCCGTAGCGGCGCGCGAGCGCGGTCCAGACCGGAGCGGCGGCGCTGAGCAGCCGCTCGCGGTCCGGAAAGCTGCTGCGCGGCCACGCCAGCAGCAGCCTTAGCCGCAGCGCGGGGCGAAGCCGCCGCATGCGGATGGCCCCGGCGGCGCACAGCAGCGCCGCTGCCGCAAGGGCTGCCGCGAGCCATGGGTGCGCGGCAATGGCCCGTGCGCGGGCGAGCAGCCATGCGCCCGCGTGAGCTACCCCGCCGTCCGTCTGCGGCGGGGTTACGGCAACGGGCTGCTGCCCGCTGAGCGCAGCGGCATCTTGGCCTTCACCCTGCGTCATGGTGAAGCCCGGCGTAGCCTCAAACGGCATCCAGCCCGCACCTGGAAAATACACTTCTACCCAGGAGTGTGCATCTCCTTGGGTCACAATGTATTGCCCGGAGACGTCCGCATCGGCCTCCCCGGGCCCGAATCCCTTAACCCAACGTGCTGGAATACCCTCTGCACGCAGCAGCACAATCATAGCTGTCGAGAAATGATTGCAATATCCCTGTCGCGTAACGAATAGGAAATCGTCCACAAAATCGGTTCCGCGTGGTGGCATACGGGTATCCAGTGTATATTCGGCGTGGTCCGCAAGATACGACTTTACGGCTTGCACGGCATCAGAACGACTCTCACTTCCCTGAATGATTTCCTTCGCAAGAGCCTGCACACGTCCGGGAAGCGTAGTTGGTAGCTGCAAATACGTTCTGCGAATTGCCGCCGGATCTTTCATATTGGACTTCTTTCCCAGAAGGCGTAGTTGTTCAGGTGTTGCCACGGGAATCATGATGTCTGCCGTATAACTTTTGACAGATTGATTGTCATAGGTAGCCGCCAGCCATAACGTGGCGGAATCTTCATTTGATAGTAATAAACGTTTATTCTTCTGATTATCCCTGTTCTTATCCTGGAACGAAAGATTGAGTGGCATTCCACCTGTAAAGAGGGGATTGGGTCCTCTCCATTCTCGCTTCATCGTTACCGTTTGACGAATACGTTGCCAATAGGCTGGATACTCCCAACCATCGGTACGCACCAATCCAGATGGACTTGCCGTCTCAAAGCTCTGCACAGGATCACTCCAGGTGCTTCCGTTATAATATGAACGGGTCTCGCCCCGCCAATACGTAGCTTCCGGACTTTTCGCCGTAAAAAAGATCGTGTCTCCCTGCACCAAAGGTGCGCCCATTGGTGCATCCGCTGTACTATATCCTGTGACGGCGGTTGTGGCAGGAATACTTCCGTGCTGTGTATAGCCTGCCCAGCGGGCCAGCCGTTCACCCATCTGCTCAAGGGATATACGTTCCGGTGGAGGAATGGAAGCAAGTTGACCAGGAATAGCTGAGAAAAATACCATACCTGCAGACACCGCAAGCGTTACCGTGCACCAACGGCCATAAGGACTCTGCTTAAAGATCGGTGTGGTGACCCCGCCATTAAGGCGAAGCAACTGTAACATGGCCTGGATGAGTAGAATCCACAGCACAGAACGTATCACCGAAGCATATACATCCAGTCCGGCAAAGGATTCAAGCAGCAGCAAATAGACCAATGTTGCACTGCCAAAAAGCATCACACTTCGTCGCAGCAGTACAAGGGACTGCACGGAAGCCATCAGCATGCTCCAACCGCACATCATGAGCAGACCTCTTGTCTCCACACTAATCGAGTGAACACGCCAGGTACTCATGAAACTGCCCATATCCTCAGAAAGAGTGGCCGGATATGTAACAGCCCATCCAGCAGGGTCATTACCTCCATACATACAACATAATGCGGCTAGAGCAATGAGGAGTCTAATCAGTATTCCCGTGATCCAGCCGGTACGAAGCAACCCCGCGAGCAGCAAGGTTCCTGTTAATCCTGCCATCACGGACAAGAATCGTTCACTGCCCTGCTGACCCGTTGACGTAACCGGATAAATCCACTCCAGGGACAATATAAGCAAAATGGCAGAAAGACCGATTCTGTAAAGGAGAGGCTCCGAATTTTGGCCATGACTCTTCAAATCTACTCCAGATGTCCTGGTTTCCCCTTTATATATGGAATGCACAGACTCTAATCCCAAACTGGCGGTATGCCCCCTGTCAGCTACAGTGGAGTTCACTTGAGGGTTTCCATTATGCTCCCACATCCGTTACCTCCGCCTTTCTCATTGAAGGTAAAGAGCTGTCTGTGATCCAATGGATCTGTACTCCACTTTGACGAAGCTGTTCCAGACTTTCATTGCCCATGTTACGAATGGTTCGATCTGTTGCAATGGACTGTGCTGTTTCTGAAACTACAGTGGTATCAGAAGTCGCATCGCCTTGAGTTCCTCGATTCTGAGCCATATTGCTGTTGAGGGATTCCGCTCGCGATATAGGTGATGGATCTTCTCCAGCCATGAACTCCGTTAACTGAACCTCTACCCTGTATCCCAACCCGATTGCACACATTACCCACTCCACAAGAGCTTCGTCCATTTTACCCGTGAGAACCACAATTCGTGACCCGATGGCCATTCTATCCAACATCTCTGTGCGAAGCGAAGGAGGTACAACTTGAGCCGTGGCAATTCGTGCCTGCGCCAGCTTGTCTAACGCATGGTTTTCAGGAGAGTGCAGGAGTTCTTGTTTCCATTTCTCCTGAAGAGCAGATCCTGACCCACCGCCTTCCGTCCACACTTGATAAGGAATGTTGTCCCGTTCAGCGGTATGAACCCAACGAGCAGCTGCACGGACCGCACGTTCAAAAGCAGGCATATCCCTCTTCTCTGACTGCCGCATTTCATAACCCGATGCACCTTCATACACCAGTATACCCAGCGAGACAGAATCGGAGGTTTCCGGCAAAAAAGTCTGAAGTCGACCCGTTTTGGCTGTGCTTTTCCAATGAACACGCCCCAGTGGGTCTCCTTGCTGATATTCCCGGAACTCAGGACTGCGATTCCCCTGACTGCTTCTTCGCTCAGACAGGGCATCTTCCCCCACGGCCGAGTATTCTCCAGGATTACTCTCACCCCATTCCGTAGCTTGGGGAACAACAATTAGCGAGGTATGATTCACAGTCTCTGCGGAGACCGTATTCCATCCGAAAACATCACCCCAGTACAATCTGCCTGATTCCCATCTGTACACACCTCTGCGCAAACCAGATAATTCATATTGATACGTAAACTGGCGACGGGTTCCCGGAAATAGTAATTTACGATGTACACCGGCAGGTGTATTCTCACACAGAATGATCCATAACAGTGGAATCGGGCAGTCGAATTTCAGCTCCACGGCCACCCGCGTTCTTTCACCTGCCACAACCCGATTCGCATGCATTTGCCGCCGAATGTTAATATTGCGCGGACCGAAAAAATGGATAATCAGTGCGCTTGCGAGCATCAAGGCCGCTATAATGGACAGAAATAGCGCGGCTTTGCCGCCATGCCATACATATAAAGAGGCAAAAGCCACGACCAGGACAGCACCCAACATTCGTTGACCCAGCGCAGTCATTGACGCCGTCCCCTTCCCTGTGCCGCCATCTGTACAGGTACAGGAACCGATGACAGAGCTTCCTGAATCAATTGCGCCTGTGCCCAGATTTCGGCTCTGTTCTGGGCTTTTAATTGAACGCGATGGGAAAGGACCGGTACAGCCATCTCTTTCACATCATCGGGAATGACATAACTGCGTCCTTGGAGGTAAGCAAACGATTGTGCAGCAGCCATCCAGGCCAATGTTCCACGAGGGCTGATTCCCAGTCTTACCGATGGGTGACTTCTTGAGGCAACGGCAACAGCAACCAGATACTGTTTGACAACAGGGTCCACATGTACATGTTTTACTTCACGCTGCATAGCTACGACTTCTTCAGCAAGCATGACAGGGCGAAGCTCATCAAGCAGTTCTCTGCTTTGCATCCGGGTTAACAGTTCGACTTCCTGCTCCGGATCAGGGTACCCCAGTCCAATCTTCATGAGAAAACGATCCAACTGCGCTTCAGGCAGACGATAGGTGCCCTCAAACTGCAACGGATTCTGCGTCGCCAGCAAAAAGAATGGGCGCGGCAAAGCATAGGTTGTGCCATCCACCGTAATGCGTCGTTCCTCCATCGCTTCCAGAAGTGCCGACTGAGTACGAGGGGAAGCGCGATTGATTTCATCAGCCAGAACAATATTGGACATGACGGGTCCTGGTCGAAACTTGAATTCTCCCGTATGCGGATGATACATCGACGTGCCCGTCACATCTGCCGGCATCACGTCCGACGTGAACTGAATTCGTCCCATGGAGCAATCCAGCGCAGAAGCGACGGCGCGAACCAGCATCGTTTTACCTGTACCCGGTACATCTTCCAGAAGTACATGACCTCCACTAAGCATTGCAGTTAACACATAACGAATCTCTTGTTTTTTGCCAATGATCACACTTTCAACTCGCTTCATAACTCTATTCAGCAATTCTACGGCATGTTCATGTTCCATTCGGATATAAGACATTTCTTCTAATCTCCTTCCATCCATCGGCATTCCTGAACCATACTAATCTATGATTCAGTGTTGCCCGGAAGTAGAGAGAATAGTCCTGTACGAACGACTTTATTCAGATCAATTTATCCAAATACATACTGTTAGCTGCTGCCAGAGGAACGCTGGCTTTAACCATCCATTCCTTTTCATTCGCCTTTAGTGAATCAACGGTTACTCCCATATGCTCCATCAATTCCCGTAGCGGAACCCAAATCGTTCCTCCCTGGCTCTGCACGACTCCCTCTGTCGTTCTGTCATTCATCTGGTCTGCACGTTTCGTTGTCAGGTCTCCGCTGATACTGTCTGCATGGATGGTTCGGTCTTTCCATATGGCTGTAGCTGTCCGGGTCTCTGCATTCCAGCGAGCGCTGCCACCGAACTTTTTCATAAAGGTCCGCAAAGGCACCATGATCCGCTGATCTTCCACGCGAAATTCTCCTTGCTTCAACGTGGCTGCTGCCAAGCCAATTTCCACCTTCAATTCTTTGCCAGCCAACCACAGGTTGCTGTTCTCCTGTACATTTTCTGCGACCCATTCCTTACCCGGAGCTTTGCGAGACTTGTATTTACCATTGGAATCGATGCGGAATTGAACAGGCTGATCCGTGGCCTTCATCGTGTCAAAACGAAAACCATGATCCTGGTAATACTTGATAATGCCAGGTAGTGCTTTTACCGTCTCAGCATGAGCGCCTCCATCATGCATCAATACAATGACCGAACGTGCCCCGGCAGGCACCTTGGTCGCATTGCGTAAGATCTCTTTGGCCGGAACACCCTTTCGTTTGGAATCACCACTGTCTACGTTCCAGTCCATAACGGTGTATCCGCCCAATTTCAGCAAATCAAAATAACTCTTGTCGAAATGTCCATAGGTACCGCCCGGTGCCCGGACCAGATTCGGCCGAAATCCTGTAATTCGCTCTACTATCGCCTCAGTCTGTTTGATCTGCTTCCAGAACACTTTGAAATCACTGTACAGCTGTTCATAATTATGATTAAACGTATGATTGCCCAAAGCATGTCCATCTTCCACAACCGCACGGATCATCTCAGGATAACGTTCTGCTTGCTCACCAAGCACAAAAAATGTAGCCAAAACCTGCTCCTTGCGCAAAATATCCAATACTTCACGGGTATGGTTACCCGGTCCATCGTCAAAACTCAAATAGACTACCTTTTCTTGAGGATTATCTTCTTTGGAGGCGGATGCATCAGACCCCGATACAGAAGAAGCGTAAGTTGTGCCTGCAGATGCAGCGAATACACACAGCAGTACCACAATGCGAATTATAAGCACAGACCATTTTCCAGATAAAATTGTATGTATTGGTGTTACCATGTTCGAATCAACCTCCAACGTCTCTAGTGAATTTGCTGATAGACTTCAGCAGATTTGTTAGAATTATATGGAGGACGCGCTGAAAAAAGACGCGATTTTGTTTTATAATTTTTCACAATTTGGGATGGCTCGTGATTGATTCTTCGCTTCGGATTAGGTAGCATAATGGACAGGTAGGATCGTGAACAAAACTCCTTGGAGAGTACGTATCTCCTCCCACCCTGTCTGCAGGAGAGTGAAGTCTATTGGAATTGCTTGAGAAGGTCCAGCATCTGTTTGGATCCTACGGATACAGCGTTTTGTTTTTTGGCTTATTGCTGGAATTCATCGCCCTTCCCTTCCCGGGAGAAACGACTATGGCTTATGCAGGGTTTCTGTCCTACAAGGGTCATCTGGACTTCGGAATACTTGCCATCCTTGCTTTTCTGGGAACGACGATTGGCATGACGATCACTTATTTTATTGGGGCCAAAGCAGGTCTGCCGTTCATTACACGATATGGAAAATGGTTTCTAATGAAACAGGACAAGCTGGATAAAACGCAAAAGTGGTTTGCCAAGTACGGCAATGCCCTGATCTTCATCGGTTATTTCATTCCGGGAGTGAGACATTTCACCGGATATTTTGCGGGTATAGCCGCTGTTCCCTTTCGTAAATTCGCTCTCTATGCCTATTCAGGCGCACTGTTGTGGGTCATGCTGTTCCTGGGCATCGGTAAAATATTCGGCCCCCAATGGAACGCGGTGTTCCAGCTTGCTCATCAATATGCACCTTACATCGTGGCGGGGATCGGACTGTTGCTGATTGCAGCCGTTCTGTACCGTTATCGAAAAGCGTTGGCTGCCCGATCGTTGCGCAAGCCTGCCGCTATTCGGCAAAGACAAAAATAAAACGATAATTACTCACATATCTTAAAAAGGAGCTGCATATCGCAGCTCCTTTTTTTCATGTTTTTTTGGTTATACGTCTAATGTTAAAAGCCTCACGTGCCCTTAGCCATCCATAGGCTGTAAGCAAAACAGCAATTGCCGCAAAACCCAATCCGCCTGCGAAACCAAGCTTTCGTGGCTCTACCACTTCTAATAACAAACCCGCACCAAACATGGATAACCCCAAGATGCTACTACTGCAAGCCGTCACCAAACCATAGATGAGCCCTCGATATTTCTCAGGTGTTTCACGCATTAGAAGTGTATCCAGACAAGCATTTCCTACCCCTGACATAAGGGCCAACAGAATATAGATCAGCACTGCGATCACTGGCAGAGTCGCCATACTAAGCAGCATAAGCAATCCCCCTTCCACGAGCAGACATATTACTACTCCTGGAAGCAGCCAATGCTGAAAATAACGAGAGCACCAGTTGCTTAATACCAGTCCCGTCCCAAGCGCCGCATAGAACAGACCTACACCCCAATCCCCAAGGGCAAACACTTCAATTGCATATACGCTGATCAATACATTGTCGATCCCGTTGATGACCGGTACCCATAACTCGAACAGGATGATGATCTGTAATGCTACAGAGGATCGAACCAGCCTCCATATTACCGAAGGAACATAAACTGCACCATTAGCGCGAGTAAACACTGAAGGATTACCAGAAGCTGAAACGGCTGAGCTCCCCACATTTTCAAGCGATCTCCCATTTGATTCAGTACCTACTCCCGATGGAAACGAGACTTTTCGAATCAAAACAGCAGCCATCAGAAAACAAAGTGCATTGGTTATAAAAGCAGCCTGCGGCCCCATCACTGATGAGGTGATCCCTCCAAGAAAGGCACCTACGATCAGCACCGTACCGTTCATGACCTGTTCAAGTCCGTTAATTTTGAGCAAATGTTCCGACTGAACAAGCAGTGGTATGCCTGATTTACGGACCGGCGCATAAAGAGCCTCGGCGCAGGCTAGTAAAGTACTCGCTGTATATAGAATCCACAAATCATCTGCACTGTTTACGAGTAAATAACTTAGAGCAAGAGGCACCCTTATCAAATTGGTAAGCAGCATAATCTTTCGCCGTGAGAAGCGCATGGTTAACATGCCACCTGCCGGGGCAAGCAACAGGAATGGAAGCACACGCAGACCAAGGGCTAGTCCTACTGCAAGTCCAGATCCTGTTGTGCTGAGAATTAACGAAAGCATGGCCACCTGGCAAAAACGGTCACCTATGCCGTTCACTAGTCCCGCGACAAAGAACTTGCGGTACTCCGATTCTTTTTGTAGCAGGATCACAATGGAAGATCTAAATAGCATGACATATCCCCTTCTCTAATATTAGACATTAATCTAATTAGATAATATTCTAATATATAAGGATTGACAATGTCCTTTTTTTATTTTGTGGGATATTCATTAACACTTTTGTGATAATCCTGATTCATCCAGGTCATACTAATTTGCAAATATAGGGTGTATAAGGGGTGAAGGAATGAGTACAACAGCGCAGAGCAGCCAGGATCAGAGAATATCTCCGAATCTTACGGAAAATACGGATTATTGTAAGAAGGTGATGGGGAATAGCAAAGACTTGATGATTCGTCCTCTGCAGTGTTTGCACAAATGGCCTTCTGTCATGTTGTACATCGATGGGATGGTAGACGTGCAGATTGTGAATCATTCCATCCTGGAATCCTTGTTACAAACCCGTGAGCTGCCTGACTTCTCAGCGGAAAATGAGCATCTGATCTATCTCCAGAATGATGTCTTGGTGGCCAGCAACGTAATATTAATCGAGGAGATGAAAGACGTCCTTGATGCTCTCTTGGCAGGCTTTGCCGTTGTGCTGCTTGAAGGATCGAATCAAGGCCTGAAAATCGCAGCAGCGGGCTGGGAAGACCGTGCCGTCGGCGAACCCATCTCCCAAACGGTTGTTCGCGGTCCCATGGAGGGCTTTAATGAAAATTTGCGAACGAATACAGGCTTGATCCGCAAACGAATTCGTGACCCCCATCTCTGGATTGAAGAAAGGGAGCTTGGCCGAGTCACCAACACCAGGGTAGCCGTGGTATATCTGGAGCATATCGTCGATCAAGAGGTTATAAAAGAACTGCGGCGAAGGCTTGATGAAATTGATATTGACGCTATTCTGGAAAGTGGATATATCGAGGAGCTCGTGCAGGACAAAACAGGTACGATCTTCCCTACGGTCTATAACAGTGAGCGACCAGACACCGTATGTGCCGCACTGCTTGAAGGTCGGGTCGCGATCATTGTAGACGGTACTCCTTTCGTACTGCTTGTTCCCGCTCTGTTTGTTCATTTCTTTCAGTCCCCCGAAGATTATTACCAACGGGCCGATATTAGCTCATTGATTCGAATGATTCGTTATCTAGCGTTCTTTATTGCGCTGCTCGCTCCATCCTTCTATATTGCCATTACTACCTTTCATCAGGAGATGCTGCCCACCAACCTGCTTATTAGTCTGGCAGCTCAGCGAGAAGGTGTTCCATTTCCGGCATTCATCGAAGCCATATTGATGGAGCTGACCTATGAAATTTTGCGGGAAGCCGGCATCCGTATTCCAAAGACCGTCGGTCAAGCCGTTTCCATCGTAGGTACCCTTGTTATTGGTCAGGCCGCAGTAGATGCTGGCGTTGTATCGGCTGCCATGGTTATTATCGTATCCATTACAGCGATATCCAGTTATGTTATTCCGGAAAATGGACTCTCCATTTCTGTGCGGATTCTGCGATTTGTCCTGATGATTCTGGCTGCTGCCTTTGGTTTCTACGGAATTCTGATGGTTCTACTGATTACAGTAACCCATCTATGCAGTTTAAGATCTTTTGGTGTGTCTTATATGTCCCCGTTCGCACCTTACATCGGGAAGGATCTCAAAGATACCATATTCCGCGTGCCTTGGACCCGGATGAAAACCCGTCCGCTCTCTACCGGAACTGCGAACGAAACCAGACAAGCTAACAAAAAAACGAAGCGATAATCGGTAAGGAGAACGTGTATGAACAAATGCCTACAATTGATTCTATCTTTTGCCGTTCTGCTCCCTCTCCTTACCGGATGCTGGGATCGACAGGAACTCAATGAGCTTGGCATCATGCTGGGTCTTGGTGTAGACAAGGATGGCGATATGATTAAGGTTAGTGCTCAAGTGGTTGTTCCCAATGAAGTATCCTCCAAGTCAGGAGGAGGTAAAGGAACGCCTGTGACTCAGTATCAGGCTTCTGCGCCTACCTTGTTTGAAGCCATTCAAAAGTTAACGGAATCTAGCCCACGTCGTATATTCATGGCACATATCCGCGTGATGGTCATTGGCGAAGAGTATGCTCGCAAAGTGGGCATTTATGATATCACAGAAGCATTAATGCGCGAGCCTACGGTTCGTCCTGACTATTACGTCATGGTTGCACGAAATACAACAGCTTCCAAGGTGCTAGATGTGCTGACACCACTTGAAAATTTACCTGCGGAGAAGATGTTCAATTCATTGGATGTATCCACCAAGACTTGGTCACCCACAACAACCGTAACTGGGGATCAGTTAATGGAATACATTTTGGCTCCTGGAATACAGCCTGTAATTACCGGAGTGGAGGTTGTTGGTCAACCTGAGAAAAGTGGAAGTCAAGCTAACATTGCGACCATTAAAGCTCCTGCTAGCCTCAACTCAACAGGACTGTCTGTATTCAAGGGAGACAAGCTGATTGGGTGGCTAACCGAGGATGAATCCAAGGGATATAACTACATTCGAAACAATGTGGTATCCACCATCAGCCATCTTCCCTGCCGAAAAGAAGGATATGTGACCTTCAAAACACTTCGTACAACGACCAAACGGAAAGCAAAAGTCGTAGCAGATCACCCTTTAATCAATATTAAAATCAAAAATGTATCTTCCATAGGTGCCGTTGAATGTGGAATCAAAATCGGTTCAATGAAAGTACTCAAGGAATTGGAACAGGACAGTGAGGAACGGCTTGTAGAACTGATGCAAAAATCCATCAAATCGGTACAGCGCAAGTTTCACGTTGATATTTTCGGATTCGGGCAAGAGGTCTACCATGCTGATCCCAAGTTCTTCAAAAAGGTGGAGAAAGATTGGGATAGTTATTTGGAAAATCTGGATGTTCATTACGATGTCAATGTTCAAATCAAACGTGTAGGTACACTGGATGATTCGTTCAAAGATCAAATTAGGGAGTGAGACAGGTGTTAATTACACTTAGTGTCATTGTGACCGCAGGGGTCATTGGGTGGTTCGATCTGCCGGGGCTCATACGTAGCAAGGAATGGAAAGAATTGGCTGTTTACAGTGTCTTACTGCTCTTGGCTACCATTCTCAGTGTCTTTGCGGCCAACCTGTGGGAAATCCCAAGCCCACTTTATCTCATCATATGGATCTATGAACCTGTAAATCAATTTCTGGCACACTTGACTGGAACTTAAGGAAAAAAGGAGGGGACATTATGCTTGAACAGGGTCGCATCGGAACAAGACAATTGTCCATCCTCATTTTTATGATGGTGGTCGGGGATATGATGCTCATCTATCCCTCGGTCATCACATCCTATGCCAAACAAGATGCCTGGATATGCGCTCTTGTCGGGGTTCCGTTGGGAATGGCCCTCACGCTCATGTTTTTAAAGCTGTGCAGTCTGTATCCGGAGGAAAATCTGATACAGATTTCACGGAGCATTCTGGGATTTTGGCCAGGCAGTCTTGTATCCGCATTTTACCTATTCTTTTTTGTAATAGGTGCCTCTACGCACACCCGAGAGGTCGGAGATTTCCTAACTTCCCAAATCTTTCAGTACACCCCGATTCGAGTCATCATTCTGATGTTTGTTATTACAGTTGGCTGGGGGTTATATCATGGTCTGGAGACGATGGGGAGAAGCAGTGAATTGCTGATGCCTATCCTTATCGTGTTTATTCTTGTGCTTGCATTCTGTCTACTACCTCAGATTGATCCCAGCAATTTAAAGCCTGCTACAGATACTGGCGTTGTTCCCATCCTGCAGGGTATTCTCATAAGTATCATATATCCCGTAGGTGAACTGGTCCCCATTATGATGATTATTCCCTACACGCTAAAACAGGCTCACCGAACTCGGGATGTTCTTATGGCGGCAGGACTTGGCAACTTGTTGCTGGCTATATTGGTTACCATCTCTCTGCTTGTTCTAGGTGCTTTCCTTACACAGCACAACATCTATGCTTCCTTTATTTTATCTCAGAAGATTAGCATTGGTGGCTTTTTTGAGCGTATTGAAGCCATTATGGCTTCTTCCTGGCTCATCTCCACGTATGTTAAAGCGATGGTGTATATGTACGCATTTATCCTCGGATGCGCCGAACTATTTAGGCTCAAACAGTATCGGATACTCATCCTACCTGCAACATTGCTTATATTTGGCCTTGCCAATCTGGTCTCGCCCAATTTGACCTTCATCGTCATTACCGTCGTTCCATATTGGGTAGATTGGGATACCACATTGAGCATTATATTGCCAGGGCTGTTACTGTTGGTGCATATGTTCAAAAAGGGTTGGAAAAACAAGCCTTCGGGATAAGGCAATGCTGGAGTTCTAATATGTCAGGAAGGAGGCTGGAGACCATGATAATTAAAGATAAAATTACCATTCGGCAATTTGCCCTGCTTACCTTTCTTGTCATGGTTGGGGATATGATTCTGATCTATCCTTCGTTGGTCACAACCTTGGGTAAACAGGATGCATGGATATGCTCTTTCCTCAGTCAGCCCATCGGTCTATTTATCATTTGGATTTTGTACAAACTACAACAAACCTACCCTGAACTATCTTTAATCGAAATTTGCAAGAAATTGCTTGGTCCATGGATTGGATCAGTCTTGTCTGCTGGTTACCTGTTCTATTTCGCTATAGGCGCTGCCATCTGTATCCGGGAAGTTGGAGACTTCATGACGACTCAAATCTACCTCCAGACCCCCATCCGTGTCATTTTGATTATGCTCATGTGTTCCCTGATCTGGGGCCTAATGAAAGGATTGCAAACCATGGGAGCAACCAGTGAACTATTGACTCCTATTGTTTTTGTTTTTATGGTTCTCCTGTTCGTGGGTTTGCTGCCCAAAATAGATGTCTCACATCTGCAGCCTATCTTTAACATCAGCCGGGTTCATTTGATTGAAACCGTTATTCGCGGATCCTTTACCGCCTTCGGGGAGCTGCTCGTGCTTACTATGATTCTTCCTTATGTAATGCGAGGGCCGCACCTTAAACGAGACTTGTTGCTTGCCACTTTCTGCGGAGGTCTGCTCCTGTGTGTATTGCTATTGTTTTCCCTTATGGTTGTGGGTCCTTTCCTAACCCAGCATAATATTTTCATTTCGTACACCCTGTCTCAAAAAATTAATATCGGTAACTTCTTTGAGCGCATTGAAGCCTTCATGGCTACTGCCTGGTTAATTGCGACCTATTTCAAAAGCCTGCTGTACATGTTCGCTTTTGTTATCGGACTAGCTCAGCTGTTTCAGTTGAAAACATACAAACCACTCATTCTCCCTTCATCCTTGCTCATGTTTGCATTGGCCATCCTGATCTCCCCCAATGTCATTTTTTATATCGAAACCATCATGCCTGCATGGGTGGATTGGGACATTACTTGCAGTTTTATTATTCCTCTGTTGCTTTTACTTGTTCATCGCATTCGCTTTGGCAAGAACAGAAAAAATCAGTCCCATCCAGAACGATTGCCCACATAAAAAGGCTGTATTCACGGTATAACCCGCGAATACAGCCTTTATTATGAAGTGAACATTTTTTTGTTGTATAGAGAACAGACGAGTTTACCTTCCTAAAGTTGCTGCAAAGCCTCAAGTGCTGCTTCAATATGCCCTTTGACTCGCACTTTAGACCACGACTTCAGCAGTATACCCTCTTCATCAATAAGAAACGTGGAGCGTACCATCCCCATGTATTCCTTGCCATACATCTTTTTGAGCTGCCATACGCCGTATTGTTCGGCAACCTGATGTTCTTCGTCGGATAACAGGATGAATGGTAAGCCGTATTTGGCAATGAATTTGTCGTGCTGCTTCATCGGATCAATACTAATCCCCAGAATAACTGTATTTAATCCCTTGAACTCCTCATGACGATCACGGAAATCACATGCCTGCTGTGTGCAGGAAGAAGTCATATCCTTCGGGTAAAAATATATCAGCACCCGCTGTCCGCGATAATCGGAAAGTTTCACCGTCTCTCCCGTACTGGACGGAAGTTCAAAGTCTGGTGCAAGCTTGCCTTCGGTTAATGTCATCTCATTTCCTCCTTTATCTCGTCTTTCCTTTCACAAAGGACTTCTGTTATGATCCTGCTCCTCGATACTTCTTCACGCCATAATTCCATAGCAGAAGGCCGATGGAGCCAAACACCAATCCCATCACAGGTGTCAGCATCGCCATACGATGCATTTCGGATCGTTCCAGGAACAGGGCTGCCGGATAGATGCCCACGAAGGCAAACGGAATGACCCACGTTAACAGGACCTGAATCGCACGGTTATAGATGGTTACCGGATAGCGTCCATATCCCTGAATGTTGTACATTAATGGCAGAATGCCTGTAGGCGCGTCCGAATAAAAAGACAACGACGTCAAGGTGATATAGATACCTGCATAGATTAGCACTGAACTAATAGTAAGAATAATGAGGGCCGGAATATGCCACCACTCCAGCACAAGCCCCATCTCCGCACCGCTGATGACCATAATGATCAGACCGATAAACGAACCAACGAGTGCAGGCGGGTCCACATTTTCGAGTAAAATCTGGAACAGGTTATGCGCAGGTCGTGTTAATATGCGATCCATCTCGCCTTTGACAATATACCGTTCACTGAACCCCCACAGATTGATAAAGCAACTGAAGATGCCGTAAGGCACCATAAAATATCCATAAACAAAAAGGACTTCACTCTCACTCCAGCCGCCCAAATTATCCGTATGTCGGAAAACCACAAAGATAAAGATCAGATTGGTTGCCTGGAACAGCAAATCCGAAAGGATTTCGACCCAAAAATCGGCGCGGTACGTGAGACGTGTTTTCATGTAATTTTTTAAATATTCCCAGATCAGACCCATATAGTACACTCTGTTATCCTCCTTGCACGAACAGACGCTTGCGCGCCTGACGCCAGATCAGCATCATCGGAATGAGCAGTATGACAAACCAGAACACCTGAATGCCGAGTACGCTCCAGATGCCTGTGCCCTCCACTCTTCCTGTGAAAACCGAACCGGGTAGATACGTAATGGCCTGAAAAGGCAATACTTTCATCACTGCGGACATCCAGCCCGGATAGAGGCTGATTGGAATGATCAGACCTGAGAACAGATCAACCACGACACGTTTCATACGCATCATGCCTTCATTGTTTTCCACAAAGAATGCGGCCAGCCCCGTAATGACATTAATCTGGGAATTAATGAGGAAACTGAAGAACAGCATGACCAGAAAGCCAATCCACGCGGACGGCGCCGTGGGAAGTTCAACCGGGAACAACAGAATCGCAATGAGCATTCCAGGAATCATAAGCAGCAGGAAACGGAAAATACCTTCGCCCAGACCCTGCATCATTTTGACCATGACATAGTTGATCGGTCTTATGAATTGAATGGCAATGGAGCCATCCCGAATGTCTGCGGCTATTTCCCGGTCCAGGTTGTTAAAATAAAACGCACGCGCCATCCACGATACAGCCACATATGTCGTCATCTGAGCTGCCGTAAAACCGCCCAGTTCACCACTACTGCCGTAAATGGCTTGCCATGTAAAGTAATACACGCCGATATTCAGCGTATATATCAAAATGCCGGAATAATAATTCACCCGGTATGCAAGCATCGTCAGGAACCGGATGCGCATAAAATCAAAGAATGCACTATTCATCTTAGGACACACCCACCGCTTCGTTCTTTGCTCCCACAATCTCGGGACGCTCGGCGGAACCGGATTGGTAAATACTGCGCACAATCTCATCCGTGTTAATCTCAATAATCTGAATATCGGTAATATCTGCCTGTCCAACGACGCGTCCCAGCACATCCGACACGTTGAGTTCAAGTGGAATCCAGACCGATGCGGACAGTTCATTCTCCACCGTCCAGCGAACAGGGAGCGCAGCCGTCCACTCCAGCATTTGTTCCATGGGATGAGCAGTGCCAAACTTGAACCGGATCTCCCGTTCCTTGCCCCACTGGGATTTCAGATGATCCAACCCGCCATCATAGATGATATTGCCCGCATCGAGCATAATAACTCTAGAGCATAAAGCTTCGATGTCCTGCAGATCGTGGGTTGTCAGCAAAATGGTTGTTCCGTGTTCCTTATTCATGTCTTTCAGAAATTCACGGATTTCCGATTTCACAACAATATCCAGGCCAATGGTAGGCTCATCCAGGAAAACAATATCTGGATTGTGCAGCAGCGCAGCGACCAGCTCACAGCGCATACGCTGTCCAAGACTGAGCTTACGAACAGGACGGTTCAGCAAATCCTGAAGCTGTAACCGCTCAACCAGTTCATCCAGACGTTTGCGGAAATCGACCTCACCTACTCGATACACCTTGCGCAGCAGATGGAAGGACTCAATAACACCGATATCCCACCAGAGTTGGCTGCGTTGACCAAATACGACACCAATATTCTGCACAAACTTCTCACGTTCCTGATACGGAACATATCCACCAACCGATATTTGCCCTGAAGTAGGCACCAAAATGCCGGTCAACATCTTAATCGTTGTTGATTTACCCGCACCGTTCTCCCCAATATATCCGCATATTTCGCCTTGCGGAATTTGAAATGAAATATCATTTACAGCCAAGACCTCCTGGTATTGACGTGCAAACAGATCCTGAAATGCGCCCTTAAGCCCTCCTCGACTTTTCTGGACGCTAAACGACTTGCGTAAATCTTTGACATCAATCGCCAGCATGATTATACCTCACTTGGATTTTGTTGAAATTGCTTGTAGCCCAAAAAGAAATTATAATAGTATCAGTCAAAATTCAGCAAGCTTTAAAAAATAGTCTGAGGCCGCGTCCTCTGTTGTATCTCACAGATATGTCGTGTACGGAAAGCCCGGGCTAAATCAATTTGGACTCATCTTCATTTATTTTGAATACAAAGGAGAGCTAGCATGACCAGAAAGACGAAGAGAACCATTTGGATTTCTCTTGCCGCCTTCGTGCTTATTGTTGGAGGCGCTGCGGCATTTTATTTCGGTTCTATTCTCAATCAGTTGAATGGCTTGCAAAAGGAAGGCGATGATTCGCCGTTTGCCGGTATCGAAAATGTTGAAAAAGTAAGTACACCGGATCCTCCGAAATGGGAAGGCACCGAAACGGTTAATATTCTCGTTATGGGTGTTGATGCCCGCGGGCTGGAGAAGGGGGAAGTTCCTCGTTCTGACAGCATGATGGTCGTTTCGCTTGACCCACTCACCAAAAAAATTAATCTATTCTCCATTCTGCGCGACACATACGTCAACATTGACGGATATGGCAAGGAACGAATCAATACTGCTATTACCCATGGTCCCAACGTAGCAATGAAAGCTGCTGGAGACCTGCTGGGTATCCCTGTCCAGTATTATGTGTATACCGATTTCCAAGGATTCATCAAATTGGTGGATGCCGTTGGCGGTGTGGATTTTGACGTAGAGAAGGACATGCACTATACAAGTAAAGCGGACAATAATGAATACGATATTGATCTGAAAAAAGGCTACCAGCATTTGGATGGCGATACGGCTCTCATGTACGTTCGCTTCCGTCATGACGCCATGTCGGATTATGCCCGCTCCGAGCGGCAGCGCGAATTCCTGAAAGCTGTAGCAGCGAAAATGCAGTCAACGACAACGATTGCCAAACTGCCTTCCATTCTGGAAGAAGTAAATCCTTATGTAGATACCAATCTGACCCTCTCCGACATGTGGAAGCTGGGCGGACTCGGATATCAGAGCAGCATGAACGGCAGCGAGCAAATCCCGCCAATGAAAATGCTCAAGGAAGAGCGTACACCGGGCGGAGCTGAGGTGCTGACGGTAACCAGTGAAGAAAAACTTAAGCAATATATTCAAGATATCATTCATCCTCCTGCTCAAGAGGAAGGCAGCACTACTGGAGCCGAAGACAAAACGGCAAGTGGTGACGAACAAAACTCCAAGCAACCCGCACAGTAATGAAGTGCAACACGCAGAGGGCAGCCCACATGCTGCCCTCTCGCTGTGTTTGGTTTATCTAATACGAAAGGAAGTTATCTTATGAATCCATCACGTTCCCGTTCCGAGCTTTTATACGAAGAAGCACTTCAACATATTGTAGGAGGTGTGAACAGTCCCTCCCGCTCATTCAAAGCGGTGGGTGGCGGTGCACCTGTCTTTATGAAAAAGGCGCAAGGTGCGCACTTCTGGGATGTCGACGACAACCGTTATATCGATTATCTCGCAGCGTACGGCCCAATTGTTACAGGACATGCTCACCCTCATATTACCCAAGCGATTACCGAGGCAGCAGCCAATGGTGTACTGTACGGTACGCCTACGGAACTTGAGATCAAGCTCGCCAAAATGCTGAAGGAAGCCATTCCTTCAATGGACAAGGTTCGTTTTGTAAACTCCGGTACAGAAGCGGTCATGACCACCATCCGGGTTGCCCGCGCCTACACCAAACGTAATAAAATCGTGAAATTCGCCGGATGTTATCACGGTCACTCCGATCTGGTCCTTGTGGCAGCAGGTTCGGGGCCTTCCACGCTGGGTATTCCGGATAGTGCAGGTATTCCAACGAGCATTGCGCATGAAGTCATCACGGTACCTTTCAACGATCTGGACAGCCTGAAAGCAGCTCTGGAGCGTTGGGGCGATGATGTCGCTGCAGTCATGGTTGAACCGATTGTCGGCAACTTCGGTATGGTTATGCCGGAACCTGGCTTCTTGGAAGGACTCTGTGCCATGACTCGGGATAACGGCTCACTCGTTATTTACGACGAGGTCATTACAGCCTTCCGTTTCCACTATGGCTCCACACAGACGTACGCGGGACTGGACAATCATGCGGAGATCGAACCGGATCTGACTGCACTTGGCAAAATCATCGGCGGCGGTCTGCCCATCGGTGCTTACGGCGGTCGTAAACAGGTTATGGAGCAGGTTGCTCCACTCGGCCCGGCCTATCAAGCCGGAACGATGGCTGGTAACCCTGCGTCTATCTCTGCGGGTATCGCTTGTCTGGAGGTTCTGCAAGGCGAAGGTGTATATGCGGAGATGGAACGTCTTGCGATTGATCTGACTACAGGCCTTCAGGCTTCTGCGGATCGTCATGGCATTGCGTTAACCATTAACCGAATTCGTGGTGCCTTTTCCACCCACTTCTGTGACCATCCGATTACGAACTATGATCAAGCCCAGGATACCGATGGGGAACTGTTCGCTTCCTTCTTCCGTCATATGCTGAATCGTGGCATTAATCTGGCTCCTTCCAAATATGAAGCCTGGTTCCTGACCACTGCACATACGGACAAGGATATTCAAGAAACATTGGAAGCCGCAGAATCTTCCTTCAAAGCTATGGCTCAGGCGTAAACCGTTATCTAACAATTCACATGTCGCAGCATAGCATGTCACTGAAATTAAATTAATCACATGAAATAAAGGCGTCCCACAAGCGATTATTCCGCTTGTGTGGACGCCTTTTGCAGTTTCATTATCTCCTCACGGATAATCCTCAGCCCTTCCTTGATCCGTTGCTTAGGTACATTGGATATGTTTAACCGCAGCATTTTATCCTGATGTACCTCCTGTGCACCCTCCGGAAAATATCGTTCTGTTGTATCGGCAATCACTCCCCGTTGCTCCAACCGGGACAGCAAGACCTTGAGTGGCATATCCTTAGGCAGTGGCAGAACCGTATGCTCCCCTCCTGTGCGTGGTGCATTCACAAACGGAGTAAAGTCCGGGTAAGCATTAAGCTGTTGATACAGCTTGTTCATCCGGGCAGCATAACGACTGCGGATGACTTTGCCATGGTGGGCAAACATCCCGTTACGGATGTAGACTTCAAGTGCTGCCTGGGATAGTACTGCAGTGTCAATATCGAGCATTTTTTTGTATTTACTAAACGATGCAGTAAGACTTACAGGCAGAATAGCCACGCCAATCCGCAGGCCGGGAAACAGGATTTTGGAGTAACTTTTCAAATAAATGACTCGCCCTTCTGTATCATAGGACCATAATGGGTCCTGCTTCGTGTTCTCTTCCAAATCAGCCAAGAAATCATCCTCTACCAGATAGACATCATAACGCTGCGCCAGGCGGATTAATTTTTTCTTCTCAGCTGCCGTCAGGGAAGTCCCAATCGGGTTGTGAAAACGCGGCATAACATAAAAAAATTTGATATCTCCTTCGCGGAACTGTCGTTCGAGCGCGTCCCAATCCAGGCCCTCCAGAGAGCGCCTGACACCTGCAATAGGGACATTCAGTCCTTGTAGAAGCGAAGGCATATTATGATAACCCGGCAGTTCCAGCATTACCTGCTTTTTCCCATTTGGAAAAGGCATTAACGCCAGCACAGCTAGAGCTTGCTGCACCCCTGAAGTAATAAAGAACTGCTCCTTCCGGGCAAACACCTGATAATCGGCGAATTGCTTCTGCAACAATTCAATCAAGGAAGGCAAGCCTCTCTCGGTTCCATACAAAAACAAATCCGCCTGTTTCTTCTCCATTGCCTGATCCACACAATGGCGAAAATCGGAATAAGGGAATACACGCGGATCAGGAGCTGCAGAGGCAAAATCCAGCGGTCCCTGCCACTCTCCATCCTCCACTTCGGCTCCATTCTGTACCGCATAATATCCGGACTGAGGCACCGCGTAGACCAGATGCCGCTCTTCCAGCCACTCATACGCTCGTATGGCTGTACTCACACTACATTGATACTGCTCAGCCAGAACACGCACAGCCGGCAGTTTGATTCCTTTGTCCTGCCATTGTCCACTATTCTGCTGCCGCAATTGGTCCTGAATCCATTGCTTAAGTGATTCGGCGATGATTTCGTATTTTCTCATTGGATTCTGCAACTCCTCCGACTTCAGCATTACCTTAAGTGTACCGGTACAATAAACATTTTTGTCTATTGTACCACTATTGGTCTGGCAGTATATTGAATAAGGTCAGACAGCGTACGCAGCAACATATGCGCGGTTGTAGTAGTAAAGAAAAACCGTATTATTGGAGGAAAACCTATGAACAATAGCCAGACTAGAAGATACGCATATGTAGCAGCTGTTTTATATGCAGCCATTATTGGTTTATCCTTTTTATTTGTCAAAATGACGGTGAGTGTGGCACATCCAATTGATGTACTTGCACATCGTTTTGCTTTGTCATTACTCGTAGTCAGCATCCCTGTCATTTTCGGATGGATCAAGATCAAGCTAACCCTTCGTGATCTGTGGCGTATCATTCCGCTAGGGCTGCTCTCTCCTGTTTTGTTCTTTGCCTTTCAGGCATTCGGGTTAGTCTCGTCCAACTCATCGGAAGCAGGGATTATCCAGGCGATGGCCCCCGTATTCACACTTGTGTTGGCCTCTATCTTTCTAAAAGAACGTACATCCCTTTTGCAAAAACTGTTCCTGCTGTTGTCCGTGGCAGGTGTAATCTTTATTTTCTTGATGAAAGGGAGCGGGATGTCGGCAGGCAACTTTAAAGGTATTGCTTTACTGCTGCTCTCCACGGTGTGTTTTGCAGGTTATGGTGTATTGGCAAGACCCTTGGCGCAGAAATATAAACCGATGGAATTGACCTGGGTGACCCTGATGGTTGGATTTATCGTCTTCAACGCAGCTTCCCTGATTCGTCACGCGTCGAGCGGAACCATGGTGGATTATGTGAAGCCACTCGGAGATGCATCTTACCTAGGAGCACTGGCCTATCTGGCTGTCCTCTCCACCATGTTCTCCACGCTGCTGGCGAGTTATGCCCTGACTCATCTGGAAGCTTCCAAAATGAGTGTATTCAGTAATTTGTCCACACTCATTTCGATTGCTGGCGGAGCCTGGATATTGCATGAACCTGTCCATGGATACCACTTTGTTGGAGCCTTGCTGATCATCGCAGGTGTACTTGGCACCAATATGAGCGGAAGAAAACGCAAGCTGGTCAATCCAGATAAAGCATGATACAATGTGAAAAATTATAAACGGATGTTATCAACAATGATGAAGAGAAGTACACAGGACAGGATACCTCAGAGAGCCGGCGGATGGTGTGAGCAGGTGTATCGGTCATGTGGAAATGGGCTTCGGAGTTCCGAGTTGAACCCTTTCTGCCACCTGTACTCAGGAGCGCGGATCGTCAGTAGGCAAGGCGGCATGTTCAGCCGTTATCCATGGACAGGATATCGATAAGGATTATGTGGGCTTCCTGCATATATTTATCCGTATCCCTCAAGTGGGCCGCAACCAGCGGCCAATTAAGGTGGCACCGCGAAGCATAAGCCTCGTCCTTCTATTCTGTTCCCGTCTGGGAAACAGGATGAAGGACGAGGCTTTTTTAATTTATGTATGTACCCAAAACTGTTGCAGGCTGAAAGGAGGTGATGGTCGTGGAAGACGGCTGGTGGCGTCAGCAATTAAGGATCGAAAAATCACAACATCAAAGGAGAATGAACCATGAACAAGAACAAAGACATTATTTTAACCGGAGACCGGACAACCGGACAGCTTCATCTCGGCCATTACGTTGGCAGCCTGCGCAGTCGGGTGCAATTGCAGGATGAGTACAAAACGTATATTTTACTGGCTGATGTACAGGCGCTTACGACCCACTATGATCAACCGGGACTTATTGCAGACAGCGTGCACCAAGTGACACTCGATTATCTTGCCGTAGGTATCGATCCCAATAAAGCCACTCTGTTCATCCAGTCGATGATTCCGGAAATTGCCGAGCTGACTGTCATATTCTCCATGTTTATCACGGTGAACAGTCTTCGGCATAATCCCACGATTAAAAACGAAGCGCGTGACCGTGGCTATAAGGATCTCTATTACGGATTTCTCGGTTATCCTGTCAGTCAGGCTGCGGATATTGCGTTCTGCAAAGCAACCCTTGTTCCAGCGGGGGAAGACCAGATCCCACATATCGAAACAGCGCGGAAACTGGTCCGGCGGTTCAATGAATTATATTCGCCCGTTCTGCCTGAACCACGTATTCTGACCGGAGAACGGCTGGGCGGACTGGATGGCGTGGGCAAAATGAGCAAAAGCATGGGCAATGCCATCTCGTTGAATGCTCATCCTGATGATGTGTATGCCAAGCTGGCCAGGGCAAAAACCGATCCTGCCCGCATTCATCGTTCTGACCCGGGACATCCGGATATTTGTCCGGTATTTGCCTATCACCAGCTGTTTCGAAAGGATCAGGCCGCTGAGATTCATGCGAGCTGTAGTGACGGCACCATTGGTTGTAAGGATTGCAAGATGATTGCAGGCACTGCAATTAACGAACTGCTCTCCCCTTTCCGTGAACGGCGAAATTACTATGAACAACGTGGACATGAAGTGAAAGAAATCCTCGTGGAAGGCACACGCCAGGCCCGTCAGGCTGCACGTGAGACGATGCTTGAGGTTCGTGAAGCGATGGGGATACGTTATTTCGACTGACGGTATGAGAAGGCTTGATCACGTTAACACTGCTGAGAACAGTATATTGGGAAAAGAGGTCCCTCAGCATGAAACCAACACAGCCTTCTTTTTTGCAAGCCATGATGTTAATGATGTTATCTGTCGGCCTGATCAGTCACGTCCTGATCATCCCTGCCCTTTTGTCTTCGGCAAAAAGAGATGCATGGATATCCGTTCTGTTGTCTGCAGGGCCTTATCTTTTATTCACTCTAATGCTTGCCTATGTCTCTCGTTTTCTCCAGCACCAAACCTTGCATGAATGGCTGACTTCCCATCTTGGCAAGCCTCTTGGCATGCTGTTTCGGGTGGGAAACAGCCTCTTTTTTTCTGTCCGTGATCTACTTCACTCTGCATGATACCACCACTTGGGCCAAAACCAATTACCTGACGGAGACGCCCATATTGGTTACAAGCATTGCTCTGATGTCTCTCTGTGCCTATGCGGCCTATAAAGGAATACGCTCTCTGGCATTTACAGCAGGTTTGATCCTGCCCCTGGTTGTGCTGCTTGGCTTCTATGTAGCTATCGTCAATACACAGTACAAGGATTACAGTCGTCTGCTGCCTGTGCTTGAACATGGCTGGCATCCCGTACTTCATGGCACAGTCTACAGTCTTGCAGGCATGTTTGAGTTGCTGTTCATCTGGTACTTGCAGCCCCACCTCTCCAAACGGATACGTGTATGGCAGTACCTGATGCTCGCGATCATTATCCTTGGGCTGACACTTGGCCCACTCATTGGGGCGATCGTGGAATTTGACCCTTTTGAAGCTGCCAAAATGCGATATCCCGCCTTTGAAGAATGGCGAATTGCGTCCTTGGGCAAATATATTGCCCAGACTGATTTCTTTTCCATTTATCAGTGGCTCGCCGGTTCTTTTACCCGGATTAGTCTGGCCATGTATATTGTAGTAGAAATTTGGAATATTAAGAGCGCCTCCAGAAGGATCATATGTTGTGCCACTCTTGGCGTCTTTTTTATTCTTACCATGCTGTATCCTCTGGATGATATGACATTCGAAAAACTGCTTGTCCAATACATATTCCCGTTCAATCTCGTGTATCTGAGCGGACTAGCGGTGGTTGCAACAGCAGTTGCATACATCAGTTCACGCCATCAGAGGAGGAAACATCATGGAGCACCAAACGATTGACACCACGTCCCATGAAACGCTGCTTGCCTCTTTCGAAGAGCAGTTCAGTCCCTGCGCAGATGTTGTTATTCAAAGCTTTCCTGCCAAAGATGAAACCGATATGTCGGTGATTATGCTCTATTGCGACGGTTTGGTCGATGGTAAACAAATCAATCAGTTTATTATCCCACGGCTGGAACAGCATTCTCTACATGAAGAAGAAGCACATCCCAAAGAATTGGGGTTAACATTGAATCCGGTGGATGATCTCACAGATACAGAGAATTTAAATCTGCTGATTTTCAGCGGACAATTACTGCTCATTTTCGGAAATGGTGATCAATCCTGCAGTCTAGATATCGCGAGTATACCAGGAAGAACCCCTGAGGAGTCGGCGATCGAGTCATCGATTAAAGGACCTCGGGATGGGTTCACTGAGGAGTTATCCGTGAATATTGGCCTCATTCGCAAACGAATGAAAACCTCTTCCATGTGTTATGAGAAATATGTCAAAGGTGGTCGTACCCAGACCGCTATTGGTCTGTTATACGTCAAAGACATCATTAACCCGGATATTCTGAAAGAAGCACGCCAAAATCTCGACCAAATTGAAATCGATGGCATTCTTGGTACCTCTATTATGGAACGTGCCATTATGGGGGGAATTCGCAGCATCTTCCCACTCACGGATAATACGGAGCGACCCGATTATGTCGTGGACTCCCTTTTAAATGGGCGATTTGCGGTTCTCATTGAAGGTTCACCAGTAGCCATTATCGCTCCAACCACTCTGTTTAATCAGTTAAAATCGCCGGAAGACGAGAGTACCCCTTTTTTCATTGTTACTTTTGAGCGAATTTTGCGCATTTCCGGATTACTGATTGCCTGCTTCTTTCCTGCCTTCTATATCGGCCTGACTAGTTTTAACGTGGAGCAGATCCCCTTGCCTCTGCTTGCAACCATTTCGGGTACACGGATGGGTCTACCTATGCCAGTAACGCTGGAAGCATTTTTAATGATATTTATGTTCGAGCTATTTAATGAAGCCGGCCGCCGACTCCCACGAGCCTTGGGGCAAACCGTCAGCGTCGTAGGTGGGCTTATTATCGGAGATGCAGCTATCCGAGCAGGAATTACTTCCCCCACGATCATTGTCACGGTGGCTATTTCGGTAATCTCCAGCTATATTTTGGTGAATACCGTGCTTAGTGGGGCTACTGCTCAAGTCCGGATTGGGATGCTAGTCATTTCTTCCATTCTTGGGTTATTCGGTTTCATGATTGGACTACTGGGTCTGCTGGTGCACCTCGTATCCTTGGAGTGTTATGGCGTCTCATACCTGTCACCCGTCTCACCTTATATACCCGGCGACTTCACCCAAGCCGTATCCATGCCCCCTTCTATGAAACGGACCAAGCGCCCAGCTGTACTCCATACACAGGATTCCACTCGCCGGAGGAAAGGCTCGTGACAAGATGGATGGCTAAAGTTAGCTTGTTAATAAGCTGCTTTATCCTGCTGACCGGGTGCTGGGATTCCAAAGAGGTTCAGAGTATTAACTTTATCACGGCTGTAGGAATAGATTATGTAGACAACCAATATGTTGCTTACGCCCAACTCATTGATTTCTCCAGTATTGCCAAGCAGGAAGGGCCCACTTCAAGGCAAGCAAGTGATATCTGGATCGGACGGGGTGAGGGTTCTACGCTGAGTATGGCTATTGATGATCTATATCAAACTTCTCAGCAACAAACGTTATGGACCCATGTAAAAGCGATTGTCTTATCCAAAAATGTGTTGAATGGACGGCTGGAAGATGTCTTTAATACACTGTTGCATTCAGGCCAACTGAGATATACCCCATGGCTCTACGGTACAGAGCGTAACATTACAGATGTACTCGCTCCCTCTGCACTGCTGAACCAATCCGCCCAGACCATAGAGCTGTTTGAACCGATGAAGCTGTATAAGCAACATTCCGGTTATGAACCCATCCGGCTTCATCAGCTCCTTGACGGATTTCGGGAGCCTGCTTCAGTTATTCTTTTGCCTTCCATTACCAATCAGAATGAGACCTGGTTTAACGGAGAAAAAGCCCCCCCGCTTATTAGGATGGATGGGTTTTACGTCATTTCAAATGGTAAAAGTCAAGGCAGGTTAACGGGTAAAGACGCTGATGGAACACGATACGTGAATTATGACCGCGTCTTTCAATATCCGTTGTATGTATACAGCAACGGGAGCAAAACGCCGGAGCTGACGCTTAGGCTTAATCACCCAAAGACCACGATTAAGGCGAGGAAAGAAGGAAATGGCGTTACATTCGACCTGGTTACTTCGGTTAAAAGCGCCATCATCGAGGATCATAACTCTCATCGCTCTCCCCATGTTATGGAAAAGGAAGCGGAGAAACAGATTGAGTCCGAAATTCGCAATACGTTTGAGAAAACCAAATCACGCAAGATTGATTCCTACGGTTTTGTGGAACATCTATATCGTCATGATCTCCCCCTATGGAGACAGGCGGTATATAAACGGGCCAACCCACTTGAGGGGTTTAAACTCGGTAAGGTCGAGGTTCATGTGAAAATCCTCAATGCCAGTACGTATAAATATGATGAGTAACGCAAAAAGACGATCAGCAGCCTGCAGTCCATGCAAGGTTACGGGTCGTCTCTTCATTTCATAATTAACATAACGTCTTATCCCAGTGGAAACGCCATAACACTCATGAGTGCCAGTTCAGGCTGCGTTGTATCTAGACGACTGTACTGGACGATAACAGGAACATTGCTAGAGACGGTAATGGCATAGGGTACTCCCGGAGGGATGAGTTGTTCACCCGATCTCAACGACGCTGTCCGAATATGCTTTGTTCTCCGCGCAGGTACCTCAGCCACGATGTCTTCGAGCGGTTCCCTATCTTCAAAATAGATCGTTATTTGCAGCTGTGCATCCACTATGCCTGTATTTAGCACACAGATGCTCTCGTGACTCTCCAGTGAGCCCGAGCTGTCCGGTGGAATGTAACCATCGGGAATCACCCAGTAGGTGTGACCTGTCGCTGTGGAAGATATTTTATGTGCTGAAGTGTTCGTCTGATCCTGTGCCATTAATAATTCCTCCTTTGCTAATGCAATAATTAGTTAAACGCGCGTAAGGCTCGCGGTGCGGGCGCTTCGGTGGACGGATCGGGCTGTGGGCCGCTGTTGGCTCGGGATTTCTTTTATTCCCCCCTCAGCAGGGGAAATCCCGCTCCAAAGGCGGACGCTTCGCTCCCTCTGCTCCGATTCCGCCCTCCTTCGCTGCAACGCTCGCCATGGCTTTTTAAAGGCTTATTGCCTTCGATATGTTCGCTGGGCAACTTAAGAGCAACCTTGCTCGTTACTTCGTTAACTCGCTTAATAAAAAGGCTGCTTGCGGGGCAGGCGCTTCGGTGGGCGGATCGGGCTGTGGGCCGCTGTTGGCTCGGGATTTCTTTTTTATTCCCCCTCAGCAGGGGAAATCCCGCTCCAAAGGCGGACGCTTCGCTCCCTCTGCTCCGATTCCGCCCTCCTCCGCTGCAACGCTCGCTATTGCTTTTTAAAGGCTTATTGCCTTCGCTATGTTCGCTGGGCAACTTAAAAGCAACCTTGCTCGTTACTTCGTTAACTCGCTTAATAAAAAGGCTGCTTGCGGGGCGGAAGCTTCGGTGGGCGGATCGGGCTGTGGGCCACTGTTGGCTCGGGATTTCTTTCATTCCCCCTCAGCAGGGGAAATCCCGCTCCAAAGGCGGACGCTTCGCTCCCTCTGCTCCGATTCCGCCCTCCTCCGCTGCAACGCTCGCCATTGCTTTTTAAAGGCTTATTGCCTTCGCTATGTTCGCTGGGCAACTTAAGAGCAACCTTGCTCGTTACTTCGTTAACTCGCTTAATAAAAAGGCTGCTTGCGGGGCAGGCGCTTCGGTGGGCAGATCGGGCTGTGGGCCGCTGTGGGCCGCTGTTGGCCGCTGTTGGCTCGGGATTTCTTTTATTCCCCCTCAGCAGGGGAAATCCCGCTCCAAAGGCGGACGCTTCGCTCCCTCTGCTCCGATTCCGCCCTCCTCCGCTGCAACGCTCGCCATTGCTTTTTAAAGGCTTATTGCCTTCGCTATGTTCGCTGGGCAACTTAAGAGCAACCTTGCTCGTTACTTCGTTAACTCGCTTAATAAAAAGGCTGCTTGCGGGGCAGGCGCTTCGGTGGGCAGATCGGGCTGTGGGCCGCTGTGGGCCGCTGTTGGCCGCTGTTGGCTCGGGATTTCTTTTATTCCCCCTCAGCAGGGGAAATCCCGCTCCAAAGGCGGACGCTTCGCTCCCTCTGCTCCGATTCCGCCCTCCTCCGCTGCAACGCTCGCTATTGCTTTTTAAAGGCTTATTGCCTTCGCTATGTTCGCTGGGCAACTTAAAAGCAACCTTGCTCGTTACTTCGTTAACTCGCTTAATAAAAAGGCTGCTTGCGGGGCGGAAGCTTCGGTGGGCGGATCGGGCTGTGGGCCACTGTTGGCTCGGGATTTCTTTCATTCCCCCTCAGCAGGGGAAATCCCGCTCCAAAGGCGGACGCTTCGCTCCCTCTGCTCCGATTCCGCCCTCCTCCGCTGCAACGCTCGCCATTGCTTTTTAAAGGCTTATTGCCTTCGCTATGTTCGCTGGGCAACTTAAGAGCAACCTTGCTCGTTACTTCGTTAACTCGCTTAATAAAAAGGCTGCTTGCGGGGCAGGCGCTTCGGTGGGCAGATCGGGCTGTGGGCCGCTGTGGGCCGCTGTGGGCCGCTGTTGGCTCGGGATTTCTTTTATTCCCCCTCAGCAGGGGAAATCCCGCTCCAAAGGCGGACGCTTCGCTCCCTCTGCTCCGATTCCGCCCTCCTCCGCTGCTTACCTCAAATACATTTGCAGCGGCTGCAGTCGCAGCTCGCGGATGGCTTCCGCCACCTGCATGGCGAGGCGACGGGCACCGCGCTCCTGAAAATGCGTGTTATCCTCCACGCCTGTTGGGAAGTTCACGTACTCACCCGGCAGCACCCACATGAAATCCTCCTTGCTGCCTTCAACGCCCGCTTGCTCGCACAGGATACGGCTTCGCTCAGCCAGGTCGATCAGCGGCACCCCTTCCTCTTCCGCCAGCTCACGCACGGCGACGATATAATCGCCATGGGTGTCGGTCAATGTGCCATCATCAGCGAAGTAACGCCGATGCACCGGTGTCACGAGCACCGGACGCGCCTTAGCTTCGCGGGCGGCATCGATATACTTTTTCAGATATTCCTTATATGTTGTGAAAGGCTCCGTTCCCCGGTCAGGGCCCGGCTTCTCATCGTTATGTCCAAATTGAATAAACAGAAAGTCTTCCGGCTTAATTTTCTCCAGAATGGCATCCAATCTGCCTTCATTGATGAAACTGCGGGAGCTGCGTCCAGACTGGGCATGGTTATCCACAGCAACATCATGTTTGAACTGTGCAGGCAACAGCTGGCCCCAGCCACAGTATGGATATCCACTTTCCGGCTGATCCGTCACGGTAGAATCACCAGCGATAAATACAGTCATCGTCTGATTGGCAAGCGTGATCTCCAATGCATTAATCCGCGGCGCAGGACCGGAGAAGGATAGTCGGAGCTTTCCGCCACGAACCACAACCGAGAATCGAACCTCTGCACATTGCCCAGGAACTGTACGAATGGTTGGCAGCATCAGCCTGCCCTCTCCGGCTTTGATTCTGGTGATCGTCTCCGCCAATTCATCCCCTGCAATTAACAAGACTTGATAGGTTCCATCAGGTACATCAACGATGAAAGATGCCTTGAGCGGAATACAAAAGCTTGAACGCAATCGGGCAGACACATTGGTCTGCCCTTGTTTGCCGTTGTTTGCCCTACTGGAATTCGATACTTCGTCTTCACTTATCCGTTGTTTCTCATACACAAGGGAGCCGGATTCAAAACCGTATTCTCCCTGTTCTTCATATGCAGTGCTGGCAGACACTTTCAAATAACCCTCAACCTCACCTGCACTGCCAGAGTCCGGTCCAAAATTGAACTTCCAGTGGGTAACGGCCTCTTCACCGCCCTCTGCTGTTACCTCCGTGGCAACAGCCTGACTACCCTGGGCCTTATTCAATAGGAACAACCTCCTTGTTCAATATCCAATTCAGGTTTGAATCCAGTGAATATCGTTTATCCTTTCAGTCCGCTGGTGCTCATGCCCTGTACAATTTGTTTTTGGAAAATAAAGAACACGGCTACAACGGGTACGAGACTCACAATGGACATCGCGAACATCGCTCCCCAGTTGGAGGCAGACTCACTGTCCAGGAACATTTTCAGTGCCATGGAGACCGTATATTTATCCGGCGAGTTGAGATACAGTACTGGACCGAGCAGATCCTCCCATCTCCAGTAGAAGGAGAAGATCGCAGCCGTTGCGAGTGATGATTTGATGAGTGGCATAATAATCTGTACATACAGTCTAAACTTGTTACATCCATCAATGGTAGCAGCCTCATCCAGCTCTTTCGGAATCGTACGAATGAACTGTACCATCAGGAAGATAAAGAACGGCATCCCGAAGAACGTAGGTACAACTATCGGTAGAATGGTATTCAACCAACCAAGCTTCGTGAAGATAATATATTGGGGTACGAGTACAACGTCATGCGGCAACATAAGTGTTAACATCATCAGGGAGAACCAAAAGTTACGTCCTTTGAAGTTAAGTCTGGCAAAACCAAAGGCAATCAACGATGAGGATAACACGGCACCAATCGTAGAGATGACCACAATAACGAGTGAGTTGGTGATGTAATCCATAAACGGTCTTCCGCCTGCGCCTTTCCAGCCATCCGCGTAGTTACTCCAGATCCATTCCGTAGGGAACAAGGACTCGGCAGTTACGAAGATGGTACGACTTTCTTTGAATGAGCTGAAAAGCATCCACAGAACGGGATAAAGCATCAGGAGGGCCAAAGCTGCAACGAACAGGTGATAGATGGGCCATTTCACATTTCTCCAAACCATCGTTACTTCCCTCCTTCGGATTCATAAAACACCCAGAACTTGGATGTCAAGAACACCGCGACTGTGAGTATACCGATCATAATAAGCATGATCCAGGCCATGGCCGAAGCATAACCCATGTTGTTAAACATAAATGCCTGACGGAACAGATACAGCGAGTAAAGCATCGTACCGTCCATTGGACCGCCCTCGCCTTTAGAGATGATATATGCAGGTACGAAGGTCATAAATGCACCGATGGTTTGCATAATCAGGTTGAACAGAATGATTGGACTGAGTAACGGTAAGGTGATACCAAAAAATTTACGTACCGGGTTGGCACCATCCACACCTGCTGCTTCGTACATCTCGGGAGATATATTTTTCAGACCGGCCAGGAAGATGAGCATGGAAGATCCAAACTGCCAAACAGATAACGAGATCAGCATAACCAGAGACGCATTCGGATCACCAAACCAGCTGATTGGCCCAATTCCGATTGCCGTTAATGCACTGTTGATGACACCTTCATTACTGAAAAGGTTACGCCACATAATCGACACAGCCACACTACCACCGATAAGGGATGGCAGGTAGTACAAGGTACGATACGTTCCGACCATACGGGATCCCGTATTCAGGATCATGGCTACGAAAAGTGCGAAGACCAGCCTTAGAGGTACACCAATGAACACGTACAGAAACGTTACTTTAACCGAATTCCAGTACTTCGGATCATCAAAGAACATTTTGGTATAGTTGTCCATCCCGATCCACCGTGGGGAAGTGAACAAGTTATAACTCGTAAACGACATGTATAGGGATACAAACATCGGAATAAGCGTAAAGCCCAGAAAGCCGATGATAAAAGGACTAATAAAAGCATACCCAGTTAGGTTTCTACGCAACGACGAATATTGCCTCAACGGAACAAACCTCCTTTATTGATCTGCTTGCTTCCCGCGACCTTGCTTCGAGCTACTGGACGGGGAAAGGCCCTCGCGGTATGCGAGTAGCCCTGTTCCCGTCCATCCCGGTAATGGGATGAGCAAGCGATCATTCAACTGTTATTTATTGTTGGCAAGAACGGCTTCGGCATTTTTGCGGAATGTCGCTGCTGCTTGTTCCGGTGTAACCTTACCGAAGTTCAGTTCCTCCACAACATCCGCCAGAGAAGCAATGACTTCCGGCGAACCTACCGGTGGTGGTGAGCTCATTGGCGAAGCCTTAGGCTCCATGGACGCTACGAAGTCAAATACCTGTTTCGTTGCATCACTCAACTCAGGAGCGATAGCTTCTTTGATTTTGCCTGAAATCGGCACACCGCGCTCGCCTTTGATCAGTTTGTTAGCTTCCACATCGTTCACCCAGAAATCAATGAATTTGGCCGCTTCTTCCTTCACTTTCGAGTTCGATGTTACAGCCCAGTACATACTTGGCTGCATATAAAGTCCTTTTTCCATATCCGGTCCTGGCATTGGTGCAATTTCCAAAGGACGATTAGCTACCTGTTGCAAGGCCACAAACTGGTTGGACCATTGCCATACGCCAATTCCTTTTTCCTTGACCAGATCGGATTCCTCAATAATGCCTTTCGTCTGGTTAACCAGATCCGGTGAAGGTGCAGCTCCCTGCTCAATCATCCGCCGCATGAGTCCGAAGAACTCAACGAATAGTTTGTCGTCATCATAGCCAAGACCCGTTCCTTCAGCATTGTAGAGGGACAGTCCTTTGGTCCGCAGGAAATAGTGGAAGAAGATATCCGGCGCTACGCCCCCATCCAAAAAGAGTCCTTTGGCAGCCGTTTGCTTGCCAAGCTCTTCATACGATTCCCAAGTCATATTTTCGGGAATGGAATCCACACCCGCTTTTTTGAGCAAAGCCGGATCATACTGGAAACCCAGTACGTTAACACCAGCAGGTACTCCGTATTGTTTGTCGTTGATAACGCCTGTGCTGATTACGTTCTCGGATACGTCGTCTACTTTAATCTGGTTTCCGAGATACGGGGACAGATCTTCGAGCTGTCCGTTCTTTGCATATTGGCTGATGTAGGAAATATCCATCTGAACAATGTCCGGCAGTTGATTCGCTGCCGCTTGTGGAGCAAGCTTTTTCCAGTAGTCATCGAATGAGGCGTATTCCACGTCAATTTTGACATTCGGGTTTTTCGTTTTGTACAGGTCAATGACCTTCTGTGTGTATTCATGACGTGCATCTGATCCCCACCATGCGATACGAAGTGTTACCGAACCATCCCCAGATGTTCCGCCCGATTCACCGCTGCTGCTGCACGCCGTTGTTAATACCAGCAATGCCGCCATTATCAGGAATATCGCCTTTTTCACCATGCCAATCTCCCCTTTTATGTTGAAATGGTTGTGTGAACGAGTTACCTTTCACTTTCTGATAACGCTTTCACGAACTTTATATTGTCATTTTCGCAAATGTGGGACCATAGTTGAATACACAAAACCGTCTTGTTGGTTCAAAAAACAGAGGAGGACAACTGCACCTCTATCGGCGCTGTTCGTCCCCCTCATATTTCGATTTTATAATCGTCAGTCAATTGTTATAAGCCAGTTCTGCGAAATTCGGTAGGTGTCATACCGGTCCACTTTTTGAACACCTGACTGAAATATTGCGAGTTCCCCCCGAAGCCAAACAATTCGGCAAGCTCAAAGACCTTCACATCTCCACCTCTGCGAATATGGTCGCAGGCACGCTCAATGCGCAAACGATTCACATAGTTGGAGAAGTTTTCACCCGTCACTTTTTTGAAAATTTTGCCGAGATAATCCGGATTCATATATAACATCTGATGGGCAACCCCGTTAAGCGAGAGATCAGCCTCACCATAATGGCGATCCACAATATCCATCATCTTCTCCACAGCAGAAGACTGACGGCTAATATGGTTTTTGTAATAACCGGAGGTTAACCGGGCTGCGCTACTGGCAACAAAGGATTTTAAGCCAGATAATGTGTCGATATGGGGCAGCTCTGCCATACGCTGAGTAAATTCCGTCGCCTCCTCAGGAGGACAGACATGAATCATTGCGGAGTACAACTGCACCACATACGAACGAGTAATCCCGATTTCAAGCTGCTGACCAGACAAAAGCTCGAACAGGCGATCCACTTCAGCGCCCGCTTCTTCCGTATTGCCTGACTTAATCAACTGACATAACTGCTCTGCATCTTGTTCAACATGTACACCATCACATTCCCCGGCCAGCTCCAGATCACTTTTGGTAATCAGCTTGCCTTCGCCGATAAAAAAGCGATGGTTCAGGCATTGCAGCGCCTCACGGAACAAACGCCGGGACTGGATCATTCGATCTGCTTCACTGAGGGCAGCCGTAACTTCCAGTTTATATAGTCTGGTGAAAGCAGTCCGCACTTCTTCGATGCTCTCCTTTAGACCGACCGAATCGGCAGAGTCCCCCAACAGAATTAACAGTTTGCCTTCAATGGTAGTGCTTAATAGAACATGGGGCAGCAGATCACTGGCAATGTTTTTGATTGCAAATAGATGACTATAATCATGTTCATCTGCAATCCGGAACAGCAGCAGCCGAACTTCGTTATCCTCCAGCTCCAAGTCAAACAGCTCCTGATAATACTCCAGATCGACCGGACCATAGGTTTGGTTCGTCATAAATTCCAGCAGGAACTGCTCCTTCACATGTGGCAGCACCCGCTGCAGACGCTGTTTCATCTCTCCGGCCACATGTTCCTTTACCTGGGCATCCTGGTGTTCCTGAAGCAACTCGGATAAGGCATCGTGAATCTGGTTCTCGTTACACGGTTTGAGCAGATAATGTTTCACTCCATATTGCATCGCCCGACGAGCGTATTCGAACTCTTTGTAGCCAGACAACATGATAAAGCGGAGTCCAGGGTAAGCCTCAGATGCTTTTTCAATGAGTCCAAGACCATCCAGGCCCGGCATTGAAATATCCGTAATGATAATATCCGGTCTGGAATGACCGATTTTATCCAGCGCTTCAATCCCGTTTCTCGCGGTATCCACCAGTTCCGTTCCCGCTGCAGCCCAATCCACGACTTGCGAAATCCCCTCCAGAATGACACGTTCATCATCTACGAGCATCACTTTGTACATCGTCATCGTCCTCTCTAACCCAAGGTATTCTGATCGATACTACGGTCCCTGATCCGGGATTGCTGCTCATGATCATTTCGCCTTCTTCGCCGAAGGTCAATCTGATCCGTTCTTTGATGTTCGACAGCCCGATCCCCTGTCCCCTCGTCTGTACGCGTCCCTCTTGCAATTGCTCCAGAAATTCGGGAGTCATACCCGGACCGTCGTCCTCCACCTCAATTACAACGTTGTCTCCATCCGCTCTCGCCCTAATCCGAATACGGCAAGGTTCTATGCTTGGCTCCAATGCATAATGAATGGCGTTCTCCACCAATGGCTGCAGAGTTAACTTCGGAATGCGTGCAGTTCCCACTTCGGGCGCAATGTCCATGTCAAAATCAAGTCTTTCCTCGAATCGCGTGTGCTGGATCGTCACATAACTGCGGACGATGTCCAGTTCCCTTTCCAAAGTAATCCACTTCTCGGACATGTTCACTGAGCTTCGCAGCAGAAATCCGAGGGCCTCAACCATTTCGGAGATTTGATGCTGCTTCTGCACTTTGGCAAGCCAGTTGATCGATTCCAGTGTGTTATATAGAAAATGTGGATTAATCTGTGCCTGAAGCGCTTTCAATTCAGTCTCTCGGATCACGAGTTGCTTCGCATAATTCTCGTCAATGAGTTCACGTATACGCTGTACCATCATCTTGAACGTGCGATGCAGCAATCCGACCTCATTTTGTGAAGATACCGGGACATTGCCCAGCGCTACTTCCTCCAGCTTATCCAGATCGCCTTTTTCGATATTGCGCATTTTCTTGATCAACTGGGCGATAGGCTGTGTAATACTGCGGGAAAACTTGGCTCCGAATATAAGCGCCGCTAGGAATATCATGATAAAAATGACAGTCACCAGCTGTTTAACAAACTGGATCTGCTTAAACATCTGGTCAAAGGGCGTCATATACAGATACACCCAATCTGTATATGGAGAATTCGCACGAGCGACAAAATTCCTTCCCTGCTCAAACATCGCTATCCCATAGGGCTGAGTGCGCTTCAGTTCAGACTCGATTTCAGATTTACTGACAGTCGACTCTGTTGGATAGATTACTTCCCGGCCATCTGTAATTAATAGCTGTGAATCCTCTGCCGGGTGTTGCATCTGGTCTTGGACAATCCGATCCAATCGTACACGAATAACCAGGGTGCCCAGCTTCTCCAGCGTAAATGCTCCACCGGTAAAAGACTTTACCTGTCTAACCGACAGTAATCTGGCTTGTTGGTCCCCGCCTGTGTACCAAGCATTAGAGCCCGAATATTGCTGTCCCAAAGCAACCAATTCTCTTTGCTTCTTCTCCGAGATTCCCTCCCGGTTTCCAGCTGCCATAATATTATTATCATTATCGATAAAGATCATGGAATAGACGTATTTCTCTGAACCTGCATATGCCACCAGTCTGTTGGTAATTTTTTTGCGCAGGCCATTTTTCTCATACCCCGATTCAGCCTTATCCAACTGAAGAAGATATTGCTGAAGAGGCTCGTCGGACATGACCTTGAAGGATAGATTGGAGATCTCACGCAGTTGGTTCTCGATGCCCACCGAAGACATATTAAGCACCTGTGAGGATTTCTCATAGATTTGTCGATCATAAATGCCGAACACATAGCCCAGGACAGATACATAGAACGTGAAGCTGATCACCATCAGTAATCCGATGAGAAGAATGGTTTTGTGATGAATCGGCAATGTCGTGAAAGCGTTTTTAATTCTACTCATCCAAAGCGCTCCTTTGGCTTGCGAAGGGTGCTGTCATTCGAAACTGTTTTCGATCTACTGTAAGTTATTTTCATATTTACACATCCATGGTCAGATGACAAGTCATATTTATGCAACATTTTAGGTCATTTCCGAAGGTGTGTATCCTTGGTCTGGTATGAACATAGACGCAAAAACAGCCAGATTCCCTGAAAAGATCAAGGAAATCTGGCTGCTCAATATCTTGTCGATAGTGTATAAGAGTGCTAATTATTTCGTTACGGATTTACAAAAACGGTTTTTAACTTGGCGACATACTGCACATCAAAGCCAAGACCCTCGGCTACCATAGCAACCGGCACATATGTTTTGGACTCTGTGCCCACCTTGTTCAAGAATGCAGGTGTATCCACGGCTACGGATGCACCATTCACCTGAACGGCCGTTGCACCAATCTTCACGGCAACCTTCCGATCTCCGTATGTAATCGTTGCGGTTGAGGTTTTGTTATCCCATACCGTAGTTGCGCCAACGGCATTCACGATATCCTGGATCGCCACAAAGTTTTTACCATTGCGGTTGATTGGTTTGTACGGCGTGTCCAGCGTTTTACCACTGACAATGATATTCATCGGTTGGCCTGCAGCAGGAGCCGTCAGCTTGGTGTAATCGCCCCAGATCGTTTCTGCGAATACTTTGGCAATCGCTTCATATCCGAACTGATTCGGGTGGAAATCGCGGTCCTTAATCATGTGAGTCATCGTGCCTTCACCGCCAATAAACTCCTTGGCGACATGAGCCACTTTTACATCAATTCCTTTAGCGGAAAATTCAGTCGCAATTCCATCAATGGTCGCAGTAAACCCTTGGGAAGCCTCCATCAGTTTCGCATAGAGCGCTTTACCAGCTACTTCAGGCATGGGTTGGTACTGGTCAGCGATTACGATTTTGGCATTAGGATTAATCTCATGAATATCATTGATAACAGCGCTAACATTGGCTGTATAGGAAGATAGCAATTCCTTCACTTTTGCTTCCAGTTCCGCATCACTTAGCTTATCTGCTGAACCGAGCAACTCGGACACATCGTTCCCTCCGATTGTGATGGCAACCAGATTAGCCCCAGCTACACTCTCCCGGATGGCAGCAATATTGGCTCCAACTTGTGCCGCTCTTGGATCAGGGAGGCTCGGTTGAATGGCTTCGGAAGTGAGCGCTTTCCCTTCTTTAATCGCATCTGCAAAGTTTTTCAAACCACTGCTCTTCAATCCGGCAATACCATAGTTGTCCACCTGAGTACGTCCGTGAAGTAGACCTTGTTCCTGCAACCGTTCTACATAACCATAGGGCAGTTCTTTCAGGTTCGGCTCAAATCCTACGGTGATGGAGTCCCCCAATGTGACGAGGCGGAATTCCTTGGTTACCGATATCGCATCTTTCTGTACAGGCAATGATGATGTTACGCTTCCTGCGGGTAACGCATTGCTATCCGCAGCATGAGCGGACTGTGCGGATGATGCCAAAATCAGCATCCCTGCTAGCATACTTGCCGTTAATCCCGCGGCGGTACTTCTCCATATGCGTTTACGCTTCATTCTTAGAACACTCCTTTTTCCCGTATCTATAAAATAAAAAAATAATTACATATTACACTGTTCACTCCGGTGACAGAAGTTCGTGTAACTCTATTCTAACATTATTAAAGGGGCGCTGTCGTCTCCACCCCATATCCGCACGAAAAACAGACTCCCCTAATTAGGGAAGTCTGTTATCCGTTGAGTATAGTCACGATGTTCACTCGTTAAGACTTTGATTTATTCGTGTCTCCGAAATCAGAACCATTCGTGTCCATTTCCGTTTTGTTCCCGGCAGACCGATCTAGATATCGATCGTAGCGATCGTCCACCTCACGTGCCATGTCCCGGTACTTCAACGTTTCTTCAACAATTGGGTCTCGTTCTGTCTGAATGCGCACCTCGTACTTGGGAGGAATCAGCTGACGTTCACGTTTGTCAGCATCGCCGGACTCCTCCATCTCCCCTTCAGTCAGCATATCACTCAAACGTCGTTCCAGTTCTTTGGATTCATCCATTGTTGTTCGCTCCTTCAGTAAATTTTTACTCCAAACCGGTTGCGTTTGCTTCCTTCAGCACACCCGTCAGTGCATCATGAATCTTGCCATTGCTGGCAACCACATGGCTCACCGACAGTTGGTAAGGCGTCCCCACGGTATCGGTAACCTTGCCGCCGGATTCCTCAACTAGCAGTGCACCTGCGGCGATATCCCAAGGCTTCAAACCGACTTCGGTATAAGCGCTGAGGCGCCCCGCTGCAACATATGCCAAATGCAGGGCAGCAGAACCACCTGCACGCAGACTGCGTACTTGCGGTGCCAGTGCTTGAACAGCGGCCATATTGATCGGCAACGCGTAGGTCGTATCCGCCGGGAAGCCAACTGCGATCAGGCTCTGGGCCAGTTCCTGTTCACCAGATACAAGCATCCGGTTTCCATGGACATAAGCGCCTTTTCCTTTTTCCGCAACAAACATCTCGTCACGGGAAGGATCGTAGATTACCCCCACAATCACCTCACCGTTATGAGCCAAGGCAATGGATACGGAGTAGAACGGAAAACCGTGTACGAAATTGGTCGTTCCGTCCACCGGATCCACAATCCAGAGAAACTCTTCTTCCTCAGCTTCTTTCAGTGCCTTCGCTGATGCTTCCGGTCCTGGCTCCACGCCTTCTTCACCCAGAATGGCATGGTGGGGAAAATGCGTCAGAATCAGGCGGCGGATCATCTGTTCCGCACCTTTATCGACTTCAGTGACGAGATCCTGCGGCGAATACTTGGTTCCGGGCTCCCCCACAGTTCCGAGACGACTCTTGATCCACTCTCCAGCTTTGGAAGCTGCATTAATGGCGACGGCAGTATAGCTTTTGCTTGTCACGACATAAGGTGTTTTTTCCTTCTCATTCAAAGCGTTCACTCTACTTTCTATATCAATCTACGAAAAATTAAAATACTTGTTAAAAGTATACGCCCCGAGGGTCGTAAAGTTTCTCGTTGCCCAGGCCCCTTTTGGCGCTACGGATGAATGATTACCGTCGACTCGTCCACCCATTCCACACCCTCTTCGTGATAGAATGCTAGTTTCTGCATCAACTGCACCAGAGCTTCATCCTTGCGTTTGGCCTCAATCATCACATCAAGAGCGGGCGTATCTGCTGCAATATGACGTAAAAAAGCGAGCATCGGCTCCACCTCAACACCATCAGCATGACCACGCAGGTCCTTCTCACTCTTTGGACTGGAGACGTGAATTTTGGGCGGCAACGGCTTGTCTGCCGGAGAATCCGCTTGAGCAAGCGGAGACTCCCAAGTCTTCAATATATCCGGCCAGAGATCCCATGGCTGTTCGCCTTCATTGTTCACCCATTGATGGTGGATATCCAGCACCATGGGCAGCCCCATACGTTGACATACCGAGAGGGTCTCGGGAGCATTGAACGTTTTGTCATCATTTTCGAGCGTCATCCGTTCCTGAATATCCCGATCCAGCTTCAGAAAATTTTCTTCAAAACGCAGCGCTGCACTAGGCTTGTCCCCGTATGCACCACCAATATGTATATTGTTCTTGGCAGTGGCATTCAGCCCCATGGCATCCAGCATCCGTACATGATGGCGAAGGTCGCGCATGGAGTTGCGCAGCACTTCCTCCCGAGGTGTGCTGAGTACCGTAAAATGATCCGGGTGGAAAGACACACGCATCTGGTTCTCCTTCACAAAATCGCCAATCGCGGCAAAATCCTGCTTAAGCGCGGGAAACGGGTCCCAATCACTGAGATCCTCATGCGTTGCTAGCGGAATTAATTTGGAAGAGAAACGATATACATGAATATGGCTTCCTTTGTTGTGTCTGAGCAAACGTAATGTATTATGCAAATTCTCGGCTGCAATCCGTTCAAGCTTGCGAATTGCTGCTTCCCTATCATCAATTTTCTTAAAGCTGGACATAGTCATCGTCCGGGAAGGTGAAGCATTCTCCACAAGCACGGACATCGCCACATAACCAAAACGTACGAGCATGAATTTCTTCCTCTCTATTAGGGCGGGATTCCTTCCCGGTATATGAAGCCGGCAGTCTTCCCTTCACTTTATATAACCAAGTTTTACCCTAAAAGAGTGACCATAATCGTGATTTGGACAAATCCGTCCATTCAATCCCGGTCCACATGTAACAAACTACCCCTGTGCCTGTTCACCAAAGAACATCTCGTCCGCGAGAGCAGTCTGAATGCGTGATTCTTCCTCGTTCAGTTTACGGATCAATTGCATCTCCACTTCGGTCACTTCTTGACCCTGGAAGTTAATCTCAGCAATGGAGACTACGATTTTTACGATGGCTACGGCCACGTTATCCGGTGTGTAAGCAATGACTTTCTGTCCGGTAGGAAATACACGAAAGCCTTGTTTGACCATTTTGCCACGGCCGTATTCAAGCAATTCAAACAGCTCTTGTTCATTCTTGAACTTGCACACGGAATTGAATTCGGTCTGAAATCCCATTCATACCCCTCCTTATAATGTCGTCCTTAGGCTACGCCTGTACGCCATTCTCATAGTTCAGCGCCTGCTTGCGGTTGTAGCGTTCCAAAGCCAGCTCAATCATGCGATCCAGCAGTTCGGCATACGATACGCCCGTTTCACGCCACAAGAGCGGGTACATGCTGTATGGTGTGAAACCAGGCATGGTGTTTACTTCATTAATAAGCAATGCCCCATCCGATTTGCGAATGAAGAAGTCTGCACGGGAAATGCCATTGCCTTCAATCGCACGGAATGCCTGCAATGCGGCCTCACGAATGCGATCTGCGGCTTCCGGGTCGAGCGGAGCAGGGATCAGCATCTGAGACTGTCCATCGATGTATTTGGCTGCATAGTCATAATATTCACCGGAAGATACGATTTCTCCTGGTACAGAAGCCATCGGTTCGTCATTTCCAAGTACACTGACTTCAACTTCTCGAGCCTCTACAAACTCCTCAATGACTACCTTGGTATCGTAACGGAGAGCGAACTCCACTGCTTTCTTCAGTTCATCCCGGTTACGCGCCTTCGAGATTCCTACGCTGGAACCGAGATTGGCCGGCTTAATGAAACACGGATAGCCCAGTTGATCTTCCACCTGCAAGATCATTTCATGTTCGGTCTGTTTCCATTGAGTAGCGTTAAAATACGTAAAGGCACATTGGTCGATTCCGGCCTGCGCGAACAGTTTCTTCATGACCACTTTGTCCATGCCGCCTGCCGAAGCGAGTACACCTGCGCCAACATAAGGCATATCCGCCATCTCGAACATCCCTTGAATCGTGCCATCCTCACCAAACGTACCGTGCAGCAGCGGGAACATGACGTCCATCGCCTCTTCTCCGCCATATAAACGGCCGAACAGCGCGTTCAGCGCTTCCTGTGTTCCGCCCGCCGCCTGCTCCAGCTTCAAATCTTCAATCTGCGCGAATGGCGCGTGCATAACGGATCCTTTTTTCCACGTACCCTGCTTGGAGATATAAAAAGGAACCAGTTCATACTTCTCATAATCAAATGCGTTCGTTACAGCAAACGCCGTTTGCAGCGACACCTCATGCTCGCCTGACTTTCCGCCGTAAACGACGCCTACTGTTAATTTATCCATACTCATGTGTAACCTCCGATTATCTGTGCAATGATGCTGCCATATCTGCATGTTCAGCACCACTTTTATTCTGTTATCTAGACTTATTTTACACGGAACCAGATGTCCACGTCACCGAATCCCGTAAAATCTTTGACCATCAAAACTCATCTGCAATGTGAAAAAGCCGGTACACCGTCCGCTCGTTCCAAGCGTAAGAATCCCGGTAATCCCAAAAACGGTGGCGGCTGCTGACTGTATGTGCGTTCACAAGTGGCATGCCCCCCGCATCAAAAGCGGTCACAACCGTACTGTGCTGAAACCTGCCGTCCCCGTCCCAGTCGTAGAGGACTACATCTCCAAGCATTAGCTGCTCTGGACGATCCACTTCGGTTGCTGACAATCCCCAGCTGCTGCCAGATAAATAACGCTCCAGACTATTGGACACGGCCCAGCTGTAACTCCACATTTCAGAGCCATTTACATAGCCTTTGTACCACCATCCTGCTTCTCTTTTACCAGTATAGTGGATGGGTGCTCCCCCTGCAAAGAGACATTGGGACACATAATTGGTGCAATCTACTTCGAATTCCTCAAATGCCGGGTTTCCCGCATTCCACCACCGGTCCGCATAGGCGACAGCCAGATCCCTACGATACAGCTGCTGCTTCGATCTCCTACCCTGTCCCAGTACTTCTCGGTTAAGCAGCGGCCGATTCATCGCCTGTACAAAATCAGCTTGTTGAAAAGGACGGCCCTCTCCTACCGGGCGACGCTCCGGCACTTCACGTTCTACACGTGCAATGGTCCAAACTCCACTTTGCCTAAGAAAGGTCAGGCGTTCCCGTTCAATCCGGTCTTCCCGATGGGTCAAACCATTCTTCTCATAGAACAGCCTGCTGTACAATTGCACATCGACGACCGATTCATCGGACCCATCCATAAGTGTCCGCACAAGCTTGGCGCTGGTCTCACTGCGAAGAGGCACCGCCCGCCGCTTGCGGTACCATTGGTCCAGTCTGGCCATCCGCTCTCCCCGTTCCAGCACAAATTCCGGATCGGTGACAATCCGTTCGCTTGTCTGTGGACGGTAGTCGATCTCACAGCGATTATACTGGTTCACGTAGGTATATAAGGCACTCTTCCATTCGCGTTCCAAGCCTGTGTCCCCCTTTGGCATGAGTTCTGTCCGGAATGATCCATTGCATGAAAACTCTTTTTTATTTATATGAGAGAATTTCGGTTGTATGTGTCTGGTTCTGTTTTGAAGCCTTATTATCGGGGATAATGCGTACGGAAGAGATCGCGTCCATTCCCTTTACTTGAGAACGCATTCAATCTCTCAATGGCTTGGCTGGACAGGCAAAAAGCCCTTTACGTACGGAGTTGAAAACGGTATACTTAAAACTAAAGTTACGATTATGAAATTACGTTTCACCTAATGAAACTAACGAACAAGGACACGGAACGATGAAGGCCTGTTCTTCACCTAAATGAACGTTTTCTTCATCTCACCGACACATTTTAAGGAGGTACATGTATGTCAGCCAAGAATCATTTCTCCGCGGCCCGCAGTCTTGAGGTCGGAGGCAAGTCTTATCGCTACTACAGTTTAGATGCTCTTCAGGAAGGCGGCTACGGCGACCTTTCCAAGCTCCCTTTCTCCATTAAAGTGCTGCTCGAAGCAGCTATTCGTCAATTCGACGGACGTGCTATTACCGAAGAACATGTAAAACAACTGACCGGCTGGGCAGAAGGCCGTGACAATAACAAAGAAATTCCATTTATCCCTGCACGTATCGTTCTGCAGGATTTCACTGGTGTACCCGTGGTCGTTGACCTTGCAGCAATGCGCGATACCGTGAAAAAAGCAGGCGGCGATCCAAAACAGATCAATCCACTCGTTCCCGTCGATCTCGTTATCGACCACTCCGTTATGGTTGATGCGTTCGGAACGAACGATGCACTCGACTACAACATCAAGGTTGAATTCGAGCGTAACGAAGAGCGTTACCGCTTCTTGCGCTGGGCACAAACGGCATTCAACAACTTCCGTGCAGTTCCACCATCCACAGGGATTGTTCACCAAGTTAACTTGGAGTACTTGGCTTCCGTGGCTGCAACCAAAACCATTGATGGCGAAACTGTTGTATTCCCGGATTCCCTCGTAGGAACGGACTCCCACACCACCATGATCAACGGACTCGGCGTTGTTGGTTGGGGTGTTGGCGGGATCGAGGCTGAAGCAGGTATGCTGGGCCAACCGCTTTATTTTGTAACACCGGACGTTATCGGTTTCAAATTGACAGGTAGCCTGAGCGAAGGCTCAACGGCAACGGATCTGGCACTCACAGTTACTCAAATGCTGCGTAAAAAAGGCGTTGTCGGTAAATTTGTCGAGTTCTACGGACCGGGTCTTAGCAACATCAGCCTGGCTGACCGTGCAACGGTAGCCAACATGGCACCAGAGTACGGCGCAACAATTGGTTTCTTCCCTGTTGATAGCGAAACACTGAACTATATGCGTAATACCGGCCGTACCGACGAACAGGTGGATCTGGTTGAAGCTTATTATAAAGCTCAGAACATGTTCCGTACTGCTGATACGGTTGATCCTGAATTTACAGATGTGATCGAACTTGACCTGGCATCCGTTGTACCAAGTCTCGCGGGACCTAAGCGTCCACAAGATCGCATCGAGTTGACTCAAATGAAGGATAGCTTCAACAGTATCATCCGTACGCCGATCGACAAAGGCGGTTACGGACTGAGCGACGAAAAAATTGCAGAAAAAGTACCTGTGAAACACCCGAACGGTTCCACTAGCGAACTGTCTGCTGGTGCTGTCGTTATCGCGGCAATCACAAGCTGCACCAACACATCCAACCCTAGCGTTATGGTCGGAGCGGGTCTACTTGCGAAAAAAGCCGTTGAACGTGGTCTGACTAAGCCTGGCTACGTGAAAAGCAGCTTGACTCCGGGTTCCCTCGTTGTTACCGAGTATCTGGAAAAAGCAGGTCTGATCGAATATCTCGACAAACTCGGATTCAACGTTGCCGGCTATGGTTGCGCAACTTGCATCGGTAACTCTGGCCCACTGCCAGACGAAGTAAGCGAAGCAATCTCCGAGAACGATTTGACGGTAGCGGCTGTATTGTCCGGTAACCGTAACTTTGAAGGTCGTGTGCACGCGCAAGTCAAAGCCAACTATCTGGCTTCTCCGCCACTCGTTGTGGCGTATGCTCTCGCGGGTACCGTTAATATTGATTTTGCAACCGATCCAATCGGTTATGATACCAACAACGAGCCTGTATTCCTGAAAGACCTCTGGCCTAGCTCCGAGGAAATCAAGGATACCATCGCTAGCTCGCTGAACGCACAGATGTTCCGCAACAAATACGAGAACGTATTTACAGCTAACGAACGTTGGAATACGATCCCTGTACCGGAAGGCGAATTGTATGAGTGGGATCCAAACTCCACGTACATTCAGAATCCACCATTCTTCCAAGAGCTTGGCGACAAGTTGACTGATATCGCAGATATTCGTTCCGCACGTGTTATGGCATTGCTTGCTGACTCCGTAACAACGGATCACATCTCGCCAGCGGGTAATATCGCACCATCCAGTCCGGCTGGACTGTACCTGAAAGAACATGGCGTAGAACGCAAAGACTTCAACTCTTACGGCTCCCGTCGTGGTAACCACGAAGTTATGATGCGTGGTACATTTGCCAACATTCGTATTCGTAACCAAGTGGCTCCAGGTACTGAGGGTGGTATTACGAAATACCTGCCAACGGACGAAGAAATGTCCATCTACGATGCTTCCATGAAGTATCAGGACGAAGGACAGAACCTGATCGTTATCGCAGGTAAAGAGTATGGTACAGGAAGCTCGCGTGACTGGGCGGCAAAAGGAACATTCCTGCTTGGCGTCAAAGCCGTTATCGCAGAAAGCTTCGAGCGTATTCACCGCAGTAACCTGGTGGGCATGGGCGTAATGCCATTGCAATTCCAGGAAGGTCACGGCTGGTCCAGCCTCGGTCTGAACGGTCGTGAAACGTATGACATCACAGGTCTGAGCAATGATGTGAAACCAGGACAAGAACTGACGGTTACCGTAACTCGTGAGGACGGCACCAAGTTCGACTTCCCTGTCATCGCTCGTCTGGACAGCATGGTTGATGTGGACTACTACCACAACGGCGGTATCCTGCAAACCGTATTGCGTCAAATGATGAAAAAATCTTAATCGCATTTATATTTAATGCAGTTAAGTTGTACAAAAAGATCCCCGCCACGTGCGCTCTACACGGTGACGGGGAGCTTTTTTTTGATTTTTCCATTTTTAATAATCGATATATGTTTAAAAATCAATCTTCAATCCAACTTCCGAATCATCAGGTGGCGCAGGAATGCGATATACACCTCTGCAGTTTAATTTCTCCACGTTTATCCAGTCCATGAAATCATCCCCTCCGTAACTACGGCCAAAAACAGCATATTCTAAATTGCCCTCATAATTAATAGATTCAATATATTCTGTGAACGGATGTTTCCCCTCTATGCTCTGCAAAAAATCAGAAAATTCAATTCTCCACTCTTCTATCTGCTCTGCATATTGATCGGGAACATAATAATAGAAACCATCTGGCGTATAGTGTGAAATCTTCATTATCAATTTACATACCTCCCTTCATCTATAATTAGTAGTTTAAAGCTTCAATATTTCCATACCTTCTTTCAGCTGTTCCGATACAGCCGTATAATATTCGATGCCATTGGCAAGTTCCTGTTTGGTCTTATGTACGAGGTAATATGAGTATTTTTGCATCAGTTCAGGCCCAGTTAATTCAATCGGTAAGTGAATGATTTCAATTTCATTAGAGTTAAAATGGTACCGATAGCCTCTCTCCGATCGTCCAACATTCATTACCGTTTTTATGACCAATAACTCATCGCGTGTAAAGGTTTTTATCAAGTCTGATCTTTTCTGTTCTAAATCACGCACAAATTCTTCACCTTGCTGATTACGCTCAGCTTCAGCAATTTCACTTTCAATGTCCATAATCGCTTTCATTCTTCCTGCGAGTTGTTTAGCCAATGAATACAATATATGTCCTCCTTGTAAGGATGTGGGTTAATAAAATGTATCATCTCTACTCTACCTCATTAGCGATTCAGCTCGCAAACCGCGTCATTATTTATTCAAACTTACTCCACCCACCCTATCTGGCAGATATAAAAGCTCCCCACCACGTACTCAGCACGCGATGGGGAGCTTCTCTTATTAATATACCAAAGGCTATGTAACGCCTCTACACTTCCTTTCAATGTCCAATATAATGTGATGCTTGATCCAGGGATTGCAGTATGGCCATGACCACAAACAGAAAGGACACTATGACCAGTGAGTACCCAATCCATCTGGAGGTAATTTGATTGTTGTTGGTTCCATCCTCCGACGAAGAATGAGTAACATAACGTGGACTAACGATAAATACAATTCCTGTGCCAATCATTAAAGCAGCCAAGAAAATCATCAAATGCTTTCCCTCCTTACACCCGACTCTGATTGGAATTATACTCTTTTCTGTCAGTGCGAGCTGCTCCACCTATGATTATCCGTTTCAGACCGATAAGCAGGCTGTACAGAACATAGCCGATCATTCCACCAAAGGTGTTCAACATAAGATCATCCACGTCGAATATGCCCATGCCCGTCAATAGCTGTGTCGCTTCAAAAGCAAAACTTAAGAGCAAGGAAAGTACGAGTACCTTGGCCCCTGACAACAGCTTGTTCCCCATCAGCACTGGAATGAAAATACCCAGTGGGATAAAGGCCATGACATTGCCCAGCAGATGTATTGCGGTACCCGGACGATGTAACGACAGGCTATGCCAGTCTCTTGAGATTTCCTGAAATGGCGTTAGGTTAACGGTTCGCGTATGAATCAGATCCGGCTGTTGCGCGATCGCCATAAGTTGAACCCTCACAATGTCCCAATCCACCGTATGCCCTTTGAATAATATCAGCTTGGTTAGCAGATACAGATAGACGATCAATGCCGCGACCCATATCAACTTCATGTTGAACTCCTTTGGTTTCATATATGAACCTCCATGTATTTCTAGTTGTTTATTCCTCCACCGTCACGACAACTCCCTTCATGTTGTCTCCCGATATCTCATATTGACCATGCTCAGGTATATTAATGGTTTCATCTTTGGATGCATCGTAATAACGTATAAGATACTGCTCGTCCCCGACTTCAGCGGAAATACTCTTTTTCTGCTGTAGCAGCTCCAAATATTGCTCCAGCACCAGATGATTATGATACATGATGGCGCTGTGCGGCAATCCCACATACCGGAAATGCCATGGTTCGAATTGGATGCCGGTGATGTCCACTTTATCCTTCGGATAACGCAAGATGAATCCGAATTTCCATGCATTCTTTTCCAGCCAGGCTCCTTCCGGTGCTTCACTCATAGCAGCCAGCGTAGAGCCGATATCCATAGACAAGCCCAGGTTATGTTCACTATGACCTGCGGGAAGCGCATAGTCCGATCCCTTTTCCTCATAAAGCTGTTCTTGCTTCGTAAAGTCCCGATAGCCACTGCTGATGATGAAATATCGTACGTCATCTTTCCCAGCAGCTTCAACCATCTTCTGGAATGCTTGCGCTACGTACTTTGACAACATAATGTTATTATCCAGCAATCCGTATCCACGGATCAGTTCTTGTTGTTCAGCCAGATTAACAATATCGGTTCTAATCCCCTCCGCATGAACGGGATACTCCGAATTGACCAGCAATAAATTCCCTTTATGTACTTGATTCTGCATATCCACGTTAATTATTTTGGTATATCCTGCACGAATTTCACCCGTATCCTGAACTTCCAGATTCGCCTCTTCCTTCTGCTCAAACAGTGCAGGTGACTTGGAAAAGATATATCCCAGTACAATGATACATATCAAAAATCCCCACTTTTTCATTCCATGCTCCTCCTTTACCTCGTAATTCAAGGATAGAGAAAACTAGTTAAAAAAAAGCAGGGCAATTCTAAAGTTTTTCTTAAATTCAGCCTTTTACTTCATTCTAATGCAGGCAATCGCACTTCAAATACGGTCCGTACGATATCACTTTGGGCCGAAATGGACCCATCATGCTGCTCCACAATATTTTTGGCGATAAACAGGCCCAGACCTGTTCCACCTTCCTGAGGTGTCCGCGCACGATCTCCGGTATAGTACATATCGAAAATATGAGGCAGATCATCCGGATGAATATGTCCCCCATAGTTCATGATCTGAATGATAACCTGTCCTGCATCACGGTGTCCGTTGATATCCACATAAAGACCATCTGTACCGTGTCGCGCTGCATTAATCAACAAGTTCTCAAACACGCGTGCAAGCACCTCACCATCGCCGGAAATGGTTAACTCGGAATCGATATGCAGTCGGGTGACCAGGCGGTTCTTTTCAAAAACAGGATACAGCTCTTCGTTCATCTGCTTTAGCAGTTCACTAAGATCAAGCCTCTTTTTCTCAATCGGCAACATGCCATAATTCATTCGTGTAATCTCAAACAAATCATCGATCAGTTTCTCAAGACGTTGAGACTTGGTAAAAGCAATCGCTGTAAAGTGCCTGACCTGCTCCTCCGTCAGCTGATCATCCTTCATCAACAGATCCAGATAACCCAATACTGATGTTAAAGGGGTACGCAAATCATGCGCCAGGTTTACAACCAGCTGGTCCCTGCTGCTCTCCGCAAAATCTCCCCGTTCTACCGCCTCCCTCAGTTTCAGGCTCGCCAGATTGATATCCTCTGCAATCGCGCCCAACTCGTCCTTCGTCGAAATTTGCACACGGTGCTGGAAATCACCACTCGCGAGTTGCCGGATACCTGTGGAGATATTTTTGAAGTAAGTAACATACGGCTTGGTAAACCAGAAGAAAAACAGGATGGCAAGCGGTATGAACAAGATGAGGAAAAAGTAAATATCCCCTATACTTCTCATAAAATGACGATATTCTGCTAACTGATCCTCCGCACGCACACCAGTGTAATAGTATTGCATCACTTTATATACCCCAAAGGTAATCGCGCCAGATGCCAGCATGCTTAAACCAAGCAACAGAATCATGGTCGTTCGAAAACTTCTGCGTTTATTCATTGAACGTGTACCCCACACCCCAGATCGTTTTGATAAACTTGTTCTTGTCCACATCTTCGCCCAGCTTTTTGCGCAGGGTCCGAATATGAACCATCACGGTATTGCCGCTCTCATAATAAGCCTCTCCCCACACTTGTTCAAAGATGCTTTCCGCACTGAACACCTGTTTGGGATGACTTGCGAGCAGATACAGGATGTCAAACTCCTTCGGTGTTAACTCTACTGGCTTGCCGTATAGGGTAACGCTATGTTGATCTGGCGAGATAATGAGCCCGCCTTTCTCCAGAATGGAGCGCTGGACCGGTACAGACTGGCTAAATTGAAGGGAACGGCGCAGTTGGGAATTGACCCGGGCGACCAGTTCCATCGGGTTAAATGGTTTTGTCATGTAATCGTCCGCGCCCATCACGAGCCCGGTGATTTTATCCATATCCGAGGTTTTGGCACTCAGAAAAATGATAGGCAGGTGATACTGCTCCCGAATTTTGCGGGTCACCTCATATCCGTCCATACCCGGCATCATAATATCCAAAATGGCCAAATCTATTGCTTGTGTCTGAACGGCTTGAACCGCCGCTTTCCCATCGAATGCCTTGATGATGTGATATCCTTCTTTTTGCAAGTGCAATGCAACCAGATCAGCGATCTCAACTTCATCATCTGCGATCAAAATCGTAATACGCTTCATTGCTTATTCCACTCCTATATGTGATGCTCAACAATATAACATATCTGAATCCAACTTATAAATGATTGAAGGGAATCCAATATATGAAACTGGACCGTTTATTAGCCATTGTTGTGCTGTTAATCAATCGTGGGCGGGTGCAGGCCAAGGATCTGGCGGATACGTTTGAAGTATCCATCCGCACCATCTACAGGGATATAGACACCCTGGGTCAGGCGGGTATTCCTGTCGTCACCTATCAGGGTGCAAGCGGTGGTATTGGCCTGGCAGAGGGCTATCGTCTTGACCGAAATGTACTGACCGACAAGGATCTGGCCTCCATTGTCACTGCGCTGCGCAGTGTCTCCACCTCCCATACGAATGTAGCACGGGATCTGTTTATGGAGAAACTCAGCAGCATCGTACCTGAAGCCAAAAATGAGGACTTCCAGGCCAATACCAGCCGCTTCATTGTGGATTATTCGATGTGGACGCATCCCGAAGAGCTGCAAATCAAACTTCAGCTTATTGAACAGGGCATGGATCAACTGCGGCCCATTACATTTACCTATTGTAGTGCAGAAGGTACTCAAACTCATAGAACGACCGACCCGCATACTCTTGTGCTCAAAAAGCATTCCTGGTACCTCTATGCGTTCTGTCACGAACGAAACGATTTCCGCATGTTCAAGCTGGTCCGCATGCGAGATGTCGTCCTTGCCCAAGGAAGCTTCGAACGCAAGCCGATCAACCTGCAGGACAGGCCCTGGCAGCAAGAGTGGGCAACTCCGGATAATAAAGTGGCCCTGAGCCTGAGATTCCATGCTCGTATCCGTCACATCGCAGAGGAATGGTTTGGCATAGAGAACGTCGTTTCGGATGGTGAGGGGTATTATATCAGCCAAGTCGCATTCCCGGAGGACAACTGGTTGTATGGGTTCATTCTTGGATTTGGCGCGGATGTTGAAGTGCTGGAGCCTCTACATATTCGGGAAGAGATTCGTAGAATTGCTGAACAAATTGTGCAAAATTATAAAGCTCCGCCCCTAACCTGACAGACAGGTGTCCAGTTCCTCCCGTTATACTTCTACTATATTCAAGCTGTACATAACGAGGAGGAATTGCTGATGAACGTCACAGTATGCCAGAGTTGCGGAATGCCACTTACTACCCCTGCTCAATTCGGAACAGAAACGGATGGTACTACAACCCGCGAATACTGTATCTATTGTTATAAAGAAGGCCAGTTCGAGCAGCCCGATATTACACTGGAGGGCATGATTGAAATGTGCACCGCCATCTTGAATCAGGAAGGAATGGACGAGGAATCAGCAAGGGCAATGCTGCGCAACCAACTTCCTTTTTTGAAAAGATGGAATGCATCCGGCTCAGAACGGAACGTGGCATTTGGGGCAGAACATTCGGATGAGTCCGTTGAATTTAATCAAGGAACTCACGACAATCGGCTTTCCACAGAGCCCATTCGGTATGTCACGCTGCCAGAGAAGCGCCTTGCAGGTGTGTCCGCCAGAACAACCAATGCCATTGAGATGAGTGGCAAAGGCTGTATTCAGGGACTCTGGAACAGCTACTTCGCCTCAGATCATCAGCCTGCCCCTGAAGCCGCCCGCTTTGGCTGTTACGCTGATTATACAGATGGTATAAATGGAGAATACACCATATTGGTGGGTCATGAGGTGGGTCCGGATGAAGCGTTGCCTGAGGGAGTGAGTTCCGTTGAGCTGCCACCTGCAACATATGCGGTATTCACCTCTAGAAAGGGCCCAATGGCCGAGGTCGTAGGTGAGGCCTGGGGTGCGGTGTGGGCCTGGAACAATCAGGGGGAACGCACGTTTACCGGGGACTTCGAATTGTATGATGAACGAAGTCTGGATCCTGAGAATGTACAAGTAGATCTATATATCGCTGTTCGGCAGGAAAAATAAGAAAAAAGTGATTATGATCATTTCTTAATTCCAATTGCACCGTTTCGATCTATATCTTGCCAATCGAATACCGCTCGCGGGATTTACGCAAAATGATGTGAGGCTGTCAGGTTTTCCTGGCGGCTTTTTGGCATTCCGCCTTTGTCTGTCCGTTCAAAATTGCTCTAATATGCACCCGACAACCGACCATGGTACCAAGTTAGCTAGCTTGCGTCGTACCTATACAACCAGACAATATGTCTTAATTTCGACACAATTGGCATTCCCAAAACTGGGTCTATTCACTTAACGACCGCTTCTATCCTCCCATACAAAACCTCACATATGCGGTCCTTTCCTCCTGAATTTACTTAAAAACGTTTACATCTCCTGAATACGGGGTAAAATCACTACAATCCAATTGGAATTACACCTTAAGTTGCCTATTTCGTCTAACAAGTCACATATACCTATTTGCGTAACAGAGACGATAACCCGTCGGAATACATAACCTATTAATAATCACATATGCATATTCGAAAATGCATTAAAGGAGGAACCAAGATGATCCGCATGCCTATTCAGCAAATGATCCCGTACCACCACCAATACCCGCGCAACACGGCGACCACTGCTCCCAAAAAGGAGAATGAGAACACTCAAGGTCTATCCTTTCATGAAATTTTGCAACAAAAAATGGCTAAAAAGAATGCTGCGCCTTCTATGCGATAAATGAATGACGAGCGAATTGAGAATCGCTTACGTGGTTTGCACCGTTCCTCTGCGAAGTTGTGGATGAACGGTTATTCGCGTTTTCATGATAATTGTTGTTATCTCCGTATTTTAAATATGTACAGTCTATTGTCACATACCTATAATGGGTTAAATATCTACGGAACTTATATGAGAGATAATCCATTTCAGGGGGCAAGTATGATGATGACCATTGGCTGTTTTCACGCTCACTATTCTAATATTGCACTAACTGAAGAATCACTCGCTCCTTATGAGGTTGAACTTGTACATTATGTCGATCCGGGTCTGGATCGCCTCAAACATGATGATGATTTCAGCGAAGCAGTTACGCATGAGAAAGTATCACAGACGCTGCAATGGATCGCCCACTGTCATGCAGATGCCATCCTCGTCACCTGTACCCTGTTTGCAGCCGTACTTGAGCAGGAGGCACAGCATGTTCCCGTGCCCGTGATTGGAATTGATGATCCATTACTTCAGGAAATACAGCAGAATCCTGGCGAGTATATCCTAGCGTTTACCAACCCCGCAACGATTGAAGGAACGATGGCGCGGGTGAATCTGGCTTTGCAGCAAGATGATAAGGATGAGCAGCGAAACGGGATCGAAGCAGTATTGATCCCGAGCACATTCGAGTTAATTATGCGAGGCGATAAGGAAAGTTATCTTGCAGCAGTGAGCACCGGATTACAGCAACTTGCTGAGCAGTATCCAGATAGCACTGTCGTAGCCGCTCAACTGTCGATGGCTCCCGCAGCAGCACGGATCACAGCAGATACAGGCATGTTGATCTATAGCCCATTGGCTTCGCTTGCGGCGTATTTGGAGAAGAAGTTGGGCGTAGCTCTGAGTTTAATTATATGCTTTATTACGCTTTATTTGTATCAGAGTAATTTATGTTAAATTTATTATTATAAAATTTACATAATAATACTTTTGTGTTTTTAATTATAATAAATGGGTTATTAAGGTAGACGCGTAGGGGGATTTTATGTTAGACTTTTTTTGTTATAATCTAACAAAAAAAATGAAGAGGGTGAGGTTTTACAATGAATTTATGGCGTCTATCGAAGCTACTGTTGGTCTGCTGTCTAAGCCTATTTCTTATTCCTACAAATACTTTCGCAGAGAGTAGAACTGAAAAATTGGACATATCCCTGCTAAAGCAGGGCATTCCATATGAGCTTATTGAAGCTTGGAGCCCGGAATTAAAAGAAAGTCTTTCTAAATCAGATGGATCAATTGAAGTTGTGGCACATCAAAAAGCACAACCTTATTCCAATGAAGAAGTTCGCCCTTTAGCAGATATTGATGATAAACAATTTGACTATTATATAACTATTGTTCGTACTGATAATGTTGATAACCGAGAAAGATTTATGGTTGCACTGACAGGAAAGTGGACATCAATGCCTTTTTGGCGTCTGACTGATCCTTATGGGGCTACTTTTGATAAAGAAAATTGGAGAACTGTACCAGGATCTGCATACTATGAAGATAAAGTTAAATACAGCGGAAACAGCTCCTTTACTACCATGAGAACTGGGCGCAATTTTGCCTATGTAGCAGACAACGGTGTCGGATTTAATGCTGATATTGTTGGAGGCGCAATTATCAAGGAACAAATTGCATCAGGTGTGTTTACTTTGGAACATAAAAAGACAGGAAATCAAACCGGATCCTCACAAATCCAATCTAACTATTACCATGCCAAAGGAACCGGGAGTATCGGTTTAAGCTTTGGGCCTGTAAGTGTTGGTTTCTCTGGAACTGCTAGTACAGACACTAGAGGGACAGCAAAAAATTTCAGCTACTAAGATAAAATTCGAGTCAGAATATAAGAAAAGCTAATTTTATTCCGATTTTATTATTTTAGTAATTATAGTAACAGGGAAGTGAGTAATGTATGCGATTGCTTTATGTTTTTCTATTATTTATATTAGGTTTTGCTTGCTCCGCACTTCTCTATGGAGGAAATCCTAAATTTAGTGATGCATTGCTGTTTGTAATTGCGGGATTATTATTTTTTATTTGGAACAACAAAAACTAAAAGGGGCTTCAATAGTAAACTGTACCCTATGTCAAAGACATTTATAAAAAAACTATACTGCTTCAAGAAAATGATCTCTGTATTGTACAGGGGTCATTCTTCTCATATTCGACTGGTATCTATAGTGTTGTAATAGATCATATAGGCCAGCTAACTTCATGTTTGACTTTATCCAGCTTGGGACAGCCCTTTAACGAGATCTCATCCTTTAATTGATCCAAAGAACAACTCCTGCGTGCATTGTCTCAGCAGTTTCCCCGTCTGGACATAGATTGACCAATACCCATACGTTTCATTTTCTTCTGAAAATCCGGATGAGTGTAGTGGGTTACTTGATCCGAATGAATGAAGGAGCCCTGCTCTTCTTAAATCTACGATTATCTGTAGGTGAAGCAACGTGTTTGTCGCCAAATCCACGGTCGTTCGCTCCGATACATGATAAGCCAAAATTTCAATGGGCTGTTTAAACACGTACATTATTTAGTAAGTTAACAAAAAAATATAATAGACAATTCTCTTCCAAATATGCAAAAGAGAATTGTCTATTATATTAATATTCAAGAATAAAAAACCATTACAATCGTGTCCGGTATTCCTCAGCCTTTTCCAACATACCCGCGGCCACAGCCTCATTCTCGGACAAGCCGTTGTCTGCCGCAAAAGCACGAATATCCTGCGTAATACGCATGCTACAGAACTGAGGGCCGCACATGGAGCAGAAATGGGCTTCCTTAGCCCCTTCTGCCGGCAACGTCTCATCATGGTAGGACAGCGCACGTTCCGGGTCCAGTGAAAGGTTGAACTGATCCCTCCAGCGGAACTCAAACCGTGCCTTGGACAGCGCATCGTCCCGCCGCTGGGCACGTGGGTGACCTTTCGCCAGATCAGCGGCATGAGCAGCGATCTTGTAGGCGATAACGCCTTCCCGCACATCATCCTTATTGGGCAGGCCCAGATGTTCTTTTGGCGTAACATAACAGAGCATCGACGTGCCGAACCAGCCGATCATCGCCGCCCCAATCGCCGAGGTAATATGGTCATATCCTGGGGCGATATCGGTCGTCAGCGGTCCCAGCGTATAGAACGGCGCCTCTTTACATATCTCCATTTGCAGATCGACATTCTCCTTGATCTTGTGCATCGGCACATGTCCCGGACCTTCAATCATCACCTGCACATCATGCTTCCAGGCGATTTGTGTTAGTTCTCCAAGCGTAGCCAGTTCCGCCATCTGGGCTTCATCATTGGCATCATAGATGCTTCCTGGGCGCAGTCCGTCTCCGAGCGAGAACGCCACATCATACCTTTTCATAATCTCGCAGATTTCTTCAAAATGGGTATACAAAAAATTCTCCTGATGATGCGCAAGGCACCATGCTGCCATGATGGACCCGCCCCGTGACACAATGCCCGTCATACGTTTGGCGGTCAGCGGAATATATCGCAGCAGCACACCTGCATGGATCGTAAAATAGTCCACACCCTGCTCTGCCTGTTCTATGAGCGTGTCACGATACAACTCCCATGTCAGTGCTTCTGCTTCGCCATTGACCTTCTCCAGCGCCTGATAGAGCGGTACTGTTCCAATCGGTACAGGTGAATTGCGGATGATCCATTCGCGGGTCGTATGAATGTCCTTGCCTGTGGAAAGATCCATCACCGTATCCGATCCCCAGCGTACGGCCCAAGTCATCTTCTCCACCTCCTCCTCGATGGAGGAGGATACCGCAGAGTTTCCGATGTTCGCATTGATCTTCACATGAAAATGACGCCCGATCAGCATCGGCTCACTCTCTGGGTGATTAATATTCGACGGCAGGATGGCCCTTCCACTCGCCAGCTCCTGCCGCACAAACTCCGGCTCCACACCCTCACGAATAGCGGCGAACTCCATCTCCGGCGTGATCATTCCCTGCCGTGCATAATGCATCTGAGTCACACTGCGCCCTGCCTGTCCACGTAATGGTTTAGCACGCAAGCCCGGATACTTCTCGGCTCCAGTTCGCTTCCCTCCTGGTTTCAATCCGTTATCCTCCGGTTTGACCGTTCTTCCCTGGTAGGCTTCAACATCTTCACGCTCCGTAATCCAGCGGGTGCGCAGCGCTGGCAGCCCTGCCCGGATATCGGCATGAAATCCAGGATCGGTCATTGGTCCGCTCGTATCGTAAACACGCAGCGGTTCGTTATGCTCCACTCCTTGGGGAGTATTGGTGTCATGAAGGGCAATTTCGCGCTCCGGTACAGCAATGTCCGGTCGTGAGCCATGAATGTATACTTTGCGGCTGCCCGGGAAGGGCTGAACCCGTCCTGTCGTACCTTTTTCCTCTGCCAACTGCAGATCCTGCTTGTCCTGTCCCATCATTCGGTTTCCTGTGCTCATCGCTCTTGTCTCCTCCTCTTTAGTGATTGCCTGGATTGAAATGCTTGCTCACGGGTCCAAATCATCCACAACATAGAAAAAGTAAGAGCGACCATACCACACAAAATAGGGACATACACTTCAATTAATACAGACAGTCGAAGCAAAAGGTTTACACCCAATGCTCGCCAATGGCACCCAGCCCTTTATCCAAAAGCAGATCTGACACCAGCTTCCGCCTGTTTACTGTATAAAAAAAGCCGGTTCCCAAGGGAACCGGCTTATGTCCATCACCAATAACATACCTTATAGAGACTCCATAACGGAGTCCATCCATAGGTCACATTATACGGTGTTCGTGGTCGTATCGCCGATTACTTCCCTACGCTGGTATGATCCAGATCAGGTGCAAAGGGTCCAGAATCTCATGCGATTCCGTCTCAGTCCGGACAATTCGGACTCCCCCAGTAACGTTAACAAGTTGCAGCATTTAAGCCGCAAATTCATATTCAATTGCTGACCCTGTTGGGCCGTCCATTACAGAGTAGCGCAACCGAATCATAAAAACAACCTTTATATTCCAGAACATAAAATCAGGATAACATAAGTCCCATCTGTGTAGCAGCTTCCTTCAGTACAGGTGCATATTCATGCAACGTCTCCTGCGAAAGGCGACTAACAGGCCCGGATACCGACAGAGCAGCAGCGATGTTGCCTTTCCGATCCATGATGGGTACAGATACAGCCGCTGCTCCCGGTTCACGCTCCTCATAACTTGTTGCGTAGCCGTATTCCAGAATGTCTTTCATCTGTGCCAAATATACTTTGGGATCGATAAATACCGGCCATTCAGGTCCATTCATCAGATCTTCGCGGTCCTCTTCGGTGGCAAAAGCCATCAGCACTTTGCTGGATGCTCCCACGGATAACGGAAGTCTGACGCCCACCGGAGCTACACGACGAATCGCCTGATCACTCTGCACGGCTTGAATTCGAATCCGCTCACTGCCATCACGCAGATATAAACTCACGGTTTCGCCCAGTCGATCTCTCAGCCGCTCCATCGCAGGAAGGAGCAAAATGGCAGGATCATCGCTGCGAGACATATGGGCAGACAGTTCCCAGATACGTATGCCGAGTCGATACTTCTCGGTTGCTGCATCCCGGATCACAAACCCCTTGTCCTCCAAAGTAGCCATCAGACGATGGACTGTACTTTTGTGCAGACCGATCTGGCTCGCAATTTCCGTGAGCCCCAGATCACTGCGGGTTGTAAAACACAATAATATATCCAGCGCCCGTTCTACAGCCCGGACGGTTAACTTTCGGTCTTCCATGGCAAGTTGCCCTCCTCATGTTTCATCACATGAAACTTGGTTACATAAATTATATGAGAAACGGTCTCATCTGTAAACCAAAAAGCGCCATTTGGAATAGGGATATTTGTAAATATTTTCTTTTTATAAATTAGAATCCCCTGCAATTTGCACCCTAAGGAAATGTTACCCATATATCTTCAAAACTATATAACAATTGCGTAACAAATGGCCTCAATCAATTGACTTTGACTATATTGGAACATACGATAAAGATATATTAAATTAAGATTTTGCTTCATATGTAGTCAGAAAAATCATTTATCCGCTCTGTTCGTCTCGTTGTTATCTTCATTTGATTTTTAAAGGAGGGGCAATCATGTATCCGACATCCCAGAGCGAAGCCCCGCTGCAAACGAAAGTGTCAGATCTGCCTTCTTCGTTATCACCGAGGCTGATCCGGTTCAAACATATTGTCGTGGCGTTGTTGCTCTCCGTTGTATTTTTTCTGCTCTTTTGTTTCATTGCACTACACGGTTATATTGCTTGGGTATTATCCAATCCAACTGTAGCGCCTGTATTCTCCAATCCCATGCAGGCGAAGAACATGAAGTATCAAGACATCACGTTCCCGGCAGCAGACGGCAGTCGAACGATGCAGGGTTGGTATATTCCGGCTGATGATAATGCAAACAAAACCATCATATTCAGCCATGGATATGGTGCGAATCGTGAAGAGACCTGGGTACCAATGTATGATCTGGCCCATTATGCTCACCAACTTGGCTTCAATGTGGTGATGTTCGATTACGGTTTCGCTTCACAGGTGAACAAAGCTGTTGCCACAGGCGGCAAAGCCGAGTCCCAGCAGCTGCTTGGTGCTATCCAGTTTGCGAAGCAGCGCGGAGCTCAGGAGCTTGTCGTATGGGGTTTCTCCATGGGTGCAGGTACAGCCCTGCAGACTGGGCTGATTACCAAAGATGTGGATGCTATGATTCTGGACAGCACGTTCCTGCTTGAGCCGGATACGCTGTATCACAACATCCATAATCAGATTGATCTTCCGCGGCAGCCTACGCTGGAGATTATGAACCTGCTGTTCCCGATTCTGAACGGGACCGGATTGCAGCAAATTCCATATCAAGAAGTGAAAAAAGAAGATTATCCTTTCCCGATTTTCTTCATCCATGGTACCGAGGATGAGAAAGCTCCTTACCCGATTGCGGAGCTGCTTGCCGGCAACCAAACCAATCCGAATTCCGATGAATGGATTGTGGACGGTGCGCATCATGAGCTGATCTTCCGGGAGCATCCGAAGGAATATCTGCGCCGTGTCTCCACATTCCTGAGTCATGTGACCAAGACGAGCAGCGATGATGTGGAAAATACGAATAACGGAGAATCGTGAAAATCCGGTAATTCAAGAGCCCCTAGGGGCTCTTTTTTTTGTGTATACATAGGACAACATGTCTGGAGAATATACTTTTGGGACGTAATTAAAGACAGCTCTAGCTTGTATATCACAAATTGAGCGAATCGGGCGATCGCATTTTTTTATATCTAATGCTGGATCTGAACTCAAATTCATTTGAACGGAGGTTTACCGATTATGAATTGGTATGGATATGGGCATCTGCTGCCTCTGCGGGTACTCGAAGAAGTCCGTTTCTGGAAAGAGCAAGAGAAGGAACATACGATTGTCATTCGTGCCTTGGTTCCTGATCTTGAACCCTCATATGTCAAATGGCTTGCGGAATGGGAAGCGATTTTTGAGAATAGCGAACGAATCGCGAATCAGCTGTTGAAGCAAATACTGCCGGGAACCCAACCGCCTGCTCCCTACATCATCCGCTGTATTGAACAGCTCGTGGCTGCGGCCTGCACACAATCGCGTGAGTTCATTAGACAGCTGTACGTCCTGCTGGAGCAAAGTACTGCTGTTCAGCAGGTGCCGATTGCCAAAGTGGTTATTCTGCATTTCATACGTGAATCGGAGTATTTCCTGGGGGTACTTGAAACGCTGAAACAATCTGGAGCTTTGCGAGATTTGGTGTCTGATCCATCTTTTTCACTGGACCATATTCTTCAAACCTCGGAACAACCGGCTGATCCCAACGTACAAGTTGCTTCAACGCCCGTATCTGAACAAGCCTATCGTGAAGCTGTAGAAGAATCGTCCAATGCTGCGGGAAAAATCAATAACTCCACTCCAGCGGTACAGGCACAATCTTCAGCGACTGCTGTAAAGACTCCCAATACAAATGCCGAGGGTACAACCAGCTCTTCAGCAGCGCCAGTCAAAGAGAAACCTGTACCTATTGGCGGACACACACTGCCACCCCTACCCTATGCCTACAATGCGCTGGAACCACATATCGACGAGATGACGATGCGTATACACCATGACAAACACCATCAATCCTACGTAGACGGACTGAACACCGCGGAGAAAAAGCTGGCAGAATCGCGGAAAAAGAATAATTTTGAACTCGTTAAACATTGGGAACGCGAACTCGCATTTAATGGTGCAGGCCATTACCTGCATACGATCTTCTGGACAATTATGAACCCTAAAGGTGGAGGTAAGCCTTCCGGTATGCTCGCAGAGCAGATCAAGCGGGATTTTGGCAGCTATGAAGCGTTCAAGAATCAATTCACTGAAGCGGCCAACAAAGTGGAAGGCAGTGGCTGGTCCATGCTGGTCTGGAGCCCGCGGGCGCACAGATTGGAGATTTTACAGGCGGAGAAACATCAGAACCTGTCCCAGTCCGACATCGTGCCTCTCCTGCCACTTGATGTATGGGAACACGCCTACTATCTGAAACACCAGAATGAACGCAAAAAATATATCGAGGATTGGTGGAAGGTTGTGTACTGGCCAGCTGTGGCGGAACGTTACGAAACTGCGCGCAAGCTCTTATGGCCGCCTTATTAGGATTCTCGGGCTAAGCATAGCATCGGGGAGTACTCTGGAGCGCATTGAATCCATGGTACAATAATTTGATGTAAAAAAAGAGATATCTCCAGCCAAATGACTGAAAGATATCTCTTTGAGTTTGAATACAACTATTTACTTGCGGATAGAAGCTGCCTCAATCGCTTCATAAGCCCAATGTGTGGCGGGTACATCCGACCACTGTCCTACCGCATTCGTTTCAGCTTGAAAACCGATCAGCTTATTCAGCATTGTAACAGCTTCAGCGCGGGTGATCGGCTGGCTTGGACGGAACGTGCCATCCTTGTATCCGGTAACTACACCCGCCGAACTTAATTGTTCTACTGCTTGTTGCGCCCAATGCTCGTTTACATCGGTAAATGCTGTCGGAGCAGTAGTCATCTGATCAGATGTTAATAACGGCTGTAACAGGACAGCTATTTCCGCGCGAGTAATCGCTTGATCCGGCTTGAAGCTGCCATCTGTGTAGCCTTGAACATAACCGGATTGAGCTGCTGCTGAGATAGCCGCATCTGCCCAGTGACTGGATGTAACATCTGTAAATTCATGACTTCCCTCAAGAGTCGATGTTCCCAGAATACGCGTGATTAATGTTGCCATTTCCGCACGAGTTACATTACGCTCTGGCCGGAAACTGCCATCCGTGTACCCCTGAATATAAGGGTGTGCTTTCAATGTGTTGTCTGTCCAGTCTTTGACCTTAACAACGGAGAATGTACTGAATTTGTTGACTTCAATCTCGACGCCTTGCTGATGATCACCGTTTAGGGTAACCCGTTTGCCGTGTACAAGCTCCTTCGTTCCATCACTATGCTCAATATATACACCTAGCTCCTCAGACTTCACACTTGCAACCTGATTAGCATCTAAAGGCAATATGAGCGTAACAGGTCTGCTCTGTAGATTCGTTTCGATCATCATTGGACGTCCAATGATCTGGATATCCGTTGTGCCTACGAATTGGATGATCGACTCATTCGCCTGTGCTCTCGTTTGGATCTCTGAACGTTGGGATTCCTTCTTCACCGGTACAAGACGGAAATACATATCATCTGTGCGTCCGTTCAAGGAACTCGCCGGAATGATAATCTTTACATTAGGATTAGAAATAACCAGATTCACTCCTTGCTCAGCCAGCATTGCTGACGATTGTGGAGAGAGCTTCAGATCCCACTGTGATACTTCATCTTTTGCGTCCGGGATCAAGACAACCGCTGTACGGGAGCCTGTCTGTTTCAACTGGTCGATAATGGTTTGCGTTTTGCTCTGATCAAGAAAAAGTTCATCCTTAACCGTACCATCTGTTCCTCGAGTACGTTTAATCTCCAAGGAAGCGATCGTTGAAGCTTGATCCCCATTCGCTACATCCACTTTGATTACTTCTTTCTGTGGAGCTTGTGGAGTTGTTGGCGATACAGGAGTTGGAGTAATAACTCCCCCACCTCCCCCATTACCTGGCGTTTCTGGATTGGATGGAGTTATGTTAATCTTCACTGAATTAGAGATTCCATATTCGGATACGCCATCTTCATATACAGCTCTAACAGCGAAAATATATTTTTCGCCTTCTCTAAGATCATTAATTTCCCAACTACTATTCATAATATTAGAAGTAACAAGTACCCATTGTGAAGGGTCTACTGGTGCTGATGAACCTTCGTACATATAGACCGAAGCTAATCCGTTCATGATTGGATCCCAAGTTAACGTAACCTTTTTCTCACCTTTTGTTGCCACTACATGCTGTGGTACAGGAAAGTTCGGGTCTGGATCTGGATTAGATCCACCACCATTATTATTTTCCTCTTGCGGGATCACAACGTTAGATGCAACATAATCTGAATTTTCTTCATCGGAAGTATACGATCTAACTGCAAATATATAGGACTGCCCATTTGTCAGATTACTGATATGTCCATCACTGTAACTGTCCGTCACATCCGTCCACAGATCGGGATCCTCAGGTGCTGCTGTTCCTTGGTACATATACACGCGATAATCTAATTCTGGCTCTGTAGTCCATTCAATGGCAACCTGACCATCACCAGGTGTAGCCACTACGTTTTGTGGAAGAGGAGTTGAGTTTGCAAGTGTTGAATATCCCCGATCTCCCATGTTCTTGAGCTGACCATTCTTATCTTCTACCGCCAGGAACACTCGATACGAAGAGTTCTCGTCCAGTCCTGTGAACAAGAACGATTTCTCTTCATTGGCTTCTAGATCAACATAAGATAGGTTAGCTAAGGCATGTAATTTAGTATCTTCGTCAGACTGTCCTACGATTTCCTCATCATACAATTGATTGTCAAAATAAAATCTACCGGCTTCATTAAGCTTCACTTTAACTTTAGATGTGGACTGGGTAATTGTTCCATTAACAGGAAATGGATATAGATAATCTATTGTAGGATCGGGCAGTGGTGGAGTCGGTGCATTCATAAGCTTGGATGAACGCAAGATCGGGTACCCATCATTGATCCTGTTACGAGTTGTCCAAACTCCATCGAAATCCCATCCATTGAAATTAGAATTTTGTTTCATCTGTTCGGTAGTAAGACCCGTTGCATAATTAAAACCATTCTGCTGGTTCGTACTACTCTTGGCTAAATCATAGTAGTTATTAGTAAAGATAACTTGATTCTCTGGATCATTCAGATTACCAATGACTGACCCTATTGTCTGATCATCAATAGGTGATGATGAATTATCAGACATAACGTTTACAGATGCCGCCACATAATTATTAAGTACATTTATTTGAGAGGTGTTACTTGAGTCACGTACTTTATTCACTTCACCAATCAGTCCGCCAATGGCTTCAGCAGAAAAATCATTATCCCCTGTAGCATTAGATCTCACTGAACCAACCACATAATTGTCTGCAATGGTATGGCTTAATTCAAAATTAAGTTGACCAATCAAGCCGCCTACCTGGTAGTTACCCGTCACCTGTCCTGAAGCGTAGCTCTGATGAATGAAATTATCATTCGACTCTCCGATCAGTCCACCTATAGCCTCATAACCACTCACTATACCCTCAGCAGCATTTGCAATGATTGTGCTCTTATTACTTTCTCCAACAAGTCCCCCGAGTGAGTCGCCATCCTCACCTAAGGCGATCACCTCGACATTAGTGCTGTTATTTATATACTCACTGTCGTCCGATAAACCTGAAATACCGCCTACTCTCATATTCCCTTGTATATTTCCACTGATTTGGATCCCTTCAATTCGCGACTCTATGCTCCGTCCGGCAAGTCCGCCTACGATCACATTTCCTTTTATAGAAACATCGTTTAATATAAGATTTTTAACCTCAGCACCTTGTAAAACTGAGAACAGCCCCACAGATTTCTGGGTATCATCTGTTGTTCTCAAACCAGAAATTGAATAACCATTCCCATCGAACCTGCCTGTAAAAGGCATAAGCTCATCTTCTATGATGTCAGCAATTGGATTCCAAGATCCTCCGTTCAAAAACGTGCTCATGGCTGCTTCAGAAATATCATTCTTCAGCTTGTAATTACCGTTTAAGTCTTCTCTTACGCAATAGAGCTCTTCAGGCGTACTAATGAGCTTCCATTCAACATCATCAGAATCCGTTTCCGTTATTTCATAGCAACTCTTGGCCTGAACGACGCCTTGTTGAAACACAACTGGCAGCATACCGAAGACCATAAGGAACGATAATATCACGACCCCTATTCGTCTCAGGAGCCTGGCGCGCTTCTGGTGATCCTTTTTTCGCATGTTCGAATCTTCCCTTCTCTTTCTGTTGTAGGAAGATTATAACTATCAGCTCTGAACGGATTCTGAACATTTATCGTCATTTTTCGTGATAATATGCCTTTTCTCGCATTTTCGCAAAACCACTTTCAAATAAGCATGTTTCTTCCCGTGCAATTTGTTGTTCAGCGGGGCGCGCCTGAATCGAATAATCCAAATGCAGATACAAAAAAAGCAAGCCTCTATACTAGAGACTTGCTTATCATTTGAGAACCACTGGGCAGAGCGTTTACCTTAAGACGCGCAGCCTTCACAGGCAACATAGTTGTCGCCAACCTGTTTGCTAATTGCGATCAGATCGCCCAGCTTGATATCTTCTTCACCTGTAAATTCAAGATCAGCGATACGTGCAACGATCAGGGCAGCTGCTTCTTCCTTGCTTGTAGCCATTTGGCTAAATTCAGACTTTTCGCCTGTAGAAATGACCTCATATAAGTACGTATATCTTAAAGTTTCCATGTAGACACTCTCCTTCCGAAATCACATCATATCATCTCTATTACCCAATTCCAAGTCCAAGCTTCTGAACCTAATCGTAACGTAGTTTCATCTGCTCAGCCGTCCGTCTAACGGCTTCCCGATCCACGGTCAACACACGGCTCGTCTCCGCCAGGGGAAAACGCTGACGCAGTGTACGTACCAGCGAAGCTGTATACGCCGCAGCAGAAGGGACACCTGCCAGTTCCTGCAAACTCGCCATCGTTCCGGGCCGAACATCCGGATAGCCTTCGCTGGCACCGTCTGCTGCATCCTGATAGAACTTACGCACGTCTGCTGCCAATTGGTCCCCTTGTCCTTCCACGATGATAAAGGCCGTAATGATATAAGCCTTGGCCTGTCTACGCTGGGCAATACCACAGAATTTCAGTCCACCCACGCTGACATCATAATCTCCAGGACAGAAGGCGCCTTCGATCTCCCCCGTACGTGCCTGACTCGACCACGGTGTTAGCGATTCAGCAATCAGTGAGGCCATCTCCCGAAAATCATCGTGTATATTGATGGCTCGTCCAGGGTTGGGCAAAATTAAAGAAACGTTAACCACCCCTGGATTCAAGGGAACTGCTGCACCACCGGATGGACGAACGCAGACCGCTGTTTCCTGGCTTCTAATGCGTTCCATCGCTTCTACCGCCTGTGGTAGCCTCCGATCCCGCAGCCCTGCTACAAAGGCATCTGGATGCCGCCATATATGAGCAACGGGCAACTGACCCTCTCCCACCCGGCGGCACATGACTTCTTCCCAAGCAAATGCTTCAAGCACACTGCTCCCGTGCCGCAGCAGCGGTGTCTCCCAAATCTGTAGACGCAATGAATGATCCAGCTGCATCTGCTGCTTTATTCCCGGCGATCCGGGTTGATCTGAATTGGACGGTACACTCATATAAGATAGCCTCCGACTAAACTAATCTGGATGAATTGAAATAATTACGTGATCCTTATGTATCCCCATGAATGCAAAAGTAATATATAAATAAGCCGGTTCCCCAGGGAACACGGCTTATTTATGAAAGCTTCCATTGGCACAAGCATCTATACTGCCATTTCAGATCCAGCAAATTGCCGAATGGAAACAACATGATGGTGCCAAAGGATTCAATGCTTCTGGCTTGTCCATCGAGTGGAATGAGCCGATCTTAATCTTTCATCAGCGACAGGAACTCGGCACGCTGTGCCGGATTGTCACGGAAAGAACCACGTACAGCAGATGTAACCGTCTTACTGCCCGGCTTCTTCACGCCGCGGGAACACATGCACAAGTGCTCGCCTTCCACGACAACCATGACACCGTTCGGCTCTACCGCTTCAGTCAGAATATCGGCAATCTGTGAGGTAATGCGCTCTTGAACCTGCAGGCGGCGGGTAACTGCCTCCACCAGACGGGCCATTTTGCTTAATCCCACAATCTTGCCACTCGGTACATATCCAATGTGCACCTTGCCGAAGAAAGGCGCCATATGGTGTTCACATTGGCTGTAATAGACAATGTCCTTCACAATGACCAGTTCTTCATGATTCTCGTCAAACGTCACTCCAAGTACATCGCGCGGGTCCACTTCATACCCGCCAAAAATCTCTTCATACATCCGGGTTACGCGTGCAGGCGTTTCAAGCAGCCCTTCCCGCGTACTATCCTCACCGATCAATTGCAAGATCTGCTCAATGTGATACTCGATCTTCTCCCGATTGTCGGATACTTTTGAATTCAAATAATCTTTAACGCCAGCCACTGCCGAACGCCTCCTTTCGAACCACATGCTGTAAGTAGCTATTCACTTCAGCATTATGCATAATTCGATTTTAACCGCTCCCGGGTATAATATATAGACGAATAAAACCATTTCGATCTACACATTGATGATTGGAAGTCGCTCTTTTGATTTATGCAAAATGCTCACTCACAGCTATTATTTTCGGCGGCCCGAGTTTTTACGCGCAGGATGTTGTTGCGGCTGAGGCATCTTAGTGCCAGGCTGCTGGTTCTTCATCATCTGCTGGGCGCGCTGCATCTGCTTGCCATTCAGGTTATAACCCATTTGCTTCGCCATCTTCTGGAGCATGTCGGGATCGCTTTGCATTTTCTCAAGCTGCTTCCGCAAGTAGTATACCCCAATGAAAAATCCTCCGACCAGACCAACAATCAATGTAATAATCGGTATTGCTATTGCCATCTCTTAGACACCTCTGTATGCAATCTAAAAAGCCTGATGATCCGTGTCAGCACATGATGTTATACGCTCACAATGCAAACATGACACGCACCGGATTTCCTGAAAGTTATCATAGCATTTCCGCACGCCTTGAGCAAACGGATTTTCCAGCTATCTACTGAATTTAACATCCAGAAAACAGATCGAAAACATTCAATAAATCTTTCAGGAACATCCGTATAAGTTACATCAGTACCGCCTCTATGAAAACGGTTGTATGCTGAGCCAGATCCACTTCAATCACATCCAGATCATAACGTGTACTGCCACGTGCCACCCGAATGACCGGCCTACCGGGCAAACCCCGGTGCTGACGCACAATGACTCCGGTCTCTCTGGTAGACAATCGAACTGCTGTTCCATTCGGATAAACGGATACACTCCGGTTGAATTCTATCAAAATGTCACGATCCAGCTTCGTGCCAGACATCGCCATCATCTCTTCACAGGCTTCATGCGGCAGCAACCTTCGACCCGAAAGGCCATTGATCAGATTATCATACGTGTTAGCTGCACTGACGATTCTGGCGAACAGATGAATGTCTTTTCCCTTGATACCTCTCGGCTGTCCCGTTCCATCCACATGCTCATGATGCTGCAGAGCTGTATGTGCCACAAGCAGATTGAACTCCCGTTTGGACTTGATCAACTCGAACCCTCTCCACGTGTGATGCAGGGAGGAATTCGCTGCTGAACCGCTGCCGGGTGGCTCCCCTACTTTACCGATGTCATGCAATAGAGCTCCGACGGCTAGATCCTTGAGCTGCACATAGTTAAGCCCCAGATTCAGACCAATGACAGAAGACAGCAAACATACATTCATGGCGTGAACATACTGTGCGTTATCTTTGGTCCGAATATCTGTGAGCTGGACAAGCAGTTCACGCCCATTCAGAACATCGTTCAACAATTTATCGATGCTGATGGCGACCTTCTTCGGGCTCCAGTCCTTCCCGGAACGGATAGATTCAAGAGTTACACTCATTTCATTAATAACTGCTTTTTTCGTGGCTTCATCCAGAATGTCTTCTGTATCCACATCTTTATAAGCTTCATCCTGGATGTATAGCATGGTCACGCCAATACGCTTCAGCGTATTAACCATAAATACGGTGAGTTGGACTCCGGCAGACAGCAATACCGTACCGTTACCGGAATATACTGTTTTGCCCAGAAACTCTCCCGCTTCCACGCTCTCCACGTTAACATACTTCATGAACGTCCCCCGCTCTTACGATTGCTGCTCCAATGTGAGCAATTGCTCTTTGGTTTGCAGCCCGCCTACATAACCCACCAGGGTTCCGTCTTTACCGCTGATGCGGTGACAGGGAATAATAATCGGAATCGGATTTTTACTAATGGCATCCAGAACTGCTCGAACAGCTTTGGGCCTACCGATGATTTCCGCAACCTGTTGGTGTGTTGAGGCCTCTCCATAAGATATATCGGACAGGACTTGCCATACTTGTAGCTGGAATGGTGTTCCAAACAAATCGAGCTTCAGTTCAAACGCTTTTCGTTCTCCTGCAAAATACTGCTTCAACTGCTGTGCAGCTTCACTCAGCTTCTCTTCATTTTTCTCATATCGATATTCGCCAATCCATGTACGGGCCCATTGTTGCAGATGCGCCTCGCGCACATGGAATGCACCGAAATCAATGTGACACAGGCCCTTATCCGTGGCACAAAGCGTTAGTGTACCGATCGGCGTCAGCACTTCATCGTAATATACTGGCGTACCATGCAGGCCTGTTACGGCTGATGGTTTCCATGCTGCAGCTTCTGGTTTGGCAGGCTCTATCGTCTGCTCGCTTTCCTGTTCGGGTGTCTTATTCTGTTCCTTCTGATCCTCAGGCTTATCGTTGCTCTTTGGCTCTGCCTGAGGCTTATCGGGTAAGGTCTCGGACGAACTCAGTCGTTCCTTGGCCTTCTGCAGCATGCTTAGCACGTTCCCATCTTGTTCGTTAGCGGCAGCTTCCCCAATGGCTCTCATTGCGTCTTCTCCTCCAATTCTGCTCAGCGCCCAAGCTGCAGTTCCCCGCAGCTCGGGACGCGGATCACGCTTCAGTACCTCCGTTAGTTTCGGTACAGCGGTTTTGTCTTTGAAATTGCCGAGGGCAATTACGGCGTTGCGCTGGATTGGCTTCTTGCCCCGCCAAGCGGCGGAACTTTGGCCAAAGCGCTCTTTGAATTCGCGGTTACCGATGTCAAGCAGCGGTATCAGCAAAGGTTTTACAATCTCCGGATCGGGATGAAACTCGGGATGGTGGTCCCAGTTTTTACCCCGATTCTTCGGACAGACAATCTGACAGGTATCACAACCGTACAGACGGTTGCCAATTTTCAGCATAAACTCTTCATCCACGAAGCCTTTCGTCTGGGTCACAAACGAAATGCAGCGCTGTGCATTCAGTTGTCCCGGTCCCACCAATGCTCCTGTTGGACAGGCATCAATACACTTCGTACATTCACCACAATCCTCGGTCACCGGGTTATCTGGCTGAAACGGAATATTCGTGACCAGTTCGCCGAGAAAGATCCATGAACCGAATTTGGGCGATATAATGGCACAGTTCTTGGCACTGAATCCTATCCCCGCACGTTGGGAAACAGCACGGTCCACCAACGCCCCCGTATCTACCATACTTTCGATCATGGCTTCAGGTACGCGCTCACGTATAAAGTTAACCAGCTTGTCCATCGCTGCACGCAGGACTTGGTGATAATCCTGCCCCCAGGCGGAACGAGCCAGAATACCGCGGTATGCACCCGGCTCCGACTTCGGCGGATTGACCATCTTCGATGGATAAGCAACAGCAATAGCAATGAGCGAAGCAGGCTCTCCATCTTTTAGTTCGGGACGCACCCTTTTCTCAATATCAGGCTCCTCAAATCCGGACTCGAATCCTTTCGCCCGATGTTGCTCCAGAATGGATTTCAAGGTCACGAATGGTTCTGCCGAAGCGAATCCTATATCATCAATACCCATCTCGGGAGCAGCTGCCTTAATCTCTTGTTTTAACTTCTCCCATACAGCTGCTGCCTTTGCTGCTCCGGTCTGTACACTCGTCATATCTATTCCCTCTCTTCTTCCACGCTAATTCCGTAAATAGTGAACGCCCGCCTCAGGTGGGAGGACAGGCGCTGATTTCGATATACAAGTCGGACATACCGGAGCTAGAAAGAAACCGAGTCTATATCGTTTAACGCAAAATGTAGCGTGAAGTTGTTGTCCTTGTCCTGCTAACATTTTACAGTTTTTTAATTTCCGAGAACGGCCAAAAAATAAACTCCGCTCTGCCTACAATTTCACTGGATGTAATGCTGCCAAACACACGGCTATCCTTGCTCTTGCCTTCATGACGGTTATCTCCCATCACAAAGTAATGATCCGCTTCCAGCGTAATCGGTCCAAAATCAGGGTCCTGAACCTCCGTATCCGTGTACGTTTCCGCTTGCTGCTCCCCATTCACGAACAGATGATGATCCCGTACTTCAACCGTATCACCGGGAAGTCCGACAATCCGTTTGACCAGAAAATCTTTTTTCTCCACACCTTCGCTTGGATCACGAAGTACAATAACATCCGATCGGGACGGTGTCCCAAAATCGTATACAATTTTATTCACAAACAAACGGTCCCGCTCAACCAGCGTGGGCTGCATCGATTGACCTTTGACCATCGAAAGATTGAATACAAACAGGTTCAACAGCATCATGATTACAAAAGCAATCACTATCGTTTTCACCCAGTCCCAAAGCTCTGCACCCCAGGATTTCCCCGGTTGATCAGGCACTCCCGGACCATTTCGTTCCTTGGAAGCCACATGCTCCGTTGAAAGATTATTGGAGTTCAAAGAGACACCTCGTTTATCAATTTTATAAAGAAAAACATCGATCGACGTACTTTCAAGGCAGACAGATCGCATATAGTGAACGTTTTTCTTAAAAATATCAGGAAGCTGGCGTTCCACGTTTATATGTTCTGATATTACCAAAATCGAGTGATCATAATCCTTTTAATTCTACTTCATTTGCAAGGGTGAAACAATTGGTTATGAGCACCAACACAACTTGAAGGGTGAATTACAACGGGATTAAAACAATTAAACCAGGGATTAAGTTAAATGGAATGGCGTTCAGAAGTGGCGAAAAAAGGGGAATAATCGGTGAATAGCACCCATATAAATAGAAAGGCATATCCCTCACGTTGTTACACGCTGAAAGATACGCCTAATATAAAATGAAAATCTGTTTATATTTCTTTTTAACCATGCAAACTAAGCTTTGGACAAGATACTAAGTTTCTGGAAAGCGCTCATAATCTGATTGGCACCGTAACCCATTGCTTCATAAAGAGGCATGGCCACTTTGTTGTGCTCATCACCCGCCACCCATATTTGACTGACTTTACGCTGCTGGAACCTTTGTTCCATGGCCTCGACAAGTTTTTTGCCGACTCCGCGGCGACGATAGTCTGGATGGACCGCAATACGATAGATGCATCCCTGGTTGTGGTCAATCGTACCGATCAAAGCGCCGACGAGGTCTCCCTCTTCTTCCGCAACCATGATCAGGTCAGAATCCCATGACAATTGACGGGCAAACGGGCCCATCGTGTTCTCATAACACTCTTCCGATAGTGCAACCTGGAGAAGCTCTGTCATCTGGCTTGCATCACTCAACTGAAAGGAACGAACGTGCATGTCTTAAATCTCCCTTTTCGTTAGCTTAGATGAGGTTTTACAAAAAGGGGCTCCCCTTTTTACCAAAAACCCAATGTTCATATAATGACAAAAAACGAGAAAATACCGCTTCTTCGTCAATTAAACCATACTTTACGCCATAAAACACGCATTTTCTTTTGAAAGCGCTTAATTGTAACCGTTTACATCCGAATATTAAACTTCCCCTCTATTTAAACACCTAAAATCACATAAATAGTTTCATAATGGGTAAAATATGTTTGTTATCTCTGACCCATGAATGGATCAACGTCTGGGGGGACTTAATAAACAAAAATGTTGCTTAATTAGCCCGAATGCGGTTTAATATTAGTGACAAGGGTATTATTACATAGGTACCTGTGGCAATTTGCATAAATCCTGTGAGCGACTTTCACTCAGCAAGATATAGATCGAAGTGATCCTATTCGTCTAGAACTTGTCCCGGAAGCGATTCGAATTGAATTATGCAAAATGCTGACCGTAACAAAAATTCAAAAATCTCAGGAGGTATTTCACTATGACTTTTCAATTACCAGCACTTCCTTACGCTAACGACGCACTGGAACCACATATTGATGCGCAAACGATGGAAATTCACCACGATCGCCATCACAATACTTACGTAACGAACTTGAACGCAGCTCTGGAAAGCGCTCCTGAACTGCAAGGTAAAAGCTTGGAAGATCTGATTGCTAACCTTGACAGCGTACCTGAAGGTATCCGCACAGCCGTTCGCAACAATGGCGGCGGACATGCTAACCACAGCCTGTTCTGGGAAATCATCGGACCTAACGGCGGCGGCGCTCCTACTGGAGACATCGCAACAGCAATCGATAGCGAACTGGGTGGCTTTGACAAATTCAAAGAAGATTTTGCAAAAGCAGCTACAACTCGTTTCGGTTCCGGTTGGGCTTGGCTCGTAGTTGGTAAAGATGGCAAATTGTCCATCACTAGCACACCTAACCAAGACAGCCCTCTCTTCGAAGGTCTGACTCCGGTTCTGGGTCTGGATGTATGGGAGCACGCTTACTACCTGAAATATCAAAACAAACGCCCTGACTACATCGGAGCTTTCTGGAATGTAATCAACTGGGACGAAGTAAACAAACGTTACGCTGCAGCGAAATAAGACTGCTGGCATAATAGAAGAGCCTGATTTGGTCAACACGACCGAATCAGGCTTTTTTTTATTTGCTTTTGCTTGCTGCACTGGGTTATGAGTAATCCTTCTACGGCTACGAGCTTTAAGTTAAGAATCCTTAGTCCTTAGAGCAAGTATCCTCATTCAAAGACGGTTAGTATGGAGTAGTTTCACTATTCATTAACATCGTCATATGCCCCTGCAAAATAACTGCTGATCAGCTTCAGGAATATGTTCGGGAATGCCATCTTGTCCATATCTTCTGGACCAATCCAGCGATAGGTCAGCCCATCACCCTTACCTGTCAGTGTGCTCAGCGCCTGGTCACTAACGTCAGATGGTGCGAGCAGCTCTCCATCGTTAAGCGATGTTGAGATGTTCTGTGCATGAGGAGTGCCCGGCTCCGATGGCGATTTGGCTGACTCAGGTGACACAGCTGATGATGCGGCTGTGCCCTCCCTTGTTGCCGCCTGTGCGTCGTAGGCGGCTCTGGCTTCCGCGGCGATCAGCGGAAGCTCGTTACTCTGGTCCTGCTCGGTGCATTTGTACACCTGCAGGCTCCAGACAATGTGGCTGAACACATGCTCCGCATGGGTAGCCAGCCCTTCCGGGCGGGCAGCGAAGCCTTCCGCCCACAGACTGCCGGCCAGCAAAGCCATGGCCGGCTCATCTGCCAGCGGCCCCGCCGCCTTGCCGGCTGCGGCGGGCGCCGCCAGCACATGCGGCAGCTCCCACATGCGGGCCAATAGGCCCGTCGCTGGGCGCTGGCGCACAAGCACACGGCCGCGATGAGCACCGCGGCCCTCCACAATGGCGACCAGCCGCTGCTCAGGGCGCGGCGGCTTCGCCTTGGTCTTGACCGGCAGCGTGAGCTCCCGTCCGGCGATGCGGCCGGAACATTGCTCCATGACCGGGCAAGTCAGGCAGTGCGGCGCTTTGGGCGTGCACACCAGTGCGCCAAGTTCCATCAGCGCCTGATTGAAATCACGCGCACGCCCTTCTGGAATGAGCTCTCCCGCGAGCTCTTCCATCAACACCCGGGTGCTGCCCTTCATAATGTCCTCATCAATGAGGAAGTATCGGGACAGGACCCGCATCACATTGCCATCCACCGCTGGCTGCGGCTGGTTGAAGGCAATGCTGAGAATGGCCCCGGCTGTATACGGGCCCACCCCTTTTAACGCAAAGACTGCCTGCTTGTCCTGTGGCATCTCCCCACCGTGCAGCTCCATGACTTGTCTGGCAGCTGCTTGAAGATTGCGGGCACGCGAATAATATCCGAGCCCCTCCCAATTTTTCAAGACCTCTTCTTCCGGTGCTTCAGCCAAAGCCTGTACAGTCGGAAAATTCCCAATAAAACGGTTGAAATACGGGATCACCGTATCCACCCGAGTCTGTTGCAGCATAATTTCCGATACCCACGTGAAATAAGGATTGTTGTGGCGACGCCACGGCAAATCCCGTCTGTTGACCATATACCAATCCAGCAAATTCACACTGAAATGTCGTTTCTGTTCCAATAAACCCATATTCCCGTCCTCTCCTGTTACCATGCTTACGTTCTTCACACGTTCTCCCACATTGTTACTGTTCAGATTCAGGCAACGTCTTCCCCATCTGCTCTACAATAGCAAAGGCCGCAGCCAGCTCCGTCTGGTGAGTAATACTCAAGTGAATATCATACTGCTTGCCGTATGGCAGTTGCAGTCGTTCCCACGCTTCATCAGACAGTGTGGCAACGGGACGTCCTTTCGCATCAGGCAGCACTTCAATGTCGGTAAAACTCATCATGCTTCCAATGCCGCAGCCAAATGCCTTGGACACAGCTTCCTTCGCTGCAAATCGACCAGATACAAACTCCACCATCCGTTTTCCCCGATGCTCCGCAATCTCCTGCTCTGCATGCGTTAAAATCCGCTTCATAAACGCTTCGGCGTGTTGACCTGACAACAGCCTGCGCATACGCCCAATCTCCAGTACGTCATTTCCAATGCCATATATCATTAACGCTTCACCCGCTTAACCTTTTATGCTGTAAACGATCTCCATTCGGTCATCTGATCCGTAACTTATCCGAACACGTATTCTATTGTAGCAGGAGGCGCGCATGGATGCGAGTACCTTCGTCCACATTACCATTTATGTTAAAATATGAATCGGGAATAGAAGAAACTTTAGGAGGAATAAGATATGTCCACAGCATTTGAACTGCCTGCAGGCGAAGATGCCGTCATTCGCGGAAATATATTCACTGCACGGCAACCCGCTCAAGGAATCATTATCCTAGCTCACGGTTACAAAGGCTTCAAAGACTGGGGCATGTTCCCCTACACTGCATCCCAGCTAAGCGAGAACTATCACGTCCTGACCTTCAATTTCTCTCACAACGGAGTTGGAGAAGATCTAGAGCAATTTTCTGAACTTGAAAAGTTTGCAGTCAATACGTACAGCCGGGAGCTTGCCGACTTGGCAACACTGCTTGATTATGTGTCCACACAGCCAGAACTCCACGGACTGCCGGTATTTCTACTTGGACATAGCCGCGGTGCAGGCGTAAGCCTCGTGTACGCGCTGGATCATCCCGAACAGATTGCAGGTGTACTCTCCTGGAACGGTGTAACCAACTTGGATCTCTTTACCCCTGAGCAAAAAGAAGAAATGCGCACACAGGGCCGCAGCCATGTCACGAACGGGCGAACTGGCCAGCAGATGCCTCTGGACGTGTCCATTCTGGAAGACTTGGACGTGCATAAGGAGCGTTACGCCATCATTGATCGTTTGGCTTCTTCCCCTCTGCGTGTGGCACTTATTCAGGGAACAGAGGACGGCACACGGCTGCGTGACGGCTCGGCCGCACTGGTTCAGGCTCGCCCGGATATCCCGTGGCACCAGATTCCCGGCGGTAATCATACTTTTAATACTGTGCATCCATTCAAGGAATCGACGAAGCAGCTTGAGCAGGCGATCGCCGAAACACTTCGCCAGATCGCAACTTGGATTAACTAATCTTGCATAACAAAAAGAGTCGCTGCCTTATGCAGTGACTCTTTGCTGTTCAGATACTTGCATTGCCCATATCAGATCATGGCATGCTTGCAATCCATATTAGATGCCAGGAATGGCATTACGTTTGTGATGGGTACGTGTGTAGAATGCTTCAAGACGTTCCTGTGCAGCCGGATCAATTTGTTTGCCTTCCAGATAGTCACTGTTCGCTTCATACGAAATGCCCAGTTCATCTTCATCGGTCTGGCCTTCCCAGAGTCCTGCTGATGGAGCCTTGTCCAAAATGGCCTGTGGCACGTTCAAATACGCAGCCAGCTGACGCACTTGACGTTTGTTCAGGCTGCTCAGTGGTGTAATATCCACGGCGCCGTCACCCCATTTGGTGTAGAAGCCCGTAATGGCTTCAGAAGCATGGTCTGTTCCGACAACCAACAGGTTTTCCTCAAAGGACAGAGCATATTGCATCACCATACGGGTTCTCGCTTTCACGTTCCCTTTGCCTTGGTGAGTCATATGACGCGGGCTACCCATGGATTTGAAACCTTGTTCCACTTCGAGTGCGATTTCGTTCACTGCATCTTCAATGTTGGTTTCCACAACGTGCTTCAGGTCGTAGGCTTTTGCTACAGCATAGCTATGGTCAATGTCCGATTGCTCACCGTAAGGCTGGAATACACCCAGCGTTTTGTATTCCTTATTCTCTTCAGCTGTAAGCTCGTCCGTTGCTTTTTTGCAAAGTGCCGTAGCTACAGCGCTGTCAATCCCGCCACTGATTGCAATAAGCAACCCTTTGGAATTGGCATTTTTCACATAGGTTTTGAGAAAGTCCACGCGCTTGCGCACTTCCTCTTCTTCATTAATGCTTGGTTTAACCTTCAATTCAGCGATGATCTGTTGTTGCAAACTCATCGTTCACACACCCCGTTTCTAAATTAATGAAATTTGATGTCCATTTTGAAAGGTTCGAATGGTTCAATAACCCTATTCGCTCAAAATGAAACGCCCCGGCATCGGTCATCCGAAAGGCGGGGCGTTGCTTGAGCTAATTAACGGCAGTAACGGTCAAACACACTTGTGAGTTCAGCCGCAATTTCCTCCGCAGAACGATCTTCCACTTGATGACGCTCAATAAAGTGAACGAGTTCTCCGTCTTTCATCAGAGCGATGGAAGGTGAAGATGGAGGATACGGTGCAAAGTATTCACGTGCTTTTGCTGTAGCTTCTTTGTCCTGACCAGCAAATACTGTGTACAGGTGGTCTGGTGTAATATCATGTTGAAGTGCTTGGGATACACCTGGACGGCATTGACCTGCGGCACATCCGCAAACCGAGTTAATGACAACCAGAGCGGTTCCTTTGGCATCCGGCAAACTTGCTTCAACTTCTTCTGGAGTACGCAACTCCTGAATTCCCAAACGAGTCAGATCATCCCGCATCGGTTGAACCATATCTTTCATGTATTGATCAAATGACATAGACATTCGGTTTCACTCCTTAAACATGTGAGTTCTATTATTTAAAAAATTAAATGCTTTTGTGCTATTCCTATTATACATCCCTAATCAATGAAAGCAAGGTTCAAACACCGCCTGCGGAAAGGCTTCTCCTTCAATATTATGTCTCATTCCTTGGCAAAACATGCTTAAAGTTCAGCGTTGAAATGCAACCTTGAAAGTTGTACCCTGCCCTTCCTCCGATTCGACGGTAATGGTTCCGTTATGCCGTTCAACAATACTCAGACACATGGATAATCCCAGTCCGGTTCCTTTGGCCTTGGTCGTAAAAAAAGGTTCGAACAGCTTCTCCTGCTTCACTCTAGGTATTCCTGGGCCTGTATCTCGCACACACAGCTCCACGGTGTCATCCACCAACCGGGTCTCAAGTGTAAGTACCCCTTTTTCATTCATGGCTTCCATCCCGTTACGAGCCAGATTAAGTACCACTTGTTTGATTTCCTTTGAATTCAGATGCAGCTTCGGCACATTGTGAGCCAGCATAAATTCAATACTCTGACCTCGCAAATTTGCATCCGCCCATAACAAAGGACTTAGTTCATGGATGATATCATGCAGCTGGGATTCTTCTTTCTCGGCAATTCGATTCTGAGCCAATGACAGAAAATCATTAATAATGCTATTCGCCCGATCAAGCTCTTCCAGAACGATCCGGTAATAGTGATCCAGGGACTCTGGACTCTTTTCCTGCATTAATTGAAGAAAACCACGCACAACCGCCATCGGATTCCTTACTTCATGGGTAATACTTGCAGCCATTTGGCCGACAAGACTGAGGCGATCCACATTATCGAGCTCGCTCCGCAGCATTTCAAGCTCAGTAATATCCTGAATGATCAACATGGCTCCGATAGCCTCTCTTGGCAGTTCTGCTGAATACGCGTAGATGGGAACGGTCCGGGATTGAAACACGTTTGAACCGTAACGCACCGTTAGCCCACTCACTTCTCCATGAACAATGGCTTTACGAATACTGCTCTCCATCTTGTCTGCCTGGGCTTGTTCGACAAACTGACTCGCTGGTTGCCCAATCAAATCCGGTGTGGTTGTGCAAGGCAGTTGATCCCGCGCCGTTTGCTCCATCGTATCATTGACGAACTGCACGGTCCCTTCCTTATCTACGGTTGCGATGGATAAAGGAACAGCATTCAGAATTTGGTTAAGCTTTTCCGTTTCGGCTATGTATCTATGATGAACTTCAGACAAATGTTGCTCAAGCCCCCGGTGATGTTGCATCTGTTCAATCCAGAGCATACTAAGACTTCCAGCAATAACTGCACCGATGGTATATCCCAGGGCTAGCAATACCCACTGTACTATTGAGAATGTTGGCTGGCTTTCCATCAATGGAATATACAGTACACTGGACACAACCAGCTCTGCCGTTATTAAGGCGATAACTGTTGCCATTTTGCGTGAACGTGTATAATGCTTGAATCGTTTGGCTGACAACCATACAATAGGATAGAGAAGGATGCCCGTTTGAAGTAGAAATCCGTACAGATTATAGGGATGTGCAAAGAGAAAATAGAAGAGTATCTGGAGAAGAGACAGCGTTAGACCAATGCGAGGCCTGCAATACAATATGACTAGCGTCAGGGGCACAATGCCCAAGGAGATGGGAACTGACACCGGACTCCCATAGTGGGCAAAAAGCAGACATAGCAACATGCTCACCACACTGGTCGCGGCAAAACTGGTCTGTACCATCCTATGATATCCTGCCTTGGCGACCGCTTGCTTGGAGAGCCCCAAGTGCAATAATGGAATCAGGAATACCGCAGCTCCTGCAAGCAGTATTTGTAAAAGAATGTCCTTCAACGCAACCACAATGCCATCTCCCTCCTCTGCCTGCACATTCCCTCATGTATTTCTGATTAAAACATAGGCGACAGTATATTACAATATATCCCTTAAGACTGCATAATAGAACTGCTAATACATTTGTATTGTTTCATAAACAGGCAGGAGTAGACAGGGTTTTCGGAAAACAGACAAAATCAATGAAAAAAGAGGGTAATAATGCATGTATGATGTCATTGTAATTGGCGGTGGATCTGCGGGCCTCATGGCCTGTGTTGCCGCTGCCGAGCATGGAGCCTCGGTGCTTCTGCTGGATAAAGGAGATCAACTCGGCCGTAAACTCGGGATCTCTGGCGGCGGTCGCTGCAATGTGACCAATGCCAAGGAGACGGATGAACTAATCCGGCATATTCCGGGCAATGGACGCTTTTTATATAGTTCATTTCAGAATCTGGACAATCAGGGAATTATGCGGTTTTTTGAAAATCTCGGTATTGCCCTGAAAGAGGAAGATAACGGGAGAATGTTCCCGGTAACCGATAAAGCCAAAACGGTCGTTGATGCGTTGGTTGGTAAAATTGTTTCCCTTGGGGTAGAGATTCGCACCAAACAGCCGGTTAAGGAATTAATTCAGAACGGTCAACACGTGCAGGGCGTGAAGCTAGCTTCTGGTACAACGATACTTGCACGCTCTGTTATTATCGCTACCGGGGGTAAATCAGTTCCTCAAACCGGATCAACCGGTGATGGCTACCCTTGGGCTGAAGGGGCTGGACATACGATTACAGAGCTGTATCCGACGGAAGTACCGATTGTATCTGGCGAGAGCTGGATTCAATCCAAAGAACTGCAAGGCTTGTCCTTGCGAGATGTCGGGTTATCTGTTCTAGATGCCAAAGGCAAATCGGTTATCTCCCATCGCGGAGATATGATCTTCACCCATTTCGGCGTATCAGGACCGATCGCGCTTCGTTGCAGCCAGTTCATTCGCAAGGTGCAAATGAAATCTGGGAACCCTCAGGTCACGATGAGTATTGATCTGTTCCCCGATCTGTCCCCCGGTGCTCTGGAAGCCCAGGTTCAGCAGGTGCTGGAGCAGGAATCCCGAAAGGCCGTCAAAAACATACTCAAAACATGGGTTCCTGAGCGCATGATTCCATTGATGATGAAGCGTGCAGAGATCAGCGAAGACCTCACATTTCACCATTTCCCCAAAGGCATGTTAAGTGCATTAGTGGGGTTAATGAAAGATTTCACCTTCCGCGTAGACGGAACTCGTTCTCTCAAAGAAGCCTTTGTGACTGGTGGGGGAATCCACTTAAAGGAAATATACCCCAAAACAATGGAATCCAAGCTGCTGCCGGGACTATTCTTTTGCGGTGAAGTTTTGGATATTCACGGCTACACGGGAGGCTATAATATTACCGCTGCCTTCTCTACGGGGTACACGGCTGGCATGCATGCTGCAGAGTATAAAAACGCTCGCTCATGACTTGAACATAGGATGTTGATGGACAGAGTTAGGGGCCACATCACGTAAGTTTATTAAGAGCATGAAAAAACCTCGACATCCCGCTATCGGCGGGGTATCGAGGTTTTTTTGAGATGTATGCAATCCAGAATCACTGTCACCAACAAGGCAAGCAGCATCGTTGCCCCTGTTGTATTTACGCCTTCACACTGCCCGAGAAACCATCCACTGAATCATCGAATGTCGGATCTTCATCCCGGTTAGACATCTCCTGTTCGGGATTGCCCCCCTGGGTTCCGCTCGCATAACCTTCATTCCAATCTTCATTCACGAGATGAGCCGGAATGGATATATTCTGAAACTGATCCAATCCATCTGTTTCGGAGAGAAACACCGCAATTCCTCCGTGTGACTGTACGATTTCCACAGCAGATAGCGTATCCTGTCGATCTGTAGGAATGTACAATTCAAGCGGCCCTGACTGGTATGGCTTATACCCAAGTTCCTCCAAAGTTGCCTGCGCCGCGAGCAACGCTGCATTGTCTGCAAAATGTACCTGAAGTTCACTATCATCCAACATGATTTTTTCCTCCTTGCGAGAGCCGATCCCTTACTTTCAAAATCGTAAGACCCGTCTCCTATAGCATGGTCAGTTACTTCATCTGATATGCTACTGAACAAGGAAGAATATCAACTAAGCGGATCGGATGTAACGAATCCAGCCTGTTATAGATAGGACGAACAGCCCGAATGCTACGACAGCCGCAGCCGTAACGATACCTTCCAGCCAGCCTAGCCAGGCTGCTCCCAGTGAAAATCCCATTAGAATCCCTAGCGGAACGAACAACATCCGTACCATGGTCACACCTGCACGATTTAACGCCTCGGAATCATAGGATACAAGCTGAACGTACTCCGAGGTTGCAAAGACCTCCCAGGAACGATAGAAAAGTACGCTCAACATGATGACCAACAAGCCACACACGATTACATTGACCGGGAAAGGTGGTAAAGCAACGGCAGCAATCGAAAGGCCGCCAAGCTGCAAGTACAATTTCATGGTCGAGGAGTTACGAAAAAATGCTTTGAATGCCGTCTCAGCTGTCCGATTAGAGATCGTTCGATGACGCAGCAACTTGCGCTGCTTGCGGAATATGATCGTCCGGGTGCGTGGTGCTTTCGGTTTGGTTACAGATCGACTCAGTAAAAGGGCTGTGAACTTTAGCCTTTCTCGTAAATCTTCACGCACATCGCCCTCAAAGGTTCCCTTCATCTCCAGCCTCAATCGGCCAACCAAAATCAGAAGAAGGATTGCGGCCACAATACCTGCAAGCAGTATCCAGATGTGTCCATGCATCCAGGATGTTACTCCAATCGTGATAATGCCCATGGCAACTGCTAAAGGGATCATGCGAATCCAGCGTCTCCATCCGGTATAACGTACTTTCGTCATATGAAGTACAATGACCTGGAATGAAGCTACTGCGCCAAACCAAATCGCTATTAGTGCGATATGGATAAATGACATGTCATACACACGGGACCATAGTGGTGAAGTCAACGCCGTAATTGCAATCATTTTACCCAAATGCTGCAAGCAAGCCCGGTAGATCCCTTGTTTCATCAATGTACGCATCCACAGCGACCGCGACTTCAGGAATAACACATCCGCTTCCTCTACAAATATAAGAATTCCACCTGTAAGCATAATGACGTCGATCAGTCCTGTCAGTGTAGGCAGCGTTAATCCGGTCGCCCATGAGGGCAGTGGTTTGGACCATAAACTCACGTACCATCCGCTGAAATACAGCAGACCCGGAATAAGCAGGTATACCCATACCGTCCAATCTACTACCAGTTTCAGGTTTTTTAACTGTTCATTGAAGTGCTCCTTGCGTCTGCGTCTATATAAACCAAGTGGCGTGTATGCTCGAGAGGTCTCCATCTTCCTCCCCCCTTCCCGGTTAGGATGTCAGTGTGTCAAAACAATCAAACAACGAGGCATCCGGCAAATCTGCGGCTGCACGGATTTCGTCCAATGTTCCTTCGGCAGCAGAGCGCCCGGAATGAATAAGAATAAAACGATCACAGATTCGCTCAGCGGTATCCAGTACATGCGTTGACATAAGGACACCCGCACCACGGCGGCGCTCATCGTCCAGCAATTTCAGAAAATCCTTGGTTGCGCGTGGGTCCAGCCCGATGAAAGGCTCGTCCACAATATATACATCCGGCGAGGACAGGAAGCCGATCATCAGCATCATTTTCTGCCGCATCCCCTTGGAGAAACTGGCCGGAAGATCATTGCGAACGTGGTCCATGCCGAAACGAACCAACATCTCCTCCGCCCTGGCAACAAAGACCTCTTCCTCCATCTCATAGGCAGCCGCTGCCAGATCGAGATGTTCCCACAGGGTCATATATTCGTAAAACACAGGTTGTTCCGGGATATAGGCATAACGTCCATCTCCCCCAATGGTTACTTCATACTTTGCATGCTCAAGTAAGCCAAGCAATGTTTTGATGGTCGTGCTTTTGCCAGCCCCATTCGGTCCGATAATACCCACCAGTTCCCCCGGCGCCAAGTGTAATCGGATGTTCCTGATCGTGGATTGACCCGCCTCATATCCTGCTTCCGTAATATGTACGTCCAATATGGACTCCTGTGCGGCTGTATCTTCGTTTTCAATTTCCATATCATTCACTCCCTGTCCTGTCAGGTGCTTGTTCGGTTCTTTATTGATATTGTAATCGAGTTCGTGAGGAATTGTTTGATCATTTTAAGCTTTTGTTCTTAAGTTGGATCATACTGTGAAAATACCTGAAAATGTGAGACCTGAAGTACTGGAAGCTTTTTTTGATGTTTTTGAAGAGGATGAATGACACAGCACAAGCTGGAGTGAAGAACTATTCTTTGTTGGACTCTGCTGTAAATAGCCCCCAACAAACTTTGTTTGGAGAAGATGCCTATCCTTCTATATTTGAAAAAACTAGTGCTTTATTAGAGTCTTTAGTTAAAAATCACTGCTTTCAAAATGGGAACAAAAGGACAGCTTATCTCGTGACCAAATCGTTTTTGATGTTGAATGGTTACCATCTCCAAATGGAACGTCAATTTGCAGTAGAGTTCGTGGTCAATATTGCAGAGGGAAGCACTCATTTGAAAGCATCGCAACTATATTAAAGGACCATTCAGTCGTGCGGTAACATAATTTTATAATAAACAAAAGAAGCAGGGGTTCCGGAACCCCTGCTTCTTTATATTACAGTGAAAATCTCATATTTGCATACTCGTTTCACTCACCTGTAATCATGTAGTTTGCTGTAAGACTCCCGTCCATATCGTTCTTTTTTCGCCTACGAATCGCTACATAAATCACGCCAAGCAACGTCAGCAAAATGCCTGAACTGATAAAAGCCGGAATAACTCCGAATGAGGTCACCAGAAATCCACCTACCACCGGACCCATGATGTTACTGGCCGTCATGATGCTACCAACCGTTCCAAACACACGCCCTGTCATGGATTCAGGCGTTTGCTCCTGAAGTAGAATTTGGAACGGAACAATGGCAAACCCAACCCCCACACCTGCCAAGGCAAATAACGATATCAGCAGTAAATTAGCGCCAAGACCAGCATGCGGCCATACTCCTACGATCATGCCTACTCCACCAATGACAAGACCCATCAATGATGTTCCAAGACCCATCTTAATTACATGCCCCGCCTTCTTCCACTTCTGAACACTCATCGCTGCAATTAACGTCCCAACACCGCTAGCCGCGACACACCATCCGAGCAGATCACTTGAAATACCAGGAAGCTGCCTAAACAGGACTACCGTCTGGGAATCCGCAAATTGCAGAAACAGAAGGGCTGAGGCAAGCAGGACTAAAGAGGTACCCACATGAGGAAGAGATGCGAGCATGCGGATGCCTTCCGTTGTATCTTTCATAAACGTAGCTTTTTTACCTGCTGGAGCAACACCTGCTGTCTCTTCCCTTACTTGTTCTACGTTCTGATTCACAGATTGGATCACTCGTGCTCCAGGAATCCATAGCAAAATAATGCCTGAGATCAGAAAGGACGCGGAATCCAACACGAAACACCAGGTGATCCCAAAAGCGGCAACCAACAGCCCGCCAAGAGCCGGACCGATAATTTTGGACATCTGTTCAATCACCGAGCTGATGGACACCGCCTGCCCCAATTGCTCCTGCGGCACAATCTCCTTAAGCTTGCCGTTCTTGGCCGGTGAGAACACCACATCGAATAAAGACTTGAGAATAAGCAATACATACACATGCCAGATTTGATCCGCAAAAATGAGCCCTCCAACGATCACAATTCGCGCACCGTCTGCGCCGATCATCAGCCACTTGCGATTGACCCGGTCCGCCAGTGCCCCTGCAAATGGACCTGTAAGTAAGACAGGCAATGCTGCACAGAGCGTGGTGAACGTAATCTCCCATGGCGTGGCATTCCAGCGAATGCCCACCAGCGTAAGGATCGCAAGCAGGTGCAGCCAGTCTCCCAGATTGGAGATAGCCTGCGCAGCCATCAAAGTGATAAAAGATCGATTGTGCTTCAGGGGTCTTCGTTCCTGCATCGTTAATCCATTTGCCATCATTCTTCTCCTCCGCCCTCAACCCATTCATGATATGAATTTATTATAGAGAGCAGGCTGAGCTCCAACCTCCTGCCAGAGACGGAGAGGACGCGGCGCCTTCAGGATGATTTTCTCAGTACTTATTTTCAAATCTCATGAATGCTGACAATACGAAAAATGATTAAATTTTAATTGCTAAAAATGCAAATCTTGTGACATATCGCATGTTTTTCGTGCAAACAGATGCTTACAATAGAAATATGGCGAACCTTTGAATCGTCAAATGTAAATTCATCAACTCCAATAAATCTGAAAAGGCGGGATCAGTATGCTGGAATTACAGGAAATCGGAACCGAACGTTCTCTTCATCTGTACCGCACCTTGGCCCAGACATTTAAGAGCGTGAATGAACACGCTGTATCCGGAAGCAAAGTGCATGGCTTCAACCCCACCGCTTACGGGGTGCTCGAAGTGTTATATATGAAAGGAGCACAGCCTATTCAACAAGTCGGTGCACAGCTTCTGCTGCAGAGCGGGAATGTCACTTATGTCATTGACAAGCTGGAGCAAAAGGGACTTTTACATCGAAAACACTGTCCGCAGGACAGACGCATCATTTTCGTAGAATTGACCGAAGAAGGCCAGCGTACGATGGATGAGATCTATCCAGGCTACGCACACAAAATAGATCGTGCTGTCAGCGGTCTGAGCGAAGATGATAAGACATTGCTTTCTGAGCTGTTGGAAAGGCTTGCACTCGGTGCGGATCGTTTATCCGCAAACGGTTAAGGCCAGCCCCGTATCACCTGATCCAAACTAAAAATAACCGGTTCGCCTTAATAGGCGGTACCGGTTATTCGAATTTGTTTATTAATCAAATCAAAGGTACAGAATCCACATCAACACCGTGAGGACAGCGACAACCAATCCACCTGCAATCAGCAAATCGACAATGTAACTGGACAGACCTGAGCGGCTGTGACCCTCAATCTCTCTCTGAGTCTCTTCGTACTTTCTTTTGGCTTCATCTTCCTTGGACGAATTCAGATTATTGGGAAACATCACCCTCACCCCTACTCCAAATGAGATATCTATATTATCCTGTGCTGGTCTGCTGCTTCTGCTTACGAATTTTTTTCAAGATCCATCCCAGACCTGATTGCCACAGTAAAAAAACAAACGTTGTTGTTACTACGTATTGATAAGGGCCAGCATACTGAAAGGCATGCATTCTGTACACAAAGATGGAGAACAACAGCGCACTACCTACACCAAGAAGAAAATAAGCTACGATTGTAATTATTACCTTGGATATAGATCTGTTCATTTTCAGGGAAGCAAGCACACTGTCCGCAATTAACGATAAAGGCAGGGTCAGAAACAGAAGAAGAGCCAAGTTGATAAGAATGCTTATGATCAATGTATACCAGAAGGGATAGTAATATGTATGTTCCGCTCGTTCTGCCAAGGGAACATATTTCATGAGTCCGACAACAATTGAGAGCGAAATGCAAGTCATAATGACTGCCAGAAGCTTGATTGAAAAGGATATTAACCAGAATGATTGCAGCGATTGCTTACTCATCTTAACTCGCCTCCCATTCCATTATTGTAAATTATAGATAATCCCTTCTAGAAAATAATAAACAAAAAAGCAGCCAAGAAACAGCTGCCCTAATCCAATGAATTTTCTTTTCACTTCGTTTACTTCGCTGAAGCTTGTGCTTGTGGCGGAGTATCTGCATCTTCGGGAACGATTAGCCGTTTGCGCAAGGCCAGTGTCGTCACCCATGAGATAATGGCAATGACAAACATGATGACAAACAAGGAATGCAGACTTCCTTCCAACACGTTACGCAGTAGCGCCCATTTGTCATCCGATAGAGCGGCATCCGTATGCGGAGCAAGCAGTTGATTCAGGTCCCCATCCGAAATCCCCGCCTCTGCCAGATGCTGTTCGCTCGACAACGTTGAAATTCGGTAATTTAACCATGTGCCGAAGGCTGCTGCACCAATGGTTTGTCCAAGCGTACGCATAAAGGTATGTAAGGCCGTGGAAGATCCACGTTCTTTATACCCAACCGACGACTGTGAAATGATCGTGAATATTGTAAAAGCAAATCCGAAGCCGAGTCCGTAAATAAAGGTCAAAATAAACAGTACGGCTTGGGGTGATGTTCCACCGACCAAGAAGAGTCCACCCGATCCAATGGCAATCCCGGTTAATCCAATCACCGCTGTTAAGCGTGATCCAATTTTCATTAGCAGACGGCCAGCAAGTACACTACCAATCAGCCAGCCAACAGACATCGGTGCAAGCAGCAATCCTGATTCAGTCGCGTTACCGCCCCGAACCCCCTGCACCCATAGTGGCAAATAACTGGTTAGGCCAATCATCAGGGTACTGGTCAGTAGTCCGGCGATATTCGCCACCCGGATGTCCCGAATACGGAATAGATGAAGAGGTACCATTGGGGCCTGGGCTCTTTTTTCCACCACAAAAAATAAAATCATAAACAAAACAGCTACGATACTCAGTCCCACAATAATAGGAGAACTCCAGGCATAATACTGTCCACCCGCGGACAATACAAAGAGCAATGCTGTAATACCAACGGTAAAGGTCAACGCACCCATATAGTCAATTTTCGCGGTACGCGGAGACATTTCTTCCTTCAAATAACGGAACACAAACCACATCGCCAGCAGTCCGAACGGCAAATTAAATCCAAAGATCCACTGCCAGCCCAGATTGTCTACGAAATACCCGCCAAGCAGCGGTCCGGCCAGAGATGAAATGCCCCACACGGAGCTGATCCAGCCCTGTATTTTGCCCCGTTCTTCAAGGCGGTAGATGTCACCAATAATCGTAAACGTAACAGGCACAACCGCACCTGCGCCAATCCCTTGAATCGCACGAAAAATAATCAGTTGCTCCATGTTCTGCGAAAGGCAGCACAGAAGCGAGCCTAGTAAGAATAAGGCACAGCCAATCAGGAATACTGGCTTTCGTCCGTATAGATCACTGATTTTGCCAAAAATCGGCGTGCTCACAGCCATCGTCAACAGATAAGCAGTGAAAATCCAGCTCAACAGCTGCACACTTCCCAGCTCACTGACAATGGTTGGCCCTGCCGGACCAATGACTGTACCTTCAATTGCAGACAAAAAAGTCGCCAGCAGCAATCCCGCCAGGATGAAACTGCGGTTCAAACCTCCGGTTGTATTCACACAAACCCTTCTCTCTTCAAGTCGTTCTAATCTCTATTTATCTCTCTTACGCAAAAACTCATCGTACAACAGGGAATACATCACCATATCCTTATATCCGGTAGACGTATGCTGCACCTGACGCAGCAGGCCTTCCCTCGTGAAACCGCGGTTCGTCAAAAACTCTCCCGAAGCCACATTGCGCGGATCAACCAGCGCTTCAATCCGATTGAGACCCATCGTTTCATACCCAAACGGTAACACAACCGAAAATGCTTCCGTCATATAACCGTGACGCCAGTAGTCGCGCCCCAGTTCATAACCGATCTCCCCACGGAATGCGCCTTCAAGTTGCCAAGTGTTATATCCGCAACTTCCGATGAGCTGGCCCGTCTCCTTGAGCTCAATACCCCAGCGAATCGCCTCCTCTTCTCCTGCCATATGGTTCAACAGCCCAATCATATCCGCAGCCTCACTTGTCCCGATCATGGGCGCCAAATTCATATAACGGGTCACTTCCCGGTCTGACCAGCAAGCGAACATCTGGGCAGCATCTCGGCGGCGCATTTTGCGCAGACGCAACCGCCCTGTCTCTAATTCGGGAATTCTCCCTTTGCATTTGTACATGAAAAGACTCTCCGATCCGATCTATCTCACAGACCTCATATTCAATAGCCATCTAACCATAACCTGCACCGAATGGCAACTGTTCAGTCATCATGATCACGTCAAAAAACCGGGCCACTTCCGCTCCCGGTCTTGTTGTACGTATGGATCAACTCAAGTTTGCATCCTATTTCGGGATACCTTATCCAAATTTAATTTCAGGCTGTAGACGTCTTCTTGCCCGTCCCCAGCAATTCCTCACTAACCCGGCCGAACACGGCTATGATTTCCTTAAACTCCTCAATGCCAGTCCCGGTAAGGCTCCATTGATCTCCATGGGCGGTCAGGAAGTTTTCCTGTGTCAGATGCTCAAGTTCCTGCTTGATCTCCCGTTCTCCAACGCGATACCCCCGTTCTTCCAATAGAGGCAATGCGTCGCTAACAGTTAAATCCTGATTTTGAGCTAAATATAGAAGATGAATTCGTACAAAAAGATTCTGTACCTCTGCATGCATAAGCCAAGCTCCTTCCCGGGTTGTAGCCCGCCGTGGTTGCTAAGTATTTACCCCACCCAGGAAGATGAGAAACAGGAGGAATATTCATGCCTGACCTGCCCTTTCCGAAATCCTCCGCTTGACTAACCGCAGGCTCTGCACTATCTTGAAAATAAGTACCATTTTTGCTCGGGAGGGTGATTCATCATGTTTCAAGCTGTTTCTTATGAAGGAACACGAAGCGAGCAGCAAACCGCCGTCCTGGGACAGTTAAGTGCTCTGATCCGCGATGAACCTAGCGCTATTGCCAATCTGGCAAACGCTGCGGCGTTGCTCAATGTATTTATGACCGACACCAATTGGGTCGGATTCTATCTGTATGATGGAAAAGAACTTGTACTCGGTCCATTCCAGGGACTGCCTGCCTGCATCCGTATTCCACTTGGACGCGGAGTATGCGGCACTTCTGCTGCGGAACGGCGTACAATGGTCGTTGAAGATGTTCATGCCTTTCCAGGCCATATCGCCTGTGATGCCGCATCGAACAGTGAAATCGTTGTACCCATTATCAAAAACGGCGAATTGTACGGGGTGCTCGACATCGACAGCCCGATCAAAAACCGTTTTGACGATGAAGACCGCGTCTTCCTGGAAAAGGCGGTAAGCCTAATTACAGAGCAGCTGGAATTATCCTAACTGCTTGAAATATCATCTTAAGCCGATGGAGGGTTTATCGACCTTACGATGATATGCAATAACAAAGAGCGCACTCCTCCTAGAGGATCTGCGCTCTTTGTTATGATTATTTTTCTTCACACCCATGTTCTGCTCGCCCAAGATACTTTATGCATCTAGGATAAATCCTGTTCCGCTTTAATCATCATCCCATCTCGCAAAAACTCGGCCAGCTTGGGGTGGTAGCCATCATACATCTGACGAAAATTTTTGTGCTCGACGTACAGATTGGCCAAATCCCGGTAAATCTCTGCTGTTGGGGTGTAATAATCCTTGATCCAATCCAGGTGTCTTCCAATAATCTGCTGTACTTCCGAGCTGCCGGGTTCTAACCCATCCTCAATAGCGCCCTGCAAGTCCAAGTGAATCCGGTCAATCTTCGCCTGTGAATCGAGAAAATCTTCCTTCGACTTCATCTCCTGCCCATCAGGCATTGTGGATTGCTCCGGTGAATTGGCGTTGTACTTCTGACTGTCCTCTGTCTGCATCCGTTCAGAATAGTCATTTTTTGACGCTTGGTCAGAGGTCGGTTCATTTAGAAGCTGGTGACGCCCCTTGTTGGAAAACCCGGCGTACAGTTCGTACTCATCCAGTTCCTGCTCTCCACGTAAGTAGGAGATGGTTTTATCCAGTGTTTGAATCATTCCGTGCAGATGAAGTGCCTTCTCCAGCATCTCGAGCCGATGCTGCTGCATAATACGGATCATGTCACGGGGAGTATCCCTGAGCATGGGGCCGATCTCCTCCTCCTCCATGCCTACTTCTTTACAGAACAGAATCTGCTGTAGTCTCAGCAGCTCCGGCTTCTCATAGTAGATATCCTCGTCTTGACCAACGAAGGCTGGATTCAGCAGACCTGTCTCCGCATACTGTCCCAATTCACTCAGACTTACACCGGACATCCCGGATACATCAACCATGGAATATGCCATTTGAATACACCTCCTGTCTGGCCTGTAACTCCTAGGTTCAGGCTTGTTCATACTGCATTTTATTTAAATTTAAGTGAGATATTATAAAACTTCCAACAATTCTGTACCCCAGTAATCCGTTCATTTCTCTGGATGGATACACAATGCTTCGGTGATATGAACGGCATCTAATTGGTACATTTGCGGTATGATAAGTATTTATACCCTCCTCATCAGATGTGAACCCGGGGTTAATAAAGAAAGGCTATGTATTTTTTTACGGTAAGGGCTGAATGTAGAAAAGAAAAAAATCCCGCACCCCTAACTCGGGTACAGGATCATCTTGTTCTATTTTATCTCGAATCCCGCTCGTCCTAGGAGTGGATATTTAATTCTTGTTAAACATGACAAACTTCAATTCCGTCATTTCCTCTACAGCATATTTAACACCTTCACGTCCCATCCCGCTCTGCTTCACACCACCATAAGGCATATGATCCACACGGAAAGTGGGAATATCGTTAATCATCACGCCGCCTGCTTCGATGTGGTCCGCTGCATGCAATGCAGTATGAATATCATTGGTAAACACACCCGCCTGAAGCCCGTAGATGGAATCATTCACTTGCTCGATGCCTTCTTCAACCGAATCCACCGTATTAATGACAACGATCGGGGCAAAGACCTCCTGACAAGACACCTTGGCATCCCGCGGAACGTTAACAAGCACGGTTGGACGCAATACGCCGCCCTCGGCTTCGCCGCCTGTTGCCACCTCAGCGCCTGCCTGCTTCGCTTCATCGATCCAATCCAGCGTACGCTGTACATCTTTGGATGTGATGAGCGCAGACACAACGGTATCTGGATTCAACGGGTCTCCAACCACGACTTTTTGGGCCGCTTCAGCAAAACGACGAATGAACTCATCCGCGATAGCGCTGTGCACATATATCCGCTGTAGCGAGATACATACCTGACCTTGGTAAGTAAAAGCTCCGGTCACACATCTCGGTACCACCTTGTCCAAATTGGCATCCGCGTCTATAATGACGGCTGCATTGGACCCTAGCTCCAATGTGACGCGTTTCAGTCCGGCTTTACTGCGAATGCTGGTGCCTACAGCCGGGCTGCCTGTAAACGTAATATGGGCCACGTCAGGATGCTCTACAAGCACATCACCAATCGTTTTACCGTCACCGCTCACTACATTCAATGCGCCATCCGGTAATCCCGCTTCCTGAAGCAAATTGGCAATATAATACGAGGACAGCGGTGTCTGCTCCGCAGGTTTCAACACAATCGTATTGCCTGCTGCCAGTGCCGGTCCTACTTTGTGAGCCACCAGGTTCATCGGAAAATTAAACGGCGTAATGGCTCCAATAACACCCAAAGGCTGCCGCATCGTGTAGCCTACGCGTCCTTCACCGCCTTTGGCTGCGTCCATGGGAACCGTCTCTCCGGTGAGCCGCTTGGCTTCTTCTGCGGCGAAACGATACGTTTCCACCGTACGGTCAACCTCGGCGAGTGCCGCAGTAATCGGCTTTGCTGCCTCCAGCGCAATGATCCGTGCTGCTTCTTCCTTCCGTTCTTCCAGCAGGGTGGACAGCTTGTAAAGGATGTCTGCACGCTGATGGGCAGGCATTCTGCGCATCTCTTTGCCCGCCTGAACTGCGGCGGCAATCGCCGCTTCCACTTCCTCAGCTGTCGCCGAGGATACGTCTGCCAGTGTTTCTTTCCAGTATGGTGCCTGAAGTGCTATATAGTCTACTGATTCGGTGGGCTTGCCCCCGATGAACAGATGTTGTTTTTTCATAGTTGTATCCTCCATTCATGTTTAACGCAGCGTTTTCCCATACCTATTTATACACCACTTTAGCATCATCAACACAAGAAAGTCATACCACTATTTCACAGTCATTACGGGACATGCTGCATGTTTCAAAACTCCGTGGCTGACACTGCCCACGACGATCTCAGCGAGCATGCTTTTCCCCGCCGTCCCCATCACAATGAGATCACAGTCTCTATCCTTCGCTACTCGGCAGATCTCATTCACGGGATCACCAGCTATCAGTAACGTTTCATAATGAACAGAACGATCGGCCAACAATTCATTAACAGGTTGTATAATATGCTGTCCTTCTTCTGCGATCCGTGCTTCCAGATCCACACCCAGTGCGGGCTCATTCAGCGAGATCGAAGGATTAACGTGCACGATCATCAAGGAAGCCGGTTGTTTCATACTTTCTGCCAGAACAACGGCTTGCTCCAAAGCCTTGTGTGCATGATCCGACCCATCGACAGCAACCAATATTCGTTTCAGCATTTTACATTCCTCCTGTTCATTAATGCGTAATGGCAGCATCGATATCGCGCAGATGTCTGCGGCGTACCAGAAGCACAACGACCCCGATCAGAACCATCAATGCGCCAAAATAAAACGGTGTCTCCGGCAGGAACCACTCGGACAATTTACCAGCAAGCCAAGGTGCCAGCGCACCTCCAAGGAACCGGACAAAGCTGTATGCAGCCGAGGCCACAGAACGTTCCACTGGGGCAGCTTCCATAACTGCCGTTGTAATTAACGTGTTGTTGATCCCGAGGAAAATCCCGGCAACGATAACGGCCACAATAACCGTTGTGGATGATCCCATTACCGTACCCACCGCCATTACCAGCAGATCAATGGCGAACAGGGTCAGCATAACGCTCATGGAAGGAACGGATCCGAATCGACGTTGCAGTCTTGGTGCGACAAAGACAGACGTGATCGCCAGCATCAGACCCCAACCGAAGAATACATAACCTAGTCCGTGCTCATCCAGATTCATGACATAAGGTGAATAAGCCATCAAGGTAAAGAAACCAAAGTTATACAGGAAGGCCGTGATCGCCAATGTTTTCAGTGAAGGATAACCCAGAGCTTTGAACGGATCGGACAAGGAACTACGCATTTTCGGTTTGGCCATCTTAGGCAGCATAAACGTAATACTGATAAAAGCAATCGCCATCAGAACAGCTACACCATAGAACGGGCCACGCCATGAGATGGAACCCAGTTCACCACCGAGCAATGGACCAACGGCAATCCCCAGACCAAGCGCTGCTTCGTATAAAATAATCGCTTTGGCTGTCCCCGAAGTGGACAGTCCTACAATAGCGGATAATGCAGTTGCGATGAACAGGGCATTCCCTAGTCCCCAACCACCACGGTAACCGACGAGCGCACCTACAGTGTCAGAGGTTCCTCCGAGGAAAGAGAAAACAATGATCAGCAAAATCCCGCTGAGCAGTGTCCACTTCACACCAATCCGGCTGGATACAACACCTGTAATCAGCATGGCTACCCCAGTAACCGCGTTATAACTTGTAAACAATAAAGATACTTGGCTTTTGGAGGCATGCAGCTGATCGGCAATCGCAGGCAGAATCGGGTCAACCAATCCCAGACCCATAAAGGAGATAATACAGGCGAAGGCTACTGCCCATACTGCTCTGGGCTGGGATAACAGACCTCCACGGGATGACGGCAATTCATCAGGTAATGAGGGTTCTCTTTTCATACGTAATTCCTCCTGGTTCATGATTTATGTTGTGAAATAAATTGTGAAAAACAATGAAATGCTCATTTTTTTTCAGAAATATAGGAAAGAAAACGGCACAAATGACACCGGATCTCCCGGTGCTTATCGTGAAATACTAATTATGTCTCATTCTCGTGCCCTTCTAATCGTCGAATGCCGTTCTGAACCCGTTCACGTAATTCCTCTAGTTCCTCCTGAACGGCGTGAATACTCTGAAGTTTCTGCTCGATCAGTTGCAGCTGGTCATCCAACGTCGTTTCCATCTTGGTGAGCTTCTCGATCCGTTCTCTCACCTCAGTGGTCTGTTGGTAGTCAAAACGCTGTTCGTTCAGCGCATCCGCCGTTGCCACATAGGTATGTAGCTCCTGAAGCGAGAAACCAAGCACTTCCTTCGCCCGAACCACCTTTTTGAGATAATCGATATCTTCCCGGGTGTATAATCGTGTGCCACCGTCCGTCCGCTGAGGTGAAGGCATAACACCGATCTCTTCGTAATACCGAATGGTACGCTTGGTCAAACCACATTCCTTGGCTACGTCATCGATTTTATATAAACTCATTTCCTTCACCTCACTTCAATATGTCTATAATGTTATGTACATAATTATATATATTATTAACGTTAACGTCAACGTTAGATTTTGGACTTGAACATGTAGTATGTCTCAAACAAGAATAAATTATTGCAGTGGTAATTTTTACAACACGTTGTTAAAAGCAGATCTCTGTTATCCTTCGCCTCTATAAGATGCAAAAAAGATCCGCTCGCGCGGATCTTCGTTCAGGTGCGATTTCACATTGTGCCTCTAAGCGCCTTGCTCCTTCTGTTCCTGTTGCTGGACACGCTGCATTTGCTTCAAACGGCCTTCGACTCTGGTAAACAGCCTGAATGTATAGAATCCTATAGCCACAAGACTTAGAACCAAAGCTCGTACATCCGTAAGCCAAAAACCGATTATGCCGAATACCGTAATAATCACACCAAACTGCATCATCAGATTGGCGCTATAACGTTGCGCTTCTTCCCATAACTCAGGATGACTCATTGCTCGCGGAGTACGATAACCATAAACGCCATTAATCCTTTTCGGCGGCTTTTTGTACACCATTAATCCCAGAATGAAATAGCACACTCCGCATATAATCCCAACTACTGCTCCTGCCACAATGTTCTCCCCTAACTCCATTAAAAATACACCACAGATATTAAAACAAAAAAACGGCTCTACGTATATACGAAGAGCCGTCCGGATCGTTTCGTAAAACTTAGATGTCCTTCACGCGCAGTACACGCATGGCGTTCAGGACAGCCAGTACGGTCACCCCTACATCAGAGAATACCGCTTCCCACATGGTGGCAATTCCGAACACACCCAGCAGCAGGAAGATCGCTTTGACACCCAACGCAAAACCGATATTTTGCCAAACAATGGTTCGTGTCCGTTTTGCAATTCGGATCGCACTTGCCAGTCTGGATGGTTCATCCGTCATGATGACAACGTCTGCCGCCTCAATCGCGGCATCCGAACCGAGTCCCCCCATTGCTACACCTACATCGGCACGAGCCAGCACAGGTGTATCATTAATACCGTCACCGACAAACACCATTTTCTCCTTCGGTGATTTGGCAGCTTCGAGACGCTCCAACTGTTCGACTTTATGCTGTGGCAGCAGCTCAGCGTATACTTCATCGACACCCAGCTCACGCCCTACAGCTTCACCAACAGCCTTGGCATCCCCTGTCAGCATCACTGTTTTGCGGATACCTAGCTTCTTGAGTGCCTGAATGGCTGCCGCTGCATCATCCTTAACCTCATCGGCAATGATCAGGTGACCGACATACGAACCCGATTCGGCAACGTGCACCACTGTGCCTACGGTTTGTGGAGTCGTGTAGGAGATACCTGTCTGTTCCATCAATTTGGCGTTACCAGCAAGTACTTCACGTCCATCCACACTGACCTTGATGCCATGCCCTGCAACCTCATCGTAATCATCCACACCTTGGGTCCGGATATCTTTTGCCCAAGCTGCGCGAATGGATTCAGCAATCGGATGATTGGAATGAGCCTCGGCAATTGCCGCAAGCTCCATCAATTCATCTTCGTTACGCCCATCTTCAGGGCGAATAGCTGTTACTTTGAAAACACCTTTAGTTAGTGTACCCGTTTTATCGAAAACAACGACTTTGACATCGTTCAAGGCTTCAAGGTAGTTACTTCCTTTGATGAGAATACCGTTACGCGAGGCAGCTCCGATACCGCCGAAAAAACCAAGCGGAATGGAAACGACCAGCGCACACGGACAAGAGATCACGAGGAAGACCAGTGCACGATAGATCCAATCGGCAAATGTCGCACCACCGAGCACCAATGGTGGAACGAGCGCAATCAACGCGGCGAGAATGACGACAACCGGTGTATAATAACGGGCAAATTTGCTAATAAAATGTTCCGTTTTGGCTTTGCGGCTGCTCGCATTCTGCACCAGATCCAAAATTTTGGATACCGTGGATTCACCAAAAGTTTTTGTTACTTCGATAGTTAACATTCCGTTTTTGTTCACGAAACCACTCAGTACATCACTACCGGGTTCCAGTTCACGCGGAACTGACTCACCTGTCAGAGCGGAAGTGTCCACCATGGAACGACCTGCCTTAACAATCCCGTCCAGAGGTACTCGCTCACCCGCTTTAACCAAGATGCGGTCTCCAATACGTACTTCTTCCGGCGACACTCGCTTGGTCTCTTCTCCCGCGCCAATCAGCATATTGGCATAGTCCGGGCGAATATCCATCAGCGACTGGATCGACTTCCTTGACCGATTAACCGCCAGCCCCTGAAACAGCTCACCTAGCTGATAGAAGAGCATGACCGCAACACCTTCGGGGTATTGACCAATGGCAAAAGCACCGATGGTGGCCACGGACATCAGGAAGTATTCATCGAATACCTGACCGCGAATAATATTTTTGAACGCCTGGAGAACGATATCTCCCCCTGCGATCAGATAAGCGACAACATAGAGTGCAAGCTGCGCCCAGCCTTCCAGCGGAGACCAGATCGCGGCTGCTACCAAAATGGAGCCTGCCGCCAGGCGTGCAAGCAGCACCTTTGTCTGCCCAGCGCCATGTTCATGTGAGTGTCCGGCATGCGCATCGTCATGATCGTGACCGTCCGCATGACCGTGATCATGACCGTGATCTTGGGCTCCGTGATGATGACCGTGGTCATGGTCATGGGAGTGACCAGCATGATCGTGCCCACTCGGAGTATGCTCATGCGTGTGAGCTCCGCTACCTGCATGTGCGTGCACATTGCCGTTAGCTTGGTTTATTGAATCTGCAGAACTACGACTGCCTTGTGATGATTTACCTTTTTCCGAAATACGAATATGCGGCTCCAGCCGAAGTACTTTGCGCTTCGCTTCTTCCACCACCTGCTCATCCATATCGGATGTGGTGTGCATGGATAAGGTTTTGGTCACAAAATTGACTGAGCAATCGGAAATGCCTTTAATTTTTTTGACGCCATTCTCAATCTTCAATGCGCAGTTCGCGCAATCCAATCCATCCAGCAGCAGTTCCCTTTTCACCTGTTCCTGTCCGGTTCCCATGTGAACTCTCCCCTTTGCAGTACGTAAATCAATATTATTATTCGTAATTTTTACGTTAAAATCAATATATGAGCAATCATTCATATGTTTTGTTAACCCTATTATATGCACGCTTAAACATGAGTGTCAACAATTCCGGTTGATTTTTCATACAGAATATGCTAATAGTAATCATTTCGCTTTAGACGTTTTTTGGATATAATAGGCTTATCGAAGAACATTTGATCAAATCAAAGGTTGAGTTAATATAGGTGGTGATAGGAAATGGAACAACCGGTTAAAGCTCCAGCCGAATGCGACGCGGCCTGCTCTGGAACAGAGGCTGACGTGCAGACCATTCGTGCTTCTCTCATGGATCGCGATACCTCTTCCGAGATGGCTGATTGGTTCAAGGCTTTCAGCGACCCGACACGGCTTCGTATTATTGATGCGCTGTTGCAGAAGGAATTATGTGTGCACGATCTGACGGTGCTGCTCGATATGGGACAGTCGGCCATTTCGCACCAGCTGCGATCACTCCGCAACATGCGGATTGTCAAGCGGCGCAAAGAAGGCAAGACCGTGTATTATTCTCTGGATGATACACACATTGAGCAGATTTTCCTGCAGACGCTTCAACATATTAAACATGGCTAGGCATCAAGCCAGCCTGTTCACACAACAGAACCCCCGCCTCTCGGCTGTTAGCCGATGGACGGGGGTTCTGTTGAATTAGGGCACCGTTTTGCCAGAAAAAGAAGTTTATCATGCTCTAGCTACGGGCTTGCCCACTTCGGTTACAGTAGATTGTTATTTTTCGGATCATACAGACCGGATCGTTCCTTGAACCAGTTGAAGATATGCGACACACATACTTTCAGCACTGCGTATCCCGGAACAGCCAGCAGAATGCCCACTACACCGAACAGATTACCTGAAGTCAGAATGACAAAGATAATCGTGATGGGGTGAATTTTGAGCGTTTTGCCCATAATCTGAGGTGAGATGAATTTACCCTCAATTAATTGCACGATCGTCCACACCGCTACCATCTTCAGCAACATCACCGGGGAAGTGACCAGAGCAACAATCAACGCAGGCGTAATCGCAATCGCAGGTCCCAGATACGGTACAACACTCGTGAACGATGCGATAATCGCAAGAATCAGCGCATAGTCCAGACCAATAATCATATAACCGATGTAGAGCAGAATACCAATGCAGAAGCTAACAATAATCTGTCCACGAATGAACGAACTGATCTGGTGATTGATATCTTCCAGCACATGCATTGCACCTGTACGACTCTTGATTGGCAGGAAAGACAGAATTTTCGATGGAAGCTTCTTGCCGTCTTTCAGCAGATAGAACAGGATAAACGGAACCGTTACAATGGACAGCACCGTCTCGGTGAACGCTCCGAGGAATCCGCCCAATTTGTTCCAGGTTGAGTTCAGAATGTCAGTGGCTTTCTGGGAAATCGTGCCCCACCAGTCCTGAGAATTCAAATTGACTGTCTCCTGGAACTGACCGAACAGCTTGCTGCCCGTAAGCTGCTCAAACTGCTGTTTGACCGTCTCACTGTACGTTGGAAAATTTTCAATCAGACTCGTAATCTGGTTACGTACGACCGGAATGACGGCCAGTACCACGACTGTCAGGATGCCCCCGATAGCCAGATATAAGATCAGAATGGACCAGCCACGTTTGATTTTCCATCTCTCCATGACATCCACAATCGGATTCAGCAGGTAATAGAGAATACCCGACAGAATAATCGGCAGCACAATCGTCTTGATCAGCACCGCGAGCGGGTGCAAAACAAAGGATACTTTGGTAAGAACCATCACGTTCAGTCCTACCAGCAGCAGAATTAACAGAAAAAGGACAAACTTATTATTCAAAAAAAATCGCTTAAACCGATCCGACCAAATGCGGGGTTGCTCGGGTTGCTCCATAGGCGTGTCTTCCTCTCTTATGTATCCTTTATCAAAAGCATAAGCTGTAAACCTGCATGTTTCTTGACTGCGCATAAAGTTGCTTGTACAAGCCAACATATGTATAACACATTGAGTTTATACGTATGGCGCTGTTTAACCGTTTCAAATTAGACCGGTAAGTTCATTTTACCCTAAAAAGAACCTTCTGCCCCATACAACTCCTTTGAATAATTTCCCTACCAAAAAACGGCTCGCCTCCGAAGAGACAAACCGTTAATATGTCAGCGGCATGCGAGCCTTTTGTTCACGTCCGCTGTTGAGTTTATGCTTTTGTTTATGCTTTTCCCGCCAGTTGAGCGATCAGCTCATACGAGTGCAGGCGTGCCTGATGATCATAGATCATCGACGTAATAATCAGCTCATCCGCCTGGGTCTGAGCAATAAATGATTCCAGTTGACCACGCACGGTCTCTGGAGAACCGTTCACAGCTGCTTTTAGCGTCTGCTCTACACCAGCTTTCTCACGATCTGTCCATTTGCCTTCCATATCGGCTGGTGGCTGCACCAATCCGGTTGTGCCACGAATAATATTCAAGAACTGCTGCTGCATCGTTGTGCCAAGCCATGCTGCTTCTTCGTCGGTATCCGCCACGACAGCATTTACACCCACAATAACATGGGGTTCCTTCAAGTAATCGGATGGTTGGAAGCTGCTCCGATACGTTTCAAGTGCAATCCGGGTGTAATCCGGTGAGAAGTGGCTGGCAAAAGCAAACGGCAATCCCAGCTGTCCGGCGAGACGAGCACTGAAATCACTGGAGCCGAGCAGGTAAATCGGGATATTCAACCCTTCACCGGGTACAGCGCGAACAGGCGCGTGATACGATGTAGCAGAAGCATCGAAGTATGCTCTAAGTTCAGCCAGCAATTCGGGAAAATCTTCACCACTGTTCAGATCTTTTCGCAAAGCAAGAGACGTACGTCGGTCACTTCCCGGTGCACGGCCCAGCCCAAGGTCAATACGGCCTGGATACAGTGACTCTAACGTGCCAAACTGTTCGGCAATAACAAGCGGCGCATGGTTAGGCAGCATGATTCCGCCTGATCCGAGACGAATGGTCTTCGTTCCACCTGCAAGGTAACCAATGACAACCGAGGTCGCGGAAGAAGCGATGCCCGGCATGTTGTGGTGTTCCGCTACCCAGTAACGGTGATATCCCCAACGCTCTGCGTGCTGAGCAAGATCCAGACTGTTGCGAAGCGCATCCGCAGGTGTGGCACCTACTACGACAGGAGCCAAATCCAGTATGGACAATTTAACGTCGTTAATAAGTTTTTTATGGGATGAAGCTGTGTTTTCGGTAGACATAATAGAAAGTTCTCCTCTTTGTTCATATTTTTATTTTTGTATATCCAGATATATAGATGTAAAAGCGCAAAAAAATGATGTCACAGAGCTGCTCCTCTAGCCGTTTACATCCGGACGGAATACCCGCCTGCACCTGCATTCTTGCTTCCGTCTCGGCGTCCGGCTTATAGCTCGTGCTGTACGTACTCGGCAAATTGACGAATGGTTTCTTCGTTCCGGCGATAATACGTCCACTGTCCCCTACGCTCAGAGATCAGCAACCCGGCTTTGAGCATGGTCAGCAGATAGCTGGATATGACGGATTGAGCCAGTCCGGCCTTCACCTGAATCGTTCCAACACATATGCCGCTCTTTCCTGCATCCGGATGCTGGGATAACTCCAGCGGTGGAAAGTGTTGCTCCGGGTTTTTGAGCCACAACAGAATCTGTCGACGTGTCTCGTTGGATAATGCTTTGAATATGAGTATAGGTTCCATGGGTAAGATTATACCGCCTTTCTTTCATTTTGCAAACCAAACAGACCAATTCAACGAACGAACCGGCCTGCCAATAAATACAAGTGAATACGTTTAGAACTTGGTGCTGACCGTTTCTTTTACTTGTTCCAGCATGGACTGATAAGCTTAATCAATCCACTGCGTGATTTTATCCAAAGGCTGACGGGATTTCTCGCGTGGCGGATCTTCCGCCCGATAACCGAAGGCTGCCATGACGGAAACATCCCATTGTCCATCCTCAAGCAAACCTTCCTCTTCCAGAATACGATGTACGTCTTCATATCTAAACCCTTCAATTGGGCAGGAATCGATACCAATCAGCGCTGCCGCAGTCATCATATTACCGAGAGCGATGTAGGTCTGTTTGGACGCCCAGTCAAATAAAGTACGCGGGTTCTCAAGCATTCGTTGGTTCTTTTGAAATTTGCCATAAGCTTCACGGGTCAGCTCAAATACGTCATCCGGCATGCCCTTGATTTCTTTCAGCATATATTCCGCGTAAGACGAGTTATAACTCGCCTCAGACCGCGCCAGAATGACAATAAAATGGCTTGCCTTCGCCAATTGTTTCTGAGCCCCGGAAGAAACTTCGGACAGACGCTTACGGAAGTCCGGGTTCTGCACAATCAGAAATTTCCATGGTTCCAAACCAATTGAGCTTGGCGACAACCGTCCCGTTTCTAGAATAAACTCAAAATCTTCAGCCGAAATGATACGTGAAGCATCAAACTGTTTGGTTGCATGCCGAAAATAGTAAGCGTTCAAAATATTTTCTTTCGTAATGGCTTTTGCCGAGAATTCCATATGATCTGCACATCCTTTTCTTGTTTATGTTCCTGTTTATGGTCTGAACTTGAATACCTGAGTATTATTTTAGAGTTTATAATCAAAATATAAAAGTACGCACAATAATGTTTCTTAGTATATAAAAGTAACTATTATTTCTAACAAGGTTTTTTCGATAATCAAGTGCATGCCCTGTTGTAACAAAAAAACAAGTCGCCATGGATCTGCTGCTCCCCAAGGCGACTTACCTGTAATTCGTATCAGAGATTATTGTGATTACGACAATTACAACTGTTCCATGAACTCATTTTCCGAGATAACCGTAAATCCCTCTTGCCGCAGCAAAGCAGAAGTAACCCCTTCGCCCACGACTTTGTGGTTGGCAAAGTTGCCATCGTAGATCATCTGTGTACCGCAGGAAGGACTGAATTCTTTAAGCACCACACAGGTGACATCCAGTTTTTGCGCCCATTCAAGTGTCTGATAGGCTCCTTTAATGTACAGATCCGTGACGTCATTGCCACTCTTCTCAATTACCTTGGCTGTACCTGCCAGCACATCCTTACCCGTACCGCCGATAATTTCTGCTGGCTCCCGCGGGGTGGAAAATCCTCCAAGCAGCTCCGGGCAGACCATCTTTGCCTGTTCCTGCTCCACAAGCTCCTGAATCTTTGCATCCAGACTCGCTGTTCCGTTGTAACGGCAGGCTACGCCAGCAAGACATGAACTCACTAAATATTTCATCGGTATGCTCCTTATGCTCCAATCATCTATTAAATTGATTGTACCATATGAAATCAAGTCTTAGAGAGTATCCCGCTTGATCATTGTGATACGAGCATCTTCATTGTACTCAATCTGAAAGGCATCTGTGGTAGATTCAAGTTCAAATGAAACGATTCCGAGCGTTTCCGGCATACGACGGAGTTTATATGCTTGAAGATCAACATTGAATATTTTCTTGATTATAGGTGCTGCCTTTTCCCTAAGGATGGATTCTTTCATTTCAAGCAGTTCCTTATGATAAGCCTCCATTTCTTCCATAGTATTCAATTCTTTTCTATTATACTTCGCATTCATAACGGAATAACTTAAACCTGACTTTCCTTCAGTTGTTTGCACAAAATAACGATCTCCAAAATTAAAAGTAAATGTATCCTTACCATTCTCATCATCTTTGGTCCGGTGTATGCTCGTCAGATCGGGAGCAGTTTTGCCAGAAAACGCCTCAATGGAATCCTCTGCATTTGCCAAAGCAGTTTGGGAAACTTGATCAGGATCGAGATCACCTGAAACGGAGATCGCTTCATCCTGTAACCAAATAATCTCTCCATAGCTTTTTTTATTCTCTAACGTAAGTGTAGTATACGATTTCGGCTCCAATTCGCCCTGCTTCATTCCCACATATCGATTGGCTGATATTGGTGTGAGCGCAGGGTCCCCACCAATGCCTTGAAGCAGTGAAGGAATCTGGCGCAAATAACGATGCTCCAGCTCATTAGATGCCATCTCCCGTCTCATCTGTACCTCACGTAGATTGCCTGTTGCCGCATCAAGCCAGATCAACGCATATTCTGCATCGCCTTCTTTTCCAGCCTCGACGGAGACTCTTCCAGAGACAGGCAGGTCCTGCACTTTGGTTATACGTAATTGTTTGCCAAGATAGTCTCGCATCGTGACGGCTACATTCTTTTTCATCTTGTCAGTGAGCAGGCTCATGCCGGCATCATCGGTATATTGCAGCGCTGCTGTGGGATATACTTTTTCAATTACAGGCTCCACAATCTGTCCGTTCCAGAGAATGACCGCCGCTGCCACGGCTGCAATCGTCGTGCACGCAATAACAGCTCTGCGGGAGCGAAGACGGCGTCTGTGTTGATTGGGCAGGGTGTTTTGCTCGGCGGACTTATCCCCAACATCACTCATTTTCTGTGCAGATCCCGATTTGAGCCAGGCTACCTGACGAAGTACGTTCTGTTTATGCTCCTCGGTAAAAGGAGACGCCGCAAACGGCTCCTGTTTGACTACTTTTTCCCATTCGTCATCCATATGTTTCATTCACTTCGCTCCTCCCACTGTTTCCGTACTTTGGCCTTCGCTCTGGACAGTCGCGATTTGACCGTGCCCGCGCTGATGCCCAGCATTTCCGCAATTTCACTCGTCTTAAGCTCATACTTCAGATGCAGCAAAAGCAATTCCCGGAATTTGTCCGGCAGAGCCATGATGATGTCCCAGATTTCGTGAATGTGCTCCCTGCTGATCGCCTCGGCTTCGGCAGAGGGGTGAACCCATTTTTCAGGCTTCATCTCACCCATGCTCGTATTCCCCTGTTCCGTGGGGATTGGCAGTGTCTCTCCCCATAAACTGCTGCGAAAAAATCTGGATTTCCGGTATGTAAATGTCGTGTTCCTAGTGATGGTCAGCAGCCATGTCTTCAATGAGCATTCTCCTCGAAAATGGGCGATCCCGGAATATGCCCGGATAAACACTTCCTGTGACAATTCATCCGCCTGCTCTGTACTTTTGGTCAGAAAGTACGCGTAGTTCCATACATCGTTCCCGTACTCATCCATCATGCTGCTAAGTGTATAATTGTCGATCGTCTGAGCGTGTGCCAGATATTGATAGTCCAACTGATGTTCACCTCACTTAATAAGACTACGTCCATTCGGATTTGGTTCCCAAACGGTTTATTTCTTCTCCCTCTCCTACAAAATAAAATAAACCAGCAAAGTCCAGATGTACTGAACGCGCTGGTCTATCGAGTATAAAACCCATAAACTTCATTTTGATACCGCCGAAGCTACTGCTCAAGCCTTAACCGCGGCAATCATCAGAAACATCGGCCGACGATTCTCGTCTCGCATACCGGGAACCTGCTCCATCATCTCAGGAGATGGCTTGGACTCGGCTACCTGTTGAATGACAAAACCAGCCTGAATCAATTCATTCAGATGAGTCGCCATCGTCCGATGATATTTCACCACGTCCTGATTCAAAAAGTTCGCTACCCGCTGCCCTTCCTCTTGATAATGATCCACAGGCCAATGCAGTATTTCACCTTGAGCTCCATAATGCCAGTCCTGCTCCGCCCGCGCCGTGAAGATGGGATGTTCCGCAGATAAGACAAACGTACCTCCTTGAACAAGACATGCATTGATTTTGGCGTATACCTGATCCAGACGCTCGATATAATGCAAAGCCAGTGAGCTGATCACTACATCAAATTGTCCGGGTGCAAAATCAATATCCTCAATCGCCATACGCTGGTACTCGATCTGAGGATCATCCGTCATCTCGCGTGCACGTTGCAACATATTTTCAGACAAATCCACGCCAACCACAGAACTAGCGTGTTGCTCACGTGCATATCGACAGTGCCAACCAAAGCCGCACCCCAGATCCAATACGTTCTTGCCCTTTAATTCAGGCAGCATCGTTTGCAGTTCATGCCACTCGCCAGCAGCCTCCAACCCTTGGGTAGATCGAGCCATCTGACTGTAATTGCCGAAAAACTCAGCTTCATCATATTTGTTTTGCTTCATAAAGAGATTCCCTCCCGTGTCATAAAAGATGCTCTATTAACTCTACCATATAAACGATCATCTTTTGGAAAAGTTGCCAACCAAATTCTCGGCATGTTATTATACAGAACGAACGTTCAGTATAATATAATATAATATAATATAGAATGAACATTCAGTATACTAACGGAGGTCATCATGAACACAAATTGGACGCATCCATTAGAAAGGCAATCTGTAGGTAAGGCATTTGTAAGCTACCTCGTGCCTTCCATATTAGGGATGCTCGTTATCGCTTTCAATTTTATTATCGACGGCATTATGGTTGGACACAAACTGGGTTCTACAGCGTTGGCGGGAATCGGGATTGCATCTCCTGTCTATACGCTTTTTGTAGCTATGTCGCTATGGATTGGAATGGGCGGGGCAACCTTGTATTCCACCTATATGGGTAAGAAGGACCCCACGACAGCGAAACAAATCTTCACCAAATCCATTACGATTATTTTGCTGATTACGATGGTTATCGGATATACGGCATATACTTTCAGAGATAAGCTTGTTTTGGCCCTTGGTGCCAATACTGAAACATTCCCGTTTGCTGCGGACTATATGAATATTATGCTGTTGTTCGGTTTTGTCTTCACCATTGAGAATGCACTCACTATTTTTGTTCGTAACGACAGCAATCCCAATACATCCATGTATGCTCAGATTACATTTGCGGTAGCCAATATTGTGCTTAACTATATAACGTTATACGTACTGGAATGGGGCGTTCGTGGCGTCGCGATTGGTACAATTATATCGGCATCTCTGGCGCTTCTTGTGTTGCTGACTCACTTTTTCAGAAAAAATAATAATCTCAAATTCACTCGCTTCAAATGGAATACCAAACTGCTGGCTTCTATTGTACTCATTGGGTTTCCAAGCTTCCTTGCTGAACTAGGCATGTCCGTCTTCTCCATCTCTCACAACATCTCACTGGATCGGATTGCGGGCACGGATGGCGTGGCATCTTTTACAGTCTTGAACTATATTCATGGTGTTGTACTGCTCGCATTTCTCGGTCTAGCCTCCGCTGCCCAACCTTTGGTCAGTTATTATCACGGAGCCAAACAGATGGATCGGGAAAAACAGACCATTCGTTTAGCCTCCAGAACGGCTCTGGCATGTGGGGTCCTGCTATTACTCGTTGTACAACTGGGCGCACCTTATTTTGTGCAAATCTTCGGGAACTTCAGTGCCAGCGTGACGGATAACGCCGTGTACGGTTTGCGAATATTTACTTTTGCATACTTGTTCATGGGTATTAACTTTGTCATGAGCACGTACTTTCAATCTGTCGGAAATGCCAAAATGGCCATCTGGATTACAGCTGCACGCGAGATGATTATTATGGTTGCTTTGATTGCGATCCTCCCTTCATTCTTCGGTGTTACTGGCGTTTGGCTTGCCGTTCCGCTATCCGAGATGGTGGTTCTGGTGACTATCGGCATGTACTATAAAAAAAGAGCCATCTCAGAACGTATAAACGGTTTAACGATTGAATAAAACATGTGAACAACCAAAAGACCTGCTTGATCTATAGAGATCAGGCAGGTCTTTTGGTTGAGCTAATCCGCTCTAACTTATCGATTATTAGGCTTTTTTAAGATGTCATAAATTAAGTTCTGTATTCCTTCTTATACCCGAATATCAAATCGGCCATTGCTGTCCGTCGTTGCATTTGCAATTTGTTGCGGGGATGCTGCTTGCATACCATTCGTTGGTGGTTTGGCCGGCGGCGCTTCTTTGGTTCCGGTTGTCCCGCTGCTCTGGGAGCTTTGCTGCGAGATTTGAGCTTCGATTTGCTTGATTTGCTGCTGCAGCTGCTTCGTTTTGGTCTCCTTGGTTTTATCATCGTCCTTGCTGGATTGCACTTTCTCCAATTCGGCCTCAAGCTTCGTCTTTTGTTTTTCCAACTCACTTGTGCTGTTCGAACTGGATGAAGACGTGGATATGTAGGATGTCGTGGAACTTGCTGCTGAAGAAATATTCATTGATGATCTCCTCCTCTTTCTTGGTTCCACTATATCCCATACAGACGATAGGAACGTTAAATTCAACTGAAAGGTTGCTGAATGATTGGCGCCGGCCATTTCTAGTTTTTCAAACAAAGTTCCCAAGTCCTTTCGGGAAAATTTCTTCCAAGAAATTTCGTGAATTTTCGAGGGCTTGATTCCCCCAAAAAAACCTTTCTAAATGAGCCTTTATCAGACGTTTTGAAAGAACTTCCGAAGCACCAATGAAGGTAGCGCTTTCAACTATCCAAAAAAAGGGTTGATAATTGAGAAACCATCCACTATGATAATCTCATCAGTCCGGATAATAAAGTTAAAGCACTTTAACTTTCAATTACATAACATCACATGAAACCTTTTATTTTCGGGTAAACTCAACTACGAAAGTTAAAGCGTTATAACTTTATATCAAATAGAAAGGTTGGTGTTTATGTGACCCATCGCGAAAGCCGGCGGCAGACACTTTACATGTACCTCTTCATCTCTCCATGGCTTATCGGTTTCTTCGTGTTTGCCTTGTATCCGATTCTGTCATCCCTTTATTACAGCTTCACGGACTATGACATTATCCACCCGCCGAAATATGTCGGACTCGCGAATTACAAAGAAATGTTTCAAAATGACCTGTTTTGGAAATCTGTTGTCGTAACGGTACGCTATACATTTATCAGTGTACCGATCCAGCTGCTGCTGGCACTGGGATTTGCTCTCCTGCTCAATGCGAAAATACCGTTTCGCGGATTTTTCCGCACGGCCATGTATTTTCCGAGCATGGTATCCGGCGTCGCCATGTCCTTGCTATGGTACTGGATTTTCAATCCATCGATCGGTCTGTTCAATTACGTGCTGTCCTGGTTCGGCATTAGCGGCCCAGCCTGGCTCATGAGCCCCGATTATGCGCTTTACGCTCTGATGATTATGTCCTTCTGGACGGTGGGCTCAGGCATGATTTTGTTCCTTGCGGGACTTCAGGGCGTTCCTTCAAGCCTCGTGGAAGCCGCCAAGCTTGACGGTGCGGGACGCTTCCGGATTTTCCTGAACGTAACGCTGCCCATGATTTCACCGGTACTTTTGTTCCAACTGATTATGGGCGTCATTGATTCCTTCCAAGTATTTACGCAGGCGTATGTAATGACCCAAGGGGGTCCAAACTACTCGACCTGGTTCTACGTTTACAACCTGTACACCAGCGCCTTCAAGGAATACAGAGCGGGCTACTCCTCGGCACTCGCTTGGGTACTGCTGATCGTCGTCATGGCGTTTACAGCGCTTATTATCAAACTCTCGAACCGTTATGTTCACTATGAAGGAGGCGGACGCAAATGAGTATGATTCCGACTGCCGGCCCAGGGGCTTCACCTTCTGTGAATAAACGCCGGCGCAAAATCGATGCGGTTAGCATTGCCAGCTTCATTGCCCTGGTGGTCACCACCTTTCTCATGCTCCTCCCTTTGTTTTTCATGGTCTCTACCTCACTGAAATCGAAGAAGGAACTACTGACGTTTCCTCCGACCTTTCTGCCGGAGTCCTGGCAGTGGAGTAACTACAGAGAAATTTTCGACACGCTGAACTTCGGTCAAATGTATATGAACAGTCTCATTATCGGCATTTTGACTGTTGTCGGCACCCTGTTTTCGTCGGCGCTTGCAGGCTATGGCTTCGCCAGATATCGGGGCAAGGGCAGCAACTTGTGGTTCATGCTCATGCTCAGCACCATGATGCTTCCATATCCAGCGATTATGATCCCACAGTTCATTCTCTTTTCCAAGCTGAACTGGATCGATACCTTCCTGCCGCTGATTGTCCCTGCGTTTTTCGGTTCAGCATACAACATCTTTTTGCTGCGACAGTTCTTTACCACGCTGCCGGATGAGCTGTTTGACGCCGGACGTATCGATGGCTGCAGCGAGTTCCGGATGTGGCGACAGATTGCTTTGCCTTTGTCTGGTCCAGCACTTGCAACCGTTGCGATCTTTGCCTTCATCTACAGCTGGAACGACCTTTTGACACCTGTGCTCTATTTAAGCTCATCGGATAAGTTTACACTTCCGGTCGGTATGTCTTCCTTCACATCTTCGCGTTTCCGAATTCCGCCGTGGCATCTGCTCATGGTTGCCTCCGTGCTCGCCATGCTGCCGATCGTGACTCTGTTTGCGATAGCCCAGAAGCGGTTTGTGGAAGGAATTGTACTTACAGGCATCAAGTAAAGACTCCGCCGCAGGGGCGGCAAAAAACTTGAATATATGGGGGACTGTAATCCATGAAAACGATAAGGATCAAAAAGTCTTTTACACTTTTGCTTGCGACCAGCATGCTCGTCGTATTGGCATTGTCCGGCTGTAGCGGCGGTAAATCAGCGGGAGATGTCGTACCCGGTAACGATGGCGATAGCGCTAACTCAGGTGGGCAAGTAACCATAACGCACTATACCATCGATTCCGAGGATCGCACTTTTATCGAAAAGCTCGTTCCGGATTTTGAAGCCCAACATCCAAATATTAAGGTAAAAATCGAGAAAGCTCCTTACGAGCAGTTCGACAGTAAACTCCAAACACTAATTGCCGGGGGCAAATCGCCTGACGTCACAAGCCATTATGGATACGGCGGTTTTGCGGAGTATTACAACAAAGACATGCTGCTTGATATGAACGACATTATTAAGGAAGACGGATTTAAAGCGTCCGACTACAACATCCCGGATGATCTTATGAAAATCTACACCGTCAAAGACCAAGTCTACGGTATTCCGGTCAACATGTACGTCTCTCTGATGCTCTACAACAAAGACATGTTCGATGCTGCCAACGTTGCTTATCCTCCAAGCGATTACGAGGACAAGAGCTGGACGTTTGACAAAATGGTCGAAGACGCGAAGAAAATGACGCATGTATCCAATGATATTGCTAAAACTCAATATGGCGTTGACTTCACATGGTCCGAGCGCGATATGCGCCCGCTCTATTTCGGAGCTGAACCCTACTCCCAGGATACCTGGACGAACGGCGGCGTACCATCCGAGACTCATTTTGATTCGCCTGAAGTCATCGCAGCTTATAACAAGCTGTTCAACCTGATCTTAAAAGATAAAGTGTCTCCGACAACGGAATGGAGCAAAAGCGTAGCGGGGCAAAACGGCGATGCGTTCGTAACCGGCAAGGTGGGTATGACCGTCAGCGGCTCATGGAGCCTTGCGGGCTCCAATGACTTTCCTTTCAAGGTTGGCGTGGCTGCAGTGCCTGCCGGCGGCAATGACAAGGTCCGCAGCGTGCTGTTCGTCGATCCGCTCTTGATTCTGAAGGGCTCCAAACATCCGAAGGAAGCTTTTGAATGGATCAAATATCTCGTCAGCGACGAAATTCAGGAAAAATCCATCGACCTGAGCGGTGGTAACCCTCCAGTGAATACGAAGGCAGCCGAAACCTATTACAAGCATTTTGATGGCATCGATACGGCAGATGTGAAGAAGGTTTACGAAGGCGCTGTGAAATACGGCTTTGAATCCTATAACCACCTGATCACCCACTATTCTCAGATCAACGATATGTTCATTAATGAGATGCAGCCGATCGATACCGGACACAACACCGTTGAAGAAGTGATGCCGACGATTCAGAAAAAGGTCATGGAAATTATCAAACGTTAACGCTAGACATTGTGCCGTCCTGCAAGGGGCGGTGCATCTATCAAATTAGCTTCGCGGCTAAGCCTCCGTACATGTATACTATTGTTAAGTCAATATAAAGTACGGAAAATCTGCCGCAAGGAGAATAAACAATGAAGGTTAGTATATTTGATGTTGCAAAGAAATCAGGGCTGTCCGTCGTAACGGTCTCACGCGTCTTAAACGGTGCCGAATCCGTGCGAGAGAAAAATAGGCAAAAGGTTCTGGAAGCCATCAAGGAGCTCGATTACCATCCCAACGCTGCTGCGCGGAGTTTAGCTCGCGGTAAGACAGGAATCGTCGGCTTGATCATGACCACTCTTCAGGATTCCTTCTTCGACACCGTCGTTAAAGAACTGAACGAAGTGCTTGCACTTCACGGCTATTTTCTGGCCGTTTCGGTCTCTACCGGCATTGGCTCCGATGAAACCCATTACCTGATCCAGGAGGACCGGGTAGACGGACTTATTCTGCTCTCGCCGATGGAAGAGGATAACTACATCGTGGAACTGAAGCGGCGCAATATTCCTTATGTCCTAATCGACAATCAGAAGCCTGAGAATGATACTTTTTCGGTAACGATCGATAACTACAAAGGTGGCTATGCCGCTACGAAGCATCTGCTTGATCTCGGCCATACCTCCATCGCGCATTTAAGCGGACAAAACATGTTCCGCAGTACGAGAGAGCGTCGCAGCGGTTTCCTGCAGGCTCTTAAGGAAAAAGATCTGGCTCCATTTGAAATGATCACGGGCGATTTCGAAATCGATTTTGGTTATGACATCTGCCGCAAGTGGCTGCGTGAGGGACACCTGCCTTCCGCGGTGTTCGCGGGCGATGACCATATCGCGCTTGGGGTCGTGAACGCCCTCATGGAAGAAGGCATCAAGGTGCCTGAACAGGTAGCTATCGTCGGCTATGACGATCAGTATATTTCATCCAAGCTGCACCCCCATCTGACAACGGTCCGGCAGCCTGCCGACCGCATTGGGGTCGCCGCTGCGGATATGCTGTTGAAACGCATGGACGGTACGATGAAACGCGGGGCTAATGTAAGGATCGATCCTGAACTCATCGTGAGAGAATCTACTGGATTACCAACAAAAGGTACGACCGGATAATAAATATAACCTTATATATAGGAGTGACGACCATTGGCTTACTACTTGGGAATCGATGGGGGAGGAACAAAAACATACGCCCTGCTGACCGATGACTTCGGCAATGTGCTTGGCAAAGGCGTGGGCGGCAACGGCAATCACCAGATTGACCGCGCCTTGGCCGCACAAAGCATACGGGAAGCTGCAGAAGGAGCTCTAAACGAAGCAGGACTGCGGATTCATGAAATCTCGCACACCTATTTCGGACTTGCGGGCGCAGATCGGGAGGTAGATTACCGAATCCTGCACCCTCTGGTTCAGGAAATCGGATTCACCCAGAATTACTCGATTAACTGTGACACGATGATCGGTCTGCGCGCAGGTACGAACCGGCCTTACGGGGTCGCGCTGATCTGCGGCACAGGCACCAACTCCGCAGGCCGCAATCCGGCAGGAGAACATGTACAGGTCGGTGGTTTTGATTATATGTACGGTGATTTCGGCGGTGGCGGTTCCCTCAATATTGAGGTGTTCCGCTCTGTCATCCGTTCTTGGGACGGCCGTGAGCAGCCAACGCTCCTGAGTCCCCTGCTGCTTAACTTCCTTGGATATGACAGTGTCAGCGATATGTTCGATGACTTTCAGGATCACGGCAAGCATGTGCCTGTCCATGTAGCAAAGCTGCTATTTGAAGCTGCCGCAGAGGACGATGCTGTAGCTCTGGAAATTCTGAACCGTCAAGGCGTAGAGCTTGGCAAATCAGCAGCTGCGGTTATCCATAAACTTGGAATGGAAAAGGACGCCTTTGACATTATACTAGCAGGAAGTCTGCTAACAAGGGGAGATCGCGGCTGGATTCGCAGCAAAATTGAACAGACTGTTGCAACCATCGCTCCAAATGCGACCATCGTAACGTTGGCCACCGAGCCTGTTGTCGGTGCCTTATGGTCTGCTATGGATGCGGCCGGACATGCGGTAAGCCAGGATGTATATGACAAAATGAGGGCCTTCCGTGACTTCGAACATATTAAGCAAACAACAAGATAAACGTCTATAAACAATGTCATCATAAAAAATTCTTAAAAGACTGGAGTGTGCAAAATGGCATATGAACAAGGGCTAAAAATAGCGGTAATCGGCGGTGGATCTTCCTATACTCCGGAGCTCGTTGAGGGGTTCATCCTCCATCATGCCGAGCTTCCTGTACGAGAGCTGTGGTTGGTCGATATTGAGCCGGGAGAGCGCAAACTGAATATTGTCGGCAACTTAGCCAAACGCATGGTGGAGAAATCGGGGCTTCCGATTGAAGTTCATTTGACGTTCGACCGTCGCGAAGCCATCAAGGGTGCGGACTTCGTCAGCACTCAAATGCGTGTCGGCATGCTTGACGCCCGTGGCCGCGATGAATCCATTCCCCTGAAATACGGCGTGATCGGTCAGGAAACCACTGGTCCCGGAGGCATGATGAAGGCACTGCGGACGATTCCGGTCCTGCTTGATATCTGCCGTGATATTGAAGAACTCGCTCCTAATGCCTGGCTGCTGAACTTTACGAATCCGGCGGGTATGGTCACGGAAGCCATTCTGAAGTATTCCAACGTTAAAAGCATTGGTCTCTGTAATGCACCAATCGGCCTAATCAAGCAAACCTCAGCCAAATACGGCGTAGAAGCGGACCGCGTCTATGCCGAGTTTGTTGGCCTGAACCATCTCCACTGGATTACGCGTATTGATGTGAATGGAGAAGACAAACTGGATGACATGCTGTCCGATACGGCCGGTTACAGCGCGAAGAACGTGCCTGCACGGGAGTGGAATCCGGAATTCCTGCAATCCCTGCATGCCCTGCCTTCTTACTATTTGAAATATTTCTATATGACCGACGCCATGCTCGAAGAGCAGCTGGAATCCTTACAAAAAGGCGGCAACCGTGCGGAAGTGGTTAAACGCGTTGAAGAAGAACTTTTCGAGCTTTACAATGACCCGGACCTGAAAGATAAACCGAAACAGCTGGAACAGCGGGGCGGCGCCTTCTATTCCGAAGCTGCCGTGAACCTGATGCGCTCACTCTACAACGGAACGAATGACATTCAGACGTTGAACGTAGCCAATCAAGGTATCATTGATTTCCTGCCAGACGATGCCAGCATTGAAGTCAACTGCGTGGTCACCAAAACCGGTCCACTGCCCCTGCCGTTGACCAAGGTTCCTCCAATGGCAGTTGGACTGATCCATGCGGTTAAAACCTATGAGCGCCTCGCCATCGATGCTGCCGTGATCGGCGATCGTGGATTGGCCATACAGGCATTGGTCCATCATCCTTTGGTCCCTTCGGTCGAAGTGGCGATTCAGATGCTGGATGAAATGCTCGAAGCCAACAAGGAATATTTGCCGCAGTTCTTTACTGAATCTGCAGCTAATGCATAATTCGGCTATCATCCATTCGTCCTGATACCATAAGAAAAACGTCTATCGACGTACTTTCACATTAAGAGAAACCGCCATATCCCAGAATTTCCTGAGATATGGCGGTTTGTTGTTTCTAGGCATTTGCCATCTATAAGGCTTTCTTAAATCAATCATTAAATACATTCTCCTAGCTCTCTATCCATAAAAAAAGCAGGCCGGGAGCTAATCTCCCGGCCTGCTTGCATATGAGCAATCATCGGATTATAAGTTGCTTAGTATGTCCACCAGTTGCCGGACATCACGATCATGGAGAACAGCTTGATGCTATCTTCATAGTAGCCTTCATTGGAGCTGCCGGCCGTTTTGGTCCAGACGGAATTCAGCCAGTTTTGGTTCACGGACGAGGTCATAGCGCTGACACCAAACGGTGCATAGAACGCGCCGCTGCCGCCGGAACCTGTAACCGTGCCGTTGAGTTTATAACCATCCTTTACGTTGTTAGGATTACCGCTTACTTTGGTTGAGATCCAGCTATTCATTTGATTGAGCTGACTGAGTGCCCGGCTGTCACCAGTCATCAGGTAATCCGTTGCGATCCGCCAAGGCGTACGACACGAATTGTAATCGTAGCTGCCGTCGTTCGCCCCTTCCAGAAAATCGGCTGAAGCTGGCTTGTACGTCGAGCCCGACAGAACGACGAAGTCTGGAAGCAATCCGGTTGATGAGCTGTACCCATTGTATAAGGTGTTGACAATGGTATAGGTTTTGTCGATCACGTTCGCCCATTTGGCATCACCCGTTGCTGCCTGGAACGCCTTCAAGTGATTCAGCATAAAGTCCGATGGACGGGTAGCATTTTTGAACGTATTATCCGTTGCCCAGTCGCCAAGACGCAGCGTCCATTGGGACTGATTCACGTCACTTTGCATGATGGCATTGATGATGTCCTTGCCGGCCTGAAGGTAGTTGATACTGCCGCTGCTACCCCACTGCTTGTCCGCAAGCAGGAGCGAATAAGCAATGTCCATGTCTCCATCCGTGGCCGAGTCGGCGCCTTCAATGTTCTGGAAGCTGCTGTTTTGTTTCCATGCCATCAATTTCGAATTGTTGGCGCTCGGATGCGCTTTATAATATTGATAAAGTCCGTCGAAATAGGTCTGCGCATTGCCGTCATAACCGGCCATTATAACCGTTGCCAGCATTCCGTACCCGTGTGCCTCAGATACGGTATCCCCGTTGGACTGATACTTCACATAATACTTGCCTGTGCCCGCCGTTTTCAGATAAGCCGATTTCCAGCTGTCCCATTTCGCTTTCACGGAGCTATCCATCGCACTTTGCGTAACATGGTTAGGCTTGATCGAGCCGCTGGTATATGTCGTGTGCTGCGGAAACGGCTTGTTTGGAGCGGCGAAAGCAAAGCTCGCCGGAATCAGAAGAAAAGCGAGACAACACATCATAACAGCCTTGCTGCTAACCGAAAATCCCCTATTTTTTCTCATAAATTTACGCTCCTTTTAGGTCCAAATGGGTTTTGATCCATGACATAACCTTTAAGCCTAAAATTCAATGCAGCATCTTGATGGAGAAACCATGATTCGATACTCGCGAGACACAATCACCTCCGCCTTAAAGTTAAAGCGCTTTAACTTTTAAAACGCTTACATTTATTTTAAATGCTTTTCTAATATTTGTAAATAGACATTTCTGAGATTGCTTCTAAAGTCCTGAATCGACATTTGACAGTAAAAAAAAACGGGAATCAATGCACGGGGGTTTCTTACCCTAATTAATATCAAGCCTTCATTCACTCACGTATGGATGACTACTTCTTTCTTCGCAGGCATACAAAAAAATCCCCTCAAGCTTCCAGTGCCAGTGCTTGAGAGGGATTTTATACGATCTCTTTTTTCACTATTGTCTATCATGTGGAGAGAATACCAAACTCCCATATAAGGAGCTATAATTCTATTATTTTCGTACCACTGTATATCCTTTATCTTTCAGCAACTTCACGATCCCATGATCGCCCAAGTAGTGAGCTGCACCAACAACGATGAAATACTCTTCACCTTTGCCGTTTTTCAGGTAACCATCGATCTTGTCAGACATGCCGATGTTGCGATCAGTGAGCATTGCTTTGTTGTATTCTTCATCATCAGAGAAGCTGTTCGTCAGCTTCAGCAGTTGCTCGTCATTTCCCGTCTTCCACATTTCGGCCATTTGATTCACGCTGTCATCCAACACATCGAAATTGTCCAAAGTCGCTTTCAATGTTTTCTCTTGCAGCTCCTTAGAGAAGTCATTGAACATTCCCAATTGAGATTGATAGGATTCCAACTCGATCACCGGAAGTTTGCGCTCGATTGCCTTCTGTATGAAGTATAGGTCAACCCCCGAAGAAGCTTCATAGCCCGCTTTCATGGATTTCAGGCTGGCCAGTGTGCTCTCCACTACCCAAGGCTTAAAGGTATCCAGTGCATTCGCTTCCAATCCATTCTTCTTCAAAATGTCTCCCACCTGAGCATACGTCTCGCTGGAGATGTGATCTTTCAGTGTTGTGCCATCCTGATACGAGCCCAGATCCAGAACAATCTTCTGCTGCGCTTCGTCAGCCGCTTTGCTGATATCAATCTCTACGCCTAAGTAATCCGCCTCGGTAAAGGCTTCTTCAAACTCTTCGCGCAATGGATAAAAGCTTTCATCCGCAATATGCATTGAGCCTACCAGATATACTGTGTTGCCATTGCTTTCGACTTCCCACATGAAGCCACGTCCACCGGTTTGAACAGTCTCTGTTTCGCCACCCTTAGAAACCAGCAGCACTGTGCGTGTAGCAGCATCCCAACAGACCTCATAACCAGTTGCATCCCCGACAATACGAATCGGCGCGTACGTTACGCCATTAATGCGTGTAAGCTTGCTCTTCAAAGTAATCGTCTTGCCGTTAACGACGGCTGTGATCGTATCATCTGTTGCTGTCGTCAGCTTCACATCCATTGCGTCCAACGTGGAGCGCAGCGGCACAAGTGTTGTTCCTTTATCGTTGATCGGTGCACCCGCCGTGTATTCAACCGTTTCGTCATTCACCTTTACCGATGTCTCTTGCGGAGAGGCCATAGCCGGTACTGCCGATGCGAGCAAACCTACCGAAATAGTTAGAGACAAGAGTATGCGTTTCCAGTTTTTCATATTATGTATTCTCCTTTAAGCAATATAGTAATTTGAATAAAGATATTTGGATTATTATGAATTAAGCAGAGAAGATGCTCCTCTTTAAAGCATAGCACCTTCTCTGCTTTAATTACTCAAGCCAATTCCCTTCCGGATCATGAAGGTTCTATTGAACCACTAATTTAAAATTGAATACCCGTGTTCGTAAACTTGGATCAGATCTTATACGCCTTCATCGCTTTGAACAATTCCTTGAACGTTGGGCGTTTACCATACATCAGCACACCTGTACGATAGATTTTCGCTGCGAGCCAGCCAAAGATCATAATCGATACCACGAGAATGGCCAGGGACGTCCAGATCTGCCAGGTTGGCGCAACGCCTGCCCCAATCCGTACCAGAATTGCCGTTGGCGATGTGAACGGAATGAAGCTTGCTACTTTCAACAACAGGATGTTCGGTGTAGCAATACTGAAAATTGCAATATAGAAGGAAACCAGGGACAACATCGTAATCGGCAGCACGGCCTGACCCAGTTCCTCTGTCCGACTCACCATGGAACCGATGGCCGCGAACATCACCGCATACAGGAAGTAACCCAGAATGTAGAAGATGAGTCCATATACAATGACTGCGACGTTCACATCACCCAGGTTCATGTTGAAATCACTCAATACATCGCGGTTATGCGGTAACAGCATATTTCCGGCAACTACTGCACCGAAAATACCGATTTGCAATAGACCTACCATGAAAATACCGATAATTTTACCAAACATCTGACTGAGCGGAGATACACTCGTAATCAAAATCTCCATAATACGCGAGCTCTTCTCGGCTGTAATCTCGGAAGCAATCATATTACCTGTCATCATCGTTGATGTGAACAACAGGATAATCAGCAGATATACCACAATGTAATTGATGCCACTCATGGTACCTTCCGACTCCGCTGCAGCTCCGCTTTGGCCAGAATCCAGGTTTTGCTCTGTCAGTTTTACCGGCGTACTGATGAGCTGTTTTTGTTCCGCCGTGAGTGTATCCTTCACCACCACATCCAGCTTCACAATTTGCAGTGCAGCTTCAATGGGTGCTATAACCTGCGGGGAGATATCATCGCTTGAATATAAGACCGGCTGTGGGAAATCTTGCCCCGCAACAGGTTCAAACTTCAGGTACCCATCCAAAACCTCCGACTCCACATCGGCTTTGAGGGCCGCTTCATCTTTACTCGCGTCGTTAACAAAACGATACGTCTGGTTGCCTTGTGCGGAGGAGTATGCCTCCAGCTTCTCAGCTACCTCCGTTTGTCCCGTGCTCAGCAGACCGATATTCACCGGATTCGTGCTCGAGCCTCCACCGATGGGACCACCATTAAATAAGGTAATGAAATATGGAATATTGAGTCCAATCGTAATTAAAAGTGCAAGTACAATAGTCGTTACCATGAAAGACTTCGTTTTTACTTTGTTTTTAAACGTAAATCCGATAATTGTCCCCATTTTATTCATTCGACTCACCTACCTCACGAATAAAGATTTGGTTAAGCGTTGGTTCCTTGATTTCAAAATGTTCAACGGTCGTCTGAGCCATGGCTGCTCTCAGAATTTCCTGAGCTGCTTCCATCTGACCAATATGGATCAGGTATCCACGCTCATTTTGCTCTACCTTTTTCACACCCGGCAGCTGCTCCAGACCACCCACATTACCTGTGGTGCTCAGGAATACATGCTCACGTGGATAACGGCTCTTGATCTCTTTAATCTCTCCTTGCACAACGGTATTGGAGCGATGCAGAATTGTGATCTGACGACATAATTCTTCAACGTGCTCCATGCGGTGTGTCGAGAACAAAATGGCTGTGCCTTCGTCACGCAACTCCTTCACCGTGGATTTCAGTAATTCCACGTTGACCGGATCGAGTCCGCTAAAGGCTTCATCCAGAATGAGAATTTGTGGTCTGTGCACCACTGCGGCAATAAAGCCCATCTTTTGCTGATTCCCTTTGGATAGTTCCTCAATCTTTTTGTCGTAATACTCCGGCACTTCGAATCGATCCAACCAATACTTCAGGCTCTGATCCGCATCCTTTCCATTCATGCCGCGCAGACGGGCCAGATAGTTGATCTGTTCACTGACCTTTACCTTTGGGTACAAACCGCGCTCTTCTGGTAGATATCCCATAATCTGCTGCAATTCTGTGCTATAAGGTTTGCCGTTGTACTGGATATTTCCGCCATCCGGGTGGATCAACCCAAGCACCATACGCATCGTTGTTGTTTTACCAGCACCGTTGGCTCCGAGCAGACCGTAAATCTCCCCTTCTTTCACATTAAGCGTCACACCATTAACTGCCGTTTTGTCTGCGTATTGCTTGACAACCTGCTTCAATTCCAATCGGTTCATCATTTATCGTCTCCCTTCGGTTATTTCCACTGTACGGGTGCATACCCGGCAATCCAGAATGCCAAGACTTCATCCAATTCCAAGTTACGGATCTTCAATACCCGGTTATTTGCCAGCTCCAGCCTTTCCTGCGCTTCGCTGACCCGGGTTGTTATGACGCGAACCAGTCCTCTCTCTTCAGAGGAAGATTCCACAACCCCAGGGATACTCTCTGGTCGTAAATCTCCTTCATACCAGACTTCTTTCCACTGATCGAGCACCATATCTTTCTCGGCCATCCCCAGGGACTGACCACGGTGCATCAATACGATGTAATCTGCGAGCCTTTTGACTTCATCCGCAATATGTGTGGCAATCAGAATCGTGGTATCGCCCTCAGCCATGAAAGTACGGAACTGCTCGACCATCACTTTCCAGGCAAAGGGGTCCAGTCCGGATGAAGGCTCATCCAAAAGCAATAGTCTTGGGCGAGCTGCGATTGCAGCAGCGATTTCGAATTTCCGTCGTTCTCCCTTGGACATCTTGTTCAGCTTCACATCAACAGGTACTTCCATATCGTGAATCAGTTGGTTGAACAACTTCATATCCCAACGCGGGTACCAGTAGGCCCGAAAATCAGCTGCTTCCTGTGCAGTAATCCGGTTCTCTTCGAGCCCAGCGTTGTCAGCCACAAAACCGATCTGTTGTCTCAGTTCAATGGGAAGAGGCCCCTCATGTTCCTTTCCAAACCATATAATCTGCCCTGCATCAGGCAGTACCACTTGTTGTAACATGTTAAGAAGTGTGCTTTTACCTGAACCGTTATGACCGAGAATAGCAACTACATACCCTTCCGGGATGGTCAGATCGATTGGGCCAATAACTCTGCGTTTTCGCATTTTGGATACGCCGTTCAACTGAACTGCTATGGGCTCCATGTATGAATCACTCCCTCACTTCGAGTAAACTGTCTTGAGGACTTCCCGGAACAGACTCTCCAGTTCTTCTTCCGTACATCCCACCGATTTTCCGGACTGCACCGCTGCCTGCATCGCTTCCTGTGCGGCCTTCAATCTATAATGTTCTCTGTCGCCGGCTTCTACCTGGGCCACAAATGTACCCGTCCCCTGCTTCGTACGAAGCAGCCCTTCATTCTCCAGATCCTGATAGACCCGTCTAACCGTTATAACACTGCAATTCAGTGATCCGGCGAATTCGCGAATGGACGGCAAATGTGTTCCCTCCCCCAACTGACCCGTAACAATTAACGACCTTAACTGATTTTCAATTTGGTGGTATAAAGGTTCAGCGCTATTTTCATTAATTTGAATGGGTATTTTCACATCTTGCACCTCGCCCTCCGGTACACTCCAGTCTGTTACCTGTCCGTGCCGGTTTCATCCTGTATTCATTTTTGCGTTCATCCTTCATACCGTTAACTCAAATCCCGAGTGGAAAGTTTCTTCAGCGTCAACCGACTGAAAAGCCATAATCCTGCTATGCCAGCCACCAAAGCAACCCACATAATCGGGGAAAGCAGCCCCCATGATTTACTCATATCAATTACAATCGAAAATCCGTAACTGCCCGACGTTCGGATCAGCAAGGATAGGATGATCGTAAGCGGCAAAAACAGTGAACTGAGAAGCAAATATTTTTTGCCACTGTGCAGAAACTCTCCGTAAATATATAAGCCTGTCATGAGAAGTCCGTAACCTGTACAAGTTATGCCAAAGGCCAGGTACTGATCCCACCGGAACCCTTCCTCGTGCAACCCGACAACGTACAGTGATCCATAGAAAAAGATACCATTATACGTAAACGCCATCAGAGCCTGCTGAAGTCTCGACCACATCACTGTCTCGTGTGGAATGGGAAGTCTGCGATAGTAGGCCAACATTTGTGTATAGGAATCCTCCTGTATGTAACGGAAGGAACGCCTGCTGAACACGAATCCCTGAAATGGCACCATGATCAAAAAGAAAGTATCAACAACAGGATTAATGAAATCGGTCTTCTGTTGTCCTAATAACATCACACCGCTCATGCTGCCCGTGTATATCATAAAAATTGCGGTCCACAGCCATTGGAGCTTATCCTTGTTCATCTCGCTGCGGGTCAGCCACCAAGCCTGCTTCCATTCGTTCATATCATTGCCTGCCTTTCCATCTCGACTGTGCTCACTGTATATATCAATATACACAGTATACAGACCACTCCCTATTCCCGTCAACTCCTTATTTTCCTGAATCAGGAAGAAAGGATGGGATTCACGTCAGAATCGTGGTCATCTGGCTCATTTTGCGGGATGAACCCAAGCGTCATGCTGCCAAAAAAGGCAGACATCGAGTTCGCCGTAACAACGGCTACACCGACTCTTCTCCGGCATACCCGGTCATTACCACCAATGATGACTCCTACACTCATCATTCCAAACATTCACACGATCACAAGCATCATGACAGTGATTCTTTTTCGGGATCTAATTACCATCACAGTAGCGATAGCGGAACCAGCAACGACAGTGGTGAAGATAGTGGCGGTGGGGACAGTGGCGGCGGTGGTGGAGATTAGGATAACTCCTCAAACCAAAAAAAGAGCTGTATCCTATATTGTGCGAACACAATTCGGAACAGCTCTTTCCTTTTTTTCGGCACCTGAATACTGAAGAGGTTTAATCCTTAAACGAGGTTGTAGCCACTTGGCAGGCTGCGATTACTGCGAATCGCACGAATTTCGTCCAAAGTAAGCCGTTGATTGGTGGAAATCAAAGATTCCACATCATTGCCACGAATCAGATCATCCAAATCTCTCAAGTTGGTGTTCCCACGAAAGACGCGGAATCCGCCTTGAAAGTTAGGTCTCGTAAACACAACCAACGTTGCATTCGAACTTGTCGAGAAGAAACGCAGGCTTTCTACCCCACCCAGGATGTTGTCCAGATTACGGAGACCCGTGTTACCACGGTATACCCTGCTTCTTCCACGATAATCCTCTTCTGAATACACCGTGAGACGTGGATACGTTTGACTTACATGGACTGTTTTTTTCATTTGTTTTCCCCCTCTCGAACTCATTCTATGAATGAATGCGAGAGGAAGCTTGGACCAATCCACGGGTGGATACATCCATTTTCATATTTTCAAAGAATTCAATTCATTGCATTAAACACCCAAAATGACTTCCCATACCGGACGAGTGTGTCCACCAGGATACAGCAGGTACAACAAAACGTATACAATAACGCCTGTGATAGCACTGCTAAACCAGATCATGGATGTAAATCTCCCCCAACGGCGATGTGTCTTGAATTTCTTTTTGAACCCAAGCACCAAAGTGGAAATCCCGAAGACCGCTGCCACCGTGGCAAGGATAATATGAAAGATCAGAAATATTCGATAGAAGATCTCCATTTCCGGGTCCCCACCCCAAGCCGTATTCCCGACAAAGATGGTACGAGACATATAAATGACAAAGAACAGAAGGGCAGCAATGGCCCCTGCAATCATCGCGGTTTGGTGCGCCTCCCGTTTGCCACGGATAATTAGCACCCAGCCAATTCCAACCAGCACTGCGCTAATCACAATGAAAGAAGTACTGATCGTGGGTAGCAGAAAATACATATCCATCGTGTGTTTCCCCCTCTTGTCCAAACAAAACTTGTGTTATTTCGCTGCAGGATTGAGCGGTCCTCCCGTATTCTCTACAGGGTACGGATCATCATCATCTTCCCGTTTTTCCTTGCGGTACCATTGGAAAAAGACATACGCCAGCATGGAGACGAAGATGCCTTCCTGTATGAATTTCATCAAAATACCGCCCACCTGCTGATCCTCCTTGGCAGAGGACAGAAAGTTGAAGAACGCCGGTCCACCGAACGATCGCAGCAATGCCGTAGAATCCCCGGATACACAATACCGCATCGCCTCAGCCCATACGGCAGGATTGCTGTAGGTCGCATACAAGGGTTCGGAAGCAAAAATAATCAGTCCACAAGCTGGTGTCAGAAGCACCATGTTCAGAAAAATAAAACCAATCTTAGACAGCCCCGACGCTTGTCTCCCTTCCGGCAACGGATTGAGCAGCGTCCACCACATCAGCATGGAAGTAATGAAAAGTACAATGTAATACAAACGGTGAACCGTAAAATTTAACATCACGTAATCATGTACCACGGGTAGATGATATAACGAGAACAACCCGTTAAACAGCACAGCCGCCACGATCGGATGAGCCAAAAAAGATAACTGCCGTGTCGGCAGCCACCGGATGATTCCGCGCCATACCCAGAGGGGCAATCCCTTCATCAATAGCGGTGGCGCTACCAGATAGGACAGGGCCATACTCACCATATGGAAGCTGAACATCACATGACCCAGCAGATTGAATGGCCCCGCTTGTGCAAGATACAACACGGTAAGCCCAGTAATAAACATCATTTTCTGTGCGACCGTAGCCTGATCTGCCCCCTTGATCCGCTCACTGAACGGACCAACGAGCACTAGATAAGCTGCAGCAATGAGCAGAAACAATGCCATAATAAGTGGACTCCATAAATCGTTGAAACTAAAATATTGCAACCCGAGCATACGGGAAACCTCCCCGTGACCTGATTTGGTTGTTGCCTGAATCCATTGACTGATTGATCCGCCTAAAAGGGGAAAAGACGGCGACACTGCGCCGCCGCCATCTCTTTTACCACCAAACCCAATAGAGTGCCATAATGATGCACGTAAAAGCTACGAAAAATCCGAAGCTCATGAACAGGATCGGCATTAAATGCCCTTTATCCTTCAAGTGCATCCAGTAACCGAGCTGTACAAACACCTGAAGGATCGCCATAACCACCAATATAATAATGGTAAAGGTCGTATTGACTCCTCCCGCGGCAGCAGCCGCGAACGCAATTAGCGTCAGGACAATCGAGAAAATAAAAACAACGACGTGTTTCTGTGGACCTTCCGCCCGGTGACGATGCTTCACAGGCTGCTGATCACTCTTATCCTGTACCGACATGTGTTACCCCACCTTTCCGAGCAGGTACACGACCGTAAAGATAAACACCCAGACCACGTCAATAAAGTGCCAGTACATTGCGGAGACGTATACTTTAGGTGCAGTTACGACCGTTAATCCTTTTCTGAACAGTTGCCCGATAATGAGCCCAATCCACATAATACCGAATGCAACGTGAGCTCCGTGGAACCCAACCAGCGTGTAGAACGCTGAACTGAATGCACTTGTAGTCATGCCGAACTCTTTATGTTTCACATATTCATAGAACTCGTAGATTTCCAGACCGAGGAATCCAAGACCCAGTACAACGGTAATGCCAAGCCAGAGAGCAAGAGCATTGCGCTTCCCCTTATGCATAGCCTGGATGGCAAATACACTTGTCAAACTGCTGACTAAGAGAATAAAGGTTGCTGCAGCCACGAGTGGCAGATGAAACAATTCATTCGCCGTCGGTCCGTCATTCGTTTGGCCACGGAGGGCCAAAAAGGTTGCGAAGAGGGTTCCGAACAATACGGTCTCGCCGCCAAGGAACAACCAGAAGCCGACAAGCTTGTTGCGTCCTTCCAGCGTTGCTTTCTCCGGCTCATGCGGCAATTTGCCGTTTACCGGTTCGGCATGTGGAGTTGTCATGTTCTAACCCCCTTCTCATCCTGATCCTCCGGTTCAATATGCCAGCCATGATCATCATAGAGTGACCGCAGCGCCATCGCACCAAATGTAATCAGAAGGCCAATAATGACTACAATGTAATTGTTAAACAATCCGTTCATAAACGCATTGCCAAAATCATCTTTGCTGAACATGAGACCAAGTCCGGCAATGAATATACCGACAGACATAACAAACGGCAGTGGAGTCGCTGATGGCATATGAATCGAACCAACAGGTTCGGCCGGTGTCATCTCCGTATGTCCAGCCATCTTTTCCTTCCAATACGCATCGATTCCACGTACCAGAGGCGTCTGCTTAAAGTTGTATTCCGGTGGCGGAGATGGGATTGACCATTCCAACGTACGACCATCTTCCCACGGATCATTCGGCGCATCAACTGGTTTTCTCGTTGTAATCACGATGTTCACGAGGAACATGATAACCCCAACACCCATTAGGAATGCACCAACAGAACTGACCAGGTTAAGCAGGTCAAAATCCTGATTCGGCAAGTATGTAACGATCCGGCGCTGCATCCCCATTAAACCAAGGAAATGCTGTACGAAGAACGTTAATTGGAAACCGATCATGAATGTCCAGAAGGTCCACTTTCCGAGCGTTTCGCTCAGGACGCGACCGAACATCTTCGGCCACCAGTAATGTAATCCAGAGAACAAACCTAGCACCAATCCACCAACGATAACGTAATGGAAGTGAGCCACAACAAAGTACGTATCATGGAACTGGAAATCCGCAGGCGCTGAGGCCAACATGACACCAGTAACCCCGCCCATAACGAAGGTTGGAACGAATCCAACAGCAAACAGGTTTGCTGCCGTAAAACGAATCTGTCCGCCCCACATCGTAAAGAGCCAGTTAAATATTTTGATCCCTGTTGGTACAGCAATCAACATGGTTGAGATCGAGAACAATGCATTGGCGACTGTTCCCAGACCAGTCGTAAACATGTGATGCGCCCATACCATGAATCCTAAGAAGGCGATCAGGATGGTTGCAAACACCATGGAGCTGTAACCGAATAATCTTTTACGTGCAAAGGTTGGAATAACCTCCGAGATAATACCAAAAGCCGGCAGGATGAGAATGTATACTTCCGGGTGCCCGAAGATCCAGAAGATATGCTGCCAGAGTACCGGGTTACCGCCACCTGCAACATCGAAGAAATTGGCTCCCAGTATACGGTCAAACGTTAACAATACAAGTCCTACCGTAATGGCAGGGAATGCAAAAAGGATAATGGCTGATGTAATAAATGTGGTCCAGGTAAACATCGGCATCCGCATATAGGACATTCCCGGCGCACGCATCGTAATGATGGTCGCAAGAAAGTTAATGCCCCCGATGAGTGTCCCTAGACCGGCGATCTGGAGACCTATCGTGTAGAAATCCACACCGTGCGTCCCACTGTACTCGCTGCCAGAGAGTGGCGTATACGAAGTCCAGCCGGCATCCGGTGCCCCTCCCATCAACCAGCTCAGGTTCAAGAGCAGTCCGCCAAACAGGAACGTCCAGAAACCAAGCGCGTTAACAAAAGGGAAAGCAACGTCCCGTGCCCCAATTTGCAAAGGTACAACGGCATTCATAAGTGCAAAAATAATAGGCATAACACCAAGGAAAATCATCGTTGTTCCGTGCATCGTAATCAATTCGTTGAAGACCTGTGCCGACACAAAATCATTCATCGGTTTCATTAACTGAATCCGAATCAAAATGGCTTCAATGCCGCCGATTCCGAAGAAAAATCCACCCGCAATCAAATAGAGAACGGCGATTTTTTTGTGATCGACGGTGGTGATCCAATCCATCAAGCCCCTATACCGCTTGACGCTATGAGCATGAGCCAAGGTTGTGTACCCCCTTCTTCGTCCTTGCTGTTCTATTCATAGTCCAATTTGTAGTTGGCCAGATATTCGGCAATTCCGTCGATTTCTTCATCTGTGAGTCCAAGGTCTTTCGGATTAGGCATTGTATTGCCCGGCTTCACGGATTGTGGATCATGGAGCCATTCTTTCATGTTATCCAGCACCGGATTACCGTCTTCCTGGCCTTCGCCCTGATTCAGCAGAATACCTGCCACGGATTGCTTGCCGCCGATACCTGTAAGGTTAGGCGCAACTGGCCCGCCCTGATCCCCAACTGCATGGCAAGAAAGGCAGTTCGTTTTGAACTTCTCAGCCAATTGGGTATCTTCCGGAAGTACCGCCGGGGCTTTCATTTCGTTAACCCATTTGTCAAAGGATTCCTGACTGACCGCTTTTACCTTGAATTCCATGAAGGCATGCGACCTGCCGCATAATTCAGCACATTTGCCTCGGTAAACGCCTTCATTTGGCGCCGAGAAGCTGAACTTGTTAAGCGTTCCATCCGGGTTTGTGTCCATTTTACCCGCAAGTGACGGCACCCAGAAGGAGTGAAGCACGTCAGCGGTTTTCAATTCGAATGCGATTTTCTTTCCGGTCGGGATGATGAGATCTTGAGCGGTGGTTACGTCATATTGAGGATAAGTGAATTCCCACCAGTACTGATGCGAGGTGACTTTGACCTGAATTGCATTTTTGTCGTTGGACAGATCTTCGCCTTGGGCAAAAATCGTTTTTACCGTCGGTACTGCCAGAACAATTACGAGCAGCAACGGAATGGCTGTCCATATTACTTCCAGCTTGAAATTACCTTCAACCTGTTCGGGCATTTCATTCTGCCCGGCTCGTCTCCGAAACCGGATCAACACATACGCAGCAATAGCAAATACAATGATGAGCACCACGATCATAATCGCAATGGACAGCTTCATCAGATCATATTGGCCTTGCGCCACAGGACCCTGAGGTTTCATTACCGACAAGTCTTCCCGCCCGCATGCGGATAGCAGCAAAGAGAACACCGCCAGCAAGGGGAGAATTCGCTTTGCAACCTGCCACTGTTTCATCATTGATCTACCCCACTTTTTTAACATTTTCGTAGATTGCCGTTGTCGCCCAAAATAAACTTAATTCAGTTCATTTCAGCACGATACACGTAATCCTGTCCGACATACAGAACGCTTACAAAAATAACGCTTCCACTACTCCCGTCATTTCCTGCTAAGGGCATGTCTGCGCATTCTTCCAATTCATTCTATATGGTTCAATCACTTATTAAATATAAGTTGAGGGTATGATTTTGTCAATCTTTGGACACATGTTCACAAATTGTTCACTATATGTAAAAAACCGCACCACAACTTGATTTGTAACCGATTTCAGTTAAAAATATTACTCTCTACTTTTGAAAATTTTTGCCAAATTTCGGTGATGAAATTGTTTTTTTTGCCGATTTTTCTCACATTGAAAACATGCAGTATTATGCAAAACAGAAAAGCCTGCATCAGCTTGTTTCTCTTACAACTACTGGAAGCCGCAGTAAAGCCCCATACCGCTCCCTTATAGAACCAAACGGCATGGAGCCTGAACCTATTGTGTATCCCTTACACCGTATGCAGCACCCTTACCAGCTTGCCATAGATACAGCGTCTAAGTCCCGTCAGTTAGTATAAGAGGACCATCACTTGTTATGGCTACCGTATGCTCATACTGGACGCCCCAGCTTCCATCCACTGTTCTCACCGTCCAGCCATCCTCATCCCATACAACTGCTCCAGAGCTGCCTTTCGTAAATATAGGCTCAATCGTAATGACCATGCCCTCTGTCAGCATCATGCCCGTCCTGCGTTTCCCGTAAGGGAGGACATTCGGGGGTTCATGGATGTATTGACCGATCCCATGACCAATAAGAGGCTTCACAATCCCGTAACGATACAGCCTCGCTGTCCGTTCAATCGCGTTACCGATATCCCCCAGCGTATTTCCTGGCACTGCCTGTGCTATCGCCTTATGAAGCGCCCTTTCCGTTCGATTCATTAGTTTGCGTATGGACCTGCGTTGTTCACCGATCCCATACGTCCATGCAGAATCGGCAAGCCAGCCGTCTTTGTTCACCACCATATCAATGGTCACCACATCGCCTTCGACCAGTTTCCGGTCATTAGGGAAGCCGTGGCAAACCACTTCATTAACTGAAGCGCATGTAGCGTAAGGATAACCTTTGTACCCCTTTTGCTCAGGTGTAGCTCCTCTTTCAGCCAAAAAAACCTCCACCCGTTCGTCAATATCTCCTGTCGTTACACCGGGGGCCAACCACTTTTCAATATGCTCGTGACAGCTTCGCAGGATTCGTCCTGCTTCCCGCATGTAGCCAATCTCTTCTTTCGTTTTCAAAATAGGGTCCACATGCATTCATCCTTCCTGCCATATGTGTACTTCCATGTATATGCAGCAGGAACGGAACAAAGCCCCCAAAAGTGGAGCGAAGCTCTACAGCTAATTCTGTTTTCTTTTAGATGAAAGGTTTACACGTTGGAAATATGTACATATCATTTTTCAATCAAAAAAAACCGTCTGCCGGAGCTTAACGCCCGGGAGACGGTTCTATTCATATCGGAACAGTATAATCAGAGTTGTGTGTGTTTCAGGACACGGAAGAATCCATCTTGACAAGCTCATGCTCAACCACAGAAGTCAATTCTTCCTCGTATCCACCCGTAATCCGGTATTTTCTCACGTACTCCTTCACGAATTTTTTTGGATCTTTAGGACGGAAAATCCGAGTCATTTCCCTCAAACTTTCTTTGACCTCATTGTGACCTTTCGTTGCAATTGTAATTCCCTCCCAAAACGTTGAAAGTGAATGCTCCGTTTAGAGAATGCCGAATAAGTCTTAAATGCCATCCATGAAGTTGTGTGCGCGGCTCAAAGCAAGCTTTAGGTCGGGAACCCTTGCTTAAGCAAGTACCTGACACTATAAATACCCGATATGATTCGGTGTGAATCATAATCTTATTGTAGCATATTCGGAAGTATCTGACGACTTGACGATTTTACCTAATATTTATAACGGTTTTTATGCCCAAAAAGTTTATTTCCGAATCATATGTTATAAATACGATACTTCTATACGGAATTAATATATCCAGCATAACACTGAACTATTCGGGGGATATTATCACGGACAACCCATACAGTTAAAATACTGGGATCTAAGGAGGCGTTGTTTTATGGATCAGAAAGATAAAGAAATGCTGCCCCTTTCGCATGAAAAGGTGGAAGTGGACGGAATATATACCAACGAAGCCGGACAAGAAGAACATCTGCATCGCGGACAACAATTCCCGGCCGATCCCGTTCTCGGCAAGACGGAATGGGAACTGACAGAATTCGCTTTTGACAACCATCACGAAGGTCGTACCGACGAGCGTTTGGTTCCCAAAGAGAATGACACCGATAAGATTGGCAAGACCACACATCCACGCAGACATTTTCAGCGGGGTGACCGTTAAGTTATATAATGAGGCAAGGAAAGGGGCATGTTCCAGGGCAGTATTAGGAACATGTCCCTTTTAAGCTAGCAAAGATACATTTCGTCCCATCCGGTTCAGTTCTGTCCACCTCCTTCATAACCTAGTTAAAAAGGACAAAGGAGGCTGGACCGAATGTCCCCCATGAAATCATCAAGCGGTCTGGATGAAAATATTGCCGGCATGCTCTGTTATCTGTTCACTTTTGTAGGTGGAATCGTCTTTCTGGCTGTAGAAAAACGAAGCCGATTCGTTCTGTTTCATGCACTTCAATCCGTCACGGTATTTGGCCTCATTATGGTCGGTCATGTGTTGTGTGCATTCCTCCCACTGTTTGGGCCACTGCTGGCATCGCTATTGTCCTTGCTTGGTGTGGTGGTCTGGCTTCTCATGGTGGTGACCAGTCTGCAAGGCAAATGGCTTAAGCTGCCGTGGGTCGGAGACTTTGCAGAGAAACAGATGCGGCATCTGTAAGATGTAACGTTTCTATCGGCTTCATCTCAAAGTAATTCATCATGTGAGTCTACATAATAATCCATCTTGTTTTGGGCAAAAAAACACCGGATCTTCTGCTCTCTAACGAGCAAAGTCTCCGGTGTTTCGTTTATTATGCCTTCAATAACGATTCACAGGATAGATGATTCATCCCCTGAATAGTTCAGGCCGTTTAACTTTTTTCTTCACAACATTGATTATTCAATCCATGAGGAATTTAAAGTTAACATAATATACATGTTGAAGGCATCGGGTAATAACAACGATGATTTCAGTTCTTTACTTTTTACGCCGACTTGCCGTTATCTCCAAGGATCACATCCGCTTGACGTTCAGCCATTTTGGCAGCCGTTGCTTGAGTACCCAGACCATTAAACAGCAAATTCATGAAAATGGCCGTAAAGCTACCGGCAATAATTCCGTTACCGAGCATAATCTGTGCCCAGTCCGGCGCACCTGCGAACAATTGAGGCACAACCGTTACACCCAGCCCCATGCCTACAGAGCAGGCAATGATGAACAGGTTCTCATGACGGTTCAGATCAACCTGGCTGCCCAGAATACGAATACCAGACGATACCACCATACCGAACAATGCAACCATGGCCCCACCAAGAACAGAACCTGGAACTAGCTGTGCCAATGCAGCAATCTTCGGTACAAAGCCGATAACCACAAGCAGCCCACCCGCTACAACGATAACATCGCGCGTTTTGACTCGAGTCATCTGTACAAGCCCTACGTTTTGTGAATAGGTCGTGTAAGGGAATGAGTTGAAGATACCACCCAGCACAATCGCCAAACCTTCTGCACGGTAGCCACGGGCCAGATCTTTGGAAGACAGGTCTTTATCCAAAATTTTTCCAAGAGCCATGAATACACCAGTAGATTCAGCTACGCTGACAATCGCCACTAGAATCATGGTCAGAATCGGCACAATCTCAAACGTCGGTGTACCAAAGTAAAATGGCTGCACGACATGAAACCAGCTCGCTTCGCGAATTGGCGCAAAGTTAACTTCACCCATAAGCCCTGCTGCCACTGTGCCCACGAGAAGGCCGATCAGCACCGAGATAGAACGAACGAATCCTGTCGTGAACCGTGTCATCAGAATGATGAACACCAATACGCCGAATCCGAGCAGAAGATGAACACCACTGCCAAAATCTTCTGCGCCCTGACCGCCGCCGAGATCGTTGAACGCAACCGGAATCAGGGTCAGACCAATAATGGTTACTACTGATCCAGTGACGACTGGCGGGAAGAGCCGAATCAATTTGCCAAAAATGCCCGAGAACAATACAACGAATATCCCTGAAGCAATGATCGCACCATAAATGGCAGACACACCGCTCTTCATCCCAATTAAAATCATCGGTGATACAGCCTGGAATGCACAACCAAGCATGACGGGCAGCCCCACTCCGAAGAAACGATTGCCCCATACCTGAAGCAGTGTTGCCACACCACAGGCGAGCAGGTCAATCGCAATCAGATAGGTCAACTGCTCCGTAGTAAAACCAAGGGCCTTGCTGACAATAATCGGTACAACGACAGCTCCTGCATACATCGCAAGAACGTGCTGGAGACCCAGAGAAAAGGTTTTGATCGGGTGACGATGCCGCTGAAAAATACGTTCGCGTGCCATATTAGATCGTGACCTCCTCGTCCGCAAACGTAACTTGTCCGTCTGATAACGCCCCGATGCGAACCAGCGATTCCACACGGTATCCTGCTTCTTTCAGCAAGCGGCCTCCTGGTTGGAACGCCTTTTCAATCACGATGCCAATACCAACCACTTCAGCACCTACTTGCTCCACAATGCGGGCCAGACCAAATGCTGCCTCGCCATTGGCCAGAAAGTCATCGATGATCAGTACACGGTCACCAGGCTGCATGAACTTCTTCGCAACTGTAATTTCATTGGTCTCCTGCTTCGTAAAGGAGTACACTTTCTCAACCAGAATGTCTTCCGTGAGTGTAAGTGACTTCTGCTTCCGTGCAAAAATAAGCGGCACGTTGAGTTCCAGCGCAGTCATGATGCCTGGTGCAATCCCTGAGGATTCAATCGTCAGTACACGTGTAATGTTCTCCCCTTCAAAACGACGGATGAACTCCTTACCGACTTCCTTCATCAAAACCGGGTCCATCTGGTGGTTCAGGAATGAATCCACTTTGAGTACCTGCTCGGACAGGACAATGCCTTCCTGTATTACCTTGTCTTTTAACAATTGCATCGTAATTCTTCCCCCTGTGCGCCCTCCCGTACAGAAGCCTGCATGACCTCGATCCCCTCTGTAAAAAAACAAAAAGCCCGCCTTTTTACACGCTGCGGAAAAACCGGAGACGGGAAAAGACGGACTTGTACATATGTGGACAAGCCGCATGGATACTGCAAGTGTAGTGTAATGGAAGAGCATGATAACAGGATAACTCAGAGCAAACCTCACTCCCTATTCAAGAAGGGATATGAAGCTACTTGAACATCCTTTTTCAGACATACTGCCCGATAATCATCTCTCTCCATACCTTAACAACGTTGCAGGATCTTTCCCGTAGTCCGATCATTCCGGTGATCGGGTAGAAACATGCAGGCCTATTCCTGCACATATACGAGTCGGCATATTAAATTTTTAGAGCTCCATGATTCGTTACAATGTATGATCGCGAACCTGAATGTAAAAGTATGAACGGAACTGATAATGTTAGAAGTATACCGAATCGGCGCTGTGAAATAAAGAAGTATTTTCATGGAAGTTGCGGAAACTTGTCTTAATTTGCATTAAAGGGATGATTGCTGCGGTTTTTTTATGTACAATATGAGAACGGAAGCGCGTGTCCGAACGGAGAATCGATGGAAACGCCGCCTGTATTATGAATATATTTGGTAAAGGAGATTTGCAGACATGAAAGGCGTACTAAAGGAATTTAAAGAATTTGCTGTACGTGGCAACGTCATCGATTTGGCAGTAGGTGTCATAATCGGGGCTGCTTTTGGTAAAATTGTCACGTCCCTCGTGAATGATATTATCATGCCACCGGTAGGTAAACTGCTTGGGGGTGTTGATTTCAGTCAGAAAATCATTAATCTGGATTGGGATATGAAAACTGCCAGTGGACAGGAGATCACAACTCTCGCTCAAGCCAATGAGGCTGGCGCTACGGTGATTGCATATGGGCAGTTCATCAACGTGATGATTGATTTTCTCATCGTCGCTTTCTGTATTTTCATGCTGGTGAAGGGTATCAATTACATCAAAAGCAAAGAACACAAAAAGCCCGAGCCGCAAAAAACGACCAAGGCTTGCAAATATTGTCTGTCCGAAATTCCGGCTGCGGCTACTCGCTGTTCGCACTGTACTTCAGAGCTGGAAGCTGAAGGTAACGGCGCAACGGCTTAATCGTTTCCATGCTTGAAGTGCATCAGAATTTACAGTGTACCCAAACTCTCTATAGAGAACAGTAGTGGATAATTGTTAATATATAAAGGCTTATGTAAAAAAACTCCTGCTTGATCTGTCCGTCATGCTTCTTCATCCGTGTTGTTGCAATCCCGCACGGAGCGGGTGGAATCAAATCGGCAACCACATGAAAGGTCTCACCGTAAAGGTGGGGCCTTTCTTTATCTCACAAGCAGGTATGTTGCTCTAATGTCATTATTATCTTACGCTCACCATGCTTACAAACTAGAATCGACGCGGCAACAAGTGCTCCAAAATCGACTTCAAATCCCGATCTTCCTTATAAACCTCTTCCCCGGTATCGAGCTCTGTTACCCGGATATAATCAAAATTCATCGACGCATCCACAGGTTTAAACAACAATTGGCTCTCGTCTTCCAGACGTACGTTGAATCCCATATCCTTAAACATCGTTGTTAGCTGGCTATTCGCCGGTTCCTGACCTTGCCCTACCATAATCAATCCTCTAAGACTTTTACGTTCCTGAGGTTGCGGATAAATGACCTGAAAGTGTACAATGCATTCCATAAGATGGTTCCCCTTTCGTTTAAAACATACTTTGTGAAATTTTGAACTTTAAAACTTGCTATATAAGGAGATACGTATCATGACCCCAGAACGTTTCGATATTTACGACAATCAGCAAAATTGGATAGGTACAGAGCTGCGCAGCGTGGTTCATGCCAAGGGATTCTGGCACCGTTCATTCCACTGCTGGATCGTGCGGGACGAAGGCTCACAGCGGTTGGTTCTATTTCAGCGAAGACGGGATATCAAGGATACCTTCCCCGGATGTTACGACATTACCGCAGCAGGGCATCTCACAGCCGGCGAACAGCTGCATGAAGCCAGTCGTGAGCTGGAGGAAGAACTGGGCGTGCAAGCACCTTTTGAAACGCTGACCTACCTGTTGACAGCAAGACAGCAACTTGAAGGGCAGGTTCGCGGTGTACCTTTTATCGATCGGGAATTCAGCTCCGTCTTTGGACTGTGCTTGAACCAGCCTCTAGAAGCCTATACCTTGCAGGTAAGCGAAGTCGACAGCTTATACGAAGTGCCTTTGGATGACTTGATTGCCTTGTTCCGTGGCGAAACTCATGTGATTCAAGCCGCGGGAGTGCAAGCCGTGCAGTCAGCGTCCAATCAGGTGGATCAGGCAAATAGTAGCTCTGTTCCTCTTCACGTTCAAACACGTCACATGCGCGAGATTAGAGCAGCCGAGTTCGTGCCACACGGTACGGAATATTATATCGATGTACTTGAAGCGTTAGTTCACGTGCCCAAAAACTAACCAATTTTGCCTATGATGAAGTTACGTTCATAGCTTCATTTTCTCAAAAATAGCATGAATTCATACCCTATTACATTAGCTCAACAGGGAACATTTGCTGTGATGAACATCACTGCTTCTGTTAACTAGCAAGAAGAGGCGTCTGCCTCATGGCAACGCCTGCTTCCTTTAAGCATGTATTTTGGAGTTCATAGGATATCTGAAGGTACTGACCAATAACGTGCTGACAGGTTTTGGTATCGAGGCCCGTATCGAGACTCCAGTTCCTCCCCCATGTCCTGCTCCAGTTCATACAACACCAATTCCTGAGCAAAATGATTCAACAGCAGTCCGGTCATGACCGGATGTTCTGTCACCATCGCCTGAGTGGCGCAAGATTCTCCGCGCATCCCTAACATGCACCAACGACGATCTACCACTAAAGAGAACTTCCGGCCATTCCCTGCTCCGTATGAAGGCAAACCAGGCCAAGGAGCGGGCTGATCCATAATACCCTCTCCACCATCACATGACCATAACAGGCGCACACCTCGGTCTTCAGCACGTTGCAAGTCTGCACGTAACAACTCTGCTTCCTCACGCCATACGTCCACCACAATCTCATGTTTGGCCTCAGCCAGTTCACGGCTTAGATTCTCAAATACATTTTTGTCGCCTTCAATATTGTAAAAGACCGGCTTCTCCGGCTCATGCTGCGGCATACTGCTCTGCACATATTCAAGGGATGCACGCATCTGACCGGAGATCATACTTGTCATCTCCTCAGGCTTCAAGACACTGTATTTCGCAGGCTCGCCTGCGCTGCAACGCAGGAATCCCCGCTGTTCCAGCCGTTGCAGGGTGGCATATACATTGGAACGGGACACACCCAGCCTTTTCGCAACCTCATATCCCGAGGCTGAGCCTTGGCGAGCGAGTTCCACCATAATTTTAGATTCCATCTCGGTAAACCCCAGATGACGCAAATGATGCAGCAGTTGGTCCATATTCCCGTCCCCCCATGCTGTAAGCAACCAGCGCTGCCACACATTGATTCGGCAGCGCTTCTACTGCATCAAATCTGTTCTGCTCCGCAGCGTGGGCACCATTTCGAACCTTTGGGAAGCTCTGCTGTACAAATCTGACAATTCACCATTTCGCGTGGCACTTCCGTCTGTACGTCCACCGTGTTCACGATCGGATTATTTTCTTTCCAGTACCGAATGCGCTCATCCAGCTCCTGCTGGCGCTCGCGCTCCCGTTGCATTTCTTCATCCCGACGGCGTTCCCACTCGGCATCGAACGCTTCCTTTTCCTCTTGGGTAAATTCCGTACTGTTATATTCGGATTCGGTCTCCAGGTCCGCAATGGACGGAATTACCGTGTGATACGGCTCAGCTTCCTCCAGTTCCTCTTCAGCTGGCGCATCATAGATTGGTCCCTCCGGGCTTTGGGCCACAGCTGCTTCCTGTCTCGCAGGGTTTGTCGCCCCTACAGATGCTGCTGCGGGTTTGAATTCACCCAACTTGCGTCCGCATTTCGGACAGAAGTTGGCATCCAGTGAAGCGACGTGTCCACACTCGCATAAGCGCTCATTTTTGAGTTGTGCAATCTTGTTGCGCAGACCATCGATCTCATCCTGCAATTCATCGCACAATCCCGATAGATCCACCATCTCTTTTTCGGCACGCGTCATGTCCTGTGCGCGATAACCTTCATAGAAGATACGACCCATATCTGTAAAATGGACTTCCTGTTCCTGCTGCAAGCCCACAATCTGATTATTTATTTTTCCGATTTCAACGGCGTGCTGGGCACGCTCTGTTGCTTTGTTTGCTCCGTTCTTAATTCGCTGAAGCAGTTTCATGACTTCTCCTCCTCTGTCCCGTCAGAGTTGAACCTTTTGATTCAACACCCATTTGTTCCAAAACTCATTTTCATTTGATTTTTTTTTATAGTATATAACTTATACGATATCATGCCAAAAAGTTGCGAAATCTCGCGTGAATGCCCGTTTTCTGCCGATGCTGGATGAATTCGGGGGCTTTCGTCAGGACCATACGTTCGGGTATAATGAAGCTTTGGCCCTACTGATCCGCCTACTTGGGCGGTTATCCCTATCATACCAATTTACAATGTGATTGTGAAAAGGGCAAATGAATTACTTTTAAGCCGGGATAGTCCTATCCCTGAATGCATATAGAGGTGGATGAATGATGTTAAGTCCGAACTCAACGTTTTACCCCCGTCCGCTCGGGGTTACCCCGGCGGCATCACTGCCCCAGTCCCCTTCAGCTCCGCTGGAGACCAGTAGGCAGCTCGTTGCCAGCGATGAACGGGATGCGCCTTATTTCCGCTCTCTGGAAGAGGTAGGCATCCGTCTGAACGGACCCCAGATCTCAGCGGTTCGCCACGGCAAAGGACCCCTGCTGACTCTCGCAGGAGCAGGCTGCGGCAAAACAACCGTACTGGCTGCACGAGCCGGCTACCTGATGGAGGTTAGTGGTGCTCACGCGGGAAGCATCCTGCTGGTGACGTTCACGAACAAAGCTGCCACTGAGATGAAAGACCGCATCGCATCGCTGCCTGGCATTCGTCCCGCAGCCGCACGAGCGGTGCAGGCCCGTACATTCCACTCGTTCGCGTTGACACTGCTGCGTCATTACGGCGTGCAGGAGGAGATTTTTGGCGAGTCCCGTGCGCAGCATACGGTGCTCAAGATGCTTTTGCGTCAGAATGGCATGAGTGAGGCATTTCAGCCTGAGAGTCTGCTAGCTATGCTGTCCGCTTGGAAAATGCAAGGCTCAGAGACGAGCGATCTTCCCGAAAAATCACAGGAGGAACGAGATGCCAAACGTGTTCTCCTTGGTTATGAAGCCTGGAAGCGGGATCGCAACAAAATGGATTTTGATGATATTTTGCTGCGAGCTGCCGCTCTGCTTCGTGATCCTGCTGTACTGGGGCCGCTTCAGCAGCGTTTTCAGTACATCATGGTCGATGAGTTCCAGGATACGAATAGTCTGCAATATGAAATTGTACAAAAACTGGCTGCCGCCCACCGCAACCTGATGGTTGTGGGAGACGATGACCAGACGATCTATACGTTTAATGGTGCACGGCAGGAATCCATTTTGGAATTCGATAAAGTTTACCCCGGTGCACGCATCGTGACGCTGGATATTAATTACCGTAGCGATGCGCGTATTCTGGGACTGGGCAGCGAATTGGTTGCCCGGAACAAACGAAGACGTGACAAGCGGCTGCGCGCAGCCGGGCATCGTGGAGATGCGCCTCGGTTTGCCACCCCCTCCAATACCGAGGAAGAAGCAGCTTGGGTTGTTAACCAATTGTGTCAGCAAGTCGAGGAAGGTCTGCATACCTATCGGGATATCGCGATCCTGCACCGGACAGCAAGTAGCAGTCGGGCTATATTTGAGCAGCTTGTGTTAAAAGATGTGCCGTTTGTACAACACGGCGCTTCCCCGGTCTTCTATGACCAGTCACTGATTCGACCGTTAATGGATCATATGCGCTTGTCCCTGAATCCACGTGCTGTAGATGCTCTGCCGAGTGCGCTTGGGCCTCTCTATGTATCCCGAGATGCCGGACTGGAGTGGATTCAGCGCAGTGAAGAGCAGCAAGCGAAGAAATATCCGCTTATCCATTTGGCCAAATGGGACAAGCTGAAGCCTTTTCAGCAGGAACAGGTCAAGGAACGCATCAAGCTGATCAAATCACTGACGAAGCTGAAACCAGTGATCGCGATCCAAGAGATGCGCCGCCAGTTTTACGACAAGTATATGGAAAGCGGTGATCCAAGCATCTTTACCCATTATAAGGAAACGATGCTGGAGACACTGGACGAATTCGAAGCTGCAGCCAAAAAATTCGAAACCGTTGAAGAGTTCATCCAATTCGCCGATGAACTGTCCCGCAGACACCGCGAGATGGAATCACTGCGCCGTTCACAGGACAGCGATGCAGTCCAACTGATGACGATTCACCGGGCCAAGGGACTTGAATTCCCATGTGTATACTGGATCGGTGCCAGCGAAGGAATCGTACCTCACAGCACGGCACTGCGGCAGGATATCCCTGAAGACCAGAAGGCTGCTCTTACCGTACAGCAGACCGATGCCGAACTGGACATGGCTCTGGAAGAGGAGCGACGACTCGCCTATGTCGCAATCACACGGGCCAAACAGTATTTATACATCACTTCTCCCGCCAGTCATCACGGAAAACCGGCGGACGTTTCCCGCTTTCTGCTGGAGGCCTTCGGCATGGAGGTACCAGACAAACGCAAAAAACGCGAGGAAAGCCAGACTGGCAATCACGCGTCATACGGCAGCGGTAGCAGCAACTGGAAGGGGAACGGGAACACGAATGGTAAAGCTAACGGCAATGAGAGTAGAACTAGAAATGGAAATGCAGCATACGCCCGTTCAGGTTCGCGGCCGCAGGGACGGGATGCAGTAAGTCCAGTTCAGCGTGGTGCAGATCAGCGCAGCGCGATCCGTCAAAGTGATCGGCGTGATTTTGAAGTACTCGATGAACGAGACGAGGATCGTCTCAGTGAGCGGCGCGGCAGCGGGGTGATTCGCAATCACACGGCGTTCAGCACCACGGGTGTGAATCAGGCAGCTTCGTCCTCCAACAGTTCGGGGTCGCAATCTTCAGGTACAGAACGTACAGAAACCGTAGCGATCTGGAAGTGCAGTTCTTCCACCTGCAAAGCATGGCTGCGCCAGAAACACGATGGTCCTTCAGCCAAGGTATCCAAAAAGGCGGCGTCTGGCCCCCCGGCTTGTCCGCTATGTTCAGGTACAATGGAGTCCAGTACCCGTAAGGTTCCCGTAACCGGGCGGTTCGGAAGATGAACAATTGCCATTCGTTTCAGGACGCTTCCTGCTGTTTATTAACAGTAGAAGCGTCTTTTTTCCATTTTAGAATGGAGGTTGGATTATGCAGGACGGCAAAAAGCATTACTATGTATCGGTAACCCATAATCTTATTGAACAGACCAAGAACGAATCAACACCGTTTGAAATCATGGTGGACGATGAACAGCTAAACCGGCTGAAAGACCTGATGAAAGTGCTGGAGGATGAAGATGCCTATACATTGCAACGGGCTCCGGTACCCTACAAATCAGCGGATCATGACGAGGCTACAGAACAATTCTCAGATGGCATGACGTTGCTGTACACGTTTCTTTACGACCATGGCACTTCGGATACTAGGCAGGCGATTGAGAGCATGAATGTACTTTCACGGCTGCAAGATACGGATTATGATGATCCGGGGTATGAGAACTCACCGCTGAATAAATGAACTCTTATCACAAAGACTTCCACTCCGATGAATTCAGGCCAATGACCTGCTTCAGGAGTAACGGGAGTCTTTATTTTTTTACAATTCAGCCCTAATAGTATCATTATTGATACTATAGACCAAAAATCATACTACTGTTTATTTTAGATATTATACTATATATTTTATATACAACTTATTTATGCGAGGAGGATATCTATAACGATGGGAAATCCAATCATGATGAAAGCGTTCGGATATTACGAGCCTGGGCTAGAGACCGACATACCACCATTTCAGGAGGTAGAAGTTGAGAAACCAAAACCTACAGGAAAGGATTTACTCGTTGAGGTGAAGGCGGTGTCTGTCAATCCGACGGATTGGAGATCGCATCTTTCCAAACATCCGGACGATTTATCCCTGACCGTGCCTGGTCGTGATGTAGCGGGCGTAGTAGTGGACATCGGCTCCGATTGCAACTTGTTCAACGTTGGTGACGAAGTGTATTATGCGGGGAGCAATATGCGCCCAGGCGGACACAGTGAGTTTCATTTAGTAGATGAACGAATTGTCGGCAGAAAGCCGAAAAATCTGGATTTCGCCCAGGCGGCAGCTTTACCTCTGACAAGCCTTACGGCAGGAGAAGCTTTTTATGAACGCTTGGGCATTTCCAGAAATGCATCGGATAATGAGGGTAACAGTATGCTTATTATCGGGGCAGCGGGAGGCGTCGGATCGATCGCTACTCAATTAGCCAAGCTCGCTGGACTTAAAGTTATAGCAACTGCCTCTCGTCCCGCATCGGTCTCTTGGGCAAAATCAAACGGTGCAGACCACGTGATCAACCATCATCAACCATTTGGACCACAACTTAAAGATCTCGGACTCGCTGGTGTACAATATATTTTCGTGCTAAATCATATAGATGAGCATATGGATGAGATGGCAGAAGTTATTTTACCGCAGGGGAAAATTTGCTCCATTCTACCCTTCGAAATACCAGCCGAACTTCAAAAGTTATTCTCAAAAAGCGTAACACTCGTTTGGGAAATGATGTTCACCCGTCCGATGTTCCAGACAGATGATATGATTGAACAACATCTTCTACTTAATGAAATTGCAGATCTGGTGGATGCGGGCAAGATTCATACAACGATGGCAGAGCGGATTGAACCAATTAATGCAGCTAACTTGCTGGAAGCCTACCGAAAGAGCAAATCAGGCACTGCGATTGGCAAAATCGTGTTGGAAGGGTTTGAAAATTAAACATACATCCGTTTTGTCTGATTATGATCGATCAATGAATCAACCAAAGGGTGTTGTCTCTCCATTGATAAGATAGAGATACAACACCCTTTAATATTACGTTAGATTCAATCTCTATATCAGTCCAGACGAATCTCTTGACCTTTTTCGGCTGACTCATAAATTCCGCTCAGCATCCGAGTCGAAGCCACACCATCCGCAATGGGACTAATGGGCTCGGTACCATTCAGACAACAATCCACAAAGTGATCAATCTGATTCTGGAAGGCACCGTGAATATCGAGACCTTTATAGTCTGTCTGAGGTTCAATGTTCAGGATCGTATTGTGTTTCTCGGTGACGATTAGCGTCTCCGGCTCCAGCTCAATTCCACCACGCTCACCGTACAATCGGACTGAAGATTCTTCCCCACGTGCATGCAGGGTAAAGCTCACATCTACCGCCAAAGAAGCCCCATTCTCGAAGCGAATCAGCGCATTCGCCATATCCTCCACATTGTTGACAGCGGAACTGTAATCTGCGGCTTTGTAAAAAGAAAGATGCTCGATATGGGCACGATTGCCCAGTTTTCGATACGTATTGCCACTCACCGAAACAGGTTTCGGTTTGCCCATCAGATACCAGCATTGGTCGATAATATGTACGCCAAGATCAATCAGCGGCCCACCGCCGGAACGGTTTATGTCCGCAAACCATCCTCCGGGATTTCCCAAGCGACGCAGGATAGAAGCCTTGGCATAGTACAACTCACCAAACTCACCCGCATCAATGAAACTACGCATCATCTGCATATTGTTATCATAACGACGCACAAATCCCACGACAAAAGTACATCCGCTTTTCTTCACAGCCTCTTCGATCCGCAGCGCATCTTCCACATTGGTGGCTACCGGTTTTTCAAGCAGCACATGTTTACCTGCCTCCAGGGCAGCGATGGCAAATTCGGCATGCGTATTATTCCACGTACAGATACTAACGGCATCCACATGCGGATCCTTCAGCATCTCGCGATAATCAGTGTACATGGATTGTGCATCATATTTCTCAGCAGCCGCGGCTGCACGCTGTTCGTTCAGGTCACAGATGGCGTAAATGACGGCATTCTCGTTCTTGGCATAACACCTCATATGAAGATCAGAGATGGAGCCTGTGCCGATCATGCCGATATGCAGCATTTTGCTAGTACTCATCTTCTTCCTCCCTTCCTTTTCCAGAACATGAATATCGTCTAGTCTGCCCGGAGCATGCCTTTGTAAATCCCTGGTGTTGAATTTTCGATCTTCACGGCCCCCAAGGTCTGAGCATAGAAATCCACGGGTCCCGCCGATCCAATAATCGCGTAAGCGTAACCATCTGTCTTCATGGCGTGCATACAGGCCAACAGCAGCGCTGTACCGACACCTTTGCCCCGTGCCTCCTGACCAACACCTGTTGGACCAAAGAAATTACGACACGTTGCTTCATAACAAGCGAAGCCGATCATTTTCCCATGCTCAAGCGCAATATAACAAGTCACGGGTTGACGTGCAAAAGCTACATCACATTCATCCACCCAAGGCTGGCTAAAATGGGATCTCACCCAATCCAGCACAACTTGCTTCTCTGGTGCGATGGCTCTTCGGATGACAATGGAGGACTCCTCCAACTTCTTCAGTCCACTCTCTTGCTCTGGCAAATGGTAAAGCGCAACCAACATATCACTCATATGATTGCCCCTCTCCTCATATTTGGATGCTCCACAACCCCATGTAATCCTAGGTTAATTCAAAATCTGAATCACACGTCTTCCACTTATTGATCCTTAACCGCATCCCGCTTCTTATAACCGGCTATTGGTCTGTTTTTCAAATAATAGACTAACATGCTGCTCACATTAATTACCTCAAAGTGCAACACTGGACGAAGTTGTCCCGTCTATAAGGTTGGAACGTGGCCTTAATAGGAGTTTACCGCGTCATAACCAAGATGAGAAGGGATGAAATCAACGATGAACAACAACATGAAAAAAGTTAGTGCCCTGATGGTCCTGTCCTTGGCCCTGGGCGGGGGAGCCGCATACGCTGCAAACCTGGACAGCACTCAGCCCATCAATTCAACTTCCGTATCAGCCGACAGCAAAGGAACTGAAGCTGTAAAAGTATCTGTGAACGGGGCACCGATGGCTGACGGCTATTGGAACAAAGATGGTCAAGAACCCATGATCGCGCTGCGTGATCTCACAGAAGCACTTGGCATTGAACTGAAATGGAACAAAGAAAACAAATCTGCTGAGCTGACAAAAGGTACCCTCTGGACACTCGTCACAACAGGCAAAGACCAGTATTCAGTTAATAAAATGCTGCTTAAGCTGGGAACAGCACCTGAAATCACAAATGGTACATTGTTTGTACCCGCTTCTTTTGCAGATAAAGTACTGCACGCACAAGTGAATACAAAAGGTAACCAAGTAACCATCTCCAGTGAAGAGGAAGTGAAAACTGTTACTGAGCGTGGGGTCATTACGGGAATTAACAGTGAAGGCAAATATCAATCCATCCATATCGGCGGTGCAGGTACAGATGGTATCGTCCTTAATGTTGGTGAAGATACCGTGTTCAAATCCGCAGATGGCAAAGATATCAAGCTTACTGATCTGACCATTGGCATGAACGTTGAAGCTGAGCATTCTGAGATTGCAACCCTCAGTTTACCGCCTCAAACACCTACTTACAAAGTCACTGTACTGGATACTGCTGCTTCGGAATCCGAAGCACAACCAAAAGAAGTTCTGGGTACAGCAGGCACGATTGAAAATGTAAAAACAACAGAAGATAATGGTACTCAGATCGAGATCTCCGGCTCCCGTCTGACAGAGACAGCACCTGACCATGTTATCCTTAACATTAGCAAAGATACAAAACTGGTGAATCATCAAGGGGAAACGATCAAACCAGAGGAACTGACCAAAGGGGCCAAAGTGATTGGTTTCTATAGCCCCGTCCTGACTCGCAGCCTGCCTCCAATCGGAACGGCTTGGAAAGTAGTAATCGAAACACCAGCCGATCAACCAGAAGCGAAATAAGCTGCCAGAAAAGAAGGCTAGCCTTCTTTATGCGTAGAGCACAGCAGATCTAGACCACACTATATTAATGCAGAAATAACCTTATCCCACGATTCCTCCTTCATGGAGGTTGGGGTAAGGTTATTTCTCGATCCTGCATTTATATATATATATATGTATGTACGTAATAGCTCTATTCCGTTATTGTTATTTCGGCATCAACTTCAGCTTCTGCTTCAACAATCGCTTCTGCCTCAATCTCCACCATCAGCAAAGGGTCAATGAGTGCACTAACCTCTACCATCGTGGCGACAGGCTGGATCTGACCAAAAAATTCACCATGAGCCTTGCCCACTTCTTCCCAACGGGAAATGTCGGTAACAAACATGCGGGTTCTCACGACATGAGACATGTCTGCTCCCAATTCTTTCAGTGCATTTTCGATGGTCTGCAAAATAAATCTCGTCTGTGCATATGGATCACCTGCTCCAACCACAACACCGTCCTGCATGGCTGTAGTACCCGCAACCTCAATTCGGTTGCCAACACGAATGGCACGGCAATATCCTACAAGCGGCTCCCATGGAGAACCGGTAAACACTTGCTGTCTGTTCATTCTGCTTTCCCTCGCTTTACATGTGATTTGGACTCCTGATTAAACATGAATTATATCAACCTGCCGACCTGCTGAACAAGCAAATAGAATAGGATATAACTGAATTTAGCTTAAACCAAAAAGCCCCTGAAGTGATCTCCCGTGCCTTGGACAAGGGTGAATCATTCAGGGGCTCTAAGAAATTGAGACCCTAGTCTTCAATCAAAAGATGAAGCACCAGGCTTACAGCTTGATATTAGCCTCATCAAAGTATTCTTCAAGTGTCAGTCCACTTTTCACAACATCAGGAGCCAGATCAGTGCCGACATAGCGAATATGCCATGGCTCGTACACATAGCCGGTTATCCCTTCCTCACCTTTTGGATAACGGATGATGAACCCATATTCTGCTGCATGCTCAGCCAACCACTGGCCTTCTTTCGATGTGCCAAACACCTCTTCTATGGCATTGCCTACACTTGGACTGGAAACGTCAATCGCTAGTCCGGTCTGATGTTCGCTGTGGCCTGGCACAGAGCTTACACGATCCGTGTATTCTTTGCCTTTGGTTTTGACATTGTTGTTATAGATCGAAACCTGACGCTGATAAGAACGATATCCAGATACCGCACGAAGCTCAATGTCGTCCGCTTTGGCACCGGCGAACAGCTTCTCCAACGCCTCAGCAGCTTCCTTGCGCATATGGCGCTTTTCATGCGGCCCGTCGAAGGAAAACGGTACGTTAGGCTCAACCAGATCATCCGGCTCATATCCTTCTGGCAAGCTGCGCTGTTTGTTAACGATCACTGTCATCGCTTCTGAATTGGTCACTACCGCTTGTGCATCAATCGTCGTTTGCAGCGCGCTAATGCTGCGTTTCTCCATTAGGGGATCCTCTGATGTGGCTCCATTGCCTGCGTCAGAAGAACCCTCTCCCCCAGTTGAAGCATCGCCGGAACCACTATCCGTATCATCATTGTTATTGTCCGAAGATGAGCTGTCTGTGTTGCTGCCATCCTTGCCAGTATCCTCAGTCAAATGAACCGTGGTACCGTCCGACTCTTGCTGTGCGCTTCCTGCTGCGTTCAGATTCTGGTTCTCCTCTGAGCCCGAACCGTCCTGGCAAGCGGATAACAAAGCTCCGCATATCATAAGTGAGGACAGCATAACCGCAACTTGGCGCTGTCGTCCTGTACGTAATTTCATGTAAAAACTCCTATCGCATATTGTAATAATGATTGCAGTATTCGTGCATGTGGGCTTGTCTTCCCCTGCGACAGTATACCTTAAATTGCAGCGAAGCTCCACCGGTAAAGACCTCCTTGAGAGGAGGTCATCCTAAAGATATGCCGGGTGTACAGCTTGTACGGTCGTTTTTTGGACTTTTAGAGCCCTATCCCAAGGTTCAACGCCATAGAAGCGAATTAGAAATGTATATATCCATTTTGGATAAAATGGATTATTCCGATGCACATCACAAACAAGCGGGGGATGATCTAAGATCTCCCCCGCTCCGAATGGTGCATCATTTGGTTGCCGGGCTGTCCTTCTTCTTCTTTTGGACAGCCTCCCACATCCGCGCAGCTACGCGCTCGCGGATCAATGCCAGCCCTGCGGTGGCAGGCACGCCTGGCAGCAGCGCCGCCAGTTCCGGCGTTGCCGGGGGTTTCCCCGGCTGCGCCAGCCGCACCTTCACGGCGCCGAAACCAGGCCCCGGCTGGTGCATGGCGCCGTCCGCGGCTGCCTCGGCGATCCACTCGCCGACGGCTGCGCCGCCTTCGCCGCCCCGCGCCTGCGGGCGGCCGGCCGTTTCGGCTGCGCGGCCGGGGCCGCTGGGATCATGGGCGAGTTCCTCCGCCCATGATCCCAGCACGCCGGCGAGCAGCGCTTCGCGCGGCAGGCCGGCGTGCGCCAGCTGCAGCAGCGGCTCAGCCGCGAAGCGCGCGGCAACGGCGCGCTCAGCGGCCGAGGCATGCGCGCAGCCCGTGCGGCCGCAAGTGCACGTCGCTGCGCCGCCCGCGCTAAGCGAGCCGCCAGCAGCTGTGCCCAGCTCAGCCTCGCTTGGCGTAGCGGGCAGCAGCCCAGCGAGCTCCGCCGGGGCAGGGCCGCCGCGCAGCAGCGCGTACAGCGCCAGTGGACGCTTGCGCAGCTGTGCCAGCACAGCCTCGCGTTCAGCTTCACTGAACTGCTGCAGCGTGCCTGTTACTGTGAACAAGCCTTCGGCTGATTCAGTCTTGCCTGCGGCTGCTAATACCTCTTTGCTTGCATCAGACGCCGCACTTACTTCTGCTGTCCATCCACCGGGGGACATATGCAGCTCCACATTCCATTTTTCGCTCACAACAATCCCCCTTCCTGTCACTATATTTTGCATGTACTAATTATATAGCAACTTACAGCCATGTCTCGCCCTGAAGTGAGATCAGACCGCGCAGTTCATCATCCGACATCTCGGTCAACCAGTTCTCACCAGAACCGACCACTTGCTCAGAAAGTGCCTTTTTACTCTCAATCAGCTCATCAATCCGTTCCTCCAGGGTACCCTGACAGATCAGCTTATGCACCTGTACGTTTCGATTCTGTCCAATCCGGAATACCCGGTCTGTCGCCTGATTCTCCACCGCAGGATTCCACCAGCGATCGTAGTGAACGACATGACTGGCACGCGTTAGATTCAGGCCCACACCTCCGGCACGAAGAGACAGGACAAACAAGGATGGGCCCTCCCCTTTTTGGAAGGTTTCCACCATATCATCCCTTTGCGACTTCGAAACGCCGCCATGCAGGAAATACGGTTCTTCCTCATACCTTTGTGTAAGCCTGGATACGAGCAGTTCCCCCATCGCCACATACTGAGTGAAAATCAGCGCAGATTCCCCGTTGTCACGGATCGCATCCACCAATTCCAGCAGACGTTCCATTTTTCCGGATGCTTCAGCCTTGCCATGTTCCTTCCGGCTGCTGTCCGCCAGCACCGGATGATCACAGATTTGCTTCAGCTTGGTCAGTGATGACAACACAATTCCCTTACGGGCGATACCGTTTCGTCCATCCAATCCGCCCATCAGATCATCCACCACCCGCTGATACAGAACGGTCTGCTCTGGTGTCAGGGAACAATAGGATTTCAGTTCCAGCTTCTCCGGTAGATCTTTGCGGATATCCGGATCACTTTTCAGCCTACGCAGCATAAAGGGCGATACAAGCCGATGAAGTTCACGCAAAGAAGCTGCATTTTCTTCGGATGGGCCCAGTCCGGTATAGCGCTGGCGGAATGAAGAAGCCGTACCCAGATACCCCGGATTGAGGAATTGGAAAATGGACCACAGTTCGCTTAGTCGATTCTCCACTGGCGTACCCGTCATCGCAATGCGATGCGGCGTAGACAGACGCATGACGCTTTGCGCTTGCTTTGTACGGTAATTTTTAATATATTGCGCCTCATCCAGCACAACGGTAGACCAGTGCAACGAAGCCAGATCCGGGCCATCCCGGCCAGCCAGATGATAGGTCGTCAGCACAATATCATGGGACTGCGCTTCTGCCTGGAAGGCATTGCCGTGCAACCGTTGTCCGCCATGGTGAATATATAACGACAGATTCGGGGCAAACCGCTTCAGCTCACGCTGCCAGTTTCCAAGCAACGAGGTAGGGCACACAATAAGTGCAGGCAGATGCGCATCATGCACGTGCGGCTGTTCAACGTTCGCGGATTCTTCTTCCATCCCCATAAACGCTTCGTGCTCACGTGCTTCCTCCGCCGCGGCTTGCTGTTCCTCATGTTTCAAGTCCAGTAGGCAGGTAATAACCTGAATCGTTTTCCCCAGTCCCATATCATCGGCAAGACATACTCCGAACCCAAGCTCACGCATGGCGGATAACCATTGGTACCCGCGCTCTTGATAGGGTCTCAACTCGCCATGCAGCTCTGCCGGAACCTGCCGAGGCTCAATACTGCGGAGCACCTGTCCGTCGAGCAAAAAGGATAGCAGCCCCTCGGATTCCGCACCAAAGACGGAAAGCCCCTTCCATGCCGTATCTTCGCCTTCTTCCGCTGCCAGATGCAGCCATTCGGAGAGTGGCATATATTGTTCTTCTTCTTTTTTCATATAACGCAGAACCTGACGAATCTCTTTTGTATCCACTTCAATCCATTCGCCGCGGAACATCACATAAGGTACCGTTGCTTCTGCAAGGGCAGCCAGCTCCTCCGCCGTAACCGGTTTGCCGTCCAGCATCGGTTCTGCCTTAAAGGCAACCAGCTGCTCCATACCCAGTGCAGACGGGGCCCCAACCGGTCTTTCTATTCCACGATTGAGCATTTGCAGACGTAGTCCAGCGCGGCGTTTCCCTGCACGGCTCCAGCGGGAAGGCATTAACACGGTTACTCCCGCCTTCTGCAGACGAGGCACAGCGTAGGTCAAAAATTCAAAAAAGGCTTGCTGTTCCAGCTTCATTCCTTCCGGTCGTGCATGAAGAAGCGCCGGTTCCAGCTCCGGTGCCAGTTCTGATGCATGCCCCAGCGCCATCAGGAGCTGTTCTGCAGCTGAAATATAACGTACTTTGCCTCGGTCCAGATCTCGTTCCGGATGTGCCCAGATCGTACGTGCAGGCAATCTCAGGCCAGATTCCTGCACACTGTCTGCCCAGAAGGTAATCCCCCACAATGATTCATGATCACCTAAGGGCGGTTCCAACCGCAGTACCAGCTTCAACTCACCTTCCGTAGGAGCCGTTTCTTCACTGCCTACCACGGGTTTCGCTGTACCGCCAGCTTCTTGCAGCGTTCCAATGAGTTCTGCCATTTCCTCCGTAGGTCCCTGCACCGTCACCGGGCGGAACATCGAGATCAGACTATTCCACCACAGCTCTGCTACCGGAGAGGACCCACGCCGGAATGGCGTGCGGTAACGAGACAGCTCACTGTCCATGCTTTCCATCTCACCCGTGACAACCGCATGGATCATTCCACTCATAAATGAGAATAATACGGCCGCTCCCGCTTCCTCCCGTGATTCCGGTTCAGAAGATGCGTATGCTCCGGGAGCAGACAATCCGATCGGCGGCATAGATTCCGCCAACTCCCGGAATCGTTCTACATCCGCTTCCTGCAACAGACGTGGACGCCATACACCTGTCAGCGTTTCCTGTCCGGTGCGACGACGCGCCCCCGTCTTGGCCGCAAACTCAGCGGACGGAGCAAATTCTCCGCGCAGCAGCAGTTCCTGTGTAAACTGTACTGCTTTTACCCAGTAGCGAATCTCTTCTCCGGCCTCAATTCCTGCCGCATTCAATATACTGTCGTCCCAATGGAGTAGCAGCTTGAATGTATCTTTGGGCGAGATTGCGAGCCCTTCCAACGTCCGTCCGAGCAATTGACGTCGCTTCGTACCCTTCGCTTCCGCGGCATTACGCATCGGATTGGGCCAACGAAGCTCCGCAAGACGCAGAGCGGCAGGCTGAAACAGACGACCCCCGTCGCCAAAATTCAGCTTCCGTACCACGTGGCTCCACGCATCCACACGTGGTTCCGATGTTTCACCGGAAAAACAAAAAAATACGTCACCAAGCCATACTCCATACAGCGATTGCATCATTACAGTCTCCCGTCATCCCTTCGCATTGTTACTCTCCATCATATACGAAAATGCTCGGATTTAAAAACTTTTACGGATAAAAAGTGCTACATTACTTCAAAAAACCATCTTCAAACCACTTCATACTATATTATGTATGCCTGTTAAAAGGTGAAACACACCGCGTCATTGCATTAAGGATAAGGTGATCACAATAAAAAATGCCCCTCATCCCCACAAAGGGGTAAGGAGCATTATTATAATCAAGCGGTTATGTGCTTTGTATATAACATTTCAGCGTGCGTTTACTGCGATTTGGTTAAATTACCGAGCAATACATCCAAATTAAGAATGCCGGCTTCATGATCGTCATTGTGTGCGATTTCCTTGAATATTCCCGTTGTGTAGCGACGATATTCTTCTGTAGGCTCTTCAAACCGATCATACATCACCACGGAATCCACGGAATCGACGACGAGCGGTACATAATCGTCGTGGTAAGGCACAACAATGATACGAGTAGAAGGTGTAGTCTCCTCGTCAGGCAAGCCGAGCAGGACGCGTAAACTCACAACAGAGACCACTTTGCCGTACAAGGGCGTGAAACCCTTAATCTCAGGACTGCCAAAAGGAACGGTGGTTACCGGGAGCATTTTGATAATTTCATGAACTTCATCAATACGAAGCGCACAAATCTGATTTCCGACCGAGAAATTGATGTATTGAATTTGAACTTCCTCATCCATAGATGTTTTCATACCCTTCTTGTCTTCAGTTTCAAATAGAAGCTTTTTATAGTCATCTTGATCATGAATAATTACATTTCATGTTGCATTCTCTGTGTTTATATCGGTTGAAGGGAGAAAAATTTTTACCCATTTCTTAATATGTAGATGCTATCGTCAGAAATAATGGCAGAAGAGAAGATAAAAAAAGAAAAACGCAAACAGAACCCAAGTAAACTGGAGTTTGTTTGCATTTTCTGATCGTATTTTTCAGTTCAAATAATCACTTCTAATACAAATGGCATGCCACCTGGCGTCCTGGTGAAATCTCCCGCAGCTCCGGGATAACAGAGCGGCATTCGTCCTTCACATACGGACAACGAGTATGAAACGTGCAGCCGGAAGGTGGATTTTCCGGATTGGGCACATCGCCGCCCAGGACGATTCGTTCCTTTTGCACATTCGGATCAGGAACCGGAACAGCGGACATCAATGCTTTGGTATATGGATGCAGTGCTTCGGTAAACAGTTCGGAAGTGGGCGCAAGCTCAACCACTTTGCCCAGATACATGACAGCCACACGATCACTGATGAACTTAACGACAGACAGGTCATGAGAGATGAACATATACGTCAGTCCGAATTGTTCCTGCAGATCCTGCATCAAGTTCAGCACCTGAGCCTGAATGGACACATCCAGCGCTGACACGGGCTCGTCACACACAATGAATTTGGGATTCAAAGCGAGAGCACGGGCTATCCCGATCCGTTGACGTTGTCCACCCGAGAACTCGTGCGGAAAGCGATGTGCCTGATAGGGGGATAGTCCGACCACTTCCATCAGCTCTTCGATTCGGCTTTTCAACTCGTTTTTTTTCAGATTATGGTGGGTGAGCAGCGGCTCCTCCAGTGTGCGCTGTACCGTCCAGCGCGGATCCAGTGAAGCGTATGGGTCCTGGAACACCATCTGCATATCCGTACGGAAACGGCGCAGCTCTTCTGGCGGAAGCTTCCGTACATCCTTTCCTTCGAAAAACACCTCGCCATCCGTCGGCTCAATCAGACGCAGGATGGCACGCCCCGTGGTGGATTTTCCGCAACCGGACTCTCCAACCACGGCGAGTGTTTCCCCGCGCTCCACAGACAGCGTTACACCATCGACGGCTTTGACGGCACCGACCTGTTTGGAGAACAGGCCCTTGCGGATAGGGTAATGCTTCTTGAGGTTTCTGACTTCCAATATCGCACTCATATAATCCCCTCCTGTTGCAGCAGACAGCGACAGCTATGACTTGGTGCTGTCTCCAGTAATTCAGGTTGTATTGTCTCGCACCGTGCTTCCTTCACCGGACAACGAGGAGCAAAGCGACAGCCGGACGGCATATGGGCGGGATTCGGTACCTGACCTGGAATGGATTGAAGACGATCCTGATCCCCCGCAAGCTGCGGCAGCGAAGCCAAGAGACCGCGAGTATATGGATGCTTGGGATCGGCAAAAAGGGTTTTGACATCCGTCTCTTCCACCACTTGCCCGGCATACATCACCATGACGCGATCACACATCTCAGCTACAACACCGAGATCATGAGTGATCATCATGATTGCCATATTTTCCGTCCGCTGGAGGTCACGCATCAAGTCCAGAATCTGTGCCTGGATGGTCACATCCAGGGCTGTTGTTGGTTCATCTGCGATGAGCAGCTGCGGGCTGCATACCATCGCCATGGCGATCATCACCCGTTGGCGCATGCCACCTGAGAGCTGGTGCGGGTATTGTTCTGCAATTTTGTCAGGACGGGGAATGCCGACTTTGCGAAGCATATCAACCGACCGTGCCCAAGCCTCTTTTTTGCCCAGCTTCAGATGGTATCGTGCCGCTTCCGAGATTTGTTTGCCGATTTTGAATACCGGATTGAGTGAGGTCATCGGCTCCTGAAAAATCATAGCCATTCGGTTACCCCGAATTCGGCGAATTTCACGCCCGGACAGCTTAAGCATGTCTTTCCCCTGGAAACGGACTTCCCCTGACGCCACGCGGCCGATCTTTTTGGGGAGCAGCTGCATGATCGATAACGATGTAATACTTTTCCCGCATCCCGATTCTCCGACAATACCCAGCGTTTCACCCTGCCGTATGGAAAGACTGATCCCGTCCACGGCGCGTATCACACCTGCATCCGTAATGAACTCTGTCCGCAAATCCGAAACTTCGAGCAGTTCAGTCATGTTGTTCCCCTCCCATGCCATTACGTTCTGAGCCTTGCTCCTTCTAAAAAAAATTAACGTTTGGACGTCGTGGCTTCTTCGGAAGCCGCACCATTCGAATTCTTCAATGACGTCTCATCTTCCATACCTTCCACGCCCAAATATTTAAGCGCGCTCAGCGCGTACACTTTGGCGCACTGGATAATCTGCCATACGGGTGCTTTTTCATTAAAATTATGAATCGTGGACAGCTCTGCCGGACCATATTGCAATACCGGAATCTGATGATTACGGAAGTGGCGTGCATCGCTGGATGCCCATTGCAGCACACCGTACGCCTCTTCGCCGCTCACTTCACTGATGCTCTCCACCAATTGGCTCACGATTGGCTCATGTGCTGGAGTCCAGTTGGCGTTGCCCTGGAAGCCAAACGGCTTCAGCTCCGATTCTATTCCTGCTTCAAGCAGAAGCGAGCGAGCACGGTCCAATACATCGCGGTAATCCACACCAAATGGAACGCGGGAGTCCACCTGAACTGTGCAGCGATCAGCTACCACATTCACCTTGGTTCCACCCTGAATTGAACCGATATTCACCGTTACATGGTCGAACACCTGATAGGCCAGACCTGCCTTCTCCCGATCACGCGCATATTCCTGCGAGATGCGGATAATATCCTTCACCTCTTCAGGGATGTCTGGCTTGATGTCCCATAGACGCTGCAATGCTTCAATGCCTTTGGCTGCCTTCACAATCGCATTATCGCCTACAATGGGTTGAAGACTGCCATGACCCGGTGTACCTTCCACCGTAAACTCAAACCAGCAGCTCCCCTTTTGTCCAATGGTTGGATGCTGCGGGCTGGATGGCTCTGCAATTACCGCGGCAGTTCCGGTTGCAAGTCCACGCTCCAGAACCCATGGTACCCCCAGGTCACCGCCTGTTTCTTCATCCGGAACAATCATTAGCGACAGATCTCCGCGCAAAGGCACATTCAACTTTGCCAGAATAACCGTCGCAAAGATTAAGCCGGCAAGCCCACCTTTCATGTCGGATGCCCCGCGTCCAAGCATATATCCGTCCTTGATTTCACCGCAGAACGGATCAAAATCCCAACGAGAAAGATCCCCGGCTGGCACAACATCCGTATGACCACAGAAAATCAGATGTTTGTCTGACTTGTCTGCCCCTTCTCCGTTCAACGTCGAGATCAGGTTAAACATCGTTTCGGTTGCCGCATGTACTTTGGTGTCAATTCCGGCCTGATGCAAATATTCGATAATAAAAGCACTAATCTCACGCGAATCCCCTGGAGGGTTCTCCGTCGGAAAAAGAATCAGTTGTGAACAGAGCTCCAGTAATTCATCCTGACCTTCCTCGATTGCATCAAGTACCTTCCTTTTCCAATCCATCCCGTTTAGGCTCCTTTCAATAATGGCTGCATTATGATCAGTACGAATCGTCAGAAGACAGGCATGACTGCCTGTCCCCCAAATCGTCCGTTCGTTTACTGCTCTTTGCTAAGTGGGTAGAAACGCAGAACCTCATCCGGGTAATACACGTATCCGCTGACCTTGTTATTCATGCCGACAACCCGGTTGTATTCATATAGATACGCCCATGGCGCTTCTGTCGTAATAATCTCCTGTGCCTTCATGTATAGCTCGTTGCGTTTCGCCTGATCCGGTTCGGCGCCTGCTTCTTCCCACAGTTTGTTAACTTCCGCATTATTGTAATGAATGTAGTTGGAAGAGCCTTCACCGTAGAGCAGGAAGCCCAAATGGTATCCAGGATCGTTAACAAAAGAAGTCCATTTGGAAATGTAAGAGACTAAATTCCCGTCTTTTTGTTGTTCCAGGAACTGCGCACGAGCAACTTTGTTAATGTTCATTTTGACACCGATCTTGGCCAGTTCTGCTTGAATCAGAACCGCATCATACTCCCAATCGTCAAATCCGGAACCGAGTGTAAAGTCAAAGCTGAACCCTTCTGCATAACCTGCTTCTTTCAACAATTCCTTGGCTTTGTCCAGATTGTACTCGTACACATAGCCTGCATCGGTAAAACCTGGTGTGTTACTTGCTACAGCACTCTTCATCTCTTTGGCCTGACCATACATGACATCGTTGATCAATTGGTCATAAGGGATCGCATAGTTGATGGCTTGACGCACTTTTTCATTATCAAACGGTTTGACATTGTTGTTCATCGCGAAGAACAAAATGCGGTTACTCGCATTCGACTTGACGGTCAAATTACTGTTCTCCTGCAAAGCTGCAACATCTTTTGGAGGAATCTCGATTGCCATGTCCACGTCACTCTTGTTCAGCAGCAGAACACGGTTGGAGGCTTCCTTCGTGAATTTCAGCGTGACTTTGCTAAGTTTCGGTGCTCCCTGCCAGTAGTCGTTGTTGGCCTGGAAGACCGCTTCACTGGCCGGGTCCCATTTTTCAAGTGTAAACGGGCCTGATCCCGCAGCATTTGTTTTCAAATAATCATCACCTTTTTCCTCGACCAACTTCTGGTCCACAATGGAGAAGGTATACATGGCAATGATCTGGGTGAACATGTGGTTTGCTTTATTCAGTACGATCTCGACGGTGGAGTCGTCCTTGGCGGTCACGCTCTTGATGTCGGCCATTCCGTATAGAAAGCTGCCGGAGCTGGACTTGGATACACGCTCAAAAGAGTACACAACCGCATCCGCATTGACCGGATTTCCACTTTGGAATTTCAGACCGCTTTTGATTTTGAATGTATACATTGTATTGTCATCAGACACTTCCCAGCTCTCGGCGAGCATAGGCTGAATATCCTCCGTGTTGGCTACATCAGCACCATCCACCGTTTTGACACCATAGGTTACCAACTGGTCATAGGTTGCCAGTACCAATGTGTCCGAGGTCAGGTCATTCGCCTCCGCCGGGTCCATCGTGGTTCCACCTTCAGAGTAAGCAACCGTCAGTGTTGGCGCGGGTTTTGTTTCCTCTCCTGAGCCGGATGCCGCAGGTTGCTGGTTGGCATTACTGGCACAGCCACCAAGAACAACGGTAAGAGCAATCATTGCAGAAAACCATTTGAGCTTTTTCATTTTTAGTTTCCTCCCCTTTTTGAACCAGTCTTATGATTTAATGCTGTAAAACGTTGCAGCTTTTATCAGACAAAGCGAAAGTGTGGGCCAATATCCCGGAAAGTAACTTACCCATTTCCTGATACCAACCACAGCAGCATTCAATCTGCCTACTGCCGGTGATGGAACCTTGCCTGCCTTTATTTCAGGCATTCCCCGCAAGTTGGTTCCACCATCCAGCTATCTATGAATCGGTTCTATAGGGACCGATGACACTAACCCCTATTTTCCCGAACGCAACCTTGGGTCCAGTACATCACGGAAACCATCTCCGAGCAGGTTAAAGCCAAGAATGGATGTGGCTATAGCCAGTCCAGGGAATGTCACGAGCCACCATTGTCCAGAAATAATATACTCCCGACCTTCAGAGATCATGGCCCCCCATTCGGCTGTAGGCGGTTTGACGCCAAGACCGAGAAAGCTCAAACTGGATGCCGTCAGGATGGCAAAGCCCATACCAAGCGTGGCTTGTACCAACAGCGGTGCCAAAGCATTCGGCAAAATATGGCGAAACAGAATCACTCTGTCTCTGACACCAATGGCTCTGCTGGCCTCAACGTACTCCTTTTCGCGCAGGGATACGGTCTGCCCATACATCAATCTGGCAAATTCGGGAATACCTACAATCCCTACAGCAATCATGGCACTCGTCAGTCCGTTGCCGATGGAAGCCGCAATTGCCATGGAGAGTACCAGCGAGGGAAATGCAAGCAACACATCCATCACCCGCATGATGATATTGCCAGTACGTCCGCCGTAGTAAGCAGCAATTCCGCCTAGCGGAACCCCGATGACAAACGAGATGCTGACGGCAATCAAGCCTGTCCAGATGCTGATTCTGGCGCCATACAGAACACGACTCAGAATGTCACGACCATAGTTATCCGTACCAAACCAGTGACCACCTGATGGGGATTCCAGCTTCACAGCCGTATTCGTCACGTACGGATCATAAGGGGCAATCCAGGGGGCAATAGCTGCGATGACAGTCCACATGACTATAAAGGCTAGACCAATAGCAGCGAGCCGATTGCGGAGCAACAATCTCAGAAAGGTTTTGGGTTTGGGAACAACCGCTGGTGCAGGTTTGGTTCCCATGGAAGTCGGTGCGGCAGTACTCACAGCGGTACTCCTCCTTTCGCGGCGACCCTATTCATAACGGATTCGTGGATCAATCAATCCATAGACCAGATCCACCGCCAAATTTATAAAGCTGAACAGAATGGCACTTACCAGTGTGAATGCCTGAATTGGTGCATAATCGGCAGCCAGAATCGAATCTGTCACATAACCGCCGACGCCGGGCCAGGAAAAGATTGTTTCCGTGATCACCGCACCACCGAGTAATCCGCCGAACTGAAGGCCAAGAACGGTCAACGTGGGAATCAGAGCATTGATCAGGGAGTGTTTGCCAACGACCGCGGTTTCGCTCAAGCCCTTGGCTCGTGCGGTACGTACATAATCCTGTCCGATGACTTCCAGCATGCTGGACCTGGTCATACGCGCTACAATCGCCATTGTCCCTGTGCTGAGGCAGATGGCCGGAAGCAGCAAATGCGCAAGACTGCTTTTGAGTGCAACCATATCTCCGGTCATAAGACTGTCTACCACGTACAATCCGGTGATATGCGTCGGTGGATTGAGGTCTCCGCTGATGCGTCCCATTGGAGCTGGAGCCCAGCCGAGGATGGAATAGAAGATGTAAATAAACAGCAGTCCCAGCCAGAAAATTGGTACACATGCTCCAATCAGTGAGAACACCCTGGAGATGTGGTCGATAAAGGATTCTTTTCGAGTTGCAGCGATAATGCCTACCGGAATCGCAACACAGATGGCTATAATCACACTGGCCAACGTCAGCTCAATGGTTGCCGGAAAGCGGGTAGCGAAATCACTCAGTACCGGATGACCGGTATGGTAGGCGAATCCCAGATTCCCTTGAAGCAACTGTCCCACGTAACTAAAAAACTGTACAAATAATGGCTTGTCCAATCCCATGTCCATTCGGATTTTGGCAATGACATCATCCGTGGCCTGTTCGCCAGCCATGACAATGGCGGGATCTCCCGGAAGAACACGGGACAGAATGAAGGTAATCACCACAATGCCGATCAGCGCCGGAATCATCTGCAGCAGCCTTCGGAGCGTGTAAGCAAACAATCAATCAACCCCTTTAACTCTGATGTCTCACTTGCTGTTTTACGGTTCTCTGTGGACGGCCCAGTCTTGAAAACTTGTCTGATTATCCGTCTCTTCTTTGTAATTGTGCTTATTTTACCTAGAATCCGAGCGTCGAACTACGTCCCTTTTAGCTAAAAAAAAGCACAACCGTTTGTCGATTGTGCACTAATGTCTCCTATTTATGTCATGTTAAATCACACCCTAAGACATAGTTCGCTATTTTTCGACCTATATCTACCATATCATCCTTTGTTGATTTTGCTGTAGAAGAGAGTATCCGATTGGCAGGACCTACACCTCTTGTTTATCCTGCTTCATGTAGTAGTACACAAGACACAGATGACAGACAAATTGTTCACGCGGATGATTCAGGTCGAAGCCCGTAATATCCCGTATTCGCTCCAGTCGGTATTTCACGGAATTCCGGTGAATATAGAGGCGATTTGCTGTCTCGATCAAGCTGCCCCGGCTCTCCAGATAATAAAAAAACGTACGCAGCAAATCCCCACTGTGTTCATCATCATAAGCACGCAATTTCCCCAGTTTCCGCTCAAACAATGCCGCAAAACCTGGTTCATTCGCCGTTTCGCTCAACAAATGATATACCTCCACATCCTCAAACCGGGTTGTACGCCCACCCGACAAGCGGGAGGATACCAGCAGTGCATTTCTGGCCTCGCCATAGCTTTGATGCATATTCCAAAGTGGAACCTGGGTGCCTACGCCTGTCCTGAATTGTCCAAGCTTGTTAGCCGGATCTTCGAGCCATAGCCCAATCGTATCAGACCAGGATTGAACGTCATCCTTCCATGCCGTATCCCGGGACTCCGGTGTTGGCAAGAAGAGCACTGCCCTGTTGGTCCGAAACTCAATATGAGGCGCTACCCTCCGTTTTCTGGCCTCCTGACCAAGCAATTCGGTCAATAGGTCTTCATCCGGAGCAGTCTCCCCTTCCATCACAGCTACTTCCCATAAATGCTCCGGATTCATGCCAAGCTTGCGGCCTCTTGATTCGGCTTCATGTGGCAACAGCAGAGGCGGTGTCAGCAGTTCGTCAATGAAATTGCCTCGAAGACGTAATTCGGTATCTTCCGCCACCTTGTTTCTCATCAATTCCAGGGATAATACTAATCTGGCTTGCTCAATGCCGACTTGTTCCATTTCATCCAGGGAGTCCTTGTCCACCAGCAGTCGGGCAACCTTCCGCCGATCCAGATTTATCTCCCATACGAGTGGGTCCACCGCTTCTTTCCAGTCATAATCCGGCGGTGAAGACACAATTATCTGACCAGCATTGTCGATAACACCCACAGGTGCCTGAAGCAGCTCGGCGACATTGTCCCCCACCGCCTGAATTCCGCTGTTTTCAAGTACCATTGTCATCAGTGTCCGATATACTTCCTCTGACCTGCGGAGAAGTGCGGCCTGTCGATCCAGTACCAATTCCATAACAGGTTGCGTAATATCCATGTAGGGTATCTCCGGAGGAATTTCAATGATGGGCAGACCACAGTCATTACTGGCTGCAACGGCTTCTTTCGGGATTTCTTTGAGAAAACGCGCAGGCTTGATGGCCAAAGCAGCCGCCCCTGCTTCATTAAGCGTATAGATTAGTTCTCCGAGCAAGCCGGGATTATCACGAATCGAATAGGCTGTCGTCAGCATAAGCATGCCTTCTCGCAACCATCCTTGCAGATCCGGCACCTCCATAATATCCACGAACCGTACAACCCGATCCAATCCTTGGTGCCCACTAATGACTTTGGCCTTGCTGAGTATAGGAATATTCAACAGTTCTTTTAGTGTTATACCTGTCGTTTTCAAGCCTATCGACCACCCTGAGCCAGATTTGCAAATCATTTTTGCATACTGTATCTAATTTTTTTGGATAGTTTACCAGACTATCTAATCAAAAAAAACGGGAATTTCTGTGATATACGTATGATATATATTGATTCTATAAATTACAGCAATAATAGTACGTTGTTAGTAGAAGTTGATGGCACGGAAAATAAATTCATCACTTTATCGCTTCACATCAGAAAACAGAAAAAATTATGCCCATGATCCTAGCACACCTGCGCCATGCTATTCCAAGAGCCCCGATAACCTTATCCAACACAAATAACGCCGATGCAGTTATCCACACTGCATCGGCGTCAAAATCAAATTAACCCAAATATAAAATCATCCAATACCCACACTCGGCATTCCATAGATCAGATATTCAACGCAGACACGGCTGCTCCCAATGAATAGATCGGGTCAAGCGCCCGGATATGCAGTTCTTTTTCCACTTCCACGGCGAAACCCATCGTTGCAAAACCAGTACACGCAAGAACGATGGACTCGGCGCCCTTCGCCTTGAGTCTTCTGGCCGCTTCCATAGCCGCGATTCGCCCCTGAGACGTGTTGAGATCCAGCGTGGTTACCACACCTTCAGGACGCTCCATCCCGATATAAGCATCACCTAGTATTCCTCGGATCAGCAAGGGCACTTCCTCCAGGATGGTCAATACACCAACACGCGCCGCTGATGTGAGCGCAAGATGTGCAGCACATGAGCCAGCACCATAGACGGGGATGTGAACAGCGGCACGCATGTCTGCAAGAGCCGGATCGGCTGCACAACTGATACCGATAGAGGTACAGCCTTCCTGTTCCAGTTTTCGTGCCAGATCCACAATTTTGGGAATCGATTCAAGCTCTGTGGCCTGATCATATACCCCCAGCGGTTGATCGGGAATGCAGCGACTCCGAACCTGAATGCCATAACGTCCTTCAATCAATGCCCCGTGTCTGTGGATATCTTCTTCATGATGAAGTGTAATCACTCTGATAAGACCCAACATCGGCATTCCTCCCCAGGCTGTGGATATCTTGTGTATATGTTACCCACAAACTGTTGATAGTTACCCCCAATTATGTGGATATCTCTTTATATATTGTGAATATGTTGTGTATTTGTCGCTAAATCTACCGCGTAATTTACGCATTGGTCCCCACTGTGGATATATTGTGCATACGCTCTCATTCCCTTTTTTTGATCCACAAGGTTATCCCTTGAATATTCTGCTCTATTATTGATCGAGCAGCTCTCCCTGACGCATAATCAACACATCATCAATGTACACATCCGGCTTCTGCACAACGGCATCAATGTGAACACCTGCTGCGACTGTGCCACCGAAGGTATTGTTACTTCCAAAAGCAACATGAATCGTACCGTAGACTTTCTCGTCCTCCAGGACAACACCTGTAATTCGAGCCTTGTCATTGGTGCCAATGCCGAACTCGCCAAGAATTCGACCATCACCTTCGCCCAGCATGGATAACAGCTTGTCTCCTTCAGCGCCAGTTGCCGTAACAAGGCGGCCCTCTCTAACCGTCAATAGAACAGGTTCACCGATCGCACCTATTCCTGCAATTGAGCCATCCACCAGGATTTCACCTTCTCCAATACCTTCAACGGGGGCGATGTACGCTTCACCGGAGGGCAAATTGCCGGATTCACCTGGATTGAGGTACATACCTGTGCTTGGCACGCCATTACGTCCCTGAATGGAGAACGACAGCTGGTGTCCATCTTTCTCGATACGGACACTTCTCCCCGCACTCAGCATGGCCGTAACCTTATCTGTCAAAGCCTTCACTTTGGGATATTCTGCGGTAATGGCACCGTTCATGAACATATCATCCGTCATGCCCGGCATCGTAGCTACCCTAGTTCCCGCAGCTGCCGCCTGTTTACGCGCCTGCGTATGGGTTAGTGAATAACGGGTTACGCATACCGCGACATCTGCACGCTTCATCGCTTCGGCAATCGGCGCAGGCGGCTCTTCACCGGATTTGCTCCGTTCCTTCATCACCATAAGCACCGCATCTGCTCCCAATGCCTTGCCTGCCTCATATATGGATTCGGCCAGTTCTCTCTTGGCATCATCCGCTACGACAGCCAGTGTCTCACCACTGCGAAGTCCAAGGCATTCCACCAAAACATTTTTACTGACGTCAATTCGTTGCTGGTTCATTTGTTCGTCTCCTCCTGTGTCAGACCATTTCCGCTACTAGTTTACCCATTAGAGCATTCGACAAAATGACCGGGATTCCTGCGCTGGCATTGGCAACCCATTGACGGTGGCGCTCATCATACCCCATGCAATCCAGTAAAATGAGTTCAACACGCCCCTTTAATGATTCCGTCGCCTGCCGGAACTCAGACTCGCCGGATGTATAAGGAGAAGCAGCGGCAAACGCAGGCTGGACCAAAGAGGAAAACTTCAAATCAAGCTGTCCCGCTTGCTCTGCCAAAGGTCCAATAAGCCCCAGACGGCGGCCATCGGCCATGGCCTGTACGGCTGGAGGAATAATGCGGTCAGGCTCAATGAGGTGCACTTTAGCTGAACGCAGACCCGGAAAGGAACCTGTGCACAGCAGCAGAATATTGGGGACACCCATGGCTTCGAATTCACGAATCTTTTGATTCAGCATCGGTCTGATTTTTTCACGGGATACGATAGCTGCACTGCCATCCTGCAGACGGGAAGTCAACACATATTCACCCGGTTCCGGGGCCAGCGCAGCGATCTGAGTTGCCGACAGTCCGTCCAGCACCCCGACCTGAAGGAGTTCCGCCCGCCCCTCCAGGTACTTTTCTAAGACAGGCGCAACATCGGTTCGTGGAGCTTGTCCAATCGTAATCATGCCTAGCTGCTTGGTCATGTTATAGCCTCCTACATATCAGATCGGCTGTAGAAGACACGTATGTCCACAGCATTATTTTTAACTGCCGCTTCAACCGTGACCTTCTCGACTAAACTATGCAGACGGAGCTGCCTGGATCCCTGGTGTCTGAAGTACTTTCATTGATCCATACAGACGAGTAATCAGGTTATATTCCTCCACATTGTAGAAAGAACAGGTGCCATTCGTGAATTCCTTGGCTGTCTCCACGACCAAACGAACTGCGCTTGCAATATCAACCTCATGGCTCGCTCCTGTGCCGCATCCCGGAACTGCAGATTGAGCGGTTACGGCTACGCCTACAACAGGTGCATGTGTAGCCACAGCTGGCTGTAAAATGGAATTAATATGGTATAAGTCATTGCCATATGGCGTAATATCCTGCGTCGTAATCGGGAAAGTCACAGGCAGCTGCCCTGTGGTCATCTCCATAATTCGGAGCAAATCATCGCTCACCCGTAAAATATATCCCTCTTTCACCGTGGGCGAAATAGCGATGCCTTTATGGTTAATCACCCGGTTTCCTTTGGTTGTATCAATGGACAAAATAGCTTCCATCTCTGGCAGAACCTCATGTTCGTTCATCTGCAAAATGTCGACCGGAGAGTCCATAAAATCCACCGGTTCATGCGGAAGAGTCGGGGCATCCGGACAGATATGCGTAGTCACAATGACATCACCTTTGAGCGAATCACCCTTGGTCTGCATATCGGCGAGTTTCAGTCCTGCTGCGACAGCAGCGACGGCGCCATCTGCATCCGAAACGAGTCCAATGCGTGTTGGACGGGCGCCGATTCCACCCAGTCGTCCGACAATCCCCATGGTCGGGGCCTGCCCTCCTGACAACTTGCCGTTTGTACCAGGGATGATGATTTTAACAAAATCCGTACTTCCCTTTTCCCCTTGTACGGTCAGCACTTCAACGGAAACTTGTGGATATTGAACAAATAGTTGCTTTACACTTTCACCATTTACATAAGCGCTGTCCAGCGCGTCCAGTGCCAATAACGTTTTTTGAAGTGGCATCGTACACATCCTCCTCTTAGCTGTTGATCTTGAAATCAAGTCTATCGCAGTTCAGAAGAGGGTCACAATGTACTGCCTTGCCAAAATGAGCATCGTTTTATTGTGCGACAAGTATAAATGGGAGTGAAAATAACGTTTTCATTCCGTTTATCTAACTGTATGTGTAATATAATTTAACATTTTATTATCGAGCTACCTGAATATTTTGTAATTTAGGGAATGCACACTTCATTTCTTCGCTTACCGTCTCTTCATTTGCCATTTCACAAGCAGTGAAGCTGTTTCTTCCACATGAAACAGGGGAAAGTGATGCCCATAGGGAAGTTCCACACGTTGAACGGATGAATGGATATTTTCGGGGCGCGTGTATCCCTTATCGTTCGTCCCCCAAACCATGAGTGTGCGCTGCGCATCTGCACTTGTCTGTGACACTTTATCATTTGGATGGGACTGTATCCAGTGGAGCAAATCAGCATTCGCTCCTGCGATGCGAGGAGACTTCATACCAGAAGAAGATCTCCTCGCATAACCTTCCAGCACGGTTGGATTGATCCCCGCAGCCTCTGCTCTTTTTAACTGCCCAGCCAATTGCTGTGGAGACATCCGAGATAACAGTCCTTGCAGCATTCTTCTCGGGAGTCTTGATATTAGGCGCTGCATACCATCTTTCGAGGCTCCCCATACGGGCTGCAGCATGGCAAGCTGAATATTTTCACGTCCACTCTCCTGCATCACCGCCGCGGCTATGGCTGCCCCAACAGAATGTCCTACCAGTTTGACCGGACCTTGTATCTCATCCAGCACACTTCGCACCCCTTCGACCTGCCCTTTGAAGGCCGTCCCTCTTACCTTGTTCCGATGAACCGGAGAACGCCCAAATCCGGCAAGATCGACAAGCCATATCGGGTTTCCCGTCATACTCCATAACGCATCTCCCAGCGGGATCATATCGTCAGCACTGCTCATCAAACCATGAACAATCACCCAAGGCTCCCCCTTGCCCTCATAGACCAGCACCGCAAGACTTCCCTTACGTGTTCGAGTCCAACCCTGAGGCAAATCCTCCTGTGCAGGATAGCTGAAACGATAATCCAAATCAGCTGTTACGTAAGGTAATAACTCACTAACTTCAGGCAATTTTAGTCCCATTCGCTGAAACAACCGCTCCGTTTGCTGCACTTCAAACTCCTGTTTGGTAATAAACGCGATTGATTCGGGCGGTATTCCGCTAATCTTTGTGCCACCAGCCTTCATCGCTGCATGGATCATGGGCAGGGGTACTGACCATCGAGGTGCAGATACATCCAACTCCGCCGCTAGTAACCGAATCATTTCCTTCATATCCGGACTGTCCGCTTTTCTGGACAACAGGGGATATGTGCCGCCGGATGGATTGCTGTCCTGAGTCAGGAAAACAAGGGTCTGTGCAACCACGTCATTGGATACGAGGGGCAGCCAGTGCTGTAGACCACCGGGAATCATCGGCATTCTACGCCTTCTCATCGCCTGTATCATCATGCCAATTCCGCCCGTTTGTTCGGTTGCTCCAGTGGGATATGGACCCACGATTGTACTCGGGTTTACAACAGATAAGACATACGAATGTTGTTCTGCATGCTGTCGAATATAACGATCGGCTTCGAATTTCATATGTTCATAAGCACTTTCCGAATGGAAGGCTTTGCTAATCAATGACTTCTGCCCGCTCGACTTATCCCCAACATCTTCATTCGTTGAAGATATGGGCGGAGAATCCTTCCTTCCATAGGGACTCATAAAACCAACCACGTGGATAAAGTGCCTCAATCCGTGTGTACGCTGGATTTCTTCGGCCAGTTCGGCCATGCCTCTTGCTCCATTCATAAAAATCTGTTCTGCCACCTTCGGTGGCAATGTGACATCCATCGTCCCACCTGCATGAATTATGATATTGGCCTGATGAGCACGCTCACGATCAGCTTTGGTCAGACCGAGGCCTGGAGCTGACAAATCCCCCTGAATATACGTTATTCGGCTGAAATCCGTTACTCCATATGCATTCAGAACCATCCTCGCTTTGGATTCAGAGCGTACAAGCAGTAATAACTGCGCTTCACTGTCTCCAAGTTGTTTCACTGCCTCCTTGCCTATAAATCCGGTACTGCCTGTCATCAAAATAGTCGTTGATTCAGTCGCCATGTTGTTCATAGCTGGATTGAGGTCAGTCTTACGTTCTGCATTTGATAATGATGAATTATGTATACTCATTTCTAATCTCTCTCCCTTTTATCCCTATTTATTTTAGTACTATATAGTACTAGTAATATTTAAAAAAAGAGCTTCGTTTACCGAAGCATCTGACAAAATGTACGTGCTGATTGTTCAATAATCCCTATATCACGCGCAGTCTCCGCGAGTACAAGTGAACCCTCGAATGCAGCGATAAATAATGCAGCCGCGGGTCCAGGCTCAATCCCTTTACGAAATTCGCCACGATCCACCCCTTGCTGCAACAGCTTTTCCATCATCGGCTGCAGCTCACGGAAGAAACGGGCTATACTTTCTTTCACTTCGGGTGCGCTGGCTGGTGTCTGCATATACAATGTAATAAACGGACAACTTCCTTTATAATCCCGCCCTTCCATGCCTGCGGACAGTAACGCCATGAACGAATAGATCCGTTCTGTAACCTCTCGTTCACGCTGACTGAGCAGCAGGTAGAGCTCCGATTCATACTGGGCAATCCAGTACTGCACCACGGACTGGAGCAATTCCTCCTTGTTTTTGAAATGGTAATAGATATTCGATTTGGATACCCCGCTTGCCCGCACGACCTCATCCATGCTGACATAGCTGTATCCCTGACGCAAAAATAACTGAGCAGCAACTTCGACTGCCTTGGTCCGATTAACCGGATTTGAACTTTTGGATTTCACAGAACCTGAGATCGATTTTTGATTTGTCATAAATAGAACTATATAGTACTAAATAAACAAACGCAAGTTATGTAGTTAACAAAAGATGATCTTTGCCCCAATTTTCTCGAACTTGTCCACATTTAGAACATTGTACACACAGGATATCCACATATAGTATTAACTCTGTGTTAAATAGGTTATTGAGCCTCTATATATGATGAGGTTATCCACATTTCAGGAGCATTATCTCATGCTATTCTTCCGATCTGCGCTAGCGGAGTCCAAAAACTAAAAAATAGGTCAACCAGAATATAATTCTGGTTGACCTATTTAAGTTGACTACTTATTCATATCATTTGCGAATGGCTCCAATAGCCTGTGGATATTAGTATGTGGATAACCATTCAAGGATGAGACAGCACTATTTTACTTATACGGATAGCTAATCCGAGTGATTATTTTTTCAGACTATCCCAGTTTTGCTGCAATGCATCAAGCAGGGCTTTTTTGTCCGATTTACCTGCTACATAAGCCTGAATCGTACTACCGAATTCTTGTGGAACGCCTTCAGGGAAACGGTTAAAGTTCCAGCTTAATGTTTTGTTTTCCTGGCTGTACTTCATGATATCGGTTGCGAGATCACCCAGATCCTCTTCAGATGCCTGAATGGAACTGAACGCCGGGATAAACTTGAATTCTTTGGTCATATACTGTTTCCCGATGTCAGATGTCACGAGCCATTCCAGAAACTCTTTCGCTTCCGGTTTCACTTGCGAATTCTTGTTCACAACCCAGTAGTTCGGTACGCCAACAAACAATTTGTCGTTCGGTTCATTCGTAATTGGCATCGGCAGAATGCCGAGATTCAGATTAGGATCGATGCCATCAATTTGTACCTGTGTCCAGTTCCCTTGCTGCATCATCGCTGCTTCTCCAGTGGCAAACAGGGTTACCTGTGTGTTGTAGTCGGTTGTAAGCGGGTTTTTGTTGCTGTATTTCAGCGTCAAGTCGAGCAAGTTCATCCAGTCGGTGAACACCTGATTGCCAGGGATTTTCTCCGTACCTTCGTTAAGACCTTGAATAAATTTCACCGGATCTGCCTGATTCGCAAATGCCACGTTTACGTTATGATTGCCGAGTACCCACCATTCCTGATATCCATTGGAGAACGGGGTAATGCCTGCGGCTTGAAGTTTCTGTGCAGCCTGATCCAATTGTTCCAGTGTCGTTGGAATTTCAGTGATGCCTGCTTTTTGGAAGAGATCTTTGTTATAAATGAAGCCATAGCCTTCCAATGCCAGCGGCTGTCCATACAGTTTGCCGTCTTTGGTCATTGGCTCTTTGGCAACATCAAGCACATCTTTTACCCATGCTTCACCTGACAGATCTTCCAGGTATTCGAGCCATGTGTCCAGTTCACGATAACCACCAACGTTGAAGATGTCCGGTTGTTCGCCAGCAGCGAACTTGGCTTTCAATGCAGCGCCGTAGTCACTGCCGCCACCCACGGTCTGAATGTCCAACTTGATGCCTGGATGAGAGGATTCATACTCCGCTTTGAGACGGTTAAGCGCTTCCGCAATTTCGACTTTGAATTGAAAGATTTTAATGGTTTTGTCTCCTGCAGCAGCCTCTCCGCCACCTTGGCCGTCTGTTTTGACAGGACTTCCACTCTTATCTCCGTTGCCACAACCCGCAAGCATTACAGAAAAAGCAATCAGCATAAGCAACGTCAACTTGGTCATTCTTTTCATACATACACTCTCCCTATAGTAGTTTCAGTATAACAGCTTCGTTGCATTTTTTAGCCACCAGGATGCAGGGGGAGATTGATTTACAACCGTTCCCGAATCGGTGCTTCCCCTTTGCATGCCTCAATTATTCACCTCATAAGATGCGGTGAGTTCGTTAAAACTTTGACCATCTTTTTATCATTTCCCCTCAGGAGTCAGGCCCATGCTTAGCGGGCATGACTCCCTTGCACACCTCCGTGCGAGGTCGGAGCGGAGGGATCATGATGCGCTGGAGGAGCGGAGCGTTCGCCTTTGATACTCGGTGGCTTCTTTACCTGAATTCATTCAGGCCACCGAGGAGCAACAGCGACCGTAAGCGCACATGATCACGGAGCGGTCCGCCCTCGCACTTACCCTTTAACGGATCCAGCAGTAATCCCCTGAATGATGTATTTCTGCATCAGCAGGAAGAAGATGATAATTGGCATGATACCAAGCACCAGTGCAGGCAGGGCAAGATCCCATTGCTTCGTATATTGTCCGAAGAGCGCAAAGGTCGCAATCGGAATTGTACGCAAATTGGAGCTTTGCAGAATCAGGGATGGCAGCAGATAGTCATTCCAGATCCAGAGTGTATTCAGGATGATGACAGTTACATACATCGGCTTCATCAGCGGGAATACAATCCGGAAGAACACGCCGTAGGCGGAGCTTCCATCCACCCGAGCTGCCTCTTCAATTTCGAGCGGAACCGATTTGACGAATCCGTGGAACAGGAAGATGGACATCGGTGCGCCAAAACCGAGATAACAGATGATGAGTCCGAAGAGGCTGTCGATCAGTCCAAGATTACTGGTTACGGTAACGAGTGGAATCATGATAGACTGAAACGGAATCACCATGGCGGCAATGAACATGCCGAACAAAATCCGGTTGAAGCGTGTATCGCTGCGTACCATTCGGTAGGCCGCCATGGAGCTGATCAACACCAGCAGCAGATTGCTGACTACAGTGACGATGAGCGAGTTCATCAGCGCTGATGGGAACTTGATTTTCTCCCAGGCGTTCGCATAGTTGCCCCATTGGAATACCTCTGGCCATGCTGCCGAATTGGTAAGCAGGTCACCGAATGTTTTGACCGAATTGACAAACAGGAAGTAAAACGGAACCAGGAACAATAATCCAATGAGCACCATAACAATCTCGGTTACAATGGTACTGAAGCGGTAATTTTTTGACGTTTCCATCTATGCCTCCACCTCCTTGCTCTTCGTCACACGCACCTGAATCATGGTGATAATGGCAACGATTACGAAGAACACAAGTGCTTTGGCTGTACCGATGCCATACCGATTATTCACAAAAGCCTCATTGTAAATATTCAGTGCTACCGATTCTGTTGATCCAAACGGTCCGCCTTTGGTCAGCGACAGATTGAGATCGAACATTTTGAATGACCAGGAGATGGCAAGGAAAAGACAGATTGTGACTCCCGGCATAATGAGCGGGAAAATAATGCTGCGCAGTACCTGCCAGCGGCTGGCACCATCAATTTCGGCAGCTTCCAGCAGATCAGGTGATACGTTGGTCAAGGACGAGATGTAGATGACCATCAGATACCCTGCGGTCTGCCAAACAAATACAATGACGATACCCCAGAAGGCCGTTGGCTCGTCTCCTAACCAAGGGAGGTTGAAGAAGGACCAACCTGTTACGTCGCCTACTGCTGAAAACCCTTTCACAAATATGAACTGCCAGATAAAGCCGAGCAACAATCCACCGATCACGTTAGGCATAAAAAAGATCGTGCGCAGAAAGTTTCTCGTCTTGAGCGGCTTGGTCAGGAAATACGCCAGGAAAAAACCGATAACATTGGTCAAAATTACACCAACCACGGTGAAGCGCACCGTAAACCAAAACGCAGATAGAAACTTGGGATCATTCGCAAAAATTTGCTTGAAATTATCGAATCCTACCCAATGAATGTTCGCCGACACCCCGTTCCAGTCGGTAAAGGAATATACCATGCCAAGCAGGAAAGGGACCACGATAATGAGAATAAAAAAGACGATGGAGGGACCCACGAACACAAGCTGCTGTAACAGCTGTGAAGATTTGCGATGCTTCATATCGTTCTCCCCTTCTATAGATGGATGAAATTGGTCTCTTGTTCTATTAAACCCCATTCTCGCACAGGGAAACACCGACCCTGGTGAACAGTTGGGTGTAAAATATTGTCCTCTCTTAACCTGCAACCAGAAGGGGTGTCACGATGTCAAAATACTACAGCATTCGCACCAAGCTAATCGCTTTTATGCTCATTGCCACGACGATCCCGCTGCTGGCATCCATCAGCATGACGTTTATCCAGACTAAGACCGCCCTGCGTGAGCAGGCCGTCGCAGAGAACAAACGCCTAATCTTTCAGGCGTCCACCAATCTCAACAATTACGTGGATAACGTGGCAAGAGCTTCGCTTGCTGTGTACAACGATCCGAATTTTCTGCGAAATCTGGCGAAAATCCCCGGCGACTATCGCGCAGTTGCCGAGGTATACACCACTCTGCAGACGATACGTTCGGCTGTGCCCGATGTATTCCAGCTGTATCTGCACTCTTTTGCTGCCAATCAATCGACATTAATTGCCAATCCTTTCCCGAAGCGGGAAGAACGCAAACAGGCCTACTCCGACTCGCTTCATGGAAAATCGAACGATAAAAGCCCGGATATCTGGGTCGAATCGGCTCACCTTAGTCATTCTTACGGCTTCAAGGCAGCGTCAGCGGATGATCCTCCAAGAACAGTGATTACCCTTCACCGTGTGATCAAGGATGTACCTTCGACAGAACGATTGGGTGTGCTCGCCATCGATTTGAACATGGATACCATTGCCGAAATCTGCAGCAGACTGTATGATCCGACAAAGGAACAGATCTATGTCATCGACAATAAGAACCAGATCATTTTCGAAGGAAAGTCGGAAGTCAGCGGAACGGATGCATTACGGCAGGAAGCAGCGACTGAGCTGAATTCAGCACGTTCCGGTGAAGGGACCGTACAGACCGCTTCAGGGCATTTTGAACAAGATCATTCAATGTATGTGTATCAGCAATTAGGAAGCCAATTTGCAGACTGGACCATTGTAAAACAGATTCCGAATGAAACGCTGTACGCGAGTGCCACCACTCTAACGTGGAATAATGCCATGATCGCTATTGCTGCGCTGTTATTGGTCATTGTGGCAACCTTGTTCATCTCGATCCGGATCACCGGACCGCTCAAGCAATTAATGCGTTATATGAACCAGATTCAGGCAGGACGCCTGCATGTGGATATCCGTTTAACGAGTCGGGACGAGATCGGTGTGCTGGCCCGTCATTTCCGGGATATGATGGATACGGTGAACAACTTGATTTTGCGGGAATATCGCCTTGAAATTGCGAATAAAACGAATCAGCTTAAAGCGCTGCAAGCCCAGATTCATCCCCATTTTCTGTATAATACGTTGCAATCCATCGGTACACTTGCGCTTCAACAGCAAGGACAACGGGTGTATGTGCTGCTATCTTCCCTATCCAAAATGCTGCGCTACAGCATGCGTGACCAGACCCGGGTCACTTTGAACGAAGAAGCCGAACATGCACGGCTCTATCTGGAACTACAAAAAGAGCGGTTCGGTGACCGCCTGGAGGTTGAACTGGATTTTGCCGAAGATACCTTGCGCGCAGAAATGCCGAGGATGACCTTGCAGCCTTTAATTGAGAATTACTTTAAGCATGGAGCGGATGTTCAGCCTGGCAAAGGTAGGATACGCATATCCAGTCAGCGAACGCCTGACGATTGGATTCAGATTCGGCTGGAAAATAACGGACCGTGCATTCCGGAAGACAAGTTGTCCGAAATTCAGCGTTGGTTGCATCCGGCATCCATATCTTCCGATTCCTCTCAGGAACCGGACGAGACCGAGTCGATTGGATTGCGTAACGTAATGCGCAGACTCCAACTAAACTCACCTCCGGGATACAATGCCACGCTTACGATCGGCAATCTGGAACCGAATGGCGTAGAGATCATAGTCAAAATATACGCGGGAGAGTGAACAACATGAAAGCCTTGATTGTCGATGATGAAAAACACGTCCGCGATGCGATTAAGCTGCTTGGTCAATGGGAAGCCGCAGGAATTGATACCTTATATGAAGCGGCAGATGGTCACGAAGCGGTCGCTGCCATTACGGCTCATCAACCGCAAATTGTACTCAGCGATATGCGAATGCCTGGCAAGGATGGTATGGCTCTGCTCGAATGGATATCTGTTCATGCCCCGCACAGCAAAGTACTGGTCATCAGCGGATATGATGATTTTGAACTGGTCAGGCATGCAATTCGCTATGGAGGTACGGACTACCTGCTCAAACCAGTCGAAGCAGACGAACTGAATTCATCCTTATTTAGAGCAGTCGACGCCTGGAAAGAAGACGATGCTGTTCGTGTGCAGTCCACAAGACAATCCATGGTGGTCAATCAGATGCGTCCGCATTATCATGACAGACTGCTCACAGAGCTTGTCGTTGGACGCGGAAGCAATAACACCCAATTCCAGCGGCTGCGGGATGAATTAAATCTGCCCAAGCAGATCGACAGTTGCAGTGTGGCAGTCACCAGCCTTTCCCATCTCGATGCTCAATGCTTGGCAAAATATCGTAGTCAGCCTGATTTGCTCGTATTCTCCGTGCTGAATATCTGTGCGGAGATGTTATCCCCGCCTGCTGAAGGTGTCGTGTTCCGCCAGCTTGATCAGCCGGATGAAGTCGTTCTCCTATACTGGGGTCAATGCTCGACACTTCAAACCATTCTCGAAAAAGTGAACGATGGTCTGGAGCAGACCATTCAACGCCGTCTTCATTTTGGTATATCCAGCTGTGAGTTTTATCCTACGGGGACCTCGGGAGCCTATCAGGAAGCTAGTTTGCGGTTGTGGCGACGCAATGCCTTGCAAACGAAGCAGTGTATTCACGATGCAATGGAGTCCTCCAACGGAAACAAAGGGCTGCGGTTATCTACCTTTGAGGAGTCCTTACGGCTGGCATCTATGAGCGGGCGCGCTTCCAGCGTGTCCAATGCCGTTGCAGAATGGATTGATCCCATTACCCGGCTCGATGTCGTAACAGCGGAGCAGGTACAGCAATGGATGGATGAAATGGAATGGATGATTGGCCGTTGGCTCGACGATGCCGCAGGCGCCCCACCGAAGGAGGAAGATGAGGCGATAGAGGAACAATCCATTCCATTCGCCGAGTTGCCTTTGGACCGTGACGGACTGTTATCGCTGCCCTTGCTCCGCTCCCTGCTGGAACAGCGGTTGCTCGCAGCCGGAAAAGCCCTCACTGCACATCATCATGCAACACCGGACCCAATGAGTGAGATTGCACGTTATATGGATGCTCATTATCAAGAGGACCTGTCTCTGCAGCAGATTGCTGCACGGTTCTACCTGAGTCGCGAATATATATCTCGCAAATTCAAACAGCAGTTCGGATTGAACTGGTCGGAGTATTTGGGCAAATTGCGAATCAATAACGCCAAGCTTCTATTGCAGAACCCTTCACTACGAATTGCAAAAATTTCGGAAATGGTCGGCTATCAGGACGAGAAGTATTTCAGTAAAGTGTTCAAAAAAATGGAGGGCATCACACCGGGGGAGTACCGCAAAACGTTATCTGACGGAAATGCTTAATTGAGCCGCTGAATCTGTGGAAATTCGTCTAATAGAATGCTCGATTCGTTAAACGATAAAAGGGGCATCCCGTCATGTTCATGACTCAGGGAATTGCCCCTTTCCTTTTTACATATATGGATGCATCTTAATGGATACACCCTGATCTTCTTTTCTAAAGGAATCAGCGATCCCGCAGTATGACAGCAGGAACAATACGAATATAGATTAACTCTCCCGCCAGCTCGACGATCGTCTGGGTTACTATCACTGCGGCAGCAATTGTGGCCCACTCTTGCGGTAATGCAAGTGCCAATGGCAGAACGACAAGTGAATTTCGGGTCCCTGCACTGAAAATAACGGCCCTGCCTGCGCCTGTATTCAATCGAAATAGAGCCACTACGATTCGTGATATGAAGGGCATAGCAACTAGAAAAATAATATAAATGGGCAGAACATCCACAATTACAGCAAAATCATTGTAGACCTTCCCGATCTGCGATGCGACAACCACAATCAAGGCCAGAGCCATCATGGGTACAGGCAGCCAAGCGGTTGCGTTCATCACCCGTTCTCCTCCGGCTTTGCCTTTGGTCACAACTTGCGTAAGAATAGCCAACAGCAACGGAATAACGATCAGGAACAGAAAAGCCTCCACGAAAGGCCCCACCTGCATGACCTGTGCCGCTTCCTTCCCTATGAACAGCCACAAATATACTGGTAATAAGACCATTTGTATAACAAACAGGATTGGCGTTGCAGCAAGCATCAATTTCTCATTGCCCCGACCCAACTGTGTAAAAACAATGACGTAATCAATGCAGGGCGTTAACAGTACCAGATAAACGCCAATGAGCACGGCAGGAGGTTGCGGAAACGCCAGGGTTAACAACCACACGACCACAGGCACTACGATAAAATTAGCCACCAGCAAAGCTCCAATAAATCGCAGGTTGGATAAGGATTCTTTAAGCTGTAAAAAAGGAATCTGTGCAAACATGCTATATAGCAAAATCGCAAGCACAGGTGAAACCGTATAATGCAGCGCTGACCCCCATTCAGGGGTGCCCAGCCCAATCGCTGCTCCCACGAATAGGGCAACAACATAAAACCACGTTTGTTGCTTCTCCATCGTTTCTCTCGTAAACAACCTTCTTCCTCTCCCTCTGAGAATTAGCATTTTATCACAATATCAAAATGATAATTGTACGTTTGTAGTGAGTTGTAGTGAATTGAAGTATATGTTATTGTCATATTAGAAAGCAGTTCTGGGTAATATGAAAATATCAGCAATGCGCTAACATTGCGGATATCCAGACAAAAGACCGATGGGTGACCACGGCGCGAATTTCAAATGCATGAAAAACCACCGAATTAAGGGGCCAACCTATCGTCGGTGGTTTTTCTTGTGCTTACGTGTCTTCTTAACGCTGAATAAAGTTCTTAGGCCAGTACAAATACTGACGATCTTTAATAAAGCGTCCAGAATCTTCACGATCAAATCAAGGGACACGGCTCCACCTCCTTTCGGAGCAGCTTCGCCGTGTCTTCCCACCGATTACATTTGTCCTAAATTTGAGTATAGCAGAACGTTGTGAACGAATATAGATAAACTTACCAGCCAAATGAATAAGAAAGAAGTCCATGCCATTAACATATTTCCGCTTCAACCAGCGTACATTGAGACGTAGCACAGCGAATAAGAGAGCGGCAAAAACCGCAGGATGGCAGACAACGATCCTGTGAATTTTTTGCGGCTTCTTATTAGAATGCGAAAGAAATGGGTATATTCATTGTAGACTGACCCGTGGTTCATTCATTTTTGTAAAACCAAGGAGGAAACACAATGTCACGTAACAATCCGTACAAGTGGTTAAACGCGATTGGATTCATCGCTGTTATCGTAGTAAATTATCTTTCCAACGCGCTGCCTATCGGAGGTAGAACCAACAAGGAAGTATCGGATATGTACCCTGTATTGCTCACCCCTTCGGGCTATGCATTCTCTATATGGGGGCTGATCTATCTGCTGCTCGCTGGCTTTGTCATCTATCAGTTCGTTCCCTCTTCTTGGAAAAGAGACTCCATTACCCGCCTCGGTTACTGGTTTCTAGCAAGCTGTGCCTTTAATGTAGCGTGGATCTTTGCTTTTCAAAATCTCAAAATCGGTCTCGCCTTAGTCGTCATCGTTCTGCTTCTGTTGTCCCTGATCATGCTATATGTAAAAACGCGTGCAATCACCCTCCCCACAACTGCCGAAATCTGGCTCGTGAAGCTGCCGTTCAGCATATATCTTGGATGGGTTAGCGTGGCAACCATTATCAATGCGGCTGTATTATTATATAAAATCGGCTGGGATGGCTTCGGACTCAGCGAACCTACCTGGACCATCATCATGTTAATTGTAGGCCTTGTGCTGGCTGTACTGGTGAGCTTCCCTTACCGGGATAGCGTATACCCACTTGTCTTTACATGGGCATACATTGCCATCGCACTCAAACAAAAAGACGTTACCTCCGTATATTATACGGCAATTATCATTGCGATCGTACTAGCCATTTATGCGGTATGGCTATTCTTCGCCCGTAACCAGGATCGGGATTAATCCGGATCTGTTCATATAAATTCAAAAAGCCGATTTCGGTCATCTGACCAGAAATCGGCTTTTTATGTAACTTTCCTTGCTTTGCAAATATCAGTCTCCCCTATTTGAGGGCAATGACCTCAATCTCCACAAGAGCATCCTTCGGCAGACGAGCAACTTCAACTGCGCTGCGTGCCGGATAAGGCTGTTCGAAGAACGTGCTGTACACTTCGTTTACCGGAACAAAATCATTCATGTCTATCAGGAAAACAGTCGTTTTCACAACTTTGTCCATACTTATGCCTGCTGCTTCAAGAATGGCCTTCACGTTGCTCAGGGACAAACGAGTCTGCTCCTGTACATCGGCTCCGAATTCTCCTGTTTGCGGGTTCAGGCCAAGCTGACCGGAAGTATAGATGAAACCGCCTGCTTCAACAGCCTGGCTGTATGGACCAATGGCACCTGGCGCCTGATCGGTAGAGATTGGTTTTTTCATGGATGAGTTCTCCTTCATGTTCGCTGTCCTGCCACCGCGAGGAGACAAGCCTCGAACTCATTTTTGAAGCTTATTATACCACGATCCCACCCAGGCAAGAAACGTCTACCCTTAGCTCTCATTCCAATATCGGATAACCATGAATATCTCAGGACTCATCCAAACCAAGCACATGAATAACATCATTGGAATACACGTGGTTTCCATTGGTTTGAACAAGCGCAATGTTCATCATGGCGCGAGCTATGGTTGAAGCCTGGATTGCCCGGTATTTATCCACTCTGCCTTTCATCCAGCGATCCAGAAACGTCATGGCATGAGCTGCCAACTGCTCACCCAACCGTTTTTCTTTGCGATCTCCAAGAATTAACGACGGACGGAATATGTGCAGTGAACGGAAACCGATATCCGTTAATGCCTCTTCCATCTCTCCCTTGGTCCGACTATAAAACACACGAGACCCGGCATCGGCTCCCATGGAAGAGATGACGAGCATCTGGGATACACCGTACTCCTTGGCCAGTTTGGCGGCTTTTACGGGGTAGTGAAAATCCACTTGGCGGAAGTTTTCCTGACTGCCGGCTTTTTTAATCGTTGTACCCAAGCAACAGTACAAGTCATCAACATCGCGAAATAGATCTTTCTGCTCTTCAAGTTGTTCCCAATCCACGACATGCTGCTCCAGCTTTGGATGTTCCATTTCAAGCGGTCGTCTGACCAATACACGAATCCAGCCATAAGCCGGATTCTGAAGCAAGCTGCGTACCAGTAGTCCACCCACAAGCCCGGTGGCTCCAATCACAAGAGCTTGCCGTTCGTGATTTTCCAAGTACATCCCTCCACATATCTCTATTTCAGAAGCACACGACGTCCAAGCGTAAACGTAAGAACCAGCATTGCTGCACCAACACCTACTTGGAAGCCATAGGTGGAAACCCAATTCATCGCGTCCGGCCAGGTTTCCATTCTCTCATACAACCAGCCACCAATCAGCGGTCCAAGAAACGAGGTCACTCCGGTCATAGCCGAATACACGGCGACAAACATCGGTCTTTCGCTTTTGGGTGTATCTCCGATTGTGAAGTTGAAAGCAAGCTGGTTGAATCCACCCACACCAATACCAAGAAAAATATGAGACAAAAAAAGCGCTATCAAAACAGGCATAAACGACATCAATCCCCATGACAGACAGGAGAGTGCGATGATCGGTAATGTCCAAAATAATAAGGTTTTATTGCTGAATCTTGCGTTCAGATTGCCCCAGATATAGAATCCGGCCATCATAACGAGCGTCTGCACCACGGTGATTATAGATACCGTCTGATAATTAATGTTAAGCAGGTCAAGCATCACGTAGGAAAATAGCGGAACGATCAACGTCTGGATCAGTAACCAGGCCGCGAGGAACATTGCAGCCCTCAAAAAGGAAGGATCCTGAAACGGCTTCTTGAACATGCCCCAAAAGACCTTTTCAGTTGAACGTTCAAACGGCACATCTGGATAAAAGCAATAAATAACTGTATTGGCTATGGCGCAAATCCACACCGGAATGAACAGGATTAAGAAACCCATTTCCCCAGGGAAACGGTCCAGAACGATGCCTCCAGCAAATAAGCATACGCTTCCAAGTGCGTTCAGAATCGTGTTTCGAATTCCGAAATAACGCCCTCTCACCTTGGCAGGAACGATATCTCCAATCAACGAGGTCCAGATCATACCACCAATCGTATTGGCTATGAATGCAACCGTATACACACCAATATAAATGCCTACCCACCACTCCTTGGGAAACAGGAACGGGATGAGGCCCGTCGAACTCCACAGGATGCGATGCACCCCTACAAACAATATAAGCATGCGTTTGCGGCTGCGAATGCGCTGCATCCAGTAAGCCGCTCCAATCTGGGCGATATTGACAAACGTCGTAATGGCGAGCACAAAGCCAATATGTCTTGACCCGGCCCCAAGGTACAGCAGAAATCCGGTTAAAAATGGGCCTCCCAGCAACGTCTGCAAAATAATTGCCGGTACACCCTCCCATGTTGCAATGGATAAATTCGTGCGTTGTGTCGAACCCTTGCGCCGTGGTTTGCCTGCAAACGGAGGAGGGTTAACGTTGACCGTCTTCTGTATGGGGATACACTCCTTAGACCGGGTTTCAAGAGCCGGTCGATGCTAGTTGTCACCCCAAATTCTACTCACAGCGTGATGGTTGTCAACTCATTTTTTCACGGTTCAACGGGAGATAGAGATAGAAGGTACTTCCCTTGCCCTCAGCGCTTTTAAGTTCGATCGATCCGTCCAGTAATCTTGCCAAATCCCGACTGATTGACAGGCCGAGTCCTGTTCCCCCAAATTTGCGGCTAATAGACCCGTCAGCCTGTTGAAATGCTTCAAAAATGGATTGATGTTTGTCTTCAGCAATGCCAATTCCAGTATCTTGTACCGAGAAAACAATCCATTGACTTAGAACGCCTGACTTTTTCATTTGCTTGGTACTCACGGTCAGTGTGACCTTCCCCTGATGTGTAAACTTGATGGCGTTGGACATAAGATTACGCAAAATCTGCTGGACTCGTTGGGGATCAGACCAGAGGGTCTCTGGTAGTCCTGGCTTCTTGTCCAGTTGCAGCTGGACTCCCTTTTTCTCGGCAACCAACTGGAAGTGATTCATAGCATCTTCCGTGAGTTGGGCAACACTGATATCCTCCAAGACGATATCCAGTCTGCCCGCTTCCACTTTGGACAGATCGAGAATGTCATTGATTAACGTTAGCAACTCCTGACCAGAATGCTCAATCATTGTGGCAAAACGTACGACATCCTCCTGCTCCAGCGTATCACCGTTCTCGCTGATCATCTGGGCAAAGTTAATGACACTGTTCAACGGTGTTCGCAGTTCATGCGACATATTCGCCAAAAATTCCGATTTGTACTGCGAAGTAATCATCAACTGCTTGGCACGGTCTTCCAGCACGATCTGAGCTTTCTGCAATTCTTCCTTTTGCACAGACAATAAACGATTGGTGCTCTGGATGAGCAAAATCCGATTCTGTTCATTCTGGAAATCTCGTAAAATAAAAGCAAAAATAAGACTAAGTAAAATACCAACAGGAAGGGTATACGGCATAATATGTGAGAAAAAATATGTAGCCGGGATAACGCCGACGATAGCTATGTTCACACTATTGACCACATTTACAATCAATATGACGATGACACCTTTAACAATTAGCCTGTAGTCACTGCGTCTCATCCATATATTCAACCCTGCACACAGCACACCCAAGATTGACATGTTGATCAGTGCAGCCACCGTAGCATCATTGATACCGAAAGTTAACCGGGTCAGTCCAATCCCAACACCCACGATAATCACGCTATAGGGTTGTCTATACGTCAAAACGGCAACAATTAAAGGAACAAAACGAAGATCGAAGACAACTTCATCATTAAGCTGAAATCCAAATACCGTGCTGATCCAGCCTGCAAAAATAAGTACAAACAACGAACATATCTGTTTTACTCGTGATGAAGCTCTTATTACGACGTATTTATAGAACACACTAGCAAGGTAAGCAATGGTAATGAGCATCCCCATGTTTAATACGAACATTTTTGAAAATTGCATTCACTCACTCCTGTTGTCGTGTATTCATTGACAGAAAACCTTTAGTCCGTATACATCTCTATCATATCATGCCCATTCAACCTTCGACATTCCTTCGTCGTCAAAAAAATGCACAAAAATACACAAATCAGGATTCAATTTGTGCGCTGAACGTAGTAGAATATATTGTTGTTCGATTTTATTTGCTGTGATCCAGTTCCTTGCGAACCTGGATGAAAGGAGAAACGGTGTTGTGCACGTATTAAAAAGCAAATCCTACTGGCTGTCGTTAAGCTTGATGCTTTCCTTGGCTGTCATGGGGATGTTCTATGATATTCTCAATAGTCCGGAGCGCGGGTTCTCTGTTCTTAATTCCCCGTTGGACCGGATCATCCCTTATGTACCTTCCATGTCCATACCCTATCTGGGTTGGTATCCGTTTGTCTTCGGCGTCTTGGCTTATTTATGTGCCAAAGATCGGCTCACTTATTATCGCGTCCTGTTATCCATGAACATCTGTGTCTGGATCTGTTACCTGATCTATTTTAATTTTCAGACTATGGTACCGCGTCCCGAGTTAACAGGTACAGGTCTAGGCGCATCTCTCCTTGGATGGCTCTACGGCCAGGACCGTCCATATAATTGTTTTCCAAGTATTCATGCCCTTCATTCTTATCTGGTTATGCGTGCTGTTCTCTCCGTTCAGAGTATTCGCAAACATGTTAAGGTGTTAGTTGCTGCTGGTGCAGCACTGATTATATTGTCCACCTTAATGATTAAACAACATGTAATCTATGACGCCCTGGGTGCGGTCGTACTCGGCGAATGCGTTTTTACAATTATCACTGGGCTCTCGCTGCTCCGTCGTCGCAGAAAAGAATCGAAGTGGACTGAGGGGATCAGCTGACCCCTCGCTCCGACGATTTCTGGAGATGCTGTTGCCGCCTCCACTCATCAATAAACAAACTTGCAAAATAGGGATCCCACTGGGTCCCTTTTCCTTCTTCCAAAATAGATAGCGCTTTCTCATGGCTCATCCCATTCCGATATGGACGATCAGACGTCATGGCATCAAAAGCATCAGCCACGGCAATGATACGGCCAAACAGCGGAATCTCTTGGCCTGCTATGCCATCAGGATATCCTTTGCCATCATATCTTTCATGATGAGACCTTACACCCGGCAGGAAATCTGCCATGGCATCAATCGGTTCAATCTGTAACAAAATGCCCTCTCCAAGAACGGGATGTGTGCGAATGATGGCGAATTCGTCATCAGTGAGTTTCCCATCTTTCAATAACACTTCGTCGGGTATGCCGATTTTCCCAATATCATGAAGCAATGCTGATTTGTATAATAGATCTGCTTGTTCCTCATTCATGCCACTCAGCTTGCCAATCATAATGGAGTACTCTGCCACCCGCATGGAATGGCCTGCCGTATATTTGTCCCGTGCGTCCAATGCAGCCGCCAAGGTGGAAAAATAACTTTGCAGCAACTGCCGATTACGTTCTTGTCTCATCTCAAGCCGATTAATCATCATATTGAATCCGGAGATGAGCGCAGAAAATTCATCCGCGTACAGATCAGGGGTTCTTCTGCCCAGGTCTCCCTCTTGAATTCGGTTCATCTCCTCCGTTAGCTCTGCAACCGGACCACGAACATCCCGAATCAGCAGCCAGCTTCCCACAAGGGCGAAGCCCCCGCCCAGCACAACGATAAGAACTGCCCACAGAATATACTCTTTCGCAAACTCGCTATCCATATACTGAAGACGGATTGATGTAGCCAGGAAGAACAGAAATAATGGAAATAAACCGATCAACGCCGTACTCAGCTGAAATTTACGCTGAATGGACACCAGGACACGTCCTCCGAGAGATGGCTCCATGCCATGCTGTTCTTTGCCTCTGCGGCGAACTTCCAGCAGCAGCGGTCTCACGGTCCGAACCGTCAGAAAATATTCAATTAAGGCATGCATCACGGCGATCAATAAGGCACACGCCGCTGCAACTGCGACATATCCATACGGAAATTCCAGCCATCCTGTAGAAATCATCCATATCGTCAATCCGGCAGCAGGCAGGGAAAACCCAAGCATATGGGGACCCAAAATACGATAGATCGTTTGTCCCGGAAAACGGTGAATGCTCTCATACATCTTTGTCAATTCGCCCTTTTCATGATGCTCAGCGGCAAAAAACTGCCGGATGGGGCCAAGTTGTGCCCATAACGTAATCAGTTCTGCAACAAGCATGAACAATAGTGATATCAACACAATGATAATAAGTCGTACAAATTGAATGTTTGGTATTTGTAAGGTAGACACCATAACGACTGTACCTACCACAAAAACAGCTCCCATTGAACCGATAATATAATTTCGCATCAGACGAAAGATAAATGAACGGTATACTTCCACCCTAACCCCTCACTCTCTAGGTGTAAACCCGTTCTCCCCATTGATGATGACAGAGGGAAATTAAGGGTACAGCCTCCTATTTGTTATCGGTTGCTCGGACTGAAAAAATTAATTCATTTCACGGACGGGAAACCTCCATCCTGGAATTAACTATGAATCGCTCATTTAACTTATATGTACGCGTACAACCATACAAAAAAGACTGTTCCCCGTAGGAAACAGCCTGTTATGGCAAGACATTTCTTATCCTTTAATCTTGGCAGCGAGAATCATTGTACCACGCGGCTCATCACCCATCGCATCCGGTTCAAGTGTGATCGCGACCGTGTCGTAGTCGTTGGCAGAGTCTAACGTATAATATACCGCTCCCGTTCCATTATGGCTCAGGAAGGTCCCCGCATTCTGAGGTGTATCGCCCTTGATCAGCCAAACTTGGAACGCCTCATTCCCTTCCAGAGTAGGCAAGTTCTCCGCCTGTACGACCAGGTGAGTGCCTTTGTTGTCAATAACGATGGTAGCCAATCCTTGGGCCACAATGTCCTGTGTCGCAGGACTAAGCTTGACGGCTTCGCCTGTCTGCATTCCCTGTGCAGGTTGCAGGGATGAAGCAAGCTGCTCTTGCAGCTGCGCATTCTGTGCCTGCGCCTGAGCAAGCTGCTCTTGCACTGTCGATGAGCCCGCAGCTTGCTGCTTCAGCGAATCGACCTGGCCTTGCAGCTGCCCGGCGTAGATGCCGAGCACGAGCGCCGCTGCCGCGAGGGCTACGCTTGCTATGCGCCAGGCGCGACTGCTGCGCGCACGCGCGCGCCCTTGAGGCTGCCATGGCTGTGCCTGTGCAGCTTCTTCTGCCCGGGCTGCAGGCACCGCCGTCTCCGGCGGCAAGCCTTGCCCGGGCTGCGCCGCTTCATGCTGCGGCGCAAGATCCGCCTGAAGCACCGCGGGTGCTTCAGGCTTCGCAGGAGCAGCCGCCGGCTTCGTTCCGGCGCTCTCCTGCGCGTGTCCAAGCACGTTGCTCAGCACACGTGCTCGCATGCCAGGCGGCGGTGCAACAGGTTCCGCCGCGAGTGGCAGGAAGCCTGTTACTTCCTGCAATTCCCTCACCTCCTGGCGACAAGACTCACATTGGGCCAAATGTGCTTCAAATGCTGCCACTTCCTCCGCTTCGAGTCCTCCCAGCACATACACCGGTGCCAGATCAGACCATTCCTCATGTCGTTCTATCATGGATGTATGCCCTCCCTTCCCGCGTCCGGATGCAATTCAGCATCGGCGAGCAGCTTCTGAAGCTGCCGCATCGCAAGCCTGACACGGCTCTTTACCGTACCCAGCGGAATCCCGAATCTGCTGGATACCTCCTGTTGCGTTAAGCCTGCATAATAGATCGATTCAATGACCTGTTGCTGGTCACCATTCAACTGGGACAGCGCCTCCTTGATTCGGACACCTTCCCATTTGCGCTCTATTTCTTCTTCTGTATTTGTATGTTCATCGGCATATGCCGCCAGTGTTTCGTTCTCCACTGAGGTCGTAGCTGCGCTTTTGGATTTTCGCCTCAGCATGTCCACTGCAATGTTGCGCGTAATGGCGAACATCCACGTGGTCAGCTTCCCCTGTGAGGCCTCATATCGTTCAGCATTGTTCCAAACCCGCAGGAATAATTCCTGGACAGTCTCTTCTGCTGTCATTGGATCACCAACGATCCGATAAGCAAAAGAATACACCGCCCGCTCGTAGCGGTCATATAAAAGCTCCAGTGCGGAAGCATCTCGTTCCGCAATCTGCCGCATTAACCTGCTGTCCTCTATTGATTCAGTCATGCGAGGGCCCCTTTCCGTGTCATCCCTCTTATTATAACCTACGCAGAATCATTTGAAGAGGATTACCTTATTGAAGAAAAAATTTGAAATGTTTTCGCAATTGTTTTCAAAAAAATGCTTCAACCTTCCTTTTTATTGCAAAAAATTACAGCCTGTGGTATACTCTAAGAGTTGGTATTTAAACAACCTCATATGATTTTCTGTCTTCTTTAAACCCCGGAATATTTTCTTCATGCTGCGACCGCAGCGAACATGCACATTAACCTATGAAGATTGAAGAACCTGAATCACATTAACCCGGTAGTACAGAGTTTCACAAGATGTTCCCATTCACACTGGCGCGGTCATCGGAGCCGCAAGGACAAAAGAGAGGTAGGGCTTTTGTTGTTTTGGATGTCACTTATTCTTGAGAAGATTGAAAACATACACAAAGCACCCGGAATTGGGTTCCGGGTGTTTTTCTATGTCCACTTTTAAGAAAAAAAATGTCCAGACAGCTAAAAGGCGCCGATACAATCTCGGCGCCTTTCATCGGAGTTGTATGGATCAACTCCCTGATACAGTTGCTGTTGTAAGATCTAGATAAACATCGTTTTGGAGATGATGACCAACAGGATGAACAGTACAAGAATCGTACCCATGGATCCCCAGCTTCCTCCGCTATGTCCATAGGAAGTTCCACAACCATGGTGATACCCATGAAGCACTGGAGCCTGATTGGGATGATGAGCGTAGCCGTAGCCATAGCCCGCTGGCATAGTTCCACAACCATATCCGTACCCATGCATTTCATGACCTGTGTATCCATGCATGTGCTCATATCCTCCCACGTATCCGTATACGTGTCCCTGTCCGTTCGGTGAATTCGGTTTTACTTCGCTCATTGTTCATTCCTCCTTAACATTTGCCTACACCCCTAAGCTATGTATTATGCCTACCTCTGGACCGGGCTATGGCCCTACTTTGACAAAATAGGCGTTTTCACTATTCCTGTAGGCTTGTCCTCAAACCAAAAAAAACCCCACCGGTTAACCGGCGGAGTTCAACATATTATACCCAGAAAGATTTAGTGATGATAACGAGAAGAATGAACAGAACCAAGATGGCACCAGTTGATGTCCAGCCGCCGTATCCTGCGCCTCCAAGTACTTCGCTCATGGAGATTCCTCCTTTACCAATGGTTTAGGTGTTAAGGGTCTATTAGATGAGGAATGCTTTGGAAATGATAACCAACAATATGAAGAGAACCAAAATGGCACCAGTCGATGTCCATGCGCCGCCGTATCCACCTACAACTCCACTCATGCAAAACCCTCCTTTTATTTGAGGTACAGTTCACTATATGCAAAAATCACACACTAGATCGGGCTCTGATTAAATTTGGGCAGGCATTACCTACGAAGCAACCATATTCTCTTTCTCTTTGAACCCATGAAATGCAAAAAACCGCAAGCCCCAAAAAGAGACTTGCAGTACATTGTATAAGACCATCTTCCTTATGCTGCTGACTTCCGTCAGTTCGGCCGTGCCTGACGGGATGAAAGTTTCTCTTGAACAGATTGCAGCTTCTGTACACTGGAGGCATCCGGTTTGTCACGACGATCGTCGATCTTGACGGATGTGGAGACACGCTGAGCTCCCGATAGAAACGGAGCTTCATGCAGAGCCGCAATTGCTGTAAATACTTCATTGAGCGGGCCTTCGATAATGGTACTCATGGAAGTCAACTGATATGTAATGCCCCGCTGGTTTTCCAATACTTTCTGCATATCCGCCACATAACTGCTCAAGCTGGTCGTCCCGGTGCCAATTGGAATTACGGTCACTTCTGCTATTGCCATTTCGCTCCGCCTTCCTTGGGCCCCGAAAGATACCGGTGCCGCTCATTTTTAGTCGATTTTTGCCTGTTTTTATTCTACCAGTTGAAGGAGCTATAATTCAAACTGACGTGATGACGTCATCTGATTTGACCAAAAATTTTTTTTGATAAATCTTCAAATCTTCCAGTCCTTTTCCTTTGCGGAATCCTGGCTTAAATGGTATACTCGGAATTACGTTTTACTGTGTTGACCCTGTTTACAAACACTATATGTTGGGTTACAGTAAGAGAACAGCAACAAAATGTAGTAAAATTAAATCACCCCACTTCTATTAGTCATCTTCTGAAATCTCGCGAAAAACAGGATGAAATCACCTCTAAAGGCACGTCCCTGTAGGTGTAAATCGCTTTCTCGAAACAGACTTGACTCGGAGGTTAACGGGGCTATTTGGACTGCACCGGTATCCTCTAATTCACAGGCGTGTCTGCTATAGACAAAAGATTACATAAGCACCCTTTTCTGTCTTTTTTTGATTCTTCAAAGACAGTAAGGAACTCAGGGCATCCATGGGCATTTTCAGCCGCGAGGCAAGGGGAATGCTTTTTATGTGACCATGTTCTGCGTGCGCTCCTATGTGCAAGATGAGGCAAGACTCGCAATCACCGCCGCTCAGTCCGTAATATGCAGCTTATATCTTTATCTCACCGTAAGAAGACACTCAATTCTTTATATAAAGAATTTCTCCAATTTATCTCTTAAACATGCGAAAGCGAGGAATATTCATGCCACAAGTTGTGACCAAGCCGAACAACCGCCAGCTTGCCTTTGATGATATGCGCATCTCGGTATATGCAGATCGTATTCTGGAAGGACTGGACATGCTGGACAAGGAACGTCTGATACGCGGGGTAAACAGCAAGCTCCGTCGTGACGAAGTTACCGGAGACGAGATCAGCAGCGCTTTTATGATGAGCGCTCTGGAACTGGTAACGAAGGAAGAGCCTAACTGGAAATTTGCAGCGGCACGCTCCCTGCTTACTTCCCTTTACAAGAAAGCGGCAACCAACCGCAGATACAAATCTTACCCGGAAGAGCCTTACGGCGCTTTCCACCCGCTTCTAGTGGATCTTGTGAAGAAAGGCATCTACCGCGAAGAACTGCTGGAATGTTACACCAAAGAGCAGATCGACGAACTTGCTGAATGCATCGATTACCGCAACGATCTGTTGTTCGACTATATCGGCTTGCTCACACTGGCAGAACGTTACCTTGCACACGATTTTGACGGAAAAGTCATGGAATTGCCTCAAGAGCGTTACATGGTTATCGCGATGTACCTGATGCATCAGGAGCCTGCTGAGAGACGTATGGACCTCGTTAAGGAAGCTTACTGGGCAATGAGCAACATGTACATGACGGCAGCTACACCTACGATGTCCAATGCGGGTAAAAAAGTGGCTGGACAACTCTCCAGCTGTTTCATTGATACCGTGGATGATTCCCTTGAGGGTATCTTTGACTCCAACACAGATGTAGCACGTCTCAGCAAAATGGGCGGCGGCATCGGCGTTTACCTCGGTAAAGTCAGAGCTCGCGGTTCGGACATCCGGGGTCACAAAAATACAAGTTCTGGCGTAATCCCTTGGATTCGCCAACTAAATAATACTGCGGTCAGCGTAGACCAACTCGGAACACGTAAAGGTGCAATCGCTGTTTATCTGGACGTTTTCCATAAAGACATTCTGGCCTTCCTCGATCTGAAGCTGAACAATGGTGACGAGCGGATGCGTGCGCATGACGTATTCCACGGCATCTGCCTGCCTGACCTGTTCATGGAGCGAGTAGCCAGCCGCGGCGAATGGAACCTGTTCTGCCCGCATGAAACGAAAAAAGTGATGGGCTGGAAAGATGAGAACGGTCGTCCACTCGGACTGGAAGATTTCTATGATGAATCCGTAGGCGAAGGCGCGTTCCGTGAGAAATATGAGGAAGCGGTCAACCACCCGCTGTTGTCCCGGATTACGGTTCAGGCGATTGACATCATGAAACGTGTTATGAAATCCCAACTGGAAACCGGTACACCTTACATGTTCTACCGGGATACTGTTAACCGTTCGAACCCGAACAGTGCACACGGCATGGTCTACTCTTCCAACCTTTGTACCGAAATCATGCAGAACCAATCTGCAACTGTAGTTGAAAAAGAAGAGCTCGTAACCAAAGATGGACAAACCCGCATCGTGATTTCCAAAGTACCGGGCGATTTCGTAGTCTGCAACCTGAACTCCATTCACTTGGCACGTGCTGTACCTCATGATGTATTGGAGCGTCTGGTACCGATTCAGGTTCGTATGCTGGACAACGTTATCGACATCAACAACATTGAAGTGCTGCAAGCCCAATACACCAACAGTCAATACCGTGCGGTTGGTCTGGGAACATTCGGACTTCATCACCTGCTTGCTCTCGAAGGTATTCGTTGGGAATCGGAAGAAGCAGTCACATATAACGATAATCTGTACGAAAAAATTAACTATCTGCTCGTGAAAGCCAGCATGGAATTGTCCAAGGAAAAAGGACATTATCCGAAGTTCCAAGGTTCCGATTGGCAAACAGGTAAATACTTCGACCAACGGGATTACACGACAGGTGAGCGCGTAGGCGAATTCGTTACAACTGAACAATGGAAAGAACTGCAAGCCCAAGTACAACAAAACGGTGTACGTAACGCTTGGTTGTTCGCTATTGCACCAAATGGTTCAACGTCCATCATTGCCGGTTCAACAGCCAGCATTGATCCGCTTTACGAACTGTTGTCCTATGAAGAGAAAACGACATACAAGATTGCCAACCCGGCACCTGACCTGTCCGAAAAAACGATCTGGTATTACAAAACAGCGTTCATGGTGGATCAACATGCTTCCATCAATATGGCCGCTGCCCGTCAACGCCACGTCGATCAGGGACAAAGTTTCAACTTGTATGTTCGTCCAGATATCAAAGCAACGGAATTCCTGGAACTGCATCTGCACGCCTGGAGAGCCGGCATTAAATCAACTTATTATGTCCGCAGCCGGGCATTGACTATTGAAGAATGCGATTCTTGCGCAAGCTAATGTTTATCGTGATGCTGAAAGCTCACTAGATCTACGATGACTACCAGGGCATCCTGTTTTGAATGCAAAATGGCGTTGCCCTGGTACTTTTTTGCCCAAAACACGATCACAACATCATGAGATGTTGATATAGATGCCACATTATACAACCCTAATATATAAAAGAATTAATGATTACACGATAACGAAGAGGACAGAACAAAGCTGAAGAAGCGGAGCGCTCGCCTTTATCACCGGATTTTCCCTTATAAAAGAGGGAATCAAAAAAATCAGGGGATAACAGCGATCGGAAGGTTGTTCTGTCATCGTAGTTATACAGTGTAAATTCATTCAAGGAGTGAACGGATTATGCAATTGCAGAAAATTTTCAATACCGAAGCGCCTAACCAGTCTACCCGTATCATTGAAGGGGAATGCTCAGGCATTCTGAACTGGAACGATATTCGTATGCCTCATATGTACAAACTGTACAAAGTACTGCTGCTCAACCACTGGATCGCGGATGAAATTCCAATGTCCAAGGATGCTTCCCAATTTGCCCAATTGGATCCGGAAGAACAGCGTACATTTAAAGTCAACATCTCCCTGCTCGCTGTATTGGACTCCATGCAAACGATGTTTGTAGGTGACGTGAAACGTTATTTCACCGATTCCTCGCTGGAAGCGATCTCGGCAATCATTGGACAACAGGAAGTTGTACACAACCAATCGTACTCTTACGTTCTGTCCTCCATCGTGTCCGATCGGGAACAAAAGGAAATCTTTGAATACTGGAAACATGATCCGGTGCTGCTTGACCGTAACCGGTTCATCGCCGACATCTACCAAACCTTCCGGGATAACCCGTCTCCACAGACGTTCTTCCAGGCCATGGTAGCCGATCTGGTACTTGAAGGTATCTTCTTCTATAGTACATTTGCCTTCTTCTACAACCTGGCCCGTGACCAGAAGATGATGGCAACCAGCCAAATGATCTCTTATATTCAGCGCGACGAGAACCAACACTGCTACTTCTTCGCTGAAGTGTACAAACAGCTGCTGGTAGACTTCCCTGAACTGAACACACCTGAGAACATGGACTATGTGTACAAAACGATCAACCGTGCCGTTGAACTCGAAACCAACTGGGCACACTACACTCTCAGCAACGTACGCGGGATTGACCTGAACGAGTTGGAAGACTACATCAAGTACATCGCCAACAAACGTTTGCGCCTGATGGGTATGGAAAAAGCATATGAAGGCGTGGATGTAAACTGCATGCCTTGGATCAAACCTTTCTCCGACGAAGCACTGAATGCTACGAAAACAGACTTCTTCGAAGCCAAATCCCGTAACTACGGCAAAGTCGGCGACGATAACGGATTTGACGATCTGTAAGTTGATTGATACAGTGAGCGTAATTTAATGAACGCAATCTAATAAAAATGCACAACACTCCCCTTGTTGAAATGTCTTGATGGCTTTCTGCTTGTGGGAGTGTTTTTTTATATGCGACTGGATAGGATACTGTACCCATCCATCCTGCCAGCTTGTAAGATATAATGGAAAAAGGTTCACATTCCCCTATTGAAATGAGGCATAGTGATGGAAAGAGAACTGCTGGAGCAACTAAACAAATGGCATGAACAGGACCAATTCAGTCTTATTATTGAACGTATTCAACAAATCCCCGAATCGGAGCGGGATTATGAGCTGATTGGACAACTTTCCAGAGCGTATAACAATGAAGGTCGTTACCGTGAGGCTGTCCAACAGTTACTATTTATCCATGGGCAGGGAGCGAGTGACCCACTATGGCAGTACCGGTTGGGTTACGCTTATTATCATATGGCCATGTACGAGCAGGCAATCAAAGCTTTTGAGATGGCAAACGAGCTCTTGCCCCATGACGAATCGACCATCGAATTTCTCGAATGGACACGGCCCAAAGCTGAAAAAATGCAACAGGATCGACAGCGCCATCAAGAGATATTGTTGGAATTGGAGCACAGTGGCAGGCTGAACAATCTTAGAGCTGCTTCCGGGTCCTACGATCCGACTTCATTCTGGGAACACAGCGAATATGCGTTGGAAAGTTATGTATCTTCACCTTTTGACGAGGAGATGATCCAAACCATTGAACAGGAGCTAGGCTACAAATTACCTGCCTCCTATATCCAGTTAATGAACACACAGAACGGCGGAATCCCTGCACACACCGTTTTCCCAACCAAAGAAGCTACTTCATGGGCTGAAGACCATATCGCCATTACGGGGATTATGGGCATTGCATGGGACAAGTCCAATACACTGGGCGGAGAATTTGGAAGCCGTTTCATGATTGAAGATTGGGGATACCCTGATCTTGGTGTTGTGATCTGTGATTGTCCGTCTGCCGGACATGATGTAGTGATGCTGGATTATCGATTCTGTGGCCCTGAAGGCGAACCTGCTGTGGTTCATGTGGATCAGGAAGATGATTATGAGATTACATATCTGGCGCCTAATTTTGAAACTTTCATTCGCGGATTGGTTGATGCCGATACGTTTGATCTGTCTGACGAAGAGGATGAAGACTGAGATCGCAGGAGGGGCTTATGACAACCCGTATTTATTTTGGCTCCAATAAACTTGGTGAGATTGAGCAAGTATCCTTGCAAAAGGCGCTTCATGATTGCAATCTGGGAACGCTTATGAATTATAAGCGAACCGATGAGGGTGTGATGGGTCAGACACTTCTTATTCGCTCTTCAGAGGGAGAATATATTCTGAAAGGCAACCCATTATATGCAGGACAACTTCAGGAAGAGCAGTTTTTCGTAGAACAGCTGAGAACTCACACCAACATTCCTGTACCTGATCCATATTTATTACATGAAGATACCGACATATTGGGCTGGAGCTATGCGATTATGCCCCGATTACCTGGAATGCACCTGCATGATCCGTCATTACAGGCTTCACTTTCACAGGAGGATCAGGAGAAGATCGCTACGATGCTTGCCCGCTCCTTAGCAGAACTACACCGTTGGAAGGTTCCTGATGCGGGAGAGTATGATCCTGTAGCAAAGCAGATCGTTCCCTTTGCGGGCAAATATCTGGACTGGCTGTATGGGACAATCCATCACTGGCTGCAGGATGCTGCAAAGTACTCCGTGATAACAGACGAAGATACACAGTGGGTGGACGAGCAATTAAAAAACGCTGAATCTGCATTTCACTCCATGCCTGTTCCCGGATTTGTGATGGGTGATTTTAAGGTCGAGAACTTTGTGATTCAGAGGAATGGTGATAGCCTTGCTTCGGACTGGCAGATTAGTGGTCTGTTTGATTTTACAACGGCCTATTTTGGAGACGGAACAGCTGACTTAACCAAAATGACAGCCATGTATGTACGAGAAGGTCAACCCGAACTTGCCAAACGATTCCTTCACGGTTACCGGGAGGTTGTCTGCGCAGCAGATACGGAGCGATACCAGCACTTTGCTACCCGTCTTAGGGTGCATCTGCTCTATCAGCGTATTTTGTTATGGGGTGAATGCAAAGCAACAGGCCGAGTAACCTGGGCATCGGATATGCCTTTTGCACATTGGGCGGAGCAGTACATGGATTCGGTAATTGCTTTACTGGATTAACACAACAAAAAACCGCCAGAAGGATGAGATGCACTCACTCCTGGCGGTTTTCTCAAACCATCATATATTTAAATCGGTAATATGCATATATGAATTACGGTTGTGCAACCGGCACTTCCTGATGTTTCTGCAAAAACTCCAGCATCCGCCGATACACGAGAATCTCATTCGTTTTTCTGGAGAAGCCATGGCCTTCATCATCCAGAACGATGTATTCCACGTCTACCCCTTTCCCCTGCAACGCGGCCACGATCTGATCCGATTCCGCCTTCACGACCCTTGGATCATTGGCCCCTTGAATGACCAGCATCGGGTTGACCATCTGGTCCAGATACGTAATCGGTGAATCCTTCGTTAAGCGTTCGCGGTCACGGACCGGATCACCCAGCCAGTTGTCCATCATCGGTTTCCAGTCTTCCGGCACAGATTCCAGGAATGTGAACAGGTTACTTGGCCCAAAAATATCAACCGCAGCGCGGAATAATTCCGGGTGACGCCCTGCCAGCAGCAAGGTCATATACCCGCCGTAACTACCCCCTACCACGAACAGGCGATCCGGTGATGAGATACCCTCGTCAAACAGCCAGTTTATACCGGCAACACAGTCTAACCTTGGGCCCTCGCCCCAATCTCTCTCGACCATTTTGCCAAACTCGGCGCCATATCCAGTGCTTCCCCGGAAGTTCGGAGCAAAAATATGATAACCCTGAGCCAGCATCATTTGGAACATCGGACGGAAGAATTTTGCTTCCGATGCCTGTGGCCCGCCATGCGGCCAAAATACCGTGTAACCATTAGCCTGTTCCGGCTTCGCTTTGAAAAAAAGCGCTTCGATCTCCAGTCCGTCGTAGGAGTTATATCGAATGACATCCGGGTAGACGAGATCACTCGGATTAAGCCCCGTGACCCGATTCGCAGTCAACGGTTCCCAGGACTCACTACCTGTCATCAACCGATAGATATTATGCGGCTGGACAGCTCCACGCCCCGAAATATACACGTTGCCAGCCTTGGTAACCGTCACATGTTCTACGGTGTCCAGTGGCATGGCCACACGCCGAGGCTGCTCGGAACCTTTGTCCAGCGCGTACATCCGATTCTCGGGACCCGTAAACGTCCAGAAGTATAACGTCTCTGAATCCTTATGCCAGCGGATGATATCCACGTCTTCTCCCTCCACTTTGCACAGAGGACGAAACTCATGAGTATCCAGCCGGTATTCGGCCACATAGGTGTACGGTTCGTTATCATTTGTAATCATCAGAAGCCGATTATTGTCTGCAAATAGGACATACGAAACCTCACTCTGTCGCTCGGAGACCGGAATAATGGATTCTGACTCACCGTTCCGGTATACATATGCTGTCTGGTAGGTATTGGAGTATACATTCAAGATTACATAGGCTTGTTCATCCGAACTCACAGCAATCAGATTGCTTGTGACCTCTTCCCCTTGATGCAAGAGCTCATCCTCTCCCGTTTCCAGGTTCATCCGGCGTGAGTTGAGATAGTTCGGGTTATCCTTACTTGTCATATAATAAAGACGCTGTCCATCCTCGGACAGATGGGAGAAATAACAACGATCATTGGGCTCTGCCGGAACAACAGGAAATGGGACTCCGCCTTCCGGTTGAAGTGCATACAGATGATAATTCTCATCCCCATCCCGATCAAACGCCGTGAGAATATGACGTCCTTCTGGGTCTGGTTTGATAAACTGGCTGCTCTGATTCAAATACGTCAAAGGATACGGGTAGCCACCCGGCAGATCCATCGCCCAGATATTGGGCTGGCCGTTCAGATTGCTGTCAAAAAACAAACGTTTCTCGTCGGCCGATACGGCAAAATGGGAAATGCGATACGTCTGGAAATACTGTTCTACATCCGGTTTGGGAAACTGAATCATGACAAACCTCCTTGAGTATGAACGAAGTATCAAACAGTGGTAAATTAAGGGTATATTTGTCCATATTATATGCACATCCATTGTTTGCACAATAGATATGTCATATTTTTTTCCATTTCAGCTCATTCGATTACGTATAAAAGGTCATATGGGGTTTATCCTCACGGTAATAGTCAAGTCTCTGCTTCATATTTCCGGTATGTAGCTCGAACAAATGACCATCGGGATCGGTAAAATAAATGGATAATGCATCCTTCGGATCGCGTGGTCTTCCGGGAAGAATGTCAGCCCCGGCTGCTCGCAGCTGCTGCACAGACTCGTCGAATTCCTCTTCTTTTACGGTAAATGCAATATGTGTATACGTTCGTTCCGTATAGTTGCGAATGACGTCTTCCTGATTCAAAGCGATCCAAAGTCCGGCAAGTTCGAAATATGCCAGCTTCCGGCCTTTCACCTGAATACGGGCACCGAGAGCCTCCTCATAAAAGGTAATGGACCGTTCCAGATTGGATACGGAAAAGCACAGATGATTAATCCCCTGAATATTCATTTGGCTCCTGACACCTCCACATTTTAATGAACTGTTGCAATTGCTACATCCTTATTATGGTATATTTTGCACCAAAAACAAATGCCCTTCCTCCTCCTGTCGCACCTTCTTCTGGGCGAATGCATAGTTTAGGCGTATGAACGAACGTGCGAGGGGGATGTAAACCGAATGAATCCTGTCTATCCTTTTTACGGTGAGAAAACGGTGTGCAAGCCACAAAAGCTGGCTTTCCCACCCCAGCATCAGGACCAGCAGCCAGGTCTGGAAACTCTGATGGTGCCTGAACCGATCAGCGAAGATCCTGCTTATATTGGCAGCTGCAAGCTAGAAGGCAAGGTTGCGATTATTACCGGTGGTGACAGTGGAATCGGCAGAGCGGCAGCTATTGCTTTTGCCAAGGAAGGTGCAGATATCACCATCGCTTATCTATATGAACGGACCGACGCCGAAAGGACACGTGAACGCATTGAAGAGCTGGGACAACGGTGTCTATTAATCGAGATTGATCTGCGGTTAAAGAAAAACTGTGAGGCTGTCATCCGAACGACCATGGAAACCTTCGGAAAGATCGACGTCCTGGTCAACAATCATGGCGTGCAGTACGTACAGCCAAGCATTGTCGATATTACGGAAGAACAGCTGTACCATACGTTCCAGACGAATGTGTTTGCCTACTTTTTTCTGATTCAGGCGGCTCTCCCACATCTGTGCAAAGGAGCATCCATCATCAATACGGCTTCCATTACGGCCTATAAAGGTGAAGTGCAACTGATCGATTACTCTTCCAGCAAAGGGGCTGTGGTCTCTCTGACACGGGTACTCGCCAAATCGCTCGCATCCGAAGGAATCCGGGTGAATTGCGTGGCTCCTGGACCCATATGGACACCACTCATTCCATCCAGCTTCTCCGCTGAAGACGTGCAGGTATTTGGAACCGAGACGCCGATGGGCCGGGCAGGCCAACCTTATGAACTAGCAGCTGCCTACGTCTATCTCGCTTCCCGCGACTCCTCCTATGTCACTGGTGAGTGCATTCATGTCAATGGCGGCGATATGGTAACGACCTAGTCATCTGGAGAACACCTCATATCTTGGAAAAAATACATTGGCACTGATATGAATACAACTGTATCATCTCTATTCACGGGCTATGTCAGATTGGATTTCGCGTTGGCAGCAGGAGATCATGCCACCTGTTCCGAAGAGGGTTAGGAGTAATTGATCCGGCGAGCCGGAACCTGACATCTTGCGACAAGGAGCTGAACAACCTGATGAACTACGATCCACTCTACCAACCGTATCCATCTTATCGTGTGCCCGTTTATGCCAAACAAGGCATGGTCGCCACTTCACAGCCTTTGGCCGCACAAGCCGGTCTGGATGTGTTAAAAAAGGGCGGCAACGCCATCGATGCCGCTATCGCCACTGCTGCTGCGCTCACTGTGCTGGAGCCAACGTCCAATGGCATTGGAGGCGATGCCTTTGCCCTCGTCTGGACCGAGGGCAAACTGCATGGCCTGAATGCCAGTGGGCCTGCGCCTCAGAGTATATCGATTGAGGCGCTCAAAGCGGCAGGCCATTCGGAGATGCCGAAGCTGGGGGTCATCCCGGTGACGGTGCCTGGCGCACCGGCGGGTTGGGCTGAGCTGAGCCGCCGATTCGGGCGGCTTACGCTGGCGGAAGCGCTGGAACCGGCTGTCCGCTACGCGGAAGAAGGTTACCCTCTTGCGCCGGGGCTGGCCCGCCATTGGGCACGGGCAGCCGATATCTACGCACGCCAGGGCGATGCGGAAGCAGGGCGTGCATGGTTTGAGACGTTTGCCCCAGGCGGGCGTGTTCCAGCCGTGGGCGAGATGTGGCGTTCGCCGGATCATGCGGCAACACTGCGCCGGATTGGCGAGAGCGGTGCGCGAGACTTCTATGAAGGCGAACTCGCGGAGCGTATTCATTCTTTTATGGCAGAACACGGAGGTTACCTGACCAAAGAAGATCTGGCTGCATTCCAACCTGAGTGGGTTGATCCGATCTCGGTCTCCTATCGCGGATATGACGTGTGGGAGATCCCGCCAAATGGTCAGGGGCTGATTGCTCTGGCGGCGCTCAATCTGTTAAAGGGATTTGATTTTGAAGAAAAGGAATCCGTTCTGGCATACCACAGGCAGCTGGAAGCCATGAAGCTGGCGTTTGCCGATGGAGAGAAATACATTACCGAGGAACGCAAGATGGGCGTAACGGTGCAGGAATTATTATCCGAAGCGTATGCAGATGAACGGCGCAAGCTCATTGGTGATATGGCACTTCCGCCTGAAGCGGGCGACCCAAGGGCAAGTGGAACGGTGTATCTTGCAACGGCAGATGGTGAGGGCAACATGGTTTCCTTCATTCAGAGCAATTATATGGGCTTCGGCTCCGGGCTGGTTGTGCCAGGCACAGGCATTGCCCTGCAAAACCGGGGACATAATTTCTCGCTTGATCCCGATCACGCCAACGCACTGGAGCCAGGCAAACGGACATTTCATACAATCATTCCGGGCTTCCTCACACGTGGTGATGAAGCGGTTGGACCATTCGGGGTCATGGGCGGTTTCATGCAGCCCCAGGGTCATGTGCAGGTCGTCATAAATACGGTGGACTTCCACCTCAATCCACAGGCTGCGCTCGATTCTCCGCGCTGGCAGTGGACCAAAGGCAAAACGATCCTGGTTGAGCCTGGATTCCCTCAACATATTGCACAGGCACTTGCTCGCAAAGGGCATGATATACAGGTCACCCTCGATCCGTCGATGTTTGGACGCGGCCAGATCATCTGGCGCAACCCGGACAACGGCGTATTGTGCGGCGGCACGGAAAGCCGGGCAGATGGCTCGGTAGCAGCGTGGTAATACGTTGCAAGTGTAGCTGAATGAGAGCGGGAACGTAACGCTCAGGAATATTGCATATGCTGCGGGAACCGGGAAAACCGTTCATATATATGAATTTTTTGATTCATGATATGTAGTCATTCATCATTCGTTTGGTTTCAAGGAAAGGGTAAAGAAGAGATCTAATCGGTCTCTTCTTTACCCTTTTTTTGTCTTTCTTTTTCCCGTTGACCAGCAAGACGTAATACAGGTTCAGTATAGAATTCATGCCTCTTCAGATGTAAATTCTATGTATAATTTATGGGTTTCATTGGAATTTTATTGAGTTTTCGTAAATTTTCATCCTTACCCATTATAGAGACTCTGCTCTCGTCCGATATACATATAGAGGAATTGCTCACCTCACACGTCATCTCCATCTTATAGAAAAGAGGGCATACGCACATGAAAACACAATGGAAAATCAAATTCGGGTTCACCATGATGATGGTTCTAGTTGTTCTGATGCTGGGAGCATGTTCGGCATCCGATAAGGTGTCCCCCGCAGATCAGCGAACTAAAGTCGGAATCGTTCTTACGGATGTCGGCTTGGGTGATCATTCTTTCAGTGACGCATCTTTTGAGGGATTGGTACAGGCAAGAAACGAGAACAGTATTGTTTTTGATTACAAGGAACCGGGAAAGGATTTGACATCCGAGGCAGCTTTTGAGCAATTTGCGAAGGATAAAGTTGATCTGATTATTGGTCTAAGCGACACGATAAAAACCGATCTGGAGAAGGTTGCTCAGAAGTATCCCGATCAGCACTTTCTCATCATTGACGGGCATTCCGATCTCCCCAATGTGACCTCCATGTCCTTCAAAGCAGAAGAAGGCAGCTATCTTGCAGGTATCATTGCTGGCTTTGCAACAACCGAAGACCATGTAGGCTTCTTGGGTGGAATGGATATTCCGGTGCTTCACGATTTCCAGCAAGGTTTTGAGCAAGGTGTAAAGGCGGCTAATCCGGATGCCACAGTCCATGTCGTGTACGCCGGGGATTTCGGCAATCCTGATCTTGGAGGAAAACTCGCGGCGCAGATGATTCAGGAACAGCGTGTTGATGTCATTTACGTTGCTGCCGGACTTACCGGCATAGGCTCAATTTCAGAGATTCAGAGATTGGGTAAATACGCCATTGGCGTGGACCAGGATCAGTTCTTTTTAGCAGAAAAAGCAGTACTCACTTCCATGCTCAAAAATGTAGATGTCTCTCTTCATAACGCCATTAATACGTTCATTCAGAACCAACATTCATTTCCCGAAAAAGAAATGTTCTATGGTCTGGCAGAAAACGGCGTAGGTTTAACCGCCCTACATAACATCACACTCACGGACGAACAACAGCAAACGTTCGAAGATTTGAAAGCACAGATCGCTTCCGGCAAAACCAAAATTACCCTAGATCAATAAACCAATTGCTAATATGGAGGCACGCTTATGAAATTGCAGGGAAAGCTGATAATGAATGCCGTAGTATCGTTACTGTTATGCCTTTTGCTTGTAGCCTATATCATTATTCAATTGCTGAGCATGAATGCCAAAAATCAAAATCTGGTGCCTGCCATGCTGAAGGTCACGGAGCTGAACGCTAACCAGATACAGACCGAGCAGGCGCTCGATGTGTACTCGTTCTCCATGACAGCTGGCAATCAGGATAATGTTGCACGCTTGCTGAATGAAGGTAAAACCATGGTAAAGCAGCTCACAGAAGGCTTGCTGGAAACGGATGAACAGCTTCGCCTGATCCAATCGATCCAAACCAAATTAACAGCTCTGGACACGGGCGCCACCGAAGCCATCACAGCCATGAACAGTTCGGACGCCAAACGTTTCAGCTCACGGGTCAAAGGCATACAAAATGATATCTATATTCTGGATGAGGTGACCCGGGATCGATATGACCAATACACAGTAAATCTTGAACAAGACATTCAGCGGACCTGGCAGATTGCTCTCGCCGGAGCCATCGTCCTGCTTGTCGCTGTCCTGCTGTTCAACATGTACACTTCACGAAAATTGGCGAGACGCATACGCAGCTTGAAGGAAGCAGCAGGACAAATTGCGAACGGCGATCTGACGCAGCAGCTTCCGGAGACACGAGGCAAAGATGAACTGGATGACTTAAACCGCTCCTTCTGCCTTATGACGGGAAACATTCGCAGTATCATTCAATCTATCGGTGCGGCAGGAAACCGTGTTGATGGGATGGCGCAGGACATTGATCGCGGCAATGATACCGTGCAGGCCATTGTGCAGCAGGTATCCCGAACGACCGAAGAGCTATCGATTGGCAGTCAGAAAATTGCTGAGGATCTAAGTGACACGGTCATGGTCGTGGACAAGATGCAGCATATGTTTGAAAGCAATCTTCAGGCGACTTCACAATCGGCCATCTATGGTAACGAAGTTTTGACTTCCGTGCAGGAGGGACACATTGCCGTACAGGAACAGCTTCGACTGGCTGAAGTAAACCGGATTGCCATGTCTGAGGTAGAAAAGACTGTCCAGGAATTGGAGGAGAGTGCCTCCCGGATCGCAACCATGACTGCTTATGTATCAAGCATTGCTACGCAGACAACCCTTCTGTCTCTGAACGCCTCCATCGAAGCAGCACGTGCAGGTGAAGCCGGACGTGGCTTTGCTGTCGTCGCGGGGGAAGTGAAGAAACTGGCCGAGCAATCCGAGCAATCGGTACAGCATATCTTTGGGGCTGTCGGTGAAATCACAGCGGCTATGGGCAAAGTGAAAAACTCTGTGACACAGAGCATTCAGCTCTTTGCAGAACAGGAGCAGGCCACCGGAAAAACCGGCGAATCCTTCTCTGGCATTCGTCACAGTGTAGAGCGAATCAGCACAAGCATTAACCAGCTTACGGAAGACATGCAGCAGTCCAGTGAGCTTAGCGCACAGGTTCAGCAGGCGATTGAAAATATAAGTGCCATTACGGAACAATCGGCCGCAAGCAGTGAGGAAATTACAGCTTCAACGGCCGAGCAACAACGTTCGTTCGCCGAAGCAAGCACTAAGGTGAAAACCCTGCGGGATATCAGTGCAGAGATGCATCAGGAGCTTTTACGGTTCCGGTTGTAGTTGAACCATGATAAAAGAATGAAGGGAAGCGGCTGTACCGGAGGTTGGAAGGGACTTCCTTTCTCGGGTCGAAGCGCTAATCCATTCTAACGAATCGACCACACCTGAATTGGAGGATTTGGGTTGAATGTACAGATTAACGAACTTCAGTCACGTTATTCTCGTTATAATGGTACAAACTTAGGCCAGAACCTGCCGATCAGTGAAATCACGTCGCTGGGATTCTAGCGCAGATTAATGGAAAATGCAGCTCATAGCGTGTTGATTCGTTAAAAGTTAATACCACTAAAAAGGGATGTCCTCGTCATGTTTATGACTATGGACATCCCTTTCTTAATGTTATGAGTGGTTTATATCTTCGTCCTTTGTGCAAAGGCATGCAGCACACCTATCACCCGAGCTCAAAGCGGTGTAAATGCAGCTTATGAAGTAACGAATGTACGTACCAAGAGTCGGCACCAATCATGCCCCTGTTTTATAGTGCATCAACGATATCCCCGGCGAGCAGGGATGCCGGATCACCGCGCAGCAGCGCAGCTCTCTCCCCTGCCTGGCCGTGTAGAAACACGCCAAAGGCTGCAGCCTGCTCCGCGCTGAGCCCTTGGGCGAGCAGACCGGCGATAATGCCGGTCAACACGTCTCCTGCACCGCCGGTTGCCATGCCTGCGTGCCCCGTGGTGTTGATATACGCCTCGCCGGATGGCGTTGCGATGACCGTTCGTGCTCCCTTGAGCACAAGGGTCACGCCCTGCTCGCGGGCGTACCGTACAGCGTGTCCAATTCGGTCACGCTGTACTTCGGGGGTCGACATGCCCAGCAGTCGGCCCATCTCCCCAGGGTGCGGCGTCAGGATGGTCGCCGCACTTCGTTTGCCCCAGTCGCGAGGCCCTGTTGGGCCAGCGTCTGCCAGCATGTTGAGGGCGTCCGCGTCGATGACGAGCGGGCGATCCGAATGTTGCCACAGACGGCGCAGCCAGTCTGTGTCGCCCTTGAAGCGGCCGAGACCCGGGCCGGTCGCGAGCACGTCGCGGCTTTCGGCGAGACGCAGCACAGCGTCTGCGGAAGCCGCGTTCCACTCGCCGCTGTCGCCATCTGCGGCGGCAGCGAGCATGAGCTCGGGCACGGTGCCGATGACATGCGGCAGCAGTGCCGCGGGCACCGCCCATGTGGCGAGCCCACAGCCAGCGCGCAGCGCGGCTTTGGCCGAGAGCAGGCCTGCGCCGCTCATCGGCAGACTGCCTGCGGCCAGCAGCACGTGGCCGTAAGTGCCCTTGTGGCCGTCCGGTGCCCGGAGTCGGCCCGTGTCCACGCGTAGCGCACTGCGCAGCACCTCTTCCGTCAGCAGACGGACCGAGGGGCCATGCTCCGGCGCAAGCCGCGCGGGAATGCCGATGGAGCGCACCACGATGCGCCCTGCGGCAGATGCACCCGGGTACTGCACCAGCCCGCGCTTAAGTAGCGCGAGACATACGGTAACCCGGGCCTGAATGCAGGGCTCATATACCTCCCCGGTGTCGGCATTGAGCCCGCTTGGCACATCGGCGGACACGACTGGCTTGCCGCTTTCGTTCACCGCCTCAATCAGCGCCGCGTATGCTCCGCGCGGCGCCCCCCTCGAGCCGGTGCCCAGCAGCGCATCCACGATGCCTGTGCACCGGCTGAAGTCCACGGCTTCGCGCCCGTGGACCAGAGCAGGGATGCCGAGCTGCGCGGCGGCATCCCGCTGCACTGCGGCTTCGCCCCGCAACGCATCAGGCGCATCGGCGTAAACCAAAGTCACGCCGAGCCCCGCTTCAACCAAATGGCGCGCCGCAACCAGCCCGTCGCCGCCATTATTACCCTTGCCGATCAGCATGTACCACTGCTGATCACCGGGTTGCTCCATCACGAGCGCCGGATCGGCGATGATGTCGCCACCATGAGCAGGCCGATCGCCGGGCCCGGTGTGCGCCCGCTTCCCGTTTTTGTTCCAGCAACCATGCTGCTCCGAACGGCGGTCAGCATCGTCTTCCCGGAACAGCCGGATAACTTCCTCAGCGATGGCTCTGCCTGCGTTCTCCATCAGACTGGCTGCAGGAATGCCAAGCTTGTGAATCGTATACTCATCCACAGCTCTCATCTGTTCAGCGGTTACGATAAACAACGTTCATCCCTCCCCGGTTGCCTCTTCGGAAATTTACTGAAATATTGCTATCTTACCTAAAACCCTTAATAACCTACTGTAAACCGGGATTGAATAAATTGCGGATCATCCAGCTCATCCACCAATGCCGCTGCAAAATCACCAACGGAAATCGAACTCTCTCCAAGATCATCGGTAATCACACGATTCATACCAACCCGGAATAGGCCTGTCCGTCTTCCTGTTGTGATCGTAGCCGCAGGACTCATGTAGGTCCAGTTAATATCCGATGCTTCAATCAGGTTATACGCATCGACATGAGCCTTCGCCAATGGTTTGACTTCCTCAGGGAATCCTGGTGTGTCCATCAGTATTTCTCCAGAATCGGTAAGCAAGCTTCCTGCTCCACCCACGACAACCAAACGTCCTGCTTTTCCACGACGAACACCCTCAATTAGTGAACGTGTAACTTCCAACATCTCTTCCTCCGCACCAAACTTCGGTCCATAGGCACTCACAACGGCTTCCTGTCCTGCTGTAAAATCGGCAACCTGGTCCGGGTTTAGCAAATCCCCCTGTACCACACGCAAACGCTCATGCTCCATCTCAATCTTCGAAGGATCACGAACAATCGCCGTTACCTCATGTCCGCGGTCCATTAACTCCCACAGTATCGTCTTCCCAATCGCTCCGGTTGCTCCAAAAATGGAAACTTTCATATCAAATCCCTCTTTTCAGTAGATATCATCTTGTCAACTTACCGTTATTTTAATACTTAATCCCATTGTTATATACCTTAAACGGCTCACGCCATCTTAAACCGTCTGTGCTCACTTGTAAACCATGTAGCTAGCTCACCTCACCGTTCCCATATACATGCCTTATTAAAATAAGTAAGCCCAGAACCATTCTGAATAAACTTCATGATCTAAATCTTTAATATTATGAAGTTTCATCCTACTCGCCACCAGTTATGCAAGATAAGCATCATAGCAGCCTCCATACAGTGCTATTTCCAAAAAGGACGATAATCTGCTCATAGGCTAAATGGATGACGCTTGCTGTCTGGAGCGTTGCCCCTGTTCCTCTCGGAAAGGCCGGACAAACATGCTCCCCAGTCCCATGACAATAACAAATGCGCCGATTCCCATGTACACCCAGGATGGATTATACGTTTCAATGAGCCAGCCTCCGAGCAATAAACCCAGCGGATTGCTGATGCCACTCATTAAGACTCCCATACTATTCATGACACGTCCCCTCTTTTCTTCCGGTGTAGATAGAAGAATCGAGTTAACCAAAGGTACATTTACGAGGGCAAGCCCCAACATTAAAAAGAATGAACAGGCGATGGCGATATACAGATTAGGAAACATAGGCATGAGCAGCAAACTCGCACCTGAGATGAGATAACTGATTAGGAACCATCGAGCAAGCGAAAGCCGTTTGGCATATTTCCCACTGAGCAAAGAGCCTGCAATACTACCAGCGGCAAAGGCAGATTGGAGAAGACCGTAGCCTTGTGGTCCGGCATGAAGAACCATGTCAGCAAAAATCGGAGTGAAGATGTGCAGAGGCGCGCCAGCAAAGTTGATAATGGCACCAAAAATGATGCAGCTGGCCAGAATTTTACGCGAGAACAAAAAGGTAATCCCTTGCAAACTGTCCTTCATAAAGCCAGAAATCCCTTTTTGTTTGACCACTTTGGTCACCGGAATATGAATAAAGACAATGGAGAGAGCAGATAGCAGAAAGGTAAGTGCATAGATGAAAAGGATGGACTGGACTGAGATGAACGCCACCAATATGCCACCTACAGCATATCCAAGCAATTCAATTGTTTTGGAAGATGAATTTAGAAGTGCGTTGGCTGGTGCTAACTGCTTCGACGGGTCGGGCAGAATTGCGGGGATGACGGTCTGGGTTGCCGGATTGAACAAAAATCCAAGAATCGCAATGAGCAAATTGGCAGCATAGATATGCCACGGCACCATCTGACCACTCATGAATAAAAGCGCCAATATACAGGCCACGCATGCTCTAAGTACATCTGTCCAGATCAAGAGCTGCTTTTTGGGTAGCCGATCACTGATTGTAGCCAGTGGTATACCCAAAAAAGCATAGATAAAGTATGGCAACATAGGAATCAGTGCTGCTGCGAGTGCTGACTCGGTTAGTTGAAGAATATACCACATCGTAGCCATGGAAAATAAAATTTGACCTGCACCGGATATCAGCCTGCCTGCAAGAAGTACACAAAAAGATGGAAGACGCAGAACAGATCCATAACTGTCGTTATGGATTTCATTTTTCGTCTGTTTCATTCACTCTCTCTCCTTTCACTTCGATCTCACTTCCAGTTTCACTTTGCAGACGTGTCAACAAACCTGAATTGCGAATGGACTGTTGTATTTTGGCCTTTACCCGCTCAAGCTCTGCCGTATACTCCTGAATCTCGTTCAATAACGATTGATGAGTCCGAATCCCTTCCCTGATTAACATCGCCGTTGCATCAGATCGGTTCTTGGCCAGTTCAAGAAATACAAGCTGATCAATAATATCAATCTCTTCCTGACTTAATCTTACGGAGACAACCCCCTTGGTTCCCGATAGGTTTCTGCTGGCTTGCTCCATGGACCGTTCCACCATTCGATTAAATTGAGTCCGCTGGTCTTTATCCAATTTTGTCTCCTCCATTCTGCATTTATTATGATTATCGTATTTTGTAAATCGTAAATCGTAAATTGTATTTAAATTACATTATACTTGTAAATAAATGGATGTAAAGCAAAAAAACCTATGGATAACCAAAGGTTTAATTAGTTGGATACACGAATGAGGTATTGATAGGCTATTTCCCATATATAAGGCTAATTTTATTTAAACAGGCTTAACTCAGCTTATTTCCGCTCTATTCCCCTTGTCTCCACCACATGCCTTCCGATTTCGGACTGGTGTAGGTGAAGCCGAATTGAGCGTACAGACGATCGGCAGGAACGTCAGCCAGCAGGCTAACCAAGCCACGAGCAGGCACATGTTCGCGCAAATAATTCATGATCTCGCTCATAATCAATTTGCCATATCCTCTTCCCTGCTGATCCGGGCGCACGGCGATATCCACCACCTGAAAGAAGCAACCTCCGTCCCCGATGACCCGGCCCATGCCTACGATTTCATTTTCTTCACGCAGACATACGGCAAAAAGACTATTGGGCAGCCCAATCTCCGCCCCCTCCTTGCTCATCGCACTAAGACCTGCGCTTTTCCGTAACGCAAGGTATTCTGCTGTTGAGGGCGGTGTGTGTTCAATGTTGATCTGGTCCATTGATCATGCTCCCTTCCTATTAAATCTATAATTATGTGTAGAATTAAAAAATTCATGGAAATTACATCTTCTTTGCATGGGTGCCGTGGTCCTTCTTATGACAGTAAATTCCTACTGTTCCTGCTTGAATTCACGCAATTCCTGTGTAATAGTGAGAGAAAGCTTATGTGAACCGTGTTTCATGCTACACTACAGTTTTTGCAAAGGAGGAACCATTGTGCTTCAACGCTGGATGCTTGCTCTATTCTCATATCCGGGCTTCGTGGCGGTACTACTCGGAATGATCACTGTGCTGCTTGGACTCTACGTGTGGTCAGCCACTGAGGTCAGACGAAGCCGTGACAGGCGAATGCACGCGATACGAGATACATTATACATAAGTACAACCCTACTGGGACAACTCACAGCCAAAGAACAACGGAAAGTTGCTATAACGGAACATGAGCATCATGAATTATTAACGGCCATGCTGTCCTGCAGAGCCGCAGTGCATCTGTCTCCACAGCTTCAGGATCAGATCCGCAGCTGTATTATCGATGTTGATCCCGCTCGACTGGCATTGATGCACAGGGCTCTGGAACGAGAGAGTGCAGCATTGTCCGATGCATTGAATCGATACGCACATCCTGACCAGTGGGGAAGAGCGATCTGGAATGTCATTCGTCCAGCTGCCGAGCCCACCGCTGTAGTAGCTGTACTGTACCTAATCGCTGATTTTGTGTTTCGTCAACAAGGTCTGTTGTATCCTTTCTGGCATTCATGGTTCAATGCTTTGCCATGGATACGCTTCGTTTCCTTGATCATCACGGTGTTCTATGGTTATCTGCTCTGGTCCAGCCCAAGACAGGGTTCATCGGGCACAGTAACCAAAGCACTTGTTACTCTAATTGCCATGTGCTCGCTGCTTCATCTGATCGGACTTGCTGCTGCTCCCTACGCATTGGGATTGCAACTCATCCTGTTCATCTCTGGCTTCAGCCTGACAGGAACGCCTTCTCGCAGTGATCGCCCCTATGCGGGACACACCGATTCGGATAAGGAATTGAATAGCATTGCAGAAGCACATGAGGATGAGAACTTGGATTTAGAGCTAAACCTCTATAAACCACGCACATCTGGAGCCATTTCTGAAAAGTAAACCTCTCTGTTAACTCGGTTGGCTTGGTGTCATCAGACTCAGTTCATTCAACACCAAAAAGAGAAGCCCGCAAAATCGGCGGCTTCTCTTTTTTTGGTTTCTACTATTTTTTGCATTATGCCTAATTCAATCCTGGATTACATGAAGCCTATCCCTTCGCGCTTGCATTCGATGAGCGCAATGAACGGGGTGAGCTGCTTCGTGCAGTGCTGCCGGATTTGGAGGCGCTGCCGGAGGGCGTATTTTCAAAACGCTTGCGTTCGGTGCGCTCCATCTGCACAATCTGGCCTTCGTGTACAACGATGTGTAATGAGCCAAACTCCATGTCATTCAGTTGTCCGGCAATTCGATCCATCCATACCTCATCCACTTTTAACGGCTTAGCCATAGAGCCGCCTCCTCTTCTCGGGCTACTGCCCGCTATATTCCTCAAGTGCGCTGTCATCCAACCCGACTTATAATTCATTCTTATCCAACCTATATACTTGGTTTATACATTAGCAGGGCTTCCATTAGCTGTCAATCCGAATTTTCATGAAGTTTAAACAAAATCCATTTTCATTCGGAACCCTCTTCAAAACCAAGATGATCGGCATGGATACAGGAGTGTTACATCACTTTTCGGGAATCGTTTTATGACCCAACCAGCTCTTGAGCAGCAACGTTGCCAGAGCCAAAATCAGCAACAAGGAGGCGACGGCAAACGAAGCGGAGAATTGATATTCGTTATACAGGATCTCGACATGCAGCGGCAAGGTGTTAGTCTCCCCGCGAATATGTCCCGATACAACAGACACGGCCCCAAACTCGCCCATCGCCCGCGCATTACACAGAATAATGCCATACAGCAGTCCCCACTTGATGTTGGGAAGTGTCACATTCCAGAAAATCCGCCACCCCGAGGCCCCAAGCGTAACCGCCGCTTCTTCTTCCCTCGTGCCCTGATCTTCCATTAACGGAATCAGTTCTCTGGCAACGAAGGGAAACGTAATGAACAACGTTGCGATGACAATGCCGGGCAGGGCAAAAATAATTTTGATATCATGCTCGGCCAGCCAAGGTCCAAACCATCCATTCGACCCAAAGACGAGGACAAAGATCAACCCGCCTACCACAGGCGAAATCGAAAAAGGAAGATCGATCAGGGTGATCATGAGTCCTTTGCCCCTGAATTGGAACTTAGTAATGACCCACGCAGCCGCCACACCAAATATCGTATTGAGCGGTACGGTGATTCCGGCAACCAGCAGCGTAAGTTTCAATGCCGACATCGCGTCTGGCTCGGTAAGCGCGGCGATGTAGACACCCCAGCCTTGTTTTAACGCCTCCATCAGCACGATCACCAGCGGCAAGATGAGCAGCCAGATCAGCACCAGACTTGCCAACCCGATCAACAACCATTTAACCCACGGTGCTTCCGTGGTTGCTCGGTTTGGCCCCGGCCCGGTTCTTACATGGGAAGCAGGCGTTAATGGAACGGAACCCGCCATATTCTGTACCTCCTTTTGGTTTAGGTTGGTTCACTGCTCACTAAGCTCTGCCTGCCTTGCGGCTCCAGCGTTGAAGTGAATTAATGATCAAGAGCAGGACAAAAGAGACCAGCAGCAGCAGCAAGGCTACCGCCGTAGCTCCCGCATAATCGAACTGCTCCAGCTTCGCCATGATCAGCAGGGGTGCAATCTCCGTTTTCATCGGCATATTGCCTGAGATAAACACCACTGAACCATATTCGCCAATACCTCGGGCAAAGGCTAACGCAAAACCGGTCAGCAGCGGCGGGATCAGATCCGGAAGCAGGATCTTTCGGAATATCCGCCATCTTCCCGCTCCGAGCGTAGCCGCAGCTTCCTCCACCTCGGTCTCCAATTCCTGCAATACCGGCTGCACCGTACGCACCACAAACGGAATCCCAATAAACATCAGCGCGAGCGTAATGCCCGCCTGTGAATAGGCCAGCTTGATGCCCAGAGGTTCCACAAACTGCCCAATCCAGCCATTCCCGGCATACAGCGCCGTTAAGGCAACCCCCGCCACTGCTGTCGGCAAGGCAAAAGGCAGATCAATAACGGCATCAAACAGCCGCTTTCCAGGGAACTCATACCGGACAAGTACCCAAGCCAGGAGCAACCCGAGAACCAGATCGATCAGGGCGGCTGCACCTGCAGTCAGAAAACTCACCTGGAAAGAAGCCAGTACCCGGGGATTGGTCGCCACCTCAATCAATGTGGACCAGGTCAGCCCCGTGGAGTTAAACAAGAGCGCTGCGAGTGGAATAAGTACAACCAGGCTCAGGTAAAGCACACTGTAACCCATCGTTAATCCGAATCCCGGCAGTGTGCGACTCCGGGCCACCATCACCTTGCTCATGCACGTTCATCCTCTCTGCCTTCAGTCGGTCGGACTGGTTGGCCGCTTACATGGTCACGCAACATCATCGACGTCAGATGCATTAGCTGCCCGGAACATAGATCTGGTCAAAGATACCGCCGTCATTAAAGTGCTTGGCCTGGGTATCGCGCCATGTACCAAATACATCGTCCAATGTGAACAGCTCAAGCTGCGGGAACTGATCCTTGAACTTTTCCTTCACGCTGTCCAGGGTTGGACGGTAATAGTTCTCGGCAGCAATGGTCTGCCCCTCTTCGCTGTACAAATATTTCAGATAGGCGTCCGCCACTTCGCGGCTGCCCTTTTTGTCTGCATTTTTATCTACAATCGCTACAGGTGGTTCAGCCAAAATACTGACCGAAGGCACCACAATATCGAATTTGTCCGGACCCAGCTCTTTAACTGACAAGAAAGCCTCATTCTCCCATGCAAGCAGTACATCACCGATACCGCGCTCTACAAACGTAGTCGTCGCTCCACGTGCTCCAGAGTCAAGGACAGGTGCATGTTTGAACAGCTCTGCAACAAATGCTTTGGCCTTCTCTTCATCATTGTTGTTATGTTTGAGCGCATATCCCCATGCCGCCAGATAGTTCCAGCGTGCCCCGCCGGACGTTTTTGGATTCGGGGTAATGACCTGGGTATCTCCCTTGATGAGATCATCCCAGTCCTTAATGCCTTTTGGATTGCCTTTGCGTACCAAAAACACGATCGTTGACGTATACGGGGAGCTGTTGTGCTCGTATTTGTCCTGCCACCCCGCATTGATCAGACCTTTATCTTCAATAGCATCGATATCGTATCCCAATGCCAGAGTAACCACATCCGCGTCCAGCCCATCAATGACGGAACGACTTTGTTTACCTGAACCGCCATGAGACTGCTTAACCGTTACTTCCTGACCTTTCTCTTTCAGCCAATACGCCGCAAATGCCTTGTTATATTGCTCATAGAGTTCACGTGTCGGATCATAGGATACATTCAGCAGCTCGATCGCTTTTGCCCCTTCTTTGCCACCTTCCGTTCCCCCCGATGTTGCTGCCGCATTCGTGCCACCGCTATCCGATCCGCATGCCGCCAGTACCCCTGTTAACACCAATGCCAGACCAACCAGAATACCCTTATGAATTCTCTTTTTCATAGATAACACTCCCCCCGAATGGATCTGCAAGATTACCTCAACAGGCTGAACAGCATGGAACGCACCGAAAAAAAAACAAAAAACGGAGGAACCCCCGCGCACTTCTCCCTCATAAAGTCATGCCGGCCCAAAGGCCGTGTATGCTTCATCCAGAAATGATGCGCTGCGGTGTTCCTCCGTCTATACGGTGAGAACGTTATTCTGTTCACGTTACGATCTCTTATGTGACTGTAAATGACTGCTTCCGCAAATAGAGCATCGTCATTTTTATTATTCCTACCTGTTTAGTGAGTTATATACGTATCATAAGGGCAGTACATATGACTGTCAAACGTTTTTTTCCGATTTCTACCGAATATCTGTGTAAATGGCAGAAAAAGAAGAACAACGGACCAAAGTCCGTTGTTCCCTTGTCAGCGGTAAGTTTAATTCGCTGTAACATCATTCCTGGGGTTGGCATGAGTTCATGCCCTTTCCCCCTTATTTGCCAGCGTACCGGATATTCGGTACGGGAGGCGTGCTCATGCTATCTCCCAAATAAAAGCCCGTGTGTGGCGGTTGGTTATAGGCTACATTTTGCCAAGCTACGCCAAGACGGTATACCGGATCATGCATCAGGGTGTAGATCCGTTTGTCCGTAACGGCTGTTGTCGTGTAGATACGCAGTGCAGAGCTGTCATTGGTCCGCCATACCACTTCTTCTCTCCAGTCGCCGAACAGGTCAGCCTGCAGATTCGGTGTGGATTTCGTTCCATTATTGGAAGAAACACCGGATGCCGTCAACAGATTAACCGTTTGGCTATTGGCGTAGTCCCATTTATCAATTCGGTTGCTGTCCAGCAATTCGCGGAGCAGGTCACCATCCCACCAGATACCAAAATTCGTGGAGGAAGGCAGGGTTGTCCCAATTTTCTGCCCTTTGGCTGTATACAAACCACCATCTGCCCAGACTTCAGCACCCTTATAACGTGGATCGATATCGGCTGCCATGCCGCGTCCAATATCTTTTGTCGTAGGTATGCCCCAGATCAACTGACCTGTACGCGCATCACGGAATTCCACTCCGGCATTGGATGCTGTCTCATGCACCTGAAATACTTCAAGTCCTGCACGATCCGGGTCCAGATCACTGAGATGCATTGCATCCCCATGATGAAGCCCTGTCGTATAGAGTCCTTTGCCGTTATCATCCACCGCCATCGCTCCGTAAACGATTTCGTCTTTGCCATCGCCATCTACGTCCGCCACACTCAGATTATGATTACCTTGCCCAGCATAACCTGAATTACCTGACGTGTTGGAGTCAAACGTCCACTGCTTTGCTAGTTGTCCATCCCGCCAGTTGTACGCCACCAGCACGGTTCGGGTGTAGTATCCACGCGCCATGACCAGACTGGGCCGCTCCCCATCCAAATACGCAATCGCAGCAAGGAACCGATCGACCCGGTTGCCATAGTTGTCTCCCCAATCGGACACATTACCGCGCGCCGGTTCGTAGTTCACCGTGGAAAGTGCTTTGCCGGTCTGTCCATTGAAGATCGTAAGGAACTCCGGTCCGGACAGAACGTATCCGCTGGAGTTACGATAATCCTTGCTGGCATCCCCGATGACTATGCCCGTACCATCCTTGGTGCCATCAGCCGTTTTCATCGCCACTTCGGCCTTGCCATCTCCGTCCAGATCGTACACCATGAACTGGGTGTAATGGGCACCCGCACGGATATTTTTACCCAGACTGATACGCCATAAGCGTGTTCCATTCAATTTGTAGGCATCGATAAATACTTCACCCGTGTAGCCGCTTTGGGAATTATCCTTGGAGTTGGACGGGTCCCACTTTACAATCAGTTCATACTCGCCGTCCCCGTCCACATCGCCTGCACTCGCATCATTGGCACTGTACGTGTAGGCTACACCATCCGGTGTTGTGCCTCCTGCGGGTACACTGAGAGGTACAGACAAATAATTATTTCCCCATACGCTCGCTGCCGTCGAAGCAGCCTGTTCGGTTCCACTGACTACGGCTCGAACCGTATATTTGGAACTGCTTGTCCCGCTTGTATCCTGGAGGTTGGTGCTGTTCGTTATGGGCGATGCGTTTACCTTGGTTCCATCCCGATAGACATTAAACGATACATTCGACCCTTCCGTACCCAGAAGCCGCCAGCTAACGAACACACCTGTGCCTGTCTTCACTGCAACTACACCTCGGTCCAGAAACTCCATCTGACGGGCACCCGCAGCATGAGTGACCGACGTGTCTCCAAGACCCAGCGAAGTAACCAGTAGCGCAGAACTCAGCAGTGACACACCTGCGGTCCGCAATGTACGCTTCCATAACGATCGTTTTCCCATAAAGCCATTGCCTCCCCAATCGAATTGGTAAGCCCGATGCCCTTGGTAGCGCCATCTCGCATCCATGTAAGCGCTTTAATATATTCATTTTAAATTAAACATATAATTCCATCTATAGGTCTAATTTAGTGATTTTATGTATGAAAAAAAGGAAAAAAGCCGAAAGATGAATCTTTCGACTTGGATGCTTCTTTCTCACACGCTCGATCGGAATTTGAACGTAACAAAGAATGTTGTGTCATCCCACCTTATACTACCGGAGCAATACACACTGGGCGGGGTATCTCCAGCTTGAATCCGTTGTGTGTTAGACGTCCATCTTCACCATTAATCTGAAAAGCAACGAGGTTGTTGCTGTCCTGATTGGCAACCAGCAGAATACCACCGGGAAGCAGATTGAAGTTACGCGGAGTCTGACCGATAGTGGAAGTCCACTCTATAGCCTCCAGCTCACCGGATTCCTGGTCAATGTGATACAGCACAATGCTGTCGTCCCCACGATTGGAAGCATACAGGAAACGGCCACATGGGGACACACGGATATCCGCTCCCGTACCTTCACCAGAATGTCCTTCAGGCAGTGTGGTGATATGCTGCAACGTAGTGAACTCACCTCTGCGTTGATCATACATGAATGCCGTAACGGTGTTACTCAATTCATTAATCACATAGGCCCATTTCGAGCTTGGGTGGAAGACGAGATGTCTCGGTCCAGAGCCTGGAGGCTGATTCATCTCACGATGCGTTACCAGGCGACCTTCTTCCTGACGATAAACAATAATCTGATCCAGACCCAGATCACAGACAACGGCATACTGACCCGAAGGGTCTGGTTGAATGGAGTGGGCGTGCGGCCCTTCTTGACGGTCATCATTCTGCCCTCTTCCTGTATGCTCAATCAACGCACTCATCTCTTCCAGCGTGCCTTGATCTCCTACCGGGAATACGTTCACACTACCACTGCTGTAGTTCGAAGTCAGCACCCACTTGCCGTCCTCCGTGACAGACACATAACAAGGCGAAGCGCCCTTCGTTAACTTGCGATCCATCAAGTGCAGCTCACCCGTTGCGGCATCCCTGCGATAGACCAGCACCTCTCCCTCATCTGTCTCACTTACCACGTACAGACCATTCCCATCCGGAGATAAAGCCAGATAGGATGGATTATCCACCCCATCCATATGATTTACAATCCGCAACTCGCCTGTTTCCTTGTTTAACGCACATAGAAAAATCCCCGGCTGTTCTGCTGATGCATAAGTACCTGTATAGAAAAAAGCTTCATTCGTTGCTGTCGGTTCCATCGTCTCATTCTCTCCTTATTGATTCAAATGATTAACCTTACACTCTAATTACATGCAATTATAAGAAGTTGTAACCCGAATAGTTGATTCCACTGTTATGTACTTACCCAAATCACAGACCTTTGCTTCAGTGGTTATCTTTCCTCACCATAATACAAAGCATAAGGCCTTACAATAGTCCATTCACTTTGTACATATTCCAACAGAATTTCTTGTAGAAAAACAATGGAAAATTAAAGCAACCTTTTGAGGAATAGGGTCGTCTATAGGGACAAATAACTTTTATACAAAGGGAAACTCCCTGGAAAAGTGAGGCGAATCTGATATGAAAAAAAATATATTGGCTACATTAACAGCCGGAGCTTTACTTACCCTTTCTCTGAGCGCTGGTCCGATTCACGCCGCTCAAGCGGAATTCACTGATATTCAAGGTATTGTGGGGGCAGACAAGATTGAATCCCTACATCAGGATGGTTTAATCAAAGGCGTGAGTGATAGCTTGTTCAAACCGGAACAGGAACTAAACACAGCTCAGGGTATCCAGCTCATTGCAGATGGCCTCCATCTGAATTTGGACACGATTCGTTTTATCAAACAACCCCTGCCAAGTGACTACTTCTCCAACGTAAAAGATGGCGTATGGTACAGTGATGCTTTTGTCCGTGCCCAATTCAATGGCATTAAGATGTCCAACGATATCGATCCTTCCAAGGCGTTGACCCGTGAACAGTATACCCTTTTCTTGATGCAGGGCATTGAAGCCAAAGGCGGCCTGCCGATGATTAACATCAAACCTGTAGACATCACGGATGAAAAAGAGCTGACTCCAGAATTTCAAGGTGCTGTTCAACGTTCCCTTGTCTTGAAGATTAATACACTCGATGCAGAAGGCAACTTCAATCCGAAGGAAACGATTACCCGCGCCGAAGCTGCGGTTATGATGTATAACGCAATTGAGTATCTGGAAGATTTCAATGCACCGAAAATCCCGGAAACACCAGAGAAATAATGCCCTTCTTCATCATTTAAATACCAAATAGCCGCATGTTCCCTCTAAAGGGGACATGCGGCTATTTACGTTATATATATCACTCTCTATAGCGATAACTGATCCAAAATCAGTCTTAGAAAGAACCTTTAACAACAACTTCGGACAGCGGGAAACGACCTGCCGGACGAGCTGGTACTGCAGCTTTACCTACAGTGATCAACAACGTTGGTAAATAACGCGCAGGGATGTTGAATGTTTCGATCAATTGTTGCGGGTTGTAACCACCCATTGGGCAAGTATCATATCCCAGGGAACGTGCAGCAAGCATAATGTTCTGTGAAGCAAAAGATGCATTGCGGATTGCTTCGTCACGGGCGATTTGCGGATTTTTGTAAGCACCGTTGATCTGTCCAACCAATGCGTCACGAACTTCAGCCGGGATCGCACCTGCTTCAACAGCCTGATCATAAATCACGGCGTTGCGGTTTGCTTCCAAATCTCCGAGTACAGCGATCGTAACGGAGCTGTCTGTGATTTGACTTTGGCCGTAAGCGATTGGCAGCAACTTGGCTTTGTCTGCTTCGGATTCGATCACGAGGAATTTCCAGTGCTGCAGGTTCCATGAAGACGGTGCTTCGGAAGCGGCAGTCAGGATAGCGTTCAGATCTGCTTCAGGCATAACAAAACCACTTTCGTACTTTTTGACAGCGTGACGTTCGTTAATCACGCGAAGTGTTTCATTGTTTTCAATGCTGGACATGCGTTCCACTCCCCAAGTTTTTTTTTATTTTTTTTACGTTCGCAAGGCCAAACTCTACCGAGTACTCACCTTCCGAAAATAACATCAGCGCAGACGATCGCTTCCATCTGTGTTCACGTTATGCCCGGAATCGCCTGAAACATCAACGGATCTTACAACCGGAGCAAACGCCCTTATATAGCTTGTCCACCATGCCTGATAGCAGCAGTCCAAGGCCAGGTCATGAAGAGCTGTTAACGATCAGTTCTGTCACGACCTATCCTTCATGGCCAAGGGTTCCATAGACAAAGAACATTCTTCCCCATTACCGATACGATGCTTCACATCCTCAATGGATATACGGTCAAAATAAGCGCTTAATGCTTCTTCGCCTCCATCGTAGATACTTCCCATCACATCCTGCATATTGGAAGAAACAACGCACGTTGAACCGGATTCTCCCGAACACCAGCTGGGACCAAGTGATCCACCTGCTACCAGTCTGTACAGTTCTCCAAGCTTGATTTCTTCACTCGGACGGCTGAGCAGATATCCACCGTGGGCACCTTCCTTGGTGGTCAGGTATCCATGCTTCCGCAGCACACTAAGCACCTTGCGTACTCTGGCTGGATGCGTACCAACACTTTGAGACAAGTCTTCACTATTGGCCATACACTCATCCTTCATGGACAGAAAGACCAGACAGTGCACAGCAATGGTAAATTCACTGTTCATTACTTACTCCCTTCCCGGCATATCGTTCACCGATGAAAATTAAATCCAAGGTAAGTATAACTGTTATTATAGAAATAACAGTTATGTTTGTCAACATTCTCAACTTAGGGGTTAGAAAACCTGATTCCCCCTGTCATACCAGTATATACAGGCCCTTCATAGGCTTAGTAAAAAGGTTGAGTTCCTCCGTGTTTTGAGGGAACAGAACAAAAAAAGTGAGCCTATCGCTTCGCGAAAGGCTCCAATAAGATAGACATATGAAAGGGCTTACGAGATTATTATAATCGGTTATTCCTATTTTGAAAACGCTTTTTTTGTAAAGTGTTTTAGGATTTTAAAATATCCTATTTTTTAAGCAAATCTACATAGGGTATTGCAAAAACTAATGACATTAGTTATATTACTAACAACATTAGTTTTAAGGAGGATTCAATGATGCGAATTACACGTGAGCATGATGTTGTCCAAGTTTCATTCCTTCCACGCCTCTTCCCTGTGAACGTATATCTTGTTGAAGAAAAAGAGGGGTATACCCTTATTGATGCCGGAATGCCATTCAGTCTCAAGGGGATTTTGGCTACTGCACAATCCTTGGGCAAACCAATTATCAGAATTATTCTGACTCACGCCCATGGTGACCATGTTGGTGCACTGGATGGTCTTAAGGAGGCGCTGCCTGAAGCCGAGGTCTGCATCTCAAGAAGAGATGCCCCACTGCTTGGCGGAGACGCCTCCCTGCTTCCCGGCGAGCCACAGACTCCGGTACGCGGCAGTGTACCCAAAGCGATCAGCACCCGGCCGGATCGCTTGCTCGATGACGGCGACCGGATCGGATCCCTGGTCGCAATTGCTACCCCAGGCCATACGCCGGGCCATATGGCCTTCATGGATACGCGCAGCCGCGTGCTCATCGCTGGCGACGCGTATCAGCTGCACGGCGGCCTCGCCGTATCCGGCCGCCTGCGCCCGCTCTTTCCGTTCCCCGCGCTGGCGACGTGGAACCGTGAACTTGCTCTTGCCAGCGCCAAGCGCCTGGCTGAGCTGGAGCCGTCCGTGCTCGCTGTAGGGCACGGACGAATGCTGCGTCAGCCCGCCGCGGCCATGCACGCAGCTACGGCAGACGCAGAGCAACGGCTGCGCCCTGCCGGGGGACAACTTTGAGCCCCCGCCAAGGGCTGGATCGCGGCGCTCTGTTAAGCGCCGCCACCCAGCTTGCCGACAGTGACGGATTCCATTCGCTAACACTGGCCGCTCTGGCCCAGCGGCTGGATGTGCGCTCCCCGTCGCTTTACAACCACATCAACGGTCTTCCCGGGCTTCGCCAGGAAATGGCGTTGATGTCCGCACAGCAGCTCAGGCTTGCATTAACTGAGGCTTCTGTCGGCCGTTCGGGTGACGAAGCCATTCAGGAGGTCGCTGCTGCATATATCGGCTTCGTCCGCAAGCATCCAGGGCTGTACGAAGCCTTTTTCCATGCCCCGGACCGTCAGGAACCGCAGCTCGTTGTGGAGAGTACAGCTGCCCTAGATCTGCTGCTCCGCCTGTTGCAGCCCTATACGCTAAGTGAAGCGGAAACGCTCCATGCCGTTCGCGGTTTACGCAGTCTTTGCCACGGCTTCGCCTCCATGGGTGAGAAGGGTGGCTTCGGTATGAACTTTGACCCGGATGAGAGCCTGCAACTGTCCGTGGCCGCTTTCCTGAATGGGTTGCAACATCTTCATTCATAAAACCCGATATATCCTGATGCCAAATGGAGGAGGGCTGCAGATCATCTGCAGCCCTCCTTATGTATCCCACCGTTCCGCTACCAAAGGAACGGCTTTTCTATTGCCAGGGTGCTTGCCCTGTCTGGACTTCCTGCAAAATCTTCTTCATCACGGGTACGTAAACTTTCCAGTAAAACCGATCCGGAACACCCTTTTGATCCGGTGTGAGCTTCGTTTTTACCACATCCCATCCCTTGATACGGCGCCAGAACGAATAATGCTCCAGCTCTCCGAATGATCCTGCCATATAATACGTCCGATTATAGCCCTCATACCGGATAAGAGCAGCGAATTCCGCCGGAATACCTGCGTCCATCAGTTTCAGCTGACCACTCTCCGTTAGATCCGTCTTATACCAAGCCAGTACAGTAGTCTGTTGTTCAGGCACAATGATGTCAAACCATTCGCTGTAATGGATATCCCGGGTAATTCCACTCCATTTCCCACCTTCCTGTGTAAAGGAGAGCTTTATGTCACCGGTCTTTACATCACGGCCTTGCTTCAGTACAATCACACGTCCATCCTCATGAATCAGTACAATACCTGCTCCATGATAGGGCCACTCCTTTTTCTCCCTAAGCTCATAGTTCATTCGTACCTTCTGTGGCACTTCATCCAAGCTCTGCAGATCCGATACCGATCTCCCCTGCCATCCGCTGCTTTTCATGCCCAGAATCGGATACAATTGCTCTCTTGTCATGTTCGAAACAGCATTCGACAAGGCGCTAAACTCAGCGACAATCGTTACGCCTTTGGTTGCAGCTTCACGAATTTTGTGCGCATCATATATCGTAAGACCTTCATAAGCTTTGCCTTGTATACGTTCATTCGTATCTGTAGATGAAATATGATGATTCGCCGTCAGATAGATCAGGTCCGTGTCGGTCACCTCATCCGGCAATTTCCGTTCAAACCGGGAGATCCCGTTCTGTATATCATATCCGTAGTAGTCTTCTTCATACGTATAATGTTCCCCTGTCTGTTGGACAATCTTCTGCTGATTCAGAATCCAGACTAGTCCCTTATGCCCCACATAGGACAAGTCCGGTTTACTTTTGTCGACAATCATGATGTTAAGCTGTGTCGGTGCCTGTGATTGCCACAAAATCCAGGGGATAACCAGAACCACTGATACCACGGTCAGGCAAGCCAAAGTCCATACCGTGAGTGGCCTGTGATTTCTATTCATGAAGCGTATTCCTCCTTGCTCTGTTCCAAGGTATTCCTATGATCGGCATATTACTCCTTTCCGTTCTTACTGTCCTTCCTCCTGTAGCCCATCCACCCATAGATTGGATCGGGAATGTATATAATACGTCCACGCTCTTTCATCTGTTTCATATGTTTGTGCACTCGCATGACAAGCTCTATATGACCCACTTGGTTATCTGTCTTGTAATCACCGATTTTTATGACCCTAAATGTTCGTTCATTTCCTGAATTCCCCTTATTCGAATAAACCGCCTCACAGTGGGTATAATAATACAAATTTTTCAAATGAATCCTGCATATACAATCCGGGTAAATGATACACTAAGCATTCTATCGGCTTTCTTCGTTTGTGATATAATAGAAACAGAAAATTCCGGTAATTCGCATCATGTTCCGGATGTCCGGATAACATATTATTCCAGAAAGAGGGAGTTTTACGTGGCTCAAATCAGTCCGTCTTACCTTCAGATCGGTGCAACTCTGGGTATGCTCGTCATGGCCCTGCTTGCCATTTTTATTCGAATGAAAGCCAGCCATCGTCCGGTAACCATTCGCAAAATACTTATTCCCCCGCTGGGAATGAGCACGGGTTTTCTCATGTTTGTTGTACCCCAGACACATGTCCCGCTTCTATGGGCAATTATCGCGCTGTTGGTGGGCTGGTTTATATTCTCGTACCCCCTCATTCGCAGTACTCGCTTTGAAAGAGTTAATGAAGAAATTTTCGCCACACGTTCACGAAGCTTCGCGTTCATTCTGCTTGGATTGCTGGCAATACGTCTAATCCTGCATGAAGTCATTCAGCGTTATGTGAGCATTCCTCAAACGGGTGGATTGTTCTTCCTTCTGGCCTTCGGTATGATCGTACGCTGGAGGGTATATATGTACAAGCACTATAAGGAAGTTGTTGCTGCGGAATCTTAGCATCATCGCAACTTCCTAACAACTAAAAAGACACGTTCTGTGCACTTCACCGTGCGGAACGTGTCTTTTCCTGTCCTGGTATATGTTCAAGGGATTCTATATCTATTCAGGGTCTGCAACCTTTACAAGCTGTTTGCCTAAGTTATCTCCAGAGAAGAGGCCCATAAATGCTTCCGGTGTCTGGTCAAAACCTTCCACAATGTTTTCTTCAAACTGTAAGTGGCCTTCCTTGATCCATTTTGCTAGTTTGGCACGGCCTTCCTTAAAGGACTTGGCATAATCACCCACCAGGAAACCTTTCATCAACGCTGTATTCGTTAATAGTAACGTCTGCGGGCGCATGCCGATATCCGGCTTCTCCAAATTATATGACGAAATCTGTCCACAGAGTGGAATACGTGCATTCCGATTAATATGGCTTAGTACCGCATCGGAGATTTCACCGCCAACATTGTCGAAATAAACGTCTACGCCAGCCGGGCAAGCCCGTTCAATGGCAGCAGACATATCCTCTTCGTGCTTATAGTTCAACACCACATCGAATCCCAGTTTTTCTTTCAGGTAAGCACACTTCTCGTCAGAACCTGCAATCCCGACTACACGCGCACCTACAATCTTGGCGATCTGGCCCGCAATCATACCTACCGCTCCGGCTGCTCCCGATACGACCACCGTTTCGCCGTCCTTCGGCTTACCAATATCTTCCATGCCAAAATAAGCGGTCAAACCGGTCATGCCCAGCGCACCCAGGTAAGCCGTAATTGGAGCTTCTTCTGTATCAATCAAGGAAATATCTCCCGTATTTACGGCTGCATACTGCTGCCAGCCCCACATGCCGGATACCAAATCCCCTTTGCGCAGATTGGGTTCCGAAGACTCCACCACCTGCCCAATCGTTCCGCCCTTGATCACTTCATTCAACGCATAGGGGGGGGCATAGGATTTTGTATCTTTCATGCGGCCCCGCATGTATGGATCTACAGACAAATATAGCGTACGTACCAGGACTTGTCCTGCTTCCGGTTCAGGAAGGGGTGCATCAATGAATTTAAAGTCTTCTCTGGATGGGGCACCTTCGGGACGAGACGCAAGTACGATCTGTTTATTTTCAGACACCAAAATGACCTCCTTCTTGCCAGTGGACAGGGGATAACCCTCTGTCAGCTGATATCATCCACCACCGGCTCTATGTGTATCGCCTCTAAATAGTTTAAACCGAAACAGGCGGATCACAAACGTGGGCCGCCTTGAAATATGCAAATATCATCACATTGGAGACATTGAGCGTAATTATTGAGCAGTCAGAATGACAGGACCATCTGCTGTAATGGCAATCGTATGCTCATATTGGGCAGACAGACTTCCATCCTGAGTACGTGCTGTCCAACCATCCGAGTCCAGCTTGCTACGGTACGTACCAATGTTCAGCATCGGCTCAATGGTAATAACCATGCCTTCCTTGAGACGTGGACCACGGTGTGGTGGGCCGTAGTGAGGCACCTGTGGTTCCTCATGCATTTTCTCGCCGATCCCATGACCGATAAATTCACGGACAACCGATAGACCTTCACCTTCTGCATACGTCTGAATCGCATTGGAGATATCACCGATCCGGTTGCCGATCACAGCCAGTTCAATCCCTTTGTAGAGAGATGTTTTGGTAACGTCCAACAAATGTTGTGCTTCTGGAGTCACCTGACCCACCGCATACGACCAAGCGGAATCGGCCAGCCAGCCGTTCAGATTCACGACCATATCAATCGTAACGATGTCTCCATCCTGCAGTACATATTTTCCTGGAAATCCATGACAGATCACATCATTAACCGACGCACATGTCGCATATTGGTATCCGTTGTATCCCTTTTGTTCCGGTGTAGCGCCATTTTTCTTCATAAAAGCTTCTGCAAACTGATCAATTTCCTGTGTCGTGATCCCTGGACGGATCATTCCAGCAATTTCTCTATGGCATGCGGCAAGAATTTCTCCAGCCTTCTTCATAAGTTCGATTTGTTCTTTGGTCTTCAACGTAATCATTACAACTACTCCTGTCCGTTAAAATCTCATCCTGTCTTCTATTGTAACGCGAAATGCTCAAAATAAAAAATTCCGTGTAATCCTCAACATTCTATTATACGCCTAGCCCCTGTCCAATGAATATAATCCCCCTTAAAAAATCCGAAACCCACTCCAACAGAGCCCCGTATATGCTTAAAACGGTTGAAGACGAAAGGATGAACTTTCATGTTCAAAAAGATTATCGGCAAACTCCTCGATTCTAAATCTTCATCTCATCGTAGGCGTAACAGCTCATCGGATAGACGCTCATATAAACGTCACAGCAGTTCCTCAGACAAGCGTGCCTATCAACGCTATTCATCTTCGGATGCGAAGCGTCGGGATAGCCGCCACGGCTCCGGTTATTATAAAAGCAGGAAATACAGCTCCAGCTAGACTGGCGCTAAATCATCGTATATGTATTAAAAGGGTTGTTCTGCCAGCCGTCTTCACGGTTAGCAAAACAACCCTTATTTATTTCTTCATCGCAACTTTATCAGCACACGGTCAATATCCGCCTGTAATTCCAGCGCTCCACCTTCATAGCCTGGACGAAGTCCAAGCAGTCGTTCCAGCATATCGTGAACTTCCGGCGTAAGCTTGAGTTCTTCCTGCCAACTAGCCGGTTTGCGGCCCTTCTCTGGCTCGTAAGCGGAATACAGCATGAACAAAAGAAAATGACCGAGATCCTGCAAATCCTGATCCGGCGCAGCCAGTTCATCTTCAGGCTCGGGCAATTCACGCATCCGGCGTTTTAGCTCAGGCAACAACGGCTCCCCCATGCGCCGCGCCAGGCCAAAATCAATCAAATGCACCTGCCCGTCACGTAAAATGACATTTGGAATACGGACATCCCCATGAATATATCCCTGCTCATGAACATGCACAATGGGAGCCAGTAGTTGCTTTACCAGCTCCAGACAATCCTGTTCCGTATATTTGCGGCCTTGCTCGAATATGCACTGTTCCAGTGTCTCCCCAAGGATATACTCGGTGACAATGTAACTGCGCGCCCGGTATGTGAACACATCCAGCAACTTAGGGATGGCCGAATGATCCATCCGATTCATCACATCCGCCTCCCTGTCCAGCAACCGTACAGCGAGTCTACCCTTGCTGGGTTTGGATTCTTTTAACGCTACATCATTGCCAGTCTGTTCATCGGTACATAGGTATGTCAGTCCATAACTTCCCATACCAAGCAAGTCATATATCGTATAACGCCCGGCGATCTTCGTACCTTTCCTCCGGGGACGATCAGTCCATAGGCCGAGTAGTCTTTGCCAGCTTCGTCGCAGCTCCACAGGTCCTCCCACGCCAGCCATCTGATCTCCTGTTTTCCGTTTAAGCAGAGCAGATCAGCAGCCAGTCTTGTTGTTGTATGGGCTCATTATACCAAGCTAGCTGTGTAAAATCACGACGAGCATGGACAGGGTTCTCAGGCTTCTTTGTGCTTTTTGGGCAGCAGCCCGAACAACATTCGAAGCGATGTTCCTTTGGGTTTGCGTTTTCTTCCCTGGAAGCTGCGCAGATTGGTGACCAGTTCACGGTCTCGCTCCTCTTCCAGCTTCTCATTCATCCATAGGCGCTGCTTCTCCATCTGCTCCTGGAGAGCAAGATGGGTATCCGCCAGATGCTGCAGCGTTAACTCTAGTTCGTCCACCCGATGCTGCAGCAGCTGGACCTGATCATCCTGCTGTCCGACAGCACCGTAAGTCACTTCACTCACCAGTTGTCCCAGACCTTCATAAGATCTCAATGCTCCAGTTAGTTCAGGTTCCTCAGGAAATATTGCAGGCATCACTGTTGCCGCACATTCTGCCACTGAGGCCTCCTCCATTACCATCACAGGCACGTCTGGAGTCAGTACGGTCACCACAGCATCTGCAAGTGGCAGGTTATGTTCCCTAAGTTCTGTCATCAGGCGTTCGATGCACTCGATATCGTCCGACTTGAACAATCTGGATTTGTTGGCGGAACGCTCGAATCGATACCCTTGTTCCTCAAGCGCTGCCGCATATTTACGAAGAGTACTGGCACCAATGCCCAGGCTCTTGGCCGTTTCCGTCGTTGCTCCTACTTCTTCAATCATTATTATTCCCTCCCGGAATGAAGTCTTTTTGAATATAAGGTAGTGGCTTCAGCGTTCCCTTTTGGAACTGTCATCGGATCGGGTCAACCTGTCTCATGGATCAAGTACGCATATTTCATTTGCTTGTCCGTATGTATTCGTCAGTCTCTTTGCAGATCCCTTTGACGCTTTTCTTCTGTTTCTGCGGATTCATAAGAGCTTTTGTCAGTTGCCTCATTCGTAAAAATAACCCTTCATCCGACAATGAGCATGAATGCTGTCATGTCGAAATTCGTTGGTGCAAACGCCGTCACTTTTTATGAGGATGAATTATTCATGTCAATTTTGTTAACTCCGTCACTCCAATACGCTCCCGCGACAGAGGAAATCATTGCTGCACAGCTTTTCCATGTGTTATCTTATGTAACGTAGAAGCAGCTATTAGCATAAAATAAAGGACTATACTTAACATATGTATTATTACGAACGGATAAATCAAATGTAAATGGGGGCTGAACAGCAGTGTTAGGCAAATCAGGTAAAGTAGCGGTGATCGGGGCGGGACTTGTCGGTTCAAGTTGTGCATATTCCATGATTAATCAATCGATATGCAGAGAAATTATGATGGTTGACCGGACGTATGACCGTGCGGTTGCACAGGCGCTGGATTTTTCCCATTGCATGGACTTCACACATAACCGCACGAAGGTATACGCTGGCACTTATGCAGATTGCGGCAGCATGGACGTCATAGTCCTGACTGCCGGAGCGAATCCGAAGCCAGGGCAGACTCGTCTGGATATTCTGGAGGAAGCGGAGTCCATTGCCAAAGATATCGTTGTTCCTATCATGAATAGCGGATTCCGGGGGATTTTTGTCGTCGCGGCCAATCCGGTTGACATAGTAACTTATATGGTATGGAAGCTGTCCGGTCTTCCGCGTGAACGAGTCATCGGTACAGGTACGTCTATTGATTCCTCCCGGCTCAAAACGCTGTTGTCAGAGGTCTTCTCCATCGATCCACGCAGCGTGCATGGATATGCTCTCGGGGAACATGGGGAATCCCAGTTCGTGGCATGGTCCCATGTCACTATCGGAGGCAAACCGATTATGCACATTATGGAACAGCACAAGGAACGCTTCAAACATCTGGACCTGGAAGATATCGCCCGCAAAACGAAAGACGCCGGTTGGGAAATTTTCACTCGTAAAGGTTCCACCCAATTCGGAATCGGTAACGCACTCGCACATATTACCCGTTCGATTCTCAACGATGAACACAAGATCATTGCTGTCTCCGCAATTCTTGATGGAGAGTATGGACAGAACAACGTATGCGCAGGTGTTCCAGCCATTATTGGCGGGGATGGGATTCAGGAGATTATCGAGTTGAATTTGGATGCATCTGAACGTGAGAAATTCGAGCGTTCATGCGAAGTTTTGTCAGGTAACATCAATCGTCTTACCCTGGTTTGACCAGTTCAGCCATTTAAGGATGGACCATAACAAAATAAACAGAAACACAAAAACGCCAATAACCTCCTGATACAGAAGCGTCATTGGCGTTTTTGTGTTGTTTGTTTTTATCCACCTTGGGAGTACGAGTCTTCAGCTTGGTGCAAGCTGCGGTTCATCTGTTGGCCCCCATTGCTGCAATACCCGCTTTAATTCACTCAGCATGATTGGTTTGCTGATGAAGTCACGCATCCCAATCTCCAAACAAGCTTCCTTGTCTTCACGTTTGGCATTTCCGGTTACCGCTATAATAGCTGGAATACGCTCCTGCGGAATTAATCGGTGTACAAGGTCTGTTGCTTTGAGTCCATCCATAACAGGCATCTGAAGATCCATCAGGACAATATCATAGGCATTTTGCGAAATGGCTTCAATCGCTTCAACGCCATTGGTGCATACATCTGCTTGGTATCCAAGCTTCTCTAGATACTCCGATAAAATCTTTCGGTTTACCGGGTGATCCTCGGCAACAAGAATACGTATTGCTACCTTATCCCCCTGGCGTGTCCGATCATGGCTGAATTGACGTGCAGATTGCTCTGCCTCTGCAGTCGCATCTACACTTGTGGCAGGCACAGCGAACCGGAAGGTTGATCCCTTTCCTTCTTCACTCTCCACACTGATACTGCCCCCCATAATCTCCACGAGTCGCTTCGAGATGACTAATCCAAGACCTGTCCCGCCATATTTGCGGTTAATGACAGGATGCAGTTGAGAGAACGACTGGAACAACTGATCCAGCTTATCTTCTGGAATACCGATCCCCGTATCCTTCACCGCAAAGTCCAGCACACTCGCTTCCGGTCGATTGCCACGAATAATATCTACCGTGACATCAATGCCCCCCTGATCCGTAAACTTCAAGGCATTGCTCACCAGATTGACGAGAATTTGCCGAATACGCATCGCATCGCCCACCATAAACTCAGGAATGTCGGGATTGAGACGATATCGGATCTTCAACTGCTTCTCTTCCGCTTTAGACGAAAAAAGTTCCGCAACCTGTTCCAACATGATGCGCAGCGAGAACGGTTCGTAGGCCAAAGCCATTTTCCCAGATTCCAATTTGCTGAAATCAAGGATGTCATTCAGGATATTTAACAGTGCATCACCGCTCTCACGGATGATCTCGGCGTATTCTCGCTGTTCCTCCGACAAATCCGTGCTGATTAGCAATTCAGTCATCCCCACGATTCCATTCATTGGTGTACGAATTTCATGACTGACCATGGACAGGAATTCCGACTTGGCCTGTGCCGCGAGTTCAGCGGTTTCCTTGGCGCGCACAATTTCGCGATCACCCGTCACATCATTGAACACGATAACGGCGCCACGAATCTGACCCTCATCGATAATTGGTGTAACCTGGTATTCCACCAGAAAGCTGGTTCCGTCTTTGCGCCAGAACACATCCTCCTTCACAGTGCGACGCTGCCCGTCCATCACCGTCATATGAATAGGGCATTCACTTTTTGGAAAATAGCTGCCGTCTGCACGTGAATGATGAATGATAGGATGCGAGCTTTTGCCGACAAACTCTTCCGCTTCGTAGCCGAACATGGAAGCAGCAGCCGGATTCATAAACCTGGTGATGCCATCTGCGTCCAGTCCATAGATGCCCTCTGTAACCGAGTTAAGAATCAGAGCATGCTGTTTGCTAAGCTCCTGGATCTGCTCTGTATAATCCTTACGCTCCGTAATATCAGACAAGATCCCATATACACCCACGAGTTCCTGGTCCACAATGATGGGAACATTAATGATAGATACATCAACCTTCCGGCCACTGGAATTCACGATTCGGGTCTCATAATGTTGAGGCTTCCCCTGCTTCACCAGTTCGAAGTATGCCTGCCCGCCATGCACTTCACATTTATCCAAATGCGAAAGAAAGGACTGCCCAATCAATTTGCTCCGAGGTACATCCAGCATTTTGACCAGATTGCGGTTCACTGCCGTATATTTGCCTTCGAGATTCAGCGAGTATACCGCTGCTGGATTATGTTCGAAGAGAGATTTGTAACGTTGACGACTCTCTCTAAGACGTCTTTCTGCATTTTTATGCTGGGTAATATCCCGGCTGACGCTGACGATCTGAGTATTCTTGCCCTCTTCTCCGGCCACCGGCTTTGCCAGCGTTTCCATCCAGATGTAGTGCCCCTTCTTATGAAGCACTCGCATCTTGCAGCCATTCCCACTCGACGACATCTCTAGAAGTTCAGGGTAATCCTCAGGATAACAGTAATCCTTCAGGAACTTTCCTGTTACCTCTTCCGGACGATATCCCAGCAACGAATAGACGGAAGGAGAGACATAAAGCAGCTTGCCGTCCATCGAACTCGTGGTAATGAGGTCCTGAGCATGGTCCGCCAACATCTGATATTTCTCCTGCGTTTCATGCAATTTACGTTCCACTTCCACGATCTCGGTTACATCCCTGGCAATACCGTATATCCCCACAATCTCTTCTTTCTCCGTTATGGGCACATAGGTAATCTTGGCCTGTTTCAGGGAACCGTCTCTATGATAAAACGTGATCGGCTTACTGACTGAATGGCCAGCCAGTACCTCACTAATGTATTCTCCTCGTAACTCCTCACTCTCAGGAGGGCAAATCCTATCTCGATTTAAGCTACGGAGTTCTTCAAATGTATACCCTGAAATCCTCTCAATCGAGGGATTGGCATCAATATAATTTCCATGGATGTCCATCACATATATGGCATCTGGGTGATTAAAAAACAAGGATTGGTAAGAACTTCCCTCAGAAATAATGCGCTTTAGGGTTTCCGTTTTATTAATATCCAAGGCTTACCCCTCTTTTCTTAGCCTATATCTTCATCTAACAACCAAAAAATATAATTTTCGGCGAAATGGGCCTACCCTCGAATAACCATGTAAGCCCTCCTAGAAACAGCTTTTTTTATTTTACCAGATTCCAGTTCGAATTTGCTTACAATCTCTTCACCAAAACCATGTAAAAGCGACAAAAAAATCCCCTTTAAGCGACATAGTCCGTCAATAACTGAGGTCTATGTTTGCTTAAAAGGAATTTATTACACAACTAATGAATAAATTCTACGATTAAATTTCTTTTTTTCTAAAATATAAAACTCCAATTAAAATGAAGAGAACTGCACTGCCCCCGACTACTGCAAGCATGGTCCCAAGTGGAACATTGTAAGCTCCAAATCCCCCACCTTCAAAAGGTGTCATTAGAATCATCGGCTGCGCCCAAGGGTAATATGGGCCAAATGTAGCCGAGTTCACGATCAGAATGTTCGGTACGGTCAACGCAAAATTCAATGCCAGCGGTGCGGCAAAGCTGCTCCATACCAAGGAAACGAACATTTGGAGAGCAGCGAGCGGCACACAAGCGAATAGCCCCAGCAGCAGCTTACCTGTAAGCAATCCCCATGGGATGGGATCCGTCATGCCCTGGATCGTACCTGTCAGCAGGATGGCCCCCAGCAACAGTAATTGTGTGCCCGCCAGAAGCAAAATCACGATGGTCAGTTTGCCTGCATATACGCCCGTACGAGTAAGCGGCAGCACCAGCATTTGCTTCCAGCCTCCCCCCGCATGCTCGAATCGACAGACGAAAGAGGTAAATACGCCGGTCAGGATGGGCAGCAATAACAAACCGTGCAGAAAGACCATTGAACCCATAAGCACATTCCATTGACCTGATGGTGTGGACAGCAGCCCAATAAGCAGTGCGATTAACGGACTCAGCAGAATCAGAAGCCAGATAGGTGATTTACCCATTTTTAGTCGCTCAGAGGACAGGATTCGGAAATAGGTTGTTGCAAAACTCATCTTAGGCCACATCCTTCCGGCTAAAGTGCATCATACCCAGCAACATGATTAGGAGCCCCGCCCCTACACCCAAACCGACATACACAAATGGTTTCGGGCTGATCCAAGCCATCTGTGCCCAAGCAAGCGGAAAGTACGGTGAGATACTGAGTGCGAACATCCCCATTACCGCGAGTACAATGCCGAGAGTGACCGGAAGAGCCTGATTTTTGTTTACCATCGTCAGCCATAGCTCCAGCGATAACACCGGAAGTGCGCCAGCAAGTGGCAATAAACCCAACTTGATTGCATGTATCCAAGGGATCTCACCAGCGTCGAATCCAAGCACCAATCCCAGACCAATAATTCCGGCTGATAATAACAAGCAGGATATGATGAGCAGCATACAAGCGAGCAGGAATTTGGCCAGGTACACCGCAGGTCTTGTGATTGGCATCGCCAGCAATTGCTTCCATGATCCCTGCTCATGTTCAACATTTGCGATCATCGAGCTGAGAATCGTCGCCCCCAGCATCAAGGCAAGTGGTACAAAAACAACCACATTGTCCAGTAAACCCTCCCACAGATGATTCCCATACTGTTCTTTCAGATAGCCTAAACGAAGCCCGAAGTTCAAAGCCTGCATTGCCGTCAGTCCAATGGGTGCCAGAAAAACGAGAAACCAGATACCTTTGCCACGAATTTTAAGCCAGTCGGACGATAACGCACGGCCCGTCATACCGTTGCCCCCTCACCGATGACCCGCATGAACAAGTCTTCCAGGGATTGACGGTGCTCTTCCACACGATAAACCGCATGGTCCTGCTCAACCAATCGACGGACCAGCAATGCAATCGCGCTATTATCCATATACGGGAACGTGAGCGCCGCTCCTTCACGTTGACCGAATTGTCCCTGCTCTCGTGCCAGCTTCATCGCCTCTTCCGGCTCGGAAACGGTCAGTCGAATGGAGCTGCCCGTCTGGCTATGCAGATTGGCGATCGTATCTTGAAGGACCATTTTCCCCTCACGGATAATGCCAACCCGGCTCGCCATCTGTTCCACTTCACTCAGCAAATGGCTGGACACCAGGACGGTAATGCCGTGTTCTAGCGGCATACGCTTGATTAATTCCCGGATCTCCTGGATGCCCGCTGGATCAAGACCGTTCGTCGGCTCGTCCAAAATCAGCAGCTCCGGCTGACCCAACAAGGCACTTGCAATCCCCAGACGCTGTTTCATTCCAAGCGAGTAACCTTTCACGGAACGTTTGGCATCCCGAGTCAGGTCCACGATGGAAAGCACTTCGGCAATCCTTGATTTGGGTACATCCAATATCCGGCGCAAGGTTTCCAAATTTTCCACCGCGTTCAGATGTCCATAGTATGACGGATATTCAACCAACGAACCTACACGTCGCAGAATGTCCATACGATCCTTGCGGATATCCTTGTCGAATACACGGATGACACCTTTGGTTGGCTTGATTAAGCCAAGAAGCATACGAATAGTTGTTGTTTTGCCAGCGCCGTTGGGACCAAGGAAGCCATAAATGTCTCCCTTTTTAATATGCAGATCAAGTTCACGGACCGCCGCACGGTCCCGGTATGTTTTCCATAAGTTAGCGGTTTGAATAATGTTATCAGTCACTGTTTAATCACCTCGGATATCATCGTAACCTTCCAAGGTTAAAGCTGAAGTCGGCTGAAGTTTAAGTTTTGTTTAAAAAAAGGTACGGCCTTGATTTCCCAGCTCCTCCGCCGCTATAGAGGCATACCCGCAATCCATTCTCAGAGCTGTCTACCCTCTTCCGCAGCCCCATCTCACGAATCAGCAGATCCACGATGGATAACCCCAGACCTGTTCCCTTGGTATCCGAATCTTCCTGCAATCCTGGGCCCCTATCCTGAATAACAAGAGCCTTCTCCCCATGGATCTGTTCTGTCGATATGCCAATATATTTTCCACTCGCTGCATGACGGATGACATTCTGAAACAGGTTATCGAGAACACGACGTAATCCCTGCTCATCCACCTGCCAGATCAACGGTTCTTCCGGCAGATCGATATCAATCTCAAACTGCTCTTTCTCCCACACGGGATACCAGGCCGCTGCCGTTTCTCTGACGATTCGCAGGACGTCCTTCTGTTCCAGCTTCAATGTATATTTTCCGCTGGTGAGCAGGTTGTACGATAACATGTTATCGATCAATCCGCTCAAATCATCCATCTTGGCTTCCATACGACGCAATGAAGTATCCGCAGCCGTGCTTAGTGGTTCTTTGTGAAGGGAATGCATATGTCCACGGATGACGGTCAGCGGTGTACGCAGATCATGCGACAATCCCGCGACAAGACGTTTGCGAAGCTGCTCTTCCTCCCGCTCCCGGTGACGGCTGTCTGTCAACTGATGCACCATTTCGTTGAACGATTCCTCCAGATGTCCAATCTCATCCGATCTGCGAATCTCCACAGGAAGGGGAATGCCTTCCTTACCCGGAGTGATCATCGCCGTCTGGAGCCGGATGAGCCGCTTGCGAATTCGCGCAAAGAACAGGATCGACATGATGATAAATAACAGGAAGATGATCATCATCAATCCACCCAAATACAAAAGTTCCATAGGCCAGTTGTTCTGTGGCTTTTGCAAAAGATACCTTGGAACCTCAATCACCATAAACCCTTGTCCCTTGTCTTCACTATCTCCACCCACAAAAGAAACAACCGTTAGCGGATCACGATAGGAGGCTTCCTTCATAAATTCCAGGGAGCTGTTTGCATTCCATATCGAAGGAATCCGGGTCTCTGTATTCGGATGATCCAACGTCCATTTCAATGTCGTCATTGTTGTTCCATCCACGGTGGACTCCGATACATCAACGTCCTCTCCAGCGAGAATAAATGCCGTTTCACCGTTTTGGTCCACACGGTACATCGAAGATTTGGGATATTTCCGGTGCAGCTGTTCCATACGTTGATTGATTTTTTCAGATGTCGCCCCATCCAACTTCTCGGATTCCCGGGTCCACAGGTTGCTAATTTTCGTGCTATCGCCATAAGGTGCCGTATTGTCTTTATTTGTATTGTTCACCACCACCACATAGATAATAGATGTAATGGGGAGAACGACCGGCACAAACAAAACCGCTGCCAAGATCAGGAGAATATATCGGGACATCAAGGTCCGTCCAAAACGCATTTTCCGTTTGCCTGGAAGGCTACGTTTCACTCCCTTATTCCTATCGGATGGATCGCGCATCGTCGCTTTTCTTCTCATGGCTTCTTCACACGATACCCAACACCACGAACGGTTTGAATGATGGTTGGGTTCGCCGGATCACGCTCCAGCTTCTCGCGCAGATGCCGGATATGTACCATTAATGTCTTGTCCCCGTCCAGATAAGACTCGTTCCAAACGGCTTCGTAGATCTGTTCCTTGGTTCGAATCATGCCCATATGCCTGAGCAGGTAGGCGAAGATATGAAACTGTTTGCCCGATAAAATAATTTCTTCCTCTGTCTCCTCATTCACGATCCGGTGATCCTTCTCGTAGATGGACAAGTGGTCCAGTTTTACCACGGTATCGGCCGAGATCGCTGTCCCTGCCTTCCGAAGCTGGACCTCAATCCGTGCGGCAAGTTCATCGGGATGGAATGGCTTGGTTACATAATCATCGGCAAAATCAAGCCCATGCAGCTTATCGTCAATGGACGTTCTAGCCGAGAGCATGACAATGGGCACTTCAGGATGTTCCTTTTTGAGTCGCTGTCCTACCGTAAATCCATCCAGTCCCGGCAGCATGACATCCAGAATAACCAACGAGCAGCCCCCGGCAGCTTCAGCCGCACCTTCACCACTTCCGAGCCATACCACCTCATATCCACGCTCCTCCAAGTCGGCCCTAACCCATGTGGCAATTTCCGTATCGTCTTCAATGTATAACAGTTTCGTTTTCATGCGCGTATTCGTTTCCTTTCTGCACCCTTTGGGTTAATTATATATTTGAAACATAATGAAGTATTTTGTTTATATAAAATGTACGAATGATGATCACACGACCATGGATATCCTTTTATTTTAAATTATACCTTAATCATCCGCTTCGCATAATTCATGCAGAGATTGAGAGGTTGATTCAACAACATAAGCATGTGGCATTCATCCCGAGATTGATTTGCATCGAATGCAGCTACTTGCTCACATACTACGTGTGTATACGACGGGAGGAGATTCAACATGCTGCTGGAAGCCATCTATCATCAACCAAAACGGAACTGGGCCTATGCCTATGATAAGGATACCATTCGTCTGCGTCTGCGTGCCAAAAAGAATGATCTCACCGAGGTACATGCCCTGACTGGGGACAAATACGCCTGGGATCGCACCAAAGAGCTGGTTCCTTTAACCAAATATACATCCGATTCCATGTTCGATTATTATGAGGGACAAGTAAAGCCTCCATATCATCGACTGAAGTATTCCTTCCTGCTGAAAAGTGGCACAGAACAGATCTGGATGACCGAAACGGATTTCCAAACGCATGAACCCGACGATCCTGGTCACATGTTCCAGTTTCCGTACATCCATCCCGGAGCTGTATTTACACCGCCTGCATGGGTGAAGGATGCGATCTTCTATCAGATCTTCCCTGAACGATTCGCAAATGGCAACCCGAACCTTGATCCAGAAAAAGTGGAACCCTGGGGTGGTGAGCCGACCCCGTTTAACTTCTTCGGCGGTGATCTCCAGGGCGTCATCGACCATCTGGATTACCTTGAAGAGTTGGGCATTAACGCCATTTATTTCACACCAATCTTCGAGGCAACGACCAATCACAAATACGATACCGAAGATTATTTGCGAGTAGATCGGCATTTTGGTGATGCAGATACAGCCAAACGGCTTGTTGAGCTGTGCCATGCACGCGGAATCCGGGTGCTATTGGATGCGGTGTTCAATCATTCTGGGAAGACGTTTGCGCCGTTTGTGGATGTGCAGAAGAACGGGGAGAAGTCCAAATATAAGGACTGGTTCCATGTGCATGAATTCCCGCTGGACGTGAAGGATGGCATTCCTACGTATGAAACATTCGGATTCGAAGCCCACATGCCGAAGCTTAACACGGAAAATCCCGAGGTGAAGGCGTATTTGCTGGAGGTCGCCGAATACTGGATCAAGGAAGTGGGCACCGACGGCTGGCGGCTGGATGTCGCGGATGAAGTGGATAATGCGTTCTGGCGCGACTTCCGCCGTGTAGTGAAGGCTGCGAATCCGGATGCCTATATCCTGGGTGAGGTATGGAATGAGTCCTCCTCCTGGCTGCAAGGTGATCAGTTCGATGCCTCGATGAACTATCCATTTACGGAAGCCGTAAATCGTTTTTTTGTAAAAGATGCCATGCACGCCGAACAGTTCGCGAACTCGATCGGTCGACAACTGTCCCGCTATGCGCTGCAAGCCAGCGAAGTGGCGTTCAATCTGCTTGATAGCCACGATACACCACGGCTGCTCACCTTATGTGAGGGTGACCAGCGGAAGATGAAACTGGCCGCGTTGTTCCAATTCAGCTATATGGGTGCCCCGTGCATCTATTACGGGGATGAGATTGGGCTGGACGGCGATCATGATCCCGGCTGTCGGAAATGTATGGAGTGGGATGAGACGAAGCAGGATCGCGAGCTGTTCACCTTTTATCAGAAGCTAATCGCACTTCGCCATGCCCATCCTGCCCTGCGTGCAGAAGGCAGCATTCGATTCCTGCAGGCCCGTGAAGGCGGAAGCCAGCTTGTGATGGAACGACAGGATGAGGAGGAGCGCATTCTGATCCTTTTCAATCGTTCGGAAGAAACAGCTATCGTGGAGCTCGAAGCGGGTGCCGGGGAATGGACGGAGTTATTTGGCGAGAATTATCGTACAGCCAAGGAAGAGGGAATTCTGGCCGTTGAGCTGCCAGCATATGGATATGCTGTACTAAGTACAGATATCGCGTAGCTTTTTCATATTGTTGTATCCTTGCAATTCCAACGCATTGAAAGCAACGCCGGATAAGCGCTCACAGACCTGTTACTGATCTGTAGAGCGCTTTCTGCGTTATGGATGGATCGTCAATTGATTTAGTGACACGGATACTATAGAAAGCTACTGAGGCGCGGTCAGCTGTTCCTTGAGCAATCGGATGGTAGCCTCATATTGCACAAGCCCCACTTGCATACACAAACGCTGTGCAGGTGAGATCTGTTCGCCAAATTGCTTCATCTGGCGCTGCAGCTCGGCATACAGCAACTCTTTACGATTCAGCTCCGACCGGACCCACCCTGCGACAGTATCTTCATCCGCCAGCTCTCCGAAATACAGACGCATCAGAAAATCAGAACGGAACACCTCTGCTTCCAGGGGACTCATCAAATAGGTATTGAACTCCGCAGACCCTTCCGGTGTTAAGGTATACACATTTTTGTCAGGTTTCCCTTCTTGTCTAACGGATTCCTTGGTTAACAACCCTGACTTTTCCATCTTCGCAAGTGTGGGATAAATGGTGCCAAAACTGGCATCGAAGAAAAATGAAAAATATTGTTCAAAGTACTGCTTGATCTCATATCCGGAACATGGCTGATTGTGCAGTATTCCGAGGATGACATGCTGCGTGTTCATCGGTGTACCGCTCCTTTCCAATTGCTCTTAACGTATCACATCCTCCCTTATACGTTCAACATCATCAGACGTTCACGGATTGGCTTATCCGGCAAAAGGGGGCTTATCGTTATCCATATTATCCACGATCAGGTGAAGGCAGGTTTCCAGTCAGAGCGACAGGTGTCGCAGCAGTCTTGGACTCCAAAGGTATGCCGGATTGTGCAGGACCTGAGCGTTTGATCCATGTGCACACCGCTCCCAAAACCAACGTCGCCGCTCCAATCACTACCAGAAGCAGAACATCATGACTAATTCCATCTCCGCCAAGCACCAGATTCATCATACCCTCCACCGCGTAGGTTGCCGGCAGATAATGACCGATCTGTTGATAGAAGTCAGGCATGACATCGCGCGGAATGGTTGCGCCTGATGACAACATCAGCAGAGGCAACAAGGCACTGTTTAACCATGCTCCAGCATTTCCAAGCAGCAGCAAGCTCAATTGCGCCACGAATAGAAAAGATAAAGTAATCAACAACTGAAATAGCCATAACATCCACCATCCATCTGCTGATGATACACCCATAACATGCATCATCCCTGCTCCAACGAGCGATACGATAAATGCAGCACCAACATTGATGATATTGCGCGCCCAAAAGCGTTCCCATTTTCCTGCCCTGCTACTGAGTTCACCAGAAACCTTTTGCAGATTCATGCCAAGAAGCATTGCACCTGTAAAGGTAGCCGTCACAATCAACATTGGTACCATGGAAAAAGCAAAGTTATGAACTGGATTCAGCCGTTCCACTTCTGCCTCCACACGGGAAGATAACCCCGCTGCCATCGCATTCGCCTGATCGTCAGCCATACCTGATTGATTCAGCACTCCCCGAATGCTATTTTGCTGTACTTCACGGTTCAACGTCGCTGTAACTTGTGCGGATACGGTCTGCATCACACTTTTTACGGTAGCCACATTGGATTCATTCATTACATACTTCACTGCCACCGGGCCCGACAAGTCTCCCGCCTGCTGCATGAAACCGGATGGAATCTCGATAATCATGTATACATCCCGGTCCGTTAACATCTGTCTGGCTTCTTCCATAGTTGCCGAAGGTTTAATCGCGAAATGAAGCCCCTCTGCAAGAGACTTTGCCACAGGCTCAGCCGCAGCCCCATCTTCATTTACGATGGTCACAGCAAGCTGATTCATCCGTGCATTTACCTGATCATATCCACTAAGCCAAATGGTATTAAAAAAAACCTGGAACAGTACTGCTGTAATTAACCCGACTACTGTAGCTCCATTTTTCAAAAACAGAAGACTCGTTTGAAAAACACTTTTCATGTTATCCATCTCCTTAATTTGTATAACTCATTCTCGATCTTATATATCGTGTTGATATATGACAATAAATAATATATCTAAACGATATATAAACGTCAATACCTTTTTATTTTTCTTTGTTGGAACAACAAAAAAGCCGATACGCTTCTTCACCAGGAAGAATTCGTATCGGCTTTTTTATCATAATGGTAGCAGATCATTACCGTTAATGATCAAGCTCCACGAATTAAATTCAGTTCATGTACGTTCATGCATGTTATGCCTTGGCTTCTGGTTCATTTTCAGCAGGAGACTCAGCTTCAATCTCAGGCTCCGCACGCTTCGCCTTTGGTTTAGCAAGCTTCTCCATCATTTTCCGTCCTGTCGGTGTTTGGGCAAGCCCACCTTGGGCCGTTTCACGGTGCCTGCTCGGCATCGCACTGCCCACTTCCAGCATGACATCAATGACTTCGTCAGACGGGATGGCACTTCGTACCCCGGCCAGCGCCATGTCGGCCGCAGCCAACGCAGTTACGGCACCCAGTCCGTTACGCACAATGCACGGAATTTCCACGAGGCCTGCGACGGGATCGCAGATAAGGCCTAGTGTATTTTTTAACGCGAGGCCAACCGCATGAACCACTTGCTCAGGCGTCCCTCCACGCAGCTCCACCATGGCTCCAGCGGCCATACCGATTGCAGAACCCACTTCAGCCTGACAGCCACCCTCGGCACCGGAGATAAATGAATTGTTGGCAATCACATAACCAATCGCTCCCGCACAGAACAGACCGTTCACCAGATGCTCGTCACTCCAGCCAAAACGCTCTTGGGAGCTTATAAACACACCCGGAATGATGCCGCAAGAACCGGCTGTTGGTGTGGCAACGATCCGGCCCATGGAGGCATTCACTTCCGATACACAAAGGGCATACGCCATGGCCAGTGCAGAAGCATCTCCAGAACAAGTCTCACCTTTACGAATGTACTCAGCCATTTTTTTGCCGTCTCCGCCAGTCAAACCGCTGCGTGATGTCGTATCTTCTGTCAGCCCTTTGTGTACAGCTTCCTTCATCACCTGATAGTAATCCGACATCTGCCGTACAACATCCGCTTCCGGGATATTCGTCTCCTGAACCTGCTCTTCGATCATCAGCTCGGCGATGGTTTTGGATTCTGCTGTACAGATGGTATTCAGTTCATGTAGATGTTTAAACCGCATCAGGCTCGACCCCTCTCTTCAAATCAATCACGCGAATGTCGAGCATATGATCCAGTGACCGCAGACGGTTCAACATCTCAGGATTCGGCACACCATCCATCTCCATCGCTGTTAATGCTTCACCATCCCGGGCTTTCCGATCCACTTGCATGTACCCGATGTTCACCCCAGACGAACTGATGGTGGAGGTTACGGAAGCGAGCACTCCTGCTTTGTCCGAATGGCGCAGTACAAGTGTGGGAAACTCTCCGCTGATCTGTACACGAAAATCATTCAATGCATGCACCGATACACTACCTCCGCCAATGGAAGCACCAATTAGTGAGCATTGACGGTCTCCATGCCACAGTTCAATCTTGACCGTATTCGGATGAGGAGCAGGCAGGCCGCTTGTAAAAAACTCTACCTCCATACCCACTTCCTCTGCATATTGTTCTGCATCCGGTATACGTGGATCATCCGTCACATAATCAAGCAGGCCACCGATTAACGCAAGATCCGTACCATGCCCCTGATACGTATCGGCGAACGAGCCATACAGTGTTAATCGAGCGCGTTCAGGCGTGCACCCCAGCCACTGACGGGCAATTCGCCCCAATCTTGCCGCTCCAGCCGTATGTGAACTTGATGGACCTGTCATGGACGGACCAATAATTGAAAAAACGTCTTTAAAACGCATCGCAAACCCTCCATTTATAATCGTCATTTTCATCCAGACGTACACCCATAATGTTCCTTTATTACTGAATGATGACATCAAAAAAGGACAGAAGAAGGCCCTAGGCCCTCTCTCTGTCCTCGATACCTGAGAGTTTCATGATAAGCAGCGCGGCGGATTGATGCAATCCCTGTATTCACAGGTGATGTCACCCTGCACACCGTGCTGCTTGACCATATACCCCTTGGGTGGCGCAGTTTCGCGCACTCTCCAGAGTTGCGTCCAACGATGGTACATTTACCTGAGAGATTAACCACTGCGCCGGGTGCGTAGCAGCTTGCTCCTTCGGTGCCCGACAGCTGCCATTTTACTCGACATGCCCAGGTCTCTCCCGCTCGCTATCATTCGCTGTATGGAACCATTCTGATCTTGTAACAGAACGATAATTGAAGTTTTTAATACTTTCTCATTAAGATTAATCGACCGGAAGATCAGTGTCAACAAACTTAACGATTTCTTTGTGAATATTTGCTTTTTTCCATTTTATACACTAAATAAATTAACGAACTGTAAACTTTCATCACATGAATGTGTTAATGCGTTTCATCTCGAAAGCGTATACATTGTTCATTTTCTATTAGTGACTATCAGTGTTTAATACTATTTATGTTATGTTCCACAGAACGGTTCGGGTATTCAGGCAACCTTTATTCTGTACTAGAATTGCCGTATTTCTGCCTGTCACCCCACCATCGCCTTGGGCTTCGATGGTTCATCGTAATACCTGCTTCGGGAAGGAAGCATACTCGTCACCCACAATCCCAACGCAGCCAGCAGCATAACCCCGGATACAACTGTATATACCATACGAAGTGACAACTGCTCGGCCACTACGCCTGCAATCAAAATGGAAGCCACCTGTAGCATACTTAACACTAGTCCAAGTACACTGCTCATTCGCCCCATCAGATCGACAGGGATATTATTTTGATAAAAGGTAACCAGGCCCGTATTCGCCAGTGCGGAGCACAGACCGAGCAAAATAAAGGCAACAGCCGCCAGCTCAAACGAGAATGAACGGGCGAACAGAAAATAACCCAGCGCAACCAGAAGTACACCGCCACCCATCATGTGACGGATCGGCAAATGTTTGGCGAACATCCAAACCAGCATGGAACCTGCCAAATAACCGATTCCGGTGATACTCATTAATGCTCCGTACTGTGATTCAGGCAGGTTCATCACCTGACGGATAAACACCACTTCCTGAGCATCCAGCGACATGCCGACCACCAGAATAATCTGGAACAGGGCATATATACCGACCACGTAGCCCGACTTTCGGCTGAAGCTCAGTACAGCTCTCCAATCCTGGGCAATCATCCGAGGTGTCAGTCTGCTTCCCGTCCCTATATTCTGTTCTCCAATGCCCAGTTTGGGAAGAAACATTAGAATCAACGCAGAAGCAGCAAAGGAAACCGCATTGGCATAAATGGCTGCCGCCGGAGATAAATAAATTAGCATCACTCCTGCAACTGCTGGGCCGGTAATGAATGCCCCTGAGCTGATCAGGGCTTGTAGGGAATTGAAGCGCTTGCGCCGTTCAGCAGGTACCAATCGGGTAATGTATACCTGAGAGGAAGGGACAAATATAGATGAAGACATGCTGATCAGAAACATCACTGCGTACATCATCCATAGGCTGGACATCAGTGGGAGCGCCGCCACCAACAATGCCCGTAGCATATCAGCACCAATCATCAGCTGTCGCTGATCATAACGATCAATCAGGCTGCCTGACCAAAACTTAGTGCACACCGAAGCAATCGGCGAGATAATCCACAACCCTGCGACTGCCGCTGGAGACTGTGTCATATTCAATACCATCAGGTTAATCGCCACAATATATATGAAATCACCCAGATTGGATATGCCCACTCCGCTAAGTAGCAATCCGACATGCTTCCAGCCACCAGACTGCCTCTTCGATGCAACTCTCTTTGCACGAATGTTCTTCATAGCGCTACCCACCCACTAGAAATCACAAATTATAACTCATAGAAAATACTCTCGTTCTGCAGATATGGTCTACAAAATTTGCTGCATATAAGAGGCATCCGCTCTTTCATCCATTCGTACCTGGACTCATTCTCCATCTGAAATGCAAAATAGCCGAACGTAAAGATCAGCATGAATCCTTCCATTAACCGAATATCACGTTTCGTCAGTGGTCCTGTCTGCTCCGTATATCCCGATAGGAAGACATCCCGTTCCTCCCGATTGAAAATCGTAGCCGCACCTCCGGCATCAAAGAGATAGTAGCCATAACCGTATAAACAAAAATCAATCATAGATATACCCTGATCCGTCACTAGCAGATTACCGCGGGTAATATCTCCGTGTATCACTCCCCATGTCTCGGCATTCTGCGGATACGTTTCGAGTTGCCCGTTAATGTTCTCAAACGTCTCACGAATCAGATCGAAATCTTCAGGAGTAAAGATACCACGTCTAACGCCTTCCTCCAATTGCTCCAACATGACCAGATTCTCTTTGATCGAGCCATAGGCTGGTCTTACTCCCATTTGCTCTAAGGCAGGGCTATCGTTATATATATCTGAGATGATCGCCTTATCAGCGTGCTGTTCACGGTCATTCGTCTGCTGCCCGCTTTCAGACTTCAGTGAACCCACCTGAGGCTCAGGAGCTCCCGTTGGTCGTCGTCCATATTGGTGCAACGTCTGCAACTGTACGCCCAAATCATGAATCTGCGCTGTTGTCAGACGTTCTCCCTGCTTAATATCCCTGCCCTCAATCCATTCCAGAACAGTACAACAGATCTCTTCTCCTGCTTCGTCCAACCAGACGGTGACCCACTCATCCGATGTATTGCGTACAGGAGTCTGCACCCGCAATGGTCTGGCAGCCCGTAATTCATAAAGTAGATTCATCTCTGCTTCAAGTGCAGGTCGTGTATGCTGGATGCCCGTCATGCTTGCAAAAGCGGCTTTATGTATACGCAATAGGTACTTCTCTCCGGTTGATTCATCAACCACCTGATACGTTAGATTTTCATTATGTCGGATAAAGGAAATTGCAGGCTTTTCTATGGAATAATGCGAGATAATTTCAGTTGCCATGGTGTCATGGGCAATCTTATGGGTAGTTATGATCCACATCTCCTTCTCTTATCAAATTAAAGGTGGTGCTCACAAATATCGTAGCATGATTGTTTTTATTTTGGCAAACTATTCCATATGTAGAATGATGTAAAAAAGCATAACCCCCGAACGACCTCGCCCGAGTGTTATGCTTCCTTCTATCTCTATAAATCTATCTCGATCTCATACTCCATCCAATTTAACAGTTAACCGAAACGTCCCATAATATATTCTTGAGTCAGACGATTGTCCGGGTTGGTGAAAATATGTTCCGTATCCCCGTGCTCAATCATGCTTCCCAGATAAAAATAAGCTGTATAATCCGAGATGCGTGCCGCCTGCTGCATATTATGGGTAACAATTACGATCCGCAGCTCCTTCTTGAGCTCCGAGATCAACTCCTCCACCTTACCCGTTGATACCGGGTCAAGCGCAGATGCCGGCTCATCGAGCAGCAAAATCTGCGGATCAACCGACAACGCGCGGGCGATACAGAGCCGCTGCTGTTGCCCACCCGAAAGGGCCAGGGCAGATTCATTCAGTCTGTCCTTCACTTCGTCCCAGAGCGCAGCGCGACGCAAGCTTTTTTCCACAATTTCATCCAGTGCCTTCTTGTTCTTGATACCGCGGTAGCGGGGGCCAAACGCGATATTGTTGTAGATAGACTTGTGGAAAGGGTTCGGCTTCTGCCACACCATGCCGATCTTCTGACGGAGCTTGATCACATCTGTGCCCGGCTCATTCAGATCATTGCCATCCATCCAGATATGTCCCTCGGTGCGGGAACCGGCAATCTCGTCGTTCATTCGGTTGAGCGACCGCAGGAACGTGGATTTACCACAGCCGGATGGTCCAATGAGTGCCGTTACACTGGCTTCGGGAAAAGTCAGGCTGATCTGCTTAACTGCCTGAAAATGCCCATAATATATGCTTAACTGTTCCGTACCAAAAGGTATGGCCATGTTGGTTCCTCCTTATTTCGAAGCTGTCATGCGGCGGTAAACCACCCGACCGATCCAGCGTGCACTGAGATTGAACGCCAGTACGAGAAGTACAAGCACGGCTGAAGCGCCAGCTGCTACTTCTTTGGAATCCGGGCCAATGCCTTCACTGTTTACTTTCCAGATGTGCACGGCCAGCGTCTCTGCCGGACGCAAAGGATTGATTGGCGATCTTGGACTCGTTGGATTCCAGTCCGTGAAGTCCAGCGGTGGACTACTCATACCCGCTGTGAACATCAGGGCTGCTGCTTCACCGAAGATCCGGCCCGATGCCAGGATCGTACCCGTGATTAAGCTTGGCAATGCCACAGGCAGCAGGATGGAGGTAATAATTTTCCATTTGGACAATCCGAGTGCAAGACCCGCTTCCTTCTGCTCTTTCGGAACGGCCCGGAACGCTTGCTCCGTTGTCCGCACCATGAGTGGAAGATTGAATATAGCCAAGGCCATCGCACCCGATAATAAGGAGAATCCAAGACCAAATGTATTAACAATTAACAAGAGTCCGAACAAACCAATAACGATAGATGGGAACGAGGATAACACTTCGACAACGAGTCGAATAAAACTTGTGATCCGGCCAGGCTTGGCGTACTCAGCCATATAAATACCGCCGCCCCATCCGAGCGGAATCGTAATAATCAAGGTCAGAACAAGCAGGAATATCGAGTTGAATAATTGCGGTCCAATCCCGCCTCCACCTTTTAGCAGCTGTGGTGCACTGGTCAGGAAGTGCCAGTTAATCTGCCCAATCCCACGTACCAGAATGAAGCCAAGCAAACCGAGCAAGAGAACAACAATGAACAGCGCCAGAACAACGATAACGGATGTGGCAACTTTATCTACCGTTTTAGCCTTCATTTTCATACCCGGTTCCTCCTTTCAAGCAGGCGAACCAGAATGACGAAGACAAAGGTCATCACCAGCAGGACAAGCGCCATACTCCACAGTGCATTATTATGAACAGATCCCATCGTGGTGTTACCCATACTCAGGGTGATTACACTCGTTAACGTTGAAGCCGATTCGAGCAGTGATGTCGGTACATGTGGTGCATTCCCGATGACCATCTGTACGGCAAGAGCTTCACCAAATGCGCGTGCCATACCAAGTACAATCCCTGTCAGCAAAGCTGGAAGAACCGTCGGGATAATGACACGGTAGATCGTTTGCCAGCGTGTTGCCCCCAGTGCGTAGGACGATTCACGCAGACCTTTCGGCAGTGCTGACAGTGCATCTGCCATAATACTTGTTACGGTAGGCAAAATCATAACAGACAGAACCAAACATCCGGCTGCAATCCCGACGCCGGCTCCGCCAAACATGCTGCGCAATAAAGGAACGATAACACTGAGACCGATAAACCCGTACACAACGGAAGGAATACCGGACAGCAGCTCAATCGCAGGTTGCAATATCTTTTTACCTTTACCTGGTACAATCTCGGTCATGAAGAGCGCTGCACACAAGCTAAGTGGACTTGCAATCAGAGCTGCAAGCAATGTTGTTATGAATGAACCGGTAATGAACGGCAACGCTCCATAGGCAGCAGGTTCTCCCGTTGGATTCCACGTTTTTCCGGTTAAAAATTCGCGCATACTCACGCCATCCTGGAAAAAGGTCGACAAGCCTTTGGACGCTACAAAATAAACGATGGAAAACATGACAACGATCAGGAAAACGACACAAATCGACGTATAGATCCGTCCCGTCCACTCTTCCCAATAATGCTTCTCTCTCAAGGGCCGGCGCGGTTTCAACTTGTTGTTCATTACCGTTCCCCCTTCGGTCTGTTCCATAACAACCATCCTTCTATAGTAGAATTCATGCAAAATATGGGATTAATCCAGAGCAAACCGCGCAAAGAGGCAGGACCTGGGTCCGCCTCTCTCGCTGTATGCGCAAGTTCAAAGATTATTGAGTCACAGTGCCTGCTGCGTCACGTTTTACTTTCATGCCGGATACCGGGATGTAACCAAGCTCCGTCACGTCGTTTTGTTGAATTTCGTCACTCAGGATGTAGTCGAGGAATGCTTTTGTTGCTGCATCCGGGTCACCTTTGGTGTACATGTGCTCGTAAGCCCATACCGGATAAGTTCCTGCTTCTACGTTTTCAACCGTTGCTTCTACACCTTCGTATTTCAAAACTTGCAGGCTGTCATCCAGGTAGGACAGAGCCAAGTAACCAATTGCGCCCGGCGTTTCAGCTACGAGCTTTTTAACTGTACCAGAGGAATCTTCCTGAATAGAACCTTGGATATCTTCCACTTTTGTTCCCAGTGCAAAGTTCTCGAATGTTGCACGAGTACCGGAGCTGCTAGGACGGTTTACGATAACGATGGCTTGATCTTTACCGCCAACATCTTTCCAGTTTGTGATTTTACCAGAGAAAATGTCGATCAGTTGTTGCTTCGTCAAATCTTGTACACCTGCATCTTTGTTGCTTACTGGAGCGATGGCTACAACAGCCACTTGGTGATCTTTCAGTTCGCTTACTTTTGCTGCGTCATCGATTTTCTCTTCTGCAAATACGTCAGAGTTACCGATTGTAGCTTGTCCCTCGGATACTTGTGTCAAACCAGTACCACTACCGCCGCCTTGCACTTGTACCATCACGTTCTTATATTCATCAACTGCCATAAATTTTTGTCCAGCTTGCTCTACCAGAGGTTGCAGTGCTGTTGATCCAACAGCGAGAATGTTACCACTAAGTTCAGTAGCAGTTTCTCCTGTGGAATTATTGCTTCCCTCTGTACCAGCGTCATTTTTCGATCCGCATGCTGCGAGTACCAGTACGAACGTTAAGGTCATCAAAATGAACGGCAACTTTTTAAACATGTTTTGTTTTCCTCCCCCAAATTAGTGACGGCGATTTGCTTTTATTTTTGTTCACCATCAACTCTTTATTCATTGTAGTTGCGTTATGTCATCTCAAAATCAATGTTTTGTAAACGCAATGTTAAAAATGTTTACTGTGGATTGAAATACATCTGTGACAAATTGCGCTGAAGTGGCCGCTCCGGGAACGGACGTTGTTTCAATCGCTGTTATCCCCGGATTTATATGATTTACTTTTCTCAAGGAATACATCCGGGGATAAAGGCGAACGCTTCGCTTTTACACAATCGTTCCGTTCCCTGCGCTGTGTCAGCGCTGGTTGTGTCTCAGGCATTTTAATCCTCAGACTGGGGATGGCAAAAAAGAAGGCCAGCACTGTAGAAGGCTGGCCATTGTGTACATGCATAATGTAAAAAGAGAATTTGATTCTTCTATAGAAGAATCAAAAAAACTGCTTCATAGCTGGTAGGTAACACCAGCGTGTGAGAGCAGCTTTTTACAATAAGTTGGATCATATGATGATTGTTAATGTAAATTACGATTTTACTAACCCAGAATCCATAGCCATAACGCTAATCCGGCCAAGGTGATTAATAGTGTGGGAATGGTTAAGATGATGCCTGCCTTGAAATAATATCCCCATGTAATCTTTACACCTTTGCGGGACAGCACATGCAGCCACAGTAATGTGGCAAGTGAACCGATTGGCGTCATTTTGGGACCCAAGTCGGAACCGATCACATTGGCATAGATCAGCGCCTCACGCACAATACCTTCGGTGTGTGCACCCTGAATCGCCAATGCGTTAATTAACACGGTGGGCAGATTGTTCATTACGGATGACAATATCGCTGCGATCATGCCCATCCCCACTGAGGCAGCTAACAGACCATGGTCTGCGATGGCATCTAGCCAACGGCTCAAGTGATCGGTTAAACCGGCATTACGCAACCCATACACCACGATATACATGCCCACCGAGAACACGACAATGGACCATGGTGCTTCTTTAATCACGCGTTTCAGGTCCACAGCTTCGCTCTTTCTTGCCAATATGGCGAACAAAAGAGCTACGGCGCCGACGATAACCGATACGGGAATCGGCAAAAACTCACTGGAGGCATAGGCCACGAGCAGCAGCACCAGCATGAACCAGGCGATGCGGAACATCCGCGGATCACGAATAGCTTCCCGTGGATCACGTGCTGCAGAAATATCGTAGCGAAGCGGGATGCTTTTGCGATAAAACAAGAACAGCATCCCGGTACTCGCCACGATGGAAAAGAGATTAGGCACAATCATCCGCACCGCATATTCCACAAATGTAATACCGAAATAATCCGCAGATACGATATTCACCAGGTTGCTGACGACCAGCGGCAACGACGTTGTATCCGCGATAAATCCACTAGCCATAACAAAGGCAAGTACCATGCGCTCATCGAACTTCAATGCACGTACCATCGCGAGCACAATCGGGGTGAGGATTAGCGCTGCACCATCATTGGCGAAGAGCGCCGACACCGCCGCGCCGAGCAAAATGGAATAGATAAAGAGCCTACGTCCATTTCCTCCTGCCAACCTTGCCATATGAAGAGCGGCCCATTCGAAGAAACCTGTCTCATCGAGTATTAATGAAATCATGATAATGCCGACAAAAGCGAGCGTTGCATTCCATACAATGGATGCCACATCAGATGCATCGTTCAGACTGACAACACCACACATCAATGCTAGCAGAGCCCCACCCATGGCGGACCAACCAATACCTAATCCGCGTGGTTGCCAGATAACCAATGTGATGGTCAGGACAAAAATCAGAATTGCTACAAATGTCATAAAGCCTCCTGCGCCGCTGTATTCATCATGTTTTGGAGCATGATATGAGAATGGCCTGCCAGATATGATTACACTGCAATTATTGCGGATAAACCAGACGCTATAGTTATACAGGGCTGCAGGAGAAATGTCTATCTTTATTTCCTTCTAATTTCTATAGAAACTGAGATAAAAGATATCGCCTAATGGTCAGGACTTGTCCCCATCCTTCGGCGTGTCCTCCACCATTTTGAACATACCCAACAATCCTTGTAGTTGCTCCGCCATACTGTTCAGATGTGCTGAAGACGAAGCGATCTCCTCCACAGATGCCAGCTGTTCCTGTGAAGATGCCGAGACGGATTCCGTATTCGCAGCAGATTCTTGGGTCACAATCGAAATATCGTTCATTGCTTTGGCAACGTGGGAAGCACCATTCTCCAATTGCTTCGTTGTTTCGGACAAATCATCCAACGTATGAACAGCATCCTCTACAGCTTCCCGAATCTGTGCAAAGGATTGTCCGGACGTATTCACGGCCTGAATTCCGTCTCCAACCCGAGTCTGAGCTGCATTCATAGCGTTCAGGGCAGCATCCATATCCTGACGGATATTATGAACGAGTTGACCAATCTGCGCAGCCGAGCTTCCCGATTCCTCTGCGAGCTTCCGTACCTCTCCCGCTACAACTGCGAAGCCACGGCCAGCATCTCCCGCTCTTGCCGCTTCAATGGAAGCATTCAGAGCCAGCAGATTGGTCTGTTTCGAAATTGTGGCAATCACATCTACCATACTGCCGATCTCAACAGAGCGTACATTCAGTGACTGAACCACCGTCGCCAGCTGTTCCACCGTTTCTTGAATGCTATTCATCTGCTCTACTGCCTGACCTGCAGCCTCATTACCTGAATAAGCCGCTCCAGATGTATGCCGCATATTCGTTGTAATGGATTGCACTCGCTCAGACATCATGCGAACATCTTCCGCCATTTGGCTCATTTTTCCCGATCCATCCGTTACACTCTTCACTTGCTGCTCGGCACCCTCGGCAAGTTCCTGAATTGCCATCGTTGAATGCTCAATAGCTTTGGTTGTTTGATCCGCACTAGCGGACAATTCCTGTGAGGAGGCAGATACCTGCTCTGCTGTTTCCTGTACACCCAGAATCATCATGCGCAGATTGTCGACCATCCGTTCAAAGTACTTCGCCAGATCGCCTACCTCATCTTTGCGTCCTGTGTCCAATTTTACCGTCAGGTCGCCTTTGCTTACGGATCTGGCGGATTCCTGCAGACGTTTAATCGGACGCAGCATCGAACGTGTAAACCAGATAATGAAGATCAGAGTAAGTAATGTGGCAGCCAGGATAACGATGAGTGTAGCCATCCGAATGTCTTTACTTGCATTGGATACTTCGCTTTTGAACATTGTACCGCCAATTTTCCATCCAGTTTTCTCATTCGTAGAGAAAATCATGGTTTTGGGATCATCATTATAGATATAGCTGAACTCGCCTTCCTTGCTCTCGAACATTGGATCCAGCGTTGTTGTTTGTTCTTGTGTACCAGCTTCCACGACTGGGGATACGACATAATTTTTGTCTGCATCCAAGATGACGACATACCCTTCCTTGCCAACCTTAATGGATGCCTGTTTTTGAAGCTCTGTTAGATCCATGGACAAACCAATAACACCCGATTGATCATCAAGCGTTTTGGAGACAAAAACAACTGCAATGCCATCCGTGTTCTTGGATACAGGTGAAACTACTGGAGTACCTGGCTTCTCCATTGCAAGTTTGTACCATTCTCGTTCCCGGGGATCATAAGGTGACCCTTGTGAACTTCCCGCAGATTCCTTGCCACGGACCATGACTCCCTCTTTGGTCCCCACAAAGATATTTAAAGCATCCGGATGCAGTCCAAGATACTGTTTCAATTTCAGCTCAAGCTCAGGGCTTTCATTTTGTCCTTTAATCATGTCAGTTACAATCAAACTAGCAAAATAATTGATATCATGAACCTTCGCATCCACATGTGTCCCAATGATTGAATTCGTTGTGTCTACACTTTGTTTGGCACTGTCCATCAGTTGGTCTTCCACCGTATGATCAGCGATAATCAGCGTAACGATCCCAATGGTTAGACTCGGCAAGAGCAGAACCGCCAGGAAGGATACCAATAATTTGTTCCTTATGCTCCAGACGAAGCCTTTTTTCTTTTTGTTTTTCTTTTTCGGTTTATTATCTTTTGGCTTGGCTGGCTTGATTGCTGCCTTAACTTGCTCATTCCCCCGAATGTTCCCCATTTTGCTTCTCCCCCTCCAAATATAAATCTGCCCTTTTTCTTTTTTATGTAAGACCTCTCCAACCTAATTAAATAAGGTGTCACATAGACGCCCATCTAATCTAAAGGCCTATCCTATATATCGGTTGGATGAGCGTATTTATAAATTTACATAGCACGACAAACAAGCCACTCCGATCATGCGAAGTGACTTGTTGGTACATCCGTATTTTATTGTTTATGCAGATGTTTTTCCGTAGGGACCTTGTGGCGGATATGCGGTTGGTTTACCAAAATAATACCCTTGTGCCAAATCAATACCCACGGATCGACAGAAATCAAATTCCTCGATTCGTTCAATGCCTTCGGCAAGTACCCGCCCCTCAAATTGACGCGACATCTCAACAATATTGATAATTTGCTTCTGTTTGTTCAAATCATGATCACAATGATCAATGAGGCTCCGATCTATTTTGACAAAATCCGGCTTCAGCCGATTCATTACTTCAATCGTCGAGAATCCGGCCCCCACGTCATCCAAGGCAACCGACATTCCATGAGAACGATACACCTCAAAAATATGCTGCAAGATGGACATATGCTGAATCTGTTCCGTTTCCACCACTTCAAACACAAAATCCTTAGGGTCTAGCGAAAGGCGTTCAATCGTCTCAAATGTGTGCGTCAGGCAGTATTCGGGGTTATAGATGGAGGAAGGCAGGAAATTCACAAAACGTTTGACACCATGCGGTAAAAGAACGGCACTCGTCTCGATGGCAGCAACACGGGCTGTCCGATCCAGAAAAGAATGCAATCCGGTATCCCTTGCAACTTCAAATAATTCATATGCACTGAAGGGTCTACCCTGTTCAGCAGGACGAAGTAAAAATTCAAATCCGATAATCTGCTCCGATGCATCTACGATTGGCTGCATATGACTGCTGAATTGATGTTCCAGAATAACAGAAACCAGATCAGCATGTTTGAGGCGAGCTTCCTGCATGGATAGACTAATCCAGCTATCAGCATCGGCCTGGCCATACAGTGGAGTGACCTGAACCGTTAACATATCTGGCAGGGTCGCTTCAATCTTGAGAATATCCTCAATACAACGTTGTACAGATTCAAGATTCAAAAAATGCATCCAGATGAGTCCATCCGAATGTTCGATATGTCTTCCCTGCTTTTGCAGTGCTTCCAGCAAAGCGGGGGAGATGGGACGCATATACAGGGTACCTTGATCCTCTATAGGATGAATTGGACTGCAGCCACTGCAATTCATGTAGAACCCCCTTGCCAGTTTGTGATTCTATCTCATTAATGTTTACTGGTATATACCCAAAGTTTGTAAATATTATAGCATGGGTCTTGAAATTTATCTCTACTGTTTTGATGACTTCAACTATGACGGTTACTGATGAGTTAACGAATCAGCATAGCATGAAAAAGACCGACAGTCTGATGACTGTCGGTCTTCATTTACCGCTAATTAATCTTAAGAAGCGGGAATTACAATTTTCTGTCCAACTTTAAGATTGTGCACATTTGTAATTTTATTTACGGAAACCAGCTTGCGCCAGTCCACACCATATTTCAAGCCGATGCGGTAGAGGTTATCTCCTTTTTTCACCACATGAACCACTTTGCCGCCTGCTGGTTTCTCAGGTTGTGGCTTGGTTGTAGGTTTAGTTGGAGTTGGGTCTGGCTTCGTAGGCGTTGGAGCAGGTTCCACACCTGTTTCTGGAGTCGTTGTTGCTTCTCCTGTCAATTTCAAGCCATACTCAGCAAAACCGTCTTTGTTTGTCCCAATGAAGGACATCGCCGGGTTCGCTTCAACCAATGCTTTGGCATCTGGGGAAGACGCGAACACCACTTCAAGATCGTTAAGTGCAGCTGCTGTTACACCTGCAGAAGGCTTAATTGGCGCAAGCGACCAGTTGCCATCTGCTGCCGGGTTAATCGTTTTGTTCTCACGGATGTAATCAATGATCACTTGACGGTTCTCATCCGGTGCAGCCAAGACGATACGTTTACCGTCTGGGTTAGCCAGTTTGGACGAAGAAGCACGATAGTTATTCGTTGCCACGATGAATTTTTGTGCTGGATCAACCGGTTTACCATTGAAGCTCAGGTCTTTAATCCGGTTAGCTGATGCATTTACAATCGTTGCTTTGCCATCGTATTTCGCTGGTTGAGTTACATCAATTTGGTACGTAACACCATCGATAACGTCGAAGTTATACGTTGGGAAGTCCATATTGACCAATTGTTGCTGTCCACCTTTTGCCGGATCGATCTGGTTAAATTGACCAGCAGACCATTCCAACCATTCTTTCAGCTCAGCGCCATTCACCAATACGGCATGTACCGTATTTGGATACACGTACAAGTCAGCTACGTTTTTAATCGCAATGGTGCCTTTAGGGATATTCGTGTAATACGAAGCACCTGAACGTCCGCCTGCTTTGAACGGAGCGCCTGCAGACAATACAGGAATATCTTCGTATTCTGTTCCTTGCATATGTTTTTCAACATACCATTTCTGTGCATTGGTAACGATCTGAATGGATGGATCATCCTGAACCAGTGCAAAGAAGCTGTTGATTGGAGCTGTCGTTTCGCCGACTGGACCACGCACATACTCAAGCGTACCTTCATGTTCGTCATGAACAGCATCAACGATCTCTTGATCAGCATCTACCAGAGCCTTTTTGTTGGCTGTGTCATAGATTGGGCGTGCCTCCACTTTGGAGTCTGCCACTTTCCATTTGCCGTCTACCAGTTCCAGATCCAGATCGATAATTCCAAGGTGGTCACCCCAGAAGCCTGGCTCTACAGCAGGAACGCCATTGATTGTACCTTTTTCAAGGTCTACACCTTTTTTACCGGCAAAATCAGCGCTCGGGAATACTTTGTGGGCATGTCCGAACAGAATGGCATTAATGCCTTCAACCTGGCTCAGATACAATACTGAGTTTTCCATCAGATCCGTTTGCGGAATATCTTCAAAACCGGAGTGAGGAATAGCTACAATAATGTCGGCACCTTCAGCCTTCATTTTAGGAATGAATTTTTTCGCAGTAGCGATAATGTCTTTGGCAATGACTTTGCCTTCCAGATTAGCGCTGTCCCACTGCATGACTTGTGGTGGTACAAATCCGATGACACCCACCTTGATGGTGTGCTCTTTGCCACTCTCATCGGTAACTTTTTTGTCTAAAATTTTATACGGGGTAAAATAGTTCTTGTCATTCGTCTCATCGTCGTCACCGTCATCTACATATACGTTGGCATTGATGTAAGGGAAGTTCGCACCTTCCAGCGTCATGTCAAGGAAATCCAAACCATAGTTAAACTCATGGTTACCGATGTTTCCTGCATCATAATCGAGCAGGTTCATCGCTTTATATACAGGGTGAGTCTCACCCTTTTTGAGTGGATCAATCTTCGCTACATAATCCCCGAGCGGGTTACCCTGGATCAGGTCACCGTTGTCGAACAGCAAGCTGTTCTTCGCTTCGTCACGGGCTTTTTTGATCAGCGTAGCTGTCTTCGCCAGACCATACTGGTCTGTCTCTTTGTCGGAATAGTAGTCATAGTTAATCAGGTTGTCGTGAATGTCCGTTGTTTCCATGATCCGCAATTTAACCTTGGTAGCGTCCGCAGCCGATACAGGTACCGGAAATACCGCAAGCACGTTTAATGCAACCAAAGCGGCAGTCAGGCTTGATAATACTTTTTTACTCTTTCTCAAAATAACCCCTCCCGGTTATGTACATTGAATCATGTATTAGTGAGCAAACGAATAAGCGCAGAAATGCGAAAGATCTCATGGGTTGTGCGTACTGATTTTCTGATCGTATGGTTCAGAATTCCAGGTTAGTTTATCTCACATGAACATCTATTCATATCTGTGCGTACCGTTTACATTCCAAATCATAACGCAATGTTCAGCCATTGAAAAGCATTATTTTTTACGTTATCCGCACATACTTACCCCAGTTTACAATAACATGCGTGATTTCGACATCTTTTGCATGTTTTTGGATGAAAATAGTTTACTCACGCTGTTAAAAACGTATATTACATGTGGCTTACATCTATATCCATATTAGCTGAATCGACCCATATCAAAAAACCGTGAAGCCTTCTGGCGTTCACGGTTTGCTATGTCTTTTCCAAATAGTCGGCACGGCCTTCCACTTAGAAAAGGTGATTTTCAATATCTAAAATTATTGCTCCCACACCTGATGCTCATGATCTTTGCCGATGTATTCAATCCGTTTTGGGGTAATGTCCAGAATGACATAATTGGGATCGTTCGGGCCGTCAAACCAAGCTTTTAGTTCATCATTCCATACCTGTTCGCGTAAACCTTCATTTTTCGTCACTTCGCATGTCCCTTCAATCTCAACCACTTCCTTGGAGCCGCCCGCTTCATATCCTAGCAAAAGGCTGACGTTCGGATTATTCTCCAGCTCCTCTACCTTGTGCGTACGGCGGTTTGTCGCCAGATGAATGTTCATTCCATCGTTGAAAAGCGCCATATAGCGTGATTTCGGTTTACCATTCTCAACCGTGGAGAAACTGCAAAAAGGGTTGTTTTCCAATGCTTTTACAATGTTTTTTTTCAATTCAGTCTGGTTCATGGGACATGCTCCTTTCGATTTGGGGGAATATTTGAAGAACGTTGTAGGCGGCCGTTACGGGTACGGATCGTTCTTTCGATCGCTGTTGTCTCGCAGACGATTTACACTGACACTACGAAGACAGAACAACCTTCCAATCGCTGTTATCCCCAGATTTTTTTGACTCCCTTTTCTCAAGGGAAAATCCGGTGATAAAGGCGAACGCTTTGCTTTTTCAGGTTTCTTCTGTCCTCTCCGTTATCGTGTAAATGTTTAATTCAACGGATATATAAGTGAAAATCTAGGATGCAAGCGAACGCTTCGCTTCTTCAGAATCGATTCCGTCCCCTTCACTACTTCCATTGTTCTTCAACATTAGGGTAGATAAGCTAAAATCTCAAAGATAAGCATACTTGATTGCCTATCTCTGATCTCTTCGCTTATATCACATTGTTGTATATAAGCCTGTACTTATAGTGTACCCACCTCATCTATGGTGAATCCATGAACCCGTTCGTAAACGTGACAGTTTTAATTCAAATCTCCAAGATAAATGCGTGATGAATTCTTATTCTGGAGCAACTCACCAATTGTTTTCGGATATAGGCGAACCTTGGACAGCTCTTCAAGCGGAATCCATTCTACGGCTACCTGATGGTCGTCTGGGCTGGAGCCTTCAAAGATTGTAGCTTTCGCATCAATCAATCTGCATTCAAAATAAAATTCAACCTGGTGGACATCGGCATCCCACTCGGCAAATTCATGGTTTTTTCCGATATACTCCCGGATATGCAGCAATTCTCCCACGTCCACCGCCTGTCCAATCTCCTCCAGACATTCACGAGCAACGGCATCCTTGAGTTCTTCGCCTTTCTCCTGTCCTCCGCCGGGGAAAACATAAGCGTCACCATATTGATCCTCCAACCGGATCACCAGCAAACGTCCATCCTGTACAATGACAGCCTTTGCCGAATTACGTATCGGTTTCATGCTCTAATCTCACTCCTTACAAACTCGTATAGTTCGACCTCTGGCCCTCGGTTACCTTAGCAATCATCTAGTAACTCCAGGTGCAGAAAGGTTAATTCCATCAGATTCAAGCAACGTACGTATCTCTTGAGCAAATGCAAGGGCATGAGCTCCGTCGCCGTGGATGCAAATTGTCTCTGCCTTTATGGATACAGGTGTACCTTCCGTCGACACAACGATTCCCTCTTTCACCATGCGCAGCACTTGAACAAGAGCTTGTTCGGTCTGCTGAATGACAGCCCCGGGCTGACTGCGTGGGGTTAGAGTCCCATCCGGTCCGTAGGTTCGATCCGCAAAAACTTCACTGACACTGCGCAGTCCAATGCGATCCGCTGCCTGTATTAGCGCACTTCCGGCCAGGCCATAGAGGTACAGTTCCGGTTGCACCTTATAAAGCGCCTCGGCGATTCCCTCAGCGAGTTGATTATCTTCAGCAGCCATGTTATACAAGGCTCCATGAGGCTTCACATGATGCATACGCCCCCCGTATGAACGGACAAAAGCATCCAGCGCACCAATCTGATACACAACCATGTCATAGGCTTCCCGTGGTGTAATATCCATACGTCTTCTGCCAAAACCCTGCAAATCCGGCAGACCGGGATGGGCGCCGATGGCAACCTGATGCTCTAATGCTTGCTGTACGGTTTGCCGCATCGTTGCCGGGTCACCCGCATGAAATCCACAAGCGATGTTGGCTGAAGTGATTAGCGGCAGAATCGACTCATCCGACGCCATCCGGTACACCCCGTAACTTTCGCCAAGGTCACAGTTGATATCCACCGTGTTCATTGATGGTCCCCCATTTCTGCCAATCTCCTGCGAATCAGCTGATCGGCTAGTCGCCACTCCAACTCCTGTTCCAGGAATAGCTGCTGTGCTTCTTCATATGTAATCCGTTCAAAAGTAACCCGATCCCCTGGCTTTGCCTGTGCCAGTATCGGCAAATCTACTCGTGCCACCTGTGCGATCACAGGATAGCCCCCGATAGTATGATGATCGGCCATCAATATGATGGGCTGACCATCTGCTGGCACCTGAACTGTACCGTAGGTGACGGCTTCGGACAGCCGATCCATCGGTTGAACGAGTTCTAGCTTTGCACCCTCCAATCGATAACCCATCCGATCCGATTGAGGAGAGATCACATATCGTTCTTTATGGAATCGTTCCAGACTATCTTCATTAAACTCTGCACTGTCTTTGCCCGGCATGACACGAATAACAGGTTCAGCATGGTAGGCGGGCCATTCCCTGCTGGACAAATACCAGGCAGGTGCATGCATCCGCCAGTTATTCTTTTCAGCTTCTACAATCAATCCATGCAACGCCGCTTGCGCTTCACGAGAAGCTTCCCCCACAGACAACCTGTCTCCCACCTTCAAGGCACGGCCTTTAAACCCACCAAAACCTGTCTTGAGATCCGTGCTTCTACTGCCCATGATCTCAGGTACCACGATTCCACCAGCAATCGCCATATAAGACCGCAAACCGGAACGGCATCGTCCAAATCTCAGCACACTTCCAGCAAGCAACACGACCGGACGCCATAGTGGAACAGACAGATCATCCACAGTTGCTGTCAGATCCGCACCACATAAAGAGATCAGCCGATTTTCATGGAAACGAAGCTCCGGTCCCGTAATCGTCATCTCCAGCACAGCAGCATCACGGGAATTCCCAACCAGTGCATTGGCTGCTCTGGCCGCAAAGGTATCCATAACCCCGCCCGGATGAATTCCATACCGGCGAAATCCCATTCTTCCTTCGTCCTGAACGGTGGATAACAAACCTGGGCGAATGACTTCAATACTCATCGCTCGCCCTCCTTTTGTTCCAGATACTCCTGAAGAGATATCGATGCAAAACGAACCCGATCCCCTGCTGCCAGCAGGCTTGGTAGATTTTCCATCGGACGAAATAGCGCCAGCGGTGTGCGGCCGATACATTGCCATCCGCCGGGAGTCGTCACCGGATAAACTCCCGTTTGTTTGCCACCAATGCCCACCGTTCCCGCCTCAACTCGAAGCCGAGGTGTAGGTCGTCTGGGCGTAGCGATCTTCTCCGATAACCCGCCCAGATAAGGAAAACCCGGTGCGAATCCGATCATGTGAACCAGGTAATCTCCGGATGTATGAATAGCTATGACCTCATCTGGCGTAAGCCCATGTTCAGTAGCGACATATTCCAGATCAGGACCCAATTCACCACCATAACATACGGGAATAATGATCGTTCTGGGTTCAGCCAGCGTTGCCACTTGCATCTTGTTCAACTCATGAAGCAGCCTTCCGCATACCTCGTGGTACGGGGAAATCAACGGATCATAGAATAGCGTTACCGATGCAAACGAAGGTAACCACTCCAAGATGCCCGGTAGTTGGCTCTTTTCCAGCAAAGTACATACCGACATCACCCTCCGGTGCACCGCTTCGGATATCGCGTCCCCACAACGGATCATAACCCCTGTTTCGCCCAAAGTAGACAGCACATCCTCAGTCCATGAATACGACAGTTCAGTCATGCTATCACCCTCCTTGTCCACAAGTTTATATTCCCATGATCATTTTTTCTCCAAAGCCTGCAAAATAAGTGAACGAACAGCGGGAAAGGGCTCTGCTTCTTCTGTCCGTATGGCAAGATAGAGCGTCTGCAGAAAAACGCGCACATTCAAGCTCATCTGGCTGATCTCCAGAAGCGATTTCCCCTCCTTCTTATCGTTTGGATTCAGTGAATCGATCCAAGACGAAATATCGTTTTGCTCCAGCAGATTGCGACCAAGGATGGTGACCACTGCATGAGCAATCCGTTGATCCTCATCATGGATATAGACTACACTTGATTCGGTAATTTTCACAGTGAGCGCATGCAAAAGCTCCCGCAAGGCGGCCCGCTCCATATAAGGAGACTGTGCAAGATCTTCAACCGCATCTGCCGCGTGTGCCGGTGCGTGCGCCCAGCCCTTATCATCGGTATAGCCACGAACATCTTTTTCACGCTCCAGATACGTGGTCAATCGATGATGAATAACCTCTATATCTTCCTTTTTCAGAAAAGGCCGCTGACGATCTACACTCAGAATGGGAGGCAGGAGCAGCACAGAGAAGGTTCGGGTAAACACACTGTCCGTGCCTTGTTCTCCAATACCATGAAAAAGATGCTGATCATCCAGCGCCATCTGTAACAGCTGACTAAGCTGTTCTTCCGAAAATACACCCTGTCCAATCCAGGTGGCAAACGTATCATAGATCAGTTCATCCCGCAGAACCGGGTCTGGACTGCCTATATGCTGCATCATATGAAGAGCCAATTCGTAAGGATGTTCCACTTCATGGGCAGATAAGTTAGCCGACTGAATCTGCCGCAATTTCTGTTTTAATGCCAGAGCATCCATCGATCACAACTCCTTGGAGGAATTCAGATGCACGCTGCAATTGTATAGCTCGCATTGCCAAGAATTCGTTTCCCAAGAAATCCGGGTAATCGACGTGTTGGACAGCTTTGCGCTCACATCAAGTTCAGGCACCAGACCTCGCAGTGTATTACGGAGAATAGCGCCATGGCTGACAACGATTACTCTTCCATTGGGATGCTGTCGTACAATATCTTCTATCGCGGCACTGCCCCGAATCGTACCTGCATCCGCAAGTTCCCGGCCTAAATCCAGAGTGTTCCAATCCGCTCCCCATTGGGCAACTCGTTCAGCTTCGGTCGTCCCCTCCACCTGCCCACCGCCCATTTCACGCAACCTCGGGTCCAAATGAATCTCCTGTATTCCTAAACGGTCGCCAATGATGCGAGCCGTCTCACTTGCACGCTCCAGGTCACTCGCATAGATGGCATCCCACGTTTCCTCACTCAGTCTCGCAGCAAGCAATAGCGCCTGTTCTCTTCCTTCCTGATCCAGTGGATTATCCGTTTGTCCCTGTGAACGTTTTTCCTTATTCCATGCCGTGCTTCCATGGCGAATCAATGCGATCTGTGTCATTGCTGTTCCTCACCTTTACCTTTTTCTATGCGCAATTCATCATCTGTAAAATGTTTTCGTGCCTTCGGCTTGGCAAATTTGCCACCATTATATTGACTAGAACCGTTTCTCGGAATGGAAAGACTGTTCCATGCGGTTTCTTTGAGCATTTTGGCTGCATAAATAATCTGTCCCACATGATAGGGGTAATGCGCCAATTGCCGGATAATTGCTTCCATGACGGTATGTCCTTCATTGCGAATATATATAATATGAGACAGTTGCTCCGGTGTAAACGAACGAATGGCTCCAAGTAGACAGTTCCAGCCTTCCTCCCATTTGGCGAGCAGCTCTTCCCGAGTCGAAATATCATTCACAAATTCCGCATCACGTTCACGCCATGGCTTTTCTCCATCGGTTGTCAGTACATCCGTCCAACGGGACAGCATATTGCCCCATAGATGCTTCACAATAACTGCAATACTGTTGGCATCTTCATTCCAGAATTGAAATAGTTGCTCAGATTCCAGTTGCTCCATGGCCTTTTCACCAAGCTGTTTGTAATACAAAAATTGCTTCTCGGCTGTATCCAGAAATACCTGATTCATATCCACACGTTCACACCCCTTCGCAAAATGTCTTTATTCAGGAAAAGAAAACGTCCCGTCCTCATTCGGTTCAAAGGAACTGACTTTCCGTACAGCATCCAAATTAAGTTCACCATAAATATGTGGAAATAGTTCATTCAACTCATACAGGTCCTCATACACCAGTTCCGGCTTCAAAGCCCTCTCATCAATACCAATCAATAACAAATCCGTACGTCCTTGATAAAATTGAGCCGCTACCCATGGAATCTGTTCTTTAGTGGAACAATGAATGAAACCGTCCGTCTCCAGGCTATCCGGTGCATACACGCTCTGCTTGGATACCTGCTCCCATACCGCTTGGGAAATAATACTGTAGATCATTGTTCCGCCTCCTTCAATTTCTTCTATGTATCCTGTACGTCATTGGAAGTATTATAGATCATCCCGGATACGGGAGTACAATTTTTGATCTGTAAACACACCTTTGATCTTCAACTGTTTACGCAGCAAACCTTCATACGACATGCCCAGCTTCTCCATCACTCGTGCAGAGCCAATGTTGCCTGCATTGCATGTCCCCTCCAGCCGATTGCAGTCCAATTCCTGAAAACAATATTCAACAATCGGCTGCATCGCTTCTGCTGCGAGGCCTTTGCCCCAACAACTGCTGGCAATCGCGTACCCCAGTTCAGCACTTTGCATGGATTCATTCAGATGAAAAATGCCACCTCGCCCGATCAGCTTCCCCGTTTCCTTCAGAATAAAGGCCCATAAATAGACCGTTTTCTTCTCATAATTATCTAACACTCTTTGAATATATTGAACGGAGTCATCCAACGTCTCATGACAGTTCCACAAACTTTGCTGACTCACTTTCGGATCGGAGGCAAACCTAAAATAATCATCGAGGTCGTTGAGCGTAAGACGTCTCAGTACCAACCGATCTGTCTCAAATTCGGGTGATTCCGTAAAAAGCTTCTCTACATTCACTTAAGTCCCTCCCCATTATCAAGCCTTCTTATTTCTCAGGAAATAACGATCCATCCCATACACACACAGAATGCCAACAGCATACCTCAGCAGATCCATCACCAGAAATCCACGTCCCAAAATAAGCGCACCCAGCACCGTGGAACGCACTTCGTTCAACCAAGATATCTGAATCATTTGCGAACATTCAACGGCCCAGCTAAAAATCAGGCTCACGATCATCGCTAACTCTCTGCTGCGATTAATCCAAACCATGCGTACCCCAAAATAAATCATCGCTGCCCACAAGGCATCACCGAAATGCTCACGTACAAAATCCGGTAAAAGTTCACCATAGTGTCTGGATGCCAACCCTGCCGCCATGGTTATGATCACAGCGATGAAATAAATCAGCCTCTCTTTGAAAAATGCCTTCATCATCGATCAAATGCCTTCATCAAGCACTTGTAAAATAAATTCCGTTTTGGCAGCGGTATACGCTTCTCTGTCATCCTTATTCTCATCAGCAAGTTTAGCTTTCAAAGCTGCGTAAGCCTCTACCAGATCCGGGCGCTGTCTCAGCACATCCCGGAACTGGATTTGACGATCCCAACGTTCCTGGCCTGGGCGCATCAGATGAAGATGTACAGCCCTCTTGCCATCCTTCACTCTGACCCAGAAACGTCTATATTCCCGACCATCCAGTTCAGGTGGAACGTAGTTCCAGCCTACCGGATTCAGCTGATCGGCAATCATGTCCATGTCCTCCCATGACTGCACCTCTCCCATCAAATCAATAATGGGCTTGGCGGGCAATCCTGGAATCGACGTGCTTCCGATATGTTCAAATCGATGAATATTGAGTTGCTGTAATAGTTCTCGGAGCTGGCGAATCTCTTCCTGAGCCTGTAGGCTCCACATAGGATTGGCCTCAACAATCTCTACCGATTCTGTCGCCCATGCAGGCCAATTTTCCGGTTGCAGATGATCTGTCATTCAGATGCTCCCTCCTTTGCAGGACTGAATTTCAATCGGTATTGTTCCAGGTACTTCGAATGGGCTCGTTTCTTCGCGTCCTCAACTGTGGCAATCATCCCAAGTGTCAGTATCGAAAGTAGGGTCAGAAGAAGATACTTCATGTAAGCCAATCCACTGAGATTGGTATCTGAGCTTATAATTGAAGAATTCAGTTTTCATCACATCCAATTTTTTATACTTAAAAGGGGCGTATGTCTACGCCCCATCTGTTTCTGTTCACGATGATGAATTTATTTCATTTGATATACTTCATTCGTTGAAACTTTATTTTACCGTCACCGGTATAGTAACTTTTTTATTGCCCCACTTGGCAGTGATGGATGTTTTGCCTTTACCCACGGCCACAATCTTGCCGCCCGTTACTGTGGCTACACTTGGTTTGGTGCTGCTCCATACGGCACTGCTCGTTACAATCGTGGTTTTGCCTGTATCATACTGCGCCATCACACTCAGTGTTGTACTTGCCTGTGGCGATAAAATGAGTGTTTTCTGGCCTGTGATCAGTTTTTTGAGCAAAGGAACAACGGTAACCTCTGCCTTTATTGTCTGATTTTGATAAGTTCCTGTCAAGGTGGCTTGTCCTTCCGTCAGTGTTTTGACTGTACCATTCTTGACGATGGCTACATTATTGTTGGAAGAGGTCCACGTTACCTGTTTCGAAAGATTAATTGTTTTCCCATTGGCATATGTACCGATTACCTTCAACGCTTTCGATTTCTTAATATTCAGCTGCATGACAGCAGGAGTTACTTCGACTTTGGTAATCTCGTCCGTGATCGCTACGGGAACTTTAACCGTCTCTGAGCCATATTTGCCTTGTAACAGAACTCTGCCAGGCGTGATTCCTTTGATTTTACCACTCTCCAGCACAGCGGAAGCACTCGATACCGTCCATACAATCTCAGATGTGACGTCTTCTTCCTTACCGTTTGCACGCACAATGCTTACTTTGGGCAGCGTACTTTCACTACCTTTGACAAAATTATAGGAACTTGGCGAAGCTTTGATGCTTTTAATTTTATCCTGAACCTTAACAAGCAATTGCGCTTTGGCGCCATCTACCTGTGCGTATATCGTCGCTTCTCCCGCTGCCACAGCCTTCACTTTGCCTTTAATAATGGTGGCAACAGCTTCGTTACTCGTGGACCATGTGACGCCTCCAGTAACATCCTGCTTATTATCAAACCCTTCAATAACCGCCATTACCTGAAGCGTAGTTGTCTGGGATACACTCATCTGTTGCGGACTACTGTTGGTAATCTCGATAGATGTCACGTCACCCGTGGCTGCTAGGGCAAACGAAGGAGCCAGTAATACCAATACTAAAATAAAGGCCAAGCTGCCTCGTATTGCTAATTTCATTCCATTCATTGCAATCTTCATCTCCTGTAATCCAATATTTTACTTCTATTATATTATATCGGAAACTCATTACATAAAAGTGAATATCCCAAATAAGTAGAGGCATTCTGCAAGTCATTAGGAAGTGACTGAAGAATGCCTCTTTATTCAGAAGAAGAACGGGATTGTAACAGGTTACAATCCTATATAAATTAAACTATTCATTTACACAGAAACGGAGAGGACAGAAAAAACCTGGAAAAGCGAAGCGCTCGCCTTTATCACCGGATTTTCCCCTTGAGAAAAGGAAATTTCAAAAATCTGGGGATAACAGCGATTGGAAGGTTATTCTGTCATCGGATTGTTCAGTGTAAAATCTTTAGTTCTACTTATATAGTTCAATACAATAAACGTTTTGAGATAATCAGGATAGATACGATGAGCAAAAAGAACATGACCAGCAGCAGTTCGGGAAATCTTTTACTCATGTTCAGCTCTTTCTACCGAAGAAACCGTTGTATGAATAAGCTGCAGAACCTTGTCAACGGCGTTGTCCGTTCCACTCGCCTTCATATGGCCCACCATATGATCTCTCTCCTTATATACAAGGTCAATATCTCGCAGGAATGTCTGAGAAGTCAGCTCTTCTTCCTGGAGAACTCTTGCATAACCTCGCTCCTGAAAATACTTCGCGTTCAGCGTCTGTCCAACAAGAGATCCGCCGTTGGCATGGGGAATCAGGAGCATTGGCTTGCGGAGCAACAGCCACTCATGTATCGCATTGGAGCCAGCACGTGACACAACTATATCCGCCATAACCATTAGATCCGCAAGTTCTTCATGCACGTATTCAAATGCCTTGTAGCCTGCAAAATGTGGGAAGGATGAGTTCAATTTACCTGTACCACATATATGAATGATTTGATACCGCTTGAGCAGCTCTGGCAGTGTTTCAAGTACCATTTGATTAAGCTTTTCCGAACCCTGACTGCCACCCATAATTAACAGAATAGGTCTGTCGGAGACAAATCGGCAAAAATGAATCCCCCGTGCTCGGCTGCCAAGCTTCAACTCCTCCCGAATTATAGGTCCCACGTACATCGTCTTGTCTGACGCCTTAGAGGAAGCGAATGTCGCTGTATCCATAAACGTAGTACACATCATTTGAGCGTATCGCCGTGACAGCCTGTTGGCCAGTCCCGGATGAAGATCCGGCTCCAGAATCAGCACCGGAACCCGATTCCACCCGGCACCCACTACAGCAGGAACAGCCACGAATCCCCCTAACGAAAAGCATACATGTGGTTTAATTCGTAAAATGAGCAGATAAGCCTGCAGCACTCCAAGTATAATATTGAACACATCGGAAATATTCGCCCACGCCCAATATCTTCTCAGCTTGCCTGTTGCAACCGCATGATAATGAACAGCCGGGATTTTGCCGATTAATTGGCGCTCGATGCCATGCTTGGAACCGATATAATGAATTTCCCATTGCTCCTGAAGCAATCTGGAGATCAGAATAAGGTTAGCTGTTACATGACCGGCGGAGCCGCCTCCTGTAAATATGATCCTCCGCTTGAACACAGAAATCCCCCTCTCCACAGCATGTCGCGAACCTCTGCCTTGGTCATGATGACATCTTCCGAATGGTATCCTCTGCCAGGAAGAACAGATGTTTCACAACCCTCTTTATCCGTTAATTTGGTTGAAGATGAAGCGGTGACAACAAAGTAGGACTTCTCCTCTTCCACTTCCTTAACGTTTTCCCAATCTGAAATCAGCGTTTCATAAAGCCGTTCTCCCGGACGGGCACCGATGAAATGTATCGGAACATGCTTTTGCCCAGCATCCTCTGCCAAAACCTGTGCGATATCCGTTATTTTGCAGGATGGCATTCGGGGTACAATAATCTCGCCGCCCTCGCATTGCTCCATGGCCGACAGGAGAATTTCCACGGCGTCTCCAAGGGGAAGAAAAAAACGTGTCATTCTGGAATCGGTAACGCTGAGTGGCTGTTCCAACTCAAGCTGGCGTTTGAATAAAGGTACTACGCTGCCCGTGGATCCAAGAACATTCCCGCTTCGTACACAAGTAAAGCTTGTAGCGGAACGACTGTCAGCTAATAAGATCAATTTTTCCCCGATGGCTTTGGTCATCCCGTACATGCTGGAAGGATTCGCTGCTTTGTCCGTAGAGACGTATACCACCTTCCGCACGCCATTCTCGATTGCAGCATCAATGACGTTCTGCGTTCCGGTTATATTGGTTTTGACCGCACAATCCGGTTGGTCCTCACAGACCGGAACATGTTTAAGCGCCGCAAGATGAAAGACATAATCTACATCCTTACAGGCACCTGCCAGCTCCCATCGGTCTCTGATATCCCCCAGTACAAACCTCACTCTCGGGTCAGAGATGGTTTGTCTCATCTGAGCCTGAAGCGATTCATTTCGTGAGAAAATACGAACCTCTTTCGGCTCCTGAACGAGCAATTGTTTGACCAACTCTTCTCCCCATGAGCCTGTGCCTCCCGTTATTAAAAAGGTTTTATTGAACATCGGATATCCCTCCATGAATTAAGTTCTGATTTGGTGATAGGCCTATCCTAAGGCAATTGTGTTACATCAGTATGACAGGGGAACAATTGGCTTTCCCCAACATGAAAAAGGCTCTAATTCAGGTTGCTTCTCACACAAAAAAACCACCATTTGCATGGCGGCTCCTTCATTAACGTTGTATTAAAGGTAAAGAAAAATAAAACATAACTTCTCCATCGGCTACGCTAAGGCCATAGTCGGCATGGTGATTCTCCAGAATCGTCCGGGCAATAGACAAGCCCAGACCCGTCCCGCTAAACTTTTTGCTGCGCGAACTATCCATTACATAGAAAGGCTCCCAAACCTGATCCCACTGTTCATGCTCTTCCTTATCCGTTTCATTGGCGATACCGAAATGTGCCGCTTCCCCTTTCAGTTCAAGGGTAATGGTTATTCGGTCACCGCTTGTATATTTCACCGCGTTGGTCATCCAATTGTGCAGAACAGACTCCAGCTTCCGTCGATCAGCCAGCACCCATGTCTCGGCAGTCCATCGATCCTCCACCTCCACATGCAAGCCATGCTGCTGAAATACGGTTTCATAGGTATGAAGGGTCTCCTTGAGCAGTTGGCGAAGATCAACAGGTTCAAAATCATATACTTCGGCCTGCAGACGGGATAGCTCCAACAGACGGTCAATTAAACCAGCCAGCTCTTCGCTCTGTTGCTGAATTACTCCAGCATAGGTTCCGTCATCTAAGCCATCCTGAATACCAGAGGCATAAACTCGAATCAGGGAAAGCGGTGTTTTCAATTCATGCGAGATATCCGAGATGAACGTTCGCAGATTGGCATTTTTTATCTCCAAAGAATGTTGCGCCTGCTGTAATTTGTCGCTCATCACATTGATGCTACGCCCTAAAGACTCAATCTCATCACCTGTCTTTATATCAACCCTCGTAAACGATAAATTGGAAATGGCTTCAGCCGTTTCGCTTAGCTTTGCGAGCGGTTTAACGATCCGGGCGGTATACAGCACGGAAAGCAGGATAAGCAACAGCAGCATACCGAGCCATATGTACGCATTGAACTGATTAATGATTCGAATCGTCTCCGATGAATGGGAGATGGATTCGCCGACAGCAAACACGGAATCCCCCACCTTCACAAAGTTCACGAGAAAGCTTGATTTCAGCTTGGTCTGATCATAGAATTTATTAACCCTGGCACCCTCACGCAGCGCAGAGATACTCTCTTCTGTCAGCCAAAATTTACTAAGGGCAATTCCCTTGCGGTTATATTGAAATAACAATTGATCGTTAATATCATTCACACTATCCTTCAACGATGCATAAGCGATAGCGACCTCGTATTGCGTTTCAAGACTCTCAATCCGTGATAGCTGATCGCCATGTTCTGAAGCAGAGATTTCAGTCGTTAACTCGGCCAACTTCTGCTTTTTCTGATACAAAAAATAGCTAGGCAGGAAAAACGTATTGACGATAAAGGATAGGAAGAAGACAACACACAATGCACTGATTATGCGCACGAGCAGTTTACGGGTCAGTTTACTCATCTTGATCCTCTAGGCAATAGCCCATTCCCCGGTACGTTTTGATTGAATCTTCTCCAATTTTCTCACGCAGTCTGCGGATATGAGTGTCTACCGTACGCTCCTCGCCGAAGTAATCGAAACCCCACACCTGATCCAGCAATATTTTACGGGTTACGATCTGCCCCTTATTCATTCCCAGAACCTTCATTAATTCGAATTCCTTATGGGTAGCCCCTACATCCACTCCACGACGGTAAACCTTCTGGCCTTCCAGATCGACAGTCAGTTCTCCCACAATGATTTTGGAGGAAAGTTGCAGCAGCTTCTTTACACGCAATAGCAGGATACGCGAATCAAACGGCTTGCGCAGATAATCATCCGCCCCGGCCTTCAAGGCAAGAAATTCATCATCCGATTCCCCTTTGGCTGTCAGCAGCAGTACCTTCGCACGACTCGTACGCTTGATTTCCCGGCACACCTCAACACCGCTGCGTCCTGGCATCATCCAATCCAAAACCGCCAAATCGATTTGATTATTATAAAAGAGATTCAGGGCTGCTTCCCCATCCTCGGCTAAAAACACCAGAAAGCCCTCTTTAACGAAATAGGCTTTTAATATTTGCAGCATCAACGGCTCATCATCCGCGAGTAGCAGGTTCATATCTGCGCCTCCTTTCCAAACTGCATTCTACTATACAATCTGTACGTTACAGCTGTGTGACATACCCATCTGGTTTGGCCATTTCCCGCATTCCTGTACTGCGGTAACCGTACCATAAAAGCGCTGAACACTCTCCACTGGTCCCAACATCACAGGTAAAACAAAAAGGAACCCTCACAAGGGTTCCCTTTTTACTTCTCCACACAGCTTGTAATCCTTTTAAACCTCTTCATCCTAGTGCGCCAAAACCAAATATTCAGCACCGCCCATATAGGGCTGAAGTGCGGCTGGAATACGAATGCTCCCATCCGCCTGCTGATGATTCTCCAGCAATGGAATCAGTATGCGTGGCGAAGCCACAGCCGTATTGTTCAACGTATGGCAGTAGGCAAGCTTACCTTGGGCATCGCGACAACGAATATTCGAACGCCGAGCCTGGAAATCATGCAGATTCGACGACGAATGTGTCTCCCCGTAAGCATTGCGGCTTGGCATCCAGGTCTCAATATCGTACTGTTTGTACGTTTTCTGCGACATATCCCCTGTACACACAGCCACAACACGATAAGGCAGTTCCAGCAATTGCAGTAACTCCTCGGCGTGTCCTGTAATTTCCTGCAGCATTCGCTCCGATTCTTCCGCATCCGGTGCACAGATAATGACTTGTTCCACTTTGGCAAATTGATGCACCCGGTACAATCCGCGTACATCCCGCCCGCCTGAGCCAACCTCACTGCGGAAACATGTCGATGTGGCTGCCAGCTTGATTGGCTCCTGCACATCCACAATCTCATCCGCATAATACGAAACCAGCGGCACTTCCGATGTTCCCACCAGCCACTTGTTCTCGCCTACTAATTCATAGACCTGATCCCGTCCTGTGGGGAAGAACCCCGTGTTCAAGAGTGTATTCTCCCTCACCATCAATGGAACTTCCATTGGCGTAAATCCATGTTTCAACAGCAGATCAAGCGCAAGTTGCTGTACAGCCCGGTGCAGGAGAAGCCCTGCTCCTTTGAGCACATAGCTTCGTGTTCCGCCGATTTTCACCCCACGGGGGATGTCGATTAGATCATGCCGTTCACCGAGTTCCACGTGATCCTTGGCCTCATAATCGAATACCGGCAGCTCACCCACACGTCTCAGCTCCACATTATCCTCATCCGATGCACCCACTGGCGTGTCTGGCGATACAACATTGGGTACCAACCATTGCAGCCTTGTCACTTCCTCTTGCATAACGGCAAGCTTGGCTTCAACTTGCTCTAACTGACCATTCAGCTGTTTCACCTGTTCCCTTAAACCCTCGGCCTGTTCACGCTCACCAGCTTGCATCAGTCTGCCGATATCTGCAGATAACGAATTACGAACTCTACGCCCTTCTTCCGTCTCCAGTAAAAGTGCTCTGCGCTCTTCGTCCCGTTCCAACAATTCACGAATACTGATATCCATTCTCTTGCCAACTGCCGCAGCTTGCACCTCTTCTGCATGCTCCCGAATCCACTTCATTTCCAACATGGTCACCGTCTCCTTTGGCTGTAAAAATACAAAGAGCGCCCTCATCCCTTGGGACGAGGAGCGCTCTGCTCGCGGTGCCACCCAACTTGCCAAACCAGAATATTCTGGTTCAGCCTCTTGGTCCGCGATAACGGGCGGTTCCGGTTAACTTGGGGAATAACGCTCCCCTGGCGAAAACGCCTCCGAGTTGGATGCTCTTCAACGGCATGGTCCGATCTGTAATTGTTGTTTTTCAGTATATACGAACTTTAGCCTCCATTGCAAGTTATCCGTGCACACCCTTACATGTCCTGTTATGATAGAGATTGTTTGTTTTTAGGAAATACTCCTGAATGGCAGACTTACTACATAACATAATATCTAGAAGGAGTTTTTCTTCATGAAAAAATTGCTTTGGATTGGATGCTTGTCCTATTTCCTCATCGGACTTGCCCACGTCGTTCTCGGCTCCATCCTGCCCGTTGCCCTTGAACATTATGGCAAGGATTATAGTCAGGGAGGCACACTGATATTTGCCCAATTTGCCGGGTTCCTGGGTGGTGTACTGTTATCTCCGTGGTTGAATAAACGCTTTGGTAAACGAGGTGGCATATTAATTGCTACAGCTCTGCTCTGCATTGCAGAGTTATCCTATATGCTGCTGCCTCCTTGGGGCTGGATGTTCGTCATTGCACCTGCAGCTGGGTTCGGATTCGGCATGATCGAGGCTGTCATCGGTACAATCATCATTGCTGCAATTAAAGATAATACGGCGGTTGCCATGAGCCGACTCGAAGTTTTATTTGGTATCGGCGCTATGGTCATGCCGCTCATTGCCAGCGGTCTGATTTCTGCCGGGTACTGGCGCATGTCGTTCCTCGTGGTTGCCGTCTGTGCAGCGATGACTTTTATCTTCTGGGCCAAAAGTTCATTCGGTGAGCTGAACAACGAACTGAGTCGACGTAACTCAGACCAGACCCCTGGACACACTCACGCTGCTGAATTGCCAAATGGAATGAATCCTGCAGACATTAAACCAACTCGTTCAACCTATCGCGGCCGTAATTTGGCTCTTCTGTCTTTATTTGTTCTATTTTTCTTTCTCTATGTCGGCACCGAAATGAGCCTTGCCAACTTCATGCCAGCCATTCTGATTGAGAAAATGAACATGAAGGAAGCAGGTGCTGCGCTTAGTGTTACCTGCTTCTGGATCGCCATGTCTGTTGGACGACTGTTTGCCGGATATATTGCGGAGAAATTCCAATATCGCGTCTACGTTCTGTACAGTTGCCTTGCAGCAGTTGTACTGCTGATGATCTTTCCTTTTACCAACCAGATCTGGTCGGCATTTCTGATCATCCTGTTGCTCGGGCTCGCACTATCGGGCGTGTTCTCCATTGCCCTCGTCTTCGCCAGCAAAATGCTGCCTGGAACAGAAGAATCAACGCCCAGCATCCTGATTGCATCAGGTGGTGTTGGTGGTGCCATTCTGCCTTTGGTTACAGGCTGGAGTTTGGACCATCTGGAAGTTAACCAGTCGGCGTGGATGCTTGCCATTTTTGCAGTTGGTCTGCTGATTATCAGCGTGATCGCGTATCAATGGCAGCGCAGGCATACCGTGAGTTCAGCATCGTAATATCTACCGAACAGAAGATAAATTAAATTCCATTAATCATAGCTGGTAAAAAGATAGGCTTCGTAGCGTGAATGCTACGAGGCCTTTTTTGATTTGAAAATGAACAATTACTTCTTTATCTTAGTGCAGTGGACGATTGCCCAGGAAATACTTTCAGATGCTCTAAATCGGAACTAACGTTATTTAGGTTGTGGGGACTACACTCCCTTTATCCTTAATGAATTTACCGAATACATATCGAACGAGTGGTCCCAGAATAATAATTTGGTAAGGAAGCGCCAGGCTAAAATTACGAGCAATCGTATGAAGATACGTACTTAGTACGGATGCTCCATTTAACTGATTCGCAAGATAAGCGGAAATCATTCCGTACAAGGACATGATCAGAACCATTCCAATGACCATGAAAAATGACATAGCCAGCACGCCCAGGATTTTGTTGGACTTGTCAAAAGGTAAGGAAAATGCAATTTTTCGCGCTACAGGTCCGACAATAAAAGACTCCACCAGAAATGCAATGACAAAGCACAATATGAACTGAAGCAGTATTTCAAGCGCGGACATCTTGCTCAATAACCCATTGTGCCATAAATTGAAGGCCATCATGACGATGACCATTCCTGTGCACATCATCATTCCAAAAATAATCTGTTCTTTCTTCGTTGTTGGCAATTCTCTCATCCTCTCTGTTTACCTTCGTAATTATAGAGATGACGAACCCCTCCTCATAAGTGAACATTCTGTGAACAATTATAATTTTTCCAAATTAAAATCTTATTTGACAACCTCGTGGTACAGCCCTATGATATCCCTTAAAATGGTAGAAAAGATTCACTGCATATAAAGGAGGATTTGGATTATGAGTTTTCAAAAGCGCATTGACCACGTCGGCATTGCCGTTCGTGATCTAGAGACCACGCTGCGTTTCTATACGGAGATTGTTGGTCTTGAATTGAAAGACCGGGTAACCCACACCAACGGTGTCATTCAGCTCGCCTTTCTCGGCTTCAACGGAAGCGATGAGACCGAGATTGAGTTGATCCAGGGATACAGCGACAAGCTGCCTTCCGAAGGTACGGTGCATCATTTTGCTATCCATGTCGATGACCTTGAGGCTGAGTACAACCGCATTAAGGCAACTGAGGCCGAGTTTATTGATGGAGAGATGATTACACTGCCTAACGGTTACCGTTATTTCTTCATTTATGGACCCGAGAAGGAATGGATTGAGTTCTTCCAGCGCTAAGAATTGGAGCTGATTTATGAACATTTTAATTACCGGCGCAGCCGGAAAAATTGGACGTGACTTGTCCCAACACTTGTCAGAAGCATTTCACCTGCGACTAACGGATTTGAATATCGACAGACTGCATACGTATCAAGGGACAAGCCATGAGATCATGACACTTGATGTGACAGATCCCGAAGCCTGTCAGCACGCTTGCGAAGGCATGGATGTGGTTGTACATCTGGCGGGAGATCCTTCCCCGCATGCTGGATTCTATGAATCGTTGTTGGACATCAATATCAAGGGCACGTTTAATGTATTCCGTGCAGCTAAAGACCAGGGTGTGCGGAGAGTCATTCTGGCAAGCAGTGCACAGACGATTGAGGGGTATCCCATTGATGCTCAAGTCTATCCGGATATGCCGACACGCCCACGGAATTTGTACGGGGTTAGCAAATGTTTTGGTGAATCGCTCGCTTCCTATTTTGCGTATACCGAAGGTTTACAAAGTGTAGCAATACGTATAGGTGCATATGATGATTTCCAACCGGATGGACCCGCGCTGGAGGCAAGGGATATGAGCGCGTATCTTAGTCCGGCTGACTTGTGTGATTTGATGTTCAAAGCAATTACAACTACAGATCTGGAGCCCTTCACCATACTGCATGGGATCTCGAATAATCGGTTTAAACGATTGAATCTGGAAACCACTCAGAAACAGGTAGGCTATGACCCGAAATCCGATGCTTTTGCACTCAGTCAGATTTCCTTATATGATTCGCCACGATAATTGTTGAAAATCACACATCTAGAGAGGTCGTTATACGCATGTATAATGGCCTCTTTGATTCATTCATACGTGCCCCTATCCAGTTCCTGACTGGACATGCGTAGGCCTCTGGCCTATAATTACACCTAGTAATGCCCGTAACTTCATAGTTTCCCAGGGGAGTCGGAATAGGCCGGCTGAGAGTGTATCCCACCAAGATACTGACCCTTAGACCTGATCTGGATCATGCCAGCGTAGGAATCGGAGTATATCGAATTGGCCCAGCCTCTTTGCTGAGTGCCACATCTCTAACGCCTGCACGCGTCCCGGATTAACGGGGCGCTTTTTTAATGTTCTTTTATATAGCCAGAGAGCTAAAAAAAGTGACGTCATCCGGATCATAGCTGGTATAAATCTGTCGATTTATGCAAGAAGCTTGGATATGAAGCCAAGGAGTACCCCGCGCCACTGGCCGGACAACATGAAGGAGAGAAATGAAGATGAGATGGCGTAAAATGATGGGCCTAATGCTCTTGTGCGTACTACTTGTGGCTGTGGCCGCATGTGGCGGCAAAGAAGCTGCACCTTCAGGAGAAAATGGCAGCAGCAACACCGAAAACAGCAATGAAGGTGACAACGCAGCCCTCAAGGATATTAAAGTGGTGCTGGACTGGACACCAAATACGAATCATACCGGCCTGTATGCGGCCGTAGATCAAGGTTTTTACAAAGCCGAAGGCTTAAATGTCGAGATTGTACAGCCAGGTGCCGGAGGCGCGGATACGATGGTAGCTTCGAACGAAGTGCCTTTTGGCGTAAGTTATCAGGAGAGTGTAACCCAGGCCCGCACACAGGGCGTACCGCTCGTGTCCATCGCTGCAGTCATTCAGCATAACACGTCCGGATTTGCCGCTCCGGTGGACCGGAACATCAAATCCCCCAAAGATTTTGAAGGTAAAACCTATGGTGGCTGGGGCTCTCCGGTGGAAGAAGCTGTGATGCAGTCCATTATGGAAGGCGAAGGCGCCGATGTATCCAAAGTAAAAAATATTAGCATGGGCGATGCAGACTTCTTCACCGCTGTGAAACGCGATATCGACTTTGCCTGGATCTTCTACGCGTGGACGGGCATTGAAGCCGAACTGCGCGGGGAACCGATCGACATGTTATATGTGAAAGATTATTCCGATTCACTGGACTACTACACACCTGTACTCGTTACCAATGAAAAGACGATTCAGAACGATCCCGAGCTGGTTAAAGCGTTCTTGAAAGCGACTTCCGAAGGATATCAATACGCGATTGAACATCCCGAAGACGCTGCCAACATTCTGATCAAGGCCGTACCGGATCTGGATAAGGATCTTGTACTCGCAAGCCAGAAGTGGCTGAGTCCAAAATATCAGGATGACGCACCGCGCTGGGGTGAGCAAAAGCAGGAAGTATGGCAGAACTATACGGATTGGATGTTTAGCAAAAAACTGCTCGATGAGCAGGTAGATGTATCCAAAGCATATACAAACGAGTTCTTACCCCAATAAAATTATCCATATAAAACGAACTTAGTATTTACACGATGACGAAGAGGACAGAAATAACGTGAAAAAGCGAAGCGTTCGCCTTTATCACCGGATTTTCCCTTTGGAGAAGGGAATCAAAAAAATCTGGGGATAACAGCGATTGGAAGGTTATTCTGTCATCGAAGTGGCAAGTGTAACAGTCATTAGTTCATTTTATATATTTCGAAAGGAAAAGTGATCTCTCATGGCAAGCACACTACTTAGCATTCAAGTCATTCCCAAAACGCCAAATGGCGAAAATTCCTATCCTTACGTTGATCGTGCCATTGAAGTTATTCAGCAGTCCGGCTTGAAATATCAGGTTAATCCACTCGATACCACGATGGAGGGAGAACTAGAGGAACTGCTGGAGGTTGTCCGCAAAATGCACGAAGTTCTCGTGGAAGCTGGCAGCCCAAGCATCATCTCACAGATCAAAATCGCCCATAGCCCAAGTGGCTTCAGCATGGACACCCTGACGGAGAAATATCGCTAATGCATGCCTATTGGAAAAGCGTATGGCCGCCCTTTGTGGCGGTTATTCTCTTTATAGCGATATGGCAGGGAGCCGTCTCCCTGTTCCATATTGAGAAATGGATGCTGCCTGCGCCTTCGGACATCGCCCATGAAGCAGCCTCCCAGGCCGAGCGACTTGGCATGCATGCATCGGCAACAATCCAGCTGACATTAATAGGATTTGCAGCAGGTACGCTCGTGGGATTACTGATTGCGATGGTGCTGCATCTGATTCCATTTTTGAAATCTGCACTCTATCCATTACTTATTCTTAGTCAAAATATACCGACCATTGCGCTTGCTCCGCTCTTGCTGATCTGGTTCGGATTTGGGCTGCTGCCCAAACTAATTACCATCATCCTGGTCTGCTTCTTCCCGGTAGCTGTAGCTGCCATGGACGGGTTGACCCGCACCGATGCGGCGATGATGAACTATATGCGCATGGCTGGTGCAAAACGCGGCCAAATTTTCTGGAAGCTCGAACTTCCACATGCATTGCCCTCGGTGTTCTCGGGGATTAAGATTGCCGCTACGTACAGCGTCATGGGTGCGATTATCGCCGAATGGATCGGTGCAGATAAGGGCATCGGCTATTATATGATGCTGCAAAAATCAGCCTATCGGACGGATCGTCTTTTCGTGGCAATCATGATTATTGTGGCATTGAGTCTGCTGCTCTTCCTGCTCATTGCGCTACTGGAGAAGCTGCTCGTACGCTGGCGACCACAAAAGCGATAACTTTGAAATATGCACCATATAAAGGTTAGGAAGTGATGACAAGATGACACCCGAACACAACGAGCGGGTAGCTACTGCGCCGGATGAAGGTGCAACCACTCCAACGAGTAATGGAGTTCCTGAGCATGGAGCCGTTGCCTTACCTGCACATCATTCATCACCCGCGTTGGAAGTTCTGAACGTGAATGCTTCGTTCCGAGAGCGACGCAGCACTTTGCCCGTTCTGGATGGCCTTTCTCTGACCGTGGAACAAGGAGAATTCGTAGCCATTGTTGGTCCTTCCGGCTGTGGCAAAAGCACCCTGTTTCACATCATCGGCGGTCTGCTGAAACCTCAGGAGGGACAAATCCTGATGAATGGTCAGGATGTCACCGGACAACGCGGCAAGATTAGCTATATGCCGCAGCAGCCTGCCCTCTTCCCATGGCGTACCATTGAGGACAATGTGCTGCTTGCAGGTGAAGTGTCTGCGGATGCACCACCCCGAGCAGAGGCGCTTGCAGATGCCCGGAAGTGGCTGAGCAGTGTCGGACTGGCTGGGTTCGAACAAGCCTATCCGCATATGTTATCGGGCGGCATGCAGCAGCGGGTTGCCTTTCTGCGCGCCCTGCTCAGTCCGCAGGAGCTGATGCTGCTAGACGAGCCTTTTAGTGCGCTGGATGCACTGACCCGTAGCGACATGCAGCGCTGGCTGCTCGATATCTGGGAACAGAACCGCCGCTCGGTGCTGTTCATTACGCATAATATCGAGGAAGCATTATTGCTTGCGGACCGTATCTATGTTTTATCAAATCGGCCTGCGGCTGTACTTCACGAGGTCGATGTTCCCTTTGATCGTCCACGTCGCGAAGCGATCACGGAGGAATCTGCTTTTCTTGAACGGAAACGGCAGATTTCCCAGTGGATGAGAGAAGAACAGCAGAAAACCCGCCTATCTAAATAGTGCGGGTTTTTGAGTTATTTTTTCCCTAAAATGGGTGATCCAAGACAAACTACCCTGCGTATCATTGGTAAAAGACAAAAAGGAGGGGTCCATCCATGCAATCAACCGCTTTTGCACCCTTGATCGATGCACATCTTCACCTGGACAAATATACACCTGAAGAACAACGTGAGATGCTGCATTCCTTCCCATCCCAGCAGGTTGAGTCTGTCATCGCCGTTTCCATGAATCTGGCTTCTGCCCAGAGTAACCTAGAACTAGCTTCCCAATACCCTCGTACCGTATATCCGGCCTTTGGGTTCCATCCCGAGCAGCCCCTGCCGTCCCTGGCAGAGCAGGATCTATTTTTCAAATGGATCGAAAAGCATATGGGACAAGCCACAGCGATTGGGGAAGTTGGATTGCCTTATTACAACCGACAGGAAGCTGAACAGGCGGGACAGTACTTTGATCAGAGCGGCTATATCGATCTGTTGGAGCGATTTATCCAGCTAGCGAAACGGCACGGTAAACCGATTGTGCTGCACGCTGTATACGAGGATGCCGATATCGCCTGTGACCTGCTGGAGCAATATCATCATCGCCGGGCACATTTTCACTGGTTCAAAGGCTCCAAGCGGACCGTCCAGCGAATGGCTGACAACGGATACTTCGTCTCATTTACACCTGATATCATATACGAAGAGGAAATTCGCGAATTAGCTCGCCAGTATCCTTCCGAGCAGGTTATGGCAGAGACTGATGGACCTTGGCCTTTCGAGGGACCTTTCCAGGGAAGAATGACGCATCCAGCCATGACCAGACAGGTCATTCAAGCGTGGAGTGAAGTGACCGGTATGGGAACGGAGCGGGCTGCGCGTCTCTTTTATCAGAATACGAAACGCTTCTACGATCTTCCTTAGGTCCGAATTGGCATCCATTCTTGTGCTGGTTCCTCAATTAAAAAGATATAGTATGCAAAAAAAGAAGTCAGTCGACATCTGCCGGACTGACTTCTTTTGTATTTACACTTAACGTTTCAAGAATCCTTTGCCTTCGAGGAATGGCTTCATCTGTAGACGTACCGGCTCTGTAAGACGTTTCGCCATCATTTCGGACCACGGTGTAGAACGTTCCCCTTGAGTGCGCTCCTTCATGTATGCAGCAGTCGTTTCGTCATAGCTCTCGACGCCTTTGAGGGTCTGCTCGGCGTTATAGCGGCCATGGTGCAGGACAGCATCTAGTGGTAGACGCGGACGAATACCCGTATCCTGATCAGCAACACCAATGCACATTCCATATACTGGATAGACGCCGTCGGGCAAGCCCAATACTTCGCTCACTTCCTCAATACGGTTGCGCAGCCCGCCAATATATACAATTCCGAAACCTAGTGACTCTGCTGCAAGCGCAGCATTTTGCGATGCGAGTGCAACATCAATGGTGGCCACCATAAAGTTTTCAGTGGAGTCCTCATAGGATTCCTTTTCAGGCAAATGACGCTTGGCAGCATCACTCAGGCGATAAAGGTCAGCACACCATACAAGAAACACAGGGCATTCATTGACGTAAGACTGATTGCCTGCCAATTCAGCCAATTTGGCCTTCTGCTCCTGTTCGGTAACAGCAATTATAGTATAGGCCTGCACACTACTTGAAGAGGAAGCCATCTGCCCGGCCGCCACGATTGCTGCCAGCTGCTCCTCTCTTACAGGGTCTGGCTTGAATTTCCGCACAGAGCGGTGCTTCATCATCAATTCAATGGTTTCGTTCATTGCTATTCACTCCCAATCCTCGTAGTACGAATTCAATGGTTTGCTCAGCCAGCTCATCTGTGTTCATATCCTGATAGTCAAAGCTAAACCGCGAATTCTTGGCCCGTTTGTGCGCCAAAGCCACACCCATGACCTGAAGCATCGCATAAGATACGGACTCGATCTGAAACACGCCCTGCTCCTTGCCTTCTTGCAGCAGTTCTCTCACTCTGGTCCAGACGGGGTCCAAAAAACGAAACACGGTAGCTGTGCGATGGGTACGCAGCGTAATTTCAAGCTGCACAATATCGCTCATTTCTCGGTCGGTCATTGTGAACTTTACAACTTCACCTATGATTCGTCGGATACCCTCCACGGGGGAGGACATGGACTCTTCAGCCAACTCGTTCATCATATGATCAGGAAAAAAGTGCTCAAATAATGCTTCGAACACCTTTTCTTTTCCACCAAAATGATACGAGACCAGCGATACATTCGCACCCGCCTCATCACAGATTTGACGAACACTTGTCCCGTCATACCCCTGCTGTGCAAAAAGCTTCTTGGCTGCAAGCAAAATCCTCGTTTTTATATCCAATTCCGGTTCCGTCATTCCGTCCGCTCCTCTTGTCCGTTCTATTCATTTGCTCCAGCTCACCGGGCTGCAGCGAGACTACTCTATCGTTTCATTATGAAAGTTTGTGCATCAAAGCGCAAGGTGTGCCGCCTGTGGTTCTGCAAAGCTAGCCACCTCAACCTACTATTAAACCAAGCACCCCGGTGAAAATCACCGGGGTGCTTGATCATATCCTATGAAGAACAACCATGATGACTGGAATATTAGCTGTTCATTTGAGCCGGGCTTGGTGCCCCAGCTGGCATGCGTTGTTTTTTCAACAACGTCACCACCAGGGAAAGGGCTACAGCAACCAGCAATACAATGGTAATTGAACCAGCAGCGGATTGAACTCCAGGTCCACCCAGTTGAGCGCTCAGAACACCTTGAACGGCATATGTGGCAGGCAGATACTGACCAATACCACTGTAGAAGCTGTTCAGCAATTCACGTGGCACCATTGCACCGGAAGATACCAGTTGCAGCGACAGTGAAATGATGTTGAACAAACTTCCCGCTGGTCCAAAGCAGATCAGGAAGAACTGGGAGAAGAACATGAACGTGCAGAGGAACAACGCCTGGAACAACCAGAATGCGATAAATCCTTGCTCGATCTGTCCGCCCAGCGACACGATCAGTGATGATCCCAGCAGGGAAACCACAAGAGCAGACCCCAGATTAATGACTACTCTGGCGCCAAACAAAGTCCAGCGGGAGTGAGTAGCCGACAGCATACCCATCGCTGTCTGCAGGTTCATACCCATAATCATGGCTCCCACATAAGAAGCGAGTACCATCATCATCGGCACCATCTGGTTGTTCATGCCGTTAACCGGATTAATAGAAGTCGTTGTACCTTCCACGCGGGTAGTCAGGTTGGCAGCAGCTTCAGCTGCCTGATCTGCAGGCGCTCCGGAAGCCGTCAACACAGCTTGCACACCTTGAGCGGTTGCTTGCTTGTTAATCGTGTTCGTCACGCTTTGCGATACACCTTGCATCATGCTTTTTATCGTAACCGGGTTCGCCTCGTTAATGGTGTACTTGATTTCGGCAGTGGAACCGGCTGTCTGAATCAGCTCGTTAAACCCTGCAGGAATATTCAGCACCATATGAATCTTGCGATGATTTAACTGGTCAAGTGCTTCGGCAGCACTCAGATTAGTTACGGTATGAAAAGGAAGCGTCTCAGCCATACGATCTGCGATCCCCTTGGACTGCTCTCCATCCTCATTGACAACGGCAACCGTCAATTCATTCATCCGGTCATTCACTCCGGAATATGCTGTCATCCAGATCACGCTGAAGATCACTTGGAACATAAGTGCCGTCACGATCCCCACAATTACTGGCGGTTTTTTCAACAATATACGTAAAGCCTGCAACATAAATGATGTCCTCCATTACTCATTAGTTCGAATTTGATGTAAACGATTGTTTGAATCAAACAATCGTTTTAAATTTTAAGTCTATATGTCTATATTGTCAATCTATTTCTGAAAGGTTCAGAAAGATTAAGATGTGTTTCACAAACAATGAATTCCATTTCATAAGAGGACATCACTTCACACGCTCACCTTCTAATAACAAGGAAAGGACCATTCCCTTAACATATCTCAGACATCTTTCCATAACAAAAAAAAGCACGCTCCGCCGCAGCGGACCGCACCCTATGCTTACTTTTGAGCATAATAGAAAGTTGAATCACGTCCCTCAATGGACATCAGTCATTGCTTTTCAGTTTCATCCGTTGCAGACGCAGCGAATTCAATACAACCGACACAGAGCTGAACGCCATGGCCGCACCTGCCAACCAAGGAGCTAGGAAGCCCACTGCTGCAATTGGAATCCCAATCACGTTATAGCCAAGTGCCCAGAACAGGTTCTGCTTGATATTGCCCATCGTGCGCCGGCTCATCTCGATTGCATCTGCAATACTGTTCAGATCGCCGCGCATTAGCGTAATATCCGCTGCTTCCATCGCTACATCGGTTCCGGTTCCGATGGCCATACCAATATCGGCTGTAGCAAGGGCCGGAGCATCGTTGATACCATCTCCAACCATCGCTACCTTGAGGCCACTCTCCTGAAGTTTTTTCACTTCTGCCGCTTTACCCTCTGGCAGTACCTCAGCCAGAACTTTATTAATTCCGGCTTGCTCCGCTACAGCGCGTGCTGTCCGCTCATTGTCTCCCGTAATCATGATGACATCAATTCCCATAGCATGAAGCCGCTGAATGGCTTCCCGTGAAGTTTCCTTGATGGTATCCGCCACCGCAACAACCCCAGCCCATTGACCGTCCACGGCGACCAGCATCGCTGTGCGTCCTTGTTCCTCAAGGTTATTCATCTGTTGCATCGTTTCCTCGGAGACATTCACCTTCGCATCCGTAAGCAGCCTACGTGTCCCGACCAGGATCTCTTGTCCCTGAACCCGAGCTCGCACACCATATCCCGGTATGTTCTCGAATTGCTCTGACTGGACCAGTTCCAGACCTTTACCTCGGATTCCTTCTACAATCGCCTCAGCCAATGGATGCTCCGAACTCTGCTCTGCTGCTCCCACCCGTTGCAGCAGGTCCGTTTCCGTCCATTCTGGAGCCGTCACCACATCCGTAAGCACGGGCTTGCCTTGGGTAACTGTACCTGTTTTGTCCAGTACAACGGTTTGGATCTGCTGTGCCGATTCCAGATGTTCGCCGCCTTTGAACAACACACCATATTCCGCCGCACGCCCTGATCCAGCCATAATGGACGTTGGAGTTGCGAGTCCAAGCGCACAAGGACAGGCTATGACAAGTACAGCAATCGCCTTCTCCAGCGAACCGGCAAAGTCACCGGGACTGGCGAAAAAATACCAGATCAGGAACGTGACTGCTGCGATGCCTACAACAATCGGAACAAAGATACCTGAGATCACATCGGCAATCCGCTGAATAGGGGCCTTGGAACCCTGCGCTTGTTCAACCACTTTAATAATTTGGGATAACGCCGTGTCCGAGCCCACGCGGGTCGCACGCAGTCTTAATACTCCATTTTTATTCAACGTAGCACCTGTAACGGCGTCCCCTGGTTTTTTATCCACGGGCAGGCTCTCTCCGCTTAACATGGATTCGTCGACAGAAGACTGCCCCTCCTCCACGACGCCATCGACAGGAATGCTATCTCCGGGTTTTACCAGAACGAGATCACCTACCGCGACATACGCAGACGGTACAATAACCTCCTGTCCATCACGAATCACTCTGGCTTCACGCGGAGCCAGTTCGATGAGGCTCTTGATTGCCTGAGAGGAACGCCCCTTGGCTACCGCCTCAAACCATTTTCCCAATAGGATCAACGTAATCAGAATTGCACTCGTCTCATAATAAAGCTCCACGGTTGGCATGGCTGCTGTAGCCATTCCCGTCCCACCATGATCCATCATGGTCGAAGCTGCATTGCCACTGGTCAGGGTCAGATACAGACTGTAGAAGAAAGCCGCACTTGTACCCAAAGCAACCAGTACATCCATATTGGCACTGCCATTACGGAGCGCTTTATAGGCTCCCACATAGAATTGCCATCCAATCACAAACTGTACTGGCGTTGCCAACACCAGTTGGAACCATGGGTTCATGAACAGATCCGGTACCCAGATCCACGAGGTAAATGAAAAGTGACCCACCATGGCCCAAAGCAGTGGCAAAGATAACAAGGCGGAGATCATCCATTTCCACTTTTTACGCTGTAATTCACGCTCACGCACTGATTGGGTATCTTCCTGTGTCTTCTGCAACTCTGCTCCATAACCGAGCTGTTTGATCTTCGCCGTAATATCGGTTGCCTTCAGTACTCCTGCTGCAAATTCCACATGTCCCGTTTCCAGAGCCAGGTTCACGTTTGCACGGGATACACCCGGCAACCGAGAAAGACCTTTTTCGATTCGAGTAGAACAAGCAGCACAGGTCATGCCTGTAATGTCCAGATCCACGGATTCCGTTACTGTACCATAGCCAAGGGCCTCCACCTTATCCCGCAAAGCATTGATGTTCGTTGTCTTCGGATCATAGGATACCGTTGCTTGTTCTATAGCGAGGTTAACATTCGCCTGATTGACCCCTTCCATTCGGGACAAACCCTTCTCAATCCGGGTAGAGCAGGCAGCACAGGTCATGCCTGTAATTTGCAGTGTTGTCTGCAATCCCGCCGCTTCCTGTGAAGGTACGGGTTCTGATACTGTTGCGTTCTCCGTTGTTGATGACTTATCCATGTTGTTAGCTCCTTTCTCTATGAAATATTCCTACACACCCAATACCCCCAAGGGGTATATAAAAGACAGAAAATCAGGCTTAAACAATGAACCCATTTAATGGAAAAGACCTGTTGAATTCCTTTCCATGCAAAGGGAAGTTCAGTTTAAGCCTGCGATGATTAGACTACGTCATATCCTTGATCTTCGATGGCTGCCTTGATCTGATCCACATTGACTTTTTGCTCGTCATATTCAACTGCGACAGTTCCTGCTGCCAGATTAACCTGACCATTCGCTCCCGCATTCTTCACAGCTTCTTCAACCGATTTCACACAGTGATTGCAAGACATTCCTGTAACGTTCAACGTAATATTAGACATGGGTAGTTCCTCCTTAGATATATAAATGATGAGTTCATTCAAAAATAATTACTTCATTAACTTTCTTACCGTTACCAACAATTCATCCACAACCTCATGCTCTCCGGCCTGAATGCGCTCAACGATGCAGCTCTTCATGTGGCCTTCCAGCAATAGCTTGCCTACTGAATTAAGAGCGGACTGAGCAGCCGCGATCTGTGTCAGCACATCATCACAATAGGTATCCTTCTCGATCAATCCCTTGATCCCGCGAATCTGTCCTTCAACACGGTTCAAGCGGGAAATCAGGTTGCCCTTCATCTCTTGGGAGTGATGGCTCTTGCGCACATGCTTTCCATCACTGCCTGACGTATGACATGAATTGGCTTGCTGATCATCGGTCTGTGAGACTTCGTTCACCTCTGTTACGGATGACTCCAAAGGTTCCTTGGGATGGCTCTGATGTTCCATCGCGAACACCCCTTTTCTTTCGTTCTGTAATAAGAGTAACATACCCCATGGGGGTATGCAAGACTATTTCTTTTATTTTACTCCAAATGGATGTATTCCATGCTTCCTACGACTGCACTAACGCGCCAGACATCTCATTATTCTTCGTACAGCACATTATAGTTATAGTATGTATTCCATTCTGCTGCTGCGTACAGCCAGACCCATCTGCTCATAGAAAGCTTGAGCACCAGTATTAAATGTAGACACGGTCAGTTCAACACTGTCGACCTGCATTTTTTTGCCAAGTTCGATTAACTCCTGCATCAACAGTTTGCCTGTCCCATGTCCACGATGTTTGCTACCAACGATGATCTCATGGATATATAACATCTTTCGATCCTTTAACAAATCCACATTCTGAATAACATTCAACTGTGCGCTCGCAAATCCAACAATCTCACCCTGTTCCAGCAATTCCGCAACATAGAGATAGCGATGATCCGTTTCCAGTAGTTCTTCATATTCCTTATGACTCATTCTCGTCTGCAACTCTCTGTATACGTCTGGCCTGGCCTCCACATGCAAGTGATGAAGTTCATCCATTAAGGCAGATACTCCCGTGTAATCTCCGATGACAGCCCTTCTAATGTTAATCTCACTCATCTTCACATTCTCCTCTCACAAACGTTCCCATGATTATACAATAAGACATCAGGAAGATGATGCTCCGAAACATGCTTAACCATTCTGATATAAAAAAGCAGATACCTTAACGGTACCCGCTTCTTTTAAAGCTATATCTGGTTCCTCTTATTCTTTGGATGATTTACCTTCATCAAATGCTACAGGTGACGGTTTGGCAGACCATTCGTCCGCTTGCGGCTCAATATCCACACCGCTCAAAATTTTCTTTTTCTCCATCAAGGAATCCCCGTCTTCATCCAGTTTGTTGCGAATTGCCGCCTCATCCTGAGGTTGATTGTTCTGTGTCATGCTGGAGTCCTCCTCTTCGTAATCATGGTGATGTTCCTATATATAACTTACCCATTTTTTGCATTGTCATTCGGAATGTATACAAGGTTCAACAACCACTTGAAGAAAGTTCTCCGTATAACTTTATATTTTCGCGACTTTACTGCCTTTCACTTTAACATTCACAAGCAGGATGCTGGCAATAATCATAACCAGACCTGCGATCAGGTTGACCGTAACCGACTCTCCGAGGAACAGCACACTGCATAACAGGGCGATCAGCGGAATCAGGAACGTAAACGATCCTACTTTGCTGGCTTCGCCGGAGCTAACCAGTTTGAAGAACGCGAGCCAGCCCATTGCAATGACAAACACCGAAATAAACAGCGTATCCAGTATAAAAGGAAGCACCCACTGCACATCAGCCCAGCTCTCTGTGACCGTACCCGTCAACGTCAGAACAACTCCGCCGATCAGAATCGGAATGGCTGTCATCCAGATTCCATCGACCTTCATTGAATTTCGCTTCATATATACGGTCCCGATCGCCCAGCTAATTGCACTGAACAGCCCAAGCATAACCCCTTCAGGGGATACTTTGCCTGTCATGCCGCCAATACTGATCGTAGCCACCCCTGCAAAACCGATCACCAATCCGGCAATCTTCAGTCCATACATGGACTCACCCAGCCACAACCATGCCCCGATTCCGAGCAGCACAGGCTGTAGGAACACTATGGATGAAAATAATCCTGCTGGCACTTCCGTCAGCCCCACGGTCTGAAAACCGTAGAAGAAGATGATGTTAAGCACCGCAGATATGGCATAAATATGCCAGGTTTGCTTCAACCGCAGCGTTTTGTAGCGGGGAAAAGCATACAGCCCCAGCACCAGACCCCCAATTAACAGGCGCATGCCTGCGAATATGAGCGGCGGTGTGAAATTTAATGCGTATTTGGTCAGGGGCCAGTTTACTCCCCACATGAGTACCAGAAAAGCCAGGACCCAGCCTGCTTTTGCACGTGATAAAGCCATATGTTTATTCTCCTATCCGGCACACATCTACAGGCGCAGTTTAATCAATCGTACACATTATCCTGCGCTCTTTCTGTGCCTGCAAACCATTTGGAATCCGATCCAGATCCGTTTTACATTCGTTCTTTGATCGTTCCGTGTCTTCATGATACAATAATGATCGAAATAATTGAAATGCATGTTAATCATAAGGAGCATACCATATTTGTTATGAACAACTCACAGTTGCAGTTATTTGTGAAAATTGCAGAGACGGGAAGCTTCACCCGTGCAGGCCAGGAACTGAATATGACACAGCCCGCAGTCAGTCGGGCCATCTCTTCGCTAGAGAATGAACTGGATGTCACTCTAATCATACGGGATCGTAGGAACGGCATCGTGCTTACGGATGTGGGACAGCGAATTCTGGTTATTTTCCGCCGCATTTTACAGCAATTTGATAAGGTACAGCAGGTCGTTGCCGCCGAAAAAGGGTTGGAGATTGGTACGATTCGTATTGGCTCTTTCCCTATGTCATCCGCCCATCTGCTGCCAAAAATCATCCGCTCGATTCGGGACCGCTATCCTCAGATTCAGTTTGAGTTACACGAGGGGAACATCCTTGAAATTCAGGAGTGGCTAAGCTCACGCGCCATTGATGTAGCTCTCATTATTGCCACAGATAAAGAACCAGTAGATGTGTCTTATGAGACGCTTCCACTCTATAGCGAGGAGATGCTCGCGGTGTTTCGGGACGATGAACCTTTTGCGAATCAGGAAATTCTGCCGGTAAAAATGCTGGACAAACACCCCATGATTATTTGCAAAGGCGGCTATGAGGTACCGATTGTTGATCTGTTCAATCGAGCAGATGCAGAATTACATTTCGGATTTGTCGTGTATAACGTAAACACTTGCCTTAGCATGATTGAGCAGGGACTCGGGACCGCTATGCTGCCTGCTATTTCACTATCCTGGCTGCCTCCGGGTGTCAAAGCACTCCCCACAGAGCCGAAAGCCTACCGCAATATCGAGATTGCCGTTCCTTCACTTGTCGATGCTTCTCCCGCATCCCGGTTATTTATTGAGACGGCACAGCAATTGTTCGGACAAAGCTAACGAATCGATTGCACCTTCCAATATAGCAACAGTCGCTTCTATCTCAAACTCAAAAGGGCATCCCAAAGTCATGAACATGACCTTATGGGACGCCCTTTTATATTGTCCATCTCAGATGGACATCATTTGCTTATTTTGCAATTTTACCAGCAGTAGTAATACAAAATACCCTGATGATCTCAGCTTTACGACTGATCCTGACGAGCCAGTACAGCCAATGCACGCAGTGCCGCTTCGATCTCACGCTCAACAGCATCAGCTACCGCATTTGTATGCGGATCATACTCGGCGGCCAGGTCGCTGTCTGCGAATCCATCGATAGCGACAATAGCCCCGGCACGAGCGCCGCGCAGTGTGCTGACGATGTAGAGCGCGGCAATTTCCATCTCAGCGGCAAGAGCACCCGCCTGCTTGTACTTGCGATGAGGAATCTCTTCAACTCCTGTGAAGAATGCATCCAGCGTAACGGTAATGCCCACGCCAACTTTACCCGCACTTGAAGCTTTCGCTGCACTTGCATGCTCACGAGTTGCCTCGATTAACGCTTGTGTAACACCAAGGTCCGCTACCGCAGGGAAACCATCTGGTACCAGCTGACGTGTCAGCCCGTCCGTACGCACAGCGGCCGTGCTGACGATTACGCTGCCCGCTGGATAATCCGTTGTGTACGAGCCCGCTGTACCTACACGAATCAGGGTCGTTACCCCTGCCCGGATCAGTTCTTCGAAGCAGACAGCTGCTCCTGGTGAACCTACGCCATGGCTGACCACGGCCATTTGTACACCTTCATACAATCCTACAAACGTGCGATACTCCCGGCTGAACGCCAGTTCTCTCGCCTGCTCCAGCTTGCGGGAAATTTTCTCCGCACGTGCCGGATCACCACAGACAATGGCATATGCAGGCATATCTTCGGAATGAATTTGCAAAATAGGCATCAACATCTTAATCAAACTCCTTCTTCGTCCATTCGTCTTCCGGAATCGGAATATCTTCACCAGAGAAGCGCTGCTCCTTGAACGGATCGGCAAAATGATGGAAACCATTGACTTCCCAGAAGCCATTGCGATCTTCTTTCATGAATTCCAGACCCCGTATCCACTTCGCACTCTTCCAGAAGTAGAGTTGTGGAACAACCAAGCGCAGCGGATAACCGTGCTTTGGTGTGAGCGGCTCACCGTTAAATTTAAAAGCAAGCAATACATCATCATGCATCAGTTCTTCGAGCGGAACATTCGTTTCATAATCATGATCCGCGTGGATCATAACATATTTTGCTTCCGGTTTGACGCCAAGTAGCTTGATGAAATCCGAGAACCGTATGCCTTCCCATGGTGTATCAAACTTCGACCAGCGGGTAACACAATGAATATCGCTCACCGTGTTCACTTGAGGCATCCCCTGAAGCTCGGCGAAGGAGAACACCTTCTCCTCTTCAACTTCACCGAATACCTTCAAATCCCAGGTGGAAAGGTCGTATTCCGGCACTTCACCTTCATGTAGAATCGGGAATTTCTCGGTCAGTACCTGCCCCGGTGGCAGTCGGTCTCCGTGCTCAGCACCCGCTTTGGGTGCCGGGCTTTTCGTTTTTTTCAGACGTTCAGCCTTATTATGCAAGCGTGATTCCTCCTTCTTTATATGCTTCAAGCATAACATTCAGGATTTAACGCGAGCTTCCGCCCGCTTTCAGTGCATCTTGTGCATAAGTACGGTCCTTGAAGAAGAACATCGCCACCAGTGTCACAATATACGGCAGCATCATGGTAAAGTGAGTTGGCAGCGCAAAGCCCTGCAGTCGGATACTAAGAGCTTCCATGAACCCGAACAGCACACTGGACCCCATAACGCCGAGCGGATTCGCTTGACCCAGCATGGTCGCTACCAATGCGATGAAGCCGCGACCTGCGGTCATACCCTCGGTAAACATCGTAACCTGACCGAGCGATAACTGTGCACCCGCCAAGGCGCACAATACGCCGCACATCAGAACTGCACCATATTGAATGCCGCGCACCTTGATGCCGATACTTTGTGCCGCTACCGGATTCTCACCCACGGAACGAAGACGGAAACCGGAGACACTTTTGAACAGATAAAACTGCAAGGCAATCACGATAATAATCCCGAGATATACGAGCGGGCTATGCCCTGAGATAACATCGCCTACCCACGGAATGTCCTTAATAAGAGGAATGTCCCATTTGGGGAGTCCCACCATATCCTTGTCATAGTAAGCACCTTTTACATCAAAAATCGCCCGCAGCGCAAAAGTCGTCAGTCCTGTGGCCAGAAAGTTAAGCGAGATCCCGACCACAATGGCGTTGGCCTTCAGATTAATACTGATAAAGGCAAATAGCGCAGAGAACAACATGACGATCACAATAGAAAATATTACAGCCAACAGTACATTGCCGAACAGATAGTTACCGACAATAGCGGAGAAAGCACCGATCAGTACGAGTCCTTCCAGACCCACGTTGAACAGACCGACACGAGAGCATAAAGCCCCACCGAGCGCTGCAAGCAGGATCGGCGTCATAATCCGCAGAGTAGAGCCAAACATGGCTGCATCAAACAGTTGTTGCATTGGACTTTTTCTCCTTTCTCCGCTTCAGGAATGAATATCCGATCTGAGCCGATACAAATAACGTCAATACCGCTTGGATGACACTGCCGACTTCCAGCGGCACATCCGTATTCCGTTCCATCCCCATGGCACCTGTCTGCAACGCTGCAAGCAGGATTGCCGCCACAGCTGTTCCTAGCGGATGCGAGCGGGCAAGCAATGTCGCCATAATGCCGCTCCATGCATAACTTGCAGATGACAACGATCCATCAAGGAAACGATACTGTGTACCCAGCACTTCCCCTGCACCCGCAAGACCTGCAAGTCCACCACTGATGATCATGGACAGCATCATCATGCGAATGCGGCGCACGCCGCCATATGTTGCAAACGAAGGGTTGCTACCCAACATGCGGATCTCATAACCAGTTACTGTCTTGTGTGTGAACCAGTAGATGAGAATCGCCGCCACAATAGCAATGATGAATCCAGCATGCAGTCCCATACCCTGGAACAGCTTCGGCAGCCAGACACTCTGATCAATCATTGGCGTCTGGGCCATTGCCGCTGATCCTGTACGGTCTTTAAACGGGTAGGATACCATGTATCCTCCAAAATAAATCGCAATATAGTTGAGCAGCAGTGTTGTGATCAACAGATTCATGCCAAAGCGGGCATCCAGCCAACCTGCAAACAGCGACCAGACCCCACCGGCGATGATCCCCGCCACAATGGCTGCAATACAGACAAACCAGCCTGGACCCGGCAGGTAGAGCGCCGTCAGCGCTGCACTAAGTCCGCCAAGAACCATCTGTCCTTCTGCACCCATGTTGAAAAATCCGGCGCGGAACGCCAGTGCTACGCCCAGCCCCGCAAGAATAATGGGCGTCGAACGTGCCAGTGTGTTAGTGAAGAAGTAGAAGTTGCCGAAGGCCCCTTTCCACATCTCCGCATACGTATCCACCACGGACCCGCCAACGATCAGAATGGCTACAGCACCTGCCAGTAAACCGATGAATACGGCAAGCAGCGGCTGTATGAGTCCGCGAAGTGTTTCTTTTACCCGATTCATATCCGCTCTTTCCCTCCTGCCATCAACAAGCTGATCTGTTCTTCTGTTGCTTCATCTGCCTTCAGTTCCCCGGCAATTCCGCCTTCATACATGACAATGATCCGATCCGATAATTGCAAAATCTCGGACAATTCGGAGGAAACGAGCAGAATACCCGCACCCTCATTCCGTTTGCGCAGCAATTCAGCGTGGATGGTCTCCATCGCTCCGATGTCTACACCCCGCGTAGGTTCAGCCGCAATCAGAAACGGCGTATCCTGGGCAAACTCACGCGCAGCAATCAACTTCTGCAAGTTACCGCCAGATAGGAACTGCGCCTTCGTTTCCGCAGAACCGGTTTTGATGCTGAACTGCTTGATCCAGTTCTCCACCATGGTCCGTGCTGCCTTCGCTTTAATGATACCGCGTGATTGAAGCCGGTGATGGTGGCCCATCAGTCCATTTTCACGAACGCTCGCATCCTTCGCCGCTCCCCACATATAACGGTCTTCCGGGATATGGGCAAGTCCATGCTCCCGAATGCGCCGCACTGGCCAATTGGTTGTATCCTGCCCTGACAGTAGGACGCGGCCGCTATCTGCCTTGCGTAGTCCCGCAATGATCTGGATCAGTTCAGACTGGCCGTTGCCGGAAATACCCGCAATTCCAACGACCTCGCCTTTCCGAACTTGCAAATGGATATCCTTGAGTGCAGAACGGTCCTCTGCCCCTGACAAGTTTACCGCTTCCACCTGAAGCACAGCTTCTCCCGGAACGGATGGCTGCTTGTCCATGCGAACCAGCTCACGCCCTACCATCAGGCGGGACAGTTCCTCTACATTCGTGTCTTTTGCTTCCAATGTACCTGTCACCTGACCATCACGAAGAACCGTGATCCGGTCTGCCACATCCATAACTTCCTGCAGCTTGTGCGTGATCAATACAAAGGTTTTGCCCAACTTGGCAAGGGATTTCATATTCGCGAGTAGTTCTTTCACTTCCAGCGGTGTCAGTACCGCTGATGGTTCATCCAATATAATGATGTCCGCGCCCTGATGCAGCACCTTGAGAATTTCAACACGCTGCTGCATGCCCAGAGGGCATTCAAATACTTTTTTCCACGGATCAACTGGCATGCCATACGTTCTGCCCAATTCATTCACCTGGGCCGCCGCCTGTTTGCGATCAAATACCCCTGCCGCAGACGGTTCACGGCCAATCACGATGTTCTCGGCAACCGTAAAGGAAGGAAACAGCATGAAATGCTGATGCACCATGCCGATACCACTTGCCATGGCCTGAGACGGAGTTGCGAAGCTGACCTCGCGTCCACGAACTTTGATTGTGCCTGATGTCGGTTGCTCCATTCCATACAACATACGCATCAGGGTTGTCTTACCAGCGCCGTTCTCACCCACGAGGGCATGAATCTCTCCTTCTCGCAAATTAAAACGGATGTCCCGGTTAGCGGTGAAGCCGCCGTATTTCTTCGTAATCTGCTCCATCTCCAACAGCATATCTCGCGTTCTCTCCTCTCGGTCTTAAATAGCAGCAAAACCGGCTGCCTGATCGGGCAGCCGGCTGATCAACTCAATTACTCAATCCTATGAAACAAACAATACTACTGTTGCAATGGATCTTTCACAACGATTTTGCCGGATACGATATCATCCTTGATTGCTTTAACCTTGTCGATAACTTCTTGTCCAACAAAAGCATTCAATGGAGTTTCGCTATCACGTGTTACGTAAGTCAGGCCTACGCCATCTTCTTTCAAGCCATAGTTCACAGCGCCCGCCTTGAAGTTTCCTTCAACGAAGTCTTTCACCGTCTGGTAAGAAACTGTATCAGTCGACTTTAATTGAGATAATACGATATGTTCCGGATCTTCAACGGTACGGTCCGTATCCTGACCGGAAGTATAGAAGCCTTTTTCTTTCGCGGCTTCGAACACGCCCAGATCCCCTACAGCGGATGCTGCGGCAATGAAGTCAGCACCTTTGCCGAATTGTACCAACGCAAGCTCTTTGGCTTTGGCCGGGTCGTTAAATCCACCAACGTAGTTCACAAGGAATTCCGCTTTCGGGTTAACCGATTCCAGACCAGCTTTGAAACCTTCTGTATATTTCTTGATCAATGGAACGTCCATCGCGGCAATCATACCGACTTTGTCTGTTTTCGTAGACAGTCCGGCAGCTGCACCAAGCAGGTATGCTCCTTCATATTCATGGAAACCAACGCTACGTACGTTCGGTAGATCCACCGTTGTGTCTACAACGGCAAAGGACTTGTCCGGATTTTCGGCAGCCACTTTCTTCAGTGCATCTTCTGCCTGGAATGTCGCTGTAATGATCAGATCATAGTTCTCAGCAACTGCAGCACGCAGGTTTTGCTCAAATGCTGCCGGGTCAGTCGATTCAATCGTTTTGGTATCTACCTTGAATTCCTCGCCTGCTTTTTTGAAACCTTCATCCATCTGTACGAAGAACGGGTTTACCCCGATTTTTTCAGGAAGTACAAGCGCCATGCGCAGTGATTTTTCACTGTCGCCACCTTGGGCCGATTGTTCGTCTTTGGAAGCAGAATTTCCACAAGCCGCCAGCAATATAGCCAACATGATGATCGATAAGACGAACGATAAACCTCTTTTCATTTTGAAAATTCCCCTTTTCACTATTCTTTTTTTATAATCCTAGCGGATACTGTCGATCCTTGTCAATAAATCTTTGAGCGTATACACTAAATGGAATATAATAGTTGATTTGCCTTCGACAGAGCCTCCGAAGCCTCTCTATACTAAGGTTTTTTCCGTTGACATCCAGAGCTGCTCCATGCTAAAGTCAATCCAATTATTATATTCAGATAGGATTTGTCAGAATTATAACGCAATCTTATTTATTTTCCAACCCTATTTTGAGGAGGCTATTCATTTGAAAAAAATCACCCAGATCACACTGGCCGCTCTGCTCGCCGCTCCGGTTACACTCGGCAGCCTCAGCTTGCCCGCTTCGGTATCCGCAGCATCCGCCACTTCCGCTGGACAAACGACCTCACAGGCTGTTAAAGGACCGGCAGCACAAGCTCCTTCAGTTTATACCGAGAGTGCAGCTGATTACGCCCAATTCCTGCAAGCTAAATACAATATCCAATTGCCGAAACAGTTAACGAAGGGTGACTTCATCAAGGCGATTGCTACCATTCTTGAAGCCGATCAAGCTGCTCCTGCTACAGATGAAGCAAGTGACAGTGAAGTTAAGGCGCCATCCTTTACTGATCTGAAATCGAATGATTCAGCTTATAAAGCTGCCGTTTCCTTATATAACAATGGTATCCTATCCGGTACGGAAGTTCGTGCCAATGAAAAACTGAGCACTTATGCTGCTGTCTTCATCGCAGTCAAAGCAGCCGGATTCAAAGAACTGGCCTATACATATCCTGAAGACAAAACAGCAAAGGCACTTGCAAAACTGAGCATTAGCCCAAGCCGCGTGCAGGGACAAGCCGCGCAGGAACTGGCCGCTGCCATCGATACAGGTCTAATTCCGGAAAGTCTGTACCCCGCTCTCCGTAAGGGTGGCGAAGCGAGTTCCGATTTTGCCAGCATTTTGCTTGGACGGGTATTGACCAGTCAGGGTAAATATAAAAATGAAATTGGCCGTTCCGGCGACGCTGACATTTACTCCAAATTGTACGCTGCCTATCGCACGGCTGATTTAATAGAAGCACCAGAGCTTCGGACCATTGTGGATCAAGCTCTGCGGAATGATCTCGTCACAGGTTACAATCTTAAGGATAGTCGCTTTAATTCCAACTTCATCGATGAACTGACCTTAACTTACGGACATGATGATATTAAACATGCGGTGCAGTTAATTGGACTGTTGCGCAGTGAAGGCATCGATGCTGATGTACAGTTCCAGCCGAAGACATCTGCCTTCATCTATTTGAAGGAATGGGGAGAGCCCAAAGAAACACCGGATTACAAAGTAACCCAGATCGAGAATGGCAACTACATCGCCTACGCCAAAGAATATGACATTCAGTTCGAGTTCAATAACACAGCGGACAAAGCCCGTTTCAACGACATTATATTGAAGTATGCCAAAAAGAATAGCGATGACACCTCTGCCTTAATCCATGCTTCCTGGTGGCAGCCGCTGTATTATTCACCGACTGCTCTGGCGGAATATCCGGTCATTGCTAACAATAAAATTTCACTTGGCAACTATTACGCACAATCCTTCTCCCTTAAGGAGAATTCCAAGGCAATTCAGGAAGGATTCCGTAAGCTCGCCCCTGATGCGGATATTTCCAGTTACACCTTCTGGGTTGACCACCCGTTCTTCAATTATCTCAACGGGGAATCGGAATAAATCGAACATATGCTAGGTGCATTAAAGCTCGCATTTTGACATAATATAAAGCCGTCTTTACCGAACTTTTCAATGGATTCGACCCATTGGTTCGTAAAGGCGGTTTTTTGTTTATTTTTTTGCAAATTTCTTCTCAAAAAAATATTTTCCATTGAAGGATTTACCAGTAAAAGGTCGAATAACATAGATACACAAACACGCAATCACATTTACACATATCTGTAAGACAGGAGTTAATCATGGTATACGACGGCATTCTGCTAGGCTTGATCGTTGGACTGTTCCGGGGAGGATTTCGGTATGGTCTCCACCAGTTTGCAGCACTCAAGCTGCGAGGCGGATGGATATTCCCGCTGTTGCTGCTGGCCCAGTTCTTCATCTTTTTCTTGCAGGAAAGGCTTGATTGGGTTGCATCCATCAACGGGTACCTGTTTGCTGCCGTTTATGTCACAGGTCTAGCATTTTTGTGGCTTAATCGACATTACAAAGGTTTTACGTTGATCTGGATCGGTGTCTTTCTCAATTTCATCGTCATGGCAGTGAACGGTGGGCGTATGCCGGTTTCCGTGGACGCCTCTGCTGTTCTTGGGCCCTATTATGTAGATATGCTGCGCGAAGGCGGGGCGGTATCAAAGCACTATATGATGGATGCTTCCACACATCTTTCATTCCTAGGTGATATCATCCCGCTGTCCAGCCCTTATCCGCGGACCCAGGTGATCAGCATCGGCGATGTGGTCATGAACATTGGCATATTCCTGTTTATCCAGTACATGATGGTGAATCGAACCGGAGAAGCTTTGCAGCCAGTGAGTTCCATCAGGCCTGAAGACATTCGGACAGACTCCAAGGAAGGGAGGTCTTTTCCATGAAAAAATTCGAAGGCATTAAATATTCCCGTCTCGTCATCAACGCAATCATCGTAGCTTCTGTCGTTGTTGCATTGACTTCGGGATACAAGCTGGGCGGCTAGTACATATACTTCGCCAACCAAGACAAACAGGCTGCCAGCGGCCTGTTTTTTCTTTCTGGATTTTTGGGAGGTAACTTGTTATGTTATACATCAATATAGTACAAGCCGATATATTCACATCAAGAGCAGACTAAACCAAGCAGGAGAATTTTTATGAACTTTATTCGTAACCTTATCCATAAAGCAGATCGGAGCAGCATGTATGTCGTCTTGCTTAGCTGCACCGGCATCGGTATTTTTCTGTATATGAACAAGTGGTCTTATCTCCATCTATCCTCTGACGAATGGGTAATGGTATACACGATGCTTGGTGCGGCGCTGATTTTGGATTATTTCACGTTTCAAATTCCGCCCAAAGGCAATCAGCAATCCATGGACTCTTCCGTGTACCTCGCCTCTATCTTCATGTTTGGTGGTGCATTCAGTCTGTCTGTACTGCTGCCTGTTTCCCTCATTCTGTTAATCAAGGATCGCAAACTCACCTGGTGGAAACATATCGTCAATTTCAGCATTTACAGCCTCATGATTGCTGGAGCGGCTTATGTATTTACTTGGACTGGAGGAATTCCGGGAGCACTGGATGGATATAACCTGCTGCCCTATTTTGCGGCACTTGCAGCCTACTTCATCATTAATACAATCACGCTTGGCCTGTTTTTTCATTTCTCAACAAAGGATGCATTACAGCAGATGAAGCGTGTGTTCGTTACCGAATCGCTGCTCGTCTATTTATGTACATTGATTTTGGCACTCGTGCTGACCATTCTCGTTGTGCATAACGGCGTTCTCGGTCTGCTGCTCTACCTCAGTCTTAGCATTCTGCTATCACATGCGTTCAAACAGCTGTTTGTGATGTATCAGAGTATTGAGGAAAAGGCGAATACGGATCAACGTACAGGTTTGTTTAACCATAGTCATTTTGAAAGTATGCTGGAGACCGAGCTTGGTAACGCCCGTTCTCAGGGAACCCCGCTTTCACTGGGACTCATCGATATTGATGATTTCAAAAAGTATAACGACCGCTTCGGTCATCTCCAGGGTGACAGCCTGCTGGCTCTTCTCGGAGATTTCCTCAGTCGGAAGACGGAAGGCACTTCGGTCACCGCCTTTCGTTATGGCGGAGAAGAGTTCACCCTGCTCATGCCAGGCATGGATCTGGACGAGGCTTATGCTTTCATGAACAAGCTGCGCAAGCAGCTGAACGACACACCTTTTGAAGGGGTTGAAGTGTTTCCGCACGGTTGTCTCTCGTTCTCCGCAGGTGTTGCGCGTTATGAAGTCGATATGTACAACAAGTCACAACTTGTGGATCAGGCGGATAAAGCGTTGTATTATGCCAAAAAGCAAGGCAAAAACAATGTGCATCGCCACGGTAGTAATGATGGCATGGAGCAAGAGATTGATCTGGTCCAGGATGTGCGTGACATTGAGCAACAACTCAACTTGTTCAGGTATAAGGATATGGATACATTCAAACATTCCAAACGCGTATATAAGTATGCTCTCGATATAAGTGAGTTGCTGGAACTCGATAATGTGGAGAAGCGGAATTTTGTACTGGGCGCACTGATTCATGACATCGGAAAGCTCGAAATTCCATGGTCCATCTTGAATAAGAAAGAAAAGCTTACCGCTGAAGAATGGGAAACGATCAAGGGCCATGTCACCTGGGGCAAAAAAATGGCCATGACGAACGAGCGTTTTGCCGATCTCATTCCCTATATTGAATTGCATCATGAACGATATGACGGGGCAGGCTACCCTTATGGTCTGAAAGGCTGTGAGATTCCACGGTTGTGCCGGATGCTCACGGTGATTGATTCCTTTGACGCAATGACGACAGAGCGACCGTATCAGGAAACGAAAAATGTCGATGAAGCAATCAAGGAACTACAGATGTGCTCCGGTTCTCAGTTTGATCCCGAGCTAGCCGAGCTGTTCATCCGATATATTCAGAAACGAACGGTGCAGCAACAACTTGTGTAATACCCGCAGAATTCCCCCTTACAAAGCCAAAAGCGCTACCCCCGGCCTAATCGGGGATAGCGCCATTTTCATGTTCATCATGGAATGAATCATGCACGAGATTACTTCATTCTTGTGCAGATTCTGCGTTATCGAGTGGTATTCATCTCATGTGAAGTCTGATGCAGCTCTTTAATCATCTGCTGCAAAAACATGTTATCCTGACGACTGATTCCGTGCTGATTGTCTTGAAGAAGCATTTGATGAATGTTCTTCTTGAGCAACTCGCTGCGACGTTCCAATACCTCTTGATTCATGTTGTTGCGTTCACTCCTTAACATCTTTTGTAATGAATTTCTGTTCTATATAAGTATAGAGGACCTTCTCCAATAGGGAAAATGGATACAGCCCCGCTCATCTGTACTCACCAAGGCTCACCCTGCGTGACATAATTTCACCCCATGTTGTTCTTAGATATCCTTCTAAATGCTCCCTTATCCACCCGAGGTTCCCCCGAAGAAAGCCAGACTAGGGTCTGAAGCAAGCATGCGTTATAATGGTGCCAGCCCTTGAAACGGATACATATAAATGGACCTTATCTCAAAGGAGTTCTGTATTCATGTCATACAAACAGATTAAATGGATGATTCTGCTGGTCCCCACATTCACGGTTGGTCTCTGGGAATACATCCGTCACCAATTCCTGATGCCCTACCTTTCCATGGATGCGGGCAACTGGCTTACCCCACTTATCCTGTACCTCATAAGTGTCACCTTGCTAAGTCGCTTATTTAAGATGCTGGAAAGTGCCAGGGCTGCTCTGGAGCAGGAGCGTGCTTCCAAAGTGGCACTCGAAGCTCGGGATCAACTAGCCCGCGAGCTTCACGATGGTATCTCGCAGTCTCTTTTTCTCCTGTCGGTAAAAACAGACAAGGCCGAGCGCAGTTTGGCTGGAAGTGGTCACGAGAATGAAATTCAGGAAATACGCAAAACCGTACATGAGGTCAACGCTTACGTACGGCAGGCCATCGCCCAGCTCCGCTACGTCCCTGGACAAGCGGCAGTACCGGAGGGAACTTCCCTGTTGTCACAGGTAGAATTACTTATAGAGGAGACGGTTCCTTCGGCGCGTCTGGAATGGGATCTCGACAGCACCTTCTTCTCCCCAAAGGAGCAGGTAGAGCTGCTCGCCTGCATTCGGGAAGCACTGCTTAATGTACGTAAACATGCCCGGGCCACAGATATTCGGTTGATTGCAGAAGGAACCCCTTTTGTCTGGTCCATCTTCGTTCAGGATAATGGTGTTGGTGTGAGCGGGGATCCACTGCATCTGAAGGATCGGTACGGCTTGCGAATTACGAAGGAACGTGCAGCTCAGATGGGCTGGTCTTTCGCTCTTGATTCAAGGCCAGGTTACACTCGAATAACCATTGGAAAGGGGCATGCTTAATATGGAACTTGTACGGGTATTGGTTGTCGATGATCACGCGCATGCGCGTGAGGCGATCTGCAGTATTTTATCCGAGGACAGCCTGTTTGAAGTTATTGGTACCGCTTCGACTGGACTAGAGGCGCTGGAGCTTACCGGGCAATGGATGCCCGATCTTATTCTGATGGACGTGCAGATGCCGGATATGGATGGGCTGGAAGCCACCCGCCAGATTAAACTGCGCTTTCCTTATGTCATTATCGTCATGGTTACTGTATCGGATGATGTCACGTACCTGTTCGAAGCGCTGAAGCAAGGGGCTCAAGGATATTTGCTCAAAAATCTATCTCCGTCCACTTGGCTTGAATACCTTCGCGCCATCGTCAGTGATGATGCACCCCTGAGCAAAGAACTTGCCTATCGAATCCTTCAGGAGTTCCCCGCACCTCGCACGGAAGATGTACCCGATAATCCGCTGACTACACGGGAGCTTGAGATCCTGCAATGGGTATCTGCGGGATATACTAACCGTGAGATTGCCGACCAACTTGGCATTTCGGATCAAACAGTGAAGAATCACCTGAAGAATATTTTACAGAAACTGCATCTCGAAAATCGTGTGCAATTAACCCGCTATGCATTGGAAAGCGGACTGGCAGGCCGTAAGCTGCGTAAATAGCGGCACATTCATGTTTTTGTCACAATTCCATCGATCATTTCGTTTTTTTATAGCCCAATGTAGTCATACAGTGTTATTTTGGACAAAGTTATAATGGTATAGATTGTGCTCGGTTAACAAAGAATGACTTACAATTCTAGACCTAAGGGTGATGATTTTTTGATTTTGAGTAGGTTCACCATGAAATTGGGCAAACGGCACTGGGCACTTATGGTCGCCCTGATGTTATTGTGTTGCCTTGTTATGCCACAATGGGCATCCGCCCATGCTTATATTGTGCAGGCCTCACCAGGTGAAAATGAACTTGTTGCGACAGCACCTGAACGCCTGACTCTGGAGTTCAACGAGTCTTTACAGACGGCCTTTTTTGATATTAAAATCACCGGACCTGACGGAACACAGGCAGATGACGGCAATGTGCATGTCGACGAGAACCGTCCTCATATTCTGGAGACCGGACTGCGGACCGGACTTGGAAACGGAACCTACGCCGTGAATTGGAAGGCCGTATCTGCTGATGGTCACCCCATTCAAGGGGCCTATGTGTTTCATATTGGGGAACCATCTGGCGCTCCTGCTGGTCTCGCTGATTTAACCTCAGGTTCAGGCCAGGTTGGCGGACCGTTAAAATGGATTTTGTCGCTGACAGACTGGATTCAATATCTGGGGTTGTCTGTGATTCTGGGCACACTTGCTTTCCTGCTGTTCCGAATTGCACCAGCTTCCATGGCGAGAGAACCACTGGAAGTGCCAAGGAGCTACAAGTTGTTATGGATCAGTTATGGCGCCGCTTCTGTTGCCGCTCTGATCAGTCTGCCCCTGAACACGTTGTATGAATCAGGCGTCTCCATCGGGGAGTTCAGCTGGGCACTGATGGGCAGCGCACTCAAATTGACGTCATTTGGGCAGATCTGGATGGTACAGATGCTTATTGTGATGCTGCTGGCGGTTACCATCCTCTCCGGATATGACCGGGATCGCTCGCTGCGTATCCGTATCTGGTCATCATACGGATCACTGGTCCTCGTTCTTGGCTGGTTGTTCACCCATGCCATGACAGGACATCCAGCTGCAGCAGAACATCGCGCGCTCGCCATTGCAATGGACTTCGTTCATCTGATCGGAGCCGCTTTCTGGATCGGGGCTCTAACTGCCATGGCTGCGTGTCTGCCTCCGCTCGCGGATAAACTGCCTTCCACGGTGCGAGGTGAGGTCTACTGGACGGCGATCCGACGATTTACAGCTTGGGGCATCGGCGCTGTTGCTGCTCTCGTCGCTACGGGGATATACAGCAGCCTGATCATTTTGCCTGCACCTATCCTTACGTCTTTGTTCACAACGGCGTATGGTCTCGTGCTTATCGCTAAAGTTGTCTTGCTTGTGGCGATGCTTCTATTGGCCTGGCGTCATGCCAGAATGGCACGTGCAAGCAGCGGCAACCGACTCGCTGGCAGCCTGAAGGCCGAACTGATTGCTGGAGCCGTCGTGCTTGCGTTGGCCGCCGTGCTGACACACCTGTCTCCCGGACAACCAGCAGCCGTAGGACCCTATAAAGAAGTGCAGACTAAGGATGACGGGACTACAATTACGCTTCAGGTAAGTCCCAATCGTACCGGAGAGAATCAGTTCAAGGTCGACGTGAAGAAACCGGACGGCAGTACAGTCAACGATCTGGAACAGATCACATTATCACTGACCCACCTGGATATGGATATGGGCATTTACGAGATCACGATTCCGAAAAATGATACTGGCGTGTACGAAGCAGAAGAATATATCTCCATGCCAGGACGCTGGAACATCAAGGTACATCTGCTAACCCGATCTCTGGATTCACTGGATACTGAATTTGAGATCGACACTGCTAATCCGTAGGTATAGACCGATTCAGATTTGAAACGCGACTCAATCTAAAATCAGTGTCTCAATAAGCTGCAATTGTAGTGAAGGGAACGAAATCGATTCTGGAAAAGTGTAACGTTCGCATTTTATTCCCGGATTTTCACTTATAAAGTGAATCAAAAAAATCTGGGAATAACAGCGATTGAAAGAACGATTCGTAACCGGAACGGTGACTTTGCAGCACATCAGGCACTTATTTTAGAAAATGGGCCGAAACATAAATGATAAGATTTGAGAGGGGTAAATTATTTTGAAGAAAACATCATGGACTTCCAAACTGACATCCAGCCTCACGGCTGGAGCCGCTGCGCTGATGCTGTTCGCGGGATTCGCCAGCGCACACGTTACCGTTAACCCAACCGTAGCACAAACAGGTGCATGGCAGACGTATAGCATCAAGATTCCATCCGAAAAAGAGCTGCCTACCACCAAAATCACACTGAAAGTACCGCAAGGCGTTGCATTCAAGCAATACCAACCACTGTCAGGCTGGAAAATCACTACCGAAAAAAATGATTCCAATGAAGTAACATCAATCACTTGGGAAGTAGACGGAGATAACGAAGGAATTCTGGCTGGTCAATTCCAGCAATTCAACTTCGTAGCTCAGAATCCGGATGCCGAAACGGAAGTAGCTTGGGATGCATTCCAGTATTATAGCGATGGCAGCATCGTGGAATGGACAGGCGGACCAAGTGACAGCAACCCGCACAGTATTACGGCAATCAGCCAAGATCCTGCTGCTGCAGGTAATGCTGCTGCAGGCGGAGATCATGATAGTGCAGGCACAGCCGGCAATGCTGGCCATGATGATAAAGCAGCAACGGGCGATGATAAGAAGGCAAACGACGATACCACACTGGGTGACGCGTTAAACGACACCGTTACTGGTGAGCCAAACAACACGGATTCCGACCCAGGCACATTGAAGCTGCAACAGGCAACATTGATCGTATCCATTCTGGCGTTGATCCTGTCCTTCCTGGGTATCGCTCTGGCAACACGCCGCAAAAAACGTTAAGAGCTAACATAGAGTCTTGTATGTAGACTGAAAAAGAAAGGAGCCTTTGGCGAACGGGATCTTTCCCGATGTGCCGAGGCTCCTTTTTGATATCTGTATGCATACGCCAACTTCGATTTCAAATTTCCATGCTTAAGTTCACTGATTAAGAACAGCGTCCCTTACAACTTTTCCCCTATCGTCCCTGATCCGTCTGGATCATGATTTCAATATATTGCAGCAAGCTCTTCTTCTGTTGTTCAATCGACTGTATTCGTCCAGACAGACCCGCGAAAAACGCTTCGATCTGCTGCCTTGTATAATCGGCCGATTGTCCCTTCCAGTCGTCGAGACGGTTGTATAAGCTTCTTGCCTCCTGCTCATCTGCCTGGAGACGGGCAAGCAGCTGGGTCAATTCTTTTTCAGCAATCCGAAGATCATTCAGCTCTACCAGCAATTGTCCGCTCACTCGTGTTCCCTCCCTTATGTAAGTTCCAATCGCCAGGCCCTTCACGCAAAATTCTATTTAAAACTGACCTGACTCTCATCCGCTTGACGGAATGCTTCCGCCTTCTCTTCGATAAAGTTCAGGAATTGACTCGTATGCTTCATATGCCATGTGCTCAATTCGTTAATAGACGCATCCAGATGAGTGACGATAGGCTCAAGTCTGCGACTACGGCTGGAATGCAGGTAATGCGCCATTCGGCTCCGAACCGTATTCAACTCTGCATTACACTGTTGTGCATTTTGCTTCCACCGGGCAGCGACACTTTTGAGTTCTTCGGGCGTTACCTGAATCAGGCCAGATGCTCCTGCTGCTGCGGCCATACCTCTTGCAAGGTTGCCTGCTTGCCCACCCAGGTTCCGCATGAATGCTACGAGATCAGACAGGACATTGGATGGCTGACGTGGTGAATAACTGATTTGCTCGCCCGTAACCGGATCGTATAGATCGTTGGAAATATAGCCATTCTCGAATTTGTACTGTTTCAAACCGTGATACTCTTCACCACCAAAGGTATTACTGATTTTATCGAACATGCCCATGTCATCATTCATATCCTTGTAGTTGGAATTGATGTAATACATGGAACCTACATGACGATCATATCCACCAAAAAATCCGCTGGTTACAAAATCTCCGGGATGTCCGTAGTTAATGATTTGGCTATCAAACCCACCCTCTTCAGCCTTTCGTTTCGCCTCTGGCGTGAGGCTGGAAATCACGGATGGCGCGCTGAACGTCACCGCGGAAAGTCCCGTGTATGCGGCCGCATACTGGGCATTGCCCCCTCCAAGCGAATGCCCTGTTAGCGAAAAATCCAAATCCTTATATTTTTTCTGCATATCTTTGGCGTAATCTTCCGCTTCATACATTTGGTTGGGACCCAGCCCGATTGTCTTATCCAGCTTTTTGTCCAGTTCTCCCACAGCATTCTCGACTTTAGTGATTCCGGTCACATCTCTTACCTTCTGGATTCCATTAGCTAACCAATCTGGCGTAAGGTCAGTACTTTGTTCGATTTTTCTGCCAAGCTCAGGCAAACCGATTTGAGCATCCGCGTAATAATCAGGGGCGCTGCGATCCAATGATGCACTTCCCTCTGTGCCCCGATATGCGATAACCGCCTGTTTGGTCTCAGGATTGTAGAAGGTCACCGCATCAAAACCGGATTTTTTGTTTCCATGAGTGTCCTCAAGAACTTGCCATCCAGGAAGATTGTCAAACTCAATACCTGATTTCAGATTCTCGTAAGCTAATTCAGACATCTTGTTATATGTTTCATCATCAATTTTTGGTGATTTACTCACAACGGTTGCACCTCCAAGAAAATCAATCCTGAGTTATGATTTATTTGTTAAACGGATCATACCCCTTAGCTATAATTGCTTCCTTAATTGCTGGACTCATGCCAAAGTTTTTGATTTTTTTATCTTCATAGTCGTACGAGATCGTAAATTCTTGCTCTTCATGTTCAACCACATGCCCTTCCATAGCAATAGAATCAAGCGCCATCTCAGGTAACAGCTCTTTATTTGTGATCACGACATCCAGTTCATATTTATTTTTCAGATATTTTACGGCTTCCGCTTCGGCTTCTTTAAAATAGGCCTGTTTTTCACTTTCCTTCATGTTCTGACATCCTCCCAAAATGAAAGTAGATAGTATGGTCAAAAAAAATATACATGCGAGTCGTCGCTTCAACCTCATATCAATCACCTTTTCTTTATCATTAAATCGTATACCCACTCTTTTCTTCTGTTATCTGCATCATAGTACAAAATCAACATGATCACATCGGCTGTTGGCATCGTTTTTATGTAACTTTGTTCCTAAATGATTCCAATAGAGCATTCGGGTGTACATTACCCAATTCAACTGTTTTTGCATCATTTCTCTATTTATCATTTGCCCAGACAAAAAAAGAGCCTGCTCCAGAGAGCGGCCCTAATCTTGCCATTATCAATGAGTTACTCCAATACCATCCGCAGGGCGGTCAGTGCAATCCCGATTATAAATCCGGTAACAGCCCCGTTAATCCGAATCCACTGCAGATCCTGTCCTACCTTATCCTCAATCAAGGAGATCAGTGAGGCATTATCCATTTTGTCGACATTTTCGCGTACGAGGTTGCCGATTTTGGAATGGTTTTTCTCTAGCAGCGTCGTTACACCTTCCACAATCTTCGCATTCAATCCAGCCAATAAAGCATCGTCTGACCGCAAATCAGACAATACCCGCTCAATCGCGGGTAGAGCAAACGTCTCCACATACTGGCCATCTTCCATTGCAGCGAGCGCCTTTTCCCTCAATTCAGTGAGTTTGTTCAGCACGGTTTCATCTGCGTTCCATCCATCCAGCATGTTGTTTTTCCAGCCGTTGACTCCATCCTGCACACTTTCACTCATCGCCAGCCGGATAGCCTGGGTTCGCAACAGATCTAGCACTTTGTAACGAAGAGCGCTACCCTCCCGCTTCATGTCCTCCACCCGGTCAAACAGATATCCTTGCAAAATACTGCCCAGACGCTCCTCGTTCAGATAACCCATGAACGCATTCATCGCAAATTGCATTAATCCGTTCATCTGGATACCACTGATTGCCTTTAGGCCGCTTTCACCCAAAAACATGATCGTCTCCGGCTTCACCAGCCATTCCTCTGCCTGCTTCAGACCATAGTCCAGTGCTTTGGCATCATAACCACGCTCACTCATCTGGATCGAAGCACGTTCCAGAATCGGACCCAGGTCGAAGGCTCCCGCCTGTGATTTGATCTCGCCCGCAACCAGTGGAGCAATCTGCTCCAACGGCAGGCCTGCAAGGATTCGTTTGCAGAGCGTATCGATCATGGTTTTGACTCCATCGTTGTGAAGTTCCCTTGTCATGGTATCCAGAACGATTTCTGCCGCCTTGAAGCCCGCAATTTTCTCGGTGATGCTATCCTTGTTCAGCAAGTTGTTTTCCACCGCGGAGACAAGGCCTTCAGTCAATTTGTCCCGATTCTTAGGCAGCAAAGCCGTATGGGGAATCGGAATACCCAGTGGATGACGGAACAACGCTGTTACGGCGAACCAATCCGCAAGTCCACCTACCAATCCCGCTTCAAATGACCCTACCAGCAGTTTGCCTACTACACCGCCTTGAAACGGCAATGATGCGGCAAATCCCGCTCCCATAATAACGAGAGACCAAGCTGCTGCTTTTTTGGTTTGTTTAGGTTTAGCCATTGTATTCTTACTCCTTTATCGTTAATCACACGGGTTCAATAACACCCAACTTTCCCGTGCTCTTCTGTTCTTCCTGTGATTGCTTCCATAGGAAAGCTTCGGTTTCCATATTTCGTATACTTCATCTTATCACCCGTAAGCGTCAAAACCAAACCTCTGGCTGGCGAAAAAGGATAAAAGAGGGGTTTTTCCTATCGAAATGGTCGTATTCTTTTCCATTACCAAAAAGGTTTTAGTATAATCAATACAGACGGCCCTCCATTTAGGATTGGCCGGCGGTCAGCAGGGTAATTACATAATGGAATAATGAATGAATCAGAGGAGGAATTTCGGACCATGAAACACGTGCAGGACACAACGACACTTTATAACGGAGTCAAAATGCCTTGGCTGGGTTTTGGTGTATTCAAAGTTAAAGATGGAGAAGAAGTGGTTGAAGCCGTCAAAACGGCTATCCAGGCAGGTTATCGCAGTATCGATACAGCGAAAGCGTATAACAACGAAACCGGTGTAGCTCAGGGTATTCGTGAATCCGGAATCGCCCGCGAGGATCTGTTCATTACCACCAAAGTGTGGAACGGGGACCAAGGCTACGAATCCACACTGGCGGCTTTTGAAGCAAGCATGGAACGACTCGAACTGGAATATCTGGACCTCTATCTGATCCACTGGCCTGTCAAAGGCAAGTATAAGGATACCTGGAGAGCGCTGGAGAAGCTGCATAAGGAAGGACGCATCCGCGCCATTGGGGTGAGTAACTTCCAGATTCACCATCTGGAGGACCTGATGACCGATGCCACCATTAAACCTGCTGTGAATCAGGTGGAACTGCATCCGCTATTGATTCAAACGGAGCTACGGGAGTATTGCAGCAAACATCAGATCCAGATTGAAGCCTGGTCTCCACTGGGTCAGGGACATCTGCTGGAGCATCCGCTTCTTCAGGACATCGCTGCCAAATACAGCAAGTCACCGGCACAGGTCATTCTGCGTTGGGATCTGCAAAATGGCATTGTGACCATACCTAAATCTGTTACACCACAGCGCATTCGCGATAATGCGGACCTGTATGACTTTGAGTTGACCACGGAAGAAATCGAGCTCATCAATCAATTGAACGAGAATAAGCGCTTTGGTTCCGATCCGGACAATTTTAACTTCTAACCTCAATATATAATCAAGCTAGAAAACATCAAAAAATCCCGATCTGGATGCACACGCACCTGGATCGGGATTTTGCTTATTCATTTATAGTTATATTAGCCTTTGGAAACCAGTTTGAAATCATCAAAATGGAAACCTGGTGCTACAACACACGTTACCAGTACAGGCTCATCACCCAGCGGACGTGCTGTTTGCCATACTCCGGCTGGAACGAGTACCTGCGGCGATTGCCCCGCAGCAATATCCATACCCAACACGAGCACTTCTTCATTTTCGGGGTTTTCCCCGTTGCCGCCCAATTTCAATTCTACTGGACTGCCGCTATGCCACAACCAAAGTTCATCGGACAAAACGGTATGCCATTCCGAGACTTCATGGGAGTGCAGCAGGAAGTACGTCGAACTTGCCGAGAATCGAGGGCCTGAGTATGTATCCGGCAGTACGGATTGTGGAATTTGGTACGATGCCTTCCATTCTTCCTTATACCAACCGCCTTCAACGTGCGGCTGCATATTCAATGCAGCAACGAGTGGCGATAATTCATGTGTCGTCATATTCTGTTTCCTTCCTTCCAAATCGAATTGGAGACACCCCTATCCAGAGGTTAGTCTCACTCCCCCTACTGTAAAACATGAATAGACTTTTGTCACCTTTACAGCATATATAAGCTTGCCGAAAATCATTCCACCCGTATGCTATTCATTTCGTCTGGTCGGACCCCTATTCAAATGATAGCGTTTACAACAAACTGGATTTTCCGTTATGATATGGATATTAACCGTAAATCAGCTGGCGCAGAGGGGAGACGTGTTATGAGTGTTATAGAGGATCGGATTGGACCCAAATATCGAATTGGCGAGAGTTCATTCACCATTGAACACATGAGCAGACACGAAGGGAACGCCATGCCACAGCCTCACGCCCACCCTTTTTATGAACTGTATTATCTGCTTGAAGGAGAACGCGTCTATTCCATGAATGGTCAGCTTCTTACCGCCCGCAAAGGTGATTTGATCCTGATCAATCCCCATGATGTACATACGACGTCCAAAGGAAGTATTCCCGGCTTTGAACGAATCCTGATCGGATTCTCGCCTTCTTTTGCCACCGGGATGGAGCTTGGAATATGTGGTCTGCTTCCCTTCGATCGTTCAAGGCTGCTGCACTTTCCTGATGCGGAACAGCCCGAGATCGAACGAATGTTATGGCAGATGCTGCAAGAATGCAGGGAGCGCCGAACTCATTATGACATCGTGGTGAGAAGCCTACTTGCCCAGATCCTGATTCAGATCCACCGGGTTGAAGAAGATACTCGGCAATCCTCTCCGGTCCCGCATCATCCCATGCAGGATAAGATCAGTGAGATCGTCACTTATGTAAACAATCATTATACCGAGCCCCTTACGTTGGAAGAGGCCGCAGCGCGATTTTATATCAGTCCATCCTATTTGAGCCGGATGTTCAGCCGTTTTACCGGATTTCGCTTCAGTGAATATTTGCGTGTTACCCGGGTTCGGGAGGCACAGAGACGTTTACTGTCCACTCAGGAACGGGTGCAAATGATTGCGGAGAAGGTCGGATTTGAGCATACAGCCCATTTTAATAAAACGTTTAAACAGGTGACCGGGACCACGCCGCTTCGCTATCGCAAAGAACATCGATAGATCTTGGAAGCGACTGGCGAAGCCGGACACCTGTCATATGACACCCTATCATGACACCGCGCGCCAGGAGATGCCCGCGGTGATATGCTAAGCGTATACTAAGTCGAACCCTTCTTACCTGCGGATAATTACACCACTTCTTACTTCAGGACCAACGGAGATTTGGCGTCCCTCTGTATCTGCATCACTTTCCCGGCATACGATTCCTGCCGATTCATGTCCTGTCACCATCAGAAGCCGACCGTCCGCGCCTACACCCTCAATCGCTTCCAGTTCCGCACCCTTACACTGATGCAAATGAATTAACGATCCATCGGTAATATGTGCGTTCATTTCGGCGATTCGCAGGTGCTTCGCATGAGCGCAGTGCACCCCATTACGAGCCGTCACCGTATATCCCTGAATGACCAGACCATCCAGAGGCATTTCCGGCAGTCCACTCACCAATAACGCGGTTTCCGCTCCTGCACAGACCACATCCGATATCCGAATATCCCGGAACACCGGAGTCTGCTCACTGACCTCCTGAGTCAAGTCGCTACCACGAGCGGAACCCTCCTGATTGGCATAGAAAAAGGAAAACGAAATAGCTTCCATAATGATATCTTTCATATAAATGCGCTCCACCTGAATATCTTCAACGACCCCGCCGCGCCCACGCGCGCTTTTGAAGCGAAGCCCAATATCCGTTCCAATAAACGTACAGTCCGAGACCCGGACATGCTGCACACCACCAGACATTTCACTGCCAATGACAAAACCGCCATGACCGTGATACACGGTGCAATTGCGGATCGTAATATATTCCGAGGGCAGACCGAGTTCACGTCCTTCTGCATCCTTGCCGGATTTCAGGCAGATCGCATCATCACCAACATCGAATACACTCTGCTCCACAAGGACATGACGGCAGGATTCGATATCAAGCCCATCACCATTCTGGGAAAACCATGGATTTCGCACACTCACGTTACGAATTGTGACATGCTCGGATGCCCACGGATGCAGATTCCATGCAGGAGAGTTTTGGAACGTCGGTCCGTCCAAAAGCACTCGTTTACATTGACGCAAGCTGACCATGTTAGGACGCAAAAAGTCTCTGACTTCGTCATAAGCAGCCACATCACACACTTGCTCCAGATGCAGACGATTCGCAATCGCACCGCCTTCAAGAGCAGAAGTCGAGGGCCACCAAATGGCTTCGTCTCCGCCAGTCTGCTCCACCACACCGCCCGAGGAAACCAGTCGATTCCACTGCGAGGCCGTAATCTTGGATCGTTTCACCGGACGCCATGCCTCTCCACCGCCATCCCAAATCCCCTCACCCGTGATCGCAATATCCTCCAACTGCTCACCATCAATAGGCGACTGACACCGCACTGCCTGCCAACCTTCGAAGCTGGACGCAATCAGGGGATATTGATCGAAATTACGGCTGAACGTAACCAGAGCACCCGCCTGAACATGAAGCTCAATTCGACTGCGGAGAACAATCGGACCCGTTAACCAAACACCCGCCGGAATGACAATTCGGCCACCGCCCGCTTCTGCACAAGCTGCTATAGCCAGTCGAAACATCTCGGTATTATCGGTCAAGCCATCCCCTACCGCACCATAATCCGTAATCTGAAAATCCCGTGCAGGGATGACAGGTAAACTCACTTCATAAGCTTTCGTATGGGATTCAACACCTTCTCCTGTACCCAGTGGGGAGTAATATGTATTCATCGTTCAGAACATCCTCTCTACCTATAATTGGATCGGACTGTTTTTAATATTGCATTACTTACTGGAAAGCGCATTCTCGCTCCATCATATCAATGCCATAGGGCATAAGGTTGAGCTTTTTTGCCATGTACGATTCAGAATTTGATGTTATTTGTTTTTATGATCAGAGTCATAAAGTAAACATCCCTTCCAGTATACTCTATACATCTATTCCAATGGTTGTAAAACAACTAGGAGAATGGATTCATTTTTCTGTCAGGATTCGTCACAAAGAGGCTAGCAATATAACAAATATATAACATAATTACTGGCTATAGCCCTATAAAACCCATTACTTATGTCATGTTTTATCACAAACCAATTGCCTTTAGCAGGATGAGTATGTATGATTAAATAACTAGTTTCAATTTATTCCTTATTATTCCTTTTACAAACAGATGTTGCAGAAAGGATGGGGTCTCTTGATTGAATTTAGGGGTGTTCAGAAGCATTTTGGCCATTTTCATGTCCTCAAAGATATTCATCTTCACATTGAAGAAGGAGAAGTCGTTGTCATTATCGGCCCTTCCGGCTCAGGCAAAAGTACATTGCTCCGCTGCATCAATCGTCTGGAGACGATTACCGAAGGTGAACTTGTCGTCAGTGGTGTCCCTTTACATCAGAAAAAGGTGGACATCAACCTCTTCCGCCGTGACATCGGCATGGTATTTCAACACTTCAATCTCTACCCTCACAAAAAAGTCATCGATAACATTACCCTTGCACCCATGAAGGTGCGTAAACAGCCCAAAGCACAGGCAGCCTCTACGGCGATGAAGTATTTGACCCGGGTTGGCATTGCCGACAAGGCAGACAGTTATCCTTCCCAGTTGTCCGGTGGACAACAGCAGCGGGTAGCCATTGCAAGAGGTCTTGCCATGGAGCCCAAAATCATGCTTTTTGACGAACCCACTTCTGCACTAGATCCCGAAATGATCGGGGAAGTTCTGGATGTCATGCGGTCTCTTGCACATAACGGGATGACAATGGTCGTTGTTACACATGAGATGGGATTCGCCCGCGAGGTCGCAGACCGAGTCATCTTTATGGATGAAGGCCGAATTGTGGAAGAAGCCTCCGCCGCTGAATTTTTCGACAACCCGAGAGAAGAACGGGCCAAGCAATTTCTGAGTCGTCTGATTCACCACTGAGAATAATCCATTTTGAAAGGGGTCTTTACCAAATGAAAAATGTATTAAAGTGGCCGTCGTTTATGCTTGTCTTGATTCTATCCCTTGTCTTGTCCGGTTGTAGCACTGGAGAGGAAAGTAGCAACAGCGGTGGTTCTGGTGGGAGTACCGAAGCCAAAGGCACGATTGAACAGATTAAAGAGCGTGGCAAGCTCATTGCCGGCGTGAAATACGACACCAAATTGTTCGGTTTGAAGGACCCCGCAAGTGGCGAAGTCGAAGGATTCGATATTGATATCGCCAAAGCACTCGCCAAACAGATTCTTGGAGACGAAACGAAGGTAGAACTGAAGGAAGTAACGTCCAAAACGCGCATTCCGATGCTGCAAAACGGCGACATTGATCTCATCATCGCAACGATGACGATTACGGATGAACGCAAGGAACAGGTGGATTTCAGCGATGTCTATTTTGAAGCCGGGCAGTCCCTGCTTGTGAAAAACGACAGCACAATTACAGGTCTCGAAAGTCTCAGCGGTGTGAAGGTACTTGCCGTCAAAGGCTCGACTTCTGCGCAAAACATTCGCGAAAAAGCCCCGGACGCCGAGGTGCTGGAATTCGATAACTATCAGGATGCCTTCACAGCCCTCAAAGCGGGTAAAGGCGAAGCTCTGACGACCGATAACATCATCCTGATCGGCATGCAGCAGACGGATAACAACTACAAGCTGGTTGGTGGCAATTTCACGAGTGAACCTTACGGCATAGCAATTCGTAAAGGCGACACAGCCTTCGTCGAAGAAGTAAACAGCCTGCTCAAAAACCTGAAGGACAGCGGTGAATATGATACGTTGCACGAAAAATGGCTGGGCAGCAAGCCAGAGTAACCCCGATTAATGATGGTTAAGCGGCGACTTCGCCTGTGATATGCAATGCATGAGCAGACGCAATCGCCGCTTCTACATCTGGAGAACGGAGGCTTCGCCTACATGGGCAAATTGGACTTCAGCGTACTGATCAAACATTCGGATCGATTTCTGGAAGGGTTCCTCAACACCATTCAGGTGAGCATCATGGCCTTGATTGGCAGCTTTATTCTGGGTGCAATCTTGGCTATCTTTCGGATATCCCCCATCAAACCGCTCAACTGGATCGGCACGGCTTTTGTGGAGTTTATCCGTAACATCCCGCTGCTGCTTGTCGTGTTCTTCTTCTATCTCGGATTGCCGGCACTCGGCATTTCACTGGATGGATTCATCTCGGGTACACTCGGTCTGACCATCTATACGGCTGCTTTCATTGCCGAAGCGATTCGAGCGGGTATTCAGACGGTCCCTCGCGGGCAGTTAGAGGCTGCGAGATCTTCCGGTCTGTCCTACGTACAGGCCATGAACCTGATCATTTTGCCACAAGCGATCAAGATTGTATTGCCGTCCCTTGGCAACCAGTTTATCAATCTGGTCAAAAACTCATCCATCCTAGCGGTCGTGGCTGGCATGGATCTGATGTATTTTGCCGATCTGATCAACTCGGATACGTTCCTGCCGCTCAGCGTCTACACCATTGTTGCACTGTTCTACCTGGTGTTGACCTTACCGCTCAGCTTCCTGGTTCACTATATGGAGCGCCGTTTCGGACAAAGTGATGCGGATGCCAGCCGTGCCAAAGGAAAACCAAAAAAGAACAAACCAACGGGTCAGGTCACCATGTAAAACAGACATCCTTTCTAAATCTTGTCCTACTCACAGAAGGAGGCCGATGATCTATGGACTTTAGCGGGGCCTACGCCTGGCCCAACCTTCGTTTCCTGCTGCACGGATTCCTGATCACCCTGCAAGTGGCAGGGTTATCGATTGTATTCAGCTTTGTCCTCGGTACGGTGCTTGGTACCGTTCGATACACCCGAATTCCGGTCCTGTCACAGATTGTGGCCGTCATCGTGGATACGATCCGCAATCTGCCGCTGCTGCTGATCATTTTCTTCATTCATATCGTACTTCCCCAGCTCGGGATCAAAATGTCCGTCTTCTGGTCTACGGTTGTTGGACTAAGTCTGTTCGAAGGCGCCATGATCGCAGAGATTGTCCGCAGTGGACTCAAATCGATCGAGCGCGGTCAGGTGGAAGCCGCCCGTTCCTCCGGCCTAAGCTATATGCAGACACTTGGCGGCATCATCATGCCTCAAGCTTTGCGGCGCATGTCGCCACCGATGGTAAGCCAGTTCATTTCCTTGCTGAAGGATACTTCACTGGCGATCATCATCTCCCTGCCGGAACTGATGCACAATGTGCAGATCCTCGGGGGTCAAAGCTTCGATTACGTCATCCCTGCCCTGCTGCTCGCAGCCGTATTGTACTTCGTCATCAACTACACGTTGTCCATTGTGGCACGGCGGCTTGAAGCACGAATGACTTGATGATCGGATGATTGTTGCTTCCATTGCAACCCCCATTACAAACCAAATAAGACTCCAGCTCCACTTCAATAGTGGTTTTGGAGTCTTTTTTGGATTTCATGATAGTCTGCTCGCACAGGAATCATTCCTCATATCGCTGCTCCGTTACGGCGTAGTTCCTTTTGCAGCACCGCTACCGGCAGCTCCAACGGATCTAGCTTCATCTGAACAGCTAAAGCTGCTGCTGTTCCCGCCGCCTGCCCCGTAGCCATGCAGCTTGGAGTCAGCCTTGTCGTTGCGTGGGCCTCATGTGTGGTGGAGATGCAACGTCCTGCCGCCAGCAGATTGCGAATATTGCGAGAAATCAGAGAGCGGTACGGAATATCGTATGCTCCGTCTCCTTCTATAAAAGCCGCTACGACGCCTTGACCGGAGGGATCATGAATATCAATCGGATAGCCACTTCTGGCGATTACATCGTCAAACTTTTTCCCTGCAACCACATCGTCCTTGGTCAATGCATAGTGTCCGATGATTCGCCTGGATTCACGGATACCGATCTGCGGTGCTAACGCTGAGATCGAAGCCCGCTCGAATCCAGGCACGTCACGCTGCAGAAACTCAGCGATCATCAGCACCTGTTTCCTGCCTTCCTGTTCAGCAGAGGTCAGATCCTCTGCATCTGTAGCATCCAACCCCTGCACCCGGGTGCAGTTAATCAATACTTCATCTTCAGCCGGTCCGGTAAAAAACAATACCTGATCACGATTAATCGGTACACCTGCTTTTTTCCATTGGGAATAGAAGCCGCTCACCCCGGTTAACGGAATACTGTCCAGTTCGGAGAAAGGGGTTTTGGCATAGAAATCCTCCGGGTGCTCCTGCATGTATTGCTTCACTCGTCCAAGGTCCACACCACGCATTCGGAATTTCATGGTCATCGGCTGTGACTGGTGATCGCCATCTCGCCCCTTTGCAACAGAAGCGCCCGCAAGATACGCCGCATCCGCATCACCGCTGGCATCCACGAATACGTTCGCTTGGAGCTCCATTCGACCAGACTTGTTCGTCAGGCGTACCGCTTCTACCCGATCATCCACCATAACTACTTCATCCACGAAGCTGTGCAATAACAACCGGACACCCGCCTCCTGCAGCATCTCCGCCGCAACCACTTGATAGATCGCAGGATGGTAGGGCGTAACGGTATGCACAAATCCAACCGTATCACGAAGATGCCCCGGAGAGCCGCCGCGCGCCTGCAGTCGGTCAACGATTTCCTGGGCGATACCCCGAATCACCTGTTCACCACTCTCCGTATGGAAGGTCATCCAAGGGTAGACCATGGCGGCAGTCGACATTCCACCAACGAACCCGTACCGCTCCACCAGCACTGTTCGAACACCTTGTCGTCCAGCAGCAATGGCTGATGCTATACCCGCCGGACCTCCTCCCACAATAACCACATCCGCTTCTTCCTTTTTCATACTCGTCCGTTCACTCAAGTTTATCACTCCTTCCGTTCTATTACATGGACTACTCTTTCAGTCCTGTCATGGCAACTCCCTCAATGAAGCGCCGTTGTGCCAGGAAAAAGACAATCAACAGCGGCAGGGTCGCCATGACGGTGGCACTCATCAGATATTGCCAGGCTGTACCCACTTCATCCGTGAATAGGGATAACCCAAGCGGCAGCGTCATCAGTTCTCGCGAGTTAGTGAAAATCAACGGATCGAAAAACTCATTCCAGATTGTGACAAACGTAAAGATCGTCAGCGTAGCCATACCGGGCTTGGCAATTGGGAGCATAATACGAGCATAGATCCGGAAGCGGTTGCAGCCGTCAATCATCGCCGCTTCCTCCAGCTCGGTGGGTACCGTAATGAAGAACTGCCGCATCACAAAGATGCCAAACACACCGCCCGCCCCAAAGATCGGCAGTAAAATCAGCGGAAGATGTGTATCAATCCACCCCAGCTGCCGCATGAACAGAAACATCGGGATTGCCGTCACCTCATGGGGAATCATCATCGCACTCAGCAGGATGAGAAATACCACATTACGTCCCTTGAACGGAATTTTGGCAAATGCGTACCCAGCGAGAGATGCAAAGAACACCGTACCCAGCACAACCACAGCAGCAATATATACACTGTTAAAATAAAATCGATGAAACGGAATCAATCGAAAGACATCGATGTAGTTCTGAAATCGGAAGGTATCCGGTATCCACTGTGGTGGATAGGTAAATATGCTCTGAGGTTCCTTGAATGACGTCGATATCATCCAGATAAATGGAACAATCATGATCAGCGAGATCAGTGTCAGCAACAAATACGTCCCAAGGGCACTCCATGTCTTACGAACCGAAGGATTAGGCATCGCCTTCATTGAACACCCACCTCTTTCGAAGCTGCCATTGCAGCAGCGTCAGAATTAGCACGATAAAAAACAGCACATAGGCAAGCGAAGAGGCGTAGCCGAACTGAAATAATTTGAATGCTTTTTCCCAGATGTAATAGACCAATACCTTCGTGCTGTTGCTCGGCCCTCCCTGTGTCATGACGTAGATCTGTCCAAACACCTTGAGCGAGCCAATCACGGTCATGACCATGGTTAGAAACACCGTTGGCGTAATCATGGGTAACGTGACGTGAAAGAAGGTTCCCCTTCTGCCCGCGCCGTCCAGTGTTGCCGCTTCGTAAAGTGAACGCGGCACCTGCTGAATGGCTGCAATGAACAGCACCATATTCAGCCCCACATTTTTCAGTACACTCGTCACAATAACCGCAGGCATCGCCAGATCCTGATTGTAGAGCCAGGCCGGACCCTTGATGCCTATCATTAACAGAAGCTGATTGATCAGTCCTGACTCTGTCGCATACATCAGCTTCCATACGATGGACCATACAATCAGCGAGGTCATGACCGGAACGAAGATGGCTGTTCGAAAAATTCCGATACCGCGCAAACTTCTGGATAGCAGCAACGCGAGCAGTAGAGCGAGCACAATGTTAAGCGGCACAAGCCCCGCAGTGAAATAGACCGTATTGGCAAGCACCTTCCAGAACATGGCGTCTGTCATCACATTCCGGTAATTCTCCAGTCCAATAAAATGATGATCCCCCAGCAGCGGCCAGTCGGTCAGGCTCATGTACAGAGCCAAACCCATGGGAAACAGCAGCAGCAGGGTAAACCCGAGCACCATTGGTGATACAAACAGCCATCCCGCGATCTGGGCCTCTCTGGCGAGCGGACCTCTTCCTGTACGCTTGCGTGAATGGTTCACAGTCAGGCCCTCCTTTATATCAAATTTCTTCCCTCTAGTCTGAACGGTTCAGAGTGTCCACCGCATTTCGGAAGGCGTTAACAACCCTTCGCAACTGCTCCTCCGCTCTGCCTGTTACGACCGCTCCAAGCATGATCGCCTTGACTCCGGTATCGTGCAGCACCCGAACATCCTCCGGCACCAGCTTACGCTGAGAAGGAACCAATACCGGAATTTGCGCCTGCAAGACCAGACGGCGATACTTGAGCACGTCCGCAAAGCTTAGCGGTGTACCATATTCATTCCCAGGCACAATGGATGCCTCCAGGGCGGTGAAGCCGTAATGAGCCGCTGACGTTACGATTGAAGGTTCATATTCGTCGTTGATCGCAAACGTAGGGTCCAACCCCAGGTCATCCAGCATGAAGGATGGCAAGTGATGTGCATAGATGGAATAAAAGTCAAAACCCAGCCCGGAGAGGCGCTCCACGTCCTCCCTCCGTGCTCCATCTATACTACCGGATGGTACGACCCCAAGCGGGCCGCCAGACTCGCTACGGATCGCCTGAAAAACTTCGGCATAGTTGTCCAGTGGACCAAAATGATTCCCGCTGGCGCGATGACCGACATTATAATGCACCTTCAGTGCATCAGCGCCCTCTTCAATTGCTGCCCGGGCCAAAGATAGATCGTTCTCGGGTAAACTGACCACAAGTGACAGGGATTTCCGATCAAGCAATTCCTTGAATTTGCCCATCATGCTCACCTCCTGTTTCTATAAGAATATTTATTGTTGCAGCACGCTTTGGACCTCTTCCTGCATTTGCTTCAGATTATCCTCGGGTGTCGCTGAACGGGCGAACAGTCGGTCAAATCCCTGCAACACCGCATTGTCGATATCCTGCCAACGGATATGACCTGGAATCAAGCGCGCTTTTGGCATTTCATTAATCACCGCCTGCACAATATGCTCCTTGCTCGGATTATTGGGCTGATTAATGAACGCATCGGAGTTCAGCACAGAGGTACGCGGAGGCACAAAGTAGGTGGCCGTCTCCTGAATGCCCTGCTCGCTGGCAAAATACTTCAACAGCTTCTTGGTTTCCTCCGGATGTTTGCTGTCGTTGAACATGGCATATCCAGCCTGCCCCAGCATCGGTACGCTGCCCTGTGAACCGGAAGGCATGGGAGCGATACTCCATTCAAAATCCGTAATTTCTCTGGCTTTGGAAACATAGCTGTAGTTATCGAAGAACATGCCCACATTGCCAGCATCGAAACTGACCTGCTCGCCTGCTTTTGGATGCGATTCATCGGTGAACATCATGCGCTCCAGCAGTTCAAAGGTCTGTACGCCATAGGCATCGTTCCAGGTGAATTTCGTCATGCCTTCGTCGAACGGGCCGCTGCCATTGGACCAGGAATACGAGGAGAGCACAGCCCAGGTCTTCCAGTCGCGAAAAAAGTTAGCGCCATAGATCCGGTTGGTCGCCTCCTTGCTGGTGATCGCCTTAGCGGACTTCTCGAACTGTTCCCATGTCCATTGCCCTTGGCTGGCAAGTGTATTCGGGTCGGTCAGGCCTGCTTTGTCGAACAGCGTTTTATTGTAGAACATGACCACCGGAGGTGTAGAAAAAGGAAGCCCCAGCAGCTGATCTCCATCACGGAACAAATCCAATGTGCTTGGTATATAATCATCCAGCTTGAACTGTGCATCGTCCTTGAACTCGGATACATCGGCCAGGATGTGATTGGATTTGAATTGTGGCACCATCCGCTCCGATACCCATGCGATATCCGGGAGAGAGCCGCCAGCGGCAAGCACCGAAATTTTTTGCTGATATTCCGCGAAAGGTACGGATTCCATCGTCACCTTGATGCCTGGATTTTCCTGCGTGAAGCCATCGATCAGCTTGTTGTATACATCCATATGTGCCTGATTGCCCCACATCATGAATTTCAGCTCAACCTCTCCATTCTCCCCGGCTGTTTGCCCAGGATCACTTCCGGAATTGGAGCTTGTGCACCCGATTGAAGCAATCATCATGAGTAAGAGTATCAATATCAGTCCTGCTTTTTTCATGAAAATCCCCCTTATGGACTTAGTGGTATACATGTGCAACCAAAGTATAACGAAGGTATCGGCCGCTCATAAATCACGTCAATTACAGAAATGGTATGGTTTTTCAAGAACTACTGAATCGGTCACGATATTCCCCTGCTGTCGATCCCACCTGCTGCTTGAATACCAGCATGAAGTGCTTAGGACTCTGATGCCCGGATAACCTTGCAACATCATAGATTTTGAGCCCTGTGTTAACCAGCAGCCACTTGGCCCGTTCCATACGAGCCTCAGCGATGTATTCGGAGTAATTGGTTCCTGTTGCGTTCTTGAACAGTTGGCTTAGATAGGTGGGGTTCAGATGAACCAGAGCTGCTATGGTCTGAAGTCGCAGATCCCCATCGGGATGCTGCTTGATGTGCTCCTTCACATCTCGGATAATCTTCCGCGTATCTCCGCCGGAGTGCTCAGCTTTTCCAGGTGACTCAGTGATTGGAAGGGTTGAAATGCCGTACCTGCGATCCAGCAGCAATTGAATTTTTTGGATGCATAATGCCAGTTCATGTCGTTCAATCGGCTTCAGCAGATAGTTCAATACCCCGTATTCCATCGCCCTGCGTGCATATTCAAACTCTCCGTACCCGCTAATGATGATCATCAGCAGATCAGGGTACATATCTCTTGCTTTGGATACGAGTGTCAGCCCGTCCATTTCACGCATGCGAATATCCGTGATCAACACATCAGGTACTTCACATCTCAGAAAATCCAGTGCCTCGGCTCCGCTCGAAGCTTCACCTGTTACCTCGAACTGAGGAGCCGCCTGTACAATCAGCTCTCTCAGTCCCCTGACGGATGACCGTCTCATCCTCCACAAGCAATACTTTATACATGCGCTTCATTCCCCTTTCGGTTGAAGTTGAATGGATATCGTCACCGCCAGGCCCTGCCCGGGACTGCCATCGACGCTCAGGCCGCTGCCTTCTCCATACATGAGGCGGAACCTTTGAGAGATATTGTTAAGTCCCAGCCTGTCCCCGGCATGACAACGCAATGCCTCATTGGAAGGCTGCCGAGCAATGGATTCATTTAATTCATCAATCTCCGCCTGAGCCATGCCTTTGCCATTGTCACGCACAATAATCAGCAGCTCATCATCGAATTTCAATGCAGATACCCAGATCACCCCGCCATCCGCCTTCCCTTCAATGCCATGGTAGACAGCGTTCTCCACCAGCGGTTGCAATACCAGCTTAGGAATCAGACACTCTGTAATGGCTTCATCGATGTCATAGATTACCTTCAGCTTGCCGTCATAACGTACCTGTTGAATGCGTACATAGGATTGTACAAACGCCAGTTCTTCCTGAAGCGGAACCCTCCGATCCACCTTATCAATCGTATAACGCAGCAGCTTGCCAAGTGCCGTCACCATATCAGACACCTCAGCGTGCTTCTGGCGGACCGCCATCATGTTGATGGACTCCAATGTGTTGTATATAAAATGGGGATTGATCTGGCTCTGCAATGCTGACAACTCTGCCTCTCGCTCTTGAATGCCCAACAGAAATACCTCGTTGAATAATCTATTGATCTCTTCCATCATCCGGTTAAAACCCCGGCTAATCTGTCCGAACTCATCATTGCTAAAGTGCGCTACGCGCTGGCTAAAGTCTCCCTGCTCTACCCGAATCATATTGTGCTTCAGTCGAATTAGAGGCCTCGTTATGCGATAGGATAAGAACACCGCGAGAACTGCTACGGCCGCCATACATAACACAGCGAATCCAAACGTAAACGTGAGCATCTCGCCCGACTCCTTCTGAATAACGGCAATAGGCGTAAGGCTGATCACCGAAAGTCCGGAATAGCTGGAATGGTTTTGCACGTAGAGATAGGGCTTCCCATCAAGGACAACCTTCTGGTTGCCTGCATAGCCTTGAAGCTGGCCATGCGTTAACAGTTGGTCGTAAGCGGATAGACCTCCAGCTGAGGTCCGCTCGAACAAAAGACGCTGCTTGCTGTCGACAATCATCAGGCTCGCATTTTGCTCAAAATTCAGATTGGACAAGAGTTGGCCGAAGGCTTCCAGCCGGATGTCGATCAGAATATACCCCAGTCGCTGGAGTGTACCCGGATCACGTATCTCACGGGCAACCGATATATACGGCTCTTCATGACTGCCCGTGTAATAGCTTGGTTCGTGCGGAGGGAGCAGACGCCATTCCCCTTCCGAGCCGTTAAGCTCTGCAAACCAGTCATCCTGCCTGCTGTCCCATACCGGATTCACTGCCAGCGAATCCAGATTGGAGAACAAAATGCCGCTGTTGCTGATTAGATGGATGCCACGAATTTCAGGTCGGTCATACGCCTGACCGGACGTGTAGAGCTTCATTTTCAGATAATCATCGGATCTCGCCCATGTACCCGATCCCATCGGAGCATTGTATTTGCCCAGAATGCCAAGCACCATCTGATCATAGAGCGGCAAGAGCGACAACCGCTCGAAGTCCTTGAGCAGCCGATTCAGATTAGTATTAATCTGGCGAACAATATCAATGGTGAACTGCTCCGTCTTGCGATCAATCGTCTGCGAGAAATGCAGGTAATTCACCACTCCCTGCAAGCTTAGCGGCAGCAAGGTCAACGCCAGGAACAACAGAAGCAGCTTGGTGCGCAGATTCATATTTCTTCCGAAATAACCTAGTACCTTGTCCATCATTTCCGTTCATCCCTCCCTCTCCCGATCATTGTATGAGCCCCCTTCACAGATCAATCTGAATATAACTGGGGTCATCATATTCAGTTTTAATGATCGTTGGCTATCCTGCCAACCATGGGATTGGTACGGAATTTCAAGATTGAAGCGCAGGTTTCGGGGAAACGCAAAAAAGCCGACTGTATCGCTACAGTCGACTACTCTTCTATTACATAAAAAAACCGACTGCATTATGCAATCGGCTGTCTTTTCATAAAGTGTTTTTTATATTTGAAGCGATTATATTCATTAATTAACTCGTCCAATACCATCGATTGTTGAAGGACTTTGTAGTCTTGCATGCCATGATATTCCGCCAAACGACTTAACTCATGCCTGTTTTGTTCGATTTGGTCTCTAATCTGCTTCGGTTCTCTCACAGCATGCACCCCCTCTTTTTAAAACATTTTAGGATACATTGCCAAAAAATTCATATTTTATTCCTTTGCAAAATAAAATGTTTTCTTACATAACAATACTTTCATAACATAGCATTTTGCATTAATCCGTGAAAATCGTCACAATTACAGCATATAGATATATTCCACTCACACTAAACTACATATCGTACTCATGAGAAAATGGAGTCCCTTTACGCAAAGACTAAAGACAGAAACACATTATAAATTATGTTCCAATCGTATGCTGTACTTTGCTCGCTCTGGAGCGGATTAGAATCCCTGCTACACGCACCAAAACCATAGCTGCGGTCATTAATATAAATGCAGGGCCGATATTCTGAAGATCCAATTGATGCTCATTTGCATACTGGTATGCTTGCTGCGGATGAAACGTAATCCATTCCACCGGAATGATGCGTAGCAGGAATGCCACTGCCCAGACGACCACACTACCTATCCCCACTCGGGTATACCACTTACCTGCCGTCGCATCGAATTCCATACGCGTTATTCCCAGCACAATCATTCCGAACAATGCCCCTACAATCACGGCCACCAACAAAAACAGCACATTATTGCCTGTAAAAGTCATGTCTTTAAGGAATTTGGCTGCATAATAACCCATAATAACGAAAGGCAGCAATAAACGATAATAACGTACTGGCTTTCGTCCAATTGAAGTGAATACTAAAACCGCAAACATGATGATCATCTGAACCCACATGCTCGTCGTCATACGTTGTTCCCCCTGTAATCTGCTTGATTTGATGCTTTAAGCATAGCAGGGAGAACACCGCTCTAGCGTCCACAACTGGGTTGATATAGAGGTCCACCTATAGGTGGATTACAGAGGAAGATAAAAGCGTTAACAAATTAGTGTTTCTCTCTTAGTCGAATATATTTATTAATCAGTTCATCCAGGACCATAGACTGCTTGAGAACTTTATCATCATGCATGCCATGTTTCTCCACCAACCGACGCAAATGTTGCCGATTCTGCTCGATTTGATCTTTGATCTGCTTGATTTCTCTCACAGCATGCACCCCTTTTTCAACCTATTTTAGGGTACATTTATCTAAAAATTCATAATGGAATGCTTTGCAAAATTTTTGTATTAGATCTTTTAGTAGAGGTCGTTATATTGAGCAAGATTAGATCTCAGTAGTTATACACTTTTAATTCTAATTCCAAAATTTTGTGAGCTCTGGCCTTCTATTAACCTATTGTATTGTTCTTCCTGTTGGTTCGTTACATGCCTTCTGAATTTACCATATAAATCAATAGATTTAATAGACATTAGGTCATCGTTACTTGATGATGAGAGTTCCAGGCTCGTGAGTAACGTGTCAATCCCCGTTGCGTATCTTTGTTGGTTGAGCCTGTACTTCGCTAACTCATAATAAAAACATATATATCTATAATTCAACATTTGCATATTGTACGTCCCTTTTAAATGTATATCCGTGTTGAATTGTTTAATATAAGGATCGAATCTATCCAATGCAGAATCAATATCCAGTGAGTGCCGGTTAGCTGCTTGCACAATATTCACGAATGCTATTAAAATCTCATGTGGATTAGCATCAAGGTAATTCAGATAAGGTTCAATAACCTCATGGTTCCCATTCATCAAATGGTATAAATACCGATTTCCCTCCGCCCATCTTTGAAACGTTCTATTAATTCTTGCTCTTCTTCTGTTGGATTAGAGATTTCAATAACAGTCACGTAAACATCTGTATATTCCAGAGCTTTTTCATATTGCTTACGCGCTTCACAGACACTTGCCTTCAATAAATTCGCATATGCTTTATACGTAAATATGGGGTAAAAGGCGGTTCTTTTTCTATTTTTCCGTCTTCGAGATTGAAGTTCAAGTTGAAAATCAACTTTTCGTTCCAGTTCCTCTGCCAGATCATAAACCTTATCCCAGAGATGTATTGTACTATAAACATTCGCCAAGTCTTTAATAGCATCCAGTTGTATTTCTTCATCCAATTTCTCAATATAAGGTTCCAATTGGGCTGCTGCAGCCAGATTATCGAATTTACTCATTGTTTTATGAAGCAAAAAAATACGGTACTGGCATAACGCCAACCGTTCCGAGTGCTGATATTTCTCACCTGCGGCTACGCATCCATATAAAATAAGCGCCGCTTCATTCATTTCTTTGAAATATAGATTTTCTGCCATTTGAAACAGTTCTGAAATATAGGATCGATCATCTGTAACCTGATAGACTACCTTTTTAATACAGCCTAGCTTGTTAAGTTCAGCGCAGCGATACAGGAACGGTTCCAAACGCCTCCAATGAGGTGCGGCTTCCACAAAACATTCCACACTGTACATCTCGTAGAAGTATCCCTTCTCCAACCCCATACCAGATGTGATTTGATCCAACTGATTCATAGCTAGAGGTCTGCTGCCCTTGAGGATAGCACTTAATGTGCCAACGTTGACACCTGTGACATCTGAGAATTGCTGTAGTTTATATCCTCTTTCTCTTATGTGATTCTCTATATATGTGCGTATCGTAGGTGCAAGTTTCAATTCTCCCACCCCCATCAACCAAACTAACTTAAGGATTCATCAGCTCTTAATAAATGTAATTTTAATCCTGAATTTTACAATGGTCAATCTGCACAAAATAAAAAGCAGTATAGTCCTAAGATAGGATCAATACCGCTTGCCTAGTTTGGAGATTGAAGTATAATGCAATTACAATCCTGCACCACCATGAGTGCTTGGACTGTACATCATAGTATTACTGGGAATAGGTTGAGGATACAAACTAAATAATAAAACAGCACTAAACAAAACTACGATCAAAGCTGCTTTTTTTCTCATAATTACTGTAGACCTCCTCAATTAAAGTTTTATACTTAATTTCTAATTCTATTGAAGCTCTGGCTCTATGTCTTTCAAATAGAGCTACACACTGTATAATGATGGACTCGCTCTTCATACTTTTGGCTAGAGCCAAACAGTCTAACAAGTACTGAAATCCTGTTGTGTATCTTTCTCTCTGAAGTTGGTATATCGCTACCTCTTTAAGGAATTGCACGTATCTTCCACTCGTAATCTGTTCCGTATAACTCCCGATATCCCCATAAGTTTTGGCGTACATTGAAATGTATGACTCCAACCGATTGAGAACTGCATCAACATCTATATTATGATGGTTTGCTGCTTCCATTATTTTGACTAATGCAGGCAAAATCTCTGCCTCATTCTTTTCAATAAAGGCAATATAAGGCCGTATGACTTCAGAATCACCCATCATAAGTCTGTATAAGTAATGGTTTACCTCCGCCCATCCACTAAACTTATTAATGAATATGAGATCTTCTTCATTCGGTTGTTCAATTCTAATTAATTTAGAGTACGCCTCAGTATATCGGAGGGCTTCAGAGTATTCTTCCCTTCCATCACATGCGGCTGCCCGTAGCAAATTTGAATATGCGGAATATACAAAAATAGGATAAGATGCAATTCTTAGATTTTCCGACTTTCTCTTTTTATAAGAGTTCAAGAAGCTTGTTTTCTGCTCCAACTCTCCCCCAAGATCGGACACCTTGTCCCAATATCTCAAAGCCAAATATGTATTCGCCAGATCCTTGATCGCATCCAGTTGCCGCTCTTCATCAAGCCTATTAATATATGGCTCGAAGTGCACGGCTGCCCTGAGATTTTCATGCTGATCCTGACCCAGAGATAGTGTGAAAATACGATACTGACACAATGCGAGACGTTCCGAGTGTTGGTACTTCTCACACTCCGCAACGCATTCATATAACATGCGGGCCGCTTTCTTTTGTCCTCGTTCAAGCATGCCTTCTGCCATCTCAAATAATTCGGAAATATAGGAGCGGTCATCCGTCACTTGCTGGATTACCCTCTGAATACATTCGAGCTTGTCCAGCTCGGCGCAACGTTGCAGAAAAGGTTCCAGTCTTCTCCAATGTGGTGCAGACTCCACAAAACACTCAGCGCCGTAAATTTCGTAGAAATGGCCTTCTTCCAGCTTCATGCCTTTGGTAATCAAATCCAGTTGAGCCATGGCGATTGGCCGCGTTCCTTTGATGATCGCACTTAACGTTCCAGCGTTCACACCCGATATATCGGCAAAGTATTGCAGGGTATAGCCCTGTTTCCTGATGTAGTCCTCAATAAAGGAGCGTATCGTAGTTGTAGGTTCCATGTCTCCCACCTCCACAATGAAAATCCATAAATTTGAATTTATATGATATGCACAATTTTAATCCTAAATTTTACAGCGGTCAATAAAAATCGTGGCAATTTCCTGCCCATTTGTCTAAGTTTGAGCGGCTTTAATCCGCCTTATAGAAAAAATCCATTAGAAGAATGCATGGCAACATGGTAAAGTTAGTTTTAGCTTGAATATCCTACTATTTCCATAGGATTAGACAACCCAGTGCTTTTCCAATCCAATCCAAGGGGATGGTTAGATGAAATTTGCCTTATTTAGTCTCATGATGAATCTTCCAAATGCCGTAACTGGTGAATCACTAACAACACAACAAAAGTTTCACAACATTTTGGAACAAGCCAAGCTGGCCGAACGGCTGGGGTTCGATGCATATGGGATCGGTGAGCGGCATGGCGCACCTTTTCTGTCTTCCTCACCTCCCGTTGTGCTGACCGCCGTCGCTGCTGCGACTTCACGTATCCGGTTGCTAACAACGGTCACTGTTCTCAGTATACTTGATCCGGTACGGGTTGCCGAGGATTATGCCACGCTGGATCAATTATCGGGCGGACGTCTGGAGATGATCATCGGGAAAGGCAATGATCCTCGGCACTATCCCCTGTTTGGCATTAGCGAGGAGGAACAATGGGATTCACTCGGTGAACGCTACGAACTGCTGAAACGGCTGTGGACTGAAGAGAATGTAACCTGGCAGGGAACGTATCGCCCTCCCCTTCAAGAGGTTACTACTCAGCCGAGACCGCTTCAGCAATCCATTCCGATCTGGCATGGCAGCGCATCGAGCACCCGCTCTACCGAGCTTGCAGCTAAGTATGGCGAACCGATATTTAGCTCGAATTCCTTCCACCCACAGGCAAAATACAAAGCGTTAATTGACCATTACCGGGAGCGTCTCGATTATTATGGTCATGATGCGAACCGAGCGGTGGTTGGCTCTGGTGCAGGCAGCCTATACCTCGCGAATACACGCGAAGAGGCGATCCGTCGTTATACGCCTTATTATGAGGCATTTCATGCTACGGCCGCTGCGCAGCACAACCAGTCACCCTTTAAGGACCTGGAGGATAACATTGCGCATGGTCCTGTACTGATTGGTAGTCCAGAGCAAGTCATTGAGAAGATCCTCAATTACCATGCCGCATATGGACATCAGGTACTGAGTATCAGCGTGGATGGACTCAGCCATGCAGAGCAGCTGGAGCAGGTAGAACGCTTTGCCCAGGATGTAGCGCCGGTGTTACGACGCGAAATACCCAGTTTCATATGGAACGAGCCCCCGCTCTTGAACGAGTCTCTTCCTTCTTCCACTTCGCATTCTCCTGATTCATGGCCCCCAGCCATCTCACCGATCTTCCAGGTATAGTTCTCAGTTCTCCACACAATCCCCATTCATCCACAAGCCTTTATGTATCCAGGGTGATTCTTAAGAATCGCCCTATCCCTCCCCCAAGATGTCTTTCTCTATGATCCAGATTTAATACCCTCAAACAAGGAGATCAACGAACGCTGCACGAATTCAGTATCTATCACTTCGCCAGTCACCAGCATGCGATAGAACATCGCTCCATAGACGAGGTCTATGCACAGTCCGATGTCACAATCCTTTTTCAACTGTCCCCGTTCTACACCTTTTTCAAAAATTCCCCACGCTTCGCGCCGACGAGGCTGAATGTATCTGGTTCGGTATTCTGCTGCAAGCCCTGGATCAGACTGTCCCTCTCCGACAATCTGTGTGATCACTTTTCCTTCCCGGCTGCTCAAAAAAACAACCAGATTGCTCGCATGAATGCGCACATCCTCAAATACCGATCCTGTATCCGGTACAGGCAATCTTGCCTTTGCCGCAGACATATACCCATCCATAATGACAGCACCTTTATTAGGCCACCATTTATATATCGTTGCTTTGCTCACCTTAGCACGTTCAGCAATTTTTTCGATCGTAATCGCTCCGAAACCATGTTCCAGTAATAATTCATAGGAAGCTGCAAGAATCGCATTCTGGGTTTCCACATTGCGGGGACGCCCTCTTTTGGCTGTCATCATAAGCCCTCCTTGGTGTAACCAATGCATCTGTAATTCATAAAAACTATACGTTCATTATACTAAAAGACCGATACATTAAACAATTTCGTTCTTACCTTACCTCGACATGAAAAAAATCCCCACGCCTATTTACAATACTAAACGTTTAGTTTATTATATGCTTACGATTAGTAAACGCACCGTTTAGTAATTAACAATTTCAATACAAGTTCACTTTAATAAAAAATAATTAGAGAACATGTGGAGGGTGATACTCATGGATATGCAAACTGATGTGAAATCAAATTCAGTTCCCAGTTGGTTGATTTTACTTTTGGCTGCGGCGTGCGGGCTGATTGCGGCAAACCTGTATTATGCTCAGACGGTTATAGGACCAATCAGCGTGACAACAGGGCTTTCCTCTGCTGCTGCGGGATTGATTGTGACGTTAACACAGATCGGTTATGTTATTGGCCTGCTGTTTATCGTTCCGCTCAGTGACATTCTGGAGAATAAGCGACTGGTAACTTTTTTCCTCATCATTCTAGTCGTTGCATTGATTGCCGCTGCTTTCTCTTCCCATGCCGTATTATTTCTGACTGCTTCCCTAGTCATCGGGATCAGTTCAGTCGTTGCGCAAATTCTGGTTCCCTACGCCACCTACCTCACTTCTGAGGAGCAACGCGGACGGGTTGTCGGCAACGTGATGAGTGGTCTACTGCTGGGCATCATGCTGGCTCGGCCAGTCGCAAGTTTTATTACAAGCCTGCTCGGCTGGCAAGCGGTCTTTGTCTTCTCGGCAATCATTATCGTATTGCTTACATTGCTCCTATCACGTGCACTTCCTGCACGTCAGCCACAACCTGCGATGAAGTACGGACAATTAATTCTGTCATTGGGCTCCCTGCTCAAAACATTTCCCATGCTCCGCCGCCGAGCCCTCTATCAGGCCAGCCTGTTTGGCGCTTTCAGCTTGTTCTGGACCACAGTTCCCTTGCAGCTCGCCAATGAGTATGGCATGTCCCAGCAAGGAATTGCCTGGTTTGCACTGGCTGGTGTTGGGGGTGCCATCGCAGCACCTATTGCCGGAAGATGGGCGGATAAAGGTTTAACCCGCATATTAACCGGACTCGCCATGGTCATCGCGGCTGCGTCTTTTGGGCTCGCCTATCTGTTCCAGGGCCACTCTACTGCTAGCCTTATTCTGCTTGTGGTCGTTGCCATCACACTGGATATGGCGGTCTCGGGTAATTTGGTGCTGGGACAGCGCATTATCTATTCGTTGAGCGAAGCAAGAGGACGCGTAAACGGGATATTTATGTCGATCTTTTTTGTAGGGGGCGCAATTGGATCATCTCTTGGCAGCTGGTCCTACGCACATGGAGGTTGGAGTCTCACCACACTGATTGGTCTGTTGATGCCTCTACTGGCACTCGTATACTACTTAACAGAAAAGAAAGTTACCGTCGTCAGTAACCCGTAACCATCCTTCCATATGTAAACAAAACAAAGGGCAGAGTGATCTTGAGGATCAGCTTCTGCCCTTTTCTTGCTACATTCACACCAACACAGTCAGATGTGCGTTGGCATCGTACTCGACCAACTGCTGCCCCGAACGCAATTTTTGCACCAGATCGGGATTGGCGATAAACGGTCTGCCGAACGCTGCCAAATCAATGCTCCGATCTTGCACTGCCTGCTCTGCGGTTGTTGCCTCAAGATCCCCTACTCCAATGATGATTCCATCCCACTGCTGGCGAATCGCTTCATGGAAATTGTGCTCCCCATCCCAGACTGTGGTGTATCGATCTGTTGAAGGATGCAAGATTGTAATACCTGTCTCACGGAACAGATTCAGATAGGCATTCAGCACTCCAGCCTTGTCTGACCAGACATAGGAAGGGTCATCATCTTTTTTCTCGGAAAATCGTACCGATATGCGATCCACGCTGATTTCTTTTTGGACTGCAATAATGATCTCCTTCAGAAAACGCAATCGTCCCTGGATATCGCCTCCGTATTCGTCTGTTCTGTGGTTCGTCTTCTCATTAATGAACTGGTCGATCAGATAACCATGCGCTGCATGCAGCTCAATTCCGTCAAATCCAGCCAGTACCGCATTGCGGGCAGCCGTTTGAAATTGTTGAACGGTATCCCGGATATCTTGCACACTCATAGCTTGGGGTATCTGATATGGCTTATGCAATTTATGGACTCTTCCTTGAGCCGGAATGCTTGAAGGTGCTAGTGGCGGGGTACCGATCAGATCGGAGTGAGACAGTCTGCCCACATGCCACAGCTGAGCGATGATGGTTCCTCCGTGTTTATGGACGGCATTCGTTACTTTTTTCCATGAAGCGGTCTGTTCAGCCGTATATAATCCGGGGATACCATAGGTTCCTTTGCCTGCCAGCGAGGGATTGATACCCTCTGTAATGATCAACCCTACACCATCCTGGGCACGTCGCTCGTAATACGCCACCATCTCTTCCGTCGCGGTCCCACCCTGATCATTGGCAAACCCTCGGGTAAGAGGTGCCATCACTAATCTGTTTCTCAAATGCCATTCGTTGATCGTCACCGGACTCAGTAATGTAGACATATTTTTCATCACAACTCCTTCTCCATTATCAGCGTTTTGCATGATTCCATTGCTCTGTAAAAGCTGTTGATAACGATATTGTAAGCCGGCATATATATATCGTAAAATGATTGAAATATATAGATGTATCTCTCATAGAGATACCTAACACTTCACTTCACTTCATTTCATTACAACTCAGGAGGCCAGAGCCATGGAACTCTCGGATATCGATATTATTCTCGCGGTGGCAAGGTCCGGCAAAATCTCACAGGCCGCCAAAGAATTGAATTATGCACAATCCAACGTCACCACACGCATCAAAAAACTGGAACAGGAATATCAGGTTCAGTTGTTTAACCGTTTTCCCAAAGGGGTGGTGCTGACTTCCAAAGGAGAACAATTTATCCAGTATGCAACACGCATCCGTGACCTGTTAAACGATCTGGAGCAGGATATGACTGATCCCGGTGAGCCTTCAGGCACGTTAAAAATCGGGATTGTGGAGACGGCAGCATCCAGCCGGTTCATGGAGATTCTCAATGAATACCAAGTGACCTATCCCGAGGTCTCCATCTCGCTTGTGAATGCCACTTCACCCAAAGTGCTGCGCAAGAAAATACAGGAATACGAGATTGATGGTGCCTTTATTAGTGGTGCGTGTGTAAAAGAGGGTCTGAAAGTGGAATATGAAATGCAGGACACGGTGCATATCATCTCCAAAAGGATGGACGTTCCACCCGAAAGCCTGTGTCAGGTTTCGTGGGTCGTTTTCCCAAAAGGCTGCCCATACCGTGAAATTACGGAGGAATATTTGCAGGAAGAAGGTTTGTCTGCTCGCAATATGATTGAAGTCAGCACGATGGATAACCTGCTTAGCTGTGTGGAGTCGGGAATTGCTTTTACCATTATGCCTTGCAGCGTTATTCACAAGAAACCGGATGAGTTCTCTGTATTTGATCTGGCCGAACGATTCACACATACCACAACGACCTTTGTCCGGGGTGAGGATCGATACGTCAGCAGCGCGCTGGATCAATTTGTGAAGCTGCTGAATCAGAAGTGTATTACATTTTGAAATAAAATTTCAATTTTCCCCATATCTGATTCAGCGCTTATCTAGGGCTAGAGAACACCAGAAGAAGAGATGCGTAAGTTCGCATCTCTTCTTCTGGTATTAGCTATAAAGGCTTTTTCTTACTTTTCACTAAAATGAATAGCAGGGATAGAAAAAATAAAATTTCTGACATGTTGACCAACAGCCTCATGCCTTCCCCTAATTCCTTTAATCCAAATAGAATATGGATTAGCGAAATCATTCCCGTCATTAAAGCGACCACTACAGCCAAAACCAGCATGCATTAATCCCCTCAAAATTTATTTTAAATTTTAATACTACCAAACCATTCCTTTAAATTACAAATAATGATAGATTAGGAGAGGTACAATATGGATATACATTCCAAAGGAGGATATTAATATTGAGTAAATCTATTATTCTACGTTGTGTCTTAACCTGTCTGTTCTTCGTTAGCTCGTTATCTTTGCTATCCATCCCTGCCGGTGCGGAGCAGTCAGCGGCGACCAATGGGCGCAATCCGATTGTGCTTGTACACGGTATTGGAGGCGCGGGATTTAACTTTGCCAGCATCGAAAGAGCACTAATAAACGAAGGTTATTCCCGAAGTGACCTGTACGCCATCGATTTCCTCGACAAGTCGGGAAACAATGTCACCAATTCACGTCAGTTATCCACCTATATTGATGATGTCCTGCGGAAGACCGGTGCCAGCCAGGTCGATATCATCGCCCATAGCATGGGCGGAGCCAACACCCTGTATTATATCAACAACCTCGGTGGTGGTAAAAATATAGGCAAAGTTATTACACTCGGCTCTCCCAACCGGCTTGTGGCCCGATCGGCACCAAACGGCATTGCATATACTTCCATCTACAGTACGTCGGACTTAATTGTAAACAATACGTTATCCCCACTGAACGGGGCGAACAATATTCGTATTTTCGGGGTGACCCATATCGGCCTGCTGATTGATCGTGGTGTTCAAAGTCACATCATGAACGCCTTGAAGTAAAACAAATGATAAAGAAGGCGGGCATCCATGGACGCCCGCCTTTTATCTGTACAATCGTAAGGAACACCAGACCGCGTTATTTCCTAAAATTTCGCTAATAAGACGCTAAAAACGCCTCAAATTTTGATATAACGTGTCTCAGGTTTCTTATCCTTCTGCTGACGCTTTAATCCCCTGAATATAAAAAGTCTCAGATTCGTTAGCGCTCCGCCCACGTTAAAGGCCCTCTTCAGCTCTCAGACAGAGGTTTCTTACCCGCGCAGTCTGCGGGAACTCAGCGCGTGATGACCATTTTGCAGAAACGTGCTGCGTGTATTTTTCATCAGTTCAATGCGGCGTTCAGCCAGGCGATCCGCAGCAATATACGTTGCGATGCCTTCGGTCCGTGACGTGTCGAAGATTTTCTCCAGATTATTGTAGATCTCCCCAACCTTGCTCCACGCACGATCTGCGTTATAGCCGTTCAGCTCATCCGCAATATTAATTACGCCACCTGCATTGATCACGTAGTCTGGTGCGTATACGATTCCCATTTCATGCAGCTTGTCACCATGACGCGGCTCCAGCAGCTGGTTGTTGGCACAGCCTGCCACAACCTTGGCCTTAAGCTGTTTCAACGTATCATCATTAATGGTACCGCCCAATGCACATGGAGCATAAATATCACAATCCACTCCAGTAATGTCGGTAGGGTCCACCGCCTTTGCACCGAATTGATCCACAGCCTGCTTCACGGAATCCTTATGGATATCGGTAACGATCAGCTGCGCACCTTCTTCGTACAAATATTTGCACAGACGCATCGCCACGTTGCCCACACCTTGTACAGCCACGGTTTTGCCTTCCAGCAGATCCGTGCCGAATGCTTGCTTCGCTGCGGCCTTTATGCCCCGATATACACCCCAGGCTGTTGCCGGGGAAGGATTACCGGAGGAACCGTAGCTTGGTGATATGCCTGTAACATAGTCAGTTTCCTGATAGATCAGATTCATATCTTCTTCTGTCGTTCCCACATCCTCTGCGGTGACATAACGTCCGTTCAGTCCCTGAATGTATCGGCCAAAAGCCCGGAACATCGCTTCATTTTTGTCACGGCGCGGATCCCCGATAATTACGGCTTTACCTCCGCCTAGATTCAGTCCGGATACAGCATGTTTATATGTCATTCCCCGCGCAAGGCGCAAGGCATCTTCAATGGCAGCTTCCTCCGAAGCATAGGTCCACATCCGTGTGCCTCCCAGCGCAGGACCGAGTGTTGTATCGTGAATAGCAATAATTGCTTTTAAACCAGAGGCTCTATCCTGGCACAGTACCAGTTCCTCATAATCGTGATGTTCCATTGCATCAAACCAGCTCATGTGTTAACCGTCTCCTCCAACCATTTTTGCGATCAATTCGCCTTCTTCAGTTCGTCTTCCATCCTCTATTGTACCCATGATTATCAAGTTTGTGCAAAACCACATCACGATGTAACAAAAAGACCTTTCTCTCTTCGCAGGGAAAAAGGTTCATTTACTCCAGCATGGAATCGGTAAAAAATCTAGCGACCAGTAATCATGGCAGGGTTTCAACCACGTTGATGGGATGCAGATCCCCTCCCACGGCGAATGAAGCTTGACCTGTCTCTTCCGAGACAACCAGCACAACCGCATCCGTCAGCTCACTTAATCCGAGAGCAGCCCTATGCCGTGTGCCAATCTTCCGCTCATGTGCAATGGCCTGTGACAAAGGCAATACATTGCCCGCGGATACAATCTGATTGCCCCGAATCAGCACCGCCCCATCATGCAGAGGTGCACCCGGTATAAAAAGCGATTCCAGCAACGCATGCGTGACTCTGGCATCGACTGCAACCCCTGAGTGGATAATTGGTTCAAGCGGAACTTCCCGTTCAATTACAATGAGCGCACCATATCTGCGATCCGACAAATGCTGTACACTGGCAGTCAGTTCGGCAAATTTCTCCGTGAAGGGAGACAGATAACAATCCAGATAAAAGGAAGAAGCCAGCACCTCGATCTGCTTGATCTCGGCCCGAATCTCCGCAAATTGGCCCAGCAGACACACACTGTCATGGTCAAAGGTGGATAACGTCTTGTTCATTCGATCTGCCACACGATGGAGGTCCCCTTTGAGTTTCTGCCTCATGGTCGAGCTGTCGCAGTCTGCTTGCCGATTCATCATGGTCTTCCTCCTCACCTTGGCATCTCACTCATCATTCATAATTACCCATACGTTTCCCTCTGCTCCGGGCATTTATGCAAAATAAAGCCTGTCCGCAATTGTGGCGAACAGGCCGATTTTCCGTATATTTTCCTTACTGCTAATCTTACTGCGCTTTGCCGTACGATCCTGCCTTAAACGTTGTAGGATCGTACCATTTGTAGCCTGCAGCCGGTGTAGCCCATGGTTCGGTTTGCGGCTCGGTGGAAGAAGCCGGCGCTTCAATTGCAAGCAGACTTGTCGGCGTATCCAATGTCAGTCCAGACACCTGAGACAGACTTGTGTAGCTTTCTTTTACTGCAAGCCATTTCACTGTATTCACAAGGAATACACCGTCATTCACTTCTTTGAAGCCATCATACGTTGTTTTGGCAGCACCTGTTTCTTCACGTAAATATTTTGGAGTAGCATCCTCAACAGGTGAGGAGTCGCCGATAAATGCTGCTTTACCTCCTCCGATCTTGGCGATCGCTGCGTAGGCTCCTTCAGCTCGTCCGCCGCCATTGTATACGCCCTGATCTACCGCGTTGCCCCATTTGGAAACCCCACTAGGTACATACACCAGACCTTTGGCTTTGTTCGGGTCAATAATGGCAAGCGTGGAACCAGCATGCATGGCTACTGCGCTTACGCCGGTTGTAATGCCGAACGACTGCGAAGGTGCGACGATATCGGTTGCATTAACATCTCCCAGTGCGTTGTAGCGGAAACGAATACCGAAGTTGGATGCCAACCAGTCGGAACTGGTCACACCTTGCATGGCTGGAGACTCGGCTTCTGCTGACGACATGCCTTTGGCCGGATTCAAGAATGCACCACGGCGATAGCCGTTGAATACTTCGGAGGAATCCCAACGGTTTTTGTTCCGGTCTGCGTTGTAGTGGTCGGCAATGAAGAAGACACTGCCACCATTCTGTACATATTGCAGCAGTGCAGCCTGCTCTGTCGCTTTGAAAGGCACGTTCGCTTCGCCGATAACGAAGACATCATAATCTTTCAATTTATTAAAGGTGATGGCTTGCTCACCGAAGGTATACGGGATGCTGCGATCCAGCTGATCCACGGTAAAGCCCGCGTTTCGCAAACCATTCGCAAAGTCCGAAAATGCCCCATCAATAACCCAGTCCGCAGCCCCGGCTGTCTGAGCATGCGTGTTATCGAATAATACTTTCTTCCCTGTACCATCCGGCAGCGTTGTGCTTGGATCAGGATCAGGATTGGTTGTTCCAGAGGAGAGTGCGATTGAGGTAGGATTCTTAACTCCGGCATAACTGTTATATGCGCCAAGTGTTCCGGTTATGATAACCTTCTGCCCCACAAGATTCGGGTTGGTAGCCAGTCCATATTGCGAGCGGTACGACGCTGGAATCTGCACGTCGAGCAGTTTCGCGTTAGTCTTCTCTGTCGCTGAATCTGCAATCAGGAAGTTAAAATCATTGGCGTAAGGAGATGTAAACTTGGCTGTAAGCGAACCGGTGGCATGTCCAACAATATATCCTTCCACCGTTGCCGTTGCTCCGCCACTCTGGGCAGCGATGGCCTGCGATACCGTAATAGGTGCTGCAGCGGCCTGTACCGGACCTTGTGAACCAGGTTGAAGCAATGCCGTCGCCATCATGATGAAGATCAGGAATGCCCCGATCCAATGCTGCCATATCGCTTTCTTCATACTTGCCTTCTCCTCCTCGTAATTACCTGATAATGGGTTATCCACCTTTAATTTAATCGTTCATATGCTGAATTCCTCTTTCTTTTTGTAAAATGTTTGAAAAAACTTTTGGAAATTCCACCAATTGCCCATACTGGTTAACAAAAGTATCCCAAAGGAGACCTGTATGATGAAGTTTCTTTTTCTTCTGCTCCTACTGATTGTTCCACTGATTATGGTTTTTGTTGCGCTTCGCTCTCGGATGGTGACCCGTGTTTTCCATGTACTTGCCCTGCTCTGCTTCTATAGTGCGGCGACTGTCATTGCCGGAGATGTGTACGCTACGAATGCCCATATGACAACGTTCACTACAGAAATTCACCATTTCCTGTTGAATGGATGGTTTCTTTATCCGTCTGCATACCTGGGTGTGTACATTCCCTATGTGCTGTGGATGAGCCTTTTTTCGAAAAAAAGTTGAGTACATTCGAGCCTTGGCATTGCATTTTGACATCGTTCATTGCATAATGATAATATAACTGTGATAATGATTATCATTCTTGAGCTTGTCTCAAGTCTTCTGCCTACTGTACATGACTTAACGATTTTATAGATAAAGGGGAACGAACATCGAATGAATACAACTCTGCAAAAGGCTGATCTGCAGCTTGACGATTATTTGGATCTTCTGAACCTGGCAACCAACCTGGGTGACACTAAATGGCAAAAGGAAATTATTCGCAAGCTGGCTTATACTTATCCCGCAGTTGAATGTAAACAACCACAATAGCATGCTTATACTTACATAGCTCGTAACCCATTCTTTACACGAATCGGTTATTGGGCTATTTTTGTTTTACTATATAATTGAACTAAACATTTACACGAGAAACGGAGAGGACAGAAAAAACCTGAAGAAGCGGAGCGTTCGCCTTTATCCCCGGATTTTCTCCTTTTAAAAAGGGAATCAAAAAAATCTGGGGATAACAGCGATCGGAAGGTTGTTCTGTCATCGAAGTGGCAAGTGTAAATATTCTTTAGTTCACTTTATATAGGAGGGAATAGCTATGCAATTGGAGACCGAACGACTCATCATCCGGGATATTCTGGAGACAGACTGGGAAAGTATACATAGCTACACATCCATGACAGAAGTTACTCAGCATACGGCATGGGGACCTAATACGGAAGAAGATACGCGAGATTATGTGGAATTTGTGCTAAATTCACAGCAAACACAACCACGAGAGGGTTTTGAACTGGCGATATGCTTGAAAAAGGAGGGCATTCTGATCGGCGGTGTTGGCCTTCACATCGAAAAGACGAACGCAGAAATCGGTTATGTGCTCAATCCCGTTTATCAGGGAAAAGGGTACGCTGCCGAAGCAGCCCGAGCGATGCTTGGCTTTGGCTTCAATACACTTGGCGTACACCGTATTTATGCGAAATGCCGCCCGAACAACAAGGCTTCTGAGAAGGTTATGCAGAAGATTGGTATGCAGCGTGAAGGTCTGATGCGAGAGCATTGGTTTTACAAAGGGGAATATCATGATTCGTGTCTATATTCGATTCTTTCAAAGGAGTATGTAAGCGCGAATGTTGAACGTTAAGCGTGCCTACAACAAAAAAACATTTTAACCACGCCAAAAAGCTGATCCCGAGTAAATCGGACATCAGCTTTTTTGATTTCTCCGTAACGACCCCAATCGCCATCGAAGGTAAAACTACTATTCAACTTGCTTTCATTACAATCGGCACAGCTCTACCGGGCAGCTTGGAAATGTAGGACATCCGCACATACAGCGTAAGGCTGCCAGGTCACGAATCATCAGCTTTCCATCCATGGTGTCCAGCGTCCCCTGTTCCTTCCATGCTCCCAACATACGCGTTACACTCTCCCGCGTGGCACCAATCATTTCCGATAATTCGGTATGATTCAGCTTCATGTCGAGCACGATGCCATCCGGCGTAATTCTGCCATACGAGTTGCTGGCACGAATGAGCGTCGATGCGAGTGCACCTGCCTTGCCATAGAGCAAGAGGTCACGGAAACGCGACTGGGTGATACGCTGGGCGAGGGCCATCCATTGCAGGAATTTCAAGGCAAGATCACCATGTTTGCTGAGCACACTTTCCAAGTCGCTGAGCGAGATAATCCCCAGCTCCCCTTTGCCTGCCATCTCTGCACTGTAGCTGTGAGTCAATCCGCCTATACCGCCAAACTCTCCAATCAGATCCCCGGTTTGCTGAATCGATAAAATGATTTCTTTCCCATCCTCAGTCGACTTGGTCAGCTTCACTCTTCCCGAGCGAATGTAGTACAGGTATCCGGCTTCATCGCCTTCCAGAAAGAGACTGTACCCCGACTTTACCCGTTTTGGCTGCATCTTCGCCTCGATCAAGCCCCACTGTTCAGCTGTCACGAACGAAAGGATTCCACCTGTCTCCCGTGTCATCTTGCTCGCCTCTGTCTGTTCTTGTTGTGTCGCCTGGGTTGTTCTTTCTGTAAATACCGTACCCATTACCATCGTCCCCCTCGGTGTTTCCTTATGTATCCATCATACCGCGAATATAGCGTGGGGGTTATCGGGGGATTACCTGAACCTCACGGGGAAACTCCCTGAATTTTCTGTGAGATAAATCACACTTACGAGATCCCTTCACGACTCCGTAATCGAAAAAAGCCTTGCCATTCCTGGCCTCAATGCCTGTCCATACACAGGATCAGCAAATTGCAGAACGGAAATAGGGGTTTTCCCTGAATTACAACACGGAAGAAAGGGGCTACAATAGAAACAACAGCGAAATACCCTTATTTTAAGATGTTCCCTGACCACAGGATAACGATATTGATTACACCGTAACGTACGGTATGATTCCAAAAAAGGAAGTGTCCTCTCATGCATGATGAACTGCCATCTGGCATTCAGGAGATGATCGACGGCCTGCGCCTGAGTACCTCCAGCGATTTTTGCGGACTGGCCTGTCTGTCCGGCACGATGCTGCGCTGGAAATATACATCCGGCGCCAGTAACGAACGTGTGAAACGCATGGAGATGCGTCCCGGACAAGATCTGGTTGGCACAGCGCTTCGAACTGGACGCACCGCTCTATCTGATGCACAATCCACCGGTGAGCATACACCCGGCCGTTGCCCGTTAATGCTTGCGGAGCGGTTGGTATGTGCCATAGCGGTGCCTGTGTTCCAGCAAGGAAGTGTTCCTGGCGCCGTGTTGCTCCTTGGCAGCAGATTACCCTGCACGTTCTCACCAGAGATGGTCCGTCAGACCGAGCAGGTCGCTATACAGCTGCAGCCAAAAGTGTACGGATAAAGATAGTTGTCTGTAATACGTTAAGAAGTCTTGTTATTTCCTTATAGGAAGTAACACGGACTTACAGAGAATCGAAGCCATTCAGAGATTAACCTCTGAATGGCTTTCTTTTTTGGTATGATAAAGAAAGAACTGTGGAACCGGACAGGAGGAAAATGATGTGATTCAATTATTAGTTGTCGACGATCATGTAGTTGTACGCTCCGGGCTGATTGCCCTGCTCGACGGAAAGAATGATATACATATTGTTGGAGACGCGGCCGATGGGGATGAAGCTATTGCCAAAGCACAAGAACTGAAGCCGGATGTGGTCTTAATGGATTTCAGCATGCCGCCAGGCAAAGACGGTCTGACCGCTACTGCTGAATTGAAGAAATTGATGCCGGATGTCTCCATTTTGATCCTGACCATGCATGACGATGAAGAATATCTGTTCCGCGCCATCCACGCGGGAGCATCCGGATATATTCTCAAGAGCGCACCGCATGAAGAATTGCTTGCCGCTATTCGTTCCGTAGCAGAAGGTAGCGCCTATCTATACCCGAGTGCGACCAAGCGGCTGATGAGTGAATACCTGGACAAAGCGAAGCAGGAGAACGCTGGACCGTATGACACGTTATCCGAACGAGAGAAAGAGATTTTGTCCTGGATTGCCAAGGGTTACGCCAACAAGGAAATCGCTGAACATCTGGTGATCAGTGTCAAAACGGTTGAATCCCACAAAAGCAATCTGATGGAGAAGCTCGGCCTTCGAACCAGACCGGAACTGGTGAAGTTTGCGATGAAAAAGGGGTTGCTGAACTTTGAGTAGCACACGTAAAAACAGACTTAGCGGATTTGCCGACCAGCCTGTGCGTCAGTTATTAGAGGAAATCGACAGTCACATTACAGATACTGAATTTCGCAGCAGACTGAAAGGTTCCCTGCATCAGCTCAGTGATCTGAAGTTTGCCTTGGATGAGTCGTCCATTGTAGCCCTCACGGACCGCAAAGGAAAGATCCAGTATGTAAACGACAAGTTCTGCGAAATTTCACAATATAATCGGGAAGAATTGATCGGCCAGGATCATCGGATCATTAATTCGGGTTATCACGGCAAGAATTTTATGAAAAACCTGTGGGAAACCATCTCTTCCGGACGAGTGTGGAACGGAGAGATTCGTAACCGTGCCAGGGATGGCAGCCATTATTGGGTGAATACAACGATTGTGCCTTTTCTCGATAACGATGGTGAGCCCTATCAGTATTTGGCTGTTCGCAGTGAGGTAACCAAGTTGAAGCGGGTCGAAGCTGAGATACAGACGATGATGACCCAGGTCATGAACATTCAGGAAGAGGAGCGGCGTCGCATCTCGCGTGAGCTGCATGACGGCATTGGACAGAGTCTCTTCTCTCTTGTTATTCAGATGGATCGTCTGTTGGTGGACCAACCTCAATCTGGTGTGGAAGCACTGCGAAAACAAGTTACGGGCATTATGGAGGATGTACGCGGCATGGCATGGGAGCTGAGACCCTCCGTACTGGATGACCTTGGTGTCGTTCCGGCCATTCGCACGTATATCGAGAACTATACCCGGCACTACGGGATTGAAGTGGAGCTGGAATGTAATCTGCGAAAACGGCTGGAGATGAACCGAGAGATCGCCATGTACCGCATTATCCAGGAGGCGTTAACCAATGTAGCCAAGTACGCCGATGTGTCAGAAGCACATGTGACGGTGGAAGATTCGGAAGAGGCAACCGTTGTGAAGATCGTGGACCAAGGCGCAGGGTTCAACAGTACGACGGCTGGTAACGGTGTTGGTCTATTTAGCATGGAGGAGCGCGCTCGTGGAGCCGGAGGTACACTTGTAGTATCTTCGGAGCCTGGCGAAGGAACTGTAGTTACCTTTTGTCTACCCAAAACTTTTCATTAAGTCGCTTCAACCTGTACTTTATATAGAAGACTGTTTACGGATGTGCTCCGTGAACAGTCTCTTTTTCGATTCATGCCTGCATCCTGCTCCCATTCATCATCTCTGATTGGTAAAAATGACAAAATGAAAGCTTTGAATCGGATAAATTCAACATTTACAATAAATATATTGACTCCAATTACGATTCGTCATTAAAATATGAATGCTGCATACAAATTGTACGTAGATTCTATCATAATTCTTTATTCTATATAGTTAAAAAAAAGGATGGTCAATCATGTCAGAGAAACGCTCCTCCAAAGGTGGAGAAATCCCGCAAATGCACAATCTGGATGCAATCGATCGTAAAATCATTGCCGCCCTTCACCAAAATAGCCGGATATCCTACACCGATCTGGGTGCACAGATCGGTTTGTCCCGTGTGGCCGTTCAGGCCCGCATTAATGCCTTATCCGAAAAGGGAATCATTGAACGCTTCACCGTGGTTATTAATCCGGGCAAAGTTGGACTCCAGGTCTCTGCCTTTTTCAATGTCGATGTAGAACCGCTATTCCTGGATGAAGTAGCCGCGAAACTGGACGAAGAACCCGCAGTAACCAGCCTCTATCATATGACAGGCCCGAGTACCCTGCACATGCATGGAATTTTTGCAGATATGGAAGAGATGGAGCAGTTCCTGCTGGAGAAGCTCTACAAGATGCCAGGCATCGTCAAGGTAGAATCACAGCTGTTGTTAAAACGATATAAAAGCCGAATGGGCATGAGACTCTAGGAGGAAATCAGCATGAGTTGGAAAGATTACAACGGTCTCGTCATTGGGATGGTACGAACCGGAATTTTGGGATATGGCGGCGGCCCCTCGGTTATTCCGCTGATCCGTTATGAAGCCGTTACCCGCTATAAGTGGGTGAGCGATGATGAGTTTGGCGAGATTTTGGCCATTGCCAACGCTCTGCCTGGTCCCATTGCTACCAAGATGGCCGCGTATCTCGGGTATAAAACGAAGGGCGTGCTGGGCGCTATTGTGTCGGTCCTGGCCCACATTTTGCCGACGAGCATCGCCATCATTGCGCTGCTTGGTTCCATGTACGCGCTGCGCGAATCGAAAATCGTAGCAGGCATGGTGGCAGCTGTTCGCCCGGTCATTTTTGTCATGCTCGGCATGATGGCATACGAATTCGCCAAGAAAGCATGGAAGGGACTCGGTACAACCTTTGCCGCCCTGTTCGGTGTCCTTACATTTGTACTGCTGCAGCTGCTGGATATTCACCCCGGTATTGTGATTGCCGTCTTCCTCGGATATGGCGTCTTCCATCTGGATGTGGTCCAGCGTTTCAAATCCAAACGCGATTCCGACAAGGGGGTATCCTAAGCGATGCTTCAGACATGGTGGGAATTGTTTTGGGGATTTTTTGTAGCCAATATCTTGGGATACGGGGGCGGCCCCGCCTCCATTCCGTTAATGCAGGAGGAAGTGGTCAACCACTACAAGTGGATGACCACCGAGCAATTCGGTGATGTACTCGCTATCGGCAATGCACTTCCCGGTCCAATCGCGACCAAAATTGCCGCATTTGTCGGTTATCAGGTAGCTGGCTGGTTTGGCGCATTCATCGCCAGTTTTGCCACAGTTGTACCTTCTGCTGTCGCGTTAATTCTGCTGCTTCGTTTACTGAACAAGCATCGCACTTCACCAAAGGTGAAAGGGATGACGTTGCTCGTACAACCGGTTATTGCTGTACTTATGATCTTACTTACATGGGAATTCGGTCAGGTATCCACCAATTCCATCGGCATTTGGCAGACATTGATCATTGCAGGGATCTCGCTTTGGGTCATGACCAAGACCAAGCTGCATCCAGCCATCCTCATCGTCATTGCTTTTGCATACGGTGCGCTGGTTCTGTCTCATACGATGTAATTCATTGATTATTTAGATTCGGGGAACGTCTTGGAACATTGTGTTTTTATATCCAGTATGGATATATGCACAAGTGCCGGGGCGTTTCTTTTTTGTATTGTTAGTTCTTTTGTGTTTTTCCCATTAAAAAACGGTGATGCCAGCATTTAAGCTGTCATCACCGTACATAAAATTGCTTGTTTTACCTTCGTACTTGAAGATATTATTTCGCTTCAACGACTACAGTTACTTTGGTTTTCACACCTGCGTAAGTTACAGTAATGGTTGCCTTACCCTTGCCATTGGCCTGGATTATTCCATCCTTCACCGATGCTGTCGCTATACGGGAAGATTTCCACAGTGCCGGCTTGGATACGTTCGCTTCGCTGCCATCGGCATACGTTGCTGTAGCAACCAGAGTTGCTTTGTCACCAGGCTTCATGGTCAGGGTTACTTTATCGGTTTGCAAATATTTCAGTGTATCTACATCGACTGCAATGGTTACCGTCTTGCTGCCGTACTTCGCTGTAATTTTTGCTTTACCTGAACCTGTCGCTTTTACTTTACCTTTGGTTACCTGAGCTACTTTGTAGCTGTTGGTTTTCCATTCCGCTTTGTCCGTGACATCACGCTCACTGCCATCGCTCAGATATGCGGTAACCGTAAGATCTGCGGAATCACCGGTTTTCAGGGAAAGAGCCGGTTCGGATGCTTCAATGCGTGAAATAACGTCCACTTCAACCTGAATGGTCACTTTGTTGGAACCATATTCAGCCGTGATATTGGCTTTACCGCTGCTGTTCGCAGTGATAACCCCTTTTTTCACGTCGGCTACGCGGGAATTGCTTGATTTCCATGTTGCATCGGATGACACGTCCTTGGTCAAGCCATCTTCATCCGTTGCTGTGAGTACGATTTGCTGTGTTTCCTTGGAGGACAACACCACAAAGTTCACATCTGCCTCCAGCCCACTAGCCATGCCTACTTCAACAGGCAAAGTTAACGTTTTACCTTCAATTTTGGCTGTGATGGTTACTTTACCTGTTACAATACCCGTCACGACACCTTTACTGTCCACTTCAGCGAGTTTCTCACTGCTGCTGCTCCAATCCGCATCTTCGGACACGTCTTTGGATGTATCACCGTATACGGCCAATACTTTCACAGATAATGTACCACCAATGGCTACAGAACCTTTTTTCTTGTCCATTTCATACTTGTCTGGAACGTCTACATTCACTGTGAATTTAACGGTTTTGCCGCCGTATGCCGCAGTGATGGTCGCTGTTCCAGATTTATAGGCGATCAGCTCGCCGCCAGATACATATACAACATCCGCATTGCTGGATGTCCAAGTTGCTTTGGAAGTTACGTTTTCTGTACTTGCATCAATATATTCTGCATTGGCTACCAGTTTCTTGGTTTTGTTATCACCTGTAACACTCATAGCCAGTTTATCTTCGACACCCGCAATATCCAGATATCTTGCTGTATCAACGTCAACCGTGATTTCCACTGTTTTGCCGCTATACGTTGCCTTAATTGTCGTAGAACCCGCACCAATGGCTGTAACTTGTCCCTTGAATACCGTCGCTACCTTCTCGTTGCTGGATGTCCATGTCGCTTGATCCGTTACATTTACATCAGCGCTATTCGGGTAAGAGGCAGTCAATACTACATTTGCCGTTTTATTGGACTCGCTCAAACGGAAGAAAATGCTCTGTTTCTCCACACTCAGTTTGCTTGTCAGATCAACATCCACATCTACGGATACGGATTTCGTTCCGTATTTGGCTGTAATCTTAGCAGAACCTGCGGAGTATCCTGTAATTTCACCTTTTAATACATCTGCTACTTTTTCATTACTTGACGTCCACTCTGCCAGATCCGTTACATCTTTGGTTGTGCCATCTGGATAGGTGGCTGTCAATTTTACAGTTTCGCTTTTGTTCAAGAGCAGATTGACCTGCTTCTTGTCCACATCCACACGTTTAACAACCTCAACATTAACATCCACAGTCACGCTTTGACTGCCGACTTTACCTGTGATGACAGCTGTACCGGCGCTTTGTCCAGTAACTTTACCATTCACAACCGTTGCCACTTTCTCGTCATCGGATGACCATTCAGCTACTTTGGATGCATCTGCATTCGTCGTATTATCACTGTAAGTTGCTGTCAAAATAATGTCTTTGCTATCCCCTGTGCGCAAGTCCAGGGACTGCACGTTTTTGGAAAGGGCTTTAACCTTTTTGGTTACATTCACCTGAACCGTTTGACTCTGAGACAGATACGACGTTGTAATGGTTGCCGTACCTTCCTTTTTGGCAGTAATGGCACCATTATATACAGTCGCTATCGAAGTATCACTGCTACTCCAGGAAGAACTGATGGTTACGTTAGCCGATGTATTGTCGGTATATACTCCTGTCACCGTAACCGAACTGGAATCACCCACTTCGAGCGACAGCTCATTTTTGGAAACTACAATTTTGGACAGTTCTTTATCTGCCGCAGCGGCCAAGCCTACGTTGGAAATACTCAGCACCAATACCAGCATCATCACCATGTACTTGGTCAATCTTGGCTTTAACATCATTTCCCCCCGATTCTTTTCATTTTGTTCCTTAGTTTAATGTCGGCAAGTTCTTTCCAGATGTTTAGACTTTCAGGGAATTTTCAGGGGATTTCGTGGAATTCATTCATCCGAACTATCGATTTCCAATTGATTCATACCTGCAAATATTACGCATAACCTATGTATAGTCACTATTTTGAATTCATTTATATGATCGGGGGAGAAACATGAGTCAGCCTTTTGACTACAAAGGATATTGGGAACAAACGTATAGCTCAGGCGAGACATCCGGAAGGGGTTCGTATGGCGTACTGGCTGAATTCAAGGCAGAGGTCGTAAATGGACTGATTCAGCGTGAGGGTATTTCCAGCGTCATTGAATTTGGATGCGGGGATGGCAATCAACTGCAATATATGAACTATAATACGTATCTAGGTGTCGATGTAGCCGGCTCGTCGGTGCGTCTATGCGCCTCCAAGTTTGCTAACGATACCTCCAAGAGTTTCATGTTATATACACCAGGTCTGTGGATTAACCGCGGTTTCCTTCAAGCTGATCTCACCGTGTGTCTGGATGTGCTCTATCATATTACGGATGAAACGGATTTTCGCAATACACTCTACGACATTCTGCACTCTTCGTCAGGGTGGGTTGTGTTGTACACTCGTTTGAAAGAAAACGGTAATCCAGGAGTTAGCACCATTCAGGACCGAAATATTTTTGACTATCTGTTCGACTATCCCGAATTCAAAGTACATGAAATTATTCCTCAGCGATATCCCGACCAGTCCTCGGCCGACTTTGTCATCTTAAGACGCACACCCGGCATCGAAAATAAATCGGTCTGAGACCAAGGGTGTGCTCCGCCTCCAAGACAGGAATACCCTTTCCCACTAGGAGGCAGGCACACTCGAACGGCTGTATGGTGGGTCGCCTACTCATGCAACTCACGCATACTCGCCGCTTGAAGTGTGACATTCCTGATTCCCTGATTCTCGTTTCTCTAAAATAAACCCGGGCGGCCACGCAGCTTCGCCAGCGCCTCCATATAGAAATAATCGCCGTATATAATCGGCACATTCAAGCCACGACCCTCTGGATAATGCACCGTGCCCTGCATAATTAGACCTTCTTCCGCTGCCGTCTCACCGGAGCTGTAGTTCTCATGCAGCCCGCGGAGGATACGCTCTGCCGCGGCTGCATATTCCTCGCCGCGCGGCGACAGCTTCGCCAGCTCCAACAGGCCGCTTGCGGCAATCGCCGAAGCGGACGAGTCCCACGCCACCTGATGCTCGGCAGGTGCGCGGAAATCCCACACCGGCACGATCTCTTCGCCAAGCATGGCGAGGAAGAAATCGGCCGCCCGCTCCGCTGTCTCCAGATAGCGGGCTTCGCCCGTATACCGGAAAGACAGCGCAAACCCGTGCAACGACCAGGCGGTACCCCGCGCCCAGGCGGAACCTGGCGCATGGCCCTGCCCGCCATGCTCCTGCAGCTTCTGCCCCGTGAGTGGATCGAACTCCACCACATGGCAGATGGACCCGTCAGCGCGGACGAATTCGCGCGCCACGGTGTCCGCATGCGCTTCCGCCAGGCAGCGGAAGCGTGGGTCGCCGCTCTGCTCGGAAGCCCAGTAGAGCAGCGGCAGGTTCATCATGCTGTCAATGATGGCTACGCCGCGCGTATCCATGGTTGACGAGCTGAAGTTCCAGGCGCGGATGAATTCACCGCGCACGTTAAAGCGGGCAGCGAGCAGATTGGCGGCGAGCATTCCTCGCCGCCGGCCATCTGCGCTGCCGGTCTGGCGGTAGTTGGCTACGCCACTAAGCAGCCAGATGAACCCGAGATCGTGATCCACCGATTCGGGATCACGCAGACAACCTTCCAATTGCCGCTCACAACTTTCGGCAATGCGGGATAACGGAGCGACAGCTTCGTCTTCCGGCGACTCGCCATAGACAAGCCATAACAACCCCGGCCAGAAGCCGGCGGTCCACCATTCGGGATCATTCCGGTCATATATGCCCTGCGGGGCAGTGTGCGGAAATGTATCCTTGATGCGCTTCGCGTTGCGAATCGTTTTGGCCGCTCCTTGCCGCCATGCTTCCTCCAGCCATTTCACGGATGTTGATGTATTCATAAACCTATGCCTCCTCTAATCGATACCTACCTCTTTTTATTACATCCAGCTCTAACACAACACATCTTCCGTAGCTCTTCCCCAATATCATTGCGATATATCTCCAATTAAGAATCCATGCCCACGCATCTGACCTGATATAGATATCGGAACAGACTCATGTCACTACACCCAATCTGATCGTAAACGTTATAATTCGCACGCCGCTCACTTCCATTCGTGCTTCCTTCAGCAGCCCATTGCGTGATGCCACCGGCTGTGGTTTGAGCTGAATGATGGCTCCTTCATCCAGCACAGTGGATTCCACATAAGCTCCCCGGTACTCGCTGCGCACAGCCTGCTTGGAATGAGTGATGACAGCCTGCTCGCGGCCGTCACTGAACATCAATGGAATGAGTGCTCCGACAGCCTCAAGCTCACCGTCGAATTCATATGTCACAGTAAGTAAATCAGCCTGCTGTACATAACGGGTGCGCAGTGAATCGAGTCCGATTAGTGGGCCGAGCCATGTCACTGTAAATGCATTGGCCTGTTCCTGATGCTTCCCGTCATTTTCCTCTGGGGAGGCTGAATCATCTCGGACCTCTCGATCTACCGTTTCAAGCAAAATCGAACCTCCGCCATCGGCAGGATTAATCCCGGCATCCCGGTCATAATCAGCACCTGACGGAATGCCCTCGGCAAGACTGTGCCAGTTCCCATCTGCCGTCTTCCAGACAGGACAATAGCTCAGCGGACTAACTTCCCCTTCCGCAAACTCTGTGAATCCAGATTGCGCATGTCCAGCAGCGGATGGACCGATCAGCCCTGACAATCCCGCCTGTTGTATGCGCACGAGACCGGGAACCGTGTATGGATCATTCATAGCTGTATGCAGAATCATTTGTTGACCTGGTACCGAGGCAATGATCGTTTCAAACCATCCATCGGTCTGCAACACCCGGTTGCCTAACTCGGAAGGAAGGTATATTTCCGTTACATCTTCACCAGGATCGCTAAGGCAGGCATGGGCCAGCGCTGCTGCCGTCCACAGATTATAACCCGTATGATTCGTATAGATTTCGTAGCCATGACGTGCATCAGGCGCATACTCGTTCCGAACAATTTTCAGACGCCCATCTTCCATCTTCCAACGCTCCACAGCTTCGAAACACCGATTGGCCGCACGAGCGAACGCTCCAGCCATCACCCGATCTCCAGTCTGTAAAGCCTGTGTTGCATGGACAGAACATACGTAGGCTGCAGCCGCTTCATTCCATTGATGTTGGGAGCTGCGTCCACGCGGAGGAATCTCCCCCAGCGGTGACAGTGTAAGCAGTGTACTGAATGCACCATGACGTAATTGTTCCTTTAACTCACCAGCGCAGGCCCCCTCATAACCCGCTTCAAGCATGACATCCAGATGATAGCGCGTTGCAATATCATAGGAAAATGGACAATTGGGTCGATCCAGCGGCCCGTCCTGATATAGTCCAAGCGCCGTAAATCGTGGCAGATGATACAGATTCAGATAACGGTCCATCCAATCCGTACCCTCACTGGCGAGATGTTCCCTCAAGCGCAGATATTCTCCCGAGATCATGATGGCGTTCCAGTTAATCATGCGATTGGGATTGTTCATTTTTCTCATTGTAAAAACATAATCTTGTTCTGGCTGTATCTTCTTAAGAGCCTCTGCCCAGACCTTTGCTTGCTCAGGCATATGCGGCTTCAACAGGATGTAAGCTCTCATCATCAACACGGGGAAAAAGTCCGGGTGATGATCCGGTGCACAACCCTTCACAACAACATCTATACTGTGTGACAGGGCCGATGCGGCCGAAGCAAGCAGGTCCATATGTCCCGCTTGAACAAGAACCGATGCAGCCATTGCATATGCTGGTGTGGAATAATATCGCTCGGCCTCCGAGAACGGATCAATAATGGCGCCACTACTGTCCTGGTAAGGTGTATAAGCCCGAACAACACTCTCCACAAGGGCCAATTTGCGAGCCTGATTCCAACCATCTGATGGGGCAGGCCCCGCCTTTTCCGCCAGTGTACGATAATTTTCGAGAGCATCTCTCCATGGATACGTTGATGCGGCTGTATACTTACTCACGTATGCTCACCTCCATCTTTCACTTTGGTTCAATCGTGAATTTCAGCTCACACATCGTCTCCAGCAGATCGGTTTCATCACTTCCCGCACTGGAGTTATCCGACTGCTCTCGCCATTCAAGTGATGTCCGATAGAATGTAACTGGCACATTGTCATGATCCACCGTATTAATGATCTCTATGTCAGCCTGCCATTGGTTTGCATCATACGTCATACAGACCGTTGCTCGTTCGCCATGCCATTGAATCTGCCCCTCATGTACGATCTCAGGTACCTTTCTGCTCATAAACCGTTCCGTCACATTCGACCGATTCAATTCGCCCACCGAATTTAACGTGCTTGATGAAGACGCCGCTCTGTTTTTCCATTGAAATCGATCCTTCAGACGCAGTTCTGCTACGCTCCCGGCATCATTAGCAGAACCGCTCCAATGCAGCTGGCGTGTATAACGAGCGAGCGAAGTTGCTTCAGGATAAGCTGCTGTCAGTTCCAAGCAGGCATCCAGTGTACGGTCATCGTCCGAAACCGTCGCCTCAAGAATCTGTGCTTGCGCCTCGCGCCCTGAGCTCTGCTCCTTCCCCTCAATCCGCGGCACGCTATGCCCGGCCGAACTAATGTGGAACAACCGCTCTCTGCCCGGAGCAAAATAGGCTTGTGTATACAGCCCTGCTCCCGGATCACAAAGAATGTTTTCGCCACCACAATGAATCATAAATTGCCCCAGATCATTATGGTTATGGGGTTCATCGTTATGCCCCGCCTTGACGGAAAAAGCAACAGCGAGAGGTTTATCTCCGGTAAGTTCAGCGCTTGGAGAATCAAGTGCTCCCTTCGCAATCATCCAGCCTAAATCTTCCAAAATAATCCCTCGTTCCGCCGGAACACCCCCCGCTTCTTGCAGGTACATTGCCGGACTGCTCCACATCACGTTGCGCAGCAGGTGAGCCCAACGATGACAGGGATCATCGGTAAACAAAGGAATATGAAACGGCAGATCGATCTGTATACCGAAACGAGATGCCAGAAGTGAAAGCAAGCCCGAAGGAATCTCTTGCTGCTCCGCACTATCCGAATAATTCACGAAGGTTCCCCCCGACAGATGAACCCGCAGTGGGAAGGCTGCTATCGCCGCTATCTTTGAACCATTCAGCAGATCCAACTCACCTTTACTGTATTCGCGTAGCATGTCGGCATAATAGACGAAATAGCCGAACCCATACACCCAGTAACCAATGCCTTCTGCACAGCCACCATCCATGCCATATCCACTCAGAAATGCCTGCATGGATCGAATCGCCTGACCAACCGATTCCGTCAGAATCGCTTCTTCCTCCAGCAGTAATAGTCCAGCCATGCCACAGCATCCGCTGCACACAGCAGACCAGTTATGCTCTGCATCTTGCCAGTGATAGGTACGTTGTTCCCGATAGAGCGGTGTGAAGATGCGCCGCTCGGCCTCAGCCCTAATCCGCTGGATGATACGTGCGTCCAATCGATCCGCGTGAATCGTCACGATTTCGGCCAGCATATGTACCGTCTCCGCGGCAAACAGATCAATATTACCGTTGACCTGTTCCACTCCCCCCGAACCCAAATGTGCAGGCAAACACCATGTATACTCACCACACACATCCCACAACATATCTTCCAATGTCTCTATCCATCTCGGCGCATTCGAATCCACTGCAAGCAGCGCTATTGCCGCCAGATTTCCCCTGCGTTCAAAGTACGCATCCTCATACAACTTTCGTTCCCCTATATCCCCAAACTTCCGATAAAGACCGAATGACAGCGAAGGCAAGCTTTCGTTCAGAGCACGTTCCCCATAGCTGCTCAGATCTGTGTAAAAAGAAGCTAGCTCTGGTTGCAATAATGCCTTTCCAATGGCATTGATAGAGCAGATTGAGGGTGCTGCTGAAGCAAGCAGAAGCTGCTGACTCCTATTTCTGTCTCGTACCATCCGATGTACTGCCTGCTGAATGACCGTAGAATCCGGGATGCAGATGGAGCTGACTTTACTTTGATTGGTGTTTTCCATTGAATTCACCCTAATCTATATGGAATACGAAACCTTCATTATATGTAACCGATTTCATTTTACCGGATAATGCTGTACATTTGAAGAGTTATCCATCATATCCAACCAAATTAACCACAGAATTCCTGTCCCAATATAAAAAAACGAAGAACCCCTCAGGGTTCCTCGTTGCATTCAGCTTTTTAGCTCAAACTGGATATTTCTAATTCTATTAACCAATCGCAAGTGGAGAATTCTGTACAACGGACAGCCATTGACGGGCAATCAGCTCATGACCCGCTGCGGTTGGATGCACACCATCCCATAACCAGTAGGCTGCGTCAGCTTGTTCGAGAGCATCGTTGAACGTTTGCTGCAAAGGTACCCAGACCGCCCCGAACTCACTTGCGAGTTCACGGACCAGATTTTGATACTGCCCGATACGCGCCTGCCAAGTATCCCAAAGCTCCACTGTAGCTCCCGTTTTAAGAATGAACGGCTCCATTAAAATCAGCCCGGTATTCGGCATTACTTCCCGTGTTTCCTCCAGCAAATGACGATATGCACGTCCAAGACGATCCGTCACTCCACTAGGTTCGCCATTCATGGTACGCCATGCATCATTAACACCAATTAGAATGCTAATCAGATCCGGCTTCAGACTAAAGGTATCCTCGTTCCAACGTGCATAAAGATCAGAAGCGCGGTCCCCGCTAATTCCTCTGTTGTAGAACGTTGGCTGTTTGGCTGCCAGTTCCACACCCAGTTTGCTTGAGATCAGATAAGCATAGCCATGCCCGAGAAAATGATTCGGATCGTCATTGCGCGATCTTCCGCCGTCTGTAATGGAATCTCCCTGAAAAAGTATAACGGATGAATGTGTACTCATAATCAAAACCGTTCCTTCCTGTATGTAAAATGAAAACCTCAACCCTGCAGTCTCCATTTTATCCCTTTCGGACGCAATAGAAAATAGCGTTTTCAGAACGGTACTTTTCAGTTAACTCTCCGCATTGTACTTCCTACAAAGTCACCCGTAGTTCTCCACGTCTTGAGACGTTGCAGGTCTTTAAGATTTCAGGATTTCAGGATTTCGGGTCCTTCGCGACATATCCTCCGCCCTGATATTCCGTCTCATCCTGCTTATCCGGCGTTCCCTTACGTTTCGCTTCTTCCCATAGCTCTGCTGCATCGTCCTCCGGGCGGTACCCAATCATCTGTTCCAGATATCCAATATCATAATAATTGTCCGTATTCGCTGAAGTTCCATATAGATTAACGTATTTCATGCTCGAATCCGCCTCAATGCAGCACTCGGCAAGCTGTACCATATCTCTTGGTGATATCCAAATGTGTGCGGAACGCTCAGAATGCGGATGTGCATCGCCCGAGAAGTTGCCAATTCGAATATTGAATGACGACAAATCATATTTATCCACGTAATATCTGCCAAGCAGCTCTATATAACATTTACTGAGCCCATAGAGACTATCTGGCCGATATGGATCATCCACTTCGATATCCTCACCTGTTGGATAAAATCCTGTCGCATGATTTGAACTCGCAAAAATAACCCGCTGTACACCGTTCAACCGTGCAGCTTCATACACATGGTAGGCCCCTGTAACGTTGATTGGCAGGACTTTGCCCAGAAAGTCTTCTTCATCCTTGGCCCATGCAATATGCAGCACCGTCTGAACACCCTGCATCAGCTCTTTCAGTCGTTCTCCGTCAGTCACATCCATCGCTACAATTCCTGCTTGAGGATCATCATGAAGATCGGCAGCCACAATGTCATACTTGCCCTTTCCCCTCAGTCCCTCCAGCAGACTGCGACCAATGATTCCCGCTGCTCCCGTAATCAATATTCTGTGCTTCGAGTTGCTCATGGATTTAGCTCCCTTCGCTCTATTACGATCCTATAGAACATTATTAACCGTTAGAGCGAAGGATTTACCTGATCCAATAAAGGCCCCGTATATTATCCCATCAAGTACCGCAAAATCATCATTGCAACAATACCGACAAGTACGGTTCCGAGCAGACTTCGTGTCCAGATGGCTACAGCAATCGTAGGCAGTGCTGCCCACAAAGCTGGATTATGTGTAATCGGCAACAACTGGTTGTCCGCCATAAACAGTTCCTGACCAATCAGTGCCGCCATGACCGCCACGGGTACATATTCAAGCCAGCGTAACAGCCACATCGGAATCTGTATTTTACTGAACAGCATGAGCGGCAATACGCGCGGGATGAACGTTAACAAAGCCGAACCCATTATAATCCAGAATACATCCCATCTTACTTCCATCGTTCCATCACTACTCCCATCGTTGCCGCAATGACCGCAGCCACAATGACACTCATGCTGCCAAGTGAAGCCATGCTGGCGAAGATTACACAGACAACGGCGATGATCGCCACATTGATGTGTAATTTTTTATTTTTGCGCTGCATCAGCTGAAGCACAACCAGACCAATAAACATTGCAGGCAGGGCAAAATCAAGTCCGAGCCGCTCGGGATTGGTTATCCAGCGTCCAAAGTAAGCCCCCGCCATATTCGCCACAAACCAATTCAGGTATGCTGTAATGTTCAGACCGTGCATCCAGCGCTCACTCAACGTTTTCCGGCCAATCGCTCGCGTCATCGCCACGCCAAAGGACTCGTCGGTAAGCAGCGAGCCGATCCACATATTTTTAAGCGGCGTCAGATGACGAAAGTACGGTGATACGGCTGCACTCAGCAGCAGATGGCGAAGATTCACGAAGAATATGGTGAAAATGATAGCAGTCGCTGAACCACTCGAGGCAAGCATGCCTGCGGCAATAAACTGAGCCGATCCAGCGTATACAATCAGACTGAGCAGAGCCGTTTCCGCCAAACTTAAGCCTGCCGTTATTTCAATGACACCTGCTGCAAACCCAATACTTAAATATCCAAGCAGTGTTGGAATACAGTCCTTAACCCCTTGCATAAATGAAGCATCATCCAACACCTCTTCGGTATTTGCGGGCCCGGATGTCAGTGGTATGGATTTATCCAAATCCGGTTCATCCCCTCTCCATGTCATCCACATCTTGCGGATTACTTTTAATTTAGAAATATATCACAGGATAAGACATTCAGGGAGAGACAGATTCACTTTTACAGAACAGATCCGTTCCGAGCGTTCATAAACCATTGATTAACGATAAATCACCAACGAGAAAAAGACTGAAGGGTTTCACCCCCACAGTCTCCTTCGAGAAATGCTATTGAACTATAACTTGAATTTCTCAATCAGGCTTTGCAGATCTTCAGCCATGCGAGACAATGCCGCAGAAGAAGCTGCAACCTCTTCCATCGTAGCCAGCTGCTCCTGCGCAGCAGCTGAACCATCTTCGGTTCCTGAGGCAATTTGATTGGATAATTCAATGGTGGCGTTCACTTCCTTGGACACATGACTCATGCCTCCATCAATCTGACGGGAAGCTGCCGACACTTCTCCAGCTTGTGCAGCAACCAACTGCACGGCGCTACGGATATTTTGGAAGGCCTCTCCCGCCTCCGTAATCATTTGCGTACCTTTAATCATGCCTTCTCCTGTACGGGCAAAGGTAGACTGTACCGCATTCGTTTTCTCTTGCATCTCACGCATAAGTTCATTAATACGTTCAGCTGCACTGCCCGAATTGTTGGCTAGCGATTTTACTTCATTGGCAACGACAGCAAAGCCTCGACCTTGTTCACCTGCTCTTGAAGCTTCAATGGATGCGTTCAAGGCAAGGATATTGGTCTGTTTGGCGATGTTGGTAATCTCGGCCACAATCTCAACAATCTCTTCATTTTTCGCTCGAAGATCCTGAATGACAGCAGCCATGGCCTCACTCTCATTATTCACCTTCTGAATATGAGCAACCGCCTCTTCCACCGTAACCATACCCGCTTCGGACTTAGTAGATGCTTCTACAGCTATACGAGCCGTGTCTTCAGCACTCGATGAGATTTCTTTGACACCTATAGACATTTCACCGACGAGTTGGCCCGTTGCAGCAAGGCTGGCGTTTTGTTTGTTCGTTCCTGCCGCTGCATCCTGCATCAATTCGGCAACCTGTTCCGTTGCTCTGGATGTCTGTTCAGAACTCGCCATCAGCTCCTCAGAGGATGCCGCTAGCTGGCTTGATGTATCATGCACTTCGCCAAGAACGTTACGTAGCGAAGATGTCATGGTATCGAAGCTTGCCCCGAGTTGTCCAAACTCGTCACGGCGCTGTAAACCTACACGAACTGTCAGATCACCCGCGCTTACTTTGGATGCTGCTTGCGTTAGTTGCAACAATGGACGGTGTATACTGCGAATAATGAACACAAGCAGAATAATACCAATAATCAACGAGGTCCCTACCAGAGTGTAGGCACGAATCAAGATCGGTCTTACCGCATCTGCTGCTTCAGAAGGAACCATCTCACCGACAATTTTCCAGCCTGTTTCTGGATTCGTATAGAATACGGCTTCCAATTCTTGTCCATCATACGTGTACTTTACAGTTCCTTGATCTTTTTTATACATCTCATTAATGTAGCTCTCATTGGACTGCACACCGGATTCGATATTGTAATGGAACAGGAACTTCCCGCCGTTATCCAGCATATACAGTTTTCCCTTTTCACCAATATGTATCTTATCAACGGAATCTTTCAAATAATTGAGACTTACATTGGCTCCAATTACCCCTTTACCATCGGCCAGCTTGGCAGCTGCGGTGACAACCCATTCACCCGTGGTTACCGACTGGAACGTGTCCGAGATAATTGGTTCATCCTGTGACATACCCATCGTATACCAGCTGCGTTCCCGTGGATCGTAGATTTGTTGTCCGGGGTCAGGGGATTTCATCCAGCTGCCATCTTCAGCACCTGCTGTTATTACACCCAGTTCTTTGTGAGCTTTGGACATACGATCCATTTGTCTCTGAACAGCTGGTGATTTATTGATAATATCTGTTGAAGTAATACCCGCTGCAAACTGCGCTGCGTTATCCTTCTCCATATCCAGCATTTGAGTAATCTGCAGACTGAGCATTTCCGTTTTGGCCTGTGCAGAAAGAATGATTTCTTCCCTGACCTGGTCTGCTGCTTTTAAATAAGACAACCATCCCACGCTAATGCTCGGTACAATCAAGAACAAGAGCAACGAAGCGATCAGACGTTTCTTAACCGTTAATGTAAACCAATTGCGAATCCTTTTCTTCATTTAAATATCCCCCATCATCATCTTCACCCCTTTTTTATCGGACAAACGTAGTAAAAATATTATGTATGGATACTAAAATGAATCGAAATTGCATTATTTTTGTTAGGGAAATAGAAAATGATGCTCACGCCTCGTTTTGACCCTCTCTGCGAGATCGTTTACAATATCTCATAAGCTGGTTATCCATGAAACGATTGGAAGGAGAGGATTCGAATCTTACGCAAGTCACATGTGCAACAACCTGTTACCAGATTATATTCATCCATGTTACGTATTCTGTTAGCCCTCATCCTTTGTGCAGGCCCTATTATGGGACAAGCCAGTTTCACGGCATCCGCGGCACAAGAGACGCAAACAGTTCACATTGAAGTGAATGGTCAAGAGCAATCGTGGAAAAATGCACCCCTTGTATACAAAGGTACAACGTATGTTCCATTGCGAGATGTGGTTACCTCTGTAAATGGCACCTTGAAGTGGGAAGCTCGTACCAAAACGGCTACGATTACCGTTGGTCGAGACAAGCTCTTTCACCAAGCTGGCAGTGACTTCATTCAAGTTAATCACGTTCGCCTGTCCTCCGGTGTGCAATCCCGCACCATTAACGGCACCCTGATGTTACCTGTCCGCGCGCTTGCCAATGCTCTCAAGGCAGATATTAAAGTGCAACGTACAGCCTCAGGGCAGATGAGTGTTAATATCCAGACGGACAAAGTGAGCCTATTAAATAGTCAAGTCGCTAGTGTAGACAGCTATTTGCGCGAAATTGATTTTCCAGGCATGGCTCTGATTGCCCGCAATGGCGAAGTGCTGCTTCGCCAAGGCTACGGACTAGCGGATGAACAGACGCTGAATCGTCCAGATCAGAAGACCAGAATTGCCTCTCTGAGCAAATCCTTCACCGCAGCCTCCATTCTCAGCTTGGTGGAAAAAGGGAAGCTCGATGTGCAAGATCCAATATCCAAGTACATCTCCGGTATACCAAAGGGAGATCAGATCACGCTCCATATGCTGTTATCCCAAACTTCAGGTATTCCATCCGCCTTTGGCCGGGGTGAAGGCACTTCATTGGAAGAAACGGTAGAGGAAATCCGGCACAAAACATTAAAATTCGAACCGGGTAGTGCCTATTTATACAGTAACAGTGGTTATGTTCTGCTGGCCTATGTTATTGAACAGGTATCTGGCATGAGTTATGCCGATTATGTAGAACAAACCATTCTGAAGCCACTCGGCATGAAGAACTCCGGAGAAGCTTCACGCAAGGTCCATACGACCAGCGGGTTTGTTTCGGAGAATAAGCAGTGGGTACCTGCCCCTTATTATGTTTCACAATCAGGTTCAGGGACGATCTACTCCACGGTGGATGATTTGCTGAAGTGGGATCGGGCACTGTACACGGACAAAATTCTAAGCCAGGATACGATTGAACAGATGTATGAGCCGTATTCGGATAAAAATTATGGCTACGCCTGGATTCTTAAGGAAAGCGATCAGAATCGTACCGTGTTCCATAACGGTAGCGGCGGTGGTTTTGCCACAGCGTTCTCACGCAATTTAACAGATGATGTTACCATTATTCTGCTCGGCAATCATGCGGGCATGGATATGACTTCGCTTATGGATAAAGTCGAGGCTAAGACAGCTCAGGCACTGAATCTGCAATAATTTTGCAATTATCCATTAGATATAGCAGAAGGGACGGTCCATTATAGGATCGTCCCTTCTGCTATATTGGTCTTCATATTCCGAATCAAACTTTCGCTTCGTTCGTCATTTAACGCCTGTCTACTTAATGGATACAGGAAGTTTCCCGGCAAAAGGAATATGCCCCATCAGCGCCCGAGCGGCGCTATCCATGGCAAGCGGCCTACTCTCGTAAGCTGCCACATACACCTGAACCTCCGGGATTGCAAGCAGATCATAGGGACTGCGGAGCGCCACAACAGCGAGCGGTTTGCCCAATTGCTGCAGCCAGCCGATCAACCTGCACTGCGGATCACCAGAGGCACTGCCTGCATTATACGTCCCCACCACAATCTGGCGAACGTCATCCTCTTCGGCAGCTTGAAGCAGACGGGCAGAACGAATGGCAACCTCCTCTGGCGTGACTGTTACTTCGAACACATCCAGACCGCAGTGCGACAAAGCCGAACCTAGAGTAACCGCCTGAGTCAGCTGTTCGTCGGCAATCGTTGTCACAGATGTAGCAACCGTTATGACCAGTGTACGTTCCGGCTTCAAAGGCAGCATGTTCAGTTGGTCACGCACCAGCGTGATGCTGTTCTCACTGATTCGTCGAGCCACCTCTTGGTGTAACGGTTGGTTGCGCTCTTGGAGCTTCGATGAAGCTGAATCGGTTAATACCTCAGCGGAGAGTGAAGTCGACACAGAATCGTGTACTTCATCATTACCTGTGCCTGTGCCCGTTCCCTTCTCCATCAGGCCTCGTTTGGCCTTGTACTTCAGCAACCGGGTTACAGATTCGTCTATGCGGGCCTCGCTGATTCGCCCGCTCTGCACGGCTGCCAGCAGCGCTTCAAACGCCCCTGCCTGAAGATGAGCTGTGTGGCTGATCAACACCAGATCTGCGCCGGCCTCTACCGCCATCACAGCTGCATCGACAGTACCATAGTTGGCAGCAATTGCGTCCATCTCCATACAATCGGTTACAATCATGCCGTCATATCCCAGTTCCTGACGAAGCAATCCACTTAACACGGCTCGCGATAGTGTCACAGGCAGACGCTCCGGTTCCAGAGCCGGAAAATAAATATGTGCCGACATCATCGCATCAACACCTGCCGCTATGGCAGCCCGGAACGGAATCAGCTCCACACGGTCTACCCGTTCCCGATCATGGGTGATGACCGGGAGATCCAGGTGCGAATCGGTATCCGTATCCCCGTGTCCCGGGAAATGTTTGGCTGTCGCTGAAATGCCAGCATCTTGGACTCCCGCAATGCTCCTGGCCCCATACGCTGCCACGGACTGCGGTGATTCCCCAAATGAACGCACACCAATTACCGGATTGGCGGCGTTATTATTTACATCAAGAACCGGAGCAAAGTTCATGTTAATTCCCATCGATCTAAGCTCCACCCCACTGATATAGGCTGCCTGGTATGCATCCTCGATGGAACCTGCTGCCGCAATCGCCATCTGTCCCGGCATCAGGGTGATCCCTTCGGTAATCCGGGCAACCATACCGCCCTCCTGATCAATGGATATCCAAAGCGGTACATTACCGCTATCGACAGCAATCCGTTGCAGCCCCGACGATAACCGCTCTACCTGCTCCGGCGACTCGACGTTGCGCGCAAAATAGATTACGCCGCCAATGGGATACTTTCGCAGAAAAGCATCCACATCACCGGCAGCCTCAGTGCCATGAAATCCACAAAGCAGCATTTGTCCAATTTTCTCACGCAGGGTCATCTGTTTCAGCTTCACCGGGTATATCTCTTTTGGCTCACTCATTCCATGCCTCCTCCCCATGACAAACATCATCCGTACATTACGCGACATTCTATTGATGAATTCCATACTTTATGGGTATAGCAAAAACGGCTTACGCCGTTCCTTCCATTCCTTTGCCTCTGCATTCCATGCTTCCATCAAGCGTACTAACTCTTCACGGTCATGAATGACATCCCTGACTTTCCTGCCTCCGGTCAACAGATCAATAAAATAACGGGAACCCGGCTGTGGCGGCTCCAACCAGCGAAATTGCTCCGGATAGAGCGATGCCAGTTCATGCAAAAGCACCAGACCTGTATCTACCGCCCGGAATGCCCTGCTATCTGTCACGAAAATCCTCACACCTCCGCACAGCTCACCTGCATGTTTGGAGAAGCTTGGCGACATGTACACCGGATGCACATGCACCCCCTCCATTTTATGTTCCCGAAAGCGTTCCGCCAGTCGTTCACCCTCAATCCAGGGGGCTCCAATCCACTCAAATGGGCGAGTCGTGCCCCTGCCCTCTGATACATTGGTGCCTTCGAACAGGCAAGTACCCGCATACACCCGCACACTGTCCAGCGTGGGCATATTGGGAGAGGGCAGCATCCAAGGAAGCTCACAATTCGTAAACTCCATGGAGCGCCGCCATCCTTCCATTGCTATCACATCCAGTTCGCAGGGCACCTCCATCTCACTGTTGACCAACAGAGCCAATTCACCGACCGTCAGTCCGGTGCGGACAGGAACACGCCAAGCGCCAACGAGTGATTCATACCCCGCGCTTAGCAGGCCGCCTTCCACACTATCCCCGCCCAGCGGATTGGGACGGTCCAGCACCAACAAGCGTTTGCCTGCTTCGGCACAGGCCTCCATCATGTGGAACAGAGTGGATGCATACGTGTAATAACGAACGCCCACATCCTGGATATCAAACAGCACCGTATCCACCTCAGCCAGCATCGCAGGCGTAGGCTTCTTGTGTTCCCCATAAAGGCTGAACACAGGGATGCCCAGACATGGGTGCACCGTATCCCCGAATCGAATACCAGCTTGAAGCTCACCATCCAGACCGTGCTCACACGCATAAAGCGCTGTAAGCTTGGCATCTGTCAACCCGGCACAAACATCCACCGTAGAGACAAAGTCGGCCGTAATACCAGTGGGGTTCGTCATCAGGCCAATACGCGTATCCGTTAACCATGGGTGGGAGAATCCTCCCGACAGAAGATCAACTCCAGTTCTTACACCCATCACACATTCCCCTGGCTTATCCACCCCGTATGTTGGTGGTCATTGCCGCCAGATGTGACAGGTTCCTCTTCAGGTTCAAGCACATTAAGGGCGACCTTATGCTGATAGATGGCAAACATGCCCGCGAACAGCGCTCCGAAGCCAACAACCGTCAGCATTAGCAAAGCCGTCAGACACAGCGCCTGAAAACAGGCTCCCATCGTGTACCCCGGATGACGGAAGAATAGCTTCACACTTTCCCCCATCGCCTGAATGATGCCCATGTTTTTTTGCAAAACAAGCTGCCAGGTATAGAATTGCGACATCAGCGCCATGAGGACGAAGAACGTTTGGAACATGCTCACCGCTGTGCCTGTAATCCCGCCCTGTCCGCCGTAATACCACCAGGTTGACCAGAGAATAAAGCCAAGCACGGCGAAAAGCACACCTACTGCCCCTCCCGGGATGAATCCCTTCATCGTACCGTTCCAGATATCCTTAAGACCATTGCGGCGTTCCTTGCGTTCCAGCCTGTGATGCACGGCATAACTGACACCGAACAGGATTGGCATATAAATCACGGCCAAAAGCAGCACCGCGATTGGCAGCGGAGCAAACATCAGAATGGGTACCAGCACGATGGAGCTGACAACACTGTACAGGGCCACCGGAATAATATCCCGATAGATTTCCGCCCCCGACTTGACCAACACTTCACTCAGCTTACGCATCCCCACACTCCCTTTCTTGCAGCTCGTTTCTTATTCCCGTCCAATCGCCAGTTCCGTCTCTGGGTCAAAAAAGTGCGCCTTACGCAGGTCCAGTACAAAATTCTTGTCCATTCCTACATAAGCATGTGTTTCCGGGTGAACCTTGGCCGTAACGGTACGGGCACCCGAATGGAAATACACCAGATTCTCGGAGCCCAGATGCTCTACAACCTGAACCCGCGCCTGCAGCATATGATCTGTCGGGATATTCGGAGCGACATCGTCACCAAAAATATGCTCTGGACGCAGACCCATAATCACCGGTTTGCCTTGATAGCTCTGAAGACGAGCGAGTACATCTTCTGGCAAGGTGAATGATGCACCGTCCACAACAACCTGCGTGCCTTCAATCCGGGCATCAATGAAATTCATCGCCGGGGAACCGATAAATCCGGCAACAAACATATTACGTGGACTCGCATACAATTCTTTCGGTGAAGCCACCTGCTGGATATCTCCATGATTCATGACCACGATTCGCTCCCCAAGTGTCATGGCCTCCACCTGATCATGCGTGACGTATACAATTGTGGCGCCGAGCCGCTTATGCAGTTCGCCCAATTCCACCCGCATCTGCACCCGCAGCTTCGCATCCAGATTGGAGAGCGGCTCATCGAACAGAAACACCTGCGGATCACGGACGATCGCACGTCCTACCGCCACACGCTGGCGCTGACCACCGGACAGCTCGCGCGGTTTGCGCTCCAGCATCGCCTCCAGCCCCAGAATGGCGGCCGCATTCTGTACCTGTTCATCAATATAGGATTTTGGTTTCTTGAGATTTTTCAGACCAAAGGACAGATTTTCACGTATCGTCATATGCGGATAAAGTGCATAATCCTGAAATACCATCGCGATATCGCGATCCTTCGGATGCAGGTCGTTCACGACCCGTTCCCCGATGACAATATCGCCACTCGTCTGTTTTTCCAGTCCCGCAATCATCCGCAGTGATGTCGTCTTGCCACAGCCCGAAGGACCCACAAAAACCACGAATTCCTTATCCTCTATAACAAAGTCCGAGCCGGCCACAGCCGTGAACGTTCCTTTATGATCGTCTTTGAATTCTTTGCGCACTTGGCGAAACTCCACGCGTGCCATAGGTAGATCCCCCTTTACGTTGTCGCTTGTCCTGAACTAACAGTTCACCTTAACCTTTTACTGCACCGATCGTAATGCCCTGTAGGAAATAACGTTGCAGTGAGAAAAACAGAATGATCATCGGCAGCGCACCAATTGTTGCCCCTGCCATCATTGCGCCGAAATCCGTTGATTCGGCAAATACGAACGAAGCCAGCCCCACCTGAACGGTGCGCATCTCGTTGGAGTTAGTGATCAGGAATGGCCAGAAGAATTCATTCCACGAAGCTACAAACGTGAAAATCGCCAGCACCGCGATCCCTGGCTTCGCCATCGGCAGAATCACTTTCCAGAAGATGCCGAACTCACTGCATGCATCAATACGTGCCGCATGAATCAGTGATGTGGGCAGCGTTGACATGAACTGTTTCATCAAGAAAATGTTGCCCACACTGACCGCAGCAGGCAGAATAATGGCCGTATACGTATCCCCCAGGTCAAACACGTTGACCATCAGAATATACAAGGGAATCAGGGTCACCTGTGCCGGAATCATCATCGTGCCCAGCAAGGTCCAGAATACCGCCTGACTTCCCGGGAATTTCAGTTTGGCGAACGCATATCCCGCCAGGGAGGCGAAGAACACATTCGTCACGGTTAGAATGACCGAGATGAGCAGCGAGTTGTACAGCCAGCGCCAGGCATCAGTTTTGGCAAAAAAGCGCTCATATGGTGATAACGACAGCTGCTCCGGGATCATCTGCGGTTTGAAGGAAGCCGACATCGCACTATCCTGCACCGAACCGACTAGCATCCAGTACATCGGAATGACCGTCACCAGTGCCCAGACCACCAGCAGAATGGATGCAACGACAAGCAGTGTCTTTTTCTGTGTTGATTTCATGGATTTCATTCACCCCCGGATGCTTAATGCAACATGCTCTAATAGTACGTGTTTTGAACTACCTCTAATACTCAATATCGCTGGAGAAATATTTGAACTGGATGACGGAGATGACAATAATGATAATCGCCAGAACGAACGACTGTGCAGAAGCCAATCCGAACTCATAGAACTTGAATGCCGTCTCATAGATCAGATAAGCGATCGTTGTTGTCGCAAAGTTCGGTCCACCCTGTGTCATCAGATATACCGAAATGAACACCTGGAAAGACGTGATCACACCTGTCACGAGCAGATACAGCGTCGTTGGTTTGAGGAGCGGCCATGTAATCTTGCTGAACTGGGTCCAGCCGCTGGCATGATCAATATCCGCCGCTTCGTACAGCGATTTCGGAATACCGCCCATGGCTGCCAGATACAGAATAATGCCCGCTCCGTGCGATCCGAGCCAGTTCATCAGAATGAGTGAAAAGAGTGCCGTTCCCGATTGGCCCAGCCAGATCACCGGATCAAGGCCTAACAGGCCAAGGAAGCGGTTCAGCAGTCCCGAATCTGTCGGGTCAAAGATCGCCAGCCATACGATGGAGATGGTTACTCCGGATGCTACCGCAGGCAGGTACAATGTTGCTTTGAAGAACGTCTGCCACTTGCTTTTCATCTGGTAGATGAAGTAGGACAGTACAAAAGTAATGAGAATATTGACCGGTACCGTACCTACAGTAAAGATGAGTGTATTTTTAATCGACTTCCAGAACGTCTCATCTTTCACCAGTCGCTCGTAGTTATCCAATCCAACCCACGTCGAGTTCATAATGTTGTATTTCTGGAAGCTCATCACGAGAGCCGTCAGAACGGGATATAGTGTGAAAATGAGAAACAGCAGGACAGGCGCCAAAATAAACAAATACGCCCACCCGTAGTCTCGCCAAAACCGGGCAACCCGGGAAGTCCGGGGCACAGACGGTTTTGGCGCAAGGGCGGTCTGCATGGCGAATCCTCCTCTCCTAATCAGTGTGGTTTTGCGTTATGTTGTATGGTCCGAGTTATTGTCCAAACATCTGCTGGCCTTTGTTCTTGAAGTCTTCTGCGATCTGCTCCGGTGTCTTCTCACCCGAGAACAGCGCCTGAATGTTAGGCTTCACAACTTGTTCCTTGAATTGTTTTTGCTGTGATGCTTTGTCGATATCCAGTTCCAGTACAACCGGCATAGCGATATTCTCTGCCATGACTTTTGCAGCAGCCAGATTATCCGGTTGACCAAGTTCTTTTCCTTTAAACAGATCCACCTGGGATTGTCTTACGAATGGGAGTGCCAATTCATTGGCCGAGTTCCCTGCTTTGGCACCACTGAGTGCCTCCATAACCAGGAACGTATTTTTAGCATGCTGTTCACCTTTGTCCTTCTTCTGTTTGAAGGCTACATACCCTTCGCCACCCATCGTTGTTGCCGCAGGTTGATCATCATTATGCGGTACAGGCAGCAGGACAAAATCAATTTTCTCCCCTTGTACCTTGCCGTCATCAATATCCTTGTTGCGGTTCTGAATCATCACATCATAATAAGGAATCGCTTTGGAGATGATCGCCGTTTCACCCGCGTAGAACATATCCGTCCGTTTTGCTGGAGCAAGAGCAGCCGTTTCCTTCGGCATATAACCTTGATCCATCAGATTTTTGATAAAAGAGAGAGTATCCAGAATGCGGCCATCATTCCATTGGAACGTGCCAGCTTTATCGAGAACGTCAATCATGCCGTTGTTTCGGGACAACATTTCAATGAAATCAAGCGAGGTTCCGTCGGTAACCAGTGCATATTGTTTAGCCCCACCATCCAGCGTTTTGGTCAGCTTGGCTGCGGCAGCGTTGAATTCGGACCAGGTCCAGCCATTTTGCTGAATGGATTTCCAGTCAATACCCGCTTCCTCGAGAATGCGTTTGTTGCCACCCCATGCCCATTGGAATTGATACAACGGCATTCCGTACTGTTTCCCTTGGATCTGGCCTAATTCAAGCGTACCTGGCAGATAGTCATCCTTGATCTCAGGTGTCAGGTAGTTGTCCAGCTCAAGTGCCAATCCCGTATTCACATATGTGCCATCTACACTATGAAAGTAAAGATCCGGCGGGTTGCCCGCGTTTAGAGCGACATCAAATTTTTTGGGCCCTTCCGCCCAGGAGAGCATTTCCGTCTTCACGGTAATGTTCGGGTGTTCTTTATTGAAATCAACGATCAGATCCTTCAGTTCATCTTCATATGTCCCATGTACTGGATAAGTCCATACGGTCACCGTATCTTCTGCATTGGGATCATCTGAAGCAGCGCCCCCGCTATTCCCGCAGGCAGTAACCCAGACCATCATCAACAACATTGCCCATACCAGACCCTTCTTTTTCATCCCTTCATCTCCTTCGCGTGTCGTCTCCCGATAATTGCATTGCCTAACCATGCTACCCCTTTTGAAATCATCCATCCTTAAACGACTTAACAGATTATTGAGCGTGGCAGTAAGGAAAATGCACCTCCCTTATGGATTAGACCTGAACGTACGCAGGATTAATCTCTTAAATGCAATATTAACGTCAACTTAGTTAACATTAACAGTATTAATTCCTTCCAAAATTGTAGATTGAGTTCATTATATGAGCTATGAAATAAAAATTCAACATTATTTTTTATTATAAAATTTAATTTTACTTTTTCATTTTATGCCTCTATACTATGTAAAAAGAAAACTCAAGCAATCGAGGTGAGCCACTTTGCGAGTATATGTAGGCGTAGATGGAGGCGGTACCAATACTGATGCAGCAATCATTTCTGAGTTTGGCGAAATTCTCGCCCGGCTCAGCGGCGGTCCCACAAATCCTCACAGCGTACCACTGGAACAGGCCCTTTCCGAACTGCAACGAGTGCTGGAACAGCTATTTAATCTAAAAAGTGATTTATCGACAAATTGTGAAGGTATATGCCTCGGCATGTCAGGTGTAGATACGATCCAAGAACGGCAACTTATAGCCGACGCAGTTAATAACTATATGAAGAGTCGGAATCGACAGGGATCAGAAGGGTGTCCAGTCTGGGTTGTATCCGAAGGAGAGATTGCTCTGATGGCCTCTCTCGGACATACTCACGGTGTATTGTGCATCTCTGGAACAGGATCCATCGTGTACGGATTTACGCTGGAAGGAGAGCGATACCGTGCAGGAGGCTGGGGTCATCTGCTCGGAGATGAGGGGAGCGGCTATCGTATTGGGCAGCGTGCACTCCAAGTGGTAATGCAGAGCTATGACGGTGTTCTTCCTCCAACCCGTTTAACCCCCCTTCTTCTAAAGAAACTGAACCTTCGGGATATATCGGAGTTAAAGGCACGGGTGTACCAGACGGATTGGGGCAAAACCGAGACCGCATCCATCGCCCGTCTGGCTATAGAGGCTGCTGAATCCGGGGATGAGGCCGCCCGGGCACTGATCATCGATGAGGCCGCACAATTGGCGGATACCGCCAAGGCGCTGATTGCCCGTCATCCCGAATTTGCATCCACTCAGGTTGTCCTGTCTGGATCATTGTTTCGATACGCTGCACTTTTCCGAACTACATTTATCCAGAAGTTATCGGGATATTATGAAGAGTTGGACTTTGTATATCGTGAAGATGCCCCTGCTCCAGCGATTGGTGCAGCACAACTGGCAAGAAGACGCTGTTCCTTGAATGAATCATTTTAAAAGAGAGAAGGAGGCCATACGGATGAATCACATGCTGAACTCACTACTAACGGAACAACCCAATCCACTAACGGATCATATAGATGAATTGCCTTCGGCAGAAATTATGGAGCTAATTAATAAGGAAGATCAACGGATTGCGGAGCTCATTCAGCCCCTGATTCCGGTCATTGCTCAAGCGGCGGACCTGATTTTGAAGGCCTTTCAATCTGGCGGCAGGCTATTTTATGTAGGTGCAGGTACCAGTGGACGATTGGGAATACTTGACGCTTCGGAATGCCCTCCTACTTACGGAACCCCTCCCTCCATGGTGCAGGGTATTATTGCAGGAGGATTCAGGGCAGTGAAGGACCCGGTTGAAGGTGCTGAGGATAGCGAGGAATTGGGAGCCGCAGACCTTGATGAACATGGAATAGACGAAAACGATGTCGTGGTTGGCATTGCAGCCAGTGGCCGGACGCCGTATGTGCTGGGTGCGATGAGACACGCCAAGGAGATCGGAGCTACTGTAATCAGCCTGAGTAACAACGCAGGTACGCCGATGACCCTTTTGGCTGATGTGAGCATCGAGGCTGTTGTCGGCCCAGAGGTTGTCATGGGTTCAACACGTATGAAGGCAGGCAGCGCCCAGAAAATGATTCTGAACATGCTCACCACTACTGCCATGATTCGTCTGGGCAAGGTTTACCGTAATTTCATGGTCGATCTGAACCCTTCGAACGAAAAGCTTGTCCATCGGGCCAAACGCATGATTCATCTGGCAACCGGAGCGAACGAAGCGGATATTGAACAGGCTTTTTCCAGTGCAGACGGTCATGTAAAAACGGCAATCGTCATGCTAATGGCAGGCGTGGACGCCGTGGAAGCTCAGCGAAGACTGGATCTGGCTGACGGATTTGTCCGCGCCGCCATTGTGGGTCCTTCCTGAGCCGTACAGAAGTATTCCTAGAGGTTGAAAGAGAAGAGCCCGACATTAGTCTGGGCTCTTTTTATAATTTTTTTATTATAAAAACGGATATAATCCGTCAAAAAAATCCCCTCCTGTATAAACAGAAAGGGATTCATATGGTTCTACTTCACTTATGCTCCAGAATAGCCTGCCGGCTCTTCTCCAAATATTCCACCGACTGGTTGTAGTCGCGGCTGGCAATCGCCAGATACAAAATGTCGATCACGTTCAGCTGTGCGATGCGTGACGAAGTTGCTCCGCTCCGGATATCGCTTTCGGTGGAAGTAATCATCAGGGGTACATCCGCCAAACTGCTGAGCGTATTGCTCCCCCACTTGGTAATGCTAATCGTTGCAGCGCCGCCTTCACGAGCATGCTTCAGACAGGAGATCACGTTCGAAGTCTCCCCTGAATACGAGATACATACCACCGCATCATCTTCGCGAAGCGTCGTTGCGGACGAAATCTGCATATGCGGATCGGCGAACGAAAAGCTTGTGCGATTGATTCGCATGAACTTGTAGTGTGCATCCAGCGCAATCAGGTTGGAGGCCCCCACCCCGTAGAAAAAGATCCGGTTCGCCCGATGAAGAACATCCACTGCCCGCTCCACCAGACGCGGGTCCAAAATATGAACGGTATCCTTCACCGACTGAATATTGTTTGCGGACACATGCTGAATAATGCTCTCCATGGAGTCCTGGGGACGAATCTCCGTATATTGGTATTGCTCACCTGTCTGCAAATCTCCGGCAATCTTCAGCTTCAGCTCCTGGAAACCCGTTACACCCAGTGATTTGCAGAGACGGATAATGGCAGCCGGGCTGCCACCGCTCCGTTCAGACAGCTGTGCCACCGAGGACTGAACCGTCTCTTGGGGATGATCGAGAATGTAAGCACCGATCTTCCGTTCCGACGGAGTCAAGTCATCCATTAATGCGCGTAAACGTACAAGTCCACCTTTCATGCCTTCCATCCGCTCCTCCTTTCCGTACTGCCTTCATGTACAAGCATTTTATCCTATAATTCCAATAGAGTCTAATTGATTAAACGCCCTTGCTTATTCAACTCATTCAAAAGCCATGCTGCACTACAGTGTCAGGTTGCCCGATATTACGGCGTGTTTCGCGCCGGTTACTGCCGGGAGCGTGTTGGTTCTGCCCATGAGTGCCTCATGGCCAAGGAGGGCAAATCCGATCGCTTCACGGGCATCATCTGGTATACCATAGTCCGCTGTTCGCTCCAAACGGATACCTTCCGGGAGTCTCTGACGGATCATCTCCATTAACGCGGCATTGGAAGTGCCACCACCGCAGGCGAGCATGGCCGATATGTGCACCTTGGGCAGGATAAAATCCTTCACTGCACGCACGATCGTCTCCGCGGTCAGACAAGTGGCGGTAGCCAGCGTATCCTCCAGGGATAAAGAACGCGCAGCGGCCATCTCCATCAAGCGTACTGCATATGCTGCACCGTATACTTCACGTCCGGTACTCTTGGGAGGCAGCCTTTTGAAATAGGTATCGTCCAAACACAGATCCACCAGATCCTGATCAAACTTTCCCTGTGCGGCGATGCTTCCATTTGGATCATAGTGCTGCCGCCCACCAGTCGCCTGGCGTACGATCGCGTCCATCACCATATTGCCAGGTCCCGTATCAAAAGCCGAAATGCCTTCATTAGAAGACGCTGATGGAAGCACGGTAACGTTGCCAATACCGCCGATATTTTGCACCAGTCGTCCTTCCTCCGGGCTGCGGAACATCAACGCATCGGCGTAAGGGGTAAGGGGCGCCCCCTCCCCGCCAGCCGCCATATCCCGTGCCCGCAAATTGCCGATCACTGGCAGGCCAGTTCGTTCACGTACAACGGCGCTTTCGCCAATCTGCAACGTGGACACCACTGGAAGACTCTCGCCTGCTGGCCCTGGAAAAGCCGAAGCTACAGGTGCGTGCCATACGGTCTGTCCGTGCATGCTGATCGCATCCACCTGCCCGGATGAGATTCCTGAGGATCGAATAAGCTCTCTGACACTCTGAGCATACCACTCCGATACGCCAAAATGTGCAGCCGTCAGCTCATCCACACGTGCCGTCTCCGGTGAACATAGTCGAATCAGCACTTCTCTCAATTCATTGGAGTAAGGTACGCAGACGAAGTCAACCAGATCGATCTTTTGCAATGCCCCGCTGTCATCTGTCAGAATACGCACCAATGCCGCATCCGTCCCGTCGAGGGACGTGCCTGACATCAGTCCAATGATGTAATGCTCCCGTTTCAAGCGATATTGCTCCCACATCGGATAGCTGCCTGTATCCATCCATTCACAACCTCCCGCCAGACCCGATGAACACGTCATCCTGCCATAATTTCACCCAGTATATGATATAAAATTTCACAAGTCAAATATTTTATGAAATTTAATTACACTCTTCCAACCATAGCGACTCTTTGTCCGAAATGAAATGCTCACAAGATACTTCTATAAATAAAAATAGATAAATAACGATCAAAAAAGAAACATTTTTACAATTTTACCGTTTATATAACGAAGGTATATTTTGGAATCGAAATGTTGAGGATTATAAGCTGTCACTAGCGGAAGGAGATACCAAGATGAATAACGCTGCTATTTGGTTTTCGACTGTGCTATTACTGGGGGGATTGACGACTACATCGTCATCTATTGTTGGTGCCAAACCAGCTGCACCAGAACAAATTTCACAACGTTCCGTTAATGCGCCTTCTGTAACTCCTTCCATCTATTCAAGCGTCACACCTTTTAAAAAGAGCAACAGTACCAACAAAATCATCTTGAAGGGAGGAAATATTACTTTAACCGCTACTACAGTGAAGTTGGAAGGTATGCCCACATTTGAACAAAACGTAATTCAATCCATTGTCGTCACCAAGGGGAGCCAGAAATATACGATTGAAACGAGTGACTTGGAGGACAATTGGCTCGATATCACAAGTGTTGTTGCCTCTAACTCCAATACATGGCTTGCTATACACGCAGAACGTAGCTCAGGAAACACTCTGATGCTGCTTAACCTTCAAACGGGTGAAGTGACGGAATTAAATGATCGATTGAAAAAAGCAGGCAAGAAAAACATAGAAACGATTGCCGACTATAACTGGGCACCCAACGAAGATCAGATAGCCTTCTCTTACGGAGATCCCTCCAAAAGCTCAATAGCCATCTACAATGTTCAGAAAGAGAGCTTTGTATACCTACCAAGGGCAACCAATTATATTAGTACCAATCTGATTTTGTGGCAAAAAAACGGAAAAATGCTAGATTACATCAGTGAGTACCCGTCTGATCAAATGATACTTTATAGGTATAGCATAGAGAGTAACAAGGTGAAGCCTGTTAAGAAAATCAGCCGTAATGAGTTTGCCGAATGGTTTAAGCTGGATAAGTATTCCATACAGTAACGATCTAAATAGTAGAGGTGCATAATGAAAAAATCGATTTTACTCCTGTTTTTGAGTCTGTTCTTGCTGGTTGTACTCCCTCATCAGGGAAATGCGGCTGCAAGCACGTCGAAAATCTTCTTGGACGGCGAGGAATTAATCCTCCCAAGTGACGTTCAGGTGACCATCGTGAATAAGAATGTTATGATTCCGATTCGTGTCGTTGCCGAAAATTTGAAATTCAAAGTGGATTGGAATCAAAATACACGTAATGTAAAGATCCAGCAAAATGACAAGACGATTTCTTTAACCGTTGATCAAAAGCAAGCCATGGTCGCTGACAAGCAAGTTACCCTGAACACAGCTCCACTCATTTTAAATAACACCATGGTGGTACCCATTCGATTTGTCAGTGAACAAATGGGACTCAACGTGAAATGGAACAACAAGGAGAAGATTGTATACTTAATCAACACCGCCACCAGTAAAGAGCTCAATGTTGAGCCGGGCAACGGTTCAGGAAACGGTAACCCAGCATCGCTAACACATGTTACCGATATCCAATTTGCCAACAATCAGCTCGTCGTGTCTATGGATGGTGAATCCAAACCAGTGATGACGACTTTGAAGAATCCCGATCGTCTGGTCGTGGATCTGCCCGGAGCAGTGTTTGGTGATCTATCGCAACCTTTGAATCAAAACATGAATGGTAAATTGGATGTGGACGCATACCCCAATGTAACGGAAGTTAGATATTCTCTTTTTAAACAAGACCCTGGTCAAGTTCGAATTGTCGTTGAATTGAATCAGGTGAAGGATGTACAGTACAGCCAGAACATCATTGCCGATAAACTAATTATCGATCTAAATGTTTCGGGAGATAACGTCACACCCGTTCCTGTAACTCCTGTAGGCGATTCAGGACGTAAGGTTGTTGTCATCGACCCAGGCCATGGGGGTAAAGATCCAGGTTCAACCAGCATCACCAACAAACCCGAGAAAGAATATAATCTGGCATTGGCTCTCAAAGTACAAGCACTGCTTCTCAATGAGCCGGATATCGAATTGGTGATGACTCGTGACGGTGATACTTATCCCACTCGCCCGGAGCGTGTTCGGCTCGCTAATCAATTAAACGCGGATGTTTTTGTATCTATCCATGGCAATAATGTGGAGTCCTCACCCCAGGCGACAGGTACAGAGACGTTCTACTATCAACGCAGCAGCAGCAAGGAATTAGCCAATATCATTCATCAACGTTTGGTTAAAGCCATGGGGCTCAAAGACCGTGGTGTGAAAAATGGCAACTTGGAAGTGATCAGAGATACGACCATGGCTGCAGTACTTTTGGAAGTGGGATTCCTGAGTAATGTTATAGATGAAGAACTGATGTCGTCCGATGTCGTTCAGATGAAAGCCGCGCAAGCGATAGCAGATGGAATTAAGGAATATCTGGGTATAAATTAAATAATAAAACATAATGAAAATATGCTGGAGGATGTGATCCATTGAAAACGAAATTGGGATGTGCACTCGTCTTATCCTTCTTAATGATAGTTGGCATTGGTTGTGCTCAGAAGCCAGTCAGTGAATCCGGATCGGCCGAACCTGCTGTTCAGGGAGGACAGTCACCAAAGCCATCCGAAACAGAGGTGGATCTGGGCTCAATGAACACAAAAGCGGTTGATGTGTATTTCGCAGATGCCCAGGTACTGGAACTTGAGAAAAAAGAGCAGGAAATTGAATACAAGGACGATTCCGAGAAATACAAAAAAACATTTGAAGCTTTACAAAAAAATACCGATTCGGAGCTCGTATCCCTCTGGGAAAAAGTCGAATTGCTCTCCCTACAGTACGGTGAGGGCAAAGTCACTTTGGATGTTCATATTCCGGATGAGGCCAAATTGGGAACCAGTGGCGAGCTGCTTGCATTGGATGCACTGACCCAGACGATGTTTCAATACGATGAAGTAGAAAGTATCGATATCCTGGTGGACGGTGAAGCCCTCGATAGCTTGATGGGCCATTCAGAGCTGGAGCATCCTATTCAGCGCGAGCCCTAATCTAATTTTAAAAGACAGCGGATGATTTCCAGATGATTCTCCCCTTGAATCATCTCCCATGCATGATGAGAAGCATAACTTCTCATCATGCTTTTTTTTATTAAAAATCCACATTCAAAAAGACGTCCCCAGGGACGCCCTACATAGATCCAATCTTTATCCAATTCAACTTACAGATACAGCTCATCTCCAGGAGATAGCGAATGCAAAATCCCTTTCCCCGAGACCGATTTTCCGCTGAGCAAGCCTTCTCTCAGTTTATCCGTCTCTGCCCGATCCGCATGCACAAGTACCGTATGCCTCGCAGGAACCTGATGCAGCATTCTCTCGACATCCTTCCAACCCTGATGCACCTTATAACGAATTTTCCGTACCTCGCACGCTCCGTGTTTTGCAGGATTCTGCAAAAGCCTGTAAGCATAGGTGCCGGCAGAGACATGCCCAGTGAGCAGTACCAGATTATGTTCATCGTCCGCAAACTGGCTATAGTACCAGCGAGCAAGAGAGGACTGCATCATTCCGTCCGGAATGAACCACAAAGAGGCAGCATGTTGATGCAGTAGCCGCTCTCGATTTTCCTTTGTTACAGGCATTTCCCAACCATAACCCCTCAAAAAACGCTCAATTGCTTCCTTTACAGAGCCCGATATGTGTTCTTCCTCTTCCTTTAGCCAATATGGAGCACGTAAAAGCTGCTTCAGACCGTCCACCAGCCCTTGTTCCACTACAATTGGAACGTCCGGGAACTGCTGCTGTGCCCACAGCATGATTTCCTGACCGCGACCCACTGAGGGCATAGGCATTAGCACCTTTCCACCCCGGGCAATGGTCTCATGAATGGCCTGCTCCAGCTGTTCCAGCTTGTTGGCCTGCGTATCGCGATCTGTTCCATAGGCAGCATCCATAATCACCAAATCGAGCATGCCGGATGAAGATGCTTGGTTCATTTCGACTCCCTTGGATACGGCATAGGAATCCCCTTGCTCCACAGTTCTCCCTGCTGATACATGGGATCGTAATACCCCTTCGGATGCAGCAAAGGGGAGAGTCTGCGACGCGGATGGCTCTCCTGCCAAGACATGCCCACCATTCACGGCGGTTCGTATATCCGTTTTCCAACGTTGACTAACCGGAGTATCGAATCCACGCTTGTTACGTGGTAACTTTGCCTGCCAAAGCGTATCCGCTGGACAATCCTCCTGCAAAAGCATGGATTCGGAGGTGTAATCACCGGAATAGAATATCCGCTTATCCTCGATTTCCAGCCCGAACCATACCGATCCTGCAAGATGTCCACTGCGCCCCCACACCACCGAAACGCCAGGGACCATTTCAAACCAGGTTCCACCTTCGGCTTCGTCCTCCAGAAATCGGTAGCGAATCAATTGTTCATCGCCTTCTTCGTATGGAAGGGCGTGTCCTGCCCTCTCCATATTTCTTCGCCAAGCTCTGAAGTAAGTGTCCAATTGCTCTCTGGTTTCCCGCGTCGTCCATACTTCACCCTGATACCCCAATCTATAAAGTAATGGAATAGCGACAGAATGATCCTCATGGGCGTGAGACAGCAAAACCACATCCAGCTCTTTGACGATTTCCGGTTCAATCAATGGATACTCGCCGGCTCCTTCTTTTTTCACGCCACAATCCAGCAAAAGTTGAACCCGGCTCCCTCTCAGGAGATAGGCAGAGCGCCCGTGTTCTCCGGCGCCGCCCCATACCTTCAGTTTGATCATGATGCATTCCACTTTCTCTTCGAATTCAGAACTTCAATGCCGAGCAACATCAGTACCGTCATAACGACAGTAACCACGGCCATCGCCATTCCCAATGAAACCTGACCTTGTTCAAATTGAGCAAAAATATACGTAGCCGATGTCTGCATCGATGGAGGCAAAATCAACAGTGATCCCACCAGCTCCCGCGTGGCAATGGTGAATGTCATCATCCACCCGGCCAACATACCGGGAATGATCAGTGGTAGAAGAATGCGCCGCAGAATATACAACGGTCTTCCGCCAAAGACCTGACCCGCCTGGAACAACGTACCGTCTATCTGGGTGAAGCTTGATTTGACATACTGCACCGTGTACGGCAGGAAGAGCACCACATACGTCAGAACAACCATTCCGTACGAGTTGTACAGGGTGAACGGCATCCATGGTGAATTCCAGAACAGGATGAGACCCACCACCATGACAATGCCAGGTACCGTATTCGGCAGCAGACTGAACAGGTCAATGACACGCTGCATAAAGGAAGACGATTTACCAATCGTCAATGCAAAACCTGTACCGATAATAACCGCAACCGTTGAAGCTGCTAGTGACAGCCCTAGACTGTTCCCGATTGCTTTCATACTGACCGATCCCCAGGACAGCAATTCCCGGTAATGATCCAGCGTCAGATTGTCGAAGGACAATCCTGCGCCGCGCAGCTTCATAGTCGATGCAGCAATAATGGAGAAATACGGAATGCCCACCGACAGAATCAGCAGCAACGCGAGATAAAACCCACACAACCAACCCGCTCCGCCGCGTAGGGAGTATCGTTTGGATCGCTGCCCTTTGCCCCCTACCAGACGGTACGTGAACTTCCGACTCATGGCAGACTGCATGTACCACATCACCAGACAGACCGACAGCAGCACCGATGCAAGCGAGGTTGCCTTGCCAAAATCAATCGGCCAACTGGAGATATACTTGTGAATCTCAGATGTCATGACATAATAACCGATACGGCGCCCGAAGGTGGCCGGTGTTCCGAATTCCGCAATCGTTTTGACAAAGACGAGCATGATCCCCATGCCATAGGAAGACAACAGCAGTGGCAAAATAATGCGTCTGAATCGGTATCCCGCACGTCCCCCGTGCACCGCTCCCGCTTCTTCTAGGTTGCCTCCAATGCGAATGATGGCATCCCGAAGCAACAGATATAGGAAAGGGAACAGATGTAGGCTCATAATGAGCACCATGCCCCAGAAGCTGAAGAACAACTCACTCCAGCTCGCAGCGGAGGGCACCCATTGCTGCAGGTATCCCCCTTTTTGCATAAACAGAATCCAGCCCATGGAGCCGATATACGGCGGGGTCATGAACGGAATCATCAGGATTACGTCCACCCAGCGATGCTGACCCATGCGGGTCTTCGCCATCATCCAGGCCAGTGGCAATGCCAGCAGCGTTGTTACAGCTACCACGCAGATCCCCAGCCAGACGGAATTCAGCAGCACCCCGGATAAATGCTGTCCGGTAATGGTCCGAATCGGAGCCATCCAATCCCACTGCCCGTCTGGATACACACTTTCCCAGAAAATCAGCAAGAGCGGTACACCAATGCTTATCGTCAGCAGAAAGAGGGCCAGAATCACGCCCACTCTCCGAAAAATACGGTTGTTGTCTATTACACCAGGTTTCACTACGATTTCACCTCACATGACTTCCACAAAACAATCGTCTCTTCACTCTAGTTGCTCTAGTTACTCAATCGTTAGGTCATAACACTATGCTTATTTAAAAGTCTCGGAGAAACGTGCCGCTGTCTCATCTCCGTGTTCACTCATCCAGTTCCAATCCACTTTAAGCTGCGGGATATCTTTCAGATTTGCCCGGTTAGTCGCCTCGATGTCTTCACGACCCGGAATCAGGTAAGCATCTGCAACGAGCTTTTGTGCCTCATCAGACAACAGGTAGTCGATAAACGCCTTGGCATTCTCCACATTCTGACTCGATTTCAGAATCGCTGCCGGTCTTGGACTGATTACAGTCCCTTCCTCTGGATATACGATGTCCAGCGGTTCACCTTTGGCTTTGGAGGAATACGCCATGTAGTCCACACCTGCTGCTACGATGCTCTTCGCTCCAGTAATAACCGGGTCAAGTGCTTCCTGATTCGCTCCTGCCATCGCAACACCATTCGCTTTGTAGCTTTCCAGCAAGTCCCAGCCCTTATCTCCATTCACACTCAGGTATCCCGTAATGAAGTCCAGTGCAGAACCGGACAGTGTAGGATCAGGAATGTTCACAACATCTTTCCAGGCAGGTGTTGCCAGCTCAGACCAACTGGTTGGTGGCGTGGACACCAGCTTCGTATTGTAGACAATTCCAAGTGCCGAAGCACTGGAGCTAAAATAGTTGCCGTCGGCATCCGACCAGTCCTTGTTCAGCTTGTCTGCATTCTCCGCATCAGGATATGGGAGTGTCAGACCATCTGCTTTCAGTGCTTGTGCCGAAGGCAGGGAGGCCAGGATAACCACGTCCGCTACCGGATTAGATTTTTCAGCTTCCATGCGAGCCAGAATTTTACCTGTCGTACCCTGGAACATCTCCACTTCAATGCCCGTCTTGGCTGTAAATCCGCTGATGATGTTATCCGCCAGCTTCTGAGGTCCTGCACTGTACAATACCAGCTTACCGCCAGCTGGTTTTGTTGTTTCCGCCGATGCAGTAGCCGTACTGCCTTCCCCAGCAGCTTGACCCGCATTCCCGGTAGTTGAATTACCTGTGCTACATCCGAACAAACTGATACTCATTACCGCTGATAATAATAGCATTGCACTTCTTTTCCGTGTTTTCATACCCAACATTTTCATTCCATCTCCCTTGGTTTCTGATTATATTAGTATTCAAGTTTCTGCAAACTCACGCTGTATGCTCATCATGATCAGTTGGCTGCTGCGATGAACTCTCTCGGCTTCACATTCGGAGTGTCTTGTCCGTTCATTCGGCAAATCCGCTCCGGGGCTACATATAGCTGAACCTTCTCTCCTACGCGTACTCTTCGATCCAGATAGGCTGTCCATACACCCAGTCCCTCCATCTGCACCCGAATTTCATAACGCTCTCCTACATAACTGACGCTGAGCACTACCGCCTGATAACACAGATCGTCATGACCTGTTTTGCTCCAGGAGACATGTTCCGGTCTCACCATGGACTGATTAGGCGTAAGCCAGTTAGACTTTCCGATAAATGAAGCAACAAAAGGATCGCTTGGCGATGCGTAGATCGTTTCCGGGGTTCCCTTTTGCAATATCCGCCCCTTCTCCATCACCACAATCTCATCCGACATCGACATCGCCTCAACCTGATCATGGGTGACGTACAGCGCTGTCAATCCCATATCCCGTACCAATGACATCATCTCAATTCGCATCTCTTCCCGCAGCACGGCATCCAGTGCACTTAGTGGCTCATCGAACAGGATAATCCCCGGTCTTACTGCTACCGCTCTGGCAAAAGCAACCCTTTGCTGCTGTCCTCCCGACAGCTGATGAGGAAAACGATCCTCCATGCCTTGCAGGCGAACCATGCTTAGTGCTTCGGTCACCTTCTGGCGCAAATCCGATTTTTGCTTTCCGGCTTTCAAGCCGAACGCCACATTTTCGTATACGGTCATATGCGGCCATAATGCAAAATCCTGAAACACCATGCCCAGATTACGCTTATGTGTCGGTACATCTATTCGCTTCGTCGCCGAGTAAAAACTCTTGCCATCCGCGACGATTTCTCCCGCATCCGGTTGCTCCAGCCCCGCCAGCATGCGCAGCAACGTCGTTTTGCCACAGCCGGATGGGCCGAGCAGCGTCGTAAACTGTCCATGCTGAAGTGTTAAATCCGTGGGCAGCAGCGCGGGAGTGCGATTGAATGATTTTTGAATTCCCCTAATTTCCATTTTCATAAGCATCCCTGCCTGTCTTCTTGTACTGTTCTCAGTCTAACGTCCGCTTTCGCGAGTTGTATGTTAGAAATGTAAAATTGGAATTAACTTTTTAGATGAATTCTGTTGATCTTCATAGATTAAATCTATATAAGGTGATTCAAAGTTACCTGAGAGGAGTGTTGAGTTCGTTGAACCTGATTAAACTGCAAATTGTTGAACTCATTGATAAGCATCATCATATGACCAGCGTGGCCGAGCTTCTCGGCATCAAGCAGCCTACTGTTACCTTTCATATGAAGTCTCTGGAGGAAGAGATGGGGGTGCGATTATTCGAATCGCGTAGTGGAAAGACATTTCTCACCGAGGCTGGACAAGCCCTTTTACACTATTCCGTCAAAATCAATGCCCTGACCCAGGAGGCGCGCAGAGTAGTACAGGAATATGACAGCCTCTATCGGGGCACCCTGCACATTGGAGCGAGCTATGTACCAGCCACGTATCTGCTGCCACCTATTTTGAATACATTTTCTCAGGAATTCCCCGGTATTCGAATTATGTTATCGGTCAAACCTTCACCCGTTATCCGCGAAATGTTGATCCGTCACCAGATTGATCTGGGTGTAATCTCTTCCGAACCGTTTGTAGGGCCGGTGCTGCAAGCAGAGACGTTGTGTGAAGACGATCTGGTATTAATCTGCTCACCACAACATGCCTTGGCTCAGAGGGATGTGCTGAAACCTGAGCATATGGCACAGGTTCCTTTTGCACTGCATGGGGATGAATCCAGCACTCGCCGTTTAACCAACCAATGGCTGGAGCAACATGATATTCGTCTGCGGAGCACCGTTGAGATGGACTCTCTGGAAGCGATCAAGCAGTTGGTTCTACTCGGCGGTCATATCTCGTTCATGTCACGAATGGCCGTACAGTGGGAAGAGCAGCATGGACTGATCAAGGTCCTCCCCATTCCGGGGGAGCAGGCTCCGCGGCATATTTACACCGTCCACAACAAAGATCGTCATCCTTCCGTCCAGGTCAACCGCTTCAAGGAAGTACTGCGGGACATGAGCCACAGCATCTCTCTTTTTAATTCATGATCCCGCTATCCCATATAAACTATCGCTTGGCATTCATCAAATCTATGCAGGGTTAACGCAACGAGCCCTTCCATTTAATCGCTTTCACATACTCGGACGATAAAGTGGGTCTGTACGTTAATCCAGCCTAGGGAGTGATTGGTTTTGAAAAAATGGAAAAAGGTAACCGCCTCATTCATGCTGAGCATCGTGACATTGGGAAGTGGACTGACGTTTCTGGAAGCACCACAGGCCTCAGCAGCAGCCAACGCCGTTCCTGCTTATGAAGTGAAGTTCCTGGCTAAGCCGGAGCTGGTATTGAACACAGATGGCACACCACGCAGTGAAGTCATTCAGACACTTGGCTTGAACTCCACAGCAAGAAACATTAGTGCAGAGTATTTCGACACTAACGCACTCAATCTAAATCAAGCAGGATGGGATGTCCGTTTTCGGAAGAAGGATGACAAGAACAATTATGAACTGACTTATAAAAAGCGCTATCCTGTCATCAATGGTGATGTTAATGCGGCGTTGACTCTGGCTAACCAAGAGGGATTTAATGCGTCAGATGATAACTACGAGGCTGAAATTGACTGGGGATATGGCAAACAAACATTAAGCTTCTCCAACACGAAAAAGGTGGATACCAACGCTACAGGCGTACAACTTCCATCACAGCAGGAAGCCTTGAGCATGTTATTGGACAAGCTGCCTGGCAAATTAAAAAACTGGTCCTCCTCCAACTGGGGTAAACAACAACTCACGGCATCCCGTGCCTACGGCCCGATAACGTTCCAACGTTATGAAGGCACATGGAATGGACAGGAACTCACCCTTGAAGTATGGCCAATTCGCAACGCAGCAGGCACAGGTGTAGAGAATATCGTTGAGATCTCTTTCAAAACAGCAGATTCTACAGCTGTTTCTGGACTGCGTACTCAACTGATGCAAGTCCTAGCAAACAAAAACTGGCTCATTCCTGCCGATGGCCTGAAAACTCAGCTCATCTTGGAAAGATACTAATTGGTTGTAGCTGCCCATACCTTATAAGTCTAAGTATGGTATCTAGCGGTTTAAAGGCAACGGGGAAAATGGGCATGTCTATGTTCTTAATGAAACGAAACGAATCATGGTCTTTCCCCTTCCCATACCCTATCGCTTAAACATACAATGATATGTTTGGTTTATGTGCCCATTCAAGCCTACATCCATTTCCATCCAAAACAAAAGGAGATCAACAGGAACATTCTGTTGATCTCCTTTATTTAATATTCCTTACAGTTAATATATTTTAAAGTTCTGGGCTGTTTCGATCCCAAGTGCACTCTGGATAAACGTATTGGCGACCCGCTCCACAGGCACTGGATTAAATCCAATAAACACACCCTTATATTTCTCTGCAGATTCAACAAACAGGTTAGGACTAACCGAATTCAGACGTATACCTCGGGGCAACTCATACGCTGCTGCTTTGGCAAACGAATCAATTGCACCGTTGACCATAGCACTGGACGCGCCCTTCAGAATGGGATGGTCCTGTATAATGCCACTGACCAGCGTAAAACTTCCCTTATCGTTGATGTAGTGCTGTCCAATCAAGACGATGTTAACTTGACCAAGTAATTTCCCCTGCACACTAATCATGTTGTTCTCAGGGGTCAGCTCCTCCAACTTCGCATAATGGGTCTGGCCTGCTGCAACAATGACATAATCAATATTAGTCACCGTTTCAAAGAGGGATGTAATACTCTCTGTCGAGGTCATATCCACCTGGTAGTCCCCGGATTGCCTGCCGGCTGTAATGACCTCAACGGAATACTCCTGAAGCTTCGCAACAACAGCTTTGCCTAATGTTCCATTTCCTCCAATAACGAGAGCCCTTTTCATAATACGCCTCCTTTTTTCAGTGAAAGCATGATATTCTACATTCATTGATCTCTTCATTTAAACAAAGATCACTCGCATAATCAAACCTACTTCACAATTAAGCCTAATAATCCAACAAAAGAGGCAGCCTGAGCATCTGAGATGATACATCCGTCCAGATCCTCAATATCTACATGTAACCTTTCAAAGCTACAGTCACTAAGGTCCACTCCCTTAAGCTTTACACCCGACAAAAGAGCTTGGTCTATATTGCATTCAGAAAACTCCAGTTTTTGGGCTGTAGCTTGAAAGAAATCGCCACTCACCAGAGAACATTCCGTGTACTTCACCTGTTTAAACTTGGAGAATCGAAATAAAGAAAGGTCAGCTACACAGCCCTGAAAGCTTACATTTTGGAGCCTGCTATTTGCAAAATTGGTACCAAGCAATTTACAATTTCTAAATTCTGTCCGGTGGAGGAAAGAACCGTTAAAGTCCATATTGGATAAATCACATTTATCAAAAATCACATCAGTAAGCTCAACTTCGGGGAGAGAGGACTGGCTGAAGATCACGTTCTCAAAGACCACTTTATCGAATGAAACCCTGCTGGCGCTCTGATTCTCAATAGAGATATTGGTAAATCGTCCATGTTTGATTTCTTCTTTACTCTCCCATGCTTCTAAAGTTAACGATAAGTCCTCGAGTTCCAGGGGAATCTTTGGCGTTTCTATTTTATTTTTCATAAGTCCTCCCACTATTTTCTTATTTAAGATTACTATATCAAAAAGAGCCCTTGCAATAAGCAAGAGCTCTCTTTGATGTTACCATGAAGCGGGTGATGGGAATCGAACCCACGCTATTAGCTTGGAAGGCTAAAGTTCTACCATTGAACTACACCCGCATATAAAAATCGGGATGACACGATTTGAACATGCGACCCCCTGGTCCCAAACCAGGTGCTCTACCAAGCTGAGCTACATCCCGATACTTATGAAAATAATGGCGCGCCCTGAGAGATTCGAACTCCCGGCCTTTTGATTCGTAGTCAAACGCTCTATCCAGCTGAGCTAAGGGCGCAAATATTGGAGCGGAAGACGGGAATCGAACCCGCGACCCTCGCCTTGGCAAGGCGATGCTCTACCGCTGAGCCACTTCCGCAAAATATATGGTGCGGTCGAGAGGACTCGAACCTCCACGGGGGTTAGCCCACACGGACCTGAACCGTGCGCGTCTGCCAATTCCGCCACGACCGCAAAATATAATGGTGAGTCATGAAGGGCTCGAACCTTCGACACCCTGATTAAAAGTCAGGTGCTCTACCAACTGAGCTAATGACTCAAATTAAAACTAAAATGGCTGGGGATATAGGATTTGAACCTATGCATGACGGAGTCAAAGTCCGTTGCCTTACCGCTTGGCTAATCCCCATTAAGAAAACATGGGGCGATCGAGGGGAATTGAACCCCCGAATGCCGGATCCACAAACCGGTGCGTTAACCACTTCGCCACGATCGCCATAAGCTATCCCTTACATTCGCTGAGAGTATCTCAGTATTCCCATCTGAAACTACAATATACATTCTATTATAAATTCAGAGGTAAATGCAATAAATGGTGCCGGCGAGAGGACTTGAACCCCCAACCTACTGATTACAAGTCAGTTGCTCTACCAGTTGAGCTACACCGGCACGGTGTAAAATGTTGCTTGAGTAAAAATGGCGGAACCGACGGGATTCGAACCCGCGATCTCCTGCGTGACAGGCAGGCATGTTAGGCCAACTACACCACGGTTCCAGATCACTTTCTTGAAAGAAAGTATAATTGCGGGGGCAGGATTTGAACCTGCGGCCTTCGGGTTATGAGCCCGACGAGCTACCGGGCTGCTCCACCCCGCGTCGTTATTCAGAAATCTATATGGTGGAGGCTGAGGGGATCGAACCCCCGACCCTCTGCTTGTAAGGCAGATGCTCTCCCAGCTGAGCTAAGCCTCCATATATATGACCCGTAGGGGATTCGAACCCCTGTTACCTCCGTGAAAGGGAGGTGTCTTAACCCCTTGACCAACGGGCCACAGTAACAAAATTCTATCTGGCGGAGAGAGAGGGATTCGAACCCTCGAGACGCTTTTGGCGCCTACACGATTTCCAATCGTGCTCCTTCGACCAACTCGGACACCTCTCCTGAATGGCTCCCCGAACAGGGCTCGAACCTGTGACAACTCGATTAACAGTCGAGTGCTCTACCAACTGAGCTATCAGGGAATGGTGGAGCCAAGCGGGATCGAACCGCTGACCTCCTGCTTGCAAGGCAGGCGCTCTCCCAGCTGAGCTATGGCCCCATACACTGTGGTTTAAAACTTAAATGGTGGGCCCTGGTGGACTCGAACCACCGGCCTCACCCTTATCAGAGGTGCGCTCTAACCAACTGAGCTAAGGGCCCCAATATATTTCCCTTTTCCTTACGAGGGGGGCAAAAAAAATACCCCAAAGGGAATTCGCTTGGCGGCGTCCTACTCTCCCAGGACCCTGCGGTCCAAGTACCATCGGCGCTAGAGGGCTTAACGGTCGTGTTCGGGATGGGTACGTGTGGAACCCCTCCGCCATCGCCACCAAACGCATAGCTAGCTTACATTCAGAGTTTATTCTCTGAAAACTAGATCCGAAACGAAATGTGCGATTTATAACTTGCATATTTGGATAAGCCCTCGACCGATTAGTACTGGTCAGCTCCATGCATTGCTGCACTTCCACCCCCAGCCTATCTACCTCGTCGTCTTCAAGGGGTCTTACATACTGGGAAATCTCATCTTGAGGGGGGCTTCACGCTTAGATGCTTTCAGCGCTTATCCCTTCCGTACATAGCTACCCAGCGGTGCTCCTGGCGGAACAACTGGTACACCAGCGGTACGTCCATCCCGGTCCTCTCGTACTAAGGACAGCTCCTCTCAAATTTCCTACGCCCACGACAGATAGGGACCGAACTGTCTCACGACGTTCTGAACCCAGCTCGCGTACCGCTTTAATGGGCGAACAGCCCAACCCTTGGGACCTACTTCAGCCCCAGGATGCGATGAGCCGACATCGAGGTGCCAAACCTCCCCGTCGATGTGGACTCTTGGGGGAGATAAGCCTGTTATCCCCAGGGTAGCTTTTATCCGTTGAGCGATGGCCCTTCCATGCGGTACCACCGGATCACTAAGCCCGACTTTCGTCCCTGCTCGACTTGTAGGTCTCGCAGTCAAGCTCCCTTATGCCTTTGCACTCTTCGAATGATTTCCAACCATTCTGAGGGAACCTTTGGGCGCCTCCGTTACTCTTTAGGAGGCGACCGCCCCAGTCAAACTGCCCACCTGACACTGTCCCCGCACCGGATTACGGTACCAGGTTAGAACCTAGATACGATCAGGGTGGTATCCCAACGGTGCCTCCACACAAGCTGGCGCTCATGCTTCAAAGGCTCCCACCTATCCTGTACAGATCGTACCCAAATTCAATATCAAGCTGCAGTAAAGCTCCATGGGGTCTTTCCGTCTTGTCGCGGGTAACCTGCATCTTCACAGGTATTAAAATTTCACCGGATCTCTCGTTGAGACAGCGCCCAAGTCGTTACGCCATTCGTGCGGGTCAGAATTTACCTGACAAGGAATTTCGCTACCTTAGGACCGTTATAGTTACGGCCGCCGTTTACTGGGGCTTCGGTTCACAGCTTCGGATTGCTCCTAACCGCTCCCCTTAACCTTCCAGCACCGGGCAGGCGTCAGCCCGTATACTTCGCCTTACGGCTTCGCACAGACCTGTGTTTTTGCTAAACAGTCGCTTGGGCCTTTTCACTGCGGCCCCCTCGTGCTATTCACACTACCGGGGCACCCCTTCTCCCGAAGTTACGGGGTCATTTTGCCGAGTTCCTTAACGAGAGTTCTTCCGCGCGCCTTAGAATTCTCTTCTCGCCTACCTGTGTCGGTTTGCGGTACGGGCACCATCACCTGGCTAGAGGCTTTTCTTGGCAGTGTGAGATCATGACCTTCGCTACTATAATTTTCGCTCCCCATCACAGCCCAGCCTTAACGATGTGCGGATTTGCCTACACATCAGCCTCACTGCTTAGACGGACATCCATCAGTCCGCGTCACTACCCTGCTGCGTCCCCCCATTGCTCATAACGGCTTACGGTGGTACAGGAATTTCGACCTGTTGTCCTTCGACTACGCCTTTCGGCCTCGCCTTAGGTCCCGACTTACCCTGAGCGGACGAGCCTTCCTCAGGAACCCTTAGGCTTTCGGCGGATCAGATTCTCACTGATCTTTTCGTTACTCATACCGGCATTCTCACTTGTATAATGTCCAGCGCTCCTTACGGTACACCTTCAACCCTTATACAACGCTCCCCTACCCCTGATGCATAGCATCAAGCCATAGCTTCGGTGGTGTGTTTAGCCCCGTTACATTTTCGGCGCAGAGTCACTCGACCAGTGAGCTATTACGCACTCTTTCAATGGTGGCTGCTTCTAAGCCAACATCCTGGTTGTCTGTGCAACTCCACATCCTTTCCCACTTAACACACACTTGGGGACCTTAGCTGATGGTCTGGGCTGTTTCCCTTTTGACAATGGATCTTAGCACTCACTGTCTGACTCCCGGAAGTAAGTCTATGGCATTCGGAGTTTGACTGAGCTTGGTAACCCTTGCGGGCCCCGCACCCAATCAGTGCTCTACCTCCACGACTCTGTTTTCCGAGGCTAGCCCTAAAGCTATTTCGGGGAGAACCAGCTATCTCCGAGTTCGATTGGAATTTCTCCGCTACCCCCACCTCATCCCCGCATTTTTCAACATGCGTGGGTTCGGGCCTCCAGTGCGTGTTACCGCACCTTCACCCTGGACAGGGGTAGATCACCCGGTTTCGGGTCTACGTCCACGTACTATGTCGCCCTATTCAGACTCGCTTTCGCTGCGGCTCCGGCTCTTCACCTTAACCTTGCACGGGAACGTAACTCGCCGGTTCATTCTACAAAAGGCACGCCATCACCCCTAAAACGGGCTCTGACTTTTTGTAAGCACACGGTTTCAGGTTCTATTTCACTCCCCTTCCGGGGTGCTTTTCACCTTTCCCTCACGGTACTGCTTCACTATCGGTCGCTAGGAAGTATTTAGCCTTGGCAGATGGTCCTGCCGGATTCATACGGGGTTTCACGTGCCCCGCACTACTCGGGATACATCTCGGAGGGAACAGACTTTCAATTACAGGGCTTTTACCTTCTTTGGCGGGCCTTTCCAGACCTCTTCGCTTAACCGGTTCCTTTGTAACTCCATGTGAGATGTCCCACAACCCCAAAGAGCAAGCTCTCTGGTTTGGGCTTCTCCGCGTTCGCTCGCCGCTACTGACGGAATCACTATTGTTTTCTCTTCCTCAAGGTACTTAGATGTTTCAGTTCCCTTGGTATGCCTCTACATAACCTATGTATTCAGTTATGAGTAACTGGAAATTACCCCAGCTGGGTTTCCCCATTCGGACACCCCCGGATCAAAGCTTGCTTACAGCTCCCCGAGGCAGTTTCGTTGTTCGCCACGTCCTTCATCGGCTCCTAGCGCCTAGGCATCCTCCGTGTGCTCTTAGTAGCTTAACCATAGTTGCTCCGGTTTCGACTGCTCGCTTCCCTTGTTTTGCTTGCGCAAAGCCAAAAGTCGCTCTCATTCGATACCATCGCAATGCAGTTTTCACTATTTATTAAAACTTGTTTTAACACAAGTTCAGCTTAAAAAGGAATGTTCTAAATCGCAAAATTTCGTTTCGATATCTAGTTTTCAAAGAACAAGCTCCATGCAAAAGCAAGCTGTTTGAGAGTTTGAGCTCTCAAAACTGAGCAACGAGTGAGTAAGTTTTGCAGATCTAGTCTGCGGTTTTGAATGTTTCCACTCGGGAAACGATTCTCCATAGAAAGGAGGTGATCCAGCCGCACCTTCCGATACGGCTACCTTGTTACGACTTCACCCCAATCATCTATCCCACCTTCGGCGGCTGGCTCCTTGCGGTTACCCCACCGACTTCGGGTGTTATAAACTCTCGTGGTGTGACGGGCGGTGTGTACAAGACCCGGGAACGTATTCACCGCGGCATGCTGATCCGCGATTACTAGCAATTCCGACTTCATGCAGGCGAGTTGCAGCCTGCAATCCGAACTGAGACCGGCTTTGTTGGGATTGGCTCCATCTCGCGATTTCGCAGCCCGTTGTACCGGCCATTGTAGTACGTGTGTAGCCCAGGTCATAAGGGGCATGATGATTTGACGTCATCCCCACCTTCCTCCGGTTTGTCACCGGCAGTCTATCTAGAGTGCCCACCCGAAGTGCTGGCAACTAAATATAAGGGTTGCGCTCGTTGCGGGACTTAACCCAACATCTCACGACACGAGCTGACGACAACCATGCACCACCTGTCTCCTCTGTCCCGAAGGAAAGATACATCTCTGTACCGATCAGAGGGATGTCAAGACCTGGTAAGGTTCTTCGCGTTGCTTCGAATTAAACCACATACTCCACTGCTTGTGCGGGTCCCCGTCAATTCCTTTGAGTTTCAGTCTTGCGACCGTACTCCCCAGGCGGAGTGCTTAATGTGTTAACTTCGGCACCAAGGGTATCGAAACCCCTAACACCTAGCACTCATCGTTTACGGCGTGGACTACCAGGGTATCTAATCCTGTTTGCTCCCCACGCTTTCGCGCCTCAGCGTCAGTTACAGCCCAGAGAGTCGCCTTCGCCACTGGTGTTCCTCCACATATCTACGCATTTCACCGCTACACGTGGAATTCCACTCTCCTCTTCTGCACTCAAGTCACCCAGTTTCCAGTGCGATCCGGGGTTGAGCCCCGGGATTAAACACCAGACTTAAATGACCGCCTGCGCGCGCTTTACGCCCAATAATTCCGGACAACGCTTGCCCCCTACGTATTACCGCGGCTGCTGGCACGTAGTTAGCCGGGGCTTTCTTCTCAGGTACCGTCACCTTGAGAGCAGTTACTCTCCCAAGCGTTCTTCCCTGGCAACAGAGCTTTACGATCCGAAAACCTTCATCACTCACGCGGCATTGCTCCGTCAGGCTTTCGCCCATTGCGGAAGATTCCCTACTGCTGCCTCCCGTAGGAGTCTGGGCCGTGTCTCAGTCCCAGTGTGGCCGATCACCCTCTCAGGTCGGCTACGCATCGTCGCCTTGGTGAGCCGTTACCCCACCAACTAGCTAATGCGCCGCAGGCCCATCCCCAAGTGACAGATTGCTCCGTCTTTCCAGTTCTCTTCAGGAGAAGAAAACAACTATTCGGTATTAGCTACCGTTTCCGGTAGTTGTCCCAAACTTGAGGGCAGGTTGCCTACGTGTTACTCACCCGTCCGCCGCTAACTATCAGAGAAGCAAGCTTCTCTTCAAGTCCGCTCGACTTGCATGTATTAGGCATGCCGCCAGCGTTCGTCCTGAGCCAGGATCAAACTCTCCAATAAAGTATTGAAAAGAGCGATAAGCTCATTTTGAAACTGACGAGATTAAAAATCTCATTTATTTTGCTTCCAAATCATACAGTCCGAAGACTTGTACCGATTTCTCAGCGTCGATCTTGCAAGCAAGATCGTTACTCACTCGTTGTTCAGTTTTCAAAGATCAAACTTGTTTCATTGCCTTGTGTTGTTCACCTCAGCAACTTTTATATCTTATCACATCCGAACCAACTTTGCAAGCTCTTTTTTTAAGTTTCTTTCGAAGCTTATTTCATTCGCTTGCCGCACCGTGTTTCTCGTGTTTTCTTGGCCGGAATTAGAATATACCATGTACAGATTATGAACGCAAGCTTTATTTTCAAAAAACTTTAGAACCACATTCTCCATCAGATAATCTACAATCTCCTTCTTCTATAGTAGAGCCCTCGTATATGTACCCAATGCTCCTTAAGTAAAAAGAAAGCCACGCTCAACCAAACATTATTACTCTATAAAGCTAACTTCACCCTCCATCCGTTCAGAAGTAAAGAAGTGCACCCAACAACCATTAGCCAGGGAAGTACTCATACCGATCTTCACTCCGTTGAAGATCGTATGGATGAGTCTGACCCTGGCTCTTATATAACCTTACATTATATGATTAGACCTTACCTTCTATATAAGCATGAATTCATCCGAACAAGAAATATCTATACAACCGTTATAAGATCCGTTTACCCAGCAATGAAGCAATCAGTTCTACTCCAAGGCGGGCCGTATGCCTGTTCTGATCAAATAGCGGATTAACTTCCACCAGATCCATGGACGTAACTCGGTTGGTAGAAGCGAGCAGCTCCAGTGCGAAATGAGCTTCACGGTAATTCAATCCCCCTGGTACCGGCGTACCCACACCCGGAGCCTCACGCGGATCAAGACAATCCATATCAAAGCTAATATGAATACCATCTGTTCCTTCCCCGACTACAGCCAGCGCCTGTTCAACAACCTGTTGTATACCTATCCGATCAATATCATGCATTGTAAAGCTCTTAATGCCAAGCGCTCGGATCTGTTCCTTTTCATACACATCCAGATCACGTAAGCCAATGTAGACCAGATTGGAAGGATTAACGAACGACCCTGCACCCGGAATATGAGACAAGTTAAATGCAGAATGCCCCAAAGCGGCAGCAACACTCATCCCATGCATATTTCCAGACAGACTACGCTCTTCTGTGTTCAAATCCGCATGGGCATCAAACCAGATCACACCTAGATTGGAATAATGTGCAGACACCCCAGCAAGAGAACCTATAGCTACACTGTGATCCCCACCCAGAACAAGCGGAAAAGAACCTCCCGCTATCGCCCCAGACACTTCATTGCACACTCGCTCACTCACCTGTCTAACCTCGGATAAATATTTCACACGGTTTCGTTCAATTGGAGCAACAGACTCTGAGGGACAATCTACACGGATCTCTTTTGATACATTTAACCCAAGGCTTGCAATTTCACGTTTCAATCCTGCAGTAATGAGTTCATCCGGACCTAGCTCAGCACCACCTCGCGCCCCACCTAATCCAAAAGGAACTTTAATGATAGCAACATCATGATGACGTAAAAGCAATTGGCTCGTTTCATTAGAAGCATTCAGCGTTCCTGCAGATTCAATATCATTGTTTTCCATGTAGGTCAGCTCCTTCGCTGCTTATATGAAGTAATCAAAGAATGAAATATTTATCAGTCACCCAACACCTGAGTAATTCGCTCCAACGCCCAATCGATCTCAACCTCTGTAATGGTAAGTGGCGGCGCAAAACGGATCGTTGTCTCATGAGTTTCTTTACAGAGCAGTCCAACAGACATTAATTTCTCACAATAAGGACGTGCAGGTACATGCAGATCAACACCGATGAACAATCCTCTACCTCGAATCTCACGCACAGCTGAACTGCGAACTCCCTGAAGCTGTTTCATAAAATAATTCCCCAGACGCTCCGAGCGCTCTGCAAGCTTCTCATCTTCCAGAACTTCCAGTGCTGCGACAGCCACGGCACAAGCGAGTGGGTTCCCCCCGAATGTGGAGCCATGAGAACCCGGTTCAAACAAATCCAGTATTTCTGCATTAGCAGCAATAGCCGAGATAGGCATTACTCCCCCGCCCAGTGCCTTACCCATAATCCAGATATCAGGCTCAACCCCCTCCCAATCAGAGGCAAATCGCCGTCCCGTTCGTCCGAATCCGGTCTGAATCTCATCCGCCACGGTCAACACCCTATGCTGTTTACACAGTGTAAAGGCTTCAGCAAGATATCCTTCAGGTGGGATGACAATACCAGCTTCCCCCTGAATGGGTTCCACGAGAATAGCGGCCGTGTTTGGTGTAATCGCAAGCTTAAGCGCTTCAATGTCACCATAAGGAATGATTTTGAATCCGGGTGTAAACGGTCCAAAGTCTTTTTTGTACTCTTCTGAAGATGAGAAAGAGGTGACCGTCAGTGTTCTTCCATGAAAATTTCCGGAGCATACGATGATTTCAGCTTGATTTTCCGGTACACCCTTGCATCGATATGCCCATCTTCGCACTGCTTTCACGGCCGTTTCAACCGCTTCAGCTCCCGTGTTCATGGCCAGAATTTTGGGTTTGCCCGTAAATTGCGAGAGCTTCTGATAGAAATGTGATGCCGCACTGCTGTGAAATGCCCGTGATGTTAATGTTACCCGATCTGCCTGATCCTTCAGTGCCTGAATAATCGCTGGATGTCTGTGCCCATGATTTAATGCCGAATATGCACTTAACATATCCATATAACGGTGACCTTCCGGATCTTCGACCCATACTCCCTCCGCCTGCTCAATAACGATCGGGAGCGGATGATAATTAGGTGCAGCATAACGTTCCGACCAATCCATTAACATTTTCGAATCTGACATATACTCCCAGCACCCCTCTTTGATTATATTGTATACAAAATACAATATCAATGTATGCTTCGCCACGACCATTTACGACTCCTGCTCACTTTTTCCGCTATCACCTAAATCCACTCATTCGTAGAGTCCGTATGCAAGTTATCGGGATATGGAAAGTCTGCGTTCCAGCCAGGTGAGCAGGTTGGCCAACGTAAATGTAATTACAAAATAGAGGGCAGCAGCAACAAGGAGCGGGGCAAGTGGTTGGAAGGTAACCCCCTGAACGGCTCTGGCTGTATAGATAATCTCAGCAATCCCGATCATAGAAACAAGCGAGGAATCTTTAATAATAATAATGAATTCATTGCCGATAGCTGGAAGCATGTTACGAAAGGCCTGCGGCAGTATAATGTAGCGAAGCGTCATGCCATGAGACATCCCAAGAGAACGCGAAGCTTCAGTCTGTCCTTTATCGATTGCCTGAATGCCTGCCCTGAACACCTCTGCCATGTATGCCGAACTGTTCATGGTCAGCGCGACCACCCCCGACATAAATGCGGATAGGTTCACACCGATTACGGTCAGACCATAATGAATAATGAGAATTTGCACCAACATCGGTGTACCGCGAATGAGTTCAATATATGCCGATGCTACGAATTTGATAGGCCACACTCGTGATATACGCAGCAGTGCCACCATAACCCCCAGTAATGTGCCAAACAACACCCCAAAGAAGGAAAGCTCCAATGTTACCCACGCGCTACGCACATAGTCCTGCCAATGTTCCGATAGAAAGGAGAAATCTAAATTCACGGCATATCCCTCACTCGCCCGGTTTATTCGCCTAACATCTCATTGGCTTCTACGACGAAGCGTTCGATATCTCCGCCCGTTTTGAGCTTCTCCAGCGTACTGTTGATCTGATCAACGAGCTCCTTGTTGCCTTTTTTCACAGCGATAGCCGATCCTCCTTCATCCTCTGCCTGTTCAATCTTCACGTTTGCAACAACCAGTCCTTCCTGGTTCTTTACATACTGCTGCGCAACCGGCTTCTCCAGAATAAGCGCATCTACCCGCCCGGTCTGCAATTCAAGAATCAATTCGGGAATTTTGGCAAGAGAAGTAAGTTTGGCACCTTGAATGTCCTGAGCAATGCCTTCCTGAATAGAGCTTTTCTGCACACCCACCTGCTTACCCGACAAATTATCCAGTGAGGCTATCGATTCGCCTTCGTCAGCTCTAACGAGTACAGCCTGTTCTGCATAATAGTAGATATCCGTAAAATCAACGTTCTTCTTTCGCTCTTCTGTAGGGGTTAAACCTGATATCACAAAATCAACCTTGTCCGTGCTGAGCGCCATAAGCAAACCTTCAAAATCCATATCCTCAATCTTCAGCTCAGCTCCCATGTCCGCAGCAATCGCCTTGGCAATCTCAATGTCAAAACCAACAATAGTGTCTTTGCCATTAATGCTTTTGTGAAATTCATAAGGTGCGTAGTCTGCACTGGTGCCAAGTACGATTACTTTCTTCTCTGCGCCACCACTCTCCGAGGATGGAGAAGGTTCCGATCCGGCCCCCGTCGTTTGTTCCTGCCCACAAGCCGTCATGATTACCACCATTAACAACAGCATCATTGGCAAAAGCACTCTTTTCACTCAACATACCCCTGTTCTGTTTTGGAATGATAAAGGCATATAACTTGTATACAATATACACAAGACAATATATGGGCTTTAATGTAAGTAATACTAACAAACAATCTGTTGTATGGCAATGAATTTAACACATTTATACGCTATAATTCCATAATACGTAATTTATTTAACATGAAACTAACACCACTTTAGATCATTAAGATTGCTTGCCCAACTCCCCCCTCGGTGTTAAGATGATAAAAACTTGAAACTCCCGAACGGCGCACCATTACAGGGCTCACACCCTCACACATCCAATCATCACTATATACAGAAGGGGGGATTCGGTATGGAGGCACCCAAATACCGGTCCTTGAAAGATCACGTTTACGATTATATCGCACAGAAAATTCAAGACGGGACACTGCTCCCCAATCAGAAGATTAATGAAGCGGAGATTTGCAAAAAGCTGGACATCAGCCGCACACCTACTCGGGAAGCCTTATTTCAACTCACTTCTGACAACCTCCTGCAATATATCCCACGCAGGGGATTTATCGTCGCTCCTTTTGACGCTGGCAAAAAACTCGAATTCTCGCAAGCCATCGGTGCGCTTGAGGCACTTGCTGCTACACTTGCAGTAGACCACCTCAAACCGTCTGAGCTCCTGGAGATGGAAGCCCTTGTTGCACGAATGGATGAAGATATTACCCAGCTTGATCTGGCTGCTTACAGTAAGAATCAATATCAATTTCATAACCTGTACATCCAGCGCTGCGGTAACGCCACTGTCATCGAGATGTTAAACACGTTAAAAAACAGCTTTATTCGCCAGTCGTATGTTAGCGACAACAAGCCGAAGCTATCCATTGTGCTTAATGAAGTAAATGAAGAACATCGCCAAATTCTAAGCGCTTTTCGAGCCAAAGATAAACAGCAACTGGAAGCTCTACTGAAGCATCACTGGCGTATTATCGACAACGATATGCTGTAATACTTTTAACCAAACTCTGGCGTGAACTATTTTCATCACTTACTGGATTGGATTGAGAGTCCCAAAACAAAGAAAAAGCAATCCACTTTAAAGTGGGTTGCTTTTTTAGATGCCAGATTTGGCCTCAGCCTATTTTTTTCACATTCGTTATTGGACTAGCCTCTACGCCAAAAAGTAATCCTACTCTTTCTGTTTATTATCGCTATCCATTGATGACTTTGCTTCAAATACCGCATAACCCAGTCTTTTTCCGTATCTCGCAAGCAAACGATCATTGGTGCGACCCATGCGCCGCACTTGCTCATCCTCAAACAAGCTCATATCCATCTCCCGATGAGGATCATGATCCACGCCCCATTTTCCCATAGAACGAGACTGTTCCTTGACCAAGACTTCAGTAAATCCACACTGTCTGAGACGTTTCTTCCATGTAGTCATGGTTGCCAGTGTCCTTATTCCATAAAATTGTTTCAGCCTTCGGCTCATCACCTCTGTCTTCCTTCCGGATAACACCATCTCCCGATCAATGAAGAGACCCCCTGGCTTCAACACTCGCTTATATTCCGTAAGGGTACTTCGCCATTGGGTGAAGATAGTGACAGACTCCACAAATACCACATCAAAATAATGATCCGGAAAAGGCAAGGATTTCACATCTGCCTGAATAAAACGAATATCTAAGCGCTCCCGTCTTGCGCGTCGCACCGCTTTCTCCAACATCTGCCGATTAAGATCCACCGCAGTTACCCGATAACCGTTTCGAGCCAGATAACAAGCCGTCCTCCCTGTACCACACCCCACCTCAAGCACCTTACTATGCGCAGGCAGAGACAGCGTATCCAACAGTTGCATCGTTGCTGTAAACCCTCCCGGATGGGCACTCCCTTCTCCGAGCCGGGCCAGCAAATCATGATAATCCATGAGCTCCCCTCCCTTTTACTCCCTCCAGTGTATGGAGCAGATATAAAAACGGCTCCTCCCCATCTAATATCCGGGTACTCGTCCATACCAATCGTTCTTTTTTTTACTATGATATACAAACCGTTGAATTCAAGCGGCAACCGCACCTAATGAGGGGGATTTGCATGTACAGAATTAATCCGGTATGTGAAGAAACGGTTTCTCCGCACGTTGGACGTTCCGTTTGTCTCGTTATGAACGACGGTAAGCATATGTATGGTACGCTTAGTCAATGTCGTGATGGCAAAGTTTATTTGAACGGATGCTTCGAAGGACCACGACTGTGTTCAGTCAAATCCAAACAGCAACTTGTAAAAAGCAGTAAGAAAAACGCTGTTGCAACAAAGAAAGTTAAATCTTCGGCCTACGGTCCATATGGTTATGGAGGATATGGTGGGGGTTACGGTGGTTACGGCTATGGAGCTGGAGCAGGAATCGATCTGGCTCTGGTAGCAACACTGTTTCTGCTGCCATTCCTGTTCATCTAAACTCTCCAAACAAACAAAGAACCTTCTCGCTTCATGCGAGAAGGTTCTTCGTTTTTCATTTATCACACTTAAAGTTTCTCCTGCAGCCACTGTTGCAGGTTATATAACACTACGGATGCTTTACCCCGGCTTACACCCAACACTTCATCCGCGCTATAATCTTCTGCCAGATAAGAAACCAGCCCCTGGTCCTTCGTGTCCAGATCCGCTTTCAGCACTTTCAATGTGCTTGCCAGCAGTTCATTCGTTTCTTTCTCGGTAATCAGAGCAGATGGTCTGAATTTGTCTTGAGCTGTAGGAACAAGAACACCCATCTTTTCCAACGCTGCTACATAACCCACATACCAACTTCCCGCTTTTACATCTGCATATTTCGATTCCTTTGCTTCCGGCAATTCGGATACAGTCGAAAGGACACCAGACAGCATTTTCACAAACTCGGCACGTGATACACCTGCATAAGGAGCAAAAATACCACCCACTTTGCCGTCAATAATTCCGTCTTTACGCAAAGCAACCAGCTTATCCTGTACATCTTGAGGCAGTCCATCCAGATCAGTGAATGGAAGAGCTGTTGTAGATGACCCTGCACCTGATTCTTGCTCAGGATCGACATTTCCGCCCTCGGCGCCTGCTGGATTCCCTGTTACAATTCCATAACCATTGGTTCCCACATACACACGTCCGTACACTCTCGAATCACCTGTAATCGTTACATTGGCTGAACCATACTGATGCTGATCATCATTAATTCTAATCCAGGAAGAACCGTTATCGTCCGAACGGAAAATCCCATACGTTCCTTCTACTTTGGCGTAGGAATACAATGCCATATGCTCTTGCCCTTCCGCCGCTTTACCCAGACCTATCGTGGCTGCTTCTTCCACATTAGCCAGCTTGGTGAAGGTTTGACCATAGTCTACGGAATGGAACAGACCATACATACTATCGAGTTTCTTGTTATCTTTTGCCGCAGCCAGCCAGATCTCACCCTCTGAACCCGGTACAGCTTTGAAGTTACTCGTTAAGGCAACAGGCAGTCCAGTTGCGGTCGTTTTCTCAAACGTAACGCCACCATCACGACTCACATAAAAGGCCCCATTCGAGAATCCGTAGAAAACAGATCCATTCACACGGTCAGCCGAGACACGTGCACCTTCCGGAATACCTTTCGAAGCTTTCCAGGTCGCACCCTGATCGGTCGAAATACTCACCGGTCTTGCTTCTCCTTCAGCTTTGCTGACAGGACTCCATAGAATCGATTTCCCGTCAGCGCTAAAGGCCGCATGTCCACCCTCTGTCTTATCTTCATCGGAAGAGATCCAGGCATTCGAAGCAGGCTTCCAAGTTACGCCGTTATTCGTGGAAATTCCCATTCGAGCAGCCTTTCCTTCCGCGTTACCTACACGTACAACCAGATTCGGGTTCAACTCTGCATAATCAATATCCGTACTGGTTCCGAGATACGGATTTGTAATCATTTCCGGCGCCTTATCCAGGTCAGCATGACGGAATCCGCCAATGTCACCCATCGCACTCAGAAGAGGCGCCCCCGATGGCGGGCTGATAAGACCAAGTATGGCCGTCTCTTCAATACCATCCGCTTTGACGGAAATTTTCACCGTTTCATCTCGGTCTAGGGCTGTTACGTTATCCGAACCGTACAACGTTGCGCCTGTACCATATAGGATTTTATTCGAATCAAACGGATCAATCTCCAAGTCGCCAATCATCCATCCCAATTTAGGTGAAGTTTCAGGCAACTCCTTTTTCTCGCCCCAATCCAGCCAAGGAGATAGAGAATAATCGATAGTAAAATGATTTTCCCGACTTGGGTCTTTGGCATAATCCAGTGTCCAGAATGATTTCCATGTCTTCCCGCCGTCGGTGCTGCGGTAAATGAAGTCATCTGGCCACCATTTGTTCATCGTTGCGACCATTAGTGTATTCGGATCTTTGCTGTCCACTGCAAGCCCACCATACGGGTTATCTGTATTACCAGTTGGACTGATATCGGTCCATTTCCCTGTTTTCGTATCCAGTTTCCACACGGCACCTTTACCACCGCTGTATGGTCCAACAAACTCATTGTAAGTGACATATAAGGAGCCATCGGATGCGAGCACACCGTGATGGGGAACAAACCCTAGCGTAGGTTGGCCCTCTATAGGTGCCCAAGTCTGCCCACCATCCGCACTGCGATAGATGCTCTTCTCAGAATCTGCCACTCCAACGTATATCGTCTGAGTCGTATGGCCACGCGAACCTGTAGTTGGATCAAAAGTAATCCAGGCTACGCCTGCAATATCGTTATAGTCATCCTTTACATTCCCGACTGCTGTAAAACTGTCTACCTTGCTCCAGGTCACTCCGTAATCCGTGCTTTTCCATAGTCCATTTCCGCTGCGAGCACCCAGATACAACACCCGGTTGTTGTTCGGATCGATAGATAAACGCTCACCCATTGAACGCCCAGGCATGTTACCGCCAAGTTTGAATGGAAGCTCTGTCCGCTGCCAAATATCGCCTCTGTCCGTTGAACGCAATAACACACCGTTCATATCTGTCCAGTCATTCGTATATGTACCTGCTGCTATATAGACGCGATCCGGATCAACGGAATCTGTAGCCAAGCTCTCCACACCCGACATGTTCCATTCATCAAAACCAACAAAATCAAGCAGTTGAATCCACGATTTACTCTCAGCATCATAACGATATGCACCACCAATATCCGTGCGGGCGTATACGAGGTCTTTCTCTGCCTTATTATAGATAATGCCCGGAACGAAGCCGCCACCCACTACTTTGACCCTTCCCCAATCATAAGTCTGCTCTTTTGTAGCCAATGATGGAGATTGAGTCGAGCTCGGTTCCACACTTTCCGCGAAAGCGTTACCAACAAGAGTCGCACTTAAAGCAGCAACCAGTGAAAGACTTAACCATTTCTTCAAAATGCTTTTCCTCCTCTGAGAACATACGATTACGTCATCGGCAAACTGTAAGCGTTAACAATTTTATCGAAAACGTTTTATTTATTGCGTGTAAATGTGATTACTATCTATTCTACAAACCCTGGATTTAAATAAATACATTGTAAATTGGATATATTTCCATTTCAATATCCGACATATTGGAAAAAAAGATATAAAAAAAGGCATTCGTCAAAACGAATGCCGGGAACTTCATATTTAATACCCTTACCTTTGTACAAGATGTCAGGTTCAACTTAAAAAAAAACACCTCGTTAGAGGCGGGTAAGCTATGTTAAATCCGATTTCCTTTAGGCATCGTTTTAAGATTACTATTCGAATTCTCAAGCAATGGTAGCATCCTAGTCGTGCTGACCATCTCAGAAGCACATATCGGACAAGTAGGTACGTTATCAAACGCAAAATTGTCCCGCATCCATCCTTTGCACGTATCACTCGTACATTCCCAGATTGCCGCATCAGCTTGTGGAATCTCTTCCAACGGTTTTTTGCGATTATACATGACTTCTACCCCCTTTGTTATGGAAAAACATCTAATCCGACGTTATTTCACAGAAGCCACTACTTAGCGGAAGTTTTGTCCCGTCCGGACTTCTGTCTCGACAACTATTGGGCCGACTTTCATTATAACTGCTCAAAAAAAAGAAGCTGCCTTTACCATTATAACATGTTAAAGGCAGCTATGCTTTAATTACAGTTTTACAACTTCTTCTGCTTGAGGACCACGGTTTCCTTGTACAATTTTAAATTGCACGCGTTGACCTTCGTCCAGCGTTTTGAAGCCTTCGCCTGTAATAGCGCTGAAGTGTACGAATACATCTTCTCCGCCTTCAACTTCGATGAAACCGAAGCCTTTATCAGCGTTGAACCATTTTACTGTTCCGTTTTGCATGTGAATTACACCTCCAAATAAAGATTAACATGTTCCTTTGTTCTTTGCAGCAAGCAAATAAAAATTCACACATTGAAAAAGGTACCAGTCATAACCTATAAGTGATCGCCCTTTACAATATGTGAATTAGGTTTTCCACTCTCTACAACTTGTTTTTATTATAACTCCGTTTCCACCAAAAAGCAAATCTTTGTATTTTCTTTTCAAACAGCTTTGGAAATACATGTATTCGCACGCACTGGAACAGGGTTTGTCGCTTGCCCTGCCGCTCATTGCGGTCTTATGAAAGGATATGCAGATCCGAACCAACTTATACATTTTCTATAAAATATTTTGACATGCATATCCAACACATCCATGAAAGCTCAATCCATTACATGATAACACACTAGGTCCATGCCCACATAAAAGCATCACGATCCCATGCAATCTGCCCACGATGTAGCTTGCGGAACGCTTTCTTCACTTCTTTTGATAACGAAGTATTTCCATTCTCATTCACAAATACAAATTCTTCCCCAAAATTGGACTTCACATATTCAATTGCAGCTTCCTGATGAAGTGTACCGGTGAATTTAATCTCCTGTACCATCCATTCCGCCACTGCCTGTGCTGTCTTTTCCACAATATCACCTATTTATCTATGCATTGTACGGATGAACGGGCCTCCGATTATGAACAAGCCTGTCATACCGCCAGACTGAAGTATACCACGATCCTATGGCTGGCGGTAAACAGAGTTATGCATCAACTGATCACACGCCCATTTAATGAACCATTGAACTCCCCGGTGTACTACTCTCTGAAGAAGATGACTTTGTTCGAACGCTAAACGTCAACCATACGCAATAAGCAACCAACACAACCAATATGAAGATATCGTAGGGAAGTGTTCCGGTATCTTGCCGATCGTTCCCAAGAAATTGAATCAAATTATGTATGAAATGAAACAGAATCAGCGGCACGATATTTCCGTTTTTCAACATTAACAGCGCGAGCGCTGCTCCCAACAGCAGTGCATAGATCAGTTGCAGAAGGGTGTCTGCCATACTCTGACCGGATAATGCATTCATGATATGAGTGATAGAAAATAAAACACTTGAAGTCGCAACTGCCGCAACCGCACTCTTACGAAGCAAAGTTTTGAAGATTAGTCCACGATAAATGGTTTCCTCCACAAAAGCGACAAGCAAGGTGAAAAAGATAAAAAAAGCGACCTTGGACAAGGTTAATTCAGTAAATCCTTTCAGCGCAAGAGTACCCAGTACAAGGAGTAGCGGAATATAATACTTTGCATGACTTGCCGGGATGGTTCTTATGGAGCGAAATCCAGTCTCTCTCCATTTGCGTCGCAGGGTGAGATAAATAATGAGCACGAGGGCAATTGGAGTAAACGACATCAATACGGGTGATGTGTAGTCCAGTTGCTTCACGGTAGCAACCGCCCCTGCCGCAAAAACTGCCAGCAAAAGGAGCAGTTCAATAATGACTACCGTCAGCACGGGCCTGCGCGCGGAAAAGGATTGATTTTGCTTGGATTGCGTGGTTTTCATAGATTGTACTAGCCTCATTTCATTTTTAATGGTTGTCACATGAACTCATATGACAATTTAGTTGTATCATATTTATTGGATATTCGGATATCCTTTTCTGGATAAAACTATAAAAGTAACAAAAAAGAGAATTTCTCTTACAGCTTTTACCTTACAATCAGGTATGGCTCAAGTGCTAAAATGTCTATTATAGTAATAATAGAATGATTCAGTGCAGGGGTACGACATTTCTGCAACGTCATATATATGAAGAGTTAAGATGAAAGCTGCGAAATGAAGAACAAAATCAGGGGGATACTATGAAAGCATTATTTTTGCGCTGGGGACATTTGCTGGCAATCTTATGTATACCGCTTCAAGGTTCCATTTATGTTTTGTTGGGCAGTAACACCGGAAGTGATGTCTTCTACAATTATGCCTGGATTGATACACAGATTCCTTTTATCAAAGAATTTATTTATCCTTATGTCAGTTGGATGCCGATTCTGTATCTTGGATTTCTCTATTTGGGTCTAACGAACAAATCGCTATTCTGGCGTATGATAATTACCTATAACGTAGGGGTAATCGCAGCCAATATTGTTTTTGCGGTCTTCCCTACTTACGTGCCGCGACCAGAAGCTATCGGAACAGGTCTAAGCAGTGCGCTCGTACAATTTATTTATACCAATGATGCTCCATTCAACTGTTTTCCAAGCATTCACTGTCTCACAAGTTATCTGCTCTTCATTATCATCAATCGCCATTTGAACTTCAAACCACTGGCACGAATCTCCTGGTCGATATGGCTGTGGCTGATCATTGCTTCGACGGTGTTTGTGAAGCAGCATTCGCTGCTGGATGTAGCAGGCGGCATTCTGTTCGCGGAAGCAGCGTACTGGGCTGTGCATGTATTTGCGGTTCGCGCAGGTCTGGCAAGCAAAAAAACAAAACAGCCAATCACGGCTACAAATACAAGCAGCAACGCTTAGTATATGATTTATATGGCAAAGGCAGGAGTAATTCGACTGTCGTGAGACCAAAAAGAGGGCCGAGGCCCTCTTTTTTTTGCATGAATGCAGCTTGATGTTTAAATGTAAGAACTTTTCAAGACGAGACCATGAACCCTGTCTTTCATACAATAGGTGGACGTTCATGGAGCAAATCAGATGGAGGACTTCCCATTAAACGCTTGAATATCCGGTAAAAATAAGACAGATCACGGTAACCGAGAAATTCTGCAATTTCCTGAATAGAGAGTTGTGACTCGGTAAGCAAATACACCGCCCTTTTCATTCGTTGATCATGAACATATTGGCTGATCGTCTGATTCGTCATGCTTTTAAATAACGCGGCTGCGTAATTTGGGGTTTTACGGATCTCGTCCCCGAGCTCTTCTTTCGTAACTTTCTCCCGGTAATGCCGCTCAATGTATCGCTTCATCCGCTCCGCATGAACATGTCTCTCCGGTGGAATAACTCCGCGATCCAGTTCCCTATTTATATAAATAAGTACTTCCATCAATAAGGCTTGGCTCATCATGACATAATAAGACGGACGTTCCTGCCATTGTTGTTGGATGGCTTTCATGCGTTCATGAATCAGTTCATAACATCCAGGCTTATGTCGCAAGGCCTCACTCCGTTCCAGCGCGGGCAAACCTTGTGCATGATCCCCCTGTAATTGAACTACAATTTGCGTGTGGGTTACGGTAGGAATACTTTTGCCGTAATACGGAATGCCAGCGGGAATTAGCAGCAGTTCACCTTTCTCCATGATCTGCTTCTCTCCGTTCACCCAATATACACATTTTCCATAAGTAACCAAGCTCAATCTCCAAGTCGCCTGTGACTGCACCGCTTCTTCGTACCAACCGACACCATTAATGTGTCGTACTTCTAATGGAGTGACCATAACACACCTCATTATTGGACTATATTCTAATCATTGTACTATAGTTCATACCCTGATTCGACAGAAAACGCTACAATACACATATAAGCAAACATATGAGGAGGAAAATAGCATGTTGAAAACAAAAATTATTTGTACTATGGGACCTGCTTGTGACTCAATCGAATTGTTAAAAGTAATGATTCAGGAAGGGATGACTGTTGCCCGTCTGAACATGGCTCATGGTGAGCTGGAAGATCACGTGGCACGGATTAACAATATCCGCAAAGCCGCTTCCGAATTGAATACGTATATACCGATTATGATGGATATCAAGGGACCGGAAGTTCGTATTGGCAAGCTGAAAGAAGCATCCTGCCACCTGCAAGCCGGTAAAGAGCTTATCCTGACTACCGAAGAAATTCTTGGTGACGCTGAGCGTATTTCGGTAAACTACCCGGAATTGAACCTCGTTGTAAAACCTGGCGATCGCATCCTCATCGATGATGGTTTGGTGGATCTGACTGTACTGTCCGTGGAAGGATCCGATATTCACTGTAAAATCATCAGCGGCGGCATTCTGAAACCACGTAAAGGGGTTAACTTGCCAGGAATCAAAACGACTTTGCCAGGTGTAACGGAACGTGACGTTATGCACATCGGATTCGGGATCGAAAACGGTATCGAAATCATCGCTGCTTCCTTTGTTCGTAAAGGCGACGACATTCGTGAAATTCGCAGTATCCTAAAAGAACGCGGTGTAGATCATGTACAAATTATCTCCAAAATCGAAAACCAGGAAGGTATGACCAACCTGGACGATATCATTGAAGCATCTGACGGTATCATGGTAGCGCGTGGAGATCTCGGGGTTGAAGTACCAATCGAAGACGTACCTATGATGCAAAAAGAAATGATCGATAAATGTAACCGTGCAGGTAAACCGGTTATCGTAGCAACACACATGCTGGAATCCATGCAAGTGAATCCGCGTCCAACTCGTTCCGAAGTTAGTGACGTTGCTAACGCTGTTCTTCAAGGGGCAGACGTTGTAATGTTGTCTGGTGAATCGGCAGCAGGTAAATATCCGGTACAATCCGTGCGCACGATGGCTGCTGTTGCTCGCCGTGCTGAAACGATGATTGATTACAAAGAACAATTCAACCAAAAATCCGCTCAACAGGTAGCTGATATTACCGAAGTTATCAGTCAGGGAGCAGTTAGCTCTTCCCTCGTCCTGAATGCCAAAGCGATCATCACTTCTACAGAGAGTGGATTTACGGCGCGTATGATCTCCAAATATCGTCCGAAAGCACCGATCATCGCAGTTACACAGCATGAAGAAGTACTGGCTAAAATCTGCTTGCTCTCCGGTGTCATCCCGGTTATGGGCGACAAAGTAACAACAACCGATGAAATGTTCGAGTCTGCTACACGCAATGCAATCAAAACTGGTTATATCGAAAAAGGGGACATCATCGTATTGTCCGCTGGCGTACCGATTGGTCAATCCGGTAACACCAACTTGATCAAAGTTCAACAAGTATAATTCAACACATAGCATTGCATATATCGTTTCGTTGAGAATACAAAAAACCACCGAGAGCAGAAATGCATCTCGGTGGTTTTTTCTTATGCAATTCATTTTATCATCCAACAAATCGAAAGGGTTACACCTTTTTCAACCTTACAAATTCCGTGAGTAGTTCACCAAATCCTGCGACATCATATTAATCTCATCCATCGAGGCGTTTACCTGCTGTGTTAGGGCCGCCTGATTCTGCGTCAGTGTGGACATGTTGCCAATGTGCTCCAGAATCTGGTCAATGAACGTCTTCATTGCCTGCATGCTATCTTCAATATTGACGGTTGCCTGCGAGCTATGGTCAGCTAACTTCCGCACTTCCCCGGCCACAACTCCAAAACCAAGACCAAGTTCTCCCGCTCTGGCTGCTTCGATTGCTGCATTCAGACCCAGTAAATTGGTTTGGCTGGCAATTTCCCGAATAAACGCTGTAATGTTTTGGGTATCATCTGCACTGCTCTTCACCTGAATGGCCGCGTCCGCGGATAACTCTTGCGCAGTAACCAGTTCCTGAGCCTGATCGGTGATCGAATTAATTCCACGCACCATCTCACCGATAGATTCGGATAAAAGTTTTGTTTTCTGATTCATCGCTTCAACGATCTGTTCCTTATTTTTCTCATGTGTCACATCACGAATGGTTCCCGCTACACGGAGTGGTACACCGTTACCGTCCCGAACCGTCTCGCCACCTGCATGATACCAGCGATATTCCCCATTCTTACGTTGCAGACGGTAATCAAGATCATAAGGTGTCAGTCCACTGTAGTCATTCATGTGCTTGGCAAATTCATTGATCGTCCGGTCATGATCGTCCGGGTGAAGCCGGCTGCTCCAACTGCTGAACACATTCGGGAAATCCTGCTCATCGGTAAACCCAAGCTCTCGGCGAAACTGTGGTGACCACCAAAATTCATTATTCGGGTTAACCACATCTCCGGCCACAACGGTCATATCCCACGGTGCTTCCACTAATGCACGATTTACCAGGTCATAACGGGTAACGAGTGCTTCCAACTCGTCGGATTTGCTCTTCTCATCATGAATATCAAACATGATTCCCAGAAGTTTAACCGGAACGCCTTCGTCATTTCTGACAACTTGTCCAAGACACCGGAACCAGCGTACCTCTCCACTCTTCGTTATCATTCGGCTCGTTACGTTGTATGCAGCCATCTCAGAAGACTTATTAATGTTTTTCGTAATCTCCTGAACCAACTGGGGTCTGTCGTCGGGATGGATGGATTTGGCCCAACTTGCGAAAGCATCGGGATAATCCTTCGTATTGCTGAAGCCTAACATTTGACGAAATTCATTGGAAAAAGCAATGATATTATTGCCATCCAGAGGATCTCCTGCAACAATCTCGGACTCCCAGAGTCCAATATTCAACGCCTGATTCAGCATTTTGAGGCGCATTTCCGCTGCTTCATTTTGCTTCTTCAGAATATGTACTGCTTTATTGATATTATGTGCAATTTCACCAGCTTCCTGCAAATCCTCGGTTGATTCCAGCTGATTGTTATATATTCCTTGCTCTGCGTCTTTAACCAGTTTACGACTGTATTCTAATAATTGTTGAAGCGAACCCGCAGGGGCTTGCTTGATGATTTGGATTCGTTTACGAAACATCTCGATTTCTCCTCTAATGTCATTTCTATATATTTCGACAGAATTAGACATTAAATGTAGATGGTTTTCATTCATTTGCGAAAACAACATGAAAAAAAACGCCTTATCAGCGCTTTTTTCATATTGTTATGATGTTACATTCATATATCTCTCGCTATCGGACCTTTACCAGCCAAAATTCAGCGTTTCGCCCGTCTCTGCCCATGTCTTGATACTGCTCAAGATCATCCACCAGCTACTCTGTGCGTTTTCAAAAGATGGATGGTTGTCCGTAAATTGGTCATTAATCAATGTTAACTTCGTACATTCCCCTACCTTCTCCAGCTGGAACACTACTCTGGATTGAAGCTCGGCGTGATTGGCGTGGTAGGAAGGTCCGGGATGCTCAAGGTAACTTAATAGGGATAAAGGTTCGAATTCGAGAATATCACCGTACACATGAACCGTCTCTGCACCATCATTCCCAGGCCCTACATAGGCGAACGGCTGGCCCGGTTGGAAATTGGAACGAAGTTCGCTGCCAAAAAAGCTGCTCCGTGTACCGTCCGGCGAGATCAGGGCATTCCACACAGCTTCCTCTCCGGCATTAATATAGAACTCATATTTCAATTCCATGAACTCACTCCCTTTATGTGTTGTATTGAAGGTACAACTGACACTTGCTTGCAACACTATCCTATCGTTATACCCCAAACGAAGTATTGTAAAAACACGACAACAGCGAAAATAAAAGATTTTAGATGCCATGAAGCTTGATAATTCGGACTTTTCATCCGGTGCTAAACTTCAACAAATATAGTGCTTTGCCAGGAGATCAGATATACTAAAATGGAATGAAATAACAGGAAATGTATACAAGCTGGGGACGGATAGTTAGCATCCAGAAAGGAACTAAAATATGAACCAAACAACAAATATTATGGGAATCCCATTTCCCAATATAACTATGGATCAGACGGTTACGATTCTTGGTGATGTAATCGATCAGAGACAATCCGAACTGTTCCATGTCATCACAGGCAATCCGGAAATCGTCATGTCTTGCCAGAAGGATCAGGCGCTTCGTTCAGTCGTAGATCAGGCAGGTATTGTGACCGCTGACGGCGCGGGCATTGTTATGGTATCCCGCTTTCGGGGTGGACAATTGACCGAACGGGTTACAGGTTGTGATCTGCTTTTTCGTTTGTTGGAGGAAGGAAGCCGGAAGAATTGGTCCTTTTATATGTTCGGGGCAGAAGAAAGTGTCAGTAAGAGGGCTGTGGATGTTATTGCGCAAAACTATCCGGGAGTCGTTGTGCGTGGCAGACATCATGGATTTTTCACAACGGACGAGGAGCAAAGCATTGTAGAAGAAATTCAAGAGGCACAACCTGATTTTCTTATTGTGGCCCTAGGAGCACCCAATGCTGAACACTGGATCAACAAATATCGCCATCAACTCAATGCTCGTGTAGCCATCGGAGTCGGGGGAAGCCTGGATATTCTGGCCGGCAAAACCAAACGAGCACCTGCCATATGGCAGAAGCTTAACTTGGAATGGCTTTATCGACTGCTCAGCCAGCCTTCCAGATGGCGCAGACAACTTATTTTGCCACGTTTCGCTGTTCGGGCGTTGTTGTTCAGAGAGCAAAGGTAATATCAAGGGGGACTGATTACAGAATGATCGGTGAACAATCCAAGATCAAATTCAGGCCAAACAAAATACATATTATCGGCTCAGTCGGCAGCGGCAAATCTACATTGGCCCGCCTCTTATCCGCGAGGTTAGACCTTCCTTATTATGAGCTCGACAACATTGTGTGGCACCGTGTACCTAAAGGACAGGATATTCGCAATAGCCCTGAGAAGCGGGACACACTCCTGCAAAAAGCCGTTTATTCCAATCAGTGGATTATTGAAGGAGTACACTATGAATGGGTGGAAAGAAGTTTCGAGCAGGCTGATCTTATCGTCTATTTGAATACCCCCGTGTGGAAAAGGAATGTGCGCATTCTCAAACGTTTCACAGTACAGAAGCTCGGGCTGGAACAAGGAAATTACCGACAGACTTTCACTATGCTCTGGAAGATGTATAAATGGAGCTATCAACATGACCATAAGGAAAAGGCGCTAATCATGGCGTTTTTGCAGCCTCACCAACATAAATTGTGCATGGTTCGTAACGAAGCAGAATTGACGAGATACCTGGAGGAATCGACGAGATGAAACATGCGGATCATGCTGTCAGACCCAGTATGGGTCTTCTGAATCTGAATGAGGGCGACAAAAGATATTGCCTGACACGTTATGCCCCTTCCGAAGCATTGAGTTCTTTGGTCAAGCATTTCTGGATCGTCTCCTGGGATCTTACCGGGCATGATCCATATCCGCAGCATGTGGTTCCGAATCCCTGTGTCAATCTGGTGGTAGAGCGGGGAAACACCTTTTTCTTCGGTCCATCTGGACAGAAATTCTCCTATCTTGTCCGTGGAAAAGGAAGCGTGTTTGGGGTGAAGTTTAAGCCTAGAGGCTTCTATCCATTCATTCGTACTCCCGTATCCACATTGTATGGAAACCCCTTGGATGTCTCTGGTGTGCTTGGTATCGATGCTCCACTGCTCGAAGAACGTCTGCTCGGGGACGGAAGTGATGCGGACAAAGTCAGTTATATGGATCAGCTACTTTGTAAACATCTTCCTCCTCCTGATGATCAAGCCATTCTGGTTAGCCAGATTGTGCTGTATATTGAGCAGCATCGGGATATGTTGAGAGTCGATGACTTATCTGCTTCCTGGAATATGCACACCAGAAAGCTCCAGCGCCTGTTCAATCAGTATGTGGGCATCAGCCCCAAAATGGTGATCAAGCTCTACCGCCTACAAAATGCTGCTGAGCTGATGGAGCGGGGTGTGAATTGCGATCTGGTTAAGTTGTCCCAGGACCTTGGATATCACGATCAGTCGCATTTTATCAAAGACTTCAAGTCCATAATCGGCAGCACACCTGAAGAATACGTCCATTCCAGAGGATAAACTGAGATTATCTACAGTCGAAGCAAAGGGCTAGACTGCAATGCAAAAACCTGTCCTGAAGCCTCAGGACAGGCGAATAACTTCGATAGTATCTCCGGTACGGATGATGCCTTCACGCTCGACTGAACAGACGATTCCGCGTTTTTTGCGGGCGGCTGGCACGAACTTTTTGCGCAAACCATCCTGTTCGTAGACTTGCTCAATGATCTTTCCAGGGTGTACACAGGGCAGATTCTCCCCTTCGCAGATCAGCCCGGTTCCATCCGGAAACAGAAGTCGGGTCCCGACAGGAAGCTCCGTCAACTTTTCAACGCCACGGACCAGCATGTTGGCACCGAGCCACTCCGGGCGTACTTCAGGAACATTCATCTTCTCGGCAATGAGAGCACATTCCTCTTCTGAGACAATGCTGATTTGCCTACGATTTGCGATCGGCGTTCCCCGTTTGTATATTTTCTGACGGGAGTCCGCCGGGCGTAACAGACCGTAATGCCGGTCACCCGGAATTCCAGCGAGCTCAATATCGATAAAAGGTACGACTCGTGTAACAAACGTTGATGGATCATCGGCCAGTAGGACAACTTGAACGGTTCCCACATCCACGCTAATCCCCCTTTTCCATGAGTAAGTTCACTTCTTTATTGTTCATTATTACCCAATGAATGGATTTTCGATAATCAGCGTATGATTATCTTTGTACTTAATCCGCGGGGTCATTATAAACGAGAATCATGAACTCATTAACAATTTACACAATTAATTTGTGTAAAATTAAATTTATACTTTCAGTTCGGATGGCAAACATTTATACTGAGTGGGACAAGTAAATAAATGACATATAAGAAAGCAAGGTGTTTCTTTTGATTAGTATCATTTTCGTGGCTATTGTAGCCATTGAGCACTTCTACATCATGGTGATGGAGATGTTCCTGTGGACCCGTCCACGCACGATGAAAACGTTCGGTCTTACCCCTGAACTAGCGGAATCCACCAAGTCCCTGGCAGCCAATCAAGGTCTGTACAATGGATTTTTGGCCGCAGGTTTGATCTGGGGTCTCGTTTATCCAGATGCATCCGTCGGACAGCACATTCAGATCTTCTTCCTGGCATGTGTCATTATCGCCGCCCTCTACGGAGGTGTAACCGCTACTCGGTCCATCATTATCAAACAAGGGCTGCCTGCGATTATTGCATTAATTCTCGTTCTTTTCCTCTGATCACCTGATGGCCATTACCATGCCGGGATTCATTAAAAGCTCCAATGTGGTAAGGTATGGTTATAAAGGCATCGGATTATGCCTAATCACTGTGATTGGTCTGGAAAGGAGAACGTTTTATGGGACTGTTTGACAAGCTTCGACGCCGCAAAAAGGAAAACTCCACCGCAGGTGGAGCCGTACATACTGCTCCATATAGCGAAACTATCGTTGGATTTGTTTTGCTGGAGCACGAAGATTGTAATTTTGATCACTTCATTAGCACGATGAAAAACGAGTGGAATATTGAGATTGACGAACGTCCGGAGGAAGGCAATCTTTTTTTCGAAGTGGATGGAATGCAAGTGGTGTGTGCACACATTAATGCTCCTATTCCTGACCACGAAGTAGAGGAAAATGCCAAATTAAATGTGCTGTGGCAGGACGCGGTGCAAGTCACTTCAAGACATCAATCTCAGATTATTGTTTCTGTACTGAATGCAACTGACGCCATTCAGGCACATATTCTGTTCACCCAAACAGCGAGTGCCTTGCTCCAGCTGGACCATGCGTTGGCTATATATATGGCGCTACTTGTGGTGGAAGCAGGCCAGTACGTGGACATCAGTCGTTTAATCAAGGATGGTGAGCTGCCCGTCTCCCTCTGGATTTTCATCGGACTATTTCAAAGTCCTGAAGGCGCATCGGCCTACACTTATGGGTTACGCAACTTCGGGAAAGAGGAGATGGAAATCACTCAATCCGCAAAGCCGTTAAGTAAAGTATTTGAAATGATGTATATGACTGCGACTTATGTTGTTGAAAACGATGTAACCCTGCATGACGGCGAGACGCTCGGCTTCTCAGCAGAACAAAAGCTGCCCATCAACCGCTCGGAAGGAATAGCCACAGAGGGTAGCAGCTTGAAGATTGGTTTTTAGGCATCGTTAAGAGCCGTCCAGATTCCTCGTGACTGGGCGGCTTTTTTATGTTTGATTTCCGATTTAGCTCATCAACATACGTTTCCCTGAAATTGTATCTGCTAGGAGGACATAGTTCATAAGTATTATAAAATAGTGAACTTTGTTTTCATCTCTGCAAATTGAGGGTATAATTAATAGGTCAATAGACTTATATCGTACATAATATTTTATCGTAAGGGAGTTGCCAAATGTCTGTAAAACGATTGGATTCACCTAAACCTATTATTGAAATAGTTTGGGAAGGGGTGGTCTCTCCTGAACAGGTGGAACAAACCAATACCGAAATAAAAAAAATAGCAGAGCAATTGGGTAATTCATTTGATGTGCTGGTAGACATGCGCAATATGAAGGCATTTCCTCAGGATACAAAAGAGAAAATGGTGGAGCACCAGAAGCTGCTGGCACAGTGGGGCATGAAGCGTGCGAGTGTAGCGGTAGGCGGGGCGATTGCCAAAATGCAGCTGAACCGGATTTCCAAAGAATCGCAGCATCAGACCGAATTCCAATGGGAAACATATGATGAAGCTTTGGCTTTTTTATTGAACTAATTAAATAGGGCTGTTATGTGAGCACAATGGAAATATGGTGCGATGAACATGCAGGCATATATATCTTAAGGCGATTCCCTGAATATGAGGGAACGCCTTTTTGTATTTTCAAACTCTCCATATGAAATGAATATGTTCATCTGTTTGCGATAAGATCATGGTTTCATCACGCACACCATCGTTACAGATGTGCCACACATGCCCTGTTCGACGAATCCGAAACGCCGATAAAGCCGAATTGCTTCGTTATCGGGATCAACACTGAGCGAAACGGCGTCAATGTCCCGCTTTCGAGCCTCATCTAACGCCGCCTGAATGAGACGGGTGCCTATTCCTTTGCCACGCGCTGTCTCAACCACAGCCATTCCCATCTCGGGTGTAGCCGCATTTACATAACCATATCCCGCATTCTGCTCATTAAAAAATCGCAACGTCACCGAACCCATACGCTTGCCCTGAGAATCCACGGCGATAAATCCGAAATCTCCCTCTCTCCCCCAGCCTTCAACGTACTTGGACATGCCGGGGCTATGAATGATCTCAGGTTCAAAAGGCTCTTCGCCCTCCCGCTTGAACATGGATGCATACAACATCTCCCACAGAAAAGGGATATCCTGCTCTTCAATCGGACGTAATTGATATTCCGTCATTTTTTCCCCCTCCTTCAAATTGGTAAAGAGGCGTTCCATTTCATTTAAATTAAAATCATTGGTAATTTCATAATTTTCAAGTTGATCTCTCGTTTTGTATCCGCTGTAGATAGAGACGGCATGTTCGTTATAAAACGTAATTCCAAAGCCTTCTGTAAATCGATCTTCTTTCTTCGTCAAAAGCTGCCAGTCATAGTAATATGGGTTCCCCTCCGATCGCTCGGAGATATCTATTTGCTTTACTCTTCTTAATTCGATATCCTTCGCAAGCTTTAATATCTTTCTAATCTCTTGGGGATCTTTAATAGTCACTTCTTCTTCATCGTATGGATCGGTGGTCGGTATTTTTTTGATAATCAGAATGTCCAGTGTATCCAGCATACTCATATGATCCGTGACTTCAGCTCGAAAGGTGGTATGTTGTCTCGAAATGTACATGGGTATCACAATAGCTGCAATCACGATTACAACGACCACACCAAGAATGGTTTTGGTTCTTTTTTTCATTGAGCTCTCCTCTCGTTATTGGGTGAATCAGGAAATTAAGTTCATTATAAGTATACCATCTCATCCAAATATTGTTCTAGATCATTAAAATAACCCATTAAATACATGCATTTTATAAAGAAAAAACCTCTTCATAATGATCTCCAGTGTTGCAGCCATGTCGGAACAGAGCGCGGCTTCCACGGAAGAGGTTGCTTCTTCCACGCAAGAACAGTTCAATTACATTACAAGCATCTCGGAACGTTCCAATGAGCTGGCGCAGCATGCCAATACGCTGTACGAGGAAGTGAAGAAGTTCAAGATTTAACTCAAACAAGCCGCGTTCACCCTTAGGGGCATGCGGCTTGTTTTGTATGGACGACGTATATGTTTCTGGACAGGGCTGTGTTCTCAAGATTGATTTGATACCTTTCCTGTTGAGTCTCTAATGACCAATTCAGGCTTCAGGACAATTTTCTGTGGTGATTTGCCTTCATCTTTTAGCTCATCAATTAATAAATCAACGGCACGACGCCCCAGATCCTCAATAGGTTGGGCAACCGTCGTCAGAGGCGGACTGGTTACCGAAGCCAGAATCGTATTATCGAATCCGATGATTGATACATCTTCAGGCACACGCAGTCCTAGTTCTTTGGCAGCCTGAAGCGCACCAATTGCCTGCATGTCGTTACAACAGAAGATGCCTGTGGCTCGATTCTTTTCCGTGAGCAGCACGAGCGCCTCTTTTTTGGCTGAACCCAAATCGGCATATGACTCTCTCACCTGATCGGCTTCAAGAGAGTAACCCGCCTGCTCCAATGCTTCACGAAATCCGCGTACACGTTCCTGACTGCTGCTGACTTTGAACGGTTCGGACAGCACCGCTACGTGACTATGACCCAATTCAAGCAGATGCTGTGCTGCCAAGGCGCCACCAAGCCTGTCATCGATCGCAACGGTATGTACCGATAACGACGGCATATGGCGGGCAATTAGAGCAACAGGTATCGACTGTTGCAGGAGTGGAGACAGAATCTCGGCATTGTCGATACCTGTTCCGATCATCATGCCGTCGACCCTTTTTTGCTGAAGCAGATTCAAATACCGCTCTACCCGCTCGTCCTTATTATCTGTGCTGCAAATCACGACGCTATAACCCAACTGCCGACTGCGATCTTCTACCGCTCTGGCCAGCTCGGCAAAATACGGATTAGAGATATCGGGCACGAGCAGCCCGAGCGTGTATGTCTGCTTACCCGTAAGTGCAGCAGCAATAGCGCTCGGCTGGTAGTGAAGCCGCTCCATGATCTCCATAATCTCGGCGCGCCGCTTCTCGCTAATTTTACCTTTGCCGTTAATGACCTGTGAGACGGTTGCAATGGATACCCCCGCCTCGCGTGCTATATCATATATGGTTGCTTTCATTGTTATTTCCCCATTTGTGCTATATATAAATTCCCTTATATATAGGTAATCGTTTTCTTCTCATTATGCAGGGGGAAGTCCGCATACGCAACTTGAAGCCGATACTACTTTTTATTCATCAGCCAATCATGGTCCGGGTCGTTATGAAACTTCCAGGTTCGGGTTGGTCCTGCCATCACATTCAGATAGTAGACCTCGTATCCCGGAGGAGCACCTACCGGATGGTATCCACACGGAACAAGCACAACTTCGCCGTTGTTCACTGCAAGCGTCTCATCTACAGCTCGATCATCGGTGTATATCCGTTGGATGGCAAACCCCTGCTCAGGCTGCACTCGGAAATAGTACGTCTCCTCTAGCAATGATTCGTCAGGCAGAGCGTCCCGGTCATGTTTATGCGGCGGATAACTAGACCAATGTCCATCTGGTGTGAACACCTCAACAACAAGCAGACTGTCTGCTTCTTTTTGTTCCGGCAATATATTGTGAATCTGTCGTTCCAGATTGCCGTAACCACGCGTCTCAACACCTACATCATCCGGGGCAATCAGACGAGCTGGATACGTGCCTTTACCTGGTGCTGCACATATGGCAATCTCCAATGCGGTAAGAGCTGTTAACTCCACTCGATCTGAACTGGATACGTAAATCGAATACGGAGGAATTTTTTCAAAAACACTCATTCTTTTCCCGATATTCTCCCACGTATATTCACGAGTACTTATATTCGCCAAGCCGCTGAGAAGCACAATACAGAGTTCCTGATCCCCGCTCTCACGAGTTAGGGTCTGTCCCTCCGCAAGCTGCACCACCTGGAACCCAACATATTCCCATCCCGCAGACTCTGGTGTGACCGTCAACAACGTTCCGTCTGCTTTTGGATTCAACACAGGTTTTACTACGCGTTCTGACATGCTTCCTTCCACTCCTTCCGGTATTTATCCGTAATCCTGACGGCTGTCTATTAGATGAAATGAACTTGTTATTTTGAAAATAGCTCTATGGGGCAACCGTCTGCGACTCCACCGACATCCCCGGGACTTCCCGCAGCTTCACAGGTCTGCCTTGTTCCATGGACATGCGCGCGGCGATTGCGATGCGTTCTGCCTGAACGGCATCATTCCCGTTTACGATGACAGGTGTATCGTTCCGAATCGCGTCGATGAAAAGAGCAGTCTCCTGCACGTAAGCTTCGTTGTATCTCTCCAGGAAAAAGTGCAGCGGCTTGTCGCGCATCAATCCATTTGCTGTACTAATTTCTGCCGTATTCGGATGATCGTTCGCAGCTGTTGCGCTGCCCAATGAGCCAAATACCTCGACTCGCTGATCGTATCCATATACCGCTTGGCGGCTGTTATCAATGACGCCGATTGCTCCATTTTCAAAACTCAACGTCACAATGGCCGTATCCACATCGCCGTGTTCCGCAAAAACAGGATGAATCAGCACATTGCCCTGGGCATAGACTTCCTCCACCTCACTACCGGACAGATACCGGGCCATATCGAAATCATGGATCATCATATCCATGAAGATTCCGCCAGACACCCGGATGTACTCCGCTGGCGGCGGACTCGGGTCACGAGAAGTAATTTTAATAATATGCGGATCACCAATCGTTCCCTCCTGCACATGTGCACGTACACGTTTGAAGTTATGATCGAAGCGACGATTGAATCCGATTTGCAGCTTTACCCCAGCCTTCTGCACGGCTGCAACAGCTGCCTGAGTCTGATGAAGATCCATACTGACCGGCTTCTCGCAAAAAATGTGTTTGCCCGCCTGGGCTGCCTGTTCAATCAGGGGTACATGCGTATCTGTTGAGGAACAGATCAGCACTGCATCCACATTTGGCATGGCGATCAGCTGGCTGCTATCTGTCGTTACCACCGGAATGCCACGGCTGGAAGCCCACTCCTCCAGCTCGGGTCCTGCAAACAAATCACTGATGCCAACAATCTCGGCATGCGGGTTGCGCAGGAGATTGTCCGCATGAATTTTACCAATACGACCAGCGCCGACGATGCCAATTCTCACTTTATCCTTGCCCATTCCGTTATCCTCCCTGTATGTGTCCATGTGGACTCAACGTTCTTCCATTGGCTGGGTATGCCCTGAGTGACTACCAGCGGGCAGTAACCATTTTTTTGCGAGTATAAAATTCAACGCCATCTGTACCGTTGGCATGCAAATCACCGTAGAACGATTTCTTCCAGCCGGAAAAAGGGAAAAATGCCATTGGCGCAGGTACGCCCAAGTTAATGCCCAGCATGCCTGCATCAATCGTTTCACGGAATTGGCGCATGCTTGCTCCACTGCGGGTGAACAGGCAAGCTCCGTTGGCAAAGTCGGAACGGTTGGCCAGTTCCACTGCTTCCTCCAACGTAGCTACCCTCGCTACCGAGAGTACCGGTGCAAAAATCTCGTCCTTCCAAATCTTCATAGTGCTCTGCACCTCATCAAATACCGTCGGACCAACGAAATAACCAGACTTGCCTGTCGCTTCATCTTTACGACCATCCCGGATCAGAGCAGCGCCTTCCTGTTCTCCGGATTCAATGTAGCTAAGTGTACGTTCCTTATGCGGGCCACGAATGACAGGACCCAGGAATACCCCTTCATCCATACCGTTACCAATCGTGATACGATCTGCTGCTTCCACCAGCTTTTGCACCAGCGTGTCTGCAACATCGCCGACGGCCACAACAACCGAGCAGGCCATACAGCGTTCTCCGGCTGAGCCGAAGGCCGCACTGGTGATTTCTTTCACTGTCAGGTCGAGATCGGCGTCCGGCATAACGATCGAGTGATTTTTGGCACCAGCAAGCGCCTGTACCCGTTTGCCATGTGCGGATGCGGTAGTGTAAACATATTCAGCCACAGGCTGTGATCCGACAAAAGAGATCGCTTGAACATCCTTGTGTTCAAGCAGTCCATTCACGACGTCATGCGCACCGTGAACGATATTGAGCACGCCGTCCGGAAGCCCTGCTTCCTTGAACAGCTCAGCCAGACGGCCTGCCAGCAGCGGTGTGCGCTCGGACGGTTTCAGGACAAAGGTGTTGCCGCACGCAATCGCCAGCGGGAACATCCAGCACGGTACCATCATCGGGAAGTTGAAGGGGGTTATTCCCCCAATAACACCGATCGGATACCGATACATGCCTGACTCCAGCCCGGTGGCAATGTCGGGCAGCTGTTTGCCCATCATCAGGTTCGGGGCGCCTGCTGCGAATTCGACACATTCGATGCCACGTTGCACTTCGCCGTAGGCTTCCGCGTAGCTTTTACCGTTCTCCAGCGTAACCAGCCGGGCAAGTTCTTCCCAGTGCTCCACCAGCAGCTGCTGGTAGCGGAACAGAATCCGTGCACGGCGGGGAACCGGTGTGCCACTCCAGGACGGGAACGCCTCCCGTGCCGTCTGGACGGCCAAATCCACATCCGCCTGTTCAGACAGCGGTACGTGTGCAATGACCTCTTCCGTAGCCGGATTTACGACCGGCTCCGTACGGGTTGCCGCCGGGGCCACCCAGGCACCCCCGATCCAGTTTTGAACCATTGTCGCTGTTACTGACGCTTCTGAAATTCCTTTTCCCATAGCCCTGTCTCCCTTCGCTTATATGTGCGCTGCGTCAATTTCTCCATCCACTCCAAGTACTTCAACACGCTTCAAGACACCGTAATTTCGCCCCGATTGCAGCGTTCGATATAGTCATTCACTTGTTCCACCGTTGGCATCGCATCCGAGCAGCTGTGGCTGGAAATAACGATACATGCTGCCGCACTGCCAAACGCCATGCTGCGTTCAATCGTCCATCCCTGCATCAACCCATACAGGAATCCCGCCGCGTAGGAATCACCTGCTCCAAAGGTCTTCACCACACGCGCAGGGTAGCTGTCCGCTTGATGAGATAGCCCTTCACTTGTATAGGCAATGGAGCCTTCCTTGCCATGTTTGATGACGACAATTTCAGCTGAGAAATCGAACCATTTTTGTGCGGTCACCTGATCGCTATGGTCTGGATTATGGTCAAACGTTTCCATCATGTCGAACTCTTCACGTGTGCCCAGGATAATATCGCATTTCTCGGCCGCGAGGTTATAATAGACCGCCGTCTCTTCGGCTGATGTCCATGTGTAAGGACGATAGTCCAGATCGAACACAATGATTGTGCCATGCTTTTTCGCATATGCCAGCGCCTGGAATACCGCTTCACGAGATGGGCTCTGGGCGAGGGCTGTACCTGAGATCAGCAGCACTTTGGAGTCGGCAATCAGCTGTTCCTGCACCTCTCTCGACTGCAATAGCAGATCAGCCACATGGTCACGATACATTAGAATGCTGCAATCGGTTGGACTTTTGATCTCGGTAAAAGCAAGTCCTGTCACCGCTCCGGTATCGTCCGTTACCACATTTGACGTATCGATCCCGTTCCGCTCCAGATAACTGTTGATGAACCTGCCCATCTGGTCATTCGCGATTTTACCGATAAATGCCGTTTCCATACCGAGTCTGGACATGCCAATCGTGATATTAGCCGGAGATCCGCCCACATATTTTGTAAAAGTCATCGTCTCTTCCATCGGGCGATTGATCTCATTGGCATTCAAGTCGATGCACAGACGGCCAATCGCGGTGAAATCCATCTTCCTGGAATTAGGAAAGGATACGTAAGTCATTGTATTTGAACCCCTTTCTTTTGATGGGATTTGGAATGATACATTCATCAAACTCACACTCATAATCTGGTTTACCTCATGGTATGGCTCTCTCCCGATGGCCATGACTTTATCAGCTGTGCTAGTCTAAGGACTCCATATATTGCAACGATCGCCGCGCATACTCATACGGATTATGAATCGCAGGGTCCTGTTCGCCTTCAAGCATCGCCCAGCCATCATACCCCCGTGTGACCAACTCCTGCAGAATCGGTGCAAAATCAATACATCCATCTCCGGGAACCGTAAAAACCCCTTTACGAATACAGCCCACAAAATCAGACTGTTCCGCCCGTGCTGCGTCCAACACTTGAGGACGGATATCCTTCAGATGAATATAGGCAATCCGGTCATAATGCTTGCGTAGGAGAGCTAACGGGTCAGCTCCGCCGTAGTAAGCATGACCTGTGTCATAGAGCAAATAAACAAGAGATGGGTCAGTCAGTTCCATCAATTTATCGATCTCTTCCGGTTGCTCAACAACGGTACCGCCATGGTGATGATACGTCAGCTTCAACCCGTGCTCACGGGCGATGGCACCTGCTTCGTTCAGCCCCTCAGCAAGGATGTGCCATTCCGATTCACTGAGCCTCAACACTTCTTTTTCATACGGTGTCCGCCTTGGGTCAAAATGCAGGGAGCCACCTACTTCCGCCGTGCTGATCACCGTACTGCCCATCGATTGCAGAAACTCCGCATGTCTGCGATAGCTGTCCAGCTCAGACTGGCGATACGCCGGGTCGGAGAACAATACCGATTTCCACTGGGAAACGAGGCGTATATTGCGCTTGCCCAGCTCCTCCCGCAATGTGTCTGGATCCATGGGATATTTGCGTCCCATCTCCGTACCTGTCAGGCCAAGTCGCTGAATGTCATCCAGAATCTGTTCACATGTTGTTGCATCACCATGCTCCTTTACATCCTCTCCGACCCAGTTGATCGGATGAATCCCGAGCTGAAATGGCAGCTTGTTCATGGCTCCACGTCTCCTTTTGTGGTTCAACATTTTTGCATCATTCGATGTAACTCGTTGCTGGGTGAAAATATTTAGAGGAAGAAGCACCCTGATTCATACAACATATATACACGTGAAGCATTCCCTCTTTATCATGCAGATGTGAAAGACACTCTTTGAATTTATGCAAAATGGCCTATTAAACAGGTCTTACTTTGGCACGGTTTGCCTGCATGGCGTGGTGAGCCGTTACCACCTTTTCCTCGTTGGACACTTCTGGCACGCCCACATTCCACCAGGACTCATATCCGCCAGTATTGGTTCCAGGCACGACTGGAATTTCGATCAGTGTAGTCACGGTCTCATTCCGTGCATCTCTGATCGCCTGCTCCAATTGTTCTGTCGTCTCTGCCTTATAGGCTTTGGCTCCAAGGCTGCGGGCATGGGCTGCAAAATCCATAGGCATGTAATCCCCGGTCAGTCGTCCACTCTCCGATTCCCGATAGCGAAACTCGTTGCCAAAACCGTCACTTCCGTGCTCCCGTTGCAAATTATGAATACACTGAAATCCGTTGTTGTTGAATAGTAAAATGGTCATCTTCTTCTGTTCCTGCAAGCTCGTCACCAGTTCAGAATGAAGCATTAGGTAACTACCGTCACCCACCATGGCATACACTTCACGATCCGGCTCCGCAAGAGTTGCTCCGAATGCACCGCTCACCTCATAGCCCATACAGGAGAAGCCGTACTCCATGTGGTATGTTTTCGGTGCAGACGCGCGCCATAGACGGTGCAAGTCTCCAGGCAAACTTCCCGCCGCACACACAATGACGGAAGAAGGGTCAATGGTCCGATTAATTACACCGACCGCGGTTGTCTGTGCCAACCCTGCCTCATGTTGCAGTCCATAGAGTCGATCCACCTCGGTGTTCCACTCATCCCGCAGGTCGGCGATCTCAGATGTTCCGTATCCACTGTGGTACTGCCGTCCCTGTAAAGCCGCTTGCAAAGCTTGCAGACCTTCCCGTGCATCCGCCAAAATCGCTTCGCCACCCAATTTGGCGGCATCCATGCCGTTCAGGTTAATATTGATGAAAGCCGCTTCGGGATGCTGAAAAGCGGAGCGAGACGCCGTCGTAAAATCCGAGAACCGGGTGCCGACGCCGATTACCACATCTGCTTCTCTGGCAAGCCTGTTGGCAGCCAGCGAGCCGGTAACGCCGATAGCCCCCACATTAAGTGGGTGGTCCCACGCCAAGGCACTCTTGCCAGCCTGCGTCTCGGCAACCGGAATGCCAAATGCCTCGGCGAATTCAGCCAGCTGTGTAGATGCCTCGGCATACAACACGCCGCCGCCTGCTACAATCAGCGGCTTCCTGCCACGGGCAATCTGCTGCGCTGCCCGTTCTATTGCCGCCTGGACCGGGGGACGACGGTCCAGGTAATGCACCTTGCGGGCGAAGAACGATTCAGGGTAATCGTACGCCTCTGCCTGCACATCCTGCGGCAGCGCCAGCGTTACCGCGCCCGTCTCCGCCGGGTCCATCAGCACGCGCATCGCCTGCGTGGCAGCAATCATCAGCTGTTCGGGACGCACGATGCGATCCCAGTATTTGCTGACCGCTTTGAACGGATCAGTGGCTGAAATCGTATAATCGCCGCTTACCTCCAGCTGCTGCAGCACGGGATCTGGTTCACGCGTGGCAAAGTTATCACCCGGAAGCAGTAAAACGGGAATACGATTGACCGTTGCCGTTGCCGCTGCGGTAATCATGTTCAGTGCTCCTGGTCCGATGGATGTTGTGCAGGCATATATCTGTCTACGGTTCTTCTGCTTGGCATAGGCTGCTGCCGTATGTACCATGCCTTGTTCATTTTTACCCTGCATATACGTCAGACTTCCAGAACTACGCTCCAGTGCCTCTCCAATACCAGTTACGTTACCGTGACCGAAAATGCCGATAACACCTTTCACAAACTTGGTTTCCACCCCATCAACGGAAATATATTGCTGATCCAGATATCGGAGCAGTGCCTGAGCCATCGTCATTCTAATAGTTGTCATGGAATGATCATCTCCCTTCCCTTTACGGGTTAAGCGCTTAATCTACGTTAAGTTTAAGCGCCTTACCCCTAAAGGTTAAGCGCTTAATTGATATAGTATTACAGGCCGAAGGATTAGGCAAGATATTTTTGTAAGCGTTTTACAAAACGGCAAATAAACATAGCTTTATCACTGTGGGTGTTGTGTATTCTCCCACTGTTCATAAGCTATGATCCGATAAGTTACTAACATTGAACTATGTATTCGAAATCTGATGGAAACGTAAAAAAATACAAAAAAAGAGATGGCAGAAACCATCTCTTTTTTGCATTTCTATAAAGCGGGTGATGGGAATCGAACCCACGCTATTAGCTTGGAAGGCTAAAGTTCTACCATTGAACTACACCCGCATGTAAAAATCGGGATGACACGATTTGAACATGCGACCCCCTGGTCCCAAACCAGGTGCTCTACCAAGCTGAGCTACATCCCGTTATCTATACCGGCGAGAGGACTCGAACCTCCACGGTTTCCCACTCGATTTTGAGTCGAGCGCGTCTGCCATTCCGCCACGCCGGCATATGAAGTTATAAATGGCGCGCCCTGAGAGATTCGAACTCCCGGCCTTTTGATTCGTAGTCAAACGCTCTATCCAGCTGAGCTAAGGGCGCAAAATATTGGAGCGGAAGACGGGAATCGAACCCGCGACCCTCGCCTTGGCAAGGCGATGCTCTACCGCTGAGCCACTTCCGCATATAAGGGATGCGCGTGGAGGGACTTGAACCCCCACGTCAAAGACGCTAGATCCTAAGTCTAGTGCGTCTGCCAATTCCGCCACACGCGCATATAATGGTGAGTCATGAAGGGCTCGAACCTTCGACACCCTGATTAAAAGTCAGGTGCTCTACCAACTGAGCTAATGACTCGAAAAACTGGTGGAGGATGATGGATTCGAACCACCGAACCCGTACGGGAGCAGATTTACAGTCTGATGCGTTTGGCCGCTTCGCTAATCCTCCAGGATTACATGGTGCCGGCGAGAGGACTTGAACCCCCAACCTACTGATTACAAGTCAGTTGCTCTACCAGTTGAGCTACACCGGCATATTAAGTGGTGATAAATGGTGGCTCGGGACGGAATCGAACCGCCGACACGAGGATTTTCAGTCCTCTGCTCTACCGACTGAGCTACCGAGCCACAATAAAGTTTAATCTTGGAACGTTACACTTTATCTAGGGCGTTCGGTGCCATATTGCAGATTAAGTGAACAACTTCCTCATGTAAAGATTAAAATGGCGGAACCGACGGGATTCGAACCCGCGATCTCCTGCGTGACAGGCAGGCATGTTAGGCCAACTACACCACGGTTCCAGATCACTTTCTTGAAAGAAAGTATAATTGCGGGGGCAGGATTTGAACCTGCGGCCTTCGGGTTATGAGCCCGACGAGCTACCGGGCTGCTCCACCCCGCGTCGTTATTCAGAAATCTATATGGTGGAGGCTGAGGGGATCGAACCCCCGACCCTCTGCTTGTAAGGCAGATGCTCTCCCAGCTGAGCTAAGCCTCCATGTAAATATGACCCGTAGGGGATACTCTCACTTCGTTCGAGACTGCGAAGCCATTGCTAACGAAGTTTATCCTCCGACGAACCTTTGGGATTCTCATCCCATTTTAAGCTAATAAATATGGCTATGACCCGTAGGGGATTCGAACCCCTGTTACCTCCGTGAAAGGGAGGTGTCTTAACCCCTTGACCAACGGGCCTTAATGGCTCCCCGAACAGGACTCGAACCTGTGACAACTCGATTAACAGTCGAGTGCTCTACCAACTGAGCTATCAGGGAATGGTGGAGCCAAGCGGGATCGAACCGCTGACCTCCTGCTTGCAAGGCAGGCGCTCTCCCAGCTGAGCTATGGCCCCATACACTTTAGTATATCTGGTATTACTATGGGCCCTGGTGGACTCGAACCACCGGCCTCACCCTTATCAGAGGTGCGCTCTAACCAACTGAGCTAAGGGCCCGTATGAAAAATCGAAAAAAAATACCCCAAAGGGGTTTCGCTTGGCGGCGTCCTACTCTCCCAGGACCCTGCGGTCCAAGTACCATCGGCGCTAGAGGGCTTAACGGTCGTGTTCGGGATGGGTACGTGTGGAACCCCTCCGCCATCGCCACCAAACGCATAGCTTAGCTTACATTCAGAGTTTATTCTCTGAAAACTAGATCCGAAACGAAATGTGCGATTTATAACTTGCATATTGGATAAGCCCTCGACCGATTAGTACTGGTCAGCTCCATGCATTGCTGCACTTCCACCCCCAGCCTATCTACCTCGTCGTCTTCAAGGGGTCTTACATACTGGGAAATCTCATCTTGAGGGGGGCTTCACGCTTAGATGCTTTCAGCGCTTATCCCTTCCGTACATAGCTACCCAGCGGTGCTCCTGGCGGAACAACTGGTACACCAGCGGTACGTCCATCCCGGTCCTCTCGTACTAAGGACAGCTCCTCTCAAATTTCCTACGCCCACGACAGATAGGGACCGAACTGTCTCACGACGTTCTGAACCCAGCTCGCGTACCGCTTTAATGGGCGAACAGCCCAACCCTTGGGACCTACTTCAGCCCCAGGATGCGATGAGCCGACATCGAGGTGCCAAACCTCCCCGTCGATGTGGACTCTTGGGGGAGATAAGCCTGTTATCCCCAGGGTAGCTTTTATCCGTTGAGCGATGGCCCTTCCATGCGGTACCACCGGATCACTAAGCCCGACTTTCGTCCCTGCTCGACTTGTAGGTCTCGCAGTCAAGCTCCCTTATGCCTTTGCACTCTTCGAATGATTTCCAACCATTCTGAGGGAACCTTTGGGCGCCTCCGTTACTCTTTAGGAGGCGACCGCCCCAGTCAAACTGCCCACCTGACACTGTCCCCGCACCGGATTACGGTACCAGGTTAGAACCTAGATACGATCAGGGTGGTATCCCAACGGTGCCTCCACACAAGCTGGCGCTCATGCTTCAAAGGCTCCCACCTATCCTGTACAGATCGTACCCAAATTCAATATCAAGCTGCAGTAAAGCTCCATGGGGTCTTTCCGTCTTGTCGCGGGTAACCTGCATCTTCACAGGTATTAAAATTTCACCGGATCTCTCGTTGAGACAGCGCCCAAGTCGTTACGCCATTCGTGCGGGTCAGAATTTACCTGACAAGGAATTTCGCTACCTTAGGACCGTTATAGTTACGGCCGCCGTTTACTGGGGCTTCGGTTCACAGCTTCGGATTGCTCCTAACCGCTCCCCTTAACCTTCCAGCACCGGGCAGGCGTCAGCCCGTATACTTCGCCTTACGGCTTCGCACAGACCTGTGTTTTTGCTAAACAGTCGCTTGGGCCTTTTCACTGCGGCCCCCTCGTGCTATTCACACTACCGGGGCACCCCTTCTCCCGAAGTTACGGGGTCATTTTGCCGAGTTCCTTAACGAGAGTTCTTCCGCGCGCCTTAGAATTCTCTTCTCGCCTACCTGTGTCGGTTTGCGGTACGGGCACCATCACCTGGCTAGAGGCTTTTCTTGGCAGTGTGAGATCATGACCTTCGCTACTATAATTTTCGCTCCCCATCACAGCCCAGCCTTACGATGTGCGGATTTGCCTACACATCAGCCTCACTGCTTAGACGGACATCCATCAGTCCGCGTCACTACCCTGCTGCGTCCCCCCATTGCTCATAACGGCTTACGGTGGTACAGGAATTTCGACCTGTTGTCCTTCGACTACGCCTTTCGGCCTCGCCTTAGGTCCCGACTTACCCTGAGCGGACGAGCCTTCCTCAGGAACCCTTAGGCTTTCGGCGGATCAGATTCTCACTGATCTTTTCGTTACTCATACCGGCATTCTCACTTGTATAATGTCCAGCGCTCCTTACGGTACACCTTCAACCCTTATACAACGCTCCCCTACCCCTGATGCAAAGCATCAAGCCATAGCTTCGGTGGTGTGTTTAGCCCCGTTACATTTTCGGCGCAGAGTCACTCGACCAGTGAGCTATTACGCACTCTTTCAATGGTGGCTGCTTCTAAGCCAACATCCTGGTTGTCTGTGCAACTCCACATCCTTTCCCACTTAACACACACTTGGGGACCTTAGCTGATGGTCTGGGCTGTTTCCCTTTTGACAATGGATCTTAGCACTCACTGTCTGACTCCCGGAAGTAAGTCTATGGCATTCGGAGTTTGACTGAGCTTGGTAACCCTTGCGGGCCCCGCACCCAATCAGTGCTCTACCTCCACGACTCTGTTTTCCGAGGCTAGCCCTAAAGCTATTTCGGGGAGAACCAGCTATCTCCGAGTTCGATTGGAATTTCTCCGCTACCCCCACCTCATCCCCGCATTTTTCAACATGCGTGGGTTCGGGCCTCCAGTGCGTGTTACCGCACCTTCACCCTGGACAGGGGTAGATCACCCGGTTTCGGGTCTACGTCCACGTACTAAGTCGCCCTATTCAGACTCGCTTTCGCTGCGGCTCCGGCTCTTCACCTTAACCTTGCACGGGAACGTAACTCGCCGGTTCATTCTACAAAAGGCACGCCATCACCCCTAAAACGGGCTCTGACTTTTTGTAAGCACACGGTTTCAGGTTCTATTTCACTCCCCTTCCGGGGTGCTTTTCACCTTTCCCTCACGGTACTGCTTCACTATCGGTCGCTAGGAAGTATTTAGCCTTGGCAGATGGTCCTGCCGGATTCATACGGGGTTTCACGTGCCCCGCACTACTCGGGATACATCTCGGAGGGAACCAACTTTCAAGTACAGGGCTTTTACCTTCTTTGGCGGGCCTTTCCAGACCTCTTCGCTTAACCGGTTCCTTTGTAACTCCATGTGAGATGTCCCACAACCCCAAAGAGCAAGCTCTCTGGTTTGGGCTTCTCCGCGTTCGCTCGCCGCTACTGACGGAATCACTATTGTTTTCTCTTCCTCAAGGTACTTAGATGTTTCAGTTCCCTTGGTATGCCTCTACATAACCTATGTATTCAGTTATGAGTAACTGGAAATTACCCCAGCTGGGTTTCCCCATTCGGACACCCCCGGATCAAAGCTTGCTTACAGCTCCCCGAGGCAGTTTCGTTGTTCGCCACGTCCTTCATCGGCTCCTAGCGCCTAGGCATCCTCCGTGTGCTCTTAGTAGCTTAACCATAGTTGCTCCGGTTTCGACTGCTCGCTTCCCTTGTTTTGCTTACGCAAAGCCAAAAGTCGCTCCCATTCAATACCATCGCAATGCAGTCTTCACTATTTATTAAAACTTGTTCTAACACAAGTTCAGCTTAAAAAGGAATGTTCTAAATCGCAAAATTTCGTTTCGATATCTAGTTTTCAAAGAACAAGCTCCATGCAAAAGCAAGCTGTTTGAGAGTTTGAGCTCTCAAAACTGAGCAACGAGTGAGTAGTTTTTGCAGCTAAGCTGCATATTTGAATGTTTCCACTCGGGAAACGATTCTCCATAGAAAGGAGGTGATCCAGCCGCACCTTCCGATACGGCTACCTTGTTACGACTTCACCCCAATCATCTATCCCACCTTCGGCGGCTGGCTCCTTGCGGTTACCCCACCGACTTCGGGTGTTATAAACTCTCGTGGTGTGACGGGCGGTGTGTACAAGACCCGGGAACGTATTCACCGCGGCATGCTGATCCGCGATTACTAGCAATTCCGACTTCATGCAGGCGAGTTGCAGCCTGCAATCCGAACTGAGACCGGCTTTGTTGGGATTGGCTCCATCTCGCGATTTCGCAGCCCGTTGTACCGGCCATTGTAGTACGTGTGTAGCCCAGGTCATAAGGGGCATGATGATTTGACGTCATCCCCACCTTCCTCCGGTTTGTCACCGGCAGTCTATCTAGAGTGCCCACCCGAAGTGCTGGCAACTAAATATAAGGGTTGCGCTCGTTGCGGGACTTAACCCAACATCTCACGACACGAGCTGACGACAACCATGCACCACCTGTCTCCTCTGTCCCGAAGGAAAGATACATCTCTGTACCGATCAGAGGGATGTCAAGACCTGGTAAGGTTCTTCGCGTTGCTTCGAATTAAACCACATACTCCACTGCTTGTGCGGGTCCCCGTCAATTCCTTTGAGTTTCAGTCTTGCGACCGTACTCCCCAGGCGGAGTGCTTAATGTGTTAACTTCGGCACCAAGGGTATCGAAACCCCTAACACCTAGCACTCATCGTTTACGGCGTGGACTACCAGGGTATCTAATCCTGTTTGCTCCCCACGCTTTCGCGCCTCAGCGTCAGTTACAGCCCAGAGAGTCGCCTTCGCCACTGGTGTTCCTCCACATATCTACGCATTTCACCGCTACACGTGGAATTCCACTCTCCTCTTCTGCACTCAAGTCACCCAGTTTCCAGTGCGATCCGGGGTTGAGCCCCGGGATTAAACACCAGACTTAAATGACCGCCTGCGCGCGCTTTACGCCCAATAATTCCGGACAACGCTTGCCCCCTACGTATTACCGCGGCTGCTGGCACGTAGTTAGCCGGGGCTTTCTTCTCAGGTACCGTCACCTTGAGAGCAGTTACTCTCCCAAGCGTTCTTCCCTGGCAACAGAGCTTTACGATCCGAAAACCTTCATCACTCACGCGGCATTGCTCCGTCAGGCTTTCGCCCATTGCGGAAGATTCCCTACTGCTGCCTCCCGTAGGAGTCTGGGCCGTGTCTCAGTCCCAGTGTGGCCGATCACCCTCTCAGGTCGGCTACGCATCGTCGCCTTGGTGAGCCGTTACCCCACCAACTAGCTAATGCGCCGCAGGCCCATCCCCAAGTGACAGATTGCTCCGTCTTTCCAGTTTCCTTCAGGAGAAGAAAACAACTATTCGGTATTAGCTACCGTTTCCGGTAGTTGTCCCAAACTTGAGGGCAGGTTGCCTACGTGTTACTCACCCGTCCGCCGCTAACCATCAGAGAAGCAAGCTTCTCTTCAAGTCCGCTCGACTTGCATGTATTAGGCATGCCGCCAGCGTTCGTCCTGAGCCAGGATCAAACTCTCCAATAAAGTATTGAAAAGAGCGATAAGCTCATTTTGAAACTGACGAGATTAAAAATCTCATTTATTTTGCTTTGAAATCATACAGTCCGAAGATGTGTACCGATTTCTCAGCGTCGATCTTGCAAGCAAGATCGTTACTCACTCGTTGTTCAGTTTTCAAAGATCAAACTTGTTTCATCGCCTTGTGTTGTTCACCTCAGCAACTTTTATATCTTATCACATCCGAACCAACTTTGCAAGCTCTTTTTTTAAGTTTCTTTCGAAGCTTATTTCATTCGCTTGCCGCACCGTGTTTCTCGTGTTTTCTTGGCCGGAATTAGAATATACCATGTACAAAAATAAATTGCAACCCTTAATTAATATTTTTCTATCTCCGTTTATGAGAACAAATAGAACCGTTATATCTCCCTTCTATTTATAATCAATCTTTGTCTTGCAATCAGCCCCATCTGCTACACTCAATAAATATGACAATGTTGAATATCATTAACTTATTGAGAAAGGTAATAGTTAATGTTCATAGTAAACTGAGATTCTATTCGTTTTGAAGAAACACTATTTAGTAGCTCAAGGGATACTTAGTCTTGTATGGCACATATCTATTAGCCTCTATAACAATATATGAAATCAGATTTTAAGAAACTACATCTAATAGATATTAACTCTCTCCATGAGAGATAAGTAGTTACTCGTGTATCTGTTCTTTCATATTTAGAATAGTTATTGAATAATAAAAGGAGTGGCGTATATTGTTAGCCAACCTCTCACCACCACCTTCTCCCCCTCAGCCCCTGAACCTTCCCATCATAACTGTATCGTAATACCGACCGTCCGCGTGTCGTCGATCCTTTTTCACAGTCCCCTCTATCTCGAAGCCCATTCTTTTGTAAAGCTCCATCGCTTTATCGTTCGTCCCCACCACGTTCAATGTCATCTTCTCAATTCCATTCGTGTCTGCCCAATCTATTGATAGTTCGAGTAGTTTCTTGCCGATCCCGTAACCCCAGAACTCTTTCGCTACACAAACGCTAAATTCAACCTTATGAGAAAATCGCTTTAGATCAACACCTTCACACCTGGAATACCCGACGATTTGTTCCTTTACCATAGTAACGAGAAACAGGTTTCTCTCTTTCTCAGAGTCCAACCGGATTAGTTGTTCAAACCCCGCTGGATCAATAAAGCCTTCACCTTGCTCACGATCCATATACTCGGTTTCTCCATCCATCTGTAAACGAAGTGAAGACAATGCCTCAGCATCCTTTTCCATTGCGGACCTAATTGAATAGGTCAATCCTTTTACGTTAAACTCCTGTTGATCGATGATCATACGTTGTAATCCGTCCAATCTATTTTATTTTGCTTACCCTATTGATGGCTCTACCCCACCTCAGACGGACTCTTGCCCGTAAGCATCTTGAACACCTGACTGAAATAGGTCGCGTTGCGGAACCCAGTCATTTCACTAACCTCGTAGACCATGTAATGCCCTGACTGTAATAGCTCCAGCGCACGTTGAATCCGATACCCATTTACATAACTCACAAAGTTCTCTCCGGTCACCCTCTTGAACAGCTGACTCAAATATTTGGGGTGTACAAACAGTCCCTTGGCAATGGCTTCAAAACTAATCTCTTCAGCATAATGCATTTCGACGTACTGTTTTACCTGCTCCACTAGTTTATTGCTTTTTTTCTCGCCCATTTCTTTACGTATCTGTTCCATCCAGTTTCGAATAATACCATCCATCCAGCATATCAGATCCTGCAGCCCATATTTCGATTGAATTTCCCGCAAAGAGTGGCTCATCGAGAGCGGTGGTGCCAGCATGGGATAATGCCGGTTCCAACTATGAATTAACGTGTCGAACAGGCTCACAGCCACAACCTGCACATCCTGAATACTGGTACCACCCCCTTCTTCCAGCAGATTGCGAAGGTGAACCCATATCTCCTCTGCCAGATCAGTCCTCATACCTGCCCATGACTCACTCCATTGTCGCAGCAATTGCGAGTAATCCGTTGCGCTCGGGGTTAACGCATCTGATGAATCATATCGATATACACGGCTCCCGCCCTGAAACTCTGCTTTCTCTAGCGCCTCTCTGCTCTCCAGATAGGAGTCCATCACTTCGCATAAGTGCTCTTTGGACGTTCCAATACCTGCGCTCATTTCGATTTTGAGATACGTAAAAATCTGATCAATCATCCGTTCAACAATGGACTCAAATTGCTCTAGCGGGTCCTTCTCGTCAAATAGAAGCAGCACTAACACCTGGTCCGAGTAATCCACGATCTCCACCTGGCAGTCGTTTATCTGCGAAGTCTGCTCTTTGACGGTCTCCTGAATAATATCAGCTGCCCCATATCTTAATAGCTGCCAGTCCCTCTCTTTCATCTTTGTCAAAAATGCAGGCCGGTACAACTGTAGACTGATGGCGCGCACTTGAGAGGGTATACGAATGCCCACATAATCCATACGCTCCGCAGGTAACTCCTCTTCCCGGTAGCGTGTGGTTAACAGCTCGTGGAGAAACAATTTGCGAAGATAAGGAACCACCCGTCCAATCTCCTGTTTATACGTCCGCTCCAGCTGCTCACGCCGCTCACGCACATCCTCTTCCAGTAGCACCTCACGCAGAACGGACTCAATCTCCTCCACTTCCGCAGGCTTTAGCAAAAAATGATTCACGCCCCAGCGCATGGCCGCCCGGGCATTCTCGAATTCGTCATATCCGCTAAGAATGATGATCGGCAGATGGGGATGGTCCCGCCGCAGCGCCTGCGTGACCTCAAGTCCTGTCATTCCTGGCAAATAGACGTCCGTCATCACAAGATCAGGGCGCAGCTGTTGGAATAGCTCCAGTGCGTCCACGCCATTGGAAGCTGTTCCTGCAATGTGGAGGCCAATGGATGGCCAATCAATATGGTCGGTCAGTGCTTTTACAATATGCGGGTCATCGTCTACGAGCATAATGGTTTTCATTCATTTTCACCGCCCAGCCATAAGTTTAATTGTTCTTCCGTCTCAATACGTGGCAACGTAATGGTCACTTCTACTCCGCCTAATTCACCTGCACATATATCAACGCCGTACCCAGTACCACAATACAATTGAATGCGTTGATGTACATTTCGTATACCAATACCAGTCGTCTCCTCCAGCTTCCAGCCCTCAGGCAAGCCCTGACCGTTATCCTTTATGCAAATGATGACTTTGGGTGGTGGATCGTTGCTCTCCGATTCCCGCATATCCACCTGTATACGAAGTTGTCCTTCCTTCGGCTGCCCATGCATGACCGCATTTTCAATAAAGGGCTGCAAAATGATTTTGGGAATGTAACAACCTCGCACTCTCGGATCAATCTGTTCCTGATAATCAATAGAGAACGGCAGCCGCTCCGACTGAATGCTAACGTAACAACGAGCATGCTCCAACTCATCCCGTACTCGGATGAATAATCTGCCACCGCTCAATCCAATACGCAGCAGTTTGCTGAGTTGAACAATCATGCGGCTGATGTCCTTGGCCTCATAATCGAGAGCACGCCAGTGGATCATGTCAAGTGTGTTGTACAAAAAATGCGGTTTGATTTGCGCCTCCAGTAAACCGGTCTGTGCTTCACGCTTCGCCCGGCTCTCTTCCTTGACCTGCTCCATCAACTCCGTCAACTGTGAAGCCATATGGTTGAATCCATACGCCAAATGGGCATATTCTTCGGTAAACGAAAGCTGAACCCGGGTATTGAAATCCCCCTTCTCCAGTTGCCTCATCCGCTTGATCAACTGACGTAAAGGACGAACAATCCGCCAAACGAACAGATACGCAAGTACCGCTGAAAATAGTAATCCCAGCACAGCTATTCCAAGGACCTGCCATCCGGCCTGCCTCACAGGAGATAACAGGGTGTGAACAGGGATGGTCTGTACCAGTCGCCACTGAAGCATGGCAGGTCTTGAATACAGAACCAGCTGCGCTCCACCAGGCTTGCCGGAAACCACTTCAAATCCGTCCTGCCCATGTTCAACATGCTCCTGAATCCATGCACGATCAACGACTGGTTCGCTTTCCCCAGCAGCAGCTGCATTAGCAGATACATTAATAGAAGGAAAAATTTTTGAGGCTCCATGAATTAAGCTTGAATCCTCAGCAGAATTCACCCCTAAATTGTCATCGCCCATCTGCATGACGACGTTGCCTGCGGTATCCACCAACAGCACCTGTCCATCCAGCACCATCGGCATATCCGCAAATCTGCGTACAATATCGGCGCGACTCAGGCGGATGAGCACGTAGGCTACCGTACCACCCCGGCTGTCAAAGATTCGCTGGGCGTATCCGATTAGCGATTGGCCTGATTCGTTTTCCCGCAGAGGTACCCAAGCCGCATCCGCATGCTCCAGTGCAGCAAACCATGAATCACCGGCAATCGTATCCACTGAATAGATGCGGTCGGCCATCGTGACAGTGACACCGTTGAAGGAATCCGTATACAGCTCCACTGAGGTAATACCTTCACTGACTACCACCGTATGATCCAATATTTTGGACACCTCACGCCGTTGGTGGATCTGTGTCAGCCTTCCCGCTCCCTTCGTTTCAAGCAGACTCGACAGCTCACGGTTGCTCGCCAAAGAATAAGCCGTGCCTGTCACACCTGTAATAAAATCAAACCCGCGGCGTGTACTCTCATTCAGAAGAGCAAGTCGTGCTTTGCTGATCTCGGTAAACGTGACGGCAGAGAACGACTGGTATGCCAGCCAGACAATAACCGAGACGAGCAGCAGGTTAAACGCAATAAAGCAAGTCACCATCAACGTGGAGAGCTTGCTTTGTTGCAGCTTATGATTTAGGAATACAGATAATCTTCGTTTCCGCATTAGGAATCAACTCGTTTCGTCTTGGAATTACCCTTTGAGCCCAGAGGTCGCGATTCCTTCCACGAAATACTTTTGACACACGATAAATACGATAAAACAAGGCACCAGTGACAGCACTGACATCGCAAACATCGGTCCCCAATCGGATTGGGAACTGGAATCGAGGAACAGGCGTAAGCCTAGCGGCACCGTATATTTGCTGACATCACTCAGATAGATCAACTGGCTGAAGAAGTCATCCCATGTCCATAAAAAGGTAAAGATCATCGTCGTCACCAGCGCCGGAAAGGCCAGCGGGATGATAATTTTGGTATAAATTCTTACAGGACCACATCCATCAATCGTCGCCGCTTCATCCAACTCTTTGGGCAATCCCCGGAAGAACTGGACCATCAGGAAAATAAAGAAGGCATCGGTCGCCAGCCATTTTGGCACTACCAGCGGCAGATACGTATTCACCCATTCCAAATGGTTAAACAGAATATATTGAGGGATCAGCGTCACATGGTGTGGCAGCATGATCGTCATCAGCATTAAGCCAAAGCAAATCGCTTTGAACCGAAAATTCAATCTGGCAAAGGCATACGCCGCCATCGAGCAAGAGATAACATTGCCAAGCACAGAGCCCAGCGACAGGACGACCGAGTTGGTCAAAAAACGGGAGAAGGGATTGCCCTGAATCCCCGTCCAGCCATTGATGTAATTTTGCCAATTCCATGCTTGCGGCCAGAACCAGGTCTCGGTGAAAATCATATGTCCCGGTTTGAATGAACTACCCAGCATCCAGAGCACCGGGTACAGCATGACAAAGGCAATGACCGAGATCAGTACATGTTTGGCGACTACCCACGCAGCAGAGTTTCGTTGTCCAATCATGATTTTCCACCATCCTCATAGTGCACCCACAGCTTGCTGCTGCGGAATACCAGCAATGTAAAGACACCGATCAGAATCACCAGCACCCAGGCCATCGCGGACGCATAACCCATCTGGAAGAACGAGAACCCTTTTTTGTACAGGTATAAAGAGTACATTAATGTTGAATTGACTGGCCCCCCGCTGCCGTTACTGATGACAAAAGCCTGAGTAAATGACTGGAAGGAGGTAATCAGCTGCATCACGAGATTGAAAAAGATAACCGGCGACAGAATCGGCAGTGTGATATAAAAGAATCTCCGGAGTGGGCCTGCTCCATCAACGGCGGAAGCTTCGTCATACTCAGGTGGAATCTGCTTCAATCCTGCCAGGAAAATAATCATCGACGATCCGAACTGCCATACGGACAGCAGTACGATCGAATACAGGGCATATTTCGGGTTGGCGACCCAATCGGGTGCCTTAATGCCGATCATGGCAAGCACCCCATTGAGCAGTCCGTCACCGCCCAGCATTTTGCGCCACAGCATCGCAATCGCCACACTTCCCCCAAGCAGGGTTGGGATGTAATACACCGTACGGTAAATGCCAAGCCCACGAATGCCCTTGTTCAACAGCATCGCCACCAGCAGGGCAAAGATCAGCTTGATCGGTACGGATACGGCGACATACGTAAATGTGACTTTGAGCGATTGGATAAACAGTTTATCCGATGTAAACATCGTGGTGTAGTTATCCAGACCGACCCAGGAAGGGGCGGCCAGGATACTGTAGTCGGTGAACGAAATGTATAAGGAAACGAGCATCGGCCCAAGTGTCAGAAATAATAAACCAACCAGCCATGGGGCCAGGAAAAGAAGCGCTGCTCCATTATGGGCATATCTCCGTTTCACCCGCTGGGCTGTCACACGCTCAGTTCGTGCTTGACTGACCTGTGTTGTACTCATCTTCGCAACCTCCCCGCGGAATATGAAGTCTGGAACCGTTCAAGTGTTATTGACTTGATGCAAGTGTCGCCTTGGCCCCTTCAATGAACTGGGCAATCACATCCGGTGTGTTGTCTTGACCAAAGGCAATCTGCTCGCTTGCACTCTTGAAGCTGGTATCCACTTCGGAAAATCCTTGCGGGTATGGCGGATCAATTTCACTGGAGTTTTTCGATACCACATCGATAAATTGGAAGATAACTTGCTCCGCTTCTGGCAGTGTAGGCTGCATCTTCTCACGGATACTGGCATTGACGGGTACTCCGCGTTCCGAGCCGAGAATGGCGGTAGCTTCGGGATCATTTACCATGAAGTCGATAAACATTGCCACTTCCTTCGGATGTTTCGTTTTGGCATAACCGGACAGGAACTGGCCTGCTTTCAGGTATTCACCGATTTGCTTTTCACCCACACCGTGCGGAAGCACTTGTATCCCAAGCTTATGATCCTGGTTTTTGTTCACCTGCTGGAACGTCAGCAATTGGTTAGACCAGGCAAAGTCCATGGCAGCTGTACCAAGTGAGATCGGGCGTGTCTCCAGTGCATTCGTAGTGGACGCTGTCACTTCTGCGGAGGTAGCACCTCCGTTCTCACGAAGCGCCCCCCACATGTCAAACCATTGCTGAAGCTCCCCGCTGGTTGCTGTCAACGTCCCGCCATCAAATAGCCCCTTGCCTGTTTGCCGGATAAATACCTCAAACATGTTAGTAGTTCCCGATACATCCGCCGAACCGTAGAAACCGTCACCCTTCTCTGCTGCAATTTTGGCAGCTACGTCACTAAAATCTTTCCACGTCCAGCTTTCCTGCGGCTCCTCGATCCCGAGCTCCTGGAATACGGTCGCATCATAGATGACACCTGGCGCATTTACACCCAATGTAATGGCGTATAATTTATCGTCAATCGATCCGGCTTTGAGCATGCTCTTATCATGATCCTCGGTGCGCAGCTCCTTGCTCTCTGCGTATGGGGTCAGGTCAAGCAATGCACCACGCCGGGCAAAATCGGTTAGAAAAGCGTAATCCATCTGAATGATATCCGGTGCATTTGAACCGGCTACCTGTGTGGTCAGCTTGTCAAAGTATCCGTCCCAACCGGAATATTCCGGCTTGATGGTAATGCCAGGGTGTTTTTCTTCAAACAGCTTAATCACTTTGGTCGTAAGATCGTGTCGAGTCTGTGATCCCCACCAAGTCATACGAAGTTCAATATTGCCGGAAGTTCCCCCTTCTTCTCCTTCATTGGATGAAGCAGATGGTCCTGATGACCCTCCGGAACAGGCTGTAGCGAACATTAACAGGGATAGGCAGAACAAGGTTACCCACTTTTTGGTATTCAACATGATTGAATTTCCTCCCCTTTAGCTTTTATGGAATCGCTTACAAAAACTATTGTAACGGCCTATGGCTGCTCATGACATAAACAAAAGTAAGCTTTCCTGTCAAAAAAGTAAGGGGTTGGGACAAATGTCCATTCAATTGTCTTCAATATTCTTAGTGATTAAATAACCACCAGGAATGACGCTCCCAGTGGTTATTCATATATACTGCATTCCTCGTGCCGCGTACTCTACTTCGCTCCATCTCACCAGTGGTCATCCAGCCGTCTGCAATGAAACGTTAGAGTAGCTATCATGTGAGATTTCGATCAAGGTATCCTGTAGTTTTACTGACACTTTCAGGATTGCGTCACAGCAGTTGATGACACCTTAGGCTGGGCCAGATGTTTCTTCATCTTCGCCACTTCGGTTCCTGCCAGCATCATAATGCCAATACCGTGATTGTCATTCGTTACCGTGAGCAGGTCCTTATTGTAATATTCTGCAGTAAAGGCATATCTCGAACCACTGCATACACCATGTACATTACCCTGACGATCAATCGCTTTACGGGTTAATCCGTTCCAGGCCCGCTCAGCCGCTTCAATGTAACGTTCAGGTTGATATAACCAACCAAAACGTACTCCCCGTGCAAAACCATAAGCAAACATCGCTGTACAGGAGGCTTCCTGGTATGTTTCCGAATCATTCAATACCTGATGCCACAATCCACCCTCTCCTTGCAGAGCTGCATATCCTTCACATAATTCATTAAAGAAGGCAATTAAAGTCGGGCGCTCCGGGTGCTCTGTCGGCAAAGCTTCCAATACCTCAGACAGCGAAAAAAGCGTCCAACCATTTCCCCGTCCCCACGGAATTTGTGTCGCCTGTCCATATTTAAAATCGTATACGTGGGACATGATCTTGAATTCAGGCATGAACAGATATTTCCGATACAATAAAAATTGTCTAGCAGCTTCATCCAGTGCTGAATTATTTCCCGTCAGTCGGGCATACCGCACAAGAAACGGAGTGCTCATATAAAGGTCATCTGCCCATATCGTATTCTCGGCAAATTCACCGATACACTCACGGTAAAATGCACCGTCCTCCTGTCGCTCCAACCGGGTCAACATAAAATCTGCAATTCGATCGGCAATCGGCAAAAACGTCGGCTCCTGACATTCGGAATAGGCTTCCAGCATGGCTGAGCCAAAGGAGCCACAGTTATCCAGCATTTTCATCATAACCAGCTGCTGGTTAACCGCTGGGAAACCATACTGCTCCCGATCCCATAATGAGTACTCATCCATACGGGTACACGCCTGCACATGTTCTGACGCATAACGCGTAATGTCGGGCCGCTGCAAATAACGTCCAGTTTGCAACAGACCATATACGGTGACACCTAAAGGATAGTCCCAGCGACCATAGTTGGTTACACTGCCTACGGTCCATTTGTTACTGAGCATTGCATTTTCATAATAGGGGCGTATCCACGCATCCGGTCTGTCCAATCGCCAATATATGCGTTCCTTCCGTGTATGTTGGCTTCCCATTTCTTCTGGGTTATCGTTCAATACACTTCCTTTAAACACCCGATCAGTACGCATTAGATCCTGCAAATCAGGTTCTACGTCCTCCGATTCAAAAGGTCCTAGATATAGCCACGGCTCTCCAGAAGCTCCGTGCACACGCTGGGGAAGCTCCAGTTCCAATTGCTCTCCATTCACCGTTGCATTTATTACAAAATTCCATGACTCAGCCGTATCGCTACATTCACTGCGAATCAACAGGTCATTCCGTCCAAAAGATCCGGGTATGTTCACCTCGAATGGACCTGCTTCCTTCAATTGCACTGCCGATACACCGTTCAGCCATATATTCAGTGGTCCGGAAGATTGACCAGACAAACGGATCGGGCAATCACTTGAATCCCTGTTGATTAACCGTGTCCACGCATAGACTTGCTGACCTGGAAGATGTCCGTATATTCTCTCCAGGGATGGTTGCGTCTGTTTCTCCTCTGACCATTGCGCGTCAGGCAGCCAATCTAGTCTGTGATCCTCTTCTGACCCGAGCAGATTCCATTCCGGATGATTCTCCTCCGAACTTATCGGTTTGGAATACACCCATCCGGCCTGTCCCTGTCTCTCCTGGAAAGGAGCAAGCACATTCAGAATACGCACTTTCCCCTCGTCCGAGCCAAACTGGCATCCAAAGCCCGCAGGTGTATACTTCATCTCCAGCAACAACATATTCCATCCCGGTTTAATGTCGATTCCCAGTTTCACAGTCGCGTCCAGGTTGATCTCATCCATGACCGTGGAGCGATATACCAATTGCTCGTTAAAATAGAAGCGAACCGGTCCATAACAGCGGATCAGCACATCCAGATTTCGATCTTCATCCCCCCATACCAGCGCTGCGGCATAAGAAATCTGACCTTTCTGTGCATCAGGGAAACGTTTACTCAAATTCAGATCATACAGACCCTTCTCATTTTGCAAAATACCAGACTTCTGAAATACGCGATATACAAAATCAGCCTGCGCGTTGGCACCTATATACCTCTCTGCCAGCACCTTCAGCACCTGATCCTGATCTTCTCCGAATCGATAGTACATACTCTGCGGTTCACTGAAATACGTTGTCATTGAATGCCCACATTCCTCTCCCGATGGAATACATAGGTATAGCGCTTAACCTTTGTGAGAAAATCCCTTTTTGGTGAACGTTGATGATCCTCGTTTATCTTTGGAATAGCCAAATAATAAACCAAGTATAACTGACCTGCTTCCCGGTGGCTACAGATTTTTGATTACGCTTACAAATAAATAATTGTATTGTCAGTCTGACGATAAGACAAAACAACGGACTACATCGTTGTAGTCCGTCTCATGTAAATTAAAATTATCCGAAGATGTCAAATTTAACGAATAGCTTCTCTGTTTCTTCATATACAGATTTGGTTAATCCTTCGCCGTCAGCATCTACACGAATGATTAAATCATATTGACCTCTTGTCTCATTCATCTTATTTCCCAATTGCAAAATAATAGGTGTGCCGGGTTCTACATTTACTTTAAGCTTAAGCGTATGACCATCATTACTGATCTGACTGCTATCTATTGTATAATTCTCACCATCAATTTGGTAAGAATCATCTATGCTAAACTGGAACGCATCGGTCCAATACTCGATGGTGCCATCCACAAATTCTTCCCCTACATCGTAGTTTAGAGAAAATGGATTATTTCCATATTGAACTTGAAGATACTTTGTTTTAGAGTTGCTTGAGTCGAAGCCAAACTTACTGGAACCTATAGTCGGCACGTCTACTGGCATTTCTCCGTTTACAAGTGTAAAAGTAAATACATGCGCCGCATCTTTAGGAGACTCATTACCTGCTGAATCCTTGGCAGTAACCACAAATGTGTAGTCTCCTGGAGTCAAATTTTTCAATTTGGTAAGCGCAAGTGAACCATCCGATTTGCTTTTGGCAAGGGGAATTCCTTCTTCCAACTCTCCTTCATCCACGACTCCATTCGTATTCGCATCAGTCCAACTATAGAAAGTTACAACGGCTCCTTCTTCACTTACTGCTCCAGAATCCCCCTGAACTTGATCCCAGGTTCCGCTGTAATTATCGATAATGCTAAATTTGCTTACATCCACCGTTGGTGCTGTTGTATCCGCAGGTACAGATGGATTCATGTTCCCGCTGTCGCTACTTCCACCTGATGAGGACCCGCTATTATTCGAACTGGTAGATGGAGCCGGAGTAGGCACGGGCGTTGGTGTTACCTCTGGTGTTGGTGTTGGCGTAGGCACTGGTTCAGGTTGCGGACCTGTAGTTTCTTTTATCGTTTGCAGCAATCGAGAAGCCGTCAGTGCCGCAGCTTGACGATCGGCTTGTAACACGGGTTTAAACATGTTGTTTTGATCACCGATAATGTATCCAGCTTCGAGTGCCGCTCCAACCGCATCTTTTGCATATTTCGAAATAGTTGCGCTATCCTTGAACGTTAAGGAAGCAGCTTTGCCCGTTACGTCTGTTCCCTTTGCTCTCATCAGGGTTACGACCATATCCTGTCTGGATAATGTCTTACCGCTCCCGAATTCCCCGCTTCCCATGCCTTTAAATATACCTGCTTGATATACCGCTTCAACAGAAGCATAGGCATAGCTAGTCACAGGAATATCTGTAAATGTCGGATTGGATGGGACGTTATTGGTTACATCCAGTTTTAACGTTTTGGCAACTAGGATGGCAAAATCCTGTCTGGTAATCATACCGGACGGATTAAATTGGCCATCACTGAATCCAGTGACAATCCCTTCGTTTTGCAACTCTACTATGGCATCTTTGGCATAGGATTTATCGATATCGGTAAATGATACTGCGGCGTTAGCCTGTGTCGTCCACAAAGGTGTTGTCAACAAGGACGCCGCGAGAATCGAGCTGATGAAATGATTTTTTTTCAAAAGAATGCTCCCCCAATATGAAGTAAGTTCGTGTCATTCCAACGCAAAATCCAATCGAGGATCTTCCTTAAATAATATGGACATGTACGATAATGCACATTATATAGAGAGGCTCTGAACCGATTCTGAACAAATCGCCTTATTTCGACAACGTGGGGAGCAAAGGTTTAAAAATAAAAAGCCTCCGCTCACTTCCTTATAAGGAAGTGAGCGGAGGCTTTCGTTTTATTTTGATAAAAAATTGTGTACAAGGCTGACCTACTGTTAAATTTCCACAGCTACGCCATAATGGTCAGAGACCACAGGGCCGTTCTTTCCGTTGAGAACTACCATCGAAGACTTCGCCTGTACCGGACGATTCGAGAAAATATAATCAATACGCAGATCGCGTTTGTTATCCGCCCAGCCGGCAATGGCTTTGACCACGGTTGCACCGTCATCCTTTTGCACAGCTGTCGTGTACAGGTCATTCCAGCCCTTGCTCATCATATAATCGTAGCCTTCCCCACGTACTTCTGCGACATTATTGAAATCTCCCATCATATACAGCGGCTGGACCATATATGGAGCGAGCTTGCTCTCAGTCAGTTCCCACTGCCCCTTGAAAGGCTCTTGTTCATCATCCCACCAGTTATAGTGTCCATTCACAAACCAGGTGGCTTCGCCTTGTACTTCAGTCTGAACACCTATAATTTTGCGTGTCCGGTAGTTAGCGTAATCCCGCATGTGGGATACATACTCTCCAAAAGCCTTTGTAATCGGCGTCCGGCTCAGGATTGCCAGCCCTTCATCGTATTTTTGGAAACCGACATGGGCGGGAATCCATGTCCAGTAATAGGTCTCGGTCAGTTGCGTAAGCAGAACGTAGGCGTAGTTGTCTTTTTTGATCACAGCATCCGATTCCGTGGCAAAGTAATGTTTCAGTTCCTCCGCGGACAGCGCTGCTTCTTGCATCGATTGATTAACCTCTTGCATGGAGATCACATCAAATTGGTGTGTATTGATAAAATCAGCCAGCTGAATGATCTTGTTCAGTTGGTCTTCTTCTGCCCAAGCGTGCGTATTTAACGTAAGTATTTTCATATGCTCTCTCCTGTTGTTTAAAATTAAGCCGAATCCCGGCCTGCATCGTTCCTGAAAGGAATACATACGATAAGCATACACAAGACGAGCCTATTATGCATGGTTTATGGTAAAAAATAGAGATCGGTACTCTTGGGTTTCACCTATTAAAAAGTCCCATCCAAGTTCTCAGAACCAATGCACGGAGCACATGATAACTGATATGATGGATACATGAAATGTACACCATTACGTCAAGACGTGGTGATTACTGAACCTATGATTTCCCCAGGAGATGGAATGATGAACATACCTATTGACATGAACATGGATGATGCGCAGTGGCAACAGCTGATCAGGCAGGTCGCTGAACATTTTAACAACCTGACGATTATGCGCGGATTTCAATATTATAAACAGAAACGCGTCGGAACATTAACCTTCACTGAACAAAACGGAATTTTGGCTGAAGTGCAGGGCTCCGATGATTATAAAGTAACCCTGAGCTTGCAATCGTTGAACACCAGTCACTGCACCTGTCCGGTAGGATCTCATTGCAAACATATGATAGCCGTTCTAATGAGTTATGCGGAGCAACTGGGGCGACCCGTACATGGCATCGTCAATGCTCACTCCAGTACTGCACTGAAACAGGCTCCAAAACCTGCTGCTATGGCGACTTCAGGACGTTCGGATTACGCAGCGCACGAAGAGGATCTCACCATCCCTGATAACCAGTATAGCCAGATCAAGGAACGTGCAACGGAACTTGCAGAACTTGAAATCACGGAATGGCATGAGCTGTTTCGGGCATGCCTGAAACGACTCGGGATAGGCACGCCAAGTACATCGTATGTGCAGGCCGCAGCGGACGAGCTCTATTCCATTAAACCTAAGCTATCCGCTGGCATGGACCAGTTATTTGAGCTGCATGTTCAGTTGCACCTGATTCGCTTCTGTGTGCCTGGCCGCAATTCAATCACACATACACCGGTGTATCTGAGCTATCCTGCTCAACTTGCCGTGGATGCGCTCCAGAAAGGACTGGAACAGATCTTTAGCCGTCCGTTGGATCTCTCAGGTCTGAAGGGCACGAAGCTTGAACAACTTTGGAAAAGGCTTGAGGAAACCTCATCTTACCTGCGTACGCAGATGATATCCGAGACATCCAGCATGATGTTCTTCACCCCGATGTATCGACAGCTTTGGTTAAACTGGATCGTGCCTCATCTCCAGGAAAACCGAAAAACGCTAGAGTCAGAGCTAGCGTTTCTACAGGAAATGGAGAACGGACTGACTGCTGCTTCCAAACCCGCCAAACCTGGTGAGAGCGTGCTAAGCGTAGCGAATCTAACGGAAAATGGGCGCAATGCGCCGATTAAATCTGCCACTCTGCCCTTGCCGCTGGTATTGGCGCAGAGCTGGATGTATTTCCATTTGGGACAAGATGATCAGGCTTGGCAGCGATTGATTAGCGGAGGCTCGGCATATGGCATCCCGCCGGAGCATCTGCTGCATTTTCTTCATGTGCTTGCAGATTCTTCAGACTGGAAACGGCTAGGCGAGTGGTTAGTACAGCTTGGACCTCTGCTCGCGAACCGACGGAACTCCCCTCTGAATGATTACATGCAGTTGTGGGACACAGCCATTCATCATCTTCCTGATGTAGAACACCGCATGTGGGACACATTGGTCAGCATGCTGCCTCATTCCCGGCCAGCTTATGAAGAAGCAATGCATTCCCGGGGACAGTGGCGGCGGTGGATTGATTTTCAACTGAGCACGGAGACAGAGCCGCTAGAATTCCGGGTAGCGGTGCTACAGCCGATTGAAAAGGATGCACCCGAACTGCTTTTGCCTTTCTACCATCAAGCAGTGGATCGTTATATCGGACACAAAAACAGGGACGGATACAAAGCAGCAGTGAAACTGTTGAAGCGTCTGTCCAAAATTTATAAAAAATTGAAGCAGGAAGAACATTGGGAGCAGTTTATCACCACATTGGCTGTTCGCAACAGCCGACTGCGCGCCCTGCAGGAAGAGCTTCGGAAAGGTAAGTTGATCTCATGAGCCTAATGCACCCTTACACCGAAACAATTGAGGTCCATGTTGCATTGACAGGATACGGGGACGCCTTGTTCTATGGAGCGCTGAACACCCATCACTTTGTATCGGGACAATCGCTCAAGCAGCGATTATTTGCTTGGCATGCCCCTTCTTTCTACGGTACAGAACTTGAAACAAGACAGATCGAAGAAATTGAACTGGTCGTACTGCCTGCGGAAGAAGTGATTCCTTTCTTCAGCGAAATGAACACCCTTCTACACATAGAATGGAAATGGGACGAGCAGGCAGAGCATTTGATCCGGCTGGCCCCGGTACTCGCAGCATCGATTGAGAATCGTAAATACATCCCTAGCTTCACCGCATTTCGTACCGGACAACTGCAATGGACCTGGGACCCGGACAGCTTGAAAAAGCAGGATCGCACCACTCTTGGCAAAGCTCTGGAACAAACGGATGAGAGCTACGCCGAAGGGCTGAGTGCTGCCTTTTCCGCTTCCGTGTTCCAGCGATGGTACAGTACGGAGGAAGCGGCCACCGATCTGCGGCGAGAATTCCCGCAGTTGTTTCCACAAAGCGGAACAGCTCCGCAAACAGCCGGCATGGATGCCCAATCCTGGCTGGTGTCCATCGGCTGGAAAGCAGACGCAGCCCCATTCCGTCCACTCCTGCAATTGCTGGAGCCGGAAGATGATGAACCGGCTTGGCGGCTACGGCTGGTATTGCAGAACAAACTGGATGCAGCCGTACTCGTTCCCGTGAGGCTAGATTCACGTGGCCGGTTGGAAGGTGAATGGCCTGACGTGTGGACGCCGTTCATCCTTGATCGTTCGGGAGGATGGCTGGAGCAGCTGCGTGCACATCTGCCCCGAATTCGCCGCGCTATCAGTGGCAGTCGGGATGTGCTCAGTGATCCATTGGAAGATCAGGATGCTTGGCTGTTCCTGACGCAAGACAGCGGACGACTACTCGAAGCTGGCTGGCAAGTGCTGCTTCCGGGTTGGTGGGAAGCTGCACGCAAGAAGAAACCCAAGCTGCGTGCCAAGGTGAAACCGGAGGAAGGCAGTGAACGGGGACAGTCGTTCTTTGGACTGGACTCGATCATTCATTTTGACTGGCGTATTGCGATTGGGGATACGGATCTCAGCGAGGAAGAATTCGCTGATCTCGTGGCCCGTAATGAGCGGCTGGTCCGCTTCCGTGGAGAATGGGTTCCCCTCGATCCAGCCTTGCTTGAGCAGATTCGTAGGGCCATGGGTGGTGTGGATCAGGAACAGGGGCTATCGTTTCAGGATATTTTGCACCTGCATCTGCTGCATAATGAGCAACGCGAATATCGTAACCAGAAACGCAAAGAAGGACAGGATGAGGAAGAAGAACAGCCACAATCCAACGAGAACATTCGACTTGAGGTGGAACTGAACGAACACCTGAACCGGGTAATTGCACAGCTTGGCGGCGGGCAAGGCGGCGCTCCTTCCCTGCCTATTCCGGAAGGATTGCATGCTGAGCTGCGTTCTTATCAAAAAGAAGGTTTCGCATGGCTTGGATTCCTGCGTAGATTCGGTCTCGGGGCTTGTCTTGCGGATGACATGGGACTGGGAAAAACGATACAGTTCATTACGTATTTACTTCATCTCAAAGAGCATGAGCAGCGCTTGCCTGGGCAGGCCCCGGCCCTTCTCGTCTGCCCCACTTCCGTATTGGGAAACTGGCAAAAAGAAATCAGCCGCTTCGCGCCTTCAATTAACGTCAGTTTGCATTACGGGGCACGAAGACTGAGCGGAGAAGAGTTCCGGGAACAGACTGAACAGGTAGATATCATCATTACCTCCTATGCAACAGCTACTCTGGATCAAGAGATGTTGCAGTCATATACGTGGGCATCCATCTGTCTGGATGAGGCGCAAAATATTAAAAATGCCCAAACGAAGCAGTCCATGGCAGTACGCAGCTTCCCGGCAAAACACCGTATTGCACTGACTGGTACGCCGATTGAAAATCGGCTGTCCGAGCTGTGGTCCATCTATGATTTTATTAATCCAGGCTATTTGGGCAGCGCGCGGGCATTTCAGACTCGCTTTATCAGTGCGATCGAGAAGGATAAGGACGAGCAACGCATGCAAGATTTGCAGCAGCTCGTGAAGCCATTCATGCTGCGCCGCAAGAAGAAAGATCCGAATATTCAACTCGATCTGCCGGACAAAAATGAGATGAAAACCTACATTCACCTTACGGGTGAGCAAAGTGCACTGTATGACCAGTCCGTTCAGGAACTGATGGACAAAATGAAAGAGCTGGAAGGCATCAAGCGCAAAGGTGCGATTCTGTCTGCCTTAACCCAGCTCAAGCAGTTGTGTGATCATCCCCTGCTGCTGACCAAAGAAGCCTTGCCGGAAACGATCTCCTCGGAAGGCTCTGTAACAGAGTATGACCTGTACAGTCCGCAGGATATGGCCATGCTGATCAGTCGCTCCGCGAAGCTGGAACGACTGATGGAACTGGTCCGCGAACTACGGGATGAGGGCGAACGGTGCCTGATTTTCACACAATACATCGGCATGGGACAGATGCTGCAACAAGTATTGAGACAGGAGTTGCAGGAACCTGTGCTATATCTGCATGGGGGTACGTCCAAGACAGGAAGGGATCGCATGATTGATGAGTTCCAGTCCCGGACGTTGCCTGCGGCAGAGCAGCCGTCGGTCTTTATTCTATCCATCAAAGCAGGCGGCGTGGGCTTGAACCTGACCGCAGCGAATCATGTATTCCACTTTGACCGCTGGTGGAACCCTGCCGTAGAAAATCAGGCTACAGACCGCGCCTATCGGATGGGACAGACGAAGGATGTTCAGGTACACAAGTTCATCTCGCTGGGCACACTTGAAGAACGCATTGACGAGATGCTGGAGAGTAAACAGCAGCTCAGCGACAATATTATCACCAGCTCTGAAAACTGGATTACCGAGCTGTCGACGGATGAGCTGAAGGATCTGTTCACCCGGCGCCGCGACTGGTCGGGTTAACTCCAGACTAAGTTGATGCGACATACGCAACCTTGTAAATAGTAGAATACAAAAAGAGCGAAGTGTCGGAAATGCATTCCGTCTTCGCTCTTTTTTTACATTCCTAGCGCATGTTTCCGATGATAGACGATCTTGAATCCTGCATTTTCTTGATGAAGTTAGTCATCACATCAAAGGCTTCATTGCGTTTGTTGGACAAAGACTGCACACGCAGCATATCCATTTGTTGTGAGTTGCTCAACGCATCGATTTGGCCTTTCAGTTTTTGAGCTTGGGCAGTATCCCCATTCTGATTAGCTACCTGCAATTGTGCGTTCAGCTCTGCAATCGCTTGATTGCGATTTTGAACTTGTTGAATCTGTGCCTGCAATTGGATATCCAGCAATTTCGTGCGTTCTTGCTGAACCATCATCAAAGCTGTTTCGATATCCATGCTACTCAAATTAATGCTTGAGACAGAAGGTACCGTAGATACACTTGCTGCAGAAGCAGAAGTTACAACGGATACAGCTGCGATGGCAGCAATAACTGTGGAAGAAATGACTTTGCTTGATTTTTTCATAACGTACACCTCCCTTTATATTTGTAGATACCCCCCATTAACTGGCATCTTTCGACATCATATATCGAAGGTCCTAGATCCTACAACCTATAATTGCGAAGTTGAGACTAAATTGATACAGGTTGATGGGTAGTTCTACAGAAAAATGTGGTAATTCCCTAAGATGAAAAAAGTGAGTTGCTGTGCTACAATAGAGAAATTGTGCATTCACAGACAGACATGTGGGTAAGGACTTGAATCTATCCCGATTCAACCATTATTTATCCATAACCATGCTGCCATTCTAGGGAGGTTTATGGAACAATCATGCTCATTATTGGTATCGCCGGAGGAACCGGCTCCGGTAAAACGACGGTAGCTCGCTCCGTCATAGACCGTCTTGGATCAGGCAAAGTGACTTTCATATCCCAAGACAACTATTACAAAGACCAGTCGCAGCTCACCCCTGAGCAACGTCGACTCACCAATTACGATCATCCGTTTGCATTCGATAATGATCTGTTAATTGAGCATCTTACCCTGCTAAAACAAGGACAAACGGCATATGCTCCCGTATATGACTTCACCATAGATAACCGTGCCGCTGATGAAACGGTTGAACTGGCACCGAACCATATCGTTATTGTGGAAGGACTGCATGTCCTGATCGATGAACATCTGCGTGCCCTTCTGGATATCAAGGTATTTGTTGATACGGATTCCGACGTGCGTATTCTGCGCAGAGTACTGCGGGATATGGAAGAACGCGGCCGTACGATTCAATCCGTGTACAAACAATATCTCGAAACCGTCAAACCGATGCATGATGCTTTTATCGAGCCTTCCAAAAAGTATGCAGACATCATCATTCCCGAAGGTGGACATAATGAAGTCGGCATTCAGATGTTATCCATCCTGACTGAGAAATATCTGACTGGTGAAAAGTGGAATGGCGCATAATTTAACATGATTTTGCTGCATTAGGCGTTATGCCCTGCTCACGTCTGAGTGAGACAAAAACGGGCATCGCTCATACAATATCAGCACTAAAATCCAGGTTGCGATTAGCGCAATCTGGATTTTTTGGGTATTTCTATTTTATAATGGACTCCATAGCTGAAAGGAGACATCACAACATGGCTACTTTTGAAGAGTTTATACAGCATGATATCCGCGTTGGTACAGTGGTAGAAGCCGAACCTTTTCCAAAGGCTCGCATGCCTGCCATTAAAATGACCATCGATTTCGGCCCACTTGGCCTTAAACGTTCGAGCGCCCAAATTACGAAACGTTATACCCCTGACATGATGGTAGGTAAGCAGGTTATTGCTGTAGTCAATTTCCCGCCGCGCCGAATTGCAGGTTTTGTATCCGAAGTACTGGTGCTTGGCGGCGTGCCTGGCGAAGGTGACGTTGTATTGTTAACGCCGGACCAGACATTACCGAACGGAACGCCGATTGCCTGATTTTTTATCATATCGCTATTCCTGTGTTTTTCACCTTAAAGTATAAGGCTATGAATCTTCGGATTCGCGGCCTTTTTTTTGCATTTTTTGAGGTTCACAACATAATGAAGACTAATCTCCCTGTTCCATGCTTCTCGACCCTTTTGGAGACACACCCGTCACTCGCTTAAACATCTTGGAAAAAAGTAATGGATCTGTATACCCCACAGAGTGGGCCACTTCACTAACCGACAGGGCTGAATGCTGCAGCAGTTCAGCTGCACGATTCATCCGGTATTCGAGAAAGAAAGCCTGTAATGACTTGCCGTACCTCTCCTTAAAAAGCCCTGACAGATATGTGCGATCCAAACCTACGGCTCGGGCAATATCTAGAATTGAAGTTCTCTGACTATACCTGTTCTCCATAAATTGAACGGCCTGCCTGATGTATTCCTCTTTAGTGGACAGTGGCCGTTGCAGCTGCTCTTCTGCAGGAGAAGATGCAATCAATTCGGCGATCAGCCGGTACAGCAGGCTCTGGTTGAACACATCTCCCCCGGTACGTGTTGATGCTTGAACCATCTCCGTATAAAGACGAGCAAATGTGTCTCCATCTCTAGCCTCAAATACAGGATGTTCCGGACTGATGTGCGCCCGCTGCATGAATGCCTTGGCATGAACACCTTTGAACCCGAACCATGAATAAGTCCATGGCTGCTTCGCATCTGCTTCATAATGAATAAGTGTATCCGGAAGAATGACAAAGCCTTGACCCTGTGTAAGCTCGTATTGTTGATCCGCCATAAACACAGTGCCCTGTCCTTCATGAATGTAATGAACAATGTAGGCATCCCGAACACCCGGCCCCCAATAATGCGACGGATCACATGCCTGCCAACCGAAAAATAACAGTACCAATTCCATCTGCGTCAAATCCATAGGAACCACGTTCGTTTCGATTAATTTCAACATTCCACACTCCCTCCGTTCACCACAACAGGCAATCTCTTCACTAAAATTATAACAGGTAAATAGATGAATTATTAGCTGTAAGCGAATCCAAAAATGGGATTATGCCATGTTTCAGAGAGGTTGAGCCATAGTTATATAAGCCCGATCCGCCTATATTGGAGGTACACCATTTATTCAGGGAGGCTGAACTTGAGATGAACAAAATTACGTTCCTCGGTGCGGGAAGCACCGTTTTTGTCAAAAATGTATTGGGTGACGTTATGATGACCGAAGCACTTCAGGATTTTGAGCTGGCGTTGTTCGATATTGATGCTGAACGCCTAAGCGACTCAGAGCGTTTGCTTACCAGTATGGCCCGTTCGCTCGGAAGCCAATGTGCCATCAAAGCTTATACCGACCGCAAGGAAGCACTGCGCGGAGCCAAATATGTGATTAACGCCATTCAGGTGGGCGGATATGATCCATGTACCATTACGGATTTTGAGATTCCGAAAAAATATGGATTGCGTCAGACGATTGCCGATACGCTTGGGATTGGCGGGATTTTCCGTAATTTGCGGACGATTCCGGTGATGCTCGATTTTGCACGGGATATGCAGGAAGTGTGCCCGGATGCGTGGTTCCTGAACTACACCAACCCGATGGCGGTACTGACAAATGTCATGAACGTGCATGGCGGAATTAAAACCGTAGGTCTGTGTCATAGTGTACAGGTGTGTGTGCCGCATCTGTTTGATGCACTGGGGATTGATCAGAAGGGTGTGGTCGCGAAAGTTGCGGGTATCAACCATATGGCCTGGCTGCTGGAAGTGACACGCGATGGTCAGGATCTGTATCCGGAGATTAAACGTCTGGCGAAGGAAAAGCAGAAAGAGCAGCATGATGACATGGTGCGTTATGAGCTGATGCAGCGCTTTGGATACTATGTAACCGAGTCCTCCGAGCATAATGCCGAGTACCATCCTTATTTTATAAAACGAAACTACCCCGAGCTGATCGAACGCTTCAATATTCCGCTGGATGAGTATCCGCGCCGCTGCGTGAACCAGATTGAAGGCTGGAAAGAAATGCGTGAGAAGCTGTTATCCAGCGAAAATATTGAACATACGCGCAGCCGCGAATACGCTTCGCATATTATGGAGGCCATGGAGACGGATCGCCCTTACAAAATCGGCGGTAATGTCATGAATAACGGACTGATCACCAACCTGCCTCGTGAAGCCTGTGTTGAGGTGCCTTGTCTTGTTGATGGATCAGGTATCAGCCCGACGTATATCGGGGACCTGCCTCCGCAGCTTGCGGCATTGAACCGTACGAATATTAACACCCAGCTGTTGACCATTGAAGCGGCGATTACGGGCAAAAGAGAGCACATCTATCATGCCGCAATGCTTGACCCGCATACAGCTGCCGAGCTGTCCATCGATGATATCGTCTCCATGTGTGATGAACTGATCGAAGCTCATGGCGACTGGCTGCCGAAGTACACGTCATAAGAAGTTCATTGTTTGCAATTCAGAAGCACTAGTCTCCTCTCAGCAGGGAGGGGCTGGTGCTTTTTTGAGCTTTCATCTTGTTTCCCAGCCTAATCCTGAAGCAGAAAACGATAGCCGATTCCCGGCTCGGTCTGAATAAAACGTGGACGCGTGGGATCTTCCTGCAATTTTTTGCGCAGATGACCGACATATACCCGCAAGTAATGGCTGTCCGACTCATGATGATGCCCTCCCCACACCTGTTGCAGCAGCTGGCGTTGGGTAATAATTTTGCCTGCATGGGTTGCGAGCACTTTCAGCATTTCATACTCAGTTGGTGTTAACTTTACGGGTGATCCATCCAAATCGACCTGTCTCTGGGCCAAATCAATGGTAAGCGAACCAAAACGTAATACCGGCTCATCTGTAGTTTTAGCCACATGGCGAAGGGCAACCCGAATACGGGCAACGAGCTCCCCCATGCCAAACGGTTTAGTGACATAATCATCCGCCCCGCCATCAAGTGCAGCAATTTTATCCTCTTCGCGTTCCTTTGCAGTCAGTACAATGACTGGTACCTGCGACCATTCCCGAATCCGCTGAAGTACATCCATTCCGGACATACCGGGCAAGCCCAGATCAAGCACAATCAGATCAGGATGTACAATGCTCGCCTGAATGACCGCTTCTTCGCCGTCGGCGCATTCGTGAATCTCAAATTGATGCGCCTGAAGCGTAACCTTCAGCAGTTTACGGATTTGTGGTTCATCATCCACAATTAATATACGCGCGCCTTGCGGTGCCGTCATGTCATTCTTCCTCTCCTTGTCCCATATACGGGAATGATGCTTCGGGTTCCTCTGTTGGCAAACAGATGCATACCCGCGTCCCGCCTCCCGGATTCGGTTCTGCGGTAATCGTACCTCCGTGAACTTCGACGATTCCTCTACAGATGGCAAGCCCGAGTCCCGTACCTGTCACATGCCTTGACGATTCGGATCGATAAAATTTCTCAAACACCCGCTCGCGCTCTGCTTCCGGAATCCCAACACCCGAATCAGCCACCACAATAGTCATTCGTCCATGCCGCTCATCCACCTTCACCGTAATGACGATTTCACTGTCCTCTGGTGAATATTTGATGGCATTGCTGATGACGTTGACCAGAACCTGCTCCAGCAAAACCTCATCCCCGGATACAAACGGCGGCTGATCGGGCAATTCAACCCGAATGCGACGGTGCTGGATGAATTGTTGAACCTGGGTTAGCACAATGCCGATCATGTCGCCCACGTCGCACCATTTTCTGCGCAGCTGCAACATGCCACTCTCCAGCTTCACCATGCCCAGCAAATTGGTTACCAGCCTGTTCATGCGAAGCGCTCCATCCCGAATATTGCCTGTCAGTTCTTTTCGATCCTCCGGGGTAAAAAGAGAATCATTCTCCAGCAAACCTGTCGCTGAACCAATGATGGCCGTAAGGGGTGTCCGTAGCTCATGGGACACCGAGTCCAGCAAAGCGGTGCGAATTCGTTCCGATTCAGCCGTCACTTGCGCGAGTCTCGCTTCCTCAGCCAGCTTGACACGGGCAATGGCACTTGCTGCCAGCCCGCCACACGCTTCCAGCAAACGCAGCTCTTCCCGCTGCTCCTGAAGATCGCTGGATTCCAGATTCACAGCAAGCACCCCATGTGTCTGGTCTTCTGTACGCAGCGGCACATACAGACCAGACGATTCCCGCAGGCTGGAGGAGCCGCGTCCGGCAATTTCGCCATGTTTATACACCCATTTGGCAATAGCGACTTCAGCTTCCCCTTCACCCCAGGCTATTGAATCCGAATCCTCCGAAGAGGAGGTAACCTGAAGTTCGCCTTGAGCATTCGGGAGATATATTGCCGCCGGAGCCCCAAGTGTCAGTGACACTTGTCTCACAATGTTGCCGAGTAGAGTATGCAAATCTGTAACAGCCGTCATCTGACGGCTTAAAGCATATAGCGAATTCGTCGTAATCTCGCGTTGTTTTACCACCTCTAGCTGCTGCCGCAGGCGCCCCGCCAGACTCGCTGTTAATACCGCCACTGCCAAATACACTATAAAAGAAAACATATATCGCAAATCTTCAACCGTAAAACTGAGAAACGGGGGAACAAAAAAAGAAGTCAAAGGCAACAACGCTAAGACTTGCTGCATATATGGCCGGACCCATTCCCCAGTACACAGCGCTGACCAATACCGGAAAAAGATAAATTAACCCCACGTTAACCAGGTCATCGCTAATCCCTATCGCATGAAGCAGAATGGTTAGCAATGTGATTCCAAGGGTTACCCATATATATTTGGGAACACGGTTCAGCTTCAGCCAGAAGTCTTCCCCTTTATTTCGTTCAGACACAGCACATCTCACATCCCGCTCAGATCATAATCGTAGTCCGCAACGATCAATACGTCCATATGTCTGGATAACCGCACCAGCCTGCTGACCACCGTTCCCTTTCCACGATAGCCGTTCAGCCACCAGACTCGTCTCGCTTGACCAACCACCAACTGCGTTGCTTTTTCTTCAGAAGCTTTACCCGCCAAAATACCAGGCACATCTCTCAGCCTCTGGCTATGATGAATATGAAATTTGCCGCCCAGTCGAACGGTCAGCTGTTCCAGCTCCTCCAACTGGCATTTCACTTCATTACTCATCCCTTCACCTACATGAACATGGTGCACATGCCAGACCGCCTTTAACCGGTAGGCTGTACGAAATCCGCGGCGAATCAGCCGCTCCGCATGCTCATCACTGCTTACGCAGACAAAGACCGCCTCCTGTCTGCGCCAGGGACCGCGAAGTGCACTTTTGCGCTCCTGTGATTCGAGGCGTTCATCCACATCATCAGCCAATTCCCGCAGGGCAAGTTCCCGTAAGGCAATCAGATTACCAATGCGAAAAAAATGACCAAGCGCTTGTTCCACCTTGGCTGCTGCATAGATTTTACCCTCCCGCATGCGTTGCCGCAAGGCTTGGGGGGCAACATCGATAAGTTGGACCTCATCTGCCATTTGTAAAATCTGATCCGGCACGGTCTCTCGGACTCGAATTCCCGTAATATGTTCCACCGCATCGTTCAGACTTTCCAGATGCTGCACATTCACGGTAGTGATGACAGAGATGCCCGCATCCAACAGGATCTGCACATCTTCGTAACGCTTTTGCCGCAAGCTTCCCGGGACATTCGTATGCGCGAGTTCATCCACCAATACCACTTCAGGACATAGACGAAGAATGGTATCAGTGTCCATTTCCTCGAGCTGCACCCCTTGGTACACCCGCTGCTCTCGTGGAATGATGGATAACTGGCCGATCTGTTCCACCGTCTCCGCCCGATTATGTGTCTCCAGCAGACCAATCCGTACGTCGATGCCTTTGCGGAGCAGATCATTGCCTTCCCGGAGCATCATATAGGTTTTTCCTACACCTGGCGCAGCACCGATGTATACCTTGAACTTACCACGCCGAATCTGACCAATCTGTGCCTTCATCTCCTGCTCACTTAACCTGCGATATGTTGGCGTCTCTGTATCCGACAATCGGGTCGGAAGTACCCGCTCGCCCTCATGCTGTGCCCGATCGGCAAGCAGAAACAGATCGACACCCCGCACTCTGCGCAGCAATGAATTAACAAATGACCCCCGCCACAGCTCCTGCCAGCGACTGTGCCGTGAGTGTCCCATAACAATACGGGTAATCTGATGCTGGACTGCGTAGCGTGCAAGCGTAGATGGAATGTTACGGCGGTGTAATACAGGCAATTCCTCAAACTGTCCCCCGAATTTCTCCACCAGTTTAATCATGTTTCGACGAAAAACAGTAGCTTCCTTGGTTAGCGGCTGCTTCATATTACGAAAGGTTACGGCATGCAAATCTCCGTTTAATCTCTTCGCAATCTGCTGTCCCCGCCGAATATAGATAGACCCGTTCCAGTGATATTGGGTGGATACCAAAATGCGTTCCATGATGCCTGTCGTTACCGTAATTCCCATCTCTTCCCGGTGCTCACGCAGTGATTCGTTGACCCCTTCCGCAACAAGTCGGAGAGCCAGTTCACGCAAAATGCCCAAATTGCCATGCCGAAACACCGCTTCACCTTCATGTCCCCGAAGATGTCCCTCCGCAAGACGGCTTAATACGGTTTCCGGGGTTACATCGATCAGCTTTACTTCATCGGCCAGTTCAAGGGTATCGGCAGGCACGGTATGCTCTGCTGCAATTCCTGTTAGCTGGCGTGCAAGCTCCGTATATCCCTCCAGCTCATACACATTCACCGTTGTAATGACACTGATGTTGTGTCTCAGCAAATACTGAATGTCTTCCAGTCGGGTTGCATGACGTGCCCCTTTTCGGTTTCTATGAGCAAGCCCATCAACGAGTACAACCTCCGGATTACGTGCCAGCAAGGCATCCAGATTCAGATCCTTCATTTCCGTGCCATCCTTCCAGCGAGACCAGTGAATGCTTGGAATCCGCTCCAACTCGCCGAGCTGCTCCACGGTCTCCGGTCTTTGCATGGTCGACACAGCACAGATAACCACATCGATCCCCTGATGGCGTAATGTGTTTCCTTCCCTAAGCATATGATACGTTTTGCCCGAACCGCTGACCGGACCGATATATATCTTCAAGGTGCCCTGCTGCAGCTTCGTGATCATCTTCAAGATGTCTTCCGGGGACTTCCGCTTGAAGCTGTCTTCCATCCTGTTCACTCCCCCAACATAACCTTTACTTAAAATGGAGAAAGCCCCTTCCGAAGCTCGGAAGAAGGCCTGATACGAACAACCAAGGGAAGCTACATTCCCCGTGGATCTAGCTAATAAAATGCCTGTTATTTTAGCTCAGCCGTCAACGCTTGATTCAGAGCGGTCACATTCACACGCGGCTCACCGAAAATGCCTAGCTGTCGCCCTTGTGTATGTTCCTCCACGATCTTGGCAAGCTCTTGCTCACCAAGGCCCGTTGCCTGGCTAATCCGGGGAATCTGTGCTTTTGCTGCTTCCGGTGACAGATCCGGATCAAGACCGGAACCGGAACCTGTCACGAGATCTGCAGGAATTTGCTGCAAGCCCGGATTCTCTTGCTTGAGCTGAGCCACCTTTTCCTTCATTTCAACAATATACGCCTCCGAGGCCACGGCGCGATTGGAACCTGCCGAAGCAGTTCCATCATAATTAGCGTTCGATGCCCGGGGCTGGAACAGCCCCGGCGATTTTACTTCCTGCGCCAGCAGAGACGAACCGATGGTTTTCCCGCCTTGTGTGATCAGACTGCCGTTCGCCTGATTTGAGAAGAGCAGCTGCGCCACTCCGGTTGTAACAAGCGGGTAGATCATACCGCAAATTAGCATAAGTACGACAGACAACCGAATGGCGGGCAGTACCTGTTTCATATGAATCACATCCTGATTTGTTATTGTAAAAACTCAACCTATACGTGTTACACTGGTTCACTCCGATTGCAGCACCATCCTACGATCGCTGTTATCCCCAGATTTTTTTTGATTCCCTTTTCCAAGGGATAAAATCCGGGGATAAAGGCGAACACTTCGTTTCTTCAGATTGGTTCTGCACTCTTCGTTGTCGTGTAAATCAAGGCTTCTTTTTAAATACTTAGTTAAATAAGCCCCGACAGTACCAGATCAATCAGCTTAATTCCGATAAACGGAACAATTACACCGCCCACACCATAGATGAACACATTTCGTCCAAGCAGCCGCTCCGCGGACATAGCCCGATATTTCACACCCCGCATGGCGATTGGGATTAGCAGTGGGATAATGATGGCGTTGAAGATCAGCGCTGACAAAATTGCGGACTGCGGTGAAGCGAGATTCATAATATTGAGTGCCTGAAGCTGCGGCATGGCTAGAATAAACATGGCCGGAATGATGGCGAAATACTTGGCAATATCATTGGATATCGAAAAGGTCGTCAGTGCGCCGCGGGTAATGAGCAGCTGCTTGCCAATGGAGACCACCGACAACAGCTTGGTCGGGTCGGAATCCAGATCGATCATGTTGGCCGCTTCCTTGGCCGCCATGGTGCCCGAATTCATCGCGAGGCCGACATCGGCCTGCGCTAGAGCAGGAGCATCGTTGGTGCCGTCGCCGGTCATGGCGACGAGCTTACCCTCCTGCTGCTCTTTTTTGATCGCGTTAATCTTGTCTTCCGGCTTGGCCTCGGCAATAAAATCATCCACGCCCGCTTCCAGCGCAATGGTCGCCGCCGTCAGGGGATTATCCCCTGTACACATGATCGTCTTGATGCCCATGGCTCGCATCTCTGCAAACTTCTCTTTCAGCCCTGGTTTCACTGTATCTTTCAGATAGATCACACCATAAATCTGGTCATCAATCGCAACAGCAAGCGGTGTACCCCCAGCTTTTGCAATTCGGTTAGCTATATCGTCCAAATCGCCGGGTATCCGTCCTCCACGGGAGGAAATATGGCGTTTGATCGCATCCACCGCACCTTTGCGAATTTGCTTCCCACCGCTTAGATTCAGACCCGACATGCGAGTTTCTGCAGTGAAGTTCACATGTTCTGCATCTGCATATTCTGTCTCCGCCCAGTTCTCACCCTGCTTGCCAGCCAATTCAACAACCGAGCGCCCCTCCGGTGTCTCATCGACTACGGAAGCTTGCAGCGCAGCCCGAGTCATCTCCTGTGCAGATACGCCCTGAACAGGAATAAACTCCGAGGCCATGCGGTTGCCGTACGTAATAGTTCCGGTTTTATCCAGAATCAGCGTATCAATATCCCCTGCCGCTTCCACCGCTTTACCCGACATGGCGAGTACGTTGAACTGCGTGACACGGTCCATCCCGGCAATACCGATCGCGGATAACAACCCGCCGATCGTCGTCGGAATCAGACAGACAAGCAATGCGATAAGGGTAGCCAGATCGAGCCGGATGCCCAAATAGTTCGCCATTGGCACCATGGTCATGATGACAATCAGGAATATCAGGGTCAACACGGCGAGCAGTGTTGTCAGCGCAATTTCATTCGGCGTTTTCTGGCGCTGTGCGCCTTCAACGAGTGAGATCATTCGGTCGAGGAACGACTCCCCCGGATCGGTTTGCACACGCATCACGATATAGTCAGAAGTAACCCGCGTGCCTCCGGTAACGGAGGAAAAGTCACCGCCCGCCTCCTTGATTACGGGAGCCGATTCCCCGGTAATAGCGGACTCGTCGATAGAGGCCAGCCCTTCAATAATCTCACCGTCCGTGGGAATCAGTTCGCCTGCTTCTACACGGACGATATCTCCTTTTTTCAACTGGGTCGAAGACACTTGCTTAATGGTCCCGTCTTTCTGTACCAGCTTTGCAGTCGTGTCCGATTTCGTCTTCCGTAGCGTATCTGCCTGAGCTTTACCCCGTCCCTCTGCCAGTGCTTCAGCAAAGTTGGCAAACAGCAACGTGAACAACAGGATGAGAAACACCGCGATGTTGTACCCTCGCCCTGCCTCGGATGCAACAAATAGATCCGGATTGATACATAACAGCAATGTGATGAGTGTGCCGACTTCGACGATAAACATCACCGGATTTTTGATCATGACGACCGGGTTCAGCTTCTTGAAGGCATCCAGAGATGCCTGAAGCAGAATATCCCGACTTAATGTTTTGCTTCTTTTGGGCGTACCGGGATCCGTGCCCGTACCTCTCGTTCCTTTACCCTGGGTTCTGATCGTGCCTCTGTCTAATCCTTCCACCGTCTGCTCCTTCTTTCGTTCTACTACATTCATTGTGATAATCCACCTCCGCACTTTACGTCCTTGCTCCTATTCCCATATCCGATCACTGTACCGTTCATCATCGAATCATCGCCAAATGTTCTGCAATCGGTCCAAGCGCCAGTGATGGGAAGAACGTCAACGCCCCAACTACCACAATCATCATCACCAGAATACCTGCAAAAAGAGGCGTGTGCGTACGCAATGTACCCGTTGTTACGGGAACAACCCGTTTGGTGGCCAGTGATCCGGCAATGGCGAGCATCGCGATCATGGAAATGTATCTTCCAAGCAGCATTACCACACCAATGGCGATGTTGTAAAAGTCTGTATTGGCATTCAGTCCGGCAAACGCCGATCCATTATTGGCAGCTCCGGATGCAAAGGCATATAACACTTCGGTCAGACCATGCATGCCTGAATTCGAAATTGAAGCGACAGACTCAGGACGCATAAGCGCCAGCGCGGTCGGAGCCAGAATAATCAAAGGATGAACAAGCAGCGCGATAGACGCGAGCTTCACTTCCTTACCCTCAATTTTTTTGCCAAGAAATTCAGGGGTCCGCCCAACCATCAGCCCACAGATAAACACAGCCAGAATCACATAGAGCAATCCGTTGAGCAAACCTACCCCTTTACCGCCGAATACGTTGTTGAGCATCATCTCGGCCAGTGCAACCATGCCACCAAGCGGGGTAAGCGACTCATGCATATTGTTCACCGACCCGGTTGTGGCTGCTGTAGTCACCGCTGTGAACAGCGCCGATTCGGATACCCCAAACCTGACTTCCTTGCCTTCCATATTACCTTGGATTCCCACCGCATCCAGCGCTGGCACACCGCGATATTCCGAAACAAATACCGTGGTCAGCATCACGAGGAAAAGTAAACTCATAGCCGCAAACAGCGTCCAGCCCTGCTTCCGGTTGTTCACCATGATGCCGAAGGCGTAAACCAGCGCAGTAGGAAGCAGCATCATGCAGACGATATGCACCAGATTCGATAACGCCGTTGGGTTCTCAAATGGATGCGCTGCGTTGGTTCCGAACCAGCCTCCACCATTGGTACCCAAGTGTTTGATCGACTCCAGCGAAGCGACCAGCCCGCGGCTAATCGTCTGCTGTGCCCCGTCCAGTGTGGTTGCGTTCACCGCTCCCGCCAGTGTCTGCGGCACACCCTGGAATACGAGGAACAACGCCACAATGAAGCTCAGCGGCAAAAAGATTCTCGTAATCGACCGTACCACGTCGACGTAGAAGTTCCCCAGTTCATCCCGTCGGCCCACCAGGCCGCGAATGAAGGCAATAGCGACCGCGAAGCCGGTCGCGGCTGAGGTGAACATTGGAAACGTCACGGCCAGCATCTGTGACAGATACGACAGGGCGTTCTCGCCCGTGTAAGACTGCCAGTTCGTGTTGGTCATGAACGATGCAGCTGTATTAAAGGCCTGTGCCGCAGGCATATTACCAATGCCATCCGGGTTGAGCGGCAAATACTTTTGCAGCCGCAGCACCAGAAACATTAATAAAAGCATGACGAAGTTCGAAATGAGCACGGCTGACAGGTACTTTTTCCAACCCATCGACTCGTTCTCCTTCACCCCCATCAATCGATACAGCAATCGCTCAGGCCCGCCAAATATCCGATCCAGTCCTGTTCGTTTGCCGTCAAACACCTTCACCAGATAACTCCCTACTGGCTTCACCAGTAGTATGATGATCAGCAGCGTCACCGCCACTTGTAATAAACCGCTACTCATATCCGCATATCCTCCCTAAAATCGACGATCCGAGTGCTTCTGGTTTCGTGCCCCAAGCGACCATCAGAACTTCTCCGGCCTCACTAGCACGTAACCAAGATAGACCACCAGTGCGAGCACAATCATGCCGATGACGATCATACGGCTTCTCCCCTTTCATGCCCTATGCATTCATGCTTTCTCACAAAATTTCACAAAGCCCCAGAACACCACAAACAACAGCACGACCAGCCCAATTATCGTGGCATCATTCACCATGTGCTCCCCTCCCTCTCTCTACCGTTCTTGCAACCTTCTACATATGAAATCGTAATACGAAACGCTGTAAAAAGGGGGTAAAGAAATACCCTCCAGGGTGTAAAAAAAGCGTAAAAAAGACCCGTTCCACTCAGCGATTAGCTGAAGGAAGCGGGTCTATGTATGTTGGGTGCGCTTTATCCAAACGGATTCTGGGCCCATTGCAGCAGTCTCTTCCGGGTAATTTTCCCGTGTGACGTATGTTGAATAACTTGGCCGCCGTCCAGCAGCAGGACTTGCGGCGATTCATGGTGAACCTCGGTATCTTCCGCAATGCGGCGGGAAAGCGAGCGGCTTTCGATGACTTTGACGATCCGGTACTCCATCTTCTGCCCGGGATCTGATGCATTCGAGCCCACAAAGGCCATAAACTCCCTGTATGCTCTCGCACTGACTGGACAAGTCGTACTGTGTTTCAGAAGCAGCACCGGATGATCCTGCGACCGCTCAAGTACCTCTTCCCATTCCTCCTGCTTATACAATTCCTTGACATGTTCACTCAGCATATCATCCAGCCCCGAGCCTGCACGTTTGCTAACGACAGATCCAACCACGACGCCCATTGTCACACCAAAGGCAACCCCCAGAGCGATCTGGTTTGTTGCCACGCCAATACTCGTTCCAATGGCAATACCCACCCCAAGCCAAAGAGTTTGAGGATTCACTTTTTTGTCCATGGAGATCATCCTCCTTGAAGATATTCATAAAAAAATATTAATTTTAATGTAGGAACAGTCACTCATTTGCCTGTATAAAATGGCTATGATAACATAAGAATAGACAATATGGAGAGGTGAAATCCTCTCACGGCGCACGTCTGTTCAGATGCAGAGCAAATCCCACCGCAGGCGGTCAACCTGTTTAACGGTGGGTTTTTGTTTATGACTTCATTACGGTAATGCCCACCCGTTGTCTACCAAAATTATACCATAGGCGCCTACGCAGGCGCTTTTATATTCCTCATCGAAGAGTCCACTTTTGTGATACACTGAGTGTAATTTGGCAACGATGAACATGAAGATATGATTGGAAAGGCGGAAATTCGTTATGGCATATGCTTTTATGATCGAACCGCAGTATTATACCGCTTTGGAGAACGAGGACGAGTTGATTGAGAAGTGCCAGGAATGGGGCTTGCTTTCGGAAAAAGCAACGAAGGTCAAAACGTTCTATTATAAAGGGAATGGGCTGAATATGCCTTGCACCATCATTGGCTTTGTCGATCATATGGCAGCAGTCATTCAATTGGACAATGATCAGAAACACTGCATTCATCCGTCTTATCTGAAAGAAATGCAGGCGTCCAGCTATAATGTAAAAAGTCCGGTTGGAGCGGGTACGGCAAAGGACAAATCTAATGAACCAGTCGCTACAACCAACTTAGAAGAGCTCCCTAGCTCTGATGCTGCACAAGATCCTGTTACTGCTTCCTATTCGGATAAGATTCCATCCGGTATGAGTGACTTTGATTCCGAACTGGATGTGGACACGGATAACGATGATACCTCCTCCGAGCTAAAAGGCGACCCTGATGGTCTGGTGGAAGAGTATGTTGGACCCGCTAACGCAACAAGCAGTGCTGCTAAACCAAAGGCAAAAACCGCAGGTAAAGCTAAATCGCTTAAGATTGAATTGCCGGAGGGTAAAGTGAAAATGTCCGCTGTTGTGAAGGAATTTACGACCGTGCCGAACCATTTCTCCGACAATGATGATGAAGTCATTATCTATGAAGCTCTTACGATCACCGAGCCCGAAGTTATTGACGTTGGCGAAGCCTGGTCCAGCCACAGTGCCACGATCAAGAAGCAGGAGCTTGAGGTTGGCGATGTGCTTACTTTTGAAGCAAAGATTATCAAGAAAAAGCTGACCAAGAACCCTGTTCCCTACAAAATCAATAATCCTTCCAAGATTCAGAAAGAAGTCTAATTTTTAGATTAGCAAGTATACACACTCCTTGCAGGAGTCACAAAAAAACCTCCAGACACGTTACTCATGTCCTGGAGGTTTTGTAGTTTTATCTTTTATGTCAGAGACACTAACTTACATTTTACTGATGGTTGGCTGCTGTACAGCTGATCTGGAACTGAACGCCAAATTTATCGATAACCATGCCGTAGGCTGGACTCCAAAATGTTTCCTGGATCGGCATTTTCACTTCACCACCGTCTTGCAACTGGTTGAAAATTGCTTTGGCTTCATCCGCAGTATCCGTGTTCACCGTAACATTCACATGATTACCCACAATATAAGGCATGCCAGGGAATGTATCGGATAACATCAGTACAGAACTGCCAATCTGCAAAGAAGCATGCATGATGCGGTCTTTCGCTTCGGGAGGTACGGGGTGGTCTGGGTTGGAAGGACCATCGCCAAATGTCTGGAGAGCCAGCACTTCCGCTCCAAATGCCTTTTTGTAAAATTCTACTGCTTCACGTCCGTTACCATCCGTTACAAGATACACATTCAAGCTAATCGCCATTCGTGCTTCATCTCCTTGATATCATGTAATTGAACCATTCCTGCCACTTGCGACAAGAGTATATACGAATAGGTTGTCCATTGACAAGAAGGTATTTCCACAGGCTCCTCTAAGAACAAATTCCCCTCTCCAAAGGAGCTCTGACCACTATCATTCCACTTCCAGCAGTACTGGGGCACAAAAATCATCCAGTGGTAGGATTGTCCTGTATTCCTTATTTTATCCCCGGTTTGTGCGAGCGAAATGAAAGATTGTTAGGATAATACCCGGTACCAGCGCAGCAAAACTGGCAGAGATGAGACACCATTTCAGCAGAGTAAAAATCGGAGTCAATTCTGCTACCACGGGAGTATGTACAGGATAACGATACATCGTCAAGGAGGCACCTGCATTTTCAAGCATATCTAAGGCCCATCCTCCAACTGGAAGCAAATTAAGCCTTCGCCAGCGATTCTCTGGCGGAATCACTCGATACAGAATAGACAACAAAACCAACAACAGGAACAGATAAACGATCGGCCAGACGAGATCAAATGTAAAACGTGCCTGGATATAAGCGCTACGCCCTTCTTCGCCATATTGTTCAGCCATCTGGTAGAGATCATTTGCCGAATACAGGAAGGATGTATCCGGTGATTCTCCACTTCCTGTTACTTCTTCCGACTTCGCCGCCTGCCAGGGAAGAATGAATGCAATAAAGCATGCAAAAATAACAACTGAAGCCACCACCCATTTCCAATTCACCCAATGGTATAGCCCTCTCGAGAGTTTGCTCAGCATGGTCTGTTCCTCCTATCTCCAAAAAAAAACCACTCTCCCGAATCCTGTCGGTAAAATGGCTGCGGTCGATCCTATGAGGTTAGCGCGTTTTTACGATGCTATCTATTTCACTTTTCAACAAGAGGTATCGGTGAACACTTCTCATGATCGGGACCTTAGTTAGTTTATTCTTGTCTACATAAAGTTTCATCTGATCTTTGGTCAGACCGAGCAAACTCCCTGCTTCAGATACCGTCAATACAACCTCGGGATTCGTAGCATTAAACGTTTTTTTCACTTTCTGGTTCCAGTCCTCGAATACCTGCATAGATCAGTGATCTCCCCTATCCATAGCCAGTCATTTTCCAGGCTGAATAGATCTATTATACCATACTTGTGATGATCGTAACTTAATCCTTATCGAGAACCAATTAATGTTAATGAATTTAGGCTTCGCGACCAAACACCTCGAACTGACTTAATGCCGGGAATGGAGAGGGATCTGACGAATTGATCAGTTCGCTTAACGTTACCCATTCCACGTCCTTCGACTGAATTGCGATCGTTTGTGGTTTATGAGTTTGGATCAAACTGGCCTGCTCGGAGCTGCCATCGGAAAAGGTAAGAGTAACCCGCTCCCAGAAATTATCGTGGGGAAAATCTGCACGCAAGGTCAGGACTACTTTGTCGATAGACACCGTACGTCCAAAGTTGACTGTAATGGCAGCATCATCCCGCTGGTTGATCCCCCAAGATTCGTAAGGCCACTCGCCATGTGAATCATTGGCGCTGTTGCCATTAATGGCGTTACGTGCTGCAAATACGGACTCTCCACGGGTTTCCACGTTGGCGGAGGCATGGGGAAAACAGCTTTCGTTTCCATGCTGATCATAAGGATTCAGCGCTACATTTTTATATGCCTCAATCTCTTCACGTGTAGCCAACCGAGCATGTAGAACATGCTTGTCACCCTTAAATGACTTTGGTGAATAGGACACTCGTTTCTCGTCAAAAGGAATGGCATAACGATACTCCTCACCTGTAAAATAAACGAAAGCCGGGTTCATGGAATCCTCCAGCTGGATGATCAGATATACGTTTACATCAGAGCTTCTTAGAACGATGCTGTCCCCTGATCCATAAGCCTGTCTGTACACAAGATTTACTTGTTCACTGTCCGTCCGCGTTTCGAGCACCACACCGTCCGCATTTTGAATTTCGAGCGATAAGTTCGTCATCTACATTCTCCATTTCTATTAATATTATTTATAATTATCTTGATTAGAAAATATGAAAGCGCTTCGCTTTATTATACTTTATCATAATCACGGGACTGGGCATCCCTGAATAATGACTTATTTAACACAAAGACGAGTATATTTTCCAACATAAGAAGTGCAAAAAGAGCCACTTCTTTAAAGTGGCCCCACAATGTAAAACTAAATGATTGCCCTAAGCCTCTTCCCAGAAGCGGCGCAGGTTGCTCATGGCGATTTTGGAAGCAGATTTGCATTCCTCCATGCCCTCAAACTCAATCGTAATGTTACCATCATAACCGGAGTCTTTGATCAGCCTCACAATTTTGCGAATTGGAATATCCCCTTGCCCAACAATGGCACCGCGCAGGAAGTTGCCGTAAGCGGTTGTGAACCATTCCCCTTCACCCGGATGCTCATCATAAGGGCGGAAATAAAAGTCCTTGAAGTGGACCAGAGAAGCGTACGGCAGATTTTTCATGACCCCGATAATCGGATTCTCATCCACGCACATGAAGTTGCCGATATCGAGTGTCGTTTTGAAGTTGGGACGATCTACGGCATGAAGCACACGCTGCACACGATCACTGGCCTGCACACTGAAGCCATGATTCTCAATGGTTGTTGTAATGCCAAACTGTGCAGCATAATCAGCAATGATCTGGCTTCCCTTCACCATCAGCGGCAAATTTTCCTCAAACCAGGCAATGGTCATTTTCTCCTTAGGCAAAGTAAACGCCGTTACGTCATGACGCATATGCTTTACACCCATCCGGTGTACAACATCGACATGTCTTTTGACCCGAGCTATCTCTTCTTCAAAAGCTTCTTCCGTCTCCTGCACGAAATTCGCAGGCATCGAATAGTTGGACAGCTCAATACCCGCAGAAGCAGCCCGCTCCCGAATGGCGTCGGCGAGATCAGGATTGTCCTCCACGGTATAGCCATACGGAACCATCTCCATATGCTCGCCACCATTTGCGGCAATCCAGTCGATGATATCCAGAACCGTCATTTCACCCGAATTCAGATCGTTCAACAAGCTATACGTACTCAGGCCCACTTTCATCTGCTCAGCTCCCTATCGGTATTGTTGGATAAATTTAACCGCTTTGCGAATGTCCTGTTCCGGCTGGTCGCCTACCTCGCGTTCAATCGTCAGATAACCTTTGTAGCCAATATCCCGAAGGGCTGCAAAGTATGCGTCAAAATCCACACTGCCCTCGCCCAGCGGTACCTCACGGAAGAATGTTCCGGAAGAGACCATTTCGGCAATTTTCTCATGATCCATAGGCGCATATCCTACTGCACCGTATACGTCCCTCGGGTCTACTTCCTTCAGGCGCACACCATCTTTCACATGGGTATGCACAATATAATCCTTGAGCAGATGAACACCTCGTGCAGGGTCATCTCCGGTAACCATCACCATGTTCGCCGGGTCAAAGTTCACTGAAACCCCGTTAGTCGACAGGGTATCCAGAAACCCTTTCAGGTCTGCTGCCGTTTCCGGTCCCGTCTCAATCGCGAAGTAGGCTCCTGCGCTTTTGGCATATTGACCCAGTTCTTCACATGCGGCATGCAGTGTGGCATACACTTCGGAGGAAGGATCGTGCGGAACAATACCGATATGTGTTGTGACGATATTCGTACCTAGATCCAGAGCAAGATCTACAATGCGCTTGGACTTCTCTACTTTCCACGGATTATCTTCCTTGACCTGGAACCCGTGACCGCCCAAATCGCCGACCAGGGCAGAAATTTCAAGACCAAGAGAATCGATATAACTTCTTAACTCCTTACGAGCTGTCGGAGAGAGGTTCTCAGGGTCCATCTCTCCATGGACTGCATAGATCTGTACGCCTTCTGCACCTACATCCTTCGCTTTGCTTAATCCTTCACGTACACCTACACCGAAGCTATCCACGATCACGCCAATCTTGTTTGTTAATTTCATGCCATACCCTCCCGTTAAATCGGTATTTGATTTTTCATTCCTGGTGAGCCTTCATGATGGACGGAATGCTCTATACAATTTTCGACCCCTACCCGGTCACTCCTTTTTCTCCGATCATTTCTTATCCGGTTTCCTGAAACTAATCTGCTGAGACCAACTTCACGGTTTGAATTTCATATGGCTTGAACGTCAGCTCAAACTTCCCTTCATGACAAGCTAGTGGCATGATTTCATCCTCCAACAGATTGACTACAGACGTCTGTATACGCGCGTCAGCCCATTGAATCTCAACCGTTTCTCTTCCACCAGATGACTCATAGAAACGAAGTACCGTTCCCGTACCGTCTTCGGAAGCCTTAATCGTATCCAGAATGACATGTTCACTATGGAAATGAACCCAGCTGTGCTCTGCTGGCAATGTGCCAGAGTGTCGCTCACTCGCAACAACCCGAACCGGGTGGTTTAGTTCCATCGCACGTCGCACCACCCCCGCTTCCCGCCAATCTCCCTGATGCGGCAGCAGAGAATAAGTGAATTCATGCTCACCCTGGTCTGCATGTTCATCCGGCCATTTAGGGGCACGCAGTAGAGAAAGACGGATCGTCTGATCCTTGATGTCATATCCATATTTACAATCGTTCAGCAGGCTTACACCACTATTGCCCTCTGAGATATCCGCCCAGCGGTGACCACACACTTCAAACTGGGCCTGCTCCCAGCTGGTGTTGTTATGGGTTGGCCGCTCCAGCGCACCAAACGGAATTTCATAGGCAGCTTTCGCTGATACCAAATCAACGGGAAAAGCCACTTTAAGCAGCTTATGGCTCTCCGCCCAGTTCACCTTTGTCTTGAAATCAACACGTCGCTGATGACGATACAGGATAATATCCTGGTGAATCTCCGACTCGTTTAACTTCCAGTGAAACCGAAGGATATCCTGCGTTACTCCACGCTGTATTACTTCTTTGGAGATCAGCTCTGCCACTCCTGCTCGCTGCGATTCAAACCGCGGATCAATATCCCAAGCATCCCAATACGTTGGCCTGTCATGGAAAAACTGTAACTCATTCGCTTTATCGCCCGGCTTCAGCCACTCCCGTTGCATGGATTTGTCATACCATCTGGTGATCTCTCCTACATCGTTAAATTCAAGCGTGTAAAAGTCCGTTTCCCAGACAGAAGGGAAAGATTCATCCTGCTTCAATGCAGGAAGATTGGCTTCCGGTTCATGGCGTAGCCATAACGTTGTATATCCAAAGGCCGGAATAGATCGGACATAGACTGACAAGGTCAGTGCGTCTCCATTTGCCTCCAGGTCACTCGGCAGACGATTACCCTGATGGTCAAACGCTGCTATACCGCTCAGTTTCTCGTCGCCTGTAATCGTAACGACTTCTCCCCGCTCCCAGCCCAGACTATTAAATACAACATAGGACAGACCGTCGAAGCCATCTGTCGCAATGCGGTCCTCAATACGGCCAAGAGTACCATCCATAGCCGATGTCCCCAGAGCGAATACTTTCGTATACTCTTCCATAGATGTTACGTATACTTCGGGAATGGACGTGCCCGGGATAATATCATGGAATTGATTCAGCATAATCAGCTTCCAGCCTTCATCCAGATCACTTTTCGACTGAGCTGCTTCAACTCCGGCAAACTGCCCCCAGATTTCCGCTTCCCGATACAACACCTCCGCTTTGCGATTGTTCCGTTTGTTGCGCGCATGGGTTGTATAGGTTCCACGGTGCAGTTCCAGATATAAGTCGCCATGCCATTTGGGCAGCTTAGGATTGTTGTTCGAAATTTCTTCGAAAAACGCGCCTGCTGTACTGAAATTGCTGATGGGCTGCCCAACCATGAAATGGGATCGCTCTGCGAACGCAACCATTTCATTCGTTACCCCGCCTCCACCATCGCCATGCCCATACAGCAGCATTTGCTCGGGGTGTACATCCTTCTGCTTGTAGGATTGCCAGTGCTCATCGACATCCTTGGGCCGGGTATGTTCATTCACTCCATGATTGAGATACGCAAGCACCGAGGTGCCGTCAATGCCCACCCAGTGGAACAGATCATACGGGAAAACGTTGGTATCATTCCAATTGAGCTTGGTGGTCATAAAATAAGGAATATCAGCCAGCTTGAGCAGTTGTGGCAGCGAAGCACAGTAGCCAAACGTGTCAGGAAGCCACTCGATGTTTGAACGCTTGCCGAACTCCTCCTGATAAAAGTTCTGCCCGTATAAGATCTGCCGCACCAGCGACTCGCCACTCGGAATGTTCAGATCAGGCTCTACCCACATGCCACCAACTAGTTCCCAGCGGCCTTCGGCAATTCGGGCTTTGATTCGTTCGTACAGCTCTGGATAGTGCTCTTTCACGAATGCATACAGCTGTGGTTGACTCTGCGAATACACGAACTCCGGATACTCATCCATCAAAGTACACATCGTGGAGAAGGTGCGGCTGGACTTGCGCACGGTCTCACGCACAGGCCACAGCCAGGCAATATCGATATGGGACTGCCCAACCAGATGCATGAATCCGTCCCGGTCCTCTTCCGGGTCTTCCTCCTGCACCGACTGTGCGAGCCATTCTTCCCAATGCTGCACCCACGCCGCTTCACTCCAGCGCTCCGGCTCGTTGTACATCTTATCCATCACCTGATGAATATCCCGAATAAGACGGGTGCGCTTTAAGTCTTTCTCCGGCAATGCTCTGAGTGATTCTGCAAGTACCGTAATGCTATACATTAGACTCTGTAAAGACGAATTAACACGAACCAAAGCGGCTCGGATACCCTGAATTGGCGGCTGGATGACCGCCTGTCGATTCAAGGGGTCATGTGGTTCCGGTATGGGATCATATAGCTCAATCTCCAGCAAAGGCGTAGTTCCCACACGGCTCTTCGGTAACGGTACATACCCATGATTGCGGTCCAGTCCGTGATAAGGCATGCCATTTACCCTTAGCAGCCCTTCACCCCCGGCCTCGAAGATCAATCCGACCACATCTTCCTCCCAATTAGCCGGAATCTCTACGGTTTTGCTCAGAAAATAAGTCGTTCCATGGTTGCTATGGAGCGGATTCAAGCTTTGAACAGCCGCATTCTCCTGTTCATACTCGTATTCGCCAGGACGGATATACTTGGCTTTCTGCATCTGCCACTCTAGAAGTTCAATGGTATCCGTCCATTGCTGCTGAGCCAGATCCTGAATGAATCGCTGAATTCGAATCATACCTACACCCCCACCTTCTGGATGTGTAAACTACAAGCAGCCCAGTCTCTGGAGCTGCTACCAACCATCAGCTTGAATTCACCCGGCTCCAGAACAGGCTGAAGACGGGAGTCGATCAGCTCCAGATGTTCTTTTTGCACAGGGAACGTCACCGTCTGGGTCTGTCCCGGCTCTAGATGAATTTTACGGAAACCCTTCAGCGAAATTTCGGCTCGGGTGACCGAAGCCGATACATCCGTAATATACAGCTGCACCACCTCATTTCCCGCAACCACTCCCGTATTTGTGACCTCTACCTGCACCTCTGCTTCATCGTCTGGTCCGATCACTTCCGGCACAACTCTTACATTCTCGTACTTAAATTCTGTATAACTCAGCCCAAAGCCGAACGGATATTGTGGTACCAGATCGATCTCCAGATATCGCTTACCCCGAGTGCGTTTGGCATTGTAGCTGACCGGAAGCTGACCTACATGCTTGGGAATGGAGACGGTAAGACGACCAGATGGATTCACATCACCGAACAGAATATCTGCAATAGCGTTGCCTCCCTCCTGCCCCGGATACCACGCTTCCACAATGGCATGGGCATGCTCATCAATCCATGATTCAGCAATCGGCCGGCCGTTAATATATACGACAATAACCGGTTTCCCCAGCTTATGTACTTCCTGCACCAGTTCCAATTGAACACCCATCAGGTTCAGAGACGAGCGGTCTATCCCCTCGCCGCACTCCATATCGTTCCATGGATCATCCGTAACAACGGATGCCCCCGTCCGCAGATCAATGGTCCCTTCGCCAAAATCCCGGCTACTTGACCCTCCCATCACCATAATGATGGTGTCTGCTTCTTCAGCACAGGCGAGCGCTTGCGCAAAGCCCTCTCTGGAATCCCCTTTGATCCGGCAGCCTGGTGCGTACAGCACCTTTCCGGTGTCAGCACCAAGCTTGCGCGTAATCCCATCCAGCACCGTAACGATCTGTCCTCTCGGCTGCGGCGAGGTGTAGTCGCCAAGCTGGTTGTAGACGTGGTTCGCATTTGGGCCAATGACCGCCAGTTTTGTACCTGTTTTACCGAGCGGAAGGGTGTTGTCTTCATTTTTGAGTAAAATGATTCCCTCTTGCGCGACTTTTCTCGCCAGCTGAATATGTTCTTCACATCCGATCACCTGCTCTGCAAAGTCAGGATCAACGAAAGGTTGTTCGAATAAGCCCAGTCTGAACTTCATCTCCAGCACCCGCCTTACCGCTGTATCCAGATCCTGCTCTTCAATTAATCCTTGCGACAGGGCCTGCCCGAGATGCTTACGGTACATGTACCCGGACATTCCCATATCCACCCCTGCCTTAAGCGACTGAGCGACGGCCTGCTCCCCGTTCTCCGCGGTGTTGTGTCCATTGACGAGCATCTGAATTGCACCAAAGTCAGTAATGACAAATCCGTCAAACCCCCATTGCTCGCGCAGGAGATCATTCAGCAGATACGAACTCGACGTACAAGGCACACCATCAATCTCGTTATACGCTGTCATGACAGAACATGCTCCGGCTTCCACTGCTTTCTTGAACGGCAGCAGATCCACCTCGTGCAGCTCTCGCAGTCCCATATGCACCGGAGCAGCATTGCGCCCACCCTCCGAGCTGCCATAGGCTGCAAAATGTTTGAGTGTCGCCACAATCGTCCGATTAGAATCGAGCCGGTCACCCTGTAAACCTTTTATCGCTTCAACCGCCAGTTCACCGATCAGGTATGGATCTTCGGCAAAACATTCCTCCGTCCGTCCCCATCTCGGGTCCCGTACGACATCAAGCACAGGAGAATATGTTGCCGCTCCTCCCTGGCTCCGAGTCTCCACAGCAGTCGCTTCACACATCTTGCGGTACAATTCCGTGTTCCAAGCACTTCCTATTGCTAACGGCACCGGGAATACAGTTGCCCCAATGGCCATATGCCCGTGAGAACACTCTTCCCCGAACAAAATGGGAATTCCCAGCCGGGAGTTCTCCATGGCATACCGCTGAATTTCATTAGTGGCAACAGCTCCTTGCCTAGGGGTCAGGCCAGTCTCCAGCGTCACTTCCGTCCAGGGATCAGCACGAAGTGCTCCATACAACGACCCAATCCCGCCCTCTGCGATGTCCTTTTTAAACTCATCTGTAACCTGAACCGTACCATCTGCTTCCTTAACATAAGTCTTCCACCCCATCGGCTGGATCAGCTGTCCTATCTTCTCCTCCGTGGTCATCCGTCCGAGCAGATCTTGGGTCCGCTCCTGAATGGGAAGCGAAACATCTTTATAGTCCATATGCACATTCTCCTTATGAGTTCGGCTTAGTCTGGTGCATGGGCTCACATGGCTTTTCGGTAGTCGCTAGGCGCTACACCCACCACATTCTTGAACGCCCGATTGAAGGAATTGTAATTCGTATACCCAACTTCCTCACTGATCTCCTGAATGGCCTTATCCGTCTCCAGCATGAGCTGCTTCGCCTTCTCAATACGGTGACTAATCAGAAGATCCACGAACTTCTCACCAATTTCGTCCTTAAACAGCTTGCTTAAATATTTCGGATTGATATCAAATAGATCACTTAGATAATTCAGCGACAACTCGGGGTTGTTGTAGTTCTGTTCAATATACTTGCGAATTTCAAGAATATGAGATCGATGTTTTCTGGAGCAATGAAGCGTCTGCATCTCATCAGCCAGCTCACGGAAACCCTCCCAGCACAGCGCGCGTAAATCATCCAACGTCTCCCAACCTTCCAACCTAGGAAGAAGTGGTGTAAATACAGATGCCCATCGCTCCTGATACTCTCGTGGAAGTTCTGCGAACTCCCGGTTATAGTGCTGGAACAGCAATTGGACCGTATTCATAATCTCCTGGCGGGAGAGCACGGATTCATGGATCTGTTCGAACAAGCGATCAAAATGCTTCTCCCACACATCTTCCGAGAGTCGCATCGCCTGCACCAGCAAAGAGATCGTCTTCAGGAACTCATACACATCATTGGTTGAGCTCGGTACCTCCCCGCATGGAATGATCCGATTCATGCCGAGCACAGCCTTGTATTCCAAGGCATGCACCGCCTCCTTCAGCGAAGCTCTCAGACCACGGACATCCACTGCCACTCTTCCAATACCAATGGTTACGGTGAAGTTCAAATACTGCCCAACCCTGTCAAGATAACCGGAGAGCAGTCTCTGCTCGGTTTCCTCACCTTTCTCCATTTCGGGAATCCAGAGTATGGCATACAGACGCTGATCCGATATCCACTCTGCCCACACTTCGGTGCCCTCGTGCCTTGCACTCTCCTGCAGAATGCTGGATAACACGAATTTCAGAAGGGATTGATCCTGATTGTGGTACTCCTCCATGAACCGTGAATACTGATCAATCTCCACCACCATTACAGCCCATCGATCCTCTAACTGCGGGAGCTTGAACCTGCTCATCTCCGCTGTCAGTTCATTTCCAGTAAAGTCCCGCGTACCCTCCAGCAGCTCCTGAAAGAAATATTTCTTCTGCAAAATTAGGTTCTCTTCATGCTCCTCCTGATATTGCTTGGTTTGATCAATCATTCGCTCCAGCGTAGTCTGGATAAAACGGAACTCGTTATCCTTCGTATAACCCGCCCCTGGCTGTTTCTGCGAAGCCACCGTCTCAATCAACGTGACAATCTGCTGGATGGGCTTGTAATTTCTACGTGTCACATAGATCACCCATACCACACCAATCAGGACAACAGCAACGGCAAAAACAAACCAGATATTATAAAATTTCAGGGCAAATTTGACGATCTTGCCATTATTCAGTCCCGTCTGTACCTTCCAGCCGCTGTAGCTGGATGTAAACTCGGAGAATACTTCACCTGAGTCTGTTTTGGGAGAAACCGCTGTAATTCCATCCTGAATTCCTCCGTCCCACAGATTGCCACCCGAGCGATTGAAGATATTCACGAAGGTGAATTCAGGGTCATACATCTGCATGATGGATTTCTGCAAGGTCGGCAGATCGACGTTAACAACCACAAGACCCGTGCCGTTTCCGACACCGCGAATGAGTGTAATGACCTGTTTTCCTTCCTCTGTCGGGAATGCCTTAAAGGATCTCGCCCCCACCCACTTTTGCGTTGCCGCAGCACGACTGTCTTTAATAAACGCTGCATCCGGGAATTCCTCAATCGGCACTGCCTTGCCGTTGCTGAATACCGTATCGTCGTTGTATCTCACCAGATATATGGAATCAATCAGCGGATACTCTATTTTTAATTCATCAATAACCTGGACTGCTTGAATTCCGGCATACACATCCTCGCTTCCGGTTACCGAATAATAATTTTTCAGGTTGGGATTGGTCAAAATATCACGCAGCACCTTGAAGTCAATGGAACGTAGTGAATTGTCCAAATATTGCGTTACCTGTGACGCCAGAAATTCATTGGCCTTGAGTGCTTCTCTCCGGTTCTGTTCATTGAATACCTGAAAGAAGATAATAAACAGGATTGTGGTCACGATAAAAAAAACAGGCAAATACGATAGCAGCAAACGTCTAAACCAACTGTTGTTCATCTCCGAGGCCCCCCACCACTGTTTATACGCATGAGCATTTTGCATAAGTTAGAATGACAACCGCGCCAATCTGGTCGCTAAGTTTCCATAAATATTCAGTAAATTATATCGAATGAAGTGGGGTTGTCAAAAGGAGAAGACCGTCCCGATTCCTGTGTTGGCATCGGGACAGCCTCATTCATGAATCCATTAATCTTTATTGATTCTTCTCAATCGCACGCTGGTAAATCTCAAGGTAATTGCTGAGTCCCAGACCATCAAAACCTTTCACATACGCGTCCCATTCCTTATCAATGCTCTTGCTGCCGATAATGAATTGAGCCATATTGGTCATCACGTAATCCTTGACGGCCGTCGTGAGCTGCGCAGCGGTTTCTGTATCTTCTGGACGGATAAACACGTTCGCAGGATAGATTTCTTTTGGCGCATAAGGTTCATATACATTGGTTGCTTGCGCTAGACGTGTACCGTAACCCTCCGCTTCCAGTGGGTTCTGACCTTCTGCAAAAAGATTCCGGAACGTATTGGACAAGTCATGTGCTCCGATCTGTGACCAACTCTCGTTGACTACAACATTTGGGTCACGCTCAGGCAGGTTGTAGTAGCTGTATTTGGCAGGCTCACCATTGATGTTTTTCTCATCGGCATCCGCCTTCTTCCAGCCTTTGCCTTCGGTCGGCCCGTACTCTGCATATAAAGCGCCTTCTTCACTGAACATATAATCTACAATTTTGATCGCAGCGATCTGTTGTGCTTCGGTCGCTTTATTGGTGATGGCGAACTCGAACTCACCTACGCTTTGCGTAGCACCTGTCGTCTGCACACCATCCGGCCCTTTCAGCGGAGGCACGATGTCCCAGTGCTGGTGGCGGGTGATATCTTTGTCATACGTGTTCACGAGGTAACTGACCAGCGCTGTCGTTATAGAGCCGACCACCTCATCACCTTCCTTGTTACCCAACTGCCCGATTGCCTGATCGTTCTGTGTGAAGGAAGCCGGGTCAATCAGGCCTTCTGCATACAGCTTATGCATGTACTCCAGCCCTTTTTTCCACTCTTCCTTATTCGCTGCAAAATCAACCTTGCCATCATTCACGATCAGATATTTATCGTTGTCATTATAGATAAAGCTGTTCATTAAATAGGCATCGATGTTGCCGTTCCACACGTACTTGTTGGGTGCACCCGTGAGTGGAATCTCATCAGCTTTGCCGTTGCCATTCGGGTCTTGTTCCTTGAACGCCTTCAGAAACGTGTAGAGTTCATCGGTCGTGGTAGGCATTTTGAGACCCAGATTGTCCAGCCACTCGGTGTTAATCCAGTATTTCTGTGCATACGTACAGTGGTAACATTCATTGAAAATCGGCAGAGCGTAGATGTTGCCATCCGGCGCAGTTACCGCTTCTTTGAAGTACGGCTTCTCCTCCATCATCTTGGACAGGTTCGGACCGTACTGCTTGATCAGATCCTGCAGCGGGAGGAACACGCCCTGATTTCCGTACGTTTGAAGGTCTGAGGTCGTGAACTTGCCATGGAGGAACACTTCGGGATAATCCCCACTCGCCAGCAGCAACTGTCTGCGGTCTTGCAGAGCGTCCGTCGGGGCCAGATCCCATTTCAGGGTAACATCGAACTTGTCTTCGATAAATTTGGTGAACTCATTTTCTTCCATGGACGCTTTACCTTGTGGGGCAAAGAAGGTCATCGTTACCGGGCCACCGCTCTCCCCGCTACCGTCGCTCCCTGTACCTGCATCCTCGGATGAACCACATGCGGACAACAAAGCCATCGAAGCAAAGACCAGAAACAACATCGAAATCCAAGATTTTTTCAATCTGACTCCTCCTTTTTGTTGAAAACGGCATAACATTCTGATTGCGTACTCGTGTTAAACCTTATCCCGGAAGCCGGAAGCCGGAGTGTTCCCCCACCTCCTTTCAAGTGGCGTAACGGACGCAGATGACAAAGATCATCCTTTGAGAGAGCCAACCATAACCCCTTTAACAAAGTGCTTCTGCACAAACGGGTACATGATGAGAATGGGAATGCTGGCGACTACGATCAGTGCGTATTTCAGGACCTGCTCGAACCCCTGATCTCTTAGCTGCTGGCTCGTATTGGCCAACATTGCTGGGTCTGCGGCGTTTAGAATTAGCAGATTGCGCAGCACATACTGGAGTGGGAACAGCTTCTCGGAACGAAGATAGATCAGGGCATCAAAGTACGCATTCCAGTGGCCCACCGCATACATCAGGGTCATGACCGCCAGAATCGGCTTTGATAACGGAAGAACTACGCTGATCAAATACCGGATGTCCCGACATCCGTCCATTTCCGCCGCCTCCCCCAGCTCTTCCGGGATGGAAGATTGGAAGAAGGTTCTCGCTACGATAACTTGGAACACTGCGAGCGCCCCTGGCAGCCACATCGCCCAGCGTGTATCCAGCAGATGAAGGTCTTTCATCAAGAGATAGGTTGGAATCAGACCGCCATCAAAGAACATCGTGATCATCATGAAAATAATGATGGCACCCCGTCCGTAAAACGACTTGCGCGATAGCGGATACGCGAGCATGACCGTTAGCGCCACATTGATAAATGTGCCTACAACGGTATAGATGATCGTGTTGTAGAAACCAAGCATGAGCTGCTGGCTTTTGAAAATGGAGATATAGGCCTTGATGTTAAAGTCTACCGGGAACAGCCACACCTGACCGGATGTAACGGCACGTGAGGAGCTGAACGAAGAACTGATGATATACAAGAGCGGGTAAAACACTGTTAGAAGTATGGCGAACAGAAAGATATAGTTGAATGTCATGAAGATACGGTCACCGAGCGGGTCCTTGATCCGGTTACGATTCATCAGGTTGAACATGGATGAGCTCCTCCTTTACCACAAGCTGTTCTGGGATACTTTGCGGGAAATGCCGTTGACGATAACCAGTAGAATCAGGTTGATAACGGAGTTGAACAATCCTACCGCCGAGGAGAAGCTGAAGTTGGCCCCGATCAGACCGACCTTGTACACATACGTGGAGATGACTTCCGATGCACTCGTGTTGAGCGGATTCTGCATTAGATATATTTTTTCAAAGCCCACGCCCATAATGCTGCCCAAGCTAAGAATCAGCATGATGACGGTGACCGGTACGAGCGTTGGAAGATCGATATGCCAAATTTTCCGGAGCCTTGAAGCGCCGTCCATCTTCGCTGCCTCATAGAGGGATGGATCAACCCCAGCGAGAGCCGCGATATAAATGATCGATGAATAGCCCATGCCTTGCCAGACACCCGACCACACATAGATGGATTTGAAGTATTCGGGAATGCCCATAAAGTTGGTCATCGGGAAACCCAGGAAGGTAAATAGCTTGTCTACAACACCCACATGCGGTGACAGCATCAGAATGATAATGGATACCATGACGACTGTGGAGATAAAATGCGGAGCGTACGTGACCATCTGGACGGTCTTTTTAAAGTAACCTGTTCGGATCTCATTCAGCGCAAGCGCCAGCAGGATCGGAATGGGAAATCCGGCGAGTAACGAGTAGAAACTGATCCCAATCGTATTTTTGATCAGCAGCCAGAAGTTCGGGGATTCAAAAAAGGCCTCAAAGTGTTTCAGTCCAACCCATGGGCTGCCCCAGATTCCTTTGACGACACTGAAGTCTTTGAAGGCAATCTGTACACCGACCATTGGAATGTACTTGAAGATCAATAGATACAATACGGGAGGAAGCACCAGTAGATAGAGCTCCCAATGCTTTTTGAGGCTTCTGATAAATGGATGCTGTCGCTTAGGTTCTGCGTAATTCCTTCCTTGCTGGAGCTCCACCAGTGCAGGTATGCTTTCCGTAGCTCGACTCATTCGCGTCACTCCTTCTACACCTTAAGTGTAATAATACATTACATTTACATCCCTTAAACATCCTTTTCTTTGACTCATTTTTCTGTATTAGCGTCATCTGTGTGAAGATTAATGTCAGGTAACGCTTTCTTAAATCGATAGTACCTTGAGCGGTGTTCTTTTATCAATTTGCAATTTTCTCCCACCTCTCCTTATTCCCAAAACCCTTGCCGGACAAGGAAAAATCGTCCTTTAGGATAGGTATATCGCAAAAATCACCAACCCAAAAAATCCCGGGGGACTTTAAAAGTCCCCCGGGATTTGAAGTATAGATTTATTGGTTTGTGAACAATCTGAACGTCAGCGTGATAGGTGCTACTTCTGTAACTACCGCTTGCGGCAACTCTACAGCAAGTCCATCTTCTGTCCGTTGGAATGACAGCACATCATCTGTGCCGACGAGTTCAATTCGCTCCACCTTTTCCATATATGGAATGATTACCTGTGATTGTACTGCCTCGTTCTCGCTTCTGTACAGACGGAAGGCATACGATACGTTGAGATCTTCCTTACGTGTAAAGGCCCACTCTCCTGTGAAGTATGGTCCGCAAATCCGCGTACCATAGATGCCCTCCCCGTGAGTACCGATCCATTCTCCGAGGGCTTTAATGCTTCGCACTGCCCCTTTTGGAAGACGCCCGTCCGGTTGTGGCCCCACATTCAGCGCCAAATTACCGCCCTTGGATACTACCTCAAGCAGAATATGCGCCAGCTGTCTTGCTGATTTATACTGATCATCATATCCAAACGCAAAGGAATTGCCCACCGTGATACAGCTCTCCCAAGGAATATTCATTGGATGCTCCGGGATGGTCTGCTCTGGAGTTACGATATTCTCATACGGTCCACCTACTGTGCGATCTGCTGCGAGGAGCCACGGCTGTGTTGTCTGACGCGCCCGCTCCACCACTTCGCCTAATCGAATATCCTGACCGTGGCGTCCTTCACGTACCCAGCCTGCATCCAGCCACAGACATTCGATTCGTCCGTAGTTGGTCAGCAGTTCCATAATTTGCTCATGCGTGAACTCCACGAATTTCTCCCACAGCCATGGATACGCTTTCGGGTCATAGGATGGTCCACGCCACATATGGCTTCCCCGCTCCATGCCAGGTGTCCAGTAGTATGGCGTATGCCAGTCCGCTTTGGAGAAGTAAGCCGAGATGCCAAGACCCTTGGCACGAAAAGCGTCAAAAAGCGCCCGGCAAATGTCCGCATACTTATGAGTGTGAAAAGGAGTATCCTTGCCCGTGATGCGATAATCGGTGGTATGTGTATCCCACATGCAGAAACCATCATGATGTTTGGTGGTGAACAGGAAATATTTGAACCCGTTATCAGCGGCCATCTGTGCCCACTCTTCAGGCTGAAAGCGAATGGGATTGAAGGTTTTGTTGAGATCAAAGTATTCTTGCTTGAAATGCTCCATGTCGTCAGTCCAGTCGATATCATTGCGCGACCAATCGCCATCCTCATCACTTAGCGCCCAGGACTCCACGAGTCCAAGTTGGGAATAGGGACCCCAATGCATCATCAGCCCCAGCTTCTGATCCTTGAACCACTCCAGACGTTCATTCAGCAACGGATCTTCAGGCTTCACCCATTCCTCTTCTTTGCTAAAGTTATGCACCCCAGCTTCGACGACCTGTTCTTCCTGTTCCAGCACCGTATCTTTGGTTTCGCTCATCCCGTTCATCTCCTTTGGATTGGATGTCATACGCTGAATAAATAGCATTACACTGGACCACTGCGCGGTCAAAACAATCTTCCGATCGCTGTTATCCCCAGATTTTTTCGATTCCCTTTCCTAAGGGGAAAATCCGGGGATAAAGGCGAGCGCTCCGCTTCTTCAGATTCGTTCTGCCCTCTCCGTTATTGTGTAAATATTTCGTTCAACTAAGAAAGACATATTAAGCCCAGTCATTTCGATTGCAGTGCCTCACTACTTCGAGTGGCGTTGCCATTTTCGGATCGCAACACCCTATCTACAGTGAAATTTCGCGTCCTTCTCGTGCGGACTCGTAGATGGCACAGAGGATTTTCATGATTTCAACGCCATCCTCAACGGGGCTTAGCGTCTCTTTGCGCCCTTGGGTACTGTCGATAAAATGATTGACTTCATTACGGAAAGAACCTGCGAAATCAAGGGATTTGAAATCCACCTGTGGCGTCATGTTCAAAATGGTATCGAATTTCTCACCGATCAGTGAAATTTCCGGTTCCAGTTCAGCGCCACCTTTATCGCCATAGAGTCTGACCGAAGTTTCATCCTGCTTCGCGTGCAGTGTGAAGCTTACATCCACCAGCAGGCTTGCCCCGTTCTCGAAACGAATCAACGCATTAGCCATATCCTCCACGGTGTTTTTGTTCGCATCATAATCCGCTGCCTGGTAGAAAGATAGATTACGGATATTGGCACGGTTACCCAATCGATTGGAGACATTCGCGGAGACGGTTTTCACTTTCGGTTTGCCCATTAGGTACCAGGAGATATCAATAATGTGCACGCCAATATCGATCAACGGGCCCCCGCCAGAACGCTCCACATCTGCAAACCATCCACCCGGATTGCCCAAACGCCGCAGACAGGATGCCTTGGCATAGTAGATCTCTCCCAGCTCACCTTCATCAATGAACTTCTTCAGGATCTGCGCATTGTCGCTATAACGGCGTACAAAGCCAACTTGAAGCAGCTTTCCACTGCGATGAACAGCCTTCTCCACTTCCAACGCATCTTCTACCGTCTGACAGAGCGGCTTCTCGCAAAGTACGTTTTTACCCGCATCCAGAGCAGCAATGCTGATCTCGGCATGTGTATCATTCCAGGTACAGATGCTGACCGAATGGATTTCAGGTAGTGCCAGGAGTTCCTTATAATCGGTGAATACATGGGTAGCGTTATATTTTTTCGCCGCTTCCTGGGCACGTGCTTCATTCAGGTCGCATATAGCGTATATTTCAACTTCGGGATTACTGTCATACGCTTGTAAATGAAAATCGGAAATTGAACCTGCACCGATAACGGCAATTTTAAGTTTGGACATGGATTTTCCCTCCATAATAAGTTGAATGATGGTCATATCAGTTGATTCAAAACATATGATAATCGGCTTAACGTAACTACGGTGAATGTTTGGACTTTCGGCCGCTGTTGTCTACAGATTTCTTGTATCAACTGCTCTCAGCAGTTGAAATTCGCAGACAAAGGCGGACGCTACCGCTCCTACAGTTCCAAACTTCACCTCTGTTACTTCAGCCTTACATATAAAAATTGATTCCACTTATATAGTAGTAAGTAGCTGCTTATACTTCCTCCCAGAAGCGGCGGACGTTATCCATCGCGATTCGGGATGCTGTTTTGCAATTTTCCATACCTTCGAATTCTACAGAGATATATCCGTCGTAACCGGACTGCTTCAACACACGGAATACTTCCGGCATGTCGATATCCCCGTGACCCACAATCGCTCCGCGCAGGTAATTGCCGTGTGCGGTCTGGAACCAGCCCTCTCCGGGATTACGGTAGGAAGGTCTCCGATAGAAATCTTTGGCGTGCACCATGGATGCATAAGGAATGTTGTTTTTCACAGCGCTAACCGGGTCTTCATCCACACACAGGAAATTGCCGATATCCAACGTTGTCTTGAAGTTTTCTCGTGCCGTCTCATACACCAACCGCCGGACACGCTCACTGGACTGCACATAGTAACCATGATTCTCCACACTTGTGGTAATGCCGTGACTCGCTGCGTAATCGGCAATTCGCTGACAGGCCTTCACCAGAACAGGCAGATCCGCCTCAAACTGAGCGACAGTGCCCTCCTGTGCAGGACGAAACGCAACATCATGGCGCATTCTCGTAACGCCAAGTGCGGCAGCGACATCCACATGCTTCATGACAGCAGCAATCTCATTTTCAAGTGCATCCGGGCCTTCTCCTGTAACGAAGTTGGCACCTATTGCGTAATTGGAAATATCAATTCCCACGTCTTGCGCAGCCTCTCGAATCTGGTCAATTAATTCCGGTTGGTCGATCAGGCTGTACCCGATCGGAACAATCTCCACATGTTCTCCGCCCTGCTCGGCGATGTAACGGATGGCGTCGGGTACAGTCAGTTCCTTGGCATCCAGTGCCTGTTGTAGACTGTATGTGCTGAGTCCTACTTTCATATCCTCTCATCCTCTCCTGCTGGTGTGTGGCTCTACCTTACATATACCTTTTTCCATAAGATCATACAATTACCAATAATCGTTTGCTACTCTATTTTCCATGGGATGAATCCAAAATCGGCTTATCTACAAATGTTACGGCTCAATCGCCAGCTTCATGCACCTCTTGTTTGCTCAGATATACACCCAGCCAGGACAACGTTGGATACCATCTGGATTCATGAATGGTCAGACGAATAGTTCTGGCGGTAAAAGGTTCGAAACTACAGATTCGTTTGTGACCAACAATCGTGCCGCGATACAGCTCCTGCCAATCCCCACCCTCACCCTTTGCCTCCAGCGTAAACCGCTCAATTCGTTGGCCTGAACGGATATGCTCCATGAGAACAACTCGGTCGAACCGCTTTTCCTCCGGCAGCTCTACTTCCAGCCAAGCCAGTTCAGTTCCTTCAGATGGGCACCAGAACATATCCGATTCTTCACACAATACCTGGGTAGCGGCATGTACTCCATCCATGGTATCCGATGCCTGAATTCTCGCCCCAACAGCCTGACTTTGTCGATAAGTACTGCGCAAAAAGTCTCCGAGCTGCTGCAGCCGCTCAATATCCTGTTCGTGAATAAGGCCGCGTCGATCTGGTGGAAGGTTTAGTAGAAAATTGGCGTTGCCGCCAACCGCTCCATCATAGATGCCAAGCAGTTCCTCCAGCGATTTGACTTGATCGTCCTCGCTTGCATGATAGAACCAACCCGGACGGATGGATGTATTCACTTCTGCGGGATACCAGATGAGCTTGCCCTCATGCTGCCGGATCACTTCCCGACTCCCCAAATCGGCATCCTGTGTATTAATTCTGCTGGCAAACTCACCATCATCCACCTGCTGCGATTGCTCCTGGATCTTCTCATTATCTTGCAAGTAGGCAGGTACGACGCTCCATTCCGAAGTCCGGGTATGACCTGCCTCATTGCCGCACCAGCGAACATCCGGTCCACATACCGAGATTACAGCCTCTGGCTGCAACTCCCGGATCAGCGCATAATAGGAATCCCAATCGTAGACCTGCCTTTTCCCATTCGGCCCCTCTCCGCAAGCTCCGTCGAACCACACGCAGAAAATTTCACCATATTGGGTTAACAGCTCACGCAGCTGATTTTCGAAAAATTCGTTGTATCGCTCTGAATCTCCGTAGGATGCTTCATGACGGTCCCAAGGAGACAGATAGATACCGAACTTCAACCCGCCTTCACGGCAGGCATCGGCAACTTCTTTCACCAGATCACCCGCACCATTTCGCCAAGGGCTGGCGGCTACCGTATGTTTCGTGTACTGGCTTGGCCACAAACAAAACCCGTCGTGATGCTTGCATGTGAGAATTAATCCGGTCATACCGGCAGATTTGCACGCCTGAACCCATTGCCGGGCACTCAGATGAGAAGGGTTAAAGATATCGGGATCTTCATTTCCCGTTCCCCACTCCTGATCTGTAAACGTATTCATGGTAAAATGAATAAATGCATAGAACTCCATCTCCTGCCATTTCAGCTGACGTTCTGATGGCACGACCTGTGCTGCTGCCTTCACCCAATCGGTTGTATTTACTGGATTCCTCTCCTCTCATGCCGGTTCTCTGTCCGCTTTCCGTCAAATGCCATAAAGGACCGACAGAGCACAGCATCTCCAGCGGTCCTTAATTATGTTCATCTGTCGTTGAAAGTCAGCTGCCTGATTGCAATTCGATCCCTGTGCCACGAAGACTCTACCAATCTCAGCGGAACGATCCACGAACCCTCCTGCTGTCCCCACATCCTGCTCACCACATCCATTGCCTTTTCATGCTTGCCTGCAAACCATGCCGCCATAACCTTCATGAATGGGTCTCCTTTCGGAAAATGATGGGTTAGCCATTGGAGTAATCACATTTGTTATTTTCGTTATCATAAAAATGTTATTGTTTTATTCATAAACAGTCTAAGACGTTATGAATGAAACGTCAATACACAAAAAAGACACCCCTAAGGGTGCCTCTCTCTTGATCGATATCGAATATTATATGTTCATTTTCGCTTTGCCTTTGTCATTCGATTAAACATGATCAGTGCAGCAATCAACATGGCAACAATTGCGATATTACTTGCTGCATCATGCGACATGCCGAACAGAACGCCCAGATTGGTAACCAGGCCTCTGACAATCAGCGCAACCGCAATTAGCAGAATGGGGCTCCAAAAATTATACCTTCTCATCCTTCGCAACACTCCTGACCAGATTGTTCAGAAATTCCGGATCTCATAACACAATCATAACAGTCGTCATGTTCAGTTACAACAGATCAGACGATCCTGCGTTACACTTGTTTGAATTCGATCCAGTCGATCTGCAGACCCGGTTTGGTGAAGTCCAGCTTCAATTCGTACAAGCCTGCTTCCAGCTCCACTTTGACAAGTTTCTGTCTGATCCACTTACCTTCAGTACCATTGGTTTGAATGGTCGTCATCAATTGATCATTGAGAATCACATTACATGCACTTTGAGCCAGTTCCGGCTCAGGAGACATAATCTGTACAATAATCCGATATTGACCTGCTTCATCCACTTTCATGTAGACAGGTTCGCCCACAACGGGTTTGACCTGTGCATTATCAGCCAGCGCTTGTGCCTGCTCTGAGGAAAGTGAAGCATTCGCTTGGAATGAAGCGACATTCTCTACAATCTCATGTTTTCTGGAGAAGACAGGTGCATTCATGATGAACTCACAAATATTCATAGCCGAGCGCTGAAGCTCTCCGCGTGTCAACGTCCCATTTTCCAGAGATTCGATCGTGTTATCATCCCAGCCGTTGATTTCTGCGCCATAGTTAGGTACAACCATGTACAGATCGTTTTGAGCGCGAACCATCCAGTTGGTGTTTTTCCGATCTGCTGGTCCACCTTCAACGCCATCGTTCATAATAGCCCACCAGTCGGTCATCACGATACCTTGGAAGCCCCACTCCCCACGAAGAATGGTCGTGTTCAGATCGTAGTTCGAAGCCGCCCAATGTCCATTAATCGGATTGTAGGAGGTCATGATCGAGTTCGCACCGCCTTCTTTCACGGCAATCTCGAACCCTTTCAGATAGATCTCACGCAATGCACGTTCAGATACAACAGCATCCACTTTACTGCGATGTTTCTCCTGATTGTTGCAGGCGAAATGTTTCAGTGTAGCATTAGAGCCACCCTTCATGATTCCTTTTGTGCAAGCAGCAGCAAATACACCAGAAATCAACGGATCTTCTGAGAAATACTCAAAGTTACGTCCATTCATCGGACTCCGGCGAATATTCAATCCAGGCCCGAGCAATGCATCCACCTGATTTCTCAGCAATTCCTGACCTTCCATCACATACAGCTCTTCGACGAGTTCTGCATTCCATGTTGCGGCCAGCAAAGTTCCAATGGAAACTTGTGTAGCCTTCTCCCCGCTATCCATACGAATACCGGATGGACCATCTGCAGTACATGCAACAGGGATTCCGTAATTGAACAGACTGTCACTCACGCCGCCAAATGCGGAAGCTGTACCCGATGTAACGAGCGGGCTGCTCATACCTTCGCCTCTTACAATGGCTGCCAGATCCTGATCACTCAGTTGGGCAATAAATGCTTCCAGGCTGACTTTGCCATCCTTCACATCTCTCAGCTTGTAGCCCTGATTGCCCGTTTGCTCCAGCGTTTGCGGTAAGCATTGTTCAATTCGTTCAGCCATGGATACTTGGCGCGTCGGTACATCTGCAAAAATCAGCTCGTAAGATCCGTCTTCTTTGCGCGCTCCCGGCTTCATTCTCGTAAAGCCTTCAGTCGGTGCCATTGCCTCCTGGAGCTGTTCCACGAGTTGAATCGTTTCTACGACGTAGCCATCTTGGCCATCAATGCTGACATGCTCCACATTTTTGACACTGGTTCCTACGTACAAACGATATGTTCCTGGCTCAAGTACATACGCCGATGCATGTCCTGTTACGCCAGCATCATCATAGGAAGCCATGGAATCCACAGGGAAGCTCACGGTCAGGCGCTGAGACTCACCCGGCTGAAGCAGATTCGTTTTGCCGAATGCCACCAGAGCTTTTGCAGGTTTCCCTAATTGACCTTGTGGGGCTTCATAATAGATCTGCACTACTTCTTTACCGGCATAGGTCGTGCCCGTATTGGTTACGGTTACATTCACCTTAATGCTATTTTCTCCGTCTTGGGAGATCAATTTTGCGTCTTCTGCCTTGGTTGTGAACGTGGTATAGGACAAGCCGTATCCAAATTCAAATTGTACTTTTTCAGGTCGAAACGTTTCGAAATAACGGTAGCCTACGTAGATATCTTCTTGATAAAGGTTCTTAAACTCATTCCCGTAATTGCTTGTGGAAGGATAATCTTCAATGGAATACGCAATCGTATCGGTCAATTTACCACTTGGTGTAACGTCTCCGGCCAGTACATCGGCGATCGCATTACCACCCTCCATACCGCCATGCCACGAGTAAATGACACTTTGGATCGGATGAACGTAACTTTCATCATTCAACCAGCTCATGTCCATGATGTTCGATACATTCAACACGACGATCGTTTGTTCAAAATGATTCGTGACCTGCTTCAGCATCGCTTTCTCATCTTCCGTCAACCGGTAGCTGCCTGGTGCATCCACATTATCCTGATCTTCGCCTGCTGTTCGTCCAATCACCACGATTGCTTTGCTGGATTTACTTCTGGCTTGGGATACCACTTCATCCGTTAAAGGCATTTCTTTCTGATTCCAAGGCTCTGCTGCCCATACTTTTCCACCGTCATCAAACGGGTTTTCTTCAATCCATTTTTCATAGACAGCTGCCAATTCTTCATTAACTGTAAGTCCTTTTTTGCTACGCAGACCATCCAGCAAATTGGTTGTATACGCCACATGAACGCTGCCGCCTGAGCCTGTACCACTGCGATAATAGTTGACTTGAATCCGTCCAAACACTGAAACGTTTTCGTCTTTACGAATCGGAAGAGCCTGTCCTTCATTCTTCAAAAGCACTGCGCCTTCAGCGGCAACCGTGCGGCTAAACTCTGCAAACCCTTCCAATGGAACTCCGATTTGATGTGTGCTCAATGATTTCCCTCCTGATTGTCATCTCCATACCCACGAATCACTATATATATTCGTTAATCTGGTAGATTCACTTGTATCTAGTCTCATATTAACAGATTCTATAGTAGAAAATAAATCAGGTTAAACGTTTTTTCTCACAGTGGACATGATTTTACGATTATCCAACTAAAAAAGCCACGAACGTCATTCGTTCGTGACTTTTATTCTTGTGCGACCTATGCATTATGTCGTTAATTTGGCATAGACAAGGAAGAACACCATGTTCTCTCCCACGATAGCATAATTAGGCACCCGATAGATCAGATCCACAACGATAAACGCGACCATTATCCCCAGCATAAACACCAAGTGACGCGGACGTAACCGCAGATGAGCATGCCTGTATCGGTGGAACACCAGCGAGGTGGACAGAAAATACAGCAGAACTGAACCAAAAACAAAGGCTAACATGAAACCATAATTGAGTTCATCCAGGTATAACAGTTGAATAGAAGCGGCAATCATGCTCATGGATATATAGATGAACAGATGGCCGTATATGATCGCTTGCCCGGCGGTCTGGATCTCTTTGCTGACCTTTTTCTCAACATTATCAAAATACTGCCACCACATCGCAATCACGAATATGGATGTAAACGCCGCGAACAGAACAGATCGTACATCCCAGTGATCCATTTGCAGCACAGCAATGATACTGACGACCGACTCACCGAGCAGGATGAGAGTAAACAGAGCGAAACGTTCCAATAAATGATGCGTGTGTATCGGCACCTTCACCAGATTTTTGCGTCCGATGAGCGGGAGAATGATATCCACGGCAATTCCGACGTACAAAATCGCATATCGCAGCCATGAATCAAAGAACAGGGAACCTGTTGATATCAATATGCCGATGATGAAGCATACACCCAGATAACGAGCGGCTTTTTGTTGATGTTCGCTTTTGGAATTATGAATCATAAAATATTGAATGGCAGTCAATGCCCTCGAACCGATATAACCCGCAAAGAAAGGAAGATAGTATTGATCAAAATCAACCGAGAGACTCGCCGTCATCACCAGAACAGACAGGAGTTGAAGGATAAGAAAGACTCGATGGATGAAAATGTCCTGACCATAACGGTTAATAAATAGGGTCTGACCGACCCATGCCCACCAGACAGGAATAAAAATCAAAACAAATTTCATCAGATATTCAAAGGAAATCACGCCGTGTTCGGCATGCAGCAGGACATGTCCCGCTTTGGAGACCGCTGCTACAAAAAGCAAATCATAGAACAGCTCCAGCCAGGTAACCTTTTTCTCCATCATCCTTCAATGCTCCTTTAGTTGAACTCATATCAAAAAGATTGCTTGTTCTGGCCCTTCTTTAACGTGCCATCATAGAATGCGAAGGCTCTAACGTTCTTACTTGGATCGGCTGCAAATTGCCTTCAATTTGGGCACGATATGGCTCAAACCACTCAGGCAGCATGAGTTTCTGTCCAAGCGACTCCGCAGGCTCATCTTTCGCAAATCCAGGAGGATCGGTAGCAATTTCGAACAAGATTCCGCCAGCTTCTCTGAAATAGATTGCGTTAAAATATTGACGATCCCGAACTGGGGTTGGTTGATAGCCGTACTGTTGTACAGCTTCTCTCCACTGCTCGTGCTCTGCAAAATCTTTGGCACGCCACGCAATATGGTGGACCGTCCCTGCTCCGCCTGCCCCCAAAGCCATCCGGGTGACAGGAACATCCACGACATTACCGATATCTCCGACGGACCGGAATCGTACATACTCCTCATCTTCGTCTACTTTGGTGAATCCGAGTATTTTGTCCAGCGCATCCATCGTTCTCTGCGGATTGACGCTGAATAGCACGGCACCTCCAAATCCTTTGATGGCTTTGTCCGCTGGAATGCTTTCATGCACCCAGGTACTGGCTGGCCCCTCTTCACGTTCAACCAGTTCAAGACGCAAGCCCTCACTGTCTTCGAATTGCAGCAGCTCTTCCTTAAAACGACTTGTTTTGGTTACCTCAATGTTATACTGCTCCAGCCGATCCTGCCAGAAGCCAATAGTCCCAGGCGGAATCACATATGAGGTGATGCCAACCTGACCGCCACCAATTTTGCCTCGCGGTGATCCGGCTGATGGGAAGAATGTGATAATGGTCCCTGGACTTCCGTTCTCATCCCCAAAATACAGATGGTACACATCAGGTGCATCGAAGTTGATTGTTTTTTTCACAAGCCGAAGTCCCAAGACACCAGCATAAAAGTCGACATTAGCCTGCGGATCTCCCGCAAAAGCTGTAATATGGTGAATACCTGCAGTTTGAATGGTCATCATCATTTCCTCCTAGGTTTATAGATCATTTTGTATGGGAAGGGTTATTTGTAGATCGTCTAATAGGTGCTTTTTTTATATTTATGGTCGTATATTATCTTTAAATTAAGATATTAAGCCGAGCTGATTCAGTTATTATTTTGTTGGGCCTGTTCCTGTTTCAGTTTATCCGGAGTGACGTCATCGCCGTTCGGATCATAGATGGTTACATTCAGCAGAATATCGTTGATCGAACCGCGAAAGGTTTGCAGATATTCCTGGCGCAGACGAATTTGTTCTGCTTTCTCCATCTCCGTCAATCCTGCCGCGTTGGCTTTTCTTGAAAGTTCATTTATTCTGGTCAATGTTGGAATCATCATCTTGATCTCTCCTTGTAAATCGGAATTAAGATATTTGCTTTTCTCGATGTAATTTATATTCAAATTAAATATCTTAATTTAAGGATAAATGATTTATGCTCCGTTGTCAACCGTTTTCTACCATTAAAAATAGAATGAAAAAAAGGGCCTACTCCAAAGTTTGACCTTGGAGTAAGCCCTTCTTATATTTAGATATAGGTTAACCCAACTTCTGACCACAGTTTGGACAGAAGTTTGCACCTTCATTCTTGGCGCCACAGTTTGGACAGAAGTTCGGCTTTTTATTGTCTCCAGACGAAGAAGATGCACCTGCATCGCTGTTTTGATTAGCCGCAGGCTTTTGATCCGAATTCTGATTCTGGTTGTTCTGATTCTGATTCATATTCTTCATCATTTCATTTGCCATGTTCATGCCCATCATCATGCCCGCCATATCCGAAGCAGCGCCGCCACCCTTAACTTTACCGGATGAGATGCCATCCGTCATGCTGACCTGCTGATATTTTTGCAAATTGCCGATCATTTCATGTGAAGCCGTCTTCGTAATCATATCCTGGATCTCCTGCGGATAATTGAAGCTCATCACCTGGAAGCCTGTGATTCCGATCCCGATGTCCATCATTTGCATATCCAGATCTTCCTGAATACCTTTGGCAATATCCGAGGCATTCGCCTGCAGGTTGAACATGTCCTTACCTTCACGGCTAATCCATTTCATTAGCAACTGATCCAGCACAGACGTAATCCGGATTTTGACATCCTCGACCAGATAGCTCTGCTTGATACCCGCGATTTTATCGATCAATGTAACATAGTCACTCACTTTAAAATTAAACGTACCATTCGCACGAACCGGCATTCCACCTGGAAGTTGAGGAGTTGGAATCAATACCGGACTTTGCGTACCCCATCGAACCGTAAACTCCTTCGTATTCACAAACAGCACTTCGACCCGCATGCCGCTGTTGAATCCGAATTTGAAGCCTTTTAAGGTAGACAGAAACGGAATGATCTCGGAATCGATATTAAACGACCCTTCGTCCTCAAAAATCCCTTCCACCTTGCCGTTATTCAGGAAGATCGCATCCTGCCCCGAACGGATAATCAATTTACTTCCCTTCTTGATCTCACGGTTACTCCACTTCCAGAAAATCATATCATCTCTGAACTCTTCCCATTCCACCACATTCGAAAATTGATTTTTGAAAAATCCCATACTCGTTCCCATCCCTTCTATTTGGTCTTACTTCGTATCTTAGAAAGATCTGCTGCTACCACTGTGTGAATGACCGCCTCGGCTGGTACCTCCGCCCCCGCCTCCTCCTCCGCCACCGTTATTGTTGTTCTTCTCAATTTTGCGTTTGGTTACGGTAGTACGGATATACCGATCCTGACGATCGATCACACTGGAAGTACTTGAATCCTCATAAGTAGCACGATTGACTGTAACTCGCCCACCGGAACGATAGGCCATTACCCCAACAGCAATACCTCCAATCGCTACTGACGCAGCAAGTTGGAACCAAATATTGAAGAGGATATTATCAGGATTTACTCCCGGTCTAATTCCCATATATTCGTAGGACAGCTTGATATACTTTTCAAAAGCCAGTTTATAATTACCGTCCGTTACATCTGGCGCAATCTTAGCTGTGATTTTATCTGCTCTGCCGTTGTCGATATACTCTTTCCCTTTATAAAAACCAGCAAGATACATCTTCCGGTTATACATATCAATTGTCAAAATAACTGCATTGCCATGAGCCTTATCGTAACCAAGCCCCTGATCATCATAGAAATCCTCAGTCAGCAGTATTTCACTCTTTTGCTCCTCATTATTTGAGGTGTAAATAACAAAATCCGTCTGCCTCTCCGCCCCATACTCATTCGCCAATGCGTTCAGTTCACTTTTCTCCTGCTCGTTCAGCAGATTAGCTTCATCGTAAATCAGGTTCTTGCTGTCTGCTGCCGATACAACTGACATTGGAATCAATGGAGACACGAGAGTAATCACAAATAAAATGAGCGTTGCCATCCATGCCAGATGTTTTCTTTCCCTCACAGGAATCCACCTCCCATCATCCAGGAGACCAGTTTCAATGACAACAAAGAAACGGCTGAAATTCCTGCGAACCATCCGACAACTTTAGCTTTGCTAATAGGCGGTTTACCCACCACTTTACCTGTCTGACCATTCATGGCAAAGGTATACTGCGAACGATTGTAGTCATAGTAAACCATCCATACCGGGAGCAGCACATAGTCTGCATTTTTTAACGTAGTATCAATCTGTTTATCTGTGTAACTGACACTGTTATAGCCCGAAACCGTTGATGCAATATAAGAATCGATATAAGAGCTCGTTTTTTCCTTGGCGCGTGGGTACAGCTCCTCATCCGTATAACTATATTTTTCCGCAATATACCCGGCGAGATACGGGGTTTTGAAAAGCTTTAACTGGTTATAAGGAAATGGCTCCAGCTTATCCATCAGTTCATCTTTCATTTTCTCCGATGCATCAATGGGCAGATTCACATAATTCAGCCGGATTCTCCGGTAAATATCGAAATGCTGCGTTTCCGTGTAATGGTAGTCACCCTGCGTGTAGGTTCTAATTTTTGTGCCACGGCCATGAACTTCGATTTTGTTATGTAACTCATATAACCAGAAAGGCACATATATCCCGGTAATGCTCTTGACCCGATCAGCTGTCATGAATCCACTAGGTGTCAGCAAGCCGTTTCTGCACCACTTTTTGAACGCCTGCTTGGCCTCATCCTTACTGATTGAAAAGGGTAAGACCATGGCCGGTGCCAGATCTCCCGTCAGTCGATCACTCAGAACAACGGCAGCTCCACAGAAGCTGCATGTCGTTGCACTTGTCTCCGGCTCAGTCACAATATCCGCGCCGCAGCTGTTACAGTGATACTCCTTGACCTCATTCTCCGTGAACACCTGTTTCTTCAGCGGATCGGGGATCTGTTCGATATTATCCTGTCGTCCGCAGCTGGGGCAGGATAACGCTCCAGTTGCACTATCAAAAAGCATTCCACTGCCGCAGTTGGGACACTTGTACTCGATTACCGGCATTTGCTCACCTCAATGTTTAACGAAATGTATTACATCATATATCGTTATTTATCTTCCAATTTCTTCTGAATTGCTGCAAGCTCTTCCTCTGGACTCGGCGTCACCTGTGCATTATTACCCGCATCGGCATTCATTTGCTGCTCCAACTGCGCAATTAGCACATCCAGATCATCTTCCTGTGCCCCAGCACGCAGTTCAGCCAAAGCCTCAGCTTCATTAAGTGCCTGATTCGCTTTGTCTTCCATCGCCTTCAAAGCAGCATTCGCATTGGCGGCGGAGGCGTTCCGTTCATTGGCCTGTTGTTGCGCATTGGCAGCCGCCATTCTGCCCTTCAGCTCCGTATGCCGAGCTTCCAATTGCCCCATATCCGCCACCAGCTTCTCGTGCATATGCTTCATCATTTTGGCTTTGGCCGAAGCCCGATCATAGGCAGCTTGTAATTCATTCCGTTTCTTAGCCTGCTCTGCCTTCTTTTCCAAAAAACCACGTGCCTTGGCTTCATCACCAGACTCCGCAGATTTCTCTGCATACCGCTGTAATTTCTTAATCTCTGCACTGCATTCGTCCAAAGCCCTCTTCGCCCGGCTCTCATCCGAGAGAACCGCAGCCGTCTCTGCCTTCACCTGACCCAAATCACTGCTCAAGCTCCGCATATATTCATTCACCGTCTTCTCCGGATCTTGCGCCCGAGCCAGCACATGGTTCATATTCGCTTTCATCACGTCCCTAAACCTCGATAAGATTCCCATCATTCGTTCCTCCTTCGATCAGTTCATATGTACTATAATACATGAATATGGGGATGAAGGTTTCATTTACTGCCACTGCAACCATAAATCTGAAGTAATCCAAGCGTGACACAATTTCTTTACATTATAAAAGAAAAGACGATCGCCTATGGCGTCGCCTCATTAACTAAAACCTCTTCCGAAATCAGTGATTTACTTTTCATCATTCACAGTTCTTCTATAAATTTGATACTTTCCTCTGCAATTAGATCGGGATCAGCATCATGAACGTAATGACCGTTATGTAATAAAAGATAGCGCCCATTCTTCACAAACTCAACGTAGTTTACTAAGTAATCACTCCAGTTCTCGACAGGTAATTCTTCTCCACTCGATATAAAAAAATACATGGGCACATCTGGAATACCTCGTTCTAAAACTTGTGCTGCATTATTCCTAATCATTTTAACTTCTTCATTCATGTTCAGTGTCTGCGTTTTTTTATAAAATAATGCCCTATAGATTTCCTCCTCTTGGGAGGACAACCGCTTCTCTTCAATGGCGGCGGACGAGTTAACAATGTCGGGGGAAAAACGGGTTATTCCGACACGAGCTCCTAGGCTTGTAAGGCTCATCATACCAGCTGAAGGTAGAGGATACTTTTCATAAACTTCTGGAATAGCAGGATCAAGACCAATAATAGCCTCAACTTCGTTTGGATACATTTGTGCCCAATATAGTGCTTCTATACCCGACATGGAATGCGGAAACAACACATAGGGCGGTGTTTCTCCCGCTAACGTCAGAGCTGCTCTGGTTTCTTCCAACATCGTATTGATATCACGGGGGACCTTTGCCGTTGCACTGAAACCGTAGCCTGCCTTCTCAACAACAGCAATCTTGTATTGATCCGACAATCTGGAATAGAGCGCCTTGAAATCTAATACAGGAGAAGATGTGCCCCCACCTGACATAAAGACCAGTGTATGTTCTCCGGAACCTTCTGTATAGACATGCATTGGGTGATTATTAACATCAACCATTACACCTGGGGGTGATAGTATAGCCGATTCTTTCTTTAGTTTAATTGTATGATTCGTGAAACTAATCGCTATGAACAAAAGCAGGATACCCATTAAAGCCAAGACACCATAACCCATTCGTTGTACAATTTTCATTACATTCCCCCAACATTCTGTCCCATTTCCAATTATTATAACATGTGTTCATTGACGTATACTTTACTAGGATTCCACGGGAAGGCTCTCCACCGCTGTGAAGAAGACATCCAGCAGATCGACGTCAAAATTAGCATGAACATATGCGGCAATCTGCGCCAGTTGTGCTTCCCGTTTGAAAAATCCGAATATGGTATTCCGTCATCTTTATCACACTTCCAAGGAGGAGAGTACATCCAGATAATCTGTTTGCTTGTCAGCTAACTGAATCCGTCAGGAGCCAGGGATGCCATTCCTCTGCAAGTTGGCTATAATAAGGAAAGCCCTCTGGTCTGATGTACCAGCAGGAACCATGAATGATTTTTATAAAAGGCAGGAAAATTATGCGTACACGAGTTCATATTATCGCTCCTTACGAATCCATGACTACGATTATAGAAGAATGTATTCCGCTATTTCCCCAGTTAGCCATTCAATATGAGGTGGGCGACCTGATGAAAGGCGCCGAATTGGCGGCCCAGGCTGAACGAAACGGAGCGGAGATTATGATTAGCCGCGGCGGTACTGCACAACTAATCAAGGAAGCCATAACCATTCCCGTCATTGATGTGCAGTTGTCCGGATATGACATGATTCGTTCGCTAACGCTGGCAAGCCAGTTCAACGGCCAAACCGCTATCGTTGGCTTTGCCAATATTACTTCAGGAGCACAGTCGATTATCGATCTGATGGAACTGCCTTTAAAGGTGTATACCATACGCAGCTCCGAGGATGTGGCAAGGCTGCTGCTGGAGCTGAAAGCGTCAGGTTACCGTCAGATTGTTGGCGATGTTATCACCGTGAATACAGCCAAAACCTATGGAATGGAAGGATTGCTGATCCAGTCTGGCAAGGAATCCATTCTCAGAGCGCTTGAAGATGCACAGTTGGTATATCGGTACTTGAGCAAAAATCACGCGATATCCATCATACTGAACAACCTGGTTACCCAGGAGCATCCAAATCTCATGATCTTGGACGACCAGAACGAAGTTGTATTCGAGAATTTGACTGATTTTGAGCAGAATCCGCTGACCTATAATCACATTTACCTCACCAATACCAACCTGGACTTCCATCAATCCCAAGTTCAAAATGTGTTCATCGTGGATGATTACCAGCTTACGGTGACGGCCTACGAAACGACGTTAAGTAAAAAAACCTATAAAGTATACTCCCTTGAAAAAGGACAGCCCTACGCTTTTGCACAATTCGGCATAACGGCATATACCGATATATCCATGGAGCCGATTGTTGCCGAATCCCCTGCCATGCAGGCCGTATTGAAGAATATCCGGGCGCTTTACGAAAACCATGAACCCATTTATCTGCTAGGCGAAGCGGATTCGGGCAAGTCTTTTCTGGTAAAACATATTCATCAAATGTACTCCAGCGGTGGGCTGATGCTCCAAATCGATCTTGCCCAGGTTCCTCCAGGACATTTGCACAAAATTCCACTTTCCAAGGTGCGAAACGTAGAAATTAATCTTTTGGAAAATGGTTCGAATGATGAGGAATTGATCTCATTCATTCAGACCTGTCTACAGAGGCAGATCGGGGTATTCATCCTGGGGGAACAGGGATTGAATCCTAATAGAACGCTGGATGTCGAGCTGAATACGATCATTATGCCGAGCCTTGTGGACAGGCAGGAGGATCTTGCGCCACTGATCCAGCACTTCCTCAGCGATTACTACCAGAAGTATGGGACAGTTGCGGTGAAGATGAAAGAGGACGCGTTGCAGCTAATTAGGGATCAAGTCCCGCATATGACTGTGAACCAGTTGAGGCATCTTATCAAACAGGCTGCACTGAATGAGCAGGATTACGTGATCTCAGCCGAAACCTTATCACACCTGCTCGGTGAACAACCCTCACCCAATACGATGAAGCTTAGTGGTACGCTGAAAGAAATCGAAAAAGAGATTATTCAACTCGTTCTACATGAGGAAAACAATAATCAATCCAAGGCGGCCGAACGCTTAGGGATTAACCGTGCCACGTTATGGCGTAAACTTAAAGAGTAACTTTAGGTTTACGCTTTTTTTACGATTATATGTGTTGCATAATTAAACACTTATAACTATTACTTAAAATTTACAATAATTAAGTGTTGCTAAAATAAACAATATGAGATAACATAATCCCTGCAAACGCTTTATAAAAACGATTACTTCATAAGGAGCCACTACTATGAACATTAAAGCAACATTAGATCGTATTCCTGGCGGTATGATGGTTGTTCCCCTGTTGCTCGGTGCAACCATTAACACATTCTTTCCGAATGCTTTGCGAATCGGGGGTTTCACGGAAGCCCTGTTCGTAAATAGCTCAAGCACATTGATCGCCCTGTTCCTGTTGATTGCTGGTACGCAAATTACGTTCAAGACGGCCGGTTCTTCGGTTGGTAAAGGCGTTACATTGCTTGTGTTCAAGTGGGCAGTTGGTGCAATATTAGGTTTGATCGCCATCTATTTTGCGGATTCCAATGGTTTATTCCTTGGTTTGGCACCGCTTGCCATTATCGCTGCAATGACGAATTCCAATGGTGGACTGTACATCGCCCTGGCCGGACAATACGGCAAAGAAGATGACAAAGCGGCTTATCCGTTCCTCGCGCTCAGCGATGGACCGTTCCTCACCATGGTTGCTCTTTCCATTTTCGGTGCGATGGGCTTTGCCAACGGCATGTTCTCCCCGATGGCTTTTGTAGCCGTACTGCTTCCACTGATCGTCGGTGTTGTTATCGGTAACCTGGATCGCAACCTTGCTGAATGGCTGCACAAAGGCAGCGATAAGCTCGTTCCATTCTTCGCCTTTTCACTCGGTATGGGCATCAACTTCTCGTCCATCATTCAAGGCGGACTTAGCGGCATCATGCTGGGTGTAATTACTGTATTGATTACTGGCGGCGTCGGCTACCTGCTCTTCAAAGCCATTGGCTGGAATCCCATTGTCGGAGCTTCGGAAGGTTCCACAGCCGGTAACGCTGTAGGTACACCTGCTGCCATCGTGGCTGCCAATGCTTCATTTGCCCCGATTGCCGAGATTGCTACAGTACAAATTGCTGCGAGTGTTGTGACGACTGCCATTCTACTGCCGATCTTCATCGGATTCCTCTCCAAAAGGCTGGAGAAATCAGGCGGTGTCGAGAAATACAATCAAAGACCGTCCACATAAATGCATTGAATTTAGCTGACCGGACTTATATTTAATTTTGATTTTCAAGGAGGGATGACTGCATGAAATTAGCCATTATTGCAGATGATTTGACCGGCGCCAATGACAGCGGGGTGCAGCTTGCCCGCCATGGATTAAAGACAAGCGTACTATTCAACATGGACGAAAATAACATTCGTAATTACGATGCGGTCGTGTTTGATACCGACAGCCGTTCCATCACACCGGAGGATGCATATCAGCGGGTTAGTCGAGCAGCCGAACTGCTGTTAAAGAACGGATTTGGCACCATTTTCAAAAAAATGGATTCAACCATGCGCGGAAACATCGGGATCGAGATCGACGCTTTGTATGATGTGGTCAAGCCCGATTTTATGATGATCGCCCCAGGCTATCCCAAGAACAATCGCACCATTCTTAATGGCACGCATTATCTGAACGGGGTTCCACTAGCCGATACCGAGATTGCGAATGATCCGAAGACACCTGTCACTCTTTCATATCTTCCGGATTTGCTCAAGCTTCAGACCAAGTATGAAGTGGGCGAGATTACGGTGAGTGATCTTGAATCGGGTACAGATCATATGAAGACGCAACTGGAAACCTTTAAGGCAAACGGCATTCCCTATATCCTCGTCGACTCGACAGATGAACAGCATTTGGAGCAGGTTCTAAGCATCACCAGCAAGCTTGATTATTCATTTGCCTGGGCAGGATCGGCGGGAATTGCGAACTACCTTCCCACTCATTACGGCTTGGGAGCCAAATCTGCGGAATTGACCATTCCGGCAAACCTAGGTCCGATCCTCACCGTTGTAGGGAGTGTGAACAAAAACTCTCGTGAGCAGCTCAAGCTGTTGCTACAGAAAACCGACGTATCATCCATCCCGTTCCACTCGTTCAAAGCCGTATCGGGTGCAGCAGATCGTGAGCAAGAAATCGATCGTGTGTATGAGGAAGTGATGGCCAAAGCCGTAGAGGGCAATGACGTTGTCCTCTATTCAACCGCCGAACAGGTAGATATTGAGCTAGCACGTGCTAAGGGTGAAGTCAGAGGACTTAATCACACCGAGGTCAGCAATGAAATTGTACGGGCCATAGGTGAAATCTGCGCCAAGCTGCTGGAGAATGGGTATTTCAAAGGTGTATCCATGACGGGCGGAGATACAGCTAAGCAAATCTGTATGAAGTGGAATATCAGCGGTTTTGAGCTGCTTGATGAGCTTGAAATTGGTGTACCGATATCGAAATTTATTGGAATTGAGGATTTGCACGTAATTACCAAAGCGGGCGGGTTCGGCAAGCCCGACGTCTTCATCCATGCAATAGAAAAATTAAAAGGAGGAGTTACCGTATGAAACCAACCGTAGGAATTACAATGGGCGATGCAGCAGGTATTGGACCCGAGATCATCATGAAAGCATTGGGCCATCAGGAGGTCTACAACAATTGCAATCCACTCGTCATTGGCGATGCAAAAATATTGGAGCGTGTCCTGCCTGTCATCGGATCGAGCCTGAAGGTAAATGCTATTCATGAACCATCCGAAGCCAAGTATGAATTCGGTACTGTGGACATTATTGATTTGGATCTCATTCCTGCAGATCTGGAATATGGAAAAGTATCTGCCGTTGCGGGAGATGCAGCATTTCAGTTTCTGGCGAAGGCTATTGATCTAGCGAAAAAACAGCAAATTCACTCCATCTGCACAGCGCCTCTGAACAAGGAAGCCCTGCACCTAGGTGGGCACTTGTATCCAGGTCACACCGAGATTTTGGCTGATTTGACCGATACCGAGGATTTCTCCATGATGCTGACTACACCCAATCTGCGAGTGATTCACCTTACGACGCATATGGGTCTGATTGATGCCATTGCCAGCATCAACCCGGAAAGAACATACACTGTGGTTAAACTGGCTCATGATACTTTGAAAAAAGCTGGCTTCGAAAATCCGCGTGTAGCTGTTTGCGGTATTAACCCGCATGCAGGTGAGAACGGACTGTTCGGTAATGGTGAAGAGGAAGAAAAACTGCAGCCCGGCATCGAACGTGCGCAAAAGGAAGGCATTAACGTCGTTGGTCCACTTCCGGCGGACACGTTATTCTTCCGCGCTGGCCGTGGCGATTTTGATATCGTTGTGGCTTGTTATCACGACCAAGGACATGCACCAATTAAGGTCATGGGCATTGAAGAAGGCGTGAACATTACGGTGGGTCTCAAAGGCGGCATTATCCGTACTTCAGTAGACCATGGAACAGCCTTTGACATCGCAGGCAAAAACATCGCCGATGACAAAAGCATGCTGGCCGCCATCCGTTCCGCCATTGAACTTGCGCCCAAAACGCAAATTTAAAGTAATCCAAGAGATATATACAGTAACGACCGTTCCCCATTCTTCTACTGGGAAACGGTCGTTTTGTGTACAAGCGCAGTCAGTGGATATGGACTTTTCGTAATCATCATCACATACCTTAAAGTAAAAAACGATTGAGGGTGTATGAACTCCGTGAACAATACTTCCCTGCCATCTTCTACTATGGAGAAACCCAACTTTCTCGTCATTCTTGTAGATGAAGAGCGTTATCCTCCTGTATATGAGAGTAAAGAAATACAGGCATGGCGTAGAGAAAATCTGATTACCCAGGAACGTTTAAAGTCTCATAGTATGGAATTCCATCGGCATTATATCGGAACAACCGCCTGTTGTCCCAGCCGGGCTACCATTTTCACAGGTCAGTATCCATCACTGCACGGTGTCAGTCAGACTGTCGGCATTGCCAAGGAATCGTATGACTCTGACATGTTCTGGCTGAATCCTAATACGGTGCCTACGATGGGCAATTACTTCCGAGCAGCAGGATACCAGACGTACTATAAGGGAAAATGGCATATATCCAATGCGGATATCATCTCTCCCGGCACCCACCAAAGCGTTCCCAGTTACCACCCCCTGACCGGGGTTCCTGAACCCCAATTGGAAAGCCTGTACCTTCACGCGAGCCGTCTGGAGGATTTCGGATTCTCCGATTGGATCGGCCCTGATCCCATAGGCAGAAACCCTCGAAACTCCGCTTCCTCCGCCGCTTTTGGCTTAAGTGGACGGGATGAGGTATACGCCGCCGAAACAGTTCATCTCATTGAGTCCCTTGATCGCAGGAAGAATGAACACCAACAAGTTGAGCCCTGGCTCATTGTCTCTTCCTTTGTGAACCCCCATGATATTACGTTATATGGTGATCTCGCCGCGCGCCTATCCGATTTCAAATTCGAGGTAGATCCGATGCCCGCAGTCAACGCTCCTCCGACAATACACGAGTGGCTGGGTACCAAACCACGTTGTCAGGCAAGTTACCGAGACTTGTATCCAAAAGCTTTACAGCCCATCACCGATCAGAGCTTCTACCGCCAGCTATATTACCAATTGCAAAAAAATGCGGATTGCCAAATGTTCAAAGTGTATGAGGCTCTTACGCGCTCCTCCTTCTATGACAATACCATTGTTATTTTCACATCGGATCATGGCGACCTGTTGGGCGCTCACGGCAATCTTCATCAAAAATGGTACTGTGCCTATGAGGAATACCTTCATGTTCCTTTTTTGATTCACAATAAACAACTGTTTCCCGAGCAACAACATGTGCATAGCCTGACAAGTCATGTCGATCTGCTGCCAACCATGCTGGGTCTGGCCCATATTAACGTTTCCGAAATCCATGGACGATTGCAAAAGAATTTCAGTGAAGCCCGCCATTTGGTAGGACGGAATCTCACACCTCTAATTTATGGAGATGATAATCCGGCTCTGACCCAGCAACCGGTCTATTTTATGACGGACGATGATGTCACACGTGGTCAGCACCAAACCAATCCATTAAGCATGCCCTATTCGTCTGTGGTACAACCCAACCATATCGAAACCGTAATTACCACCCTTTATAAAAACAACAAACCGGAAATCTGGAAGTTTTCCCGGTACTTTGACAATACTCAATTTTGGAGTCAGCCTGGGGTAAAAGATGTCATCACACAGCCCGTTGGAAAGCCCGCTTCAGGACAATGTGTAACGTTAACGAAAACACAGCCGGTACCTGATGAATATGAATTGTACAACTTGACGGACGACCCGCTGGAGACCTGCAATCTGGCCCATTCTGCTTATGCCACTCCGCAGACGATGAACATTCAGCAATGGATGATGCAACTTCTGGAGGAACAACGGAAACAAAAACGTTTGTATCCTCATCAACCTACGATATAGAGATTTGGAGAAATAACATCCCTATAATTCGTTAAACCAAATCGTAGACTTATGGAAATTGCAGCTATTAACATGTGCTCGGTTCGTTAAATAGTAATAAGCTAAAAAGGATGTCCTCGTCATGTTCATGACTTATGGGACATCCCCTTTGTATATTTATATTGAAATGAAGACTCATCATCCAAGCCCAATTTCGTTATTTATCTGAACCATACAATCTTAGCTCTTCTGCATCATCCGAAAACCGGATCATTTTTTCAAATTTTAATCCCAGTTTTTCAAGAAGCTTTGCAGATTTTTGATTATTTGATGAAGAGATCGCCACGATCCGATCGAAGCCCAGCACCGTTCTTCCATGGTCCAATGTTGCCGCAGCGGACTCGTACGCATATCCATTCCCCCAGAACTGTGGAAGAAAAGCATACCCGATGTCCACATCTTCCAAAGAATCTCGTTTGATCAGCCCACAAATCCCGACCGGAACACCATCCGCTTTCCGCTCCGTCAAGAACAGCCCGAACCCTAAGCGGTTGTACATCTCGACTGGGCCATTCAGGATATATTCACGTGCGCCTTCCACGGTTCTCACACCTCTGTCGCCAATGAACTCCAGCCAGGAAGGATCATTCAAAAGCTCAAGCATAAACTCCCCATCATCCGGTGACAGCCAACGAAGGTTTAACCGATCTGTTTCAAGAACTTTCAAGAAAACATCCCCCTTCTGGAGCATGGACGATGAAACCCACCAGAATATAAATGTTTGGCCCAATACTCTCAATAGATAACATTATACTGACCCTTAATCTTACTTCACAAGTTGATACAACAAAAAAACTAATGTATATAAGGAGTCACCTTATCGATCGTACCAATATCCAGGAATACCTCTTTCCAGACGCATCAGCGCCTCAAGATAAAAATAATCGCCCCAGATCGTGTAATCATCAGGTGAATCTCCACCTCTTACGGAGTATGAACCATGCTTCAGCAGACCCTCCGCTGTATCCGAGCCCTGCGTGGAATAATGATTAAATAAGGATTTCATGGACGATTCCGCTGCTTTCCGAAAAGCCTCCCGCTCAGGATCGGCTTCATCAAGCCGTCCGGCAATTTCTAGCAGACCACAGGCAACAATAGCCGATGCAGAACTGTCCCGTTTCGGTTCAGGCGTCTGCGGGGCATCAAAATCCCAATACGCTACTTCGTCCTCCGGAAGATGGGCAAGGAAATAACGGGCAAGACGTTTGGCTGTCTCCAGCATCTCTGTACTTTGCAGATAGCGGCTGCACAGTGCAAATCCGTATATTCCCCATGCCTGTCCGCGAGTCCAGGTAGAGCCATCATTGTAGCCTTGATGCGTACCGCCTCGAATAGCCTCTCCGGTAGCCTGGTCAAAATAAAAGGTATGATAACTTGAATCGTCTCCACGAACGAGGAAGCGGCGGCTTTTCAGTGCATGCAGTTCGGCAACGCGGCGATACTCCTCGTTATTGGTCTGCTCATACGCCCAGAACAGCAGTGGAAGATTGAGCAGGCAATCGATAATAATTCGCCCTCCGTTATTCACATCACCTTTCCGCCCCCAGGCCTGAATCAGTCCAGCATCCTCCCGCCAGCGTTTCATCAGCATATCGGCTGCCTCCAGCGTGAGTTCCCTTGCAGCGACGTCATACTCCACAATCCATTGTGCCTTAGAAGACAACGAATAAAGGAAGCCAATATCATGATGATCGAAAATAATTTTCTGTTCCATTCGCCGACGGAAGTTATCGACGCTATTCACGGCAGCCTCACGAAACCTCGGGTCCTGAGTATACTCCGTGCATAACCACAGGATGCCTGACCAGAACCCTGCCGTCCACTCCGTATTATCGTTAAGCACATAATGCTCATCCCCATTACTAACATGGGGAAAGCGTCCTTCGAATCGATCTATATTATGCCGAGTGACATGGAGTGCATCTTCAATAGCTTTTTTCCACATGGAACAGTTCCTCCTCTAGACAAGTCATATTCTTCAAGCCTCTTGCTGGACAAGTCTGCTATTTTGCTTATATTGACCGGGAGTGATCCCCTCATATTTCTTGAAAACACGAATGAACGAATTGCTGTTCAGGAAACCCACCCGCTCGGATACGTCCTGGATCGTCAGTTCCTCTGCCTGTAGAATTTTCTTGGATTGCTCAATTCGATATTGGTTGATGTAATCGATCACGTTGACTCCGGTCTGTTCCTTGAAGTACTTTGAGACATAGGTTGGATGAAACCGAAAGCGCTCGGATAAATGGGTCAAGCCCAGATTGACATCTGCATAACTCTCATGAATGAATTCCACCAGTTGATCCCTCAATTCCTCACTGCGGGACCGCTTGCGCTCATGCACCGTCTGGCATACCGTCTCCAGTATCCGAAGCAATTCGGACTCAATCTCCTCAAAGGTCTCACATGCAAACAATTGCCGAATCAGATCGTTGCGCTGCGTCATCTCGTTCTGGTCGTCCGTCTTGATCTGCTCCGTAGCTTTCAGAAAGGTACCGATCAACTCAAACATCAGACAGCGAGCCAGTTCAACAGACAAGGGCTCTCCCGCAAAATTAGTCATGAGAATCTCATTCATCACTTCCGTGGAACGGGCATAATTTCCAGTAGCAATATAATTGATGAGCTGTCTCTCCAGATCAAGAGGGTAATACAGCTCCTCCTTAGGCCTACGAATCCGGTTCGGATCAATAATTTGACCGATCCCCAGAATCAGCCTGTATTCCAGCGCTTCTTCCGATTCCCGGAAACAATCCGCGATTTCCCCAATACGGTGATGAACATGGCTAACGCCAACAGTGAAGTACACGCAGAATCGGGAGCCGATGAAACGCTGGGCTTCTTCGACTGCACGAATTAACCGATGACTGGTATCCTCCTCACACTCTCGAATATTGATCAGGAACGCAATTCTTCCATCAATGTCCGCAGAGTATACATGACCGATTGAGCCGATCATCTCCTCCAGCACATTGGTCAGAATCAGATGCACAAATTGATGCTTCTCCTCCTGGTCCTGCTCACGTACTCTGGAACGAAACAGCCCTTCAACATCCTCAATGTGCAGGAGCAATACAGCAAACGACTCCGTCTCGAATCGAATACCTGAACGTTCCAAGGTCGAAGCAAACTCCTCACCCACCTGTACCCTACCCTTCATCAACTTGGAGAGCAGACTGCTCCGTATAACGCTTTGCTGATCCTTAAGCCTGTTCGCAAATTGATCCTGCTCTTCCCAGGCTTGCATCAGAACAGATTGCAAAATACCATATTCATCGTCCGGCTGTTCCAGTTTCCATTTAACCTTATCCGAGATAATGTTCATGATCCGTCCCAGCGGACGGTAATTCCGTCTAGTGAACCACCAGGCTGCCACCCCACCAAGGATAAGCCCTGCAGCAACGCCTCCAAGCGTAATATCGCGGATAACCGTCAGCTTCTTGGCATAGATTCGGGTAGGTATGATGGATACATACTTCCAGTCCTGGATCTTAGAAGAAATCTGCGATATGGTCACGGATTCTCCGTTCCAATCGATCGTTTCCGTTCTTTTCCCAGCATCATTGAAAAGGTTAAGACCTTCCCCACTTATGTAAGGGGTTTCAAGTGATCCGGTAGAAAATAACGTTTGACCGTCGTGATCTAGAATGAACACGGTGCTCTCTTTTTCCAAACGTACGTTATCAATGGCTTGCTGGAATCGGTTAGGGTCCAGGCTAACAACGAAGGTCGCAGGGCTGTCAGCGCCATTCTGAATAGGAAACGGCTGAATATAGACAAGCGTGTCTTCAATCCGTCGATCTTCACTCCGAACCTCCATCTTTCGGTACATGCTCTTACCGGAATCATGCATAAGCCGGGTCCAAGCTTCCTCGGTTACATTGGTGCCCTGATAGAACATGTCATATAAATAATTTTTTTGAATAAGTGAAGACGAGGACAACGCGATATCGGATTGTTTGATATAAATATACAGTTCACTAATCAAGCCGTTTCCGACGCGTGTAGATTTCAGGTTTTTGATTAGATCAATCCCCATGAACCTCCAGCGGGCATCCTGTTCAGACGCATGATTAATGAAGCTCATGAGTTGGGAGTCAGCCATTAATTGATTGCTTATGCTGCCAATATCACCAATCTGGTTATCAATGGTTTCCTGTACCTGAGATAACAGCACCATGTTGGAACGATTAACTTCTTCCTCAAGCAACATCCGAGACTCGGCAAAAACAGCAGCACCGATCACAATCGGTATGAGCAGAATGACCATGTAAGAAATGCCCCAGGATAACAGGATGCTTTTTCTCTTCATGCGTCTCCTCCTCACCCTTTGTTATTTGGTATGGCTTGATAAGGCAACTCTATTCTTTGATTGCTCCGATCATAACACCTTTAACAAAGTATTTCTGCAGAAACGGATAGATGAACAATATAGGAAGGGTGGCTACCATAACGGTTGCGTATTTTACACTTTCCCCGATGGCCTCTTTGTCCATAGCGGTCGCTCCTGTCGTCATCGAGTCTGTACTGTTCTGAATCAGAATTTCTCGCAGCACCAGTTGAAGTGGAAACAGGTTCCGGTCCCGAATATACAGGATCGCACTGAACCATGAATTCCAGTGACCGACGCCGTAAAAGAGAATCATCACCGCAATAACGGGCATAGACAATGGTACGACGATCCGCCACAGAATGAGCATCTCTCCTGCCCCGTCTATACGGGCCGACTCTAGTAGACTTTCCGAGATTTCCGCAAAGGAAGTTCGCATAATAATCAGATTATAGCTGCTGATCAGACCGGGTACAATCAGAGCCCAGAGGCTGTTGCCCATATGAAGCGTGTTATTAATCAACAGATAAGACGGTATGATTCCGCCGTTAAAAAACATCGTAAATACAATCGCCAGCATAATCGGATTGCGGAGCATAAAGCTTTTGCGGGACAACGTGTACGCCCCCAGAATAGTAAACAGCAGATTAAGCGCCGTGCCCACCACCACAATGAATATCGTGTTCCTGTATCCGGATAGGATGTTGGGGTTGCTCAGTACCAGCTTGTAGCTCTCCATCGTAATCCCTTTGGGGAAAAGCAGCAGGCCTCTATGGGCCATGAGTTGACCTGAGTCGCTAAGCGATGCATTTAGCACATGCAGCAGTGGATACAAGGTTACGATAATTAGCCCTGTCATCAGAATCGCGTTGGCACCGCCAAACAGACGCTCTCCCATGGACCTTTTCATTCGCAAAGAAACTCCCTCCCTTCACCTCGTTCTTGGCTAGAACAGCTTGGTATTGGATATCGCCTTGGACAGGCGATTGGCACCGATTAGCAGCGTAAAGTTAATGACCGACTGGAAGAGACCCACCGCGGTGGTATAGCTGAACTCGGCACTTTCACTAATCCCTTTGCGGTAGACAAACGTCGAGATCACATCTGCTGTATCATACACATTCGGATTATAGAGCAGAATAATTTTCTCGAACCCAATCTCCATCAGTCCACCAATGCGGAGTATGAGGAGGATCATAATCATCGGAATGATGCCGGGAAGCGTGATATGCCACACCTGGCGAAGCCGACTCGCTCCGTCCACGTTGGCAGCATCGTAGAGCTCAGGGTTAATGCCGCTAAGTGCAGCTAAATAAATGATGCTGGAGAAGCCGAGCTCCTGCCAGATCGATGAGGCGGTATAAATGGTACGGAAATTGGCCGGATCGCTGAGAAGCGCGCTGCTCTGACCGCCAAAATAACCAATGATGGTGTTGAATAGACCATCGCGGGACGAAAAATCAACAATCATGCCGCAGATGACAACAATGGAAATAAAGTGAGGAATGTACGAGATCGTCTGCACCGTACGTTTGAAGATTTCATGTCTGAGCTCGTTAAGCAGAAGAGCAAGAAGAATGGGAGCCGGAAAACCGAACAACAGCTGATAAAAGCTTAGCAAAAGAGTATTCTTCAGAATTCGCCAGAAATAATAGCTCTGAAAGAAATCACGAAAATGCTGCAATCCGACCCAATCACTGCCCCATATGCCCTTGCCCACCGAGTAGTCTTTGAACGCAATGATGACTCCGTACATCGGCAGGTATTTGAAGACGAGAAAATATAAAACGACGGGAAGAGCCATCCAATAGATGGCTTTATTCTTTTTGTAATTGAGCCATAACAAGGAAAGCTTGTTCGACAACTCTTTCATCCCCTTCCTTTTTCATTCCAAAGAGGGCATCCACGGCAGCAAAGTCGTAAAACGGCTACACCACCGTGGACATCTCTTCCTTATCTGGCGTTATAACGGTCCAGGGCAGCTTGCTGAATTTCAATAGCCCGTTTCACGTTAAACTTGTTGATCTGATCCACAAACTTGTCAAAGTTCTCAATCGGCTCAACCCCAATGACAAATTTGACGAACATCTCGTCCCGGTAGGTTCCAATATCACTCATGATCTTGCTGTACTCCGTAGATTCTTCTGTTGTCAGACTGGTTGGAGGAAGGCCCACCTTCAGTGTATTCTCGCTGTATTTGGAGAACAGAACCGCCGCATCCTTCTGCTGTTGGAGCTGATAATATTGCTCGTTGTACCGATCGTCATCCTCCCCCACGAAGGGATAGTTCGCAATAAAATGTTTGGCCATGGCCTGAGCAACCGACAGACCGTCTGGATTTTTCAAAATCTCATCAGTATAGGTCGGGTAACCGTCCTTCATCGTATAGGTGAGGCCCTCCATACCGAAATTTTTCAGCATATGTCCTTCTTCACTGAAGAAATAATCGAGTGCTTTGACCGTTTCCTCCGGATGTTTGTTGCTATTGGTGAGCACAACGCCGCTACTGCTCCACTCCCAGGAACGTCCGGTAAACAGTGGTTCATCACCCTTATTCAGCACTGGATATTGAGTGGCTGTCAGGTTGGCGTTCGGATCGGTTTCCTGCAGAGCGGGCAGGTAGCGGCCTACACCTCCACCGATGAAGGTGAAAAACGCACCAGCTTGACTGCTCAAAATTTTGGCGTCGTATGTTTTCTGATCATTGGTAGCAAAATCGGGATCAATCAATCCCTCCTGATACCAGCGATGGAACATCGTTAGAAATTCCTTATATTCCGGCTCGATTGGTCCATAGACCACCTTGCCATCTTTCATAAACGTATTATTAGTGATGCCGTAAGCCTCCAGATATGTCGGTGCGGCTGGTCCCATCGTGCTCATTTTGGGTGGTGCACCAAACAACAGGGGCGCTGCTACACCTTTTTTCTCCTTGAAGGCCTTGAGTACCGTCTCCCATTCCTCAATCGTTTCCGGTTTCTCCAGCTTCAGCTCATCCAACCAATCCTGACGGATGAACGTACCGCCGAAGGTTTTGTATTCCCCCAGCCGCAGATGCGGTATCGCATAGATATCTCCGTTGTCGGCTTTTAACTGTTTGGCAACCTCGGGATTCTCGTCCAGGATCTTTTTCAAATTGGGAGCGTATTCATCAATAAGATCGTTAAGTCGAATGATGATACCATCATTGAATAGCTTGGCGTAATCTCCATTGACAAACATGGCATCAGGCAGCTGATTCGAGGCAATCATGACATTGAACTGTTCGGTCTCGGCACCCACAGCGGGATGCTGGAATTCGATTTTGGTAATGGTTTTCTTCTCCCATTCCTTAATCGCCGTGATTTCATTCATGCTCTTGAGTGTGATGGAAGCATTGGTATTCATCGACATCCAGATTGAAATGGGGGTAGGTCCATCTCCTCCTGCTTCACCTGCACTTCCGTTGTCTCCTGAACAGCCCCCAAGAGCAGCAATGCTCATCATTAGGCAGATTCCAATTGTCAGTCGTTTTCTCCATGACCTTTTCATCACTTCACGTCCCCCCATTGAATTTGTATCGCGGATAAGCAGCCCTGTCATCTCTCTCCATAAAGTTACCGTTTGTCCGCTATATTGGCTATCCTCCATTCTTGCCGACATATCCAAAATTTGATATTTCCATGCGCGGCGCAGGATTTGCACATGAATGCAAGAGATCAAGATCATATATCCAGATTGAACGGTGAGTAAATAAGTGATGAACGTTTGTAAAAACATACATCAAAAAGCCTCCTAATCTACATCTCTGTAGGTTAGGAGGCTTATTTATTTTATAACCATTCAACTCACCGTAAGGTGAACCGAACTTTTTATAATAAGCATTTAAAATTCTTCGTATTCACTCGGGTCCTGATTCCACAACCGTCCATCTTTACGATTATAAGAAGAAATGACTTCCATCTCCTTCTCGCTCAGCTCGAAATCGAAAATATTGATATTCTCTTGCTGGTGTTGAAGCGAGCCTGCTTTAGGGATAGGAATTGAACCAAGTTGGGTATGCCAGCGCAAAATAACCTGCGTACCCGTTTTGCCATGAGCTTCGGCAATACGAAGGATCTGCTCATCTTTTACGATATCTTGTACAGCATCATTACCACGACCAATCGGACTCCACGATTCGTTAATAATGCCATGCTGGAAATCTTTCTCCCGCTGATCCGCTTGGTCAAAGAATGGATGCAGCTCAATCTGATTCAGACTTGGCGCTATTCCCGTCTCCTTAATCAGGCGTTCATTGTGTTCCGGAAGGAAATTGCTAACTCCGATGGAACGGATATATCCGCGTTTTTTCGCCTCAATGAGTGCCTGCCACGCTTCCACATACATATCCTGCTTGGGATTCGGCCAGTGAATCAGATATAGATCATAATAATCAAGATCGGCTCTGTATAGAGATTCTTGGATGGCTACAATCGCCTTTTCAAAGGCATGGTAACGCCCTGGCAGTTTAGATGAAATGAGCAGGTCTTCTCTGGAAACGGAGCTCTGTTTAATGGCCTTCCCAACAGTCGCCTCGTTCTCATAGTTATACGCTGTATCAATTAGTCGGTAACCTGCATCCATCGCGGACGCTATGGATTTAACACCTTTTTCTCCTTTTAAGCTATAGGTACCAAAGCCAATGGCAGGTACTTTTAAGCCATCATTCAACGTATATTCCGGAATTGTATGATTCATCTGTAAACTCTCCTTTGCGAAAGATATACTAAAACGATATGGAAAAGGTGATATGCCCTCTCCGTTTATTCTACCCCTCCATACGCGGATGAATCAAATATAAGCCACCACCCCGTTAACGGGGTGGTGGCTTTCTCGTCTAATTTTAATAGAGGCAAGTCGCCTCTTTATTCAAGCGAAGAGATGGGCGTGGCCGATAACGACCGCTTGCCCATAAAGTTCTGAATGGCGATAGCAGCCTGCTTGTACCCACCAGCATCGCGTAACGTTTTCCCAATAACCTCAGCATGTTCCTTGTAGGAGGCATTACCGAGCACTTCTAACACCGCGGTTCTCAGTACGTCGGGTGTAAGGTTATTTTTATCCACGATGACACCTGCTCCGAGCTCCTGCACCCGGCCTGCTACACGTGGCTGATCCGAGGTTAACGGGAGCATGACCAACGGTACATTATAATACAAAGCTTCACTTGCACTGTTCATGCCCGCATGTGTCAGAAAAGCATCTACACCCTGCAGCACTTCCAATTGTGGGAGATAGGGTCTGATGATGAAGTTGTCAGGCATAAGATCAGCAATGGGCTCCAAATCAGTATCCTTCCCTGAAGACAATATAAACTGCACAGGCAAATCACGAAAAGCCGTAAAGCACAGCTTATAAAAATCAAGATCCTTATTTAAAATGGTTCCCATCGAAATATAAACCGCCTGTTTATAAACGGCATGCAGAGATTCCTTTGCAAAGGATGGTGCATCCTTGCGGGGGGTAATAGATGGGCCAGTGAACACAAAGCTGTCGTCCAGCTTGTCCCCCATGGGTTGAAAATAACGGCTTGTATAAACAATCTTCAGTTGTCCTGGGTGCCCTGAAAGATCCGCTAGAGAAGGAACAGCCACATTGAACTGAGAAGCTAGTTGCTGGGACATCTCGATGATGCTGTTATATAGCTCCTTAACCTCCTCATCGTCATCCTTCAGTTGATTTTGATTACCTGATCCGAGAGGCTCCACAAAAACAAAAGTTGTGGTTGAGCATACCGCTGGTATACCCAGCTTTTCACCTAAAATTTGTCCTCCCCAGCCTATTATGGAGTCAAAAATTAAATAATCGTAGGTTTCATTTTCGATCAGATTCAGAACATCCGGAATAAACCGCTGAATAATTTTTTTCAAAACCATATATAAAAATTGGTAAGGGTGCTTGATTTCAAATGGCTTCATATCTGGGTTGTTGAGCAGGCTTGCCTCGTTGAAGGAGTACGCTTTAAATTGTGCGCCTAACGCTTCAATCTTCGTCCGATATTTTTCCGTACAACAGTAGACGACTTCATCTCCGTTCTCTATCAGTTCCTTGATTATTCCGAGCGTCGGATTGATATGCCCTTCTGCAGGCATCATTACAACTAATACACGTGCCACGAAATTCACCTCCATTAAATTTTCCAATCTTCAAAGCGGGACATTTTATTTCTAGCTTCAAGATACGATACGTGTAAAATAAAATCTGGAAATCATGCCCATATGAATATATTATTAATTATTTCCAATTTTGTAAATAGTGTATATGTCACTTTTTGAACAAAAAAAGCACCTTTACGGTGCTCTCTCTGTTCATATTCATTTTGGATCAGGTAAATAACAGATCTCAATATCCTCTCGAATATTGGGGGCTTTCTTTTAGTTGCACGATATCATGTCCTGTTGGATTTTGGAAGGCACGAAGGCCAAATGTCGGCGCAACCGCGAAGATGTGGTCAAAAATATCCGCTTGAACCGATTCATACACACCCCAGGTGATATCATTGCTGAATGCATAGATTTCAAGAGGTAGTCCGTTATCTCCAGGCGCCAACTGTCTCACGATCAACGTCATATCCTTATGAATTTTCGGATGATTCCTTAGATATTGATGGATATACTCCCTGAATACACCCACATTCGTAAGCTGTCTACCGTTCACAATGCTGTCCGTATTAATGTGGTGTTCCATGTTGTATTCGTTAATTTCATTTAATTTTGTCGCGATATAATCCGTAAGATAGTGGATCTTCTGAAATTCCCCAATCATTTCCTTGGTGCAGAAGCTTATGCTGCTTGTATCGATATAGACGCTTCGCTTAATCCTTCTACCACCGGATACCTGCATGCCTCTCCAATTTTTGAAAGAATCCGAGATGAGCGCGTAGCTCGGAATCATCGTGATCGTTTTATCGAAATTCATAACCTTCACCGTGTTTAATGTAATATCGATGACGTCGCCGTCTGCATTATATTTGGGCATTTCAATCCAGTCACCGACACGCACCATGTCATTCGATGATAATTGCACGCCTGCCACCAGTCCCAATATGGAGTCCTTGAAGACAAGCATCAGAACGGCAGATAAAGCGCCGAGTCCACTGAGAATAATCAACGGATTCTGACCAATGAGGCTCGAGATGACGATAATGCCTCCAATGATGAAAAGAATGATCTTGGCTACCTGAATGTATCCCTTAATGGGTCTAATCTTAGAGATTTCATAGGAACGATATATGGTATCAAAGGCATTAAGCAGCGCATTTAATACCGTGATGGTTATGACGATCATATAAGTTAAAGCTGCTTTTTCAATCAAAGCTTGATAGGACGGGAAGACATACGCAGAATAATAAATGATAATCGCCGGTACCAGATGCGAGAGGTTGTGGAACACTTTTTTCTCCACAATGATTTTATCCCACGTGTACCGATTGTTGTTGATGATTTGGATAATAATCTTCAGTACGATTTTTTTGGCTATAAAATTGGCCAGTATGGAGACCACAGCTATAAATACCACCATGATCAAATTCGAAAGATATCCAATGGTTTGTTCACTCATGCCAGTTCCGTCTAGTTGATTTTTGATAAAGTCCATTGTATCCTCCTGACGCGGTTTATATTAACTTATTATTATAAATTACATTCTAGTACGAAGTAAAATTTCAAAATAATACAGTAATCGGTTGATGGGTAAAGGGTACTTGCCCCCGCTCATGAGTATCACGTCACACAAATGGGCTAATGTGCATAGACTGGGCTAAATATAAACCAGATCCTTGCATTGGAGATGTGAACATTGAGTAATACAAAAAATAAGGCTAAGACTCAGCAATTTCCCATGAAAAAGCTTTCTCCCGTAAGCATGGTAACAGAACTTCCACCCGTACGCGGTAATTTAAGAACCTCTTCCTCAAATCCAAATAAGGCCATTCATAATGAAAAGGACACAACATCCGCTATCGATGCATGTGTAGACCGTGCTTTTCGTATTCCTATATTTTTGAGTACAACCAACACGGTAAATGGCCCGCAAGAGCAATTTTTGAACCGTCTGATTAGGGAAATTGAAGATGCATTGCTCTTTCCCCGCACATTGCCCGTTAGTGAACAATACCCGGAAAACATTCTAACGAATATACGACGCCTGGTTTTTTCAAGCTATGGTCTGCTCGCGATCAACTTCCGCAGATTTTTTGTTCAAATTCTTGAATCCAATGTAGGGGAGCCACCAACGACCACTCCGTTCTGGGAAGGATCGACCTTTTCTCAAATTGAGCCTGCCATGGCCTTTCAATTTGGCATTCCAATCTTATTAGTGAGGGAGAAAGGAACGGACGTCAGTAATGGAATTTGGGCCGGAGGAATTACACCTCTCAACATATTTGTTGACTGGGATTCCGACAATCAATCGGTAGACGATTTCTTTAACAGTGTTCAATGGAGAGAGGTCTTTGCTTATTGGGCTGCAGAGGTAAGGGGTAACTATTTGCTTCGAACTGAGCCGTTGTTCAATAATTAATATGAATTAAAAGATTCACTGTTATTGACGATGTAATCGTTGCGTAGATTGCACTGCCGCACTCGTTCACCTCATACCTGTGCAAGAGGTCACTTTGGATGCGCCCTTTTTTGACCTTATAGATGCCAGTTTATTTGATGTTGCCTCAACCACACGATTTCACCATCCCCGACAGATTACGGAAAAGCAAAAAAGCGACCTAATACGGTCGCTTTTTTCAAAGTTTGGTGGAGGCATGGGGATCGCCTACATAGTTATGGTTAAAAGCATGGTCCTATTTGACTCGCCATAGACATCGCGCATTTAATGTAGCGACCAAGTAAATGTTATCGTGAATATACCTGTACGACTTCATGTATTTTTTCAGGTTTTAAAGATGTGCAAATCGATTCTTCCGTTTGAAGGGTAAGAACAGCACCGGCAAGTCCCAGCTGGCACGCGTTATGAAGCGATTCATTGTTCATGATTCCATATATGGCACAAGAAGAAAACGCGTCACCAACCCCTGTGGTATCCACAATATCCGTCTGGATAGCAGGTAAATGTCCAGATTCCTCCGAGGAAGAATAATACGCCCCCTGATCGCCAAGCGTAATCATTACTTGTTTAACGCCACGTTCTCTAATTTTTTCACACGCGATCTGGCAATCCTCAATTGAGTCAATTCTCATGTCGGCAAGCACCTCTGCTTCAACTCGGTTGGGGAGCAACAGTTCTACTCCGTCGAGACGAAATGGAAGTTTTTGCGCCTTGGCTGCAGATGTAGGATCTATGTACAAAGGAATATGTTCATCGGCACAACGTTTAATGATATAGCTGATACATTCCTTAGGAATATTCGTATCCATAAAAACGGCTTGCGAGGAAACGATGTAGGACCACTTCTCCTCAAACATGGACGTCGTCATTTTTTCATATATTTGCATATCATCCATCGAGACCACGCTCTCACCGGTTGGATCCAGAAGAGTGATGAAAATCCCAGTCCGCTCAGTTGGCAACACCCAAACTTGACTAACATCAACACCTTGGCTCTTTATTTCATTTAGGATCCAGTCGCCTTCTTTATCGTCTCCAACACAAGTCATAATGGAAGTATTACAATTGAGCCGGCTTAAATTTTCAGCAACGTTGCGTGCTGCGCCGCCGCAGGATTCATTGATTTTTACCGGATTGGATGAAGAATAACTGATCATCTGATTGGATCGCGCTTTCTTGTCTATGTTGGCCCCTCCAATACAAACAACCGACGAGTCTTCCCGTAAAATATAAGCCCGTCCCTTGATTTCACCGCGTCTGGTCAAGCTGGCAATATAATTGGCAACCGTCGGACGGGATAAACCAACCTTAGCGGATAACTCTTGTTGAGATATATAAGGATTCATTTTTATATAGTCTAAAATTTGTTTTTCTTTATCCACGAAGTAACCTCATTTCTTCTTATATTCCTCAATACAACCGCGTGTTTGTCTGTCGTATTCATTATACAACTAAAATTACCTTCAAATGAATTCATGCAGTCGTGCCATGCGAAATTTAGCCATTTGTTATGGATTGTTATGGATCTCTAGCATCATGATTTAATTTTGTGTATTGACACAATAAAATGAGAGCGTATACTAAACATATGTTTTATATATAAACATTTGTTTATAACTATTAGGAGGTGTACATTGGCTGTTAATTATCTTGTGGACAGACAAGTCAATCTTGCATGAGACATTGGCATTAACATGGAGGAGATATACATGAATTTTGTTTTCTTACTAACTGGCCTTCTTCTTGTTTTTATTATTGGTTTTGCAGTAAGCAACAATCGCAAAAAAATAAAATACAACCGTGTTCTGATCATGTTGGTCATACAGATCCTTTTGGTTTACTCTATGATGAACACGAGTATAGGGATCATTGCGATTACAAAAGTGGGCTTGTTGTTTGAAAAGCTGATGGGGATTGCCAATGCGGGAATACAGTTTGTATTTGGCGGCTTGGCGAATGAAGGTCAAGTCCCGTTTTTCCTTGGCGTGTTAATGCCTCTTGTGTTCATGTCTGTATTGATTGGAATTCTGAATTATATCAAAGTATTGCCTTTCCTCATTAAATATTTAGGTCTGTTTCTAAGCAAAATAACGGGAATGGGCAGACTTGAAAGTTATTTTGCCATATCTACATCTGCACTTGGACAACCGGAAGTATTTTTAACCATTCTCAAACAAATCCCTCATCTGTCCAAAGAAAGATTATATACGATTTGTACATCTGCAATGAGTGCAATAAGCATGGCGATGGTTGGAGCATACGCCAATATGCTGGAGCCCAAGTTTGTTGTAACGGCTGTTGTATTGAATATTTTCAGCGCTCTTATCGTTGCCAATATAATTAATCCATATGATCTGGATGAGGATGAGGACTTAGTTGAAATTGAGGAAAAAGAACGGCTACCATTCTTCCGAATGGTTGGGGAAAGCGTAATCGATGGTTTTAAAATCGCCATTATTGTTGGTGCCATGCTGCTCGGATTTATCTCCCTGATGGAGCTGGTCAATGTGATTTTCCAAAGCGCATTACACGTTTCATTCGTTACGGTAATTGGTTATATTTTTGCGCCAATCGCCTTCTTAATGGGAGTTCCGTGGACAGAAGCTGTACAAGCAGGCGGAATTATGGCTACCAAACTGATTACGAATGAATTTGTTGCTATGTTGAGCTTTGGTGATATGTCGAACCAATTCTCCTCGAAAACGGTCGCTATTATATCTGTTTATTTAGTTAGTTTCGCAAATTTCGGAACGCTAGGCATCATCTCCGGATCAATCAAATCGATCAGCGACAAGCAAGGAGACCATGTTGCGAAGTTTGCTCTTAAATTGCTGTTAGGTTCAACATTAGCATCTGTTATTTCAGGCACAATGATGGGACTTGTCATGTAAATAAAACGTAGAGGTGAAATATAATGACAACAAGAAAAGTGATTATGGATTGTGATCCAGGACATGATGACGCCATTGCGATTATTTTAGCTGCTGCACAACCGGAATTGGAGATTCTAGCGATTACAACAGTTTCCGGAAATGCAGAAATTGAAAAAACGACTCAAAATGCTTTACAAATTTGTGATTTGATTTCGTTAAATGATGTTGTGGTTTCAAAAGGTGCCAGTGAGCCTTTGGTCCGATTACGTGAAAATGCTCCTGGCATTCATGGGGAGTCAGGCTTGGATGGTCCTAAGTTTCCTGAACCTTCCCGCAGCTGGAGCGAAGAACATGGCGTTGATACCATTATTAGACTTGTAAAAGAGTCGACAGAGCCAGTTACCCTTCTTCCAACAGGACCGTTAACCAATATTGCGTTAGCATTAACAAAAGCACCGGAAATAAAAAGCAATATTGATGAAATTGTACTCATGGGCGGCGGAACTATCGGCAACTGGACACCAACTGCTGAGTTTAATATTTGGGCTGATCCAGAAGCCGCAAAAAAAGTTTTTGATAGCGGTATTCCAACCGTAGTAATGGGACTGGATATTACACATCAAGCCTTGGCGACCAAAGAAGTCATCGACGAAGTAAATAAAATCGATAACCATGTCGCTAAAATAGTGGGCGAACTACTAGTATTTTTTGCATCGACCTATAAAGAAATGTTCGATTTTGATGGGGCACCGGTACACGATGTCTTAACTGTGGCCTATTGTGTGGCACCAGAATTGTTCAAGACTAAAGATGTGAATATTGTCGTGGAAACGAAAGGTGAGTATACCGCGGGAACAACCCTAGTTGATCTGCACGGGGTTACTGGTAGAAAAGTTAATGCTAAGTTTGGTTTAGAACTTGATGTAGACGGTTTTTGGAAACTAATGATTGACGCACTTAAAAAATACTAGAATCTAGTGATAGCACCTTTGGTTTGCTTCGTGCATGTTGATTTACTTTTTTTAAAATTTCCTGGAGCTGTTTTCGATCTCCAAACGTCTTGACCACCTCCATTTTTATTATCGTTAAGGTTGTTATATTAAAACTGAAAAGCCACCATCCAGATCTGAAATGCACCCCATCAAGTAGACAGTTAAAAAACAAAAAAATGGTTCGTTTAGATACCTTAGCTCGAATGACGTGCTGAGGTATCTTTGTTATGCTGCTTTTCGGTATTCGTTCGGAGACAGACCGTTCAAACACTCCGTGTAACGGTAGTTGTTGTTGTAGCGCATATATCGGTGAACCGCACGGTGAACATCATCATAGGTGTCATACTTTGTAAGATAGTAACTTTCTGACTTATATGTACCTCAAAATCGTTCGATTGGCTGATTGTCCAAACAGCGACTTACACGAGACATGCTCTTTGTGAATCCATACTTCAACTGGAGCCCGTTATACTAATGAGACGTGTACTGAAATCCTCTGTCGCTCTGGATCATCGGGGACACGCCTGGATTCTTGACGTACGCTTTTTTCAGCGTATCCATCACGAGCTTATTGTTATTGGAATGACTGAGTACCCATGAAACAATAGAGTTATCGTATACATCAATAATGGCACTTAAATAAGCTTTACGTCTATTTCCATACTTCAGTTCTGTCACATCGGTAGACCATTTAACATTCGGAGCAGGGGCATGGAAGTTGCGGTTCATTTTATTTTCAGCCACATGGATGGCTGTAGCACTCACGTAATGTGGCCGTTTTTTACGAATGACTGCTTTTAGCCCCAGAACGCGCATAATTCGGTAATAGCGCTTTTTGTTGTACTTCTGGCTCAACTTTCGATTTAGTTGGATGCGCATTTGACGATAGCCCAAAATTCCATCTCGCTTGTCATAACGACGCTTCACTTCTTTAGCCAACTTATATATTTCACGTTCTCTGGCAGAAGGTGTCCACTTTAACCATCGGTAGTAGGCAGATCGTGCAATTCCAGCCAGTGCACATAACGCCGCAATAGCGTATCCTTTTTCACGGTGTAGCTCTTGTATCGATTGATACCGTTCTACATGTCGAACCAGGGTTAACGTGGTTTTCGTCGCTCGATCTCTGCCAACTTTTTTGCAAAGGCATTCTCCATCTCCAGATATTCATTCCGGGCTTCCAGTTCCTTGATGCGTAGCTTCAGTTGTTCCTGCTCGTTCAGTTTTTCTACAGGCTTTTTATACCCCCGATGATCTCGGAGGGCCTCTTCTTGACCCGTTTTGTATTTCCGAACCCATGCATATACTTGCGAATAAGACACGTCATACTTCTGGGCCACTTTCTGATAGTCCAGTTCATGTGTGAGGGTATATTTTACAATTTCGATTCGTTCCTCGAATGTGGTTTTGCGTCCTTTTTTCATGTGAGATCGTCCTTTATCTTGAAGGTTGTTTTTCCATACGATCTCTTGAGTATATTTGGAAATCCATTTCGATAAAACGCTTCGACTTGAAATACGATAGGTTTGGATGGCCTTTTCTATGGAGCAACGCCCGGACAATACATCTTGGACCGCAGCTTGTTTTAGTTCGTTGGAGTACGCATTCCAGGTTCTTGATTCCACTAATCTGCGTAAGCCCTCTTCTTTATATTTCCAAATCCACTTCCTAACCGTATATGCACTACATCCTAATTGCTTGGCTTCCTGGTTCGGACTGGACTTAAACGCAATGCACTGCTTGACCGCACGTAGTTTCCCTTCAAGGGACACCCGACTTCGTTTAGACATTAGAAAAACTCCCATCATATCGACGCAGAAAGTTTTGTTTTTTCTACTGTCTACTATGATGGGAGCATATCAGATCACTGGATGGTGGCTTTTACTTACTCTAATGGAGGCGAGGGGAGTTCAACCCCATTTGGTAATTAATTTTTCATCCGACAGCAACAATAATTATTTACCTTTCTCGGATCTCACGTGCCAAAGAAGAAAACCAACATTTGTGACTACTGGGGAAGATTTTTTCAAATAACAAAAGAGACCGATCCATTAATCCGGTCTCTTCTTAATATTTTTTATAATTAAAATAGATACATATATAACTAAAATCACAAACGTAACCAGCATAATTATCGGTCTAAATATATTTACTGAATCTATCGCGTTTATGCAAATAATAGCAGTAATTAGTAATGCAATGTTCTGTATATGGTGTTTTGTTGCTTCTTTTTTTATCAAGCGGTAGCTCACTAATATCACAATGTAAATATATAAACCTAAGCCTACAAATACTGTCCAGTTTATAAGATCACCCCTTGTAATATTTGTGCTATATTCATAACATTAACTCCATAAACAAAATAAAAGGAACCTCATTACCAAAATAAAATGGAATAGTAGGTTCCTTTAATTTGTAAAAAAAGTATAAAGCAAATCTAATGATCCTGAGTTTTTACGTATATTAGTTACATATGCGAGACAGCATAATAGGCATCTCCAACATCATCTTGAAGATCACTAAAAGTATTATAAAGATCTATTGCAATAAATGCAAGCGCGCCTCCAAGAGGTATAGCTGCAATTACTGTACTCAGAGAGAAGAATGTCATAGTAGCTTCGAACGCAAATGCTGCCGCCTTTACATAAGTGTCACGATAATTAGTTTCAACGGAATCCATTGCTGCTTTAGCATCATAGAAATTACTATTAGTCTTCGGAATATTGGTTCTGGAAGCATTGCTTCCAGTAGGACCAACATATACCCCACCATCAAATTTAAAAGATACACCACTATATGTACCAAAAGTGTATCTAGTTCTATCACTGTTGCTATAATAATGCGAAATTGTAGGAGCACCACCGGCATCGGAAGAGCTTATTGAGAATGAAGGAGTACCACTCGCATCGGAGGAGCCTATTAAGAATGTAGGGATGTCATTCTCTGTGATCACTTCACCATTTACTTCAAGTTCATTTTCTTCATTAACAGAAAAGGTTGTAATTTCGGTTGAATCTGCGAATTTTTCTGTATATGCAGGAATAGCTGCATATTCTTTTGCTAGTTCGTAATCCTTAGTCACAGTAGAGATATAAGAAGGTTCACCGTTTTTGTCAGTTATTTGTTCTATAGTTGTGGTTTTATTCAAACTACCAAGGAATTCACCATCAACAGTATACAAATCTTTGCTGATAGAAGTAGTTTGTTTAGTTGGAACATTAGCATTTTTTTCTGGCGAAGCATAGGCAGCAGTACCTCCAGAAATAATAAGTGCCGAAACTAGTAAAGAAGACAACATTTTTTTAAACATAGAAAAATCCTCCTTTAAAGTATGTAATTTCTTATCTATTATATATTGCCATATACAGGAAAACAACAAAAATTTTGTTGTTGTTTTCAATAAAATTGAAATTCAAGGAGGTTAAAACAGTTTCAATTAAAAATAATCATTTCGTATCAATAAAAAGAGGCCCCGGTCATAAAGACCAGGACACTCTTTTTTTATATGCTCACAGAAATAATTTCTTCTATTCTGGTGAAGCTGTAATCCTCTTCAACACAAATGGGGCATCCTTCAAATGCTCACCGTCTGATTCTTTTTTTCTAGATTTCAATCCACTCGCTCAATTGATGGGAAATTTCTTAACTAATGCAATTTCAGAAGGAGCTAAATTACTCACCTGCTCGCAGAAAGGACAATATCCAAAAAAAATTTTCATCCCACATAAAAAAACCAAGTAAATGTTGAAAATGTTCGGAGTATCTTGTCTCATAGACTTCTAGATAATCTTCTTCTTCATTTGATTGATAATTCTTAGTTGTTCTTAATGTATACGATTCAATATTTACGTGTAATTTTTGATACATACCTAACTTGAAAAGAAACTCACTAAAAAGATATTCTCCAAATTTTTTCTTCATTTTACTCCCTAAAAATTTGGTTAAGCCTTCATGTATTAGAAAAAAATTATGTAAGTTATAAAAAAGAATCAGATTGCTGATGTTCCAGCTACCTGATTCTTTTTCACTTGGAGTTACCTAAACGCCTTCAACATAGTACTTACTCGTTAAGTACCATCTTGGAGGCGAGGGGAGTCGAACTGTTGTCCCCAACTATTTAGTTGATGTTAATTGATATTGGGTTATAATTGAACGCCTTATTTTATAAGGATTTTACGGTGTTGATTTGTTAATTGGTTTTTAATGATTTTAACTCACCTTAGAGTGATATATCCAGAACGGCTACATCTTGGCTACAAAAAACCGAGGGGATTCCGAAGCAAAACACGATTAAATTTATCTGGTTACCATTCCTTTTCACTTACTTTAAATACATCGAAAAAATATCTAATACATTGTCTAAGCCATCAAATAACTCTTGAGCAACCAAACTTCTCTGAGAATAAATTTTAGGAACTAAAGCTATTTGGTCATTTTGATTTATTAGAAAGTAGTCATTTGGCAAATCAAAGGTCTGAATGATTTTTTTGATATATGAATTGTAGACAGATGGATTAGTTATTTCACCATTCAAAATGCAATCAATATTGGGGCGAGATAAACCTGTTAATTTAGATAAGGACAGTTTCGAATATCCTCTTAAACGTAAAAACGCAATCAAATTTTGTGTAGTGATTTCTTGATATCTATAAAATTCACCCCTCATTTTGTAACACTCCTCTTGTCCTTTCCTTGCATCAATAATAAAACCACTTTACTTTGTATTTTTCCGTACACTCCCTAATTCCTCTTGTAGCGAACGCTTCATACTTTTAAGAAGTTTTTTCATTCTCTTATTTCTATACGCAAATGTTTCATTCATATCAGATTGATAAATAGAAATTAAGTAATCCATGACTTTAGATTGGATACCACATGAGTCAACAACCAACTTATAGCATCTTTTTTCTGTTCTCGCATCGGGGAAATCCTCCCCTTCTACTGTCACGACAAGCTCAAATATTTTAGTGACAACAAAGACTACAAATAAGCGAATTAGCAATGGATTGTTATTCTTATCAATAGTGAAGGTGTTGTTTTCGGTATAACAATCAATTGTCCCAAAATTGCAATGACTATAACGAGAAAGAATCTCATAAAAGGGCGTGTAGTAAACTTTATCAAGTCCTGTCTTAAATGCACTTGGATTTTCCTGCTTTCCTACTTCTTCTTTCGCTCTATTCATAATCCTACCATCTGGTTCTACATTGTAGTATGCAAGTGCTACATTAACAGGATTAAAAATGAATGAATCAATATTCTCTGTTTCCTGAGCGTATCTGCAACTTAGGAAATTTTCAAATATACTACGTACCAACATGTAAACATCTTCATTTTGGTTGAGTTTAAGCAAGTTTCTAATACTAATAAGTGTCTTTGTGCTTTTCGTAAATGCAAAGTATTCAAAATCGTATACGAGTTTTGATGATTTATAATCATAAGCGACTAAATCCATTGTTCCATAAAGAAATGCCGCATATTCGGTAAATTTTTTTGACTCAAAGATAAAACTATTAATTAACTTATCCAATTGCTTAATATTCGCGTGTTCAATATCAAGCTCTGATGAAGACACTGACATAATAGTCCCCCCTTTTACTCATATTTTAGCGAAACTCATTATGGAATAGCTACCCTTTTTAAAAGGAATCCTCATTAATTTGTCAAATATAATATAACAATGTTGTCGATATAGGAGGAAATACACTTGTCAATTAAATATTCAAAAGGATCTGAATGGAGAAAGTGGGACTTGCATACCCATACACCATTGGATGTCGAGTGGTTAGATGACGTATCTCTGGATACAAATGAGGATAAAAGGAAATTCGCAAAAGAGTACATTGATTTTGCAGTTCAACAAGAGTTATCAGTTATAGCTATTACAGATCATAATTTTTGTGACACTCTTTCTCAATTATTAATTCCTTTTATACAAGAAGAAGCAAAAAAGCATGATATAAAAATACTACCTGGATTTGAAATCACCGCAAATGAGGGTAGCGGGGTTCATTTTCTAATTATATTTCCAGAAAACACGGAATTGTCTACTATAAAAAGTATTGTAGATCAACTTTTCAATCCAGGTGTTCAAAAGATATCAGCAAATTTAGTACCACATTCTAATAAATCAATTGATGAAATCAAAAGAATTATTGACTCTTCGGGTTTAGATTCTGTAATAATATTTGCTCATGCCGATCGAGATAAAGGTGCACTACATAGTGACACAATTCGAGGTCAATATAGAATAGATTTATGGAAAAAGCCCTACATAAATTTATGTCAATTATCAAAATCAACAGATGAATTTACCAATAATTTTTATGCATCTGTTATAAACCGAACAGATCCCAATTTCATTAGAGATATGACATACATTACCGCTTCTGATTGTAGAAGTATTAATAATACTCAATCAGTTCCAGGCAGGACTTACTTAGGGGAAAAGTCCGTATGGATAAAAGCTGATCCAACTTTAGACGGGTTAAAACAGACAATCTATGAACCTGAAAGAGTACGAATTCAAAAGAATAGTCCAGAGCATGATTTTAATAAAGCATTTTTCTCTAAAATAACTATTAAAGAACAGACCAGTATTTTCCCTGGAAAATCCGTCAATTTTAACAAAACAGAATTACTTTTGAATCCCAATCTTGTAACAATAATTGGGGGGAGAGGTACAGGTAAGAGTTTGATTCTTGATGCCTTAGGAAAAACGTTCGGAAACAATAGCAAAAGGGGCATTACTATTGATATAGAAAAAGAGTTTACTGTAACCTATACACTTGAGGATAATTCCACAAAGAATTTTTGCATAAATGAAGAAAACAATTTGGATTATCTACACGTACATCAAGGTGAAGTAAAGGAAATTGTAGAAGATCCTTATCTGCTTGATAGCGAGATTAAAAACATGCTCGGTTTTATAGAATTCTCTGAAAACACAGCTTTTGAATCTGAAATAATTAGCTTGAATAAGCGGATTATTCAATTTAGAGAATGGTTTAAAGAGTTAGGTAAAGATGGTGAATTAATAAATGATAAAAGATTTAACGAGAATCAGAAAAAAAAGTATGAAGAGCTTCTTAGTAACATTACAATTGAAAGAAATAAAGAACTAATAGAAAGGTATTCATCCAATAACGGAGAAATCGCATCCAGGAATATTGATATCCAAGAGCTGTCTAAAATTCGAACTAATGCCCAAAATTTTATTTTAGAGATTAATAGTCAAATAAATTTTGTAAATCAAGGTCAGTTTACTGAGAAACTATCATTAGTAAACTTAGACCCTTGGTTATCACAGGTTGAGGATACAATTAAACAACATAAGTTAAAACTACAAATTAAACAGCAAGATAATGAAGCAATTAGGAAACAATTTTTGGAAATTGGAATCAAAGAAGATATTTCAACTTTACTTCAAAAGGTTGAAGAGTATCAAAAATTAATAGAAAAGTACAAAAAGAAAATCGATGAAATCACTGATCGTGAAAGGCAATACCCTGAACTAATTAATAAACGCTCTAAATTAGTAAGTAAAATTAAAGATAACCTGTTAAGTCAAGTAGAGAAAATAAATTATAACTGGGAGCAAATTAAAATTGGAAAAGATAGTTGGGATCAGCAACAAAGGGACTTAATTAATTTACTCCTTAAGGATATAGAAATAGTAGCCGAGGTTCATTTCGACTTAGAATCATTTTATGATAATGTATGCTCCAATTTAAGCAAAACAAGATTTAAGACAACAAAGGACGAAACATCAATCGAACGAATTCATAAGTGCTTTAACGTAAAGTCATTTGAAGATTATTTGAACTTAATTTCTAACGAAGCTATTATTGACATTGGACACGCAAATAACATTACTTTGGAGGATTTTGTCTCAGATAGTGGATATTTTATAAAGAACGGCGAGAATGAATTTCTGCGAACACTTTTTGAGGAACAATACAGAAATAAATATATTAAAGCTATCACTAAAATTAAATATAAGGAAAAAGAACCCAATGAACTCTCTATTGGGCAGCGAGGCACGCTTTATGTTTGCCTTAAACTTGCAACCAATCCCTTCTCAACCCCATTTGTTTTTGATCAGCCAGAAGATGATCTGGATAACCAATTTATTGTAAAAGAACTTATACCCATATTTAGAACTCTCAAGGAATACAGGCAGATCATTATAGCTACTCATAATGCCAATCTTGTTGTAAACGCTGATGCTGAGCAGGTTATAGTCGCAAGTAATGATGGTGAAATCCTATCCTATGTTAGCGGATCATTAGAGAATACTTTCAAAAATGATTCCATAACCAAAACTCTGTTAAAACAAGGGATCAGAGAACATGTCTGTGATATCCTTGAAGGTGGAGAATTAGCATTTGGAAAAAGAGAAAGGAAATATGGATTGAAATAAAATAATGGGTCCCTGTAACTGATGTTGCTGGGACCCGTTCTCTTATTGATAAACTTGCTCTATGCATTTTTTCATCTCATTGTAACAAGCATATTGGACCTTATAGCTCGTCGAAGAGACCCCTCCAAATTCACCAAAACCAACTTTTAACATACCCCTTTTAATCGCCTCATATATAATCTTATACTCGTATATATCCATTTCATCTTTCAACCATCCTATCTCCAATAAATACTTATACATTAGTGTGAGGGGGATTAAAAAACTTATAAGAAATACATGGCTACCTTGTTGTGACTTTTTATTGATGAACTCTTTAGAAATGACCTGATTGATATTTTCTACCTCTGCGATCATTGTATAAAAGTTTACAAATCCATATACAAGCTTCTTAGTATTATCCTGTGCTTTCAACAACTCTACTTCGTCTAAACCAACCATCATTTTCATAAATTTACTCACATAAATAGGCGTATCATTTTTGCCTTCTATTAATCCAAAAGTAAAATAAGCTAAAAATGCATAGACACTGTAGTTCAAAGTCTTGTCTTTCCGTCTCTTTCCTGTGTCATTAAACATTTTTCTAAATCCCTTATTTTGAATAAGCTCTTTTACAAGTTCAGTTTTAAACCAAGTTGCATAATCAGATCGGAAAAGAACTTCAAGAAGCTCTTGTTTCCTTAAAGGATTTGTCTCTTGATTAAATCTTAAAAATACCTCGTACTCCAGCTCTGGATTCTGAGAAGTATCTATACTACTAATATCAATTTGCGAATCATAGAGTAACATATTTCTAAATATAACAGGCAGTTTTTCAAAACTCTTCCCATTAAGTTCTCTTAAAATTTTCAATCCAGTCAACTTGTATTTTCCTTCTATAAATCGTTGAATTGCTTCTAAGCGATGTCGTCCATCAATGACATTGAAAAAGACTACTTCCTTCAAAGTGTTTTGAGATAAATAAATTGTTGGTATAGGGATGTTTAAGAGAATTGATTCAATAATTGATGATTCTTTTCTTGTCGTAAATTTATAATGTCTTTGATAATCGGGGAGTAAAACGATCCCCCCTGATTTGCCCTCATCTCCTTTCCTCAACTTATCCATTAAACTATCAATCTTTATACTGTCTTTTTTTACATTGCATCTCCACAAATTTAGAAGTTGAAATAATTCAGTCGTCATTACATCCTTGCGTTGATCTCTATTCTTGGATGACACGGACATAATAATTCCTCATTTCAAAATATAATAATGACTTAGTGGATACCATCATAGCTCAATATGTCAATTATTAAAAGTTGTAAGATATGACAATATTTTATAGTCAATAAAAATGCCCTTATCTCCTATATGCAATCTAACAACTCCTCTATAGTTGATTGTAATCTAAACGTATTTAATTACTCCTGGTCTATTCAAACGAATATTTGTGGCTCAACAAATCTATAATCATAAAAATGCTAAAGTAAAGGAGTTGTAATAATTGAACAAAGACAAATTTTTCATCATGCCACCCGAAGTGAGGGTTACAGAAATCAACGAAATGTTGCTGAGCATGACATTAAAAAAAGTAAGCGAGACATTAGACATTCCTTATAGCACATTTCTTAAAGAAATGACTGCTGGTGATTATGTCTATATTCAACGTGAGAATCGCTATTTCAAATTTGTAAGAGAGAATGATTACACACCGCAGACCTTATTTTATGAGGATTTCGCTGAAGAACTATATTTCATCCGTGAGAATTTGACTCATTTCAAATCAATGATCGTAACCGAACCTGAATTGAAAATTAGCAAGAAAATTCACAACAAAGATGCTATTTTCTCTAACAAAAGCATTAAAATGAATGAAGAGATTTATGCGAATTTTTCATCACATTGTCAGGATAAATTTCCTCAGTTTCGTCTACAAGATCTAATTGCCCAATCACTCTTAGACTTTATTGAGAAATACTAATCCACACAAAAAAGTAGCCTTCATCCAAGAAGGCTACTTTTTTGATTGTTCAGGTTTGCACTTACATCATCTCCGTATCAGGTTTAGATATTTTTTCCCTTGAAGATATTTGTTGGTGATATCATAATGAGTGTATTGAATTTCGATACATTCTCTGTCTCCTGGTGTAATCCCCCAATCTGCAAGCGTATTTTCGAGCCTGTTACCTTTTAGCTCTTTTGATCGAGGTTCCCTAATAATTTTCTCGGCTTCTGATTTCACAAGATTTGAGGCTTCTTCATCTAATGAAACAACACCTACTTTTAGCTTAAATTTCAGATCATCCACAAAATAGCGTTTCAACATTCCATAAACACAAGCGATGTGCGTGGCAATACCATATATATTTTTCTTGTTATTTACATCAAAGATTAAGATTGTTATCGTGAAATAACAACCGCCATTTTCATCGTTATGTTGTTTCATTTGGACGATATAAATAAACGCTGTCAACATGCTGTCAATTGAATAGAAATCTAATCTTCTTTGTTTATTCGATAACTTAAACGGCATTGGGTCTTCATCGAGTTGGTTAGTAACCTCTTCCACTGCGTTCTCAGTAAATGAGAAATGGTTTCCTATCCCTTTGCCATATGTAGAATAAGATCCCTTTTTTAGACCCGCCTTTCGCTTAGACTTAACCAGTTGCAGGTCTTTAATAGCCCCTTTAAAATTACTCATATCCAGATGTTGCTTCAATGTACCCCAGTAGTTATTCATGTACTCCAAAGCTTGATTTTTATTAAACAATAATGCACTTTTGTCGCTCTCAAGAGTATCAACAATTGACTCCAGCGTTACTTCTAATTTTTTATTCTGGATTCGAGGAATAATTTTATCAAGTATATAGCAGTTTTTATATAGGCTAATAAGAATACGCTCGTTCGTATTCGATTTTGGGACAGCCCCTATTTGTTGGCTGTTCTGCTTTCCCTCAATATAGCGAATACCAAATTTTCTAAGCGTAAGCATGTGTAGTGAAGTAGTTTTGTTATATGCTGTAAAAGCCTCTTGTCTTATTATTTCCGCTGAAACCAGCTCATGAATATGGCCTAAGAAGACTGAGTACGTATTTGTTATTCCTAAAGCCTTCGCATATGCAAAGAGCTGTTTCATTACAATGACCTTATTTCCTAAACTATAAATGATACTCAAGTAAATCCTATGTTGCTGACATATCGCTTCTTTTTCGTTATTAGTCATTCTCCCGCCTCCTTCTAAACCCGTATTGTTTCATATTCACATTTCATAATCTCTACATATACTTCTTTCGACAGCAACTCTGTTACTCCGTAGTTGTTCGTAATCGATTCATAAACAACCTCTGCATTCTGGTCGTTAATATAAGAACCATCAGGAAACGACAGTAAACCCCTATCAAGCATCTGTTCATATCGATTAGCCTCTTCTACTCTGTTTATTTTTAATTGCTCTATCTTGCTTATGAATTGTTCCCTCAATTCGGATTCCGTCTTCCATGTACGTTGCTGTTCTTCAGGTAAGCTAAAATACTTTCTGGCTAATGCTAAATCATGCCTCGGACTTTGAGCGTGATAATGGTTATTCAAAGCCCATTGCTGTTTTGCAAGTTCTCTTCCGCCTTTGGTAAGCTTATAACACTCTTCTACTTGATTCCCCTGCTTATAACACACCTTTTCAACTAAGCCATCACGAACATAGTTTTTAAGTCTTGAGTCCGCAATTCCAACGCCGTTTAGCTGTTCTCTATTCGCATGCCCCACTCTGGACAATGCTGTAAATGCTAATCTGTCACGATTGAAGAATTGTGTGATATACGGTTTTGAACGTCTTGCCATTTGATGCACCTCCTCTTTTTCACTTTATTTTGGTATCAGGTAATTTGGATGGGCTGGTAACAGGACATGCATATTACCTGATACTTGGACAGTCAAGGACTGGACAACTTGCCTCTGTCTCTGCAAGAGACATTGGACAGCGGAGAGCTGTCCAAATGCCTTTAGGGGCGAAGTGAACGGCACTCCGTTCCAAAGTGAGCGGCAAAGCCCGAACGGTCGTCACAGGCGATTGTAACGGAGTGAATGGAGCTTCCAGTTGAACCAAACCCAACGGGTGAAGGTGAGACGGAAGACTCCCCGTGAACGAAGTCCCTCTTCCCGCTATTCCCTCATCCCGTTGCTACAATTCTATGAGATGTAGGAAAATCTTATTGATTTTGACGATCGCTCCATGTTTACGATACTGTACCACGTCCCTCTTTTTGCATATTGCATTATAGATACGAATCATTGAATTATTCATTAGAGTCCACTACGTTAACCAAAATAAAATGGATTCCGAATACACATATCTCGACTTAAAATTACCTCATCGTTTTTCTCCACAAGAAGCGGATTGATTCCCAATGCTTCTAATCTTTTTATATTCTCTTTGATTACATATGAGCTGTAGGCAGGTTTCAATTTGCATCCTGGTTTTTTCCTCTTTAATGACTTGATCCCATCGAAACCAAGCTTCATTACATCTGTAAGGAATTTTCTTACCTTTGTTTTTTCCTGCTCTTTCAATCCGCTTCGTTTTATTATTTTGAAAGCTTCAGCCTTCGTATAAAAATTACCAGAATGAAATATCGGCATAATATTATTCGCCATGTACTTAATCCAAAAATCGTGATTGAAGTAATTGCCCATTTTTTTGTCTAACCTATAATGTCTTTTCATGTAATTCAAATGCCGATTTAATAGACGTACTTCTACCCGTAAGACATCTTTTTCATATTTCTTTATGACTTTACATTTATCCTGACGCTCGGCTTCTTTATCATAGACACAGATAACAATCGATTTTGAATTGTAATACAAAGTCGTGCCGTATATATTTCTCTTCACCTTATATCCAAATCGATCAATCGACTTCTTCAAAAGATCTAACACAACCTGCCGCTCCGCAGCATCAGCAATTACGGCATCGAATCGATAGTCAATTCGGCAAAGCGTAAATTCCTTATCGTTTTCACCAAGAACAAAATAAAGATATGCATCCAGTGCTTTTTGAATAGTAGACAAATCGTTCTCCAAGACGATGCCTCTCCTTAACAATTGAACTACATCAATTGTCGTAAATAAGTACCATGTACCGAACTTAATTGTAATATCAGTATCGAATACTTCTTCAAATTGACCATCAATAATTTCATGCACCAACGCTATGTCCTCTTTAAATCTTCGCTTTACACCAACTACCTCTTCATCAGATAACTGCACAAAAAGTCTTGCCGTATGAATCATGTGGATACCAACTCCTTCTTTATAATAATTAAATTCAATTTCAAAAACAGCTTAAAGCCAATTGCCGCAAGGGATTTTCAGTATTTCAATTGCTATTTTTTTAGCGATCCGAACATCATTTTTTGTCCCTCAGACAGACCATTTTGAGGTCAAATTATATAATAGTCAGTCCGATGCCAATATTAATCAATTAACGGTGACTAATGCTGTCCAACAAAAAAAGATAACTCATAAATTTCAATCTGAGTTATCTGTAACAGTCGAACACTATCGAACCACTTTTTGGCCAAAACAACTTGCTTATCATTTATAGTAATGACATAAGGCTTACCACCAAGGAATAATAAACGGGAGTGATATAAAGTGGAGAAAAATTATGAATTGCTGACAGTTGACGAGGCGAGAAGCATCCTACGGGTCGGGAGAAATGTTATGTATGATCTGATCAATAACGGTGGCGTACCACACGTTAAGATAGGTAAACAAAACAGGATACCGAGAGCTGAACTCGAACTATGGATCGAACAACAAATTATCACTTCATAAAAAAAAACCCTCCATACGTGGGTTTTTTTCACATGTCAATGCCACTCTGATAGCATTGACAGTTCTCATATGCATTTGTCGATCCGCTGTGCTCATTTTACTGATTTGCAACAATATGACCTACCAATGATCGGACAAGTAGTTCTATTGATAAATCTTGATTAGGCGTACGATATTCCCCATGATTATCAATATCTGAAATTATAAGAGCACATTTATCATATAATTGTTCTTGAACCATCTTTACCATAAAAAGCTCAGCCCGTTCTTCGTAATTAGCAGGTTTCTTAGTCCTTGGAAACTCCATATATTCCTCAAGTGGCTTGAATAGCATTCCTTTTCGATCTAATCCACCTTTATTTTTAACATGGTCACTCATCACATATATATATCCCAAAAATGGACGAGATACACCAAAAGCACCATGCTCAAATGCTTTTAATAAATCATAACTGCTACCAACAGCTTCCTCTGTTCTGTTATTAAGATTATTTCCTACTGAACCATGCATTGACTTGAATTCAATAACTGCGAGGAGTTTTTGAGATCCGTCTGAGTACCTTTTAAGGACAACCATATCCCAATCTTTTGACATTCTAAAGTAACCAGGAAGTTTAGCTGATCTCCCCATTACAATCTCACCCTCTGAAATGCCGTTCAAATCTAAAATATACCTTAACATATCTGAAAATCCATCCATTGTCTGACCATTAAGAACTCCATTAGTTCTTACACCCCAAAATGCTTTTAAGGCTTCCTGAGTCATAATTTGAATCTCATTTGCTTCTGGCATCCACAAATCAAAGCCACCTCATTTTATTGGACGAGATCTTGTATGATTAGCAATTCCTCGTCACTCAAATTAAACAAGCGTTGTGCAATATGATCAATCCCTACAAAATCTTTTTCTTGATGAAGTCTCTTTAGATTATACACATCATTTTCAGATACATCGGAAGGAAGTCGAATTTTTTTTAGATACTGTGCTTGATATCTCAAATAATCTCCACGCATTTTTGTGGCATAGGACCAAACAAAAAACTTCACTACCGAACTGACCAAAATTGCTTGTAATGCATCGATATCCCACGAACCCGCTGTAACATAGTAAAGACTATGTTCTGGATAATATTCGCCTTTATCTTTAACAATCAAATTCTTGGATTTAATGTCTGGTATAAGTAATTTTTGTTGTTCTAACCTTTCAGGAAAGATTCGATCAATTGTCTTGTACCATTTGGTAGGATTACTTTTAGCTGTACTTCTTGATTTTAGAAGTTCCTCATGCTTAATAAGATGTTTTTTTAATTTGGGATAATCATCAAGACTAACCAACGAGCCATCCTCAAGATATGGGTTTATCACATAATACCCTCGCCATTCAATAATCCCCTTGGCAATGTCATCTTTTGTAACTACTGGAAGGAGGATATCTGGCTCGATATCAATTTTATTTGGATTAATAACGTAGACATCTTTAGCACCAGTAGCTACTCCAATACCTACGTGGATAAAATGTGGTGCATCCGTTATTACTGGGTGCTCTTTTTCCAATTTATTTAAAATTAACTGTGCATTTTTCCCATTAAGAATCCATGGATCTGTTCCTTTAAACCATTCATCTATTTTATGTGTCTCCACATCTCCAGTGGTAGGTTGTTTTCCATATAGCAAATAATTTTTTGCTGTATCTAAATAAGAGTTCGTTACACAATCCATCCTTAATGTTCTACCTGCCCCTCGCTGGGCATTTTCAATTGTAAAAATACATGGGTAGGCTGATACTTCCTCCACGAATGGTTGCGAATTATGAATATCCATGAAATGTAATACCCGAAAATTATCATTTATGAAATTACGAATCTTTTTACCATATTGGTTTTTCGTAAATCGATCAGTGCATATAAAATTTAATTTACCACCGCTATCTAACATCTCAAGGCTATGCTCTATGAAGGCTACATATATGTCTGCTCGATCAAAGAGTGTCTTGTACAGATTTCGATACTTCTTCTCTAATCCATCTTCTACGTTTTCAATTCTTATATATGGTGGATTTCCAACAATGTAGTTATATCTTTGAACTACTGGCTTGTTCCAAAGCAAAAAATTTTCATTAATAACCCACTCTTTTACTAATTTCTCGCTAACATTATCCGACAAGCCTCTATTACATAAAAGTTTTTTGAAATTATCACATAATGTAGAATATTTATTGGAATCGATTTCGATCGATGTTATTGCTTTAGAAAGTATACTAAAGATCTTTTTATCATTACTGAATACTTCTTTCCCATGATGATGTTCTGTAGAATCTAATAGACGATCAACAGCCTCTACTAAAAACGCACCCGCTCCAGTTGAAGGTTCAAGTAAGGATTGGTCAAATAAAGGCTTATCAATTGTGTAACCCACTAAATCAAGAATGAGAGATACGATTCCAGGCTTTGTATAATAAGACCCACTCCGTTTTTTGTCTATTAATTCAAGCAAAATGTTACCCCTTTCGTTTCACTAAATGGCTTTTCTCTTACATGTTATTTTACCACATGACAGACTGTCTAATACTAACTTTCAACACTTACGAATGATATGTGAAGATCGTGTTAATGCTTAACAAAAATTCTTATTTCCTTTTTATCCGACTCGTTAAACGGTGTTTTTGATTCAATCTGAAGTAACGGGCGGATAGTAAAAGAGGAATTATTAACGGAAGTATAGCCGTAAGAGTATTACCTGTCGGTAAGACACTTAAACAACAAAAAAATATGTTATTATGGTTGTTAAAATAGACGAAATCCACTAATTAGGGAAGATGTGATGTAGATAAGTTGGTCAGTGTTAGGTTTTGGGAAACATGAAGGTAAAACCTTACCGCAAGTTTTATTTACTGATCCTGACTGGTTTTACTGGGCTTATGAAAACGATGTACTAAAAGGGAAAATTACCCAGATTGAAATACAGAGTGTGTACGAAAAATCCCGCAATATCAAGATAACTCAAAAAGACCATCATGCTGAGTTTGTCTTTGATGGTATTCGAGGAGTTTTTACTGACCTGAAATTAGTTCCATTTGATAGACCACGACATGTCGGAACAAGCAAGACTCAGCGTCTGAACAAGATAGATATGGCTTTGATTCGTTATGCAAAAGAATATGATAAGCTGGGATACAATTTGTTGATTCCCATTCTGAAAGAAATGTTGTTTGGAAAAAGTAATGCTCGCATTTCAAAAAATAGGGCTGAAGAGTTCTTTAACAATCCAGATAACTTTGTAAAATAAAATCAAGGTATCGACATGAAGTAAGGGTCGAATAAAAATAAAAACCCTCCAGAAATGGAGAGTCAATTTTTTTACGCATGCAATGCCGCAGTCATAGCGGTGATAGTTTTCATATGCGTTTTGTCAAATCTATGTGTATAAATTTTTGTCGTCGTAGCTATATCTGAATGGCCCAAAAGCTCTGAGATTGCTTTCAAATCAACGTTTTGATCATATAAAATACTGGCCACTGAATGTCTCAAATCATGAAATCTAATCGGAGGCAGATCATTCTTTTTCAAGAACGCTTTAAATTGCTCAGTAATAGTGTTAACCCTGTATAACTCACCATTGTCTTTCGTGTAGACATAATCTAAATCCACGTATTCGCTTTTTAAGATGCTCTTAAAATAATTTTGTTTTTCTTTATGTCTGGTTAATACTTCAAACAACTCATCGGGAATAAATAGTTTTCGCTTACTCTCTTCCGTCTTAGGCCGTTTAATAACCACCTGTTTACCTGCGGAGGTTCGAACTTCAACAATGTTGATAATCCGATTGGCGAAATCAATATTTTCCCATTTCAGTCCAATAACTTCTTCTCTCCTGAGTCCCAAATACCCTGCCAGACATACTGCTACTTCTAATTTTTCATCACGTACTTTTTTAAACAATTCTTTTAGCTGTAGTGTAGTATACGACTTACCTTCAAACCTTTTCTTCTTAGGAAGCTCAACAGCGTCAGCTACATTTCGATGTACAAATTGTTGTTTCAAACCAAAGTTAAGGCATTTTCGCAAACACGCATGATGCTTAATAACTGTATTTGCCGATAGGCCTTTTACATTCATTAGAAAATTGTAATACTGCTGAATATGAATAGGTTGCAGACTTTGCAATTCAAGCTCCTTGAAATAGGGAATAATATGTTTATTTATTATATTATTGTACCCATATTTTGTAGTTTCTTCACATTTGTGCTTAACGTAATTCTCCATCCAGTATTCAATAAATTCGGCCAAAGTCATTTTATTCGAAGTAACCAACAGATTACGTTGCTTATTATAATTAAACTCCGTTAGAGCTTTTTCAGCCTCCTCAAGAGTTTTATAAGTCTTGTAACGTCTATCTCTTTCACCATTAATAGTTCCATGATCAAATGTTGCTCTATACTTACCTTTTTCCGTTTTAATAATACCTTTCATCATTTTTAACGCCACCTTTTTGTCTTATTGATATAAACAATTTAGAGCTAAAACATACATTCGTAAATAGCAAAACTGTCGAACCTCGTTCAATAACGACCGTACAGGAGTTCTGTATTTAGTTACAAATTATCATAAGGAAAGATATTGTAACAATAAAAACCCAGTAGCCAAAAAGGCTACTGGGTTAATAAAGATCCAATTAAAAATATTGATATGGCTACTAAATGGCTACAACTTTAGATAAGAAAAGCTAAAACCCGCTCACAGAGCGGGTTTTCAGTATGGAGGCGAGGGGAGTCGAACCCCTGTCCGAAGATAACGACACATAAGCTTCTACGGGTGTAGTCACAGTTTTGATGTCACCCGAGTATCGCCCCGTAACCGGCTATACGTTGGGTCAGCCTGATTGTCTTCTTCAGCACACCCCAGGCGGAGATGTGACAGCGTATCCCACTACTTGTTAGCCCCTAATCCTGTCACATGGGCGATGCAGGTTAGAAGCACGCACACAGTTTCTTAGGCTGCGAAAGCGTAGTTTGTTTGTTGTTTGCCGTTTAATAGGCTTTAGCGTTGATGAAGTGGACGCGTCCCCACTACCCGCTACCCATGCTCGAACTATCCCCGTCGAATCCATAAACGCCCCCTCATATAAGAAGGGCTCCAGGATTAATCCGTGAATACGGAGCAAAGGTGCTGCACATCTTTTTCCCTCCAAGGTAAAAAGATGCTTCTTTCAAACTCGGCATTCCTGCTACAAGAACATCATAACACAGGAACATTCACCGATATAGTACAGATTGCTGGAAGACGTTCCAACAGGCTGAGCAACTACGCATGTTATCCAACACACATATGATGCTCAAGCGTCTACATATTATACCGCGTCCCTTAAGGGAAGTAAAGTTGAGTACCGAAGTGCAGACAATTCATGAGCATGAACAGCTTTTATTAACTATCTTACCCACGATCCGAACAAGCTACGCAGCCATCTGCAATAACTCCATCAACCTTTCCAATAAACCATACAGCTTCACCTGACCCATACTAACAATTTCTATTAGACAGGTTACATGGCAAACTGTTGTATATCATATCAGATCTGGCACAAAAATCTGACACCCTTTTAACAAGAAACCTCTAATCAGATCAAAAAAATCCCAAGCTCTACCCAACTAAGGGTAAAACCTGAGATCCTTATTTCTAAAATAACCCGCCTATCACTAACTAACTTACCATGAGCAAATCAACACATAGCAACCCAATCAACGAGCAACCTTCTGCTTCTCGCGAAGTACCCGTTGAATATCACGTTGTGCATCGCGTTTTGCAGCAGACTCCCGTTTATCATACTGCTTCTTACCTTTACCCAGTCCGAGCAATAGCTTCGCATACCCGTTACGAATATAGATCTTCAGCGGTACTATGCTGTATCCATCCTGCTTCGACAGCCCTAGAAGCTTGTGGATCTGCACTTTATGCATCAACAGCTTGCGCGTACGTGTTGGATCAATTGGATTATGACGGTTCCCTTGTTCAAAAGGACTAATATGCATATTGTGAATATGAATCTCACCGTTCCGAATCGTGGCAAATGCATCGCCAATATTCGCACGGCCGTTACGAAGAGATTTAATCTCCGTTCCGGTAAGCACCATGCCCGCTTCATACGTATCTTCAATGAAGTAGTCATGGGAAGCCTTTTTATTCTGTGCAAGCACTTTACTCTGTCCATCATTCTTGCCCATGTCCTCACTCCTTCTCCGTAAAATAAGCCGGTACCTATGCTCTACAGCAGCGCACCATACATTTTCTCAGGTACCACATGCCAGACCTTAATTGTAGCAAGGACCGCTGTTAAAATCAAGAAAGAGGCGGTCTGCGCCGCCCCTTCCCATTACACTCATTTCATGCTCAGCGAAACGCGATTACTTTTTCTTCTTCCGTACAAAAGCCGCCGTTCCGTTGGCTGGTGCGCCTTTACTCTTCTTGCGCTTACGGCGTGGTGCGCCGCCTTCCTGAACACCACCCGGTGTAGCTCCTTCTCCGATAAACACACCGCTAGGTGAGGTGTTTTTGCGTCCACTACCGCCTTTGCCACCTTTACCTCCGCCTTTACCGGATTTGAAGCTACCTTCACCGCGACTGCTGCCGCTGTTCAGAGCATTCCCTTGTCCACTAGCTGAAGTGCCTTCCTGGCCACCTGCGGTAGAGCTATAACCACCTTTGCCCGAGCCAAAACCAAAGCTTACCGCTCCCTTGCTCCGGCCCGCTGATCCGCCGATATCTCCAGCACGACGCTCACCTCTCGGTTTGCCGCCACCTTTGCCACCCGCGCTTCCTGCTGTGTTCGAAGCTCCGCTACGACCGCCACGTCCGCCTTTGCTGCTCTCATCGGCAGATCTGCCCCCACGGCTGCCTCCAGCACCAGTTGGGGCGCCTTTACCACCACGCGAGCCACTGAATCCACCGGAACCACTCTTCGCACCACCGCGTGCTCCGCCACCAGCAGGACGTCCACCTTTACCACCACGTCCACCGCTGAAACCACCTGGACGTTCGCCGCGAGGTTTCATATCAACCATTTCAAAGTCAATCGTGTACTCTTCCATGCTCACACGCGCCACTCGAATCTTCACCTCATCACCGATGCGGAAGACTTTGGAGGTGCGTTCGCCAATCAGAGCCATATGTTGGTCGTCAAAATGGTAATAGTCGTCTGTGAGCGCACTCAGGCGAATCAGACCCTCTACCGTATTTTCCAGTTCAATGAACATACCGAAGCTGGTAACACTGCTGATCATGCCTTCGAACTCTTCGCCGACCTTATCAAGCATATACTCGGCTTTCTTCATTTTCTCTGTATCGCGCTCAGCTTCAACCGCCACTCGCTCGCGTTCCGAAGACTGTTGCGCAATATCGGCCATACGTCCAGCCAAATACTCCTGACGGTTCTCAGGCAAAGCCCCATTGTTCTCAATCACTTCCCGAATAACACGGTGAATGACGAGGTCGGGATAACGACGGATCGGTGATGTGAAGTGACTGTAGAACTCTGCCGCCAGACCAAAGTGACCAGACATCTCAGAATCATACTTCGCCTGTTTCATGGAACGCAGCATCATTGTACTAATAACGGTTTGTTCTTTCGTTTCTTTGATATCCTCAAGAAGGGATTGAAGCGCCCGTGGATGAATCGCGTTGCCACGTCCTTTGACGTGGTGTCCGAAATTCGCCGCAAAGGCGAGAAAATTTTGCAGTTTTTCCTGATCTGGATCTTCATGCACACGATAAATGAACGGAACCTTCAACCAGTGGAAATGCTCTGCTACCGTTTCATTGGCTGCCAGCATGAATTCCTCAATGATTTGCTCCGCAATCGAACGCTCCCGTTTCACGATATCGACTGGTTTGCATTCTTCATCCACGATGATTTTGGATTCTTCAAAATCAAAGTCAACCGCACCGCGGCGCATACGCATCGCACGAAGCTTCAAAGCAATCTCTTTCATCAAGTGGAAATCATCCACTAGGTCCTTGTAACGCTCCAACAATTCAGGCTCTTCACCTTCAAGAATTTTACGAACGTTGGAATACGTCATCCGCTCTTTGGTCTTGATAACACTTGTGAAAATGTCGTGTTTCACAACCTTCATCTGGTCGTTGAACTCCATCTCACAAGACAGGGTCAAGCGGTCTACCTGCGGGTTCAAACTACAGATCCCGTTGGACAACCGTTGCGGAAGCATCGGAATAACACGGTCCACCAGATACACGCTGCATCCCCGATTGTACGCTTCCTGGTCCAGCTTCGAGTTCTCCTGCACATAATAGCCTACATCGGCAATATGAACGCCCAGACGATAGTTACCGTTAGGTAGTTTCTCCACATTGACAGCGTCATCGAGATCCTTCGCGTCTTCGCCATCAATCGTAACGATATTCAACCCACGCAGATCGCGGCGACCTTGCTGGATAATTTCTTCTTCCGTAATGGCATCCGGTGCTTTTTCGGATTCTTCCACCACTTCATCCGGGAAAGCTTCAGGCAGCTGATGTTTACGGATCACTGACAAAATATCAATGCCCGGTTCATCCTTATGACCGAGAATCTCGATCACTTCACCTTCTGCTGCTGCCCGGCCCTCTGGATAGCTGACGATTTTCGCAACAACTTTTTGCCCATCAACAGCTCCATTAAAGTTCGTCCGTGGGATGAAGATATCCCGGTTAATCCGCTTATCGTCCGGAATGACGAAGCCATAAACCTCGTGGCTTTGGAATACACCGACCACTTGCGTGACCGCACGGGTAACAATACGGACAATCTCGCCTTCCAAACGCCCACCGGAAGGACCTTGAGAAGTCACTTTAACAAATACCGTATCTCCGTTCATCGCGCTTTTCATATCATTGGCATGGATGTACACATCCGGGTGTTCCCGATCCTCAGGGATGAGGAAAGCAAACCCCTTCGCATGAGCCTGCAAACGTCCGCGCACCAAATCCATACGTTCTGGCATGCCGTAGCGGTTATTGCGAGTCAGCAAGACTTTGCCGGATTCCTCCAACGTATTAAGCATAATTAAAAAGGCTTTGAAATCAGCCGCGTCTTCAATCTCGAAGTGCTGTTCCAGTTCCTGATAAGTCATCGGTTTATAAGCGGTATCCCGCATGAAGTCGAGCAATTGTTGTTCTGTTATCATTAATATTCACCTCGGGAAACATAAAAGTGTAATCTTGTTTCATCTCTCTATGTATCAGAAACCTTACAAATAGAAAAGCCATTTAACTCAGGCCTCACTATCTCATACCCTAGTATACACGAATTCAATCCGGCGCATCCGTACCCTGCAAAATAAACCAAGCATGCATGGCCCCTTGCATAACCGCGCTTTCATGCATCATAACAGCATTTATGCTACATGTGTTTTGCTCTCGAAAAGACAGAAAAGAATCGGCCCAGAACAGGGCGAATATGTAGGAAGGTAACCGAACGGAAGTGAGAAGAAATCGAAGATCAGAATCATGTAGTTCATTGGAAAAGACTGGTCATGAATGAATTTATTAAAAAACCTCCGTTTCTTCTCGAAACGAAGGTTAATCATTCAAGCGTTCCTGCTCGAAACTATCGCGTTACATAAGGCACTCCAACTCTTACTTGGAGACAACCGTAACGATGATAGACAAAATGAAGAATCCTGCACCCAGTACAACTGTTGCACGTTGCAGGAAAAGATCCAGTCCGCGCGCTTTCGTTTTACCGAAAAGATGTTCCGCACCACCGGAGATGGCACCCGCCAAACCAGCGCTTTTCCCGTGCTGCAGCAATACTACAGTGATTAGACCGATCGAAAACACCACGAGCAGCAATTTCAAAGCAATATCCATTCTTTCCACCTCCTACCCATGTGGGCATAACATCTCACCATAAAAACAGTTACTTTAATTGTAACACAGCTATTAACGTGATACAAGTAGTGGCATTTCCTCAATTACTGAGATATAGCCAACATTTTCAACCCTTTTAATCTTCTTTAGTAATTAAAATCAACTTAATAAAAAAGGCAAGCCGGTTACCCGGCTTGCCCATGAGTTGTCGTAAGACAACTTATTTTTTGAGGTTGTAGAAACCTTTGAGACCATTGTATTGAGCCAGTTCGCCCAGTTGATCCTCGATGCGGAGCAATTGGTTGTACTTCGCGATACGGTCTGTACGGGAAGGAGCACCCGTTTTAATTTGACCCGCGTTTGTTGCAACAGCGATGTCAGCGATTGTGCTGTCTTCGGACTCACCGGAACGGTGGGAGATTACAGCAGTGTATCCTGCACGTTTAGCCATTTCGATTGCATCGAATGTTTCAGTCAATGTACCGATTTGGTTAACTTTGATCAGGATGGAGTTACCGATACCTTGTTCGATACCTCTACCCAGACGCTCTGTGTTCGTTACGAACAGGTCATCACCAACGAGTTGTACTTTGTCTCCCAATTTCTCAGTGAGCAATTTCCAACCATCCCAGTCATCTTCGGACATACCGTCTTCGATTGTGATGATTGGGTATTTCTCAACCCATGAAGCCAGAAGGTCAACATACTCAGCGGAAGTGTAAGATTTACCTTCGCCAGCAAGTGTGTACTTACCATCTTTGTAGAACTCAGTGGAAGCTACGTCCATACCCAGGAATACGTCAACGCCTGGTTTGTAACCTGCTTTTTCAATAGCTTCAATGATTGTAGTGATTGCTTCTTCGTTCGAACCAAGGTTCGGTGCGAAGCCGCCTTCGTCACCTACAGCTGTGTTCAGACCTTTGGAGCTCAGTACGGATTTCAGGTTGTGGAAGATTTCCGCTCCTACGCGAAGAGCTTCTTTGAAGCTTGGTGCTCCAACTGGAAGAACCATGAACTCTTGAACGTCGATGTTGTTGTCAGCATGCTCACCACCGTTGATGATGTTCATCATTGGTACTGGCAGTACTTTAGCGTTGAATCCGCCCAGGTAAACGTACAATGGCAGATCCAAAGCGTCAGCAGCTGCGCGAGCTACAGCCATGGATACAGCCAGGATTGCGTTAGCACCCAGTTTACCTTTGTTTGGCGTACCATCCAAAGTAATCATCAATTTGTCGATACCCAGTTGATCCAATGCATCCATACCGATTACTTCTGGAGCGATTGTTTCGTTTACGTTCTTAACAGCTTGCAGAACGCCTTTACCCAGGTAACGGGATTTGTCGCCATCGCGAAGCTCAACAGCTTCGTGGGCACCAGTAGATGCACCAGATGGAACGATTGCGCGTCCGATTGCGCCGGACTCCAGGTATACTTCAACTTCAACTGTAGGGTTACCGCGGGAGTCAAGGACTTCGCGAGCGTACACGTCAGAAATAATAGTCATGAGTGATAATCTCCTTTTAATTTGGAATTTTATTTTAATACGTTCAGAATAGTTGAGTTTCACCAGGCCACTCCGCATGCAGTACCGTCTTCCGATCGCTGTTATCCCCTGATTTCTTTGAACTTGTTTTTATAAGTTGAAATCATGTGATAAAGGCGAACGCTTCGCTTCTACAGATCGGTTCTGCCCGCTTCGTTAAGGTTCAACTTAGGCCTTATTCAATAACCTATTAAAATTATATTATTTACGGGTAGCGATGACAGATGTACCTGTCATTTCAGCCGGTTTAGGCAATTGCATCAGGTCAAGAATCGTTGGAGCGATATCCGCGAGGATTCCGCCTTCACGCAGGGTAACGTTAGCATCTGTAACGATGAGTGGAACCGGATTCGTTGTGTGAGCAGTGAACGGACGTCCTTGCTCATCGAACACCATATCCGCGTTACCATGATCCGCAGTAATCAGCACAACGCCGCCTTTAGCGAGAACTGCATCCACAACACGGCCCATGCATTCGTCTGTTACTTCTACTGCCTTAATGGTAGGCTCCAGCATGCCGGAGTGTCCAACCATATCAGGGTTAGCGAAGTTCAGAATAATGGCGTCATGTTTGTCTGCTTCAATCTCACGAACACATGCGTCAGCTACTTCATACGCGCTCATCTCCGGCTGCAAGTCGTACGTTGCAACTTTTGGTGAGTTGATCAGCACGCGTGTTTCGCCCGGAAGCTCAACATCACGGCCGCCGCTGAAGAAGAAGGTTACGTGCGGGTATTTCTCGGTTTCTGCAATACGCAATTGTTTCTTGTTGTTCTGTACCAGAACTTCACCCAGCGTGTTGTCGAGGTTTTTAGGCGAGTAAGCCACGTAACCTTCAACGGTCTCGCTGAACAAGGTCAGGCACACGAAGTGCAAGCCCACAGGGAACTTCGGACCGCGGTCGAAACCACGGAAATCCTGGTTCGTGAATACTTGCGACAGTTGGATCGCACGGTCAGGACGGAAGTTGAGGAAAATGACGGAATCGCCGCTCTCCACCAAACCTACCGGCTGGCCATCCGCTTTAACGATAACCGTTGGTTCAACGAATTCGTCAAATACGGATTTTTCATACGATTCTTCAACTGCTTTGAGTGGATCAGTGTATTTTGGTCCATCACCATAAACGATGGCACGATATGATTTCTCAACACGTTCCCAACGTTTGTCACGGTCCATCGCATAGTAGCGACCTTGAACCGTTGCGATTTGTCCTACACCGACTTCCTCGATTTTGGCAATCAGCTTCTGCATGAACTCTTTACCGCTATCTGGCATAACATCACGGCCATCCATGAAAGCATGAATGTATACGTCATTCATTCCTTCTTTTTTGGCGAGATCCAGCATAGCGAACAAGTGGTCGATGTGACTATGTACGCCGCCATCGGACAACAAACCATACAAGTGAAGCTTTTTACCGCTTTGTTTCGCTTCGCGAACAGCTTTAACGAGTGTCTCATTGTCGTAAAATTCACCGTCACGAATCGATTTGGAGATACGAGTCAAATCCTGGTATACGATCCGGCCGGCACCAATATTCAGGTGACCTACCTCGGAGTTCCCCATTTGCCCTTCAGGCAAACCTACCGCTTCACCGCAAGCAGTGAGAGTTGTGTGTGGGAATTGGCTCATAAAACGGTCATAGTTCGGTTTCTTGGCTTGCGCTACCGCGTTGCCTTCCACCGTGTTACGAAGACCAAAGCCGTCCATAATGATCAGTGCTACAGGTTTTGGAGCTGTCATTACTTCGCCCCCTCAACAAGCGCGATGAACGAAGCCGGTTGCAAGCTGGCACCGCCAACAAGCGCGCCGTCGATGTCGCTTTGTCCGAGGTATTCTGTTACGTTCTCAGGTTTAACACTGCCGCCGTATTGAATACGAACTGCATCTGCTACCTTTTGGTCGTACAGATCCTTCACCAGCGTACGAATGTAAGCAATAACTTCATTCGCATCTTGGGAAGTAGAGGATTTGCCTGTACCAATCGCCCAGATTGGCTCATAAGCGATAACCACTTGTGCAGCCTGATCTGCGGACAGACCTGCAAAAGCAGCTTCCGTTTGCACTTTGCACACGTCTTTCGTTTGATCAGCTTCGCGCTCTTCAAGCGTCTCACCAAGACAAAAGATTGGAGTCAATCCGTGACGGAATGCTGCATGCAACTTTTTATTGACAGTCTCATCGGTTTCCGCAAAATATTGACGGCGCTCCGAGTGACCAATAATGACGTAATCCACACCCAGGTCTTTCAGCATCACGCCGCTGATTTCACCTGTGAATGCACCGTTGTCTTCAAAATGAAGATTTTGTGCACCAATTTTGATGTTTGTGCCTTTAACGGCTTCTACCAGGGATGGCAGATTCGTAAACGGTGCGCAAATAACAGTCTCTACGCCTTCAACTTCCGCTTTTCCTTTAACTTCCTGAATGAAGTCATTGGATTCGGAAACCGTTTTGAACATTTTCCAGTTACCTGCGATAATCGGTGTTCTCATGGTTTTCAACTCCTTCATGCTATAGCTTAAAGCTTACTTGTCGTTCAATGCAACTACGCCAGGAAGCACTTTGCCTTCCATGAACTCGAGCGATGCACCGCCACCTGTAGAGATGTGGTCCATTTTGTCAGCCAATTTGAACTTCTCAGCTGCTGCTGCGGAGTCACCACCACCAATGATGGTGTATGCTTCTGTCTCTGCACAAGCTTCAGCAACCTCACGTGTACCGTTAGAGAAAGGCTCAATTTCGAATACGCCCATTGGTCCGTTCCATACAACCAGCTTGGAGTTTTTGATCACTTCAGCATAGATTGCACGAGTTTTCGGTCCGATGTCCACGCCTTCCCAGTCTGCAGGGATGCCGTCGATACCAACGATTTGTGTGTTTGCACTTGCACTGAAGTCGTCAGATACAACGATATCTACCGGCAGGTAGAAGTTTTTGCCCAATTTTTTCGCTTTTTCAATGAAACCAAGAGCAACGTCCAGTTTGGAATCATCCAACAGAGATTGTCCGATTTCATGTCCTTGTGCTTTGAAGAACGTGTAAGTCAGGCCGCCACCGATGATTACGTTATCTGCAATGTTCAACAGGTTGTCGATCACATCGATTTTGTCTTTAACTTTGGAACCACCGATGATTGCTGTGAAAGGACGCTCAGGGTTGGAGATTGCTTTGCCCAACACTTCAAGTTCTTTTTCCATCAAGAGACCGGATACTGCTGGCAACAAATGAGCGATACCTTCTGTCGAAGCGTGTGCTCTGTGAGCTGCGCCGAATGCATCGTTAACGAATACGTCAGCCAGTTCAGCAAATTGTTTTGCCAATTCAGGATCGTTTTTCTCTTCGCCTGCGTGGAAACGAACGTTCTCAAGCAACAATACGTCGCCATTGTTCAGTTCAGCGATTTGAGCTTTTACTGTTTCGCCAACGGAATCATCCGCTTTAACGACTTTTTTACCGAGCAATTCGGACAAACGCTCAGCAGCTGGAGTCAAACGCATGGATTCAACCACTTCGCCTTTTGGACGGCCCATGTGGCTTGCCAAAATAACTTTAGCGCCTTTTTCGATCAAGTAGTTGATCGTAGGAAGCGTGGCACGAATACGTTTGTCATCTGTAATTTTACCATCTTCGAGCGGCACATTAAAATCTACACGGACAAAAGCCCGTTTTCCTGTCAATTCGATATCGCGTACACTTTTTTTGTTCATCTGTATTTCCTCCGCACCCATGTATTTGGTGGACCAATCAAGAGCTGAAATCCCTTGTCAATCCTGGTGTTTTTGAGAAATTTGCAAAATGTTGATATATAAAGAGCGGAAACAATAGCATCTGTTTCCGCTCTATGTTATTGCAGATATTACTTAATCATTTTTGCAAAGTGCTCCAAAGTGCGAACCAGTTGAGCAGTGTAGGACATTTCATTGTCATACCAAGCTACAGTTTTAACCAATTGTTGGTCGCCAACAGTCAGAACTTTAGTTTGAGTTGCATCAAACAGGGAACCGAAAGTGATACCTTGGATATCGGAAGATACGATTTCGTCTTCAGTGTATCCGAAAGTTTGTGGATCGGAAGCTTCTTTCATAGCTGCGTTAACTTCTTCAGCAGTTACTTTTTTGTTCAAAACAGTTACGAGCTCAGTCAGGGAACCAGTAGCTACTGGCACACGTTGAGCTGCACCGTCGAGGATACCTTGCAGTTCTGGAATAACCAGACCGATTGCTTTAGCAGCACCAGTTGTGTTAGGGATGATGTTTTCAGCTGCTGCGCGAGCACGACGGAAGTCACCTTTAGGGTGTGGAGCATCCAAAGTGTTTTGGTCGCCAGTGTAAGCGTGAATTGTAGTCATCAAACCTTGAACGATTCCGAATTTGTCTTGCAGTGTTTTTGCCATAGGTGCCAGGCAGTTTGTTGTGCAAGATGCGCCGGAGATTACAGTTTCAGTACCGTCGAGGATTTCATGGTTTACGTTGTAAACGATGGTTTTCATGTCGCCAGTAGCTGGTGCGGAGATAACAACTTTCTTAGCTCCACCTTTCAGGTGTTTCTCAGCTGCTTCTTTAGTTGTGAAGAAACCAGTACATTCCAGAACGATATCTACGCCCAGGTCGCCCCAAGGAAGTTCTTCTGGGTTACGGTTAGCCAATACTTTAACTTCTTTACCGTTCACTTTGAAGAAGCCATCGTGTACTTCAACATCGCCATCGAAGCGACCTTGAGTTGTATCATATTTGAGCAAATGAGCCAGCATTTTAGCATCAGTCAAGTCGTTGATTGCTACTACTTCAATGCCCTCTACATTTTGAATACGGCGGAATGCCAAGCGTCCAATACGTCCAAAACCGTTAATACCTACTTTAATCATGAGTAAGTTCCTCCCAAGTTTTGATTAATTTTTTTTATGAAACTTATATATTCAAGACAGACCGTGAAGTCCGTAAAGACAACAATGGTTGTGGTGAAAAGTAAACTCTTATTCCATTTCGGCAACGATGACTTCGGCAGCAGCCTCGTCAATAATCAGAATATCTTCCTGGCCAAATCGCAGCACGGAGTGAATAGCAGCAGCTTTGCTTTTGCCACCTGCAATTCCGATCACGACATCGGTTCGTTCAATATCCTGGAGTCGCATGCCCAGCGTAAGCATGGTGTGTACCACCTCACCCTGATCATTAAAGTAATAACCGAAGGATTCAGATACGGCCCCTTGCGCCTGAAGTTCATCTATGATCTCTGTCGCAAGTTTACGGCGCCGTGCCATCTCTACGGCATCACCGATTCCATGAATGACGATCCGCGATTTTCGAATCAGCTGCAGAATCTCCTGAACACTTGGGTCCTGGATTAGTGATTCGTAGGCATGATCACTAAGCAAATCCGGTACATGCAGGAGTTTGTATTGGGCCCCTACCCGTTTTGCCATCGTGGATGCAATCGTATTGGCCTGAATTTCGAGGCTTTCTCCCAGCCCACCGCGTGCCGGCACAAACCAGACACCTTTCAGCGATGTTGGCGGAGTCAGTTGCTCTGCAACTCCAGCCGTTGTTGAACCGCCAGTTACGGCGACAACATCGTTATCAGTCATAATATTACCCAGAGCCTTCGCTCCGGCTCTACCCAGTTCCCGTTTGGCAAATGGAGAAATGTCCGAATCACCAGGAACCACAACTACCTTTTGCAGACCGTAGGCTTGCTTGATGCGCTCTTCCAGTTCGGATAATCCGAACAGCTCTTTGGCGACGGGTTCCAACTGCTGCAGCAATTCATGCCCTGCCTCACTGATCTTCATGCCTGCACTGTCAATTTCAATAAGTCCCTGAGCCTTTAACAAATCGGTTTCAGCCCTCAGAACCCGCTCGGTCATCTGCATGGAATTAGCTAACGTTCTTCGTCCGATCACATCCGATAACATGATCTGGTGCAGAATCGTATACCTCTTCTTCAAGACATCCATGAGATCAGGCAGAAGCTGCTTTTGCACTTCTAAAATCGTTCGCATGCTTTCCACTCCCGCAAGCTTCTCGTTCCAAGCTTTCTTTCATGGCCCCAAAACGTCCCGGGTTAACTTTTTAAGTCCCACGTCTATTCTACCTAAAACTGACGTGACATGCAAGTGTTTCGAAGCGTTAAATCGACACGTTTCAGGCGTTTGTACGCGCTTATTTTCACAATGTCAATCTACTATGATCGAGAACAACCTGTTCGACACCATATATAGAAGCAAAGTAAAATTCTCATCTACATATTGCTTGCTATGGTTTTTCATATGGCATGTCCAAAACCTCTTTTAGCATTTACCTATTTGCGCTCTTTATCCACTTATTTTCATCATGATCAATTTCAGGGTATTCCAAACCAAAACAGCGAACATCAGCTTGCAATTAAATTACTCATGAGCTATAATCATTATTGCTGTCACATATTTGAAGCTTCTATTTCAAAACTGCTTTTATGCAACTATGTTTGCAGCAATAATCAATGTGCGCCCGTGGTCCAATGGATATGACGTAGGCCTCCGAAGCCTGAGATCCAAGTTCGATTCTTGGCGGGCGCGCCATTCTTAATTAGTAGCTCATAACACTCTTAACCAATGAAACCGAATAGGTTTCTTTTTTTTTCAAACTTAGTTTGACTTTCTTTGACTTTTTGTTTGGAATTGTTTATGATGTGGGTAATACGGTAACAGTTTATATATAACACCAATTAACATTTACATTTCTGAGGAGGTTTTTCACGTGAGTTATATTCCAATGGTCGTTGAACAGAGCAACCGCGGTGAGCGCGCCTATGACATCTATTCCAGATTGCTGAAGGATCGTATCATCTTCCTTGGCAGTGATGTAAATGACGTTGTGGCGAATTCCATCATGGCACAGATGTTGTTCCTTACTGCGGAAGATCCGGAGAAAGACATTCACTTATACATCAATAGCCCAGGCGGCTCCATTACAGCCGGTATGGCGATTTACGATACTATGCAATTCATCAAACCGGATGTATCTACCATCTGTGTAGGTATGGCGGCTTCGATGGGTGCATTCCTGTTGAATGCAGGTGCCAAAGGTAAACGTTTTGCATTGCCTAACAGCGAAATCATGATTCACCAACCACTTGGTGGTGCGCAAGGTCAAGCTTCGGACATCGAAATTCGTGCCCGCCGCATCCTGAAAATGCGTGATACGTTGAACCGCATCATCGCTGAGCGCTCAGGCCAACCGCTGGAGCGTATTGAGAAAGATACAGATCGTGACTACTTTATGAGCGCTGCTGAAGCTGCCGATTACGGTATCATCGATAAAGTTATTGAAAACGTAGGTTCCCAAGGCATCTAAGCCGAGGCGAATCGCCAATTAAACGGATAAACCATATATCCAACTCAAACGGCAACGCCCAGTTGAGTTGGATATATGAAAAAAGGACGCTCTCGTCAATATGACGAGGGCGTCCTTTTTTTGAAGATAATTTAAAAGTGCATGATACATATTTAATTGATTCACTTTAACTCTCATAGCGTTACGCTAGCAATAAGCCCAACACTAATACTAAAGATACATTTACGAACCGAGCATACGCATACGCTATTAGCCATCATTTCAACGAAATGAAAATCTAATACTTTACTTGTTTGCTGTTAAGCCACTGAACGGCTCTGTGCCTTTAGGAAGCAACTCTTTGTATGTGAACGGAAATTCTGGGAAGCCTTCCGCATAAGCTGTATACTCATACAACTGGAAGAATACAACTACACCTGTTGGTGTTACATAGAAATCCTGATCTTTATTCAGGCCTTTATAGCCTTCAAGGTAACCACCGCTAGCTTTAAGCTGATCTCCGACTTTTTTGCTTACTGTCTGACGCACAGTTTTGTTATTTTGAATTACATCATCCAGACTCAATTCCTTGCCGGAATCCAGAGCAAAGGTGTGACCTGAACGGAAAGTCATGCCATGTGCACCTGCATAGTCCTGATAACTTTGCGTAATGAGTCCAAGCACACCATTTTCGTTGTATGTCACGACATAAGAACTCTCAAATGCATATGGACGGTTCGCTGCTGCGTCACCAAATTCCTTAGTTTGTTTTTTGAGATCTGCTACAAAAGCATCGACTTCATCTTTCAGCACCTTGTTGATAGCTGCTTCTGCTTTATCGTTAGCCAGTCCGCTAACCTGAGGATATTGAATATCGACTTCAGCGTTCTTGATGCTGACTTTCACTGTTGCCGCTTTGACTGTCACGCTATTTTGCTTCACTTTGCTCAGCGTCAGTGTCTTGGCTTTGCCATCCCAGTTGCCCTGAACACCCAAATAATCTCTCATTGCAGAAAACGGAATATACAATCGGCCATTGATCAGCTTCGCTTCCACTTGTGGATAGTAGTTATTAATTCTAACACTCGGTGCCCCATCAATCAGGCTGATGGTCATCGTATTATTAGCTGCCGTTAAGGAGTACTCCTTAGCCTTTGCATCATATTTCAAGCTTCCACCTGCAACATCTTTCACTGCGGTAAGCGATACCCAAGTGGAGCCACCTTGAAGGAGCCCTTTTTGAGTAAGAGTTTTGCCCCCCGACTTCAGAGTTACCTCAGTAGGTGTTGTCACTTTCGTGGATACTGAAGCTGCCTGTACAGAACTATCCTGCCATACAGCCCCGCTCCCCACAATAATTCCTGCCGCCAGTAGTGCACTAGTCCATTTTTTCCATGATGTCATATATAAAACTCCTCTCTCGAATTCAAATTTGAGTGTCATTGCGTATGTATCCTGATTTGATCGTATGCCTCATACGCTCACCTCTTTATTATAATTAACCCAATTGCGGAAAGGTTTACAGCTCCAGTTACAATGTTGTTCGATCCAGATGTCTATAATGAAGGTTTTGTTACGAACAAATGGACAAAAAAGATACCAAAAACCAGCAATTCATTTCGTCATATTTCACCTCTTCTTTCCAAACTTCATCAAAGTGCGCCTTTATAACAAAAAAGACGCTGTCCGATGGACAACGTCTTTGTCATTATTGCCTTTCGCCCGCTCAAGCATATTTTTTAACGGACATCCAGCTTTTATTTACTTTACTTCACTTATTTCATTTCATAAGTAATATTCAGCGTTGTGCTTACTTTAACCTGTCCTGTTTCAATTTCTGTGCTACCAGCAGAATCAGCTGTTGCTTTGGACATCAAAGCCTCACTTGCATAGAACACAGGTACATTGGCGTCACCTTGGCTCACGGAGAGAACAGCACCCAGTTGACGTTTAACCGCTTTTGCAATAGCTCCAGCTTTTACATCAGCATTAGCAACAGCTTTTTCAATTACCTGAGCTTCAAAGCTCTCCGGTTTTTCTACCGTAAAACGTACATTTTCAATATTGTTGGCACCAGCTTGGGATGCAGCATCCAGGAGTTCACCAATCTTGTCCATCTCCCGGTAAGTTACAGTCAATGTGTGATGAGCTGTGTACCCTTTGATCTTCTGTCCGTCTTTTTCACTATACGTGTAGTCAGGCTGTACGTAGAACTGGCTGGTTTGAATATCATCCGCACTGATTTTCCACGTACTTTTCAGCAGATTGCTAACCTTTTGAATTTTCGCTGCATTCGCTTTTTGCGCAGAGGCTGCGGTATCTGCCGTACTGTTCACTCCAATGGAAAGATAAGCGATGTCAGGCTTCACCTGAATCTCACCTGTACCCACAACGTTAATCACGTTTTGCTGTACCCCCTGTACCTCAGCAGCATATGCATAGTTACTAGGTGCCACCCAAGCAGTACCTCCTACTAGCAATGTACCTGCGACCATCACCGCGCCCAGCGGTTTCATCCATAATTTACCCATTACGTTAGCCTCCTTAAGTTTTAACATCACAAACTCAAATCGATTTGATACCTAACAGACGGGCTTAATTCCATAATGTTGCACTTGACAGTCATAAAACGCAAAAAAGCCCCTTTCGGGACTTCTTCATTGAGTTCAAATCATATCTTATTGGTTCTCAAGCTCTTCCTTGCTTACCAGACTAACTAAAGCGTTTACAGCCTGTTCGGCGTCCGCGCCTTCTGCACTAATCTGGATTTCCGTACCAGTACTGATTGCAAGGCTCATGATCCCCATGATACTTTTTGCATTTACTTTTTTGTCGTCCTTCTCGACGAACACTTCAGATGAGTACTTATTCGCTTCTTGAACGAACAGTGCCGCAGGTCTGGCATGGAGACCCGTTTTCAAACGGACAACTACCGGGTGCTTTGTCATGGAAACTTACCCCCTATTATGAAATCTGGACATTAAATACACAATTATATTTATAACATTATACCATATAACCAGAGCAGGACACTAGAAGAAAAAACTCAGGGTGATTGGATGTCATTATTATGACCCATTTTAGCCTTTTTACATCACCTCATTACACCTGAGCAGCTCTCCAAGATCTTTACAGGCTGACTTTAAGTTGACCTTTAGGCGAAAACCAAAGCAATCAGTTTTGCTAGTAGCCCTACCCTTCATTTAACCATAACGCTCGGTACGAACCTTCTCTGCCAACTCATCAATCTTGCGAAGCCGGTGATTCACCCCGGACTTACTTACTGTACCCTTAAGCAGTTCGCCTACTTCCTTCAAGTTGATATCCGGATGGGCAAGTCTGACTTCAGCCACTTCACGAAGCTTTTCGGGCAACGACTCCAGACCAACTTCCTTTTGCAACAATCTGATGTTATCGATCTGTCTGACGGCTGCTCCAATCGTTTTGTTCAGGTTCGCCGTCTCACAATTGACGATTCGGTTGACGGAATTACGCATATCTCGCATGATACGCACATCCTCGAACTTGAAAAGAGCCTGATGTGCACCAATGATACTGAGCAGTTCAATGATTTTCTCGCCTTCCTTAATGTATAGGATAAATCCTTTTTTGCGTTCTATACACCGGGCATTGAGATGAAATTCATTCGCCAGGTCCACCAGGGCCTGACAGTGCTCCTCGTACATGGATGCAATCTCCAGGTGGTAGGATGAACCTTCGGGATTGTTGACCGAGCCTCCTGCCATAAATGCTCCTCGAAGATAAGCACGTTTACAGCAGTTATTTTTGAACAGCTCTCCACTGATCCCGGGAGTAAACAGAAATCCTTCAGAAACAATGTACAGATCTTTTAAAATCACCTGTACCATGGTTGGAATCCGAACAATATATACATTGTTCTTTTTCAGCCGCATTTTTTTGCGGACAAGCAATTCCGTATGCACTTGAAAATGCTTTTTAAGCAGAGAGTATGCCCGTCTTGCAATGGCGGCATTCTCCGTCGAAATATCCAAGATGACTTTTTTATTCGATAACTGCACCGCACCAAGCATACGGATGAGGGCTGAAAGTTCCGCCTTTTCGCAGCACGGTTCGCTTTCGATCATCGTTAGTTCTTTTTTGGTCTGTGCTGCAAACGACATGGGACTTCACCTCTTCCGTAACATCCAATTTTGTACAAGTTGATAGATGTGATGGCTCAGCTTGTCGGCATCATGACGCAGATAAGTCCGGAATAGGACCAACGTATCCGCAACCACTTGATAGCCGGCACTCTTCAGCACATTCATATCCAGCACAACTGGTTTAGCTCCTTTTTCCGCATACTTATTCTGCACTTGCAGCGGAATATCACCATTATTTACAATGACATAGTCGAAAATTTGTTGTCCTACATGTTCATGTACCGCCTTGAGGTGGTCACTCACCGTGTAATTATCCGTCTCTCCTGGCTGTGTCATCACATTACAAATAAACATTTTTACTGCGTCAGCTTCAACGACAGCTTCAGCCAGCTTAGGTACAAGCAGATTGGGCAGAATGCTCGTGTAGAGACTACCTGGTCCAATCAGGATGGCGTCTGCCTGACGAATAGCCTCAACAGCCTCTGGCAACGGCTCCACGTGATCCGGTTCAAGGAAAACGCGTTTGATCCGTAAGCCAGCTTCAGGGATCTTGGACTCGCCCGTAACAATCGATCCGTCCTCCATCTCTGCATGCAGTATAACGGCCTGCCCGGCTGCGGGTAATACCTCACCCCGAACGGCAAACACGCGGCTAAGTTCCCGCACAGCGGTCACAAAGTCGCCCGATATATCCGTCATTGCAGCCAAAATCAAGTTACCCAGGCTGTGGCCTGCAAGCCCCGCGCCTGTATTGAAGCGATAATTCAGCATATCCGACAATAACGGTTCTACATCTGCTAGCGCCGTGAGTACGTTACGAATGTCGCCCGGAGGCGGCATTTGCAACTCATTACGCAGGATGCCCGAACTCCCTCCGTCATCCGCCACCGTCACGATGGCCGTGATGTCCAGCGGCTTTTCCTTCAAACCGCGCAGCATCACGGATAATCCGGTTCCGCCGCCCATGACTACAATTCTCGGACGTTCTCTTCGTGGTCCGGCTTCTTTCATCCCTTCACCCTCTTCAATGACGGTCCCGGTCGGCGTCGCGATGGCTCACGGTGACAGCCTCAGTTTCGCTGCTTCCCAACATTTTGCCCAAATATTCCGATATTGCTACCGAACGATGCTTGCCTCCGGTACAGCCGATTCCAATAATAACCTGGCTTTTGCCTTCCTTCCGGTATTGCGGAATCAGAAAATGCAGCATATCCAGCAGCTTGGTCAGAAACGCCTGCGTCTCCGGCCATTTCATAACATATTCATATACATCACTATTCTGTCCCGTATTCGGACGTAAATGTTCAATATAATGCGGATTTGGCAAGAAACGAACATCAAACACCAGATCCGCATCGATAGGAATACCGTATTTGAACCCAAACGACGTAATATTTACCGACAGCATATGGCTTTCCAGATGAGAAAAGCGGGATATGATGCGCTCTTTCAATTGAGCAGGCTTCATCGTACTGGTATTCAGTACCTGAGTGGCGGAATTTTTGAGTTCCTCCAGCATCTTACGTTCCAGCCGGATGCCGTCCAGCGGCATGCCCTCAGGAGCCAGTGGATGTCTGCGCCTGCTCTCCTTATAGCGCTGGACTAATACAGAGTCTGTCGCGTCCAGGAATAATATTTCACAATGAATGGTAAAATGATCTTTAATATAGTTCAGTGACTCGGACAAAGCCGTAAAGAACTCACGACCGCGAAGGTCGATAACCAGTGCGACCTTGCCAATTTTGCCGTTCGATTGCTCAATCAACTCCGCAAATTTTGGAATCAATACCGGTGGAAGATTATCCACACAGAAGAAACCAAGATCCTCCAGGCTTTGTACTGCAATCGTCTTGCCTGCTCCGGACATGCCCGTAATGATAATGAGCGTGGCGCCTGTGCCCGGTGAAACTTCACCTTCAAGCATAAATGTCCCCTCCTTATCATATTGCTGTCGGATTATACTGTTACGAGGTTACTAGGAACGCAAGAGAAGACCTGCCGCGCCAACAATACCTGCATTATTGCCAAGCGTTGCTTCAAGAATCTTAACCCCTTCTTGCAGCGGTTCAGGTGTCAGTTTCGCAAATACAGTCCGTACTTCATCAAACAAAATATTACCCGCTTTGGATACACCGCCACCGATAATGAACATCTCAGGGTTAATCACAGCCGCTACAGCCGCCATTGATTTGCCCAGATAGAACGCTGCACGATTGACGATACGAAGAGCAACTTCATCGCCCTCCTTAGCTGCATCAAATACTTCTTTAGCTGCAATCTTGTCCACGAGTGCCAGTGATGTATGATCTCCACGCTCTACAGCGTCTTTGGCCATACGAATAATTCCGGTTGCTGAAGATACAGTTTCCACGCATCCCATTTTGCCGCATCCGCACTGAATGGCTTCCAGATCAGGAACAACACTGACATGACCAAGCTCACCAGCCATACCGGAGAAACCTTGATAGATCTTGCCGTTCAAGATCAGTCCGCCACCAACGCCTGTACCAAGCGTATAACATACACAGTTGTCCACACCCTTGCCAGCACCTGCCCAAGCTTCACCCAGTGCAGCCACGTTTGCATCGTTATCTATTTTGACTGGCTTGCCCAGACGTTCTTCCAAAATCGAACGAATGGCTACATTCCGAAATCCAATGTTAGGGGCAAGAACGATAATTCCCTCGCGTACATTGGTGAACCCAGCCACTCCTGCTCCTACACCTTCAAGCTGTTCCCAGCTGTAAGGCGATTCAGCAACGATATGACGGACATACTTCTCGATGTTGGCAATGACCGTGTCAACGCCCTTATCCACTTCAGTCGGTCCTTCATACGTATGCATAAGCTGACCGTGTTCATCACATATACCGACCTTGATTGCTGTTCCGCCGAGATCGACCCCAACGTAGATTTTCTCAGACATGCTACAAGCCACCTTTATCTATCTATAATAGTTTAATCCTACGTACCAACTATAATTGAAGGATACGCCTGGGTCAAGACGATAAGACCTTTGCTGTGATTAGCTTCCTCGCTATTGTGAACAACATCACAGGCTATTTTTGAATACGTATACAACCTCATTTGTCTCTATTAAAAACGCAGGCTTCATTCCTTCCTCCATAGAGGAGGAAGCCTCAACTCATGATATTGCATATCCACTCGTTCCATGCGTAAAAGATGACAATTGTCATCTGAATTTCATGACAATCCTTACTAATCACGTCTCAGACAGTTCGGTAAGATGGAAATATCTTCTAGAACAGAACAAGGACGTGATTCAAGATGAGCTCACCCGTTATAAAGATGGAACAGGTAAGCAAAAGGTACGGCACCAAAGAAGTTGTCAACCATATCTCTTTAGAGATCAACCGTGGTTCGATTGTTTCGATCCTTGGCCCTAATGGTGCCGGCAAAACAACAACCATGAAAATGATGCTCGGCTTGTCCACTGCTACATCAGGACTTGTGACTGTGCTTGGCCAAAAACCGAATCACAAACAGGTTCGACAGAAGATTGGTGTCATGCTGCAGGATGTGAGTGTAATGGATGGGCTTACCGTTCGAGAGATTATAAGCATGGTACGCAGCTATTATCCAGCACCGCTTCATGCAGACCATATCGAAGAACTGACGGGACTCCCTCCAGCCGACTTAAATAAAAGAGCAGAGAAGCTGTCCGGCGGACAAAAGCGCAGCCTGAATTTTGCCCTCGCCATGGCAGGTAATCCCGAAATTCTATTCTTTGATGAACCTACAGTCGGACTGGATTCGGAAACAAGGAGACATTTCTGGGAACGAATCCGCCAGCTGGCACAGGAGGGTAAAACCGTAATCTTCACAACGCACTACCTCCATGAAGCAGATGAAGTAGCGGATCGAATCATTCTCTTTAACCGAGGTACCATTGTTGCAGACGGAACACCAGGGAATATCAAGGCCGGAATCACAATACGAACGATTTCCTTTTCAACTACGCATAGCATGTTCACCAATGATGATGTGTCCAACACGGAGATGGCATCCGTAGCCGATGTCTGTGCACAAATTGAAGATTTGCCTGATGTGGATGGGATCGAGTATCACAAAGATCGTTGCATTCTTCACACCAAAAATACAGATGTGCTGCTCCGTCACCTCATTGAACGCCGGATTCCCGTTAGTGACATCCGAATTGAAACCGGACAGCTGGACGATGCCTATGCAAACCTGATGGAAAGCATGAAGGAGGAAATTTGATATGTTGATGCTTCTCGCTCAATCTCGTGTTGAAATGCTCCGCATGTCCCGCAATGTCTACTTTATTTTCTGGTCCTTAATGATGCCCGTCGCCTTCTATTTTCTTTATACGCGCATCTTCACTACAGGAACAACAGATCCAGAACAATGGAATGCCCACTACTTGATGTCTATGACCTGCTTCAGCATCATGGGATCCTCAATCATGACACTCGGTATCCGACTTGTCCAAGAAAGAGCACAGGGTTGGGTCGCTTACTTGCAAGTGACTCCGTTACCCAACTCGATTTATTTTGGAGGAAAAATGGTAGGACAAACGATAATGCACCTGTTTTCCATCATCGTCATCTTTACAGCTGGATTCCTGATTAATGGTGTATCACTTCCTCCTGCTCAATGGATCAGCTCCGCCCTTTGGATTCTGGCTGGTTCTCTCCCCTTTCTTGCCCTTGGTACCTGTATAGGAACATTCCGACGGGTGGACACCGCCAGTGGATTGAGCAACGCTCTCTATCTATCTCTGGCCTTGCTGGGCGGGATGTGGATGCCTCTTGACATTATGCCGAGCTGGTTACGACAGATGGGCAACTGGCTTCCCTCTCATAGCTTTGGAAATGGAGCGTGGGTTATTATAGCCGGAGGCGTGCCTGCCCTACGCGATATCCTACTTTTGGCAGCATATCTGGTTGGATTTATGTTACTATCCACATATATCCGTAATAAACAAAGGGAGGCGTAATCTTCAAATATGCTTCAGCATTTCGAGATTTTCCCAAAGCGATATGGATTTTACCCGTATATATGGATGATCTATCTGGCTATGCCAATCTATTATTTGTGGAACGCACAGGGACATGAGTGGTACATCGGCGTAACCTCCTTCATCGTATTTATCCTGACTTATCGGCAGCTCTACATGACATCAGGTACCTCACTCTTCTCCTATTGGCTTAGCCTACAGATGCTTTGCGTTCTGGTACTAAGCCTGGTGATTGATCCCAATATGTTTTTCCTCGGATTTTTCACAGCCAATTTTATCGGATGGTACACGGAGAAACGTCAGTTCCGAATGTTTTTGGTCATATTCGCCATTATCCAGACCATTCCAATTGCTTTAAAAATTCAATACCTTAGCGCTTATCAACTCATGTTTTTTGCGCCATTTTATCTCATTATGCTTGCTTCACCCTTCGGGATCCGTTCCATGCTGGATCGACAAAAGCTGGAGGCCCAGCTGGATGAAGCCCAGCAGCATATCAAGAAATTAATTAAACGTGAAGAGCGAATGCGAATTGCCAGGGATCTGCATGATACCATGGGACATACGTTCTCGCTGATCACACTGAAGAGTGAGCTGGTTGCCAAACTCATTGTCAAAAATCCCGAACGTGCCTTACAGGAAGCACGGGAGATTGAGCGCACCTCCCGTGCGGCATTGCGGGAAGTACGCCAGCTTGTCTCTGACATGCGGGCAATCAGCATGGTTGAAGCACTCACCGATGCCAAAGAAATGTTGAAGAGTGCTGATATCGAGCTTCAATTAGCAGGAGAACAGGGCCCATTTCATGATGTTCCCGATCTAACCCAGAACATGGCGAGCCTCTGTCTACTTGAAGCCGTAACGAATATTGTAAAACACAGCAAAGCCACTTGCTGTGTAATTAAGCTGGAACGAACGCATGATGGCATAAGCATACGGGTTAAAGATAACGGTAATGGCATTAGTCCAGATGAACATCAAGGCAATGGCCTAAAAGGCATGTCTGAACGACTGAACCTCATCGACGGCTCCCTCCAGATTTCCTCGGACTCTGGAGGAACCCACCTTGTCTTTTCCTTTCCCTTGATCGCCACTGAACACCAAGGAGGAATTAGAGCATGATTCGTATTTTGATTGCTGAAGATCAACGCATGCTGAGAGGTGCACTTGCGTCACTGTTAGACCTTGAAGATGATTTAGAGGTCATCGGTGAAGCAGGTAATGGAGAGGAAGCTCTGAAGCAGATTGGTTCCCTCCAACCAGATCTGTGTCTTATGGATATTGAAATGCCTGTTATGAGTGGCCTGGACGTAGCAGAACGTATACAACAGCTCGGTCTGCCCTGCCGTATTATCATCCTCACTACCTTTGCCCGTCCGGGATTTCTGGAGCGTGCTATTCAGGCCGGGGTACAGGGATACTTGCTCAAGGACGAACCAAGCGATCGTTTGGCGGGAGCTATTCGACGGGTCATGAGTGGTGGACGAGAGGTTTCCCCAGAGCTCGTTTTTGGTGCAGCCAAAGAAACGAATCCGTTAACTGAACGTGAAAAAGAAGTGCTTAAGCTCGCAGCCACTGGCATGAATGCCAATCTTATCGCTGCCTCGCTTCATCTTTCCTATGGTACTGTGCGCAACTACCTGTCTGAAGCTTTTAACAAGCTTGATGCCAAAAACCGCATGGAAGCCGTCAGTATTGCAGAGCAGAAAGGATGGTTGTAGAGACTAGTGCGCTCGGTTCATAAGCACCAACAATTGGACTAATTACATACCAACCATACCTCCTCCAGTGAATATGGACAGAGAAAAACGCCTTCCCATAACAGGAGGCGTTTCTCTACTTTTATGAACATTACCTAAACCTATACCTTCAGCAGCTATTCAGCTACTGGTCACAGCTTCGTTTCCACACGTACGGGCTCTTCCGTTTTTTCCATCTTGTTGACGTCCAGAATATCGAGCAGGAAGACAAAGATCGGTATACCGATGATAAGCCCCCAGATCCCCAGGAAATGTTGAGACAGAATCAGTACGATAAACGTGTAAAACATCGGCAATTTGGTTTTGTGAGCCATCAGCTTCGGATTCAGGAAATACGTTTCCAGCGCATGAATGATGATGATCATAATAATCACGATCACGCTGAGCTGTAATCCTCCCAGTTGATAACCGATCAGACACAGCGGAACTAGTGAGATGATAACCCCCGCAACGGGTACCAGACTCAGCATAAACACCAGAATGGTCAAGGCGAACAAGTACGGGAAGCCAAGTATCCATAATCCTAGGATCGTCAAAGCCGTATTAAACACAGCAATCATCAATTGTGCCTCGATTACTTTACCAAAAGAAGATACAAACTTATCTCCGAGATAGGCCACTTCATTATAGAACCAGCCGATTTTGCTTGTTTTGAACTTGGAGGTAAACTTGGAAATCTCCCGCTTCTGCAACAAGAAGAACAGACTCAGGATGATAACCAACAGAATGAACTCCAACCATTTGCTTAACGCAAAAATATACTTCAATGCATCGTTGGTATAGTTTTTGATATCGAACGATTGAAGATAACCGGCAATTTTGGAAGCAAAATTATCTCCGTCAGCGGTATCAAGAAATTTCATGATCTCATTCGTTAACTGAACGACCTGATCCACAATTCGTGGTGAATACTTGGAGATGCCCAGTACAATGGCTGCAATAACGATAAGATAGAGCAGGATGACTACAACTTTATAGTTAACCGGAAATAAACGATTCAACTTCTCTGTGATAAAATGCTGCAACCTGTTCATGACATAGGTCACCAGGAATAACAGCAAAATCATGTGCAGCATACTCCCCATGCTGAATAGAACCAAACAAAACAACAGCAGGATCAAAAATCGCCGCACTGTTGCATTCTGTAACCAATCTTTTATCATTTCCCCCAAAGTCTTCACCTCACAGCTAATATGCCCATTATGTATACGATCTCATGCCCACTTTGGTTTCAAAAAAAGAGAAGCCTTCCGGCTTCTCACATTATGAGACTTCCCGTTGTCTCTTCTACTTAATTTATGCCAAACCATACCCTTTTCATGCTTACTTATCCAGTGTTTCGCTCCAGTCATGCACAATACTGCCTTCAAGGAATTTCTCGCAGTCCATTGCGGCCATACACCCTGAACCTGCTGCTGTAATGGCCTGACGATACTTCGTATCCTGAACATCACCACAGGCGAACACACCCGGAATGTTGGTCTCGGTTGTACCCGGTTTAACGACAACATAGCCGTGTTCATCCAAAGTAATCTGGTTGCTCAGGAAACCCGTATTCGGTGTATGTCCAATGGCAATGAATACGCCATCGGCTTCAAGCAATTCTTCCTGTCCAGTCTCGTTATTGCGTACCTTAAGCCCTTTAACACCAAGAGCCTCAGGCACAACTTCGAGCGGTGTACGGTTCAAAGCCCATTTCACCTTCTCGTTGCTGCGAGCCCGATCCTGCATAATTTTCGATGCACGTAATTCGTCCCGGCGGTGAACCAAGGTAACGTCTGTTGCAAAACGGGTCAGGAAGCTGGCTTCCTCCATAGCGGAGTCTCCACCGCCAACAACGACGATCTTTTTACCACGGAAAAAGAATCCGTCACAGGTGGCACATGTACTTACCCCACGTCCCACATTCTCCTGCTCTCCGGGAATACCGAGATAACGGGCCGATGCACCGGTAGAGATAATGATTGATTCGGCTTCCAGTTCACCGATGCCTCCAACTTTAACCTTGAAGGGCGGTTTACTGAAATCCACTTCTTCCACCCAACCATTTTTGAACTCAGCTCCAAAACGCTCCGCTTGCTTGCGCATATTGTCCATCAGTTCCGGACCCATAATGCCTTGCGGAAAACCAGGGAAATTCTCAACTTCCGTTGTCGTCGTCAATTGACCACCCGGCTGAAGACCTTCGATAACCAGTGGGTTAAGATTAGCACGAGCCAGATATATCGCTGCTGTCAGACCCGCAGGTCCGGTTCCGATCACAATCGTTCTGTATTTAGACATATAGATACAGCCTCCTTAATAAGGTTGAGAGTGTGTTGAGTGGCGACTAACTTGCTATGATGATATCCTACAGGCATGTCGAGACCTATTCGTTAAGTTTACCCGTTTTCCAGGCTTATGTATCCTTCACGCAATGAAGTCTATCCCAAAGCGAGAATTTCAAGGAACATTTACTGGACCGGTGGGTTGGAATTGCACACTTTATTGATTTGCCGTGCATATTTGCTGACTGTGGCAGCTGATATGCCATACCGGTCGGCTATGCTTTGGTAGGTCACTGGACGACTATGAATTTTAGCAGCCAGATATTCCAATCCCGCAGCCAAGCCTTCAATTTGCTTCGTGCCAGGCACCTCCAGGTGTACGCGAGATACATAGTCGGTCCACAACCGCTCCATTTCTTGCTGCAATTCGGCTTTGGCTTCAGACATCTGTAACGCACGGTCCACGACCGCCTGCCAATGCGAAGAAGCTTTCGTCTCCGTTTGTTCCGTCATCGACTCGATCTTCGGAATAGTGCGTTTGCTCAACGCAGTTAGCGGTCGCAGAACAGGAGAATCATCCTGCTTAGTTCCTTCTGAACCAAGACCGTTTAATACGGAACGAGCGGCTTCCACCAGATCCTGATCTTCACCAGGTTCCTCGATAAAGGATTGCAGCGCCTGCTGCACCTCGTAATCACCAATCATGCCAAGAGCATGAATGACCTGGAGCTTAGTTGCCCGATCCCCATGTCGCAACGCCCAGAAGAAAGAGGAACGGATCAAGGGATCATTTTTCATCTCTTCAGGTATGCCGTTGCCATAGTTCTCCCATTGTCTGAATTGCTCGTCAAATGGCAGATGATAGTGATAACTTAGTTTCTCCGGATCTTTCTCTCCCTGTCTCACAGCCTCAAGACCCGACAGATAGTACCGGGATACTTCCGAACCTGGATCCAGCTTGCCTACATGACGCCACAGACGTTCAGCGGAATCGTAACGTTCGGTATTATAAGCTGCGACTGCTGCATAATGTGCGAGAGCTGGGTCCGCAGCGGTTTCTTCATCCTTCAACAGGCGACGGAAATGTACATAAGCCGTATCATGTTGACCCAGGATACCCATCGTGGTAGCCAGTTTGTAGACCTGTTCGTGCTGGAAAGGCACGATGACACGCAATTTTTTGATCAGAAGCAGCACTTGGTCGGCTCGATTCTCGTTCTGATGAAAGATCGCCAGATTACACAGTGCATGCAAATTACCAGGCTCCTGCTCCAGTACCTCGGCAATCGTCTCTTTCGCCTTGGGAAACAGCCCCATATAATAATAGGCAAGCGCCAAGTTGTTGCGAGCAGCCAAATAATCAGGATACTCGGGTGACATGCCTTCCAGCAGCTCAGCCGCCTGTGCAAACTTCCCTTGTTCCAACAATTCCCGCGCCTGATCGTGTTCAACGACACCCTTACGTGATTTGATCCGGTTCAGTTTGGCTGGTCGATCCAGCTCGTAGTAAAGAAGCTCCATCATCTCTTCCGCTTCCGTCATAAACTGACCTTGGGTATCCTCCTCCAAATACGTAACAAGCGCTTGCTCAGCTTCTTCAAACCGATCCATATTCGCATAATTGTTCGCCATGTAGAAATAACATTCCGTCATGGACGGATCTACCACGTCGAGCACATGCGCAAGAACGGCATTGGAAGCCTCGTAATCCCCCTTCTCTGATAATATACCCGCCATATTACAATGATTCACCGGATTTTCCGGCTCATATTCAACAGCTTTACGAAAATATTTTAATGCCTTGTCGACGTGATTACGGTCCAGCGAGCGGACAGCTCTCTCAAAAAAGAAAGAAGCATCCAAGTGAATCGGTATTACATTGGCAAGGTGTCCCTCAGCCCGCAGTAGCTTGCCCTTCATCTTCCAAGGCACCTCCTCTTTGCTTTCATTCATACTCTCCAGTATACCACATCTTAAGGCCCACTTCTCAATATGTAGTTTCATGTCGTTTATGCCAAAAATGCGCAAAAAAAGATGACACCCCCTCATCCCTTTCGAATGAAATGTCATCTTTTTGCTTCATGTACTCTTCCTTATAGAGAGATTCATCAGAATTACAGCTTCAACGCCATGGATGGCGAAAGAGAGATATGAACTGTCTTGTGGAAAGGGGTCATAAAGTTAACCAGTACAACCTTACACTTATTTGGCAGCTTTGCCTCACGTACGGTTGCTGCCAAATGCCCTACCTCGCCTCCGGTCAGCTCAATCCAGTCATCTCCACAGGAATAACGCAATGTGCCGCTCTTCCACAGATAATGGCCTTCATCTGTCTCAAGCAATTCCCCCTGGGAAAGCTCGCCCTCGCTGCCGAACACGAAAGACAGCTGCACCATAAGCTGCTCCGGCTGCTCTCCCGCCAGCTTCAGGGTCCAGCCATTTTCCGTTCTTAATACTTCCGTCTGTACAAGGAACGTCTGTTCATGGGTGAGATCTCGACTCTGATGGGGCAACAAATACCACGGACTGATAGCTGTTCCCGCCGTCTCAGGCAGTTGGCTATCCGGGATCGGGCCGTAATAGCCTTTCCTCTGTTCGCCCGTCAGACGGTAACCTGCTGGCAATCGAGACATATGCTGCATCGGCACATACCCTGGATTAAAATAGGAGGCCAACTGAACGGCCAGCAGACGTACGGCACCATGACGAAGGGCAAAGAATGAAGGCACCTCCGTCATTACAGTCGCACTTGTATTACCGGAACGAATACGTGCTACAGGTGCGCCGAAGTCCGTATGCAACCGGCTGTGCGAGATGTGTCCATGATGACCTGCCGAATCCATTCGCTGTAAATAGCCCTCCCGCACAAATCGTTCGTTCAGTATGATCTCGTACCGCTCAGGCAGCTGTTCCCGTGCCTTACCAGCCTGCTGCTGAAGCTCAGGCTCCAGCAGCAGCCGAACGAGCGCATTGACCGAGCAGACGCCGGGATCTGTTAACATTTCTCCAGCCCAATCGGCCATGCCGGCAAAGATCGGATCACCGTCCAACCGAGCCATAATGGCATACGGCAAGTAATACGGTGATAAATCATGCACGCTCCCCAGATCCTGGCGACCTGAGTATTCTGTAACAACCTCACCTGTTGGATGTACAAGATACACCATCATACGAAGATTGAGTCTCACCGGGTCCAGCAATTCGGGACGGTTCAACAGGCGTGCCGCATGAATCAGCATGATGTCGCTAACCGCGCTGTAGATTCCGTTGCTTCGTTCAGTCCACTCCCCATCAGGCGTAATATCCATACCTTCAGCCAGCCACTGCTCTGCACGCTGCACAGCTTCCTCCAGGTCAAACAATTGATGCAGGAAACCGAGCGCCGCGCATAGCACCCAGCGATGATTCGGCGTATGACAGCCTCCAGTCAGCAAGACTGGAGCAGTTCGTTCCAGAAACAGGCGCATATTGTCCAGCACAGGTTGCAATGGCTCCAAGTCTTGCTGCTGAAGAAGTTGATATAACTGGGCATATCCCACGACAAGAAATGCGGTATCCGGCGGAGAATGGGAATTGGTCCAACCGGGGGAGATGGAGCCGTCTGCATGCTGATTACGGAGTACGTACTCCGATGCAAGCTGCAGACGATTTAACAGATCTTCATCCCGATAATAGATCGAATCCGGATTGGCGAGTGCAGCTCCCCAGTAACACATGTCCGTAGGTGTTCCGGTCGTATGGTTGACCCAGGCGATACCTGTAGAGGGGTCAATCGTTCCTCCATAATAGCGGCTGTCCGGATCAAGCACTTGCCGCGATATCCCTTTTTGCACTGCTCTGTCATTGCTTTCCACCAGTTGTCTGTACATGTCCAGTCCCTCCAAACAAATGCCGATGAACGGAATATTCGGCGCAATAATTCTTGTCATCTCGTTAATCACGATTGGCTTAAGAAAACCTATGATCAGCCCTTAACAGCTCCAAGCATGGCACCGCTAACAAAATATTTTTGCAGCCATGGATAGACGAGCAGAATCGGTACGGTTGCAAAAATAACGGTGGCCGCCTTAAGACTTTCCGGAGTTAATGGAGCGCGGTTGGCACCTTCCATCTGTGTGAGCTCACTCACCATGTTGTTTTGCACCATTTGGAACAGTTTGAGCTGAAGTGGATACAGTTTAGGATCATTAATGTACATCAGGGAATCCTGAAAGCCATTCCAGCGGCCAACAGCATAGAACAACGCCAAAGTTGCCATGACCGGCATTGACAGCGGTAATATGATTTTCAACAGTGTATGCAGATGTGAACTGCCGTCAATTTCAGCGGACTCCTCCAGACTTTCTGGTATACCATTGAAAAATGAGATCAGGATAATCAGGTTAAACGGACTGACCAGACCTGGCAGAATTAGCGCCCACGGCGAATTAAGCAAGTGCAGGTCACGAATGAGCAAGTACTCAGGAATGATCCCCCCGCTAAAGAACATCGTAATGATGATCACGTACATGAAAAGCTTGCGGCCCTTCATTTTTTTCTTGGTCAACGGGTATGCAGCTGCGATTGTGAACACCATGCATAACACCGTTGTCACAATCGTTAACAGGGTCGTATATCCCAAGGAATACAGCATCGAATGATCGGAGAACACCTTAACATACGCATCCCAATTGAACTCCTTAGGAAAAATGGTGACTTCACCCGATGTAATGGCACGATTGGAGCTTAATGATATGGCAATCGTGTGCAGAAACGGAGCGAGACAGAACACGACGAACAAGCTAATAAACAGGATGATAACGGTATCAAAAATCCGGTTTGAGGTGCGTTCACTCATATGCGCACAACTCCTTTACTGATGGTATACATATAAAGCAGCTAAGCGTACCTTCTGTTCTTTTAAAGAATTCCTTCACCTGTTGTCTTTTTCGATATATAGTTCGAACCGAGTACAAATATAAGTCCCACGACTGCCTGGAACAGTCCAACGACGGTTGCCAGCGTATATTGTCCCGATTCCAGCCCGACCCGGTATACAAAGGTACTGAGCACATCAGAATATTCACGTACTGCCGTGTTCCCGATAATATAAGGACGATCAAATCCGATGCTGACCATATGTCCCAAATTAAGAATGAGCAGAGTAACAATAGTAGGCTTGATGCTTGGCAGGGTTATATGCCAGATTTTCTTCAGCCGTGTCGCTCCATCAATCTCTGCCGCTTCGAACAATTCCTTATTAACACCCGTCAGCGCAGCCAGATATAGAATCGTTCCCCAGCCTGCACTTTGCCAGACACCTGTGAACAGGTAGGTCACAAGCCACGGGTTTTTCTCCGTCAAAAATGGAATCGGATTTAAGCCCATACTTTCAAGTACACCGTTTACCATACCGGATTGGTTGCCGAATAACTGGTACACAATTCCCCCAATAATGACCCACGAAATAAAATGAGGGATATACAGAATCGTCTGCGATATTTTTTGAAACCATTTAAACCGGATTTCATAGAGCATGATGGCTAATATAATGGGAGCAGGAAACGAAACGATCAGATCAAGAAAATTCAACATAAAGGTGTTGCGCAACGTGGTGTAGAAATCTCGCATCCCGAATACCTCGCGAAAGGCATCAAAACCGATCCACTCACTGCCGTTAATACCTTGAAACAGATTAAAATCTTTAAATGCGATCTGAACGCCATACATCGGTCCGTAGCGAAACACCACGAAATAGATGAGGGGCAGTGAAATCAACGCGTATAATTGCCAATACCTCTTCAAGTATGCGGTCAAGTCGGTCTCCTCCTAACAACGAAGAAACACTGTGCCGCCTTAACCTCAGCCGACGGCACAAGTCCCTTCATAAATGATCCGATATCAAGCTTGTGTAAGTTGGATTACTTTGGATTCGTACATTCACACATATCTCCGACTGCTACTTCGCAGCAAGCTCCTGAACCGCTTGATTCAGTTCCTTCTTCAATTCTGTGCCGCCCAGGGACATGAAATCATTCATTTCCCGTTCATACACTGCGTCGAATTCTTCCGGTTTAGCCATTGCTGTTTTTACGATAATGACATTAAGCTTATCTTTGAGCGCCGTGCTGTACTTCATCTCTGCCTGAATCGGTTTGTCAAAAATGATGGGTCCTACCGTATCGGTGTTAGCAATATCAATCGACTGTTTAAGCATTTCCTGATTATTTTGCGGGAAGCCCATGATCCATGCTTTTTCGTTGATAGCCTGATCACCGATATTTTTACCATTTGAGATAATAGCTGTATCCCCTGCGTTGAACAGACGATCCTTCGCTTCCTGAGAAGCATCCTCTTTGACAACAGGAATTCCGTCTACCAAATCGTAGTTCTCTCCTTCCACGCCGCTGTAAATATCAATCAGATTATTGTCTGATGCCATCCAATCCAAATATTTGATTGCTTCCACCGAACGTTTGCTGCTCTTCGGAATCATGATGTACATGCCGTTTGAACCGTAACGGGATTTGATATGTTTGTTGTCTACGTTTGCGTTGGTGTACGCATCAACCGGAAGCACTTTACTGCCCTGCGTATTTTTAAGCAAGTTATCCAGAGTGCCATCTGCATAGAAAATAGCGTCGACATCCTCAGACCAGTAGCCAATGTTTCCGTTCTGTACATCCTTCACCAGTTGGGCCTTATCTTCATCCAAACTGAAGTCCTTGCTGATCAAGCCTTCATTGTACAGCTTGTTCATGAACTTCATGGCATCCTTGAAGCCCTCATGGAGAGGCAATTCATAACGTTGGGCATAAGTCAGATCTCCGCTGATCGGCTTGATGAATGAGTAGATCAGCGTTTCGAACTGAGCTGGCGCCAGTGCCATTCCCATTGGAATGTTTTTGCTGCCAAGTCCACCAGGGTCTTTATCTTTAAATGCTTTCAAAGTGGTATACAATTCATCCGTCGTCTTCGGTACTGGCAATCCCAGTTTATCCAGCCAATCCTGACGAATATAAGAGCTATATCTGCCTGTGATGGCACGTTTGCCAGGAACTGCGAACTGCTGGCCCTCTAATTGACCAAACTTAAGGGTGTCCTCGCCAAGGAATTTTTTCAGGTTAGGTCCGTATTGATCAATCAACTCTCCCACATCAGTCAGACCGCCTTGTTCGGCGTAACGATAAAATACACTTGAGTCATAAACAAATACAATATCCGGAACATCCGTATTACTCGCCATTAGGACATTCAGCTTGGTTACTTCCTCCGAGCGCTGAATCGGTACGAATTGTATATCAATGTTATTCGGATCGCCGAACCGTTCCTGGATCAGTTTGGACAAATAGTTATTCGTAATGGTATAAGGTGAAGGACTATTCCCGCGGTCAAACACCTCCACTTTTAAAGTGACACGCTCGCCATTGCCTGATGCACTGCCTTCTGATTCCTGATTCGATGCAGATGAACAGCCGGCTAGCAAGGAAACTCCCATTACCATAGTAAGCGCCAATCCCATCCATTTCTTTAGACTCCCTTTGGTTGCTTTTCCTGTCATTTTGTCATCTCCTTAGCATTGCGTGAATGTTTAAAGCTTGCCCAGAGTATTCCACATCTTTCCGCGCTCTGGCAATAAACTCGTTTCGGAAACGCTTACATAAGGATAATGGTTTATCCCGAGCGACGATTTTCGCAGACTGACTATATTCGTAAAGGACCCGAAAACAGGCGTAAATCAAGGATTTCTTGCATAAGCGCAAGCTTCCAAGACGGAATATAGGTTTACACTAGCAGCAAAAAAGGCGGACTCCTACATGGCTTCTCCTGAGAAAAACCTGCATGAATTCCACCCTGTGCTTAGCACGGTATAATACGTAGCATGAGCCTTTGAATTACGACTCGGAATCGTGATGTTCACGTTTCATACGGCGATAGTCTCCCGGTGTAATACCCTCAACCCGTTTAAATACACGTCCCAAGGTAATTCCATTGGCATACCCCACCTTCAAGGCAATGTCCTGTAGGGAAAGATCCGTACTCCGCAGAAGACGCTCCGTTTCCTTCATCCGCAATTCTGTAAGAAAGTCTACAAACTTCATATTGAACTCTGTCTTGAACAAATAACTTGCATGTTTGCCGGTAATCTGGAATCGATCGCTCAGATGTTTCAGCGAAAGATCAGGATTCGCAAACTGTTCCTCGATATAGTTTTTCATTTCATTGACCATCGCTTTGTAGCTCTTGGTTTCAGTTACCGACACATAAGTTCTGAACAAGTCCGTCAGGTCATCAAACAGAATGTCTTTGACACCTTCAAGTGTCTCCGCTTCTTTCATCAGCATCAACCACTTGTTTATGTTTTCCTCCGATAATTTCTCCTGCAGCTGTTCGGACATGACCGCTACTTCCCGGCTGAGCATCTGTAGCATCGCCTGAATCAAGGAGTGAATCTCATCATCTGGCAGCTTATCACGTTCAAAAGCCGCGAAGATCTCCTCCAGTTGATCACGCCACTGACTGCTCGACATCCGAAACCGTTTAACAAAATCAGCAATCATCTGCAAATAGGTATAGGTATCAAGCAGCTGCTGCTGGGTTTCTCCATACCCGGCCAGAGCGATATCACCATCTCTCAGCAATCTGCGGTGCATCACAGTCTCAGCCGCTACGTATGATTCACGAATAGCCTTGATGCCCTCCGCGATCGGTCCGATACCGAAACTCAATGATATACGCAGATTCTGCTCAACCCAGGATCGGCATTCCTCCGCAACTAATCGAATTTGCTCCGTCATATCCGCGTTACCGTCTGTGGACAGGAAAAGGATCGCAATCTGATCTGAGCTGACCCATTCGGTCCAGCATTGCATACCCGCATCGCGTGAGAGCTCCTGCAGCACATTCATTAACGCAAATTTGAGTGTATTCTGCTCGCCTCTCGTAAACCGTTCCTGGAATCCTTTCTCATATCGGTTAATTTCGCCAACCACAACAGCGAAGCATGACGAAGTATCCACGCCAGTTAACGGGGAAAGATCCTTTAATCGCTCTACCGCATGATCCAGATTCTCCCCATTCAGCAGATCGTTAAAAAGTTTGCTGCGCTGCAGCAGCACGTTTTCTCTGCTCTTTTTGTCCGAATCCATCATATGGTTAATCAGGTTTTCTAACACGCCATCAATCAATTTCATCTCATCGGTCCGTGAGCCCGATTGCTCCAGCACCCGAATCTGATGCGCCTCAATCCGATTCATAATAATCTGAATGGGTTTATAGTTGCGACGAGTGATATAGATAATATAGACGATTGCACAAATGACGGTAACAACCGCAATAATCACCCATACATAGGAAACCACCGAGACCCAACCATATAAGTTCCCCTCCTTGATCCCACTGGAGATCGTCCAACCCAATCTTTCCAGCGAAAGGGTGTTCAGCTCTTGGCCTTCTACAGCACCTTCACGATCTGAATGCGCATCGTACACAACCTGACCGCCACGGTCAAGAATGCTCATGAAAGAAAGCTGTCCATTAACCATACTATCAATGCTCTGCTCGATGCTACTCATCTTGATATTAATGACAAGCACCCCATCAGAGCCAAATGGCAAGGGCATATCCTTATCTACCGTCAACACCCGAATAGGCGTACGCTGATTAACTCCTGCATCGTATTCCCTGACAGGCTGCCAGCCTGAAGTAAGAGAACCAGAGTCGATTCGGTCGATCCATGCCTTGTCTGAAAAGCTATCTACCTCCTTAGAGCCGCTTAATGTTAAAACGCTTTCATTTTTCTTATCATACAAATAAATGGATTGGATCCAAGGGTTGGAACTCGTCAGCTCACGCAAGTTTTGAGCAATGCTATACACGGTCTCTTTGCCCACCTGGTTCTGGCTATTAAAATAGTACTTATAGGCCTGCTCACTCTGCACCGCTTCCATAACCGACAACTCAATATCCCGGATCGTTCGGTCCAGACTGTCCACCAAATAGCTGGAGGAGATACGGTCTGCTTTCCTTGTTTCTTCCCTGGAGATGTCATTAATGAAAACAAAAGCGATAAAAATGAGTACGGTCATGGTAAGAAAGAAAATAGGAAAATAAGAAAACAGTAAACGATAATACCAAGTCCGGGACAATAGACCCCACTCCTCACTCCACGACACCGTTGTATAATAGCCGTGGTTCTACTGTTCATCACATCAGTTACATCTCTGGGATTGAATTCCCTATATACGCAGCCATAAAATCAATTTTAAGTTATTATAGCACAAGCCCCCAGGCAGCAAATCAGTAATCGATTCCCTCCTTCTCCTTAACTCATCCGCATCTTTACCCTAATCCATCATAAAAAAACAAAAACCGTGCTGAGCAGCAAACCACTCAAACACGGTACAATACACCTGGATTCGCACAGATCTGTGCTGCATGATTAAATCCCTGAATCTTTAAACAGCGTCGCCATGGAGCCGCCATCCACAATAATGCGAACAGCACGTGCAAGCATTGGAGCTACGGGCAACACTTTGAAGCATTCTGGGTGATCATCCGGCAGTGCGATGGAGTCTGTGACCACCACCTCGGCTATAGACGGGTGATTAAGTTTACTTAGAGCTCCGTCCGAGAACAGACCATGTGTTGCACATACATATACGTTTTTGGAGCCTCGCTCCTTCAATCCTTCAACAACATTGAGAATTGTCGTTCCGGTATCGATCAGATCCTCAATAATAATTGGAGTTCGACCTTCAACATCCCCAATAACGTGCGTAATGATCGATTCATTGTGGCTTGGCCGCTTTTTGATCATAATGGCAAAAGGTGAATCCAGACGATTCGCCAGTTTCTCTGCCATCGAGGCTCGTCCCGCATCAGGGGAGACAACTACCGGATTTTCAATCCCTTTACTCAGCAAATAATCACTGATGAGATCCAATGATGTCATGTGATCCACAGGAATATTGAAAAATCCTTGAATTGCCGCTGCATGCAGATCAATGGTAACTACCCGGTTTGCCCCAGCAGTAGTTAACACATCCGCAACCATCTTGGCCGAGATCGGCTCACGCGGAGCAGACTTGCGTTCCTGACGGGCATATCCGTAATAAGGAACAATAATATTTACCGTACGGGCAGAAGCCCTTTTGGCTGCATCAATCATGACGAGCAGTTCAACGAACAACTCATTGATCGGATGAGATAATGATTGAATCAGAAACACATCACAGTTGCGGATCGTCTCTTCGTAGTGAACGTATATTTCTCCGCTCTTGAACCGGGACAGTTTGATCTTGCCTAGTTGTACACCCAGCTTGTCGCATACCTGTTCTGCCAGCTTAGGGTTCGATGAACCGGAAAAAATACGTAACGAATGCTGCATAATGCCCTCCCGAGGGTTGAAGTCCCAATATAATCCTTTATCAGTCTAAAAGTGAATGTTCAAAAAGACCGGTTTTCAGTACCGAGAAGATGGGATAAAGCTAGAAATGGAGTAGCGGAGCGTAGGCAAAACTACGTGAGCAACGAACATTTCGGCTGAATTCCAGCTTCGACGCTGATGATGCCATTAGGCATCCTTCGTAATCAAAAGCCGACTTTTTTGAACTACCTCTAAAAAGGTTATTTCCTACCCTCATTATACTCCACTACCTTATACATTTAAAGAAAGGAACGAGCGCTGTCGACCTTCAAAAACGGCTACCTCCGTACAGCCCAGCTCACGCAAGAGCGCCTCGGCCTCAGGCAGATAATCGCCTAGCTTCAGCGGATCATGTGCATCGGAGCCAAGGGTCATCGGAATCCCCAATTGAATGGCCTCTGTTAACATCCGGCGACCAGGAAACATCTCTGCGCATGGCTTCGATAATCCTGATGCATTAAGCTCCATGGCACAGCCACTTTTCGCGATAGCTTGCAGCGCCGCATTCTCCAGATCTATACGCTCTTCAGTCTGCTCTGGTGCCGGAGTGAAGCCAAAGCGCTTGATCACATCTGTATGACCCATAATATCGTACATTCCCGTCGCTGCCGCTTTGCTCACAGCATCATAGTACTGACGATAGACTTCTAGTACGTCTTTCCCTTCCCAATGATGGGTCTGGCGAAAATCCGTAATGTCCCATTCCCCGAGAAAATGAACCGATCCAATCACATAGTCCCATGGATACCGCTCAATAATGGCCCGAATTTCTGTCTCCCAGCCTTCGATATAGTCGCCTTCGAGGCCAACACGCACATCAATCTGACCACGGTAGCGCTCTTTCAGAGAGAAACACTCTTCCACGTAACGCGGCAGCTCGTCCATAGGCATTGCCATCTCAGGATAATAGTGAGCAGGGTCTACATGCAGCAAAGGCATGTGATCCGACAGCCCAATCTGCGACAAGCCAATCTCCACCCCACGCTGCACATAAGCCTCCAGCTTGCCAACCGCATGACCACACCGCTCATGGTGTGTATGATAGTCTATTAGCACAGGCTCGCCTCCTAATCGCGGCGAGGCCGCTCGTGGCGACGGCTCAGCTCTGACATGATGTCATCCAGCGGCAGCTTGCGCTCTTGCAACAGAACGAGCAAGTGGTACATCAGGTCACTGACCTCAAGACGAAGCTCGTCATTGTCTTTATTTTTGGCGGCAATGATCGTCTCGGACGCTTCTTCACCGATTTTTTTCAGAATTTTATCAACGCCTTTATCGAACAGGTACGTCGTATATGCGCCTTCCGGACGCTCACGTTCACGCTCTGCAATGACCGATTCCAGTTCAGCCAGTACTTCAAAACGACTTTCGGAGCTAGCACTTGCAGTAGTTGCACTAGAATCGCCTGAAGTCTGGTCTGCGGATTGCTCTGGCGAGCCCACGATTTCATTATGGAAACACGTCACTGCTCCGGTGTGGCAAGCAGGTCCATTCGGTTTTACCTCAACTAGCAAGGTGTCACCATCACAATCGTATTTCAATGAAGTAATCGTCTGTACGTTGCCTGAAGTTGCGCCCTTGTGCCACAGCTCTTGACGCGAGCGTGACCAGAACCACGTTTCACCGGATTCCAGAGACAATTTCAGGGATTCCCGATTCATATAAGCCATCATCAGAACTTGACGTGTCTCTGCATCCTGCACAATGGCAGGCACCAAACCATCGCTCCAGCGAATGTGTTCCACAACCTGCTCCAAGGATAACTGCTCCTTAATCTCATTGCTTACATTAGTCACGGATCTCCACCCCTTGCTCTCTCAAATGTTGTTTTAACGCCGGAACGGCGATTTCTTTGTAATGGAATATCGTTGCTGCTAGACCTGCGTCCGCTTTGCCTGTAGTGAAGACATCATAGAAATGGGATTCCTTGCCTGCACCGCCTGAAGCAATGACCGGAATACGTACCGATTCGGATACCGCTGCAGTCAGCTTCAGATCGAATCCGTCCTTCGTTCCGTCCGCGTCCATGCTTGTCAGCAGAATTTCGCCAGCGCCTAAGGTCTCCGCCTGTTTAACCCAATCCAGCGCCTTAATTCCTGAAGGTTTACGTCCACCATGCGTGTACACTTCCCATTCGCCCCAAGCCTCATTATACTTGGCGTCTATTGCAACGACGATACACTGGGAACCAAAGCGACGTGCTCCGTCTGCAATCAGCTGAGGATTAAGCACAGCTGCCGTATTTACCGCAATCTTGTCCGCTCCTGCACGCAGAATGCGCTTCATGTCTTCCACCTTGGAGATCCCTCCACCTACGGTAAAAGGAATGGCGATCTCGCCTGCGGTTTGCCGCACTACTTCTTCCATCGTTTCGCGGCCTTCCACCGAAGCGGAGATATCGAGAAACACCAGTTCGTCCGCACCCTCGCGGTCATACAGCGCCGCCAGCTCCACCGGATCACCCGCATCGCGGAGATTGACGAAGTTAACGCCTTTGACAACCCGGCCGTCCTTCACGTCCAGACAAGGAATGATTCTTTTTGCCAGCATGCTCCTCTTCCTCTCTCCTCATGATCGCATTCCTGTATAAGTTCAACTTAGAATATTCACACTAGCCACTCCGATGACAGAACAACCTTACGATCGCTGTTATCCCCAGATTTTTTGATCCTTTTTTAAAGGGTAAATCCGGGGATAAAGGCGAACGTTTCACTTCTTCAGGTTTTTTCTGTCCTCTCCGTTATCGTGCAAATGTTTATTTGAGCCTATATAGTATCGCTATTATTTATTTACCACACGCACCGCTTCGGACAGATCAATACTACCAGTATACAGCGCTTTACCTACGATTGCTCCTCCGACACCATCTTCCGCATGCTTGCTTAAACGAAGCAGATCATCCATGACACTAACTCCCCCGGAAGCAATCACCGTACGGCCACTCGTCTTCGCAAGAGACACGATCGCTTCCACGTTAGGACCCTGCATCATACCATCACGGGAGATGTCTGTGAAGATGAAGGTTTCGGCACCAAATGCCGCCAGCTCCTTCGCAAGTACCTCGGCCTGAACTTCCGATGTCTCCAGCCATCCGCGTGTCGCCACATAGCCATTGCGTGCATCGATACCAATAGCTACTTTATCTCCGTAACGTCCCAGTACTTCTTCTGTAAAGGCACGATCTTCAATAGCGGCTGTCCCGATAATAAGACGACTTACACCGAGACCCAACAAACGTTCTACATCAGCCACTGTACGAAGACCTCCACCTACCTGAACAGGCACGTTCACGGCCGAAGCAATACGCCCGATCAGCTCATCATTCACGGGATGACCTGCTTTTGCACCGTCCAGATCCACCAGATGAACGTATGTACCACCTTGCTTCTCCCAGGAAAGAGCAACTTGAACCGGGTCATCGTTATATACCGTCTCCTGATTGTAATCTCCCTGCACCAGTCTTACACATTTGCCGTCCCGGATATCAATTGCCGGATATATGATAAAAGATGACATACAAGGCCTCCTGAATATATTCATATTTGTGCTCTAGGCTACATTCTATATGAGTTTGCTACGTTATTTTATAAGGATGAATTAAAAAAATCATATGATCGCTGATTATGATTACGCCTTCGATCCAGTCAACGCCAGGAAGTTTCCAAGCAGCTTCATACCCAGCTCTCCGCTCTTCTCCGGGTGGAACTGCATACCGAAATTGGAGCCTCTGCCAACAATCGCCGTAACCGGATGTCCGTAATCCGTTACTGCCAATAGATCGCTCTCTTCATCCGTACGTGCATGATATGAATGGACAAAATAGACATGACTTGCCTCAAGCCCCGCGAATAGCGGATTTTCCGGGTGCAGGAACTGCAATCGATTCCAGCCCATATGTGGAACCTTTAGTTCTCCCGGTGCGAATCGCACCACTTTACCCGGCATAATATTCAATCCTTCATGCTCGCCATGCTCCTCACTTGAGCTGAACAACAGCTGCATGCCCAGACAGATGCCGAGCAGCGGTGTTGGTCCAGCTGCCGCTTCCTTCACCACTGCGTCCAAGCCACTCTCTCTCAAGTGCACCATGGCATCGCCAAATGCACCTACACCTGGCAATATCACACCATCTGCACCAAGAATCGCATCCCGGTCACCTGTGACCAGCGCTTCGTAGCCAAGACGTTCGACCGCTTTGCCGACGCTGTGCAGGTTCCCCATACCATAATCGACAATTGCAATCGCCATCGTCTACAGCACTCCCTTCGTGGAAGGCACACCCGTTACACGTGGATCAATCGTTGTTGCCTCATCCAATGCACGTCCCAGTGCTTTGAAGATCGCCTCGATCATGTGGTGCGTATTTTGTCCGTAGTGCACGATAACGTGCAATGTAATGCGCGCTTCCAGCGCCAGTTTCCACAGGAACTCATGTACCAGCTCGGTTGAGAAGCTGCCCACTTGCTGAGACGGGTATTGTGCACGGTACTCAAAGTGAGGGCGGTTGCTGACATCGATGACTACCTGAGCGAGAGCCTCATCCATAGGCACAAAAACACTCGCATAACGTTTGATGCCCCGCTTGTCACCCAATGCTTCACGAAGGGTCTGTCCCAGACAGATCCCGATATCCTCCACCGTGTGGTGGTCATCAATATCAACATCGCCGCGCGCCTGTACGTTCAGATCGAATTGTCCATGCTTTGTGAACAGATCGAGCATATGATTCAGGAAAGGTACGTCCGTTTCAATCTCGGATTGCCCGGTTCCATCTACGGCAAAAGAAAGCTGAATGTTCGTTTCATTTGTTTTGCGGTCTACCTCTGCCTGACGTACAGCACCCTTATTCTGAAGGTCCAAACCATTATTCTGCTTATCCATTATCCGATTCCGCCTTTCCTTCCTGTTCTAACCGTACAGCGATCGCACGGGCGTGTCCTTCGAGCCCTTCATGCCGGGCCAGCTCTATAATAGCCGCGCCATTTTGGAGCAACGCTTCCTTACTGTAATAGATCAAACTCGATTTTTTGATAAAATCATCCACATCCACAGGTGAGCTGAATCGTGCCGTTCCATTTGTCGGAATAATATGATTCGGTCCCGCAAAATAATCCCCTACCGGCTCCGAGCTATACGGGCCGAGGAAGATTGCTCCGGCATTCTCGATCCGGCCAGCGTAAGCCATCGGCTCCTGCACCATGATCTCCAGATGCTCCGGTGCGAGCCGGTTCACCACATCGATTCCCTCATCGATGGAATCGACCACAATAATCGCGCCATGCTGCTCCACGGAAGCAGCAGCGATATCGCGCCGCGGCAGCACTTCTAGCTGCTGCCGCACTTCGGCCTGCACGGCTTCCGCCAGCACGGCCGAGGTTGTGACGAGAATGGCCGATGCCATCTCGTCATGCTCCGCCTGCGACAACAGGTCGGCGGCGACATACACCGGATTCGCCGTATCATCGGCGAGCACCACAATCTCACTCGGCCCGGCGATACTATCGATATCGACTGCGCCATAAACCTCGCGCTTCGCGAGCGCCACGTAAATATTGCCCGGTCCACAGATCTTGTCGACCGGGGCAATACTCTCCGTGCCGTAAGCTAGGGCGGCGATTGCCTGAGCGCCGCCAACCCGGTACATTTCGCTCACGCCTGCTTCCGCAGCAGCCACGAGAATGTACGGGTTAATACCTTCACCGCCATTTGTTGACGGCGGCGTCACCAAAACAATCTCCGGCACGCCAGCCACCTGTGCCGGAATCACATTCATCAGCACCGACGAAGGGTACGCTGCTTTGCCGCCAGGTACATAAACGCCGACCCGCTTCAGCGGTCGGATTACCTGGCCCAGCAGACTGCCGTCCGGCTGCCAATCCATCCATGAGTTGCGTTTCTGCTTCTCATGAAAAGAACGAATGTTAGCGGCGGCCTGACGGATCGCCGTCACGAAGGAAGGCTCCACGGCTGCATAAGCCGCCTGCAGCTCTTCCTGCGGCACGCGAAGCTCCGCAGCCGTCAGCTTCGTGCGATCCAGCTGCTCTGTGTAACGCAGCAGTGCCGCATCTCCTTCCCGGCGAATGTCGCTGACAATGCGCCGTACCGCTTCATTTTGCTCAGGTGTACCGTATTCCACTTCCCGCTTCAAATCAAACTCCCGTGCAGGTACAATTTTCATGAGTATAACCTCCCTATCCCTGTATAACCTGTGATACCTCTAATATCCGTTTATGCTATATGATCAATCATCGATTAGTTACTTCTGCTCCATCTTACATGCTTGATTTATCCCCGAAAGATCCCCGAAGACACCTCATTCGAGGCTGGAATGACCTGTTGGAGAGCATCGCATAATGCTTGAATCCGTGCATTCTTCATCCGATAACTGACCCGATTGGCAATAAGGCGGCTTGTGATATCCAGAATACCCGTCATCTCCACGAGTCCATTCTCACGCAACGTCTGACCAGTCTCCACCAGATCGACGATTCGATCTGCCAGACCGATCAGCGGCGCCAGTTCGATGGACCCGTTCAGTTTGATTACTTCCACCTGCTGTCCTTGCTCGCGGAAATACTGGGAGGCAATCCTCGGGTACTTTGTTGCCACCCGCTGCTGAATGCCAGGCGTCCAGTCCGGTAGTCCAATAACAGACATGCGGCACTGGGCGATTCCCAAGTTCAACAATTCGTATACGTCCCGATTTTCCTCAAGCAGAACGTCTTTACCCACTATGCCAATATCCGCTACTCCATACTCCACATACGTTGGCACGTCTACGGGCTTCGCCATGATGAACTCCATCCCCGCTTCCGGCACTTCGATGACCAGCTTGCGCGTATCGTCCACGTCTTCCGGAATATCAAGCCCTGCTTCACGGAACAGTTTGGAGGCTTTCTTATAGATTCGGCCCTTCGGCATAGCTACCTTCAAAATATCCGACATCTCAGCGTCCCCCTCCATTTTCATGCCCGTACGTGATAACCTGCTCAGCCTGGATTGACTTGTTGCCTGTTAGAGCCTCTGCCCCATCTTTAGGAAGGAGGTATGTTACTACATTCTGACCAATGCTGCGTAGTCTCGCCGCCTCTGTTAGAGCCTCAGCCCGGTGTTCCGAAGTATATTGAATAAGTACAGGCTTCTTCTCTTCCATCGTAATTCCATGAACACCATCGATAATACGGTTTGTTTTGAGTGCAAATCCTGTAGCCGGTAATGAACGGCCAAACTGCTGTAACAGATTATCATATCGTCCGCCACTGCATACCGGGGATCCAAGCTCTGCCGCATACCCTTCAAACGTCATGCCTGTATAATAGGAGAAATCACCAATCATCGTGAGATCAATCAGCACATGCTCAGAAACACCGTACGCTTCCAACACTTCGAATACTGCACAGAGATGTGCAATGGACTGTGCTGCTTCAGTACTTGAACTCAGCTCTGCTGCGTGTGTACATACTTCTTTACCGCCACGCAGACGCAAAATAGCTTCAAGCTGCTCCTTCAGTTTCGGTTCCAGATTCAATGCTTCAATGGATTGGCGATAGCCGACATAATCACGTCCCAGCAATCCTTCTTTCAACTGTTCCTGTTGTACCGTTTGACCCGGAATGACTTCTTCCAGTAACCCATTCAGAAATCCCATATGACCCATCGCAATTTTAAAGGAAGACACACCCGCTGCCTGCAAAGAAGCGATCGCAAGTGCTACAACTTCTGCATCTGCCTCTGGCGAATCATCACCGACAAGCTCTACACCTGTTTGGAAAAATTCCGCCTCACGCCCCGCTTCCTCTTCAATGGAACGAAACACATTCGCATGATAGGACAAACGCAGAGGAAGCTCCTCATCCTTTAATAGAGAAGAGACCACCCGTGCAATCGGAGCTGTCAGATCTGATCTTAGTACGAGCGTAGTCCCGCGACTGTTCAATAATTTAAACAGCTTGCGATCCGATGTGGAACTCGCTACACCTACGGTATCGTAGTATTCAATCGTTGGCGTAATGATTTGACGGTAACCCCAGCGTTCCATGCATTCCAGTACATTCCGCTCAATGGTTCGCAGCTTGGTCACCACATGTGGTGTATAGTCACGAAAACCTGTCGGTTTTTCAAAGCCTTTTGGTTTGGACATTGGTATTATTCACCCCGAGTCAGTAATTTAAGATTGGTAGACGTTCTATTTCAACAGGATTTATGTAGTGTAAATCCCCATTCTATCTTGTAACCTGAATTTTTATTGTTGCTGCCAGGCAGCCTTCAGAAAATGTTTAGTAAGTGTTCTTCATTTCTGCTTAACTATACTTAACTTTTGCCCCTTTTCTTTAACATGGTAAAGTGCTAACAAACTAAAGGATATGGGATATGATAACATGAATGACTATCCATCGTCAACAATACAGCCCCTTTGGGGGGCTTGTACTATATCCTCCATTTTGATCCCATGCTGAACATGAGTCTAACTATTTGTATACGAAAAAAGCTGCCATCAGCAGCTTCCTTACTCCAGTCAATTCGACTTATTGCTCTTCCCCTGACTGAACCCATTCAGGTTAATTTTCGTCCGTGTATTCTTTGCGATGATCTTTTGCAGATATATCCGTAGGCCGTCTCGGCCGTCTCCCAAAATCATTACTCATCAGCCTTTATGACAATATCCTCCGCTGATGCATTCGAGCGAGACAGATCACGAAGTGGATTTCCTCCAACAAAAGCCCCCGGAGCTACATCCTTATGAACAACTGCTCCTGCAGCTACTACCGCACCGTCTCCAATGGTTACACCCGGCAGGATGGTTGAATTAGCACCGATCAGTACATTTTCTCCGATAATCACCTCACCCAGTCTGTACTCTTTAATAAGATACTCGTGAGCCAGGATCGTGGTGTTGTAACCAATCACGGAATTTTCACCCACCGTAATTTTCTCCGGAAAGAACACATCAACCATCACCATCAAACCAAATGCCGTATGTTTACCCACCTTCATGCCAAGCATGCGACGATAGATCCAGTTTTTGACCGATAGAATCGGGCAGTACCGTGACAACTGAATCCAGATAAAGTTACGCACGCCTTTCCATGGACTCACTGTCTTATAGATATGCCAAAGTGCGTTATGGCCTTCTACGGGATAGCGGGTTACTTTTCTCATGAACGTTCCGTTTCAATCAGCTTAAGCAAATCCTTCATGTCGTGCAAAATGTAATCCGGGTTATAGCCGCTCAATACGGCCTCTCCCTTAAGGGACCAGGCTACGCCTGCCGAAAGCGCACCCGCGTTCTGTGCCGATTGAATATCGACAGGGCTGTCACCCACCATCAATGTTTTGGACGGATCTGCACCCAACTCTTCGATCGCCTTTAGCACCGGTTCAGCATGCGGTTTGGGATTGGTTACATCGGTAACTGTTACAATCGATTTCATATACTTCAACAGGTCGAAACGCTCCAGCACTTTAAGAGTAGATGGACGAATCTTCGTCGTGACAACACCCATCACAATTCCTGCCTCATGAAGAGCCTCAACAACCTCAATCACGTGAGGAAACGGCTGAACCATCGCCTCATGATGAACGTCGTTGTACGCCCGATATCCTTTGACATACTCCGCAACATCCTCTTTCCCAGAAAACGTACGCATCTGATTCTCCAGTGTTCCTCCCATATGAGGAATGATCTGTTCGCGTGTCCAAGGGGTAGATAACTGCAAATCCTCCATTACATGAAGGAAAGAGTTAATAATTAGTTCATTCGTGTCGATAATCGTTCCATCCAGATCAAACAAAACCGTGTCAATCATGTTGCATTACTCCTTTTTCTCTTCAGCTTGCTTCAGATCCTCTTTGGTCGAGACTGGAGTTACCGTGTCCTCTTTGCCTGCAACCGGGCCCGTTTGCACCATATCATCCGATGATTCTGAAGGAACCTTGGAAGATACAATTGGATCGCTATACCGTACATCTGCCTTGCCTGTCATTCTTCTCACGACGATGAAGACTACCGCAACAATAATGATCCCAATAGCCAGCAGCTGCGAAATTCTTACGTTACCGTAGGCTGGATCAAGATATCCTTGCTCGAAGCCCATAGCTGTCATCGGTGACCATAATCCATTAACCATGGAGGCAACCCATTGCGGAGCCTGGAATCCCAGACTATCGGTACGCAACGCTTCGATAAAGAATCGACCGATCGAGTACCAGATAAAATAGGACATAAACAGCTCACCAGCACGCAGGAACTTCTGACGACGAAGCACCAGTAAGATGACCAGACCAACAAGACTCCACATCGATTCATACAAAAATGCAGGATGATGGAATACACCTTCCACGTTCATCTGATTAACGATAAAGTCTGGCAAATGAAGCTTGTCTCTCAAAAATGATTCTTCTACAGGACCGCCATAGGCCTCCTGATTCACAAAATTACCCCAGCGTCCGATCATTTGTCCAACGATCAATCCAGGTGCACAGATGTCGGCCATACGCCAGAAATTATACCCTTTACGACGGAAGAAAATGACTGCACATATGATCGCACCAATCAGTGCGCCATATATGGCGATACCACCATTCCATATTTTAAAGACATCCCAGAAATTATCCTTATAATCGTCCCATCGAAATGCCACGTAGTATATGCGGGCACCGATAATGGCAGAAGGCACACCAAGCAGAACCATGTCCATGAACACTTCCTGCGGAATGTTATACCGTTTGCCTTCCCGGATGACGAGCAGCAAACCTACAAGCGCCGCTGTACCGAGAATAAGCCCGTACCAGTGAACCTTTAACGCTCCGATGGAGAACGCTATCGGGTTCAACAGTAATAATGTATCCATTCATTCACACTCCTATAAATTGACTCATTCACAAGCATGACCAACTGCTGTATGTCTCCAACGCTCTATAAAGGAGTAAAACACATCAACAATTGGCCTTTAATCATATAATAGATCCTTCTCTTCTTAGTCCATGTCTTCCATATCTTCAGAGATCGTTGCTGTCAGCTTGTTCGTAAATTGCAACGCAGCATTCAGCCCCATCTGTTTCAAGCGATAGTTCATTCCCGCTACTTCAATGATAACAGCCAAGTTCCGCCCCGGACGAACAGGAATCGTTACAAGCGGTACATCTGTGTCAATGATGCGTGTCGTCTCTTCATCCAGACCAAGACGATCATATTGTTTATCCTGCTGCCAAGCTTCCAGACGAACAACCAGTGTAATCCTTTTGTTATTACGAACCGCACCCGCACCGAACAATGTCATTACGTTGATGATGCCGACACCACGGATCTCAAGTAGGTGACGGATCAATTCTGGCGCAGTTCCGTGCAGCTGGAAGTCTGATGTCTGACGAATTTCTACCGCATCATCGGCGATCAATCGGTGACCACGTTTCACCAGTTCCAGTGCAGTTTCACTCTTACCAATGCCACTGCTTCCGGTGATTAACATCCCTACTCCATACACATCACAGAGTACACCGTGAATCGTTGCTGTAGGCGCCAGTTTCTTCTCCAGAAATCCAGTAATCCGGCTGGACAGAATCGTTGTAGCCATGTTGCTGCGAAGCACAGCAAGGTTCTGTTCTTCACTGATGTCAATCAGTTCCTGTGGCACTTCAAGTCCACGGGTTACTACGATACATGGCGTTTCTTCCGTACAAAGGCGCTGCATCCGATCACGGCGCTCATCTTCTGGCAACATTGCAAAAAAGGCCAGCTCTGTTCTACCAAGCAGCTGTACCCGTTCTTGTGGATGATATTCAAAATAACCGGCCATTTCCAGGCCAGGACGGTTCAAATCGTCTACAGTAATGACTCTCTTCAGTCCGTGAGATCCAGAAACAACCTCCAACTGGAATTGTTGTACCAATTCAGATACTTTCACTTTTTTCGCCATTTGTCTCTTCCTTTCAGCATTCGCTGCCCTCTATGTACATCAGCATTAGCGTCATTCCATTGCATTAATAGCGCATTCATGTTGTTTGTTACAGCATCTAACCTTCAAATAATCTTAAATGAATTCCGGGATGAATGCAATCTTGGCTTCCACCCGTGTATGAGTAAAAAAGCCCCTTCCAGCAATAACGGAAGGGGCTCAGATTACAATGTATGATTGCGTTAACTGATAGATTCTATCGTTACCGATGAATCTCAGTACTATTAGTCTTGAAGAAGAACGTTTGCTTCAGTCTCTTTGTCAAAGATATGAACTTTGTTCATGTCAATTGCCATTTTAACTGTGGAACCATCACGAGTGTTGGAACGTCCGTCTACACGTGCGATTGTAGTGTCGTTACCTACACCGCTCAAGTAGAGGAGCATTTCGTGACCCAGGTTCTCTGTTACGTCTACGTGTGTAGAGAATACAGAGTTCGGGGATGCTTCCAGGAATACTGGCTCTTCGTGAATGTCTTCTGGACGAACACCCAGAATGACTTCTTTACCAATGTATCCTCTTGATTTCAGCACTTGTGCTTTACCTTGTGGGATTTCAACGTCCACACCAGGAGCTACGAAATGCATGCTAGCACCTTGCTCAGCCAATTTACCCGAGATAAAGTTCATTGTAGGGGAACCGATGAAACCAGCTACGAACAGATTAGCAGGGAGGTTGTAAAGCTCTTCCGGAGAAGCAGCTTGTTGGATGATACCATCCTTCATAACAACGATTCGATCACCCATTGTCATTGCTTCGATCTGGTCATGCGTTACGTAGATAACGGTTGTTTCCAAACGTTTCGCAAGTTTAGTGATCTCAGCACGCATTTGACCACGCAATTTTGCATCCAAGTTGGAAAGAGGCTCATCCATCAAGAACACTTGTGGATCACGGACGATCGCACGTCCCAGAGCGACACGCTGACGTTGACCACCGGACAATGCCTTAGGTTTACGCTCAAGCAAATGCTCGATATCCAGGATTCTAGCTGCTTCACGTACACGTTTGTCGATCTCATCTTTTTTCACTTTACGCAATTTCAGACCAAACGCCATGTTTTGGTATACGCTCATATGCGGATACAAGGCATAGGATTGGAATACCATCGCGATATCGCGGTCTTTAGGAGCAACATCATTAACGACGCGGTCACCGATATAGAGTTTACCTTCAGAAATTTCCTCAAGGCCTGCGATCATACGCAGTGTTGTTGATTTACCACAACCGGACGGACCTACCAGTACCAGAAACTCTTTATCTTTAATGTCCAGGTTAATATCAACTACTGTTGCTTTATCAGAACCCGGGTATTTTTTGAAAATATGCTCTAAACGTACACCAGCCATGATTGTTGCCTCCTCAGAGATCATTTTGTAATCGAATACATTTTGTAGTTTTATATTAACCCATTTGCATGATGTTTGACTATTCGCAAACTGCACAAAAATATCAAAGCTTTTTCGTCACTTTGTACATAAGCAATAAAAGTCGCACCAGAACAGCACTTTCGAAGTTTCTAACATCATATCCAATCTCCTGTTTGATCTTATCCAAACGATATACCAAGGTATTTCGATGAATAAAGAGTCGCTTTGCCGTCTCGCTGACATTACAATCGAGATTGAAGAAGGTCTCCAGTGTAGCCAGTGTTTCACTATCACTAAACAACACAGTGCCTTTCCCCGTTTCCTGTATAAAACGAAGTCGCTGTTGCACAGGAATACTATCTACCAAACGCTCAAGGTGCAGATCCCAAGGAAGATGAATGTGTTGCACGACATGGAAAGCTCTGCCCAAGTGAACACTCTCTTGAAGAAGTGCCGTGACAGAAGATAGCTGTTTTGCAGGGATACACGGTAAGGATGCGGACAAATGAAATACACCCGCCCATTCACTGGCTACCAATTCATAGAGTCCCTGACAGAAGGCATTCAATAAATCTTTTCTGGCTTCCGTCGTATCCTCTTCAGCTTCGCCTGTGACAATCTGTTCATCACCCAGAAACACCCACTCCTGCGCTCCCACAGGAATCAGTATAATCTCTTCACCGAAGTAACTTTCGAGTAACTTGTTCAATTCCTTCGAACGAATACGATGAGCATCAGGTGTCTCACATTGCAGCAAAAATGGGATTTTCTCTGTGTTCAATTCTCCATCCAATGAAAAATGATCCGGAATAGGTTCCTGCTGAACTCTTTGCTCAACCTGTTTCCGAAGCCACTGTCCCAATTCAGCAAGCTGTTGTTCTCTATCGTTTTCATATATCACAGGCTGTTCTTCATCTAACGATTCCCTATGACTAGTAATGAGAAGTTCAATTAAACGCTGTACTTCCAGCGTAACGGCATCAACAGAGCATCCCCAATATAAAACAGTACCTTCTTCCTCGTTCATCCCGATTTTAAAATATATTTGGTCTTCTGTACGCCAACTGCTTACATCCTTTGCTAAACCATCCATCATCTCATCATCACGTAAGAAACCTTCGGCCTCTTTTGTAAGAGTATTATGAGCCACTGGAACAGTTCTACGGTGAGCTGAGCTCAATCCATATTGATTCCATTCTTCTATAGTTATCACGGATTCGTCCAATGTAGTACCTATAATTGCTTCGATTTGTTTTTTTAGATCAGGTATGAGCTTCATATAATGAACGCCACCACTCTGCTTTTTTCTATTATTTTATCATATCTTGCGCAGCATCGCCTTTTTCAGTCTTTATCAGAGTTTCCATATTATTAATTTATTTATCTATAACAAAAAAGAGTGATTAATCAAATTAATGATCAATCACTCTTTTTCAAAAGATGAGTCATGAAGGGCTCGAACCTTCGACACCCTGATTAAAAGTCAGGTGCTCTACCAACTGAGCTAATGACTCGAAAAACTGGTGGAGGATGATGGATTCGAACCACCGAACCCGTACGGGAGCAGATTTACAGTCTGATGCGTTTGGCCGCTTCGCTAATCCTCCAGGATTACATGGTGGCTCGGGACGGAATCGAACCGCCGACACGAGGATTTTCAGTCCTCTGCTCTACCGACTGAGCTACCGAGCCTTATTTAATTTTTAGATTAATGGCGGAACCGACGGGATTCGAACCCGCGATCTCCTGCGTGACAGGCAGGCATGTTAGGCCAACTACACCACGGTTCCAGGCATTAATGGTGCCGGCGAGAGGACTTGAACCCCCAACCTACTGATTACAAGTCAGTTGCTCTACCAGTTGAGCTACACCGGCGTATATGGTGGAGGCTGAGGGGATCGAACCCCCGACCCTCTGCTTGTAAGGCAGATGCTCTCCCAGCTGAGCTAAGCCTCCTGGGTAATATGGTAGCGGCGGAGGGGATCGAACCCCCGACCTCACGGGTATGAACCGTACGCTCTAGCCAGCTGAGCTACACCGCCATATTAATAATATTGATCTTGATTGCTTGTCCATCTTAAGGTAAAGATGGCGGAGAGAGAGGGATTCGAACCCTCGCACCGCTTACGCAGTCTAACCCCTTAGCAGAGGGTCCCCTTATAGCCACTTGGGTATCTCTCCAAATAGACAATCATGAACAATGCTTACAAGGATTGCTCCCTGAAAACTAGATCCGAAACGAAATGTGCGATTTATAACTTGCATATTGGATAAGCCCTCGACCGATTAGTACTGGTCAGCTCCATGCATTGCTGCACTTCCACCCCCAGCCTATCTACCTCGTCGTCTTCAAGGGGTCTTACATACTGGGAAATCTCATCTTGAGGGGGGCTTCACGCTTAGATGCTTTCAGCGCTTATCCCTTCCGTACATAGCTACCCAGCGGTGCTCCTGGCGGAACAACTGGTACACCAGCGGTACGTCCATCCCGGTCCTCTCGTACTAAGGACAGCTCCTCTCAAATTTCCTACGCCCACGACAGATAGGGACCGAACTGTCTCACGACGTTCTGAACCCAGCTCGCGTACCGCTTTAATGGGCGAACAGCCCAACCCTTGGGACCTACTTCAGCCCCAGGATGCGATGAGCCGACATCGAGGTGCCAAACCTCCCCGTCGATGTGGACTCTTGGGGGAGATAAGCCTGTTATCCCCAGGGTAGCTTTTATCCGTTGAGCGATGGCCCTTCCATGCGGTACCACCGGATCACTAAGCCCGACTTTCGTCCCTGCTCGACTTGTAGGTCTCGCAGTCAAGCTCCCTTATGCCTTTGCACTCTTCGAATGATTTCCAACCATTCTGAGGGAACCTTTGGGCGCCTCCGTTACTCTTTAGGAGGCGACCGCCCCAGTCAAACTGCCCACCTGACACTGTCCCCGCACCGGATTACGGTACCAGGTTAGAACCTAGATACGATCAGGGTGGTATCCCAACGGTGCCTCCACACAAGCTGGCGCTCATGCTTCAAAGGCTCCCACCTATCCTGTACAGATCGTACCCAAATTCAATATCAAGCTGCAGTAAAGCTCCATGGGGTCTTTCCGTCTTGTCGCGGGTAACCTGCATCTTCACAGGTATTAAAATTTCACCGGATCTCTCGTTGAGACAGCGCCCAAGTCGTTACGCCATTCGTGCGGGTCAGAATTTACCTGACAAGGAATTTCGCTACCTTAGGACCGTTATAGTTACGGCCGCCGTTTACTGGGGCTTCGGTTCACAGCTTCGGATTACTCCTAACCGCTCCCCTTAACCTTCCAGCACCGGGCAGGCGTCAGCCCGTATACTTCGCCTTACGGCTTCGCACAGACCTGTGTTTTTGCTAAACAGTCGCTTGGGCCTTTTCACTGCGGCCCCCTCGTGCTATTCACACTACCGGGGCACCCCTTCTCCCGAAGTTACGGGGTCATTTTGCCGAGTTCCTTAACGAGAGTTCTTCCGCGCGCCTTAGAATTCTCTTCTCGCCTACCTGTGTCGGTTTGCGGTACGGGCACCATCACCTGGCTAGAGGCTTTTCTTGGCAGTGTGAGATCATGACCTTCGCTACTATAATTTTCGCTCCCCATCACAGCCCAGCCTTAATGATGTGCGGATTTGCCTACACATCAGCCTCACTGCTTAGACGGACATCCATCAGTCCGCGTCACTACCCTGCTGCGTCCCCCCATTGCTCATAACGGCTTACGGTGGTACAGGAATTTCGACCTGTTGTCCTTCGACTACGCCTTTCGGCCTCGCCTTAGGTCCCGACTTACCCTGAGCGGACGAGCCTTCCTCAGGAACCCTTAGGCTTTCGGCGGATCAGATTCTCACTGATCTTTTCGTTACTCATACCGGCATTCTCACTTGTATAATGTCCAGCGCTCCTTACGGTACACCTTCAACCCTTATACAACGCTCCCCTACCCCTGATGCAAAGCATCAAGCCATAGCTTCGGTGGTGTGTTTAGCCCCGTTACATTTTCGGCGCAGAGTCACTCGACCAGTGAGCTATTACGCACTCTTTCAATGGTGGCTGCTTCTAAGCCAACATCCTGGTTGTCTGTGCAACTCCACATCCTTTCCCACTTAACACACACTTGGGGACCTTAGCTGATGGTCTGGGCTGTTTCCCTTTTGACAATGGATCTTAGCACTCACTGTCTGACTCCCGGAAGTAAGTCTATGGCATTCGGAGTTTGACTGAGCTTGGTAACCCTTGCGGGCCCCGCACCCAATCAGTGCTCTACCTCCACGACTCTGTTTTCCGAGGCTAGCCCTAAAGCTATTTCGGGGAGAACCAGCTATCTCCGAGTTCGATTGGAATTTCTCCGCTACCCCCACCTCATCCCCGCATTTTTCAACATGCGTGGGTTCGGGCCTCCAGTGCGTGTTACCGCACCTTCACCCTGGACAGGGGTAGATCACCCGGTTTCGGGTCTACGTCCACGTACTATGTCGCCCTATTCAGACTCGCTTTCGCTGCGGCTCCGGCTCTTCACCTTAACCTTGCACGGGAACGTAACTCGCCGGTTCATTCTACAAAAGGCACGCCATCACCCCTAAAACGGGCTCTGACTTTTTGTAAGCACACGGTTTCAGGTTCTATTTCACTCCCCTTCCGGGGTGCTTTTCACCTTTCCCTCACGGTACTGCTTCACTATCGGTCGCTAGGAAGTATTTAGCCTTGGCAGATGGTCCTGCCGGATTCATACGGGGTTTCACGTGCCCCGCACTACTCGGGATACATCTCGGAGGGAACAGACTTTCAAGTACAGGGCTTTTACCTTCTTTGGCGGGCCTTTCCAGACCTCTTCGCTTAACCGGTTCCTTTGTAACTCCATGTGAGATGTCCCACAACCCCAAAGAGCAAGCTCTCTGGTTTGGGCTTCTCCGCGTTCGCTCGCCGCTACTGACGGAATCACTATTGTTTTCTCTTCCTCAAGGTACTTAGATGTTTCAGTTCCCCTGGTATGCCTCTACATAACCTATGTATTCAGTTATGAGTAACTGGAAATTACCCCAGCTGGGTTTCCCCATTCGGACACCCCCGGATCAAAGCTTGCTTACAGCTCCCCGAGGCAGTTTCGTTGTTCGCCACGTCCTTCATCGGCTCCTAGCGCCTAGGCATCCTCCGTGTGCTCTTAGTAGCTTAACCATATCGCTCGTGTTCGAACTGTCTCTTCCCTTGTTTTGCTTACGCAAAGCCAAAAGTCGTTCCATTTCGATCACTCGCTCATGCAATCTACCTTATAAACACTTCACTTGTTTACACAAGATCAGCTTAAAGGAATGTTCTAATTCGCAATTTTCGTTTCGATATCTAGTTTTCAAAGAACAAGCTTGTAAAATCTTGTTGGTGGAGCCAAGCGGGATCGAACCGCTGACCTCCTGCTTGCAAGGCAGGCGCTCTCCCAGCTGAGCTATGGCCCCATATTAGATTTTAAGGTATACATGGTGGGCCCTGGTGGACTCGAACCACCGGCCTCACCCTTATCAGAGGTGCGCTCTAACCAACTGAGCTAAGGGCCCACATTATATATAATTTTGAAACCCGTAATGGGTTTACGCTTGGCGGCGTTCTACTCTCCCAGGACCCTGCGGTCCAAGTACCATCGACGCTGAAGGGCTTAACGGTCGTGTTCGGGATGGGAACGTGTGGAACCCCTTCGCTATCGCCACCAAACGTTTGAGAGTTTGAGCTCTCAAAACTGAGCAACGAGTGAGTAATTTTTGCAGCTAAGCTGCGTATTTGAATGTTTCCACTCGGGAAACGATTCTCCATAGAAAGGAGGTGATCCAGCCGCACCTTCCGATACGGCTACCTTGTTACGACTTCACCCCAATCATCTATCCCACCTTCGGCGGCTGGCTCCTTGCGGTTACCCCACCGACTTCGGGTGTTATAAACTCTCGTGGTGTGACGGGCGGTGTGTACAAGACCCGGGAACGTATTCACCGCGGCATGCTGATCCGCGATTACTAGCAATTCCGACTTCATGCAGGCGAGTTGCAGCCTGCAATCCGAACTGAGACCGGCTTTGTTGGGATTGGCTCCATCTCGCGATTTCGCAGCCCGTTGTACCGGCCATTGTAGTACGTGTGTAGCCCAGGTCATAAGGGGCATGATGATTTGACGTCATCCCCACCTTCCTCCGGTTTGTCACCGGCAGTCTATCTAGAGTGCCCACCCGAAGTGCTGGCAACTAAATATAAGGGTTGCGCTCGTTGCGGGACTTAACCCAACATCTCACGACACGAGCTGACGACAACCATGCACCACCTGTCTCCTCTGTCCCGAAGGAAAGATACATCTCTGTACCGATCAGAGGGATGTCAAGACCTGGTAAGGTTCTTCGCGTTGCTTCGAATTAAACCACATACTCCACTGCTTGTGCGGGTCCCCGTCAATTCCTTTGAGTTTCAGTCTTGCGACCGTACTCCCCAGGCGGAGTGCTTAATGTGTTAACTTCGGCACCAAGGGTATCGAAACCCCTAACACCTAGCACTCATCGTTTACGGCGTGGACTACCAGGGTATCTAATCCTGTTTGCTCCCCACGCTTTCGCGCCTCAGCGTCAGTTACAGCCCAGAGAGTCGCCTTCGCCACTGGTGTTCCTCCACATATCTACGCATTTCACCGCTACACGTGGAATTCCACTCTCCTCTTCTGCACTCAAGTCACCCAGTTTCCAGTGCGATCCGGGGTTGAGCCCCGGGATTAAACACCAGACTTAAATGACCGCCTGCGCGCGCTTTACGCCCAATAATTCCGGACAACGCTTGCCCCCTACGTATTACCGCGGCTGCTGGCACGTAGTTAGCCGGGGCTTTCTTCTCAGGTACCGTCACCTTGAGAGCAGTTACTCTCCCAAGCGTTCTTCCCTGGCAACAGAGCTTTACGATCCGAAAACCTTCATCACTCACGCGGCATTGCTCCGTCAGGCTTTCGCCCATTGCGGAAGATTCCCTACTGCTGCCTCCCGTAGGAGTCTGGGCCGTGTCTCAGTCCCAGTGTGGCCGATCACCCTCTCAGGTCGGCTACGCATCGTCGCCTTGGTGAGCCGTTACCCCACCAACTAGCTAATGCGCCGCAGGCCCATCCCCAAGTGACAGATTGCTCCGTCTTTCCAGTTTCCTTCAGGAGAAGAAAACAACTATTCGGTATTAGCTACCGTTTCCGGTAGTTGTCCCAAACTTGAGGGCAGGTTGCCTACGTGTTACTCACCCGTCCGCCGCTAACCATCAGAGAAGCAAGCTTCTCTTCAAGTCCGCTCGACTTGCATGTATTAGGCATGCCGCCAGCGTTCGTCCTGAGCCAGGATCAAACTCTCCAATAAAGTATTGAAAAGAGCGATAAGCTCATTTTGAAACTGACGAGATTAAAAATCTCATTTATGCTCCAGTCGATTCAAGCCAAGGCTTGTCTCGAACTTTCGCGTTCATTCTGCAAGCAGAATGTTTACTCACTCGTTGTTCAGTTTTCAAAGATCAAACTTGATAATTTTCTTGCTTTTTCGTCACCATTTTCTCTCAGCGGCGACTTTTATAATATATCATACTTCGTTTGTTTCAGTCAAGCTTTTTTTGAAATTCTTTTTTCGAGTTCTTATCGAACTCAGTCATTTCGTCAAAAGCATTTAACCAAGCAAGCAAAGCAACGAGATATAATGTACCATATAAATATCGAAGGAGTCAACTACCCAAACAAAGAAATTTTCAAACCCAATAATAAACCAACACCCGGCAACCCTAAAATGCTCACAGTACCTATTGTAGCAGGGTTCAGTGGAATGTAAGTTCCGGTGATCCACCCTGAATAGTTAACTACATATATCCCTACCGCAGCCAGCACCAGATGAATACCGAATGATGTAAAAAATGATAACCCAATCCGTTTTCTAAACAAGATGATTATCAACCCTAGTAACGACACAACCAGCAAACTGCCTAATATAAGACTCTTCATACTCTCAACACCTCCATAATTGAATGTCACACCTCCGCCTACATGCTCACTCCTCGATCACCTATAACTGCCTTATTAATCCCTACACGTTTAGCGCGCTTCAAATGAATCTGATATTTACGCTCCGCGGCCTCCAGCACATAGATCGCATAATCGATTTCATCCTGCCCCTGTGCCTCTTCAAACTGTCTAACAGCCCGTTCCCACTCTGCCTTAGCTTTCTGTATATCTGAATAAATCTGGTCCTCTTCCATCTCCTTTAGCATTCTTTCGCGCTTCTCCACCGATCTCCCTACATTTCGCCATGTAAACATAAGCCATCCCCTTCCTGATCAGCAAAGCATATTCTCATACATATCAGGGAAAGGACAAACTTAGAACTGAGCTAAATAAATTAATGAATCGTTATTTTAATCTCAACGACATTCTATGGATTAATAACCATACATCAGTAGAAATGAGAGACTTCACATTTAGGCAACGTTAAAAAGAGTATTAAAACAAAAAAAGAGAGCCTAAAGGGCTCTCTAAGTAATCCAAACTTATCTATTCTTTTCTTTAGGAAATCAATCATTATAGGCGCATGCTCTCATTAAGAAACACGCACTACTATCTCATCTCCCTGCGCCCTTCCAGCGCCTTGGAAAGAGTCACTTCATCCGCATACTCCAGGTCGCCCCCAACAGGCAATCCATGGGCAATCCGAGTCACCGAGATCTCAAACGGACGGACCAGACGGGAAATATACATCGCCGTGGCCTCACCTTCGATATTCGGATTTGTAGCCAGAATCAGTTCTTTAACTCGCTCATCGCTTAAACGGGTCAAAAGTTCCTTCAGACGGATATCATCCGGACCTATTCCCTCCATAGGAGAGATTGCGCCTTGCAGCACATGATAGTATCCGTCAAATTCCTTGGTACGCTCCATAGCCACCAAATCCTTGGAATCCTGAACTACACAGATTACCGAGACATCCCTGGATTTGTCCTGACAGATCCGACATGGGTCAGTATCCGTAATATTACAACACACCGAACAGTAATGAAGATTCCGCTTCACACTGACGAGTGCTTTGGCAAAGTCAATAACGTCATCTTCCTTCATTTTAAGCACATGAAAAGCTAGTCGCGCCGCAGTCTTGGGGCCAACACCCGGCAAACGGGTGAAGGCGTCAATCAGCTTCGCTATCGGTTCGGGATAATACAATCGATTGCGTCTCCTTTGATAGGATCAAATTTAATTAAAATAATCCCGGAATTTTCATACCGCCTGTGAATTTACCCATATCCTGGTTCGCAATTTCATCAGCTTTGGTCATTGCGTCATTGACTGCTGTCATAACCAGATCCTGCAGCATTTCTACATCCTCTGGATCAACCGCTTCTGGCTTGATAGTGATAGCCAGCAATTTCTTATGTCCGTTAACTTCAGCAGTTACAACACCGCCACCAGAAGTACCTTGGACTGTTTTGTCCGCCAGTTCCTCCTGCGCCTTCAGCATTTGCTCCTGCATTTTCTTCACTTGTTTCATCATTTGGTTCATGTTGTTCATGATTATTCATCTCCTTTGTTATAGTTATCGCGCCAGGCGCATGTATATCTATTCTTTGATCACTACAAGGTCCTCACCAAAGAGCTGGATGGCTTCATCAATCCAAGGCTGCTTGTTGCCTGAACCGCCGTCTTCATGCTCAGGTTCGAGCTTAAAGTCCTCCTTTGGCGTTTCAGTAGCCCCTTCCATCGCTCCAGTCCAATCTTTGAGCATCATCGTCACAAGACGCGCTGAACGTCCAAGCTGTTCAGACAGTACCCGTTCAATCACTTCACGATTAGCCTGCTTCTCCGTAGTTTCACGGTGGATGTTGTTCTTAAACGCCACCAGAACATTGTCTTCCAGCAGCGATACCGGTTCACCATCCATAAACCAGGCGTGAACGGTTACTTTCTCTTCTTTGACGCGCTGCAGGATCTGCCCCCACTTCTTGCTAACCTCCGCAAACTCAGGAGATCCCTTACGTGCAACGTACTGATCAAGCTGTGCAGGCAGCTTCGCTGGCGAATTGCCTCTCGACACTGGAGCTCGTGTTGCCGGGCGTGAAGGAGCACTTGATGTAGCCTCCCCACCAGACAAACCACCCTTAAGCGCGCGATCCAACTTTTTCTCCAGTTCAGCAAGCTGTTGCTTCAGTCGGTTGATCTCCCCGCCATCCGCTGGCGCGGATGCAGCAGGAGCAGCGCCGGCCGAACCCTCCATCTGACCCGATGATGCCCCTTGAGCAGGAATACTGCACAGTTTAAGGAGAGCTACTTCAAACAACGTCTGCGGCTGTACTGCATATTTCATCTCACTCTGGTACCGGTTAAGAGTATCAATCATCTGGAACAGCTGTTCCTTGGTGAATGATTCCGCCATATCACGGAACGACTCGGGATTAAGCACCCGATCCGTCAGTTTATCTGCATCCGGCACCATCTTAATCATAAGCAAATCACGGAAATAATAAAGCAAATTTTCCATGCACTTGTCCGCACTCTTACCTTCATGCATGAACCCTTCGATCATTTGCAAAATATGACCTACCTCGCCTTTGAGCAGAGAAGCAGCCAACTTTGCAAACTGTTCGGAAGGAATGCCTCCGGTCATATCCATAACCTGCTGATAGGTTACCCTTCCATCTGTATAGGAGGAGATCTGATCCAGGACACTGAGTGCGTCCCTCATCCCTCCGTCAGACAGACGAGCAATATACTGGAGTGCGTCCTGATCAGCTTCCATACCTTCCTGTTCACAGATCAGCGTAAGTCGTGCTGTCTGTTCTTCCAGGGACACCCGGCGAAAATCAAATCGCTGACAGCGAGAAATAATCGTTGCCGGAAGACGATGGGGTTCTGTTGTTGCCAAAATAAACATCACATGTGGCGGAGGCTCTTCCAATGTTTTGAGTAGCGCATTGAATGCCTCTGTCGTCAGCATGTGCACTTCGTCAATAATATACACTTTCTGCCGGACTTCAGTCGGGGCGTATTTCACCTTTTCCCGAAGATCGCGGATTTCTTCAACGCCACGGTTGGATGCGGCATCAATTTCCTGCACATCCATCACAGCGCCAGTCGTAATCCTGCGGCAAGCTTCACATTCGTTACAAGGCTCAGGCGCAGGCCCGCGCTCGCAGTTTACAGCTTTGGCCAAAATCTTGGCGGCACTCGTCTTCCCTGTTCCTCTGGGCCCGCTAAACAAGTAGGCATGGGAAGTCCGCTGTTCACGAATCGCGTTCTGCAAGGTCTGAATAATATGCTGTTGTCCCACCATATCTTGAAACGACTGGGGACGCCAAGCCCGGTATAACGCGATATGCTCCATGATGCGTTACCTTCCTTCCACTTCGCATTCGAGTCCTTTGTCGTTCCCCCATTATACTATATTCCGGGGTGAATCCAAACTTTATCTGACTCATCATGCATGGTTTTTTTAGACATATCAAAAAGACCTCTGCATACATACAACTGCAAAGGTCTCTACATTTAAATGGTAAGCCGTGCACCTGCTATCGATATTTGCGATCCAAGCGGCACCCCTTAACAACAGCTCGGGCTAGGCGACCCTCCGGCACAAGAGTGATCTCACTTATGGCTGCTTCCTTCCGGACCTGACCAGGTTCATGAGTACTCATTGCGGAGGACCCAACCGTCAACACCACGTTAAGGGACCAAACCTCACATCGACAAAACCTCTAGCAGGAATTCAACCTCGCTGTAGCGGATTGCGAGTTACAGGGCACCGCTACCTCCCCATCTAGCACGGTAAGAAATAGTATAACTTAAGGTTGTCTAAATTGCAACCAGAGCGAAAAGAGCAGCAATACAATCACATAAAAACATATAAAAACCCCTGCCGGAACGGCAGAGGTGATTTGGATGTAATAGTCAGACAATTCCCAGGGAATTGCTGAATTAGATTCCGTATTTTTTCTTGAAACGATCAACACGGCCGCCAGCATCGATAAACTTCTGTTTACCTGTGAAGAACGGGTGGCACGCAGAGCAAATCTCTACACGAAGTCCGTCTTTAACCGAACCAGTCTCAAAAGTATTCCCGCAAGCGCAAGATACTTGACCAATCGTGTATTTAGGATGAATTGCTGCTTTCATTACCTTTCACCTCTTTCCGCCCTGAGCCTCAAGCGGACCCAGAGTAAATGGCACAACATCGAAGATTATAACACGGCCTAATGCCGGTTGCAATCCATTATTGTCATGAGGTGATCAGACGTTTCGGACGCGCCATTCCAGCTGGGGGAACGTGCGTGTATGAGCCGATAACGACATCAGGCAGCTCTTCCTCAAAGATCTCCATCATTTGCTTCATGCCCAAAATATCACCTTGAGCCGGAGGAATCAATTCCAGATAGCTCTCAGGGTCTATATTAAGATTACGCATTTGAATAAGACGCAAATCGGTTCTGTGAGCAAACTCAATCATCGCTTCAATCTCTTCCTCACGATCCGTTACTCCCGGGAAGATCAAATAGTTGATCGACGTATATACACCCTGGGAAGCAGCGTATTTCATCGATTTTTCTACATTGGCCAGTGTATATCCACGAGGTTTGTAGTATGCATTATAGTGGTCATCCAGTGCGCTGATTGTACTTACACGCATTAGATCAAGCCCAGCATCAACAATACCTCTCATGTGATCATTCAAACCGGCATTGGTGTTAATGTTAATATATCCCATATCAGTAATGGAACGCACTTCGCGGATGGCTTCAATAATCAATTTGGCCTGTGTGGAAGGCTCCCCTTCACAACCTTGACCAAAGCTGATAATCGATTCCGGCGTTTTCAAGTGCTCCAGCATTACTTCAACGATTTCGTCTACACGCGGACGGAAATTCATCCGGGTCTGCGGGGAAACGAAGCCACTGTCATCCGGTTGCTCGGAAATACATCCGAAACAGCCTGCGTTGCAGGAATAGGATACTGGAACTCCGCCTTCCCAACGATTCAGGAAGGTATTGGAAGAAGTCAGACATTCATACCCGAGCGCACAATTGGACAAATGGGTATAGAGACGATTTTCGGGATATTGCTTCGTTAAACGTTTAACACCCGCACGTACGTCATCCCGATCACAGTTCAGTGGGTTCCATTTATCCGGATGATCTGACATCCGGGCAGTGACGTAAAACTGACCATCTTTCCAAACAACAGCCGAGTAACCGAACAAAGGCAGTTTGTACTCCTTATCCGTTTTTACATACCCCGGCAGACACAACCGAGTGAATCCTTGCGGAAGCAAAGCTCCAACCGCCTGTGTATCACTAGGCATTGGCAGCATTTCGCCAGTATCCGGGTCCATACCAATCGGACGTGTACTCGGCAGTCCAACCAGCGTTGCACCTTCCGGCAAAGGAATCAGCTCATCCTCCATAATTTCGACGATCATATCTCCACTGCGGGCCAGCCCGTACAGGGAAGGGTGATCAAATACATTACCTTTTTCATCTGCGTATACTAAATACATGATGTTCTCCTCACATCTAATGGGTTAAAGCCAAACGACGAGTATATTGTTAATCAACAGCAGCGCTGCAAAAATTGAGTTAAATCAACGACGTAATGCTAGGTAGTTGTACCGGACGCCGCAGTCTGTCTTGGCGAACGTCGAGTCGTAGTCGTTCCGGAGTTGCTGGTCTGACTGCTGCCAGCTGTATCAAATGCCGCTAGGAACTCAGCATTCGTTTTGCTATTACGCAGTTTCTTCAAGAAACCTTCGACAAAGTCGTGGGAATCGTTCATGTTTTTACGAATCGCCCAGATTGTATCAAGTTCTTCCTTGCTCAGCAACACTTCTTCGCGACGTGTACCGGAACGACGAATGTCGATAGCCGGGAAGATACGACGCTCTGCCAGCTTGCGATCCAGATGAAGCTCCATATTGCCCGTACCTTTAAATTCTTCATAAATGATATCATCCATACGTGAGCCCGTATCAATCAAAGCTGTAGCCAGGATCGTCAGACTTCCACCCTCTTCTACATTCCGAGCAGAACCGAAGAAACGTTTCGGACGATGGAATGCTGCCGGGTCAATACCGCCACTAAGTGTCCGTCCGGACGGTGGGATGACCAGGTTGTATGCACGAGCAAGACGCGTAATGCTATCTAGCAAAATAACGACATCTTTTTTTGCTTCAACCAGACGGAGCGCACGTTCCAGCACCAATTCCGCAACTTTGATATGGTTTTCTGGCAGCTCATCGAACGTAGAAGCTACAACTTCCCCTTTAACCGAACGCGACATATCCGTAACTTCTTCCGGACGTTCATCAATCAACAGGACAAATAGTTCAATTTCTGGGTTGTTGGTTGAGATGCTGTTGGCGATTTCTTTGAGGAGAAGTGTTTTACCCGCTTTGGGAGGTGCTACGATCAATCCGCGCTGTCCCAGTCCTACCGGGGCGAGTACATCCATAATGCGTGTGGACAAATGGCTGGGGGATGTTTCGAGAACCAGTTTCTTCTGCGGGTACAATGGGGTTAATGCCGGGAAGTGAAGTCTTTCCGCAGCCGCTGATGGATTCTCACCATTTACAGCGTTGACTTGCAGCAAACCGAAGTATCGCTCGTTTTCTTTAGGTGTTCTACACTTACCTGATACGAGGTCACCTGTTCTTAGGTCAAACTTGCGAATCTGTGAGGCTGAGATGTAGATGTCTTCCGTACTTGGCAGGTAATTGATCGGACGAAGGAATCCGTAGCCTTCAGGTAGAATTTCGAGCACACCCTGCATGAACATCAATCCACTCTGTTCAGCTTGTGCACGTAATATAGCGAAGATCAATTCTTTCTTTTTTAAAGTGCCGTAGTAGGGAATTTGATATTTTTTGGCCAGTTTGTAGAGGTCCGTTAGTTTCATTTCTTCCAAATCGGAAATTTGTAGATCCATATAATAACCACCTATTCAATTAATAAGTCCGTGAAATGGATAGTTTCGCTTGATGTTCCGGCTATAAGAGCAGCATCGTTCTGCATTTCTCTTCTGTCCATTGTACGGAATGTAACCGTTATAATGCAAATACTTGTCTTTGAGTGTAAGTTTCCGGGCGGGATGGCCAGCTTTCGGCAAGATCCGCTAGTGAGTGAACACGAATACTTGAGGCGTTCGATCCGGGCAGACCGGCTATGGAGCGCAGTTCAAACAAAACCGGGGTTTGGGGAAAAGGAAATGATGTTCTTAAAGCCATATGAAGTCTGACTCAAAAAAAGACCCTCCGGTAAAGGAAACAGGAACATTTCGTCTTATCCCGGAGAGACTGAGAACTCTATTAAAACAGGTTTACCCAATTACTGAACGGATATGCAGTTCTGTCAAAATAATCACTTTAATACCGTAAAACTCGTCATACAATACAGAATTAATCGGTTTCTCGCCACACATCTGCACCTAGCAGACGTAGATTGGTTACTAGATGATCGTACCCGCGATCGATAAACTCCACGCCTGTCACTTCGGTCACACCTTCACTGACGGTGAGACCTGCGATCACCAGCGCTGCACCAGCGCGAAGATCGGATGCTTTTACCTTGGCCGCATTCAATGCACTGCCTTCAATAATAGCTGACCGCCCTTCCACACGGATTTTGGCGCCCATGCGTACCAACTCAGGAACGTGCTTGAATCGATTGCTATATACAAAGTCGCTCAGGACACTCACACCCGTTGCCTGTGTCAACACACTGGTCATCGGGGACTGCAAATCCGTCGGAAAACCGGGATATACGAGCGCCTTAACGTCTACATGATTGTAGCTCGGTTTGCCAATGACACGAATACTTTCATCCAGCTCCTCAATACCAACGCCCATCTCCAGTAACTTTGCCGTCAAAGCCTCCAGATGTTTGGGAATGACATTGTCAATCAGAACGTCGCCACGCGTTGCAGCCGCAGCGATCATATACGTGCCTGCTTGTATACGGTCCGGAATGATGGAATGACGGCAACCCTTAAGCTCCGACACACCTTCAATACGGATCGTTTCGGTACCGGCACCCTTGATGCTGGCACCCATTGAATTCAAAAGTGTTGCTACATCTATAATCTCAGGCTCTTTAGCCGCGTTTTCGATAATTGTAGAGCCTTTGGCACGAGTAGCCGCCAGCATGATGTTAATGGTTGCACCTACACTGCTTACATCAAGATAAATCTTTGCTCCGCGTAGCTCTTTGGCATGCAAATGAATGGAGCCGTGTTCGTTTGTTACCGTTGCGCCAAGCGCTTCAAACCCTTTGATATGTTGATCAATCGGACGAGGCTCAAAGTTGCAGCCCCCGGGTAAACCAATGGTTGCTTCTTTAAAACGCCCAAGCAATGCTCCCATCATATAATACGAAGCACGGAGCTTCTTCACGGGACCATTCGGCATAGGAATGGATTTAATGTCGGAAGGATCGATCTTCATCTGACTGCCTTCCCAATGTACACGAGCCCCGAGTTCCTCCAAAATTTCTGCATAAACCGCCACGTCACTCAAAAGCGGCAGGTTGTCCAGCACGACTTCTGACTCGGCAAGCAATGCTGCAGGAATAAGCGCGATGGCGCTGTTCTTGGCGCCGCTTATAGTTACAGTTCCCTGTAACGGACGTCCGCCACTAATCATCAATTTTTCCATAAAGCTTAATGTCCCCCTACGTGTTTTGCAGCCGGTTAACGGCAATACGTGCTGTTGGCTTTCGATGTAGAAATAAGGCGTGAAAATGGAAAGACACCGGCTAGGCGGTGTTCTTTCCACTTACACAGTATGGAACTGGTAAAGACAAATTACGCTTTGTTGTTGGAACCAAACTCGCGAATTTTACCTTTAACGGTTTCTTTGATTGCATCACGGCCTGGTACGATGAATGTACGTGGATCGTAAGCATCTGGTTTAGCTGCAAGCACTTCGCGAACCACTTTGGAGAACGAAATTTGGTTCTCAGTGTTCACGTTGATTTTGGAAGTTCCCAGGGAAATGGCTTTGTCGATATCATGTTTAGGGATACCTGTACCACCATGCAGTACCAGTGGAACGTTAACTGCATCGCGAACTTCTTCCATTTCTTTGAAGCCCAAGTTAGGCTCGCCATGGTAAGGACCGTGTACGGAACCAAGAGCTGGAGCCAATGTGTCGATACCTGTTTCTTTAACGATACGTACACACTCGTTCAGATCAGCGTACATGATACCACCGATAACGTCGTCTTCTTGTCCACCAACAGTACCTACTTCGGCTTCTACAGAAACGCCTTTAGCGTGTGCATATTCAACAACTTTTTTAGTCATTTCGATATTTTCATCGATGGAGTGGTGGGAACCGTCGATCATTACGGATGTAAATCCAGCATCGATCGCTTCTTTACACTTATCAAAGCTGGAACCGTGATCCAAGTGAATAGCAACTGGAACGGTGATTTTCATGTCGTGAATGAGTCCTTCTACTATTTTAACTACTGTGTAGAAACCACTCATGTGACGTGCTGCGCCTTCGGATACGCCCAAGATTACTGGGGATTTCTCTTCTTCTGCTGCAGCAAGAATCGCTTGAGTCCACTCAAGGTTATTGATGTTGTATTGACCAACTGCATATTTTCCTTCGAGTGCTTTGTTCAACATGTCTGTCATAGATACTAATGGCATGGTTTCAATCCTCCTAGGGGTGTTGGGTTGTGTCTATGGTTTTTAGCCGAAATCACATACGGGCTTATTATACCACATCCCATGTCAAATACTAAACAAGCATTTGCAAAAATGCTGTGCTTTGCAGCACAGTTTTCATAGACACAGCATGATGACGTCCCCATTTCCAATATTCCCCGGATGCCTGACTGAAATACCCTGTATGCCCACCTGTAAACTCTCACAGCTTCACACGCAAAAAAATCCTGTATCTACAGGATTCAGCTGCACTTATTTGCAGTATCATTTCGAAGCTGCATATTGACTGCCACTCGCATTTCATCGATATCAAACGGTTTCGTAAAGTGCATGAGCGCTCCAAGATCGGTAGCTTCTTTGATCATGTCCAGTTCACCATAGGCCGTCATCATGATGACTTTGATATCCGGATCAATTTCCTTAATATGTTTCAGAATTTCTAGGCCATCCATGCCAGGAATCTTCATATCAAGCAGCACAAGATCAGGTTTGTCATTATTTACTATCTCCAGGGCGATCTTCCCATTAGGCGCTTGGAACGTATTATATCCTTCGCTGCTGAACACTTCCATTAACAGGATTCGAATACCGTTTTGGTCATCAACAATCAACACTTTTTTATTTTCCACTAAGTAACCTCCTAGAATTAGGAAAGCATGTACGTCTGAATCTGGATAACAATCCCATAGTCGTCATGATAAGTATTCTACCTTACCCATTGAAATCCTGCTTACATCCCAAAATGCCAAAAACCATTTTCGCTCATCTCGATGCACTAAAAAAGGATGTCCCCAGCACCCTTATCGGCTGCCAAGAACATCCATTTATTTATAGCTTAATGATCAACACTTATTTTCCAGCGCTCTCCAGAGAAGCTTTTACAAACTCACGGAACAATGGCTGCGGACGGTTCGGACGGGAAGTGAATTCCGGGTGGAATTGTACTGCCAGGAACCACGGGTGTCCTGGAAGCTCCACGATCTCAACAAGACGTCCATCCGGGGATGTACCCGAGATAACCAGACCGGCTTTTTCGATCGCTTCACGGTATTCATTGTTGAACTCGTACCGGTGACGGTGTCTCTCATAGACCAATTCATCATCATAACAAGACATTGCCAGGGAACCTTCCTGAAGCTTACAAGGATACAGACCCAGACGCATTGTACCACCCAGGTTTTCGATGTCTTTTTGTTCAGGCAACAGGTCGATCACCGGGAACTCTGTAGCTGGATTGATCTCGGAGCTATTTGCTCCATTCAAACCAACGATGGAACGTGCATATTCAATAACAGAAACCTGCATACCCAGGCAAATACCGAAGAACGGAATTTGTTTCTCACGGGCATAACGAATCGCAGATACTTTACCTTCAATACCCCGATCACCAAATCCGCCTGGAACGAGGATTCCGCCTACGCCGTGCAGCAGATCGCCCACATTCTCATCGGTGATATCTTCGGAGTGAATCCAGCGGATCTTGACATCTGCATTGGATGCAAATCCTGCATGAGACAAGGATTCAACAACACTCAAATAAGCATCATGCAATGCCACATATTTACCTACAATGGCAATCTCCACTGTATGCTTCAGCTTATTGATACGGTCAACCAGCCCTTCCCACTCGCTCATATCCGGTGCAGGAGTAGTCAGCTTCAGGTGGTTTACCACGATCTCATCCAAACCTTCTTCACGCAGGTTCAAAGGCACTTGGTACAATGTGTCTGCATCACGGCATTCCACCACGGCATTTTCATCAATGTCACAGAAGAGAGCGATTTTGGCTTTCATGTCTTTGGACAGCTCATACTCTGTACGGCATACAATGACATTCGGCTGAATACCGATGCTGCGCAATTCCTTCACGCTGTGCTGCGTTGGTTTGGTTTTCACTTCTCCGGCAGCCTTGATGTAAGGAATAAGTGTTACATGGATGTACATCACGTTGTCACGACCTACATCACTCTTGATTTGACGAATAGCTTCCAGGAACGGCAAGCTCTCGATGTCACCTACCGTACCGCCGATCTCCGTAATGACAACATCCGAACCCGCTTCACGTCCTGCGCGGAATACGCGCTCTTTGATCTCGTTCGTAATGTGTGGAATGACTTGTACCGTTCCGCCCAGATATTCCCCGCGCCGCTCTTTGCTGATGACGGAGGAGTATACTTTACCAGTCGTGACGTTGCTGTTTTTGGAGAGGTTGATGTCAATAAAACGTTCATAGTGGCCAAGGTCAAGATCCGTTTCCGCGCCATCATCCGTTACAAAAACCTCACCATGCTGATAAGGACTCATTGTTCCCGGGTCGATATTGATGTATGGATCAAATTTTTGAATAGTTACCTTCAACCCTCTGTTTTTCAGCAATCTGCCCAGCGAGGCAGCCGTTATCCCTTTGCCCAGGGAGGACACAACTCCGCCCGTCACGAAAATATACTTTGTCACTGTTATTACCCTCCTAATATAAGTACAGAAATTCAGGCGATATATGGTATTATCGTAACCCGTTTCCCAGGTAATCATCGTTAAAAAGAGCAATGGCAGAAATTCCCTGCATCTGCGAACTGCTCTTTCATGCGAAGACCGTGTGTAAACAACGTTGTTCTACAGCGTAGAATGGTGCAAACCTTCCGGGAGCCAACTACCGAGCCTGTCCCTAAATAGATATCATTGCATCGATCCATTTGGTGTTTTGGATATACAAAAATAGACCACGGATTGTTGGCCGGGAGCATGCGGAATTCAAATCATTTTGCAAAATTCTGCCTCTAAAAATACAAAAAAAGTACTCCCGCAGGACGGGGCACTTTTTATAAAAAACATAAATATTTTGTCGCTCATTCATAAGCCCATGCAATAGTTTACCCGTTACCCCGTCTGCTGTCAAGGCTGACTATGCGGGGAAAACGGGTAAACTATCGATGTCAAAAATGACTGCTACTTATCGGAATCGTCGTCAAATTCACCCTCGTCTTCGGACTCTTCTTCATCGCCTTCTTCGAGGTCTTCCTCTTCCAAATCGTCATCTTCAACTAGAACTTCTTCTTCGCCATCTTCTTCGTCAAAGATGTCGTCTTCGTCATCATCATCGTCATCATCATCATCGTCCTGATCATCATCAGAATTGTCGAAGTCTTCGTCGCTGTTGTAGCTGTCTTCCTCTTCCCCGAAGTCCTCATCTTCCAGATCATCGTCTTCATCGTTGATGATGCGCGGACGCTTCGCACCCGTCATGGTATCTTCCGATCCAGCTACCGGATACCAGCGCTTCAAGCCCCACAGACTTGTACCGACGCAAGCAAAACGGCCATCGATATTAATCTCGGTATATAACTGGGCGATAAACTCGTTGATTTCTTCATCAGTCATTCCGCGCTGTTTAGCTACCTCATTCATCAAATCACGGTAGTAATACGGCGTATTGGCCGCTTTCAGCACCATAAAGGCGAGGTCCACCAAAGGAATCTCTCTGACCTTTTCTTTATCAATTTTCAAATTGAGCGAGGTACTCACTGACAGACACTTCCTCTCACACAAAATTCACTTTATATCCCTACGAACTGGAATGTTACATATAACATATCCATTAACAAACCTAAGTAAAACCTATTTAGCCTCAAAAAGCAAGTTTTTATGTATGGATGTCTCATAATTCCAAGAAGCGACTTCAAACGAGCAATGTATAGACCCGTAAGAGACCGCTAACTCGCGGGCATATCGTCCTTTTTGCAAAAAAAGCATGATCATATAAAAAAGACGGAGTCCCCTCCGCCTTCTGACTGTATACCCTTGAAGGATCGCTCCTCACCAGGGTCCCCGCGAGAGCCCTCTAGCCCTCCATCCATCATATGTCCCTGCGCCCGTTTTGACACGAAGAGAATGTGTTTTTGTAAAAAAAGGGCAGGTTCCCCATGCGGCGGGATCAATGCATTCATAGAATACCTCAGCATGTTCATCCCGAAGGGGGCTGCCCATTATGGACTATACTGGTTTTCTACATCAATTGGTTGAAGGAATGCAACGTCCCGAACCAGAACAGGGGCGGCGGTACCTGATCCGGTTCGCCAAACCGAAGCAATATGAAGCCTGCCTCGTGGAACTGTCGCGGATGAGGAATGAATTTACGGATCTTGGTATGGTACGCTCCTCCCGGCTGGCCCGCTCCATTATCGCCCCGGTGCATGACCCAGAAGAATTATCTCGCTACAGCAATGAGATTACGGTAGAAGAAGATGTATCCATCTCACTGCATGCCACCGCGCTTCACAGTAAACCGAGCAGTGCTCAGGGCATACCTTGGGGCGTCAAACAGATTCACGCTCCCAAAGTATGGTCCGTATCCACGGGACATCGAATCAAAATCGGCGTGATCGACACAGGTGCCGATTATCAACACCCGGATCTTCGCTATTCGCTGGCACGCGGAATCAATCTGTTAAACCGCAGTCTGCTTCCTCATGATGATAACGGTCATGGCACCCATATTGCCGGAACCATTGCCGCAGCTAACAGTACGGCAGGTATGATTGGCGTAGCCCCTCGCTCCCTGATCTATCCGGTGAAGGCATTCGACCATAATGGTTCGGCCTTCGTGTCAGACATTGTGCTTGGCATCGATTGGTGTGTACGCAATCGGGTCGATATTATCAATATGAGCTTTGGCATGAAAACGCGTAGCAAAGCATTGCTTGATGTCGTGAACCGTGCCCATCAAGCCGGAATTGTCATTGTTGCTTCATCAGGAAATGACGGCAAACGCCGCAGCATTGATTATCCGGCACGTTATCCGCAAACGATATCGGTTGGGGCAACCGACAAAAACCGGCGGATCGCCTCGTTTAGTAACCGAGGTGCATACGTTGATGTATATGCGCCAGGGGACAAAATTGTTTCATCCTGGGTGCAAGGCAAGCACCATGAGATGAGCGGTACCTCCATGGCGACATCGCACGTCAGTGGCGCCATAGCGCTCTTGCTTGCGAAGCATCCAGGCCTGTCGCCAGCCGAGATCAAAACGCTCGTGAAGCGCGCGACCGTTCCGCTGCGCGCACGCAAGACAACCACCGCGAAGAGCAAAATACGCGGTGGCGAGATTGACGCCCTCAAGCTGATGCAGGAGGGCGGAGGGTAAACAGCGCTGCCTGCCGCAGGGAGCCGTTCCGTGAAGCATTCGCTAAGCGCAGCACTGCTGCGCGGTGTGATGCTTCATGGTGATTGCCCACGGGCGGCAGGCAGCGCTGGCTCTGGGTGCCTCGGGGCCGTATGAACTCGGCTGCGGGCACAGCAAAAAGTCTCCATGTCCACGCTGCATTGCAAGCGTGGTGCATGGAGACTTTTTGTCAAAGCCACAGGGCGGTTGTGCACCGCCAGGGCTTGAATTACATTTTGTCCGGTGCGGATACGCCCACCAGACGAAGCGCTGTTGCGATGACGGTGCGTACAGCACCGATCAGGGCCAGACGCGCCTGAGTTTGTCCCGCGTCTTCAGTAATGACGCGCTCTGCACGATAGTAACTGTGGAACAGGGATGCCAGTTCATATACATAACGAACAATACGATGCGGCGCATATCCCGTAGCAGCAGTCGCGATTTCTTCAGGCAGTTCACCCATTTTGCGAAGAAGGTCATATTCATGTTCCGTTGTCAGCTTCGAAAGGTCGATCTGTGCCAATGGCAACAGCTCAATGCCTTGTTCTTCTGCCTGACGGTATACGCTGCATACCCGAGCGTGAGCGTATTGAACATAGAATACAGGGTTTTCATTGGACGTCGAAATCGCAAGGTCCATGTCGAAGTCCAGATGAGAGTCCATGCTGCGCATGGTAAAGAAGTAACGAATGGCATCAATGCCTACTTCGTCCATCAGATCTTCCATCGTTACCGCCTTGCCTGTACGCTTGGACATCTTCACTTTCTCGCCATTCTGGAACAAGCTCACCATCTGTGCAATCAGCACGACCAATTTCTCAGGATCGTTGCCCAGTGCTTGCATGGCCGCTTTCATCCGTGGAATATAACCGTGGTGGTCCGCTCCCCAGATGTTAATCATCGTGTCGTATCCACGCGCATATTTATCACGGTGATAAGCAATGTCCGGCGTAAGGTACGTGTACGTGCCGTCATTTTTAATCAAAACACGCTCTTTATCGTCACCATACTGCATGGTTTTCAACCAAGTTGCTCCGTCTTGCTCATAGATTTCATTACGATCACGCAATTCGTCAAGTACACGCAACACTTCTCCGTTATCATACAGCGAAGTTTCGCTGAACCAGATGTCGAAATTGACACGGAAGCGATTCAAGTCACGTTTGATCTTGTCCAATTCTTTTTCCAAACCGAAGTCGCGGAAATAAGCTGCACGGTCACCTGGATGCATGGACAGCAAAGAATCGCCTTTCTCAGCCACTAGCTCCTTGGCGAATCCTTTGATATCCTCACCATGATAACCATCTTCCGGCATCTCTGCGTCTTGGCCAAGTTCCTGCAAATAGCGAGCTTCAATGGAACGAGACAGATTAAATACCTGATTACCCGCGTCATTAATGTAGTATTCACGTGTTACATCATATCCGGCATAGTCGAGGATGTTGCAAAGCGCATCACCCACAGCCGCTCCACGCGCATGGCCCAGATGCAGACTGCCTGTCGGGTTGGCACTGACAAACTCCATCTCGACCTTGCGCCCTTCACCAACATTGATTCTTCCATAATTCTCACCCTGCTCATGTACAAGCCCCAGCACAGGGTAGAGATAACTCTTGTCCAACTTAAAGTTAATGAATCCCGGTCCGGCAATCTCAGCCTTCTCAATTCCAGCTTCAGCCAGGTTGAGATTGGTAATAATCTCTTCTGCGATCTGGCGTGGATTACGCTTGGCAATCTTGGTCAGTTGCATAGCGGCATTGGTTGCCAAATCGCCGTGTGTTTTCTCGCGTGGTACTTCAAGGGTGATGGTCGGCAGATCCTCCTGCGTAACAATGCCAGCAGCAACAATGGCATTGCCGATGGCTGTACTTACCCGTTCGTTAATCGTATCTAATGGATTACGTGTCATGAAATTGGTTCCTCCTGTATATGCAAACTAATCGCGAAATGTCCGGATTCTTCGTCAAAGCGGTAAAAGTCGTAGCTCCACGCTGCGCGTGCGCTCAATCCCTGAATGGAAAGTTCCAGCTCCTGTGTATGCGTGGACAAGGCAAACGACATATACGGCGAGCGGTAAAAACCAGGGAGCTTGCGGTTTAACTCAAATGTTTGCTCCGATTCCACCTCACCGTGACGTATAATCTTGATGGATTGTCCGCCCAGCTTCAATGTTGTTCGGGTAATACCGCCCTCGGGGCCAGCCTGTGGCTCTTCATAACGAACATAGAGCACAGATCCCTTCAATACGGCTTCACCCTGCATTTCCTGCAGTACATCTTCACCTTCATAACGGCTGTGCAGCCGGATCTGAACCGGTCGCATGTTCGACATGAATGTTAACCTCCATTATATTCGAGGCGACGCAAAATCAGGCACGGCCGGTGAGAACAGCCCTTCCTGTATTGTTGTGCCGCTATACGCGCTCATATTCCCGGATAGCTCGCTATCCTACACTCTACTGTATAACTATATCCAGTTCACCCGCTCAATTCAAATCCAAATTCAGAGTTTTTGCCCATCAATGCCAAAAAAAGCAGAGCCACACTCGTAAAGTGCAGCTCTGCCTTGCTTCATTAATAAAGAAATACGTTCTGGATCAGGTCCATCGCGGCTCATATGGAAATGGACAGGTCGACTCTACCAACTTGGCGCGCACCTGTACGAGACAGCCACAATAGCGGCAGGTCGTACCGTATTGTAATCCTGGACAATCAGAGCAGATGGATAAACGACGCTCATATTCAGCATCATCGACGACCGGACGTGAGCGTGAGGCCAGCTCCACGAGCCGGGCCATCTTGGCTTCACTAATTTTCACATCATATTGATCGTTACATCCCTTGCATGGCTCCCGTTTCCCAGCACTTCTACTCTGCACGGATGAATCCATCTGATCAAGCCTTTATAGCGACCACTCCAACCGAGGCCGGAGGCAGTACAAAACGCAGTTTGTTATTTTCGAGTGTAATACCCTTCCAGTCCGCAGGTTGAACCTGATTCGGCTGTTCAAATGTGTTGAACGCACTATAATCTGCGTGATGCAGAATTCGTCCCGATACAGCAGAAGCGTTCGTTGATTCAATCTGACAAACCACTTCAAGCTTATCCGTATGACTAAGGTTACACGCCGTCACATGAATAACGCCATCATTACTACGAGAAGCTGACAAACTAAGTTGAGGGATGGTCTCTTCCCCGAAAGTATATCCAGGACTCTCGTAATTCAGTTCCAACCGCTGCGCGTCCATGTGCACCTGATACATATCAAACACATGATATGTAGGCGTAAGCAGCATCTTCTCTCCTTCTGTCAAGACCAACGCCTGGAGAACATTAACGATCTGGGCCAGATTGGCCATATGCACTCTTTTATTATGTTGGTTGAAAATATTCAGATTGATCCCTGCAAGTACAGCATCACGCATCGTATTTTGTTGATACAGGAACCCAGGATTCGTACCTTGCTCAACGTTATACCACGTTCCCCACTCATCCACAATAATACCGACTCTGCCCTCAGGATCGTATTTGTCCATAATCTCGGAGTGCTTCACAAGTAACTCTTCCATATATAGCGTCTTTTTCAATGTGGTGAACCATTCAGCTTCTCCGAAACCTGTAGCCTGACCTTTATCCGCCCACTCACCTGTTGGTATGGTGTAATAATGCAGGCTGATTCCATCCATAAAACGACCGGCCTCCCGCATTAACACCTCCATCCAGTGATAGTTGTTGTCATTGGGACCGCAGGCGATTTTATAAATTTCATTCCCGGAATAATTGCGTACATATGTAGCATAACGACGGTACTCATCTGCGTAGTATTCCGGACGCATATTACCGCCACAACCCCAGTTCTCGTTCCCCACACCAAAGTATTTCAGCTTCCATGGCTCTTCACGGCCATTGCTCTTCCGCCAGTTCGCCATCGGTGATTCCCCATCAAACGTGATGTACTCCACCCATTCCTGCATCTCCTGCACCGTACCGCTGCCCAGATTGCCGCTAATATATGGCTGCGTATCAAGTAACTCACATAGTCTCAGGAATTCATGCGTGCCAAAATGATTGTTCTCTTCTATCCCGCCCCAGTGCGTATTGATCATCCGGGCGCGCTCACTTTTTGGACCTATGCCATCTTTCCAGTGATATTCGTCGGCAAAACAACCTCCAGGCCAACGAAGTACGGGAATATGGAGTTTTTGCAGTGCAGTAAGCACATCATTTCGGATACCTTCCGTATTGGGAATAGGAGAGTCCTCTCCAACCCAGATGCCTTCATAAATACAGCGTCCCAGATGCTCTGAGAAATGGCCATATATATTGCGATTTATTAATCCTTGTTCTGAATCTGCCTTTAGAATAACATCAACCATAATTTCAACCTCCTCAAAAGTGTTGTTACCGCTTACAATAACGTGTTTCCGAACAGGATTCAACCGTTTTTATTCAAGCAAAAACAAGCCCTTTCCGGTTTCATTTGTCCGGAAAAGACTTGTTTGTTTGGGCTGGCCTCATCAGGCCAAATTAGTTGAGATTTATACCATTTTAGATTGAAATCGCCTTAAAATTATTCCATGGCATAACGCCATTTACTCGTTTACAGCGGGCAATAACATTTTTTGCTTCCATGTTGTTCCACCATCTGTCGTCTCATAAATCGCAGGAGAATTGTCGCTTGTTACGACGAGCCAACCTGTTTTGGCAGAAGGAAACGAAATGCGGGAGCTATAACCTGGATCTTTCAGGTCGATATTTTTCCACGTGGAACCTGCATCATATGAACGTCCAATCCCCACTTTGCCCGCTGCAGGTGATCCTGCGGAGAGATAGGCCGTCTGATTACCGATCAATGCCATGTTCCCTGGGTGACCCCCTGGGTCTGCGGGGCCTTTTCCATTCCCTGTGCTGTTTGCACCTGGAGCCGGGCCACCACCTGCTGTGGATTGAGCAAAGACCTGTCTCCAATTCTTGCCCTCATTTCCACTCGCGTAGAGAGAATACGACTGCTGAGACATTCCTGCGTCGCCATACAGAAGGGCCCATACCTGGTTACCACTTGCGTATAAATCTCCACCGCTCCAAGTTGCTGAGGCTACCTTCAGCGATTGCGTCCAGTTCTTGCCGCCGTTACTTGTCTGCATGATACGGTATCCCGAACCAGGAGCCACTACAATGGCATAACCTTGCTTCTGTGTCGTGAACACAGCTCCGCGTGTATTGGCTGGTGTGGAGATCGGGCTCCATGTTGCACCGCCATCCTTCGTCAAATAAGCTCCATTATAGGTATATCCAAAGCCTTCGTTTTTATTGAGGAAATCAATTCGTTTAAACTGTATACCTTTAGTATCCATCCGTGTCCAGTGCGCACCGCCATCCGTTGAGCGGATGAGATATGTCGTTGGAGAGTCCTTTACCTGTGCCAAAGCAAATCCATTCACATTATTCGGGAAATCAAGTTGTGTGAACTGCCATTGGCCTGTATAGATGGACTGCCAAGTGCAGCCAGAATTCGATGTGCCAATAAGGAAGCCTTCACCACCAGCCCGTCCGGTTGTATTGTTCAGAAAATCGATATCCGTAAATTGCAGTCGTTGGTCTTCCACACCACTGCCTTTTTTCAACGTAGCCGTTAATCCGTGATCTCCACTTCCACACGTTGGGGAGGATGCAGCGTTAGCGCCGGATAGAGTATGTACCGGTCCCAGTCCCCAAGCCAGTGTTACTGATAGTGCGAGTGCGCCAATCCGTTTCCATGTCATTCTGCTCTTTGTTGTCATTGTGACACCTCCTTCTATGTTTTTACCCTATTTTGCAGGATTTAACGTAACAATTTGTTTATCGCGCGTAACATTATTGCAATTAAAAACCACTCATGCCCACATTTTATTATCTCATGGGCATGAGTGGTTGATCATTAATCTCTACTAAGAGCTGATTTAAATGGGATATGCCTTAAAAGCAATGATCACAAAAGTGATACTTAAAACAAGGCAAAGGGCAAAATGCAATTTATTGTATTTAAGTGTTCTGATGCTAAAGGCAATATATAGCATGGCGAGATTAGCCAGTATTAGCGTTAAATTGATGAACAAAGTCATTGTTATTATAAGATTGATGGTAAATATCATAAGTACCGCTATGAACCATTTGGGATACATACTCAATTGAGCCCGGATTGCATGCATAACAAAAACTCCTTTCCTCTATTTCCATATTATACATAAATATTAAGATAGAGTCATCCCAAATACGTGTTTTCGCTTAACGCGCGGGCGGAATCATATATACAACAAATGGTAGAGGTACGGGAACGTACGTGCTATAATCAATGTTATGGACTTTGAATAAAGGTGGATGTTTTCTTGATCACGGCGCAGCTTCCCGAAAGGGGGTGACGTCGATGGTCAAACTTGTGGCGTTGCTTGATGTAATCCGATGGATTGCTGCGATCCTCAGTTTAGTGCTGAGTATCCGAAAGCTTTACCGTTGGTTGCGCAAAAAGTTTCGTAGCAAGCGAAAACCCACCTCATAAGGTTGATCGCCTGACGGTGGGTTTCGCTTGAATAGCAATATTTAGTTCATGCGCGCCGTGGCAGTCCACAGCCTTTCGGGTCCTAAGAGTCTTTACCGTTGGCGCGGTGAAGGCTCTTTTTTTAGTATATGGTCGAACCAACCACCATATACTTCACGAATGTAATATATCAATCAATATATCAATTAATATACTACTGATTATTGTTGTTGTCAGTATAACACAATACAGAAAAGAGGTTCAATTAAGTTCAGGAGAAGATCATAAAAAAACGCCCTCTCCTACGCAGGCTTCAACCTGACGCAGACAGAGGACGCTATAATTTTGCTATTACTTCACGAATCCAAGCAGCATTTCACGGATCATCTTCGCAGCCACAATTTGTGTCTGTTCTGTGTGATCGTAAATAGGAGCCACTTCAACCAGGTCACAACCGACCACATTTACATCTGATCCTGCAATCATGTGAATGGCTTCAAGCAATTCCTTGGACGTAATACCGCCCGCTTCTGCTGTTCCTGTACCCGGAGCTGCAGATGGATCAAGCACATCGATATCGATTGTAACGTACACCGGACGGTTACCCATTTTCGGAAGAGCTTCCTTCATCGGAGCTGCCACTTCAAACGGATAGAAGTTGATGTTCTCCCGTCCGAATTGGAACTCTTCCCGGGAACCGGAACGAATTCCGAACTGATAAATATTTTTGCCACCCATCAGTTCAGCTGCTTTACGCACTGGCGTTGAGTGAGACAATGGCTCGCCTTCATAGTTTTCACGAAGGTCGGCATGTGCATCAATATGGATCAGGATAAGGTCCGGATATTTTTTGTACATTTGCTGAATAACAGGCCAAGTGACGAGGTGTTCCCCGCCGAGTCCAATCGGGAATTTGTCGTCCGCCAGTAGGCCACCGATGTATTCTCCGATGACTTCGAGACTGCGTCCTGCGTTACCGAAAGGCAAAAGCAGATCCCCAGCGTCAAAGTAAGTCATATCCACAATACTTTTATCTAGGTAAGGGCTGTACTCTTCAAGTCCAACCGACGCCTGACGGATATGGGAAGGACCAAAACGGGACCCTGGACGGAAGCTGACGGTGTAATCCATCGGCATACCATAAATGACCGCTTTGGAGTTCTCGTAATCCTCTGAACTGCAAATAAATACGTTTCCTGAATAAGCTTGATCCAATTTCATCTAATTATTCCTCCTTATTTCGTAAGGTCTTCCACGAATTTAGGAAGAACGAACGCCGCTTTGTGCAGACGTGGAGAGTAATATTTCGTATCCATCTCTGGAATCTGCGTCTCGTCCACCTCAAGCGGATTATGTTTTTTGCTACCCATTGTAAAAGTCCACAGACCACTTGGGTACGTAGGGATATTACAGCCGTACACATGTACGATCGGGAAGATTTCTTTAACGTCTTTGTTTACCTTTTGGATCAGATCCGCTTTGAACCACGGGTTGTCCGTTTGAGCAACGAAGATCCCGTCTTCTCTCAGCGCTTCATAGATACCTTGGTAGAAACCGCGCTCAAACAGCGGAGCAGCCGGACCTACAGGCTCTGTGGAGTCAACGATGATTACATCGTATTCATTTTTATGCTCTATAATATGCATGTAGCCATCGTTCACCAGCACTTCAACGTTAGGCTCGTCCAATTTACCGGCGATTTCAGGCAGATACTTTTTGGAATATTCAATCACTTTCCCGTCGATTTCGACGAGAACTGCTTTTTCTACATCAGCATGCTTAATGACTTCACGGATAACTCCGCCGTCACCGCCACCGACAACCAGCACCTTTTTCGGGTTCGGGTGTGTGTTCAGTGCAGGGTGAGCCGCCATTTCGTGATAAACGAACTCGTCTTTCACCGTTGTCATCACCATGCCGTCAAGCAGCAACATATTGCCGAATTCTTCGGTCTCTACCATAGCCAGATCTTGAAAATCCGTCTTTTCGCTTACATAGGTCTGTTTAATCTTCGCGGTGATTCCGAATGCGGGGGTCTGTTTCTCCGTAAACCACAATTCCATAATCTCTACCTTCTTTCCGTAAAGTTTATATAGATTAAATTGACCAGAGCGTACATAGCGTCTGACTAATCAAAGAATCAAATCACTGACAATGGGTACTGTTCGACCTTCCTTGCCTATTGTATGTTGTGCCGAACTGTTACTTTTCATTACCCTTTTGCATTATACGCGATTGACGTTTATACTGCAAAACGGTTTTTTCCTGCAAAAAAGCTATATTTTAAACCGTTAAACGGCCGGATTGAATATCCGTGTCATTGAATTCCCATACTGGAAAGAAAAGAAAGGAGCCCGTTCCATGACCCAATCAAGCCAAAAGACCCGCAAACGCGGGTTCCGAATATGGAAAGTCATCAAAAGCCTGACTCTGCTCGCTATTCTCGGCCTAATCGCCACAGCAGCAGCATTGGTCTATCTATACGCCACCAGCCTGCCACTGGCCGACTCCGATCGCAATTCCAGGCTGCTGGACAGCCAGGGCGAAGTCATTGCCACTTTCTCGGCAGGCGGCAAAGACTCGGTACCCGTGCAGTTGGGAGATATCTCACCTGATTTGGTTAGCGCTACACTTGCTGTAGAGGACCGCAAGTTCTATGATCATGTCGGCTTCGACATCCGAGGAATGGGACGGGCTGTACTCGTCAACCTGGAACATATGCAGATGTCCCAGGGCGCAAGTACACTAACGCAACAGCTCGCGCGCAACTTGTATTTGTCCCATGAAAAGACATGGACCCGCAAAGCCAAGGAAGCGATGTACACGGCACAATTGGAGATGAAATACAGCAAGGATGAAATCCTGCAGATGTACCTGAATGAAATTTATTACGGTCACGGCGCCTACGGGATCGAAGCAGCCTCACGGATGTATTTTGGCAAATCCGCCAAACAGTTGACGCTTGCCGAAAGTGCCATGCTTGCAGGGATTCCAAAGGGTCCGACCTACTATTCTCCATATAATCATATGAAGAACGCCAAGGACCGGCAGAAGGTTGTATTGAATGCCATGGCTGACATCGGCAAAATTACGCAAGCGGAAGCAGACAAGGCTTATGAAGAAATGCTCTCGTTCAAGCCGGAAAGTGAACGCAAAACCGTAGAAAGTGCACCCTATTTCCGCGATTATATCCGGAATCTAGCCATCAAGGAGCTGGGAATCAGCGAAGCGATGCTGGATCATGGGGGATTGAATATATACACCACGCTGGATCTGCGTGTACAAAAAGCGGCGGAAGATGCCGTAGCCAAGGGCATGGACGCCAAAAGTGAGCTCGAAACGGCTCTGGTATCGATCGATCCGCGTACCGGATATATCAAAGCGATGGTGGGCGGCAAAAATTACCGCACCAATCAGATTAACCATGTACTGGCGACTACACGCCAGCCGGGATCTGCTTTTAAACCGATTATGTATCTGGCTGCCCTGGAATCGAAACAGCTCACCAGTGCGTCCATGTTTAAAAGCGAGCCGACCCTGTTTCATTATGACAATGATCGCAAAACCTATAAACCCGGCAACTTCGGGGATAAGTATTTAGGTGAGATTGATCTGAGACAAGCGATCGCCGCTTCGGACAACATCTACGCGGTAAATACGATTATGCAGATTGGACCTGAACAAGTGGTGAAGATGGCCAAGAATCTAGGGATTACGAGCAACATGAGCCCGGTACCCTCCCTTGCACTCGGCACCTCGCCTGTTAGTCCACTGGAGATGGCTTCAGCATTTTCCGCTATTGCCGCAAGTGGACAGCGGACACCTCCTGTAGCCATTCTGCAAGTGACGGATGCCGCAGGACGAGTAATCTATGAAGCACCTCAGACCAAGGCCGAGAAGGTCGTTGAACCCGCTGCCGCTTATGTATTAACACGCTTGATGGAAAGTGTGTTCGAAAATGGAGGTACGGGTAATCGGGTATCTGCAACGATTAAACGGCCTGTCGCCGGCAAAACGGGGACGACCAATACGGATGCTTGGCTAGTCGGCTTCACCCCAGAGCTCTCAACGGCTGTCTGGGTCGGTTACGATCAAGGCAAAGCCATTTCCACATCCGACGGGCGTCGTGCGGCACCCATGTTCGCCCAGTTTACGGAACAGGCCCTCGCCAGTGTTCCACCGAAGATTTTTACTGTACCGGATAACGTCGTCAGTGTATATATCGATCCCGAATCCGGCAAACTGGCTGGCAATGGCTGCGCCGAGAAACGGCTGGAAGTTTTTATTGATGGCACGGAACCGACCGAGGTCTGCCGCAGCGCTTCAGACGATTCGGGTTCAGAGAAAGATAAAGACACTCGAGAAGTGCAAAACCAGCAGGGAATACAGGAAGAGAAGCATTCATGGTGGAAGGATTTCAAACGCTGGTGGGTGGAATAACCAAAGTGACGTAAATACGTAATGACGTAATTGCGTCATTACCCGTAAAATTCAATTTAGCATAAAAGCAAAAGCCCCGAACCGATCATCTCGGTCACGGGGCTTTTGCTTCTTCTTTTTGAACAGCTTGAAACATTCATTAATTAGGCAAGCGCTTCTTTCAATTCATCCGGAGAAGCGTTCCACCATTCTTCGTTATGCGTAGTCAGCAACGTCTTGAGTGCCGCGCGATCCTCAGGTCCAAGATCATCCAGCATGAACCGGCGCTTCATGGCATAATCCATGCGATTCACATGATCGGCAAGCAGTTTCCATCCACGACGCGCTTCTGTATCAATCCACATCTCACACGCAGTTGCTCCACCATAGAACTGCCCCTGTTCGTTACGGTCCACAGCTACCCATACTAGCCATACTTGGCGTCCATTGGGCACATCCTCACGATTAGTCGAGAACTTGATATTGCGCTCCACTTTGCTCTTCGCATGCATCGCGCCCACATCAATCTTTGCTTCACCGTTATCAATAATAACGGGGAAAGGTTATTCAGATCAATGGAGCCTGCACCGAAACCTTTGTGTTTGCTCTTTGCACTAACGATATTCAAGGCAATCTGTTTTTTGCCGTTCTGCTCGTTTTGGTCCATGTTTTATAGCCTCCAAGGGTTGATACAAATATTTTAACTAATAATCGCCCCAATGCAAACATATACATGCTGTAGATGCTTGTCAACGGGAGGTATTTAACGATGATTCCACGACGCGCCAAGAGCTGGCTCACCGCAATTATAGCCCTGTGTGTAGTTGCCGGGGGGATATGGCTTGGTCTGGGCTCCACACGCTCCATTCAATCTGACTTGCCTGCGCTCGCCCCGGAATCGGGCAAGCCTACGGCACCCGTCAAAACCCAAACATCTCCGGAAAGTATACAGACACCTACCGCTGAAGTGTTCAGCAACCGCGTAGTGGAATATCACATGGATGTGAAGCTGGTAGACGGGAATGTACTGCAAGGGACTCAGACGATCACCTGGACACATCCAGGTAAGAAAACCGTCAGCGAGCTTTATTTTCACATGTATCCCAATGCCTTCTCTTCTGCCGACACCACTTTTATGAAAGAATCCGGAGGGAAACTTCGAGGTGATGTCATGCCCACGAACGGTTACGGTTCCATGCATATTACAGAAATGAAAACAGAGGATGGGCTTTCTCTCTTACATCGGATGCAGTATGTGCAACCGGATGACGGAAACATGAAAGATACTAGCCTCATTAAGGTACGGCTGCCCAAACCCGTTAAAGGCGGTGAAAGCATCACGCTTCACACCCGATTTGAGGTCAAGCTACCGAAAATTTTTGCCCGCATGGGAACAGCAGATAATTTCGTTATGGCAGGTCAGTGGTTCCCTAAACTTAGCGTATATGAGCCAGTAGGCACACGAGGTCGGACGACCGAAGGCTGGAATCTGCATCAGTATCACGGTAATTCAGAGTTTTACGCCGATTTTGGTATCTATAGTGTGCGTATTCGGGTACCGGAAACATACAAAGTAGCTGCTACTGGATTCCCAACCCAGCAAGCGGTTGTGAAGAACGGCGAAAAAGTATATCAGTTCTATGCCGATGATGTGCATGATTTTGCCTGGTCAGCCTCTCCTGATTTTGTTTATGCAGAAGAACCCTTCTCTGCTCCCAATGTGCCAGGCGTAAGAATCAAGCTGTATCTCGACCCTGCTCATGAGGATCTGAAGGAACGTTATTTCTACGCCGCCAAAGCAGCGCTATCCAATTATAGCAAGTGGTTTGGCCCTTATCCGTATTCCACACTGTCCATCGTTGTCCCGCCCAAATCAGGGAATGGCGCAGGGGGAATGGAATACCCTACCTTGGTCACCGCCTTCGGTGCAGATGATTCTGCTCCTGGCTACGATCTGGAACGCACGGTTGTGCACGAGATTGGGCATCAGTATTTTTACGGCATGGTCGCGAGTAATGAATTTGAAGAGGCTTGGCTGGACGAAGGATTCACCTCCTATGCAGAAGACAAAGTAATGGAACAGGAATACGGACTTATCCCGAATCTGCCCGTACAAGCTGGTCTCATTACTTCTCCAGCTTCACTGACACAGGACTCCTGGAAGTTTGATTCCCAGAATCAATATGCAGCAAACGTATACACACGAGGCAAGCTTGTATTACTTGGAATAGAACAACAGGTTGGTGCTAAAACGATGGAGCGTATTCTCTCGACCTATGTGAATAAATACCGCTTCAAACACCCTACTTCGTCTGATTTTCAAAAGGTCGTGGAACAAGTGACGCGTACATCCTGGACCGATTATTTTAATCAGTATGTATACGGCGATGGCATGGCTGACTTTGCAGTGGAAAAGATCGCAATCAATCCTATCCTGAAAGACGGCCAAACGTTGTACGAGTCATCGGTTACATTGCAGAAAAAAGGGAGTGAATATAAGAAGGTTCCTGTTCGAATTATGTTCGAAGATGGGAAAACCATGACGAAAGAATGGGATGGTAGCGAGGAGCGCATTACCTACAAACTGACCTATACTTCCCCTGTTTCCTGGGCTATGACTGATCCGCTATACACGATTGTGCTGGAGAACCATCATATGAACAATTTTCTGAAAGCCGGACTGGATGAGCCAACTAAATCCCGCTGGAGCATGAGCGCAACCAAAATTATAGAAGCCATATTCGGAAGTCTGTCATGGTGAGGTGGATACAGTGAAAGCGAAAATACGTGAAGGCTGGTTTCTCGTCCGTCAGCATATGTTCATTGCGGCACTCTTATTTCTCTATCAATTAGTATGGGGATACTTTCTTTATCGGATGGTGCAGTCAGCTGTGGTTCCGCTGCTCCTGCGTTATCCTGACCCTGATACAGGGGAACTCAGTACGATTTTATTTAAAATGGAGAGCCAACTCGGTCTGACAACGAATCCGGAGGTTCACCGCTATTTATGGATTTTAGGGGCTATGCTGCTGATACGGATTCTGATTAGCCCACTCATTCAGGCAGGGCTGCTCTACTCGCTCCAGCATTATAACCATTCGGAAGAGCGCATTCCATTCATTCGCGGTATCAAAAATTTATGGAAACCGATGCTGTTGCTCCACACCATTCGGACTATATTACTGCTGCTACCCGCTTATTGGCTCGCGCCAAAGCTCTATTCCATCTTTATGGAAGGTTTTCATTCCCTCCATCTGCTCTTGCCTGGTATTCCCTATGTTGCTGGTTGGATTGTATACGGGTGGGTTATCCATCATGTCCTACTGTACATGCAGTTTGGTATCTCAGCTCCCGATGGGGAAGGCGGAGCACGTGGTACGTTTCAAGCTATATGGATTGCACTACGCCAAGTCATCACTCTAATCGGCATTGCTGTCCTGCTGGGCGGCCTTCATCTGCTGGTCTTTGGCGCCTTTACTTCAGCTTCATGGTTACTAACCGGCTTAACTGGCCTTATCCTACAACAAACGTATCCACTTGCCCGGTGCTTGCTGAGCCTGTGGAAAATATGTGCCCATTTCCGCCTATGGCAGTCCAACTCGGTCAAGGATTAAATCGAACGGTTAAAAACGGTTACCATCTCTATGTAAAGTTGTATTCTTCAAATGCCGTTAAACAAGCAAACCTCGACCTTTCCCCGTCAAAGGTCGAGGTTTTTTTGTTAATTTTGTTGTTAAACGTTGCCAAAGTGATATACCTCTGTTACAATAATCGCAGTGAGTTTTTAGTAACAACTTTGTAATCTTTACCTTCATATTTGTAACTACTTAAAATTTAATCGTCATTTCTTGATTTCGCAGGTGCATAACTAGCATAGCCAAATTCCTAGCACCTGGGAAGCGGGGGAACCAGTTATGGGTGAATTGATCTTGCAACAGAGGGATCATAGGGGACCTTCAACCGAATCCTTAAGCTAACCTCGCAGGCATTGGAAGGGGTATATCTCTTGTTTAAGAAGAAATTAACCGCAGCTGTACTCAGCCTCACATTCGCATTATCGCTTGGAGCAGGCAGCGCATTCGCAGATTCGAAAATGGACCAAGTTATTGATTCAGCAATGGGGACTACATACAAAAGCGGAGGAACAACGCTTAACGGCTTTGACTGCTCTGGATTCACAAGTTATGTATTCGACAAGCTGGGCATTGATCTGGCTCGCCAATCGAGTTCACAATTCGACATGGGTGATTCGGTATCCCGGATGGAAATGAGACCAGGTGATCTGGTATTCTTCAATACAACGGGCAAAGGGGTCTCGCACGTAGGGATCTTTGTAGGGAATGGGAAGTTTGCACACTCCTCTTCTTCCAAAGGAGTTACAATTAGCGAATTAAGCGAAAGCTATTGGGCCAACCGCTATGTTGGCGCTAAACGTATTATGAGCACGGACGCATATGAGACATTGGCCATTGAATAGGGACAAGCCGAGCAACGTCATGCTGTAACAATAACTTTACTGTAACGAAGCATAATAGAACCGTCTGGTACATTCTCCGCAGGAATGTTATCCGGCGGTTTTTTTGTGCTTCGTTTCCTTAACATATTCGGGATAGCTATCAAACCTAATTTTAACTTTTTTTAAAGCTATTTTTCATTGCTTTGCCCGTGCTCTTATAATGTTTTTACCCATCCCACTATAATATAAACGAAATTACCGGAACTTTTGTTTCACTTTTTTTCAAAAACGAGGACTTGCCAAATGAACGCCTCTTTTGTAGAGTGAAAACAAGTTTAGATATGGAATGACATATGTATATGTATATGGACAAATCAAAATCATTATAGCTTGTTCACAATGAGAGGAGCGTGCAGTTGTATGGATGAAGCCCCTGTGACGTTTCACGTTGTGCCCATGCAAGAAGAACACGCGGAACTAATCTGCGATTGGCAGTATGACCCGCCTTATAATATTTATAGCTGGCTGCCCTGGGAGCAGATGAAAGCACTTGAAGTGGAATTCGGCGATCCCAAGCTACGGAAAGAACAATATGCGGTGGTGCTGGGAGAGGATCAGCAGATTTGCGGTTTTGCTCAGTACTTCCCTCTTGAAGGTGTAACCCGCATCGGACTTGGCATGCACCCCGATCGATGTGGTCATGGTCAAGGAACGGCTTTTGTCTCGGCCATTGTGCAGGAAGCCATTCGCCGGAACCCTGCAAACGAAATTGATCTGGAAGTTCTGACCTGGAATGACCGGGCTATTCGTGTCTATCTCAAAGCCGGATTTGTTACGCAGGATACATACGAACGACAGACACCGGGTGGTTTGAAACCTTTTTACTGTATGGTCTATGAAGGTCCACGCGAATAACTAGGGCTTGAAATCACCCCAAAAAGTCCCCGGTTATGTGATTAGTTCAAAAAATTACCACAAAATGCTATGATGTCACTACAGGTTCCGTTATAATGATATGGATAGTTTCAAGTTAGATGATCTTTCATTCTGGAGGGGACATAAGGGATGCACAAATGGATCATGAGCGGGGTATTTTTTGCAGCGTGCGCTTTAGCTATTGTACTAATGTTTACGCTTCCAGGGAAAGAGGAAGTTGCAGAAGAAGCGAAACCGACGATGCCGCAAGTTACAATGGATGCAGGACAGGCTGAGGCACTGGTCAAAGCAAACTGTATTACCTGCCACGGTGATCAGCTTCAAGGGGGCATGGGCCCTAGTCTGCAGAAGATTGGCAGCCAGGACGATGTGGAGAAGATTTATACGACCATCGTCAAAGGTAAAAGCGGCGGTATGCCTTCGTTCAAAGACAAGCTGAAGGATGAAGAAATCGCGAATATTGCGATGTGGCTGGCGGAGAAGAAGTAATCCAAGATGTTCAAGGCGATCAGTTTGTGGCAGGGGGCATGTATAGAGAGTGTGATGGCTTCAATCATCCTCTGCTCTTTACTCATGCTCTAAACCACGCTGGCGCTAGACGCGCAACGTAGTCAACCCTTATTGGTAATACAGGGTTACTCGTTTTATCAATGGTCATACAGACAAGAGGCTCTTACTCTCCCGTACTGGGAAGTAAGAGCCTCTTGGTCATTTCAGGGATGCTCCGATGAAAACATCCACCATGCTATGGCTAAATAGATGCATTAGCGTATCCTTCCAGCCTGCCTCTGATTCACCTAAAGTATGCATATATTACTGGGTCTTTGCCTTCTGCTCGGCAAGGAAAGCCTGCACTTCACGTGCGGACGGCATCCCGGACTGGGCGCCGAGCTTCGTCACCGACAACGCGGCTGCGCCCATGGCGAAGCTTACCGCCGCGTCCAGCGTCTCTCCGCGCGCGAGGGCTACTGCCAGCGCGCCGTTGAAGCAATCGCCAGCGCCGGTCGTGTCGACGGCGCTTACGGCGTAGCCGGGCGCACGGCACGCGCCGGCACGCTCTGCCTGAACGCGGCCGCTAGGCGCTGCCGCGTACACAGCCCCCTCGGGGCCGAGCGTCGTGACGACAGCGGCCCCGAGGGATGCGGCGAGCTCTGCGACCGCCGCATCCACGTCTTCCGGCCGGAGATCATCCCGGCCGGTGAGCACGGCGAGCTCGCTGCGGTTCGGCGTGACGACGTCGACGCACCGCAGGAGCTCCTGGGGCAGACCCGGCACCGCAGGCGCCGGGTTGAGCACCACCAATGCGCTGCCTTCAGCCGCCAGTTGGGCGGCGCGGGTGACCGCAGGCAGCGGGATCTCCAGCTGCAGCAGCACCGCTGCGGCTGCAGTCAGGCTTTTTACCGTATCCGCCTCTTCCAGCATCGCAGGCATAACCTGCCCATTCGCTCCAGGAATAACAATAATCCGGTTATCTCCTTTGGAGAGCCAGATAGAGGCCGTACCTGTAACGGTATCATCCAGAATGCGAACTAGCGAGGCATCCGCCCCGCTTTCCGTTAGACTGTGCAACAGGCGTTCACCAAAACCATCCGAACCTACGGCACCAATCATCGTAGTCTGTCCACCCAGTCGTGCAGCAGCAACCGCCTGATTGGCGCCTTTGCCCCCGGCCAAATAGTGCAGTTCCTCCCCACTCACCGTCTCGCCTTCCTCAGGAATGATGTCTGTCTTCACCACCAGATCCATATTAAGGCTGCCTACGACAGCAATAAGAGGTTTGTTCTGATTATCGTCTGACATGTATGCTTCACTCATTTCCGGTAGTGCGATATAACCGATCCAGGTTATTCCGACCTCATTTTCTCAAAAGCCTCATTATATTGCTCTGCTTCTTTAATATCTACAGATGTGATGCCACCTTCATCCCATGATGTGAGACGCAGTGTGACTGTTGTATAGTCAATCGTAATGAAAGGGTGATGATTGAACGCTTCCGAAATCGCTGCGACCTCGTCCACAAATGCAATCCCTTTCATGTAGTTGGAAAATACGAACTTGCGGACAATCCATCGTCCCTCTTCCAGTTCCCAGCCTTCCAGCCTTCCCAGATGAGCTTCGACTTCCTCTTGCGAAAAAACCATACGTTATCTTCCTCCCCATATGATGGCTTATCACAGACAACTGTCCATGCTGCCACCGAAACCTTTGGTGCTACCCATAGCAACCCAAACGCATAGGTCCACCGCCCTGCGGTTCGCCCGTTTCATGACTATCATCTTACCACGGACAAGCCTCAAATTCCAATAGTACAAATGGCGCTAGATCCACTAACCATAAGGCTTTAGGGAGATTCTCCAACTCGGTTTTCCATGCAAAATATCTTATAGGAGCATACTAAATGAGCGGTACAAAAGTCAGTTCTTCTTCCCCAATTAAGATATGAATTCGGTGCTGATCCTTGTCATGAATGACCACTCCACTTCCTACCGGAATGACCGACTCCTCACCCAGTGCATAGAACAGATCTTCCGCCAATGCCTCATCCACTTCGAGTTGCTCTGTTACACCAAGGCGCGACCATTCTTCCTCATCCATTTCAAAGAAAACATAGCGGTCCGGTATTCGGCCTATAGCCTCTGTCAAATCTGTCAATATTCCTTCATAATCTCGTCCATGCTTTACGCCCATTGGCTTTTCACTCCTATTTAGCCCCTAAGGAGCAGATTTGATCTTATTATACCTGAAAATAACCCTTAAAAAAAAAGGCCATCTGGTCGATAAATACTATACATGACCGTTTTAACTGTTTCTGCAACCCTAAAGGATGCCTAACATTAAACGGATTGCGGTGTAACGTTCGTCCGGAAGCCCGAATAAAGCCGCTTGAAAGGATTCAATTTTATCTCATGGATGAGGTGTATGATGGAAATTTCAACGATTATCGGACTAGTTTTAGGGCTGGTTTCACTTGTAGTGGGTATGTTCCTGAAGGGTGCGCCCCTTATCAACCTGGTTAACAACCCAGCAGCCTACGTTATTATTTTTGTTGGTACGGCAGCAACTATTTTCATGGCATTTCCCATGTCTGAAGTTAAAAAAATCCCCAAGCTATTCGGGGTACTGTTCAAAAAGCAACAACTGATTGACCGTGTTTCTCTAATCGGCACATTTATGGACTGGGCTTCCACCACCCGTCGTGAAGGTTTGCTTGCACTTGAATCGAAAGTCGAAGATATTGATGATCAGTTCCTGCGCGGCGGTATGCGTATGATTATTGACGGCAATGATCAGGAATTTGTAAGTGATGTACTCATGGAAGATATTCATGCTACAGAAGAGCGCCATCGTGGCGGTGCCTTGATCTTCGCGCAAGCGGGGATGTATGCACCAACACTCGGGGTACTCGGGGCCGTTGTAGGCCTCATCGCAGCGCTTGCCGATCTCAGTGATATGGAAAAGCTCTCGCATGCAATTGCAGCGGCGTTTATCGCGACACTTCTCGGTATCTTTAGTGGTTACGTGTTGTGGCATCCGATGTCCAATAAACTGAAGCGGATGTCCAAAAAAGAGATGGAAATCAAGCTGATGATGGTTGAAGGCTTGTTATCCATACAATCTGGTGTATCCACCATTGCCATTAATCAAAAATTATCTGTATTCCTGACACCTTCCGAACGTAGACAGTTGGAAGAGAAGGAGGGCTCATCAGGTGAAAAAGGCTAAAAAACACGAACCGCATGAAGAACATATAGACGAGAGTTGGTTGCTTCCCTACTCCGACTTAATGACGTTGCTGCTCGCTCTGTTTATCACATTATTCTCTATGAGCTCTATAGATGCAACGAAGTTTGAACAGATGGCTTCCGCACTGAGCAGCGCATTGAATGGTGGTTCGGGTGTACTGGATCATACCTCCATGAACCCTACAGAATCTACTACAGATTTGGGCAAGAACAAACAGCAGCCTGAAGAAATCACCAAGAAGACAGCGGCTCAGATTACGGATGCGCAAATGGCCCAGAAAGAACAGGAAGATCTGGAGAAACTCAAGAAACAGCTTGATCAATATATTCAGAAAAATGGGCTTTCCGATCAGCTGAATACCAAGCTGAATCAGTCTGAGCTCAAAATCACGATCAGTGATAACGCCCTGTTCTCCTCAGGCCGGGCTGATGTTAAACCCGAGTCACGCTCGCTGGCCAAAGCCATCTCGAGCATGCTGCAGGAGTTCCCGGAATATGAAGTCGTTGTGTCTGGCCATACTGATAATGTTCCCATTTCGAACAGCCAATATAAGGATAACTGGGATTTGAGTGCCGATCGAGCACTGAATTTCCTCAAAATTCTGTTATTGAATGAGGCGCTGGACCCTTCGAAGTTCACACCTAGCGGTTATGGAGAGTATCACCCAGTCGCTAGCAACCAAACGGATGCTGGACGAGCTCAAAACCGCCGGGTAGAAGTTTCGATTATCCGGAAATATCAGAGTAACAACACGGCCGTGAAAGCAGTCGGACAAGGTAACTAAAGAATCGTTCGTTATAGCAAACTAATGCTTAAGCTTATGTCACTCTCCTTTAATACCAGGGGAGTGACTTTTTTCTATCCACTGATATGAAAAAGCGCTGCTTCCCTTGAGGGGAAGCAGCGCCTTGGACAATCATCATTTATTCCATATTATAATCTAGCAAACTGCTTAATTCCGACTTCTCTGCGGGTGTCAGTTCTCTCCAGGTCCCTGTGGCCTGTTCACCGAGATGAATGTTCATAATACGAATCCGCTTCAACTTCCGAACCTCATAGCCAAATGCACTGCACATCCGGCGAATTTGACGGTTTTTTCCCTCTGTCAGAATAATGCGGAACACCCGCTCTGATATACGAGTCACCGTACAAGGCAGCGTCATTTCGCCAAGGATCTTGACTCCTGTGCTCATGCCTCTCAAGAAACTCGGCGTTACCGCACGATCGACGGTGACAATATATTCTTTCTCATGGCGTCCTTCTGCCCTTAGAATTCGATTGACAATATCACCGTCATTGGTCATCAGAATCAAACCTTCCGAATCCTTATCCAGGCGACCAATTGGGAAGATACGCTCTTTGTGTCCTACAAAATCAACGATATTCCCTTGAATGTGCTGTTCGGTTGTACTCGTTATTCCAATAGGTTTATTAAGCGCAATATATACGTGTTTCCGTTTTTCCTTAATAGGTTGACCATTAATTCTTACATCATCGCCATCTTCTGCTTGACTGCCCAGCTCTGCCGTCACTCCATTAATCGTTACTTTCCCGCTTTCCACCAATCTGTCGGCTTCCCGACGGGAACAAAAACCTGTTTCACTGATAAATTTATTAATACGCAAAAGGTAATCTCACCTCATCTAGTTCTCTTCGTCTGTAGGTTCATTGTCCGTCTTATGCTCTTCCTCTATACTCTCCGTTTGCTGTGGGGAGGCAGGCAGATCGATAATGACGGTCGTTCCCTTGTTCATGACGCTTTTGATATCCATCATGCCCTTATGTGATTGAATAATGCGCTGGCTGACCATCAGGCCAAGCCCTGTTCCCGATTCCTTGCTTGTGAAGAATGGTTCCCCCAGCTTAGGCATCAGTTCTTCTGGAATTCCAGTGCCTTCATCCTTAATTTCAATCCGAACCCGACTATTCTCTTCGTCATGATTGAGTTTAATTCGAATATTACCTCCGTCTGGCATGGCCTCCATGCCGTTCTTCAGCAAGTTAATGAAGACCTGCTTCAACTGGTTCTCTTCACAGTGTACCATAGCTGAATCCGATGAAGCATTCAATACAAATTCCACACCATGCAGATGCGCCTGACTATCCAGCAATGATATAACATCTCCCAGAATGAAGCGAATATCCCGTTCTTGAAAATGAACCGCTTGTGGTTTGGCCAGTATCAGAAACTCACCCACAATAAGATTAATTCGATCCAACTCTGACAGCATCAAATCCAGGTGACGATGATTAAGCTTGTTCGTCTCTTGTTGGAGCTGAAGAAACCCACGCAAGGTCGTAAGCGGATTACGAATCTCATGCGCAACCCCGGCTGCCAGCTGACCAACCGTCGTCAGTTTCTCGGAACGTCTGAGCAGTTCCTCCATACGATTACGGCTGGTAATATCTCTTGATACGCTGATCAGTGCTGTAATCTCTCCTGCTTCATCCCGGACTGGTGCTGTACTCACGCTGACTTCAACACGGCTACCATCCTTCTTCATCCATGTCGTTTCATTAGACGTAATTGACATGCCCTCAATCAACTGGGCATGCTGCTCTTCCATCTCCTCTTCAGTACCAGGAGGGATAATTTTCAATTTACGTCCTTCAACTTCACGACTGCGCCAGCCATACAACTGCTCAAAGGCACGGTTTACCCGCAGTACATTTCCATCCAGATCCGTAATATGAATCGCATCTGCCGTTTGGTTAATAATCGATTCCAAATGCTCTTTTACCGCACGATTTTCTTCATACATCTGTTTCAGACGATTCGTATAATGGCCCAAATTACGAATCATCGCATTAATGCGATTCGCTAATTGGCCCAATTCGTCTTTCCTTCTCACTTTTAGACGGAAATCAAAATGGCCATCAGCCACATCATTCACTTTGCCCAGAATAGATTGAATAGGGCGCGTAATGTAACCCGCAAGCAAATAGCTACCAAAGATCACAATCTCCAGCAACACAAGCGAAATCGAGGCATGGCTAACCAGTTGTTCCGATACCATAGAGGATATTTGCTTATAGTCCATGACAATACTAATCACATAAGATGATTCATTGGGGGTAAATATCGGAATGAAACTTTTGAGCACCTTCTGTTCATGAGTTTCACTGACAAAAGATACATTCTGCCCAGTACGAATTGCCCGTACAACCGCCTTGTGATCCTCTTCTGCGGCACCATATTGATATGTACCGAAACGAATAGGCCTGTTATTCAACTTGTTGTGGTTCGTATCCCTTCCGTCATTGCTCATGTTCGAGCTACCGAAGGTCAATGGATTGATACCTGTAATCTCCAGAATCGATGAATTCACTTCACGAATCTTATTCAAAATCTCGTCTGGACCAGAGATCTTCACATAGTCGTCAACAGCGGCATTATTATAGAAGGGATTGATTATGTAATTCCTCTTCCCATCATGATAGTAACCCCAGATATCAACATCTGACGGATTGGATGTAGAGTATTCGAATCCATCCGACCAAAAATGGTCCAATTTCTGTCCCTGTGAAATCGTAACCTGATGGTTTTCGAACAGCTGTTTAAATGCCTGATACCAGTACGTCATGGATTTGGTAGACAATCCAATCTCCTTTGGATCGGAAGACCGGGTAACCACAATATCATCAGCCGTTTGCTCCATCAATGAAATGTGGGAGACACCAACTTTCTCGCTCATGCGAACCAGGTCTTCATTTGTGATATTATTAATATTCGGGTCCAGTTCTCCCGCTGCCATTACTGAGGCCAGCCATAGATTGTTCCCAATTTGTCGTTTTACATATTCTGAACTGGACTGACTCTGTTCGACAGCGATTGCAATCTGTTTGGCCGTAAGCACCATCTTGGTTTCGCTGTCCTGCCTTAAATTCTCTTCTGTAGTATAATAACTCAGTGCTATATTTAAAACTAAAATGACGAGCACTGAGCACGACATAATCATGGATAATTTCGTTTTAATAGACAACTTTTTCGTTCACCTCTCGGCTTGTACCCTCTGGCGATATATGGCAAAACCTATCTCCATCATAACTGTTGTATGTCTATTTGAAAAGGATAATTGACCCTTGTCCAAAAGTTACCGCTTGGCTGAAAAACGCGAAATCAATTGTATTTTGTCTTTTCCATGCCTACAATGGGAATAACCACTAAAACTTATACACAAATCCACAGGCATGTGGATAGTATGTTCATAACTATGTGAGCAACTCGTTGGTTATCCACAGACTTATACACAACATGTTAACAAACGAATGTTTGTTCGCCGCATAAAATGCTCTTTGGAAGGAGTTTTACATTTTAATGAAGGATGACGTTCTCCAACCTGATCTTACGCATCTCTCCGAGGAGGCTCATCACGAGCACTGGATGCGTGAAGCCATTGCTGAAGCGTACAAAGCAGAAGCACTCGGGGAAGTGCCGATCGGGGCTGTAATTGTTCAACATAATCGCATTATTGGTCGTGGATATAACCTGCGTGAGACGACACTTGATTCCACAGCACATGCGGAGATGGTAGCCATCCGGCAAGCCAGTGAAGCCATCGGTGCATGGCGACTGCTGGATTGCAGTCTGTACGTCACACTGGAACCATGCCCCATGTGTGCAGGTGCCATTGTGCAATCCAGAGTGCCTCGAGTCATATATGGTACCGCAGACCCCAAGGCCGGATGCGCAGGAACGCTGATGAATCTACTGCAGGAACCTCGTTTTAATCATCGAACCGAAGTGGTTGCTGACATTCTGCAACCAGAGTGCTCCACCATGCTGACTCAATTTTTCCGGCGTTTACGCAAAAAATAGAATCTTACACCCATCTGGAAAGGAAGTGCATTCCATGCCGCTTACACTATACGACACACCAAAAGGAATAAGTCTCCGTTTACTTACTCCACAAGATACAGAGGCGTATCTTGCTCTTATTCAAATTACACGTCATCCCTACCAAGCTGTAGAGCCTATCCGGGATGATGAATTCTATACGCTGCAGGCGCAAACCAGACGCATTCAGGATAGAATACAGGCGGCCGAAGAAGGAACAGGTTATCAATTCGGAATTTTTACAATCGACGATGGTATTCTGATCGGTCAGGTTAGCTTGAACAATGTCGTTCAGGGCGTTGCCAATTATGCAGACATGGGATACTTCATCCATCCAGATTACCAAGGCGGAGGACGAATGACCGCAGCCGTAAAACTCGCTGTATCCTACGCCTTCCGTGCCCTAAAGTTAAATCGTGTTCAGGCAGCCATTCTGTTGTCCAATACGGGTTCCAAACGTGTTCTCGAGAAGAACGGCTTTCAGGCTGAGGGCATTGCTCGTAAATATCTCAAGATTAACGGAGAGTATCAGGATCATCAGATCTACGCTGTGCTGGCCGAGGACTTGGGTGAATCTTTACAGTAATTGAACAGAGCATGGAATGACATACAAAGAACCGCTCGACCCTAAGGTCGAGCGGTTCTTTGCTTTAACTAATGAATCTGAGAACTTAGTATCCGTAAGATGCGTTCATTAGTTCTTCAAACTGATCCATTGTAATCACGTCTTCGCCAGTTGGAATATTGATTTTAAATGCTGGCTTCTCGTTAATTTTGGTGTAAGTGTTCGAACCAGTGAATGCAAGTTTAACTTCATCCTTAGTATCAGGTTGTTTAATCAACAGATCAGCAACCAACTTTTGATATACCGGGAAATCTTTTTTGTCCAAAGCAAAATCAATGTGGAACTGGTTAATGGTCAGTGTATCTTTCAACTGGTCCAGATCTTTAGCCATTTCAGCTTGATCTGCTTCAGTAATTTTCAGATCCTCTTTAGCTTTGTCGATATCTTCCTGACTCATTTGCAACATGTCACGATACTCTTCTTTAGAGATGATATCCAGTACTTTTGGCAATGCTTTGGTTACCAGGACAGTAACAGCTTCTTTCACATTGTCATTGTTGACCGAAAATTGAACAACTTGCTTGGCATCCAAACCTTCAGGAAGCTGTGCATCCTTCACGTCCAGGTTTTTAAAGAATTTATCCTGATCGTACTCGCTCAGGACCGCATCCATAACTTCATTGCTCAGCTTTTGTGTTTTCGCTGCATCCATAGCATCCGGATTCCATTCCGTTCCTTCTTGCTCAGCCAGTTCTTTCAGATCCAGCTCTAGGAATTTATTAACAACCGTTTCCGGAATCGGGAAGAACGGAATACTTGGTACCTTAACATATAACTTCTCAGCGGTCATAACCATCGGAATGGTAAATGTCATACCCATATCGCCTTTAAGCTCAATACCTACCGTCATTTCGGTCTGCATTGGCTCGCTTTGGTATACGCCAGTTACATTCAACTGAGCATCCTTCAGCATGCTCATAAACTGAGACATCGTTGGATCCTGTTGTGACTCGTCTGCAGCTTTATAGCTCAATTCATTAATAGTGAAGTTAGAACTCATCTCATACGAAGTCAGTTTGGAAGCATTGGCTGCCGCCGTCTTCAATGCCTCTTTTGGTTCTTGCTTGCTGCTACATGCTGTCAGTGCCATGGATACGGTTAACAGCAACGTAAGAAGAAGCGCCCCCATACGTTTAGTCATTTGTTTCTCTCCTCTCGTGATAACCCCCAAAAAAATAATTCAATATCAATGATATACCATTTATTCTGAAACGGAAACACGATTTGGGAAATTTGTGAGCTTTACTCTCTAAATTGGCTACAAAGACCTATGTAAGCTTTAGATATCAATGGTGTGCTCCTCTAAATCATGTATGAACACGCAAAAACCCCGGTTTGTTAACCGGAGTTATAGGTTATAGTTATGCATTAATATGTGCTAAAGAAAGGAATGAATCTTCCTTTAACTTAGCCTTGAGGATTGTGATGATCTACATGATTCTGGTTTTTCACTTTTTTGGAGCCGGACAACGGTTCCTGCATGGAAGAATGCTTTTCAGGTTTTCGGTGCTGCACATTAGCCTGAGCTTCAGGCACAGGTGTTGTTTTGGGTTTACTCATGTTGTTCCCCCCTCTTCATTGGATTAGGAATGGGATGGGTCCATATCTTCCGTTTTATCATGATTTATGGAATCCTGATGCCGACGGTCATTCGAGTCCTGTTGAATTTGCTGGGCATGGTGACTATTCACAGGTGTCTGATCCAGATCTGCGACTACATTTTGCAGGTTTTTATCTGTTCCAGCTTTGGCTTTGCTCACGTATTACCACTCCTTTGACGTCTACCTAATGTCTGGTTTTGGTTTGCAACGACTGGGCACATTCATGAATATGACGCGTGTAATCCTGAGCCAATTCCTGAATAGGCTCTGTACGCTCATCCGTCGTACTTCCATCGCGCTCCACATCAATTAGTTGTACACTGACTTCACGAGAATCCACATAGGCACACTTGAAATCAAAAGAGTACATCTGGTGTCCCGCTGTTGCGATGTGAATTCGAATAGCCTGTTGATCAGCCTCGTCAGCCATAACTTGAGCCCGATCTCCGACATTTAGGACCTCAGGCAATCTTTCCTGCCAAGCACCTACGAGCTCCATCTGATCTATGTTTAATTCGCGGTTCATCTTACCACCTCCACTCTTATATAAAGTGCGGCGATTTGAATGTTTTTATGCATCACACAGATATTCAAACAAACTGATTTCTTGTCGTAAAAATGCTCTGTAAATACAGCGGGTATGCGGCTGCGCTAAATGTATAAATAAATGCAAAAAAGGACTCGAGCTTATCGCTCGAACCCTTATCATAATTGTAGTATGGCGGAGAGGGTGGGATTCGAACCCACGTGGAGTTGCCCCCTAACGGTTTTCAAGACCGCCCCGTTATGACCGCTTCGGTACCTCTCCAGGACATTAACTTTTATAAACTTGCCACGAAATAGATCATACCATAATTGTATGACAGAAAGCAACCTTTTTATAAGATTTATTGTTCGATATATCGAAAAGGGAAATTCCACCTACTAACTACCGGTAAACATTGCTACCTGACGATTGATATGGTTGTTCAGAATAGGTTCAGCCCTGCTCAGTATAATCGAATTTAGACTTTTTCATTATGGGGTGGTTGCTTGTTTATAGGTGTGTATCGTAAAAATGACCCTTTGAACACATTGCCTGAGGAGCGAATCAGTAAGTTGATTTCGGAGGGAATGAAAAAGGAGTTCTTTCTTTCCTGCGCTCGAAGGACAAAGTTTCTTCATTCACTCTGTTCAACAATCAGTCTAAAATGACGTTAGCTTTGAACAAATTAAATATTCAACGCGCATCTTCTCTACTGCATGTGCCAACCGAACAGCTTGATCTCCAGATCAACATTGATGTCCTGTCCAACGATGAGTTGTCTGACCTAAAACAATCGCTACCGGCTGGCCTAAAAATGTTGGTACAGCCTTTACGTTTCAATGTACAATGGGTGGCTGGCGACCAAACGCTCAAGCTGGATCAAGAAGAATTAAAAAATGTGACTCGGGTGATCCACCTTGGTACTACAGATCTTGACCCACAAACAGCAACCGCACTCGGGTTCAATGAAGAAACGCGGACATATTCCTACGTGCCAGCCTATTACGTCCAAAATAAAGGGCAATGGGAGGTAAGAATACGAGATATGCAATACAGCACTTATGTTATTGCTTCAAATGAACAGATAGATACTTCAGACAATGATTCATCGATAAACAGCATCCAATACATGCAGAATAAACAATTGCTTGCTTTGAACCAATTCAAGACCGATGGACCCATCACACGCGGAGAGGTTGCCCAATTATTAGTTTCTGCCTTAGGGGCAAACGGAATCGCATCTAAGAATACCTCTTTCCGGGATGTGACTGAGGAACAGTCGTATGCGGCAACCGCTGCACACCTTGGACTTGTTAAAGGCTATGATGATGGAACATTCCGTGCCGATCGCCAGGTCACGCGGGAAGAGCTAGCAATCATGGTCTATCGGGCAATTCAGTATACAGGAGGAGTTTCTGTCGCTAATAGCTCAGCTGTGACATCCTATCTGGACCATGAATCTATCTCTCCTTGGGCCACAGCCCAAGTCCAGGCTCTGACATCGCTCAATTTGCTTCAAGATACATTCGGGACCACCTTCGAACCTAAAAAAGCAGTAACCACAGACGAAGCACTTATGATATTGGTGCGTACACTGCGCTCCATTGAGTATGTGAACTAAAATTACGCTTTCGCTTAGGTGATAATTATGGCTAATCTATAGTCGTTATAAACAATAAACTACAAAAAACCGTCTCCTTGTGAAAATGGATCGTTCTAAACTTCCATTTGTCAGGAGACGGTTTTTTATTTCATTCATTTAGTTGAACATCTTAGGAACGACGGGCAATCACGCTGACTCCGCCCATGTAAGGACGCAGTGCTTCAGGAATAACCACTGTTCCATCTTCTTGTTGGTAGTTCTCCAGAATAGCAGCTACTGTACGCCCCACTGCCAGTCCTGAACCATTTAACGTATGAACAAATTCCGGTTTCGCTTTTGGCTCTCTACGGAAACGGATATTAGCTCGACGTGCTTGGAAGTCTTCACAGTTGGAGCAAGACGAGATTTCACGATACGTATTGCTTTCCGGCAACCAGACCTCAATGTCATATGTTTTGGCAGACGTGAAGCCCATATCTGCTGTACACAACGTCAGAACACGGTAAGGCAGCCCCAATAATTGAAGCACACGTTCCGCATTTTGAGTCATTTTCTCCAATTCCTCATAGGAGGTCTCAGGAGAAGACAGTTTCAACAACTCAACTTTATTGAACTGATGCTGACGAATCAAGCCACGTGTATCCCGTCCAGCAGAACCTGCTTCGGATCGGAAACACGAGCTGTATGCTACAAAGTGTTTAGGCAACTGGTCAGCATTCAAAATCTCTTCACGATGATAGTTCGTTACCGGAACTTCAGCGGTAGGGATCAAATAATACTCGGTATCTTTCAGCTTAAACAGGTCTTCCTCGAATTTCGGCAGTTGGCCAGTTCCAAACAAGCTATCGCGGTTAACGATGTATGGAGGTAGAATCTCTTCATAGCCATGCTGATCGCTGTGAAGATCCATCATAAAGTTGATCAAAGCACGTTCCAGACGTGCACCCAGCCCTTTATAAAAGGTAAAACGGGAGCCTGTTACTTTGGCAGCCGCTTCAAAATCAAGGATGTCAAGGTCCTGTGCGATTTCCCAGTGTGCTTTTGGTGTAAATGAAAATGACTTCGGCTCTTCCCAACGACGAATCTCCACATTATCATCTTCGGACGCACCAACAGGCACACTCTCGTTAGGGATGTTCGGAATCGCCATAGTGAGATCGTTGATCTTCACTTCCAACTCACGCACTTCTTCATCCATTGCTTTGATTCGATCGGAGACTTCGCGCATTTCAAGGATCAACTCGTCCGCATTTTCGCCACTCTTTTTAAGCTTGGCGACTTCTCCGGATACCGTATTCCGGCGACTTTTCAGGTTTTCACTCTCTTGCAGCAACTCGCGACGCTTGGCATCCATGTCCGTGAACCCAGCGATTAGATCCAGCGATTTGCCACGTTTCGTCAACGCTTCTTCAACACGTGCATACTCATTCCGCAATATTTTCACATCAAGCACTAAATACCCCTCCTAAATAACACCACAAAGTAGAAACCTTCCTTATTAACTCCTGTCAAAACTTTGTAGCCTTATAACTTCATCATTCCTCAATGGTAAAAAAACAACCTATGACATCCGGCGCTACCCTACGCTGCGATTCCCGCTTTGGAAGCAGATACGGGCAACATCAGGTATCTGACCAGACAGCTCCTTGCCGCAAGCCTTGTGAGCCTCTGAAGGACTGATCCGGTTCACCGGCAGATCATAGGTTGTATATCAATCACTATTGGTTCTGTACAGGCTGTTTATACGACCTAGCCATGTCCACAAAGTAAGCATGCAGTCGATAATCATCTGTCAGCTCAGGGTGATAGGAGCAAGCCAGCAGATGCCCCTGGCGAGCAGTGACAATCTCATCCTTGTAAGTGGAAAGAACCTCTACCTCTTCTCCTACACTCTCAATCAGGGGTGCCCGTATAAACACTGCCCTTACCGTCTCCTCAATGCCTTTTACCGAAAGATCCGTTTCGAAGCTTTCCCTCTGCCGTCCAAATGCATTTCTGGAGACGATCATATCCATTAGCTCCAGATGAGCTTCCTCTTGTCCTTCAATATGTTTGGCCATAACAATCAAACCAGCACAGGTGCCGAATACCGGTTTACCCTCAGCAGCGAATGCCCGAATGGCCTCCATGAAACCATATTTGCGCATCAGTTTGCCAATCGTGGTACTCTCACCGCCAGGAAGAATCAACCCATCCAGCTCCTCAAGTTGCTGAACCTGTTTAATCGCCAATCCTTCTGCTCCGGCCCGTTCAATACTACGAATGTGCTCGGTGACTGCCCCTTGAAGTGCTAAAACGCCGATCTTCATTTAAAATCCACCTTTCTCTTACCAGCCGCGATCCTGCATGGGCTCGGAAGGTGCAAGTTTGGAATTGGTACCGATCATGGAAGCACCTTCGCCAATCCGGCGCAACGCTTCATCCAAGTCCTTGGCGCCACATAATGTCCGATCCGCGCTTTCGCACCTCTTTTTACGCGTGCTATTCCCGTTTCCATACCCCAATCTACCGTAATGGATGTGTCGTTCTTGTCCATAATCAGGATGTGAAATATGCATTATCAGTTAGAAGAACAATAGACTTTTAAACTGATTTATACGTAGAATTCTAACTTGATATTTTACCGGAAAAATTGTAAATATACAATCCATCCGGTCGGAATTACTTGTATTTTGTCAATGGTCTAACGACACTATATTGAAAATGTCATATTACCCCGTCTTCTTTCACTTATCTATTAGAACAGGTTTTTGATGCCATCAAACAGATCAACGAAGAAATCTTTCACTGCACGGAAGAAGAGACGGAACCAACCGCCTTTTTCGGCTTCTTCTGCGGTGATGAGGTTCACTGTCTTCTCTTGTGGCTCAATTCCTTCAGCTTTGTACGTATAAGTAACCGTCCCAACCTTGGTTCCGGCCTTAATTGGAGCAACCAGCTTATCAGCTTCAGTTACATTCGCTTTAAATGTCACGTCCAGGTTTTGAGTACCTTTAGGTACAACGAAACTTACTGCATTATCCGTCACAACAGGTACTGTTGTTTCCTTCCCTTTTTTCAAAGGTACAGCTTCCCAGCCTGTGACTTTAGTTTTGGCAGCAACCGCCTGTTTCACTTCAAAATTGTTGAATCCGAAGTCCAATACTTTCTTTGTTTCTCTGAAACGCGCTGGCTCCGAATCGGTACCCATAACCACACTGATCAGACGCATGCCATTACGCTCAGCCGTACCCGTAAAGTTATTCCCAGCGTTTGTGGTATGGCCCGTTTTCATCCCGTCCAGACCCTCATAGGCATAGCTTTTGAAGTTGGTTATATTTTTATTCGCTTCCAGCATCCAGTTATAGTTAACAATTGGATCTTTGTCATTAGGACGGAATTTATAAGATTGAATGGTTGTAAAATCTTTGTAGTCCGGGTGATCCATGATGATGTATCTGCACAAAATGGCCGCATCCCGTGCCGACATGACGATTTCTTTATCCTCAGTTGGGCGGAAGTCCGCAGGCATATCTGCACGATCCAGTCCTGTGGAGTTGATGAAGTAGCTATCTTTCATTCCCATACGCTTCGCTTCATCATTCATCATTTTCACAAAAGCTTGCTCGGAGCCAGCGATGTGTTCAGCCAAAGCCACTGTAGCATCATTGGCAGAACCAACAGCCATAGCAATGTACAGCTCCTTGACTGTATGTTGGTCACCTTCTGCGAGGAAAATCCGTGATCCAGTACTTTCCGCTGCGTTCTTTTTAACTGTAACGACATCATCCCAGTTTAATTTCCCCTGTTTGACCTGTTCAGCCACAATGTACTCGGTCATCATTTTGGTCATGCTTGCTGGCGGCATAGCTTTATCCGCATTCACATTGAGCAGAATCTGGCCCGTTGAAGCCTCCATCAGTATGGCTGATTTAACATCGAGTCCCAGTGAGTCTGCCGAAGGAATGTCCACGGCTTTTTCAGTCTTCGTTGTTGTAGCTGCCGCGGTCAATACCTGCCCTGAATCGTTTGCAGCAGCCATAACAGGCATTACCGCAGACATGCAGAGCATATTAATCAGCATAACCGAGGCTACGCTTTTTTTGAGCATTTGACGTTTTTTCTTATTCATTTGTTTGGTTTTCAATGATGAATACTCCCTTCGGTCCGAAGCTTTCTATTGTGTGCTTCAGTACAGCTTGAGCTGCAATATTTTCTTATTCCCTAACAAGTGGAGATGATGTGTGAGGTGTGTCGTATATGCGCTGTATCGAAAGAGCATTGTCATTGCTCCTAAAGTTCGAATCGATTGTCACTTAGTTAGCATTAAATGAAATGCTTATGTAAAAGGACGTCCGCGCTTCTTTTTTCGCTGGGCTACCTTCAACCTTTTTCAATCACTCAAAATTCATTGTCAGAAGCAGTTTCATAGACTCACGTCAAAAAACCGCCGCAATGCCCTAATCCATTAAAGGATCATTACCGCTTGTTCTATTCTATCACAGGGGTATCCGCAAAAAAAGACAGGCCCGGCGAAAATCGCCAAGCCTGTCCTGGAAATGATTAACACAATTCAGATTACAACGAGTAGTTAGGAGCTTCTTTCGTAATCTGTACATCATGCGGATGGCTTTCACGAAGCCCCGCACCTGTAATACGAATAAACTGAGTGTTGTTACGAAGCTGTTCCAAACTGCTTGTACCACAGTATCCCATACCTGAGCGTAGACCACCAATCAACTGATGAATCGTATCAGATAATGGACCTTTGTAAGCAACACGTCCCTCAATTCCTTCCGGAACCAGTTTCTTGTCATCATCTTGGAAGTAACGATCTTTACTTCCTTGTTTCATTGCAGCCATTGAACCCATGCCGCGGTAAACTTTGTAGCTACGTCCTTGGAAGATTTCCGTTTCTCCCGGGCTTTCTGCCGTACCTGCAAACAAGCTTCCCAGCATAACTGCATGAGCACCTGCAGCAAGAGCCTTAGTAATCTCACCAGAGTACTTGATACCACCGTCAGCAATGATTGGTACGCCATATTCACGTGCTACATTTGCACAATCGTATACTGCTGTAACTTGAGGAACACCAATACCAGCAATTACACGAGTTGTACAGATGGAACCTGGACCAATTCCCACTTTGACAACCGATGCCCCAGCTTCAATCAATTCACGGGTTGCATCGCCTGTAGCAACGTTACCTGCAACAATGGTCAGGTTCGGGAAACGTTCGCGCAGCTGACGAACCGCATCAATGATGTTTATGTGATGTCCATGTGCCGAGTCTACCGTAATCAGGTCCACACCGGCTTGAACCAATGCATCAGCACGTTCAAAGGTGTCTTTGGAAATCCCGATCGCTGCTCCAACCAGCAAACGTCCTTGTGCATCTTTAGCTGCGTTAGGGAATTGAATTGCTTTTTCGATATCTTTAATAGTAATGAGACCTTTCAGTGTGTTGGACTCATCTACTAATGGAAGTTTCTCGATTTTATGCTTCTGGAGAATGCCTTCTGCTTCTTGCAGTGTAGTACCTACAGGCGCAGTAACCAAATTCTCACGAGTCATGACTTCGCTGATTTTAATGGAGAAGTCGTGGATGAAACGCAAGTCACGGTTTGTCAGGATACCAACAAGCTTTTGATCTCCTTCAACAATCGGTACACCGGAAATGCGATATTTTGCCATAACCGATTCTGCATCAGAAACCAGATGTTCCGCTGTCAATGAGAACGGGTTGGTAATAACACCACTCTCCGAGCGCTTAACCCGATCCACTTCCTCCGCTTGCTGCTCAACAGACATATTTTTATGGATGATACCAATACCGCCTTCACGGGCAATGGCAATAGCCAATGTCGCTTCAGTAACAGTATCCATACCAGCACTAATCAAAGGAATATTCAGTTTAACGCTGTCACTCAAACGAACAGATACGTCCACTTCTTTAGGCAGTGTCTCGGATTTCCGGGGCACCAGCAGTACATCGTCGAAGGTGAAACCTTCCTTACCAAATTTATCTTCCCACACGCGGGCGTTCCTCCTTATGTTTGCTCAGCTTTACGGTCCAAAACCCGAAGATCTCAGGCTGTATTTTATGCCGAAAATACGTTTTCTGAAAAATTTATTATTGCCATCTTAGCAAAGCGTTATTTAGACTGTCAAGGGAAACTCCCTGGTTATATTAGGTGTATTGCCTGATGCATACAACTGTATTTGTCATACGGACAGGTTCATTTTATATATATGAAACGCCACTCGTTATGAGTGGCGTTTATCTATGTTAAGTCATTTAGTGTACTATTTCTAAACTAATAGTTAATGCTAATTTTTGCTTATAAACAAATAAAAACCACCACCGAATAACATCGGCAGTGGTTCTTTGCTTGGCGGCGTCCTACTCTCCCAGGACCCTGCGGTCCAAGTACCATCGGCGCTAGAGGGCTTAACGGTCGTGTTCGGGATGGGTACGTGTGGAACCCCTCCGCCATCGCCACCAAACGCGATTTGTCGAAGCATTGCTTCTTGAAATCATTGTAGAACTGAAAATCATACACACATTCTGTGATGTACCGATTTTCATTTCAGAGATTATTCTCTGAAAACTAGATCCGAAACGAAATGTGCGATTTATAACTTGCATATTGGATAAGCCCTCGACCGATTAGTACTGGTCAGCTCCATGCATTGCTGCACTTCCACCCCCAGCCTATCTACCTCGTCGTCTTCAAGGGGTCTTACATACTGGGAAATCTCATCTTGAGGGGGGCTTCACGCTTAGATGCTTTCAGCGCTTATCCCTTCCGTACATAGCTACCCAGCGGTGCTCCTGGCGGAACAACTGGTACACCAGCGGTACGTCCATCCCGGTCCTCTCGTACTAAGGACAGCTCCTCTCAAATTTCCTACGCCCACGACAGATAGGGACCGAACTGTCTCACGACGTTCTGAACCCAGCTCGCGTACCGCTTTAATGGGCGAACAGCCCAACCCTTGGGACCTACTTCAGCCCCAGGATGCGATGAGCCGACATCGAGGTGCCAAACCTCCCCGTCGATGTGGACTCTTGGGGGAGATAAGCCTGTTATCCCCAGGGTAGCTTTTATCCGTTGAGCGATGGCCCTTCCATGCGGTACCACCGGATCACTAAGCCCGACTTTCGTCCCTGCTCGACTTGTAGGTCTCGCAGTCAAGCTCCCTTATGCCTTTGCACTCTTCGAATGATTTCCAACCATTCTGAGGGAACCTTTGGGCGCCTCCGTTACTCTTTAGGAGGCGACCGCCCCAGTCAAACTGCCCACCTGACACTGTCCCCGCACCGGATTACGGTACCAGGTTAGAACCTAGATACGATCAGGGTGGTATCCCAACGGTGCCTCCACACAAGCTGGCGCTCATGCTTCAAAGGCTCCCACCTATCCTGTACAGATCGTACCCAAATTCAATATCAAGCTGCAGTAAAGCTCCATGGGGTCTTTCCGTCTTGTCGCGGGTAACCTGCATCTTCACAGGTATTAAAATTTCACCGGATCTCTCGTTGAGACAGCGCCCAAGTCGTTACGCCATTCGTGCGGGTCAGAATTTACCTGACAAGGAATTTCGCTACCTTAGGACCGTTATAGTTACGGCCGCCGTTTACTGGGGCTTCGGTTCACAGCTTCGGATTACTCCTAACCGCTCCCCTTAACCTTCCAGCACCGGGCAGGCGTCAGCCCGTATACTTCGCCTTACGGCTTCGCACAGACCTGTGTTTTTGCTAAACAGTCGCTTGGGCCTTTTCACTGCGGCCCCCTCGTGCTATTCACACTACCGGGGCACCCCTTCTCCCGAAGTTACGGGGTCATTTTGCCGAGTTCCTTAACGAGAGTTCTTCCGCGCGCCTTAGAATTCTCTTCTCGCCTACCTGTGTCGGTTTGCGGTACGGGCACCATCACCTGGCTAGAGGCTTTTCTTGGCAGTGTGAGATCATGACCTTCGCTACTATAATTTTCGCTCCCCATCACAGCCCAGCCTTAATGATGTGCGGATTTGCCTACACATCAGCCTCACTGCTTAGACGGACATCCATCAGTCCGCGTCACTACCCTGCTGCGTCCCCCCATTGCTCATAACGGCTTACGGTGGTACAGGAATTTCGACCTGTTGTCCTTCGACTACGCCTTTCGGCCTCGCCTTAGGTCCCGACTTACCCTGAGCGGACGAGCCTTCCTCAGGAACCCTTAGGCTTTCGGCGGATCAGATTCTCACTGATCTTTTCGTTACTCATACCGGCATTCTCACTTGTATAATGTCCAGCGCTCCTTACGGTACACCTTCAACCCTTATACAACGCTCCCCTACCCCTGATGCAAAGCATCAAGCCATAGCTTCGGTGGTGTGTTTAGCCCCGTTACATTTTCGGCGCAGAGTCACTCGACCAGTGAGCTATTACGCACTCTTTCAATGGTGGCTGCTTCTAAGCCAACATCCTGGTTGTCTGTGCAACTCCACATCCTTTCCCACTTAACACACACTTGGGGACCTTAGCTGATGGTCTGGGCTGTTTCCCTTTTGACAATGGATCTTAGCACTCACTGTCTGACTCCCGGAAGTAAGTCTATGGCATTCGGAGTTTGACTGAGCTTGGTAACCCTTGCGGGCCCCGCACCCAATCAGTGCTCTACCTCCACGACTCTGTTTTCCGAGGCTAGCCCTAAAGCTATTTCGGGGAGAACCAGCTATCTCCGAGTTCGATTGGAATTTCTCCGCTACCCCCACCTCATCCCCGCATTTTTCAACATGCGTGGGTTCGGGCCTCCAGTGCGTGTTACCGCACCTTCACCCTGGACAGGGGTAGATCACCCGGTTTCGGGTCTACGTCCACGTACTATGTCGCCCTATTCAGACTCGCTTTCGCTGCGGCTCCGGCTCTTCACCTTAACCTTGCACGGGAACGTAACTCGCCGGTTCATTCTACAAAAGGCACGCCATCACCCCTAAAACGGGCTCTGACTTTTTGTAAGCACACGGTTTCAGGTTCTATTTCACTCCCCTTCCGGGGTGCTTTTCACCTTTCCCTCACGGTACTGCTTCACTATCGGTCGCTAGGAAGTATTTAGCCTTGGCAGATGGTCCTGCCGGATTCATACGGGGTTTCACGTGCCCCGCACTACTCGGGATACATCTCGGAGGGAACAGACTTTCAAGTACAGGGCTTTTACCTTCTTTGGCGGGCCTTTCCAGACCTCTTCGCTTAACCGGTTCCTTTGTAACTCCATGTGAGATGTCCCACAACCCCAAAGAGCAAGCTCTCTGGTTTGGGCTTCTCCGCGTTCGCTCGCCGCTACTGACGGAATCACTATTGTTTTCTCTTCCTCAAGGTACTTAGATGTTTCAGTTCCCTTGGTATGCCTCTACATAACCTATGTATTCAGTTATGAGTAACTGGAAATTACCCCAGCTGGGTTTCCCCATTCGGACACCCCCGGATCAAAGCTTGCTTACAGCTCCCCGAGGCAGTTTCGTTGTTCGCCACGTCCTTCATCGGCTCCTAGCGCCTAGGCATCCTCCGTGTGCTCTTAGTAGCTTAACCATAGTTGCTCCGGTTTCGACTGCTCGCTTCCCTTGTTTTGCTTGCGCAAAGCCAAAAGTTGCTCTCATTCGATACCATCGCAATGCAGTTTTCACTATTTATTAAAACTTGTTTTAACACAAGTTCAGCTTAAAAAGGAATGTTCTAATTCGCAAAATTTCGTTTCGATATCTAGTTTTCAAAGAACAAGCTCCATGCAAAAGCAAGCTGTTTTGAGAGTTTGAGCTCTCAAAACTGAGCAACGAGTGAGTAAGTTTTGCAGCTAAGCTGCGTATTTGAATGTTTCCACGCGGGAAACGATTCTCCATAGAAAGGAGGTGATCCAGCCGCACCTTCCGATACGGCTACCTTGTTACGACTTCACCCCAATCATCTATCCCACCTTCGGCGGCTGGCTCCTTGCGGTTACCCCACCGACTTCGGGTGTTATAAACTCTCGTGGTGTGACGGGCGGTGTGTACAAGACCCGGGAACGTATTCACCGCGGCATGCTGATCCGCGATTACTAGCAATTCCGACTTCATGCAGGCGAGTTGCAGCCTGCAATCCGAACTGAGACCGGCTTTGTTGGGATTGGCTCCATCTCGCGATTTCGCAGCCCGTTGTACCGGCCATTGTAGTACGTGTGTAGCCCAGGTCATAAGGGGCATGATGATTTGACGTCATCCCCACCTTCCTCCGGTTTGTCACCGGCAGTCTATCTAGAGTGCCCACCCGAAGTGCTGGCAACTAAATATAAGGGTTGCGCTCGTTGCGGGACTTAACCCAACATCTCACGACACGAGCTGACGACAACCATGCACCACCTGTCTCCTCTGTCCCGAAGGAAAGATACATCTCTGTACCGATCAGAGGGATGTCAAGACCTGGTAAGGTTCTTCGCGTTGCTTCGAATTAAACCACATACTCCACTGCTTGTGCGGGTCCCCGTCAATTCCTTTGAGTTTCAGTCTTGCGACCGTACTCCCCAGGCGGAGTGCTTAATGTGTTAACTTCGGCACCAAGGGTATCGAAACCCCTAACACCTAGCACTCATCGTTTACGGCGTGGACTACCAGGGTATCTAATCCTGTTTGCTCCCCACGCTTTCGCGCCTCAGCGTCAGTTACAGCCCAGAGAGTCGCCTTCGCCACTGGTGTTCCTCCACATATCTACGCATTTCACCGCTACACGTGGAATTCCACTCTCCTCTTCTGCACTCAAGTCACCCAGTTTCCAGTGCGATCCGGGGTTGAGCCCCGGGATTAAACACCAGACTTAAATGACCGCCTGCGCGCGCTTTACGCCCAATAATTCCGGACAACGCTTGCCCCCTACGTATTACCGCGGCTGCTGGCACGTAGTTAGCCGGGGCTTTCTTCTCAGGTACCGTCACCTTGAGAGCAGTTACTCTCCCAAGCGTTCTTCCCTGGCAACAGAGCTTTACGATCCGAAAACCTTCATCACTCACGCGGCATTGCTCCGTCAGGCTTTCGCCCATTGCGGAAGATTCCCTACTGCTGCCTCCCGTAGGAGTCTGGGCCGTGTCTCAGTCCCAGTGTGGCCGATCACCCTCTCAGGTCGGCTACGCATCGTCGCCTTGGTGAGCCGTTACCCCACCAACTAGCTAATGCGCCGCAGGCCCATCCCCAAGTGACAGATTGCTCCGTCTTTCCAGTTCTCTTCAGGAGAAGAAAACAACTATTCGGTATTAGCTACCGTTTCCGGTAGTTGTCCCAAACTTGAGGGCAGGTTGCCTACGTGTTACTCACCCGTCCGCCGCTAACCATCAGAGAAGCAAGCTTCTCTTTAAGTTCGCTCGACTTGCATGTATTAGGCATGCCGCCAGCGTTCGTCCTGAGCCAGGATCAAACTCTCCAATAAAGTATTGAAAAGAGCGATAAGCTCATTTTGAAACTGACGAGATTAAAAATCTCATTTATTTTGCTTTGAAATCATACAGTCCGAAGACTCGTACCGATTTCTCAGCGTCGATCTTGCAAGCAAGATCGTTACTCACTCGTTGTTCAGTTTTCAAAGATCAAACTTGTTTCATTGCCGTATGTTGTTCACCTCAGCAACTTTTATATCTTATCACATCCGAACCAACTTTGCAAGCTCTTTTTTTAAGTTTCTTTCGAAGCTTATTTCATTTGCTTGCCGCACCGTGTTTCTCGTGTTTTCTTGGCCGGAATTAGAATATACCATGTAGAGATTCGGAACGCAAGCTTTATTTTCAATAAATTATATTTAGTCTCTCGTATAGCTATTCACTTAATGCCGGAGTTATTTAAGATCCCTTCAATCCTTATTAAACACTCTCTTCCCAGAACATGCGGATCACCTTTCCTCCACGGATAATCCGCATGTTCCTTCCGCCCTATCCAATTAGATGTTACTTCACTTTCTCTAAAGGCATCTTTCGCGGCCATAAGCTATAACTGAAGCTGATTATAAAATCGATCCCCAATATAATCCCCCATACTCTTATGAGATTAGAGAATGCCGTAGTACGCTCCGTATCCCCAATCCACCAGATCATCGCGAGCAAGAACAAGCTACCTATGCCCCAAGCCAATAGATGTCTAAGCCATCCCACTCTTTCACGACTAGCATGCTCGCTACCATACACCTTGCTGCTCCGAGGATTATCCCCTCCCTTATACCAGTAAAGGAAATAACGATCAGCCCAAGCGATCATCTGATGACCATAAGCAATACTCACACCTATATATATAGCTGCAATGCCGTGAACCATATTTGCCGTAGCACCCCGTTGAAGATCCATCACCGTCGCTACCATAAGAAGAACATCCACAATGGGCGTTGCCATTAACAGCGCGACCCCTGTCCGTTTCATCCCAAACAGATAACGCACACTTAGACCTGAAGCGACAAAAACCCAGAAGGCAATCTCACATCCAATAATAAAATAGGCAATCCTTTTATAATACGAATGTATTAAATATAATTTAACACGTTTGTATTATAATAATCAACAATGATATAATCTTTTTATGCCTAAAATAGTTGATCACGATAAACAACGTCTGCTCGTAGCCGAAGCGGCTTGGCGTGTCATCCGAAGAGATGGCATGGAACAGGCCTCCGTTCGAAATATTGCGGTAGAAGCTGGAATATCGGCCGGGTCTATGCGCCACTACTTTTCAACCCAATCAGAACTACTCCTATACGCAATGAATCTGGTATCCGAACGTGTATCGAATCGAATCACACAGATTTCCTTTGATGCATCTCCTTTGGAGAATATGAAGCTTCTGTTGTTAGAACTCTTGCCAAGTACGGATGAAAAAATGGCCGAAATGGAGGTGTGGTACGCTTTTACAGCCAAGTCCAAGACTGACCCTGTTCTCAAAGAGCATGCCGACAAAGTATATGATGAACTCAGACACGCGATGGCTAAAGTTATCACCTACCTCATGGAACTCAATCTCTGCCGAACAGACATCGACAAGGAACTGGAAATTGAAAGGCTGTACGCACTGGTCGACGGTTTGGGTATTCATGCGATTCTTCGTCCTGACCAGATGAACACCAAGATTATGGAGAACATCCTTACCACACATCTTGCAACGTTATGCCGGGATGCAGAATAACATTCGATCACATAATTAAATACAGCTCAATCCTTCGTACCAGCAAGAAACAAGTAATTGCTTCTATGAAACAAAAAAACCGTCAGGCATTAGTTGTAACTAACCTATTCCATGATAGGGTTAGTCCTAGATGCGTGACGGTTTTTCTTTTTATCCAATAATAATCCGGCCCTCCGGATGGCGATACAGCTTTTTCTCTTTGCGCGGACGAAGCGCGTATGCAATGGTTAGTGGTCCAATACGTCCGATAAACATCGTGAAGGCGATAATCACTTTTCCCCATACCGTTAATTCATGTGTTACTCCCACCGACAGACCTACTGTCCCAATCGCCGAGGCCGCTTCAAACATAAGTGAAAGGAACGGTGCATCCTCTGTGGTAAGTAGTAGCATTACTACAACCATGAATATGATCAAGGAAACCATAATAATCGTCAATGCTCTCATCAGCAAATCTTTCGGAACACGCTGACGGAAAAATACAATATCTTTATTGCCACGAATCATGGCATACACCGCTCCAATCATGATCAGGAACGTTGTCGTCTTGATCCCACCCCCGGTTGATCCCGGAGATGCCCCAATGAACATCAACAGAATGAAGAAGAACTGAGTGGCCTGCCTCATCTCGGTAATATCAATGGTGCTCGTACCCGACGAACGTGTAGAGACCGATTGGAAGAACGAGGCGTATATCTTTTCACTCCAACTTAGAGACGCCAGTGTGTGTCCATTGGTGAACTCAAATACAAACAGTACAATTGCTCCAATACCAATCAGTGCACCTGATACGGACAATACCAGTTTGGACTGCAACGATAAGCGACGGCGCTTGCGGAACTCAAACAAATCATTCAGCACCACAAAGCCGAGTCCACCCGATACAACCAGCACGGAAGCTGTCAGGTTAAACAACCAGTCCCCTGTATAATACTGAAAACTGTTGCCAAACAGATCGAAACCACCATTATTAAATAATGAAACCGAGTGAAACGCACCATAGTATACCGCCTGCCAAAAGGGCATCTCCGTTGCCCAGCGTAGTGCCAATATAACAGCAGCCACCCCTTCAATGGTAAACGAAAAAATGAGCACTTTGCGGATAATACGTACAATGCCTTCCATACTGTCAGCGTTGATAGCCTCTTTCAGCAGAAGCCTGTCCTTTAGCGAGATACGCTTACCCAATACTAATGCAAACAACGTTGCGATGGTCATGAAGCCAAGTCCACCTAGCTGCATAAGCACCATAATCACGGTTTGACCAAACAGGTTGAAAGTCGTCCCTACATCCACAACGACCAGCCCGGTTACACATGCAGCAGAGGTAGAAGTAAAAAGCGCATCAATAAACGCCAAATGCTCGCCGCTTTGATTGGAGATAGGTAACATGAGCAGAATCGTACCAATCATGATAATAAGCATAAAACCACCAACCAGAATCAATGGGGGTGATAGGAATTTAGCAATGTGAAGCCTAAACTTCATGGAGGGCACCTCTTTTAACATAATACAAGCAGGTAGGCGAACAAATTCTGTCACCACACTTTGGTAAGACATGTTGTTTCGACGAATCTGTCACTTCGATGCCTATGTAAACCTAAAGAGGAACTTGCCACCAGCATCATACTGAACGGCAGGTTCCTCTTCTATTATGAACGAGTTAAACGTTCCTTATTTAATCCTGTGTACGAGGACGCATATGCGGGAAGAGCAGTACGTCACGAATAGACGGCGAGTTGGTCAACAACATGATCAGACGGTCAATACCGATCCCCAGTCCACCTGTTGGTGGCATACCATATTCGAGCGCACGGATGAAATCATCATCCATTTCGTGTGCTTCGTCGTTCCCGTGTTCTTTCTCCAGCAATTGTGCCTCAAAGCGCTGACGTTGATCGATTGGATCATTCAGCTCCGTAAATGCATTTGCATGCTCACGTCCAACGATAAACAGCTCGAAGCGGTCCGTGAAACGTGGATCTGAATCGCTCTTCTTCGCCAGCGGAGAAATCTCAACCGGGTGCCCCATAATAAAGGTTGGTTGAATCAATGTCTCTTCTACAAAATGTTCGAAGAATGCATTCAGAATATGACCAAATGTCATATGCTTTTCAACCGGAACTTTATGTTCTTTCGCCAAACGATGAGCTTCCTCGTTCGTCATGTGCACGGAGAAGTCCACGCCTACAACTTCCTTAACCGCGTCTACCATCGTTACACGGCGCCATTGTGGTGTAAGATCCACTTGATAGTCTGCATATTGGATAACTTGCGTACCAAGCACTTCCTGTGCGATGTGAGCAACAAGATTCTCAGTCAAACGCATAATATCCTGATAATCGGCATATGCCTCATAAAGTTCAATCATTGTGAACTCAGGGTTATGACGTGTCGACATCCCTTCATTACGGTATACACGGCCGATCTCATATACTTTCTCCAGACCGCCTACAATCAGACGTTTCAGGTGAAGCTCAATCGCAATCCGCATGTACAATTCCATATCAAGCGCATTATGATGCGTGATGAATGGACGCGCAGCGGCACCACCAGCGATGGTGTGCAGCGTCGGAGTTTCGACTTCCAGATAGCCCAGAGAATCTAGGTAACGGCGCATCGACTGAATGATTTTGGAACGAGTAATGAAGGTCTGCTGCACTTCACGATTCATAATCAGGTCAACATAGCGCTGGCGGTAACGCAGCTCTACATCCGCGAGTCCATGATATTTATCCGGAAGTGGGTAAAGTGACTTGGACAATACTTCGAGATTTTGAACTTTAACCGAAGTTTCACCTGTCTTGGTTTTGAAGATTACCCCAGAGACACCTACAATATCCCCTAAATCGAGCAGGCTGAACGCGGCGTATTTGTCTTCCGGTACAGTATCCTGACGAACATAGATCTGGATTCTGCCGCTCAGGTCCTGAATATGTGCAAAGCTCGCTTTACCCATTCCCCGCTTCGCCATAATCCGTCCGGCAATACTGACTTCGATGTGCTTCTCTTCCAGCTCTTCCTTGGTCAGTTCTTCATACTTCTTCAGAATGGAGCCGGCTTCTTCCGTACGTACGTATTTTTGGCCAAAAGGGTCGATCCCCAATTTGCGGAGCTCGTCCAATTTGTCGCGGCGAATTTGTAAAAGCTCACTTAGTTCGGTTTCGGTTTCCTGATTCAAGACTTCATCCGTCATGATCTATATTCATCTCCTTATTTACATTGCAGGCATCTTCAGAGGTATTCTGCCTCAAATGTTGAAAAAAGCTTCCCTAAGGAAGCTTTTGTCTCCGTACCCGACTGCTTCATTGCTTATATTACTTTTTGATGTCTACAATTTTATATTGAATTACGCCAGCAGGCACACTTACATCAACAACCGTACCTTTTTTCTTGCCCAGAATGGCTTTGCCAACAGGGCTTTCGTTCGATATTTTGTTTTGCAGCGGATTGGACTCCGCAGAACCTACAATCGTATATTCCGTGATATCACCGAATTCCAGATCTTCTACAGTGACTGTTGCACCCACGCTTACAGCTTCGGTATCGATCTCGTCGCTGTTGATAATCCGTGCGTTCCGAAGCAATTTCTCCAACGTAATAACGCGGCCTTCAATGAAAGCCTGTTCGTTCTTCGCGTCTTCGTATTCGGAGTTTTCACTAATATCTCCATACCCGATGGCTACCTTAATCCGTTCAGCCACTTCGCGGCGCTTCACTGATTTCAGCATTTCCAGTTCTTCTTCAAGCTTCTTAAGACCCTCTGGTGTAAGGATAACTTCCTTATCGCTCATCTCAACCGATTCTCCTGTCATGGGAATAATTTGATTGCACGGCAACGGAACCAGTGCTGTTTACAGAGCTCCGCCCGCATACATCTTCAAAACTATATGAAGTTCTCCGGAGAAACAGAACGTTCCTCCTGATGCACTAGCCTTATGACGCACATGGCGAATTTATACTGTGAAATTATAGGGTAACGGTCTCGAAAAGTCAATGTTACGCCCCCTATAGCTGTAAACGTTTTACAGCAGCAGATCAGGAAGCATTTTCGGCTACTGCTGGTTCTGACTCCAGATTGCCTTCCATATGCAGCTGGCCTACAAAGTTCTCCAGTATGTGCACCATCTCATCACGTTTGGTTTCTTCCATAATAACGTCTTTGATACGGGCAGATCCTTTCAGACCTTTCAGATACCAAGCCAGGTGTTTACGCATCTCGCGAACAGCAACAGCCTCACCCTTCAGTGCTATCAGACGGTCCATATGCAAAATGGCAACCCGAATCTTCTCTTCCCCATTCGGGTCAGGAAGCAGTTCGCCGGAACTCAAGTATTGAATGGTCCGATACAACATCCATGGGTTACCCAGGGCGGCACGACCGATCATAACTCCGTCACAACCCGTTTCATCCAACATACGACGGGCATCTTCCGGTGAAGATACATCTCCGTTCCCGATAACCGGGATGGAGACAGCCTCTTTGACATTTTTGATGTGTGACCAGTCCGCTGTGCCTGTGTAGAGCTGCTCACGTGTACGGCCGTGAACACTTACCGCTTGTCCGCCAGCACGTTCAACCGCAAGTGCATTCTCAACTACGTAGATATGCTCGTTATCCCAGCCGATCCGCATCTTGACTGTTACGGGCTTATCTACCGCGTCCACAACAGCGGATACCATTTCATAAATTTTGTTCGGATCAAGCAACCAGCGTGCACCTGCATCACAGCTCGTCACTTTTGGCACAGGGCATCCCATGTTGATGTCGATGATGTCAGCATTGGTTTCTTTGTCCACAATTTTGGCTGCTTCTACGAGGGCTTGACGATCCCCCCCCCAAATTTGCAGGCTCAACGGCTTCTCACGCTCATCTACAAATAACATCTCACGTGTACGCTTGTTACCATGCACGATGGCTTTGCCACTAACCATCTCCGCACATACGAGGCCTGTTCCGAATTCTTTTGCGATCAGACGAAAAGCCGGATTACACACGCCAGCCATCGGCGCAAGTACAACCTGGTTTTTCATTTCAATGTCACCAATTCTAAGCATGGTAGTCGTTCCACTCCTTTTTAAATCCGACTCTTGCATGAATCCTGGTTGTGTTTTAGTTTGTATAAAATAAACGAATAATGACGATATTTTCTTGTTAGTAAAAAGCGACCTTAGTTCCCCTGTAACTCCTCAATGCTGATCGACAGCACCCCGGCAATTAGATTCAGCTCCCGTTCAACTACTTTGCGGTTGCCTCGTTCAATCATACCCAGAATGGCCAGCGATATGCCCGTCTCAGCAGCGAGTTCCTGTTGTGTTAAACCTTTCAGCTTCCGGAAAGCCCGGATTCGATTGGCCAATTGCACGTTTTCCAAAGCTGTATTCCATCCTTTCCATCCAGTACAGACAACGATGATTGTACAAAGGTATACAAACCTGAATGCTCATCTTCGGTTACGATATCAGCCAGTGGCACCAATACAAACGCCCGTTCACCCATCCGTGGATGCGGCAATTGCAGCCGTTCGGTATCACTCGTCTCTCCATCCATCCAAAGCAGATCCAAATCGACTGTACGAGGGCCCCAACGGATATCACGAACCCGCCCAAGCCGTGTTTCAATATCCAGCAGTTCCGTGAGCAGCTGCTCTGGCAAAAGTGTAGTCTGTACCGCAGTTGCCATATTCAGAAACGCTGGCTGGTCCACATAACCTACCGGCTCCGTTTCATATAGCGCAGAACAGCGCAAGACAGATATATGAGGATGTGCATCCAGCAACGTTAACGCCTCAAGCAGCGTCTGTTCCCGGTCACCCAAATTAGCCCCTAAAGCAATATAAGCCTCTGAAGATTCAGAGGTCGAATGTGCAATCATGATCGGTTCTCACTTTCTTGTGCGGCGAAGCTCTACAGTTACGCCCCCAAAATGAATATCGAAAGGCGGATGCGGCTTCGTCACCTTGACTGTCAATGCATTGATAATAGTATAAGTGTCTAGTAAAGAAGATGCAATATGTTCGCCCAAAGCTTCAATTAACTGGAATGATTTATTTTCAACGATCTGTTTGACCAGCTCATGGATCTCCGCATAATTGATGGTTTTGGTTAAATCATCGTTACGCCCAGCCTCACCCAGATCCATATCGATCTCCAAATCAATATAATAACGCGCCCCCAGCTTCCGCTCCTCGGCAAATACGCCGTGATATCCGTAATACTCCATTCGATGCATTACCATTCTATCCATAAGTTCCGCCTGCCCTCTATATATAATGAATTCATGGTTCGATGTTTGTTCCTATTGCAAAACGCTACGCTTCCACTGCACGGGTCACTGGACCCGCTAGTATCATTTCCTCCGCAAGCCTGGAGATACATACAACATAGCATCACACATATCCACTGTGCGCCGAATCGGCTTCACATCATGAACCCGGACCATCTGGCATCCTTGGGCTATGCCAAAAGCAACCGTAGCGGCTGTACCCTCCAGCGCATCATTCGCCTGTACCTGTAAGGTGTTCTGAATAAACCTTTTACGCGAGGTGGCAAGCAAAACGGGATAGCCCATCTCATTGAGCAACCGGAGCGATGACATGAGCACTAGGTTTTCGTTCAGATCTTTCACGAAGCCAATGCCCGGGTCCAGAATAATCTGATCGGGATGTACTCCGGCCTCTAGCGCAATCTGTATACTCTCCTCAAGATTACGGACTACATCAACCAAATAGTTGGTATAGTCTCGTTCTTGCCGGTTGTGCATTAGGATCAGAGGACATCCCAGTTCTGCCGCAGTGCGTGCCATCTCCGGGTCAGCCTTGGCACCCCATACATCATTGATGATGTGCGCTCCAGCCTGAATAGCCTGGCGAGCGACATCCGCTTTATAGGTGTCTACCGATATCGGAATATGTGGAGCCTGCTGCCGCAGTGCTTCAATGACCGGAATGATCCGGCTGAGCTCTTCATCAGCGCCAACGATATCTGAACCTGGACGTGTAGATTCCCCGCCAATATCAATGAGATCCGCGCCATCTTCCATCATCTGAATGGCGTGAGCCACCGCACGCTCCACATTGGTATAACGTCCCCCATCCGAGAAGGAATCCGGTGTGACATTCAGAATGCCCATAATAAGTGTACGTGTGCCAAGTTTTAGCTCTGCTGGACCCCACGCATAATTCCGTTCATAGATGACTGGTGTAAGTGTCATGAAGTATACCCCGCTTTCTGCCGGTACATACCCAGAAGTACTTCTGTAACCGGGCCTATATGTCCGCTGCTGATTACCGTTTCCGTTCCATCCTCATCCCGCAATGTAGTAACTGGAACGATTTCAGCAACAGAGCCTGTCAAAAAGATCTCATCTGCCTGTAACAGCTCCTCCCAAGGGAACATTCCTTCCTGGCAAGGTATTCCTTGGTGAACTGCAAGCTCCAGTACAACGGCTCTGGTGATTCCCGGCAAAATGCCAGTCGCAAGTGCTGGCGTGTAGAGTACGCCCTGTCTCACCCAGAACAGATTGCTGACAATCCCCTCAGCTATGTAGCCATCTCGAGTTAATTGCAGACCTTCCACACTTTGTACATGCTGCCCGTATCCGTTCAGTTCCCGTTTCGCCAAAATGCTGTTCATGTAATGCAGCGATTTGAACCGCACTTCTCCTTCAGGCGTGTTACGGGGCGTCGACAGACGTTGAAGCATTTTACCATTTTCATATAGAGATGGAGAGGGTCCAGGTAGTGCTTTTGCCAATACGATATGATTGGGTTTCACATAATCCCCCGAAGGTAGCCCCAGCGGGGCTTCGCCCGCAGATACCGTATATCGCACATAGGCATCCTGGAGTTCGTTAGCAAGCAGCACACTTTTGATCCATTCCGTTACCTCCGCTGCTGTTGCTGTGAAAGGAATGCCCAGTTCACGACACCCTGCAGCCATCCGCTGCAAATGACGTTCCAGCAGAAAAGGAACTCCCTGATACGTTCGAAACGTCTCGAACAATCCGAGTCCGTACAAAAAGCCGTGATCCGTCACCGGAACCACGGCTGCCGCCATATTGACCAATTCTCCGTTTATCGCGGCATATTTCATCTCTATACCTTTACCTGCTGAGACAGGAAGTTACGCAGCATTTGATGACCGTGATCCGTAATGATGGATTCGGGATGGAACTGAACACCTTCAATCGCATATTCCTTGTGACGCAAGCCCATAATCTCGCCTTCCGCCGTCTCGGCCGTAATCTCCAGACAATCTGGCAGACTGCTGCGCTCCACGATCAGAGAGTGATACCGCGTTGCCGTAAAGGGAGATGGTAATCCGGTAAATACGGATGTTCCGTTATGGTGCATCTCCGATGTTTTGCCATGCATCATGCGGTCCGCACGAATAACATTGCCTCCGAAAGCCTGTCCAATCGCCTGATGTCCCAGACATACGCCAAAGATCGGAATACTACCCTTGAATTGATCAATGACCGCCAGACTAATGCCGGCCTCATTCGGAGTACAAGGACCGGGTGAGATCAAAATATGATCAGGTGCCAATGCCTCGATGCCTGCCAGATCAATTTCATCGTTACGGCGAACTTCCACCGTCTCCCCCAGTTCACCCAGATATTGAACCAGGTTGTACGTGAAGGAATCATAATTGTCGATAACCAGTATCATATCGTTGTTCCTCCTGTTCTTCCGTCCACACAGGGGACGGCTGCTTGATTATTTTAATTTAACGGCTTCAGCTTCCTCGCTGTAATTCACAGCCCTCATCATGGCTCTTGCTTTGTTCCGGCACTCCTTATATTCCCGATATGGATCGGAGTCAATAACGATACCTGCTCCTGCCTGTACATATCCCACTCCATCTTTAATGGAAAGTGTACGAATGATGATGTTCAATTCCATATTGCCACTGTAGTCCAGCCACCCAATCGAACCTGTATACGGTCCACGACGCACAGGCTCCAGTTCTTCGATGATTTCCATGGTGCGAACTTTGGGTGCACCCGTAATCGTTCCACCTGGGAACGTCGCTGCGATTACATCAAATACGGATAGTCCCTCGGCCAGCGTTCCCTCAACTTGAGACACCAGATGCATAACATGCGAATACTTCTCGATCGTCATCAGTTCAGGCACATGCACTGATCCATAAGCTGCAATTCGTCCGATATCATTCCGCTCCAGATCGACCAGCATAATATGCTCTGCCCGCTCCTTCTCACTGTTCAGCAGCTCAGCGGCCATCAACTCATCCTCAGCTTCATCCCGGCCTCTTCTCCTTGTTCCTGCGATCGGACGAGCACTCACCTTGCCATGATCCACTTTGACTAGCAATTCAGGCGAACCGCTCACCAGTTGGAAATCCGGACTACGCAGCAATCCCATGTAGGGAGAGGGATTTACTAGACGAAGCCATTCATAGATGTGCTCTGCACTGGACTTGAGACGTTTTTCCTGCCGCAAGGACAGATTCACTTGAAACACATCCCCCTGCCGGATATATTCCTGCACTGTACGTACCGCCTGCTCAAAGTCCTCTTGAGGAAAGGAGGTGTGCCATCCTTCCGTTTCCCGCTCCGAATCCGCTGATTGCGCAGTGAGATGAATGTGGCTATGGCGATGCTCCAATGCCTGCTGCTGCTCTTCCGCCTGGGCAAAGCCCAGAATATGCAGCCATCGCTGCTGCATGGCTGCTGCTCGCTCTTCTGCTTCTGCGTACAGCTTGCGAAGCTGAGCTTCATCCTGATCCGGCTGTACAGTCAGATGAACCATGCAGAACAGCGCCTGCTGTTCATGATCATACGCCCATATTTCTTCAAAACGCATCCACCAATAATCAGGAAGTGCCGGGTTGTCTTCTGCCAAGGTTGGCAGCTTTTCCAGGGATCTGGCTACGTCATAGCTTAGATAGCCTGCACATCCACCACCAAAGTCTGGAGCCCCGCTCACCTTTGGTGCCCTGTATGGCGCAGCCCACCTTTTTAATACTTCAAGTGGTTTACCACCGTCCGTTTGGGTACCGCCTTGAATAAGATCATGAATAACAGCTTCGTTGCCCTTGCCGGAGATAACGGATACCGGGTTTAATCCCAGAAAGGTATACCTTCCGCCTTTACCATTCTCCAACACCATTGCATAGGGTGACGCCTGCTGCCAGGCTGCTTCCCACGTTAACGGTAAACCGCCATGATACGGTCCCTTATCCGACTTAATCATATACGGCATCATGGTCCAACCTTTTCCGGCCCACTCTGTCCAGTCGGCGTATGTTGTCATCAGGTGTGTCATTGCGGTTTGCCGCCCTCCATCTGTCACTAGTTCTATTGTCTGATAGTATACTAAAGCGCCGCTGCTTTTAAAAGCATTCAGCAAAAAATCCTCCACACCCGGCATGCGGGCAAGGAGGATTTGTTTCATCACTAGTTAAGCTTAAGCTTCGAAGTTGTAAAGTGGCGTACTGAGGTAACGTTCGCCGTTACTTGGCACGATCACGACAACGCGTTTGCCTGCACCCAACTGTTTAGCCACTTGCAGACCTGCGCGGATGGCTGCACCGGAAGAAATACCGGATAGAATACCTTCTTCCTTCGCTACCTGACGAGCCGTCTCGAACGCATCATCATTCTCGATGTGAATGATCTCATCATAGATTTCCTGATCAAGAATCTCAGGAATAAAGTTAGCACCGATCCCTTGAATTTTGTGAGGACCCGGTTTGCCACCTGCCAAGATTGGCGAAGCTGCCGGTTCAACGGCAACGATTTTAATCCCAGGGTATGATTCCTTCAATACTTCACCTGTACCTGTAATCGTTCCGCCTGTACCGATTCCTGCAACGAAAGCATCCAACGTACCGCCTACAGATTGAATGGCTTCAACAATCTCAGGGCCAGTCGTTTCACGGTGGATCTTCACGTTAGCTTTATTTTTAAATTGCTCAGCCATGAAATAAGATGGATTTTCCTTAAGCAATTCCTCAGCTTTTTTAACTGCACCATTCATACCTTCGGCTCCCGGTGTGAGCACAAGCTCAGCTCCATAGGCGCGAAGCAGGTTACGACGCTCCATGCTCATCGTTTCCGGCATAACAATAACAGACTTATAGCCTTTGGCTGCAGCCACCATAGCCAGTCCAATTCCTGTGTTACCACTTGTTGCTTCGATAATGGTATCACCCGGTTTCAGCTTGCCTTCTTTTTCCGCTTCTTCCACGATGCTAATCGCGATACGGTCTTTGACGCTTGAACCTGGATTCTGGTATTCCAGTTTCACGAATACTTCAGCACTGCCTTCAGGTACGATACGGTTCAGACGAACAAGCGGAGTACCTCCGATAAGTTCTGTTACGTTATTAACTACTTTAGCCATATGAATGCCCTCCTTAGTGGGATGAATACTACTTAAGTCCTGTTGCCATATACATGTGTGGCCGAGCAGCCTCTAGATGTTATAGAAGAACTTCGGAAATCTGCCTGAGTTCATTCCGTCTGCAATAAATCGGACAGAACCTGGGTTTTCGAAGATTTCTTTGTTCATATAAATGGTTTTATTCCGAGTAAATGAGTAGGTTTTTGATTATTTTTATCTTATCAACGTTACACCCTATTGTCAATATGAGTACTCAAAAAAATACTCCGCCCTGGGCCCTAAGGCCGTAGACAGAGTATTTTTATCAAGATGCAGTAGGACATTCGTTTGCAGGATAATCAGGATGCCGGAATTTCAGCGATGATGACAGCTTCATACTTGCTCCGCAGCCTTTCCTCCACCTGGGGCAGGGGATCAGCCTGGCTGAGAGCAAGCTGCATCCGAATTTCTTCGCGAACCTCTTCTGCAGGTTGCACCTGACGCTCTTGTTTGTCATTCATTTTAATGATGGCGTATCCTTCTTCCACCTTCACCGGCCCTGCAATATCGCCAACGTCCAGTTGAGCTGCAAGTTTGAGGATCGCTTCGGACTGAAACGGATCGTTCTGCTCAACCCATCCCAGACGACCACCCGCATCACGGGAGTAAGTGTCCGTCGATTCATTACGCGCAGTTTCTTCAAAGTCTGCTCCCTTGTCGAGCGCATCCAGGACTGATTCAGCCTGTTCCTCTTCCTTCAATACAATGATAGACAGATCATATTTTTCTGGGGAAACATAGTCTTCATGGTGTTCGTTCCAATAATGCTCAATATCTGCATCCTTGATCTGTATACCGCTCGTCGCGATTTTCTCAAGCAGAAGTCGGTATCCTGCCTCCAACTCAAGATCTTGCCTGGATAAACCCAGTTGGGACTGCATCTCGTCAAAATATGCCTTCTCCGAATCATATCCATCCATGGCCGCGGCAAGTTCCTTCGCAATTTCTTTGGGAGTCACCGTCAGATTACGATCGAGCGCTTCTGCATATACAGCTTTACGATTGAGCATCTGGAGCAGCAATTCACTGCCATAGCGCCGTTTCAATGCCTCGGTCCATTCCTTGTCGGTGATGACCTCCCCATTGATCGTTGCTACCGCATTTCCCTCTTCTTGATTGGTATCCTGAGGCGAATCTGCTCCTTCACGTCCATTTCGTAAGCCTTGCACAACCATAACCGAACCCATCACCAGCATTCCAAGCGTCAAGACAATTACAGCCGTCCATAACCCTTTTTCCTGTCTTGTCATTCCGCGTCCCGTCCCCGCATAAAATCAGTTCTTGGCTTGCTCTAGGATGGTTTCAAGTTGTTCCTTGTTGAAATCGTAAGCCTCATTGCAGAATTGGCAAACCACTTCAGCCTGGCCTTCTTCCTCAATCAATTGTTCCATTTCGGATTGACCCAGACTGATCAACGTTTTCTCTACCCGCTCACGTGAACACTCACAGTGGAAATGAATATCCATTTCGTCCATGACCTGTACATCAGGCAGTACGCGACGAAGCAGTGCTTCCAGTTCAAGCCCCTCAGCCAACAGAGACGTCACTGGCGGCATTGTACCAATGGCATTTTCAATCACCGTAATCTCATCATCCATCAAACCTGGAAGCAACTGTACAATGAATCCACCGGCTACAATAACCGAATTATCGGTATCCACTAGTACACCAACGCCTACAGCAGAAGGCGTCTGCTCCGATTTGGCAAAATAGTACGTAAAGTCTTCGCCAAGTTCCCCTGAAATAATCGGCACACTGCCGCGATAAGGCTCTTTCAGCCCCAAATCCTTCGTTACGTTCACGAATCCCTCTGTTCCGACTGCGCCAGCAACGTCCAGTTTGCCCATACTGTTGCTCGGCAGATGTACATGCGGATTGCTTACATAGCCACGAACTTCACCCTTCGCATTAGCATCGGCAACAATCTGTCCAATGGGGCCGTCGCCTTTGACTTGAATTGTCAGCTTCTCTTCTCCCTTAAGCATAGCCCCCATAATGGATGCTGCTGTAACCGTACGCCCCATAGCTGCTGTAGCCGTGGGAAACGTATCATGTCTTCTGCGCAATTCCTCAACCAGTTCCGTCGTTTGAACAGCAAAGGCCCTAACCCGTCCGTTCATTGCTGTACCGCGAATTAACCGGTCTTGTTTGTTGTTGTTTTCCAAGTCATTCAGCCTCCTTTGGCGTAATCGCCAGTTATAGAAAAAACGGCATAACATATAAGACTGTAACCTCAGCCCGCTGTTTGCCGTCTCTGTTCTTACCTTTCCCGGTTCCGCTCATAAACGATACGCAGCCCTTCAAGCGTAAGCAGCGGATCCACTTCATCGATGCTGCGTGTTTCTTCTGCAATCAGCTTGGCAAGGCCTCCGGTTGCAATGACTCTAGGCTTGGCTCCCATTTCCTCGCGAATACGCTCCACAATGCCGTCCACCTGTCCTGCATAACCAAATATAATGCCGGCCTGCATCGCATGAATGGTGTTGCGACCAATGACTTTCTTGGGCTTCTCCAATTCAATACGAGGTAGCTTGGACGCTCGTTCATAGAGTGCTTCGGTTGCAATATGGATGCCGGGTACGATAGCCCCGCCCAGATAATTTCCTTTCTCGTCAATACAGTCAAATGTAGTCGCTGTACCAAAATCGACCACAACGAGAGGGCCGCCATACTTCTCAACGGCTGCTACTGCATTAACAATGCGATCCGCGCCAACTTCACGAGGATTCTCATACCGCAGGTTCAGGCCGGTTCGAATACCAGGCCCAACGAGTAGCGGTTTTTTGCCTACGTATTTCTCACACATGGCTTCAATCACATTCACTAGTGGTGGAACCACGGATGAGATGATCACACCTTCAATGTCGCGTGTTGAAATCCCCGACATATGAAATAAATTATAAATCAATACGCCGTATTCATCCACTGTCGACTGCCGGGATGTACTCAGGCGAAAATGGTGGAGCAACTCCCGGCCTTGATACACGCCGAGTACGATATTGCTGTTGCCCACGTCTACCACAAGAATCAAAGAGGTTCACCCCTCTTTCTTTTCGTTTAAATCCAGGCTGATATCCAGGCTCTCAAAAGAGTAGGTTAACCTGCCAACTGAAATTACATCCACTCCGCTCTCTGCAATACCACGAATGGTATTTAGCGAGACGTTGCCCGATGCCTCAACTTTCACATGCGGAGCCTGCTCACGAATAAGAGCGACGGCCTCACGCATCCGATCTGAGTGCATGTTATCCAGCATAATGATATCTGACCCAGCCTGCAAGGCTTCTCTGACCTGTTCCATGTTTTCGGTCTCTACTTCAATGGTCATTGTATGCGGAATGACGGCTCGCGCACGCTGTACCGCTTCAGTGATCCCGCCTGCGCCCTTGATGTGGTTATCCTTAATCATGACGGCATCATAGAGACCGAACCGATGATTTGCTCCGCCACCAACCCGCACTGCATATTTTTCAAGCAAGCGGTGTCCCGGTGTTGTTTTACGAGTATCGACCAATCGTGTAGAAAGGCCTTCCAGCGCGTCAACATAAGTACGTGTACGGGTAGCGATACCAGACATGCGCTGAAGCAGGTTAAGAGCCAGACGCTCTCCTGTCAGCAAGCTATGTGTGCTTCCTTCTACCTCAGCCAGAATCGTACCATGTGTAACTGCATCACCGTCTTTTACCATTGGTGTGAACGCAAGACCAGGATCCACTACCTGAAACACGAGTTCTGCTACCGTAATTCCTGCAATGATTCCATTGTCTTTGGCATGTATAACGGCCTTGGACTGACTGCCAGCGGGAATCGTCACATTTGTTGTGACATCCCCTGCACCAACATCCTCACGAAGCCAGTTTTTGATTGATTCGATGAGTCCTTCATTATATCCGTTCAGTATCATGACATCAATTCCTCCACAATCGCTTGTTCTCGCTGCTGCAGACTATGCTTCTGCCATACGGCATCGTCACGCTGCGGGAAATCCTCACGGTAGTGGGCTCCCCGACTTTCCTCGCGGTGTAATGCTCCAGTGGTAACCAACCAGGCACAGGTCAAAAGGTTGGCATATTCCATCTCTTCTTTGTGAGTAAACTTCTGATCAAAAAATTGCAGTTCTTGTTGCAGTTTCTCTATTGCTGCTTGCAGGTTAGCGCCATTCCGGCGCAGCCCCACTTGACGCACCATCATTTTTTGCAGACGCAAGCGTCTTTCGGACACCGGCTTCTGCTCTTCCTTTATGATCCTGCGAATAGTTGTTAATGTGGGAATATTTGTCTGGAGTGAAGCAAGCGGAGGAAGGGATTGAATACGATCCACGATTCTCCGGCCAAATACGATTGCTTCAGACAGAGAGTTGCTCGCCAGGCGATTGGCTCCATGTACTCCAGTAGAAGATACCTCACCGCAGGCAAATAACCGGCCAATGCTGCTCTCCCCACTGAGATCCGTCTTCACTCCGCCCATCATGTAATGTGCAGCAGGAGCAACCGGAATCCAGTCTGTGGTCATATCCAGTCCGTATCGCATACAGGTCTCATAAATAGTAGGAAACCGATGCTTAATCATCTCCGCCGGTTCATGAGTGATATCCAAATATACAAAGGTGCTGTTTGTCGATTCCATCTCACTGACAATTGCCCGCGCGACGATATCACGTGGTGCCAGTTCAAGCTGTGCATGATACCGTTCCATGAAGCGCTCGCCTTTCACATTGCGCAAATAGGCTCCTTCGCCACGTACCGCCTCGGACACCAGGAAACGTGGTGCTCCCGGATAACAAAGGGAGGTCGGGTGAAATTGGATAAACTCCATGTCCCGGACAACTGCCCCGGCACGATAGGCCATCGCCACACCATCTGCTGTAGCCACTTCCGGATTAGTCGTATATCGATACAATTGTCCAGCTCCGCCAGAGCATAGTACGGTTGCCTCTGCCTTCACAAATACTTGTGAGCCGTCAGCCTTCTGAACCAGCGCACCTACACATTCTCCCTGCTCTGTAATCAGGTCAATGACAAAATGCTCATCCCACACTTCAATCCCCGGATGTTCATTCGCCTGTGCAGCCAGTGCACGCACAATCTCATATCCCGTTGCATCCCCATTGGCATGCAAAATACGGCGGTGGCTGTGCGCACCTTCCTGCGTCAACGCCAACTCGCCGTTCTCCAGATCAAACAAAGTACCCAGTCGAATCAGTTCTTTCACTCCGTCCGGGCCCTCGTTCACCAATGCTTCGACTGCTTCGGAGCGGCATAATCCCGCTCCTGCAACAAGTGTATCCTGCAAATGGTAGGCAGGTGAATCATCCTCAGCAATAACCGCAGCGATTCCTCCCTGCGCATACCGGGTGTTACTTTCCAGTAACGACTTCTTCGTGATCATCAACACACTGCGTTGTTCACTCGCCTTGATCGCAGTAAACAAACCAGCAATGCCCGAACCAATAACCAGCACATCCGTCTCCACCATCGGCAGCGCGGACAGATCAAAATCCACTAAATATTGCGGTATCATGTTATTTCACCTGTCTTGGAGCAAGAGTAGCGCATGCTACTTCACCAGTAACATGCGCTCTAGTGATTCTCTGGCTTTGTCGGCAACCGCTGGCGGTACGTAAATTTGCGGCTTCATCGTTTCCAGACATTTAACCAGCTTTTTCAAGTTGTTGACCTTCATGTTCGGGCATACGAGGAACTTGGTAGCAAAGTGGAATTGTTTATCTGGGCTATCGAGACGCAGTTGGTATCCTGTACCATCCTCGGTACCTACGATAAATTCTTTAGCGGACGAATTCTTACAATATTCCAGAATGGCGGTTGTGCTACCTACGAAGTCACCCATCTCTACAACCTCAGGACGACATTCCGGGTGAACAACGAACTCGGCATTTGGATGCTTCGCTCTCATCTCAACCACGTCTTTGACCGTCAGCATATCATGGGTATTGCAGTAACCTTCCCAGATAATCATTTTCTTGTCTGTATGTTGTTGCACATAATGTCCCAGATTTTTATCCGGTACCCAGATGATTTCATCGGAATCAACAGATTGAATGACTCTGACAGCATTGGCCGATGTACAACAGATGTCGGTCTCTGCCTTGATCTCAGCTGAAGAATTGATGTACGTTACAACTTTGGCATTCGGGTGCTGTGCTTTCAATTTACGTAAGCCTTCAACGTTCACCATGTCTGCCATTGGGCAGCCTGCACGCTCGTCGGGGATGATAACCGTTTTGTTAGGGGCAAGAATTTTAGCGCTTTCACCCATAAAATGAACCCCGCAGAAAACGATAACATCCGCATCGGTTTGTGCCGCCTTCTGGGCCAGCAAAAACGAATCTCCCCGGAAATCAGCGACCTCCTGTACCTCGTCACGTTGATAATAATGGGCAAGAATAATGGCATTACGTTCCTTCTTCAACTCCATCAGCCGCTCGCGCAGCTCCCGGTTCATCTCAGCCTTGCGCTCTAAAGCCAGAGCTTCCACCTGTGATCCTCTCCTTATCGGGACAGCCTTATACGCTGTTTCATATGGCAAATCCAAGTCGTTATTTTCGCTTGAGAAACGAATCACAAGCGGTTTAACACCTAATGTACACAACGTTCACGACTCTGTCAATAAATGAAAACGCCCCAGAACAAGGGCATAACCGCCCATTTCCTACGTGGTTCGCCCTATAGCTCCCCGTTATCATTATCTATACAATTTAAAGGAATATATAAAAAAAGAGAGCCCGAAGGCTCTCTTTGTTCATCTGCCACTATAAACAGATGGTTGTTATAAATTAAGACGTTGGCTTCGTTCCACCATCATCCGGGTCATTGCTGTTTCCTTTGTCCAGATTCGGAGCTTCGTTAGGAATATCTCCGGCTGGTGGCTCAGGCGTTTCATCTTTGCCTTGGATACGGACGCGTACATCACCGATGTTGTCGATGATCGCCTCTCCGCTTTCGCTAGGCGTGCCTTCTCCATCATTGCTGTTCTCACTTTTTGGAGTCAGGGAACCTGTCTCGATCAATTCCTTGATCTGATCCATTTCCAATGTCTCCACTTCGAGCAATGTTTGTGCGATCAGATGCATCTCTTTCGAATGTTTTACGAGCAAGTCCTTACATTTCTCGTAACAATCGTTAATGAAGCGTTGCATTTCCTGATCAATCTCATATGCGATGGAATCCGAGTAATTCTGTTCATGACCAATATCACGGCCCAGGAATACCTGTCCCTGTGAACTTCCGAATTGCATAGGACCCAATTTCTCACTCATACCGTACTCCATAACCATACTTCGAACAATACCTGTCGCTTGCTGGAAGTCACTGTATGCGCCAGTACCAATTTCACCAATGAACAATTCTTCTGCAACACGGCCCCCAAGGAGTCCCGTTATTTTGTCCAACAGCTCCTGCTTGGTTACAAGCATACGATCTTCTTTTGGCAACATGATTACATATCCACCCGCGCGTCCACGCGGAATAATGGTAACTTTATGTACCATATCGGCATGTTCCAGGAAGTAACCTACAATGGTGTGACCTGCTTCGTGGTAAGCAATGATACGTTTCTCACGATCACTGATGACACGGCTTTTCTTCTCCGTACCTACGATAACACGGTCAATCGCCTCGTCTACCTCACGCATGGAAATATCTCTGCGATTACGACGTGCCGCAAGCAATGCCGCTTCATTCAAGAGATTTTCCAAATCTGCACCGGAGAATCCGGTAGTACGCTTCGCAATAATGTCCAGCTTCACATCTTTGGTGAGTGGTTTGTTGCGTGAGTGTACTTTCAGAACCGCTTCACGACCTCTCACGTCAGGGCGATCAACCGTGATTTGACGGTCAAAACGTCCTGGGCGCAGCAAGGCAGGGTCCAGAATATCAGCACGGTTCGTTGCAGCAACGATGATAATACCTTCATTGGCTCCGAATCCGTCCATTTCAACAAGCAACTGGTTGAGTGTTTGTTCACGTTCGTCGTGACCACCACCAAGACCAGCACCACGCTGACGTCCTACAGCATCGATCTCATCGATAAAGATGATACATGGGGCGTTTTTCTTCGCATTTTCAAACAAGTCACGTACACGAGATGCACCGACACCGACAAACATTTCAACGAAGTCAGAACCGGAAATACTGAAGAATGGTACACCCGCTTCACCGGCAACAGCACGAGCGAGCAAGGTTTTACCTGTACCCGGAGGACCTACAAGCAATACGCCTTTAGGAATCCGCGCACCTACTGCTGCGAATTTACGAGGGTCCTTGAGGAAGTCCACGACTTCAACCAGTTCCTGTTTCTCTTCGTCAGCACCCGCAACATCTTCAAACGTAACCCGTTTCTTCTCTTCGTTATAGAGACGAGCACGGCTTTTACCAAAGTTCATTACTTTACCGCCGCCGCCTTGAGCCTGATTAAACAGGAAGAAGAACAGCAGGAACATAATGATCAAAGGAATAAAGGAAGTCAGCAACGTCAACCAGATGCTGTCACCTTTCATAGGTTCCTGATGATATTCAAAATTGTTCGTTTCGCTTGCAGCTACAAGCTCACTAATCGCCTCATCCGTAGGAGGAATATACGTTGAGAAATTTTCTGATTTGGCCCCGTCAGGTATCTTTCTGTATTGACCGGTCACGAGGTACGTCTGACCGTTGAATTGAACCGTCAATTCAGAGACGTTGTTGGCCTTGATTGCCGTGCGCAACTGATCATATCTAGGATTATCGGTGGCTTCGCCGCCATTGCTGACGAACTGGACTATCCCCACCACAACTAAAAAAAGAATCAAATAAAAACCAGAATTCCGGATGAACCGATTCATCCCCTACCTCCTCTCGAGACACTTTAATTATTTTAACATAGCCCGACATGGCTTCTCAACAGAAGCCACCAACAGATATGGGCTTGGAACTAGCTTAAGCATTAGTTGCTGTAAACTTCCGGTTTCAGAATCCCGATGTAAGGGAGGTTCCGGTACTTCTCGGCATAATCCAAACCATAGCCAACGATGAATGCGTCCGGAATGTCAAAGCCGGTGTAATGAGCTTCAAGTTCGACTTTGCGACCTGAAGGCTTGTCAAATAGCGTAACCACACGGACGGATTCAGCACCGCGGTTCTGCAAGAGTTCGATCAGATAACTGAGCGTGAGTCCACTATCAATAATGTCCTCTACAATCAGAACCTCGCGTCCCTCGACGGATTCATCCAGATCCTTAATGATTTTAACAACGCCTGATGATTTGGTGGAAGCGCCATAACTCGATACTGCCATGAAATCCATCTCAACAGGTACCGTAATGTTCTTAACCAAATCAGCCATAAATATAAACGCACCCTTGAGCACACAAATGACCAAAGGATTGCGATTTGCATATTCGGCACTTATTGTTGCGCCTAATTCCTTGATTTTACTCTGAATTTCTTCTTCACTGATCAATACTTCCTGAATGTCGTTCTGCAACTGTGCGAACCTCCTAAGTTATACATATGAAAGCCTTACCTGAACCATAACCACTACCCCTGAATCGCTGAATCGCCTACAGTCATGTACAGGATTGCGGAAGTATCCTCCCTGACAGGAGCTACACTAGACCGGCGAACACCCGGTAACCAAATGACATTGCCTGCTCCATCACATACCACGGGAACCCGTGAACGGACAGATGGGGGAATTTTCTCATCGATGAAAATATTTTTCACCTTTTTGCTTCCGTTTAATCCCATCACTTTCATGGTATCTCCAGGTAACCTTGAACGCACAACCAGCGGCATAAGCAGTTGATCCGCATCAAATGCGGCATGATCCGCCGATTCCGGTACATGATAGTCCTCGGGACTCATCGGAACGATCCGAACATGCCGGTCGATTTCCGCGAGAGAAAGCTCATAAGTTCCGCTCCATTGAGCAAGACGATATTCGTAAGATTGATCCTGTACGTCAGTCCGTATGCCGAAAGAGATCAGATCATACTCCCGGGTGCAGGCGAGTGTCTGTCCTATATCCAGGCTCCAGGTCGTCGCGTCAGGCTGAATTACCTTGCGGCGAATGGTCTCAATACGGGTAAAGTCGACAAAATCACTGTCCAAAGGCAGATAATTCAATATTAGTTTAATCAACCTTCGTTGTAAAGCGACATGTAACTTCAAAAAGGAAGGCACCTCAAAGGTTTGCCTTCCGCCGTTCGCCTGCACTAGACACCTGTATGCGTCATATGCACCTTGTTCCATGAAATCGTCTTCATCACCTACAATTTCGGCAAGTCGATTCAAAGACGGCGTCAACTGTCCATTATATTGCCCCAAAAAAGGAAGCACATCCAAGCGAATGGCATTACGCCGATATTTACGCAGGAAATTGCTTTCATCATTAAAATACAGAAAACCCTGGGTATTACAAGCTTCTACAAGGTCTGTCTTGTTTATACGAAGGCATGGACGAATAAGTTCCACATTTTTTTCTCGCCGTTTAAACTTCATTCCAGCGAGTCCGGAAAGACCACTTCCTCGCAGCAAATGGAGCATAACCGTCTCTGCCTGATCGTCGGCATGATGGGCCAGTGCAATGCTCGCCGCATCGTATTTGACAGCCACTTCATGCAAAAACTCATATCGCTTGTTGCGCGCAGCTTCCTGAGAGCCTTGACCGGTAAGCTTCATATAAGAAGGTACGTCGGCCTTCACCCATTCAAATGCAATGCCAAGTCGGTGCGCAAGTTCCTTCATCATCTCGGCTTCATGATCGGATTCAATCCGAAAACCATGGTGTACATGGGCGCAGATCAATTCCAGCGGGACATGCCTGGTACTGATCTCATGCATGATATGCAAAAAAGCTACCGAGTCCGGTCCGCCCGATACTGCGACGACAATCCGATCCCCGGGAACCCATAACTGATGCTCTTCCGCTGCATCCAGCACGTTATTCACCAGCTTGTTCCAGCGTAAAGCTTCCATACCTGTTCCTCATTCCTTACGTTATGTATATGCACTCTCACAGGTCAGAATCGCAGTGCATAGATGAGTACCCCAATAAGTAATATAACGGAGACGGCAAATGCATTTTTGAGCCAACGCGGAGTTGTACTCTTGGAACGGCGACGAAGAGGAGAAGGGCGTGCCATCATCTCTTTCCAGACCTTAGCCGCGTGTCCGGCATCCTGAAATTGACCTCGTAATGCCTGAATAGTCCAGTTTCGAAAAGGGCGGAGACGTTCGCTGCGCTCCACGAGAGCTGTGAGCTGATTTACACTTCGCAGTTGAGGTAATCCCTCTGCAGCTAGCGCTTTGAGTGCATCAGCTTCAAGTACATGAATCAATAATAGCGCAAAAGCAAACACATCATAGGTACCGTCTGCTGTTCGACTGCCTGCATTCCAGAATCCGCGATCATACCATTCAGTGAACTGCTTGACGCTCCGGCCGATAGAAGTCACTCCGCCATAGTCGATAAGTTCTACCTGCCCATAATCCGATACCAGTACATTTTGAGGTTTGAGATCGCCAAACACCCATCCAGCCTGATGCAATTGAGCCAGCTTTTGCAATAGTCTGAGTCCAACCAGAAGTGTCCAGTCCGTTCCCTGACGCCGAATGAAGTGGTGCAAAGACTCCCCCCGAACGTAACGCATCACATAAAAGGGAATATCACGACCACGAATAGCGTAGTCATCCACATCTTTCAGATAAGAAGGAATGCCACTCTGCCGAAGGGCCTCATGATTACGCTGTAATTGAAAAGATTTGAGCACATTAATTTCCGATTGCAGATCTACTGGGTCAAATCCCATTTTAAGCGCATAATGTTTGCCATTCTCACCCCGCTGGACAAGAAAAACGATGCCGTTGGCTCCTTTGCCCAGCAGCTTCCGAATCGTATAACGGCTGCGATTCCATTTCCCTGTGATGACTGTTCCTGGCGGGAAAGAGGCGTCAGACAACGTTGTCACCGAGCATCCCTTCTCTTTCAATGCGATAGTTCCCTTCTATTTCCTGCTGTCCCTCCAGTGTACCATAACGGTAAAAATCAATCACCCTTTGAATCGCAGGACCTGTCGGCGTCGCTCCCTTCATTTGCAAACGTCCAAATAGTGAACGAACACGGCTCGGGTCAACTGTCCAGTCGATATCCATGACAGCTTCTTCTCCGCTATGGCGCCCAGGAAAATGAAAGACGGAAAGATGGCTCTGACCCATACGTGCCTGCAAGCTAAGCATTAAATCGCGAATCCCTTCCTCCACCGCAGCAAGCTTCGGCTTCATACTGGCACTTACGTCAATGAGAAGCACGACCTGAAGTGGTGTTGTCTCGGCCATATCATCCATCACTTCAACGACCTGCGCACGTTTTGCCGGTTCAAGGTCTGTTACCGTTTTCGGCTCGTGCTCTCCCAGAATTTGTGTTAACTCTCTATTAACCGCCTGTTGAATGGTCTGAACCACCGTTTTTCTTGTCATCATCTGCATCGTATGGGCAAGCTGTCTTGTGCCTACGATCTGACTAATTCCACCTCCGGCTTTGGCAATATCCTCGATCTCCCGACTACCCAACTCACCAATGGTTCCATAATCAATAACGCCGACCACGTTGACCGTAATTCCTTCTTCTCGCGCTTCCGCCGCAGCCAGCACTGGACTTGGGCCTACATTGGAACAACCGTCGGTGATCAACAAGATTTGTTTCATCCGATATCCCTCCGTTTTGGGTTACTCTCCAACTCTATGACTAGCATTGCCAGAATGAAGAGACTTCAAACAGAGGAATATGCAATTAACTGACAGTGCGCGGACGCTCCATCCGGCTTATTCCGGGTACTCTCAATGTGGCCCACTCCGGGCGATAATGTTCTATTTTGCCTACAATTACAGTCATATCATCATAGATCTCATGTTGCTGATAACGTATAACACTTTCAAGCAGACAGTCTGCTACCTCCTGAGGATCATCACTATCAATTTCCTGAATGAGCCGCTTCATCCATAGTTCTTTATTGACGGCATACCCCGGTGCATCATAGATACCATCTGTCATCATAATTAAAACATCCCCTGGCTGAAGCTGTACGGTTACCAGATCCACCTCAATATCTTTGATAATGCCAATCGGCAGATTGCTTGCCGAAACTTGAATAACCTCCTGCCCTCGTTTAATAAAACTTGGAGTCGAGCCGATTTTCATAAACGTGGTCTCTGCCGTATATTCATCGATCAGAGCCATATCCACTGTTGCATACATTTCTTCAGGAGAACGCAGCATCAGAACGGAATTCACCGATTTGATCGCCAGCTTCTCATCCATGCCCGACTGTAACAACTGCTCCAGTATATTTAGCGCAGCACTGCTCTCCATGCGTGCCCGTTCGCCATTGCCCATGCCATCGCTAAGCGCAACTGCAAAGGTCCCGTTACCCAGTTCAACCGTGCTGAAACTGTCCCCGGACATCACATCTCCCCCTTTGGCGGCAGCAGCAACACCGGTTGTTATCTCGAACGTTTTGGCAGAACCAAAGGTGACTGTCGCCAGCCCTTGGCGAGGATCGAGCATGGTCTCATTCAAGACGGCAATATGCTCGTCCAGTACATCCGAGATCAGCGGAGCAATTATTTTCCGGCACTCGTCAAATCCGCGTGTATAGGCATGAACAATCTCTATTTCCACATTCCCCGCTTCCAGATTAATGATTTCAATAGAATGTATGGACAGACCCAACGACTCAAGCGCATCCCGAATCTGCTCCTCCTGTTGTACCATCTCCTCACTTTCCCGTTGAATTTCTTTCGCCAGGTCCTCCATCACCTGGGATACCCCTGATAATTGTTCTGCAACCAGCTGTCGACTATCTATAATCTGACGTTTCCATTGCATGTTATGTTGATGCAGACCATACTGGGCACGCATCACTTCAAGTACCTCCTCCGGTTTCGCACATACCCTGTTCCATTCCACCGGAATCTGCTTGCCTGACATCTCCGGGTTGGCTTCAATGGAACTCATCACGTCCGTCATGTATTTATAGGTTTGAATAAACTTCGCATCCCAACATTGATCCTTCTTAAAGCAACCCGAACATGTGCCTTCGGCTACGGCATTCATGAAGTGTTCCATCCCGCCTTCGTTCTGTACCGGCTCCCCCGCGCCGGACATCTGATCGAAGCTGCGTGACAACTGACGGAATACCTGAGAGAAGCGGGTAACCCGTTCTGCGGTGACATCCCGAATTCTCTTCGCATATTCATGTTGCGATTTCGTGTGATCCTGAGTGCCAGGAACATATTTGGAGATGGCCGTCAGCATACTTTTTGGCGTTAACATAAACAGAACAATGGCTGCGCATGTCTCCCATAAGGAGTTCATGACATCTCCCGGTCCACCCAGGTATATGGATAGAATAGAGGAACCGAGCAGCATGCCCAGAGCAACCGCCGCACGTTTTCCTTCCCGGAGCATACCCGCCAGCATGCCAGCAAAAGCAAGCAGACTCATCTGATATACCGCCGACATATCGGCCAAACTCAGAATGAGACCAGTAATGACCCCAACCGATGCTCCGAGGGGGGCTCCGCCCACCAGCGCGAAGATTAGAATGAGATAACGAGAGAGCATATGCTCTACAGACAGGGACTGGATCGTCCAGCCCACCGCCCCCGTCATCACGGAGGCCAGCAAGATGATCAGACAGAGGATCTCCTCGTTCTTTAGGTTGAATTTTTTTTTGCGATACGTGAAGATCGGTATGGCCTGTATGAAAACTAAGGTAAGCACAAAGCTGAGTACGGAATCCATCGTGAGCATTAGCATGGCGTACCAGCTGAAAGACGGCCCAATAACGACGGCGAATAACTTGACCATAAAAGTAGTCGTAAACACCATCGTTGGCGCATAAGATAATTCAGCGCGGTCATAAGACTCCAGTCCTCTGAACAACAGATAGAAGATAGCGAGCTCCGAAGCAACAATCAGAGGTACCGGAAACGGGGCGAAGAGACTTCCTGCCAGCAACGCAGCTCCTACCGGAATAATGTAATCCCTGCGCATGAAGGCGATAACCGCAAAGTAAGCAATCGCAAAGGGTGATAATTCATTCAGAATCATGGCCTTACCTAGCAAAAATCCCATAAAGGTAAGAAGCAGCACCCATTTACGTGCAGCAACGATCTGGACGGCCTTGCGGGAGCTAATCCACTGTTTGAGACGTACCGACAGCTCCTCCCGAGCTTCTGTACCTCCTTTACCAGCTTTCATTCCCGGAAATTGAATGACATTCCACTTTTCCATCATCCTCAAGGCACCCCATTCGATTAATTTAATTTTCGTGTTTCGTTCTCGATGGTTCTGATTATAGATAGAATAGAAGACGTAGTTTGTCACAATTGGTGGGTAGGGTCCAAAAACTTTACGACAAAAGAAACAGACGCGGCGCGGTGGTGCGAAACCCCCGGCCTTATTGTGGTTTCATACATTTGCCATAACCCTTGCCGACAAGGCACTTGTCTGATTTTGAACCGGACGCGCTTCGTCCTCGCCACGATTTGAGCAGGATACCTGTGGAATGCCACGGAAACCTGTCGGTAAAAAATGGTAGACGACAAATGTTCTTATGTACTTTTTTTCTTGTGCAGAAAAACTGGGGATATGGAGCTTCACTTTACAAAAACGGCTATGAATCCAGTTAATTGTCTATATCTGAACGGTTAAACTCCAAAATTAAAAACAAACGCAAAAAAACCGTCAGCCCCAAGGCTAACGGTTTTTCTTATATTTTAAATCAGGTTGAACCAGATTACACGCGTTTGGCTCCACGGCCACCACGTTTGCCTTCTGTGTTCTTCTTCAGCGAAGAGATTCGTTCTTCGCTATCTTTCAGGAAGCGTGACATTTTATCCTCAAATGAAGGTTTGCCTGCTGCGGGCTTGAAAGAACGGCCTCCGCGGTCACGGTTAAAACCACCACCACCGCCACCGCCTCCACGGCCTTGGCCACCACTTGGGCCTCCACCGCTGAATCGTTCGCGATCTCCTCCACTGCGTTCCGGTCTAGGAGCTCTTGGGGGTCTGGACTGTGTTTGTTGCTCAACCGGTTTGTCAACAGCTTGCTTAATGGAAAGCCCAATCTTGCCATCCTTGTCAACGTTGATGACCTTAACGGTAACGAGGTCATTAAGCTTCAGGTGGTCGTTGACATCTTTGACATAATTGTCGGCGATTTCCGAGATGTGAACGAGACCCGTGACACCTCCTGACAGATCCACAAATGCTCCAAAATGCGTGATGCCTGTCACCTTGCCCTCTAACTTGGTGCCCACTTCAATTGCCATAGAATAAAATGATCCTCCCTTAAAAATATACAACCCGATTTTTTTGAATGCCAAAATCAATGCTGTGCTAATTTAATTATACCTTATGCCGCAAACCAAGGTCAACTGAGCACTACCCCTTAAGGTAGCCTATTTTTTCCGGTATAACGGCTTCAGACATATAGATAACAATCCTTGCTCGATAATGAGCCAAATTACATCAGTTCCCTGACTCTTCAACCTGAATTGGTGTTTCCTCAGGCAGATAGTATCCTTTTTTCCGAGCCAGCTGTCCTATGTATTCGGGATCCTTCAACCGACTGACTTCGTACTTCAATTGATCCAGCTTCTTCAACGTCTCTTCCTTTGAAGATTGCTGGGCAGCCAGATGAGAACTCTTGTCCGAAATTTGCGCAGTCTGCACAAGGAACGTATATCCTGCCCAAATGATAAACACAACCATAAAGGTCATCCATAGCATGAGACGCCTTTTGGCACCTGCAGATTTTCCTTGGCCTGCTGGAGCTTTTGATTTGTTCATAGGTGTTTTACCCATTATCGGACCTCCTTAAAACCAGCGTTTCCACATCGCTGCGATACTTGAACCCGCACGGATCAGGAAGTGTGGCGTAACCCAATGTTTCAGGATTGGCCTAAACATCCAGCGGAACAACTTGCCGAAAGGTACCAAACATTGCAGCACCAGCTTACCCAGGAATAACAGTATGGCGAGTACGAAACCAAATAATACACGCACTAGCTTGTAAAGTCCTTTAGCGGGCATAACGATCAGGATGTTAAGGATATGTCCACACCAATGAATCAGCGTTCTTGCGAGTTTAATTAACATTACCACAAAACGCTGGGTTGTAACACTTAAAAGCCAAAAATAGAAGCAAACCCCTATAATCAGCCCCAAAAAGACATAAAACCGCAGCTGTCCGTGGTTTCCGGCGTACAGCATCCGGAAGACGAACAGCGCGGAAGCGACCCAATACAACAGATCTAGCGTGTGGACGCTCCATCTCGGGAACCGTAGCTGACCGGACAGTACCCGGTAACTGTCGTAGGCCATCCCCATCACGGCTCCCGACATCAGCATCCACATCAATGTGATCCATTGAGTATCCGGACTCATCGGAACATCTTGCCGAACAGGCCTTTACCGTTTTTGGACTGAGAACCGGGGTCCAGATATTGAAGAGAACTGACAGTGCCCTCGATGGATAACAAACCGTCCTCCAGGCTCAGGTTTTTGATATGTAAATTGTGCCCCCGGATGGTCAGATGCCCAAGTTCAGTTTGCAGCAAAAATTCCTCACTGTCGAAGCTCTCCACATTGGAGACACCCGTCAGATCCAGCAGTTTCCGATTCTGCATGCTCAGATGATGCTGTTTCGTCTTACTTTGCTCAACCATGGCATGTACCCCTCCTTCTTAACCCTAGCTTATGGACCAGAAGTGCAGAATAGAACCAAGGTTGTATGAAAGCAAATGTCCGGATAACGGTTGAGCACAAAAACGCCCTTCCCTATACGGGAAAGGCGTTTCTTTTCATTTTGCAATGAATGTGTATAAAAGTATATCAGGCATCCCTGTTACCAGTTCAGACCGTTATCCTTGGCGATCGGCTCTTCCTTAACCAAGGTGTAGAGGCTGCTCGCCTCATCCTTCTTGGTACTCTCGGCAAGACGTTCCACCTTCACGGTGACCAGCTTTTGACCGAACTGAACCGTAAGCTCATCGCCCACTTTGACAGCGGCGCTTGGCTTCGCTTCACGTCCGTTCACCAGCACACGTCCCTGTTCGGAAACGTCCTTGGCTACGGTGCGGCGTTTGATCAGCCGGGAGACCTTCAGGAATTTATCAAGACGCATTATTTTACGGCTTCTTTAAGTTTGTTGCCTGCTTTAAACGCAGGAACGGTGGACTCAGGAATCACGATTTCATTCCCTGTTTGCGGGTTACGTCCGGTACGACCGGAACGTTTGCGGGTCTCAAAAGTGCCAAAGCCGATCAGTTGTACTTTGTCTCCGCTGGCAAGTGCATCTGTAATTTCTCCCAAAAAGCCGTTCAATACGGACTCAACGTCTTTTTTAGTCAAACCGCTTTTGGTGGAAATGTTGTTAATCAGATCTGTTTTGTTCATTTTTAAAAGCCTCCCAAATTGAAAAAAAAGTATCTGCGAATCCGTGACAACAGATCTGCTGCTGCTGGCTCCGCGCAAGGTTACTACACATGTATTCTGGCTTGGCATCTGAAATCCTGCCTCGGTCTTCGACTTTTTTCACTTTTTGTCGGTCCTGCCCAAGAACAGTCTAAGTCCAGTACCCGAAACGCCTCTGCATTAATCACACGGTTTCTCGTGCAACCGCACCCGAGATGCTTCGACGACACGATACGCATGATGCAACTAATGATATCGGATCAGCGCCCAAAATGCCAGAACCCTTTACAATCCAGCCTTCTTCGCTGCCTGCCAGTATTGCTCCATTTCATCGAAATTGCTGTCTGATGGAGTTCTTCCCTGTTCACGCAGACGCTCCTCAATATACTGGAAACGCTGAATGAATTTCCGATTGGTGGCGGCAAGCGCCTCCTCTGGATCGGTATCAATAAATCTCGCTACATTGGCAGCTGCAAACAGTAAATCGCCCAGTTCCAGCTTCCGTTCTTCCGCAGACTGGTTATGCTGCACTGCTTCTTTTAGCTCTGCCAGCTCTTCCTCAATCTTGGCAAAGACACCTTCCACGTCATCCCAATCGAAGCCAACTTTAGCCGCTTTATTCTGTAATTTGTACCCTTTCATCAAGGCAGGCAAGTCGCGGGGAATACCGTCTAGCACAGAAGTCTGCTGTAGATCCTGTCCCTTGCGCTTTTTCTCCTCTGCCTTCATCTGTTCCCAGTTTTGCAACGCTTCATTCGCATTCTCTGCCTGTTGTTCACCGAATACGTGCGGATGACGGAAAATTAGCTTGTCGTTCAACCCTTCGATAACGTCGTACACGTTAAATGTGCCAACCTCTTCTTCCATCTGGGAGTGCAGCAAAATCTGCAACAGGAGGTCGCCCAGCTCTTCCTTCATGTGATCAGGGTCATCTTCATCAATCGTTTCAATGACTTCATAGGTTTCCTCAATCAGGTTTTTACGAATCAACTGGTGGGTCTGCTCCTGATCCCATGGACAGCCACCTGGACTGCGAAGGATATTCACGATTTCATGCAGTCGTGCGAAGGAGCGCCGACGAAGCGCGTCATCCGTATTCTTGGGCACATATATCAATGAGAGATTACCGTACCCTTCAATCCGATCCAGATCATGCAGCGGCACCTTGTGTATGATCTCCTGTCCCTGTACACCCAAGGCATGTCCGACAAATACCGGATAATCGTCAGGGTAAACGTCCATCAGGCACAGTTTTACGTCGGAAGCGGTAAACACATCATATACTTGTCCAATCAAGGTATGAAGCTGCGGTTGCACCAGTTCCGTATTCAGACTGCTGGCATCGAGAAGCTGAAAACCTTCAATCGGATCGAATCCAAGACGAATAAACGCTTCATCCAGAAAGCTTTCCCCACCCATAACGCGCAGCGAAATGCCCATTTCTGGGCAGCGCTCCTTCAACAGGCGTACACTCGCTTCAGCGACCATGGGATGCCCTGGCACGGCATAAACGATCTCGGTACCCGGCTCGCCCTTGCGTGCGGCCTCAATCAGTCGATCTGCAATTTCGTCGTACACTTCCGGAAAAGAATCCTTCGCCTCATAGATGGCATCGAAGGATGTCATCTCCAACCCTTCCTGCTTGAGATCATTCAACACGGGATGATCCAGTGTGCGTACATACAGCGTCGCTGCATGTTTCATTTTTTTGATGATTCCTACCGTTAGCTGATCTGCATCTCCAGATCCAAGACCGACTACTGTCAAAGCTGCACTCATCTTTATATGCCTCCATCCGAACTATCCCGTTCCGACTCCCCATCCTTGGTCAACCAATCTTGGATGGGTCATACATAGTACAGAACAGGGCTCTATAATTAAACGTATTATACCAGAATTAGACGTTATCCTATAATTGCATTTGCATATGACACGGTGTGACTCATTCAATCACTTTTGCTCCGCTTTAATGTGGGAGCCGGGTTGAATGGCTGACGTAGCGCTAACTGTAGCAGCGCAACGCGAGGGTTAGCGCAGCACACGCAGTCTGCGCAGCAGCTTCGCCAGCAACGGCCCCAGCTTGGGCACGGCCGCCAGCTCTGCGGCGCTCAGCAGCCTCGTCCGGGCCGCGGCCAGCAAGAACACGGCCGAGCCTGCGGCTATGCCTAGCAGGCTCACGCCCATCGCGGCCAGCCTACGATCGGCCGCGATACCGATGCCGCCGAGCACTGCTTCGGCGGCCCAGGCCGTGCCTGCCGCCGCCAGGCTCATGGCGGCGATCACCAGCGCCGGCTTCGCCAGAACGGCGCCCGGGGCCGGGCGCATGGCGACAAGTCGCGCCAGCAGCGCCACATTCAGGCCAGCCGCCAGCATGTAGGCGACTGCGCCTGCCAGGGCCGCGCCGCTGATGCCCAGCGCCGGCACAAGCAAGACGTTCAGCAGCGCCTTGACGCCTGCGGCGGCCAGCATGCTGAACGCGGGTGCGCGCACGGCGCCGAGGCCTTGCAGCAGCGCCGCCGCGATAATGCTGACGGTGCTGCCCGCAGCCGTCAGCGCCATGTACCGCAGAGCTTCGGTGCCTGCGGCATCGCCGTACAGCATGCGGTTAATCGGCTCTGCCAGCACCGCTAGACCTGCGGATGCCGCCAGGCCGATCAACCAGAACCAGCGCAGCGCAAGGCCTGCTTGCTGCCTCACGGCTTCTGGCCCGCCTTTCAGCCTGGCTTCGGCCATCGCCGGAATAAAGAGCACAGACAGCGACGTGGCAAGCATCGTCACCAACTGAACCAGCGGCAAGCCCCGGTTGTAAATCCCGAAGGACACCATAGATTGAAGCTCATCCAACCCTTCTCGTCTTAGCAGTCGGGGTACCGTAAAGGTATCCACCAAATTCATCAATGGCACAGCCAGTGATCCGAGACAAACCGGAATGGCATAGATCAGTAGCGTCCGCATCCACTCACCGTTGGATCGCCGCTCCTCAGACAGAAGGCTGCTCCCCCCGCTTCGGTGTTCTTTGGTTTTCTCCATTTGCTCAGCTGTCTCAGTACTTTTCATAACAGCGAGCCTTTCCCCATTTTTCCGTCGATGATGGTACACATATCCAAGCATCGTAACTAACCCGGCAAACCCTCCTGCCACTGAACCGATCATGGCTCCAGCTGCAATGGTCTCCAATGAAGCGTCCCGTCCCATGAGCCACAACAACAGAACAATCATCACCGTGACCCGAACAGTTTGCTCTACCACCTGGGATACCGCCGTAGGCACCATTTGCTGCAACCCCTGAAAATATCCGCGCAAGCCTGTCATCACCGGTACAAACAACAATGCCATTGAAGCTGTACGAATGGACGGTACGACACTTCCATTTCCAATCAGATCTCCAATAAGCGGTGCACCTATATACATCAACAAAGCCAGTGCCAGTCCAATTCCACCGAGCAGAATCGAGGACAAACGTATAACCCGTCTGCCCTCCTCCGGTCGGCCAAGAGCATTCTGCTCGGCTACGAATTTGGATACAGCCACAGGCAGCCCTGCAGCAGCAATGGTAATGGTGAGCATATAGAACGGGTACACCGTATTGTAGATGCCAAAAACACCGTCTCCCCCAGATTCTGTAGCGGAATCTTCTGAAAAGCACCAATGATTTTGGATATAATGGCGGCAAGCCCAAGCACAAATGCGCCCTGAAGCAATCTTGAGCCTGTAGACAACTGTTTCATATGTCCCTCCTGCGTATGTCCGTGCATTCATTCCTTCAAAGTATACCTAGCTATTATACCTGTCCCAAGGCGCACAGACTAACCCTTCAAGACACCATGCACTTCAGGACATCATCCACACTATCTACAGCTTCCCTAAAATGCAAAAACTCCTGGTTGCCCTCTGGGCACCAGGAGTTGATCTGCTATTTATTGCTCCATCTGTTTGCCAAGGAACCCGGCAGCTGTCTCAGACATTTTAATTTCCATCTGAGACATCTTCACCGATTCATCCTTGTTGAAAAGGATAACCGTTCCGATGGGGTCACCACCTGAAATGATCGGGGCAATAACAAAAGACGATAACGTCTCGTCATGATCTTTGCTAAGCTCATAAGAACCATTGTTGGTCTCCAAAATCGTCTTCCGGTTTTCCATACAACTCTCCAGCAAAGGACCTACCTGCTTGTCCAGATACTCTTTCTTGGAGCCACCTGCCACGGTAATAATCGTATCACGATCAGAGATCATCGTTACATGGCCTGTACTTTCATACAGCGATTCTGCATATTCTTTGGCAAAATCACCAAGTTCGCCAATCGGCGAGTATTTTTTAAGAATAACCTCTCCATCGCGGTCCACAAAAATCTCAAGTGGATCGCCTTCACGGATACGTAACGTACGGCGGATTTCTTTCGGAATGACCACTCGACCGAGGTCATCTATACGGCGGACAATACCAGTAGCTTTCATTTCACATGTTGCCCCACTTTCTCGAGAAGATTTTTCAACTACTGTTCCTTAATGGGTAGAGGAAAGTCCCAGAACGTTTAGTGTGATATCTTGACCATAGTATTCATCTGTTCCCATTTCCTTATACATACTTTGGAGAATATAGTTGTGTAAACTTCCACAGAAGGCGACCATGTACCCACTTTGCTCTATAGATACAAGGAAAAGCAAGAGGGAGGCCTTAAGTCCCCCCCCTTGCTTTTCTGTATGGTTGTCCATATTAGAAGCGTTCAGTGTATCATCCAGACAAACGTATTTGCTGAATGTATGCACTCGCTATCTTACTTACCGCTTGTATCTGTACCTTCACCTGTTGTTGTATCTTTGTCGGTTCCAGTTGTTCCTTGATCCGTTTTGGTATCCGTACCCGCATCGGTTTTTTCACCCTCAGTACCTTTTTCCGTTCCTGTACCGGTTGTGCCTTCAGTTGTGCCTTCTTCAGCTTTGTCTGTTTTCGGCAGTTTTACTTCTTTAACGATTTTGTCCAGTTCACTGGTCATGAATGTGTCGATCTCAGCAGCGGCCAATTGACTTTTGAGTGTTTCTTTTTGTTCAGCAGTCAATTTCGTGTAGTCCGCTTCTGTACGTTTTTCTACTTTCATGATGTGATAACCATATTCAGTCTCTACTGGATCACTGATTTTGTTCAATGGCAGTGTTTTGGCCGCTTCTCTGAACGCATCTACCCAGCTGGCTACAGGTGTATCTTCATACAAGCCGCCTTTTTCTGCAGAACCTGTATCTTCGGAGTATTTCTTCGCGATTTCAGCAAAGTCTGCTCCGCCGTCCAATTTCGCTTTCACTTCTTTCGCAAGTTTCAGAGCATCTTCCTTTTTACGCTCTTTTTGCGTTTTTGGATCAGTGAAATTGATCAGTACATGACGAACAGACGCCGTTGTGAACTGATCTTTATTTTTCTCAAATTCAGCTTTAATCGCATCTTCAGTAACGCCCGTTTCTTTGTCCTTAATTACCGTCATGATGCGAGTCATGTAATCCTTAATGTTCTGGTCTGTCAGATTCTGAGCTTTCAGCATCTCAGTCCATTGGTCAGCTTGAACAGAAGCTTTCATTTTGTCGAATTGCTCTGTCGCTGTTTTGGCACCCTCGGTTTTGGCTGCATCACTTGCTTTTCCACTCAAATATTCATAAGCAACTTCCTGTTTTACCAGGTACTCCTTGAAATCATCCATATCCATCATTTGTGCATATTCCGGATAGAGGAATTTCATGACCCGTTGCTCCATGTCGAATTCATTGGCTGTAATTGTACCGCCATCATACGTAGCGACTACAGCACTTGTATCCTTCGGTTCTGTTTTCGCTTCTTCCTTCTTGCCACAAGCAGCAAGCAGTGATAAGGACAGTACTGCTACCATACTCACAGACAGTACTTTCCCTACTTTTTTATACTTTGCTAACATCCTTTAGTTCCCCCTTTGATTTAAAAGCACTTTTCATGGACTCCAGAAATTTCTCTACCAGCTCCATCAGTTGCTTGTCCCCAAGCCCTTTGCCCTTGACATGAATAAGCATATGGGGTCCTTGTTCAAATTGTACACGTCTTTCGAACTGATTTCCAATGTGTGCGATTTTTGAGAGCTCAAATGCATGTTCTCGGCCTTCGTAGAATTTCACTGTAAGATCATCTCCGCGTTGGGAGATTGATTCAATACCGTAGATCTTGCCATAGACTTTCATTCTGGCCACCGCCAGCAGATTGATCACGGCTTCCGGCAGATCTCCGAATCGGTCAACCAATTCGTCTTCCAGTTCCATTGCATCGTCGAAGGAGGCAATAACCGCCACTTTTTTATAAATTTCAATCTTCTGAATACTGTCATAAATATAATCAGACGGCAAGTACGCATCGATACTGAGATCCAGTGTTGTGTTCCACTGATCGGATGGCACCGGCTCTTCGCCGAGCATCGTAACTTTGCGTTTGTTAATTTCCTCTGCCAGCATCTGAGAATATAGATCGAATCCGACAGACGCAATAAAGCCGTGCTGTTCAGCTCCGAGCAGATTACCCGCGCCGCGGATCGACAAATCACGCATCGCGATCTTGAATCCCGAACCCAGTTCGGTGAATTCCTTAATCGATTGCAGACGTTTCTCAGCAACTTCGGTCAGCACTTTGTCCCGTTGGTACGTGAAATAGGCATACGCGATCCGGTTGGAACGTCCCACCCGTCCACGAAGCTGGTACAGCTGGGAGAGCCCCATTTTGTCCGCGTCATGCACGATCAGAGTATTTACGTTAGGAATATCTACCCCAGTCTCGATGATGCTAGTGCTGACAAGTACGTCGTACTCACCATCCAGGAAGTCCAGAATGGTCTTCTCCAGCTCCGTTTCCGACATCTGGCCATGTCCCACACCAACCTTGGCCTCAGGCACCAATTCGGAAATTTCCGCAGCCATCTCCTGAATTCCCTGAACACGGTTATACAAGTAGTAGACCTGACCGCCACGAGCCAATTCACGTTCAATCGCTTCACGAACAAGTGCCTGACTGTGTTCAACGACATACGTCTGTACCGGAAAACGGTTTTCTGGCGGAGTCTCAATAACCGACAGATCCCGAACGCCCAGCATGGACATGTGAAGGGTACGCGGAATCGGCGTTGCTGTCAGTGTCAGCACGTCCACGTTTGTTTTCAGCTTTTTCAGTTTTTCCTTGTGCGTTACACCGAAGCGCTGCTCTTCATCTACAATTAACAGGCCAAGATCCTTGAAGACTAGATCCTGTGACAACAACCGATGGGTACCGATGACGATATCGACGGTGCCTGCCTTAATGCCTTTGGCCGTCTCGTTCTGTTCTTTACGTGAACGGAATCGGCTAAGTACATGAATGTTGAATGGATAACCGGAGAAACGCTCACGGAACGTTTCATAATGCTGCTGCGCCAAAATGGTTGTAGGGACTAATACAGCAACCTGTTTCCCCTCAATGGCAGCTTTAAATGCAGCACGGATCGCGACCTCGGTTTTGCCGTAACCGACATCCCCACACAATAAACGGTCCATCGGGCGATTTTGTTCCATATCCTTCTTGATTTCTTCGATGGCACGCACCTGATCACGTGTCTCATCATAAGGGAACATGTCCTCGAACTCCTGCTGTTCCGCAGAGTCTTTGTCGAAGCCAAAACCTTTTGACGTCTGACGTTCCGCATAAAGCTTGATTAGATCATCAGCAATATCCTGTACAGATGTGCGGACTTTATTTTTAACCCGTGTCCACTCATTGCCGCCCAGCTTATATATTTTCGGCTCTTTCTCTTCCGAACCGACATATTTCTGAATTAGATCAATCTGCTCAATCGGTACAGACAGTTTGTCTCCACCTGCATAGAGAATATGCATGTAGTCCTTGTGAATACCGCCGACCTCAAGTGTACCGATCCCGAGATACTTACCAATCCCGTGATTCTGATGAACGACATAATCGCCCACTTTCAGCTCACTATAGGATTTAATTCGTTCAGCATTGTCCACATTGCGAATCGGTTTGCGTACTTTGCGCTGCTTCTGTGAGAACATCTCGCCTTCGGTAACGACAGCCAGATGAATAGAAGGCATCTCAAAACCGGTTTGCAGGTTGCCAATAAGCATCTCCGGCTCAGGGATATCATAGTCCATGAGTACCCGGCGCATTCGATCGAGTCTTTCCTCACCGTTAGCCAGCATGAGCACCTGAACTCCGGCTTTCTGCCAGCGCTCCATCTCTGCTTTGAGCACGTTCATCTGTCCATGGAAGTCCTGCATTCCACGGCTGATAAAGTTGAGGATATTCTGCGGCTGGGTATGAGGAACCTGACGCAAAAAGATGGACATAAACAGCGTCTGGAATGGACGTTCATATATCAGATCATCCCCATCAGCCGACAGATGCAGGTCTGGAAGGGTCTTCCCGTTTTGCATCAAATGCAGATTCCACTCCGACTCATCTCGGTCAAGCTGTTTCGACGTCTCCGCGAGCCTTGCTGGCTCGTCGAGTACAAGCAACGTATCTTCTGGCATGTAGTCGTAGATCGTCTTGTTTTCCGGATAGAGCGGTGAAATATATTTATACATTTCGGAGAAATACACATGCTCCCGCAGAAGTTCGATCTCGCGATGAATTTCTTCTCGCAGACGCAGCTTCGCCTGCCGGTCCGTCATTTTCTCCAACTGTTGGTCAAGCAAAATAACGGCCGCATCCGCAGCCTTCTCCATACGTTCACGATCTGCAATTAACTCTTTGCACGGCAAAACCGTTACTTCGTCAATTCGTTCAATGGAACGCTGATCTGCAGGATCAAATGTACGAATGGAATCGATCTCATCGTCGAATAATTCCACACGATACGCAATGGACGATGTGACTGGATAGAAATCAATAATTCCTCCACGCACGCTCATCTCACCGCGTGATTCTACACGCTCTACACGTTCATATCCGAGCTTCACCATCTCCAGCAGGAATGCATCGAGCTCCAGCGTATTGCCTTGTTTAATTGTAATCTGAGCATTAGCCATCACTTCTGGAAGTGGAACATAGCGCCGTACCCCGGAAAACGGGATAACAACAACGCCCCTAAATCCCTGGGCGCAACGGACCAACACGTCAATACGCTGACCCAATGTTTCCGGACTGGAAACAGCAGCTTCAGCGGCAACAAGTTCGTTGGCAGGATAGAGCAACACCTGACCAGGTGAAAGCGCTTCCTGTAAATCTTCTGCGATTTTTTGAGCGGAAAACATATTGTGTGTCACAACGAGCAGGGGTCTGTTCATTTCCTGATGTAGAGCAGCCAGCATAATCTGACGCGCCGAACCGGATAAGCCCGAAACCAATTGCTCTTTCATGCCGGATGTAATCCCGGCCGTAATGGACCCGAAGTCCGGATCTTTGGAAAAAGCCTGTATAAGTGCTTGTAACAAAAGGGGCACCTCTCTTATAACTTACTTGAGTATCTCACGCATGCGCGCAGGTTCACCACATTAAAAATTGGATACAAATTCCTTTTTGTCCTGTTTCATCATAAAGGATTAATCGCTACTTTGCCACATCCGTTTGATGTGGCTGGGGGCTAATTTGGATATAGTCTGGTTTCATCCCAACTGAAAAGAAGCCTCAGCAGGCTGCCAAGGCTATAAAGGTGGAGCGGTATTCCGCAGCCGCCATCATCTGTCATAAGTTCTTGCTGCGGGCGAGTTAATTATTGAAGCGGACTCGCAAGCAGGCTCAGCTCAGGATTGAACTCCAGAGCTTCTTTGCAATAATCACATGTAATCCGAACGGTTATATCGCCACCGGAATTATACGCTATTATATCCCTCCGCTCGTCGGGGGTCAAGAAATGAAAGCCCAATTGCGCTTCCGTTATCCGGGCAGAATCGATTCGTCCAATAAAAGTACGGCAATGCCTACACACATAATTCACTGACATGTTTATGCCTCCTGAACATGGTTTATACGTCCAGTATGCCCATTAAGACCGAATCGAACCCGAATCTTGATCATTTTTCCAGTGTCACTTGCAGCGGTTCATCCGTTGAACTTGGCCATCGTCTGCTCAAACGTATGATCCAGACTATATTCCAATGCATCACAGGTCTGTTCGATCGTTTGATCGAGCGCTTCCTTTTCGTTCTTCATAAACTTCGACAGCACGTAGTCTACAATGGCATGTCCCGGTTCTGGTCGGGATATTCCCATCCGTACCCGGTTAAACTGCTGTGTACCGGTATGCTGGATAATGGATTTGATTCCATTGTGACCACCTGCACTGCCCTGGTAACGCAATCTGACTTTGCCTGTTTCTGTGTCCATGTCGTCGTAGACGACAATCAGGTCTTCCAGACTAACTTTATAAAAGTCCATATAAGCCCTTACCGACTCACCGGACAGGTTCATAAACGTCATTGGTTTAATCAGCACCGTTTTGACGCCACCAATTACACCTTCTCCAATCAGCGCCTTGCATTTGCTCTGCGTTATGGAAATATTATGGCGCTCTGCAAGTCGATCAAGTGCCATAAAGCCAATATTATGACGGGTTTTAGCGTAGTTCGGGCCTGGATTTCCGAGGCCGACAATCCACTTCATCTTGTTCCCTCCTTTGGATCAGCCTAAGGTGAAGCATAGACTTCGAATGTTATATTTCATATAATATCAACAAAGTGAGATTCGAATTGGTTATATAATTTGAACGATAATTACACCTAATCACTCCGATAGCAGTACCATCTTTCGATCGCTCTTATCCCCAGATTTTATTTAATCTCTTGATCCAAGGGAAAAATCCGGTGATAGCCTATGCTTCCGAAGTAGCATTCTTGCAGAAAGCTTTCAGGCGCACGCTCCGCTTCTTCAGATTGATTCTGCACTCTCCGTTTTGGTGTAAACGTCAGTTCAACTTATATTATTTTTACAGCTTTTATTCATCAACCCAGGAAGGTGAGCGGGTTTTGCGCGAAGACAACGGACAACTGACTCAACATAGCGATTTTATCTATCATCTGGAATATCATATACCTGTACAGGTATATGACCGCGACACCCATATTGAGATCGGACTAATCACACGTTTCGATAATCAATTTGTCGAAATTGCCGACACTCTTTTTCATCGGCGCCGGTTCCGTTTTATCTCCCGCCCCGGATACTAGAAATCCGGCAGGCAACTGCTTCACTTCCAATATAACGGAACGCCGACAGGGGTTACATTTTCCATTGATCCGGAAAACGTAACCCCTCTACTACTTTATGCAGACATCCTTATTCAATTTCAAACAGCTTGCTGATTGACAATTCCTCATGAACCCGGATAATGGCTTCTCCGAGCAAAGGTGCTACAGACAACACTTTAAGTTTGCTTGTCGGGTTAGCATGCGTAATCGGAATGGTATCCGTTACGATAACTTCCTTCAGTGGTGCATTCTCCAAGCGTTCCATCGCAGGTCCGGACAATACTGGGTGAGTACAGCAAGCGTATACTTCCTTCACGCCGCCTTCCATCAGAGCATTCGCTCCCAATACAATCGTTCCCGCCGTATCAATGATGTCATCGATCAGAATTGCTGTTTTACCTTCGATGTTACCGATAATGTTCATCACTTCGCTGACGTTCGGCTCTGGACGACGTTTGTCGATAATTGCGAGAGGTGCATTCAGGAAGTCCGCCAGTTTCCGAGCGCGTACTACGCCGCCGTGGTCAGGCGATACAACAACCGGATTTTCGATCTGTTTCGAGCGGAAATATTGAGCCAAAATCGGCACGCCGAGCAGATGATCAACCGGAATATCGAAGAATCCTTGAATCTGCATTGCATGCAAGTCCATCGCGATTACACGGGTTGCACCCGCTTTTTCGATCAGATTGGCAACCAGTTTGGCTGTAATCGGGTCACGCGAACGGGCCTTACGGTCCTGTCTAGCATAGCCATAGTACGGAATAACGACGTTAATCGTCTTGGCAGATGCCCGTTTAAGTGCATCAATCATAACGAGCATTTCCATCAGGTTGTCATTAACCGGCAAGCAAGTAGACTGCACGATATAAACGTGACAGCCCCGAACACTCTCAGAGAGTTTCACTTGGATCTCACCATCACTAAAGCTAGTTGTGTGAGATTCACCCATAGGAATTCCGATATAATCAGCAATTTGATGGGCAAGCTTGGGGTTAGAATTGCAAGTAAATATTTTTAATTTCGAATCAAAATAAGTCATAAAATAAAAACCCTCCGTGCTGGTTCATTGGAATCTATAAGCGTCTGCGACATGTCGGCACCCCCCGATGTTCGGGAGGCAATTCTTAATATCAATACCCCTTATTCGGGTTTGGCATTTTGTTTCTTGGCTTTGGCACGACTACGGATTTTCTCCGCATATCCAGGTTTGTTCTCCTGGCGTGGGCGGGCAATCGCGAGATCATTGTCGGGAACTGAATGGGTAACGGTAGAGCCCGCAACAACATATGCGCCTTTTCCTACCGTGACAGGTGCAATCAGATTGACATTGCTACCTACGAACGCATCGTCTTCAATCGTCGTTACAGCTTTATTATATCCATCATAATTCACCGTTATTGCCCCGCATCCAACATTTACGTTTTTCCCTACTTTAGCATCCCCAATATAACTGAGATGAGATACTTTGGAGCCTTCATCAATTGTAGCATTTTTCACTTCAACAAAGTCACCAATTTTTACTTTACGGCCCAGTTTGGTACCTGGACGCAAATAAGCAAATGGACCTACAGTTGCTTCTGATCCAACCTCGGCTTGTGACAGTACAGAATGCTTAATTGTAACCCCATCCTGAATGATACTGTCTTCCACATCTGCCTGAGGACCAATATGGCATGCTTCACCAATGGTAGTTGTACCTTTGAGTATGGTACCCGGATACAATACTGTATCTGATCCAATGGTAACATCCGCCCCGATATATGTCGATGCCGGATCGATGATTGTAACACCGTTCAACATATGTTTTACCGCCAAACGTTCACGCATGAACGCTTCTGCTTGTGAAAGAGCAAGTCGATCATTAACTCCGATGGATTCCGCGATGTCATCTGACATGTAGGCTTCCACCACTTCTCCATCATTACGGAAAATGCCAACCACGTCAGTGAGATAATACTCTCCCTGAGCATTCTGGTTCGTCACTTTCTCCAGCGCAGCGAACAACTTAGCATTATCGAAGCAGTACGTACCTGTGTTGATCTCGTTCACAGCATCTTCCTGCTCCGTGCAATCCTTCTGTTCCACAATGCGCTGTACAGAACCATCTTCTCCGCGAATAACGCGGCCGTACCCTTTGGGATTGTCCAGTTCAGCTGTGAGTACCGTTGCTGCTGCTCCGCGGCTCTCATGGAGTTTCATCAGTCCTTCCAGCGTCTCGCTGGTCACAAGTGGTGTATCTCCACAGACAACGATGGTTGACCCTGCTTCACTGCCGAGCAGAGATTTAACCTGCTTCACCGCATGTCCTGTTCCCAATTGTTCAGCCTGAAGCACGTACTCTGCTCTGGAACCCAAAAATGACTGCACCGCTTCGGCACCGTGACCGACCACAACGACACTGCGTTCAACGCCTGCGCGAAGAGCTGCATCCAGCACGTGACCCACCATCGGTTTACCGCATACGGGATGCAGTACCTTGTACAATTTCGATTTCATCCGTTTGCCTTGCCCTGCTGCAAGAACGATTGCCATTCTTTTCAAAATTTACGACCTCCTGTTCTGAAAAACCCATCGTCTGACCTTACCTGTATATATCCGATGAGTAACGTTCAGCCGGCCCTGCGCCGGTCTTGTTCATCGCCTGCTGTCTCTGTAATCACGCGTAACAACGCGGACACCAACAAATCGTGACCTATATGTATACGCCGTGTACTTGCGAGCTTAACCGATTCCCATGATTCCTAGATGCCGCCCTGTTACCAAGCGCACGCTGCGCTTTTTGTTCTTTCAACATTTTGCAACATTTAAGCTGCGAAAATGCTCTTCTGTGAATAAACTCAATACTGAATATATCTTATTCCGGTCAAAAAGAAAAGAGAGCCATAAGACATGGCTCTCTTTTCCTTCGAACCCCAATAATGTTCTCAGGCACCTTCTTCAATGACTTCTTCCTCAGTTGCTGCGCGATCATACTCAGTCAAAACAGCTGCTTGAATCTTCTCGCGAGTACCGGAAGAGATCGGGTGGGCGATATCACGGAATTCTCCGTCAGGAGTCCGCTTGCTCGGCATAGCAACAAACATTCCGTTATTGCCATCGATGACGCGAATGTCATGAACGACGAATTCGTTATCGATGGTAATGGATGCGATAGCCTTCATTCTCCCCTCAGAGTTAACACGGCGGAGTCTGACATCCGTAATTTGCATGTGTGTGTTCACCACCTTTTTCCATCAGAACTTGGTGTATAATTCCACACAGCACATACGAACTCCTTCTTTTTATAACCACAAAAATGTCCTAATTTCAGGAATTTTTTTATTTAATACACAATTCGACAATGTTAGTGCCAGGTCGATGGAAAAGAACCTTTCCCGACATGTAATTCGTCATGATTCTACAGGTCAAAATAGTTGCCAGGCTTGACGGAAATGTGTCTGCTCTTTGCATCAACCGCCGTCAGCTTCGCCAGAGATATATAATCCGTCAGCAATCGTTCCTCCGAATCAACCGATCCGGATTCTACTAATACGCCTACCCCGGCTACCGTGGCATTAAACTCGGCCAATAGGTCGATCATCCCTTGGACGGTTCCCCCAGCTTTCATAAAATCATCTACAATGAGCACTCTGGAGTGCTCACGCATTGCCCTGCGAGATAGGGACATGGTATGTAGGCTTTTATGGGACCCGGATACATAATTGATACTTACGGCCGATCCTTCCGTAGCCTGATGGTCCCTGCGCACGAGCACTACAGGCAGGTTGAGCTGGGCTCCGGTCGCATAAGCAAGTGGAATCCCTTTGGTTTCGACCGTCATCACCACATCAATATTCATATTGCCAAAGGCCGTTGCAAAAATCTTGCCGGCTTCATTCATCAATGCGGGCTGTCCAAGCAGGTCGGACATGTACAGATATTCACCAGGGAGTATCCGGTCCGGCTGCGCCAGCTGGGTAGAAAGTCGTTCTGCAAAAGCCAGTGCCAGTTCTCTGGACACCTTTGGAATCCACTTTACTCCCCCGGCTGCTCCAGCCAGTGTATGCAGTTCTCCCGAACCACCTTCTTCGAACACTTCCTTGATAATCGCCAAATCTTCACTGATCGACGACTTCGCAGCTCCATAGCGTTCGGCAAATGTGGTCAACGGAATAACCGTATGCGGTCTAGACAATAAGTACTGCGTCATTTCAACCAGCCTTGCGCTTCGTTTTAATTTCTTCACAGAGATCCATCCTCACGATCACGGAAAACATCCAAATCCGAATAATTATTTAAAAATATACCACCTTTATACGTGTTTGTACATTATAAAAGCGAATTTTAAGTTAGCATACGTACGGCATATACTTCTTTACAGAAGCCTCGTAGTCCATTGTATATCCGAGCAACCTTGGACTCCTTAGAGACCAGTCCAAACACAGTTGGACCGCTACCTGACATTAATACTCCGTCTGCTCCAAGCCGAATCATGGCATCCTTCAGATGCTGAACTTCCGGATACAGCTTCAACGTTACGTCCTCAAGCACATTCCCCATCTGCCCGCACACTTCGGCAAAGGATTGGTTGCGAATGGCCTGCTCCATTTTGGCAGCACTCGGATGACGAACAATCTTGTCGCTGCGGAAACGTCCATAGACATCGGCTGTAGACACATTAATCGGCGGCTTGGCCAAGATCACCCAACATTGCGGGGGATTCGGAATTGGTGTCAGCTTCTCCCCACGGCCTGTGGCGAGTGCTGTTCCGCCTGTAATGCAAAAAGGCACATCCGAGCCCAGTTCTGCTCCAAGTTCCTGCAGCTCTTGATCCGGAATGTTGAGACGCCAGAGGCGATTCAATCCACGCAGCGTTGCTGCTGCATCACTGCTGCCACCAGCAAGTCCGGCGGCCACCGGTATTTTTTTGTCCAGATGAATATGAACTCCGGTTTTCACGTCGTAACGCTCTTTGATAAGCCTGGCTGCCTGAAAAGCCAAGTTCTTCTCATCCAGGGGGATATATCCCGCCTGACTGGAGATAAAGATCGTGTCACGAGGCAGCTCAGACATTTCCAGTCGATCGGCAAGATCCACCATCGTCATGATCATCTCAACTTCGTGAAATCCATCTCTTCTTTTATGTAAAACGTCTAGCATCAAATTGATTTTAGCAGGCGCTTTTTCGTAAATTTTCAAGGCGTTCACCCGTCCTCACCTTTTCCCTAAGACAACTTAACATATTATATCAAAATGGGGCTGTCAAGTCATTTCTATTCCGCATCCATGGGGAAAAAGCGAGGTCATTCCTGCCGGATTGCCCCGCTCTCCAAACCGATTGAACCGGATTACGATTTGCGTGCCGCTTCTTCCGCAAGTTGAATGGCCCGTTTCACCATATTGCCCGCATCCTTCGCTTTGATCCCGCCCCAACCTTCCTGCTGGACGGTATCATAGAATCCTAGGTCTTTTGCCAGTTCATTCTTGAGTTCATCCGACATTACACTTCTTCTTCTCCGGCTCATGGGTCATCCTCCTCGAAATAGTTCATTCATGATAAGTCCATTTGTATCCGGGACTATTTGCCCCCAGGCCAAGAAAAATGCCTTGAACCTGTCCAAATAGTATGCCGCTTCTTCCCCAGACTCATTCCTGATCAACTATGCCTCTCCGATGAATCGAGCGGGATTATTGCAAAAATAAAAAAAGCGACCTGCCCAAGGGGGCAGAATCGCCGTAAATCGATACTTACGTCTCCATGTAGGAGCTATGCGTCTGGCTGCCTGGATCAAATACCATGACTTCCACCGATTCCGTAAGTATATCAGCATAACTGTAGGATACTCGCTTGAAAGTTTCTTGCTCCTCATCAAGCTTAACAATAAAAACAGAAGGGTACGTTTCTTCCAATACACCCGTACGCTCAATGGTCTTACGGCGGCCACCATTAGCCCGCAGCATAATTTTCTGACCGATATGTGCATCGAGATTGCGTTTGATATCCAATAGCGTATTTTTAGCCATTGTCGACGACCACCTCTTTTCTTGTCCATTATACCGGATTTTACAGTCATTGTCAAATCAAAACTAATTATTATATCAGTATCAAAAAGTTGTTGTCAATGAATTTTTTTGCAAACAAAAAAAGCCCCTAAATGGGACTTTCTTCTGCCATCATTAGACGGCTGATGGATTCACTTTTAACGTGGATAAATCGTTCAATCCGGGCAGACCTACCCGATAACTTCCCCGTGTCTCTACACCGCCCACACCCTGGCTACCACTAATCGTGTTATGCAAAATGTCATTCATGTTCACCGTTTCCCGCACCGACGTGAAGGCTGCCTTAGCTGCCACATAGACCGGGTCCAGGGCATGAATGAGAATTCGTCCTGGTGAACTGGCAAAGTTCGCTCCAGCCCGCAGCAAGGCCTCAAAGTGGGACTGACACGCGCCAGCTACAATCGTGAGCGCATCGAGATGACGTTCATATTGCCTAGCCACCTGAATAGCGGATACGAAGTTCTGCGAATTCTTGTAGCTTCCCAGACTATATAAGTCATAGGGCTGACGGGTCTTGAGTACCCCATCATGGCCAGTAATGACAACGATATCCGGACGCACTTTGGGCAGCAGACGATATAAAGTGTCCGCCATGGCAGACTCGTGTACATATTGACCCTCTGCGGGAACACGAAGCTGCTCATAAAGGTTCATGCTTTTTTTTAGATAATTAGGATCGCCATCCAAGTGCAGCACTTTGCCAGGCATCTCGAAATAAGCGGGTTCTTGTTGAACTGACCATTCCTGAACTAAACCTTCACGATTCCGCTCGGCCTGTTCCATTCGATTCTGCTGCAGGCGTGAGAGCGTCTGATGTGCTTTCACATGGGCCTGCCTCGTCTTCGCACTCTGCGGTTCATAAGGAACCTGTATCAAATCGTCCACAGGGGAATCGGCTAACAGCCGGAACTCGGTCCCTTTAATGATGGCACCGTCCGACTGGAGGCCTTCCAACCGGAAAGTCACATCTCCACCGTATGACTTTCGAACGACCAAGTCTCCGATATTCATCAACATAATCACCTCTACCCCATCGTATGGGCAGAAACCCGGATTGGTTCATCCGAATTTTACAGAGCTGATCGTACCCCAGCTTCCCACATTACGGTACTGAGTGTCGCATACTCCTGAAGGCTCAATGTTTCTCCCCGTCTTGAAGGCTGGATACCGGCCTGCTCCAACAACTGATCAGCCTGTTCTCTGTTCTCCTTCGTGAAGAAACGGGCTTTCAGATTATTGGAGATGGTTTTTCTACGCTGCGCAAAGGAAGCCTGTACCACTTCGAAGTAATGTGCCTCATCGGGAACTTCAACCGGTGGTTGTTCACGCACCTTTAACTTAATTACAGCCGATTCCACATTAGGCTGTGGAATAAAGACCGTGGGCGGAACAATACAGACCAATTCCGGCATACTGTAGTACTGAACCGCAATGCTCAAACTGCCATAGTCCTTTGATCCTGGTGCAGCAGCCATGCGTTCAGCCACTTCCTTCTGGATCATGACCACAATGCTGTCTACAGGCAGCTTCTCTTCGAGCAGCTTCATCATGATTGGCGTCGTTACATAATAAGGCAGATTGGCCACAACACTCACTTTATCTACCGTTCCAAAATCGGTGCGGAACAACTCAGCTAGATCCAGCCTCAGCACATCCCCGTGATGCACACGAACGTTTGGATAAGGCTGCATCACTTCACCCAGAATCGGGATCAATCGCTGATCAATCTCTACAGCAGTTACAGGACCGGCTACCCGAGCCAGACGTTCTGTGAGTGCGCCGATCCCTGGTCCGATCTCAAGTGCGCCCTTGGACTCGTCCAGATCAGCTGCATTTACAATTTTGTTCAATATATTTTGATCGATCAGAAAGTTCTGACCCAGGCTCTTCTTGAATGAAAATCCGTGTCTTTGAATAATTTCTTTGGTTCGTTTGGGTGTTGCAATTTCTACGGTTTCTTCCATGCCTTTCATACGCTCACAATCCTTCACGTTCAATTTGCGATAATGCTTCGGAGAACTCTTCCCGGGTAATCTGGAATACACTCAACCGCTTGTGGAACTGCTTGCCATTGCAATAACCTATGCCCAGCAGATTGCCCATCTCCATACGACGTGCAGCAGCCTGTGGGTGCACAATCAGTCCCGCCGCAATCAGATCCTCCCAATCGATCAAACTTGGTGCGCCTTCATATGACGTGTGTACACGTGCTAATGCATGACGAATCGCCTCCGGTGAAGCGTTCTCCACTCCGATATCGCCTTTGCGCGTAGCATCTGCCTCCGGAATGAAAGCATGCTTGCAACCAGGTACTTTATTGGCGATGATTTTACGAATACGTTCACCAGCATGATCCGGGTCTGTCAGTACGATGACACCACGTCTCTCTTGAGCAAGTGCAATCCGCTTTAGAATGCGTTGGTTGATGGCCGACCCACCGGTCTCGATCGTATCTGCCTGAACCGCACGTCGAATGGCTACGGTATCGTCACGGCCTTCTACCACGATCACTTCTTTTATCATGTTCCATTTCTTCCTTTCTAACGCAAAAAGAAGAGGAATATCCCTCTTCTCTGCCAAACGGCGGGGGAGACTGAATTCAGACCCCTCCGCCGCATATTCCGCATGAATCATTCATGCTTATATTTTATAGCATTCCCATTTCAAAGTAAAACGATTTTAGTTCGCTTCTGGCTTCACCGGACCAATCACATATACCGTCTTGCCTTTCTTCCGTCCGAAGTTCAGGGCATGCTTCACACTATCATAATACACATCAATTTTGTTGCCTTTAATGGCACCACCTGTGTCTTCCGCACGACGGAAGCCAAGGCCCTCGATATACACCCACCAGCCAATCGGAATGATTTTGGGATCAACCGCAATGGTGCGTCCCTCAGTTACCCGAGTACCTGATGCTGTTTTTGTGCCGATACCGGGCTCTTCAGAAGAGTATGCCGTCATGGATACATTTTTCAACACTTTTGAATATTTAAAAGAACTGCCTGAGACGGTAATTACTTTGCTGCCCGAGGCAGCGGTTTTCTTCGAGTTCGTGGTTGTTGCTGTTTTTGTCGTGGAAGTCTGCGCCGATACCGTCTGAATCACTGGCTCTTTCACAACAGGTTTGGCTTTGGTACCAATGGCGATCACTTTATCGACGCGATTCGTTGCGACCGATTTACCCACCATTTTTTTGGAGACCAATTCTCCATCCTGAAACACTTTTTCAATATGCTGTACAAGTGTGCCTTCTTTACCACTCACAACGACACGATTGTCGCCTTTGTACAAGCTAGGGTCAGCCGTTTTGATCACTTTATAAGCAATCGGATGTTCCACTTCCACCGTACGCTTTGTTACCCGCACTACACGGATTTTCATATCCGCTTCAATAGTGGTTCCAAGCGCCGGATATACTTTGTCTTCACTTGCAATTTGAATACCTGATTTTTTAATCGCATCTTTTACCGATGAATCGGTTGTATACAGAGTCTTGGTGTCCCCGTCTGCCGTAATATTAACTGGAACGGCCCGCTCAATAACGATGCGGTCTCCATCTGTGATCGCCCCATTCAAGGGCATGGATACCTGATCGTGAGGGCTGACTGTGATTGACTGCTCCTCCAGCATTTCCTGAAGCATTCCTGTACGAGTCTCTACCGCTTGAGCTTTGCCATCAATAACCAGTGAAATTTGTTTCCCGGCCTGACCGTAAACGACTAACAAGATCATGATTGTAAGCGCAATTGAGAAAATCGCGATCAATGCCATTTGACGCAAGTTCTCATGCTTCCACCGCAACGCGAAAGACTTACTGGATGATCGTGACTCATGGGTCTCTTCTGGTTGGAATGTGCCCACTTCTCCGTCCTCCTTCATAGCCTCGCCGTCTAAAGTAATGCATGATGTCTTTGACGCGACTATACCAAATTTTCTACAGAACACAGATCGGACCAACATAATCCGGTTCTGCACCATGAATCAATCTTCGCAACATGATGTCATCCTCCTGAATACTTACCGTATGATGACCGTATTTCTTTTATTCAAAAACAAAAAAGCCAAAGAAAGAGTTTAAGAGGAACTCTTTCGTGGCTTCCGAATGATTCTGAATATCGGAAATTCATGCACGAGGTTGCCTCTCTTTTTCCGCTTGCGAGGTTAGCTGTCGGGTTCGGGCGAAAGAGAGCCGCCCTATCTCCGGTCATCCGCTCATGGCGGACGCCCTTGAATTCACCCCGAGACCCAAAGAAGAAATCAAATACGGCTTCGCAGATTCATACGCTGCTTTTGGGTCAACGCATGTTGCGCATCGGCTGCAATCACCGATGTTTAAGCCCTATTGGTTCCCCCGCTCTCCGTTAACGGAGACTCAGCGAGACTGATTCATGAAAGTAATGTTGTTTCATCGGAAAGTGTCCCTTTGTTCATCCCCCGAACATCTGTCCAATTTTCCGCACAACAATTCACTGAAAAGATGATATCCTGTTTCTATGCATGTTGTAAAGCGTTGTTCAAGTACGTTTTTCTAAATATTTGGTTAAAATATTGTAATATTCTTGATTTATTTGGATCAAAAAGCAAATTAACTCCGCCTAACTCACTTTTTCACCCGTTTTTCTCGATCTTTTAACGAATCCCAAATCGTTCCATGGCATTTTTGGTCGTTATTGCTGCAATTTCCTCTATCGAAATGCCTTTAATTTCCGCAGCTGCTTCTGCAACCAGACGTACATGCGCTGTCTCATTTCGTTTTCCACGATAAGGGTGCGGTGTCAAATAAGGAGCGTCCGTTTCGATGAAAAATCGGTCCATAGGAACCTTCTCAAGTACCTCTTTGGGTTGCTTTGCATTTTTGAACGTGATTGGCCCTCCGAAGGAAAGATGAAAGCCTAAATCCAGACACATTTTCGCCGTTTCCCAGCTGCCAGAGAAGGAATGCATGACACCGCCTACTTCTCCAGCTTTCTCTTCACGCAGAATCTTTACAATATCTTCATGCGCATCCCGGTTGTGAATGACAATCGGCATATTCAACTCACGGGCAAGACCAATCTGTTGTCGTAATACGCGATGTTGAACCTCTTTCGGTGAAGTGTCCCAGTAATAGTCTAGACCAATTTCACCGATGGCTACCACTTTTTCATGCTTGCATAAAGATGCAATCCATTCCAGATCACCCTCTTGCATTGTGATTGCATCCACTGGGTGCCAGCCTACGGCAGCATATATAAAATCATAGGTTTCAGCCAGCTTCATCGTGGTTGGAATGGTCTCCCGGTTAAAGCCCACATTAATCATGCGACCAACGCCTGCATCCACAGCACGCTGAATCATTTCCTCGCGGTCCTCGTCGAATTGTGGTGCATCCAGGTGTGTATGTGTGTCGAACAACATCATGCTGTATTTCTCCCTTCATGTCGAATAAACGACTATCTCTTTTTAATCCATCCTGCAGTCTTAACCAGAACATAACTATTACTAAATTGGATCATGTTTTTTTTATATTTCTTTCATTGTTTGTTGAGCACAACATGTAGAACGAACAAGTTCCTTCATATCTATATGTGCTCATTTTTAGGCAATCGGGTTGTATTCTAATTACTTTGATTACAAAATTATGTCGATCTACATGTACTCTCCATTAAAGCAGATTACTGTATCATGAAAAATAGCTCTTTTCGAAAGCTTTTTTACATCATGATTCTTGAACAGCATTACGCATCATTTAATGGGAGAAATAGGGGCGTATATGGGACGGTAATTCATGAACAATCGCATCCACCTTATTTTGCGGATAATACAAATGATGCTTTCCACGATGAAGACCACTGATTGAACGGACAATGTCGGACACCTCTGACAACTCATGTAACTTGTCTTGCCGATCAAGCAGCAGAATCTGCTTGTCCGTGGATTCATCCGGACGAAACACATCATACGGATTATCCGTTGGAAAATCAATTTCTAGATCATACTCGGGATTGAGACCGGCTACAGTGAAGGCTTCCCGAATCTCTTCAATCATGTTTACGTCGATCTGTTCAATCTCTACATACTTATATAATTTGCGATCTATAAATCGTTCGCATAACTCACTCAGAACAGCATCGTCCTCTTTGCGCCACTGCATAAATGCCGTCTGAATCAAAGCTTCGTCCAGTTGTAAATATTCATCCACCGATAGATGTCCAGCGAATAACTGGGGTAGTGGATCAATCATGAAGCGGAATTGAAAACCTTGCTGTATGAGACTTTTTGCCCGCTTAAATATTTGCCGCAATATAATTTCCGAACTTCGGGTAACTGGATGAAAGTAAATTTGCCAGTACATCTGGTACCTGGACATCAAGTAATCCTCCACGGCGTGCATGCCCGACTCCTTGACCACAATTCGTCCGTGATATGGACGCAGCATACGCAAGATACGGTCAAGGTCAATTGTCCCATAGTTTACACCTGTAAAGTAGGCATCCCGAAGCAAGTAATCCATGCGGTCCGCATCTAGCGGACTGGTAACCAAATTAACAACAATAGGTTGCTCATACGTTTTTTGAATAACAGAAGCCACTTTCTCGGGAAAATCAGGAGCATACCGTCTTAAGATCGCCCCTACTTCGGTATCACCTGTAATGATCCGACAAGTCCAATCCTCATGATTCATATCGAAAGCTTCTTCTATAGAGTGAGAGAATGGCCCATGTCCAAGATCATGGAGCAATGCTGCACAAAGGGCTACCGTCTTTTCCTCCTTTGGCCAATCTGAATAGTGACTTCTTTCGAATTGGGAAATAATCTTACGCGTAATTTCGTAGACGCCCAAGGAATGTGAGAAGCGGCTGTGCTCTGCACCATGGAAAGTAAGAAACGAAGTTCCCAATTGACGGATTCGGCGTAAACGTTGAAACTCGGGCGTGTTGATCAACTGCCATATAATCGGATCTTGCACATGGATATAATTATGTACCGGATCTTTAAACACCTTTTCTTCCGTTAAACGCTGTTCCATGTCTATTCACTCCTTTAAAATATCGTTTGTATTTGTCGCTTTTCAGTATAATACCACCAAGGATTCGACAGGCTTTGACGAATCTTGTCGAATAAGGTAGTTTTGTCGTTTTCCAAATCGACAAAGATGACATTGATGTTTAAATACGAAAAATGGCTTCCAATCCCTTACCACTCGTAATCTTATCAAAAACAGCCTTTATTTTAAGCTAATTTTAAGGTTGACTGTTTTGGGAATCGTTGGTATGATGAGTATCATAAAACATAAAATAATGTCGAATAATGACAATGATCGTTAGCTGAGAGGAGCACTGATTATAATGATGAAATCAACAGGTATTGTAAGAAAAGTGGATGAACTGGGACGGGTAGTTATTCCAATCGAATTGCGCCGTACGCTCGGTATTGGTGAAAAAGATGCTCTTGAGATCTATGTTGACGGCGAGCGCATCATGTTGAAAAAATACGAACCAGCTTGTATCTTCTGTGGCAATGCAGAGAACGTTACTTATTTCAAAGGTAAAATTGTTTGTAACGAATGTATTTCCGAAATCCCTGCACCTGTGACAAAATAAGAAATATCAGGTATAATGGTCTTATTAAATTGTTATTTCTAACCTTTTTATATTCCTTGATCGCCTTCCCGGTGTGAACCCCACCGCTGGAAGGTATTTTTTTGCTTTATTATTGGTTTTCATTACCCAAAAAATCGAGCTACGAGTCTGTTCAACTCCAAAAAGAAGAGCGGTGACGTTCGTAATATATTTTTTCTCCGCTCTGCTCGTTTTCATATTCCATTAAGGTTGGATCTAAGGTCCCTTAAAGTTTATGTTCCCTATTCCAGCATATTTTTGTTGATTCGTTATTAAATTAAAGCGTTATATACATCTCGTTTCGTCAAACCTCGATCCGTTGCCGTTTTCTTCATCGCATCTTTACGACTAAGTCCTTCATTCTCATAATGGCTCACATGATCCTCCAAGGACAGCAGTTGCCACCAGGCTTCCCGCTCCGCCTTACGCTCTTCTTCCCTGATACCTTCTACAAGCAAACAATATTCCCCAAGTGGCGGATGTTCCTCAAGCCATTCTATGCACTCTTGGATACTGCCTCTTGCGAACTCCTCATGACGTTTCGTCAGTTCACGTGCCAGTACGATCGACCGATCACCCAGAATCTCTTCGAGATAGGCCAAAGTTTTACGAATACGGTGAGGGGACTCATAAAATAGCAACGTACCGTTGGACTCATTAAAAGCTTCCATCACTTTTCGCATGTCTTTTTTCTCCCGCGGCAAAAAGCCGCCGAATGTGAAACGCTCCGTCGGTAAACCAGATACGATCAGAGCTGATAACGCGGCATTGGCTCCAGGGATGGGAATGACCGTAATTCCAGCTTCAAGCGCAAGTTTTACAAGATCGGAACCAGGGTCCGAAATGGCCGGCAGACCGGCATCACTGACGAGTGCCAAATTTTTTCCTTCTATTATATAGCGTATGAGTTCAGGCCCACTAGCTCCCTTATTATGCTCATGGTAACTGAACAACATCGATGGTGTAATTTCAAAATGGGTAAGCAGCTTTCGGGTCTGACGTGTGTCCTCCGCTGCAATGATGTCACAGCTCTGCAATGTTTTAATTGCTCGAAATGTCATATCGTCCAGATTACCGATTGGTGTTCCTACCAAGTATAGTTTACCGGCACCACCCGACTGCTCCGCGTAGCTCTTCTGAATATGCAATGTCATCTATAACCCTCCTTCCGTTGTTCGTTGTGCATGCTGCGCACCGTAATATATGTCCATGATTTCTTCGCAGTATTTCCCTTCTTCATTGTAAACAATCAGTGGTGGAAGCATGCGTACCTCCGGTTTCCCATCCTTGAGCGCTTCAATCAACACCATATTGGCTTCCAAATGAGCACGGGGATGTACCATCCGAATCCGCTTTGGTTCAAGTTTGTACTCACGCATCAGAGTGATGATCTCTCCTAAACGCTGCGGACGATGAACCATGGATACTTTACCGCCATTGCGCACCAGTCGATTACAGGCCTGAATGACTTCCTCCAGCGTACACCCGATTTCATGGCGTGCCATTGCCTGATGAGTGTTCATCTTGAGGTCACTTCCATTCAAGGGCATATACGGAGGGTTAACCGTTATAGCATCGTATACAGCATGGCCCGTTTCTTTCACGAGTTCACGCAAATCACCTTCATGGATCGTAATGGATTCTTCCAATGCATTCAGTTGAACGCTGCGACGTGCCATATCTGCCAATCGCGGCTGAATTTCAATGCCTTCCAGACTCGCCTGCGTTCGTGTGGTCAACAGAATGGGAACAACCCCATTGCCTGTACACAAATCAAGCACACGACCCCGTTTCGGTACTGAAGCAAATCGGGCCAACAATACGGCATCCATCGAAAAACTAAACACTTCATCACTTTGAATAATCTTCAAATCATGAGAGAGCAAATCGTCGATTCGCTCCGAATCTTGCAATTTTACTGATATTTCTGTCATATGATACACTCATCCTCCGGTACTCTATATCTCAGACAAGGTTCTTAACCTTGAAAAAAAACCGTAGGGGATCCCTACGGCCACTTCATTTATTCAAAAAAGACAGGCAGAACAGACAATCGCCTTCCGTCCGCAAATGTCCATAATAGACATTGCAGATATGGAATCCTTCGTGATACAACCGAGCCAGATTATCATATCCTTCACCTACAACATCTTCACCAGTAGCTGGACCCGCAGGCCTTGCTACCGGAGCGAGCGCCGATGCGATGGGCAAATCTGCCGGGGCCTCACGCTTCAGCAGTTTGCGTAACTGCTCATTCTCGATGGTAAGCCGCTGATTATCTTCAAGCAGCTCTTTAACAATCATTTTTAACTCTCCTAAATCACTGTGCAACTGACCCAATTGGGTTTCCATTTCATGAATGTGCGTAAACAGATTTTTCTTTTCCAAGTTTCCACCCCGAAGCAACCTTTATGGTTTACTTGATAACGACGTCATCCAGCGGAAGTTCTTTGACTTTACTGATGTCGAACAGTTGAACATGGACTGTGCGATTACCGGCATTGATGCCGACAACTTTTCCTTCACCCAAAGAGGTGACGACCAACTTGCCTACAGCCGGCAATTCTTCTCTCACACTTTCATAGTTATCATGCTCAAATTTCAGACAACACATGAGTCTTCCGCACAACCCGGAAATTTTCGTCGGATTCAGTGACAGGCTCTGATCTTTAGCCATCTTGATTGATACCGGCTCAAAGTCTCCCAGCCAGGAAGAACAACATAATACTCGGCCGCAAGGTCCGATCCCTCCAAGCATCTTTGCTTCATCACGTACACCGATCTGTCTCAGTTCGATCCGTGTCCGGAAAATGCTTGCCAGATCCTTGACCAGCTCCCGGAAATCCACTCTTCCTTCAGCTGTAAAATAAAAAATAATTTTATTGCGATCAAACGTAAATTCCACATCGACCAGCTTCATTTTGAGGCCGTGGTCTTTGATTTTATTTAAACAAGTACCGAATGCTTCTTTTGCTGCACGCTTGTTCTCATCTACGACACGGGCATCTGTCTCGCCCGCCACCCGGATGACCTTTTTGAGCGGCAACACCACATCAGACTCGCCTACTTCTTTCTTGCCGACGACAACCTTACCGTACTCTACCCCCCGCGCTGTCTCCACGATAACGCAGTTTTCTTTTTCAATGGGAAGGTCCAGGGGATCGAAGTAATAAATTTTGCCCGCTTTTTTGAAACGGACACCCACTACACTGTACAAAAAATTAACCCCCTCGTAAGCCAATCCCACTTCGTCTGAAGCCCTGTCTTCTTAGGGAACCCGCCGAAGTTATAACCGTTTGCATATGATTGGAACAAAATCTGTCCTCTCCCAGTCTTATGCCAAACCGATCAAAAATTGCTCCAGACAAAGCTGGCCATTGACATTGAAACGCAATTTTTTTCTGCATGCTGCGGCCATATCCATGTAGGAAACCCACTGCTCGGTGCTGCGGGTATGGGCCAACTGAGACAGCATGTCCAACTGATCTATAAAAACGATATGTTCATGCCTACCATACTGGACATACAGCATATCCCTGAACCATAAATGGAACAGGCTAAGCATCGTATCCAGGTGTTCTGAGAGTCCGGTTTTAAAAAGCTTCTGCTGTGCAGAGATCAATGATGTACTTCCTCTACCCAGGGACTCCTTCCCTAATTGTAACATTACGTTTCTAATTTCTGCAAACCAATTCTGCTGGAGAATTTCTCTACATGCTTCCAGTCCTGACGCTAAATGGACGGCAGAGCGAGCCAGATTGGCAGGGTGCCCTTCCGCAATCAGCGATTGCAGCATCTCTTCCGGATTCAGAGCACCGAAAGGAACCAATTGAGAGCGTGAACGAATGGTGGGCAGCATCGCCTGTCCATTATCCGTAATCAAAATGCCTACCGCGGGCACCTGAGGTTCTTCCAGAAACTTCAGCAAACTGTTGGCCGCTTGAACAGTCATTTTCTCGGCCTGTTCAATAATATATACTTTGGGATGCCCCGCCTCTGAACGGTACGAAAAGATACGCTGCAGATCCCGAATTTGATCAATTTTAATGTTATTCCCATCCGGTGCAAGCATGGTTAGATCCGGATGATTTCCATGTTCCACCTTACGACATTCAAGACACTGTCCGCAGGCATCATCTTCAAGCTCTGTACAGAATATTGCTTTGGCAAATGTGATCGCCGTCTGCAATTGTCCACTGCCGGATGGTCCGCTAAACAAATAGGCATGACTTATGGCATGACGTCTCAAACTGCTCTGTAACATTTGCTTGGCTGCCTGCTGACCCATAATTTGTTGAAAGGACATACTTCCTCCTCAGAAGCTTAAATTAATAAGCATTCCCCGAATTTCTCCTACTTGCTGTAATAACGTAATCTTGCCTTCCTCTGTTTCCAAAAGCTCATCAGCCATAGATAATAAGGCAGAGTCAATCTCATCAATTAACTTGTAACGTTTCCCTCTTCCCCGACGATCCCATCCTCGCGTCTCTTTCATAGACACACCACGACGGACCGTTTCCTCCAGAAATCTTTTTACAAGCTGCTTGTATGCTTTCAATTCACGAATGGTCATGGAACGAGACAAACGGTCACCCTGCATCTGGATCTCACTTAATCGGCGGGTAAGTTCAGCCTGTGATGCCCGTTCACCCTGGTGATTCATCATATCAGAGAAATTTTTGGATTGAACCGGTTTGGAGCCGGAATCGGAAGAACTGAGTCCACTCTGCATCGGTCGGAATCCAGGATTGATTTTCATGGAAACGCCTGCTTTCTACCTTAAGTAGGCCAATCGCCCATCAGCACAGTGCGCGCTGCGCCTGTGCGTGGAGGAGACCTTATATATGTGCTAGATCATACTCTATATATAATAGTAGTTAAATATCACCACATGGATCTATTCGTTGTTAGTCAACCTCTGTCCGAAATAAGATCTTCCCTGATCGAAAAGTTTATCCGGACAGAGAACGCGATTCTTGATTACAAGAAGGACCCTCAATAGGATTTATGGGAATTGCATCATTAAAAGTGTTCGAATCGATCTACCGGAAGAACAAACACGGTAGCTCCACCTACTTGAACTTCGACAGGTAGCGGCAGGTAAGAGTCGGTTGTTCCGCTCATCGGAGTGACTGGAGTCACGAGCTGTTCACGAACCTTACAGCTGCTGCGAATGACGTTCATTACGGATTCGACCTGACCATCATCGACACCGATCATAAACGTCGTGTTGCCTGCCTTCAAAAATCCACCGGTACTGGCCAATTTCGTAGCCCGAAAATTTGCTTTGACCAATGCGCTGGATAATCGGTTGCTGTCTTTATCCTGTATAATCGCAACAATCAGTTTCATCCTGCATAACCTCCTTCAGATAATAAGCACCTTGTGAAATGCCCTGTCTATATATTAGACAATTACTCGTCAAAATCCTTCAAAATCCCTGTCTCAAGCGACAAAATCATTGCTGCCAATACCTCTTCTTGCTTTTGAGAGGCATCGATGACCTTGATCCTGTCAGGAAACTGTTCCTTCAGCAAAAAATAGCCTTCACGCACTTTGCGGTGGAACTCCAGACTTTCGAGATCCAGACGGTTAACTTCACGTCCATCGTGGGCATCAATGCGGGCGAGCCCTGCTTCAGGCTCGATATCCAGATAGAGCGTAACATCTGGCATCAGTTCACCTATTGCAAACCGATTGATGGCCCAAACATTCTCTACACCAAGACCACGAGCGTATCCTTGATAGGCCAGACTGCTGTCGACAAATCGGTCACAGATAACGGTCTTCCCTGCCTTCAATGCAGGCTCCACTTTCTCTGCCAGATGCTGGCTGCGTGCAGCTGCATAGAGCAGCGCTTCGGTTCTTGCATCCATTGCCGTATGAAGAGGATTGAGAATGATGGCACGTATTTTCTCCGCAATTTCAATCCCGCCTGGTTCCCGAGTAACTACATATGGTATACCCTGTTCTTCAAAGTAAGAACCTAGCTTACTGATCATCGTTGTTTTGCCGGACCCTTCTCCCCCTTCCAACGTAATGAATTTACCTCTGCCCTGCATATGCTTCCCTGCTTTCTATATCGATAATTGCTCCTAATTGTGCTGCGATAACTACAATCTCGATCCTCTCATACTCCAGACTATGAATGAGCCCGCCCAGAGGTGTATGTTCATGATCAATCCGTAGATTGTTTCGAGTTTGGTACAAGCTTCTTATTATAATACTATACATGATCCCGCGTTAACGGTCAGCTATTCTCCAATATTTCCGATAAGGCACATAGCCTGATCAGCCGTAAATCAACCATACCCATAGAGGGAGCATGACAGAGCCGGCAATAGCACTGACAATCATGGATACGGAACTCAGCGCTACCGCATTTTCTCCATACTCAAAGGATCTTGCCATACCCAATGCGTGGGAAGCCGAGCCGAGTCCGATCCCATACGCATTTTTGCTGTTTACTCTGGCCCATTTTAAAATCATGGGTCCCAATAATATCCCCGAAAATCCGGCTATCATCACAAATAACGAAGTGAAGGATGAATTTCCTCCCACCTGATCAGCCAGTTGAATGGCAACGGGTGTCGTAATGGATTTGGGCAATAATGCGATAACGATATCTTGCGGATAACCGAGCAGCAGCGATATGGCGGCCCCTGTGGACATACCAACGATGCTTCCACCCAAGGTCCCCCCTAATATCGGGATAATATTCCGTTTCAGTACATCAAGGTGTTTCGCCAAAGGGAATGCCAGGGAAACTACAGCCGGCCCCAATAACTCCTGTATCCATTTGCCACCAAGCATGTACGTATCGAGCTTAATACCGGAAATGATCAGAATCAGTACAATTACAGTCGTTGCCGTCAAGACGGGCATAAGGATCGGCCACTTCAACCTTCTATATAAATGAGTCGCAGGAATATATATAGCCACGGTCAAGGCAATCATTCCGATTCCGAGGATGAATGCGAGCATGAGATCGCCTCCTTCTTACCTTGATGCGTCGATCTCCACGCCATGAGCCATTCACTGATTTTCGCAGACAACAGACAAGTAATTAATGTACTAACGATTAACCCCAGAACAAGCAGCAGCGTATTGGCTCTAAAAAAATCAAAATGATTGATAATGCCCACCGTGGGAGGGATAAACAATAATTGCAAATTCGATTGAAGCCAGGATGATCCTTCTTCGCCCCAACTTATTCTGATCCATCCCAGTTGAATGACGATGAATAGAAGCAGCATCCCGACAATACTTCCTGTTAACGGCAGATGCAGTACAGCCTGAATCAGGTTTCCTATCCAATAAAACCCGTACATCAGTATGACTTGCAGGACTATTCCCGTATATTTTTTTAGCGGAATATCCAAAGTTTGTTCCCTTCTTTCTTATGTCCAGACAACAATGATGTCTTAACTTGTTTGAGCATTTTGCATAAATCCAAAGCGTGTCTTCTAAACTCAATTATTCCCTGATGATTTTCAACGATTGCAGCGAAGTATCCGATACGCCGTGGAACCTTGCTCCTTCATCTCTCAGTAGCTTAATACGTGATATCATGGCCGCACTTATTCGCTCACCAGCGTACACAAGAGGTATGCCGGGCGGATATGGAATGACCATCTCCGCAGAGCGAAGACCTACACATTTATCAATGGATACCTCTGTTGTATCCTCTTCCATAATCGGCTGCAACGTAAACGGGATAGGCTCCGAAAAAGGAGTTCCTTCTTGAAAATTGTTCCACGTGGAAATATAATTTGCAGAATCTTTTGTAAAACGCTGTGATTGCTCACCAAGAGATTGGCTCTGCTCCTGTTCAGGGCTGATTTGGCGTAAAGCCTGCAACAGGTGCTCGGCATCGCGCAGCGTCGAGCCCAGGCTAAAGAGCAGGACGACGTATCGTTCGTCGCTCATTTCGGGCACACAGCCGTATGCTTCCAGCTGCTGCTGCAGCCCATAACCGCTCAGCACCCCTGTGCCGTCATAAATGACGGCCTTGAACGGGTCCTGAGCGGTGTATCCCGCGGCTGAAGGCAACGCCGCCGCGGGCAGAGCTTCAGGCCGCCCCGGTGCACCGGCGGCCTCGGACTTACCGCCAGTTGCCGGCTTCGCCCCGGCTGGCGGCTCTTGCTGCAGCAGCTGCCCCGGCTGCAGCAACTGAAAGCGCGGCAGCTCCGCAAGGCCGCGCTTAAAGGCGTCCACGGCGGCAAGCCCCGCCGTGAAGGCATTCGCGCCCTGCGTATGCAGCAGGCGGCGCGCCAGATCAAGCGAAGCCATCACCGGGTACGATGGGCTTGAGCTTTGCACCATAGCCAGACGCTGACGCAGCAGGGACCGGTTTAACCGTGGTCCCTGAACGTGTAGCATGGCTCCCATGGTGAAAGCAGACAGCATCTTGTGGGTCGACTGCACCACACCGTCTGCTCCGCAGGACAGCGCAGAGGCTGGCAGCTCCGGATGCTGCCCATAATGCGCGCCATGCGCTTCATCCGCGAGCAGCGGCATGCCTGCCTCATGGCACACCTCAGCAATGGGCTTCAGATCAGCGCCCATGCCGTAATAATTGGGCAAAGTCACAAGTACTCCCTTTGCCTCAGGATATGCCTGGACAGCGGCCTGCACCGTCTCAAGCGACGGCATCACCGCAAGTCCACTCGCAGGATCAACCCATGGCTCCAGGAATACAGCCCTTGCGCCTGCCAGCATCAACCCGTGAATGACTGACTTGTGCACATTGCGCTGTACCAGTACAAGACTATTAGGTTCATTACATACGGTCAGCAGCAAAGACAAATTACCAGACGTACTGCCTCCGACAAGGAAGAAGCTCTCCTCTGCTCCAAAACAATCTGCTGCCAGCTGCTGTGCCTCCAATATAACCCCTTCTGGATGATGCAAATCGTCCGTCCCCGAGATTTCCGTTACATCCAGCCGCATCATCTCCAGAAACGCACTCACCGGTACAACATCTGCTGCAGATGCGTCAGTTTCATTGCCATGCCTTTTTTCCTTAGCTTGTCTGAAGCACTCTTCCCCATCAGTTACTGAACGTCCCAAACTTTGTTTTCCTTTTGCCTCACCCTCATTACGGTAAATTTCACTAGCTTTCCCATCTAACTGCTGCTGGTCCGCTTGCTCCAGTAACCCGCGATAGACTTGTCCGTTCTTATGCCCAGGTACATGAAAAGAACGCTGCCCTGAATCACGATACGCAAGCAACGCTTCATATAAAGGTGCGGTATTTGATTTATGCTCCATTGAATAATCATCCTGTACATTCATAAATTTTGATGCGTCCGTACCAACCTCTCTCTAACAACAGAGACCTTTCCACGCTTATTTCTCTCCTACGATCTGCTGTATTCAAAACGTGTAGGTAAAGCACTTCTTCTTTCATTATATCAGGAATTGTCCAGCCCACGTGCAAACCACCGTTTCCACCGATGCATCATCATCATATCCAGTCACCCCATGGGTGCTTATCATGTCCATTTTCCCCTTCTTATTCCCTGATAGAAACAGAAAAAGGCCCCTAGGGCCTCTATACACATTGATACAAATCAATGTGATGTTTCACTAATATGATTTAACGCTCTTTATGCGTTCTTTTGCACCCAAATCTGCTTCATTTGATGAATAAAATAATTGTACTTGGCATCCTGTGCATCCGTATGAACCATTTCTGCTTCGCAAGCGTCACATATAAATTCAGATACAATAAAAATGCCTTCTCTTTTGGTCTGTTCGCAGATAATGCATGTGTGTTCGGCGTGTCCTTCCATCAACCATCCCACCTTGTTTAACGTATTACTATCAGTATTGCACAGTTTCTATTATTTTAAACCTTTTCATAGTGCTTTCTTTCTATAAAATATATATATTCGCCTACCCCTCTATGGGTGTCTGTACCGAAAACAAACAAAAGAAAAATGCCATTCGTTCTGTACTTCAGCCAGACAGCCTACATTTGTTGCCCATTCTCCTTACCTTATAACGTAGCTAAAACCTCGCAGACCTGCAATTTCTTCTATTATATGAAAAGCATGAATGGACAGTCATTACAAGAAACATCCCCGCACTTCATTGTATTTCTCATGTGATTACCTACTCCTCCTACAGCTTTGAAAAACTTATATACTATAATCTTAAAAAAACTTGGATTTTCAGCCGATATATAATACATCACCATCAGAACCTGACAGCCAGGTCGTTCAAAGGTATACTTGTATATGATTAATCTACTTCCATATCTTGTACATCAATCTGGAGTCCATACAAGGTTCATATATGTAACTCTGCGTCATCCATTTCCTTATTTATGAAAACGAATACCTATTACAAATGAACGTGATCCCAGAAGGAGGATTTGTAATCGTATGATCGCCGAACCGGAGAATAAAGCAACCTTTTATCAATACCGGCTTCTGAAAAAAAAGGCCATTGCCCGCAGCGTAATCTTTAGCTATCTGTCTTTGCCTGTCATTATGCTTTTGTTTAATCTGTTAGCATTCTCCTGGACCGGCCTCTTCTACTTTATCCTGGCAGGACCGATCACACTATGGATTCATTATGTCATTGCCAGAACCATATTACTGCTGGTCCGTACCTCCTATGCACGTCGTTGGCGCTGGAACCTCAAAATGCCTTGGTTCGGCTATATTCCAGACCAACATTTCAGCTACCGCATGTTCGTCCGGGTCCACCTCAATATGAGCTGGATTGGGCTATGTATCATTACCGTCTGTTTAATATGGTCACCCTTGTCCTTCACCCTATCGTTGATTTTCTGGCATCTGTGGCTTCTTGTACCACGTCTATATGTTGTACTTGTTCTTTCACGCGAACGTAAGGACGGGCTTATCAAATTAAATGAACAAGATGTCTCCTACTACCTGCAATAATTGTTCTTCTATCCTTTACCTATAACCTTGCCTAACGCAATGTATAGTTGAAACCAGTAATACATAAAACGCTAAAGCTCATTCATACCTTCTATTCAAACTGACGCAACCACTCCTATGACACTCTTTCTTGATTACTGCGTCATGCTTCCAAACCTTAAAGGTTATCCACAGTGGATAACCTTTATTTATTTCACCTCTCTTTTTCCCTTATCCACAGCATGGGTATAGTTAAAACGGTTATCCCCAACGCAGTACATCCATTTCCGTTCTGCCACGTCCTAGCTTGTTGAATACCTTTTCTGATATTGAGTACGTAGTAGGCTCATAATCGACCTCCTTTCGATATCTTCCCCCTCTTCTATGTTTACTTGCTCTATAGACGACTGATACCAGCCTCTACAGGCACCTACTATCTTTGCTATCTATGCCTCATGTCTACTGTGTGAGTGCTGTAAGCCTGCCTCTCTACAGCTCCTGGTTAAGTCACCGCCAAAAGAAAACCTCCGAACGATCCATTGCTCATCTAATATGATTCATGACAGACAAAAATAAATACAAAAAGCCCCCGATCAGAGATCGGGAGCTTTACTATCATACGGACCATTACACCGTTAATTGTCGAACCATTACATCAAAACACAACTCATTCAGTCATCATCATCAAGTGATTTTACTGTCGTCTGGGCAGCTTCACTTTTCGGAACCATCACCGTGAAGAAACCATCATGTACAGCTAGATGTACAGTATGCCCTTCTTTAGCAAATACACGTAGGGAACTTGAGTCATTGGAAGTACTCTTGGCTTGCTTTTCTGTCCATCCCCAGCTCTTAATCTCGTCTAGATACACCTCAGGAATACTAGTGCTCTCACTAATACCAGATAGCGTATATCGAACATAATCCATATCCGAATTGTTTTCAGACTGGTCAGATTTATTCGCCACTTTAGGAACCGGGAAACCCTTCTCGTTTACCGCTCCTTCATAAGAAGTCCATGCAGATCCTGCTTCACCGCATCCTACAAGCACGCCTATCAGGCCAAGCAAGAGAAACGAATGAAGAACTAGTCTTCGCCAACTTATCACACACACCCTCCTTTTCACAGCTGCACATTCCAGCTCTGTGGTCAGGTACTTTTAGCATATTTAACATAGTCCTATTATACTGGTTTCGAATGCGTTTTCCGTAACAAAAATGTTACCTTCATTTCAAGACTTTTTTAAGTCATTCATTTACCCTCTTTTGAAAGTCAATCCACCTCTATTTATATCAGCTTCCAAAGCAAGAATTAAATCCATCTTCAACTAGCTATTCCTTCATTTTTGCTTATAAACAAATAAAAACCACCACCGAATAACATCGGCAGTGGTTCTTTGCTTGGCGGCGTCCTACTCTCCCAGGACCCTGCGGTCCAAGTACCATCGGCGCTAGAGGGCTTAACGGTCGTGTTCGGGATGGGTACGTGTGGAACCCCTCCGCCATCGCCACCAAACGCGATTTGTCGAAGCATTGCTTCTTGAAATCATTGTAGAACTGAAAATCATACACACATTCTGTGATGTACCGATTTTCATTTCAGAGATTATTCTCTGAAAACTAGATCCGAAACGAAATGTGCGATTTATAACTTGCATATTTGGATAAGCCCTCGACCGATTAGTACTGGTCAGCTCCATGCATTGCTGCACTTCCACCCCCAGCCTATCTACCTCGTCGTCTTCAAGGGGTCTTACATACTGGGAAATCTCATCTTGAGGGGGGCTTCACGCTTAGATGCTTTCAGCGCTTATCCCTTCCGTACATAGCTACCCAGCGGTGCTCCTGGCGGAACAACTGGTACACCAGCGGTACGTCCATCCCGGTCCTCTCGTACTAAGGACAGCTCCTCTCAAATTTCCTACGCCCACGACAGATAGGGACCGAACTGTCTCACGACGTTCTGAACCCAGCTCGCGTACCGCTTTAATGGGCGAACAGCCCAACCCTTGGGACCTACTTCAGCCCCAGGATGCGATGAGCCGACATCGAGGTGCCAAACCTCCCCGTCGATGTGGACTCTTGGGGGAGATAAGCCTGTTATCCCCAGGGTAGCTTTTATCCGTTGAGCGATGGCCCTTCCATGCGGTACCACCGGATCACTAAGCCCGACTTTCGTCCCTGCTCGACTTGTAGGTCTCGCAGTCAAGCTCCCTTATGCCTTTGCACTCTTCGAATGATTTCCAACCATTCTGAGGGAACCTTTGGGCGCCTCCGTTACTCTTTAGGAGGCGACCGCCCCAGTCAAACTGCCCACCTGACACTGTCCCCGCACCGGATTACGGTACCAGGTTAGAACCTAGATACGATCAGGGTGGTATCCCAACGGTGCCTCCACACAAGCTGGCGCTCATGCTTCAAAGGCTCCCACCTATCCTGTACAGATCGTACCCAAATTCAATATCAAGCTGCAGTAAAGCTCCATGGGGTCTTTCCGTCTTGTCGCGGGTAACCTGCATCTTCACAGGTATTAAAATTTCACCGGATCTCTCGTTGAGACAGCGCCCAAGTCGTTACGCCATTCGTGCGGGTCAGAATTTACCTGACAAGGAATTTCGCTACCTTAGGACCGTTATAGTTACGGCCGCCGTTTACTGGGGCTTCGGTTCACAGCTTCGGATTGCTCCTAACCGCTCCCCTTAACCTTCCAGCACCGGGCAGGCGTCAGCCCGTATACTTCGCCTTACGGCTTCGCACAGACCTGTGTTTTTGCTAAACAGTCGCTTGGGCCTTTTCACTGCGGCCCCCTCGTGCTATTCACACTACCGGGGCACCCCTTCTCCCGAAGTTACGGGGTCATTTTGCCGAGTTCCTTAACGAGAGTTCTTCCGCGCGCCTTAGAATTCTCTTCTCGCCTACCTGTGTCGGTTTGCGGTACGGGCACCATCACCTGGCTAGAGGCTTTTCTTGGCAGTGTGAGATCATGACCTTCGCTACTATAATTTTCGCTCCCCATCACAGCCCAGCCTTACGATGTGCGGATTTGCCTACACATCAGCCTCACTGCTTAGACGGACATCCATCAGTCCGCGTCACTACCCTGCTGCGTCCCCCCATTGCTCATAACGGCTTACGGTGGTACAGGAATTTCGACCTGTTGTCCTTCGACTACGCCTTTCGGCCTCGCCTTAGGTCCCGACTTACCCTGAGCGGACGAGCCTTCCTCAGGAACCCTTAGGCTTTCGGCGGATCAGATTCTCACTGATCTTTTCGTTACTCATACCGGCATTCTCACTTGTATAATGTCCAGCGCTCCTTACGGTACACCTTCAACCCTTATACAACGCTCCCCTACCCCTGATGCAAAGCATCAAGCCATAGCTTCGGTGGTGTGTTTAGCCCCGTTACATTTTCGGCGCAGAGTCACTCGACCAGTGAGCTATTACGCACTCTTTCAATGGTGGCTGCTTCTAAGCCAACATCCTGGTTGTCTGTGCAACTCCACATCCTTTCCCACTTAACACACACTTGGGGACCTTAGCTGATGGTCTGGGCTGTTTCCCTTTTGACAATGGATCTTAGCACTCACTGTCTGACTCCCGGAAGTAAGTCTATGGCATTCGGAGTTTGACTGAGCTTGGTAACCCTTGCGGGCCCCGCACCCAATCAGTGCTCTACCTCCACGACTCTGTTTTCCGAGGCTAGCCCTAAAGCTATTTCGGGGAGAACCAGCTATCTCCGAGTTCGATTGGAATTTCTCCGCTACCCCCACCTCATCCCCGCATTTTTCAACATGCGTGGGTTCGGGCCTCCAGTGCGTGTTACCGCACCTTCACCCTGGACAGGGGTAGATCACCCGGTTTCGGGTCTACGTCCACGTACTCAGTCGCCCTATTCAGACTCGCTTTCGCTGCGGCTCCGGCTCTTCACCTTAACCTTGCACGGGAACGTAACTCGCCGGTTCATTCTACAAAAGGCACGCCATCACCCCTAAAACGGGCTCTGACTTTTTGTAAGCACACGGTTTCAGGTTCTATTTCACTCCCCTTCCGGGGTGCTTTTCACCTTTCCCTCACGGTACTGCTTCACTATCGGTCGCTAGGAAGTATTTAGCCTTGGCAGATGGTCCTGCCGGATTCATACGGGGTTTCACGTGCCCCGCACTACTCGGGATACATCTCGGAGGGAACCAACTTTCAAGTACAGGGCTTTTACCTTCTTTGGCGGGCCTTTCCAGACCTCTTCGCTTAACCGGTTCCTTTGTAACTCCATGTGAGATGTCCCACAACCCCAAAGAGCAAGCTCTCTGGTTTGGGCTTCTCCGCGTTCGCTCGCCGCTACTGACGGAATCACTATTGTTTTCTCTTCCTCAAGGTACTTAGATGTTTCAGTTCCCTTGGTATGCCTCTACATAACCTATGTATTCAGTTATGAGTAACTGGAAATTACCCCAGCTGGGTTTCCCCATTCGGACACCCCCGGATCAAAGCTTGCTTACAGCTCCCCGAGGCAGTTTCGTTGTTCGCCACGTCCTTCATCGGCTCCTAGCGCCTAGGCATCCTCCGTGTGCTCTTAGTAGCTTAACCATATTTGCTCCGGTTTTGACTGCTCGCTTCCCTTGTTTTGCTCACGCAAAGCCAAAAGTCGCTACCATTCAATACCATCGCAATGCAGTCTTCACTATTTAATAAAAACTTGTTTTAACACAAGTTCAGCTTAAAAAGGAATGTTCTAAATCGCAAAATTTCGTTTCGATATCTAGTTTTCAAAGAACAAGCTCCATGCAAAAGCAAGCTGTTTGAGAGTTTGAGCTCTCAAAACTGAGCAACGAGTGAGTCGTTTTTGCAGCTAAGCTGCATATTTGAATGTTTCCACGCGGGAAACGATTCTCCATAGAAAGGAGGTGATCCAGCCGCACCTTCCGATACGGCTACCTTGTTACGACTTCACCCCAATCATCTATCCCACCTTCGGCGGCTGGCTCCTTGCGGTTACCCCACCGACTTCGGGTGTTATAAACTCTCGTGGTGTGACGGGCGGTGTGTACAAGACCCGGGAACGTATTCACCGCGGCATGCTGATCCGCGATTACTAGCAATTCCGACTTCATGCAGGCGAGTTGCAGCCTGCAATCCGAACTGAGACCGGCTTTGTTGGGATTGGCTCCATCTCGCGATTTCGCAGCCCGTTGTACCGGCCATTGTAGTACGTGTGTAGCCCAGGTCATAAGGGGCATGATGATTTGACGTCATCCCCACCTTCCTCCGGTTTGTCACCGGCAGTCTATCTAGAGTGCCCACCCGAAGTGCTGGCAACTAAATATAAGGGTTGCGCTCGTTGCGGGACTTAACCCAACATCTCACGACACGAGCTGACGACAACCATGCACCACCTGTCTCCTCTGTCCCGAAGGAAAGATACATCTCTGTACCGATCAGAGGGATGTCAAGACCTGGTAAGGTTCTTCGCGTTGCTTCGAATTAAACCACATACTCCACTGCTTGTGCGGGTCCCCGTCAATTCCTTTGAGTTTCAGTCTTGCGACCGTACTCCCCAGGCGGAGTGCTTAATGTGTTAACTTCGGCACCAAGGGTATCGAAACCCCTAACACCTAGCACTCATCGTTTACGGCGTGGACTACCAGGGTATCTAATCCTGTTTGCTCCCCACGCTTTCGCGCCTCAGCGTCAGTTACAGCCCAGAGAGTCGCCTTCGCCACTGGTGTTCCTCCACATATCTACGCATTTCACCGCTACACGTGGAATTCCACTCTCCTCTTCTGCACTCAAGTCACCCAGTTTCCAGTGCGATCCGGGGTTGAGCCCCGGGATTAAACACCAGACTTAAATGACCGCCTGCGCGCGCTTTACGCCCAATAATTCCGGACAACGCTTGCCCCCTACGTATTACCGCGGCTGCTGGCACGTAGTTAGCCGGGGCTTTCTTCTCAGGTACCGTCACCTTGAGAGCAGTTACTCTCCCAAGCGTTCTTCCCTGGCAACAGAGCTTTACGATCCGAAAACCTTCATCACTCACGCGGCATTGCTCCGTCAGGCTTTCGCCCATTGCGGAAGATTCCCTACTGCTGCCTCCCGTAGGAGTCTGGGCCGTGTCTCAGTCCCAGTGTGGCCGATCACCCTCTCAGGTCGGCTACGCATCGTCGCCTTGGTGAGCCGTTACCCCACCAACTAGCTAATGCGCCGCAGGCCCATCCCCAAGTGACAGATTGCTCCGTCTTTCCAGTTCTCTTCAGGAGAAGAAAACAACTATTCGGTATTAGCTACCGTTTCCGGTAGTTGTCCCAAACTTGAGGGCAGGTTGCCTACGTGTTACTCACCCGTCCGCCGCTAACCATCAGAGAAGCAAGCTTCTCTTTAAGTCCGCTCGACTTGCATGTATTAGGCATGCCGCCAGCGTTCGTCCTGAGCCAGGATCAAACTCTCCAATAAAGTATTGAAAAGAGCGATAAGCTCATTTTGAAACTGACGAGATTAAAAATCTCATTTATTTTGCTTTGAAATCATACAGTCCGAAGACGTGTACCGATTTCTCAGCGTCGATCTTGCAAGCAAGATCGTTACTCACTCGTTGTTCAGTTTTCAAAGATCAAACTTGTTTCATCGCCGTGTGTTGTTCACCTCAGCAACTTTTATATCTTATCACATCCGAACCAACTTTGCAAGCTCTTTTTTTTTAAGTTTCTTTCGAAGCTTATTTCATTCGCTTGCGGCACCGTGTTTCTCGTGTTTTCTTGGCCGGAATTAGAATATACCATGTACAGTTTCGGAACGCAAGCTTTATTTTCAATAAAGTTATCTTTTACTTTAAGTTTTATAAAAAAGAGCCTCTCCATATTGGAAAGGCCCTGTTCTTCTATATGAATTGAAGATTGAACTAGCCAATGACTTCCTGAATATGTAGCTGCCTTTGCTGCATCAGATTGATGATTGTTCCTTCTACCGATACCATCGGCCGTGTAGGATGATCCCGATCAGAGAATATGATCTCACCAATTTGATTATTGCTAAGCTTCACTCGGATACCGTTATGGATCTGTGTGGAACGCTGAACGAATACATTTACGATGGCAGGATCCAATTTGCCAAAAGCCTCGCTCTGAATTTGTTCAAGTACCAGGTACGGTGACTGTGCCTTACGATAGATCTTCTCCAGAGTCATGGCGTGGAAGATATCAGCGATAGCTACAATTTTGGCATAGATATGAATCTGCGTGCCGCTGAGCTGCAGCGGGTAACCCGACCCATCCACTTTTTCATGATGCTGCAATGCTGCAAGTCTAGCTCCCTCATTGATGGCCTTCGCCTGTTTCAGTACCTGATAGCCATATTTCGTATGCTGTCGGATCTCTGCCTGCTCTGACGCAGTTAACGTAGAGGGTTTATGGAGGATCTGTGGGTCCACTTTGTTATTACCAATATCATGGAACAATCCTGCAAAAGCTACCTGCATCCAGTCTTTGGATGGAAGATCCATCCACTGGGCCAACTGATAAGATGTTATGGCACTCAAGACGGCATGATGATACACATAATCATGTTCTTGCATCACTCGTGGACTGAAGGTAAGCACATTATACTGTTTAAGATGAACAAACAATGCTTCCAGCTGTGTACGCAACTCATATACAGGTAATTCAGCCGCCAGGGAGGATAGAAAAGCATTTTTGGTCAGTCCTACCATCTTTTCATACTCTTCATGCAGAGACGGTAAGACAGGTGCTGAGACTGTGCTGCTGCCTTTCCCTGCCCGCTCTCCGTTCTTTTCATTAGCTACATGGACTGAAGAGGCCGACGAAGCCTTAGAACCTGAAGTGCTTGTCCCTGTTCTTTCTTGCTCGATGTCCACTTGATGAATCATAAAGGCTCTGAGTACTTCCACATCTTTGGGCAGAATGACTTTGCCCTTCTGAAACAGAACATTGCCACGAAGCGTTTGCACTTCATTTCCCAGTTTAAGTCCTGGTTTGACTTCAGACAGGGTGATTAATCCCATGTTTATTCCCCTCACTCATCGTTCTTCTATAATGATATCAAGACCATAGTCCCGGTTTTTCACGTTAATTCCCATTATATTACTCAAAAATCAGGCTGTACATCCCAGATTTCGAGAAGAATGGTCCTGGAGCTGTGAAAATAACAAAGGGCCCCCATATGGGAGCCCTCCAATTTCATTGGAATCATGAAATGATTTTCTTTATAGAAAATTGATTCTATGCTTCAGAACCTGAATCATCGCCCTCAACTTCAGCATCGGAAACCGCGTCCTCATCAAGAGTTGACTCTAAACCTTCAGAATCAGCAGCTTCTGCACCTTCAATCAATTCTTCGTCATCTGGTTCTTCCTCATTCTTGTCAATTCGGCTGACTGTAGCTACGGCATCTTCATCGCGAATATGAATCAGCTTCACGCCTTGCGTGTATCGACCCATAGTGGATATGCCTTCCATACTCATCCGAATTAACGTACCGCTGGAAGTGATGATCATCAGATCTTCTTCTGTCTTAACCATTTTCAGGCTGACTACCGCACCGTTCTTATCTGTGACGTTAATGGTTTTAATCCCTTTACCGCCACGAGTCTGCATCCGATAATCGCTGACAGGCGTACGTTTACCGTAACCTTTGGCTGTAACAATCAGAACATCCAGTTCCTGGTCAACAACGTCCATACCGATTACGACATCCTGCTCATCCAGTGTAATCCCTTTAACCCCGGTTGCACTCCGTCCCATGGAACGAACATTTCCTTCCGAGAATCGGATGGACATCCCGTGAGCTGTACCCATAATGATCTCTTGAAGTCCGTCTGTCAGCTTAACATCAATAAGGGCATCATCATCACGCAGGGAGATCCCGATCAGACCGCCTTTACGAATATTGGTGTAATCCTCAAGTGGTGTCTTCTTCACAACCCCTTGACGGGTAGCAAAGAACAGATACTTGTCACTTTCGAATTCCTGAACTGGAATCACGGCATTAACCGATTCACCCTGCTCGATCTGAATCAGATTGATAATCGGCGTTCCCCGTGCTGTACGTCCAAGCTCTGGAATCTCATAAGCTTTGAGACGGTACACTTTACCTTTGTCGGTAAAGAACATGAGGTAATTGTGAGAGTTGGTCACAAACAGATGCTCAACAAAGTCGGTATCTTTGGTGTCCATTCCCACAACCCCACGTCCGCCACGCTTCTGACTGCGGTATGTGGATACCGGCAGACGTTTCACATAGCCTGTATGGGTAATAGTGATGATAACCTCTTCACGCGGAATCAGATCCTCGTCCAGAATGCTCTCTTCACCTACAGTGATTTCGGTACGACGATCATCGCTGAAGCGATCACGGATTTCTTGCAGCTCCGTGCTGATAATTTCGAGCACCAGGTGCTCGTTGGCCAAAATTTCACGATATTCCTTAATTTTGACCATCAGTTCGTTATACTCATTTTCGATGCGCTCACGTTCCAGACCTGTCAGGCGTTGCAGACGCATATCGAGGATAGCTTGAGCCTGATCATGACTGAGTGAGAAACGCTCGATCAGACCTTCTCTGGCTGCATCTGTATTGCTGGATGAACGGATCAACGCAATAATTTCGTCGATATGATCCAGCGCGATACGCAAGCCTTCCAGAATGTGCGCGCGTGCTTCCGCTTTTTTCAGTTCGAATTGTGTACGTCTACGTATAACCTCAATCTGATGCTGCAAGTAGTGATACAACACTTCACGCAGATTCAGAATCTTAGGTTCTTTATTTACAATCGCGAGCATGTTAATCCCAAAGGTGGACTGCATCGCTGTATGCTTGTACAGGTTGTTCAGCACTACACCCGGGTTCACGTCTCTGCGAAGCTCAATCACAATCCGCATACCGTTACGGTCAGACTCATCACGGAGATCCGTAATACCATCAATCTTTTTATCACGTACCAACTCAGCAATTTTCTCAACGAGTCTTGCCTTGTTCACCTGATAAGGAAGTTCCGTAACAATAATCCGTGCTTTGTTGTTGTTTTCTTCGATGTTGGTTTTGGCCCGCATCGTTACTGAACCACGTCCGGTTTGATACGCCTGGCGAATTCCGGAACGTCCCAAAATATAACCGGAAGTTGGGAAGTCTGGCCCTTGAATATAATCCATCAATTCCATGGAAGTGATATCCGGATTTTTGATCATGGCCTGTACGCCGTCGATTACCTCTCCCAGGTTATGAGGAGGAATGTTGGTCGCCATACCTACCGCAATCCCGCCGACACCATTGACAAGCAAGTTAGGGAAACGAGCTGGCAGAACGACAGGTTCACTTTCTTCACCGTCATAGTTCGGCTGGAAGTCAATCGTATCCTTGTTGATGTCTCTGAGCATTTCCATTGCAATCTTGGACAACCGGGCTTCCGTATAACGCATGGCTGCTGCCATATCGCCATCCACCGATCCAAAGTTACCATGTCCATCTACGTGCATGTAGCGCAGGGAGAAGTCCTGTGCCATCCGTACCATCGTTTCATATACGGCAGAGTCACCGTGTGGGTGATACTTACCGATAACTTCGCCGACGATTCTGGCTGATTTTTTATGTGGTTTATCGGGTGTCATGCCTAGCTCGGACATTGCGTACAGAATACGCCGGTGAACCGGCTTCAATCCGTCACGCACGTCAGGTAAGGCACGGCTCACAATAATGCTCATCGCATAATCCATAAACGATTCACGCATCTCGACGCCAATATCCCGATCTTTAACCTGCGAATTCATTTCTTCCGCCATGCTGGACCTCCTTCTTGTCCTTCAACAAACATTCCATTCAATCATTCGAAAATTAATTATATGTGAAGAGCCTAACAAGGCTAAAACCGCACAAGGACGCTACTCTTTATTATATTACTTTCACAAAAGGTAAACAATTAAACGTCCGCTGGGCAATAGCCTTTCTTCCGGGAACTTTAGAGAGTCTGGGGGTTCGCCCTGCCTTCCTCCCCATTTACACATACAATGCTAGAAAAAGCGGCAATTGTACTGTGTATATTCAGGCTTAGACCGTTCCCGTTCTACGATCAAACTACATCTGTGCAACAAAACCGCACAAAACGCCATATTTCTCTATTATACCACTGAAATCATCTCTTGTCCTTTGATTTCTCCGCGTCTGCCACTCTTATAAACCCCATTAAAACACGAAAGGACTGATGGCTCTTGGGCATCCAGCGTGTCTCCAGCAAATGGACCAAGACAGCTGTGTTACAACGCAGCCGTAATGTGAATGGATATATACCGGTAACACGACAATATAATCGCCAGACCCTGGAACGGATGACTGAATTATTCGAGTCAAACTATATCAAACCGGATCGGGGAACCTACGGCAATGGCGTCATGCGGGTAAAAACCATCCGTATGAATCCACACCCGATTACCGATGCAAACACATCAGAAATCTCTGCTGATCCACTATTCCCTTCCACAGCTGAAGTCGGTGCCGAGATCTCTGCTGAAGTCCCCCTGACAACGTATGAACTTCGATATGGGACGGAGGAGAAACACTTCCATTCCCTCGATGAGCTGGATCTGGCGCTCACTGAACGTATCCAGAAGCGCGACTACATCATTCAGCAAGGCATTCCGCTGATGAAACATGATGGGTTGCCTTTTGACCTGCGGGTACTGACGCAGAAAAATCTACAACGCAATTGGGAAACGACAGGTATCCTGGGAAGAGTTGCTGCACCTGGCAAGATCATCACCAACATTCATGGAGGCGGAAGATTGGCCACCTTTAATGAGTTGGTACGCCCTCATTTTGACCAGGAGCGGTTCCAGCAATTACGCAGTGATCTATATCGTTTAGGCATTCATACAGCGGTACAGCTACAGAAGTCATTTCCAAGACTCAAAGAGATTGGTATCGATATCGCACTGGACGAAGATGGACGGCCATGGATTATTGAAGTCAACACATTGCCGGGTATCTATGCTTTTGGCCTATTGCCTGATAAGGAAACGTACCGAAAGATCAAGCGTTATGCGAGAGCGTACGGCAGATTACCCTCCAAAAAAGGGAAAACATCTCGTACCTCTCCCAAAGCCCAGGCCTCCTCTACCAAAAGCCGCACACATCGGTAACAGGCACTCCAGAGTCCAACCTAAAATCTCTATGCTATAATCCCACAATGTAAAAGAGGCGCCCTCGCAGGCGCCTCTTCGAATATCGTTAGATGTCGAGGTTTTTCACGTATTTTGCATTTTCCTGAATAAAGTCACGACGAGGTTCAACATTATCCCCCATCAGGGTGTCGAACATGGCATCGGCCAGCATTGCATCGCCGATCGATACTTGAAGCATGGTCCGGCTCTCAGGGTCCATCGTCGTTTCCCATAATTGTCCGGCATTCATCTCACCGAGACCTTTATAACGCTGGACATTGAATTTCGCATTTTCACCGAGAGTTGCGATAATTTCATCGCGTTCCTTCTCGGAACCAGCATAACGAATCACTTTATTGCGCTCAATCTTGAACAATGGCGGTTGGGCAATGTATACATAACCAGCCTCAATGATTTTGCGCATATAGCGATAAAGGAATGTCAGAAGCAATGTCCGAATGTGAGCGCCATCGACGTCGGCATCCGTCATCAAAATGATTTTGTGATAACGTGCTTTGGCAATATCGAAATCATCACCAATACCTGTACCCATTGCGGTAATGATCGCTCTGATCTCCGCATTACCCAAAATCCGGTCAAGACGTGCTTTTTCCACGTTCAGAATCTTACCACGCAGTGGCAAAATCGCTTGGAAATGACGATCTCGTCCTTGCTTCGCTGATCCACCGGCGGAGTCACCTTCGACGATGTACAATTCGCTGATTGAAGCATCCTTGGATGAACAGTCGGCCAATTTACCTGGCAAAGAGCTGACTTCGAGTGCACCTTTACGACGCGTCAGTTCACGTGCTTTACGAGCTGCTTCACGTGCACGGGCAGCTTGCAGTCCTTTTTCCAAAATGCGACGGGATACGGAAGGATTCTCTTCCAGGAACTCCTGCAGCTTCTCAGCAAACAGGGATTCGACAATTCCGCGCACTTCACTGTTACCCAGCTTCGTCTTGGTCTGTCCCTCAAATTGCGGTTCAGGGATCTTGACCGAGATAATCGCTGTCAGACCTTCACGTACATCATCCCCGGACAGATTACCTGTGCTGTCTTTGATTACGCCCGCTTTGCGCGCATAATCATTGATAATCCGGGTAAGGGCACTCTTGAATCCGGATTCGTGCGTTCCGCCCTCATGTGTGTTGATGTTGTTGGCAAACGAGTAAATATTCTCGGTGTAGCTGTCATTGTATTGCAATGCAACTTCAACCTGAATGTTGTCTCTTGATCCTTCTACATAAATCGGGTTTTCATGCAGTGCTTCACGCTTCTGGTTCAGGAAGGAGACATACTCGATAATACCGCCCTCATACAGGAAAGAGTTGGTTACACCTGTACGTTCATCGGTTAAAGTCATACCAATTCCCTTGTTCAGGAACGCGAGCTCACGAATACGAGTCAGCAAAGTTTCATAGTCATAAACTCTTGTTTCCGTGAAAATCTCCGGATCCGGATGGAACGTAACCGTTGTTCCCGTTTCCTCCGTTGTACCGATCGTTTTCAGATCATACTGCGGAACACCCCGACGGTATTCCTGTTGATACACATGGCCGTCAACCTTAACTGTAACAACAACTTTCTCTGATAGAGCATTGACGACAGATACACCTACACCATGAAGACCACCGGATACTTTGTACCCGCCACCGCCAAATTTACCGCCTGCATGCAGAACAGTCATTACAACCTCAAGTGCAGGACGTTTCATTTTGGCATGTTCGCCGACAGGAATCCCCCGCCCGTTATCGACTACAGTGACGCTGTTATCTTCATGAATAGTAACTTCGATATGATCACAATAACCTGCGAGTGCTTCGTCAATACTATTGTCCACTACTTCCCAAACGAGATGATGCAGACCTTTGGCACTGGTGGAACCAATATACATCCCCGGTCGTTTACGTACGGCTTCCAGCCCTTCAAGTACCTGAATTTCATCTGCACCATATGACGGTTGATTCATAGACATGCCTTTCACCTACTTCTATAGATTCAATATCGTAAATATGCGTTAACTAAGAATGCATGCTGAAATGAACATATTCCCTTAATTCCAGTAAGCAATCTAAATAAAGACAAGCAGCAAAAGGTACAATAACTCGTACCGCCGATAGGCTAGAGATCAGGAAAAATGTGAGCTCGCTTCTTGAGCGTAGCTGAGGAAATAGGCGAGTAGTACACAATGTTTTTGGTCACGACAATGGACTTGGCTTCCTCTTCACCAATATGCTCCACTGTTTTTTCCTGCTCGGCATGCGTGACATACTGCTTGGAAATTTTTGAGGATTTTTCAATCGATATATCAAAAATAGCGACCAATTCGGAAGATCGGATAATCTTCTCACCGCCCAGATGAATGTACATAAGCCCTCACTCCTTAGCGTTCAACCTGTCCGGCATGAACGTGATAAATACTGGCATCTTTGAGCTTGTCAACGTTTAAGCTCTCGATTCCGGTAGCCGTAATAAAGGTTTGCACCTTGCTCTGGAACGTTTCGATCAGCTGCGTCTGACGAAAAGGATCCAGTTCAGACAGTACATCGTCCAGCAGCAGGACCGGATATTCTCCGATTTCTTCATGAATCAGTTCAATTTCCGCAAGTTTAAGGGACAACGCCGTTGTGCGCTGCTGCCCCTGCGAGCCATACGTTTGTACTTCCCGATCGTTAATGAAAAAGGACAGGTCATCCCGATGCGGCCCACTAAGCGTTGTGCCTCGGCGAATCTCCTGCTCTTTCATTTGTGATAATTTTATCATAAATTGGTCCATTAAGACAGCTTCATCTTCCTCAGCGGCTTCGCTGAAGGAAGGAAGATAGGCCAGACGCAGGACTTCTCCGCCTCCGGTGATGCCCTGATGAATTGTTTCAGCCCACTTTTGCAGTTTCTTTATGAATTGTTTCCTTTTTTTGACGATTTTAACACCATGCTCCACCAGTTGTTCATTCCACACCTCAAGCATGGTCTGGGCTGAAGCGCTCTGCCCCCATAATTGCTTGAGCAAATTGTTACGCTGGACGAGCACTTTTTGATATTGCTGCAGATGATACAGGTAGCCTGGAGCCACCTGTCCAATCTCCATGTCAAGAAACCGGCGGCGGACCCCCGGTGTGCCTTTGACAATCTCAAGATCTTCCGGTGCAAACATCACCACATTAAGCGCTCCGACAAAATCACTCAGCTTTCGCTGTTCCAGTCCGTTGATCTTTGCTTTTTTGCCTTGTTGCGACAAAGATAGCTCGAGCTTGACCGATCCGTACTTTTTGTCGACCTCTGCTGCAAGCCTGGCACGTTCTTCACCGAAACGAATCAGTTCCTTGTCGCGGGATGTACGGTGGCTCTTAGTGAGTGCAAGCACAAAAATGGCTTCTGCAAGATTGGTCTTGCCTTGGGCATTTTGCCCGATCAAAAGATTCACAGGACCAAAAGAATCTAGTCTCAGATGTTCATAATTACGGAATTGCTGCAGATCTATGCTGTTTACAAACACGCGGTATCCTCCCTTTTATCCCGTCCGTCAGGAGGCAGCAGGATCTAACTGGTCTTCTTATTGTGCGACAACTTCGAACGAACCTTCTCCATCCACCTCAACGATATCCCCAGGGTATAACTTGCGTCCCCGGCGTTCCTCAGGCTCTTTATTCACACGTACAAGCCCATCCTGAAGCAATGCTTTGGCCATACCTCCGGTTGGGATGCAGTCGGCCAGTTTCAAAAATTGATCAAGCTTAATATATTCCGTACGAATCGCTACTTGGTTCACTATGATCTTCCTCTCGTTAGTTGGTCGTCCGGTAAGGCAATATGACGTACAAGCTGTGACTGTCGTCCAGCGGTTTCAGGATGATAGGGCTCATGACACCAGTGAAAGCGATCATCAGCTGCTCACTCTCCACCACTTTCAGCACATCCAGCATATATTTGGAGTTGAACGAGATTTTCAGTGGTTCGCCGTTAAAGTCGGCAGGTTCGATCTCTTCTCTTACTTTTCCCAGCTCGGAAGAGCTTGAAGAAATTTCGATTGATCCGGATTCCATCGTTTGCATCCGCACAATGTTTGTTTTTTCTTCACGCGACAACAAATAAGCCCGGTCGATAGATTCACTTAATTTTTTTGTATCCAAAACGAGTTCTGTTTTGTACGAAGTCGGAATAATTCTAGAAGTATCCGGATAAGTTCCGTCCAAAATACGCGAATAGAACAGAACACGGTCGATTTTGAACAAAACCTGGTTGTCAGCGACAACGATATCCACAAGTGTATTTTGATCCGGCACGATTTTGCTGAGTTCGTTCAGCGTTTTACCCGAGATCACCACATTGTTGAATCTCACACCTTCTGCATTATCCAGCATTGCTGAACGAGTAGCAAGACGGTGACGGTCAGTTGCCACAAATTTCAGTTCATTGTCACCCAAACTCCAGAGTACACCTGTCAAAATCGGCGTAGTTTCATGTGTGGAAATGGAGAATACGGTTTGTTTAATCATATTTTTGAGCAAATCTCCTGGAATGGAGACGGTTTGGTTCTCTTCGATGCTTGGCAATACTGGGAATTCTTCTGGATCAAGACCAACCAGTTGAATTTCGGTAGCTCCTGCGGAGATAAAGGTGTTGAAGTTCTCTTTTACCTCCATGTGCACTTCTTGGGAAGGCAGCTTTTTGATGATCTCGACAAAAAACTTGGCTGGCAGTACAACACTACCAGGTTGTTCCACCTGAACAACACTTTTATCACCATCTTCAAGCGGGATGAAGGATTGAATTGAAATATCGGTGTCGCTTGCTGTCAACGTCACACCTTGATGATTAACGTCGAATTTGATACCGCTCAGAATTGGGATCGTCGTACGGCTTGAGATGGCTTTGGATACTTGCTGGATGGATTCGTTCAAGTAGCTTTTCATTATGCTGATTTTCATGGTTTCACTCCTAGCGGGTTTTTTGGGTGTAGAGGTGTTGAAATGTGTTTTTCAAAAGGCCGAAGGCTGAGCTTCGAAATTGCTTATTTGGAGATGATATCTTTTAGATCTTTATAGTAATAATAGTAATAGGGGCACTGAATATGTGGATAAGTGGGTATAAACCCATAAGCCCAAGCCTATCCACATGTGTATACGTTGTGCACAGGCTTGGGACTTATTCAGGTTGGATTCTTAATTTTTTCGGTTAAGTTGTTGATAACTTTATAGAGATCCTGATCGACTTTAATCGCCTGGGAGATCTTTTCGTGCGCATGGATGACGGTGGTATGATCTCGCCCTCCAAATGCTTCACCGATTTTGGGCAGAGAAAAGTCTGTAAGTTCACGAGAGAGATACATAGCAATCTGTCTTGGGAACGCAACGGCCTTGGTCCGTTTCCGTGCTTTGAAATCTTCAAGCTTAAGGCTGTAATACTCGCCGACCTTTTGTTGGATGTCGTGAATAGTGATCATTTTCGGACGACTGGAAGGAATAATATCCTTCAGTGCTTCAGCTGCTAGATGAGTGGTTACATCTTGATTAGTCAGCGAAGAATAGGCAACAACCCGAATCAGGGCCCCTTCCAGTTCACGAATATTGGTATCAATCTGGTTGGCGATGTACATCATCGCCTCATTCGGAATATCGAGGTTTTCCGCACGAGCTTTTTTACGCAAAATAGCAATCCGTGTCTCCAGATCAGGAGGCTGGATATCCGTAATTAACCCCCATTCAAAACGGGAACGAAGCCGTTCTTCTAGGGTCGGAATTTCCTTCGGCGGTCTGTCGCTGGAGATGATGATCTGTTTCCGTTCCTCATGCAGCGCATTAAACGTATGGAAAAATTCCTCTTGCGTCGATTCTTTTCCAGCCAAGAACTGAATATCATCAATGAGCAGAATATCGACACTACGGTATTTGTTACGGAAGCTCTCCCCGCGGTTGTCACGGATCGAGTTAATGAATTCGTTCGTGAATTTCTCAGATGACAAATAAACAACTTTGCTGCCCGGATCATGCTCCAGGACGTAATGTCCGATCGCATGCATCAAGTGAGTTTTGCCGAGACCTACCCCTCCATAAAGAAACAGAGGATTGTATGCTTTGGCGGGCGCTTCAGCGACCGCCAGCGATGCGGCGTGGGCAAAACGGTTGCCCGGCCCAATGACAAATGTATCAAATGTATATTTCGGATTGAGCATGCTGAGTACCGCTTCTTCCTGAACAACTGTAGGCGTTGGCGCTGGCAGTTGAGGGTCCGGTTCAGCAGGCTTGTTCTCCTCGATGACAAATTTCACATCGACCTGTTTGCCAAGCAGCTCATATACCGTCGATCCGACCAGTTTGGTGTAACGGCTCTCCAGCCATTCGACGGCAAACGTGGTTGGTGCGGATATGACGATCGAACGATCATTCAGCTTGGTAGCTTTGGTTGCTTTGAACCAAGTGTCAAAGCTGGGTTTGCTGAGCTTGTTTTGTATGATTGATAAAATTTGCTGCCATAAATCAGAAGTATGGCTGTCCACAGACTGTCACTCCTTTTACATGTTCCAAGTGTGGCTTAAGCCATGATGCAGTGTCGAAATACGAGATATATTGTTGAATTTATCCCCAAACCCCCGCAGGTCGAAAACAAAAAAAGAATGAACAACGGAAAATTGTTCACAACTTTATCCACAGGCTGTTGATAATATTATGGGTCAGATCACATATTCACATCCAAAAGTAATACAATCATAGCAAAAGAAGCCCGGCATTTCAATGTATCACGTGATTTTATCCACAAATTCAATAACTTGTGTATAATTTTTAATCACAACACAATATATTGTTTATAAATTGTTTAACTTTCGACAAGATGACCCAAAAACCCAAATTATTTTATACACAGGTTATTCGTCAAATGATGCTGAATTGTGTGTAAAAGTATTCTCTGTTTGTGAATAACCTCTCTGTGGATAACCGTAAAGTGAAAATGACCGTTTTGGGGATTTTCAGGAGAGTGACTCTTCATGCCCGTTTTCCTTTTTCGAAGAGAGGAATTGAGGAAACGACAAAATCAAAGGCAGAGGAGATCAAGAAGAGGGCCTGTTGAACGGAAGGAGCGTTTACTGATTTGTATGAAATGAACGTAGAATTTATTCCTAAAAGAGGTAGGATGGATATGCGCGCAAACCTTGGAGATGGATGTGACTTCATTGCAGCAGATTTGTTTTATGCCAAAAAGAGGTTGTTCTTTAAGACCGGAATGGTGGTCAAAGAGAACAACCTCTTTTTGGTTGGTGGTTATAAAGGGATGATTTACTCGTTATGAGCAGAAAATTTACGTTGGAATTCCGCGATATCTGCATATTCTTCTTCCAATTTTCGCGAAATGCGAATAAAGATGGGGAGCAGCTCCTGGTAGATCGATGCATGTTCTTTGATAGGGGTATGTTTGTGCGTTGTACCTACCATAGATGAAACAGCATGAAGCGACTGAATTCGCCCTGTAGCATAAAGACCGAGCACGACGGCCCCCAGACAGGAACTTTCGAAGCTCTCGGGCACAATGACTTCCTGGTTGAATATATCGGACATCATCTGACGCCAGAGCGGCGAACGAGCGAAACCACCCGTTGCCTGAATGGATGTAGGTTGTCCGATCTGTTCTTCCATGGCCAGCAGTACTGTATATAGATTGAAAATAACCCCTTCCAAAACGGAACGGATCATATGCTCTTTCTGGTGGTGAAGGGTCAAACCAAAGAAGGAACCTCGGGCGTCCGGATTCCATAAAGGCGCACGTTCCCCTGAAAGGTACGGATGGAATAGAAGCCCTTCCGAACCGGGGCTGACGCGTTCAGCAATCTTGGTGAGTACATCATAGGAATTGATGCCGAGCCGTTTGGCTGTTTCCACTTCGGAGGCAGCGAATTCGTCCCGTACCCAGCGGAAAAGCATGCCACCGTTATTCACAGGTCCACCGATCACCCAAAGATTCTCGGTGAGCGCATAACAGAACGTTCTACCTTTTGGATCGGTAACAGGACGGTCAACGACGGTGCGAATCGCGCCGCTGGTGCCGATCGTTGCTGCAACAACGCCAGGCTCAATGGCGTTCACACCGAGATTGGACAATACCCCGTCACTTGCACCGATGACGAAGGGAGTAGAGGGGGAGAGAGCCATTTTTTCAGCCCATGTACGATCCATTCCCTCTATAGTATGTGTGGTCGGTACGAGCTGCGATAGATGGTCAGGTGTAATGCCTGCAACCTCAAGTGCTTCGGCATCCCAATCCAGTTGTTCCAGATTGAGCAGACCGGTACAGGATGCGATGGAGTGATCCACGACATATTGACCGAACAGACGGAAGAACAAATATTCTTTGATAGAGATAAATTTGGCGGTACGTTGAAAAAGTTCAGGTTCATCATGGCGCAGCCACATTAATTTGGTCAGTGGCGACATGGGGTGGATCGGTGTACCTGTTCGCAAATAGATACGATGCCCGATTCCGTTCTCTTGCAGTTTGGCGGCCCAGGCGGCGCTCCGGTTGTCAGCCCAAGTGATGCAGCGAGTGAGGGGCATACCATCTTGTCCCATCGCAATAACACTGTGCATGGCAGAGCTGCAGGACACGAACATAATTTGTTCCGCAGCTACGCCACTTTGCTCCATCACGCCGCGTACGGAGCGAAGGGCAGCTTGAACAATTTGTTCTGGATCCTGCTCAGCGACGTCCGGAGCTGGGGTGTATAAGGGATATTCCTGAGTCGACGTGCTTACAACTTCACCCTGTTCCGTAAAGAGTACGGATTTGGTACTGGTTGTACCGATATCCATACCAATCATATAGTTGTTCACTTTACATAAACCTTCTTTCTTTTGAACCCATAAAATTAAAGCTCTAATGGTGTGGATTTATTTTCTTCTTCTATATAGGTAGTCAATTTATACGACTGTACTCAGCAGCAAAATAAAGATCAGTCCAACAACAGATAATAGTGTTTCCATAACGGTCCACGTCTTCAGCGTCTGAGAGACACTCATATTGAAGAATTCTTTAATCATCCAGAAGCCTGCGTCGTTCACATGAGAAAGTACAAGTGAACCTGCACCGGTAGCGAGTACGACCAGCTCTATATTGGCACCAGGCGTTAGTGCAAGGACCGGAGCTACAATACCAGCTGCTGTCGTCATTGCCACAGTTGCTGAACCGGTAGCAACCCGAATGAGTGCGGCTACAAGCCAGGCGAACAGGATCACATTAATATTGGCATGTGTGGCGACCTCAGCAATGGCATTACCTACGCCACTATTGATCAACACCTGTTTGAACGCACCGCCACCGCCAATGATGAGAATGATGGTCGCCGTAGGCGCCAGACATTCACTGGTGAAGCGGGAGATGTCATGTTTGTTGAACCCGCGTGAGAATCCGAGTGAAAAGAGGGCGAACACGACGGAGATCAGCAGGGCTATAATTTCATGGCCGATAAATTCACAGAATACGGTAAATCCGCTTGTGGCGTCAGGATCTACGATATTGGCGATGGAGCCAATGAGCATCAAAATGACCGGCAGCAAAATGGTAAACAAGGTTATGCCGAAACCGGGCAAGTTGTTACTTTTTTTCGTAGCGAATTGTTCAGCCAGCTCTGCAGGTGGTTCGGTATGTATTCTTTTACCGATAAATTTACCAAACAGAGGTCCAGCGATAATAGCAGTCGGAATACCTACAATAAGGGAGTACAAGATCGTCTTACCCAAATCGGCGCTGTACGCTTCGATGGCAATCATGGGAGCCGGGTGAGGTGGAACCAGACCATGTACAGTAGAGAGACCTGCCAAAATCGGAATACCGATCTGCAGCAGCGACATATTGGTTTTACGTGCAACGGTGAAAATGATCGGAATCAGTAGAATAACGCCGACTTCGAAGAAAACTGGAATACCGACAATAAATCCAACAATCATCATCGCCCAGTGCACACGTTTCACACCGAAACGATCTACCAGTGTGGTAGCAATACGCTCGGCTCCGCCAGATTCAGCCATCATCTTACCAAGCATGGTACCAAGGCCGATGACGATGGCAATCGTTCCGAGTGTGCCGCCAAGTCCTCCCGTAATGGAAGTAATTACGTCCGCGGGTTTCATGCCTGTAAGTAAACCAAGCATTAATGCAGATATTAAAAGGGTAATGAAAGGATTCCATTTATATTTGGAGATCAACACGATCAGGAATACAATCGCAATTAATGTCCAGACCAATAACGTTGCATTATGGGATAGCCCAAAAAGAGTGCTCATGAGGTATGCTCCTTTTTTTCTGATATATAACGCTTACAACTGATCCATGATCAGGAGGAGGGAAGACACTTTACAATTCATGTAGCGCGGGCGGCTTAATCCCTCTTAATATGCCCCAAAAAATTGAAACAAATCGCATTTTGTATACTTGTCGACAAGTTGGAGGGCAATCATTCACAACGGATATGATTGCGAACCCCTGCACAGATATTCCATGAAGTGATGAATGAATGAAATTCCATTACATGTCATTAGGAATCAAAGCTTTCGTGCAGCGTCTTGCCTGAATCCTGAAAATACGTGCGAACTCCAGATTGAATGCGTGTTTTATCACCCGATTCAAGTGCCTCAATCAGCAAGCGGTGTTTACCTATTACAGCGCTTACTTTCTGCTCGCCCTGAATAAAAACCCTGCGGGTGGTGAGCAGCATAACCGTCATGACAACATAACGAATGCTTTTCCATAGATGTAAAATACGCGAATGCTGGGCGGCTTCGATAATAGTCTCGTGAAAGGTAAGATCCTGATACGCAAATTCAACAGCATCTTGGTGACGCCCAGCCAAGTCCATTTTGTCTATCACATTGCTTAACTGGGTAATCAATTGTTCTGGTACATCCCCCGCAAGTCGCTGCTGCACAAAACTTTCAATCAGGAAACGTACGTCATATAATTCCTCGACATCTTTAATTTTCAATCCAATGACAACCACGCCCATACGCTCCAACCGAATGAGCCCTTCATTCGACAGTGTTCTTAACGCTTCACGTACAGGTGATCGACTGCTGTCAAAATCAGCGGCAATCCGATTTTCTGACAAAATTTCGCCAGGACGAAGGGTTCCGCTAATGATCCGTAGTCTTAATTCGCAGGCAATGGCTTCCCCGCGGGAAGCTCCCTGAAGCCAGGATGAAGGAAACAGCATAATGGCTAACGCTCCTATTATAAGTAATCAGTTCAATACTGATCATAGCACAACTATTTTGCTGATTGAGCGTTTTACACCAATCCTTATAACGAGAATAAATGGCTGTATGCTCTGTGCGTATGCTGAATTTAGGAACGTCATATTGCTTCAAATGGATTTTTCAAAGAGCTAGAGGAATAATTATCTTCCTTATAAATGAGTTTGGATCGGTACTGTGCTTCCCATAAGTATACTTGTATACAAGATGTGATTTTTTTATCCTACACCTTTCTCGAAAACTTGTAAACCATAGAATAAAGCGGATACATTAAATTTAAAGTATGTCATTTTAAAAGCCAAAAAATATTGGTTATCTAATGGATTGCTGCTCCACTGAAGTTCTTCAGAAACGTAGGAATATTAACCAAAAGCAGAGCCAATGAAACAGTCTGTCATCGATAAATATTCCTTATCCACATGTGAATAACTTGAAATGGTAATTAAAAAAAGAATTAAGGGGTTTGAGGGGTGTGGATAACCGTAAAAACTGATTTTTGATGAATGAATCGGAACTGGGGATAACTTTTTGAGCTTCTAAATGATGCTTTAAAAAAATAGTAAACAGGAGTACGAATCCATGGCCGGTTTAGGTAGGGTGGAATAGGCATTAAAAGGAGAAAGGAGGCAAGAGGCTCGCAGTTGACTTTTCCAGGTGTTCATGGTTAAATATATAAAGGTGTTTTCTGTGAAGATGAAAGTGATTCATCACATAAGTATTTCCTTGTGAGGAGGTGCAATACATTGAGACCTACATTCAAACCGAACGTTAGCAAACGTAAAAAAGTTCATGGTTTCCGGAAAAGAATGAGCACGAGCAACGGACGTAAAGTTCTGGCTGCACGTCGCCTTAAAGGCCGTAAAGTCCTGAGTGCTTAAATGCATGTGAAGACCACCGAGGTGGTCTTTTTTTTCTTAAATAGGTCATTTCAGACTGGATGCTGGTAAAGGTCAGGTCTGAATTGGCTGCGCAAAAGCATAAGTACACATTTATGTTCAATGAATGAGATGTCCGTTTTTTCGAAAACGTTCTTTATATAAGGATGAATGTTTGCTCAGTTGAAATGACTGATCAACAATCATCCCAAATGAAGTTGCCGCCAAGACGGTTTATCGTTATTCAAGAAAGCCTATACTAAATCAGTAATGAGGCCTTCGTCAATAATGTTGGTGGAAAACAGCAAGGAGAAGCGCCGTGTATAAAAGACTGCGTTTACGAAACCGGGCGGACTTTAGCCGCGTATACCGGTATGGGAAATCGTTTGCCAATCATCAGTTTGTGGTGTATGGCTGTCGTCGTAAAGATACAGAACAATTCCGAGTGGGTGTATCCTGCAGCAAGAAAATCGGAAACGCTGTCGTACGCAACCGGATGAGACGCATGATTAAGGAAATTGTACGTCATCATGAGAAAGAGATTGTCACGCAGATGGATCTGATCTTTATCGTCAGAAAAGGTGCATTGGACATGTCCTATAAGGATATGGAAAAAAGCCTGCTGCATGCAATGCGCAAGGGCTCTCTTTTGAAGTCGGGCAAGCGGTAAGCTTCGGTTTATTTGTCCTCCTAATTATGGTATGATTTACGGTGGAATGGAATGGTTAAGAGAGGGGTTATGAAGTGTCGCGATTGAAGACATCAAAGGGGAAGTGGATTCTCCTCATTGCAGTCATTGCAATGGTCACTGTACTCGCCGGATGTACTCCACAAGGAGCCGGGGTTACTACGGAAGATCTAAAAAACGGATCATTCTGGCAAAGCAATGTTATTTATTGGTTCTCACTGGCGCTCGACACATTTGCCAACTGGTTTAACGGTGAATATGGACTGGCCGTCCTTGTGATGGTGTTAATTGTACGGACGTTAATCTTGCCGCTGACAATGAAGCAGGTTCGCAGCTCCAAGGCGATGCAAGCTATTCAGCCGCAGTTGAAAGAAATTCAAGCCAAGTATAAAGATACACCTGAGAAAGTTCAGCAAGAAACAATGAAGTTGTTTCAGGAGAACAAAGTTAATCCGATGGCGGGTTGCCTACCACTTCTGATTCAGATGCCGATTTACATCGCACTTTATAACTCAATTTACGGAAACTCGAGTCTGAGAACACATGATTTCTTGTGGCTTCAACTCGGAGCGCCGGATCACCTGTTTATTTTGCCAGTGCTGGCTGCCATCACTACATTCGTTCAAACGTGGATGATGATGCGCATGAACCCTGCACAACAGGTTGGACCGATGCAATTCATGCTGTGGGTGTACCCGATATTGATCTTCGTTATGTCGTATCAGTTCCCGGCTGCATTGCCACTGTACTGGTTCTACAGTAACATCTACACGATCGTGCAAAACTATTTCCTTTACCGGAATAATGATAAAGTCGTGGCTGAGGTCAACGTGAAGCAGAACAGCTCTTCCAAAAATGGAAATGGAGCTAAACGCAAAAACGGTGGCAAGGCAACTGTCTCTGGAAAAGGTTCGAAAGGGGCCAAAAAATCGAAATGACCAAAGTCATTGCGTCAGGAAAAACCGTTGAAGATGCTGTAAACCAAGGATTGGCTGAGCTTGGCGTGAGCCGGGACAAGGTCGAGATACAAGTGTTAGAGCAGCCGTCAAAAGGATTCCTGGGTTTGATCGGGGTTAAGGCCGCTAAAGTGGAAGTGAAACTTCTGCCTGTGCCTGCACCTGTTTTACAACCGATCAAGCCGGCCGCACATATACCTCAGGTTGAAGCAACACTTGAGGGTGTGGCTGCTAAAAATCCCTATGAGGAAGCGGCTGCTTTCTTAAAAGAAGTGGCAGCAGGTATGGGACTGGATGTTGAAGTGCATATCAAAAAACAGCGTGATGGACATATCTTCAATATTGCCGGTGAAGACCTGGGCATGATTATTGGCAGACGTGGACAGACGCTGGATGCCCTTCAATATTTGACGAACATTGTAGCAAATCGTTATTCGGAAAGCTTCGTTCGCATCGTACTCGATGCAGAGAATTTCCGTCAACGTCGACGCAAGACGCTGGAGGATCTGGCTGAACGTCTGGCTGGACAGGCGATTCGCACTGGCAAGGAAGTTGTGCTGGAGCCAATGCCGCCACTCGAACGCAAAGTCATTCATGCGAAATTGCAAAATCACTCGCAGATTAAGACATACAGCAAGGGCGAGGAGCCCAATCGGCGCGTAGTCATTACGACGAAATAACACGAAATTGAAGACGCAATGGCTTCCTGCCCGGTGCAGAAGCCATTGCTTTTTTCGTACAGAAGTACTTTTCCAAAACGGAAGAGCGATTTCATTAAGAGCCATATCAAGATATGAATAATGCGAAAAGAAGCGTTTTGCAACTGAACAACTGAACTATATATTGAAATTAATATGGCGTCCCGAGGGGCGCAATTTTAAAATAGAGCAAGGAGAGATAACGATGATTAGTGATACGATTACAGCGATATCAACAGCGGTCGGAGAAGCGGGTATCGCTGTAATCCGGGTGAGCGGCCCGGATGCGGTGTCGGAGACGGAGAAGATTTTTCGCAGCAAAACCCCACTAACACAGGCAGCATCCCACACGGTTCATTACGGTCATATTATAGATCCGGGGACTGGTGAGAAGATCGAGGAAGTATTGGTTACGGTGATGCGTGCGCCACGTTCTTTCACAACAGAGGATGTCGTGGAGATTAGCGCTCATGGCGGAGTGGTTTCGGTTAAGCGCGTAATGGATCTGTTGTTGCAGCTCGATATTCGTCTCGCTGAACCCGGCGAGTTCACAAAGCGTGCTTTTCTCAATGGACGGATTGATCTATCCCAGGCGGAAGGGGTTATGGATCTCATTCGTTCCAAATCCGATCGGGCGTTCTCCGTTGCACTCAAGCAAGTAGAGGGCAAATTGTCGTCCAAGCTGCGCGAACTAAGATACACGCTGGTGGAGACACTTGCTCACATCGAAGTAAATATCGATTATCCTGAGCATGATGTAGAGTCACTAACCTCTGAATTTATTAAAGAAAAATCCAGTCAGGTGATGACTGAAATCGATAAATTGCTGGTAACAGCAGAGCAAGGAAAGATACTGCGTGAAGGAATCACAACAGCTATCGTAGGCCGGCCAAACGTAGGGAAATCTTCATTGCTCAATACGTTGGCCCAGGACAACCGGGCAATTGTAACGGACATTCCAGGTACAACGCGTGACGTCATTGAGGAGTTTGTTACGATTAACAATATACCGCTCAAGCTGCTCGATACGGCAGGTATTCGGGAAACGATGGATGTCGTGGAAAGAATCGGGGTGGAGCGTTCTCGCTCTGCTGTGAATGAGGCGGATCTGTTATTGATGGTTATCAATGCTGCGGAGCCACTACATCAGGACGAGATTGAATTATTGGAACAAATCCGCGGTAGACAATCAATTATTATTATGAATAAAATGGACTTAGCGCCGCAGGCGGACCGCGAAGTGCTGCTTCGTTATATCCCTGAGGAACGGCTTGTTCCGATGTCGGTGAAAGATGATCTGGGCGTGGACCGATTGGAAGATGCCATCTCGACGTTGTTCTTCAGTGGCAAGCTGGAGTCGGCCGACCTGACCTATGTCAGCAATGTGCGTCATATTGCTTTGCTCAAAAAAGCGAAGCAGTCGCTCATTGATGCCTATGAAGCAGCAGAGCAGCTGATTCCTATTGATATGATCCAGATTGATGTTCGTCTGGCATGGGAGCAACTGGGTGAGATCGTGGGCGATACAGCGCATGATGCGTTGATTGATCAAATTTTCTCTCAATTCTGCCTCGGAAAATAACACCTGACAAACATACCGGCTCTGAAAAGTAGTATGATAATAAAGTCCATCTGTGGGTGGTCAAAGAATCCGCGAATATGTCTGAAGTACCTATAGACTTGATGGCTTAATATAGATCGAAATGCATTCCGTAGAGTGCGGAGCGTGTTTCATCATGATTTTTACAGAAAATAGATCGTTTGCATGAATTTAGGCGTGCAGCGGCAAAAAGGAGGTAAACTGGAATGGCTTTTGATGGCGGCAGTTATGATGTAATCGTCGTTGGGGCAGGACATGCTGGTGTGGAATCGGCACTGGCTGCAGCCCGTATGGGTTCGAAAACACTGATGATTACCATCAATCTGGATATGGTGGCTTTCATGCCTTGTAACCCATCTATTGGGGGACCGGCAAAAGGACATGTGGTACGTGAGATTGATGCACTTGGTGGAGAGATGGGACGGAACATCGATAAGACCTTTATTCAGATGCGAATGCTCAACACAGGTAAAGGACCTGCTGTGCATGCGCTTCGTGCTCAGGCCGATAAGTTCTCTTATCAGCATACGATGAAAGAAACGATGGAGAATGAACGCAACCTGACGATGCGTCAAGGTATGGTTGATCGCCTGATCGTTGAAGACGGACAGTGTGTAGGTGTGGTTACTCAGACGGGTACAGAGTACCGGGCCAAAGCTGTTGTTTTGACAACAGGTACGTATCTGCGCGGTAAAGTAATTATGGGTGAGTTGATGTACGAGAGTGGCCCGAATAATCAACAGCCTTCCCTTAAGTTATCCGAACATCTGCGTGAGCTTGGTTTTGACCTGGTTCGTTTTAAAACAGGTACACCACCGCGTGTGCATAAGGATACGATTGATTTTAGCAAAACGGAAATTCAGCCAGGTGATGATAAACCGAAGTTCTTTTCTTATGAAACGGAATCTTCCGATAATGAGCAGCTGCCTTGCTGGTTGACGTATACGTCTGTGGAAACACACCAGATTATTAACGATAATCTCCACCGTGCACCTATGTTCTCAGGCGTTATTGAAGGTACCGGACCGCGTTATTGCCCTTCGATCGAGGATAAAATTGTGCGTTTCAGCGACAAGCCGAAGCATCAGATTTTCCTGGAGCCAGAAGGCAAAAACACATCGGAATACTATGTACAAGGTCTATCTACCAGTCTGCCAGAAGATGTTCAATTGGCGGTCCTTCGTTCAATTCCGGGCATGGAAAAAGTAGAAATGATGCGTAACGGCTACGCTATTGAATATGATGCGATGGTGCCTACACAGCTGTGGCCTTCACTTGAAACGAAACGTCTGCCAGGTCTGTTCACAGCAGGGCAGATTAATGGTACCTCCGGGTACGAAGAAGCGGCAGGACAAGGCGTAATGGCCGGTATCAACGCTGCACGTAAAGTACAGGATAAAGAGCCTGTCGTATTGGATCGCTCCCAAGGGTACATTGGTGTACTGATTGATGATCTCGTAACAAAAGGTACGAATGAACCTTATCGTCTGCTGACTTCCCGTGCAGAATACCGTTTGTTGCTTCGTCATGATAATGCCGATATGCGTTTGACGGAAATTGGCCACGATATTGGGTTGATTCCTGATGAGCGTTACGCTAAATTCCTGGACAAAAAGGCAAAAGTTGAACAGGAAGTGGCTCGTTTGAAGGCAGCTAAAGTTCGCCCTGTCGAAGTAAATTCGAAGCTGGAAGAGATCGGTTCCACACCGATTCAGGATGGCAGCACACTTCTTACATTGATGCGCCGCCCAGAGATCGGGTATGACTGGATTGAGCAGATCTCACCTTCTGAGGTGGAACTGACTGCTGACATGAAAGAGCAAGTAGAAATTCAAATTAAATATGCGGGTTATATTGAGAAACAATTGATCCACGTGGAACGTTTGCAAAAAATGGAGAAGAAAAAAATTCCGGACACGATTATATATGACGAAATTCATGGCCTTGCTATGGAAGCAAAGCAGAAGCTCGCTAAGATTCGTCCAATCTCGATAGGACAGGCGTCCCGTATTGCCGGGGTTACTCCTGCGGATATCTCCATTCTGCTGGTTTACCTGGAGCATTATAACCGTGTAACCGCAGCAAGGGGACAATAATGGACGATATTCAACAGCAGCTACAACGGCGCCTGAAGAAACATGGACTGGAGCTAGATGAACGCCAGTTGGAGCAATTCGAGTTGTATTTTCAGGAGCTGGTAGCTTGGAATGAAAAGATGAATTTAACCGGGATCACCGAACGTGAACAAGTATATACAAAGCATTTCTATGATTCGGTATCGCTGGCGTTTTATACAGATATGTCTAAGGTAAACAAACTCGCAGATATTGGTTCAGGGGCAGGGTTCCCAGGACTACCTCTTAAAATTTGTTTCCCGCATATTAAGCTGACGATCATTGACTCGCTAAATAAACGTATTGGCTTTCTGCAGCATCTTGTAGATACGCTCGGCTTGACCGATGTAGAATTGATTCATGGTCGTGCGGAGGAACTTGGACGCAAAGAAGGATATCGTGACAGCTATGACCTTGTTACTGCGCGTGCAGTTGCTAAGCTAGCAGTGCTTAACGAATTCTGTCTGCCATTTGTTCGCAAAAGTGGATTATTCGCTGCAATGAAGGGTGGAGACCCGCGCGAAGAAATGAAGGAAGCTGAATTCAGCTTTAATCAGCTGAAAGGACGGGTAAAAGCAGTTCATCCGTTCCAGCTACCGGTTGAAGAGTCGGCACGTCATATCATTCTGATTCAGAAGTTTGATAAGACACCTTTTAAATATCCACGTAAACCAGGGACACCATTAAAAACACCTTTGGTATAGTTCTTGGCGCTACATCGTATGTATTAAAAAGGTAAGATGATCATTCTTCGTTTATTTAATGGAGAACTTTGAATAAGAGTAAAGAGGATGTTTCACGTGAAACATCCTCTTTTTGTTTTTTTGATTTTTTATCTAGGTATAGATAACATCCGCATTACGATTACATTGAGCAGAGAAAAGTGAAATCGATAATATTTATTTTGAAATAGAAGTTTTCTTGATGAATAACTATTGATCTTGTTCAAGCTAAGGGAGATACGTAAGAAAGAGGTTTTCCTGCCACCGAGTTATTCTTTTGAAAAACCATTTTCACATGGTATCAAATGAGTACATAATGTAGCTACTATGAGCAGGTCCTGTCTACATAGATTCTCTATATCTTATTGTGTACAAGCAGTCATATAGCTAATGTTCATGAAGAAAAAGCAGGAAAATTAGGAGAGTTTAAAGAATAGGTAAACATAGGATTATGGAAGAAAAGATGATAGAATAGAAGTATCCGGTCCTGGATTACAGAGATCATAGATTATATGTATAGATAGATTTTTTGAGCATTAATGTATAGGTTACAGAAAGCGTCATGGAAGGCAAAACTTATTCGAAGAACGACAGCATTTGAACAGGTCGCATATTGAATAAGAAGCACCTGCACCTTGCGGGAGCTATTACGAAACTAGGTGGTAATATACGGAATGAAAGAACAATTTTCGAAGTTGTTTGGTTTGGCGGAGCGCAATAACGGAGATGAGATTAAACAAATTCCGGTCAATGAAATTGTGAGCAGCCCATATCAACCCCGTACTATTTTTGATGATGATAAAATTGATGAGTTGTTGCAGACGATCAAGACACATGGAGTTATACAACCGATTGTCGTCCGCGTACGAAATGGATCATATGAGATTATCGCCGGGGAACGTCGCTGGCGTGCAGTTCGAAAACTTGGTTTGGATCATATCCCGGCCATTGTACGTGAATTCAACGACTCTCAGGCAGCGTCCATCGCATTGATCGAGAACTTGCAGCGTGAGGGACTCACTTCCATTGAAGAGGCTGTTGCTTATCAGAAATTGATTGACCTGCACCAACTTACACAAGAAAGTCTTGCGCAGCGATTAGGCAAAAGCCAGTCGACGATCGCCAACAAAATCCGGTTGCTACAGCTTCCAGATGGCATTAAGACAGCGCTGATGGAACGTAAGATTTCGGAGCGTCACGCCAGAGCTTTGCTTTCATTGGATACGGAAGAGTTGCAAATGAAATTGCTCGGCGAAATTATTGATAAAGAGTTGAATGTAAAACAAACGGAAGCGCGGGTTGCCTTTTACAAGGAATCCTCGAAGATCAAAAAATCCAAACGTGTCTCATTCACCAAGGACGTTAGACTTGCACTTAATACGATTCGTCAATCCATTGATATGGTATCGGGCTCCGGTCTAGACATCAAAACCAAGGAAGCGGACCATGAGGACCATTACGAGATCGTTATCCATATCCCGAAACGCAAATAATTGAAGCTTAAGGCGGCAATGGGCCGCTTTTTCTGTCTATAAAGTTGAGAGTGGCATGAACAACGTAGAATAGCACCATGAAGAAACGGTAGTTGATGTTTGTGTGGATGATAGCCACCTGCTTTTTGTTAACTGTAGCTCACAACCTACAAGAAAAGACTCCTATTTTATTTGAGGTGAAGTAATTGTCTAAGATTATGGCCGTAGCAAATCAAAAGGGCGGTGTGGGGAAAACGACGACATCTGTTAACTTGGGTGCAGGACTGGCTTCGCTCGGGAAAAGGGTATTGCTTGTCGATATTGACCCCCAGGGGAATACAACCAGTGGAGTCGGAATCAACAAAGCAGATGTGGCCAATTGTATATATGATGTCATCATTAATGAAGTTCCCCCTCAGGAAGCGATTGTGGAAACTCAGATTGAAGGCCTTCATATCATACCTGCAACGATTCAGCTTGCCGGAGCCGAGATTGAACTGGTATCCACGATATCACGGGAAGTTCGCCTGAAAAAATCACTCGCCATGGTGAAAAAAAACTATGATTACATACTGATCGATTGTCCACCTTCTCTAGGCATGTTAACGATCAACTCGTTGACAGCTTCAGATTCGGTGATTATTCCGATTCAGTGTGAGTATTATGCGCTCGAAGGGTTGAGCCAATTGCTCAACACGGTACGTTTGGTGCAGAAACATCTGAATACATCCCTGCAGATTGAAGGGGTATTGCTGACGATGTTCGACGCTCGTACGAATCTGGGCATTCAAGTGATTGAAGAAGTGAAGAAGTATTTTCAACAAAAGGTGTATCAGACCATTATTCCGCGCAATGTGCGGCTTAGTGAGGCACCTTCTCATGGTCAGTCTATCATTACGTATGATCCTCGATCCCGAGGGGCTGAAGTTTATTTAGAGCTCGCAAAGGAAGTGATTTCTTATGAGTAAGCGGCTTGGAAAAGGTCTTGATGCCCTCATTCCTTCGCTTTCAATTAATGACGATGATAAAGTCGTAGAAATCCCGATTAGTCAACTGCGGGCAAACCCTTACCAACCTCGTAAAGTATTTGATGAGGATGCGATACATGAACTCGCTGAATCAATCCGTCAACATGGTGTTATACAACCTATTATTGTAAGACCTGTTTTGAGAGGTTATGAGATCATTGCTGGTGAACGTCGTTTCAGAGCTTCCCAATATTGCGGTAATGCCACTGTGCCTGCCGTAGTTCGTAATTTCAGTGATCAGCAGGTTATGGAGATTGCTTTAATCGAGAACTTGCAGCGGGAAAATCTGAATGCGATGGAAGTTGCAGTTGCTTATCAGGGGTTGATGGACCAGTTTGGATTAACCCAAGAAGAGCTCTCCGTAAAAGTGGGTAAGTCACGTTCTCACATCGCTAACTTCCTACGTTTGTTATCATTGCCGGAAGAAGTGAAGGATCATGTTTCACGTGGAACATTGTCAATGGGGCATGCACGTGCAATCGTCGGTGTTAAGGATGAAAGCCTTGTGAAGCAGCTGGCAAAACAAACTATTGATCAGCAGTGGAGTGTACGTGAACTGGAAGAGGCTGTTCAACAATTGGATCGTTCCAAAACGGGTGAAGCGAAAGCCAAATCCAAGTTGAAGAAAAAAGATCCATTTATTGATACATTGGAAGAGTCTTTACGTGAACGGTTCAAAACAACGGTGAAAATTAAGCATAACAAAGATAAAGGCAAAATTGAGCTCAACTACTACAGCAAACAAGATCTGGAGCGACTGTTGGAACTGTTGCAATAATAGTCATGACTCCATGATCGATGAACAACATGCGGGGCTTTTTCATGTGATGACATATCGCCTCTGTACCATGGAGAAACGATATGTCATTGTTTGTTTATAGGGAATTTTTCATCCAAACAGAACGATCAATTAGGGACAGGGGTGGTCATGAGGTGGAGGGAGTTATCTATCTGGATCATGCAGCGACATCTTGGCCTAAGCCACCTGCTGTCGGGGAAGCCATGATGCAGGCTCTGGATGTGGCAGGGGCCAACCCAGGCAGAGGAAGTCATCGGATGGCTGTACAGGCGAGCCGAGTTGTATTTGGTGCCAGAAAAGCGTTATCCACTCTTTTGGGTGTTCGTAATGCCAATGATATTGCACTGGGTTCTAATACCACAGAAGCTTTGAATCTAGCTATTCAAGGGTGGTTAAGAGAAGGCGATCACGCCATTGCTACGATGGCTGAACATAATTCAGTAAGACGGCCCTTGGAGTACATGCGCAGATCTCGTAATGTAGAGGTTGATTATGTGCCTGTTAATGCAGCCGGGGAGATCGATCTGGTCCAATTCGCACGCTTGTTTCGTTCCAATACAAGATTGGTTGTCTGCACGCATAGTTCGAACCTACTGGGGAGTATTCTGCCCATTGGTGAAATTGCACTGATGTGTCAAAAACACCAGGTGACTTTGCTTGTTGACGCTGCTCAAAGTGCTGGAATTATCCCTGTGGATGTGAAGCAGCTTGGCATCGATATGCTTGCCTTTCCCGGGCATAAAGGACTGTTGGGACCGCAGGGAACGGGTGGGCTGTACATCGCTCCTGAGCTGGATGTGCAACCATTGCTTCACGGAGGGACAGGAAGCCAATCAGAGGCGATTGAGCAGCCACTTGTTCGTCCTGATCGCTATGAGGCAGGTACGCCGAATACCGTGGGTATAGCAGGTCTAGCAGCCGGAGTGCAGCATGTGCTTGAACTGACGCCTGAATTCATATATAAACAGGAGTGGGATTTGACTCAGCATATGATGGATGGGTTATCATCAGTACAGGGGATTCGAATGCTTGGTCCTGAAATTGGACAGCCGCGCACCGGATTGTTATCCTTTACTGTTGAAGGATATGATTCGGCCCAACTCGCTTTTCAATTAGACCGAAATTATGGCATCGCTGTGCGTTCAGGTTTTCATTGCACACCACTTGCCCATGAGTCGGCTGGCACCACGGCAAGTGGGGCTGTCAGAGCGAGCGTGGGATATAGTACATCAAGAGAAGATGTAGATGCGTTGATCGAAGCAGTTATCGAATTAACAGCATCCAAATCTGTATGAAGCAACCCTAATGAAATGTGAATTTCAATCGCTTGAATAAGCAAAAAGCAAAAGAGGCAAGAAGCCAAAACGAGTGATTAACCGTAGGGGTTATCTGGTGAATAAATAAGGGTAAGCTTGAGGGTTATATTAGTGCGTTGGATGGCTTTACTTGGCTGAATGGATCGATGATGTGGAGTACGTTTGAAGCTACAAACGTTAACCTGAACAAACCAACAGAGGGGTAGTTGCACTACATGGCTGAATTAAATGAGCTGATTCTGGAACAGCTGATATGGATTATTGGCGGCATGGCATTACTTTTGGTGATTTTGCTTATCATAAGTATTGCTCAAGGCGCAAAGCTACGGAAGTTTAAACGGAAATATGAGGCCATGATGGCTGGCAGTGGAGTGGAAGATCTGGAGTCGCTGTTAATCAATCTGAAAATTCAGATGGACAGCATTGAGGATGAGCATACACTGCAAACGGATCAGTTAAAGACTGTCATGCAGAAGCTGACCCGCATCCAGGGTAAAGTGGGCGTGAAACGGTACAACGCTTATGGGGAGCTTGGCAGTGATCTGAGTTTCTCCATGGCGATGGTTAACGATAGCCAGGACGGTATGGTACTGACTGGTATCTATAATCGAGACGGTTCCTATGTATATGCTAAACCTCTTAAAGGGGGAGAGTCCACGTATACTCTTTCCCCTGAGGAAAAGGAAGCCATTACTCTGGCACAGCAAGCAGAGTAGAACGGGTATGCCATTCGCGAATGGCGGAGTAGAGACTGCTGGATATAATCTCGGACATGCGCATGACGAGACTGAGACGTGTGTTCTGCAAAACAAAGTATTCCATAAAGCCGCCGACGTTAACGATACCTGTAAGATGGATATCGCCGACCGGCGGTAATTCTTTATTTACACCCGCTCCTGGTTTGAGAGGTCCATTCACGACCTGGATACACCCAACACTCGAAGACTGTCCGAGACAGGCATCAATACCGATCACATAAGGGTTGTGATGTGTGGTGTGTATTTTGTGAAGGGTGTCCTGCAGGTTCATCGCATGTACGGGTTCATCCAATGTGCCATAGAGATGAAATAGAGGGCTGTCCCACTTGGCAAGCGACGAGCCGACGAGCGGGCCAAGACAGTCCCCAGTAGAGCGATCTGTACCGATACAGACGACAACTACATTTTGCAAAGAATGGGCTTTATAGAGATGAAACATTAAACGATGAATGATGGCTGAGTGAATGCCTGGATCTGTATGTGGGATTTTCAGGCTGGCCATGTCTTGAGATGAGAAGGAATGCGAAATGGGATTCATAGGATCTATCCTTTCCCTTGGAATAGTAGTAACAGTATATGGAAGGATAGAACGTTTTATACTTCGTGGGGACAAGCTTTTTCAAAGGGATGAATGTATCGTGAAAGGAGCCGGACATGGACGAGTGGATAGATGATTGGATGCTGATTGCTTTTGATTCCACCCAGCAGGCGCTGCGGGCAGAAATGCTGCTGGAGTTTGCCGAGATTGAGATCGACTTATTTCCTACCCCAAAAGAGATCACAGCGGGCTGTGCTCTATGTATTCAGTTTCCAAAAGAAGATCTGGAGAGAGTGAAACAAATCATTCGTAACGAATTTGTGGAGATCCGTGGCCTTTATTTCAAAACCGCTGACAGCTATGATAACATACCCATGTAGAGGAGGTTTGATCTATGTTGCCTTTTAAGTTTGCTACGACGACAAACAATGAGTCTCCAAAGGACGTTGTAAAAAGTGCTATAAGCTGGACAGACCAATTATGGGATAAAGTCGCCGACGCGGACATGTGGTTTAACATTCTGTTCAGCTCAATCCGCATCGTTATTATTTTCATTATTACGCGTATTGTGATCAAGATTGTATCACGTATTATAGATCGCACGATGGCACGCAAGCAGGAAGGCAAGATTCGCGTCAATCCGCGGAGATTTATAACGGTGGGAGAGTTGATGAAAAATGCGACCTCCATAACATGTAATTTCATTATGATTCTGTTACTGTTATCTGAGATCAACGTGAAAGTCGGACCATTGTTAGCGAGTGCGGGAGTACTTGGACTGGCTATCGGTTTTGGTGCCCAAGGACTGGTGAAGGATGTTATTACGGGTTTCTTCATTATATTGGAGGATCAATTCGCGGTGGGCGATGTTATTCAAACAGGTACCTATAAAGGAACGGTTGAGGTCATTGGTCTGAGAACAACCAAGCTGGTTAGCTGGCAGGGTGAGATGCACATCATTCCAAATGGTACGATTGCAAGTGTAACTAATTACTCGATGTCTAATTCCCTTGCAGTTGTGGACATTCCCATGAAGGGTGAACAGACCCTGGACGAGTCAGTGCACTTGGTGAAACGAGCTTTGACTGGGATTGAGGATCGAGATCTGAACATCGTTAAAGTACCTGACGTGCTTGGTATCCAGTCGATGTCTACCTCGGAATATGTGGTTCGCATTGTTGCTGAGTGCTTGCCGAACTCCAGGGCATCTGTAGAGCGTCAAATTCAGAGTGATGTGAAGAAAACACTGGAGTATCATGAGATGAGCAATCAGGCAGCATTAGAGCAAGCAGCAGCTCAGGAGAAGGATGAGGGGGATGGCATAGGTGGAGCGTAAAAGTTTCCAGCTTGGGGACATTGTGCAGATGAAGAAGCAGCATCCATGTGGCAGTAATGAGATGGAGATTATTCGGATGGGCATGGATATTCGCATCAAGTGTGTAGGATGTAAACACAGCGTATTAATTCCCAGAGCGAAATTCGAGAAAAACATGAAAAAAGTACTTCGTTCGACAGAGGATTCTTCTGAATCCTAATGAAAAAATGCGGTAATGTTTACTCTATTTGCACTCCATAATAACGTTTACATGAAGGCATAGCTTAAGTATTGCGTTCTGTAAATGATCATGCTATAATCATTATTGCTGCGGAAAGGTACCCAAGAGGCCCAAGGGGGCTGACTCGAAATCAGTTAGGCGTGTCACAGCGTGCGTGGGTTCGAATCCCACCCTTTCCGCCACTAATAGATATTGCTTTGTAATTGTAATTGAACAACTTACTCAACGTGTGTTGAGTTCTATACATGCAAGAAGACCTTCCAGCTGGAAGGTCTTCTTATTTTTTTTGTTGTCTAATAACTCTTCTTAATTGAAAAAACAAAGAGCCCCTAAGGGCCCTTCATTCGGCGATGCATTCGGTTTGTTAGGAAACAATCGGTCGTAACGATCAGAAACTTGGTGTACTGCAAGTAGCAATACTCGTGCTTCAGACAAAGGCCTTACACACAACCATCTTGCTTCTTAAATTACGTGATGAATCTCCAACAGTGAATGTTCGGCTTCGTTGTCCAACGGAACCACACCTCTCTCGTGCATCGCCTGATTGTATTATGTGCATTAGTACGTTTTATATACAGCAGTCTGAAAAAATCTTTACGCTTAGTGGACGCGGGCTTTGGTAAGCTTTTTCCACTTGCGATTCTGATTGCTTGTTTCAGGGAAAGCTTCACCCTTTTGGAGGGTTATCCGTTTCGGATTGTTAATCTCCGTATGAAAGCTCTTCTCACCAACCTCGGTGTACTCACCATCGTTTGGAGCTTTGTCTCCTGGTTCAAACTCGGTTCTTTCACCCATGATAAAACCTCCTCGGCGTAATGGATTCCAATGTTGCTTCTGTAGTGTGCTCCATTGGAGTTATGATCATGTGTTTTAAGAAGAGGGAACGTTTGCTTGCATTGAGACATCATATTTGTTATATTAATATAGTTCGAGTTTGTGCTCGTTCCTTGCTCTCAACATAGATTGAGGGCCAGAGTCCATAAGGAGGTGAAAATTATGCGCAAATATGAAGTGATGTACATTATTCGTCCTGATGTTGAGCAAGAAGTTGTTCAAGCTACAGTCGATAAATTCCAAGGCATCATCTCCAACGGCGGTGGTGAAGTTACAGCTCACGACGTTATGGGTAAACGCCGTCTTGCGTATGAGATCAAGAAATTCCGTGATGGTGTTTATGTTTTGGTACACTTCACTGCTGAACCAGCAGTAGTTACTGAACTTGAGCGTCTCATGAAGATTTCTGACGAAGTAATTCGTTATCTCATTACAAACGACGTTAAGTCTGCTTAAGACAACTCGTGATCAATGCACCAATACGCTCTGAAGGAGGGGATTACATTGTTGAACCGTGTCATTCTGATCGGCCGGTTAACCCGGGATCCTGAGTTGCGTTATACTCCAGCTGGAGTAGCAGTTACGCAATTTACTTTGGCAGTGGACAGACCGTTTACAAGCCAAGGTGGAGAAAAGGAAGCGGATTTCATTCCGGTCGTAACCTGGAGACAGCTTGCTGAGACTTGTGCAAACTATTTGCGCAAAGGACGCCTAGCTGCAGTCGAAGGACGCATTCAAGTACGGAATTACGAGAATAACGAAGGAAAACGTGTATACGTGACCGAAGTCATTGCCGATAACGTCCGTTTCTTGGAGTCAGCTAACCGTGATAATAACGGTGGCGGCGGTGGTGGTCAACCGATGCGTGAAGAGCCTTCTTACGGAGGCGGCGGGCGCGCGAACAATAACAATAATTCGCGTAGCAACAATCAGGATCCTTTTTCCGATGACGGAAAACCGATTGATATATCGGATGATGATTTGCCATTTTAACGTGAGCCGATACTCTAATGAGATATGGGTTACATGATAGGAAAGGACTGAAAAGCATGGGCTTCAAGCAAAGAGAAGGCGGAGACAACGATAAAAGACCGGCACGTCGTGGCGGCCGTAATAAACGTCGTAAAGTGTGCTTCTTCACAGCTAACAAAATTACTCACATCGATTATAAAGATACGGACTTGCTTCGTAAATTTATCAGCGAGCGCGGAAAAATTTTGCCACGCCGTGTAACAGGTACTAGCGCTAAATATCAACGCATGCTGACGATTGCCATCAAACGCTCCCGTCAAATCGCATTGCTACCATACACAACTGAGTAGTCTTACTCAGCATGGATACAAAGCAGTTGGCTTATAGCCGACTGCTTTTTTGCATCTAAAAATAATTAAGGTTGGTTCTCTCCTGGTAATTGGATTTCGCAAAGAGCTGCGGCGATAGAAGCAATTAAGGCGTAAATGATTTATAATAGAGTCTATTATATTGCTGATATCAGATAGCGTGAGTATAAACGAATAAAGATTTCACCATCAGGAGAGAGCATGAATACATCCAAACGTAAAGTAAAACAGAGACGCAAGAGTAGTCTGCGATTTTGGATCGTAGCTACGTTTTTGCTTTCCATTATATATGTATGGTTACAGCAAAAAGGAGATACCTATGATATTTGGCCACGGACCAATGTACAAGAAGCAGTGCCGATCACTGGACTTCACCCGGTAGTCGCGGAAAGTGAGAAGTTGTTGGTTCGAAAGGCAGCTAGACGAGGAATTGAAATCGTGATTACACATGATTTTCGCAGCATTGATGAACAAGATGCTCTTTATAATCAAGGACGCAACATTGCCGGAAATATCGTTACCAACGCCAAAGGGGGAGAGTCCTATCACAACTATGGTTTAGCCATTGATTTTGCGTTGCGGACTCCTGAAGGAGATGTGGTGTGGGATATGGAACGTGATGATAACGGCAATGGAAAGCCAGATTGGCTGGAAGTTGTGGAACTTGCCAAAGAACTAGGGTTTACGTGGGGAGGAGATTGGGATAACTTTCCGGATTATCCTCACTTGCAGATGGACTTTGGATTAAGCATCAACGATTTGAAGCGTGGGATAAGACCTCCGGTTACGCAGTAATTACAATATTATATATACATCTATATGTATAAATATTAGAAAAGCCTTGCATTTTGCAGGGCTTTTTTCTTGCTTTTGTAAAATAAATGATAAAAGATGACAATTTGTTCTTTACATAAGCGATTAAATGAAACTATACTATAATAACTAGAAATTTAACTTCAATCCTTTGGTAATATCTAAATCACACCTCTAAAAGCACAAAATTTGGCTAGAAACCAATTTCACTTCCAAACAAAATATTTCCTCTACAATTCCCTCATACCTAACATAATAGTTTGTTATATCTATATTTATAACATTTAACTACACATACTGTGTAATGCTAATGTCATGTATTTAGATAATCGGTATATTTAAGATTCAAACTCTACCATTGAAAGTATCTGACTGGCTCTGAAATTCCTTGATTTATTCCCTTTAAAATATAACTAATACCCAGAACTGTGCTATAAAAAACATTTATACCATAAATCTCAAAATAAGCATTGACGTCACCTAAATTTACACGTATGATTACATTAATTATTTTGCTTTATTATCCCGCTAGGAATTGTCAGTATTAATTGACCAACGGTCTAAATAGCAGTGTGAAAAATGGATTCTCCTAATGATTTGGTATTTTGTATACACTTTCGTTCGTTATCTTCAAGAACATGGAAATATACAGTGGATGCATTCTTCTACACATGAATACAGTCCGCAGAAATTATGGGGTTAGGGTGATTGATTTGAATACAGAGCTATTGGAAGTCAGAAATCTAACTACATCATTCAGAATTGAAGATGACTATTATGCAGCAGTTGATCACGTTAATCTTACGGTTAAAAAGAATGAAGTATTGGCTATTGTGGGAGAATCAGGATCAGGCAAAAGTGCCTTTGCTTTTTCAATTATGGGCCTGCATAACAAAGCCAAAATTGATGGTGAAATTCTGTACAAAGGGCAGGATATAGCGAATATATCTCCAAACAAGTTAAACAAACTCCGCGGTAAAGAGATGGGGATGATCTTTCAGGACCCACTTTCCGCATTAAATCCTCTGATGCTGATCGGTGAACAGATCGAAGAGATTCTGACACTGCATCAGCCCAAGCTATCTTCGAAAGAAAAGAAAGACAAAGTAATTGATTTACTCAATCAAGTAGGGATTCCGCGTCCCGAACAATTATACAAGCAGTATCCTCACGAACTATCGGGTGGTATGAGACAGAGAGTTGTTATCGCGATTGCGATTGCCAATAAACCTGAATTGCTGATTGCCGATGAACCAACGACAGCGCTTGACGTTACAATCCAACTACAAATTCTGGAGCTTATCCGCGAATTGAAGAGCGAGATTAACGCAGGAATCATCCTGATCACGCATGATCTGGGAGTCGTTGCCGAGATGGCTGATCGCGTGGCAGTTATGTATGCAGGTGAAATTGTTGAGATTGCCGATATCTATACTCTAATGACGGATGCCAAGCATCCATATACACGGTCTCTACTAAACTCTATTCCTACCATTTCTGAAGAAAAATCGAAGCTTCATGTCATTCAAGGCATTGTTCCTTCACTGAAAAACCTTCCTCGCCAAGGGTGCCGATTCAAGGCTCGAATTCCATGGATAAGTGATTCGGCTCATGAAGAAAACCCACAGATGCATGAAATTGCGCCAGGTCACTTTGTACGGTGTACCTGTTATCAGCACTTTCATTTCCCTGATCAAGCTGAGGAGGAATAACATAATGGCATTACTCGAAGTAGAAGGACTAAAAATTCACTTTCCGATTCGCGGAGGGTTGATCAAGCGTGAAATTGGTAACATCAAAGCGGTTGATGATGTGAGCTTCTCCATTGAGCAGGGTCAAACGTACGGCCTTGTAGGTGAGTCAGGCTCAGGCAAAACGACTACGGGTAGAGCCGTTATTGGCTTAAACCATGTGACGGCCGGGAAAATTCTTTTCGATGGAAGAGATCTGGCTACAGAGCGGCGGAAAGATAGACAACTGCAGCGTGATGTGCAGATGATCTTTCAGGATCCGTACTCTTCGTTAAATCCCAAGAAGCGTGTTATCGACATCATTGCTGAGCCACTCCGTAATTATGAACGGCTGACAGCTACGGAAGAGAAACGCCAGGTCCGAGACCTTCTGGAGAAGGTTGGATTGAGTCCCGAATCGATCTATAAGTATCCTCATGAGTTTTCCGGGGGGCAGCGGCAACGGATTGGCATCGCTCGTGCGATTGCATTGAAGCCGAAGCTAATCATCGCAGATGAGCCAGTATCTGCGCTCGATGTATCTGTACAAGCCCAGGTGCTCAACTTCATGCAGGAAATTCAAAAAGAGCTGAATCTGACCTACCTGTTCATCAGTCACGATCTCGGCATTATCCGTCATATGTGTGATCAGATCGGAATTATGTATAAAGGTCGATATGTGGAGCAAGGCACAACGGATGATATTTTTGAGAATCCACAACATATCTATACCAAGCGTTTAATTGCAGCCATTCCGGATATGGACCCAACCAAACGTGAAGAAATGGTAGCCTTCCGTCAGCAGGTCAAATCCGAGTATGAAAATTCATACCGAAATTTCTTTGATGAGGAAGGGCTGGCATACTCGCTCCAATCCATTTCCGATACTCACCGAGTAGCTCTACCTCAGAAAGGTTGAAGACCATATGTGGAAAACGATAGTACGCAGAATTATCATTATGATCCCTCAGATCTTTTTGCTTAGCCTGTTGGTCTTTCTGATGGCCAAGGCGATGCCTGGGGATGCACTTACCGGATTACTCGATCCGAGTATTGATCCAAAAGCGCTGGATGAACAGCGGGAACGACTGGGATTAAACAATCCATGGTATGTACAGTATTGGGATTGGATCAAAAATGCTGTACAAGGCGATTTCGGACAATCTTTCCGGTTCAAAATGCCAGTATCTGATTTGATTGGTCAGCGTGTAGCCAATACGTTCTGGCTTGCACTGGCGACACTCGTGTTTACTTATCTGATTGCCATTCCACTTGGCATTATCAGTGGTCGTTACAACGATACCTGGTCTGATCGGTTGATCACAGGTTACACCTATTTGGGCTTTGCAGCCCCGTTGTTTATCTTCGCACTGGTGATGTTATGGATCTTTGGATTCCATTTTGGCTGGTTCCCAACCGGGGGAAGCGTGGAACCTGGACTTACACCAGGTACATTCAGCTATATAACAAGCAAATTCTATCATTTGTTATTACCGTCACTATCCATGGCATTAATTGCAACGGTATCTACCGTCCAATACTTGCGTAGTGAAATTATCGATATCAAGCATAAGGAATTCGTTCTTACTGCGAGAGCCAAGGGCGCCTCGGAATCTCGGATCTACAACAGACATATTTTAAGAAACTCCCTGTTGCCGATCGCCGCATTTTTCGGTTATGAGATTACGGGACTTATCGGAGGTACCATCTTCATTGAGAGCATATTCAGTTATCCAGGTATGGGACAGTTGTTCCTGAATTCTATTTCTCTTCGGGATTTCAGTGTAGTAACTGCACTCGTCTTGTTATATGGCATAGCTACAATCCTAGGATCGTTGCTGTCTGACATTATTCTGGGTATTGTTGATCCGCGTATACGGATCAAGTAAGAACTTGAAGATTTCGGGGTGAAAATAAGATGAGCAAGGCCAATGATGTCGTTATAACTTCACAGAAAATTGATAAGAGCCCCTCCAGCTTGAGTATCTTGTGGCGGGAGCTTGTCAGAGATAAGGTGGCACTAATCTCGCTCATATTTTTGGGACTGGTCATACTGCTGGTCTATGGTACTTCTTTGATCCTGGATCAAGCTGAAATTGTTAAGGTAGATTTATTTGCTTTGTATGAGCCGCCTTCCGCGCAGTATTGGCTGGGAACTGATTACGGTGGTCGTGATGTTTTCGGACAACTGATCATCGGTACACGTAACTCTCTAACCATTGGTATTATCGTCACTTTAATGACTGGTTGTATAGGTATCCTGGTTGGTCTGTTATCCGGTTACTTCGGTGGAATGATCGATAACTTGTTTATGCGCGTTGTTGATTTCTTCATGATTCTTCCGATGCTGATGATTGTAATCGCGTTTGTTACTGCAGTACCCAAATATAATATTGTATCTTTCTCATTAATCATGACAGCTTTTCTCTGGATGGGGATTGCCAGGTTGATCCGCTCCAAAGCATTACAGGAACGGGAACTGGACTATGTAAAAGCTTCAAAAACATTAGGTTCGTCCCATCTGAAGATTATGCTCTCACAGGTACTTCCTAATCTTAGCTCCATCATCATCGTAACGATGACGTTGAATCTCGCTGCCAACATTGGCCTCGAATCGGGTCTGTCCTTCTTGGGATTTGGATTCCCGGAAAGTACACCCAGTCTTGGAACACTCGTAAGCTATGCTCGTAATCCGCAAACACTGGAATACAGATGGTGGATATGGCTACCTGCGTCAGTACTTATTCTGGTATTGATGTTGAGTATAAATAATGTCGGACAGGCCCTGAAGCGTGCGACTGATGCAAGACAAAGAAGAGGTTAAAAAAAGGGAGGAAAGGTTCATGAAAAAGGGATTATTTTCACGGGGACTATTTTTCACGATGATGTTGGTCTTCGTACTTGCGCTTGCGGCGTGCTCGGAGAAAGAGGCGGCAACACCAACGCCTTCTACGAACACAGGGGAAAAGAAAACAGAGGAGAAGCCTACTAAAGAAGAGGGCGTTTACTCTATCGAAGATTTCAACAACGTCAAAACGAATGAAGGCACTGCAATTGAGGGTGGGTCCATCACATATGGACTGGTATCCGATACTGCGTTTGAAGGAACATTGAATTTTAACTTCTACTCCGGTAATCCGGATGCAATGGTTCTGCAATGGTTTGACGAAGGTTTGCTGACTTGGGACAAAGACTATGTATATACCAACGATGGTGCAGCAACGTATGAAACATCGGAAGATGGCAAAACGTTCACACTGACCATTCGTGATAATGTAAACTGGCATGATGGCAAGCCTGTAACGGCTGAAGATTTGCAGTTTGCTTATGAAGTTATCGGTAACAAGGCTTATGATGGTCCACGTTATGATTCCAACTTTACAAGTGTAGTAGGTATGGATGATTATCACGCTGGAAAAGCAAAAACGATCTCTGGGATCAAGGTTCTTAGCGAAAAACAAATCAGCATTACGTACAAGGAATCTACACCTTCCTTGCTGACAGGTGGCGTGTGGACATATCCACTGGCTAAACATATCTTCGGTGATATGGATGTAGCGAAAATGTCTTCTTCCAAAGAAGTACGTGAAAAACCAATCGGTTTTGGTGCATTTAAAGTGGAAACAATCACTCCAGGTGAGTCTGTAACTTTCGTTAAAAACGATGACTACTGGCGTGGAGCTCCAAAACTGGACAAAGTGACTTTGAAAGTAATCAACCCAACAACGGTTGTTCAAGAATTGAAATCTGGCGGGGTAGACCTCGTGGATTCATTCCCGACAGATCAATATAAAGACAATGCCAATATGTCCAACGTTGAATTCCTGGGTGCAATCGATCGTGCTTACACCTATATCGGTTTCAAACTGGGCACATGGGATGCTGACAACGGCAAAGTTGTAACAAATGCTGAAGCAAAAATGGGAGATAAGAATCTGCGTAAAGCCATGTGGATGGCTGTAGATAACGATCAAGTGGGCAAACGTTTCTATAACGGTCTGCGTTGGAATGCAACAACATTGATTCCGCCGTCTCACCCAGAATTCCATGATTCTAACAATCCGGGTGTTGCATATGACCCAGAAGCAGCGAAAAAATTGTTGGATGAAGCAGGTTACAAACTGGATGGTGAATTCCGTACGAAACCGGACGGTTCCCCACTTGAAATTAACTTTGTATCGATGACAGGTGGCGACACAGCTGAACCACTGGCACGTTACTATGTTCAATCGTGGGCAGCAATCGGTCTGAAAGTAAACCTGGAAATGGTTGAGTTCAACAATTTCTATGACCGTGTAGGTAACACAGGTAAAGATGATCCAAATATTGATGTATATCAAGCTGCTTGGGGCGTAGGTATTGACGTAGATCCAGCAGGTCTGTATGGCCGTGATGCACTGTATAACTTCTCCAGATTCTCTAGCGAAGAAAATGACAAATTGCTCGCACAAGGTGTATCTGCTGAAGCGTTTGATGTAGACAAGCGTAAAGAGATCTACAACCAATGGCAGCAGTACATGGTTGATGAAGTTCCTGTATTCCCGACATTGTACCGTGCTGTTGTAGCACCGGTTAACAAACGTGTAATGAACTATGCGATTGGTGACGGAACAGGTTTATATCTGAATGACATTCAAGTTAATGCAGATAAAGCGGTTGTAGCAGAGTAATAAAAAAGCATTAGCAACAATAAGGATTGGGGTCCTTTTAAGAATTCGGTTGCTAGATCTAATTGAAAAGATTCTTCTAGGTATGAATAGAAAAAGTCTTGTAAAGCATGGATTCCGTACACTCTGGCATGGGGGTATGGGGTCCATGTTTTTTTTGGTAACAAAAAAATAAAAAAAATTTAACTTTTTTTATAAAAATTGCAGACAAAATGCCTCTTCACTTCGTCTATATCTGTAAGAGGTGATTTTCCGATGAAAAAATGGTGGATACGGGCAGGAATGCTGCTGGCTCTACTGGTTATTATATATTTGGGTGTAAAACCGGACATGCTGGTGGGCAAACCGGGGATTAAGGCTGAATCGGCTGTATTAATGGATATGAACTCTGAGCAGATTCTAATCAACTTTAACGGTTCCGAAGAAATTGCAACGGCAGGGATTAGCAAATTGATGACAGAACTACTTGTAATGGAGGCTGTGATCAACGGAGAGTTGCGTTGGGACGACCCTGTTAATATAAGCTTGTATGCAAGCTCAGTAGGTGGCAGCCACCTGGGTTTGAAACAAGGGGAGCAATTCACTGTGCAGGAGCTATTCCAGATTGTAGCCGTCTATTCCGCGAATGATGCCGCTATTGCTCTGGCTGAACATATCAGTGGGACAGAGCAGACTTTTGCACAAAAGATGAATCAGAAGGCAACAGAGATCGGATTGTCTGACAAGACGGTGTTTACGAATGCAACAGGTTTAAGTGAAAAACTACTTGGTCCGAGTCATCCGAAGGAAATACAAGGGCAGACCGTAATGACCGCCGTAGATGCATGCAAGCTTGCACGTTATCTGCTGAATAACTACCCCGAAATATTGAGAGTTTCCAGCCAAATGCAGGTGTCGATGCACCAAAAAGGAATGTACATGAGCAACACCAACTGGATGCTGTCCTCTATTGGCGGACCCTATGCTTACGATGGAAACGATGGATTGAAGACCGGATATGATGAGGATTCTGGCTATCACTTCGTTGGAACGGCTGAGCGAAATGGCAAGCGACTGATCTCCGTTGTACTGGGTTCGGATAGTCGTGAGGGACGTTTTATCGAGACACGAAAGCTATTCAATTATGGATTTTCCGGTTCAAAGTAAGGGGTAATGGAACTTGAGTGTTCTACGCTGTTAACCTATGGTGGATCATGGTAAAATAATTTACGTATAATTCCAAATTATTATGTAATTCACTTTAAAGGGGGAAAATAACTTGAACGTAGTGAGTAAAAAAGTATATGCTCTCACGCTTACCATGGCGATGTCAATCGCTCTGATTCAACCAGCGGTCCAGGCAGCAGAATCGGTGAAGCCTACGGCGACAGTCGCTGAATCCATTGCTTCGAAGGCAACACAGACACTACAGAAACTGGGATACATAGATGGCACAACAGATGGAATGAAAGAGTCACAAACGCCAATTACTCGTGCTCAGGCCGCAATCATCCTGCAGCGTGTACTTAAACTGGATGCTCCAGCGTCTCTTACAGGTTTTGCAGATGTATTAGCTAAGGATGAAGCTGCTCCTGCCATTTACGCACTGAAGCAAAGTGGTCTTATTCAAGGGCAAGCCAAAGGATATGCACCAGATGCACCTCTCACAAGAGCACAGATGGCATCGTTGTTTACTCGGGCATTTGAACTAAAGGATAATGGCATTCAGGTTGTATACAGTGATATGGCGCAAATTCCGAAGGTACATACGGAGGATGCGATTCGTCTGAAGCAGCATTTTATTATTGAAGGCAGTGCGTTTAACGCCAAAAATTCAGTGACCCATGGTGAGTTTGCTGATGCGCTGTACCTCGCTCTTGGACTTGATGTGCAGTCAGAAGATCTAACACCTCTGGAAGACTTCTTCAAACAGCCGGCTCAAGCAGGATTCCAGATGTCTCCGGATGGTAAACATCTGGCTTACATGGAGCCTTGGAACAACCGAATGAATATCGTGGTGAAACAGAATGGTCAGGACAAGTCGGTACGTATCACGAGTGAGACAGAACGCAATATAGCGGGATTTGTATGGGCGACAAAGGATAAGCTGTTGTATGTAAAGGATGAAGCAGGGGATGAGAACTATCATATTTATGTAACGGATATTGATGGTAAGAACAGCAAGGATCTGACGCCATACCCGAATACAAGAGCGATCCTGGTAGACTCCCTGGAGAATATTCCGGATGAAATTCTAGTAGGTATGAACAAACGTGATCCACGGATCTTTGACGTGTACCGGATTAACATCAAGACTGGTGAGGCTGTGCTTGCTGCAGAGAACCCGGGCAATATTACGGGCTGGCTTACGGACCATGAGGGTAAAATCCGTGTGGCCATATCGAATGATGGTAATGTCTCTTCGTTAATGTATCGTGAATCGGAAGATAAACCATTTGAGAATTTGATGACCACCAAGCTCGGAGAAACATTTGCTCCAGTGATGTTCACGTATGATAACAAAAACATCTATGCTGTATCCAATTTAGAGCGGGATAAAACAGCGATTGTCGAATATAGCCCAAGCAGCAAAAAAGTAACGAAAACCATCTATGAAAACAAGGATGTGGATGTATCCAGTTTCGTTCCTTCTAAAGAAAAAGGCACAATCCTTGCAGCTGTCTATGAGACGGACAAGGTTAACTATGAATACTTCGACAATGATTTCAAAAAGTTGATGCAGGATATCCAGGCGAAAGTTCCGGGTAAAGAAGTAAGCATTTCAAACATAAGTGAAGAAGGTCAGGTTCTGTTCGTTGCGTATAGCGACAAATCCATGGGTACGTATTACTTCTACGATTCCAAGACAGGTAAGCTGGATAAATTAGCTGACGCCGCACCTTGGATTGATGAGAGTAAAATGTCGGATGTAAAACCCATTACGTACAAGTCGCGTGATGGTTTAACCCTTCATGGTTATCTGACGCTCCCACAAGGAGCCGAGGCTTCCAAATTGCCACTGGTTGTTGTTCCGCATGGTGGACCATGGGCCCGAGACTCATGGGGCTTCAATCCCGAAATTCAATTTCTCGCAAGCCGTGGTTATGCCGTACTACAGGTGAATTTCCGTGGCTCTACTGGATACGGTAAGGAATTCCTGGATGCGGGCAACAAAGAGTGGGGTAAAGCGATGCAGGACGATCTCACAGACGGCGTAAATTGGCTGGTTGAAGAGGGAACGGTTGATACGAAGCGTGTAGCTATCTACGGTGGATCTTATGGTGGATATGCAGCTCTGGCAGGACTGGCATTCACACCAGAAGTCTATGCAGCAGGAATTAGCTATGTTGGACCATCCAATCTGTTCACGCTGCTGGATTCACTGCCACCTTACTGGGAGTCGGAGCGCAACATGTTCTATGAACGTATGGGTGATCCGGAGAAAGACAAGGAGCTGCTGACAGCTGTCTCACCACTGTTCCATATTGATCAGATGAAAGCCCCCTTGTTCGTGGTCCAGGGCGCAAATGATCCGCGTGTGAAACAGGCTGAGTCTGATCAGATCGTGGAGGCTCTGCGCAAACGTGGAGTAGATGTGCCATATATGTTAAAAGCCAATGAGGGACATGGCTTCGGCAATGTTGAAAATCAATTGGATTTGTATCGTGCAATTGAGAAATTCCTGAATCGCCACTTGATGCAGCAATAGTAGTTAAGTTCAACAATAAAACCGTCCCACGGGTTCCATCGAACCTGAGGGACGGTTTTATTTGGTGGAGCAGGGAATTGAATGAGGTATCCAAGCATATAAACAAATTGACATATGTAATCATTTTGTTTTAAAATGACCAGTGAGTCATTATTGTTCGGTTCGGTTTAATATATATGTATCATTACAGCCTTACGCTACTGGATTGCAATCTGATCGGGGAGGAAACGTGTAATGCAAAAACAAATGAAATGGCCGCTTATCCTATTTGCTATCGGGGTGTTTATGGCTGCGCTGGATAACGGGATTATTACGTCGTCCCTGACGACTTTAAATGCGTCATTTGGCGTGTCGCCGACGTGGGGAGCATGGACAATCACGCTTTATACGCTCGGACTTGCGGTGAGTGTGCCGATTGCGGGTAAGCTCTCCGACCGTTATGGACGCAAGAAGCTGTTTCTGATTGAAGTGGCTTTGTTCGGAATTGGGTCTTTACTCGTTGCACTAAGCACATCGTTTACGTTTTTCCTGATTGCTCGTGTCGTCCAGGCGTTGGGTGGTGGCGGGATCTTTATCATTGCGAGCTCTTATGTATTAAGCAAGTTCCCAGCGGAGCGTCAGGGCACAGCCTTGGGTCTTCTGGGAGGTATGAACGGGGTTGCGGCGATTCTAGGGCCGAATATCGGTGCTTTTATCCTCGACATTACGGGGAATTGGCATTGGTTGTTCTTAATCAATGTACCGATCGCCATTTTGCTGTTTATTGCAGGCATCCGTTATATTCATGAAGAACAGGAGCTGAGCCGTAAGGCGGTGGACTGGAGTGGTATCGCGGTCATGACGCTCGGTGTGCTCAGTCTGATGTACAGCTTTAGCAATCTGGATGGCGTAAATATGCTGCAAAGTCTTGGCTCACCGATGTTCTATGGCTTCTTCCTGGCAGGTGTGGTCATTCTGGTTCTCTTCTACTTTCTTGAAAAAAGGCTGGAAGGATCACAACGTGAACCTGTTGTATCTACACAGCTTCTGGGCATTGCGTCCTTTCGTTGGACGCTGCTGATTGCCTTTTTCTCAGGAGCCATTCTAGCATCCGTGATCTTCATTCCAGGTTTTGTTGAGCAATACCTCGGGGTATCCAACACAGCCTCCGGCTACTGGTTTACACCGCTTGCTCTGGCTTCAGGCATTGGTGCAGGTGGTGGCGGTTATCTGGTTGACCGCAAAGGGCCAATCTGGACGTTATCTGTAGCCGGATTGCTGTCGGCTATCGGCTTCCTGCTCTTCCCGCTGTGGGTAGAGCATATCTGGCAATTCGTGATTGCGAGTGTACTTGTGGGGATTGGCTTCGGTATGATGCTGGGAGCTCCAGTGAACGTGCTCGTTACTGAGCAAGCGGGTGAGAACAACAAGGGCATTGCGGTAGCGACCAGTTCCTTGTTCCGTCAGATGGCTATGGCGATCGCGCCAACCATTTTTGCCGGTTTCCTGGCTCGTGCCTTCTCCAACCTGGGCTCCAATATTCAGCAGGGTCTCACAGATCAGGGCATTCAGGTGCCGCCCGAAGCGCTTCAACAATATGCGTCTGGCGGCGGTGCAGCTTCAGGAAGCGATATTTCCAGCTTAACAGAAGGACTATCCCAAATTCCTGATCCGGGCATTCGAGATGTGTTGCTACAGGCTCTTCATCAGACAATCGGCGAGGGTTATAGTGGACTGTTCTGGTCTGCGGTTATTTTCAGTGTACTCACGCTGGTCGCTGCGTTTATTACAGGGCGACAGCGTCATAAAGAGAAGAGGAATCGGGTGGAGACAGCATCAACAAATGGAATGGATGGACATTCCACATGAAGAGAACAGTGCACCTTTTGCCAGTAAAAAAGGAGCACTGTTCTTTTCAATTTAACCGTATTGTAACTTTTCATCATCCAGCAATGATTACAATAGAACGAGCGTGAGCGGCGTTTTCTTTTGAGATAGAGAAAACTTCAGAGAACACCGTGTCACAAGCCATTGCGCACGTTTAATGGTAATTATATAAGTTGAACGGATCATTAACACTGTACCGTTGCGGGGTCAGGATAAGTTAAATTCAACTTATATAGTAGTAGTATCGAATTTCATTTTGACAGTGAAGAAGGAATCGATGGATGACAAGCAGAACTAAAGATAAGAAGAAGAAAAGAAGAAAAGGTCTATATATAACGCTCGTATCGCTCGTTGTTTTGTTAATCGGGGGCTATTTGTTTCGTCAGCAGCTTGCTGTAGCGGCCTTCGATCTGTTTCTCGCTGGTTCAGTTGAAGACCAATTGTCTCGTTCCTATGTCCCTCAGGAGGGCAACAATACGCCTGACCCAACAGTATATCGCAAAGAACCGTTCTCGGTATTGCTGCTAGGCTCAGACAAACGTGCCTATGAGAAAACACGTGGGCGCTCAGACACGGTTATCTATGCCGTTGTTCGTCCGAAAGAATCCCGCGTACTCCTGGTATCCATACCTCGTGACACCTATGTGCAGATTGTTGGACGTGATGCCAACAAGGATGGTGAGGATGATTATGACAAGCTCGCGCATGCCTACGCCTTCGGTGGGGAGAATATGTCTATCAATACGGTGGAGAAATTTCTCGATGCGGATGTAGGTTATTATGCAACGATTAACTTTGACGGGATCAAAAAAGTCGTTGATGCACTTGGTGGCGTGAAGCTGCCGATTGATGAGGACATAGTGAACAAGAACCCGGAACATGTGCAGTTCACAATAGAAGGCGGTAAGCCGATCTATGACGGGCAGGAAGCACTTTACTATGTAAGATACCGTGAGGATAGCGATTTTAATCGCACCAAGCGGCAGCAGATTTTCCTGAATGCCATGGCGAATGAGATGCTTAATCTGAACGCCATCAGCAAAATTCCAGAATTGATTCAGATTATGGGAGACAGTTTCCAGACGGATATGCAGCCTTCATTCATTATTGATCTGGCCAAACAGGTACTGACTCAGGAAAAACCGCAAATCTCAAGCTTCACTATTTTGGGCGAAGGAATGCGGAAAAACGGAATTTATTATGGCAAGGCAGATGAGAAAGACGTCCAATATGCCAAAGAGCTGATTAACAACTGGATGGATGAGTCGACCCCAGCCGGTGAAGTGATGATTCCTGACCGGCAGAAGATCGAATAACCAATTCCATACAGACGTTATGTTTTAGACAAGGATCAGCAGTGCGTTTATTGGCGGGCTGCTGTTTTTTTTACTTTGTAGAAGGAATCATGTCCTTTTGGAACATCTTGCGTTCTAATGCGTACTATGTAAGTTGAATGTAATAAGCTGACTGATGAAATTTCACAAGGAGGATACGTAAGGGTATGAACATCGCATTTTTTTTGCTGCCCAAACAAGAAGTTACGTGCGTAACGTCGGATTCTACTCTGCGGCAGACGTTGGAACGGATGGAATATCATCGGTTCACGGCGGTGCCCATTTTGAATAAGGAAGGCAAGTATATCGGCACGGTTACCGAAGGTGATCTGCTGTGGTATATGAAGAACGCCGAGGGAAAGATTACATTTGAAAACGCTTCAAAATTCCTGCTTAAGGACGTTCCACTTCGGCTGGATATCAAACCGGTATCCATTGAAGCCAACATGGAGGATTTGATTAATCTGGCGAAAGTGCAGAACTTTGTGCCGGTTGTCGATGATATGGAGCGCTTCATCGGGATCGTAAGACGGAGTCAGATTATTGAGTATTGCGAGGGTATTGTAGCCAAGGAATCCATGAAAGTGAAGTAAGTCGAAACAAAATTCGATATTGATGCAACTGCGTGGATAATCACAGCCGTCCGGTATCATGTTAAACTTAAGAAGAGCTGAACAAGAGCGAACTTAAATGAATTTTCGACAAGATAAAATACGAATTCGTTGTACGGGGTCCCCGCAAAGTACCTGAGATAAGTTTCGGAGGACTTCTCCGCTTTTTGGGGTAATTTTGCGGCCCCCCTTTTTATGCTATAATGGAGAATAAAGCTTTTTCGGGGGAGAGTGACTTTCGCCAATATGCCTAAAGAACTGGATGTAGCCAAACGCGCTAAAGTGATTGAATGGCTTAAAACCGAAGTGCTTGATCAGGTATCCCGATTATTCAAAGCGTTATGGGAAGGCAGTACAACCCGAATCGGGGACAGTCTCGCCAGTTTGATGATGAGTAGTTACATATTGGGCCGCAGGCTCGGTATTCCTTTCAAGGATCTGGATGCACTGCTTGTTGAGAAATTGAAAAAGCATAAACAGGAAGGTCACCAGTTGGAAGATTGGTACCAAGATATTTCCGCGCTAGAAGATCACATGCGTAAGAGGTGAATTTGTTGAAATTTAGCTTTAAATCAGCTGTCTGGAGCGTAGTTTATCTGCTCTTGCTACTTTCGCTGTTAACTCCTTTATCGGTTTTGGCCATATTTTTCATGATGATACCTGGAGTTATTTTGTTTGCTTCATTACCGGTAAAATCATTTATATGGCATCTCGTCCCAGTGGCGATCATTTTGGTCATATTTAGTCCGATTTATTTGTTATTACTGCTTTTGTTCACCCTGCCCGCCATTGTTATGGGCAATGCTTACAAGAAAAAGAAATCGGCCCTGTTCGCCCTAATGGCAGGAAGTGGAGCCATGCTGGCCGAGTATCTGTTGCTCCTGTTGATTGGAAGTGTAATCTTCCAATTTGATTTGTCGAGTTATATTGATGATGTGGTCAGATTGACGATTGAACCCCTGACGAATACATCCAGTCAGATGGTAAATGGGTTTGTATGGACACCTGAAATGACTCAGGATGTCGCAAGACAGACGCAGCTTATGATTCCATTCGCCTTGGTGGTCACGTCTCTGGTCATGGCTCTAATCACACATCTCATTGCACGTCCGATTCTAAACGTAATGGGCGTGGTTGTACCGAAATTTCCACCTGCGCGTGAATGGCGTATGCCGCGTGCCCTGATCTGGTATTACTTCCTGGCATTGTTGTTCGAAGTGATATCCAGGCAGAGTGACGGAACGTACTGGACCATGATCGCCATGAACTTGTCGCCTCTAATCAATTTGGGCTTCATGATTCAAGCCATCGGATTCTTCTTCTTTCTCTCACATGCAAAGAAATGGAATCCGGTTGTACCGTATTTGCTGGCGGCAGCAGTCTTCTTCATTGGACCGCTGCGGATTATCGGGATTATCGATCTGGCGTTCCCGCTTCGCGAGGCAATATCGAAACCAAAACGATAGGGTGATGAGTCATGCCTAAATTTCTGAAGAAACGCTGGCACGGCTACTATACCGTATGGGCGTTCATACTGCTGCTTCTGCTTGTTATGTTCGTGACCATCTACAACTGGACGCTTGGTTTGATTAGTCTGATACTGGCTTCGGCGCTGGGAATCGTCATGATTAAGGCGGAGCTCGCGTTCCGTCGTGAGCTTAACGACTACATTAATGGCCTTTCCATTCGGATCAAACGAATGGAGGGGGAAGCGGTCAGCATGCTCCCATTCGGTATTGTGCTGTACAGCGAAGATCGTACCGTAGAGTGGCATAATCGCTTCGTCGCGGACATGTTCCAAGAGAAGACGATGGTAGGTAATCCGCTGCAAAATTTGTTTCCCAAACTTCCTCAACCGAAGGAAAAAAAGGATGGGACCAAGGAGCCGTCTAAGGAGCTTCACGACGAATTCCAATTGGATGATCGATATTATGGAGTTATTCATAATCCGCAAGAGCGGTATGTATATGTTTACGAGATTACGGAGCTAGCCATTCTTCGTGATAAATATGAGAATGAACGCATGGCACTGGGCATTCTGGTTCTCGACAACCTGGACGAAGCAGCCCAGGGCATGGACGACCAGCAGCGGACTGCGCTGATTGCCCGTGTAACAAGCGAGATTACGTCTTGGGCGAAACGGTATGAGGTATACCTGCGCCGCCTCTCTTCTGATCGTTATCTCATGATGTTGAATTATAAGTCTTTGCAGGAACTGGAGCAGAGCCGATTTGTCATCCTGGATGAAGTCCGGGAGATGACGGCTGATCTTAAGGTGCCGATGACACTAAGTGTTGGACTGGCATTTGGCTCGGATACCATCAGTGAGATGGGAGAATTGGCTCAGTCCAGTTTGGATATGGCACTTGGCCGTGGTGGTGATCAGGCTGCCGTAAAATCTGGACAGCGGTTGTCCTTTTACGGTGGAAAGTCCAACGCGGTGGAGAAACGTACTCGGGTAAGAGCTCGGGTTATCGCACATGCATTGCGTGATCTGATGCAGGAGAGTGACCGAGTGATTATCATGGGTCACAAAATGCCTGATATGGATGCGATTGGCGCGTCTATTGGGGTATGGAAAGCGGCGAGTCTGTACAATGTGGAGGCACGAATTGTACTGGATGGACCCAACCCTTCCATTGAACGCATGATGGAACAGGTGAATAAGGATGAGAAGCTGTCCAAAGCCTTTGTGTCGCCGGAACAGGCAACCCAGATGATGACGGAGCATACGCTGCTTGTTGTTGTCGATACACATAAGGCATCCATGACAATGGAGCCGAAGCTGGTTCAATCCGCTACGCGTGTCGTGGTTGTGGATCACCACCGTCGGGGTGAAGAATTCATTAACGATGCAGTTCTGATCTATCTGGAACCATATGCTTCTTCGGCAGCAGAATTGGTGACTGAGCTTCTCCAATATATTCATGACAAGGTACAATTCACTCCACTGGAAGCGACGGCGTTATTAGCCGGGATTACGGTGGATACGAAGCATTTTGCACTCCATACGGGATCGAGAACGTTTGAAGCGGCAGGCTTCCTGCGTCGCAGTGGTGCAGACACCATTATGATCCAGCGGCTTATGAAAGAAGATCTGTCAGAATATATTGCTAAGGCAGAAATCATAAAGCATGCTAAAATGGTATACGGGAACATTGCGCTGGCGGTCACGGACCCTGGCAACAAGATTCCACAGATGATGATCGCCCAAGTGGCGGACACATTGCTTAATATGACCGACGTGGTCGCTTCATTTGTCATTAGTGAACGCCCGGATGGACTGATTGGCATCAGCGCGAGATCGCTGGGGCGCATGAATGTTCAGGTGGTCATGGAACGACTGGGCGGTGGCGGACATTTAACGAATGCTGCCGTGCAGCTTGAAGGAACGCTTGGAGAGGCGGAAAAACGGCTGACGAACGTACTGGCTGAAATCGAAAAGGAAGAGGGTTTGTTCGAATGAAAGTCATTTTTATAAAAGATATGAAGGGTCAAGGCAAAAAAGGACAAGTGAAGGAAGTGTCCGAGGGATACGCACAGAACTTTCTTCTGCCACGGGGAATCGCACGTCCAGCAACAGACGGAAATATGAAAACACTGGACAACCAGAAGGCAGCGGAAGACAGACGTAAGCAGGAAGAGAAAGCAGAAGCGGAAGCTCTGGCTAAAAAGCTTGAAGCTGAAGTGACTGAACTGAAAGCAAAATCCGGCGAAGGCGGCCGTCTGTTCGGTGCAATCACGAGCAAACAAATCGCAGAAGCTCTGGCAGCGAAAGGTCTGAAAGTCGACAAACGCAAAATTGAACTGGACGAGCCTATTCGCACACTCGGCGTAACGCAAGTCACCGTCAAGGTTCACCCTGAAGTGAAGGCTACCTTGAAGGTACAGGTAACGGAGGAGTAAGATGGGCGGCGAAATGTTATTCGACCGGATTCCCCCACAGAACCTGGAAGCCGAACAGGCCGTGCTGGGTGCAATCCTGTTGCAGGGCGAAGCCCTGATTACAGCGATGGAACGGGTGCAAACCGAGGATTTCTATGATAAACGCCATCAATTAATTTTTGAAGCGATGATCCAGCTTGGCGAGGGAAATCAACCGATTGACCTCGTGACACTGACTTCGCTACTGAAGGATAAAGGCGAGCTTGAGGACATCGGCGGCGTCAGTTATCTGGCGAAGCTGGCTCATGGTGTTCCGACTGCCGCGAACGTGGATTATTACGCTCAGATTATCGAAGAGAAATCCATGCTGCGTCGCCTGATTCGTACAGCTACGCAAATTGTGAGTGAAGGATACACGGGCGGTGAGGATGTCGCGGCTATGCTTGGAGAAGCAGAGCGGCGCATTCTGGAGATTTCCAACCGACGTTCCAGTAGCGGTTTTATAGCCATTCAGGATGTTCTGATGGAAGTATTCGACCGTGTGGAGACGTTGCATCAGAACAAGGGCACCACAACGGGCATTCCGTCCGGGTTCATCGATCTGGACAAGATGACCGCCGGATTCCAGCGGAGTGACTTGATTATTGTAGCGGCACGTCCATCTGTAGGTAAGACCGCCTTCGCCCTGAATATCGCTCAGAATGTAGCCATTCGGGCGCAGGAGACAGTTGCGATATTCAGTCTGGAGATGTCAGCCGCACAGCTCGTACAGCGTATGATCTGTGCAGAGGCCAATCTGGATGCGGGTGTCATGCGTATGGGTGACTTTAAAGGTGATGAAGATTGGCAAAAGCTGACGATGGGCATTGCAGCCTTGAACGAAGCTAATATCTACATTGACGATACACCAGGGATCACCGTAGCTGACATTCGTGCTAAATGCCGTCGTCTCAAGAAAGAGAAAGGCCTTGGCATGATTCTGATCGACTACCTTCAACTGATTAGTGGACGTGGTAAAGCCGGCGAGAACCGTCAACAAGAGGTATCCGAGATCTCACGTACCCTGAAACAGATTGGCCGGGAACTGGAAGTTCCGGTTATTGCCCTGTCTCAGCTGAGCCGGGGTGTAGAGCAACGTCAGGATAAACGTCCGATGATGAGTGACTTGCGGGAATCGGGTTCGATCGAGCAAGATGCCGACATCGTTGCGTTCCTGTACCGGGATGACTACTATAACCAGGAAACCGAGAAGAAAAACATTATCGAGATTATTATCGCCAAACAGCGTAATGGTCCGGTGGGTACGGTGGAACTGGTCTTCCTGAAAAACTTTAATAAATTCGTTAACTACGAGCGGGCACATAATGATGCCTTTGCCATGTAGGGGACAGGCACAGACTGCTTCGATAGGGAAGTGAAATCGTCTGTCCCCGGCATCAACCATTAGATCATATGAACTCATAAATACGTTGTGAATACGACATATAGCGTTGGATTTAAACGCGTAGCGAGTAACCGGGGTTAGCTGTCAAGCAAGATTTGACTGGCTTCGCCGGTTTTTTGCGTCGCAATATGGAGTCAATTCCGAACATTAGAGTTTGACTATATCTAATTGTTCGCCATTTGATTTGACTTTGAAAAAAGGGACTGGTACACTAGTACTGCTGCGTTAAAGCAGCGAAAACCTTCCCTTGGATGTAAACCGAGGGGGATTTTCACTGTCCGTTAGCACGCTTCTCCGCTGGTAATTTCACTTCAAATTCCTGCCGAGATAGAGGACGGACAGACCAATACAAAGGTGCGCAAGGCACCCACGGAGGTATGTACTATGTCAACGGTAGTTGTAGTGGGAACGCAATGGGGAGACGAAGGTAAAGGCAAGATTACGGATTATTTGGCGGAATCCGCAGACGTGGTTGCTCGTTACCAAGGTGGTAACAATGCAGGACACACGATTCTGATCGATAACAAAAAATATAAATTGACGATGATTCCATCGGGTATCTTCTACACAGACAAAGCATGTGTAATTGGTAACGGTATGGTTATCAACCCGAAGGCACTCATCGAAGAAATTAACTATATTCATGACAATGACTTTACGACCAAAAACCTGTCCATCAGCGAACGCGCACACATCATCCTGCCATATCACATGGTATTGGATGCATTGGAAGAAGAGAGCAAAGGCCCGAACAAAATCGGTACAACAGGCAAGGGAATTGGCCCATGTTACATGGACAAATCAGCTCGTATCGGTATTCGTATGGTTGATCTGCTTGATGCGGAGGAGTTCGAACTGAAACTGCGTCATTTGGTAAAAGAAAAAAACCGTGTAATCGAGCAGGTCTATGGCGGCGAGCCTGTAGATGTAGAAGAAATTCTGAAAGATTACCTGGGATACGCAGAAATTCTGCGTCCTTATGTGCGTGATACATCAGTTGTGCTCAACGAATACATCGATGAGGACAAAAAAGTATTGTTCGAAGGCGCACAAGGCGTTATGTTGGATCTTGATCAAGGAACTTATCCATTTGTTACTTCATCCAATCCGTCAGCAGGCGGCGTATGTATCGGTTCGGGCGTTGGCCCAGCCCGTATTCAGCAGGTTATCGGTGTGGCTAAAGCCTACACAACACGTGTAGGAGATGGTCCTTTCCCGACAGAACTGCATGATGCGATCGGTGATCAAATTCGTGAGACCGGACATGAGTACGGTACTGTAACTGGACGTCCGCGTCGCGTTGGCTGGTTCGATAGTGTCGTTGTTCGTCACGCACGTCGTGTGAGCGGGATTACAGGTCTTTCCCTGAACTCCCTGGATGTAATGACCGGTCTGGAAACGGTAAAAATCTGCACAGGATACAAATTCCGCGGCGAGGTTATCACTCACTATCCGGCAAGCTTGAAAATGCTGGCAGAATGTGAAGCGGTATACGAAGAGCTTCCGGGCTGGAGCGAAGATATCACAGCAGCGAAGAAACTGGAAGACCTGCCTGTGAACACACAGAACTATGTTAAACGTGTGTCTGAACTGACAGGCATTCCAATTGCCATCTTCTCTGTAGGCCGTAACCGTGAGCAAACGAATCAAGTTCTTCCTATCTACGAATAAGCAGCTAGGTTAACTCGGCAATACGAAGTAAACGTTCATCCAAATGATATGCCTATATAGGCATCATAGAGCCCCAGTTATCGCTTAAACAGCGATGGCTGGGGTTTTTCGCACGCCTTCCTGATATAATCCCCGGATTTCCGTCAATACTGGTTAACAGTAGACTCATAGATCCTGAAACATCGAATGTGATATGGGGTCGGAAAACGGAGGGAGAGAACGGGAATGAAGTTGCTTCAATGGTTCATTAAAATATTGCTTACCGTGATGCTGGTCAGTTCACTGACCCTGCTGACAACCGGATTAATCGTTCAGTCATATGTAAAATCGCTGCTGGCGAGTTTCAATATTCAGTGGGAAGGCCAGCCCATGGGGTTAACGGCCATGTTTCAGGGTGCATTAGGTGGTAAGTCCGGTGAAGAGAAGAAGCCAGGAACGGGCACGACAGATCAGCCGGCAGGAGCGGAGGAGGAACACGTTCCAGAAGATGCGATATCTGTCATGGGCAATGGAACAGAAAGTGGAGAAACAGGCGCGAATACAGGCAACAGCTCTGAACAGGGTACGGGAACAGACGATGGTCAAGGAGCAGGCTCAGGAACGGATTCTTCTGCTACGGGATCTAGCCCAGGGGGCAGCTCAGGCACGGGAACAGACGCAGATGCTGGCACAAATGCGGGTAGCGATTCTGGGACAACGCCTGGCAACAGTACAGCATCGGGCAACGGATCAGGTACGAATTCCAATGGCACGCCTTCTTCAGGGAATGATGAGATTGTAGTATCTCCGGATGACATCACAGGCAAGAAGGACAAGCTGCCGTTGGAGGAAAAAGAAAAGATTTTCAGTCTGCTGATGAACAAGCTGCCCCAGAAAGAGATGCAGCAAATCTCAGGCGCCATGGAAGGCGGCCTGACTGAGCAGGAGCTGCGGGATATTGAGCAGGTGATCTCCAAGTATCTGACGAGCGAAGAATACGATAATCTAATGGAAGTCCTTCAGGCGGAATAAACTAAGTTCATATAGGGAAATCCGTAAATCTGCGACCCTTTGCTGAATATTCATAAAGGAATCGAAAGATCGAATCCTGAGCGGTAAATCAGAGAAATTTAATTTATGAGGCCATTCGGGCAATGAAATAAAAGCAGAAATTGGTTAGCATACAATCCAGCCAATATGAGGCACTCTATAGCAAGAGTTTAACGAAATCCCTCACCAGAGATGATCTGGCGAGGGATTTCAGTTTGTATTTTTATGAAAAAGAAAACACATTTCAGTGGGTCTTAGAACCTAGTCTTAAAAAATGATCAAAAGTACATAGTATACCTGAAGTAGAGGCGTTATGGGGAAGAGTTCTGCTCTGCCATCTTATGGATAATACAGGAAAACCAAGCGTGGCGCGGCTTTGCGCTATGACGTGTACAGTTGAAATGAGTGTAAAACCTGTGTTAAAGTATACGGGTGTGATAAAAGGTTAAAATTTTGACACTTTTACGAGCGCAGCTAAAGTCCTGATTTGCGGACACCCGAATACAAATATCGACAAGCATGGGACAGACACAGTGGGTGATGTCTTGACAGAAATGCGAACTGAGAAGTGCTGAAAAGGAGAGAATCATGAAAGGTTTCAGAGGCATACGCCAACCGGGCAAGAACCGGGAACACGAACAATCCGGGGAACACCGGACGGCCGAAGACAAAAACAACATGAGCATGTCCAACTTCAGTAGTAATAAAAAGCGCGTTCTGGCCTCGCGCAAATGGATCATTACAGCAGCATGTGGTTTATTTATCGCTGCATCGATCGGATTCGCAGGCAAACAATACGTTGCTGCAAACACCGTCCCATATTATAAAGTGATGGTTAAAGGAAATGAGATTGGCACCATCACGGATGAGACGCAATTACAGAAATTATTTGCAGACAAAACTGAGGAATTCCAAAATAAATATCCAGAAGCGGAAATGGTGCTGAACACAGATGGCATCACGACCGAAACCATTAAAGCATACAAACCCGTAGTGAACAGCGATGAGACGCTGGACAAGCTCGGCGACATGCTTACCGCCTATGCCAAGGGTGTAGAGCTCAAGGTAGACGGTGAAGTAATCGGCATTGTGAAGGATCAGGCAACAGCAGACGCGATTCTGGAACAAGTGCAGAACAAGTACATATCGGCATCGGCTGTGCGCAGTTCGCTCAAGACGAAGTCGGTATCGGCAAACTCATCGAAGAAAGCCGAGGGGCCGAGTACTACGCTGAAGTCGGTGGGCATCAAGGAAGATGTAGCGACAGATGTGGTGAAGGCTGATCCAAACAAAATATGGGATGTATCCGAGGCGGTTGAAGCTTTAACCGTTGGTAAAGACGCGCCTGTAACTTATGTCGTGCGTGAAGGAGATACGATCTCTTCCATTGCTGCCAAATACGAAATTACGCAAAGTGAGATTCGCAAACATAATCCGGGCATCAAAGAAACGTCGCTGCAAATTGGGGACGAGCTTACACTGACGGTGCCAAAACCAGCCGTTACTGTTAAATCGGTAGAGCAGGTGGTTGAACAGATTGAGATTAAACCACAAGTGGAAGTACGCAAAAGTGCTGAGCTCAAAGCAGGCACAACCAAAGTGGTGCGTCCAGGTCAAAGCGGTCTAAAAAGCATGCAATATCGGATAACGAAGGAAAATGGTGAAGTCGTTCAGGAAGAATGGCTTGGCCAGGAAGTCATCAAATCAGCGGTTACTGAAGTAGTTCTGAGTGGAACCAAAGTGGTCGGTGAAGGTACAGGTGAATTTGCTTGGCCGGTATCGAACGCTACGATGAGCAGCAGCTTTGGACAACGCTGGGGTCGCCAGCACAAAGGTGTCGATCTTGTCGGTAACCGTGACGTGAAAGCGTCTGATGAGGGCGTGATTACTTTTGCAGGACAGAAGAGTGGTTATGGCAATGTTATTATTATTAACCATCGTAATGGATACGAAACACTTTATGGGCACTTGAACAGCATTGGTGTTAAGGTTGGACAAGTCGTTGAAAAAGGTGAGAGCATCGGCGTAATGGGCAACACGGGCCGTTCGACCGGAACGCATCTGCATTTCGAGATTATCAAGAACGGAACGGTGGAAAATCCGTTGACATACTTGAACTAGTTATATCGCAATCCAGGGCAAGGTTGGCAGTTGATGCTGGCCTTGTTTTTTGCTGCTGTAAAAATTTTTCAGTTTGGGCTGCACATTGGCCCTGATCGGGATGTGACGGTGCTTCAGGTATGTTAAACTATAGACTATAGGCAACAAGCCATATGATATGAACTATATTCAATGAAAACGTAGGAAACACAATTTATATAAGTTGATTAAGAGAGATAGACCGCTAAGGCGGATTAAGCAGGATATAGGGGTGAAGACAGCCGATGCAGGGGAAGATTTTGGTGGTGGACGATGAACAGCCCATTGCGGACATTCTGAAGTTTAATTTGGAAAAAGAGGGGTACGAGGTCATCTGCGCATTTGATGGCATTCGTGCGGTTGAATTGGCGTTATCCGAGAAGCCGGATCTGATGCTGCTGGACCTGATGCTGCCAGGTAAGGATGGTATGGATGTGTGCCGCGAGGTGCGTGCCCATCTGGAGATGCCGATCATTATGCTGACCGCAAAGGATGGGGAGATCGACAAGGTGCTCGGTTTGGAGCTAGGTGCGGATGATTACGTGACGAAGCCTTTCAGTACGCGCGAGCTGCTCGCCCGGGTGAAAGCACAGATGCGCAGACGGCAGAAGCCTGCCATTACGGCTGAAGCGCCGGAAGACGAAGAGAAACAGGTCATGCGTTTATTTGATCTGGCGTTTGATATGGACATGTATACAGCTTACAAAGGCGGCGAACCGCTGGATCTGACTCACCGTGAGTACGAACTTCTCTATTATATGGCGAAGCATTCCGGCAAGGTAATGACACGTGAACATCTGCTGCAAGCTGTATGGGGATATGAATATTTCGGGGATGTACGTACCGTTGATGTTACGATTCGTCGTCTGCGTGAGAAGATTGAGGAGAACCCGAGCAAACCAGAAACGATTCTGACTCGCCGCGGGCTGGGTTATCTCGTGCGCAGTCCCAAAAGCGTGGGGATATAATGGGGCGTTTCTCGCGATTTTCGTTCTTTCGAACGATTCAGGCGAAACTGATTATTATCTATGTACTGCTGATTCTGATTGCGATGCAATTGATCGGCGTTTATTTTGTGAGTGCGATGAAGAACTCGCTGACCAGCAACTTCACTGAGGATTTGCAGGCACGGGCTGAGATGCTGTCTGTGCTTGTGGGAGAGACGATGGCTGGTGGAGAAGCCGAGGCTGGCGAGGACAAAACGGAAAACCTGCGTGTGTTGGTAAACAACCTGTTCAACATTAACGGCGCCGAGATTCAGGTGCTGGATGCCAGTGGCAAAGTGCTGACCACCTCGCTAAGTTCCCATTCAGACTATGTTGGACGCAAAAACACCCAGACCGTTGTCAGCCGTGCGCTTCAAGGCATTCGGGACAATGAGGAATATATCGTGGACGAGGATAATGTTCGCAAAAAGGTCGTTGCCAAGCCGGTGCTGTCCGGCGGCAAGATTATCGGCGCGGTCTACATCGCCGCCTCGATGAATGAGTTATATGCCACAATGGAGGGCATTAACAAGATTTTTATCTCCGGCATTTTGATTGCCTTGGTATTAACCGCAGTGCTTGGTGTCATTCTGTCACATACGATAACGCAGCCGATCAAGGAGGTTACCCGAAGGGCGACGGCGGTCGCAGAAGGAAACTTTGATCAGCAGACCCCTGTATTCGGAACGGATGAGATTGGACAGCTTAGCCGGGCATTTAACTATATGACGAGCAGGCTCCGGGATGCACTCTCCCAGAACGAAGAGGAGAAGGAGAAGCTCACGTCCATTCTGACCAACATGAGTGATGGCGTGGTGGCCACGGACGAATATGGCAAAGTCATTCTGGTGAACCGCCGTGCCAGCAGCATTCTGGGCATGCGTCCGGCGGACATTGAAGGAAGGCATTTTGCGGTATTGCTGGGCATTGATCCGGAAGATGCGGAAGCGTTAGCGAGTGGATTTACGGGTTCGACGCTGCTTCAGATTGCGCCTGCGGGACAGGAAGATCCCGTTGTCATCCGCATGACGTTTACACCGGTTCATCGCCGGGAGCTAGGCATTACAGGTACGATCGCTGTGCTTCAGGACGTTACGGAGCAGGAAGAACTGGAAGCTTCACGGCGTGAATTCGTGGCGAATGTCTCTCATGAGCTGCGTACACCGTTGACCACCATCAAGAGCTACGCAGAAGCGCTGGATGATGGAGCTCTGGAAGATCCGCAGCTCGCTGGGAGATTCGTTGGAGTAATCCAGAATGAGACGGAGCGTATGATTCGCTTGGTTACGGATTTGCTGCATCTGTCCAGGCTCGATTCCAAGGAAGCGATGCTGCGCAAACAGCCAACCGACATCATGGAGATGTTGGAAGAAGTGTCGGATCGTTTTTCGTTTCAGATGCATCAGAAGGATATTCAATCTGTGCTTTCTGTAGAGAACGGGATTCCAGCGGTTCCATTGGATCGCGACCAAATTGATCAGGTGCTTGATAATGTTGTGTCCAATGCGCTGAAATACACGCTTGAAGGTGGCACGATTACAATCGCAGCCAGACGCAATGATGATCATACTCTCGCCATATCAGTGACCGATACGGGGATGGGGATTCCACAGCGGGATCTGGACCGCATTTTTGAACGGTTTTATCGGGTAGACAAGGCTCGTTCCCGCAGTATGGGCGGCACAGGGCTTGGATTGTCCATTGCCCGGGAAATTGTGAAGGCCCATGACGGCAATATCTCACTGGAGTCCGAGGTGGACGTGGGGACAACGGTAACGTTCACACTGCCCATGCGTGAGGAAGGAGGTGAGCACCTTGAAAGAGCGGATTAAATCGCTGGTGCTTGCTTCCCTCGTCGTTGCCAGTTTGGTACAAAGTTACTTCTTAATCTATCGTTTGCCCGGTGGGGGCGATTCGATTGTGACGTCAGAGACGAACTATGTGAAAACCGAGAATATGGGCCAGGAGCGCAATATTGAAGATTTAATTTTCCCGGATCAGATGGTTATTCATCTGGGAGAGGACAAACATACGGTGTTTTATCCGGGCAATACGTTCTATCAGTTGATTTATTCACGGTTGCAGGGGCGTACGTTTGATGATTTCCAGCGTCGGAGTGTGCAATCGGTCCATTGGGATCAGATTCGTAAGGAGAATCCTGGCTTTGAACTGTCGTTCAAGGAAGGCATCCCTGTAGCGTTGTTACAGCGTGTGATGCGGCTCGGGACAGACTCCCTCTTCCAAGGGGAAACGATTAACCGAATCTCGATTTATACGGCCAAAAATGAAACAAAGGCTCACGCACTGTTCTTCAGTTCCAAAGGCGATGTGGTCTACGAGGCGACGCAGGCGGATCTGACAGTACAGGACGTGCAGCAGCATGTCGACTTCGGCAGCAGCTGGACACCTTATACGCTGATGGACGGCGGATATTATATCCCGGCTGAAGCACTGGAAACGATTGAGGCTGACGTGCCTACAGGCCAGTTCACTGTCGAACAAATGCAGCGCAGCCTATTCTTTGATCCAAGCATGACCCGAAACATTCGGGAAAAAGATGGATCGGAGATCTATACAGACAGCAAGCGCAGTCTGCAAGTGAAGCAAGAACAGCGCTGGATTAGCTACACCGATCCAGCGGCGCCGCCTGCGGGACAGATTGATGCAGCGAAGGATGCGCTGTCCGCGGTTGATTTTGTGAATCAGCATGGCGGCTGGAAAGGTCGTTCGCGCATGATGCTGGATACAACCGATACAAAGACGAAACTTCAGTTCCAGCAATATTACAGCAGCTTCCCGATTATGGACTCGATGCAGTTCCGGTTCGGCACGATCAGCATGGAGATGCAGCAGGAGACGGTATCCAGCTATGAACGTTCGCTCGAATATCTGAACGAAGGCGCGGAGACGAAGAAATCGGTCACCCTGCCCGGTGGGGACAAGCTGAAGGCGCTCATCCAGAAGGTGGCGGGTACTAATCGTAAGGTCGTAGACGTGTATCCGGCTTACCGTCCATCCAGCATTGAGGATGGACTGAAGCTGATACCGGTGTGGGTAATTCGATTTGGAAACGGGGAGGAGACCACCGTTTCTTGATGGGTTATAGTCATTAAACATAAGGTGGGCTGCACTATCCACTCCGCGGTCAGAACAACCTTCCGATCGCTGTTATTCCCAGATTTCATTGATTCCCTTTAGTTAAAGGGAGAAATCCGAGAATAAAGGCGAGCACTACGTTTCTCCAGGTTTTTTCTGCCCCCCTCGTTATCGTGGAGTTTTATGTTCAAAGTCTATAAAAGACTAAAGTAGCGGTGGCAGGTTGGGCAACTTTAGAAAGTATTTCAAGAAGTCTAATGATGGAGGTGGATGTTTTGGATTGGGGACGGGCGAAAAATGTGTTGATCTATGCCTTCCTGCTGCTCAATCTGGTGCTGGGATACCAGATCTGGATGGATGCGCGGGAGACGGCCGGAGCCAATCTGGACTTCACCTCACTGGCAGATAATACACAGCAGGCGATGGAGGAGAAGGGCATTCAGGTGCTGGCTCCTATTCCGAATGAGACGCCGAAGCTGCCGAAGCTGTCGTATGAGTTCATTGAAGATAACAAGACAGGCATTGATGTTGAACTGGAAAACACCGTTGACAGCAAGCTAATCTTCTCGCAAAGCGAGCTGGAGGATGCACTACAGAACGAGATTCCCCAGATCGGTACGTATCGATGGGATCAGCTGATGGCGGAGGATGGGGCATTTGTGCTTCATCCGTTGGTGGATGGCAAATGGCCGCTCTTCAATGTTAGTCTGGAGTTATTCTACAGCGATCAGAAAATTACGGGTTATCGTCAGACTCCGGTGCGGATTACGACAGCGGAGGAAAGCGATCAGCAGGTGCTTCCGGCGTCGAAGGCGCTGGGTACGCTGATCGAGAACTTTTTGCCAAATGATGCGATTGTCAAAGATATTCAGTTGGGCTATTACGGCCAGTTGTTCAATTCAGATATGCAGGTGGCGATGCCGGCATGGCGGTTCGTGCTGGAAAGTGGCGAAGTGTTGTACGTGCAGGGCATCAGTGGGGATGTATTCAGTCCCAAGACAGACAAACCAGGGGAGTAATGCGTTATGGGGATTTATTTTACCGTGTTATCCAGCGGTTCGACAGGGAATGCCACGGTTATACAGCATGGGGGCACATCCCTCATGATTGATGCAGGTCTCAGTGCGAAGCGGCTGGAGGCATTGTTTCTGGAACGGGAGATTTCGGGAACGGAGCTGGACGGGATTCTGGTTACACATGAACATTCCGATCACATTAAAGGACTAGGCGCGATGTCTCGGAAATATAATTTACCAATCTATGCAAATACGAATACGTGGGCGGCACTGGAGAAGTCCGTTGGGGCGATTCCAGAGGAAAACCGGAGGGTATTTGAGACCGGTGAAAAGCATGATTTTGGCTCCCTTCGCGTGGAATCCTTCGGCATCTCCCATGATGCAGCGGAACCGGTAGGGTACACATTCGATGATGGCAGTGAGAAGCTGTCCGTTGCGACGGATCTCGGATATATGAGCGACAAGGTTCGCGATGCGATCTCGGATTCGGATGTACTTGTGCTGGAGGCGAATCATGATGTCGAATTGCTGCGCATGGGGCGGTATCCATGGAACACCAAGCGCCGCATTCTGAGCGACATTGGGCATTTGTCGAACGAAGCGGCGGGAGCTGCGCTTAGTGAACTGATGAACGGACGCATCAAGCGCACGTATCTGGCACATTTGAGCCGGGATCATAATATGATGGACTTGGCGAAAATGACCGTGCGTGATGCGATGGAGAGCCGTGGTTGCTTTTATCGGGATCATGAGTTCAAGCTCTGTGATACGTATTATGATCGGCCTACGCCATGGGATAGGGTGGGTGAGCCATAAAGCTGTCGAGTTCGGTAGCTTTGCGCTCTACTTCTTCGCGGGTCAGAATGCCTTTGTCGACGAGCAGTTCAATAATCGTGCTTAGGGCAAGGGTGTTGCGGTAATGCTCTTCCTTGAGATCGGCCAGCTTGGCCGCCATATGAACTTCATCCATGGCTGTGAGTGTACGCGTGCGATCCATAATGTGAATCCTCCTTCTATGAAGCTTCGAATTGTCTTTTACTATTATTGTAGTCAGGCTTGATGGAAAACATTCCTCTTTTTGCCGCTATAATTACACGTAAGGGACGTGTATGCTGAACCAGGGACTGCATTTTGCTTAAGAAGATGAAAAAGTTCACGGGAATAGGCAAAATTGCGCTTAGCCAACTGGATTTTGTGGTGATAGATACTAGGGACCTTTATTGTTAAGCGCGTTATAGCGGAAATTTCCGTTAATCTTCGTAAATATGCAACTTTTTAAGATTTGGCGTGTTTAGTATATAAGGAGCTTTTATAGTAGAGGCTGTTTTGCGCGCAAAAAGGCATGTCGTAGAATGCGAGAGCATTTCTGATAGAGTCACAAGCAGAATGGGATGTCCGTTCTGTTGTACATAGACGCTTCATTCCGAGTTAGCGGGAATGGCAGCGATATGCAAAACGAGTTTTTATGCAGGAACGCATGGAAGAATGAGTTGGTATTTACGGTACACGCGTAACGGAGGACACAGAACGAAGCTGGAGAAGCGAAGCGTTCGCCTTTATGAACAAATTTTCACCTTATTTAGAGGGTAATTAATAAAATTTGTGAGTAACAGCGATCGGAAGCTCGGCTGTGGCCGGAGTGGGGTAACGTAAGGACACAGTCGTTGGCCATGCGACAACGATCGGGCGGCAGTCAGGGTCTTGATGCGTGACAACGAAGGGGAGAGGATCACGATGGGATTGTTTGGAGACGATTTTTATTCAACCAAAGTATCAAGACGCGCCGAACCTGAACAGAAAGGTAAACTTCAGATCATTCGCCCTGGAGGCAGGGGCAGGGGACGGGACCGCTGGCAGAATCCACGCAAGTCACGCTCGGGTTTTAGCTCCACGGTCAAGGTAGCCGTGATCAGTTCGGTAATCAGCTCCATCGTGACCGTTACGCTGTTCAGCTTTATTATGCAGCCTGCATCATTACCTCTAGCGAACGCTGCAGGGAACGGCGGAGACGGTACACAGACAGCGCAGGCGGCTGATCCGTACGACCGGATTATCCAGGCAGCTGCGAAGGTTCGCCCTTCCGTGGTGAGCATCGTGAACCATAAAACGGGCAGCAGCCTGTCGATGGAAGATTCTGCGCTGGGATCAGGGGTCATTTTCAAAAAGGAAGATGGCAAAGCCTACATCATGACCAACCATCACGTCGTGGAAGGTGCGAGTGATCTGGAGATTGTTACGGTGGACGGGGAAACGCATAAAGCGAAGCTGGTGGGCAAAGACCGGGTTAGTGACATTGCGGTATTGTCTGTGCAAGATGATAAGGGCATCGGTCCAGCCGCAGAGCTTGGTGATTCCAGCAAACTTCAGCGCGGTCAAACGGTGCTGGCGATCGGGAATCCGCTCGGTCTGGGCGGTACGCTGACATCCGGTATTGTCAGTTACACAGATCGGATTCTGCCGGTATCCATTAATCAGGACGGTGTGTATGACTGGGAACAAAACGTGATCCAGACGGATGCGGCGATTAACGAAGGCAACAGTGGCGGGGCACTGGCCGATCTGAACGGCAAACTGGTCGGCATCAACACGATGAAGATCTCGGATACAGGCGTTGAAGGCCTCGGCTTTGCGATTCCGATGAACGAAGTGATGAAAACGGTGGATTCCCTGCTGCTGAATGGCAAAGTATCTCGTCCATATCTGGGCGTATATACCGTCGATCTGAGTAATCCGTACGCCCCACTGGATGACGAGCAGCGTAAAGACCTGAAGCTCCCATCCCACGTAGATAGCGGTGTGGTCGTGTTGGAAGCGTCCGGTCCGGCATCCGATGCGGGCATGAAGCTGAATGACGTCATTACGGAATTTGATGGGCAAAAAATTACCTCTACGCTTGATCTGCGGAAATATCTGTACGATAAGAAGAAGATCGGCGATACGATTGAAATCACCTTTTACCGGGATGGCAACGCCGAGAAGGTGTCGGTGAAGCTCACGGATAAACCGGAGTAAAGGGAATTGCTTTCATGTACATGGCACACAGAAATAGGGTAATAAAGGAGAGTCGATCAACTTGTTGATCCGCTCTTTTTTATTGCACTAATCTTGATTTACATATAAACCACATTCATGAGGTTACAGTGGGGATTTTGTCGTTTCCCAATGATAGGTTAGGACCAGAGCCAAAGTCTCTGTTATAAAGGGTTCCAGTTATGGTAAACTGTTGGGAATGTGTTGGTGATGGGCGGCTGTGCGAGTAACATCTGTTTGTCGATCTGTATTCTCAATCTGGAGTGGAAGGGGTTAATTCAATGAAACGGTTGACGAAAACCATGGTGGGGGGAACAAGTCTGGTATCTGCACTGTTTGTTTTGTCCGCATGTACTTCTGAGGTGTCCCCGTCAGGGACTGCTGATGTTAGTGGTTTACAGGAGCAGATTACAGGTCTGGAGAAGAAACTTGCGGACCAGAGCGAGAAGAATAGTCAACAGAACAAGAAGATCGCGGATCTGGAGAAAAAGCTGGAGGAGCTGAGCACCACCGTGATTGCGGTGAATGAGCCTGGAGGTAAAGCACCTGTTGGCTCGGGAAACAACGGATCGGCTGGAAAGGGAGATGGGGTGCTGATTACGTTTGCCCAGTATGAAAAGCTAGAGGTTGGCATGGCGGTAGAGGAAGTTATCGATATCCTTGGTGGCGAAGGCGAGGCATTGAGCGAAGCAGAAAATATGGTGGTCTACAATTATAAGGGCACCGGGGGTTCGGGAGCCAATGCGGTTATTGCGTTTCAAGGTGGCAAGCTGCTGACGAAAGCGCAGTCGGGGCTGGAGTAAGACCGATATCCATTGAGTATGGATTCGAATACAATAGGACGATGGCTTTCATATGTGCGGTAATCTGAATAGTAACGAATGAGTGGGATAGATTCGGAATTGGGAGAAGTGTTACTTTGGGATGCCAACGGGGTGTCGAGAAGTGACGCTTTTTTGTTTTTTTTGTGCTGAAATGAGAGGACTGGTGGAAGTTGGACACGATAAATGGGGGCTAGGGGTTTCTTTTCCGCTGCAGGTGTGATAGAACAGAGAAGTGGCTATCCTGTATGGATAAGCGGTTGTGAATCGGGAGCATAGCTGGATACAGAAAGGATGCTTGAACGGATGTACGTTGTATGCAAAGAACACGTGGACATCGCCATCGACATGTTTGTTGATGAGTATGAGGACGCTCCAGATATCGTTGATCTGAAGGAGACGGAATTTGCCGATTGGGACCCGCCTGCGAAGTGCGCCGAGTGCGAACAAAAGGCCGAGTATCTAGTCGTCTAGCGTACTGTGTAGGCATCCGCAGTTGGTGCGTCTGTCATGGATGCACTCGCTCGCCTGCCATCCGGTATGAACATCACAGGCAAGAAGCAAAGAGAGCGTGTCGGAGCGCTCTTTTTGTGTTTTTGGCGTGTTTTGCCTGAAATAGCGTTTCTCAGATTCTTTAGATTTTAAAGGAGCCGAAATGGGGCTAGATAAGGTGTGTGGAGTTCGTTAGCTTTTAATATTGATACAAACGATGTATTGAAGCATCTTACTTATAGATTATTTCGCAGGACGATTAGGAGGAATGAATCTTCATGTTGATTCAGATTATTGGTGTAGGCAAACTGAAGGAAAAATATTTGACGCTGGGCATTCAGGAATATGCCAAGCGGCTCGCCCCGTACATCAAGTTTCAGATGATCGAGGTCGCAGACGAAAAGGCGCCCGACACCCTGAGCGAAGCTGAGGTGCGGGCGGTGAAGGAGCGCGAGGGTGAACGCATCCTCGCGCATGTGAAGAGCGAGGCGCATGTGGTTGCGCTCGCATTGGACGGCCAGCTCTGGAGTTCCGAGGAGCTGGCAACAGAGATCGACAAGCTCGGCACCTATGGGACGAGCCATGTCGTGTTTGTCATCGGAGGAAGCCATGGGCTCTCCGATGAGGTGCTGCGCCGCGCGAAGCAGCGCTTGAGCTTCGGGCGCATGACCCTGCCGCATCAGCTCATGCGGCTGGTGCTGGTGGAGCAGATTTATCGCGCAGTGAAGATCAATCGGAATGAACCGTATCATAAATAGGGCGAAAAGTTGAGTTGAAGGTTGAAGCTTTAATGCTAAATATATCAGGAATAGTTCTCCATCATTTGATATAAATAATTTCGAAAGTCTTCAACATAGGTTTTGGGCTCTACAACTTTTAGATGAGTGCCGAAGCTTGCTAAAAGTTGAAATCCCATACGATTTTGTGGGACATAAATGGTTGCTAATAAAAATCCAGAACTATGGTCTTCAATACTTCTTCGACCATACCTTTCGATGATTTGATCTTTTATGCTAGGCGATATCCAGGCCTTAATCGTGACGAATTCAGGTAGATAATTTGCTTCGTGTACTTGCTTTGACCAATCGTCTCTAGGATGAAACGCGCGTTCATCCATAGTAATATGATCGATCCGAGATAACTTGAAAGTTCGATATCCCTGTCGATGTAAACAGAATCCTTTCAAGTACCAACTCGATTCGCTAAAATGCAGCTCATAGGGCTCGACCATTCTATTCGTTACAGCCCCGTCCTTATCTGTATAATCAAACGAAACCAGCCTCTTTTTTAAAATGGATTCTTGACATGTCTTTAAAGTTTCAAGAATCTCGGACCGACCTTCCCAATCATAAAACGACAGTTGAATGGAACGATTTAGAGACAATGGACTAACCATTGCCTCTATTTTTTTTATCGTTCTTTCAACTTCTTCAGCACGGAGGATTTGTTCCAATCCGCCGAGCGCAGTTAATATATTCTGTAAATCGGAGCTGCTTAAAAGGCGTTTATCAACCTTGTATTCGTCCATTATGCCGTAGCCCCCTTTGACCCCATTGACAGAGTAGATCGGGATGTTCGATAAGCTCAATGTTTCCATATCGCGAAGGATCGTTCTTTTGGAGACATTGAATAGTTGTGAGAATTCCGTTGTAGAAACAACCTCTTTTTTCAGCAATATCATGATAATCGAAATGAGTCTCTCCACTTTGTCCATAATTGCCCTCTTTTTTTACATGATTTCAGAAAGGTGACACCTAGATGTCACCTTTTATCCATTATACTACAAGTATCACAAGAAGGAGGTTTTAATTCAATGTTTAATCCAACCGATTTTCCCAAGCCCACCCTTATTTCAGCCAACGGTGTGGAACTCGAAGTGTTTGAAGCAGGCCGAGAAAACGCAGGAAAACCTATTGTACTCTGCCACGGCTGGCCAGAGCATGCCTTTTCTTGGCGCCATCAGATGGACGCACTTGCCGCAGCGGGCTACCATGTCATCGTCCCCAACCAGCGGGGTTACGGCAACTCATCCCGTCCGACCGAAGTAACAGACTATGACATTGAACACTTGTCGGGTGATCTCATCGCGCTTCTCGATCACTATGGATACGAGGACGCTACCTTTGTCGGTCATGACTGGGGTGCATTCGTCGTTTGGGGACTGACCTTGTTGCATCCAAACCGCGTCAATAAAGTGATAAATCTGAGCTTGCCTTACCAAGAGCGCGGAGAAAAACCCTGGATCGAGTTCATGGAAGAAATACTTGGCGGCGATTTCTATTTCGTCCACTTCAATCGACAGCCAGGCGTCGCGGACGCCGTATTCGAAGACAATACATACAGGTTCCTTCGCAACCTGTACCGGAAGAACGAGCCTCTCAGAGCACCTGAGCCAGGTATGGCGTTGATCAATCTCGCCAGAGCAGAAACACCGCTCGGTGAGCCCGTATTGAGCGAAAGCGAGCTGGCCGTTTACGTCTCCGCTTTTGAAACATCAGGGTTCACGGGCAGCATAAATTGGTACAGGAACCTTGACCGCAACTGGCGCTTATTGGCGAAAGTGAACCCAATCATCCAGCAGCCGACCCTCATGATCTACGGCGACCGGGATGTGGTTGCGAAGTCTGAAAACCTGACAAAGTTCGTGCCCAATGTGGAAGTGGTCAATCTGGATTGCGGTCATTGGATCCAGGAAGAAAAGCCGGAAGAAACAAACCAAGCGATTTTAAAATGGCTGGAACAATGGGAGATGTAGTTTTTTTCAACAACCAAGAAGAGTTTAACGATTGGTTAGAAGAATATCATGCTGAAGCTAGTGAAATTTGGGTGGGCTATTTTGGGATAAGTACAGGGCGTGCAAGCCTTACTTGGTCTACATCAGTAGATGCTGCTCTTTGTTTTGGGTGGATTGACGGTATACGAAAAACCATTGATAAACAAAGCTATAAGATTCGCTTTACTCCGCGCAAAGTAAATAGTGTATGGAGTGCTGTGAACGTAAAGAAGGTAAAAGCACTAATACAGCTTGGAAAGATGAGACCAGAAGGAATGCGCGTCTTTAACAACAGAACCGATGCACAAGGCTATTCCTCTGAACAAAGAAACGTGGAACTTGCCAAAGAATATGAAGAACAAATCAAGGCAAATCAAACAGCATGGCTATTCTTCACTAATTTATCACCATCCTATAAAAGAGATTCTATCTGGTGGGTAATGAGCGCCAAGAAAGAAGAAACACGATTAAGAAGGCTTGGAATATTGATCGCTTCATCTGAAGAAGGGCTAAAATTTCAACATTGCAAAAAATATATTACAGAATAGGAAATATAAATAACAAAAGAATCGTTAAAAGGATTTTTGTTACTGCATAAATCTGGGTCTAATGTTTCCCTGATCTTTAGGAGAGAGGAGCTACTGTATTTCTCAATCAATTAGGGTTTAATTCTCATCAAAAGTCAGAACGTTTTAAATGCGAGGCATAAATCAAATCGCTAAATGAAGAAGGGATGAAACAGCTCATCCAAAATCGCAACCCCCTTCATTTTTATGGTACAGCCGACCCTCATGATCTATGGTGACCGGGATACGGTCCAGAGGTCTGAAAACCTGACAAAGTTCGTGCCTAATGCGGAAGTGGTCAATCTGGATTGCGGTCATTGGATCCAGCAAGAAAAGCCGGAAGAAACAAACCAAGCGATTTTGAGATGGCTGGAAGAGCAGAATGATGCTGAATAGAGTCGCTTAGCAAGCAAAACTTAGAAAAACAATAAGGACACCCAAACAGGCAATGTCATTAAGTTAAGCTCAAAGGTAAGAACGGGAATAAAAATGGAATTCAAAACGGCATGGGAAAGCCCCGTGCCGTTTGTTTTTTACTTCACGCAAGGAAAAGGCGTATAACTAACAAAGCAGAAATACTGCAATAATTGAACAGGCGGAGAGAAAAGCATCGCTCTATGTTCTGTTCCAATCCAGTAAGATGCTCTTGGTACTGAAGAATGAGGGTAATAAGGACTTTCAAATTGATTAAGTGGCTTGCATACATGGTTTGCTGAAATGGGTTCTGTTTTGCCGCAACTAGCAGCCATTGCACCCGTTGGTTAATCCAGTCCTCTGAACGCCCCCGTTTTGAAGAAAGCAGTTCTTTCATCTTAGATTTGAGTGTGTTTTCATCCGTCTGTAGTACTGAATATGAGGTTGGGAATTCACTTAAAAACTGTAATGAAATACCGGAATACATAGCTCCAAAGACACCTTTGTAAGCAGGGAAAACCTGATCTAAAACAGCTTGGAATTGTAGTTTAGTTTGTACACACATCTTTTAAAGAGACTCATATTGTCTTGTAAGATAACGCAGCTTCAAATCCTTGAGCTTTCTTACGTGATGCATTTGAAGGGACACGCCCTCCATTTCACACCATTCACATTTGCTGGATAGAAGGCGGTCAACGAGTTTTGTCCGATTATAGATATAATTCCTTTTGTAATCTGCAAGGAGATCCACTTTCGGATCGGACTCCTCCGATTGCCCCTTTTTAAAACCTGAACTATAGAAGAAGGCAACTTTCGACCCCTTTTTTGTGTCGAATCTGACTCCAATATGACCGTTAATTCTAAACTTAGCGTTGATTTTCCTAACGCTAGTTTTATACTTATTGGCGAACGTCTTGTACATGCTGTATTCCATAATGTGCTTGAAGCTATCCAGCTTGTAATAGTTGTATATGCCTCTAAATTCGGCATTGTAAGTCAGTAGTATTTCTAGGTCATCATTTTGTAAGAGGTGTCCTCAATGAATGGATTTCTGAGAGATGGAACTTGAATTCATTCAAATTGATTCAGAGAAAATGTTGCTGTGGAATTACTTCAAAAGCATTAATGATGACACTAATGCTGAAATGTTACTGCATTCGTACTTCAAAGTGCTAAAGAGTGAGATAAAATCTGGTGACAATCTAAATAATAAGAAATAAAGAAGCCACTCCATTTTTCTGGAGTGGCTTTGTACTTAGCTATTATACGGTAAACGGTATAATAGCGATCGTGATAAAGCAAAGGGTCGAGTGTTAAATCAGCCGTATGGAGACTGTGCAAAGACTACATTGTAGCTTGAACGGCGGCTATTTTCTACCTAGTGTCTCCCAAATTTCATGGAGCCAGGAATCGAACTCAGCATCTTTGTCGCCCTCGTAAGTATCATAAATATCCAGACGTGTCTTTTGCAGTTTTTCCTTGAATTGCTCAAATGTGTGACCTTCAGGAAGGCTTTTTTTAATTCGTAGCAAAATTTTGTTAAGACCTTTAAACAGCTCACCTTTGTTTTTGGCAGGCATTTGAACATCTTCATCTAACTGCTTCAGCTTGAAATATGCAGCTTCACGCACCTGGAACACCTGATCATTTTTCAAAACATGCTGCAGTAACTTAATGGTAGGGGCTGTATCCCAGTTCCCCAATTCGTTCACCGCATTTAGTCTTTCTCTCCAGCTCGTCCGATTAGCCGCTCGTTTGAGCTCTTCAAAGTTTTCCGGTAGTTCGTTAACTGCTCCAATATCATGGTTGTTCGTCAAAATTCAATCTCCTTAATCATCGCCATCTCGGCAGAATGATGAATGTTATTTATGTGAACACTATTATAGCACGAACCTGACTAAACTACTCCTATGAAGCCAATTGACAGCCTATACATCACATTCACCAATTCATGTTTTTGTATGTAATCACTCATATAGATGTATCAACCTATCTATTCTCCTTGACCATCTTTTTTCTCTTAATGAAGTCTACCGTGTACACCCAACCAATCAGTCCACATAAAACAAAACCAAATGCATGCAGAGATCCGTAAACGGGAATGAAATCAAGTATGGTTAAGAAAAATATCTTTTTTAGTAGCGGATATAAAATGGAAAGCACAACAACCGTGTAAAAGGCTAGACAAGATAGGCCTAAAAAGAAGGTCGCCTTATTATCCAAAGCGTTTTTCCTCAAGTAAGCAAGGAGATAAGCGGTGTAAATCACAATATTACAGGCGAACAAAGTGACACCAATGTATTCAATTAGCTTAGAGAAAATCATACCAATAGCAATCAAGATGGGTCCGATGATATCGATGGCAACGACCCAGGGATACCAGCTTTTCTTCGTCATGATGCGTCCAAGTTCACCAATAAAAATTGGAACGATAGCAGATGAGAAATGAAAGTGAACTGAGCTTAATGCGTGCGTTGCAGGATTAGCTTGGAAGAGGTTCAATTGATATTGATATAAGGTAAACCAAATGCCCCCGATAAAAAAATAAACGAGCCCCGCTCCAATCGCTATTTCCGCTGCTTTTCCTTTAGCGATCACAATAGTGGTCAAGCCATAGATGCCAAGCAGCAGTGTGAACAGTAGCCACCCAAGGGACAGAATCCCTGGGATTGTCGTACTTTCTAACCCCCACATCTTACTACTCATTACCGAGGCTAGGGTAAGAAGCGCAGCGGGAAACTGGAGCCATTTCATAGCAGCATAAACCATTCGTTGATGTTTATTCTTTTCGTCATGGTTCATAAGTAAAATCACAAGAGGTACAATGACGAAAGCCGCAAAAAGTAGAAACTTTTCAACAAGTTCGAATTGAAAGTAATCAAGATAAAATATCAGAATGGTTATGATACCACCGGGGAACGCTGGTGCTAATAATGATTTCATTAGTTGCTTCAAGGAACGATTCATGGGGTTTCCTTTCTAACTATGTTTATCGTAATAACTGCCTGCATCCAGTTGTGCAGCGTTCTTTAGTATAGATCGGCAATTCTTCTTTTAGTAGTCTAACACATTAATTTGTCAATATATGAAAATAAGCTTATCTTACTGCGGTTGATGGAGTCATGGAAAATAGCCCTAAGAGACGCTGGAGTGATGTCCGCGTCTCTTTTTTCTGCGTTCTGATGTTTATTTATCGAATATATTAAAAAATAAAGGTAAATTTCCGATAATAAATATGCGGTTATATGCCATAAATCGACATTTATCAACATTTTCCTAGAAAAGGTGATTTAATATATGTTTTCACCGTTCCAAAAGAAGAAGAGTAGACTTGAGCAGCAGCAATCGAGAGAGGACCTTGACCTTGACATGAGGAGGGACTTGGACGAGCCACAAGAGGAAGTGTCGCTATATTCGACTCCTTCCGAGGTGAAGGAAGAGCCTTCAAGTTCTGTTTTAATCAATAAGGGTCTTATGGATAAAAGCTCGCTTGATCTGGTATTCGCCGTAGAGCAGATGATTAAGGACAAGCAGCATGTCGAAATGAGTCATAATGATTTGCAGGATCGACTAAACCATTCGAACGGACAAAACGATCGTTTAAACAGAGACCTAAAGAACTTGGGCAAGGTCATTGAGGAACGCGAGAAGAGCATTTTGGAGCTGGAGCGAAAGTTGGCCGATAAGAATCTGAAGGTCGATCAAATAATGGAAGACTTTCGGGAGCTTCAATCCACTATGTCTGGTCAAAATGAGGAGCTTAAAGGTGTAATTGAGCTTGAACGCCAGAATTATGCCGGCCTGCTTCAGAAGCACAATGAGATGATTACCGATAAGAATAAGAGAATCAGCGAGCTTGAGGAGAAGAATGTAAGATATGAATCCGAGCTCACTCAAATGAAACAGAAATTCGATGCTCTTCGCCAGGAGAAAACGCATTTGCTTAATGTTGTAAATGACTTTACTAACAGATTGACATCTCCGTTTGCATCGAACGCAGGAACAACCGAGGAATCTCCAATCGATTAAAGTCATTGCTGATCGGAAGAGAGGACGAATGGTATGGAGACATACATTACGCAGGTAATGGAGCTGTTATCGCTTGGGAAGACCTCGGATGGTGTAAATCAAATCACGGTCGCAGTGTCCCAAGAGGATAGGCAAGCTATATACGAAATTAATATTGACGAGTTTACATATCTTGGGCTTGAAATGTTGAAGCCACTAAATGGAGACAGGATCAGACTTTCTCCCTATTCCAAGTGGGATCCATACCGAAATACCTTTTATAGTTCCATAATTAGAACTACAGAAGTTTCCCGGGATGTGCAGTATTTTGCATGCAGCGAAGCATACATAAATGAAATTAAGCGGATCAGGAACCTTCCGCCCGTTCCAGTGGAAGACAGAGTAGCGGAACCCGCTCAGCAACGGACACAACTCCTGCGGCAATTCTCTGCACACATGCCCAAAATTTTGATTCTGTCCCTGGTAACTATCGGCTTTCTGATTGTTCTATCTATCACTTCGAAGGGGAATGACGATTCTGCAAATACGTTTAGCGGATCAGTCGGGGTGGCGATGGCTGGGGAAAAAGACGATGATTTTGAAGCGCCGATGGTGCTTACAGCTATAAGTGAACCATACAAGACGGAAACTTCAGTTACGGCTGCCAGAACAAATCCTATCGTCCTATCACACGTATCCGATCAGTCAGACAGTAATCACGAATCCTTTGAAGTCATCGATATTGATAAAGAGGAGTCTTTCTTTGGTTTGCCGAAGGAATATGTGGCTTTAACCTTTGATGACGGACCCTCCACGCTTACGAAGCAGTTTGTGGACATTCTGACAGAACAGAAGGTAGCGGCGACATTCCTGTTCGTGGGGCAGAAGGTGGGACCCAATCAAGATGCTGTTATCTATGCGAGTGAACATGGAATGGCGATTGGGAATCATTCCTGGGATCACAGTTTGCTTCCAAAGGACACCCCACAGGATCAGAGCGAGAGCTTGTCGAAGACAAACAGCGTTCTGGAATCATTGACGCATAAAACGGTTACTTTGTTCCGTCCACCATACGGTGCAGTTAACAACAAACTTGTCTCCGAGGTTAAGAAGTTGAATATGAAGACCCTTCTCTGGAATCGAGATCCAGAGGACTGGAATGCGAAGAAGCCAGAGGATATTATTCGATACTTTCATCAGGTCGAAGCTGCTGGCGGAGTATATGTGCTGCATGAGAACAAAAACACATTAGAAGCACTTCCGGCTATTCTTAAACACTTAAAAGAAAAAAATTTAAAATTCGTCATCTTCAAATAAAATAGACCTCAGAGCAGATTGAAACCCCAAGAACTAGCTTTGGTTAAAATCCAGATACAGGTATGTCCTTTCTCTATCAATCTTTAAATTTTTTACATCCATTTGATATATTCTACGACTTTTATGAATTGAACTATGGTAAAATATTTCAGGATCTATAATTGGAGAGGGGTTTTGTTAATTCATGTATTGGAAAAAAGTTCTGGGCCAAAGCACAATTCGTGTGGCAACTGCTGCACTACTACTCACCCAACTATTGGGCGCAGCAGGTTCTGTCTCTGCCGCAGGCAAAGATGTAGAAGTACACTTGATTGGTATCAATGACTTCCACGGTCAGTTAGATACCACATCGATCGTTAGTGATAAAAAGGCAGGAACGGCTCCAATTTTAGCAACCTACTTAAAAGAAGCTCAAGCAAAATATGAGCATTCCCTACTCTTCCATAATGGAGACTCTGTGGGTGCATCTGCTCCAGTCTCATCTCTTGATCGTGACGAGCCTACCATGGAATGGATGAATATGATGGGCTTTGATGTAGCTTCTCTAGGCAATCATGAATTCGACCAAGGTGTCGCTGCTTTGAAGGCACAAATCTTTGGTGGCCTTGATCCAAAAGAAGGAAAAGTAACTCATGCTGGTGCAAAATTTGATTACGTCAATGCAAACGTCATTGAAACTGCCACTGGCAAAACATTGATTAAGCCGTATGTTATTAAAGAAGTAGGCGGAGTCAAAATCGGATTCATCGGATTAGTGACGAAATCCACACCTGCCAAAGTATCCCCATCTGGGACAGCTGGCGTTCGTTTCTTAAGCGCAGAAGAAGAAGTTGAAGCCGTTAATAAATATGCAAAAGAATTGCAAGATAAAGGTGTAGAAACGATCATCGTATTGGCGCATGATCCAGCAACAACCAAAGAAGGCGTAACCACTGGAGAAGCAGCTGATTTAGCAAAAGCTTTGCCAGCTGATTCCCCTGTTGACGTTATCGTTGCAGGTGACAATCATGCCTTGGCTAACGGTGAAGTGAATGGAAAATTGATCGTTCAAGCGTATTCTTATGGTACGGCATTTGAAGATATTAAATTGATGATTGACCCTGCAACTGGCGATGTAACTGAGAAATCAGCTACAGTTACATCGACTTTCCAAGAGGGTGTAAAAGAAGACCCTGAATCTTTAGCTATTATTAAAAAATCATTAGACAAGCATCCTGAGCTTACTAAGCCAGTAGGTACAACGGATGGTTCTGTTACCCGTACAGATGCTTATAATAACGAAGCCGCTCTGGGCAACCTCATTGCAGATTCAATGCGTGAAGCAGACTTTGGGGATAAGGCAAGTGCTGCTGACTTTGCATTTATGAATCCAGGTGGTATTCGTGCGGATCTGCCAAAAGGCGATGTGACCTTTGCTGATCTTGCTAAAATCCAACCTTTTGGTAATACTCTAGTGAAACTGGAGTTGACTGGCGAACAAATTAAAACGTTGTTGCAGCAACAATGGGGTACCAACGCTGATGGTACACCAAACACCAAAACTCTACAGATCTCTGGTCTGAAATATACTGCAGATTTCAATAAACCAGTGGCGGAACGTGTTACTGGTCTCACTCTTGAAGATGGCACACCTATTGATCCTGCAAAAACATATACGGCTGTAGTTAACAACTTTATGGCTGCAGGTGGAGATAACTATAAAGTGCTGGTAGATGCTAAATCATCCTTGGCTGGTCCTATCGATCTGGATGTATTCTACCAGTACATTGTAGATACGTATAAAGGCGCTGACATTGTGGCTAAAACGGAAGGACGTATCACGAATCTAGCTGCATCTAAAGAAGAAACAGAAACACCTGCAACAACAGAATTTATTTCCCGTGCTGAATTTGTTAGTGCTCTAGTAGACCTGTTGAAACTGAACGAAGTAGCTGCAGCACCTGCATTCAAGGATGTTGCTGCTAACGCTTCATATGCAGATGCAATCGCTGAAGCGACTCATGCTGGATTCATTCAAGGCTACGGTGGTAACTTCAATCCTGATCGTGATATCACTCGTGAAGAAGCAGCTACCATTCTTGCTAAATTGGTGAAAGATCAAGCTTCTGACAAAAATGCGGCTACGATTATTGCAGGTTTTGAAGATGGCAAAACCGTTTCTACCTATGCGGTGAAACCTATGGCAAAACTGATTGACAAAGGTATTCTTAGTGCAGCAGAGAAAAATCTGCTTCAACCTAAACAAGGTCTTTCTACTAACGATGCAAAAGCTTTAATTCAAAAAGCTGTTGCAGCAAAAGCTTCATAATTTAAAAAGAATCTATCATTCTCGAACCACCTGTGTAACAACACAGGTGGTTCTTTTTTTGTTTTGAGGAACATCAATATAAGGCTCCCCAGGCCACTGGACAAACGCACTTTTTGTTCCTTGTCCACATTTATACCTTACCAAAACATTTGAAATGCATTTAATAAAACTATCAATAATAAGGAGGTTTTGATAATGGGAAATAGAAGACCTGGAGGACCAAGAGGTGGTTATGACCCTGTTCAGATCTATAACTCTACTTCGTTTAATGCGTCTGGAAAAGTTGAATATGCATCCATCTTTTGTAGTGACGACAATTATAGTGTTTTGCGTGACGAGACTTGGAGAGCTTCCAGCCGTGGAGTCTGCTTGGTAACTAGAATCACCGCAACGGTTAGAACGCCAAGTGGAAATATTGAAGCCGAGCCGTATACTTCTTCCGGTACCTCTTACAGCCAGTTTGCCATTATACAGGTAGGAGTAAATAAATTCCAAGTGACACGTGTTACAAGTGCCACGAGACGCCTCAAGTAATAACTGAAGCGATCATGATCATCATAAGCATCAAAATTTAACCTAAAGAGACGACTGGCCGTAGAAAAAGGCTGGTCGTCTCTTTTTTGCTTTAATGTTTCTTGTACCATAATATTTTGCGATGCATTGAGGAATCTTTCAAAAGCCGGAAAGGCCGTAGGTCGGGTTTATAATTACCTTCGATGATCCAAATTCGATGTTTCCTGTCGATACCTATATCGAACCCGACTTGTCTAAGCGTAGGGTAATGCTCTCCCAGTCGTTTGGCAGAAGATAGTGCAATGTGTTCCGCTTTGACAAGCAAGCTCGGATCTTCGATTCGAGCTAATTTGAGAGCCTCCAGCACTGGAATGGTGCGGCTAGTCACATTCGTGACTAGATATCCCTGCGCCGCAACTTTAGCGTAGTAGCCGGTAACGTTCCAATTGGCTGAAGAGCCTTTTTTGCGCTGAACAATGATTCGAATGTCGAACGGCTTGTGCCCAATTTGGGCAAGATACAGACGTTTTTGGACAATGTATCCATCACTTTTGTTTCTTTTGTGGAGCCATTGGAATACCTTATCGGTGTCTCTCATGATGACCACATTATTTTCATTTTGAATACGATAGGATTTCCCACCGTTACGTTTGATAAAAATGATATCCCTTCCATAACTTCCGTTGCGAGGTTTCAGTACGACGCTTTGATATTGAAGCAGCATTTTCGTTAAAGTGTCCTTTTTAAGTAACTGTGTTTCTGGTAACCGTCCGGCGAGAGAGGACGCATTGTGGAGAATGCGATACTGCAGCCATTTATCTCTTTTGATTAACATTGGAATCACAGCCTTTTTCCAGACTTCTACGGTAATTCTAATTCAAATTAGGGATCAGCATAAGCGGACATTCGTCTATATTTATGAGAAAAGCTAGAACGTTAAAAGGCTACTGACATCACGTTGTCAGTAGCCTTTTTGTATATTAAGAGCATGCGAATAGCGCAGTGCTTTGGAGATAGGGCGACCTTTCTCATCATATGATTATAGAGGTGGAATTTATTTATGAGCAATGTCAAATGGGAAGTGGATCCGGATCACAGCTCTGTTGAGTTTTCGGTGACGCATTTAATGATTAATAAAATCAAAGGTGTATTCGAGCAGTTCGAAGCGGTTTTAAGTTTTGACCCCAACGATGTAACAACCTTGGGTATTCAGGCTTCCATCGACGCAAATAGTATTACTACTCGCCAGCGGCAACGAGATGAACACCTGAGGAGCGATGAATTCTTTCATACTGCCCAGTATCCAGCGATTACGTTTCAAAGTACCAACTGCGTTCTTACTGGCGAACGGCAATATGAACTTGCAGGCAATTTAACGCTGCATGGCGTAACAAAACCTATTACTTTTCATACCGTTTTTGAAGGGTTTAATAAAGACCCTCGAGGCCGGGAACGTGTGGGATTTCATTCGACTGCCAGTATCGATCGTAATGAATTTGGTTTGAGCTTTAACTCGCCTCTGGAAACGGGTGGAATTGTCGTCGGAAATGAAGTAAGCATCGAGCTTTATATCGAAGCAATTCGAATAGAATAGCATTGTTACATGATATCTGAGATGCACTCGCTATAATTATGGCGAGTTTTTCGTTGTGTATACCACAGTCCTATTTCTAGTATTTTTTGCCTATACATTAATGCGAATGTGTATACAACTTTTTTACCAAAATATATACAAGTTGTTCGTTTACTGTATACTCTTTCGATGTTATACTCTCAGTATTCAAAAAGAATTTGTGAAAATATGTCGAATTGAGGCTTAACTAGGATGATTATAGATAAAAGTGAAGACGGCAAAACGATCATCCTTATTCCATCGCTTGAGCCAGATGAGAGACTTCTAGCCTATGTACGGCAATTGCGAGAATATGGCTTGACCCATATTGTCATTGTAGACGACGGATCTGGTGAGGCGTATCAATCGATTTTCGAAGAGCTGAGTGAGAACGGGTGTGTCTTGCTTCGGCATGCGGAAAATCTGGGAAAGGGTGCTGCGCTTAAAACCGGATTTAAGTATATCGGACAGCAGTTCGATGCATCTTCGTTCGTCGTCACTGCGGATTCAGATGGGCAGCACGCAGCAGAGGATGTATACAGACTTGCGAAAGAAGCCAGGCAGCACCCTGATGCATTGGTTCTCGGGGTAAGGAACTTCAGCGAGGGAGGCATACCGCCGAAATCTTTGCTGGGTAATCGGATGACGTCCTTTATTTTTGCTATGCTTTACGGTAAAAAGCTGTCAGATACCCAGACCGGGCTTCGAGCCTTTGGCCCCGGACTACTTGCTTTCATGCAAGATGTTCGCGGTATCCGGTTTGAATATGAGCTGCAGATGCTCATCTCGTGTATTCAGTCTGGTATCCCGATTCATACCATGCCGATTCAAGTCATCTATGAGAATGGAAATGCAGGGACACACTTTAAAGCTGTTCAGGACAGCGCTCGGGTGATGGGTGTGCTGTTCTCCAACTTCCTGCGGTTTATTTCCTCTTCCGTTGCGAGTTCTGTCGTTGATTTGGGAATTGCATGGTTTTTGATCGACTTTTTGCGGCCTATATTGGGTCAGCAGGATTATCTAAGAATTCTGCTCGCAACCGTGATTGCGAGAATTATTTCTATTGTCGTCAACTATGTACTGAATAGGCACTTTGTATTCCGTAAAGAGGATAGTCAGGGCAGTCTATGGCGCTATTTGACGTTGTGCGGATTCGTGATTGTGCTTTCCAGTACGGGGGTATATTTGTTCCATACGGTTTTCTTCGTGGATGAGAAAATCGCGAAATTTGTCTGTGATGCCTTGCTGTTCCTGCTCAGTTTTCAATTGCAGCGAAGATGGGTATTTGCAGCAAGGAGGAAGCAGCTGTAGTGCAAAACGAAAAAAGGCAACATATTTTCTTTGTCATCACCATGATCTTGATGTCGATTTATTTGCTATGGCGGATGTTCTTTACACTGCCATGGGGCGAAGGCGTTCTGAACGTCATCTTCGGCATGCTCTTAATTGTGGCTGAGACGGTAACCGTACTGACCACCTTTGAATTGTTTTTTCAAAAGATGCAAAAGGAACGTACGCAGCTCGACTTTCCCATCGTCCCTCCCGATTTTTATCCTCATGTGGATGTGTTCATTGCCACCCATAACGAGCCGGTTGATCTTTTGTATAAAACCGTCAATGCTTGTACGTTCATGGATTACCCTGACAAGCAGAAGGTTCACATCTATCTGTGTGATGATGGAGCACGACCTGAGGTGGAGGAGCTTGCGAAGCAGTTTGGCGTAGGATATCTGGGTTTTCCTGGCAACAAGCATGCCAAATCAGGTAACCTGAATAATGCCCTTAGCAAAACTACTTCTCCACTCATTGCAACCTTTGATGCAGATATGATCCCGCAACACACCTTTTTGATGAAAACAGTCCCGTATTTCCTGCTCTCCACGTTTATAGAAGAGAACGGGAGATGGCGGCTTCGCCGTGAGGATGAAATAGATAAAAAGTTCAAGCTGGGGTTGGTACAGACCCCTCAAAGCTTCTATAATCCGGATCTGTTTCAGTTTAACTTGTATGCAGAGCAAGGAATTCCGAATGAACAGGATTTCTTCTCCAGAGAAGTGAACATCCTGCGTAATGCCTCCAATGCGGTAGCCTATACCGGTAGCAATACGATCATTTCCCGGCAAGGTATGGAAGACATCGGCGGTTTCCCGTTGAACACGATCACCGAGGACTTTGAGACAAGCATCCGCTTACAGCAGGAAGGCTATATTACCTATGCGACTCAAGAGGTTCAAGCTGCCGGGCAGACGACAACAACTGTTCCGAGCATGATCAAGCAGCGAATTCGTTGGGCAAGGGGTATTATTCAGAGCCTGCAGAATACGCGTGCTCCTATATCTGAGAAGCTTCCTTTTTGGACGAGGGTAACCTATTTAAGCAGTTTCTTATACTGGTGGTCCTTCTTTAACCGGTTGATTTTCATTTTGGCACCCATTTTGTTTGCACTATTCGATTTTAAGATTGTAAACACAACCTTCTGGCAAATCTTAATATTCTGGCTTCCGTCCTATTTCTTCTACAGTGTATCGATGCGTTATCTGTCGAGCAATATTCGGAATCAGCGCTGGAGTCAGGTTATTGATACGATATTTATGCCTTATCTGATATGGCCGGTTCTCCTTGAAACGCTGGGCATCCGCGAGAAAAAATTCAAGGTTACGAATAAAAGCAGAGCGAACGGTCGGAAATGGATGTCTGCTCTGTTATATGCACTTCCGCATATCTTCCTGCTTTTGCTTTCGATTGCGGCTGTGATTCGGTACGTTAACGGTAAATATGGCATCGCGCTGTTCTTCAGCAGTATCATTATTTTCTGGCTCATTCATAATATGATTGCGCTGTGTTATGCCCTGTTCTTCATGATAGGGCGTCGTGCGTATCGGGAGACAGAGCGGATTCGGGCGCAGGAGGATGTTATGATCCACGACCAGGACACGAATCTGCGCTATCAGGCCAAGACAGTAGATGTATCTGAACAAGGTATTGCCTTTTATGTGCCGTATCCCATTTATCTACCTGAACAGAAGACGATCTCTCTGGTCGTAAAATCCGAGCGGTATGAGGCCAATCTTCAAGCGGTCATCGTTTATGTGAAACAGGATGGAGAAGGCTGGCGTTATTCCGCGACGGTTCAGCCGATTGATGAGACGGATAACCGTCAATACATGCAAATCATCTACGATCGTAAACACTCATTGCCAGAGAAGATGAATCTGTGGGATACGGCTTACGACGATATGCTTCGCAATGTAAAAAAACGTATTGTTCAACCTAGATCGGATCAACGAAAAATGCCGAGGCTTTCCCTTCAGCTTCCAGTTCATTTCACCAATCATGCTGGATGTACGCTGCGCAGCTTTAATTATCGTTTCTTTTCCGCTACGGGTCTTCATGGTGATATTACGGCAGGAGAGGTCGTTACTTTTTATACGAAGAGTAATATTGAAGTCATCTTGCTGCACACAGGGAAAACAACAGCCAATCGTCGCGAAGTACTTCTCTCGGTGGAGAATATTGATGATATCGTGGAGCGCGGTTTGATTGATCAATTGCTGAGTGATTTGACCCATCCACATGCCGATCGTTTCACCAGAGAGGGTTAGGAGAGATAGATATGCTGTATTTGCTTCAATTTGTGATGGGAGTTTTATTGATATTCTCCTTTATGGGTTACATGCAGTTTGTTCGAAAGGCACTATCTATACGTTGGGAGTTCATCCCTGTATTTGTGTTTTCCTCCATAGCATGTATTGTCTTTCTTAGCGGTTTGGCAGGGCAACTTTACATTGGCAGCCTTGTCCTTCTTCTCGTCGGATTACTATTGTATGGAGGAATGGTGTTTCTCGGAATGCGCCGAGGAGCATCCTTTCGCATTTCTTTTTCCTTATTCCAGTTTTCATTCCTGGCAGGGACGTTCATTTTCTTACTGGTACTCTTCCAAAACCAATTGACGCACTACGATAATTTTTCCCATTGGGCGATTGTCTTGAAGCAGATGCTCAGCACAGATGCTTTTCCGACACCGGTTTCGAACCTAATTGATTTTAAAAATTATCCGCTAGGGACCTCATCATTTATTTATTACGTCTGTCGATTTATGGGGCATGACCAGTCTGTGATGCTCTTGGCACAAGGTTTGCTGATCTTTTCCTGTTTTTACGCTATGTTTGGCATCGTTTCCGAGAGGAAACGTTTTCTGCTGTATGCGTTTCTCGGACTCGGGTTATCTACACTGTCTTTCTTCAACCTTACGATTCGGATTACCAACCTGCTCGTGGATTTCTTGCTTCCTATCTATGCGCTCGCCATCCTGGCGGTTATATACCAATATCGTCATAATATCAAACGAGCATGCATAATCATGCTCCCGCTTGCAGGTGTGCTGACAGTCATCAAAAGCACAGGCATTATTTTCGCAGCCATCGGCCTGATCTTCTTGGTGTATACATGGCTAAAACACAAACAAAAGTTCAGTTGGAAAACTGCGCTGGCTGTTATTGGCACCATCTGCGGTTCACTGATTCCATACTTCGGCTGGAGCTGGCGAATGGCAACGGTGTTTCAGGGCGTCGATAACAAATTCGATGTGGCCACTTCCGGGATCCAATCCGGCAAAACGGCGGAGCAGATGCATGAGATTCTGTGGCTGTTCTTAAAATCAAGTACGGATATTACGACACGGCCGGTCATCGGTATTGTCATTTTCGAGATTGTAGCGATTGCGGCTTCGGTATTTGCCTATGTAGTACTCAAGAAGAAGTGGAACTTGTGGAAAGCACTGATCGCACTGGATGTTGTATTGTTGCTGTATTATGCAGGCATTCTGGCGTTGTATCTCTTCTCCATGCCGATGGATGAGGCGATCGTGCTGGCAGGCTTCGAGCGTTATGCCTCGAGTATTGTGGTGCTGTTCGCCGGTGGGCTGGTGCTATGCGCTGCAATCGACCTGGAGCGTTCATTCCACTATCGGATTGGTGAAGTGCCTGATTATCAAGCCTTCAAGACGGTCGAGACGAAGGGGCATTATCAAAAAGGAATCATCGGCTGTATGGCGATTGCGGCGACGATCCTTTTATCGGAATACAACGGGATCGTCTCGATTGCCAAAACCTACGATACAACGCTCCCTTACAAAATCCATGCGGTTACCGGTGATCGCTGGTATAAAGGTGGTCAGGAGGACAACAACAGATATCTGTTCTACGCCTCGGATAGGGACCAGCAGGTCACGAATTATTACATGCAGTATGTCGGGAAGTATTTCTTGTATGCTCCACATGTGGACGGGATCGTGTTGTTCTATGAGGATAATATGGACAACCTCCTGAGTGGCTACGATTATCTGGTCGTCGTGGAGACGGATCGTAACGCAAAGTGGCTGCTGAAAAAGCACTATGGCATTGACATGCAAGAGGGGATCTACAAGATTACCCGTTCCGGAGAACAGATCATTCTTACGCTGACTTAGATCAACATTTATAGTGGGTTGTTCACGGGTCATGGATAGAATGAAAATGAGGCAGATACGGCGTTTAGCATGCATCTGCCTCTTTTATTTGAAGCACACGAAAATTATGTGATGAACCATTTCAATAGTAGCACATAGCTCGCAGGTGAGTTATTCAATGAAGTTTTTCGTTGCGTGATACATGCTTTCTGCATATTTGTCGACTTCATCTCGGGACATGCGAAAACGAGCGATAGAGGTACCATAGCCAATTTCCTTATGACCCTCCTGTAATCCTTCGAAAATTCCATCTGCAAAGGCATCCAATGGTTCTCCATGCGTATGCAGGCCTGCTCCACCCAGATCTGTACTTACTGCCGGAGGAGCAACTTCAATGACCTCTACAGACGTATCCGAAAGCTGGTGTCTCAGGCTGATTGTAAAGGAGTGAAGTGCCGCTTTGGTTGCTGAATATATCGGAGCAATCGCAAAGGGTGTAAAGGCTAATCCGGAAGTGACGTTAATCATCGTCGCCTCTTCTTTGGTTGCTAGATAAGGAGCGAACAGCATGGATAGATGAAAGGGAGCTTCAATATTCGTTGTAATTTCTTTACTGAAATAACTCCAATCACTCTTCGCATCCGCTGTCAGCATATTAAAGCGTTGTTGGATACCAGCATTGTTAACTAACACATTCACTTCCGGATAGTTTGTGGTTACCCAATCAAACAACGCTACACGCTCGGATTCAATATTCAGATCATTCACATACGTAATAAGGTCAGGGTGTGTTTCTTTTGCATGTTGAAGTACTGCTTCACGTCGTCCAGTAACAATGACAGTATTTCCAGCTCTTAAGAAACGTTCTGCAAATGCTAATCCGATCCCAGAGCCTCCACCGGTGATGAGTACTGTATTTCCTGAAAGTTTCATTATAGTATCTCTCCTCTTAGGTATCTTTTTGTTCGTTTCTTTCCTCTATTTGACGGGTGTAACGTGTAATTTTAAAATCAATGCCCTTCAGGGATTCCTGCATCAACGAAATTTCATCCAGCACTGCCTGCTTGTGATTTTGCATCATTTCAAGCCTTGCTTCAAGCGTACAGTTCCCTTGGATGATCCAGTCCATATATTGCTTAATCTGACTAATGGGCATATGCGTGTTTTTTAAACAAACAAGGGTTTCCAATAAAGCCATCTGAACTTCTGAAAATAATCTCCTGCCAGCATCATCACGCTCCATCATGGGTAGAAGTCCTTTTTTCTCATAAAAACGTAACGTTGAATCTGGAATATTCAATTGGGCTGAAGCTTCGCTAATGGAAAAATACTTCATGTTGGAGACCTCCAAATAGGTGTTAACTCTGTCAACAGGAATAGCATACGACTTAAACTATGGTTTAAGTCAATAAGGTAAATAAATTTTCTTTTGGATGGGAGATACCTCACGGGTAAAGGAAAGTTGGACTCAGCTATAGCTTATAACTATAACCTGCTATAGCTCTTTCATAGAACAGTAAATCCGATCGGACATGTTATATTTAATCTTATAATTAATTTACGGGGAGATTAAACGATGAGCATTCAAACAGAACCTAAACAGCGGACCGTCACTCCATTTCGATATGATATTGTGGGCAGTTTCTTGCGCCCAAGCGCGTTGAAAGAGGCGAGAGCGAAATACCAAAACGGTGAAATTACTTCTGGGCAACTAGAGGAAGTAGAAAACGCTGAAATTGTGAAGCTCGTGCAAAAACAAAAAGAAGTTGGCCTTCAAGCTGTAACGGACGGGGAATTCCGTCGCTCTTGGTGGCATCTGGACTTCTTCTGGGGACTTGACGGTGTTGACCGGACCATCATTGATCAAGGCTATGAGTTTAACGGTGCCAAATCCAGACCCGAAACAGCACGTCTGACGGGCAAAGTAAGTTTCAGCACTCATCCGTTCGTTTCACATTATGCATTCTTAAAAGGTGTTGCTGGCGATGACGTCGTTGCGCGTCAATCCATTCCTGCTGCTGCACAGTTCCTGTTTGAATTGGACCGGGCAGAAAATAAAGAAAGTACGCAAGCCATTTACCCGAACCGGGGAGAGCTTCTTTCGGATATTGCCAAAGCGTACAAAGAGGCGATCTTGGCCTTGTATGAAGCGGGCTGCCGAAGCGTTCAAATTGACGATTGCACGTGGGGCGCATTGTGCGATCAGCAGTTCATGGCATTCATGGAGCAGATTGGTGTAAATGTAGCCGATTATGCGAACGAACTTGCGAAGTTGAACGAGGAAGTTATATCCGGTTTGCCGGAGGACCTCGTGGTAACGACACATGTATGCCGTGGGAATTACGTATCAACATATGCTGGTGTCGGTGGAGGTTATGAGCCGATTGCGCAAACGCTCTTGAACATTGATAACTACTCCGGCTACTATCTGGAGTTTGATACCGAGCGGGCAGGCGATTTCAAGCCACTTCGTTTCCTGAAAGATAACCAACAGGTCGTGCTTGGTTTGTTCTCTTCCAAATTTGGTGAGCTTGAAAGCAAGGAAGATATTCTGAAGCGTATCGAAGAAGCGAAGCAATATGTGGATCTGGACCGGATTTGCCTGAGCCCGCAATGCGGATTCGCTTCCACGGAAGAAGGCAACCATCTGACAGAAGAGCAGCAATGGCAGAAGCTTGCTTTTATCAAAGAAATTGCTGAAGAGCTCTGGAAATAGTTCATAAGCTAAAAGCATATTTTTACCCAAGAGCAGCCGTACGGACATTGATCCGTACGGCTACTTGGCATTCTAGGCCTTGCATTAGTTTGACTAATGTTGGGTTTATGTTGTTGGGAATCATTTATTTCAAATTTTCATATTGTATAGCTAGTTAAATGAGATACAATGCTATTATAGATAAGGGCATCCAGTGGGATGCCTTTAAATATAGGAATGAAAAGAGCTACATACATACCGAGGTGTCGACATTAATTTAAAGTGGTGAGTGGATGAAAGAATTGTACAGTCAGGTGAACCGAAAAACATATTATATTTCCATGTTAACTCTCATTGCTCTTATGTTATCTGGATTAATCCTATCGACGACAGAATTAAGCGGAATTACAGTGGGGTATGTCATCCATTTTTTTTGTGTGGCCATTCTAGCGGTTTGTTTGTTGATCTACCCGAAGCATGAAACCTATGTTTTCAGAAAGATCATCATCCTGTTTGGCTTTGCTTATTTCTATACCCTGTTCTTCTTATATCCAGAGACCTGGACTACGTACATTCTCATTTGTCTGATTCCCTCACTTGCCATTCTGTTTTTTGATTTAAAACTGTTTTATTTCTCCATCATTCTGAATGGATTTTTAATTTTGATCACATTTGGCTATATCATCCTGATTGATCAAGGTAATATATATTCGTATTTACATCATGACATCCTAGGGAACCTCATTAATATTATAGCGAGTCAGATTTTATTATTTCTCATTTTCCATTTGTCCTTTAGTCGTATGAAAAAGCAACAGCTCTATCATGAACAATTACAACAATCGGAGCGTTTAAAGATGATAGCCCATTTGACGGCTGCTGTGGCGCATGAGATTAGAAATCCAGTCACCGTTGTTCGAGGTTTTTTGCAGTTATACAGAGAAGATCCTGCATTTGATGATCCAGTCAAAAACAAGTTCAAATTGATGATTGATGAGTTGAATACCGTTGAACAGATTACCTCTCAGTTTTTAACCCTTTCCAAGCCGAATAAAGATCAGAAGCCAGAAAAAGTGAATGTGAACGATGCTCTTCAGAGTGTAACAGGTCTGGTTCGTTCCTATGCGATGTTATCTGATAATCAGATGCATATCGAGGCAGAAGAGGATTGCTTCATTTTTATTAATCCCATTGAGTTTAAGCAGTTGATGATGAATTTAATTAAAAACGCATTGGAAGCATCGAATATGGGGAAACCCGTCACTGTGATTGCCAAGAGGAATCAACATTATATTGAGATCAAAATTATGGATGAAGGGAGCGGAATGTCAGAGGATGAGGTGAAGTCGCTCGGGACGCCGTTTTATTCATTAAAAAGTAATGGCACCGGACTAGGATTAATGATCTGTTTTAATATTGTAGAAAAATATGACGGGGAAATTAATTATGAAAGTATAAAAGGTGTTGGAACGACCGTTACGGTACGCTTCTTGGCTACGGATGGGGCTTTTGTGTCTTCTACATGAATAGAGGAGGAATGGGTATGTTGCAGAAGTTTGGTGTAAACGATCAAGTGCTGCATCAGAATATGTTTATGGCCGATGAAGTCCAGTACAATCTTATTCATCGTATATGCGAGTCAGAGCGTTCAACCTGTCTAAAAGCATCTAATGAAACAATGATCTTTGCCCAGACCGAAGGGCACAACGCTTGGTTGTGGATTTCCAAAGAACTTGCAGCTGAACCAAAGAACAAGCTCTTGCAAGAACTTTTAGAATTTCTCAAGGGAAATGAGCTTCCGGGGATATCAGGAGATCAGGCGACTGTTGGACACTTTTCTGAGGTATTCTCAGAGGCTAACGAGGTTCAATGTGTTCCTTATATGATGATGGAATCCTACGTTTGTTCAGAGGTAAGGAAGCCAGTTCATGTAGAAGGGACACTGCACCTAGCTACAAGACAGCATTTGGAGACAGTTGCGGAATTTTTAGCTGGTTTCTCAGAAGGGGCTTATGGAGTTAAAGTTGAACCATCTAGTCAACTCTCAGCAGCAGAGTCGGCTATAGAAACAGGTAATCTGTATCTATGGCTGGTAGATGGTTACCCTGTGTCCATGGCTAATATTGCACATCGCTCTCCAAGACATGCGAGAATTAATGCAGTATATACACCATCTGCCTTTCGTAAGAAAGGATATGCAAGTGCAGTTGTAGCAGAATTATGTTCTATCCTCATATCAGAGGGTTTAGATCCGATGCTATATGCTGATTTGAAGAACCCTGATGCGAATAAGGTTTATCAAAATATAGGTTTTGTTAAAAGTGGTCAAGTGGCTGACATTAAATTCAATTAGGAGAAAAGTGGTCTAGAGTATGGCATCACTGAGAATCAATTGTAGGTATGTATAACATTCTTATCTTGATTCTCAGTGGCATGCTTATCACTCATGTTGGAGAATCTTCTCCATTATCCACTGGATTTCGGGATTGCCAAGGTTCGCATAAATGCTTCTATATTGTCTGTCAGAAAATCGCTATTTACTAATCCAGCATGAGCGATCATGTTCTTGATATCTTGGGCAAACTCAGACAAGCTGGAAGTAGAGGCTTTTTCGAATCTGTTCTCCCCAGCGATATTCCCCGTAGATTTGGCTACGTCCTCTTTGTATTCCTTCAACCAGTCCTGATTAGTCGATACATTTTTGGCGAAGCTTTGAAGAATCCTGTTCCAGTCTTTTCCGTTCACAATTGCATCCTGGAGCTTATCCAGCGTTTTGGGTTCAAATTTCTTCATCATATAGGTTAGATCGATATAATCATCTGGAGCGCCAACAGGTCTCTGAGGAGGAGTCTCATAATGGATTTCTTTCGTCTCAGGATCTACCGTTCTGGTTGTGGAGATGGCGGCGATTTGACGAATCGTATCCATGAATTCCGTCGCTTTATCCCCTTTCATATAGTTATCCGCGATATACTTTGCTTGTGTGAGACCCAATTCCAGCAATGCTGATCTGTCCTCTTCCTCGGTTATGTTAGTAATGAGGTTAGCTTGAATGATGCCATAGACAGCCTCCTTCACCTCCGAGGGTTGATCTGTGAGTAGGCGATTTAAGGAATCATTGATTTGAACGGTTCCAAAATATGTAGCGGAATGATTTACAATATCGGATGCTGCCAACTGCCTGGAAGCCGGACTAATCTCCACTGTGTCGTTGTTATGCGACAGTTCGGGTATCGTGCCAGTGACTAAAGAGGGCTTATCCGCGCGTTGTTTCGATTGAATGTAGGTATTGAGGTCAAACTGAGTCGTACTTTGAACCTTCATAAATACACACTCCTATTCGATTAATGTATTCCAATAATTCACTTCTCTTCATACTATCGGAATAATATTCCATATTTTTAATATGATTGGACAAAAAAAGCAATAGGCATGTTGACGAATCGCCCATTGCTTTTTCTTGATCTGTTTAACCTCCGTAAATACTGTAGGCAAAGTGATACACAATATCTGTATCATTTGCACTCGGACGATTCGTTACCTTCGCCAGCACACCACAAATATCATAGTAGTGAGTGAAGCTTATAGCTCCAGGCAAGTATTGACTTATGCTCCCGGTTGAAGGAGGCAGGGATAACGTAGCAGTGAATTGGCCGCTGCTGTTTGTCATAACCTTTGCACTCCGATATCTGTTGTTACTGCCTTCCGTCCAATAATCATTCTCCCAAAGGACTTCTACTTCCGCATTGGCTACCGCATAGTTATCTGAAGTCGCGGCAACGCCAGTCACCGTAAAACTGGTTCCCGTAATCCGGTAGTAGCGTCCATAGGCATATGTGGGGTAGTCATTCGGACCGCCATTAGAATTATAACCTGTGATCACGACTTTATCCGCTCTTAACACTGGTTGAAGGTGTAATGAATAGTTGTTATCCGAATAGTTACTTGCTGTATACACTCGCAAATAATATGTGCCCGTGCCTAGAGACACATTGCCGTTGGTGGAGGGCATTAGTGCCATACGATTGTTGCTTAATGCACCATACAATTCCGCCTTATAGCCATTACCTACAGAGGCTTGATCCAGATCGATATGCATGGCATCGTAATTTCTGCTTTCGGGAACCGTGATCTTATACCAATCCTGATCGACTTCCGAATTAATGGAGCGGCTTGAAAGAGTAGAGCCACCAGTCGCAACCGTGAAAGGATAAGCATGAAGTGCATTTTCATCTGTCTCGTATGAATCATAGGTTGAGCTAGTTGAAACGGTTAGGGTGAATGCTTCATTGATGCTGCCTCCAACTGCGCCGTAGGCTTCAATTAAGTAGGCTTTGGAACTGGCGGTGCTATTTTTCGTGCCGACATTTTCAGACAAGGTTCTTGATCCGTTTCCGTAGTTATTCAGATACGTTCCATATATTGAATAATCAATTGGGGTTGGGTTCAAATCACCAGTGGACATGTCAAATTCGTAGAGATATAGATCGTAATCTAGCTGCGCCGATGCCGGATTATCCATTTGTACTTGCAGTATGCTTCCCGGTTGTACATAAATAGGGTATAAAAAGCTGGACGTACCTTCTTGTTGGATGTAGCCCGTGTATGTATTAGTCTCTGCTGTGGCTGTAGCGATAATCGATTGCGGAGCCGAAATGAGTCCCTTTTGTAATTCTGAAGACGCGGTAGCCGATTCCAAGTTTACAGGTACTTTTACCCGATGATTCTTCAGTTTGGACGAATCCAACTCAGAAACATCCTTGGTAAGTGTGGATATCATTTCCTCACTTGGCTGCATTACCTGTTCTGCGACATGGGCATCAGGGTGAACTCCCGATTCGGCCATGTCATCGTCTGCAAACGCTTGAAAGCCGAAGGAAAAACTGAGAAATAGATTCATGACGACAACCATAGAAAGCGTCTTTTTCAAGTTTAAAATCCCCTCTCGAAATATAATAAAATTTTGCTACAATTGTATAATATACCAGTTTTAATGGTTTGTTAAGTGGTTATTATATGATGTTTTGAAGTTTATTTGAACAAAATAGTTATATTGCTTGCCTGCTGTGCTACTGATGATAGAATGACAGGATCTTATGGACAAAGGTATAGAAAGGAAGTACCATCGTAAAAGATGTACTTTTCTGGAAATTTCATATATACATATGACACATAATTTAAGATGCTTAAAGGAGACTCGAAATGCCCATTCAATTCGTAAAAAATATGATTGTATTTTGTTTGGTTCTCATATTATTACCGGCAACAACCATGTCGGCTGCACCTGTTATTAAAGATGTGGCCCTGGCAAAAGTTATTCGGGAAACATTGAAGATATCATCTAAAAAAGAAGTGAAGACGAGCGATCTGAAGAAATTAAAATCGTTATATGCCGAGGATACCAAAAACAAGATTTCCAATTTGCAAGGACTTGAACAAGCCGTAAACCTGGTCGATCTGATTATGCCCGGTCATAAAATAAGAAATATTACATCGCTCAGCAAGTTGAAAAAACTAGAGTTCTTAGTTCTTGAAGGGAATCAGATCTCAGATCTATCCCCACTCTCCGGGTTAAGTAATCTAGAAAGTCTACTGGTTAGTGGTAATCAAATTAAAAATCTAACGCCATTGAAAAATTTACATAAGTTGACCAGTTTGCTTGCCAGCGGCAATCAGGTAGCAGACCTAAGTCCTCTTCAGAAAATAAATCTAGAGTGGATTATTATGGGTGGAAATAAAATTCAAGATTTAAGTCCGTTAAAGAACCATCCGACGTTGGAGTATCTTTATGTGGAGGATAACCTCATTCAAGATATTGCAGTGCTCGACACCATACCCCATTTAATAGAGGTATCGTTGGCCGGCAATCCGTTGAATGAACAGGCGGAGCAGGTTATAAAAAAACTGGAGAAGAAAGGTGTCATTGTAAGTTTGGAATATGACGATGAAGCTGAAACGAAGTAGATTCGGTTTCTACTCGGTGGGAGTAAGTTAATTACTTATATATAAAAAAGGGCCGTTGAATAATTCAACGGCCCTTTTTTCATGCTTAGTCCCAATACTATTCCAACTCAATCTCTTTTACTGTCTCGCCCTCAACCAGCACTGGCTGGTAATAGGTGTTGGTGGGCAGATCCTTTTTACCTTGCAGTTTCTTGATGACCCAATCCGCTGCGTCACGGCCCATTTGTTCTTGGGGATGAGTTAATGTCGTGAGTTTGATGTTGGCGTTCTTGGCGATATAAGAATTGTCCTGGCCGATAATGGATAACTCGTCAGGAATGGAAATCCCCAGCTTTCTACATGCATGTACGACTTCTAGCCCCACCTCATCGTTATAACAGACAAGGGATGTCAGCGCATCTCTGTTTTCCTCCAGGAACACCTCCAAATTGGTGGAGAGGTCTGGCTTCGATGCCGTATCGAACGAAAGCACTTGCTCGGGATGAAACCGTAACTTGGCTTCGCCCAGCGCTTTGATATATCCCTTCATCCGATACTTCCCTTGTAAATCATCCATTTTCGCGATAATGCCGATCTGGCTATGTCCTTTGGCGATCAGTTCCCGGGTAGCTAGATAGCTGGACTGCACGTCATCCAGACAGAAGAAAGGCACCTCGAGCTCTTCATAAAAGGCATTGATCATTGTAAACGGTACATCCTGCTCTTTAAAGGAAAGGTAATACGCAATGTTGGGGTTGTACAAGTTGCTCTTGGTCGGTTCGACGATCAGACCATCCACACCGTAGGACAGCATCATCTCAAGCGCTTTTTTCTCTTGTTCAACGTCGTTATTGGTGCTGGCTAACAGCAATGAATAATTGTCCTCATTCAATCGGCCTTCAATGCCGCGGATGATGGAGGGGAAGATGTAATCGGAGATGTACGTCGTGATGACGCCGATTGTTTTTTTCATCGTGTTCCCGCCGGTTCTGGATCTATACAGATTGCTTACATAGGTGCCGGAACCTTTCTCACTTCTCAAAAATCCCTCGTTCGATAGCTCCAAAATGGCCTTTCGTACCGTCTGGCGGCTCACGTTGTAGCTGTCCTGCAGTGCGGATTCGGTAGGGATTTGTTCGCCTACGCTATAGGTTCCCGATAGGATATTGCTTTTGATATCGTCAATGATGACCTGATACTTTGGCTTCACGCAGTCCACTTCTTTCATCGTTACTTATCTATAAAAAAATATCGTCATATCCATAGTTGTACGTACATATTTTATCATGAATCGATCTGAATGGAAATAAAGCAGCCAGTTTTACAAAATAAACCGTACATTTCCCGTTATAAGATAGAGATATGTACCCTACAACATAACCTTTTGAGCACAGAAATGAGATCGTTTAGACGTTATATCATAACTAATGTAAGTATAACTATTATATATTATTGACAAATGTACGTACAAAAAATATACTAAGGCTGTCAGAAAAGGAAAGCGCATTCTTTTCAATGAACCGAAATATGAATCTATTTCAATCATCTTTAAGCCAATTATTTTTTACTTTTACCTACTGTGTCAGAGAGGGGACTACGTGATCATGAGTCATGTGGATATGAAAGAAGCGATTACCAAGGGAGCCACTTCACTAGGCATCGAATTTGGATCGACGCGAATCAAGGCGGTGCTGATTGACGAACGTTTTGAGACCATCGCGTCAGGCAGTTATGAATGGGAGAACCTCCTGAAAGACGGATATTGGACATACAACCAGGAGGATATCATCACAGGTCTTCAGACCGCGTATGGTGAGATGAAGCAAGACGTAGAGCGGAAATACGGAATCAAGCTGCAAACGGTAGGTTCCATCGGATTCTCGGCTATGATGCATGGATATATCGCATTGGATAGCACGGGAGAGCTGCTGGTACCGTTTCGGACGTGGCGTAATGCGACCACAGGGAAGGCTGCAAGGGAGCTGACGGATCTTCTACAGTTCAATATCCCGGAACGCTGGAGCATCGCTCATTTGTATCAAGCGATCTTGAACGAAGAGACCCATGTGCCTCGCATTGATCACCTGACAACCTTGGCTGGTTACATACACTTGCTGCTGACAGGTAATAAAGCCATCGGTATCGGCGATGCCTCGGGCATTTTCCCAATCGACGAGTCCACGCATAACTATCACCCATCCATGATCAAGCAGTTTGATGAACTGATCGCAAGTAAAGGTTATCCATGGAAGGTCGAAGACCTTCTTCCCAAAGTGTATCTCGCTGGTGAGAATGCTGGTGAGTTAACCGAAGCGGGAGCCAAGCTACTCGATCCTTCAAATGATTTGCAGTCAGGCATTCCACTCTGTCCGCCAGAAGGCGATGCCGGAACGGGCATGGTAGCAACGAATAGCGTGAGGAAGCGTACGGGCAACATCTCCGTCGGCACATCCGTGTTCGCGATGATCGTCTTGGAGAAGGAATTGTCCAAAGTGTATCCCGAGATCGATATGGTTACGACCCCGGACGGCAGTCCGGTAGGCATGGTGCATGCCAACAACTGCTCCAGTGACATCAACGCCTGGCTTGGATTATTCCGTGAATTTTCCGAGGCGATGGGATACGAAGTGGACACCGGTAAATTGTTCAGCGTGATGTTCAATAAAGCGTTGGAAGCCGACCCGGATGGTGGCGGTTTGCTGAGCTACGGTTATTACTCGGGTGAAAACATTACGGGCATCGACAAAGGCCGTCCATTGTTCGTCCGCTCACCGGAAAGCAACTTCAATCTGGCGAACTTCATGCGCACGCATCTGTTCACCGCGTTTGGTGCACTCAAGCTCGGCATGGACATTTTGACGAAGAACGAGCATGTGGCGATTGACAGCATCTTGGCTCATGGTGGTCTGTTCAAGACTCCCATTGTCGGACAGCGGATCGTAGCCGCAGCGATGAACGTGCCGGTGTCAGTCATGTCTACAGCGGGTGAAGGCGGCGCATGGGGTATGGCGCTTCTGGCCTCGTACATGATCAACAAGGATCAACAGGAGGGTCTGGATGTGTTCCTTGAGCAGAAGGTCTTCAGCGATGTCGAGGGTGAGGAAGTTGCACCGGATGCATCGGATGTCAAAGGGTTTGAAGCATTTATCGAACGTTATCGGAAGGGCCTCGCAATTGAGCAGGCGGCGGTAGATCATCTGGTAGAGAACGGGAGGGACTAACACATGTTAGAACAACTGAAAGAAGAGGTCTATGAGGCGAATCTCGAGCTGCCGAAGCACGGACTTGTGAAGTTCACATGGGGTAATGTCAGCGCGATGGATCGGGAAAGTGGTCTGTTTGTCATCAAACCGAGCGGTGTCAGCTACGACAAGATGAAAGCGAGCGACATGGTAGTGGTGGATTTGGACGGCAATGTAGTAGAGGGGGACATGAGGCCTTCTTCGGATACTGCGACACATGCTGTGCTTTACAAACATTACCCGGAAATCGGCGGCATTGTGCATACTCATTCCACCTGGGCGACCATCTGGGCGCAAGCTGGTCTGGACGTACCCGTGATGGGGACGACACATGCAGACACTTTCTATGGTGCCGTACCTTGTGCCCGTTTCTTGAACCAGGATGAAGTTGATCGCGGCTACGAAGCGGAGACGGGCCGTCTCATTATTGAAACATTTGAACAGCGCGGGCTGGATGTGATGTCGATCCCGGCAGTTCTGCTTCATGGTCATGCACCGTTCACGTGGGGCAAAGACGCCAAGTCGGCGGTTGTAAACAGCGTCGTGCTGGAGGAAGTGTGCAAAATGAACCTGTATGCGCGGCAATTGAATAACTTTGCAAAAGAACTGCCGCAAGGCATTTTGGATAAACACTATTTGCGGAAACACGGAAAAGACGCGTACTACGGACAGAAGTAATTTGGTTATGTAGCGATCGGTTGATAATAATTCAAGCGAATAAGTTGTTTGTTACTACTACCAATGAAGTTGTATCAAACTTTTACACGATAACGGAGAGTGCAGTACCAATCTGTAGAAGCGAAGCGCTCGCCTTTATAACCGGATATCATCCTTATTAAAATTGATCAAAGAAATCCGGGGATAACCAGCGATCGGAAGATGGTACTGCAATCGGAGTGGTAAGTGTAACCCATTTGTTCAACTATAAAAATGAAAAGAGGATGATTACATGTCAGCAACAGCAGCTAAACAGTTTTGGTTCGTCGTAGGTTCGCAGCATCTGTACGGGGAAGAAGCACTGGGTGAGGTTAAAGCCAACGCACAGAAAATCACGGATGCCCTCAATGCAAGCGGCGTTCTGCCATACCCGCTCGTATTACAGGATTTGGCGGTAAGCGCAGATAAAATCACGAGCATCATGAAAGAAGTGAACTATCGCGACGAAGTGGCGGGTGTGATCACCTGGATGCATACGTTCTCGCCTGCGAAAATGTGGATTCGGGGTACGAAATTGCTGCAAAAACCGTTACTTCATCTCGCGACACAATTCAATGAAAGCATTCCATGGGCGACAATCGACATGGACTTCATGAACCTGAACCAAGCGGCTCACGGTGATCGCGAATATGGCTTCATCAATGCACGTCTGAGAAAACAAAACAAAATCGTTGTTGGTTACTGGGAACGCCCAGAAGTGCAACAGCAGGTTGCTGACTGGATGGACGTAGCGGTAGCTTATAATGAAAGCTTTAACATCAAAGTTGCTCGCTTCGGTGATAACATGCGCAATGTGGGCGTAACCGAAGGCGATAAAGTAGAAGCACAGATCCAATTCGGATGGACAGTCGATTATTTCGGTATCGGCGACCTCGTGCAATACGTGAATGCCGTAACGGAGCAAGAAATCGATGATCTAATCGCTCAGTATGCAGAGCTGTATGAATTCGATTATGGCACGAACAGCAAAGAAGCTTGGGAAGCTAGCGTACGTGTACAAGCAAGTTATGAAATTGCGATCAAACGTTTCCTGGACGAGGGTGGATACAGTGCCTTCACCACGAACTTCGAGGATCTGCATGGCATGAAGCAGCTTCCGGGTCTGGCTGTTCAACGCCTGATGGCCCAAGGATACGGCTTTGCTGGAGAGGGCGACTGGAAAACGGCTGCACTCGACCGTTTGCTCAAAGTTATGGCCCATAACGAAAACACGGGCTTCATGGAGGATTACACGTACGAGATGGCGGCTGGTCAAGAGGCTATCCTTCAATCCCATATGCTTGAAGTAGATCCGACACTCGCCAGCAACAAACCTAAAATCATTGTGTCCCCACTGGGTATTGGCGATCGTGAAGATCCTGCACGTCTCGTATTCGATGGCAAAGCAGGAGAAGGCGTCGTGGTTTCCATGGCAGACTTCGGAACACATTACAAATTATTGATCAACGAAGTATCCGCATTCGAACCGACAGTTCCAGCGCCTAATCTGCCGGTAGCCCGTGTATTATGGAATGTGAAGCCTAACTTCCAGGATGGGGTGAGAGCCTGGATCGAGAATGGAGGCGGTCACCATACCGTAGTATCTTTGAACCTGACTACGGATCAAATCGTGACCTATGCGAAATTGGTGAACCTGGAATACGTTGTGATTAAATAGTTTTGTTATTCATGAACTTATACAAATTCTTTCCTTATGGCCGGGGGGTTCCCCGGCCCTTTGTCTTGCCGTGAGGCGCATGGTGTATGGCCTGAAACAGGTCTCGTGCTCTCTCCAATACAAAGGATAACGTTAGTACCGTCGTCTACGCTCTATTTTGCTATAATAGCCCAAAGGAGGTTATCTATTAATGATACATACGCAAGAAAGTTTGCTCCACCAACTGCGTCAGCTCGGCATTGACGACCAAGGGACGCTGCTCGTTCACTCTTCCATGAAAAGCATGGGCGAAGTCGAAGGTGGTGCGGATACGGTACTGGATGCATTGACCGAGTATATGAAGGACGGACTGCTGGTATTGCCAACCCATACATGGTCCACGATCAATGCGGACAATCCGATGTTCCACGTGGAATCTTCGCCATGCTGCGTCGGTATTCTTCCAGAACTATTTCGCAAACGACCTGAAGTAGTACGTTCTTGGCACCCTACACATTCGGTAGCCGCTCTGGGACACGACGCCGAAGCATTTACGAAGGACGATCATCTTTTCGATACACCATGCGCACGAGGCTCAGCCTGGGGCAAGCTGCTTGATCGGAAGGCAACCATCTTGTTGGTCGGCGTTGATCTGAAACGGAACACGTTTATCCATGGTATCGAAGAATGGGTCGACATCCCGGGCAGATTAACGGATGAGCCTGAGATGTTACGCACGGTTTTATCCGATGGAACCGAAATTTCGGTGCCTTCCCGGAGACATTGCGGATTATCGTGGTCAGAGCATTTTTGGAAAGTGGATGACGTTCTAGAACGTAAAGGTGCGATGCGTAAGGGGCAGCTTGGCGATGCGGTTGTCAGAGTGTGTGATGCGGCTTTGTTGACGGAAGTGATCACGGGCATGCTCCAAGATAATCCGGATTTGTTCTCAGACAATTTGCCTTTGGCTACTGTATACGAATGAGGAGAGGGCCGTCCGGTGACGGAGGGCTCTACATATGTACCTACTTGCTTCTTACGACAGCTAACAAGGTCTTCTTTCCCCCCGGTTTACATCCAAACGTTCAATTTCATTCACAAAAACGCAAAAATTGCGCAAAATTCAATCAGAGGTTGGTTGGTTTGCCATTGTATGGGCTACTCACCCCATTAGCGGTGTGATAAGATGTGGTTAAATTAACCAATAGCAATAATATAGAAATATCTTTTATAGGTTTATCGAAGGTTCACATAGCGTTAAGGAATAACCCAGTTCAATACTATCTTCGTTGTCGCATGCAAAAAGGAGAAGATTCGTGAGCCCATTAGTATGGTATGATCTCTTTCTATTCGTCCTATTGTTTGGTGTATACGTATATGTTTTTGCAACGGTTAGAATTACGAACTTACATAAGGTTTACTTTTTGTTTCATGGGTTGATGATGCTCTGGCCATTCTGTCAATTTGCGAGTACGTTGACGAAGGACCCTGGCTTGCAGTTGTTCTATGTTACGTTATCTTTTGTCGCCGTTTCTTTACTCGGGAGCGGTTGGCTGCTGCTTACGATCTTCATTACGGGTGAAGCGGAGCGATTAGGCCAAAAAAAATCCTTCCTATTGTTCATCCCTGCGGTTATTGGAGCGGTTGGCGTGATCCTGAACCCGTGGGGCTGGTTTGTAACTCCGCTGGAAGGCGGTTATATCGAGCGGGAATATGGACACTGGTTCTGGGTTGTCATGGCTATACTCGTGAGTTACTTTGTAACGTCCCTCTTTATTTTGTTCCGGGCACTTTATTCTTCTCGAACGTCCTCCATGATTAAAAATCAGGTGAAAGTTACGCTCTGGGGCATATTCGTGCTGGCTGCTTTTGCAACAATCGACGCTCTGCTTAATGTGGTTCTAAGAGCGTATTTACCGTTCATTATTCCCGGACTGACTTCGCTGGGGATTTTCGTATCCGACCTTTTCTTCGTCTATGTTATTAAAAGGTACAATGTGTTCGATCTGGTTTCCATCGCCCATGAGGATGTAATCAATACCATTCCTTACGGCATCCTTGTACTGGATGAGAATGAGATGATTATTGAATTGAACAAAGCCTCCCGATCCTTCATGGATCTGCATGTGGGGGATTCTTTTGATATGGAGGCATTCCTGGGTTCTGTTCGTGTAGAGGGCAGCCGTCAGAAGTTTCTGGACGAGTATAAGCAAAAGGACAATACCTTGTCTCAAATTGAAGTACTCGTGGGGCGGGATGACATCCGTCATTATATCCTCCAAGCGTCTCCCATTGTTGATGCTGCTCGCGCGCCTATTGGACATATCCTTACGTTCCAGGATGTCTCTCAAGAGCGCTTCTATGTTAAAGAAATGAATCGGCAGAATGAGACGCTTCAGGAGCGTAATCATGCCCTGGATCGTATTCGCCTGGAGTTGTCCGAGGCCAATCGCAAGCTGGAAGAACTCGCCCTGACGGACAGTCTGACGAACTGCTACAACCGTCGCTATCTAACCCAACACCTGAATCACGAGGTTATCACCAATATTCAATATAAAACGCCGTTTTCACTCATACTGCTGGATATTGATTACTTCAAAGCGATCAATGATCGCTACGGACATGTCATCGGGGATGAAGTGCTGCATCGCACCGCTCAAGCTGTCAAAGAATCCATTCGGAGTACCGATATTCTAACCCGATATGGCGGGGAGGAATTTATGATTTACCTTCCGCATACGGAGCATGAAGTGGCTAATCAAATTGCAGAACGCGTGAGATTGTCGGTGGAGTCAAACCTCATTGTAGTGGATCACGAGATCGAACAGGTGTCCATTACGATCAGCATAGGCATTCTGTCGATTGAGGATTTTGAATTGGAGCATGTACCGGATAACCCGGAGGGGTATCTGATTCAGCTGTTCGCTGCGGTAGATAAGGCGTTGTATCAGGCGAAGCAGAATGGGCGTAATCGGATTGAGTTTGCAGCGTTTGAAATTGAACGGTTTACGCTTTGAGGAAAAGGGAGTGATAAGCGTGTTTTAGCTAATTCTAATAAGATTTATTTTATAAAGATGAAAGAAAGTAAATATATTGTAGAGTTTATCGTTAATTACTAGGTTTAGATAACCAGATAATTTTTAATATGCAGAGGGAATTATGAAGAATTTATAGAATAAAGAAGATAAATTAAAAGTTGAGAGGCATAATTATGACCCAAAATGTACAACCAGATTACTTTAAGTATGCAAAAGAAATAGGATATAGTGTGGCGATAGAAGACTTTTTTTATGAAGATGAGAATAGTAAGAAGATTGATGTAAAAAGATTGTTCATGCAGACTTCTCCTCCATCACCTATCGGCCTAAGATCAGACATAACTCAAATTGATCCTTTTTGGAATTCATTATGGGGCTATATACGTACAAGTTCGTGGGCATTTGATGGCGATAGGTCAGATTTGAATGATCTAATTTCCATTATTGTCGCAATAACGCTTAGAACCACAAATAATATTTCTTCATCATTATTAACTCAAGAACATCCTTTAACTCATTTATATGGAACTGATATGTCATGTGAAATTCATTCCAGATTAATTTCGTTTGAGCGACATAATCTAATGATTTTTCAGTTATCAGAAGAAACAGAATTAATTGTAAAAAAAATTCTTCATGCATCATTTTTGTCTGCTTACATAATGGACAATGTTTTCCTATACACAAATCCACATACTCCTAATTTTTCATCATATAGAGAAAAAGCGGAAAAGATAGCAATTTATCTTGATGGAGGCTACGACGACAACAAACATAACTTCATGGCTAGAAGTAAACCATTTTGGGGATGGTTTAGAAGTTTCGAATCTAAGATTAGTGTATTTGAATTTGATCTGAAAGTAGTTAATAAACTTAAGTCTTTATTTTACGATAGATACATTCCCACTAAACTTGATGGAGTTACTAAAAAAATTATTATAACTGACGGTATGGGAAATGCCATAAGTTTAATGAAGATGGAGAAAGGATTTGAGTTATTAGAGCATTTGGAGGGAGGGGCTCCACAACATGAAGTTATTCCAATTGAGGATAGATTTTTTATTTTTGGAAAGCAACATGTAATATGTATTGATGATGATTGTGGTGAACAGTCTTTTAAAAGTGAAGTTAACGAGATAAAACTAAGGAATGAAACAGAACGTTCTGTATTATTCCCCACAATGGAATTTATATGGAATGAAAAAATTAATGGTGAAAGATTCGAGAAGCTAGTAAGAGATATTTTTGCAGCGGATTCAAACGTTAGGTGGGTTAAAAGAGTAGGAAGTGGTACACAAGCTGATGGTGGAAGAGATTTAGAGGTGGAAATGGTATTCAAAAAGCAAATACTTATTGATTCAAATGAACCGCCATACGAAATGAAAAAGATTCTGGTTCAGTGTAAAGCGTATCAACAAAATGTGAATAAGAATAATGTTCAAGATATAAGAGACACAATCGATATGCATAGAGCAGATGGTTATTATTTAGTTGTATCAAGTCAAATAACAAGGCAACTACATGAATATTTAAAAAGTTTACGTGATAGAGGTTTACTAGTAGATTGGTGGAATAGGGAAGATATTGAAGATAAACTGAGAGTACATCCTGAAATATCTAAGAGATACCCTGATATAATTAAAGTAGTATAAGCCAATCAAACCAAATCTTTATTTTGTAAGAAAATAGATTTAAGAGATTTCATAAATTATCTTGTATTTTGAAGTTTCGAAGTGATAGGATCGGATTTCTCTGGGATATTACTTATAATTCTCACAGTGAAGCTTAAATTAGCAGGATGGTAAAATTAATACAAATGGAGATGATCAATATGATCCAGGGGAAATTAAATTCGAATATTTTATATAATAAGTACGATATTCAAAGGATTAAAGAATTACCGGTACGCTCTGGTCATCCGGCTAGAGACGACTTTGAGAGAGATTATAGCAGGGTTGTTCATTCTGCTGCTTTTCGCAGACTTCAGTCAAAAACACAAGTTATAGGCATAGGTGAAGGTGATTTTCATCGTACACGCTTAACACATTCTATGGAAGTTGCCCAAATAGCAAGGGGAATTGTTTTATCCCTTAATGCAAAATCAAAGGTACTGAACAGGGAGTATAAGCAAATCGATTCTTCTTTAATAGAAGCTGCAGCCCTTGCACATGATTTTGGGCACCCTCCTTTTGGTCATCAAGGAGAACGAGCGTTAAATGAGATGATGTTTAAAAAAGACAAGTCTGGTTTCGAAGGGAATGCCCAAACACTCAGAATATTAACGCGGCTTGAAAGAGGGGTAGGTTTAAATTTAACACGCGCAACTTTATTGGCAATTTTGAAATATCCAATCAAATTTGATGAAGCAGTTAATGAAAACAGATATACCGATTTCTCAAATTTTGATCCGCCTAAGTCAAATATCTATCCTGAAGATAGTAATATATTTGATTGGCTATTGTTACCCTTTAATAAGGAGGAAAGGGAGCTATATCTTAACTTAAAAGAAAAAGTTGATAGAGAACATAGACAAACATGCCATAAGACATTTGAATGCTCAGTTATCGAGTTGGCAGATGATATAGCATATGCAACACATGATCTCGAAGATGCAATGAGATTGGATTTTATTAAAATAGAAGAAGTTATTTCAATATTGAAGAAATATAGTCGAATTGATGGGGTAGAGGAGGTTATTCGGAAATTTGAGAAGGAGGCTGTGGGACATATATCTGAGAAGATTAAAGATGCCACTGCTGACCTTATATCTATTTTTATTATGAATGTTAAAGTTAGTGAACTTGACGAGATAAAACATGCAAGATTGAGATATTACGCCTTTCATGATGACGAAATTAAAAATCTTATCAAGGCATTTAAAAAGTTAGTCTATAACAATGTTATAAGATTGCCAAGGGTACAAACTATTGAGTGGAAAGGTGGACACATAATAAGAGAAATGTTTACTGCCTTTTTCGATGAAACTAAATTGCTACCAATTGAGGATCAAGAACTCATTCAGAGTGGACAAAATAAGGCACGAGTAGTATGTGATTATATAGCAGGTATGACTGATTCATATGCATTAAAAATGTTTTCTAGATTATTTGAGGCGAGAGAGAGCAGGCTATTTGATATTTAATTCGTATTTGTTAAGAATATAGTTGAGATATTAAAGTTTTAAATTTGAGTTTTAAAGACATATTTATATAAGAGGCCCTAGGGGCCTTTTTATATATTTAAATAGTAATTTAATCAAAAGCTCCTTTCAAAGTATCTAAAATTTTTCTTAGAGTTTTAATCTGTTCAGAGTCAAGTTCACTAAGTATACTGATGTACTCAACGGTTGCATCACGACGAACTGTATCTTGTTGTTGATCTTCATCATTATAGATAAGGAGTAAATCTGAGAAGGATATATCTAAACCTCCAACAATTTTCTCTAGCGTATCAATTGAAAAATTCCGCTCTCCGCGCTCAACCGATCCAATATACGCGTCATCTAATCCTGAAAGTTCCGCAAGTTGCTGTTGTGTCAAACCCTTCGCCTTACGAATTGCTCTAATCCGTTCCCCAACCGAATTTCTTAATTTTGTCATATAAACCACCTCTCCTAAAGGTTAGGAGAGTATTGATGTAATTAGCAGAGATATAAAGGCGGTAAAATATATTGAAAAAGCTGCGATTAAGTACTATATTTATTTTATTGTACTACTTCTTTGAAGTTTCTAAAAGTAAATTAATTAATTAAGCTGTGATATTTCGGAGTTAGCCTACTTCTTCTTATCCTGTCCTAAATTAAAGGAGGAACCATTTTGCGAACTTCTATCCTAAAATCACTCAAACCGGACATTATTGTTGAAATGTTGGACATGGCTTATGCTTTTGAAAATTGGAGCAAAGTGATGGAGAGGGCGGACATGTTGTACCAGTGTGTGCAGTGCATCCATGAAGAGCGACAGGAGCATCGAACCAAGGGGTTACCTTTACCCTACATTCATACCGAGCGTCCGTTGATCTATTATCACGGGTTCAGTCTCCAAATGCGGGGCATGGCTCACCAGAAGATGGGGCAGGTGGATCAAGCGCGGGCGTGTATCAACCGGTATGCAGAACTAGCATGGATAGAAGAGCTGGATGAGACGGGAATGCAGGTAATGCAGGAGTTTAGGCATCGAGCACAGGTGAATCGGTATGCGCTGGAGATTGAAGCAGGGCATGCAGAGATGCTGGAGGAGTATGTGAATATTCTGCTAGAGCATCCAGAGGAATGTATAGCAGGACTGAGAACGATTGTGGAGGCGGCGGTTCGGTATCATTGGCAGATTGATCAAGTTTTACATATGTTTGCGAGTCAGGTTCAGGATGTCGCCAGAGAAATGGATTCTTTAAACAACGGAAATATGTACCATTACTGTTATCGCCGGGCTTTATACGAACAATGCATGGGAAGGCAAAAGAAAGCGGTGGAGTTCATTTTGCAGGCACTCAGATTAGCAGATGAGCTTGAGATGAATCGGTATTTCAAAAAATGCGTGGCCCTATTGGAATCGTTGCGGGAATGTGCGACGGAGGAGCAGGTTGGGCGGTATCGGGCGTTTTTGGAGGAGATAGGGTAACGGGGTTATTTGCTGGTGATAAGTGCTTTGAAATGGGTAAATGCATATAGGACCATAGCACCGATGATGGGTACAGCTTATGTTTTTAAAAATGGTCAAATCAGGATGTTAGCCGGATGGTCTATGTTACAAACTTCTGCTAACATTGGTTAATCCTATTTTAAATGAGCGGAGAAACGTATGAGTACAATCAAAGTTACCCCTGAACAACTACACCACGTATCGAATCAGGTGGATCAAGCCAGACAACAGTTGGAGAGTATACGTGGTGATCTGACGAGACAGATCATGTTCATTCAGACAATGTGGATGGGTGCGACGCAGGAGCGGTTTTTCTATGAGTTTGAGCAATCACGCCCTATACTGGATAAAGCGCTGGAGAGTATGGTGAATACATCCAAGGAATTGAAGGACATCGCTACGCGCTTCCAGGATGCAGATGCTCAGTTGGTAAGTCTGGGTGGTGCAACTGGAGCGGTCGGTGCCGCAGCAATCATGACCAATTCAGCAGGTGATTCAAGCTCGGGTGATAAGGGATATCGGATGGCACGAATCAATATGTTTGGAAAGTGGGTGTGGATGCCTGTCAACGAGGATGGTGATGCGGATCAGGCTGCCCTTCAGGCGTATGAGAAGGATCATGGACATCTGGATGTTAATCGCATGGAAGGTGTGAAGGTTGAACCACCTGGGGATGATATATTTTCACTACAGATCAAGGCATTCCAGAACGGAATACATCCCTATACAGGAGAAAATGTCTCTGACTCTTATGCTCGAACCATGGTTACCGCTCTAAAGTTTGCCCAACTGTTTATGGCGATTCAGATGGTTCGCGGGAGCTTTCCGGGAGGCAAGGGTCCATTTCGCTTACCATCATCTAGTCCAGCCGTGGCGAAAATTAAGAAGAATCTTGAGAAGACCGAAGTAATGGCAGTGAAGACCCAGGGAGAAGGAACAGAGGGAATAAAAACTGGCCAGAGATTTACTGGATCTGGAATGAGGGAATATGACAAAGCAGCAGAGACAGAGTATGAGTCGATAAGACAAGTGAAAATGAAAGATATCGAAGAAGTTGCTTCCAATACTGGATTGAGAATTGATGAAATAAAAACGATGAAAAAACATCTGTTTTTTGGTAAACATCAAGTTCCTCAACCCGGGGGTAAGGAGTTTAGAATGGAACGATTCATTGCTGATGATGAAATAGCATATGCATGGAAAACTGCCCAAAAGGGAGAGTTATCTGTAGAGCAAAGGGCATGGTTCAAGCAATTGGCAGAACATGAACTTGCTGAGCGTAAACTTATGGCGACAGGACAAAAATATCGGACACTGGAATCCTGGAATCAGGAAAAGGGTACATACGATGGATTTCCACCTGGTGCCCATTAGAACGCACCGAAACAACCTAGTAATGCCTTTCCGGGATATGAAGAATATTTCTTCAATAAAATGTTTAAGTAAGTGGAGGGTTAAATGAAGAATAATTTCTTGAATAAAGCTATTGAACGCTTATCATCCATTTCATTTGAAGATATAGAAACTAAATCAAAAGAGTCGTATCATGTTCTAATCAAAGAGTACTTTAGGCGGGCCAATTTATTTTTGGATGCTATGGATACTTCTATAGATCGCTATCCTATAATTAGTTTTGCTAAGATTCTTGGAAAATCTGTAGATGAAAAAGTATATCAAGCCTGTCCTAATCTTGGTACTCTTAAAAATCCGTATATAAAAGCAATCTGTTATTGTTACTTAGAAATTTCTGATTTGGCAGATCAGGCAGTAAATGAAGCAATGGAATACATTGATTTGTATGAACCCATTATAAAATTCTTTGAAAGAGGTGGGAGCTTTACGATAAGGCAAGGGGAAATGCTTGTAGGCAGTTCAGCATATCCACTACTGTATTGGAGAGATTTGAATATTCCTATTCAAGATATCAGCGATGAAGCTCTTAATAATATGGATATTATCAGAGAGTAGCATCTTTTAGGACGAATTATTAAAGGCAAAGGTACCAACACGCCCAACTTTCAGAGACAATTCAGGCTACGCAAGCAGAATTGTCTCTTTTTATTGAACAAATTAATCTTTCAGCCCTATAACCGGGTTATCTATCTGACATAAACTAGCGTATACTGATGGAATAGCAAATATCTTCAAATTGCATATTTAAATTGACCCATATTATTGATACACTAGATCAAGGTTATATCATTCAGAGAAGGGGCGGGCCTGTTCAAGAATGGGGCTTGCTGCAATGCCAAATCGATAACGCTTACATCCTTTTGGCAAATATAGGATATAAGGACGGTAGACATGAGCCAGGGACAAACGAGTACAGATGTTATCTTGATTGGTGCCGGAATTATGAGTGCAACTTTGGGAACTTTGCTTAAACAATTGGCACCAGACTGGAATATTAAGGTTTTTGAGAAGCTCGCCAGTGCGGGGGAGGAAAGCTCCAACGAATGGAATAATGCCGGAACCGGGCATTCAGCATTGTGCGAACTTAACTATACCGTTGAACGACCAGACGGATCCGTAGATATTAGCAAAGCGATTAAGGTGAATGAGCATTTTCAAATCTCAAGGCAATTTTGGTCCTATCTCGTCAAAAGCAATCTGATTCGTAATCCACGGGACTTCATTATGCCGCTTCCTCATTTGAGTTATGTACATGGAGAGCAGAATGTCCTGTTTCTAAAAAGACGCTTTGAAGCGTTATCGAAACATCCGTTATTCGTTGGCATGGAATTCTCGGATAATAAGAAAAAACTGGCGGAATGGATTCCGCTGATGATGAAAAACCGCACGGGCAATGAACCGATTGCAGCCACCAAAATTGACTCCGGTACGGACGTTAACTTTGGTGCTTTAACGCGTATGCTAATGGAACACTTAAAGAGCCAAAACGTGGATATCCACTACCAACATAGCGTGAAGAATATGAAACGCACAAGCAATGGATCTTGGGAATTAACAGTGAAAGATCTGGGCAGTGGTGCAGTCAAGCGCCATACGGCGAAATTTGTGTTTATCGGGGCAGGGGGCGGCAGCTTACATTTGTTGCAAAAATCCGGCATTCCTGAAGGTAAACATATTGGCGGTTTCCCGGTTAGCGGCATCTTTATGGTGTGCAAAAATCCGAAAGTCGTGGAACAGCATCATGCCAAAGTATATGGAAAAGCTTCGGTGGGTGCTCCGCCAATGTCTGTTCCGCATTTGGATACCCGATTTATTGAGAATCAGAAGTCGCTGCTATTTGGACCGTTTGCCGGGTTCTCGCCAAAATTCTTAAAAACAGGCTCCAATGCCGATCTGATTACGTCCGTGAAGCTGCACAATTTGCTCACGATGCTCGCGGCAGGCGTCAAAGAAATTTCACTAACCAAATACCTGATCCAACAACTCATGTTATCCAAGGAACAACGCATGGCCGAATTGCGGGACTTTGTTCCAGATGCCAAGAGCGAGGATTGGGATATGGTACTGGCGGGCCAGCGTGTGCAGGTGATTAAGGACACGGCTCAAGGCGGCAAAGGAACCCTTCAATTCGGCACGGAGGTAGTTACTGCGGCGGATGGCTCGATTGCAGCATTGCTCGGAGCTTCACCGGGGGCTTCAACCGCTGTTCACGTGATGCTGGAGATTCTCCAGAAGTGCTTCCCGCAGCATATGGATGCCTGGGAACCAAAGATCAAGGAAATGGTTCCTTCCTATGGCGAATCACTGGTTGACAATCTTAGTCTTCTAAACCAAGTACATGCTTCAACCGCTCGGGTGCTTGGACTGACGGCTGAGAAATCAGTCGTTCGTATGTAACGAGCTGTATGTAACCTGTTTACCATGCAGGTGATAAAGAGCTAAGCCGGCTAAAAACCGTGCTTAGCTCTTTTTTTATTCCGAATTACAGATAAAACTTTCTCGATTCCTCGTTAAAGAACTCCATGACATCCGGATAATCTGTAATCTCAATAGCGTTCTTCCTCATAATCTTATGAGTAAAGATGGCATCCGTAAAGATTTTATTGATGACGATCCCGCACCATTCTGGCGTGTCTCTGAAATCATCCACCAACGCATGAATCTCATCAAAGTTAAAACACAGAATATATGAAACATAGTTCTGAAGCAGCGTAGTGAAGCAATGATCCCGATAGGGGCTGGTACGGGGGTCAGCGAGAAAGTCTCTCATGACATCAAACAGCAAAGTCTTATTTTTCACGTACATATGCAGCATTTGATCCACGTTATTAATTAATTCTACTACAGCCTCTAATCCTTCTTCCATGGGCATGATTAGCTTGGGAGATTTACCCTCGATGGTTCGTATCAGCTCCAGTGTAAGATGTTTGCAAGCCTGTATTTCATGTGGGGAGATGAGGATTTGCTCTCCATATTTATCTAGTTTTGCGATGTAGTAGTCGTGAAACGCCGAGAAGTAGTGCTCCAGCTTGATATCGGTTTTGGTATGTATAAGGTCCTTCCCGCTAAACGAACAGGCGTAAAGGGTTTCCTCGTTAACCGGATGCGTATAAAGATAAAAAAAGAAGAAAAAGTCTCTCAATTCACGCTTCTGTTGATCCTTTAAGCTGGACAGTCCATTCAGTTGGGCGAGCTGAAAGAAGCTATAGTTTTTCATAAAATCATTCATCGCGCTGTAGGAGTTATGCGTATGAATGGACAGGGTGGTATTTAAGGTAAAGAGCAGATAATACAAAACGAGTTCGTCGTATACATCCAATTGGTTAAAAACTTCAGCGAGAACGGGCTTCCCAATTGGTTTGCTGCCATAGTATGGATCTTCTGGACGGAGCTCGCTCATCCAGTTCGTAAAGGTTTCTTCAGAATGACCGGAAAGGAATAAGCCTGCGCTATCGTCTTCATATAAACCATATTCAAAAGGCTCCGAATGGACAGGCGTTAGCCCTCTTTTCCACTTTATATTGAGATAATCGTTATATAGGGTTTGAAGTTTTGCCTTCATTTTCTTATCCATCCTCTAATCGTATTTTAGATTCCTGAACGTCTGTTACAGATCTCTCTTCCAACTATTCGACGCATAGCTGAGCAATCCCCCTTAACGGTGGTGTTCAGCAACGAGCTAACAGGATCTTGTAAACACATAATTTATTTCGCGATTAAGGCAGTCGTAATACTTTCGCCCTGTTGGGAGATCGTGGAATCTGAGATGATGGGTTTATCAAAGGTTCGGGTCACAAGCTTCGGACTTTTGGCCTTCAGGCTATGGCGATCCTTCCTTCTAACTTCATTGGCGAACTTAGGGTCGCCGCTTTCCTGAAGATCTCAATTCAGAGAGGAGGCGTCCAGGCTATCATATTCCTTCCTTCTACAGCAGACCACCAATTGTAGGGATATGGCTTTCCTGGACTCTTTTATCATGAACAATACCATCTATTTGCGCAGAGCGAAGAAACTCATGATCGAGCAAGAACAAGGGGAGAAACAGCTGCCGAAAGTTTATTTGGCGACTGCCCTTAAAAATATAGAAACGCTTGGATACACCTTCTCGGATGAGTTGATGCAGGCCGTGCGAACATTATCCAAGGAACAATTTGAAGCATTGATGGCCCAGGTTGTGGCTGATCTGAGAATCATGGTCGGTGCACATGTGGACTACAAACCGATGTACCCTGGATTCCCGGCGCAGGTGATGGAGGAAGATGAGGTGGAACTCTACCTGAATGCTATCCTTCATTATCTGACCTTGGTATATCCGATTCGTGAACCGCTGGAAAGGGTACCTTTGCTGGATAAAATAAACCTGAAAGTCATTGGCCTCGGCAACAAGGCTGACTTCCAGACGCTCATCCGCCAACTGATCGAAGCCAACGGCTCCATCTCGGAGACGGACAAAGCAGATATCGATACGGTGCTGGAACATACGGAACCGGATGAAGTAGATGCGCTGTTGCCATCTGAGATTCCTTTTAAGGAAAATGTGGGGTTCGTAGTAGCTTCGTTATTAACGTATGAAAAGGCCAATATCGACCGAATCGGCCCGTATTTCAGAACGGCAACCGATGTGCTTCGTCTCGCTGTGGCTTGGTCGGGTGGGGATGTCAGCTTGGCTCTAGCTTCGCCTTTCCGTAAATTCAAGCGGCGTGAGAGACGCCTGTTGCTCGGTTTGCTGGAGCAATGCGGTTCAATTACGGAAGACATGCTTCGATATAAGGATCGCTGGATTCGTCTGGGCGAAATTCTGCATCCATCTGAATATAAGCTGCGGTACCCGCGATGCGAGGAAGCTTTTGATATTTTGCGTAATAACAAGCCGTTTACGACCTTTAACGGAAGTGTGGAGCTGGCCTTTCAATACCATAATGTGTGGAGTTTGATTGAGCTGTTGAAGCAGCGCCCTGGTGAATTTGCGAGAAGATTGGATCACATGTTGCGCTCTACAACGGATAAGGAATATGTATTGCTGGCGTTCGGAGAAATTCTGGAGCAAATATCGACCCCGGTTTTGTTGCAGGTAAAGCAGCATTTTGCCCGGCGTAATGAACCGCAGGATCTGCGTGTATTTTTCCCGAAAGGCAATGTAGCGAAGGCTTTCGCCATTCCGAATCAGCTTCCCGAGATGGATGATGACATATGTCACGAAGTTGTGCAAATGTGTGAACAGGCGCTGGTGCAGCGTTTCGCCGCCCTTCCTTCACTTGGGAAGACATATGTCGACCCACAGCTCCATGATTATCTGGTTCCCTTTTCGCAAAGATCGGCGAGCAAAGCCCTTCATACGATTGTTCGGGGAAGCCGGGTGCCGATGGCCGAGGGAGATACGATTCGTTTCTTCAACTGGTGGAAGGAAGGGAACGTGAATGGTCAAGCAACGGGGCGCGTGGATATCGATCTGTCTGCGGTGATGTACGATGAGAACTGGAACTATGTAGAGCACATCTCCTATACGAATCTGCGTTCATCCAACTACAAGGCTGTTCACAGCGGTGATATCGTGACAGCGCCTCATGGTGCGAGCGAGTTCATTGACCTGCATATTCCGTCAATTGTTGATTATGGTGGACGTTATGTGGTGGCGAGTCTGCTTTCCTTTACGAGTCATCCATATTGCGATTTGCCGGAATGCTTTGTGGGCTGGATGATGCGGAAGAAGCCGGGTTCTGGTGAGATCTTCGAGCCGTCTACGGTGGCAAACAAAATTGATATCACAGCAGATACGCAGATCGCGATTCCCGTCATTATGGATTTGGTGGAGCGTACGGTAATCTGGACGGATCTGGCGCTGACTAGGCACCCGGAATATTACAATAATGTGGAGGGTAATCAAAAAGGGATGGTCCTGATGGGCAAAGCCCTGACCACGCTACGCAAACCGGACCTATACGACTTGTTCACGCTCCATGCCAAGGCCAGGGGTGAACTGGTGGACACGATGGATCAGGCCGATACAATCTATTCGGTGGAGCAAGGAATTACCCCATTTGATATCGAGCAGATTATGGCGGAATATTTGACTTAAGCCCATCACATGTGAATATGGGCGGAAATAGGAAAGAGCAGCGGTGAGCTGCTCTTTTTTCGGTTCAGTCACTCATTCACATCACTCACTCATTCACATCACTCACTCATTCGCTTCGCTTAGTACTTCCGCCCCGCCTGCGGCCATGAACTCCTCCACGAAATTATCAAATTCGCTCAGCGGTCTCGCGCCTGTAATGAAGGAGATGTAGGCCTTGTTCTTCAGCTTGATCAGCTCTGCTCCGTTTTTGGCAAGGGAGGGGGTTGATACCTCAAGTGAGTTGTAAATGCCGTCCTGGTCCAGGCCGAGGGTCGAAGCCCATTGCTCTCGCCGTCCGGTCTGCTTCAGGGGCACGGTCATGCCCAGATTGGCGCCAATTCCGTTCTGATAACTGAACATCTTATCGTACGGAGGAAGAATGACCGTGTTCTGCGGAAACGTATCAGTCCAAGTCCAGTGCTTGCCTTTCACGCCGAAGGCCAGGGTAGCTGCCTCGTTCGGATCAGGGTTTGCGCTGACATCATCCAGAATTCGAAGGATCGTCGCAAGCTTGCCCGGTTCCTTAGCAGCGTCGGCGCCGATGGCTGTGAAGCTCATTAACATATCGTATCCCTTGGAGCCGCGCTGCCCGTATGGTCCGGTAATAGGTCTGCCGAACACCACCCGGGCCTCCGGGTTCTTGGCGGTCAGCTCCTTCACGTTAAAGTTTGATTGCACCGGAGTCTCTACGGCATGTCCATTCGAGCCATAACTCCAGTCCAGGTAATCACCATCCTGAATCCAGTGATAATAATTGCCCATCGAGGTCATTCCGATCCTGCCGTTAATAAAGGCGTGGGACAGGTGTTTATAGCTGCCCTTATTTTCCCCAGTAATAAACTCAGGATCGATCACGCCGTCCCGGTACCATTTGCGTAAATATTGCAGTGCTTCTTTCATTTCGGGCTGAAGGGCACCAATGACCTGCTCTCCATCCTTCATGCTGAAGTAGAGCTGATCCGCGAAAACAATTTGCCCAAAGGCGCCAAATACAACGTTCATGCCTTCGCTGGACAGGCCATAGGTATCCTTGATCCCATTGCCGTCAGGATCATCGTTGGTGAAGGCATAGATTACCTTCTCAAAATCAGCCAGCGTTTGCGGCACCGACAGGCCGAGCTTGTCCAGCCAGTCCTGCCGGAAAACGACCGGGGTGCGATAGATGTTGGTCGGATTAATGACGGGAATACCATAATAGGCTCCGTCAATCCTTCCGGCATTTTCGTAAGCAGGCGCATTTTCCCGGATGATCCGCATCAAGTTTGGGGCGTATGTGTTGAGCATATCAACAGGAATTTCGGCCAGTACGCCTTGCTGCTGGTACTTCAGCAGGTCCTGCGGCTGGCGGATACGGAACAGATCGGGAATGGCACCCTGGGCCAGCTTCATGTCGAGAAGGGATTCATATTTGTTATTTTCAAGATTCCACACATCGAGATCCACATCGAATTTGTCCTCCACGTACTTGAGCATTTCCGCATCCTCCGGCACCGGATAGTTTTGATGCATCGTCCATGAAATGTGGTAGCGCGGATTGGGGGAAGCCGAATCGGCTTCTTGCTTATCCGTTGTGGTCTTCTGCCCGAGTGGCAGATCGCAGCCGCTGAGGATACTGATCATGCCTACCGGAATCAGCATTGCGAGAAGCGCTGTAACGCACAGCCATCCCTTTTTTTTCATCCGCAACCCTTCCTCACCTTAAGATCCCGCTTCCGTGATTCCTGCCGAAGCAGTCTTGCGTAAATAATGGCCCGGCGTACAGCCGTACATTTCCTTGAACCGTTTAATGAAATAGGCAGTGGTTCCGTAGCCGACGGAGCTTGCGATCCGTTCAATAGTCATGTTGTTGTTCTCAATCAGTACTTTGGCCCGTTCCATCCGCCGGGAGGTGACATAGTCAGTATAGGTAACGCCAAGCTCCTCTTTAAAAAGCTTGCTCAAATATTTGGAACTGATGAACACCTGCGCTCCTACGGCCTCCAGTGACAGATCTTCGGACAGATGCTCCTCAATATATTGTTTGGCGAGCCCGATGGTAGAAACGGCCCGGTCGCTGTTCCGTTTCTCCGTTTCGGAGATAAATACCGTGATTGACTCCACCAGCCAGTCGCGATATGCCACGATATTGGCGATACTGATGTACTCATGATACAGATCGGGATGACCGAGCTGAATGGGATGCTTGTAACGGGCATTTTTCACGACATCCGAGTAGACGAATACCGCATTCGCCAGCATAAAATGGCAATAGTCTGCGGGATATAATCCTTCCCTCATCGTGGCAATGAACTGGTCAACGGCGGCAACGGCCTCATCCGGCTGCCTGGCATGAAGCTTGTCCCTGAACTTGGCAAGCATGGCCTGTGGAATTTCGTCCATATTGTGCTCCCGCTGGAGAATGCTGCGGTCCTTCAGGATATGGAGCTCGGGCAGGAAATACGCGTATTTCATCAACGCCTGGGCCTCGCTGAAGCTTCTATGCACATCGGCCAGCTCCTGCACCCAGGAGCCTGACGACAGCTGGATATCAAGCTGGAACTGCTGTCGTGCCTCTGACAATAGAAGCTGGGACAGCTTGTCCAGCAGCGGTTCAGACGCTATATCCGTACACAGAATAACCGCCAGCTTCTTGTCCGGCAGCTCCTCGGCAATCAGGCGACTATCTGGCAAGGGTAGGGACTCCAGCCCATGGATAAATCTCGATATGACGGATGGCAGATTCTCCGAGCTAAGTCCCATATGGGCTACCTCGGTATTCAGAAGCAAGCAGCTGTATGTGTGATATGGATGTGAGATGCCTAGTGCAGTCCGTTCTTCTGCCCACTGTTCTCGGCTATAGCTGCCCTGCAGCAGATTCAGTACAGCGTTATGCTTGATTGCCGGACTGTTCGCCAGCAGTGTTTCCTCAAGGCTGCTCACCTTATCGTTTAATTGCATGAAGGCACTGTCGATCAGCCGGTATTCATTCGTAATATGCGTTGTTGCCGGTCCGGATAGGTCCTTAATCCGGCTGACGAGGCGTTTGATCGGGCTGTAATTCGCTCTGAGCAAAACTGCTGACAGCGCCAGACCGATTACGATGGCGATCATGCAGATGCCGAGGATGAGCTTCTGTACCATGATCGACTGCTCATAATAGAAGCTGGCCGGCATTGCGCTATAGATAGTCCATCCTGTCGAAGGCAGGGTCTGGTAGGACACAACAACCGATGTATTGTCGATCTTGTCGTCAAAGCTGCCCTTCGCGTTTCCAGATTGTAGTGCATTCTTGATGCTCGCAACGTATTCGCCTGGCTGCCCCAGAGTGTCGGTATTGGCATTACTAATGGTGTTACCCATATGGTTAACGATAAATGTGCTTTTGTATTGTGAGGGCATCATATTCTCTATAATGCTGCTAATCGCGCTTTCTTTTACATCTATTGCAATATAGACATCACCGGTTTCGCCTGTGGACTGAAAAGGATAGCTGTGCGTGTACGTCAACAGGGCGTTGCTACTGTCAGCTGTGCCACCTGGCACGCTGGAGAAAATGTCCTGCGGTACCTGACGTGAAGCCGTCCACAGGCTATTTTGCTTGCTGGCCCGCATATCCTGAAGCCAATCTGAATAATAAGCCGAGCCTTCCCCTTGATCGGCGTTATAGCGCAGGCCGTATAGCGACGATAGCATGATGTTTTGTCCAGGATAATAAAGATGTATGGCCTGAATCATGTCCGCGTTGCCGGCAACCTTGGACTTAAGTAACTCCTGGAGGTCAATGACGCTGTCTAGCCCGCTTCGAGTAGATGGTTCCGCGAACAGTCGAATATCCGCAGACTTGTCGAGTGACAAGTCCAGGTAGATCTGCTGCACCCTTTGCAGGATCGTTCCTTCAATGGTTCGTGTTGTATTTTCAAGAATCAGCTGATTCTTGTTCTGCAATTCCTCATTGTAACTGCGCGAGAAATAGATATAGAAGAAAGAACATATAAGCAGCACAATGACGACCACGATGGAACCGTACGAAATCGCCAAACCCGCCCATGCGGAGCTCCATTTTTTCATGAGGCATTCCTCCCGGCGACGATTATACACTACCTGATTCCACCAAAGTTCACGATTTATATGAAGGGAATGTTAAATGTCGAAAACAGGCGATATTGCTCCGAAATTGATACAATGGCGAAATTGTTTTATTGCTGGTTAAACGTGCCGGGTGCTACATTGAGACCGATTCGAGACCAACTACCAAACGATGGGAGTCGAAAAGATTTGAAAACGAAAGCCAACAAAAACAAAAAGAAAATGTTGACCGCTGCTATGGGTGTCGTGCTCATATCCAATTCAATTGCATCAACTGCTGTGCTTGCGGCACCAAGTGATTCGCAAGTTCCATTACCGCAGGAGCCGGCTTGGGGTTATTTTGTAGATACGTATAAGAATAATAACTCATCGAACACTACACTTGAGACCAACCCGGCCCTTGGCACATTGTCCAAGTTCCTGGATCTCTGGACACCAGGTTCTTCCTGGAACAATGGCACTAAGGTTCAACCCGACATACTGGACTATAACATTCAATATGTGGCGGATATCGCAGCAAACCGCACTCAAGCGGAGGAGGACGCCGCGTACTATACCGATCGTACAAATCAAACTTACGGTGCAACCGAGGGTCTGGGTTCACTGGCTGATGTATATCGTGAAAAATCAGGAACATATACGACCATTACGAGCATCCCGGACGATGCCACAACGAAGAAGTATGACGACGGTAATACAACGAACAAAGCCGGAAATTCCGATTCCGATCTAGGTAAAATGGTTGATCTGGTCGGAGCCCTGCGCGGTAATGCGGCGTCAACCAACCCTTCCAAAAATTTCTTCAGTTATATGCGTCCGTTCCGCTGGTTGAATACTCATGAGGTTGTCGTGCCAACGCTGAGACCAGCAATTAAAGATGAGGCTGAGGCGGCCTCGGACGGCGGCTTCCCGAGCGGGCATACCAATGCGTCCTACCTTGCCGCAATTGCATTCGCTTATGCCGTGCCTGAACGTTTTCAGGAGTTGGTAACCCGTGCTTCGGAAATGGGCAACAACCGAGTTGTTGCCGGAATGCACTCCCCATTGGATGTCATGGGCGGTCGTGTACTTGCAACTGCCCTCGCAGCAGGTGCTCTGAATGATCCGGAGAATGCTGAACTGAAGCAGGCAGCTTACGATCAAGCGCATAATGTACTGCTGAAGGAGACCGGAACAGCAGAAGACCGATTTACCGACTACGAGAAAAACAAGGCCGAGTATACCCAACGTCTGACTTATGGCTTCCCGCAGATCGGTTCCACAACGGAGCCTATGTCAGTCCCTAAAGGAGCAGAGGTGCTGCTTGAGACCAGACAGCCTTATCTTAGTGCGGATCAGCGTCGTGCTGTACTGGCGACAACCGGAATTACATCCGGCTACCCTGTATTGGATGATCCCGAAGGCTGGGGACGCCTCAATCTGTTCGCTGCGGCAGACGGATATGGCGCATTCAACAGTGATGTAACGGTAGTGATGGATGCCAGCAAGGGTGGTTTTAACACGGTGGATGTTTGGCGGAACAACATCTCCGGTACCGGCAAGCTGACGAAGGAAGGCAGCGGTACATTGAAACTGCGGGGGGCTAATACGTACTCCGGAGGTACTCAGGTTAGCGCGGGCACATTGGAAGGTGATACAGCTACTGCGTTCGGTAGTGGCGATGTAGTCAACAACGGGGGGACGGTTACGGAGAGCGTAACTGGCAAATGGAACATTGAAGGCAACTTCGTGCAGGCTGCTGACGGTACGCTGGAGCTCAACGTGGCTTCCGCAAATGACGTGCTCGACGTTAAAGGTACGGTGCACTCCGCCGGAGCACTGCATGTGAATTTTGCCAGCAGCTATGTACCTGGTGCGGGTGAGATTACGCTTGTGAGCTATGGCGCCAATCAGCAAAGCGGAAAGTTCGCCTCTGTTCAGGTGGATGGCCTGCCAAGCAAATATAATGCCCAGGTGAAATATGAGAGCAACCGCATTGCACTGGCGATTACGGATACAACAAATCCGGGGACTACGCCAACAACGCCGACTACACCTGGTACAGGTGGTGGCTCCGTCACTACACCAACACCATCCACACCATCAACAGGTTCTGGAACAGATTCGGGTACGGTTACCACACCTCCTACAACAGAACCAACGGTACCGCCAGCAACACAGGTTAATCCGTTCAAATCAGGTGTTGTGAGCCAGGAAACGGTACTGAAGACAGTTAATGAAGCCATAGCGGCAACGAAAAATGAACAAAAGACATTCAGCGATATTTCTGGTCACTGGGCCAACCGAAGTATTGGTGCTGCCGTGAAATTACGCATGGTGGATGGTTACGAGAATGGTTCGTTCCGGCCTAATGCGTCCGTCACCCGAGCTGAATTTACCGCAATGATTGCCCGGGCATTTGGCCTTGGCAAGAATTCGGCTTCGGCTAGCTTCAAAGATACGAAGTCTAGCTGGGCAGCTGGATATATCAGCGCTCTGGCTGACAAGGGAGTCATTACAGGCTATTCGGACGGCAGCTTCAAACCTAATGCGACGATCTCCCGCGCTGAGATGGTGACGATTATTGCTCGTGTGCTTAATCTGAATGCACTTGCGACTAGCACTCCGACCAGCTTCAGTGATGTGGACAGCAGTAACTGGGCAGCGGCGGCAATTGCGCAGGCTTCATCGGCCAATCTGGTGCAAGGGCTATCCTCTTCCGTGTTCTCGCCGAGCGGCAAAGCTACGCGGGCTGAAGCTGTGACGATTATCATCCGCGCACTGGAGAGCGACAGCTCAATCAAGGCACTGATCGAAGGTTTGTAAACATAGTGGTTGAAAGAATGTGTATGCTCTGAGCGAGAGTGGAAGACTCGGTTGAAGAGAATAGCATTTCTTAATAAATTCGAAAGGGCGAAAATGGTTCGTGTAATGCGAACCGTTTTTGCCCTTTTACTTTTACTTATGGAGAATGTCCTGTGTTCCGATAACAAACACTCATACTAGGGTAAGGGAGGAATAGAGCTTCCTTAGCAGGATAATATGTTGAAATTGTGGAAGTAGGTATCAGACTGCATCCTAGATTTGACGTTGCAAACGAGATCGGTTTTCATAAGTCTATATTTGGCGGTGAGCTAATTGGATCGATTAAAACACAGTGGATTTTATAAACTGAAATTTTTCATAACACCGGATGAATTCAAAAGCTTGTTGGCACTTTTTGAGCAGAAACGAGCAAAGTTTATCCGTCCTAGTTATGATCAGACTCAATATGATACGAATCAGGTGCTTGAAGGATATGAGCAATTTTATCATTTTTTTACCGCGGCAGAGAAAAGGGAGGGGTATCACCCATATCTCGCCTATTCAGTATTGATTACGCTGGATCAGCACAATTCTGGATTTTTCGTCAAAAACGAAGGAATTAACTTCCCCTATGATGGACAATGGGCTGAGGATGAATTACCGTGCATTACCCTGTCGCTCCCCAAAGGTTTTCAGATCAATTTGGAGGATGAGAAGGGGAAATACTATATATACGAAGATATTCGAGAGCATTTGCCGTTAACCTATGCGTTTTATGAAGAGGTGGCGAGCGGAGTTAAAAAAATCACCAAACTGCTGCGTTTCTCCTCACCTGGAGTAGATGCCATGCAAGAGCAGAAGCCATCCGTTCGTGTCAGCCAACGTGCTGTAAACGAGTTGAAGAACTCCTGGATTTTCAATAAGTATTCTCTTGTTATGAATACCAAATAAGAATAGGCAGCTAGGCCCGCTTTAATTCCCGACTAACTGCAGCGCCACTGCCGTCAAGAAGAACACAAAAGCCAAAATTGCCGCCGAAGAACGAACCACATCTAATCGCTCCCATCTTCTCACTAACAGCTTCCAATTGCGTGGTGGTGCATCGGGATTCCAGGCGAGCGCACCTTTGTTAATAGGCACGGTACCGATAAGTGTAGTCAAAATAAATATAAGTAAAGCAAGCACGCCTGCCAAGCGGAAGCCAAATCCGGGTTCGGAACCACTCATTATGAGTACTGCAACGCCTGAAATGGCCGTGGGTAGAAAAATGGCAGGTACAAGTAAACGCAATTTTAGTATTAGTGCTTGTCGAACCCGAATCTGCGAAGGTTCATCCAGCTTAGCCAGGGACACATGCACTCCATACCGTACCACAAACTCTTCACCAGCCAGGATGCCGGCTAGAAAGATACTTACAAACTCAATAATGATCTGATACATAAGGAATATCCTCCTCGTGAATGTTGACGACTGTAGTTGAAGTATTGTTTAACGGTAATACACAATTGTGAATTCAACATGAACGAGGGGAGATAATGGATAACGAATACCATGGATTTAGGGAGGGGATCATCATGGCCGAAAAAACACCTATTATTGAGGTCGTTCCATACGATCCGCAATGGAAAGTCGCTTTTGAACAGATAAAAGGAATGATAATCAGTTATATTGGTGATTTAATTCTAAGAGTAGAGCATGTGGGCAGTACATCGGTTGAGGGTTTATCAGCTAAACCCGTTATCGATCTGGATGTTGTCATTGATAGCTATGATGTACTCCCAGAGATTATTAAGCGGTTGACACTACAAGGGTACGAATACCAAGGGAATCTCGGCATTGAGGGAAGAGAAGCCTTTCAAAGGACATTTCAAGATGAACATATGAAGTATCATTTATATGTTTGTCCTAAGGATGGAAAAGGATATCTGGAACATATCGCGTTAAGAGACCATTTAAGAGATAATGAGACGGCGCGCAATGAATACCAACAATTAAAAATCAGGTTAGCGACGCAGTATCGATCCGATATCGATCGTTATTGTGATAATAAAACCGCGTTCGTCACAAAAATATTAAAAGAGACACTCTATCGTCCCGAAAGTTGAACATTTCATCTGGAGCTAAGTTGGTGGAAATTGCCTTTTTTGGAGTGGGCAGCGCCTAAATGATATAATTTCTACAATGAATAAGACAGGGAGGCAAGATCAATGAATGATGAACTCTTGGAACGGCTAGAGGATTGGCATGAACAGGATGATTATGAAGAGATTATAGATGCGATTACAGAGGTTCCGGAAGAGGAGCGGAATTATATTCTGGTCAACCATCTGGGTAGAGCGTTGAATAATATGGAGCGTTACCAGGAGGCGGTGGAGCAATTCCTGTCGGTTGAAGAAGAGGGACAAAATGACCCGCTTTGGCATTACCGCATTGGTCTGGCGTATTATTATTTAGAGCAATATGAGAACGCGCGTGAAGCTTTCGAAGCAGCGGACCGATTAGAGCCGGGAGATGAGGATACACAGGAGTTCCTGGAATGGATTCGGAATAAAACAGCAGACGAGCTCACAGAAGAAGCGGTAGAGGTGCCTGTGAATACAGTTCACTCGGTGACTGAAATCAACATCGAAGCAGCACCTGGTATCCATGCCGAATCGACGAGCTTCTGGAATGACAGTCCAGCAAACGTCGATCAATATGTGTTGTCCCCACCTACTGAAGAGCAAATTGAAGCAGTGGAGGATCAATTGGTGTTCAAGTTGCCGACATTCTATGTGAACATGATGAAACTACATAATGGTGGTGTTCCCCACTATCGTTATTTTCCGGTTAGTCAGGCGGAGAATGATGGGAAGATTCAAGTTGAAATATCGAATATCCTGGGTATTGGACGGGAAAAGGCACATTCACTGTGTGGAGAAGCTGGAAGCCGGGTGATCATCGAACAAGGGGGGTACCCCGAAATCGGTATCATTCTGTGTGAGTGCCCTTCCGATTCAGAGGTCGTGATGCTGGATTATCGTGAATCCGGCAATGCCGGTGAGCCCGAGGTTGTCCATGTAAATAAAGCAGAAGGCTACAAGATCACTTGGCTTGCGCCCAATGTTGAGACCTTTATTCAAGGTCTGGTGAATGAGGGGAATCAACCTGCAAACCTTGAGGGTTCACTGTAAAGAAGGTTGTAGCTTCCTGTTATACAAAATATTGAAGAGCTGCATCCGTCACAAAGGATGCAGCTTTTTCAGTTGAAATCCTCTCATTCCATGCGGTAGAAGAAGAACGTAATGTTGATGGTGAGATCGCCGGTGTATTGTTTAGCTGCGTTCAGGTAGCTCAGCCATCTTCCACATTGCCCGTAAGGAGTATAAGATACAAAAAACATAGAGAGATTACGGCAGGCTGATAGCTATTTTCATTGCCACTTATGTAACATAATGGTATTATTTTAATGATATTACCAGTAAGTTAGTTGCAGATTATTCCTATACAGGAGGTGTTGTCATAAGAGGACGATAGGGAAGAAAGATGACCCGCAGGGATATGCCGCATGCAGCAAGAATACCGAGATGAGACATAGGCTCGTTTGTCATACATTATAATGTAAGCGCTTTACTTTTAGTTCAGCTATCTCATATACGATATTTAAATATCTGATTTTGGCCCATTACGAAAACGTTAAAAAACGATTCCAGGGAGGGATTAGCTCGTGAGCAGACGTTTAGTGAAGAAGGGATTCAGTTCGTTTCTATTACTGGTGATGATGGCAGCAGCGGTATTATATCCAACATCCACCGGACACGCAGCCACCATCAATGTTACGGATAACGGGTCGAGGATTGAAGTAAACACAGGAGCAGGTCTGGTATACACGGTGAATAAAACCAATGGCGATATCATATCTGCCAAAATGAACGGAACAGAGCTGAACGGCTCCAGCAAGGGGTCCCATATCAGCTCTGGTTTGGGTTCTGCCAATGTAACTTGGAACACATCTCCCTCAGGATCAACCCTATTGATCACCGTCTCAACCAGCACGCTTACCCACTACTATGCATCACGTGGCGGTGAGAACATTATCTATATGGCAACGTACGTCACAGCAGAACCGTCTGTGGGTGAATTGCGCTATATTTTCCGGGGTAACGGCAGCGTGTTAACAGGGGTTCCGGCCAGCTCGAATAATCGGAATAACACCGGCGCGATTGAGAGCGAGGATGTTTTTGGTTACGCCAACGGACAGAGTACCTCGAAGTATTACGGCAACGACCAGGCCAAGGATCTGACCATTCGAGGCGTTACGGGGAATGGTGTGGGCGTGTTTATGGCCTATGGCGACCGAGAGAAGAGCTCGGGAGGTCCGTTCTTCCGTGATATTCAGTTCCAGAGTGGTGGAGATACGGAGGTCTACAATTACATGAATTCAGGACATGCCCAGACAGAAAATTGGCGTATGGGCCTGCATGGGCCGTATGCCTTGATTTTCACCACCGGTGCAACGCCAAGCGTACCTAATTTTAGCTGGATGTCGAGTCTAAACCTGACAGGTTGGGTGTCCAGCCGAGGTAATGTCGTGCTTAACGGGCTCTCTGGCATGGATACGGGTTATGCATATACGGTTGGTTTTGCCAACAGCAACGCCCAATATTGGGTGAATGCCTCTTCGAGCGGGGCAGCTGCCAAATACAGCATGATTCCAGGTACATACACCATGACGGTGTATAAGGGGGAACTGGCCGTCTATACCGAAAGTGTGAACGTCACTGGAGGATCAACGACAACGCTGAATACGCGTACGATTAACAATGATCCAAGTAAAGCATCCAGCATCTGGCGCATTGGGAATTGGGATGGTACACCGTCAGAGTTCCTGAACGGCCAGACAATTCCGATCCGTCATCCTTCCGATAGCCGTAATCCAAGCTGGGGCCCTGTCAGTTATGCCACCGGCAGTGCAACCAACAAGTTCCCTGCGATTCAGTTCCGGGGACAAAACTCGCCCACAACCGTTACCTTTAGCCTGAACTCTTCCCAAGCGGCATCTTCGCATGTTCTTAACATCGGTATTACGGCAGCATACAACAATGGAAGACCCAGCGTAACGATTAACGGTCAGACGTTAACCAATCCGGCAGCCTCCTCCCAACCGAACTCTCGTAGCTTTACGATTGGGACCTACCGAGGCAACAATACAATCTTTTCCTGGAATATACCGGCATCCTATTTTGTTAATGGGTCCAACACGGTAACCATTACGCCAATCAGCGGCTCCAGCGACTTGGGCAATTGGTTAAGTGCCGGGTGGGTGTATGACTGTGTTGAATTGTTGAATTAAAAATGGATCAACTACATGATCAAATTAAGCCAACCGGATAAGGTTATTCTTATCCGGTTTTTCCATTCCCATTTTAAACACTTACCTTGCTTCGCTAAAGGCATCCAAAATAAGGATACAGGGCCGTATGCATTGCAGAACGACCATTCCTCTGCTATTATTTAGACATCTAATATTTAGTCATCTAAATAATAGAGCTGTTATTTATTTTCGGTTTCTTTATGAAAGGAGCTTGAGAACCATGTTGAGAATGAAAGACAAAGTAGCCCTTGTAACTGGAGGCGCTTCTGGAATAGGATTGTCCGCAGCCCAATTGATGGCGAGAGAAGGAGCAAAAGTCGTTATTGCTGATTTCAATGTCAATGGGGCAAAAGAAGCGGCAGCGAATATTCAGGCTCAAGGCGGAGAAGCAGTAGCCGTTTTTGTTGATGCCGGAGACGAATTTTCGATTAAAGAAGCTGTGGAGTTTACGGTGCAGCAATATGGTAAGCTCACGAGTCTATTCAATAACGTTGGCCTGACCAACCTGAAGAAGGATTTGGACGTGGTTAACGTGGATCTGGACGAGTGGGATCGGCTGATGAACGTGAATCTGAAAAGCGTGTTGCTTGGCTGTAGATTCGCCATCCCTCATATGATTGAAGCGGGTGAAGGTTCCATCATTAATACGGCCTCCATGGCTGGCTTTACAGGCGATGCGGTGCGGGTTGCTTACGGTGCCTCAAAAGCAGGAGTAGTGAATCTAACAAGGTATATTGCCACCCAATATGGCAAACATAACATTCGTTGCAATGCTGTCGCACCTGGATTGATCTTGACCCCGGCAGCACAGAATAACATGCCTCCGGATGTATTGGATATGTTCGCAAAATATAACGCACTGCCTTATCACGGGGAACCCGATGATATTGGATACACCGTCTTGTTCCTGGCCTCAGATGAGTCCAAATTCATTACCGGTCAGACCATCCAGGTTGAAGGCGGCCATTATATTGCCAACCCAACCGTTCCGGATTTTGAACAGTTTATGAAACTACACAATTCGACTAGCAATTAAAGCAGAGTCGTACAAATAAAATACGTTAGGAGCGTTTCATATGGGAAGATTAGATAATAAAGTAGCTATCATTACAGGTGGAGCATCAGGAATTGGTGAAGGCATGGTTGATCTCTTTGCAAAGGAAGGCGCCATCGTTATTGCTGCAGACATTAATGAAGAAGCGCTGGAGAAAGCAAGCCAAAAAGAGAATGTGTACGGAATGAAGTTGAATGTTTCCTCCGATGAAGATTGGGAGATATTAGCGAAAGTAGTTAACGAACGCTTTGGTAAAATTGATATTCTGGTCAACAATGCAGGTATTTCTTCAGAGAAGCCATTTGAGGAGATTGATGCACAGGATTGGCAGAAAATGCTCTCCATTAATGGCTTTGGCCCATTTGCTGGTATGAAGCATGTAGCTCCTTATATGGCAGCACAAAAGAAAGGTTCCATCGTCAATATTTCTTCATACACCGCATTGATTGGACAAGGCTTTAACCACTATTCGGCATCCAAAGGCGCGGTACGCGCATTATCCAAAGCGGCAGCAACAACCTTTGGTCGTCAAGGTGTTCGGGTAAATGCTCTCTTCCCGGGAATCATCGAAACACCAATGACTCAAGCCTTGAACACATCGAAGGAACTGCTTGACCGACTCGTACAGGCAACGCCTTTGCAACGTCTGGGGCAGGCTATCGATATTGCCAACGCTGCACTGTTCCTGGCTTCGGATGATTCTTCGTACATTACAGGATCTGAGCTGGTTATCGATGGTGGATACTCAGCCCAATAGCGTGTAAAATGATGACAGCCCTTAAGTTGAATAAGGGCTGTTGTTTTATTTTTGCGAGGAGGAACACATGGAAGAACAGAACATTTTTGAGCTCATACACAACATGGACAATTTCACCAATAAATTGATTATACAGTGGAACAAATCGTTTAATGAGGACCTCGGCGTCTCTCATGTGCTTGTACTCAGTCATCTCAATCAAAATGGAAAAAGCCGACCTTCGGATATTGCCAAGCTATTGGGCCTGACCCCACCTACGCTCAGCTATTTAGCCGATAAGCTGGTTGCCAAGAAATTAGCCGTCAGGATCGTAGATGAGGCTGACCGACGCATAATATATTTGAGCATTACCGACAAAGGGGCCGAAGTCCTTGAAAGAGCAATCTTGGAGGGGCAGAAGCTGCGTAAGAATTTATTCCAGAAACTGAACGAAGAAGATCGTGCCCAATTAGTAAACATTTTTGAGAAGATGAATCGGGAGATTGAAAAATAGCCTGGAAGGGAGACAGAGGGTGATATGGAGGAACCGCTCAAAGTATATAACACCGCAGTTGAAGCTTTTCTTGAAGTGATCGGGGGAAAGTGGAAGCCCGTTATTCTATTCCATCTTACCTTTGGCAAGAAACGTAATGGTGAGCTGATGAAGCTGATCCCTGCAATCACCCAGAAAGTGTTGACTCAGCAACTTGGTGAACTAACGGAGGCGGGGGTCATTGTCCGTATTTCCCATCACCAGGTCCCGCCTAAAGTGGAGTATGAATTAACAGAGTATGGGTGGAGTCTTAAAGAGATTCTTCATCTGATGTGTAGGTGGGGCGATATACACGTGGAGAATGTTTATGGTGATCGAGGAAAAATTCTGTTTAAGCCGCCAACTACTACGGACCGTTGAGGAACTTATATAAGCCGATTCTGGAATTCACGAATCGGCTTATTATGCATTTTATTTACTTTACGGAAGGATCTTGCGCTCACGTAGATTTCTGAAAATATCCATAAACATAGCCTCAGTGTCAATAAAATCATGAAATCCGAAGCGGCGAGCTTTGGAACCATCTGCGAAGAAGTCATAATCCCACGAGAAGACAAAGTCACCAAATACCCAGGAAGAGACATCATCATAAGGGGTGTTTACCAAACCATACTTTTCAATCATGGATTTCCAAAGATCTTCTTTATCTGCCATCACTGTTGCAAGTGAGAGGGGGAGTGGAGGTGCGGTTTCCAATTCGAAAAATGCAGCGATTCTGGGCCATAGCTCATTCCAGCGAAACAGATCGCCATTGGTGATATTAAATGCCTGATTGGCACAGCGAGGTTCGGTTGCTGCCCATACAGTTGCATGAGCCAGCAATGTGGCATCAGTCATTTCAAGAAGCGAATGATACGCTCCTGGTTTCCCAGGGAATCGAAGTGGCAAGCCAAGCTCCTTGGAGATAGACGCATAAACGCCAATAACCATGGCAAGGTTCATTGGATTACCCAGGGCAAATCCACATACAACTGACGGGCGCAGGGCTGACCAGGTCCAGCTACTTCCGGGTTGCCGATTCTCGAGAAACATTTGCTGATCGACATTGAATTCAGGGGGCATATGATGTGCATCTGTTTCTTTGGCAGGTGTTTTGAATGGACCCAGATGTGCACCGTACACTTTATAACCTTGCATTAGGCTAATATGTTGGAGATTTGGAGCGATCGGTTCTATGGTATTCACCACATTGACGAGCATGGCCAAGTTGGGCTGTACCAATTCGGCCCAGGTTGGGCGATCCTGATACGCGGCGTAGAAAATATGCGTAACGGTCGTTAAATGACTCAGTTTGTCTTGTGTGTCTGCTTCGTTCAGTAAATCAGCTGATATATAACGTAACTTGGGGGCATCTTCTCCTCCGCGGCGAGATACACCAATGATATCCCATTGCGGAAGTGTCATCAGATAATCGATGAGGTTTCTTCCAATGACACCTCCAGCACCGATGACAAGCGCGGTGTAACGGGTAACCAATTGTTCGGTTTTCAATGGACATGCTCCTCTCTTCTTCTGTTCATATTGTGGGTCAGAAAAAGAAGGATGAGAAGTACGCACCTCAAAGTCATATACGTACTTTGAAGTAATATATGAGCCTGGAGCAGGATATGAGCGTTATAATCTGCACTTCAATGGATGTCACTTGCCTATAACCACAAGAAGCTGTAAAAGGAACAATCGTCCTTTCACAGCTTAGATGTATGTGTCTGTAAATTCGTCCAATTGATCGGATGGTAAATAGGGTTACGCTGGGAAACCGCCTCCTGGTGGTGGCCATGCCCCGTAGAAGCGACGCAGCAGCACAATCTCGCCCAGATGGTACGAGTTATGAGATGCGATGTTGCGCAAAAGTCCAGCTTTGGTTTCTCCTGGGAAATACGGCAGTGAATCATCCAACTGCACCGTTTCGGCAATCGTTACTGCTCGATCTACCCCGTCCAGGAAGGCCTGAATATCTGCCTCCCACGCTGCTTCATCCTGAGGACCCGTATCTTCTGGCCAACTCTCCATCACATTCGCTGGAAGCTGCGGCTTTCTTCCTTCCAAATGCTCCAACATAAATTGTTGCCAGTAATGCATATGTTTCACCAATTGATAGATACTGTATGGCATATGTTCATGTTTGCGACTAGCTAGTTCTACGCTAATGTCCGGTAGAGCGCGTGCAATACGAATATGTCCGCGTTCTCCGACTAGTGATTTGACTAGGGCTTGTCCGAACAGTTGATTGGTTTCCGACATGTGAAATCATCCTCTCTTTGTTCATCTGGTTGAGCTTAATGGATGTGTAATTAATAGTATACAATTAAATTTTGCCAAATCAAAATGTGTAACTATTTTAAGCTACAGGATTTCTAAAGGATTCTTCATATGTTAGTATTTTTACTTAATCGGATGTATGGTGGGTGGAATATGATGCGCAATTGGGTTCGTAATGAAAATGTGCAAATGACTGCAGTTGCTTTTGCCACAGCTGCGGGAGCGCTTTTTAAAATAAATCCTTTTCGAGAAGATTACTTCCGGATTGGTCTGGGTGTAAGTATACTTTTATTTTTGCTGATGCTTATGCCGCATCTGTCTTATGTGAAGACGGGGATTTTGGCGGGGATTGCGAACTTCATTTTTCAATCGGCTGACTTACTGAATCATGTGAATTCGATCTCGATCATCGAAAGCATGCAGGATAATCTGGGCGCGGGAATGTATTATGTCGTGTTCACCTATGGCCTCAGCAAACTCAAGAACAGATTCCATGAGATACCGCCTCTTGTGCTAGGTGGATTGATTACGTGTATTGATTTTTCCTCTAATCTCGTGGAGCTATTCATTCGCGGTGTGTTGAGTGGGACCAATATCTTTTATATGAAAGAATGGCTTTATCTGCTGGTGCTCGGTGGTTTGCGAAGCTACTTTATCATCGGGCTGTATAACAGCTTTGCGGTGAGGCAGATGCGACTGCTGCATGCTGAGCAGGAGAAGCGGATGGAGCAGATGCTGAGCGTTAACTCAGGTCTGTACGGTGAAGTCTTTTATCTGAAAAAAGCCATGAATACGATTGAAGGCATTGCCGTGGACAGCTACGACCTTTATCGCGATCTCAGAGAGAAGGACTTGAACCAATACAGCCAGCGGACGCTCGGCATTGCTCAACAGATTCATGAGGTCAAAAAAGACTCCCAACGTATCCTTGCAGGTCTGTTGAAATTGTACGATAGTGAAAAATCAGTGAATATGAGCCTTTCCGAGGTACTGAACTTTGCGACCAAGGGAAATCGGAAATATAGTGAAATGTTGAACAAAAAGATTGAAATCCATATCGAGCAACAATATGATTGCGACTCCCCTTACTATATTCCTCTCTTAACTGTAATGAATAATCTGATCGCCAATGCCGTGGAAGCTATTAAGAACGACGGAACAATTCGGGTTCGAGTATTGGAAGAGGGAGCCGATGTGCAATTTATGGTTATCGATTCTGGGAAAGGTGTACCCGAGGCAAAGCGAGACGTGATCTTCGAACCGGGTTATACAACCAAATTCAATGAAGTGGGCATTGCAGCAACCGGAATTGGCCTGTCCCATGTACGTGATATCGTTCAGTCTCTGGAAGGCCGAATTAGCGTGAAATCAGCGCCGCAAGGCGAAAAGGGCTCCTCATTTGTTGTATCCATTCCAAAAGCCAATCTTATTAATGAGGACGGTGCAGACGACGCTTTCTATCCAGATCGTGGGTGATGAATACAGGGCGTTATTTTGTGCCAGTCTTTATATTTCAAAAGTAAATGTATTCTCCATCCTCAGGAATCACGACTGAATCTAATAACTGCTGCTGTTCTATATACTGTAATAGATCCTTTCTTGATGAAGTGCAATGTCGGATGGCATCCATATGTACAGCGACAACTTTGGTGGAAGGTGAAATCTTCAGGATTGTACCGATATCCTCGGGTATCATTGTAATGATGGAACCAAATAACAGTTGAGCGTTGGGTGCATTGACGATGCATATCCGGGGTTTGTGCTGCTCGAACACTTGCTTAATCTGATCTGTAAGGACACAATCACCCACAATATACAACGATCCGTCGTCAGGTGTCTTCAGGATAAACCCGGATACGGGGCCAAGTAGTTTGGAGATGTTCCCTTTTGCGTGCTGACCACGAATTCTTGTAAAATCTATACCCTCCCAGTGTCTGAACTGCTCGATAGGGAATACATTCTCGAACCCCCACGATATAATGCGTTGTTGATCCTCCGGCTGGCAAAGTACAGGTATCTTTTTGTTGAGTATCTTCTTTGCCGTTTTGTCAAAGTGGTCAACATGCAAATGTGTAACGAGGATCGCATCAATGTGTTCGAAAGTTTCTAGTGGCACAGATATGGGAACAGTTGGGTTTCTATGAATATGACGTGTGAAGGGGATAGGCGGAAGTTCTCCCGCATCACTTAACATTGGATCGAGCAGAATCGTTTTCCCTTGTATGGTGATCAGGGAGGTAGCATGGCGGATATGCTGAATGGTTAGCGTCATGGCGAATATTCTCCTTAGATATAACATGTATTTGCTAAAATAATACCGACCGGTCTGTTTTAAAATAGCATAAAACGTGCTTCTCATGCAACATCCTTGATTTTTTGTTTTCATGTATACCTTGTGTATGAATGCGTGCTTGTATTAAGCCATAGGCGTATGATATTTTAAGACCAATCGGTATGAATGGGAACGGAGGGAGCATTTTGCGCAAAGGCCAAATTACCAAAGAACATATTATTCGTGAGTCGGCAGCACTTTTTAACACGAAGGGATACACCGGTGCCTCCCTGTCTGAGATTATAGAACGTTGCGGCGTTCGCAAGGGCGGGATTTATAATCATTTTGAAAGTAAAGATGAGATAGCACTGGCTGCTTTTGATTACTCGGTATCACAGATGCTGCAATTCCACTCACAGGCTCTTGAAGGCGTCACAAGTTCCAAAGACAAACTACTCGCCATATGCGGCGTTTATATTGATATGATGGAAAACAATACGCTGGAAGGGGGATGCCCCCTACTAAATACTGCGGTTGAAAGTGATGATGCACACCCTTTGCTGAAAGAAAGGGCACAGCATGCCATGACCAATCTGCTGAATGAGCTGACACAGGTCCTTATTCAGGGTATGGAGCAAAAGGAATTTAGAGCAGATATTGCACTGGAGGAAGTGAGCAGCAACATCATCGCCATTATCGAGGGGGGCGTTATGTTAAGCAAGCTTTATGAAGATAGCAAGTATATTCGGCATGCCGTACTTCATATCACTCAATTTATGGATGACCGAATATTAATCCAATAATGTTATAAGGGGAAGGTGGGTTAAAATGAATATAACTATTGATCAACAGGGCAGCTCCAGGGTTGCCATCATCGAAAGCAATAACATCGTTATTAACAATGTTCAAGACGCTCTCGATCTGATGGCCTCCGTGAACTATACAGATGACGCACATAAAATCTTGATTGATAAATCCAACCTCACGGAAGATTTCTTCGAACTGAAGACCAAACTTGCAGGTGATATTTTGCAGAAATACGTGAATTACCAGGTGAAACTTGCTATAGTCGGAGATTTTGACGGATACAACAGCAAAAGCCTCAGAGACTTCATCTATGAGTGCAACCATGGCAAGCATGTTTTCTTTTTGAAAAACAAAGAGGAAGCACTTCAGGCTTTGCATAATATCGATTAATTTCATATTTAGAGTGGTAAGTCATGATCTATCCTTATGGAGGAGGTACCATTATGATTGCAGATTTGAAGCGAGTAACGAACGGCACCCTGGCTTGTTTTGAATGTCATTGGAAGCACGCTGTGGAGGATGTATGGTCCTTTTTGACGGAAAACGAAAAGCTTGCAAAATGGTTCTCCGAACTCGAAGTAACGGATCTTCGGGAAGGTGGAAGCATCAAGTTTAATATGCCGGATGGTACCTTTAAGGAACTCAACATTATCGAGCTTATCCCTGGCTCTGTTCTCGAATATACCTGGGCAGAAGACCGGGTTCGGTTTGAGCTATATCCAGAGCCGAATGGATGTCGTCTGTTGCTGCTCGAAACCATCCATCACATCACAAGCCATACACCTAAAGATTTAGCGGGGTGGCATGTCTGCCTGAACGTCATTGAGGCATTACTGGATGGTCGTACCTTGGAATCTCGTGAAGCAGAATGGAAAATCTGGTACGAGCAATACCAGAAGCATGTAGACGATTTTCTCAAAATCTAGTCATATGAGACTGCCCTTTGGGGCAATAATCATGCGGGAGGAAATACATCGTGAAGGCTAATGAGAAATTACAAACGTACGCATTGTCTGATGTCAGCAATCTTAAAGTACATGGCAGAACGACAAGACAACGGTCGCCCTTAACCTTATTTTGGACTGGAAGCGCGGTTGAACTTCATGTAAAAGGCTCTGAGTTGTGGGTAGAAATCGAGTCTGATTATGACCTGTATGAACCTTGGATCAGCATTCTGATTAACGGAGTCCCGGTGAGCAGACAGATGTTAATAGCAGGAAGGTATTGGGTCTGCATATTCCGAGGAATGAACGAGAATGTGGTGAAAAATGTACGCATCGTCAAAGATGTACAGGCCATGAATGGAGATCCGGGCTGTTCCTTGCAGATTCATGCGGTGAAATCAGATGGTGTCTTCGTGCCTGTAGAGGAAAAACCGTACAAGATTGAATTTATCGGCGACAGTATTACATCTGGAGAAGGTGCGATCGGGGCCAAAGCGGAAGAGGATTGGATTCCGATGTGGTTCAGTGCCATACATAATTATACGGCCATGACAGCAGAAGCGCTGAATGCAGAATACCGCGTCATCTCCCAGAGCGGCTGGGGTGTGCTGACGAGTTGGGATAACAATCCGAATGCCAATATCCCTGATTATTACGAGCAAGTCTGTGGATTGGTGACCGGAGATAAGAACGCAGCGCTTGGGGCAGGGGACAAGCATGATTTTAACGCCTGGCAGCCAGATGTAGTGGTGATTAACCTGGGAAGCAATGATGGAGGAGCTTTTCAAAGTCCGGCATGGAAGGACCCCGCTACCGGAAAGGTGTACAAGCAACGCCTGAACGAAGACGGGACTTACCATGAAGAGGATCTTGCTGCTTTTGAGAATGCCGTGACCCGCTTCCTAATTCAACTTCGAAAAAACAATCCTGAGGCGCATCTCTTATGGGCATACGGCATGCTTGGGTTCCCGATGATGCCAGCGATTTATCGTGCTGTTGACGCGTATACGAAACAGGCTGGAGATACAAAAGTTACGGTTATACAGCTTCCCAATACGACCGAGGAGACGGTAGGCGCCAGAAGCCATCCGGGTGAGTTATCTCATCGAAGAACTGCTGATGCGTTATCGGAATATCTAAAGGAAATTTTAAAATAAATTTTAATTTACATTTGAAATCGGAAGAGCCAGACCTCTCTTAGTTAGAGAGGCCTGGCTCTTCTTTTAGTACACCTTATACATCGAAAGGGATGTGTTAACTACGCTAAAGTTACTTCCCTTGTACCTGATAGCGGATGGAAATGATCTGCCCCAGCGTTTGTGTATGAATCATTTTGAAATGGGTTGGTACCGTCCCTGTTGGAAATAGGGGGATTCCTTGGCCAAGGATTTTTGGAATAATGGCAATCTCAACCTCATCGAGCAGTTGTTGTTCCAGAACGGATTGCACCAGCTGGCCTCCGCCAACAATCCAAATGTCACCGCTGGAGTCTTGCTTCAATCGGGTAATCAGGTTCTCCACAGCCTCGTCCTTAAATTGTACATGTGGTGCAGGGGCTTGTTTGGAACGGGAAAGTACATACGTCGGGCGATCCGCATAGGGGAAATCCTCTGACAGCTTGAGCACCTCTTCATACGTAAGACGTCCCATAACCACCGATCCAATCGTTGAATAGAACTCGCCATACCCGTTATCGGCGCCATCGCCTTCCACATCAAACAGCCAATCCACCGAACCATCCGGTCTTGCAATGTACCCATCCAGACTCATCGCAATATATAACACAACTTTATTGTTAGACATATCAATCGCTCCCTTCTAAAATGTATGATACACTCCAACTATGACAAATGTTGACGTAGTTAGGCGGGGTGAACATGAATAATCGAAAACTCGCATTGATGCGACTCATGGATTCGAGAAAGAAATTTACGGCTCGTGAATTGGCGGAGCGTTTTCAGGTGTCGATTCGTACGATCCAGCGAGATCTGAATGATCTGCAGGAGTTGGGCTTTCCTTTGTATACGGAGGTCGGAGTGAACGGGGGTTATCGAGTGCTTCCTAATCGGATTTTGCCACCTCTTCAACTCACACAGCATGAGGCGTTGGGGTTGTTTATGATGATTGAATATTTGGAGAACGTCCCGGATTTTCCGTATGGATCGATACGTGAGCATCTCGCCGAGGAATATTATTCAACTTTACCTCAGGATGTACAGGATCTGATTACACGGATGAGGCAGCACATTACGTTCCTTCAACATCATGCTGTACAGGTCGAGGCAGTAACAACAGAGATATTAGGCGCGGCAGTAGATCAAAGAGAGATTGAATTTATATATCATTCCCGGCAGGGACATAAAAAAGTACAGGCTTTCCCCATAGGCATCTATTACGATCACGGGTATTGGTATATGCCAGCCCGGAGGAAGGATCGGGTGCTGTTGTATCGGGTGGATCGCATGCAGGAGCTGGTTATGCTGGATTCCATCGACGAGTCGGTTCCTACTTTGCAAGAGTGGCTAAATTATAAGGAAAACAGAGAAAGCGTAGGAGTCGTGCTGCAATTCACGGAGTTTGGGGCGAGATTGGCAGGATCAGATGTACTGTTCAAGTCGGTTGAAGGTAATAAATGGCGAGGACTAGTTCCGTATGAGGAGTTTCCTTTTACAGCGAGGAAGCTGCTCTCCTATGGGCCTGAAGTGAAGGTGATTGAGCCTCTGGAGCTGCAACAACAAGTGAAAGAGATGCTCGAACGGAGTTTGAATCAGTATTGAATGTTGTAAAAGGATATCGTGTTCTCATATGGAACATATAAGAGTACCATGAAAGTAACTTAGAATGGGGGGCTACCATGATTCAATTCATAAGAAGTTTCACGATCCGCTCTATGCAGAGTCCATGCGATGAACAACGGCGGTTGTTTGTATAGAGCTTGAAATCTATTTCCGCCACACCACTATAATGCGTATAACAAGTGTTCATCGGTTGACTCTGCTGCCTTAAAGATCTTAACTTTTAAGGAGCGGAGCAAATATGAAATATATTAACGCAGACACGATCTTTCCGGAATCATTGCTAAAGGAGATCCAGCGCCATATCCCTGGTGGAATGGTGTACATCTCCAAACCCAAGGAAACCCATCAAAAGTGGGGCGAGAATTCGGGCAGCAGAATGATTTTGAAGCAAAGGAACGATGAGATCCGCCAGTTATTTGCTGCGGGCATGTCCATCGACCAACTCACAGAACAATTTTGTTTGTCCATCGATAGTATCAAGAAAATTGTATATTCCAAAAAGTGATTTAAGGGTTAGAGCTGCATTCGAGAAATCGAATGTGGCTTTTTGTGTTTTCTACGTTTTTAACCCACAGTATTCGCAAGGTTTGTCCTTCCGGAATATGATATAGCATGCCAAGGTCGCAAATCTTCATTATTCTTCTTAGTTTCATCGACTGCTTCTTCAGATATGAATTCTATACGGATCTCAGAAATCAACTTAGGGGGTCGGACAGCATGGAATGGTTATCCTTTTTGAAGCAATACATCCAGGGTCCCCGATGGATTGGAGCAATTGCCCCCAGCTCAAAATATCTAGCAGCAAAAATGGTGAAAGACATCGAATTTGACCGTGCATCATGCATTGTGGAGTATGGGCCGGGCACGGGGGTGTTTACGGAAATGCTGCTTGCGAACATGCAGCCAGGGACGGTTCTGATCCTGATTGAAAACAACGCCCGCTTCTGCCGGCTACTTCGCAAAAAGTACGGTCATCTTCCGAATGTACACATCATTCACGATTCTGCCGTGCATGTCGATCAGCACTTACGACAATATGGACTCGACAAGGTTGATTACATTGTATCCGGACTGCCTTTTGCGAGTCTGCCTGCGGAGGTATCACTGGACATTTTAGCTAAATCAAGGCAATATTTGAAGAAAGATGGCAAGTTCATTACTTTTCAGTACACGTTACTCAAACGGGGATTGCTCAAGCAATTTTTCGAAAACGTAAGCATGACAAGGGTGTACCGTAACCTGCCGCCCGCTTATGTATTCAGCTGTAGTCGATAACAAGAACGCACAGGATGGAGGATGATTTTGCGTAAATTAAATTATATCATCGGAACAGTTACTATGATGTCTATCATAATGATGGGGTGTAACGAGTCCAAAAAAACCGAAAATATTCAAGAGCCAGCTCCATCTTCAACGAGTCAGTTGAGTATATTGACGAACCAAAAGGCATCGGCCCAGGAAGAGCAGCAGGCTCTTGAAATGACCTTGGATTATAAAAAAGCGGAGTTTGCAGTCGATAACACGAAGGGTGAAGAACTATTAACCGTAGAAAAGGTGCTAGCCAAGAAAGAGATTTTGAAGCCCTTCCTGACTGAACGGAATCTTGAAAGAACTAGTATGGGTTTACCATTCCAGTTGGCAGACAAAGAAGATGCGTCACTGCATGCTGAAGATATAAAAGCGAAGATGAAAGAAAGTAAAAATGATTGGATGCTCGTGGAGTACACGCTAAATTTAGTATTTACGAATTATGATGGAGAAGAAACGAAGACCATTCCGTTAGAAGGGGAGATTACCTTTTTACAAGAACAAGGGGAATGGCGCATTCAGGACGACACATACAATATGAAGGCATTCTTGGAGATCATCAATAATTCATAGTAATTCATTTAGAGTCTGTGAGTCCGGTACGTTGTGTACTCCCCATTTGCATATTTCCTCGAGAATCGGCATCAGGCTTTGCCCCCTGAGTGTTAAGGAATACTTTACCTAGATACGCCCCTTCAAGTAGGTACACACCAATCATAAATTTTATACAGCAAAAGAGGCCACGTCTTCAGTATGAGTTCTGAAGAAGCGGCCTTTTTTCGAGATGTGGATGCTCATTCTCATCTCCGATCGCTAAACTAAAAATCGGTTCGCCCAAACGTGGCGTCACCCTTCACCGTTGTGCTGCTGGAAGCATTGATGGCATCCAGCTGCAATACGTAGTCGTAATGTCGGATGTAATATCCGGGCTGGCTGTACGACTGGAGGGATACTTTGGAGCTGTCAGCCCAGCCGGGGCTGCTCAGGAATGTGGCATCTCCTTTATAGGTGGCGGTATCCGTGTATGCCTCAAGTACGATTTTGTTGCTGGCGTTGCGCTTCAGGAAGTAGCCAGGAAAGTTGATAGACTCCAGTGAGATGTCTGTAGAGCTGGCCAAGCCGGGTACGACGCGGAACTGGGAATCCAGTACAGGTGAGACGTTGGTGTCGATCCGTGCAGTGAAGTTGGAATGACGGATGTACCGATCCGGATAATTGAAGGAGCTGAAACGGCTGTAATTCGTCGCATCAGGTGTTGCTGGGCCTAACATTTTGACCTCATGCAGGGTTGGGGTGTACCAGTTACCCGGATTGTTCCACAGGACAGCGTTGACCATATTGATACGTACATACCGGGCGGTAAAATGAACAGCGTCGGTCGTAAACCCATAGGTGGTGTTGCTGGTTCGATCCAGCGTGGAGTAGTTGACGCCATCGTTGCTGATCTCAATTTTGTACTTATAATAGCCTTCCGATCCTTTATACATAAACCAGGAGATATCGATCTCTGTGATGGTCTTCGGTGCACCGAAATCGACCTGCCACCAAGCTGGCCAAGTACTGGACGATGCTGCCCAAGAAGTCTGATAGTTGCCGTCATTGACATTGGATGCAGATGAGCCGGAGGCTGTGGAGATGGCGGTAGCTGTTTTGCCTTGGGCGTGATTAACAAGAGAAGGTGGCGTTACCGTGCCTGTTACAGCATCGATATTCCACTCTTTGTACCATTCCAGTGAGGCGGTTCCATTTGAATCGTTCAAGGTTAAAGGAAGCCAGATATGTTTATGTTCACCAAGATTGAGTGGATTCCAGCGGTCGCCCATATAAATATAAGATGTGGTGTTGCTGCCTGTAATGGTGGCAATATCATGGATCTGGGAGCCGAAGGCCGATGGATTGCCATAAGGTGTAAGAGCGGACCACGTGCCTGTCATGGACGATGCGGTTGCATACGCGCCCTGGTTTGGATACCAGCCAGCAGCCTGGGAGGTGAAGAGGTAGTATCGATTGCCCTTTTTCACAACGGCAGGAGCTTCACGGTAGGCATTATCGAATTGCCAACCCACAAAGGATTCCACACCGGTATAGCTGGCGTTCATTTTGAAAATAGCCATGGTATCATTGGCCCCGCCATTCTTGCGGGAAGCTGTGATCAGATAGCCTGTACCGTCTGTATCTACGAAAACAGTCATGTCGCGTGACTCGTAATCCAAAGGCCGAAAACTTCCCTCATACGTGAATTTACCGTTTGGTGTGCTGCTGGTTGCTACCGCGACCCGCCCCAAATTGTAGTCCGTGCCGTTCTCATAATGCGCCCATAGCACATACTGTTTCGTGGAGGCATTGTAGATGACTTTGGGACGTTCAATTTTGCTGGAGGCTAGCTCGGTGGCCGAATCCTTGGTCAGTATGGCATTGCTGAACGTCCAGTTCTTCAGATCGGTTGAAGTATAGACATTAACGCTGTCAAACTTACCGCTGACCGCATGCTCTCCGTACCAATAATACGTGCTGCCGACTTTCAGAATGTTTCCGCTATTGGCCTGAATGGGGTTGCCTGCGGTATCCAGCCAATCGGAACCGTTGGTGATGGTCACGCTTGCCGCGCTGGTCCGTTCTGGAAGAACACCAAACATGGTTAGCGTGAGCGCGAAGACCAGAAACCAGACTGCTTTCCTGTTGCCCATTACGTACACCTCCTAATATCGGTCCTTTGTGAAGCGTTTACATATTTAGTGTAATAAAAATGGAATCTTGTACAAGTGAACAATGTGTACCCTGATGAACAAATGGAACTTTATCCTGAATATAGCGGCGATAGCGAGTCATTTACCTCATTCAATATATAAAAAAGGGATCGTAGACTTATAAAATAAGCTACGATCCCTTTTGGAATAACACTCTATTTAAACGGGTTCAAAATCTATTTATGACCTTTGCGAACCTTGAGCTGCATCTTCTTAATCGTTGTATTCTGCATGAGCTCCAGTACGAGTGGGCCTTTGCCGTTCAGGATCTCTACATCCGTCACATTATCCAGAATCGTAATGATCCCGATGTCGTCTGCAGTGACGCCTTCAAGCTTGGCGATGGTGCCTACAAAGTCTACCGCACGGAGTTTCTTTTTCTTACCTCCGTTGAAGTTCAACTTCATGATCTGTTGGTTCAACTGTTCACGCTTGTCCTTTTTGCGTTCAGGCACGATCTTCAAACGCTTCTCGAACTCTTCCCGACGACGGTCAACAGCTTCCTCGGAAGGAGCTTTCACGACAGGAATGGCAAATCCGATATACGATTCGATCTCGGCCAGACGTCTGCCATCCTTCGGGGTAACCAAGGTAAAGGCTTTACCTGTTTTACCAGCGCGACCCGTACGACCTGTACGGTGCACATAGCCTTCTTTTTCCAAAGGAATATCGTAGTTGATGACATGGGTAATATTCGTGATATCAATCCCGCGTGCGGCAACATCCGTTGCAATCAGATAACGGAATTGTCCTCTTCTGAATGCATTCATTACTTCGATGCGCTCATCTTGTTCCATGCCTCCGTGGATACGATCGGCTGGATAATCGAGGTCAGCCATGACACGGAACAGTTTATCCACGTTCTCCTGCGTACGACAGAACACGATACAGCTATCTGGATTTTCAACAATAAACAGGTCCTGAAGCAGCGCCGTTTTGTTCACCTCTGGCACGTGAATGACTGCATGTTCAATCGTGGCTGTGGTAAGACCACTTGCCTTGATCTCAATCTCGACCGGATTGTTCATGTATTTGCGCGACAGCTTGGCTACATCTTCAGGGAACGTCGCAGAAAATAACATCGTCACTCGCTCACTAGGCAGTGCTTGAATAATGGATTGTACCGTCTCGATGAAGCCCATATTCAGCATCTCATCGGCTTCGTCAATGACAAGGTATGAGATCCGATCCAGTGGCAGGGTGCCACGTTCGATATGGTCCAATACCCGTCCAGGTGTACCTACAGCGACATGTGTTCTTTGTTTTAACTCGGCTTTCTGAACATGAAAAGGGGACTGACCGTATAATGCGGTTGCTTTAATACGCTTAAAGCGTCCGATATTGGTAATGTCTTCGTTCACTTGCAAAGCCAGCTCGCGGGTTGGCGTGAGAATCAAAGCCTGCGGTTTATTTTCGTTCCAATCTACCAGCTCACAGACTGGAATGCCGTAGGCGGCTGTTTTCCCGCTGCCTGTTTGGGATTTGACCACAAGATCTTTATTTTCAAGGGCTACTGGAATAACTTTGGTTTGAACCTCCGTTGGGGTTTCATAGCCCAGGCTATCCAGCGCTTTTACGATTTCTTCGCCAAGTCCATAATCTTTAAATTGTTGCTTACTCATCGTTAACCTCTTTTACGTTAGTTTTGAATACAAGAGCATATTGCATAATTCCTTAAAGCGACTTATACACGGGAGCGTTTGGAATCGAATTATGCAATATGCTTATATACAAGCATTGCACCGTACATTTATCGTATACCTCTTCATTATACTCTATATGCAGGTAGGTTAACGGAGTAATTCACAATGATGTTTAAATCGTATGATGCAAACCAACTCTTTCTGAACTCCAGTCCCATAATTCTACGGCACGTTCGGGGCTGTAGGATTCCTCGGAAGAAGGCTCCATCCAAAGGGACAGTTACGGTTTCTGAGTCAACAAAGTTCCTACACATCGCTGAAAAAATAACAAAAAACCACCATTTAAGCTGGAATCAAAAAATGGAATATGTTAACATATGGGTAACTTACGGAACGGAGGGATACGTGTGGCAAATTTTATCCGATGGAGATAGTATGGCGAAACGTTTGTTTGCGCTTGCTGTGTTTCTGCCTGTGTGCAGCTCATCGGGATCGGTTTGCCTATTTACACGTATGCCGCTAGTCATTAAAGAAACACTCGTTTAGAGTGGTTCTTTAGTGTACTACTATTTTTCTGCGAGCATTCAGGTACACCCAATATCCGAAATGAACTGCACAGGCATGGATGTCTGTGTTTTTTTATTTTATTGAGGTAAAGGGGAAATCCTGAAATGACAAAATCGAACGTGAATGAGCAGTTTGAATTTCAAAAGGAACTAAAATCTTTAGCTGCACAGAACGGGCTTCATATTGCTGAGGAATCCATGAAAATTAACGAGTCAGGTATGGACTTTCGGGTAGCGTTTGCCACCGATGGACAGGGACAACAGTGGATACTGCGCCAGCCACGGCGTGAGGATGTATGGGAGCGGGCTGAAAATGAGCGCAAGGTGCTGGAGGTTGTAAAAAGCCATCTTCCGGTAGAGGTACCGGAGTGGCGGATTTGTACGCCGGAACTGATCGCTTATCCTTTACTTGATGGAGAACCGATTGCGGTCGTCGATCCGGCAGGGGGAGGGTACGCATGGCGATTTCCACAGGAAAGCTTATCCGATGATTTCTTCGATTCGCTCGCTGCTACCCTTGCCGCATTGCACAACATTGATCCTGATGAGGCGATAAAGGGCGGAGTGCGCAGCAAGACGCCTACAGAAGCTCGTAAAGCTTTTGCAGCCAATATTGAGGGGATTAAACAAAGCTTTGAGGTGCCAGATCAACTGACCATGCGGTGGCAAGCGTGGCTGACAACGGACAGCTATTGGCCTGAGCACTCCACGTTCAATCACGGTGATTTGCATCCACCGCACATTATCGTCGACGATGCCCAGCGGGTTACCGGACTGATTGATTGGACTGAGGCGGAGATTGCCGACCCGGGTAAGGATTTTGTCATCTATTATGCACTCTTCGAAGAGGAAGGCTTGCGGGATTTGCTCAATCGCTATGAGAAGGCAGGTGGAAGGGTGTGGCCTCGGATGCTGGAGCATATTCGGGAGCAGTGGGCGGCATACCCGGCAATCGTTGCACAGTTTGCGTTAATCACTGGAGAAGAGTCGAATATGGAAATGGCGAGAGGTATGCTTGCAAGCTGGAACGTCAAGCGGGATTAATACAAGGCGAGTAAACGCTAAGGAGGAGAAGGGTGCGTGATACAACTTCGTGTAGTGTGTTGGTTGTTTGCAATCACGTTAACAGTCGGTCTATTGGGTTGCTCGGCCCCTTTTTCTAACTCGAATGATGAATCAGATTTTTTAGATGTTCTCTCCCCAGAACGGTTACAGGAACTGAGGGAGGACTACCCATTATCGCCACAGTCTCTCGTGACTCCATGGATGAAAAAAGTGACCTTTAGAGAAATCATGGACTTCTCAGATGCAGTTGTTGTGGCAGAGGTTGTGAACGTCCTACCGAATCTCAGTATGGTGTTGACCACTGAATCAGATACACCTGAAAGCAAAATGGCAGAAAAGCAGGAGAATACGGGAATGACTCCCTACGAAGCTGAGTTCGTCTCTTACAAAGTAAAGGTTCACGAAGTGATTGTAGGAGGAGATGTAGCCAAGGAGACGTTTCTGTTCTATAACGCAGCGTTTGCGGCGCTCGAGCCTAAACTTATGCCTGGTCAGAGAATAGTTACAGCGATCAATAAGGGAGTAGGGTCCGAGCAACATGGAGGTTATTTCTTCTCTCGTTATGGTATGTACTATATCGTCAATGGGGATTATGTCCTTTCTGCCTATGAGGGGTTCTCCAACGAGGCGCTTGAATTCACCAAACAAACGAATGGAATCAAGCTGGATCAGTTTGTGAAAAAGGTTCGAAGCTTGGCGCAGGGGTAGGTGAACACGTAACGTATGGCTCTAAAATCCAAAAAAAGAAAAGACCTCTTCCACATGCATTGTGGAGGAGGTCTTTCTTATGAATAGATTAATTACCTAAAGTCGTTAACTGGCAATCTATTTCAGCATAGTTACGTATTTTCCGTAGACATAAGCTACGCGTCCATCCAGTTTCACTTTGACCCAGCCATACTTATCTGTACTGATTACCTCAAGGACGGTGCCTTTCGGTACGGCAGTAACTACTTTGGCTTTGGATGAAGCGCTGGAGCGCATGTTCAGGTAGGTCGCAGTAACCTTGGCTTGTTTACCTTTAACGACTGTACCCGGTTTACTTGTACCTGGTGATGTCGATGGTTTTCCAGGTTTCGATGTGTCTGGTTTCGGTACTGTTGGTGTTGTCGGCTTCTCAGGTGTAGTAATCTCTTCCTCACCACTGCCAGTGGACGCCTTACGAGCTTTATTCAGCTCTTGATAGAACTCACCTTTGGTTTTCACGCCAGAGAATTTCGCGATACTTACGTTCGCTTTGGAGGCAAGTGCGGTCATTTCTTCTTGAGTCACCGTATCCAAAATGTTAATGGACGCAATATTGGTATACTTGCCATCTTCCGTTGTAGGAACAGACATGATGCCAGCATTAATTAGCTCTACGATATCTGCACGTGCAGGTACTGTCAGATCAACACCGGTGATTTTCCAGTTGTGCTGGATTTTCGGTTCGTAAACGCCCTTCATCACGTCTTTGAGATAAGCAATGGACAGATTACGGATCGTACCTTGAATCTCGCCAAATGCTGAAGCATCCTTGGAGGACCATAATTGCTTGAACTTACGTCCTTCCAGTGCCCCACCTTTGGCAATCAGGGCTTCCATCCGGTAGGCATTCATGCCGAGCTTGAGCGTATCGTCTTCTTTAACCACTTTGCCATTACTGTATTTTAGGTTCGTAATCCGACTGCCGTAAGGCTTGGTCAGGTCAATCTCATACGTCACTCCGCCGAAGAAATCGTCGGTGCTGTATTTGGAAGCACGTCGTTTCGGATCAAAACTGATCGTCACATCACCAGGACGTGTGGAGTTAAAATAACCCGCAGACCATTCCATGTAATCCTTCAGATCACGTCCGGTCACTTCATATACCGTTACTTCACCAAAGGTATATTGGTAGTTGAACGCGATATCCTTTTTCTTGATCGGTCCGACATCCAACTTGGCCTTATCGTTATCGATCTGATGTGCAACAACATCGGCATCGCTATAATGCATCATGACTTCAGTGAAGAAGTCTGAGAGTGGTGTCTCCTGAATCTGCACAGCAGGAATACCTTTGATCTCATCTGCTGGCACCAGGTTGGTTCCTTTTAGTTCAGCTACTTCAATGTTGGCATCAGCACGAGCGAACTCATGAAACGGATGCAGTGTATCTTCCAGTCCGGGATCAGACACTTCATAAGAGCCATCAGCTGCTTTTACAGCGAGTGCTTGTGCTTCCTTGCTTTTCAGTACAACCTTGTCGCCTTCTTTGGCAAACGTGAGGTCAATCCGTGAAATATGTGAACCATATTTGTTCGGCTCGGAGATCAATACGCCGTTAACCGTTTGCGATTCAATCAGGGTATGCATGTGTCCGGCAAAAATGGCAGCCAGCTCCGGGTTGGCATTGGCGATATCCGTGACCCCGGTTCCCGGGTTCCCGTTCTCGTTATCCAGTCCCATATGCATGAGTCCAACCATGACATCCACTTTGCCTTTCAGCTCAGCGATGGCCTTCTTGGTCTCTTCTACAGGATCTTTGACAATGAGGCCATTCAGGTGATCCGTACCTTTCTCGAACTCCGTAATCATAGGTGTGTTCATTCCGATGACACCAACCTTGATACCGTCTTTCTCAATAATCGTATAAGCAGGCATGTAGCGGTCGCCGTTTTCTTTGAAAATGTTACCTACCAAGGGTTGTCCCTTGAACTGTGAGGAAATCTTCTCTAATACGTCCAATCCAAAGTTAAATTCATGATTTCCCATAACCCATGCGTCATATTTCATTTCGTTCATTGCGACCATCATGGGAGATTGAGGTTGATCGTTGAACAGTTCAGCCGAGTTGTCCTGAATCATGTCGCCTGCATCCAGCAGAATCGTATTCGGATTCTCAGCACGTACTTTTTTTACAATCGTGTACAACTGCGTCATGCTGCCTGTCGGATTCGGACCGTCCAGGGCATAGTCCCACGGCATAAATCGGCCATGAATGTCTGATGTTCCCAGCAACGTAATCTTGGTTTCCTTGTCTGCTTCAGCAGCCTGAGCCGGAGTGGAGGCAAAAGGTGCGAAGAGGATGGAGGCACATAAGAGGAATGATAAGGGCCATCCGGCGTAACGTTTCGGCGAAAATTTGCGCATGTTGTAATCTCCCTTGTTATCTAGTGTTATGTACAGATATGTGTTATTGGAGTTAATACTAGATAAACATTTGGTAAATGTAAACCACAAAATGACAAATAAAAGAGACCACTCTGGATCATTCCATGGAAATTCCATAGGGAATGATCAGAGTGGTCTCTACGCGTATCTCTATATGTTTAAACTTCTTCCTCAACCATACCCAAAGCCCGGTTTTTCTCTTTGAACAGCTCATTGTGTGAAGATACATATGCCATTAGTGAAGCATCTGGTTGTATATATCGCTTAGCACTGTTTAGTGCGAGAATACCGCTGGTAAAAGTGCCTGCCAGTAATTCAACTTTACTATCATAGGCTACAAAATCGCCTGCAGCGAATACACCGGGAACGTTGGTCGTCATCTCGGCTCCCACCTCCAGGTTCCACTCACCGAGATCCAGACCCCAATTCCGGATGGAACCATAATTGCACTTCATGCCGTGATTGACGATGACCGCATCAACCTCCAACTGCTCTCGCTCTGACGTCTCAGTATGGAGGAGGGATACACGATCAATTTGTGTCCCGTCGCTGCTGTGGAGCGCTTCAATGGTATAGGGTGTCCGAACCTGGACGGAGGAGTTCTTCATCATCGTAACACTTCGCTCCAGACCGCCAAAATGATCCCGGCGATGAACGATCGTTACGCTGCTGGCAATGGACTGCAACTCATTTGCCCAGTCCACAGCGGAATCTCCTCCACCCGAAATTAGTACCCGCTGATCCCGGAATCGTTCCAACTCCTGAACCGTGTAGTGCAGGTTGGTCACCTCGAAGCGATCTGCTCCTTCAATCTCAAGCTTGACGTTCTGGCGCTCGCCATAGCCAATGGCCAGAATAACGGTCCTGGTCAGATGTTGCTGACCATGATCAGCGGTGAGCAGGATGGTTCCATCTTCCTGACGCTCCATGCCGACAATCCGCTGGCCGAGCACAATCGTCGGATCAAATGTGCGGGCTTGTCCAATCAACTGGGCAATGAGTTGTTCCCCACGAATTGGGGGCATGGCCCCGACATCCCATATCATTTTCTCAGGATAGGTCAGGACTCTTCCGCCCAGTTCATCCTGTGCTTCTATGACCTTGGTCTTCAGTTCTCTCATTCCGCTATAAAAAGCCGTGTATAACCCGGCGGGTCCTCCGCCGATGATGGTCACATCATATCGTTCAAGTGAATCTTTCATCGCTAACCTCCATGATTCGTTGGGCAGAAACCCTTTATTTTTTGAGCATCACAGGAAGTTGTTTGATCAGTTCTTCCCTCGCCAGCGGATCTGTTGATATACCTAGCCCACCATTCACGAAATATACTTTACCGGCTTTGATAGCGGGTAGTTGGCTCCATACGGGACCCTTGGTCATGTTCTCAACTTCCTTCAATTCTTCGTCACTGTAATACACAATGAAAATTCGGTCTCCGGCAATTTCGGGCAGCTGTTCGGTGGAAATATCGGCATAGCCATAGTCATCCGGGTTATCAATCATTTTCTGAATCGCTGTGGTTGGCTTGAATCCATCCTTGTTATAGACAAAACCGGTCAGGTAACTGGTCGTGTACACACTCAATCTTTTCTGGCCAATCATGTATTGAAATACGGATGCCGTCTCGTCCTTCTGAATGGTGCCATCCTGCTGCAATGCGGTCCACATCTTCACAATCTCAGCTTCATGACGTGCGAGAAATTCTTCAGGCAGTTGCTTGTTGCCGAGCCACTCGCCCAGTCGCTTGATCCGATCAGGCATAGGGTCCCATTCATTGGTCAGGATAACCGGAGCGATCTTGGAGAGCGTCTCATTCTGCTTTTGGTCGGGAGTTGATGTAATAATCAGATCGGGCTGAAGTTCCACAATCTTCTCCGGACTTGGCGGCCAGCCGATATCTGCAACATCTTTCAGTTCGTCTTTATACGTCGCGTATTGCAGACCTTGCTGTACCACACCTACAGGCTTGATACCAAAAATTAATAGATCCCCAACGGTGTTGTCTGTGTATACGATACGTTTGGGCGCTATGGGAATCTCCACCTGGTTACCATAGGCATCGGTCGCCATTTGGGTTCCTTTTTCCTCAGTTTGGCTGGTGGTCTGTGCTGTATTACTTGTTGAATCGGCTGTTTTACCGCAAGCTGTTGCAACCAATACAATCAAACATAAGGTGAGCAACGTGGTGAATCTCGACATTTTGTGTATCATGAATATCCCCCTGTATGGTTAAACATTTACTGATAATCATTATCAATAAACCAAGTGTAATGCGGTTCAAGGGTGCATTCAATGGAATAATAGGACGTTTTTTTTGCATTAATAGGCTGGTTGTGGGCAAGTTTCGGTCATTGATAACCAAGGAAGAGTTGGGTTATGATGATTCTAATTGATAATGGTTATCAGAAAAAAGGAGAGCTAGCTGTGGATCTGACTCATCTCAAAACCCGGTACGTTGTTCCCGACATTTATTACGAACTTCACGGGTTGGCTCTACAACATCTATCGCATAAAGATGGCATTCCACGACAAACGCTAAACACCGACCTCATGATTGTGGTCGAGGAGGGGGAAGGTCTGCTCATTTGCGATGGTAAGATAAATGAACTGCAATATGGGGTGCCCCTGGTCATCAATGCGGGACACACTGTAGAGATTCGGATGAATGAAGAGGCGTTGTTATCCGTGTGGTTAATCGCATTTACATTGCATGATCCTGAGCGCCAAATGTCCCCTTCCCTTATAGAGACGCGCGAAACGGATACGGCCGGATTTCGATCCATAGTGCAGCGAATCCGGGCCATTGAAAACCGCCGTATGGCGCAGGATCGCAAACAACGAGTCGGCATTCACACCCAGTTTCAGAGATTGATGAGCATGGTACTGAAAGATACCCCTGAGCACGAAGGAGAAGTCTCCAGTGAGCATACAAGAGCGAACATATCCGAGATCATTACGCAGCTAAAAGGCCGTTACAACGAGGAAATTACCGTGGATGAGTTGGCAGATCAGGCCAGGATTAGCAAGCGGAGGTTTACCCATTGGTTCAGGCAGCTGACAGGAACGAATCTGTCGGATTATATGACAACTCTGCGGATGGAACATGCCAAACAACTGCTATTACGCGGGGAGCGTATGAAGGAGGTGGCCGCTATGGTGGGATATCGGGATGAATACTATTTCAATCGTCGATTTAAACAGATGGAAGGAATCTCACCGGGCCAGTTCATTCTTAACCATCGGAAAAGTTCATCTAACATCTGTGTGATGAGTTGCCTCGGTCATCTGCTTGCCCTTGGGATCCGCCCAGCAGCGGTTGCCAAAAATCTAGCCAATGAGCATTACCTAAGCAAGTTGAGTACGAGTTTCCATAAGGTCAACAGCGTACCGCTGGACCCGCAGGAAATTTCCTATTTGCAGCCAGAGATGATTCTGGTTGGAAATCAGGAGGAGTACGATACGTTGTCGCCAATAGCGCCGACATATATTTTTTCACAGAACGACGACAAGCCATTCGTATTGTTACAGAAACTTGGTGAGGTCTTTGGTAAGGGGTTTGAAGCGGAGAAGGTAATGAAGCAATATGAGCGCAAGGCACAGCGCCTGAGATCGCGGTTGAAAGGTATGATTCAGAGTACGGATACGTTCTCTGTGATGGAAATACGCGATGACTCAATCTATGTGTTCGGGAATTACTGGTGCAGAGGAGCCTACAATCTGTATGATGGCCTTGGACTCCAGGCACCTGAACGTATACAGAAGGAATTAATAGACCGTCAGGCTTATCTCATGATCTCAGAGGAGCAAGTTGCATCCTATGTAGGAGACCACTTGTTCCTGACGGTACTGGATTCGGAGCGGTATCAACATATGTCCAGCAGCATCTGGTGGCAGGAAATGCCTGCAGTGAGGCAAAACCAGGTGTATATGACGGAGTATACGGAATTCGCAGTTACTGATCCCATATCTATGCCTTACCAACTGGATGCCCAGATGAAGTTAATACTTGAACGTAAAATGCTCCATTCCTGATCGGATCACTTAACTCTTATACCGTCTCAATTGAATTACCACTACGAGAGGTGAAAAATTTTATTTTGACAACGATGGATACCAAAGCAAGCAAACCAAAGATGATTCCGCTCCAGATGACCTGATGGATGCCGAGTTGGGCAATGAACCAGCCACCAATGGAGGTACCGAGGGTAATCCCCAGATTAGAGAAAGAGACAAAGAGGCTGTTTCCGAATTCCGGCGCTTCATGAGATTCCGTCGTAAGCCAAGTTTGGCTGACAATCAGACCGCCAGAGTGAATCGCACCCCAGACGAACACCATGATAATCATCGGAGTGAAGTAGGTACCTGCATAGAAAACGAGTAAATAAGCCGCCATGTATAGCACCGGGAAGAGGAGAACGGTCCTCGGAATATTCCGATGCAGAAGCTGTCCGAATACCAAATTGCCGGCAATCATAATAACACCAAAGGCCAAGAGCATCACACTAATCCATGAACCGCCCATTTGGGTGACTTGCCCCAGATATTCGGCGAAATAACTATATACGGAGAACATCGCTGCAAAAATAAAAATGACAGTAGCAATATTTAGCCACAGCGCAGGTTTACGCAAAATGCCGATCTGTTTGCCATAAGACATCTTCTCTTGCACAGGCATCGAGGGCAACCATATCCATATACCGATGAAAGCAATGATACTGACAACCGCTCCGAACCAAAACGCAGCCTCCAACGAGAATCGTTCCGCAAGATAGGAAGTTAGGGGCACGCCAAATGCAAAGCCGGCAGTGATTCCGGTAAAGACTTTGGCAACGGCCTGACTGCTTTTTTCCGGTGGGACCAGCTTGGCACCCGTGACGAGAGCAACGGAGAAGAAGACTGGATGGAAAATGGCCGGGATAATCCGAAAGATTAGCATCATGTCGAATCGGGTTGTGTAGGCATATACTACGTTGGAAATGGCGAACAATAGCACGGCAGTTAACAAAATGGTTTTACGATTGATACCAGATACGAGCAAAGTCAGGAAAGGGCCAGACACGGCAACGACGAGAGCGAAAATACTTACCAGCCATCCGGCCTGTGCAGCGGTGATGTTGATTTTCTGCGTGATCAGGGGCAGTACTCCGATAATGCCGACTTCTGTAGTAATGATGGCGAATACACCGAGCGCCAGAATGAGGATGAGTAACGGATTAACCTGTTGTGATTTCGATTTCATGTTAAAGTCTAGACCTCCAAATATATTTATATATACAGAAAAATAGATATATTAAACTAAAAAAATGCCTCCTCACCTATATAAAAATATATGGCCGATATAATAAGTTCTCAGAATTACATTATATCTATATTTATAGATTTGTAAATATAATAAAGTGTAAGTCATTTAGTTAAGTCATCATGTTAGTGCCCAACATCTATACTTTTTGAGGGACAAGCTATACTTTCTACATGGATAATTACAAATATATCCAGTAAAATTAAATTTGTAAGCGCTTACTAATGAATCGAATACTAAAATTCAAAGGAGGAAGATCATGTTCAAGTCCAAATGGTTTAAGACTGTAGGTTCACTGGCATTGGTTGGTGTGCTCGCTACCTCAGTCGCGGTTGGCAGTGTGAGTGCAGGTTTGGCCAAAGGTAGCAAGTTTTTGGGCAATATCATTGCAAGCAGTGTTCCCTCCAATTTCAGTCCCTATTGGAATCAGGTAACGCCGGAGAATTCAACAAAATGGGGAGCAGTCGAAGCCACGCGTAACAATATGAACTGGTCTCAGGCAGATATTGCCTACAATTATGCCAACAACAATGGATTTCCGTTCAAGTTTCACACGCTTGTCTGGGGAAGTCAGGAGCCAGGTTGGATTAGTGGACTTTCCGCTGCAGATCAGAAAGCTGAAGTAATCCAGTGGATCAAGGCAGCAGGTCAGAGATATTCCAAATCCGCGTTTGTCGATGTAGTTAACGAACCATTACATGCCAAACCTTCCTATCGTAACGCCATAGGCGGGGATGGAGCGACAGGGTGGGACTGGGTTATTTGGTCTTTTGAGCAAGCAAGACAAGCTTTCCCGAACGCCAAACTCCTGCTGAACGAATATGGGATTATTGGCGATCCGAATGCAGCTGATCAATACGTTCAGATCATCAATATCTTGAAGAGCAGAGGCCTGATTGATGGCATCGGCATCCAGTGTCATTACTTTAATATGGATAACGTTTCTGTCAGCACAATGAATACCGTATTGAACAAACTGGCCGCAACCGGATTGCCAATCTATGTATCCGAACTGGATATAACCGGCGATGATAACACACAGCTGCAGCGCTACCAGCAGAAATTCCCTGTCCTCTGGCAGCATTCGGCCGTTAAAGGTGTGACGTTGTGGGGCTTTAATCAAGGTCAGACTTGGGTGAGCGGTTCTCATTTGGTGAATACCAATGGTACAGAGCGTCCAGCGCTGCAATGGCTGAGAAATTATCTTGCGAACAATCCTTAAGCGAGGTAGGCAAAATCATTTACAGAGTCATTCCTTTCCATAACTTTGCACAAGAATATAGCGTCATATCCCCCACATCAAGTAGGGGGACATGACGCTATTTCGTGGTTTGAATGGGTATTAGGATTGGGAAATAATAATACTGTTGAAGGAATCCGCCTCCAGCTCGAACCGGAGTGTCTGCCCTTCATATGCCAGATGCAGGTCACGGCTGTCCTTGAACGGATTGTTGATGACAATGACGAGACTATTGTCCGGGTTGCGGAAAGCCACGGCTTTGCCACTCCAGGCTCCAGACAGTCCGACTCTTCGTGCACCAGGCACGACATCATGAGCAAAATGCTTCATCACATAATACTCGGGATTCCGAATGATTCCTTTGGCATCCGGGTCTACCGTAATCATGGAGTTTTGCTCCCACCCCCATGTGCTGCGGCCTTTTGGCTCCAGAACCATGTTCCAGTAAATATACGCATTCACTCCATTGCTGAAATAGTGCTGATACAGATTAAATACATACTTGGCGTAGTTCCACGAGTTGTTACCGTCACCGCATTCATTCTCGGTCTGCATGTAACGAAGCTCCGGGTAGCTCGCAGCTGTACGTTGGATGGCATTTTTGCCTGCCCACTGATAACCAACTCCCTTGATATAGGCGTACGCTTTGGGATCACTAAGCACCAGTCCGGCGTATTCGTCAAAATCATTCGTTTTCTTTTTGATCAATTCTTCCCATGGATCAGGTGCGTTGATCGTTCCCAGCCAGATTTCCGTATCCAGACCGTGCTGGTCAAAAGCAGGACCCAGATAGTCGGCGATAAACTCACGCAGCTGCTCACCTGTCCACATGCAGGAAGGGAATTTCTGATCCGCGATGACTTCGTTTTGTACATGGACCTGATGGATGGTGATGCCAGCGTCCTTGTACGCCTGTACGAATTTGACAAAATACAGCGCATAAGCTTCCAGGATATCCTTCTCCCAGCGCAGCGTTCCATAGTTATAGGCTTTCGGTGATTTCATCCAGGTGGGCGGGCTCCACGGCGAGGCGAAGAATTGCAGATTCGGATTATAGCTCAGGGCCTCTTTGATGTATGGAATCAGATATTTGAAATCACGTTCGATCGAAAAATGTTCCATGGTCACATCGCCGTCCACCTCATTGTGACTGTACCATTGCACTGCATAATCACTCGCGCCGATGGGCAGGCGACAGATGTTGAATTTATGTTCACCTTCCGGGTGGAAGAGGGGAATGAAATACGTCATGACGCTGCTCCTCATTCAAGTGGGACAGGGCAATATAACCAAGCTCATTAAAACAACCGCCAAATCCTTCTACAAGCTGATGCTGTTCACCTGTGAGCTTTAAGTTAGCGTTTTTATTTGTAGATGTATAAGAGATCTCTTTCCATGCATGATCTGGTGTAGTGGAATAACCATGTAATGTCAGGGACATTGGAATTTCCTCCTCGCTTGAATCTTAGGTATGATGTACAGTCAGTATATCAAGTCCCATTGCAAAAGAAGATACGCTGAACCGCGTAAAATTTGCCCTAATCCAAGGTGGTGAAATGCATGATCATTCCTGAACCATACCGTTCTTATCTATCTCCGGAGAGCCGATGGCTGCCTGCGACGGACTGGAACGTCAAGCTGTTTGGTGCTCACATGCAGAAGGTAAAGCGAGGCTGGCAAGTGCCGCTGGAATCGCATTTGGCCTTTGAATTGATACTGATTCTGGAAGGATCGCAGACGACGATACTGGAGAACATCCGTTATGAACTCCTAGCAGGAGATATATTGCTTATCCCGCCTGGATGCAAACATACCAATGAATGTAATCAGGAGCAGGGGCTGACCTACTTTATTGCCCATTTCAATGTAGATGAGGTTCTGTTTCGCCAGGAGATGAGTAGACATGTGCAGATGTTGTTCCCATGTGGCGGCGAGGATAATCAGCGATTAACGGAAGTCATGATGAAATGGGTGGAGCTGCTTCAGCACAAAGAAGAATATACAACATCAGATCTGTTCCGTATGCAGGCTGGTTTGCTGGAGATTTTGGCGATATTGGCAGAGCAAAGCTCCTCCCGTTCCCAAGAAGCCGTATCGCCTACTGTGGCGCACTATGCAACACTGATTGCCGAGGCAATCAAAAGCCGCTTCAATACCGGGAATATCCAGCGGGAAGGGCTGGGAGATAAGGAGATTCGGATTGAAGAGATTGCGGCCTCGCTTCAAATCAGCCCTGGATATGCTCTGGAGACGTTTCAGAAAGTATACGGCATCTCTCCGCGCAGATATTTGTCCGAACTGAAGCTCCACGAGGCCAAGCAGCTGATACACCAGCCTGATCTTAACCTCACTCGCGTTGCCACCATGCTCGGATATTCCAGTCTTGCGCACTTCAGTCGGCAGTTCAGGCGATGGACTGGCATGAGTCCCAGTGAATACAGGCAGACCCTGGGCAGCATCCGTTTTTTCGATTAAATAATCGCTTTCCGCGTGATCGTATCTAGTTTAATGCTCATCAAAAATCCCCGCTGATGTTCAGACGGGGACTTCGCTGTGCATGTAACAATCTACATGGAGGGCATATGAATTGAATTGTGCATTAAGATAAGTTGAGATAAGTGCGCGGTGCTGATCATGCTTTGCTTAATTAAGGTTGTACATTTTCGTCCTGCGCTTTGTTTTCGAAGATCAGAATCGTTTTGCTGCTTCCGATATACGCAACCGTCGTATTGAATTGCTCCGAAATAAAACGTACCGGGACAAACGCCTTTCCATCCTTCATCAACAGGGGTGCATCATTTATAGCAAGCGTATCGTCCACAACCACCTGCTTGTTGCCCACCGTCCAATGAATCGTTGTATCATTCTGCGCAATCTGAACCTCCTGTGTATCCGGATTCCAGTTCACGCTGGCATTCAACTGCTCGGAGACAAAACGGAGTGGTACATAGGTCCGTCCCTCATCGATAAAAGGTGCAGCCTCCAGTGCGTAAGCACGATCCCCGACATAGGCCGTGGTAGAGCCTTCAATAAGCCGCTGGAAATTACCCTGTGGAGTACGCTTCTGCTCCCGCACATTCATTTGGTTTAGAAGCTGCATCGTGTCACTACCGTTCGCAACATCCAGATAATTATTTTGCACCGTAAGTCCGGCAGGTTCCGGTTCAGAGACCGAGGTCTGCGTACCGGAGGATAAGGAAGTGGAAGCCGAGATATCCGTTATCGTATTTGTATTTGCAGAGCTGTTTCTTGTAAAAGTAAAACCGGCAATCGGTGACAGATTCCACACCCGGTTATTGGACAGTTTCAGTACTTCCAGCTTGGATAGCTGGCGTAACGGCTCCAGATCATAGATCTGATTGGACTCCGCATTCAGTTCTTTCAACCCTACCAGGTCTTCCAAGGGTGCCAGATGCTGAACCTGATTCCCGGAGAAGTCCAGCGTCTGCAGGCGTGTCATATGCTTCAAGGGCATCAGATCGGAGATCTCGTTGCCTGCCACATTCAGCTTCTGAAGTGTATTCGGCAGATCAGCCAGTACATCCAGTGTATGAATGTGGTTGTTGGACACATTGAGCTGTTTCAGTTTTCTTTTATCCGCCAGTGGTGTCAGGTCCGTTATCGCATTATTCGAGATTTCAAGCCATTGAAGATCATCTGCATCCGCCAGTGCGGAGAGACTAGTAATCTGGTTACCGCTGGCGTGAAACGTATGTAATCGGGTGAATCCACGTACAACTTCTATGGAAGAAATGGAATTGTTGCTGATATACAGCCGTCCCAGGTCTTTCAAATCAGCCAGTGCATCAATCGATGTAATGTAATTATTGCGGACGTCAACCTCGCGAAGCTGAGTCAGATGCGCAAGCGGTGTTAGGTCTTCAATCTCATTGCCATATAACCGGAGGTGGGTCAGATTCGTGGCGTATTCCAGACCGGACAGGCTTTGAATGCCTGCATTGCTTAGATCCACCACGTTCAGCTGCTCCAGATCGGAGGAGGTTAGAGGGGCATCTACCGGTTTGTTCAGGATCAGCTTCAGTCCGTTCTCCAGTGCAGGATCTTTGATGATTCCTTCGCCCAAGTCTGCCGTAGTATAGGCCATCGCTTGCCCAGCCGCCCCAAGACTCAGGATGAAGACTAGAAATAGTAGAGTCATTCTTCTCATTGCATGAATTCCCTCCGATTCCGATTTTAAAATACTCCGAACAGATTGATTTTTTTCGATGATATATAAGGTAAGTACAATATTTACACGATAACGGAGAGGGCAGAAATAACCTGAAGAAGCGAAGCGGTCACCTTTATCACGGGATTTCTCCCTTTAGAAAAAGGGAATCAAGGAAATCCGGGGATAACTGTGATCGGAAGGTTGTTCTGCCATCGGAGTGGTAAGTGTAAATGGACCAGTTTAACTTATGCAGGCACGAATAAAAACACATCTATAGTTATTAACCCATCATGGGGCAAAAGGAACAAGAAATTCATGACAGGTAGAACATCTACTTCTATTCTATATGATACAAACCCCATACTGCACTCTTCCAGCCATCTTTTTCAAAAAATATTGTACAACTCCTCTAGATGCTATTCAACTCCATGGCAGAAAGGGTATAGATGAAGTAAGAATGCCATTTGGAGGAGAAGATGCAGGTATGCGCCAAGCCATGATCATTAGTAATCCATCGTCGGGTAAAGAAGAGGCTCAGCAATATGTGTCCCAGGTACAAGAAATTCTTGAATCACAGCAGTATGAAGTGGTGGTCAATGAGACGGCTGGTGAGGGCGATGCGACCAACTACTGTCTGAGTGCCTGCAAAGATGGCTGTGATCTCGTCATTTCCATCGGAGGGGATGGGACGCTGCATGAGACGATTAACGGCATGATGGATCAGGAGCATCGTCCCAGACTGGGTGTGGTGCCGCTCGGTACGGTAAATGATTTTGCGCGTGCGCTGAATATCTCGCTTGATCCGGAGGAAGCCATTCGGCAGTTACGTTCGGAGCAGATCCATAGGGTGGATCTCGGTAAAATCAATGATCGTCTGTTTGCCAACGTGGTGGCAGCCGGTTCATTGGCAGAGGCGTTGTTTTCGGTATCTTCGGAAGAGAAGTCGAAGCTGGGTTCATTCGCATATTTGAAAGAAGGATTGAAAGATCTGATGAATACACCGGCCAAGCCACTAACTATTGAGTATGACGGGAAGTTTTGGGAAGGGGAGTCTCCACTTTTTCTCGCGGCACTGACCAATTCGGTTGGAGGTTTTGAGAAATTGTCCCCAGAAGCAGCGGTGGATGATGGGTTAATTCATTGTTTTGTGATCCGTAGCATGAATGTCTTTAATACGGTAACACTCGGAACGTCCCTGTTGTTTGGCAATCTGAAGAACCATAAGGATGTTGATTATTTTACAGCAAAAGAAGTTCACGTCCGTTCTATAGAAGCCATTCGCACAAATGTGGATGGGGAGGAAGGGCCTTCTTTGCCCATTCAAATCAGTGTATTGCCTCGGCATATTGAAGTGATAGTCCCGGAAGAAGTATAGGTGGGGGAACGATGCTGAAAAAAACCTCCATTATTCCATATAAGAATTCTAAAATTCCATTGAAACCGATTGCAGTTCTGTGTCACAATCATAGACGGAAGACAAGTATATACTAGTTGGCAAAGATCATAGAATGAATGTACGATACTATTCGAATATGGAGGGAAATCATCTTGAGAACAATTAAACTTGGCAGCAGCGCACTCGAAATACCGGTTGTAGCCGTTGGCTGCATGCGAATTAATTCATTAAGCAGCAAAGAAGCTGAACATTTTGTTCATTCCGCCATGGAAGCAGGCGCGAACTTCTTCGATCATGCTGATATTTATGGAAACGGGGCGTGTGAGGAGATCTTTGCAGAGGCTGTGCAGATGAATCCCCAGGTTCGTGAAAATATGATTCTTCAATCCAAATGCGGTATCCGCAAAGGCATGTTTGATTTCTCCAAAGAGCACATCTTGAATTCGGTGGATGGCATTCTGCAGCGCTTGAAAACCGATTACCTGGATGTTTTGTTGCTGCATCGTCCGGACACCTTGGTTGAACCGGAAGAAGTGGCTGAAGCCTTTGACCAGCTGGAACGCGAAGGCAAAGTGCGTCACTTCGGGGTATCCAACCAGAATCCGAACCAGATCGAACTGTTGAAAAAATACGTTAAACAGCCACTGGTAGCCAACCAGCTGCAGTTGAGTATTACCAATACCACGATGATTGACAGTGGAATCAACGTAAATATGGAGAACGATGCCGCGGTTAACCGTGATGGCAGTATTCTTGATTATTGCCGCCTGCATGATATCACGATTCAACCATGGTCCCCGTTCCAATACGGATTCTTCGAAGGCGTATTCCTGGGCAGCGATAAGTTCCCGGAACTGAATGCGAAGATCGATGAGATTGCTGCAAAATATGAAGTGAGCAACACGACCATCGCAATTGCCTGGTTGCTGCGTCACCCGGCACAAATGCAGCCCGTGACAGGTACAATGAACATCCAGCGTTTGCAGGATTGCATCAAAGCTGGCGATGTTCACCTTACACGCCAAGAGTGGTACGAAATCTATCGTGCAGCTGGCAATGTGCTGCCTTAAACCCAAATCAATACATAGCAGAATGATCTGCTGTATTGCATGTAAAACACGAGCGTATATAGCGCTCGTGTTTTTATTTTATCCTTTATTTGATGCTTATTCGTTCCCGGTATAAAATAAGGGTAGGGCCTCTATTTTAACAAAAGGATTATTTTGTAATTAATACAAATTAGTTGAATTTATCTTATTGACCCTTGCTTAATTATTACATATAATTACTTTTGCATACCGTTAATCCTGTTTATGGTTTTTTATTTTGGAGGGTGGTGTTAGTTTGGAGCCGACAACCACGATACGCGATCATTTAGAGAGTTATCTGAAGCGTGAGCAGATGTCCATTAGTCTTTTTTCGGAAACGTCAGGAATTAACTCGGGTACGCTGAGCAACATTTTGAACAAGAATCGTCCGATTGCGATGCAGCAGCTGGATCGAATCACTTCAGCTATGAGACTTGAAGAAGGTTACTTCTATGAATTGTATATAGATGAGTGTTTTGTCCATGCTGCCCCTGACTGGCGAAGACTGGGACCATTCCTTCATCGATGTGCAGAATTGGATAAATTGAATTGTATTGAAGATGTTATCCGGTTGATGATGGATAATCTATCTTATATTCCTTTGTTATTTGATCTGGCTGAAGAATTCTACCATGCTGGTAAATTCAAACCGGCCGTTCTACTATATGAAACGATAGCCGAAAGTGAGAAAATGCAACACTCCGAACGGCTTGCACTATGTCAGTATCGACTATTCAGATTGGGGCTGAGCAATGATCAGCAACGAAATCTAATCATTGCGGCCCAATTCGAATACTATGTGGATCGGCTGGATGAACGCTATCAGCTGGATGCGCTTAACGAACTGATCAATGCCTTTGCATCTCTTCACAGGTGGAGCAAGGTTCAGGAGCTCTCTGAAAAGTTGAAAGTAAAAGCGACCATTCATTATGAGTTGAATGGAAGACGGAAACAGGAAGAGACGAAACGACCGATTATCTTTTATATTATGTATGCCTATTTGGCATCTGGAAGTGCTAACTTCCATCTAAATAATTATGAAATTGCACTGAAATATGTTTCTTTATATACGGACTACAGTTGGGTAAAAAAGCCTGATTCGGATGAGCTGGTTGTCATTAATCAATTCCAGGAATGGGCTGAAGGAAATCGCTATATATATCAATTAATGGCTGGACAGTTTGAGATATTGCCTGACTATCTCGATTACATCTCAACGAAAGAAAATGAGATTTTCCCTGCACTGTGTGACATTGTAACAGCTGCAAATCGCTATGATATGAATATTGACTATGTACTAAAGGAATACGAATCCTACTTCACTTATCAAGAACAAAGTAATCGAATTGGGAAAGTTAGCAAACAGGTAACGGATGATCGCTATGTTCGTCTGTTGGCAGGATTGGGAACCTATTACCTTAAAAAAGATGAATTTGCCAAGGGAATAGATTTTGTTCTTGATAGTTTGAGGTTTTCACTTGAAATTAGTGACGGACGAGGTATGCTTAGAGGTGTCGGGCTATTTGAGCAATATAGGGATTATGCGTCTGACACAGCTATACAGCAGTACAAAATTTTGATTAGTGAGGTGCAGAAACTCAATGAAGAGAAAGCTGGCTTTGCTGATAGTTACATGTAGTATAGTGGTGAACATCGTTGCTCCTGTTATTGGACCTGTCCCCACTGAGGAAGTTCCGAACCCTTCAATTTACCGAACTAATGACCATGGTTTAGGGACATAAGCCTAAGCCAAGGGACGCTTCTGAATATTCATTCAGAGGCGTCTTTTTTTGCGTCTGGTGGAAGAATAAGTATGTCGTACCCCTTGCGGCCTATCGATTGGCATAATAAACTAAAATATGACAAAAAGGAGGGATACTATGGATTGCCTGGAGTTAATGTCACAGATCGAAGAAGCCAGACAACAGCTTCACCGCTTGCAGTCGGAATACGGAAGTTTGCTTCATCCTGAAGTCATCCAGCAATCTGTAGTTCTGGACGGTCTTATTAATCAATACAATCGAGCCAAAATGAAAAATTTGATTAATTAGTGGTTCGCCTATTTACATATTGGTTTCCGTATACTATAGTTAGTCACATGAGTAACTAACCGACTAACTAATTAACGATGAATGAAAGTTGGAATCGCATGAAATCGAATTTGGATGAATCTCAGCCCATTTTTCATCAGATATCCATGATGATTATGGATGACATTGTAGACGGCAGATTGAAGGTAGAGGAACAGGTTCCGTCTACCAATGAGCTCTCTCGCTTTTACAATATTAATCCAGCCACGGCACGCAAAGGGCTTCAAATGCTCGTGGACAAAGGTATCATTTACAAACAGCGGGGTGTTGGAATGTTTGTTGCGAAGGGAGCCAGGGAAGCGTTGCTTGTTGAGCGAAAACAGCATTTCTACGAGGAATATATTAAACCTTTACTTGAAGAGGCCAGACGGATTCACATGAATGAGGATATGATTATTGATTTGATTCGCGGCAAGAAGGATAAGGAGAGTGAGTTATGATTCATATCGAGCAGATGAACTACAGCTATCAGAAAACAAAAACGCCGGTTCTGAACAACGTTACTTTGCATGAAAATGAGCCGATCATCAGTGCAATGTGGGGAAGAAACGGTGCCGGCAAAACAACCCTGATGAGTCTACTCGCAGGCCATAACCGACCTGATGCTGGAACCATTCAAGTGATGGGCCAGGATCCATACAATAACTTGGCTGCGCAGGAGAACCTGTGTTATATCCAGGAGAACCATCCCCTGGGTAGAAATTGGACGATCAAGGACATGGTTCGATTCGGTCAATACTTCCATCCTCAGTGGAATCAGGCTCTTGCCGAGCAACTAATCGACATCTTCGAATTACCAGAGAAGAAGAAGATCGTCAAATTCTCAAAAGGCATGAAGACCGCCGCTCAGATGATATTGGGTCTTGCCAGTAACGCAAGGGTAACGATTCTTGATGAGCCCACCAATGGACTTGATGCTGAGAAACGTAAATATTTCTACAATGCTTTACTGGAGACTTATGAAGATAACCCGCGTCTAATTCTAATATCAAGCCATCATATTGAGGAAATTCAGCCTTTATGTGAGTCCCTTATCGTTCTGCAAGCAGGGGAAGTGTTGTTTAATCAGTCGATGGAAGAGATGCGCGAAAAAGGAGTTCTTCTAACAGGGAGAATAGAAGATATCAATCGAGTCACCGCAGACGTGAAGGTCATAGAATCTTCCCAGATGGGATCGACCTTGAAAGTGATGATTGATGAGCCATACTCGAAAACGTGGAAAGACATCGCTCATACGCAGGGGCTTTCCATTGAGAAGGCGACATTACAGGATTATTTGGTTAACAGGACGCGTAATCAGGAGGGGATTAAGCGATGAACTCGGTGAAAGGTACGAATCGGCTGATTCTGGATGATATGCGCTGGTATTTGATGATCTTCTCCTTCATCACCCTTATGCTTACTGTAGTCTATCTGGCCATTGGATTCATCTTCGATATTGCTTATACTACACAACTTTGTGGTCCAATGTATGGAGGGATCTGTGCTTTTGCGATTGCGGGAATCGTTACCTTGTTTCCGGTTGCGATAGGTATAGGGAGTACACGCATTCAGTTCATGAAATCCTTCTATATCATTTCGGTTTGGATGGTCATAGGCACAATTACCATCCTGAATATAATCTATTTTATTACGCATCTTCTCCTTGAATATGGAACACTTCGCGTAACCTTTTATCAACCAGGCATGCTGTACTCAAGCGAATATCATTTTTTCTCCTATTTGTGGATCGATCTGATGATTGGTTTTCTCGTGCTGGGACTGTCCATCTTTTCAACCGTCTGTTGGATCAGATTGGGGATGCGCAATTTTTTCAGTCTGTTCTTTGGATTTAGCTTAATCGTCACGCTGGTATTTACTTTGACCGATCTTAGTGAGTTTATGTTGTGGATTGCGGGAGTCAATCGCATGACATTGTTCACTGCTCTGGGAGTCATTGGAGGTGCTTTGCTTCTGAGCACGTACCCCATGATGAAGAATGCACCGCTTACAATGAAAGGCAGAAAAGATTGATAAGATCAGAAAAACACGAGTGCGTACATACACGCCTCGTGTTTTTTTGTATGAGTTAAGCTTGAGCTTGTGGTTTGAATCCTTCTTCTTTGAGATACTCGCCTGCTTCGCTACGCGTTTCGAAAGCCATATCCAGATTAACACCGGAATACACATACCACATGTCATCTTCATATTTTAAAGTAAGTGTATGTCCATCTTCATCGACCCATGTTCCGCCACCGGTAGAGGTTGTAGCCAATGTAGGAGCAGCTTTGGCTTGTTCTGGCTCTTCTGATTCTACTGCGTTGGGATTGGTTGACATTGCTTTAATCGTTTCATCTAACAATGTGCGTAGATCTGCTTCGGAGTAATCACGAATATTGACGAATCCTTTATTATCTGTCTCATAGTTGGGCAGCAGCCCTGCATAGATATAACCGTTACCGTTAGGATGAATATGGAGAGCAACGATCTTTTTCTCGTACGCACTTTCTTCGTAGTGGAAATTAACACGGCCGAGAGAAACATCTTTGCGTTGCAGTTGGGGATACGATTGTAGCACTTCAAGCTTTTGTTCAACGTTAAGCATATTTTCCTCCTGTTAGTGTTGGGTAGTGGTGATTATAACATACATAGGTGAAAAGATAAGCATCAAAAAACAGGCGCAGTATAGCACCTGTTTGAGGATTCACATCATAGATGATCGCTTGTAATAGTAGCATTAAATGAATATCGTGGAAAAGTGCGCTTCCTTCTAGTGGAAAATGAGAAGCGCGCCTTTCTGTTAATTTCCAGATAGAATACTTTGCCCCAGTTCTTTCAGGTGTTCCATCGCTTGCAGATAAGGATAAGGTCCATAACTTACGCGTGCCACACCCAGCCCGGCAAGTTGTTTCGGTGAAGGTTCATGGGATGTAACCATCACGTTGACCGGAAGCGACGAACGTTCACACAATTCCTGAATCAGTTGTTGATTCTGTAAGCCCGGAACGAACAGACCACTGGCGCCTGCTTCTGCATATGCCTTGGAGCGAATAAGTGCTTCTTCCAGGAGAGGGTGATTGTGTCGTTCAGGTGCATTTTGCAAAAAGATATCTGTGCGGGCGTTAATGAACAGCGGAATGCCTGCCTGCTCCGCAGCTTCCTGGGCAGCCGACAGTCTCAGACATTGCTCCTCCACAGCGTACAGTCCCGCGCCAGAGGGGAGCTGATCCTCAATATTAATTCCTACCGCACCGTGATGGATCACTTGGCTCACATTTCCCTTCACTTCTGACGCCAACCTGCCATACCCTCCCTCAATATCGATAGTAACAGGCAAATCCACGCTCGCTGTAATCCGGGCCAGATTGTCCAGTACCAGCTGGAATGGCATCGCTTCTCCATCTTGTTCACCGTGGGCAGCAGCTACAGACCAGCTTCCAGTAGCGATTGCTGCTGCTCCAGCAGATTGGATGGCGAGTGCACTCCCGGCATCCCAGACATTGACCAGAACCAATGGATTGCCTTTGGTATGGGATTGGTGGAACATCAACGCTTTTTTTTGTAGGGTACTCATAAGACTTATCTCCTCCGTTACATAGCTGTATCCTTCATATCACTTGCCGTTCTTTTCTTATCTATTGAGTACTCAGCTACCCTGCTTCTCGTGAGTTAAAAGCCAGTTTTTGCGTGTCAGGCCTCCTCCGTATCCACCCAGTTCACCACTAGCATTGATCACACGGTGACAAGGAATAACAATAGCTAGCTGATTAGCTCCGTTGGCCTGTGCTACCGCTCGACATGTTGTGGGTTTACCCAGTGCATTCGCGATATCTTGATATGACCTCGTCTCCCCCGGCGGGATCGCAATCAATTGCTCCCATACACTCTTCTGGAATGGTGTTCCTAACCAGAACAACGGGGTATGGAATACAGCTAGCGTGCCTTCAAAATACTGTGCAAGTTCCCGTTCAATGGAACGAATCGGATCTGTTACTCCAGGTACAATGGCTGACTTCGTTCGTTTGCGCAATCGTTCCACCTCGCGCTCCAGACCTCTTCGATCCACGAATTCGAGCAGATATAATGCTTTCTCATCGGCTACAGCCATCATGGGTCCAAGACGTGTGTCGATCCAGGACGCCTTCAATACATGTTCTTCATCTACTTGTGTAGGCGCTGCGCCCATGATTCGCGAGAAGGCATCCCGGAACCCGCTGCCAGACTCGTAGCCGGTGGACAGCTGGGCATCAATGACCGTACGACCGGAGCGAATATTTTTCAGGGCCAGTCCCATACGGCGGGCACGGGCATACTCCACAAAGGTCATGCCAAATCGCTTCTTGAACTGACGTCTGGCCGTCGATTCGTCGATGGATAATGCCTTGAAGTCCTGGCCTTTCCAGCGTTTCTCCGGATGGTTCTCCACGGCTTCCACCAATACGCGTACCACATCAGATACCTGATTGGGATGAGACAACGGGCGGCAACGCTGGCAAGGACGATACGAAGCAAGCAATGCCTGCTGCGCCGTCTCGTAGAATTCACAGTTTTCGAATTTTGGTTTTCGCGCGGGGCATGTAGGCCGGCAGAATACACCCGTCGTCTTGACGCCTACATAGAATAAACCTTCGTATTCCGAATCCTTGGCAACCAGAGCCTCATAGTATTGTTCTTTCAGTTCAGCAGAAATCATTGGGCGCACGTCCTTATATCAGTAGAGTTTATCCTTATTGATATTATAAAAAAACGATGCGCAGGGCATCGCCGAAAATCAGGCATGAATATTTTTATTTCATCAATACATTCTTATTATTTGTTCGTCCAGTCCAGTTTACCAGAAAGATACCCAGGAATATGCATAGCCCGCCCATATAGACGTAATTCCGAATGACTTCGCCCAGAAGCAGCCAGCCGGATAAGACCCCGAAAAATGGAGCAAGAAACAGAAACGCACTTGTCTGGCCCGGATCGCCCTTGCTTAACAGGTAATACCACGTAGCGAACTGCACAATGGAACCGAGGATCGCCAGATATAGAATCACCCCTATGGACGTGGTGTTCAGGATGAGTTTTGTTGATTCCATGGTAAAACTGAGCAATAACAGCGTTAGTCCGCCGAATAACATCTGATATGCCGTTAGCACCCATGTGCTGAAGTGTGAGCCCCATTGTTTGACCAAGAGGGTAGCGATCGCCCAGGACAAGGCAGACCCCATACCCAGTAACGTTCCTCCGGAGAATTGAAGATGGAAACCAAGCGTGATGAAAACTCCTGTTATACCGATGAGCACCCCAAACCACTGGTATACCTTATATCTCAGACCAAGAAATACACTCCCGAGAAGAACTACCAATAGCGGATTTGTAAATGTGAGAATGGATGTCTGCCCGGAAGGAATAGTGCGCATGCTCAGGAAAATGCAGGCCATCACACCCGTCGTCTGGAACAGACCGATGACGAACAACCGGAGCCAGTCAGGCGCGGTCACGGGAAGATTTTTATTTCGCACCCAGAGCGCCATTAGTCCTCCAGCGAGCGTAAATCGAATGCCGACCAGCAGAATGGGTGAGACATAAGTCAATCCGATTTTGCCCACAGCAAAGGATGAACCCATAAGCGAAGTGGCGAGTATAACGAGCATCATAAAAGCAAAGCGATTCAACCTTTTACCCCCTCAAATAGCATGTTTTTTTGACCCTTTCAGGGTAACACGCCAACATTTCAGGGTTCATCGAAGTGTATTAACGAATTGAATTTAGTACTCATTTACATAATATGGAGCTTAATGTGAGACGATATGGTGTAGTAATTACTATAGAAGGTGCTGATTGGAAAGTTCTCTTTGGATGAATGCATAAGGTTTGTTACTTTAGATAAATGGAGGGAGTACCAATATGAATCTTAATAAAAATAAATCTATTCTCTGGGTGTCTGTTCTATGTATTCTGCTGTTGACCAGCGCATGTGGGGCAAAAAACAACAACGAATCCGTACAGGAACACGCCTATCCACAATCAAAGCAGCCCATAGAGGAAGCGGGAAATAGTTCCGTTCCCAATATGGAGGCGAAGAATAACAATAATCAGGCGAACGAAAGTGGGAATGAAGGCAAGCCTACGGCCCAATCGGAATCCTCCGCTGATACGGCAGGACAGGTCATGATCGTCATTGACCAGACGGATAAGCCGTCCGAGGGCAATAGCTTTGATTTTGCGATAAAACAAATTCCTGAGGGCTATGCTTTATCCGAGATGCGCTGGACGTCCAACACGGTAACGATTGTGAATTCCTACAAGGAAGCGATCGAGCATGGCGCGAATGGAAAAGAAGGGTTTTATATCAGTGGTGACGGGCAATTCTCCGGATTTATTTATTCGGATGAGATGAAGGGTGAACGCGGCAAAGCGACTTTTGTATTTACCAATGAAGAGGGGAAAGAAGTGACCTCGGAGAAGGAAATTAAATTAAAATAATCAGGCAGATCATAACCGTGTGCAGTGCTTTCTGTTAATTCAAAAATGGAAAATGAAACAGACACATTATACGTGCGCCTTCATTTCTCCCATAAATGAGTAAAAGCAGCCGTCAAGGCTGCTTTTTATTGATCTGCAAGCTTACGCTTTGTTCTAGTAGACTGAGTGTGTCCAGCTCTCGTGTCTATAACGGACCTGCTCCTACATGAAGTCGAAGAAATAACGCACCACGTGGAACATGACTGGAGAGGTGTACGTCAGGCTGTCGACCCGGCTCAGGTAGCTTTTTTTCAACGCATCGAACTTATTGTCATCCCCGATTAACAAATCCCGCTTCAGAACAGAAACCGTCAGACTTCCGAAGAACCCTGCCAGAGCGATCAACACACCGATGAAAAGCGCGAAACGTGCATCAAACGGAGTCAGGTAAGGATGAATGAAATAAGAGGCAGCGGTGGTTATAACGAATGCACAGGCGAACCCTTCCCATGTCAAAAAAGGATTGGCCGTGGGCACCACTTTGCGTTTGCCCAGATAGAGCGAGGCCAGATAATGCACCACATCATTCAGCTGGGTTAATACGACCAGGAACAGGACCAGCTTTGAACCATATTCCGGTGTTGCGAACGGGAAGTAGGCTAGATGACTAAGTCCAAATACCATTAGCATTAATCCCCATTGCGTCGAGCTGACACTGCGCAGGAAACCAACCGTGCCCTTATTAATTAGACGGGGCAGGGGCAGCACCAGGAAGACATAGAGTGGAATAAACACGATAAACATCCCATACCATCCAATATAGATCCAGTAGAACTGTACCGGAATCGCCAGATACGCCCATAGAAACAACCTGCGATCAGCTTTGCGGGTGCTGCGGATCATGGAGAAGTACTCTTTCAGCGCGAAAAAGGTGAGTACCATAAGGGAGATCAGGGAGACAATCGGATTGAAGAGGGTGGCGAGACAGAAGATGACAAACATGCCCCACCAGGTTTTGATTTTGTTGCCAATGCCCGAATAATCCTTATCCGGCTGAAGCTTCGTAATGATTTTGTACACGATATGTATGACCAATAAAGCAATAAAAATCAGTGTTAAGGTAAAGAGTGAACTGCTCAAGTACAATCACCTGCTTATCCAGAAGTAAGATTCCAATATAGGGTACCTATGTTATTATGAAGGAATAGTGCCAACTTGATAAGGGGAAATTTCGTTATGACAGAACCACGCTCCATCTATATCCTGCTTACGAATACGGGAACGTTGTTTACCAAAGTCATTCAAAGTTACACCAGAGCGCCATACAATCATGCCTCCATCTCATTTGACCGGGAATTATCCGAGCTGTACAGCTTCGGTCGCAAGCATCCGAGCAATCCGCTGAATGGCGGGTTTGTGAAGGAAGATATTCAGACAGGTACATACAGTAAATATCCAAATACCACATGTGTCATTTATGAGCTTCAGGTGACGGAGCGTGAAGTGGAAAAAATGAAACGGGTGCTGCACATCTTCATCCGCAGCCGCCAGAAATATATGTACAATCTGCTTGGTGTGATTGGCATTACGCTGAAGGAGCCAGTAGAGTTCAGCAACTCCTACTTTTGCTCGCAATTTGTTGCCGAGATACTGCAGCGTTCAGGCATCAAGCTGTGGAACAAGCTGCCTGCGCTGGTGACCCCAGATGATTTTCGCCAAAGTGAACAACTACAGTTGGTGTATGAAGGGAAGTTAAGCGATTATACGCCGGGAATTGAAAAGGGTGAATGAGGGCAAGGAGTATGTCTTAAGACCATGCGCTCGCTTTCTTATCACTCAAAAAACATAATATAAAACAGCCTGCCGCCACGGATTTCCGCGCAACAGGCTGTTCGGTTTGTGTAACGCTAGATCGATGGTGTAGAGGAACGGTCAAAATCAACCTCTTCGAGGAATTCGATCACTTCACCATTTGGACTATGCACAACCGCATTTCGAACTTGAAGTGGGGGCTCACCAAGTGAGATCCAATCGGGTTGAATATATGGTTTTGCACCATGAGCAAGCGCTCGCTCGTAGATCTCTTCCACATGGTCTACGTAAAAGGCGAAATGCAGTAATGCCCCATGTTTTACTGCTTCGGGAGACTCTGCTGGTTCACCTTCGGCCGCGATTACGGCTCCGGGGTCAAACAGTTCAATGCAGGTCCGTTGATCCGGTGAGATCAGCATGCACGCCTCAGTAATTTGAAAGGCGGGCAGACTCCAGGAGTGACCAACTTTAAATCCTAATACATTCGTATAGAATGAGAGGGTATCCTCATAATTACGTGCTTGAATGGCTACGTGAGCAAGTCCGTTTACACTCATGCTCATCACTCCTTCTTCAGATTGTTTTCTAAAGTATAAAGGGAACGCTGCATTGGAACCATGCGATATCAAAGGATATAATGGAGTGAGAGTTGCGATATATAAGCTCTTTTATCCCAAAAAACTTATTAAATTAGCCTGATTCTCGGGAGGGTCTACAAATGGGTTATGTTATAGATGAGATCGACCAGCAGATTATGCGTTTGCTGCAGCACCATGCTCGCATGCCAATTGTACAGATTAGCAAAGAGGTAAACATGTCCCAGCCTTCAGTCAAGGAGAGAATTCTCAAACTGGAGGAAAACGGAGTCATATCGGGATATTCAACCATCTATGATTTGTCCAAACTAAATCGTGGGACAACGACGTTTATTTTACTCAAAACAGAGCATTGTGAGGAATTCGTTCACTTCTGTGAACAGGCTGTTGAGGTTACGGATTTATATCGGATTAGCGGTGAGTACAACTATCTGATCAAGGTACAGACGGCAACCATTGAAGAGCTTGCAGAGTTCCAAGACTCGCTTGTGAAGCTTGGTCCATCCAAATCCCATATTAGTATGAAAAATATAATGGAACACCGTGTGCTGCTCTAGGAAGCAGCGAAGCACGTTAGTGTATGGGTGGCAGGATATTCGGTCCTGCCATTATTCATTGTGCACGTGCACAATGAATTTCGTCTGTTCATCAATATTTATTTGGCTTACCAGTAACTATAATGAAAGCGCGTTCAAAAAAGGTTTATCCTTTAATAACACGGATGGGGTGGGAGAAGATGAGAGAGACGACATTTGTACTGGCACCGGATTCATTTAAAGAGAGCATGACAGCGAAAGAAGTATGTGTGGCCATGGAGAAAGGATTGCGTAAAATCTACCCAACCGCCAACTATATTCATGTACCGATGGCTGACGGAGGCGAAGGAACAGTGCAGTCGCTGGTGGATGCTTCTGGCGGCGTAATTCACCAGAGAGAGGTGGGCGGGCCACTGGGACAGCCTGTACTAGCGCAGTATGGTATTCTGGGCGATGGGTTAACGGCGGCGATTGAGATGGCATCGGCGAGCGGCATTCATTTGTTGACCAAGGAAAGTCGGAACCCGCTTCGCACGTCAACCTATGGCACGGGAGAGCTGATTCGGGCGTGTCTGGATCAGGGTATTCGCAAAATCATTATCGGAATTGGTGGCAGTGCGACCAACGATGGGGGTACAGGCATGGCCGAGGCGCTTGGCGCAACGTTTCTGGATGCACACGGGCAGCCACTTGCACGTGGAGGCGGCGCACTTGATCAATTGGAGCATATCGATGTGTCCGGCTTGGATGAGCGATTGCAGGATGTGGAGTTTATTGTCGCCTGTGACGTAACTAATGCGTTATGCGGAGAGCATGGTGCTTCACGGGTGTTTGGACCACAAAAGGGGGCTACAACGGAGATGGTGCAGGTGCTGGATGCGAATCTTTCCCATTATGCGGATGTAGTTAAGCAACAGCTGAATAAGGATATGCGCGATGTGCCGGGTGCAGGCGCAGCAGGTGGTTTGGGCGCAGGGCTTTTGATTTTTACACAGGCTGTGTTGCGCAAAGGCATTGAAATTGTCATTGAATACACTGGATTTCGTGACAAGCTGGTACATGCGGATGTGGTGTTTACGGGCGAAGGCGGCATTGATTTTCAAACGAAATTTGGAAAGACCCCTTACGGTGTAGCGCGTGCTGCCAAGGAAGCGGGCAAGCCGGTTATCGCCATTGCAGGTTACGTTGGTGAAGGGATAGATACATTGTACACTGAAGGTATTGACGCAATGTTCGGTATTGTGCCGGGGGCGGCTGATCTGGAACAACTTCTGCGCCAAGGCCCGGAGAATGTGGAGCGTACAACCGAGAATATTGCGAGAGTGCTAAAATTGGGTCTGATTTCTTAACATTCTGTGGTTCGGTTATGAGGCGTAGCCTGTTCATAACAGATGGCAATACTGGCGTCCCGTCTGCTAACAGAGATGAAGGCATGAGTTTTTATTCAGCTTTCGCCTCGTTATGGGAGTCCCCGGCTAATTTCTCCGCATTAATCATCTGCTGGGTTCCGTTCAAGTATTCTAGATGCGCCTTGCCCCAGCCGCACATGCCATCCAACAGCGTACCAATCGTCTGCCCGTGTGCGGACAGGCTGTACTCGACCTTCGGTGGAACATCGCCATAGAGAGTGCGCACAATAATCTGATCCTGTTCCAGCTCGCGCAGCTGTTTCGTTAACGTGCCCTGTGCTACATCGGGAATCATGCGTCTTAGTTCACCAAATCGCTTCGTGCCTTCCTTCAATAAAATAAACAGGATGAGCGGTTTCCATTTACCATTAATGGCTTCCAACGTAACGAGTACACCTTGTAAGCGTGGCTCCTGTAAATCCATAGTATTCACCTCAATTTAAACAACTATATTTAACTTCATCATACCTGATTTCTTCGCGTTCTGCATGTTTTGTCTATGTTAATTGGGCAGGAATAACTGTGTCATCTAGTTCCAATAGTACGAATTTTCGTACCTGGTACGATTCAATTGCGTACTGTTCAGGGCTAATCTTTTCGATAATAATGAACAAAATGCTAGAAAAACGAAAAATCCAGCTATACGAGAGGAAGATGCAGAATGAGTCCATTTACATTGGAGAATAAACGTGTCGTGATTATAGGAGGAAGCTCTGGGATTGGACTTGCAACGGCAATCCAGGCTGTTGAGGCTGGTGCACATGTAGTTATCGCGGGACGATCGGAGACCAGACTAGAGGAAGCGAGGGAGCAGATTGCTCGTGTCGCAGGCAAAGGCAAGACTGGCACGGTGTCCATCGAAGTGTACGTATTGGACAATCAGGATGAAAAGCAAATCGAACAATTTTTCAATCAGGTTGGTGCATTCGATCACCTGTTCACCCCTGGAGCTGCATACACCCGTGGTCCGTTAACTTCAGATCGAGAGACGGCCGAAAGCTGTTTCAAGGGCAAGTTCTGGCCTCAATATTTTGCTGCCAAATACGCAGCTTCGTATCTATCAGCTTCGGGTTCGATCACGTTAATGTCGGGCGGCTTCAGCCAACGCCCACTGGAGGGCGGGGCCTCTTACGCTGCGTGTAACGGAGCGATTGAAAGTCTGGGCAAAGCACTTGCAGTGGAGCTCGCGCCTGTTCGCGTGAATGTCGTGTCCCCCGGAACCATCTGGCGAGAGGGGCAGGAGGGTACACCTCGCGGTGAACATTTTAAAGACTATGAGAGGCTGTCTGTGCTCAAGCGTGTGGGCTACAATGGGGAGATTGCACATACGGTTACTTACCTTATGACAAATACATTTACAACAGGGAGCACATTGTTTGTGGATGGCGGATATACGATGATTTGATGCGTCTACCTGTTTGTTGTGGCAAGGAGCGGTGGATGAGTAAAGGGACGAATCTTAAATTTTATGGAATATAGGACTCTATAATTAAATGCAGAAATAAAAATGATGAATAATGACGAAAAATATTTGAAATCCGGCCTGTTTTTCACCTACAGGCCGGATTTTTTTCCGTTTATTGGAGTGAATGTTCAGAATTCGTTCAGAGCTATGTACTACAATAGGCCCATATTTCGACAAGTGAGATTAGGGAGGAAGGCGTATATGCAATACAGAAAAATAATTAGCATGTTGCTCATTTTAGTGTTGGCAGCTCCATGGTTAGCAGCACCAGCAGGAAAGGTAAGTGCAGGAGCATCGTATCTAACACCAGGAAATAATGGTCTATTAACGATAAAGTATGTAAACGAGAACTCAATCGAATTGCAATGGAAGTATGCAGAATCCGGATCTTCTACCCCACCTGATGTAAATTACCAGGTTTACATATCCAATGATTCTGATCTTGAAAATATTGAAGAAATCAGCGTAACATCAGGTCATGCCTACGATGATGACTGGATTAATGGCTCAGCTTCTCTTTCAGATGGTACATTTACGAAAATAATCACGAATTTAGTAGAAGGTGATACGTACTATTTCAATGTCGTTGTTAAAGATCGAAATTTGGAAACTGCATATCAAATGCAATCAATCGAATTCACTGTGCAGTTGAGTGCACTGGACCAGTATAACGAGCTCAAAAAGAAAGCAGACCGGGGTAACAGCAATGACTTTATCCAAGATGTTATTTTGTTGCTTCGTAATAAGCAATTCATTGGTATGCCTGATTTTGAATCTTTGCCTGTAGAAGATCAGGAGGCTATTGCAAAATACTTATTAGATATCGAGGCGCCAACAAGCAAAGGATATGAGAACAAGGAGCAAGTTGAGTTCTTTGTGCAATTAGCTCTGAAAGCTCTTGAAGTGACTCGCCAAATCGATGGACCGAATGCAGTAGTTGCACTTAATGAACTGTATAGTAAGCAAGCAGAAAGAATAGTTCATTTTGATTTTCCGAGTGCTGAAGCTAATTTCTATCAACTCATTGCTGCATATAGCACTGCCTCCGAGGTAGATAAACGCACAACGGCTTATCTATACGAACTTAAACTCAAAAAAACATCTTCCATTTCAAGCGTTTTGAGAGATATAGACACAGTTGTGGAAGAAACACCTTTCATTAATCGTGCAAATACGACTGAGGAAATGGTAACGTCACTGGATAAATTGAATACAATTCATGAGAATATTCTGACTTATAACGAAGCGAATCCAGGAAATCTGATAACGAGCTTCGCTTTGGATACAAGCAAAATGGATAACCTGACGCAAGAACAGAAAGAGCAGTTGGCTGATCATATGCTTACTGAAAGACCGATTGGTGGATATACCAGCTTTGAAGCCATTCAGATCGCGTTTAATCAGTTTTTCCCTGGCAATGAAGCTGATGCATTGGCTGCTGTAAATACTGCAAGGGTCGACAAAAATATAGACGCTATGCGTCTGGCTATGGAGAACCAGGAATTAGGTATTGATTTCCCCAATGAATATGATTCTTTATCTAAGCAGGTCAAAGATTATGTGGCTGGGTTCCTGATTGATAATATCAAAAGAAACTATGAAAATAAGGAACAAGTTCAATATATGATTGAGCTTGCTGTACAAGCTCAGTTGATCTGGGAGCAGAGAGGGTTGGGCGTACTTCAGGACAAGCTGGACCTATTTGCGCAGAAACTGTCTGAAGGACCCGATCATTTTAAAGACCCTGAGACAGATATGCTTCGTCAAGTTGGAGATCATCATCTACAATTAAGCGAAGTAAACAAACCAATTTTCGCTTTTAAGTACCTGCATTTATTGGGATTGGAACGCATTGCAAAACAGGCTCAAGTAGAGATTGCAGATCCGCGCTTTCTGCTGGCACTGCTATCAATGCCTTTCCAGCCTCTTGAGGAAGCCACCACTATAGATCAAATGGATCAGTGGCTTGAGACAACTATGAATGAACAGTTTAACGGACACAATTTCTTTGACCAATACAAATTCAATCTTACAGGTGAACTTGATTTATCGAAGAGAGCTGATCTCAGCCCGGAAGGCAAGAAAGAACTCGCCGAATGGGTGCTTAATGAACAAGACGGCTACGAGGATGTTGGGAATCTACAATATGTAATCAACCAATTCTTTACGGCCCCTAATGTAACGGGAAATGATATCAACAACACGATAACCGGCTTGGATGACACGATGGAGATCTCCCTTAACGGCAAACTGAACTGGATTGATGTTGCGTCTATTCAGAAATTTGATTTTAGTGGTGACAAAACGGTATGGGTTCGTTACAAAGCCATCAGTGACTTATTGCCAGGACGTGCGGTGAAGATTGTCTTCACGGCGAATGGCGATAGCAATAACGGAAATGGTTCAACACCAACCACGGGTGGAAGCACAGGTGGTGGATCGTCAGTGACTACACCTGTAACGACTACACCGACGACCAAGCAGGAACAAATCGTCGTGGACGTGAACGGAGCGAATGGCACCAACCTCACCAAAACGCCAATTACACGTACAACCGAGGCAGACGGTACGATTAAGGACCTCGTGAAGATGTCTGAGGCGATTGCCAAGGAATCGGTGGAAAAAGCGAAGCAATTAAACATGAATACTGCACGCATTGTCATCCCTGACGCCAAAGATGCTGTGTCTGAGACACGCATTGAACTGCCAAAAGCAGCGGTGAAACAGCTGAACGATGGTGGGCTTAACCTTGAGATTTCCACAGAGAACGCTATTATCTCGGTTCCAACGAAGTCGATTGCCGGATTCGACCAGGATCTATACTTCCGCGTCGTTCCGTTGAAAAAGGAATCCGAGCGTAAAGAAGTGGAAGAACGTGCGAAGAAAGAGCAGTTGATTCAACAGATTACTCCAAATTCAAACGTGAAAGTACTGGCTCGTCCGGTTGAGATTGAAACGAATATGCAAAGTCATGAAGTAACACTGACATTACCGCTGCGTGACAGTCTGCCAACTGATCCGGCTGCACGCCAGCAAGCTTTGAACAACCTGGCTGTGTACATTGAACACAGTGACGGCACGAAAGAGTTGATTCAAGGTAAGCTCGTGAAGCTCAGTGATTCCAGTGAAGGCATCGAGTTTACAGTTAACAAATTCAGCACGTTTACCCTCGTTGTGGTGGATGGACTGAAAGCTTCCCAAGGCTCGCACAACCCGTATATCAACGGTTTTGGTGCGGATTTCCGTCCGGATGCATTCGTAACCCGTGCGCAAATGGCAGCGATGCTGGCTCGTAATCTGTCTGATGAAGCGGGAACTGCATCCTCGAACGCTGTAAACTACGACGATGTATATGCTACCCATTGGGCAGCGAGTGATATTCAAAAAGCGCAATCCGCAGGCATCATGAACGGTATGAACGCCACTCAATTTGCACCCGAAGGTTCGATTACCCGTGCACAAATGGCGACCATTGCATACCGCTGGATACAGCAACAAAGCGTAGACGCATCAAGCAGCACAACACAAGCAACAGATGGTGCTGGATTTACAGATGTGTCCGCCGACCTTTGGGCTTTCGATGCAATTGCCTACGTACAATCGGCTGGCCTGATGACCGGATATAACGATGATACATTTAAACCGAACAGCAAACTGACTCGTGCTGAAGCCGTGAAAGTATTAAATGTACTGTTCAAACGGACGCCGGTAACAGGCGTAACTACGCCATCTTTTATAGACGTACCTGCAACACACTGGGCTTTTGCAGACATTGAGGCTGCGGCACAGAAATAAGATAACCATATCTATAACAAAAGGGGAGCCCAACCATGAAAACATGGCGGGGCTCCCCTTTAAATTATTTAAAGCCAGCTCAGCAAGCACATCGTTGCTCGCCGAGTTGGCTTTTTTAGTTTAACGAACGAAGTGAATGCTATTCATAATAAGGCGTATATGATTCCTTAGCGTGTTTAATCACTTTCATGTGGAGCGTCTTTGTAAAAAACTCCATCCCGCAGTTGATCTACAAATCCCTGCAACCACTCATAATACTGCTCCGCATGCTGAAGTTTATGCAAATCCCGCAAAGCGTCTTCCCGTTCCTCCGGCGGAGTTGTTCTGGCGAGAATAATCTCCGATAACTGCGGAATGACCTCCCGAAGGCTTTCCTGCATCACGTCGATTTCCCGTTGAAGCTTGGCCCCGAAGAAGTTCTGAAACGTACGGAAAAAGTTGGTTTCGGCCAGATACTGATCCTGGCGTTCCCGCTTTTCCTCCAATTTATAGATCATCTGAGATTCGGTAAGCGAACGTACAGCATAACTCATATTACTTTTGCTCATGTTCATGGACGTTTTCATCTCTTCCAGCGTCATGGGACGATCCTCAAAATACATAATGCCATACAGTTGACCAAATGAATGATTGACTCCATACAGATCCATGGTATTGGCAATGGCGTCAATGACTTTCTCCCTCAGCTCGGGCCGATAGGACAACGACGAATGGTTCTGGTCCTCGGCAGCTTCTTTTCCCACAATCTCACCTCTAGTATATGGATGGGACTCCCTGTTTCCTTTTCATATTTTACATGACCTCGCGTTATTTTAACATAACCCGGAATTACATTTTTCAAATGTATTATACAATCATTTTTGTACAGAAGAGATTAAAGGGAGTTTGAAGACATGATTTTTAGAGAAATTAAATAAAATTTGGACGATTAGGAGTGTGCAAATTGCGTTTGAAATTATGGAGGGAGACAGAAGCGGTTCTCTTCACCCTTCCTGCCCTTATCCCATTACTCATTTTCTGGCTGGGGCCTTTGGGATACATTGTTTATCTGAGTTTTACGGATTGGGACTTCATGAGTCCTGACAAATTATTCGTCGGTTTGGATAACTACAGCTATCTGCTAACCAATTCTGAATTTTACCGTTCATTAAAAGTTACGCTGTTGTTCGGTTTTGGAAGTGTATTGCCTACGATTGTGGGTGGATTGGCGCTGGCCATGCTCATGAACAGCAAGATTAAGTCCTCCGGCTTGTTCCGGACGCTGCTGTTCTCCCCTTGGGTGACTCCGACAGTCGCAGTCTCCATTGCGTGGTCATGGATTTTCGAACCTGAAGTGGGGCTGGCCAACCTGTTGCTTGGCTGGGTCGGCATATCCCCGATCGGATGGCTGAAAGATCAGAACTGGGCACTGGTAGCTGTGCTCATCGTCACGCTGTGGAAATCGATTGGCTGGTCTATGGTATTTTATCTGGTCGCATTGCGTAACCTGCCATCCGATCTGCTTGAAGCGGCATCGATTGATGGGGCAGGCAGCTGGGACAAGTTCCGAAGCATTACACTGCCGTTGATTTCACCCACCACGTTCTTCCTGTCCATCATTCTGACGATCCAGTCGCTTCAGGCTTACGACCAGATCAACGTGATGACGCAAGGGGGACCAGCGGGATCAACAAGAACACTGCTTTACATGTATTATCAATCTGCATTTGAGTCCTTCAATGTGGGCGAGGCTTCTTCCATCGCCGTTGTTATTATTCTGATCTGCGTTCTGCTGTCAGGAGTATCTTTCCTGCTCGGCCGACGCCTGGTGCACTATTGATGAACATGACCACTCTAAGCAACCAAACAAGAAAAGATAATCGTCGTGAGGAAGTGCAGAAACGGAAGGTCCCTCGTGCAGGAAAAGGATTTGCTACCGCACTTCGCTATCTGCTGCTTGTGCTGGTGAGTCTGACGATGGCATTTCCGTTCTACTGGATGGTCATTAGCGGTTTAAAGACCAATGACGAGATCTGGCAGTTCCCGCCAACCTTCTGGCCCGAAACGTTCCGCTGGAACAATTATGTGGATGCGTGGCAGTCTGCTCCATTTGCCCGTTACATTCTGAACAGTACAGGGGTAGCGGCAGCGATCTGTCTGATCCAGGTCATTAACTCCAGCATGATGGCCTATGCACTCACCCATATGCGTTTTCGTATAAAAGGGGTACTCACCGGACTGATTCTGGTAGGCTACATGATTCCGAGTACCGCCGTTTATTTGCCCAGTTATTTGGTGCTCAGCGAACTTAAATTACTGGATTCCTATACCGGACTGATTGTGTCCAACTGTGTCAGTGTGTTCTCTATCTTCCTGATCCGTCAGGCGTTCATGCAGGTATCCCACGAATTGGTGGAAGCCGGCCAGTTGGATGGAGCGTCGCACTTTCGCATTCTGTGGACCATTATGACGCCGCTGGTTCGTTCGTCGTTTGCCGTGATGGTGTTGATTACATTCATTGACCAGTACAACAACTATTTCTGGCCGATGCTCATTACCAAAGACCCCAATCTGCAACTGGTATCCGCAGGTCTGCGCAGCTTTTTCGTGGAAGGTGGAGCCTACGGTCTGGCATGGCCGCAGATCATGGCTGCCAGTGCTTTTACCATCGCACCGCTGCTTATCCTTTTCCTGTTTACCCAGAAAACGATCATGCAGAGTGTGAATATTACTGCCGGCGTGAACAAGAACTGATTTTCACAACATACTTTATATAGGAGGAATCAAAATGAAATTGGGTCAAGCGAGTATGAAATGGCGTAACAAATTAAAGCTCAGGTGGAGAGGGGGCATGTCGCTGGTACTGGCTGCGAGTTTTGCCCTGATCACCGCGTGTGGTTCCTCTGCCGATAGCGGCACGGGCACGGGTTCAGATGCAGTAGCTGCGAATGGAGCTGATTCTGCATCAAGTAGTCCGGTCGAGATTGAGTTCTGGTATGGTCTGGGTGGTAACCTGGGAGATAACATGAAGAAGACGATTGACGCCTTCAATGCATCCCAGAACGAAGTTGTTGTGAAAGGGATTGTACAAGCCGATTACACGGAGACCGAACAGAAACTGCAGGCTGCCATTGCCTCGAAAAAAGTACCCGCCGCTGTACTAAGCTCCAATATCGACTGGGCGCGCAAAGGCTACTATGCACCTCTGGATGAGCTGATCGCCGCCGATCAGAGCTTTAACAAGGAAGATTACGTGCAAACCTTCCTGGAGCAGGGAAAAGTAGACGGCAAGCAATATTTCTTACCGATGTACGGAACAACTCAGATTATGTATTACCGTATGGATGCGCTGAAAGATAATAATATCGATCCTGCCACTCTGACCACATGGGAGGCACTTGCTGAAGCGGCAGCGAAGATGAGCAAGCAGGAGAATGGCAAGACAACCTTCTACGGCTGGGAGCCGATGTGGGGTAGCGATAACATGATCGACGCCGTGCTGGGCAAAGGCGGGAAGATTCTGAGTGATGACGGCAAGACCGTAACGATTGATTCACCGGAATGGGTAGAGACGTGGGAGCTGTTCCGCAAGTGGATTAATGAGGACAAGACCATGGGTATTCATTTTGGCGGCCAAGGCTGGGAGTACTGGTACAAAACCATTGATGATGTCATGAAAAATAAAGCAGCTGGATACACCGGTTCCAGCGGTGACCAGGGAGATCTCGATTTCAGCATCGTTGCAGCCATGGAACAACCGGGCTGGGAAGGTGTAGGCCAAGGCAAACCTGTAGCGAGTGCGATCATGGCAGGTATCCCGGCCGAAGCGAGTCCAGAACAGCAACAAGCAGCTTATAAATGGCTGACGTATTTCTCGGAAACAGTGAATACAGCAGCTTGGTCCATGAACACAGGTTACATTGCAGTTCGTCAATCTGCTCAAGAAGATCCTGCTTTCAAAACGTTCAGTGAAGAGAACCCGCAAATCAAGGTTCCACTGCAGCAGGCTTCCCATGCTTCGGCTCCGTTCCAGGACCCGACCGGAGGCAAAATCAATGATGCACTGAAGGATGCAGCAGATCAGGTGCAGATTAATAACATTCCAGCGGCACAAGCGCTGAAAGAAGCCAAAGAAAAGGCTCAAAAAGAATTGGATCGCGTGAAATAACAAGGGAAACAAGTTTAACTTAGAGGAGCGGTGCAGTCATGTGCCGCTTTTCTGACTTAGTAATTCAGCAGACAAGGAGCGTAACCAATGCCCGAATTAACGCTTGGGAGCCTTTCTACCCCAATTGAGGCTATTTTGTTTGACAAGGATGGGACATTGCTTGATTTTACAGCCATGTGGGGCTTCTGGACCGATTGCGTGATGGAGAACTTCCGGGAAGAGCTTGCTACCCGTGGCCTTCAGTTCAATGCAGTAGAGATTCCTCATATATGGGGAACATTCCATGATGAGCAGGGACGAATGAACGGCTATGATGTGCGAGGACCCCTTGCCATGGGAACGATGGAGGAAGTCTACGCCGTATTAACTTGGCATGGCTATCGTGCAGGATTAAGCTGGGCGGAAGCGAAAATTATTGTGAGGGAATGTTTGCTGCAGGCAGAATACGCAATGAATAAGGAGCGCCCTGCTCAGCCCCTCCCAGGCGTTCTTGCCTTTCTTGAGCACTGTCGCAGCAAAGGACTGAAAATGGGTGTCGTCACAGCGGATGAGACAGAAAATGCCCTAAGTCATTTGAAGTGGATGGGGATTGAATCTTTTTTCACCGTAGTTGTAGGAACGGATCAGGTTGGACGGGGAAAACCGTTTCCTGACATGTTGCTGCTGGCGTGTGAGCGTCTGGGTGTACCTACTGCAAGAGTTGTCGTGATCGGCGATACGGATGGTGATATGGAGATGGCTCGTGCTGCCGGAGCTGCCTGGAAGATTGCTGTCGGCGAACCTGCTCATATCAAGCTCGCGGATCTTACGGTTCGTTCGTTTGATGAATTGCTGGAAGTCGAGGTAAACCGATGACGAACCATTCGTATACGGGATGGATACTACTTGCCCTAGCGATTGGATTGGAGCTGAGCGGTACGATTCTGATGAGGGTCTCGGATGGTTTTACCCGCGTATGGCCTTCCATTCTTATGTTTGCTTGTTATGGAGCGAGCTTTACCCTGTTGAATTTTGCTGTGAAGTATATGCCGCTAGGTGTTGCTTATTCCATCTGGTCGGGCGTAGGCATTACATTGATTGGGATCGTGGGACATTACTTTCTGGGTGAACGTCTGAAGGCGATGTCGATCGTCTGGATGGGCTTTATTCTGATTGGCATTATTGGACTGAAATGGAGTGATTCCTGATGGGAAATGAAAATAAACACGAACAACCGATAATCAGCTTCCAGGTCATCACAGATACTCATGTGAGAGAGCAGGCTGATCATATCCATAACCGTCATCTGGAGAAAGCGCTGGAAGACATCGCAACGTATAGCCATGGCAGCAGCGGAATTATGCATGTGGGCGATGTGACTGATCGTGGACTGCCTCAAGAATACCAAGAGTTGCAGCGTATATTGGAGGCTCACGGCGAATCACTGCCTCAAATCCGTTACACTGTAGGCAATCATGATATTGGAGCCATTCTATGGGGAGATCCGCCGCTGAACCTGACCACAATGACCCAGCACGAGGTGGGTCAGGTGTTGGGGCATTCAGGGGATATGGGCCAGGTCGAGGCTCATGGTATTGAAAAACCCCAGAATTCCATCTCAATTGAAGAGTTATGGCAGAAGCGGCTGAGTGATTTTACAGCAATCACAGGTATGAACGGATCGTATCACGACCACTGGATCGACGGGTATCATTATATCTTCCTGGGAACGGAGCAGCCTCATCCAAAAGATTGTGATATGTCTGCCGATCAACTGCAATGGCTGGAAACAAAACTATCGGAGCAAACATTACCTGAGCATCCGATTTTTGTCTTTCTCCATCAACCACTGATGGATACAGTCGCGGGTTCCATGAAGGAACAGGGTTGGTATGGCGTGAGTCAGGACGCAGCATTAAAGGCTGTGCTAAGTCGTTATCCGCAGGTCATCCTCTTCTCTGGGCACACCCATTGGCAATTAGAGGCTCAGCGTACCATGTACGAAGGTGGCGGACAGTTGCCAACGATGTTTAATGCTTCCTCTGTAGCTTATCTCTGGACGGATGAGGATGAGCATCTGGAGGGAAGTGAGAGTCTGCATGTGGATGTATACCGTGATCGGGTTGTCGTTAAGGGACGTAATCATATAACCGGGAGCTGGATTGAAGGCGCAGAATATACGGTTCCTTATCCGGTAAAAGTAAACGGCGGTAATTGATCCATACATCGGGTGATTTGATGGAATATGCAGGACAGCAATAGAAGACTTCGCTCGTTAAATGAAGCGGAGTCTTTATTATTGCTGTAAAAGTTCCACGTGAAACGTAGCAGTGGTACTTGAATCTGGACAAACTTGTAAATGGGTATCGCGGAGATCTATACTCAAATAAGTGGAAACGCGCCTGCCAGTACGTACGAAAGGGCGTTGAAGCAATACAAAATTATTCTTCGTGTACGTTATTTAATAAACCTTGAGACAGAATTTCATCAGCTCAAAGTTACACCCAGATCTGAACAATACCAGTCTTAAACTGGAACTATCGATCAGTAGAGAGGATGTATGTGCGCATGAGGGAACTTCAAGTAAACACAAGATATGGCACGGTTCAAGGAGAGCTTCTGCATGGAGCGAGTGTATGGAAAGGCATTCCTTATGCTACACCACCCGTGGGTGAATTACGCTTTCAGGCTCCAATCCCACCCGAGTCGTGGGACGGAGTTCGGGAGGCGAAACAATTCGGTCCTGAAAATATACAGCCAAGAAATCCTCAAGCAGAGGGCCTATCTGGACAGCCTCCGGTGGAATCGGAAGATAGCCTTTACCTGAATATCTGGGCACCCGAAAAAGAAAGCCATGATCCACTTCCCGTAATGGTATGGATTCATGGCGGATCTTTCGTTTCAGGCGCTGGCAGCCAGCCCATGTACGATGGAACACAACTTGTCCTCCGGGGAGACGTTATCGTCGTGACGATCAACTATCGCCTGGGGCCGCTAGGGTTCTTGCATTTGGCTCCGCTTGGAGATGGTTTTGCATCTAATGTGGGTTTACTGGATCAGATTGCTGCGCTGCAATGGGTACAGGACAACATCGAAGCTTTTGGCGGTGATTCGCATAACGTCACTGTATTCGGAGAATCTGCGGGCAGCATGAGTATTGCGGCTTTGATGGCGATGCCAGCAGCCAAAGGGTTATTCCACCGCGCCATTATGCAAAGTGGAGCCTCACAAGTCATGCCAGCAGAGCAGGCTTCAGCCATTCGTGATGGCATGCTGAAGGTTCTGGGTGTAACACCGGATGACCTGCATAAACTCAAATCCATTCCAGTGGAGCAAATCATCGCTGCTGGCGAGACGGTCAAACAACAAAGCGGTGCAGGGATGGCCCTGTTGTTCCAGCCCGTACTGGATGGAGTTACACTTCCGAAGTCGCCTCTTCAGGCGGTAGAAGAGGGAGCCGCACAGGATATCCCTGTACTGATTGGAACTACTTTGCATGAAGGCTCGTTGTTCATTCAGCCTCAGGTGCCTTACTCCGAAGAGATCAATATGGTGAAGGCTGTTGATTTTATGACACCTGATCTGGAGAATCGGGCTGCCATTGCGGACAATTATCCCAAAACTGCAGATGGCCAGGCCCAGGTGATGACGGATCTGTTCTTCTGGCGCTCGGCTGTGCAATATGCGGCTGCTCAGCAGAAACATGCACCTGTATGGATGTATCGGTTTGATTGGGTGATGCCGGAGCATCCACTGCTGCATAAATCAATCCATAGTATCGATATCTTCTTTGCTTTTAATACGTTACCTGTATTGAAGTTTATGAATGCCGAACCGGATGCTGCCGCGGTAAAACTTGCAGGTAAAGTGCAGGATGCATGGATTTCGTTTGCCAAGCAGGGCAAGCCTGAGACATCGGGAGTTAATTGGCCTGCCTACGAAGATAATCGCGCTACGCTGATATTCAATCATGAAGTAGAGGTGGTCCATGACCCGGAAGCTTCCAAACGTGAGCTGCTGGGGCTATAGTTCGACCCTGTTTGGACTTCATCTCAACATAGACAAAAGGTGTGTCTCGTCATTGGCTGACGAGGCACACCTTTTTTTACGATGGATCAAACTTGCCGGCTTTAATGGCAAACGCTACGGTACTATCTGTCATCTGAAACTATGTGCTGTGAGTGTTGTGAGTCAGGAATTTTATTTTCTTGAAGCTCGTGTCTTGGACACATCATCACAGTAAAACGCACGCTTGCCTCGGGAGAACAGCACCAGCATGACATGCACGAACAACACCAAGAGAATAAGCATATGCAGACCAAAAATTCCGACAGAGATCCACACCTTATAAGGTTCGAGCATTACATTTTCGTTCAGAAAGGCATAATCGGTTATGATTTGAGCTACGGTGACCAAGATCCAAGGGGCGTAAAGTGCCAGCAACCTTTTAAACAGGGATGCGCTGGAAGGCTCCCCAGTATCCCGGTGAACATATCTGAACCGCATGAGGGCAGACCCTGGAGTCTTGCCATCTCGCAAGGATGGAATAAAGAAAAATACAAACAGCATGGCGATCGCCGTATTTAGCGTACTGACGATCACATTTGTATTACTCCAATTAAATATGGACATCAGATTGGACAGGAATACAACAACTACACCGTCAATGATAAGTGCCAGTAATTGAGGCACAGGATAGACCTTGTTTTGTTCCAGAATCTGCTCGCTCTTCGCCTGAATACTTGCTCGAGACGGGAATAAGGCAAGCAAGATGGGAGCTGCGAAAAAACCCAGTATCGTTCCTGAAGTATTCAGTAACAGGTCATCCACGTCAAACAGCCGGTACGGGCAATCATAAAAACTGTAGAAGCCGGTGATCTGGGTAATCTCAAAGAACAGGGATAAGCCGAATCCGCTTAACAAAGCCTGTTTCCAGTACGATCTCTTTTGCCAAAAATAACGGATATACACGCCAAGTGGCATGAGAAGCATTACGTTGAACAGAACTTGCAGAAAAGCTCTGCCCTGAATCATTCCCATATAGCTGGCGGGTTGAGACCAGACGATTGGTGTTTCTTTCATAATATCTTTTACAAAGGTGAACGGAACAAGGTTGTAATATACGGTATCCGCTGCTTGCTGTGCACATGTATTACGAGTGGTCGGGAAAGGAAGAATAACCAGACAGTACGCAGCCAGTAGGTAGAAAATAAATGAGAAGCTGACCCCAAACCGCGACCAGCTAAAAAATCCATCTTTCCGATATCCGTAGATCAACCAAGGAACCAGCAGAAACATGGCGATAAGGACAAAAATAAAGAAAGCCGTTTGGACAGGAAAAACATAGGGTGACATGAGCAGAAACTCCTTTTATAGGATATATATCAGCATTTCGTGTAAGACACGACTTTTAAGAATAGTATTTCGTTGTGATGCTCCACCATTTTTCTTCTATAGCTTCAGTATAAGGAACCTTCCTTAAATCAGGGGGCGGGGCAATCTTAAATTTAGTTTAAATCAATTAACCACCGTGGCCTATGTGGAACAATAGATTGCATTCCCGTATACTTGCGAGGAAGCCACAAAATGAATGGAGAGTTTAATACATATGTCTAATTTGCCTAATTGCCCCAAATGTAATTCCGAATACACGTACGAGGACGGTAATTTGTTGGTGTGTCCAGAATGTGCGCACGAATGGGCGCTAGCGTCTGAACAAGAGAATGCGGAAGAAACTAAAGTAGTACGTGATTCGAATGGTAATGTCCTGAATGATGGCGATACCGTTACGGTCATTAAGGATTTGAAGGTGAAAGGCAGCTCGTTGGTAGTTAAGCAGGGCACCAAAGTCAAAAACATTCGTCTGATTGACGGTGACCATGACATCGACTGCAAAATCGACAGCCTGGGCGCGATGAAGCTGAAGTCCGAGTTTGTGAAAAAAATCTAGTCTCCTTTTGGCACGCTGGATTTCCATGTTATTGGCCTTGTCTTAAACCATAAAGAACGTTCATTTCTGCAATGCTGTGGAAGTGAAGGTTCTTTTTTGTTGTGTGGAGAAAGGGTAAGAATGAACCTTTGAAGGATCGGCTTTGTCTATAGATTTGAGAAGGCTGATGCAGAGAAAGGAGGGAAAGCTTTTGAACGAAAAGGAATTGTTTGAGATATACAACAAGGATGTGTACCGAACTTGTTATTACATGCTCCATCATGCTCAGGATGCCGAAGATGTATGCCACGATGTTTTTATTACGGTATTTCGTCAGGATTGGCAGAAGGTTGAATACATGAAGACATGGCTGATGAGAATTACGGTGAATCATTGTCTTAACTTTCTGAAGAGGGAACGCACAGCCAAGCAGCGGGAGAAAAGGCAGTTTATTCTCACCCCTCAACGAACTGCTGATCCGGTTGATACGTTGATCGAACATGTGGAGGAGTCCGAGGTCTGGGCACAATGGGTTCATGAGCTACCTGAAAAGATACGTTCAGCGATTCTGCTGCGTTATATGAACGAATTAAGTTTATCCGAAACTGCAGAGATTCTGGAAGTGCCACTGGGAACGGTGAAGTCCAGAGTATATAAGGGAATTCGATTGCTTAGGAAAAAATGGGATCAAGCCAGAAAGCAACATCAGAAAGGGGAAATGTATAGTGAAGCATACGGAAAATCTGTTGTCTCGTCATCTGAAAAATAATGCAGATATTCGCTATCCCGATTTCGATGCCATGTGGAATCAGATTCAACAGGATCAGGAGCGTTGCCCAGAGCTTCATGTATCAGAGAATAAAGAACATCTGCCGCAACAGATCAAATGGAAAAAGACTGCACTGATAGGAACCGCTGCAGTTATTCTCATGGCGACGCCAGTATATGCAGCAGTCCATTATAATTGGGGTGAAATTTTAAATGACCGTAGTGGTATCCAGAATGCCATGCAAAAGGATCTTGGACAGAAACTGAATCAGTCCGTAACGGTCAACGGTGTGACTTTAACACTGGATACAGCCTTTTCCGATGATAATCGCACGGTTATTTTGTATACATTGGACCCTGGTAAGTACGGAGGTGATACATTACAATTCCCTTCTATTGGCCTGCGGGATGAGAGTGGTAAGCTAATCGAAGGAAGATACTACCATGTTCCTGATCAGACCAATGGAAAGTTTAAAGGGTACTTTGAGACGGAGTGGACACCATCAGGAAAAGAAGCGAATGTCGACTTCACTGTAGGTGGAATCCAAATATTAGTTCCGGAAGAAAAGGAAATTACCCTAAATCCTTTTCAGCAACAATCACAGGTGTTCAATATCAATAAGGATGGTTTGGGTGAACTTGTAGTGAGCGCATTCAATGAAAAGGAAGATAAGATGATGTTGTCTACATCATTAACCTTTGATCAACCGGAGGTTCGTGACTATGCCTTTCCGTATTTAAAGATATACGATCAGAAAGGACAGATTTTGGAAGGGAATGCAGCGGGCATATATGGAAAGCCGGGAGAACATGGTGAATATATATCGGAACAGTTCTATAACTTGGAGAAGTTGAAGCAACAAGCAGCAAGTTATGTACTGGCTTACAGTAAAGAAGAAGGCAAAATGGAGCAATCACTGGATATTGGTATACGTCTGGATAAAACAGAGATGCTTAGTGGTACGAGTAAAAGAGTGCTAAATATACCTCTGGATCAGCAGTCGGATGGAGCAGTCATCAAGGAAGCCATAATTACACCCACCCAAATCAGGCTGATCGTTACTCATAGCGAATATTTCATGCAATTACCATATTTGCAATACACACTTGATGTAAATGGCAGCCAGTTAATTGGAGGGGTATGGCCGTCGGACGATCCGGCACATGAAGCGGAACTGCGCTTCGAAGTGACCTCTGGTCTAGAAATCAACCAAGATACACCAATGACCTTGTACGCTCGCCATAAAGTCAACTATTTTCAGGGTGAATTTGAGCCGATTACGTTATCCGAGATTGGGGAGAAACCACAGTACCTTGATTCAAATCTGGGCGGTTCTATAATCCATTGGACATATTACCGTAAAGACGGTGATTTGTACGTGGAGAGATATAGTGATGATCTACATTTTGGTGGAATTAATCAGACCTATACGATCCAGAAGGGCAAACGAAGTTATGGTACTCCTGCCAAAACTCAATTTGCCGGTGACGGAAAAAACCTGGGTATTGATCGATATAATAATTACACGTCGGATACAGCAATCGTATATCCCTGGATGTACAGTACAGAAGAACCGGAACGTGAAGTAGCTGTGCAACTGGAAAATAAGAATTGACAGGAAATATTTAGAAGTAATATACTGGATAAAATTTAACAGTGCAACGCAATGATCAGGAGTATTAAGGCACAAGGTTTGGTCCAGAGAACTGTCGCTTCGGTGCAAGGCAGTCCAACCTTTCCCCAACTCACCTGTGAGCAGCAGAATCGAACCGTAGTTACGTGAATATCGTCATTGTTCAGCACACGAAAGGGCTGGATGTTGAAAATGATGCTATACGCTGACTTCATGTAGATCCTGACGGTTAACCTCCGTCATCAGGTCCTGAGATGTTATGGCAGGATAGGTTGGAGCATGATGTTTCCAATCCTGTTCATGGATCAAGAAGAGTGGTACCGCGAAGGTCAGACCTGTCGCCTCTTAGTTGAGGCGGCAGGTTTTTGTTTTTTTATATGGCCTTAATGTTGAGAAAAGGCAGGTGCAGAATCATGGAAAGATCACGTGTGATTGAGTATTATTCCAGATTTGACGAGTGGGGAAGGTTGGATCGGGAACCGCTGGAGTTCATCATTAACATGCATTATATCCGAGAGTCACTTCCGGCAACCGGACTTGTGCTGGACAATGGCGCCGGACCAGGCAAATATGCGATGGAGCTTGCCAGGCTCGGATACCATGTCACGCTGTCAGACCTGACCCCTGCATCTGTGGATATGGCTCAGCAGAAGGCAAAGGAATTGGATTTGACACAGCAGTTTGACAGTTTCCATGTATTGGATGCGACTCATCTGAACGCCATTGCAGATGAGACGTATGATGCCTCTCTGATGCTTGGGCCATTGTATCATTTGCAGACGGAAGAAGAGCGAGTGGCTGCGGTACGGGAGCTGCATCGGGTCACCAAGCGTGGGGGAACTGTGTTTGTAGCGATGCAGAGCCGTATGCGAATGGGCATTACCTCTTTGCAATCCCCGCAGCAATGGAAACCACATGACCACATGGAAGCTATCCGTTCTTTTGTGGAAAAGGGGACATTCGATCATCTGGATCAAGGACGGTTTACAGGGGCGTACTATTTCAACATTCAGGATATTAACCCATTTATGGAGCAGTACGGATTCGAAACGGTAGACCTAATTGGATCGTCCAGTCTTAGAGCTATGCTCACAGAAGAGCAGCAGCAATATTGGAAAGAACGCGGGGAATACGATGAGTTGATCCAGTACATGATTGAGGCGGCCAAAGACCCGTCGATATTGGGAATCTCGTCTCATCTCCTGTACATTGGGAAAAAGAAATAATCATTAAATCATTGGATTTTGAGAAGAATATGTCACGAAAGTGCCCTCTGGAAAACAGGGGGCACTTGTATTTTTCCTCAAAATAGTTCAATATTAAGATAAATAACAAAAGGTGATCTACTTACAATAGGTTAGATGAACGACGGATCGCTTCATACCAGGGAGGAATAGACAATGGAAATCGGAATCAGTACATTTGTGGAGACGAACCCAGATATAAAAACAGGAGAACTTATAAGTCATGCGCAGCGTATTCGCGACGTCGTTGAAGAGATCGTTTTGGCAGATCAGGTGGGGCTGGATGTATATGGCGTGGGAGAACATCACCGTGCCGACTATGCCGCTTCATCACCCGCTATCATTTTGGCCGCCGCAGCTTCACAGACCAAACGCATTCGCCTAACCAGCGCTGTAACGGTGCTATCTTCGGCTGATCCGGTACGGGTATTTCAGGATTTTGCAACGCTGGACGGTATTTCGAATGGGCGTGCGGAGATTATGGCAGGGCGGGGATCATTCATCGAATCATTCCCATTGTTCGGGTATGATCTGAATGATTATGATGAATTATTTGATGAAAAATTGGAGCTCCTCTTAAAGCTGCGTGATTCGGAAAAAGTTACTTGGGAAGGCAAACACCGCCCGTCCTTTAACAATCTGGGCATCTACCCGCGTCCGGTACAAGAGAAGCTGCCTGTATGGATCGGGAGTGGTGGTAACCAGGAATCGGTTGTCCGCGCGGGTCTGCTTGGATTACCGCTTGTTCTCGCCATTATTGGTGGTCGTCCTGTTCAATTCGCACCACTGGTGGAGTTGTACAAAAAAGCAGCTGCACATGCAGGTCACGACGCTTCCAAACTGACCGTTGCTTCTCACTCTCATGGCTTCATTGCGGATACAACAGATGAAGCTGTGGAGAAATTCTTCCCTCCAGCTCAGGCAGTAATGAATATGTTGGGCCGTGAACGCGGCTGGGGACACTATAGCCGTGCAACCTTTGACGCGGCACGTAGTTTGGAAGGCGCGCTGTATGTCGGTGATGTGGATACCGTTGCTCAAAAGATTATCTATCTACGTAAAGAAGTTGGTATTACACGCTTCATGTTACACACTCCCCTCGGCACGATGCCGCATGAGGAGGTAATGAGAGCTATTGAACTGCTCGGCAAAGAAGTGGCTCCCAAAGTCCGTGCTGAAATCTCGCGTTGGGAAGCTGAGAACGAAACCACGCGTTAATTGGTAATGGTAATCCCTTATAGATCTAATTAAAAAAAGGAGCAGGTCCCTCATCTGAGCGATGAAGTGCCTGCTCCTTCTTTCGTTTCCTTATCCATTCATGGCTTAGCCCTTGGAGGATACTCCAACAAGAGAAAGAATAACCATGGACAACGTATGATCATATAGCCGTTTCGCGGCCTCTTCACTCTCAATATGGCCTCCCAGGTACAGGTGGATGACGCCATGCAGAGGGGCCCAGATCATACGAACTGCAAGCAAGAGATCGTTCTCCTTAAGCATTCCCTGCTCAATTGAGACCGCAACCAGGGACGTAATTTGTTTTAGTGCAGTTGCTGTTCCTTGCAGACTCTCTGCATCTGGTTTGAATTCTGCAAAAGAACCGCCAAACATCAGCTGATAGAAGCTGGATTGTGTAATTCCGAAATCCCAGTAGGCATAAGCGAGATCGCGAAAATAATTCTCGAATGATGCTTGCTGTGGCACGGATTCAAACGATTGGGATAGGAGGGAGCACCCCTCCATATATAGATATTTAGCTAACCCTTCTTTCTTGCCGAAGAGGTTATATATGATTTTGGTGGAGCACTCCATTCGTTCTGCCACGCGCCGAACTGTAACGGCTTCGGGGCCGTGCTCTTGCAGCAAGGATGCGGCGGCATGCACAATATTTTGGCGCAGGTTTTCGGAGTGCTGGAGTCTGGCTTCCTGAAAGGTAGTGACCGTGTGAGCGGATTCTTTGGAACCCGAATTGTGATCTTTCATCTATCTCATCCTCATACATCCATATTGTTGTTTAACGGTAACCGTGTTTCTTATCGTCATTCTACTGTTTTACGCTGGAAATCGTCAAATGATCAAAAGAAGTTGACAGTACGAAGACAAGAGAGTACGATGATTTCATTAGGAAACAGTGTTTCCAATAAAAAACGAGTGTTCTGAAAAGGTGGATGAGATATGAAGCAGGTTCAAAATCAATGGGTACTCATTACGGGGGCTTCTTCAGGAATTGGGCAGACTTTTGCATTGGAGATGGCGTCAAAAGGAAAACATGTGGTCTTGGTGGCCCGATCGGAGTCCAAATTGCGTCAATTGGCAGAACGGATTGAGCGAACCTATCAAGTGAAGACGGAAGTGATCGTAGCGGATCTATCCCAGGCGGATGCACCACAACACGTTTATGAGGAATGTATGAATCGGGGCATACAGGTTAATGTATTAATCAACAATGCGGGATTTGCCACGCATGGAATGTTTGAGCAGGTGGATGGTGCACGGCAGCAGGAAGAGATTATGCTGAATGTACTCGCAGTCATGAATATGACCCATCTTTTCCTGCCAGGTATGCTGCAAAAACGGAACGGTACCGTCATCAATGTTTCTTCAACAGCTGCTTTTCAACCTGATCCATACATGGCTGTATATGGGGCTACGAAATCTTTCGTTCTTTCTTTTACAGAGGCGTTGTATGAAGAGAACCGGAAACGAGGCGTTAAGTTTTTGGCTCTATGCCCTGGCTCAACCGATACCTCATTCTTTGACGTAGTAGGAGCCGAAGAGGCCTCGGTAGGAAAACGGGATACGCCTGAGCATGTTGTGGAAGTGGCGATGAGGGCGTTGGATTCAGGCAAGCCGTATGCTGTGCCAGGTGCCTCCAATTATTGGACGGCCCAGTTCGCCCGCCTTATGCCGCGCAGACAAATGCTGAGGATCGTAGGGGGTATGCTTCGGCCCCGTTCGAAGAGTGGCAAGCCGCAAAAGGCACAGGCTTAACCATACCAAACCTACCAAACTCAAAGACGCTGCCAGCTGAAATACCCCACTAGCAGCGTCTCTATTTGAACAATCTTCAATACTGTGTAGGTCACGCTGCTGCATCCAGCAGAGCCCATTGCAATCAACGGGTCGTACAATCCCAACCCGCGAACAGGCTCAATTTCGTACCTCGCCAGTCACCTGATTTCCGTTCTTAATCAGAGTGTAGCGAATGAGCTCACCACTCCAGAAGTGAAATGTCAGCTCGATCTGTCCGTCGTGCAGTCCTTTGAGCCAATCGGGCTGTAGCTTAATTTCATTCGTTTCATAAGAAGGAGCAAATGTAGTCAAGAATTCCTTATACGGTGTCCAGTCCTGTGGCGCTGTGTTCTCACCGGATGTATACACAGCCTCCATCGTGGCAAGCTGATCACCTTGAAACTGGGTGGGAATGGAGAAGGAGTCTACTATACCTGTTGCGTCGCCCAACTCGGGCTTTGTGGACACAATCACATTCCATTTCCATTTTGCACCCTGATTGAACTTCGCTGTGAGTATCCCATTGTTCCCAAGCTTCTGAGTTGAGCTGATCATCCGGGATAACGCAGTGGATTTGACGGTTAACGTGTTGCCACTGAACGAATAATCCGTGCCAGCTTTCAGCATCTCCTCACCCGCATACAGGGCAACCAGCTTGTTTCCGTTTAACTTGATCGTCAATGGTCTGTCTCCCACAGGCGAACCTTGTCTGAAATAGAGCAGATCGCTTTCTCCTACGGCAGAACGTCCTGTCCAGGAAGCTTGGATCATCTGAAATAAATCCGGGTCAGCCCACTGGAATGTTTGTCGATTCAGATGCTGACCGTTGTCCCATAACATGGACGTGATCTTTTTTTCTTTTAACTGATGACCGATGAATTCAAAATATTTCAGCTTCTCTCCCTGTTCAATGACATCCGTATGTTTGTCAAAACCGAGCAGGCCATATTCACCAAGAATAACCGGAATACCTTGAACAACTAGCGTGTTGTACACATTATTGAACGTGCTGGCCGCATCATTTTTCGTATCCGTATCGAAGGTGGTATGCCCTGCAATGTTAACGCTGAACGGCCAATATCCGTAATAATGCACCGTAGCAATCAGATTGTGATCCTTTAGGCCAGCTATCGTCTGTTGCAAACTGTCGAGTCTTACCTGTGTTGGTGAACTTTCCAGCGTAGGCAGGACCAACGGGCGCTCGCTGTTATTTCCACCTGTTTCTCGTACCAACTTTACAAATGCAGTGTTCAATTCATGCAAAAGCTCTAACTGCCGTGCCTCATCAATATTGCTGCCTGAGCCCATGTCGCCTGCATTTGTTGCTCCGCGGTTAAAGCGCGGTTCGTTAACACTCTCGAACATCAGCTTACGCGGTTCATCTTTAAACTGCTTGGCAATCTGAGTCCATACTGCTTTATAACGGGAAAGCACCTGATCGTGGTTATTCTCCAGTTGGCTGATCCAGAGATAGGAATCATGGTGAACGTTCACGACGACATAGAGGTTGGCATCCAGCGCCCATTGGACAATCTCCTGAACACGAGCCATGTAGGCTGGATCAACAGTGTAGTCTGGTGCGTCCCCAATATGCCCATCCCATGTGACGGGAATACGAATACTTCGGTATCCCTGAGCAGCGATCTGCTGTATCAGTTCCCGGGTAACTCGTGGGTTGCCCCAATACGTTTCATCAGGTCCGACCGTATCCAGAGAATTTCCCAGGTTCCATCCCGGCTGCATCCCGTCAACATCGCTTTGTAGCGGGCCAAAGGCTGTCATTTCATGTTGTCTGGCAAGTTCAGACTTGGCTGCAGAGGCAGGCAAAGGAAGCAGAATAAACAGACACAGGGTGATGCAAACAAGTGCCAGGACGAAATGGTGGCTAGGTGGGTTCATGAGGGCTCCTTTGGATGGGTATACATCGTTAATCTCGTGTGTGAAGCTTGATGTATTGCATTATATCAAAATGAACGTCTGCATAAATCATGTATTTTCACCCATGCTTCTGCGCGTTCTCCGACTCGTACTTTTCCCGGTGCTCCTGCTTCATTTTCACATAATCCGGGTCCGTTTTGGCGATCTCCCATTGTGCTTTGAAAATGGCTGCTGATTCAGCCTTCACCTTATCATTCTGATAAGGCAGGATGGAGCCGTCCTCCTTCGAGTATTTGCGTCCGCCTTTATGATTCGTATAACGCCTTGCCCGCGTATAGCCCATTTGCAGAAACTTGCGTGCCATATCCATACCGACAAAGTCATCCTTTTTCTTATACTCCAAAAATAGTTCGTAGATCTTTTGCGAGGATTCTTTCGCAATTTCAGGTGTTTTGAACCGCCAGTGCGGTAGAATCTCGCTTTTGTAGGGCTCCACCATTAATACTCCTTGCTCTCCCCGGCCAACGGTATACAGTTCAGGCTGCTTGCGCAGATCAAGCTCCTCGTAATTGAGGCTGTAATCAAACTTTTTCATGGATTCCGCTCCTCCTTGAAGATTATTGTTCCTTTCCACCTCTTTACCCCGATTCTTGTACAACATGCACGGTTAATGGGAAAGAAGGGAAGTACATACATAGGAGGGATAAGGGTATGGGCATGTCCGGCAGATATCTTGTTGTCACCAATGAATTGGTCGCATCCATTAAGTCAGGTGAAGTCAGTGTACATGATTGTTCGGTCGAGCTGGATATCGATAAAATGTGGCAGATGCTTCAGTTTACGTTGACTGGTGAAGTGGTAGAGGGGCAGCCTCCTCTGGGATATGTGGTCCCTTTGGCAGGCGAACAATATCTGGGCAACTATTCAGACATGGATCTGTTCCTGCTGAACAATGAACAGGTGCTCGAGGCGTACATGGCTTTAGAACAACTGACACCTGAAGAATTGAAGAAACGCGGTTTAGCTTGGAACAAATGGTAGCTGAGGGCGTGTATCCTGTCATGGAGGATTGGGACGCAGAGGAGACATTCCAGGAGATCGTTCAGACACTGAATGATGTTCAGGCTTTATATCAGGCAACGGCTGCAAGCGGGAACGGAATTGTCTTTTATATTTTCTAAGTTCCCACCTCTGTCTGTTTAATTTTTCATTATTCCGGTTATTGATAGAAACTAGGCACAGATTGTTGCCTAAAATCCGGTAGAAGAGAGGGAATACGATATGACACAAGACCAGAATGAAGAGAACAAAGCCATTCAAGACGACGAACCGGATCAATTTGAAACCCCTGCACGTACCGATGGTAAAGAATCCGATGAGGACACTGAGGCAGAGGATACGGAAAAAGAATAAACTGAACTGTTTATGATTGGACTAGGCATAGTGTTGTTGAAGCCAATTACACCAAATTTTAAATATACGTCATACCCGAGGTCGGACCATCGTTCGGCCTTTTTTTGGTATTTATTTACCGATCCGGTTTACAACAATTACCTATAACCCTCATAATAGGAGTGAACCACATTTTTCCTAAGGAGGAGATCGTATCAAAAATCATAAGCTATTGAAGTGGATTGCCGTACCACTCGTTTTGATGATGGTTACGCTTACGGGATGTCAGGCCGTAGGTGGCGTAGATATTAGCAAAGCCGTTGTCAACAGCACAACCGTCAAGTCCGGTGAATCCAAACAGTCGATGCATATAAAAATTGAACCTACAGCAAACCTCGTCGATGAGGATGCGCTTCAAATGATTGAACTCATTAATTCCGTTTCATTGGATATTGAAGATGTCAAAGTGAAGGACTCCAACACGGCGTCTGTCAAAGGTACACTGAGTATGCAAGGAAAGAAATTACCTTTCCATCTGTCGATGGATAAATCGGAAATGGTCATTGATGTAGACGGAGCGCAAAAGCCTCTATACATATCTTTGGAGGATGACACACTTCCTATGCTAGATACGAAGGCGTTGGAGAAGCAGATCGAGGAGCTTTCCCCGAAATTGCTGACCTTTGCGCTGAAGCATTTGTCCAACCCGAAAAATATTTCCGTAACGCCGGTACAGGAATCGGTTAACGGTGAATCGCTGAGCCTCTCCAAGCTGCATGTGGAGATCAGTGGAGAAGAGCTTCTTGCCATGGTTAAACCGTTTCTGACAAGTGTTGCTCAGGATGAGCAAGGACTCAAGGATCTGATTGGAGATCTGTATGATGTGTTCTACCCTATCCTCGTTACATTCAACACGGTTGATATTGGCGACGGCAGTGCCCTTCCTTCTACGATTAGCGAATCACGGGATGCCGAAGTTGCTTCATTGTATGAAATGATTAAAGGCGGTCTTGACGAGATTCTTGCCAATTACGACAAGGAACTAGCCAACTTGTTGACCGAAACACCTGAATTGAAGACGGTGTTCGGAACTGAGACCAATCTCAAATTGGACTTTTATCTGGACAGCGCACTGAATATCCGTAAACAGAATTATGATTTCAAAGTAGCGTTGCCTGCTTCTGAAGATCTGCCGATCAAATCGGTATCCGTATATGGTGACAGTGAACTGTGGAATATTGGTGGACCAGTAACTGTGGATGCCGTGGACAAAACGGCTGGTGCAATTGATCTGATGCAGGGAGATATCACTCCAGGTCAGATGTTGCGCAATTTTGATTCCAATTCACTTGTGTATCAGCTGTTGAAAGATGAAGCGGGAATCACCCGTAAATATGTCATGTTGTATCCGGACGACGAAACCTATGGCGCAGTCACTGTTAAAAATACAACATTTGTTCCTCTTCGTTATCTGTCCGAGGAATTGGATGCTGAAGTGAAATGGACCAAAGGGTCGGATAAAATCGTCGTTATTGACGATATCACCGGCGATGAGATTGTCCTGACTGTGGGTTCCAAGAAGGCCACCGTTGCAGGCAAGGAAGTAACAATGGTCGAACCTGCTTATGTGGGCAAAAACGGCAAAACTTACGTCCCGCTGCGCTTTATGGCCGAATCTCTTGGAGCATCTGTAGATAAGGAAAAAGAAACAGGCTGGATTTTCATCGACCGGCCATAAGTAAGATTTGTATGTGAGTCTTAGGTTGAGAGGGGATTTCAGAGTATGCCAGATTTCTCGTAATGATCATGAAAGAACACAATGAAAAAATTCCGTTAGACCATTAACGGGATACGTGTGTCCTTTTTGACCCATTACGAGGAGCTTCGGCGTTTCTGAAATGATGAAACGAATCGGGGAGTGCCTCTATTGGAGGTGCTCCTTTTTGTCGTGCCATCCCAAATAAATCCCCAGAGGTGTTATATATGAAAAGTCAATTAATCATCCAATCCAGTTCGATTACATTACGTCCACTAACGCTGGAAGACCAGTACGCGCTGTACGCATTAACCCGACAACCGGAAATCACGGATATTCTTCCCGAATGGAGGATGACAGAGGAACAGCTGCATGGTTTTCTGCAATTTGTTGTTGGCAGTTACGAGCAGTTCGATCCGAAAGATGTACGGGTCATGCTGGCTGTTGTACACAACAAAGATCAGCAAATCATTGGCTGGTGTGGTGTGTTTCCCAATGACATGCTGGATAGTGATGATCGTGAAGTGGCTTACGCCATTTCACGGGATTATCGGAATAAAGGGTATATCACAGAAGCAGTGAATGCCTTAACGACATACTTATTTGAACATACTCTATTGGATCGAATTGTGGGTATTGTAAAGCCGTTTAACCAGCCTTCACGCAAGGTGCTTGAGCATGCTGGATTTCGTTATGTCTCTCGCAGAAAACTTTCGGATCAGGCAGACTACGATTATTTTGAGCGACATAAAGTACAACCGGCACCAGCATCTTCACTGGGGCTGCAATCTCTAGTTCAGCTTCGTCGTGCACGCCATGAGGATGCTGAAGTGCTCACGGAGATATGCACCAGAGCCTTTGATCATGCGATCAGGGTCTGGGCTAAAGGAGACACAGTTCCGGACAGCAACCTTTGTCCACCAGGCTATTCGTCTGTTCGTATGCACAGTTACGTGATCCGTGAATGGGACTATTACGTTATAGAATGGGATGGATGTACCATTGGTGGAGTCAGTGTCAATGTATTGGGAAGCAGGCATGCGAGACTGGATAAAATCTTTATTGATCCCGTTTGTCATGGTCGGGGTATAGGATCTCAGGTCATCAGGCTTGTTGAGGCCGAATTCCCGGAGATTGGGATATGGAAGCTGGAGACGTCGGGAAGACAGCGGGATAATCATCATTTTTATGAGAAAATGGGTTATATCTGTCTCTATGCGTCTGAAGATGAATATGGATATGAGAAAATCATAACAATAGAGCCTGTGATCCAGCTCCCATCCGAGGAAATATCCAATGTTAAGGATGAGACGGTTACTGAATTTTACCAAGCTGATCTGGATTCACTTCGCTTCAGCACCAGCAATCTTCGGGATATCCGGATGACCGATTGCAACCTGAGTGGGGGCAAATTCACCAATCTGAATATGACCAACATATTATTGGCCGATTTGCGTTTAACAGATAGCAAGGTTGAATTCTGTGCTTTGGATGGTGTTCATTTTCAGGATACACACCTCGGCGCAGACAGAGCACCCATGCGTTGGGAGCATTGTGACCTCAAGGGCAGTCATTTCAATGACTGTAATCTATCCGGCGTACAGTTGGAACAGTGTCAGGTGGCAGGAATGAAGATTAATGGCGTGGCTGTAGAGGAGTTACTTGCTGCGTATGAATCCATGAAGGCCAAAAGATAATTTACTTATAGCGAAATAGAGAACGCCCGTTTCCGACCTTTGTGTCGGAAATGGGCGTTTTTTTGATGTTACTTTGTAAACAGTCAGCTATGCTGCAAAGCCTGCGGCTTTTTGCTAAAGCCGGTGCTTCCCGCGGTAAAGCCCATCTGTTGGTAGAATTCATGCGCAGCTTCACGATCCGTGCGATTGCCGCTGTTTAGAGACAAGGAATCCACGCCATGAGTGGCTGCCCATTGCTCTGCTTCCAGAATAAGCTGACGACCGATGCCGGAGCTTCTGAACTGGTCATGCACGATAAGAGCCATAATACGGCAGTGTCTTCCGTTTTTTTCATATAGATAAGATGTTTGGAGGCCAATCAGTCCAACGACACGGCCACGGACCTCGGCAACCAACGTTGCAAAGTTTGAATCCGCAGCGATGTGCGAATAACGCTCCTTCATCTCGGCATACGTGGTTGGGTAACCGAGTTGATCCATAAGAACGACCATATCCTGTAGATCTTCAGGGGAACTGTTACGAATTGTTATATTCAGACTCATGATCGCGTTGCCTCCTTTTGGCGTTCTTTTAACGAGAGATCAATGATGGAATCCAGCAAACCGGCAAAGGAAATACCAGCAGCGGCAGCACTTTTGGGCAGCAGGCTGTTTCGGGTAAGACCCGGCAGCGTGTTCACCTCAAGCACGTATGGCATGCCATCCCGAATCATCATGTCCACGCGAGCATAGACACTGCATTTTAACACCCGGTAACAGGTTAATGCCGCCGCTTCTACACGTTTATGCAAATCCGCAGGCAATTGGACGACCTGCTCCTCAGCACCGCCATCATTATATTTGGAGGTGTAATCGAAAAAATCGGCATTTGAACGAATCGAGATAACAGGAAGCATCTGACCATCCAGAACGGCGCAGGTAATCTCCTCACCCTCAATATATTGCTCAATCATGACGACTTCGTCCCAGACGAGAGCCGCTTCTACAGCCGCATGAAGAGCCGAGGGTTCCTGCACCACTTGCGTGCCGATACTGGAACCGCCTGAATTGGGCTTTACCACAACGGGATACGTTAACTGCTGCACAGCGACTGATGACAATTCATCCAGACTGCTTACCTGAAGCCACTCGCCAGTAGGTACACCCGCATGCTGGATGAGGCGTTTGGACATATCTTTGTCCATGCATACGCTGCTCGCGAGGACACCACAGCCTGTGTAAGGAACACCCAGCGACTCCAACGTACCTTGAATCGTACCATCCTCGCCGTATTTGCCGTGCAGAGCGAGCAGTGCCACATCCAATCCTGCTGCTTTGTCAATGAGATCTCGTTTGCTGTTGATCTCCACCGGAATAACCTCATACTTCTGTCCATCCAGATGGTTCATCATCTCCTGTCCGGTGAGCAGAGAAACATTCCGCTCCGAAGATGTGCCACCCATTATCACGCCAACTTTCATGTGTAATCCTCCTCATTTCATTTGAGCAACCGTCTCGCCAATGATGCGAATACCTTTGCGAATGTTCTCATCGCTGACTCGGGAGAAGCCCAAACGCATCGTGTTTTGTCCCTGGCCAGGTTCAAGATAAAAAGTATCCCCGGGCATGAAGGTAACGCCTTTTGCCTTGCAAGCCGCCAGCAGCTCCCTCGTGCGGTATTCTGGTGGGAATTGTACGAACAGGTGAAGTCCACCTTCACCGGAAACCCGGCACATTGGCAGATACTGCCGCAAGCAACGGACCACCAGTTCATATTTTCGCTTGTACTCTGTACGGGCCCGCTTCAAATATTTCTCGAAATTGCCGTTGCTCAGATATTGATAGAGCAGGGACTGGTCCAGCGTCGAGGTATGAATGCTGCGCGCCCGTTTCATGCTTTCCAGGTAATCAATCAGCGCCGCATCCGCAATGACCCAGCCTACACGCAGTCCCGGAAACAATATCTTGGAGAAGCTGCCCAGATACACGAGTCCGTTCCCTTTGCCCACACTGGCAATCAGAGGGGAGACATGGGAACCGGAATAGCGCAGTTCCTCGTTAAAGCCGTCTTCAATAATCGGCACCTGGTACTGGTTCATCAACCGAATGATCTCTGTCCGTTTGGCAGGTGATGTGACGATCCCGGTTGGATTGTGGTAGGAGGGCACGAGATAGGCCAGATCATACGGGTTGGCTGCAAGTTCCCGTTCCAACTGCTTTAGGTCCAGACCATCTGATTCCATATCCACACCGGTGAGATGGAATTGATGAAGTCTCAGATTTTTAACAGCGGTATGATGTGTCGGGTTTTCACACAGGGCCCTGCCACTTTTTTTGCGAAGTGCGCCCAGTACCAGATCAAAACCTTCCGTAAATCCGTTGGTAATCAGAATATCCTTGCCGGTTAGGTCGACACCTTTATTTTCCATATAGCGCAGCAGATACTTCATAAGAGGCCTGTAGCCTTGCGCATATCCGTAATTCAGCAGCACTTCCCCTTCAAGCGACATCCGGTCGAGAAAGGCTCTTTTGACATTGTGCATGTCGAACAGCTTCTCATCCGGCGCGATGCTGGTAAATGAAATCTCACCACGCTCTGAGCCAGAGCCATGTTTCATCAGATCATACTGCTCTGCCTGGATTGCATAATCGCTGACACGTTCGTTCCAGTCCAGCTGCCACCCGGATGTTGCCTCAGGTGCATCAATGGTGGAGCTTACGTAATTGCCTTTGCCTTTGACCGCGTAAATCAGGCCTTCCTCCTCAAGTTCAGCATAGGCCAGCAGAATCGTGCTGCGGCTTACTTTCATGAGTGTACTGAGTTCGCGGGTGGAAGGAAGCTTTTGTTTGGCTTGCAGGCCGCCTTTGAGCATCAATCGCTTCATATAATCTTTGACTTGTATATATACAGGGCGGTCCTCCGTCAGTTGCAGATCGGAATACATCCCATCACTCCCTTATTTGCTATCTTGCCATATTATAACCCCCGCAGAAAGAACCACGATACCTCTGTTTCCCTGCGGAGGTGGTTGGTTGTTTGCGCAAACGTAAAAAAGCCCTGGCATCATGCCGGGCTGGGGTGAAACGTGATCCATCTTTTATAGTGCTGCTGCTTATAACTTTCTAGGTTGGCGTTGCATGACTAGTCTCTCTAGGATCGATAGCTATCTGTCCTTCTACGTGTGTCTATTTACTCTCGTACGGCTATAATTGCAGGCTTTCTAGGTCAATCCAGTTCTATACTATCTTCGTAAATCTAGGATCTTTCTACGTTTGCTTGCTGCAAGGGTCGAATAGATGATGAATCGTAACACTATAAGGCTAGGTTCTTGCTAACTGTACTCTTGTCGTGCGCACGTAACAGAATTCAGTATGAAAAAGATGATCAATCATAGGGTACAATAGACGGAAGTAGATATAAAGACATATGTCTTAGTGCCCAAATTCTTCCTCATACCCCTATAGTACCACTTTGAATCAGGGAAGTTAACCTTTTTTTTGAAATATTTGTCGTAATAGTTGAAAAAAGCTTGAATCTTGCTTCTTATTAATGAAATGGTTTCCCTTTATAATATATGATAGGATGTAAACCTATAGATAATGAGGAAGTGAACCTATTGATTAATATTACTGTGCCAACACCAGATGTCACCATCACGAAGCAGGCTGATCCACAGCTCAGCCACATCTACGGATTCACCGATTTCCACCTGATTACACGGGAACAGGGCGGTATCTTTATGTTTTACAATGCCGCTGATGAGTTGTTATTTGTCGGGAAAGCACGAAAATTAAGACCGCGCATCAAGAAACATTTTGAAGATACCGTATCACCAATGAAGTCACACCGCGAGGAAGTAACCACCATTGAAGTGTGCGTTATTGAAGATCCGGTAGATCGCGAAATTTACGAGACCTATATCATCAACACGATGCGTGCGAAATACAATATAGATAAAGTGTTGTACAAATAAGTATCTCGAATATGCCCCAAGAGCGATAAGAATTGGAATCAAATGATGGAAAGTGCTGAATAAAGCGTAAAGTATTCTTCGCAAAGTTTTGGGACATATAGCCCATGCCTTGCGTCAACAGACAAGGATGTGATCTCCGGATTGCATCCCACGTCTGCCTGGAAGCATTAGAATTTATATTTTCAATATGCAATTTAATATGTAGTTCGTAGAAATGGCAATGTAGAACGTAGAGATGGTAGTACAGGATTAACCAAATACATAGAAGAGGTGATTGTTTTGATCGGACGTAGCGGTAACCCCACACTCAAAGATAGTACGTTTGAAGACTCCAGAGGCTATGGAGATGATCGATATCAGACTAGAATGACGATTAACGGTACGGTAAACAAGGCGTTTATTACGCTGGTAATCCTGCTGGGCAGTGCATTTGCATCTTGGATGATGTTTTTCAATGGGCAGGAAGTGCTTCCTCTTGCATATGGAGGGGCGATCGTCGGATTTATCCTCGCATTGATTATTTCATTTAAACCTGTTGCGGCGCCTTACCTTGTGCCGATCTATGCCGTTGCGGAAGGGATGTTCCTCGGAGCACTCTCGGCTACGTATGAATACTTGTATAACGGCATTACGCTGCAAGCTGCTTTGCTGACCATGGCCGTCTTTATTGCTCTGTTGATGGCATACAAGACAAGATTGATCAAAGCTACGGAGAATTTCAAGCTGGGGGTTGTCGCAGCAACCGGAGGTATCATGATTATGTATCTCCTCAGTTTTGTTCTTGGTTTTTTCGGGATTACCGTTCCCTATCTGCATGACAACAGCCTGATCGGAATCGGCATTTCTGTCGTCATCGTCATTGTGGCCGCACTGAATCTGGTACTTGATTTTGATTTTATTGAAAGTGGTGCCGACAACGGTGCTCCGAAATATATGGAGTGGTACGGTGCATTTGGATTGATGGTTACGCTGGTATGGCTGTATCTAGAAATTATTCGTCTACTCGGCAAGCTGCGGAGCCGGGATTAATTCAATTCAAATTTTTACAAACTTAATGTTGCAAAATTCGTCATCAAAAGCTAACTCGTGCCCAAAACACGCAGTTAGCTTTTTTGCCTTTTACGGGATTGTCTTAACATCGAACTGTGTACATTCTTCCATATATGGATTGACTGTATGGAAAAGAATGTGATATTTTAATTGATAATGATTATCATTTTCGTTAGTCTAATATAGTACCGGCTGTATTGCCCTGTACATTTCATATCAAACCGATCAAGCAGATCGAAAGGAGTGGCCTCATGTTACTGGAAAATGATTCGCAGACCCCTGCGCACTTACCCGTTGCCGGCCGCAGTCCCAAGACGGATCTTGCCAAGGTAAAAGTATATATGGATGAGCACTATGACGAACCATTGTCTATTGCGGATCTCGCCCACAAAGCCAATATCAGTGCGAAATATTTCGTGGACCTGTTCAAGAAGACCTACGGGCAGAGTGCAATGGAATATCTGACCGATCTTCGCATCAATCGTGCGAAACGATATCTGAAAGAAACAGGATACAAACTTCGTGAAATCGCGCTGAGAGTGGGCTATAGCGATGAGTATTATTTCAGCCGCAAATTTAAAAAAGAAGTGGGCGTATCTCCTTCGGATTATGCCAAAAATGCGAGAATACGCATCGCCACCTGCTCCTCCAGCATTATTGGACAGCTGCTGGCGCTTAATGTCATGCCTGTCGCTGCGCCGATTGACCCCAAATGGACCGCTTATTATTATAACGCGCACCGAACAGAGATTCAGTCACACTTGAGACTGACAGACCCGTATACCAGCTTGAGATTTGAAGCCAACGTGGAGCGTTTGGTTCATATCCGGCCGGACGCTATTGTCGGTACGGATCAGATCAGTGATCAGGATCAGGCCAAACTGGCTGAGATTGCACCTTGTTGTTTTGTACCGAAGTATCACTTGGATTGGCGTGCGCAGTTACGCATGATTGCTGCTTTTTTGGAGCGGGAAGAACAGGCAGAGCAGTGGATTAGCGTATACAATCAGCGAGTCGAGAAGGCACGGGATTCCGTAAAACAGAAAGTGGGGCGAGAGAAGGTCATCGTTGTCCGGGTGTATGGTCAGCACCTTTATCTGTATCGAAATCCGGGCATTGAAGAGGTGTTGTACAATAATGGATTACAACTGGAGACGTTTCCCGATGTTCAGGCCAACACACGGTTAACATTGGAACAACTGGCTGCGCTAAATCCAGATCGGATTCTTGTTATGGTGTGTCCTGAGGCCGCATCGAGGGCGTATTGGCTTAGTCTACAGCACTCGCCGGTATGGCGTCAGCTTAAGGCAGTAAGGCAATACCAGATTCATCTGATCACAGGTGACCCATGGTTTGACTACTCTGCCGTAGGCGTGATGCGCATGCTGGATGAAGCGCTCCTGATTTTCACGGGATATTGTCCAAATGTATATCTGGATAACGTCCATGGTGATTCCCGGGCTACATGACATATAATCCATCTATCTAAATGAGAATGTTTATCAAGGGGGATATGTCATGTTTCAACAGAAAAAAGGTAACGGACAAAGTTCCGTTCGTCCATTTCGTAGTACCGGTTTCTCGGCCTTGCTCGTACTGGTATTGATTACGGGTCTGCTGTCTGCCTGTGGTTCAAAATCAGAAGTTGAGGGAGAAGCACAGAAAGAGCAGCCAACAACGGAGGCTTCCACCACGGCCTCATCAGGGACTGCTGTAACCGAAGAGAACACGGAACAAACCAAAGGAGAACGAACTGTCAAAGATGATCTGGGACATGATGTTATCGTTCCTGAGCATACGGAGCGTGTTTTTGCACCTTATCTGGAAGACTCTCTGCTGACGCTAGGCGTTAAACCGGTAGCTCAGTGGGCAAGTGGTACGCAAGGCCATGTTTACCTTAAGGACCAGTTGAGCGGAGTGCCAACACTGGATTTCTCCAGTGGTTTGCCTTCTCCTGAAGCACTAATGGCGTACAATCCAGATTTTATTATTCTACACACGGCCCAATATGCTGAGAACGGTGTATATGAGAGTTATTCGAAAATTGCACCAACCTACGTATTTACGAATGCTTCGGGTGATGTAGAGAAGTCTTTGCAGGTGATCGGTGATCTGCTGGGCAAAACGGCTGAGGCCGAAAAAGCCATTGCAACATATCATGCGAAGGTAGATGATGCTAAGGCCAAGCTCGCCAAAGTTACCGAAGGCAAGAAAGCAGCGATCATTCGTTTTGCACCTCGCGGGATTAGTATGATGGGTGGTAACTACTTTAGTGGTTACGTGGTATATCAGCAATTGGGGCTTGGCAAGCCAACACTGGTACAAACGGAGAACAGCGCAACGGTATCGACCGAGGTGTTGCCTGAGATTGATGCCGACTTTATTTTCACGGTGGAACAGGGTCCGGGGAGCATGAAGGAAATGACGGATACCAAAGTATGGAATAGCATGCCAGCCGTTAAAGCTGGAAATGTGTACGCAGTAGAGCCAGCTCCGTGGCTGGGCGGTGGATTGATTGCTTATGGTCATGTCATTGACGACACGCTGAAGGCGTTAACGCAATAATAGAGGCAATCCATTGATGTATTGATCACAATATGAGAAATGTAGCTCCCTGCGGAGTGCCAGAAACCGGACAAATTCCAGCGTTTCAGGTATTCCGTGAGGGAGTTTTTTTATTTTAGGAGTAACCAAGTCAGTTACAGAAATGTGGGAATATGGAGATAATCAAAATCATTTCTGGATATCGTCCATGGGACAGCCGGATTTACTCTTTTATAATTGGTAATGAGAATCAATCTCATACAAAACATATTTAGTTCAGTATTCAACCTATATACGCAGAACAACGAGGAGGAACCATCCGTAATGACGTTTCAGCCCAATCAACCCGCATCTGGCACCCTTGAACATATCGCACGCAGTACCGTACAGATTCCACGCGCCGAACAGTGGACCATGAAATCACGCAACGGCAATCATGCCTATCAAATCATGGTATTCCAACCGGCAGAAGCACCACCGCCTTCGGGATATCCGGTGATCTATCTGCTGGATGCCAACTCGGTGTTTGGCACGATGGTCGAAGCCGTTCGTGTACAGGGCCGCAGACCGGAGAAGACCGGAGCACTTCCGGCCATTGTTGTTGGCATCGGGTATCCAACGGCCGGTCCTTTTTCACCGCACCGTTACTATGACTTTACCCCGCAGACCACAACGGAATATACCCAGAATTCGGATGGAACACCTTTACCAAAACAGGGTGGAGCCGATGAATTCTTGCAGTTTATTGAAGAAGAGCTGAAGCCGGATATGGAACAGCAGTTCAGGATTGATCGGAGCAGACAGGCTATTTTTGGTCATTCCCTTGGTGGATTGTTCGTGTTGCATACGCTGTTCAAGAAACCGGAAGCTTTTCGCTATTACATTGCGGGCAGCCCTTCGCTTCACTGGAATCAGAACGTCATGCTGGCGGAGGAACAGGAATTTGTCGCACGGCTGGAGCAGCATCCCGTGAACGTCAAGGTGTGGATTGGCATGGGTGAACAGGAGAAGACACATCCTGCGCGCAACAATGATAAGGCTTCGAGTCTTACAGAACGGTTGTCTGCGCTGAATCAGCCCGGTCTGGACATTAAATATACCGAGTTTGAAGAAGAAAACCATGTATCCGTATTGCCGTTTCTGATTAGTCGTACGATGCGTTTTGCCTGCAGCCCGGAGTCGTAGGAGGAAAGAGACGACAGTATTTCTCAATCAGAGGTATCGGTACGTGATATTGGGCGAAAGGCAAGTGGACAGAAATGTTACGGATTTACGGATATCCAATCGTGTTCAGCAGGCTAACATATCTCCTCCAATAGGAGAGGGAGCAGTAATGCAAGGGAGGAACAGGAGTGAGTTACACAGGGATTGATGGAAAAGTAGCCGTAGTCACCGGTGCTGCGCAAGGCATCGGTGCAGCCGTGGCGAGATTGCTTGCCGAGCAGGGCGCTATTGTTGCAGCTGTCGACATACGAGAGGATCAGTTGAATCAACTGGTCACAGATCTGCATAGTCAGGGTTATCAAGCAACAGCCTGTCCTGTGGATATATCTAATCGTCAATTCGTCGAAGATGCAATCCAGCGTATTGAGAATACATTAGGTCCGATTGGCATTTTGGTGAATGCAGCGGGAGTACTATACACGGGGGCTGTGAGAGAGCTCCCTGATGAAGAATGGACAAGAACTTTTGACGTGAATACACATGGTGTATTTTACATGTCACGTGCTGTGGTGCGTTACATGGCCGAACGTCAGTCGGGGGCGATTGTTACTGTCGGTTCAAATGCTTCTGGCGTGCCCCGGATGCACATGTCTGCCTACGTGGCCTCCAAAGCGGCTTCAACCATGTTCACCAAATGTTTGGCGCTTGAATACGCCTCAGACCATATCCGCTGTAACATTGTATCTCCAGGTTCGACGGATACCGATATGCAGCGTGCATTGTGGGCGGATGAGCAGGGAGCACAGGCCGTTATCGCGGGTTCCCAGCAAGCATACCGACTGGGCATACCACTGAACAGGCTGGCGTTACCATCGGATATAGCGGATAGTGTGCTTTTTTTGGTATCGGATCAGGCTAGACATATTACGATGCATAACTTGTGTGTGGACGGAGGCGCCACGCTAGGTGCCTGAATCAAGATAAGGAGATGATAATCATGTCAAAAGCGGGTACGGTTGCTGCAACTTCCGCCTTACACCTTCTGGAACAATATCAGGAAGGGACGTCCTTTTTCTGGTCTTCACCGCAACATACCCTGTTAGCTCAAGGGGAACAAATTCGATGGTCTGCCATGGAGGCATCGGAAGGGAATACACCTGACTCCATGGGCGCGGTTAATGTTAGTGAACAAAAGCGGAATGAAGAAACGCAGCTTTTCATTAACCGGATGGAGCAGTTGATGGGAAAGGCGAGACGCTCGGGCCAAACGAAACCGATTGTGGTCGGCGCCATTCCGTTCGATCCGATACATTCTTCTGCGGAGCTATTCGTACCAGAAAAGATCCAATGGGCTGAACCCCTATCCCCGGACTCCAGAGCATTGGTGGAAAAACGTCCAGCCGCGGTGGGTTGCGCGGTACGTGAAGAACCTGCCGGAGCCATATTTCAGCAAAGCGTAAACAACGTTTTGATGGATCTGAATCAAGGCGATCTCCACAAAGTGGTGTTATCCCGTACACTGCATGTGACTTCACAGACGATTGTGAACACGCATCAGTTACTCCGTAATTTGTTCAGGGATAACACACACGGATATACATTTGCTGTTCCGATGACGAAACTCTCTCTAGCAAAAGGTGATATAACAACGAATAAACGCGCTTATGTGGAGGCGGAAAAAGAAACTCATCGGACTTATATCGGAGCGAGTCCCGAATTGCTAGTTACCCGGAAAGGGTCCAAAGTGAGAGCCAATCCACTCGCTGGGTCTGCTGCCCGGAGTGATGATCCGGCTGAGGACCGTCGCCGTGCAAAAGCACTGCTGGCTTCCGCCAAAGATCGCCATGAACATGCAGTAGTCATTGAGGCTGTGGCGGAAGCGCTGCGTCCGTTGTGTAAGCAGCTATCCGTCCCGGCAGAACCCTCCTTGATCCAAACACGAACCATGTGGCACTTATCTACGGAAATTCACGGGGAGCTTGCTAATGTGAACACATCATCACTGGAACTTGCGTTTGCTCTCCACCCTACACCAGCAATTTGTGGAACGCCTGTACAGGCCGCTCGGGAAGCCATCCGAGAACAGGAACCGTTTGAACGGGGATTATTCACCGGCATGGTGGGCTGGTGTGACAGTGAGGGTGACGGCGAGTGGGCTGTAACGATCCGATGTGCGGAAGTGGAAGGGAATACGCTTAAACTGTTCGCTGGCGCGGGTATTGTGGCAGGTTCTACAGCCGAAGCGGAGCTGGCAGAGACCTCAGCGAAATTCGGAACAATGCTGCTCGCCATGGGTTTGGATTCATCTGTGTCCAGTATGAAGGAGGAATGAATGATGCTGTCAGGATTTCAGGCCTGGCCTGAGGAAGTTGCCGAACGTTATCGTCAGGAAGGCTGCTGGGAAGGAATTACGTTTGGAGAAATGCTCCGCCAGCGCGCAGAACTATATGGCAATCGAGTAGCCGTTATCAGTGGTGAACAACAATTAACCTATGCGGAGCTGAACGATCGGGTGGATCGTCTGGCTGCTGGCTTATATGCCAAAGGAATACGACAGTATGATCGAGTCATTATCCAGCTGCCCAATATTACGGCGTTTATCGAGGTGTGTTTTGCCTTATTCCGCATTGGTGCACTGCCTGTATATGCACTTCCCTTACATCGGAAGAGTGAGATTACGTATTTTGCCCGTTTCTCTGAGGCCGTAGCATACGTGATACCTGATCAGGATGGAGGGTTTGATTACCGCACACTGGCCGAAGAGGTTCAGGCAGAGGTTCCGGGACTTCGGCATGTATTCGTGGCGGGAGAAGCGGGGCGATTTACGGCTTTGGAGGATGTTTATACAGCACCAGTCACACTGCCGGATGAGCCAGTTTCTTCGGATGTTGCTTTTCTACAGTTGTCTGGTGGAAGTACCGGGCTGTCCAAAATGATTCCGCGCACTCATGATGACTACATCTACAGTTTGCGGAGAAGTGTGGAAGTCTGCGGACTTACCCCAGAGAGTGTCTACCTAGCGGTTCTGCCTATAGCACATAACTATCCGATGAGCTCACCCGGCTTTCTGGGTACACTTTACGCAGGTGGAACCATTGTACTATCACGTGGGTCCAGCCCGGATGAAGCTTTTCCACTCATTATGCGCCATAAGGTAACCATAACGGCTCTTGTACCACCACTTGCGCTCATATGGTTGAATGCGGCGGCTACCCGAGGGGTTAAACTTCCTTCACTTGAGGTGCTTCAGGTTGGTGGAGCCAAATTCAGCGCCGAGGTGGCTGCACGTGTCCAACCCGTTCTAGGCTGCACCTTACAGCAAGTGTTCGGCATGGCGGAGGGGCTGGTGAACTACACCCGTCTGGATGATCCGTTGCATGTCATTGTTAACACTCAGGGCAAGCCGATGTCTCCGTATGATGAAGTACGAATTGTGGATGACGAGGACATGGATGTGGAACAGGGACAATCGGGGCATTTACTGACACGAGGGCCTTATACGATTCGTGGTTATTACAAGGCTGAGGAGCATAATGCCAGATCGTTTACCACGGACGGTTTCTATCGTACCGGAGATATTGCCAGTCTTACGGCTGATGGATATCTCGTTGTGGAAGGACGGGCGAAGGATCAAATCAACCGTGGCGGCGACAAAGTGGCTGCCGAGGAAGTGGAAAATCATCTGCTGGCCCATCCTGCCGTACATGATGCGGCATTGGTATCCATGCCGGATGAATATCTGGGCGAGCGCTCCTGTGCATTTATCGTGCCGAGCGGTGAAGCTCCGTCAGCTGCCGAAGTGAAATCTTTTCTGCGTAACCGGGGCCTGGCGAGCTATAAAATACCGGATCGGATTGAGTTTGTGCAGTCTTTTCCCAAAACTCAAGTTGGCAAAGTAAGCAAAAAAGCGTTGCGTGAGATGATTACGGCTAAACAGCCCATATCCTAATTGTTATTTCTGATAGATAGCATTACAGCGCAGTGATGAACATGATTGTGATAAATAAAGCTGAAAAGAGGGATATTCATGGCACTTCCAAAGATTCAACCCTATGCAATGCCTGTAGAGTCGGAGCTTCCCGTCAACAAGGTAATGTGGACACCGGATGCGAAGCGCTCGGTACTCCTGATTCATGATATGCAGCAATATTTTATGAACGCCTTTACGGCAGGGCAATCCCCTGTTGTGGAGCTGATCGATCATATTTCACAACTTCGTTCAAAGTGTCATGAGCTTGGCATTCCGGTGGTCTACTCCGCACAACCGGGCGGACAGACTCCGGAGCAGCGTGGGTTACAGCTGGACTTTTGGGGTGCGGGAATTGATGGAGGACCTGTGCAAAAAGAGATTATTGATGCGCTCGCACCCGCTCCGCAGGATACGTTCATGACCAAATGGCGATATAGCGCCTTCCAGAAAACAGACCTGTTTGAACTAATGCAGCGGGATGGCCGCGATCAACTGATCGTTTGCGGTATTTATGCACATATCGGATGTCTGATGACCTCTTGTGAAGCCTTTATGAGAGACATTCAGGCGTTCCTGGTTGCGGATGCAGTAGCTGACTTCTCGGCGGAAAAACATCGCATGGCCCTGACGTATGCAGCAGAAAGGTGCGCGGTAACACTGACAACCGGGCGTTTACTTGGATCGCTAAATGATTCTGCCGCTGACGGAAATGAAGGAGCACTGAAATCCAAAGCGGGTGAGCAAGGTGAGCAATCCTATGCTACACCTGCTCGTGTGGCTGTTTCAGAGGCTGAGCAACAAACGCCATCCGCAGCAAAGCGAATTCAGGACGGAAGTCATGGCGTTGAACTAGTCACGTTGGAACAATTAAGGAATCAGGTCGGAGCGATGCTCCAGGAGCAGCCTGCCGACATTGGAGAGCACGATGATCTGATTCAGATGTGGGGACTGGATTCCATTCGTATTATGAGTCTGGCTGAGCGCTTTCGAGTGGAAGGAGCGGGGGTAACGTTCGTGGATCTGGCGGAGCTGCCTACATTGGCTGCATGGGCAGCATTGCTGGATAAGGCCCAAAATAAGGTGCTTCCGAACGGAGACTACTTTTGAGCGGGGCCGTGCATACGTCGCACAGTCGGGACACGGCTTGGCCCCTGTCCTCTGCACAGTCCGGCATCTGGTTCGCTCAGCAGTTGAATCCGGACAATCCGATGTACAATACCGCCGAGTATGTGGTCATCGAGGGTAGCGTAGACGCCAGACGATTCGAAGAAAGTGTGCGACAGACCGTTTCGGAAGCAGAATCACTGAATATGGTTTATGGCGAAAATGAACAAGGCCCATGGCAGTCTTTGAACAGCAACCCGAATCATTGGACATTTCATGTCATCGACGTGAGGGAGGAATCGGAGCCCCACACAGCAGCATTGGCCTGGATGAAAAATGATCTGGCCAATCCCGTCAATCTGGCGACAGGTCCACTCTTCACGGAGGCGTTGTTCCAGGTAAGCCATGATTGTTATTACTGGTACCAGCGAATTCATCATATCGCAATCGATGGATACGGCGTTTCGCTGATTACCCGCAGGGTGGCGAGCCTATACTCCGCAAGTGTACGAGGAGAAGCTGTAGATCAAGTGCAGCAGGGGGCATCGTTTGGCTCATGGACGGCCGTTCTTCAGGAAGACGAGGCTTATCTTGGCTCCGTGGACAAAGAGCAGGATCGTCAGTTCTGGATGGATCGGTATGCAGATGAACCGGATGTAGTCAGTCTGGGGGAACGGGCTCCGCGAACCTCTACCTATTTCCTGAGACAGAGCGGTCTGCTTACACACTCGCAGCGTGAGCAAATACAGGCGGCAGCGGCAAGGTTCGGTGTGACTTGGCCGGATTTGTTTGTAGCGGCAACGTCCATTTACGTTCACCGAATGACAGGGGCGACCGATGTTGTGCTGGCCCTGCCCGTGATGTGCCGTTTGGGATCAACATCCCTGCGGGTTCCGGGTATGGTCATGAATGTGCTTCCGCTGCGTCTCAACGTAGAGTCGGATCTGACCGTGTCAGAGTTGCTGAGACAGGTTGTACAGGAGATTCGGGCGGTACGAAAACATCAACGCTATCGGCATCAGGATCTGCGGCGTGATCTGAAGCTGCTTGGAGAGAATCGTCGCCTGTTCGGACCCATGATTAATGTCATGCCATTCCACCATGAATTAAACTTTGCAGGGCAGCGCGGCATGATTCACAACCTGTCCACGGGCCCGGTAGACGATCTGTCCATTCATGTGGTGGACCAAGGGCATGGTCATGGGCTGAGTATTGATTTTGATGCGAATCCGTCTATCTACAATGATTCCGAACTGCTGAACCATCAGCTTCGATATATGCAGCTGCTGAACCTGGTTATGCAGGAAGGCATGGAGACGGAAACGGTGGGACGACTGGAATTGCTGCTCCCTGCCGAACGTGAGCAAGTATTGGTGAACTGGAATGGAATGGGAGGGCTAACAGCCGAGAGCAATTCAGCAGCACTGTTTGAACAGCAGGTCCGCCGCACACCTTCTGCAACGGCGCTGACGTTCGAAGGGGCCTCCCTGACGTATGCGGAGCTGAATGAACGGGCGAATCAGTTGGCTCATCAATTGATTCACCGATATCAGGTAGGACCGGAACAGCGGGTGGCCATTGCTCTGCCTCGTTCGCTGGAAGTGGTCATCGCCATTGTGGCTGTCCACAAAACGGGGGCCGCCTATCTGCCGCTTGACCCTGACTATCCCGAAGAGCGTCTGATCTACATGTTGGATGATGCTAAGCCTGGTTGTGTGGTGACGGTGATGGACCATGTTTCCAGTCTGCCGACAACATCCAGTGTACCGATGATGGTCATAGATGAACCGAATACTGCTACGGCAGTGAGTCGCCGGCCTGGAAGTAATCCCGAAGGTAATGATCTGACAAGTACAGCTTCTCTGCTCAATCCTTCGTATATTATCTACACTTCAGGCTCCACAGGTAAGCCCAAGGGCGTAGCCGTAACCCATCTGGGGCTGGCGAATCTGCTTGAGGATATGAAGACGAGACTACAGGTTGGTCCGCAGGACCACTGGCTGTCGGTGACTACGATTGCTTTTGACATATCCGTACTGGAAGTATTTCTGCCGCTTACGACGGGTGCCCGGCTGGATATTGCACACAAAGAGACGATTCTTGATCCGGTAGCTCTGGCTGGGAAGATGAGAGAGCTGGGAACCACCATCATGCAGGCTACGCCTACGTTATGGCAGTCTTTGGTGACGAGCCGCCCAGGGCGATTCGATGGGCTAACCGTGATTACCGGAGGAGAGGCGCTGACGGAGGAACTGAAGCTTTCTTTACAGGAACTGGGGTGTCACGTCAATAACCAGTACGGCCCGACCGAGACGACTATTTATTCCACGGCTGCCTCGTTCGACACAGGGGTGATGGGGAAACCGTCGATTGGTGGTCCGGTTCGCAACACGCAGCTATATGTGCTGGATCAAGGCTTAAAGCCAGTACCCTCGGGTGTAGTAGGGGAACTCTATATCGCAGGCGAAGGGCTTGCGCGCGGGTATTTGGGCAGGCCTGATCTGACCGCAGAACGCTTTGTAGCCAATCCCTTCGGTCAGCAAGGCAGTCGGATGTACCGTACAGGAGATTTGGCGAAATGGCTGCCGGATGGTTCTATCGATTATTTGGGTCGTGCAGATCATCAGATCAAAATTAGAGGTTTCCGGATAGAACTGGGCGAGATTGAATCGGTAATCTCCAGGTATCCTGGCGTAGTTCAGGTCACGGTCATGGCTCGCGAAGACCAACCGGGAAACCAGCGATTGGCAGCGTACGTAGTGGGTGAGTCTGAACTTGAGAATCGTATGGATCTGGCAGAACTAAGAGCTTACGTGGCGGATGCGTTGCCGGATTACATGGTGCCTGCTGCATTCACACTACTGCCCGAGATGCCGTTGACACCGAATAAAAAGATCGATCGCAAACGGCTTCCTGTGCCTACTTTGCTGTCAATTGCCAATGGACGGGAGGCGCGCACGCCACAAGAAGAAATTCTGTGCAGTCTGTTCGCTGAGATTCTTGGTGTTGGTCGTGTGGGCATTGACGATGATTTCTTTGAACTGGGTGGGCACTCCCTGCTGGCTGGACGAATTACAGCACGTATCCGTGATGTATTCGGTGCAGATCTAACGATTGGCAGTGTATTTGAAGCTCCAACCGCCGCAGGCCTAGCCAAACGATTGGATCAGGCGAAATCGGTGAGACCTGTTATTCAGCCTGTTTCACGTCAGGGGGAGCTTCCGCTCTCCTTTGCCCAGCGGAGGTTGTGGTTCATGTATTGTCTGGAAGGCGCCAATCCGACGTATAACATTCCGCTGGTTGCCCGGTTGGCCGGGAAGCTGGATACGGATGCTCTGGAGAACGCCCTGCAGGATATTGTAGACCGTCATGAGACATTACGAACGTTGTATCCGCCTGAAATGGGTTCTGCGAGCCAGCATATTCTGAATGCTGCTGACGTCAAAGTGAAATTGAATATAACCGCTGCTACGGAGCAGGAGCTTCCCGAGCTTCTGACAGAAGCGTCACGCTACAGTTTCCAGCTTTCCACTGAACCAGGCATTCGTGCCGAGTTGTTCAGAATCGGCGCTGATGAGCATGTGCTGTTGTTGTTGCTGCATCATATTGCCGGGGATGGATGGTCATTGTCACCGCTCATCCGCGATCTGTCGGTGGCTTATGCATCACGCTTGCGGGGTTCTTCACCTGCCTGGGAGCCGCTGCGCATTCAATATGCCGACTATGCGGTGTGGCAGGAGAGATTGCTAGGGAATGAGAACCAGCAGGACAGTCTGATTGCAAGACAGATGGAATTCTGGAGCAACCAGCTGGCCCATTTACCGGAGCAGGTTACATTCCCTACGGATTACGCACGTCCAGTCGTGTCCAGTTATCGCGGTGGGTCAGTGCCTTTTACGATCAGTCAACGTTTGCATGAGCAATTGATGATCATCGCACGTGAGAATAAAGTCAGCCTGTTCATGGTGCTGCACTCGGCACTGTCCTTGCTGCTTACCCGAATGGGTGCAGGAACGGATATCGCGATAGGAACACCGATTGCCGGACGGAGCGATGATGCGCTGGATGAAGTCGTGGGTATGTTCATTAACACCCTTGTGCTGCGCACAGATACTTCAGGTGATCCAACATTCCGTGAGCTGCTGGCTCGTGTGCGGGAAGTCGACCTGGCTGCATATGAACATCAGGATCTGCCCTTTGAACGGTTGGTTGAAGTATTAAATCCGCCTCGGTCGCGTTCCAAACATCCGCTGTTCCAAGTGATGCTTGTTCTGCAAAATACACCGGATATTCGTCTTGATCTACCGGATATTGCGGCGGAAACCCGCATTCATGGTGTGGGTTCATCCAAATTTGATCTAACCCTTGAGCTGACAGAGCAGCGTGAGCATAACGGGTCTCCAGGCGGAATTGAAGGTGTGCTGGAATATAGTGCAGATCTCTTCCGGGAGTCTACTGCAGGTGAACTTGTGGTCCGATTGATGCAGGTGCTTGAAGATGCAGTGCAGCAGTTGGATGAGCGAATCAGCAGATTTCATGTCGTGACCCCAACAGAGCAGGCCCAGCTTGAAAAAGAATGGTTCTTTACGCTGAGTGAGGATGCACAACTGACCATAGCCGAGCGCTTTGAAATACAAGCAGCTGCTCATCCGGAAGCGACTGCCATGACCTGTGAGGATATCACCTTGAATTACAGGGAGCTGAATGCAAGAGCCAATCAGCTTGCCAGATTACTGATCGGTCAAGGCGTGGCACCGGAACAAATGGTTGCGCTAGCCTTGCCTCGTTCCGTTGAAATGGTTGTGGGTATTCTTGCTGTGCTAAAAGCAGGAGCCGCTTATCTGCCGCTTGACCCCAATTATCCGGCAGATCGGTTGACACATATGCTGACAGATGCAGCACCGAAAGTAATGGTAACAAGTACAGAGGTATACACCTTGCTTCCGCAGGTGGCAGAAATTCAGTGTATTAATATGGACGATTTGCATACTTTGCAGCAATTGGAGATGCTGGATGATCGAAACCCTGCGGATAGTGAACGCAATGGGCGTGTAACACCTCTGAACCCGGCTTACATGATCTATACCTCGGGTTCGACAGGCAAGCCTAAAGGGGTCGTTATTCCGCATGCCAATGTCATCCGTTTATTGGATGCCACGCAGCACTGGTTCCATTTTGACGCGAGTGATGTATGGACCTTGTTCCACTCCTATGCATTTGACTTCTCCGTATGGGAAATCTGGGGACCGCTGCTGCATGGAGGGCGATTAGTCGTTGTTCCTCATGAGATTAGCCGTTCACCTGGAACGTTCCTGCAGTTGCTTGCTGAGCAAAAGGTGACCGTATTGAACCAGACGCCATCCGCATTCTACCAACTTATGCAGGCTGACAGGGAAAATCCGGCCTGGGGACAGCAGCTTGCACTCCGTTATGTCATTTTTGGAGGCGAGGCACTGGAGCTTGGGCGCTTGGATGATTGGTATGAACGTCATGCTGATGATGCGCCAAGACTCATCAATATGTATGGCATCACTGAGACGACGGTTCATGTCAGCTACCAGGAACTGCATGCAGGCAGTTCTACGGAAGGCGCGAGCAGCTGGATTGGATGCGCCATACCGGATCTTCGGGTATATGTGTTGGATGATCAACTTGAGCCTGTACCAACAGGAGTAACCGGAGAGATGTATGTAGCCGGAGCAGGTCTGGCTCGTGGTTATTGGAATCGACCTGATCTTACAGCTGAGCGATTCGTTGCTGATCCATACGGTCCACCAGGCACGCGTATGTACCGGACAGGAGATCTGGCGAAGCGTCTGCATGATGGCTCGCTTGATTATTTGGGGCGGGCGGATCAGCAGGTGAAAATACGGGGATTCCGCATTGAGCTTGGCGAGATTGAAGCGGTGCTGGCAAGGCATTCAAGCGTGGCCCAGGCTGCTGTAATTGTCCGTGAGGACCAGCCGGGGGATAAACGTCTTGTAGCTTATATCGTTCCGGCTTCGGACACAGGGACGATACCGGAATCGACTGCCTTGCGTCGTCATGCGTCTGCTAGCCTTCCGGATTATATGGTTCCATCTGCGGTTGTAGCGATGGAGAGCCTGCCACTTACACCGAATGGCAAGCTCGATCGCAAGGCACTACCCGCACCGGAAATGCAATTAACGACAGGTGGCAGAGCGCCTCGTAACCCGCAGGAGGAGATCCTCTGTGATTTGTTTGCCGAAGTATTGGGCATGCGCAGTGTAAGTATCGACGACAGTTTCTTCGAGCTGGGTGGCCATTCGCTGCTGGCTGTTCGCTTGATGAGTCGCATTCGTGAAGCGATGGGAAGGGAGCCGGGGATCGGCATTTTGTTCGAAACAGCTACCGTAGCGGGACTGGCGGAGCGACTGGAGATGGATTCGGATTCCGGAAAAAGCTCGCTTCAAGTGCTGTTGCCGCTCAGAACGCATGGGGAGCATCTGCCTATATTCTGTGTCCATCCCGCAGGAGGACTTAGCTGGTGTTATGCCGGGCTGATGAAACATCTGGGCATGGAATATCCGCTCTATGGGTTACAGGCCAGAGGCATTGCTGAGGTTGAGGAACTTCCGTCTACACTGGAAGATATGACAGCAGACTACATCCGCCATATCCGCTCGGTACAGCCTGAGGGACCTTACCGTCTGCTGGGCTGGTCTCTCGGAGGCAACGTAGCCCAGGCTATGGCGGTACAACTGCAATTGGAAGGGGAAGAAGTAGAGTTTCTCGCCATGCTGGATGCGTATCCGAGCCACTATCTGCCGATTCGCGGAGAACCGGATGAGGAAGAAGCCTTAACGGCATTGCTTGCACTGGGTGGTTATGATCCGGACAGCATTGGGGATGGGCCGCTGGATATGGCAACGGCTATGCGCATATTGCGCAGTGAGGGCAGTGCACTGGCAAGTTTGGACGAAGATACGATCATGAAGCTGCGGAAGACCTATGAAAATTCCGTACGGATCTTGGGGGCCTATACGCCATCCCGATTCGAGGGGGATCTGATCTTCTTCCGTTCCACCATTATTCCGGACTGGTTTGACCCGATTGAACCGGAAATGTGGAATGCGTATATCGGGGGCCAATTGGAACGTCATGATATCGCTTGCCGTCACAAAGACCTCTGTCAGCCTGGACCGCTGGAGGAAATCTGCCGAACACTGGCCGCCAAGCTGGAAGAGCTGAACAAGCGCGAAATTCAACATAAATAGGAGGATAAGGCGATGAGCAACCCATTTGAATATGAAGACAGCAATTATCTGGTGTTAATCAATGAGGAGGGGCAATACTCCCTCTGGCCTGCATCCCTTGAAGTACCCGCAGGTTGGACCGTGATGCTTGGCAAGGCCAAGCGCCGGGTGTGTCTCGATTACATCGCCGAGCAATGGACAGATCTGAAACCGTTAAGCCTCTGTGATGAAATCGGCATGCCTGGAGCCGTTCATGAGGCTAGCAGATGAAATTCGGTCTGAATCCCAAGATCATTGTCAGCATCGTCTATGTGTTAGCGATGTTTATGGTGGCTATGGATGGAACGGTCTTGAACGTAGCCTTACGAACCATTAGTGAGGAGCTGGGGATTCCCCCGGCTGCTTCGGGTACCTTGAATGTGGGGTATTTGGTGAGTTTGGCTGTATTCCTGCCTGTCGCCGGGTGGCTTGGTGATCGATGGGGAACGAAACGAGTTTTCTTATCGGCACTGGCACTGTTTACGGTATCCTCTGCACTGTGTGCGACGGCCGATCAATTAAGTACGCTGACGTTCTTTCGCATTTTGCAGGGTGCAGGGGGTGGTCTGCTTACTCCTGTAGGGATGGCGATGCTGTTTCGAACCTTTCCTCCCCAGGAACGGGCCAAGGTATCTCGAATGCTCGTACTGCCCATCGCGCTGGCCCCGGCCCTAGGGCCGATTGTGAGCGGATTGATTGTGGACCAGCTCTCTTGGCGATGGATCTTCTATGTGAATCTACCCGTAGGCATTCCAGCGGTAATCTTCGGAAGGATTTATCTGAAGGAACACAAAGAACAGGAAGCCGGTCGACTGGATGTACCGGGGTGGTTATTATCTGCCCCAGGGCTCGCTCTGACGATGTACGCTCTTAGTCAGGGTCCGCTGCGAGGCTGGACTTACCCTCTTATTATTGGAGCTGGTCTGACGGGAATCATCCTGCTCACGTTGCTCGTGGTGGCCGAACTGCGCGCGAAGCAGCCTTTGCTTGATCTCCATTTGCTGAAAGACCGTTTATTCCGCTATTCCGGTCTGGTGTCCGTATGTGGAGCAGCGGGTCTGCTGGGCATGTTGTATGTATTTCCACTGATGTATCAAAACGTGCTAAACGCCTCTGCGCTGGAGACAGGACTAACCACATTCCCTGAAGCTCTGGGACTTATGATCGCTTCGCAGCTTGTGCGTTGGACATATCCGCGACTGGGTCCGCGTAAGCTGATATCCATGGGTTTGATCTGCACGGCTGTGATTTTCATTACACTTAGTCAGATTACAGTGGATACGAATCCGTGGTTCATTCGTTCATTATTGTTCGGCGTGGGGATCTTCCTGGGGCAGACGGTAGGCGCGGTGCAGATTGCCTCGTTTGCCCAAATACCACCTCCTTCCATGGGACGAGCCTCCACCTGGTTCACGGTGCAAAATCGGCTGGGTTCCGCGATTGGCATGGCGTTATTGTCTGCTGTTCTGGCTGGCGTGGGTACAACGACGGTGACTGCGGCTGGAGCGATGGAGCCGAATATGCTGGCGTACCGTTTGGCTTTACTGGGTGCTGCTGCGTTTCTGTTGATTGGTTTATGCTTTGCCCTGAAAATCAGCGATGCTGACGCGGCTGCAACGATACGGAAAAACAGCGGTCACGGTCTCTTCCGGAGGCAAAAGAAATCTCCATCATTGACGCAGGAATCACAATAGTCCCAAGTTTTGAAAAAATCCCTGGCGGGCTCGCCAGGGATTTTTAAGCATGATTGTTATTGGAGGAGAGGGGTTTATAAACCCCTCCTTCATAATAATGCTTGATACAACCCTTCGATTGTGATGACATCCGGCTGGGTGGGTAAATCTTCTCCTGAGGAACAAGCTGCTAACATATGACCGTGATCCAGCCGCAGGCTGAGGAATGGATATGCGGCTGCTTCTGGCGAGTGCCAGTTCCCGTCAGCATTGCGGATCATGGAGAATGAGTCAAGTGGCATGGACAGGCCCATGCCGACGGCCTTGATGTAGCTTTCCTTCAGCGTCCATAGACGGTAGAAGGTCTCCAGCTGCATCTCTGCGGGCTCCGCAGCCAGGAATCCGCTCTCCGTGAGAGAGAAGAAACGCTCTGCAATCTTCATGTCGATAGGCGCTATTTTTTCCACATCCACACCCAGAGCAGCGTCACCGCCAGAGATTAAAGCAATCCAATCGCCGGAGTGCGAGACATTAAATTGAACATCAGCATGGTGACTGAGGGAAGGTTTGCCGTATTTGTTACGGGTAAACGAAAGCTCTCCCGGCCTTAGGCCAGTCAACTTGCTCAGCGCCACACGGGTCAACACTTCACCCAGAACAGAGCGATAGGCGTCCGCCTGATGTACAAAACGTGAAGCTTGTCGTCGTCTTTCCTCAGATACGTGCGATACAAAAAGGTTCCAGTATGCCTCGGGCAATTCTGCCGGAACTTGAAGAACTTGAATCGTTATCATCATTTATCACCTGACGATGTATTCGGCATGGATTGCACACTTTCCTTTATAATCATCGGTTTATCGGGTCTGCGCGTGTCGCTTCATACCTGCTTTGTTCTTTTCCATTCTTCATGTGCAGCCTGTACCCGTCCCCACATTTCTTTGCGTTCCAATTCTGTGTAATTCACCAACGGTTCGTGGAATTTCTCAGCTAATACGGCTTTCCACTCGGTGTAGGTTTGAACTTCCTTTTTGCGGATACCATCGCGGTCATGCGTCCGGAGCATACATCCACGTAGTTCGTTGCTTTGGAGAGCATGCCTGTGACGGAGCAAAAATGCGTTATGCCAGGGCGAATCGGCTGACTGGCTGTAGAATTCATGCTTGGGAATGAACTCCTCCAGGTTGGTAAGCTCTTCGGGAGCGAAGTCGACACCCTCACTTGGCCCGTTCGGTTCATATTCAAGTCTCCATCCGCCAGGAGCAACAGATGAAGGCATTAATGTATAAGTAAACGGGGCCGATCCGTAGGTTCCATAACGAAGAGGAAGCGGTTCGAAGGGCATGCCGCCCAGACCGACATCCACAATCCAACGTTCCGCATTCGGGTCTGCATTTGGCAAAGAGACCGACAGACCGAGATGGAACGAGTTCACACGTGGCTGCTCTCCATATGGCTGAACTCCGGCACGATGCCAATGCACCGTATATCCCAGAGAGCGAAGCAGAACGCTGAATGCGCCATTCAGATGAAAACAGTAACCACTGCGGCCTTGCAATATAAGCTGGACCGATTCTTGAAGATCAATGCCCGCAGGCCGCCCTGCAAAAATATCGACCGTTTGCCAGGATAGATACTGCACATGTGCCTGCTGGATTTCGGATAGGAATTCCAGGGTGGGTTCCTTGATATTATGAATGCCTATCCGTTTCAGGTAGGCCTGTATTTCAGATGGAGTCAATGTAACATTCATCCAGATCACCTCGAGTCATGTAGTGGGCGTATTATTAATTGCTGCTGCCCTGAATTCATTGTAAAAGTGAACGGATGAAATGAATACACTGGTTTGGTTCAATTGTACCGGTACAGTTAAAATTCCGTTTTTCTAGAAACGTGTATATTTTCCTCGCATCTCACTGTACTGGATATGAATTCGGTTTTCAGGGTGAGCGTCTGTTGTATAAAGGACGATGAGGAATAGCCACTCGAGCGGTTTCATCAATAGATAGACGATATCGGCGGTCCATTTGGAACGAATATGTTTACTAATTGGATATCCATAGCGATTGTACAAACCTCGAACTAAGCCATGGAACCGCGGTGTATACTGCTCCATAACATGCTCGAATGCGTTGGCGATCATGAGTTGCCGGTTAACGTGAATGATGTGGCCATGTCGTATGCCTGCTCGCACGGGTTTGACCCATTTTTGATGTCCACCGGCTGCAACTGTACATAGATAGTGCCCTTCACCGGGAATCATATTTGGCGGTGGAGCCGGCAGTCTGGAGTAATTGAAGCTGCTTGTATCCAGAAATACGCGAATGGCGCTATCCGGGCGTTGTCCAAACAGAACAAGGATCAATTGTATAACAAGCTGTATGGGAAACATCAGAATGGTCCACACTATCGGGGCGGTATGAAAGCGAATGATAGACCGGTATAGCAGTCGTTGCCATTTTGGTAAATGCTCCATATCCATAGACGTTTGATATTCAACCAGAGTAGCCTCGATAAAGCCATCCCATGAACGTTTCAATCGACCAATATAAAGGAAGATAAGTGATAGATAGCTGCTCTGCAACAGAAGCACAGCAAACATCAAGAACATACCCGTCTCGGTGTACCAAGCAATGCTAGTATGCGTGATATAGACGATACCCCAAACGATATTTAATACAAGGATACTATTGCATAAGGTGTAAATGATCGGTGAGAGCTTACCTGGACGTGTGAACATTGCTAAATAAGCGAGCAAGCCAAGCAATAACGTGACCAAAAGGACAAGAAGACTACGGTGATCCAGCGTGGCGTAATTGGATGCCATCAGGCCGGAGTCTTCATACATGGATAAGGGTTCTCCTCCCTGAACACCCATACTGTCTATTGCAAGACCTGCTGCGAAAAGCAATAGAGTGATGGTCAGAAAAATAAATTCGAACACCTTGAGAAGTTTTCGGCCATTTCCCGAAGCCTTTTTCAGGAAACTATTCAACATAATCCACCCGGAGGCAGCAGGAAGGATCAGGAAGAGTCCTATGAATTGAATCGTTGCATACAAAATATTTCCTCCTTCGATAGCAGTATCGTCTATTGTAGGTTAGAAGACTTTATATGGCAATAATGACCATTATAGAAAAAATGCGACATCGTATTGAGATGATTCTAGGTTTATTACCTATATATAGTAAGTAACAGTAAAGGTTACGCATACACATCTTTCCATCAATGGGAGCGTTATTTCTTTTTCTTGGTATGTTAACCGTTTGGAGTGGATATAGGTTAGAATATAGATAGAAAGCAAGATTAGGAGATGGAAAAAATGGCTAATGATGAAGTGATTTTGACACAGGAAGGCTTGGAAAAGCTGGAGGACGAACTGAGGGAATTAAAGACGGTGAAGCGTAAGGAACTGGCGGCGCGTCTGAAACTCGCGATCAGTTACGGTGACCTGAAGGAAAATAGTGAGTATCATTCAGCCAAAGATGATCAGGCTTTTATGGAAACCCGCATTTTGATTCTGGAGAAAATGCTGACCAAAGCAAGAGTCATCACTTCGGACAATATCGACTCGAACAAAGTAAGCATTGGCTCAACCATCCTGCTTAATGATATCGAATTCGCCGAGAAGATTGAATACATGCTGGTTGGTCCGGCCGAGGCGGATGTTGCTGATAACAAAATATCGTACGAAAGCCCGCTTGGCAAAGAACTGATGGGCAAAGAAGTAGGCAGTGTCATTCATGTCAATGCGCCTATGGGCATTATCAAATATGAGTTGCTTGAAATTAAAATTTAATGGGAATAAAGGTGTTTCGGCAACCATGGAAATGGCTGTTGGAACACCTCTTTTTTATTCTTGCAAAATAATATTCAGCTACGTTTTTTTCGTCCATCCAGAATTTCACGGGTCATGGCAAATACAACCCAGAGCAGGATCACGATATGGATCATCGCAATGGAAATACCCATGCTGTACATCAAGTCATTGGTCAGTCCCGAACCGTGCATGCTAAAGCTCGCTCCATGTCCTCCGCCAAAGTTACCATGCTCACCACCGATGCGAGATAGCCCTTCCTCAGCTCCAAAGTCGCCACCAGAGCCCGTGCTCATGATCATGGCAATATTTACGTATGTAGTCAGGGAGAAGGTGATTGCAGCGTACATCCATTTACGTTCAAAGAACGGAACTAGAACCAAGAATAACAAAGCAGGTATGCTGTAACGCTCATGAATTTCCGTTGGCAGCATAAAGAAGGCGAGATTCACCGCTGCACCTGCAATGAGCAGGGATGGAATACGAATTTCCTTAATCAGCAGTAGATAGGCCGCTACTCCAACCACGGCAATGGCAAGCAGCAGCAGACCAAACATTTTATACGTTACTATGCCAAACAACACCGTAGCATCGCTGGTTCCCGGATCACCAAGCAGGTGATACCAGATATTCATGGCGTTCAGCGAAAGCTGCGGATACATATTAACGGCGCTTCCGTAGGCGTTGGTCAGCATGGTGCCGAGGGTTCCGTTTGCAGCAAAATAGAGAAGCACAGGCAGGATAGCCATCATTAATCCTGCTACAAATAGAAACGTGCCGCGAAATCGCCTGTGATAAAGCTGGCGTAGTAATACAATACCGATCACCGGAACAATGACAATCGCCTGAAACTTTGCCAGCAGGGCAACGGAGAACAATACACCCGCCAATAGAGGATTACATAGCAGCAGAACGGTAGACAGCACCATTAATGTACTGTGCAGGATGTCGATCTGTCCCCACATGGCGCTGTCGACCAGCAGACCGGGGTTGAAGGAAAGAACTGCAAGCAGCACCAAACGTTTGCCAGAGCTTAGCTTTTTGAATGTAAGAGTCAAGACCGCCAAGGACAGCATATCAAAGGCGATAGGCAGTATTTTCATGGACAGATTGCCAGCTGAGGCGGTTATGCCGAGCCCACCCAGTATCCAGCGGTACAACCCCAGAATGAAGATAAACAATGGGGGATAGTTCTGATCTTTTCCATACAGGTATGATTCACGAACCCCGTATTGGTGGACGGCATTCATCCAATCGACGAACAGGGACTGATCTCCGATATAACCCCTGAATTGTGTTCCAAGGTACAAACGCAGCAATAGACCGCCAGTGAAAATTAGAGCCGCATACAGCCAGAAATGCCTGTTCCATCGGGTATTTGGATCTCTGTAGCTCAGTGTGTTCATCCTTCTCCTCCTCAGCATGGGCGATTGAGATTGGTGCAAGTATAGGTGACCAAGCTGAAAAAGGGATGAATTTTGGGTCATGTTTTACTCGGATGGAAGCTTAAAGTTTGCTGAAAGCCAAGGAAGTGAAAAGATGTATCATGCAATAGATGGAGAGAGGGTCCTGTGAACAGGACCCTCTCTTTTTATGGTTTGGTGGTAGTTTGGGGTTAATGGGGAAGGGGATTAGCTGGCTTGGTTACATTGCTCGGTTACTTGCTCTTTGGCATAGGTATGGAGTGTTTCCGTCAGATTGCTGGAATCCACGCCTTTTTCTTTGGCAATCGCAGTTAACGTTTTTCCATTCTTCAGTTGGGTTTGCAGCTCATCTGCGGATGTGTTGAACAACTGGGCAGCCTTGGCCAAATAACCGCTGTCCTTGAATTGCTGCTGCTCTGTGGTTAAAGTACCGGTCGTGTTTTTCCAGGACTCATTCAGTTGAGAAGTGACCCAGCTTTTTTCTTTGGTTACGACAGTATTAATGACTTTGCTCTTGTCTACGCCCTGATCCTTGGCAATATCAACGATGGATTTACCAGCCTTGATTTGCTGATTCAACTCCGTTTGCGACAGGTTGAGTGCAGATGCCGCGGCAGATTTATTCAGACTAGTCAGGTTATTGGATGACGTGGTATCCGTTGATTTTGCTGTAGCCGCAGCCGTCTTGGATGTGGTTGAAGTGGTCGTAGACGTTGTTGTTACCGTCGTTACGGTGGTCACTTTTTTGGTCAGGGAATTATTCAGCTGCTTGGTCAGGTCTGTCTTGATAGAAGCCACTTTGGCTTGCGTGAGCTTGCCGGACTTCTGATCACTTGCGAGCTTGGTCAGCTGTGGCTGCAACAAGGCGTTGGTTACTTTAGTTGTGCTGACGCCCTTTGTTTTAGCCAGATCCGCCAACGTTTTACCAGCCTGGAATTGCTTTTGCAATTCCGTTTTGCTCAGGCCGAGTACTTTTTGCAGCGATGTATTGGAGCACAGGGAGTTCTGATCGAGACTGATATTATATCCATTCGAACTCACCTTGGCATTCGTTGCAGCAGAGACTTGAGTTACAGCGGTCGGGGTGGCGGCAAATACTGAAGCCGATGTGGCAGAGAAGATCATCGTTGCACCCAGCATGGCAGGAATCCATTTTTTCATTGTACATTCACTCCTAATTTTGATTTATTTTTTGTTGCACCCTTACTGTAATCCCGAAAGGTGAAAAAACGGAGAAAGACAGACTGGGGTATTTTTACAAACGCGATGTATTGGACACGGACCATCTGGAAGTGCGAGAATGTTTGAAAATTAAACCGGGCAGGGTTGGCGTGCTCGTCTTTATCACATACTGCTTCTTAGGAGGTTCACATTGACTACACACCGCATACTGCTTGCTGAAGATGATTCCTTGTTGGGTGAGTTGATTGTTCATATGTTGGAGAAAACCGGCTTTGGGACTGTAGAATGGGTGGAAAATGGGGAAGACGCCTATCACTATTGCATGGATTCTCATTATGATGTGGCTGTACTGGACTGGATGCTGCCTGGATGGACAGGGCTATCCGTATGCAAGAAATTAAGAGAGAACGGCTATGCTGGAGCAATCTTGATGTTAACCGCCAAGGACGCGCTGTGTGACCGGGTTCAGGGATTGGATGCAGGAGCAGACGATTATCTGGTGAAGCCATTTGAATTGGAAGAGCTTCAAGCCAGGCTGAGAGCCTTGTGTCGCCGTAATTATGCACCGCTGCTGGAAGAGGTTGCTGAGCTGGATGGTCTGCGCCTGAATCGTTCCAGCCTGACGCTGAGTATGGAAGAGGAGGTCATCCAGTTAAGCCCTCGTGAATTTCAGATGCTGGATCTGCTGTTACGGAACAAGAGCGCTACTCTCAGCCGCGAATTAATCCTGGAACGGATCTGGGGGTACGACTCGGACGTTTCGACCAAAATTGTGGATGCCACGATAAAGCTGCTGCGCAAAAAGCTTGAGCTATTCAACAAACAACACCTGATCCATAGCATCCGAGGGGTGGGCTACAAGCTTGAATAATAGAAAACGAATAGGTAGAGACGAACAAGGCATCCACCCAGGAAGAACTAAAGGAAATTTGTTCGGTCGTACGCAGGGTCGACTTACCCTCACATACAGCAGTCTGACGATTGTGCTGCTTGCACTATTTGTAGGCGTGGTCTATGTTCTGTTATCTTACATTGTCATCAATGGTCAGAAGGATAATCTTCTCTCTCTCGTTGCGGTTGAGCGGGCTTTGGTGGAAAAGAATATGCAAGAAGGCAAGGCCGGAGATACGCTGGATAATCGAAGGTTATGGGGATCGGGCAGCGACCAGTTCTTCTATTATGTCCTCGGTTCGGACGGCAAAGTGATCTCAGGCAATGAAATGTTCCCTGGGATGCGTTCAGACCTTCTGGGGCTTGTACAGGACTGGAAACCACGTGCCAAGGAGATTAAGGAGGTAAGCCTGAGCGTTCCCGCAGATGTATTGGATAACGGAGAGGAAGATGCTGCACCTGTTGCACCATCGACTCTCCATCTGATGGTAACCGGCCAGAACGTGCTGACCAAGAATGGTCCAGAAATGACGCTCTATGCGGGTATTAATGTAACGCCGCAATACAAACTGCTGCACAGGCTGCTAATGCTGCTAATTTTATTGGCGATTCTGTTTGTATTTATTGCCTGTCTCATCGGTTGGCTGATGTCCCGTAAAGCGATGGTTCCTATTGTGAAATCCTACAATCGACAACGTGAGTTTGTAGGAGATGCTTCTCATGAGCTGCGCACTCCGCTGAGCGTGCTGCTGGCATCCGTTAACGCCCTTGAGCTGGAGCTTGGACAGGACGCACCTTCTTTTGCCAGAAGAACCCTTTCCAACATGAAAGATGAGATCAGGCGAATGACACGTATGGTGCAAGATCTACTCGTTCTGGCACGGTCTGATTCGGATGAGCTTGAACTGGTCAAGCGGGATTTCGATTTTCGTCCGATTGCCGAAAAGACGATGCAATCCATTCGGCGTCTCAAAGCGGCAAAGGGCATTCGAATGGAGCTGGAAGGGCCTGATAAGATGGTTCTCAATGGCGATCCGGAGAAACTGAGACAGGTACTGACCATTTTGCTGGATAATGCTGTGAAGTTTACTCCACGGGGTGGGGAGGTTCGCGTGGTGCTGTCGGATCGGGATAAAGATGGACGTCCTATCTTCCATTTGTCTGTAGCAGATACGGGCGTTGGCATCAGGCCGGAGGATGTGGAGCGAATCTTCGATCGCTTTTATCGTGGGGACAAATCACGTACACGTGGTCCGGGAGGACACGGTTTAGGGCTTGCGATTGCGAAGTGGATAGTGGAAGCCCATCATGGTCAGATTGCTTTGTTAAGCGAAGAAGGCAAGGGCAGCATATTTAATGTAGACATTCCTGTAAATAAATAACATTTCGATTAATTTCGATTTTCGAATGACCTGAGTGGATGACTGTTATATAATAACGGAAAATCTTAGAACAGATGGAGTAGATATAATGAATTTCAGTAAGTCCAGTAATTCCAATTTGAATCAAGACGAACCGGGCAAAGGTGAACGCTTCTCACAGGCCGGATTTATCCTGGCTGCCATTGGTAGTTCAGTGGGTCTCGGCAACATGTGGAAGTTTCCTTATATTACGGGAGAGAACGGGGGAGCGGCGTTTTTCCTGCTCTTTATCGTTTGTCTCCTATTGATTGGTCTGCCCGTATTGCTGGCTGAGCTTGCGATTGGTCGTAGCGGCAGAGGAAGCGCGGCTACGGCCTTTATCAAAGCGGGTGGGCAAAAAGGGTGGCTTGCGGCTGGTTTGCTGCAAGTATTGACGCCGTTTATCATTCTTTCCTTTTATGTCATCATTGCAGGCTGGACGCTGCAATATGCAGTGACGTCATTCAGCGGCACGCTGTATAACAATCCTGACTATGCTGGGCAATTTGGTGATTTTGTAGGCGGTTATATGCCGATTGTCTGGCAGCTGATTTCAGTTCTGATTACAGGCTGGATCGTAGCCAAAGGGGTATCGAATGGGATCGAGAAATTTAACAAAGTGCTGATTCCAGCGATGCTCGTTCTGCTCATTATCCTGATGGTTCGCGCAGTGACTTTGCCAGGAGCTGGTGCGGGAGTTTCCTTCTTCCTAAATCCTGACTTCTCGCAGCTCACGACCGAATCTGCGCTGGTTGCGCTTGGACATGCTTTCTTCTCCCTATCGCTGGGTATGGGTATTCTCGTGACATACGGTTCATATGTTGATAAAAATCAATCGCTCGGTGCAGCAACCATTGCTGTCGGTGCGGGTGACTTGATCTATGCATTCATTGCCGGTCTGATCATATTCCCAACGACATTCTCCTTCGGGATTGCACCGGATCAGGGTCCGTCGCTGATCTTTGTGGCTCTGCCGGCAGCCTTCTCGGCTATGCCGCTGGGCTTCGTGTTTGGTGGGTTGTTCTTCGTGCTTCTAGCGATTGCGGCGTTAACTTCGGCTGTATCCTTGCTGGAAGTTCCGGTGAAATATTTCATGGAGAGACTATCCTGGAGCCGGAGTCGTTCGGTATGGACCATCTCACTTGCGGTCTTCATCGTTGGGTTTCCTTCGGTATTGTCGCTTGGATTGTTCCCTGAATGGAAGATTGGCTCGAAGAGTGTGTTCGACTGGATGGACTTTATGGCATCCAACATTTTACTTCCGATTGGTGGATTGCTCGTTACTATTTTTGCCGGATACTTCTGGAAAAAGGCAGCCGAAGCTTCCGGCCTGCGTGCAGGCTGGTTCCGGGTATGGCTATTCATGCTGCGTTATATAGCGCCAATCCTGGTGCTTCTGGTTCTGCTGCACACCTCCGGTATTATTCACTTCTAAACGGTTGGGAATTGAAGTGGAGAAGTAAGTTACTGTGCAGATTTGCCATTGATAAAACCTCTTGGAAGAAATGCAAAAGCCCTTGTGTTCCCTCGTCAATTTTGGGACAATACAGAGTAGAGGTTTTTTCGATAGACCGATAAGCCATATGCTTTTTGCGAAAAGAGGACAATAACATGATTAAATCATCCATATATGGATTAACATTAGAGCAACTACGTGACTGGCTGCCGGAGCACGGACAGAAGAAATCCCGTGCTTCCCGCATCTGGGAATGGTTATATCAGGAGCGTGTGCACGATTTTACAGACATGACGGACGTGCGTCAGGAATGTCTAGATGTCATTTCCGAGCACTTCACGATGAACTCGCTGAGTGAACATGTGAAGCAGGAATCCGCTGACGGCACCGTGAAATTTCTGCTGCGTATGCAGGACGGTAATCTGATTGAAACAGTTTTAATGCGCCAAAAATACGGTCTCACTGTATGTGTAACTACTCAAGTGGGATGTAATATTGGTTGCAGCTTCTGCGCGAGCGGGCTGATCAAGAAGAGCCGCGATCTGTCCGGTGGTGAGATTGTAGAACAGATTATGCATGTACAACAGTATCTTGATGCAGCTGGTCAAGGCGAGCGGGTAACTAACGTGGTCGTAATGGGAATTGGCGAGCCGTTTGACAATTTCCAGAACATGACTGACTTTATTGAAGTGATCAAGCATCGTAAAGGACTGGCGCTTGCGGCCAAACGGATCACCGTATCCACGAGTGGGCTGCCTGACAAGATCAAGGAATTTGCAGACAGCAGTCTGCAGGTTAATCTGGCGATCTCCCTGCACGCACCGAATAACGAACTGCGGACACATATCATGAAGATCAACCGGGCCTTCCCGATTGAACAATTGATGGATGCAGTGGATTATTACCTGGCTACGACGAACAAGCGTATTATGTTTGAGTATATTTTGCTCCGGGACGTCAACGATCAGCGGGAACATGCAGCAGAACTGGCTGAACTGTTGTCCAGTCGTAAGAGTATGGTCAGCATCAATCTGATTCCGTATAATCCGGTGGATGAGCACAGTCAGTATCAACGGAGTACGGAAGAGTCCATTCTGGGCTTCTATGATACGTTGAAAAAGAATAACATTAACGCAACTGTACGCATGGAACATGGTACCGATATCGATGCAGCATGCGGACAATTGCGCAGTAAGCAGATGAAAAATAACGCCGCCGAATCTCAGCCAGGTCGTCTGGCTTTGGGATAAGGATACAAGAGAAGAAGTCAGGTTAACGCCTGGCTTCTTTGTCACGTTATTGCAGTCAAATTGATATAGAAGGTGCAAGCTAGTTTGCAAAACAGAAACTAAGGCGTGTACGGTTCGTTACAATCCCAAAATGGTTGAATCTCCATTAATAGCACTGACTGGGTTCATTAGAAACCAAAAAGAGCATCCCAAAGTCTTGTTCTTGAACTTTGAGGATGCTCTTTTTGTATTTATTTCAGTTTTTTGGTCATCAGTAGATGAGGAATGCCATCTTCCATGAATACGTCCGAGGCTGCCGTGTATCCGAGACGTTCGTAGAATCCGGAGGCTTGTACCTGTGCGTGCAGCTTGGCCTTCTCAAGCCCTTGAGCGAGAGCCATCTGCTCCAGCTTATCGATCAGCACACGACCAAGTCCATGTTTCCGATAATCGATCATGACACAGATCCGTTCCAATTTGGCAACATTTTCGACCACACGTAGTCTGGAAGAGGCGGCAGGAACGCCGTCTACGTAGAGCAGGATATGTTTTGCTTCCGTATCCAGTGCATCATAAGCATCGAATTCGTCCTCAGCCGGCACCCCTTGCTCTTCAACAAAAATAGCGGTACGAATGGCGAAGCAGGCGTCGAGCAATTCCTGGTTATTAGCTTCAACAATAGTTGTATTCATGAATGTTTCTCCTTTAGTCAATCGTAATTCTATTCTGGCATGGTAAACTGGTAGATAGCTTGAATATATACCTGTTCGATGTGTTATCATGGTTAAAATTTAAACTGATCCAATTCAGTTATATCATCAATTATGTTGCGAATGCAACAATTTTATGGAGGGGTGAATACATTGACTGAAAAAAAAGAAGTGTTGCGTGAAATCGGCATGATTGCCCGCTGTCTGGATTCGATCAGCAACGTTGAATTCCAACATCTGAACTTGTCTCGTGGACAGTATTTGTATCTTTATCGCATATGTGAGAATCCTGGTATTATCCCCAACCAGCTCGCTGAATTAATCAAAGTGGATCGGACCACTGCGGCCAGAGCCATCAGCAAACTGGAAGCGGACGGGTTTGTCGTCAAACAGTCGGCAATGGGTAATAAAAAGAATAAGTTGTTATATCCGACTGATGCTGGTCTTGAAGCCTGGGAGTTCATCCGCAGGGAGGGTGTTCATTCGGACCAGGTAACGCTGGAGGGCTTAACGGAGGAAGAGATTGAGATTGCGGTTAAGCTGCTGCGCCGGATGCGCCACAATATTGAGGTGGATTGGAAATTCGTCAAAAAGGGCGGCCGCCGACCTTATATGGATCAATCTGAATGAGCAAATAGTGATATTCCAGAACTGTAACAACACAGGAGGGAAATATGCAGGTCATGAACCGGAAAAGACTGGTGTGGTTGGTCATACTGGCAGTTGGTATCGCGGCAGCATGGATTATTTTTATGAAGGAGCGGTTTGTGATGAACGATCCATCCCCGACAGTCTCTTTTGTACAGAATCATATGACCAACTCGAATGGCACACTGGCCACCTATCTTCAGGATGCTTCGTCAGAAGATCCAAATATTGTGGCAGGTCGGGAGGCTTTGTCTGAATCCATCGGACTGTGGATGCAATACGCCGTAACCAAGAACGATCAGGTGTTATTTGAGCAGAGTTATGATCTCTTAAAGACTTATTTCCTTATGCCTCAAAACTATATTGCCTGGAAGCTGGATGCGGAAGGGAAGTCTCATGTGACCACCAATGCGCTTGGCGATGATTTTCGAATCGTCGGGGCATTATTGAAGGCGGCAGATCAATGGGAGCAGGGCCGGGAGGGGAAGCTGGGAACAGCCAATCATATTGTCCGTACACTGACGCAATCCGTTCAGACCAAGGGGTATTATGTTGATTTTCACGATTTCGCTAATGGACATTCACCGGATATATTAAGTCTGGTTTATGTTGATCTGCAGGCGCTGCAAGCGATGGAAGAGCATGAAATGCTGGAACCAGGAACCTATAACAAATACGAATCTCTGCTGAAAAGCATGCCGGATGACGGCGTATTTTACCCTAAAACCTTTAACGTTGTAACGAAAGAATATACATATGATGATACGGTCAACCTAATCGATCAGCTAATTGTCGCCAACCATTTAACGGCAACCAACCGGACGCCGGACAAGCTTATTGCTTTTCTGAAAACAGAATTCGATACCCGTCATCAGTTGCCGGGCCAATATAAACGTACGGGGCGTACACCCGCCGTATCTTATGAATCTCCATCGGTTTATGGACTCGCCATGCTGCTCGCTGTTCAATCAGGTGATCCAAAATGGGCCAAACAGCTGTATAACCATATGATCGCCTTGCGCAGTCTGGATAACGCTTATCCGGGAGGGTACGTATTTGATGGCAATACACATATGTTTGATAACCTATTCCCTTTACTCGGCGAGACTGAATTACAAAAGTTCCTTGAAAAGTAATAATTCTGTCATTTTATATTTTTAATATTATGTTAGCATAATATTTGTCTAATCATGTCATAATTTGTTGTATTATAATTATCACTATCAAAATTCTACTGGAGAGAAGGTAACTATGAGGAATAAAGCACCCATTCGTCGTATTGCATGGGGATATGCCAGTTTGATCGGATTAGCCGTGATCCAGCAACTCGTTGTCTATCTTAAAATTTATATGAATCAGAGTTATACCATACTGGATGTGGTATTCAGTATCGCCTCGCTTGGTGCGCTGGTTCTTGGTTTTGTGATACCTGTCGGAGTGTCTGTCGTCGCCGGATTTGTATATCTGGTCTCTTACTTTGTCTGGCTTGTTACCTATGCAGATGTGAATGTGCTTACGTTCTCATGGTGGCTATTAATCCCGGCCAATGTGGCTGTGGCTGCTTTTGTTAAGGCAAGTCTTGTGCGCAGTGCCCGTGTCATGGAACGTCTGCAGGAGCTACAGGAACGTAATCCGCAGATTGATCCAGATACATCCTTGGGCAACAAGGAAGCTCTTGCCGATACGGTCATTAAGCAAAGCAATCTTGCCAGACGTTATTCGGAGCAATATGGGTTCAGCATGGCCATGTTCAAGATTGAATTTTTGCCATTGGTACTGGAGTCACTTGGTTCCGTACGATATGCACAGTTTCTGCTTGAGCTGTCCAATACGATCCAAAAGCAAATCCGGTATGAGGATTACAAGTTTTATGTGGATCGGGGACGGTTTGTGATCATTTGCCCGATGACCGATGTGGGGCACTTGCCAGTGCTTACAGAACGGATCAAAAAAGCGATGATGGACCTGCAGATGATTGATAAAAAAGGCAATGAACTACAGACGGTTATTCGATCCGGTGCACTGGTATTCCAGAAGGAACAGTTCGGCAAGTATGAGGATATTGATGCTGTTATTGCCGCGCTGGAACGGAACACAGAGACAGATCTCATTGGAGAGTATATCTAAAACTAGCGGGAAAGGAGAGATGCTCTGTGGACTATATGTCATGGTTCATCCCGATCTGCATCGCCGTCAGCTGTATGTTCGCGGTTTTTACAATTGTATTAACGATTGCCACTCTTCGCTTTCGATCCAAGGTGAATCGCAAGTACGATCGGAGGAAGGTAAGTGGCTGATTATATATTGCTATTATCGATATTTAGTATATGGATTGCCGTATTTGAATCCATAGTCATTATGGCTGGAGCCGTTCGTTTTATCCAAAAACAGGACAAAAAGGGGATTCAGATTCCTAAGAACATGGATCATTATCCAACCGTAACCGTCATGGTACCTGCACATAATGAAGGATTGGTTATTGTAGCTACCGTGGAGCATATCCTGCGTCTGAATTATCCTGAAGATAAGGTTCAGATCATCGTTATTGCGGATAACTGCACGGACGATACAGCGGAGAAGCTGCGGACATTTCTGAGCCAAACCAGTTATGTACATCGGAATGTGACTGTTATGGAGCGTAAGGGTACGGGAGGCAAGTCTGGTGCATTGAATGACGGTCTAGAGATATCTACGGGTGAGTGGATTTGCATCTTTGATGCAGATGCTGCCCCTGAGCGGAATTCCCTGATGTTTCTAACACAGAAGTCTTTGGAAAACCCGGAACAATACGGTGTCGTGTTTGGCAGAAATAAAGCTCGGAACCGGGGACAGAACTTCCTTTCCAAATGCATTAATCTGGAGATCATCACATCACAGCGGGTTTACCACACAGGGCTGTGGGAATTATTCCAGCTGGGTTCCATTCCGGGGACCAATTATATTATTAAAACGGAGCTAATTCGTGAGATTGGCGGCTGGGATGTTACAGCGATCACGGAAGATACGGCATTATCCTTTGAGATTTTGAATCGAGGGCAATTCATTGCCCTTGCGCCCCAGGCAGAAGCCTATCAACAAGAGCCGGAAAAGGTCGGCGTGTATATGAAGCAGCGTGAACGATGGGCAAAAGGGAATTACCAGGTTGTTTTGGATAATATCCATAACCTGTTCAACCGGTCCAGCTGGCGTAACAAGTTGTTGGTTATCTATTATGCGGTCAGTTACTTTTGGTTTATGCTCGCCATCATTGTATCGGATATCATCTTTCTCGTTAATCTAGTCTACCAGATCATTGCGATGTTCAAACCGGAAGTGATTTCACCGTTCCAATTTGCCGGAGATGCGTATGTATTTCTCGTCATTGGATGGGCGTTTATGTACTTTATATATGTATTGCAGATCAATCTTGCACTCGCGGCAGACATTGGACAGAGCAATACTCGTAATTTCATATACGCCTGTGTATCCTATTTTACGTATGCGCAGCTGTTTATTCTTATCTCGATCAAAGCTTTCTACTCTTTGGTAATGGACAAGATCAAGAAACGTGAGAGCAAATGGTACAAAACGCAGCGTTTTGGCTGAGCCATTATAATCATCATCTTCTAATACGTAAGGGCTGTCTGCTGGAGTATTTCGGGCGACAGCCTTTTTGCTGTAGAAACCTATGCCGATATTCTGTATAATCTTCCAGGCTGAATATGAGAGCTGAACTTCATTACAGTAACGGAGGGGTTGCGCAATGAGCGAACGGGGATCGGATTTTTACGAAGATGGGGCCAATTTCGAGAAGTATATGGAACGCCGGCAGTGGCAGGAGAATGCCAATGATACGTTGGAGAAGCCTGTAATGCTGGAGTTAGTCGGAGACGTTGGGGGCTTGAGCATATTGGATCTCGGCTGTGGGGATGCGAGGTTCGGAGCAGAACTGTTGGGTCCCGCCCACCGTGGTGGCAGTTATACGGGAATTGAAGGTTCAGTGAATATGATTCAGGCAGCCAATGAATCGATAAAGGGTCAGAACGCACAGATTGAGCAAGCGTATATCGAAGATTGGAGCTATCCCGCAGATACATATGATCTGGTCATATCCAGACTGGCGATTCATTATATTGAGGATGTGGACAGCCTATTTCGCAAGGTATACCACACGTTAAAAGAGAATGGCACATTCGTATTTTCGGTAGAACATCCTGTGATCACGTCCACGTTGCAGCCTTCGGGGGTGCGAACCAACTGGGTTGTCGATCAGTATTTTGTGGAGGGGTTTCGTGAGCAGCAATGGCTTGGAGGTACGGTGAAAAAAATGCATCGCTCCATTGAATCCTACTATATGGCATTACAACAGGCAGGATTTCAAGTACAGCATCTGCGGGAATCGGCGCCTCAGCGTCAGCATTTTGTGAACGAGGAGACGTACCTGCGCAGACAGCGGATTCCGTTGTTTTTATTCCTGTCTGCCCGGAAATAATACACAGAAAATTGTGGATAATTCATAATATAGCCAAAGAGCCCAAAAACCTGTCCACATGTGGATAAGATTTTGGGCTGCTTCGACTATTCTGATATAAAAAATTATTTATCCGATGCTCTGACATATACACGTTCTCCATGTCGGTCCACATCCACAGGTGATTCAAAAAAGTTACTCAGTACGTCTTTGTTCATCAACTCACTGGTTAATCCGCTATTCACGATCTCACCCCGCCGGAGCAGCAGGCTGTGACTGAACACAGGCAATATTTCCTCCGTATGATGAGTCACGTAGATGAGCGAAGGGGTATCCGGCTTCTGCGTCAGCTCACTGATACTTTCAAGTAGCCGCTCTCTAGAGAACAGATCGAGCCCATTGCAAGGTTCGTCCAGAATGAGAACACGCGGGTTAGCCATCAGGGCTCGGGCAATGAGCAGCTTCTGCTTCTCCCCCTGGGAGCAGGTACGGTATTCGCGATCCCACAGATGCTGACAGCCGAGCGTATGCATCAATTCTCGTGCTTGATCCAGATCCTCGTCGGACAGTTTATCGTACAGTCCGATGGTGGCGTGTTTGCCACTAATCACGACATACTGGGTGCGGTCGGTGCCATACAATTTCTCCTGAAGGGAGGAGCTGACCCAGCCAATCGACTTCCGCAGCTCACGCAAATCCACATCCCCGTAACGGTGTCCGAGCACAGATATTGTACCTTCTGTGGGCCAGAGATATCCGGTGATCATGTTCAGGAGTGTGGTTTTACCAGAACCATTCAGGCCAAGCAATGCCCAATGTTCGCCTTCGTTTACACGCCAGCTGACATCGTTCAGCAGGGTGATTGGTCCCCTTTTCCAAGTAACATGCTGTACATCAATGATCATGGGTTATTCCTTCCTTCTGTTTAGCCTCTGTCTCCATTATCCTGACCTTATTGTAGTCACAAAACGACTGACGTTTCAATGCATATTAGGCGTTTCTTGGCCGATCCCGGCGCAGGAATACAGCACACACCCCGAGCAGCGGCAAAAAAGAACATAGCTTGATGACGAATGAAATGCTGGTCACATCAATCAGGGAACCGAGCACAACCGAGCCGAGTCCCGCCATGCCGAACGACAGGCCGAAGAACAATCCCGATACCGTCCCAATATGACGCGGCAGCAACTCCTGTGCGTAGACAATGATGACACTGAAGCCGGACATCAGAATCAAACCGATGATGCCGCATAATACCATGGATAGAGCAGGTCCCGCATAAGGCAGCAGCAGTGAAAATGGTGCAGTACCCGCGATGGAGAACCAGATCATCGGTTTACGTCCATAACGGTCAGCCAGTGGGCCGCCGAGCAGGGTTCCAACCATACCCGCAAATTGCAGAACGAACAGGCAGATCTGGGCCTGCGAAAGAGGCAGGTTATACGCATCGGCGTAATAAAAGGCATAGTATCCGGTCATGCCGGCAATATAAACGAATTTGGAAAACAGCAGCAGGATGAGGATCCCCATTGTAAAAGCGATAAATCCCCGACTTACAGGTGGGGCAGCAGGCTGCACAATGCCATTTGCCTGTACAGGCTGTTGCTGACGGCTGCGATTTTCCGCCAATTTGTCTCTATACCAACGGCTAACGGAAGACTGGATAAAGATCCCGATTAGGGCAAAAGCCATTAGCCACAGAAAACTAAGCTGTCCATGCGGGAGCAGGATAAAGGCAACCAGCAACGGGGCGAGAGCCTGACCTGTGTTGCCACCGACCTGGAAGATGGACTGTGCCATTCCGCGTCCTCGACCTGCCGCCAGATGGGCAACGCGTGAGGATTCGGGATGCAGAATGGATGAGCCTATGCCGATCAATGCTGCGGAGACAAGCAGCATCCATAGCTCGGAAGACAAGGCAAAGCCGAGAACACCGATGAGGGAGAACAACATGCCGCCAGGCAGAAGGATCGGCATGGGCTTGCGATCAGACATATAACCGACCAGCGGCTGTAGAACCGATGCGGTAATATTCAATGTGAAGGCAATCCAGCCCATCTGGGCGAAACTGAGCTGCATGGTCTGCTGGAACAGCGGAAAAGCAGATGGAACAACGGTCTGCATCGCATCATTCAGCAGATGGGCGAAGCTGACTCCGGCAAGCGCCCAATTGGCGGAGTGATTGATTTGCATTTTGCTTACAGCGGCTTGTGCCACGGGAGATCACCTCGAATTATTTTTTTTACCATGATAAAAGATACAGACAGATATTGTCTTTGTGAAAAGTGCTTGGAAAGTGAGCACGATTTGCTATAATGTCAGCAGGTGAGGAAACGATGGAATTAAATATGATGCTGAATGGATTGGAATTGTGGAAGGCTTCTGGCGGATTCACCAATGAACCTCATGTGCATGATGACTGGTATCAGGTTACGTTGCCTGTAAGAGGGCAATGCCATCTGGTGCAGGAACAGCATGCTTATCCACTACAAGCAGGACTAGGGATTATTGCACATCCCCGGATGGAGCACTTTTTTGAGATTGGTTCGGATTCCGCGGTTATCGTTATCAAGTTTCGTAAGCCGCCAGCTGGCGGATTGGAGGATTCAGGAAGGCAAGGGGAGCAGACCGAATTTCGGACTACACAAACCTTCGATCCTGCTGAAATTAGCAGACTGTTTCGAGGCTGGAACGCCATTTTGCTGGACGATGCGCCTGAACCATTGCAGATACAGGAAACGGAGCTTGCAGTAGAGACATATCTTGGACGAATGCTGACTGGTCAACCGAATGGGAGTAACCTGACGCTGGCAACCGCAGGAATAGGTGTGGCGGGGAGTGGGGGGGCTGGTCTGGTTTACGGGCAGCTTCAAAATCTGTATCAGCAAACAAGCAGCCACGGTGGCGGCGCGTTCATTGACCCCCATCTGCGGCGCGTGCTGGAGTATATACACAGTGACTATACAAGTCCAATGGACATTGAATCGATGGCGGCGGTTGCGCACCAGAGCAGATATCATTTTATGCGTTCCTTCAAGGCACTGACAGGTTCAACGCCGTATCAGTACGTGCTGAATTTGCGTGTGGAGGAAGCCACCCGACGACTGCGCCATACAACAGATTCTGTGACCACCATCAGCTTTGGGCTGGGGTTCTCCAATGTCAGTCAGTTCTACAGGGCTTTTCAGCGCTTGACGGGTGTAACACCGATGGAGTATCGAAACCAGATGTAGAATCCCAAGAGGACAGGTACACGTTTCAAAAATAGAACAATCCTGCGCTGCACCAGAACGCTGGCGTAGGCAGGACAAGGACCGGGCAGAACGAAAGAAATACGTTCATTGCCCTTTTTTTCGCGCTTTTTTGCCCGCTAACCTGTCTCCCAGATCGACAAAAGCATGCAGATCTCTTCGCAGGCAAACACTGATTTTTGTTGTTGCCAAACCAGATGGACTTTGCTAAGATGGGAAAAATAGTTTATGTAAGCGTATACATTTAGGGTAAAATTACAACGTTGTAATTATAGGCTTAAGTTTATATCTACTTCATCAATCGATTCATATTTTTATTAATATTCCATTATTAAAGGGGTTTAACGGTTTTTGTATTTAAGAGGATGATTTGATTTATGCATGAAGTGGCATGTTTATGTCCAAAAATTCAAACGTTGTAATTTTATTATGAAGGGGAGTCTAAAAGGTGAAAAATCGCATGTCCACGCTGTTCAGCCTGATCAAACGGGATAAGTATTTGCTGCTGATGTTCTCACCCATTTTTCTGTATTACGTCATCTTCATGTATGTTCCCATGCCGGGCATGCTGCTGGCCTTCCGCAATTTCATGCCGGGGCAGGGAATGTTCAGCGGGGAATGGGTGGGCCTGAGGTGGTTTGATCAGTTCGTGAATTCCATCTACTTCTGGAGGCTGCTGCGCAATACGTTTTTGCTCGCCTTCCTGCCGCTCCTGTTCGGCTTCTCCATCCCCATTCTGTTCGCCGTCTGTATTGTAGAAATCAAGAATCAGACGTTCAAGCGGTTCGCCCAGACCGTCACCTACCTTCCGCATTTCATCTCCACCGTCGTGGTCGCGGGCATGATTATTAACTTTCTGTCACCCACGGACGGGATCGTGAACACCCTGATTGCCAAGCTCGGTATGGAGAAAGTGAACTTCATGATGGACGCCGGATGGTTCCGAACGATATTCACCAGCTCCGATATCTGGCAGAGCTTTGGCTTCAGCTCCATTATCTACATTGCAGCCATTATGGGCATTGACCCCGAAATGTACGATTCCGGCAAAATTGACGGCGTCAACAAATTCCATGAGCTATGGCACCTGACACTTCCCAGTATCAAACCAACGATTGTCATCCTGCTGCTCCTGTCGCTTGGAGGCATTATGAGCGTAGGATTTGAGAAAGTATATCTGCTCTATAACGGTGCTACCTATGAGACCGCAGACGTGTTATCCACCTACGTATACCGAATGGGGATTGAAGGACAGAACTACGGATTTGCGACAGCCGTCGGCCTGTTCAACTCTATTATCACCTTTGTGCTTGTGTTCGCGGCTAATACGATGACCCGGCGTCTGACCAAGATGTCACTCTGGTAAGACCATATCCCGACCCAAAAGGAGACCTGTATGCAAAAATCGAGAAGTGACCGGTTATTCTACGGATTTGTCTACCTGCTGACCATATTGGCAGTCGTCGTTACGCTGTATCCTTTTCTGTACGTGATCAGCATTTCATTCAGCTCAGTTGATGCGATCGACAAACAAAAGGTTGCGTTGTGGCCGGTAGGATTCACTTTGTCCGGGTACAAAATGGTGCTCCAATACCGGGAGTTGTGGGTGTCCTTCTATAACACCCTGTGGTACACCGTTATAGGTACACTGCTGAATATTGTAGCTACGTGTCTAGCTGCATTTCCGTTATCCAGACAACAATTTTTCCTGCGCAGAAAGCTGAACTTTTTCATCGCCTTCACCATGTATTTCTCGGGTGGACTCATCCCGGTCTACATGCTGATTACGTCACTGGGGCTATATAACACCCGCTGGGTGATGGTGCTTCCTGTGCTGGTCATTACGTTTAACGTCATGATTTGCCGCTCAGCCTTTGAGGGTATTCCGAATGAAATCTTCGAAAGTGCAAGCATAGACGGAGCCAATGAACTGACGATGCTGTATCGTCTGGCGATACCCATTATCAAGCCAACGCTTGCCGTACTAACGTTATATTACGCCGTATTCCACTGGAACAACTTCTTCTCAGCCCTGCTATATCTGGGCAAACAGGATATGCAGCCCTTGCAAATGTTCCTGCGCAGGGTGCTGATCATGGCATCACCGGAGGTCATGCAAAAAATGGGCGGCACGATGACCACGGGTGCGCTCGCGGTGTCCACACTTCAGGTTCGGTATGTGTCGATTGTGGTCAGCATTCTGCCAATCGTTACGATCTACCCTTTTATCCAGCGGTACTTCGTCAAAGGGATTACCCTCGGAGCCGTGAAAGGATAGCCTTATTGATCACCATGCTTCACCCAAGGTTGTTCATAACAAGGAGGAATAACGGATGATAATCAGAGGGGCCGGAAGAAAAAGTGTTCTCGCGGTGATTCTTGCTATCAGTCTCGCCGGATGCAGCAGCAGTACAGGAGCAGGGGGAGATAAGGGCAGTGCTTCACCAAGCTCGGAGCCAGCGTTCAACTACACAGGGGCAGGTCCGGTAACGGACCAGAAAGATGCCAAGCTGTCGATTCTCGGGACTAACGCATGGACGACTAACGTGGATCTCTCTACTGCCGAGATTGTTAAGAAAATTGAGAGTAATGCCGGGGTAACAGTCGATTGGGATCTCATTCCGCCGCAGAATTATGCAGATGCGGTGAATCCAAGGCTTGCGGCCGGAACAGGATTGCCGGATATCGTCTATCTGCCGGATCAGGATCAGCTCATGAAATACATTAACAGTGGTCTGTTTATTCCGCTGAATGACCTGGTGGAGAAGTATGGTGTGAATCTCAAAAAAATTTACGACAAATCCCCCTCCGTCAAAGCCAGTTTAACGACGCCAGATGGTAAAATGTATTATGTTCCGCAGCAAACGCTTACGAAAAACTACATGCCCTTGTTTATGGTGAATGAACGCTGGTTGAAGAAGCTGGGACTGAACGAACCTGCGACACTGGATGAGTTCACAGCGATGCTGCGCAAATTCAAGACAGACGACCCGAACGGAAACGGCGAGGCGGATGAAATACCGTTGTCCATGGAATCCAAGTTTGTGCCGATGGCATTTGGTCCTGCTTTTGGTCTTGATCTGTCCAATCAGTTCTATGCTGATGACCAGGGTAAGGTACATTTCAGCTATTATGAGCCTGCCTACAAGGAATATCTGACATACCTGAACGGGCTGTACAAAGAAGGACTGCTCGGGGTGGACTATGCCAGTACCACAAGTGATCAGGTGACCTCCCGCATCTCGCAGGATGTAACCGGAGCCACGTTTAATTTTAGCTGGTACATGTCGATGGTCTACAGCCCGCTGTTCAAGGATTATGATCCGGTGGAGCCCATCTTCAAAGGCATTCTGCCACTGAAAGGACCGCATGGAGACCAGTTCTATATTGGACGTACTCCTGTGAGTGGGATTTTTGGAATCTCCAAAGATAGCAAAAATCCTGAACTCGCCTTCCGTTTCTTGGATTATGCGGTTAGTGAAGAAGCGCAGACGTATTATACGTGGGGAATCAAGGATGATACGTACACCGAAGAGAATGGCGTGAAGACATTCACGGACAAAGGCAAAGATAATGACTATATCCAGAAACTCGGCATTGGTCCCGTGAATCTGCCGAACATTCAGTCTACTGATTCGGCGGATTCCGTTGTGGCCGAATGGCATGCCAAGCTCGACAAGGAATTGGAGCCTTACATCCACGAGCCGTTTCCATTCGTATATGCTCTGCCAGATGAGGCGAGTGTAGAGAGCATGTCCATGCCTGATATTACGACATATGTGGAAGAGATGAACTTCAAATTTATAAGCGGAGATGCCAGTCTGGATCAGTTTGACAGTTATATTGAGACTTTGAAAAAAATGAACATTGAGCAGGTTATTGCCGGCAGACAGGCGCAATATGACCGGTATAAGGCCGCACAGCAATAAGCTTCCCAAGGGTTGAGAGGTGTTGATTGATTTTGATAACCATTAAGGACATTGCCAAACTGGCGGGAGTGAGCTACAGCACAGTATCCAAGGCGCTCAACGGTGATCCCCGCATCAAACCGGCGACGCGGCAGAAGGTGCTCGCGGTTGCGGAGAAGCATCAATATCGAAAAAACATTATGGCACAGCAGCTTTCCACCGGCAGAAGCAACATTATCGGTTTTGTTCTTGATGAACTGAGCAATCCGTTGTTCTCGAATATATCGGGCAATCTGCATGCGGAGCTGAAGAAGCGGGGATACCAGATGATTTTGGTCGTCGCGGATGATGGGCTGGATGTTTTTAGCCAGCTTCGCGTGGATGGATGTATCCTGTGGGATTATGCGCTGGACAATCGGGATGCCTTCTGGAAAAAGTTCGCGACACTCAACATGCCATGTTTTGTGCTTGGTACAGATGAAGCCCCGAATTCCCCTTACATCAAGATTGACCGGAAAGAGGGCATATACAAAGCGGTTGAGCATCTGAAATCACTGGGACATAGCCGAATTGGTTTCATTGGCAACTCCCAAAATATCAAGCTTGAAGGGTATCGGGAAGCGTTGCAGCGCACAGGCCTTGATTTTGATCAACGTCATGTGCTGCCTGCACATTCCTCCTGGGAGGATGGTTATTTTGCCATTCGGAATTATACGTTTGAATCAGATTCGCCAACGGCATTTATTGGCTTGAACAACCTGGTGACCCGAGGCGCGCTGCGGGCTTTGCTGGAAGCCGACTACAATGTGCCGAATGATATTTCGTTAATCGGTTATGATGATCTGCCGGATATGCAGTATGCCGAGGTGGCGCTAACCACCATTGGCCCGCCGCTGGATGAACTGGCAGCACAGGCAGCAGAGTTGATCGTATCGTTGATCCGTGATGAGCAGACGGATTATCCGGTGATTATCCAACCGAAGCTGAATCATCGCAATTCGACGGCAGTTTGCCGTCAGCAGGTGTCTGAGCATTAAGGAGGATAGGCTGAGTACAACATTCAAGGTCCAGGGAGGGTTCTTTTATGCAAGTACAGACGCAGTTATCTTGGTCGGAGCGAATAGCGGAGATGATTTGCCAGCAATGCGATGGAGAGGGCTATCATGTGTTTCCTTCGGAACGGTGGGCATATGTTCAGGGAATGACGTTAATGGCAATGGCACGCACTGGCAAGCAATATGGCAAGGAAGAGTATGTTTCTTTTATGAAAAGACATATGGATCTGTATGTTCAGGAGGATGGTTCCATCGGAACGTATTCCCTGGAAGAGTACAACCTGGATCAGATTAATCAGGGTAAGAACCTGTTCGAATTGCTGGAAACCACCGGGGATCAGCGATACGCTGAAGCTGCGCATCTGCTCGCAGCCCAGCTCGCTGGACAGCCCCGAACGTCGGAGGGCGGATTTTGGCACAAAAAAATCTATCCGTTCCAGATGTGGCTGGATGGATTGTATATGTCGTCCCCATTCTTGGCGCATTATGCTAAGACGTTTGACCGACCTGATCTGTGGGATGAAGTGGCTCATCAGATTTTGCTAATCGAACGCAAGACGCGTGATCCGCGCACGGGTCTGCTCTATCATGGCTGGGATGAATCGAAGGAGCAGATCTGGGCCGACTCCGTAACCGGATGCTCCGCACATTTCTGGAGCCGGGCGATGGGCTGGTATGCGATGGCGATCGTGGATAGTCTGGAGCACTTCCCGATCCATCATCCGCAACGGGGCACAATCATTGGCATCTTCGAGCGCATGTGTAATGCATTGGTACGTGTACAGGAGCAGGAGAGCGGGCTCTGGTTCCAGGTGCTGGATCAGGGATTCCGCAAGGGCAATTATCTGGAAGCTTCGGGTTCAAGTATGTTTGTGTATGCTATGGCGAAGGGCGTCCGCTTGCGTTACCTTGAGCCGCATTTCAGGCAGGCCGCAGAGAAGGGATGGCAGGGACTGACGTCCCGTTTGATGGAAGAAACGGAGGAAGTCGTGAAGCTGAACGCGATCTGTCACGGGGCAGGGCTCAGTCTGGATCGGGATGGTTCATACAGTTATTATGTCGGCGAGCAGATTGTAAGTGACTCGTTCATGGGCATGGCACCGCTCTTGCTGGCTGCGCTGGAAATGGAGCGATTGCCATGAACAAACCTCTGTCACATGGATCAGATGTGGATCTGTACAGGAAAGGTTACCTGGTTGCTGCGGACGGAAGCGGCGATTTTCCCACTATTCAGGCTGCCATTGATGCGATTCCGGCCGACTGCACTGAAAAGTATACGATTCGCATAAAGCCAGGCACTTATATTGAAAAACTACACATCGAGAAGCCGATGGTTCACCTCGTCGGCGCGGGAGCTGATCAGACTATCATCACGTATGATGATTATGCGCTCAAGAAGTTCCCGAACGGGGAGTTGTATCATACCTTTCATTCGTACACGACCTTTATTGGTGCAGATGATTTCACCGCTGAAGGACTTTCCTTCATCAACTCGGCTGGACCTGGTCGTGAGGTGGGTCAGGCGTTGGCTGTCTACGTGGATGGGGACCGGGCAGCCTTCAGGCATTGCCGATTTATAGGTCACCAGGACACGATCTTTACCGGAACGCTGCCCGAGCAGCCCATTGACCGGAGTTTCTTCGGGGGGCCGCGTGACGGGGCAGAGCGGCGGAAGCTGCGCCAATATTATGAGGACTGTTACATTGAGGGCGATGTGGATTTTATTTTTGGCTCGGCTACGGCTGTGTTTCAGGGCTGTGAGATTTTTGCGAAGAATCGCTTGAGCGATGTTGCTGCTGCAGAGGGAGAAGTGAATGGCTGGATCACGGCTGCTTCCACACCAGAGGATGCACGTTATGGCTATGTGTTTATCGATTGTGACCTGACCAGCAACGCCCCCGTTCAGTCCGTATATCTAGGTAGACCGTGGCGTAATCATGCCAAAGTCTGCTTCCTGAACTGCTGGATGGGGGCGCATGTGAAGCAGGAGGGCTGGCATAACTGGAACAAGAACGATGCGGAAGCGACGGTAGCGTACTTCGAATATCATAGTGCCGGACCTGGGGCCGGAAGTGTGATGGGGAGAGTTCCATGGTCGAAAATACTCAGTGATCAGGAAGCGGCCGAATATACTGTGCCTGTTATTTTATCCGGTGAGGATGGGTGGCAACCTTTCGAAGGTATGCTGTCATTTGAACTAGTCTCCTCGAAGTTAAAATAAGCGTGGTGATACATCCGTTTATTTATAAAATAAAAAAAAGGCCGTCTATCAAGTCTCTTAATGACTTGATAGACGGCCTTTTTGCGCGGTATATTACATTTTTCGCCCCCCATAGAAATAATTTATCCCTTATCTCAATTGCATTTTACTGATTAAATACAGGGTGAGGATCTGTAAATTCCCTGTAAATTTGGATGATGTCTGCAAAAAAAGAATACGAGAGGGAAGGTCCATTTTGATAAGGGAAGGGAGTGAAGCGATACTCATCGTCAGACGGTTTTATAAGCTCTATAGATCGCGGATCACATGTAAGTGCACCAGTGAAGCTTTGTTTGCAAGGTGAAAATAATCTGAATACAGGAGGGATTTTGCTTGAATCAAGCTGTTCGATTCCGCCCGGTCATTACATTCGCTTTGGCATTTCTTCTGATTATTACGTGGTTTGCACCAAGAGCAGACGCCGCTGCCCAGTGGCAGGCAGGCACCGCATACAAACAAGGAGATCTAGTAACCTATTTAAATAAAGATTATGAATGTATTCAGCCCCATACGGCTTTGACCGGATGGGAGCCCTCAAATGTGCCTGCATTGTGGAAATACGTCGGGGAAGGTACGGGAGGGGGAACTCCAACTCCGGATACGACACCACCTACCGTCCCTGCAGGTTTAACCTCATCCCTCGTCACGGATACATCGGTCAATCTTACCTGGAACGCTTCCACGGACAATGTGGGCGTAACCGGATATGAAGTGTACCGGAACGGTACTCTCGCGGCGAACACTTCAACGACTACGGCTGTAGTCACAGGACTGACAGCTGGCACCACATATGTTTTTACAGTCAAAGCAAAAGATGCGGCAGGCAATCTGTCCGCAGCAAGCACCTCTCTCAGCGTTACCACTTCCAACGGATCTTCGAATCCTGGGCCTAGCGGCAGCAAATGGCTGATCGGCTACTGGCACAACTTCGATAATGGCTCTACCAACATTAAACTGCGCAACGTTTCAACAGCTTATGATGTTATTAATGTCTCCTTTGCCGAGCCGATTTCACCCGGCAGCGGAACGCTCGCTTTTACTCCGTATAACGCTACGGTAGAAGAGTTCAAGTCGGACATTGCGTACCTTCAAAGCCAAGGGAAGAAGGTACTGATATCTATGGGGGGAGCCAATGGCACGATTGAGCTCACAGATGCGACCAAGAGACAACAGTTCGAGGATTCCCTAAAATCCATTATTTCAACTTACGGATTCAATGGTCTCGACATCGATCTTGAAGGAAGCTCCCTGTCTTTAAATGCGGGGGATACCGACTTCCGCAGTCCAACGACTCCGAAGATCGTTAACCTGATTAACGGCGTGAAAGCGCTTAAATCACACTTTGGTGCTAATTTCGTCCTGACCGCTGCACCGGAAACGGCCTATGTACAAGGCGGATATCTGAACTATGGTGGTCCTTGGGGGGCGTATCTTCCAGTGATTCATGCCTTGCGCAATGACCTGACCCTACTTCATGTGCAGCACTATAACACCGGTTCGATGGTGGGGCTGGATGGACGTTCTTACGCTCAAGGAACAGCCGATTTCCATGTCGCCATGGCCGAAATGCTGCTTCAAGGGTTTAACGTAGGCGGAAGCTCGGGTCCATTCTTTAGTCCTCTGCGCCCGGACCAGATCGCGATTGGCGTACCAGCTTCCCAGCAAGCGGCTGGAGGCGGCTATACGGCGCCAGCTGAGCTGCAAAAGGCATTGAATTATCTGATCAAAGGAGTATCATACGGCGGTTCCTATACCTTGCGCCAGCCTGCGGGCTATGCCGGACTCAAAGGCATTATGACCTGGTCAATCAACTGGGACGCGTATACGAATAACCAGTTCTCGAACGCACATCGTCCATTCCTGAATGGGCTTAGCACGCAAAAGACAGAGGAGGTTGTGTATTAAATGATACATTTAAATAAACACACTGCTTTTAAGAAGACTGCAAAGTTTTTCCTTGGTCTGTCCCTGCTCTTATCCGTCATCGTTCCTTCCTTCGCGCTCCAACCTGCTACGGCCGAAGCAGCAGATTCTTATAAAATTGTTGGTTACTATCCGTCCTGGGCTGCGTACGGCAGAAACTATAATGTAGCTGATATCGATCCGACCAAAGTGACGCATATCAACTATGCTTTTGCTGATATTTGCTGGAACGGCATTCATGGAAATCCGGACCCTTCGGGCCCCAATCCTGTAACCTGGACCTGTCAGAATGAAAAAAGCCAAACGATCAATGTACCGAACGGAACGATTGTGCTCGGCGATCCATGGATCGATACGGGCAAGACATTTGCAGGGGATACGTGGGATCAGCCCATTGCAGGTAATATCAATCAGCTTAACAAGTTGAAACAAACTAATCCTAACCTGAAGACTATTATCTCCGTTGGAGGATGGACGTGGTCCAACCGTTTCTCTGATGTAGCCGCGACTGCTGCAACTCGAGAGGTCTTTGCGAACTCTGCTGTTGACTTCCTGCGGAAGTACAATTTTGACGGGGTAGATCTGGACTGGGAGTACCCGGTATCAGGCGGTCTCGATGGTAACAGCAAACGTCCTGAAGATAAGCAAAACTACACATTGCTCCTGAGCAAAATCCGTGAAAAATTGGATGCAGCGGGAGCTGTGGACGGCAAGAAGTATCTGCTTACGATTGCAAGCGGTGCATCTGCGACCTATGCTTCCAATACGGAGCTTGCAAAAATTGCTGCCATCGTCGACTGGATTAACATTATGACATACGATTTTAACGGGGCTTGGCAAAAAATCAGCGCACATAATGCGCCGTTGAACTATGATCCTGCAGCTTCAGCCGCTGGCGTGCCAGATGCCAATACATTTAATGTGGCAGCCGGAGCACAAGGGCATCTGGATGCAGGTGTACCGGCCGCTAAACTCGTGCTTGGTGTTCCATTCTACGGTCGTGGCTGGGATGGATGCGCACAAGCAGGCAACGGACAGTATCAGACGTGCACGGGTGGTTCTTCCGTTGGAACATGGGAAGCAGGCTCCTTTGACTTCTACGATCTGGAAGCCAATTACATCAACAAAAACGGGTATACGCGTTACTGGAATGACACAGCCAAAGTGCCATATCTCTATAATGCGTCCAACAAGCGCTTTATCAGCTATGACGATGCGGAGTCCGTTGGATATAAAACGGCTTATATCAAGAGCAAAGGACTCGGCGGAGCGATGTTCTGGGAGCTCAGCGGTGACCGTAACAAAACACTCCAAAACAAACTGAAAGCCGATCTGCCTACTGGAGGTACAGTGCCACCAGTAGATACGACGGCACCAAGCGTACCCGGGAATGCTCGTTCGACAGGTGTGACGGCAAACTCTGTGACGCTGGCTTGGAATGCTTCAACGGATAATGTAGGCGTTACCGGTTATAACGTCTATAATGGCGCTAATCTTGCGACATCGGTCACCGGAACGACAGCAACAATCAGCGGACTTACAGCGGGTACTTCCTATACCTTCACGGTAAAAGCAAAAGATGCAGCAGGTAATCTGTCTGCAGCCAGTAATGCTGTAACTGTAAGTACAACGGCTCAGCCGGGAGGCGATACGCAAGCACCAACTGCACCAACGAACCTTGCGTCGACCGCGCAAACGACATCCAGCATAACGCTGAGCTGGACGGCATCCACTGACAATGTGGGTGTAACGGGTTATGACGTGTACAACGGAACGACACTGGCAACAACGGTAACCGGTACGACGGCAACGATCAGCGGACTTGCTGCGGATACCTCGTATACATTTACGGTAAAAGCAAAGGATGCGGCAGGCAACGTGTCTGCAGCGAGCAACGCGGTGAGTGTGAAGACAGCCGCCGAAACGACAAATCCTGGTGTATCCGCATGGCAGGTGAACACAGCTTATACTGCGGGACAACTGGTCACATATAGCGGCAAGACGTATAAATGTTTGCAGCCCCACACCTCCTTGGCAGGATGGGAACCATCCAACGTTCCTGCCTTGTGGCAGCTTCAATAGTTAAAAATTGAAATACAACATTTTTAATTGAAATGTGCAGTGTTGGCGAGCTTAGTTAGTGGAAAGAGAATATGACACATGGATTGTTTCTCGGCGCTAAACAGAAGAAGATAAGAAAAGGGAAGACCAAAAACCACCGGCTCTTGATCCGGTGGTTTTTGGCTATGGTATGTCAAAGCAGGCTCCAACAAGGCTTTGCCCTACTTAGTTTATCTAGAGGAAATATACTCCGACATAATTAGAATCATCAATTAGAAATCAAAGTTGTCAGGATCAGGTCCAACGCGAACATCTTCGTTCAGGGCGCTAATACGCTCCATCTCATCATTGGACAATTCAAAGTCGAAGATGGAAGAGTTCTCGACAATACGTTTTTCCTTGGTAGACTTGGGAATGGTGATGACACCGTTTTGCAAGTCCCAGCGCAGGATGACTTGTGCTACCGATTTACCTTTTGCAGTGGCAATTTCGGTCAGAACCGGATTGTCCAGAAGTTGACCCTGCATGAGCGGCGACCAAGCTTCCAATTGAATTCCGTTTTTCTCACAGAATGCTTTAAGTGGAGCTTGAGTCAGACGAGGGTGGTACTCTACCTGATTAATTGCTGGCTTCACTTCAGCATCCTGCAACAGATCTTCAAGATGATGAATCTGGAAGTTGCTGACGCCAATGGCTTTAATGCGGCCTGCTTTGTACAGCTGCTCCATCGCTTTCCATGCGCCTTTGTATCTCCCTGCTTTTGGCCAGTGAATTAGATACAGGTCCAGGTATTCCAGTCCAAGTTTGTTCAGCGTTGTCTCATATGCCGCAAGCGTCTCATCATATCCGAGGTCTGCGTTCCACACTTTGGACGTAATGAACAATTCTTCACGTTTCAGATTATTCTCTCTCAATGCCTCGGCAATCGCTTGGCCTACACCGGATTCGTTGCCGTATATAGCAGCTGTATCAATACTGCGGTAACCGTGAGCAATGGCTTGTTTAACGGCCTCGATTAATTCAGCTCCTTCTTCTACCTTAAATACGCCCAGTCCGAACCAAGGCATATGAACGCCGTTATTTAAAGCTACTGTGGATTGTAAATGTTGTGCTGTCATGTGAAGTCCTCCTCATATTATGAATCAAAATGATAGTAACGATGTTAAACGATAAATTCTAGTTTCCTTCATTAAGTCATAGTAGATTAAATTCGAATTAACGTATTATACTAGATTAAAATAAAGGCGAAACCGGTTCCGAGTTGCAGCTTCAACCTAGGAAAGACGCGTGTTTAGGCTGATATCTGACCGAACCTCCTAACCTGTCTTACGACTCTGATGGGGAATAGGGATGTTTACGATCAAGCGCTCTTGCCCAACCAGTCAGAAGAACAGCAGCCAGAACCATAATTGCACCAACCCATGTGGTATGAATCAGACCGATGGAATCTGTGATTACACCGCCCAAATATGCACCTATTGCGATACCTGCGTTAAAGGCTGCGATGTTGAAGGCGGAGGCGACGTCTTTGGCTTGTGGAGCATAACGTTCTGCGAGCGTCACGACGTACGTCTGAAGCCCTGGCACATTCATGAAGGCAAGCAGACCCATGCCGAGTATCGTGAGTAACGCTGCCAGCTTAAATGGAACTGTGAAATACAGTATGCCCAGAATAACGGTCTGGATGATAAACATATAGAAGAGTGCTCGGAGCGGATTGCGGTTGGCGGCTTTCCCCCCGATAATATTGCCGATAGCAATGGCGATCCCGTACAGCAGCAGAATTCCCGCGACCGTTTTCTCGGAATACCCGCTGATATCATGCAATAGTGGGGACAGATAAGTGAATACCACAAACGTTCCCCCATATCCCACGGCGGTAATGGCAAAAGCCAGCAGCAACCGTCCGCCTGTTACCAGCTTCAGTTGTTCTCGGAAGGCAGTTCGCGTTCCGCGTTGCAACGTGGATGGCACGAGAAGCATGTTGCCGATAAAGGCCACAACACCTACGACAACGATAAGAATGAAAGCTGCGCGCCATCCCCAGTTTTGACCGATGAGTGTACCCAGGGGTACACCAGTTACTGTAGCAATGGTCAAACCAGAGAACATGATGGCAATAGCGCTCGCCCGTCGGTTTGCAGGAACCAGGTCTGCCGCAATGGTGGAACCAATGGACATGAACACTCCGTGTGCCAAGGCGGAGACAATTCGCGCAATGAGCAGCATGGTAATTCCACTCGAGAGCGCCGCCATGGTGTTACCAGCGATGAAAACAACCATAATGGCAAGCAGCAGCGTCTTGCGTGACACCGTTGACGTCAATGATGTCAGAATCGGTGCCCCGAAGGTTACGCCTAATGCATATAAAGTAACGGTCAGTCCCGCTGTCGTTACGGAAATGCCCAGGTCATCTGCAATAAGGGGCAGCAGACCAACGCTGATAAATTCAGTGGTGCCGATGGCAAACGCACTGATTGCCAGCGCCAGCAGTGCCCAGGTACTGCGTTTTGAATCATGTAACATGTCTTGTTCAACTCCCCAGAATGTAGATTTACGTACCGGCAAATGCTATTATGAGTTATTCGACATAAAATGAATAGTACGTACTTTTTAGTACCCTACGTACTTTTTAGTGCCTATATAGCAATTGCTTTTATGAATAACAATTTCCGGGAGGACATTCAGCATGATCAGAAAGAAGTATAATATTTCAGTTGAAGCGACACTTGAGTCATCGGTGGCAAGTGGAAATGCGTTATCCTCTGCCATCTGACACACGGGAAGAAACGCACTAGTGATCTCAAACGTATTATGCCCGCAATTACGCAGAAAATGTTAACACAGCAGCTGAGGGAGCTTGAAGATGACGGGATTGTGAACCGCATTGTGTATAATCAGGTACCTCCCAAGGTGGAGTATGAACTGAGTGAATATGGCCGAAGTTTGGAACCGATTCTGAATGCCCTTTGTAATTGGGGAGATCAGCACATTATTAAGGAATACGGAGACAAATTCTCAGTGTTAGAGGATAATGGGTTAAATGATTTTAACACGGACAATAAGGAGCTGATGAAGCCGTGAACTATGAAATTCTATATGATGGTGCATTTGCGATGCTTAAGGTGCAATTGCAACGGGGAGAACGGTTCAAGGCAGAAAGCGGGGCCATGGTATCCATGACACCAACCGTTGACTTGAAGGGATCTGCTGAAGGCGGTATGTTTGCCGGATTCGGACGAATGATCAGCGGCGAGAAATTCTTTTTTCAGGAATTAACGGCTGCAGGTGGATCTGCGGAAATTCTGTTGTCACCCTCCAGCATGGGGGATGTGGAGGCGATTGAACTGGATGGCTCCTATTCGCTCTACGTACAGAAAGATGGATTTCTGGCCGGAACGGAAGGCATCCAGGTGAATACCAAAATGCAAAACTTGAAGAAAGGTCTCTTCTCGGGAGAGGGTTTCTTTATTATAGAGATCAGTGGGCGAGGAACAGTGTTCCTATCATCCTATGGTGCAATCCATGCGATTAATCTGGCTGCGGGTGAAGAAGTGATCGTGGATAATGCCCACTTGGTCGCATGGCCCAATTATATGAATTATCGCATTGAGAAAGCTTCACAAGGTTGGTTATCTAGCGTGACCAGTGGAGAAGGATTGGTATGCCGATTCCGAGGTGAAGGTACAGTCCTGATCCAGAGCCGTAATCCACATGGATTTGGTCAATGGGTCAAGCAATTTATTCCTTCACGCTAATGTTTTCCGCTGAAAATGTACAACGTTGAAACGCATGCGTTCCGACAATCGTTATAAGATAGGATGAAGCTCAAGGTGTAATGATGGAGGTATATGAGATGGAAAGCTCACGGTATAAAAATGCTCAGGAAAGTCCAGGGTATCTGCTATGGCAGGTTACTACGATGTGGCAAAAGGAAATACGCAGGGTGCTCGAGCCTCTGGAATTAACACAACCCCAATTTGTATTATTGCATGCCTGTGTGTGGCTTAATGAACGCGATACAGAGGGCAAGGGGGTAACTCAGGTCCAGCTTGCGCAATTTGCCAATGTGGATGTTAACGTTACTTCTCAAGTGCTCCGTGCTCTTGAAAAGAGAGAGTTAATAACTCGCAAGCGTCATCTTACCGATACCCGTGCGAATATTATTACAACAACGCCGGAAGGAACTCGCTTGGCGCTTGAAGGTATTCATCTTGTTGAAGCCGCGGACAAGGTGTTCTTTGATGTGTTAAGTGATCGTAAGGATGAATACATGGAAATCATGCAGGAATTTATCCAACATAAAACAGATGTTTAATTCATAGAAAGATTTTTTCTATGCTTTATTAGACTACAGAGTGTAGTGAAGTTGTACCTCCCAGACTTTTTAGCCGGGAGGTTTTTTGTATTGGTTCAATTAATCCGATAAGTCGCAAATGGCTTACCATGACGGAAAGAGTCGCTGAGTTGATCGAGCTGCGAGATTATATCATCGGTCAGTTTCATGTCCAGGCTAGCCAGATTATGCTCCAGCTGTTCCGTGCTCGTTGCCCCAACGATAACCGTCGAAACAGCAGGGCGTGCCAGCAGCCATGCAAGCGACAGGACACTTGGAGAGCAGCCATACGCCGATGCCTTTTCGCTGACCTGCTCACCTAATTTAATATTGTGTTCCAGCAGGAAACGATTGAAGGCCGGATCGGTATCCGCTCTGGAACCGGAAGGCACGCCCGCTTCACCGTTGTATTTTCCTGTCAGAATGCCACCAGCCAGCGGGAAATATGGAATGATACCTACGCCTTGATCAAGACACATCGGTACAAGTTCAAGCTCAGGTGTGCGATCAGCCAGAGAGTAGCTGGTTTGGGTCGAGATATAACGTACATATCCTTTTAGCTCGCTGGTACCAAGGGCTTTCATCAGCTCCCAGGCTGCATAGTTGGAAGCTCCGATATAGCGGACTTTGCCGGAAGTGACCATATCGTCCAATGTGCGCAGCGTCTCATCCAGCGGTGTGTGCGGATCAAAAGTATGGATCTGATACAGATCCACATAGTCCGTTTGCAGACGCAGCAGGCTATGTTCAAGCTCTTGCTGCAAATGATAGCGGGAGGAACCGCGCCCATTGGGACCTTCATGCCGGGGAAGTCCGGCTTTGGTAGCAAGCACAGCGTTTTCCCGTCTGCCCTTCAAGGCTTGTCCAATAATCCGCTCCGATTCTGTTCCGGCGTAGATGTTGGCGGTATCGATAAAATTGATTCCCTGATCCAGTGCCGCATGAATAATGCGGATCGAAGTCGGGTCGTCCGCCCGTTTACCAAAGGCATTGGTGCCGAGTCCAAGTGCGGAAACGCGCAGACCGCTATTCCCCAAACGTCGATATTCCATCGTTCATCACTCCTTCTCTGTCATTTCTTGTATAGCAGATTATAACGTAATCTATTGAAAACGTGTTATTAATATAGTTAAATGATTCTAAGACCGTTATTAAAGGAGATATGATGGAGAACAGTGCCGCACATTTAACCAGACGGAAGCCGAAGAAACCAAAGAAGAGATGGAAGAAACCTTTGATTATCATCCTGAGTACTTTAATTGTGCTGGGGGGACTCGGATTTATCTATCAAAAGCAACTCGTTGTGTTTGCATTTAACCTGTTTGCTTCGGAAACCGTAAAGGAAACGCTCGATGAATCCTTCAAGCCTGTTGGCGATAAGGATGCACCTGTTGTAGAACATACCGATCCATTCTCGCTGTTGTTGCTAGGAATTGACCAACGGGATAACGAACCAAGCCGTTCGGATACCATGATCTATTCTGTTGTGCGTCCGGAAGAAAATAAAGTGTTGCTCCTGTCGATTCCACGTGACTCCTACACCGATATTATCGGCCGGGATGTGAAGTCGAAGATTAATTCAGCCTATGCGCATGGTGAAGCCAAGATGGCGATGGATACCGTGGAGCATTTGTTGGAAAACAAAGTCGATTTCTATGCCGCGATTAATTTTAACGGACTCAAGGATATTGTTGATGCGGTTGGCGGTGTTGAATTGCCGATTAAGAAAAATATTGAGAACAAATCGAAAGCACATGAGAAGCTGTTTGTTGAAGCGAACAAACCGATCTACAGCGGCGAAGAAGCGCTGGGCTATGTGCGTTACCGGGAAGATTCCGATTTCAATCGGACGATGCGGCACCGTCTTTTTCTAAGTGCCTTCATGAATCGTGCGCTTGAGGTCAAAAACCTGACCAAGATCCCGGACGTTATCCAAATCGCTGGATCGAATTTTACAACCAACATGAACTCGGATTTCATCGTGAAATTTGCCGAGTCTCTATATATGAAAGACAGCACGCCAACAATCAGCAATTACATGCTGAAGGGTGAAGGCGCAACGCGCAGCGGCACATGGTACTATGATTTGTCAGAGAGTGATCTTCAATATGTGCGAACCCTGCTCGCGAACTGGCTGGACCCGGATACCACCGAAATTATGGAGCCGGAGACGGCGGATACGAAAGATCCGGCGTAAGCAAGTTTCCGAGGCTCAGCAAGATGACCGGAATTTGTATACGTATGCAGAATGACTATATCAATGAATGAGAGTCCTGGGAGCTGATGATTCCCGGGCTTTTTTATGTAAGCTTTTTGAAAAAATCCCGTAACGACTTCCAATCCGCAGAAAACGGTTGAATGATTCTATTCCTTAAACCCCATTTTATGGCATACATATAGTAAAATATAGGGAATGAATTTAACATCAACCAACGGAGGAAGCTCATGAAAGAGTTCAAGGATCGGCTTCACCAGGTTCAGGAGCAGCAGAAGCAGCTGGTAAAGGAATATAATGCTCTGCTTCAGGACTATCAATCCGATGACCTGATCGTGCAAAACGAACAACTGCGAACGCAATATGAAGCGCACCAACTCAAGCTGCAACAGCTTGAAGTACGCACACGGAAAATGGAAGAGGAGAATGCCCGTCTTCGCATGGCTCTATCCGAACAGATGCTGGATGAGAAATTGAATCTCATTCGTGTATCCCAGGAGAAGATGGAGACCTACTTTCGGGGAAAGACGAGTGTACATAATGATCGGCTCGTGGCGCATGAGCACCGCGCCAAAGTGAATTTGAATGCTATATTCAACCGAGCTTCAGAGGAACTTCAGGGTGACGCCAATGAGATGAAGGAAAGAATTGCTCATCTGGCTGCTGAGGTGCAGGAACGTATTGCATTGCATAGGCAGACCCTGTGGGAGAGGGAAGAGGCGCTGCGCGGACAGATGCAACAAGGATATGAGCATATGGCAGAAGAAGGCTTAAGCGAAGAGACCATTCAGCGGCGCATTCGCCAGAATCGGATGGAGATGAAGATTGGCCTGAGCTGGATCAACAAGGTCGCCATCCTGCTGATCATTCTTGGCGTTGGTGCAGCCTTTCAGTACTCCTACAAGACCTGGTTCAGCGATGAGGTGAAAGGAGTAGCGTTCTTCCTGCTTGGTGCGCTTATGCTTGCCGGGGGTGAGTGGCTGTTCCGGCGTAAAAGACAGACGTTCGCGATGGGGCTGCTGGGCGGCGGGATATCGGTTCTGTTTGGCTCCATTTTCTACAGCTATTTTCTATTGCATATCATCGGGTTATATACGGGACTTGCCTTGTCGGTGCTGGTTTCGGCGTTATCCGTTCTACTTTCGTTAAGGTATCAGTCCAGGACGATCTGCTCACTTGGTTTGGTTGGAGGGTATTTACCGTTAATCTCCTATGTGGCCTATTTCGGCCTTCAAGGCTCGGCTGTTTATGTGGCCATGATTTATCTGTTGCTCCTGAACGGAATTATTGTATGGATTTCATTTGGCAAACGGTGGCCAATCGTGCACTATATCAGTTTTCTGTTCAACACACCGTCCATGCTCATCCTGTTATGGCTCTCACCAAGTGAGAAGATCGGTATGGTGTATTCCATTGTGACATTTGCATTATATCTCGGCATTACACTGGCGTATCCGTTTAAACATCGGGTGAAGTTAACCTGGTGGGACTTTGCACTGCTCGCCATGAATACGAGCATCAGCTGCCTGATGTTATATGTATTGTTCGATGCAGCGGGCTGGAATGACGCACAAGGTTTGCTTGCTCTGATTTTTGCTCTGGTCTATTTCGGGCTCGCCCGTTTTATCCAGCAGAGGATGCCTCAGGAAAAACAGACCCTTCTATTGTTCTACGTGACTTCACTGACCTTTGCCATTCTGATTATACCGTTCCAGTTTGGTGCGAAGTGGCTGTCTATGGGCTGGCTGATCGAAGGAATTCTGTTGGTTACGCTCGGACATCTGAAGCGGTTCAAGTTGGTGGAACGTGCTGGATGGGGAATCGTGCTTCTGTGCATGTTCACCTTTGTGTACTATGACGTGCTGGTGCTGTTCATCATGGGGGAGCAATCCTATTTCATGCTAAAATACTCCTGCATCACGCTGGGTGCGCTACTTATTACACTCTATTACGCCTTGGATCGCAACGGCTCCCTATCCGGAGAGAAATATCATTATAGCCAGATAGAGCTTGGCTTTTTGAATGCATTCAAGTACATCACACTCGCCAATCTGTGGTTATATGTGCTGTATGAATCGAATGAATTGTATATGAAAGCAGTTGATGACTCATTCCTGTTATACCTGTTCTACAAATGGCTGATGTTCGCTGCGCTGACCATTGCCATGGCCTATGGATTGAGTAAAGTGAGGCTTTTGCGTGATCGGATCGTGCAGGGTTACATCGTCTTCCTGCATGCGGTGGGCTGTTGTATTGCACTGGCAGTAACGTTATCCATGCCGGCACTTCAGCCGGATGTTCAGCAGCACACAGCGGCTGAAGTCGTAGGTTTACTCGTATTAATTATCTTTAATGTGGGCGTGTTTTTTGCAGGAAGGGATCTGCTGATCACGGCAATCCGCGGGCAGTTCAAGAGCGTTGAATGGTATCCGGTGATCGCAGGGTTCTATCTGCTGGGTGTCATCACCGTGTTCTTGACGGTCCAGTTTCATTGGGGAGATGTAGGGCTGTTATTTAGCCTAATCTATCTGTTGCTTGCGATCCTGTACATCGCCTACGGGTTCCGAAGAAAATATGTGATGATTCGGCGCCTCGGTCTGGGCCTGACGTTATTTTCCACCGGGAAAATGGTGTTCTATGATGTGCGATTGCTTACATCGGGCAGCAAGATCATTGCCTATTTCAGCTTTGGCGTACTGCTGCTTGGCATTTCTTATCTGTATCAGAAGGTGTCGAGCCGGATGGAGGAAATTCAGGCTAGAGAGATAGAACAGTCTAATGAATCCGATCTGCCGTAGGATGAAAAAAACCAATTTTAGGATATTCGATACAGCATTCACAATCTTTGGGGGAGGGATACAACATGGGATTTGATCTGAGTATCATGTTATGGCAATTATTATGGATTGCTGGCTCTGTAGCTCTTATTGTGTATGGGTGGAGGAAACTTGGTATCAGGAAAAAGCGGCGCTGAGGACGGGGAATGCCGTTGCAACATCGCTTTTGACATAAGTCATTATCGGATGAACTGATCGGTATCCATATCATAAATATGCATTAAAATGAGGCTCTTGAGCGCTGGTTTTTAGCGTCCAGGGGCCTTATTCTGATGAACGGATTATGATCGAACCTCGTTCAGGATGGCATGACCCAGCATAAGATGACATTCGTGAAACGTTTTTTCTGTTGATCACGTTATAATAGAGTATACTTACGGCTGGGTATTCAGTTGCAACCATGAAGTTTCGGTTGTGGTTGTGCCTTTCAGTGATTCTCCGTGATCATCATTGATGCGGGAGAGCACTGTTAATGTAATGGATAGGGTGAAGGCGAGCAGCACATATATGAAAATGTTTTTTTTGTTCATGATGAGGGACCTCTCTTGTTGATTGGGCTAGGGCATGGATACGACTGTTATGAGAAAAAAGGCACAACGTCTGGTATAGTAGAGAAAAGCATATAACGATGCCTGTATACACTATATAAATTATTATGGATGCAAACAATGGAACAAATCTGATGAATTTATCATTATTTATGAACGGAACGCTCATAGAGATAGAGTGATATTTGAAGGTGGGAGAATAACATGCGGGAGACGGCAAAAATCGTCATTCGTACGCCAGGGCAGGAAAGTGACGGTTCGTTCGCTTATGTCAGCCAGGGGCGTTCTATTACAGTGGGGCGTTATACGGGTGGAGACGAACTGGACTTGTCTGTCTACAATCAGTTGATATCGAAGCGGCACTGCCGCATTCATTATGATGTGCAGCAGCAACTTTGGATTGAGGATCTGGATAGTAAAAATGGAACGGAATTGAACGGGCAGCGCCTCGTTCCTTATGAGAAATACCCGTTTGCCGAAGGAGACAGCCTGACCCTGGTCAACGGCTTGATTCAGCTTCGCGTAGAAGGGGATCTCGAAGAAACGAGAGAATATCGGCTATCTGACCTGCTGGGCGAGGGCGTGCGTTTACAGGATCACCTGCAAACGGTGCAGATTGGAGAAGTGGAGATTCCACTGTCCAAGAAAGAGTACCAACTGTTCAAGCTATTGTACAGCCAGTTGGATCACTTTGTGACACGGGAGCAGATTGTCGGCCAAGTGTGGCCGGAGCGAAGCATGCTGGAGAGTGAACCGGTAGGCATTGACGAGATTAACTCGCTGATCTACCGGACGAATCGCAAGCTGGGCGTACATTTTACAATCAAATCGGTGTACAAAAAGGGTGTATACATGAAGTCCCATGTGCCGGACTGAATGCGTGGAATGAGCAGCGGGATGGAATGAGATATAGTTAAAATAGAATAACAAGAAGGAAGCTTCTGTCAGGTTTTTTAGACCTGGAGAAGCTTCTTTTGTTATGATGAAGGTGCAAATGCCACCTCTTAATTAAAATCCAAAGGGTTGAGGTTATGTTCATATTTCAATTTATACCATGGCTGATTGCTGTGGTGACACTTATATCGGTAGTATCCATCGTGCTGGTCAGTTGGAAAAATGGAATCTCACCGATGCCCACATCCAGCATCGTCAGGCAGACAGTCATTCAAGAGGTCAACCGTATTCCCGGTTACGGTGACGTGATTGAAGCAGGCTCCGGCTGGGGAACGCTCGCACTGGACGTAGTGAGGCATTGTCCAGGCAAACGGCTAACGGGTATTGAGAATTCAATTGTTCCCTTATGGGCCTCCCAACTGATTGCTTTTATAAGTGTCCGCTTACGGCGAGCAAAGGGAAAGCGCCATTCTCTGGAGGGACGGCTGCGATTCATCCGTGGCAACATCTATACTAGTTCATATGAACACGCAGATTGCGTCATCTGTTATTTGTTTCCTGGAGCAATGAATCGACTCGTCGACAAGTTCACTCGGGAGCTGCCTCCGGGAGCAAAGGTGATTAGCGTCTGTTTTGCATTGCCAGGCAAGGTACCGCTACGGACAATCACATGCCGGGACACGTTGCGTACCAAGGTGTATGTATATACGTTTTGAGTACTAACAAACCTACCGCATCTTAAAAGGTGAATAATCAAGGAATGCAGCATTTAATGAACATCAGCAACGTTATTCCTTCATCCATTGGGAGCGAATAGCTTGTACGAGGTTCTTTAGAACAAAATAGCAAAAACAAGGGATGTCCTCCGTCATATTCATGACGTATGGGACATCCCTTGTTTTTAATCATTTATTTGTTGGCTTTTATGACCTGAATCTTAACTTACTTCGCGGTATCCGTAGTGCCCGTTGTACCTGTAGTATCGGTTGTTGTACCCGATTGCGGTCTGTTTCTTCCGCCGCCGAATCCACCTTGGCCACCGCCTCCACCTGGACCCATACCTGTATTGGCAGTTGTAACACCAGATTCATTCACCCAAGTTACATTGCTTGTGGATTGGAAGGCAACCACTTTGGTCCCACCACTATACGTTCCGTCTGTATAGAGTCCATCCACTGCTTTGCCCGTCGATGTTCCGCCGGAGTAAATCACGTAAGATCCATCCTTCTTCAGATCAGGGGAACTAACCACAACAGATTGATAATCTTTCGCTGGAGCAAAGGTCAGGATGTTATTGCCTTCACTGTCTTGCACATGAACGAGTGTGCCTGCTTTTTGTGTTTCAGGGTATGTCATCACGATTGTATTTTGAGTTGATGTATCGGATGTACCTTGTGCCATGCCGGAACTGCCGGCAGCGACCAAATATCCACCACTCATCTCGAATGTACCATCATAGTCGAGTGGACCGTTGCCATTATCCGTTGGACCGTTCACAATGACCGTTCCGTCTGTCATATAGATGGAGCCATTCGAATCCAGTCCATCGCCGCCTGCATTTACGGTGAGGGAACCGCCGTTGATATGAAGCTCACTGTTGCTGGCGGATTCACCCGGCATACCACCTGGCCCACCGCCTTGTGGGCGAGCATTGCTATTCGCGTCTGTACTTTGATTGGACTGATCCGTAGTTGATGTTGTGCCAGTCGTCTCTGTAACAGAAGTGTTGGAGACTGCAGTTGTATCGGTATCGGCTGCTTTAGTACTGTCATCTGCAGTGGTTGCAGCATCGGCATCAGCATTAGCGTCAGTTGCAGTTATGTCACCCGAAGCATTCACGCCATCATCTGATGCAGTCACATCCACATTCCCATCGTTCAGGGTGATGATTGCACCTTCAAGGCCTTCGTAGCTCTTGGCAATGGTGATCGTTCCGCCGTTAATGGTAAGCGCCTGATCTGCATGAATCCCGTCATCACCGGATTCAATGCTGAACTTGCCGTCATTGACAATTACATTGTTGTTACTGTGTAGGGAATCATCCATGGAATCAATCGTATACGTACCGCCATTGACGGTGAGGTCAACTCCAGCTTTAAGTGCTTTGGCACTCGTCGTTTCTTCTTCTGTTGTTGTGCTTGTGTCTGCATCCGCATTGGAATCAGCAGGTGCTTTGGCATTTGTAGAGCTGGATGGAGCTGCGCCTGTTGCGTTCGTGCCATTATTGCTCGGCATATCAGCAGGTGGTTCACCATCCGGTGGTGTACCCATATCGGTTGGAGGTGTACCGCCACCCCATCCGCCGCCACCGCCGCCAAATGGTCCTTCTTCTACTTTTTCTGGTGCATTGGCACTGCCGCCTCCGGTTACGATGTTAAATGTGCCGCCATCCGTAACCAATGCGGTTTCCGCTTGAATGCCGTCGCTGCCGCTCTGGATGTTGAATGTACCTCCAGCAATGGCAACGAAGCCTTTAGTCGTATCCGTATCGTTTGTGGATTTAATGCCGTCACCTTCTGAATCAATGGTAATGGTACCGGCTTGAATGGCCACCATATCTTTACCTTTGATGCCATCATCCGCAGATTTGACGTTAATTGTGCCACTGACGATTTTCAGATCATCCTTGCTCGTAATACCTTCATTGTAGTTGCCTGTAACCGTCAGCTTGCCTGTACCATTGAACGTCAGGTCTGCCTTGCTGAAGATGGCTGCATCCGGCTCATCCGTTGCAGCGTCGGCGTATACGTATGTCTTGCCATCGGAGACAGCATTCTCGGTTCCTTCCTCCAGCGTAATGATAGCTTTGCCCGCTTTCTGGATATAGATGGCTGCACTGTCGTTATCATTGATTGTTGCCCCGTTTAATACGAGATGTACGGTGCCCTTATCAGCAACATTAACTACAATCTGTCCATCGGTAAGTTTGCCGCTAAGTACATAGGTACCTGCTGCAGAGATGGTTACTGATCCGTTTGCTGCTTTTGCACCCGATCCTGTGATGGAAGCGGTCGTCCCGTTCAGCTTAATCGTTGTGGAATCTGTTGCACTCCAGCTAACGTTGGTATCGTCTGCATCCATTGTGACCAGATCGGCATACTTCACCGAGGTTTGTTCACTGACGGATACGGTTTTGGTTGTCCCTGTCGTTGACACTGCGGCGTTTGCAGTGCTGTTCGTTGCTGCCGGAGCGCTGCAAGCCGTAACCATTGCAGTAATCATCGCGACGGACCACAGTTTGCTGCCAGTTATGATTTTCTTTTTCATATTATATCGTTCCCTTCGAATTTTAATATTCAGTGGCTGTTGGACTCATAGTTAACGAGATATCCAGATTACCGTTTCGGGTACGGATCATGTCGAGGAATTCTTTTTGATTGACACTTTCATGAATGGTGACGTTGTAGACCAGCTCGTACAGACTGCCAAGTTCGGTTGTTCTGATTTTTTTGAGCTCATGTACGACATTGAATTTGTGGAATACTTCGTCCAGTGCTTCTTCGTAACTCAGATTCTCGGGAATAGTCACTTTCAACGTTTTTTGCTGGCTTTTCTTCGCTCCGAAGTTGAAGCGGCTCAGGACAAACATCAGTACACACAGGATGATGGTGAACATTACGGCATAACCGAATGCGCCTACACCGCAGGCAAGACCGGAAGCCATGGTGAACAAAACATAAGCAATGTCTTTCGGGTCACCAGGCGCACTTCTGAATCGGATGATGGAGAAGGCACCCGCGAGGCTGAATGCACGGGCAATGTTGCTGCCGATCAGAAGAATGATGATGGCTACGATGACTGGCAAGACGACCATAGTTAGTGTGAAGCTTTGGGAATATGTGCTTTGATTTGTCTTCATGTACGTCAGGCTGATGATGACCCCCATGATGATGGCAAGTCCGATCGTTAGAATTGCATTACTAAAAGTTAGGGTGGTATCTGTTAAAGCTGAGCTGAAAATGGAATCAAGCATATACTACACGCTCTCTTTCTGTGATTGTTTTTTCTTGTTCTATGGATGGTTTGAAATCGGTACCCGGCAGCAATTCTCGTTCCGTCTGGTAGTTCAGGTTGGTTGTTCTGGCCAGATGTCTGTACTCATTGCCGTATTTCGAGAATCCGGTGCGATATAGGCCGTGTTCGGATAACAGTTGAGAGAGCCACATCGGAACGGTTTTCTCGGCTTTTACTTCCATCAGCCAGCGTCCATCTTTCACCAGTGGTTCACCGTAATCCCCTTGCTCCAGCTTCAGATCGTATCTGCGACTGCGGATGTTGGTATCAAAGGTGATGCGGAGATCGCGGCTGTTCTTGTCGAACAACGCTTTGCGTTCATACGCCAGATATACTTTTGGTTCCAGATCGTACAGCCGGAGGAAATACTTGATCTCTTCGACAACCTGTTTGTTCATATAATCGGCGAGATCAGGCGCTTTGCCTGTCCGTACGAATTCGTAGGCTTCATCCAGCTTCAGGGCAGTTCGGCGTTTGTTCACCAGGCCAAATACTTTCTTTTTGATCTCCAGATATACCTTCGCATTCTCTTCAGGAACTCCGTATGCCCGCAGTCTCAGCTTCTCCTTGTATTTGGGTTTGGAGAGACTGGCGCGGATCAGGGAATCCTGCGGAGTATCAAAGTACAGGTTGCTAATGGAGTAAAACTCGTGTTTCTTGTTATAGGCGTCCAGCTCCATATACTTCAGCAAGTCGGTGTAGAAGTTCTCGTACTGCTCATCGGTGAGAAGATACTTGCTCTCATATCGGTTGAATACTTCAATTGCCATTGGGGTTCAGTCCTTTCATCCATGTTTTGTATGTTTTGTTGCATCGTGTATTGCTTCCATGTCTGTATCTTAGAGCCCCAACCTTGAATGAATCTTAAATGATTTTACATTCCGTTGATCTTTTTTTACCTTCCTTTAATAGTTCGCGAAAAAAGTGGAATTAAGATTGATTCAAGGTTCGGTTGCTACAATCGTTGGTATAATAGATTGACATATATCGAAACCAATTCATGCAGAGGAATGAAGAACCGATGAGAATACTTATTGCGGAAGATGAGGTTCATTTGGCAGAAGCCGTATCGCAAATATTGAAAAAACACAATTACTCTGTAGACATGGTGCATGACGGGAGATCGGGTCTGGATTATGCGCTGAGTGGAATCTATGATCTGTTGCTGCTGGACATCATGATGCCGGAAATGGACGGGATTACCGTGCTGAAGAAACTGCGCAGCGAAGGCAATCATACGCCTGTCATTCTGCTCACAGCCAAAGGAGAAATTTCAGACAAAGTGACCGGGCTGGATTATGGAGCCGATGATTATATAGCAAAGCCCTTTGCCACGGAGGAATTGCTCGCACGGATTCGGGCAGCCCTGAGAAGGAAGGGAGAAGTCGTTCCAGAGGATGGACTGAAGTTCGGTGACGTCGAATTGAACACAACGCAGCTGAAGCTAAGTGTGCAAGGCAAGGAGATCAAGCTGAATCTGAAAGAGAATGAACTGCTGGAACTGCTAATCACGCGCAAACAGGCCATTACTTCCAAAGAGCAGATTATTGAGAAATTGTGGGGTTTCGATTCGGAAGTGGAGTATAACAATGTGGAGGTGTACATCTCGTTTTTACGCAAAAAATTAACCTTCCTGAACTCCTCGGTCCGCATCAATACGATTCGGGGTGTGGGGTACGTACTTGAGGTGACGTCCTGATGTTCAAGAAACTCAGAAACCGATTTCTGATCGTGAACCTGGTATCCATATCAATTATGATGCTGGTTGCCTTTGCCACGATCTACATCATTACGTACCAGAATGTACAGCGGGAAACCAACATGGAACTGTTCAAAGTGTCGGATTTCTATCATGGGCCTTACAACTCCAGCAAGATGCCTCGCGGTGATGACAGAGATTCGGGGACGGGATCACTACCGTCCGATTCCATTGCGAATGGAGCACCAGGGAGTGATCCGAATTCACCGCCAGGACGCTCTGTATCGTTCATGGTCAAGACGGACAGTGAATGGAAAATCACGGATGCACACTCCAGGTTTGATATGGATGACACGTTCTATACTGAAGCTTTGCAAAAGGTGAATAAAGTCGACGATCTGGATCGCAAGACCGGACAGTTTACACTCAATGGAACGGACTGGGCTTATGTGATCGACCCGAGCAGCACAGGGCATATGATTGTGTTCATCGATGTGACGGCCCAACAGGGCATCCTTACGAATCTGATTTATACTTTTGCCGTCGTGGGTTTGATCATGCTGATCGTCATCTACTTCCTGAGCCGTTATTTCGCCAATCGATCTATTACCCCGGTTAAGGAAGCCTTTGAAAAGCAAAAGCAGTTCATAGCCGATGCTTCACATGAGTTGAAAACGCCGCTGGCGATCATTAATACCAACACAGATGTGCTTCTCGCGAACCGGGAGGATACGATTGAGAATCAAGCCAAATGGCTGCATTACATCAAGTCGGAGACGGAACGCATGTCGGGACTGACGAATGATCTGTTATATCTGACTCAAATTGACGATTCAAGATCCTCGATGATTCATGCCAAATTCAATATGAGCGATGCGGTGGAGACGATTATCTTAACGATGGAGGCCGTGATTTTTGAGAAAAATATATCCCTGGACTACAGCATTGAGCCGCAGCTCATGGTTCATGGCAACAGCGAACAGATCAAGCAGGTCATTCTGATTTTGCTCGATAATGCTGTGAAATACTCCAGAGCCAAAGGTTCCGTCAACGTATCGTTGAAGAAACAGAACAATGACGTCGTGCTGGCCGTTTCCAACACGGGAGAAGGCATTGCACACGAACATCTGGACCGGATCTTCGATCGCTTCTATCGCACGGATGCCTCCAGAGCACGGAAACATGGTGGACATGGATTGGGTCTTGCAATTGCAAGGTCGATCGTGGAGCAGCACAAAGGTGAGATTTACGCCCGCAGTGTAGTAGGGGAAGGTGCAACATTTTACGTTCGTTTATCCTAGGGATAAGGAATAAGGCATGTCTGTTGTGGGTTAACCTATGCTACAATGGCAACAGAACGTATGAATCAAGGAGCTGACTTTAACGTGACTGAAGCAAATTCAATGAATGAACAGGAAATGAAGGCATATATTGCAGAGAAGACGAAGGCAAGCGAAGCGAATATCGCTCTTGTCCTGAAGCACGAGCAGGCGTACATTAACAAGGCGCATGAAAATGCCAAAGGCGACGTGGATATCGACGGTGACGATCTGGCCGACTACATTTTGAGCCGCAAAGATGTAAAGCTGGATGAACTAACCGTTGAAGGCATACTGGATGCTGAAATGGACTACTTGATGGAAAAAGGTCTCGCAGGCTACGTGGATTAAATTTAAATCAATCTATTAAAAAAATGACCTCAGCCTCCACGTTATTGTGGGAATTGAGGTCATTTTGGATTGTACACTCGGAAATACCCTTTAAAGCGTCAGCTAAGTTAGGCTAGCCCCATTCTTCTTATTGACCCATCATACCGCCATCGACAGTATAGAGCGAAGCGGTGACATACGAAGCTTCTTCGGATAACAGGAAGTTCATGATGGCTGCGACTTCTTCCGGTTCACCATAGCGGCCCATCGGAATTGCGGATACGGTAGCTGATTGATAATCTTCCACATTACCGGAGTTTGCTTCGATTTGACGCATCATACGGGTATTAATGGTGCCTGGCAATACCGCGTTAACCCGAATACCATGAGGCGCGAGTTCATTCGCTGCTGTGCGGGTGAGGCCAATCACGGCATGTTTGGACATAATATATGGAGATACGGCTGGAGCACCCATCAGACCTGCGAGGGAAGAGGTATTCAGAATCGCACCAGATTTTTGTTTTTTCATGACAGGGATGACGTTCTGCAAACCAAGGAATACGCCGCGCACATTGACGTTATATACGAGGTCGAGCGCTTCAACGCTCAGATCCTCGATCAGTCCGGTTGGACCTTCAATGCCGGCATTGTTGGCAAAATAATCGATACGACCAAACGTATCAAGTGCTTGCTGCACATAGTTTTTCACGTCGGCTTCCTGAGATACGTTTGCTTTCACTGCAATGGCGTGCTCTTTGTCGAGTTTCAGATCCGTGATGGTTTGCTGGATGGCTTCTTCGTTCAGGTCGACCAGCACCAGATTAATTTTGCGTTCAGCAAGGCGGCGTGCCAATTCTTTACCGATGCCTCCGGCTGCTCCTGTAATAACGGCTGTTTGGGTATATGATGTACTCATCATGTATTCGCTCCTTATAAAATGAAATCAGGTGAACTGTGAGTGAACATTCAACCTGTGGTCTATCGTTCCTATCTCAATGTTAAGATATACATAGTAATGTGACAATCATCATTGACAGCGCATATGTCAGCTATCGGACAGAGATGTAAGCGGTGTTCATTTAGGTTACAATAATGGACAGAGGAGGTGGAAATGTTGATTATCGAACACCCTCAGGATCGGAGAGCACGAAGAACGCAGGATGCCATCATTGCTGCGGCAGTTTCTTTGATATTGGAAAAGGGAGCTGAAGCCGTCACGATTCGTGACATTACGGAGCGGGCAGATTATAACCGGGGAACGTTCTATTTACATTTTCCTGGTAAACCCGAGCTATTGCAATTCATTCTGGATGATTTCATGCAGGGCGTGGGACAAGCTTATGCATCACCTTACGCGGAGTTAAAAGAAGTGGATATGACGGCATTGCTGCCATCAACGATGCCTGTATTTGAATATATCGAAGCACATCAGGATATCTTTCGAGCCTTGATGACGATGCATGGGGATATGGGAACGAGACTCTGCAATATGTTCAGAACATATTTAACCGAGGATTTTGTATTGGTGACCGAAGATAGCGACTACACCATTAATTACGATATCATGCTAAGTTACCTGGTATCTGCGACCGTTGGTGTGATTATGCATTGGGCGGAGATTGGGTTCAAGTATTCTTCCCACTACATGGGAGAACAGTTGACCGCGCTAATTAACATCAAACCGACCCGTCTCCTGATTGAACCAGGGCAGAAGGGCCGGACCATTCATGAACGCATGCTTCAGGACTGAATAGCGTGCCTGATTCTCTTATTCCCAAGGATAACTAACGGTGAGGAAGTCGGCGAAGTTCTTGCTTTCTGCCCGCCGTTGTTTCCGCATGGCCGCCCGGGCTGGAGCAGTCTCGTATAATTTCTTCTCTTCCTCCGTCTCCGGAATGATGCGAGGGACAATGAGTTTACGGTTATTTTCATCCAAAGCGACAAAGGTAAGGAATGCGGTCGCCGCAATCTTCTTCTCCCCCGTCTTCAGATCCTCGCGGATCACCTTCACAAAAATCTCCATCGAACTTCGTCCCGTCCACGATGCGAAGGATTCCAACGTCACCGAATCCGTCGGATTAATCGGATACAAGAAATCGACCGAATCGGTCGAAGCCGTAACGGTATTGACCCGGCACAACTTGGATGCGGCGATGGATGCAATGTCATCGATATAAGACATGAGTTTGCCGCCAAACAAGGTATTATGGTTATTTACATCGGTTGGAAATACTCTTGCCGTCTTGAAACAACGTGTTTCGCGCACATACTTTCTCTCCACTTGATCTAATTCCGTAGGTTTAGGTATCTCTCTCATTCTTTGTAGTCCTCCTGACAGTATGGCTGATGGACGCTGCAAGATATGCCACGTCCATCCTCTCTATATGTTAGTTCTAGTATAGGTGTCGGTCACTTCTTCCTCGCCATCAGGAACCAGTTCAAAGCGCAAGCCAAGCGCAAAAGCCACCTTCTGGAGCGTATCGAAGCGCGGAGTCTGCGCGGAGCTCTCCAGACGGGCAATAGCCGACTGCTTGAGTCCTGCTCGTTCACCGATATTATCGGAAGCTAGGGCGCTTCTAACGTCGACGACATGCCGTCTGATGTACCAATATAATAGACTGTCATACACTGTTACATTTCGAATACACAAAAAAGGATTCGAGCTGCCGATAATGGCCTCGAATCCTTTTTTGTGAATAATCAGTCGTAAGGGATTTTAATGTTTTATCCGTTTGCTTCAGTGGCGCTATTGGAAGCGAATGCAGACCACTTTACATTTACACCATTGGAACAATGGAATGAGATGGTATAATCACCACCGCGCATACCTTGCGGATAATCCGCCGTGCTTCTCCAAGTATATGCTGCTCCCGGCTTAACAGTAGCTGCAATGTACTCTAATCCTGATGAGTGTTTCATCGTAACAGTTAGATTGCTTGTTCCATTGTTTAGGAAGTAGAATTTACCATGTCCGTAACCAGCTGGAACCGAGAAATAAGCGGGGGCGGTAGAAGTAGCAGCGCTCACAGTTGTGAGCGGCTGTTGGTTACCAACAGAGAACGGAGTAACAATTGGTGGCGTTGTCTCATCTGCCGGATTTAGCTGGATGCTATCAGCGCTAACTACTGCTGGAATCGCCAAAGTTGCGGCTAGTGCTAAGGATAAAACTGCGGATCTTGCTTTGTTTCTCATTTGTTATAAACTCCCTCACCTAGTAGAATGTTGTATATCACATGTTAATATTATACTTTTTTTTCAGAAAAAGAAATGAAAAAAATGGTAAAAAGTAAAAAAGAAGCTGTATCCCTATTCAAGTGAAGCGTGATTCAAAAAAACCGCCAGGCGCGGACCGGCGCGCTGGCGGTTTGATGCTGTATATTAAGCCTTGGGTCTGAAAATGCCAGCCGGCTTGCCGATGGGCAAGAACGTATAGCCGAAGTGAGCGTTCAGTACGGAAGCACCTGTGCCGTACAACGACACGATTCCGATTCCCATTTCAGCATAAGCTGCGATGGTATGGAAGATATGAGGAGCTACGCCGAACGCGTCAAAGGTCAGGCCAAGGAACAGGAAGTCAATGAGAATGAAAATGATGAGCAATACTTTGTTGGCTTCCACGGCACCCAGCGTCATGAACAGGGTGAACACGAGGTATCCGGCAAAAGCAAATCCGAGCTGCTTGCCATCTGCCTGTTCCGCAAGAGTGGAGCCAAACACGCCCATTTTGATCAGCCAGTTGGCACCCATCGCGAACCAGAAGAATGCGTATGCGCCGAAGGCAGTTGTACCAAAGGTATTGTTGCGTTTGGAATCTTGAATGCAAGCGAACAGCTGGGCAAAGGCACCGAGGAAAATCGCCCAAGGAATGGCGTAGCTAAGGCCGTCTGTAATGCCAAGCTTTTGGGAGGAAGCGACCAGAGTGACGATGGCCAACCCAAATAATCCCATCGCGCTGGGATCGGCGTTTATGATTTTGACTTTAGTCTGTGAATCGGTTTGCATGGTGTTGATGAGCCTCCAAATAATCAAATCAGGATGATCCGTTCGAACTGAACCGTCCTCTATACTTCGTATTTCGTATCCGCCTGGTCCGGACACACACATCGCCCTATTGTACCTGAATGTATTTCGTATGAAAAGGGATTTTATTACCTTTTGGGGCATTATCCCTTCCCTTGTAAGGCATGTGTTAGAGATCAAGAACGAAGAAATCGGTTTATTGGTGGAAAAAGACGGAAAATTACATGTTCATTCCCTGGAAGAAGGGATAGTATCGAGGGGAAATGAAAACCTTTGCCTCAAAGTTTACTGATGTGAAGCATTAAAGAATTTGAAAATTAAAAATTAAAGAGGTGATCCGTTAATCAAAAGTAGTTCTTTTTTTAAACGACAAAATGCAAGCGCTTACTTATGGGTTGTACCATCGTTCTGGCTTTAATCATTCTATGATGAGGAAACGAAAGGATGGGTGTTCATGATCGCGAAGACGCGGCAGGTTGGTTTGGTTTTGCTCCTATGGGTATTTACAATTTCCAGTCTGGGGTGGGGAACAATGCTTGGCACACCAACAGCAAGTGCAGCCGTATCGGCTGATGAAGCTGCCGGTGGAGGCACTTATAAATTCGATTTTGGTTCAGGAGCTGTTGCGAATGGATATACAGGTGTGGACGCAACGTCTGCGTATTCGGCGGAACGTGGCTATGGATTCACCGATGTATCCAAGGTAACGGTACAGGATCGGGGTACAAGTGATCCGATTAAATCCGATTTTGCCAAAATCGCCGATGGGGGCGGATTCAAGGTGGATTTGCCAAACGGTGATTATACCGTCTCCCTTGTCGCTGGCGACAGTGCAGGCAACACAGATATTGCGATCAAAGTGGAGAGCATGAACAAGGTTCAGCAGAATACCAAGCCAGCGGGTGAATATCTGGAGATGAGCTTCGATATTGCCCTGGTGGATGGGCAGATGAACTTTGAATTCTCCGGAACGGCCGCTAATATCAATGCGCTCGTGATCACCAAACAACAGGAACGCGAGGCAGGGAACAAACCTGCTGTGTACCTTGCGGGTGACTCCACGATGCAGACGTATAATCCATATTGGGAGCCCCAAGCGGGTTGGGGACAAATGTTCCCGTCCTTTTTCAGTGATGCCGTGGAGATTAAGAACCATTCCATCGGTGGACGCAGCTCCAAATCCTTTATTTTCGAAGGCCGACTAGATGAGGTTCTGCGCCTCATTCGTCCGGGAGATTATCTGTTCGTGCAGTTCGGACACAACGATGCAACGATCAGTGTTCCTGACCGTTATGCTTCACCCGCCGATTACAAAAACTATCTGAAAACCTACATAGACGGCGTGCAGCAGCGGGGAGCTACCCCAATTCTGGTCACCCCAATGGGTCGCAGGGACTTTAACGCAGACACAGGCAAGTTCAATGTATCCTTCCCTGAATATGTGCAGGCGATGAAAGAGGTGGCTTCCGAGAAAAATGTGAAGCTGATCGATCTGAGCGCACTCAGCATTGCGTACTATGATTCCATTGGACCGGAAGCGACATTGTCTGTCTTCCTCCATGTATCACCAGGCATCTATCAGGCATTCCCGAACGGGGCAACGGATAATACGCACTTCCAGGAATATGGAGCGATTCAGATTGCCCGTTTGGTTGCAGGTGCCGTTCGTGAACTGGATCTGCCGTTATCGGAAGCGGTTCAGGATGCTGAAGTTCCAGCTGAATTGCCTGCCAAACCTGCTGGATTGAAGGCAGGCAGCATTAGCAACGCCGGAGCGGTATTGAAATGGACGGCGGATGACACCGCAGACATCTACAAAGTATACCGTAAGCTCTCAACAGAGCCGGAAACTGCCTACAAACTGGCAGGAACGGCAACCGTACCTACTTTAACGCTAAGCGGTTTGGTTGAAGGTAAGTCGTACACAGTTCGAGTAACGGCTGTGAATGGCCGCGGCGAATCCGATCCTTCGGATGAAGTCAGCTTCACCACCAAATCGGCAACGTATCGATATGACTTTGGCCCGGTAGGTTCTCCGGTTGCTGAAGGGTATACGGAAGTCAATCGGAATACGCTGTATACACCAGAACGCGGTTATGGATTAACGTCTTCCGCCAATATGGCGGATCGGGATCGTGGCAGTGCGACGGATAACCTGCGTCGTGACTTCGTGATCTATTTTAACGGATCATATGAATTCAAAGTGGATCTGCCGAATGGTACCTATTCGGTCAAGACGTACACTGGGGACTGGATTGGGTCAGCAAAAACCAACATTAACATCGAAGGCAAAGATTATGGAACCGTATCTTCAGGTGCCCAGAATATTGCCGAAAAAGTGATCAACCAGATTACCGTGCAGGACGGGCAGATGAATCTGGTCTTCAGTGGGGCTACGGCGCATCTCAATGGACTTGAGATTACACCTGTATTGGTGGCCCCTTCCAATCTGAAACTGAATGGCCTGGATCTGGAGAGTGATCCGATCACCGCTGCATTGTCGTGGGATGCTATTGCCGATGACGTACAGTATAAGGTATACCGTCAGTCAACTGGAGCGGCCAAGGCCGAGCTGCTGGGAACCACGGATGCAACAACCTATACCGATAATAAGATTGACCTGGGCATGAATTATGTATATACGGTAACGGCTGCGGATCGTACAGGTACGGAATCGGTAGCATCCAATGCATTGCCTGTATCGACGATTGATTCATCTGTAGACAAGGCAGAGGTTCCTTCAGGTCTGTCGTTACAAAGCATCAACAAAAATGACGTCTCCATCACTTGGTCGGAATCAACAGGAGCGCGTGCATACCAAATCTATCGTGCTGTGAAGCAGGATGGACCGTATGATCTAATCGCTCGCACCAAGGAGACGACATACACAGACTCCACCATTCTCAGCACCATTCCTTATTTCTATAAAGTGGCGTCTGTGAATGCGGGAGGGGTATCCGAACTTTCGGCTGCACTCGAAACACCAGTAGCAACGACGCTGAATCGTGAAATGGAGTATCTGGACCGTGCTCCGGTGGCTATAAAAACAGAAAACGGCAACTATATCGGCTGGCGCATGCTAGGCTTGGATGCCGAGACCATTGCTTTCAATTTGTATCGGGATGGTGTGAAGCTTAACGATGAACCGATAACGGGAAGCACCAACTTTACGGATGCCGAAGGCACCGATGCGTCCAAATACCGGGTCATGACGGTAGAAAACGGCATTGAAAAAGCGGCAACGAAGGAATTCGGCGTTTGGCAGGAGCAATACCTGTCTGTACCTCTGCAAAAGCCTGCTGATGCCTATACGAAAGACGGGCAGCCGTATTCGTATTATGCGGGTGATGCCAGCGTGGGCGATGTCGATGGTGATGGCGAATATGAGATTGTTCTGATGTGGTCGCCAAACAACGGCAAGGATAACTCCCAATCCGGATATACCGGTATTGTATATATGGATGCCTATAAGCTGGATGGAACAAGATTGTGGCGCATCAATATGGGGCCGAATATTCGTGCGGGTGCGCACTACTCTCCATTCCTGGTTTATGACTTCGATGGTGATGGCAGAGCCGAACTGATGATGCGTACCGCAGATGGTACCGTCGATGGACAAGGAAAAGTCATTGGAGACGCCAATGCAGACCACCGGAACAGTTCCGGTTACGTTCTGCTTGGTGATGAATTCCTGACGGTGTTCGATGGTGAAACCGGAGCAGCACTGGATACGGTGGAATATGATCCGCCGCGTGGAGATGTTGCTTCCTGGGGCGATGGCTATGGAAACCGGGTGGACCGTTTCCTGGCAGCGGTAGCGTATCTGGATGGCGAACATCCAAGTGCCATGTTCAGCCGTGGATATTATACGCGTACTGTGCTGGCATCCTACAATTTCCGTGATGGAAAGATAAGCAAAGTATGGCGTTTTGACTCAAGCGACGATGGCTACGGCGAGTATGCAGGCCAAGGGAATCACAATCTCTCGGTTGCAGATGTGGATGGCGACGGCAAGGATGAGATTACATTTGGTGCGATGGCCATCGACGATAATGGCAAACCGCTCTACAATACGAAACTCGGTCATGGCGATGCCATGCATCTGAGTGATCTGGACCCGACACGTCCAGGACTGGAAGTATTCGACGTACACGAACATAAAGATTCTAAGTATGGTATGGAAATGCGCGATGCGGCTACAGGTGAAATCCTCTGGGGTGTGTTCACAGGCATCGATACCGGACGTGGCATGGCTGCCGATATTGATCCGAACTATCCGGGAGCTGAGGTATGGGCTGCAACCATTACCAATGCTGAGCATATTCCAATCACCGGGCTTTACAGTGCTCAGGGGGAACTGATCACGACGAAGATTCCATCGTCCACCAACTTCGGCATCTGGTGGGACGGTGACCTGCTGCGTGAGCTTCAGGATGATATTCGTATCGACAAATGGGATTATGAGAACCAAACGACAGTTAATCTGCTGACGGCAACAGGTGCAGCTTCGAACAATAGCACCAAAGCGAACCCGAGTTTGCAGGCAGATCTGTTTGGAGACTGGCGTGAAGAAGTGATGTGGCGCAGTCAGGACAGCTCGGAATTACGCATTTATACGACGACAGATGAGACGGATGTGCGTATTCGCACGTTGATGCATGATCCAGTCTACCGCCTTGGGGTAGCTTGGCAAAATGTAGCCTATAACCAGCCGCCACATACCGGCTTCCATCTTGGAGTAGGCATGGAGCAGCCAGCGGCACCGAATATTCGTTATGTAGGTGGTCCGCAAGAAGTAGAAGATACGACACCTCCGGTCATTACAGGCATGCCTGCGGAACAGATGAGTGAAGAGGATGTACTCCAAGTTGATGTGAAGGCAGAAGATCCGGAGTCCGGGATTACTCTTCTGGAGTTGACTTGGGACGGTGAGGCCGTAGAACAGGGTGATGAGATTGCACTGACGGGTCTGGTGGGAAAACACACCTTTACAGCCAAAGCAGTTAACGGCGCGGGACTCATCACCGAGCTTTCCGTGGAAGTGACAGTCATCGCCGCAGACCAAGCCACAGGTGCACCGGGTGTACCTTCCTTGTCCGACGATAACCAACATGGCGACGGTTTGGCGGATGGAACATACACCATCACCATGAATATGTGGTGGGGGAATAACGGTACACAGTATAAATTGTATGAGAACGGTGAACTGATCGATACGCAGAAGCTCACGGCTTCAAGCCCTTCTGCCCAAAAGGCATCCACGGATATTTCGGGTCGGGTAAACGGTACGTATGTATATACTTGCGAACTAATCAATTCAAAAGGGACGACCGAATGCGCTCCGCATACCGTAATCGTTCGTGATGCAGCACCAGGGAAGCCGGTGCTCTCTCATGACAACTGGGATGGGGATGGAAACTACACGATTACGATGAATATGTGGTGGGGCACAAATGCCACCTCCTATCGTTTGTCTGAGAATGGTCAAGAGATCGACAGCCAACCGTTGACTGCAGCATCTCCGAATGCACAGACAGCAACAACAGTGATCAAAGATCGTGCACCTGGCGAGTATGAATATGTTGTGGAATGGATTAACGAAAGTGGATCGGTTTCTAGCGAAGTCATCACAGTGAAGGTCACACATTGATTAAAGTAATCTAACGATAAAGCACCTCTCTATCGATATAGGATAACCCCTTGGGTAAGCCTTAGATCGAGAGGTGTTTTTTTTGGTTTTTTTAACATACACAATAATGACACAACTGTTTGATTATGAAGTTAGTGGGGAAAATTTGCTCGTGAAATTGTAATCTGGCCTTCAATTAGGCGTTCCAGAGCCATTTTCGGATCGTCTTCTAGGAATAGCTATAGAGACTTTCAAAAATTGGAGAAGGATACAAAACATCCATGTGAACTATGCCATATGTTAATCCAACTATAGATTGACAGGAAAACCTAAAATGTAACACAGAAATAGGGAGGGATTAGACGCGATGGTTATGAGTTTGGAATTGAAAAATCAAATAGAGAAAGCCAGACATAACCTTCATATGTTGGTAGAGCATAACGAGGGTAGATTTGGACATCCCGATGTGCTTCAGCAGTCCATGGTACTGGATGAATTGATCAATGAGTATAATCGAATGCACTTAAGCAAGCCGAGGGCTTGATGGATATAGATGAGCTTTTTTTGCATGCGCACATGATAATAGCTGGAATAGACAGCAGGAAGAACGAATGCTGTATCATTCCAGTTCAATCATGAGCGCATGTTTTTTTTGTTACTCCTCAATGCAACAGCCGCTTGGCTTCCAGATACAGTACCTGAACGAACTTTTTGGTATTAATGCGGGTCTGGGACAAGGAGGGCTCCACATTGTTTTGTAGTTCCAGCATTTTCTTGCGAATCTCCGTAAAGTCAAAGAACTTCGACGCGTAATTCTCAAACTTCGGATGTGTGTAATCCGTGAGTCCGAGCGATACGACATGGCTTAATGTTTGGAAAATTGCACGGCGAACGCGCTGCTCAGATGCTTTAATCTCCTTCGTTACTTCCGCTGGTGAGGCATCGGAACCCAGTTTGCGTATGGCTACATTCTGGAAGATATCCTTAAGTGATGGGAACGTGTATGGAGAGAGCTTATGCTCCTCCGTTTCAATCTGCTCCAGGTATTCCAGCATGTCCAGCAAATCTCTGCTGCCCGCTTCTCCGATCATGCCCATCTCGGATAGTAGGAAATGTCCTGCGGTCGTAATTGTTCTGTCGGGGGCTGGTGTTGAAGCACGTTCGGAAGATTGCAGTCTAGACAGTCCTTGCAACGTACGCTGAATATCTGCGATGGATTGCTGCATACGCAGACGTTCGTCCACCAGACGCAGAACAGACAGGATCTCCAGCCGATTAATCGGCTTCGTAATATAATATTCGATGCCAAGCGAATAGGCTTCCCCGATCATATTTTTCGACTCAATCTGGGAGATCATCACGATCTTGCCATCGAACATTCCTTCAAGTGCACGTATCGTCTGAATCCCGTCTCGCTGCGGCATGAGCAGATCAATCAGCAGTACATCCACCTTATGCAGCTCCAGCAGTTCAGCATGAATATGAGCTCCATCTTCAGCTTCCCCCGCAATCTCGCCGAGCCCCTCATCTTCAATAATATCCATCAGCATGGATCGAATCCCAGGATCATCATCCACAATAAAATAACGCATTTCCGTGTCCTCCTTTCTGATTAAGTTAACTCCTATATATTCCGTTCTCTGCATCTATAAATGATCTTTCCCTGCTATTAATGTCCCCTATTATCATACTTGGTTGTATATCCTGATGTGAAGACCCGTGCATGCTAACAAATATGTCAGATAAAGTGACAGTGAATGGATAAACGTTGCTTATTTATAAAAAATTTAAATGTTTCTGTGTAGGTATTTGTCGGTTTCCGTAGATGCCCCTGTAGTATAGGTAACATCCGAAATTGTGGATTCCGAGATATGCAGAATGGTACAAACGATCTCTTAACCTATCGTACTTCAGCACAAAACGGTCCGTCTGAGGCGATAGAACTGCATGCCTTTATGAAGTAGTATGAGAATTTTTCGCTCAGTCATACAGCTGGGGAACGCTTTTTAACGAACCATCAACGAAAAGGGGCATTGCCAATGGAGCAAACAATACAAGATATTATTGCAGTTTTCAATGATTTTCTATGGTCCAAGCTGTTAATCATCTTGTTGGTCGTATGTGGTTTGTATTTTACGACCAAGACCCGGTTCATGCAATTCCGCATGATTGGAGATATGGTGAAAGTGCTCAAGGAGCCAAAGAGCAAGGAGCCCGGCAAAATTTCGCCGTTTCAGGCATTCTGTATCAGTATGGCAGCGCGCGTGGGAACCGGGAATATTACAGGTATTGCACTGGCAATCGCACTGGGGGGACCAGGGGCTGTATTCTGGATGTGGGTTATCGCGATTTTTGGTTCAGCTTCGAGTTTTGTGGAGAGTACACTTGCTCAAATTTATAAAATCAAAGATAAGGGCGGATTCCGCGGGGGTCCTGCTTATTATATGGAGCGTGGCCTCGGGAAACGATGGATGGGGATATTGTTCGCAATTCTCATCACGTTGTCGTTCGGTTTGGTCTTTAATGCTGTGCAGTCCAACACGATTACAGTCGCATTCAAAAATTCATTCGGCATCGATCGGTTGACGGTAGGTATTATTATGGCCGTTGTGTTTGCGGCAATCATCATGGGTGGTGTTAAACGGATTGCCAAGGCGTCCGAATACATCGTCGTTGTTCTTGCTGTGCTGTATATTGGCGTGGCTGCATTTGTTGTTCTGTCGAACATCACACAGCTTCCGGCCATGATTGCGCTGATTGTGAAAAATGCCTTCGGCATTGAACAGGTCGCTGGTGGTACACTTGGAGCCGCGCTGATGAATGGTGTCAAACGTGGTTTGTTCTCCAATGAGGCGGGTATGGGTAGTGCGCCGAATGCTGCGGCTACGGCGGATACAACACATCCGGTCAAACAAGGGCTTATTCAGGCGTTTGGCGTGTTGACGGATACCTTGGTCATTTGTACAAGCACGGCCATGATTATTTTGCTATCAGGTGTATACAAAGGTTCCAATCTGGGTGGAATTGAATTAACTCAAGCGGCATTAAGTGTGCATATGGGTTCATGGGCGTCCGGATTTTTGGCAGTGATGGTGTTCCTGTTTGCCTTTAGTACGCTCATCGGGAATTATTACTACGGGGAGACCAATATTGAGTTTATCAAATCCAATAAAGGTTGGCTGTGGGTATACCGTGTGTGTGTTATCGCGATGGTGCTGTTCGGTGCCGTTGCCAAGGTCCAGCTGGTATGGGATTTGGCCGACCTATTCATGGGGCTGATGGTTGTGGTGAATCTGATTGCCATCCTGATGCTGTCCAAGGTGACATTCGATGCGCTGAAAGATTACAAGAAACAAAAGGCCGAAGGACGTGACCCGATCTTTACTCGGGACCGTATTCACATTCCGGGCGAAGTGGAATGCTGGGAGTCGGAGGCCGAGGTAGTAGGAACAAAATGAAGTGAAGTTGCTAAATAACGAAGAAATAACGGATACAAATACAACATGAGATCCACATACACGATAAAAAGACAAATGAAACAGGACTTAGAATTTCCGTCACGGGGACGGGGATTCCAAGTCCTGTTTATTACATATAAAGTAGTTAATGTTCAGTATTTCTGGTGGAATGGGTAACCATCCTATCGGGAGATGTACCTGCCCTTAATCGTTCACAGAGTAACTGATGAGTTGTTCAGACAGAGCTTTCATGCGTTCTCCCGCTTCATTCAGCTTCTCGATGACATCCGTAAAGGAGGATACGAGCGTGGCTTGCTCCTGAGAAGAAGCTGCAATCTGGGATACTTCGACTTCCATCTGTTTAATAACCTGTTGTACATCTTTTAAGCTGATATCAATATCGCTGGTAGCCTGTTTGGCATCGACAGAAAGTTTGCGCACTTCCGTTGCGACCACACCAAAGCCTGCTCCGGCTTCACCTACACGCGCAGCTTCGATAGCGGCATTAAGCCCAAGCAAGTTGGTCTGTTCCGAGATTTCACGAATGAACCCGGCAACCTTGTTGATCTGAGACGAATTCTTTACCGCCAGACGTGTATTCTCCAGAATCTGTTCGCTGGTGGCCTGCAATTCCTCCGCATGAGCGGCAACGTGCTGGACCATTTCAACCAGGTTTCCATTAATCGTTTGGTTTTCTTGTATAATAGCTTCAAGCTGATTCTGGTTCGATTGATCATACGATACGCAGAAAATAGCAACGACCTGATGATTGTCATCAAAGATCGGTATATTAAGGACATCCAGCTCAATACCGTAGTATTCTGCCGGAAGGTGGGTCAGAGAGGCTTCGTTTCCGTTCTTGAGAGCGGTAAAGTTCTTATATCCATCCAAAAGAGGATCGCCTTCGTTGAATCCGAGATTGAACTTTTCGGTGGAGACAGAATACAATACCTTCTCGTGATCATACACCGTTAGACTGGCTGGTTCTCTAAGAATCAGACGGATATAAGGCATTACTTTCAAAAGGGCATCTACAACGTTCATAGTAGGTCGAACCATCCTTTCTTTATTTGGATTCTAAACTAGCAGTTGTAACTATGCTTATCGCTTTATCTTTCATCGGATAAGAGTGCGCTATCATGTACTCCTTTTTTCATAAAATATTGTCATTTTGAAGGCTGAATTTTAGAATATTTCCCATTTAAATGAATGCATTGGATATAAAATCTAGTTGTAACTATTTTTATATCAAGATATTTGTACGAACCTATATCGTTTATGGGACATGTGTCCATTGTATATGTAGATTCACACAGGGGGTTTATCCGAGATGAGAGAAATTATGGACTTTGGATTGCTGCGCCAGCTTGCGCGGGAGCATGGCCTGGATCAGGTGCTCGACGAACCTGCGCTTGCTGAATTAAGGTTGCTCGAAGCCTCCAAAGGTGAGATTATATGTGCCAAAGGTGAACGTCCCGAACGATTATATTTTCTCGTCCAGGGTAAGCTCAAGATTTATACAACACTGCCGAATGGAAAGTCTTTGTTGCTTCGTTTCAGTATGCCTCCTGCGCTGGTAGGTGATCTGGAGCTGGTCAATGGCAAGGAAGCCAAAAACACGGTGGAATCCGTCAATAAGAGCCTGCTGCTCGGTGTAAGCTATCGCTATCTCAAGAATACATATGCTGAAAACCCGAAGTTTCTCCATTTTATGCTCAGTCATGTGACCCACAAATTATATACCTTCTCGAATCTGTCGAGTCTTAATCTGCTTTATCCTGTCGAGAGCCGTTTTGCAAGCTATTTGCTGTCCACGATGGAGCAGGGGGAGCAGATCACAGAAGAAATCCAGACCTCCAAGCTAACAGAGCTGGCGGATATGCTGGGCACGAGCTATAGACACTTGAACCGGGTCATCCATGACCTCCGAGACCGTGAAATCATCCGCAAAGAACAGCGCAACATTGTCATCTGCAATCTGGAGCAGCTGCGCGAAATTGCGGGAGGTAATATGTACGAATAAATAGACTAGATAGCAGTGCTTCACATCAGTTGTACGATAAAAATGTAAAGACACCCTCTGAATGTCAGAGGGTGTCCGTGCCTTCACCTGTCCGGTGAAGGTTTTGCTTTGTCGTTCTATAGATTTAGACACGGATTAAATATCTCCACGCTGTTCGAATAGTTGAGCAATTTCCACGATGACCTGTGTGGCCTTCACCATATTATCAACCGATACATATTCGAATTTGCCGTGATAGTTCTCCCCGCCCGTGAAGATGTTGGGTGTAGGCATACCCATGTACGAGAGCTGGGAACCGTCTGTGCCTCCCCGAATTGGGCGGATGACAGGTTCGATATCCAGGCGAGTCATCGCTTCATGTGCAATATCGACGATCTGGCGCACAGGTTCGATTTTCTCACGCATGTTATAGTATTGATCATTCAATTCAATGGAAATGCTTTTCTCGCCATATTTGCTTTTCAATTCGCCCACGACATCCAACAAATACGCTTTACGTTTCTCAAACTTCTCCCGGTCGAAGTCCCGGATGATGTAGCTCATCTTGGTCAGTTCGACGTCTCCCTCGATAGATAACAAATGATAAAATCCTTCATAACCTTCTGTGAATTCGGGAGCTTCCTCCGCAGGCAATCGGCAGTTCAACTCCATCGCAATTTTAGCGGAATTGACCATCTTGTTTTTGGCTGTGCCCGGGTGCACGTTGGTGCCCCGTACTGTGATTTTGGCAGCCGCCGCGTTGAAACTTTCGTATTCCAGCTCACCGAGAGGTCCGCCGTCCACCGTGTAGGCATATTTGGCGCCAAAAGCAGGCACATCGAACTTATGCGGCCCACGGCCAATCTCTTCATCCGGGGTAAAAGCAACACGAATCTTTCCGTGTTTTAATTCCGGGTGTTCAATCAGGTAGGCCATTGCCGTCATGATCTCGGTAATACCGGCTTTATTGTCCGCACCAAGCAGTGTTGTGCCATCTGTTGTAATCAGGGTGTGGCCTTTATATTCACGCAGTTCAGGGAAATCAGTGGTGGATAACACTACATCCAATTCCTGATTCAGCACAATATCCTGTCCATCATAGTTGTCGATGACCTGTGGTTTGACATCTTTGCCTGTGAAGTCGGTTGCTGTATCCAGATGAGCGAGGAAACCGATCACTGGAACATCCTTGTCGGTGTTGGATGGCAATGTCGCCATTACGTAGCCGTTATCATCCATGGTCACTTCCTGCAATCCAATGGATTTACATTCTTCAACCAGGTATTTACCCAAGACCAGCTGGCCTGGTGTGGAAGGGCAGGTTTCACTATTTTCATCGGATTGCGTATCCATTTGAGCATAGGTTGTCAGTCTTTGAATTAAAATATCTTTCACCAGTAATCGCTCCTTCGGCTCGGTTAGTATATAAGTTGACCACTTATTTTACACTATCACTACGAGGTCAGAATACCCTTCTGATCGCTGTTATCCCCAGATTTTTTTGATTCCCTTATTAAAAGGGAAAATCCGGTGATAAAGGCGAGTGTGTGCTTCCGATGCAGCTTTCTTTCAGAAAGCTTTTAGCTTCGCTTCTCCAGTTTATCCTGCCCTCTCCGTTTTCGTGTAACCGTTAGGTACAACTTATATAAAGTGGGTATAGTATCACCTGTATGTCTGTATGGCTATCATATCATGTTTTGAGTTCATTTCGAGTTATGGTGAATGCATCAGAGGAAAGGGTCGACTAGGTATAAAAAAGGGTACTATCTCACAAAAAAGTACGTACTTGTATTTCTATAGGTTAGGTTCATAATAGTGATTGAGGATTTGAAGCAGGACAACTGCGGCAAGCATGGGCAGCTGTTTTCCGATCTGGAAAACAAGGAATTGCCTCAACATATATCATCATATTGAATAGGAGATGTAATTGAAATGACAGAGAAATTATTTTCCCCGTATCAATTCAAGGGACTTCAACTAAATAACCGTGTCGTCATGGCACCGATGTGCCAATATTCCGTTACTGCCAAAGACGGTATTCCGAACGATTGGCATCAGGTACACTATGTAAGCCGTGCGGTTGGGGGTACAGGATTGATCGTGATTGAGATGACGGATGTTGATCCAGACGGACGTATTACCGACAATGATTTGGGCATCTGGTCAGATGAACACATTCCTGCCTTTACCAAGCTGGTGGATGGCATTCACGCTTATGGCTCCAAGGTGGCGATTCAGATCGCGCATGCTGGACGTAAAGCAGAGGATGCTGCTCGACCTGTAGCTCCATCGGTGGTTACCTTCCCAGGAGAGAGCTTCAATACGCCACACGCTTTAACTACAGAGGAAACACAAGCCATGGTACAGAAGTTTGCGGACGGTGTACGCCGCGCAGTAGCTGCTGGGGTCGATGCTATTGAGCTGCATGGTGCACATGGTTACCTCATCCACCAGTTCCATTCTCCGCTGATGAACCATCGCGAGGATGCGTATGGACAGGATCTTTCCCGTTTTGGTGTCGAGATTATTCGTGCAGTGAAAAAAGAAATGCCTGAAGATATGCCTCTGATTATGCGGATTTCCGCAGTTGAGTACGCTGATGGCGGATATGATATTGATCATACCATTGAAATTTCCCGTGCCTATCAGGCAGCAGGCGTGGATATATTCCACATTAGCTCCGGTGGTGAAGGGGCTTCCGGACAACGTAAACCGGGTAACTACCCTGGTTACCAAGTGCCTTTTGCTCGTCGTTTCCGTGAAGAACTGAACGTTCCTGTCATTGCGGTAGGTATGCTTGAGGATTCAGCACTAGCTCAAGCAGTTATCGGCAACGGTGATGCAGATCTGGTCGCGGTTGGCAGAGGTATGCTGCGCGATCCTTACTGGGCGACTCATGCAGCTCTGGAACTGGGTGTTAGCAAAGATAAAGCGCCTGTTGCACAGCCATATTCCCGCGGATACTGATCTTAATTAGAACATTTATATAAATGCAATTAAAAAGGGATGTCCCATAAGTCATGAACATGACGGAGGACATCCCTTTTCTGTATCATTACGATCTAACGAACCGAGCAGCTGTTATTAGCTGCAATTTCCACAGGTTTACGGATTAACGAATCGTAGGCACGTTTCTTCCTCGATCTTGGATCCTTCCCGGTGAGATCGATTCGTTAGCGCTTTGGCCTGAAAGTGAAATCACTTCGAGGGCACTCCACGTGTAGCTTCAAACACAAATTTCTGATCAGAACGCGAAGGTGCCTGTTTGGAATCGAAGTCAGCATATACAACAACGTCGATGAAACCGATCTGTTCCAGAATCATGCGCAGCTCCTCCACACCGTACCAACGTAATGCAATCTGTTGCAGTTCTGTGGCTATGAGGGTGCCATGGCGCCACTTTTCATAGCGAATTAAACTTACTTTGTACTGCTGAAGCATATTGACTTCGATGTCTTTGCTCTCCATTGTAATCGTATCACCGTCCGGTAATTTAACAGTCGAGGTGCCTGAGTAGTATGAAGTCGTATTTGTTACATCGGGTAGAAAGAGGTCCAGCACAAGTCGACCTCCCGGTTCCAGATGTTGATACAGATTACGCAGGGCCTTTATGGAAGCCTGCCTGTCTTGAATAAGCAGCAGGGAGCCTGCGGCAATTATAATGACTTCATACCGGTAAGGAAGATCAAGTGTCTCCAGATCAGCAGCGAACAATTCAGGCATGGGCAATTCCCGCATGGAGCAAAGAGCACGGCATGAATCGAGCATATCCGTTGAATAATCAAGACCGTCTACGTTCAAACCAGCCTCAAGTAATGGAATTAGCATTCGACCTGAACCAGACATCGCTTCCAGGATGCGTCCATTGCAGTTCGTCAGATAATCACGGTAAAATTCAATATCGCCTCCAAGAGATTGACCAACGGGTTTGGTGGCATTATAAACCTCGGTACATAATGGACCATAATAACTAAAAGACATGTAACGTTTCCTCCACAACATAATTAAAATAAGAATGTGGAAGGGACTAGCTACGAAATGTTTATCCCTTCCGGCAACGGTTGGAATTGAATTTTTCAGAGCAGACTATCATGAGAAATCACACACCTTTTATGTAATATGTTCCAATTATAGGGTGGGTTTGAGAGCCGGTCAACAAAGCGCCTGCCAGAGTACCTGTTGTTAGCAGAATATATTTGACACACATCATCTAATCTTGAACAATGAGTTATATCCATTTAGAAGGAGAGATATCATGGAATCTTCAAGTGCATTGCCAGATATTCGGGAGCAGCTGTTGCTTCACGCGCCTGTGGAGAAAGTATGGGGGATTGTATCGACGTCAAAAGGCTTGGAATCATGGTTTATGCCAAGCAATCTAGAGCCAGTGGAAGGGCATGAATTTATACTGGAAGCTGGACCCTTCGGAAAATCACCGTGTAAAGTTACGGAAGTTCAGCCGCCACGCAAGCTGTCATTCCAATGGGGTAAGGACTGGACGCTTACGTTTGAACTGACGGAGCAAGGACAAGACACCGACTTTACCTTGATTCACAGTGGCTGGGACGCGGACAAACTGACTGAATTTGGACAGGCTCATGCCATCATTCGTGAACGGATGGAGCAGGGATGGGCTGGAATCGTGCAGAAACTGGCCCAGGTCGTTGGACAAGCGTAAGGAAACGAGAAAAGTAAAACAGATAGCCAACAAGTTCAAAAAAGTCACAGGTCCTACTCCGGTCTGCATTCCGGTAGCTGAGCCTGTGGCTTTTTTGACGTTAAAATATCATGTAAGAACTATTTCCGTCAGCAACAGAAACGTGTAACATGGAGTTATAGGTATAAAACGACAAAATTAGACGTCTCTCGCCATGGAGGCGGAAGGATTACATAGATGAGAAAACACTGGATTATGCTCACCATTAGCTTTATATGTATTGTTGTTTTTCCTCTGGGTTCCATTGTACAAACGTTATTTACCGAGCGCGGCAACCCTCATGCGAATGATGGGGTTATGGACCTGACCGGCTGGAATTTCGATAGACAGGGGGCTGCTTCCCTGGATGGTACGTGGGATTTCTATCCGGGCCAATTGTTGGCACCCGTTGACTTTGAGGCGGATGTCTCCGGACGCAAGCCACTTTCCAAGCCTCTCCCCATCCATGTCCCATCCCGATGGAATGGAACTCTTGGAGAGGCGCACGGGTATGGAACGTATCATTTGCGTGTTCGCATTCCCCCGAGATTAGAGAAGAACGATTATGGGATACGTACTCAAAATATCCGCATGGCCCATCGTTTATTCATAGATGGCAAAGAGATTGGCGGCAAAGGGCTGCCAGGTACAACGGAAAATACCGATATTCAGCTCAATTTGCCTTTTACGGGATTTACCTCCATAGAAGGTGATGTCGCAGATATTATCATTCAGGTATCGAATTACAGCTACTCGTCTGGCGGCATTGTTGCATCCATTTTGTTCGGAGACGAGCACAGCATTCTGAAAGGCCAACAGCAGGACTGGCTCAAGGATCTGATGACACTGTTCGGATTTATTCTGCCAGCGGCCTTCTTCCTGATGCTCTTCCGGCTGCGGCGCAGTGAAAAAGAGCTTCAGTATCTGGGATTATTCAGCCTATCCGGTGCGTTGTACGCATTGACTCATGGAGAGAAGTTGCTTGGAACCCTGTTACCGTTCTTACCGAATAATGATATTCTGCGGCTGCAATTAATCAGCGCAGCTCTTGCATATTATTTCTTGCTCCGTTATATGGATGCACTGGTACCTGGAGCTGTTCATCAATGGTTTGTTCGCTTGGGTGTGGTTCTGGTACTCGTCCAATGCACGGTGGGTCTAACATTGTCTCCTGTTCTGTTCTCCATGCTGGAGCTGCCCATGCTGCTGATCTCACTCGTGGTGATTGGTTACACGCTGCGAGCCATGCTCCATTGGCTGAAAAAGCAACCGAATGACGGTCATTATGTCCTGATGAGCATGATGAGTATATTTATGGTGGTTGTGCTGCACACCGTTGGTGCTTTCACCACCGTGGATACGACATTTCTAGCACTGTATGAGCTGCTGTTATTTGTCTTTGCACAGATGATTCTAACAGCGATTCGGTTTGCACAGTCATTCCGTGAAGTTGAAGCGTTGTCTGAACGTTTGCTTGCCATCGACAGTCTCAAGGATGAGTTTATGGCGAATACGTCCCATGAACTGAGAACTCCCCTGCATGGCATCATTAATATAGCTCAATCGATGCTAGAAGGGGCGGCCGGGGTGGTCACACCCAAGCAGGCCAAAAATCTGTCCATGATCACCTCAACAGGAAAGCGGCTTTCGCTGCTGGTAAACGATATTTTGGACTTTTCCAAGCTCAAAAATGGTGAAATTGAATTAAAACGGAGTGCTGTGGACCTCGAATCCGTTGCCCGAACGGTCGTTGAAGTCTCTGGTTTTACCTTTGAAGATAAACCGGTTGTACTGATCCAGCAATGGCCTCCAGCGTTGCCGTTGGTTGAAGCGGACGAGGATCGCCTAAGGCAGATTCTGTACAACCTGCTGGGCAATGCGTATAAGTACACGAAGCAGGGTGAGATTCGTATCTATGCTCGTGTGGATGGAGCTATGGTGACGGTATCTGTCGCCGATACAGGTGTCGGTATCACCCGAGATAAACTGGAAGACATATTTCAGTCTTACGAACAGGGCAATGGAACAAGTGAGAGGGTTAACGGGGGAACTGGTCTTGGACTGAGTATCACTCGCAAACTGGTCGAGCTTGGGGGAGGGACCATCTGGGTAGAATCGGAGCCAGGTGAAGGTTCGACCTTTCATTTTACCCTGCCTATTGTGCAGTTCCCTTTGCTGCAAGCGAGTTCGAGGCCTGTTGCAGCCCAATATGTATCTACCCAAGAAAGAAGAGCGCAGGATACGGCAGCAGCAATGGATTGGGATGAGACGGATGATAATCTGGAAGCAGAGCATACCATTCTGATTGTGGACGATGATCCTGTGAATCGACAGGTATTGTTCAATCTTCTATCAACGGAACGTTACCGTGTCATTGCAGCAGATAGCGGGGCAGCTGCACTGAAGCTTCGTGAAGAACACCCCTCCATTGATCTTGTCATTACAGACTGGATGATGCCGCAAATGTCCGGGCTTGAGCTGTGTCGCAAGCTTCGTGAGAACAGTTCCTTGTCCGAGTTGCCCATTCTAATGCTGACAGCTCGTGGGCTGCCAGAGGATATCAAAATGGGATTCCAGGCAGGAGCAAATGATTTTCTGAGCAAACCTGTGGATGCAGGTGAATTGCGTGCAAGAGTACGGACGTTAATTGAGATGCGTACCTCGGTACAGGAGGTTGTTCGTACGGAAATGGCTTTCTTGCAAGCCCAGATCAAGCCGCACTTTCTATATAACGCGCTCAACGTCATCATAGCGACATGCGCCGTCAATCCGGATAAAGCGACCGATTTGCTTATTGAACTGAGTCATTACTTGCGGGGAAGTTTCGACTTCCAGAACCGCGACCAACTGGTTCCGCTGGCGAAGGAACTGGAGTTAGTGGAGTCCTATGTACATCTGGAACAAGCACGGTTCGAGGAACGTTTGGTGGTCCATTATGATATCGACCCAGATGTTCGTCTTTACCTGCCACCGCTTAGTATTCAACCGCTTGTGGAGAATGCGATTCGTCACGGAGTGATGGAGCGTGCTGCAGGGGGTACGGTTAACCTGGGCATTACCAGGGAGGATGAGCACATCGTCATTGTGGTACAGGATGATGGAGTAGGCATACCTCCTGAGCGTTTGGCTCAGGTAAGTTCAGGGCGAATCGAAGGTCCTGGAGGTGTAGGGCTACAGAATATTAATCGGCGCCTGTTGTCTTTATATGGTCAAGGGCTGGAGATTCAGAGTCATTCGGGGAAAGGAACGCTAATACGGTTTCGCATACCTGTGGAGAAGAAAAACGGTTCCAAATAATGGGCCGAGTTAGGCGAATTTGGTTAACAGATTATTAAACGAATGCCAAGATAATCGGTATTCCCATTGAATAATTCACGGCAGGAGGCTGGAAGAGCGATGAAAGCCATTGTAATCGATGACGAGAAACCGGCGCAGCTTCATCTGGAACGCCTGTTACGATCGGATGGGCGGATTACCCCCGTGCAGTGTTTTTCAACAGCCCGTGCCGGTCTGGATTTTCTGGCAAAAGAGCGTGTGGACGTTGTGTTTCTGGACATTGGCATGCCGGAAATGAATGGACTGGAAGCGGCTGAATATATACAGCAATTGGACAGCAGTATTCGCATTATATTTATAACGGCTTACGCCGATCATGCGGTTGAAGCCTTTGAACTTCAGGCGCTGGATTATGTGCTGAAGCCGGTAAGTTCAGCGAGGCTTGCCAAAACAATCGATCGCATTGCCGCAGGCATGATTTCCTCATCCTCTCAGGTTGCTGCAACCGCTGAGGTTCAGGAATCTGAGGCTGTGGAGTTGGATATCCGTTTGCCTGGATTGCTTACTTTTAAACATCTGGATATTTACAGAAGCCTGGATCAGGAAGCAGAAAAGCACAAGTGGCGCACAGCCAAATCGCAAGAACTGTTTGCTTTTTTGTTTCACCATAGAGGGGATTGGGTAAGCAAAGAGATTCTGCTCGATAAGTTGTGGGCGGATGTCTCGCAAGAGAAAGGGCTAACCCATCTGCATACTTCCGTTTATCAGATCCGTAAACTGCTGAAAGAATGGAACATGACGGGCAAGCTGGAATACAACATGAACCGCTATCGTTTGTTATCGGGTAATCTGGTGAGTGATGTAGAGCAGTTCGAGCAAGGTATGGCATACGCTGACGTTACATCAGACAATGTCGATCAACTGCGGGATATCGTCCCCCTCTACCGTGGTGACTATCTGGAGGAGCATGATTATCGCTGGGCTCAAGCCAAAGCGAGAGATCTGAGAAGTAAGTATATAGGACTGGTTATGGATATCGCGGAATGGGACATGAAGCATGGACGGGGCAAGGAAGCGATGGAGCAGTTGAGTGAACTACAGGAACGGGAGCCATATGCCGAAGAAATCTGCCGATTAATGATGAGGGTAAGTGCATCCATGGATGATCAACAAGCCATACTCAGAATATATCATTCATTTACGCTGACCCTGCTTGAGGAACTGGGACATCAACCGGAGCAGGAGACAAGCAGGCTGTATAAAGATTTAACGGCAAAGTAGGCAGAAGTTCAGGCAGGAGGATGAAGCATGAAGTTATTCATACATCGCAAAGATTTGCGCACAGATGACCTGGTCGCATTCGATTATTTACTGCACCAGGATGCAGAGAGTCTGCATGTGCTCATCTATGATCCGTTTCTGCTGCGGCAAGGTCGTGAACAGGAACATAGTGGAGTGAATTTTCTACAGCATGCTGTAGAGCTTGGTAAGCGGTACCGCAAGTCAGGCCGTACGCTGCACATGGCTTATGGCAAACCAGCTGAGGTGATTGATTATATTCTCGAACAGATGCAAGGTCGTATAGATGAAGTTGTAGTTCATCGGGATATGACCCCATATGCAATTGAACGGGACCGTGGAATACGCAAGGTAACCGAGGAACGAGAAGTCACATTTACGCAGCTGACGGATCATCTGCTGATGGATTTGAAGGGATTCGCTGATTTTACGGGCAAGTCCGAGCCATATAAAGTATTTGCTGCCTTCCACCGACGCTGGGTGGAATTCATGAATGAGCATCCTAATCCAGCTTCAACCACTACGGTTGCAGAGGTGAAGGTCAGTGATCAGCAGATAGAATGGCCAGAGACCTTCCAGGTACCACAACAATTGCTGGCATATGATGTATCTGATTTGAATGATCCTCATCTAATGTTGGATGGATTTTTATCTGATAGAATTGCCGATTACGGCGACCATCGGGATGAATATGAAGCTTATGAACCGAGCCGGCTCAGTTCTTATGTAGCTGTGGGGGCTGTATCCATCCGCAAGATGTACGATGCTGCGAAACGCACGGAGCATTCGGACGAGTGGATCAGACAATTGTGCTTCCGCGACTTCTATCTGTATCGGGCAGTGTATGAGAGTCATTATTTTACATATGAAAAGGTATATGATCTGTCGCTGCTCAGCGAGGTTCACTTCGAACGATGGTGCAAGGCCGAAACAGGCATTCCGATTATCGACGCAGCGATGACGGAACTGAATGAGACTGGACATATGCCGAATCGGCTTCGTATTTTGACCGCAATGTTTCTTACCAAAAATCTGCAGTGCCCATACACGCTGGGTGAAGCGTATTTCAGACGTAAGCTCCGTGACTATGACAATATTCAAAACCGGGGCAACTGGCTGTGGTGTGCATCACTTGGCGAGAATGCAGCTCCATACTTTCGGGTGAACAATCCGGTGACACAGTCAGAGAAGTATGATCCCCAAGGGGATTATATCCGCAAATGGCTGCCTGACCTGAAGGGTTTGCATAGCAAAGAGATTCATCAGCCTCGCCAGGATGCCATTGTGGATCTGAAAACCTCAAGACAATCGGCTATTGAGATCTATAAACAAATTCTAGCTAGTCGTCAGCATTGAAGTTTACCATTTTCATCCCAGTGAACCAGCAATATTTTGGACAGATACGAAACAAGCTCGCAGGCCGCGTCATAGCGGTCTTTTTTACATATATAGACATGAAAAGACTGTGAAACATGTTGAATATTTAGGAACTTTTAAGAATTTGGACTACCCATCTTAAGCTTTATGCTTTTTAATAGATAGTGTGCTTATCGTATTAAGTCATCTTAGACATATCAACGAAACATATTAAGGAGAAACGCTAATTATGAGTGAAACAATCAAAAGAGAGCGAATCCCAGAGCTGAATCTCGTACGGGCAATGGCTATCATCGGCGTGCTGTGTGTGCATTCCACTTCATATGCGACGGTAGACATGACGGGTTCAGGGTATTACTGGCTGTACAATTTTATTAATATTTTTATGAAATATGGTACACCAACGTTTATTTTCATGAGCAGTTTTGTACTGTTCTATAACTATTATTCTCGCCCGCTAGATAAGAAGCTGGTCAGCAACTTCTACAAAAAAAGATTTGTTTACATTTTACTACCGTATTTCCTATTTTCATTAATGTATTTTGTTATCCTACACTTCACGCATTATCAGGGCCGTCCGTTCGGTGAATCAGCAGTAAGCTTCATAACGAAACTGTTCACTGGCAAGGCGTATACGCATCTGTACTTTGTATTTATTAATATGCAATTCTATCTTTTATTCCCGTTGGTATTGTGGCTGCTTAAGAAATATCCCTCAGTTGTCAAGTGGTCGGTACCGATTGGGTTGCTCATTCAGTGGGCATTTATCGTAAGTAATAAATATGGCTTCCAGGTGCCGAACAAGGGAAGTTGGGCATTCTCGTACTTCTCTTATTTCATGCTGGGTGCATTTATCGGGGTATACTTTCCGAAGATTAAACAATGGTTTGTCATTAGTCGGGAAAATGCAACTAAAGCTCGTGTAGTTTCATGGATTTTGCTGTGGGCGGTATGGATTTTTGCCGGACTCGGCCATGTATACATTTATTATCTGTTGCGCCTGAAAATTGCGACATATAACACGCTGTGGTACGAGTTTTTCTGGAATCTGCATACGTTCGCCTGTGCGTTGGTGCTCATTCAGATTGCGTACCTGCTCTATCGCAAAGGACCATCGCTGATCGTTAAGCCGCTCAATCGGCTTGGGGCACTGTCCTTCGGTATTTATCTGATACATCCATTCTTCCTGTTGATCTATCGGAATTATCCACCACAAACCGGGGTATCCTGGCTGATTCACCTGTGGTACGCCGGAGGTTTTGGTGTGGCGTTAATCGCATCGTGGATTGTGGTTGGACTCACGGCAAGATTTGTTCCGTTTGCATGGGTAATATTCGGCAATTTGCCAAAACCGAAGCCACGTCTGGTACCACAACAAAACTCGGGACAACTCGACGTTCGTTAAAATATTTATGCTAATACAGGAATAATAAACCGTTTCTTGGTCGACCATTAGGGTTGAGCGGGGAACGGTTTTTTTGATTGCCGATTAGATTCATACATGGGGAACGGATGTTTCTTTTTCATAAGCGAAGGGTAATGAGAAGGCGGAACACAATTTATCATTTGATAAGCAGATAACTTTAAGAACAGGATTAAGGTGAGAACAATGACAACATGTGAACAATGCGGGAAACCGATGCAAGATATATTGGAATACGTGGAACACATACTTCACGAATGCGTGGGGCAGACCCAGGAGTACAAGACAAAAGACTATGAGACATCTGGCTATGAGTGTGTTGGCGAGCAGATGTGATACAATAGAAAGAAACCGGATTCATACGGAACCGAGGTGACAACATGGAGATGGGCTCGGCCCCTTTCCGGCAGGAAATGACGGAACATGAAGCGCAACTGACCAAGACATGTATGTATTGCGGGCAAAAGCGACCTTTGTCCGAATTTCGACGAAGAACCGGAAAGCGGGCTGGCCCGGGAGCCAGACGTGGCGCTTGTCGTCACTGTCGTCAGCTCGGTGGACAAGCCGATAACAATAATACCTCACTCCGGCCTACGGATGAGGCGATAAAGAGTCATAAAGGTGCTGCGGCTGCACGGCCTTCTGCACCTGCAAGTCATACAGCAGAACGGAGCGTCGATCCAGCAATTGGTACGCCTTCTGTTGCTGCTGCTTCAGAAGGACACGGCGAGTCACAGCCGCCGGTGGGGTCATCTTCTTCGATGGAAGGTGAAACGGCTGACTTCGTTGCTTCTTCAACTGTTTCTTCGCCTTCGGGCAACCGCAAGAAGAGGAGAAGGAGGAGAAAGGCGAAGCGCCCAGAACTGCAGTCGGGTAATGAGCAAACGGAGCCGCTCTCCGGAACTGAGGTGGAGAGCGAGAAGGTAGATCAGCCGCAGACGAGGGCTGATCTGCAAGAAAGGGATTCGCAGACGCATACAGCGAATGCTGATCCATCTGCGAAGCGTGCCCGCGCGCGTATAGCCGCTGGCACGGATCAGGCCGCCGAGCAGGAGATTGCGGCGGCCAAAGCTCTGCTGCTAGCCAAGCCGCAAGGCCCGGCAGCAGAGTCAGGGGCTGCGGATCAGCCGACCGCAGCCAAGCGCAAACGCAAGCGGCGCCGCAAACGTGCTGCCGCGCTGCTGTCCGGCGCAGGACAGGCCCGCAGCATAGCTGAGGCCAGTGCGCTGAACCTGAGCGACCGTGGCGATGCCTCGGTCGCCGGACCCCCAGCGGCGGCCGCACAGCCTGCCGCTGCTGCAAAGCCCGCCCCCGGCCAAGCGCCGGGCACGGCCATGGAGGCTGCGCCTCCTGCACCCGGGCGCCAGCCAGGCTCGCCCGGGTCGAAGCCGCGCCCGGCACGCAAGGAGCGTGCGCCTAAGGCAGGCGGCGAAGACGCAGCCCGTGCCGGATCATCCGGGCAGCGGGCGCCTGCACATTCCAGCCGCAGTCACGGGGCTGGAACGGAAAGCCGTCCTCGCCGTCATACTCCGGCGGTGCCTGTAGCGATTGATCCGGATGATCCGTCATCGCTTCGGACGAATCGGCAGGGCATGGTGCGCATGCGTGGCAAGACGGACAAAGGGCGGCGCTGGCATCAGGAAGTGGATATGGAGCTGGCGGTCACGTTGGTCAAGGAAAAAGCCGCTGTTGTGGTTAATCGGTACACGATCCGTCGATTGTTTAGCAACAAGGATTTCAAACGGTTTATTTTGACCCGTGATAACTATACCTGCTACTTCTGTGGATCGTATGGAGACACGATTGACCATCTTCTGCCACGAGCTAAAGGTGGGCATACCACCCCACTTAACTGTGTCTGCGCCTGCAATCTGTGCAACCAGTCCAAAGCAGCGATGGATGCCGAAGAATTCATGCGTTCCGGTATTCCCGAGTGGAATGCTGCGCATCAGGAAGAGCTGAATGAATTGGCAATGCAGGAAGCTCAGCTAGAATAAACGGTTTATGCGAAATACAAATACTTCCCCAAGCTTGTTCACCATGGGTTTCAAGCGGGGTATCCGATATAGAGAGCACACCAAGACTGAACGGGTCAGGGTGTGCTTTTTTGTTTTTTAGCTTCGCTGGTGAAATTTCTTCAAATTGACAACGGTACAGCGCTCATATGTACGTTATACTGGGGAGAAGTGAGTCGTGAAACTTCACATCGGTTTACCAGATGTATTTTATAATGGGCACCACATCTTTAGTAAATTTGAACTGTATAGATTGGAGGGAAGCAGATGAACCCGGCATCTTTGGACATCATGTCCTATATTACGGAAGAGAATATTCGTTTTTGGCTGGAGAAGTTTCGCTCCCTGGGCCCTTTACCGGCAATTTTGCTTACCTTTATGAAATCATTCGTGCCCCCGCTGCCTACACTGCTCATTGTTGGGGTTAACGGAGCGATGTACGGGCTATGGGCAGGATTTTTATATTCATGGATCGGGATGGTACTCGGCTGTACCGTTACGTTCCTGATTGTACGGGAGATTGGGAAGTCGGCTTTTGTGGAACGTTGGGCTAATAAACCCCGTGTGCAGCGCAGCATGGTATGGATTCGGCGGAATGCATTCAGTTATGTGTTTTTGTTGAGTATTTTTCCGGTTGGTCCGTTCGTCATTATTAATGTAGCGGCAGGTATTGCGCGGATGAGATTAATGTCCTTCCTGCTTGCGGTGAGTTTTGGTAAAGCCATTATGATCTTCTGTGTGACGTATATCGGTTCCAATGTAGCTCAGTTTATGGAGCACCCTGTGCGATGGGGCGGCGTGTTGTTGTTTATCGCGGTATCCCTTTGGGCAAGTCGGAAGCTGGAGCGGCATTTTACCCGTTCGTCATCCAATCGTGAGGAAATGAATGATCTGAGTCACTCCTCTGGAAAGTCTATTTCGTCGTAAACTTACGATGATACAAATACGTACGTTCGATTTTGTATGGTTTAGTCGCAGATAACCATCGGTTTAGACTGTTTGGAGGGGGATAAACATGATTGACAATATCTTTGATTTTGATCAGGAGCTGTACCGTATGGATGAGGACGAGCTGCGTTCGTTATTGCGTACGCTCTATCTCAGCGCAGATATGGCAGTCAGTGATCAGTCAGCGGAAGAACATTCTGTTCATTTTGCAACGAAAATACAGTCGATATTTAAGACATTGGATGAGAATCGGAACCGGGAGAAAGCGGAGCAACAGGCATTAAAGGCACAGATACCACGTGAAATTCATATAGCGATTGGTGAATCGCCACTAGGTAGCATTAAAGTTGCGATGGGCAAGGTTCCAGGTCGCTCGGAGCGGCGGTTTTTCTCTATGAATGACTACTATACCATCGGTCCATTGGGCGATCTGACGAACAAGGCGGATTTACACCGCAGGCACCTCTGGCTACTTGAGAAACTTTATTTGGGTGAGCATGGAAGTTATGCCGTCCAAGGCATGGATAAGCTGCTTCAATTAAACAACATGTTGAGTTCAATTGATGAAGATACGCGAATCACCATTTGGTATGCGAATAATGCTCATGAGAGAACGGGGCTTTTATATGCCATGCATTTGCTACGTAAAAGGCTGGGGCCTATCTATTTGATCGATACCGGTGCATTATATCAGGAATTATTCAAACCTTCTGAAGTTCAGTATGATGTTCCTAGAACAGGTGAAATTTTTTCTGAGAAGTTGTTATCGATGTGGCAACACTGTGTGAATGCTGAACCGTTGTCTGTGGAGGAACGAAAACACATGGAGCAAGAGTGGGTGAATCTGGCTGTACAGCCTGGACTTCTGCGATTAATGAAGGATGGCCAGATTCAGAGCGTGCCCGAAGACGCGATTGATGAGTACATTATGCAGAAGGCTAGAGAGGTCACGTTAACCAGACAGCCTGGCGAGTTTATAAAATCAGCCCGCGTCGTAGGTGAGGTGCTGGGCCATCTTGAACAAGCTGTCGGAGACGCATTCATTGAATACCGTGTTCGACAGTTGATCATAAAGGGACGGCTTGAGATGGAAGGGAAGCCACATGCCATGCGATTCTACAGTGTGAGGCTCCCCCAGTAACCGAAATATGGACTGTTCCCGGTAGTTTTTTTATCCCTGAGCAGTCCATTTATTCTTTCATGTCTTATTCTGATTCCATAACTCCAATAGTGGCCCCTCTTGCCCATAGACTGGATCTGTATCCGGAATGGGAACCTCCTGAATTTCACGCAGAACTTTGGGACGCTCCCCCGGTTCACCCGTTCGGGTATTATAGCTCATGCCACCTGGATAGGCCCCTGCAATGCGGAAATCACGGCTCGCACTCAGCCGCTTATGTCCGGTTCCCGCAGGTAATACGACCACATCTCCTGCATGAAGACGCACAACCTTTCCATGTTGCCCACCAAGAATGAGCTCAACCCAGCCACTAACCACTGCAAGTACTTCATGAGCATTGCTGTGAAAATGATGATAATCAAACACACCGTTAATCCAGCTGTTTCCCCATCCATTTTGGTTCAGTAACGACTCTGCACGAGCGGAATTTGTTGCCCAAATTCCTTTATACAGAAGTACAGGCAGAATCGGATGATTGGGGATCACACCATCGTCCTGAAATAACATCGTTTGTACATTGTTGATGGCCTCTTTCATCGTAAATATCACCTCTCTATGGCATTACCCGTTTATTTCTGGTGAAGAACAAAAAACAATTGTAAAATGATACAAAATGTATCACTATAAGGTTATAATCAGAACATAGACTCTCTTCAGTAACTTGTTGTATTAATCCAAGGGGGAATGTGCTTGAATATTGTCATTACAGGGGCTTCTGGATTTGTAGGATTTAACCTTTCTCAGTATTTGGCGGAAAAAGGACATCGAATCACCCTGGTAGACCAGGATGATTATTGTCAGAGGCTTGTTCACAGCTCTCCACTTCATGAGATGGCCTTTATCTGTTGTGATCTCGCGAAGGACAGATTCAGCTTGCCGCACGAAACAGACTATATTATTCATCTGGCAGCGATGCCACACGTAGATTATTCGTATCATCACCCCGGAGAAGTGTTTCGTAACAACACCCTCAGTACACAGGCCATTCTGCAATACGCTTCCGATCACCATATTCCCGTGGTGCTGGCTTCATCTGTTGAGGTATACGGAGGGGAGATGGGCAGAGTGTATCATGAATCCGATGAATATGCTCCGGTATCCCCTTACTCCGCTTCCAAAGTAGCCTGTGAGATGCTCGCACGATCCTACGCTCAATGTTACCAGCTTCCTATAAAAATATTTCGTTTAACCAATCTTTATGGACCTTGGCAGTTGCCGGACCGGATTATCCCGCGTAATTTTGGCCGAATGATGGACAGCCTTCCTCTGGATATTCAGGGATCAGCTGTACGTGATTTTTTGTATGTAGATGATGCGCTGCGAGCGATTGAACAGATTATGCTGAATGGACAAGATCAGCAGATCTATAACATTTCGACAGGGCAAGGAACAACCATGCAAGAGATCGGAGATCTTTTGCACCAATTGCATACTTCTAATGGAACGGCGGAGATTCGGGAGCAGGAGCCCACCCAGTCCAGAGGTTCGAGTCTGGTCGTTCACTCGGGAAAATTACGATCAGAGACCGGATGGTTTCCCCAGACGACGCTGGAGCAGGGACTGGAGCAGACCTTTCGATGGTATCAGGAACATCCCGAATGGGTAAGACAATTCAGCCGTGAATACCACACGACAAGAGAAGCACGCAGCTTTATTATCGATATGGCGAGATATGCAGTTCCGGCTATCTAACCAGGGCAAAAAAAGCCAGGGAAGGGTGTAGTGAATAACACCTTCCTTGGCTTTTTTGCGCCCCCGTCGAATCCCGGCTTTCAACCGGTATGGACGGTCGGGCAATGATCCTATATTTACTGCACGAATTGTCGTGCGTGTTCACGTTTAACAAATGGATCTAGTGATGTTTTTTTACATCAGCAATTTTGTCCTGCACAGCACCTTTGGCTTTGTCTTTCTTGCCCTCAGCCTGAAGGGATCTGTTGTTAGTCGCATTACCGATCTGATCTTTCACTTCGCCTTTGGCCTTGTTTACGCCTGCTTTGATTTTATCGCTAGTTGAATTACTCATATCGAACATCTCCTTCGTTTCTGGTGTAGTCCTTATTAACCGGGATGCCCGTATTCTAAACGTTGCTATTGTGATAAGGGCAGAAATTTGTTCTGGATATTCTGTCAGAAATGATCAGTACGAAGAGTCAGTATAAGTATAGGCATTGCATAACCGCGTGCTTCATTAAAGAAATGAGAGGATGTTATGATATGAGCAATTATATTGGAAATGGTGCATATTGCTACGCTAATTCAGCTTCAATGCTGCTGTCGTCCATTGGAGAAAAGGTAGACCCCGGTCTGCTTGAAGCAGTCGGTGGCTTTTCACTAGGGGCCTTTCGAACGCAGGAAGATATGCTTTTTTTTGATAACTGTACCTCTAGTCCTGATCTGGCCATCAGCAAAGCGATGAGCATTCTGGGATTTAGTGTGCGCGAAAGTGTGCAATCACCGGGTACAGAGATGCCTGTAGATGAGCTAAGAGAGGCTTTGAAGCAGGGTCCTGTGATGATGGGGCCGCTGGATATGGGCAAACTCGTCTACAATCCCAACTCTCCCAACCTGGGTGGTTGCGATCATTATGTAGTGGCGTTGAGCATGGAGGGCGATGAAATATGCCTGCATGACCCGGCTGGATTCCCAAATGTCTTCCTAACACTGGATAAACTTGAGGAAGCATGGAAGTCTGAATTCCCGTGGAGCAGCGGTGTGTATCGACGATGGTTGAGTCCTGAACGCATTGAACAGCCTAATCTGGAGGAGATTAACCGCCGCGCTTTTACTTGGTTCAAATCAACCCTTACAGAACAGATCCATGATATTGCTGCACAGGAAGGACGAACAGGAGCTTCAGCAATTCTACATAAGGCGGAACAGGTTCGTGCTGGAGCAATCGATGGTAATGAGTGGGCTCATTATGTGTATTTTGCTCTGCCAGTAGGCGCGCGTCGTGCCCATGATTATGGGTTATTTTTTAAAACAATCCATCCTGACCTTTCTGCTTTGAAATACGCACAATCGCGCCAATTCGGGGAATGCCAATCCCGTCTTGTCTCCCGGAACTGGGAGGCTGCTGCGACAATCATGGTGGCACTCGCGGAGACGGAAGCCATGATCGAAGCTGCTATTTTGAAGATGGAATAATGTAATTGTAAGTGAAGCAAGGCTATGAGAAGGGGAGATACACATGGATGAATTAGCTGACAATCGCCATATCAGGCCAGGGGAAGATGAGACAATCGAGAATCGGAAAAAGGAGTCGGATGTCGCGCTTATCCAACGAGCCCAAACTGGGGATACAGAGGCTTTTGGTGAATTGATTCACCGTTACCGTGGGCAATTGTTCCGTTATGTGCGAGCACTTACACATGATTCTTATCTCGCAGAAGACATTTTACAGGATGGGCTTATTCGGGCGTTCATTCATATGGGGCAGCTTCAGAATGCCGAGCGTTTTATGGCCTGGATGCAGCGCATTGTGCGTAATCAGGCGTACTCACATATGCAACGCCGAGAGCAGCAGCGTGAACAACATTTTTCTTCTTTCCTTGCATTTGGAGCCGATGATCCCTCATGGAGCGATCAAGACTCGCTCGACATGACGCTGAACCATCTTTTGAATGACACCGAACGGATATCGCAGGAGACTGGCTATGATCCGTATCAAGCTGTTGCTCAGCAGGAAATGAGGAATAATCTCTACAAGCTGCTGGGATGTCTGAATTTAAGAGAGCAGCAGGTCTTCACATCGTATTGGATGGAGCAGCTGTCACCGCAAGAAATTGCCTGTAAATTCAATCTGACAAGTGCCAATGCGTATCAAATTCTGTCCCGTTCACGTAAAAAAGTGTCGCAGCTTCATATTCATTTATCCGTAGAAGAAATGCTGGCAGAGTGGAATTCACTCGGGCAAAATCGAGTGATTCTGGAGGAACCCCTTTCGTTTCGGGCTCCCCAAACCTGGAACTCGGCAGCAGCATCCATTCACGAGATGTTAGGTTATATCGGTTCATCTCCATCTCTCCCCATGGTTATGGGGATGAGTGGACTTTCTTTTCGTCTGACCATCCTGCCTCAGGACATACATATCGCTGGACCCACCGCCTATAACTTCAAAGAGGTACTTATCAGAGGATTGCACCATATGGGTTATCGTTCCCATGCGGTTGAGGCTTTGGCGAGCGAAGCGGGACTCAATGCCAATCTGATCGATCCTTCGATGCTAGAGGAGAAAGCGAAGGGGAAAAGGTTGCTAAATCCAAGGCTTGTTCGGGCCCTCTCCTTGATTCGTTACTCCATTCATCGGGGAATTCCGGCCGTAGTATGGGACCTGAATATTCCCGAATTCGGATTGATTTATGGCTATGATGATGCAGCCCGGACCCTGTACGGTACAGATTTCATTAAATCAGTGACAATTCCCTATGATCATGTGGGCCGGGGGGTGAATCAGGAAGTATTTGTACTGGCAGCGGAATCAGATGGCATGATACGAGAAATGAACTTGCGCGCGGCACTGACAGATGTTTTGGCTCATTATCGTGGGGAGGACCCGTATACCTTGTCGAACACAGTCAGTGGTCTGGCTGCTTATGCGGTCTGGAGAGAAGCCCTAGAATACAGAAGGGTAGAACCGAACGGTCACGCTTATAACATTGCGGTTTTGTGGGATGCAAGACGTTATGCAAGTGAGTTTTTCAGGGAACTTTGTCTAAAGTGGGCTTCGATTCCCCGCTATTCCAGCTTGATTCCATTCTGTCTTCAGGCGGAAGAGTTATATCGAAACATGTCCCAAAGGTTAAACGTGCTCAAACAGTGTTTTCCTTTTCCTGAAGGCGGAAAGCCAAACGAGAAGCTTCAGGTCGATCAAGCTATCTCGATACTTCTGGAGGTGGAGGAATTAGAGCGAGCTGCTGTCGTTGCAATAAAAGCGTTGCTTGAAGAAATGGATCAGCATTCCCCAGAAATCGTTATGGTGTGGCCGAAATGTATCGATTAGATCTGGCGAACAGTGAAAGAAATATCAGGAGGCAGGACGATCCGTCAGGCCTTCTTTCTGTCTTTTTTGCTTTCGTGCCAGGATAGGTTCATACTTGAACAAGAAATGATGTCATTTCAGGAATAAGGCTGCACCCCTAGCTGCATAATAACGACAGTGACCAATTTCGTTGCATGAAATTCATGGTTTTGGAAAACAATTCCTGAAAAATTCAGTTGAAAAAATCCTTCCTTGTGTACATATCGCACATATGGTCATATGTGATCTTGTAATCCTACCACATGTGGTAGGATTACGGATCTGGGACAGGAGAATAATCGATTTTAATCCGACCACAATGCTTGACAAAAAAATCGATTTTGTTACAATGTTCACAATATCTTCACAAGTGTAAAAAATTTCTTTTTCATGTTCATGTGTAAGAGGTGTAATATAGGGGTATAGAGTTCGGTTTCGGCCTGCTTGTCGTTTTGCGTCAACACATGTTGTCCGCAATAGACCCAAGATACAATACACGATGTGGGAACGGCCCTTGGGCTATGCTCATTCTATTGTGTGAAATTTGGTACATTTAGTTGTATTGGATGTATTTGTGGTTCGGCTCTGCTTGACAGGCATCATGAAAGTCGCGGACTTCTATCCCAAAGTAAAGGAGGACTTTCTCTTATGTCACAATCGCCTACTCAACAAGAGGTGCCGGTTACAGAAGGTGCCGACGTTTCCCAACGCCAGTCCTTGGACGTACTGGATCAATTGATGAAGCCTGAGGTACAGGAGTCTCTGACCGTTCTGGTGGAGAACTTGCCTAAACTGGCTGAAATGGTCACTGCTATGACCAAAGCTTATGACTTTGCACAAAGCGTAGCTACAGACAAAGTTCTGATCAGCGACACAATGAGCGCAATGGGCGAGTTTGCTAAACCTGTTGTAGACAAAGCTAAAGGTGTAGCTTCTGCTGCCATCGAAGCAAGTGATCGTGCGCAAGCCGAGCAAACTTCGGTTGGTTTGTTCGCTATGCTCAAAATGCTTAAAGATCCAAACGTACAACAAACGCTTCGTTTTGCTCAATCATTCCTGAGCATCCTGAACGAGCGTCAACAACAGCAACGTTAAGATTAGAAGAACGGAGGATGGATATGTCGAAGCAAATTTTGATCTTGGGCGGAGGTTACGGTGGTCTGTTGACTGCGCTGACTGCGCGTCAATACCTGACACCGGAAGAAGCGACTATTACAGTCGTGAACCGTTACCCTACGCACCAAATTATTACGGAACTGCACCGTCTTGCAGCAGGAAGCATTGCTGAAAAAGCAGTTGCCCTTCCACTCGAAAAATTGCTGAGTGGTAAAAATGTGAACTTGAAAATCGATACGGTGGATACAATCAAGCCGGACGAGAAAAAAGTTCTCATGACCAGCGGTTCTACTTACTCTTACGATGCACTCGTTGTTGCCTTGGGCAGTGAAACGGCATTCTTCGGAATTCCGGGATTGCAGGAGTACAGCTTCACGCTGAAATCCGTTAGCGATGCTAATCGCATTCGTGCACACGTGGAAGCTCGTTTGGATGCTTACAAACAATCCGGCAACAAAGCAGACGCTACGTTTGTTATCGGTGGCGGTGGTTTGACAGGTATCGAGCTTGTTGGTGAATTCGCTGACCTTCTTCCGGCTGTATGCCAAGAAAAAGGTATCGACTTCAAAGAAGTTTCCCTGTACACGGTTGAAGCAGGTCCTTCCATCCTGGCAGGATTCCCGCCAGAACTGGTTGAGCGTGCAAAAGCGAGTCTGGAAAAACGTGGCGTTAACTTCATCGTTGGCGTAGCGATTACCGAAATGAAAGAAAATGAAGTTCTGCTGAAAGACGGAAGCTCGATCCCTACGAACACACTCGTATGGACAGGCGGCGTTCAAGGTAATGCAGTTGTTGCCAACAGCGGAATTGAAGTGGATCGTGGCCGTGCGAAAGTTACGGAAGTACTGCAATCCACATCCCATAAAGACGTGTTTGTTGCTGGTGACAGCGCAGTGGTCTTCCCTAGCGAAGGCGCTCGTCCATACCCTCCAACAGCACAATTGGCTTGGCAAATGGGTGAAACTATTGGTCACAACTTGGGCGTAATGTTCAAAGGTGGCGCAATGGAATCCTTCACACCAGTATTCTCCGGTACACTGGGAAGTCTGGGTCGTAAGGATGCTGTCGGCATGATCGGTGGCAACCAGACTCGTCTGAAAGGTCTGCCAGCAACCATGATGAAAGAAGCAAGTAACATCCGTTACCTTGCTCATATTCACGGTTTGTTTGCACTGGCTTACTAATACCTGTACGCCATGCAGCAGAAAGGCACCCCACTTGGGGTGCCTTTTTTTATTTTTAACCAGCATCCGTTTGGCATAGGGGCTAAGTTCCATGAAGTGAATGCGGAAGTATAACCGTTGTTATCAGATATGTATTGAAGAAAAAAGTGCTCGGTATAACCGTATAGGGTGTATGGTATATTAAAGGAAAGACGTGTTATCCGCATCTTGCCAGATGCGCTGAACGGTAGTAATACATAGCAGCCGGCGCTTAGAAGCGTCGGCTTTCGTTTAAATTAAAGACAAGTCTGTTTTATAAAAGCTAGCTTATAAAAAGGAAAACCGAGAGGAGAATGACCTATGAACGTATTAGTAATTGGAGCGAACGGACAAATCGGCAAATTTCTGGTGCAGCAACTGGCACAGGAAGGGAAACATCAAGTCACCGCGATGATTCGCAAACCGGAGCAGGCAGATGCACTGAAGCAGTTTGGTGCCAATGTGGTGATTGGCGATTTGGAAGGCAGCGTGGATGATCTGGCCGAGGCAATGAAAGATCACAATGCCATTGTGTTTACAGCGGGTTCCGGTGGATCTACGGGCGAAGACAAAACATTGCTCATTGATCTCGATGGTGCGGTGAAAACAATGGAGGCGGCACAGCAGCAGGGAATTACCAGATATATTTTGGTCAGTGCGTTTGGGGCAGATCAGCGGGAGAAGTGGTCCGACGCCATTAAGCCGTATTACGTGGCGAAGCATTATGCCGATCGGGCGTTGTTCGCAAGTGATCTGAATTACACCATTATCCGTCCAGGTGGTTTGAAAAATGAGCCGGGTACCGGCAAAATCTCTGTAGGAACAGATCTGAAACCGGGAAGTATTCCACGTGAAGATGTGGCTCGTGTAATCGCTGCTTCCCTCCAGGAGGAGAAGACGTATCGAATGGCTTTTGATCTGATCGCCGGGGATGAATTGGTAGAGGATGCCTTAGGTAAATTGTAATTCGTATTGTAATATAACGGGAGAATGGAATGACGGAATGAGGGGGAGCTCTGCATGAATGAAGCTGTGCTGGTGATCGAGGATGAGCCCAAAATTGCACGCCTGCTTGAACTGGAATTACAGTATGAGGGATATCAGGTAGGCAAGGCAAGCAGCGGAACGGAAGGGCTGGAGATGTATGGGGAGGGGCAATGGGATCTGATTCTGCTGGATATTATGCTGCCGGGTCTGAGTGGGATTGAAGTGCTGCGGCGGATACGTGCCAAAGATGCGACCGTGCCCATTCTGATGCTCACAGCCAAAGACTCTGTGGAAGACAAAGTATCCGGACTCGATCTCGGAGCCAACGATTACATTACAAAGCCGTTCCGTATTGAAGAGTTGCTCGCGAGAGTACGCGCTGCACTGCGCCTGAGTGCTGCATCGGCTGCTACCCACTCTGCCACTTCGGTCCCACGGGATACGGCGCAATCACCCGAGCACACGGCGGAAAATGAGACAGGCTGGCTCACCGCAGGTGGATTGAAGCTGAATGAAGGAACCCGTGAGATATCCCGGGATGGTCAATCGATTGAGCTTACACCGCGTGAGTTCGATCTATTGGTGTATCTGTTGCAAAACCAGCGCCAGGTGCTGAGCCGGGACCAGATTGTTCAGGCCGTCTGGGGATACGATTATTATGGAGATACCAATGTGGTGGATGTGTATATCCGTTATGTGCGCAAAAAGGTTGATAACGGATTCACACCACCCTTAATACATACCGTTCGGGGTGTTGGTTACGTCCTGAAGGAGCAAGTATGAGTCTGCGCAGCAGAATCTACGGATATTCGTCCGTATTGTTTGCCGTGCTGCTGATTGCCGTCAACCTGTCGGTGTATATCGTGTTCGAACGGATGTCGATCGATAACGAGATCAAGCGGGTAGAGGCTGAGGCCGAGTCTATTGTAAAAGGAGTGCGCCAGTCTGCCGGTTCCATTCCGCCGGACGACTTGCTCCGAGCCTACGCGCCGCTGGACGGCATGCTGCGGATCGTCAATGAAGACGGCACCAGCTCCCCGCCGGTGACGACCTCGGCAGAGGAGCAGCTGAGCAAGCTGTCCTACAAATACGAAAGCGAAAAAAAATCGGAGTATACCCAAGTTGAACAAATCGGTTATGTCTGGGTCTCTGTTCCAGTGATCTGGCCGGATGGAGAAGTAGTGAATCTACAAGTCACCGAGAGCATTGAAGATACCGAGAATCGCCTGTCTGTGCTTCGTACAGTTCTAGTTGCCGTTACCATCATCGCGCTGATTCCGGCCATCATCTCCAGCCGTATTCTGGCGAACCGGATGACAAGGCCGATCCAGCAGATGACACGTACGATGAGTGATATCCAGTCGAGCGGCCAGTTCAAGCGACTTCCGCTCGACGAAAAATCGAAGGATGAGCTGAAAACGATGGGGCAGACGTTCAACCGTATGATGGATCTGCTGGAATCCAACTTCGAGCGGCAGGAGCGCTTTGTTTCTGATGCTTCTCATGAACTGAAAACACCACTTACCATCATTGAAAGTTATGCCAGCTTGCTGCAACGAAGGGGCAAGGAACGTCCCGAAGTATTCGACGAGGCGGTAGAAGCCATTCTGTCCGAATCCGTGCGCATGCGAGAGATGACCGAGCAGCTGCTATTGCTGGCAAAGCAGCCAGAGCAGTGGAATGTACAGCTGGAGCGGGTGGATATCACCCAACTTGCGCTGGATTCCACACGTGCATTTCGCGAAGCCTATCATCGGGAAGTTCACTGTGAGGATCCGGGCAGGATATGGGCGATTAGCGATGTGAGCAAGCTGAAGCAGCTGCTTTTTATTTTGCTGGACAATGCTCGTAAATATAGTGAGGATGCCATTGAAGTCCGGCTGGAGGCAAAGGGGCAGGAATGTCGGATATGTATTGTGGATAAGGGAATCGGTATGCGGGAAGAGGAACTGTCCAAGGTGTTTGACCGTTTCTATCGTGTTGATCAGGCCAGAACACGCAGCGGCGAAGCAAGCGGTTCGGGCTTGGGACTTTCCCTGGCCAAAGATATCGCAGAAGCCGTGGGCGCACGTATTGAATTAAACAGCACCGAGGGCAGGGGAACCGAGGCTTCGATAATTTTGCCCACATCCGTACAGAACGGATCACTCTCATGAAAATCTCATTCTTCTCTTATATACTGGTAAACACAGTAGGATTACGGATCATAAGAGAGTGCGTAAGGGGGAACCATGATGGAAGAGCATGAGGGGCGTCCGGAAATGAAACGGGAAGAACAACGACGCAAAGGATGGGCGAAGCCAAGACGTTCATTATGGTGGGGTGCGGGGCTCCTGGCTCTCCTTGTCGTTATAGCGGTCATGTGGTGGAGGCCGTGGCAATCAGACCGCGTGATGTTAACAGCAGATGCAGCGGCCCAAGCGGTCTTGGATCAATATCCGGGAGAGATCCTGAATTCCACGTTGAAGGACGGAACCTACATCATGCAGCTCCGCTCAGAAACCGGACTGTATGACGTACAAGTTGATGCGGTTACGGCGACCGTGAATTCCATTAAACGGCTGGAGTCCAACCCACAAGCCGAGGAGAAGACGTTATGGAGCCGGGAACAGATCAAGACGGAATTGCTGAAACAAACGGATGCCGAACTGGTGTCGCTCGAACTTGTCGAGCAGCAGGGGAGCCCGGTGTATCTGGCGGTATTCAAGATGAAGGACAATGGTCGGGAGCAATGGACCATTGATCCGTATAACGGGGAGAAACAGTCTTCAAAGCCGCTGGAGGCATCTTCGCCCGACCCGACAACAGGGGAAGGCACCAAGACTTCATTTCTGAGCGAGAAAGAAGCAGAGCAGAAGGCACTGGCTAAGGTTCCTGGTGAAGTGGATGATATCGAACTCCGTGGAACGAATAGTGGCAATCCGTATTATCTGGTTGAAATTGACCTGGATGACGGTCGTGAGGCTATTGTGCAGGTGAATGCCATTTCAGGCGCGATTCGTTCGGTCACTTGGGATGATGACGAAGATTAAAGGTATAGAAGCCATTCTGTGAGATTCTCACTCATTTTCTCATCAAATTCTAATCTGACTCTCGCTGAACTCTCATTCGTACAGGTTAATCTATAACTGTAGACGAGAACGAGAATAACAACGAGGAGATGAATGATGATGATGAATAAACATAAACTATGGATTGGCAGCTTGTCGGCAGCGGTGTTGCTCGGAGGATCAGCCGCTCTGGCAAGTGGGAGTGTAAACGGACAATCGGTACAGCCTACGCAAACGTCCAATACACAATCAGTAACACAGACCCAGAACAACACAGGTACATTGCTGACGGTCGCACAGGCCAAAGAAGCAGCCTTGAAAGCAACGGATGGTAAAGTGGATGATGTGGATCTGGAGCGCAGAAACGGCCAAACGTTCTATGAAGTTGAGATCGACAAAAAAGGTAGTAATGACGTTGTCGTTCGTTTGGATGCTTACACGGGTAAAATCCTTGCAGTAGTCGATGATGAAGATTACGATGACGACGATGATTATAATGGAACTGTGGCAGGTACGTCTTCCAATCAAGCTGCTTCAAAACAGGTTAAACTGACAGAGGTACAAGCTTCAAACATTGCCCTGAAACAGGTGACAGGCGGAAAAGTAACCGAAATCGAACTGGATCATGATAACGGCCGTTATATTTATGAAGTGGAACTAAGAACAGCAAACAGTGAAGCCGATGTAGACGTCGATGCCAATACAGGCAAAGTGCTTTCGTTTGACCAGGATTTTGACGACGAAGATTAAGAAATAACGTATATTATAGGGATTTAGATTGTGTATAACAGAGGACGCTTCGGATGAAGCGTCTTTTTGCTGTTCACTCCATAAGTTCAGTGTGTAATCGTACATGTTCCGCCGTATTGTTCACTATTCGAGCAGGGGGATGGCGGATACAATCGTAATCAGGAGGTGAGTGCCGAGCCAGTCTGAGAAACAGGTAATCCTATGAAATGCATCATCGATCGGAGGAAGAAGAGACGTATCGATTTAATTGTAAGCGCTTTATAAATTAATTGCGGAGGTGTATTTTTCTATGAATGAGGGTTGGTTGAAAAAGAAAACAAAAACACATCGTTTCACTCGTCGCCTTTGTTATCTGCTTGCTCTAATCCTGGCGCTACAATCGCTGGGTATGCTGGTCGCTTCAGGACAACGGGCTTCCGCTGCTCCACTCAGTGTAACCAACGGGGTACAGTTCAAGGATACAAACGGCAATGTCATTCATGCCCATGGGGGCGGGATGATTAAGGCTAATGGGTACTATTACTGGTTTGGGGAGAATCGTAATCCTAATGGAACGTTTAAGGCGGTTTCCGTATATCGTTCAGTAGATTTGAAAAACTGGGAGTATCGCAATGATGTGCTCACCAGCAGCTCGGCTGCCGAGCTGAACATTTCCAACATCGAACGCCCGAAGGTCATCTATAACAGTGCAACAGGCAAGTATGTTCTTTGGATGCATAAGGAAAACGGGGTCGACTACGGTGAAGCCAGAGTGGCGGTAGCGACCTCAAGTACAGTGGATGGAAATTATACGTATGTAGGCAGCTATCGGCCTCTTGGCTATGATTCGAGAGACATGACAGTTTACAACGACAACGGAACAGCTTATCTCATCTCAGCGACCAAAGTGAATGCCGACCTGAATATCTACAAGCTGACTCCAGATTTTCTCGGTGTGGAATCGCTCGTAACGACGCTGTGGCCGGGTCAATATCGTGAGGCACCTGCCATGTTCAAAAAGGGTGGCGTCTACTTCCTGATCACATCCGGGGCTACGGGATGGAATCCGAATCAGGCCAAATATGCGACTGCTACCAGTATAACTGGCACCTGGAGCGGCCTGAGCAACTTTGGAGATAGTACAACCTATGGCTCCCAATCCGCATACGTGCTTCCGGTGGAAGGCTCACAGACAACATCCTATCTCTATATGGGCGATCGCTGGGCTGGCGCCTGGAGCGGACCAGTGCAGGATTCTAAGTATGTGTGGCTGCCGTTGTCTTTCCCAAGTGCAACCAGTCTGGCGATGAACTGGGCAAGCAGTATTACCATTGATGCAGCCACGGGTTCCGTAACCGGAGTGGATACGCCCGATGTATGGGACCCGAATGCTTCGTATCAGTTGATTAGTCGCAAAAGTAATAAATTGCTTAATGTCATCGGTGGTTCTGCGGATAACGGTGCGGATCTGGAGCAGCGGGCAGACGGCGGAACGACCAGCCAGCAGTGGCAGATCACGGATGCAGGTGGTGGTTATGTCAAAATCATCAATCGTTCCAGCGGCAAGCTAATCGGTGTAGAGAATGGTTCCACAGCAGATGGAGCTGTTATTGAACAGTGGAACGATGGCGGCTGGGCCAGTCAGCAATGGCAGTTGGTTAGTGTGGGTGGTGGTTATTATAAATTGAAAAACCGCAGCACAGGCAAGGTGCTTGATATTTCGGGACAATCCCTGGCAGACGGGGCAGCTGCAATCCAGTGGACAGATAATGGTGGTACGAATCAGCAATTCCAGATTGTTAAGGTTCAATAAGGATTGATTGTTTTGTTGGTTAATCATCATAAAGATTCACAATTAAACCCTTGTCCCTCATTATGAGTGGGACAAGGGTTTAATTGTGAAAAATATGAAGCTCTATAAGCTAGAGATTAAACATTCCAATTGAACCTTTTATTCTAATTTTAGATTATCAATAGCAGAAATAAGGTATTAGTATAAATAACGGAAAAGCTTAATCCTCAGGACGATTACATTGCTAAGATATATTATTGGTAGGATCCTGCCACAAAATAAAAATGGTAAAACACGGGTGCGAGTTAGGAGGTTAGCAAATGTACGTTATTCTTCCTTTTTTGTTGTCGACATTAATCTCTGGATTGCTAGGTTATCTAACCTATAGAATATTATTAAAAAATAGAGCTGGGATTATTGTGACGTTGATATCATCCGCGTTTATAGCTTATATTTTTATAGATTTATATGTTTTTTTTGGAGTGGTAGGAGGTGTGTTGTTTTACATTTTACTAATAAGAATTTCAACTAAATAAAAAAATAATAATTACCAGACTTAATTGGTAAATTAACAAAAATCAAATTCTATTCTATAAATTCAGGATCTTTGTTATGCACTTCTTTGTGCAGAGCAAAGGTCTTTTAATTTTTCTTTATCCCTCTCTGTTAATCCAATCTGTGGTAAACTAGTATAATTGTAGAAATAATAGAGATAGGGGCTGGATAACGAAGTGAGTGAAAAACAAGTACTGTCAATTGAAGGCTTGCGTATGCGGTATAACGGGCGTTATGTGCTAAATGGGATTGATTTAGAAGTGAATCGGGGCGAGATGATTGGATACATCGGTCCGAACGGTGCGGGCAAAAGCACAACGGTCAAGATTTTGCTCGGACTGGTTGAGGGATATGTAGGTACGGTTCGCATCTTTGGCAAGGATATCGCGGATGGTGACGTGGAATATAAACGCCGAATCGGTTATGTACCGGAAGTCGCGGAGCTATACGAGCAATTAACCCCGGCAGAGTATCTGACCTTTATAGGAGAATTGTACGGGTTGTCCTATGAAGATGCCGATTATAAGGCGAAGCAGTTGATGGATTGTTTTGGACTGGAAAAATCATATCATTCCCGCATTGCTTCCTTCTCCAAAGGCATGCGTCAGAAAGTGCTGCTGATCTCCGCGCTGTTGCATGACCCGGATCTGTTGTTCCTGGATGAACCGCTAAGCGGTCTGGACGCCAACAGTGTAATGGTGGTAAAGGAGATTTTGACACAGCTGTCGGCCAAGGGTACAACGATATTCTATTCGTCACACATCATGGATGTGGTGGAGAAGATCAGCAGCCGAATCGTTCTGATTGCCGAAGGACGTGTGATGGCGGATGGTACGTTCAGGCAGCTTCAGCAGCAATCCATGGAAGGCTCACTGGAGGAAGTGTTCAATCAACTGACGGGCTTCAATGAGCATCGGGCAATAGCAGAACGCTTTGTGTCCATCGTGCAGGAGGTGTACTGATATGGCGGAATCCTCCGACTTCCGTACGCTGAAGATTCTGGATCGTTTTCGGTCTGTCATCGTCAAAACAGGAGCGGATTATGATGTATTGCGTTTGATTCTACGGGTGAAGTTCCAGATGGATCAGCGGAGGGTGCCAACGGTATTGTCAGCGCGCAATGGCAATAAGGAGCAGAAAGAAGGCAACCTGTATCTACGTTCCCTCTGGTTGTATGCACTGATGGGGCTGATTATGGTGCCGTTTGTTGTCTGGGATACGGGACATTATATGCTCCAGATGGGTCTAGTGACCGCCATGCTGATGTTTATGATCATGACCTCCATGATCTCCGACTTTTCTTCGGTACTGCTCGATATTCGAGATCGTAATATCATCATGACCAAGCCGGTAAATGGACGCACTGTTGGCTTGGCTCGTGCCATTCACGCAGGGGTTTATTTGCTGCTCCTGACAGGCTCTCTGACGGCTGCGCCGCTGGTAGCCGGATTGATTGCCCACGGGATCGGCTTTTTCCTGCTTTTTCTGGTGGAACTGGTGCTGATTAATATGTTAATTCTGGTGACCACGTCCCTGATCTATCTATTCATGATGAAGTTTCTGGATGGCGAGAAGCTGAAGGACATGATCAATATGATGCAAATCCTTCTTTCCATCGGGATTGCCGTAGGCTATCAGCTGGTCATACGTTCGTTTAGCATCATCGACTTTAATATGGTGTTCACGCCTGCCTGGTGGCAGTTACTGCTGCCCCCGGTATGGTATGCAGCGGCATTTGAGCTGCTGTTCAGCGGTGGGGGAGATCCCTGGCTGTATACTTTCTCGGCGCTTGCTGTGATCGTTCCAATGGTCAGTCTGTTGATGTACGTGAAGTTGATGCCTTCCTTCGAATTGTATTTGGAGAAAATGGCACACGCAGGTCAAGCCTCCGGACGAAGACGTGGGAATTGGGATCGCATCATGGCAAAGGTATTCTCCCGTTCCAGAGAAGAGCAGGCGTGCTTTCGTTTGTCTGCCAGTATGATGCGAAGTGAAAGGGAGTTCAAGTTGAAGGTATACCCGTCGATGGGTTTATCTTTTGTATTGCCCTATGTATTCTGGTTCACTCAATTGCAGAGTTCTTCGTGGGCAGAATTTAGGGAAAGCTCCTTCTTTTACACGCTATATATTGTGCTCTTGCTGATTGTGTCTGTTGTGACCATGCTGAAGTATTCCGGACAATACAAGGCGTTTTGGACTTTCCGGGCAGCCCCTCTGGCAAACGAGAATGTGCTATATAGTGGAGCGCTAAAAGCTTTCTTATGCAACATGTTCTTACCCGTATTTATATTGAACGCCATTGTATTTGTGTGGACCTTTGGGTTAAGAATTCTTCCTGATCTGATCGTGATATTTTTGGTGGCAACTGCACTTATCCCGCTTTCTGGAAAGCTGTTGATGCGAAAACCGCCGTTCTCCCAATCCTTTAGTGTGGCCGGGCAAAGTGACGGCTGGCTCGTCTTTGCCTTCTTTCCGCTCATGGCACTGTTATGGGGACTACATGTATTCATCCGCACCATACCAGCAGGCATCTGGATCTATATAGCACTACTAATAGTGATTAATATGCTGTTCTGGACGATGCTGCATCGGGTGAAGCGGGCTTCTGTAATGGTTGAAGGTTAAGGCGGGCGGTAGGAGGTTGGTTGAGGTTGCCTGATGAAGTTTAGCAGATGGAATCCTGAAGAAAAGCTGATTAAAGCCAATCCGGTGTTGATGAATCGGATTGGCTTTTTTACGTTTTTTCTAATTCTTTACGTGATGCGATGTACTTTAAAGATGGAGAAAATAAATGATATGCGAGCTGTAACAGTGATCTGGATTCTGTAGCACTTAAACGATTGGGAGATTGAATTAGTGTGTTAAATCGGTATCGGTATGCTAAGCATGGGGTTTTCCGCTTTGCAGGACAGCCTCTGCCAGCTGATCGGCTGCATCAGCCGTGGAGAGGACAGACTGCTCTGCTATCGCATAGACTTTGGACAGCGTGCCCGCAATCCCCGCCACCTTTTGGCGGATCAGGTCGGGCCCTGCGCCTTCCAGCTCGTAGGCGGTGCTGATGATTCCGCCTGCGTTGAGCACATAGTCAGGCGCGTACAGGATGCCGCGCGCCTGCATGCGGCGAACAACCAGCTCCCGATGGCTGAGCTGGTTGTTCGCCGCCCCGGCAACGATGGAGCAGCGCAGCTCCTCCACCGTTGCCGGGGTCAATACGCCCCCTAGGGCACAGGGGGGCGAACACCTTGCAGTCAGCGGCGTGAATATGGGCCGGATCGGCCGACATGGCGCCGCTGAACTGCACAAGGGCACGTTGTACACGTTCGGGTACAACGTCTGCCACAATGAGCCGTGCCCCGGCTGCATGCAGGTAACGGCACAGGGCATACCCGACCTTGCCCAGTCCCTGGACGGCAACGCAAATGCCCTGCAAGGCGTCAATGCCTTGGTGACGCAGCGATGTCACAATGCCAGTGTATACACCGTAGGCGGTCATCTCGGCTGTGAAGTCATCCTGTGCGCCAAGCGATCCGGTCGTATCCGTCACATGTACCGTCTCCAGCCGGATCTGGTCCATATCTGCCGCCGTAGTGCCCAGATCCAGGCCTGTCACATAACGTCCGTTCAGTCGTTCCAGATAGCGGCCCAGAGAACGGAACGTTTCGGCACGCCGGCAGGCTTGTAGGTTGTTTTTGGATGTCTTATCTAAATCCTTATCTAATCCGTTCGATGTATCCTTGCCTTTAATGATGTTCGTATGGGGTCCGACATTCTGTTTGCCTTTTTTGGGATTTAGATTGTTGTCTGGGCTGGCCTCATCCGATTGGGTGACCAGTTCGGCGGGCACATCCCATACCACAGCTTTGCCCCCGCCATATGGCAGACCGGAGACCGCCGATTTGTAGGTCATGCCCTTCGCGAGTTTGATGGCATCCCGAACCGCTTCTTCCTCCGATGCATACGTCCAGCAGCGGCATCCCCCGAGTGCGGGACCCAGCACTGTACTATGGATGGCGATAACGGCTTTAAGCCCGCTCCGTGGATCATGGCAAAATATGAGTTGTTCCATACCTTCCCGCTGCATCTCATGCCACAACTGCATGACAGTTCCCCCTTTTGGTAGCCGTCGTTTCCCGAACCTTTTTGCCTGGACGCCTCAATCGAATTACTGTTGGTTCAGCATATTCAGACACGCCGCTTTTCGCCCCTGGGTCTCAGGCCGGGTTGATAATGAGTGAAAAGGGCTCTATAATGTCAGTTCCCGCTTGCCAGTGGGCAGAAAATAGAAAATGCAGTCCAATTTACGTTCAACCGTTTAAAATGACCGCATAACGTCCAATGATGGAGATAGAGTAAACATGCAGAAGAATAAATGATATGTAGAGGAAGCGGAACGAAGGCACGCAACAAACGGCCCATTTCGTTGTGAAAGTCAGGAAAGAGGGATTGCGATTGTTTAAAATATTGGTATTTATCTTTTTGATCCAGATTGTGTATGTATCTGCTTATACACTTCGGATGATTCTGACGCTCAAAGGACAGAAATATATTGCTGCGCTCATCAGTATGGGCGAAATTGTGATCTACGTACTCGGTCTGAATCTGGTACTCAAATATCTGACCCAGCCATCTGCGTTAATTGTATATGCCGTTGGTTATGGGCTGGGGGTATTGCTGGGTGCCTGGATCGAAGAGAAGATTGCGCTTGGTTACGTTACCGTTAAGGTTATTTGTAACCAGATGGGCGGGGATGTAGCGAATGCCTTGCGGGATAAAGGATACGGTGTCACCGCCTGGGTTGGTAGTGGACGAGATGGAGACCGGCTGGTTATGGAGATTTTGGCGAAACGAAAAAACCAGAAACTTCTATATCAGACGATTCTGGAGCTTGATCCCAAAGCATTTGTCATCACCGTTGAGCCCAAACAGTTCCATGGCGGGTTCTGGACACGTTCCATCAAAAGATAAATTAGGAATATTCGAGATAATAGTGAGCCCCTTTGGGGGCTTTTTTTCATGTCTATAAGTTGAAATGGGAATGCTCCGGGTTAAATCGGGTGTTATTTGAGGACTGATATCAGGATCCCAAAACGATCTGAGATAAGGATTATTGTTGTAATCGCTTCCAACATTTACATTGAGGACATGTCCTTCGTGACTTGCGATGGCAGAGATGGACAGACGCAATCATTATAATTAGGGAGGAATGGTTTTATGAAAAGCAAAATTCGAACATGGTGCAGTGCCGCGCTGGCTCTGACGTTGGGCTTCACCCTACTGTCTGGACCGACAAGTGTACAGGCAGCAGGCAATGCAGATTACAATCTTACAGGTTTCTCCCAAGGCAATACGGGTGGAGGTACCATCAGCGAATCGGACACGTCCAAGTATAAGAAGGTATACAATGCAACGGATCTCGCTGCGGCGCTGAAAAAGAACTCTGGTGTCAAAGTCGTCGAGATTATGAACGACCTGAATCTGGGATGGAACGAAATTCCGAGCGCTGCACAGACATCGCCTTTTGCCAAGCATAATGATGCGCTGACTCATCCTGTATTGAAGCAAACGGGTGTCAGCAAGCTGACGATCGACAGCTTTAATGGCCTGACCATCTTCTCAGCCAACGGGGCCAAGATCAAGCACGGAGCCATCAGCGTCAAACGCAGTTCCAACGTTATTATCCGCAACCTCGAATTCGATGAGTTATGGGAATGGGATGAAGCGACCAAAGGTGACTACGACAAAAACGACTGGGATTACATCACCCTTGAAGAGAACAGCAACGTATGGATTGATCACTGCACATTCAATAAAGCCTACGACGGGCTTGTCGATTCGAAAAAAGGAACGAGCGGTGTGACCATCTCCTGGTCCCTCTTCAAAGGGGATGACGGCAGCTCAAACAGCTGGGTTACCCAGCAGATTAACGAGTTGGAAGCGAACAAGGCTTCCTATCCGATGTACAACTACCTGCGCAGCAGCGCGGTTGGGCTCAGCAAAGCCGATATCATTGCCATTTCATCTCCTCAGAAAAAAGGTCATTTGGTTGGTTCGACCAGCTTCGAATCGGCCAATGCTAATCTGTCCATAACTCTGCACCATAACTTGTACAAAGATATCCAGGATCGCATGCCGCGTCTGCGCGGAGGCAATGCGCATGCCTACAATATTGTGATGGATGCGACAGGGGCACGTGCGGCCAAATCCAGAATCACTTCTGCAATGGCAACGGCGATTTCGTCCAAAGGGTATCATTTTGATATCATCGGCAACGGAGCTATTTCCACTGAAGATGGTGCAGTACTGGTCGAAAAGTCGGTGATCAAAGACGTACTGTTCCCGGTCCGCAATAACCAGACGGACCCGGCCGACGCAACATATACCGGTAAAATTCAGGTGACTGACACGATGTATTCTCTGGATGGAAGCTCATTCCGTGGAAACAGTGATACATCCGGCAGTCCGCTCAGCCCGGTTCCGGCCGCAGTGAAAGCTTTCTCCTGGAACGGATTCTCTTCACTTCCTTACAGCTACACTACCGATGATCCAGCGACGCTGAATGCACGCCTCACCGGTTCAAGCGGAGCAGGTGCAGGCAAATTAACCTGGTCCAAAGACAACTGGCTGAAGACGAGCTACTAGGCTAGGCAGCAACACGAATCAGGTGTTGAAACGAGTGGCTGTAACTACAAGGATTTCAAGCCACGTTATCGTTTTTTCATAAGCAAAGAGTGCTCCTGCAGCCGTAATGGCCGGGAGCACTCTTTTTGTGGAACAGGGAGTCTAGTTCCTTTTTAGTTAGGTAAGTCATCCGAAAGGGCAGGTGCAGCAGTTACCGAATCACGATAAATGATATTACCCTTCACGTGTACGCGGCCGAAGCTGCGACTCGGGTTATCAATCTTTTTGAGCATGGAATGAACCGCAGTGCGCGCCATCTGTTCGACATCGACTTCAACCGTAGTTAATTTGGGCTCGGAGAGTGTGGCATAGATATCATTATCGAACCCAACCACGGAGCATTGTGCAGGAACTTGAATACCCAGTGAAGTCAGTTTCTGAACGAGCAGATGGGCCACCTGATCACAGTTGCATACAAATGCCGTAGGCAGCTGCTCTGGCAGATCAATTTCAATAAACGTACCTCGCTCATCGCGGTCATTAAGCACCAGATCCGGATTCATCGGCAACCGATGCTCCAGCAATGATTTGTAATAACCGAGGAATCGGTCCTGAATGCTGCTAGTAGAATAGAGATTCCCCACATAAGCGATGCGGCGGTGTCCCTGCTGTACCAGAACGTTTGTCAGCTCATAAGCAGCGTAAAAGTTATCGGTAACGACAGAATCAATATCAGAATGCTCATCGTAGAAATCGAGAAACATTTTGGGTACCTCCATCGACTGGACCAGCTCGATATATTCCTTGCTGACTTGTCCAAGCACAATGAAACCATCCACTTTGTTGTCACTATAGAGCTTCGGTAGTATTAATTCCTCTTCGTCCTGAACATTCAGAATATGCAGAATACCGTAGTACCCCTGATCCTCCAGATGTTTGGTGATGCGCTGGAATACACGTACATAGAACGATTGTGTAGGTCCGGTAAAACGCTCCGGGATAATAACACCAATATTATGAGTCAGGCCTTCCTTCATCGAACGGGCTGCGGCGTTATACCGATAGCCCATCTGAACGGCAAGCACTTTAATTTTTTCCTTCAATTCGCCACTGACGCCATCTTTATCATTTAATGCTTTCGAGACCGTCACACTGCTAACTCCGAGCTTGTCGGCGATATCCCGCATGGTGATATTGTTCTTCAGCTTTGGTCGCCTCCTTCAAGCCGGTTTACGTACAATGTGCTGTCATTATGGTTAGCGCTTCCTTCAAACATAACAACAATCCATATTAGTATACATCGTTACCCACATGGAATAAAGAAATTCTGGTTAGCGCTGCGCTAATTTTTCAGCATGCCGCATTTTCCGTTGAAGGCTGTTCTTCAGATTTAAACCAATTGCATTTGGAGAAGCTTCTCATTCCGCTCAATCAGGTCACCGCGCTGGCTGGCACAATCCAGGGAACGGTACGGGTCAGCCGGAGTATTAAAGGTGTAATCGACCAGTTTATCCAGCGTCGTTGTGGCCACATGACAGCGGGTATCGCTGGATGCGTAATAAATGAAAACTTCACCCTGTTCGTTGACCACTGCACCGTTGCAGAAAATAACATTGGACACATCGCCTACGCGCTCGTCGTCATAAGGAGCAATGAAGTGTCCGCCCGGCTTGGCGATGATGCGTGCCGGATCATTCAGATCCGTGGCGAACGTGTACAGCACATAGCGAAGACCCGCCGCCGTGTTGCGCACTCCGTGGGCAATGTGAATCCAGCCGCGATCCGTTTTGATCGGAGCAGGGCCCTGGCCATTTTTCACTTCGTATACCGTATGGTATTTCCGTTCATCAATGATTGTTTCTTCTGCAATGACCGGATTCAGAATATCCTCGCACAGACCAAAGGCGATCCCGCCGCCGCTGCCTGTGGAGATGAATCCGTCTTGCGGACGGGTGTAGAACGCATATTTACCCTCTACAAATTCGGGATGCAACACAACATTTCGCTGTTGAGGGGAGTTGGTCCTGATGTTGGGCAGACGCTCCCAGCTGAGCAGATCGCGTGTCCGGACAAGTCCTGCCTGGGCTACGGCACTGGATGTATCAAATGCTGGTGCTTCAGGGTCTTTGCGCTCCGAGCAGTAAATACCATAGATCCAGCCATCTTCATGCTGAACCAATCGCATATCATATTGGTTGGTTTCGTCGGCATCGATATCTTCCCACACTAAGGGTTTGCCTGTGAAGCGAAATCCGTCGATGCCGTTATCACTCTCAGCTAGAGCGAAGATGGATTTACGTTCCAATCCTTCGGTTCGGATGACCATCACGTATTTGCCATTGAAATAGATGGCCCCCGGATTAAGCGTAGCGTTAATGCCCAGACGCTCCATGAAGTGGGGGTTCGTCGTTTCGTCCAGATCAAATCTCCAGTGCAGCGGTACATGATGGCGTGTGATTACCGGATAACGGTACCGATCATATACGCCATTGTAGAAGGAAGAGTCAATTTCATTTTGGCGCGTAAGCAGCTGCTCCTGTTGCTCCAATAATTCATTGTATTTGGGGTGTATCATCGTTATCCCATCCTCTCAATTAGTTCAATGCAGAATCGGCTATTGTGATATGGGCATTTCCACGGTCCGGCGATTTCGCTTTGATCCGGTGTGCCGTTCCCGTCTACCGACCAGTACCATTCCCCGCCAGCGCGGTGATCGATAATGTGTTCCTTCGTATATGTCCACAAGCGTTCTACTCTCTCCAAAAACAAACGGTCACCTGTACGCTCATAGGCGTTGTAGAAGCCGACCATCGCCTCGGCCTGAACCCACCATATCCGTTTCTCATCCACACGGTCACCCTCTTGTTCATTCATCAGGGAGCCATCGGCCTGTACAGCCACATTGGAAATGTTATAGGCAATATCCGTAACCATCGCAGAATACTCCGGGTGTTGAGCCAGATCCAGCACTTTCAACGTTTCGTCGATCAGCCAGCTGGCTTCAATGTCATGCCCGAATGAGCGTAGATCAATGATGGAGTCCCAATCCTTGTTGAAAAATACCCCGAGAAACTTTGTGTCTTTGTCATACACTCGTTCATATAAGATGCCGAGCAAGCGTTCCAGCGCCGTCTTCACCTGCTGATCTGGCCACACTCGGTAGAGCGTGGTATAGGCCTCCAACACGTGAATATGCGTATTCATCGTGTAATCCGCGATCACACCATTCTCGCTCAGCATTTCATTGGGCTGTTCATTCCAGAAGCGATCAAATTGTTCCTTGTATGCAGGTAATTCGGCATTCAGCCCTTGATCCTCTATCAGGGCAAAAAGCGTTTTCGCAAGTTCCAAAGCAGATGCATCCCCAGTGGCACGATAGTACTCACTCATTGAGTAGACACCGAAGGATTGCGTATACACATGTTTGCTTGTGTCGAGCGGTTTTCCATTGGCATGGACCATCCAGTACATGCCGCCGTATTCCGTATCCATCACATGATTCACAAGAAAACGGTAAGCATGTTCAGCGTGATCACGCCAGATTTCATTTCCGGTTACCCGGTAGGCTGCTGCAAAGGACCATAATTGTCGTGCCGTGGCGATTCCGCCCTTGGGAGCGAGTGGATCGACCTGAAGGTCATTACCGACCCAGCCGTAGAATCCGCCGTTGTTATGATCTTTGAGGGCAGACCAGAATGGCAGAATATGACCTTCCCAGTGTTCTTTTATTTCAGTTCTAATGTCATTGGTGTGAGTCATAAGTGAGCGCTCCTTCAAAGTACAGGATTCAATTAATATTTAAGTTAACGTTAACTTTATTGATTAATATTAGTGTCGGGAAAATACGTTGTCAACGAATCTTGTGATAAAAACTTTTGCTAAGTAATAAATAATTTAATTGACAGGTAAACATTACCATAATAAAATTCATTTTGTAACCTTAACGATAACTTAAATTAACTTAGAAAAGGGGTAGAACCAAATGAGAAAAAACAAAGGCTGGATGCTTCTGCTTACCATGCTGCTCATCACTTCTCTGCTCGCAGCTTGCTCTTCCGGGGGTGGATCTCCACAGGCAGGAGAGGAAATCAGTACAGATCCTGCGGATATTAAGGGCGAAATCACCGTTCTCACGCAGCGTACAGATATTGTTGATAGCGTATTCAAAGATTACGCCGCGGAGTTCAATAAGGAATACCCGGATGTCAAAGTAAACTTCCAGGCACTGGCCGATTATGAGGGACAAGTGAAGATTCGTATGAGTACCAAAGATTATGGTGACGTGCTGATGATCCCCACCAGCGTACCGATTGCCGACATTCCGGACTTTTTTGAACCACTAGGCACGTACGATGAGCTGAAAGAGAAGTACACAGGCATCGAAGAACGTATGGTGGACGGTCAGATATATGGAATTCCAACCGTTATCACGTTCTCTGGCATCATCTATAACAAGCAGGTGTTCAAGGACGCTGGCATTGCGGAAGTTCCCAAAACGCCTGAGCAGTTCCAGGCTGCACTGCAATTGGTGAAAGACAATACGGACGCAGTTCCATTGTACACCAACTATGCCTCCGGCTGGGCTTTGACACAATGGGAAGCAGATCTGCCGACGGTTGCAGGCAGTGTGGACTACGTAAACATTGACCAACCGAACACGGATGAAAACTTTGTGGCTGGCAAGCCGCACTATGAATTGTACAAAGTGCTTTACGACGCAGCCAAGAATGGCCTGATTGAGAAAGATCCGACCACAACCGACTGGGAAAGCTCCAAGGCTGATCTGGCCAATGGGAAAATTGCAACGATGGCGCTTGGATCTTGGGCGATTACCCAAATTCAAGGCTTGACGGATACACCGGATAATATCGGATTCTTGCCATTTCCTACGAATGCAAGTGATGTTGTCGTTCCACTCGCAGCAGACTATAACATCGGCATGAACGTGAACAGTGAGAACAAACCTGCTGCGAAAGCCTGGATTGACTGGTTCCTGGCGAAATCGAATTACGCGGTTGAGCAAGGCGGGGGTATGAGCGCAGACAAAAATGCGGAATTGCCACCGATTTTGGATCAATACAAAGACGTTACATTCTCCACACTGACTCCTGCCAAAGAAGGACAGGAAGGTCTGGTTGACAAAATCGACAACGAAGGCGAGATTGGCCTCTGGCAGCCTGACTTCAAGAAACGCATTATCGAAGCTGCCATCAGTAATCGCAGCGAATCGTACGACGACATCATGAAGGATCTGAATGATAAATGGGTTAAAGCGCGGACAGAACTGGCGAAATAAGCAGATTGCGGGGATTCATCGATCTGTAAAGGCGCTACCTGTTGGCCGACCACCGCTGAAATACAGCGAGGCACCACGCCTTGGCTGAGGGGAGAGGGTCTCCCCTTTTCCCACGGCATTTTGCATCTGGATGCAGCATATCGGATGTGAAATGCCACCTTCGGTGGTTGATTATCCAGCCGGATTTGTTCATTGGACGGGAGTCTTTCGATATAAAAGCGGCAGAACCGCTTGGAGGTGTGGAGAGCATGAAATACTTGAAGATTTCGAATTGGGGCTATTCAGCGCAACGCATATTTATCATTTGTGCCTTTTCAATCATTCCGCTGGCACTGCTGTTCACGTTTGCTTATTTGCCTGTCATTAATATGTTCAAATACAGCTTCACCGATTGGAACGGATATAGCAAAAGGTTCGACTATGTGGGGTTTGAGAACTACTCGCGGATATTCAGTGACCCTGAGTATTTTAAAGTGTTTATTGTCAGTTTGTATTATTTTGTGGCTACCTTCGTACAAATGGGTCTGGCCCTCTACTTTGCAACGATTCTAAGCTTCAAAATCCGCGGCAAAAACTTTTTCAAAGGCATATTGTTCTTCCCCTATCTGCTGAATGGCGTAGCCATCGGATTTATCTTCCTCTTTTTCTTCAAACCGGACGGGACCCTCGATACACTTATGCAGGCAGTCGGTCTTGGGCAGTACACCCAGCTCTGGCTTGGGAATCCGAACATTATTAACGTGTCGCTCGCAGGCGCATCGGTATGGAGATACATGGGCTTTAACTTCATCATCTTCCTGGGTGCGATCTCTTCCATTCAAAAAGATGTCTATGAAGCATCAGATATTGACGGGGCTAATCGCTGGCAGCAGTTCCGCCATATCATCCTGCCGAGTATCACACGCATCCTGCAGCTCAACCTGATTTTGGCGATTAGCGGCGCAATCAGTGCGTTCGATATTCCATACATTATGACCGATGGTTCCAACGGCAGTGAGACGTTTGTGATTCAGACCGTTCACTTGGCATTTAAGTACGGCAAGCTGGGCTTGGCATCGGCAATGGCTGTTGTGCTGCTGTTTATTGTCATTCTTGTTACGCTGGTTCAGCGTGTCACCATGAAAGGGGAGGAATGAACGTGCAACCATTCAAATATACCCTTGCGAGCATATTTAAATATGCTTCACTCATTCTCGCAGCGTTCATTGCGCTTGTACCCATCGTTGTGGTGTTGTTTGCATCGCTCAAAACCAATGCAGAATATGCGACCAGCAGTCCGCTGGCCCCACCAGCCAACTGGCTGAACTTTGCGAACTATACCAAGGCTTTTGTGGACGGCAACATGCTGGTCGGTTTCAAAAATACGATTATCATCCTGATCATCTCCATCGTGGGTGCCACTTTAACGGGTTCCATGATCGCGTATGTGCTGGATCGTTTCAAATTCAAAGGCAAGAAAATTATGGTCGCCGCGTTTCTGCTCGCTACCCTCATTCCGAGTGTGACGACGCAGGTCGCCACATTCCAGATCATCAACGCGCTCGACCTGTTCAATACCAGATGGGCAGCCATTGTGATGTACCTTGGTACAGATATCATCGCGGTATATATCTTCCTGCAATTCCTGGGTTCCATCTCGAATGCATTGGATGAATCCGCCATGCTGGACGGCGCTTCCTACTTCACGATCTATTGGAGAATCATTCTGCCACTTCTGAAACCAGCGATTGTAACGGTCATTATCGTGAAGGGTGTCAACATCTACAATGACTTTTACACACCATTCCTGTACATGCCCAAGACAGACTTACAGGTCATATCCACGGCTCTTTTCAAATTCAAGGGACCGTTCGGATCACAGTGGGAGGTCATCAGCGCAGGGATCATGATCGCCATCATTCCAACGATGATCATCTTCCTACTGCTACAGAAGTACATTTACAACGGCTTCGCACAAGGCTCCGTTAAATAAAAACGAAGGGAGAAATGAAACGATGACAGTTGTTGATACGAAAAACGTACACATTGTTGGGGATGTATTGCCGAATATGCCTTGGGAGGATAAACCGGAGGGAACAGAAGGCCCGGTATGGAGACACTCCGCCAACCCGATCGTGCCGCGTAACCCGGTCAAGGGAGTTGCCCGTATTTTCAACAGTGCGGTGATTCCTTATGAAGGGAAATTCATCGGAGTATTCCGCGCAGAAACCATTAATGGACGTCCACACCTGCACATGGGATCCAGTGAGGATGGCCTGAAGTGGAATATTGAAGAACAACGAATAACTTTTGTGGACGAGAACGGCGATTCCTTCATGCCGAACTATGCATACGACCCGCGTCTGGTGAAAGTGGAAGATACGTATTACATCATCTGGTGTACCGATTTCTACGGTGCAGCGCTGGGCTTGGCGAAGACGGAAGATTTCAAAACGTTTGTACGTCTCGAAAATCCGATGCTTCCGTTCAACCGCAATGGCGTGTTGTTTCCACGCAAAATCAATGATAACTATGTGATGTTGTCCAGACCAAGCGACAGCGGACATACGCCGTTCGGGGACATTTTTCTGAGCGAAAGTCCGGATCTCGTGTACTGGGGCAAGCACCGTCATGTCATGAGCAAAGGTGGTCAGGGCTGGTGGCAATCGGTCAAAATTGGCGGCGGTCCGGCACCGATTGAAACGTCCGAAGGCTGGCTGATGTTCTACCACGGCGTAACCGGAACGTGCAATGGTTTTGTTTATAGTATGGGTGCGGTCATTCTGGATCTGGATGAGCCATCCAAAGTGAAATATCGTTCCTCCAACTTCGTACTGACCCCGGAAAAATGGTATGAGGAGCAAGGCTTTGTGGACAATGTCGTCTTCCCATGCGCCACATTGCATGATGCAGAGACAGGACGGATTGCCATCTATTATGGTGCAGCCGACACATACGTTGGAGTGGCTTATACCACTGTCGAAGAGATTGTGAACTACGTTATCGAGACCGACGAAGTCATTGCCGGAGACCGTGAGGAAGGCAAATTATAATTGAAGTGAAACAATTTTAAATAAAGCTGATGGTACTGCAATCGTAGTGGGACGTGTTATACATTCGGTCATTCATTTTACATTAATTGAAAAAGGGGCATTGCGGAATAATGCATATGGAATACATCAAGGGATTTACATTTGGCTGGATGAGTGGTAGGGGAGACTTCCGCAAGCCGGAAGCGAAAGAATCCTTGCGTCTGATGGCTGAACGCACTGGTAGTTCGCATGTTATTTTTGCACTGGCGGCACATCAGGATCGTCCGCAGGCTGTAGAGGTCAAATATGAGGGTGAACATATGGTGGAAGACGATGAATTGGTGGATATGATACGTTATGCCCGCACACTGGGACTGCGGGTCATTCTGAAACCAACCGTCAATTGCACCGATGGCACATGGCGTGCACACATTAACTTCTTTGATATCGATGTGCCGTGTGAGCCAAAATGGCAGGACTGGTTCCACAGTTATACCGTGTATCAGAAGCATTATGCGGCCATTGCAGAGCGTGAGAAATGCGAGATGTTTATTGTGGGTTGTGAGATGGTGCAGTCTGAGCGTCGGAGCGAGGAATGGCGCGAGGTCATCGCGGGAGTGCGTGAAGTGTATTCGGGGCTAGTATCCTACAACACCGACAAGTATCAGGAAGGGCATGTGAATTGGTGGGATGCCGTGGACGTCATCTCGTCCAGTGGGTACTATCCCATCGGAGATTGGGAAGCGCAATTGGATCGGATTGAACAGGCCATTGCACCTTATGGTAAACCCTTTTTCTTCGCAGAAGCGGGCTGCCCTAGCCGCAGTGGATCGGCACAGGTGCCGAACGACTGGGGATTGAAAGGTGAAGTGAATGCGGAAGAGCAGGAGCAGTTCTATGAAGCCATGTTCCGTCATGCAAGTAAGCGGGAGTGGGTACGCGGCTTTGGTCTGTGGGACTGGAGCGCCCATCTGCATCAGGAGCAAGATGCCTTGAGTGATGATGGATACGGAGTTTATGGTAAACCAGCCGAGAAGGTCATTCGTCGGTTCTATGAAGGCATTGCATTGGAAGCTTAGTCTGTCTTGGAGTTGAGTTATCCCATCTACTTGAATAGCGTTTATATATGGACAAAGATACTGCTGTGCTTATGCACGCAGTATCTTTTTTGGTTAAGTTTAATTTCTTTCTATTAAATGTAAATAGTCTCGAATATAAATTGTTAGAAGAATATATCGTTTAATTTAGTGATAACATTATATGAAAATCCCTTCAAGAACGAGTTGTTTTTTTACCCCAATTTCTGTCCAAGCTGCTCAATTTTCTCCAGCCATTTCTTTCTCTGTTCCTCGGACTGTTTGCCGACCAGATCTACAGGTGTTATGCGCACAGGTTTGATGCCTGTCAGAGCAAAGGTGGAGATCTTCATCATTTTGTGTGCAGGTTCACCCTGGAACCATTTGTAGTACCAGTTCGGACCATCCATGGTGGTGATCATGCGTGCGGAGCGACCTTTGAGCAGTTGATCCGGGAAAAGTTTACCTTTGTGATACTTGAAGGCATAGCCTGGCATGAAGATGCGGTCGATGAATCCTTTGAACAAAGCTGGTGGTCCTCCCCACCAAATCGGAAACACCCATACGAGATGCTCTGCCCACTTAATGGCCTCTTGGGCTTCCAGCAAGTCCGGTTCGAGCGGAAGTTTATTGCGGTATCCACCGGCTAAATTCATGTTGAAATCCAACTCATTTAGGGTGATCATACGAACCTCGGCACCTGCCTGCACAGCGCCTTTACGATAAGCTTCGGCGATTGCGCCATTGTAACTTGGGGATACGGGGTTGCCTTGGATGATTAATATTTTCTTCATAATGGTGACACGTCCTGACTATTTTAGTTAATGAACACTAACCTCATGTGCAAAAAGAAAAGGTCACGAATGACCTGGTAAATATTCAGGAACCTCCTGAAAGTCAGTTGAAGCCGGCGCTTCTAATTTAAAAGAATGTTTTTACACAGGAGCACTGTGCGATCAGATGCATCTCTTGATCGCCGACAGACCGGAACGATCTTCGCAAAGCTATTCCGCCCGCTTCTGCCCCATATCATTTGCCCCCTGGCCCAACATCGACACAAGGCGGTGAACGGTTTCTCCGGTGTATGGAACAAGCAGCTCTGGCAGTTCACCTTGCATACTGGATACGGCCAGGCGCGTAATAGCACCAATGACCAGAACGGCCGTGAGCCGTGAATCCTGAGCGGGCAGCTCACCTCGCATAATTCCCTGATCGATTAGATCAATCAACGCATCCAGCGGCTGGCGGTAATCTTCACTGCTTCCAGCTTCAATGAAAATCTCGTGATTTTGTGAAATTAACAGCAGTCCGTAGGGATCTTCATCATGCAGGTGGAGAACTTCGGTAATCAGTTGCTGGAAGCGTTCCAGCACCGGGCCCTCCTGGCGAACATACCCGTCAATCAGGGCGGTATAGTCCGCGCAATATTGGGTGAAAGCCTCAAGGGCAACGGCATCTTTGTTTTTAAAATGTTTGTAGATCGCCGCATCCGTTACTCCGGCGGCGTCACCGATCTCTTTGACGGAAATGCCGTCAACGCCTTTGGTTGCAAACAAGCGCATCGCCGCTTGTAGGATGTCTTTCTTTTTGCTGTCAACATGAGGTTTGTTCTTCATGATTGTATAGTAAGTGATTACTAACCAAATTGCAACTACCATTTCAGAAACTCTTATTTAACGCTAGGAAAAGTGCTTTTGCTCAAAGCTTGCAGGCTTATGAACGGCAACGTATGATGGATAGAAATAATAACGGATAGACGGGCAAAGGAGCTTGGACAGTAGTGGGGCTGCAAAGCAAACATCAGCGGCGCCAGCTCCAGACCTTGGGAACGAAATGGAAGGTGAATGGCGTGAATGAAGACGTGCAGGCGCATCGCTGGGTGACTCCAGAAGGGACGTTGAATGAACAATATATAACAAGCAGGGAACAGCTCTACAAAGGCATGAATGGCAAGTATGTGGAGCGTTTCACTGTTCATACAGGGGAAAGTTATATTTTCAAACCGCTAACTAATCCTGAGCAATATGGGCGCGAGCAATGGATGTCGAGGCATGTGCTGTCTGTATTGCCCCCTATCTATCCAGCGCTGATTGCTGCATCAGACCGTGAAATTAACGCAAAACAGAGCTGGATCATCTATGAGGATCTGGGCGAACTGGTGCATGATTCGCGGGAAGAGACGATGCTGGCTGCTGCTGTACATATGGCGGAGTGGCACACGTTATCTGTTGCAGATTGGGGTGAGCTGCCCCGGGTCGGTCAGAAACCGCCAATTCGGGACATGCTGGATGATCTGCTTGGGCAAAAGGAATCCACCGCTGATTTGTTATCTAAACTGGAGATCACGCTGTCACCATCGGATTGGCACAACATCGCCGTGCTAATCCATACGGCAGAGGAGGAGTTACCTCGTGTTTTGTGTCACGGAGATCTGCATCCCGGCAACATGGCGGATGTGAATGGCAGGCTGGTGATTATCGATTGGGAGCATGCGCATCTGAATACGGCTCTTTGGGACGTGTATCATCTGGTGGATCTATCGCATCCGCTGTTCCCGAGAACCGTTACGCCTGAGCTGCGGGAGCGGATTATCGATGTTTATCTGGACGGGCTGGAGCGCCATAGCGTTCAGGTTGAACGGGTTTCTTTTAAAAAGTGGTACCGCGCATATGCCATTGTATTCTCGCTCTGGATGCTGCGTCTGATTGATGGGGATCTAAGAAGTGCAGACTGTGTATGGCCGGAGGAACAGCTGCGGAACCAGTGGCACGAGACGGCAATGACGCTGAAACAGTGCATGAAGCAGTGTTGAAGGGAATAGAAATGAGGGGTGCAGAACATGCGTAAAGTAGGACTAGTAATGCGTAAAATTCAATTCACGGAGGCACAGGGCCCGCGCGTATTTGCGGATCGATTGAAGCAGATCGGGCTGGAGCTGGGCGTGGAGATTGTGTTCATCTCGCCGGAGCGCCATGTTAGCGGGTATGACTGGTTGCCGGGTTATGAGCATGAGAAAGGCGACCTGGTGAACTATGATATCGTACTGGACCAGATATATAGCCAAAATATAGAGCATGTCATCTACACCGTATCCGGGTTTACGTTTTTGAAGATGTTTTTACCGAAGAGTGTGTTGTTCCCGCACAGCTTTCCCGACCCGGCGCTGACGGGGTATGAGATGATGAAGCCATTTTATACGATGGTGGATAAAGCGATTGTGCAGACGGAGTTCCTAAAAACAGAATTGGGCCGCAATTTCGGTGTACATGACGTGAACGTTATCCCGATTGGCTTTAGCGAAGAGCTCGCAAACCGCCACTACGACCCGAGTCAGGTTGTGCATAATCGCGTGCTCTGGATCGGTCGGGATGAAGCGAATCGTCGCCCGGATCTGGTGCTGGAATATGCCCGGCAGAACCCGGACAAGGAAGTATACATGGTATTCGGCGGTCGCCGCTATGAGGAAAGCATGAAGAAATACAACATTCCGGACAATGTAAAATTGCAATTTGCGCTGACACAGGATGAAGTATTTACCCTGATGAACTCGTCCAAGGTGTATTGGAGCTGTTCGGCCTTTGATACGTTTGCGATGCCGCTGACTGAAGCCATGGCGATGGGCAAAATGGTTGTGAAGCCGGAGCATGCCTGCTATGGTCACATTCGATCAACGCATGCCTTTGCAGGCAATGAGGATAACTGGTTTGAACTGGTGAACATGGCTGCTGCTGCACCGCGCAGTGTGTCGGAAGACAACCGTGAGTATGCCTTTGGTGCTTTTTCGCGCACGATCATGAAAGAGGGATACCGGGAGTTCTTTGCCAACTGGTTGAAGTAATGAGAGGTCTGTAGCGAAGGCTCTAACCATTCAGCAAGAAGGAGGAGAACCTTATGGAAGTACTCATCCTGTGGACGCTTGGCATGTGGGCTGTGCAGCTGCTGATCGAATGGCTTATCTATCGGTTGCAGGGACGTCGAATGACCGGTGTTCAATATATACTGCCATGTGTGGCCTTGCTCGGCGGAGCCGTTGTGATCATGATTAGCATTGAGATTGGCGGGTGGAACGGTATCGGTTATGCCTTGCTTGGTGCATCGCTGGGTGCAGCGGGAATGTTGACACTAATTACGGTGGCGATTACGGATGTAGTGTTTCGGCGTCGGAGACGGAATTAATCGGAGGGTTAGCTGCTGTACAGTAAGAGTGAATTGGACGATAGGGCGGTTGCAGGAATGCATTCGTCTGTGATATATTGACATTAATTATGACAAGGGAGGTGAAGACAGGTGAATCACGAGATGCTTAACAACCGTATTAGCCAGCTGCCGATTGCTATGGCTGGCATTGTTCATACTTTTCTGACCAACGGGAGAAGTCTGTCCAATTTTGAATATACGGAAATTAACATTTGCGAGAAGATGCCTGCCTTGACCTCATTCGGACGATAAGCGATATTGCTTGAATTCTGAAGGGCCGCGGAGCTAACCTCCTGCGGCTCTTTTTGTGTTGCGGTCAGGATCTTCCAATCCATAGGAGGAACCTTATTATGATGATTATTAGCGCGCAACAACTGACTCAATACCACGGAGCACATCTGGTGCTGGACGGCATTACGTTTGAAATTATGGAGGGCGACAAGGTCGCCCTGATCGGCCGCAACGGCAGCGGTAAAACGACATTGATGCGTCTGATGGCACGACTGAACCAGCCGGATGAAGGACAATTGATGATCAAGAAGGATACACGTATCGGTTACGTGGCTCAGGTGCCGGAGGGAATGGATAATTACACGGTGCTAGATGTGCTGAGTCTTGGATTCAGGGAGCTTATGGCGTGCCGGAGTGAAATGAAGGATATGGAGCAGCAGATGTCCGATCCGGACTGTGCATCCGATCCGAACCAATTGGAGCGACTGTTGAAGCGGTACGCGGCCTTGCAGGATCAGTTCGAGCGCGAGGGTGGATATGAAATGGATGCCCGGATCGATCAGGTGGCGGACGGTCTGGATATTGCGAAGGAGCATTACGGATGGCGTTTTGGTTCGTTGTCTGGTGGTGAACAGACCCGGGTTGTGCTGGCTTCACAGCTAATTGTAAGGCCTGATCTGTTATTGCTGGATGAGCCGACCAACCACCTTGATCTGGAGCGGGTGGAATGGCTGGAAGGATTTTTGCGTGACTACACAGGTACGATAATTCTGATCTCACATGATCGCTACTTTTTGGACCGTGTAGCATCCCGGACGTTAGAACTGGAGGATGGAGAAGCGCAGACGTCAGCTGGTGGTTATACGGAATATATGAAAGTGAAGGAACAACGACTGATGCAGCAATTCGAGGAGTTCAAAGAGCAGCAGAAGGTGATCAAAAAAATGAAAGAAACGATCCGCCAACTGGAAGAATGGGGCCGAGTCGGGGGTAATGAAAAGTTCTTCCGGCGTGCAGCTTCGATGCGTAAAGCAATCGAACGGATGGAACAGGTGAAACGCCCGGTACTGGAGCGGCGTAACGCCGACTTCGATGTACGCCCTACAGACCGTACGGGAAAACGAGTGGCCGTTATGGAACAGGTCGAAAAGGCTTATGGAGAACGTCCAATTCTGCGCGGTGTATCAGGATTGCTCGAATATGGCGACAAAATTGCCCTTATTGGACGCAATGGTTCAGGCAAAACAACGTTGTTCAAGCTGTTGCTGGGCGAGGAACAACCCAGTGCAGGCAACCTGGAGTGGGGTGCACGTGTAAATGTTGGCTATCTGGCCCAGCAGGAGGAGCCTTCCAATCCGAAGCTGAATGTGTTGGAGTACTTCCGTCTGGAAGCGGGCGTGGAAGAAGGAGAAGCACGCGGCATTTTGGCCCGATATCTATTCTATGGAGCAGATGTATTTCGCTCGGTAGGACAGTTATCTGGTGGGGAATGGACGAGGCTAAGGCTGGCTCTGCTGGTTCAGCGGAAGCCGAATGTGCTTTTGCTGGATGAACCGACCAACCATCTGGATATCGCTTCAAGGGAAGCGCTCGAAGAGTCGCTCGTTGATTTCGAAGGAACGGTGCTTGCCATCTCGCATGACCGTTACTTCGTCAATCGACTCGCTTCCCGCGTGTGGGAACTGGAGAATGGGCGGATGACCACTTATCTTGGAGACTATGAAGCCTATCGCGAGAAGAAGCTTGATCTGCAAGCCCGCGCAGCTGCGGCAAATCAGCATGTAGCAGTTGTAGCCACTCCATCACGTGGAAGTTCAAAACCGAAACTGGAGACGGAGTCGGGTAGAACGCCTGATACAACGTCCACTTCTAAAAAGCTGTCCGCTGAACAATTGGAGCAGCGACTGGCTCACCTTGAAGGGCAAATCCAGGAGATGGATCGTCAGCTTGAATCCGTGCAGGATAATCCAAACGAGCTGGAGCAAATGTGGAACGAACGTGAGCAATTGTCTGGTGAATACAATGATATGTTGGCCCAGTGGGCAGAGCTGTGAGACTGGTCAGATTATGGAGCTTATCTTGAAATAGATGAAGAAGGAAAGAAGGCCGGAGGGAGATCTCTGGCCTTTTTGATTTTCAAAGTTAGCTTTATAACGGGATGATATCCGAGGTAATTAGCTGGTAAAATTGTGTGTCGCCACAATGTTATCTTTACTAGCATTTTGCATAATTCGATTCTTATTGTTCGCGTGCAAAAGATCTAGACGAATAGATTCATTTCGATCTATATCTTGCTGATTGAAAACCACTCTTGGGATTTATGCAAAATGCTTTTTTACATGTCATCGGGAATAGTGTAACTTTTTTCCTTCTCATGCGTTTAATACGTTTGTGTGTATTGAAACGGCTCCTCTTAGAGCTCACAGAAAGGCAGGTTATCGTTATTTATTATTTATTGACTTATCGGAACTGGTCGGATGACCGGCAGGTGGAGACGGGCGTACTGGAGCAGGTATCGGGTACTCGCGATGAGCTTTTCATGCGCAAGCTGGTCGATGCTACCCTGATGAAAAATAAGCTCTGGGCGCATCTATCCAATGAATCCGAGGATCGTCGGGAGCATGCAGTTTACGTGACCGAGTATGACAATCAAAAACCTGCGGAATACGGTACAGCGATTGCGGACGCTGCACTGGCAATGTGTAAAATGTCCTCCATGTACAGTGCGGAATACATGCTGTGGAATGGGTGTGCATTTCAGGAATTGGACTTGGCAGAATCCTCCTCGTACACGATGGAACTTGCCGAGCAACTGCTGGACCATTACATGGTCCGGGGCGGTACGACCTATGAATTTGTGTATTCCGTGTTGGATGCGGATCGCAAGAAAGTGTTGTTTTTTATGAAGGAGGTAGATTTGTAATGGACGAAAATCCCAAACCCAAACCTGGATCACGCGCCAAGCTGGTTGCCTTCTCGCTAATGCTTGCGGTTCCAGCCGTATTATCCGGTTGTAGCAGCAATAGCGATGAGTGTGACCCGGAATACGATACCGGATGTGAATATGACTCCAGCAGTGGGCACTATTATTACGGTGGCGGATCGTCCTATCGGAGCAACAAGGACAGCAGCTCCTACAGCAAATCCAGTTCAAAATCGAGCGGCTTTGGCAGCTTCTTCCGCAGTTCGGGAGGTTAGAACCTGATGAGGCATATATACCAACTGCCATTCAGTCATGAAGAAGTATTCAGGGGTGAAGCAGGGCAGCAAGTTCCCTACCATCGGATGTATGGCAAGCAATATTGTGTGCCTGCATTGACGGTTTATTCCCCTGCAGAGATGCAGGAATTGCGTGCAGCAGTTGAGGCTGTAGACGGGATTTATTGCAAGGTGATGCGTTTTATTCAGCAATACATGCCCGACTCTTTCCTGGAGCAGCAGCTGGGCATTCATCCCGGCCTTATTCCGGCGGCTCGTATGGAGATGGTGACAGGCGGGATTACTCGGCAGGACTGGATTATTGGGGAAGCCGGACCTAAATGTATCGAAAATAACACGGATACCCCAACCGGCATACCTGAAGCAGCTGCATTGGAAGGTATTTTGGTGGGGATGGTTGAAAAAATATCGCTCCATGCTCCGTCCAAAGGAATGGATGAATGTATCCGGGAATGCTTTCGCCGCTGGCTGGATGCTTACGCACAGCAGGGTTTGCTGGGCCCGGTGACCTTTACTTCATTTGGAGAGCATGTGGAGGATCGGACCAATACGGAGTATCTGATGAAGCTGTGCCAGAAGGCGGGGTATGAAACGTTTTACGCTCCACTGGAGGAGTTGGAGATTATTCCAGGGGAGGCGCTCTACCATCATGGACGCGAGATTAACCTGTTGTACCGGCTCTATCCCCTGGAATATCTAATCGATGATCGAGATGAAACGACCGGCGTGGACATCGGCGCAGCACTGCTTGAATTGGTTCAGGATAACCGCCTGGGTCTGATGAATCCTGCACAGCATGTGCTGATGCAGAGCAAGGGTTTCATGGCGGCGATCTGGTCACTCTATGAACGCAACGAACAAACCATGGAATATTGCGGGTTTCGGCTGTTTAACGATGCAGAGTTAGCGGCGATTTCGCGTTATCTGCTACCTACTTATTTCGAAGCTGAACCTTTCGAATGGAGCGCAATGCCTTATGTGGCTAAAAGCTATTGGGGCCGCGAAGGTCGAGGCACATCGTTGCTGGGTGAGGGATCGGATCATCATGCGGGCCAAACGGCTGCTTCTCATCAGCTGCACGCCCCTACGAACTCCAACACAATAGCCGAACTGCAAGAAGAAGATGAGATCGCAGCCTATTATAATAATCAGCCTAAAATATATCAGCAGCTGGTACCGATGGAACAGGCCGTGATTCAGACAGAAGATGGCGAATACAGCGGTTATTTGCTTACAGGAGTGTTTGTCATCGGTGGACGTTTTGCCGGTGTGCTGCCCCGGATCGGGGAGAAGGTAACCGGAGATATGGCCTATTATTGTGCGGCTGTGGTCAATGAACGGATGGATGACGAGGAGGAGAAGGAATGGACAATTTGGGATTGAACCTGCTGAATGTAGCGGTAGGTGTAGGCATTCTGCTGGTAGTATTGGTATGTGGGTATTTCGCTTTTAGCCAATTGACCCGGTATAACGATAGCGAGGAAATCGCGAAAGGCAATGAGGCGGCAGGCATGTATATGGGCAGCAAATTGCTGGGCCTGTGTATCATTGTGGGCATGGTGTCCTTTTCTACGCATTCATGGCTGGATATGCTGCTCTGGTCGGCGCTTGGAATCATTATTTTGTGTCTGGTCTATATTATATTTGACTTCCTTACCCCCAAGATGCGGGTCTGTGACGAAATCGCACGAGGCAATATGGCGGTAGCACAGCTGCTGCGTTCCATTATCATCGGCGTTTCCATCGTCATCGGTACGTTTTTGATGTAAAATAAACCCTAGTGTTTATTTGGAATGAATATCAATTCAACGAAGAAGGAGCGCGGCATCATGAGAAAAGTCATCATCGATACAGATACAGCAGGAGACGATACGATTGCGATCCTGACGGCACTGCACCATTTCCAGGTGGAGGGCATTACGATTACAGGTGGGAACGTACAGTTTGACCAGGAGGTTGAAAATGCCCTGTACACGGTACAGGTTGCGGGACATGGCGGCAAGGTGCCTGTGTACAAAGGGTGCGAACGCCCATTGATGGCCTATGGCAAGGCCCAGCACCGCACGGTGGAAGACGTACATGGTGATGACGGCATGGGCGGAGCCCATTTCCCGAAGGCGGACCAGCGTCCAGAGGCAGGGCATGCAGTTGATTTTATTATTGAAAAGGTACACGCACATCCGGGCGAAATCTCGCTTCTGGCCATTGCACCTCTGACCAACATTGCGATGGCAATCCAGAAGGACCCAACCATTATTCCGGAGATTGCTCACCTCTACATCATGGGTGGAACGAATAATGCACTGGGTAATATCACACCAGCCGCGGAGTATAACTTCTATGTAGATCCGGAAGCAGCCAAAATTGTATTGCACGCAGGCATTCCGACGACCATGGTTGGCTGGGAAATGTGTACTCAGTATTCTGTTATGGATGATGATGATCACGCTGAAATTGCAGCACTGGGTACATCTGGTGCCGATTTCTTCACAGCCATCAACAAAGTGGTTATGCAGTTCAACAAATCGGTACATAAACTGAATGGCACCACTCACCCGGACACGTTGCTGATGGCTGTTGCCGCAGATGAGTCGCTCATGACCAAATCCGGTCAGTATTATGTGGATGTAGAAGCAGCAGGAGAGTTAACGCGCGGATATAGCGTTGTGGATATCAACGGACGTTTCGGTAAAGAGCCGAATGTACGTGTCTGCGAGGCCATTGACCGTCCGAAATTCAAATCCATGCTGCTGGATGTGCTCTCTGCTATTCAATAAAATTGTGGTTTTAACTCCAATAAAAGTATTCATCATCCGTGCCTATTCCAGGTACGGATTTTTTTTGCCCATTCCATTCCTATGAGTGTGTGCAATGCGCGTTCTCTGTCCAGTTGGTGACAACGCTTCGGGTGTGTTAAAGTGAAGGAAATGTTACAGCGGAGACTTCTTTAGTTTAACTTTTGAGCGTCCGGCAGGAGGAGTGGCACAATGTTATTTTATTTTGTAGCACTGCTGGTTACCTTGGTTGATCAGGGAACCAAGATGGCGGTGAGGATGTATATGGAAGTTGGGGACACGATGAGGCTTGGCGACTCGGGAATGCAATTGCAGCATTATGAGAATAGTGGAATGGCAGGCAGCCTGTTTCAAGGGAATGCGCGTCTTTTCGGTGTGGTCGCTATTCTATTCGTGGCGGGTATGATGTATTATCGGAGAAAAGGTGAGATTCGCGGTTTCTGGATGCAGGCAGGTGCCGGTTTCATGGTCGGTGGTGCTTTGGGTAATGCAATCGATCGTTTTATCTACGCACGCGTAACGGATTTTCTCGTATTTCCGTCGGGACGTGGTATTCTCAATTTGGCGGATGTAGCGATAAATGTTGGTGTGGTTATGCTGGTCATCGGCATGTTAATCCGTGCATTTCAGAGTTACCGAGCCAAGCGTTTACGTAATGCTTTGCCGAAAATAGAGCGTTGATAAAGAGTTAACAACCGCTTTGATGTAAGCAGTCGTAACTGGATACATGAGGGACATTGGATATTTCCGATGTCCTTTTTTTGTTATGTCGACGAGCGGACTCGCGGTCAGTGGGACTGATTCATTTTTACCGAAACCGTTTTAGGAATAATAGGACACATTATAGTCAACGCTCTAAGTATAGAACGGTGGAAGGATTAACCACGTGGTTACTTCACTAATTTAATGGGTAAATCTTTACGTATATAAGCTGAGGGAGGTACAACATGAGAACATCGCTTACCAAGGCACTCGGGTTAATGCTGCTTTGTGGAATAACGGCTGTACTTCTGTCTTCCTGCACTAGCGGGAATAATGCCAATGGCAAAGTGCAGGTTGAATTTTTTCAGAACAAACCCGAAGCCAAAGGAACCTTTGACGAATTAATCAAAACATTCAACGCCGAACACCCCGATATTCAGGTCACTCAGGTGAATCCACCTGACGCGGAGACGGTGCTGAAGACACGTGTGGTGAAGAACGATGTACCAGACATTATGGCAATGGGGGCAACCGATACCTATTCCATTCTTGCACAGAGTGATATTTTCGCCGATCTGACAGACAGTCCACTGTTAAAAACGATCGATCCCAACTACATAAAGATGCTGAAGGATGTCACGGGCATGGATGAAGTGACAGGTGTTCCATACGCAACAAATGCAAACGGCATCATGTACAACAAAACCTTGTTTAAAGAAATGGGTCTGAACGTACCCAAGACCTGGGACGAGCTGATTGCTACAGCCAAAAAAATTAAGGATGCGGGTAAAATTCCGTTTTACTTCACATACAAGGATGATTGGCAGACGAATCTGCCGTTCAATGCACTCGGACCTAACTTGGTTGGTATTGATTTCTACCTGGAGCGTCGCGAGAACAAAGTGACCTTCAAGGAGAAATACCGTGAGGTTGCGGAGAAGCAGTTGGAGCTGATGAATTACGGTCACGGCGACAACTTCGGTAAAGCGTATTCGGATGGTAACCGTGCCTTTGCCAATGGTGAAGCTTATATGTACATCCAGGGTACCTGGGCGATCTCCGAGATTCGCAAAGCGAACCCGAATGTGGATATTGGTTTCTTCCCATTCCCGACAGGCAACGATCCGAGCCAGATCAAGCTGGTGAACGGAATCGACTCTCTGTTTACCATTTCAGCGAATACACCAAACAAGGAGCAGGCCGAGCAGTTCATCGCGTTTCTGCTGGAGCCTGAAAATATAGGCAAGTACATTAAGGAACAGACGCTGTTCTCTGCGGTGGAAGGTGTAAAACAAGATGATCCTGCTGTACAGGAACTGACACCTTACATTGAGCAGGGCAAGGTTATCGACTTCGCCGATCACTATATTCCGGCTGCGGTGCAGCTGAATTCCATCGTACAGTCCTTTTTGCAGAACAAGAACATCGACAACTATCTGGATACACTCGACAAAGAATGGGACAAGGTAGCGAATCGGCGATAACGCCTTGTCCGAAGGAGGATGGAGTATGAACAAGCGCATCGCGCCTTATTACTGGATGACGGTTCCGGCGGTAATACTGTTCTTTGTATTTATGACGCTGCCGGCCCTCCAGGGGATCTATTATTCATTTACGAACTACAACGGATTCGGTAAAGGTTATGATTTTGTTGGATTCAAAAACTATTTCAATTTGTTTCAAGATGACAATGTAGGCAACGCCTACTGGTTTACCTTCAAGTTTGCGATCGTTGTAACGATCCTTACGAATATTCTAAGCCTGCTCATTGCACTCGGGCTGAATGCCAAGATTAAGTTCCGTAACTTTTTCCGTGGCATCTACTTCTTGCCGAATATCCTGAGTGTATTGATCGTAGGTTACATATTTAACTACCTGTTCTCCAACGTATTCCCGATCTGGGGACAAAACCTGGGCATCAACGCCTTATCCACCAACATTCTGGGCAGCGAAAGTCTGGCATGGATTGGGATCGTAATTGTAGCGGTGTGGCAATCCGTCGCGTTGAATACGATTCTGTATTTGGCGGGATTGCAAACCATCCCTACGACATTGTATGAAGCATCAAATCTGGACGGCGCTGGAAAATGGCGTGAATTCTGGAGCATTACGTTTCCGCTTATTGCCCCGTTCTTCACAATTAATATGGTGCTGGCGATGAAAAACTCACTGATGGTCTTTGACCAGATCGTGGCCTTGACGAATGGTGGACCGGGACGGGCAACACAGTCCATCTCCCATCTGATCTACACGGGTGGATTTGAAGGCGGCGAATATGCATATCAATCTGCGAACTCGGTTATCTATTTCATCGTTATTGCGGTGATTTCGATTCTGCAAATCCGGTTCCTGCAAAGAAGGGAGACGGATCTGTAATGAGAAGCCGTTTACGTACCAACTGGCCCGTTATGTTGTTAATTATTCTGGGTACCTTGTTCATTCTGTTCCCTTTATATATGACGGTTACAATCGCATTGAAAAATCCGGAGCAAATGGCCCAATCGGTCTTTGCTATTCCGACAACGCTTCACTGGGAGAACTTTGCAAGTGCAATAGACATGACAAACTTCTTCCAATCGTTCCGTAACAGTGCCATTGTTACTGCGTCAACAGTCATTCTGACCTTGCTCAGTAACTCTATGGTTGCTTACGCGATTGCCCGGAATATGGAGAAGCGGAAATTTTTCAAAGGGCTGTATTATTACTTCGTCAGCGCGATGTTTATTCCGTTTCCAATCATCATGCTGCCGATTGTTAAGCTGACTGCATCACTGGAAATGACCAATCTTCTGGGTCTTATCCTGCTGCATACGGTGTACGGTCTCGCCTTTAACGTATTTGTATATGTAGGTTACATTCGGTCCATTCCGGTAGCACTGGAGGAAGCAGCCTTCGTAGATGGAGCAACAACCTGGGGCACATTCTGGAAAATCATTTTCCCATTGATGGCGCCGATCAGTGCCACGGTTGGTATTCTAACTTGTCTGTCTACCTATAATGACTTTCTGCTGCCACTCATTATTATTAGTGATCCGGCACAATACACGCTTCCACTGGTACAATATGTGTTCCAGGGTCAATTCAATACTGACTTCAACCTGGCGTTTGCATCGTACCTGCTGGCGTTGCTGCCGATGATCATCATTTACCTGTTTGCACAAAAATGGATTATCAATGGTGTAACGCAAGGTTCAGTGAAATAAATTGGGGAGTGATTGGTGCGACACTGATGATCAGCATCCTGCCGATCCTGATCGCTTTCCTCGTTTTGAGCAATCGAATTGTAGAAGGTATTGCTGCCGGATCGGTAAAAGGATAGACCCATGTATTCCAGATGATTAAATGGCTAACTTAAACCTTGGACCCTTACACATCCCGATCCAATAGGGATGTGTGAGGGTTTTTGCTCATCGCCCTGGACTTCTTCTATCTCCTGAGATCGTGTATTTATAACGAGTATATCAATTTAGTTATTCTCTATAATGCAAACTAAATGAAAAAACTGAAAATACCTATTATTGGAATTTCAAAAAACTTTCAAGTTTTTTCGCAAAACTACTGCATTTTCAAACCACCTGTGCTAACATACCCTAAGAATTAAAGCCCACACGGGAAAGGTGAGAAAATGACAGCAATATCCTCAACCAAAGAGTCCCTGCGTTCGGATGCCAAGGATCTGAATCTGATTCGGCTAACATGGCCTATTTTCCTGGAACTCTTCTTGTTTATGTTGATGGGGAGCGTGGATACGTTCATGCTCAGTTCAGTGTCCGATAATGCAGTATCCGGAGTCGGAGCAGCCAACCAGATTATTTCCATTGCGATTCTTGTACTGGAAGTCATTGGACATGGCGCTGCTATTGTTGTGGCACAATATATTGGTTCGAAGAAGTTGAGTGAGGCGGCACAGGTCACAGGTAATGCGATTACACTAAATCTGATTGTTGGACTGATTCTGAGCGGAAGCTTCCTTCTGTTAGGAGGACATCTGCTTACACTGCTTCATATCCAAGGTGAAATATACGATTTTGCCCGTTCTTATATAAGTATTGTCGGAGGCGGGATCTTCCTTCAGGCGCTGATTAACGCGCTGGCCGCGACGATTCGTACGCATGGTTACACCAAAGAGACGATGTATGTTTCCGTTCTGATGAACGTGATTCACGTCGTTGGTAACTACGCCCTTATTTTTGGCCATTTCGGCATGCCGAAGCTTGGTGTAGAAGGGGCAGCGATCTCAACGGTCGGAAGCCGTCTGATCTGTTTGATTATTTTCTTCTGGTTACTCTATCGGGTTATGGATGTAAGGGTAGAGTTTAGCTATTACATCAACCTTTCGAAGAAGTTTATCAGCAAAATCTTGCGAATCGGTATTCCCTCTGCACTGGAATCCGTTGTATATCAGTCCTGCCAGCTCGTCTTCACACTGTACGTAACCTATCTGGGTGCTGAAGCGATGGCAACCCGGCAATATGCGGGTAATATTTCAAGCTACATCTATCTATTCAGCATGGCGATCGGAATGGGAACTTCCATTATTGTTGGCCGACTGGTCGGTGCACGGCGCAAGAACGATGCATATAAACGCGTATTCGACAGTGTAAAATGGGCGCTGCTCGCAACGGTTGTGATCGATGTAATTATTATTCTCTTCCGTGTTCCGCTGATGAGTGTGTTCACGGATAATCCGGAAATTATCAAGCTAGGGGCACAGGTCATCCTGCTAAGTCTTCTGCTGGAAACCGGGCGAACCTGCAACATTGTGATTATTGGTTCCCTTCGTGCCGCAGGTGATGCGAAGTTCCCGGTATACATGGGACTGATCTCTATGGTCTGCATGAGCCTACCGCTAGGCTACCTGCTTGTGTTCAAGCTTCACATGGGGCTCGCCGGTGTATGGCTTGCGATTGCCGCAGACGAGTGGACACGCGCTGTCATTATGTATTTCCGCTGGAAGAGCCGGGCTTGGGAGAAACATGATCTGTTGGATCATGAGGAGGAAGTTGGAGTTCAGCCGGTGCCGGCAGTATGATGTTGATTTTGGAAAATAATTTCGATTTGAGTGGAGTATAGAAATAAAAAGGACGCCTCACTTGGAGTCGTTAGTCTTATTAAAGAAGAGCCAATCATGGGATGGAGCATTCCTCCTGATGATGGGCTCTTTTTTCGTTATTTGTGCAGTATTACCTCGTTATCTTAGAGAGGTTCAGATCATAGGTGGGGGCTGTAGCGAAGTTTGTCACCAGAACAGGTTAGCAAAAATGATCAAAACGAGATGTGCAGCCTCACGTATAGTAAGGATATGGAAAGGGGCTGGACTTTATTTGAATTCATACAGTGAATTGATTCGGCAAAGTCTCTACTTTATTGAAACGAATCTGTACGAGGAGATCGGGCTTGAAGAAGTGGCGTCTGAAGCGCTTCTGTCACCCTATCATTATCATCAGGTGTTCCGCAGGGCAGTGCGGTCATCTCATTCGGGGTTATTTTGAACGGCAAAGGAAAAGTTTGGGTGGATAGTTTCCGTTTCGAAGAGGTTGATCCGAATACACCATTGACTCATATGGAGACAGAGTATGAGATGTCGGACGAGCCAATGAATTTGTCTTTTGAAGAGTGATCAGATGTGAATGCAGGTCCAACGTTAAGCTGAAGAAAGTATGTGAATTATGATATAATCCTGGGTAAGAATGGAGCTGATGCAGGATGACGGATTTGCTCGATCCTCGAGTGGATTTTGTATTCAAACGTATTTTTGGAAGTGAGCAAAGTAAAGATGTTTTGTTAGCTTTCCTTAACAGCACGTTTATTGAAACCGGTGAGTAGCCTCTTACGGAGATTACACTTATTAACACGTTTACGGACAAAGATAGTCCGGAAGATAAACTAATCCATTTTAGATATCAAAGCGCGTACGGTGGAGGGTAAGTTAATCAACATTGAGATGCAGCTGTTTAATCCGTATAATATGGAAAAAAGGACGCTGTTCTACTGGAGTGAAATGTACTCTCACCAGATCAAGAAGGGCGAAAACTATAATCTTTTGAAAAAATGTGTGACGATCAATATTTTAAATTACTCATGTCTGGACAATGAACGATATCACAATGTTTTTCATTTACGCGAAGATCATACAGGTATTGGTTTGACAGATGATATAGAAATTCATGTGATGGAATTGACCAAACTGGATCAACACCCTGTCCCTATGGATAAGGGTGGACTAGTGAACTGGCTTTTATTCTTAAAAGGGATTGATCCATCAAACTGGGAGGTGCTGGCGATGAATGAACCGATGCTAAAAAAGGCGATGGACACGCTGGAATTTCTGAGTCAGGATGCAGCTACGAGAATGGCTTATGATGCACGGATGAAAGCACTAAGCGATGAAAAGTCGATGATTGAAGGTGCACGTGCTGAGGGTGAAGCCAAAGGGAAAGTAGAAGGTAGAGTAGAAGGTAAAGTGGAAATGGCTCGCGAGCTTCTTGCACTTGGCGTAGATATGTCAGCTGTGGTGAAAGCCTCCGGACTCTCTGCAGAGGAAATCAAAAAACTGCTGCCTAAGCAGTGATATGAAACTGAAATTACACTTTACAGGGCTAATCCAATTACGGGTTGGCTCTTTTTGTTGTGTTTGGGGTATAAAAAAAGTGGAGCGAAGTCGAAGCTGAGAGGATACAGACGTTTCTGGAGTTTCTCACAAATCGAAAAGTCCTCCATAGCTAATCAGGCCATACCTTGTTAACATAGATCCAAAGAATACGATAACTCATGACACATATAGAGGATGATTTCGATGAATAAAAAAGTATTGGTCGTGGATGACGAGTCAAGCATTGTCAGTGCCATTGCTTACGCGCTGCGGCGCGAAGGATATGAAGTAGAGACAGCAAATGACGGCGAAGAAGCGCTGGTCAAGGTGGCGTCATTCCATCCGCAGGTCATGATTCTGGATGTGATGATGCCCAAGCTGGACGGATACGGCGTATGCCGCAGGCTGGAGGATCGAGAGGATATCGGCATTATTTTGCTGACTGTCAAAAATGATATCGTGGATAAGATCGTAGGCCTGGAAATGGGCGCGGATGATTACATGACCAAACCGTTTGAGATCCGCGAGTTGCTCGCCCGGGTAAAGGCATTGATGCGCCGTGTGGAGAAAAGCAGCCCGTCCCCTGACGACCAGAAGAATCAGGTTATCGTCAATGGAACACTGCGCATCCATATCGCTCACCGCACCGTGACGGTGAATGAGGAGAAGCTGGATTTGACGCCAAAAGAGTTCGACTTGCTGACCATTCTGATGTCCAACCCTGAGCGTGTATACACACGGGATGATCTGCTGGACCGGGTGTGGGGCATGGAATATGCCGGGGGTACACGCACGGTGGATATTCATATTCAGCGGCTGCGCAAAAAGATCGGCGATACTGACCAGCAAAAATTGCAGACGGTATACGGCATTGGCTATAAGGCATCAGCCCCTGAACCGGGCGGCTCGGTATGAGAGTCAGCATTAAGCTGAAGTTCAGCGTTTTTCTGGCCGCATTGCTAATCCTGACCGTCGTTGTGCTCAGCTCCTTGGTATTGCGAGGTATTGAGCGCAACCAGCAGACGCAGATCGAGACCATTCTGTCCCAGCAGACCCGTCTGGTGAATCTGAATGTGCGGCAGTCTTACTATACCGAGTCCGTTCGTCTGGAGCAGGAGGTTTTTTTACAGCAAAATGGCCGCAGGTTGGCTCAAGAGCTTGCAAGCTCCACAGGTCTGCCCATCGCGCTTTATGATATGAAGGGACAGCAGGTTGGTTCATCAATCATGTCTGAGGAAAGTGCAGATATCACAGCGACGCTGAACTATGCGCTGCAAAATAAAATTGCTTATCACGAACAGGGGGACACCCTGCTATATGTAGCACCGCTGGACGGACCGGATGGACAGATGGGTGCTGTGCGCATGCAGTATCCGGTTCAGAGCTATCATGAATTCTATGCCCGTATCCTTCAGTTGTTTATGTGGGCGGGGATTGCGGTTGTTGGACTTAGCTTCATTCTGGGATATCTCTTCTACAATCGTTTTGCTGTTGCTATAACCCGATTGAAGAAGTCTGCCGATTCCATTCGTGAAGGGCATTATATTACCGAATCACCAGTGAGTCGCAAGGATGAATTGGGCGAACTGGGACAGGGCATTTATTATATGAGCACATCGATTCAACAAAATATTGAAGCCATGCATGCGGAACAGCAGAAGCTTCAGCTCGCTATCGAGAAGCTTCAGGCTCTGGAGCAGCAGCAGAAACAATATATCGGTAACATCAGCCATGAGTTCAAGACACCACTTACGTCGATTAAGGCATATGTGGAGCTGCTGGACATGTATAAGGATGATCCGCAATTGCTGGATGATGCCACGAGCAATATTGGCAAGGAAACGGAGCGGTTGTACGAGATGGTTGAGAAGGTATTACATTTATCAGCCCTGGAGAAATATGATTTTGAGAATCAGGCGGAAGACGTGGAGGTTCGTGCTCTACTGGAGGATGCCTGTGGCCGGATGCGGGGCAAAGCCGAGAAGTTTGCGCTGAACATGGAGCTGACGTTACTGCCTGCGGTGATCCGCAGCGATCGGGAGAGCCTGATGCATATTTTCATCAATCTGTTGGATAATGCGATCAAATATAATGTGCCGGGAGGTGTCATCCGGGTAAGCAATGAACTGCGAATGCAGGAGCGACAAGCGGTGATTCGCATCTTCAACTCAGGTACGCCCATTCCGGATGAGGCGAGCGAGAAAATCTTTGAACCCTTTTACACCATCAACAAAGACAGGGCCAGAAAAACCGGGGGAACCGGGCTGGGACTATCACTCGTCAAGCAATTTGTAGAGAAGCAGGGCGGCACAATCTCATTGTTGCCGGGCGATCCGAAACACGGGGAAGGGACGACGTTCCAGCTTGTTTTCCCTCTTGCCCATTCAAGTTTACAAGTTGGAAACAAGTCTGAATAACTTTGGAAGTATGCGATGTGTATGCTTGGTCTATAGAAAGCACTCAGGAGGGACCATGATGAATTGGAAACAGGCGGCTATGGGCACGCTCGGGGCGATTGTCCTATTATCGGCAACAGCATGCGGGGGAACAACGAAACCAGGGGATAATACACAGAACGGGAAATCCGGCACGGATATTACAGTCAAGGACAATACAAATACATCGGTATACCAGAGCTTTAAGCTGGAGAAAATCGATAAACTGTCGAATATGCGCGGGGTAGCGTGGCTAAGCAATGACTGGATTTTGTCGGATAAAGTAAACGAGTCCATGAAGCCTGTCACCGTTGAGGGTGAGAAACGTTACCCGCATAACTTATACATGTACGATCTTACAAAGGGCACAGATACACCCGTGAAGGAAAGTGAAGTGAATCTGGGCTCACCACTCGTGTCCCCGGATAGTCAGTATATTTTCTACAGAGAACCAGAGGAATCGACGGGCAAAGGCTTCATTCTGAACCTGCACAACGGGGAAGTGGTTCCTGCAGGCAATGACGATGGATTTGTCTTTGAAGGAGCATGGCTGGATAAGGAGCATGTTGTTTTTCCAAACATGAATGGGGATATCATATCAGCAAGTGTGGATGGAATAACCAAAGCGCTGGTCAAGACGGGGAACTTCAATGTAAGCAGTGTCAGCGTTTCTGGTAATGTAATTTACTACATCACAGGCACGGACGGACAGTTGAATAGCTACGATACGAAGACCGGTGAAGTGAAGCAGGTGTTGAAAAGTGTAGAGAGGGTAATCCCGTCCAACGATGGATCAAGACTGGCGATTGTGAAAAAAACAGCCGATACCAAACGGGCGCTGGTGCTAACCGATCTGGAAGGGAATGAAAAAGCGACGCTTGCCAGAGGCACACAAATCTTCGGCACGAGCTGGTCTGGTGACGATTCCAAAATCGCCTACACAATCAATTCGGAAAGTGACGATGAAAAAGGGCTGTTCGTCTCTAATACGGAATCGGCGGAGCAGTTCCAGATCTCGGCCGAAATGGATAACGCATCTGATCCACTGAGCTGGAGTCCGGAAGGCAACCGAATTTTGCTGTCACAGGCAGTGCAGGAAAATGAATCATACCACTTTGTCACCTCGGTCATTACGATCTCGCAGTAAATCATCATCGAAGAAGAAGTAAATTAGCAGAGCGGGCCTGACTCATATCGAGTTGGGCTTTTTCTGTACCTTTAACGCTGGTTTTCTGGGTTATACTGAAGAGACGAGAATTAAAGGGGGAACATGATCATGGATGAAAAGGACTGCCGTCTGCTGCTGAGCGTTTCCGAAGAAAGTAGTCTGACCAAGGCTGCGGAGCGCATGTTTATGACCCAGCCGGCTTTGACATACCGTTTGCAGCAATTGGAGAAGGAATTTGGCGTGCCACTTATCGATAAAACGTTAAAAGGCGCCAGATTTACTCCCGAAGGAGAGCATCTCGCGATCTATGCCCGTAAAATGCTCAATGAGCTTAATCAGGTCAAGGAGCAGCTGTCGAACATTCGGAATGAGGTTAAGGGAACGCTGCGTCTTGGGATTGCCAATCATTATTCGTTGTACAAGCTTCCTCCCTTGTTAAAGCAGTTCAAGGAACTGTACCCTGAGGTTCAGTTTGCTGTGACCTGTGCTCTGAGTGTGGAGGTTATGGAACTGTTGATGCGGGATGAAATTCAGGTAGGGGTCATCCGGGGGGAGCATCCATGGTATGAGGGGAAACATCTGCTGCACGATGAACCGGTCTGTATTGTATCCCGTGAACCCATTAATCTGGATGAACTTCCCGAGCTTCCGCAAATTGCATTTCAGGAGCCCTTGACGAAAACGGGTGGAACTCCTGTGAGCCCCTTCCGAGAGGGAGTAGCGGCCTGGTGGTATGAGCGCTATGAATGTTCACCAACCGTAGCGATGCGTGTGGACAGCTATGAGACATGTAAGGAAATGGTGCGTTATGGGCTTGGTTATGCCATTATTCCGGGTATTTTCGTGTCTGATTCGGATGGCCTTCACAAGCAGGAATTGATTCGACAGAATGGACAGGGATTGCGGCGTAATACGTGGTTAGTGTATAAGGAAAGTGTGCTGCAGCAGGCAACGGTGGGTCGCTTTATTGACTTGATGAAAACGGCTGGAACACAGCATGTTGTGGACGGAAACTAGATACAGACATAGCGGAATAGATGCATTTCTTTATGCATAATTATCCGATATTTTATTATCAAATAAGGAATTTTATTGCTATTTGGCAGTGTCATTTTTATAGGGAGTACCCATTCGAAGGATGTACATAAGATTAAAATGTATACCGATGCCGTCTTGGCTAATATGAAAAATAACCAGTAATATACTGACATCTAATGATATCCATATGTTATTGTCTAGCGAGTCCATAAAATTTTTTATGGGCTATTCCTTAATTTTTTTGAATTTACTTCTGGCTTGGTCACACATACAATATATCCAGTCTGATTGTATATTTATTCGATTGAATTGAATATAGAAATGCTGTATTTGGAGAAAGGCGGCAAAACAATATGTATCCTGACCCAGCTCATATGAAGCAAAAAATCAAAGAAACCGTAGATCGGCTGGACCCTGACTTGCGGGAATTATCCCTGCGCATTCACGCTAACCCTGAACTTAGCTTTCAGGAAGTCCAAGCACAACAATGGTTAACCGAACCGCTGGAAGCGGCCGGATTTCAGGTGGAAAAAGGCATTTCAGGCCTCGACACCTCGTTCCGTGCTGTATGGGAAGGCCAGCCAGGCGGACCAACGATTGCACTGCTCGCTGAATATGATGCACTGCCCCGCATCGGACATGCCTGCGGACATAATCTGATCGGAACCTCTGCTGTAGGTGCAGCACTGGCGCTCAAGGAAGCTTGCCCTGATCTTCCGGGACGAATCGTCGTACTTGGCACACCGGCTGAAGAAGAGGGCGGCGGAAAAATCATTATGGTGAACGATGGCGTATTCAATGAGATTGATGCCGTCATGATGTGTCACCCGCAGCAAAAAACGATGGTACTGAGAGGTGCGCTGGCTTGTGTGGACGCAACCTTTACGTTCCATGGCAAACAAGCACATGCTGCCTCATCTCCTGAGAAGGGCATTAGTGCGCTAGATGCCTTGGTCAACGCGTACGCGGGAATAAACTCACTGCGTCCTTATTTGAAGGATGACGTTCGGGTGAACGGGATTATTACCAAGGGTGGAGATGCGCCCAACGTGGTGCCTGAGCTGGCTGAAGCCGTATATATCATTCGGGCGAAGACCGTTGAAGAGCTGAAAGTCGTCATGGACAAAGTATATCGAGTCGTGCGCCATGCTGCGGAAGGCGTCGGGGCTGCGGTAGATATTACCGAAGGCCTGATCTATGCCGAGCGGAATAACAACAAAACTCTGGCGGGTCTGTTTCAGCAGAACCTGGAGGATATGGGCATTGAAGTGCATGATCCACCGCAAACAGGCGGTGTGGGTTCATCGGATATCGGTAACGTAAGCCAAATAACAGCCGCCATCCATCCGTATATTCGGTTAGGTGACGCGACAACACACACTCCTGAATTTGCCCGGCTTGCCGGAGCAGAGGAAGGCATGATTGAACTGAACCGTGCGGCGAAGGCACTTGCACTGACAGCGTTCGATTTGTACGCAGACAAGGCCGCATTGCAGCAGGTACGTGATGAATTTGAAGCGTGGAAACAACAGAAGGACGAGGGATGATGAATTGGAAAACATAACAAAACAACCACAACAACGGCGCAAATGGTTTAAGATGCCTCACACCTTCGTCATCTTGTTTATTCTGGTGCTGGTAGCTACCGTGCTAACCTACATTATTCCTGCAGGGGAATTTGATCGGGTCAAGGATGAAGCAACAGGCAAATCCTTGCTCGTTCCAGGTTCATATCATCATGTAGAGGCCAATCCAACGGGATTATGGGATATTCCCAAGTCCATCGTTCGCGGACTGGTTGACTCCGCGGACGTTGTATTCTTTATTTTCATCATCGGCGGAGCATTTCAGATCATTACGAGTACGGGAACGATTGAGGCCCTTACAGGTAGGGTAGCCCGGTCGTTCGCCAATAAGGGATTATGGGTCATTCCGGTATTCATCACCTTGTTCTCAGTTGGTGGATTCACGATGGGCATGTCCACAGAGGTTATGGTCTTTGTACCGATCGGGATTGCCATTGCGCGTGCGCTGGGGTATGACGCTCTAACGGGTACGGCGATGATCTCGCTAGGGGCCTCCTGTGGTTTTACCGCTGGACTGCTTAATCCGTTCAACGTGGGACTGGCTCAGGCGATTGCAGAAGTCCCGATTTTTTCAGGCATGTGGCTGCGTGCGATCATCCTGGTGTGTCTCATCTCCGTGACAAGTATCTATATTATGCGGTACGCGTCCAGAGTGAAGTCTGATCCAACACGTGGTTTGGTGCATGAGCTGGAACAGGAGCAGGCAGCAGATACACCTGCGGTGGACCTGAAAAAACTGCCAACGATTCGCATCACACATATTCTGACTATCATTACAATTGTAGCTGGCTTTGCCCTGTTAATCTGGGGTGTATCGAAAGAAGGCTGGTGGATGGAAGAACTGGCGGCTCTCTTCCTGAGCATGGGCGTGATCGCGGGTCTTGTCTCCGGGTTCGGTCCTAGTCGAATTGCAAGTGAATTCGTCAAAGGTGCAAGTGGCATCGCTTATGGTGCCTTTATCATCGGTCTGGCAAGAGGTATCATGGTTGTCCTCGATCAGGGTAACGTAATTGACTCCGTAGTATACGGAATGTCTACATTGGTTGGCGAATTGCCGTCTTCCGTGCAGGTATTGGGTATGTATTTCTTCCAAAATATCATGAACGTGTTCATCACCTCGGGTACAGGTATGGCCGTGACAACGATGCCGATTATGGTTCCATTATCGGATCTGCTCGGGGTTACCCGTCAGACTGCTGTACTGGCTTTCCAGTTCGGAGACGGATTCACCAACATGATTCTGCCAACGTCTTCAGCCTTAATGGGTAGTCTCGCGGTATCCGGCATTCCGTATCAGAAATGGGTTAGATTCTTCTGGCCGCTGATGGTCATGTGGATCGCTATGGGTATTGTATTTATGCTGATCGCCAATGCCATTCAGTATTCTTAATCGTTCAATTAAGATAAGTAGCGAAAAATGTATTCCATAACTTACATTCCTTTCTATACATTTATATTGACTAAGCTATTCCGCTTCCGATAAACTAGAATGCAGGAATAAAAGTCGAATGTTCAAAGCAGCAGTTCGAGACATTGTTTCGGACGGCTGTTTCTTTTCTTTTTCATAAGCAAGGTTGCAACGTTGTAGTCTTGTCGGATGATCCGGCCAATAACAACATGGAATAGGAACAGGTGATACACATGTGTAACAGCGCGTACCGCGTGCTTTTATATTATAAGTTCGTGAAGATTGAAGACCCTGAAACGTTTACCCAAGAGCATCTGCAATACTGTAAGGACCTGGGTGTAAAAGGACGTATTCTGATTGCCTCGGAAGGCATTAACGGTACCGTATCCGGTACACCAGAGCAAACCGAGCAGTACATGAAGGATATGCATGCCAACCCGCTGTTCAGCGATATGGTATTCAAGATTGATGATGTCGAAGAGCATGCGTTCAAAAAAATATTTGTTCGTCACAAAGCTGAGCTGGTTACGTTCCGTGTGGACGAAGACTTGGACCCGAACGAAATTAGCGGTAAACGGTTGTCCCCGAAAGAATTTTACGAGCATCTTCAACAGGAGGATGTCATTGTAATTGATGGCCGCAATGACTACGAGTACGAGATTGGTCATTTTCGAGGTGCAATTCGTCCGGACGTAGAGTCGTTCCGCGAGTTTCCGGAATGGATTCGGGATAACCTGGGCGACATGAAGGACAAAAAGATCATTACTTACTGTACTGGCGGTATCCGTTGTGAAAAGCTGACCGGGTTCATGATTAAGGAGGGTTTCCAGGACGTGGCTCAACTTGATGGCGGAATCGTGACCTATGGTAAGGATGATGAGGTACAAGGTCGTTTGTTTGATGGGAAATGTTATGTTTTTGACGAGCGTATTTCCGTGCCGATTAACCGGACGGATGAAGATATCGTGATTGCCAGCTGTTATCACTGTGGAACGACGCATGACCGTTATATTAACTGTCCAACCTGCAACCTGCAGCATGTAAGCTGTGAGGATTGCGAAGAGACGCATAACCGCTTTTGCTCGGATGCCTGCCGGGAGGCAGCACCGGTAACCGCATAAGCAGGGAGAGCAGGTGCTGATCGTGAAGCGCGAAGAGGAACGAACGACGCGTGAACGGATTTTGTTCATGCTGAAGCAGCAAGGCACAATGACCGCAAGGGAAATGACAGCTGAGCTTGGTCTGACCGGCATGGCGATTCGCCGTCACCTCACGGCACTGGAGCAGGAGGGATGGATTGAAGTTCGGGAAGCCAGAGCTACAGCTGGACGTCCCTCCGCCGTATACCATCTGACGGTACGCGGGGATAGCTTTTTCCCAAAATCATATTCATCACTGACCCTGGAACTGCTGGAGGAACTGTCGGATTCAGCGGGCAGCGGTGTCGTGGATGCATTGTTCGAGAGCCGCCGGGACAAGCTGCTTCGCAGCGGACAGCCACAGATGCAAGGTCAGGATCTGGCCGGACGTGTCGAGGAACTCGCGCGCATTCAGAATGCAAACGGATATATGGCCGATGCCTCCAAGGAAGAGGATGGCACCTATGTGCTTACCGAGCTGAACTGCCCTATTGTGCAGGTAGCGAGTGTCTATAAACAGGCTTGCCGCTGTGAACTGGAACTGTTCCGTTCATTGCTGCAGGCTGATGTGGAGCGCACCGAATGTTATGCGGATGGCGGCAAAAAATGCACGTACCAGATTCGCGAAGCGGCTGGGAATTAGCATGTATAGAGATTGTTTCGATCACTCGGAACAGTCTCTTTTTTGTTTGGAAAATGACGTAAAAACGTTATATTAAGTATTAGATGCGTGTTATTATTAAATTTACATCCAGCTCAAAAAAATGCGTAGCGATTAACATTGTTAATTTCAATATGCTCGCTAATGATCATTATCACAACGTATTTCATTTAAGAGAAGATCATACAGATATATCCCTGACAGATGATATAGAGATTCATTTTAGGCGAAATTTCGAAGTTAAAAGACAACAACATTATGATGAATGATGGATTAGTGCGATGGCTATTATTTTTAAAGGGGATAACCAAGTCTAGCTGGGAGGAGTTATTGATGCACGAACCGGAACCGGCGTTGAAAAAAGCCATGAGTGTATTGGAGTTTCTGAGCCAGGATGAGCAAGCACGTCAACAATATATCGACCGTCAGAAATTTCTATGGGATGAAGTTTCCATGATTGAGGGCGCACGAGAAGAAGGTCTCAAGAAAGGCTTGGAGGAAGGCATCCAAAAAGGAATCGAAGAAGGCATCAAAGAAGGCATCAAAGAAGGAGAAGCAGAGAGTAAACGTAAAATCGCAATCAATATGCTCGCTTTGGGGCTTGATCAAGATACCATTATCAAAGCTACCGGGCTAACATTATCTGAACTAGAAGAATTGAAAAAAGAAAAAGAATGATGTGTATTTTCTCTTCAACCAGTTGTATATCCTTTCTTAGCAGAGGCCTTATTGCAAAATTGCAGAGGCCTTTTTTTGTTTTATGTAATGTTTTCTCTCACGTATCTGCAATGAATGCAAATTGGAAGCGGTTCAACCATTGACGGGAAACAGGTCGCACCTTAATATTAGGGAAACAATAAAATACCAACACGAGTCATGGACTTCAGTCGCATGAGAAAAGTCTATATTTGTCTGCTTTTGTCAGTCAAAGCAACAATGCGTTGAAGCGTTCGTTTTGTCCCGCCCTATCGTGTCACTTGGATAACGATGAGGGCATCAACATTTTAGAAGATGGAGAGGGGTTCTCACACATGAAAAAGAAATGGTTAATGTCTCTGATGATGGTTGGATCAATGATCGTAGCGGCTGGTTGCGGAAATAACAGCGGCGGTAGCACAACGACCGAGGGATCGGGCAGCACAACAGGTGAAGGTACGGCAGAAAAATCGTATCGCATCGCGATCTCGCAAATCGTCGAGCATCCATCGCTGGATGCCACACGTGAAGGATTCATTGCAGCGCTGAAGGATGCTGGTCTTGAAGAGAACAAGAACTTGACGATTGACTATAATAACGCGCAAGGCGATTCAACGAACAACCTGTCCATTGCCCAGAAGATTGCCGGCGATTCCAAGAATGACCTGGTTCTAGGGATAGCAACGCCATCCGCACTGGCCCTGGCTCAACAAGTGAAGGACAAGCCATTGCTGTTCGCGGCAGTGACGGACCCGCTGGGTGCCAAACTGGTGAGTGACATGGACAAGCCAGGTGGTAACGTAACAGGTGCATCGGATACGAACCCGGAGGCGATCGTGCAATTGTCTGATTTTATCGCCAAATATTTACCGGATGTGAAGACGGTAGGTCTGGTTATTAACGAGGGCGAACCGAATGCGGTGGTGATGGCGAACAATGCGGAAAAAGCGCTGGCAACACATAATATCAAGCTGGTCAAAGCACCAGTTACGAACACATCCGAAGTAAAACAGGCAACCGATTCTCTGGTTGGCAAAGTGGATGCCTTCTATATCACGCTGGATAACTCGGTAGTTAGCGCAGTGGATACAATCATCCAGACCGCGAACAAAAATAAAATTCCGTTCTTCTCCAGTGACCGGGATACCGTGGAAAAAGGGGCTTTCGCAACCGTTGGCTTCAAATACTACGATCACGGATACCAAGTGGGTGAAATGGCTGCGGACATTTTGAAAAATGGTACGAAACCGGGCGACATGAAAGTCACCGTGCCGGACAAGCTGGATCTGATTCTGAACCTGAATGCTGCTGAAGCTCAAGGCATCACTGTTACCGATGAGATGAAGGCAGAAGTGAAGGACCAGGATAACAACATTATTCAATAATCTGACCGGAGATCCTCCGGCAGTACGGATGCGAGGCGGACGTGCAGGCGGGTTCGCCTCATTCTTTTCGATAGACAGGGAGGAAGCAATGTGAATTTGACTTGGGGTTCAATTGAAGGGGCAATCGAGCTTGGATTGTTGTATGCACTGATGGCATTGGGTGTATATATTACATTCCGCATACTGGACTTCCCCGATCTCACCGTAGACGGAAGTTTTACAACTGGAGGCGCAATCGCGGCGGTCATGATATCCAACGACTTCTCTCCTTGGCTCGCTTGCTTGGCAGCAATGGCTGGAGGAATGGTAGCTGGCGCCTGTACAGGTCTGCTGCACACCAAAGGCAAAATTAACGGGCTGTTATCCGGTATTCTGATGATGATTGCTCTGTATTCAATTAATATGCGTATTCTCGGCGCACCGAACAAATCCATTATGGGCATGGATAACCCCTTCTCGGGTGAGCATGTCATGGTTATCATTATCGTAGTTGTGCTGGTATTCAAAATTATGCTGGATCTGTTTATGAAAACAGATATCGGACTGGCACTGCGCGCCACAGGTGACAACAAACGCATGATTCGCAGCTTCGGCGCGAATACGGATGTGACCACCATTGTTGGTGTCAGTCTGTCCAACGGACTTGTTGCGCTGTCTGGAGCATTTATTGCACAGCAATCCGGTTTTGCAGATATTACGATGGGAATTGGGATGATCGTTATCGGACTGGCCTCCGTTATTATCGGGGAAGCCATTCTGGGTGCAAGAACCGTATTCTGGGCCACACTTGCGGCCGTTGTCGGTTCAATTATTTACCGGATTGTGGTCGCGATCGCACTCCAGGTAGAATGGTTCGACACATCCGATCTGAAGCTGATCACCGCGGTGATCGTTATTATCGCACTTGTTTTCCCAACCATGCAGCGCTCCATGAAGCAGAAAAGCCTGGCTCGCAAACGAACCGAAGAGCTTATGGGCTCGTCGAGCCAACAGGCGAAGGGAGGCATGTGATTATGCTTGAGATTACACAAGTGACCAAACTGTTTAATCCGGGAACGACCGACGAGAAGACCGCACTGGTTGGTGTAAATCTGACCATGAATCCGGGAGACTTCGTGACCGTGATTGGCAGTAATGGCGCGGGAAAATCAACGTTGATGAACATTATCTCAGGCGTCATGAAGCCAGATATGGGCGATGTGCTGATCAATGATCGTTCCATCAAAAGCCTGCCTGAGCATAAACGCAGCAGTTGGATTGGCCGTGTGTTTCAGGACCCGATGGCGGGTACAGCACCGCATATGTCCATTGAGGAGAATATGGCGATGGCGTACAAACGTGGCAAGGGCCGTGGACTGGGCTTTGGAGTGACCCGTGCAAGACGGGAGATTTTCAACGCCCAGTTGGAGAAACTCGGCATTGGACTCGACAAACGCCCCAATGCCAAAGTGGGCCTTCTGTCTGGCGGTGAACGCCAGGCGCTCAGCCTGCTCATGGCAACATTCACCCAGCCACAAATTTTGCTGCTGGACGAGCATACGGCTGCGCTTGATCCTTCTCGTGCGGAGCTGATCACAGAGCTGACAGAGACGCTTGTACGTGAGATGAGACTTACAACGTTGATGGTCACACACAATATGGAGCAGGCCATACGTTTGGGCAATCGTCTAATTATGATGGACAAAGGCCGAATTATTTTGGACGTTAGTGAAGAGCGTAAGCGCACGCTGACCGTACCTGAGTTATTGGGCGAGTTTGAACGTATCAGCGGTAAAAAAATGGCCGACGATCGCGTGGTGCTGGGTTAAATCCAGGGAGCACCTTGCGATTACCGAAGAGAGCCAGTACATCTCATTACAAAAACCTTTTGCGTTCTCGCAAAGGGTTTTTGTGGTATGTTGAACAGAATAAGGATCACAAGTAGTAAGCATACATAGGAGGGCCAAGCATGTTGTTACAATTCGATGAAGGAACATACACGGTAATCCAGCGTACCGATTCCATCCGCCTGCTGGCGAAGGAATTTGCACTGCTGTATTTTTTGTATGAGAACAAGGAAAAAGCCTTTACTCGCAGCCAACTGCTGGATCGGGTATGGCCCTTGGAATATCCGGTTGAACGCACCGTGGACGACCATGTGTATCGACTGCGCAAGAAACTGAAACGTTGGGAAGAAATTGCACTGGAGACCGTGCGTGGTTATGGTTACCGACTTATCATCCGATCGAATATGGCGATATTGCCCTCTAACCCTTCCGCCCAAGATCAGGAGATGCGAGAAGTGATTCATGGATTGTTCCGCAAATATCATCTGTATGGGCAGGGGAAGTCGATGCTCACGCTGCTGGATCAGCAAGAAGCGCTGGGCATTGAGATTGATCCATTTTATCAGCTGTATATCCACTTTATTCAGGGAGATCTGGAATGGTTGATTACAACGACGGAAATTCCCTTCGAGGAACGTTTGTATTGGCTGCTAATTTTTACACATACTCTGATTGAACCATCGGAGAGTTTGCCATTGTACGAAAAGGCTCTGAATTCATCCGCACTGTCTGCCGATCAGCTTCGTGAACTTCGTATTCTGAACATTGTTGAAGTCTACGCAGAGGTGGGCCAGTATGAACGAGCCAAGGCTCGACTCATTGAAACGTATCACGTGATGGAGAAAGATGAACTGGTTCATTTCAGACTTCCGGTAAAGCTCTCAGCGTTGTATGTGGAACTGTGGGGTGGCAGCGGCGAAGCGGTAGAGGATCAGATGTCTGCTCTGCGTTCCGGGTTGAAAGATGCGCCATACTTGCGGGAAATCGGACGCTTTCAAGTTATGGAAGGCCTATGGTTGCTTAGACAAGGGAGAATCCGAGAGGCAGAGCCTAGAATGGACGATGGTCTGGACGTATTGAAAATGACATTGAACGCACCGCTATATCTCAATTCGGCTTACCAAATATTGTTGTTCATGGCACACCACCGGATAGAGGGGCGTCTTCGCACTAAATACCGTCAAATTTATGCGGATATCTCCAAAAGTTACGGCGTGCCTGTTTATGGACAACAAATTGTGGATGAAATCCGCACATTTTTATCCCCGTTTGCTCCATCATCTGATCTTCCTCTGATATAACACCCTTATGATTACAGCCAAGGAACATATAAGCCAGCAACAAGGCTGTAATCAGGGGAGGAAGTATACGTATGACCGTCATTTCAAATGAACCCAATCCATCATCCATTTCGTCCAATGGTTCATCCAAAAGCCTATGGACCAACTTCCGCTTCATGCGGATGTTTATTGCTTATTCACTCGCAACCTTTGGAGATTGGTTTGACGCGCTCGCCATCCAGGTAATGGTCGCTTATCGTTGGGGTGCTGATCCTCTGATCATAGCCCTTATTCCGGTATGTATGGCTGTTCCGGGGATCGTACTTGGCTCGGTGGCAGGTGCACTGGCTGATCGTTTGCATAAGGTGAAAATCATGATGATATGTGATGTGATCACCGTCTTATTAACGATTGCAATTCTGTTCGCGCCAAGTGCGGCTTGGCTGCTGCCGCTTCTTGCTTTACGAGCGATGATGGGGGTATTCCATGTACCTGCGCAGCAGGCACTTACGCGTCAAGTGGTAGCAGAGGAGCATCTGTTTCAGGCATCATCACTGAACGGTTTTGTGAACCAATGCTCCAAAGTAGCGGGACCGCTGCTGGGTGCAGTCATTGTGGCCGTCTTTTCACCGCAAGTCTGTATTTTAATCAATGCTTGTACACGTTTGTTGTCCGGAGTCGTGTTATGGCCTTTACGGCGTCTTACAGAGGATCCAGAACCTTCTGCATCGGATGGAGGTCCTTTGGAAACGGGGGAGACCGCGGAATCTCTATACATTCAATGGCAGAAGGGTTGGCGTTTTATCCAGAGCAGCCGCATCCTTCTGAGTACGATTCTGTTTGGTTGCTTTGGATTAATGGCGATCCTCATGATCGATTACCAGTTTACGACGCTGTTTCGGGAGATCAAGCCGGGCAACGAAGCTCTGATCGGCTGGCTGGGATCATCGGCTGGGGCAGGTGCGGTTGTGATTATTCTACTGTTGAATCGACTTCCGCGAATTGGGTATGGCTGGGGGCTGGGTGGAGGATATTTGCTGATTGGTGCCGGAATTGGTGCGCTTGGTTGGATCAGTTCCCAAACGTCCGAGTTCTGGATCATCATCTGGGGCTTATGCATCGGAGTGGGCAATGGACTGTTCATGGTGACGTTGAATTACTTGCTGCAAAAAGAAACTCCGCCTGCCTATGTAGGCCGTGTATTCGGTATTCAAAACTCGCTTTCCAGTGTCGTGCTGGTCATTGCTCCACTCGCTGGAGGTGCCTTGATTCGGAGTGTAGGACCGAGTCCCACATTTCAATATATTGGCATGGCGACACTGGCTATTGGTTTCGCAGGCATGATGCTGCAACGAATCTTATGGAAGGGGCAACAGCCACTTCCGGCAGAGTCGACTGGAGAACTTGGGCAGAAGACAGTCAGACAGCCATAACTGCCATCGTTACGATAAAAAGAAAATGAACGATGAACAGCCGCTACGGTTACTTATCCGTAAGCGGCTATTTCCATCTAATAGGGTAGTGCATCATGCCTCCCACCAAGAGAAATAGGAGGTGGAGGCCATCAGCCCACCAACAGACAGGGATCCGCTCACCGACAGGTTAATGGACTGACCAGGAGGAACCACGTAACGTCCTAACTCATTGGATAGAAAGGGACCTACCTGCAAGGGCATAGCCAATAAGTTTGTGGTACCCGTGGGAGCGGCAGCGGAGAATCGCACCGTTGCAATGCTCGTGTTACTGCTTGATAAATTATTGTTTACCGGTGAGAGTGTGCTCGGTGATGTCAATGTTCCATTTGCAGACAGAGTCATGGTACCACTGAAGGAAGAAAGCAAGTTGAGCGCGACCGTGATTCCTCCAGATAGCCGCGATATATATACATTTTTACCGCTCCCGACTGGGTTGGTCAGTTGGACAGTAGCAATAACACTGCCCCCCAGCAATCCTAGTGTTGTGGAGTTGGTTGAGCCTGCATTGTACAGATTGCCAGTACTACCTGCATTATTCTCAGGTGGAGCCACAATGCCGGGAGAGGTAAACGTATTCGTAATGGATGTATAAACGGGACGGTTTAGCGGGTTGAACACGTGATCATTCGGCATTGTGCACACTCCTTTTTTAAATGATATGTCAGAATTCCCACCAGGAAAGATTAATGGAGGCGGTTTGGGAGCCTGTTCCCGCACTGATGGATAGTGTCTGTCCTGGAGGGACGATGATAGAACCGTTCAGGTTTAACATATACATGCCCGCTGTAAGAGGAATGCTTAACAAGCTTGTTAATGTTCCCGTTAATGTGCCGGTATTTTGCCTTGTTGTCATTACACTCGTATTGGTATTGCCCAACAATGTATTGACTGGCACAGGTGTGGTACCACCTGTAATGGTTCCGCCGGAATAGACAATGAGTGTAGCAGCTGCGGTTGTGCCTCCGCTGATCCTAGAGACGTACAAGGTACGCCCACTGCCCACTGCATTAACGACCTGCAGCAACAGATTTAGTCCAGCACCTACACTGACATTATTGGTAGTCAGTGCAAAAGAACTGCCTGCGGCTGCCGCCCCGCCCTCTGGAGTGGACTCAATGCCAGGGGCAGAGAATGTATTAGTCAGTTGAGTATATAAGGGACCGTTAGATTGATTGAATACATTGGAATTGGTCATATAATCCACCTCCAATCTGCCTGAATAAGATAACCAAAGTGAATTTTTTGGAATGTGCTGCTTCTATAAAATTTTGAAATAGAGACGTGAAGAGGTTGTACTTGCAGTGTATGTGGGAAAAAGGGGAAGGGTTTGGGATACAAACAGTAAATCCTCAAATAACGGCGTATGCCGTGCCCGTATTTTACATGCAGGCATACGATGCGTAAGCACATTTTTTAAGGGGAAATCGATATGAGTCGAACAGCGAAGCGTAGCAAGAAGAGAACGAACCAAACAACTAAATATGTCAGCCGTCGCCAATCCCGTCGTTCCTGCCGCGCTAAATTGCTGAAACCTCCTTGTTCCCGGATTACTCGTCCCCGGTTCAAGCAGGGTACTTCCTCACGTACGACACTCCCTGGTGCTACTCACTGTTTTACAGAGCATACGTATGTCGGAGCCGAGACAAACGGTAGTATGAATTCTCTTCCGGCTCAAGACACCTCATCGCTCAGCATGTACACATATGGCATTGTAAATCGGGGCGAACATCCGGCTCTTGTGCAGATTCAGATCAGCCCTAATGCCAGGGACTATGCTGTGGACAGCCAGGAAGTGATTGCCGGAGGGCAGACCAAAGCGCTTGTGCCGCTGCGATTCCTGCGTTATACCCGGCTGGTTATCCAATCGGTTGAACCGGATCAGCCGACCCGGCTCGATGTTTATTTTCAGGCACAGCGTATGCCGTAAGAACGTGGAATTCTACAACCGATTTGACCAGGGAGGAGGACGAGGCATATGCCTAACTTTACAACGTTTAACACGAATCCGGATAATCTGAGAACTCTGATTTTTGGTCATGATAGTACAGGCGCAGCCCAGCCGGTTCACACCGATACAAGCGGGAACGTACTCGGAATTATTTTGGATGGTACGATCAGTAATATCTCAGGTCTGACTACCGTTACGATTAATGCCGGAACTATCACAAATATTCTTAACGGAACGATTACCAGCGTCCTCGGAGCAACGATCACGGCGGGTACAATTAACAGCGTGCTTGGCGCAACCATCACAGCCGGAACATTAACAAACCTGCTTAATGGTACAATCACCAGTGTTTTGGGAGCCACCATTACTGCCGGAACCATCACAAGTGTGCTCGGGGCAACCGTGACGGCGGGGACATTAACAAACCTGCTCAATGGTACCATCACCAGCGTGCTTGGAGCTACAATCACCGCAGGAACGCTGACGAACTTGCTGAACGGTACAATTACGAGTGTACTGGGAGCGACGATCACAGCCGGAACGATCACCAGCGTGCTTGGAGCCACAGTGACCGCGGGAACACTGACGAACTTGCTGAACGGTACAATTACGAGTGTACTGGGAGCGACGATCACAGCCGGAACGATCACCAGCGTGCTTGGAGCCACAGTGACCGCGGGAACACTGACGAACTTGCTGAACGGTACAATCACGAGTGTACTCGGGGCGACGATCACAGCCGGAACAATTACCAGTGTACTGGGAGCAACGATTACGGCGGGTACAATCAATAGCGTGCTTGGAGCCACGGTGACGGCGGGAACGCTGACGAACTTGCTGAACGGTACAATCACGAGTGTACTCGGAGCGACGATCACAGCCGGAACGATCACCAGTGTGCTTGGAGCCACGGTGACGGCGGGGACGCTGACGAACTTGCTGAATGGTACAATCACAAGTGTACTTGGAGCGACGATTACCGCCGGAACGATCACCAGTGTACTGGGAGCAACAATCACGGCAGGTACAATCACCAGCGTGCTTGGAGCGACGATTACCGCAGGGACGCTGACCAATCTGTTGAACGGTACAATCACAAGTGTACTTGGAGCAACGATTACAGCCGGAACACTGACGAACTTGTTAAATGGTACCATCACTAGTGTACTGGGAGCTACCGTGACAGCGGGAACGTTAACGAATTTGCTGAACGGTACGATTACCAGTGTACTTGGTGCCACCATTACAGCCGGAACGTTGACCAATTTGTTGAATGGTACCATTACCAGCGTATTGGGAGCCACGATTACAGCGGGTACACTCAGCAGCGTGACGTCCATCTCGCAAAAAAGCTTTCAGGAATCACAGCTTCTCAGCACGCCAACGGCAAACACGTTTACACCGCTTCCGGCGGTCACGACGAGTGTATTCGGCACTTATTCTTTCTTTGTATATAACAGGGGGCCGGGGCTTAACCGGGTCGATGCCCGCGTGGAAATCAGTGCTAACGGTACCAACTGGTACGATGATGTGGACACGGTGACCGGGATTTTGCCAGGCTCGGTCGATGTTCTGGTGCCGCAGCGTTTTCTCAAATATACACGTCTTTCCTACCGCTCCAGTCTGCTGGGAGCATCCAGCACGATTGATGTGTTCTTCAATGGACAAGGCACATAACCCGGTTTGTTGTCATATAGGTACATGGAGTCCCTTTGGTGGGCTTCATGTACTTTTTTTGCATTGGAGGTGGCTGCATATGCAGAACAGGTTACTCGGAATTCATATGATTGTGCAAAATGAAGAACATCATCTGGCCCGCTGTCTCGACAGCTTCAAGCCGATGGGCAGCGAATGCTTCATTACAGATACCGGGTCAACAGATCGTACACCGGAGATCGCCAGACATTATGGAGCAACGGTGCTTCACGCCCGTTGGGAAGATGATTTTGCACATGCCAGAAATATAAGTTTGCCTCTCGCGAGCACGGAATGGATTCTGTGTCTGGACGCGGATGAGTATGTCATACAGGGATTGGAAGAGCTTTTGGATTATCTACCGAAGGTCCATAAGAGCGTTTCGAGACTGCGGATTACGATAGAGAACCGAATTGGCGAGGGAACGGGAGAGAGTGTCATCTTCCAACCTGTGCGTCTTTTTCGCGCTCATCAAGGATATCGGTATGCGGGGCGTATCCATGAGCAATTGGTTCGTGGAGGAGCAAAGGATGATGGAAAACATGAAGAAGGCGCTCTGGAAATAAACGACTCCTTTACCCGTGAGGAAGACGGGATTGCCGAGTATGAACCCTTGGCTCCACTGTGTTTGGTTCATGATGGTTATTTGCCGTCCACGATTGCTCTAGGACATAAACCCTTGCGTAATCTAAAGCTTTTGCAGCTGGAATTAGCTGATCGTCCGGGGCAACCTTTTCACCTCTATAATGTGGGGGTAACATACTGCCAGCTAGGGAATATCGAACAGGCAGCAGAAGCCTTTACTGAATCCTTTCTTCATACACCCCTGCAAGCTCCGTATCGCTCCACCCTGGTTCGGGACTATGCCAAGGTTCTTCTGGCAATGGGGCGTTATGACGAGGCTCATGGGTTATTGGCGGTAGAAAGACAGCGTTATGCAGGGTATGCCGACCTGCATCTGATATATGGAGAGATTTTGGAGCAACAGGGTCTGGAGGAGAGGGCCTACAAGTCTTATGCAAGAGCAACAGATTGCCGGGAGGGCTTCAATGGAGCTGATCTCAAGGACAATAACAAGGCAGAGATTCGAGGCGTACATCAGCAGGCAATCGAGCAAACAGATAAACGGGGAAGCGATGAATTACGTGAGGGCAATTCCTCTGATGATGTTCACAGAGAGTCAGACCGATTGGAAAGACATTACGTAACGGATGTAGGTTGCGATAGCTACAAGGCCTATACAGCCATGGGAAGGCTTGCACAGAAAAGAGGCTTTCTGCAGGAGTCTGCTCATCTGTACAGCCTGGCTCTGGGGAGCGAGATCACGTATGCTCCTGCATGGACAGGGTTAGCCGATGTATTGCAGCAATCCGGAGAGACGGATGAAAGCATAACAGAGACATTACTCGCACGCTGGAAAGAGTATTCAAAGAAAGAGCGCTCAAAGGAAGGGGATTCAGATCCGAGCGTAATAACATACGAGGATGATCTGGCGCATGTGGTTTATGCACTTGCTTCCAGTGGAGCGTATGGGCAGGCATTGAACTTGCTACATGGAGATGCCCGAAATACGCGTATAAAAAATGAAGAGTACCTGTATTGGATGTTATGTGACAACAGGGTATCAGATGCGTTGCGGTACGTGCAGAATCAGTGGAGTGAGGAACTGAGTGAGGCTAGGAACCTCCATCCTGAGCAACGATCGGACTTGGCAGTGACCTTTTGGACAAATGAATTATCTGTACCGGAATCATTGGTGGCAGCAGCAGAACCACAGGAAAGGGAAGGCTGGAGGCTGCTGAATGACCTGCTGGATACGGGAAAACGGGTGCATGTAGAGGATGGCAGAGATGGGAAAACAGTTCATCAGACGCTTCAGGCTGAAACGGAGCTGAGTAAGAACATATTGACTCGGGCAGTGCAGATGGGGCAACTGGCGTTTGTCAGGAAGCTTTACGAGAAGATGGCTGCAATTAGCCCTGAACACGACGAAAATGATGTTCATAGCCAATGGCTGGCCGCTGTTCTTTACCGCCAGGGATACACCATGGCGGCCGCAGATCTGCTCATTCAATGTATGTCACAAGGCGATTTGGATGCGGAAAGCCTCTTTTACCTTGGGGAAGCCGTGTATGCCAAAGGGCATTATGATCAGGCATTGATTCTTTTCCAGCAGGCATTGGAGAAGGACTCAGAACAGCGGCAGGCGAGGGCTGGAGCTGCTGTCTGTTATATGCGGCTGGCGCTGGGGGTTATCAGACAGGAACGAACTCGCTCTCCCGCTGACAAAGTACTTATGGCACAACAGACTGTGCTGGATCAGCAGCTGCGCACCGTCGAAGGCATTCCGTGGCGTACGGTGTTCCATGCGAAGGAGAGGAGGAACCAGTTTGCCGACCAAGCACATTTCATTATGCATGATCGTGAAGGATGAAGAAGAACTGTTGCCTCATTGTCTTGAAAGTGTTCGTGGGGCGGTGGACGAGATCATTGTTGTGGATACCGGTTCGTCGGACCGAAGTGCTGCCATTGCCAGGGAATATGGGGCAGTGGTTGTGCCGTTTGTGTGGAGCGACGATTTTGCCGCGGCACGAAATGCTGGGCTGGAGCGGGCTTCGGGCGAATGGATTCTTTTTCTCGATGCGGACGAGGCGCTGGATGAGAATGCACGGGAGCAGATCAGAAGCTGGACGGCAGCCAGCGGATGTGACGGATTGTTTTTAAATATCCATAACTATACGGGTTCAGGTCAGCAGGGGGTGACGGTAAATCCGGTATTGCGCCTCTTCAGGAACGAGCCGGAGCATCGGTTCGAGGGTCGGATTCATGAGCAGATTGCGGTGGCAATCTGTCGGAAGAATCCACAGGCTGCTTTTCACGTGACAGACATGATCATTCACCATTACGGGTATCAGACGGCCATTGTGGAGCGCAAGGATAAGGTGAACCGGAATTTGCATTTGCTTCAACAGGCGGTGGAGGAAGAGCCGGAGCAGCCGTTCCATCACTATAACCTGGGTGTCGAGTATCTGCGGATGGGAGAAACGGAACAGGCGCTGAAGACGTTTGGCGTAGCAAAAGCGGGAATTGATCCAACCCTGACAAGTTATGCGCATCTGTTGTTCAAATATGAGATTCGCTGTTTCCAGCATTTGAGTCGCTGGCAGGAAGCATTGGATCATATCCATGATGCTCTTGAACTCTTCCCGGAATACACGGACCTGCTGCATCATCGCGGAGTATGTGAGGAGGCGTTGGGGGAGACCGAAAAGGCAGAACTATCGCTGCGTGAAGCAGTTCGTATGGGGCCGCCGCCACCCATATTTCATACGGAAGAAGGAATTGGAACCTATCAGACCTGGTATACCTTGGCTAGGCTGCTGGAGGGGCGGGCGGACCTTGAAGGCGCAGTGGATGCTTATGTGGAAGCAGTTCGTGCCAAATCGAGCCTGCTGCCGCCGTTGTACCGGATTTTTCGGATCATGCGGGTTTCGGGTCAAGAGCAACACTTGGTGGAGCTGATTAGGGAGCGATTTGCAATGACTTCAGAAGAGGCAATTCAGAAAGTATTGGGCATTCTGGAGCAGTGTCGTTGCTATGATACAGCTGTGCAGTTGTTGCCAGACATATCTTCAGACCTTTCAGCGGAGATGAGGGGGAGGTTATCCATGGCTGAGGCTTTGCTTCAGATTCAACAGGGGAAATGGAACAAGGCACGCCTTAAGCTGGACACGGTACGGCGAAAAAAAGGAGAGCTTTCTGTATCAGCTACCCATTGGATAGAGCGACTAGACTGGATTGAAGGTAGACCGATCGAGGGGAAAGATCAACTGACTTCTTGGCTGTACCGTCATTCGCAACCGGATACGGAGTCGGAGCGATATCAACAGGCAGAACGAATCAGTAATTCACAAGCCGTTGCCCAAAATGACGACTCAAACGTGGCTGCTGGAACAGCATATAATGGCTGGCAGGCACTTGGACTGATGATGGAAGGATGTGTGCAATCCGGGAAATGGGATGTGCTGCATACGCTGGTCCAGCTTGGTCAGGGGCAGTTGGCAGAAGGAGTGTATCCATTGGTGGAAGGAGCCCGGCAGGAAGCGGGAGAACCCTTTTTCGGAGCCTCCGATTCACGTGTCGGAACGAGCTGGCTGGTGAAAGGGCTTGTCAGTGCTGCCGATCATCATTTGGAGGCATATGCTCAAGGGACAGAAGGACAGCGAGATCGCTGTTGGCCTGTGGTTCAACAGATTAGGTTGGATTTACCGGGGCCGGATGGTTTTGAGTTTTGAAGATCGAATGAAAGAGAGCAGAACCCCGAATAGGAAGGAGGGAGGATGAACATGCAGACAGGAATCAGCCTGTGCATGATCGTGAAGGATGAGGCCAGGTCGCTTCAGCGATGCTTGGATGCTATTCAGGATGTTGTAGATGAGATCATTATTGTGGATACGGGATCAACGGACGAGACGATCGATATTGCTCGTCGTTATGGTGCGGTTGTCATCCGTGCGGCATGGACCGGAGATTTTAGTGCTGCCCGCAACCTGTCTCTTGCTGCTGCCACTCATCCTTGGATTCTGGTACTGGATGCGGATGAAGTCTGGATGCAGACCGAGCACAATCTGGCCGAGATGAAGCGGCTGCAGACCTCAAGTCAGGACGACGTATGGGGATACTGGATACAGGTCACGAGTTTGCTCGGAATGTCTGGAGAAGAGCGTGTGACGGATGTGGTGTGTCGTTTATTTCGGAATGATCCCCGGATTGCTTTTCAAGGCATGATTCATGAAGAGGTGGCATCTTCGATTCTCTCCTTCGCTCCGTGGGGTGTGGTCGATTCCGAGCTTGAGATTATTCATTATGGCTACCTGGAGCACGTTATTGTTGGCAAAAATAAACCCGAGCGCAATATGCGGCTGATTCGCTCCGCTCTCCATAAGTCGCCGGATCAACCGGAACTGTTATATGCCATGGCTGCCGAGTGGTTTCAGCAAGCGAGATACGATGAAGCGCTCAAGTTGTTACAACCTTTGCTGGCAAAGCTTACGCCGGAATGTGGCTATCATTCGGATCTGGTACTCAAAACGGCTTATGCCTGGCGGGAACGTAGCCGCCCAGAGAGAGCACTCGCTATCGTTGAGGAATGGAGGCCGCTATATGCTGACTTCCCTGACTTGCTGGAGCTTGGTGCTGTGTTGGAGCTCGATCAAGGACGGGATGCTGCGGCGCTCGACTGGCTCAAGCAGGCCAAAGCAGCAGCTTCCACAGCCAGTCGATATACGTCCGTTTCCGGTGCCGGAACGTATCGCAGCCTGACTCTGGAAGGCATGGCCCATGAACGGCTGGGCTGCTGGCAGGAGGCAGCTAAGGCTTATACATCTGCGCTCGCCGTACAGCCCGGCAGCTTGCCAGCATGGCAGCGGCTGTTGCTGCTGGCCGCAGCTAGCGGGCGGCCGAACGCCATCGCAAGCGCAGCCCAGCGGATCAGTCTGCCGCCTGCGGCCTGGCAGGCGCTGATCCCGGCCGCGCTGTATGCGCATCGGCCCGAATGGCTGCTGCGCCACGCGGCATCGCTGTCCGCCGCGCTGCGGGCGCAGCCCCTCGCCGCCGGGCTGGTGCTGGCCCAGCTCGGCGAGGACGCCGCTGCCCGTGCGGCTTTGCAGCCCTGGGCGACGCACGCGCAGCACGGGCCGGAGGCGGCGCTGGTGCTGTGGGCGCTCGGCCACAAGCAGCCCGGCGAGCCCTTCGCCAGTGCTGCTGCGGGCTCAGCGCGAGGCGCAGCCGCGTCGCCGCCAGCGCGGCGTAAGGCCCGCGAGCAGGCAGCCACGCCCGATGCAGCCCGCGCAGCCGATGCGCTGCTGCGGGGCGCCCCGGCCAGCTGCGCCGCGCCAGCGCCGCAGGCCGTGCACGCCGCGGCGCTGGCGCTCGCACGCGTAGGCGCCTGGGCCGCATGGCTGCGCCTTCTGCAGGCCCTGGCGCCCGGCCAGGCGCCGGCGCTGCTCGTGGCGCTTCCGCCTGCGGCCCGCTGTGGGCTGTTGCGCGCGCCCGCAAGCGTGCGTGAAGGGCTGCTTGTGCTGTTCGGCACGCCGCATGGCGCGCAGCAGCCCTTCACGCACGAAGTGCCCGCCATGGTACTGGCGGGCACGCTCGCTTTGCTCGCCGGGCGGCAGCGCACTGCGCGTGATTGGGCCGAATGGGCCCAAGTCACTGCACGGCAACCTGCCGCTTCCGGCAGCCCGGCAATGATCCCGCCGGGCCTGCACACCCTGCTGCGCCTGACATCACCCGGCGCAGCATCCACCGAAGCATACGCTAACCAGTGCAGCATGCTGCTGGTTCATCTCTAACGCTTAGGCAATCCAAGGGTTTTAAGGATGTAGAGTTAATCTTAATCTATGCCCCTGATCCGTGATCCCGTTTATCCATCCCAATTACTCTTTACGAATAACAGCACGAAAACAACGGATTGCCGGGCCGTACATGTCAGACCAGATGGCATCCTCTGGTTCTTTCACGCTCAGCTTGCCTTCGATCGTCAGTCCGGTAACAGCCATAATCGTCTCCAGCAGGTCCGGACGCATCTCGGGCACATCAAACGTGGCTATCAACCGTCCGTCCGGCTTCAGCACCCTGGCGAATTCGCGAAAGGCGCGCAGCATCGTGCCTGTATCCAGATGCTCCAACACAGAGATGCAGAATACGCTGTCAAACATCTCCGATTCATACGGAAGCTGAGCCAGATTGGCCTGCGCAAGATTTAGTCGGTCCAGGCTCGATTCCGGCAGGTCACGTGCGGCCTGTTCACCAAAATCAGAAGCGATATCCAGCCGGATCGCTTCTCTGGACAAAATACGCTCATCCCAATCACAGGCATGAACTTCCCGGCAGTGCTCTGCCAGCCAGAATTTGAACGGATGGGATATACCACAGGCAGCGTCGAGTACGACGTCTTCCTGCCGCGCAAACAAGCGTGCCCATTCGTACTCGTACGGACGGCTCCACCACGCAGGATGCAGTGGAAAAACCAATGTATCCGTTTTGGGGTCACCCTCCCGAATGTATCTTGATTCCGTGAAATCCGTTGCATTTGGCGTATCCATCATCCCCGAATTCCCTCCTTTAATCCTGCTTCTGCCAAAAAAGATTCCAATACCGTACTCCACCTGCGCCGCCAGTGGGATATGTCGTAGGACAGCGCCGTCTCTCGGGCATAGATACCCAGCCGCTCCCGCTCAGCCCGATCCTGAACGAGGCGTACCAGCGCTGCGGTCAGCGCTTCTTCACCTGGAGGTACCAGCAGTCCGTTGAAGCCATCCTGAATCAGATCATTCAGACCGCCAACATTGGAAGCAACAACCGGAAGCCCACAGCTCATCGCCTCCAGACAAGCGTAGGATGTTCCTTCCGAGAAGACGGTCGGAATCACGGCGATATCTGCCTGATGGTAGGCCTCGCGAATATCCCGAAAATCATACGTGCGCTGTATAATTCGATCCGCATGAGGGTGCGTGCGATGCCAATACCGGAAGGATCGGCCCACCGTGCTGCCTTCAACCAGCTCTCCGGCAAATTCGACCTCTAGATCAGGAAAGGCACCGAGCAGTCGGTCAGCTGCCAGCATCATCGGAATAATGCCCCGTTCCATGCTGATGCGGCGTGGATATAAAATGCGTAGTGGACGGGAAGGGCTCACATGGATTGCAGTCGTTGTTTCATCCTCCTGCTCCTTCAAATGATTACCCGTTAGCACATTTGGCTGGTGACCAGCCATGCCCTGTCTGATATTTGGCGAGTCCAGTTCTTCAGCGATTACTGTCACCTCGGATCTGTCCGCCCGCACCATGCCGTTTCCATCGTTTCTTTCCCCCACGGATGACGGAGCATTCAACCCCGAGATGGCAGCTTCACTATGATCTTCATGACTTGCAAGATCCTTCTTCCATGCTGCCAACCATTCTTCTTCCTGTTCATGCTCGAATGTACGCCTTGGCGGAGCAGGCGTGAAGTAGGAGGTATCCACTGCATTGGGAATGAGCACGACCTGACCGGGATCGGCAAACGTACAAGCAGCACGGCAAAAGGTCTGAAAATGCGAATCGACCGACACGATGCGTACAAGTCCATCCAGTGCCAGCTGAATATGCTCCGCGACTTGCTGCTTGGTTTCGAGCGGCAGCGCGGGACGATCCCAGTTAATACCGTGGCAGATGCCGAGACTGCCCGGCTTGTAGGCAATGGGCTGCCACAGGCAGCTTGCATAGATCACAGGTCCTCGTGCTGCGGCAGCCATTCGGGCAAAAGCTTCGGGCACATCATTCATATCGTAGGCATATCCGTACACATCAATCTGTTCCGTACGGGTCTGAAAAGCTTCAAAATAGGACAGTTGATGAACCTCGGGGATGTGTCCCAATCCGCGGATTACACTGCATAAATCCAGGACGTAACGCTCCAGACCGCCCCCGAACACCCGGCTGAATTCCCGGTTATATCCATCGGTGAAGCTGTGTGTCAATATGCTGACCACGCCCATTTCACTGCTCCTCCTTCCACGGAATCAGTCGGGGCTCCGGATCAAGAATGGATTCATAGTGTTCCAGGCTGCCCCACTCGCCGTGTGGATCAATTCGTTTATAACGCAAATATTTCCGAACCCGATCCTCCAGACTTCCTGCCCAGCCAAGATGCTGGACTTTCAATTCTGTGCTGATTCCAGGCAATACAGTGCAGGGCAAGGGAAGACGAGGCACATGATGATTTTGCTGCGGATAAAAGTAAGGATAACCTGGCATATAACGGACCAGGGAAGCGGTATGACGTCGGTGAAGCCCCCAAAGGTCATCTTCCCGATAGTGGGTTCGTCCGCCCCACATATCGTAGAAGCGGAAAGCGATCCAGTCCGCGTGATCCTGGTTAATCAGAGCGCGTATTGCTTTCTTCGCTTCCGTGCTGTATAGCTCATCGGCATCAACCGAGAGCAGCCAATCCGGGGAGGTACCTGCCGCTGCTTGCCATAGAGCGTTGCGTAATCGCCATTCCTCCGCAAATAATGGCTTTTCCAGCACTTCCAGACGAACGACCTTGGGATAGGCTCTGCATATATCGGGTGTTCCATCTGTGCTGGCATCGTCCACAATGACGATCTCATCTACGAATTCACTCAGATCGTCCAGCACTTCCTCCAGATATCGCCCACGCTCGTTACGTACCTGAAGCATGGCGGTCAGTTTATTGCCCTGACTTTTACGAACCCGACGAACGGAAAACGGCTCTCTGAATAGGCCTGTGTCCTGGCGTTTTACTGCATCCTGATCATCTGGGTACTCTTTGCCACATCCTTGAAGGGTTTCAATTCGGATATCCAACGGACTCAGCGCATTTTCCAGATGGTTATCGCCAGTTCCCAGTGGCTCAGCGGGCGGTAATTGCGGCGTTTCCGTTGGAGTATGAGTTGTTTCGGATCGTATATCCTTGTGCACCATCGGTCCATTCACATGTTGTCTGCGCTTCTTCGGGTCCAGCATCATGGCACCTCCCCCAGCAATTGCTGGACGGCTTGATCCAACAGCTCCATCTCGACGATTCGCGCAAGAGCATCTTCATCCTCCAGTACCGTCTCCAGAAATTGTCTCACCGCCCCGTGACGTTCTCCGCGCAGAGCCAGAGCTAGACCCGATAGCTGCCGATAATCCTGTCGGCTGGGGCTATCCTGAATATCTACTGCATGCACCAAATCTAATGCATCTTCCACACGTCCAGTCTCCTGATAGATACGAAATTTCCAATGCCGCGCCGTTTCGCCTCCGAGTTCATCCAAAATGTGCAATGCATTTCCATAGTCATCATTCAGACGCAGCAGTTCTGCCCGGACAAGCTGTTCCTCCCCGGCCTCAAGCCAGCGACAGAGTTGTTCATAATGGTGCCGTTCCTGCTCGTTACCTGCGCTGATTCCATACACCTGCAACGCATTCTCGATTTCCCCGGCCCTTGCATGAATGGCGGAGAGGAATCGATAGTGGGAGCTTACACAATCATTGCGCCCGTTTAATACCGCGTGAGAGAAGGCTTCCTTGAGTGAAGTGGCCGCTCTGGAATCCTCTAGCACATATTCATAGGCTGCCAGCAAAAAGGAAATCGTCTCATGCGCTCCTGCTTTGGAACGAAGCTGACGATAGAAGTCGGCCCGCACACTGCATTGCAGCTGGGTGACCGTATCCTGAACACCCGAGAGCGTCTGTCGCAGCGCATGCAGGAATAGCAGTTCATAGTCCCGGAGAGGGACCTCGAGGTCATCCTTTTGCATGACACCAGCAGGAGAGGTATCCTCTCCATTCAGCCAGATGGCGCGTACGCCCTGGAATACCAGCTTCATATAGCGTGTTTCTGAAGTCGTGCCCACCAGATCGGCGATACCGACCAGTCTTGAAATGCAGCTCTCCCATAAGGGAGACTCCGCTTCTTCACCAACTGGCTCGGGAAGAAGTACAATACAGAGCTCCGGATGGAGCGAGGCTGTGGCGGTCAGCCAGTAGGGATGCGCAACCACAGCAACCGTACGGGGCTCCTGCAGCAATTGTTCTGCTTCGGGAAGCGTGATGACGGTGATATTCGCAGGCATTTCCTCGGAGCGCTCCAGGCTACTGACATAGTAGACAAGCCCTTCCGCAACCATCAGAGCAGCGATGTCTGGATAGGGAAAAGCAGACCATCCTCCCTTCCGGGGGAAAAGGACATAACGAAAGGCAGGCAGGGCCGTACTTGACTCTTCTACATCTACCCCTTGATAAGGCTCCGGGTCCGGCGTCGGAGACAGCTCTTCCATTGATGAATCACCTCACTTGATTTGCATTTTTGTCCGTTCATGGATTGAAGCAGTACCACCTGATAAACATCGGATTGGCGCTGCTTTGAATGATATCAATGAATCCAATAATTCAATATGTAATGCCTTTTTTGCCCAGCGTATTTTATGCCTGACACTAACATATGGGCGTTCCGTCCTAAACATGAGCATCTTCCGTGAATAGACGAAGCTGGCAAGCTCTAAGATTAGGCTTATTTTTTTCTATTGTGTGACCATCGTCACTTTTTTTTGCTGACATGGTAGGGTTTGTGATAATTGTCACATGTATAAAATAGTCTATCTGGCACAATACGTTCATCAATACGTGTTTGGCTGACAGAAACTGAAGAAGGGGCTTCAATGCCAAATACGAAAACTGCGATATGAACAGAAAGAAGGGGTAACGGTATGGATCCGATCATGTTATCGCGTATCCAATATGCGCTCACAACGATTTTCCATTTCTTTTTTGTACCGCTGTCCATTGGTCTTGTACTGCTGGTAGCGATTATGGAGACGTTGTACGTAGTAAAGGGTAAGGAAGTTTACAAAACGATGGCCAAATTTTGGGGCAAACTGTTCCTGATTAACTTTGCCGTCGGTGTGGTCACAGGTATCTTTCAGGAATTCCAGTTCGGCATGAACTGGTCCGAGTATTCCCGGTTTGTCGGGGATGTGTTCGGTGCGCCACTGGCGATTGAAGCCTTGCTGGCGTTTTTTATGGAGTCTACCTTTATTGGGCTTTGGATTTTCGGATGGGATCGCTTGTCCAAGAAAGTGCATCTGGCCTGCATTTGGCTGGTATTCATCGGTACATTCTTGTCCGCGCTGTGGATTCTGGCAGCCAACTCATTCATGCAGCATCCGGTTGGCTTCGAGATTAACAACGGCCGCGCCGAGATGAATGATTTCTTTGCACTGATTACGAATGGTCAGCTACTAGTGGAGTTCCCACATACGATCTTTGGCGCATTAATGACAGGTGCTTTTGTGGTAACTGGGATTAGTGCTTACAAGTTGATGAAGAAGCAGGATGTGGAGATCTTCCGCAAATCGTTCAACATTGCCATCATAATTGGTCTGGTTTCCTCGCTGGGGGTTGCCTTCTCGGGTCACTTCCAGGCGCAATATCTGGTGGAGACGCAGCCTATGAAAATGGCGGCCAGTGAAGGAACATGGACGACGACGGAAGATCCGGCACCATGGACGGTGGTAGCCTTTGTTGATCCGGACAAACAGGAAAATTCCGGCGAGATCAAAATCCCCGGGTTGCTCAGTTATCTGTCCTATAGCAAGTTCTCCGGCAGTGTCAAAGGCATGAAGGAATTGCAGGCGGAGTATGAGCAGACGTATGGTCCAGGAGACTACATTCCTCCGGTACGGACGACGTTCTGGAGCTTCCGCATCATGATTGCTGCGGGCGGATTGATGATTTTGCTAGCAATCTACGGTACATTCCTGGCGATGCGCCGCAAATTAGAGGGAGCAGGCAAATGGTTTATGCGCTTGATGGTGTTTGCCATCTCTCTGCCGTTTATCGCCAATACATCGGGATGGATTATGACTGAGGTAGGAAGGCAGCCGTGGACGGTATTCGGTTATATGACGACGGAAGCCGGGGTATCCCCTTACGTAAGCGCAGGTCAGATTTTGTTTTCCACCATCGCGTTTACAGTCACTTATGCAATCCTGGGAGCGGTGATGGTCTATCTGTTCGTTCGTGAAATCAAGGCAGGGCCATATGCAGTCGAAAAGCCGGAGGAGCATGATGAATCGGCCGATCCGTTCGGCGTGGATGGGGGTTATTCTGTTGTCACTAAGTGAATTGTGGTTTTTGCTAATTGCCGTCTTGTTTGTTGGTTTTTTCTTTCTGGAAGGTTTTGATTTTGGTGTGGGCATGTCCACTGCAATGATTGGCAAAACGGATCGTGAACGTCGTACTCTAATCAACTCGATCGGTCCGTTTTGGGATGGCAATGAGGTCTGGCTGATTACGGCAGGGGGTGCAATGTTTGCAGCCTTCCCGCATTGGTACGCCACGCTGTTTAGCGGGTTTTATCTGCCACTGGTCGTGGTGCTGCTGGCTTTGATCGGCCGCGGAGTTGCCTTTGAATTCCGCAGCAAGATGAGACATGAACGCTGGCGCAAAACATGGGACATCATTATCGTAGTCTCCAGTGCGCTACTGCCATTCCTGTTCGGGGTTGTTTTCGCTACCTTGATGAAAGGACTGCCTATTGATGCGCAGATGCAGCTCCGTCCCGGCTTCCTGGACATCGTCAATCCGTATACGGTTGTAGGTGGGTTGAGCGTTACGTTGTTGTGTCTGGTGCACGGTTTGCTGTTTGCTTCATTGCGGACCGTCGGAGATCTTAGAGAACGTGCCCTGAATATGGCCAAAAAACTGATGTTGCCGCTGGCCGCGATCCTCGTGATCTACGCTGTGATGACATACTTCATGACCGATGTGTTTGCCGTACGCGGCTGGGCTCTCTGGATTATGGTTGTCCTTGGCGCTGCTTCATTGGGTTTGGCCGCTTACTTCGTGCGACAGAAACGTGAAGCCTGGGCTTTCGGCATGACTGGAGCCGTGATTGCAATCGCGTTTGCCTCCGTATTTATCGGTCTGTTCCCAAGGGTCATGGTGAGTTCAATGGGTTCGGCGTTTGACCTGACGGTCTACAATGCTTCATCCGGTGCATATTCGCTAAAAGTGATGACGATTGTGGCTTGTACGCTGCTTCCGTTTGTACTCGGTTATCAGATCTGGAGTTATTATATTTTCCGCAAACGTCTGAACGACCAGCATCACCTGGAGTACTGATATGGGACGGGGGCTGTTGAAGCTGCCGGGCATTCGACCGGTACTGGCGCTGGCTTCAGCGCTGGTACTGTTGCAGGCAATGACGATTATCATGCAGGCGAAATGGCTGGCACAGGCGATTACGGCATTGTTTCAAGGTTCACCTGTAACGGAGCAGTACCCAGTGCTGCTGTTGTTCCTGGCCGCGTTTGCCGCCCGCTATGCCCTATCGTTCTGGTTGCAGCTCATCGCTTCGCGGTACGCGGAGAAGACAGGGAACGATCTGCGTAGACAGATGGTGGAGCAGTGGTTCCGGCTGGGGCCGCGTTTTGCCAAAACGGAAGGAACAGGGCACCTGGTAACCTTGGCACGCGAAGGAACAGCCCAGTATAAGACGTATCTTGAACTGTTTATTCCCCGAATGCTGGGGATGGGGTTCACGCCAATCGTTATTCTGTTCTATGTCTTCAAGCTGGATATGATGTCCGGGGTTATTTTGACGCTGACGCTGCCGATCCTGATTGTGTTTATGATTTTGGTGGGGTTGGCTGCACAACGCAAGATCGATGGACAGTTCAAGTCGTACAAAGCGCTGGCCAACCATTTCGTAGATACGCTCCGTGGACTGGAAACACTCAAAACACTGGGACAAAGCGTTAAGCATGGAGAAACAATCGTTCGGGTCAGTCAGCGATATCGCAAGGCTACGATGTCTACGCTGCGTATGGCTTTTCTATCCTCCTTCGCACTCGATTTCTTCACCATGCTGTCGGTGGCTTCGGTGGCGGTTGGATTGGGGCTGCGCCTGACGGAAGGACATATGCTGCTTGGACCAGCGCTGACCGTACTCATTCTCGCGCCGGAATACTTCCTGCCTGTACGAATGGTAGGCGCAGATTACCACGCTACACTGGACGGTAAAGAGGCCGGGGAATCGATCAGCCAGATGATTGAACGAGGGAAAATGGCCGAACGTAAGCAAAAGGAAGTATACACAAGTGCTGTTCTGCATGGGGTGTCAGAAAAGAACGGAGAATCCTCCTCGCCTGAGCCTTCTTCTGGCCCAAGTGATGTGAATCCATCCACCATACGGGTGGTGTTACGTGAGGTAAATGCCCAAAGTGACGTGGCTGCTTTCTCATTGAAACCCTCTTGGGAGGCGACGAGCAGACTGGCGCTCACTAACGTACAGGTACGGCATCAGGAAGACGGGCCATGTTCGCTGAATGATGTGACGTTTCAGGTTTCTGGTCTTGGTAAAGTAGGGATTATCGGAGCGAGCGGAGCAGGGAAATCGACCCTGATTGATGTACTGGCGGGTTTCCAGCAGCTTACTTCAGGTCAGATTTTATATAAGGGCCAGCCCTTATCTCCAGAGATGATGGAAGATTGGAGAGAACAAACGGCGGCGATTCCGCAGCATCCAACTATTTTCAGTGGCAGCTTAGCGGATAATGTTCGGTTCTATATGCCTGAAGCTTCGGACGCGGAGGTGGCTGACGCCATTCACGCAGCAGGTCTGCATAAGCTTACCTCCTCCTTGCCGAATGGGTTGCAGGAACCGATCGGGGCTGGGGGAAGGCAGCTCAGTGGGGGACAGGAGCAACGGGTAGCTTTGGCGAGAGCTCTGCTTAGTGCGCGCCCGATCCTACTGCTGGATGAGCCGACTGCGCATCTGGATGTGGAGACCGAGTATGAACTGAAACAGACGATGTTAACGCTGTTTGAGGGTAAGATGGTGTTTTTGGCAACACATCGACTGCATTGGATGCCCCATATGGATCGCATTATCGTGATGGAGGGCGGCACGGTTGCAGAGACAGGAACACATGAGGAATTGTTGGCCCGACAAGGCGTATATTACCAGATGATTCAGGCCCAGATGGAGGCGGTGTAAGATGAAAGCCGGATATGAGCAGACAGAAACAGCCCGGAGCGGGAGCAAAAAGAATAGCTGGATCACTCCGTACGTGGCACAGTACCGCTGGAGACTCGTGGCAGTCATTGCGCTGGGGATATGCGCTACATTATGTGCTGTGCTGCTGCTCTTCACCTCCGGGTTTCTGATCTCCAAGTCGGCGCTCCGTCCTGAAAATATTTTGATGGTATATGTACCTATCGTGGGTGTTCGTGCATTTGGGATTTTCCGTGCCGTATTCCGGTATGTCGAACGTCTGGCCGGACATGATGCGGTTTTGCGTATACTGGCGGATCAGCGCGTGAAGCTGTATCAAATTTTGGAGCCGCAGGCATTGTTCCTGCGCTCTCGCATGCAGACGGGAGACGTACTTGGTGCTCTCGCAGAGGATGTAGAGAGACTGCAGGATATTTACCTGCGCACGGTATTTCCGGCGGTTACCGCGCTCGTGATGTATGGTGGAGCTGTTGTGGCTTTTGGCAGCGTTGATCTGGGATTTGCACTGTGGATGGGGTTGTATATGCTGTTTCTGGTTGCCGTGCTGCCTGCTATCTCCCTCCGCGTGACGTGGAAAATGCGGATCAGACTGAAACGGGAAGATGCCAAGTTATACACTCGTCTGACAGATGGTGTGCTTGGCCTCGGTGATTGGATAGCGAGTGGACGAGCTGAAGAATTTGTGCGTCAGCAGGAAGAGGCTGAAGGACAGGCAGATATGATTCGACTCCGCTTGCGGCAATGGACGCGCTGGCGTGATCTGGTTGCGCAGTGCGTGATTGGACTGATGGTGGTATCCGTGACCTTATGGGCGGGAAGTGCGGCTTCTGCCGGACAGCTGCCTGCGGTTATGATTGCTGCATTTGTGCTGGTGTTGTTTCCACTCACGGAAGCACTGCTACCCGTAGGAGATGCGGTGGAGCATATCCCGCAGTATCGTGAATCGCTGGAACGATTGCAGCACTTGGAAGGTGAAGAGCATCTGCCAGAACAGTCTGGAACTGAAGAAGCGAAAGCAGCAGCCGGAGCCAAAGATGATATGACGACAGGTATATCAGGCAGCAATCCTGTAGAAGGACAGCAGCTGGGTTCTCTGGAGCGTAAGGAAAAAGCGTCGGACCGACGTATCCGCCTACGTATTCCTCCCAGATTGCGAGCCGATATTCAGATCGATCAGGTGAGTTATCGTTATACGTCAGGTGCTCCATTGGCTGTGCAGGAGGTGTCTCTTCATCTTCCGCAGGGCAAACACTTGGCTATACTCGGTCGCAGCGGCGGTGGGAAATCAACCCTTCTGAAGCTCATTCAGGGAGCGTTGCTCCCATCTGCCGGGAACATATTCATCAATGATCTTCCAGTACAAACGATGGGCGAAAATATAACGGATGTCATTGCGGTGCTGAACCAAAGTCCACATCTATTTGATACAACAGTAGCTAACAATCTGCGGATCGGCCGTCTGCATGCAACAGACGAGGAAATCCAGCGAGTGGCTGCGCAAGTAGGTTTATCCGATCTCATTGAATCTTTACCGCAGGGTTATCATACCCCGATGCTGGAGACAGGACTTCGTTTCTCTGGTGGAGAAAGACAGCGGATTGCACTGGCTCGGGTACTTCTTCGCGAAACGCCTGTCGTTATTTTCGATGAACCGACTGTAGGACTTGATCCTGTAACGGAGCGAGCGCTCATGCGGACGATTTTGGATAGCATGCAAGGTAAAACAATGATCTGGGTCACCCATCACCTGATGGGAGTGGAACGGATGGATGAACTTATTTTTATGGAAAATGGACAGATCACCATGCAAGGTTCTCACGAACAATTGCTAGCCCGGGAAGAGCGTTATCGCCGTCTCGTTGAACTTGATCGACCGGGTTGGACAGATGGGCAGCAACCTGTGGTCCTTCTACCACCTGTAGCCTCAAGATAAGAGCGAATATAAGGTGCAGATGCAGGCAGGGCAGGGATCGGATAGAGTATGGCGCGTTGACAGAAGTTTGTGCATGAATCGGTAGTTACTCTATTAAAAGGATAATTCACTTCGTCAGTGAAATAGCAAAGAGACGAGCCACAGGATCAGTGGGCTCGTCTCTTTTTTTACACCTTTTGTTGAAACGTTTGTTACTAATATTACATCTCTACCAGCATCAAAATAATGGAAGAGAGGCATAGACAGGTACTGATGAGATACAGGACGCCAACCACCTGTTTGTGATTCAGGCCAGCGCGCAGCAAGCGATAATGGGCTTGACTTGCATCTGCCTGATAGATGGCTTTGCCTTGGATGAAACGTTTGATGACCACAAAAATGTTGTCGAAGATCGGCACACCGAGTGCCAAAATCGGAATGAAGATAGACAGCATGGTCGCTTGTTTGAAAGCACCATCCAGGGCGATTACCGCCAGGATGAAGCCGAGAAACGTAGCTCCTGCATCGCCCATGAACACCTTGGCGGGGGCTTTGTTATATTTCAGATAACCCAGGGTGACCCCGACCAGTGTAATGGCCATAAGGGCAGAATCGGTTTGGCCTTTGGTCATTGCCACGATAAACAGTGTAATGGCTGAGATGGCGGACAAACCGCCTGCCAGTCCGTCCATGCCGTCCGTGAAGTTAATGACTGTTGTCACACCGAAGATCCACAGGATCGTCAGAATAAATTGCAGCCAGATCGGAAGCATAATGTATTCGGAATTGAAGGGATTCACGAACCCGGTGAACGCAATGCCGGAAGCAAATACGAGCACTGCGGCAGAGATCTGTACGAGCATCTTGGGCAGGGCAGGGAAGTCTTTGCCTTTGGTTTTGTACCAGTCATCAACTGTACCAATCGTTAATAGAAGCATTCCGCCGGCGACCAGGGCCGCCGTTTCCCAAGAAATTTCTTTCGTAAGAACAATGTATGTCAGGAAGAATCCAGTAAATATCGCGTAACTCGCCGTCAGTGGAATGGGCTGCCTGTGCAGCTTACGCTCCACATCTTCTCGGGGCTTGTCCACAAAATCGAGCCGATGTGCCAGTCGACCAAGCGGTGGAATAAGCAGAACCACGACAGCAAAAGACAGCATAAAAGCCAGTATGTATACCATAAATTCGCTTGATTCACTCCTATCTACCAATTTCCCCCTATTATACGAGCTAAACAGGAAATCTGTCGATGTCATTATTGTAACCTAAGCTTAATTCAAACTTGTAGGAGAGCCAAATTTAGCTTAGAGTTTCTGGGGCAGATAGGAACCAAAGAGGGAAATCGCCGCATCTGCGCTGTACCCATCATCGCCCTGCCAGGTTGCGGCAAAGTGGAAGTCGCTGTACCCGCCTCTGCTTTTTCGTGGCGTATCCTGCGGAACAAGCAGACCGGAGGCACCCCAGATTTCGAGGATGGCGTCGCGTTCCTGTTTGCTCGAAGGAAATAAGCCTTTCCAGCGTTTCTCCAACCCGCGTGCACTCTCATGAGGCTCGCAGGTTTGCGCTGCTTCAAGCATGCTCACAAGTATAGCGATGTCTGCGTCAGTCACTTCATAAATGGCTTCCTTGCTAGCCAGCAGTAGATCCAGATCCATCAGGCAGTATAACAGGTTATTATGGCGAACCCCGCCCCACTTTACCCGTTCAAAGTTCAATACATTCAGATCGACGTCCGTGTACGTCTTGTCCGATTGCAGGCGCAGGAAGTTGCAATCCCCGCAGGAGCTGGTGTTGGCATGCAGTGCACGGCGTTCCTCGTAGGTATGCAAAGGCAGTTGCGATGTTAAAGCCCAGCTGGAAAGGGCGCTGCGCAGATAACCTTTTTTGGTAGACAAACTGTGTAAAAATGCTGATACTACCCGTCGCTTGATGGAGTTGTCCTGATGAATCTCATGCAAACGTGCGACGATCTCATCATGGGTAATGGTCAGTGGATCGAACATAACACCTCTGCTTTTGGCATATTCAAAGTCATCCCCCGAGAAGGGAGCAGATATTGTTTTCCAGCCGCCGCTTCCCCAGAAGGTGCCCAGCAGAATTTTTGCCGCTTTTTTATCCAAGAAATCAACCTCCTTTATACAATCCATAAGATGATGTATCGCAAGATTTAAGCTTCGTTTTCCTTAATGTACATATTCCTCGGCTGTATTCAGAATCAGTTCAACAAGACCGGGAAAACGGGAGTTCAAATCGTCCTTTCGTAGAGAATAAAAGTGCTGTTTGCCTTCAATGCGAGGCCGGATAAGGCCTGCTTCACGCAAGATTTTGATGTGATGAGACAACGTTGATTTGGAAATATGGTCTACTTCGAAAGCGGAACAGTTTTTCTCGCCAGAGCTGGCCAGACAGTGTGAAATTTTCATCCGTACCGGATCACCGAGTGCGTTGCAGACCGTGGTCAGATTCAATTCCGAAGCCATAGGTATCGTTGGAGTTTTCATATCTATGACGGTAGCATACTCGACAATCTCTTTCAATGTTTGATTTTTTTCGAACTGATGGTTGATCTGGAGATATAAAGTGTGGTACATTTCATCTCAGTTAGTTTGAAATTTTTCGAACTGAAATCCAAATCAGCTTATCAACCTCAGGAGGAATACCCATGACTACCTTGTTAAACAACTATTTCCGTTTATTTGACGCTTCCCGTACAGACGAACGCGCGATGCAAGATCTGTTGTCCCTGTTTACACCGGATGCAGAGATTGTGTTGAACGGCACCAGCAGAACGGGATTTGATGGTTTTATGAAGGCTTTCTATGAATACAATAGCGATGTGAAACACATGTGGGACGAATGGAAGCTTCAGCCGGACGGTAGCTATCAAACAAACTGGGCGGTATGCGGACAAGCTTCGGACGGAACGGTGTATGCCAAAACAGGCATCGATATCGCTCGTGTGAATGAGGCGGGACAGATTGTGTATTTGGAAAATGTGCAGGCAGATAAGGATGCATTCAGCAAATATAATGGATGATTGCAATAATTAGGATATAGATGCATATCCAGATTGAAATAGAAAGGGAGCAACCGATCGATTACTTTTCGATTAATTGTTCTCTTTTTTTGTCGTACTCCGGATCAGTTAGGCGTTAACTTATTTCCTACAGATAGTTCAAAGTTAGGTGTTTTATTTGGATGCATAAATGTTCTTTTGTGGTTCTTCTTATTGAGATACTTCGTTATCTATCTTGCATATCATGTCACCATTGCTGATGGTGTGGTGGGCAATGCAACTATGGTACTTGGGGTATTTGTACAAAAAAAGTACATGAAGAAGGGCCACCCCATATGTCATAGACATAGTGGGATGCCCCTCTTTAACGTGCAGCGATTCGTTGGCGTAGCTAACTCACTTCTGCATCGTTTTATTCTGAAAAGCAGCGATATCGGCATACTCTTCTTCAAACTTGCGGGAGATGCGGATGAAGATCGGCAGCAGTTCGCGATAGACGCGAACGCTATCCGGGTCTGGCTGATGCCGATGCGTCGATCCAATCATGCCGGAGACGGCGCTGAGGGAATCGATGCGGCCAAGAGCATATAGCCCCAGTACGGCTGCCCCCAGGCAGGAGCTCTCGATACTTTCGGGAATGATGACATCCTGGTCGAAAATATCAGCCATCATCTGGCGCCACAGCTCAGAGCGGGCGAATCCGCCCGTGGCCTGAATCTTTTTGGGACGTCCGATCTTCTCTTCAATCGCCAGCATGACGGTGTACAGGTTAAACAAGACACCTTCGAGAGCAGCGCGAATCATATGCTCCTTCTTATGATGCAGCGTCAGGCCGAAGAACGAACCGCGTGCATTCGGATTCCAGAGTGGGGCCCGCTCACCCGTCATGTACGGATGGAACAGCAGGCCTTCCGAGCCTGGAGGTACATTTTCGGCGACACGGGTCAATACTTCATACGGATCAATGCCGAGTCGTTTCGCTGTCTCTACCTCAGATGCCGCAAACTCATCCCGAATCCAACGGAATATCACCCCGCCATTGTTGACCGGACCGCCAATCACCCACGCATCCTCAGTGAGCGCATAACAGAAGAAACGCCCTTTCGGATCAGTGACTGGCTTGTCCACGACGGTACGAATCGCTCCGCTGGTACCGATAGTAACGGCCACGACGCCTGGATCAATGGCGTTTACGCCCAGATTGGAGAGCACGCCGTCACTTGCCCCGATGACAAATGGCGTCGAATCCGCAATACCCATCTCCTTGGCATACTCAGGATTCAAGCCTTTCTTGAGTACATGTGTCGTCGGCACGAGGCGGGACAGATGATCCGGAGTGATGCCTGCGACATGGAGAGCTTCCTCGTCCCAGTCTAGCTTTTCGAGATTCATCATTCCGGTGGCTGAGGCCATGGAATGGTCAATCACATACTCGGAGAACAATTTATAAAATACGTATTCTTTCATTGAAATAAATTTGTGCGTCTGTTTGAACAGCTTAGGTTGATCTCTGGTTAGCCACATGATTTTGGTCAGAGGTGACATCGGATGAATCGGCGTACCGGTTCTCAAATAGATTTCGTGACCGTTCATTTCGGTTTTGAGTGCTTCCGTCCACTCGGCACTGCGATTGTCTGCCCAAGTCATCGCCCGCATCAGTGGTTTGCCATGTTCATCAACAGGCAGAATGCTGTGCATGGCTGAACTGAACGATACAAACAGGATTTCATCCGGTTTGATGCCGGCCTTGGAGGTCGCTTGTTTAACCGATTCTACTACCGCTTTGAAAATATCTTCTGCATCCTGCTCTGCAATCGCAGGAGTAGGGGTATACAGCGGGTAATCGGCACCGCCTTGAGCCACAATGGTTCCGTTCTCTTCAAACAGGACGGCCTTCGTGGAGGTGGTGCCGATATCTACGCCGATCATATAGGGTGAAGAAGCCATTTTGTCATCCCTCTTTCTTGAATATATAAGTGAAATGAATGCTGTCTATTCATCCAACTTATATGGCATCTGGTATTTATCTATAGATAAGAATATCAGACTTGAGGGATGGATCAAAATGCGCGATCCCTAATCCTTTACAGCTCCTGCGGCAATATCGGATATAAACTGGCGGCTGATGAACAGGAACATCACGATCAGCGGAATAACAGCCAGCAATGTACCCGCGATAACCATCGCGTAATCCGTATTGTACAGTCCGTTTAATTGAGACAACGCAATCTGCAGCGTATACTTTCGTGCATCCGTCAGGACGATCAGGGGCCAGAGATAATCATTCCATACGCCAATAAACGTGAACGCACCGAGGAAAGCAAACGCAGGTCGCAGAATGGGCAACGCCACGTTCCAATAGAGCCGAAAAAAGTTACAGCCGTCGATTCGTCCGGCATCCAGCAGGTCATTCGGTATGGACTCCGTGGCATATTGGCGAATCCAGAATATGCCGAAGGCGTTCACCATGCCCGGAATAATGAGGGCTTTGAAGGAGCCAACCCATCCGAACGTCGCCATGAGCACAAAGGAAGGGACCAGCGACAGCTGGGAAGGCACCATCATGGTGGCGAGCAGTAGGACGAAGAGCCATTTTTTACCCGGGAATTCAAACTTCGCAAACGCAAACCCTGCCAGTGAGTCAAAAAACAGCACCAGTACCGTCACCAAGCCCGATACAAACAACGTATTCATGAATGCGCCCCAGAAGTCGATCTGCTGTAGTACTCGACTAACATTATTCCATAGCTCGCTCCCAAACCAGAGCTGAGGTGGGAACTTATAAATGTCGGACGTCGTCCGGGTGGACATTACAATCAGCCAATAGAACGGGAACATGGAAATGAGCATGCCCCCGATAAGACCGATATACAACACCAGCGATTTGAGAGATTTGGACGTCATGAGCGCTCCCCCCTTGTCACATCAGGATGACTTGCCTTGAACGAGCTTCCAGTTCACAATCGAGAACAGGGCGATAATGAGGAACATGCCCCAACCAACCGCAGCACCGTAGCCGAAGTAGTTATTAATGAAAGATTCGCGGTAAAGGTACAATACAATGGTCATCCCGGCTGCGCCTGCGCCGCCATCGTTACCCACGAGAATTTGTGGCTCGGTGAATAGCTGCATACCGCCGATTGTTGATGTGATTACAGTGAACAGAATGACTGGACGCAGCATCGGAATCGTAATTCGGAAAAAAGACTGTATCCCGGATGCGCCGTCAATCTTGGCTGCCTCGTACAATGTCTGCGGGATGCTCTGAAGTCCGGCCAGATAGATGACTGCGTTGTATCCTGTCCAGCGCCAGACCACCATGGAGGAGATTGCCACTTTGATGCCCCATGGCGCGTTCAGCCACTCCACCACTGGAAGTCCTACGGACTGGAGCAGATAGTTAAGAAATCCGTAGTTGTTGGCAAATAGGGCACCGAAGATAATGGCGACGGCCACGATGGACGTCACGTTCGGCAGGAAATATCCCACGCGAAACAGCGTACGGAACTTCACAAACGGTGCATGCAGCAGAAACGCAATGATCAGGGCAAAGAACAACATCGGGATGGTCGCGTATATCCAGATCATGAACGTATTGCCCACCGCTTGCCAGAATTCTGCATCGGTCAGCATATATTTAAAGTTGTTTAGTCCGTTATAGGTCATCACACCAATGCCATCCCATTTGTGGAAGGCCAGATATAAGGAAAAACCGATCGGAAACAGTCCAAACACGGCAAACAGAATGTAAAACGGGGAGATCGCCACATAGAGTGCACGTTGTTCCCACATCCGGGACAAGAGTGATTTCTGCCGATCCAAATCCGGACTTACCTTTCCGGGATCCGGAGTGAGGCGAGGTTCGGTTACAGCCATATGAATTCCTCCTTTGCGGATTGCCATCTCATAAGAGTGTTTGAATTAACGCTGTAACTCCCGCTCAACACGGTGAACCGTATCAGGCCAGACCTGCTCCGGGTTGGCATTTTGCTTCGCAATATCATTCAGCCGCCGAGTAATGATGTTGTGCACCGAAGGGTATCGTTCGCCAAAGAAAGCCTCGGGCACATGCTGTGCCGATTCGGCAAATACAGGCCCAGTTGCCTGTCCGCCGAAGAAGGGTTCTTCTTCTTTCATCGCCGGTGTATCGAACACACCAGGTGCCGAAGGAAACAGGTTCAACGTCTTATATTGTTCAAGCTGATTATCCGGGCTTTGCAGCCACTGGATGACTTCGAACGCTTCTTTTGGGTGTTTGCTCGACTTCAAAATGGACAGGAATGATCCACCGTTATTGCCGTCTCCACCAGGAGCGCGAGTGACTCGCCACTTGCCAGATGTATCCGGCGCGGCTTCCTGCAGTACCTGCTTCATCCAGACGGCTCCCACAAAGGAAGCAATCTCACCATTATTCATCGCTGCGTTCCAGCCCGGGGTCCAGCCGTCGGCATTAGCGAGCAGCCCTTTTTGCTTGAAGGATACGGCGGTATCCCAGCTCTGCTTGACGAGTGGAGAATCCATGCCGATAAACGAGCCGTCAGGACGGAAATACCGTTCGGTTCCTTGCGATAACACTTGATTGTAAACGGTTCCAATATTGTCGGTTAGAAATACCTTGCCTCCGAACTTCTCCTTGATCTTTTCTCCTGCAGCAGAATAGGCATCCCAGTTGTTGATCTGACGAGCCACTTCTTCAGGCTCGGAAGGCAATCCGGCCTCTTTAAATAGATCTGCACGGTAGAAGAGGGCTGTCGGTCCCGTATCCATAGGGAAACCGATCATTTGTCCACCTGGTGTAACGCCTTGCTTCCATTTCCAATCCAGATATTGGTCTTCGACGTCACCTGCGCCGAGATCATACAGATTATAGAAACGGTCCTCGCTGGGAAAGAGCTCCATGATCCAATCGTTCAATGCGACAATGTCCGGCTCACCTGAGCGCGCAGCGAGTGTCGTTTTGAGTTTTGCTTTGAAATCACCACCGATTTTCTGGGCGGTCAGTTCAATATTGGGGAACTTTTCCTTGGCCTTGGCAATCAGCTTATCATCGATGGAACGGTTCCAGTACCATAATGTAAGCGCTACCTTTTTATTGCTCGATGAATCGTTCTGTCCCGGCCATATGGAGCATCCGCTCACCAGCATGACACAGACTAGCAGAATGGCTGTCCAGCATGTTCTTTTCCGGCGGATCATGTGATAACCCCCTCATCGTTAAGTTCGAGGCATGAAGTGCGATGGACTACAACATAAGTGTATGAGCAGTTTATAAACTCATACCCAATATTCCTGAAATGAAACACAAATTTGTGTCGGTTGCGTATCATAAATTTATTAGTTACTTTAGAAACAAAAGTTACTTGACACAACATAATTTTTATTTTAAACTTGCTTACATAAAGTAACTAATGATGATGACAATAATATAGATACGTATGATATGCAATCCAGTGATCCATTTTCCGTCTGGATGCGAATCAATTCATAACCAAGATGGCTTAACAGGAGGAACTTACTAATGATTAATTCACATATTATTCAACTGCTTGCCCCCAAAATCCAGACTTTTCCGAGTGGAAAAGAATTCATTTACCTCGTTGGGCCGATTAAGCTTCCGGTGAACCTTGATGGAGAGACACACACCTTCCAGTGGTACAGCTGGATGAAATCGGAGAAAGCTATGGAAAGCGGCGAGCTGATTGAATCTCTCGCTACTGCCGAACTGGCTGAACGTCAGCAATCCAGCGTATTAGTGTACGGTGATTTTGCCGAAGCACAGGAAGCACTGATTCGGATGCACAGCATCTGTCATACAGGTGACATCTTTGGCAGCAAACGTTGTGACTGCGGCTTCCAACTGGAGCAATCGATGAAGATGATTGCTGCCCATGGAGCAGGAGCACTCTTTTATCTGGCGAATCATGAGGGCCGTGGCATCGGTCTGTTCAGCAAAGCGATGGCATACCTGTTGCAAGAGGAAGGTCTGGATACCGTTGACGCTAACCTGCAACTTGGGTTCACAGACGATGCGCGTAATTATGATGATGCCATTGCCGTATTGCGTGCGCTTCGTTCAGCTCCTGTTACATTGATCACGAACAATCCACGCAAGCTTGCTGCTTTGCAGGAAGCGGGACTGAATGTAGGTGGACGTGTGCCACTGTGGGGAGATCGCTCGTCCTTTAACGAAAAATATTTGCAGACCAAAGTGAGCCGTTCTGGTCACTTGGCAGAAAATGATGCATGGGCTGGCGAAGAGACCTTGCTTCCACACGCCCAAGCCTAAAAGGTTGATCCCGATCCCGATCGATCGTTCAATATGATTTTGACATAAAGCCTGTTTGCCATTCTGTCCAATAGACAGGACAATTTAAGCTGTTTGTGTATGCTCCTTCTGGGGTATACATGAACAGCTTTTTTAAGTTTAGAGAATGGAACGGTCCCGTCTCACGCCAAGAATTAATCTGACGGTCCTGACTTTGCTTGCCGTTCATACCATACGAACTATACAATATAGGCATCTGATTTATGCGGGAGGAACGAAGGTGCCATTTGAGGGACAGTATGTGTTACCGGCTGCCAAGAGCATGAAGCAGTTTGAAGCAATGATTGAAGGCCCTTACACCTATGGGGTTATGCTGGATACGCATATTGCGCAGCTTCATAGTCTGCTGGAAGAAGCACGGCGACGTGGTAAAAAAATAGTACTGCATGCCGATCTGGTGCAGGGGCTGAAGAACGATGAATATGCCGCAGAGTATTTATGCCAGCATATTCGTCCGGCAGGACTGATTTCGACGCGAGCCAGTGTAATTCAGAAGGCGAAACAGAAAGGGATTACAGCCATTCAGCGCGTTTTTCTGCTGGATACAAATGCGCTGGAGAAAAGTTATCTTTTGCTGTCCAAGACCCAACCGGATTATATTGAAGTACTGCCCGGTGTTATCCCGCATATTATTGCAGAAGTATCCATACGGACAGGTATACCCATTATTGCAGGTGGGTTGATCCGCTCAACGGAAGAGGTTGAACTGGCGCTGGAAGCCGGAGCTACTGCAGTAACCACTTCCAACGTGGACCTGATTCGGCACTACAAGAAATCGCATACAGAATATAAGCAGTAATCCCACAACAGGAGGTTGTCTGTATGGAAAAATATATACTGGCCCTAGATCAGGGGACGACGAGTTCCCGGGCTATTCTGTTTAACCGGAGCGGTGAGATTGTGCATATTGCACAGCAGGAATTTCCACAGTACTTTCCCAAGCCGGGCTGGGTGGAGCAGAACGCCAATGAAATTTGGAGCTCCATTCTGGCAGTGATGGCTTCGTGTCTGGCCGAAAGTGGAATCAAGCCGATCCAGATTGCCGGCATCGGCATTACAAACCAGCGGGAAACGGTTGTGGTATGGGACAAAGAAACGGGCCGGCCCATCTATAATGCAGTAGTCTGGCAGTCCAGACAAACGGCTGGAATTTGTGATAAGTTGAAGGCGAAGGGTCTGGGTGACCTATTTCATCGCAAAACGGGTCTACTCATTGACCCTTACTTCTCGGGAACCAAGGTAAAGTGGATTCTGGATCATGTGCCTGGTGCCCGGGAGCGTGCAGAGAAGGGTGAGCTTCTGTTTGGTACGATCGACAGTTGGCTGATCTGGAAGCTGAGCGGTGGTACTCATGTCACCGATGTATCTAATGCTTCTCGCACCTTAATGTACAACATCTATGATCTGCAATGGGATGATGAATTGCTGCAAATTTTGGACATTCCCAAAGCGATGCTGCCGGAAGTGCGCGGTTCATCCGAGGTGTACGCACACACGGTTGACTACCATTTCTTTGGTCATCGGATTCCGATTGCCGGAGCAGCAGGAGATCAGCAGTCGGCATTATTCGGTCAGGGCTGTTACACAAAGGGAAGCATGAAAAATACGTACGGCACCGGCTGTTTCATGCTTATGAATACTGGAGAACAACCTGTACAGTCCAACCACGGGCTGATTACAACTATTGCATGGGGCATTAATGGTAAAATCGAGTATGCGCTGGAAGGCAGTATTTTTGTTGCCGGTTCGGCGGTACAGTGGCTGCGTGACGGCTTACGGATGCTTCGTTCCTCAAAAGACAGTGAGGATTATGCGGCACGTGTACCCTCTACAGACGGCGTTTATATGGTGCCTGCATTTGTGGGTCTGGGCAGCCCTTACTGGGACAGTGAAGTTAAGGGAGCTGTGTTTGGTTTGACGCGAGGAACCACCAAAGAACATTTTATCCGTGCAACCCTGGAAGCACTGGCGTATCAGACCAAGGATGTACTGACGGCAATGGAATCCGATTCAGGTATTCCGGTGAATGCCTTGCGTGTGGATGGGGGAGCAGCGGCCAATGATTTTCTGATGCAATTCCAGAGTGATATTCTGAATATCCCTGTGGAGCGTCCCAATGTGAACGAAACGACGGCATTAGGTGCGGCTTATCTGGCAGGACTCGCAGTAGGGTATTGGAATAGCGCGGATGAATTGGCGAATCACGAGAATACGGAGCGTGTCTTCCATCCGGTTATGGCTGAAGATGAGCGTACAGGACTGTATGCAGGGTGGCAACGTGCAGTGAAGGCAGCGATGGTTTTCAAATGAGTGGATTATATTTCGAATGGGCATTTGTACTTTTTCGTTAAAGTTCTACAATAAATGATATTTATTGGTGGAAAATGATGCATAACTTACAGGGGTTATTTTCCTGGAGAAGAGAAAACATATACCCACTATAAGGAAAAATAAATGATTAGTGGATCAGCTTGAAATTCCATCCGCAGGCAGAACAACTTTTTGAAATTTTTTTGAATAATGTGTCATTTCAGGCCTTCACGCCGCCTTAATTGTGTGATAGGATTAAGTCACAAGTTAAAAAAATGATGTCTGGAGATCGGGAGAGACCACGTACCGCTCAGCAATTGCTGAAGCGAATGACGTGGTCTTTTTTTTGTGCTTTTGTGGGTATAACAGAGGTAATCAATGGGAGGAATCAGAATGACAACATCGTTCTCGGCGGAAAAGCGTACGGAATATCTGGATCGGATGGCGAATGCACATTTTGACATATTGATTATTGGTGGGGGAATCACGGGAGCCGGGATTGCGCTGGATGCAGCTTCCCGCGGATTAAAGACAGCACTGGTGGAAATGCAGGATTTTGCAGCAGGCACATCCAGTCGTTCGACCAAACTGGTGCATGGCGGTCTACGGTATCTGAAGCAGTTTGAAGTGAAAATGGTGGCTGAGGTGGGACGGGAGCGAGCGGTGGTGTACCAGAATGGGCCGCATGTGACGACACCCGAACCGATGCTGCTCCCCATCTATACGGCGGGTACCTTTGGCCGCTTCAGCACATCCATGGGCCTGATGGTGTATGACCGGCTTGCCGGAGTGAAGCGTAGTGAACGACGCCAAATGTTAAATGCCGGCGCCGTCTCAGACAGTGAGCCTTTGCTGCGCAAGGAAGGACTGCTGGGTGGTGGACGTTATGTGGAATACCGAACGGACGATGCCCGGCTTACCATTGAAGTGATGAAGGAAGCGGTAGAGCGCGGTGCACTGGCCGTGAACTATGTGAAGGCAGCGAAATTCCTGAAGGAGAATGGGGTTATTACAGGTATTCAGGCTGTGGACCAGATCAGCGGTCAATCTTATGATTTGCGGGCAACCAAGGTGATTAATGCTTCCGGTCCATGGGTGGATGAGCTGCGCAAGATCGATGGGTCTCGCCAGGGCAAAACGTTGCAGATGACCAAAGGTATTCATCTGGTATTCGACGGTACGCGTTTCCCGTTAAGGCAGGCTGTATATTTTGATACACCGGATGGACGAATGGTCTTTGCTGTCCCGCGGGATGGGAAAACCTATGTGGGAACCACAGATACCGTATTCGAAGATGATCCCGCACACCCGTTAATCTCTGAGGCAGACCGGAATTATGTCATCGATGCCGTCAACGGCATGTTCCCGGACGTTCGGATTCGAGCCGAGGATGTGGAGTCCGGTTGGGCAGGTGTGCGTCCGTTGATTCATGAGGAAGGCAAAGGACCTTCCGAAATTTCGCGCAAAGATGAAGTGTGGGTAGCCCCTTCGGGGTTGATCACCATTGCCGGGGGTAAATTAACTGGGTACCGCAAAATGGCCGAGATGGTTGTTGATCTCACTGCTCGCCAATTGGAGCAGGAGACGGGGAAATCCGTTGGACCATGTATAACGAAAGAGATGCCAATCTCTGGAGGTCATGTTGGCGGTTCCGCCGGATTTGGCGCGTATGCAGAACGCAAGATTAAGGATGGAGTAGCACTTGGGCTCGACAGATCTACTGCGGAACGATTAGCCCGAGTGTATGGTTCCAATGTAGGCGCACTGTACGAGCGGATGCCTGACCCGCGGGCAAAGGCAGAGCTGCATGGTATGTCGCAGGAGCTGCTGCTGATGCTGCGTTATGCCATTGACGAGGAGATGGCTGTGACACCTGCAGACTTTTTTGTGAGACGCACCGGAGACCTGTTTTTCCGCATTGACGAAGTCCGTCAGTATAAGGCAGTAGTGATTCAGTTTATGGCTGAACGCCTGGATTGGCGTGAGGAGCAAGCGATACGATTTGCGAATGAACTGGATCAGTTACTCTTGGAAGCATCGGGCAAAATTTAATGCAGGATTTCGCATGTGGGGGTCGAATGGAACATGTAAGCGTGTAACAAGGAGAGGGGTTTACATCTATGACTTTACAGATCGGAATCATTGGAACAGGTTGGTTCAGCAAGGTACATGCAGATATTCTGGCACGAATGGAAGGCGTTCGTGTAGCAGCTGTCTGTGGAACAACGCTGGAAAAGGCGGAGGCTATGGCTTCCGTCTATGATGCTGTTGGCTACGGTGAACTTGAACATATGCTGGATGGTGAAAAGCTGGATGCAGTCTATATCTGTGTTCCTCCGATGTCTCATGGATCGATTGAAGCTGAATTGGTTCGTCGGGGTATCCCGTTCCTGGTGGAAAAACCGCTGAGTACAGGCATGGATATTCCTCGTCAGGTGCTGGATCAGGTACAGAAGTCTGGATTGTTGACATCGGTAGGTTATCATTTCCGTTATCAGGAGGCTGCACAGGTACTGAAAGAAGCGATGAAAGAGCAGACCGTCGGCATGGCGCTTGGGCGCTGGATGGGCGGAATGCCAGGAGTCGCCTGGTGGCGTCGCCAGGAAGGATCCGGGGGGCAGTTTGTGGAACAGACGACCCATATCGTGGATTTGCTGCGGTACTGTGCTGGTGAAGTGACAGAGGTATACGCTGCAGCGGCCCAGCGCTGCATGCATGAGAAGCACGAACATGTCACGGTAGCCGATGTGGCGAATGTAACGCTTAAGCTAGAAAGTGGGGCGATCGCGAGCATTGCCAACACTTGCCTGCTGCCAGATGGTGAAGGCGGCGCAGGGCTCCAGTTTTACACGGACGCCGGAGTCTGGGATTGGACGCCTGAACGTCTTCTTCTGCCAAGTGCTGCCCCTCATGCGATGGCAGGTCTGGAGATTCCAGCAGGGCATAACCCGTATGAGCGGGAAAATGAAGCGTTCATTCACGCCCTTCGTACCGGAGATCGTTCACGGATTTTGTCCGATTATGCGGATGCCTGCCGTACACAGGAAATTACAACGGCGGCATTGGTTTCGGCAGATTCGGGATTGCCGATACAGCTTCAGCGCTCCAAACATCTCTCTCATTAATCCTTTTATGACGTAACCAGAAATATAACCACATGAAAAAGACGCCTGAATCTGGACTGATCCGAAGATCAGTTCAATTCAGGCGTCTTTGTGTTGTACATGAATCAGAATCTGGCTACTTAGTAGACTGCTGCTGTTTCAACCAGTCTGAGGACCAGTTGTAAATCTGATTGATGACGGGTTCGATGGCTCTTCCTTTGGGCGTCAATTCATACTCTACGCGGGGCGGAATTTCAGGATACATATGCCGGGTTACGATACCTTCCATTTCCATCTCCTTTAGACGTTCGGATAATAACCGACCGCTAATCGCCATTTCTGCTTCCAGCTCTGTGAATCGTTTCGGTCCGGATAACAGTTGGTACATGATGAGCAGTACCCATTTCTTACCGATGATATCCATGGCCTGAGTAATGAGACAGGGACTTGGTGATTTTACTTTTCTCAGCTTCAACGTGTTCACCTCGATTCAAGTATTGATGGATTTCTTCGTATATTCGTATATATAAAAGTGCGTGGCTTTCTGCCGCTCTGACCAAAGTAAGGGACAATGAAGTCAACATGTTACTACAAAATGTACTGTAACATACCTTTTGTATGTATTATACACTATTCGTCAAAAAATTACTTGAATAAATAATGTTATTATTATATACTCACTTCATAAAAGTAAGTTAATAATTATTAATATGTATAATTTCAGCACGTACCTTTTTTTGCAGTGCAAACTGCCCATTTTAAAAATAGAGTTACGCAGTAACTTTTACATAGATTGCTTTTTATACAACAGATGGATATGGACATTCATTTTCAGGAGGATTATACATATGAACAAAGGCTTAAGAATTTTGGGATATATTGCGTTGGTTGTGCTTGCAGGTGTGTTTGTAATGGCGGGGGTTAACAAGGTTAGTGGAGCAGAGATGATGGTGAAGACTTTCGAAGGTTTCTCTTATCCTACATGGACGATGTATCTCATTGGTGCAGTAGAGCTGCTCAGTGCGGTGGGTCTGTTGATTCCACGAACTCGTATTCTGGCTTCAGGAGTATTGACGTTTATTCTGATTGGGGCTGTGGGAAGTCATCTGATTTACGGACAATATACGGCTGTTCCTTTCCCGGCAGTGCTACTGGTTGCCAACATTGTCGTTCTTATTATGGGCATGCGTAAACTGGAAGCAGAAGAAATGGATATGGATCTCGTGCAGGTCTAAAGAGTTAGACGCTGGAGTAACGAATATTGAAAAAGATGACCACTGTGATTAAGCGGTAGTCGTCTTTTTTACGTTTATCTCAAAAAAAAGAAGAACCCACGGATTTCAAAGGGTTCTCTTGCAACGGGACTTCTTGAAACGGAAGGTCTCCTGATTAATAAATAATCGAATAAATTCCTATTATAGTAGTTTTTTAAGTTGGGAGACGCGTCCTTGGCTAATGCCAAGCTTTTCCGCAATTTGCTGTTGAGCCAAACCAGGATTCTGTTCAACAATTTCCTTCATCTGTTGCAGCATGCGTGCCGTCTTCGGCCGCAGGTCCGGGTACTCATGGTTGGCAGCTGTAGTCCCTTCTTCCCATGCGGGAGATGAGACTGTGGCGGATTCGGTAGCAGGACGCTCCACGGGTGCAGGAGCCTGTTTGTTTGGAGGAACGAACCAATCGGGAGTGTCATCCGGGTGTTTTAATTGAATTGCACAAGTCCGGCAGATGAATTGCTCTTTGAAATACATTTCAGTATCCACATCACCGCAAAAAATACACAATGTTGATTTGTACTTTCTCAAAATCAACTCTTTCCCTTCAATGAAAAACTCGAGCGGATCGCCGATATGGATTTCCATCGTATCCCGCATTTCTTTGGGAAGGACAATTCGTCCAAGGCGGTCCAGAGATCTCTTCATTCCGGTTCTTTTCATCGCATCTCCCCCGCAATATTCACAATTAAAACCTGTCCTTATTGTAAGGAAGAAAGGGCTTTAATACAACAATAATATTTCAAGAAATAGGGTTAATTCCATCTATTATGGGAAAATAAGTTTGGATAGCACGGGTGCAACCGCTAATGTGAACAATGCGGCCAGTACCATGGAGATGCTGGAGATGGTACCTGTCAGTGAACTGAGCTCAAAAGCCTTGGATGTGCCTGTTCCATGGGCACCGGTTCCAAGCAGCGTTCCACGTGCAATCTCACCATCAATACGCAGCATTTTCACAATGGATGGCCCCATAATCGCCCCCAGCAGACCGGTCATGATGACAAAAACCGCCGTAACCGCCGGAATGCCTCCAATGGTAGCCGATACATTCATGGCAATAGGGGTCGTGATCGATCTTGGGATCAGACTATGAATGAGTCCGGAGTCCAGGCGCAGCCATTTGGCGAGCAGGGCAGAAGAGAGGACCGCCACAACGGAGCCCGTCATAACGCTGAAGACGATCTCGGAAATATGTTTTTTGAGTACATGGAAGAATGTATAGAGCGGAATAGCGAAGGCTACCGTTGCCGGTTGAAGCAGCAAACTTAGCCATTTACCACCACTGCTGTAGGCTGCGTAATCCGTGCCTGTTGCGAGCAGCACACCGACGACAAGAAGCGGCGTAATCAGCAGCGGAGACAGATACACTTTGGGCAGGTTGCGATACATGCGTTTGGCGACCAAGTAAATACCGACGGTTAACAAGAGACAGAGGAATCCAATCATCCGGTGTGACGCTCCTTTCGTTTGGCGATTCGGGTGGCAACAAGGCCTGTGCAGGCCATGACCAGAAATGTGCTAAGCAGAACAATAAACAAAATTTGCAGTCCATCTTGCTCCAGCATGGGCATGTAGTTCATAATGCCAACGGCTGACGGGATGAAAAACAGCAGCAGCTCACCGAGCAGCCAGGCAGCTCCAATTTCGATCCAGCGCAGCTTCACGACCCGGGTCTGAAGCAGAATGAATAGCACGATCATACCGAGTATTGAACCTGGTACAGGTAGATGGAGAGCACGGGCCAACTGGTCCATGAGCAGTGAAAAGGCCATCAAGAGCGCAACTTGCAAAATGCCAAGGCCCCATTTCTTCACTTCAATCCCTCCTTGTATAATGAACGTGATGATTTTGAGTTGTTTATGAAAATGAATGGAAGCATTGTTTGAATCAATTTCATAACTCACTAAAAGTGAATTTAAGTAACTAGATATAGACCAATTGAATCGTTTTGATCTATATCTAGCCCTGATTGAAGCAGACAAATGTATTATGAAAATGATTCACTTGATATCACAAATTTTACATCGCATTCTTTCATGAGTAAAATGCATATTAAGAATGTTTACCATTCCATTTATCTATGAGAGATGGGGATCAGACGATGGATATCCGCCATTTGCAATATTTTCTGGAAGTTGCGCGGCAGCAAAGCTTCACCAAAGCGGCCGAAGTGCTGTTCATTACACAACCGACGATTAGCAAAACCGTCAAAAGCTTGGAAGACGAATTGGGCGTAACGCTGCTTGATCGTTATGGCAAGAAGGTAGCGTTAACGGATGCAGGGCATGTCTTTTTTCGGCAGGCGCTGGAGATTGAAAAGTCATTTCGCAGCTTATCGTCCGAATTGGATGACTTGATGAATCTGAAGAAAGGACACCTGCGGATCGGCTTGCCGCCGATGATAGGTTCGAGCTTTTTTCCGATGATTATCGGTGAATTTCATAAAGCTTACCCACAGGTAACCATTCAGCTCTTCGAAGACGGTGCCAAAAAAGTAGAGGCCGATGTGATTAGTGGTGCACTGGATATTGGTGTCTCCGTTCTGCCTACCGTGGATGAACTCGTGGACCACTTTGTTTTTGTGGAAGAGAAACTGAATCTGATCGTACACCCTTCACACCCGCTTGCGGGCAAAGAGTCCATCGCGCTGCGCGAGCTGGAGCATGATGCATTTGTGCTGTTTCGGGAAGATTTTGCGCTGCATGACCGGATTATCGCCGCCTGTCAGCATGCGGGATTCCAGCCTCGGGTGGTGTACGAGAGCTCCCAATGGGACCTGCTCAGTGCAATGGTAGCGGCCAATCTGGGTGTGGCTTTGCTGCCAGAAACGATCTGCCGTGAGGTGGATCATATGCGTGTGCGCATTATACCTGTGATGGAACCTGTGATTCCGTGGCAGCTCGGCATGATTTGGCGGAAGGACCGATATTTATCCTTTGCAACCCGGGAGTGGATCAGTTTCACACAGTCCATGCTGAGTGAATAAGAAAATAGGTGTAAACGGGGAAGAGGAACCGGAGAGATCGTTATCTTAACTCCACTGAAAGCTATAGAATCATATTAAAGCGCCCCTCAACACGGTTGAGGGGCGCTGCTTTTCTGTCTATTTATAAAACGAGTAATATTAATGTTCCTCTATATGCACAATAAGAGTAGCTACAGCGTACATGCTAATGCAGTTAGTGAAGCTCTGGCTGTGTTTTTTTCAAATATGCACGCCAAGTAATACACCATTGTTTCGGGTCGTCCAAAGATGATTCGTCATTGCGATGCACCGTACTGTTATGCGGAGCTGATTTGACGATATCTGGCTGAGTATAGGCTTCATTTGAGATATGCTCCAGCGCATGGATATATTCGTCGAGATCCTCCTTGGAATAGGATTCCGTTGGCTCCAGTGTGAACGGCTGTGGAACAATATACGGGTGATGAGAGGTCCAGTAATGCAAGCCAAAATCGCACATTCTTCGCGTAATATCCTCCGTCGTCACTCCAGTCTCATCCGTGAGTTGTTTCCAGCTGTAGCGGACCTGTTCTAAACGGCGTCCTTGGACATACGGGGCACTCGCTCCTCGTATTTGAACAATTTTATGATATAGATAGTTGTTATTCAGCACCGCCACCTGAGCGACATCCTTCAGACCGTCCGGTCCGAGGCTCATAATCCAGGCGTAGGAGCGGAGTACAGTTTGGGCTACACCGTGAAAACTCCGTACCTTACCAATGCTGACTTCCGTTTGATCTCTCAAAATATAACGTCCGTCATCTTCCTTATCCACCAAAGGGCCGGGCATGAAATTCTTCAATTCTTCCGTCACTCCGAGAGCGCCCGTAGCAGGACCACCGCACATATGGGGCGCAGCAAAGGTTTTGTGAAGATTGAAAAAGCACATATCAAAACCCGCTTCCTTCGCTCGTGTAATTCCGAGCAGGCCATTGGCGTTAGCCTGATCATAGTAGCAGACACCACCAGCTTCGTGCACGACATCCGTAAATTCTCGGATACGATGATTGTAGATGCCTGTGTCCTCTGGATTAGCCACAACAAATCCGGCAGTCCGCTCGGAGACAACGTTCTTCAGCTTCTCAAGGTCCGGGAATCCATTCTCGTCTGGATGCAACGTAATAATCTTATATCCCTTAACCGCAGCTGTAGCGGCTTGCGAAGGATGAGAGAAGATCGTTGTAATAATCTCATCACGTTGCTCACCTTCACCGCGCGAATCATGATAGGCGCGAACGATGGAGGCCATAGCCAGAAGTGCCTGGGTTCCGCTACTCGGCTGAAAGGAGAACGCATCCATACCCGAAATCTCTCGCATTGCCAGATCGAGATTGTGGAATATCTCCAGCATCCCCTGAACAGAATCCACATCTTGTAGCGGATGAAGCTCGGTCATACGTGGATTTCGGATAAGCATTTCGTTAATCCGGGGAATATATTTCATCGTGCAGGTTCCCTGACCAATCTCCACGTTCATATCCGATCCCAGCGTTTCCTGGGATAATCTCAGATAATGCCGCAGTACCTTTGCCTGCCCGATTTCTGGCAAAGCGGGAATAGTGCGCCGCCACATGGATGCCGGTATGTTGTCTTCTGCGGAGCCTACTTCAGCTGCTACAGTCGCTTCCGTTCCCGGCGGCACGACGCCTCGCTCCCCGGGTCGGTGAAGTTCAAAGATAACGGGCTCATCCCATTTAGCTTGGTGAAACTTCCGAACCTTATGATCTCTGCGAATTCGTTTCATGGCGTTCAGTCCTCCTCTATATGATCGTTATGACGTGCTGACAATGGAACGAAGAGTATCGACGAGTCGGTCCAAATCCGCCTGGGTATGCGTTTCCGTAACGCAGTACAGTGCACATTGACCCCATGATGGGTAGGATAAAGACAGATCCTTACCTCCGAAAATTCCTGTCTCCATTAATCTTTGGTTGATCTCATCAACGGTTAGACCTGTATCATTAAAATCAACAACAAACTCTTTGAAAAAGGTGCCATTTTCGAAGTGAAGAGATACACCTGGAATTCGTGATATCTGTTTTGCAGCGTAATGCGATTTCTGGATAATGGTGCTGCCAACCTCTTGCATTCCAGCAGGACCGAGAAGAGCCAGATATACTCCTGCCGTAATGCCCCATAATGCGGTCTGAGTTCCTACCGATTCCTTGCCTTTCTCCCGAAGAGCGAATGATGTACGTTCATAGGCCACATCTCCGAAGCCATATTCGCCTTCCACTTCGGTTGGCACGATGCCAAATAGCCGGGAAGGGTATTCCATTACGTATTTTTCCTCATCACGTGTTGCAATGAAGCCAGCCTGCCCACCGCCAAAGTTCATATGCATACCCAGCGGCTGTAAATCTCCGCAAATGATATCGGCCCCGTAATGGCCCGGAGGCTCCAGAACTCCAAGTGATATGGGATCAACACCTACAATAGAAACGGCATTAATCTTATGAGCTAGTTCAGATATCTCGGCACCCTGATCCTCAATGATTCCAAGATAACAGGGATTTTCAAAGTATACTGCCGCCGTATCGTCATTTAATTTGCTGCTCAGATCATTCAGATCCATTCGTCCTGTTACCTGATCGATGTCAACATACTGAATCTCCATTACCGGAGTACAGTAATTACGAATAATCGCCGCCTTATCCGGATCTACGGAACGCGGGAGCAGCACGGTTTTGCGCCCTGTAATACGCCCAGCCATCCGAATCGCGGTGGAAGCCGCCTGAGCCCAGTCAAAGGTTGGAACATTTACGACATCCATGTCCACGAGCTCGGCAAGCAGGCTCTGATATTCGAATAGGGCTTGGAATCGACCATGGTCTTCGTAAGGTTCTCCGGCATAGGCCGTCACGAACTCAGAACGCTGATTGATCTCGTCGCATACAGCCGGGATGAAATGCTGCCAGCATCCTGCACCCAGAAAATTAAGATAATCTCCACTGTGCTTGTTCTTTGCTAACAGTCCATCAATATGTCGGCGCAGTTCATACTCGTTCATGGCTGGCGGAAGGTCCATCTCCCGCTTCAGCTTCAGGCTGTCAGGGATCGCGTCGTGGAGTTGCTCCATAGACGTTAAACCAATTTCTTTCAGCATCGCGTCCCGGACCTCCGGAACGGTATTTGGAATATAGGGATGGGCATATGTTTTGTTGTCAGCCACAATTAACGCCTCCGTTCATATGTTGGGAAAATGGTAATTCTTATCGTCCTAAGCGATCCCGCCTCCGTCAACAACGAGCACACTGCCTGTTACCCATGAGGATAAGTCACTCGCTAGGAACAATACGGCATTCGCGATATCACGCGGTGTACCTAGACGCTCCAGCGGTCTGCCTCCTGCAGAGGCAACCAGAAATGCTGACTCATCCTGCTGCAGCTGCTTCGCTTCGTCACGCAGGAGTGGTGTATCCGTATCTCCTGGTGATACACAGTTGACTCGAATATTCGCCGCTCCATGGTCGATAGCCATGGCGCGCGTCAGATTAACAACGCCTGCTTTTGCTGCACAATAAGCTGCTGCGCGGTCTCCACCTTTCAGTCCCCAACCTGAGCCTGTGTTAATGATGCTACCGCCACCGCTTTGCTCCATAATGGGAATTACATATTTAGAAAGGAGAAAGACACCTTTGAGTGAGACATCTAGTACAAGATCCCAGTCTCTTTCATCCAACTCGGTAACCGTTTTGCGGCGAATAACCCCTGCGTTATTGAACAGGACATGAATTCCTCCAAGAGTCGATTTGATCTCTGAAGCTGTGCGTTCACAATCTGCGGCAGAGGTCACGTTGCAGCAGTAAAAGCTGGCCTGACCTCCCTGTTCACGGATACTGGCGACTGCCTCGTTACCCGCAGCCTCATTAATATCAATCAAGACAGCATGTGCCCCGAAGCTCGCTAGAAGCTCAGCGGTGGCCAGCCCAATGCCTGATGCCCCACCAGTAACGACGGCTACCTTGCCAGATAAATTCAAAACGTCCTGTGTATTAAGCATCTTTATCTTCCTCCATTTCATATTGCATCGCTTCTGTACTCATTCGGCGGCTCAGCCTTTCAGGAGAGCTATCCTCCGCCATATACGCCTGAAGCAAGATACGGAACCGGAACGCTTCCGGTTTAACTGTATTCTCAGGCGACTGTGCTGGGCCGCAGCTATTACTTCCCAGTCCGTTCTGTCGGTAATCCAGATTCAGAGTAATGAAATCACGAGGTGCCAAATCGCTCATATGCTGCGCCTTCTCCAGATCACCATCCGTGTAACGTCTAGCGCTGAAATCAAGCGTTGGCGCTCCTGCCGCCAGCAGACCGATTCCTGCTCCATCGGCAATCGAAACCCATCTTACATCTGTCCGATTTCCATTCTCTTGGGGATAAATATATGACGTGAACAATCCATCTACACTGCTCTGATATACGCCGAAGCGTCCGGCCTCCCGGCTATCCGAATAGCTCTCTCCCGGCCCACGGCCATACCATTTCACACGATCTATATCACCGGGAACTTTCATCTGAAGACCGATTTTCGGGAGCATAGCAGGTGGTGTTCCTTCCGGCATTCCCTTCACATCTATAATGATTAGTCCGCTTGCAGTAACCGTATAGGACGTTTCACAGCGGAAGCCCCAATCGTAGACAGGAGGTGCTATGCGTGAAGTCCAAGTCATACGCACAGATGTTTCATTCAATCGATCCCAGCGGAAGTCGTCTATCCGCTCGGTCAGTCGATCGAGGTGTGCCTTGCGCCAATCCGGGAGCACATACATATCGTTATCAATGGGAGCACGCCAGAAATTCAGTCGTGGTCCATGTTGAATGAGTTCCTTTCCGTTCAGGTGAAGTGAGGTGACCCCTGCACGTAGACGATTAAAAGAAATACGGAAACTGTCATTCGTAAGGATTAGCTCTCGCCCTTCTTCGGTAACTGACAACTTCTGCTCTACAGACAGCAGGGATGAGGGAGATACGGCTGAGGTGGAATGATTCGGCAGTGCAAACTGCGCCCAAGCCACCTCATGCCCCTGTTCCGCCCAAGCGCAGTCTGCTGCCAGCGTAAATCCGACATTCAGCCACATCTCCGTACCCGGCTCAAGATGAATCGACTGTTGATCTGTTAAATTCAAATGTGGAATCAATACGTTTGCGCTATCACCCGGACCAATCTGAGGAAGTACGAGTGCACCACTGTTTATGGTTCTTCCATCAGCCGTGATACTGTAATGAACCTGTAGATGATCTAAAGTCACGAAATCATACCGATTCGTTACGCGAATCTTTCCTGCGTCTATTAATTCGACCCTCACAGGTTCGATGATTTTCTTATATTCAATGAGTCCCGGAGAGGGGGTACGGTCTGGGCGAACCAGCCCGTCAATAACAAAATTACTGTTATTCGGTACATCTCCGTAATCTCCGCCGTAAGCGTAGTCAGCCTTGCCATCGATTGATTTTCTGCTCAGCCCATGATCGATCCATTCCCAGACAAAGCCGCCTTGAAGACGCCGATAAGCATCAAAGGTGTCAAAATACGTCCGTAACCCTCCGGGCCCATTGCCCATCGCATGGGCAAATTCGCATAGAATATGCGGTTTCGGATGATCGGTTAGCTGGCCGAATCCTTCCATTTTCTCCACAGAAGAATACATCGTGCTCACCACATCACAGACTTCTGCTTCACGGTCTTCTTCATAATGGATAAGACGTGTGGAATCATTGGCTTTGCACCATTCAGACATCGCACGGAAATTGCAGCCGAATCCCGATTCATTGCCAAGCGACCAGAAAATCACGGAAGGGTGATTCTTGTCGCGCTCCACCATACGGCGGATGCGGTCAACATAAGCATCCTTCCAAGCGGGGTCGTCACTAAGTCGTGAAATATTACCCAGCGGCTCAAAGCCGTGTGTCTCCAGGTCCGTCTCTTCCATAACGTATAACCCATACTCATCACACAGATCATAGAACCGCGGGTCGTTCGGATAATGTGCTGTCCGCACCGCATTGATATTGTGCTGCTTCATCATTTGAATATCTTCGAACATGGTGGTTACCGTGACGGTTCGTCCCGTATCTGGATGATGGTCATGCCGGTTTACTCCTTTGAGAAGGATCGGTACTCCATTCACCAAGAACTGTCCATCCTTGACTTCCACACGGCGGAACCCAACTCGCTGGGCAATCGTTTCTATAACCTGATTCTTCGAATCAACCACTGAAATGATTAGATGATATAAATAAGGAGATTCAGCATTCCATAAAAAAGGCTTCGCCACAGGCAGATTGAACTCGACACTCGAAGGATGGTTTAGATTCTTCTCAGCAGACAGGATCTGCTCGCCAACGTTATTCAGCAGTTGCAACTGTACCGTGCCCTGAACTTCTTCTCCATCCAGATCTAAGCGGACCGACAGTACCGCATTGGTAAACTCTGTATCTAGCTCCGTTACAATTCGATAATCTGTAATACGGGATGCTGAAGGCTCGGAAACCAGATAGACATCCCGGAAAATGCCACTCATCCACCACATATCCTGGTCCTCCAAATAACTACCGTCAGACCACTGGTATACCCGGACCGCCAATCGGTTAATTCCCGCCTGAAGGAAAGGGGTCAGATCGAACTCTGATGTCAGGCGGCTGCCTTGGCTGTAGCCGACAAATGAACCATTCAGCCATACATGAAAGGCGCTATCTACACCGTCGAACTTAAGTGAAACAACTCTTCCGTCCCAATGGTCTGGCAGCGTAAATTCCCTTACGTAGCTACCCGTTGGATTATCATTAGGTACATGAGGAGGATCAACAGGGAATGGGTAGTCGAGATCCGTGTAATGCGGACTTCCATATCCTTGCAACTGCCAGTGGCCCGGGACACGAATATTATCCCAACTAGAGGTGTCATATTTATTTTGATAAAAATCCGGGGTGGCCAGATCCGGCCCCTCAGCAAATTGGAATTTCCAAATACCATTCAGCGATTTGAACCATGGAGAGCTTCCTCTGTCATAGCTCAGAGCACTTTCTTTATTGGAATGAGGAATAAAATAGGAGCGACTCTTCGCACGATTTCTCTCCAGCACGCTGAGGTTATCCCAGTCGCGCTCAATGTTCATAACAGTCATGATCGTCATTCCTTTCCTCTATCTGTGTGTCCTAACCTTTAATACCTGTCGTGGCAATTCCGCCGACAATGTAACGCTGAGCGAAGAAGAAAATCGCAAGTGGTGGAATCGAAATTAAGCAGGTGATGGCCATGATGGATTGCATATCAACACCGTACATGCCCTTAAATTGAGATAGGCCGAGCGTTAACGTATATTTCGTCTGATCATTCAGGAAAATGAGTGGTCCCAGATAGTCATTCCAACAACTCATGAACTGGAATACGGAGACCAGGATCAGCGAAGGTCCCATTAGCGGTACGATGATTCGCAGCAGAATCGTCATTTTACTAGCGCCGTCAATCGTCGCTGCTTCATCCAGCTCCCGGGGGAGGGTCATAATGAACTGCCGCAACAAAAAGATATAATAGGCAGATCCGAACCACGATGGAATAATCAGCGGTTTGAGTGTGTTGATCCAACCCAAATAGTTAAACTCCATATACTGCGGAATCATCGTTACTTCCCAAGGGATCATCATGGTAGCCAGAACGACAAGAAACAGGAAATCACGCCCCTTGAACTGGAATCTGGCGAAGCCGTAAGCGACGAGCGTACAGGATATCAGCTGTCCAAGGGTGGATAAGACCGTAACGAGCAGTGTGTTTTTCAAAAATAAATTAAAGGGCTGGATGTTCCATGCCTCTGCGAAGTTACTGAATTTCCAGACGGACGGAATCCATTTGGGAGGGAACAGATAGAGCTCCTGCGGTGATTTCAGTGCCGTGGTCACCGCCCAGAACAGTGGGGCGATGAATAGCAGTGAGAACCCAATCAGCAACGTGTATGCAACTATTTTTTTCATTAGGACCGCCCCCTTGTACTGGCCTTAAGTTTCTTCTGCGGCTGCTTTTTCATTTCACCTTCATAGAACACCCAGGCTTCCGAAGATTTGAATACCAGAAACGTCAAGGTAAGCACGATCAGAAACATAAACCAGGCGTTGGCGGCAGAGTAACCCATCTTAAAATATTTGAAAGCGTTCTCATACATGTACATCGCATAGAAATAGGTTGATTTCATTGGCCCGCCTCCCGTAAGTAGCAGGGCGAGAGTTAATTGCTGGAATGCTGCAATAATTGATGTAATGAGATTGAACAGAATGGTTGGCGTAATCATCGGAATGGTTACACTCAAGAACTTTCGGATTTTACCTGCTCCGTCGATTGATGCCGATTCATACAGGTCCTTAGGAATGCCTTTAAGTCCAGCTAGGAAAATAAGCATCATCGATCCTTGTCCCCAGAGGCTGGCAACGACCATTGCAACAAGCGACCAGTTTGTATCATTCAGCCAATCGGGCCCTTGAATACCCAGGACAGACAAGAAGTAGTTCAGAATTCCATAGTCTCCGCTGTATACCCAGGACCAGATCATAGCAAGCGCAACACCTGAAATTACAGAGGGGAGATAAAATGCCGTACGGAAAATGGCGCTTCCTTTAACCCTTTGATTAAGCAGCATGGCAAGTCCGAGTGCGACTATAATATTGAGCGGAACGAAGAGGGCTGCAAATTTCAAAGTTACAAATAAAGATTTCCAAAAAAGCGGATCATTCGAAAACATCTCTACGTAGTTGTCTAGCCCGATAAAAGTTACCTTACCGACGATTGGCCAATCGAAAAATGAAATGACCAATGAGAACAGCAGGGGGCCTAAAGTGAAGAAAACAAATCCAAATATCCAAGGGAAGATAAAGAGGTAGGGTGCAAGCCCACCCCATCTACGTTTTTTCAAGGCCTTAAGGGTAGCTGTCGGTTCTGATGTATTCTGCAGGTAGGTCTGAGCCATCTCCTAACCTTCTTTCTACAAGTGTTATTTCAAATATCGTTCGCTGTCCTTAACCGCCTGATTCAGCGCTTCTTGGGCATTGCTGCCGTGCATAACTGCTTCCACTGCAGCCGACAGCTGTCGGTTCACTTCATTCCACTTCGGATTGAGTAGAAATGCAGGTGTATTGTCCGAACGCTCAAGCATGGTGTAATAAGGTTTGTAGAGCGGATCTTGATCCTTCTTGAGTTCGTTTACAACACTTTGTCGTACTGGCAGGTCAGCAACACGCATTTTGATCGATTCATTAGAAACATAAAATTTAACGAATTCCCATGCCAGATCTTTGTTCTTGGAGTCTTTGGCAATAGACAGGGCAGATTCTGCAAGTACACCTTTAACCGGTTTGCCTGGAAAAGCCGGAATTTCGACCGTACCTACATCAACTCCCGCTTGTTTGAATGATTCGAGCGGCCAGATTCCGCTTTCCCACATGGCGATCTTACCGCCTTTAAAGATATCATCACCGCTTTGCTGGCCTTTACCACCTGTAAGTACGGCGGTGCCGTCCTTCACCATATCACCAAACATTTGGATGGCTTCAGCGGTTTCTTTACTGTTCATGTAGCCCTCGATGGTTTTACCATCTGGGGAAATAAAGGAGCCACCGTTGCTCCAGACAAAGCCCTGCAAGTCATACGTATCATTCTCGGCACGGGCACCGAAGCCGTACTGCTTCTTGGAGGTGTCCGTCAGCTTCTTAGCGATATCCTGGAAATCGCTCCATTCCCATCCGTCTTTAGGATAAGGGACACCGGCAGCATCAAAGAGCTTTTTGTTATAATAGACGACACGAGTCGTGAAGCCGGCCGGAATGCCGTATAGCTTATCGTCAATTTTTCCATAGTTGAACAATCCTTTGTAAAAATCATCTATCTTCAGGTCTTTATCTTTTTCTGCGAAACTATCCAGTGGTTCAAGAGATTGATGGTAAGTAGGGAAGTCCCACATGTACATGACGTCTGGCGGGTTGCCCGCTCCAAAGCCTGCGGCAAGCTTCTGGTCAAATCCGTCCGCATAGGCCTCAACCTGCACCTTTGTACCGGGATGTTCTGCTTCAAACTTCTTGGCGATATCCTGCTCAATTTTGAGCGCGTCTCCCGTATCCCAGGTTGCAAAACGAAGCGTCTTCGTCTGATCCGAACCGCCGTTCTCCGGATTGGCTGTTCCAGCGTTACCGCTGCATGCAGACAGTATAGATACCATTAGCGTCGTTGCAAGGACAATGTGTGAAATTCTTTTTTTCATATTGTCAGCTCCCTGTCAGTGAGGTTTATAATAATTGAACCGCTTTCATCGTAACGCGATTGAAAGCGGTTCAAAACGTGTATCTATTCGAATGTTGTTGTGATTTTGTTCGAATTATTGAAGCAGGTGTCAATCTGTTCGAGAGCTGTCGTCTTTTTGTTGGGCACGGTAATGACTCGGTGTCTGACCCGTACAGCGTTTGAACCATTTGCTAAAATATTTGCTGTCTCCAAGTCCTGTCCGTTCCGCAATTTCCTGCATGGTTAGATGTGTATCCCGCAGTAAGCCATATGCAAGGCGTAGTTTCCGTTTATATTGGAAGGCAATGAAACTATCACCGACAGCCTTCTTAAAGAGAATGGAGAAATGACTGCGGCTGAGCCCAACCTCTTCCGCCAGTTCGCTGGCTGACCAGTCAGCTGCGGGATTAGCATACAGTAGATTCACGGCTTTCCAGATCGGATCTGGCCAATGATTTAAGGATATCCCATACAGCTTCTCTAGCTCAGCTTCTTTATGAAGGTTTTGGAAAGCCTGCTTCAGATCATCGCTGTTGAGCAAGGATTCTTTACGAGTCCACTTCAGCTGACTGCATTTGCTCTTACTCTCTACCAGCAGGCTGTCTGCAGACCCTCGCAGCGTATCAGGAACGATCCAATAGTAGTATTCTTCTCCATAAGGAATGATCGTACCCTCGCGCATGCTGCGGTCATTTTTCTCAGCTTCTTGTAGCAGCTCGGTCCAAGATGCTCCGCATTCTGCTGTTCGAATCAGATATATTAACAGCGGCTGACCATTAAAATGCGATTGACCGCCATGCAGCTTCTCCAGCTCCTCTGGAAATTTACAGCTATGTCCATTCAGCCATGCAAAGAGCAGTGTTTCCATACGTCCTTCATCTTTTGGAGAGGGGGGAGCGGAGACAGACAGTTCCTGCTGGAACTTCTTTAACATGTCTTCAAGTTCTTCGTCCTCAAAAGCGGTTTTCAAAAGATATCCGGAGGCCCCAAGTTGAATTCCCTGCTGTGCGTATTCAAAGTCGCGGTGGCAACTGAGCAGAATTATTTTGGTCTTCGCCGCCATCTCCTTTATCTTGCGAGACAGCTCGATGCCATCCATCTCTGGCATTACAATATCTGTTATTACAATTTCAGGCCGATGCTCCAGAAAGGCTTCCCAGGCTTTTTGTCCATTGGGCGCGTCAGCTATAACTTCCATTCCATATTTCTCCCAAGCTACGGTCGAACGTAGGCCTTTCCGTACAATACTCTCATCATCTGCAATCAGCACCTTAATTCTCTTTGCTGTATCCATCCGGACGCTCCTCCTCTTTGGGCCAATGAATGACAATCGCTGTACCTTCACCCTTAGTCGAAAATACCGTAAGCCCGTACTGCGGGCCGAAATGCAGTTTGAATTTCTGGTCTGCGTTCTGGACGCCTAATCCTCCGCGTCCACGACGTTTTGGATCTGGAACAAGCAAACGCTCCCGTTTTTCTTCCGTCATACCCGCTCCATTATCCCGGAGAGCCAGCAGAAGTTCATTTTTTTCCACGATGACATCCAGCTTAATTACACCTATCCCATCCGTGAAGCCGTGGAAAAATATATTTTCAAACAGCGGCTGCAGAGTCATACGCGGGATCAGATACTGCTTCAGTGAGTCTTCGCAATTCAGCTCATAGCTGAACACATTTCCGTACCTGATCTCCTGAATTTTCAAGAAATGCTCAATCATGCGTAGTTCTCTGCCCACCGTGATCAGTTCCTGCGATATATCCAGATTTCCTTCCAGCACCATCGTTAAGTGATATAACATCTGACGGATATCATCAGCCCCTTCCAGACGGGCCTTCCACTGAATGGAGTTCAACGTATTGAACAGCAGGTGAGGGTTAATCTGATAATGAAAAGCCTTCAGTTCCGCTTCCTTCTTGAGTCTTTCGCTCTGTTCCACTTCTTGTACAAGCGATTGGACACCACTTACCATCCGGTTAAAACTCATATCAAGGCTACCTAGCTCATCTCGACCTTCGATCGGCATCCGTGTATCCAGCTTACCGAAGCTGACCTTCTGCATCGAATCCTTTAGCGTACGAATACGTGCTGTAAACCTCGATGAGAACAGATAGGCGAATCCAAAGGCAAGCAGACATGAAATAATGGCTACGACAATGGTATTCGACCGAATAATGCCCGAGGACAAGTAGAAGGCTTTGGCAGGTAATCTCGCTTCGATGGTCCACTGGTTCACGGCAAGCGTCCGAATCCATGTAATGTCACTATCCTTCTTCGTAAAATTGGATGCGCTTTCATATACAATCCTTCCGTCCGAAGCTTTAATGGTCAGATGCGACTTCGTATCTGTCTCAAATAGTTTGAACATATGGATTAATTCCTGCGCATTCTCCTCTATGAGTATAGTACTGCCGTTTTGCGTTCCGTTGGAATTATGAATCGGAACAGCGAGCCCAAGGACGGGGAGATTCGAATCGCCTGAGCTGCTCATTGCGTGATTTTGCATATAAAAGCCTAGCCAGTATAGTCCTTTATAAGAAGCAGGTTTTGTCTTCCATTCTGGCATATTTCTCAGCTTGGCAACATCCAAATTGTTCTCTCCATAATAATAGCCAGAGGGTGTAATGATATAGATTCCTGCGGTTTGGTCCGTCCGCAGCGATTTCAGTAGGGCTTCAAAGTCATTCTTCTCAATGATTTCGCTATAGCTTATAGGTGCTTGATTCCTTAGATCTGTATGGGCGGGATCAAGCAAATACGAGTAGATCGTTTCACTCATTTGTTTCATTCGGCCTAAAGATGAGCTCGTTTGTTGTTCCAACTGCGCTACAGCATTTTCACCATATTTGCCAAACTGGGAATTGATGATTTTGGCGGATTGGTAATAGGACAACGCACCAAGCGAGAGCAGTGGAATCAGAGTCACGATGAGAAAACAGAAGAGCAGCTTGGTCCGTATACTGCGGTAGGAACCAGAGAAAATGCGTTTATTAAGCTGCCTGATCCATTGGATGTTCATAAACGTTTTCCCCTCTCGCTATAACTACATCTACCTGCATTCTAGCATGGACAGGTAGCCTATAGAAGAATCCAATCATTTCATGGTAACGCTTTCAATTTGTTGTTTGCAAATAAAATTTTTCGAGGAAACGGGAAAAGCACCTCCCCGGAAAGCTGTTTAAAACAGCAGCCAGGGACGTGCAATATTGGTTTTAGATTGTGTACTCGTGCCCCAGAACCAGGAACACACTCGATGTCCATGTGAATGCCCTGTCACGTAGGCCTTCACCAGTCAACGCATCGAAGTTCTCCGCCATACCACTCCGGCTAAGCATACTGCAGAAGCGGCGGGATACTTCCCGAGCCAGCTCCAGGTCACCGGCAGCAGCTACGCCCTCCACGAGCAGCATGGTTGATGGAGCCCAGATCGGTCCACGCCAGTACCCGTCTGGTATATAGTAAGGGCTGCTTATGCTCTCGGTCGCCCAACCATTTTCCGTTAGGAAGCGATTCTCCTCCCGTAACCCTTTTAGAAGAAGATCTCTGATGGGTTCAGGCAGGCGTTTGCCCAGTAGGATCGGAACGAATAACAGCAGACTGTCTCCAGCTGAAGGCTCATGTGTACCTGAACGTAAGGAGATAAATCTATCCTCTTTCCAGAAGTGGCTGATCATCTTCTCCAGCGTATCATCCGCCAGTTTTCTCCATTCCGAAGATTCCTTCGTAAGCCCAAGCAACCCAGCAATTTCAGCCAGAAGCTCTGTCTGGATAATCAGAAAGGCAGCTAAATCCGGACTTTCTACGGGAATTCCATTATTAAACGCGGTGCTGTTATCCCAACCGGAATCATTACCGTGGTTATATTGGGGAATCCCATCACCATCATCATCACGATACCTGAACCACCATTTCGTCCACTTGGACAATGGGCCGTACACTTCACGAAGCTGCGCCTCGCGAATATAATCCGTACGTTGCATCATCCAAGCCAGTGTCCATCCGTGAATAGGAGGTTTGTTGCAGTTCCACAGTTCATATTTATCGTTCACAAAGTCAGGAATTAATCCACTCTCATCTTGCCGATCAAAAAAGATCATGAACTGGTCCCACGCCAGCTTTGGATCATGGCGAACAAGCGCCATCGCATTGAAACAGTGGTCCCAGCTCCATATATTCGTCATCCAGTTCTTCGACATATACATAGCTGGACGCGTCAGACAACCCTCCGCCGGAACGAGGCAGGACCAAGTAATGTAAGCCGCGAGCTCCCGCGCATCCTGCCAGCGATCAGGGATCGCAAGACTGCTGTCCAGCCACTGGCTGAATTCAGTCCGAACCGCTTTTACGTCATCATCAAAGGAATCCCATTGTGGGCGAGGCTCCCATACTGTGCGGAACTCCTCAACGGCAAACTCAGCTGTATTCGTGTCTGTATCCGGATTGAACTCTGCGATTACGCGTGAGCTCTTTATTTTATCCCACGGCACTTCCAGCTTCATGTCGCCTACAATTCCAGTCAGCATGAAGCGGCATTCATGGGTGAAGCTATTTACTTCCCAGCTGTTCTTATTGACCTCATATGCATAATCATAAGTTGAGGGGATAAAGGTCAATCTGATCCCGCACCCTTTCGAGCGGAAGCGGACCGTGCAGCTATCCGAAATACAGATTTCGGCAAAGATTGCGGGCTCTGGTGAATTCAGCCGGACAGTTTCTGGAGAAGCTTCTGCCGTGAATGGAATCGTCTGATTCTGCTGATCCAACAGTTCAATACGGAACGCCTCGCCAAATTTATCATCCCCACCCCGCACAGTTCGTAGGTAGAGGCCCTGCTGTCTATTCTTGCCTTCAGGCAGAAGAGAGACGGCAAGGAACGACTCTCTGCGGCTGAAGGGTACAAAGTTCAGATCGAATTTCATAATTCTCCTCCTTCAACAAGGAATAATACGCTTTCATTGTAAACCGCTGCTCAAGGAACAGGAACGTCCAGGTGTCTTCGCTAAAGAGGGGAATTTGTTGGCAATGGATGATTCGGGTGGTTATAGGTGTCTTTTTGTTAGAAAGTTGGGGAGAAAGGTGTTAGATATAGAGGTTAGAAGGAATGGAAAGAGCCCATGAATCAGGTCGTTTCAGACCTTTCATGGGCTCTTGTCTTTTTTCATGATGGATTAAAATTGTTAAAGTTAAAAATAAGTTCATTTCGCATGTTGGATCATTTTACGGCATTTCGATTCGGTAACTGACTCAGATAACTGTTGGATAAGTGTAGAAGATCCAAAGCCCGATCGTACTGTTCCTTCGTAATATATTCGGAAGAGGTCGATCCCTCTTCGGTTGGTATGGCAGATGCGGGCACGGCCGGTTCATCCTCCAGACTGTCTGGAATCGTCCCCTTCTCCTGATCAAGCTCTGCCGAAACGACATCCTGTCTCCCGGCATCCGCAAGGGAGTAATGAGTACCGTCACCGTACCCCGTTTCAGGAACGAACAGTGAAGCATCGTTCAGTACGGAACCGGAGGGCAGATAATAGCGCTCTGGCAGCAGATTATTTCCATCACGCAGCAAATCCTGCCCGAAATACAGTTGGTTCTGGAGAGAGGCACCGGTCAACCCGGCGATCGTTGGCAGAATATCCACCTGTCCTCCGATCTGTTCCAGCTGAGCTGCCGGCGTGATGCCAGGAGCCGTGACGATAAGTGGAATATTAATCATGTCCGCAGACGTGTACTCCCGACCGTAGATTTCCTGCATGAGCTTCTCGTCAGTCCGATCCAGCGAGTAGATAGGCAGACCCAGATGGTCACCGTAAACGACCAGCACGCTATTTTCCCATAGTCCACGTTCCTTAAGTCCCTCAATAAATTGTCCCACCGCCTGATCGGCATAATGCTGGGATACAAGATAATCCCCGGGCAACGTATTAACGTACCGTTCCGGCAACGTCAGACTTTTCTTATCTTCTGGTAAATGGTAAGGATGGTGCGCAGACATGGATATGATTTGTGCATAGAAAGGTGATCCCGTGTCCTGCATGTCCTCCAGTTTATCAAGTGTTTTGCTGTACAACACCTCATCCGATGCCGAGAAGGCGATGGAATCCTCTGTTCCGAAATAATTTATGTCATAATACTGATCAAATCCAAGCGCCTTGTATAACTGATCGCGATTCCAGAAGTGCACATCATTTGTATGGAACGTGGCTGTTTGGTAACCGTTCGCGGACATCAGTCTGGGCAGACTTGGCAATTCCTTATTAGCATAGACGGTAGCTGCGGCTCCGTTGGGCGGTGTATAAAACGATGTATTCACGACAAACTCGGCATCCGACGTGTTTCCCTGTCCCACTTGCTGATAAAAGTTGGGGAAATACAGGCTTTGTCCAGCCAACATATTCAGATTGGGTGTAACTTCCTGTCCGTCCACCTGCAATCCGATCAGGAAGTTCTGGAATGATTCGAGCTGGAGGACAATGACGTTTCGTCCCTTGGCTGCACCCTCCTCCACAACAGCGGGTAGTGCTGTCGTTTGTTTAATCTCGTCGATATGCTTCTGATCGATTTGATCGAGGGGCATGGGTTTGTCAGGCCGATCAGCCAGGATGGTGTACGCTTCGTAACCGAGGATCCCCATCTGCTCCGCCTGTGTAATCTCGCTCATGCTCGCCCGATTGGGGTATATGTTGAGCATGCACAGCATCATCGACAGAATCAGAATGACTGAGGCGATCCGTCTTCTGGCCCTTCGTTCAAGCGGCACTCTGCCTGGACGTTCAGTCCCGCCGAGCTTGATCCGCCGACGAATCAGAATCCCCGTGATAACCAGAATATCTGCAAAAATAAACAAATAATACGGATCGAGCAAAGAGAACATGCTGCTCTTGACCGAGGTTACCTGATTAACCTGTGCGAGCGCGTGATAATTAACAATAACACCATAATATTTGTAATACATGATCGCTGCGAAGAAGATGCCCGATAGCACCAAATTTAGTCCGAGATAGAGCCACATCCGGCGTTTGGCTGCGAACCATTCAATTAGACAGAAGCAGATCCAGATCAGCGGCAACTCTGTCAGCAGCGGTTTCCAGACGGGGATGTCATCGAAGATCACAATCCAGGCCAGAGAGCTTTTGATCATCATAATAACGGTAAACACTATAAACGGTCCGCTTAGAAACCGGGTGAGTGAATTGCGTGACAAGTTACCGCCTTCCTTCCTTTCCGAAGTTTCATTTAACAAGTATTATGCTATCTCATGGCATGTCGTGTCAAAAGCACCGAACTTCTGGGTTGCTCATTTCTTTCAATTATTGGAAAAAGGAGAGAGGAGCTTGGGATCATTCTTGACCTCACGTATACAAAAAGCCCCTTCCATTGATGAAGAGGCGGAAGGGGTTATCATTTTAAAGTACAAATAATTAAATGATGCTTGTCCAAAGTGTGATCACAGTATATCTGTAAACTTGCATACAGATTCTGGAGCACAAAAACAAGTTTGCTCCCGTTCGTTTACTCTATGGTGAATGTCGTGACGAATGAAGGTCTTGGAAACATGGTGGGCTTCTGTGCGGTCAGCCCTTCACTCGTGCTGCGGTTGCGGTGAGCATGGTTATAGGCTTGGGACTGCTGCCAGTTCTTGAAATGATCCTCGGACTGCCAAAGTGTAAGTACGACATACGTATCGTCCTTTAAAGGACGAAGCACACGAATGCCGACAAAGCCGGGTTCGTCCTCCACTTTGCGCGCACGGTTCTTGAAACGTTCCTCGAAGTCATTCCGTCCATCTTCGGATACGGGTATATTGTTGAGAACGGCATAACCGCCGCCTGTCCAGGAGCCTGCGGCATCGAAGGCTTCGTACGCCGCTACGTTGTCATCGGACTCGATGTTCATCAGACGTTCTGTCGATTCAATGGCCAAACGAACCTGTTCCTCGCTGCGCAAAGTCAGATGCGGATATGCAGCAAGTGCATCCGGAATTGGTGAAGGAACCAAATAGATATACATAGAAGATGCCTCCTTATTTACGTACATTCTATATAAGTTTAACTACACTTTTACACGAGAACGTAGAGGACAGAAATAAGCTGGAGAAGCGAAGCGTTCGCCTTTATCCCCGGATGTTTACCTTTGTGAAAATGAATCAAAAAATCTGGGGATAACAGCGATCGGAAGATTGTTCTGTCATCGGAGTGGCAAGTGTAACTTTATCTAGTTCAACTTATACACCCCAACATAGCATATGGGAAAGGACGGGTCCAATCCGCTGATTGGCTGGTTTGAGCACCGCTTTTCGTGATAAAGTATAGTCACTACAAACAGAACGGGTGATCGCATGACAACCGCAATTCGAATATCAGTCAGGCCTTTGGTGGAATATGTGTACCGCAGTGGCAGCATACGTCCAGGGTTCCGCTCGAATGCATCGATGCAGGAGGGAACCCGGATACACCAGCGAGTGCAGAAGGATTACACAGAAGAGGATTTGAAAGAAGTCGTTCTCGAAGTGGAACTGCAGCATGGAGACTTGACCTACGTGGTGGAGGGACGATGTGACGGGCTGATTCGTCTGGATGGTCAGCTGACGGTGGATGAGATCAAATCAACTGCGGGCAATCTGGACGATCTGGGCGATGGGGCCCCCGTACACTGGGCGCAGGCCATGATGTATGCCTATATGTACGCCGTTCAGCATGATGAACCCCGTATGCAGGTACAGCTTACATACGTGCACACCGTGAATAATGAGGAAAGACGGTTTCGGCGGATGCTGGAACGGCAGGAGCTGGAACAGTTTGCAGCAGAGCTGGTCGCTGGTTACGCGCCATACGCAGAGATGATTGTGGCTTATGAAGAGAAGCGCGATATAAGCGTGCGAGAGCTGCCTTTCCCTTTTCGCAAATACAGAGAGGGACAGCGCAAGCTGGCAGGAGCCGTATACAAGACCATCCGCGAGGGGCAGGGACTGATGGCGAAAGCGCCAACGGGTATTGGCAAAACGATGTCAGTCCTGTTTCCCACGGTCAAGGCCATTGGTGAAGGAGAAGCCAAACGATTGTTCTATCTGACCGCAAGAACGACGACGCGAGTGGCGGCAGAAGAGGCTTTTGCCCGGATGCAGGCGGAAGGATTGAAGATGCATGTGATCAGTCTGACCGCAAAGGACAAGATCTGTTTCAAGGAAGAGGAAGCCTGTGATACGGGACAGTGTGGCATGTGCGAAGGATATTATGACCGTATTAATGGAGCCGTGCTGGATATGCTGGAACATGAGACGTTAATGACACGCCCGGTTATAGAACAGTACGCACGTAAGCATCGGGTATGTCCGTTTGAATTTTCACTGGATGCTGCGTATGCAGCCGATGCGGTGATCTGCGACTATAACTATATTTTCGATCCGCGTATCTCGCTCAAACGAATGCTGGAGGAGCAGAAGCGCAAGACGGTATTACTGGTCGATGAGGCACATAATCTGGTCGATCGGGGCCGAATGATGTTTTCGGCAGAGCTGGAGAAGGCCGTCTTTCTGGATGTCAAAAGGGAATTCCAAACGCTGGGCAGCAGTGTGACTGCCGCTAAAGCCATCGCGGATCGGACGGGAGCCATCGACAAATACCTGATTACGCTTCGCAAAAATGGTGGGGATGAGGGCAAATTGCTGCAACAGGAGGCGCCAGAGGAACTGATTGAACTGCTGGAGCCTTTTGTCATGGTTGCGGAGCAATGCCTTGTTGAAGGCGGTTCGGCAAATGCCGAGACGGATGAATTGCTGCTGGCAGCCTACTTCACCGCACAGAATTTCCTGCGTATTGCCAAGTTGTACGATGAACGCTTCATTACCTATGCGGAATGTGTACGAAGTGAAGTACGAGTGAAGCTGTTCTGCCTGGATCCATCTGTGCTGCTGCGCCAGACTGCCAAGGGGTTCCGCTCTACCATTCATTTCTCTGCGACATTGTCACCTCTTGGTTATTACCGGGATATGCTAGGTGCGGAGGAAGAGGATTATACCTTACGTATTGCTTCGCCTTTCCAGCGGGAGCAGCTGGATGTGAGATTGCTGCCATTATCGATTCGCTATCGGGATCGTGAACGTTCCAGACAGCCAATTGCCAATATGCTGCGCCAATTGGTTGCAGAGTGGCCACATAGCAACCTGCTCGTCTTTTTCCCATCCTATCCTTATATGCGCGAAGTACATGCGACGTATATGGAACAGCCGGGCGAGGCAGAAGTCGTGATGCAGGAGCAGGGCATGAGTGAAGAGGAACGGGAGGCGTTCCTGAACGCGTTCCAGCCACATCCTGAACGAACACGGTTGGTATTTGCCGTTATGGGTGGTGTGTTTTCCGAAGGTGTGGATCTGCCGGGTGATCGTCTGAATGGGGTTGTGGTGGTCGGTGCCGGACTTCCCCAGATCGGTCTGGAGAACAACGTACTCCGCGATTATTATAGTCGGACAGGGCGCAATGGATTCAATTATGCCTATGTTTTCCCCGGCATGAACAAGGTATTGCAGGCAGGTGGAAGGCTGATACGTACGGAAGAGGACAAGGGCGTACTGGTACTGGTCGACGATCGATTCACCGAGGAACCATATCGTTCATTGCTGCCCGAGGAATGGCAGGACTACACACGGATTTCACCCCAATAACGATATATAGCTAAAGATCGATCGCAGACTTTTTCAGCTTTCTTTGCTGTTCATGATTGAAGGATAGGCCGAAAAGGGTATTACTTGGATAGCATACGAACGAACAAGGACGATACAGATACGTGCCGTGGTCCGCTTCGAAAGCAATCAAGGAGGTCGGTTGGGAATGAAGAGAAATCATACGATGATGCAGTTTTTTGAATGGCACCTGGCCGCAGACGGAAACCACTGGAAACGATTGGCCGAAATGGCGCCAGAACTGAAAGCAAAAGGCATTGACTCCGTGTGGGTGCCTCCGGTGACCAAAGCCGTATCTCCCGAGGATACCGGTTACGGCGTATATGACCTGTACGATCTGGGCGAATTTGACCAGAAAGGCAGCGTGCGCACCAAATACGGTACCAAGCAGGAACTGGTGGATGCGATTGCCGAGTGCCAGAAGAATGGTGTTGCCGTCTATGTGGATCTGGTGATGAACCATAAGGCGGGGGCCGATGAGACGGAAGTTTTCAAGGTGATTGAGGTTGATCCCAATGATCGATTGAAGGAAATCTCCAAACCGTTCGAGATTGAGGGCTGGACCAAATTCACATTTCCGGGCCGCGGGGATCAGTACTCCTCTTTCAAATGGAACGCCGAACACTTCAACGGTACCGACTTTGATGCCAAGGAAGAACGGAGCGGTGTGTTCCGCATTGCGGGGGAGAACAAGAACTGGAATCAAAATGTCGACGATGAGTTCGGCAATTATGATTACCTGATGTTCGCCAATATCGATTACAATCACCCGGATGTCCGGCAGGAAATGCTCCAATGGGGAAAATGGCTCATCGATACGCTGCAATGCAGCGGTTTTCGACTGGATGCGATCAAACATATCAACCACGAATTCATCAAGGAATTCGCTGCTGAGATGATCCGCAAACGCGGGCAGGACTTCTACATTGTAGGTGAGTTCTGGAACTCCAATCTCGATGCATGCCGTGAATTCCTGGATACGGTGGACTATCAGATTGATCTGTTCGATGTGTCCCTGCATTACAAACTTCATGAAGCCTCTCTGGCTGGGCGGGATTTCGATCTTTCCAAGATTTTTGATGATACCCTGGTGCAGACACATCCAACGCATGCTGTAACGTTTGTCGATAACCATGATTCCCAACCGCATGAAGCGCTGGAATCCTGGGTAGGCGATTGGTTCAAGCCGAGCGCATATGCGCTGACGCTGCTGCGTCGTGACGGTTATCCGGTTGTCTTTTACGGTGATTATTACGGCATTGGTGGTCCCGAACCTGTCGAGGGCAAGAAGGACATTCTCGACATTCTGATGTCAGCCCGTTACGACAAAGCTTATGGAGAGCAGGAAGATTACTTCGATCACGCGAACACGATTGGGTGGGTACGCCGCGGGGTGGACGAAATCGAAGGTTCTGGTTGTGCAGTAGTTATCTCGAATGGTGATGATGGTGAGAAAAGAATGTTTGTTGGCGAACACCGTGCTGGCGAAGTCTGGACCGATCTGACGCACAGCTGTGAGGATAGCATTACTATTGAGAAAGACGGATGGGCCACTTTCCATGTATGTGGTGGGGGCGTCTCCGTGTGGGTTCTTCCGGATCAGGGTGAGGAATCTGATGCTCAATAATACGGTGAGGATCATTGATCAGTGAATCTTCATATATAGACAGTTAAACCATCTGAACTGGTGATCATCTGCCAGGCAGGTGGTTTTTTATGTTAGGTGGAGTGAGTTTATTCGTGTTATCCTTATATGGAATAATAAACCAATATAATGATTACTATTAAAATCGGTTCGTGTTCATCTTAGATAGATCATACCGAGGGGGAAATCGGGTGAGGAAATTAGTACACTTGGGGTTGTGGCTGCTTGTAATGGCGGTCTGTCTGGGGGCTTGCAGTTGGGGAACAAACAAAGGGCCAAGGGGAGAACCAAAGCGAACGGATGATTATACGCTGAATACCGAACGAAGAGATTTGACCCAGCGTTTGCTGAAAAATCCAGATTCCTTTCAGGAGCGTTTGCCAGATGATTATAGCTTGACTGCTACCGTTAGGGTTAATCATGAATCGGATCTGGACCGCATTATATATGAAATTTCTGTTCAAGAGGCCCGGGTACCGATGGTCAATGTAATACAGTCTTTTACACTTGATCCATCCTTGATGAACAGCATTAACGCAACTGAGCTCCTCAACTCCAATGCGTTAAATACGCACGAGACTACTCTGGGTCCTGGAAAAGAACCATTGGGATTAAGTTTACTCAGAGATTATATTTTGAAGCCCAAAGCGGAGATCCATAGTAATAGCATTAAAACGTATCAGGATATGTATATCAAAATTTCCTACGGACCAAATGATCAGCGAACGGAAGATTACGTTCATGTTAAAGCCAAACCATCTCCTGAAACTATTGAATATATGAAATCATGGAATGCAGATCAATAGAAAGGCAGCACCCGAAATGCTCCTTCAAAGGAACCTGAATGGATGCCGCCTCTTTATTTTGGTGATACATATAGTTCGAGTTGCGTACTACACTTCCAGTTCAAACGACTCCAGCGTGCCCACCATTCTTAGATCATGTTCTTGGTTGAACTGTGTCCGTTTATCCGCATCGGCGTATTCATCATGATAATGCATGAGCACGGTTTTCTGTCTCACTTCGGCAGGCAGTTGTTGCAGATCCTTCAGTGAGGTGTGTGATTTGATCACCAGGTCATGCATATGACATTCGTGGAAAATGAGCTGTACGTCTGTGGCGGCCTGCTCTACCCGTTCCTGATCGAGCGTGCTGTCTGCGCTATAGTAGAAGTAGGGCTTTGCAAGAAGGCCGTTGCTGACCATACCCGGCACGTGTTGTGTTCGAAAAGTCTCAAACGTTACGCCCCCCAGTTCAAATGTGCCTCCATCCGGTAAAGGTACGATATCATAATAGTCGCTCATCGTACGCTCCCCATCGGTTGTATAACGCATGCCTGGGGATAAAATGTTCCATAACGGATCAACCAGTTCTTCGTGAATAAACAGACGTGGCTTGCGGTCGCCCACAATCTGTGAATAATATCCGAGCATCTGTACTCCGTTAATATGATCTTCATGCAGATGGGTAATAAACACATTGTGAATACCCGTCATTGGAAAGCCGTATTCCTTTAATGCTTTTGCATTGGATTCCGGAAAATCAATCACCAGATGTGTATCGCCGAATTCGGCCAGCATACTGTTGTGGTGTTGCTCTACACTGAACATGTCTCCTGTACCGAGAAATGTTATTTTCATCCATTTCATCTCCTTCTATCATCTTCAGATCAGCATCAATTAGATTAAAAACAGTATACCTTGTTCCAGTAAATATGCCTAAATCAACCTTTTGTGATAACGCTATCATTTTATATTGAACTTTGCGGGCAAACAGTGTAGCGTAAAGATTGGGAAGTGAACCCATATGAACGTAAACTCACCTAAAGGGAGCGTGCGAGGCGAATGAAGTCTTTTCTGGATGAACAATTTTTGCTGCACAATGAAACGGCGATCAAGTTATATGAGGACTATGCGAAGGACATGCCGATTATTGACTATCACTGCCACCTGAGTCCACAGGAAATCTACGAGAATAAAACCTTTGGCAATATTACAGAGGCTTGGTTATACGGTGATCACTACAAATGGCGGCTGATGCGCGCAAACGGGATTGAGGAGCAGTACATTACGGGAGGAGAGGGCGTAACCGATTATGATCGTTTTCTGGCGTACGCCAGAACTGTACCGATGATGATTGGTAACCCGCTGTACGCGTGGTCTCATTTGGAATTACAGCGTTATTTCGGTGTCTATGAAGTGTTGAATGAGACGAGCGCCCCGGCTATCTGGGAAAAAGTAAATGCCAAACTGAACAGTGACGGATTCGGTGCACGTGATCTCATTACCAAATCCAATGTTACCGTGGTATGCACGACGGATGATCCGTGTGATTCCTTGGAATACCACCTGAAGATTCAGGAGATCGAAGGTTTCGATACCGCTGTACTGCCTTCATTCCGTCCGGATAAAGGATTGGAATTGAACCGTGACACCTTCTCGGAATGGGTAGGCAAGCTGTCGCAGGCAGCCGGAACGGCGATTTCCGATTATGACTCATTCCTCTCGGCCCTAGAGTCCCGGGTAGAGTTCTTCCACTCCGTAGGAGGCCGGGTGTCTGACCATGCACTCGATTATGTACCTTACGGCACGGCCACACGTGAGGAAGCAGCAGCGATTTTTGCCAAGGCTATTGCAGGCGAGAAGGTTAGTCGTGAGGAAGAGGACAAGTATAAGACGGTAACGCTGGCTTTCCTCGGCAAGCTGTACGCAGATCGGGGCTGGGTAATGCAGTTCCATATTAATGCGGCCCGCAACAATAACAGCCGTATGTTCGCCCAGCTTGGCCCGGATACCGGTTATGATTCCGTTAATGATACGCCGCTTTCCTCAGCCATGATCGGATTACTCGATGCGCTGGAGCAGCAGCAGGCACTGCCGAAAACGATCTTGTATTCCTTGAATCCTCGGGACAATGAAGTGCTCGCAGCGATTATCGGCAGCTTCCAGGGCGGCGGCATTCCAGGCAAAATCCAGCTTGGTGCAGCCTGGTGGTTCAACGATACGAAGGACGGCATGCTCGCTCAAATGAAGGCGCTGGCGAATGTAGGTCTAATCAGCCGTTTCGTCGGTATGCTAACCGATTCCCGCAGTTTCCTCTCCTACACACGACATGAGTATTTCCGCCGCCTGGTCTGCAACCTCATCGGTGAATGGGCCGAACAAGGCGAGGTACCACATGATATGGAACTACTTGGACAGATCGTACAGGGCATTGCCTACAACAATGCGAAGGAGTATTTCCCTTTTGCTTCTGCGCTCAAAACTGTTTCTGCTTCACAGTCCTGATTCTTCTATAATTGGTTCAAAACCGTGGCTTTAAAGTCACGGTTTTTTGGTGTGCATTTGCTATTTGACATTCAACTTTTGCAGGAATATACTTAGTACACCTAATTAATTGATTGGCTATTTAATTGGAATGCTATTTAATAGATGTCCTATGATGTTGGACGTCTATGGAATGATAATGAAATTAAAGGGGGGACAATAATGACTGGCATAGATCCGGTAGCCCAGAAGCTTTTGTATTCCATAATGCAGTTTAATAAAGGCAAATGGAGGCAACATAAACCACATGGGCGTAATCACAATGAAATTATGGTACTGGGTTGTTTGCTCCACGGCATGCATCCGGGAGAACGATTGAATTGGCAGGATAATCCTCCTAATTTCAATGACACACTACATTCAAATCATCCAGGACTAAAAGTATCGGAAATTAGTGCTTTGTTGCGTGTGAAATCGCCGACGATTACTCCTGTCATTCGAGGGCTTGAAGACGAAGGGCTGGTTGAACGAACCATGGACCCGGAGGATCGTCGCGCAGTCCGCATCACCATTACCGAAGCAGGTCGTGAAATTATTCGGGCGGCACATCAAGAGCGCATGGAGATATTTAATAAGCTCGTTGAGCATCTGGGTGAGGAAGACAGTCTTCAGTTAGCGGCATTGTTGACCAAGGTGTACACCTTTTTTGATACAAAAGTTTCCCAACAGATGGATGCGTCCACACAAGGAGATGATAAGCCATGATGAAATTGTTTCGCATGCTTAAGCCTTACCGAGTCCCCATTTTCTTCATACTGGGTCTGGTGCTGTTACAGTCGTTAGCTGAACTGTATTTGCCAACCCTGATGGCGGACATCGTTAATGGCGGCATAATAAAAGGAGATGTTCCATACATCTGGCAGATTGGTGGCTGGATGCTGGTGATTGCGATAGCAGGCACGGCTTGTTCCATCACAGCCAGTTACCTTTCATCCCGCACAGCGGGTGGATTTGCCAAACAGCTGCGCAGCAGAGTATTCCGCCATGTGGAGAACTATTCGCTGCAGGAATTTGATAAATTGGGTACAGCATCACTAATTACCCGTACCACCAATGATATTACGCAGGTACAGAACGTATTAACGATGATGCTGCGCATGATGGTTATGGCTCCGATGATGTGTATCGGTGGTATCTTCATGGCGGTATCCCAGGATGCCAAATTATCGACCATCTTCCTGGTTGTCTTGCCTGTACTGGCTGGAGCCATTGCACTGATTGGTGCGAAAGGTCTACCTTTGTTCAAACAAATTCAGAAAAAACTCGACCGACTCAATCTGGTCCTGCGTGAGCAACTAACTGGGATTCGCGTGGTTCGTTCCTTTAATCGTGGGGAACATGAACGTGCTCGCTTTAATGGAGCCAATACAGATCTGAGAGACGTTTCCATTAAAGTGAATGTGCTCATGGCAACATTAATGCCTGTTATGATGCTGGTTATGAACTTTTCAATGATTGCCATCCTGTATTTCGGTGGACAGCGTATCGACAGCGGGAATATGAATATTGGTTCATTAATTGCCTTTATTCAATATGCGATGCAAATCATGTTCTCCCTCATTATGGTCTCCATTATCTTTGTCATGATTCCAAGAGCTTCGGCTTCGGCAGAGCGGATCAACGAAGTATTGGATATGCATCCGGATCTCAGCAACCCAGAGCAGCCTCGTGAGATGAAATCGCTGCAAGGCACGATTGAATTCGATAACGTGACATTCCGTTATCCGGGTGCGGAAAATGCTGCGTTGTCAGGCATTTCATTTACGGCACGCCCGGGTGAGACCACAGCGATTATTGGGGGTACGGGCTCAGGTAAATCCACATTGCTCAGTCTCATTCCACGTTTCTATGATGTAACGGAGGGCACTGTACGGGTAAATGGAACAGATGTCCGTGAGCTACGGCAGGAAGATCTGCGGGCCAAAATCGGATTTGTACCACAAAAAGCAATTCTTTTCACCGGAACGATTGCGGAGAATATCCGCCACGGGAAGGATGACGCCACGATGGAGGAGATTGTTCGAGCCGCTCAAACGGCCCAGGCAGAGAACTTCATTACGGAGATGAAAGACGGTTACGACAGCGTCATTGCGCAGGGAGGTAACAACGTATCCGGTGGACAGAAGCAGCGTTTGTCCATTGCACGCGCACTGGTTCGCCGTCCGGAAGTATATATTTTTGACGACAGCTTCTCGGCTCTCGATTTCAAAACTGATGCCAAACTTCGTGCTGCCCTGAAGTCCGAAACGACTGAAGCAGCAGTGCTTATTGTGGCTCAGCGCGTAAGTACGGTTATGGATGCAGATCGCATTCTGGTTATGGATGAGGGACGGATTGTCGGTTCGGGAACACATAAAGAGCTGATGGAGCACAATGAAGTATATCGCGAGATTGTATCCTCCCAGCTGACAGAGGAGGAGATCGCATGAGTGAACGTACAGAACGCAAGTCATCTCGTCCCCCTGGCGGGCCGGGTCATCCCGGAGGCGGAATGGGCATGCGGCCTCCCGTGGAGAAAGCGAAGGATTTCAAAGGTACACTGCGACGCTTGATGCGTTATCTTCAGCCCCACAGCTATCGTTTGCTGGGTGTGCTGGTTGCTGCAATTCTAAGTACCGTGTTCAGCATTATCAGCCCAAAGGTTATGGCAGAAGGTACGGATATTCTCAGTAAAGGCGCTATTGCCATCCTTCAGGGTGTACAGGGGGCCGGCATTGATTTTCCTGCCTTGATGAAAGTATTGTATCTGCTTGGGGGACTCTATCTGTTTAGTGCAGCTTTCATGTACATTCAGCAATATCTGATGGCTGGTGTTGCTCAGCGAGTTGTGTATGACATGCGTGAGCAGATCAGTGCCAAGGTTGGACGTCTGCCGCTGAAATATTTTGACTCCCGTACCCACGGGGAAACATTAAGCCGGGCGACGAACGATGTGGACAACATCAGTAATACGCTCCAGCAAAGTTTGGCGCAGTTCATTACGTCTGTAGTCACCATTGTCGGGGTTATCATCATGATGTTGACCATTAGTCCATGGATGACCCTGATAACCATTTTGACACTGCCATTAAGTGTAGTTGTTGTTATTCTGGTGGCATCCCGTTCGCAAAAACACTTTGCAGGCCAGCAGAAATCACTTGGTGAATTGAATGGCCATGTTGAGGAAATGTACACCGGACATAAGGTGGTCAAAGCCTTTGGACGGGAAGAACATTCGGTAGAACAGTTCGAAAAAGTGAACGAAGAGTTGTATGAATCCGGTTGGAAAGCCCAGTTTATCTCAGGGATTATTATGCCACTGATGACGTTTGTAGGTAACCTTGGTTATGTGCTAATTTGTGTGGTCGGCGGGATCTTTGTTACACGTGGTGCCATCTCCATCGGGGATATCCTTGCATTCACACAGTACTCCCGTCAGTTCACTCAGCCAATTAACCAGATTGCCAACATCTCGAATATCATTCAGTCCACCATCGCTTCGGCGGAGCGGGTATTTGAATTGCTGGATGAAGAGGAAGAGGTTCCAGAATCTTCAAAACCAGTACAATTGCAGTATCCACAGGGTGCCGTTGCATTCCATGGTGTGAATTTTGGATATAAAGCGGATGAGTTACTCATTCAAAATATGAATATTGATGTAAAACCGGGACAGACGGTAGCCATCGTCGGACCGACTGGAGCGGGGAAAACAACGTTGATCAACCTCCTGATGCGTTTCTATGAAATTCAGGACGGCCAAATTACAATTGACGGTGTTAATATCGTGGACATGGAGCGCGGCAAGCTGCGCAGCCTGTTTGGGATGGTGCTTCAGGACACATGGCTGTTCAACGGAACGATTCGTGACAACATCGCCTATGGCCGAGAAGGCGCAACGGAAGAGGAAGTCATCAAGGCAGCCGATGCGGCCCATGCTGATCACTTCATTCGTACCTTGCCTGATGGATATGATACGGTGCTGAATGAAGAAGCATCGAACATTTCACAGGGGCAGAAACAATTGCTGACTATTGCGAGAGCAATTCTGGCGAATCCGGCCATTCTGATTCTCGATGAAGCGACGAGCAGTGTCGATACACGGACCGAAGTGTTCATCCAGAAAGCGATGAATGATCTGATGAAGGATCGCACCAGCTTTGTCATTGCCCACAGATTGTCCACCATTCGCGGAGCCGACCTGATTCTTGTCATGGATCATGGTAACGTGATTGAGCAGGGTAATCATGAGGAACTGATGGAGAAACAAGGCTTCTATGCTGATCTGTACAACAGTCAGTTTACGGAGCAACAGCCACAGGCGATCTGATCTTAGATGGCGTTAACATAATAGCCGGGTTCACCATTTAGGTGAACCCGGCTATTTGTTTGCTACCGCGGAAAGTCCCACGATATAATTTCTTCTTTCTTTAGTCCTTTTTCGAATCTTCTGGAGCTTTACCTTCGATGTCGCCGGATGACGTCTTTACCTCCAGCTTTGGATCTTCGTCTGCTTCCTCAAGCGCAGAAGGTGCCGGCTCGCCCGGTAGTAATTCACGCTGCTCGATCATACGTTTCACGACCTCATAACAGTCCTCAACATGTTTGTTGCCGACATACCGCATGGCTGTAAAGCTGAGCGCGGCAGCCAGTCCTTGACCTGCAAAAGGTACAAATTTGGCGACTGATTTGGTGGCTACGCGTACTCCGACCCTTTTTAGCACGACTACTACCAGTTCTTTGGTTACCATACGTCCAATAACTTTACTTCCGATGGACATGACGAATCCGTAGATCATGGATTTGGTCTCAGGGTCCAACCCGTCGAGCTGTTTTTGCGATAATCCGAATTTATTGTTTATGGCAGGCAGTAGCTGCATGAGCATTCCCACATCAGCCAGGACGTCTGTACCTGGAAGAGGAACGAGTGTTGTACCAGCGGAAGCGGTGGCTCTCTTTTTGACCATGGTGCGGCATTCCTTGCGAACTTGCTCTAATTGTTCCAACGTTGCTGGAATCATAGGGAATCCCTCCATTCGTATATGGTATAGATATAACCGTTTTGAGTCGTTTTGAATGGTGTTTTCTACAGTAGAAATTGGTGACCTTGGCATATGAGTGTAAAGTAACCTTTTTTCTCAACCGTACGTCTAGTAAAAAAAGGGAATCAGTAAATTGCTATGACGGGTATCTGAGTATTACGGATGAGGGGGGATTACGATGCATGCACGGTTAGGAGTACTACTGTTATTATGCTGTATAAGTGGGCTGATCATTACGAGCTGTTCAGCAAAGGGGGACCCGAACAAGATGCAATTCAATTCGAATCAGGAGCTGTCCGAGTCAGAACGAAAAGCTGCTCTGAAAGAGATCGAACCTGAAACAATCCAATCCATGAACACCATGGGACTGCACATCCTTCAACAGATGGGCGCAAAAGAGAAGACTGATGGGAATAATCTGCTCATCTCCCCTTATAGCATTGCGGCAGCGATTGGCATGGCATATAACGGTAGCGTAGGTGAGACTAGGCGAGAGATGGCAGAGGTCATGGGCTGGTCGGGGCTAGAAATGGAACGAGTAAATGCTTCTCAAGCGGCTTTGCAGCAGTTGTTGACCTATCCGGGAAAAGGCATACAGATCGGTATTGCGAACTCCATGTGGGTGAAGGACCGAATTCCGGTAGAGGAAACGTACCAAACAGCCGTACAGCAAACGTATGAAGCCGAAATCAGGACACTCAATGGACAACCAGCACAAGCAACGGAAGAGATCAATCAATGGGTGAAGCAGCACACCGAAGGTATGATTTCAAACTTGATGCAGGAGCCACCTGCAAAGGAAACCCTGATGATTCTTGTGAATGCCATTGCATTTGATGGAAACTGGATGGCTGAGTTTGACCCGGAGTACACGACGGATGATGAGTTTAAGCTGGCAAATGGAAAGGCATTATCTGTGCGGATGATGCATCAGACAAAGCAGTTCCAATACTCGGAGAATGAGGCTTGGCAGGCGGTGAGGCTGCCTTACGGAGATGGCCAGATGCATCTGCTTGTCGTTTTGCCACGAGAGGGGCGTACGCTGGATGAGGTTCAGCAGCAGTTGCTGGATGACCCAAAACGGCTTGATCGTGGCTCCGAATATAGCCTAGTTGAGCTGTCCTTGCCACGTTTTCGTGCGGAGTATGGCATGAACCTGAAAGAGACGTTGCAGCAGATGGGGATGGAAATGGCCTTTGATCCGTATGCTGCCAATTTCACGGAAATGATGTCTCCCGGGCCGAACTTGCAAGCATACATTGGTCAGGTACTGCATCGTGCCGTGATGGAAGTGAGCGAGCAAGGGACTGTAGCGGCAGCTTCAACGCTGGTAGAGATGCAGGCTGGAAGTGCTCCACCAACTGATCCAATCAAGATGGAGGTTAATCGTCCATTTATGGTTGCTGTAGTGCATAAATCCACTGGAGCATGGTTATTTGCCGGGAACGTAAACCAACCGGAAGAGATTCCCTCCCGGTAGCACGTAGTCTTCGTTATCCAAGTATGCTGACATGCCGCTCTCGGAATTCATTCTCCAGCATGCTCATCTGAATGGCATCGTGATATTGATGATTGTAATACAAGGCATCTCGCCGTAAACCTTCACGTTGAAATCCTAGTTTCTCATATGTACGAATCGCACGTTGATTGAAGGCATACACTTCAAGCTCGATTCGGTGCAGATTGCAGATACCGAAACCATAATGCAGCATAAGCAGCAATGCCTCACTGCCATATCCTTTTCCTTGATGCTCTGTATGATCAATGGCGATTCGGATGTGCGCACTGCGATTTTTGGTATGCATATCCATCAGGGCAATCTCTCCGATGACCTGGTCATTCTCCTGCAAGGCAATCAGCAGCATCAGGCGTGAGTCATCCTGGGCCGCGTTTTCGATGTAACGTTCTACTTGGGTACGGGTGAAGCTGTTTTGTGTTCCAGTAAGTCTGCGCATCTCGGCGTCAAACAATCCGGGGAAATAGGTATCAATATCAGTCGATTCAAATGGACGCAGATAGATGCGCTTCGTTTCCAACAGACGTGGGATGCGTGCGGATGGTGTTGGTTGGGACATGATTTACTCCTCCTATGGGTTCAAATCGTCATGCAGGACTGATTGAGCTGGTATCGCGGCATTGGCAAAAGCATGGAGAGATCTTTACGCCTTGTGAGCGGCTCCACCCAAAAATAAAGCTACCAGCTCATGTGCCAGATCGGCAATCGTTGCATGCATGTCGCGCACGTCTTCGCGGTTTGCCAGCATCAGCAAGGACGTAAACGCATGGGCAAGCAGCATCGGATTGGCAGATCGCAAATAACCGTTGTCCATCTCCCGCTTAAAGTGGGTGGCGAGGACTTCATAGATGCGGACTTCGGCTTCACGGATCTGGGCCAGCTGATCTGCATCAAGATAGGTATTGGCTTCACGCATCATGGTCTCGGTATCGACGTGGGATTGTTGCATCCGTCCTTCCGCAACTTTCTCCAACCGCTCTTGTAATGTACCTGGTGCATCCATACGGAGAGCTGTCTGCTGCATGCCCATAGCCATCATACTGGTGATGGCGACGGTGAATAGCTGCGGTTTGCTGGAAAAATGATAATAGATCGATGCTTTGGTTACGCCGCATAGCGAGGCGATTTGCTGGAGAGAGACGGGCTCATACCCGTATTCCATAAATAGCCGCGAGGCGGTCATTAGTATTTTTGACTGGGCTGAAGCCTGATCAGCACCAGCTTTGGGCCTGCCCGGCGAGCGGGGAGGGTTCGTTTTTTTGCTCATGGTTGCATACCTCTTTACTTATTCATGTTGGCTGTACAAAAGTGTTCACAAAATTAGTATTTGCAATATTAACCTTCCGGTATATATAATTAAGTCAATTATACTATGACCCGTGGTTCATTTCTATATTTATCACATAAAAACGGCTTCATAGAACCAAAATAGGGAGATGAAGAGACAATGCAAGAAGGTTCGGGCTACGGCCGCTGGGTTGCCGGCAAACGAAGCAAATGGATTACACTGTTGGTATGGATCATCATCGCGGTTGTTCTTGGTGTGGTGTGGCCTGCTGTTGGTGACCGTGAAACGAATAACGCGCAGGATCTGAGTGATTCCAAGCCCTCGGTGCAGGCGGCAGCAGTTGCCCAGAAAGAATTTCCCGGCGGCGAAGGTGTTCCCGCTCTTATCGTATGGCGTCAAGCCGGCGGGCTGACGGATGAACAGATTAAGAACATTCAGGCGTTAACCGAGCGACTGGATCAAGATCCGGTGGAGCAGCAGCAATCTGTGGTACCACTATATCAGTTGCCGCCTGAGGCTCTGAAAGGTCAGCTTTCGGAAGACGGAAGCACCTTGGTTATGCCGCTCTTTTTCAATCAGGAAGCTGATTCGTCACAGTTGAAAGAAGGCATTGAAGCGCTGGAGCAGAAAACGAAAGATATTTTCGGTTCCGACCCATTTAATGTTGCCATTGATGATGCGAGCGCACTAAGTGCACGGGTTACAGGTCCGGTGGGGATATCGATTGATGCAAGTGGGCTGTTCTCATCTGCGGATGTATCCTTGCTGATTGCAACGGTTGTACTGGTACTTGTGCTGTTGCTGTTGATCTACCGTTCGCCCGTACTGGCGATTATCCCAATTATTGCAGTTGGGTTCGCTTATATGGTCACCAGTCCGATTCTCGGATTTATGGCGGATCAGGGCTGGATTACAGTGGACGCGCAGTCCATCTCTATTATGACGGTGCTGTTGTTCGGTGCAGGAACGGACTATTGTCTGTTCATGATCTCCAGATTCCGTCAAGTTCTCTATCATGAGCCGGATAAAAAGAAAGCACTCTTCCAGGCGATTACCGGATCGTCCGGTGCGATTGCCATGAGTGGATTTACAGTTGTTGCAGCACTGCTTGTACTGCTGTTCGCAGAATATGGTGCCTATCACCGTTTTGCCGTACCATTCAGTTTATCCATCTTCATCATGTTTATTGCGAGCCTGACGCTGGTTCCGGCTTTGCTCGCGATCTTCGGTCGGGGTTCATTCTACCCGTTTGTACCGCGTACGCATGATATGGAAGTAGAACGTGCGAAGAAAAAAGGCAAACCAGCGCCTGCTCCGCGTAAAATCAAGGAAAGCTGGATTGGCCGTACAGTAGTAACCAAACCGTGGACAGTACTGGCGATTACGCTGGTGTTGTTGGGTGGACTGGCTGCTTTCTCCAGCCAAATTAAATTCACGTATGACTTGCTATCATCCTTCCCGGAGAATGTTGCTTCTCGTGAAGGTTTCAAAGTCATTGGAGAACAGTTCTCGGAAGGTGAACTCGCTCCGGCGAAAGTGATTATCGATACAGAAGGCAGCGAGACAGATCTGAAACAACGTCTGGAATCGCTGGATTACGTAAGCAAGGTAGGTGAAGCGCAGCAGGGTGCTGAGAATGCAAACATCACCGCTTACGATGTGGAATTCAATCTGAATCCATACTCTATGGAGGCGATGCAGCATATCCCGGATCTGCGGGCAACGGCTGAACAGGCATTGAAAGATGCTGGAATAACAAGCGTGGACAGCCATGTCTGGATCGACGGTCAGACGGCTGAGCAGTATGATATCGAAGTCACTGGAGAGCGGGATGCCAGCATCATTATTCCAGTGGTGATCGGAATGATCACATTGCTGCTGCTGTTATACCTGCGTTCCGTCGTAGCGACGGCGTATCTGATCGCGACAGTAGTACTATCCTACTTCTCTGCATTGGGCCTGGGTTGGCTCATTATTCACTATGGATTGGGAGCAGACGCCATTCAGGGAGCGATTCCGCTGTATTCCTTCGTATTCCTTGTGGCGCTGGGTGAGGACTACAACATCTTCATGATCTCAAGCATCTGGCAAAAACGCAAAACGATGCCACTTCGCCAAGCGATCAAGGAAGGTGTGGGTGAAACCGGATCTGTTATTACTTCCGCAGGTCTGATTCTCGCAGGTACGTTTGCCGTGCTGGCAACACTGCCTATACAGGTGCTGGTGCAGTTCGGTATTATCACGGCTGCGGGTGTCTTGCTCGATACGTTCCTTGTTCGACCGTTCATGGTGCCAGCCATTACAACGTTGCTGGGCAAATGGGCTTTCTGGCCAGGCAAGTATGTGCCTGTTGCAGAGAAAGCCAAAGAGAAACAAAAACAATCCATGTAATCGATGGATAGATTCAGACAAGGACAGTGGGGCCTCTAGCCCACTGTCCTTGTTTTTTTTCATTTTCCTATTGGAGTGCAGGCTGCTTCGGGCAAATGCTGAGATGGAATGGGGGAACTGTAAAATATCAGCAGAAACAGAACTGGTCGCTATTTTCTTTGTGCGAGGAAGGTTTACGTGGCCAAGGGTTTTGGGACATAATAGAGGTAACGTCAGCCACAGGCAGACGGACGGGATGAACATCAATGGGACAACCAGGGGGAAGGATGAAAACAAGCATGACGAACCAACTTAATGTGTACTTTAACCATGACGGCGGCGTGGATGACCTCGTATCGCTGTTCATGCTTCTGCAAATGGACAACGTAAATGTAACCGGTGTATCGGTTATTCCGGCAGATGGATATCTGGAGCCAGCTACAGATGCCAGCCGTAAAATTATCGATCGCTTCGGCACATATTCCGTAGAGGTAGCGAAATCCAACTCCAGAGGGAAGAATCCGTTTCCTGCGGCGTGGAGATTGCACTCCTTCTATGTAGATGCACTTCCAGTACTGAACGAGTCCGGCAAAATGGAAGCTCCTTTGTCTGCCGTTCCGGCTCATCAGCATCTGATTGAGAAAGTGCGCAACACCGAAGGCAAAACGCTGCTCCTGTTCACAGGGCCGCTGACTGACCTCGCGCGTGCACTGGACGAAGCACCAGACATTGAAGAGAAAATCGACAAGCTCGTGTGGATGGGTGGTACGTTCGAAAGAGGGAACGTTGAAGAGCCTGAGCATGATGGTACAGCAGAATGGAACGTATTCTGGGACCCGGAAGCGGCTTACCGTGTATGGCAGAGCGGTATCCAGATTGATCTGGTAGCCCTGGAAAGCACGAACAAAGTGCCTCTGACACCTGCTGTACGTAACCGTTGGGCTGCAGAGCGCCGCTTTGAAGGCGTTGACTTCCTGGGTAACTGTTACGCAGGATGTCCGCCACTGGTGTACAGTGAAACGAATTCCACGTACTATCTGTGGGATGTGTTGACTACGGCTTCCGTTGGACGTGAAGACATCGTGAAGAAGAAAACGGTGAACTGTATTGTTATTCCGGATGGTCCAAGCCAAGGCCGTACGGTGGAACAAGCAGACGGACGTCCAGTACAACTCGTGTATGATACCGATCCAGAAGCGTTCTTCACATACATGACGGATTTGGGCAAAAAAGCTGCTCCGCAGCGTTATTAATTCAGGCAGCCGCAAGGCCAGCCTCCATTAAAGGTAGAACAATAAAAATCCGCAGGCAGAGTGAGCAGGAATGGGGTAAGCCCCATGTTCCTGTTCCCTGCCTTGCGGCTTTTTTGTATTCATCCGGTGGGCTCCATGGAATGCCCATCTGCAATCCGATTTATATTTTGAATCGGCTTATCAACCCGTTCAATTCACTAGACAACACACGAAGGGATTCCGCGGACGTACTCATCTCATCCATCGATTGAAGTTGCCCGTCAGTTGCAGCCGATACTTCCTGAATGCTGGAAGAGGACTTGCGCGAGATATGTTCCATATCCTCAACGGAAGCGGATACTTCTTCTGCACTGGCGGAGAGCTGTTCGGAAGCGGCGGACACTTCGTGCAGGCGTTCATTCATCGTCTCAATGCCGGAATGAATGGACGTGAATGAACGTCCTGCTTCCTGAACAACAGCAAGACCGGCTTGAACTTCTGAGGTACTGGCCGACATATGCGAAGATAAAACGGCAGTCTGTCTCGTCATTTCGGCGATCAGTTCAGTCACATGCTGGGACGATTGCTCTGATTCCCCCGCAAGCTTCCGAACCTCGGAAGCAACAACGGCGAATCCGCTGCCATGTTCCCCGGCCCGAGCAGCTTCAATGCTTGCATTTAATGCCAGCAGACTGGTCTGAGAAGCGATGCCCTTCATCATGTGGGCTACCGATTCAATTTTGCTGGAGTATTGCGCAAGCTGGGAGGTAGATGCTTCCATCTGGGCGTTGGCCTGATGAATCTTGTCCATGCGGTCGATCGCGGTGTTGATGTTGGTCTGGCCCTGTATCGCGTTATGGGTCGTCTCCTCGGATACATCAGCCACCATGGAAGATGAATTCGCAATATGCTGCATGCTGCGTGTAATTTCCTCCATCGCTACAGTAACTTCCCCCGCGCGTGCAACCTGCTCCGCAGCCCCTTTGGCTGTGTGATCCGTGTGCTCAGCAATGCGCTGGCTGGCTTCCGCTGTCGCCTGCGAGTGTCTGGATACCCCTTCGGCTGCTTGCAGCAGGGAATCGGAGCTTTTGCGGATGCCTGTCATGACATCTCTTGTATCCGTGACCAGATGTTTGAACTCCGAAGCCAGTTGTCCGACCTCATCCTTCCGTCCAAGCTCGACATCGACGGTCAGATCACCATTGCCCACCTCAGCAATGATCTTCTTCAGTTTCACCAGAGGACGGGTCAAATAATGAGCAAATCCATAGACCAGCAGCACGCTGAGTAATACGATGGCAAGGGCAGTCCAGATCATGGTCATCCGATTGCGTGTCATTAACTCGTAGACGGCGGTGGAGTCGAGGTCGGCGCCAACCAGACCAAGCAGTTCCCCATTAGCCCCGTGAATTGGTACATAGGCTGTAATCGTTGCGCCGTACTCATCCTGGGTCAGATCGCCCCGGAAAGGTTCGTTTTGTGCAAAGGCTTGCAGCATTCCCACATAGTGGTTCTCTTCTGGGGACCCGTAGGGAGAGAAATCATCCTCTTCCACATCCGGAGCAGCGCCATCCACCACGTAATAATACGATGCGGCTCCGTTATCTTCACGCTTACCAAGCGTGTATAGATACTTCAATCCATTGGACTGGCGAAGCTGGCTGAGTTGTTCGCGCAATGTATCGTAATACTCGGTTTGATCCTGTCCTGTACTAAGTGGCGCATACAGGGAGGTGTCGATGGATTGCGCTGCTCGTTCGGCAACAGCCTGTGCCTGCATGCCCATCGATTGTTCAACCAGCTGTGCAGATGAGCGATACATGGTAATGCCAAGAACGGCTCCTGCCGCCAGCATCAGACAGGAAAAAAATAAAAAGATACGCATAAACAAACTGTTCATTAGTAGAAATGTTCCCCCTTGATATGTAGGACTATGAATTCTTATATTGAAGTTGGATGAATCTTCTTATTGGGAATGCGTTTGCTACTTTGCTAACGTACATATATGTATTTCATTTCTATTTAAAATATCGGCATCTGCATGATAAAGAATTAGCCCCCGGATCAAGTAGATCCAGGAGCTTATCTTGTTTGAAACGTATAAATGGATATCTCATCTCTTGGACTCCCCATGATTGCAGGAACCATTTGCTGCTGTTACTACAAAGAGGGCATTACATCGTCCCGCCACCCTGGCGGATGGAGGCAGGGATCTTCTCAGGTCCCTGATTAATATATTTATTAATAAAAGTGCCTACTTTGGCATCATCGAATTGGTCCAGCTTCATCGTTTTGGTCCATGCCGTCACGATGACCTCACTGCCCTCGGGGATGTCTTTGTTCGGTACAGCGAGAATACCTGATCCAGCTTTGCGGAACTTGGCAAGGTATTTCAGATGCTCCTTCAGCTCATCACTTGCATTCTCACGGTAATAAATGATGATATCCCCATGCTCTAGATTATGTACTAGATATGGATAGCCGGGGAAATCGGTGTAGAATCCAAATTTGATATCATGCGGGTTATGAGGCCCCGATGTCGGGATGGTCATCTCATATTGAATCGGCTCTTCCGTATGATCGGCTCCGTAGTATTTATCGTCAGTCACTTCGATCGCAGCACCGGCATTCAGATCCGCAACGTCATACTTGGTAAATGCGCCCTGCATGAAGAAAAGAACAAACGCAATGATCGATACCCCCAGTAGTGCATGAGCAGCCAGGCGGATAGATCGGGTTTTCTTTTTAATCACAGCTCGTTCATTCTTCTTCATATGTGCCAGTACAGACTTCTGGGTGCGTGAAGACCAGATATAAGCTGCGATGGAGAGCAATAGAACGACTGCCCCAATGATAAGCCAAAGATAGGATGTCCCTGCCTCGTGCTCCATTTGCATATGATTCATATTCATATCCATTTCCTCTACCCTTCTTAATAAAATAAATGATCACAACAATACACTACATAATGTAGTGTTAATGACAATGGTGCAGATCCGATATAAGCATGGAGTGTTTCTCACCTCATATCCTTACGTAAAAAAGGACATACCTTTTACACTACACATTATAGTGTATGGAACGCAACGAGTGCAATCTGCTGACGTTGAAAACAAAAGAAGACCCTCCTCGCATAAGCAGGGAGAGCCTTCGTAAGAGCTTTTGAACTAGATACTACATACGACCGTATGGAGAAAACATGAAACTAATCAATCCAATGATTGTAGTGCCCAGAAAGCGAGATAGAATAAAAAACAATACAACATTGGCAATCAACACGCTGTACATGCTATCGATGGCTGCCTTCGTACGATTCAGCGGATACTGGAACAGCACCGTGTTAAGAGATACAAAGATAATCAAATACGAGACAACGAGGAAGAAGATAGCGATGGAATACGAGATAACAATAAACAGATTCGCCAGAACGAGCGACGCTACAGCGGGAACTAGTAATGATCCAAACTGGGCAACCAGCGTTTTGGGGCGAAACGTTATTTTCTCAATCTTCAGTATGGCATACATCAATGCGATCGCAACGATCAAGGAAATGGCGGTGAACAATAGCGGTCTGATAAACCCGCCAATGAACAATCCGTCCATATCCATCCGGCCGAATGTAATCAAAAAGTATGTAGAGGATAGGACCGCAATCAGAGCCATCGTGATCCAGCCGTTAAGAGAGTGCTGTTCACCAACGGTTTTCATGGTTTGATAAGGACGAGTGAGCACACTAAGGAAATAGGATAGATACTGTTTGCTTACTTCTTTGGCTTGCTGAAATTTCTCATTTTGTACGATGTTATTCCACTGATTGGTGTTTTTGTCTCCTGAAGATGAAGCGCCCTCTGTGCTGGAAGAGTCGGATACATGTTGTACAGGTCTGGGAGCAGAAGGTGTGTTGGGAGAAATGGGAGCGTGAGAAGGTGTCGTCTGTGTGCTCGACCAACGGGTATATTCAGGTTCGGCAGCAGCGGATTGTTGCTCCTGAGCGGAATTTGCAGTAGGGGAGGAAGGGGCTAGATTAGCGCCGCACCTCTCGCAAAAACTGGCATTTCCATTTTCATGATTACATACTGGGCATTTCATGGCATGAGCCTCCAATTTGATAAATTAAAGTAATCTAGACATTTTGTCTCATTTTAACGGCTGATGACGAAGTTTGTCTATGTTTTCAAGGGAATTAATACCCGGTATTTTCCACCTGAGTATATGATTAAACCGGTCCCCTTATTTTCATATTGACATAAGTATGCGCCGGAATTATGATGTCATTACCGAAATTGATAATCATTATCATTAAATGAACGTTAATCCAAGGGTTTGTACTCATCGACATATTAATCGCACGAGTATAGACAAATCAGTCTAACCATAGGGAGTGTATCGTGTTGAAAAAAATATTGACATTGCCGGCTGTTGTGCTGGCAACTTCGGTTTTACTCGCCGCTTGCGGCAATAATGAAGCGGCTTCGGACAAGCAGGCAGAAACGCCTGTTGCTCAAAGCGAAAACCAAACTTCCACAGAAACCACGGATGCAGCAGATCAGGAAGCGACCGGGAGCGATTATACAACCGCAGTGGATGGCTATCGCGCGTTTGCAATTGAGCAGATCGATGAATTCGTGAAGCAAACGGAGAAGTTCACGGATGCCGTGAAAGCTGGTGATCTGGAGACTGCCAAATCATTATATGCACCAGCTCGTATGTATTATGAACGCATTGAACCGGTAGCCGAAGCACTTGGCGATCTTGACCCGAATATCGATGCACGTGACGGAGATGTGGAGGCTGCCGACTGGCGCGGATTCCACCGGATTGAGAAATCACTTTGGGAAGACAAGACGACCGAAGGCATGACTGACTTTGCGGATACATTGTTAAGTGATGCGAAGCTCCTGCGTGCTAAAGTCGAGACGATGGATATCGATGCGAGTCTGATGGTAACGGGTGCGGTAGAACTTCTGAATGAGGTTTCCTCCAGCAAGGTAACCGGTGAAGAAGAACGTTATTCCCATACGGATTTGTATGATTTTGCAGCGAATGTAGAGGGAGCACACGAGATTTATAACCTGCTCAAGGATGATCTGGCTGCCAAAGACAAGGATCTGAATCAGCAAATTGCGGACCGATTCGATGCGCTGGAGAAAGAGCTTGCTCCATTCAAGGATGGAGACGGGTACGTTTCCTATGAGAAGCTGAAGGATGAAGACGTGAAGAAGCTGAGTCAGAACCTGGATGCATTGGCTGAGCCACTGTCGAACATGGGACAAGTACTGGGAGTGTAGAACAATGACTGAGCAGAAAAAGGATTCGCTGAAAAAGCCGTTGTCACGGCGTGAAATGCTGAAGCTGACCGGCGTGGCCGGATTGGGTCTGCTCTTGGGCGGAGGCGGTGCCAGCGGACTGATGGCGCTGGGCCGCAAAAGCAGTTCGGCGGTAGTGAAAGAGGCCGCGCCAGACAAGGGCCTGCCCTTCTATGGCAAGCATCAGGCGGGCATCACCACCCCGGCTCAGGATTTCATCTGCTTCGCTGCCTTTGATGTGACGGCGGGAAGTGCGGATGATCTCCGCCGTCTGTTCAAGAACTGGACGGCTGCCGCCGCTGCCATGGCCGCCGGAGAAATGATTGGCGAACATAATACAACGCTGAATACGCCCCCTACCGATACGGGCGAAGCGGCAGGCCTGACACCGTCACGAACCACGTTGACGTTTGGTGTGGGGCCCTCTTTGTTTGACGGGCGCTTCGGGCTGCAGGGCCGGAAGCCCAAGGGCCTGCGCGATCTGCCGGCATTCGCCGGAGATGCGCTGGACCCGCAGTGGTGTGGTGGCGACCTGTGCGTGCAAGTCTGCGCAGACGATATGCAGGTCGCCTTCCATGCCATCCGCAATCTCGCGCGCATCGCACGCGGGCATGCGGTATTGCGCTGGACGCAGGAAGGATTCCAGCGCACGGGCCGAGCTGACCCTGCGGGTGGAACACCGCGCAACTTGCTCGGCTTCAAGGATGGCACCGGCAATCCGGATACAACGGATGCCGTGCTGATGGACCAGACCGTCTGGGCGCAGCCTGCTGACGGTCCGGGATGGATGGCTGGCGGCAGCTATATGGCCGTCCGCCGGGTTCGTATGCGTGTGGAGGTGTGGGACCGCTCCACACTGAAAGACCAGGAGGCGACATTTGGCCGCCACCGGGATAGCGGAGCGCCGCTCGGCAGCCGCGGCGAGTTCGATCCGGTAGATCTGAAGGCCAAGTCTGCCGATGGACAGCCTGTCATTCCGGCAACGTCACATCTGCGTCTCGCGAAGGGTGATGGCAGTCAGCAAATTTTACGCCGCTCCTACTCGTATTCGAGTGGGCTCGATGCCAAGACCGGACAGCTGGATGCAGGTTTGCTGTTCATTAGTTATCAACGGGACCTGGAGAAGCAGTTTATTCCGATTCAGAAACGACTGGCAAAGAACGACAAGCTGAACGAATATACCGTGCACACAGGCAGTGCTGTATTTGCCTGTTTCCCGGGGATTACGAATGGCGGATATATTGGGGACACCTTGATTTAGTAGAAGGTTAGATGGCACTGATCGGTTTCAGAGGAATGGGGAGGATGACAAAGATGAGCAGGATCGCAGATCGGAAGGCGCAGAAGCGGCTGCTGCACAAAGGAAGGTTGATGCGCTCCTTGCTGATGCTGCTGGTGTTTCTGATGGTGGGGTCCAGTGTAATTCGTTTACCGGGCATGCCACACGCTTCTGCTGAGGGGCTCCAAAACAATGAGCAGTCCGTGCAAAAACAACTGGATAGTCTATTGCCGCCTGTGGGCAGCGCCTTGGTTGAAGCGGGACAGGGCAAGCTGGCAGAAGCCACGGAGGACGTCGCCGAATTCCGGCAACTGTGGGATGCTGCCAGCACGTTGGTGCCGGAGCAGAACGCAGATCAGGTTGCGACGACCGCCAGCGTTGTAGTTGAAGCTTTGTCTAAAGCGGAACAGGCACTGTCGGGCAATGATTCTGATGCTGCCAAGAAAGCATTGGCGGATCTTGCCCGTGCGACCAATCAGTACATTGAGGCGTTTCAGGGTGCGGAAGAGAGCAGCGACGCAGGCCGTAAAGCGGCCGGAAGGCTGCTGCCAGACGCACGTAAAAGTTTGAGTGCAATGGAACAGGGCGATTGGACCCAGGCAGAGCTTGCCTATAAACGGATTGTTACGGCCTGGAAAGGCACCGAAGCTCCGATCCGTCAGGATCATTTTGGCGTATACAGCCAGTTGGAAAAAGACATCAGCCTGGTTCGTATTTCAATGCAGGCCGAGCCCCGCAAGGAAGAACAGGCAACAGAGCGTATGCAGGAACTAGTCACGTTGCTCACGGACTACAGTGCAGGGACACTCAAGGAAGGGGAAGTTGAGGATACGTCAGCATCCTCTGGTGTTTCTTCATTGTCCGACCTGCTGAAATTACTGGAGCAAATAGAGCAGCAGATCCAAGCCGGGGATACCACTTCTGCTGCAACGGGATTGGAGCAGTTTATCGTGGCCTGGCCTTTGGTTGAAGGTCAGGTACAAATATCATCTCCCGCTTCATATACGGCCATTGAGAATGAAATGGCGGAAGCATCCGGATATGTCGTCTCCAATCCGCCCAATACGGCGAAGGCAACCGAGGTTGTAACCCGCATGATCAATCGGCTGGAGCCGTTAACGGCTACTACCTCATACACGGCATGGGATGCAGCATTGATCCTGCTTCGCGAAGGATTGGAAGCCATTCTGGTACTGGCTGCATTGCTCGCTTATGCCAAGAAAAGTGGCGAGACTGCGGCCCGGCGCTGGATCTGGGCTGGTGCCGGTAGTGGTCTGCTGCTTAGTGCGGCGCTGGCCGTTGTACTGTCGCTGACCCTTGCTGTGGCATCATCGGGTAGCACACGGGAGATGATTGAGGGGTATACGGGGCTTGCAGCCGTTGTACTAATGTTGACGGTTGGACATTGGATGCATAGCAAATCGAATACCCGCTCCTGGAATAGTTATGTACAGCGACAGGTAGGTGGTGCACTGGCAAGGGGGAGTCTGTGGTCACTCTTTGCTGTGGCGGGACTCGCCATCTTGCGAGAAGGTGCGGAGACTGCGATCTTTTATATTGGCATGGCGCCTGCAATTGATACCTCGCAGATGTTGATCGGTATGGGGGCAGCATTGCTCATCCTGATTGTATTGGCTGTGGCCATTATTCAGTTCAGTGTACGTCTGCCTGTACGATGGTTTTTCCTGACCGCTACGCTGCTGATTTATTATCTGGTATTTCGTTTCCTTGGAGAGAGTATTCACTCCCTTCAAGTCTCAGCAGCGCTGGGGGCTCATGTTGTGCCGAGTCTGCCAACGATTGGCTGGCTTGGCATGTATCCGACATGGGAGACCTTTATTCCACAACTCGTTGTTCTGGTCTTTATGATCTTTAATTTGATTCGCACAGAGGTACGTTCGGCCAAAGGAGCATCCAAGGCATCCGTGTAGCACGGAGCTACGAATGTTGGTTAAAGGCTGCGTCCTGTTCGCATCATATTGTGAATGCATCATACAAAGGGCATATAGAAGTCCCTTTAAAAAAAGCCGTATCCTTCACGATCTACTCTGCGTGAAAGATACGGCTATTTATTTTTTTAGAGATTCATGAGATAAGTTAAACGGTTTGTGGATTGGCATTCATAAGTGTGGGAGTGGACTCCCGTATGATCGGTTTGGTCACGATATGCGAGACCTGATAAGGCTGTGACGGATGATCAATCCGGGATAACAGCATCTCCGCAGCCTTGATGCCCATTTCGTTGCTGTAGATATGAACCGTCGTTAATGCAGGCTCAATAATCCGTGATTCAGGTGCGTTATCAAAGCCGCATATGACGATATCCTGCGGCACTGTAACACTCCTCGCTCTCAAAGCTCTGATGAGATCGACTGCGATAAAGTCGTTGGCACACACATACGCATCAGGCAGTGACTTCATCTCCGCTACTCGCTCGTTCAACCAGCCGGGCTTCGAGAAGAACAGGCGGTCATCATCCACAATGCATTCGGATGGATCGACCTGCAGGCCCGCTTCCAGCATGGCCCGCTGATACCCTACCCAACGTTCATTAAAGCTTTTGCAATGATTGTAATCCCCGGCAAATCCAATATGGTTATAACCGCTCTCAATTAACTTTCTGGTTAACTGGTACGTGCTGTGCTCATTCTCCATCAGCAGCAAATCTGCATGAAATTCCGGAAAACATATGTCAGAAGCGCAATCGATGAAGATTGTGGGAATTCCCAGATCGGTAATAAGCTGCGTATATTTCAGATCGAACAATTCAATGCAGATGATGCCATCTACGTTGGAAATATCAAAATTGTTAGGAAGTGTAAGTGAATCCTGATCAACCTCACGCACAATATGAATGGAGAGATTGTACCCCTCTGCGCTGATTCTTTTCTCCAGACCGCTGATTAACATTGAACCAAAGTGAGATGTATTGGGCAGATTTTCCGTTAACAGGGCGATATTGCTTGGAGCTTTGGTTAGAACATGCTCATTTTCCATATAGGCAAACTGTTTATATTTAAGTTCAATTGCTTTTTTAATTACACGATTACGTGTCTCATCCGGGATGTTTCCGCTATCATTCAAGGCTTTGGAAGCTGTATTCCGGGAGATGCCCAAAGCATCCGCGATGTCCTGTATCGTAACCTTTTCTTTTGCCATCTAGTGCTTCACCTCTAATGATCATATGGTCGTCCATAGTATTATCTTAGTCAAATGTATAATAGATCGAAACAAATAGCAATCTCAATTTTACATATGCACAATTTAGTTTACATTTTTAATTCAGATAATGCGCTATTATTTATATTCAGAAGTTTCGTTACAAATGATAATTAGTACAAAATATCCTACCTCTGATAAGGAAAATGACAGGTTGAAGGCTAAATAGTAAACGTTATATATACCATTTAATGCACATTCATAACTCAAAAAACACACAAAATGTTATCAAATGCACAATTATTTTTTTACAAAATGTATTGACTAATGCCTAGATTACCTGCTAAATTGTAAATTATTAAATGAGCAATTGTAAATATTGAAAGCCCTTACTACAAACAATTGTCAACTTCAGGAATGAACGGAGGTCATGTGTTGGATAACACGGTGGATACCAAAAAGGGTACAGGAAGGGCGTTGAAAGAGAGGACATCAACCGGTCACAGGATGCAGCAGTTCAAAAAGAATTATTTTTTGTATTTGTTACTCGCACCAGCTCTGATCCTGACCCTTATCTTCAAATACATCCCGATGTACGGAGCCATTATCGCATTTAAGGATTTTAGTCCAATCAAAGGCATCATGGGCAGTGAGTGGGTAGGACTGAAGCATTTCGAGAAATTTATAGCTTCACCCAATTTCGATATCATTTTAATGAATACGCTTAAACTGAGCTTTTTGGGGTTGATATTCAGTTTTCCGGTGCCCATTCTACTTGCTCTTATGCTCAATCAGGTACGTAAAGCTGGAGTGAAAAAAAATATTCAATTGTTTCTGTATGCACCCAACTTCATATCGGTTGTTGTCGTTGTGGGTATGCTGTTCATCTTCCTATCCCCGACAGGACCGGTTAACCAATTCGCGACATGGATTACCGGTCATCCAATCATGTTCATGTCCGAGCCGGAATATTTCCGCTGGATCTACATTTTGTCGGATATTTGGACCGGAGCAGGCTGGGCTTCCATCATTTATGTCGCTGCTTTGGCCAATGTCGATCCGGAACTTCACAATGCAGCCAATCTGGATGGAGCCAATCTACTTCAGCGTATTCGCCACATCGACCTTCCGACGATTCGTCCGATTATGGCTATCGTATTTATTCTTGCCGCTGGCGGAATCATGTCGATTGGATTTGAGAAGGCCTACCTGATGCAGACGTCCATGAACCTGCCTTCCTCCGAGATCATTGCCACGTATGTCTACAAGGTGGGCTTGCAGTCCGGAGATTACGCTTATTCTGCGGCAGTGGGATTGTTCAACTCGGTCATCAATGTCATTTTGCTGGTGACTGTGAATCTGATTGTGAAGAAATTGAATGAAGGCGAAGGCCTCTATTAGGAAAGGAGTATTATCCATGGTAGTCAAACACACGGGAATGGATCGTCTGATCCTCGCACTGAACGCCATCTTTCTCACCTGTGCTGTACTGGTTGTGGTCGTTCCTTTGATTTACATCGTTATCGCCTCATTTATGGACCCTACTGTGCTGCTGAATCGGGGATTGTCCTTCAATGTATCCGACTGGAGTCTGGACGGGTATCAGATGATTCTATCCAATCCGGCCATGATTCGAGGATTTGCCAATGCGGTGCTGTACTCGGTTTCCTTTGCACTCGTGACGGTGACCGTCTCCATATTTGCAGGGTATGCCTTATCTGATGATAGGCTGGCTGGGCGAGGGTTTTTCATGATTATATTTATCATCACGATGTTCTTCGGTGGCGGTTTGATCCCTACCTATCTGCTTGTTCGTAATCTCGGCATGCTGGACACGGTATGGGCCATTATCATCCCAGGCGCAGTCAACGTATGGAACATCATTCTCTCCAGAACCTTCTTCAAAGGGGTACCGCGAGAACTGAGAGAAGCCGCCAATGTGGATGGCGCCTCCGAGATGAAGATTTTCTTCCAGATCGTCATTCCGTTATCAAAACCTATCATTTTTGTCCTCGCGTTGTACGCGTTTGTAGGGCAGTGGAATTCCTATTTTGACGCCATGATCTATCTGGACAACCCGAACCTTCATCCGTTACAGCTCGTTCTGCGCTCCATTCTGATTCAGAATCAGGCTGCACCGGGCATGATCAGTGATCAGCTTGCGATGGCAGAACTGAAACGGCTCTCGGAAATGATCAAATATTCAGCCATTGTCATTTCGAGTCTGCCACTCATCATCATGTATCCGTTCTTTCAGAAATATTTCGAAAAAGGTGTCATGGTAGGTTCGCTCAAATAGTGAACAGCCTGAAATATATCGCGCTCGATCCAACATAATCCACGGAGGTCATTATCATGAAAAAAGTGAACAAGTCCAGAAAAGCCGCTACAACGGCATCCATTTCCATGTTGTCAGCTATGCTCCTGCTCTCGGCTTGTGGCGGGGGAGGAGGCGGTGCAGCGAGTGAAGCTCAGTCACCTGATGGCAAAGTGACATTGAATTTTATAACACAGAGCTCTCCCCTGGCTCCGTCTGATCCGAACGAGAAGCTGATTAACAAGAGACTCGAAGAGAAAACCAATGTGCATATCAACTGGAAGAACTATACGAGTGATGTGTTCGCGGAAAAAAGAAACCTGGCGGTAGCCAGCGGTGATTTGCCGGATGCTATTTTTGACGCAGGTTATGGGGATTATGATCTCCTGAAACTGGCGAAGGACGGGGCCATCATTCCACTGGAAGACCTGATTGAGCAATACATGCCGAATCTGCAAAAGGTGCTGGAGGAAGCTCCCGAATACAAAAGCATGATTACAGCTCCAGACGGACATATTTATTCCTTTCCCTGGATTGAGGAGCTCGGAAGTGGCAAGCAGCGCATACAGGCGGTTGATGACTTGCCCTGGATCAATGTGGAGTGGCTGAACAAGCTTGGATTGAAGATGCCAACGACGACCGAAGAGCTGAAACAAGTGCTGATTGCGTTCAAAACCCAGGATCCCAACGGTAATGGTAAGGCGGACGAAATCCCGTTGTCTTTCATTAACAAGCCTGGCGGAGAAGATCTGACATTTCTCTTTGCCGCATTTGGACTTGGAGAGAACTCGGATCACACGGTTGTAACCAACGATGGAAAAGTGGTATTCACGGCAGCTGATGAAGGCTACAAGGAAGCGGTCAAATATATTCACGAATTGGTTCAGGAAGGTCTCGTGGACATCGAAGCGTATCAGCAGGATTGGAATACGTATCTGGCCAAGGGCAAAGACAACAAGTATGGCATGTACTTCACTTGGGATAAGGCCAACATTACAGGCATGAATGATACCTATGATGTTCTGCCTCCGGTTGCCGGGCCCAATGGAGAGGTTAATGTTGCACGTACGAATGGTATTGGTCTCGACCGCGGACGTATGGTTATTACGAGTAGCAATAAAAATCTGGAATCCACGGCGAAGTGGGTGGACCAATTGTACGATCCGCTCCAATCCGTGCAGAACAACTGGGGAACCTACGGCGATGAGACACAGCAGAATATATTTGAATTCGATGAAGCCAAAGGCATGCTGAAGCATCTTCCGCTGGAAGGCTCTGCACCTGTTGAGCTCAGACAGAAAACGAGTATATCAGGACCACTGGCCATTCTCGACAGTTACTATGATAAATACACGACCAAACCGGATGATGCCGCATGGCGTATGGAATTGCTTGACAAAGTTATGGTTCCACATATGAAAGCAGAAAACGTCTATCCAAAAGTGTTCTTCTCGATTGATGAACTCGACCGCCTCTCCACGATTGAGACCGATCTGTTCGCCTATGTGCTGCGTATGCGCACGGAATGGTATCAGAACGGAAAGATCGATCAGGAGTGGGATGCTTATCTGAAAGAGCTGGATCGTCTTGGCTTGCAAGAGTGGCTTCAAATTAAACAAGCGGGATATGACCGCAATACCCAATAAAACAAACTCGATGAGGAGACTCTGCCGTACATAGCATTAAGGTGCGTGAGTGAAGCAAGTCTCCTCTTCAACGGTTTGAATCAAAGGAGTAAACCAACATGTCTACCATTTCAACAACGGATTACCGGGGCGCCTATCACTTCTCGCCCAAGAAAAATTGGATGAATGACCCCAACGGTATGGTATTTTTCAAAGGCGAGTATCACTTGTTCTATCAGCATCATCCATTTGGCACAACATGGGGACCGATGCATTGGGGACACGCGGTGACCAAGGACCTGGTTACCTGGGAAGAGCTGCCTGTGGCTTTGGCGCCGGATGAGCATGGCATGATATTCTCCGGCAGCGCCGTGGTGGACTGGAACAATACGTCCGGATTCTTTGACGATGAGCCAGGACTTGTGGCTATTTTCACCCATCATCAGGAGGTGCCTAACAATCCTCCCGTTCAGTCTCAGAGCCTCGCATATAGCAAGGATAGCGGCAGAACATGGATGAAATACGAGGGCAATCCGGTACTGGAGCATGAGTCGTTCGTGGATTTCCGTGATCCCAAAGTGTTCTGGCATGAACAGACCAAGGAATGGATTATGATTATCGCTTGTGGTCAAACGGTATGTCTGTACCATTCCCCCAATCTGAAGGATTGGACACTGGGCAGTGAATTCGGCGCAGGGATCGGTTCGCATGATGGCGTATGGGAGTGCCCTGATCTGTTCCCGCTGGCCGTGGATGGAGATGCGAGCCAGGAGAAATGGGTGATGCTCGTCAGCATTGGTGCAGATCCGGCCTTCAAAGAAGGCTCCAGAACGCAATACTTCACCGGAGATTTTGATGGCATTACATTTGTTCCTGATGAAGCTTCCCATACCGTTCGCTGGCTTGATCATGGTCGGGATAACTACGCAGGGGTCAGTTGGTCCGACATTCCGGCCGAAGACGGCAGACGTCTGTTTATGGGCTGGATGAGCAACTGGATGTATGCCAATCAGACACCAACCGAAGCATACCGCGGCGCGATGACCATTGCGAGAGAGCTGACATTGGAGAAAAGGGACGGAGAAGTCCTGCTGGTTCAGCGTCCTGTACGCGAGCTGGAGCACGCACGCACGCCAGTACTGTCCTTACAGAATACTTCTATTAGACAAGTGAGTGAGCAGTTGAACACCTTGGGCCTTGTAAACTATGAGATTCATGCGGAATGGCCTTCTGATCAATCTGTTCAATTTGCATTACGAAGTGGTGCGGACAATGAAACTCTCATCGGCGTGGACGTTCGTCAGAATGAGGTATATGTTGATCGCAGTCGATCGGGTATTATCGATTTTCATGAACATTTCCTGGGTCGCCATGCAGCTGGATTAAAAGCAGTGGACGGCAACCAACATCTGCGTATCTTTGTGGATTACTCATCCGTAGAGGTATTTGCCAATGACGGTCAAGCGGTGATTACCGATCTGATCTATCCGGATGCGGGTTCTGAGGGAATCTCTGTTCAGTCCGAAAATAAGGATGTAGTATTTGCTTCGCTTCATATCTACGAGCTATCCCCTATCCGAGCTGAAGTCCAATTGAAATGAGCACTAGGGGGACAGCAAGATGCGTATAGGAGCAATAGAAGCCGGTGGAACAAAGTTTGTATGTGGTGTAGGTAATGAGCGAGGGGGAATTGAAGATTGGTGCAGCTTTCCAACGGAACATCCAGAGACCACACTGGCGAAGGTTATTGACTATTTCAGGGATAAAGGAGTAGCCGCAATCGGAATCGGCTCCTTTGGTCCGATTGATCTGCAACCGGATAGCCCCACCTGTGGTTACATTACAACAACGCCCAAGCCAGGGTGGGGAAACTGTAATGTTATTGGAACCTTGAAGCGCGAATTCCCGATTCCCTTCGGATGGGATACGGATGTGAATGCAGCGGCCCTTGGAGAAGTCACTTGGGGAGCAGCAAAGGGATTGGAAAACTGTGTGTATTATACAATCGGCACAGGTGTTGGGATTGGACTTGTAGCGGGAGGTAAACGTGTGCATGGATTGCTGCACCCAGAGGGTGGGCACATCCGGACGAGACGGCACCCGGAGGATCATTTTGCCGGATTATGTCCGTATCATGGCGATTGCTTGGAGGGCATGGCTGCGGGGCCAGCCATTCAAGCCCGTTGGCAGAGCCCTGGCAGCGAACTGCCGGCAGACCACCCTGCCTGGGAGATCGAATCCTTTTACATTGCGGAGTCCATCACGACAGCCATTCTGCTTCATTCCCCGCAAAAGGTCATCTTGGGCGGAGGGGTGATGCAGCAAAGTCATCTGTTCCCCATGATCCGGGAGCGGGTTGTACGAAATCTGAATGGTTATGTGAATGCAGCCTCAATAACGCAACATATCGATCAATATATTGTCCAGCCGGGATTGGGCCAGCACGCAGGACTATGCGGTGCGCTTGCATTGGGTTTAGAGGCATTGCAGCAACATCCAACGTCGGCTTTATAATTTCTTATATTAATAATGTCCCAGAAGGGACGGATGCAGGTTCACTTGGCTATGTGACCTCACCGTCCTTTGTGGGATTTTTGTCTCATTTACTACAAGAAAAAGTACGCCACGGTTCAAGGCGGATCAGGAAAAGGTGATGCTCAGTCGTTTTGAGTTTCATCCAGAGAACGAGTATCAAAATTGGGTTTTTAAGCAAGAATAATAGAGAAAAGAGATACAGGTAACGCTAAGCACGCTCACGGTGAATATTTACGAATTGTTTTCGCTAGTTTATACCTATCGTTCGCTTTTATGTGTTATTTGCATGTTAACTATATCTTTTGGGTTGCCTAAAATCGTAGATATATGTATAATCAATCGTGTTAACACGTCGAACGTACGGTAGTAAATGATGTGGGTGAGTTCATGGAACTGCTGGACAGCAATGAGAGCAAGAAGAAGATGTGCCAGTATTATAACGAAATTTCGAAGGAACTGTTCGGCTTTGGGACCACTCTCCTGAGAGTGACCATTGATCAGAACATTGTAACCTTCTACGCGAAGCACCGACGTTCACCGCGCTCTGACGCCCTGGAAGGGGAGGCCCCCGGCTTGAAGCTGGAAGTGGACTTCCGCATGTCTGTCTTGTATAAGAAGAAATTCAGGGAGAAGTTGGAGCAGCACATGGGTTTGCCAATCGAAGCTGTATTACGGGATTACGATGCGTCCACGCAGTGGGCCATCACGAATGTGATATTGGAACAAGCATAGGATGGATCGACAGGTTCGATGCATGCGGTGCGAACGATTCTAATTCATCATTCGGATTCCAAACAATTTCATATGATGGCGTCTGACTTCGGATTGATTCTGAAGCAGAAACCGATGATGTACCGGCAGCGGGTGTCGCTTTCCTTTGTTTACGAAGAAAAGTGTTCTTGTTTATACAAGAATGCTTTTCTTTTTGTTTTTTAAGTTGAACTAGCCCTAAATAACGCATGTACCCTTCGAAAATCAGAAGACCTTCCGATCGCTGTTATCCCCAGATTTCTTTTATTCCCTTTAATAAAGGTAGAAATCTTGTGATAGCTTATGCTTTCGAAGAAGCTTTCTTTCAGAAAGCTTTTAGGCGAACACTTCGTTTCTCCAGGTTCTTTCTGTTTTCTAGGTGAAATGCGTTATCAAGCTAGTTCAACTTAATGGTTTGGGTTGTTAAATCACACATATCAGGGGGAATCAGATCATGATGAAAAAGTGGATTAGCGGTTTGGCGGCAGTGGCAATGACATCGGTATTACTTGCAGGTTGCGGCAGCAGCACAGAGAACGCAACAGGCGGATCAGGCAGCGGAGGCACGGCGCCAACTAAGCTGGTCATCTCCACTTGGGGGTTCTCGGAAGATTTCTTCAATGAAGAAGTATTTGGTCCATTTGAAAAAGAACATAATGTAGACATCGTGCTTGAAGTGGGTAACAACGCTGAGCGTTTGAACAAAATCCGCCAAGGTACATCCAATGTGGATGTGATCTATTTGTCCGATTACTATGCACAGCAAGGTATTGATGAAGGTTTGTTTGAGAAAATCGACCGCTCCAAAATTCCGAATGTGAATGATATTTATGATATTGCCAAAGCACCGCTTGGCGAAGATTACGGCCCGGCCTATACGGTTGGACAGCTCGGAATCGCTTATAATCCAGACCTCGTTAACAAAGAAGTCACTTCATGGGCAGATCTGTGGGACCCGGCGTTTGCGGGTAACCTGACCATTCCGAATATTACGGCAACAGCAGGCCCAATGGTATTGGATGCAGCTTCCCGTGTAGCCGGAAACGAAACGTTTAATGAAGATGCAGCATTTGCGGAACTGAAAAAATTAAGCAGCAACGTTGTTAAATTCTACACGCAAACTTCCGAATTCGTGAACATGTTCTCCCAAGAAGAGATTGCGGGCGGACCGATTATGGAAATGTACTTCAAAGACCTGAAAGCTGCAGTTCCAAATGCGAAGTTTGTTACACCTAGCGAAGGTGCATATGCAGTCATGAATACGATCAATGTCGTGAAAGGCAGTAAGAACAAAGAACTCGCCGAAGAATTCATCAACTGGCAGTTGAGCCAGGATGTACAAACCAAATCCGCCAAAGCTAAAGTGGACTCCCCGGTAAATACGAAGGTTGAATTGAATGCCGAAGAAGCTGAAGGCGTAACATATGGTGCGGACGTAGTTGGCAAGCTGAACAAGCTGGATATGGAATTTGTGAATCAACAGGCTAAAGCATGGACAGATCGTTGGAACCGCGAGATTGCACAATAAGCATAATTAGCGTTAGAACGATAAGGTTTAGAGACAGGTATAGATTGTGCTCGACAAACAAAAATTTGCAGCAAGCAATCATTGAACGACAGAGGAGTTGGGAATGTATGAGTGAAACAGGAAATCGCATCATTCTGGATGTGGATACCGGTATTGATGACGCGCTGGCCATCTTGCTGGCCGTCAAGAGTCGGAAGCTGGACATTCTCGGAATTACCACGGTCTGTGGGAATGTATCGCTCCAGCAGGCAACGGATAATACATGCAAAATTCTCGAGCTGGTGGGAGCACCCTCCATTCCGGTCATTGCCGGAGCGGCTGGGCCACTCACACGCAAGTCTCACTATGAGCACCGGGTACATGGGCAAGACGGATTGGGTGGTGCGCTGCCCGATCCGGCCGTGTCCAAGCAGGCTGATGAAGGTTTTGCCCCGGAATTTATCGTTGAACAAGCGAAGTTGTACCCAGGCGAACTAACATTGATTATGACTGCGCCGTTAACGAATCTGGCGCTTGCGTTAATGAAGTGTCCTGAGCTGCCTACATTATTGAAGGAAGTCATCTTCATGGGTGGCGTCGTTCGTGGACATGGCAATGTTACCCCTACTGCGGAGTACAACACGTACGCCGATCCCGAAGCCGCACGCATTGTATTGCACGCAGGTTTCGAGAAGCTTACGCAGGTGGGCTTGGATGTTACCCGCCAAACGCTGCTGAATGAAGAAGCCATCGGACGATTAACTGATCCGGTATTGCGCGATTACGTGGCACAGAGCACGGAGATTTACATCAAGCGGTATGAAGAAATGAACGGCATACGCGCCTGTGCCCTGCATGATCCACTGGCCGTTGGTGTCGCTCTTGCCCCGGAACTGGTTGGACGCAAATCGTATTACGTTGATGTAGAGACGGCCAGCCGTTTGTGCGATGGTCAAATGGTATGTGACTTCCAAAACCGTTTGGGTGAACAGCCTAACACATTGGTATGCGAAACGGTAGATGCCGAAGCATTTCTTGAGTTGTTTATTAATGCGTTAAATGCGTAGCTATGATCTTCACGGCATTGGGGTATAGTCTAAAAATCATTCCTTACGTATTTCGCTGGTAGTGGAGGGGACGAAATCGATTCTGTAGAAGCGAAGCGTTCGCCTTTATCCTTGGATTTTTCCTTCTAACAGAAGGCGATCAAGAAAATCCAAGGATAACAGCGATCGAAAGAACGATTCGTAACCGTAACGGTTGGTGCGACGAACGTATAGCATTTATTTTGAAATGTGCTCCAATGAAACGTGTGATTAAAACCATTTTATAAGTCAGGAGTACCGCGATGAAGAAATCAGTATACTGGCTATTGCTGCCGGGATTTGTGTTTTTGGCGGCATTTATGATCATTCCGATTGTCCTGACGATCGGATCGACGTTTTTTCAAGAAAACTCCTTCACGTTTGAAGGATATATGCATTTTTTCAGAGACCCTTACTTTTTGAAAATATTGCTTACGACGCTGCAGGTCAGCGTGGTCACCACCATCGTCTGCGTGGTGCTCGGATTCCCGACAGCTTATTATATTTCACAGAAAGCGCCGCGCCGCAAAGGCATTCTGCTTGCGTTGGCAATCTTCCCACTGCTGACGAGCCCGGTTGTGCGCTCGTTTAGCTGGATGATTATTCTGGGACGCAAAGGGCTGATTAACAACGCCCTTGTTGGGCTTGGTATCGTGGACAAGCCGCTGGATATTCTTTATACGCCGGCAGCCATGATGATTGGTTTGACCCATCTGTTCCTGCCACTTATGATCATTTCCCTGGTCGGTGTGCTTGAGAACATCGATGGTGATCTGCTCAAGGCAGCACAGAGTTTGGGTGCATCCCGCTTCACGGCATTTCGCCGGGTGGTGTTCCCGCTGGCTGTGCCAGGGCTCGTTATCGGAGCCGTACTTGTTTTTGTCGGAAGCCTGACGGCTTATACAACGCCTGCACTATTGGGAGGCAAACAGCGTGTAATTGCGACGTTCCTCTATCAGAACGCCATGACCCTGAACGACTGGTATCTGGCCTCGGTCGTTGCTGCGATTATGATTGTCATTACGTTTGTCGTGGTCGGTGTCATGAACAAAATGGCCAAAACTTTAAATCCGAAGGGGTAGACATATGCGGGAGAAACATATCGGGCTGGGCCTGTTCAGTCTGCTGGTCTTTATCTTTCTGCTGGGCCCGCTTCTGATCATCTCGGTGACTTCGTTTGAACCGGGGACGGTACTCAAATTTCCGCCGGAGGGCTTTTCCCTCCGCTGGTACGAGAATATTTTCAACACAGGCGGTTTCCTCCGCACGTTCCAGACGTCCATCATCATTTCCCTACTGGGGAATTTGCTGGCGCTGTTGCTCGGGGTTCCAGCTGCGTACGCACTTAGTCGTTATGATTTCAAGGGCAAGTCCGTGCTGAATGCATTGTTCTTGTCTCCGGTACTCATTCCGGGAATCGTGCTTGGTTTTACATTGATGAAATACCTCATCGTGATCTATCATCTGCCGATGTATTTGGGTTTGCTGATCGGTCACACGATTATTATGCTTCCATTTATCATTCGCGTTATCGCATCGAGTCTGTCGAGCTTTGACTTTGCGGTAGAAGAAGCAGCCCTGAGTCTCGGCGCGGGACGGGTAAGAACATTCTTCCAGATCGTGCTGCCTAACATTCGCTCAGGAATTCTCGCTGCGGTGCTGATTGCCTTTTTGGAGTCGTTCAACAACGTGGACATTTCCGTGTTTATGACCGGACCAGGGGTAAGCACATTGCCAATTCAGATGCTGACCTATGTAGAAAATTATTTTGACCCAACCATTGCAGCCATTTCCGTGCTTTTGATGGTATTAACTGGACTTTTAATGTTCGTGATCGAACGGATCATGGGCGGATTCTCATACTTTACTAAACGTTAATTGGAGGCGCAGAACGCTATGGCATTGCTGACATTGGATCGCGTATCGGTGGCTTACGATAACCAGACGATCCTGAAGGATTTTCAATTGGAGCTGGAAAAAGGTAAGCTGCTCTCCCTGCTCGGACCGAGCGGTTGCGGCAAAACAACTACGCTGCGCCTCATCGCCGGATTCCTGGAAGCAACACAGGGTAAGTTTATGTTCGGCGGCAAGGATTATACGAAGGTTCCGGTAAACAAGCGGAATTTCGGATTTGTATTTCAGAGTTATGCGCTGTTCCCGCATCTGTCTGTCTATGACAACGTGGCCTTCGGCCTGCGGATGCGCAAGGTAAAAGACAAGGATATTTCTTCACGCGTAATGCGCATCCTTGAAGTGGTGAACCTGAACGGCTTCGAGAAACGCTTCCCGCAGGAACTGTCCGGTGGACAGCGTCAGCGTGTGGCGATTGCCCGCGCACTCGTCATTGAACCGGATTTGCTGTTGTTTGATGAACCGCTCAGTAACCTGGATGCCAACCTGCGGCTGAATATGCGGGTGGAGATCCGCCGGATTCAGCAGGAACTGGGCATTACGACGCTTTATGTCTCTCATGATCAGGAGGAGTGCTTCTCCATCTCGGATCAGGTAGCGATTATGAACAAAGGCGTTGTCGAGCAGCTCGACCGCCCGGAGACGATTTTTAAATACCCGGCCACAGAATTTGTAGCCCAATTTATCGGCTTCCACAATTTTATTGAATTCGCAGAGCGCAGTGATGCAGGAGAGGTGATCACGCTGAAAGCGGGTGGTCGTTTGTTCACGGCAACAGCGCATCCCGGAACAGCACGTCCCGGTGCACGCAAAGGTGCGATTCGTCCGGATGATCTGATGGTTAGCGGAGATACCTCTGGGGACATGGCAAATGCTTTGCCAGGGATTATCAAAGTAAGCACGTATCTTGGACGCAGTTATCAGTACGTCATTGAGACAGAACTTGGCGACTTCACAGCCAATCAGGAGATGGAGACACCTTATCTCAGCGGACAGCGGGTTAATCTGATTTTCCCGCAGGATAAACTTGTCCTTGTGGAATAGCCGCAGGAAGCAGAAGCAGCAAAAGAGGCATTTATCAGCTGAATCCAGAGCAATATAGCTAGTTGTAACTGCTGCTCTGGATCGCTGTAAGATGCTCATGAAGAAGGAGATTATGCCCCATGCGTGCAGATCAACTAATTAAGAATGTACATGTGTATAACAGTTATTATAAACGATTCGAAATGAACAACGTGGCTGTACTGGACGGTAGATTTATGTATGTTGGTCCAGGTGGACCGGAGATGATTGAAGCCGATGAAGTGATTGATGCACGCGGACGTTACATGATTCCGGGCCTTATTGATATTCATCTGCACATTGAGAGTACGATGGTGACACCGGCAACCTTTTCCCATGGCCTGATCCGCTGCGGGGTAACGTCCATTGTGGCGGAACCGCATGAGATGGCGAATGTGTTTGGGCTGGAAGGTGTGCAGGAGATGATGTCGGCCAGTCGTGAGACAACGGTGGACATGTTTTACGCCATCCCAAGCTCCGTTCCGGCGACTCCCATGGAAACAACAGGTGGTTCAATTGAAATCGAAGACATGGATGTGCTGCTCGCTACTGGAGAGATCATCTGTCTGGGTGAGATCATGAACTATGTGGACGTCATCCGTGATCCGGAATGCAAGACCAATCAGATTCTTCAGCATATTCGCAAAAACTATCCAGATCTTGTGATCGAAGGTCATACACCGAAATTGCTTGGGCTGGATCTGCACCGACTGATCTATGCGGGCATCGATTCCGATCATACGCATCAGAGCATTGAGGGCTTGCAGGCGCGAATTGCGGCAGGTATGTTCATTGAAATTCAGGAAAAATCGATGACGCCAGAAGTCATGGAATACCTGATTCAGCATGATGTCGCTCAGCATTTCTGCTTCGTAACAGACGATGTTATGCCAGATTCGCTAGTGGAACGAGGACATCTGGATCATATCGTGCGTAAAGCCATTCGGATGGGGATGCGCCCCGAAGATGCGATTTACGCTGCAACCTCAACCCCTGCATCCCGGATGAAAATGACCGATCGCGGTAGCATTGCCCCAGGCAAAGTGGCGGACTATGTGCTGCTGTCCAACTTAGATACACTTGCAGTAGAGCAGGTATACAAAAATGGCCGTAAAGCTTATGACGACTACGAACCGTACAAGCAGGACCGAATTAGTGGACAGTTCCCGCCTCACTTTTACCAAAGCGTGCAATTGGATCTGCTGGGAGCCGAGGATTTTGCAATCCGTTTGTCTGATCCGAAGGTGAACGGGCAAAGTCAAGCATCTGACTCAGACGCGCAGTTATCTGAAAATGGTTTAAACAACTGCCGGGTTATGATGGTGAAGGATGGTTCAACCTTTGTGGAAGAACATATCGCACAGGTTCAGGCTGCGAATGGTGAACTTCTCTGGGAAGAGAGTGGATATGGACAGATTGCGACCTTTGAACGTTATGGTGTGAACGGTAACCGAGCACATGGTTTGATTGGTGGAGACACGATCAAGCGTGGTGCCATTGCAACAACATATTCACATGATAACCACAACCTATTGGTCGTAGGACGCAATCGTGAAGATATGATCTTAGCAGCTAACACGGTAATTTCGAGCCAGGGTGGGTTCTGTGTGGTGGAAGACGGCAAAGTGTTGTCCCATCTCGAACTTCCTGTGGGTGGTATATTGACGGAGGAACCGCTGGCAGTAGTATCACACCAAGTGAAAGAGCTGCGTGCAGCGATGTTGTCTCTTGGTTATGTGCACTATAACCCAATCATGTCCATCAGTACCCATTCCCTTGCGGTAAGTCCGGCTCTGAAAATTACGGATCACGGCCTGATTGATGTGAATGCAGGCAAGGTTGTACCGTTGATACTTTAATTGGAATACACATAATTCGTGAAGTATCTCTTAATTAGATGATTGATCGCGGAATACTGTAAATAAGTTAAAGTGAAGAATTAGAAAAAGGTAGGTATACTGTAGAGAAAGAATACAGTGCACCTACCTTTTTTTTGAAGCTCATTTATGGCAACGATAACATTTATATTGTCGATGTGGATTATCAATGCGTCTTCATTTTCTTGAGAGTTGCTGCATAGTACACTGATCTTATGGCACAACTGATCATAGGACCCATGAGTATTAAGTTGCTGTATGTTGGAACAGTAGTGTAACTATAATGGATATAAATTAGCACTGATGTCGAAACAACAAAAAGGAAGAGATTTAACACTAAGTTGTATACTTTTCGCTTCTGTTCTTTGGGATATAAGGAGAATGCCATATAATCTACTTCCTTGCAATATTCGTTATAGAAATATGCTAGCATTTATCAGGATTTATTTCCACATTATTGTAATTATTAATTAAATTTTATGAGATCGAATAAGGGAGATCCATCATGTTATCTAACGACAACGCCCCAAAAGCTATATTTTTCGACGTAGACGATACCTTGTATGACCACTTGCAGCCGCTTCGTGGCGCTTTACAGCAAGTTCTTGGTTTATCAGATGAGTTCCCATATGGGGAGGCATACCATCGCTTCCGTTATTATAGCGACTGGCTGTCTGCCCAAGAAGACTTGTCTGCTGTACCCGAACCGGAAGCGGTGGAACGGATGCGTCATCGCAGATTTGAGCTGACCATGGCGGAATTTGGATATCCCCTAGAACAGGGACAGGCTGAAGAACTGCAAGCACAGTATTTGAGTAGACAGTTTCAGATTCAGCCCTTTGATGGAGCATATGAGCTTATTCGAAGACTTCTTGCAGAAGGGCATATGGTGGGATTAATCACCAACGGAGAAGGAAAACATCAGCAGCGGAAGCTCGAAGCGCTGGATGTGTTCAGTCTTATTCCCGAGGAACGGATCTTCATATCGGGTACCCTAGGTTACGCCAAGCCGGATCGCAGATTATTTGAGCATGTAAGCAGGCGGACAGGATCGGATTCCGAGTCCAGTTATTATATCGGCGATTCCTGGCGCAATGATGTTATCGGTGCAGTGGATGCCGGATGGAAAGTGATTTGGTTCAACCATCGTGATGCTTTGCCAGAATCAGAGCATCAGCCTCATCACGTTGCGGGTAGTTATGAAGAGGTAAGCCGTATCCTTACATCCGAGTTGATTCAACAATAAAGCGTGCGCTATGTGCGTTGGTGCAGTCCTGATCCTCAGTGAGGATCAGGGCTGTTTTTTGTTATATGGGACGTGAGGATTGTCATTGTACATCGGTGAAAATCGAGGTATAGATACTGTGTGTAAAGGTGTTTAAGGGGTCTTCTCACACTGTCCAAACATGAAGCGTAGCTTCATGGAATCTTCATTCAAAAGAGTAGGCTATAGCCTTCACAAAGGATAAGGGCAGTGCTATAATTAAAACAAGATTTAGATTAAGTCTAAATTAAACAAACGAAAGAAAGTTACGTTACGTTATCAAATTCAAAACTATATCACATTCGAGAGGGGATAAATTCCATGAGCACAATCCAAACTAGAAACAATACTTTTGCAAACCATGCTACTGAACTTCAAGAGGTCCTGAACCGCCAGATCGCTGGTTGGTCTGTACTGTATACTAAATTGCACCACTTCCACTGGTATGTGAAAGGTCCTCATTTCTTCACACTGCATGCCAAATTCGAAGAGCTGTATAACTTGGCTACGGCGAATATGGACGAAGCCGCAGAACGTCTATTGGCGATTGGTGGACGTCCGGTCGCAACGATGGCTGAGCAACTGCGGTTGTCACCTGTTGAGGAAGCACAGGGACAGTTGTCGGCTGAAAAAATGGTAGAAACCGTAGTTACTGATCTGCAAGCGATGGTGGGTGTAATTAACGAGGGTATTCAAGCAGCTGGCGAAGCTGAGGATAATGCAACTGAAGATATGTTGATTGGATTCACTGCTGCATTGGATAAAGAGGTCTGGATGTTAAACGCATTTCTGGGCAAATAAGCTAAGTTACCCTGCATCCTGAACAACGATATGTAGAGTCCGTGAACAAAGTGCCCGTTCGCTTACAAATCCGGTGTGCTTGCCGTATAATGATGGCATTCAAGATGTATAGATTGGTGGAGTGAATAATGCGGACAGACCTGGAAGAACTGCGGGATGAAGCTGAACGGTTTATATATAGATGTTATGAAGAGCTGGGCCATTCGCGTGAAGACGCGCAGGCCCGGCTTGTTGCAGTTTTGAACGAGATTGAGCACACAGGCACATATGTGCATACTGCGGATGAACTGGAGCATGGCTGTAAAATGGCATGGCGGAACAGCAATCGCTGCATCGGGCGGCTATTCTGGGATAAACTGCGCATCGTTGATGCACGTCATGCAGATACGGTTGGAACGGCAGCAGATGCTGTGATGACGCACATCAGAGCGGCTTCCAACAAAGGGAAGATTATTCCCATGATTACGATTCTTCCACCTGATGGACCGAAGGGAGCCCCTGTGCGAATTTGGAATCACCAGTTAATCCGTTATGCCGGATATGAGACGACGGAAGGCATTGTAGGTGATCCTGCCTCCGTTGAGCTAACGAAGACAGCAATGTCGCTTGGCTGGCTGGGGGAAGGCACGCCTTATGATGTGCTTCCATTGATTATCCAGGCTAAGGGGCAAGCTCCAGAGTGGTATCCTGTGCCCAAGGAAGACATCGTGGAAGTGAATATTGAACACCCGGAGCGTCCCGAGATTGCTGAACTGGACATGCGCTGGTACGGTGTACCAATGATTGCCGATATGCGGCTGGAGATTGGCGGCATATCCTACCCGGCAGCACCATTCAACGGCTGGTATATGGGCACTGAGATTGGCGCACGCAATCTGGCGGATACGTTTCGGTATAATAAACTACCAGCGGTAGCGGCAGCACTTGGCTTGAATACGTCGAGTGAAACGACACTTTGGAAGGATCGGGCTCTGGTAGAGCTGAATGTAGCGGTGCTGCATTCGTTCAAGAAAGCAGGCGTCAGCATTGTGGATCACCACACAGCGGCAGCGCAATTTGCCCTGTTTGAGCAGCGGGAAGAGAAAGCCGGGCGCGAAATGACAGGCGATTGGGTCTGGCTGATTCCGCCGGTGTCTCCGGCAACGACGCATATTTTCCACAGTTCCTATCGCAATGAGATTGTGAAGCCTAACTTTTTCTATGGAGATCATTCCTACACATTGGATACAGAGAAATCGGAAGCTGAACGGATGGACAGGGGAAAACAACAACCCGAGGGGGATCAGCAGCCTCATGCTGAGAACCCACCAATGAAATGCCCGTTTGCACACTGATGTGTGAACGGGTTGTTTTTTTGCTGTTTTTTCATCAAAGCACGGACTCTAAAATAGGAAATAAATCTGAATATTCTTTCTCTATATGGAAATTAATTGAACTTCTATAATGAGGATCATGACTTAATATAGGAGGGTTACCCATGCACAGAGTTCGAAGGTGATTTGAAGCCCGATGGGGTGGAAGTTCTTGAAGCAAAGTTTTACAAGCCGACGGAATTGCCTGAGAACACAGACCCTTATTTGAAAAATAAAATCAAAGAAAATGCACTACATATCGCAGCACTATTGGGTAAAAAATGATTGGAGGCTGCCCACTGATGTGGGCAGTTTTGTGCGTCTACACTCGTTTCGATCTGTAACGGCTGCGCATCACAGCCTGAACGGCAATGGCAGCAGCAATTAGAAGCAGATTGAACACAAACACGGTATACAGCGATCCACGCTCCACAAGCAGAGCAGCCACCAGAGGGGACACGATGGAACCGATCTCTGCCACAGAGACAATTTTGCCTATGACGGAGCTTCTACCCTCGTCCGGGATATGATCCCCGATATGAGCAAAGAACGAATCCATGTAACATGCACCGCCTACGCCGCCGATCAGCATGCCCACGTAAACCAGCACATATGAAGATGTGCTCAGAAAAACCACCACTTCGATGCCAATCATCAGCATGCCGAACATGCAGAGCAGCAGACGATCACCCATTCGATCAGACAGGTAACCGGCTACCGGAGCAGCCGCGAGTGTAGAAATACCAACGACGGTAAAGGCAAGACTGATCGCAAACGGGTCCCACTGCATGATATGAGCTGCATACAATGCAAAGTAAGTCAGAAACACGGCATAAGCACTCATCTCCAGGAAATGAACCGTACCGTAGCCAATCAGTTGCTGCCTCCGGGTAAGTCCGGTGGACGGAATGATTGGGCTAGGAGTAGCGTTTACTGGAGAAACTGTATAATCGGCAGGCGTTTGCGTTGGTTTGGCATCCGTTGGAGACTCGCTTAAGTCGTGACCGTCCGCCACATTCTCAGATACAGGATTGGGCTTTGCTGCTGTCTTCATCCCCATTGCCGCAACCACAGCCATCAGACAGCACACGGTAACGAGTAAAAAAGGCACCGACAAAGGCCAATGCAACGAGAGCCAACCGCTGATGACCGGACCCAGCACCATGCCCCCACCTTCACTGCTGCTAATATAACCGTTGTAGAGCCCCCGGTTGTCGACGTTCCCCTCATCCCCAATGATGGAACGTACGACGACCGTAAGTCCGGTAGAAGCGAGCCCTTGCAGCAGCCGCAGCAGACCAAATACTAGTGCGGCAGAAGATACAGCGAAACCGCCCATACAAACAGCGAGCAGCAGAAGCATGGCAATAAGTGCCCGCTTGCCCCCGATTTTTCGATAGAGTGCCGCAGCGGGCACCCCGCCAATCACTTTACCGACATAAAAGAGTGCAAAAATAACCCCCATCATCCAGCCGGACAGGCCGAATTCCTCAATAAACAAAGGGAACAGGGGCAGGATCATGAAACCGCCCATCTGACTCAGAAAACAAATGATCATCAGCAAAGGCAGGTTACGACGAATATCCACGAACAGGACTCCTTTCACATGACTTGATTCGGAAATCCTCATGAAATCGCTCTACTTGGATGCGTAGATATCGACATATATCCGTAATGTATGCTGTATTTGTGAGAATAAGAAGAAATAACACATGGCGTTTACATCAAAACCATTGCGGATATAGCTGAATCATATATAATAGATGGGATTTGTAATGAAGCATGCATGAAAAGAAGTGTACAGGCTCAAGGTATACCTCAAGTTTAAAGGGGGCGAAATGAAGCATGTCAGAACAACAACCGATTATCCGGTTCGACCGGGTGACCCAGCAATACGATCAGGATGAAGCCGTATTGAAGGAGGTCAGTTTCGAGATTGAGCGGGGTAAATTTTATACGCTACTCGGCCCGTCAGGCTGCGGGAAAACAACGATATTGCGCCTGATCGCTGGCTTTGCGGAGCCGACACAGGGCAGTATTTATTTTAACGGTGCACTGATTAACCAAGTGCCGGCTCACCAGCGGCAGGTGAATACCGTATTTCAGGATTATGCGTTATTTCCACATTTGAACGTATTTGAGAACGTAGCTTTTGGTTTGCGGATCAAAAAAATGAAAACCGCTGAAATTCAAGGCAAAGTGCTGGAAGCACTCAAGTTCGTCAATCTCTCTGGCTATGAAAACCGTGAAATTGGCGAGATGTCCGGTGGACAACGGCAGCGTGTCGCCATTGCGCGGGCGATTGTGAATGAACCCGAGATTTTGCTGCTGGACGAGCCGCTCTCAGCGCTTGATCTGAAGCTGCGGACCGAAATGCAGTATGAACTGCGTGAGCTGCAACAGCGATTGGGCATTACGTTTATTTTTGTCACACATGATCAGGAAGAAGCCTTGGCGATGTCGGATGAGATCTTTGTCCTGAACGGCGGCGTCATTCAACAGAGCGGCACACCGAATGATATCTATGATGAGCCGATTAACCGTTTTGTGGCGGACTTTATTGGTGAATCGAACATTGTATCCGGCAAAATGAAGCAGGACTTTGTGGTGGAATTCGCTGGCGCAGAGTACGAGTGTGTCGATCAGGGTTTGCAGCGGGACGAGCCTGTAGAGATTGTGATCCGTCCAGAGGATATGGAGATTACAACCGAGGAACAGGGCAAGATGCAGGTCAACGTGGACTCCCAGCTGTTCCGTGGGGTGCACTACGAGATATCCACATACGATGATGCGGGTAATGAGTGGCTGGTGCATTCCACGAAGAAAGCCGTCGTAGGCGCTCGTATTGGACTGTATTTTGACCCGGAAGCCATCCACGTCATGCGCTTTAATGAGACGGAAGAAGAGTTCGATAAACGTCTGGAAGCCTACCAAGAGGCCGTTCATGCAGACTAAGGCGAGTACACGCAATGCGTATCTGATTCCATATGTATTATGGATGGTGTTGTTTGTAGTTGCTCCGGTTCTGCTGGTGGTGTATTACTCGTTCTTCGATGTGGAGGGCAATTTCACGCTGGGTAACTACGCTCGGTTCTTTACACCTGTGTACATGCAGATGACCCTGAGCTCGTTCTGGTATGCATTTCTAATCACAGTGTTCTCACTGTTGGTCTCGTATCCGACGGCGTATTTACTGACTCGTACAAAGCACAAGCAGCTGTGGCTGCTGCTTATTATTTTGCCAAGCTGGATCAATCTGTTGTTAAAAGCGTACGCCTTTATCGGCCTGTTCGGCACGTATGGCTTGACCAATTCCCTGCTGGAAGTGGTGGGCATTGGCACGCAACAGATTTTGTTCACCGATTTTAGCTTTATCTTTGTCTCGGTGTACATCTTCATTCCGTTCATGATCCTGCCGATCTTCAACGCGTTGGAAGAGATGAATCCTTCGCTGATCTATGCGGCCCGGGATCTTGGGGCATCGTCATGGCTGACGTTCCGCCGGGTTATCTTCCCGTTGACGCTCAGCGGAGTGAAATCCGGCTGTCAGGCCGTATTTATTCCGGCGCTATCTTTGTTCATGATTACCCGCCTTATTGCGGGGAACCGGGTAATTACGCTGGGAACAGCGATTGAGCAGCATTTTCTCGTCACCCAGGACTGGGGGATGGGTTCGACGATTGCCGTCTTTTTGATTATTGCGATGGCGATCATTATGTTCCTGACTGGATCAGGCAAGAAGGAGGTGCGTAATGGGAAGAAACGGAAAGCTGTCTAACGTCTATCTGGCCGTTGTATTCGCCATACTGTACGCACCGATTGCGTATCTGATCTTCTATTCCTTCAACAGTGGCGGGCATATGCGCGGTTTCGAAGGATTTACATTGAAATGGTACAGGGAAGTATTTGCCGATACCCGGCTGCTGATCATTGTACTGAATACGTTCATTATTGCGCTCCTGTCCTCTGCGATCTCGACGATGCTCGGTGTGGCAGGGGCACTGGCGATCTACCATGTGCGGCGCAAACGGACCAAGAATACGTTGCTGTCACTCAATAACGTGCTGATCGTTAGTCCGGATGTCATCATTGGTGCATCCTTTCTGATTCTGTTCACCATGATTGGCATCAAGCTTGGATTCACTTCGGTATTGTTGTCTCATATCGCATTCAGCGTGCCGATTGTAGTAATTATGGTACTGCCAAAGCTTCAGGAGATGAGCCCGACATTGATGGATGCGGCGCGCGATCTGGGTGCTGGATCATGGCAGATCCTAACTCGTGTCGTGCTTCCATACGTTAAACCGGGTATTTTTGCCGGATTCTTCATGGCATTGACTTACTCGCTTGATGACTTTGCGGTAACATTCTTTGTCACGGGTAACGGATACTCCACACTCTCTGTGGAGATTTATTCAAGAGCAAGGCAGGGTGTGTCATTGTCCATCAATGCGCTGTCCACGCTGCTGTTCCTGCTGACGGTGCTGCTGGTGGTTGGGTATTACTTCATTAACCGCCGTGCAGCGCGAACGCCTGCGGGAAGGGGGCTGCGTCCATGAAGCAACTGGTTCGGACATTTGCGATTGTATTTGTGGCTGCCTTTGCCTTGATGATTCTCGCTTCGTATCTGAACAAGAGTCAGGGGTATTCCGGCGGCAACACGCTGACGATTTACAACTGGGGCGATTATATCGACCCCGATTTGCTGAAGGAATTTGAACAAGAGACCGGCATCAAGGTGATCTATCAGACGTTTGATTCGAACGAAGCGATGTTAACCAAGATTGAGCAGGGCGGAACGACGTTTGATGTGGCGATTCCTTCTGAGTATGCGATTAGCAAAATGAAAGAGGAAAACCTGCTCATTCCGCTGGATCACAGCAAGCTGCCCAATCTAAGCAACATCGACTCCCGGTTTATGGACCTATCCTTTGATGAGGGCAACAAGTACTCCATCCCTTACTTCTGGGGAACGGTGGGTATTGTGTACAATCCTGAACTGGTCGATGGGTTAACGTTTGAGAGCTGGAATGATCTGTGGGACCCACGTTTGAAAAATCAAATCTTGCTGCTCGACGGTGCCCGTGAAGTCATGGGCATGGGGCTGAACAGCCTCGGGTATTCGTTGAACGATACGAACGAAGATCATCTGCAGGAAGCTTTGAAGAAACTGTCGACCCTCACGCCTAACGTCAGAGCGATTGTCGGAGACGAGATCAAAATGCTGCTGGCAAACGAGGAAGCGGCGGTAGGACTCGTATGGTCCGGTGATGCGTCAGAAATTATGGATGAGAACGACAAGCTGGATTACGTGGTTCCGGAGGAAGGCTCGAACCTTTGGTTCGATAACATGGTCATTCCGAAGACCGCGAGTAATATTGAAGGTGCTCATCAGTTTATCAACTTCATGCTGGACCCTGATCATGCGGCTCGTAATACTGAATATGTAGGGTACTCTACACCGAACGCCGAGGCATTGAAGCTGCTGCCAGAGGATATTTCGGAGGATGAACGATTCTATCCAGATGAGACACTGACGGGTAAGCTGGAAGTGTACAATAATCTGGGCAAAAAAATGCTCTCGCATTATAACGATTTGTTCCTCGAATTTAAAATGCATAGCAAATAAAAGGTATTCGAGTGAGATGTATAGTTAATGACCACCAATAGCGCGTGTACAGTTCGTTAGAATAAATAGGGGTGCAGCTCGTCATTTCAATTGAATGACGAGCTGCACCCCTACATTTTTACTCTGCCTCAGAGCAAATAGCTCAAGTGTTTTGTTCTATTTAGTTTACACGTTAACGGAGAGGACAGAACAAACTGAAGAAGCGAAGCGCTCGCCTTTATCTCCGGATTTTTCCCTTTATTAAAGGGGAATCAAGAAAATCTGGAGATAACAGCGATCAAAAGTTGTTCTGTCATCGGAGTGGTCAAGTGGAAACAATCAGAAGTTTACATGCGCTTTTTGCGACCCACAATGATCCATGCCCCGCCCATAATCAGCACAATCGCCACGAATGGCTGGATAAAGGACAGACTGTTCAGCATCGTGCCAATCGACATGACGGCGAAGAATAACAGTGAGATAACCGTCAGAATGTTGATCGGAATCAGCAACCATTTGTTACGGCCACCGAACCAATACAATTCGAACAGACCTACCGCTACCGCAAGAATGAAGCCAGGCCACATCGTGCTCCAGTTACCAAAAAGCATGGCGATCTGGGAGACAACACCTACCGTAAGCAAGATGCCCCCGGGAACAAGTAATCCGATCCCTCGTCCAATCATGGAGAAGTAGAGCCAATGGAAGAATAGCCCCAGTGGAATCACAAATAGGGTGGGCCAGAACGTGGCAAAGATTGTACCTGGACCGAGTGAACCTCCCTGGTTCAAAATCAGGTACACGCCGAGCAAAATAAGCACAGGCGCAAGGATGGTGCGTTTAGCCATAAATATCTCTCCTTTTCAATACAAGATCAATTCCCGAACGGTCATGGAGTATGTTTTCTCGTTATTCACAGCATACCATGAACCGCAAAAGGGTATCCTCGGTCTTTGGAGTTAAACTTCACCTAGACTAAAGTCTAGGTTCAAAACATGTAATCACTAATCCCCTTAGGAGGATTGGATTCGGGATTATTCAACTACGGGGCTGCATGGGCTGTTTGAGACTGGAACGGTATTGCCCGGGAGTCTGTCCCGTCCACTTTTTGAAGGCATTCTGAAACGCGCTTTGCTCCGAAAAATGTAAGGCATACGCAATATCCCCCACGGAATAGGTTCCCTTCTGCAAATACCGCAATGCCATTTCCTTGCGTACCTGAACGGATATCTCATGATACGTTGTATCTTCTTCACGCAATCGGCTCTGAAGTGTGCGAATGCTCACGCCCAGATACTCTGCGGTGTGTTGTAATGTGGGAAAGAAGGTTGGTAGGCTCTCCATCATCCATCGACTTACTTTGCCAGAGAAGGATTGAGATGAATGAAGCTCATCTTTGCTTTCCTGAGCCATGGTTTCAAAGACCTTCAGCATTCTTGCATCCGAATATAATACGGGCTGATCCAGAATGTCTTTGTGCATTCGCAGGAGTGTATGGGTAGCCCCGAATTGCGGCTCTATTCCTAATATGCCAACATAAGGAGATAGATCGCCTGAAGCATCGGGGGCTTGATGACTAAACTGAACCTCTTTTAACTCCACCCGGCGATTCGCCAGTTTGCTGATCAAATACACCATCGAGACAGCCATATCTTCCACACAATGACGGGACATCTGCTTCTCCGAATTTTGCAAAGACAATTGAAGGACCAGATCCGTTCCGGCTACTTTCCAATCCAGATTAAATCCACTATATAGAATGATGTTATATCGTTGATAAGCAGCGAGTGCATCTCCAATCGTCTTGGAATGCATCATGACGTAACCAGGAAGGCCAAGGTCCGCAAAGTCCAGCAGTTGTCCCTGGTTCAATCCAAAATACAGATCATCCGAGTATCTCGCAGCATACTGCATAATCCGTTCCAACTCTTCAACTGGAATACGTGCTTCCGGATTCTGCATAATAGCAGGATCTAAGCTGACGTACTCGAAAAACGCTTCGGATTCGTACCCTTTGTTCACCAGCGTCTTCATAATCGGATACAACATGGAAATGGACACACCGTGATTATGGTTGTTCATGCTACCCCCTTTTGCGCGAATCAGCAATGTTTTGGCGCCGTTGATCATTTGTTTATGTATGCGTTCATTCTATGCTTGTGATATGCCTGCTTCTTCGGCCTTCATGAACTTTATTATACAGGAGGAACAGATGTATGAAGTCAAATATTTTGGTAATTAATGGTCATCCGGATCCGCAAAGTTACTGCAAAGCACTGTCAGAAGCCTATATAAAAGGAGCCCGACAATCGGGCAGTTCTGTGGAACTGATCGACCTGAGCCATATTCAGTTTAATCTCAATCTTCAGTACGGGTACCGTCAGCGGACGGAATTGGAGCCTGATTTGGTGAGAGCTCAGGAATTGATCCGATGGGCGGACCATCTGGTGTTTGTATATCCGACGTGGTGGGGAGTGATGCCTGCTATTTTAAAAGGGTTTATTGATCGGGTGTTTTTGCCTGGATTCGCGATGAAAGATCGGGAGGACTCACCCCTATGGGACAAATTGCTGAAAGGAAGGTCTGCCCACATCATTGTGACCATGGATACACCACGCTGGTACAATCGATTCATTTACAGACATGCAGGGCACCGGGTCATGAAATCCAATATTCTCAAATTCTGCGGGGTCTCCCCGGTACGTGTAACCGAAATTAGTCCAATCAAAGGCTCCACTGAGGCGTTCCGTCTGAAATGGCTGGATAAATTCATGAAGATGGGCATGAAGCAAGGTGGCAGAAGTAAACCCCATGCTGGTCACTCAGCGAATTCTAACCAACAAGTTTAGCCCAACTTTAGCAGCCATGGATTTATATTAGCTATGTCACGTTGTTTGCTATGTAAAGAAGCCCACTCCGCGAAGAGTAGGCTTCTTTTATCTTTTATAAAAGGGAACAGACCCTTATTTCACCACATCAGAATGTTTCTTGCCCCAGCTGTTCACACCATCATCTTCGATAATCGAGATGGCCGCATCGGCGATGTCTGGATCTGTCATTAACTTCTCTTGGATACGGAACTTGATATCATCTGCATCGGCAAGGCTCAATCCTTTGGTCAGTTCGATCAGACCCTCAACGTGGTAATAACGACCTTCCTGAATAATACGCATCATCTGGATATCTGCAACATGAGAGTCTGCCAGAATGGTCTGGGATACTTTATCCTCAACATCCTGTGGAGCCGCTACACCAATCAGTCCGATCATATTGTCATAACCTACACGGAAAGCGACAGCGATCATCAGGCATCCAATAATGGTTGTCACGACTCCATCGAGCAATGCAAAATTGGTCAGTGCAATGACAACGACAGAGATCAGTGCGAGTGTCGCACCGAGTACCGCTACAATATCTTCGTAAAATACAAGGCGTGTTGGCGGCGCGGCACGTCCTACATTTTTGATTGCAGCAGGGAACAGGGCGAGACCTGACGCTTTGGGCGCACGTGCTTCGTGTAGAATTTCTTTCATTGCTTTAATCAAAATGGCTCCATCGATCACAATGTTAAGCACCAGCACGCCGATGTTAATCCAGATACCGCCGGAATGAGCAGCTGGATGCAGTAACAGATGAATGCCTTCATGGATCGTTTCATACGCCATAATGGTAACAACGATAACGGCAATCATACAGAAAATGTTGATGACTCGCCCGAATCCGGTCGGAAAGCGGCGTGTAGGTTTTTTCTCGGACAACACACTTCCTACAAAGACAAACCCTTGGTTGATGGCATCGGCTAGAGAGTGCATCGCCGAGGCGAACATGGCGCCACTGCCACTGAATAGAAAGGCTCCTCCTTTGCACAGTGCAAGTACAGCATTTCCTGCCATAGCTACAGCCGAGGATGTGTTCCCCTTTTTGACGAGAGACATTAAGCTCTCAGACATTGGTTGTTCAGCCACTTCGAATGTTCCTCCCAGAAAGATGTGATAGGTGTAGAAAGAGTATTCCTTAATTACAGCTTGGTCATTTCCACTAAATGTTATTATAGCTTGCTTTACAACTCCCAGCATTATGCAAAAAAGGTCATATCACTAAAAACACCCGTGAGAGTTCGCACGAGTGTCTGGTTATTTTTATATAAAATGTTATATCAATCGATCAATCAAATCTCCAGCAGGACAGGCTCAGGTTGCCATACTGATAGGCTTTGAACAGGAGTGATGCCTGCTTGTTCTGATCTCCCGCACCCATGGCGAGCAGCAATGGTACAAAATGCTCTGGCGTAGGCACGGCTGCTTGGGCTGATGGCGCCAGCTTGTCATAGGCGAATAGGGACGCTGTATCCCAGCTCACAAGTTTGTCTTGCAGCCAGTTGTCAAACGCCAAGGCCCAAGGGTCAATGCCTGCGCTTTCCCAGTTTAACTGACGCAGGTTGTGTACCGTCCCACCACTGCCAATGACGAGAACGTCCTGCTCACGCAATGTGGCGAGTGCCTGCCCAACCTGATACTGCTGTTCATTGGACAGATAACGGTTCACGGATAAAGCAACGACCGGAATGTCCGCATTTGGATAGAGCAGGCGAAGCACAACCCAAGCACCGTGATCCAGACCACGAACAGAGTCGCTTTCCACCGGAATACCAGCATCCCCGAACAGGCGCTGAATCTCCGCTGTTGTCTCTTCATGTCCTTGTGCAGGGTATTTGATCTGATACAGCTCGGGCTGGAAGCCGCCAAAATCATAGATGGTCTCGTAGTTGGCTACTGAAGAAACCAATTGAGTTGTAGATTCCCAGTGAGCAGAGAACAATACGATCGCTTTGGGTTTCGGCAGTTCCTGTCCAAGTTTTTGCAGAAACTCAGTGTATGCATTTTCCTCCAGTGCGAGTGATGGTGCACCGTGAGCGATAAACAGGGATGGCATCATTATGAATTCAGTCCTTTCGGGTCTTCGGCAGTCAGCTTGGCGGCATCCGTCCGAAGCCATTGTTGAAATTGTTGATATAAGTCGGGGGTGACTTGGTGTCCACCGTGATATGGAACATACGTAACGTTATTGGTCTGTTCCCGGAAGAAGCTGGCGTTATCTTCGCCAAGTTGCAGCGGGAAGAGATGATCCTGATCGCCATGCGATATAAATACAGATAACTCCGAGTTGGGCTGTATCTTGTATTCGTCTTTCACAAATTGCGGAATGTAACCGCTCATGGCTACAATTCCCTTAATTGCATCTCCCATGATCAGCGAGAGCGTCATCGCCATAATGGCTCCTTGACTGAATCCGGCGATATAACGCCGTGCGGGATCAATGGCATATTTGGCAGACAAGTCAACCATTAGCTGTTGCAGTCCCTGAACAGAGGCGTCGAACAACTCACGGACGGGGTTGCCAATGCTTTTAATTTGAAAAAAGGCGTAGCCGCTACCCTGAACAATGGGCCCACGTACGGCAACGATAATAAAATTGGACTGAAGAGGCTCCATTAAGCGAAGCATATCCTGTTCATCCGAACCCATGCCATGCAGGGCAAAGATAACGGGATATTGTTGTTCTGTATTGTAATCGGAAGGAAGCCGAACCTCGTAAGTCAATGAATAATTCAATGCAACCACCACCTGATAAGAAATGAGTAATCAAAATAAAGTTTACTAATATGAAATTAATATTCTTATTGATGAACAAAATTTATCATGATTCCATTGTAGGGTCAATATTTTTTTTGTATTATGAAAATATGTTCCGTATAAGAAATCTATAATGCTCAATAACGATGGTTGGGTATCGGATATACAGATCAAAGGGGGAGGATTGCAACATGGATATTGGTCTAGCCATTCGTACGATCCGCAAACAAAAACAGATCACCATCATGCAAATGTGCGAGGGTACGGGGCTGTCCAAGGGATTTATCAGCAACGTGGAAAATAATAAAACATCACCGTCCATCGCGACGCTTGAAAGTATCGCAGATTATCTGAAAGTGCCACTGCCATACTTGCTGCTGTCACCGGAGCAGCGGATGAACGTGGTGCGCAAGGATGAGCGCAAAGAGACGACTGCCGGAAGTGGACAGATCAAAGTACAGCATCTAACGGCAAAGGGTGCCATGCGCATGTCCATTGTAGAGCTGCCAGCAGGTGCATCGACTGGGGTTAATAAGCACGCCGGAGAAGAGAGTCATCTGGTTCTGCAAGGCCGAATTCGCGCAGAGCAGTGTGAGGACGTAGAGATTCTGGAAGCGGGGGATTCATTCAGCTGGAATGCCATCGTTCCCCACGAAGTAACCAATATTGGGGAGGAACCCGCGGTAGTACTGATCGCCGTGTCCAAGGAACTGGATTTGGACCATTTGTGGAACGCATAAGCAGAGAATCGCGGAATGGAGAATGAGAGAAGTAACGCTGCATTAATCATAAGGGTAGAGATTCAGCGTGATGAATCGTATTCGGACACGATGGCGACTGCTGAATATGTAAAAGGCCGCCCAGAGGTTTCTCGGGCGGCCGGATGGCGACGGAGTGCATCATTAGAAATGGTTGCTTCCGTCATTCATTGTTCTTTATAAATGGTCTCACTACTCCTGCTTACTGTGGATTAGTTGTCCAGATGCCTGCGGCTTTAACAAATACACGGTCCGACAGTTTGAGCGTCGCCAAAGCCAGTTCAGCTACGTCTTCCGCTTGCATCATGCGGTCTTCGTCTCCAATTTTGAGTCCGGCATTCGTCGCCAGCTCCGTGTTCACTGTACTTGGTGTTAACGCAGTAACCCGAATATTGGATTTGCGCACTTCCTGCATCAGGGATTCGGTCATGCCGAGCAATGCGAATTTGGAAGCACAGTAAGCTGAGCCTGTAGCAAATCCACGCTCGCCTGCGGTGGAGGCGATGTTGATAATGCTGCCGCTGCTTTCCTTAATCATGCTTGGCAGTACAGCACGAGTTACATAGTATGTACCCATGACATTAACATGCAGGATACGTTCCCACTCTTCCGGGTCCATATCCAGCAGTGTGCCGAAGCTTGCAATGCCTGCATTGTTGATCAGAATATCGACTGCGCCAAGCTCCATCTCAATCGCAGCTACGGCTGCTTCAGCCTGAGTGCGATCGGAAATATCCGCAATAGCACTGGTTACTTTTACACCATATTCCTGGCTCAGCGATTGCTGGAGAGCCTCCAGATCGGAGGCCGTCCGAGCGATCAGGCCGAGATGTACACCTTCCTTGGCAAGTGCTTCAGCAATGGCACGGCCAATACCTTTACCGGCGCCAGTGATGACAGCCGTTTTATTTTTAAGTTCCATGTGGGTAACTCCTCCTTAGAATTGGACTAGCATTTAATTATACTATATTACCCACAGTTCGAATATTTGCTTCATCATGATTGTTTGATTTTGATACTGCCTGAGGTAGTGCGAGCTTTGATGACCTCACGGCTTACCATGGGGGAATCAGGTATATTTACATCACCGGAAGTGGCCTGTGCATCGTAAATGCCGTCAAAATCGGGCGCTGCCTGTATGGAAATATCTCCTGACTGTCCCGATACATCAATTGGACCGGAAACTTCTTGCTCAATTTTCACACTACCGGAAGTGAAGTTAACATTTGCTGCACCGTTCAATTGCGTAATTTTGGTATCTCCCGACTGTACACTTCGGGTCACATCGCCATCAATGCCATTCAGCGTGAAACTTCCGGAAATTTGTTTGACTTCCATATCTCCTGCAATTGCTGCAGCTTTAATGTCTCCTGAAGTTAGATCGAGTTGAATGATTGGTACGGTAATGTCCTGAAGGTGAATGCTTCCAGACGTAGTGTTAAGGTCCAAGGTATTGGCATGCAGACCCTTCAGATCCAGGTCACTGGAAGAAGAGACGATGTTAACTTCATCCAGCTGGTGTCCTTCAGGTAACGCTACTGTGATCGTTTGCTGCTGATTATTCCAATAAAGGGTGAAAAATTGCAAACGCAAACGCTCTTCCTGGTTTAACGTAAAGGTTCCATCCGTGATCGAAGCCTGTTTAAAAGCTTCAATGGTGGCCGGGTCCCACTTTCCGTCGACTTCAATGTAGCCATTGGAATCCGGACTGACAACGAATTCAATATCTGCGCTTAAGTTGGCATTCATCATGATATTGTGCAGCTCATCATTTTTGAATTCCCAACGTTTGGAGTAGGGTTCTCTCTCGTCTCCGAACTGAACTCCGTATATGGAGGTTCCGAGCAAACCGATGCCGATACATAGTATCGCTAAAGCGATCCATTTTTTGGTGCTCATGATTAGACATCTCCCTTCATCGTCTTTTGATTCCATCTTATATACTGAAGAGTGATCAACTTAAAGGCTGTAAACACCCTTTTTGTCGCAATGGCGAATAGAATGCCTATACCGAATACTCCAATCGAAACAAATAATTCAGAATACTCGAAATGGCCGAGATATAAGAAATCTACAGCAGCAGCAACCGGGGCTACGACCAGCAGCGACAAACTGGCAATCGTGAGCCATACCGACCACAGAGTCAGTCCTAGTGGAATCGCCAGTATAATGTTCAGGAAAAAAAGTCCGATTGCCGTGAAGAAGTTGCGTGCAGCTCGATTTCCCTTCTTTTGCTGTGAACGCATTTCTTCGAATGTCCGTGCGTAGAACGGATCAGATCCTGGCGTTTGTGCATCATACCGGTCACCGAGCGCTTCTTTGGCAATCTCGATCGGATGCCCCAGTTCCCGTGCAATCTCTTCTTCCGGTCTTCCTTCTCTTAATCCCATCTCAAAATGCTGTTCATAATCAGCGAGCAATTCTGCCCGTTCCAGCGGGTCCATCGGTCTTAAATGAATCTCCATTGCCTGCATGAATTGTTGTCTATTCATTGGGGGTACCTTCCTCTATAAGATTTGCGACATTGCGCACAAAACCATTCCATTCATTCGTCAGAGTCTTCATATAGTCACGGCCGGTATCAGACAGTTTGTAATACTTACGTGGTGGTCCTTCACTGGATTCCTGCAGGTAAGTCGTACAATAGCCGTCATTGACCAATCTTCGCAAAAGGGGATACAGCGCACCTTCCGCCACTTCAATATGCTGGGATACAGCCTGAGCCAGTTCGTAGCCGTAACGATCCTGGCGGTTGATTAACACGAGGACGCATAGTTCCAGCACCCCTTTTTTGAATTGAATATTAACATTCACTTGGGTTCCTCCTTGTTGCTCTATCCAATCACTAGTGTGTATTGTTCAGTAGTCGTAAATTCATCATAGCATCCGGTACTGTTTAATGCAAGGTAGTGATTTTAAAATAGTTCCGTATCACGATTTCCCGCTAAGTTGGATTAACTTCGTTTTCTCGCTATTTTATCTATAGATCAGCATACGCAAAACCCGAATCGGTTACTTCCGTCTGAAGGCGGATTCCGATCCGGGTCTATGGGATGAAGATATACGCTGATGGGGGTATCAGCTTGGTTTATTCTTGTGCTTCTAGCATCTTAAGGTCTTTAACGGCAGGTCCTTCAATGACTTTGCCCGCGTAATCGTAGCGTGATCCGTGGCATGGGCAATCCCATGAACGTTCCCCGGCATTCCATTCGACTTCACAACCCAAATGGGTGCAGGTGGTATCCACAAGAAAGAGTTTGCCAGTCGGGTCCTTGTAGGCGCCAGCGCGTTTGCCGTCATGGCGAACAACAGCCCCTTCATCGTTGCCGAGTTCTCCCGTGTTTTTGTGAATAATGCCGACTTTGCCAGAGATCAGTTCCGCGGCTACATTGACATTCTCTACAAGGAAGTTTTTCACACCAGGGTCTACCTTGAATCTTGCAGGATCGAATACTGCTGCGTAAGAGTTATCTCGTCCAGTAATCCGGTCTGTAAGGATATGTCCAGCCATCGTTCCTGTGGTCATGCCCCATTTGGCAAAGCCGGTAGCCACATAGACACGTTCATGTCGTCCAGTAATTGGCCCAATGTAAGGGACCTTATCGATGGAGATCAGATCCTGAGCTGACCAGCGGAAAGGGATGTTGCGAATGCCAAATGTATCGGCTGCATAACGCTCCAAATTTTCATAATGACCGACAGTGCATATGCCCTGTCCGGTTTTGTGATTTTCTCCTCCAAAGAGGATGTGTTCCTTCCCTTTATGAATGACGGTACGCAGGGATCGATAGGGTTTATCGTCAGAGATATACATGCCACCTGTGAAAGGTTTCTGAGGTTCAACAACAACAGCATAGGAACGCTCGGCGTGCAGCCGTGAAAAATAAAATCCGGGGTCATAGACCGGGAAATGGGAGGCAACAACGACATGTTCGGCCGTTACGGATGGACCATTCTCATATGTCCGCACATGTAGCGAGGCATCTTCCTCCACATCGGTTACCGTTGTATGTTCGTAGATGCGGACACCTTGCTTGACTGCGGATTCCAGCAGATAATGTAAATAACTAAGCGGGTCAAAGCGAGCTTGTCCCGGCATCTTAATACCTGCTCTGGCCGGAACAGGGATGGGAAGGGGATCAACCCATTGACCAGGAATATTCAGCTTGCCATAGGCAGTCAGCTCAATCTCCAGCTTCTTGAGATTCTCCTCGGATTGAATGTAGACATAGGCTTCTTCCTCTGCCCACTGGCAATCAATCTGTTTCTCTTTTACCAGATCGCGCATCCACTTGGCGGCTGTTGCATTGCCTTCATAATACATGCGGGCCTGTTCTTCTCCAAAATGATGAAGCAATTCATCAAATATCACGCCATGCTGTGCCGATACCTTGGCCGTTGTATGGCCTGTTGTGCCATCCAGTACTTTTCCAGCTTCAAGCACGACCACGCTCATTCCCGTCTGGGCCAGCAAATAAGCTGTTGTGATACCTGCAATTCCTGCACCAATAATGGCTACATCGGCTGTTGTATCTTCTGTCAGTTTCGGATATTCATTGAATGTGTTTGTCGCTCTCCACAGGGATTCCGGTATGGAAGGCAAACCTGTCGGGGGCTGTTGATGCTCACTCACTTGATTTTCCTCCTTCAATATTCTTCTTCATTAAGGACTATGCTTAGCTCAATAAGTACGTCATATCTATACTCCTATCCATGATTACCATACTGTGCCAGAATAAAACGATTGTCCGCATACTTTCCTGAGGAAAGTTCACATTTTCCTGTGAAGCCCCCCTGTTTTTTTTGCTAAACATGCTATATGATAGATTTACCGAAACCGTTTTAGTAAATGAAATGAAGAGTTAACGACGGCTCGTAAAGTGCTTGTTCTAAAAGGTTAAATCTTCGAATCGTGAGCTCGGATACGTCAAGAATACATCGTATTAATTTATCAATTATGTATCCGCTATCATTCTAAATAAATCAATGAATTCCCAAAGGAGATTCCATATTATGACCAACCAAACGAAATATCCGTTTCAGGATACAACGATCGAACTGGATACACGTGTAAAGGACCTCGTGTCCCGTCTGTCGGAAGATGAGAAAATCGAATCGATGCTGCAATACCAACCCGCAGTTGAACGACTGGGTATCGCAGCATATAAACACGGCACAGAAGCAGCCCATGGTCTGGCCTGGCTTGGCGAAGCGACTTCCTTCCCGCAGCCAGTAGGGCTGGCGTGTACCTGGGATGCGGACCTGATGAAAGAGATCGGCTCCGTGATCGGAGACGAGGCACGTGTATTTTATAAACGCAATCCAGCAGTAAACGGTCTGACTCTGTGGGCACCTACGGTTGATATGGAGCGTGATCCACGTTGGGGGCGGAACGAAGAAGCTTATGGTGAAGACCCGGAACTGACTGCTGAACTGACAACGGCGCTGGTTAAGGGAATCCAGGGCGACCATCCGAAGTATTACAAGGCGGTTGCTACGTTGAAGCATTTCCTTGCAAACAATAATGAAGTGGATCGTGGCAGTGGTTCATCGAGTATTGATCCGCGCAACATGCGTGAATATTATCTGAAAGCGTTCGAGAAACCGTTCAAAGAGGGCGGCGCACAATCAATGATGACCGCGTACAACTCTATTAATGGTACACCGGCATTGCTGCATCCGTTTGTAAACGAGATTGTGAAGGGCGAATGGGGCATGGATGGCTTCATCGTGAGTGATGCAGGGGATGTCATGGGGATCAAGAACGATCATAAATACTATGATTCCCACACACCAGGTACAGTAGAGTCCGTCAAAGCCGGAATTGACAGCATTACCGATGATGCGGATCTGTCGAAGCAGGCGCTGCGCGAAGGACTGGAGCAGGGCACACTCACGATGGAAGATATCGATCTGGCGTTGTTCAATACGTTCCGTGTGCGTTTCCGTCTAGGTGAATTTGATCCGGCTGAGGGCAATCCATATGCTTCGATTGGTGAAGAAGCGATGATGACGGAGAAGGCGAAGGCCCTTTCACTGAGAGCAGCGAGAGAACAAGTTGTATTGCTTAAAAATGATCAAGGCACGCTTCCACTGGATAAAACAAAATCCGGCAAAGTGGCTGTGATTGGTCAACTGGGTGGAACAGTCTATCGCGACTGGTATGCAGGCACCATGCCATATAGCGTATCCCCGCTTGAAGCGATCAGCGGCAAAGTAGGCGGCGACAAGGTTGCATTCAAGGATGGCAATGACCGCATTACACTGACTTCCGTCGCATGTGGTAAGGCTGTCGGATTGGCTGAGGATGAGAAATCATCCATCATTGCTTCGGGAAATGCGGAGACATTTACACTAAGTGACTGGGGCTTTGGCAGTTACACGCTGAAGGCAGATAGTAATGGGAAATACCTGACGACGGATGAAGAAACGGTTACGGCATCGGCGGATGAAGTATATGGCTGGTTTGTGAAGGAAGTATTCCATCTGTTGCCACAACAGGACGGAAGCGTGGGGCTGAAGACTTGGAACGGTAAAACAGTAACGGCACCCAATGGTGGAAACGATGCGTTTGCGGTATCCGAAGAGATGAAATCTTTCGGTGCTACGGAAACGTTCAAAAAGGATATTGTGGTGAATGGGTTGGAGGAAGCGGTAGCGGCCGCGAAGGAAGCGGAGACAGCGATTGTATTTGTCGGCAACAATCCACTTGTGAATGGTAAAGAAGAGATCGACCGCCCAAGTCTGGACCTGGCTGAATCCCAGCAGCGTCTGGTTGAAGCCGTTTATGCAGCGAATCCAAATACCGTTGTAGTTATAGTGGGAAGTTACCCGTTCACGTCCAACTGGGTGCAGGAGAACATTCCGGCTGTATTGTATACATCCCATGCAGGACAAGAGTTGGGGAACGCTGTGGCTGACGTATTGTATGGCGATTATGCACCAGCAGGCCGCCTGAATATGACGTGGGTGCAATCGGCAGATCAGCTGACCGATATCAGAGACTACGATATCATTCAATCCGGACGTACGTATCAGTATTTTGAAGGTGATGTACTATATCCATTCGGACATGGATTAACGTATGCATCGTTTAAATACAGTAATTTGGAGCTGAACCCGGCCCAAGCTGGAGTCGAAGAGACCATTACTGTGCATGTGGATGTGACGAATACAGGAACGATCGCCAGTGATGAGGTTGTGCAGTTGTATGTGCGTGCCGGGCAGTCCCGTGTTAAACGTCCACTCAAAACGTTAAAAGGTTTCCGTCGTCTTCATATTGAAGCTGGGGCTACAGTGAAAGTCAGCTTCACACTGCCAGTTCAGGAACTGGCGATCTGGGATGTAACCCGTGATCGCTATGTGGTCGAAAGCGGTACCTACTCCATTATGGTGGGCAAATCTTCTGCTGATGTTCAGCTTGTTGCTGACCTGACGGTACAAGGGGAGACTATTCCTTCACGTAATCTGGGTGTGGCTACTCGCGCCGAAAATTACGATGCATACTTCGGTGTGGATCTGGATGAGAGCAAAGAAGGCGGAACCTCTGTCCGTGTGATTGGTGAGCAAGGATGGATTGGCTTCAAGGATGCAGATCTGGGAAGCAATGCAGCAGCGCTTGAAGCTCGTGTATCATCAGAGCAGGCAGATGCGGTATTGGAAATTCGACTGGGCGCACCTGACGGTACACTGGCAGGACGCGTGGAGCTGGCACAGGGTAAGGCACAGCAGTGGTCCACGGTTAAGGCAGACCTGAAAGGTGTATCAGGTCAACAGGATGTATACCTCATGTTGTCCGCAGGAGTACGTGTCAGCCATTTCGAGATTCATTAAGTCGGATAGAATAACATTAGCAAGATGACCATGACCAAAATGGAATGATAGTAAATGAAAAATCCTCCGAAGAGATTCGGAGGATTTTGTTTGTGCATTTGGTTGAGTGGGTTAGGAGTTTCTTTTTCCTTTTTACTTTCCGTCAAATGTAATCAGTTTGTGCACAAATTGTTTCAATTGTTGGTTCGTTGCATTCAACTGCTCAATCGTGCTCATAAAATTGTTAACCAGTTCCGCTTGCTCCTGAGAACTCGCGGTAATCTCCCCAAGTTCATTCTCCATCCCCTGAATGGATTGGCGGACGGAGAGGAGGGACTCTTCAATACGCGTGGTCGCTTCCTTTGTATCTACGGACAGCTTGCGGATTTCCTTGGCGACGACGCCAAATCCTGCACCTGCTTCACCGACACGAGCAGCTTCGATGGCGGCATTCAGGCCGAGCAGATTCGTTTGCTCCGAGATTTCACGGATGAAGCTGGCGACCTGAGTCACGTTGCCTGATTTCTGTACAGCTTGTTTGGAGTTGTTGCGAATTTCTTCGGTGGTGGCGCTCAGCTCCTCCGAATGTGCAGCTACGTGCTGAACGCTGTCAATCAACTGGTTGGTCAGGTTTTCGGTAGCATTCATGAGCTGCTGCAGCTGATCCTGATCATCCATACTATAGAGCAGGTTGAATATAGCGATGACCTCGCCCTGTTCATTTTTGATCGGAAGGTAGGCGACATCAAACGGCACTTCAAATAACTCCTTCGGGTAATGATCAAATTGTTTGTCCGTACCGCCTTTCAGATCGGCAAAATCACGATTAGGCTCGAGCAGTGGATCACCTGCTTTGAACTCCAGTTGTTTTAACGACTCTCCTGCGGAAAAATACAGGAATTTCTCCCGGTCAATAATGGAAAGGGTTACATCTTGGCGAATCGTATCCCGAAAAAAGGGCATACATGCGATTAGTGATTGAATCATATCCATTGGAAAGGTCCATCTCCTCAATTTTCTGATCTGATAAACGATTGTTTTAAATTGTTATTTAATAACTGCCTATATCATATATCGTCATGCAATAAGGAATAAAATAGAGAGAAATGATAATATATGATTCTTTAGAAGAGTTAGCTGCAGTTTCAAATACCTTTAGCTTCTGCATGGTTGTTCCGGGTGTACCGGACGGTAACTTGCAGGACACGTTGAACTGGCGCAGGAGTACGCGTCAGCCATTTCGAGATTCATTAAGTCAGGTAAAAAGATATTAGACAGATAAACAAATAGAATGATAGTAAAAGAAAAAAGCCTCCGAAGGAATTCGGAGGCTTTTATTTGCATTCTCAAGCTTTGTTTAGATTGAGGAATCAGCGGTTACACGTTCTCTTGCTGTACGAGCAGCATCCACCATGATGCTCAATGCATCTACAACTTCCGCTTTACCACGTGTTTTCAGTCCGCAGTCAGGGTTTACCCAGAACAGATCTGCTGGCAGCACTTGAAGTGCACGCTCAATCATATTCAACATCTCGTCCTTGCCTGGAACACGCGGACTGTGGATATCATATACACCGAGTCCGATGCCTTTGTCATACGTATTCTGCTCGAAGCTGCCTACCAGTTCCCCATGGCTACGGGATGTTTCGATCGAGATCACATCTGCATCCAGGTCGCTGATGGCTTCAATAATATCATCGAACTCGCAGTAGCACATATGGGTATGCACCTGCGTTGTTGGTTTTACGGTAGCGGTAGCTAAACGGAAGGATTCCACGGCCCATTGCAGGTACTCATCCCATTTGCTCCGTTTGAGCGGAAGTCCTTCACGCAGAGCTGGCTCATCGACCTGAATCATCTCAATGCCTGCTTGCTCCAGCGCTTCAACCTCGTCGCGAATGGCGCGAGCAATCTGGTAGGATACTTCACTGCGTGGAATATCCGAGCGGACAAAGGACCAGTTCAGGATCGTTACCGGACCTGTTAGCATGCCTTTCACCGGTTTGCTGGTCAGTGTCTGTGCATAGGCTGTTTCTTTCACCGTCATCGGTTCATTGAACAGTACATCTCCGTAGATTACAGGTGGCTTCACGCAGCGTGAGCCGTAGGACTGTACCCAGCCATTTTTGGTGAAGGCGAATCCGGTCAGCTTCTCACCGAAAAACTCGACCATATCGGTACGTTCGAACTCACCGTGTACCAGCACATCCAGACCAATTTCCTCCTGGATAGTAATCCATTCTTGGATCTGTTCACGTACATAGGCATCATATTGCTCCGCATTCCATTCCCCTTTACGGAAGAGTGCACGTGCTTTGCGCACGTCTGCTGTTTGCGGGAAGCTGCCAATGGTTGTTGTTGGCAGCAGCGGGAGCGACCATTTTTGCTGCTGCAATTCGCGTCGCTCCTGGAATGACGCGTTGCGGAGCAACTGCTCGTCAGCGTGCACCCCTGCAGGCGCACCACTCAGGCGTGTCCGTGATTCGGACTCGCTCAGCAGGCGCACCGCTTCGGTGCTTGCCTGGGCGCGGCGGCTGGCTTCAGCCAAAGCCGCTGCTTGGTCCGCCTGCTTTGCACCGCCGGACAACAACGTGCCGAGCGTCGCTATTTCCTCCAGCTTCTCGTCGGCAAAGGCCAGGGCATTGCGCAGTACCGGATCAAGCGCGCTCTCCTGAGCGGCAGTAACCGGTACATGCAACAGGCTGCAGGAAGGCTGAATGATTAGCTTGCCTTCGACTGCGAATTCAGCCACCTGCTCCAGCAGCTTCGCCGTCTCTGCGAGATCGGCACGCCAGATGTTGCGCCCGTCGATGACACCGGCGCCCAACCATTTATCCTGCGGGAAGCCATGCTCCCGCAGGCTGGCGAGGTTGCCTTCATAGCCGTGGACCAGGTCCAGGCCGATTCCGGCAACAGGCAGTGCTGTCACGACCGGATAAGCTTCCACCGATTCGAAGTACGTTTGAAGCAGCAGCTTCAATTCCGGTGCAGCTTGTGCCAAGGCAGCATACACCTGTTGCAGCAAGGCTTCATCTTCGGAAGAGACAGCCAGCGTCAGAGCAGGCTCGTCGATCTGTACCCACTGTACGCCTTCTGCTTGAAGCTCAGACAGAAGCTGGGCGTATACGGGAACGAGGCGTGTGACGATCTCTGCGAAGCGTTCCGCGTCATAGCCTTTGGCGAAACGTACATACGAGTACGGACCGACTACGACCGGTTTACCTTCCAGCCCAAGCTCTTGCTTCGCTTCGCGATAGGCGGCAAGGGGTTTATTTTCAAGCAATGCAAATGCAGTATCATTATTAATCTCAGGAACGATGTAGTGATAGTTGGTGTTCAGCCACTTGGTCATCTCACAGGCTGTTGCCTGATCATTACCCCGGGCCATGGCGTAATAAGTAGAAACGGATACCGGTCCGCCTGCATGGTTAAAGCGCTCAGGAACGACGCCAAACATCGCCGATACGTCAAGAATATGATCATAGTAGGAGAAGTCGCCCACAGGAATCAGATCGAGCTGCTGTGCCTGCTGTTTCTTCAGATCCTGCAACCGAAGTGTGGTCAGCTCCTGATGAAGCGTAGATTCATCGATTCGGCCAGCCCAGAAGGACTCCAGTGCTTTTTTCCATTCGCGTCCCGCACCGATACGGGGGTAACCAAGGTTGCCTGTCAGTACTTGTGGCTGTTGTTGCTGTGATTGCGACATGTAAAATTCCTCCTCATTTATAATAGGTAACTCATCAAGTTGAAGCTATTGTGGTGTGTTTCTTTTGAAAGCATCAAAAAAAGGCATTCCTTCCGATTCCATACCCCGAGAAACAGGCATCATGAATGACGACTGTGCACAAAGATAGAATGGGAAAGAACACCTGCTATAAGTAGTTGTAGCGGTTGCTCTAACACCTTCCTATCTTCCGTAGGTCATGCGATGCTGTCGAAACAGGCAGGTCTCCTGGCTTGCGGATCATGGTCATATGCATTCCTTCCCGGTGGTTACACCAGTGGATTATATGCACAGACTCCCCGTATACAGTGGCGGGACCGCGACGGATTTACACCGTGCTTCCCTTTTAAGCCTGACCACGCATGTAGCGCGGTAGGCACCTGTTTCCGTGTGCAGAAATGTGCGTACACATCTCTGGCTATGAAATTGGCGACCAAGCATAGATGATAGATTGTATCATGATGCAATCGTCGTATACTTGCTCTTATGCTACCAATCATAGACGATAACCTAAGGGCTTGCAACATATATCATTAATCCGATCGGAAATAAAATATTGCTCTATGAATCCTAGATATATTGGCAGATTTGACTCCTTAAAATGAACCATATCATCGCCCACGCTGTGCTTGATCCCCCTCAAATAAAAAAATCGTTACCATGCATCTAACTGCATGGTAACGATTGTCCGGCCTGCCATTGTTGCACCCACATTAACGATGCGCTGATTACGACTGCCACGAAAAGGAAGAGACACATCACGTTCAGCTGCGATATAAGGCCCATCGATAATGACGTCGCATAGCTGGGATAACTCCGCCCGTGACGGGTCTGTAATCAATTCCTCATACACAAACCCCGTGTATGCCCATACAGTCAGATCAGGTCGTGCAGCCCGAAGCTGCCGAACCCAGGATGCGCATTCTGCCGCAGAGAAAAAAGGATCACCTCCGCATAACGTTACCCCTTCCAGCAAGGGATGAGAGGTTACCTCATGCAAAATCTGCTGCTGCCGCTCCTCCGTAAATGGTTCGCCTGCACGGAAGTTCCATGAGCCGGGGCTAAAGCAGCCCGGACAGGCATGACGGCATCCGCTGATGAACAACACGGCACGCAGGCCAGGCCCCTCATTCACCGATTCCGGAATGTAACCATACAGATTCACCGATGTTTCACCCGGTCTCTCACTTCGGCCTGCTTCGCCCCATTGAAGCGCACTTTATAGTCACCGGTCAGATATCCCGTCACCCGGCGCAGCCGCTGGAAATGCACGTGGTTTTCATGAGCCTCACATCCGGGACATACATCTCCAATAACGCCCTCATAGCCACAGGACGGACAGCGGTCAATCGGATGATTAATGGAGAAATACCCGATGTCCTGGGCCAGCGCGTATTGCACGATTCGTTGGAAAGCGGCGGTATTGGCCCTTACGTTCCCGTCGAGTTCGACATAAGAGATCGCTCCGGCATTACATAGTGAGTGGAAGGGAGCTTCCAATTCAATCTTGCGATAGGCAGGAAGGGAATGATAGACCGGAATGTGAAATGAATTGGTGTAGTATTCCCGGTCATTGACCCCCGCGATGCTGCCGTATCGCTCACGATCAATCTTGGTGAATTTGCCGGACAGTCCCTCGGCGGGCGTAGCGAACAAGGTGATATTCAGGTTATGCTGCTCACTCATCCGGTCACAGAATTCTCTCATCGTATGAATGATATTCAAGGCTTCTCGATGTACATGGAGGTCTTGTCCATGGTGACGGCCATATAGAGCGGTCATACATTCAGCAAGTCCGATAAAACCAAGGGATAACGTACCATGTTTCAACAGATCGGCGACCGGTTCAGTCGGAGCCAATTGTTCACCACCTTCCCATACTCCTTCCCGCATCATGAAGTCCGATGCTTTGGCAGGCTGGTTCATCTGAATTCGATACCGGTGCAGCAGTCCATCCGTAGCATTGTGCATGACCGATTCCAGCGCCGTATAGAAGCCAGCCCGGTCAGCGATGGCTCTTGCTCCCTGGCAGATCCCATATCGAATGCCGAGCTTGACCAGATTGATGGTGTTAAAGGACAGATTGCCTTTGCCGCTCTGACGATTGCGTCCGAAGCGATCAGCCAGTGTGCGTGTCCGGCATCCCATCGTCGCAATGATCGTATCGGGATCTTCCGGTTGATAATAGGGCAGGTTGAAGGAAGCATCCACATTGACAAAGTTCGGATACATGCGCCGTGAGGAGCAGGTCACAGCAAGCCGGAACAAGTCGTAATTCGGATCTTTCTGAGCTTGGTTAATTCCTTGCTTGCACTGGAAAATATGTTGTGGGAACACGGGCGTTTCTCCATTACCGAGTCCACGAATGGTCGCTTCCAGCAACGACCGGGACACGAGTCGACCTTCGGCTGAAGTGCACAGCCCGTAGTTCAGCGAAGTGAACGGAATCTGTCCCCCAGCACGACTGCTCATGGTGTTCAAATTATGGATCAGAGATTCGGCAGCCTGTTCGGTCTCCAGTTCCGTTTCTTCACAGGCAAAGGCAAAGGCTCGAGGACACTTCTCCTTTGCTTCATCGCTATCCAGATGCAGTTGCTCATCCTCAATTGGGGCAATCTCCCCAAACAGCCGTTGCCCCTTCCGATAATGCTTACGGAACGAACGCTTCACATAAGGTGCGAGATCCCAGTCGATTTTATTGGCGGATACACCGCCGTACTGGCTGTTTTGCTGGGATTGAAAAATAATGGCCACCAGTGCCATGGCAGACATGATTGTCTGTGGTGTACGAACCGAACCGTTGCCGGTATTGAATCCGGAGGCCAGCAGTCGGTCAAACGGAATAAAGATACAGTTGGTCGTTCCAAGGGCATACTGATCCAGATCGTGTACATACAGATCGCCGTTCTCCACAGCTAGAGCGAGTTCCTTAGGCAGCACATGACGCAGAGCATGCCACTTGGCGGTCTCCGAACCGAGCCTGCTCATCTTGCCGCTGAACGAGTCTCCGTTCAGATTGGCATTCTCCCTCAGCGTATCGGCATCTTCAGCACCAATAATTCGTCTTCCCAGGTCAGATAGAAGATCAGATGCCGGTGGAGAGGCATACTCAAGCATGTTCATATCAGTTCCTCCTAAATAATGAAATTGAAATTGTATAGGGATAATGTCCATTCATTGAACACTACATGTAGAGTTTCTTTATCCATTTATAAACTATATATTGTTATTTAGGTGTGATAATGATCACATGGGAGAGGCTGATCAACTGTCATGATTTATAGCCCTGAATGATAAATGTTTTCAAAGCTGGAGGGTAAGCGTATAATTTCTATTTACCGTGCAAGTTCAGTTGACGATGCTTGAAAAAAGGATAGAAAACTTCATATATGAATAGTTTGTGACAGCTGTTTTGGAACATTTGATCCCTCGTTAATCGATTGAATCATACTGTGGGATACGGATTTGAAGTGCAGCTAAAACAAGAGGGGTGAATCATGGGAACGTTAGGCATTACAAGGGGCTTCTATGAAAATATACAGGAAGCCGCATCCCATATTGTAGATGTATTAAGCGGTATATTAAAGGTGAACACCATTTTCGTTGCCACGAATGATGGCGTGACGAATGTTATTATGGAAGCTTTTAACCGCGAGGAAGAGTTGATCGCCAAAGGTAGTGAACTTCCATTTGAAGCGTCATATTGCAGCCTGGTCTTAAGAGATAAGGGCAGCAGTCTGATCATCACGGATACATGTGAACATCCCCTTACGAAATCAATGGACGTAACAAGCGGACTGGGCAATCGTTTCTTTGTGGGGATTCCCATTATGAGGAGATCCGGGGAAACGTTCGGCACGATCTGTCTGATGGATGACCCTGATTATGTGATCAGTGAAACGGATATGAAAACACTGCAAGCCATGGCCGTTTTTCTCGGATATGTTGTGGATCTGGAAGATACGCTGCAAGTTCAGGAACAGAAGTTGAGTGATTCGGAGCAACTACAAGAGCAGTTGCAGGCAGAGAAGGAACGTGCGGAGTCTGAGGCAATGACCAAGACGCAGATGCTGTCGCTGATGAGCCACGAAATACGTAATCCGCTGAACGGCATTCTGGGATTAACGGATCTGATGCGTACACCAGATATGTCGGACGAGCAGGCAGAATATGTGAATATGATTGAAACCAGCGGTAACATTCTGCTCTCCCTGCTGAATAATATGATGAGTTTTAACGTCAATGACGCAGGCAAAACGGTTGTACACGATGATCCATTTGATCTGGTAGCCACGATTGAGAATACCGTTTATCTCTATGCAGGACTGGCGCTGAGCAAGAACATTGAGCTGGGATTGAACCTTGATCTGAATGTGTCCCAGGTTTTCGTCGGGGATGAGATCAAGATCGGGCAACTATTGGCCCATGTCATTCAGTATGCTCTAGATTCAACACGGACAGGTTCGGTATTGGTTACGGCAACCGTAGCTGGTGGAGATGCAGAGGAGGCGGGTACGCTTCAACTCCATGTGAAGTACACCGGACGTATGTTGTCTTCGGACAATAAGCTTAGATCATTTAACAATTTGGATGGAAATATAAGTACACAGAAGCTGGTAGGAACCAATCTCGGTTTGGCGGTCAGCCAGAATCTTGCCATCCTAATGAACGGCCGTATTCAGGTGCATGGCATGGGAGACAAGGAGACAGAATTCGAGATCTGCCTGCCGCTCCGCAGACATTGGGAACTGCCTCAGCTTGCCAATATTCAGCATCGACTGAAGGGCAAAAAGGTGCTGCTTGCGAAGGACCCTGACATTCTGCAAGGGGCCTCTTCCCTGATGCGCAGATGGGAGATGGATGTGCATATGACCTCAGTTACCACCGAAGCGTACGACTGGATTCAGGAGGGCTTTAAGCCTGATGTGGCCGTTGTGGATATGGGACTGTTGGAGGGCGGTGCTGTGGATTTTGTACACAAGCTGAAGCGCTTGGTTACAGATTCACCGGTCATTGTTCTGATCCCGTATGGCATGCATATCGATCCACATGAAGCGGAAGTCTTCGATGCGGTCCTGACCAAGCCGGTGAAGCAGGCTGATTTGTTGAATGCGTTAAGCATCATTGTGCATTAAGAATATGTGAACATATATTAAACTGGCGCACCTGTTACGGGTGCGCTTTATGTTGTTATTTTGAAGGAAGAGGAAGCTCGAACAAGCAGCTCCGAGTCGACTTTAAATACACGTTTGTCCTGAAAATCATTTGTATTCATCGTGTCAATCATCTTCTCCATAAGAATGGCCCCCATCGTATACTTGGGCTGGTTCACCGAACTTAGCGTAGGATGAATGTATTTGCTGATTCGATTGTTGTCCACACCTACGATAGCCAATTGCTCAGGGATGCGTATCCCGTATTCCATACATGCTTTGTATACACCTAGCGCCATTTCATCATTAGCCGCATATACAGCGGAGAAGGACAGGCCTTTGTTAAACAGTCTTTTGATGGCCTCGTACCCACCTTCCTCATTGAAGTTCCCATTCTCGATCAGTTCGGGACGGAACGGAATCTGATGATTGCGCAGGGCCTTCAAGTAACCTTCTAGCCGTTCATAGCTGTCAATTGCTTCAGGATAACCGTTTAAGAAAACGATATTTCGATGTCCGGCCTCAACGAGATGCTGAACAACTTCCTGGGAGAATTTCACGTTGTCCGTATATATACACGGGATCTGATCATGTTCGATATATTTGCCAACGATGCCAATGCGATACCCCTTATCCGCAAGCTGGAATAATTCCTCATCCGCCAGCATGGGCGTGATAATGATGACACCGTCAATGGTTCGATCCAGCAGCAAATTAAGATAATCGACTTCTCTCTCTTTCAGGTTATGAGCATCACATATAATGACCTTGTAATGGCGGGCATAGGCGATGTTCTCAATGCCTTTAATAATTTCGGCATAATAGGAGTTGTTAATATCGGGAACGATTACGCCAATTGTCATGGTTCTCTGTGAACGAAGATTCTTGGCTGCTGCGTTGGGGTGATATCCCAATTGCTCGATGGCGCGCATCACCTTATCTTTGGTCTTGGTGCTTACTTTGCTGTGCTGATTAATGACCCGCGATACGGTTGCCGGGGACACACCTGCAATGGCAGCTACATCAATGATTTTGACATCCATATTCTTCACAACTCCAAATAAGTGATTGACAATTAATTCAAATTCATTATAATTCCAATTGAAAACGATTACAAGTTATAACCGATTGAAACAATAATTGGGATAGTGGAGGAATAAAGGGTTTAATATTCAATAAAATGTAATCGATTTCACTAACTCCAGTTGTGATAAATAGCGGACATCCATGGATTGTCCCCCTCGTACACCCGCTGTTTATATAGCATTACCGTTACCTGTCGTGAGTGCTGCATCCTGGTTCAGTCATACCTCAAGATATGACCATTTAAGGGAGGCGTCAACATGTTGAAGAAGAGCACTATTATGCTATTGTGCAGCTGTCTGCTGCTGGGACTGCTGGCTTCGGCCGTAGGTTCACCGAAGGCCAGTGCGGCTTTTGGATCAGGGGATTTCCTGAAGGCTAACGGAACGGTTGTCCGCAATAGTTCGGGTACAGGCAACGTGGTAAATCTGCGTGGAACAAATTTGGGTGGTTGGCTGCTGCAGGAAGAATGGATGACGCCCTCCGGGGCGGTAGATGAATACACGCTGCGTCGCACGTTGACGAATCGTTTTGGGGAATCGGGTGCACAGAGCCTGATCAATGGATATCAGGACAACTGGATTCAGGTTGGTGATCTGGATAACATCAAGAACTGGGGCATGAACGTTGTGCGTGTGCCGATCTATTGGGAGGATTTTATGAACACCAGCGGTGTCATGAAGCCTGATTCGGTTACGTTCCGCAAACTGGATTGGCTGATTGATGAAGCGGGCAAACGGAACCTGTATGTCATTCTCGATCTGCACGGTGCACCGGGAGCCGCCTGTCCATGGCATTCCTGCGGTCAGGAGAATTCCAACCAACTGTGGACTAATTCTACATACCAGAACTGGACTATTCAGATCTGGGAACGGATGGCGACACGTTACAAAGGTAATCCAACTGTTGCCGCGTACGACCTGCTCAATGAACCTCTGGTAACCATGGGAACGGGTGAAAATGCAGCTCAAATCAAGCAAAAGATGGATTTCTATGACCGGATGTACAAAGCCGTCCGTGCCAAGGATGCCGATCACATGATCATCATCGCAGCATTCTTCGACTGGTGGGCAGCTTCACCACCAACGACTTATGGCTGGACGAATGTGATGTATCAGACGCACCATTATCAATTCACGGATTATAACAACTGGGATCTGACCAATTCGGAGATGGATCGCTGGCTGAAGGATATGGCGTCCTATCAGAAGAATTGGAACGTTCCGGTGTTAGCGGGCGAGTTCTCGTTTGGTCAGGATGATCTGACCGAGAAGTGGCTGTCTGGTCTGAATGCACTGAATGCTTCATGGACGAACTGGAGTTATAAGGTCAAAGGCGGCGGAACTTGGGGCTATTACAATAACAACAACAACCCGGCACCGAACCTGAATACGGACAGCGCGGCAACAATTGCTTCCAAATGGAGCAAGTTCACAACGGCGAACTTTGCCTCTAATACTTCGTTCCAGAATGTGGTCAAAAAACATACGGGAACGGCTCCTTTTACAGAGACATGGTCCAGCCTGAAAGCCAATGCCAACGGCACATTTGTTAGCGCAGAGAATGGCGGTGCAGATGCACTGGTAGCCAATCGGGATACTGCCGGACATTGGGAGCGGTTCAAAATCATCCAGAATTCGGATGGTACGGTATCCTTCCTGTCGATGAGCAACATCAAATATGTGCAAGCAGATCTGAATAATGGCGGGCGTTTGATCGCCTCGGCCACGTACCCATCCACATGGGAGAAGTTTACCCGTGAAGATCTGGGTGGGGGATTGGTGGCCTTCAAATCCGTGGCGAACGGTAAATATGTCAGTGCGGATCTGAATAACGGAGGCGTGCTGTCTGCCAATCGTAACGCTGTGGGCGGAGCATGGGAACAATTTAACGTAACAGCTAACTAAGATTAACTAGTGCCCATTCATTAAAATGTGGTGACTGGGTAATATTTGACGCGTGTCGTGGCTCCGCTCTTTAGCGGAGCTTTTCATATTCATCCCTATCTATATCCCAAATTCTTCTCCAAAGCCCTTTTAATCCGAGCCGAATACGATACAATAGAAAGGGAACTTCATCATTAATCAGTTTAGAGGAGGATGTGCATTCAATGGAATACCGTAGATTAGGTGGAAGCGGACTGAAAGTAAGCGAGATTAGCCTGGGTAGCTGGCTGACATACGGAGGATATGTGGAACGTGAAAACGCGGTGAAATCAATTGAAGCCGCATTCGATGAAGGCATCAACTTTTTCGATACAGCCAATGTGTACGAGCGGGGTGCAGCAGAAGAACTGCTGGGGCAGACGTTGAAAGCGTATTCCCGCGATTCCTATGTCCTTGCAACCAAGGTTTTTGGCAAAATGGGTGACGGTCCAAATGACCAAGGGTTATCACGTAAACATATTAAGGAACAATGCGAAGCCAGCTTGCAACGGCTAGGTGTTGATTATGTAGACATATATTATTGCCATCGCTATCATACCGAAACACCGATTGAAGAGACACTGCGAGCACTTGACGATCTGGTGCGTCAGGGCAAGGTGCTCTACGTAGGTGTTAGTCAATGGACCGCGGCACAGATGGAAGCTGCGCTGGGTACCGCTGACCGCCTGTTGCTGGATCATATCGTGGTGAACCAGCCGGTATACAACATGTTTGACCGTTACATCGAAAGTGAAATCATCCCTTTGGGTGAGCGCAAAGGTATTGGACAAGTCGTCTACTCCCCGCTTGCACAAGGATTGTTGACCGGGAAATACACTTCGGTGTCCGATATTCCCGAGAACAGCCGGGCAGCGAAGCTGGGATGGGATGAAGGGAAAATTAATGCTGACCGGATTGGCAAGGTTCGTCAGTTGATTGAAGTGGCGGAAAAGCTGGACTTGAAGGTTGGTCAATTGGCTCTGGCGTGGATTCTGCGTCAAAATAACGTGTCCAGTGCGCTTGTAGGGGCAAGTCGCCCTGAGCAGGTGAAAGAGAACGCTGCCGCTTCCGGTGTGAAGCTGGATGCTGCCATCGTTGAAGAAATCGAACAAATCTTAGCTTAAGGCGAACTCAACCTCACAGGTTGCTTTTTACCCGTACGCGAGTTGATTCGAATGCTGCAAAATGTTGAGATAAGAAAGGGATGTCCTGGCTAGCCTGATAGGCTATGAGGACATCCCTTTTTTGGTTTGAGATTAGAATGGGCTTTGGCCGCCGGAGAGCGACCTGGAACGCAGCGGAATGGCACATACGCGGTTCCTGCCCGTATTCTTGGCTTCATATAATGCACGGTCTGCCTGTTCAAAGAAATCGTTATCATCCCGGTCGTCGCAGTGATCCGGAAAAACAGCGACCCCTATGGAGATGGTCAGCCGGATCGTATTGCCATCAGGCAGCGCAAAATGGTACTTCTCGACCGATTGTCTGATGGACTCGGCAATGGCCATGGCTTGGTGATGACCACAATCGAGCAATAGTATAGCGAATTCCTCGCCTCCGTTTCGAGAGACGATATCCGCTGAGCGGGTATGCTCAATGAGCAATTGTCCGAGTTGTTTCAGAACCGCATCACCTGAAGTATGACCGAAAGTATCATTTACTTTTTTGAAACGATCGATGTCGATGACCAACAGGGATAGTTTTTGCTTGTACTCACGAGCCCGTTCCAGTTCCAACTCAAGTGATTTCTCAAATTGTCTGCGATTACTGAGATTGGTAAGATGGTCGGTGGTTGCTTTTCGTTCGAGCAGGAACAACATCTCATTCGATTTATTAATGAATTCTGCGATGAAATAAATAAAGATTCCACCGACAAAAGAAATGGTCATCTGTAAAGGATATACTTTCATTAATGAGTTCATGCTGGTTGTATTCAGCATCAGGATCACAAAGATCAGCGTCATACCCAGCAGGTTCATGGTAATAATTTTGGTTAATCTCGACCAGGGAGCATAGGCAAAATATACACCGGATAGTCCGATAATCGTCATGACGAATGCTGCATCGATGGCAGCGGATGACATTCCAAACATGACAATACGCAGGATGGAAATGACAAGTCCCGAGATGACCGAAGCCAGTCCTCCTAAATATACGGCTGCTGTGACGATAGCCAAATGACGCAAATCCACAATGGTAGTTTCATTTAAAGGAAAGGAATAATTCATCAGTACCGTTCCATAGATCCCGAACAGCAGACCACCGATCATCTGAACACGCATCGAGGGAAAGGGCACGCGGATACGATAGAATTTGGCTATGATTCCGGACACATACATGAACGTGATCATGACACAGAGATTGACGAAAAACGTGCTTAGCAACAAGCATCCCCCCTTTAGCGCACATTACTATATTTTAGCTGAAAAGCAGTATAGTAGCGAACCATATTATCCCAAATGAGAGCAACGGATGCTTAGAAGAGGCTTGGCTATAAGTATTCATGAATAAAATAGTCGGATATTGACTTCATTGTGCAATGAGATTTATACTTAATCTAAATCAAAAATGATTTTGATGTTTCAGGGAATCATAGCAATCAGTAGATTGCTGTGTCATCTTATATACTATTGAATGGGTTAATAAAGGAGAATTGCTGGTGAGAACTCTAAATCTGACGATACAGCGTCAAGCTGTTTACGATGTAGTCCGTCATTCCGAAGACCATCCAACGGCAGCAGAAGTGATGAACCGTCTGGTGGAGCAAGGTTATAATTTGGCTTATGGTACGGTATATAATTCGCTCCGATATTTAACGGATAAAGAGTTGATTCGAGAACTCAAGTTAGGCGAGACGGCCAGTCGTTATGATGCCCGCATGGACGATCATCAACATATTATGTGTGAAGTATGTGGCAAGGTGGATGAAGTCATGACGGAGGTTCCTCCGCAATGGATGAAGCAAGTCGTGGAGGAAACCGGGTATGCGATTGATCACGCTCATGTGGTCTTTGGAGGTGTCTGCGCGGAATGCAGAAACAAACGGGTCAAGTAAAAATCAACCTGTCCGGTCGTCGTTTGCCGCTCCGGGTCAAGCCTGCCCTTGCGGATCCAACTCCCCTTGTGGATAATTGCCCGGTTACGAGACGGGTCATTCTGATTAGTCCTATGCCAGGGCAAGTACATGAGCTGGTTAAGGCACTTACGGATAGCTGCTTCGATGTGCTGGTGTTCCACCGCTGGGAGCCTGATTTGCATGAACGGCTTGTATTTGATCTGTTGATCTATGACCTGTCTGTTGCTGGAACCATTGATGCTTTTGCCGGTATCAGCAGCCGATTGAATCGTGAAGCGGAACATGCAACACCCTGTCTGTATCTGGTGGGGGAGAAGATGATTGGCAGTGCCAGTGGCCCGATGCTTCAGGAGGAATTACTGGTCTGGCCAGCCCGTCCGCAGGAAGCGTTGTATCGTGTGCAACGCATGATCGGCAACAGTCCTGCAGCACCGAAACGTGGATTTCTACCTCAGGAAGGCCAACGCATCGCTTTCAAGGATCTATGGCTGGATCGTGAGCGGATGAGTGTGCACCGGAACAATGACCGCATTCACCTGACCAAGACAGAGTATGATCTGCTGCTGAAGCTGATTGATGCCAAAGGTGCAGTGATTTCCCGTGAGGAGATGCTCAGCGATATTTGGGAGACTGATTTTACGGGTGGAAGCAATGTGGTGGATGTTCATATCAAAAGCTTGCGCAAAAAACTTGGCGATAACGCGGCTTCGCCTCAATATATAGTAACGGTAAGAGGAGTGGGCTACCGCCTGGCGGATTAGTCCGCTTTTTTTTTGTGTGGACACATTGCGCTGTTCATGTCACTCGTATGCGGGTATATCCACTAGAGAGAGTAGATCAAGCAATCGGAATGGATCAATGCTCATCTTACTCCAAGTTGATGTTCATATTTCATTCATGAAACGAACAAGAAACTCATCTTAATCTCATACGAACCTCATGCAAGGGGCGAGTGGGACATGTTAGAATCAATTTAACAGTTAGATCAAGTCTAAATGTATATTTAAAGCGATGGCGAATATGATTTTAATAGAGTATATACAGCAGGCATGAGACCAACATGAGGAGGATAACGATATGACAGAACGCATGACAACCAATCAGGGCGCACCCGTAGGTGACAACCAAAACTCCCGTACCGCAGGAAGAAGAGGTCCCACATTACTTGAGGATTATCATCTTCTTGAGAAGATCGCACACTTTGACCGTGAACGTATTCCGGAACGGGTCGTTCATGCAAGAGGTGCGGGTGCACATGGCGTGTTTACGCTGGAGAAGAGCATGAAGGCTTATACGACAGCCGATTTCTTACAAGACCCGGGCACAGAGACGGATGTACTGGTGCGGTTCTCCACGGTAATTCACGGTACGGGTTCACCGGAGACAGCGCGTGATCCACGTGGTTTTGCCGTGAAGTTCTACACGCGTGAAGGGAACTATGATATTGTGGGTAACCATTTGCCCGTCTTTTTCATCCGTGATGCCATGAAGTTCCCGGATATGGTTCATTCCCTGAAGCCTGCGCCGGATACGAATATCCAGGACCCTGCACGCTACTGGGACTTCATGACACTGTCACCGGAGTCGACTCATATGATGACTTGGTTGTTTTCCGATCTGGGTACGCCAGCAAGTTACCGTGAAATGGATGGATTCGGCGTACACGCCTTCAAATGGATTAATGCTCAAGGGCAAGTCCATTATGTGAAATACAAGTGGGAATCGGCTCAAGGCGTGCGAGGCTTCTCACGTCAAGAGGCAGCTGAGGTACAAGGACAGGATTTCAACCATGCCACCCGAGATTTACACGATCATATCAAAAACGGTCAATACCCGCAGTGGAAGCTGCAGGTACAGTTGCTGAAGCCGGAGCAGATGGATGATTTCGCCTTCGATCCGCTCGACCCAACCAAGACTTGGCCGGAAGATGTACTACCGTTCCAGACGATCGGAACCATGACATTGAACCGTAATCCACAAAACTTCTTCGCAGAAGTGGAGCAAGCAGCCTTTTCACCAAGCGCTTTGGTGCCTGGAATTGAGCCTTCCGAAGATAAATTGCTGCAAGGTCGTCTGTTCTCTTATCCGGATACACAGCGCCACCGGCTCGGACCGAACTATTTGCAGATTCCGGTGAACTGCCCTTATGCTCCGGTTCGCAATCATCAGCGTGATGGATTGATGAATGTGAGTCAGGACCCGTCCCCGGTAAATTATGAACCGAACAGCTCGGGCAACAGCCCGGAAGAAGCACCGGAATACCGTGACAGCCAGGTTCCGTTAGAGGGTCATGTTACGCGCGAGAAAATTGAGAAGACCGATAACTATACGCAGTCAGGGGAGTTGTTCCGTTCATTCACGGCGGTGGAGCAGCAACATTTGCTCGATAACCTGATCAATGACCTGAAGGCAGTACCGGAACAGACCCAGCTTCGTGCTTTATGCCATTTCTTCCAGGCAGATGGACAGCTCGGTGGTCGTTTGGCTCATGGACTTGGTGTGGATATCTCCGCATTTATGCCCTCACAGGATCGCAATTAAATAAAAGCACTGATTTCATCATTATTTCAGAAATGAATAATCGATTTATGAATTAGACCGGGCAGGACTGCAGAATAGCAGACCTGCCCGGTCTTTAGGCTTTTTTCAGCTATAAACCGAACTTGTGCATCAAAATGATGTTCTGAAATGGAAAACATATTTACAAATCATTTACAATAAATAGCTGACATAGAGGTTGACTTCTCGTTTTTTGGCACTACAATGAGTAGTGTGAGGGGTGTCTGAACATGAGAATACACAATTTTAAAGTGGGTGAGCGTGGGCTGAACCGGTTTTTCGGTCCGCTGGAGGCGAAGATTATGGACATTTTATGGGCGCGTCCAGGCAGCAGCATTCGCGAAGTACAAACCGCACTAGAAAAAGATAAAGACGTTAATTTCAATACAGTCATGACGGTGATGAATCGCCTCGTGGACAAGGAGCTGCTCCACAAGTCGCAGAAGGGCCGAACGTCACTGTACCACCCGGTACAGAGCAGGGAGGAGTTTATGAACGACCAATCCAAGGAATTGTCACATGAGTTGGTGGATGAATTCGGGGCACTTGCTGTGAATCACATGCTGGATGCGCTGGATGAAGCAGATGCAGGGTTGATTGAGCGGCTGGAGCAGAAGATTAAGCAATGGAAAAAGGATAGCGATTGACATGTGGAAGGCCCGCTCGAAGCTGTTGTTTACTGTCGGGTTTGGCATTCCGTTATTCGTGTTCATGCAGATGTTCATGTACGCGATGTACAAAATATTTGGCTGGGACATTCCGTTTAATCTGCTCTGGCTATGTAATCACTGGATGAGCAGGCTGGGTTGGTTATCCATGGGGCATGTTCTTATGGCACTGGTGCTCCTGACGTTTGCCGGTACAGGCTGGCTGCTGTTCGATCGCATGATCAAGACAAGTGCAGCGGTACGGAAGCTTCGGTCGTTGGAAGACGGGGCCATGTCTCGTAAACTTGAGGCGCGGTACCGTCATCTGAAACAACCTCGATTCATTGTGGTGGACAAGCCGTCACCGGTTGCATTTACGATTGGTCTGTGGAAACCCTGTATAGTGCTTTCCACAGGGCTGCTCACGATGCTGGATGCTGAAGAAGAAAGAGCAGTTGTGTACCATGAGGTGCATCATCTGTGGCATCGTGATCCACTCAAGACGACATTGCTTTCGGTATTTGCCGTCATGATGCCTTATATTCCGGTGTTGAAGCATACTTCAAAACATTACAATATCATTCGAGAAATTCTGGCTGACAATGAAGCGATTGAACGTACGGGGAACGCCGCGGGCATTGGCAGTGCATTGCTCAAACTGATCCGGGCTTGCCCTGAACCTTGGAGGATTAGAGAGACAGCTATTCAATCGTCTTTTGCCGATACTTCGGTGAATGTACGTATTTCCCGTCTATTAGACCCGGAACAGGATGTTACGCTGACGCTTCCCCGCTATGCGGTATTCATTTCTGCCACAGTGATCCTGCTGCTGTCTGTCTTGTTTGTTTGGTCAATTGGTTGAAATTTAACGTTGAACTTAAACTCCAAGGAGGAAGATGAATATGAATAGAAGTGTGGAGATAGGGTTATTTTTCTCAAGGATCATGATTGGTCTCATCTTTGTATTACATGGTTGGAGCAAATTCGAAGGTGGAATTAGCGGTACAGTCGGTTTCTTTGAAAGTATCGGCATTCCTGGTTTTCTGGCATCGGTTGTGGCGATCATTGAATTGGTGGGTGGTGCAGCCATGATTCTGGGGTTAGGAACACGTGTATTTGCTGCATTGTTCATCGTAGTTATGGGTGGGGTTCTGCTTACTGCCAAAGTAGGGCAGCCGTTCATGAGTGGTACCGAGTTTGATTACCTGCTGCTGGCGGGTTCATTGACACTACTCTTCACAGGCAGCCGTTTCCTGGCGGTGGATCATTTCTTCTCTAGACAAGGGAACGCTCGGCAGAATGTGAGTGCATAACGGGTATATCACCATCGAGTAGGGATGGACTAACAATTTCATTCAAGCAGGTATATCCTGTATAGAAGCCTTTTCTCGCTAGTTCGGAATACGCGTAATTATACGTGTGAACCATTCGAACCGGGAAAAGGCTTTTTGTTTTGGACGACAAGCCCATCGATTTGGTACAATGAGAATAAGTATGCTACTAAGAAAAAATAAGAGAACATATAGGAGGATGTCTTTATGATTAACGTCATTCCATCCGATTCCCGTTCCAGCTTCGACCGGGGCTGGCTGCGCGGCAATCACAGCTTTTCCTTTGGTGAATACCAGGACCCGGAGAATACTGCGTTTGGACCCATGCGGGTAGCTAACGATGATGTAATTGCCCCTGGTCGTGGTTTCGGGGCACACCCGCATAGTGATATGGAGATTGTGTCCATCGTGCTGAACGGGAAGTTGCGTCATGAAGATAACCTGGGCAATGTGGCTGTTACATCATTTGGTGGAATTCAGCGCATGTCAGCAGGCAGTGGCATGATCCATACCGAACACAATGCCTCCGATTCTGAAGAAGTGCGTATATTACAGCTTTGGTTCATGCCACATACGAAAGGGCTTGAGCCGTCTTATGAGACAACTTCTTTTGATCCAGACGCACTCGCGGGAGCACTCGTACCCGTGGTATCCCCTGAAGGTGGGGCGCGTATCGCATCCATTCAACAGGATATGACCATCTATCTTGGCCGATTGGCTGCAGGTCAGACTTTAACATATGAACAGGCTGCAGATCGCCGCATGTACATTTTTGCCATTGAAGGAAAGCTTGGCTTGAACGGAGAGTATCAGCTAAATGAAGGGGATACGGCTCGTGTGGAACAGACGACATCCATGAACCTGGATGCAAGCGAGGACGCTTTCTATATGTTGATCGATCTGCCCTAGATTACCGAAATGGATTGAAACTCCAAGATCAAAGGAGGAATTACGTTTATGACGCAGCAGGAATGGTTCATGGTTAAGCATGCAGTGACAGGGCGAGGGTTAGTGAACAGCAAAACAGATTCGATGTCCTATCGCTATCAAAGAGAAGGCACTGGGTTTGTTTTTACCGTTACGGGTCTGGAACAACAGGTGGTAGATAGCATTATGGAGCTTAGACAGGAGCTCAATGTGTTTCGATTTGTACAGCGTAAAGATCAGCCCTTGGTGAAGCACTGGTATTACGTTCAGGGAGACCGGGTGCAGTATGATGGAGAAAGCCATACATTGACGATATATGCGGAATCTGAGATCCGCTATGTTCCTGAAGATTATTTTGCCGACTAACTGAATCATTAAAAAGGCCTTCCAATTGGAAGGTCTTTTTCCTTATATACAATTAAACTTAAATTATATGTGTTTCAGGTTGTTTTATGAAATTTAGAAAAAGAGAAGCAGAGGAAGGTTGACATGAAGAAATTAATATCGATATAATTACTCTAATTGATAATGAGTATCAATATCAAATCGAACTAAGTAGAGCAGCTACAAGTGTTTTACGGCTATTGGTGAGGGGATTAGTAGAGAGATGAAGTTAGGCTATATGTTGATCGTGCTGGCTTTTTTGTCTATCGTATACTTGTTTATTGGCAATTCAGACATTTCGCCCATGGATATATTTCATTTGACCCCAGTCCAGCTTCAGGTGTTACAAGTCAGTCGTTTTCCCCGTCTAATCAGCATCCTTGTCGCAGGTATCAGTATGAGTGTCATTGGACTGATCATGCAGCAGCTGACACGCAACCGATTTGTTTCTCCGACAACGGCCGGAACAATGGACTCAGCCCGATTGGGTATCCTCGTTACTTTGATGTGGTTTCCCGGTGCTTCTCCACTGCAAAAAATGTTGGTCGCTTTTGCCTTCGCACTGGCTGGAACGCTAATTTTTATGCGGATACTGGAGAAAGTCAAATTCAAGGATACGATATACATTGCTCTCCTTGGTTTGATGTTTGGCAATATTGTAAGTTCAGTCACGACCTTTTTTGCTTACAAAAACGATTTGATCCAGAACATGTCGTCCTGGCTGCAAGGTGACTTCTCCACGATTATGAAGGGACGTTATGAACTGATCTATATCAGTATTCCGTTGCTTATTATCGTATATCTGTTCGCTAATCGCTTTACACTTGCGGGCATGGGTGAAGATTTCTCAACCAACCTTGGACTGGCTTATCGTAAAGTGGTTAATCTCGGACTGATTCTGGTTGCCATGGTTTCAGCCGTCGTCATTATTACCGTAGGTACAATCCCGTTTCTGGGTCTTGTAGTACCAAATATTGTGACGTTGTATAAGGGTGACAACTTGCGGGATACATTGCCTCATACGGCAGTGCTCGGTGCGATTTTTGTTCTGGTCTGCGATATTTTGGGTCAATTGATTATTTATCCTTATCAGCTCTCCATCAGTTTGACTGTGGGAGTTGTAGGTAGCGTGCTGTTTCTGTATTTATTGCTTCGAAGAAAGGCTTATGAATCATGAGAATGAAGTATACGGCGAATACCTGGAAGTTTGGCATTTTGATTGCAGCGGCAGTGTTGTTAATTGGTGTATTTCTGGTCATTCAATCCGGGGGCAACTGGGATTATATTCTGCCTCGCAGAGGGAAAAAGATTCTTGCCATTGTGCTCACAGGTGCCTGCATCGCGTATTCCACTGCCATCTTCCAAACGATAACCAACAACCGAATTCTTACACCTGGCATTATGGGGCTCGACTCCCTGTATATGTTGTTTCAGACCTTTGCCGTATTTGTGTTTGGGAGCACGCATATCAGCTTTGTGAACAAAAATCTTAACTTTGCGGTATCTGTTCTGTTAATGAGTCTGTTTGCTCTACTCCTGCATCAGTTCATGTTCCGTAGAGAACGGGGGCGCAATATCTATTTGCTGCTGCTCGTTGGCCTTATTCTGGGTACGCTGTTTCAGAGCATGTCCTCCTTCATGGAGGTGCTGATTGATCCCAATGAGTTCCTTGTGCTGCAGGGCAAGATGTTTGCGAGTTTTAACAATGTGAATACGGATTTGCTGATCATCTCAATGGTGGCCATTATTTTGATCCTGCTGTATGCACAGAGGTTTACCAAATATCTCGACGTACTATCCCTCGGCAAAGATCACGCGGTTAATCTTGGCGTGGACTATCAATACATCGTGAAAAGGTTGCTGCTGGTTGTGATGGTTCTGGTGTCGATCTCCACAGCGCTGGTCGGCCCAATCATGTTCCTGGGACTGCTGGTCGTGAATCTGGCGCATCAGATATTCCGATCACATCGTCATAAAGTGCTGATCTGGGGTTCAGTCATTATAGCCGTGGTTTCATTGGTCGGTGGACAGCTCATTGTAGAGCGAGTATTTACTTTTGCTACTACAGTAAGTGTCATTATCAATTTTGTAGGCGGTGTGTACTTCATCTATTTACTGCTAAAGGAGAATAAGTCGTGGTAGAAGTCAGAAATGTAACCAAACAATACGGCGGCGTCCGGGTAGTGGATGACGTATCACTGAATATTGCCAAAGGGAAAATCACTTCATTCATTGGTCCCAATGGTGCAGGCAAAAGCACACTGTTATCCATGATCACCAGGCTAATCAGCAAGGATACAGGACAAGTCCTGATCGAAGGGCAAGAGATTGAAGGCTGGAAGAACAAGGATCTGTCCAAAAAAATATCAGTTCTCAAACAATCCAATCACATAAATATCAGGTTGACTGTGGAGGATTTGGTTGCTTTTGGCCGTTTTCCTTATTCACAAGGAAGACTTACAGCAGAGGATCGGCAGTGGATTCAGGAAGCCATCGATTATATGGAGCTGGCTCCATTCCGCAAAAAGTATTTGGATGAGCTAAGTGGTGGACAGCGACAGCGGGCTTACATTGCCATGGTTATCGCGCAGAATACCGAGTATATTCTCCTTGATGAACCCTTGAATAATTTGGACATGAAACATTCGGTGCAGATTATGAAGGTGCTTCGCAAAATGGTGGATGAATTGGGCAAGACGATTGTTATTGTCATTCATGACATCAATTTTGCCTCCTGTTATTCAGACTATATCGTTGCACTCAAAGATGGGCGTGTCGTGCAGGAAGGTAAGACGGAAGACATCATTAATACAGATGTATTGCAGAAAGTCTATGACATGCACATCCCTGTGCAATGGATTGATGGGCGTAAGATTTGTGTGTATTTTGCTTGAAAAAGTTAAACCAATATAGAGAGAGCGAGAGGTGTCTATTTATGAAAAAGGGTTGGTTGTTTACGTTGCTTGTGGTGTTGTCGGTTGTTCTGGCAGCTTGCGGTGGAAGTAAAACAGCAGAAAATACAGGTGCCAGCAGTGGCACAGGATCAGAAGCGAATGCAGCAGCAGATCAGTCCAATGATGAAATCGTTATTAAACATAAACTTGGCGAAACAACAGTGAAGAAGAATCCGGAGAAAGTGGTTGTATTCGACTATGGTGTGCTGGATACATTGGATCAGCTTGGGGTAGAGGTTGCCGGTGTACCTCAGGAGGGAGTTCCTTCTTATCTGGAAAAGTATAACGATGCAAAGTACGCCAATGTTGGCGGTTTGAAAGAGGCTGATTTTGAGAAAGTAAATGCTTTGAAGCCTGACCTGATTATCATCTCAGGACGACTGCAAGACTCCTATGAAGAGCTTAGCAAGATTGCACCGACCATTTATATGGCGGTAGATACAGAAGATTATATGAACTCCCTGACTTCGAATGTGAAGACGCTTGGAGAGATCTTTGGTAAAGAAAAAGAAGCAGAAGAGGCACTGGCATCCATTGATACCTCTGTTAAAGCTTTAAATGATAAAGTAACGGCTGCTGGAAAGAATGCACTGGTTGTTCTGACGACCGAAGGCAAATTGAGTGCTTATGGTGCAGGTTCCCGATTTGGTATCATTCATGATGTGTTCGGTTTTACTCCGGCAGATGCAAATATTGAAGTGTCGACCCATGGACAAAGCGTTTCATTCGAATATGTTATGGAGAAAAATCCGGATTATCTGTTCGTGGTAGATCGGAGTGCAGTGGTTGCAGGCAGTGGTGAGGCAACGCCTGCCAAACAGGTGGTCGAGAATGATTTGGTCAAAAATACGAATGCTTATAAAGACGGACACATTGTTTATCTTGACCCAGATTACTGGTACTTGTCCGGCGGTGGTTTGGAATCCATTCAGGAAATGATTAAAGAAGTGGACAAGAGTATCAATTAAGTGAATGAAGATTTGATGCAAACTTTTGATGAAACCCCAAAGGTCTCTGTAATTCATACAGAGGCCTTTTTTGTTGTCTGAAATGAAGATGCCATTGGATATTTTATAAAAAGACCACATAATTCTGCGCGCTCTGGCACAAGCTACCTTGTATAAAAAAACAGGAACGGAGGGGCGGCATATGGCGGACAAAACATCAGGGAAAGATGGTTCCAAGGATTCAGAAAAGAAGAAACACATCCCCTTAGGGCTGCCGTCTCCCCCTATTCTGAAACAACCGATAGGCCTTTCACATGAAAGCCATATGTTGGCACTGGAAGACATTTTCTCGGATTGCTCGGATGTGATCTTCCGCAATGTCAAGATTTCACCTGAAGTGGAAGGACTACTGGTGTACATCGAAGGCATCGTGAATTCGACGGATATTCAGGATCATATGCTTCGGCCTCTGATTCGTGGTCTGATCGAACAACGAACCGATGAACCTGCAGCTCCTCTGGATGATACACGTATCGCCCTGACGCAGGTGAAGAAAGTGGATACCTGGGCAGACGCAGCGGATGGTGTGCTTGAATCCTCTGCACTTCTGTTGATCAACGGAAGCAAGGAGGCTTGGCTATTCAACGTCAAGGGCGGCATGCGGCGCGGTGTCGAGGAACCCCAGACCGAGTCGGTTATCCGCGGGCCACGCGAAGGCTTCACCGAAACATTGCGCGTAAACACAGCTCTGCTTCGTTTCAAGCTGAAAACACCTGGGCTTAAGATGTTAAGCATGACGATTGGAACCGAGACCAAAACCAATATAGTCCTGTCCTACATCGATGATATTGCCGATCCCAAGCTGATTAAGGATGTCAAAAAACGCCTCAACAAGATTAAGATCGATGGGATTCTTGAGTCCGGGTATATTGAGGAATTGATAGAGGATCATCCGTATTCCCCTTTTCCGCAGATGCATTATACCGAACGTCCAGATACAGTTGCAGGTAACTTGCTGGAAGGGCGATTTGCCATCTTTGTGGATGGTAGCCCGTTTGTCCTTATAGCCCCAGTAACCATGTGGCAGATGCTTCAGGCGAGTGAGGATTATTACGAACGGTTCTTTATCAGCAATCTGGTGCGGTGGATTCGGTTTTTGTTTGTAGCTATCGCGCTATTTCTGCCTGCACTCTATATCGCCATTACAACCTTCCATCAGGATATGCTGCCGACCACGTTGATTCTGAGTATTGCCGGGGCAAGGGAGGCCATTCCGTTCCCTGCACTGGTTGAAGCCCTCATTATGGAGCTATCATTCGAGGCTTTGCGAGAAGCGGGAGTCAGGTTACCCAAAACGGTAGGTCAGGCCGTCAGCATTCTGGGGGCACTCGTGATTGGACAGGCAGCGGTTCAAGCGGGAATCGTCTCTGCACCCATGGTTATTATCGTATCCATGACAGGGATTGCGTCGTTCACGATCCCTCGTTTTAACTTTGCCATTACGGTTCGTTTACTGCGTTTTCCCATTATGCTGCTTGCCGGAGCGCTTGGTTTATACGGCATTGTGTTCGGACTGGTGCTGATCTCGGTTCATCTGACGCAAATGACTTCTTTCGGTGTACCGTATTTGTCGGGCCTCAGTCCCTACAGCAAAAAGGATACCAAGGATATTGTTATTCGTGCACCATGGTGGAAAATGATCAATCGTCCTTCAACGGTTCATCGTGACCAGCAGCGGATGAATGAGAAAATCAACGGTTCACCTGAAGCTGAGGAGGGGTGGTAAGCACATGTTTTTTGTCCATAAACGGCATGTTGTCGCCATCATGCTCCTATGTACCATTTTCATATCAGGGTGCTGGGATCGGAAGGAAATTAATGATATAGCTTTTGTGATTGGTCTCGCCATCGACAAGGAAGAGGATAATTACAGAACCAGTCTGCAAATTGCCCTTCCCGGCCAATCCGGTTCCACTGGAAGTGAGGGTGGTGGTGGGGGCACAAGTGGCGATAAATCGTGGTTCATGTTATCCAATACAGCCAAAACGTTGCGCGGAACATCTATTGAAGGCCAAAAGGCACTTTCCCGTGAGCTTTATTATGCACATCGGCGTACCATGCTGATCGGAGAGGAGCTTGCACGTGAAGGCGTTGCTCCCATGCTGGACCTACTTACGCGTTACCCGCTTAACCGACTCTCTGCTCTACCTATTGTTACCAAAGGTTCTGCTTACAAGGTGCTGAATACCGATGCGCCGATTGAAAAATTTCCTTCGGAAATGGTACGTGAACTGTGCTTTCTGAATATGCGCAGACCACGTTCTCTCAAGACATTCACGGATGCGATTCTTTCCGAGGGGGTAGATCCATTCCTGCCTGTCGCCTCGACCGTTGACAATGTGCCGAGCAACTGGAAGGACGTCAAGACGAACATCAAGTTGGATGGACTCGCCATCTTTAAGAAGGACAAACTGATAGGCATGATTGAAAAAGCGCCTGCTGGTGCACTTATACTGGCTATGGGGGAAGCCAACGAGCCAGAAATTATGGTTAAGGCTCCTCGTGGGAAAGGTGATATTTTCATCAAGCTGAACGAAAACAACTCTACATTACATCCTCATATTGAAAATGGAAAAATATCGGTGACGATTGAACTTTATGCCAAGGGAGTCTTGGTGGACAACGAGTCGAACTACGGTGACCTGAGAGAGCAAGAGATTAAGAACCTGAATCAAGCACTTCATCAGAAAATCCAGGATGACATCAAGGAAGGGATAAGGCTGATTCAGAAAGAATATCCTGCCGACATTTTGGGTTTGGGTCGCTCGATTCACCAACATCTGCCCAAAGAATGGGACAAGGTTAAGGATCGTTGGGATGATATTTATCCAAGTGTAAAAGTTGTGGTTGAACCACATATCGTTATTGAAAATGTAGGAGTTATCAACAAACCGTTTGGATTACCTGAGGAGGATATTGTCCATGATTAAGCCGCTGCTGTTCACTTATTTGGGTATAGTCGTTGCCGTAATCATCATGGACTTCAAACATTTGAAGCAGGCAGCGGCTATTAATCGCTGGTTATCCTACGGACTGATCGCCATCAGCGCCGGGATTTGGTTCTATGTAACGAATTTGAGCAAAACAGTCTTCGTCACGACATGGCTTACCCAATTCATTCAGCGGTGGCTACCGTTACCATAAGGCTTTTTCAATGAATAAGCATGAAAGATAAGACAGAAAGGAGGTATTCCATGAATCAAAAAGTGACCAGTCGTCAGTTGGTGCTGCTCATCATGCTGCTCAGTATTACAGGTACATTGATTCAGCCCCATGCACAAGCCATCTTTTATGCTGAACAGCACGCCTATTTATCCTATATCCCCGTGTTTCTTGTCATGGTGGCATCCCTATGGATGTTAAGCCGTGTTCAGCGACGGTTCCCCGATCAGGATCTGTTTGAATCTCTGGTGGAGCGTTTCCCCTTTTTGGGACGTGTGACAGGACTGTTGTATATCCTGTTTTTTCTCTTTATATTTGCCCGTGATATCCGCCTAATCGGTGACTATGTGAGCATTACCTTGCTGGAGACGACCCCGATTTCCATGATTTTATTGACCCTGTTGGTCATGGCTGTTTTTATCGTGAGGGGAGGGCTGGGGTCCTTAATTGGGATGTCAGAGCTGTATGTTACTTTGTTTATGCTGAATTCGTTGATTTTGCCGTTTATGCTCATTCAGCAAATAAACATGGATAATCTCATGCCGTATTTTGACATTGATGTTGCGGGTGTTGGCAAGGGAAGCTGGTACATATTTTCCTTTTTTGGAGAGATGATTGCAATTCCCTTTGTAATTAAGGGCAGTGATTTCCGATTCAAGTCGGTCATGTGGGGGATTACGATCGCAGCCCTGTTAATGATTTTGATTATCGTCGAAACTATCTTGGCAGTGGGGGTACCCATCGCATCCAGGTTGGTATATCCCTCCTATGAGCTTGCAAGGCAGCTGCAAATCAGTGATTTCCTTGATCGGTTTGATCTTGCACTAGCAGCAGCAACTCTACCTACGATGATTACCAAAATTGCATTTGATCTGTACTTTGTCTGTTGGGGAATGAAACGAATGATTCCAAAAGTTTCGGGTAAAGTGATGACAGGACCCGTGGCTTTGGTTGGTTACGTGTGTAGTTTCTGGTTTTTCAAAAACGCGGTTCAGCTCTTTCGCTTTACAAGGGAATGGACATGGATTGGGATTGTGTTCGAGATACTATTTCCCATCATACTCTTTGTGTTCCTTCGTCCTCGCAAAAAAGATGCGAAAAATCGCCGAGCAACGGATGACCAGAAGCAAAAGCAGCAACCAAAAGAGGATAAACAAGGGAAAGCATCACAGGAACGAGATGAGCCTGACAAAAGTAAACGTGATGGACATCAGGGTGGAGAACTACAGCCTTCCTGATATATTCCATCAAAAATCGTTATAGATGAACCGCCGAAAAGAGGGGAAACTCGGTTTCCCTCCATAGAAGTACCCTGTATACTGTAGTCAGACTGATGACTTTCGGCTGAATTAACGGGGGGAACATGGATGGCTCAACATTTGGCAGGTATACGCGTAGCATTGACCGGACCACGAAAATCCAAAGAGATGTCTTTGCTGGTTGAGAAAATGGGCGGGATTCCACTAGTCCGACCTGCACAAGGAACTGTTTTTCTGGACGATCGTAATATTCGAGATGGTCTGGTATCCTGGATATCCGACCCGCCAGACTGGACGGTATTAACCACGGGTATGGGATTGGACGCTATTTTTGATATGGCTGAGGATATGGAGATTGCTGATCAATTGCTGGACGTATTATCGGAATCCTTGATTGCTGCAAGAGGGTACAAAACAGTCAATGCACTCCGAAAACGTAAACTGACACCGCTGGTACGGGATGATGATGGCAGCACAGACGGGCTGATTCGTGAATTTGCGCCTCATGAACTTAAGGGACAGAAGGTCATGTTGCAACTGCATGGGGAAACCGCGCCCAAGTTGGTCGGTTGGCTGGAGGAACAAGGGGCGCAAGTACGTCAGGTGCTTCCTTATCGTCACGTCCCGCCCGAAGAGGGCGAACTGGAACAGTTGTTGAATGAAATTTTGCTGCATGAGGTGCATGCTGTCGCGTTTACTAGTGGGCCGCAAGTGCGGTTTTTGGTTGAATACGCGGCGTCAAAGGGCAAGCTCGAATCCATGCAGGAAGCCTTCCGGCAAGGCGTAGTGCCTGCTTCGGTGGGTAGGGTTACGGCAAACGCAATGCGTGAAGAAGGTATTGAGGCGCTCGTAGTCCCAGAGGATGAGAAGATGGGGGCACTAATCGTTGAACTGGGGCGTTATTACGCTGCCCGATCTGCGGACAAGGCTCAACTGCTGCAATAATATGTGATCCCGCCTGGAGTCATATTAAGCGTTGAATGAAACGCATTTAAGATGCCAAGTTGTTCCCGGTTCTGATCCGATATATGGATCAGAACTTTTTTTTGTTGCTTGTCTCTGTGATCGGTTCATTCCCTATAAGCTGAATGAATCTGATTCAAGGTAATTCACCTGAGACTTTGGTCATGAAGTTAGTTGTACCCATTCATAATTAAAGGTTTTTGGATAATAATGTGGAATGAATTAAAGACAGATTAAGCTTGTGAGGGAGGGACAGCATGATGAAAACCGTATGTGTAACCGGGGCGGCCCGGGGACTGGGGTTAGCTCTGACGGCACAAATGCTGAAGAGAGGTTATATCGTTTATGCAGCAGGGTTGGACATGGAAGAGTCAGAAGGAATTCGTCTTCTGACGGATGCCTTTCCAAAACATTTACGCGCCATCGAACTGGACATTGCGGATGATCTGTCCGTAGCTTTGTTCACGGAGACACTTAAGCTGGATACAGAGCATTTGGATATGCTTATCAATAATGCGGCTATACTAGGAAGTATTACGGATCATATCCGCGGACCGTTAAATATGGCGGAGATGGCAGAAGTATTCAACGTAAATACCTTGGGGACATTGCGTGTGACTCATGCCCTGTTGCCCCTCCTTCTTCAAGGGACAAACAAGCTGATCGTCGATATATCTTCGGAGGCAGGCAGTATTGAGCAGTGCAGCCGGGATGGATGGTTTGCCTATTGTATGTCCAAATCTGCGTTAAACATGCAGGCCCGCCTTGTGCATAATGGTCTGAAGAATGAGGGTGGGCAAGTGATGCTGATACATCCCGGCTGGGTACAGAGTTATATGAGCGGGGAATTGAATACCGATGCAGACCTTACGCCAGATCAATCGGCTCAGCATATCACAGCACTCATCGATCGCCATAAGGAGTTCATGGGCGATCAGCCCGCGTATGTAGATTACAAGGGCGATACCCTTCCTTGGTAATTCTGTTAGAGGTAATTTGAAAGGAGTTTTTATTGATGGATCATCGTAAAAAAGCGTTATTACTTGGTGATTATACTCATCCGGACTGGCATCCGCTGCAAGGGGTGGATGCGGAAATTAGTCGGATTTTTCACGATACTATGACTGTGCAGTGCAGTGAGAATCGCAACATGCTGCTGCAAGAAAATATAACTGGATTTGATGTGTGTATCTGTTACATGGATGATTGGAAGGGGAAAGTTTCTCCACAGCAGACGGCAGGCTTATTGTCCTATGTTAGTAATGGAGGTGGACTGGTCATTATACATAACGGAATTTCGCTCCAAAATCGTTATGAGCTGAAGCAGATGATCGGTGCCAAATTCCTGCATCATCCACCTTATGCCCCACTAGAGTTCACAGTAACTGCAGAGAGCCATCCAGTGACGGAAGGCATTTCCGGATTTACGATGGAGGAAGAGCCTTATCAGTTCGAGTTCGGTTCATTTGCCGAAACGAAAATTCTGCTGGAGTATCAATCCGAAGAAGGGCCGAAGCCCGCAGCTTGGGCGCATAGATATGGTCTTGGACGCATTGTTTATTTGATGCCAGGACATCATGTACCATCTTTTGCCCATGAAACCTATCGTCAGTTAATTCTGCAGGCAGGAAAATGGGCTGCGCGCTACGTATAGCCGTACCGTTTCTTTTGTGAGCAGCTGATTAGGGGTATACTATAGAGATCAACGAAGAGGAGGATGACAAGAATGAGCGATTTGTTCAAAAAGGCAATCTCGTTAGGGCTCGGTCTTACTGTTGTAAGTAAGGAGAAAATTGAGAAAACCGTGGATGATCTGGTTAAGCGAGGGGAACTGGCGCCTGGTGAATCCAAAGCGTTGGTTGAACGCCTGATGGAACGGGGCGATGAAGAGCAGGGCCAGTTCAAAAGAATGATTCACGAACAGGTCAAGCGCGTCCTTCAGGAAGTGGGCGTTCCATCCGAGAGTGATGTAACCAGTTTGGAACAGCGTGTTGCCGTCCTTGAGAAAAAGCTTGCGGAACTGGGTCACACACCACAGCTTCAACCTGATGTATCCCCAGCTCCACTTGAAGTTCCTCCTCTCAAAGGAAACGAGATCGAGTAGATGGCTGTGCGAATCAAACATGTCGGCAGATACCGGGAAATTGCCATGGCGCTGGTGCGTCATGGCTTCGGTTATATGGTCGAGGAGCTGGGTTTGTTCCAGCTGCTGGCCATACCCCGGCGGTGGATGTCGCGTGAAGCCCACACCACCAAGACGCTGAGTGAACGCATACGACTCGTGCTGCAGGAGCTGGGGCCGGCTTTCGTTAAGCTGGGGCAACTGGCAAGCACAAGGGCAGACTTGTTGCCCGAGTCTGTGATCCGGGAATTGGTGAAGCTGCAGGATCAGGTCCCACCGTTTTCCTCGGAGACGGCACGGGGTATTTTGGAACAGGAATTGGATACACCGCTGGAGGAGATCTTTTCCCGGTTCGAGGATACCCCTGTGGCTGCGGCTAGTATTGGACAGGTGCATCTGGGTAAACTCCGAAGCGGTGAGGCCGTAGCTATTAAGATTCAGCGGCCCGGCATATCGCGTATCGTTCAGCGCGATCTAGATATTTTACGAGAATTGACAGCGATGGCGGAGAAACGCTGGGATTGGGTGAAGCAATATCAGATTCCGCAAATGGTAGAAGAGTACGCTCAGGCATTGATGGCCGAGCTGGATTATACCGTCGAGGGACGTAATACGGAAAAGATTGCACAGCAATATCAGCAGGATAGCAAAGTGAAAATACCACTGATCTATTGGGATCAAACTTCTTCTCGTGTGCTCACCATGGAGTACATCGAAGGCATCAAGCTCAATGACCGTGACGAGTTGATTAAACGTGGGCATGATCTGAATAACATTGCGCAGCGGCTGGTGGATTCGTTGTTGAATCAGATTTTCATTCATGGATTCTTTCATGCGGATCCACATCCGGGCAATCTGATGGTTCTGAAGGATGGCAGGCTTGCCTTTATTGACTTCGGCATGGTAGGAAGTCTGAGCGATGAGATGAAGCAGCACCTGGCTTCGCTCATTATTGGATTGATGCGCAAAGATACGGACAGCATGATTCGGGCGATTGAGAAGCTGGGCATGATGCCGGATGATATGGATCTGAGAGGGCTTCATAACGATCTGGACAAGCTGCGCAGCAAATACTACGATATTCCCTTCTCCAAAATCAGCGTGGGTCAGGCATTGAATGATCTGTTCGGCGTGGCGCAGCGACATCGGGTTGTGATGCCTGCCGACATTCTGCTGCTAGGGAAATCGCTACTCACGATGGAAGGTGTCATCGAACATCTCGATCCTTCCTTGAGTATCGTAGATATGGCAGAACCATTTGGTCGAAAGCTGATCAAGGAACGCTTCAATCCTGGGAGGATCAAGAACCGTCTGTTCCGCAGTGCTGCGGATATGGCCGAAAGTGTCATGGGTCTGCCAGGACAGTTAAGGCAATTGTCTTCCATTATTAGCAAAGGTAAGCTGAGGTTGGAGATCAGTGTCCCCGAACTGGATGCGCTCATGCGCAGAATGGACCAGATCAGTAATCGGCTGTCTTTTAGTATTGTACTGCTCGCATTTTGTATCATTATGGTTGGATTGATCATCGGTTCTTCGATCAGTCACCAGTCAACCATGCTGTGGGATATTCCGGTCATTGAGATCGGTTTTCTGGTAGCCATTCTGATGGTGGCCTTCTTGCTCTATTCGATATTTAAATCGGGGAGATTTTAAGTGTAGACGTAATCAAGAGAGTCGTTAAGTTTCCTGTCAGGGGAGCATTAGCGGCTTTTTTTTGTTTGGGCATGGAGGGGAATATTTAAACAAGATAAACAGAGCATAACTGAGATATTTTACATATATAAGAGATAATACAAGATAATATACCAATTACGGATACATACTCTGTTCGTGTAGAAGAGACTCTGGGACTATAATAATAGGTCAGTACATTAACGGACCCGGTTTTTCTGAGAGGGGAAAACCTAGAGAACTTGTGATTGGCTCACGATGCCTCGAAAGCAAGACACCTGAATGTTGTAGTGGAAATAAGAGGTGCACACTGGAACGGATGAGACATGTTCAGACATGGTATCGGATAACTTATTCGGATCATGGTCAATCCAACATGTTTTCAACTTATATAGACACATTTTTGCGGGAGGGTATTCCGCTGTTTTGTGTTGTTTGTTGTAGTTGCTCAGTGACGAACCATTCCATTGCCGTTCAGGAGACAAGTCAAATTTGAGTTTAAATACGTAGGAGGACCGGCAAAGGACGATATGAATACTTTAAAACAACAATGGTTTGGTAACATTCGCGGGGACGTGCTGGCAGGTATTACGGTAGCGCTGGCGCTTATTCCGGAAGCCATTGCCTTCTCGATCATTGCGGGTGTCGATCCGATGGTGGGATTGTATGCTTCGATTACGATTGCCATCGTGATCTCGATTGCGGGCGGAAGACCGGGCATGATCTCGGCCGCAACGGGCGCTATGGCGGTACTGATGGTGGGACTCGTCAAGGATTATGGCGTGGAATATCTGTTCGCCGCTACAATTCTGACAGGTATAATCCAGTTTATTTTGGGGATTTTCAAGGTTGGTCGGTTTATCACATTTGTGCCTCATTCGGTACTGACCGGGTTTGTGAACGCGCTGGCGATTCTGATCTTTATGGCTCAGCTGACCCATTTCACAGGTGCGAACTGGATCATGTATGCGATGGTAGCGGGTACGCTGGCGATCATTTATATTTTGCCACGGTTTTTCAAAAGTGTTCCGGCTCCACTGATTGCCATTGTGATTATGACGATCATTACGGCGCTATTACATCTGGACGTCAAAACTGTAGGGGATATGGGGAATCTGACCAGTACCCTGCCTATGTTCCATCTGCCGAATATCGACTGGTCCCTCAATACGCTAATGATTCTGCTGCCGTATTCGTTCACGATGGCTCTGGTAGGTTTGCTGGAATCTTTGCTGACTGCAACGATTGTGGATGAAATGACCGAGACCAAGAGCAGCAAAAACCGCGAAGTACGTGGTCAGGGTATTGCCAACTTTGTTAATGGCCTTTTCGGTGGCATGGGTGGTTGCGCGATGATTGGACAGTCGGTTATTAATGTGAAGTCTGGTGGTCGAGGTCGATTATCGACATTTACGGCTGGGGCTTTTCTAGCCATATTGTTGTTATTGCTTAGCGGTGTAGTGAAAGAGGTGCCAATGGGCGCACTCGTAGGTGTGATGTTTATGGTGTGCATCGGTACGTTTGACTGGAGTTCCATCAAGAACATTGCGCGTGTGCCACGTGCGGAAGCCTTCGTTATGGTAGTCACAGTTGCCATTGTGGTGTACACCCACGATCTGTCTATCGGTGTGATGGTCGGCGTTGTGCTTAGTGTGCTTCATTTTGGTTGGAAACAGACCAAGATTCGTGTGCAGGCATATGAGGAGCAGGGGCAGAAGGTCTATCGGGTCCACGGACCGTTCTTCTTCGGTTCATCTTCCCGCTTCGTCGATGAGTTCAATGCTGAGGCTGATCCGCAGGAAATCACGATTGATTTTGGTGGCTCACATATTTGGGATAATACGGCGGTTGTTGCCATTGGTAAAGTGAAGTTCAAATATGCGAAGCTGGGCAAAACGGTGCATCTGCGCGGACTGAACGAGGAAAGCTCTCGTTTGCTTGAGAAGAGCGGATTTGCTACGGTGCAAGGGCACAGTTCCTAATTCATAGCTATAGTTGAATCCAAATGAGTATCATTGATAGATGATAGGTGCTGTCCTGCAAGTCATGATGGATCATGACAGGGACGGCCCTTTTTTGTTTATGTCAGCAAAATGCTTAGTTAGTTGAGGTCTATAGCGTGGCTGAAGTTCGTCACAATTTCACAGGTTTCCATGACTGCGGTATAAGGTCTGTATGATTCGTTAAGGCTTTAAACACAACGATCCGGGACATTTGTGGACAAATGCAGGAAAGTAACGCCTGATCCCCTTTTGTTTTGCTTGACTAACGTGTAAACTACAGGGTATGGAGAAGAAGAGCAACGGACCGATTGCTTTTTAAAAAATTCATTTCATAATCATGATTGATATACGGAAAACTAGTCTTGATTGAAGCCAAGTGAAAGCAATTATGAAATGGACTTATCTAAATGAATATACAGAGGTGTAACGATTGGCAAACTTTGAACAACTGGGCATTCGCCCGGAATGGTGCGAGATCCTGAAACATCAGGGCATCGCCGTGCCGACTCCGGTACAGGAGCGTTCGATTCCGGTATTGCTGGGTGGGCGTGATATTATTGCTGAGGCACAGACGGGTACAGGGAAAACACTGGCTTTTTTGCTGCCGATTATTCAGAAAATTAATGTATCCGACCGCTCGCCGCAAGCACTGATTATTGCCCCTACGCGGGAGCTGGCGCTGCAAATTACGGAAGAAGCGAAGAAGCTGACTGCAAACGACGATAAGCTGCATGTTCTCGCGGTATACGGCGGACAAGATGTGGACAAACAGCTGCGCAAGCTGCAAAACGGCACACAGATCGTGATTGGTACGCCGGGACGTCTCCTGGACCATCTGCGTCGTGGCACGTTGAAGCTGGATAATGTTAAGAAACTTGTGCTGGATGAAGCCGACCAAATGCTGCACATGGGCTTCCTGGATGATGTTGAGACCATCCTTAGTGAACTGCCACACAAACGTCAGACAATGCTGTTCTCGGCAACGATGCCGAAAGGCATTCGCAACCTGGCGAAGAACTACATGAAAGACCCGGAGGATGTGAAGGTATCCTCCAAGTCCGTGATTCCGATCAATCAGATTCGCCAGCAGGTGCTGGAGTGCACGGATCGTGGCAAACTTGAGGCACTTCGCGGCATGATTGATACGTATCGCCCGTACCTGGCAATTGTTTTCTGCCGGACCAAGCGCCGTGCATCCAAGCTGAATGAAGATCTGCGTGAAGCAGGTTATGCGAGCGATGAACTTCATGGTGATTTGTCTCAATCCAAGCGTGAGAACGTAATGAAAGCATTCCGCGACGCGAAATTGCAAATCCTCGTTGCTACGGATGTTGCGGCACGCGGACTGGATGTTGAAGGCGTAACGCATGTATTCAACTACGATATGCCGCATGATGCGGAAAGCTATATCCACCGGATCGGCCGTACGGGTCGTGCTGGCGGCACGGGTCTTGCCGTGACATTTGCAACACAGCACGACAGACCGGAGCTTGCTCGTATTGAGGAAGGCACCAATCAGAAGCTGTCCCGTATCCAGTGGACAAGTGAAGGTCCGGTAGCATCAACTGGAGCAAATAGACGTTCCATCAACAGTCAGGGTGATGAAGAACGTTCTGGCGGACGCTCCGCAGGGACAGGCAGTGCCCGTCGCGGCGCAGGTCGTACCGGCCGCAGCGAAGGCGGACGTGGCGGTCGTGGTGGTTCCCGTGGCGGCGAAGGTGGACGCAGCGGTGGTCGTAGTGGCGGCCGCAGTGGCGACGAGCGCAGCGCAGGCCGTGGTTCCGCGCGCAGCAGCAGCGACAGCAGTCGCGGTGCAGCGGGTCAAGGCGGGCGTGGTGCAGGTCGCAGCGGCGATGAGCGCAGCAGCGGCTGGGGCGGCCGTAGCGCCGACAAGCGCAGCTCCGGGCGCAGCAGTGAAGGTTCACGCCGACCGGACTCCGCAGGACGCGGGCCGGCCAAGAGCGACCGCCGCGATTCTCGTCGCGGGCGGTAATAACGATAAAACCTATGGCAAGTAGTCTGGAAGAACGCCATACATTTTCCAAACATCAAAACACCTCATCCTAGACCTAAGGATGGGGTGTTTTTTAGTAGAAGCTTATATGATAAAAACTATACAATGTCACGCGTGAATCCAGTATGCATGCAGGGGTAAACGAATTTTGGTTCGTCTATATACAGGGATTGAGTTTGCACTAATTTACATTTCGAGTCCATATACATCAGCTCTATACACGAATATCTGCGTACGAATCCCGATATTTCTCGTTATACACCCGACCAACCGACTCCGCCAGACCACCGCGTGCCTTACCAGGATAGAGCTCCAGAGTTCGATAGAGTCTCATAAACCGATCTTTGGGCATAAAGCGCGCGTAGCGGGTAATAAGACTTGGGAACAACTCAATATATTTACTCTTGCGTACAGCAGCGGCGGCTACAGCCGTCAGAATCTGAATCCCGTTGTGCAGTTGCAAAATATTCACTTCGTACGTGGCGATATACCGGATCGCATCTTCACGGACCAATTCGGGCTTCAGCCGTGCGATTTCACCGATATATTCAGCAAGCAGCCGCTCAAAGCTGTGCAGCAGCAGCGGTTTGAGCTGCAGGTCCATATCACTTCGCAGCACGAAGGATTGCAGCAGCGCAACCTGCTGCAGACGAATCCGGTCGTTATAGACGAGTGAACCGATCTCCCTGAGCATTTCATAGGCTAGCGCTTCATCCTGCTTGCGTGCTTCTGCGACAAGAGCCCAATTCCGGTTAATGCCTTGGCGAATCGCTTCTTCATCCTGACGCAGCATGCGTTTAAGTTCACGCTGCTGTTCCACTTGGAAGGATCGCTTTTGCATGAAGATCAATCCAGCCAGAAGCAGCAGGGAGACACTGGCCGCCGCCATCGTTTGGTCTATGGTTTCACCAAAATAAGTGGCCGCTGCACCAAGGATTACCGTAATGAACAAGTCGCGTGCAATCCGGCGTTTGACGCGGGAAGAGGAGCGTTCTTCCACTGTGGCAAGGGTGCCGCGTCCACAGGCAGTACAGTGATCTTCCCACAGGCAGGTATACTGGCCACACCGCTTGCAGACACGCAACTTTTGAAATGCATGCGTTGTTCTTATAAAAGGTTTGATGGATACAACTTGTTTATTGCTCATGCTCAATCACGCTCGCCATTCAGAATAGTGTAGAGGGTTCGATCGGCATCTTCCCTTGAAACGGGTTTGCGCCGATGAAGCAGGAAAGCAATCACCTTTATAATGACAAAAAGAAACAATATGGCGAGGCATCCGTATGTAACCATAATCCGTTCCTTTCTAGGCATAGTTAAAATATGCGTAGTTATAATGTTTACTGATCGAGCGTCGTTATATTGCAGTTTGCTGGCAATAACTATATCATATTTCCATAGTTGGAACTTTTGTGCCAGCTACTGGCATGAATTCGTCGATTTTTGTCAGTCATTACAAAACTGTAACTGAAGATAGGGGTGCTTTTCAGAATTTATTAGTAGACTGTTAAGATTTCCTTAAGGCTTGACGCCTATAATAAACTATTCCCATTTTAATCTCAAACGTGAAGGAGTACACCCAATGCTGCGGACAAGCAAAATACGCTGGCTCAGCGGAACTCTGGTTCTGCTGGCATTTCTAACGCTACTGCTACCTCAGGCGTTGCTGCCACATGCTGCAGCGGCTCAGGCACAGACAAGCGGAATCGATGCGGTACTTGTAGCCGATGTAAGTAATTCAATGAATACAAGTGACCGTGACAAGATCAGCAATGAAGCCATGAAAATGTTTATTGATATGCTGCCGGTCCAAGGGGACAAGGTAGGGATTGTCGCTTACACCGATCAGGTGGAGCGGGAAAAGGCATTGCTGGAGATTCAGTCCGATGCGGACAAGAGCAGCCTGAAAGATTTTATTGATCAGCTCGGCCGAGGGCCATATACCGATATCTCTGTCGGAGTGGCTGAAGCGGTGAATGTGCTGAACCATGGGGCAGACGCATCTCACTCGCCAATGATCGTGCTGCTGGCTGATGGCAACAACGATTTTAACAAAACCAAAGGTCGCACCCAGTCTCAATCCGATGCGGATCTGGCAAAGGCCGTCAAAGAAGCACAGGATCAGGGGATTCCCGTCTATACGATCGGGCTGAACGCAGACGGCAAACTGAACAAGGACGCACTTGCAGATCTGGCTCAGCAGACCGGAGGCAAGTCTTTTATCACAGATACACCGGATGATCTGCCGCAGATTCTGAGTGAGATTTTCGCCGATCATGCCAAACTGAATGTCGTGAAGCTGCCCTCCATTTCAGGAAACGGCAGTTATCAGGAAGTTACCGTGAACGTACCGAACGACAGTGTACTTGAAGCCAACATCTCGATTATGTCTTCAAAACAAGTCCAGATTGAATTAACCGATCCTTCAGGCAAGGCCGTAGATCTAAACTCTGACGTAGCCAAGCTTTCCACTTCCAAGAGTTATTCCTTGGTGAAGCTGCTCAAGCCTCAGGAAGGCGACTGGAAACTTCGGGTAAAAGGGGCTCCGAAAGACAGCATCGATATCAACCTGTTGTTCAACTATGATCTCCAGCTCGTTGTGGACCCAATTAAGACCAAGTCCTATACGAAGGGCGACAAAGTCGATCTGACCGCCAAGCTGGAGAATGGAGGGCAGCCGCTGCAGGATAATGATCTGTATGCCGATATGAAGGCGACGTTGGTCGTAAACGATCAGGATACAGGCAAAAGCACAGAACAGCCGCTCGAAAACACGGGCTCCGGGTTCGCCGGAACGTTTGAAGTGCCGGACAAACATAACTACGAGCTTGTTATCCGTGCAGAAGAAGACAGCTTCTACCGGGAAAGTGCTCCAATTACGATCAATGCGGGCGGAGCAGCCGGTAGCGGAACTCAGCCAACGACACCTGCGGGCGAGCAGGACAAGCCGTTTCCATGGATGCCTGTTATTTTGGGCGTGATCGCCTTGATCGTTGTAGCTGTGGGTGTCTGGTTCCTGCTAGGCTGGCTGAAACGCAAAAACCGTGGATTTGTCGGACAGATGGTTGTCGAAATTCGCGATGAGAATACCGGGGACAAGTCGTACCCGCAATATAAAAAGCTGGCATCCTTCCGGGGCAGATTCCATCTGCACCAGCTGTTACAGCTGGACCCTGAATTGAAGGAAACCGAGAAATATGTATTTACGCCCAGCAATGGGGATCGAATTATAATCCGTAACACCGCTGGCGGAACGTTGGAGAAATCCGGCCGTACCGTTGATGCAAGCTCAGGCGTTGAACTGAAGAACGGTGACCGACTGAGCATTCCGCTGCAACAGGCGGACAAAACGATTTTAATTGAGTATCTGGTGTAATTTGATTATTTGGTTTAAATAAGGGAGGACTTGGAATGAAACCGATTGTTAGAGAACATATTCAGCAACTGGATGTATCGCTTGGCGGAGGGATTGTCAGTGAGAAAATCAGAGTCGATACGATTGATAACCCGATTCTGATTATCGGTCTTGGAGGAACAGGTATTGATGCGCTGTTGCGTCTTAAATACCAGATTAACCGACGTTTCAAGTTGCCACAGGACCCGGTATCCAAGAAAAAAATGGACAAACCGTCCAACGTGGAGTTTCTTGCTTTTGAAACGAACGAACAGGATCGCGCCAAAAAGTATAAAGGCATCGGACTCGATCCAATTAATGAATTTGTACTGTTGTCCAATGCCGAGATTGGTGGATTGCTTCAGAACCGCAGCGTATTGGAGCCGTATATTACGGACTGGCTGTCTCCGGAGCTGAGCATCACCGATGGCATGAACGGCGCCGCAGGTGTGCGTCAGGCTGGACGCCTGCTTCTTTTCACGAAGATTAACCAGGTCGTGCAGGCGATCGATAAAAAGATCAAAACATTATCTGTAGGCACGAACAAAAAACTGATGGTGTTCCTGCTGACTGGTCTTTCCGGCGGTACGGGAAGTGGATGCTTCCTTGATATCTCCTATATCGTGCGCGGGATTATCGAACGTGATCACGGCTCTGCCGGGATTGACCGCGTGAACACGCTTGGATATTTGTTCACCCCAGACGTGAACCTATCCAACAAAAGCTTGAGTGAACACACTCGTGAGTACATCCGCAAGAATGGATACGCTGCGCTCAAGGAATTGGATTATTGGATGAACGTGGACAGCCGGGGTGAGCGTTTCTCCCAAAAATACGGCAACATTCTGACGGTGAATTCACCGCTGCCACCGTTCAACCTGTGTCATCTGATTTCTGCTACCAATACGGAAGGCAAATTACTGGAGAATGCTTATGATTACTGCATGAACGTCACCGCCGAGAACATCACCAACTTTATGGCGAGTGAGGAAAAGCAATCCGGCGAGGAGTTTGCCATCCACGATTATATCAGCAACATTCGCACGAACATTGCTCAGATGAACAAAGCCTATCCGGCCAACTATGATTACAACATTATCGGTGCATCCTCAGCGGTACTGCCGATTGAAGAAATGACGACTTATCTGGCTTACCGCATGTTCGACAAAATGAACACCATGTTCTCCAAAGCACCGAACCAGGAGGATACCGAGAAGTTTGCCCGCAAGCTGGGCATTGATCTCGAAAGTGTGGTCAAGTCCTTTGAAGCCCGTGTGCCGGAGCCGCTGCCAGGTTACCAGAACAGTGAGCGTCTATCCTATGGCAATGTAGTGAAATCACAGGTCGTGAACATGGACACCGAACTGGAGCAGAACTTCCTGGCTCGTGCCCGTGAAGAATATATCAAGGCGAAGAAGCAGCTGCCGGGAGAGATTGCGGGTCAGTTCACCGAACAGATCCGGCGTATGTTTTTGCATCCTGAACAGGGTCCGTTCTATGTCTCCCGTCTGATCTACACTGAAAAAGGCTTCTGTGTACTGAAGATGATTCAGTCGTACATTGAAACCCTGCGTGAGAATGCCTTCCGCATTCCGCGTGATATTGAGGCTGCTCAGGAGCAGTCGGAAGAGAAGCTGGGCGATGCGAAGAGTGCTTTCGTCTCCAAAGAGAAGAAGAAGAATGCTTATATTGAAGCAAAAATTCATGAGTACTGGCTGCATGCCGATGTGGAACGCAATGATCAGATGATTGAGTTCTACGAAGACCTGTACGAATTGCTGAACCAGGAGAACAGCCGCATTTATAACGTATTTACTGAAACGCTGAACGCACTCAGCTCGATCTTCTCCAAAAACGGGGATATCCTGACACGCGGCGAAGAACAGTCTGATCACAAAGGCAACAAAACGTATTACTGGAACGTTGTAAGTGTGCCGGATATCGTCAGTGTGGTGGATGGACTGCTGGACAAGCGTGATACGGATGATCTGATCCGTGACTTCTCGCGTGAATTGCTGGAGAACTCCAGCCAGTGGGTGAAAGAAAACGAGATCGATATCGTCAGCTCCATCTCTGATTTCCTGACTGAGAAGTTCGGCGATCTGATTACCCGCTCGATGGAGGACTTCCTGGTTATCAAATATGGACAGGACGAGTCTGTCGAGAAATTCGTGGAACGTTTCATTGCAGGCAAACTGGATGATGAGGCGGTTCCGGTGTTCAATCTGAGCAACAGCACAGGCAGTCTGCATTTCCCATCCTGGGGATTCGTATCGGTGCCAGCACAGGCGCCGGGCATTCTGAGAGGGATTCGCAACTATCAGAACAATGCGGTGGGCAAATCTCATTTTACCGTTAAGGAAAGTGAAGTGCGCAACCGGATCTTCTGGCTGAACACTCGCAACGGGGTACCACTGTTTGTGTACACACCACTCAAAGTATATGAGGAAAGTTATGAACGTACCATTTTGGACAAAGAAGGTATCGGACGCCATCTGGTGCAAACCGAAAAGAATAACTGGACCTATCTGCCGTCGCCAATTCCAGAAAAGTCATGGGGAGATGTGTACGAGAACGCCCGGGTCAAGCAGTACAATGCCCGTGTACGTACCGAATTCGAGCAGGCGCTCGGATACAACATTGTGACAGCCAAATCCATTGATGAGAATACAAGCAACCGCTATGCAATTGTGACAACGGAACCGTTCGACCTGTCCGCGAAGCTCGCTGCCTACGACATGCGCCTGACGTCCACCACGCCGAACCTGGGTGAAGTGAAGCGGGCAGTTATTGAATTGAAACGCCTGCAATCCGAAGGATTGCCACGGGTGTCGGTGAAGGACATTTTCGGAAGTATTAATGAAGATATGGCCAAAGAAAACCTGGTGCGTTCCCCGCAGCTGATCGCGCGGGTACGTGAAGAACTGGCGAAGATGAACGCCATCTCGGTCAAAGTCGCCGAGCTGGAAGGCATTCTCGCTCAGCATCAGGACGAGGAGCAGTGGTATGACCGCTTCATCGAAGCACTCTACACCGATACCATTGTGAAGAAAGGCGCGCTGTACGTCTATGACCGTGATCCGGAAGAAGACGCATGGGAGCCGTTTGCGAACCTGATGAAGAGCCGTAACTTTGCCGAATATGAAGTGTTTGGCAACTTCCGTGGATTGGCAGAGAAGGATCGCAGCACATTGCTGCGCAAAGCTTCCCGCCGTGATAACGACCTGACCGCTTCCGAAGATATCACGCCACTGCTTACGAAGTTGGATGATCTGGCTGCATTGTACATGGAATCCCGTGATCGTCTGGAATACGAGCGAGTGGAACTGGCAAACGGGGAAGACATCTACCAGTTCTACAGAACGATGTCATCGAAACTGAATGACATTCGCAGAAGGCTGAAGTAAGGGTGGCGGCCGGGATGGAATTCAGCTCGAATAATGCTCTGAAGCGCAATTTGGAGAAGTATGCAGCACAGTATGCAACAGAGCAGGAGCGTCAAGGCAGCCTGGGTGATGGTCGCAGCAGCATCCATTACCCCGCGTTGTTCCTGTTCGTGGGTGACCAGGTTGCTCCGGCAGTGTCTGCTGTCCAGGAAATCAACCGGCTGAAATGGGATAACGGAGAAGGCGTAGTCTATGTACAGATTGGAACGGAAAATCAGGAGCATGACCAACATCGTGACCATGACCCCGCGCAAACGAAGCATGACCATTACAGCGATGGTGCTCATTCAGGATATGCACGTGTTAACGGCTTGAGTGATGCAAGGAATGGCAGCACTTCGGATGATGGTCAGGTGACCCGTCACGTGCTTCCCTTGTCCACCATACAGACAGATCGACCTTCCAAAACGCTTCGCAAGGATGTGCATCGCAGTTTCCACGATTCAGATCAGGCACTCTTTGGTCTGAATCGTACCTTGCGGCGGGTGAGTAATCGTATTGCCGAATACGGACGCCTATATTCATCGTTCGATCGAATCTACGTGACCGTTGTGACCAGGGCAGATGATCCATTGAATGTATTGTTGCCGGAGCTTACCAAGCTGACCGAGACGATACTGGCTCAATCCTTCAAGTCGGTACAGACCGATTTGCATGTGCTGGTCAGCGAGATGGAGCAGGTGGATTCTTTTGGATATGCAAGCGCAGCGGGACTCGCTTTTCTGCGGGAACTGGATTACATGCAGGGGCTGGACTATACGTTCAGTGGCAATCTGCTGGTTACGGAGGACGGTATCTCCATTCCGGTTGTACATCCCGCTTCTCCGTTATTCGATCTCGTATATATTTTGTCAGACAAAAACGAGCGGGGAACCGGTGTACCCGGCGGGTGGATCGAAAATGCCGAGATCATCTGCCGAATCTGTCTGCTCAAGAATCGGAAGCAGGATGCAGATAGCTCTGGTTCCGTATCAAGCACGGGGGCCAACACGTATAACAATACGTCGTTCAAAAATAACATCCGTACGACCTCGGATCAGCATGGTTATGCCAGTGCAGGTTTTGCCGAGATTAGACGGCCGAACAAACCCATTGCACTCGCGGTGTTGTATCATCTGTATCGTTATTTGCTTGAACGGATGCGGCAGGAACCCGAGTGGAGCATCAAGGACAAGCTCGCCTTTTTCGGACTGGATGGGGCTTCGGTAGAGCGCAAAGTGGAAGGGATTCTTCCCGATGAGGATCTGGTGAGCGGCATGAGCGGCATAATGACGCATAACGTCAGCTTCACCGATCTGAAGCCGCTCTCGCTGCGTGAAGCGGAGAGAGCATTGTTCGGGCATGGGGCAGAGGCGTATTTCCGTGATAATGTGGTCCGTCTTGCGGAGGAGCGAGTACGTCAGCGCAGCACAGAAGGTTCCCTTCGTCGTAAGGCTGAGCAATCGCGCACGGAGCATCCTGAGGTTGGCTATTTTCAGTGGGCTGCCTGGAGTGACAATGGGTTCGGCAGCGTGCGTGAGGCTTTGCTTGGACTGATTCGTGATAAATCGGTGCAACTTGAATCCGCACGTGCCTTGCTGGAGCAGCGTCAGCAGGAGCGGGTAGAGGATCAGTCGTTCAAACGGGCGTTGTTCCGTGACAAACAGAACGTGCGCAACCTGATCGATTGTTTGCTGGAGCGTGTGTATGTGCCCAAAGTTGAATTGCTGCGTCTGGAGAATGAATTGCAGCTGCTTCGTGTCTACGACACAGAGATGGAACAACTGCATACGTTCAGCCGGAGTGTAACGGAGACACTGGCAACGCTGGAACGTGTTTTGCGTGAGACAGCGGTAGAGAGCATAGCGGCTGCAGATGAATATATCGGTCAGAACGTAATGGAGTATTACGGCAAAGTGACGGAAGCGCTGATCGCAGATTTGGAGGCAAAGCGTGGACGGGATGTCTGGTTTGAGGACCGCCATATGGGGGATATGAACGGGCTTGCCACAGAAGGAAACGAGCGACTCTTGCAACGTCTGATGGAGGTATGTCATGTGATGCTGCTTACAGCAGAACCGCTCCGGGTACCTTTCGAAGAAGAATTGCTGTTGCGGGCGAATGTTACAATTACCTATGGGGACAAAAATGTACTGACCCGTGATGATCTGTTCCGCCGATTGTATCGCACACTGGAGGAGCAGGCGGTCGTTCGGGTAAGAGTATTCGACTATACGCAGGAACATCGTTATGAAGAAAAATATTTCTTTGGTGATCACCATAGTGCCTTCATGGACTACGCGGCGTATGCCGAAGAAACGTCACGGATCTATAAGCTGGGTGTGGTATATGAAGAACGAAGCAGTGGTGTGGAGAAGCTGAATCTGATGGGGGGCTTCCATCTGGAAGACCTGATGGTGTATCGCAATGGTCGGGTGTATTACGATTCGTATACAGAGAATGGTTATGAGCTCCATCCCTCCGATCTGGCCGAGAAGCTGTCACCCATGCGTTAAAACATAAGGCTGTATCTTATATGGACGGAAGGGAGGTACAGATCGATCCATCTGTTTCCGTCCAGTACATTATACGTTCATTTTTCATCAACCCATCTTGTATTAATTCAGCCGTTCATCGGCTGTTTTGGAAAGGATGCATGCAAACATGCAGCGAAAAATCAATCTTCTCCTGGTCCTGTTCAGCCTGATTGGCGGAGCTGTGGGCTTTGCGGCTGGAGAAATCATGCTGCGTCAGTGGCTCGGGGAAATGCCCCGTCTATTGCTGATGGGATTATACTTTGGCGTGTTGGCGCTTAGCGTGGGATTATTCTGTTTACTCGCAGAGATGATCTCGCCAAAGCTGAACGGAGCTTCCTGGAAGCTGCGATATCTGGGACTATCCTGGAAACTGCTTGTTCCGGCAACGCTGGCGCTATTGTTTGTCGTCGGACTTGCCCTGCAATTGCTGTATCAGATTAACCCAGGCGGTGTGAAGCAAGTCAAGGATATCGTGCTGATGATCGATAACTCGGGCAGTATGAGTGAGACAGACCCAGATAACGGTCGCTTTGAAGCGGCCAAAACACTGATTAGCCAAATGGAAAGCGATAAACAGGTGGCGGTGATCACCTTTGATGATCAACCCGAGCTGCTTCAGCCGTTCACCCCGTTGGACAGCGAAGCTGCCAAAAATGAGGTGTACAGCAAAATTGATGGCATCGTGACGACCTCGGGCGGAACTAATTTCGATGCAGTGCTGCGGGAAGCGATGGAGCAGATTAAGGGCAAACAGGACCCGAAACGCGGAACGGTAGCGATTCTGCTATCCGATGGATTCAGTGATGCAGACACATCCGGCATTTTGTCTGAGTATGCAAATGAACAGATCGCCGTCAATACGGTGGGGCTGAGTCTGGTGGACCCTTCCGGAACCGACTTGCTGCGTCATATCGCACAGCAGACGGGCGGTATGTACTATGATGTACCAGATTCCGGTGGACTTAATCTGGCATTCCAGCAAATTTACGATACGATTGATGAACGAACGCTGGTGACCGAACGTACAGGCATGATGGAGCACAGTACGTATCTGGCTATTTTCCGAGTGGCTGCCTTACTGTTGATTGGTGTCGCACTGGGCGTGTCGCTAGGACTTGTATTTGATAACCGTCATCTCGCACTCAGTTTCGGAATTGGTGGTGCCGTGTCTGGTTTATTGGCCGGACTTCTGCTCGAATGGGGACTGGACGGATCAACGGTGGGTGATACATTTGTAAGATTCGGAGCGATGCTCATCTTATCTGGTGTGTTAACCCTGTTCAGCTGGATTATTCCGATCAAGGAGAATACACCGCGGAAGACGCGTGGGCGTCGCGATGCTGGTGGAGGAACCAATTCGGTGGAAGGATTCGGTCAGCGGGCAAGAGATTCGCGCAGCAAAGGATTTTGACGTCTGGAGGTAGGCGATAGATGCGTTTTACGGATGCAGACCCTTCAGCGCCCCTGATTCGCAGACTGACACTTGCAGTGGACGAGAGCCAGTGTACACTTCGCTGGCTCTGGCCAGAGAGCGTGGAAGCTGTATATGTTGAACGGCTGGAGCTCGATATGATGGGTGATGATCGTACCGAGGAACAGGCTGCACAGGGCAAGCTGAAGTTATACACAAAAGAAGAATATAAGGCGAGCAATGGATATATGGATCGAATCACGGGTTTTGGTGCAATTCGTTATACAGTGTATGTGTGTCAGATGCAGGAGGACGGGCCAGTTCTGGTGCGTCAGCGTGATGGAGACAACACGGTCGTTGCCAGTGCAGGCAAGGCGGATATTCGCTTTTCCATCCGGTACAAGAGCGGTTTTTTTCAGAAACGAAAAAGTGTACTGATGACCGTTACAACGGAAGCACCTGTTCCGAAGGAGGCACTCTGTTATGTCCGCAAACAAGGCGGGGTTCCGTTGAATAAGGAAGATGGCACGGTGTACCCTTTTGTGAGTGATTTTGCTCCCGGGAGAAATGAGATGCCACCCGTTGAGGTAGCCAAGGACGATTACGTGAGGTTATTCTTCACGGACGGACCAAAGTATGGAGCCGCCTATAGGCTTATATCAGACTAGATAGTTAGGCTTTTTGTCTAACTGATCAGGGGAGGGGAGCGGCTATGAGCTTTTTTAGTCGGTTTTTGAAGAGACAGCAGCCGGAAGAGCGGCCGTTGTTTTACGATATCGTATGTCCGTATTGTTTCAGCAAGTTTTCACCGGAGGAGGTTGTGTTCCGTGCTGCACATCATCGCGACGACGATGAGGACTACGCACTTGGGGAAGATGCGAAGCTGAATCGATATCGCGAACGGTTTGGACTGGATACGGTGTTTGATATGGAGGCCGTGCTGGCTCCGCATGATGTACCTGAGGAACATCGCATCTATTCGGATAACATTGTGATGGGACTGAACGATCGTTACGGTGTGGTTACACGGCGCCGGCTGTGTCCACAGTGCCATAACGAGCTGCCTGTCACGGCAGGCAAAGCACCAAGCAATATCATTTCCATTATTGGGGCATCCCAGGTGGGTAAATCCGTCTACATGACTTCATTGATTCATACATTGCAGCATTACACAGCCGATCATTTTGATGCGGCCTGCATGCCGCTGAACGCGGAGATTAGCCGTCGGTTCCGTGCAGATTATGAAGAACCGCTATTCGAGCGGGGCGATCTGTTGGATTCAACGCAGAAGGAGAAGCTGCAGGAGCCGTTTATTTTCCAATTTGTGTTCAAGGATGAAGATAAAGCTCCGCTGACACTGGTGTTCTTTGACGTCGCTGGTGAAGGTATGGTGGAGCAGGACTATCTGGGACTTCACGGGCAGCATATCAAGAACTCGGCAGGCATTCTGTTCATGGTGGACCCGCTTCAGATTCGTTCCATCCGGGACAAAATCCGCATCAACCTCGGCAACGAGCCAGGCGAGTGGACGCCAAGATACGATGAGCCGCGTGATGTGGTGTTAACGATGTTCGGTGACTTTATCGCGTACCAGGACAAAGCCAAGACGAATATTCCGACAGCCGTTGTACTCACCAAAAGCGACATGCTGCATTCCCTCAAGGACGAAGAGGGTGATTACATCAAATCCAACAGTAATGTATTCCGCAACATGGTGCACCGAGACTGGTTTGATCTGACTGAATTCGAAAATATCGACGGGGAGATCCGGCGGTTTATTGAGAAGGTGGACCGTCCGTTTAAAGGCACGATGGATGTGTACTTTAAGGATACGGCTTACTTTGCGGTGTCTGCGCTGGGAAGCAATCCGGTGGATATGAAGCTGCAAGGCGTGGTCAGTCCAATCCGTGTCGATGAGCCATTCCTCTGGCTGCTGTACAAGCTGAAGTACATTGAGGGGAGAGTGGGATGATGCGTTCTTCCATGACCCCGCCAATTGAACAACAGCTGTACACTCGAGAGCGGCGCGGGGTGTTTCGCACAACGGAGGGGTTCGATACGGTTGCCGCATCGCCGGGACTGGACCCTTCTTTTATCAAAAAAGTGCTTCATCCCTACTGCGTCTATGACGCTCCAGCGGAGCTGACGGGCCGGAGTGAGAAGGATGAGACGAAGTTTCCCCCGTCCATTCATCTGCTGCATCTGGAGAGCGGGGAGACGATACTTGGGCAAAATGTGTACCAGTCTGCTGATTTCACCGGGCTGCGCAGCGCTTTTTTCGCCCATAACTATGTTTTGTCTCCCGAACGCTCGGAAGAACAGATGAAGCAAGGCGGCTGGCTGGATGCTGTGTTCGCCACGTCCTATGACATCGAACAAGGCACAGTGCTGCCTGCGCTTACTGAATTGCCACGAGCAGCTGGGGTTGGACAAAGCTCTCCAAGCCAGATCCTTGGCGCTCTGAAAATGGACGAAGTGGTATTCAAGCGTCTGCTCTACGCCGTCATGCAAGCTGTAGCGACACGTCGGAAGGTATATATTGCGCTGGATGTGCCCGCTGAGGAAGTTACAGCTGGAGCCAAGGGACTGCTGCGTTTGTTATATACGGCGCTGCCTTACGCGTTCCGGCGGCAGCTCGGCTTTATGACGTTTGCGAAGGAGCCTCAGGCGAAGAAAGGCATCCACCTCCAGTTTGTGGAGCGGGGCACCCTGCGTCCGAAGGATCGGAATACGGAGAAGGATTTCACCTTTGATCTGGTATCGGGCAGAGTTACCCATGCAGATGCATCTGTGGCGAAGCTTCCTTATGCGGAATTCGCCTGGTCACTGCTGCACGAACCTGCGGCAGCCGATTCATTTTATGCTTTTGCCGATGAGATGCTGTCCGGAATGGAACCTGGACGGGAGCTCTCCATTGAAGCATACGGGGAACTTTCTATGTTCTATCGTCTGGAGCAGGGGATGGAAGAGTTGTATCTGGATAACAAAAGCGATGTCCTGAGTGGGTTGCTCACCTACTTGAAACCGGAAGGCGGAGCACAGCAACGCTCTCGTTTGAACGAGTTGTTCCTGACGTTGCTCAGTCGTGAGCTGGACAGCGTCAAACGGGAGAATGTACCTGAAGAATCGGTTGCAGCACGCATCGGGGAGTATTTCCGGGTCGCTGCGCCAGTCGTACAGTCCCGAATCGTGGATTATTTCATCTATGGTGTTAATAACGCCCGTTCGCAGAAACGTATGCGTGCCGTGCAGGAGCTGTATGGCTTGCTGGATCGGGACAGCCTGTTAAGCCGTGCTTTCTTCGACAAAGTGCTGGCGAACGAATCACTGACCAAGCTGCTGTTCGAGCCCTATCTGGATAATCAGCTGAAACGCACGGAATCAGCCGCCGATGTTGTGGAAGTGATCCAGAGATGGATTACATCTCACCCGTCTGCCATCCACAATAGTTTCTTGCTGGAACGGACAGCAACCGAGCTGCGTGAACGTTTGTGTTCTGCGCCCAACCCTGTTCAGTCTGCCAATGAGGCACTTAAGCGGGTTAGTGTATTGGATCGTGTACCAGTTGCAGGCTCCCTAGACACGGGTATTACCGCCCGGATTGGACAGTCTGGAGCTTCAGTTCGCGCTAACCGGAAAGGTGGACCTGGGTCCGCTGTCCAACCACCAGCGTATCAGGAGGATTTAACCCGGCTCGCAGATAAGCTGGCTTACGTCATTAACTTGTTTATGATTCAGGATCTCGATCTGGAGCGGGTTAACCGTGAACAGCTGTTAAGCATTGATATTTTGTTGCACGGAAACGAGGTTCGGGACTGGGCTGCTCGCCAGGGCTCAGATGTATCTGCGCGTACAAACATGATGCTGGCAGCGAGAGCATGGCTTAGCGGTGAGGGGAGTGACGAAGAGGAGCTGGAATCCCTCTCTTTGGCCGAACGTAATGAGCTCCAGCGCTGGACGCGTCGCTGGCTTGCCGGAGAGCTTCGTGATCGCCCAGATACGGCTGCATTTGAAGCACTGCCGCTGGCTTTCTATCGCGGTGGCAGCGGCAGCAACAGACTCGATTATCCAGGCCTGATTGAATTTATCTATAGTAGTTCAGGACGTACAGAAGTGTTGTATCAATTTATGGAGTGGTCGGGGACTCAACGCTTGTTTATTCGCGGCTCTAACGCACATAAGGGATACTCGGATGCAATCGTGGCCTATTTCAAGGCCCATGATCGCGAAGCTTTTAAGTCAAAGTCAGCTTTCAAACCCTATTATGCCAGAGCAAGCAAGACGATGAAGCCGGCCTACGACCGCGCCAAAACAGAGTTGTCTTCCCCGCTGGTACGCATGCTGACAGGTAAAAGGAAGAACCTTTTTCTAGGATCGGTTATTGTCATTCTGATTATTGGTATTGCTGGAGGCACGTACGCTTTGATGAGCGATAAGGCGGAGACACCTGAGGCATCACCTCCACCGACACAGGAGCCCGTTGTTCCCGCTGAACCGGAGGTGGAGCTCGCTGAACAGATCGCCTACCTCGTTCCTGCATCCAAAGCGGACGACGGTTCAAAGACGCCTGCCCAGTTGGTGATCCGTTACAGAGACGAAACGGACAGCAACGCTTTGCAAACGGACACTCTCCAATGGAACTTGAAAGATGGTACTACACAGAAGCTCAATGCTGAGGGTGAATGGGAGAGTTTCAACCGAAATGAGGAGCCGGATGGCGAAGGTACAGCTGGTGACAGCTCAGAGGGTACGTCTGAAGGAAGCTCTGCAGGTTCTTCTACCGATAAGGCGGACGATACTCAGCCGAGCGGAGAAGCCGAGCAAGGGGCAGATTCAGCCTCAACGGGGGATACCACTTCAAATCCCGCAGCAGGCAGCACATCGACGGATGCCGGTACTGGCACAGCCTCTGACACTACGGATGAAGGAGCTACACAGGGAGATGCAGGCGGCACGCCTTCAGATTCGTCTCAGTCTAAGGGAACAGAATCATCTTCAGTGGAAAATCTGACTGTTGCTGAAGCAGATCGTCTGTATCCCTATGGGCACCAAGTGGAGCTTCCGGCCGATTTTAATCTAAAGGACATCGTGAGTATCCAGAGTGGAACGCTCGTGATCAACCTAGTCCCGGAACCGAAGCTCTAAGCGGCATTAATTGAATATATTATTAATGGAATACAGCCACCTCGAAGAATTTCGTAGGGGCTGTATTTTTGTTTTTGCTCAATTGATGGGGAATGACATATACAAAATGAATCAATATAGGTCTAATTTTCACAATTCGGACACATTATTAAGATGTTGGGCAAGGATGAACATACGCAAAGCGATGAAATGCACGTACACGATGAGAAAAGCTCTCACATAAAGTGCGAAAAATTTGAACGATTTCTAGTAAAACACTTCAAAAATAGCTTTCAACTATCAAGGAGTTTGGTATTTACTGTTGACAAATGATAATGATTATCAGTATCTTTAGAGTATAAGATCTTGTTGCGCCGGAAATACGCTGAACTACAATTTCGTTTTCGTTGTCATAGCCGGAATACATAACCGGGATAAATGAGAGAGGGATGATCGCATGTTTCGTCTGGAGACGTCCAAGTTGGATATCGCTTATGAGGAAAGACTGATTGTTGAAGATCTGAATATTCAAATTCCCCAAGGAAAAATTACAGCACTTGTTGGAGCCAATGGTTCAGGAAAGTCTACCATCCTGAAAACAATGGCACGGATCATGAATCCAAAAGCAGGTAGTGTATTGCTCGACGGGAAGTCCATCCATAAGCAGTCCACGCGTGAAGTAGCCAAGCAGCTTGCGATTTTGCCACAAAATCCAACAGCTCCTGAAGGACTTACCGTAACCGAACTTGTGTCCTACGGACGGTTCCCATATCAAAAAGGTTTTGGTTCGATGCGTGCTGAAGACAAACGCATGATTGAATGGGCTATCGAAGTGACAGGCATGACGGAGTTCCATGATCGTCCAATCGATCAACTGTCCGGTGGACAGCGTCAACGTGCCTGGATTGCCATGGCTCTTGCACAAGAGACAGATATTCTGTTCCTGGACGAGCCAACAACGTTCCTGGATATGGCTCACCAACTTGAAGTACTGCAATTGCTGGAGCAACTGAATGCCACAGCAAACCGTACAATCGTTATGGTTGTGCATGACTTGAACCATGCTTCCCGTTATGCGCATCACATGATTGGTATTAAAAAAGGTAAAGCCATCGCTACAGGTTCACCTGTAGAGGTTATGAACTCCGATGTGCTTCGCGAAGTATTTAACATTGAAGCTGATATCGTGATTGATCCTCGTTCCGGTGTACCGCTCTGCTTGCCTTACGCCCTTGCGGGTGAACGTCAGCAATCAGCACCTCCAGAACAAGTGCTCATGAACAGTGCAATGGTTCATGCTGGAGGACGGACAGAGCAACGCGTTCGTCACGCGACAGGAAGTTAATGAAACGGGCCATATGTGGTCCTAAACTATAGAATGAAGCCGCTGTGCGTTATGCACGCGGCTCATTCGCATTCTAGGAGGTCTACAGGAATGGGAGCAATCAACTACACCTGGTTACAGCAATATGGACGAATAACAACCGGGACGATCGATGAATCGGTCTTTGGCATGCCTTTGACGGCATTGAAACATCCGAAGCAGGCCAAGCTTATGCTGGAAGCTTATAATGAGCATCTTCGGGCCGATTCTCTTCGCTCAGCGGCTGTTTATTTCATGCATTCGGTTCGTGGCCTGATGATTGGGGTGACGAAGGCAGAGCGGCAAGAGCGGTATGATGCTATTTTGGTTGCGAAGTCAGGCTAAAAAGGTATATGTCCATGTCGATGGACAAAATTTGATTCTACGTATGAACTTGGGCAGGGTTTAATCGCAGATTTGGTAATTGACCGCCTCAGGTCTATAATATAGAGACAGGCTGTGTGCCGCATGCTTATTCGGTACAGTACATACAGCAGCCCAACCTACATCTTACTCATGGGAGGAATCAGTCATGTCCGTATATTCGTATCAGGCGGTAACGACCGCAAATCAGGAAGTTTCACTCGATTTGTATCAAGGCAAAGTGTTGGTGATTGCCAATACAGCCAGCAAGTGTGGGCTGACTCCACAATACGGTGAATTGCAGAAGCTCTATGATCGCTATCGTGATCAAGGCTTGGTTGTATTGGGATTCCCTTGTAACCAGTTCGGAGGCCAGGAGCCGGGTACCAGTGAGGAAGCAGAATCATTCTGCCAAATCAACTATGGCGTTAATTTCCCGGTGTTTGCCAAGGTCGATGTAAATGGTGAAGATGCGCATCCATTGTTCAAGTATCTGCGTGAGCAGCAACCTGGTGTTGGCGAAGACAATAACATCCAATGGAATTTCACCAAATTCCTCGTGAATCGTGAGGGTGAAGTTGTAGGGCGTGTTGAACCAAAAGAATCCCCTGAAGCCATGACTGCAGAGATTGAAAAGCTGCTTGGCGTATAAAATAAACGAAGAAGCCTGCCTCCATATTGGAGGATAGGCTTTTTTTGATACAATTTTTTAGTGCAAATATCCTCTTCATATAAGTGTCTCCTCAGTAGTTACTACGCTTATTTTGAGCATAAACCAGCCATAAGCAGGGAAAACTGAAGTCAATGGAGATTGAGTCGATGACTCGCTTGATCGTAAATAAACCACATCCGAAAAATTTATTTTGATTAACCCCTTGCAATGTGAAAAATATCACATTATAATAAGTGTACAAAGTGAAATAAATCACATAATCAGCATTCATTTAGAAGTGAAATATTTCACAACCACAATGACGTTAAATTCAATTTTTTATTTATATACTCCAAGGGGGAACCTTATAATGAAAATCGCAGTTATCGGATGTACACATGCAGGAACCGCAGCTATCGTTAACACCGCCAAATTGTACCCGGATGCTACCATTACAGTGTATGAGCGCAATGACAACATCTCCTTCTTATCATGTGGCATTGCGCTTTATGTAGGTGGCGTGGTGAAAGATCCAGATGGATTGTTCTATTCTTCGCCAAACCAACTGGCCGAGCTCGGTGTCGTTACCAAAATGCTTCATGAAGTGACGTCAGTAGATGCTGCGGGTCACAAACTTCAGGCTAAAAACTTGAAAACTGGGGAAGAATTCGAAGATACCTTCGACAAGCTGATCGTGACCACGGGTTCATGGCCTGTCGTACCGAAGCTGGAAGGCATCGAGATGGACAACATTTTACTTTGCAAAAACTACAACCATTCCAACACGATCATTGAGAAAGCCAAGCATGCCAAACGCATTACCGTGGTAGGAGCTGGATATATCGGCATTGAGCTGGTGGAGGCTTTCCAAATGAACGGCAAGGAAGTTACACTGATCGATAGCGTGGACCGGATCTTGAACAAATATCTCGACCCCGAGTTCACGGATGCCATTGAAGAAACGTTGACCGGACACGGCATCAAGCTGGCGCTGGGCCAAACGGTACAGAAATTTACCGGAGAGAATGGCAAAGTGAACAAGGTCATTACATCCAAAGGAGAGTTCGAGACAGATCTCGTTATTCTGTGCATTGGTTTCCGTCCAAATACCGAGCTGCTCAAAGGCCAAGTGGATATGCTGCCGAACGGCGCAATCATCGTGGATAAATATATGCAAACCAGCCAAAAAGACGTCTTCGCTGCTGGAGACAGCTGTGCAATTCATTACAACCCAACCGGCAAGGCAGCGTACATTCCACTGGCAACCAACGCAGTGCGGATGGGAACACTCGTAGCACGGAACTTGGTTCGTCCTACGACACGATACATGGGTACACAAGGCACATCAGGTATTAAAATTTATGAGCAAAATATTGCAGGTACAGGTCTGACGGAAACATCTGCTGCGGATGAGGGTCTGGTCGTTGAAGCTGTAACGCTTGAAGATGCTTACCGTCCAGAGTTCATGCCAACGGCAGAGAAGCTGCTGCTCAAAGTAATCTATGAACAGGCTACACGCCGCATTGTTGGTGCGCAGGTGATGTCACAGGCTGATCTGACACAGTCGATCAATACGATCTCTGTCTGCATCCAGAACAACATGACGGTGGATGAGCTGGCCTTCATCGACTTCTTCTTCCAACCACATTACAACAAACCGTGGAACTTCCTGAACTCGGCTGGTCTTCAGGCGTTGCCTCTAGTAGAAGTAAAAACACCAGCGATGGTATAACCATATTATCTGAGAACTGCCGCATTCATTATGCGGTAGTTCTTTTTTTATTTTTTCTGCACACCAAGCAACATACAACGGAAATATTAAAATGTAGTTTTCAGACTTTGTGATAAAAGTAACAAACCTCTTGAAACCTTCGCGATACAATGAATATATCAACCAAACAGGTTGAATTATGATGTTCATGAACTGTGAAGGAGAGGATCGTTATGGCAGCAAAAACACCTCTTGAGGTTGCACAATATACGGTGTATACGGGGATGAAGAAAGCTCAAAATCCGGTGTCCTCCGTATTGATACTCAGTTTTCTGGCAGGCGCTTTTATCGCGCTTGGATTTCTGCTGGATATTCGGGTTATTGCTTCTGCTCCGGCCGAATGGGGCAGCTTGGTTAATCTGATTGGTGCAGCAGTGTTCCCGGTAGGTTTAATATTGGTGCTGATTGGCGGCGGGGAACTGCTGACAGGTAATATGATGGCTGTTCCACTCGCGACGATTGCACGTAAACTGTCCGCAGGCAACATGTTGAAGAATCTCACCTTAGTAACGATAGGTAATTTCCTTGGGGCGATCTTTGTGGCCTATGCGTTTGGGCATGTGCTTGGTCTGACGGCAGAGGGGGCTTATTTGACCAAAGTGGTGGATATGGCTGGACACAAGCTGGACGACAGCTTCCTTCAGGCTTTTATATCCGGGATCGGGTGTAACTGGCTGGTAGCTCTCGCGGTTTGGTTGTCTTATGCATCGGATACGATGAGTGGAAAAGTATTGGGCATATGGTTCCCAACGATGGCCTTTGTAGCTATTGGATTCCAGCACGTTGTCGCCAACATGTTCCTGATTCCTGCTGCGATCTTTGAAGGGCATTATTCGTGGGGACAATACGTCATGAATTTCATTCCGGTATGGCTTGGCAACCTGACGGGAGGGGCGCTGTTTGTTGCAGCTGCTTACTGGATGGTGTACCTGCGCAAGCATGAGCCGGAAGTGAAGCCTGAGGTGGCCATGGCGGCGGCCCAGCCTGTGGAAACGGAAGCCAGACCGATGTGGAGCAAGCAGGCGTAGCGGAATTTTGCCGAGTAATTGAGTAGCGTTGTAAACGTGGTACAAGTGCGAAAACGAATGAAAAGACGAGTGCAAAGTAAACAGGAGAGGCGATTCTGATCTCGTTCAAGTCATGGCTGTCTGCTGTGATGGACGGGAGAGGAATCGCTTTTTTTAATGTAAAAATATCCACGCAAAATAAATTCGCCATGACAAGGTTCGGGGGAACGAAACCTGTTCATGGCGAATTTCGGGAGTGGTCCATGATATGGCATGAGGAGGAAGTGGGGAAACACTAGCCTAATGCCTTATTTTTAATTTACCCCTGAATTTCGAGATTGAATCAAAGGGAAAAAAGATTTTTTTGAAAAAAATTTGGAGCGGTTGTGGCGGTAAAAAAAAGACTGTTCTCTTTACGCGATTACCAGGAAGAAGATATGATATGAGGATAGCTTTGAAGGGGGAGGGACTTGTATATGATCGATCAGGAGAATGGCGTATTCCCGGCAGTTTGCCCGCTCGATTGTCCGGATACTTGCGGCCTGCTGCTTCATAAGGAGAACGGTAAGATCGTGAAGGTAGCGGGCAATCCGGACCATCCGATTACAAAAGGCGCCATCTGTAACAAAGTCCGAAATATGACGGAGCGGGTGTATCACCCCGAGCGGCTGCAATATCCGATGCGACGCATCGGAGCCAAGGGCGAAGGCCAGTTCGAGCGAATCAGTTGGGACGAAGCCATCGGCGAGATTACGGCGAAATTTAGTTCGCTGGCAGATACCTACGGACCGGAGAGCATCCTGCCCTACAGCTTCTATGGAAACATGGGCATTCTTGGTGTGGACGGCATGGATCGTCGATTTTTCAATGCATTAGGTGCGAGCAAGCTCGAACAGACCATCTGTAATGCAGCGGGAAATACCGGGTGGAAATATACGATGGGTGCGAACCGGGGAACCTTGCCCGAGGATACAGAGCATGCGGATGTCATTCTGGTGTGGGGAGGCAACATCGTCAGCACCAATATGCATCAGGTTGTTCTGGCCGAGAAAGCCCGCAAAAAGGGCGCCCAAATCGTCGTTATTGATGTCCATCGCAATCGGACCGCCCAATGGGGAGACTGGTCCATTCCACTCTACCCCGGTACAGACAGTGCATTGGCACTCGGATTAATGCATGTACTGTTCGAGCAGGGCCTGACGGATGAGGCTTTTATGCAAAAATATACCGTCGGCCATGAGGCACTGCGTGATCATGTCCGCAGCTACACCCCGGGGCGCGTTTCGCGTATTACAGGCGTGCCGGAAGCGGACATCGTGAAGCTGGCTGAGCTGTATGGCAATGCGCAGGCAGCTCATATTCATATCGGCAATGGCCTACAGCATCACGACAACGGTGGCATGAACGTACGCAGCGTAGCCTGTCTGCCTGCCATTACAGGCCAGTGGCTAAAGCGCGGCGGTGGTGCCATTCGTACCAACAGCTACGCGAGCACGAATAGCGATGCGCTGGAGCGTCCGGAGCTGCGACAAAACCCGGAGCCGCGCGTGGTGAACATGAACCGGATTGGCGAAGCGCTGCTGGAGGCGGAGCAGCCGATCCGGGCGTTGATGGTCTACTGCAGCAATCCACTGGTGGTGGCACCAGATACCGAGCGGGTGGAGCGAGGTTTTGCACGGGAGGATCTGTTCACGGTAGTCCATGACCTGTTCATGACGGATACGGCAAAATACGCGGATATTGTGCTGCCTGCGACATCTTCATTTGAAACGACGGATCTGTATACGTCCTACTGGCATCAGTATGTTCATTTGCAAGAGCCAGTCATTACGCCTTTGGGTGAGAGCAAGAGTAATGTTGAATTGTTCTCTTTGCTTGGACAGGCGATGGGGTATGACCCGGAGATTTTCGGTGAGACACCGGAACAGATGATCGAGGAAGCACTTCAGGGTACGGGCAATCCCTACATGAACGGAGTAACCTTGGAAGGGCTGAAGCAGCATCATTTCGTCAAGCTGGATATGTCTGCACATGACTCCTATTTGGATCAGTTGCCCACGCCTTCGGGGAAAATCGAGCTGTATTCGGAAACGATGGCACAGAAGGGACTGCCTCCGTTGCCTACGTATAGTGCACTCGTGGAGGGGTATGACGGGGAAAACCCGGCTGGACCTGCGGATGTTTATCCGCTGATGTTTCTGTCGCCGCCAAACCATAATTTCCTGAATTCCACCTTTGCCAATTCGGCCAAACATCAACGTTTGGAGAAGATGCCATTATTGCAAATGCACCCAGAGGACGCCTCTCACAGACAGGTGGAAGACGGGGATGCGGTGGTCGTATGGAACGACCGTGGCCGGATCGAGCTAACCGCCAAAGTGAGTGAATCCATGCTGCCAGGAACGGTGATTAGTCAAGGCTTATGGTGGGATGGTAATGGCAAAAAACAGCGGGCGAACTCGCTCACGTCTAATCGTCTGTCCGACATGGGGAATGGGGCTACATTCTTCTCGGCCACTGTCGAAGTGAAGCGTCAATGAATGTGCTTGCAGATCGGATCTTTTCAGGTAAGATGAACAATGGATAGATCGTAAGCAGAATGATAAAGAGCAAGATTCGGAATTCAAATTTCTAAATTCTAAATTCAAGTGGCCTTCGCTCTGGCTAATTATGCCGTCAGGGCAAGGGTCTATTTTTTATGGCAATATGCTTTTTGAAGGCACTAAGGAGAATAAACAAGATGATGAGATGGCTGGATACGTATCCAAAAGAAGTGAAAATATTTTTGCTGGCAAGTTTGGTCAATGCGACAGGCAGTGCCTTGATGTGGCCGCTGACCACGATGTATGTATTTGACGAGCTTGGACGCACGATGGCGAACGCGGGGTTTGTTATTCTGATCCAGTCGCTGGGCGGCATCTTCGGGCAACTGCTCGGCGGTGCATTGTACCACCGGGTGGGCGTCAAGAAGCTAATCATCGGATCGCTGGCGTTAAATGCGGTAGGGCTGTTTGCTCTGCCGTGGATTAGTGCGTATTGGGTTGTGTTTATATGTGCCATGGGCTGGATCGGCCTGTTCAGTTCATTGTCGCTGCCAGCGATTCAAGCCTTTATTGGCTTCCGGTTTGCGGAGCGACGTGGGGAATTGTTCAATGTGATCTATGTCGCCAACAATATCGGTGTGGCAATTGGTACAGCGCTCAGTGGTTTTCTGGCTGACTTTTCCTATCACCTCAGCTTTGTACTGAACGGGGTGACCTCCGCCGGGTTTGCGATTTTCTTCTGGTATTATCTGTCGCGGGCAGAACCGGATCAGGGCGAAGTACATCTGACCAAACGCAAAACGGTTCCCGATGGGCCGGGCGTCTGGGCGCTACTGGGCAACACCAGGTTATATCTGTTCATGAGCCTGGGCGTGCTGTTCCTGCTATTCGGTAATTCTATCTGGAATACGGGTGTGTCTCCGTATATTATTTCCGAGGGTATGGAGAAAAGAATGTACGGTCTGCTCTGGACCCTGAACGGGGTGCTGATCTTTGTGGGACAACCCTTCACCAATTGGGTCAAGCGTACGATGGCCCGTACATCGACTGCTCAGATGACTGCAAGTGCGGTGTTCTATGGCATGGCCTACATCGTCATGATCACCATGTATAGCTATCCGGGTATGGTGCTTGCAATGGTACTGGCTACCTTTGGGGAAATGCTGATCTCACCTGCTACGCCGGCATTCATCTCAGAGCATGCCGGAAGAGCGGCACCTTTCTACATCGGGATCTCCGGTGGTATCGGTGCGGTTGGACGGGTTATCGGGCCGTATGCAATGGGGGTCATGTACGACAAACAGGGACTGATTCCTGTAGCGTGGCTGGCGACTGGCACGGCGGTTATTGCGGTGCTTGGTTTTGTACTGCATGCGGTGCTGAACCGCAACCGTGAAGTGAAGGAGTACGGATTGGACGCTTAGCTTTTTCTGATTGAGTGCTATGAGGGAGGAAGAGGACAGATTGGAGTGGAGGGGCAAAGAAAGCCGTTTTAATCTGTCGGATCATCCCGTAGATGTAGATTGACAAAAAAATCTTTTTATGCTATAATTTACATATAAAAACATTCCGTATATACTAAGGTTCTCCTGGCCAGGGGGGAATCTTATTTTTGTTTGTACGGGAGGATGAAATATGAAGCAAAATGAGTCCAGCATCACATCCTTGATTTCGGCTTTTGGCCGAGCCTACCACTGCCAGTACGATACACCTCTTATTTTCGATGATTATATAGCTAAAGAGCTTATTACTCCGCAAGAGTTTGCGGGTATTCGCGAGAATATGATTCAAGGTATCCATTTTTTCAACCCGGACATGGCTCACCTGATCAAGGACGACCCGGATACGATTTTAAAATGGATTACTCAGGTACAGTTATCTCCAATAACACTGGCTCGGGCTGCTTATTGTGAGCATGTAATGCTGCATGAAATCACGCTGGGATTGAAGCAGGTTGTCATTCTTGGCGCAGGGATGGATACGTTTGCTTTGAGGCATCCGGAACTGGAGGACACTCTAGAACTATTTGAAGTGGATTATCCAACTACACAGCAATTCAAGCGGGAGCGTCTGAACCAGGCCAAGTTGATCATGCCGGACAATCTTCATATGGTGCCAATGGATTTTACTCATGAACCTTCGTATGAACGTTTGACTGATGAAGGCTTGAAGAAGCAAAAGACATTGGTTACTCTGTTAGGCGTTTCGTATTATTTGACCAAAGAAGATCTGTCTAACTTGCTGCGGCATATATTTTCGGATCTTCCAACAGGGAGCTCCATTGTGTTGGATTATGCAGATGAGCATCTCTTTGAGGAAAAAGGAAGGTTTAACCGGGTTGAAAATATGGTTAAGATGGCTGCAGTGGGGGGCGAGCCGATGCAATCCTACTTCACTTACGAGGAGATGGAGCGGTTATTGGCGGATGTGGGACTTCTTATATATGAGCATCTATCGCCAGAAGACATACAGGATCGATATTTCAGCAATCGTACAGATGACTTATCTGCCTTCGAAACAAACCATTTCATCCATGCGGTCAAAAAATAAAATCCTATTCCTGCTGTGATTATCACAGATTAGGATCTGAATAAGAAAGGGATGTCCCATAAGTCATTGAACATGACGGGGACATCCCTTTTTAGCGTTAGTACTGTTTAACGAACTGAGCGCGTGTTATTGGCGCCAATTTCCACAGGTCTGTGGTTTAACGAAACCAAGAGACGTTACTTCCGCACCTACCCAAACTGGGCTTGATGTAATCGGCTATACGAGCCCTGACGCGCCAGAAGTTCATCATGGCTGCCTTGTTCGGCTACGCCACCGTTCTCCACAACCACAATGCGATCCGCGTGTCTAATCGTTGCCAGTCGATGGGCGATGATTAGCGTTGTACGTCCTTGTGCCAGCTCGGATAAAGCCAACTGAATGGCGGCTTCCGTCTCGGTATCCAGTGCGGAGGTCGCTTCATCCAGAATGAGGATCGGCGGATTTTTCAAAATCATGCGAGCAATGGATAGACGTTGCTTCTGTCCTCCAGACAATTTGACGCCCCGCTCACCAATTAGAGTATCGAGTCCTTCCGGTTGAGATTGTACCAGCTCTTCCAGTTGGGCCCGGCGAATGGCTTGCCAGATTTCTTCATCAGGTGCATCCAGTTTGCCGTAGGCAATATTTTCACGGATCGACCCATCAAACAGGAAAATATCCTGCTGCACAATTCCGATATGGGAGCGCAGCGACTCCAGTGTCATATCTCTTACCGGAATCCCATCAATAGAGATGTGCCCCGCATCCACATCGTAAAAGCGTGGAATAAGACTGCACAGCGTAGATTTGCCTGCACCCGAAGGTCCAACCAGCGCTACCGTTTGTCCTGCCTTAATCTCCAGATTCACCTGATCCAAGGTTGGTTTGTGTTCCCCATAAGCAAATGAAACGTCATGGAAGGCGATGTCGCCTTTCACATGTGGGATGGATTTGGCTTGTGGTGTATCATCCACATCGGGCTCGGCTTCCAGCAGCTCCAGGTAACGTCTGAATCCAGCGATGCCTTTGGGATACGTTTCGATGACGGAATTGATCTGCTGAATCGGTCCAAGAAACACATTGGATAACATGACAAAGGCAATAAATTCTCCGTAGGTCATGCTGCCCTGAATGACAAACCACGTACCGCACACCAGTACAAACAGCGAGACAAATTTCATCAGAATGAAACTGAGCGAGGAATTCCACGCCATAATCCGGTAGGTGATCAGTTTGGTAAGACGGAAGCGTTCATTATTTTCGACAAAACGTTTCACTTCATGCTTTTCATTGGCAAAAGCCTGTACTACACGAATTCCGCTCACATTGTTCTCTACGCGTGCGTTATAATCTGCAATATCCGCAAACATACGCTTGAACGCTTTTGACATTTTGCGGCTGAAATAGAGGGAAAGGAAGATCATCAGTGGTACGATGATGAAGGTCATTACAGCCAGTTGCCAGTTGATACCCAGCATAATGCCGAAGGCTCCAGCCAACGTCATCAGGGCAATGAACAGATCCTCGGGTCCATGATGCGCAATCTCACCTATATCCATCAGGTCATTGGTCATGCGAGAGACGAGGTGCCCCGTCTTGTTGTTATCGAAAAAGCGGAAGGATTGTTTCTGCACACGTTGGAACAGTTCCCGCCGCATATCGGATTCGATGTTAATACCCAGCTTATGTCCCCAGTAGGTGACTGCATAATGGAAAAAGGAACTGAGCAGATAGATGCCCAGTAATCCGGCACAGGCTGATAAGATCATGGACCAGTTGCCTGCGGGAAGCAGCTGATCGACAACTTTGTTTACAGCCAAGGGAAACGCAAGTTCCAGCAGTGCAGCCAGAATCGCACAGGAGAAGTCCAATATAAAGAGTCCCCGATAAGGACGATAATAAGCCATAAAACGGCGAAGCATATGTAGTCACTCCTCTCTCTAACGCAAAAGCCCAGGCAGGCTGATCGGCCTGTCCGGACATTACGTTTCTTCCTATGAAATGATTATTGAATCCATCCTCTTATTTACGATTTTGCTGTGCACGTTCTACGATCATATCAGCGAATTCTTCAGCCTGACTCTGAATTGCAATCGGATCGAAGTACCAGTAGCGATCTTCCTGTAATTCGTACACCTGATTGTTCTTCACAGCCGGGAGCGATTGCCAGATGGAATCACCTTGGTAATTTTTATTGTTTTCCCCTACGGTCAGGAAGATATGGTCTCCTGCATAATCACCAACGACTTCACGCGATATCTCTTTCCACTGGGTATCACCCATCAGTTCTTTCTTGGTGATTTCGAGTGGTGTAAGTTCCAAAGCGCGATAAACGGCTTGTCCACCGCGACCAAAGTTGTCTCCATAGCCATAATAGCTCTTGTCTGATACTTCGAGGATGGAGAAGGTTTCCTCCGGTTTAATGACTGCTTTTACTTTGGCGCGAGCGGCTTCAATACGTTCGTCGTACGTTTTCAGCCAGGCTTCCGCTTCTTCGGATTTGTTCATGAGTTCTCCGAAGCCTCGAATTTCATCCTCTACATTGGTAAACGTGCCGTAGGGAATGACCACGGTAGGTGCGATTTTTTGATAACTCTCAATTTCTTCAGCTTTATCAGAGTAGGTAATGATCAGATCCGGGTCCAACGCGACGACCTTCTCCAAGGATACGGCACCCCGGTCGCCAATATTCTCTATGCCCTCCACTTGATCGGCGTAGAATGGATTTTCCAGATAATATTTAATAGAGCCAACGGGCTTTACACCAAGTGCGAGCAGATCACTTACGTACATATCCGTAACAATCCGTTTCGGTTCAGCCGGTATTTCCACATCTCCACTTAATGACTTGTAGATCCGCGTAGCACCCGAAGAATCGGTATTAGTTTCGGTCGAACTTGTAGTCGATTCTGAACCCGCCGCTGTTGGTTCCGTTGTGCCGGAACCCGTACCGCTGTTACAGGCAGCCAGAATCATGATGATGGCGAGCATGAGCAGCAAGCCGGAAAAGCGTTTTTTTGCAGCAAACATATAATTGTTCCCCCTGTGTATATAATCAATAATGATTATTATTCTCATTACTAACATAGAGGATGACGTAACATTTGTACATGGACATCTATGATGACTAATGCATGGACAGATGTGATGTCAGTTTGTGCATGATGTGCTGAAATTGCTCCATAACCGAGATGGGGTCGAATCCATAAAACATATCCGCATCAATCTCGTACAGGCGCCCTTCCCGGACCGCACTCAAGGTGTTCCAGGACTCTTGAGCAAACAGCTTGTCCACAGCATCCTGCTCTGAAGATTCCCTGGCATAATCAATAAAAATATGATCTGCAGCGTACAAATGAATTTCATTTAGCGGAACATGGATGTAACCTGTGAGTAGTTGTCCATCCTTCTTCATCCGTGCAGGAGGGGTGAAGCCCAGCGATTGATACAAAATATGAGAAGCTCTGCCCCATCCGTGACCATAGATGTACGCTCCACTCTCACCAATCATGAAAATGCATACTGCTGAACCCCGTTCACCTATGATCTGATCGAGTGTACGATTGGCCTCTTGCTGAAGCGTATCATAATGGTCTAACAGCGCACGTGCTTTGGCTTCCAGACCCGTGATACGTCCCAAATGGATGAATTGCTCCTGCCAGTCAAGTTCCTCAAAAGGCATCAAAATCGTTGGTGCAATCTGCCGTAATTCATCCATGCCGGAATGAGGTGCATAACCAAGGATGACATCGGGATGAGCGTCTGCGATTAGATCCGGATGATTAATCAGATCATGCTCATAACACTGAATAAGTCTACTTTTCATCCATCCTGCAACGGCACCCAGATGCGGGATGTGGCCCAGTGCGAGCAAGGAAGCGGTATAGTTGTATGTAAGACTTGCGATTTTTTTTGGCGTTCTCCGATAGAGAGTCGGTGCACAACCTACCGTTTGTTTAAATTTTCGACTTAAATAAAAGGTATCCCTGTATCCCGTCAACTGCGCAAGCTCTTGCAATGTGGGATTGGCAAACAGCAGGTGTTCCTGGGCAATTCGAATTCTTAACCGGGTAACATACTCCACAAACGTAAGTCCGGTGTACTTCTTGAATTCTCGTGAAAAATGCTCTGGACTCACATTAACCTCTCTCGCTAATTGCTCACGTGTAAAAGAATGAGTAACTCTTTCATGGATACGCGCGAGGACGATGTCCAGCCAGGAATGATCTTCATGAGCCAAACGCACAGCGTGATCTCGCAACGTATCCAGCAGCTGATAAAACAGCATATGAGGTTTGAATGGTCCCGACTCATCGCGTTTCGAGCTGGACTGAACCAATTCGGAGATCAGCTCGGCAATAAGGCGGCTTGTAACGGGAACAGGATGTCCGAATGGCCAGAGCCTTTGTTCGTTATCTGCAAAATCAAAGGCCATTGCAATACCCTGAACGGGTGAAAGGGAACCACGCTTGCTTTCATGCTGAAGCAGGGTTCCAGCTTGGCGTACGATAGCAGAGCCGGTATTTACCATCAATTGACCATTCGAACTGATCAGTCTTGCCTGACCAGAGGTGATGACATAAAGAACGTGCTTGCTGCTCCACAGCTCATCGATACGGGAGAAGGCTTCCCGATCATGGAGCTGCACCAGATGACACAGCTTGAACATTGCCGGAGGCACGTTTGTGATTTGCTGCAAGCGGCCGGGGGTGTTCAGGGATGATTTATGAAAGCTTAGATCCAGATTGCTCATAACTTAATGGACTCCTTATAGAGGATTGGACTAATAAGCAGTATAATACCACAAAGGTGTAATGGGGACCCCGCGAATCATTCCCTTCACATATTTCTGTGAAAAATGGATAAAGAGGTTGAAATCGCTATCAACACCGACTATAATGAAAATGTCGAAACGTTTCAATCTATGGTTTACAGGCGTGTTCATTGTGATTTATAATGAATTCTTCCTCTTGTCCAATATTGAAATGTTGTCAATCGACCAAGCTATATGTACAATTAAAGGGTATATGATTCAGCAGTGATGCTTAAAAGACGTGAAGAGAAATTTTTTTTGAAAACACTTCGAAACGTTTCGATAAATGAGAATTGATGCCATTTCTAATGGATAATGCATAGGAATGAGTGGTTGTTGCAACCATTTACAGTATAAAATGATAGGTAACAAGAAAGTTAGAAGGAGCGAACGTGGAATGGCAACGATTAAGGATGTGGCAAAGCTGGCAGGCGTGGCGCTCTCGACCGCTTCCTATGCACTGAATGGGGACAGCAAGGTAAGTGCCAAGACCAAGGCAAAAGTGCTGGCGGCAGCACGGGAACTGAATTATCGCAAAAACGGCTTTGCCATGGACTTGAAACGGAGCCGGACGAACACGATTGCGTTGATTCTTACAGATCTGTCGGGTCCGTATTACTCCGAATTGATTCGCAGCGTACAGGACGTAGCGCTGGCTAACGGATATGATCTGATTGCTTGCAGCTCTATGGGAGGACGCGACTCCACAGCGGTTCGTTTCTTGCGAGAGAAAAGAGTGGATGGTGCTATTATCCTGGCTCATAACATCCATGATGATATCCTGGTGGAATCTGCAGGCGAACGTTTCCCTATCATTGTGATGGATCGGCAACTGTCGAGCAGCCATCTGGTCAACGTGCTGGTGGACGGGGAGCAAGGTGGTTACCTGGCTACACGTCACCTCATTCAGAAGGGGCATAAGACCATCGCCTATATCAGCGGGCCATCCAATTCTTATGATAATGCTCTGCGTTATCAAGGATATTTGCGAGCAATGCAGGAGGCGGGCCTTGAAGAGAAGTCCAAATGGCGTCTAAGCGGTAATTTTGTACGTGAGGGCGGATATAGTGCAACCAAGATGATGGTTATGCAGGGCGAGCTTCCATCTGCTGTATTTTACGGGAATGACGAAATGGCGATTGGTGGACTGAAAGCATTTGAAGAGAGCGGCATTTCGGTACCGAATGACATTTCGATAATCGGGTTTGATGATATTCAACTGTCCGAATATGTTCATCCTCCGCTTACGACGGTGCGGCAGCCCAAGCATGAAGCAGGTTCATTGGCAGGGCATTTGCTCTTCCAGATGCTGAACGGCGAAGCTGTGAATACATCGTATACGTTAACCATTGATCTGGTGGAGCGCGAGTCTGTACGATCGGTACAGGTAGAGTCAGGAAACCAGCCGGCCTAGGAAGTAACTCGCCCTCTTTGAATTAAGAGTTGAATGATGGGGATCACCGTCCGAATTGGCCAGATAAAGGTCATTTCGCAGAGGACCCCTATTCTTTTTCAGATTTATCGAAACGTTTCGATTTTATACTAATTGAAGGAGTGAATAGTATGACAACGATGATTAATGAACCAATCCGGCTGACTGCCGGGGATTTATCCTTTACCTTTTTGAACAGTGGGGACCTGTACCAAGCTAAATCCGGTACGACCATGTTGAATCAATTGCTTAGCAACCAGATCGATGGATCTTTGAATAACCTGTATCTGCGTGTACACGAGGGAGAGAAAATCAGCTCGTTCCCACTGCTGGGTGTGCGTTCGAACAGTAAAGTGATCACAAGCAAAGCGCAATCCGGGAATCAACTGATCTGGGAAGGTACCGTACAGCTTGAAGGCAAAGAACAAGGTATTAGCTATCAGGTTGTGTTTACAGCCACAACGCAAGGCGTCTGGTTCTGGGATGTGAAGCTCACAGGACAACAACATAACGTTGACGTGGTATATGGACAAGATGTAGGTCTTGCTGATCCAGGTGCAGTACGCAGCAATGAAGCCTATCTGTCACAGTACATTGACCATACGGTGTTCGAGGATGAAGCGAAGGGATATGTGGTATGTTCTCGTCAAAACCAGCCTCAGGGCGGTGCTTTTCCTTACATGCAACAAGGTTCTCTGACTAAGGCAATTGGTTACTCTACAGACGGATTCCAATTCTTCGGTCTGTCCTACAAGGAAACAAACCAGCCTGAAAGCCTGAGCCATAATACATTGGCAAATGAGACGTACCAGTATGAATTTGCTTACACAGCATTGCAATCGGAGCGCGTAAGCTTGGATGGGGAAGCCCAAGTGGTCTTCTACGGACTGGCCAAAGCAGATCATCCTGCAGGAATCTCCGCACTGGAATTCGGGGATGAAGTGACTGCAGCATGGAACGAAGTACAAGCATTGACTGTGGAGCAAGGCGAGACGTTGGAACAGGTGAAACTGTCATCCTTCTTGGGTGAACCACTTGCTGCGCTTGATTTGACACAAGATGAGATTAATGATCTGTTCCCTGATCGCCATCAGGAAGAGCGTAGCGGTGATTCGCTGTTATCCTTCTTCACGGGCAGTTATGAACACATCGTCCTGAAAGCGAAAGAATTGCTCGTAGAGCGTCCGCACGGCCATATCCTGATGAGTGGTGGCAATGTACAGCTTGGTGCGCAGGTTATTACGACGACATCGTATATGTACGGTATTTTCAACTCACAACTCGTTATTGGTAACACCAATTTTAATAAAATGATCAGTAATGCCCGCAACGCATTGAACGTGCCGAAGACGGCTGGACAACGCATTTATGTGGAAATGGATGGACAATATCGTCTGCTGACGATGCCTTCCCTGTTCGAGATTGGCTTCAACTATGTACGTTGGATCTACAAAACCGAATCGGATACCATTATCGTGACCAACTACACTGGAGCACACACCACTGAAGTGAGCATGAACGTACGCTCGACAAGTGGCAAAGCATATCGTTACCTGGTAACCAACCAAATTACGATGAATGTAAATGAATACGAGTATCCGCTGCATATGACGCAAGATGGCAACACGCTGATCTTCAAGGCTGATCCGCAAGCGATTAGTGCTGGAACGTATCCTGACCTGCAATATCGCATGTCGGTGGATGGAGCAGCCGTAAATGTTGGGGACGAAACGTTGCTGGCGAGTGGCATCCGCAGTGGATCTGCATCGCTGGTTACACTTAGTCTGGAAGAGAGTGCAGAATGGACGCTGAAGGTACAAGGCGTATTGGAAGGTCAAGCTAACGAAGCAGCCGGTTCTGTAGCAGTAGGATCCAGCCTTACTTTTGAAGAGGAAGTTCAGGCGTACCGCGAATTCTTCGCAGGTGTAATGAACGGTTTCCGTTTGTCTCGTGGGGAAGGCCAAAGTGCAGACGATCTGTTCAAAGTGAACGCACTGGCTTGGTGGTACACACACAACATGCTGGTTCACTATTCCGTGCCTCACGGTTTGGAGCAGTACGGCGGTGCCGCATGGGGTACTCGGGATGTATGCCAAGGTCCGGTTGAATACTTCATGGCAACGCAAAAATACGAGCAGGTTCGCGATATCATCAAAATGGTATACACCCACCAATATGAAGATGATGGCAACTGGCCGCAATGGTTTATGTTCGACAAGTATTTTGCAATTCAGCAGGAAGAGAGCCACGGTGACATCATCGTATGGCCGCTGAAAGTGCTGGCGGACTACCTGACAGCGACTCGCGACTATGCGATTCTGGATGAGAAAGTGCCTTATACCGTTAAGCACAGCTTCGGATTCACGGAAGAAACAGCGACTGTATTGGATCACGCGAAAAAAGAGATCGAATATATCCGCTCACACTTCCTGCACGACACATTCCTGTCTTCTTACGGTGATGGGGACTGGGATGATACACTCCAGCCAGCCAATGCACAGCTCAAACAATATATGGTGAGCAGCTGGACCGTTGCTTTGACTTATCAGTCTGTAAATGTGCTCGCACAAGCGCTGCAACATAAAGACGCTGGATTTGCACAGGAGCTGGACGTTCTGGCTCAAGGCATCCGTGAAGACTTTAATCGTTACATGCTGGGTACAGATGTGATCCCAGGTTTCGTATACATGGAAGAAGCAGATCAAGCGAAGCTGATGCTTCACCCAACAGATACGGAGACAGGCATTCAATATCGACTTCTGCCGATGACGCGCAGCATGATCGGTGAATTGCTGAATGCAGAACAGGCAGAATCGCATTATGCGCTGATTCGTGAACAGTTCCTGTGCCCGGATGGGGTACGTCTGATGAATCGTCCAGCTCAATATGCAGGCGGTGTGAGCACTCACTTCAAACGGGCAGAGCAAGCGTCCAACTTCGGTCGTGAGATCGGTTTGCAGTATGTACACGCTCATATCCGTTACGTTGAAGCGATGGCGAAGCTTGGTAAGACGGATCAGGTGTGGAATGGTCTTGCCATGATTAACCCGGTTGGCATCGGCGAAGTTGTACCTAATGCCGAGATTCGTCAGGCGAATGCGTATTTCAGCAGTTCCGACGGTAAGTTCAATACGCGCTACGAGGCGCAGGAGCATTTTGATCAACTACGCAAAGGAACAGTACAGGTGAAAGGTGGATGGAGAATCTACTCCAGCGGCCCTGGAATCTACATGAACCAACTGATCTCGAACGCACTTGGCATTCGTCAGGAAGGCGGAGATCTGGTTATTGACCCGGTATTGCCGGTTGAGCTGAATGGCATGCAATTCGAATTTGAATATGCAGGAGAGCCAGTAACATTTATCTACCATCTGAACGAAGGTTCGGTTAACCGTGTAACGGTAAATGGCAAGGACATCCGCACCGAGCAAACGGCGAACCGTTACCGTCAAGGTGGGGCTCGTATCTCGCTGGATGAGTTCAAACAAGCGCGTAATGCTTCGGAGCGCACGATTGTTGAAATTTATATGTAAATTTAATACAAGCTCGATGTTTCACTAGAGTGGAAGGTCATCCTCCTTAACAGGCAGGGTGACCTTTTTTTATTTGAAAAGATTTATTGGTAGGTCAGGGGAACTTGTTACGGTGAGATGATCATTCTAACGCAAAGGAACGGCCAGCAACGTGTGCAGAAGCGCATTATGGCGTATATGCTTCGTCACATAGCCTGCGTCCTCCAGCGAGCCGCACAGGCCGTCCAGCAGCGGGAAATGACGTTCCCTTATCGTTTGCAATTGGTCCTCATGACCTGCTGCCTCAGCCTGTTGAATATATGTCTGACGGTGAGCTGCATCAGCGAACATCAGATCTGTCAGGCAGATCCGTCCACGTGCAGTTAACACTCGCTGCATTTCATGTAACGCTAACTGTTGCTGGTCTGGGCTCAGATGATGGAAGGCGAAGCTGGATACGACAAAATCGAAGGAATGGTCGGCGAAAGGCAACGCCAGAAAGTTGCCAAGCTTCACATGCATCTCGGGATATTTGGTGCGGCATGTACGCAGCATCTCCCGGGATTGATCGATGGCAGTCATCGCTGCGCCGCGCTCTAACAGTCTGCCAGCCAAATTCCCCGTGCCTGTACCGATATCGAGTCCTTTTTCGCCGGGCACAGGAGATATCCAGCTTGCTGTCTGCTCCAGCGCCTCGTCATAGTTTTCATATATATTGAACGATCCTGCGCCTACTCTTACTCCTAATTCTCCCGATCCTGATCCTGCATCTTCCGTATACGTTGTATCGCTGTTTGGACTGTGTGCTGTCTGGCTATTGTTCTGGCTATGGATTTCATCGCCGTTATGATCTGGTCCGCCTTTTCGATCCGACTCAACCGCTGCTTGCATGGCTCCAGGTCTCGAATCAATGCTGACGTTTGAGGCAATTTGTCCTGGCAGACGACCATTCGCCGCCTGTACCCGCTGATCGTGGATGGCTGCTTGCATATCGTAATTCCAGCGGTCATGCCAGTTCTGCCGGGCTTCCCTGAGACGGCGCGCACTGTCTGCAAGATCATGCAGATGACTGACATCCAATGGCCCGTCTTGGCGATTGAGATCAATCATGCGCTGGGTTGTATCCAGCATGCGCTTGAGCTCAACCCATTGGGCATACATGACCGCCTGCTGCAGCTCCAGATATTCTTCCAGCCGCTGCTGATTACCCTGGTCAATCTCTCCGAGCGCTTGGGTGATATCCTGAAGCGACATCCCGATTTCGCGCAGAGCTGCAATGGTTTGTAGCCGCCAGATGTCATTCTCGGTATATGTACGATATCCGTTACTTGTCTGTTTGACGGGGAAGATCAGTCCCTTTTCCTCGTAAAAGCGAATAGCTCTCGCTGATATGCCGAGTCTGTCCGCGGCTTCTTTGATGTTCATCACGTGCACCTCCTTATCAATTCAGTATAAACGATGACGTTACGGCAAGGTTAAGTGTTCATTTCTTTCCACTGAGTGAAATTTTAGTCAAGTCTGAGGCTATGCTACAATATAAAGCAAAGGAGCATTTTGCACGTATTCAATTGCAAAATGTCGAAATGAGTAAGGAACAAGCCGTTTTTTCTAACGCTGCTTTGCGCAGTGTTATCGACTATTGCACGAAAGGTTGAACTTTTATGCTTATCAGCCATACGTACACCATTCGGCCATCCGAGATCAAGGATGCCGCCCAACTGATGGAACTGGATGCACTGGTATGGGATAAGCATACCTCTCCGGCCCCGTTTCAGTGGCGATCCAGACAACAATATTTGCAGCATTGTCCTCCAGGCAGTCAGCTGATTGCCGTTCAGGGAGAGCGGGTATGTGGTTATGTGGGCTTTTATCTGCCAACAGGAATGCCTGTTAACCGCCATGTATACGAGATTAATATCGCTGTTCATCCCCATGATCGGCGCTGTGGTATTGCTACAGCCCTGATGGATGCGATGAAACACCATGCCTTTGAACAAGGGATCATCAAACTTAGGTTGCGGGTGTTATCCAGCAATCCAGGGGCGATTGCTTTTTATACACAGTGTGGATTTGTGACGGAAGGCAGACTGGTGTCGGAATTTTATATTGCAGGCAATTATGTGGACGATATTCTTATGAGCTATTTCATCCGGGCCAACGGATAGAACAGAGTAGAAGGAGGAACAAGAATGGACATGGGACTTCGGGGTAAAAAGGCGCTGGTGCTTGCATCCAGTCGAGGACTGGGCAAAGCGGTAGCCGCTCAATTGGCGGCAGAAGGCGCTGATGTCATGCTCGCCAGCCGGAACGAAGAGAAGCTTGCAGCGGTGAAGCAGGAGCTGCTGGAGCTCGGTGGTGGCGGACGTATCGAATACTGTGCAACCGATGTGACAAGCAAGGAAGATATTGATGCCCTGATTCGCAAGACAGGCGAGCGGTTTGGACAGATTGATATTTTGGTGAACAATTCAGGCGGCCCGCCTTCAGGAACATTCGAGTCATTGACGGATGAAGATTGGGAACGTGCATTTGAATTAAATGTACTTAGCTATGTCAGACTGATTCGCGGTGCGCTTCCTTACATGAAGGAGAATGGCGGACATATCGTGAACATTGCCTCCACCTCTGTGAAGCAGCCGATCCCCGGTCTGATTCTGTCCAATACGTTCCGTACGGGTGTGTTCGGATTAGCCAAGACCTTGTCACAGGAACTTGCGCCATATGGCATTCTGATCAATACGGTTGCACCGGGTAGAATTGGTACGGATCGGATACATGAACTGGACGCTGCGCGTGCAGAGCAGAACGGAATAAGTGAGGAAGAGGTTGCCGAACAATTCCGTAAGGAAATTCCACTGGGACGTTATGGTCAACCCGAGGAGTTTGCCAAAGCAGTTGTGTTCCTCTTATCAGGAGCAAATACGTACATTACAGGTACATCCCTTGTGGTGGACGGTGGCATGGTACGTGCGCTCTAAGAAGAAGTCGGATCGAGAGATTCGAAGTTATATGGATGCATAAATGCGCAAATTAGATAAGCCCCTCCTTATTCTCCACATGTTGTGGAGTAGGAGGGGCTTTAAGAGTTGATGTATGCCATTGTGAGGAACATATTTCGTAGTAGTAAATAGTCCTCCAACCATTCAAATTATGTAAGTCTAATTTAGCGTAAAAGTTCCCATTCATGCTGCAGCATGCCATACACCGCATGGTTAACATAGCCCTTAGGCAGTTTCTCAGCCTGACGAATAACGCCTTCAAGGACGAATCCAAGCCGTTCAGGGATGGCCCGGCTCCGCTTGTTGTTGGTTGCTGAGCGAATCTCGACACGGTTCAGATCCAGGGTGACGAGAGCGTAGTCGACCAGAACACGGCATGCGCTGGTCATCAAGCCTTGACCTTCAAAACCTTTGCCAAGCCAGTATCCGATGCTTACCGAGCGGTTGGTCCAGTTGATTTCGTGGAAGCCGATGATGCCTGCAAGATCGCCTTTCAGCCAGACACCTGCGGTGAAACCGCCGTTGTCAGCGCCCTGTTTCAGTGCATTGCTGATAAAATTCGAAGTATGCTCAATCTCAGTAACATTGTCCACCCACGGTAACCAATGCCTCAACTGGTCCCGCGAGCGGTCCGTGAGTTCGAACAACGGTTTGGTGTGCTCCATGGCAAGTGGGCGGAGTTCGGTATATTCATCCAATGAATAGGTAAACATGAGTGCAACCTTCTTTCTTTAAAATAATGAATTATCGGGAATTCTTCGGTAGCTTGCGCTCCAATGCAAACAGGTCTTCTTCCATCGAGGCCATGCGTTGATTCACCGTAGTACGGGCGTCACCCAGTGCCTGATTATATATGAAGGGAGCCAACTGGGTCATGAAAAGATCCAGCACACCCCAAGCTGCCAGATCGCCCAGTTCTTCGCCGCGTTCCTCTTCGAAATACGACTGGATGGTACGTATGGCTTCATCCTGTTGTTCTTTGGTCAGTTTTAGCGCGTTCAATGGGAAACCCTCCCTTAAATTCTGTTTTTCTATCATGCTACATGATTCGTGCGAACCCGTCAAAATGGTTTTGGGCCTATCTTGTGTGTAACTGATCCTGATTTTGGGGCGTTATTTATTGAACTCCTCCCTCGTTAAAGGTATATTTAAATGAAACGCGTACGAAACTTTCCAAGAAAATAGATTTTTTCAGGAAATGACTTCGTTATAAAGGAATTTTAGCCGGAATTGCTGCAAATTCCTGAAAGCTCCAATCAATTCATGAAAGGTTTGATACCTGTGGACAATCGTACAACCCCACCTAACTTTATCAAAAATATTATTACCGAAGATCTCCGGTCAGGGAAAGTCCAGGAAGTCATTACCCGTTTTCCTCCGGAACCGAACGGTTATCTGCATATCGGCCATGCCAAAGCGATCTGGATTAACTTTGCACTGGGTGGCGAATTTGGCGGCAAAACAAATCTGCGCTTCGATGACACAAATCCGGTCAAGGAAGATGTAGAGTATGTTCAATCGATTCAGGAAGACGTGAAATGGCTCGGATATGAGTGGAGCGAGAAACGTTTTGCTTCCGATTATTTTGATGAAATGTACAGCCGCGCGGTCTTGCTGATCCAAAAAGGCAAAGCTTATATCGACGACCAAAGCGCTGACGAAATCCGTGCTATGCGTGGAACGCTCACTGAGCCGGGCAAGAACAGCCCGTACCGTGACCGCACTGTAGAAGAGAATCTGGACCTGTTCACACGGATGCGTGCAGGCGAATTCCAGAACGGTGAGAAAGTGCTGCGCGCCAAGATTGATATGGCTTCACCGAACATCAATCTACGTGATCCGGTCATTTATCGTATTGCTCATGCACATCATCATAATACGGGTGACAAATGGTGCATCTATCCGATGTACGCATTCGCACATCCACTTGAAGATGCCATTGAAGGAGTAACCCACTCCCTCTGCTCCCTGGAGTTTGAGGATCAACGTCCATTCTATGATTGGGTTATTGCCGAATGTGAGATGGAGAACCAACCACATCAATATGAGTTTGGCCGCCTGAACCTGTCGCAAATGGTGACAAGTAAACGGAAGCTGAAACTGCTCGTGGATGAAGGACATGTGGATGGATGGGATGATCCGCGCATGCCAACGATTTCGGGTCTGCGCCGCCGGGGATATACACCGGAAGCGATTCGTGATTTCGTATTCGAAACAGGCATTTCCAAAAGCCAAGGCGTTATCGACCTGCAAACGCTGGAGCACTTTGTACGTGAAGATCTGAAATTGAAAGCTCCGCGCACGATGGCTGTCCTGCACCCACTCAAAGTAGTCATTACCAACTACCCTGAAGGGCAAGTGGAATGGCTCGAAGCTGAGAACAATGTGGAGAACCCGGAGATGGGCAATCGCCAAATTCCGTTCTCTCGCGAGATTTACATTGAACAAGACGATTTCATGGAAAATCCACCGAACAAATATTTCCGTTTGTTCCCTGGCAACGAAGTTCGTCTGAAACATGCGTATTTCATCAAATGTAACGATGTAATCAAGGATGCAGAAGGCAATGTGACTGAAATCCATTGTACCTATGATGTGGAAACGAAGAGCGGCAGTGGATTCACAGGCCGTAAAGTTAAAGGTACCATCCACTGGGTGGAAGCAAGCCAAGCGGTACCTGCTGAATTCCGTCTGTATGAACCTCTGATCGCCGCAGAAGCACCGGATGCTGAAGAGGAAACAGAGCTTGAAGAGCAACCGGAGAAAACGTTCCTGGATCAATTGAATCCAAACTCTCTTGAAGTCGTTCAAGGGTTTGTGGAGCAAGAGATGAAGGAAGCGAAAGCACAGGATAAATTCCAGTTCTTTCGTCATGGTTACTTCAGCGTTGATCCGAAACATTCCGAGCCAGGCCGTCCGGTATTTAACCGGGTAGTATCCCTGAAAAGCTCGTTCCAACTGCCAAAAGCATAAGGTGAAGTACAGAGGTAGGTAAAGGTAAAGTTAGAGGTTTAGGGTGAGAAAACAAGTTAGGGTTATACGCCTAAGCTGTAAACCTAAATCCATAAAATTCAATCTATAAACGTAAAAGGCGTCTCCAGGGCAATAAGCTAATGGAGACGCCTTTCTTTTTACTACTACTATTCTTAATCTTTTGTTTGATTGTTTGAACTTTATTTACACCATAACGAGAGGACAGAATAAAGCTGGAGAAGCGTAGCGTTCGCCTAAAAGCTTTCTGAAAGAAAGCTACATCGGAAGAATACGCTTTATCACCGGATTTTACCCTTATAGAAAGGGAATCAAAAAAATCCGGGGATAACAGCGATCGAAAGATTGTTCTGTCCTCGTAGTGCTCCAGTGTAGATCTTGAAAGGTTCAACCTTTGCCAACAAAAAATTACCTTTCACCCATTTCCGTCAACACTGTTGGCTGATAGCCGTTGCGGCGGTTCGAGAGCCACATGATTGCAAAACCAACAGCACCGATCAGGGAGAAGAATACCCCGATGTTATACATTACTTCGGCACCGAAGCTCTGGAACAGCCAGCCGCCGAACAGGCCGGCAATGACACCAGAGAGGCCGCCCCAGGCCATTGTATACACGGCCTGACCAGAGGAACGGTACGGCCTTGGAATGAACAGCATCGTCAGCTGGGTTCCTACATAGAAATACCCGCCGAACGTAATGGAGTGCATGAGCTGAATGAACACAATCTCTAATGGATTGTTCGCTAAGGCCATGAGCTGCCAGCGAATGGCGAACAACAGACTGATCAGGATGAGCGATGATAGAAGCATGCTCATTTTGCGTTTGAGAAAACGGTCCAGGAGCAAGAAAACACCCACTTCAAGGATGGATGATGTGAAGATGGCCCAGCCAACCATCTGTTTATCGCCACCCATTTCCACGATGTATAATGACATAAATGTACTGTTCATGGCGTTGGGTACGGAAACGAGCACCCCAAGCCCGATAAAGATCATAAAGTACGGATTGAACATCACCCTGCCGAAACGTCGAAAGCTCACTACAGGTGTATCTGAAGCGATCGGCTGTCTGGGTAGAAACAAGGCAAAGACAAAGGCAATGACAATCATGAAGGCAAAGACAATCGATACACTGCCCGCTCCCAGGCGGTCAATCAGCGGTCCGGCAGCCACAGCGGTTAGAGCCCAGCCCAGCGATCCCCATAGCCGAAACGTACCGAATTTCTGAGTCGTGCCATCAATATAACCAAGAATCAGGCTGTTGGTTTGGGCAAACAGTGGACTTTGAAAAAAATAAAAAAAGATCATGGCTGCATAGATCCAGGCATACGTAGGCGCATAGAATACGGCCTGAGCAAGCACAAAGGTGCCACCCATCATCATCATCAGAATAATGCGAATATTGCGTGATTTATCGCTCCAGAAGCCCCAGAACGGATTAGCGAACAAGGATACAAACGGACCAATCGCCATCAGACTGCCAATCTCCAATTTGGTCATCCCGATTTCCTGCAAATACAACTGAAGAAAACCGGCGAAGATTGAAATGGCTCCATAAATGAAAAAGTTATATAGTTTCAGCGAAACCAAAGAGGGATTGCCTCTTCCGGGTGCATATCTGTCCAATAGAGCCATTCCTTTCAGAATCATATTCTTCAATGTATCATTTGTTGAAAGGGTATTCAATGTATAGAATAAGTTTATTGAACGAGGAGGATTACCGTGAGCACGATGGAATGGACAGGTATTGTATTGGCAGGAGGTTTATCCCGCCGTATGGGTTCCAATAAGGCATTGTTGGAATGGAATGGTTCCAGCGTGCTGGAGCAGGTCATCCAAGCGATGGCACCAGCTGTGAATAGTATTATCGTTTCCGCAGGAGCCAACACGGCTGCATACAAGGCATTGCCCTATGACTGCGTTCAGGATTATTACCCTGGGAAGGGACCGCTGGCAGGGTTGCATGCCGCGCTAAAAGCCTCGCAGACAGACTGGAACCTTGTCTGCGCCTGTGATATGCCGCTTATAGAGCCATCCTTTTTCAAAGGTATGAAGTGGCTCACCGAATCAGGTCAAGAGCATCATGCGATCGTTCCACGACTGGCAGGTTGTGTTCATCCGCTTGCAGGTGCATATCATAGATGTGTTCTCCCCGAACTTGAACAGCGCTTAATAGATAATAGACTGAAAGTAACCCAATGGCTTGAAGAGATCAGCTGCCGATATGTCGACGTCGATGAGCTGGAAAGCGCTGGTGTCCATGATGTGGCCATTCAGCTTAGTAATATGAATACCCCGGAAGAGTATGAGCATATTCGCAATAGATCATACGGCCCTTAACCCATCTATTCATTCATCTTCGGATTCCTTTCTTAGTCCGATTCGGTCTCCCAACTCTGGTCCACTGGACCCGATTCGTTGGATAGATCCTGAACGGCGTTGCGATATTGAAGTGGACTCTGGCCCGTCCATCGTTTGAATTGCCGACTGAAGTGCGACAGATGGGTGTAGCCCAGCTTCCATGCAATTTCCCCCAAAGAGAGCTTCGGCTGTTCGATCAGTACTTTGGCTTCCTGCAGCTTCAGGCTGGACAGGTAGGCCCGTGGAGATTGTCCGTATACCTTGCGAAAGATCTGCAACCCATATCCCGGACTGATGCCAAATGAGGATATGATCTGTTCCACTTTGACGGTGGATACATTGCCCTCTTTGATTCGGAGCTGGGTATGGAACGCCTGTTTGATGGCTTCTGCGATGGCTCCTGCATAATGCATGGCTGCGGGAGCTGGAGCATTAGGCGAAGCATCAGATCGGGTGGATAGTGGTTCACGGTCAGCTGCTTGGGACAGCAGGGCAAACAATTCAAACATGCGTGCCTGCATGATAAATTTGTCTGTGGAAGTGTATACCTCCGATGTTCTGATCATGTTCATCCAGTTCTCCAGGACAGGGCGCATTTGCATATTATCTGTGGTGCCTGCCTCATAGATTCGGCTGTGATGTGACATCAGCTTCAGGGTAAATACGGGATCATCTACATTAAAATGAGCACTGAAGTACGTCATGCCCTCTGATGATACACATTGGTTTGTATGTTTGAATCCGGGTGGAATTAGCAGAATCGAACCTTCCTCAACCGTATAGGTATATCCGTGAATTACACTCTCCTGAGTCCCCTTTATAATCAGCATAATTTCAAAGCCCGGATGGCATTCCTCCGGCATCGCCCAACCGTATGGAACTTGTTGGCTGTGCGCTCCATAGAATTTAATGTTACAGTCGATAATAGGCAGCCAGTGAGCCAGTGTATGATGTGGCATTTCTCGCAGCTGCGATCGGATATCCATGACATTCACCTCGGAAAAGGGTAAAAATAACTCGCCTTGTACAATCGGCACCCATAGTATACTTCATTATAATCAGTTTAACGCCAACATTGAAAATCGCAGAACAGGAGAGCGTTCGGCAGATTGCTAAGTCTCTGATGTACTTCAATAGATAATAATGTAAACGTTATCATTTTTCAATTGGATCATTTCATTTTGTATAAATGCCAAGAGCTTCATACTTCCGGATGAAAAGGGGATTTTAACATGGACAAGTTATTGTACGGGGTAGCCTACTATGACGAATATATGCCTTATGAGCGATTGGACAAGGATATTCAGATGATGAAAGATGCAGGCATCAACGTGGTGCGGATTGCGGAATCAACATGGAGTACGCATGAACCACAGAATGGTGTATTCGACTTCTCCTCAGTAGATCGTGTTCTGGATGCCATGCATGCGGCGGGTATTCAGGTTATTGTGGGTACACCTACGTATGCTGTTCCGACGTGGATGGTCAAGGAGCACCCGGATGTTCTGGCAACAACGGTACAGGGACCGGGGAAATATGGGGCGCGGCAGATCATGGATATCACACATCCGACGTATCTGTTCTATGCGGAACGCATCATTCGCAAGCTGATTTCCCGTGTCAGTAAACATCCTGCCGTGATTGGTTATCAGACGGATAACGAAACGAAGCATTACAACACTGCCGGAGATAATGTACAATTGCAATTCGTCAAATATATGCGTAACAAGTTCAGCTCATTGGATGATCTGAACAAGGAATTTGGGCTGGATTACTGGAGTAACCGCATTAATAGCTGGGAAGACTTCCCGTCTGTTGTTGGTACAATCAACGGCAGTCTGGGAGCTGAATTTGCCAAATTCCAGCGCCAACTGGTAACCAGCTTTCTAGCGTGGCAGGTCGGAATTGTAAATGAGTACAAACAGGAGGGGCAGTTTGTAACCCAGAATTTTGACTTCGACTGGCGTGGATATTCGTACGGCATTCAGGGAGATGTGGACCATTTTGCCGCATCCAAACCTTTTGACATCACCAGTGTGGACATCTACCATCCGTCGCAGGATGATCTGACCGGCATTGAGATTTCATTCGGTGGTGACGTGGCACGTTCCACCAAACAATCGAACTATCTCGTACTGGAGACGGAAGCGCAGGCTTTCTGGCATTGGGTTCCCTACCCCGGACAGCTTCGCCTTCAGGCGTTTAGCCACCTGGCATCGGGAGCAAACATGGTCGCCTATTGGCACTGGCATTCCTTGCATAATTCATTTGAGACGTATTGGAAAGGATTGCTGAGCCATGATTTTGAACCCAATCCGGTGTACAACGAGGCCAAAACGATCGGCCGGGATTTTGCCAGACTTAGCCCGCAACTTGTGAATTTGAAGAAAACGAATCGGGTAGCCGTGCTGTTCAGCAATGAGGCGTTGACGTCGATCAAGTGGTTCGGATTTAATTTTACGAGTGACAAAAAATACAACGACGTTATCCGCTGGATGTATGACGAATTATACAAAATGAATATTGGCTGTGATCTGATTGATCCGTCTGTGGAGAGTTATGAAGGCTATGATGTGATCGTTGTGCCTGCTTTGTACGCAGCTTCCGATGTCTTGCTTGAGAGGCTGAACCAATTCGTACAAGATGGTGGGCATGTCGTTTACTCCTTCAAGAGCGGATTCGCTAATGAGCATATTAAGGTCCGCTCTACCCACCAGCCTGGACTGATCAGTGAGGCTTGTGGCATCAGTTACAACCTTTTTGTAGAGCCGAAAAATGTGTCGCTTCGAGATGATCCGTTCGAGGTTGGAGAGGAACAGAATCAGATTCACACCTGGATGGAACTCATCACACCAACAACTGCAGAAGTGCTGGCCTGGTATGATCATCCTCACTGGGGAGAATATGCGGCAATTACCCAGAATTCCTATGGCAAGGGCAAAGCAACGTACGTTGGATGTTATACCAGCTCCGCGGTGATCCGCAACGTGTTGGAGCGTGTCATGAAGGAAGCTGGACTGTGGGGAATCGATCAGGAATTGGCTTTTCCAATCATCGTGAAGAGCGGAGTGAATGATCAGGGGAATACGATTCGGTATTTCTTTAACTACTCCGATCAGGCGATTTCGTTCGTGTATGCCTACGGGGACGGAACGGAACTTTTGGCAGGAACAGCGGTGTCCGGAGGGCAGAATATGAAGCTGGAACCATGGGGGTTCTGCATTATTGAGCAATAATGGGAAATCATAAATGAATTGACAAGTCTGTTTTCAATGATTATAAAAAGAATACCAAGACCAAAGCGCCCTCGGCTTCATGCTGGGGCGTTTATCTTATTTTAGCTCATAGCTCAGGAGTGGATGCCTCGTGTTTACCGAATTATATCGGAAGCTTACTGATCCGTTCAAACGCAGCATTCGCAACAAATTAATCCTCACCATGACGTTTCTGGCCATTCTGCCCGTCATTGCCATGACGGTTGTAGCAGCCGAAAATACCCGTTCTTCCATGGAAGAAGAGATCATGGAGACCAACCGTGCGAATATGAATTGGGCCTCCATCTATTTGGGTGAACAATTCGCGCGGATGAACAATCTCATCTATTCCATTCAGATCAGTGATGAGCTGCATCAGTATTTGGCATTGAACCAGGATGCTCCAGCTGCCAGCCGCTTCGATGAACAGAAGGCTGTGTTCAACATGCTGAACAGTGTATATTATTCGGCTGGCAACTATGTATTTGGCGTGGAATTGTACCTGAAGGAACTGGACACATTGTTTACCTTCAACTCGATGGAAAGCCGAATCCGATCGGTTCCGGACATTCCTTCGGCATACGATGAACTTTTTGAACAGCATAAGGACTTTACGATTATTAATGATCCGAACGATCCGGAGAAGTTCCATATGACCCGCAGCATGAACCGATTCGAGGATCAGGCGCAGATCGGCGCGATCAGTCTGGAAGTCAAGTGGGCCGAATTCAATCAGACACTGGAATTGCTGGACAGCCGGGGAGATTATGCGGTGTACATCGCGGATAGTACGGGAAGTCCGGTCTATCAGCCCAATAAGGAGATACAGCCTTCAGCAGAGGCACTGGAAAGGCTCGCAGCTACAAAGGATAGTTCCGGTTTCATTCGAACAGCCAAGGAATATGTATTCTATCATGCCATTGATCCGTCAGGAATGCGTCTGATCAAAATTGTACCTTCCCATGTCATCAATGAGAGTGCAATGGAAACGATGAAATATGGTCTTGTTGTGGGTGGGCTGGCTACCGTGGTTTCGGTGTTGTTGGCAGCATTAGTGGCTTGGCGAACATCCAAACCGATTGTCAGACTGGCGAATTCCATGAAGGGAATCCAGTTGATCAAGGACAAGGAAGTGGTGCGCAGTGGTCGGGTGGATGAGATTGGCCTGCTGGAGAAAAATCTGCATGGTATGGCAAGCCGCATTCGGGAGCATATCCGGGATAACTATCTCATGAATCTGGAGAAACAGACGGCCGAGCTCAAGGCGCTTCAGTCCCAGATTCACCCGCATTTTCTGCAAAATACGTTGCAGATGATCGGAGGTATGGTGTACTCACAGAAGCCGGCAGACAGTTATAAAGTTATTCGTGCACTAAGTGAGATGTTCCGTTATATTGTCAGAGCGCCGGATGGTCTCGTGCCATTACAGTCCGAATTGGACCAACTGGAGCATTATATGCTCATCCAGAAGCAGCGTTTTGGCAGCAGACTTGAATATAAACTGGAGATTGAAGGCGGGCTGAATGACTGTTACATTCCCAAGTTGTCCCTGCAACCGATTGTGGAGAATGCATTTGTTCATGGTCTGGAGAAAAAGCAGGGAGAGTGGAAATTGAACATTCAAGTTGTCCGACTAGATCATGAGGTAACCATCCGCATTTCCGATAATGGGATGGGCATGGATCAAGAGAGGCTGGCCGAGATGCAATCGAGACTGTCCAAGCTGTCCCAGCAAGGAGACAGAGTATGGAGCTCGGGGACTAGCATTGGTCTGGTCAATGCCGCATCACGCATTTTGATGCACTTTGGGCCTGCATACGGTATGAACATGGAGAGTGGGGAAGGACAGGGAACCCGTGTCACTGTTCGAATTCCTTGCCATACAGGAGGCGAGATCTCGTGAACAAGGATTATTATAGAGTGCTGTTAGTGGACGACGAGCCATGGAATAGAGATATTTTGCGCAATTTGGGCACGTGGGATGAGCTTGGCATGGTGGTAGCAGGTGAGGCAGAGGATGGCGGAGAGGCGATCCGGTTGGTCGAGCAGCATCAGCCCCATATTATCATTACAGACATGCGTATGCCGGGTAAAGACGGCGTGGAACTGCTCCAGACGCTGAGCGCACAATATCCGCATATCAAAGTGATTGTGGTCAGCGGTTATGATGATTTCAATTATGCGAAACATGCCATTCGTCACCGTGCCGCTGATTATCTGCTCAAACCGGTAAATCCCGATGAATTGAATAACGTTCTGGCCAAGTGTAGACGTGAATTGGAAAAGACCGAGTCTGGGCCGGAATCCTGGGAACCTTATCCTTCGGCTTTTTCTGGCGAGTTCTCGTTGTTCCAGCAGCAGGCACGCTTGCGTTTTAACGACTTGAACGTTCAGGGATTGCATGAGCTGTTCGGGCAGCTGGAGCACCGACTTGATACCAGTGATATCCAAAGACCGCAACAGCTGGGGCGGATTGCATATGAATTGCAGACGCTGCTGGGCGAGCTGTGTGTTTCCAACGGCTTATGCGAGCAACCTGTAGCAGCTGTGCTCCCGCCGCCGACGGCTCTGGCGTCCATTGCATCGGCGGTGGACTGGATATCAGCGCCTTACTATACTTCGTTGGAGCAGCTGATTGCGCAGCGCAAATTCAAGAACAAGCTGAACCTGGATGAGGTGAAGCAATACATCGAGCAGCATTGCATGGAGATGATTACGCTGGAGCAGCTTGCCCAGATCTTTTTTGTTAGCAAAGAATATCTCAGCAAGGTGTTCAAAAAAGAACACAGCGTGAATGTGACCGACTATATTGTCCAGTTACGGATGGCAAGAGCCAAGGAGTGGGTGCTCGATGATCAGATTCCATTCAAACATATTGCTGAGATGACGGGTTATGAGGATGTATCGTACTTTTACCGGGTGTTCAAGAAACACTTCGGAGTTTCGCCTGGAGAGATGCGAAAGGGACAACCTCGAATATCAGGTAACAGCCCTAAATAATTCGTTCACAGAGAGCTTACTGTTGGATTAAGGTTTAAAATAATCCAATAAATGAGTCTAATAATGTCCAATGAAGCGCTTTCATTTCGTGATATATAATGATCCTATGAAAGACAAACCAGTTACACCGGGAGGTCATAAGAGATGAAAGTATGGAAAAGCGTAGCAAGTGCGGTACTTGTGAGTGTTCTGCTCGCAGGCTGCGGTTCCAATGCGGGTACGGATGGTAAGACGGAGGGAACTGCATCGGGCAGTACGGTGTCCCTCAAAGTATTCATTGCACAGCCGCGGCTGAAAGAACATTACGATAAATATATAGAACAGTTCAAAGCCAAGGAGAAAGCCGAAAAGAATATTGAGGTCAACGTACAACTGGAGATGCCGCCAGCAGATAATGCGCCTCAGATTCTGAAAACACGACTTGCCTCCAATGATGCACCGGACGTGTTCGCACTTCATGCGGTCAATGAAATTCCACCGTTCAGCAAAGCAGGTTATCTGGAAGACCTGTCGGGTCAACCTTTTGTCGATAAATTACTGGATTCCGTTAAGCCTTCCGTAACGGATGCATCGGGTAAAGTCGTGGCCGTTCCTTTGGAAACGTTATCTTGGGGATACCTGTACAATAAGGATATTTTCAAAGAGCAGGGGATAGAGGTACCTACAACTTTGACGGAAATGAAAGCGGTCGTGGAAAAGCTGAAAGCAGCCAACATCACCCCGTTTGAACTTTCATACAAAGAAGCCTGGATTCCGCAACTGTTCCTGCCACTTACTGTAGGTGCACTGACTCAGTCAGAACATAAAGACTTCTTGGATAAGATGAATCAGGATCAAGGTTCCTTCTCGGATATGAAATCCTTGTTCGACATCTTCGATCTCGTCAATGCCAATGGAACGGAGAAAGCACTCGAAGTGGGCGGCGATGATGGTTCAGCAGCCTTTGCAACAGGCAAAGCAGCAATGTGGATTCAAGGACCTTGGTTCGCGGAAACCATCCTGAAGTCCAATCCGGATATCAACTTCGGCGTAGCTCCACTGCCGATCAATGACAACCCGGATGATACCAAAATCAACCTGAGCACATCGACTTCACTGGCCGTATCTTCCTCCAGCAAAAACAAGGAAGTGGCACTCGACTTCGTGAACTATGTTCTCGATGACAAGGACTCAAGTGCATTCTACGAAGCACTGAAATTCAATCCGGTTGCCAAAATTCATGACTTCAAAAGTTTCCCTTGGGTAGACGATGCCCTGAAATATGTTAATGAAGGCAAAGCGTATCAGGATCCATCCATTCCTCAAGCGGTTAAGGATGAATCAGGCAAAGCGCTGCAAGGTTACTACTCCGGACAACTGGATCAGCAGCAGGTGATTGATGCGCTCGACAAGGCGTGGAAATCCTACAACAAAGTCAACAAGTAAGCAGATGAAACGGCTGGCAGAACGGTCTTCGTTCCCCCGTTTCCGCGAGTATGCTTATAGTGAAAAGGGGGAGAACCAATGGCTACGAATGTATTCAAGAAGTATCTGTCGCTGCTAGCGTTCACTGCGCCTGCCTTTGTCATCTATGCCATTTTCCTGCTGTATCCCACATTTAGCGGCTTGTTCTACAGCTTGACGGACTGGAATGGTCTGAACCGGGATTACAGTTTTATCGGTCTGGGGAACTTCGTGGAACTGTTCAAGGAAGATCCCGACTTTCTGAATTCCCTGTGGTTCACGTTGAAATATGTGGTGTTTATGCTGATTCTGCAAAATGGAATTGCCTTGCTGCTCGCCGTGTTCATTGAGACACGGACGCGCAGCAAGGGGTTATTCCGGACCCTGTTTTTCATGCCGAACATGATCAGTACAATCATCAGCGCCTTTATGTGGACATTCATCTTCTCCCAGGTGCTGCCGCAGCTGGCCGAGAAGTTGGCGGTCTCCTTTTTGGACCAACAGTGGCTGGGTGATCCGAAATTTTCATTCTACTCCATCCTGATCGTATCGCTCTGGAATGGTGTTGGGTATATGATGATCATCTATCTGGCTGCACTCCAGGGTGTGCCGAAGAGTCTGAAGGAAGCGGCTGTTATTGATGGAGCCAACGCGTTCCAGGTACTGCGTAATGTCGTATTACCGATGATCACTCATGCCGTGACGATCTGTTTCTTCCTGACACTGAACGGAGCCTTCAAAGTATTTGAAGTTGTGTACGGTCTGACAGGTGGTGGTCCAGGCAGAGCCACTCAGGTCATTACGATGAATATTTATGAAGAGGCATTCTCCAACAATTTTAGATACGGATATGCCAGTGCCAAGTCAGTTGTGTTATTCGTCATCGTGCTCATCTTCACGCTCATTCAGATTACGGTGATGAAGAAGAAAGAGGTGGAAGCATGAGGATGCAACGAATTAACAGCTACCTTATTCGACTGCTGCTGGTGCTGGGCTCCCTCGTCGCAATGCTGCCAATCTACATGGCGATTGTGAACTCATTCAAAACACAAGGCGAAATGTTTCAGTCTTTTATAGCTCTCCCAACGACATTTCATTGGGAAAACTACTCGGATGCATTTAACAAAATCAACCTGCTGGGCAGCTCCTTGAACTCGGCGATTGTATCCTTCCTGGGGATTGGGGGTATTGTATTCTGCGCTTCATTGGCCGGATACAAGCTGTCGCGTACTTCAGGCAGATTGAGCAACCTGATCTTCTTCCTGTTCGTGGCATCCATGCTCGTTCCTTTTCACTCGATCATGATTCCGCTGACACGGGTTGCCAAAGGACTTCACGTTCAAGGTAGCACATACGGATTGGCCCTGATCTATATCGGACTTGGTGTGAACATGGCGATCTTCCTGTATCACGGGTTTGTTAAGTCCATCCCGCGTGAATTGGAAGAATCGGCACAGATGGATGGATGTAATGAGTTCCAGACGTTCTTCCAGATCATCTTCCCATTGTTGCTGCCAATTACGGTCACCATCGCCATCTTGGACTTCCTGTGGATATGGAATGACTTCCTGTTGCCACTACTCATGCTGACGGATGTAAATCGTTATACGCTGATTCTGTCCACGAACATGCTGTTTGGCGAGTACAATAAGGAATGGCCGTTGATTCTATCCTCCCTGGTACTGACCGCTATTCCGGTGGTTCTCATCTATGCGTTCTTCCAAAAGTTCATCATGGAGGGGATTGCAGAGGGTGCGGTAAAAGGGTAAGGAAAACCTGCCTGCGATCTAGACGAGATGTATCTGTCTCATGAATACAAAAACTCAAAAGAACCGCCATGATCGGAGGGATGTCACTCCTTACGATCAAGGCGGTTCTTTCATTTCATGATGTCATCAGCTTTTTGACTGTCTGTGCCAGAAGGTGAAGGCCCCGCTCCATCTCATCCGGTGAAGCATAGGCATAGGACAGACGAATGTGCTCCGCATCTAGGCGGTCATAAAGATAACCCGGATGAATCAGCACATGATTCTCCAGACAGGCATGGAACAGTTCGCGAATGGAAAGAGGACTGACGGTAAATCGGAGCCAGATATAAAAGCCTCCGGCAGGTATGCTCCACTCGGCGAGTTCAGCGAAATCGCGTTGCAGAAGCTGGATCATGAAGTCTCTGCGTCTGCGCAGTTCTGGCCGCAGGCGATCCATATGCTGCTCGTGGTATCCATCGGCAAACCAGAGTGCAGCAGCCTCCTGAGCGAGGGAGCTAGTGCCATAATCCGTCTGCATCTTGATGTCTGCGAGGCGACGGATGACCGGCTCCGGCCCAACCAGCCAGCCGAGGCGCAGACCGGGGCTCACCGCCTTGGACAAGGTGCCCATGTGCAGCACCCGTCCTTCTTTATCACGCGCCTTCAGCGCTGGCGGCGGGAGCTCGTCCAGCCACAGGTCGCTGTAAGCGGCATCCTCCAATATGGAGATGCCAGTGTTTCGTGCTGTGGCGAGAATTTCTTCCCGGCGGCTGTCACTCATGACGGAGCCAGTAGGATTGTGGAAGCTCGGAATCGTATAGAGCAGTGAGATGCTGTCCCTGTTTGCATTGTTCTGTACGGCATCTTCCAGACGCGGAGTGTGTAAGCCTTCGGCATCCATCGGAATGCCACTCATTTTCAATCCGGCGGATTGGAAGGCATGAATGGAGTACAGATAAGATGGTTTCTCCAGCAGAACTGCCGATCCGCGGGGCAGAAGCCCAACTGAAATAAGGTGCAGTGCCTGAAGAGAGCCGGATACGATCAGAATGGAGTCAGGGGAGGCTTGGATACCACTTTCTTGCAAGTAAACGGACAAAGCCTGACGGAGCTCCAGACTACCCTGAGGTTCGAGGTAGTTTAGTGTACGAGGACGGCTGGATAGAGCAAGGAGGAGGTCGTTAAAAGCCTCCTGGGGCATCAGCTCAGGTGCAAGCTCACCTGTACCAAGCCTGATGATGCCTGGCTGGAACTCAGCCCGGTTAATCTGCTGTACCTCTGGCAGATTGGGGTAATACCAGCCTTCTTCGATGGCTTCCTCCCAGTTGGGCATGGCTCCGTGAGCCAGCGCATGCCAGCCAGAGCCGCAGACATAGGTTCCGCCACCATGTCTGCCTTCAATCATGCCTGCGGCGGCCAGATTTTCCAATGCAGTAACCAGCGTGCTGCGATTTACACCCATGGATTGAGCCAGTGTTCGTTGTGAAGGAAGCCGATATCCTGCTGTCCATTCGCCGGCAGTAATTTTCTCGCTGATATAGACTTCAATCTGTCGGTACAGAGGTAGGGAATGGGACGGGTCCGGCTTCCAGCTGCCCCCCTGTCGAGAATCGGAACGATTCATGGGCAGGTTTGCCTCCTTTATAGAATGAGTGATGGGATTTACGTTTTCTTTTATTTTGAACACTATATCATTTGGTTGGGTCCAATGCCATCCAAGTGGTTGGTTACGCCTGACGTTATCTCTACTATTATGGAGACATGTCTAAGGGGGATGAACGATGGGGGTAATTATTCACGCGGTGGTGCTGGCATTTGGCCTGATTTTGCCACTCGGTGTACAAAATGTATTTATTTTTAATCAGGGCATGAGTCAGCGAAGTTATGCACGGGCGCTGCCAGCGATAGTAACCGCAGGACTCAGTGATACGTTGTTGATTGGAGCAGCCGTCGGAGGGGTGTCCCTCATTTTACTGCAATGGCCGGTGCTGGCGAATGTATTGTATGCAGGAGGGAGTGTGTTTTTGCTCTATATGGCATGGAGCATTTGGAAGTCTTCCGGGCCTGCGAATAGTTCAGCAGCAGTGCTATCTGCGGGAAGGCAGATCGCTTTTGCTGCTTCCGTTTCCTTGCTTAACCCGCATGCTCTGCTGGACACGGTAGCCGTAATCGGAACCAGTTCGCTTCAATACGAAGGGGTCACACGTTTTTATTTTGCGATAACGGCGGCAGTAGTATCATGGGTATGGTTTCTGGGACTGGCGGGTGCAGGCAGGCTAGTAGGTAGAACAGACCGTACAGGCCGGGTCAGTGTTTTCTTCAATCGGTTGTCCGCTGTAGTCATGGTCGGAATGGCGGGCATGATGCTGTGGAAGCTGATTCTATCGTAAAAATAGAAAAGAATCCCCTCACGTTAAGCGTGCGGGGATTGTTTATATGCTGGCCTTATACTTAATGCGCCAAATGAGTATTCTATCTTATTCTGCCTTCAATAGCATGGATTCAATGAAAGACTTGAGATCCTTGGATGCGTTGTTCAGTTGATCAATGACCTCGCTGAACTCGGTGACGAGTTCGGCTTGCTGATTACTGGATTGGGCGATGGAGGTAATCTCCTGTTCCATTTGACGAATGGAATGCTGTACTTCCTTCAAGGAGCGTTCAATGTTCACTGTAGCTTCTTTGGTTCCGGTAGATAATTTGCGTACTTCGGTAGCAACAACGCCAAAGCCGGCTCCTGCTTCTCCTGCTCGAGCCGCTTCAATGGCAGCATTCAGACCTAGCAGGTTCGTCTGCTCCGAAATTTCACGAATGAATGAAGCTACCTTGGTGACTTCACTGGAATTTTGCACCGCCATCCGTGTGTTGTCCAAAATCTGTGAAGATGAAGCGGTCAGTTGCTGGGACTGAGCAGCTACGGTCTGAACCATATCGGTTAACTTACCGCTGATTTCTCCGATCAATTCGGTGAAGTGCCCCAGTTTTTCCTCGTTTTTGAGCGAAAATCCAATGGCCAATGCACCTACGATCTGGCCTGCTTCATCGCGAAGCGGGGTAGCCGCAGAGTTAATGGGAGTCCCGTAATGATGCGCTTCAATACGATTGGCTGAAGTCTCACCATGGATAAGTGCCCGGCGTAGTGTAGGATCTTCAAGTGAGATCGGATCTCCAGCCTTGATACCCAAATCAAGATCTTCGCTCCGTACGTAATACCGGAACTGCTCCATATCGGTAACAGCAATCATCAAATCATTTTCCTTGAGCATGATTTTAAAATACGGGCTTGCTGCAACAAGTGCTTCAACAATATTCAATTGGATCAACTCCTATATATGTGTGCGTATTATCGTGATGTATTGTATATTCATCGTCAGAATTGCGGGATTCTTGAAGGGCTAAAGAGGACATATGACAGATTAATTTTATTTTAATCTTGGAATCAGGAAAATTGATCAACAAGGTTAGAAAAAAGAAAAATACATGACAAAAAAGCTGCTGAGGATCATCTGACCTCAGCAGCTTTTAGTACATCGATAATGGCTGTATTTTGAGAAGTATATCGGGTGCTTACGTTTATTATTTCTTCCTGCTCTGATGCATTTAAACGATGAGCAGGTACCCGCCAGATCACGCTTGCCTATCCGCCGATTTGGGACATGCGTCGTACCGTCGGTGTATGACTTTGCATTTTCTGCTCCAGGGCAAGCGCCATTTCATGATTCTTCGGTTTGGTGCCAAGCGCTTTGAGGAAGAGAGCTGCCATAGCATCGGGGGCATCTACGAAGCGGCGAACGTTGTATTCATCCGACCAGTACAGACAAGCTTTGATATGCCCATCTGCTGTCAGGCGGAGTCGGTTGCAGTTATCACAGAAGTGATCACTGACCGGATGGATCAATCCGAATGTCCCTTGTGAACCGGCAATCTTCATGTTTCGTGATGGACCATTACCTGCCGGACCTGCCGTATTTTCCACCGCCCAGCCAGCCTCGGCGCATACATCCGTGACTGCTTCCAGCGGCAAATACGATTTGCGCCATGAATCTGAAGCCTGCCCAATCGGCATATATTCAATGAAGCGTACATGCAGTGGCTGATCTATGGTCATGGCAATGAAATCCTTAATCTCATCATCATTGATGCCCTTCATTAACACGACATTCAGCTTGATCGGAGCAAGTCCAACTGCCGTGGCGGCTTCAATGCCTTTCAGCACCTTATTTACATCCCCACCGCGAGTAATCATGGAGAAACGGCTCGCCTGCAGGGAATCCAGACTGATGTTAATCCGGTTCAGTCCAGCGTCTTTCAGGGCCTGAGCCTGTTTGTCCAGCAGCAATGCATTGGTAGTTAACGCAATATCTTCAATCCCGTCAATGGCCGAGATCATACTTACGAGTTGATGCAGATCTTTCCGTACCAGAGGCTCGCCTCCGGTCAGACGGACTTTGCGCATTCCCATTGGAGCCAACACTTTGAGCACCTGGGCAATTTCCTCGTAGCTCATAATTTGGTCATGCGGGGCAAATTCCATGCCTTCTTCAGGCATACAGTACACACAACGCAAATTACAGCGGTCCGTAACAGAAATACGGATGTAGTCATGTATTCTGCCAAAAGAATCCTGGAGCATTTCCATGCAGACCACCCTTTCATTGATTCAGATTGGAAAGCTTCTATATGAAATGAACCGACAATGTCTAAACGAACAGTTGCATCAAATTTTAGCTATTTCTCCAATCCGCGTCAATGATGACGTCAGGTAATTACGTTTTTATCGGGATGGGTCAGTTGGAATTGTCCCACAAGCTGTTGCAAGAAGACCGTGATGGCTTCGACATTGTGCGATGAATGCTGAACGTGCAGCATGTCGTTAATAAGCTCGACCATCTCGGCTTCCACCTCCGAAGACGTGGAACGATTTTTGTGGCTGATGGCAGCGATATTCTCCATCAATACCACGACCTGATCTACAACCTGTGTTCTTTGGGGTTCTTCAGCCGTTGCACTTTGGAGTAACTGCGAAGCAGCCTGAACAAGCGTGGTGCCTTCAGCCAGCACCTGATCGCCTTCCTTGATGGATTGCGAGGCTGCTCCTGCCGCTACTGAGATATTATCCAGAATCTGATGAATATCTTCCGTGGAGGAACGGGATAATTCTGCAAGTTTGCGGATCTCACCAGCAACGACGGCAAATCCACGTCCGTGTTCGCCAACATGAGCTGCTTCAATGGAAGCATTTAGTGCGAGCAGATTGGTCTGTGCCGAAATTTCATCAATGACAGCAAGTGCGCGGTAGATATCCTGCATGGTCGCCATAAAGGATAGAATCGTATGGTTGGTGTCGGACACGGCTCCCGAGATCTGAGTCATTTTGTCTCCAATACGCTCCACTTCCTGGCGGGCAACGTCAATCTGCTCTGTGGACGACACTTCAAGCTGTTGTAAGGTGAGGCGCATTTCGTCGGCGGCTACTTTGGCCTGATCCAGGTCCTCAAGCTGCTTGCGTATCCCCTGAATCATAGAGCCAAGTTTGAGATTTACACGTTCGGTTGTTCCCTGTGTAGTTTCCGTTGACGCCCGCATCTGGTGCTGGTTGTTCATCACATCCACGGTGGCAAGCTGTACCTTGAGCATAATTCCTTCCAGAGAGTCGATCATATTGTTGATCCATTTCGCCAGTTCACCTGATTCATCCTGGGCAAAAGCCGACGTGTCCAGACGCTGAGTCAGATCCCCTTTGCCTTCGGCGTTAATCCGAATAAAGCGGCTAATGCGGCGCAAATCCTCATGGCCCCGTTGAACATGTTTTCGTTGCAGCTGGCTTGCAGTCAGGAATCCATAGATGAAATTAAAGGCAGCGATGGCTGCTGCGCTCCATGCACTTCCAGTCAGCGCATATACAAGTGCAGCTCCCGCAATGCCTGACAACAGGATGTACAAGCTATGCTGCTTGAATTGGCGCCAGCCAATGCTGCGTATCCGATACACTTCCTCCAAATCGCCTTCACACATCATGCCCCACAGATCCGGACAGTGGGGAAGCTGGAACGTGATGCCTTTTCCAATAACTGATATATGACGATAGTCTGAATAACCCGGAAAAGCCACAAACAGATTGGAGCCATTGCGAATGGTATTCGCTACACCGGGATGAAGTTCGTTGGTAGAAGGATCGGTAAACATCAGTTCCAATTCGGTATGTTCTTTAACAGATACAACGCCCCATTCGGTGGTTACGCCGTCTTTCAGATTCTCCCCATGGGTGAATGTATGATCCTCGAAGCGGCTGCGGGACAGGGCAGTCCCGGGTTGAAGCGTGGGCCGCAGTTTTGATTCAGCCATAAAAAGATAATTATCCCCCGAATCAGGGTAGATGTGGCCTGATTCACGCTGGATCAGATCGCCCAATACATCATTAGGTACACGACTGCACAGGGAACCGATGTAACGGCCGTTTTCCATGATCGGTACGATAAACGTCAAGGTTACATCATCGTGAAACGTGGAAGAACGTGGTCCAATTTCTAGTGTGAGCGGATCAGAATAAGGTCCAAACAGGCACTTTTGTCCGTTGATATCCGCTTGGGTATACCTAAGTCCTGGCCCGATCAAAGCATTTCCATCTTCGTAGACTTGTCCAATATGATTCTTATATGTAGAAAATACAACCTGGTTTTGCTCGTTCAGCATAAAAAGCTCAGTACTATCCGTAGCGCGTACATAACTTGCTGCGAACCATACCTCTAATCCATGTACATCTTCGGAGCCTTGCAACATACCTTGCGGATGAACAGCTCGTACCTGCTGAAGCAATCGATCCAGATGATTCCACTGCTCCTCAGCCCAATCCATCAAAAGCTGCCGCCGGGTCTCGGCGATGCCCTCAAAGATTTCCTCTACGTCTTGCTTCATATTTGCATTCAACCGATACGACCGCCACAGCGGCCACCCTTTTCTCGATCCCAGCCAATCAAACATACGGACCACCCCGATTTCTGATTTTGAAAATCCTTTGCGAGACTGTTCGGAAACGCGATTATCCAGCCAATATGGGTGGTGGACGGGAATCAATGACACCGCCTTCATGATCCCAGAACCAGACACCGTATCGGGGCGAGAGTTCACGTCCTTCTATATGAGCATTTTGCAAAATGCTGTTATCAATGTTTATACAAGAAAATCAACAAGAATACGAGGGTATATGTCATATTTTCCGAATATTTATTCAATAAATACAAATGATTATGCGCCTTTACTTGGATATTACAAGAGTTCTGTATAAGTGAAGCAGATGTTAGATAACATACACGGACATTGACATGTTTAGGACTGAGAATCGGTATCATTTTACACTGTGTAACATGAACAGGCCCATACTCAAAACAGTCTGTATAATGTAATCCCCGCCCAAAGATATATAGTATTACCTAACAAGCAAAACCTGTTACGTTCGTGTATATAAACCTTCCATTCAGCCTTGGTGTGAAAAGATTGCGAGCTTCCCGCGAAAAGGAGAATGCCCATGTCCTCTATCATCGTCCCCGACACCTGCCATATCGAGCTGGATCACGTGTCCGTTGTATTTGGCAGTGGAGCACAACAAGTTACCGCCCTGTCCGACGTTTCATTTCAAATCCATTTCAATGAATTTGTCTCTCTGCTTGGCCCCTCGGGTTGTGGAAAGTCCACACTGCTGCGACTCGTAGCCGATTTGCTCCAGCCAACGACAGGCAGCATCCGGGTTGCCGGGGAGGAACCGGAGCGGGCGCGGTTGCAGCGCCAGTTCGGTATTGTCTTCCAGACTCCAGCGTTATTCGATTGGCGCACGGTACGCCACAATGTGGAGCTTCCCCTGGAGCTGCTCGGCACAAGCCGGAAGGAGTGCCGCCGCATGAGTGGTGAACTGCTTGAAATGGTCGGGCTGACTCGCTTTGCTGACCATTATCCATGGCAGCTCAGTGGGGGCATGCAGCAGCGTGTTTCCATTGCACGTGCACTCGCGCTTGATCCGCCATTGTTGCTTATGGATGAACCTTTCTCCGCACTGGATGAATTCACGAAGGAGAAGCTGCAATTGGAGCTGCTTGATATTAAGCGATCTACAGGCAAGACATTCCTGTTCGTTACACACAGTATCCCCGAGGCCGTATTTCTATCTGACCGCATCATCGTCCTCTCCGCACACCCTGGTCAGGTGCACTCCATTCATTCCGTCAACCTGCCAGCCAAGCGGGATCGAGAGCTGAGGGAAACCGAAGCCTTTTACCGCATGATGACCACCATCCGAAATTGTTTCTATGAGGAGCGTGATCCAATCCATGTTCCTGCACACCAGTAAGCTGGGTTTTCGCTCCTGGGTAGTGATCTGGATTTTGTCCGTATTGCTGCTGTGGGAAGGTATCGCCTGGATTCTCCACTTGTTCTTGTCACCCCAGCAGGCAGCGTCCCGTCTTCCTTATCTGCACGAGGTTCTCGCAGCCCTGTTTCGTTACTCAGGCACATTGGCTGAACAGGGGGCCGTAACGTTTGGGAATGCAGCAATTGGTTTTGCAGGTGGAACCGTGTTAGGTCTGCTGTTGGCCCTGCTCATGAGTGTGGCGGTTTGGGTAGAGCGTACCTTATCTCCGTATGTCATCTCTTCCCAGATGGTGCCCGTAATCGGTCTTGCGCCCATTGTCTATGGCATTATCCATAACGCCGAGTGGGCCCGAATTATAATGGCGGCTTACGTTACGTTCTTCCCGATTATCATCCACACACTCAAAGGATTAAAAAGTGCAGCGCCGGAGCATCTGGAGCTTATGCGTTCCTGTGGAGCTTCCCTGCCTGCGCGTTATGTCAAATGTCTGCTGCCTTCTGCACTGCCTGGTCTGTTTTCCGGGATGAAAATAGCTGCTCCACTTGCAGTCACTTCTTCCATTGTGGTGGAGCTAATGGGAGCCCCGGATGGACTTGGCGTACTGATGGTCAGTTCCTTGTATTACGGCAGTGCCCAAATCGGCATGTTCTGGGCAACCATCATGCTCAGCATTGGCATTGGACTCATCTCGTATCTTGCCATCAGCCTTGCTGAGCGCTGGCTAACCCCATGGCAGCCCGAATTCAGGGCCAAGGGAGGGCGTGCTGCATGATGAATGAAAGTGTGGTGGTAAGCCGCAAAGGTGAGGAGGGTGCGACGGTCGCTGTCTCTGGCACGGGCACGGGCTCCATTGGGGAATCTATTGTGGATTCGATTAAGGTGCCAACTGCTTCAGGCTCGGATATCCATGGGCAACAGGGACAAGCCGGACAGAGACTGCGGGGTAGTAGTGTTCGCAAAAGATCAATTGGATTGCGCCTACTGCCGTGGCTTGCCGGAGCCTTATTTCTTACCTTATGGCAGCTTCGATTGTTCCATCAGTTATTCTCGCTTGAAAGTTACCAACTGCCTGTGCCATCAGCAATTGCAGCGTCCATCAGCGAAAATGCAGAAATGCTCTTCCGATACGCGATGTACAGCGGAACCGAGATGCTGGGTGGCTTTCTGCTCGGCTCCTTGCTGGGAGCCTTGGCGGCTGCGGGTGCATCCTTCTTCCCGACGAGTGGCAGGGCGGCAGTTGCTGTAATGTCAGCACTGAACGCCGTTCCGATTGTTGCGCTGGCCCCGATTATGAACAACTGGTTTGGGGACGGGATATGGTCACGTATTGCCGTCGTGGCTGTAATTACGATGGCTGCCATGGCTGTGAGTCTATTCAAGGGCTTGACCTCAATTCAGCCGCAATACAGTGATCTGATGGGTGGTCTTGCCGCCAGTAGGATGCAGGTTTTCGTGAAGCTGCGCTGGCCACATGCGCTACCTTCCCTCTTCGCAGGTCTGAAAATTAATATGTCGACCAGCATTATTGGCGCCATTGTGGGTGAGTTTTTCATCGCCTCCCAGGGGCTTGGATACTTGCTCTCGGATCAGATCCGACTGGCGAACATGCCACTTGCCTGGTCCTGTATTGTTATCGCGGCTGTGCTCGGTATTGTGCTGTATGAAGTCGTCGTTCTGGCCGAGAAACGGCTGATCCCGTGGAATCGTGCACGTACAGATCCATAAAAGCTCATTCAGATGCCAACCTTCCACAGATCGATTGACTCGTGAAGCAGGGCTACACAGTACCTGATTGAAAATCCTTATATATAAACAGGGGGTTGTTCTGTATATGTACAAAACGTTAAAACCGGGTTTTCTGGTGTTGGTACTGTTGGTCGTTGCGATGCTGGGAGCGTGCTCCGCAAAATCAGAGCCGTCCGTCACTCCTGCTGCTGCCAGCTCTGAGGGAGCGGGAGGGGCAGATCAGCCCTTAACCAAAGTGAAAATTCAGCTCAAATGGGTGCCACAGGCTCAGTTCGCGGGGATATACGCCGCTAAGGAGAAAGGTTTCTTTGCAGATGAAGGTATTGATGCCGAGATCATTCCGGGTGGCCCGGATATCGTGATTGAACAGCAGGTGGTCAACGGCGCAGCCGATGTGGGTATCACTGGGGTAGACAGTTTGCTGGTCAGCCGGGATAACGGTCTTCCGCTGGTCTCCCTCGCCCAAGTTTCGCAGAAGAGCAGTTATCGATTGATTGCGAAGAAGTCCGCGGGTATTACCGATCCCGCCCAGATGAAAGGCAAGAAAGTGAGCACATGGTTTGGCAGCCAGCAGTTTCAGGTTCTCGCTTTTATGGAGAAGAACGGCCTTGATCCAAAGAAGGATATTGAACTGGTGAAGCAGGGCTTCACGATGGATCAGTTCTTCAACGATCAGGTGGATGTCGCCACGGCAACGATCTATAACGAATATCACGTGGTACTGGAAAGCGGAACGAAGGAGTCCGACCTGGATGTATTCAACATTGAGGATGCCGGGGTAGGCATGCTGGAGGATACGCTGATCGCGAAGAAGGATTGGGTGGACAGTAATAAAGAGCTGGCGGTGAAAGTGACCCGTGCCGTTCTGAAAGGCTGGAACTACGCCATCGACAATCAGAATGAAACGGTGGATATCGTCATGAAAAGTGTGACGGACGGCAGCACGACCCGAGAACATCAGGTGACCATGCTGGAAGAGATTGCGAAGCTGATTCGCCCGGAAGGGTTTACGGAGAAACAGGTGGGCAGTTTTGTGGATGAATCGTTTACCCGGACTGCGGATATTGCCCTGAAGTATGGCCTGATCAAGAAAGCCGCCAATCTGGACGAAGCACTGGAGAAAAGCATCTATGAAGAAGCGGTGAAGGATGTGACGAAATAAATAAGCGTGGAGCGTTCGGAAGTGGGCACTGCAATCGGAGTGGTCAAGTGTAAAGTCCATAGATTCAGGTTAGAGAGGAGGATGACGAATGAGCTCAGTGGATCAGCAACCCCAGCCGCGTGGTGGTACAAAGGAAGAGTGGCTGGAAAAGGATCGCAAATATGTGTGGCATCACATCTCGCCTCATAACGATCATCCGATGATTGCCGTAAGCGGGGAGGGCAGCTGGATCACGGATCAGGATGGCACACGGTATCTGGATGCGATGTCGGGACTGTGGTGTGTGAACGTCGGGCATGGACGCGAGGAGATTGCCCAAAGTGCCTATGAGCAGATGAAAGCTCTAGCGTACGTGCCCATGACCCAGAGCCATGAGCCGGCGATTCTGCTGGCAGAGAAGCTGAATGACTGGCTGGAGGGGGAGTATCGCATATTCTTCTCCAACTCGGGTTCAGATGCCAATGAAGTGGCGTTCAAAATAGCCCGTCAGTTTCATCATCAGAATGGTGAACCAACTCGTCACAAATTCATCTCCCGTCACCGCGCCTATCACGGCAACTCCATGGGCGCACTGGGCGCTACCGGGCAAGCGGCCCGCAAAATCAAATACGAGCCGCTGGGCGTAGGCTTTTCTCATGTACCACCTCCCTATTGCTACCGCTGTCCATTTGGACGAAACAAGGATGGATGCGGACTGGAATGCGCCACTATCTATGAAGAGGTTATTCGTTGGGAAGGGCCGGAGACGGTAGCTGCGGTCATTATGGAACCAGTCATTACAGGGGGCGGCATGATTGTCCCGCCTCCGGAGTATATGCGTACCGTGCAGGAGATTTGTGAGCGTTATGGGGTGCTGTTCATTGTGGATGAGGTCATCTGCGGATTTGGCCGCTCCGGGCAAAAATTCGGTCATCAGAATTACGGGGTGCAGCCCGATATCGTCACGATGGCAAAGGGCATGACGAGTGCGTACGCTCCACTATCGGCGACAGCCGTTCGAGCAGATCTGTATGACACCTTCAGACAACCCGGACTCGATTCACACTTTCGTCATGTGAATACGTTCGGGGGCAACCCAGTCTCCTGCCGCGTGGCACTGACCAACCTCGATATCCTGGAACGAGAGAATCTGGTCAGCCGTGCCGATGAACTTGGATACCTGCTCCGGGATAAGCTGGAGCCGCTGCTGGAGTTATCGGTGGTTGGAGATATCCGTACATTTGGCTTCGCCTGCGGGGTAGAGCTGATTGAAGCCGATGGTTCACCTGCTCATGCGGATAAGGTCATGAAAGTGCTGGCAAGCTGCAAACAGGACGGCATCCTGATTGGCAAGAACGGCGATACCGTACCGGGATTTGCGAATATTTTGACCATCTCTCCGCCGTTTGTCACCACCGAGGAAGAATTGGACCTGATCGCTGGTAGTTTGCTGGCTGCACTACGCAGTTTGGATGCAGGGTAGTGATGGAGAGGAAGTGGAATATAGGTGGGATCTCTATTTATATCGTGCTTGTAAATGTGCGAAAGGAGGCGAGGGAGGATGCAGACCACCACTGGAAAAATCATCAATCAGCTGCGTCTGGATGATCGAATTGAACAGTTGTCCTGTATTGGCCGAATTGTGGAGACGGGTGTCTGCCGACTCGCCTTGACTCCGGAAGACATGGAGGGCATTATCCAGGTTCGTCTCTGGATGGAAGAGGCCGGACTTGTGACTCGCCTTGATCCGTTTGGCAATCTGATTGGTCGCTTTGAAGGTACAGATTCGTCCTTGCCGATCCTCATGATCGGTTCGCATATCGATTCCCAGCCATATGGCGGTCGGTATGATGGGGCCATCGGCGTCCTTGGTGCGCTGGAAGCTGTTCAGTGTCTGATGGAACAAGGCATTCGACCTCGGATGCCGATTGAGGTCATTGCCTTTTGTGATGAAGAGGGCTCGCGTTTTAACAAAGGATTATTTGGTTCACGTGGCATAACCGGACAGCTGGAAGAAGGAGAATTGGAGCGACAGGACAAAAATGGGGTGACCCGACGAGAGGCATTGGAGGCCTTTGGCTGTGCACCAGAACAATTTGCCGAAGCGATCTATCCGGCTGGCTCTATTGGCAGTTATCTGGAGCTGCATATTGAGCAAGGACCTGTGCTCGAATCGCTGGACGCTCCGGTAGGCCTGGTGACTGGCATCTCGGGCCCGCTGTGGCTCACGGTGACAATGAAAGGCATGGCAGGGCATGCCGGGTCCGTACCGATGGGGATGCGGCATGATGCGCTGGTGGGCAGCGCCAAGGTCATTGCGGCTTTTGACGATATGGTCAGAGAAGATCCGGAAGCTCCGACAGTAGGGACCGTGGGGAGCCTCCGTGTCTTCCCGGACTCACGCAACATCATTCCTGAACAAGTCAGCTTTACGGTTGATTTGCGAGATATGGAGATGGAGCGCAGAAATCGGCTTGAAGAAAGGTTAATGAGCCTCTTGGATGACGTTAGCTCGGAATACGGCCTGACCTACTCTTTGACCGAAGATACCAACAGCGAGCCGCGATATTGTGCAGAACGAATCAAGAATGCCATTCGCTCTTCTGCCGAAGAAATCGGCCTGCCTTTACCGGAGTTGATGAGTGGTCCGTTTCATGATGCACTTGCTCTTTCTTACGTGTGTGACTATGGCATGATCTTTGTTCGCAGCAAGGATGGAATTAGCCACCATCCAAGTGAGTATTCTTCGCCCGAGGACATTGCTCTCGGTACAGAAGTGCTGTACCGCACGATCAGGCAGATGTGCAGCCCGGAAACCGGCGAGTAACGAGGGGAACATACCAGGAGGGAGGACGCTGGAAGTTCATTTCGTAGGTAACAATCCAATGGATACTTCAAATCCAATCATATTCGGTGGGTTTTACAGTCATATAAGATGATGGTGATTTTCATATAAACGGACAGCGGACAGTTTCTTAGAGGAGGCGATGTGGCGTATGGGTAAAATCAGCATCGGGATGATTCAAGCTTCACACGAGGTGGAGGGCTCGGCCCCAGTTGAAGTGCATAAGGAGGCCGCCATTCAGAAACACATTGCGCTGGTGCGTGAGGCGGCTGCTCGGGGAGCGCAGATTATCGGCTTGCAGGAAGTGTTCTACGGGCCTTACTTCTGCACGGAGCAGAGCCCCAAGTGGTATGCATCTGCCGAGCAGGTGCCGGAAGGACCGACAACCATGCGTTTTCAGGAGCTCGCGAAGGAGCTTGGCGTGGTAGTCATTTTGCCTGTATACGAGGTGGAAGGGATCGCTTCGTATTACAATACGGCTGCTGTTATTGATGCGGACGGCTCCTACCTGGGGAAATACCGCAAACATCATATTCCGCATGTGGAAGCAGGCGAAGGCACCAATGGGTTCTGGGAAAAATATTATTTCAGACCCGGTAACCTGGGCTATCCGGTATTCGATACAGCCTACGCCAGAGTGGGCGTGTACATCTGTTACGATCGTCATTTTCCGGAAGGGGCACGGCTGCTTGGGCTGGCGGGTGCAGAGATTGTATTCAACCCTTCCGCAACGGTAGCCGGAACATCGGAATATTTGTGGAAGCTGGAGCAGCCTGCCCATGCGGTAGCTAATGGCTATTATGTGGCTGCCATTAACCGAGTGGGAGTGGAATCGCCATGGAATATGGGTGAATTTTACGGTCAGTCGTATCTGGTGGACCCGCGAGGCAGGATGGTGGCCATGGGCAGCAGGGATCAGGATGAGGTTATCATTGGCGAGATGGATACGGAGTTGATTCGGGAAGTACGCAATGTATGGCAATTTTACCGCGATCGACGGCCTGAGACCTACGAACATCTTGTTAACTTGTAGCTGAGCGAAGATAGTTTTGGCATCGCAGTCCCTGTGTGAGTCAGTCATTAACTTTATCCGGCGGCGAAAGGAAAAACAGAGATCAACCTTATGGAGGTGCATGATATTGATGAACAGCGCAGGAGCAACGTTGTCTGATTACGGATGGGAGAGTCGTTTTACCGAAATGAAGCCTGCAATGACGGGCAAGGAAGCGATGGAGGAATCGAACCGCTGTCTGTACTGTTATGATGCACCCTGTATCAAGGCATGTCCAACCGACATTAATATTCCTTCGTTTATCAAAAAAATCTCAACAGATCACCTCAAAGGCTCGGCTCGGACTATTATGGAAGCCAACCCGGTAGGTGCTAGCTGTGCACGGGTCTGCCCGACAGAGGAACTTTGCGAAGGCGCTTGTGTACTGAACGAGTCATCTAAGCCGATTCGGATCGGTGATTTACAGCGATATGCAACAGACTGGGCACGGACGAAGAATGAACCGTTATTCAAGGCAGCGCCTGCCAACGGAAGAAGTGTTGCAGTTGTAGGCGCAGGGCCTGCGGGATTGTCTGCGGCCAGAGAGTTAGGGCGTGCAGGGTATGAGGTGACGATCTATGAAGCCAAAGCGAAAGGCGGAGGGCTTAACACGTATGGTATCGTGTCCTTTCGCCTGCCGGAATCCGTAGCCTTATGGGAAGTCGAACAAGTGCAGGCACTGGGGGTGCAGGTTCGGTATGGTGTACGCATTGGGGTGGATGTATCCGCTGAAGAGTTATTGGAGCAGCACGAAGCCGTTATTCTGGCTTGCGGGATGGGCGCTGTTCCGATGCTCGGCATTGAAGGAGAGACGCTGGAAGGTGTCTATGATGCCATTGAGCTGGTGGAATCCACGAAGCAGGGTGTGCCCCCGGCTCTGAACGGTCTGAAGGTTGCCATTATTGGTGCGGGCAATACGGCAGTGGATGCAGCGACCTGTTCGGTACGCCTAGGTGCCGAGCGTGTGCAGATGCTTTATCGACGTGGGGAGAGCCAGATGACAGCGTATGCCTTCGAATATACATTTGCGAAGCAGGAAGGTGTGGAATTTCGCTGGTTCACCATGCCGAAGCGCATTATTGGAGACGAGAATGGCCGAGTCCAGGCTATAGAATGTATGAAAATGAAGCTGGTTACTCCACCTGGAGGTGGTCGGGCATTGCCTGTGCCGATTGAGGGATCGGAGTTCATGCTTGAATGTGACACCGTTGTTCGAGCCATTGGACAGAACCGTTTGCTGCCATTAATTGAGGTATTTGGCCTGCGTCATCACTGGGGCGTTGTTGAAGTGGAACCACAGACGTACCGTACGTCCCATCCACAGATCTATGCGGCAGGCGATGTTATCTTCGGACAGGGGCAGGGCGAAGCAATGGTGGTCTCCGCAGCTCAACAAGGCAAGCTGGCGGCTGCATCGGTGATGAAGGCGTTGCCCGGACAGGTGGAAGAGACGGCATGAGATATATTTAGTTATAGCTAACGAATCTTATGCACCAAGCCTTCTACGATTCGTTAAAACGCTCACCTACCGCATTTGCACCAAACAGAAGGTGTACGGTTCGTTAGAATGTACACAAACAGTATATAACAGCAGGTTGGCAACACCAATCACTCATACTAACCCTGATCAAGCAGGATTCCTGGGTCATACGTGAGATTCCAGTCTATCTTGTGAAGTTCAAACAAACACCATTGTGAGTTCAAACCACACCAAGGAGGGATCGTTATGGCTGACTTATCCATTAATCTGGCAGGTATTCGATCGCCCAATCCATTCTGGCTGGCCTCTGCGCCGCCGACCAATACCGGATATCAGGTTCAGCGCGCCTTTGAAGCAGGCTGGGGTGGTGCCGTCTGGAAGACGTTGGGCGAGCCGATCATTAATACCTCTTCGCGTTTTGCAGCCGTTCATTTTGGTGGACAGCGCGTCGCGGGTTTTAACAATATTGAGTTAATATCCGACCGGCCGCTGGAGGTGAATCTACGTGAAATTGCTGAGACCAAGAGGCGTTTCCCAGATCGGGCAGTGGTTGCTTCACTCATGGTGGAACCGAAACGCGAGAAGTGGCATGAGATTGTGAAGAAAGTCGAAGCTGTCGGCGTAGACGGGCTGGAGCTAAACTTTGGATGTCCGCACGGCATGGCCGAGCGTGGTATGGGAGCAGCGTCTGGTCAGCAACCGGATCTGGTTGAATTACAGACGATGTGGGTGAAGGAAGTGGCGACCACACCTGTCATTGTGAAGCTAACGCCAAATATCACCGATATTACGGCGACTGCCCGGGCAGCCGTGCGTGGCGGTGCGGATGCGATTTCCCTGATTAATACGATCAACTCCCTGGCGGGTGTGGATCTCGATTCATGGAATACCGTGCCGCATGTAGGTGGCAAAGGGGCGCATGGCGGCTACTGCGGTCCGGCTGTGAAGCCAATCGCGCTGAACATGGTTGCCGAGTGTGCACGCAATCCGGCAGTTGGTGTGCCGATTTCCGGCATCGGAGGCATATCCGATTGGCGGGATACCGCAGAATTTTTACTTATGGGAGCGACGGGGGTCCAGGTATGTACCGCAGCCATGCATCATGGCTTCCGTATCGTGGAGGACATGATCGATGGCTTGAACGATTATTTGGATGAGAAAGGTCTGCGAAGTGTATCTGAATTGATTGGTCAGACGGTTCCGCGTTATTCGGATTGGGGCAATCTCGATTTGAATTACAAAGTGGTAGCCCGCATCAACCGCGATGTCTGCATCAATTGCAACAAATGCCATATCGCCTGCGAAGACACCTCGCATCAATGTATTGATATGTTGTCTGACCCCTCTGGCTCGTATCTGGAGGTCGTTGAGGAAGATTGCGTCGGATGTAATCTGTGCTCGATTGTCTGTCCGGTGGACGGCGCAATTGAGATGGTAGAGATCGCACATGAACAGGAACCGTTAACCTGGAATGACCGTCAGTCTGCGATTGCCCTGCTGCAATCGGCCAGAGACCAATCCACCAAGGAGGCGATATCATGAGTACCCGCAAATTGATTCGTAATGGAATGTTGGTCACAGCGTCGGATACGTTTGAAGCGGATATCTACATTGAAAACGGAAAGATCGTGCAGATTGGCATGGGACTTGTGCCGGATGAACGAACGGAGGTTGTGGATGCGTCTGGCTGTTATGTCATCCCTGGCGGGATTGATCCGCATACTCATCTGGATATGCCGTTCGGCGGAACGGTGACGGCGGATGATTTTGCAACGGGTACCGCAGCTGCTGCCTTCGGTGGCACAACGACGGTCATTGATTTCTGTTTGACGCAAAAAGGTCGACCTTTGCTGGAATCCCTTCAGGAATGGCATGCCAAAGCTGAGGGCAAAGCCGCCATTGATTACGGGTTTCATTTGATGATTGGCGAGATGAATGATCAGGTGCTGGAGGAACTGCCACAGATCATTGAAGAAGAGGGCGTGTCTTCCTTCAAGGTGTTCATGGCTTATAAAAATCAGTTCCAGGCCGATGACGGCATTCTCTTTCAGACGCTGCAAAAGGCCAAAGAGTTCGGTGCACTCGTCATGGTGCACGCCGAGAATGGTGATGTTATCGATCTGCTGGTCCAGCAGGCGCTGGCGGATGGAAGAACTGATCCGATCCACCATGCACTTACCCGACCTTCCATGCTGGAGGGAGAGGCTACAGGGCGTGCGGCCCGACTGGCAGCACTTGCCGATTCACAGCTTTATGTAGTGCACGTCACCTGTGCTGAAGCTGTGGAGCAGATTGCGCGTATGCGAGACATGGGCTATCGAATCTGGGGCGAGACCTGTCCGCAGTACTTAACTCTGGATCAATCGAAGATGGATCAACCGGATTTTGAAGGCGCGAAGTATGTCTGGTCCCCACCGCTGCGTGAAGCCCATCATCAGGAAGTGTTGTGGAATGCACTCAAGAATGGTCAATTGCAGACGATTGGCTCGGACCATTGTTCGTTTAACTTCAAGGGACAGAAGGATCTGGGACGGGATGATTTCAGCAAAATTCCAAATGGAGGGCCTGTCATTGAAGATCGGCTCAGCATTTTATATTCCGAAGGGGTAGTGAAGGGGCGAATTTCGCTTAATCAGTGGGTGGATTTATGCTCTACACGGGCAAGCAAGCTATTTGGTTTATTTCCGCAGAAAGGAACCCTTGCTGTGGGGACAGATGCGGATATCGTTATTTTTGACCCATCTATCTCAAGGGTGATTTCGGCAGCTACCCACCATATGAATGTGGATTATAGCGCCTTTGAGGGCATGCAGGTTCAGGGATGTCCGGTGACAGTGCTATGCCGCGGGGAATATGTGATTCGGGATCGACAGTTTGCCGGAGTGGCAGGAGCGGGTCAGTATGTGAAGCGTGACAAATATGATGCCGGTGCACCATTACCTGTGAGACAGCCTGTGACGGCAGTGAATGGAGGGTGAAGCTGATGTCTGACCATGATGTATTTGAAGAGGAAAAGATAGCGATTGAACGAATGGTGGCCCAGGGTTACCGGATCTATGCCGTTCGGGAACATCTGGAGGGTGCTCATGTCGTGTGGGGGCACCCCGATCTTCCCGGAGAAAAACAGGAGCAATATGTGGGTACAGCGTCTGGACGGAAGTGGTTCAGTCATATCCTGATCAGGCAGCTTCAGGAGCAAAAAGGAGCGTAGAAGGTCACACGAGTGGCCCATGAACGTATTCATATGCATAGATGGCAAGTTCGATGGCGACGCGTTTCTCGGGGAGAGTATAGTCGTCACCCAGAAGTATCTCAATTTTGTGTAATCTGTGATATAACGTCTGTCGGACGATAAATAAAGCCGTGGCCGTCTCCTGTTTGGAGCAGCATAGAATAAAATATTGTTTAAGCGTACGCAACAACTGACCGCCTTTTTCGGTATCATAACGAATGACTGGCCCGAGATATTCTTCAATGAAATCATCCAGACTGCCGCTCTGCTTCATGCTGGCAATAATGCGGTAGCAGTGAAGATTGCTGTAAAAGGGCTGCTGCATCACACCGATGTCCTTCTGAATGCGCAGGGTATCCTTGGCTGCCTCAAGGCTGTCTTTCAGACGTGATAGATCAGCGCAGCTGTGACCGATGCCGAACAGACCCGAGAAGAGGCGATGGGTCTGTTCCTGTTCATGCTGCTGCAACTGTTCAATGCAGCGCCATAGACTGCTTTTTCGCTGAGATCCAGGCAGAGGGTCAACAATAATCAGAATGATCTGGTGGTTTAGCACGGTGCTGTACAGGGCGAATCCTTCCCGCGCGAACACGGAACGGGCAATGATGTTGCGTTGAATTAGCAGTTTCTGTAGCTTGAGACTGTCTGTGTAGCTGGGATTGCTATCGAACAAAATGACGGTACCTTTTCCAGAAGCAAGCTGGGCATTGGCAGCAGATACATATTCATGAATTTCTTTCGCAGAATGATGTCCGTTAAGCCAGTCAATGACCCACATATCTTCCTTGTAGCGTCGCTTTTCCTCCATGTATTTGGTGCGCATCCAGTCCTGAGCAATGGCGGCTGCGCAACGTTCCAGTGCCTGGATGATGAACTCATCAGAGGGTCTATTATGCAGATCCTGATCGTGATCCGACAGCTTGTCGAGCATCAGCACCAGATCGGCAAATGCATAATCAAGCGCCTGTACAGGCAGAGTGAGTGCATCCGGTGAATGCACCGAATGATTCCTCTGTAAAGAATGATCTCCCAAATGCTCTCCCTCGTCCGAATGACCACGACGTGACAACCACTCCTGCCGACGAATCTCCAATTGGGCTGGAGGGCAGTAGGGAACGGCACTTGCTTCCCCATCCAGTGGATATAGCGCTACAGGGTAACCCGTTGTTCGAGACAACAGTCGGAGCAGTGGTTGTACACCGTCTCCATTCAAAAGAAGTTGGTTGAACGAGGTAGTGAGGCTGTCGAGATCAGCGAGCATACGCTGGTGGCTGCGAATCAGGGCGAAATGCAGGTCCTGTGTAATATCGATATAACGTACTTGTTCGTGGAACCAGATCAGTGGAAAATCCTCTTCTGCTGCAAGTTCCTTCATAGGTCCGAGCTGGGACTTGGTGTGAGCCCCCAGTTCGATACAGAGTCCCGCAGCTCCACGAGCAATTAACTGGCGCATGAAAGACAGTCCCTGCTTTTCATCATCCTGCCAGCCAATGCCAGTCGTTAGCACCAGTTCCCCGCCATTCAGCAAGTTGCCTACTTCGGTAACCTCCATAATGTGCACCCAACGCACATATCGCTCCAATGCCCGTTCACTGGCGAGTACCTCAGCCTTGCGGAACACTGGACGTTTCAGCATGTCTCTCATCTGAATATGCAGCGTCGTTTCCCCCACAAAGCCACCGTCCTTCCCTCAAATACATGCAGTTTACATACCCGCTTTGTAAGTCGAGCTTCTGAAGAGCGTTTGTCTTGATTATAAGTCTGTTAACAACAGATGAGCTGAAATCTCACGTTCATTTGTTTTATTTCACAAAATGATCTCTTCCTTTTATGAAATAAAACAAAATGGATTATTTCTATGTAGTTCTATCTAACATCTAGATGTTTCTATGACCGATGCTAAGAAACTATAGTTAAATGTAAAACACCCCTTAGCCGCAGATCAGAATGTACAAACCATTCTAATGTGGACTAAGGGGTGTTCTATGTTAGAAGCTCATCATAATTCTGAGTGATGATTTAATTCAATCAACAGAAGGTGTCGATTAATCTTCAATTCTTTTCTTTTTGAACTTCATCAGGAACTCATACACGATTGGCACGATAACCAGAGTCAGCAGCGTAGAGCTGATCAGACCACCGATTACGGTAATTCCGAGACCTTTCGAGATGATCCCTGCGCTTTCTTCAAGTCCTGTCACCAGTGGCAGCAAGGCACCAATGGTAGCCAGAGCTGTCATCAGAATTGGACGCAGACGCGTTGCTCCGGCTTCCAGCAAGGCTTCACGAGTAGGCATTCCCTCTTTTTCCTTGTGAATAACACGGTCGATCAAGACGATGGCGTTGGTGACCACGATCCCGATCAGCATCAGTCCACCCATCATGGCAGATACGTCAAGCGTACCACCAGCTACGAACAGGCCGACCATAATACCAATGACGGTAAATGGCAGGGAGAACAGGATGGCAAATGGCGCCAGTCCACCGCCGAACGTAACAACAAGCACAAAGTATACAATCGCAATGGCTGCCAGCATGGCCAGACCAAGTTGGGTAAACGTATCATTAATCTGTTCGGTTGTACCGCCAAACTTCACTTCAACTCCATCTGGCAGATCCAGTTTGTCGATGTTCGCCTGCAAGTTTGATGATGCTTTTTGTACATCGGAAGCTAAGATGTTGGCTGATACCTGCACAACGACTTTGCCATCAATACGCATGATGGAGTTCGGTGAAGTGCCTTCTTCCACTTTCGCGACATCTTTGATTGGTACTTCAATGCCGAGTGGTGAAGTAACTTTTTCGTTTTCAATATCAGCAATGCTGGTGAATGTCTTTTTGTCAGTCTCTACATAGACTTTATACGTTTTGTTTTCGATATCCACTTCTGTGAGTACAGGGCGTTCACGTGCAGGGCTGAGCGTCATAGCCAGTTGGCCAGCAGTCAGACCGAGCGAGCTCAGTTTTTCCTGATCCGCGACGAGCGTGTATTGCCCGTAGGTATCAGAGAGCGTAGTGTCGGCTTTTTCAAAAGATTCGGTATCTGCTTCAACCAGCTTCAGAATTTCATCCGAGACAGGTTTGATCTGATCTACATTGTCACCATAGATGGAAAGGCTCAAGCTGCTGCCTCCCAGTCCCCCGGACATATCAAGCTCATTCCAGGTTCCTACAGTAACTTCTTTCTTCAGACCTTCCACAAGCTGTTCTTTCACTTTTGTAAAGTCTTTCGTATCTTCGTTATATTCGATATAGAAGAGAGCAGAGTTGGAGCTGCCTCCACCCATGCTGCTCAGTGGATTGCTGCCGCCGATGGAATACTGCATTTTCTCCAGACCTGGCTGCGTCAGCAACCATTTCTCAGCTACGAGTGCTTCTTTTTCAACATCTTCACGCAAAGCTCCAGTTTCCGGGCTATACGTAATGGTCACATATTTATCCTGTTGTTCCGGCAAGAAACTTGCACCGATGAACGGATACAGGAACAAACTGCCGACGAGCAGCAATACAGCAACGCCGACGGTGATGAGTTTGTGAGACAATGTCCAGTTCAAGAGACGTTTGTAACCCTCCGCCATCTTGCCTGGTTTTTCCTCATGATTCTGCTTGTTCTTCAGACCTTTGCGGAACAGCGTATGTGCCAGCATCGGTACAATCGTAACAGCCACAATCAGGGATGCCAGCAAAGCAAAGACCATGGTCAAGGCAAATGGCATGAACAGCTCACCGACCATACCACTCACCAGTGCCAGCGGCAGGAATACCGCAATGGTTACGATCGTGGAAGAAAGGATCGGAATGAACATTTCACGGGTAGCTTCCCGGATCAAATCACGGCCTTTAAGTTTCTCTCCCTTGAGTGTCAGTCTGCGATAGATATTCTCGATAACAACGATGGAGTCATCGACAACCCGTCCAATCGCGACCGTCATGGCACCCAGGGTCATCATGTTCAGCGTAATGTCCATCATATTCAGTGCTGTCAATGCAATGAGCAAGGAGAGCGGGATGGAGACAATGGAAATAATGGTGGAGCGAATATCACGCAGGAACAACAGAATGATCAAAATGGCGAACAAAGCACCAAACATCGCTTTGAACAGCATCGTGTTTACGGAGTCCTGGATAGGTTTACCTTGGTCAAGCAAAACAGTCAAATCGGCGTTTTTGAACTGCGTCTGCAACTCTTCCGCTTTGTCTTTAACCGCCTTAACGACATCAACGGTGTTGGCATCATTGGACTTAACGATGGAGATCCCGATGGATTCCTTACCGTCTGTCCGGGAAATGGATTCCGCCTGGCCAATGACTTCAATCTTGGCGATCTCGCTTAATTTAACGGTTGGGATTCCAGGTGCGTTAGCGGCACCTGAAGTACTGCCCACACTGGCATTTCCGCCAGCGGCTTGTCCTGCAGCCTGGTCAGCATCTTGTGCAGAGCCTTGAGCTGCCCCGCCAGCTTGTGCGCCGGCGCCTTGTGGTGCTGTGGCTGAACCACTGCCCGCTCCTGCACCGCTTGGTACAACCGGAATAGCGAGATTTTTCAGATCATCCAGATCGATGATATTACCGTCAACAACAACAGCTTTCTGTGCTTTGTCCAGTTCGAACAGTCCGAGTGGTACACGGACAGAAGAGCCTTGAACGATGCCGTTGACTGTATCTTCAGTCAAACCGAGTTCATTCATTTTTTTCTGATCAAACTTCAGTTGAACTTCCTTAACATATTGGCCCGAAACTTGGACTTGAGCTACACCGTCAATATCTTCGAGTGCAGGCTGGATATCCGTTTCAACCAGTCGAGTCAATTGTTCCAGATCGCCGCCGTCCTTGTCAGACAAGCTGAGCGAGACAACCGGGAAGGAGTTGATGCTGAACTTCGAGATGGTTGGTTTCTGTACACCATCCGGCAACTGCACCTCATTCAGTGCTTCGCGTACCGCTGCGGTAGCGTTGTCCAGATCGGTACCATAATCAAATTCGAGGGTGATGGAAGAAGCATTCTCCATGGAAGTAGAGGTGAGTGTCTTAATTCCCTCTACATTTCTTAAGGTCTGTTCGAGTGGTTTGGTGACATCCTCGACAATACCTTCTGGAGCTGCCCCTGGATCAATGGCCGTAACACTCAAGAATGGCACATTGATGTTTGGTATGGTCTCCTGTTTCATCGTCAGTCCGCTGTACAAACCGGCGAAGGAAACGATGATGGTCAGAATCCAGATCGCAAACTTGTTGTTCAGTGAAAAATTAATAATCCCTTTCATACGATGGTTTCTTCTCCTCTCTGTTTCTCCCTGTATTTCTTTATTGTTGTGACGAGTCAGCCTGGATGAACCGGCTATACATGGCATCCATAATGTGCTGAAGCTCGGAGTGCAATGGCTGGATGACAGGAATGTGATCCAAATTACGCATCATGCCCAGAATAATGGCACGTCGCGGTGTGAATTCCATGATTTCCTGTCTCAGGATGGCGATGGTCTCCAACGCGTCATTGCGCAATTGCCCTGGAGGCATATCAGAAGAGATGATATCCTTCATCTGTTTGATGATATGAATAGGATGACGCATCATTGTGGAATCTGTATCTGAATCGCTGCTCCATGCTGGCCAATGTTCCAAAGGAACCAAAGGGGCAGGGCGTTGATCGAGCAATCCGCGAGCTGCATAATCGATCGTTTGCAGCATGTTGCTTGCCATCTTGGATACGGTAAGGGAAGGCATTTCCGTAAACCAGATTTTGATGTAGGAGAGGAACAGACCATGCGTGAGCAAAATAAGGTCTAAGGTATAGGGTCCAATCTCCGGTCCGTACAGATCCTCCAGTTTGTCCTTGAACCAGTGCAGGGTACGGATCTCCAGATCCTTGTTTTTCGGTTTGCACTTTTCCTTGCGATGCTGCTCTTCATCCATCATCATGCTGCGCATTTGCACGCGTAAAAATTCTTTCAGCTCGGATACATGGACAAGCAGTGTTTCAATCTGCTTGTGCAGACGTTCTCTCGAAGTGAGCCCAGCTTCATGTTCAATCTGGGAGATTTCGTCCATGAGCGTGAATATGCAGTACTCCATCGTACTGGCCTCTAATTCCTCTTTGGATTTGAACATGAGGTAGAGGCTGCCTTTCGACATCCCGCATATTTCTGCAATCTCCTGCATGGAGGTTGCAGCACTGCCTTTGGCTGAGAACAGCTTGAGTGCTGTGGTAATAATGAGCTTTTTCTTCTCATTCATTTCATGGATAGGGTTCATTAACGATACATCCACCTCACCTGCGGAACTTATGAGTTCTTGAATTGACTTTAGGGTCAAACCAAGTATAAACGATAAAGACAATGGAATTCAAATGGGAGAAAAATGGAAAAAGAAGAGGGTGTACTATATGAGGACTGGAGCATTTTTCCTACGTAATGCAGACGCAGTAAAGGCTGTATATATGAGCGACGAATGTTCATTGCAATATGTATGATCTATTTCATGATCCGCCTTTAAAGACGTAAATGGCTAGAAGAATAATAGCTACAAGAGCAATCAAATAAAAGGTTCCCACAGCGACCAGAAAGATATATCCGGTAAATGAACCCATACGCGCGAACCATTTCTTCATCATCACGACTTCCTTTCTTACGTAACAGAGTGTGGTGAGGTTTCTTACTTACATCATATCCCAAAAAGACGACTTTCTGATCGAAAGTCGTCTTTTTGGGATAATTAAATATTATGGAAGATATATAATGGAGGTATTTACGTTACGTAATCAGTTTCAATCCGATCGCCGCCACCAAAATCATGGCAATAAACAGCAGCCGCTTGGCTTCCTTCCGCTCACCGAACAGGAACATACCTGTTAACGTACTGCCCACCGTACCGATTCCAGTCCACACCGCATACGCGGTACCCATGGGAATAGAAGTCATCGCGTAGGATAACAGGGAGAAGCTGAATGCGAACGATACGAGCATGAGCACGATATAAGGCCAGCCTTTTCGGGTAGAAGCACCATTAATGCCGATGACGCCAAAAATTTCACATATGCCTGCGCCCACAATTGCCATCCAAGCCATTATGCTTCACCTCCTTTTGCCGATTGTTGATCCGTGACCAGTTTCAGTCCGATCACACCACATAGCAACAGGCCGATTAACAAAACCTTGGCAAGTGAGAATGCTTCACCAAATAGGAGCATTTCAGCCAGTACCGTACCTGCAGTACCAATCCCCGTAAATACGGCATACACCGTACCCACAGGCAATCTTTTGGAAGCAGCAATGATTAATCCAAAGCTCAGGATGATGGCTAGGGCCGTCAAAGCCCACTCCCAAACATTAGAGGCGTGTTTCAGCCCACTTACCCATACAATCTCAATGAGTCCTCCGATAAATACATATAACCAGTTGCGGTTCATGATGATGAATCTCCTTTCAAAACAACGGGCAGTGCCTCTTGTTTCAGATGATGAATGCCATGCCAGTAGACTGGCCAGGAAGCTTCAATCCGTCTTCTGTATCGACGTGAACTTCCATAAATAATCTCAACCGTGATGCCATCGAGAAAAGTCATATAAGTAATCGCAGCTTGTTCTGCTGGAACAGCCTGTAGTTCCCCCTTGCGCGTCTCCCTTTGCAGCAGTCGTGTCAGTGACCGCTCCATACCGTCCAGAAACGGATAAACTAAATCCATCACTTCGCTATATAGCGAAAGCGGCGGGAAGTAACACATACGCAGCATAAAGCGGGCAGAGGCATTACAGTTATACTCTTGCTCAAACCATATCAGCAAACCTTTCAACCTTTGTTCCAATGGCAGATCGGCGTGATCACGGAAGTATTCGAGCGTTCGACGCTGAACATCCTTAAACGCATGCGCAAGGGTTTGCAAAAACAGGTCATCCTTGCCGCTAAAATGTGCATATATAGACGGTTTTTTAATCCCGACTTCGTCAGCGATTGCTCTTAAGGAGGCTCCTTCATATCCATCTCTTGCAAAATGGAACAGGGCTGCATCCCGAATCGAATGTGCAGTCATCAATATCACCTTCCTAACGGTCGTTAGGTAACCTATATTTTCACATTTTACATTCCCTGTCAAGGCACAAAAAACGCCTGCACGATAGTGTACAGGCGGCTTTATGCTTGGAATTTCATTTTCCATTAGAAGGTCGTTAAACCCAAAATCAGTTGCAGCTTATATACGATTTCTTTCAAAAATGTAGTCTTTTCCTGAAATTCATCCAGGTTCAGGGTGAACTCGGCATCTTCATTATTCCATATCCGGTCAAAATAATTCGCCACATCATGAGTAAATGAGTTGTCTGGTGGTGCAGCAACCCAGAGGTCATTTTCCAGATTGTAATCATTCATGTTTCTGGGGGTGAAGTTGGTCGATCCTCCAAGGACGATATGATCCCCGGTGGCTTTGGCAATGTACATCATCTTAGTATGATATTGCTCCTTGGTTGTGTTATACCAGCGAATTTGGATTTTGCCATCCGATTTATCATGTAACTCAGCAGCTACAGGACGATTGGGAATGCCAGTCTTCTCCTGACCAAAGGCATTTTCGTTCGGGTCGAGTACAAGCCGTATCTCGGTTCCCCGTTTCGAGGCTTCGAGCAGTGCATCCAGTACTTTGGGTGAAGCGATGTAAAACATGCCCATCCACAAGATGTCACCTTTTGCCGATTGATTAATCTCATGGAGCACTGCGTCATTCACTTTGCCCTCGGTCAGATAGCGAATTCGCAAATCTCCTTTATTCGGGTCTGTGGTAGGAGCTGTATAGGAAGGAATTTTACCTCCACCCGAGATGTTTAGTACGGCCTGCTCGGACTGAAGAATATCTCCGATGATTGGTCCGGTTATTTCAAAAGCAATGTTCGAATGATAGGCACTGGCATCATGAACATTGCCTGAGGAGACAATAGCTGTCTTCTCGCTGACCACCACTTTGCGATGATTGGCCTTCACATTGAGCAACTTAAGGTAGGAACGCACGGTGACATCCGGTCCATCGGTTGCCATCAGGTTCGGAATCCAGCCATTGCCGGATTGTCCAAACCACTGGAAGAAGGTGCGCCAGACCGCAGAGTAGACAGGAGTGGAGTCACGTAAAGGGTCCACATCTGTGATGACCACGTGAATTCCGGCCTGCTTCATCTGCTCCAGTAACGGGTTCGGTGCGGAGTTATAGTTGGTGTTCACTTCATCCGTAATGAACCACATATCCATATCCGGTTTCTGAAGTTTTTTGGCAACCAGTGTTTCCGTAAACTCTGTGCTGATGGGTGGAAATTGCTGACCTTTGTGCTGGTAATTATTGAATAAAAACATATCAACGACGACGAACTGTTCCGCGTCCTCGATAACCTGAAGCATGCGCTGGAAGATCTGCTGTTCGTGCTCCATCTGTCCATCAGCGGATGGATAGGTCAGATCATGCAAAAACTGTACCTGATCCACCCGGTATTCAGGACTTTCATAGGCAATGCCGGATGGTAACGGTTTATAGGTCTGATAGAGCATGACGGCGATGAGCCATAGTGCCAATAGGACGAGTCCTGTTCGTATGTATGGAAATTTGCCGCGTGAAGACTTGCGGTCTGATGTCTGGCGGCGATAAGAAAACAACAATAACTCCCCTTTCTGAACGTGCTGACTTCTATTACCACCCGGATGACAACATTGACGCAGAGAGCCTGACAGATTATTTAAGTCGTCAGGAAAGGCAAAACCATTTCGATCGATTCAATCGACATGCATATGACCGTTGTGTATAATGAGTGTATTATTTTTGTGGAATGTTCGGATTTTCATATACCTGACAAAGACGGGATAAGGATTCGTTTAACCTGCGAAAGTCTGGCTATTTCAGGAAAGAAAGTGGGTAATAAGGTGTATTCCATCAAACAAGTCGCTGCCATGCTGGGTATTCCGACGGTAACGCTCCGGGCTTGGGAGAATCGGTACAGTGCGGTCACCCCTGAGCGGACGGAATCGGGTTATCGCTTGTACACGGAAGAGAATGTTGCAGATCTGCGCTGGTTAAAAGAGCAGGTGGAGCAGCACCAGACGAATATTTCGGAAGCAGTACGTATGCTCAAGGTGAACAAAACCAGTTCACATGAAGCTGCAGTGCCTACATCGTTAACGCCTCCAGTACCCACGATGGAAGAGGCTTATGTACGTATAGCCGATCAGATCTATGACTCGCTATACAACTTTCAGGGTGAACGAGCCAATGGTCTGATTGATTTTGGCTTCACCATGTACGGATATGATTCCATGTTTTATCATGTGCTGGTGCCCATTCTGGTTCGGGTTGGGGATGCATGGGAGCAAGGCAGGGCTTCGGTCGCTCAAGAGCATTTTATGACACAACTGATCTCACAGCGCTTTTATCAGTTTTTCCATCTGTTCCCGATCTATCCGCATCTGCCCAAAGTTCTGGCCTTGTGCCCGGAAGGGGAGCATCATCAGGTGGGATTATTGTTGTTCTCCCTGTTTATGCGTAAAAATGGTGCAGAAGTGCTCTATCTCGGAGCCAACACACCGGAAGAGGGGCTATTCCCAATTATCCGGGAGCAGAACATCCGATTGGTCTGTCTATCGGTTACTAGTTCCGAACTTCTTGAGCGGTGTGATCAACTCATAGGGCGAATTGTGGACGAGTTCCCGCATATGCGTTTTGTACTTGGAGGCAAGGGTTATGAGCGTACAGAGAAAGCACGATATCCGCAGTGGATTATGCCTGAAGATTCATCGGATTGGCAAGCGTGGATGGAACGTGAGTATTTTGTTGAACCATCGCCTGGGCGGAGATAACTGATTCGTGTCTTTTTAAAAATGTATTTTAAAATAGAATGTATAGGTTTGGGTATACAGGACATCCTTTGACGCAAGAGCGCAGAGGGTGTTTTTTTGTATTCCAAAATATCTTATTAGAGAATTTGACCAGTCGGTCATTTTTTGATTTAATAAGTTGTATAATATTTGTACTACATTTGTATAATGTTTTTGCGTTTACCCGCTTGAACTGTTCATGGGCGGTTTAATAATAGGTTAAAGACTATAGTCCTAGAGATAGTTCTTAACATAGGAAAGGTGAGTGGCATGATACCGAATCAGCAACGTAAACGTGCAGCTGTCATTGGTGCAGGTCCGGGTGGACTTGCAGCAGCGATGTTATTGTCCGGCCAGGGGTACGAAGTAGATGTATATGAGAAACAGCCAGTCATTGGGGGACGTTCTGCCAGACTGGATCTGGGCGAATATCGGTTCGACCGTGGTGCAACGTTTTTGATGATGCCGCAGTTGATTGAAGAGATGTTCGACGTTGTAGGACGCAAGCTATCAGACTATGTGGAGATGAAAGAGCTGACTCCGCTGTATGCCCTAAATTTCGGTGATAAGGTGTTTACGCCTTCTCGTAATCGTGAAGATACAGCCGCACAGATCAAGGAGCTTTTCCCCGGCAACGAGGACAATTACCTTCGGTTCATGCAGGAAGAGGAAGTGAAGTTTGGCAAAGTCATGCCTTTGCTGCGCAGGCCTTTCGGCAAGCTGGCAGATTATTTGCGAAAAGATGCCATGACAGCTCTGCCGAAACTCGATATTAACAATACAGTTTACGGCATTCTGTCCCGCTATTTCACAGATGAGCGCTTGCGCTGGGCATTCACGTTCCAATCCAAATACCTCGGCATGTCCGCTTGGGATTGCCCGGGTACGTTTACGATTCTGTCATTCATTGAGCACCATTATGGATTATTTCACCCCATTGGCGGCGTCAATCGCGTATTTCAAGCCATGGCTGATGTAGTTGAAGAATATGGAGGAAGAATACATACATCCTGTCCAGTTAAACAGGTCATTGTTCGCAATGGTCGTGCAGAAGGCGTTTTGCTTGAAAATGGCGAACGCATTGAAGCGGACCATGTCGTTGTTAATGCAGACTTTGCACATGCCGTGAACCATCTGTTTGAACCAGGCGTACTCAAGAAATATACACCGGAGAAAATGAAGCGTAAAAAGTACTCTTGCTCCACAGCCATGTTGTATCTGGGCGTGGACGGTGAAGTGGATTTACCGCATCATTCGATCTATTTTCCCGAGGACTATCGACTCAACGTCGACGAGATTACGAAGCACAAAGTGTTGTCTGCGGATCCATCCCTCTATATTCATAACCCTTCCAGACTCGATTCGACGCTCGCACCGGAAGGGAAATCTGCATTATATGTTCTCATGCCTACGCCGAACCTTACCGGAGACATCGATTGGGAGGTAGAACGGGAGAATGTGCGGGAGGCGATGATGAAGCGGATGGAATCGATTCCTGAGTTGTCAGACATCCGCAGTCGTATTGAAGAATCCATGATGTTTACACCGCTGGATTGGCAAAATGAACTCGACGTGTACCGTGGAGCAACATTTAACATGGCTCATAATCTTGGGCAGATGATGTATCTGCGGCCGCATAACCAGTTTGAAGAGTTGAAAAGGGTATGGCTGGTGGGCGGCGGAACGCATCCGGGCAGTGGGCTGCCGACCATTTTTGAATCAGCTCGAATCAGCGTGAAGCTGATCCAGGAAGAGGACGCTCGCAAGCGCTCGAAACCATCCTCGTATGTGAAAACGGCGGAAGCGGGAGGCCATTCATGAAACGGGCAGCCATCGTAGGTGCAGGCATTGGCGGTCTTACTTCAGCATTGCTGCTGAATAAACAGGGTTGGGACGTAACGGTATACGAACGGGGTTCCAGAGTTGGAGGTCGTATCGGCTACGAGCAGGAAGGGGAATATCGGATCGATCAAGGCCCGACCATCGTACTTCTGCCCGAGATGCTGCTTGGCATTTTGGAGGAAGCGGGGGTGGATCGTTCGAAGATTGAGCTGCTGCGTTGTGATCCATTGTACAGGGTTCATTACAGCAGCGGACGTGTGATGACCAAAATGACGGCACGTGAACAGCAGGCCGAAGAGATTGAACGTCTCTTCCCTGGAGAAAGCCAGGGATTCTCGAAATTTATGAAAGATATGGACACGCTGTTTCCGGCGGGACGGGCTGCGTTTCTGGAACAGGCTTTTCCACGAAAAAGGGATTTCTTCACTCCGTCTCTGATGTCCCTGATGGGCCGATTACGTGCTCACAAAAGTGTACGGAAGGCTGTAGGCGATTATTTTCAGCATGAGGAACTGCTGGATGCATATTCGCTGCAAAGTCTCTATATTGGAGGATCTCCCTTCGGCACGCCGGGTATTTATTCCCTGCTTCCTTATGCAGAGCATGAATATGGCATCTGGATGGTGAAAGGTGGCTATGCTGCATTACCTGCCATACTGGAACAGGAACTGATATCACGAGGTGGTCGGGTGGTGCTGAACACGGAAGTGACGGGACTGAATATTAAAAATGGTGTATGCGAAGGTATAGAAACTGCCGCAGGCGCAGAAAATGTGGATGCAGTTATCTACAATGGCGATTTCCCCCACCTATCGGGTCTGCTGGGTCAGACGACTGAATTTTCACGCAAACGAAAGCCATTTCGCCCCTCATCAGGATGTGTGTTGATCTATGCGGGCGTAGACAAAACCTGGGATGATGCAACGACGCATCAGTTTTTCCTGCCTCCAAGTCTGGACGGCAGTCTGCGGGAAGTGTTCGACCAGCGCCGCATTCCGGCGAAGTCCTCTTTTTATGTATTCAATCCGGCTGCATTGGACGAGACGGCAGCTCCGCCAGGTCAGAGTGTGTTGTACTTCCTCATTCCGGTGCCGGATGCCGATGGTGTCGACTGGTCTCGGGAGAGCGAAGCGCTGGCAGAACGAGTGTTGGAAGAAGCGGAACAACGCGGATTTCCGGGACTCCGTGAAGCACTCAAGTGGAAAAAAATACGTACTCCCGCTGACGCTGAGCGTGACGGGCTGTATGGCGGCGGCAGCTTTGGCATCGCACCCGTACTGTTTCAATCCGGTGTATATCGTCCGCAACCGAAGCCATTCCCGGCAATCCGGGGACTGTATGCGGCAGGAGCTTCTGTACATCCGGGAGGCGGGGTTCCTATTGTGATGCAAAGTGCACGGATGGCAGTGAATTTACTGACGAAGGAGATGGAAACATGAATGAAGCGATTTTGAACAAGTGTGAGGAATTAATGCAAAAGGGCTCGTCATCTTTTTATCAAGCCTTCAGAGGTCTGCCCAGCCCACGCCGCGAGGCCGTGTACGTGATCTATGCCTTTTGTCGCATGATCGATGACAGTGTAGATGAGCCGGAGCAGTCGCCCTATACGATTCATGAAATCCGCAATCTGTTCAATCAACTGGAAGAAGCGGAAGGACATTTTATTTGGCCGGCATTACGATGGCTGTTTACGAGTTTCCCTCATTTGGACAAGGGGCCTTTCTTCCGTCAAATGGACGGACAATTAACTGATCTTAAAGTCACACATTATACAACGATGGAGGAACTGGAACAGTATTGTTATCTGGTTGCCGGAACCGTCGGCGAGATGTTGCTGCCTGTATTGCGAGATGACAACGGTACAGACGTGGCTATGAACGGGATTGCGCTGGGCAAAGGTATGCAGATCGTCAATATTATCCGTGATGTGGGCGAAGACCGGGCAAGAGCCCGTCGCTACGTTCCGCTGGAGTTGATGGAGAAGCATGGATATTCCGAACAGGATTGGGCTAACGGTGTTGTTGACGAAAGGTTTAAAGCCATCATTCATGAATTAAAAGCAGCTGCGCTGGGCTGGTTCCGTATCGGTATGGACCATCTGGATACGTATCCAACCGAAAGTGCATTTGCCATTGAGCTGGCTGCAGCCTTTTATTCGACTATTCTGCATGCGGTTGAGCGCAACGACTATGACGTGTATACGAAGCGTGCATTTGTTAGTGATGAACTGAAACTGGAGATGCTGGGTGCCATTGTGAAACGTTATCCAATGCTGGCTTACCAAGCCTCCCGCACGGCGGTATCCTGATGGTTCAGGGCCTGTACTGGGCGTGGTACTTCATCGGAGCGGTACTGATGCTGACAATCGGTGTTCCGGATGTACTGTCCTTCTCCAACGGTTTGTTTCTAATCTTCTATGCACTGTATGTGATGGATCTGATATATCAAGGACGGAAACGGACAGGGTTGTCCGACCAGTCAGTCATTTGGATGAAACCTGGACTCTGGCTGGTTTCCTTTATTATATGGCTGGGTGGCATGGGGGTAGAATGGGTCGGCGTGCATACACACTGGCCCTTTGGCGAGTATTCGTATTCAGACTTCTTCGGAATCCACCTGTTTAGTGTACCCGTTACATTAGGCTTCGCCTGGATTGCCGTGGTGGGTAACTCGGCTCTGCTCAGTGGCGGTGGCTCGACCTGGACCGGCAAGCTGATCCGGGCGGTTAAGACTGGATTTTGGGCCATCGTGCTCGATCTGGTGCTGGACCCGGTTGCGCATGCCAGAGGATTCTGGCAATGGCAAGCCCCAGGTGGATTCTACGGTGTGCCCTGGACCAATTACATAAGCTGGTTTGTAATGGGAGCGTTCCTCTCTTTGTTTCTTCCGGCAATGCCTTCAGATCGAAGCTCATTGCTGCGTGCAAAATGGTTATATCAGCTGTTTATTCTACTGTTTGGGTTGTTAGCTCTCAAAGAAGGAATTACAGGTAGCTTCATCATTGCTATTGTAGGTGTGCTTCTTGCTGAGGGGAGCTGGCTATATGATTCGCGCCGTAAAATCAAAACCGTTTAACCGGATTTTTTTCTTATACAATCATTATTATTTGCTGCGGAGACGTTTTCGCTCGTTTACGTTATCAGGGTCACTGGACCCGCTGCTCCCGAACAATGACTCACCCATGGACCCGGATCAACCGGTCATCTATTTCATGAACCACAGCTCGTGGTGGGATGGTCTGCTGCTCTATCATGCATCTCAACAGACTTCCCGAGGCGATCATTATGTCATGATGGAAGAAGAGCAGCTGCGACAATATGCCTTTTTCCGCAAACTTGGCGCGTATTCAATCAATAAGGAGAATGCATCCAGCATTCGAACCTCCTTGCAATATACGACCGAGCTGCTTCACTCCGGCAAAAGGGTCTGGATCTTTCCCCAAGGGGAAATTCTGCATCAGGATGCCAGGCCAATCGAGTTTCGTCCAGGCATTGGTTTGCTGTTACGCCGCTCTCCACGCGCCGTAGCTGTACCTGTGACTTTGTGCCATGGCATGGTTCAACATGATTTACCGGAAGTATCGATGCAGGTGGGTGCGCCTGTAATAGAAAATTGGAAGACATGGAAGAGTGACGAGATTGCCACCAGATTGAGCAGGGTGCTGGAGCAGCAGTTGAATGACCATAAATCAGAGCTGGTACGCATCGGGCAGGGGAGTTTACCGGGCGCTTTTCCACTGATTCGTCATGTACGTTCTACGAGTGAAAAATACGATGCGGCACGAAAGCGGGTGAACCGTTAGCGATGAGTGCATCTGAAATAGGATGGATTATACTGACTTGTGTACTGGGCGTTCAGGTGGTGTTTGCAATATGGAACGTCACCTGTCTGCCCAAAGTGCGTTCATTCAACGCAGATGAATTGAAAAATAAGGATATCCTGGTCTCTGTACTGATTCCTGCCCGCAACGAGAAACTGCACATTCAAGGATGTCTGGAAAGTGTGCTTGCCAGCGATACATCCGGATTTCGAATGGAAGTACTGGTGCTGGATGATCGCTCGGAAGATGAGACCGCAGCTATAGTTCAAGCAATTGCCGATTGTGATCCACGTGTGCGCCTGCTGCATGGCGTGGAACTTCCCGTAGGCTGGATGGGAAAATCTCATGCTTGTCACCGACTGGTACAGGAGGCCAAGGGTGAATGGTTTATGTTCGTGGATGCCGATGTACGCTTGGAACCGCAAGCCATCCGGCAGACTATTGCTGCGGGGTGTGAGCAGGGCGGCGGCCTGGTAACGGGATTCCCCTATCAGGTGACGAAGACCTGGATGGAAAAGCTCGTTGTGCCTATGATGGTGTTCACCATCATCAGTCATCTTCCCATTTTCATGATACGCAGATCATCCAATCCGATGTTTGTAGCCGCTACTGGGGCGTTTTTGCTCATTCACCGTTCCAGTTATAAGGCCTCGGGTGGACATGCTGCAATTCAGGCTGATCTGGTCGATGACATGAGTCTGGCGAAGGCGGTTAAGCGTGCGGGACATCCCGTCATGTTGGCCGATGTTCATGATGTAACGAATACACGAATGTACCAGAATGGTGCAGAAGTGTGGAACGGCTATAAGAAAAACATGTACGAAGGTATGGGGCGCAAAGATGTGCTGCTGTTAGGCACGATGCTGATGTATACACTGATGTATATTGTGCCTCCGCTCGGTCTGATGATCGGTTTGTTGGCGGGCAATTCTACGTCCATCATCTATGGTCTTGTGGGAACCGTGCTCGGGATGGCAGTCAAAAGGGTATCGGATCACGCTGGAGGACAACCCTGGTGGCTTGCTTTCCTGCAACCGATAAGTATGGCCTGTGTCATTGCGATCGGCATCGCTTCCTGGCAGGCAGGTCGTTCCGGCAAGGGGTATGTATGGAAAGGTAGGCGGTACAGTTGAAGGGTAACGTCATTATCATCGGAGCAGGATTTGGAGGTCTATCGTGTGCCATTCGGCTAGCTTCGCAGGGCGTACGGGTCACCATTCTGGAGCGGCAGGAGCGGGTCGGTGGGAAGCTGCAACACATTGAGCAGGATGGATATCATTTTGACCGAGGGCCAAGTACGATCACGATGCCTGCAAGCTTCCGTTCTGTCTTCGATCACGCAGGTGTAGAAATGGAAGATTACGTGCAGTTATATGAGTTGGAACCACGTACGCGTAATATATTCCGAGATGGGACCGTGGTCGATTTGTCGGGCAATCGAGGGTGGATGAAGGAGCAGATTGCTGTCTACAGCCCGGAGGATGCAGCCCGTTACGATGCATTTATGGATGAGTCTGCTGCGCTGTATGCGGAAGCTAATCGTCATTTTCTTGGAAAGCTACTGTTGTCGCCAAAGGATAAATATAATCTTCGAATGCTGCGCAGTCTGCTGCGCGTACGACCTACAGTGAAGCTGGATAAGCTGCTGCGTTCTTATTTCCAACACCCTCATACCCTTGCGATGTTCGGTCGGTATGCTACCTATGTTGGGTCATCACCATATCAGGCGCCTTCAATCTTTGCCATGATGGGTCATGTGGAAGCAGAAGAGGGCATCTATGGGGTCAAGGGTGGAACCTATCAACTAATAGAAGCAATGACACGGCTTGCACAGGAAAAAGGGGTGCAGATCGTTACTGGCATTGAAGTCCATCAAATTGTTGTCAGACATGGTAAAGTGGCAGGTGTGGATACGGATCAGGGCTTCCGGGAAGCCGATCAGGTCGTTGCCAATGGAGATGTGCTTAGCGTCAATCGGCTGCTGCTTGCACCAGAATATCGCAAACAGATGAGCGATGAGCGAATTCGCAAGTATGAGCCGTCGATTTCGGGGTTCGTGACACTGGCTGGTGTGCGAAGACAGTATGAATCCCTGCTGCACCATACCGTCTTTTTCCCAGAACGGTATGAACCGGAGTTTGACCATATTTTCCGTGACCGAAAAATGCCTGCCGATCCGACGATCTACATCTGTTATTCCGGTTATTCGGAAGCGGGTATGGCTCCGACAGGAGCGAGCAATCTGTTCATTCTGGTGAACGCTCCGTATTTGTCGGACTCATGGAATTGGGGTGAACAGATGGACCGTTACGGTGAATTGGTGTTGGAGAAGCTGGCCGAGCGGGGAATTATGGGATTGAAGCAGTCGGATGTGCTGATCCGGTACACACCTCAACATATAGAACGGGATACACTCGCCCATCAAGGGTCGATCTACGGCATCTCGTCCAACTCCGTGAAGCAGACCTTCATGCGTCCCGGCAATAAAAGCAAGGATGTACAAGGGCTGTGGTACGTGGGCGGAACAACGCATCCGGGCGGTGGAACACCGATTGTGACATTGTCCGGGCAGCTTGTTGGAGCGCAGCTTGCATCGGAAATCGTAAAGTAATTTATAGAAGAGATTCATCTAACAGAATGACTGACCCAACCTCCAAATATCTAGTTATCAAATATATGTAGAACCTCGAAACTCAAGTTATTATTGGGTTTCGGGGCACCCTTTCCATTGCTGGGCCGGAACGTTATACTGGTAGAGTTGACGCGCTGAGTGTGAATATCATTTATAATATAGATCCAAATTATACCGTTTGTACGTTACATAATAAGAATTAATATTTCTGAGAATCTCTCTGCTGTATCGGGCAAATCCTGAACGGAACCTAGCCCACGTTGGCAATGATCCTGTCCATCAGCACTATTCTCACATAAGGAGGTCTCATCATGAATGAACAAGAGCGAGCCGGCAAACGGCTGCTTCCCGAGGTGGCTACGGGGGAACGGAAGCTGGAGCATGTGCGCCTCTGTCTTGAAGAGAATGTGGCAGGAGAAGGGGTAACCAGCGGAATGGAGCGGTATGCTTTTCGTCATAACCCGTTACCTGAATTGAATTTTGAAGAGGTAAGTTTGGAGACTTCGTTTATTGGTAAAAGGGTGCGTACACCCCTGCTCATCAGTTCGATGACGGGTGGAAGCAAAACAACGGGCGCCATCAATGAGCGGCTCGCCCGTGTGGCAAACGCCCGAGGCTGGGCACTCGGCGTAGGTTCGATTCGGGCTGCCGTGGAACAGCCCGAACTGGCAACCACCTTTGATGTGCGGCGCTGGGCACCGGATATTCCGGTCATCGCGAACCTTGGCGCGGTGCAGCTGAACTACGGCTTTAACACTGCTGATTTCCAGCGGGCCGTTGAGATTGCTGGCGCAGATATGCTGGTGCTGCATTTGAACAGCTTGCAGGAGATCTTCCAGCCTGAAGGCAATACCGATTTTAGCGGATTACTTCATCGAATCGAGGGTTTGTGCCAGCAATTGGATGTACCTGTTGGCGTGAAAGAAGTGGGCTTTGGCATCGATGGCGTGACGGCACAGCGATTGTACGAAGCAGGTGTGGCTTTTATCGATGTGGCTGGAGCAGGTGGCACCAGCTGGGTGCAGGTCGAAAAGTTCCGAAATTCGAATCCGGTACGTCGTGCGGCAGCAGAAGCTTTTGCCGACTGGGGCATTCCGACAGCGGAGTGCATTCAGGAAGTGAGAGCGGTAAACCCGGAAGGTGTTCTGATTGGTAGCGGTGGATTGTACACTGGCGTGGATGCGGCCAAAGCCCTTGCGTTAGGTGCAGATCTGGCTGGGTTCGGCCGATCTCTGCTCGAATCCGCGGTTGCTTCCGATGATGCGCTGAATGAGCGGCTGGAACAGGTTGAATTCGAGCTGCGTACCGTCATGTTTGGCATTGGTGCAGGGCGGATCGAGGATTTGAAGCAGACGTCGCGTCTGGTAGAACGGCGTTGAATTCGATTTGGTTTTATGTGAGCTGAGCTAACGAACCTAGACAATTAAAAGGGGAACCCCGTCAGTTCATGACGAATTGGGGAGCCTCTTTTTGTTGTTTAACGTGGGAGAGAAGGGCTACATACAATCTTCTCTCACGGTTATCGTTTCGTTGGTTACAGTCACATAGGAGTTGCCAGATAAGTATTCGGTATAGCCGCATACCGTTTTGTTATAGGTTTCACCACGGCTGTTCGTAAACTCCAGATAGACGGATCCTTCACCGGAGAGTTGCAGCTGTGGAGCGAACTTCACTTGTTCCCCGCTGGGGACTGCTTTATTTAAGTTGTATATAGTACCCTCATTGTTTGTATTGAACGAGTCAACGCCGCTGCTCACGCGTGCTGTAATATTTGAAAGATCATAGTCGGACTGATTATGAATCGTGATCCTTAAATGTCTGAAGGGGTCCAGCGCCTGGTAAACCATAGAAATAACTAATCCAATGAAGAGAATCACTGTAGATAGGATGATTATTTTCCTTTTTGAAAAGGGACGACGCGTATTCATAAGTAATCTGCTCCTTTCTTTCATATAGATATAAACAGAGTGAGGTAACTAAAAGTTGTATAGGATTTGGCTTGAATTGCATCATGCAGACCATGGTATAACAAGATACAATACTATAGAGTGCAAAAAGATCATACATAGAACACTCGAACTAGGAGGGAAACCAATGGAACTGATCCCCATGAATCAAGAAGAATATGCTAATTTCCGTGTTCGCTCAATTAAAGATTTTGCAGAAGAGAAAGTGGAGGCGGGTACTTGGGCTGCAGAAGAGGCGCAGGGACTTGCGGAGGCATCCTACGACAAATATTTACCTGAAGGGCTGAATACACCTGGTGCGTACCTCTATAATTTGGTGCATGCCGTGGACGGGAATGTGGGTTATATCTGGTTTAACGTTACGGATAACCGCCGTGGCAAAGACGCTTTTTTGCTGGATATTGTGGTCGAAGAAGCCTATCGGGGCAAGGGTTACGGTACAGAGACGATGGAGGCGCTTGAAAAGGAAGCCTTGAGCCTTGGCGTGGATCGCATTGGTCTACATGTCTTTGGACATAATGTGCGGGCAAGCAGCCTGTATCGCAAGATGGGGTATGAGGTAACGGATCTGACGATGTACAAGGAAATCAAAGGGTAAAACTAAAATCGGATAATCTAAGTCAAACGTATGATCTACGCAAAACGAATCATCCGCAGTAACCAGGGATTTGGGGAAGCGGATGGCGCTCTGGTCGAATTGGCGAAGTTCCTTGATGCCTTGGGGTTTGTCATATATAATGTATAGGATTATCCATACCGAACAAGTAATCAATGAGGAGTTGTCATATACATGGCTTTGAAAGCAGGAATTGTAGGGCTTCCGAACGTCGGGAAATCTACGTTGTTTAACGCAATTACACAAGCTGGTGCCGAATCGGCAAACTATCCGTTCTGTACGATTGACCCTAACGTGGGGATCGTTGAAGTACCGGACGAGCGTTTGGACAAATTGACAGAACTCGTTGTACCGAAAAAAACGGTACCAACAGCGTTTGAATTTGTAGATATTGCAGGTCTTGTTCGCGGTGCGAGCAAAGGCGAAGGTCTTGGTAACAAGTTCCTTGCACACATTCGTGAAGTAGACGCAATTGTACACGTGGTACGCTGCTTTGTAGACGAGAACATCACACATGTCGATGGCAAAATTGATCCGGTAAGCGACATCCAAACGATCAATCTGGAGCTGATCCTGGCCGATATCGAGAGTGTTGAGAAAAAAATCGATCGCTCCAAGAAAAACATGAAGGGTGGCAACAAGTCAGCTGCTCAGGAAGTGGAAGTACTGGAGAAAGTGAAGGCTGTTCTGTACGAAGACAAACCAGCACGCAGCATGGAGCTTACGGACGAAGAGCGTCTGATCGTGCGCGATCTGCATTTGCTTACCCTGAAGCCTGTTCTGTACGCAGCCAATGTAGCTGAGGACGAAATCGGTGATGTGGCGAACAATGCTTATGTGCAAAAAGTAAGAGAATTCGCAGCTGCTGAAAATGCAGAAGTGGTGCCGATTAGTGCGAAAGTGGAAGAAGAGATCTCGGAGCTGGAAGGCGAAGATAAACAAATGTTCCTGGAAGAACTCGGTATCGAGGATTCCGGTCTGAACCTGTTGATCAAAGCTGCTTACAAATTGCTGGGTCTGTACACGTACTTCACAGCAGGCGTACAGGAAGTTCGTGCTTGGACGATCCGTAAGGGTACAAAAGCACCTGGCGCAGCGGGTGTCATTCACACCGACTTCGAGCGCGGATTCATCCGTGCAGAGGTTGTTTCCTACGACGATCTGGTTGCTGCCGGTTCCATGAACGGTGCGAAAGAACGCGGACAACTTCGTCTCGAAGGTAAAGAGTATGTTGTAAGCGACGGCGATGTTATGCATTTCCGCTTCAACGTCTAATCTGGATAATCTAGATAAGAAAACATACTTGAATATACGAGTATAGCAGCTCTGTCGTCTTCTAATGAAGATGGCAGGGCTTTTTACATATTGTAGAATAATTTTCAATAAGCTTAAGACAATCGACAATAAATTTGTCTGTATCTCCTGTACATTTACTGGATTGTTTACTCGCTCTGGATATAATAAAAGGAAGAAGGCTCATGGGAGATGAGCTCTTATACTCTTATAGCGGTTGCAAATCAATCTGGTTGCTTAAAATAAAGTAATTCAAAATTTGGATGCAGCTGCTGCAAACAGTTGCTATTCAGGAGCATAAGAATATGCTATAATTAAGAGTCGTATACCTATGTTAAATTTATCGCTCAGCTTAATGAGTTGAAGCGGGTTTGACACCGGGTACGCGATTTCTTTTATATAACTTAAAAGTAAAGGATTTGATGACGTTGTAGCGATGTTATACGTCGATCATAAAATGAATGTTACGGTCAGGGATTTCTGAGAACTCCGTGCCTTGTGAAATATAAATGGTCTGATAACGCATGAATGAATTGAATGCCTATCGGAATCGAATGAATCGAATGAATGTTGAAATGCTGGAACGAAAATAATGCGTGAGGTGACTATACATGTTTGATAAATTACAGGCGTTAGCCGACCGTTACGAGAAACTCAGCGAGCTGCTGTGTGACCCGGATGTAGCAAGTGACAACAAGAAGCTGCGGGAATATTCCAAAGAGCAATCGGATCTGCAGCCTACCTATGAAGCATACAATGAGTACAAACAAGTGAGCCAGGATCTCGAAGCTGCGAAAGAAATGCAGGGCGAGAAGCTGGACGACGAGATGCGTGAAATGGTCAAAATGGAAATTGATGAACTGAGTACTCGCCAGAAAGAACTGGACGATCTGATTCGTGTTCTCATGCTGCCCAAAGACCCGAATGATGATAAAAACGTCATCGTTGAAATTCGTGGAGCTGCTGGTGGGGATGAAGCGGCGTTGTTTGCAGCGGATCTCTATCGGATGTATACACGTTATGCTGATACGCAAGGCTGGCGCGTGGAACTGATGGACGTTAACACAAATGATTTGGGCGGATTCAAAGAGGTCGTATTCCTCATTAATGGACGCGGCGCGTACAGCAAAATGAAATACGAAAGTGGCGCACACCGTGTGCAACGTATTCCTACAACGGAATCCGGCGGTCGGATTCATACGTCTACTTCGACAGTAGCCGTTATGCCTGAAGCCGAAGATTTCGATATTGAAATCCATGATAAAGATATCCGTGTAGATACGTTCTGTTCCAGTGGTGCCGGTGGACAATCGGTTAATACCACGAAATCGGCTGTACGGGTAACTCACGTTCCAACGGGAATTGTGGCTACGTGTCAGGATGGTAAATCCCAGAACTCGAATAAGGAAAAAGCATTGCAGGTTCTGCGTACGCGTATCTTCGATATGATGCGTCAGGAAGAAGAAGCGAAAATTTCGAGTGAACGGAAGAGCAAAGTGGGTACAGGTGACCGCAGTGAGCGGATTCGTACCTATAATTTCCCACAAAGCCGTGTTACGGATCACCGTATCGGATTGACGATGCACAAGCTGGATCAAATCATGAATGGTGAGATTGCTGATATCGTGTCTGCACTGACGATTGCCGAGCAGACGGATATGATGGATAGAGGAGAATAATGCTGTGACCCGCGCGCAGTTTGTCATGACGCCGGAACAGAGTTGTCGGGAAGCCTTCGTGGAGGCTTCCTCTTTTTTGGAGAAGTGCGGCGTGTACGAGCCGCACAACAATGCCCGGCTGCTGCTGGAACATGTACTCGGCCGCGAAGGGGCCGCGTACTATATGATGCAGCCGGAGCCCTTTCCCAGCGAGCTTCGCAGCCGCTGGGAAGACGCCGTCACGCGCAAGGCTGCGGGTGAGCCGGCGCAGTACATTATCGGCAGCCAGGAATTCTACGGGCTGCCGTTCGAGGTCACGCCGGCCGTGCTGATCCCGCGGCCGGAGACCGAGTTGCTGGTCGAGGCTGTGCTGCGCGAAGCCGACCGCGTGTTTCCCGGCGGCGCTCCGCTCGCCGTCGACATTGGCACGGGCAGCGGAGCCATCGCGGTGACGATGGCTTCGCAGCGCCCGCACTGGCAGGTAGGCGCCGGAGATATCTCGGCGGCTGCCCTGCAAGTGGCCGCGCGGAACGCGGCCGCGAACGGGGTACAGATCGACTTCCGTGAAGGCGATCTGCTGGCCCCGTTCGCCGGGGCACGGGTGGACATCCTGGTGTCCAACCCGCCTTACATCCCGGCGGCAGATATGGCCGGGTTGCAGCCCGAGGTGCGCGATCATGAGCCGCGCACGGCACTGGACGGCGGCCCCGATGGGCTGGGGCCGTACCGCATCATGCTGGAGCAGCTGGCACTGCTGCCTGCACCGCCGCAGATCATCGGTTTTGAGCTGGGTCAGGGACAGGCAGGGGACATCGCAGCTCTGCTTGAATCGGCCGGATATTGGCCGGAAATTATCGTCGTGCCAGACCTTGCAGGCATTGAACGGCATGTACTGGGTGTTCGTACTTCGGAACAGGTGACGAAAATGTAAGGTTCCACGGGTTTTCTTTTTGCCGTGAAATCCTCTACAATGAGATATACCGAAGATTGCTGAATGCTTGGAGGAACATAACTACATGCTGCATAAATTCAAAAAAATAGACTATTCGATTGTTTTTATATTGCTCATACTGATGGCTATTAGTATTTTGTCGATTTATAGTACCACCTTCGGCAGACCAAAGCTGGAGGGACTCACGAAAAGTGCAGTGATGTATTATATTTTGGGCTTCGTGGTCTTTTTTGGGATGTCGATGATCAACTACAAATTCATTATCAAAAATTATTTGTATATCTATGGCGTGGGTATGCTGCTGCTCATTTTCGTTATGTTCTTTGGTAAAGAATATTATGGCGCCAAAGGTTGGCTATCCATATTCGGAGTCAGTTTGCAGCCTGCTGAATTGTTCAAGTTATGCCTGATTGTTTTTTTATCGGCCTTTTTAGCCAGAAAAAAGAATCGTCCGCTTTATTTTGGACGTGATGTCATTCCGATCTCACTCTGTGTACTGCCGCCATTACTACTCGTATTACTTCAAAATGACTTGGGGAATGCGTTAAGTTATGTGGTCATTCTTGTGGGGCTATTATGGATTGGTAATATTAAATTTACTCATGCCCTTATTGGTTTTATTATCGCTGTGGCTGCTTTTATCGGTGGTATACAGGCTTATATTCATTATCACGATGAGATTGTCAAATTTCTGAAGGATGTTGGACGTTCGCACTGGGCAGATCGTTTCGATCCATGGCTTGTGCCGGATTTGACCTCAAGAGATGTTCTCTGGCAGACGTATAACGCGAAGCTTGCAATTGGTTCTGGCGGCATTACGGGAAAAGGGTATTTGGAAGGAACAACGATTCAGTCGAATCGGGTGCCACTGGCATATGCCGATTCGATCTTTGTACAGATTGGGGAGGAATTCGGTTTTATAGGTGCATCCGTGTTGCTGCTACTGTACTTTATTCTTATTCACAGGCTTGTGCTGATTGCGTTGGAATGTAAGGACAGGGCAGGGCCATATCTGATTGTCGGTATTATAGCGATGCTGCTCTACCAGATTTTTGTTAATATCGGTCCGTTCATTGGTCTGATGCCGCTGACTGGGATTACCTTGCCGTTTATTAGTTCGGGTGGTACCTCAATTATGATCAACATGATCAGTATGGGGATTGTGATGAGTATCAAGGTTCACACGGAAGAGAACGAGGATATCCTTGGTTCCGCAGAACAACCAGGCATTACAGAACTGGTCATGAAGCTAGTTAGACGCAAATCAACACAGCAGGAGCAATAGTCTTTATCCTAGGACAGACTCTTTGCAAATGAATACGATACAAGCTAACCCTGGATCAACAGATCGGAGCAAGATAGATCTGTTAATCCAGGTTTTTTTTCGTTGTTTTGTTTGACGGATTTCCATTTTCTCTTCCAATTCTATACAATGGTAATATTAAATACTAATGGAAATAATTATTGGGTGTTGAGCCTCAGGGGGATACGTGGGAACATGCTGAGAATGCTGAAGAAGATGGACGGGGTTATTCTGTTTGTGTTGCTGCTGCTTATGGTCATGAGTGTATTTACGGTATACAGTGCGATTCAGTCCGATCCGAAATTGGGCAATCATCATATCAAAACCTTGCAGTTTTACGGAATTGGATTCGTAGCCCTCATTGGTATTGGATTGGTCAATTATAAACTGTATATCCAATATGCGTTTTATATTTACGGGTTTGGGATTGTCCTGTTGATTCTTGTTAATTTCATAGGGGGCACGATCAATAATGCGAATGGCTGGATAAAGATTAATGATTATCTTTCTTTTCAACCTGCAGAGTTGTTTAAAATGATCTTGATTCTGTTTCTGGCTCATGTATTGGTCAAAAGAAAAAATTCTACGCTTCGTTTCTGGAAAGACATCGTACCTATTGGTTTATGGACGTTCGTTCCCTTTGCACTCGTAATGATTCAGAATGATCTGGGCAACGCCCTTGGATACATCGTGATTCTGGTCGCTGTGTTATGGATAGGGAATATCAAGTGGTCGCATGCACTAATTGCTCTTGCCATTGTGGGGATTACCTTTTTTGGATTCGTCAAAGCATATACGTCATATCACGATGAGATTTTTACCTTTCTGGAAAAGGCGAACCGGGAGCACTGGGCCGAGCGTATTGATCCTTGGCTTGTACCGGATAAAGCAACGTCGAAAGCTTCCTGGCATACGAAAAATGCGGGTCTCGCCATAGGCTCGGGAGGCATAACAGGCAAAGGCTACATGCAAGGCACATCTGTTCAATCGGGGCGTGTACCGTATACATATTCGGATTCCATTTTTGTGGTCATTGCCGAGGAGTTTGGTTTTGTAGGTGGATCTGTTCTGCTCTTAATGTATTTTATCCTCATTCATCGTATGGTGTTAATCGCTTTACACTGTAGAGACCGGGCGGGACCTGTCGTGATTGTGGGGATTATCGGCATGTTGTTATATCAGGTGTTTGAAAATATTGGTGCTTTCCTTGGGCTGATGCCGCTTACGGGCATTACGCTGCCATTTATCAGCTATGGAGGCACCTCGTTGCTCATTAATATGGCATGTATCGGGCTGGTGATGAGCATTAAATTGTATGGCCAGGAAGAAGAGGACGAGCTTCTTATAGGTGAACAACGACCTACCTTACTGGAACGTTTATGGAGTATGGTCAAAAAGGAAAAGACAACAGCGTAATCTTGAAGTTTGGTATGATTCATCTCTGCTATGGACATCCAGCTTCTCATTAAGAGGGGGGGAGTATGTTATAGAGCAGTAAGTGATTTGTTTGTTATTCCGATCTTTGCCTGCGGCAGTCAGGTGAAGGTCTTTTTTTTGTTAAAAAGGCATGGCGATCTTTGGAACTTTGAATGAATGCCAAATTTAAATTTTATTGACAAATATTTCAATTCTGTATTATCCTAATTTTAACTAGATTATATACGTATTTTACCCGCCTTACTTACACTCTAGACGTCAGACAGTAATCAATACTTTTGAAAGTGGGTTATCAACCTACTCCTCATCCATGCAACCAGTCATGCCAATGATGAATGTAATTGTAATTTCGTTGGTGTACTTCTTCCCTAGATTATCAAAATTGTTCAGCTACAAATTTCCTTTGATATCCCATTGCCCTTCAGCTCAACGTACTATGATCCTTTTTGAGTTAGCCTATTTTTTCTGCGAATCTATGTATTCCATCCACGAATGTTCAGCGGCTCAGATTCCTTTTTCTTTAAATGAAATCGATTACATTTAATTGTAAACGCTTCCTTTATTTCGAGTCTGATTGGAACAGAAAGGGTGGAAAAGCGATGTGGATCAACAAACATAGCCTTTCAGCGGCATTAACGAGAGAAGCAGCAGGGAGTACAGGGCGTGATCCTCCTGCTAACCAAAACGTAAGGCTACTGCTGAATTCCTAAAATTAAAACCCAAAGGAGAGTTAAGTGATGAACCTAAATCGAGTTGGTACGATCCCTTCATTTGTAAAAGTGTTCATGCTCTTGTTTTTATCTTTTGCACTAACCGTTTCAACATTTGCTATCGGACCGGCGAAACAAGCTGAGGCAGCTCCTCTTCCAAAGAAAATTATTGCTTATGTGGCTGGTTGGGCCAATTGGACCGCGAATGATATCAAGGCAGAACAGCTCTCTCATATCAATTACTCCTTTGCACTCATCTCTAACGGCAAAGCAACCATTACAAACTCGGATCGTACCAAACTGCAACTTATGGTTGGACTGAAATCCAGAAACCCTGATCTGAAGGTGATATTGTCTGTTGGTGGCTGGGGAGCTAACGGTTTTTCAGACGCAGCGCTAACAGACGCCTCACGTACAACCTTTGCCGATAGCATTGTGCAGTTGGTAACCTCCAATAATCTGGATGGTGTCGATCTGGATTGGGAATATCCGACCAACCCTGCTGCCGGTACAACTGCACGGCCACAGGATAAACAAAATTTCACACAACTGCTCTCGAAGGTGCGTGAGAAGCTGAATGCTCAAGGACAAATGAATGGCAAACAATATCTGCTGACCATTGCCGCCGGAGCGAGCAGCAGTTATCTGAACGGTGTAGAAATCAATAATATCACGCCTCTGCTCGATTGGATCAATCTGATGACTTACGATTTTCATGGAACCTGGGACGCAACCACAGGTCATCATACGAATCTGTCCGGAAGAGATATTAGTGTAACGTCTGCGGTCAATCTGTTCAGAAATAGCGGTGTTCCCGCGAATAAACTGGTTATTGGCGGAGCCTTTTACGGCCGGGCTTGGACTGGTGTCCAGAATTCGAACAATGGTCTGGACAGGCCAGCTTCGGGTGGTTTTGAACCCGACTACAACACTATTGTCAGCCAATATTTGAATAAAAACGGGTATACACGGTACTGGGACAGCAGTGCCCAAGCTCCTTATCTGTTTAATGGGAATACCATTATCTCCTATGACGACCCGCAATCGCTCAGCCTGAAGGTGCAATATGTGAAAAACAGCAATCTGGGTGGCATCATGTTCTGGGAGTACAGCAATGACCGCTCAGGTGCGCTGCTTCAAGCCGTATATTCGGAGGTTACGGGTGGGGGCACGGTGCAGCCTCCGAATCCAAGTGGATACAACTATCTGGTTGCTCAAGCCAATCAGCAAATCATCTCTGCCGAGAATCAAGGTAATGACCAGCTTGTCGCCAATCGGACGACGGCAGGAGACTGGGAGCTTTTTGAATGGATCACGAACTCCGATGGAACGGTGTCCCTCAAGTCCAAAATCAATAATAAATATGTCACAGCGGATGTTAATATGGGTGGTGCCCTGATCGCCAAAGCCACAACCATTCAGCAATGGGAGAAGTTCAATCGTGTGGATTTGGGTGATGGAACAATCGCGTTGCAGGCACTCGCCAATAACCTGTATGTGACCTGTGATCTGAATAATGGCGGTAAGCTTGTAGCGAGCCGCAATTCGGTTGGCGGTGCTTGGGAAGCTTTCCGGGTGAATAAGTAACCGATACACTGATATCCATGCAGCATGCCATATTGGAACACCAAGGGTAGGTTAGAGATTTAGATTTATCAAAGAAGTGCCAGCCGACAAGCGTTCCATAGGCAGGCGCTTCTTTGATTTTCGTCACACATAAAGCGAGCTAACAGTCCTTTCGTTTTAAGTATTACCCGCCTATTAAAATTTTAGTAGATTTGTAATCTAGCAGGTTTACTTCCGTCTCTTCCGGGCATACTGATAGACATGAGAGAGTTACAGGGATCATGATCACGGGAGCCGAGGGGGAGAACGGAATGAGCAGAAGAATCGTGAAACAAATTGGACTTATAATTGTATGTCTTATGATGATTATTATGATGTGGGAAGGTCAGAAAACGGATGCAGCTGTGGCGGCCACAGCCATTCCGGAACAATCCATTCGCTTGCGTATTCTCGCAAACTCGGATGCAGCGGGAGATCAGTTGGTCAAACGCGAGATTCGGGACGCCGTCGTTGCCCAAATGAATGGGTGGGTAACCGAACTGGAGAATCCGCAAAGTCTGGAAGAAGCGCGTGGGGTCATCCGTCAGCATTTATCTGAAATCGAGGATCGTGTAGGAGAAGAGCTTGCCAATCGTGGCTTAACCTATTCATATCAGGTGGAACTTGGGGTGGTTCCGTTTCCAACCAAATTATATGGAGGTACCGTATATCCGGCTGGAGATTACGAAGCAGTGCGGATAACGCTTGGAAAAGGTGAGGGACAAAACTGGTGGTGTGTGTTGTTTCCACCATTATGCTTCATAGATGCAGGAACAGGTGATGCGCTGGCGAAGCCTGCAACAGCATCTGCAGCTGCCGTAGAGCCTGGGGACGCACAAGCATCTGTGCAGGCAGCTACACCAGAAGCGCGTTTCTTCCTGTGGGATATGGCGGTCAAATTGTGGGATTGGGTGACGGGATTGTTTGCATAACTGCATAACAAGCTGCTGGATATAAGCTTTATCAGGGGACTTCGATTCATGGAAGTGCCCTTTTGTTTTATCATAGGCTCGAGTCAAAGATCGCATGATGTTAATCGCTGGGAAGATTCAGACCGCATCCTTGGGCAGAGCAGATATGTTATAATTATAGGAATCAGAAAACATAAGCGAAGAAGGCATCTCGGAAGCGGAATGTCTTGCATTAACTACCCTACTGAAGTTTAGGAATGATGGATATATGACGAGAGAGAACGAGCAATTGCATCAGTCTTCCATGAAAGGCATGGAGAACGATGAAAGTACAGAGAAAATGGTTACAAGTATGTGGGATGTCAATGTACTGGTAACCAATGAGAACAAGAATGACGTGGCAAAAGGGAGTGCGTATAAACAGGCTCTTGCTGACTTACAGGATGCCGCAGCCTGTCTTCGTCAAGGACAGACCGTGGCATTCCCAACCGAGACGGTATATGGTCTGGGCGCAGACGCTCGCAGTACAGCTGCGGTGGAAGCTGTATTTGCAGCCAAGGGGAGGCCTTCGGACAATCCGCTGATTGTGCATATTGCACAGCGTGACCAGTTGGATTCACTGGCCACGGAAGTGAATGGCACAGCGGAGGCGCTGATGACGGCCTTCTGGCCGGGGCCGCTTACGCTTGTGCTGCCGGTTAGGCCAGGGGCGGTATCCCCGCGGGTTACCGCCGGCTTGGACACGGTGGCCGTGCGGATGCCGGACCATCCGGTGGCCTTGCAGTTGATCGCTGCGGCGGAATGCCCGGTCGCTGCGCCGAGCGCTAACCGCTCCGGGCGGCCAAGCCCGACCCTCGCAGCACATGTGCGCGAGGATCTGGCAGGCCGCATCGACGGCATCGTGGACGGCGGCCCCACCGGGGTGGGCGTCGAGTCCACGGTGGTGCAGGTCGGTGACGACGGTACCGTCACCATCCTGCGCCCTGGCGGCATTACGGCGGAACAGCTGTCCGCCGTTGCCGCCCGTGTCGCCACGGACCCGGCGCTGCTCGCCGAGGGGCCCGGTGGCGATGACAGCCCGGCGCCGCGCTCGCCGGGCATGAAGTACACGCACTACGCGCCCACAGGTGCGCTGTGCGTGGTGGAGGGGCCGCCCGCAGCGGTGGCGGCCTGGATCAGCGCCGCCCTCGCAGAGGCGGCGCAGCGCGGGGAGCGCACCGCGGTGCTGGCGTTCGCCGAGCACGCGGAGCAGTACCGCGCCGATGCCGTGTTCTCGCTGGGTGAAGCCAGCGAGCTGGGAGAAGCAGCGCGCCGGCTGTACGCCGCGCTGCGCAGCTGCGATGAGCAGGGGGCCACATATATTGTGGCTGAAGCCTGCTCACGCGAAGGGCTGGGAGCAGCCGTCATGAACCGGCTGCTCAAGGCGGCAGGTCACCGACTCATTCAGGTCGGTGACCGATAGCTCCCTTTTTTCATAATATCGCTATGAATATTTCCCTCTGGCACTCGTCCTCTAGTTACGACTAGCAATTCCATTTTTTTGAGCTGGGATTGCAAAATGTCTTCTCAGGTCATGTTTATGTCCTTGTCCGCATAAGGTGTACAAGAACCTTTACGTGACTTGGGGGTATGGGGATGTGGGATGTGTCTGCCCATGTAGGGCAGTTGGTAACCATTTTGATTATGGCCGTCGCTCTCGGACTCGACGCGTTCTCACTCGGCATCGGGATTGGCATGAAGGGCATTCGTATGAGAGATGTATTGCGAATCAGTACCGTAACGGCCCTGTTTCACATCATCATGCCGCTCATCGGCATGTATACGGGCAAATATGTCAGTTCCTTACTTGGTGACATTACGACGTATGCAGCTGGCGGTCTGCTGGTCCTGCTCGGCGCCCATATGATCTTGAACGCTTTCCGGGAGGGAGATACCAAACTGGTGGATCATCGATCTTTGCTCGGTGTGATACTGTTCTCACTGAGTGTCAGTGTGGATTCGTTTTCCGTTGGAGTCTCGCTCGGCATGTTCAGCAGTGACTTGGTGTTAACGGTACTGGCTTTTGGTGTCTGTGGTGGAGCAATGTCCGTCATGGGTCTGATGTTGGGACGGCGTGTGAGCCAGAACATGGGGGATTACGGAGAAGCGGTCGGCGGAGCGATCTTGCTCGCTTTTGGACTTTTGTTTATATTTTAAAAAACGACGTTAACCATAATTACAGCCTAGTGCAGTCTTCAATATATAATTAAGAGTTTCATTGGTTCAGATGGAGTTTCAAACATGATTCGACAACATTTGCAAAATGGGGAGGCTAACCACAATGAAACATATTTTGTTTGTATGTACAGGGAATACATGTCGCAGCCCCATGGCGGAGGGACTTTTACGTAAACTGGCGTCTGAGCGGGGCATTCAGGTGGACGTTCGTTCCGCAGGTGTAGCCGCAACAACGGGCATGCCCATTTCCCGTCATGCGGAGGCCGTATTAAGGGATCACAACGTTGAGGGACCCCCACATTCGACGCTTCTTAGCTCCAACCTAGTCGGCTGGGCCGACCTGATTCTCACGTTAACACGCAGTCATAAACAGCATGTCATGCAGGTTTTTCCTGACTCGGTACACAAGACGTATACCTTGAAAGAGTATGCGGAAAATGACGAGCAAGTCTTGAATGATCTTCAGGAATTGGACAGCCTGTTTGCGACATTCGAAATGAAACGTGCGCTAGGTCAGGAGATTTTGGCATCTGAACGTGAGCGGGCAATCGAGATTAGACAACGCATTCCGAGCTTTGATATTTCGGACCCGTTTGGCGGAAGTCGCGACGATTACAACATCGCTGCGGCAGAGATTCGGACTGCGCTCGACAGACTTTTGGACAAGTTGGAGTAATTGGATTCGTTTAATCATTCCCAGGTACCGATAGATTTCCATATAAAAAACGTACATGGGATGTAAATTACCCGTTGATTTTAAACGCAGGTTGTTTTATGATGAATGGGAAAACAGGGATCCGGTGTAACTGGCGACGAAGTGGGCATAACCACGATGGAGCACCGGAACAAACGGCCGGTCGCCTGGGCAAAAGAGCAATTCTGCGTTACCCGCAGACTGCTCTTTTTTTCGTCTTTCATCTGATTATTCGCTATAATAGTACCTGAAATGCCATACAAGAGAATACCAAGGGCAGCCAAGAGGAAGCCGGGCATGATTTTATCGGGAGGCGATAGGATGACTATTGAGTTAGATTCGGAACAACCCGGATTGCATGAACAGACCACATCCATTCTGCGTGAACTGGCGCTTGCCGGACAGCTTGGACCTGGACAGATCGTTGTGATCGGTACAAGTACAAGTGAAGTTGCAGGCAAACGGATTGGTACAAGCGGTGCTGTTGAAGTAGCGCAGCAGCTTCTTGCGGGTATACGCGAGGTGCAGCAGGAGTTCGGTTTTGATGTTGTATTCCAATGCTGTGAGCACCTGAACCGTGCGCTGGTTATGGAGCGTTCACTGCTTAAACGTCTTGGATTGACTGAAGTGGGTGCAGTACCTGTGCCCAAAGCAGGTGGTTCCATGGCATCCGCAGCGTATCGCTCGCTGACCGATCCATGCCTGGCTGAACATGTGCAGGCCCATGCGGGACTGGATATTGGGGAGACGATGATTGGCATGCATTTGCGGCATGTGGCAGTACCTTTCAGAACAGCACTCCGCTACATCGGTGATGCCCGTGTAACTACAGCACTGACCCGTCCGAAGTTGATTGGCGGCGAGCGTGCAGTGTATCGTATGGAAGAGCAACCAGATTCGACATTTTGTGACTGATATCTTCAACCTATTTAAAGCCAAATTAGACTTTACACGAAAACGGAGAGTGCAACACCAATCTGAAGAAGCAAAGCGTTCGCCTTTATCCCCGGATTTCCCCCTTATTATAAGGGAGTTCAGAAAAATCTGGGGATAACAGCGATCGGAAGATGGTGATGCAATCGAAGTCAGGAGTGTAACCACTGTAGTTTCGCTTTATAACTTCACTTATAACTGGGAGGAATTTAATCATGGAACAATTGCGCAAGAATGACCCGGCAGTACTGGAAGCGATGAATCTTGAACTGAAACGTCAACAAAACAACATTGAGCTGATCGCGTCCGAGAATATCGTAAGCGAAGCGGTTATTGAGGCAATGGGATCTGTACTTACTAACAAGTACGCTGAAGGATATCCAGGCAAACGTTACTACGGTGGTTGTGAGCATGTGGATATCGTAGAAGATATCGCGCGTGATCGTGCCAAAGAATTGTTTGGAGCAGAACATGTGAATGTTCAACCTCACTCCGGTGCACAAGCGAACATGGCAGTATACCTTGCGGCTTTGAAACCAGGTGATACTGTGCTTGGTATGAACCTTGCGCATGGCGGACACCTCACACATGGTAGCCCGGTTAATGCTTCCGGATTGCTGTACAATTTCGTGGCTTACGGTGTACAAGAAGATACATTCCTGATTGATTATGATGAAGTGCGCAAAGCGGCATTTAAACATCGCCCTCGCATGATCGTTGCAGGTGCAAGTGCATATCCGCGTATCATTGATTTTGAAAAGCTTGCTTCCATCGCTAATGATGTAGGTGCTTTGTTCATGGTGGATATGGCTCACATTGCAGGACTGGTAGCTGCAGGCTTGCATCCAAGCCCGGTTCCACATGCGCATTTCGTAACGACAACAACTCACAAAACGTTGCGTGGACCTCGTGGTGGTATGATTTTGTGCCGCAAAGCTTGGGCAGCAGCGATTGATAAAGCGGTATTCCCTGGTTCCCAAGGTGGACCTCTGATGCACGTGATTGCTTCCAAAGCGGTAGCATTCGGTGAAGCACTGCAACCTTCGTTCAAAACGTATGCACAAAACGTGGTAAAAAATGCACAAGTATTGGCTGAAACGCTGATTGCTGAAGGATTGAACATCGTATCCGGCGGTACAGACAACCACTTGATGCTGATCGACACACGCAGCGTGAATATCACAGGTAAAGAAGCCGAGCATGTACTTGATTCCATCGGTATTACCGTGAACAAAAATGCAATTCCGTTTGACCCAACTAGCCCGTTTGTAACGAGCGGTATCCGTATCGGTACACCTGCAGCTACTTCCCGTGGTATGAACGAAGAAGCGATGGTAGCTATTGGTAAGATCATTGCGAAAACATTGAAAAACCCTAAAGATACAGCTAAATTGGACGAAGCCCGTGCTGAAGTAACGGCACTTACGGACCAATTCCCACTGTACACAGATCTTAAATACTAAAAAACTTGCTCATGGTGTTTGTATTTGAGATGTTCTTATGTAAACACTCAGACGGAGCAAACCGAAAGAACCTGAAGAAGCGTAGCGCTCGCCTTTATCACCGGAATTCCACCATTTATTTATGGATCAAAAGAATTCTGGGGATAACAGCGATCAGAAGGTCATTCGGTTTGCGGAGCTTCATAGTGTTTACACATTTTTAACATTCAACTGACATAACAGCGAGAGCAAAAAGGACCGGAAGACTCATTTTTCCGGTCCTATTTTTATAGGATTCGGTTTTCTGTAATGATTAAGTGCCCTTTGATGGTGTAATTCGGTGTAGGTGATGATATAATATACAGGATTTATCGGGCCTATGAATGATGATTAGGCATATTTGGTAATGCTGAACATGAAGAACATACCGGAGGGACAAATTAGATGGGAAAATTAGTAATATGTGATCACCCTTTGATTCAACACAAACTGACGTTTATACGCGACATGCGTACGAATACGAAAGATTTTCGTGAATTGGTGGATGAAGTGGCTACACTGATGGCTTATGAGATTACAAGAGATGTTGAGCTGGAAACTATTGATGTACAGACACCAGTAGCTGAAACACAAGGAAAAGTCATTTCCGGACGTATGCTTGGGCTGGTGCCGATTTTGCGTGCGGGCCTTGGGATGCTGGATGGTGTTGTCAAATTGCTGCCGGCGGCAAAAGTTGGACATGTAGGTTTGTTCCGTGACCCGGAAACACTGCAACCTGTTGAATACTACACCAAGCTGCCTACGGACGTGACAGAGCGTCAGTTGATTGTCATCGACCCGATGCTGGCAACTGGCGGTTCTGCCATTGCTGCTATTGACGTGCTCAAAAAACGCGGCTGCACGCAAATTAAAATGATGAACCTTGTTGCAGCTCCTGAAGGAGTAAAAGCTGTTCAGGATGCGCATCCGGATGTAGACATCTACGTTGCTGCACTGGACGATCGTCTGGATGATCACGGCTATATCGTTCCCGGACTGGGAGATGCAGGAGACCGTCTATACGGCACTAAATAAGCATATCGCATGCTTTGTAAGAGGTTGTTCAAAAAGTCCAATTTTGATTACGAAGGATGCCCAAGGGCATCATCGACATCGAATATGAAATTCAGCCGAAATGTCCGTTGCTCACGTAGTTTTCCCTACGCTCCGCTACTCCATTTCTACCTTCATTCCATATTCTTGGTACTGAAAACCGGACTTTTTGAACATGAACTTATAGAAAAGGGGCTTTGCTTCAATGTCCAAGAAAATTAAAGTCATGACGATATTCGGGGTGCGCCCGGAAGCCATCAAGATGGCTCCGCTTATTTTGGAACTGCAGAAACATCCCGAATCTATTGAATCGATCGTTTGCGTTACTGCACAGCATCGTCAGATGCTGGATCAGGTTCTTGAAGTATTCGATATTCATCCAGACTACGATCTGGATGTGATGAAAGATCGCCAGACGTTGAATGAAATTACGATTCGTGTGCTGGGAGGCCTGGAGCCGGTTTTGCGTGAAGCAAAGCCGGATATCGTGTTGGTTCACGGTGATACGCTGACAACGTTTGTAGCCAGCTATGCTGCGTTCCTGCAGCAGATTCAGGTGGGGCATGTGGAAGCAGGTCTTCGCACGTGGAACAAGCTCTCTCCATACCCGGAAGAAATGAACCGTCAGTTAACCGGTGTGCTTGCTGACTTGCATTTTGCACCGACGGACTGGTCTTCTTCTAACCTTGCCAAAGAAAATAAATCGGAGTCTAGTACGTATGTCACAGGCAACACGGTAACAGATGTGTTTCAATATACAGTACGGCAGGATTACACACATCCGGTACTAGATTGGGCACAGGGCAAGCGTCTTGTGCTGATGACAGCTCACCGCCGTGAATCCCAAGGCGAGCCTCACCGTAACATTTTCCAGGCCGTCAAACGGATTGCCGACGAGTTTGAGGATATTGCCATCGTGTATCCGGTACATCTAAGTCCTGCTGTGAAGGAGCCGGCTCACGCGATTTTGGGGAATCACCCCCGTATTCAACTTATTGATCCACTAGACGTGGTGGATTTGCATAACTTTTACCCGCATACTCACTTGATTTTGACAGATTCAGGAGGTTTGCAGGAAGAAGCGCCTTCGTTTGGTGTGCCTGTTCTCGTCCTTCGGGATACAACGGAGCGTCCGGAAGGAATTGAGGCTGGAACACTGGAGCTGGTGGGTACCGAAGAGGAACGTGTATATGAGCGCACCAAAGCTCTGCTTACAGACGAAACACTGTATGCAAGCATGAGTCAGGCTGCCAATCCTTATGGTGATGGACATGCTTCAGAAAGAATTGTCAATGCGATTTTGCATCATTTTGGTGTGAATAGTGAACGTCCGGAATCATTTCACAGAAAATTCAAAAAATAATTCATTTTTTCTAACGGATTATTAAAGGGTACAGCATACAGTTAAACTGTACGGTTTACGCGGGTTTATGGGCTCTGAGGGCCTGTATTCCCGTCGTTTTCCCCTTTAAAACGCTAAAATCATTCAATTGACAAAGGCTCTCATCATTCAGTAAAATTAACTGGGATTGCAAGGGTGGCGTGGAAAATGGCCGATTCGAACAAACCAAATTCATCCCGTAACCATGACGATAATGTATGGAAAGCGATGGGGCTCGTGACAGCTTTTGGAATCGAGATTGCCATTCTCGCTGTTGCCGGATATTACGTTGGCTCCTGGGTGGACAAGACCATCGGGGGTAGCGGAATATGGATCGCCGTAAGCGTTCTCTTTTTTTTGGCAGCAGGCGGCGTAAGCATCTACTTTATCGCGAAAAAATTCATGGGGGAAAGTGATGAGTGAACTAACCAGATACCGCAGATGGATGACTGTTTTCATCATGTACTTTCTTATGATTTGTTTTCTAGCAGCGGCCTTTCTGCCCCGTGTGGAAACAATAGCTTTGGGACTGGCCCTAGGAACGGTGATCAGTTGGATCAACGCGTCTTATCTGGGTCGCAAAGTCAGGAGAATGTTGGATGGTGCAGCGGAAGGAAACCTTAAGCGTGTGAACCTGGGATTTTTGACTAGAGCAGCTCTCGCAGTACTCGCTGTTTTCGTGGCGATGCAGTATCCGCAATACTTCAATTTATATGCGGTTGTAGTTGGCTTGGTCATAGCGCAATTTTCCTTACTATTTATAGGGATATTGTTGTCCCGCAAAGCAGACTCATAGTGGTGCTGCAAGCTTTCGAATGAGAAAGGGGTGAGAAAAATATGCATGAATCTCCGATAATTAACCTGGGTGGGTTCCATCTTGATTTGTCTGTTCTGCTGATGCTGATCGTAACATCCGCCATTGTATTTATTGTTGCAAAACTGGCTACGCGGAACTTGTCAGTGGAAAATCCGGGCAAAATGCAAAACTTCCTAGAGTGGGCGATTGAGTTTGTACGTAACCTGATCTCGAGCACGATGGACATGAAGAAGGGGCAGCATTTCCTTACCTTGGCAACCACAATGATTATGTTTATCTTTGTGGGAAACATGTTGGGTCTCCCTTTGGGCTTTGTAACTGGGGCTACGGATGCAAGCCAAGCTGAAATCTTTGGCAAGCCAATTGTCTCCGTCCAAGAAGCGTTCCATGAAGCTCATGAGAAGAATCCTGAAGCTCATCCACATATCGAAGTTGCCTGGTGGAAATCACCTACGGCTGACCTTTCGGTAACCATGGGTCTAGCGTTGATCGCATTTGCTATCGCGCATGGATTGGGACTTTTCCGTAACACCAAAGCGTATCTCAAGCATTATTTCCAACCACACTGGCTGTTCTTCCCAATCAACATTGTGGAGACGGCATCCAAGTTGTTGACACACGGTATGCGTTTGTTCGCCAACATCTTTGCAGGTGAGGTTCTGATCTCCACGATTATGAAACTTACAGCATTCAAATGGATTGGCGCAATTGCAGCAATTCCGCTGTTGACGGCATGGCAGGGATTCAGTATTTTCATCGGAGCCATACAGGCATTCGTATTTACGGTTTTGATGATGGTATACATATCACAAACCGTCGAATCGCATGAGGAACATTAAGATTCAGGTCCAATACGGTTAAACCTGTAGGGCTGAACTATAAAATTTGAACGAACATTCTAAGGAGGATATACAAATGGGAGCAATGGCATTAGTGGCAGCAGGAATTGTTGCAGGATTGGGCGCACTTGGCGCAGGTATCGGTAACGGTTTGGTAATTAGCAAAACGGTGGAAGGTATTGCACGTCAACCGGAAGCAAAATCCACTCTTCAAACAACAATGTTTATCGGTGTAGGTTTGATCGAGGTATTGCCGATCATCGGTGTAGTACTCGCGTTCATGTTCTACGGAGCGGCTTAATAAAATCAGTGCAGGTTTGGCGGGGAAGGCCACAGCCATCCGCGCCTTCTTTTTAGGTAGCGTCCGTAAACCGGAGTTGCGGCCTGAGGATACCTTCAGGAAGGAGTGAACAGATTGAATTTCGTATGGGAAAATACAGTTCTGGCGATTATAGCATTTGGTATTTTATATTGGCTGCTTAGCCGTTATGCATTTGGTCCACTTTTCTCCATTATGGAAAAACGTCGTGAGCTCGTATTGGCGCAAATGAATGAGGCTGCCCAAACGCGGGATCAGGCTATTGCCTATGTTGAGGAACAGAAGCAGGCTCTTGAAAAAGCGCGTAAAGATGCTTATGACATCATTGAACAATCCAAACAAACAGGCGGCAAACAGGCTGAAACGATTCTGGCGGATGCAAAAGCAGAAGCGAATCGCCTGAAAGACGATGCTGTGCGTGAGATTGAGAGCGAGAAGAACAAAGCGGTTGCAGCCCTTCGCAGCGAACTGGGTACAGCTTCCGTTCAAATCGCTTCCAAGCTGATCAAAAAAGAAGTTGAGAACGGTCCTGCACAAGAGGAGCTTGTGAACCAATACCTCAATGAGGTAGGAGGCCGACAATGAGCCGCGATACGATTGTTGCTAAGCGTTATGCGAAAGCATTGTTTGAAGTTGCTCTCGGACAGCAGAAGGTGCTTGAAGTTGAACAAGAGCTACGTACTGTTGTAATTGCCATCACTGGTGATGCGGAAATCGGTAAATTTATCGAGTCACCCAACATCTCTGAAGAGGCAAAACAGAATGTACTTCGCACAAGTCTTGACGGCAAGGTGTCTGAACCTGTTCTGAAAACCGTCTTGCTTTTGATTGAGCGTGGACGCGTTGAACTGCTGGAAGCTCTGCTGAATGATTATGTGAAGATCGAGGGCGAATCGCTCGGCATAGCCGATGCACGCGTGTACTCGACTTATGCCTTGAATGATGAAGAACAAGAAGCGGTAGCCCGTGAATTCGGTGGCCGTGTGAATAAAAAGATCCGTATCGAGAACATTGTCGATCCGACTTTGCTGGGCGGATTGAAAGTTGCCATTGGCGATACGATCTATGACGGTAGCTTGGCTGGCAAGCTTGAACGTCTTGAGCAGTCTTTTAACAGACGAGTACAGTAGATTGGGGTGAGGACACTTGAGTATCAAACCAGAAGAAATCAGTACATTAATTAAGAGCCAGATCGAACAATACAAGAACGATATCGATGTAGTCGAAGTCGGGACGGTTATTGAGGTTGGTGATGGTATCGCTCGTGTCTACGGACTTGAGAATGTCATGTCCAACGAGTTGGTTGAATTCCCAAGCGGTGTTATGGGTCTCGCCATGAACGTGGAAGAGAGCAACGTCGGTATCGTTATCCTGGGACCTTACTATGATATTCGTGAAGGCGACCAAGTAAAACGTACCGGTCAAATCATGCAAGTGCCTGTTGGCGAAGCATTGATTGGACGCGTTGTTAACCCGCTCGGTATTCCAGTGGATGGCAAAGGGCCAATCGCTACAACGGAATTCCGTCCGGTTGAAGGTAAAGCACCAGGCGTAATGGATCGTAAATCGGTTCATGAGCCGATGCAAACAGGGATTAAAGCCATTGACGCAATGGTTCCAATTGGTCGCGGACAACGTGAGTTGATCATCGGTGACCGTCAAACAGGTAAAACATCAATCGCGATTGATGCCATCCTGAACCAAAAAGGCAGCGGCATGAAATGTATCTATGTTGCTATCGGTCAAAAACAATCTACAGTTGCACAAGTCGTAGAAACTCTTCGTCGTAAAGGCGCAATGGAGTACACGATTGTTGTAACTGCAGCAGCATCTGACCCATCACCATTGTTGTACATCGCACCGTATTCCGGTTGTTCGATGGGTGAGTACTTTATGTACAAAGGTGAGCACGTTTTGGTTATCTACGATGACTTGACCAAACAAGCTTCCGCATATCGTGAGCTTTCCTTGCTGCTTCGCCGTCCACCGGGCCGTGAGGCTTATCCGGGTGACGTCTTCTACCTGCACTCTCGTTTGCTGGAGCGTGCAGCGAAGCTGAATGATGAGCTTGGTGGTGGTTCTTTAACCGCACTGCCGTTCATTGAAACACAAGCTTCCGACGTATCTGCTTACATTCCGACGAACGTAATCTCCATTACGGACGGACAAATCTTCTTGGAAGCTGACTTGTTCAATGCTGGACAACGCCCGGCGATCAACGTAGGTATCTCCGTATCCCGTGTTGGTGGTTCTGCTCAGATCAAAGCGATGAAAAAAGTTGCAGGTTCCCTGCGTCTCGACCTCGCTCAATATCGTGAGCTTCAAGCGTTCTCCCAGTTCGGTTCCGATCTGGATAAAGCGACTCAGGCCCGCCTGAATCGTGGTGCTCGTATGATGGAAATCCTGAAGCAAGGTGTAAACCAGCCTCTGCCTGTAGAACAACAGGTAGTCAGCTTGTACACAGCGGTTAAAGGGTTCCTGGATGAGATTCCTACAGGTGATGTTACTCGTTTCGAGGGTGAGTTCCTCGCGTTCATGGAGAGCAGCCATCCGGAAATTCTCGGGTCTATCCGTGATACAAAAGAATTGACTGCAGACAATGAATCCGCTCTGAAAGATGCTATTGAGAAGTTCAGAAAGAGCTTTGCTGTCTCTGTCTAAATAGATGATATGCAGTTGCGGAGTTGTTTAACCGATTCCGCATGTCTGCATGTAAAACTTTGATCTATCAAAGTTTCAATATGCTTACGAAGTAGTTTTGACTATGTCAAAACTAGTGAATGCTTACGAAGTAACTTTGGCTCGCCAAAGTTTTGAGGTGGTGAAATCATGGCAAAAGGCATGCGCGAAATAAAGCGGCAAATTAAAAGCGTACAAAGCACCAAGCAGATCACCAAAGCAATGGAAATGGTAGCTGCCGCAAAACTGCGTAAAGCGCAGGAAAAAGCGGAAGCAGCTCGTCCTTATTCGGAGAAGCTGAAAGAAGTTGTGGCAAGTATTGCAAAAAGCACGCAAGGGGTTCAGCATCCGATGCTGGAAAGTCGTCCGGTCAAAAAGACAGCTTATCTGGTTATTACATCGGACCGCGGTCTTGCGGGTGGTTACAATGCGAATATTTTGCGTCAGGTCAACCTGACACTCAAAGAAAAGCACAACTCTCAGAATGACTACGAATTGTTCGTCATTGGACGTAAGGGACGTGATTATTTCAAACGGCGTGAAATGGCGATGACATCCACTACAACGGATCTTTCCGATTCGCCATCATTTGCAGATATCAAATCCATCGCACACGAAGCTGTTAAAGGGTTTGAATTGGGTAAATTTGATGAATTGTACATTTGTTATAACCGCTTTGTAAATGCGTTGACCCAGATTCCTACGGTAGAACGTCTTCTTCCGATGGAAACACCTGAGGTAACTGCTGCAGAAGGACCGACTGCAAGCTACGAGTATGAGCCGTCTCCTGAAGCAGTACTGGAGGTTTTGCTTCCGCGTTATGCGGAAACGCTGATCTATGGTGCTCTTCTGAACGGTAAAGCGAGTGAGCTGGGTGCGAAAATGACAGCCATGGGTAATGCAACCAAAAATGCATCTAAACTCATTAATGACTTGTCATTGACCTATAACCGTGCCCGTCAAGCGGCGATTACGCAGGAGATTACGGAAATTGTGGCAGGTGCCAACGCAGCACAAGGCTAACCGTTTTTTATTAATGAAGGCTTGCAGAGCAAAGATAAATGAACGGTACATTATTTTTGCAAAAGTAGCAGGCTTGTAGGAGGGGAACGTTAAGATGAACAAAGGACGCGTTGTGAGCATCATGGGTCCGGTTGTTGACGTCGAGTTTGATCGCGGCGGTCTGCCGGAAATCCTCAATGCCATTACGATCACTACAGTAAGCGAAGCTGGCGTAAGTGTTAATCTGACACTCGAAGCTTCGAAACATCTGGGTGACAACCGGGTACGTTGTATCGCGATGTCCTCCACGGACGGACTCGTTCGTGGTATGGAAGCCGTAGATACAGGAGCTCCAATCTCTGTACCTGTTGGGGAAGCGACACTGGGTCGTGTATTTAACGTACTCGGCGAAGCCATTGATACTGGCGGCACTGTAGCTGCTGCACATAAAAATCCGATTCACCGCTCGGCTCCTGCATTTGATGAACTGACTACCCAGGCTGAAATGCTGGAGACAGGAATCAAAGTTATCGACTTGTTGGCTCCTTACGCCAAAGGTGGTAAAATCGGTCTCTTCGGTGGTGCCGGTGTAGGTAAAACCGTAACGATTCAGGAATTGATCAACAACATCGCACAAGAACACGGCGGTATCTCCGTATTCGCGGGTGTTGGTGAGCGTACACGTGAAGGTAATGACTTGTATCACGAGATGAGTGATTCCGGCGTTATCAACAAAACAGCAATGGTCTTCGGACAAATGAACGAGCCTCCAGGCGCACGTCTTCGTGTAGCCCTCACTGGTCTGACTATGGCGGAATACTTCCGTGATGAAGAAGGCCGTGACGTGTTGCTCTTTATCGATAACATCTTCCGTTTCACCCAAGCAGGTTCAGAAGTATCTGCCTTGCTCGGACGTATGCCTTCCGCGGTAGGTTACCAACCAACGCTGGCAACGGAAATGGGTCAACTGCAAGAACGTATCACTTCGACTAAAAAAGGTTCCGTAACATCCATCCAGGCCATCTACGTGCCTGCGGATGACTATACTGACCCGGCTCCAGCAACGACGTTTGCCCACTTGGACGCAACGACGAACCTGGAACGTAAAATTTCCGAGATGGGTATCTACCCTGCGGTAGATCCGCTGGCATCCAGCTCCCGGATCTTGTCCCCTGAAGTTGTAGGCGAAGAGCATTACAACGTAGCTCAAGGCGTTAAGCGTATCTTGGCACGTTATAATGAATTGCAGGATATTATTGCGATTCTGGGTATGGACGAGCTGAGTGAAGAAGACAGAGCGCTCGTTTACCGTGCTCGTAAAATTCAACGTTTCTTGTCCCAGCCATTCCACGTTGCTGAAGCATTTAACGGTATTCCGGGTAAATACGTTCCGGTTAAAGAAACGGTGCGCAGCTTTAAAGAAATTCTCGAAGGCAAGCATGACGATCTTCCGGAAGCAGCTTTCCTCTTCGTGGGTACAATTGAAGAGGCAGTGGAGAAAGCCAAAACACTGGTATAATCTGAATCCAGGATTGTCCTTATGAAGCGAGCTATCGGATAGTTTCAGGAGGGATGGAATTGAGCACCTTTTTGTTGGAAATTGTAACGCCTGAGCGTTTGGTATTTACAGAGCAAGTGGATAGTATCATCGTTCGTGGTGTTGAAGGGGAACTGGGTATTATGCCAGGTCACATCCCTATGGTTACACCATTGCAGATCGCACCAATCATTATCAAAAACGGAAAACAGAACAAGCAGGTCGCTATTGGCGGCGGTTTTATCGAAGTCCGTAAAGATAAGGTTGTTGTCCTCGCAGAAAGTGCCGAATTCCCGGAAAGTATCGATGTGGACCGTGCGCGTGCGGCGAAAGAGCGGGCAGAACGCCGTCTCAGCAGCCAAAGCAATCAGGATCATTTTGATCACCGTCGGGCAGAGATTGCTCTGCAAAAAGCGGTTAACCGGATCAACGTATACGGCAAATAAACTGTTCACTGGAGCCTGGCGGCTTAGTCTGCCGGGCTTTTTTGAGTTTTTGGAACGTTTCCTTTTCCAGTTACAGTAAAATATATGGTCATTTTCTTCGGTTGAAGCTCTTGATTTAACGGCAAATAAAGTTAATTGTATTCACCGTTTATGGGCAGTTGAATAGAATGTAGGACTAAAGTCGTGGCGATAATGATCACTGTTGGAACCATTTTTAACGACGGAAATCCAAATTATTTCCGAGGAAATGACAGGATCGATATCGAAATAACGCTCTTTTATGTCGTTTTAGTCACAAAATCCCGGCATTTTGAATTTAAAATATTATCAAAGTGGAAATCAATGTAATTGACAATGTATGATGAAAGAGCCTATATTCCATAGAGTCAGCAGATGCAGGAAGCTGCGTTGATGAATTCCATAGTCATTCACAGCCAGATTGTTGCTGCTCCGTGATTGGGCATCCAGATTTCCTGCATAGCAGGAGTAAGTCTGACAGTAGGCTCAGTACGTTGTGTTCAAGTCATTCCATTGTTCTAACAAGTTATGGATGCCAGGCATAATTATGCTGATCGCTGCAACAAATGTGGAGGTAATGAATATATGGATACTGACCTGACAAATCAGTTGAACCAGACATTAAGTACGAATGGCTTAGTTTCGATTATCGTCTCTCTTTTATGTATAGCGTTGTCGTGGTGGGCTTTGCAGAATCTCAAGCTGGATTTAATCATCAGGCAGCCACGAGGAGCACAGGGAAGACTGTTACATTTACTGTTGGCCATTATACTTGGGCATGCTGTTTCAGGCTTTGTCATTGACTATTTGTCATGGACACAAATGTTGCGCCATTTGTTTTAATGTTGAGATGGTTGGTTAATCATCTGTTAGGTTCTTCAAGCAGTGTAATGTCGAATAACATCGATTAATTGTGTTAACAATTAGAGTATGAGTTGTCGGCAAAGAAATTAAGAAAAAAGTGTGACGTGGAATTGGATGAATTTGAGATGTTTTATGTAAAAATGCTTGTATCGTACAATTCAACAATGTTATGATGGAAGTTAGGGAATTCACAATTGTTCACTTATTTTGTGGTTATAAACGGGATATCCGGTTGAATCCGGCTACTAATCATCCCAATCTGTCTGTTCAGATGTTTGCTGGCCTGTAAGGCATTACATTTACAAGTCGGAGGGCATCATGCAACGCACGTGGTATCATCGATATGGATCATAAACCAATTCTTTTCTGAATAGACATCAAGGGCATTATTTGCCAGGCTATGTCGAAATTCCACACACAGCAACAGTCTTTTCTATTACAGAAGGGCTTACGTATTCCGGAATGAAGAAAAGGGAATAAAAGCGCGGAGGGAACCATGATGAGCAAATTTATCGTCCGCGGTGGCAAAAGGTTGACCGGAAGTGTCAAAGTTAGCGGCGCTAAAAATTCTGTTCTTCCGATCATCGCTGCCTCTCTCTTAGGGGAAGAAGGACAAAGCGTTATTATTGACGCTCCTCCTCTAGACGATGTGATGACGATTAACAAGGTGTTGGAATCGCTGGGAGCGGGTGTTACATACCGGGACGAAGTGATTACCGTAAATGCGGAGAAACTTACTTCCTGTGAGGCACCATATGAATGGGTAAGTAAAATGCGGGCGTCATTTCTGGTCATGGGGCCATTGTTGACGCGTATGGGTCATACAAGAATTTCGCTTCCTGGTGGATGTGCCATCGGTACACGGCCTATTGATCAGCATTTGAAAGGTTTTGAAGCCATGGGCGCTGAGATTAGCTTGGGCCAAGGCTATATAGAAGCTCGTAGCCAAGGACGGTTGCGTGGCGCGAAAATTTATCTAGATGTGGCTTCTGTAGGTGCCACTCAAAATATTATGATGGCTGCAACATTGGCTGAAGGTGTAACTGTTCTTGAGAATGCGGCAAAAGAACCAGAAATCGTGGATCTTGCCAACTTCCTGAATGGAATGGGTGCCAAAGTACGAGGTGCTGGAACAGGAGTCATCCGCATCGAAGGTGTGGAGAAACTGTCTGGCGTGAAGCATACCGTCATTCCTGACCGGGTTGAAGCGGGTACCTATATGGCTGCTGCTGCAATCTCCGGTGGTGATGTGTATATCGAAGGTGCGATTTCAGACCACTTAGGTTCTGTTATTGCGAAGCTGGAAGAGATGGGTGTAACCATTCATCCTGACGAGAATGGCGTTCGTGTCATTGCGGATCGTCCGCTCAAGGCTGTGGATGTGAAAACATTACCATACCCAGGTTTCCCTACCGATATGCAATCCCAAATGATGGCGCTTTTGCTTGCCTCTGAGGGAACCAGTGTTGTAACAGAGACTGTTTTTGAAAATCGCTTCATGCATGTGGATGAATTCCAATTGATGAATGCGGAGATCAAAGTTGAAGGACGTTCGTCCATCATCACGGGCAATGCCAAGCTGAAGGGTGCCAAAGTAACTGCTACCGATTTGCGTGCGGGTGCCGCACTTATTATCGCGGGTCTTGTTGCTGAAGGTACAACGGAAGTGGGTGGTGTTCATCACATCGACCGTGGCTACGTACATCTCGCTGAGAAGCTTAACGGACTTGGAGCCGATATTTATCGTATTTCGGTTGAAGAGCCTAAGCTGGATGCAGTTAAAGCATCGAATGAAAAAGTCGGGGAAGAAGTACCGCTGTTCAAAGTACAACCGACCTGGGCATAACATCGAATTGGACAATAGGCATTGCTCTCTAATATGAATCACACATCATTGTATATTGCGGATACGAGAGCATGCGTGCTGTCATTTAAATTCAGATCAAAAGCTAAGCCATCTGGCTTGGCTTTTTTTTGTGTTCAACGATCCATTGAATCAGTACCTGATTCTATTAATAGCTGGTCCTAACTTATATAGCATAACATCATATTCTGTACCAATTCTGAACAAATGAAAGAGCATGCTTTTGGAGGAACGGGTGGTACCTTATGGAAACGGATTCCGCGACAGATCAATGTTTTTTAATGATACATAGCAGAAGTAAGTTAGAAATCGCCACATATGGAATGCCTTCGTTTCTCTTAAATCAGGTTCTATCAGATCCAGCCAGCTCATACCCTAAACTATGGATTTGAACAAAAGGACCGGCGCTTGACCGGCCATGGACAACGGAGGGTTATATCAAAATGAAAGAAGCCCGTGTGCAGGTTAAGGTACCTCTTGTCCCTCGTCCACTAGTGAAGGAGCCAGAAGAGATTGCTGGTTTCGGTGTGGAAAAAGACAAGCTTGCTTCAACGAACATCAGAACTGTTCCAGATGAGCCCGTAACAACATGTACTAGACGGCCTAGCTCCCAACAGGAGTCAGCTCAACACACTGCGGCACGTATACACATGCCTGTCATTGAATTAGACCAGTTTCGTCGTGTGAAGCGCCGCCGAATGCGTACGTTTGGCCGAGGCCGCAGATGGGGAAAGAACAATACTCGCTGGCAGCCAGCGGCGGCTGTATCGGCAGTGCTTGCACTTGCGCTGTTGATCCCCGCCATTCTGGTCTGGCCGCGGACGAATGATCCGGTTAAACCGATCCCGGTCCCACCAGGTACAGGCAGTGTAACGACTCCAGCACCTTCTCCAGCTGTACCTGTTACCTACCCTGAACCTCAAGTAAGGGTGTACCTGTCTGCAACCGGTACGACGATGAATCTTCCACTTGAAGATTATGTTACCGGAGTTGTCGCTGCCGAGATGCCAGCTGAGTTCAGATTGGAAGCTCTGAAGGCACAGGCCATCGCTGCAAGGACATTTATCGTGAGAAGGCTGGCAGCCAACGATACAAGCGGTGTACCTTCAGGAGAAGCCGATGTAACAGATACCGTGAGTCATCAGGTGTTCATACCACCAGAACAAGTAAAAGCGGACTGGACGCGTCTGGGGAAAGCGAAGGAATGGGAGAAGCTGCAGCAGGCTGTCCGCGAAAGCAAGGATTCCGTCATGACATATCAAGGTAAGGCGATTACCGCATCCTTTTTCTCTACAAGTAATGGTTATACTGAGAATGCAGAGGATGTATGGGGGAACCCTGTACCTTATTTGCAAAGTGTAGCGAGTCCGTGGGATAAAAACCTAGCTCCGGGCTTTGAGGAAACCATCACGATGAAGCGCAGTGAGATTCTCCAGAAGTTGAATCTGGGGGCGAATGCCATCCCTGTGAGCGCGCAGCAGAGCGGTGGTTGGATGGAAGTATTGTCTACAACGGAAGGCCATCGGATCAAGGAGATACAGATTGCAGGTAAAACGTTTAGCGGACCGGAGGCTCGAAAGTTGCTTGGGCTTCGATCCAGCCAGTTCAGCTGGAAGACCGATGGAGATGAGGTTCAGATTACAACGTATGGATACGGTCATGGAGTCGGCATGAGCCAGTGGGGAGCCAACGGCATGGCACAAGAGGGTCACACCGCGACCCAGATTCTCAAACACTACTACACAGGCATCTCCTTCGGACAGGCATCCAAGATGCTGGCTTCAAAGTAGGAAACATGAATACGGTTGGATAAGGATAGAGCAATAGATTATTAACAGATGTAAAACGACGAACAGATTAACAACAGTTTAACAGTGAAGTGGAACTGTGCAGTTTTCCTACTCTCGGTGTACGTTTGAGAAGCTAACGAATCTCAGAAGCGCTATATCATGACATATCACGAAATGGAGCCGATAAAGCGCCAAAAAGAGTAATTAGCGTGCCTAAGGTTCGCTAGAATCTCCAGGTTGCGACTTTTCCATCAATAAGGCCACCTGAGTTCGTTAGAAAATTTCATTAACTAAGCATGATGTTAGATGGAACAGTCATTAGTGCCGCGGCCTCGCTAATCTCTCATCTCACTTTAACGAACCTATGGCTCCTTAAATCGGTATTAACGAATCACAGCCTATATCATGTTGCTTTCAGCTAATGAACTCACTTCTTAGAAGGATTGGCTATTACAGCAATCCAGGCTTCTCTACCAGCAACCCCTTCCTGAGCTTTCAAAACTTGGCTATATCAGTTGCAATTAATAGTTACACCGGAACGGAGAGAGCAGAAAAAAGCTGTAGGAGCGGAGCGTCCGCCTTTACTCCCGGATTTCACCTTTGAAGAAGGTGATAGAAAGAAATCTGGGAGTAACAGCGGCCGAAAGGTTGTTCTGCGCGCGGAGTGGTCCAGTGTATCCCCCTTTTTCGCCTTATATAGCACTCTTTGAAAGTTCTGTGAAAATAATTAGAGTCGCGCGTGTATAAAAGAGTTGCACCCGGTAACACTTGTTACTGAGGTGATTAAGATGAATGAACAAAACAAAAAAACAGGCCAAGAAGAAACTCCTAAAACAACTCAAGGAGTACCGGCTAGCCAGCCCTCTTCATGGAAAAGAGCAATGTCCAAACGTTGGGTCTTCCCGGCAGCCTACATCGCAGCAGCAGGCATTATACTAACCTTAGTGTGGGTCTATCAGGGCACAGGCGACAAAACGCTGAACTCGGACCCTACAAGTGGGGTAGTAGAAACGGGCGCATCGGGTACAGAAGGAACAGCGGTTAACGGAGAACAGGAAAGTGTGGAAGTTGTTGCAAAGTCGGAGAATTTTGTATGGCCGGTAGCGGTTCCGTCCGAAATTTCGGTAGTAAAACCTTTCTATGACAACGAAGCTTCAACTGAGGAACATGAAGCAGCGATGGTGCAGTACAATGACACATTTATTCCGAACACGGGTGTAGATCTGGCACGTGGGGATAACAAAACGTTCGAAGTCAAAGCAGCACTCGGCGGAAAAGTTACCCGGGTTGAACAAAACCCGCTGACAGGTCAAGTTGTGGAAATCACACACAGTGATAACCTCAAAACCGTATACCAAAGCCTGGCTGACGTCAAAGTGAAACAGGATGATGAAGTGAAGCAAGGAGATGCAATTGCATCGGCTGGCGTTAATGAACTGGAAAAAACGCTGGGCAACCACCTTCACTTTGAAGTTTACGAAGACGGACAACCGGTTAACCCGCAAGGATATCTTCCGGAAAAATAAAATGATTTTTACCGCAGCAACATGACGGGCAGAGGGAATTCTCCTCTGCTCTTTTTGTGCTTTTCAGAAAATAATGGGACCTTCGAAGCTTGTCACACCTTTAAACCGCGAATATATAGGCATGCTCCTCATATAATGTACCAAACTATCCACACAGTAGGGAGGCGGGAGCGTGCACGATTACATCAAGGAACGGACCATAAAAATTGGTCGCTGCATTGTTGAGACGAGGAATACGGTCCGTACCATAGCCAAGGAATTCGGCGTGTCAAAGAGTACTGTGCATAAGGATCTGACGGAGCGTCTGCCGGAAATTAACCCTGATCTTGCTGACCAGGTGAAACACATTCTGGAGTATCACAAGTCCATCCGTCATTTGCGGGGCGGTGAAGCGACCAAAATTAAATACAAAAAAACAAGCGGTAAAAAACGCGAGGTGCTGGCTTCCGCTAAATCGTAGAGACCTGCGGAAAGACGTAGGCCAAAAAGCTCACACATGCATTGAATCCCTCCCCTGAAGTATGATATGTTAAAAGCTGGTACAGGATCGAATTATGACATCTTATCAGTCCAATTTTTACATATATATGTTGCACTTTGTCGAACGAGCGGTGACGTGATAAGGGACTCTTTTTCACAGGATACGCTGACCAAATAATATCACTTTGGGGGCTCTTTTATGTTTAGCAAGGATATCGGTATTGATCTTGGCACGGCGAACGTGCTTATTCACGTGAAAGGAAGTGGGGTTGTCCTCGATGAACCTTCCGTCGTGACCATTGAAAGCGATACGAAGCGGGTCCTTGCTGTTGGGGAAGAAGCGCGTCGTATGGTGGGGCGTACTCCAGGTAACATTGTTGCCATTAGACCGCTGCGTGACGGTGTTATTGCGGACTTCGAGATTACGGAAGCAATGCTTAGACATTTCATTAATCGTGTGGGGGCAAGAAGCTGGTACAGTCACCCGCGTATTCTGATCTGTGCACCAACCAACATTACTTCCGTGGAGCAGAAGGCTATCCGTGAAGCTGCTGAGCGCAGCGGTGCCAAAGAAGTATTTCTGGAAGAAGAGCCGAAAGCGGCAGCGATCGGTGCGGGGATGGATATTTTTCAGCCGAGCGGCAATATGGTCGTGGATATCGGCGGCGGAACGACTGACGTTGCAGTCCTGTCTATGGGCGACGTAGTCACCGCCTCTTCTATTAAAGTCGCAGGGGACAAGTTCGACGAAGCGATTACCAAGTTTATAAAAGCCAAATACAAGCTCATGATCGGTGAACGTACAGCCGAAGATCTCAAAATTGCGATTGGTTCCGTGCATCCGGGTGGTCGTCAAACAGAGATGGACATTCGCGGACGGGATATGGTATCCGGTTTGCCTGTTACCGTAACGGTGTCGGGAAATGAAGTGCAAGAGGCGCTATGGGATTCCGTGCAATCTATTATCGTGGCAGCCAAGTCGGTATTGGAGCGGACGCCACCAGAATTAGCGGCAGACATTATTGACCGAGGTGTCGTGTTGACAGGTGGAGGCGCTTTGCTGAACGGACTGGACGAACTGTTGTCCAATGAATTGCATGTACCGGTATGGGTTGCAGAGGATCCGATGCATTGTGTCGTGAAGGGAACAGGCATTATGTTGAATAATTTGGATCAAGTAGTTAAGAAAAAGTTCTAATCTGCCGATATAAAAAGCAAAGGTTCGCCCAAGCTCGGGAAGCAGAACGGACAAGTAGCCATCCTGTAATGCAGGACAAGCGCTTGAGGAGAGGGGTTAATACATGTTAAGAGGTCTGTACACCGCTACCGCGGGAATGATTACGCAACAACGCCGCCATGACACCGCAACGCAGAACATCGTAAATATGAACACAACGGGATATAAACAAGTGAACAGCGTAAGCCGTTCTTTCCCGGAAATGCTCATTACTTTGGTAGGCGGAGATGCCAATCTTCCGACAAAGCGGCTGGGCAAGCTGAACACAGGTGTGTTCGCGGAAGAAAGTTTGTCCATGAATTTGCAGGGAGCCATTATGGAAAGTGGGCAAAAGAGTGATTTTGCCATTTCGTCCAATCTGGCCGTGAATGATCCACAGACAGGACAACCTGTCCCGTTTGACGGTTCAGGCAAATTTGTACGAGCTGATGGCACGGTAACTTACCAACCTCAGGCGTATTTTACAGTACAGGATGCAGAAGGCAACAGAAGATATACACGTGATGGTCACTTCGAGGTTACAGGAACTGGACAGCTGCTCAGCTCAACAGGTTCACAAGTTCTGGATAATAATGGACAACCTGTTGTATTGACAGGCTCGGTAGACCAATTTAAAGTGGATGAGCAAGGTCGTCTTGTTAATGCAGAGACGGGTGCACCCACAGGTGTTACATTGGGAATCAGTGTCATCGATCAACCCAACCAACTGGTACGTCAAGGCGATGGTAATTTCAGCCTGAATGATCAGAATGGAGCAACCGCTCGGATGATGGCTGCCGGTGATAATGTGCAGATCCGTCAGGGCTACCTGGAAGGTTCGAATGTGGATGCATCACAGGCAACTGTAGATATGAACGCAGCATTCCGTGCATATGAAGCGAACCAGAAGGTCGTACAATTCTACGACCGCAGTCTGGATAAAGCCGTCAATGAAGTTGGGCGTGTATAACGCCAACGTATAATATAGCCGCGTAGCGGAGAGCCAAACGCCCTTTGCGAAGCAAAGCAGAGAGGCTCACGCGAAGCGCAAGCTTAAACGCAGCCGAGCTTATGCGAGGATTGCGCAGCATTAAGCTGAGCGCAGCGATGGTCTCGACAGTCCTTTGCGAAGCAAAGCAGGGAGAGACCACGCGGAGCGCAAAAGCCTAACCGCAGCCGAGCTTATGCGAGGATTGCGCAGCATTAAGCTGAGCGCAGCGACGGTCTCGACAGTCCTTTGCGAAGCAAAGCAGGGAGAGACCACGCGGAGCGCAAAAGCCTAACCGCAGCCGAGCTTATGCGAGGATTGCGCAGCATTAAGCTGAGCGCAGCGACGGTCTCGACAGTCCTTTGCGAAGCAAAGCAAGGAGAGACCACGCGGAGCTACACGCCGCATAAAGAGCGTGCCGGGCTATGATTCAGCCATGTGAAACTATGGTGGGAATCATAGCCCGGCAGTCGCGGCGCACACACACCACCGTCACTTAGCAAGATCGTACCCCACGCACCCACTCCGCCTGTTTTCGGGAGTCCAGAGGGCAGCGCCATCTGGGGCCCTCCCCTACCAGGGAGGGTTTGGGAGGGTAGAACCAGGGAGGGTAACCACCGAATGAATAATTCCATGATTAGTGCAATGGTCTCCATGACCGGAATACAGCAGCGTCTGGATGTCATTTCCGATAATATTGCCAACGTGAATACGGCAGGCTATAAGAGTAAGCAAGCAGCCTTCGAAGATGTACTGACACGTGTGCAGCAGCAACCGGACAAGTACAAGCTGGATGGACGCTCGACCCCGATGGGATACAACCTTGGGTTTGGTGTACGTTTGGCTGATGTGACAAAGGATATGAGTCAGGGTACGCTCAATGAGACAGGTAGTCCTACCGATCTGGCGATTGAAGGCAATGCGATGTTCGCCGTTGAAGCGAATGGTGAGAAAATGTGGACGCGTCAGGGTGCATTCCATTTTGTCCCTGATACTAGACCCAAAACGAATCCCAATGCGCCAGACATGATGGTATTGGTCAATGGCGAAGGCCACTTTGCATTGGATCGTCAAGGTAATCGCATTACGGCACCGAATAACAGCAAGGTTGCATTTGATGAAAAAGGCAATCTGTTGATCCGTCGTGGCAATGAAGCCAATGCAACGATTGGAGCCCAATTGCAACTCGTAGATATCGAGCGCCCGGAAGGGCTTGTGCAGTATGCGGATAATCTGTTTGGTCTGGATGCGGGTCTGACCGAGGATGATGTATTTGGAGCTAATGCAGCTACACGTGAAGCAACAGCCATGATCCGTGCAGGCTACATTGAACAATCCAACGTGGATTTGACACAAGAGATGGCTTTGTTGATGCAAGGACAGCGGACTTACCAACTGGCGGCACGTGCGCTGACATCCAGTGATTCCATGGCGGGTCTTGCCAACAATATGAGAGCATAAAAGGTGAATGTGATGACAGATACACAGCAGCAGAACAGTAAGCCGGATAAGACGAAAGTCAAGAAGAAGAAGAGTGGATGGCGCATCGCAAGATGGTTTTTGGTTCCGGTCCTGCTTGTTCTTGCCCTCGCTGGCGGATTGGTGGCTGGCTACGTGGTACTGGGCAAACAGGATATCGGTTCCGTATTGCAGTGGAGTACATGGGAACATGTATATGATTTGGTGTTCGCTCCGTAGATGAACGATATATGCAAAACTCCTGCGCAGGCAGGAGTTTTCTTTTTGGCGTTGAAAACAGTATAATGATGGATGACGTTTGACGTCAAAAGAGGCCTCCCCTGCGAAAGACATTCGTCATCGCGAAGAGAGACCCCTTATCTCAACCTTCACTACTGCAGTCATGAAGGATATAACTAGTGTTAACCGAAAATATGCTTTTCATACAACATTAAAATTAAAAACCTTTTATATGAGGCCCGACTTGATCATAATCAGATTTCCCATGTCCGCACTAAAGTCAGTGGAGGGAACGGAATCGTTTGAAAGAAGCGAAGCGCTCGCCTTTGTTTCCGAATGTTATCCATCTGAAAATAGTTCAGAAACATTCGGAAACAACAGCGATCGAAAGAACGATCCGTAACCGTAACGGTCACCTGTGCGCACATGAGAACTTTATGATGGAGAATTCTCATATAAACATCCCGAGAGGAGATTATACTGTGCTCGATATCAAACAGATCCAAGAGATTATCCCACACCGTCCCCCGTTTCTTTTGGTGGACAAGATTTTAGAGATAGAGGATGGCAAACGTGCCGTTGGTTTGAAAAATGTAACCATTAATGAACCTTTCTTCATTGGTCATTTTCCAGAGTATCCGGTAATGCCGGGTGTGTTGATTACAGAAGCTCTGGCACAGGTTGGTGCAGTAGCTATTCTTAATTTGGAAGGCAATAAAGGCAAAATCGGCTTTTTGGCGGGACTGGACAATTTTCGATTCCGTGGACAAGTTGTGCCTGGAGATACGTTGATGCTGGAAGTGGAAATTACGCGTCTCAAAGGTTCAATTGGTAAAGGCAAGGCTACAGCCAAAGTGGGCGACAAAGTGGTAGCTGAAGGCGAAATCATGTTCGCACTGTCTGACCCAAGCTAAGGATTGTATAGTTCAGCATTTAATTGAATTTTATATAGAAGGAAGGGGTTTGCAGGAATGGAACAGTTAAGCACAACAGCAGCACAAACATTGCAGCAGTGGTTGGAGGATGCTTCGATTGATGAAGCGACGAAACAGGAGCTTCGTGATTTGCAGGATCAGCCGAAAGAGCTGGAGGATCGTTTTTACAGAAATCTAGAGTTTGGTACAGGTGGATTGCGTGGTGTGATCGGAGCGGGAAGCAACCGGATGAACCGTTATACCGTGGGTCGTGCAACGCAAGGGTTTGCCCGTTATTTGCTGGAGCAGCATGGTGACAAAGAAGGTAAACCTTCTGTTGTGATCGCGCATGATTCCCGTCATTTCTCACCTGAGTTCACACTGGATGCTGCCTTGGTTCTGGCTGGAAATGGCATTGTGGCTAAGTTGTTTACATCCCTGCGTCCTACGCCTCAGCTTTCCTTCAGTGTACGTCATCTGCAAGCAACCGGCGGTATTGTGGTGACGGCGAGTCATAATCCTCCTGAATACAATGGCTACAAAGTGTACAACCATGAGGGTGGCCAACTGGTACCACACGAAGCAGAGAAAGTCATTCAATACATTCAGGAAGTTCCTTCCCTCGCGGATGTGAAAAAGCTGACGCAGGAAGAAGCCGAAGCTCAAGGGTTGCTCGTATGGCTTGGGGAAGAGGAAGATCAGGCATTTGTTGATACCGTTGCCAGCCTAAGTCTCAGTCGTGACCTGATTCAATCCGGCGTCGGCCGTGATTTCAAAATCGTCTTCACTCCACTGCACGGAACAGGTAATGTGCCTGTACGTCGTGTGTTGGAACAGATCGGTTTTGAGCAGGTTCACATTGTCGCAGAACAAGAACAGCCTGATGCTGAATTTTCCACAGTGAAATCCCCTAACCCTGAAGAGCGCGAAGCATTTACGCTTGCAATGAAGCTGGGTGAATCTGTGGGTGCGGACATTCTGATCGGTACAGATCCGGATGCAGACCGCATGGGTGCAGTAGTGAAAGATAAGGATGGCAAGTATTTCGTACTGTCGGGTAACCAATCCGGAGCGATCATGGTGCATTATGTGTTGAGTCGTTTGCAAGAGACAGGTAAGCTGCCGAAGAACAGTGCAGTTGTCAAAACGATTGTAACAAGCGAGATGGGAGCGGTCATTGCTGAGCATTACGGTGCAGAAGTGATGAACACCCTGACAGGCTTTAAATATATCGGTGAAAAAATGAACCAGTTCGAAGCAACCGGCAGTCATACGTTCTTGTTCGGTTATGAGGAGAGCTACGGTTACCTGGCAGGCAGCTACGCACGTGACAAGGATGCAGTCCTGGCTGCAATGCTAATTGCTGAAGCAGCTGCTTATTATAAAAACCAAGGCAAAACGCTCTATGATGTCCTGCAAGAGCTGTACAGCCAATTCGGATATTTCCTGGAGAAGCTGGAGTCCCGTACGCTGAAAGGCAAGGATGGCGTAGCTCAAATTCAGGCGAAAATGACCGACTGGCGTTCTAATCCGCCACAAGAAGTAGCCGGCATCGCTGTACAAGATGTGCTGGATTACTCCCTTGGCTTGGATGGCTTGCCTAAAGAGAACGTTCTAAAATTTATTTTGGCAGACGGATCATGGTTCTGCCTGCGTCCTTCGGGAACAGAACCGAAGATCAAAGTATACTTCGCTGTGCGCGGAGAGAACTTGGAAGACGCCGAAAGCCGTATTGAGCGTTTGGCTACTACGGTGATGACGCGTGTAGACGCACAATAAATACGAATGCAGTACTGAGCAAGAACATGAGAAAGCCTCTCCGCACCGTAAGGTTGGTTGGCGGAGGGGCTTTTCTTTTAGGTAAAAAGGGTAAATGTCTACTTCTATTTTGGATGAATTGCGGATAGATGCACGTTTGTTGACACAAGCTGTTTGTATCCGGTATTTATTCACTATTTTGCAATGAAAATCATGAGCTGAACGTGCATTTGGTTCCAACACTTGAGGAGGTACATGTAGTGCGTCAAAAATGGCTTTATTGGAATACCGCTTCACGGAAGTGGCTGTGGATTGTTGTCATTATCGGTTTGATTGCTTCCATCCCTGTCATCAGTGATCGGGTGCAGACCGAATCTTCCGCCAAAAAGGTGGAGCTTGTCTTCAATTATCGGGGGCTATTGGATATCTCGGCTTATCAGGCCCATCCGCAAGACTTCATGAACGAACAACTGACTCGTTTGAAAGACGCCGGAGTGACAACCATGGCGGTGTTCGAAAGTACACTGGATGAGTTGAAGAAGTCTCGCCGTCTGATGATATATAACGGGCAGGACCTTGCTAACATGACCAAAAATGTCATTCCTGCTAACGATAATTACACGTATGTGCTGTTCACAAATGAGGAAAATGCACAAACGTATACCCCTATCATTGAACAAACGTTCGCCGATCGGGAGATTCCTGTGCTTCCATGGGAATATGAAGGTCGTAGCGGCTTAATATTGCAGACTCCACCGGAGAACGCCAACATGCAGCCTTTGCAACCAGATCCGGTTGCCGTGAAGATGCTGCGTGATAAAGGATTTTACATTTTGCCACGGATCTCAGACAGTGTGCCTTATAATCAGGAATCCATGGAACGCCTGCTTACCTTCTTCGAAGAGAATGGGGTAAAGCGCATCTTGTTTGATGGTGATGCTGTGAAAGGGTACAATGATAATGCAGAGATGAAGAGTATCGATATGTTTGCCCAGTTGCTGAACAAGCACCATATTGGACTGGCAGCTATTGAGAATTTGAAGAAACCACAATCCGGTTTTGAGACTCTCTCATATAAAATTGACTACAATGTAACTCGTCTGTACTCCTTAAGTGACGGGGATGCCAATCTGGATGTAGACACCATTGCTGACCGTTTTGTTTTGGCTACTAAAGACCGCAACATTCGTATGATCTATATGAATGCTTCGCCAAGTCGGAATACGGCCAAAGCCATGATCACCAATCCAATTGATAATCTGATCAATAGTTTGGGTGAGCCAGGTCATGCGATTGAACGTATGGGTAAACACGGCTTCGAACTCGGACAAGCTGAAGCGTTCACGGTTAAGGATTCTTCCATTCAGCGTTATGCTAAGCTGGTTGCCTTGATTGGTGCAATCGCAATGATTACGCTTATGGTTTCATATTTTGTACCACTGCTGACATTGCTGGTATTTGCACTGGCTCTGGTGGGTAGTGCCGGGTTATTCTTGCTCAAACCGACGTTGCTGGAGCAAGGAATTGCATTACTGGTAGCCATTAGTGCGCCAACCATTGCGATGGTGCTGGCGGTTCGTACAGTGAACTATCAGCAACAGCGTCAGCCAGACGCGCCTGCGGGGCGTCGACTGGCACAAACGTTATTCTTATATGTAAGAACATCGATTCTGTCGTTCCTGGCGGTGCCTTTTGTCATCGCATTGCTGAACAGCATTACGTACAGTCTGGTTATCAACCAGTTCCGAGGCGTTAGCCTGTTGCACTTTGCACCTATGGCGCTGGTAGCGATATATATTGTGTTTTACCGTGGTTCGGGTACGTTCTCCATTAAACAAATTAAGGATATTCTTCGTACACCGATTAACGTATTGATGGTTGTGTTGGCACTGGTTGCTGCTGTGGTTGGATACTATTATTTGAGCCGTACAGGCAACTCGGGTTCGGTTACACCGTTCGAGATGTTCCTACGTACAACGCTGGAAGATACATTCGGCGTGCGGCCAAGATTCAAAGAATTTATGCTGGGACACCCGCTGTTTATCGTTGGCGTGTTCGCCGCTTTAAAATATCGTAAAGTCATCTTTGTGCTCATTATTGCAGCAATTGGACAATTGTCCATGGTGGATACGTTCGCGCATATCCATACGCCAGCTGTATTGTCACTCATTCGTGGAGTGATGGGATTGGGACTTGGCTTAATCTTCGGTATCGTTGCTGTGGGTGTGTGGCAAGTAGCGGAAGGATGTTGGAAAAAATGGTCACCACTTCTCAAAAGTTAGTCATCTCGGGGTATTACGGATTCCGCAACAGCGGAGACGAAGCGGTACTAAAGTCAATTTTGACGGCGCTGGAAGAGGAGAGTCACAGATCGAATGTCACGATTGAGCCGATTGTGCTCTCCGGTGACCCGGAGTCGACCACTTTAATGTACGGTGTACGTTCAGTACATCGGATGAAGTTGAAGGAGGTTCGCGAAGCGATCAAGGAAAGTGATGGTTTAATTAGTGGGGGAGGAAGTCTGCTGCAGGATGCAACCGGACTGAAATCCATCCCTTACTACCTGGGGGTCATCAAACTGGCCCAGTGGTTGAAAAAACCAACATTTATTTATGCGCAGGGCATTGGACCTGTAAATCGCAAAATGTTCAATCCGATGATTCGTTCGGTCTTTAAGGCTTGCAACTATGTATCTGTACGTGATGAACAATCCGCTGAATACTTACGTGGGCTCGGATTGCAGTGGAATCAGATTCATGTGGTCCCTGACCCGGTGATGGGTCTGCCACTGCCTGAAGCCAATGCGGAAGAAGTAAGTTCAGTCGCGGTTAATGCTCAAGGAGCAAGCGTTCATAACAAACTCCCTGTGATCGGCGTTTCGGTACGTTTCTGGGAGTCGGATCGTAAAGAGCTTACAGCGATTGCTGCTGGACTTAAGAAGCTTTGCTCCAAAAAAGCCGTTCACTTGCGCTTTATGCCATTTCACTTACCGATTGATGAGCAGGCTTCAAGGTTTGTCATGGAAATGCTCGGTGACCTCGGTAACAACGGTAGCGAAGTAAGCATTACCAAGGATCTCACAGATCCGCAGCTGATGCTGCAGGAAGTCAGCAATTGTGATGTCGTTATCGGCATGCGTCTGCACAGTCTAATCTATGCAGCTTCGCAGTATGTTCCACCCGTTGGTATCTCGTATGATCCGAAGATTGATCAATTCATGCTGCGTCTGGATAGTGAAACCGTGGGCAGTACGGATGCGCTGGATGGGGATAAACTGGCGAAGACGGTGGCTAACCTGTTGGATCAGCGTTCACAGTGGCTGAAGGAACATGAAGAAGGCATCACCGAATTGAAGCAGGAAGCCAAAGTGCCTGCTCAGCAAATTATTAAATATTTAGGCCGCAAAGGGTGAAATAAGATGAATCAGACCGGACCAATACCTACCGTTTCAATCTATGGTATTCCTTTTTCCAAACTAACGATGAAAGAAACGGTGGACGTTCTTCGCGAAGCTGTGCTCACGAAGCAGCCGCACCAAGTCATCACAGCCAATCCCATCATGGTCATGGCCGCGCTGGAGAATCCAACGATGATGAAGGTTATGCAATCTGCAGAAATGATTGTTCCCGATGGAACAGGTGTTGTATGGGCTGCCAATTATTGTGGGGAGCCTGTGGCAGAGCGGGTGCCTGGATTTGATCTTTTACATGAATTGCTGCGTGTTGGAGAAAACTATCGGTGGGGCGTGTATCTGCTCGGTTCCACACCTGAGGTGATTCAAGAAACGGCAGTTCGGTTACAAGAGCAATATCCGGCGATTCGAATTGTAGGTTATCGCGACGGTTATTTTGGTCCGGCTGAGGACGAGCAGGTTGTCGCTTCCATCCGTGAAGCTGCACCTGATCTGCTGTTTGTTGCACGTGGGGCAGACACGCAGGAACCGTGGATTCACAAGTACAAAGATGCGCTTCAAGTTCCCGTTACCATGGGGGTTGGAGGCAGCTTTGATGTGATTTCGGGCAAATCCAAACGTGCACCTAAAGTGTTCCAAAAGTTAAGACTGGAATGGTTTTATCGTCTGCTTCGCGAACCTAGTCGGGCTGGCCGAATGCTTGCGCTTCCGAAATTCGCTGTCAAAGTGATGCGGGACAAAGAAAACGTGACTAAAGTCCGTTAAAATTAGGCTATTACGCGTAAAATGAACGTTTTTGCTAAAAATTGAGGTTGGCATTTCGCCTGTGATCAGCGTATAATTCATTCCGGATTACATGTGTGCCACTCAAATAAAAACTTTTAGTTGCACATGGCCACTCCGATGTCAGAATAACCTTTTGATCGCTGTTATCCCTGGATTTCTTTTATCAACCTTTCTAAGGTTGAAATCTCGTGATAAAGGCGAACGCTTCGCTTCTACAGGTTATTTCTGCCCTCTCCGTTCTGGTGCAAATGGTATTTTTATTAAAAGTGACGAACAATAATTTATATATAAAAAGAGATCAGGGGATTTATAATTTCTTACAGGTATTATAATTGGGGGTCGAATGTTCAAATGGTAGCGATCTTTATCATTGGATTTATCGTGTCAATGGGACTGGCTCTTGCCCTGACACCACTTGTCAAAAAGTTCGCAGTCAGAATCGGAGCAATGGATACACCGAATGCACGTAAAGTGCACACTCGGATTATGCCACGTCTTGGTGGTCTAGGGATTTTCCTGGCCTTTATCATTACGGTTGCTGCCCTGCTTCCTTTTGTGTCAGCATGGTTTACGACAAGAGATATGAGCTTTGTCAGTGCTTTTCTGATTGGTGGATCGATCATCGTACTGATTGGTGCATTGGATGACCGTTTTGAACTGTCAGCCAAAGTGAAACTGCTCGGACAAATTGTTGCTGCTGCTGTAGTCGTATTCGGATTCAATATCCGTGTAGACTTCGTCAATATTCCTTTTCAGGATGCTTACTCTTCACTGGAAGCTTGGGTGTCCATTCCGCTGACGATTCTCTGGATTGTTGGTGTAACGAACGCGATTAACCTGATTGATGGTCTAGATGGTTTGGCTGCCGGTGTATCCGGTATTGCCATTGGTACCATTGCCGTGATGTCCTTCCTGATGGGTAACATGATGATTGCCTTGATGTGTCTTGTACTGCTTGGTAGTATTGTTGGATTCTTGTTCTTCAACTTCCACCCGGCCAAGATCTTCATGGGGGATACGGGATCTCTATTCCTTGGTTTCTCTCTGGCAATGCTGTCCATGCTTGGATTCAAACAAATTGCTGTCGTGTCCTTCATTACACCGTTGATCATTATTGGTGTGCCGCTCTCGGATACCTTCTTCGCGATCATTCGTCGTGCGGTACAACGGAAACCGATTTTCTCACCGGATAAAGGTCACTTGCATCACTGCTTGCGTGAGCTTGGATTCAGTCACCGTCAGACAGTGCTGATCATCTACGGTATTGCCGCTTTCTTCGGTGTACTGGCGATTATCCAATCTTCCGCTGCGATGTTCGAAGCCAACTGGGTGACGTTCGTCGTGATCTGTATCATGATGTTCTTCCTCCAAGTCGGAGCAGAAGTCATCGGACTTGTTAGCAAAACCAGAAGGCCGGTCATTAACTTCCTGATGCGTATGCGCGTCAAGTTGAACCCGGAGACCCGCTCGAAATCCTAAATAGAAACGCTCGTTTACTGATCTTATTGAATATTCTTTCAACCCAAACCTTGTCCTTCTTGGACAAGGTTTTTTGTTTATTTTGCTGTTTTTACTAAATAATTGGAACCTTTCGGCCGATATATAACGGTAACTGACTTAAAAAGAGGAGAGATGATACGTAATGCAACAAAAGAAACGGCCGTTGGCATGGATCATGTTGGTCGCTATGGTGTTCTCATTGTTCCCGCAGAGTTTACTCAGTGGTAACGTTGCATCCGCTGCGGAGGCTTTGACTACTTATTTTACACCAGATAACACTTCCATCAGTAAAACAGCGGAACTCAATCTGGAGGATTCGGACAATGCGAAGTTTTTGACACGAGCATTGGCTTATCAAACGACTTCAGGGACAATTTCCATAACAGGTGCATATGCTTTCGTATCCAAAGATACGATGCGTGTAAAGGTTGAGCAGCTCAACTCCGTGCCAGTAACAGCGGGAAGTACCAAAATGAAATGGGAAGCAGATGCGACCCGTTCCAATACTACTGCAGTTACTGCAAGTACAAGTGGAAATAGTAAATTCACTGCGAATAACCTTACATTATTTCCGGGATTCAACCGGGTTACGTTTTATGGTAATCAGGGTGCGGTAGAACGTTCAGATACATTCTATGTACTCTATGATCAGGTGCCTTATATTCAAGATTTTAAAATTTTCACAGATCCGAGCAGTGGCTCTAACACATCTTATAGTCTGAATGAAGGATCGCAAACTGTAGTGAACACACAATTCGTATCTGTACAAGGTAAAGTGCAGAATGCGTCCAAAGTTACGGTTTCCCTTAATGGTAGTGTGGAACTGGATTCCTCTTTGTTACAAAATGGAACTTTTTTTACACCGCAATTAAAGTTGAATGCAGGGCTAAATAATCTGAAATTCACAATTGCCAATGGCTCAGACTCTGTTATCACGGAGCGTGCCGTTTACTATTTTGATAAAAATCAACCGTTCTCAACACTCAATGTAATTTTAAGCTCTAACGAGAACAAATCTGTCCTTGATGCCACACCTACATTCTCTACGGCAGCTACGAGTGCTCAGCTTGAAGTGCAATTGATTTTGCCATACAGCGCAAGTAATAGCACGTTCAAGGAGGTGGGAACGTTCAGTGCAAACGGCACACCTATGACATTTAACGATGTCAAAGAGACGATTATTCCAGGGCCTGACGGTACCACACCGGAATACCGTTTGGTAACGTTCAAGACGGATAATTCATATAATTTACAACCTAGCGCAACGGTACCAACGGAAACTGCCAAGAATCAGACGGTCGAAGTGGCTGTAGTATACGGCAATTTTAGCGCGGGGTATAAAGGCAAATTTACACATGCTCCAAATGTGAAGGCCATTACTAATATGTACTATCTTCCTGATTTTGACGGTGGAGCGGTTACAAATAAAGTAGCATTAAATAATGCACAGATTGAAAAAGAAAGCTTCTATATCCTGGTAGAATCCAGTCAAGACATTGGTACGGAAGTACCGACCGGAGAGTATCTTCCTACAGGTACCAACAAGGTGAATATTTCATTGCCAACTCAGGACAAGGTGGCAACAGGCCTTACGAGTAAACAAGCAGTGTATCTCGTTAAAAATTTGGCTAACGGTACCCAGCAAATTCGTTTCTACTACGGAACTCCAGATCCATCTTATGAAGTGACCGTATCCTATGCTTCTAAAAGTTATATTTATGTAGCTAACCTTTATGATGGACAGACGTACTCCTTCAATTCAAGAATAACTCATAAACTTAAAATTGATGGTGAATTTATTGGGTTTAGTACATTAGGGTCCAACCAATTTGTTGCTCAACTACTTGTGAATGGATTAAATAAGACAGTTGATGGTTTTCCAGGAACGAATGGTAAGTTTTCCTTTGAACTTGATATAGCCAAAGATGGGCCACTTGTTTATGGGGAAAACACCATTACCATTATTGGTACAGACCAGGACGGTGCTGGTAAAACGAAAGTTGTTGAAAAGAAACTGAGAATTTATATCTCGGACAGCAATGTATCCAACATCGATAAATTTATGCCAACCCTTGTTCCAACAGACGCTCGACAGGAATTCTCTAACGCTGATGTTAGTCAATATACTGCAGAGGAAATGAATAAGATTTTCAATGTTACACCTGATTTCATTATCAGAGATGGCAAGTATGTAACGAGTGAAGAGAGATACGATCTGGTGTTCAAGGGTGGGGGAGCTCAAGTAGCCAACCTGTATTCCGGGTCTAAATTGATCTTTACGTATAATCCGATTCCGGGTACAGATACACGAGATATTGGGCAACAAACTGCAGATGGGCATATTTTCGATTTTGCAGGGAATCAGGATGAATTCATGATCCGTATTCGAAACTATGTGTTTGATGCACCAGGAAGTCATGTCTACACGTTGGAGTTGATTAACGGAACAGGTGCGAGAACAACACAACGTCTTGAAATTGTAAGAGAGCCATCCTCATACCGTATACTGTCTCCTGTTGCAACTGTGGGAGAACAGATCGTTGTGAACAAAAACTTTGTGCACTTTGATATTGAAGCTGAGGGTGCGACTCAAGTTTTAATCAATAAAGAGCCTGCAACGAAACGTGCAGACATGAATGACCGTTTCGTCCTTGACTATGTAGGACTGAAACAGGATAAAAGTAATGCAATCAAAATTCAAATAATCAGAGATGGCAGTACAATTAATGATACGGTTAATGTATTCTACACAGGTACAGTGACGACAGATACACAGTACATGGCACCTAAGGTTTCCAATAAATATTCAGTATTTAACAAAAAACTTGAATTGTCGTTTCCTAAAGGAACCGTATTGCAATCAGCTGCCAAATCAAGCAGTGGGGTAGTTAAGTTTTACCCAGATAACAAGCTTCTTTTTGGTATTGCTGATCCCAAAGATGGCGTACTTGAACGGAAGAATGATTATGGCTTCGTAATAGGGCAAGCTGATCCTCGCAGCACAGGAGGATTAACTCCCATTACTGTTCCAACCATCTTGACAGAGTTGTTTAATTCTAACTTGAATACAAGTAACTTTACACCCATCTCGGATACCTACTGGATTAGTGGGGGGATAGGGGAACTGGGCGATAAAGGTACAACTGGTTATAAACCAGGAACGAACGGTGTTACGCCATACTCGCTGGAAGGAAGCTTTACACAGTTCCCAACAGAACGTATTCTGGTACCATCAACCCGTGGATCTCTGACCCTTGCCTATGATCCAACTATTGTAGACGAAGTAGGATCGACCATTACAGTATTTAGATACACAGACAACACGAGAAGAGGCGAGTGGATTCCTGTTGGCGGTGTCGTGGATACTAACAAACACACGATTACCGTTTCCTTTGATGAATTTGGTTATTACAAGGTTATGAAACAAAGTAAAAGTTATCAGGATATCACCAATCATCCTTGGGCCAGAAATCTACTAAATGCTTTGTATTCCAAAGGAATTATGAACAATCTTCGTTTCAATGCATTTGGTGCAGATGACCAGACTACCCGTGGGGAGTTCGCAACCCTGCTCGTTAAAGGTTTGGATATCCCATTAAACTATACAAGTACTCAAACCTTCACAGACGTTTCTCCTACAACTAAGAGTGATACGTGGGATTATGCCTCCATTGAGACAGCAGCCAGAGCAGGCATTATAACAGGTTTGAGCGACGGATATTTTGGGGTGGAAGACTCCATTACACGTGAACAGGCAGCGGTAATGATTGCGCGTGCAATGAGCAGCAAGTTGGCAGCTAATGACAGTAAATTGGCTGCAGCTTTATCAAAATCATTCCAGGACTCGCGCTTGATAGAATATTATGCTAGACCATCAGTACAGGCAATAACCAAGGCAAAAATTATGGAGGGTAGTCCTGTAACTATTGCAGGATCTACAAAACCGTTATATCAGTTCAATCCAAAAGGGAATCTGACTAGAGCCGAAGCAGCCAAAATTGCTGTAGAACTGCTCAAGAAAAGTACGAAGTTATTCCCTAAAACCTTAAGCTAATCGTAAGTCTTTAACATTTTTTAGGAAGGACCTGTCCATTTTCCTAAAAGGGATGGGTTCTTTTTATGGCTATCAAGTAGTTGGCAAAGAACACTATTTATAATAGAAGGAAACTGTTTATTACCAATAACTATTTTTGTAATTTGCTAGAGATTAAGATACAATAACGGTAAATACACAATGATCTAGAGGGTGAAGTTAGCTAATGAAACCGATTTATTCCAAGGCCCAACTGGGCTACATGAAAGCAAAGACACAGTTCGAGAAGCAGGCAGTCATTCTGGAGAAAAAGATAGACGATACACGCAAGACGCAGGAAGTATCCCAAGAAGTGATGGAAGGACTCGTACAGAGCACTGGCTTCCATGATGCTTATAACCAATTGGTCGTAGCTGAGAATGAATTGATTGAATGGTCTCACACCACCATGAAGCATGAGAAGACGTACCGGGAAAACAGACAGCCAATTGATGATATGTATTTGAGATTAAACAGTGATCCGAAGATGCGTGCTCAAATTATCGATCTTGCGATGAAAATTCGCTAAGTTATAGAACCAGAACTGCACGAAAGGCATTCCATATGGAATGCCTTTTATTTATTTTTAAAAATTAGAAGAATATGTCGCTTCATGGAGCGAGTTAACGGGTATAAATAAACGTTCCCATCAATTCACACACGATATATTTACACAAAGCCTGCTTCAGTACCATCGGTTTAAAGGTTTTGAACCTCGCATATACCCGCACTGCATCAATACATAAATAAGTTCAAAACTTTTTTTGAGGAATCCGCAACTTTTTGAAATCTGCTGCGTTTAAGATGTAGAGTCAAAAACATTGGGGAACTTACCAAGAATGACCTCGTGAAGAATCTTGTCTATTTATTAGAAAAAATTGCTTTACGGCACGGAAGTCCCATTGTATAATACGTAGGTAGGATTAGGAAACTACTCTATTTTCGTATGGTTCTATTAGTATGTTCGTTTACAAGTTTCTGTGATATGCTCACAGACATCATTTATATTAACTTGCTCAAAACTCTGGAAAGGGGGTGCAACAATATATGAGGAATACGAGCGACCCTATTAAAGAAAATTCAAATGTTATGAACGCCCAAGGAGGAGAAAAAAAGGTTATGAAGAAAATTTTATCCGTAGCATTGTCTACAGCAATGGCATTCTCGATGTTTGCATCTGTAGCATTCGGTGACACAGCAGTTTCACCACAACAACAGTTTGATGCATTGAAAGCAAAAGGTATCTTCTCTGGTTATCCAGATGGCACTGCAGGTCTTGATAAAGACATGACTCGTGCTGAGTTCGCAAAAGTTATCACTAAATTGCTCGGTCTGAAAGAGATCACTGGAACTCTTTCTTACACTGACAAAAACTACACAGCTAAAAACTGGGCTGTACCTTACATCGAAGCAGTAACTGCTGCGGGTATCATGGAAGGTAAAAACGTTGAGAAAAAAATCTTTGATTTCAACGGTAAAGTAACTGTTTCCGAGATGGCTACCATCTTGACTCGTGCACTTGACCTGGAAATCCCAACTGAAACTAACAACAATGCAGCTGACTGGGCTAAAGGTTATGTTCAAGCAGCGATCAACGCTGGTCTGATCGACGCTAAAGCTAACTTCGGCGCTAACGCTTCCCGCGAATTGTTGGTAGGTGCAGCTTACGCAATCGATCAAGCTCAAAGCTTGAAAGTTGCTTCTTATGAAGTAAGCGAAGCTGGTAAAGTTGTTACTTTCAAAATCAGCGATGGTGAATCCGTTAAAGTAACTTTGGATAAAGCTCTAGAAGCTAACAAAGAAACTGAAGTGAAATTCACTTACAAAGATAAAGCTTTCACTGAGAAAGTTACTTATGTAGTAACTACAGCTACTAAGGTTGAAGCTGCAGCAGCAACTAACCTTAAACAAGTAGTAGTAACATTCGACGGAACAATTAACGAAGATTCTGCTGAAACTGTAAGCAACTACACAATCAGCGGTTTGACAATTGAAAGTGCTACTGCTTCTGCTGACAAGAAAACAGTAACTTTGTTGTTGGCTGATAACAGCACTTTTGTTAACCAAAAACAAACTTCTGTTGCTGTTAACAATGTTAAAAATGCTGATGGTTCCAAAACAATTACTGGTACTGCAACTTTCACACCGCTTGATGTAGCAGTTCCGACTGTAGAGTCTGTTCAAGCTTTGGGAACTAAAGCTCTGAAAATTAAATTCAGCGAGCCAGTACAAGCTCAAGGTATCATTTCCAGTAACTTCCGTATTGATGACAAAGCAATTGCTGCGACAGTTCAATACACTTATCCAGATACTGTAATTCTGGCAACTGATTTGACTGAAGGCGCACATACACTTCGTGTAAGCAATGTTAGAGATTATTCTAACCTGACAATCGTGCCTAATACTGTAGACTTCACAGCAACAGTTGACACAGCTGCTCCTGTAGTAGAATCTGTGACTTCTAAAGATTTGAAACAAGTAACAATCACATTCAACGAGCCTGTGAAATCCGTTTCCAGCGCTTATGCGAACGTTTCTTCTTTCACTTCTGCAACTCCAGTTGTTAAAGACAACAAAGTAACATTGAACTTCACTAATCCGCTTAATGCAACTGAGAACACTATCTACTTGACTGGTGTTACAGACTATAGCGGTAACTCTGCTAATCTTGAAGCAAAAGTGACTCCTACTTTGGATACTGTACGTCCAGTAGTAGTAGATAGCAAGTTTACTCAAGATGCTAGTGGTAACTACATTGCAACTGTAGTATTCAGCAAAGCTTTGAACTTGGACTCTGCACAAGACCGTACTAACTACGTTCTGAAAAATTCTGCTGGTTCTATTCCTACAAATACTACAGCTGTTAATAAAGATGGTAACCCAATCCGTCAACCTGCACTTCAAGCTGATGGTAAAACAGTTGAAATCAATCTTGGTTCTTCCCTGAAAGATGATGCTTATGCATTGACTATTTCTGGAGTGAAAGACACAGCTACAATTGGAAATGTATTGCTTCCTTACACTGTATCTCTTCCAGTAAATCAAGCGACAACAGCTGCGATCACTAACGCATGGACTTCGCAAGAAAGTGGTCATAACTACATCTATATTCAGTTCAATCGTGCTTTAGCAACAGATGGAGCTGGTAGTGCTTTGAATGCAACGAAGTATTTCGTTGGCACTAGTACTTCTGCTTCTAAACAACTTGCTAAAAACGATTATGATGTACAATTGATTACTGCGAGTACTGTTCGTATCGAAGCAACTAACCTCACTAGTACACAATTTAGTGACGTTATTAATACACTGACTAGTGCTACTCCAAACAAAGTTTTCGTTAATTATGTAGCAGATGCTACTGGAACATTCCTTGGATCTGGAGCTAATTATGGTGTTAGTCAAACTTTGACTTCTTCGAATACTGCAGTTCAAACAACAGGTGCTATTAACGTTACTGGTAAGAAAACAGTAGTTGTTAACTTCACTGGTCCTATCTCTAATGTTGTTGCTCGCGAGTTCAGTATCGTAGATGGTACCACTACTTTGGCTACTGCTACTAGCGGTGTATTGTCCAACAACAATAAAACTCTTACATTGACACTTGCTTCTGATCTACCTACTGATTTTGCTAATACAGCAAAACTTGTACACAGTGGATCTGGTACAACTGATGCATTTGGTAATGTAGTAGTAGTTGGCACTCAAAACACGGCTGTGAACAAAATTGCTCCAGCGTTGATTTCTACAAACCCTGTAGTAGTTCAAAAAACAGGTGCTAATACATTCCAAGTAACAGTAAGCTTTGACAAAAACCTTGCAATTTCTTCCGATGATGCTTTAGTAGCAAACTTGCTGACAGCTGTTATTGGTAATGAAGAAGGCGAAGTTTCCAATGTAGTGAAAAATGATGCAGTTGCGGCTACTAACACTACGCCTGCAATTCCTGCTAACCTTACTTTCCTTGTAACAACTGATGCTGATAAAACTGTAACTGAAGGTGTGTTCAGCGTAAGCTTCGACGGAACAGCTAATGCTTCCGGAGCTGTTAAAGGAGCTAACAACGGTGTTGCTGTTGGTTCTTTCAACGAGCAAGGTACTTTCACTCTGAACTAATATATTTTTTATCAAAGTGATACAAAGAGACATCTGCCGATAAGGTGGATGTCTTTTTGTAATCTTATTTTTAAACGAGATAGAATTCAGAGTGTTCTTTAATCATTTTCTTCTTCATTATAAATCAATACAACATCGTAACTTTCTTCCTTTTCCAAACGTTTATACTATAAATGCAACAAGCAACTTATGGGAGGTTTGGAAGTGGATCAAAAGAAAATGTTTGTGAGCTTGCTCGCAAGTGCTTTGTTGATCAGTTCAACCGCTGGCATTGCGATGGCAGCGAGCACAACGAATAAAACGTCTGCCACCAGTTCAAATAGCAACGCATCAAAGAAAACAACATCAACGAACAAGGTCGTACATACACTGAGTAACTTGTCTCCTGTCAAAGTAACCGCACGTAGCTCTGTGAGGTTAACGGATGTGAACATCTTATCTCAGGATGATGGGAACGTTGTTACGTATACGCTATCATACAAGAACAATGACAGTACTCCAATGATGATGCTCGATTATTGGAGCAAAGTAAAAACCAAAGGCGGAACGCTGTTCTCACCTAAACTGATTGCGAAGGATCAGGAGAAGAAGACAGTCGCAGCAGGATCAACGGTTGATTTGACTTATGTCATGAAGGTTGGTCGTGATGTGAAACTGAGCGATCTGAACTTCCTAATTGTAAAATGGGATTTCAGTCAATCTAACTATGAACGTACGCTGGGTAAGTTTAATGTACCCGCATCCTATAGTATTACTGCACCCGTAGGCAAACCGAAGACAGTTCGTCTAAGTGATTCTGCCGTGAAGGTAAAAGTGTCTGGTATTAAAGTGTTCCCAGGTGAAGATAAGAACCAGTATGTGAAAATTGGTGTGAATTTAAACAATATTAGTTACAAATTACTTGAAAATCCGAATATCAAATGGATCTTGCGTACACCGAGTGGTACGAATTATCCGTTGACGCCAGACAAGGATAGTACAAGCGTTAGCATTCAGGCTCAGGCTAATAAGGCACTCAGTCTGATGGCATCTCTCCCTACATCGGTGAAGTTGCAAAAGTCTGAACTATTGCTCGTGGAAGAGCAGGGTGAAGAGAAGACGGTCTTACCAGTTGCTGCGTTGCAGCTGCCTGAGGCAAGCAAAGCAACGAACGTAGAGGTGGATGCTAATCAGCCGAATATCCTATCTGTTGAGGGACAACGATTATCCACATTGCTGGAATCAGCAAAGGTACGTATCGATGACGGTGAATATGATCTGAATATGCAGTTTGTGCTTAAGAACGAAGGCAAGAAAGCTGTTAAAGTACCAACCTATACATTTGAAGTACGAACTGCTGACGGAACAATTTATCCGATTGAAACCAAAGCATTGGACGCATTAAAGCTTAATCCGGGAGATATTAAAACGATTAAACTCAACGCGACCTTACAAGGTGATGGAGACACAAGTAAAATTAAGCTGTACGCGATGAGTCCTGTGGATAAGACGGAGAGCACGGATACAACGACTCCAACGAGTACAAGTGGCTTTGTTTTCTCCTATCCTGTAGGCGTATATGCGATTCCGCAATCAGTATCCACCGGAGACGGTTTGACAACAGAAACGGTTATTAAGAATAGTAAAGGAACGTTTGGTGTTTCGTTGGGATCGTTGCAGCGTTTACCATGGCTAGATAGTGACATTGTAGCTGCGAAAGTAACAATTCGTAACGCGGGCAGCAAAACGGTACAGCTTCCAGAGCTTGAAGCCATGTTTACCATAGACTCAGCGCAAATTGATGGAGATAAGAAGTTAATCTATACTCAAAGCGGAAAATTGCTTGGAGCCGGAATGACGACAGAGGCTTATCTGTTGACCAAAATTCCTTCTGAACTTCGTATAGGACGTCTTGAAGTAAGTTTGAACGAGAAAGTTAGTGAAGAAGAAACGAATGAGTGGATTACGTTAAATACGTCGGGCTTAATCCAACCCGTATCCTACGTTGGAACAGGCAAGACATATACAACGGGTACTGAGGATAGAGAGACTGAAATGGGTGTGCGCAGAACAATCCTTTATCCAGGAACGTCTTCGGACATCGTATATACTGAATTTGAAATAACAAATAAATCACTGCGTCAAAGCGGACTTGGCAAACTTGTGGGTTACTTCAAAACATCTGATGGCCAATATTACAAAGCAAGTGCCAAACAATCTGAACGTACATCTGGACCAGGCCAGAAGTCGATTGTAACGTTTTGGGCTAAAGTTCCAAAGTCAGTTACTTTCTCTGATCTACGACTGCTTGTGGGTGAGGGTATTGCGGACAGCAAGTTCGTAACTGGGGAAGGAGAAGCAACGGCATATGTGAACGCTCTGGCATTCGAAGTCCCTCCGACTTCTATCAATGTTCAAGTGACTCTCTCTAATATTGATCTCTATCCGTATCTGTTGACTGCCAATAGTGTACGGGCATATCTGGCAGGCAGCTCGTCTGTACAGGTAGAGATGAACTACAGTCTGTCTCGTAATGAAGAGATCGAGATGGGTGAGAGTGAACACAAGTTAATTCTCGCTTTAACGGATCAAACGGGTAAAACCTTCGAGAAAGAGCTGGCGTTGGGAACTGATTTGAAAACAGGTACCAATCAGACATTAAGTTGGAGTGTGGAAGATAGTCTTTATGAAAAATTGCGTGGAGGCTCATATCGCATAACCGTGTATGATCAGTTCCAAGGGCAACGTATTCGCCTTGCAGAGCAAAGTTATGGATATGATATTTCTAAACTTCCAAAAGATGAGTTTGGGTTTCCTACGTTCTAAACCAAATATATTTTGATAAATTATTCGTAAAATATTTATTTACTACCTCGCTTCTTGAACAACAGAAGCGAGGTTTTGCTTGTCGCAGAACTATTTTTTCTCTATAGTTAAAGTTAATAGATTTCCAGAGGAGGAAAATAAATTACATGAAACCTTATATGAAAGTATCCCTGGCTGCGCTGGCAATTGGTGTTGGCGTGTGGGTTGGGTCTGTATACAGCAATACGGCAATAGGTGCAGGCACAAGCCAACCGGGAACAGCAGATGATCCGGTAGTGACGAAGAGTTATGTTGATCAGCAAATTCAAAAGGCTTTGGGTGGAGGCACGAACACAGGGTCTGGAAATACATCAGGTAGTAACAGCGGCTCTACAGGAACTGGCAACTCAGGCAGCACGGGTGGAGACACAACGCTTCCTCCATTAGTCTCTGGAGCATCTGATGCCGTTGAAATTGTGACCGTGAAGCCAGGTCAACAACTGATCGGTGCATCTGGCGCGGAGTTCATTGTGCGTAGCGGTAAAGCTGTGATCGTCAGTGAAGGTACGAATGGTGTAGCTGATCTGACGGACGGGGTTGATTTGACGAATGGTCAGACAGCACCGACTAATCACTTGCTCTCTTTTCCAAGAGATGGACGGGGTATAACGGTATTGGATGGAAACAAGTACAGCCTGACTGTCATGGTACGTGGTGGATATTCTCTGAAATAGGATGAGCACTTGTCAGACTTTTTATTCATTTCATTTGTTCAGATTAACCAGTTCTAACAAACATTAATACGGCTAGCCAGCACTGTTCCTGCTCACTCTATAACTGTACACAACCAATAACCGGAGGTGCAGGAATCATGGCTAGAAGCAACCGCAAATTGGTACCGGAAAGTCGTCAGATGTTGGATCAAATGAAGTACGAAATTGCCGCTGAGTTTGGTCTGAATGTGGGATATGGCGGTAGAGGTCTTGCTGGTGCAGATACCGAATTTGGTTCTGAACTGGGTGAGGTGAGTGATCACTCTTATGGCCAGTATAAAGGCTGGGGCCATCTGACTTCCCGTGAGAATGGATCGGTCGGTGGAGAGATTACGAAAAGGCTAATTCGCCAGGCACAGCAGCACTTATAGGATGTTTTCCTTATCCCAATCCGTTTGACACGTCTTGACAAATACGTTAAGATGGCATTTGAGGTACGCAACCTTTTCCGCTAGGGAAAGGTTGATTTTTTGTTGAGGCCATTACCTGAAAAATCCTTATCTTCGTAACTGCGGACCCTGCGTCCTTATTCCGCCCGGAAAGCTTTCGAGGGTACAGTGAACGAATCAACGTAAATGTTTTGTTCGGGCAATCGCCATACTACTCGTTATGGGAGGTTGAAACTTCAATGTCTATTAAAGGCCGACATCTATTCACATCGGAGTCTGTAACTGAAGGACATCCGGATAAAATTTGCGACCAGATCTCGGACGCCGTATTGGATGCGTTCCTGACGAATGATCCAAATGCTCGTGTAGCGTGCGAAGTTTCCGTAGCAACAGGACTTGTGCTTGTCATCGGTGAGATCAGCTCCGCGTCTGAATATGTGGACATTCCGTCCATCGTTCGTAATACGATTAAGGAAATCGGGTACACTCGTGCCAAGTTCGGTTTCGACTATAATACTTGTGCCGTCCTGACTTCTCTGAACGAGCAGTCTGCTGACATCGCACAAGGCGTTAACGCAGCTCTGGAGAATCGTGACCCTGAACAAATGGCTCGCGAAACAGAGAACATTGGTGCTGGTGACCAAGGTCTGATGTTTGGTTTTGCAACCAACGAAACACCTGAACTCATGCCTTTGCCTATCGCATTATCCCACCGTATCGCTCGCCGTTTGGCTGAAGTGCGTAAGAACGGTACATTGGAATATCTCCGTCCGGATGGTAAAACTCAAGTAACGATTGAATACGACGGTGACAAACCGGTACGTGTTGATACCATCGTCGTGTCTACTCAGCATGCTGAAGAGACTCTACTTGCGCAGATCCAAAAAGACATCAAAGAACACGTAATTCTGCCTGTCGTTCCAGCTGAATTGCTGGATGAGCAGACTAAATATTTCATCAACCCAACGGGACGTTTCGTTATTGGCGGACCTCAAGGAGATGCAGGCCTGACTGGACGTAAAATCATCGTAGATACTTACGGCGGTTATGCACGTCACGGCGGTGGCGCGTTCTCCGGTAAAGATCCAACAAAAGTAGACCGTTCCGCAGCATATGCAGCTCGTTATGTTGCGAAAAACCTCATTGCTGCAGGTCTTGCCGACAAAGTGGAAATCCAGCTCGCTTACGCGATTGGTGTAGCCAACCCGGTATCGATTAACGTGGATACATACGGAACAGGCAAAGTCAGCGAAGAGAAATTGGTTGAGCTTGTGCGTAACAACTTCGATCTTCGTCCTGCTGGTATTATCCGTATGCTGGATCTGCGTCGCCCAATCTACAAACAAACGGCTGCGTACGGTCACTTTGGCCGTACAGATTTGGATGTACCTTGGGAACAAGTGGACAAAGCAGACGTTTTGAAAGAGCAAGCAGGCCTGTAAGTTAACGATACAGTCTTCCATAGAAGCCCTTGGTTCCGATGAGGAATCAGGGGCTTTTTGCATACTCAAACAATCGAATTACTGAAAGGGTCAATAGACTAGATTAATATTCCTTTTATTCCCTTTTAGCTAAAGAAAAACTACCATATGACCGACATACATAATGAGGTCTGTATATCAGACATTAGGAAAAAATCAGATTGAGGGGGAAGGATGGGTGTTTGTGAAAAAGGTGGCCCGTAAGGGATTAGTAAGTCTTATGATTCTGATGTTAATTACACAAGGCTGGTTCACGGGATGGTTAGGAATGGAGCCTGCATATGCTGCTGAAGATCTGGCGGGGAAAGGTATTAGCGCGACTTTACCTTTAGTAAATGCTACGAATGTAAGTACCTCGGCACCCCTAGTGATTGAATTCATCAACCCAGTTAAGAAAGTAGCAAATTCTACAGAGAAAATTACAATTCGAAGATTCCAGGATGATTCCATCGTGGCAGAGGTTGCAATAAATAGTAGTGACGTTACTATTGTGCCAGACAATATAAACACAGATCCGGAACTGGGGAAAATGGTGAATATAAAACCAACGGAGTCATTACCTAAAGGTAATTTATATGTTATGGTGGGTGGCCAGTCTTTTGTTTATGCGGATAATCAGCGCTTTGTGGGATTAAACAAGGAGTGGACCTTCCGTACCGAGGGAATTGCTACAGCCATACTTGTGGGACGAACTCCTGTTAATGCAGCTTCAGGTGTATCTCCTTCTGCGAATATTCAGCTTACATATAATCGAGCTGTAAAAAATGGCGCAGGAAAAATGCAAATTTATCAAGGTAATACCTTATTCGAAGAGATTGATGCGAATTCATCTCAGATTAGTTTCAACGCTGACAGAATGACGGTAACCATTGATCCTGCGAGGAATTGGAGCAATAACAGTACGATATACATAGCTGTACCGGAAGGTTTTTTCCGAGATACACAGGGGAATGATATAAGTTCTATACAGCGAAGTGATTGGGGATTCAATGTCATCTCTGACCCGACAGCACTAACTGTGTCATCCCTGTCTCCTTCAAATGGAGCAACTGGAGTATCGCTCACCAGTGAACTGACATTAACATTCAACAAAGAACTGGATACCGCTTATATAGGGTCAGCGATTTTGAAGAATACCAATGGGGGAACGGTGACGGCAACCACTCTCATCAACAGTTCCAACAATCGGCAGTTACGTATTATTCCGCAAACGAGTCTGATGAGTAACACCACGTATTCTATAGATATTCCGGCTAATGTGTTCCGTGACAAATCCGGTAATCTCTTTACAGGCTTGACGGGTGCAAGCTCTTGGTCCTTCAGAACACTGGCATTGGATACAACGGCTCCTGTAATTAAGACAGCGAAGATGTACAGTAATACGATCATTCGGTTGACTTATGACGAGTTACTCTCAGGCCTTGATCCCTTTTCCTCAAGCTTCACAGTCACGGTTAACGGAGAGAATCGAAATGTAAGTACATCTTATGTTTCGGGAGATAGCGTGTATGTTGTCCTGGATACTGGTGTAGCGGTGGGACAGGTAGTGAGAATAGCCTACACTCCCGGAACTGGGACACGTAGAATTCAAGATCTGTCACTTAATGCAGCAGCAGCATTTTCTGCCAGAGATGTGGAAAATGGTCTAGATTCCATCATGTCGAAGCCCCGCGAAGGTACGGCATATACGAATACGATTAGTCTCTATTATCCAGAAACGGTATATGTCAATTCAAGTGAGGCATACAAACAATTTAGTGTGTCTGCGGACGGGGCACCAGTGGGTGTAAGTAGTATGTCTACCAATACTAGTTCACTTGTCACTCTTAACCTCAGTCGTGCGATTACGAATGGAGAAGTTGTTCGTGTATCTTATCAGCCGACTGAGTGGCCGATCAAGGATAGCCGAGGGCAGGCACTTGCAGGATTTAGCGGGTTTTATGTGCGAAACAGTACAGATACAAAGCCACCTGAATTTCAGAATGCTGAGGTGAGTGGTAATAAGCTTTGGATTTACTATAACGAGCCGTTAAATCGATTAAACAAGCCGTTAAACAGCCAGTATTCTGTACTGGTAGATGGCAAGGCTGTATTCGTTAAGGATCTGGAAATCGAGGATGATCTTGTGACGCTAACATTGGCCTCACCTGTGACAAGCGCACAGATTGTGACACTCTCTTACGTTCCAGGTACGAATCGTCTGACAGACTTGAACGGTAACCAGGCAGGCTATTTGGAACTGGTTCCCGTGACATATACATATGGGAACGGAACCATCTTGTCTGGTGTGTTACAAGGAGATACTGTTCTGATTAACTTCCGAAATGGATTAAAAACAGAAGCATCTTTGTCTCCAGCACAGTTTAAGGTACAGCTCAACGGCACAACCTTCGCCGTTAATTCCGCTTCTGCCTCAGGCACCGTTGTTACCCTGAAGTTATCCGGATCAGTGCCTGCATTAGCAGCAGGACAAACGGGTACAGTCAGTTACACATCTGGAGGTGCAGTTACACTTAGAAATGCACTGAATGCTGAGGTAGGGACATTCGGTCCACTTACACTGCAGCAAAGCACGGACTCCAATTCTACTGGTGGGAGTACTGGGGTAGAGGGACGTCCTTCTTGGCTCACTGAATGGAGCGCAGCGGAGTCCGGATTTGGGCAAGCTATTTTTTTAATGAGTAGCGATACGGCAGCAGTCCAAAGCGCGACCTCACATAATAATCGTTCATCAAGACAATATATCATTGATGAGACAAAGCTTGGGCAGGCGTTTGATTACGCGTCTTCAATCAGGAAAATAAGTCAACCTGTATTGTTTGAGGTTCCAGCAACTGAAGAGAATGCATATGTAGGAATTCCCTTCCACAGGCTGTCCCAGATCGCTGCGAGCTACCGAACAGGCACAATTGGTATAAAGTATAAAGAAAGTATATGGAGTATCCCCTTGTCACAACTGAATCTGGTATCCATGGGACAAAGTGCAGGTATAACGACTTCTCCGGGTGCTTCTGTGCTATATGTACAATTGGAGTCTGTTCCTAAACTTTCTTCAGGCACCCTGGAATATATGTTATCGCGGTCCAATGCTCAAAGTTTGGGAGATGCAACAGATATATATATCACTCTCTACAATGGAAATACTGGAAAAAGTGTGGAGCAAAATATCAAAAGTCAGTATTCTATAAAATTACCTGGCAATACTTCAACGATTTTAACAGGATTTACAGCTGTTGATTCCAGCACAAATTCACTATCTTATGTGCCAACGGCATATAGAAGTACGTCAACTGGAATAGTTGCTAGAGGGTTATTAAATGGTAATCAAACTGTGGCTCCAGTTACTCATTTGGTCAACTATCCAGATAAAAAGTACTGGGCATATAATATAATTAATGAGTTGGCCTCAAAATGGATTATTAGTCCTGATTTGTCTTTATACAAACCTAATCAGAAGATCACCAGAGGTGAATTTGCTGAGATGGTTGCTAAAGGGTTAGGTCTTCAGGGGAATCTTGAAGCCGCCAAACGGTTTAGTGACGTTAAAGCCAAGAGTCCAATAAATGCTTATATTGGTGCGGCAGCAGAAGCTGGCATTATTTCTGGAGTCAATAAAACTACGTTTAAACCGGATAGCTTGATTACTAGGGAGCAGATGGCAATCATGATTATTCGGGCGATGGATTATGTGGGACAACCTGTATATCTTCAAACATCTAAGAAAGAAATATTATCTCCTTTTAAGGATAAGAAGGAAATTAAGTCCGAAGATGCGGTTGCCAAGGCAATTCAGGCAGGAATCGTTCAAGGCGTTAGTTCAACAGAATTCAGTCCACTTCAAAAAGCAACAAAAGTCCAAGCGGCAGTAATGCTAAAACGTATGCTCAACCGGATTGGATATATGTAAAAATAAAAAATATTACATTTCTAAAAAAGAAGCATAGCAGATGCGAATCTTGGTCATATCCCCGTCAAGTAGACAATAAAAAAAGAGAAATTCCATTAAGCGGCGACTTTTTCCCTGAATTCAATCGGGGAGAGGTCGCCGAGTTTGTTTTGGAAACGTTCCTTGTTGTAAAACAAAATATACTCTGTAATTCGGTTCCTTGCTTGCTCCAGATTCTGAGGCTTCTCCAAATACAACTTCTCTGTCTTTAAGTGGGAGAAGAACGACTCAATACATGCATTGTCATAGCAGTTCCCACGCCGAGAATGGCTTCCTGTTAGCTTCTTCTCTTCAAGCAACTTGGCATAGCTCTGTGTTGTATACTGGAACCCCTGGTCGGAATGGAGCAAGGTAGGTCCACATTTTAGTTTCTTCACCGTGTCCATAACGAGTTTTAAGTCATTTCGCTCGGATAGTTCCCAAGCTACAATCTCGTTGTTGTATAGATCCATCACAACCGAGAGATAAGCAAAATCATGCCCAATCCGGACATACGTAATATCCGTCACGAGCTTCTGCAGAGGAGCTGCCGCCGAGAATTCTCTATTTAAGACATTACGGAAAAGAACGGACGGTTTCCGGCCAGCAAATGGACGTTTCTTGCGAATCACGGAACGAATCTGAAGTTCTCTCATTAAGCGGCGTACCTTTTTGTGATTCACCACGAGGCCTTCCTTTCCTAACGCGGTTCGCATACGTTTGTAGCCAAAATAAGGACGAAGCCGGTGAATGCCTAAAATATGTGCTTTTAGATCCGCATCCCGATCTGCTCGTTTCTCTCTGAGGACGATATTCTTCTTCCATTTGTAGTAACCTGCACGAGAAATTTCAGCAATTTTACACAACCAAACCACAGGTGCCCACTTGCTTATTTCTCGAACGGACTGGCACCGGGTTTCGAAATCCAGCTTCCCTCTCCGTGCAAATTCGGATTGAGCTTTTTTAGATATTCTACCTGCGCTTTCAGATAATCATTTTCTTCTTCTGCAGTGCTAAAATGTTTCTTCGTCCAACGTCCTCGATAATCCTCAAAACTCTCTCCATTATGGCTTTTCCGTACCCAAGTAATAATCTGGCTCTCACTCTTAATACCAAACTTCTCCATGATCCGACTGTATGTCCAACCTTCTTCCAATCGCAGACGAACAGCCTCTTTCTTCGTTTCTTCACTATATTGATTAAAGGTTTGGCCTTTTTTAGCTGGTATAGCAAAAATCCCCTCCGGTTTTCAGTGTTGAGTTCATTTTAACATGACCTCTTTTTTCACTGTCTACCTTGAGGGGATAATACCATCTGGATTATATGCTTCTTTTTTTTTGTATTGGTAATGTGAAGATGTCGTTATAAGCTCTAGGAAAGGATCAAGAATATACTTACGAGAGAAAAGAATTTCCTTTGGGCGGCAACCAAATCTTCTAATGATTGAGTGCTAATATAGGATACAGGCGTAACTTTTTCCACAAAAAGTAGTCTATTAATAGAAGAGTATACTAGAAATCTCGCTGTCTGCTGCCACATGGTAGAGATCGTGATATCTAAGATTGATATACAAGATGGGAGAGACGTTTCAAACATGCTGGGGAAACAAGGGAAACGGCTGAACGACGTTAAGGGTAGCAAGGCGAAAAAATGGGCGATTGTGACACTGGCAGGCGTGATCTGGATTGCACCGGTTCTGGGAGCGGGACAACAGGTGTGGTCGGGAAGTTTATGGCAGTCGGTGGCTGCAGCAGCCTCTACAACAACAAGCAAACTGAGCGAAGAAATTCTGACTTCGGGTGCGAAGTTAATGAAATACAATTATACAACAACACGTTCCGGCTCGAAGGTGAACGTACTGGCAGACGTCATTCAAGTGGATTTGCAAAATCCCTATGTGAAGCTGGATGTCATGACAGGCAAAGGTGGCAATCTGAATAGTAAACAAAGCACGGGTGGCATGGCTAAGGAAAATGGTGCAGTAGCCGCCGTGAACGGCGATTATTTCAATGTATCCGGGGAACTTGCCCCAATCGGTGGACAGGTCTCGGATGGGGTCCTCGTATCTACTCCATCCGAACTGTCAGGGATGTATGCCCTCACCGTAACCAAGGACGGCAAGCCAATGATTGATGAATATTCATTCGATGGCACCGTGAAGGCAGATGATGGTTCAACGTTTGCTTTGCGTGGGATAAATAAAGAGGACTACACGGTCGAATCGGGCTCGGTGAAGTACAGTCATGCCAATTCGATGTATATTTATACACCAGCTTGGACGTCAACGAAGCGGCCGAATGATCCTTCCACAACACCAACCGAGGTACTTGTGCAGAACGGTGTGATTACCCAAATTTCCGATAAAAAGGCGTTAGACATGACGGTGCCGGCAGATGGGTACATTTTGCGTGCGCATGGAACGGCAGCGACATGGATTATGACTCACCTGGCGGTAGGGCAGACGTTGAATGCAGATTACAAGCTGAAAGCCAAAACGACGGGGGAGACCGTTGATCCAAGCAACCTGCAGATGATGATCGGGGGTCATACCATTCTGGTGAATGGTGGCAAGGCAGCTACGTTTTCCCGCGATATTGCGGCTTCCGGCATCGGTGGCATTCGTGCGAGAACAGCAGTCGGCTACTCTCAAGATGGTCGGTATGTCTACATTATTGCAGCGGAGAAAAACAGTAACAGCAGCGGTTTGTCGCTGACGGAACTGCAATCCTTCATGACCAGCATTGGTGTATGGAAAGGCATGAATCTGGACGGAGGCGGCTCCACAACGATGGTAACTCGTCCGCTTGGTGAGGAGACAGCAGGGCTTACGTTCAACACGGAGTACGGTACAGAGCAGCGTCAGGTCGTAAACACGCTGGGCGTGTTCTCTACGGCTCCGGAAGGTAAGCTGCAGGGCTTTGCCGTGAGTGGCAGCCAAACGTTGCTGGTAGGGCAAGAGGGCAAGTATACAGCCAAAGGATATGACACCTACTACAACCCGATTGCTACAGGCGATATCAAGATGACATGGAAATCGAGCAACAACGGCATCGTGAGTGTAAGTAATGGAACGATCAAAGGTGTGAAACCAGGTACAGTGACGCTGACTGCAACAAGCAATGGAGCTTCATCTTCCATTAAAGTTACCGTGTTGGGCGGAAGTGAACTGGCTTCGCTGACAGCAGGATCTGGCTTGGGATCGCTTCAAGCGGGTACAACGATTTCCATTCCAGTAACGGCGAAGACCAAAGACGGACAAAGTGTGACAGTTCCGGCGGATTCGCTGACTTGGGAGTTTATTGGATTCAAAGGTAAAGTGTCTGCAGACCAATTAACCGTATCCTCAGTGAACGCTGGCGCTCAAGTTGGCTATGCGATCGGTCGTTATGATGGCTACAGCACGGTGGTTGTGCTCTCCGCTGCGGCAAGTGAAACGATATGGGAGAACTTCGAGAATGTTAGCTACCCGATCAACTTCACGACCAATGCATCAGGTGTAACTGGATCGGCGTCCGTGACAGCGGGAACAGGTGAAAAAGCTGGCTCCAAGGTATTGCAGCTGAGCTATGACATGACCGCAGGAATAGGGAAAATGTATGCATATGCCCAATTGAACGGTTCCACTGGCAAAGAGGTATCTGCAACAGCTACATCCATGTCGATGGATGTTATGGGAGATAAGAGCCTGAACTGGCTGCGTGCCGAATTTACAGATGCCAGTGGCAAAACGGTATATGCCGATCTCGCTAAGGCAATTGATTGGGATGGTTGGAAAAAACTGAACGTGGACCTGAATGGGCTGAATATTTCTTATCCGGCGAAGCTGAAACGGGTTTATGTGGTGAATGTGGAAGAAGGTCAGGATGAGCGTGCGAAGACAGGCACGGTTGCTTTTGACAACATTGCTTTCACCATGCCATCCAAATCCAGTGAAGTGGGCTTGCCTACAGGAACTGCTTCATTGGTGCTTGGACAGAAATCTATGACCGTAAATGGAACGAAAAAGGCAATCGATTCTGCGCCAGTACTGAAAAATGGTACAACATATGTTCCAATCAAGCATGTATTGGATGCTTTTGGCGGACAAGCGAGCTGGGATAGCAAAAATCAACGAGTTACCGTCGTGCGCGGTGGCAAGCTGATTGATCTGGTTGTAGGCCAGAAAGAATTTATCATCAATGGCAAAAGACAAAGTGCAACAGTAGCACCTTACGTATCTGGTGGTAGGACTTTAGTCCCTCTCAGACTCGTTTCAGAGCAGCTTGGACTGACTGTAAAATGGGAACAGAACACGAAGACCGTTACCATCTCATCGTGATATGGTATGATATATACCGGAAACGATAGAAATGGAGTCGAACAAACGTGGATTTACAAGCCGATGCCATAGACCGCGTCATAAAAAACGCCATACAAGTCATGGAAAACAGTAAATATCAAATGTTTGAGATTATGGACTCGACTCGGAATGAGCTGAAAACGCTGAACGAGGAATTGAAGTCGGTTCTGAAGGAGACGGCGGAAACGATCGAGAAAGTAGATCAATTGGAGCTCAACTACCGCCGCTCCCGGATCCGGCTAACTGAGGTTAGCCGCGACTTCGTCCGTTATTCCGAGCATGATATCAAGCAGGCGTATGAGAAAGCGACGCAGTTACAGCTGGATCTGATGATTTACCGTGAGAAGGAAATGTATCTGAAAGCCCGTCGGGATGATCTGCAGAAGCGTGCCAAAAATGTGGAAGCTTCTGTGGAGCGCGCCGAGACGATCGGTTCCCAGATGGGGGTTGTACTGGAGTATCTGTCGGGTGAGCTGGGTCAAGTGACCCGCATCATTGAATCCGCCAAAAATCGACAAATGATTGGTTTGAAAATAATTTTGGCCCAGGAAGAAGAGCGGAAACATATTGCCCGTGAGATCCATGACGGACCTGCGCAGATGCTCGCAAATCTAGTGCTTAGGACGGAAATTGTAGAAAGAATGCTCATAAAGCAGGATTTTAAGATGGTCCAGGCCGAAATAGTAGATTTGAAAGGCCAGGTTCGTTCGAGTCTTGGAGAAATGAGAAAAGTTATTTTCAATTTGCGTCCTATGGCACTGGATGACCTGGGATTGATTCCAACGCTTCGGAAGTACGTGCAGGATTTTGAAGAAAAAACAAAAATCCGCTCGCTTTTTGAAACGAGAGGCAAGGAACACCGTTTATCTTCGGCAATGGAGGCTGCGATCTACCGCCTCGTGCAGGAAGGTCTGTCCAATGCTGCAAAGCATGCTTATCCCACTTATGTAGTAGTGGAAATTACATACCAGGCTCAGCTCGTTAAGATTGTCGTGCAGGACAATGGGCTTGGGTTCAAACCGGAGCTTCTTGCGAAGAAGAGCAAGGATCATACCCACTTCGGTCTGATTGGGATGAGAGAGCGGGTTGAACTGTTAGAAGGAAGAATAGAGATCGAATCCGCGGAAAATCAAGGAACCAAAATAGTGATTCATATCCCGACAAACGTGGATAAGGGAAAGGAGTAGCAGGATGGAAAACCGTGATACTGGTAAGGCATCAATTAAAGTTCTTTTGGCTGATGATCATCAGCTGTTCCGTGAAGGTCTGAAACGCATTTTAAATATGGAGGACGACATTGAGGTCATCGGCGAATGCGGCGATGGGATTCAGGTGCTCGAATTCTGTAATCAGGATAAACCGGACATCGTATTGATGGACATCAACATGCCGGTGGAAAACGGGGTTGAAGCGACGGAGAAATTGCGTGAGCTGTTCCCAGATGTCAAAGTCATTATCTTGTCTATTCATGATGATGAGAGTTATGTATTCGAGACGCTGCGTAAAGGTGCTAATGGCTACCTGCTGAAAGATATGGAGGCCGAGTCCCTGATCAATGCGATTCGTTCCGTTCATGAAGGGCACGCATTCATCCACCCTAAAGTAACTGGCAAACTGATCATGCAGTTGCGTCGGATGACGTACCTTAATGAGACAGGGGCAATGAGCGAGGGAGCTTCGAAGGAAGCAGGCGTTAAGTTTGTCGCTGGCGACAATAATCCGCTTACTCGTCGTGAGGCTGAAGTGTTGCGTCTGATGGCTGAAGGTAAGAGCAATAAAATGATTGGTGAGTTCCTGTTCATCAGTGAGAAAACAGTAAAAAACCATGTCAGCAGTATTCTGCAGAAGATGGAAGTGGACGATCGTACACAAGCGGTTATCAACTCGATTAAATATGGTTGGGTTACGCTCTAATATACGATTGTATTTAGATGTAGTTTGATTATAGCAATTATAGGATTCTGTTTACTCGCGCCCATTCCAGAATGTTGGACTGGTTAGCGGGTTAATGGACTTTATTACTGCAAATGAGCAAAGTGTGAAGTTAGGAGAACTTATGTTCAAGCTTCGGCATGAATGAGTGAACGACCTGGCCTGTCTTCTTCGTCCGGTGTCGATCAGAATGGAATATGAGCGTTTGGGATTTGCAAGTGTAACCCTTCGGGGAATGCAGCATATACTGCTGTATACAGGGATGTTCGCCATGGGTGAGCATGACCTTCCGAGGAGGTGCAGTTGCCATGGTTGCTCATCTGACTATGATTCTGCTCATATACTTCCTGGCGGCAATGGCCGTTCATGCCATGCACCAGCGCCATCTTTCCCGTCCGGACCCCGAAGGCTACGAGCAGATTATGCTCATTCCTTCCAATCAGGAGCAGCGGATTGAAGGCATTGTAAGAGCGCTTTGCCGGGAATTATTTTACCGTGGAAAGAGCTTCACATTGACGGTTGTCGCTGATCGTACGGAAGCCGAAACGGTTCGTATTATTGAAAAGCTTATGCTTAGGCAAGGAATGGAGTTATCCTACTTGTCTGCTGTCCCTACTGATATGGAACAGTGGAATCAGACTGGGAATCATTCTATTCGCCTTATCGATTTGCGTGATCCAAAGCAGTAGATGCTTTTTTTTGCAACAGTCGGACTCATTAATCGTGCAAGCTGCTGAGACAGACTGGCTAAAGCGTGTCATCAGTCAGAATACACTTTCAATGAAGTTATGCCGGCTTGCCAAAATAAGTGTGAATTTCATCATGTTTGAGGTTAAAGATTACAGCTTATGCTGTAGTCTTTTTTTGTCATTGTAGCCAAGCTTGCTGTTAAATTAAATATGGGTTTTTATGCAATCTATGGTTATTGTCCTTGTTGGGATCGCAGCACGAACCTTTTTGAAATCAGAACTCTTAAGTTAAAAGTATAGACGAAGCAGATTGGAAAAAGTTTCGCATGATCAAAGAAAGATTAACGATGCTAATTGAATTGGTAAAATGATCGTTACGATTGCTTTTGGAAACTAAACGACTTGTGGGACGACTCCACAATTGATATAGTGATAATACAAATGGATATAGAACAAATGAGATATGGACATGAAGCACATGCTCCGACGAATAGTCGGTTGGCATGTGCTTTTTTGCGTTTCGGGACATGGAGAATGAGGGAGGAGAGCAGATGAAGGTTGGGTTGTATGTGTGCCGAGTGAGAGAAGAGTGGAAGATGGTGCTGTCACTGGATGTCCGAGTGGATGTGGCGTGGTGGCTTGAGGGGGTGAGCGGACAGCGGGTTTCGCGATGGTTGATGTTAGGCAGGGAGTTACCTTTAAGTCAGGCCACGTGGATGGTAGAGAATTTTGAAGTGGAGCGAGGTATGGATCAGTGGGGAGAGGAGCATTGGCAGGTGTATATACAGCGGAAACTGGAAAAGTACGAGAGGGCTTCCGGGGAACTGGAGGCTAGGGGGGGAGATGGCGGGCAAAGCGGGGATTACTGCGGAAAGAGGCGCGGAGGTGGGCGGGATGCCAGAGTCGTATCCCGCCGGGGAGTGGGCTCATCTGGAGCGGGGCGCGGCCCTGCTGGCTGAGCGGCTTCGCGGCCGCCAATTGCTGGCGGCCGAGGCAGAGGCGCTGCTGGCGGACACATCGCCGCAGCTTGCCTCGGTTTGGCGCGCGGCTGCGCAGCTCGCGCATCTGCATGGGCGGCTGAGAATAGCAGCCGCCCTGGAAGGGCCTGCCCCGCGGCGGCAACGCCTCGCGTGGCTTGGTCGCGCGCACAGCGCGCCCCGCTGCCGCCGATGCGGCAGCTTTGCCGGGCAGCGCGTACCCTGCGCTGCCTGCGGCCAGGCGGCGTGCGCCTACTGCGAGGCTTGCCTCGCGCTTGGGCGCAGCCGTGCCTGTGCGCTGCTGCTGCGTAGCGCAGCGCCATGGGCCGTACCACGCGGTGCATCGCAGCGTGGCACGGCCGTTGCCCCCACCGAGGGCGGACTTGCCCGGTGGGGGCTCAGCCCTGCGCAGAGCGCGGCTGCAGCAGCGGCGCTGGCGTTTTTGGCCCAGCCTTCCGCAGGGGATGGGCCGAGGCGGTTTTTGCTGTGGGCCGTGACCGGGGCAGGTAAAACCGAGATGATATTTCCTTTGCTCCAATACATATTGGAGCGCGGTGGAAGAGCGCTAGTCGCTACGCCGCGCCGGGATGTCGTGCTGGAGCTTGCCCCTCGTTTGGCGAAGGCGTTCCCTGACATCTCGCTCGCTACGCTATACGGAGGTAGCACCGAGCGCTGGAAAGACGCGCAGCTCACACTCGCGACCACACACCAACTGATGCGTTTTTACCAGGCATTCGATCTGGTCATTATCGACGAACTCGACGCATTTCCCTACCATAATGATCCCATGCTCGCTCATGCGGCGACGTCCTCATGCAAGCCTGATGGCCATTTTGTGTACCTGTCCGCTACCCCACCAGCTCGGTTACAGAGGGAAGCATCGCAAGGGAAACTCACTCACGCCAAAGTTCCGGTCCGCTTCCACCGCCACCCTTTACCCGTACCACGTTTACTGAAAATGCCTACCGTCGCCGAGTGTATTCGGAAGCGGGAGCTGCCCGCCACGCTAAAAAAGAGTATTCAAACCTCCTTGCTACGGGAAGCTCAGGTATTTGTATTTGTGACACGGATCGCTCAGATTGAGGCATTTGTAAATCTCATGCGTTGCATGTTTCCACAAATCCATATTGAAGGAACATCATCCCAAGATCCGGATCGCGCGAGCAAAGTTATTGCTTTTCGTGAACGGACCATACGTCTGCTCGTGACCACCACTATCTTGGAGCGGGGCGTCACCATTCCGCGTAGCGATGTATTTATTTTGGATGCGGATAATGGTCTCTTCGACGAGGCTTCTCTGGTACAGATGGCGGGTAGAGCAGGTCGATCTATGGATGATCCGGCAGGAAGGGTCGTCTTTGCATCATCCCGTCGTACGCGTTCCCAGGTGAAAGCGGTGGCCCAGATCCAAAAGATGAACACCATCGCAAAACGCAAAGGCTACCTTCACCCGCCAACACACCCATAGATACTCAAGGAGGTTACAATCCGATGTCGAACTGGCTAACTAGCATCACTGACCACGTACACCAACTCACCCATCGCCTGCATGGATTACTCGCCCCACCCGGAGCGACTTGTCTAACCTGTGGTACAAGAGCCATATTGTCTCCGATCTACCCCGGCATCTGTCCGCGTTGTGTGCAGCAAATTCCATGGATTCGTTCCATCCGCTGTCTGCGTTGTGGTCGGGGAATCGGCTGCCCGGACTGCGTCCGCCCACACATGCAAAACCGTTCTTTCATATGCAACCGCAGCGCCGTCCAGTATAACGCTCTAATGAAGGAATGGATTGGGATGTACAAATTCAGAGGACATGAGCGCTACGCGCAACTGTTAACTGCTCTTATGATTCAAGCATTTCAAGCAATGAGCGAAGAACTGAACCCTGTTTTGGCAAAAGAAACCCTGGCCCCCGTGGCTCATCCCGCCACGCCTGCTCAATACCATGTGGATGTCATTTCACATCCACATGGCTCGAGTGCGTCAACCAATGCACTCGTTCACCGACCTCACGGGCGCGAAACAACGCCCGCGCCCGTTCACAGATCTGGATTACACGATTCAACCTGCGTTCGCCCTCATTCACCTAACGCGAGTGTGCCCCTGTACGCGCGCGCGCAAAACCACAGTACATACGCATGGTACGCAAATGCTCATCCCGGAGCAGCGACGCGCAACCGCCAGTCGCTGCTCCAAAACAACAAGCCGCTATGGCGGCCAGACGCGGTGACCTATGTCCCCATCAGCGACGAACGCCTTGCCGAGCGCGGCTTCAACCAGGCCGAGCGGCTCGCAGCAGGACTTGCCGCTGGCGTCCGCCTACCAGTTGGTGATCTGCTACAGCGTCGGATCAACACCACCAAACAAAGCTTCAAAACACGCGGCGAGCGCATTCAGACGATGCAGGATGCATTTGCAATTCAGCCAGGTGGAATGGAGATGATACTTGAACTCTATAAAGTCGCCACTCAATCCGTTCAAAAGAACGTGTATTCACAATCAGCCAATTCATATACGATTGGACAAGGAGCCTCTTCGAATTTCAGACCGACAACACAAGGCTGGCAAATTGCTCCCTTACGCTTGCTAATGATCGATGATATTTATACAACCGGTAGTACTCTGGATGCATGTGGACAGGTGATCTTAAACGCTGGATCTTCTATTAACCTTCCAATAGAGATTTACACGCTGACTTTGGCCAGATCTTAAGTTTAATAATCCATAATTGGTGTATGGAAAAATGTATATTATATTTAACGTGATTGCATATTTGCATTATAGGGGGCATATTACTGATTTTCGCATAGCATTTGTGGGTTTGTGCTCATTAGTTCTTCAACTGAGAAAGATCAGTGTGTATTTCTGCAAAATAACTTGTTCACATATCTATAAGATTGCGCATACATGCATCCTATACCCCTTTTATATTCGTAAAGAGGCTATGGACTTGATGTGAGAAAATAAGGTAATGTATAGTTATTATCCATTCGGAAGAGGAAGTTTGAGAGGGGCGTTTTAGCGATGAATCTGGGTAATTGTCCGCGTTGTGGCAAATTATATGCGTTGAATTTTCGGGATGTATGCTCGAATTGTATCAAGGAAATTGAACTGGAATACCAGACTTGTGTGGAATATCTACGCAAAAACAAAGGCACTAACATACAGGAACTATCTGATGCAACAGAAGTTTCAATTAAAAATATTACCAAGTTCATTCGTGAGGGACGGATTTCCATCGAAAACGCCCCAAATATGATGTATCCTTGTGAAGTATGCGCAACCCTGATTCGTGAAGGCCATATGTGCGACTCCTGCCGGAATCGTTTGACGAAAGATTTGGCTGGAGCGGCTCGAGAAGTAGGTCAGAAGGATAACGGCAATATAGGCGGGCGAACCTACAATGCTGTCGACAAACTGCGCGATTCATAGGAATGAGGGCTTAAATACAAGTTTTGCTATAACAAATGTTTTGGAACGTACCGATAAACTTATTAAAGATTATCGGTTTTTTTTATTATCCTAATCGTTCGAGAACATAAAGATAATGTGAAAATCCTAAGGTGGAAGGAAGTGCATTTCGTATGAAAATCAATGAACCCAATAGAATTGGTGCAATCAATTCATATCAGAGGAACGTTGAATCCAATCAGCAGGCTGATGCCAAAAAGAGCCGCCGTAAGGACGAGGTATCCATTTCTCCGGAGGCGATGAAGATGCTTGAGGAACAAGGTCGTACACAGGATGCAGGACGTATACAGCGGATACAGGAACTAAAAGAACAGGTGAGTTCAGGAACTTACCAGGTGGACAGCAGTAAACTTGCTGACAAGTTACTGCCGTATTTTAAGTCTTTTGATAAGGAATAGGTGATTATGCAATGGCAGCGCTGGACAGATTAATTGCAGTTTTGCAGCAAATGGAACAAAACCACCGAGACATGCTGGCACTCAGCGAGATTAAGAGGCAGGTCATTGTCAAAAATGATGTGGACCAACTCATTTCTCTGATGAATAGGGAATCCAAGTTTATGAAACAGCAGGAGCCGCTTGAAAGTGAACGACTGAGCGCAGTTCATGAATTACTTCAGGAGCGTGGGATCAAATCTATGTTGAACCTGAATATCACAGAGATCTCCAAGCTTATTTTTGATCCGGCTGACAAACAGCGATTGCTTGAAGTCCAGAAGAAGCTCGCGGGAACATTGCAGGAGTTGAAAGAGATTAATCAATTGAATCAAAAACTGATCGAGCAATCATTGATGTTTATTGATCTCTCAATGGACATATTTGCTTCTCGGCCGGAACAGGATGCCACATATCAGCATCCTGCTGATAAGAACGGTAATCCAGGGCGAATCGGTCTTTTTGATACACGTGCCTGATTAATTAGGGGGAAACAAGGTGACATCTACTTTTCATTCAATCGAAACGGCTAAACGCAGTTTGTTCACACAGACGACAGCTCTTAGCACAACTGGTCACAATGTGGCCAATGCCAACACCGAAGGGTACTCCCGGCAAAAGGTAAACATGCAGGCATCTATTCCTATGGAGCCGTTTGCATTTTTGCACAGTACAACACCAGGACAACTCGGAACAGGGGTGGAGTTTGATTCCATTACCCGTGTCCGTGAGAAGTTTCTCGATGACCAGTTCCGTAATGAAAACAACAACTTTGGAAGTTGGTCCATTCAACGGGATACACTTGAGAAACTTGAAGCCATTGTAAATGAACCATCTGACACCGGATTTCGGACCGTAATGGATAACTTCTATAAATCGTGGTCCGATCTGAGCAAAAATCCGGAGGATGTTACTGCTCGTCGAATCGTAAAAGAGACGACTCTTGCTCTGACAGATGCGATGAATCAGATCAGCCGCCAACTGGATGCACTGAGTCAGGATTTGGATAACAATATTGAAGTGAAGGGCAGTGAAATTCAAGGATATCTTGGTAACATTGCCAACCTTAATAGCGCTATAGTTAAAGTAGAGTCTCTTGGTGATAACGCTAATGACCTTCGTGACCAACGTGATCTGATGGCAGACAAATTGTCCAAGATTATGAATATTACTGTCACAGACTCTCCCCAGGGCTACCAGATCCAGATGAATGGGCAAGCACTGGTTACAGGTGGGGCAGTACAAGCAACGGTAGATTCGGCTTTTCTTAATACTGCTTATGCTGCGGGTAATCTCACGAATGGCGAAGTTCACGGGATGATTAAGTCGAGAGATACATTAGTCAGTGACTATCAGAAACAAATGGATGACCTGGCCAATACACTTGCCAATGGAGATATTCAAATAACATTGCCAGCAGGCTCAGTCCTGCCAGACAATACTGTTCTGGGTGGGGTGACATATACAGGGGCTGCACGTACACTGTCAGCTGATCTGACCGTTACGGTCAAAGGTTTGAATGGTCTACATCAACTTGGATATAGCATGGATGGATCGACTTCTCCTGGAGTACCATTCTTCACATCCTCTGATGGTGGAACTGCAATTACAGCTGGCAATATCTCATTGAACGCCGCGATTCTGGCGGATCCGAATAAGATCGCAACATCTCTAAGAACTACTACTGATGCCTCAGGAGCAGAGACCGTAATCAAGGGGAATAATACACTGGCGAATCTGCTTGCCAATCTTAAAGATACGCCGATGAAATCAGCTGATGGTTTGCGTAATGCAACGGTTGGTGCTCAGTTCAGTGCCATTGTGGGACAACTCGGGGTCCAATCTCAGGAAGCGGCACGTCAGACATCTAATTCGGAGTTTCTTGTAGAACAAGTAGATACTCGCCGCCAATCGGTTAGTGGTGTTTCATTGGATGAAGAGATGGCGAACATGATCAAATTCCAGCATGCTTACAGCGCCTCTGCACGTTTTATGACTACCTATGATCAGCTGCTTGATAAATTGATTAATTCTACCGGTACAGTCGGCAGATAATAAGAGGGGACTGACATAGAAGACGATGAGAATTACAAATAATATGCTTAGCTCGCAGTTGGTTCTTAACTTGAACCGCAATGCACAGCAGATGAACAATACACAAACTCAACTGGCAACAGGCCGTAAAATCAATAAACCTTCTGATGATCCTGTAGGGATAACTTACTCCCTTCGTTATCGTGCAGAACTTTCTTCCAACGAACAATATCAAAAAAACGTGGATAGCACGATTTCTTGGCTGGAATTTAATGATACGGTGATGGACCAGACCGGAAGTGTCATTGGACGTCTGAGGGAACTAATAGTGAATGCAGCTACCGGAACTAATCCCCAAGAGGCACTGGATAGCATTAACGAAGAGGTAAAGCAACTTAAGGCACAACTCGTTGATATTTCAAACAGTAAGTTGAATGGGAAATACATTTTCAATGGCGAAACCTATGATCAAAAGCCTTATGATTTTCCAGCAAGCGCGGATGGTTCATTTGATACAACTAACGCAGCTGCTGTGATAACCGATCCTGGGAAAATCAACTTTATCGTTGGTGAGAGCATACAAATGCCGATTAACGTTACCGGAAATGAGTTCTTTGGAAACTCTACAGAAACAGACAATTTATTTGTTATCTTTAATACGATTGGCCAGGCCCTTACTGACGGAAACTTAGGTGAATTGTCTAATCAGCTTGATGCGATTGACAGTCGTACAGATAAAATTCTCGCCATTCGTGCTGAGGTTGGGGCTAAAACGAACAGGGTTGATCTTATGCAAGGAAGATTGAGTGATCTTGAAGTTAACCTAACCGACCTGCAATCGAAAGTGGAGGACGCGGATTTTGCCGAGTTGTCTATCCAATCAAAGATTCAGGAAAATATCTACAATGCTTCGTTGTCTACAGGTGCTAAAATCATTTCTCAATCCTTGGTTGATTTCCTTAGATAAATAGGAAGGGTGATCTTTTGAAAACCATTCCCATCCTACAGATTCATACAACACCTTCTGTGTTGCAAATTGATGCCGATCTAGGTCAGTATTCCATTCGTCAGCCTAAGGCAGATGTTCAAATGACGACACGTCCGTCGAGGCTGACCGTGGAGAGCCATCCGATCCGATTCGAGGTAGATCAGAGTAGGGCGTTCTCCGCCTATACGGGTGGAAGCATGATTGATATGAACGCACGCATCTATTCGGGGATTGAGAAAATCTTTCTGGAAAACATGGCTGAACGTGTTCAGCAAGGAAATGAACTGGCTTCTATTCACAAGCCAGGCAATACGATTGCCAACATTGTGGGTACTAATTGGAAATCAAAGCCTTTTCCCGAAATAAGGACGCCTGCTTCCATGGATAACGTTGATATACGGATTGAAACTCAAGCACCGAGTATTCGTTTTGAATCGGCTGTCTCTGAAATGAACGTTACCGTGAACAAACCAGAGATTGAGTACCATCGGGGGAAATTGGATATCTATGTGAAGCAGTATGCTTCAATTCAATATACTCCGCCTGCTATAGATATAGGGATGTAATAGTTATAATAGAGCTATAGACGGTCTTCATTGTAGACTTCTATGGCTCTTTCTGTATAAAAATCTTCGCCAAGGAGGCGCTTATTATTAATATTCAGACAAGCATGTGGGGAGAACTTGATGTTAGAGAAGATAATATATATCACTTTTCAAAAGGTTTGCCTGGATTCGATGAAGAGACTCAATTTGCAATAATTCCATGGGAGGAGACTCCCTTTATCTACTTGCAGTCCATAAACGAACCTGAATTGTCTTTCTTGCTAGTAAGTCCTTTTGTTTTCGCTCCAGACTATAGTTTTGAGCTTCCTGAGGCAGATCGAGCTGAACTGGAGATTAGTGAAGAGGTTTCCGTATACTCAATCGTAACAATTCAATCAGAAGTTAGTAAGTCCACGATGAATTTGCTTGCACCAGTGGTACTTAACCCGAGTAAAAGAACAGGAAAACAAGTAGTCCTTCATCAGTCCTCATACGGGACACGTCATGAGATCTGGCCAGCAAAAGATACAAATTCAGTGAAGGGTGGAGTTTGAGATGCTGGTATTGTCACGTAAAAAAGGAGAGTCCATTATCATCCAGGATCATATTGAGGTGACTGTACTGGCAGTAGAAGGTGATACGGTGAGGATTGGTATATCCGCTCCTAAGCACATCGACATATTCCGTCAGGAGGTTTATGCATCTATTCAGGAGGCAAACCGTGAGTCAGCAACACCCCTTGTACCTAATGTCGAGGCATTTATGGAATTGCTCCGTGAGACAGAAAATAAAAAAAAATAAAAAAGTTCCAATTTGCTATAAACAGTTCCTTACATTCTGTCGATATATAATTTAGACGCTGCTTCGGCAGGGCGGCCGACCTTAATGTCGCGGCGTTTACCACAAGGATGTGGAACTAACTTATTTCAGGGAGGAAACACTCAATGATTATCAACCACAATATCGCTGCGATGAACACTCATCGCCAACTGGGCACTAACACAACTAACACAAACAAAGCAATCGAGAAATTGTCTTCCGGTCTGCGTATCAACCGTGCTGGTGACGACGCTGCAGGTTTGGCAATCTCCGAAAAAATGCGTGGACAAATTCGCGGTTTGGACATGGCTTCCAAAAACGCTCAAGATGGTATCTCTTTGATCCAAACAGCTGAGGGCGCACTGAACGAGACTCACTCCATCCTGCAACGTATGCGTGAGTTGGCAGTACAATCCTCGAATGATACAAACACAGATGAGGATCGTGCAGAACTTCAAAAAGAAGTTGCTGAGTTGACAAAAGAGATCACTCGTATCTCTACAGATACTGAGTTCAATACAAAAAAATTGTTGAATAACACGGATGCTTCTAGTGTAGTATTCCAAATTGGAGCTAATGCAGGTCAAAGCATTACTTTGAAAATTGGCGATATGGGTGCTACTACTTTGGGAGTCAATGCTGTAGATATTTCTAAACAAACAGATGCTAGTACAGCAATCACTACGATTAATAAAGCGATCACAGACGTGTCTGCTGAACGTTCCAAACTGGGTGCAAACCAAAACCGTTTGGAGCACACAATCAACAACTTGGGAACAACTTCTGAGAACCTGTCTGCTGCGGAATCCCGTATTCGCGATGTAGATATGGCCAAAGAAATGATGAACCAAACTAAAAACAATATTCTTGCGCAAGCTTCCCAAGCAATGTTGGCACAAGCAAACCAACAACCACAAGCTGTTCTGCAATTGCTTCGTTAATTTTCCGAAAAAAGGGCCTTCGAGATATTTCTCGAAGGTCTTTTTTTCTTTGAACCAAAAATCTTACTTTCACATAGGTATTAATATGTTTAGTTTAAAGAGAGATTAAAGATGCAAATAAAGAAAATATCAGGTAACAGTTTATTGATGATAAAGATTGGGGCTGTAGTTGGATTTTTGGCATTAGGATGCGGATATTGAAGTCCTTCCCTTCAATAGAGTACTAACAACAGGCAATGATTAGGCCGATATATTATATAGTATGGGCGTGTCATAAATGTGAAGTAACGGGGGACTCATATGAAGAAGACAGTTGCATTATGTATGATTGTTAAAAATGAACAGGATGTTCTAAGACGCTGCCTGGATAGTGTTCAAAATAAAGTGGATCAAATTGTGATAGTCGATACGGGATCGACAGATGAAACAGTCTCCATTGCGAAAGAGTATACGAAGGATCTTTTTCATATGGAATGGGTGAACGATTTTTCGGTAGCAAGAAACACATCCTTAAAATATGCAGTAACCGATTATATTCTTGTATTAGATGCAGATGAATACTTAGAAGAATCAGTAGATTTGCTAAGTGAACTAGAATCAGAAGCAGATTATTATTATACGAAAATTTATAATCTCAAAACAGGTGATAGAAAGACAGTTCATAGATCTATACGACTTTTTAGAAATAGTGTTGGTTTACACTACAAAAATCGCTTACATGAGCATCTTAATACAATGGAAAAAACGGAGTTAATTGCGGGAGGGCAAACTGATTTCAATATTACGCATACTGGCTATACGGAGGAGATGTTAACTGAAAGAAAGAAAGCAAAGAGAAACTTCTTATTAATGAAGGCAGAGGTTGAGGAGAATGCATCAGCGTACAACCTCTTTAATATGGGAAAGACATATTTATCGATGGATGAGCCTCAAAAAGCAATTCAATATTTTAAGGAAGCTTACTCAATGGGCAAAGAGATGTCATTTGCTCCTGAGTTAATAAACTATTTATGTCAGAGCCTTGGAGAACTTAAAAAATATGAGGAAGCATTGGTTATATTAAATGAAGCAGTTGAGATATATCCAAGAGAAGTAGATCTTTTCCACATACAAGCTGTATTTTACATGGAAATTTATTACTACAAAGACGCTATTCGATGTATGAAGAACTGTTTGGAAATTGGAGATCAAGGCATTGCTTATTCGGAGGGCAGTGGTTCATACATTGCACATTTTAGACTCGCAGAATGGTATACATCTCGAAATGAGTTAACTAAGGGATACGAACATATTTTGCAAGCTGTACATCAGAAAAGTGATTTCGTTGCATTTATTATTAAATATTTTGAGATTGTAAATAAAGCGGGGATTCCATTAGATGATATTTATATCGAGGCCAATCGTATATTCCCTATAACTAATAAGAAGCAATTTGAGAGCGTACTTGAAGCGTTGTATTATTTGCGCCATCCTTTATTGCAACGATATTTGGATGCACATCAAGTTACGGTCCAAGATAATGTTAGAGCTGTAGCATATCAGTTCAACAAGGAGTATAAGATGGCCGGGGAAATTTGGGCCAATGTTTCTGAGTATGATGATTCTAACAGCTTGGACATCTTACTGCTGTCCTATATTTTAAAGGATGAGTCTTTGTTTAAGATGGGTTCTTCCAGAATGAATTTGAGTCAAAAAGAGTTGAGAAGTCTTAAAAATATTACTTTAAACCATCCTAAAGATAAATTATATCTAACAAAAGATATAGAAGAAATACTTTTAAGTCTGTTGGTTAATTTAATATGTCTGCATGAGTTTGAAAAGTTTGAAGAGCTTTACAAGGTTCTATTACAAGGGAGTATGGCAACAAATATAAAAATTTGTGAGAACTTGATTGAATACGGGTTTAGTGAATTAGCCATAGATTTACTTGTGAAGTTGTTCGAGCTTCAACCTCGCAATGTAGAGGTTGTCGAGTTGCTAGGAGATCTTTGTATGAGATCTCAATACTATGAAGACGCCGAGATGTTCTACGCTAAATTGCTAGAATTATCAGACGAATATAGCTCCTACGAGCGGTTGTATCAGTTAAGTGTTGTTGTTTCTGAAAAAGAAGAGGAAGAAAGATTGAAACAAATAATAAGTAAAAAATTCCCACTCTGCTTATGGATGCGTAACGAAAAGCTGGAACCAATTAGTTCGTATGCATACGATGTTTCAAAAATGAAACAAGAATCTAGTTCTATGAGACGAAGTAAAAAGAAAGATTTAATTGATCTATTATTCACGGTAGACGAAGGTTTGGATTTTGTGAAGCTAGCAGAGAAAGAACAAGCTGAAGAAATGTTGGACAATTGTAATTATTGCTTGAATATAGTTTCGGATCATTTTACAAATGACCAGCGAATACAAGAGAGTTTGCAAAAATTAATGATGGAAGTTCTTTTCATTAAACCAAGGCTACATCAGGTAGAATTGGTAGACCAGAAGATATCAGAAATGAAATTGGCTACGTCCCAAATCAGTCAAAGTATTAATGAAATTATTGAAGCTAATCTAGAAATTGTTTTTATGCCTTACAAAGCTTCAATGTGGGATTCGTTCGATAGTATATATAGAGAAGCAGTTAACGATCCAGAATGCGAAGTTTATGTCGTTCCCATTCCGTATTATGAAAAAAATGCTGAAGGACAGTTAGTAAAATTTTGTTATGAAGGCAATGATCTGCCGACGGATATCGTAACAACTCCATTCGAAGTTTATGATTTTGAAGAAAGAAAGCCAGATGCAATCTATGTACACAACCCATTCGACGGATATAACACACTTACTATGGTAGATCGGCGATTCTTCTCTGAGAATCTTTCAAAGTACACAGATATGTTGGTGTACGTGCCATACTATGTAGCTGGAAGTTCAGATAAGCCTCAAGTCAGTCTACCTGCTGCATGTAATTATGTGAATAAAATAGTAGTGCAGTCAGCTGTATTGAAGCAAGCTTATGTTAATAGTGGAGTGGATGAGAAGAAATTATTAGATTTAGGCTCTCCAAAGATTGATGCTGCTTTGAGGCAGAACGATTCCATAGATCCGTATCTGAATCTTTGGAAAGATATTCAACGTGAACGAAAGACCTTTTTGTTTAATACCGGTATTGCAGACCTTTTGTCAACAGAAACTTGGTATAGCCAGATCGAGGAGACTATCAATTATTTTTTGGAAAATGCTCAATTTTCTTTAATCTGGAGGCCACATCCACTTACTGAAATAACTTTGAAAACAATGAGACCTAATATTAAACAGTCGTATGCAGAAATAAAACAAAAAATAGATAACTCTAAGAATATAGTTGTAGACAGCAGTTCAAATGCATACCCTGCAATCCACCTGACTGATGCAATAATAAGTGATTATAGTTCTATTATGCTTCAATATATAGCTACTAGCAAACCAGTGTTGGGGCTACTGAATAGAGAAGTTTTAGGAGCAGATAGGTACTATTTTGCTGATTATCTAGGATGCTATTTGACTGGAGAGGGAGATACGATATCCCAGTTTGTGGAGATGGTTAATAGTAATCAAGACTTCAAAAAAGAAGAAAGAATCGACCGTTTTAATAGAAGTATAACGAACTCTGATGGCACAAGTGGGGTGAAAATCCATTCATCTATTAAGCTCGATCTGTTGAGTGGAGATTTTATTTCTTTGGAGAAGGAGAAAAACAATGTATTTTGTGAATCCTAATGTGAAAAATCTATATCGTACATCTTATCAAGACATTCGGAAAGATTTTATTCGTTTGGATATGAATGAGAACCCTGAGGGGCTACCGGGCCCTTTTTTCAATAAAGTAATGAGCAGTGTGAGTCCTGAAATGATATCCATGTACCCAGAGAAAAATGATTTGATAAAAAAGATAGCAGAAAGTTTGAATTATAAGGCTGAAAACATAGCCTTAACGAATGGTTCAGATGATGCTATAAGGTTATTGTTCGAAGTATTTGGAGAGCCGGGCAAAAAAGTAATCTCCGCTTCACCTACATTTGAAATGTACTCAGTCTATACAAAAATGTATGGCTTAAAATATTGTCCGATCGAATACGGGCAGGATTTCAGATTAAACACTAACTATTTCATTAACTCAATCGATGAAGACACAAGTGTTGTCATACTTCTTAATCCCAATAGTCCCATAGGTGACCCTTGGAGAGAAGAAGAGGTAATAATGATCATAGAAAAAGCGAGAGAAAATAGAGCTATCGTGGTAATCGATGAAGCTTATCATTACTTCTATGATCAGACCTTCATATCTCTTGTGGGTAAATATGAGAATGTAGTAGTGTTTCGCACATTTTCTAAAATGTTATCCATTGCAGGATTAAGGATTGGTTATGCCATATCTAATCCAGACATAATTCGTTTTTTATCTAACGCTAGTTCAACTTACCCTGTGAATAGTCTGGCTATACGCTTTGCCGAAGAATTAATGGATCATCCTGATGTGATTCAATCCTTGAAAGCTTCTGAATTGGAAGGAAGAGAATGGTTGTTATCCAAGTTACGAGAGAGTGAATATGAACATTACTATAATAATGGGAATTATGTTCTAATAAGGAGCAATAATGATCCAAAGGTGATATTCACAGAGTTAAAAAAGAGAGGGATTCTAATTAAAATATATAGTTATCCCATTTTAATTAAGTGGATTCGAATTACAACTGGAAGCTATGATACTATGAATAGATTTTGGAATGAGTTCGAGAACATAGAAAAATCTTTACCCTGTTAAATCTATCATTGAAGGTAGGGACAGCCATGAAAGCCATCATACTAGCAGCTGGAAAGGGCACAAGAATATCCAGAATGATCGAGGCGATACCCAAATGTGTACTTCCAGTAGATGGTACTCCTTTGATTAGAAGAAATATTATGATGCTGATCGAACGAAATATTAAACCAGTAGTGTGTGTAGGTTATTACAAGTCGGAAATCTACAAAGCATTGGAAGGCATGGATGTTACTTATTACTACAATCCTTTTTACGATGTTACAAACAGTATTGCTTCAATATGGTTCGCGCGTGCTGAATTGACTGAGGACACAATTATCATGAATGGCGATGTTTATTTTAATGAATCCATACTGGATCTTATTATAAGTACGGAAAAAGAATGTGCGCTACTTGTTGATACTGAAAGGATTACTGTTGGAGATTACTTTTTGAAATTAGAAAACGGACTAATCACAAAATATGGAAAGGAATTACCTATTCAAGAACGTAGTTGCGAATATGTCGGTATAGGTAAAATTAAATCGAAATTTTTAGAATATTTTAGCGAAAGATTAAACATGTTGATTGGAGATCAACATCATCAGTTATGGTGGGAGAATATACTATATTCATTAATAAAGGAAAAGCGTATAGATACAATTGATATTTCTGGACATTTTTGGGCTGAAATTGATTACTTTGATGATTATGAACGGATTTTAGCTCATATTGATTTGAAGAATGGGTCTGTTGAGGGGAGTCGTGGCCTCTGAACTCGTTGGTAAACTATATCAAATTGAATGAAGAGCAGTTAAAGCATCTGCAGAGCGATATTCTATTGTTGCTTGTTGAACTAGATAGGATATGTAAAGAACATGATATTAAATATTATTTAGCATACGGGACTTTAATTGGAGCAGTGCGACATAAGGGATTTGTTCCATGGGATGATGATATAGACGTTCAGATGTTAAGAAATGATTATGAAAAATTTTGTGATTTGTGTAAAAAAGAATTGAATACAGAAAGGTTTTTTTTGCAGACGCAAGAAACAGATATATTTTATAACTGGGTGTATGGAAAGCTTAGGTTAAAAGACACTTCATACATTCGAGCTGGCCAAGAACATATCAAACAAGAAGACGGTATATTTTTGGATATTCTCCCGTTAGACAATATTTCGAATAGTAAACTTAAAATAACAATCATAAATTTAGTATGCAAGATTTGTAGGAAAATTCTTTGGTCCCAAGTAGGGAAAAAGAATGCCAATAAATTATATCTTAAGCTCATTTACAAGCTACTTTCGTATGTACCAAGAAACATTGTAATTATGCTTTTCGAAAAATTTGCTAAATGGGACAAAGAGAAAGAGACTTCATTGTTAGCCAGTCATAACACATTTAAGCAGACTTATAAAAGTGAATGGTATAGAGAGAGAGTTGAAGTTAATTTTGAAGGAAAAACCTTTTTTGCTCCTAAAGGTTATACAGAAATTTTAACACTAGTTTATGGTGATTTTATGAAAATCCCACCTGAAATAGAGAGAAGGGCACTGTTCTGCGTCATATATTAAATTTAAGGATGGTACTGAGATTTTACTAAATGAATAGTGGGGGGATAGAACATGAGTAGAGTATACAATGACAATGTAAGGATAGATTACCAAAGTCTCCACGAATTTTATAAAAAGAGAGCATTTAATAAAGTTTCGATTGATGTAGATGCACCAGTCGTTTTAGTTGGTGATCGAGATAAATCCAAGATAGAAGAATGGACTAATTTTGAAGTGGAACAAAGGCTACCTCTCTTGAAGCTAGATACCAATAGTGTTGTGCTTGAAGCCGGTTGTGGTACAGGGCGAATAACTAAGTATATTACTCCTTTTGCCAAAGCTTACGTGGGAGTAGATTATGTTAAAGAACTAATTGAGATAATTAAAAAAAGGGATGACATTCAAAAAAAAGAATCCACATTTTTCCTTCATTCTTCTATGCAAGAGATAGCGAACGGTCAGATCGAATTGCCTCTTAAACAGAAATTTAACCGTTTTGTTATATCTGGGGGCGTGTTAATGTACATGAATGATGAGGATGTAAAGTACGTTTTAACAGATTTAAGTGAAAGGTTAGAACAAGAAAGTATCATTTATTTGTCTGAACCTATTGCAATTAATGAACGTCTTACACTTAATAAATTTTATTCAGAGAGCCTTAAAAGTGATTATAGTGCAATTTATAGAACAGAAAAAGAGTATTTTGAATTGTTTGACGTTTTTCTTGAAAATGGATTCAAAATGGAAGTGAATGAGGAATTCTTTTTCCGAGATATAAAAGCTCAGAAGGAAACAAAACAATGGATTTTCGTTTTACGAAGGGTTTAAAGAAATAATGTTACTTCCGTCTAAGGAGGCAGTGAAGTGGAGAAAGAGTGGACATTTTTATTTGATTTGGATGGAACAATTACAAAAAAAGAATTACTTCCTATTATATCCAAAGAGTTAGGATTGTACGAAGAGATAAAAAAATTAACAGAAGATACTATAAAGGGACTCATTCCTTTTCATGAAAGCTTTCTTAAAAGAGTTGACTTGTTAAAATCAATTCCAGTTAAAGTAGTTCAGGATATAGTACTGAGTGCCCCTTTGAACAAGAAAATTGTTGAGTTTATCAATGAGAACAAGGAACAATGTAATATCGTAACAGGTAATTTGGATGTTTGGGTGGGGCCCCTTTGTCAGCAGCTAGGAGTCAAAAGTTTTACTTCGAGAGCTGAGGTAGAAAAAGGGAAAATTGTCAGAGTGTTGGAAGTGCTTGAAAAGAGGCAAGTAGCAAAGAAGATACCAGGTGAATTTGTTGCTGTGGGTGAAGGGAACAACGATGCTGAAATGATAAGAGAAGCAACTATTGGTTTAGCTTATGGGGGGGTGCACGCTCCAGCAAAATCAGTTTTGGCATATGCTACTCATGCAATATATCAGGAGGATCAATTATGTCGATTTCTAAGACAGTTGTTATAAACTGTGCGGGAGTAGGTTCAAGATTAGGGTTAGGTATCACTAAAGCATTGATTGAATTAGAGGGAAAGCCTCTTATCTCCTGGCAATTGGAAATGTTAAAGAACATTGAGGATGTTCGAGTAGTTGTTGGTTTTCAAGCTGATCAGGTTATTGAGCATGTGTTGACCGTAAGGAAGGATGTAACTTTTGTTTTTAATCATGACTATCTAACGACTGGAACTGGGGCTAGTTTATCTTTGGGAGCTAAGCATGCGAAAGGTTTAGTCATTTCGCTTGATGGAGATCTGTTGGTGCATCCAGAAGACTTCCAGTTGTTCCTAGAGTCTAGAAATGAGTGTATTGGGTACTGTGATATTAATACAGAGGACCCAGTACTTGTTAATATTATTCAAGACAAGTCTGAAGAATTTATAACTAGTTTTTCAAGGACTAAAGGAAACTATGAATGGTCAGGGCTAGTTCAGATTGATGCTGCGAAATTAGAGTCGGGTAAAGGGCATGTCTATCAAATTATAGAGAAGTTTAACCCAATGAAGGCTGTTTCTATTAGATGCCAGGAAATAGATACTCCACAGGATTATGATGCTGCGCTTAAATGGGTTCGAACTTATTTAATTGAAAAAGAAATTAATCTGAATTTAAAGGGGAGCATGCAAATTGCTAGATAAAAATAAGGTAGATAGTTTTTTTAAAAGAAGAGCGAAAATTTCTGATCCTGAGTTAGCGACACACTATAAGAAAGATGATACTATAAATTTTGATATTAACCTTATAGAGAAATATGTAAATACTGACTCGAAAATTTTGGATTTGGGCTGTGGACCTGGAAGGATAACAAATATTTTAGAATCGAAAGTTTCATATATTAAGGCCGTGGATAATCAAAAAGAATTTTTGTCGTCCTGTACTAATTCACCGAAGGTTGAAAAAGTTGTAGCTCATCTGGCAGATTTTCAAGATGATAATAAGTACGATGCTATTTTACTATTCGGGGTGTTAAATTATTTCAATAATGATGAAGTTGAAAAAATATACAATAATTGCAATTCAATGCTAAAGATGGATGGCGTTTTAATTGTAAAACATGCTTGTGGAATTTTTGAAGATGTTATTATTGATAAATTTTCAGAACAAATTAATGATTGGTACCATGTTCTATATAGGCATATTGATAGAGATCAAGTCTTACTTGAACAAGCAGGTTTCAGTTCTTCGGTAGTAGATATATATCCGCCCCGATTGAATCCTTGGAGTAATACTCATTACCATGCGTTTGTAGCAAAAAAAGTTTAAGGATACCAACTTTTTATAACTAGTATTAAATCTCTTCAAACTTACACCTTACTAACCGATAAATATAATAAATAATTCCATCGGGGGATGAACGATGAATCTACAGTTTTCATTTTCTACCAATGTGACCGGAAGCTCTGCGGTCACAAGTGGCGCACAAAGTGAGTCTCGTGGCAGTCAGGACATTCTTTTGCAAACGGTTAGGAACGGAACGGATTTATCCAAACTTGAACGCCAAGGCATGAATATACCGCCAGGCGACGAACATCTCATTAAAGCTATTGATAAAGCGATCAAGGCCCTTCAAGGACCTACAACGACTTTGGAAATGAGTGTTCACGAGAAAACGCATCAAATTTTAGTGAAAGTGCTCAATAAAGAAACAGGGGAACTGATTCGGGAAATTCCGCCTGAAAAAACGTTGGATCTGGTAGCAAAGATGATGGAGATTGCCGGAATTGTTATTGATCAAAAGGTATAGGAGGTCGACATAAATGGTAACAAGAATAAATGGTTTTTCCGGTATGGATATTGATAGCATGGTCAAGTCACTTATGACAGTGAAGAGAGCCCCGCTCGATAAGTTGAATCAACAGAAACAGGTTCTAGATTGGACAAGAGACAGCTATAGAGAGATCAATAGCAAGATTGTTCAGTTGACGAATAAATTGCAACAGATGAACTTGTCTGCAGCTACCAACACCCAAAAATCGACGGTTAGCGGAAATACGACAGCGGTAAGAGCGGAGGCGAACGCAGATGCCAGTCCTGTGAAGATGAATGTTGAAGTAGAAAAGCTTGCCAAAAAAGCAAATATGCAAAGTCAAAACGGACTTACATTTGGCGGCGTGACTGCAACCCTAACCACGACTCTTGGACAAATTGCAGGGGGGACTACTCCGTCAAAGTATGAACTTCATATTAATAATACATCGCTAGAGCTTAATCAAGAGGATTCTTTGTCAACTGTTGTTGCAAGCATTAATTCTAAGATCCCGACAGTCACCGCAAGCTTCGATGAAATCAGCGGGAAACTGACCATCACTTCCAAAGAGGGCGGGAAAAATATAGCCCTGACAGACAAGGATGGGTCGGTTCAATCGAGTACGTTGTCTAGCTTGTTAGGTTTGGTAAACAATGGACCTGAAGCAGGATTAGTGACGATTACCACTGATTCTGGAGAAAAAAAAGAATTTAAACCTGATGGAGATAGTCTGGTTGTAAATGGAGTCAAACTAACATTTTTAGAGACTAACGTAGGATCTCCTTCCAAAATTACAACTGAATCCGATCCCACCAAAGCGACGGACACGATCAAATCTTTTGTAGATACTTACAATGAACTTTTAGGTTTAATGAACTCGAAAATCTCTGAACAAAAGTATCGTGATTATACTCCATTGACAGCAGAACAAAAGAAAGAAATGACTGAAGATGATGTTAAAAACTGGGAAGAAAAAGCCAAAAGTGGATTGTTGAAAAATGATTCGATCCTTAGCACGGCAGTAGCTTCGATGAGGTCTATCATTTCGGGAAATCTAGGGATTTTGAGTGAAGCTGGAATAACAACCGGACAATATTATGAAAAAGGTAAGCTGCAGGTTGATGAGGATAAGCTGAAAAGTGCACTGACAAGCAATCCAGATCGAATTCTAAGTGCTTTTCGTGGTACTTCTTCGGATTCTAAAAACCCTACCATATTCAGCGGAGTGAGAACGGAGCTCAATTCAGTGTTAGATATGTTGGTGAAGAAGGTAGGTACTTCAAAGCAGGATACAGATGCTACTATGACATTGAAAACCGAAAGTATTATGGGCGAGCAATTGAAACAATATAACAAAAGAATCTCTAGTCTTGAACAAAAAATGACTGACTGGGAAACGCGTTATTACAAGCAGTTCGCAGCGATGGAGAAAGCAATGAGTCAAATGCAGTCCCAATCTTCCAGTTTGACAAGTTTATTACAGTAAATAAAAAGGAGGAATGATTGGATATGATTACATCTCCTTATGAGAAATATAAACAAAATTCTGTGCAGACTTCTACTCCCGGTCAATTGGTGATCATGCTGTATGATGGGGCCATTCGGTTCGTGAGGGCTGGTTTGGATGGCATTGAGACCAAAGATTATTCTAAAGCAAATATAAATTTGGGGAAGGCACAGACCATTGTCAGTGAATTAATGTCGACTTTGAATCAATCCTATCCGGTGGCCAAAAATCTGTTTGCTCTGTATGAATACATGAATCATTTGCTGATTCAGACAAACATAAAAAAAGAGAAAGCACACGGAGAAGAAGTTCTTGGCTACTTGCAAGAGTTGCGAGAGACGTGGGTGTTAGCTAACAAGCAAACGGCTGGGACCGTTTGAGATGGGTTACCAAGTTGATATAGATGATGCTTTGGATGAATTATCCAACTTGACCGAATTGTTCGTCAATGGGCTAGGTGACAAATCTTCAGATCAGGCAGAAGCCTTTGTAGGGGAACGTCAAGTTGTTGTAGATCACCTGATAGATATGACGGACTCCCATAAAATGAACGCTGAGCAACAAGAGAAACTGCGAAGCATCCTTAGTTACGATGAGTCGATCCAGACGCATATGTGGTCCTTAAAAAATATGGCCCAAAAATGGTTGATTCAGCGCAATGCTGCTCGGAATCAACGCAGCGTATACGAAGCTAAGTATGCGGCTGATAGCTATTTAATGGACAAGCGGAAATAAAAAGAAAAAACAGACCGGAAAAGGTCTGTTTTTTCTTTGCACCACTATATCGCATTTAGGAGGGGAAAATATGACAGAAAGCGGAAGCAAATCAACAAGAAATATTGTTTATTGGTACGCCAAATTATTTGAGTGGTTGACCTGGATTTCGGTGTTTAGAGGAGTAACGTGCATTATTTCAAAAAAGTCCAAATATTTTGAAAAACGTGAGTATCGCATTCGATTCATTGAATATTGGGTTTTTCTACATCTAGTTTTGTCAGTCATTTCGTTTATTTTAGTTTATTTATGGGGTGAGCAAACTTGGTTAGTCTACATACTTAGCGCATATGGTGCATTGAGAACCTTTGAAATTATGATCTATCAAGTAAATGTTCTTTTATTCGACCAATATCGACATGAAATGAGAAGAAAACAGAATTCAGAAAGTGACACAGAAAAGGAATATGAAGTTGAGGGTTATCTGAGAATGATAATTTTATTGATCCACAATGTTTTTGAAATCATCTTTTGGTTCGCAATGATGTACATGTACTCTCTGGGGTTGTTTAAAATAGAGAATGATATTTCGAATAATATAGCCCAAGCGATGTATATCAGTTTTGTTACAATGACTTCGTTTGGGTCTCCTAATTACAACATTAAGGACTCATTGGGCATGTATCTTATTTCGATTCAGTCGATTATCGGGCTGATTATGACGTTGTTGACGTTTGCGAGATTCATCTCATTACTGCCCGCAGTCAAATCTAGAACAGAGCAGGATAAATAAGTAAATCTTATCATCAGTCTGTTGTGTATCTTCCTTAAATGCCGTATGATCACTTTAAAATCTTCTATATACTTGGAGTAATTCGTGATTCCTCAAAATCCCCAATTAATCTACAAAAAATTCCAAGAAAACATTTACGTTACCAATTGACAATGGATAACTTTGGATGGTATTATCTGAATTGTGGGCTGAGGTTAAGGCCGAAGCTTCACTTCATTTGATGACGAAGGGAATGTTAGTGCATGCAAGGTAAAGTAAAATGGTTCAACGCAGAAAAAGGTTACGGTTTCATTGAAACTGAAGACGGCGGCGACGTATTCGTACATTTCTCCGCAATTCAATCCGAAGGATTCAAAACTTTGGAAGAAGGTCAATCCGTAGAATTCGACATCGTCGAAGGCGCGCGTGGACCGCAAGCAGCTAACGTAATCAAATTATAATCATCCGGACAATCCGACCTACATATATGGTTAGATGGTTACCAATTGAATTATCGCTAGCATCAGACTCCGGTTTTTCCGGGGTCTTTTTTTGTTTTAATAGATTCGAAATTTGAGAATCAGCCATAGAACATTATTCATATGAATTTGATAGATTCAAGACTTAGTTCGTATTCATTTTACATAATAGATTGAAGGAGCTCGGAAACGGTTAATTACATCATCAAGCGCCTAATAAGACCATCCATGTTAATTAACGATTATGCCTCAAAATGGTGAAATATCGCGAAATATGGCGGTAAGCCTATGTTGGCTGATGTGGCTTGAACAGATGTCATTATTCGGTCACCGGGAGTTTTTACATGGCGCTTACATTCGTGTTATAATGAAGTGGCAAAGGAAAAGGAGGAGTGCCCTATGAATTTAAGTATTCGAGGTCAACAAATCGAGGTTACCGATGCTTTGAAGGATTATGTCGACAAAAAGTTGAGTAGACTCGAGAAGTATTTCGATGCACCCCTTAACTCTGACGGTGCTGTTACCCTGAGCACGACGAGAGGCTTGCATACAGTAGAGGTGACGATCCCTTTGAAAGGCATTGTGCTCCGCGCCGAGGATGAGAGTGACGATATGTACGCTTCCATTGACTCCGTGGTGGACAAGCTGGAACGTCAGATCCGTAAACACAAAACGAAAATCAACCGTAAGTTCCGCCAGGAAGGCAGCCTGAAAACGCTCTTCGTCGAAGATCCGACAGGTACAGTGGCTACCGCTGAACTGGATGCGGAGACCGAAGATGATGACCTGGAAGTGGTACGGACGAAACGGTTTATGTTGAAACCGATGGACGTGGAAGAGGCTATCCTCCAAATGAACATGGTCGGCCACAATTTCTTCGTATTCTCAAACATTGAGAACGAAGAAGTCAGCGTTGTGTATAAACGGAACGATGGTAAATACGGTTTGATTGAACAAGGTTAAACCAATGAATTGAACTGAAATAAAAAATGTTTCTTTAATGATAACGAATGAACACAGGGACTATAGTCTTCTGTATTGGATTAAACTAACAAGAGCCTCCATCCTTTATGGGATGGGGCTCTTTTGTGCGTGGATTGCCTGGAAAAAAGTCGCTGAACCAAGATTGTGAAACTATTTCCCATGCAACTGCGTCTAATAGATAGTAGGAATAGACAAATCCGTGAAAATTGAATGCAAAATTTTCATTGCTTGCGGAGAAGTCGTTAAAGATGTATTCTTTTTCTCTATATTGAGATTTTCATCCAAATTTACCACCAAAATTCGTGAACATGCCTTATCTAACTGGAAAATGAAACGATAGAATCCAGGGCTTCCGCTAACGACTATGATTTTTTGCACTTAAACTCCATCGAAGAGGCTTCAGAAGTTCAAAGAAGTGTGCCGTGGCGTGTTGCGGCGACCCTTACAAACTGTTACAATTTATGCAAGAGAATCATTGTCCTGATGGGGAATTGTCAACGAATGATCGCTAATCATAATCAATGACAGGCACAGCACCATGAACATGATTCATAAGGCTCGGTATTCGGCTTATTTCTAATAACCGGATCCGGTTGAATACCGAATCAGCTTCATGAGGGAACCTTGGCAAGCCTGGAGTTGATTCATTTATATTATTTTTTATATCGTTTGTCACCCCCGGGCAAGTGGATGCATATCCATCCGATGGTGTCGCGCGGCGGCAACAGGGGGTCTATTCTGTTTTGCACGAAAGGGGTATACCATGCTAGGACTTGTCAAAAAGATCTTCGGCGACATGAACGAACGTGATGTTAAACGTCTGATGAAGACAGTCGATGTGATCAATAAACTGGAACCACAATTTCAGGCTCTGTCTGATGAACAACTGAAATCCAAAACGGATGAATTCCGTGCCCGCATTGAAAAGGGAGAAACAACAGATGAACTTCTTCCTGAAGCATTTGCAACCGTACGTGAGGCATCTCGCCGTGTACTGGGCAAACGTCACTATGACGTACAGATGCTCGGAGGCATTGCCCTTCATGAAGGCCGGATTTCAGAGATGAAGACGGGTGAAGGTAAGACACTGGTAGGAACACTCCCGGTATACCTGAATGCATTGACGTCCAAAGGTGTACACGTGGTAACGGTCAATGATTATTTGGCTCAACGGGATAGCCAGGAAATGGGACAAATCTATGAATTCATGGGCATGACGGTAGGGGTTAACCTGAGCGGTATGGACCATGCTTTGAAACAACATGCTTATGCATGTGATATTACGTACGGAACGAATAATGAATTTGGCTTTGACTATCTGCGTGACAACATGGTGTTGTACAAAGAGCAGATGGTTCAACGTCCATTGTTCTTCTGTATCATTGATGAAGTGGACTCCATTCTGGTCGATGAGGCACGTACACCTCTGATCATTTCCGGACAAGCTCAGAAATCCACGGACCTGTACTATGCAGCTGACCGTTTCGTGAAACGTCTAGTTCCGGAAGAAGACTTTACGGTGGACATCAAGGTGAAATCCGTAGCTTTGACTGAAGCTGGTGTGGCGAAGGCGGAGAAAGCATTTGGTATCGAAAACTTGTATGATCATGCCAATGTTACGCTCAACCATCACATCGTACAGGGATTGAAAGCTAACGTAATCATGCGTCGTGATGTCGATTATGTGGTGAGTGATGAAGAAGTACTGATCGTCGATGAGTTCACAGGCCGTCTGATGGCAGGACGTCGTTATAGCGATGGATTGCACCAAGCGATCGAAGCCAAAGAAGGCATTGAAGTACAGAACGAGAGCATGACTCTTGCTACAATTACATTCCAGAACTATTTCCGGATGTACCGCAAGCTCGCGGGAATGACGGGTACAGCGAAGACCGAGGAAGAAGAATTCAAAAAAATCTACGGTCTCGAAGTATTGCAGATTCCAACCAACCGTCCAAACAAACGGGATGATATGGCTGATGTGGTGTACAAGAGCATCGATGGCAAGTTCAACGCGGTTGTGGAAGAAATCGTTGCACGTCACAGCAAGAACCAACCGGTTCTGGTTGGTACGGTCTCCATCGAAAACTCCGAGCGTATTTCTGATATGCTGAAACGCCGTGGTGTCCGTCACCAGGTATTGAATGCCAAATATCACGCTGAGGAAGCTGAGATCATCACAGGAGCTGGACAAGCCGGTGCAGTAACGATTGCAACCAACATGGCTGGACGGGGTACAGATATTATCCTGGGCGAAGGTGTAGCTGAAGTGGGCGGCCTTCATATCATCGGTACAGAGCGTCACGAATCTCGCCGGATTGATAACCAGCTGCGTGGACGTGCAGGACGTCAAGGTGACCCAGGTTCTACACAGTTCTACCTGTCACTGGGTGATGAACTGATGAGACGTTTCGGTGCAGACAATGTACTGAACATGATGGAGCGTCTTGGTTTTGAAGAAGACCAACCGATTGAGAGCCGGATGATTACCCGTGCGGTCGAGTCGGCACAAAAACGGGTTGAAGGTAATAACTTTGACGTACGTAAAGTCGTTCTCCAATATGATGATGTTATGAACCAACAACGTGAGATTATATATAAACAACGCCGTGAGGTGCTTGAGTCCGAGAACATCAAACAGATTGTTATGGATATGATCAAGCCTTCCATTGAACGTATTGTAGAAGCTCATTGCAGTGATGACATACCGGAAAACTGGGAACTGCAGGAAGTTGCCGACTACATGAACAGCAAATTGCTGGATGAAGGCTCTGTAACGAAAGATGATCTGTGGGGCAAAGAAGCAGAAGAGATTATCGACTACCTGTTTGAGAAAGTTCAGAACAAGTACAATGCACGTGAAGAGCGAATCGGTGAAGAGATGGTTCGTGAGTTCGAGAAAGTGGTTGTGCTTCGCGCAGTAGATAGCAAATGGATGGATCATATTGATGCGATGGATCAATTGCGTCAAGGTATCCACCTTCGTGCCTACGGCGGTACAGATCCGCTTCGTGAGTACCAGTTCGAAGGCTTTGAAATGTTCCATCAGATGATTGCTTCGATTCAGGAAGAAGTAGCAACCTATGTGATGAGAGCACAAATCGAGAGCAACCAGGAGCGTCAAGCGGTTGTTGACGAAAGTCAGATCTCGACAAGCGGCGAACCTACGGCGAACCTACGGAGAAACGTCCGGTAAAAGTGTCTGACCAAATCGGACGTAACGATGCTTGTCCATGTGGCAGCGGCAAAAAGTTTAAACACTGCCACGGTCAAGAGTAGACTCTCTTATATTACCCTGTGTATAAGTTGGATCTAAATTTTTTACACCATAACGGAGAGTGCGGAAGCAATCTGGAGAAGCTACGCGTTCGCCTTTATCACCGGATTTTTCCCTTGTGAGAGGAAATCGAGAAAATCTGGGGATAAGAGCGATCGGAAGATGCTACTGCAATTGGAGTGGTAAGGTGTAACGAATGCTGGATCAACTTAAATAGAATGACATGAACGGCTCCTTGCAGCCGGGTATTCCAAATGATCAAGTGAAGGATGCATAACCTGTAATTGGTGCATAGTTATAACTATGTGACCATGATCAAGGAGAAGAGGATTGCCGATATAAAGGTAACCGAGACTCCAAGGTGAAGCATCGGATACTTGATCTGGAGGAATGCCCTGGATGCGGGGAGCTTATCTTAATGAAAAGAGGAATTGCACATGATCGATCCAAGCGTGAAGCAGGACCTGCGTGAAATAGGCAAGAAACTAACAAATCTTAGGGGGTCTCTTTGACTTAGATCTTAAGCAAGAGATGATTGAGAACTTCGAAGTGAAGATGTCCGCCCCGGATTTTTGGGATGATAATGATAAGGCACAATCTTTAATCGCTGAGCTGAACGCGGTAAAGGGATCTGTGGATCAATACACCAAGCTGCAGCAGGATTATGACGATGCGGTGATGATGGCAGAACTGGCTGACGAGGAAGGCGACGATGATCTGGCTGTGGAGATCGGCAACAGCGTGACAGCCATCGTAAGCAAGGTAGAAGCGTTCGAGCTACAGCTTCTCCTGAATCAGCCGTATGACAAGATGAATGCGATTCTGGAGCTTCACCCGGGTGCTGGTGGTACCGAGTCACAGGACTGGGGACAGATGCTGATGCGGATGTATACACGCTGGGCTGAGAAACGTGGCTTCAAGGTTGAGGTGCTGGATTATCTGGCAGGAGATGAAGCAGGCATCAAGAGTGTCACGCTATCCATCAAGGGGCATAATGCTTATGGGTATCTGAAAGCCGAAAAGGGTGTCCACCGATTGGTGCGGATCTCACCTTTTGACTCATCAGGACGCAGACATACTTCCTTCGTATCCTGTGATGTGGTGCCTGAGATTGATGACACGATTGAATTGGATATTCGAACAGAAGATCTCAAGATCGATACGTACCGTGCGAGCGGCGCGGGTGGACAGCATATCAATACCACCGACTCAGCCGTACGGATTACTCACCTTCCAACAGGTGTGGTTGTAACGTGTCAGAATGAACGGTCACAGATTAAGAACCGTGAACGAGCGATGACGATGCTTCGTTCCAAATTGTATGAACGTAAAATTGAAGAACAAAAACAACAGCTGGACGAAATCCGAGGAGAACAGTCGGATATTGCGTGGGGTAGCCAGATTCGGTCCTATGTGTTCCATCCCTATAGTATGGTAAAGGATCACCGTACGAGCGTGGAGACTGGAAACACAGGAGCAGTAATGGATGGCGACCTCGATGGATTCATCGATGGTTATTTGCGCAGCCAGATTAAAGTAGATACCGATTAATCAAAAGTTCTTGTATAGACCCGATACGTGTAGGCGTATGCTGGGTGTATACAGGGGCTTTTTTTTGAGCATATATACAAAAAAGGAGAGCAAGATGACATGCAACAGCAACAACCGTTACAAAATAACCGCAAGAAGAGGCTAACCACGCTCATTCCCCTGAACGGCCCATGGAGAAACGTTGTAGATACCGTATCCATTATTTTAGGTTCGTTTTTGATTGCCGTGGCCTTTAATTTATTTTTACTTCCGAATCAGATTGCTTCAGGTGGGGTATCCGGGTTATCGATATTGGGCAAACATTGGCTGGGACTTGAGCCGGCATACACCCAGTGGGCTATTAATATTCCGCTTCTGATCGCTGGTTTTCTCCTGATTGGCAAGCAGTATGGAATACGTTCTGTACTCGGCAGTATTGTACTGCCACTGTTTGTATACCTCACGAAAGACTGGGCCATTCCAACAACGAATCCGCTACTTGGTTCACTCTATGGAGGAATTGGGGTTGGTCTCGGGATTGGAATCGTATATCGGGGTAGAGGTTCAACAGGGGGCATGAGCATTCTGGCCAGGATCGTACAAAAATATAGTGGACTGAGTTACTCTCTCTGTGTTGTGATGATGGATGCTACGGTCATTATTATGGCTGCCTTTGTATTGTCATTGGAGCAGTCACTCTTTGCTCTGATCGGATTATACGTTACCGGAAAAGTCATAGATGCCGTCGAGATGGGGCTTGGTAACTCGAAGGTAGCTTATATTATTTCCAACCAGACCGAACCGATTACGAAGGTGATTCTGGATGATCTGGATCGCGGACTGACGAAGCTGGAGGCAAAAGGTGGTTACACCGACGATCAGCGCACTGTACTGATGGTGGTGGTCGGACAGAATGAGGTGCCTAGACTGAAAGCTTTAATTCGGTCCGTGGACCCGGGGGCTTTTGTCATTATTAGCAATGCGCATGAAGTACTGGGCGAAGGCTTTAAGCGTGGGGAATTGTAAGTTACAGCGAGTAGGGCACTCTATAAATCAAACTTAACACATTCACATGATAACGGAGAGCACTCTAGAGGTCATTCGTTTAACTTATAAGAAAGTAAATATATAATCTAAAAAAGCAGGTACTCCTCCACCAGACATAGCTGGAAAGGAAGCACCTGCTTTTTGTTTTGTCTTTTGGAACGAAAACCACTGTACTACTTACTGTATCTGCTATAACTACTGTATTTACAGAATCGGAGACAGCAGACGAGAAATCGCTTCTTTAAATTTGATCTTCACACTGCGTTTATTGTATTCCTCCAGTGTCATCTCACGGGATACAAGAAGATCATGCTCAAACGTCTGCACAAGAGTAGTCGCAATCGCTTCGTCATACATAAAAGCATTTACCTCAAAGTTCAGTCGGAAGCTGCGGTAATCAATATTAGCGGTTCCCACAGATGCGACCATACTGTCGATAATGAGCGTTTTGGCATGAATAAAGCCGTTATCGTAGATGAAAACAGTTGCTCCCACCTTTAACAACTCACCGATATAAGATAGCGTAGCCCAATATACAAAGGCGTGATCCGGTTTATTTGGAATCATAATTCGAACATCGATTCCTGACAGGCACGCAAGACGAATGGCTTCGAATACACTGGCATCTGGAATAAAATAAGGCGTTTGAATCAGAATCGAATGTTTGGCTCCATTAATCATTTTCAGATAACTGTTCTTGATATGCTCTGTCTCTGCATCCGGTCCGCTGGATACAATCTGCATGGCGGTTGTTCCTGTGCCCTCAATATGAGGAAAATGCGCCGGAACATATGGGGTATCGTGCTGCTTAGACGCTTCATTCCAATCGAGAAGAAAACGGGTCTGAAGAGCATGAACAGCATTACCCTGAATACGCAAATGAGTATCGCGCCAGTAACCGAACTTGGAATTCAAGCCGAGATATTCATCCCCTACATTAAACCCGCCTGTATATCCAAGGTTGCCATCAATGATGACGATTTTACGGTGATTTCGGTAGTTCATACGCAGGTTGATCAGACTGAATTTGGATGGAAAAAAGACCTCAACCAAACCGCCTGCTTCGCGCAATTCTTTGAAAAAGCGTTTGGATACCCGCCGCGATCCCAGCGCGTCATACAGCAGACGAACTTTGACACCTTCGCGCGCTTTACGAATAAGTGCATCCCGGATTCTTTTGCCGAGTCGGTCACCTCTATAAATGTAGTATTGCACGTGAACATGATCTTTCGCTGCCTCGATATCATCGAGCAACCGCTGGAATTTGTCTGTTCCGTCGGTAATAATCTCGACCGCGTTGTCTTCGGTCAACAGAGCATCGTTTTGCTTCAGGTTCATATAAATCATGTCCTGACTACTCTCTGTCGCTTGATTACGGAAAGGTGTTCTATTGTCTTGCAGCTGTGCAAGCTGGGCAGCAATACGTTCTTCAAGCCCAAGCTTCTTGCGCTCTTTCCACTGGAAAAGTCGGTAGCGCGTCAGGTTTTGCCCTGTTAATAAGTAGAGTACAAACCCGAACACCGGAATAAAGTTCAAGACGAGCAGCCAAGCCCAGGATGCACTGGCATCCTTTCGTTCGAAAAAAACGACCGCTGCAGCGAAAATAATATTCAGGCCCAGGAGTACAACAAGTAAAATGGATTCGATATGCACTGTAGTCCCCCATGTCTCATAATGACCATCATGAATCCATTCATAAACCCTTCATCGTGTAGATTGATTATGAATTAGACCCTGGTTGTAATGTTTCCTATAATACGTATTTTAGCAGAAGTATACGGGTTCGTCCGCAGATGTTGGAAAGATATGTTCGGAAGCGATGAGAATCCATGTAAAATTGATGATAGAGTGTTGTATTTATATAACTAGAGTCGTATAATAATACACAAATATGCATAGAAGCGACGGAATTGCTGTATGAAAGCTCTTTTGGAGCAGGAGAACAGTATAAGTAGCGCATACGACAAGATTGGGGGAGCGAGAGTGAATAACAAATTAAAAGTGGCAATCGTCGGTTCCACCGGCTACGGCGGGGTGGAGCTGATTCGTTTTTTCCAGAACCATCCGCAGGTTGAAATTACTTCGGTAATCTCTTCATCCAGCAGTGGTGAGTCCATCGCAGATGGATTCCCGCATTTGACGGACGTGATTCAGAGGCCACTCGACGGCGTAGACCCGGCTGAGATCGCAAGTCGTGCAGATCTGGTGTTCACAGCAACCCCGTCTGGTGTAAGCGCAAAGCTCGTTCCGAGTCTGCTTGAAGCAGGTCTTAAGGTCATTGATCTGTCTGGAGATTTCAGACTCAAGGATGGAACGGTTTATGAAGAGTGGTATAAACATCCGGCACCATCTGCATCATTGCTGGAACAGGCGGTATACGGCATGGCAGAGGTGTATGGCGACGAAGTGAAGGGCAAGAACTTTATTTCCAACCCAGGCTGTTACCCAACGGCTACGTTACTCGGATTGGTTCCAGCTGTTGAAGCAGGATGGATTGATCCTTCCAGTATTATTATTGATGCCAAATCTGGAGTGTCGGGTGCGGGACGGGGAACAAGTTTGACGAATCATTATGCAGAAATGAATGAGAACTTCAAAGCATATAAACTGAACAAACATCAGCATATTCCTGAAATTGAGCAAGTGCTGGGGAATATCACTGGAACTCCAGTCACTGTAACATTCACAACTCAACTGGTACCGATGACGCGTGGAATCATGAGTACGATGTATGCCAATCTAACTGGTGAACACAGTGACCGTGAAATCGTTGATCTGTACCGCAAATATTATGAGAATCGGCCGTTCGTGCGTGTACGTGAGCCGGGGATCTGGCCTTCAACGAAGGAAGTATACGGATCGAACTATTGTGATATCGGATTTGCAGCTGACCCTCGTACAGGTCGTTTGACGATTATTTCGGTCATCGACAACCTGGTAAAAGGTGCATCCGGGCAAGCCATTCAAAATATGAACCTGATGATGGGATGGGAGGAGAACCTCGGGCTGAACATGACGCCGGTATATCCATAAGGTTTGAATCATTGGGAGAGTGTCTAGACGCAATTCCGAAACCACGTGGGGAAGACGGATCAGGCAAAGCAAGCGGACAATCGGCATGCAGCCGAACGCATAACGGGGGATAACATATGGGAACAAATGTGGAGCAAAAGGCTTTTACAATAGTTGAGAACGGAACGATTGTAACCCCGCACGGGTTCACTGCTGGTGGACTGCATTGCGGATTGAAAAAAACTTCTCGTAACGATATCGGAGCGATCCGCTGTGACGTGCCGGCAACAGCAGCTGCGGTGTATACAACGAACGTGTTCCAGGCCGCACCTCTGAAAGTCACACGTGAGAGCTTGAGCAATGGACGCCTTCAGGCAGTCATCGTGAACAGCGGGAATGCCAATGCGTGTACTGGACAACAAGGTGAAGAGGATGCCTACGCCATGCGTACGGCGGCTGCACGTGAATTGGGGGTAGCAGAAGAGGATGTTGCTGTCGCTTCTACAGGTGTCATTGGTGAATTGCTGAAGATGGACGCTGTACACTCGGGGATTAGCGGACTTCCGGCACGTCTGGGCAAGGAAGCAGAAGAAGCGGAGCATTTTTCCCAAGCTATTCTGACAACCGATTTGGTGAAAAAGGAAGCCTGCGTCTCCGTTGAGGTGAACGGCAAAACGATTACCATTGCCGGTGCTGCCAAGGGATCGGGGATGATTCATCCGAATATGGCGACCATGCTGGCCTTTATGACCTCTGATGCGGTCATCGGTGCAGAAGCGTTGCAGCGCCTGCTGCGTCAGGCGACCAATCATACATTTAACATGATTACAGTGGATGGAGATACGAGCACGAACGACATGCTGGTCGCAATGTCCAGTGGTCTGGCAGGTAACGAAGAACTGACCGTGGAACATCCGGATTGGGATGCTTTTGCTGCAGGATTCACATATGTGTGCGAAGTGCTTGCCAAAGCCATTGCGCGCGATGGCGAAGGAGCAACCAAGCTGGTAGAAGTACAGGTAACGGGTGCCGTAAGTGATGAATCTGCGCAAGCTATTGCAAAGACCGTCATTGGGTCCAGCCTGGTGAAATCCGCGATGTTTGGCGCAGATGCCAACTGGGGACGAATTATCGCAGCCGTAGGGCGCGCGGGACAGCCAGTGAACCCGGAGACGGTTGATATCCGTCTGGGAGAAATCCCTGTACTCGCCCAATCCCGTCCAGTCGTATTCGACGAAGAAGCGGCTCTGGCCTACTTGCAGACCGATACCGTACGTATTGTGGTCGATCTGCACCACGGCGAGGGAACAGCCATCGCATGGGGCTGTGACCTGACGTACGACTATGTACGAATTAACGCGGCATACCGCACGTAATATTTTGTGGTTAGTTTAGTTAATCTAGCAGCTTCATTATTGAAAAGCTGCTTTACAAAAATATGTAGAACATCTATAAGGATTAAACTTTTTGAGTTTGATCATTGACGGGGATAGTGAAAAAGTCGGAATCGATTCTGTAGAAGCGCAGCGTTCGCCTTTGTCTCTGAGTTTTTCCCTTAGAGAAGGGGAATCCAAAAAACTTGGAGACAACAGCGATCAAAAGAACGATCCGAATTTGTAACGGCTAGACCCGTCTAATCTGGATTTATTAAGTGTTAGGCCTTTTAGAATATTTGAATTGAAAGGAGTGTCCTCATGAATTCAACATTGCAAAATGAGAGTACCGGAACTGAAGCAGGTGCCGAGAAGCAGACGTTTGTAATGAAATGCGGAGGCAGCACGTTGGCGGCGTTGCCTGAATCCTTTTTTGCGGATCTGCGTGACTTGCAGTCCCAGGGAACTCAGCCTGTCATCGTACATGGCGGCGGCCCTGTGATCTCGGATAATTTGGCGAAGCTGGGCATTGAGACCGAGTTTGTGAACGGATTGCGCAAAACAACGGAACCCGTGCTGGACGTCGTGGAGATGGTTCTTGCGGGGAGTATTAATAAACAGATCGTACGTCTAATCCAACGTGTTGGTGGACGTGCGCTGGGCTTGTCGGGTGTGGACGGTGGTTTGATTCAAGCGAAACCGGTTAGCAACCATGCAGAGATTGGTTGGGTAGGCGACGTAACGGGGGTTAACGCGGAGATTATTCAAGGCATTGTGGAAATGGGCTATATGCCAGTTATCGCGCCAGTTGGTGTGGATGCATCCGGGCAGCGCTATAACATCAATGCGGATACAGCCGCAGGTGCGGTAGCTTCCCATCTCGGAGTGAGTCGGATGATCGTAGTAACCGATGTCCCTGGCATCATGAAGAATGTAGGCGGCGAGAAAAAAGTACTGCAATCCGTCTCTGTACAGGAAATTGAGGATATGATCCAAACCGGAGAAATCTATGGCGGCATGATTCCAAAGGTACGTGCAGCCATCGCTTGTATTCACGGCAAAGTGCGTGAGGTCATCATCGTAGATGGCAGCGAGCCACAGATCCTGAGCCGTGTGCTCGGCGGAGAAACGATCGGAACCCGAATTATCCGTATGCAGTAAGGTGAAGTTGTGATAACCAGAGGAATCAACATTATGTACACGGCATTTTTTATATAAGATGAACTGGACATGACACGAGAACGGAGAGTGCAGTACCAATCTGAAGAAACAAAAACGCGAGAACGGAGAGGACAGAAATAACCTGAAGAAGCGGAGCGTGCGCCTTTATCACTGGATTTCCACCTTTAAACAATTAATCAAAGAAATCTGGGGATAACAGCGATCGGAAGGTTGTTCTGTCATCGAAGTGGGAGTATGCATATGTTCGGAAGGTGGACTGCAATCGGAGTGGCCTTGTGGAAAGCAGGTTTAGCTTATATGGTTTGCCTAGTGTACTCATACCAACAAATAAGGAGTGATAGGTGATGGCAAAAGGCAATGAACAGCCAGGTTCTGGCACAGCAGTAGCGGGCGTAGCAGCGACAGGTGCAGCGGCACAGACGGAAAGCTCTCTTTTCCAAACGTATGCGCGTTATCCAATCAGTTTGGTCAAAGGTAAAGGTAGCTGGCTGTGGGATGATCAGGGCAATCGTTATCTTGATTTCATGTGCGGGTTGGCTGTAACGAGTCTGGGCCATGCACCGGAGAAAGTCGGAGCCAAGCTGAAAGCTCAGATTGATGAGCTGTGGCATGTATCTAACCTGTTCCAGATTCCCGGTCAGGAAAAAGCGGCGGCTTTGTTGACAGCAAATACGTGCGCAGACGCTGTATTCTTTTGTAACAGTGGTGCAGAAGCGAATGAAGCGGCAATCAAACTGGCGCGTCGCTATCACCAGAAGGTAAAAGGCACAGGTCGGTACGAAGTCATTACATTTGCCCAGTCCTTCCACGGACGGACACTCGCAACCTTGACAGCAACTGGGCAGGATAAGGTGAAAGAAGGATTTTTGCCATTGCCAGCCGGATTCTTAACCGTACCATTGCATGACACAGCGGCTCTCGAAGCGGCAATCGGACCCAATACAGCAGCGATCATGCTGGAGATGGTGCAAGCCGAGGGCGGCGTGCATCCGGTCAAACCAGATTTTGTCCACCACGTTCGCAAACTGTGTGAAGAGCATGGATTGCTGCTGATTGTAGACGAAGTACAGACCGGAATGGGACGTACAGGCAAACTGTTCGCGCATGAGCATTATGGCATTGAGCCGGACATTTTCACGGTAGCCAAAGGTATTGGTAGTGGATTCCCTGTAGGTGCGATGCTGGGTAAAGGTTATTTGAAGGATGCGTTTACTGCGGGCAGTCATGCAACAACGTTTGGCGGTACACCGCTTGCTTCTTCTGTGGTTATTGCAACGATTGAGACCATGCTCGAAGATCATTTGCCAGAGCGTGCAGCTGAAATGGGCGAATACCTGATGAACTCTCTGCGGGAGCGTTTGGCTGGTAATTCGTTTGTAAAAGAAGTTCGGGGTTTGGGTCTGCTTGTTGGAATCGAATGTGCTGAAGCGGTAGGCGACATCGTGCTTGCTGGTCAGAAACGAGGCATTCTCTTTGTTTCCGCAGGACCGAATGTCATTCGTCTGCTTCCAAACTTGTATGTGAGCAAGGAAGAGATAGATCAGGCGGTATCCTTGGTAGCTACGTTGATTGAAGAGCATGTGGCTGCGAAGAACGCTTAATAAGGCTTTATACAACCTTTCTGACTCGGGGCCTTCATGGGCCTCGAAGCGGAACTAAATGATGAATCATGAATCCCTGTAGCCGCGCGGTAAACTAGCGGAAGATGAAAGTGAGTAGTCGGATGGCAAGATATCAACCTTCTACACTTTTCTGCCCATGCGGGTGCAGGGAACCGGAAATAAGGAGGACAACACTAACATGACACAAGCGCAACAGACGGAAAAGGTACAGAAGGTCGATCTTAGAGGCCGAGATTTCATTGAATTTACAGATTATACAGCGGAGGAAATCCGCTATTTGCTGGACCTTGCGATTGAGATTAAAGGCAAACAAAAAAACGGTGTGCCGTATCAGCCACTCCAAGGCAAAACGATCGGACTCATTTTTGAAAAATCATCTACACGTACGCGTGTATCTTTTGAAGTCGGTATGTTCCAACTGGGCGGACACGCGCTCTTCCTGAGCAAAAATGATATCCAACTCGGTCGCGGGGAAACGACACATGATACAGCCAAAGTCCTGTCACGTTACCTGGACGGCATCATGATTCGTACCTTTGGACACCATAATGTGACTGAACTGGCACAACATGCGGATATTCCGGTTATTAACGGACTGAGCGATGCAGCACATCCGTGCCAAGTACTCGCAGACTTCCAAACTGTGCTGGAGCACAAAGGCAAGCTGGAAGGTCTGAAAATGGCTTATGTCGGAGACGGCAATAACATGGCTCATTCCCTTATGCTTGGTGCAGCGAAGATGGGTATGCATGTTGCAGTAGCGACTCCGGAAGGCTATGAGCCTGACAGCGCAGTTGTAGAGCAGGCGCGCAGCATTGCACAGGAGAGCGGCTCACAGGTGACTGTAACGTACAGTGCTCAGGAAGCTGTGAAAGATGCGGATATCGTGTATACGGATGTATGGGCGAGCATGGGTTTTGAAGAGGAACAGAAGATTCGTGAACAAGCATTCGCTGCGTATCAGGTCGATGAGGAACTGATGAAAGGCGCGAAGCCGGATTATATGTTCCTGCACTGCCTGCCAGCTCACCGCGGAGAAGAAGTGAGTGCTGGGGTAATTGACGGACCTAACTCCCTGATCTTTGATCAGGCGGAGAACCGACTGCATGCGCAGAAAGCATTGATGGCTGCGTTAATGAGCGAATAGATGCTGTTTGCCTGAATGGGTTGATTTTAGGCGCAGATTTCGCGATGATAGATAAAAGTTTATAGCAACTGATCTTGGGGAGGACCACCACACATGGCTAAAGAAAAAATTGTACTCGCGTATTCAGGCGGGTTGGACACATCTGTAATTTTGAAATGGTTGAAAGAAACATATGATGCGGAGATTATCGCATTTACGGCGGATATCGGACAAAAGGATGAATTGGACGGCCTTGAGGAAAAAGCTCTCGCTACAGGCGCTTCCAAAGTGTACATCGACGATCTGCGCGACGAGTTCGCCAAAGATTTCATCTATCCAATGTTCCAAGCAGGCGCCCTTTATGAAGGACAGTATCTGCTTGGCACAAGTATCGCACGTCCACTGATCGCTAAACGTATGGTGGATATCGCTCGTGCAGAAGGCGCTACTGCGATTGCTCACGGCGCTACGGGTAAAGGGAATGATCAGGTTCGTTTTGAGTTGAACGCAGCTGCGTTGACACCAGACATCCAAGTCATCGCGCCTTGGCGTCTGGAAGAATTCCGCAATCAGTTCCCTGGACGTGCCGAGATGATCGCTTACGCAGAAAAACACGGCATTCCGGTAACCGCATCGGCGGCTAAACCATACTCCACAGACCGTAACCTGCTGCATATCAGCTATGAGAGCGGCGTGCTCGAAGATCCTTGGTTCGATCCAAGTGCGGACGAGAACAAAGACATGTTCCTGCTTAGCAGTGCACCTGAAGATGCGCCGGATCAAGCGGAATATGTTGAACTTGAATTCGAACAAGGTGACTGTGTTGCACTGAATGGTGAGCGCCTGAGCCCACTGCAAGTGATGGAGCAACTGAATGAACTTGGTGGCAAACATGGTATCGGCCGTGTGGACATGGTAGAGAACCGCTTCGTTGGCATGAAGAGCCGTGGCGTATACGAGACACCAGGTGGAACAATTCTGTTCACTGCTCACCGCAAAATGGAATCCATCACGATGGATCGCGAAGTCATGAATTTGCGTGATAGCCTGATTACACGTTACAGCACACTCGTTTACAACGGCTTCTGGTTCGCACCAGAACGTCTGGCGTTGCAAGCGCTGGTGACTAAAAGCCAGAAAAATGTAACAGGTACCGTTCGTGTGAAACTGTATAAAGGCAACATCATCGGCGCAGGTGTGAAAAGCCCTGTCAGCCTGTACAACCCGGACATTGCCACGATGGAAGCTGATCCAACACAAGCCTACGATCAAGGAGATGCAACGGGCTTTATCCGCCTGAATGCATTACGTTTGAAAGTAAATTCCGGTGTGGAACAAAACAAAAACTAATTTTTCATTATGCATATAAAGCATCACGATAATAACTGACAAGGCGGGCCGTTCTTGCACATCTGGCAGGAGCGGCTTTGTCCATGAGCGAAAGGGGAGTACTCACTGTGAGCAAGCTGTGGGGAGGACGTTTTACCAAACAAACCAATCACCTGGTTGAGGAATATACAGCGTCAATCAACTTTGACAAAGCGTTGGCCGAGGAAGATATTCAAGGAAGTCTGGCTCATGTAACAATGCTGGGCAAATGTGGAATTCTGCCAGTAGAGGATGTAGAGACGATTAAAGAAGGTTTGATCACTGTTCTGCACAAAATCCGTGCAGGCGAAGTGGAATTCTCCGTATCGGATGAAGACATCCACATGAATATTGAGAAAAACCTGATCGATACCATCGGCCCTGTAGGCGGCAAATTACATACAGGACGTAGCCGGAATGACCAAGTGGCGACGGATATGCACTTGTACTTGCGTGAGCGCGTAGTTGGATTTGTTGGCATGCTGCACTCGTTGCAGGAAGCGCTGATCGGACAAGCCAAAGATAATCTTGATACGATTGTACCGGGATATACGCATCTTCAACGTGCACAACCGATTCTGTTCGCTCATCACCTGATGGCGTATGTATCGATGTTCCAACGGGATGCAGAGCGTCTTATGGACAGCTACAAACGCATTAACGTCTTGCCACTGGGTGCAGGTGCGCTTGCAGGCACAACGTTCCCGATTGACCGTCATTTTGTGGCTGAACAGCTGGGCTTCGATGGTGTATACGAGAACAGTCTGGACGCGGTCAGCGACCGTGACTTTATCGTAGAGTTCCTGGCAGCCGCTTCGCTGATCATGACTCACTTGTCCCGTCTGAGCGAAGAGTTGGTACTTTGGAGCAGCACGGAGTTTGGATTTGTTGAATTGGATGATGCATTCTGCACAGGCAGCAGCATTATGCCACAGAAGAAAAATCCAGACGTTCCGGAACTCGTTCGTGGTAAAACAGGACGTGTGTACGGCAACCTAATCGGTTTGCTGACCGTGTTGAAATCTCTGCCGCTCGCTTACAACAAAGACATGCAGGAAGACAAGGAAGGCATGTTTGACACGGTAGCAACGCTGGAAGGTGCACTTCAATTGTTCGCTCCGATGATTGCAACGATGACGGTCAACAAGGGTCGGATGCGTCAAGCAGTCAATCAGGATTTCTCCAACGCTACAGATATTGCGGACTTCCTCGTGGGCGAAGGTTTGCCATTCCGCCAAGCGCATGAAGTTATCGGTAAGACGGTATTGTATTGTATCCAGAACGGTAAGTATCTGTTGGATCTGACCATCGATGAATTCCGTCAGTTCTCTCCGTTGTTCGATGAGCGTATTTACGACGTGCTGCAACCAGAAGCGGTTGTAAATGCTCGTAATGTTTACGGCGGAACAGCTTCCAATCAGGTGGCTGAGGCGATTGGACGGAGTGAAAAGGTGCTGGAAATTACAGAGCAATGGATCACCAATCGGGGATAATGCCACAGTTACTAGAATGAAATAAAGATATACAACGCAAAAGCAGGCCGAGAATTTCTTCTCAAGGCCTGCTTTTTTGTGTGTTACAACGATCTAGAATGTTCAACTCAACATTTACACGATAACAGCGATCGTAAGGTTGTTCTGTCATTGGAGTGCCAGTGTTCGCTATTCACGTTCACGCAAAGGCAACCATTTCAGCACATTCTGGATCTTCTCGTCCCAATATCCCCAGTCATGTCCACCGGGTTCTTCCTCGTACGTCAGTTGGAAATCGGTCTGTGCACAAGCTTGACGGAACGATTGATTCTCTTCATACAGGAAATCTTCTGTCCCACAGCATTGGTAGAGCAAAGGTTTTGGACCCTGAATTGCTTTGCTTTCTTCGAGCAGATGCAGCAAGTCATTCTCCGAACCTTTAATCTCTGCTCCGAAAATCCGCTTGAACTCAGCATCACTTAATGCCTTAACAATTCGGTTATCCATATGCGCTACCATGTCGAGCGCTCCGGACAAACTTGCCGCAGCGGCGTATTGCTCCGGTTTGTGAAGTGCCAGCTTGAATGCTCCGTAGCCACCCATGGACAAGCCGGCAACAAAGTTGTCCTCACGTTTGTGTGAAAGCGGGAAGAAGGAACGTGCAAGTGCAGGCAGCTCTTCACTGATGAATGTCCAGTAGCGTCCGCCTTCCTCCATATCCGTATAGAAGCTGCGATGTACCTGAGGCATCACAACGGCAATACCGAGGTCCGCAACATATCGTTCAATGGATGTTCGTCGCAGCCAGATGGAGTCATCATCTGATAGCCCGTGCAGCAGATACAGCGTGGGATGTAACCCCGGGCCGGATACGTTCTCCATGCCAATCTGATTGTGGGTCTGTTGTGGAAGAATAACATGCATGCTGGTGCTCAGACCAAGCGTGTCAGAGTAAAAGTCACATTTAATAAGTGCCATATATAGGAGAAACCCCTTTCATAAGTCCATTAACGATGTGTTCTGACCCGATTCAATAGGAAGGGATCTGAATCCATAATGGTTCCATAGTGTCTATCATAAACAGGTTAAACGTAAAGTCTTTTCATTGCAATATTAAGAAATTCACCACTAGTTATTCATCTTCTTTACAGCGTAACAATGTTATGTTACACTCTTTTCAACACAAAGGGGGACCATATATGACGGATGATTTGATCTCCAAAAAAGAATTGCTGGACCTGACGGGTATCTCCTACGGCCAGTTGTACCGCTGGAAACGGAAGAATCTCATTCCGGAGGAATGGTTTATTCGGAAGTCGTCCTATACGGGACAAGAAACTTTTTTTCCAAAACAACAGATTTTACTGCGGATTGACAAGATTCTCAATATGAAAGACGGCTTGTCACTGGATGAACTGGCAGACGTGTTTTCACCAACGCTGGGTGAAGTGGAAATGTCCGCTCAGGAGCTGTTAGAGCGAAACATTGTTTCGAACATTTCGCTTGAGCTGTTGAAAGAAGCGGGTCGGGAGCGGCCGCTGTATGCTTTGGAGCAGATCATGATGCTTTATGTACTCGATAAGCTGCTAATGAGCGGAGATATTACCCGGCAGGAGGGTACGCTGCTAATCGATGTCATGTCCGAGCATTATTATCGTTTCACAGGCAAACCAAGCGAGCTGGTGCTTATTCGCAAGATGGGTGTCCCTTCATTCATGCTGGTAACAGCAGGAACAGAGCTTTATTTTGATAATGGTGTGAAGGTCGTTCTCAGGCAGTCGATGGGGACGTTCATGGAAGAGTTAAAACTCAAATTGGGATAAGGAGAGGATCATATATGGAGGAACGTAATTTGCGCAATGATCTGAACGTAGCGGGCATGAGCCAAACGGCAGGCGGGAATTTTCACCGGGTATCTATCGATGGCATGGCTAAAGTAAACGGTAACCTGGACTGTACCTCCATGAATGTGAATGGAACATTGAAGATGCACGGTGCTTTGAGCTCAGAGAGTGCAACGATCAACGGCATGTGCACGCTGAACGGCCCCTTGATTAGTTCTCGTGTTCGTGTGGATGGCTTAACAACCATTAACGGAGACCTCCGAAGCCCTGAGCTTGAAGTCAACGGGAAGTGTACTGTTCGCGGACGGGTAGATGGGGAACGCATCGATATTGGTGGCGTGATTGATATTGAGGGCGATGTACAATGTGAGTCTTTGAACGTACAGGGCAATATTAAAATTAGTGGCTTTCTGAATGCGGGAACGGTAGAGATCAGGCTGCATACATCTTCTTCGGCGAGAGAGATTGGCGGGGAACGCATTGATATTCGGCGTAAGGAACAGACTGGTTTTTGGAAAAGTATTGGCCTAGGCGGTACTCCGTCCTTCAAGTCATCCTTGATTGAGGGGGATGAAATCGTGCTGGAAGATACCGAGGCTGATATTGTTCGTGGTAGCAAGGTTCATATCGGTCGTGGCTGTAACATCAGGTTGGTCGAATATTCGGGTGAACTAGAGGTTGATCCAGATGCCAAGGTGGGCAGCAGTCAGCGGATTTAAATTTTGATATGAAAAGAAAGGGATGTGATGGATTTGAATAACCATTTTGCTGGTTCATTGGATAAAAAACATGACATTAGCATCATCGGCGACGGCAGTTCTTCTGGCGGTGTGTACGGCAAGGTCAAGGTAGTGGGGGATTCCTCATTTAATGATAATCTGATCTGTGATCAATTCAAATGCACTGGCACATCCGTCATATACGGATCTCTGGAATCAACGGATATCAAAATTACGGGAACCCTTACCCTGAAAGAGCGGGCTGCTGCCCGCGACGAAGATCAGGAGGGCAATTATACTTCTAACCTGTATGCAAAAGCTGAACATATGAAAGTAGTAGGCGAGCTTCATGTGTCAGGCGATTGTCAGGTGGAGAATATGAAGTTGAATGGCCGTTTTACGATAACGGGTATGCTCAGTGCCGAAAGTATGACACTTAAAATTATGGGTCCATCCGAGGTCAAGGAAATGGGCGGTTCCATCATATCAGTAAAGAATTCGCGGGGAAAACTGCTGGAGGGTTTGTTCACTGGTAACAAGTCTATTCTCAAGGCCAATCTAATCGAAGGCGACGAAATTGAACTTGAGAACACGGAGGCCGAGGTTGTACGAGGAGATAAAATAAAAATTGGCCCTGGGTGCCGAATTGGTACTGTGGAATACCGCTCTTCTCTGCAAATTCATCCGCAATCGGAAGTTTTGGTGCAAAGCAATCGGTCCTTGGACTGATTATCCGCCGTAACTTTTCGGATATACTAATTCAGTCATATGAATCGGATGTGAATGGGAGAGATTGAGTAGAATGGCTACACGTAAAAATAATATTGGATTGGTGCTGGCAGGGTTACTGCTAAGCATACTGATGGCTTCGATGGACAATACCATCGTGGCAACAGCTATGGGCGACATTGTCGGGAAGCTAGGTGGGCTCGACAAGTTCGTATGGGTGACCTCCGCTTACATGGTGGCCGAGATGGCCGGTATGCCAATATTTGGTAAGTTATCCGACATGTACGGACGGAAGAAGTTTTTTGTTTTCGGAATACTGGTATTTATGCTCGGATCCGCATTATGTGGAACGGCAACATCAATCGTTGAGCTGACGATGTACAGAGCTATTCAAGGTATTGGTGCAGGTGCTCTGGTGCCGATTGCCTTTACGATCATGTTTGATGTGGTCGCACCGGAATCACGGGGTAAATTGGGCGGTTTGTTCGGAGCTGTGTTTGGTTTATCCAGCGTATTTGGTCCGCTGCTGGGTGCTTACATCACGCAGTATGCGACATGGGAATGGGTATTTTATATCAACCTGCCGCTTGGTTTGATTGCGTTTGTGTTTATTGCATTTTTCTACAAGGAATCTCATCAGCATCAATCCCAACAGATTGACTGGCTGGGTGCTATCACACTGATTGGTGCGGTAGTCTGTCTCATCTTCGGGCTTGAACTGGGTGGCAAAACGTATGCCTGGGGCTCATGGCAGATCCTTGGTTTGTTTGCCGGATTCGTGGTGCTAGCGCTGCTCTTCCTGTTTGCAGAAACGAGAGCCAAGGAGCCCATTATCTCCTTCGGCATGTTCCGCAATCGGGTGTACTGGTCCAGTAACGTTATTGGCATGTTCAGTGGTGCGGCGTTTATTACCGCATCCGTGTACATTCCCATCTTCATCCAGGGGGTACTCGGTGGCAAAGCGACCAACTCTGGTCTCGTGTTATTGCCCATGATGTTGGGGTCCGTTGTGACGGCTTCCATGGGTGGGGTACTGATGACCAAAATCAAGTATCGCAACATTATGATTCCTACACTGGCCTTGCTTGTGGTTGGTCTTGGATTGCTGACGACACTGGATGAAACTTCATCTCTATGGACGATACGTATATTCATGGTGATGATTGGTCTCGGTGTCGGGGCGTCATTCTCGGTACTCAGCAATGCAGCCATGAACGCGTTTGAACCGCAACGACGCGGAGCAGCAAGCTCTACACTTAACTTCCTGCGTTCACTTGGGATGACGATGGGCATTACGATCTTTGGTATCGTGCAGAGCCAGGTATTTACGCGCAAAATGAATGATGCCCTCGCCGGATCAGCGGCGGAAGCAGGGGGCGCTGGTGCTCCAGCAGGAGGCGTGCCTCAGGGAGTGGATCTGAGTGATCCACATGCGCTGCTGTCGCCAGAGCTGAGAAAAGCGATTCCGCCTCAGGTGCTGGATACCATTACGCATGCGTTGTCTTCATCTATCGTGCAACTCTTTGCCTGGGCTGCGATCCCGGCTGCACTCGCGTTGATTGCTGCCTTCTTTATGGGTAATGAGAAGATGGTTATCGGTGAGGAGCAGAAAGAGTACACAGGCGGACATTAAAAGGTTTCAGTCTAATCAATACACAATATGTATCTGTAAAACAAACGAAAGACACATCTCTCGAAGGACCCCGAATGGGGAACAGGAGATGTGTCTTTTTCTATTTGTTATTACTTTTGCTCAATTGAGCGTATCTATTTGCACTCATGTGAAAGTAAGATTAAGGCTGCTTCGTGTCGCTGATGCCATCCTCTACAACTGATGGCTCTTTGGGATCAGGCAGGTTAGTATGACCAGAGCGGGCAATCAGGCGATTCTGGGCTTTGTATGTGTCACGTGTAATGGTTTTGGATTCGACAATTTTACCATTTACCTTTTTGGTGCGCAGCGTCTCCACAATATATCCGGGTTGACCGTTTTGGAGCACCTGTTGAGCGCCGTCAGGCAGCACATTACTCGATACATATTTGACGGGAGCACTTAATGTCTCAATTGTACGGGATTCCAGGGCATAACTGACGTTCTCTGGGAAGGTCCCGAAAAATTTGACGGTTAAGCTTCCACCTTCCACTTTGGCATGAATGAGTAGAGACTTGCCGGTATTGTTTTTGAACCGAAAATTGATGGAACCTGAGGCGAACGTGGCATCCAGCCCCTTCGGCAAATATTTGACGGGCAGGGAGTGGTTGCGGCGTTCTACAATGTCCAGTCCGGTCAACAGGGCTGCGTTGTAAACGGTGCTCGATACCTGGCAGATGCCGCCTCCAATGCCGGGGGTCAGCTGTCCATTCACGATAACCGGGGCTTCCCGGAAACCATAGTCTTCCTCGGCCTTCCTAATGACCTTCTCATAATCAAAAGTACCATTTGGCGGCAAAATCATGCCGTTAACGGCTTGCGCTGCTGCGCTGACGTTATGTATCCGGCCTGCACTGCTGTTTCCAAGGCCAGTGGAGAACTGAATGATCTTCCGGTCAATTCCCTCTTGGCGCAGCGAATCGAGAGTCACTTCCGGTTGCAGTGTATACAACGGCAGCTGAATCAACAGCGGGTTGGGCTTCGCATCATGGTCCAGTGGAGCGAAATCCCGGTGCAGCTTAGCCTGCATCTGGCTCGCGAGTTCATCCCAGGCGATCCGGCGGACGCCTTTTTCCGGGATGTACTGGACCTTGTCACTTGCGGTAATGCGGCGAACAGCGTTCGCGGGTGTACCGAAGGTTTCCTTTTCCCAGGCAGGGGTAAGCTGCTCTTTCAACGATTTTGAATTGTAAGTCAGCTTCAGAGACCATTCCTTGATGAAATGATATCGGGCATACGCGCGCTCCCACAGATTGCCTTCATCCAATTGCTGCACAGCTGTCCGGAAGTCATCAGCACTGTAGCTTGCGCCTGTCTGGGCGGCGGTGAACATCATTGTTTTTGGTGTAGGATCGTCAACCTCCAGGGTGATCGGCCATGCTTCCATTTGTTTTAATCGTTCATCCAGCGCCGGTAGAACTTCCTTGCGATTCACGCCCTCAACCGACCACTCCGCAACACGTACCCCTTCCGGTAGGGCGGGTTGGTTCACGTACATATACAGCAATCCATAGGACGCGGAACCGATTAATAGGATGGAGAACAGTGCAATGACCATCAAATGTATTTTTTTCATATCCGTACGCTCCTTTGTACTTCTGTTGTTCCGCATTTCGTAACACTTTCCATATATATGATCCAATGATGGAAAACTTTCGGGTACTCAATAGGTAACAAATTTGTTACAATAAAATTCATATGAATCCATGCTTCACCATCGAAAAAGGGACGAAATGGATTTTCCCTGATGAAATTCAGGTCTTTTTAAAGGAAATGCCAAGATTGTGTCGAAATGATAATGGCTAACTATGCAACGGGAAGTGATGATGTGATAGAAATGCAGGACGTGTGGAAGACCTACGCCAATGGTACCCACGCATTACAAGGGGTGTCGGTGAAGATCGACCGCAATGAATTTGTCTATATCGTCGGTCCGTCCGGCGCAGGCAAATCGACATTTATGAAATTGATGTACAGGGAAGAAGTTCCGACCAAAGGACAAATATCCATTAACGGATTTAATATCGGAAAGTTAAAGCCACGCAAAATTCCTTACGTACGCCGGAATATCGGCGTTGTGTTCCAGGATTTCAGGTTGCTGCCACGCATGACGGCATTTGAGAATGTGGCATTTGCCATGGAAGTTATTGAAGCACCGAAGCGTCACATTAAGAAACGAGTGATGGAAGTGCTTGATCTGGTTGGATTGCGCAGCAAGGCGAATCGTGAACCTTCACAGTTGTCGGGTGGGGAACAGCAGCGTATTGCCATCGCACGTGCCATCGTGAACAATCCGTCTGTTATTATTGCGGACGAGCCTACGGGCAACCTTGATCCGGAGACGTCATGGGGCATTATGCAACTGCTGGATGAAATTAATTTCCGCGGGACAACCATTGTCATGGCAACCCACAACAAGGATATCGTTAATACGATGCGTAAACGGGTTATTGCGATTGAACGGGGACAGATTGTACGGGATCAGATGAGAGGGGAATACGGTTATGAATTTTAGTACTCTCTTGCGCCATTTACGGGAGGGATTCAAGAACGTATTCCGCAACGGCTGGATGTCCGTGGCCTCCATCATGTCCATTATCGTGTCTCTGCTCATTCTGGGCGTGTTCATGCTGCTGGTGCTCAATGTGAATTCCATGGCCAACCAGGTGGACAGCCAGGTCGAGATTAGTACGTTTCTTGAGCTGAACGTGGATGAGAACCTGCGTAACACGCTGGAGCAGGAAATCAGTGCGATGCCTGAAGTCAGTGAAATTCGTTTTGTCTCCAAAGAGGAGGGACTCAAAGAGTTCCGTGAACGTCTCGGAGAAAGTGCAGACAATGTGCTAAGCGGTTTCGATGTGGATAACAATCCACTGCCGGAGACCATTGAAGTAGAGGTTATTGAACCGGAAACCGTCACTTTTGTGGCGCAAAAAATCGAAGCATTGAACGATAAACACCCGGAGAAGCCGATCATGAAAGTGAACTACGGCAAGGAAACAGTGGAAGTGTTGTTCAAATTTACGAAGCTTGTCCGGAATATCGGATTTATTTTTGTTGGGGGACTGGGATTAATGTCCATGTTCCTGATCTCGAATACGATTCGCGTAACGATTCTGGCCCGGCGCCGGGAGATCGGTATTATGAAACTGGTTGGAGCAACCAACACGTTCATTCGCTGGCCTTTCTTTGTCGAAGGGGCATTGATTGGATTGATCGGTTCGGCGATTACGGTAGCGGTACTGTTCTTCGGTTACAGCCGCCTGATGGCCACAATCGGTCAGGATGTATTCATGCAGATGCTTAATTTGATTCCACTCGGTGATATTTGGCTGCTGTTTGGAACATTGTTGATCGGACTGGGTGTGCTGGTTGGTATTTTGGGAAGTACATTGTCCATCCGTAAGTCTCTTAACGTTTAATCGAAAAAGAATGGCAAAGCAGGTTCATATATGAACGCTGTTTGACGATATGTAGTAAAGACGGAGTCTTTAGTGTAAAGAAAGCAAAGAACATGCTGTTCACCACCTGTGCAGGTTGCTTTCTTGTGAATTCATAGGATGGGGGATCACATTTTGAAAAAAACAGCTTCGCTGCTGGCTCTAACGTTATTGGCCAGTTTGACGCTTCAGCCTTCTGACGGATATGCCAAGAGTAGCATTAGCGACATTGATCAGCAGATTCAGCAACTGGAGAGCAAGGCGGCTTCGGCCAAAAAGGAGCAGCAAAAGGCTGCCAGCAACAAAAAGGAAGCCCAGCATTACAAGAACAAGACCAATGCTTACTTGAAAGTCGTCATGGAGCAGATCAATGTGGTTAGTGATGAGCTGGCAAACGTATCCTTGCAGATTGAAAATACGGAAGAGGATCTCCGGACAACGAAAAAAGATCTGCAAGCTGCAGAAGAACGTATCGTTGCAAGAGAGAAATTACTTGAATCACGTGTACGGCTGATGTATACAGATGGTGCCGTTTCTTATCTCGATGTGTTGTTAACTTCCACAAGCTTCACTGATTTCCTGACTCGTGCCGATTCACTGAAAACGATTGTGGATCAGGATCAGCATCTGCTGGATGAACACAAAAAGGACAAGCAGCTCGTCGTGGACAAAAAAGCAGAACTCGATGTGCAATATGCAGAAGCCAAGAGTCTGTATGCGCAGAAGAAACAACGTAAGTCCCAATTGAATGAGAAGGAACAGGAGAAGCAAGTGCTTCTCGCTTCCTATGATGCTAAAATTGAAGAGTCTGAAGAGCTGACGCAAGAACAGGAAGATGTATTGATGCAGATTGCCAGCAAGCGTTCGGCCCTTCTGCAAGAGAAAAATAAATTGCGTGAGCAACAAGCGGCGGCGGCCGCCAAAGCAAAAGCAGCAGCTGCTGCACGTGCCGCGGCTGCTGCGAAGGCGCCGACCAAGGTCAGCTCCAACAGCAGTAGTAGCACATACTCCAGTGGTAACGGCATCTTTGGGATGCCAGTATCAGGTGCGCGTGTATCTTCCGGTTTTGGGCCTCGTATTCACCCGATCACGGGCGAAGTAGGTAAAATGCATGCAGGTGTAGACTTTGCTGTTGCTCAAGGAACGTCCGTTCATGCCGCTTCAGGCGGGATCGTCATCATGGCTGAATGGTATAGTGGATATGGTTACACCGTCATTGTTGACCACGGAGGCGGATTATGGACGCTATACGGTCATTTACGTGAAGGCGGATTTAAGGTTAGCAAGGGTGACACGGTAAGCCGTGGCGATATAATTGCTGAATCAGGCAGTACAGGCAACTCCACTGGACCGCATTTGCATTTTGAAGTACGTGATAATGGAACAGCAGTGAATCCATTTAACTATTTGTAGTTTTTAGCCAACAGTTGGAATGGAACAAACATATTCCGTACAAGCTAGGCATATACTAAGCTGGCATGTTCAGGGAATGATTCACGGAACAATTGAATTTGACACGCTTCAATACTAAAGGCGGTGACAAACGGATGATGAAGAAAAGATCGGCCCTGCTGCTTGTCATTGTAGCCCTTCTCGGAGGCAGCCTGCTTACGCTGGTGCTGATGAGCTCTCCTGGCCTGGCACAGACGACACCTGGGGAAGGATTGCTCGCAAGCGTTACTGGCAGTTCGCAGCAGAAGAACGATTTGAAGAAGATTGAAACCGCGATGGATTTGATCTCAAGCAACTACTATAAAGACGTGGATCAAACCAAACTGATTGATGGTGCGATCAACGGCATGATGGAATCCCTTGGTGATCCGTACTCCAACTATATGGGGCAGGAAACAGCAGCCCAGTTCGAGGAGTCGATTGAAGGTTCATTTACCGGAATCGGCGCAGAGGTATCCTCACAGGACGGGAATGTCGTAGTGGTATCACCGATCAAAGGATCACCTGCCGAGAAAGCGGGTATTCGCGCGAAAGACATGATCATGTCCGTGAATGGTGAATCTCTGCAAGGTTTGGAACTGAACAAAGCCGTTAACAAAATCAGAGGTCCAAAAGGCAGTGAAGCGAAGGTACAGGTTAAACGTGCCGGATCTTCCGAACTGATTGACTTTGTCATTGTACGTGATGACATTGATCTGGAGACGGTGTACGCCCACATGGAGGATAACGGTGTTGGTGTTATTACGATCACCCAATTCTCGCTGAACACAGGAGATCGCTTCAAAGAAGAACTGGCGAAGCTGGAGAAGCAGAACATGAAGGGCCTGATCATTGATGTTCGTAATGACCCGGGTGGTGTTTTGCAGGTCGTTATTGATATTGCAGAGCAATTTGTTCCGAAAGGCAAAGTTATTGTTCAAGTCGAAGACAAGAACGGTAAAAAGGAACAAAGCAAATCGAACGGATCAGGTAAATCGTACCCAATTACGGTATTGATGAACAAAGGAAGCGCGAGTGCGTCGGAAATTTTGGCTGGTGCATTGCAACAGTCGGCAGGCGCAACGCTGGTTGGAGAAAACTCCTTTGGTAAAGGAACCGTACAAACGAGTTATGACAAGCAGATGGGTGATGGCAGTCTGCTGAAAATCACCATTGCGAAATGGCTGACTCCGAACGGAGACTGGATTCACGAAAAAGGGATCAAACCGGATATTGCGGTGAACCAGCCGGATTACTTCTCGGTGGCACCAATCAACAAAGAAAAATTACCTTTGAAATACGACAGCAATAGCACGGATGTGAAAAGTGCGCAGACGATGCTGAGAGGACTTGACTTTAAGCCGGATCGTGTAGATGGATACTATGACCAGAAGACAGAAGAAGCGGTCAAAGCATTCCAGAAACAAAAAGGCATTCAGGCAACTGGCCAGATTGATGAGAAAACCGCGGAATCACTGGAAGCGGCTCTGATTGAACGCATTGCCAATCCTCAATATGATGCACAGCTGAAGCGCGCGATCGAAAATGTCTCAAAGGATATTTCGTCCGCAGTGTCGAAGCCATAAAGAAGGCTGATTTTCAGCCTTCTTTTTTTCTGAACCGGCTGAAGGAGAGGGGTGACCGTCCACAATGGAATGGGCTTGGCCATGGTTGACCACATTAGGAGAAGCATTGTTGCAGTTGTTTATTCAGCCGTTTTATTATATTGCGGTAATCTTGATTACTCTCGTTTATCATCGTCAACTCTTACAGGAACGTAAATTGTTCCACGTTCGTCTGCAAAGCTCGATCACACAGACCATTCGTGCAGTACTTGGAGGTATTGTGATTGGTGCAATGGTCTCAATCGTGTCGTTGTTTCTTGGGGCACATCTTACACTGAGCAGCCTGATCTGTATATGGGCAGCTACGTTATTTCTGGCATTATTCCGTATCCGATACTTATGTTTTGCTTATGCTGCAGGTTTGCTTGGCGTGTTGCAGTTTGGTTTAAATCTGGCTTCGGGCTGGCAGCCGGCAGGATGGATGGGAAGTGTCACTGAAGCATTACGTGCGCTGGATATGCCTGCACTTCTTGTGCTCGCAGCAGTATTACATATCGGTGAAGCACTGATGGTACGTATGCAAGGGGTATCCATGGCATCGCCTTTGCTCTTCGAAGGTAAACGCGGCAAGCTCGTTGGAGGATACCAGTTGCAGCATTTCTGGCCGATTCCGTTACTGATTCTTGTTCCAGTTACGGGCGGGGCCGAATTGCCATGGACCGCTTTGATCAGCGGAGGAAATGGCTACATGTTGGTTGCGTTACCGATTATGCTGGGATTCGGAGAAGTTACGCAAAGTATGCTCCCCGGGAAAAAAGTCCAGATTTCCGCAAAACGATTGCTGCTATATGGGACAGGGCTACTTGTGCTCAGTCTCTTGGCTGCATGGTGGTCTCCACTCATGTTTGTTGCAGCCTTGGCTGCTTTCATTGGGCATGAGTTCCTGGTGTGGTACAGTGGCTTCGAGGAGCAAAACCGCAGCCCGCTGTTTGTACACCCTGAGCACGGCCTGAAGGTGCTGGGTGTCATTCCTGATAGTCCCGCGGAAGAACTGGGGATTGAGGCTGGGGAGACCTTGTACAAGGTGAATGGCGTATTGGTGCATTCGCCGGAGCAATTACATCGTGCTTTGCGTATGAATCCGGCCTTTTGTAAGCTAGAGGTACGCAATCATCAGGGTGAGAGCAAATTCATGCAACGGGCGATCTATGAAGGTGAGCATCATCAGCTTGGCGTGCTCATGGCCCCGGACAATCATGAAGCCTGGGCGCTCCGCTTGCGTCCGTTAACTCTATTTCATATCGTAAGTCTCAAGTTGTTCGCACGACGTCGGAAAGATCAGCTTGATGTTGAGGCTCCACTAGCATTGCCACCCGCCCCGGCGGGGGAGCAAAGATCTGTAGAGATGTAATGAAGAAAGGGTATTTCCTCCGCCATATTAGGCGAGGGAAATACCCTTTTTGCTACTTTTTCAACATGAAAATGGCGATTTGAGTCCGGTCGCGCAAACTAAGCTTGCCGAGAATATCCGTAACATAGTTTTTGACCGTGCCTTCACTTAAGAATAGCTTCGCGGCAATTTCTTTATTGGACAGCCCTTCTGATATAGCCTCCGCAACAGCTAGCTCCATACGGGTTAGTCCGTAAGAGTCTATGGGTTCATGTGTCTGAGGCGCTGCAGCAGGACGAAGTAGACTCGCGAGCTTACGAGCAATATCGGGATGAATCAACATATCCCCGTTATGTACAGTCTTGATGCCCTGAATGATCCGGTCAGGTGGCACATTTTTGAGCAAATAACCGCTGGCTCCGTTTTGCAAAGCCTGGATAATATACTCATCATCGTCAAACGTGGTAAGCATCAGTACACGCACTTCAGGGAAACGTGTTTTAATGATTCGGGTACCTTCAACTCCATCACAATCTGGCATGCGAATATCCATAAGTACAACGTCGGCAATTGTTCCTGACTCCAGCAGTTCCAGAGCTTCCCGGCCGTTTGAAGCTGTACCTGTAACGGTAATGCCGGAGTCGAGTCCAAGCAGGACTTTGAGACTTTCACGGATAAAGGAATCATCATCCGCAAGCATCAGCCGAATGGACTGAGGGTGAACAGAATGGCTCGAGTTATTTAATTCATTCAGGTCAGACATGAGCAAATCACTTCCTTTTTCAGATCAGTTCAGCTTTGTTTGCCATGGGTAGGCGTGTAATCACCGTATAGGGATAGTCCGACTTGATCTCCAGTTTCCCACCAACCAACTGTGTGCGTAGGCGCATTCCTTCGAGCCCCATGCCGAGGCCTGTAGACTCTGACTTTACGCCCGGGTTAGCACGAGATCTTTCATGTCTTCCTTTCGTTTGTTCCTTGGTGGAAAGGGTATGGATCTTCCCATCGTTGATGATAGACATACAGATTTCTCTTTCTCCAAATTCCAGTTCCACTGTAATCGTAGTGGCATTTCCATGACGGAGGGCATTGGTCAGGGCCTCTTTTGCATTTTTGTACAAAACGATTTGCATACTGGGATAGAGTACATGTGAATGACCACGCACTTCGTAACGCGTTTTAACACCCGTTTCCCTTCCAACGTCTTCAAGCAGACGATCTAGTGCGTAGGCATCGGATATATATGAGTCAGGCCGCAATTTGTGAAGCGTGGTTCGCATGTCATCCATACTGGCGGCCAATTGATCCCGAATCTGTCTCACCATTTCCGTGCCCTGTTCTGGGTGTATAGGTAGGGTGAGGAGGGCTGCCTCAGACATCATTTTGGTGCGAATTAGGCGATGACCAATATCATCATGAAGCTGTCTGGATATCCGGGTACGTTCCTCAACCTGTGCCGCTCCTTCAAGTTGCTTCGTGAATTGCAGCAATTGTTCGCGTGCCTCCTGAAGCTCGTAATGTTTACTGCGCAGCTCATCGTATACCTGTTCAAGCTGCCCACGGCTGCTGGCGCTTCTAGAACCCTGCCAAGAGAGTGTTGCGGTGATGAGCAGAAGCAAGTTACCTGCAACCCGAGCCATTGTCTCTTGGGTGAAGCTAAAAGGAATGGCCGTGTTGGTGTGAAGTGTAAGCCATGCATGAAGCTCCTGTGGTGGGGCGTAATACCAATGTAACGCGGTATTGCTGGCGATAAGCTGAATGGCGAGCATTAACCACCGTTGGGTCCTATCCAGTCTGTACATGTACACATAAAGCGCAGATAAGGAGAGGAAAAACATAAATGGGCCATATAGAGCGATCAGCCAGCAGCTGAAGAGGATTTCGGCCGCAAGCAGCAAACGCTGCATACCTGAACGGGAGAAGTCTTTCCACACCGCGAGTCCTAGCGCAATGATAATATACAGAGTATAGCTATCTTCTTGTTCCAGGGGTAGCACCAGAATGTACAGGACCGCAGGAACTATGAGTAAACCGTATTGCAGCAACCGCATCGGCATATGTCAGAGACATCCTTTATTTTAGAAGTGAAGGTATACCTTCCGGTTATCTATGTCGATTATATCATAGGCAGTTTTCCCATCCGAAGATGACTTAAGTCACCTTTGTTTCATGACCTTTCGTACCTTCGCAGAAGATCACAATTCGTTACAATACAGATATGAAAATCCAGTCGCAGGAAGCTGGACGGAAGAGGAGTGTATAATCTATGGCTATGCTTGAAGTGGATCATGTCGTGAAAAGATACGGTAGCAAGCTGTCAGTGGATCATTTAAATCTGAGTGTCGGTAAAGGTGAAATTTTTGGATTGCTTGGACCCAATGGAGCAGGGAAAAGTACCACCATTAGCATGATTGCCGGTCTTTTAAATATGGATCAGGGTGAAATTCGGTTGGATGGCATATCGGTCAAGGAACGGCCACTTGAAGTGAAACGCAAAATCGGACTGGTACCACAGGATCTGGCTCTATATGAAACGATGACCGCTGCGGAGAATGTAACTTTTTTTGCCCGACTATATGGACTCCGTGGAAAAATGCTTAAAGAACGAGTGCAGGAATCCCTCGAATTTGTAGGTTTGCAGGACAAAGCGAAGGATGCCCCGTCCACTTTCTCCGGCGGTATGAAACGCAGGCTGAACATTGCGTGTGCCATTATGCATCGGCCGGATTTAATTATTATGGATGAACCAACAGTGGGCATTGACCCGCAATCGCGGAATCATATTTTGGAGTCGGTCCGTACGCTTAACCAGATGGGATCAACCATCATTTATACAAGTCACTACATGGAGGAAGTTGCTGCAATCAGTCACCGGGTAGCGATTATGGATCAGGGGCATATCATCGCCTGTGGCACCGAAGCAGAGCTGAGAGAACGGGTTGCATCTGAGGAAAAAATAGTGCTCACCACTTTGGGCATTGGTCCCGATGTTGTGGAGGAGTTGAAGCTTCACCCCCGTGTGCGGGCGGTAGAAGTATCAGACGATACATTGACCGTTACGCTGCCTTCTGCACAGCAGGATCTACAGGATATGCTCTTCATTTGCAGCAAACATGAAATCTCCATTCAATCGCTCAAGGTCGAAGAGCCTGATCTGGAAACGCTCTTCCTCAATCTGACCGGACGTACGCTTCGGGACTAGGAGGATCTCAGATGAAGATATGGCATATTTGCATCTTTGAGTTGAGAAGGATTCTGAGAATTCGCTCCGTTCTGCTGAATCTGTTTATCCTGCCGCTGCTGCTCATCTTTATATTGGGTACTGCTCTTTCCAGTACAATGGGGTCGGCAAATGAAGCCATTCCTGACCCGGTGAGAGTAGGGATCATTCAAACTGAGAAGAATTCCGGTTCAGATGCGATCAGTAAAGCACTAAATACATTTGTGACATCTTTGGCAGTAAGCGAAATGATGAAGGTACAGAACATACCTACTGAAAAAGAGGCTGTAAGTGCACTTAGACGTGGTGATCTGGATTTTGCCGTAATTGTCCCATCAGATCTGGAAGAGCAGGTCATGGAGGGGGAAGAGGCGAGGTTGCAATGGATACTGGGGAAGGATGGCACGCTAAATGTTGTGGGTGAGACTTTGTTTACGCGGTTCACGGATGAACTGAACAGACAGGTCGCTGCGGCGAAAGTGTTAGGTCCTGACGCAGTAGCTGCAATGGCTGAGCATTCACAGACCAATAGCGCGAACTCTTCATATATAGCCGTCAGCAGTCCCGGAGAAGTGGGCACCTCTTATAGCGCTTCACAATATTATGCGGCTTCCATGCTCGCCATGTTCATGCTTTACTCGGGTTTGACAACCAGCAACAGCCTGTTTGGTGAACGGGACAAAAAAACGCTAACTCGCTTACAGGCAGCTCCAATAGGCAATGGGGTCATTTTTGCAGGGAAAATTGCAGGCAACAGCCTAATTGCTTTCTTGCAGGCCATCATTATCGTACTGGTGACGCATTGGTTATATGGTGTGAACTGGGGCACACATCCAGGGTTGATTGTTCTGATCTGTGTGCTGATTACGCTGGCTTCCATGACTCTAGGCGTGATCGTTGCCCTAATTTGCAAAAATGCTGCATCGGCAAGTGCCGCTCTTCAAGGCTTCATTATTGCCATGACGTTTATTAGCGGTGGATTTTCACCCATTGCCGTTGGTTTTGTACAGCGAATAAGTGAATTTACGGTGAATCACTGGGCTCTACAAAGTTTCCTGCGGATGATGCTGAACGCTCCCGTAAGTGAGATTATGTACAGCATCATGATGCTTAGTGCGGTATGTGCGGTAATGGTGGCGGCAGCGGCAATGATATATAGAAAGGCGGGATATCGCTATGAATAGCCTCAATATTGCCTGGTTGATGATCCGGCGCACGATATTGCGAAAACGGGGTTTCATCACGTTCTTTCTTCTTCCTTGCCTTGTCGTCACAGGTACAATTGCGCTGTTTGGGAGCGAGGAGGGAACACGTGCCGTCATTCCTTATGTAAACGAGGATCAGGGTGCAGCAGGCAGATGGATCTTGGATGAGCTTGGCCGCAAAGAGGAATATTTGCTCAAACCCATGAAAACCGTTGGGGAAGTTAATGAAGCCATCGCGCAGCAAAGGGGGAGTTCAGGACTCGTCATCCCGGCGCATTACACGGACAATTTACTGCAAGACAAACAACCTGAAGTTCAGCTAGTGGAACTTCGTGTCAGTGAAAGCTCCTATACTTTGAGGGCTGCGGTTGAAGGTTTGGCAGCGGGATTGAGACAATCTGCTTCGGCAGTATTGGCAGCGACAGATGCGGCATCGGGTGAGACTCCTGATCCAACTCTGGCCCAAGCAAAATTTAAAGAATTGTTACTTGAACTAGGCAAACATCAAATTTCGGGTGAAGCAACTGAGCTGAAGATTTATCCAAAACCGGGTTTGAACAACGTGACCGGATTTACGATTATGTTCATGATGGGTCTGCTGACCAGTACAGTTGCTGTTATTATGGAAGACCGCAGGCAGCGGACGATGGCAAGAGTCTACACGGCTCCGGTCCGCGCCTATGAAATCGCACTGGGCAATTTTCTGGGGAGTTTTGCGATCGGATTAATCCAAATTGTTTTGGTACTGGGGATTAGCAGATGGGTGCTTCATTATGATGCGGGGATTCCATTTGTCATCCATCTGCTTATTTTGGCCGCATTTATGCTGGTCTCCATGGGGATTGCGAGTACGGTTGCCGGCTTGATTCGTGAATCCAAAAATGCAACCATGCTGAATTCTCTGATTATCACACCGACGTGTATGATTGGTGGCTGTTTCTGGCCGCTGTCGATCATGCCGGATTACATGCAAAAACTCGCTAATTTTGTTCCGCAGAAATGGGCGATTCAAGCAGTGGAAACGATCTCTGCTGGCGGTACGTTGTCGGACATTGCCCTACCGCTGCTGATTCTGTTTGGCATGGCAGCCATTTTGCTGACGGTCGGTTCTGCGATTCTTCGTCCCAGCCAGCCAGGCGTAGATGCGTAATAGTGTGAATCGTTTGTATGATGAAGGTAATCACATCGTGTGCCATTGCTGTAAAACGAATAAAAATTTTAGCAATAAAAGTATAGAAGTAAAAACAAAAAGCACGTTCTGCTGAATCGAATTCAGTAAGAACGTGCTTTTTATAATAGAGCAAAGGTGGTCCATACGAAATGTTGGAAGTTAAGGCTGGAGTTGACGCAAGACGGTGATTTCCACCCGTCTATTTTTTTGCCGCCCTGCGGCGGTAGTATTATCCCCAGTTGGGCGCGTATCCGCGTATCCGGCATATTGAAAGCCGTCAGGGTCAAGCTTTTCTTTATCGAGAAAAAATCGTAATACAGACAGTGCGCGTTCACCGGAAAGCTCCCAATTGTCTTTATAGGTAGCGTTCGCCCCGACAGGAACGTTATCCGTATGCCCTTCAATGCTAACAACGGTGCTCAGATCACGGAACAGGCTTGCCAATTTGCTTAGTGTGGGTGAAGCATCACTTTTGAGTGCGGCTTTTCCCTGATCAAACAGGAAGCGGTCGCTGAGTGTGATAGAGATGCCTTGCGGCTTGTCCGCAACAAAAATCTGATTTTCCAGTTTATTGTCCTCGATATACTGGGTAATCACATTGAACAGATTTTGCAGCTCCTGCTCCTGTGATCTGAATTGCTCTTCACGCTCCGTAAGTGGCTGATCGTCATCATCTGGCTTACTTGTCTCGGAGCCGGAAGAGGGTCCTTTGCCTTCTCCGGGGTCTTCGCCCTGAATCTGGGAAGGCGGATTCTTGGTAATAGCTTGTCCAGCTGTACCACCAATACCTTCACCTTGATCGAGCAGGGAGTTGGATTGGTTGAAAGTATTTTGCAACGATTGAGTAACCACATCGTATTTACCAGAATCCAGATGGCTCATGGCATACATGATCACAAAAAAGATCAGCAGCAGAGTAATGAGATCGGCATAGGTAATCATCCAGCGATCTCGATGATCTCCAGGTTCACGTTTTCCGCGCCGTTTACTGCGCCGACTCATCCAATCCCTCCTTCACTACAGGACGTGTAATCTGGCGGTGAGTAAGTGTGAAGGACTCCAGCCGTTTACGCACAAGCTGAGGATTTTCCCCGTTCTGGATGGATAATACGCCTTCGAGCAGCATTTCCATCGTCTGAATTTCGTCTGCTCCACGGGATTTAATTTTGGAAGCAATGGGTAAAAAGATAAGATTGGCACTGGCGACCCCGTAGAGGGTTGCGGTAAAGGCAACAGCAATCGCTGGGCCGAGTCCAGTAGGATCGGTCAGGCTGCCGAGTACCTGAATAAGTCCCATCACGGTACCAATGATACCCATCGTTGGAGCATAACCGCCTGCTGATTCAAAAATTTTGGCATAACCTTCATATTTTTGTTCGACGGAATCAATCTCCATCTCCATGATCTGGCGAACAACATCCTGATCTGTGCCATCGACAACCATCTGAATACCATCTTGCAAAAATGGATGCGGATGGTCCATTACTTTTCGTTCCAGTGCAAGCACGCCTGAGCGGCGAGCGATTGAAGACATATCTACAAGTTCTTCAACCCACTGGCTTGTGTCATTGTTGTTACGCCCAAAGGCCATGCGGAGGGCAGCAGGAATCGTACGCAGCCGATGTGCAGGGAAACTGGCAACAACTGCGGCAATCGTTCCACCAAATACAATTAGAGCAGCCGTCTTTTGCATCAGACCGGATAATTGGCCACCTTCCCATAAAAAACCACTAATGACTGCGGCAATCCCGGCAATAATGCCGATAAGTGTCGCAATATCCATAAATTAACCCACTCCTATCTTTAGTTCGCGATTGCATCACTTGCACAGACGAGGTATAATTATACGGGAACAAATATTCCTATTACTATAAGTTTTCCCATATGTAAATTCGGGGAACTTCGACAATATATAGTGACTATTATTTTAGACGATAGGGTGAGATACGGCAATGAGCGATATTATAATGAGCGACAAAACGTTCGAAATCGAATCAGAGTTTTCTCCCCAAGGTGATCAGCCTGCAGCCATTGAAGAATTGGTGAAGGGCGTTCAGGAGGGGAAGAGATATCAGACATTGCTGGGTGCAACCGGTACGGGTAAGACGTTCACCATTGCACAGACGATTGCCAAGCTGCAACGTCCCACACTGATTATTGCCCACAATAAAACGCTGGCAGCTCAGCTTGCAAGTGAGTTCAAAGACTTTTTTCCAAATAACATGGTTGAGTATTTTGTCAGTTACTACGATTACTTTCAGCCAGAGGCCTATATTCCTTCCTCGGATACGTACATCGAGAAGGATTCAAGTATCAATGAAGAGATCGATAAGTTGCGCCATGCGGCTACGAGTTCATTGTTTGAACGCAGAGATGTCATTATTGTAGCGAGTGTATCCTGCATCTATGGTTTGGGTTCGCCGCACTCCTATTCCAGCATGCTTCTGTCCCTGCGGGTAGGGATGGAGAAACCGCGCAATCAGATTTTGTCCCGTCTGGTGGAGATTCAGTATCAGCGAAATGACATTAACTTTGTGCGTGGTACGTTCCGCGTTCGCGGTGACGTTATCGAGATTTTCCCGGCATCGAAGGGTGAACATGCGATTCGGGTGGAATTGTTCGGTGATGAGATTGAGAAAATTACGGAGATTGATGTGTTAACCGGAGAACTGGTTGGGGAACGTGAGCACATTGCGATATTCCCGGCATCTCACTTCGTAACCCAGGAAGAGACGATGAAGGTTGCGCTAGTGAATATTGAGCGTGAACTGGAAGAGCGTCTTGAAGTATTGCGTGAACAGGGGAAATTGTTGGAGGCTCAGCGACTGGAGCAACGTACACGGTACGATATCGAGATGATGAAAGAAGTCGGCTTCTGTTCAGGGATTGAAAACTATTCCGGCCCACTGACATTCCGCGAACGAGGCGATACACCTTACACGCTAATGGACTATTTTCCGGATGATATGTTGATTGTGGTCGATGAGTCCCACGTGACTCTTCCACAGATCCGTGCGATGTATAACGGTGACCAAGCACGGAAGACTGTACTGGTTGATCACGGATTCCGTCTGCCATCTGCGCTGGATAACCGCCCTCTCAAATTCGATGAGTTTGAAGGGAAGATGGATCAGATTATCTATGTATCTGCGACACCAGGTCCTTACGAGATTGAGCATACGGATACGATGGTGCAACAGATCATTCGTCCAACCGGTCTGCTTGATCCAATTATTGAACTGCGTCCAACGAAGGGGCAGATCGATGACCTGATCGGTGAGATTAATGACCGGATTGCGAAAGACGAGCGGGTCCTGATCACAACATTAACGAAGAAGATGTCCGAGGATTTAACAGATTATCTGAAGGAGATCGGAATCAAGGTACGTTATTTGCACTCCGAGATCAAGACATTGGAGCGTATGGCGATTCTACGTGATCTAAGGCTGGGGGTTTTCCATGTCCTTATCGGAATCAACTTGCTCCGGGAAGGTCTGGATCTTCCTGAAGTTTCTCTGGTAGCCATTTTGGATGCCGATAAAGAAGGCTTCTTACGTTCGGAACGCTCACTGATTCAAACGATTGGTCGGGCGGCGCGGAACAGTGAAGGTCGAGTTATCCTGTACGGTGACAAAGTGACAGATTCGATGGAAAAAGCGATGAAGGAAACGGAACGCCGTCGTGCGATCCAAATTGCGTATAACGAGGAGCATGGCATTACACCACAGACGATTCGCAAAAAAGTGCGTGATGTGATTGAAGCAACCAAAGTTGCCGAATCCAAGAAAGACTATCTTACAGGCGCTGCCGAGAAGATGTCGAAGAAGGAACGTAAGTCGCTTATTCAGCGCCTAGAGGCAGAGATGAAAGACGCAGCCAAAAACTTGCAGTTTGAGCGTGCTGCTGAACTTCGTGATGCATTGCTGGAACTGCGCGCAGAATAGCTTATTAAGGCAGACAGCATAAGTTTAAGATAGAGGCACAGTAGAATGTGTCGCAGCATGGATAGATCTGCAACAAGAGAACGGCCGGGTGGCCGTTCTCTTGTTGAGTCAGGAAATCAGTGATATCTACCGATAATTAGACATGTTGAAAACGTAAAATCAGGTCTATACTGATAGAAAAGTTGAAATTGGTTAAAAGGTTTATAGGAAAACATTTGGAAGTCGTGTACCCAGGAGCCGAGCCGAAGGCAATGGCGACCATCGCGAACAAGGCGAAGCCGTGAGCGTCCGGTGTTTAAGGGGAGCCGAGCCAAAGGCAATGGCGACCATCGCGAGCAAGGCGAAGCCGTGAGCGTCCTGGTGTTTAAGGGGAGCCGAGCCAAAGGCAATGGCGACCATCGCGAGCAAGGCGAAGCCGTGAGCGTCCTGGTGTTTAAGGGGAGCCGAGCCAAAGGCAATGGCGACACTTGCGAACGAGGCAAAGCCGTGAGCGCCCTCTCGTTGTAGAGCGGCCGTCTAAGAGACCGGCATTTGGCCGGGATCTTGGACGAAGCTGCGGGCACACGACAACCTTCACATAGCAAGACCCGACCATTCACCATTGCACCGCCTGTTTCGGGTGTCCAGAGGGCTGCGCCCTCTGGGGCCCTCCCTTGGAAGGGAGGGTTTGGGAGGGATCGAAAAGCCTTTAAAAAAGGTTGGAATTTCAACATTGAAAGGATGAATACCATTGGCGAGCGAGAACATTGTCATCAAAGGCGCGCGAGCGCATAACCTCAAAAACATTGATATCACCATCCCGCGTGACCGTTTTGTTGTATTGACCGGTCTGAGTGGCTCAGGCAAGTCCTCGCTGGCTTTTGATACGATATATGCCGAAGGACAGCGACGTTACGTTGAATCATTATCGGCTTATGCACGGCAGTTTCTGGGGCAGATGGAGAAACCGGACGTTGATTCCATTGAAGGATTGTCACCAGCTATTTCCATAGATCAGAAAACGACAAGCCGTAACCCGCGTTCCACCGTCGGAACCGTTACGGAAATCTATGACTACCTGCGTCTGTTATTTGCACGTGTGGGACATCCTCATTGTCCGGATCATGGCGTGGAAATTAGCTCCCAGACCGTAGAACAAATGGTTGACCGCATAATGCAATATCCTGAGCGGACCCGGTTGCAGATTCTGGCACCTATTGTCTCGGGACGCAAGGGTGAACACAAAAGTATATTTGCCGATGTGTCCAAGCAGGGCTTTGTTCGTGTACGGGTTAACGGTGAATTGCGTGATTTGTCGGAAGATATTCAATTGGAGAAGAACAAAAAGCATACGATTGAAGTCGTCGTTGACCGGATCGTGATTAAGGAAGAAGTGCAATCACGTTTGGCCGATTCTATTGAGACTGCACTTAATTTGTCCGGTGGACAGCTGCTGGTAGATATTATGGGTGAGGAAGAGCTGCGCTTCAGTTCCAACTTTGCCTGCCCGGTGTGCGGATTCAGTATTGAAGAGCTGGCGCCGCGCATGTTTTCGTTCAACAGCCCATTCGGTGCCTGCCCGGATTGTGATGGATTAGGTGTCAAAATGATTGTTGACCCGGACCTGTTGGTGCCGGATCGAAGCAAAACAATTGAAGAGGGTGCGTTTGATGCCTGGACAGGTGGTACATCCACCTATTATCCGCAGTTCCTCAAATCGGTATGCGAACACTTTAACATTCCGCAAAACGTACCTGTAGAAGATCTGCCTGCTGAACAAATGAACAAGCTGTTGCAGGGTACAGGTACGGAGAAAATTCGTTTCCGGTACGAGAATGATTTTGGACAACGGAAAGAAGCATTGGTTACCTTTGAAGGTATTGTGAATAATCTGGAGCGTCGTTACCGTGAGACAGCATCCGAAGGTATCCGTGAATTCATTGAAGGTTATATGAGTGCCAAGCCTTGTGGAACATGTAAAGGACAGCGACTGAAACGTGAAAGCCTTGCTGTTACGATTAACGATCACAACATGGCGTATGTGACAAGTTTGTCCATTGGAGAAGCTGGCCGTTTCTTCGATTCGCTACAATTGAGTGAGAAAGAAGAAATAATCGCCAAACTTATTTTAAAAGAAATCAACAGCCGTCTCGGCTTCCTAGTAAACGTAGGACTGGATTACCTGACCCTGAGCCGTGCTGCAGGAACGTTGTCCGGTGGTGAAGCCCAGCGGATCAGACTGGCGACACAGATTGGTTCCAGCCTGATGGGTGTGCTGTATATTCTGGATGAGCCGAGTATCGGTCTGCATCAACGGGATAACGATCGTCTGATCTCCACACTCGCTCACATGCGGGATATCGGTAACACACTGATCGTGGTTGAACATGATGAGGATACGATGATGGCCGCCGATTATATTATCGATATTGGTCCGGGGGCAGGAATCCACGGTGGTACCATCATGTCGCAGGGTACACCGGAAGAAATCATGAATGACGAGAACTCGTTAACGGGTCAATATCTGAGTGGGCGCAAGTTTATTCCGGTTCGTACAGAACGCCGTAGTGTCGGGGACCGCTGGCTGGAAGTGCGTGGAGCGAAGGAAAATAACCTGAAAAACCTCAATGTAAAAATTCCAGTGGGTGTATTTACCGCAGTAACGGGTGTATCCGGCTCGGGTAAATCGACGCTAATTAATGAGATTTTGTATAAAACGCTTGCTCGTGATTTGAACCGTGCACGGGTACGTCCAGGTCAGCACAAAGAGATTCGCGGTCTGGAACATATTGATAAAGTTATTGATATTGACCAGTCACCAATCGGACGAACACCACGCTCCAACCCGGCTACGTATACAGGCGTCTTTGATGACATCCGTGATCTGTTTGCACAGACCAATGAAGCCAAAGTGCGCGGATACAAAAAAGGTCGGTTCAGTTTCAATATTAAAGGTGGACGTTGTGAAGCATGTCGAGGGGACGGCATTATCAAAATTGAGATGCACTTCCTGCCGGATGTCTACGTGCCTTGTGAGGTCTGCAAAGGCAAACGGTATAATCGCGAAACACTTGAAGTCAAATACAAAAATAGAAATATTGCAGATGTGCTGGAAATGACGGTAGAGGATGCAACGCAGTTCTTCGAGAACATTCCGAAAATTCATCGCAAAATGCAAACCTTGCTCGACGTGGGGTTGGGCTACATTAACTTGGGCCAGCCTGCAACAACGTTGTCCGGTGGTGAAGCACAACGCGTGAAGCTCGCTTCCGAGCTGTATCGTCGTAGTACGGGTAAAACGATCTATATTCTGGATGAGCCAACGACCGGTCTTCATGTCGACGATATTGATCGTCTGCTGAACGTCCTGCACCGTCTGGTGGATTCCGGAGAATCGGTACTCGTTATCGAGCATAACCTGGATGTTATCAAAACAGCCGATTATATCGTTGATCTGGGTCCGGAAGGTGGAAGCGGTGGCGGAACTATTGTTGCGACAGGTACGCCTGAGGATATTATTAAAGTGGAAGCCTCCTATACCGGTAAGTACTTGAAGCCAGTATTGGAGCGGGATACGGAACGAAGCAAGACGTTACAATTGACGGAGTAAATGCTCCAGTTTACAGGTTATTTGTGAATATCTAACCCTTCTTTTCATGAAGTAGGTGGCATCGATATATGATCTGATGCCCTCTTCTTCCGAGGAGAAGGGTTTTCTGATATTTTACCGTTGTGCCAATCTTAATATGACATCGGTGAAAGTGTTTACATATGTGGTAGAGCAAGCATTCCATCAATCTACTGCCAAACTGGATTTTTTTCATTTTTCTGGATGATAGGGCTTGCATTACAAGCAGGGTACAGATAACATAGAGGAAGATATTAGGGTATGCGTTTAGCTGTTCAACTATGGTGAGGAGGTCTGTCTATCCATGCTGTTTGCAGAAGCTGCCGCGGCGAGTACTTCGAATTTTAATGCGTTTGATATTTTTGTCATCTTATTTACGATCCTGATTTTCATTGGAGTTGTCCGACTGGTTCGCGCACCGAAGAAGAATTTGTTTGCTATCGGATTTGCAGTGGTTAGTCTGCTGGTATTCCTTTTGACGGACTATGCCATGATTACCGGTTGGTTTGGTTCGTAGAGACACCGCTGAACTTATTTGAAAACAGCAAGTAGAAGAACAGACAAACACTTTCCAGAGAATGAAGGAGGGTGTTTTTTTGTGTTTTGCAGAGTGGTTCGGATAATACGGTCTTCTCTATCGAAATTAGGTCTTAAAGAGATTGTACAGGAATAATTTGTATGTTAAATTTGAGGATACCGGTATTGCAGATAATAGAGAAAGAGATTCAGTAATGGATCATATGGTTCGGTTGCATAACGGAGGATATATAGAGAGGGTTAGGTGAGAGAATGAGAGTGTTGGGGAAAAAGGGCGTAGCCATACTGATGGCTGCTGTACTCTCGATCAGTGTTGCAGCAACGGCTGGGGCAGCGGAGTCTTCATCAAGTATGCAAGCCAAAATGGTAGATGGACAAGTATATGTTAGTTCAAAGGATTTGGTCAAAGCGCTCGGAGGAAGTGGGCAATATGACGCCAAGTCTGGAACGTTTCAGTATAAGGGCAGTGAAGCAGTCCCGAAAGTAATTGAAAAAGTATCTCCTTCTGTTGTAGGCATTATCGGCAAATCTACTGAATTACAGGATGGCGTCACATCGGATCGCTATAACCTAGCTCATGGCACTGGCTTGATCATCCGCTCCAACGGCTGGATTGTGACGAATGCCCATGTGGTTGATGGATTAATAAACCCGTTGGTCGTGACGACTGATGGCAATACATATAAAATCACCAAAACATACAGTGACCCGTTAAGCGATATCGCTCTAATCAAAATTAATGCCAAATCTCTTAAACCGGCGACCTTCGCCAAAGCTTCCCAAACAACTGTTGGAGAAACCGTCATTGCCATCGGCACACCGATTTCCTTCTCTTTGCGTAACTCGGCGACAGTGGGCGTAATCAGTGGTCTTAATCGGGGAGTGGAGGCTACCTATCGGTTGATTCAAACAGATACAGCCATTAACCCTGGCAACAGCGGCGGACCGCTGGTCAACCTCAAAGGTGAAGTTGTTGGTATTAACTCTATGAAATTTTCAGCAGTGGGTATCGAGAGCATGGGATTTTCAATTCCAGTAGATACCGTTCAATATATTATCAATCAGTTCTTTGAATACGGAAAAATCAAGCGTGCAAGCCTCGGCTTGCAACTGGAAGAGAGCTGGTCAGCGATTGTGGGCCTGCCTACTGATGATCCTTTGACGATTACGGGTGTGCTGTCAGCTCAAGCGAAGAAAGCCAAAATTAAAGAGGGAGATGTGTTATACAGTGTAGCAGGCACACGTGTGTCCTCTGTGGTGGATATCAATGAGCTGCTCAAAACGTATGTGCCAGGACAGAAGGTCAAACTGTTAATGCAAACGGACGGCGATATTGTCACTCGTACGGTGGTCCTTGCTGATCGAGCGGATATCCAAGACGATGAAGATGAGCAGTTCACTGTAGATGAAAATCAATAAAGCCCGGCGAGCAATCCGGATCCAGAGAGGACGAATGAACGGAATGAAAATATCATTTTTACGTGTGCTAAGCACAGGTATGTTAGCCGGGATGCTGAGCATTGGAGCGGCATTGCCTGCGTGGGCATCCGATCTTATAACAAGTGAGCTGCGGATCACAGCGGGTAGTACGAGCGCTTATATCAACGGCAGCAAGCAGGCAATCGCCAAACCATATCAGTTCAAAGGCGTTACGATGGTTCCTGTTGGTGTATTCAAGAAGGCTTTTGGCAGCGAGATCCGACTGGAGAAGAATGATGTGGTCAAAGTTAAGGAAGGTCCGCATACTGTCACCTTAACCATTGGCAGTTCGATTGCCTGGGTGGATGGAGTCAAAAAAGAGATGGGCGCAGCCCCAAAAATGGTTAATGGCGTGCTTATGGTACCACTCCGCCCGGTAGCTGCGGGGATTGGCGCTACACTTGCTCCAAGCAGTTCAGGAGAAATGGTCATTCGATTATTGCAAACGGACGAATCGGAGGATGAGGACGAGGGCGGCATTAATCTGGACGAAGGCAAAACGAGAATTGGTAACAGTTATTACGGCTGGTCCATTAATTACCCATCCGACCTCATGATTCTGCAAACGGGTGAGCAGGAGCGCATGATGACATTTGGCGCGGAGGACAGCAGTTATTATCTTGAAGTGTATGTGAGTGACCAGGATGTGAATTTGGATTCGGATGATTTGTTACAGCAGCTTGTTCAGGAAGCAAAAGAGAGCGGAGATACGGTGCTCGATCGGGAATCGATTGCCAAAGGGAAAACACCTTATGCCCGGATTGTGGTTAAGGATGCGGACGGGGTGTTATGGGAAATGCGCCAATATATCCATGATGGTCGCCAATATGACGTATACCTCGCGGATTATGGAGCATTGAATTACAAGGATCTGGGCAAACGTGCAGCGCTACTCAATTCATTCCAGCCTACTTATGCTCAGTCCGATCGTACAATTAAGGATCTTTCAACCGTGGATGAGGGGATGCGCTCTACCTGGAATGATGATTATGGCATTGAACTGAAGATTCCAGCAGGCTGGTCCATGGACAACACCCAGATGATATACGAAGCCAAGGATGGTGCATATCTGCAACTACGTGTTACATCTGCACCGAAGGGTGCGACGGTCAAAGAGTGGAGTGGCCAACTGGACAAGTGGATGCGTGAGACATTCACGCCGGAAAGTTATGAGCCGATAGGTTCGTATACGATGGATGTATCAGGCGAGACTGCCGAAATGAATGAGTTCCGTTATAACTTTGGCGATGGATGGCAGACGGAGTTCGATGTTCTTTTGCAAAAAAATGGCTATCGCTATTATGCAGAGTATACGTTCCCTGAGGAGCAGACGAAGGATCGGGAATGGTTTAAGAGTATCATGAAGAGTGTTGAGATTGATTTTGATACCGTATCTGATAATTTCGGACAGCTGGATGAAGACCCATATTTGACGGATAAAACAAAATCTGTGACACGAACGTCCAAACGTTATCATTACAGTGTAGATATTCCACGTTACTGGACGCCGTACAATGATCGGTTTGAGTATTCTCCTGTCGTGTATACCTTCACAGGTGGTCAATTCTCCATTGCCGCGAGTGAGGACAAATCCATTGAAATGACTGTCAGTCAACTTAGAGAGGCGTATGCGGAAGCAACCAAAACGCGTAAAAACTTCAAGTTGCTTAGCAGTGAGGAGTTGACGTTTGCGGGTGTGCCTGCGTTTTCCTTTATCTATCATGAAGTGGACAATGGTGTGCCGTATACCGGACGTCAGATCGTGTTTGAACAGAACGGAACGACGTATACCATTACGAGCGGGCTGAATGACGCCAACAAGACGGAAGTGCAGGCAGCAGCGCTGGAAAAAGCCGTGAACTCATTTACTTTTATCAAATAATACGAAATACTGAAATAAATAGATGTATGTTGCCGGAGGGTCGAGAGACCTTCCGGTTTTTAGTATATGCATGTTGAGTGAGATGGAAATGAAAATGATAAACGGTTTTTTCAGGAAAGCGTAGAAGAGTCGTTGCAGAAGTGGTACACTATACTAGTTCAGGAGTTATGACTGCTGTTCTGAAAAATAAGAATGACTGTAGGCTTGGGAATCAGGCAATACAGACATAATGTATAGATATAGCGATACAGTGACAATGCAGGCGTATGGAATCAAGGAACAGGATTAGCGTACAGGGTATTAGGGATGAAATCCGGCTATGCCGGTTATGGGGAGGATACACATGAAAACAGCAACAATACGAAGAGAAGACGTTGAGCTTCTGGCACCCGCAGGTGACTGGGACTGTATGCGTTCGGCGGTAGCCAACGGCGCGGATGCGATTTTCTTCGGAGTCGAAAAATTTAATGCACGGGCACGGGCGAACAATTTCCGTATGGACGAGCTGCCTGAGATTATGGCGTTTTTGCACAGTTATGGCGTAAAAGGTTTTTTGACCTTTAATATATTGATTTTTGAAAATGAATTGACGGATGCCAGAGAACTGATCGACGCTTGTGTCGATGCAGGTGTGGACGCCGTGATTGTACAGGATTTGGGTCTGGTCAAAATGATTCGCGAGATCTCGCCGGACTTCCCGATTCACGGTTCAACCCAAATGACGATTACGTCACCGGAAGCGGTGGAGTTTACGAAGCCGTTTGATATGGAACGTGTCGTGCTTGGACGGGAGAACAACCTGAAGCAGATTCAGAAGATCGGAGAACAGGCGAAGTTGCCGATGGAAGTATTTGTTCACGGTGCGTTGTGTGTGTCTTATTCCGGGCAATGTTTGACTTCTGAAATGTGGGGCGGACGCTCCGCCAACCGTGGGGAATGTGCACAGGCTTGTCGTCTGCCGTACGACCTGATGGTGGATGGCGAGCATAAACCAATGGGCGATGTGGCATATCTGCTGTCTCCGAAGGATCTGGCTGCGATTGACTTGATGCCGGAACTGATCGAAGCAGGCGTAACTTCCTTCAAAATCGAAGGACGTCTCAAAACGCCGGAATACGTGGCCAACGTGGTTAGTAAATACCGCAAAGCGATTGACCGTTACTTTGATGGAGATAATACTCCTCCAAGTAAGGAAGAAGTTCGTGAATTGCAGCAGAGCTTCTCTCGTGGATTCACACACGGTTTCCTGGACGGAACGAATAATAAACAGCTGGTTGACGGTACGTTCCCGAAAAGCCGTGGCGTCTATCTGGGTCGTGTAGACCAAGTATTGCGTGATGGTGTCGTCCTGAAGCTTGATGCACCAGTGAAACGTGGAGACGGAATTGTATTTGATGCCGGAGATCCGACGAAGAAGGAAGAGGGCGGACGTGTCTACGATGTACGTCGCAAAGGCGTGAAGCTTGAAGGCGAAGCAGAGGAAGGCTGGATCGTGGACGTTGTACCAGGCCGTAGTGACGTGGACCTGCGCCGCGTGAAAGTTGGCGACAAAGTATGGAAAACGAATGATCCAGCGCTGGACAAACGTCTGCGTCAGAGCTTTGAAATCGAGAAGCCTTATCGTATCTTCCCGGTAAACGTAAAAGTTATCGGCAGCCCAGGGCAGCCGCTTAGCACATGGTGGACGGACGTGCAGAAGGGCACGACGGTCCGTGTTAATTCCGAGATGGAACTGGATATTGCCCAGAAGCGTCCAATGACACACGAACTGCTCGAAGAGCAATTCGGACGTCTGGGCGGCACTGTGTTCCAGCTGGAAGAATTGGACGTCAACTTGCACGGTGACGTCATCATCCCGATGCGCGAGTTGAATAACATTCGCCGTCAGGCGGTGGAACAACTCGCGGGCGAGCGCCCTAAACCGCCCGTCTACGTGAAACGGGCGGTGGAAGTCTACGGCGATGCGGTTAAACCAGCAGCGCCAGTTGCTCGCGGTCATGCGGAGCTGACCGCGCTATGCCGCAGCCTGCCACAAGTGGAGGCAGCGCTGGAAGCAGGTGTCGGCATGATCTACGCCGACTTCGAGTTTATCAAGCAGTTCCCGGCAGCGGTGGAAGCTGTTCGTGCCGCAGGCCGCAAGATTGCGTTGGCAACACCACGCATTCATATGCCTGGCGAGAACGGGTATCACAACAACATCCTGCGTTTGCAGCCGGATGCTGTGCTCGTACGTAATACGGGTGCATTGTACTTCTACTTGCGCCACCGGATGGAGAACCCGGATGCGAAGCATCCTGAATTGATCGGTGACTTCTCACTCAACATTGCCAATCACAAAGCAGTGGAACTGTTCCTGGAAGCGGGTTGTGACTGGATTACGCCTTCTTATGACCTGAACATTCAGCAAATGGTTGATTTGCTGGGACACTCCCGTACAAGTCAGACGGAAGTCGTTATTCATCAGCATTTGCCGATGTTCCATACCGAGCACTGTGTGTACTGTACGTTTATGAGTGAAGGAACGGACTTTACGAACTGTGGACGTCCATGTGAAGATCACCGGGCTTCCTTGCAAGACCGGATCGGCATGTCTCACCCGGTACGTGTGGACGAAGGCTGCCGTAATACCGTGTATAATGCGGTGGAACAATCCGGTGCAGAATACCTGACCAACTTCATGGATCTGGGTGTATCCCGCTACCGTGTGGAATTCCTGGAGGAAACTCCAGAGCAGGTGCGTGAGGTTATTGATCTGTATAACCGTGCTCTGCGTGGCGAGATCAGTGGTACACAAGTTTGGAAAACGCTGAAAGCAACAAACCAGCTTGGCGTAACGCGTGGTCAACTGGTGAAATAATAGATCGAAACCGGAACAAACAGCAACAGGCATGAAGTATACTGCAACCCCAATCTCTGCTTTACGGAGCTCTTGGGGTTTTTTCTATAAAAGAGACTTGAATTACACCTATACTAAATTCGTATGTGGTATCTTGTTTGTCAGAGAAATATAGGAGGCGAAGAACCGTGGCGCCATTCACGATGATGGATATCAAATTGCTGTGCGGGGTCACGGCTTTCAAACGGGGAGAAGCGTATAACCAATCTGGGAGGGTGACCAATCTGGTTGCCAGTCAGGATGAACGTCATTACGAAGCTGTGGTTCGAGGTACAGAACGATACAAAGTAACGGTTGATCTGGATGATGCAGGTGAGGTTGTTGCCGGATGCAGCTGTCCGGGCGATGGGAGATATTATGACTATTGCAAACACGTGGCTGCCGTTTTGCTGGCGATTCATGAATGGGGAGAACAGCGTGACACGGGCTCTCAAACATCCTCGAAGCTGGTGTCTAAACCTGATCGTGGCTCCAGTTCCAGAGTAGGAACGCTGGTGGAGGAGAATGAGTGGGAGCGTCCAAACTCCATTTCAAATACCGACTCAGTAATGAATGTGGGATCTCATTCAACTTCATCTGCTCAGGCCTTTGCAGCCGAGCCATTGTCTTCCGAATCCAAGCTTGATGACTATTCGGATATGGATCGTCCGTCCGTACATTTCGCTCAAGCGGGTCGACCAAGCTCGGCTCCTGGATGGGGTAGATCAGCAGATAAACCTTCCTACCGCACAGCAGATCAGATTCTTTCCATGTTTGCCAAAGAACGCAGCCCCCTGCAATCAAATGATCGTAAATACACTGCGCCTGTAACCCGGTCTTCATTGCGGGAGGAGCTGCAGCTCCAATTTATATGCAAGCTTGTTCAAGTTCACAAAGGCGGAGCCAAACTCGCGCTTGAACTGAAAGTAGGAAATAAACGCCTGTATGTCGTTCAGAAAGTGAAGCAATTCCTGAATTGCATTGAGAATGGTGAGCCGATGTCGTTTACCAAGCTATTTTTCTACGACCCTTCAATGCATTATTTTCGGCCACAGGATCAGGCGACCTTGTCTATGCTTATTCGGATGATGCAGAGTGAGGAAACTTACCGCGAATCCATCTCCGGTTACTTGGGTGCTTCAGACGGAAGAGATATATTGATTGCTCCTCTGGTCTGGAAGCCTCTATTGGATTTGCTGCTGCAGGCAGATAGCCGGATGGAGGGAACAGGGTTAGCCAATGGTCCGCTCACTTTGGGTGAAGGGGCACTGCCATTATTTTATCGTATTGCGCAGGGGACTAATGAAGGATATCAGCTTGAGATTTCCGGATTGCGTGAGTTAATTCTTCTTCCAGCCTATGATGCTGCCGTGGTGGAAGGGCAATTGCATATGTTGGAGCCGATGCAGATGCGAAGTCTGGAGGATTTGAGCAGAGCGCTCACTTCTTATGGAATCAAGGAAAGTATCGATATTTCTGCTCAGCAGGTGGATGAATTCGTGCAGCATGTAGTGCCGGAATTGCGTACACTTGGACATCTGTCGATCGACTCCCAGGTGAGAGAACGAATCGCAGAGCCGGAGCTTGCGCCAAAGTTGTATATTGATTTCTACCGGGAACGGATTACTGCGCGTCTGGAGTTTGATTACGGTGTAATGGTGATTAATCCGCTGGCCGAATATTTGATCGATGAGGAAGAGAAAAAGGTGATTTTGCTACGAGACCGTCATGCGGAGCGTAACCTAATCGACCGACTAGATCGCTCTTTCCTGGAACGGGATGGCAGTGTATGGGCAAGTGAACGAGAAGATGCGGTATACGATGTGATGTATCATTTGCTGCCGGAGCTTGAGAAGCAGGTAGATGTCTATATCCCGAATGCGGTGAAGGCCATGATGCAATCCTATCCGACACCGCCGAAAGTTCGGGCAGATCTGGGCAAAGGCTTGGATTGGCTGGAGATCTCATTCGAGATGGAAGGTGTAGATGAGCTGGAGCTTCAGGAAATTATGCGCAGCATTGTGGAAAAGAAACCGTATTTCCGCTTGCGCAGCGGTGTGTTTGTTTCTCTCGAAAATGACGGAGCGGACAGCTTTGCACACATGGCGGATTCCCTTGGACTGGCGTCGGGCGATATCAATGGCAGTCATATACGGATGCCGGCAGTTCGGGCGTTACAGCTTCCGGGCCGGGACGAGGTTTCCGGACATGTGAAGTGGGGCGGTTCCCTGAAACGTTTCCTGGATGACCTTCGTGATCCCGAGCGGATGGATTTTGCATTGCCGGATGCCCTTGCTCCCGTGTTGCGTGATTATCAGGCCAGTGGATATCAGTGGCTGCGTACACTCGCATTTTACCGATTTGGCGGTATCCTGGCGGATGATATGGGACTTGGTAAAACGCTGCAAAGTATCGCCTATATCGCGGCTGAACTGAAAGAAAAGCTGAAACAGCACATAAGTAATCCAGGTGATGTTGATTACACTGTCAATGAGGGAACTTTCGGGAATAACATCCCAGATGAAGTACAGGCCGGACTGTTGGACCAACAAGCTACTCATCCCCCGGTACTCGTCGTTGCACCAGCTTCGTTAACGTACAACTGGGCGAATGAATTTGCCCGATTTGCGCCGCATTTGCGAGTTCTGATTGCGGCTGGGCAGAAAGACGAACGAGCCAGTATGCTCGCAGGCATGGATGACGCAGATGTTATTGTGACGTCCTACCCGCTATTGCGCCGCGATCTGGACACATATCTCGGGAGAACGTTTCATACGCTTATTTTGGATGAAGCCCAGTCTATCAAGAACTCTTCTTCCCAGACAGCCCAAGCGGTTAAACAGATTGAGGCACCACGTCGCTTCGCTCTTACAGGAACACCCGTGGAGAACTCATTGGATGAGCTATGGTCGATCTTTGAAGCGGTTTTCCCGGGCCTATTTCCAAGCTATCGCAGATTCCGGGACCTGCCTCCTGAACGAATCGCGCGAATGGTCCGTCCGTTTATTCTTCGCCGTCTGAAGAAAGATGTGCTGGAGGAATTGCCGGATCGTATTGAAACGGTTCAGCGCTCCGAGCTGAAGGACGAACAGAAGAAACTGTATGCCGCGTACCTGTCTCAGCTTCAGGATGAGACATCCAAGGATATGGAAGAGAACGGCTTTCAGAAGAACCGGATTAAAATACTGGCTGGTATTACACGCCTGCGCCAGTTGTGCTGTCATCCCGCTCTCTTTGTGGAGGGTTATCAAGGGGATTCCGGGAAAATGGAGCAGCTGCTGGAGACGGTCCAGGATTGTCTCGCTGCTGGGAAACGCATTCTCATCTTCTCCCAGTTCGCTAGCATGCTGAATCTGATTCGACAGACGCTCGCTGCACAGGGGAGAGATTTGTTCTACCTGGATGGTCAGACACCTGCACAGAGTCGGGTAGAGATGTGTCGCAGATTCAACGAGGGTGAAGCTGAGCTGTTCCTGATCTCCTTGAAGGCTGGCGGTACCGGATTGAACTTAACAGGTGCAGATACTGTTATTTTATATGATCTTTGGTGGAATCCCGCCGTGGAAGAACAGGCCATCGGACGTGCCCATCGTATGGGGCAGAAACAAGTCGTACAGGTTATCCGCCTCGTTACGGAAGGTACGATTGAGGAGAAGATTTTGGAGCTGCAGCAGCGCAAAAAAGATTTGATTGCCGAAGTCATTGAACCCGGAGATCGAGGATCGACCACCTTATCCGAGCAGGATATCCGGGAGCTGTTGATGGTATAATGAAGTCTGCCAAATTAGTATTCGATTTATCTAATATATAATTATTTCTCCACCAGAAGGAGCGGATCTAGCGTGCGTATTCGCAAAGCAATCATTCCAGCGGCCGGGCTCGGTACCCGGTTTCTGCCTGCAACGAAGGCGATGCCCAAGGAAATGCTGCCCATCGTTGATAAACCAACGATCCAGTACATTATTGAAGAAGCCGTGGCTTCAGGCATTGAGGATATCATTATCGTAACAGGTAAAGGTAAACGGGCCATCGAGGATCATTTTGACTATTCATTCGAATTGGAACAGAATCTGGCTGGTAAACAGAAGTGGGATTTGCTGAATGAAGTTCGCAAGCCCTCCGAGATGGCAGACATCCATTATATCCGTCAAAAGGAACCAAAGGGTCTTGGGCACGCCATCTGGTGTGCCCGCAAGTTTATCGGAAACGAACCATTTGCCGTGCTACTGGGGGATGACATCGTGGAATCCAATCATCCTTGTCTTCAGCAGATGATCGAAGTTTATGATGAATTGCAATCTCCGATCGTAGGTGTGCAGCCTGTTGATTGGAGCGAAGTGTCACGTTACGGGATTGTGGACGGGGAATTGGTATCTCGCACCGAAGGTCGTGTGTACCGTGCGCGTCGTTTGATCGAGAAACCGAAGACGGAAGAATCACCTTCCAATTTGGCGATTATGGGACGTTATATTCTGACGCCGGATATCTTCGATATTCTTGGTCAGCAGTCTGTTGGCGTGGGTGGAGAAATCCAGTTAACGGATGCCTTGTCCCGTCTGAATGACCAGCGGCAGATTCTAGCCTATCACTTTGACGGCCTGCGTCATGATGTTGGGGAGAAGCTTGGTTTTATTGAAACCACGATTCATTATGCCCTTCAGCGCCCGGATTTGCGGGAGGATTTGTTGAAGTATTTGGAGCATATAGTACAGAACAAATAGAGAAATCGCTATGATCAAGCCCAGCCGAAAGTAAAACACCGGCTGGGTTTTAATTATTTTATGGAACAACGTATTGAAATATCATGATTTAACCAGGCCAATGAACGATCACTTGCCCGATGCTTTACATATACATAGATTAATATGAAGAAATGCTGTTAATAGCAATAACGGAGGGATAACATGAAGGTGATTCCGCTGTTTATGGATGGCGCAGCTATATTGGAACCTAAGGTTTATGGCGATCATCGGGGATATTTCATGGAAAGTTATAATGAGCGTGTTCTGTATGAAAATGGTATTCATCATGTGTTTGTTCAGGACAATCAATCCCTGTCCGCCGAAGCTGGAGTTCTTCGCGGACTTCATTACCAGCTTCAGCCCAGAGCACAGACCAAGTTGGTCAGAGTAATATCCGGAGCCATCTATGATGTTATTGTAGATATTCGTACGACTTCACCAACCTTTGGACAGTGGAAAAGTGTCATTCTTAGTGAGTATAATCAGCGGCAGTTGCTTGTCCCCCAAGGTTTCGCTCATGGATTCTGTACACTGGTGCCACATACACAGGTGACATACAAGGTGGATGCATACTATTCGCCTGAACATGACCGGGGTATTTTGTGGAACGATCCAGCGCTCGGGATTGATTGGCCTGTGTCGGATCCCATTCTCTCCGAGAAAGATCAGAAGCACCCTTTACTTCAAGGGGCGGAACTGAATTTTGGCTAACTAAAACAAGCTTCTCGGATCGAACAGTATCTGGGGGCAGAAGGAGAGAGATAACATGAAACTGCTCGTTACTGGAGGGGCTGGATTTATTGGCAGCAACTTTGTGATGTATATGCTTCGTGAGCATCCTGATTATGAAATTGTTAACGTGGATTCCTTAACGTATGCGGGCAACCTTGAGAATTTGCAATCCGTAGAATCGAATTCTCAATATACGTTTATCCGAGCGGATATCACTGACGTTCAGCAAATGGAACAAATTATATCCCAAGGGATCGATGTAATCGTCAATTTTGCGGCTGAGTCTCATGTGGATCGCAGCATTCTGTCCCCCGATATTTTTGTGCGCACCAATGTACTCGGAACTCAGGTGTTGCTGGATGCCGCGAAGAAATATCAGGTTACCAAATATGTTCAGGTGTCTACGGATGAAGTATATGGTTCACTTGGTCCAACAGGTTTGTTTACAGAAGAGACACCATTGATGCCGAACAGTCCATACTCTGCCAGTAAAGCAGGTGGGGATTTGCTTGTCAGAGCGTATCATGAAACCTTTGGTTTGCCTGTAAACATTACACGTTGTTCGAACAATTATGGACCTTTCCAATTTCCAGAGAAACTTATACCGCTTATTATATCTCGTGCATTAAATGATGAGGCTATTCCTGTCTATGGCGATGGGCTTAATATTCGTGATTGGCTCTATGTAGAAGATCACTGTAGTGCTATCGACCTGGTCATTCATAATGGCAAGATTGGAGAGGTATATAACATCGGGGGAAATAATGAACGTACCAATATATATATTGTTGAAAAGATTCTAGAACAACTAGGCAAACCTGCAAGTTTGATTCAATATGTACAGGATCGACTAGGCCACGACCGACGTTATGGGATTGACCCGACCAAATTGCATACTGAGCTTGGCTGGAAGCCCGTGCACAATTTTGAGACAGGGATCAAGGAAACCATCCAGTGGTATCTGAATCATCAGGAATGGTGGACACGAATTCAATCAGGTACGTATCAAGATTATGTAAAACTTCAGTATGGTGATCGAATGGGTGATCCTACAAAATGAAGTATAGAGTAATGGTGACGGGGGCTGCGGGACAGCTCGGATACGATGTTGTAAAGATATTTCGAGCTGGTGGTCATGATGTCATGGCCTGTGACAGGGACCAATTGGACATTACCGATCAACAGCAATGCAGAGAAACCATTAACGCTTTCCAGCCTCACATCATCGTTCATTGTGCTGCCTATACAGCCGTTGATAAGGCCGAGACAGATGAGGATATGGCGTACACAGTCAATGTAACAGGCACTAGAAATATAGCTGTTGCTGCAGAGAAAGTGAAAGCCAAACTGATTTATATTAGTACCGACTACGTATTTGATGGCACGGCAACGAGGCCTTATCAGGAATTTGATTTGACGAATCCGCAGACCGTGTATGGCAAGTCAAAGCTTGCCGGAGAGAGACTGGTCGAGAGTCTCTGCACGCGATGGTTTATTATACGAACATCATGGGTGTTTGGAGTACACGGCAGTAATTTTGTCAAAACCATGTTGGAACTTCTGGAGAAGCGTCCCCGACTTCAGGTCGTTCATGATCAACAAGGGTCGCCCACATATACTGTGGATTTAGCCAGACTCGTGAGTGAACTTTCATTAACTGAGAAATATGGTATCTACCATGCCTCTAATTCTGGAATGTGCACCTGGTATGAATTTGCACAGGCCATTGCAGAAGAAGCATCCAAGCAATCCGGATTCAAACTGAGTGCTGTTCTCGAGCCTTGTACCACCGGGCAATTCCCACGTCCTGCTCCTCGACCTCAATATTCCGTAATGGATCATCTCGCTATTCGTACAAACGGTCTGCCACCCATGAGAGCTTGGCGCGAAGCTTTGATCGCATTTCTGAATGAATTGAGTGTGCAACCAACCGAATAGATGGTGCTTCTTATCCATTCGAAATACTGCATCCCTAGATTTAACAGCCGCCTTCGGGCGGCTTTTTGTTTTACACCTCTCCAATCAGGGTAGTTAGCTATCAAAAAGGAAAAACCGCACATGCTTCGTCATATCATGTTATTCGTACTCTTTTTCTTCCCTACCACCCTGATAAGGATGTGAACGCCATATGAAACGAATTGCCGCCGTCGTTACACTACTCATCGTAACCGTGGGCACACTCTTTTTTGCCTATGACAGTCAGAGCGAGGAGCAGCACGATGGGTTTACGGCCTATCGACTGATTGCTCATGCCATGGGCAGTATCCGTGAGAAGCCTTACACGAACGCCTATGAGGCGATGATTGCCAATTATGAGAAGGGCACACGTGTGTTTGAGATTGACTTTATGCTGACCTCGGACCGCAAAGCAGTAGCCAGACATGAATGGACCGCTAACATGAGCAAAATGCTGGGACAGGACGAGGAGTTACCCGAGGACAAACAGGCTGGGGCGCTGACACATGATGAATTCATGAATACGCCCATTCTGGGCATGTACCAACCGATGGATGCCGACGGCATTATGGACGTATTGGCCAAGTACCCGGATATGTATATCGTGACCGATACCAAAGAACAGAAGGACGAGGATATTCAGCAGGTGCTAAAATCACTCGTGGACGCAGCCAAGAAACATGACCCTTCAATTCTTAATCGGGTTGTAGTACAGATCTATAACGAGCCGATGCTCGAAACCGTGAAAGAAATCTACGCGTTTCCTTCTATTATTTATACCCTTTATGCTACGCAGGATACTGAAGCCCAGGTGGTTGATTTTGTACAAAAGAATGACATCGATGCCGTAACCATGCCGGAATATAAAGTAAACCAGAATTTCGTTGCCAAGCTGAAGCAGGCAGGAGCCGTCACCTACGTTCATACCATTAATGACACCGATCAGGTAGCAAACTATGAGAAATGGGGCGTGTACGGCGTGTATTCGGATGTATTAACCGAGCAGGAACTGGATGAGATGAACACACGTTTTGCCTGGAAACCTTGAGTATAAAATTATGATTCAGAGGTTGCGGTATTCCTACTTGAGACTTTGGATCCAACTCTACTCAAGATATTGATGTTCGAAGTGGCAGCAGGCGCTGGCTTAAATTCTGTAGCATCACATCCCTGCCATCTAAAATTACAGGCTTCTCCTGCAATTCCAGGGAAAAGTCTGTGATTTTTTGTTCCCCTTTTTATACGAACATTGACACTCACTCCCTGCTGACTTAGACTTAGTTTACAAGCTTTTTAGGATGCAGAAGAACCTCTGGAGGAATGTTCGTTGATAGACATGATTAAGCAGTGGAGACATGTATTTAAGCTAGACCCGGACCGGGAAATAACGGATGAAGCACTTGACCTGATCTGCATGTCGGGTACCGATGCCATTATTGTTGGTGGGTCTTCGGGAATTACCTATGACAACACGGTTGACCTGATGTCCAGAGTACGTCGCTACGAGCTGCCTTGCGTGCTAGAAGTATCCGAGCTGGAGGCAGTTGTGCCTGGTTTTGACGGATATCTAATTCCGATGGTGCTGAATGCAACGGATAGCAAATGGATGATCGGACAGCACCAGCAAGCCATCGAGCGTTACGGTTACCTGATCCCATGGGATCTGCTTATTGCAGAAGGTTATATTGTCCTTAATGCCGACTCCACTGTTGCCCGAATGACGGGAGCGGATACGGAATTAACGACGGATGCTGCGGTTGCTTACGCCCAGGCTGCGGAACGTCTGCTAAACCTGCCTATCGTATATATGGAGTACAGCGGAACGTTTGGAGATATGGAGCTGGTTGGAGAGACACACAGACAACTCACCAAGGCGCATCTTATCTACGGCGGCGGGATTGATAGTCCGGAGAAAGCTAGACAAGCTGCACAGGTAGCAGACACCGTTGTGGTTGGAAACATTGTGTACAGTGATTTGCACAAGGCGTTGGAGACTGTCCAAGCTGTGAAACAATCCGTTTAATCGGTTTAGTTTACCATTCCCCCAATTTCCCCTCTTGATCTGTTAAAATAGAACTTCGGCTTTGCTAAATAGAACAAGTTACATGAGCGCAATGTCGTTTACACAAGAACGTAGACTGCAATGGAGAAGCGGAGCGTTCTCACTTTTTCAACAACTGAAAGAACTGAAAGATAGTAATTGCAGTTCAATTGTAATTTCAACTACTCTTAAAAATAAGCTAAACTAAATTTTTACACGAGAACGAAGAGGACAGAAATAAGCTGGAGAAACGAAGTGCTCGCATTTATTACCGGATTTTCACTTTGAAAAAAGTAGATCAAAAAATCCGGGAATAACGGCGATCGGAAGATTATTCTGTCATCGTAGTGACGAGTGTAACCCTTAGTACTACTTATATCGATTTCAACCAATGAAAGGAGCATGCATGCATGCAACCTGTAAATATACATGATGCCGTAGCACGGCTTAACACCCCTCAACGGCAAGCCGTCGAGGCGACGGATGGACCGCTGTTGATTATGGCTGGAGCGGGCAGTGGCAAGACCCGTGTGCTAACACACCGGATTGCCTATCTTATTGCAACGCGAAAAGCACCCCCTTGGGGTATTTTGGCTATTACGTTTACGAACAAAGCGGCACGCGAGATGCAAGACCGGGTATCCCAACTGGTTGGCAGCTCTCAGGGTCGTGACATCTGGGTATCAACGTTTCACTCCATGTGTGTGCGTATTCTGCGCCGTGACATTGAACGCATCGGCTTCACCTCCAATTTCAGCATTTTGGATTCATCTGACCAATTATCTGTCATTCGTAGTTGTATGAAAGACCAGAACATCGACACCAAGAAATTTGAGCCAAAAGCCGTTCAATCGATGATGAGTACCGCGAAGAATGAATTGATCAGTCCGGAGCAATATGAGAAACAGGCTGCTGACTATTTTGAAGGCATTGTGGCGAAAGTGTATAAGATGTACCAAAAACGGCTCAGAGCCAACAACTCGCTCGATTTTGATGATCTCATCATGGCGACTATTCAACTTTTCAAAGAGGTACCGGAAGTTCTCGACTTTTACCAAAAGAAATTCCAGTACATTCACGTGGATGAGTACCAGGATACCAACCGTGCGCAGTACATGCTTTGCCGTATGCTTGCTGATAGTCATCACCGCATTTGCGTCGTAGGGGATAGTGACCAATCGATCTATCGCTGGCGTGGAGCGGATATCAGCAACATCCTGAATTTTGAGAAAGACTACCCTGAAGCCAATACGATTTTGCTCGAGCAAAACTATCGTTCCACTTCGAATATCCTGAATGCAGCGAATGAGGTAATCGGCCTGAATACTGGGCGCAAACCGAAGAAACTGTGGACGGACAAAGAGGGTGGCTCAAAGATCAAGGTGTACCGTGCGGATTCCGAACATGATGAGGGGTATTTTGTAACCTCTGAGATTAGTAAAAATGTGAAGAACGGCAAATCCTATCAGAACCATGCCATTTTGTACCGTACCAACGCCCAGTCCCGGGTTATAGAGGAAATTCTGATCAAGTCTGATATTCCGTATCAGATCGTTGGCGGCATCAAGTTCTATGATCGTAAAGAGATCAAGGACATTCTGGCGTATCTGCGCCTGCTTTCGAACCCCGATGATGACATCAGCCTTACCCGGATTATTAATGTACCAAAACGCAGCATTGGTGATACAACGGTAGCGAAGCTGGCAGCTGCAGCAGGAGAACGGGGGATTTCAATATACCGTGTGCTTCAGGTTGTGGACGATCTCGGTTTTGCCGGTCGAACGCGGAATGCGCTGGTGGAGTTCTATGATATGATCGCCGCGCTGCATCAGATGGTAGAGTATCTGTCTGTGACTGAATTGACCGAGAAGATTCTCGAGATGAGCCAGTACCGACTAGAGATGCAAAATGAAAATACGCTCGAATCCCGCGCGCGGTTGGAGAACATTGATGAGTTCCTGTCCGTTACGATGGAATTCGAGAAAAATAATGAAGACAAAACGCTCGTTTCATTCCTCACCGATCTCGCACTGATTGCAGATATCGACAGTATGAACGATGATGAAGAGGATCAGAGTGACGCAGTTACCCTGATGACGATGCACAGTGCCAAAGGTCTGGAATTCCCTGTCGTCTTTATCGTTGGTATGGAGGAAGGAGTTTTCCCGCACAGCCGGGCCTTTATGGATAACGAGGAGCTGGAGGAAGAACGCAGACTGGCTTATGTGGGCATTACGCGTGCGGAAGAACAACTCTTCCTGTCTTGCGCGCAAATGAGGACCTTGTTCGGACGCACAACGGCGAACCCGCCTTCGCGCTTCCTGGATGAAATTCCGGATGAGCTAAAAGAAGATACTTCGATGGCTCGTGACCGCTACCGTCGTGGTAGCAGCGCAGGTGGATCATATGGTGGCCGTGGACTTGGTGCCAGTGGAGGAAGCAACTTTGGTGGCGGAGCAAGCAAGCTGTTTGATCGTCAGAGCCAAAGCGGTTCTTCCGCTTCGTCAGTTACTTCCTCACGGGTTACCATGAGTACGTCGTCCAGCACATCCAGCACGCCTGCCCCGTCGTCGGCATCTAAACCGGTCGCTGCCGGAGCTGGTTCTGACGGATTCAAAGCCGGAGATAAAGTACAACACGGCAAATGGGGAACAGGTACCATTGTTGGGGTGAAAGGATCGGGTAATGACACAGAGCTTCAGATCGCATTCCCGGCCCCGGTTGGCCTAAAACGTCTGCTTGCAGGCTTTGCCCCAATCACCAAAGTGGAATAGATATTCATGAACGAACTTAGAGATTGCTCTAACGTTCGTTCTACATAGATCCAAATTATAATAACGGAGGGATGGCCCTGTATGGACCCGATGCACCGGATGGAGCAACTCGTTACCGAGCTAAACCAGCATAATTATCAGTACTACACGATGGATCAGCCGCAGATCAGCGACAAGGAGTATGATCTTCTGTACGACGAACTGGTTACGCTGGAACAGGAGAGTGGCATGGTTTTGCCTGATTCTCCGACACAGCGTGTGGGTGGTGAACTGCTCAAAGGGTTTACACCGCATCGCCATTTATCCTCATTGTGGAGCTTGGACAAAGCCCAGAATATAGAGCAGCTGCGAAACTGGAATACTCGTGTGCTCAAGCTGGTCAATGACTTCAACACCAAAAATCCAGACAATCCGTTGCCCGAACCTGGCTATGTGATTGAACTGAAGTTTGACGGTTTGACCCTGAATCTAACGTACACAAACGGTGAGTTGGTTCAAGCCTCTACGCGTGGAAACGGAGCTGTAGGGGAGGGCATTTTGGCTCAGGTTAGAACCATTAAATCTGTTCCGCTTAAAATCCCGTATACAGGCGGCACAATTGAAGTCCAGGGTGAAGGCATCATGAACCTGTCTGTATTGAATCGTTATAATGAAACGGCAGCAGAACCGCTCAAAAATGCCCGGAATGCCGCGGCAGGAGCACTGCGCAACTTAAATCCGAAGACTACCGCTGAGCGACGATTGAACGCCTATTTCTATAATGTAGGTTATTCGGATGATATTCAGTTTGCCAACCATCAGGAGATGATGGACTTTCTCCGTGAGAATCGATTTAAAGTCAATCCGTCCATTACGTATTTCCATGAGTTTGATGATGTGATGGAGCAGTTGGCTGCGATACAGGAGAGCCGTGGCCAACTGGACTACCTGATCGATGGAGCTGTTATCAAAATCACAGACATGCGCACCCGTGAGGCATTGGGTTACACGGATAAATTCCCTCGATGGGCGGTAGCGTACAAATTCGAGGCGGAAGAGACCACAACCGTTCTGAACTCTGTAGTCTGGAATGTGGGTCGTACCGGCAAAGTAACTCCACTTGCTCGAGTTGAACCGGTTGAGCTAGCTGGGGTAACGGTACAGAACTGCACGTTGAATAACGTAGGTGACATTGAGCGGAAAAATCTGAAGTTTGCCTTGGGTACACGTGTCTTTATCCGTCGTTCCAATGATGTTATTCCTGAGATACTGGGTAAAGTGACTGAAGAGAGTGATGGCGAGGAAATCGTGTTCCCTGAGCAATGTCCGGCATGTGGATTCCCGCTGGAACAGCGTGGAGCGCATTTATTCTGTAACAACAAGCTGGCGTGCAAACCGCAGACGGTGGCCCGGATTTCTCATTTTGCTTCCCGTGATGCTATGGACATTGAGACATTCAGCGAGAAAACGGCGATTCAGCTGTACGATGAATTGAACGTGCGTGAGCCTGCTGACCTGTATACATTGCAATTCGATGATTTGGTGAAGCTGGAGCGGTTTGGTGAAAAGAAAGCGAACAACCTTATTGCTGCACTGGAGCAGAGCAAGGATCGTGACCTCGCTTCGTTCCTATATTCACTGGGCATTCCGAATACAGGTAAATCGACTACACGTATGCTGGCTGATCATTACCGCGACCTGCATGCCATTATGAATGCAACGGCAGAGGAACTCGTTGAACTACCTGATGTAGGTGGTATTGTAGCTGAGAGCATTGTGACTTTCTTTGCAGACCCGTTTACAAAGGCAGCTATCGAGAAGATGCTGAATTTAGGCGTGAAAGCTCAGGCGCCTGAGGCACCAGCAGCGATTGTGGAAGATTCCTTCTTCAGTGGCAAAACGGTCGTGCTGACCGGAACGCTGCATCAACTTACGCGGGAAGAGGCAACGCAACGACTCGAAGCACTTGGAGCGAAGGTAACGGGTAGTGTCTCCAAAAAGACAGACCTCGTTATTGCCGGAGAGAAGGCAGGTTCTAAACTGACCAAAGCTCATGATCTCGGCATTCCTACCATTGAGGATGAGGACGAACTTGTACGTCTTTTAAATCAAGAGGGATAGATTCTGAATGTGGAGTAGGCTTTGATTAAATCGCAGCTTAACTGGAATAAGTAATAGATAACTTAAAGACCCCTGTACCACGAATGGGACTGCACCCCTTTTGTGAGACAGGGATCAAAACACCTTGCAAGTTAAGTAGCCAGTCTTCGGAAATCCATCGGAGACTGGTTATTTAGTTTTGTTTGAATTCGAATTGAGTTATAGTAAGTAATGTAGTTTCGAACGGTCTGTTCAACGATGGCCGTCGTTGTAGACATCAGATCTTCGAGGTAGAACGTTTCAGACTTTAGTGTGGAATGAAACGACTCTATGGGGGCATTATCAGCGGGCGTTCCTTTTCGGGACATGCTCATGATAATGCCCTTTCCCTTTACTACAGCCTGGTAATTCTGGGACGTGTACACGCTACCTTGGTCGCTATGGAGCAGCATATTGCTTCGCTCTGGAAGTTGATTCAATGTATCCAGAACTAAGCATGTGTCCTGCTTGTCCGCTATACTGTAAGCGACAATTTCTCCGTTGTACAGATCCAAAATGCTTGAAAGGTACAACATTTTGTTACCAAACGGCAAATACGTAATGTCAGTCACCAATTTTTGCAACGGAGCTTCTGCATGAAACTTTCGTTTAAGCAGATGTTCCGCTGGTTGTGCCGGTTGCCCAGTCGTTTTTCGCTTCTTGATCCTCACTCGGCATTGTAATCCCTCGCACTGCATGATTCGCTGAACTCTCTTGTGATTAATTGGACCTTCTGATCGAAGTAAGGCAGTGATCTTTCGATACCCATACCGAAACTTGTGTTGAGTGCAAAGTTGGATGACTTTCTCCACTGTTGGATCTGGGCGCTTCCTCTCAACGGCTGCCTTCCAGCGGTAGTAGGTCGCACGAGCAATTCCAAGCCATGTACAAGCCTCAGATATAGTTACTTCTTCTCGAATGGATTCAATCCAGGCGATGACGACCTCAGCTTCCACCTCCGTTCCAATTCCTTGTACTTTTTTAGCAGTTCCAATTGTTGCTTCAGGAAACGGTTTTCTGCTTTAACTTTTTCGAGCTCTGTGGAGTGACCTGGGCCTTTTCCATAGCTATATTGCTTGCCTACGGGTTGCTCCAGGCGATGAACTTCTCCTTTTCGATACCACCTCATCCACGTTTTCAGCTGTGATTCATTCCGTATCCCCAGTTTCTCCATAACTTCTTTTACGGGTACTTCTGCTAATCTCATTTCTATGGCTTTCATCTTTAGTTCCACGGGATAACTTACTCTAGTTGCCAATGCAAAAACACCTCCAAGATGATCTCCTTATCTTACGACAAGGTTTCATTCACTTGAAGGTGTTTTAATTTGTCTCTCGTTATGGGGTCAGTTCCAATAGTGGAACGGGGGTCTTTTGTTTGCACATTTATTTAAACTCAACTGTATATCGGCAGTAACTCAAATCAGGAACGCGCCTGAGAAGCACCAGTAAGCCATGCATCCTTGTCATAACCTCGTTCTTCCCAGTAGCCGATATGTTCGCTGTCAATCAGTTCAATACGATTCAGCCACTTGACAGACTTATAGGCATACATCTGGGGAATGACCAAGCGTACCGGACCGCCCAAATCTGCCGGGATCGGTTTGCCGTCATGCATGACAGCTACCATAATATCATCCATCTGTGCCTGATCCATCGTTATCGCATCCGTATATACACCGTCCCCGGAGTAGAACTTGACGCTGTGCGCTTCGGGTTTTACGCATGCTTGGGTCAAAAGTTGCTTAAGAGATATTCCCTCCCAAGTATTCTTATATACAGACCAGCCTGTAACGCAGTGAAAGTCGCTGACCTGAACGGTACGTGCAAGTTTCACGAACTGCTCCCAGTTCCATACCTGTGCCCGTTCAACAAGCCCATCAATCCGGAATGACCAGTTTGCATTGGAAAAGGAAGGTATCGGTGTAACCGTGTATACGCGAAAATGACCTTCAGCTCCGCCTCCGACGGGCGGTGAGGAAGCTGGCAGCGCTTGTGGCAAAGGCACCATGTGATTGGGGTCGTTCTCCAGCATGCTATCAATACTATTGTCTAGTTTGAGGTTTCGTCCAACCCATGATATAAAAGTAGGCCCCAAAGTCACAGCTAGGCCCACGCCTACAGCAGAACGAATAAATGCCCGCCGTGTATACACGGGTTGAGGTTTCTCTGGTTGATGGAGAGGACTCTCCTTAATGGTACGTATAGATTCGGTAGAAACTACCGCTGCTGGCGTCGTATATTCATCAGGAGCATCAGTTGGATGCACCCTATTTCTACCCTCTGCTACAACTGTCGTTGCTTTTACTGCACGGCGTGCAGGATCTTTTAACCATCTCGTTCGCGTGATGGAGTGGTAGATAATATAAGGCAGGCCCACCCAAGTCAGCAAATCATGAACCAGAAGCGCGGCATTCGACCATCTCGGCCCAGCGAGCTTGAACTGCCATAACACTATACCTGATAACAGCCACCCTACCAGCAGTGCAAGAACAACGATTGTATTTGCTCTCTGCCACGGCCGATTACGAAGTTGTTTCCAGTGCTTTCCGGCCAAAAGTAAGTAATACACCACAGGTGCTAGCATAGCTAGACCGACGACAATATGTAGCCACTTTAACCATACGCGTCCAATCCCGAGTAACTCACGCCAGAAACCACCGACCAACATAAGACCTGATACCGCGAGGATGACAACAATCCAGGCATTCCAGGCATGAATGGAAACGAGCTTTTTACCATAACCCTTTCGAATGTTCTTCAGCCATTGCTTCATATGCTTTCACCCCATATAGGTTATTCATCAGAGCATCCTCGATATAAATGAAGCCGATTGTGATTAGAGAGCGGTTCTGAATTTAGTATTATTGTGTACTGTGTCAGTGATTACTTGAACGGGAGTATCCTATTCATTCCTTATTCTATATTATATATACCTTATTATAGAGCGTTTTGGATCACTTGTATCAAAAGGTGAAGGGAAACACTTCTAATATAAAAGTATCCTCTAATTGGTTATCTAATACTATTGGTTCAAAAGTAGATGTACCCTTTCTGTTTTAAGTAAATAGAATTCATTTTTCAGTAACTCGAAGTATCTGTATGTAAATAGAGTTGATCCATCCGGATTCATATAATCTGTCGATTGATGTAGTTGAGAGTTTCGTTAGATAGCGGGAGTTGTGGATTATAAATCATTTATATAAAGGTTATTAAAAAGTGCTTGCTAAATAAATTAGATCATGATATATTATTTCTTGTCGCCTCAAGCGAATGATTGTCGAAACGCTTTGAACGCTGACGAAAAAAAGAGTTGACAGTTAGTTAGTCGACATGACATGATAAGATAAGATTCCTGTCCGGTTGACAAGCATTAACACAAACGGACAACAAGTTCCTTGAAAACTGAACAAATGGATAGTAACTTTTGATTCATAATGAATCGTCAGATTCAAAATGAGCTTATCGCTCTTTTCAATACCGCCGATGATTTTCATAGCGTCTAACCACGCTGCTGAAATTCATCTTTATTGGAGAGTTTGATCCTGGCTCAGGACGAACGCTGGCGGCATGCCTAATACATGCAAGTCGAGCGGACTTGAAGAGAAGCTTGCTTCTAGGATAGTTAGCGGCGGACGGGTGAGTAACACGTAGGCAACCTGCCCTCAAGTTTGGGACAACTACCGGAAACGGTAGCTAATACCGAATAGTTGTTTTCTTCTCCTGAAGGAAACTGGAAAGACGGAGCAATCTGTCACTTGGGGATGGGCCTGCGGCGCATTAGCTAGTTGGTGGGGTAACGGCTCACCAAGGCGACGATGCGTAGCCGACCTGAGAGGGTGATCGGCCACACTGGGACTGAGACACGGCCCAGACTCCTACGGGAGGCAGCAGTAGGGAATCTTCCGCAATGGGCGAAAGCCTGACGGAGCAATGCCGCGTGAGTGATGAAGGTTTTCGGATCGTAAAGCTCTGTTGCCAGGGAAGAACGCTTGGGAGAGTAACTGCTCTCAAGGTGACGGTACCTGAGAAGAAAGCCCCGGCTAACTACGTGCCAGCAGCCGCGGTAATACGTAGGGGGCAAGCGTTGTCCGGAATTATTGGGCGTAAAGCGCGCGCAGGCGGTCATTTAAGTCTGGTGTTTAATCCCGGGGCTCAACCCCGGATCGCACTGGAAACTGGGTGACTTGAGTGCAGAAGAGGAGAGTGGAATTCCACGTGTAGCGGTGAAATGCGTAGATATGTGGAGGAACACCAGTGGCGAAGGCGACTCTCTGGGCTGTAACTGACGCTGAGGCGCGAAAGCGTGGGGAGCAAACAGGATTAGATACCCTGGTAGTCCACGCCGTAAACGATGAGTGCTAGGTGTTAGGGGTTTCGATACCCTTGGTGCCGAAGTTAACACATTAAGCACTCCGCCTGGGGAGTACGGTCGCAAGACTGAAACTCAAAGGAATTGACGGGGACCCGCACAAGCAGTGGAGTATGTGGTTTAATTCGAAGCAACGCGAAGAACCTTACCAGGTCTTGACATCCCTCTGATCGGTACAGAGATGTATCTTTCCTTCGGGACAGAGGAGACAGGTGGTGCATGGTTGTCGTCAGCTCGTGTCGTGAGATGTTGGGTTAAGTCCCGCAACGAGCGCAACCCTTATATTTAGTTGCCAGCACTTCGGGTGGGCACTCTAGATAGACTGCCGGTGACAAACCGGAGGAAGGTGGGGATGACGTCAAATCATCATGCCCCTTATGACCTGGGCTACACACGTACTACAATGGCCGGTACAACGGGCTGCGAAATCGCGAGATGGAGCCAATCCCAACAAAGCCGGTCTCAGTTCGGATTGCAGGCTGCAACTCGCCTGCATGAAGTCGGAATTGCTAGTAATCGCGGATCAGCATGCCGCGGTGAATACGTTCCCGGGTCTTGTACACACCGCCCGTCACACCACGAGAGTTTATAACACCCGAAGTCGGTGGGGTAACCGCAAGGAGCCAGCCGCCGAAGGTGGGATAGATGATTGGGGTGAAGTCGTAACAAGGTAGCCGTATCGGAAGGTGCGGCTGGATCACCTCCTTTCTATGGAGAATCGTTTCCCGAGTGGAAACATTCAAATAGCAGACTAGATCTGCAACAGCAACACAGTTACTTATCCATTTGTTCAGTTTTGATGGAATTTGAGGGGCCATAGCTCAGCTGGGAGAGCGCCTGCCTTGCAAGCAGGAGGTCAGCGGTTCGATCCCGCTTGGCTCCACCAAAAAATTTCGTCTATTTAGCTTGTTCTTTGAAAACTAGATATCGAAACGAAAATTGCGAATTAGAACATTCCTTTTAGGGATGAATGCTTGTTCGGTTCAAGTAACTGAAACAACAATCATCCTAGCTGAACTTGTGTTAAAACAAGTTTTAATAAATAGTGAAGACTGCATTGCGATGGTATTGAATGGGAGCGACTTTTGGCTTTGCGTAAGCAAAACAAGGGAAGCGAGCAGTCAAAACCGGAGCAACTATGGTTAAGCTACTAAGAGCACACGGAGGATGCCTAGGCGCTAGGAGCCGATGAAGGACGTGGCGAACAACGAAACTGCCTCGGGGAGCTGTAAGCAAGCTTTGATCCGGGGGTGTCCGAATGGGGAAACCCAGCTGGGGTAATTTCCAGTTACTCATAACTGAATACATAGGTTATGTAGAGGCATACCAGGGGAACTGAAACATCTAAGTACCTTGAGGAAGAGAAAACAATAGTGATTCCGTCAGTAGCGGCGAGCGAACGCGGAGAAGCCCAAACCAGAGAGCTTGCTCTTTGGGGTTGTGGGACATCTCACATGGAGTTACAAAGGAACCGGTTAAGCGAAGAGGTCTGGAAAGGCCCGCCAAAGAAGGTAAAAGCCCTGTAATTGAAAGTCTGTTCCCTCCGAGATGTATCCCGAGTAGTGCGGGGCACGTGAAACCCCGTATGAATCCGGCAGGACCATCTGCCAAGGCTAAATACTTCCTAGCGACCGATAGTGAAGCAGTACCGTGAGGGAAAGGTGAAAAGCACCCCGGAAGGGGAGTGAAATAGAACCTGAAACCGTGTGCTTACAAAAAGTCAGAGCCCGTTTTAGGGGTGATGGCGTGCCTTTTGTAGAATGAACCGGCGAGTTACGTTCCCGTGCAAGGTTAAGGTGAAGAGCCGGAGCCGCAGCGAAAGCGAGTCTGAATAGGGCGACATAGTACGTGGACGTAGACCCGAAACCGGGTGATCTACCCCTGTCCAGGGTGAAGGTGCGGTAACACGCACTGGAGGCCCGAACCCACGCATGTTGAAAAATGCGGGGATGAGGTGGGGGTAGCGGAGAAATTCCAATCGAACTCGGAGATAGCTGGTTCTCCCCGAAATAGCTTTAGGGCTAGCCTCGGAAAACAGAGTCGTGGAGGTAGAGCACTGATTGGGTGCGGGGCCCGCAAGGGTTACCAAGCTCAGTCAAACTCCGAATGCCATAGACTTACTTCCGGGAGTCAGACAGTGAGTGCTAAGATCCATTGTCAAAAGGGAAACAGCCCAGACCATCAGCTAAGGTCCCCAAGTGTGTGTTAAGTGGGAAAGGATGTGGAGTTGCACAGACAACCAGGATGTTGGCTTAGAAGCAGCCACCATTGAAAGAGTGCGTAATAGCTCACTGGTCGAGTGACTCTGCGCCGAAAATGTAACGGGGCTAAACACACCACCGAAGCTATGGCTTGATGCTTTGCATCAGGGGTAGGGGAGCGTTGTATAAGGGTTGAAGGTGTACCGTAAGGAGCGCTGGACATTATACAAGTGAGAATGCCGGTATGAGTAACGAAAAGATCAGTGAGAATCTGATCCGCCGAAAGCCTAAGGGTTCCTGAGGAAGGCTCGTCCGCTCAGGGTAAGTCGGGACCTAAGGCGAGGCCGAAAGGCGTAGTCGAAGGACAACAGGTCGAAATTCCTGTACCACCGTAAGCCGTTATGAGCAATGGGGGGACGCAGCAGGGTAGTGACGCGGACTGATGGATGTCCGTCTAAGCAGTGAGGCTGATGTGTAGGCAAATCCGCACATCGTTAAGGCTGGGCTGTGATGGGGAGCGAAAATTATAGTAGCGAAGGTCATGATCTCACACTGCCAAGAAAAGCCTCTAGCCAGGTGATGGTGCCCGTACCGCAAACCGACACAGGTAGGCGAGAAGAGAATTCTAAGGCGCGCGGAAGAACTCTCGTTAAGGAACTCGGCAAAATGACCCCGTAACTTCGGGAGAAGGGGTGCCCCGGTAGTGTGAATAGCACGAGGGGGCCGCAGTGAAAAGGCCCAAGCGACTGTTTAGCAAAAACACAGGTCTGTGCGAAGCCGTAAGGCGAAGTATACGGGCTGACGCCTGCCCGGTGCTGGAAGGTTAAGGGGAGCGGTTAGGAGCAATCCGAAGCTGTGAACCGAAGCCCCAGTAAACGGCGGCCGTAACTATAACGGTCCTAAGGTAGCGAAATTCCTTGTCAGGTAAATTCTGACCCGCACGAATGGCGTAACGACTTGGGCGCTGTCTCAACGAGAGATCCGGTGAAATTTTAATACCTGTGAAGATGCAGGTTACCCGCGACAAGACGGAAAGACCCCATGGAGCTTTACTGCAGCTTGATATTGAATTTGGGTACGATCTGTACAGGATAGGTGGGAGCCTTTGAAACGTGAGCGCCAGCTTGCGTGGAGGCACCGTTGGGATACCACCCTGATCGTATCTAGGTTCTAACCTGGTACCGTAATCCGGTGCGGGGACAGTGTCAGGTGGGCAGTTTGACTGGGGCGGTCGCCTCCTAAAGAGTAACGGAGGCGCCCAAAGGTTCCCTCAGAATGGTTGGAAATCATTCGAAGAGTGCAAAGGCATAAGGGAGCTTGACTGCGAGACCTACAAGTCGAGCAGGGACGAAAGTCGGGCTTAGTGATCCGGTGGTACCGCATGGAAGGGCCATCGCTCAACGGATAAAAGCTACCCTGGGGATAACAGGCTTATCTCCCCCAAGAGTCCACATCGACGGGGAGGTTTGGCACCTCGATGTCGGCTCATCGCATCCTGGGGCTGAAGTAGGTCCCAAGGGTTGGGCTGTTCGCCCATTAAAGCGGTACGCGAGCTGGGTTCAGAACGTCGTGAGACAGTTCGGTCCCTATCTGTCGTGGGCGTAGGAAATTTGAGAGGAGCTGTCCTTAGTACGAGAGGACCGGGATGGACGTACCGCTGGTGTACCAGTTGTTCCGCCAGGAGCACCGCTGGGTAGCTATGTACGGAAGGGATAAGCGCTGAAAGCATCTAAGCGTGAAGCCCCCCTCAAGATGAGATTTCCCAGTATGTAAGACCCCTTGAAGACGACGAGGTAGATAGGCTGGGGGTGGAAGTGCAGCAATGCATGGAGCTGACCAGTACTAATCGGTCGAGGGCTTATCCAAATATGCAAGTTATAAATCGCACATTTCGTTTCGGATCTAGTTTTCAGAGAATAATCTCTGAAATGAAAATCGGTACATCACAGAATGTGTGTATGATTTTCAGTTCTACAATGATTTCAAGAAGCTATGCTTCGACAAATCGCGTTTGGTGGCGATGGCGGAGGGGTTCCACACGTACCCATCCCGAACACGACCGTTAAGCCCTCTAGCGCCGATGGTACTTGGACCGCAGGGTCCTGGGAGAGTAGGACGCCGCCAAGCGAAGAACCACTGCCGATGTTATTCGGTGGTGGTTTTTATTTGTGTTTTTTAATATAGATCGTTATCCCCGAGAGATGCCCGCGCATCTCTTGTTTGACTTTGTCCCGTTCCTCTGACACACTCATAAATGGATACATACATCACGTATCAGGCCATGATTTGAAAGATATCATAACTTAGAGAACGGGGTGCAGGACGACATGGAAATTCAGAAATTAACCGTAGATGATTTTGAGCCAGCTATGGCACTCTCCGAGTATGCTTTTCAAGTGGTAATGAGTGAAGAGCAAACGGAGAAGAGACGGAGTCAATTTGATTCACAGGATATATGGGGTGTATTTGAGGAAGGACAATTGGGTGCCAAACTTCATATTATTCCTTTTCAAACCTATATTCATGGGAGATCGTTCGAGATGGGCGGTATTGCGGGAGTAGCGACATGGCCAGAATATAGACGTAAAGGCTGGGTAGCTGGGCTGTTGAAGCATGCGCTGGAGGAAATGAACCGTAACAAACAAAGTATATCGTTTTTGCATCCGTTTTCTTTTGCATTTTATCGGAGATATGGATGGGAGACGTATGTTGAGTTTAAACGATATAAAGTGCCTACAGCTCATCTGCCTGCGAAAAAGGCAACCCCTGGAACAATTCGCCGTGGCGATCCGGGACTCAGTATATTAAAGGAAGTATACAGTGCGTACGCTGAACGCTATAACGGAACCTTGATTCGGGATGATGCGAGATGGGAGAATTCAGTTCTATCTAATGGCGCCAGCCAGAAGGCTGTATATTATGATGAAGCTGGTAAAGCAAAAGGCTATGTTTTATATGAGGTTAAGGAAAGAAAGTTTACCATTAAAGAGATCATTTATCTGAATGAAGAGACAAGACAAGGTTTGTGGACCTTTATTGCCAACCATGATTCCATGATTGAGGAAGTCACTTTACAGGCACCAGCCAGTGATATGCTTGCTTTTCAATTAGATAATCCGCGGATTCAGCAGGAAATTGTACCTTTCTTCATGGCACGTATTGTGAGTGTAGAACAATTTATTTCACAGTATCCTTTTGCGAGCCCAGACTCACCAGTACAGATTAATCTCCAGGTAGAGGATGCCCATGCACCATGGAATGAAGGGGTATGGCAGTTGAATGTGGCGATGAATGGTACAGCTTCGATATGGAAAACATCTGAGTCGGCAGCTAAAGATCAGACTGTTAAAGTAGACATACAGGCGCTCACCGCAATGCTGATGGGGTATCGTAGGCCCGCAGAGATGGCTCAAATAGGTAGAATTGAAGGACCGAATGGAGCGATTAAGGCTTTGGAGCAAGCGATTCCTGAACGGGAAACGTATTTACTTGATTTTTTCTGATCCTCATAGAGTAACGAGTATTTTAGGATCAATTTCATAGACTTAACTTGTATAGCATTACGATGCTAGTGTGAGACAAATGGACTTCTCCAGCTATTTTGGAGAGGTTTTTTTGTGTCAGCCGAATATTTCGTGTAAAATCGTAAAAAATGAATAGTGCTCCCTCTTGGCAAAACCACAAAATATGCTATAATGTATATAAAGTCAAAGAAAGTCAAAGTCAACTAAAGGTTAAATACTTACGTAGCTTTCTTTCTGCAATCCGGTGGTGGGAGCCATATTGAAGGTAGTACACATCAGCGGATAAAAGCAATATTAAAGGACCTTCGAGCGTCCTTCGCTCTCCTGTTAAAGACCGTTGAAGATCAGTTTCGCTGTTTCCTTGATTGGTTAAATGGGTTGAGAAGGTGTACTCTGTAGGGGCGTGTGGGTCCTTATTGACTTAACGTTTCAGACAGTGGAGGATGAGTGGATGCGTAATATCTCTGATATTATCGAACAATATCTGAAGAGTATTTTGCATGAAAGTCCCGAAGGATTGGTCGAAATTCAACGTAATGATCTGGCTGATCAATTTTCATGTGTGCCTTCCCAGATCAATTATGTCATCAGCACCCGATTTACACTCGAAAAAGGTTACCTTGTAGAGAGTAAACGTGGCGGCGGCGGTTATGTTCGCATACAGCGGATTGAATTGCCGGCTCACTCGGCTCTGCATAACCATTTGCACCATAGTATTGGAGATGAGATCGGGCAGACAGCTGCCGAAGGTCTGATCTACCAACTGGAAGAAGCACGTTTCTTAAGCAAAAGGGAAGCCGGGTTGATGCGGGCAGCTGTATCGAGAGAGATTATATTGGTCAAACTTCCTTACCGGGATCAAATTCGTGCCAGAATGTTAAAGGCGATGTTAATATCTTTGCTCGGTAAATGAAAACTATCGGGATCAAGGGGGTACATCATTGTGCTGTGCCAAGAATGCAACAACCGTCCGGCAACACTCCATTTCACGAAGATCGTGAACGGAGAGAAGACGGAATTCCATATTTGTGAGTCATGTGCTCGTGAAAAAGGGGAAATGATTCCCGGAACATCCAACGGATTTTCCATTCATAACTTATTGTCCGGGTTGCTTGATTTTGAACCCTCAGGCAAGAATGGCAGTGCGGGAGCAACACCTGCGCAATCCCTTCGTTGTGAAGAATGCGGCATGACCTATTCACAGTTTAGCAAAATCGGCCGCTTTGGCTGTAGTTCTTGTTATAAATATTTTGACAGTCGTTTGGACCCACTATTTAAACGGGTTCACGGTAGCACTTCCCACGTGGGTAAAGTGCCTGCACGGGCTGGTGGTCGCATCAAGGTCAAAAGACAGATTGCTGATCTGAAACGGGATCTTCAGGAGAGCATAACGCAAGAGGAGTTTGAAGAAGCCGCTCAAATTCGTGATCAGATCAGGGAACTTGAAAAAGAAATAGCTCAGGAGTAAAGTTTGTGATGAGTAGGAGGGATGCGTAATGCCTAATCTGCGTTTTACAGAGAAGGCGCTCAGCGACTGGATGCGTAGTGATGCGGCTGATTCCGAAATCGTCATTAGCAGCCGAGTCCGGATCGCACGCAACCTGCAGCATTATCCGTTTCCGATGCTGGCTTCCAATGAGCAATCGGAAGAAGTGCTGAATAAGCTGAGCGAAGTACTTCAATACGATGACGTTCATGCTTTTGGAGATTTTCATACCCTGGATCTGATTGATATCGATGACCTTGACAAACGGGTGCTGGTGGAGAAGCATTTGATCAGTCCCAGTCTTGCGAACGAATCCAGAAATGGTGCTGTTATTCTCAGTGAGGATGAATCTGTCAGTATTATGATTAATGAAGAGGATCATCTTCGTATCCAGTGCCTCTATCCGGGGTTCCAGGTGAAAGAAGCCTGGGAGAAAGCTTCCGCCATAGATGATGCTTTTGAAGCGCATGTGGATTATGCTTTTGATGACCGCAGAGGATATTTAACCAGCTGTCCTACGAATGTAGGTACAGGTGTAAGAGCATCTGTCATGATGCATCTGCCCGCTCTGGTGATGACACAGCAGATTGGCCGGATTCTAACCGCAGTATCCCAAGTCGGACTGACTGTACGGGGAATTTACGGTGAAGGCAGTGAGGCGATGGGTAACCTGTTCCAGATCTCGAACCAGATCACACTGGGGCAGACGGAACAAGAAGTCATCGATAACCTGCATAGTGTTGTGTTACAGATGATTGGGCATGAGCGTACCGCCAGAGAACGGTTAATTACCGACTCCAGATTGCGGATTACCGACAGGGTTATGCGTTCTTACGGCATTTTGTCCCATGCAGCCATCGTTGATTCGAAGGAAGCTGCACAGCGTCTGTCTGATGTTCGACTTGGTGTAGATCTCGGATTGTTGGACGGCTTGTCCATTACCGTGATGAACGAGTTGAATGTGATGACGCAGCCGGGCTTTTTGCAGAAAACATTTGGGGAAGACATGCGGACAGATGAGCGTGACATATATCGGGCTCAGTTGATCCGTGATACGATCAGTGCAGCCAATCAATCCTAGGTTGTTCAATAGTTGTTTATAAAGGTTTCACGCCGCATTGCGGCTTTTATATAATAGAGCATTTTTATAAATGAATGCTGAATGATTTTATTCGCAGCATGGCTGCAAACAAAAATGATATGAAGAATACGGTGGGATCCTTTCAACAGCCCCCGTTTTATCCAAAACCATGGAGGTGCAGGAGATATGATGTTTGGAAGATTTACGGAACGGGCCCAAAAGGTGCTCGCATTGGCGCAGGAAGAAGCTGTCCGTCTTGGTCATAATAACATCGGTACAGAGCACATTTTGCTCGGCCTCATTCGTGAAGGCGAAGGCATCGCAGCCAAAGCGCTGATCGGCCTGGGACTCGGATTGGAAAAAATTCAAGATGAAGTAGAGACGCTAATTGGCCGTGGCCAAGAGCAACCTACGAACATTGCATATACGCCTCGTGCGAAAAAAGTGATTGAATTGTCTATGGATGAAGCTCGCAAATTGGGCCATACCTATGTAGGCACAGAGCATATCCTGCTTGGATTGATTCGTGAAGGCGAAGGGGTTGCAGCACGTGTGCTGAACAACCTGGGTATTAGTTTGAACAAGGCACGTCAACAAGTGCTGCAACTGCTTGGCAGCAGTGAAGCTGTATCCAGTCATAATGGTACGCCTTCCAATGTCAGCACACCAACACTGGACAGTCTGGCACGTGATCTTACGGCGTATGCCAAGGAGAACAACCTGGACCCAGTGATTGGACGTAGTAAAGAAATCGAACGTGTTATCCAGGTGCTGAGCCGTCGTACCAAGAACAACCCAGTACTGATCGGTGAGCCAGGTGTAGGTAAAACAGCTATCGCTGAAGGACTTGCACAAAAAATCATCGCCAACGAAATTCCAGAGACTTTGCGTGACAAACGTGTCATGACATTGGATATGGGTTCAGTTGTTGCAGGTACAAAATATCGCGGTGAATTCGAAGATCGTCTGAAAAAAATTATGGATGAAATTCGTCAAGCGGGTAACATTGTCTTGTTCATCGACGAATTGCATACCCTGATTGGTGCAGGCGGAGCGGAAGGTGCAATTGATGCTTCGAACATTTTGAAACCGGCTTTGGCCCGTGGAGAATTGCAGTGCATCGGTGCTACAACGTTGGATGAATATCGCAAATATATCGAGAAGGATGCTGCGCTAGAGCGTCGTTTCCAACCGATTACGGTCGATCAGCCTTCTCCAGAAGAAGCGGTTCAAATTTTGCATGGTTTACGTGATCGTTACGAAGCGCATCACCGGGTAAAAATTACGGATGAAGCGATTGTGCAGGCGGTTAAACTGTCTGATCGGTACATTACAGACCGTTTCCTGCCGGACAAAGCGATTGACCTGATTGATGAGGCGGGTTCCAAAGTAAGACTGAACTCTTACACGATCCCACCTAACCTCAAACAACTGGAGAGCCGTCTCGAGGATATCCGGAAGGAAAAAGACGCAGCGGTTCAAAGCCAGGAGTTCGAAAAGGCAGCAGCTCTGCGTGACACGGAACAAAAAATCCGTGAAGAGCTGGATGTAACGAAGAACCAATGGAAAGAAAAACAAGGTCGCACGGATTCTGAGGTAACTCCTGAGGATATCGCACAAGTAGTAGCCAGCTGGACTGGTATTCCGGTGAATCAGCTGAAAGAAGAAGAGACACAACGCTTGATGAATCTGGAATCAATTCTGCATGAACGTGTCATCGGTCAGGATGAGGCTGTGAAGTCCGTCAGTCGTGCAGTTCGTCGTGCTCGTGCCGGATTGAAAGATCCGAAACGTCCAATGGGTTCATTTATCTTCCTTGGTCCTACAGGGGTAGGTAAAACCGAGCTGGCTCGTGCTCTTGCAGAAGCCATGTTCGGGGATGAAAATGCAGTCATCCGGATTGATATGTCCGAGTATGGCGAGAAGCATTCCACTTCAAGACTCGTCGGAGCGCCTCCGGGATATGTGGGATATGAAGAAGGTGGACAGCTGACAGAGAAAGTTCGTCGCAAACCTTACTCTGTCGTCCTGCTCGATGAAATCGAGAAAGCACATCCTGAAGTATTCAACATCTTGCTGCAAGTCCTTGAGGATGGTCGTCTGACCGACTCCAAAGGTCGCGTCGTAGACTTCCGGAATACGTTGATTATTTTGACATCCAATGTGGGTGCGGAAGCGATCAAACGTAACTCTACACTGGGCTTTACGGCAGTAGTGGATGCAGGTGCGGATTACGATAACATGAAGGGTAAAGTGATGGATGAGCTGAAGAAAAGCTTCCGTCCTGAGTTCCTTAACCGGATTGATGAAATTATCGTGTTCCATTCTCTTGAAGAAAAACACATTGCTGAGATTGTTACACTGATGAGTGAAGAGCTTCGTAAACGTCTGAATGAATACGAGGTCGACTTCGAGCTCACAGACAATGCCAAGGCGTTCCTTGCCAAAGCAGGCTTCGATCCGGCCTATGGTGCTCGTCCGCTTCGTCGGGCGATCCAGAAGCATATTGAAGACAAATTGTCGGAAGAATTGCTCACGGGTAATGTGACTAAAGGTGATTCGTTGCTCATCGATGAAGAGAATGGAGCATTGTCTGTAACTAAAAAAGACGTTGTTGTTCCTTCCACTGAGGAAATCGAAACGAAATAAGTAACACTTAACTAGTGACATAACTACTGTGTCTGATGTATAAAACAAAAATCCTTCCTGGCTTTAGTCGGGAAGGATTTTTTTGCGTTTTTGTGCCAGTCAGAGACCCAGAGCTGTTGTTTATCAGAAAATAAACTTTGAAGTGGCTACGAACATGTGTAAAGTTTGCGATAATCCTTTACGAAAAATCTCAAACAATGGTAAACTTTTATTAACCCTGCACGTCAGGGAGTTAAGGCAAAATTCGTCGAAAAATGCAAAATGCTGTTATAAAATAAATCCTAGGAGTGCTGAAGTGGCCAAAGTTAAAACCAAGTTTCAGTGCACGGAATGCGGCTATGAAGCCCCCAAATGGTACGGCAAATGTCCGGGTTGTCAGTCTTGGAATTCAATGGTGGAAGAAACCGAAACGGTGGTCAAAACACAAGGGAGAAATTCCCCTCTCTTTGAGAGTAAAGATAAGCCACTTCCCATCATAGATATAGATAGCGGTCAGGAACCGCGTGTACAGACTGGAATTGAAGAGCTGAACCGGGTTTTGGGCGGCGGAATTGTTCCAGGATCTCTCGTTCTGGTGGGGGGAGACCCCGGAATCGGAAAATCAACATTGATGTTGCAAACATCTCATGCATTGACTCACTCAGGTTTGCGTGTGTTATATGTCTCAGGTGAGGAATCAGTTAAGCAAACGAAATTGCGGGCTGACCGTCTGGGTGCGCTGTCTCCTGAGTTATATGTACTATGTGAGACCAATATGGAGCGGGTAGAGGAAGCGGTAGAGCAGATCCAGCCGCATTTTCTAGTCATCGACTCTATTCAGACCGTATATCTGCCAGAAGTCACCAGTGCACCCGGCAGTGTAGCTCAGGTAAGGGAATGTACCTCACGGTTCATGCGAATCGCCAAAGGGCGAGGCATTGCAACCGTACTTGTGGGGCATGTTACGAAAGAAGGCGCCATTGCAGGTCCACGTATGTTGGAACATATGGTGGACTGTGTTCTTTATTTTGAAGGAGAACGGCATCATACGTATCGCCTTTTACGTGCGGTAAAGAACCGTTTTGGTTCGACCAATGAGATCGGCATTTTTGAAATGGGCGAAGATGGACTTCGTGAAGTAGGCAACCCTTCTGAGCTCTTTTTGTCAGAACGTCCTCTGGGTGTGGCTGGTTCTACCGTAGTTGCCAGCATGGAGGGCACACGTCCTCTGCTTGTGGAATTGCAGGCGTTGATTTCAACCACACATTTCCCTTCTCCGCGGCGTATGGCAACAGGGGTAGATCTCCATCGATTAAACCTGATTATTGCGGTACTGGAGAAACGGATGGGCATGTTCTTGCAAACGCAGGATGCTTATCTGAACGTAGCTGGTGGTGTGAGATTAGATGAGCCGGCAGTAGATTTGGCGGTTGCTGTAAGTATCGCATCCAGCTTGAGAGATGTACCGACCAAGCCAGATGACGTCATCTTTGGGGAAATCGGTTTAACGGGTGAAGTTCGGGCCGTTTCAAGGGCTGAACAACGTGTGAAAGAAGCTCAGAAATTGGGCTTTAAGCGTGTCATTTTACCAGAAAAAAGCTTAAAGGGCTGGAAACATCCTCGCGGGATACAACTGATCGGTGTGAATACCGTGGCAGATGCACTAGCGGTTGCTTTAGATTAGGGGGCATAACAAGATGAAAGATTCGAGCCAACTGGATAATATGAACGAATTGTTAAGGCTGATTGCACCAGGTACACCTTTCCGCGAAGGTCTGGAGAACGTGCTGCGCGCCAAGACGGGTGCACTGCTGGTTGTAGGATACAGCCCTGAAGTAATGGAAGTGGTGGATGGAGGATTCTCGATTAACTGTGATTTCTCCCCGAACTATTTGTATGAACTCGCCAAGATGGACGGTGCCATTATCCTTAGCGAGGATTTAAAACGTATTCTATACGCCAATACTCAACTTATTCCTGACTCATCCATCTCTTCATCTGAGACGGGGATCCGTCACCGGACGGCTGAGCGTGTCGCGAAACAAACAGGCAAATTAGTCGTATCTATATCGCAGCGGCGGAATATTATCACCTTATACCAAGGAACACTACGGTATTCCCTCAAGGAAATCGGGGTTATTTTGACCAAGGCGAATCAAGCGATTCAAACCTTGGAGAAATACAAGGCTGTATTGACACAGTCCCTTACGAATCTGAGCGCCGCCGAGTTCGAGGAACTGGTTACGATTCCTGAGGTAGTCAATGTCATTCAGCGTACGGAAATGGTTATGCGCATCAAAACGGAAATCAAGCGTTACATTCATGAACTCGGCAACGAGGGACGTCTGATCTCCATGCAGATGGAGGAGCTCGTCGGTACAACAGAAGAGGAAGCCTGGTTGCTGTATAAGGACTATGCCCGTGATGACAGTGATGACAAAATCCGTGAGATTATCGTTGGTCTGAAAAGATTGTCGGACGATGAATTGCTGGATGCACATCATATTGTACGTCTTCTGGGATACCCTTCGTCAGCGGCTACGTCTGAAGATTCGGTTGCACCTCGGGGATATCGGGTATTAAATAAGATACCCCGCCTGCCGAATGTCATCATCCATAACCTGGTGGATCAATTCGAACAATTGCCTCATGTCATTATGGCTACAATAGAAGAGCTGGACGAAGTGGACGGGATTGGAGAGGTACGGGCCCGAACCATTAAGGAAGGTCTCAAGCGTTTGCAGGAGCAGATGTTTATTGACAGACAAATGTAAGGGTTTGCCTATAACGGCTTGAAAATAATGAGGTGAAACAACGATGTTAACCAGATTCATTCCGAATCTCTTTACCTTGGGTAATCTGTTTCTTGGAATGATGGCAATCCTGCTTGCAATTGATGGGAAGTATAGTTTGGCTGCCATTTTGGTCATTATTGCGATGTTACTGGATGGCCTGGATGGCCGTGTCGCACGTGCACTTAATGCCCAGAGTGAGTTTGGCAAAGAGCTGGATTCTTTGTCTGACATGGTTTCATTTGGTGCAGCTCCAGCTCTAATTATATTCATGGTCTCGTTTCAGGACGCAACTCCGGTTTTCGCCTGGATCGCAACCGCAAGCTTTCCAATCTGTGGGGCTATCCGGTTAGCCCGGTTTAACGTTCGCCCCGGTATTCCCGGGTACTTCACAGGTTTGCCGATCCCAGCGGCTGGAGGGGTACTGGCAACACTATCCCTGTTTAATAAGGATATCGGTCCCGTGAGTATGATGATTGCGACCTTGCTGTTATCGTATCTGATGGTAAGTTCGCTGAAATATCCCAATTTCAAAAAGGTTGGTCTACCGCGTAAAGCGATCTGGATTGCACCTTGGGTCATCGTCTTCGCGGTAGTGGTGGCTGTTATGTTTCCAGAACAATTGTCCAAATTGATCTTTATTCCACTTGTGTTATACGCTCTATATGGGATGAAGCATAATATGCGGACGGCAGCCTCGCGGAACCGAGCCAAAAAGCGTAAAGAAGAGAAGTCTTCCCGTCCTTCCGATCGCTAGGCATTCCATCATTTCGGGAAATAAAAAGAAAGCACGTATGCTCCTCAACAGGAGAATACGTGCTTATTTTTGTTTTTAAAATCTATACGTTAACTTAACCATTTGCAATGAAATACGTATTGTTTACGACAAATTGAACATCCCTAACGTCGAACATTTCTGTGACTCGTGATTTACGACCTCTTCCATGTTGATGTCCAGCAGATTGCAGAGAGCCGACATATAAAACAGGTTCCGCCCTAGTTCAGAGCTGATCACCTCTTTACAATTCTCGCACAATTCACCTTCCACATGCGTTTCCAGCAGGCCTTTTGATTGAGCAATGTCGCTCTCTGGGGCATATTTCTGCTTGGTGGCGTGCAGCTCAATGCAGCCGCATTCGGTAATGGCCTTGGACACGGCACGGTTGACAGAGGCGCCGGCTTGTCCTGTTTTGGACAGTACATCAATCAGGCTGCGATGACGCAGCAACAGCTCGGAAACTTGATCCTGAAAAGCCTGTAAACTTAGCGTACTCATTTTGCTACTCACCTCGGGATATGAATTGAATTCATTATATGCCAATAATTTACCTTCTTTCAACTGACGATTGCAACATTTCCAAAAAGTTCTTCAAAAGCGGGATTAGCAATCTGAGAATTGGATCATACTGGATATAAAGATGAAGTTATATTGAAGGAGGTGCAGGGACTTATGTGGAAAAAAGGCATTTTAACTTTTACAGGATTGTGCGGTGCATGGTTCGGCTACACGGCATATCATCTGGCAGGAAAATCCGTCCCTTGGATGGCTGAATGGATTCAATCAGCAGGATTATTGGGGGCTGGGGTATCAACCCTACTAGGTGCTGTATTGTTTATGTCCGTGTGTAACATTGGTGGAACATTAATGGCAACCAGACTACATAATAGTATTGATTCGTTGGCCAAAGTACCGATGAATGAATTGGCTGCGGGTGCGGCGGGTACAGTTGCAGGACTGCTGGTGGCCTTGCTGTTATATCCTTGTGTAGCATGGCTGGGGACGGCCGGAGAAGTGCTGCAAGTGGCACTGACGGTCGTAAGTAGCTATATAGGCTATATGCTTGCCATGGCGAAGAAAGACGATCTGGCGGCCTTCTGGATGTCAGGACGCTGGGGTCATCCTGAGGTGGATGAGGAAAGACGGCTAGAAGAGCACAAAATTTTGGATACCAGTGTAATTATCGATGGTCGCATCGCGGATATATGCAAAACCGGATTTATCGAGGGCACGATTGTAATCCCGGAATTCGTTCTGGAGGAATTGCAGCACATTGCCGATTCATCGGACTTGCTCAAGCGGAACAGAGGACGGCGTGGGCTTGATATTCTGAATAAAATTCAGAAGGAATTGGACGTTAAAGTGCTCATCTACGAAGGTGATTTCGAGGAGATTTCGGAAGTGGACAGCAAGCTGGTCAAGCTCGCCAAGGTGCTTCAGGGTAAAGTTGTCACCAACGACTTCAACCTGAATAAGGTCTGTGAACTGCAAGGAGTATCCGTGCTAAACATCAATGACCTCGCCAATGCTGTTAAGCCGGTGGTATTGCCAGGTGAGGAGATTATGGTGCAAATTATCAAGGATGGTAAGGAACACGGTCAAGGTGTAGCCTATCTGGATGATGGCACGATGATCGTAGTGGAAGGCGGACGCGAGTATATCGGCATGATGATGGAAGTGCTGGTGACCAGTGTGCTGCAGACGTCAGCGGGACGAATGATTTTTGCCAAGCCGAAACTGTTGGAAAAAGCCCAATAAAGCGGTATGATGGGTAGTGTATCGTTTAACGATATTTAATATCGATAGTAGATATTTTGTATCTTAGGACGATAAACTGACAGACAAGGCAGGGATTGCGGCATGGATAAAGGGTGGGGTGTTGTCATTGTGGCGGCAGGTCGGGGGACCCGGATGGGAACAACCGAGAGTAAGCAGTTTCTGCTGCTGCAGGACAAGCCCGTTTTCATACATACGCTTGAAGTGTTTGCGGCTTTGGACGAGATCAGCGAAATGGTGCTGGTCACGGGAGCTGCCGATGTTGAACGCTGCCAGGATTGGGTAAAAGAATACCGACTGGAATCACGTGTCCGTGTCATCCCCGGAGGGAAAGAGAGACAACATTCGGTCCACGAAGGCCTTAAGGCACTAGGGACAGACTGGGTCCTCGTTCACGACGGGGTACGTCCTTTTATAAACCGTGAGCAGATTATGGGGTGTATGAAGGCCGCTATGTCGGGTGGAGCAGCTGTACTGGCCGTTCCAGTGAAGGATACGATCAAACAAGTAAATGCGGATGGAATCGTTACGGCGACGCCGGACCGCAGCAGTCTGTGGAGCATTCAAACCCCGCAGGCTTTTCGTCTTTCTTCCCTGCTGATTGCGTACGAATCGGCGGACCGGGACGGATTTCTAGGAACGGATGACGCAATGCTGGCTGAACGCCAGGGAATGTCGGTCAAGGTTGTGGAAGGCAGTTATAAGAACATCAAATTAACGACGCCGGAAGATTTGGAATACGCCGCGTTTTTGCTCAAGGGAGAGAAGAAGCGATGATACGTGTAGGACAGGGATTCGATGTACATCAACTGGTAGAGGGACGCCCATGCATTATTGGCGGGGTAACGATCCCTTATGAAAAAGGACTGCTGGGTCACTCGGACGCAGACGTGCTGCTGCATGCCATCAGTGATGCCATTCTTGGTGCGCTTGCACTTGGGGATATTGGCAAACACTTCCCGGATACGGATCCGGAGTTCAAAGATGCTGATAGCCTGAAACTGCTGGAGCATGTCTGGCAGTTGGTGAAGGATCGTGGATACCGTCTGGGGAACATTGATTCAACCATTATTGCACAGAAACCGAAGATGGCACCTTATGTTCCGCAGATGGCCGAAGTTATTGCCAAGGCACTTGAAGCGGATGTAACTCAGGTGAATGTCAAAGCGACAACAACAGAGCAACTCGGATTCCCCGGACGGGGAGAGGGTATAGCTGCCCAATCGGTTGTTTGCCTTGTTCGCGTGTGATATTATCAACCAATTAGAGACGGAGGGGATATTATGAGCACCGAAGTTCGCGTGCGCTACGCGCCGAGTCCAACGGGACACCTGCATATCGGGAACGCCCGTACGGCGCTGTTTAACTATTTGTATGCCAAACATAATAACGGCAAATTCATTATTCGTATTGAGGATACGGACGTGAAACGCAACATTGCCGGTGGTGAGGAAAGCCAGCTGAAATACCTGAAATGGCTCGGAATCGAGTGGGACGAAAGTATTGATGTCGGCGGCGAGTACGGACCATACCGTCAGACGGAACGTTTGGACATCTATCGTAAATATACGCAGGAGCTGCTGGATAAAGGTCTGGCTTACCGCTGCTATTGCACGGAAGAAGAGCTGGAGCAAGAACGTGAGGAACAGACAGCACGTGGAGAAACTCCGCGTTATTCGGGTAAACACCGTGATCTGACACCGGAGCAACAGAACGCATTTGAAGCGGAAGGCCGTGTGGCGAGTATTCGTTTCCGTGTACCGGAAGAACGCATCTATACGTTTGATGACATGGTCAAAGGAACAATCTCATTCAACAGCAAGGAATCCGGCGACTTCGTTATTGTGAAAAAAGACGGCATTCCTACGTACAACTATGCAGTTGCTGTCGATGATCATTTGATGAAAATCTCCCACGTCCTGCGTGGGGAAGATCACATCTCTAACACACCGCGTCAACTGATGATTTATGAAGCGCTTGGCTGGGAGCCGCCGCAATTCGGTCATATGACGTTGATCGTGAATGAAAACCACAAAAAGCTGAGTAAACGTGACGAATCCGTTATTCAGTTTATTGAACAATATGATCAGCTCGGCTATCTGCCTGAGGCGATGTTTAACTTCATCTCCCTTCTTGGCTGGTCGCCTGAAGGAGAAGAAGAGATCTTCTCGCAGGAGCAGTTAATCTCCATTTTTGATACGAAGCGTCTGTCCAAGAGCCCGGCGGTATTTGATACACACAAGCTGGCTCACTTGAACAACCACTACATCAAAAATGCTGAACCAGATCGCATTGCCGAAATGGCGATTCCACATCTGCAAAAAGCGGGACGTATTGCCGCTGAGCTCTCACCTGAACAAAAAGAATGGGCATATACGCTTGTTCATCTCTACCAAGAGCAAATGAATTCTGCCTCCGATATCGTGGAGTTGTCGGAAGTGTTCTTCCGTTCCCACCTGGAGCTGGAAAGTGAAGGGGCTGCTGTACTGGCTGAGGAGCAGGTACCAACCGTTCTGAAGGCATTTGCTGATAAAGTACAGGCTAGCGACGAATTTACACCAAGCAAGATGGCTACGCTGATCAAAGAAGTTCAGAAAGAGACCGGATTTAAGGGTAAACAGCTGTTTATGCCGATCCGTGTAGCTCTGACAGGACAGACTCATGGACGCGATCTGAACCAAACAATTGTACTGCTTGGCCGCGATACGGTCATTGATCGATTGCATGCTCAGGTAAAAGGCGCGTAAGTAACGCCCTTGTTTAGTCTACTTTGACTTAAGGATGGAACTTCGTTCCCACCGATATGAAGGAAGATTGTTGTCAGTCCATAACCTTTTCGCTATAATAGCAACACAAAGGTTAAATGGTATGATTTTATCATTCATCATAAAAACAGCAAAGACCGGGAGAAGTAGGCTGAACCGGACAGATTCAGAGAGGATGGTCCCGCAGTAAAGAACAAGATTCTTTGCTGAGGTGGCTGTGAGCCATCCGCTGTCCGTCAGTCGAAATGCACCCGTGAGCTGCATAGCCGAATCCGGCCCCGCCTCTCGTTATGTAGGAGAGAGGAAAACGTCAGGATAGGTTGTGACGGTTGGTTCCCGTTACGGAACTGTTGAGGGTTCATTCTTGTGCAAGGATATGAGGCAGCTATAACAGGTAGCCTAGTTCTTGTATGTTAAGGCATGAACCGAGCAGAGTGGGACCGCGATAAACGCCTCTGCAGCTTAATAGCTGCAGGGGCGTTTTCTATTTAGGTCGAGTCAGAAGAACACTACCATGAGGGCCGCGCCATCCGGAAAGCCGGAGGACGAAGACCTGAACAAGAGGGGAACGAGCATGTTCAAGAAGATCAGATCAGATATCCAGGCGGTGTTTGAAAACGATCCGGCGGCCCGGGGATGGTTTGAGGTTGTATTTACCTACTCGGGGCTGCATGCGATATGGGCGCACCGGGTGGCACACTTTTTATACAAGCGGAGATGGTTTTCTTTCGCGCGGTTCATTTCACAGGTCAGCCGCTTTATGACAGGCATCGAAATCCATCCAGGCGCTACGATTGGCAATCGGTTGTTTATTGACCATGGCATGGGCGTGGTGATTGGGGAAACGTGTGAAATTGGCGACGATGTTGTCATCTATCAGGGGGTCACACTTGGCGGAACGGGTAAAGAAAAAGGGAAGAGACATCCGACAATTGGCAATAATGTGGTTATCTCATCCGGAGCGAAGGTGCTAGGTTCCTTCAGCGTGGGGGATCAATGTAATATTGGTGCGAACTCGGTTGTGCTGAAGGAAGTCCCTTCGAATAGCACCGTTGTAGGCATACCGGGCAGAATCGTGAAGCAGGATGGCCGCCGGGTGGACCGCCTGAATCAGCAGCTTCCAGATCCGGTCATCGATTCCCTGCGCACTATGCAGCAAGAAATCGAACGATTACGTGAAGAAGTGCGTACTTTGCAGAGTACACGTGAAAGTGAGTTTTCCCGTGGTACAATAGAATAATGATGGAAACGGATGAAAGGAAAGTGACTATGACGCTTCAAATTTACAATACGATGAGTCGTACCAAAGAGAATTTTGTTCCTCAAGAGCCGGGGAAAGTGAAAATGTATGTGTGCGGGCCGACGGTATATGATTACATTCATATCGGGAATGCACGTCCAGTTATCTTTTTCGACACAGTTCGCGGATATTTGGAACAGACCGGACATGAGGTGAACTATGTCGTAAACTTCACGGATGTCGATGATAAGCTCATTCGTAAAGCTGAGCAGCTTGGCACGGATGTTCCTCATGTCGCAGAGAAGTTTATTGCAGCGTACTACGAGGATCTCGAAGGGCTGGGTATTCCGAAGGCAAGCAGTAATCCAAGAGTGACCGAAAACATGCCGCTTATTATTGATTTTATCCGTGAGCTGGTTGAAAAGGACTTCGCCTATGAAAATGGGGGTGACGTATATTATCGCACAGGCAAATTTGCGGAGTACGGCAAACTATCGAAGCAAAACCTTCAGGAATTACAGTTTGGAATTCGTATTGGTGTAGATGAGCGCAAAGAGCATCCAGAAGACTTTGTCCTCTGGAAAGCTGCGAAGCCGGGTGAGATTTTCTGGTCCAGTCCATGGGGCGATGGTCGTCCGGGCTGGCATATCGAGTGCTCTGCCATGGCACGGGAATACCTGGGGGATACGTTGGATATTCACGGCGGAGGACAGGATTTGCAGTTCCCTCACCATGAGTGCGAATGCGCTCAATCCGAGGTGTTGACTGGTAAACCACTTGCAAACTACTGGATGCATAACGGATTCATCCGTATTGATAACGAAAAAATGTCGAAATCACTCGGCAACGGTGTGCTTGTCAAAGACCTTCGCAATCAATATAAACGCGAAGCCATTCGTTATTTCATGTTGTCTACTCACTATCGCAATCCGTTGAACTTCACGGAAGATACGATGGAACAGGCACAGAATAGTGTGGACCGGATCGCAAATGCCGTAGGTAACCTTAATCATCGCTTGCAGGCTGTGAGCGTGGATCAGGCTGTGTCAGCTGAGTTTGCAGCGAGACTGGAGCAGATTCGTCAGCAGTATCATGAGAAAATGCAGGACGACTTCAATACGCCTGATGCGATTACGGCAATGTTTGAGTGGGCTGGGGAAGCTAACCAACTGTTGCAGCAAGATGTGGTAAACGCTGCGGACATTCGCGCTCTGCTGGAATTGTTCAATGAGTTGAATGCAGTGCTTCGTATCTATACCGAGGCTGAACCGGAGCTTTTGGACGAAGAAATCGAACGTCTAATTGTAGAACGTAACGAAGCACGCAAAACCAAAAACTGGGCGCGGGCTGATGAAATTCGGGATGAACTGTCTGCGCAGGGCATCTTGCTTGAGGATACGGCTCAAGGAATGAGATGGCGGCGCAAATGAGCGAGGAACAACTGAAAAAGTTGTCAGAATCCGTCGAGCATACCGAGCAACGAGATGAACAGCAGACAGATGAACAGTCTCTGAGCGTTGACCAGGGAGGATGGTTTCCTTATCCCCCCTCCCGGCCTGCACGGTTGATTCCTCCCATCGCTCTCGCCTACATTGGTGATGCGGTATATGAGGTAGCAGTACGGCAGTATCTGTTATCCAAAGCCAACATGCGTCCTAACCATCTGCACCGTAGTGCGACCGGTTTGGTATCGGCGAAGGCACAAAGCCGTATTCTCACAGGTATTGAGGCTGAGCTGACCGAGGAAGAGCGTGACATTGTCAGACAAGGTCGTAATGCCAAGTCTGGCAGTATTCCCAAAAACGCAGACGTTTTGGAGTATAGACATGCCACGGCTCTGGAGTGTCTGATCGGTTACCTGTATAGCAGTGGTCGGCATGATCGCATGATTGAACTGATTCGCCGAGGCATCGAGCATGCGGAACAACATTCGCAATCACCGACAAAATAATATAAATTACAACAAAGCCGCTTCTGTAGGGTGCGCCAATTAGGGTGCAGTAAATCACAGGGCGTTATAGAGAGGATCGAACAAAGATGGAAGAAGAATGGATCGCCGGTAAGCATTCCGTAACGGAGGCGCTGCGTTCAGGCCGGACCATTAATAAAATATGGATTGCAGATACAGCGCAAAAACATTTGACGCAGCCTATTATCGCTGAAGCAAAAAAATTAGGTGTTGTCATTCAGCACGTAGACAAGCGTAAACTGGATCAAACAGTTCCGGGCATTCAACACCAGGGTGTGATGGCGCAAGCGGCTCCTTACGCTTATGTAGAGGTTGAAGACATTCTTGCTGCAGCGGCTGCTAAAAATGAACATCCATTTTTGATTTTGCTGGATGAGATCGAAGATCCACATAATCTTGGATCGATTTTGCGGACGGCCGACTGCACAGGTGCACATGGTGTCATTGTACCTAAACGGCGCTCAGCTGCAGTTACAGTGACTGTATCCAAAACTTCAGCAGGTGCGGTGGAGTATGTGCCAGTGGCTCGTGTAAGCAATCTGGGTCAAACCATTGACCGTCTCAAGGAAGAGGGCGTATGGGTCGTAGGCACAGATGTGGCTGCTCAGGAGAGCGTGTTTGGTAACGGCGTCTTTACAGGCCCGGTAGCCCTCGTGATCGGAAACGAAAACAAGGGAATGGGACGACTCATTCGTGAAAAATGCGATGTGTTGATCAAATTGCCGATGCAAGGTCAGATTAATTCCCTGAATGCTTCCGTGGCAGCGGGTGTTGTCATGTATGAAGTGCTCCGCTCGCGCCAAGCGCAGGACTAGAAGATATGGCTGATTCCCGTGATGTGCTTCTTGTAGACGGGTACAACATGATTGGTGACTGGCCGGAGCTATCCAGATTGGCGGAGAGTGGATTGGAGGAGGCCCGCAACAGGCTTCTATCTCGACTAGCCGACTATCAGGCATTCTCCGGCTTGAGAGTCATTGTTGTTTTTGACGCCTACCTCGTGCCTGGACTCGGTAAATCCTTTACACAGAGCAAAGTGCAGATCTTTTTTACAAAGGAAAAAGAGACGGCTGACGAATGCATTGAGAGACTCGTTCGGGAACTAAGCACGCGAAGACGCCAAATCTATGTGGCTACAAGCGATATGGTAGAGCAGCATGTCATTTTTGGACAAGGAGCTCTGCGTGTATCCGCAAGGGAATTGCTGATCGAAGTAGAGCAGAACGAAAAAGAGTTACAGAAACGTTTGGAAGAAGATCAGGCTAAAGCAACGCGAAATACACTTGGCGGGAAGTTAAGTCCGGATGTTTTGAAGCAGTTTGAGCGGTGGCGCCGGGAATAACAGCACGGTTTTACAAAAATTAGAATTTTGAAACTCTTGACAATTATGTTATTGATGTTCTTTTTTAGGCAGAGCGTGGTTGACGGTGTGAGGTACCATCATATATACTGATCCTATATTTCATAGAGTAGAGTAACGGGGTACCTTGCGTTGCAGCCGGAGGGATTGTCTGTGAGTGTCGACCTCAAAGATATCATGTTATCCAAGTATGATTACCAAAGTGACGAAGACATTGTCGAAGCGGTCCGTGAAGGTGAAAGCGAAGCGCTGGAGTTTTTGATTAACAAATATCGTAACTTTGTACGCGCCAAGGCAAGATCTTATTTTCTGATTGGGGCTGACCGGGAAGATATCATTCAAGAAGGAATGATTGGACTCTATAAATCCATTAGGGATTTCAAAGGGGACAAGCTCGCTTCTTTCAAAGCCTTCGCCGAGTTGTGTATTACACGACAGATTATTACGGCAATTAAGACAGCAACACGTCAGAAGCATATTCCGCTTAATTCTTATGTATCACTGGACAAACCTATTTATGACGAAGAGTCCGATCGTACGTTACTCGATGTGATTTGTGGAACACAGGTCAGCGATCCGGAAGAACTTATCATCAATCAGGAAGAGTTTGTGGGCCTGGAAGATAAGATGTCTGAGATTCTGAGTGATCTGGAACGTAAAGTATTGATGTTGTATCTGGACGGGAGATCTTATCAAGAGATTGCAGTGGATTTGGACAGGCATGTAAAGTCCATTGATAATGCACTTCAGCGCGTGAAGCGTAAACTTGAAAAGTACCTGGAAGTTCGAGATAATTGAACACATGTTGTCGTTGACGGAAAAGGCTCGGGGTTTGAGTCTTTTTTTGCTGCCTCAAGTTTATAAAGTTAAAGAATGATTATACTAGTAATCGCTTGGTCCATGCAGGAGAAGAGAAAAACAGAGATGAGAAACTGAATGTGTTTGATAGGAACTTTTTACCCAATGATGAAAGGCTATTCTTTCATTGACATGGTTATACCCTTATGATAAAGTGTTTTAGGTAGGCCTAAATTCGCGGCTTTTTTTTAGGATTAATTTAGAGACTCCGCTTGAATGTGGAAGTCTTCGGGAGGTGTACATCATGCGGGTAATTATTACTTTGGCTTGTACAAACTGCAAACAAAGAAATTACACTACGACAAAAAACAAGCGTAATCACCCCGACCGCATGGAGATGAAGAAATTTTGCAAGTTTTGTAACGAGCAGACTTCTCATCGCGAAACCAGATAGTTTTTTGGAGGTGTAGTCGGCGTGAAACGTAGTTTCAAATCTCTGATTTCCTTTTTCTCTGAAAGCTGGGCTGAACTTAAAAAAGTTCGCTGGCCTAATCGTAAAGAGCTGACCAACTACACATTGATCGTTCTTGGTACTGTTGTGGTTATGACGCTGTTTTTTTGGGTCATTGATATCGGCATCTCCGCTGTGATCGAAGCGATTATTTAAGAAGGGTCCCAGGTGGCTTGATATGGAAAAAAGATGGTACGTCGTTCATACCTATTCAGGGTATGAGAATAAGGTCAAAGCCAATTTGGAAAAACGCGTAGAGTCCATGGGCATGGAAGACAAGATTTTCCGCGTTCTTGTTCCTATGGAAGAAGAAGTGGTAAACAAAGACGGTAAGAAAAAAACCGTTATGCGTAAAGTTTACCCCGGATATGTCTTGGTGGAAATGGTCCAGACGGATGACTCTTGGTATGTTGTTCGCAACACACCAGGTGTTACGGGATTTGTCGGTTCGACAGGTTCCGGGTCCAAACCAACAGCCTTGCTGCCTGAAGAAGTGGAACAAATTCTGAAGCACATGGGCATGGTTGAGCCGAAGCCTAAAATTGAATTCGATATTAAGGAATCCGTACGTATTAAAGTTGGTCCTTTTGCGAATTTTGTGGGCTCCGTGGAAGAAATCTTGGTAGACAAAAGCAAGTTGAAAGTGCACGTGAACATGTTTGGACGGGAAACACCGCTTGAGTTGGAATACACGCAAGTGGAGAAGATATAGTCTCTTCAAGTTTCTTGTGGGAGGGCTGAGAGGCCCGTTAACCACTATTTTGCAAGGAGGTGTCAATCATGGCAAAAAAGGTAATCAAAATGGTAAAACTGCAAATTCCAGCAGGTAAAGCGAATCCAGCGCCGCCGGTAGGTCCAGCTTTGGGTCAAGCAGGTGTCAACATCATGGCATTCTGTAAAGAGTTCAACGCTCGTACAGCCGATCAAGCGGGATTGATTATTCCTGTTGAAATCACAGTATTCGAAGACCGTTCCTTTACTTTCATTACTAAAACTCCACCAGCAGCAGTTCTGTTGAAAGTGGCAGCTAAAGTAGAAAAAGGATCCGGCGAACCGAACAAGAAAAAAGTTGCTACCGTTAAACGTGATGCGGTACGTCAAATCGCGGAACAAAAAATGCCTGACCTGAATGCTGCTGACGTTGAGTCTGCAATGCGTATGGTCGAAGGTACTGCCCGCAGCATGGGTATCACCATCGAAGACTAATTTTTCATCTGAAACATGGCTTCGTAAAGCCGGCCGATTCGCGGCCGGTTGATGTGGGAGGTATATCCGCTAACACCACAAAGGAGGAATATAACATGGCTAAACACGGTAAAAAATACCTGGAAGCTGCTAAGCTGATTGACAGCGAAGCAACTTACGAGCCTTCAGAAGCTGTAGAGCTTGTGAAAAAGGCAGCCACTGCAAAATTTGATGAAACTATCGAAGCAGCAGTACGCTTGGGCGTTGACCCACGTAAACAAGACCAGGCAGTACGTGGTGTTGTTGTCTTGCCACACGGCACAGGTAAAACACAACGCGTATTGGTATTTGCAAAAGGTGACAAAGCGAAAGAAGCGGAAGCGGCTGGCGCGGACTATGTTGGTGATGCAGACATGATCAACAAAATCCAACAAGGCTGGTTCGAATTCGACGTCTGCGTAGCGACACCAGACATGATGAGTGAAGTAGGTAAATTGGGCCGACTGCTCGGCGGTAAAGGTCTGATGCCTAACCCTAAAGCCGGAACGGTAACTTTCGATGTATCTAAGGCTGTTCAAGAAATTAAAGCCGGTAAAATCGAATATCGTCTGGATCGTGCAGGTCAAATTCATGCACCGATCGGTAAAGCTTCTTTCTCGACAGAGCAATTGAATGAGAACCTTAAAGCTCTCATGGACGCTTTGACTCGTGCTAAACCGGCGGCAGCAAAAGGTGTTTATCTGAAGAATGTAAGTCTTTCTTCTACGATGGGCCCTGGCGCACGCGTGAACGCAGCATCTTTTAGATAATATCGCTTGACAGGCTTGTCCTGTTCTGATATTCTATAAAAGTTGTGAGTCCGAGTGACTGACCGTTGACATTTGAATATGCTTGCCGTAGACAGTAGGTGCCATTTTGGCTTAATTTCCTGCCGAGGTGTGATTATAGAACTTAGAACGATGAAAATCGGTTATGAGTATATATCAAGCCTTCGTGATTCTACGGAGGCTTTTCTTAATGGGATAAATTTGATCAGGAGGTGTACAGTTTGGCAAACGCAAAAGTGATTCAAGCAAAACAAGAGTCCGTTGATGCAGTAACAGCAAAATTGCGCGAGAGCGTTACTAGTGTTGTTGTTGACTATCGCGGTTTGAACGTTGCCCAAGTAACTGAGCTGCGTAAGCAGCTTCGTGAAGCCGGAATCGAATTCCAAGTGCTGAAAAACTCGTTGCTTCGCCGCGCAGCAGCTGCAGCAGAACTGACAGAACTTAACGAAGTACTGACAGGTCCTAGTGCAATTGCATTCAGCGTAGACGACGTAGTGGCTCCAGCCAAAATTCTGAACGACTTCGCGAAAAAGAACGATGCACTGGAATTGAAAGGTGCAGTTGTAGAAGGTCGCGTAATTGGAGTACAAGAAGTCAAAGCGTTGGCAGAATTGCCATCACGCGAAGGTCTCCTTTCCATGCTCCTCAGCGTGCTTCAAGCGCCAGTGCGCAACTTCGCGCTTGCGGTTAAAGCTGTTGCTGAAAAAGAAGAACAAGGCGCGTAAGCAACTTGATCTGAATGCTGCTTAGGCAGTGATGAAATACAAAAAAAATAATATTATATATGGAGGTTCAATCATGAGTAAAGAGCAAATCTTGGAAGCAATCAAAGGCATGACTGTACTGGAATTGAATGATCTCGTTAAAGCAATCGAAGAAGAATTCGGCGTAACTGCTGCAGCTCCAGTAGCTGTTGCAGGTGGCGGAGCTGCTGCAGCTGAAGCTGAGCAATCCGAGTTCGACGTAATCTTGACTAGCGCTGGTGCTTCCAAAATCAACGTTATCAAAGCAGTTCGCGAAATCACAGGTCTTGGCCTGAAAGAAGCGAAAGAAGTAGTTGACAATGCTCCAAAAGCATTGAAAGAAAAAGTTAGCAAAGAAGAAGCAGAAACGGTTAAAGCTAAGCTTGAAGAAGCAGGCGCTTCAATCGAAGTTAAATAATTTAGCTTTCATTAGCTAGATGAACAAAACAACAAACCCCTTGACTTATATCAAGGGGTTTGTTGCTGTAATTGTAAAAGGAAAGTGAGTGAGGACATGTCCAATCATTATTATTCGGACAAACCGCAGGTGGCACATGACAGACGGGCTACAGAAGCGGAGCTACGCGGATGGAAATTACGACTCGTTACGGATGCAGGGGTATTTTCCAAAAACGGAATCGATTACGGCAGCAGAGTGTTAATTGATGCTATAGAGTTGCCTGCTGGAGCTCATGTACTGGATGTGGGCTGCGGGTATGGACCTATTGGTCTTACAGCAGCTAAACTTGTACCGGATGGACATGTCACCATGATCGATATCAATGAGAGAGCGGTTGAGCTTTCCAGGGAAAATGCAAAAGCGAACGGCATAACGAATGTAACGGTTATGCAAAGCAATCTTCTGGCTGAGGTTAAAAAGGAAGACTTTGACGCGATTCTGACCAATCCTCCGATCCGTGCGGGTAAGGAAACCGTGCATACGATCTTTGAACAGGCATATCGTCATTTGAAGATGGGCGGAGCGTTATGGATTGTCATTCAGAAAAAGCAGGGGGCACCTTCGGCAAAAGCGAAGCTGGAATCTCTCTTTGGACGAGTGGAGGAAGTAACGAAGGATAAAGGCTACCGAATTTTCAAAGCGGTAAAATTGGAAGAGGCGCCTTTAGGCTAAATCCTAATTTGTAAAGTAAGCAGGGTGGCATTTTTTTTGCAATAGGACTATTGACTTGAAATTCAGGTCGTGGTATTATTGTAAAATGTCAGTATTAAGATGCCCTATTTGGCTTTAGCTAACTAAAAATGTCAACCTTTTTTACGCCGAACGGGCTTATTATGCCTACGTTTGGCGTATAATATGTACATTTTGGGCAAACTGGGGATAAGTATGATTTGGAAAGACATCCGCCGATCAAAGTTGCTCTTTTTTCGAACGACATTCGAGTAAGGGCTTTTCTTTATTTGTGGATGCATTGCTTTGCTCTGTATGTGTACCATTATAAGGTTACAAACAGAGGTTCGCAACGAAATTTTTAAAGTGAGTAGACATTGAGGGGTGAGTTTAAGTTGGCAGGACATCTTGTTCAATATGGTCGACGCACTCGGCGCAGTTATGCACGAATTAACGAGATACTCGAAGTTCCGAACCTGATTGAGATCCAACAAAAATCTTACGATTGGTTTTTGGAGGAAGGGTTGCGCGAAATGTTCCAGGATATCTCGCCGATCCAGGATTTTACAGGTAACTTAATTTTGGAATTTATCGATTACAGTCTCGGTGAACCGAAGTATACAGTAGACGACGCGAAAGAGCGTGACGTTACTTATGCAGCACCGCTTCGGGTCAAAGTCCGGCTCATTAATAAGGAAACCGGCGAAGTCAAAGAGCAGGAAGTATTCATGGGAGATTTCCCGCTGATGACCGACACCGGCACATTTATTATTAATGGTGCGGAACGGGTTATTGTCAGCCAGTTGGTTCGCTCTCCTAGCGTTTACTTCAGTACCAAAGTAGATAAAAACGCCAAAAAAACGTATACCGCTACAGTTATTCCTAACCGCGGCGCTTGGCTCGAACTGGAGATGGACGCGAAGGATGTTGTTTACGTCCGGATCGACCGCACACGTAAAATACCGGTGACGGTTCTCCTGCGTGCACTTGGTTTTGGCACAGACGCTGAGATTCTGGATCTGCTCGGTAATGACGAATATATTCGCAATACGCTGGACAAAGACAATACGGATTCCACGGAGAAAGCGCTGATTGAAATTTATGAGCGTCTTCGTCCGGGCGAGCCACCAACGCTGGATAATGCGAAAAGCTTGCTCGTAGCGCGTTTCTTTGATCCAAAACGTTATGACCTGGCTAATGTGGGTCGTTACAAAATCAACAAAAAGCTTCACATCAAGAACCGTTTATTCAACCAACGTTTGGCTGAGTCTCTTGTGGACACCGAAACTGGTGAAATCATCGCTGAAGCAGGTCAAATGATAGACCGTCGTCTGTTGGATGAAATCATGCCGCAACTGGAGAAGAGCGTTGGTTTCCGCACATATCACGTCGCTAATGGCGTTTTGGATGCCAATGATATCCCGATGCAAACAATTGATGTATTTTCACCGATTGAGGATGGTAAGGTCGTTAAACTGATTGCCAATGCTAACATTGATAAATCAGTGAAGAACGTTACACCAGCTGATATCATTTCCTCTATCAGTTACTTCATTAACCTTCTGCATGGCATCGGAAGCACAGATGATATCGATCACCTGGGTAACCGTCGTCTCCGCTCGGTTGGTGAACTCTTGCAAAACCAATTCCGTATCGGTTTATCCCGTATGGAACGTGTGGTTCGTGAGAGAATGTCCATTCAGGATGCTAACGTAATCACGCCTCAGGCTTTGATTAACATACGTCCTGTTATCGCATCCATTAAAGAGTTCTTCGGTAGCTCCCAATTGTCGCAGTTTATGGATCAAACAAACCCACTGGGTGAGTTGACACATAAACGCCGTCTGTCCGCACTCGGACCGGGTGGTTTGACACGTGAGCGTGCCGGCATGGAAGTCCGTGACGTGCATCCATCCCACTATGGCCGGATGTGTCCAATCGAGACACCAGAGGGACCAAACATTGGTTTGATCAACTCCTTGTCGACATTTGCCCGTGTGAACGAATATGGATTCATTGAAGCACCTTATCGCTGGGTAGATCCGAAGACTGGTGTCGTAACCGAGCAAATCGATTACCTGACAGCAGACGAAGAGGACAACTATGTAATTGCTCAAGCGAATGCGAAGCTGAATGAAGACAGTACTTTTGCTGAAGAAGCGATCATTGTACGTTACAACAAACAGTCGGATAACATCCTTACGATGCCGAGTGAACGTGTTGACTACATGGACGTATCTCCTAAGCAAGTTGTATCTGTCGCTACAGCGCTCATTCCGTTCCTTGAGAACGATGACTCCAACCGTGCGCTCATGGGATCGAACATGCAGCGGCAAGCCGTTCCACTCTTGATTCCTAAAGCTCCGCTGGTCGGAACAGGTATGGAACATAAAGCCGCGAAAGATTCCGGTGTATGTATTGTCTCCAAATATGACGGGATTATTGAACGTTCTTCTGCGAATGAGATTTGGTTGCGTCGTATTGAAGAAGTTGATGGTCAAGAAGTCAAAGGCGATATCGTTAAATATAAATTACACAAATTTATGCGTTCGAACCAAGGAACATGCATTAACCAACGTCCGATTGTCAAAAGAGGTGCTGTTGTCAAAGCTGGCGACATCCTTGCAGACGGTCCTTCGACGGAAATGGGTGAATTGGCACTGGGACGTAACGTAGTGGTTGCCTTCATGACTTGGGAAGGTTACAACTACGAGGATGCGATCTTGCTCAGCGAAAAACTCGTTAAAGAAGATGTGTATACATCCATTCATATCGAGGAATATGAGTCTGAAGCACGTGATACTAAGCTCGGACCTGAAGAGATCACACGTGATATCCCGAACGTAGGGGAAGAAGCGCTGCGTAATCTGGATGAGCGTGGTATTATCCGTATCGGTGCTGAAATCAGTGCTGGTGACATTCTGGTTGGTAAAGTAACACCAAAAGGTGTAACGGAACTGACTGCAGAAGAACGTCTCCTGCATGCGATCTTCGGTGAGAAAGCGCGTGAAGTACGTGATACTTCCCTGCGTGTACCTCACGGTACTGACGGTATCGTAGTTGATGTAAAAGTCTTTACCCGTGAAAACGGTGATGAACTGCCTCCAGGTGTTAACCAACTCGTTCGTGTCTATATCGCTCAAAAACGGAAAATTTCCGAGGGTGATAAAATGGCCGGACGTCACGGTAACAAAGGGGTCGTAGCCCGTATCCTACCGGAAGAAGATATGCCTTTCCTGCCGGACGGAACACCAGTTCAAATCGTTCTTAACCCACTGGGCGTACCTTCCCGGATGAATATCGGTCAAGTACTCGAGGTTCACTTGGGTATGGCGGCGATGCAACTGGGTATTCACGTAGCAACTCCTGTATTCGACGGAGCGAAGGAGTATGACGTCTTCGATACGATGGAAGAAGCAGGTATGCAGCGTAATGGTAAAACTGTCCTGTATGATGGTCGTACAGGTGAAGAGTTTGAACGTGAAGTTACCGTAGGTGTCATGCACATGATCAAATTGGCACACATGGTTGATGATAAAATCCATGCCCGTTCCACGGGTCCTTACTCACTTGTTACGCAACAGCCATTGGGTGGTAAAGCCCAATTTGGTGGACAGCGTTTCGGGGAGATGGAAGTATGGGCGCTTGAGGCATACGGTGCTGCTTATACACTGCAAGAAATCTTGACTGTTAAGTCCGATGATGTTGTAGGTCGGGTGAAAACGTATGAATCCATCGTCAAAGGCGAGAATGTTCCTGAACCAGGTGTTCCTGAATCATTCAAAGTATTGATCAAAGAGCTGCAAAGCTTGGGTATGGACGTTAAGATTTTGAGCGAAGATGAGCAAGAGATTGAAATGAAAGAAATGGACGATGAAGATGACGCTGCGAGCGATAAGCTCAGCCTCAACCTTGAGGGTACAGAGGTCGGAGCGGAGTAACCGCTTCGGGCGCATGATGACCGGCGTTTTTCATCAGGCTCGCGTCTTGCTCCGGCTTCGGCCGGAGGGGGCGTAACCTAGAATACAGGACTTGGTTAAGGAGGGTTGCTCCTTGTTGGACGTCAACAATTTCGAATACATGAAGATCGGGCTTGCTTCCCCAGAAAAAATTCGTTCTTGGTCCCGCGGAGAAGTGAAAAAACCGGAAACGATCAACTATCGTACGTTGAAACCGGAAAAAGAAGGGCTGTTCTGCGAAAAGATTTTTGGCCCTACAAAAGACTGGGAATGTCATTGCGGTAAATACAAACGCGTGCGTTATAAAGGCGTTGTCTGTGATCGTTGTGGCGTTGAAGTCACACGTGCGAAAGTACGCCGCGAACGGATGGGCCATATTGAGCTCGCTGCTCCGGTATCGCATATCTGGTACTTCAAAGGTATTCCGAGCCGCATGGGTCTCGCACTGGATATGTCTCCAAGATCTCTCGAGGAGATTATTTATTTTGCATCATATGTAGTAACTGATCCAGGAGAAACTCCACTGGAGAAAAAACAGCTGTTGTCCGAGAAAGAATACCGCAGCTACCGTGAGAAATACGGATATGGATTCCACGCTGGCATGGGTGCAGAGGCGGTTAAAAAACTGCTTCAAGACATTGATGTGGATAAAGAGCTTGAATTCCTGAAGGAAGAGCTCCGCACTGCACAAGGACAACGTCGTAACCGTGCAATCAAACGTCTGGAAGTTATTGAAGCGTTCCGCAACTCGGGTAATAAACCTGAGTGGATGATCATGGATGTACTTCCTGTTATCCCACCGGAACTTCGTCCAATGGTACAGCTGGATGGTGGACGTTTTGCAACGTCTGACCTGAATGACCTGTATCGCCGTGTAATCAACCGGAACAATCGTCTGAAACGTTTGCTTGACTTGGGCGCGCCAGACATTATCGTGCAAAATGAAAAACGGATGCTGCAGGAAGCTGTTGACGCATTGATCGACAACGGCCGTCGTGGACGCCCTGTAACGGGGCCTGGTAACCGTCCTTTGAAATCCCTCAGCCACATGCTGAAAGGTAAACAAGGACGTTTCCGTCAGAACTTGCTCGGTAAACGGGTTGACTATTCCGGTCGTTCCGTTATCGTAGTTGGACCTTACCTGAAAATGTATCAGTGTGGTCTGCCTAAAGATATGGCACTTGAACTGTTCAAGCCTTTTGTTATGAAAGAGCTTGTAAATAAAGGGCTTGCCCACAACATCAAGAGCGCTAAACGTAAAGTTGAGCGTGTAAGTCCTGAAGTATGGGATGTTCTTGAAGAAGTAATTAAGGAGCACCCTGTTCTGCTGAACCGTGCCCCTACACTTCACAGACTCGGTATTCAAGCGTTTGAACCGATTCTCGTTGAAGGTAAAGCGATCCGTCTTCACCCGCTCGTATGTACGGCATACAATGCCGACTTTGACGGTGACCAAATGGCCGTGCACGTTCCATTGTCTGCTGAAGCTCAAGCAGAAGCACGTATCCTGATGCTTGCATCAGGTAACATTTTGAACCCGAAAGACGGTAAACCGGTTGTTACCCCTTCCCAGGATATGGTGCTTGGTTCTTACTACCTGACCATGGACAACAAGGAAGAAAAGGGAACAGGTATGATCTTGCGCACGGTTAACGAAGCTGTATCCGCGTACCAACGTGGTACTGCAGGTTTACATGCACGTGTAGCGATTCCGGTTAGAGCGCTTGGCAAAACAGTCTTCACCGATAAGCAACAAGATGCAATGATGTTGACTACGGTCGGCAAAATCATCTTTAATGAAATCTTCCCGGCAAGCTTCCCTTACATCAATGATGCAACTCGTGCGAACCTCTACCAGGGTACCGCTGAGCATTCATTTGTTTATGAGAAGGGTGCTGACCTTAGAGAAGCAATTATGAACGCTCCTTTGGCTGGTGGTGTCGGTAAAGAATATCTCGGTTCTATCATCGCACGTTGTTTTGAAATTTATCATACAACGGAAACAGCCGTTATTTTGGATAAAATCAAACAACTCGGATTCACATACTCCACTCGCGCTGGTATCACTGTAGCGGTGTCGGATGTTATCGTTCCACCTGAGAAATTTGAAATTCTTAGACAGTCTGAGGAAAAAGCACAAATCGTTACGAACCAATACCGTCGTGGTCTGATTACGAACGAAGAGCGCTATGACCGCATCATTGATATCTGGTCGAAATCGAAAGATGATATCACCGAGATTCTGATGAAATCGATGGATCGCTACAATTCCATCATGATGATGGTTGACTCCAAAGCACGGGGTAACAAATCGCAAATCACCCAATTGGGCGGTATGCGTGGTCTGATGGCCAACCCATCCGGTCGAATCATTGAACTCCCAATCAAATCGAACTTCCGTGAAGGTCTGACGGTACTCGAGTACTTTATCTCGACTCACGGTGCCCGTAAAGGTTTGGCCGATACGGCTCTGCGTACAGCGGATTCAGGTTACCTGACCCGTCGTCTCGTAGACGTGGCACAAGATGTGATCGTGCGTGAAGATGATTGTGGTACAGATAAAGGCTTTACCGTAAGTCGTATCCAGGATGGTAAAGAGGTTATTGAGGATCTCTACGACCGTATTGAAGGCAGATACTGCTTCGAGACTGTTCGTCATCCAGAAACAAAAGAAATTATTGCACACCGTAATGAACTGATTGACTCTGATAAAGCTGAGGCAATCATCGAAGCTGGCGTAACCAAACTACAAATCCGCTCCGTACTTAGCTGCCGTGCACGTCACGGTGTCTGCAAGAAGTGTTATGGTCGCAACTTGGCGACTGGTAAACACGTGGAGATCGGTGAAGCAGTTGGTATTATCGCAGCACAATCCATTGGTGAGCCAGGAACACAGCTGACAATGCGTACATTCCACACCGGTGGTGTAGCCGGAGACGATATTACGCAAGGTTTGCCGCGTATCCAGGAGTTGTTCGAGGCTCGTAATCCTAAGGGTCAAGCAACAATCAGTGAGATCGACGGTGTTGTTAAAGAAATTCGCGAAGCGAAAGATCGTCGCGAAATTGAAATTCAAGGTGAAGCAGAATCCAAAGTTTACTCTGTTACCTACGGTTCTCGTGTACGCGTTAGCGAAGGCATGGAAATTGAAGCAGGCGACGAGTTGACAGATGGTTCTATCGATCCAAAAGAAATGCTGCGCATTAAAGGCGTACGTGGCGTACAGAACTACATTTTGCAGGAAGTACAACGCGTATACCGTAACCAAGGCGTAGAAATCAATGACAAACACGTTGAAGTTATGATCCGTCAAATGTTGCGTAAAATCCGTATCGTCGATGCAGGGGACACTACATTGTTGCCAGGATCGTTCGTGGATACGCATGAGTACGAAAGAGCTAACAAGACAGCGATTCTGAGTGATAAAGAGCCAGCGGTTGCAAAACCAATTTTGCTCGGTATTACGAAAGCATCCCTGGAAACAGACTCCTTCCTCTCGGCGGCTTCGTTCCAAGAGACTACACGTGTACTGACAGATGCAGCGATCAAAGGTAAAGTCGATCAGTTGCTCGGTCTGAAAGAGAATGTAATCATCGGTAAACTGATTCCTGCAGGTACAGGTATGCACCGTTACCGCAGCATCAAATTTGCTGAGCCGGAAGATGGCCAATCTTCGGTAGAAGAACTTGAGCCAGTTTCGGTTGATTAAGATATTTCACTAGATTCATCCTTATTATTAGGGTGAACTAAAGTTTTGTACGCCGGGAGGCGACGGCTGTTTTATACAGAAGGACGTTCCCGGCGAGGCAAAACTTTAAATGAAATATTTTAGGATTAGCATTGACATTGCTTGCGCTAGATGCTAATATATCAAAGGTGCGTGAGTAGCTGATTGTATTTGGTCCTATTCGGAGGAATGAACAATGTCTAATGAAAAAGGTCTGCAAGATGCTCATGTCAAAATAGGTACCAAACAGACCACGCGGATGGTTCAGACAGGTATGGCTTCTGAAGTTTATGTGGCTGAAGATTGTGATCCGCAGCTTACTTCCAAAATCATTGCTTTGTGTGAACAACACAATGTGAAGTGCACGAAAGTGGACACAATGAAAAATCTCGGCAAAGCTTGCGGGATTGGAGTAGGAGCAGCAATGGCTGCTGTCGTAAAATGATACGGTAAGGAACGTTTTTGTCCGAGAACTTTTAGGGATTCTCCAAGGCAAAAACTTTTCATTTGTCTTTTTATGAACCGCCTGGGTCTGTGGACTTAGCGTAAGAGGTTTATAAAGAAACATGAAAAATTGAGGAAGGGGGTGGCAATCACATGCCAACTATTAACCAACTGGTACGTAAAGGACGTCAAGCTAAAGTTGATAAGTCCAAATCACCAGCTTTGCAAAAAGGGTTCAATGCTTTGAAACGTGAATCAACTAACATCAGTGCCCCACAAAAACGTGGTGTCTGCACTCGTGTAGGTACAATGACTCCACGTAAACCAAACTCTGCACTTCGTAAGTATGCCCGTGTTCGTTTGACAAACCGTCTCGAGGTAACTGCTTATATCCCGGGTATCGGACATAACCTTCAAGAGCACAGTGTTGTGTTGATCCGTGGAGGTAAAGTTAAAGACCTTGCAGGGGTTCGTTATCACATCGTTCGCGGAGCTCTTGATACTGCAGGCGTGAACAACCGTATGCAAGCTCGTTCGAAATACGGTGCTAAACGTCCAAAAGCTAAAAAAGCCTAAAATATTATAAGTAGCAGTCCTGAATATCTTCTGGGTTAATCCCAGGAGGTGTAGGATGTGCTCATGAAGAAAGAAAGGGGGATATCCATGCCACGCAAAGGTCCAGTTACGAAAAGAGACGTGTTGCCAGATCCGGTATACAGCAGCAAGCTGGTTACTCGTTTGATCAATCGCATCATGCTCGACGGAAAACGCGGTGTTGCTCAAAGCATTCTGTATAATGCGTTTAAGTTGATTCAAGAACGTACGGGTAATGACCCTATGGAAGTATTTGAAGCAGCAATCAAAAATATCATGCCAGTCCTGGAAGTTAAAGCTCGCCGTGTCGGCGGTGCCAACTACCAAGTACCAATCGAGGTAAAACCAGAGAGACGTACTGCTTTGGGATTACGTTGGCTCGTGAACTACTCCCGCAACCGCGGTGAGAAAACAATGGAAGAGCGTTTGGCGGCTGAGATCATCGACGCTTCCAACAACACAGGCGCTTCCGTTAAAAAACGTGAAGATACGCATAAAATGGCTGAAGCGAACAAAGCGTTTGCTCACTACCGTTGGTAGGATTCGGTTCACAATAATAACTTCAATTTTGAAGGGAGACCCATTTCATGGCAAGAGAGTTCTCCTTGAAAAATACACGTAATATCGGGATCATGGCTCATATTGATGCGGGTAAAACCACGACAACTGAGCGGATCTTGTTCTACACAGGACGTACGCACAAAATCGGTGAAGTACACGAAGGCGCTGCGACAATGGACTGGATGGAACAGGAACAGGAGCGCGGAATTACAATTACTTCCGCTGCGACTACCGCTGCTTGGAAAGGCCACCGCGTTAACATCATTGATACCCCGGGACACGTTGACTTCACTGTTGAAGTTGAACGTTCCCTTCGTGTATTGGACGGAGCAGTTGGTGTATTCAGTGCGAAAGAAGGCGTTGAGCCTCAGTCCGAAACCGTATGGAGACAGGCTGACAAGTACGGCGTACCTCGTATCGCTTATGTAAACAAAATGGATATCATCGGTGCTGACTTCCTGAACGTTGTATCTGACATGCGTGATCGCCTTCAAGCGAACGCAGTTGCGATTCAACTTCCTATCGGCGCTGAAAATGATTTCAAAGGTATCATTGATATCGTTGCACAAAAGGCTCATATGTACAAAGATGACCTTGGACAAGATATCGAAGAAACCGACATTCCTGCGGAATTTGTTGAGCAAGTTGCAGAACTCCGTAACGAATTGGTTGAGCGTGTTGCAGAACTCGACGAAGATTTGACAATGAAATACCTGGAAGGCGAAGAGATCACTATTGATGAGATCAAAGCGGCCCTCCGTAAAGGTGTTGTTGATGTTAAGATCTTCCCGGTTATCTGTGGATCCTCGTATCGTAACAAAGGTGTTCAACTCATGTTGGATGCTGTTATCGACTACTTGCCGGCTCCAACAGACGTTCCATCTATCACTGGTCATCTTGAAGATGGAACTGAAGCAATTCGTAAGTCATCCGATGAAGAGCCTTTCTCCGCATTGGCATTCAAAATCATGACTGACCCTTACGTTGGTAAATTGACATTCTTCCGCGTATACTCCGGTGTTCTTCAATCCGGATCTTACGTATTGAATGCAACTAAAAACAAACGTGAGCGTATCGGTCGTATCCTTCAAATGCATGCAAACAGCCGTCAAGAAATCACTGAAGTTTACTCCGGTGACATTGCAGCTGCTGTAGGTTTGAAAGATACGGGTACAGGTGATACACTGTGTGATGAGAAAAATCCGGTTATCCTGGAGTCAATGAACTTCCCTGATCCGGTTATCGAAATCGCCGTTGAACCTAAAACCAAAGCTGACCAAGATAAAATGGGTGTTGCTCTCGGTAAGTTGACTGAAGAGGATCCTACTCTTCGTGCTCATACTGATGAAGAAACAGGCCAAACGATCTTGGCAGGTATGGGGGAGCTTCACCTTGATATCATCATTGACCGTATGCGTCGTGAGTTCAAGGTTGAAACTACTGTGGGTAAACCACAAGTAGCTTACCGTGAAACTTTCCGTGCACCAGCGCGTGTTGAAGGTAAATTCGTGCGTCAATCCGGTGGTCGTGGTCAATACGGTCACGTATGGGTTGAGTTCGAACCTCTCGAAGCGGGTACAGGCAGCCAGTTCGAAAGTAAGGTTGTCGGTGGTTCTGTTCCAAGAGAATACATTCAACCAGCTCTTGCAGGTATCGAAGAGCAAATGAAAAACGGCGTTATCGCAGGCTTCCCGCTTGTTGACGTTAAGGCTACAATCGTAGACGGATCTTACCATGATGTCGATTCCAACGAGATGGCATTTAAAATTGCCGGATCGATGGCGCTAAAAGCTGCGAAAGACAAATGTAAGCCGGTTCTGCTTGAGCCAATCATGAAAGTAGAAGTAACCGTTCCAGAAGAGTATATGGGTGACGTTATGGGTATGCTTAACTCCCGTCGTGGCCGCATCGAAGGTATGGATTCCCGTAGTGGAGCCCAAATCATCCGTGCTAAAGTACCTTTGTCTGAAATGTTCGGATACTCTACAACTCTTCGTTCCGGTACTCAAGGACGCGGCGTATTCTCCATGGAGCTTTCTCACTATGAAGAAGTTCCTAAGAGCATCGCTGAAGAGATTGTTGCCAAAACAAAAGGAACCGAGTAGTTTTCTCTCATTGAATGAAAGTGCATAAGAGTCATGTATTCTTTGCACTTCATTTAGTGAAAACATAAAATTATAATTTTAAGGAGGCCACGTTCAAATGGCAAAGGCTAAATACGAACGTAATAAACCCCACGTTAACATTGGTACTATTGGTCACGTCGACCATGGTAAAACAACTCTGACTGCTGCAATCACTACTGTATTGTCTAAAACTTACGGTGGCGCAGCAATTGCATTCGATCAAATCGATAAAGCTCCAGAAGAGCGCGAGCGCGGTATCACAATCTCAACATCACACGTTGAGTATGAAACTGACACTCGTCACTACGCTCACGTAGACTGCCCAGGTCACGCCGACTATGTTAAAAACATGATCACTGGCGCGGCACAAATGGACGGAGCTATCTTGGTAGTATCCGCAGCTGACGGCCCAATGCCACAAACTCGTGAGCACATCTTGCTCTCCCGTCAAGTAGGCGTACCTTACATTGTTGTTTTCTTGAACAAATGTGACATGGTTGAAGACGAAGAGTTGTTGGAATTGGTTGAGATGGAAGTTCGCGACCTTCTTAACGAATATGAGTTCCCAGGTGATGATACTCCAATCACTCGTGGATCCGCTCGTGAAGCTCTGCAAAACCCTGATGGTGAGTGGGCTCAAAAAATCGTTGAGATGTTCAAAGAGATCGATACGTACATCCCATTGCCTGAGCGTCAAACTGACAAACCTTTCTTGATGCCTGTCGAGGACGTATTCTCCATCACTGGTCGTGGTACTGTTGCTACTGGCCGTGTAGAGCGTGGTACTGTTAAAGTCGGCGAAGAGATCGAAATCGTTGGTATTACTGAAGAAACTAAAAAATCCGTAGTTACGGGCGTAGAAATGTTCCGTAAATTGTTGGACTCCGCTCAAGCGGGCGACAACATCGGTGCATTGTTGCGTGGTGTTGATCGTACTCAAATCGAGCGCGGTCAAGTACTTGCAAAACCAGGTTCTGTTAAGCCACACACAGAATTCACTGCACAAATCTACGTTTTGACTAAAGAAGAGGGTGGCCGTCACAAGCCTTTCTTCACTGGATACCGTCCACAGTTCTACTTCCGTACAACTGACGTAACAGGCATCATCAACTTGCCTGAAGGTACTGAAATGGTAATGCCTGGTGATAACATCACGGTTACTGTTTCCTTGATCTCCCCAATCGCGATTGAAGAAGGAACTAAGTTCTCCATTCGTGAAGGCGGACGTACAGTAGGTGCAGGTTCCGTAGCATCGATCCAAAAATAATTCGGCTTAACGCTGAATAAAGCATATGCAACAGTGTACTGGAACGAGTAACATTGTATTGTAACGAAGCTTCGGAAGAGTTCTTTATCCGACATCGGATAAAGAACTCTTTTATTATGTAATAGTTTCGGAACCTGCGTCATACGAAATGAACATCATTTACGAATGTAGATGGATTGGTAAGGCAGCATGAATATTGAAGATAAACACTGCACTAAACGAAGTCATTTCAGCAGAAAAGATAAGTTTAAATGTTTTTCTTAAATATGCTTGCAATACGCCCATCTTTTCTATATAATAATGAATGTTGTTCTGTGACGTTGCGATGATGTGAGAGGTTACTGGCACACCCGGCCCCTTTGCCATGGGACAGTGGCTAGAAAATTTTCACGGAGTATGTCCGATAAAAAATTGGGCGATAGAAGGAGGGACTAAAATGGCAAAGCAAAAAATTCGTATTCGTTTGAAAGCTTACGACCACAGAATTCTTGATCAATCCGCGGAGAAAATTGTTGAAACAGCAAAACGTTCGGGTGCAGGTGTATCCGGTCCGATTCCGCTTCCTACTGAAAAACAAATCATTACTATTCTTCGTGCGGTGCACAAGTACAAGGATTCTCGGGAACAATTCGAACAACGCACACATAAGCGTTTGATCGACATCGTTAACCCGACTCCACAAACTGTGGATGCCTTGATGCGCTTGGATCTGCCGTCCGGTGTAGATATCGAAATTAAATTGTAATACAAGCTACAACAAAGACCATGTATAAAGGAAAAGAGGTGTCAACATGAAAGCAATCTTAGGAAAAAAACTCGGAATGACTCAAGTATTTACACCTGAGGGTAACGTTGTACCAGTAACGGTTATCGAAGCAGGCCCTTGTGTTGTTTTGCAAAAGAAAGACATTGAGAATGATGGCTACGAAGCAATTCAAATCGGTTACTCCGATAAGAAAGAGAAAAATGCTAACAAGCCAGAAGCAGGTCACGCTAAAAAAGCGAACACTGCCCCTAAGCGCTACGTTCGTGAAGTTCGCGGTATCAACATCGCAGAATATGAAGTTGGCCAAGAACTGAAAGCTGACATTTTCGCTGAAGGCGAATTCGTTGACGTAACGGGTATTTCTAAAGGTAAAGGTTTTGCCGGCGTTATCAAACGTTGGGGACAAAGCACTGGACCTATGTCACACGGTTCGCGTTACCACCGTGGCCCTGGTTCAATGGGTTCGATCCAAGCAAACCGCGTTCCTAAAGGCAAACGCCTGCCAGGACACATGGGACATGATACTGTTACAATCCAACGTCTTGAAGTAGTTAAAGTAGACGCTGAACGTAATGTGTTGCTCGTGAAAGGTTCCATTCCTGGACCGAAAAACAGTCTCATTAAAGTTAAAGAAACAGTGAAAAAATAACCACTGAAGAAAGGAGGAACACAAAATGCCAAAAGTATCAGTTTACAATGTAGATGGTAGCCAAGTAGGCGAAGTTGAATTGAACGATGCGGTTTTCGGAATTGAGCCGAACCAACACGTTCTGTACGATGCAGTTCTTATGCAACGCGCTTCCCTTCGTCAAGGTACCCACAAAGTAAAAGGACGTTCTGAAGTACGTGGCGGTGGACGTAAGCCTTGGAAACAAAAAGGTACAGGTCGCGCTCGTCAAGGTTCAATTCGTTCACCACAATGGAAAGGCGGCGGTATCGTATTTGGTCCAACACCACGGAGCTATGCGTATAAACTGCCTAAGAAAGTTCGCCGTTTGGCGATCAAATCAGCTCTTTCATCCAAAGTGATCGACAATGACATTATCGTTTTGGACGCTCTCACGCTGAGCTCACCTAAAACGAAAGAATTTGCAGCCATCTTGAATAACTTGAAAGTTGGACGCAAAGCTTTGATCGTAGCTCCTAGCTATGATGATAATGTGGCTCTTTCCGCACGGAATATTCCAGGCGTGAAATTCGTAGCTGCTGACGGCATTAATGTTCTTGACGTGCTTTCGCACGACAAACTGATCATTACGAAAGAAGCAGTTCAGAAGGTAGAGGAGGTGCTCGCGTAATGAAGGATCCTCGTGATATTGTAAAACGTCCGATTATTACGGAACGTACTGCTGACATGATGAATGACTTGAAATATGTATTTGAAGTCGATATCCGTGCAAACAAAACCGAGATCAAGAAAGCCGTGGAAGCTATTTTCAACGTAAAAGTGAAAAACGTGAACACGCTTCGTGTTCCAGCTAAGCCAAAACGGTACGGACGTTATTCCGGATATACTAGCGAATGGAAAAAAGCGTTTGTAACGCTGACACAAGACAGCAAAACGCTTGAGTTCTTTGAAACTGTATAATTGAATTTTTGAAGTAAGGAGGGAAACCCAGTGCCAATCAAAAAGTATAAACCAACATCCCCGGCAAGACGGAACATGTCCGTTTCTACATTTGAGGAAATCACCACAGATCAGCCGGAGAAATCGTTGTTGGCCCCATTGAGCAAACAAGCAGGCCGCAACAACCAAGGTAAAATTACAGTTCGTCACCATGGTGGTGGACACAAACGTAAATACCGTATCATCGACTTCAAACGTACTAAAGATGGAATACCGGGCCGCGTTGCTACGATTGAGTATGACCCGAACCGTACATCTAACATCGCTCTGATTCACTATGCTGATGGTGAAAAACGTTATATCATCGCTCCTAAAGGTTTGAAAGTTGGAGATCAAGTATTCTCCGGACCTGAATCAGACATCAAAATCGGAAACGCATTGCCACTCGAAAATATTCCAGTAGGTACTGTTATCCACAACATCGAGTTGAAACCAGGTAAAGGCGGACAATTGGTTCGTGCTGCTGGTACAGAAGCTCAATTGCTTGGTAAAGAAGAAAAATACGTTTCTGTTCGTCTCTCTTCCGGAGAAGTTCGTCGTATTTTGAAAGTTTGCCGCGCAACAATTGGAGCTGTTGGTAACCAAGACCACGAGCTCATCAAAATCGGTAAAGCCGGTCGTAGCCGTTGGTTGGGTAAACGTCCTGAAGTTCGTGGTGTAGTAATGAACCCTAACGATCACCCACACGGTGGTGGTGAAGGTCGTGCTCCAATCGGACGTAAATCGCCAATGTCACCATGGGGTAAACCTACTCTTGGTTACAAAACGCGTAAGAAAAATAAAGCTTCTGATAAATACATCATTCGCCGCCGCACGAAGTAATACACATTGTGCATAACTTCGTGAGGCATCTGCGGATGCATAATAGCTACGTTTGAAGGGAGGATCTCCACATGGGTCGCAGTTTGAAAAAAGGGCCATTCATTGATGGCTACATGCTGAAAAAAGTAGAAGACATGGAAGCATCCGGTAAAAAGCTTGTTATTAAAACCTGGTCCCGTCGTTCTACAATTTTCCCGCAATTCATCGGACACACATTTGGCGTATATGACGGTCGTAAACACGTACCAGTATACGTAACTGAGGACATGGTCGGACACAAATTGGGTGAGTTCGCTCCAACCCGTACGTACAAAGGCCATACTGATGATGATAAGAAAACAAGAAGATAAATGAATATCTTTAATGTTTGAGAGGAGGTTACACAATGGAAGCAAAAGCACATGCTAAGTTTATCCGGATTGCTCCTCGTAAAGTTCAACTCGTTGTTGACTTGATTCGCGGCAAGCAAGTAGGTGAGGCGGTTGCCATTCTCCGTCACACTCCGAAATCCGCTTCTCCTATCGTTGAGAAGTTGCTTAATTCCGCTATTGCGAATGCGGAACATAACTATTCTTTGGATGTTAATAACTTGGTTATCTCGCAAGCTTACGTGAACCAAGGACCGACAATGAAACGTTTCCGCCCTCGTGCAATGGGACGTGCAAGTCGTATTAACAAACGTACTAGCCACATCACTTTGGTGGTATCTGAAAAGTAGAAGGAGGGGAAATGTGTGGGCCAAAAGGTAAATCCAGTCGGACTCCGTGTCGGAATTATCCGTGACTGGGAATCTAAGTGGTATGCAGGTAAAGACTTCGGCGATCTTTTGATGGAAGACGTGAAAATTCGTGAATTCCTGAAAAATAAATTGAAAGACTCCGCTATGTCTCGTGTTGAAATCGAGAGAGCGGCTAACCGCGTAAATGTAACGATTCACACTGCGAAACCAGGTATGGTTATCGGTAAGGGTGGTTCGGAAGTTGAAAATCTGCGTAATCAAATTACGAAAATCGCAGGCGGTAAAAAAGTACACATCAACATTTCTGAAATTAAGAACCAAGACCTGGACGCAATCCTGGTAGCTGAAAGCATCGCACAACAATTGGAACGTCGTGTTTCTTTCCGTCGTGCTCTGAAACAAGCTATTCAAAGAACAATGCGCTCTGGTGCAAAAGGTATTAAAACTCAAGTGGGCGGACGTCTTGGCGGTGCTGAGATTGCTCGTTCGGAAGGCTACAGCGAAGGAACTGTTCCACTGCACACGCTTCGTGCCGACATCGACTACGGTACAGCAGAGGCTCATACTACTTACGGCCGTATCGGCGTGAAAGTATGGATCTATCGTGGAGAGGTTCTTCCTACGGCTAAGAAACAAGCTGCTAAGGAAGGAGGCAACTAATCATGTTGGTACCAAAACGTGTAAAACACCGTAAGCAACAACGTGGACATATGAAGGGCCAAGCTAAAGGCGGAACTACGCTGAACTTTGGTGAATATGGTCTGCAAGCTACGGAACCGGCTTGGATTACGAACCGTCAAATCGAAGCGGCTCGTATTGCGATGACTCGTTACATCAAACGTGGTGGTAAAGTTTGGATCAAGATCTTCCCAGACAAACCAATCACTCAAAAGCCTCTCGAGGTTCGGATGGGTAGCGGTAAAGGTAACGTAGAAAAATGGGTTGCAGTTGTGAAACCAGGTAAGATCATGTTTGAACTTGCTGGTGTACCGGAGGATGTTGCTCGTGAAGCAATGCGTCTTGCCGCTCATAAACTGCCAATCAAAACGAAGTTTGTGAAACGTGAAGAATTGGGTGGTGAAGCAAATGAAAGCTAGTGAATTTCGCAACCTAACCTCTGCTGAAATCGAGCAAAAGATTGCCGGATTTAAAGAAGAACTCTTTAACCTCCGCTTTCAACTCGCTACCGGTCAGCTGGATAACCCGACTCGAATCCGTGATGTGCGGAAAGAAATAGCTCGTGCTAAAACCATTATCCGTGAAAGAGAATTGGGAATCGGTTAATTAGGGATCGGATGTATAATCCGTCCGTAATCAGGAAGGAGGCCAACAATGAGCGAAGAACGTAACGCACGTAAAGTGCAAACCGGTAAAGTGGTCAGCGATAAAATGGACAAAACGATTGTTGTTGCTGTAGAAACTTACAAAAAACACAACTTGTACCATAAACGCATTAAGGTTACTAAAAAATTCAAAGCGCATGACGAAGAAAACACTGCGAAAATCGGTGACACGGTGAAAATCATGGAGACTCGTCCGCTTTCGAAAGATAAACGCTGGAGACTTACTGAAATCGTAGAAAAAGCGGTTATCATCTAATGCATCAGCAGCATAGCTGAAAGGAGGAATACTAAATGATTCAACCATTTACACGTTTGACTGTGGCTGACAACTCCGGTGCGAAGGAACTGATGTGTATCCGCGTACTCGGCGGTACGGGACGTCGTACAGCTCAAATCGGTGATCTGATCGTTTGTTCTGTAAAACAAGCAACACCAGGCGGCGTTGTCAAAAAAGGTGATGTAGTTAGAGCGGTTGTCGTTCGTACGAAGCGTTCTGTACGTCGTAAAGACGGTTCCTACATCGGTTTTGATGAAAATGCAGCGGTTGTTGTAAAAGACGACAGAAGCCCGCGTGGAACACGTATTTTCGGACCTGTTGCTCGTGAACTTCGCGAGAAAGACTTCATGAAAATCGTTTCCTTGGCCCCAGAAGTTATCTAAAGCTTAATCTCGTGATGTTAGAAACAGGAGGTGTACGAAATGCCAAGAGTGAAAAAAGTTCTGGAATCCCATAACAATAAACTTCATGTTAAAAAAGAAGATACAGTTATGGTGATCAGCGGTAAAGACAAAGGTAAAAAAGGCCGTGTCATCGCTGCTTATCCTCGTGAGAACCGCGTCCTTGTGGAAGGTGTTAACATGATTAAAAAACACCAGAAGCCTAACCAGCAAAATCCGCAAGGCGGCATTATCGAGAAGGAAGCTCCGATTCACGTTTCCAACGTAATGCACATCGATCCAAAGAGCGGAAAAGTAACCCGTGTAGGTTACAAAGTGTTGGATAACGGAAAGAAAGTGCGCGTTGCTAAACGTTCCGGAGAAATTATCGACTAATTGAACCGAATGAGAAAGGAGGTCTATGATTCATGGCAGCAAGAATGAAAGAACGTTACCTGAACGAAATTGCTCCTGCTTTGATGCAGAAGTTTAACTATACAACGGTAATGCAAGTGCCGAAAATCGAGAAAATCGTTATCAACATGGGTGTGGGCGACGCTGTCCAAAACTCCAAAGTGTTGGATTCCGCAGTAAACGATTTGCAATTGATCGCAGGTCAAAAACCTGTAATCACTCGTGCTAAAAAATCTATCGCAGGTTTCAAACTGCGTGAGAACATGCCTATCGGTGTGAAAGTAACATTGCGCGGCGAGCGCATGTACTTCTTCCTCGATAAACTGCTCAACGTTACGCTTCCTCGTGTCCGCGACTTCCGCGGTGTATCGAGCAAAGCTTTCGACGGACGTGGTAACTACACACTGGGTCTGAAAGAACAATTGATCTTCCCAGAGATCGAGTATGATAAAGTAGACAAAGTCCGCGGTATGGATATTGTCATCGTAACAACGGCGAAAACAGACGAAGAATCCCGTGAATTGCTCACGCAACTCGGAATGCCTTTCGTAAAATAATGTTGCTATAACGTTTCCGGGTGTCTGGAAAGACTCCCTTTTCTCCGAAATTATTTAGGAGGTGTCAGGCTAAGTGGCAAAAACTTCGATGAAAGTTAAACAACAACGTACACCAAAGTTTAAAGTACGTGCTTATACACGCTGTGAGCGTTGCGGACGTCCACATTCGGTCCTGCAAAAGTTCAAAATTTGCAGAATTTGCTTCCGTGAATTAGCTTATAAAGGCCAGATCCCTGGCGTGAAAAAAGCAAGCTGGTAAAAAGTCCTGAACGGGAAGGAGGTTAACTCACAATGACTATGTCTGATCCAATTGCAGATATGCTTACTCGTATTCGTAACGCGAACACAGTTCGTCACGAAACGGTAGAAATGCCTGCTTCGACAATGAAAAAACAAATCGCCGATATCCTGAAGCGTGAAGGTTTCATCCGTGACGCTGAAGTTATCGATGATAACAAACAAGGGATTATCCGTGTTTTCCTGAAATACGGTCAAAATAACGAGCGTGTTATTACTGGTCTGAAAAGAATCAGTAAACCTGGTCTTCGTGTTTACACGAAAAGCAACGAAGTACCTCGTGTACTTGGTGGTCTGGGTATCGCTATCATCTCGACATCCAAAGGTATCATGACGGACAAAGAAGCTCGTCAATCAAAATCCGGCGGAGAAGTCGTCTGCTACGTATGGTAATATAACGTCACAAGATAGGAGGTGCAACATATGTCTCGTATTGGTCGCAAACCAATTACAGTACCAAGTGGTGTGGACATCACACTGGACAACACCGTTATTACGGTAAAAGGACCAAAAGGATCTTTGACTCGTGAACTTCATAAAGATATGAAGGTAACAGTTGAAAACAACGAAATTACAGTTGTGCGTCCTTCCGATAACAAAACTCACCGTTCTTTGCACGGCACAACGCGTAGCGTTGTAAACAACATGGTGAGTGGTGTTACTGAAGGATTCGCAAAATCTCTGGAGCTGGTTGGGGTCGGATATCGTGCAAGCAAATCCGGAGATAAAATCGTTCTGAACGTTGGCTACTCTCACCCGGTTGAAATTACACCGGAAGCGGGAATCGAATTCGAAGTTCCTTCGAATACGAAAATCATCGTTCGCGGAATCGATAAAGAGCGTGTAGGTGCTTACGCTGCTAAAATCCGTTCCGTTCGTGAACCTGAGCCGTACAAAGGTAAAGGTATTAAATATGAAGGCGAGCGTATCATCCGTAAGGAAGGTAAAGCCGGTAAGAAGAAATAAGATTTTTCTTACCGCCTTTGCGCGGTTTTCGGCTTGCTTGCTTCTTGTGTTTCTAATATACCCCGTGGCTTCCGGTTTGAAGCCAGCGAGGTAACCTGAAAGGAGTGAATCCCTGAGATGATTACGAAAACAGATAAAAACAAGGCACGTCTGAAAAGACACCTGCGTGTTCGTAAGAAAATCCAAGGAACGGCAGCACGTCCTCGTTTGAACGTATTCCGTTCTGGTAAACATATGTATGCTCAAATCATCGATGATGTTGCTGGTGTAACAATCGCTTCCGCGTCTACCGTAGACAAAGAATTGAGCACTGACATCAAAAATGGTGCATCTGTTGAATCAGCTCGTAAAGTTGGCGAACTCGTTGCTAAACGTGCTAAAGACAAAGGTGTTTCCAACATCGTATTTGACCGTAGCGGTTATCTGTACCATGGTCGTATCGCAGCATTGGCTGAAGCGGCTCGTGAAGCAGGACTTGAGTTTTAAGATATTTTTCAAAAGGAGGTTAACGACTTGCGTGTAGATCCGAATACTTTGGAACTGACTGAAAGAGTTGTAAATATTAATCGCGTAGCTAAAGTAGTAAAAGGCGGACGCCGTTTCAGCTTTAGCGCACTGGTTGTAGTCGGCGACGGCAACGGCTGGGTTGGAGCTGGTATCGGTAAAGCGGGCGAAGTACCTGATGCAATTCGCAAAGGTATTGAAGACGCTAAGAAAAACCTTGTACACGTTCCACTCGTAGGAACATCGATTCCTCACTTGGTAACAGGTAAGTTCGGCGCAGGACGCGTGCTGTTGAAACCAGCATCTGAAGGTACTGGTGTTATCGCTGGTGGTCCTGTACGTGCGGTTCTCGAACTTGCTGGTGTAGGTGACATTTTGACAAAATCTCTGGGTTCTTCGAATTCCATGAACATGGTCAATGCGACTTTGGAAGGTTTGTCCCGTTTGAAGCGTGCTGAAGACGTGGCTAAACTGCGCGGAAAATCCGTCGAAGAGCTTCTGGGTTAAGGAGGGAATTCTCATGGCTAAATTAGAAATTACCCTCGTCCGCAGCTTGATCGGACGTCCGGAGACGCAAAGAACAACTGTGAAAACATTGGGTTTGCGCAAAATCAATAGCAAAGTGGTACAAAACGATAATCCTGCCATCCGTGGTATGATTAACAAAGTAAGCCACTTGGTTGCTGTTAAAGAAGTAGAAGCTTAAAAACGGGTTAATCCCACAAATCTTTAAGGAGGTGCAACGAACGATGAAGTTACATGAGCTTTCACCATCTCCTGGATCCCGCAAAGAACGTAAACGTCTTGGTCGCGGTCCAAGTAGTGGTACAGGTAAAACATCAGGTCGCGGTCACAAAGGACAAAACGCTCGTTCTGGCGGTGGAGTACGTCCAGGCTTCGAAGGTGGACAAAATCCATTGTATCGTCGCTTGCCAAAACGTGGTTTTGTAAACCCAACTCGCAAAGAATATGCAGTTGTGAATACTGAAGACCTGAACAGTTTTGCTGCGGGTACTGAAGTAACTCCAGAATTCTTGATGACGAACGGCGTAGTTAAAAACGCTAAATCCGGAATCAAAATCCTGGGTAACGGTGATGTCACTGTGAAGCTGACTGTTAAAGCTAACAAGTTTTCTCAATCTGCTATTGAGAAAATTGAAGCTGCCGGCGGTACAACTGAGGTGATTTAATGTTCAAGACCCTAAAGAATATCTGGCGGGTTGAAGATCTGCGCAAAAGGGTATTATTTACCCTTTTTGTACTGATCATTTACCGCATCGGCTCCTTTGTTCCCGTACCGGGAGTTAACAAAGATGTGTTCGAAGCGACAAATTCTGCGGGTAAAGAAGTTTTTGGACTTCTCAATACGTTCTCGGGTGGAGCGCTCTTCCAGTTCTCGATATTTGCGCTCGGGATCGTGCCTTACATCACTGCGTCTATCATAGTGCAGCTGCTTTCCATGGACGTTATTCCTAAATTAGCGGAGTGGGCAAAGCAGGGTGAACAAGGTAAGAAGAAATCTGCACAACTGACCCGTTATTTAACGGTAGGTCTGGCATTGATTCAAGCGTTTGGTACGTCGATCGGATTCAATCGCTTGTACAATACAGAAATGGTGCCTAACGCAACATTTGCAGATTATATCTTGATCGCAATTGTACTTACGGCCGGTACTTCATTCCTAATGTGGCTTGGTGAGCAGATCACCGAAAAGGGCATAGGAAACGGGATTTCGATTTTGATCTTTGCGGGTATCCTATCAACGGTACCTAATATTATCAAACAAACGATCGAATCCGACTTCATCCAAGCTGATCAACTGTTCATGAACATTCTTAAAGGGGTAATCGTCGCAATTGTTATTGTGCTGATTATCATAGGTGTCATTTACATCCAGCAGGCGATTCGGAAAATTCCTGTACAGTACGCTAAACGTGTCGTAGGTAACAAAATGTACGGTGGACAGAACACACATATCCCGCTGAAGATTAATGCAGCAGGTGTTATCCCTGTCATCTTTGCTTCATCTCTGTTGATGTTCCCATCGATCATCGCAAACTTCTGGGCTGATCGTACGTGGGCACAGTGGATCGGAGCCAATCTCACTACTCACAAACCTCTGGGTATGTTACTCTATGTAGTGATGATTTTCGGGTTCACATTCTTCTATACTTTTGTACAGATGAATCCACAGCAGATGGCTGACAACATGAAAAAGAACGGCGGTTACATCCCAGGCATTCGTCCGGGTAAAGCAACCGAGAAATATCTGACCCGTGTCATGACTCGTTTGACAACGGCAGGTGCCATCTTCTTGGCAGTAATTTCCGTTCTGCCTGTAATCTTGGGGGCACTTTCTGGTTTGCCTCAATCAGCGCAAATTGGAGGAACTTCTCTCCTGATCGTTATTGGTGTTGCGCTGGATACCATGAAGCAAATCGAAAGCCAATTGATCAAACGCCACTACAAAGGTTTTATCAATAAATAGGCAATAGGTACCGGTCAAGCTAAGATTTACTTGCCGGCACCTATTGTGCTGTTTGTTGATGTAGGGTAGTCTTGGAGGGAGTGACATAACGTGAACATCCTATTCATGGGCCCTCCGGGGGCAGGAAAAGGAACGCAAGCAGACGTCATTGTGAAAGAGTTCGGTATTCCCCACATTTCAACAGGCGATGCATTTCGTCTGGCGATTAAGCAGGGAACTCCCATTGGCCTGAAAGCCAAAGAATATATGGATCAAGGATTGCTCGTACCAGATGATGTAACCATCGGCATTGTTGAAGAACGTTTGCAGCAGCCTGATTGCAGAGAAGGATTCCTCTTGGATGGATTTCCAAGAACCCTGTCTCAAGCAGAAGCGCTCGATGGCATTCTGGATCGACTGAACTCAGGTCTCGATCATGTAATCAACCTGAAAGTGGACCGCAACAAATTGCTCGCCCGTTTGACGGGTCGTCGTATTTGTAAGAACTGTGGCGCCACATATCATGTCGTGTTCAATCCGCCCAAGCAGGAAGGTATTTGTGATAAATGCGGCGGTGACTTGTACCAGCGCTCTGATGATAATGAAGAGAGCGTAGGCACACGTCTCGACGAATATATCAACAAAACAGCACCACTCCTCACATTTTATGAGAACAAAGGCCTTCTTCGTCAAATGGACGGAGAGCAGGATATCGATCAAGTTTCTCATGAAATCGTGTCCCTGCTGCGAGGTTAATTGAATGATCATTGGTAAGTCCGAAACGGAACTGGGCTTGATGAGGGAAGCAGGGAGAATTGTTGCGGAAACGCATCGTCTCTTGGCAGAGCATATCGCTCCCGGTATTACGACTGGAGAACTTGACCATATGGCCGATCAATACATCCGCAGTCAAGGAGCTGTGCCGTCTTTCAAAGGTTATAACGGTTTCCCTGCCAGTGTGTGCGCTTCAGTGAATGAAGAGTTGGTGCATGGATTTCCCGGCAAACGAAAGTTGAACGAGGGCGATATCGTTACGTTTGACATTGGCGCGCAGTACCAGGGTTATCACGGAGATTCCGCCTGGACTTATCCAGTCGGCCGTATTTCCGAAGAAGCCCGTCGTCTTCTGGACGTTACCGAGGCTTCGTTATACGCAGGTCTGGCGCTGGTAAAACCGGACGTTCGCTTGTTTACAATATCTCATGCGATTCAGAAATATATTGAAGATGAAGGGTTCTCGGTAGTACGTGAATATGTCGGTCACGGTATAGGAGCGGATCTGCACGAAGAACCACAGATTCCGAACTATGGTCTTCCTGATCGGGGACCACGGCTTAAAGCGGGCATGGTGCTGGCCATAGAGCCGATGGTTAACGCAGGTAGACGGTATGTGAAAACGTTGGAAGATAACTGGACTGTCGTCACTGTTGATGGATCGTTATGCGCCCACTTTGAACACACCGTAGCAGTTACACATGAAGGCATGGAAATTTTCACAAAACTGAATGCGTAGGTGATAAGGCATGAACAATCAGTCTAATCCGCAGCTCGGTCAACTTGTGAAGATCCGTAAAGGCCGCAATGCGGACCAAGCCGCAGTAATTGTTGCTATAGCGGACAGTAAGTTCGTATATATTGCGGATGGGGACAAACGTAAGTTTGATCAACCCAAGAAGAAGAATATTCTTCATCTTGAACTCCAGCCGATGATTAGCAGCGAGGTTGTAAACAGTTTAAACGAGAGTGGTCGGGTGACAAACGGAAAGCTCCGCTATGCGGTTCATTCGTTTCTGGAATCCACCAACATTCAAGCTGAAGAGAAAGGAGACTGACTAATGGCCAAGGAAGATGTCATTGAAGTGGAAGGTACGGTTCTCGAACCGCTACCGAATGCAACGTTCAAGGTTGAGCTTGAGAACGGTCATCAAATTCTCGCTCACGTTTCCGGCAAGTTGCGGATGCACTTTATTCGTATCCTGACTGGAGACAAAGTAGTTGTTCAGTTATCACCTTATGATTTGACAAAAGGTCGTATAACTTACCGTAAATAGTAGTAGACAGTTGCAATGAACTGTGAAGCTTATGAAGCGGGTTTTGCCCGGCAAAACTTGCGAAAGCTTCGAAGCCGGTTTTACAATGGTAAAACAAGGTCAATGCTTACGAAGAGGGTTTTGCTTAGCAAAACTTTGAGGAGGTAATTCACATGAAGGTAAGACCTTCGGTCAAGCCGATTTGCGAAAAATGCAAAGTCATTCGCCGCAAAGGGAATGTTATGGTTATCTGTGAAAATCCGAAACACAAACAAAAACAAGGTTAAAGAAGGGGGTGTAGCGTAAAATGGCACGTATAGCTGGTGTGGATTTGCCACGTGATAAGCGCGTTGAGATCGCCTTGACTTATATTTTCGGAATCGGTAAAACGACTTCCCAGAAAATTCTGAGCACAACAGGCATCAATCGGGACACTCGTGTCCGTGATTTGACGGAAGATGAAGTCAGCAAATTGCGTGAAAGTATCGACAAAGAGGTCAAAGTAGAAGGTGACCTGCGTCGTGAAATCTCTTTGAATATTAAACGTTTGACGGAGATCGGTTGTTACCGTGGAGTTCGTCATCGTCGTGGTCTGCCTGTTCGTGGACAACGTACGAAAACGAATGCTCGTACTCGTAAAGGTCCTCGTCGTACTGTAGCGAACAAGAAGAAATAATAAGGGGGGATAAGAGAAAATGGCTAAACCGAAAAAAGTCGTACGTACTAAACGTCGTGACCGTAAAAATATTGAATCTGGCGTGGCACATATCCGCTCCACGTTCAATAACACTATCGTTACCATTACGGACCCTCACGGAAACGCAATTTCGTGGGCAAGCTCCGGCGGCCTCGGATTCAGAGGTTCCCGTAAATCGACTCCGTTTGCTGCACAAATGGCTGCTGAGACTGCTGCCAAAGCTGCAATGGAACATGGGATGAAAGCCGTTGAGGTTATGGTTAAAGGACCAGGCGCAGGCCGTGAAGCAGCGATCCGCTCTTTGCAAGCTGCTGGTCTTGAAGTTAACCTGATCAAAGACGTAACTCCAGTCCCGCATAACGGATGCCGTCCTCCAAAACGTCGTCGTGTCTAATGAGATTTGCCCCTGCGTGTGGTATATTTCCGGCACAATCTGCTAATAATGGTTGTTTAGGCATACTACTACATGTTTTCGCAAGAGAAGGTAAATGTTTCATAGAGGACCGACGTTTTGAAGGAGGGGTATTGCAGTGATTGAAATCGAAAAGCCGAAAATTGAGACGGTAGACGTCAACGATGATGGCACCTATGGGAAATTCGTAGTAGAACCGCTGGAGCGCGGATACGGTACGACGCTTGGAAACTCGCTTCGCCGAATCTTGCTCTCGTCACTGCCGGGTGCGGCAGTGTCTTCGGTTCAAATCGATGGCGTTCTGCATGAATTTGCTACAGTTCCTGGCGTAATGGAAGATGTTACGGAGGTCATTCTTAACCTGAAAGCTTTGTCGCTTAAAATTCATTCTGATGAGGAGAAAGTGCTCGAGATTGATGCTGAAGGCGAAGGAGCAATTACGGCTGGAGATATCCGTGCTGACTCCGATGTGGAAATTCTTAACCCGGATTTGCACATTGCTACGCTCGGACCAGGTTCGAGACTTCACATGCGTATTTTTGCCAATCGCGGTCGCGGCTACGTCCAGGCAGATCGGAATAAACGCGATGACCAGCCGATCGGCGTCATCCCAGTCGATTCCATCTTCACCCCGATCAGCCGCGTTAACTACGCTGTGGAAAATACGCGTGTCGGCCAAGTAACCAACTATGACAAGCTCACGTTGGAAGTTTGGACTGACGGAAGTATTCGTCCTGAAGAGGCTGTAAGCCTTGGCGCTAAAATTTTGACCGAGCATCTGATGCTCTTCGTGGGTCTTACAGACGAAGCGAAAGATGCAGAGATTATGGTCGAAAAAGAAGAAGACAAAAAAGAAAAAGTACTCGAAATGACGATCGAAGAGCTGGATCTCTCTGTTCGTTCCTACAACTGCCTCAAACGTGCCGGTATTAATACCGTACAAGAGCTGACTACGAAAACAGAAGAAGACATGATGAAAGTCCGTAACCTCGGACGCAAGTCTTTGGAAGAAGTTCAAGAGAAGCTTGAGGAACTTGGTTTGGGACTCCGTACAGAAGAATAGACAGCCGAGTGCTTGAAGTGAAGGAGGGAAAACAATGGCATACCAAAAGTTGGGCCGTAATTCCAGCGCACGTAAAGCTTTGTTCCGTGACCTGGTAACCGACCTGTTCTTATACGAACGCATTCAGACAACTGAAGCGAAAGCAAAAGAGGTTCGTTCTATTGCTGAAAAACTGATCACTAAAGCGAAAAAGGGAGATCTTCATGCCCGTCGCCAAGTGGCAGCTTATGTTCGCCGCGAAACTATCGATGGTGAGCAAGATGCAATCCAAAAACTGTTTAGCGAATTGTCCGGTCGTTACGCTGAGCGTCCAGGTGGATACACTCGTATCTTGAAACTGGGACCTCGTCGTGGTGACGCAGCGCCAATGGTTTACTTGGAACTGGTAGACCGCGCGTAAAACAGATGAGATGAGGAAAGGGGACAGAATCAACGATTCTGGATTAACCCTTTTTTTCTCTTCATTTCGGAATTCGTGCTGTAATAGAAGCTCCGTAAGGGGCTTCTTTTGCTGTTCGGGATAGGGATATGTATAGTATGGAACAAAGGTGTGGTAATAATGCGGAACTTATGTATGACGTTAACTTATGATGGCACTGCCTATTTCGGCTTCCAAGTACAGCCGGGTGGGAATACCATTCAGGATCATCTTGAAGATGCGATTCGTGCTTTAACCGGTGAGAAGGTTAAAATTACAGGTTCAGGCCGAACAGATGCAGGTGTTCACGCCCGCAGACAAATCTTCAATTTTCCTACGGAGTCCCAGATCCCGATTGAACGTTGGTGTATTGCACTCAACTCCAGATTACCCTCCGATATTGTCGTTATTGATGCGATTGAAGTTTCGGCTGATTTTCATTCTCGCTATGCAGCGAAAAAGAAAACGTATCGTTATACAGTCAATGCGAATCAATTTCCGGATGTATTCAACAGAAGACTGCAATATCATCATCATGCGAAGCTTGATATTATGGCAATGCAGGAGGGCTTACGACATTTCATAGGGACGTATGATTTTACCTCTTTTGCTTCACGCAAGTCTCAGAAAGAGAATCATGTCCGTTCGGTGTACGAAGCATGGATGGAAGTGGACCGATCAATGTGCAGAGACCATCCGCGCGATCAGGGTGTCATTCACATTTATTTGAGTGGTAACGGCTTTTTGCAGCATATGGTTCGTATCATTGTAGGTACACTGCTGGAGATCGGAGAGGGCAAACGGAAAGCCTCTGATGTACCAAATATGATTGCTGCATGTAATCGATCTGCTGCAGGACCTACTGCAGTTAGCTGCGGTTTAATGCTCTGGGATCTTGAATACAAAAAAGATTAAATTTGGTGAGTGAAAAGCTTAATTAACACTTGCGATTTAATCGCCTATCATGTAATATAAAAGTTGTGTTTTCTTAATGGCTTTCCCACAGCCCCAATTAAGAGGTTCACATCAAATTTACAATCCATCAACACCTAAAGTTATAACTTAACGAACGAAGATAAATGAAAATGATGATTTTGAACATTTTAAGGAGGAACTTTTCATGCGTACTACGTACATGGCGAAGCCTAACGAAGTTGAGCGCCAATGGCACATCATTGATGCTGAAGGCAAAACCCTCGGACGTTTGGCGAGCGAAGCGGCAGCTTTGATTCGCGGCAAACACAAGCCACAATTCACTCCACATGTGGACACTGGCGATTTCGTTGTTATCATCAATGCTGAGAAAATCGTATTGACTGGTAAGAAAATGCAAGGTAAAAAATACTACCGTCACTCAATGCACCCAGGTGGTTTGAAAGTAACTACAGCTGAAGAGATGGTTAAAAACAAACCTGAGCGTATGTTGGAATTGGCTGTTCGCGGTATGCTTCCTAAAACTCGCATGGGCGAGAAAATGAAGTTGAGACTTAAAGCGTACAGAGGCACTGAGCATCCACATGCAGCACAAAAACCAGAAGTTTACGAACTTCGCGGTTAATTAAAAGGAGGACAGTTTCATGGCACAAGTACAATACTATGGGACAGGTCGTCGTAAACATTCGGTAGCACGTGTTCGCCTTGTACCGGGTGAAGGACGCATTGTCATCAATAAACGTGATATTAATGAATACTTCGGTTTGGAAACACTCAAACTGGATCGTAAAACAACCACTGAACTTGACAGAAACGCTCAACAACTATGACGTTCTTGTTATTGCTCATGGTGGCGGAATCTCCGGTCAAGCCGGCGCAATCCGTCATGGTATCTCCCGCGCTCTGTTGAAAGCAGATCCGGAATACCGTGCTTCCCTGAAAAAAGCAGGATTCCTGACTCGTGACCCACGGATGAAAGAGCGTAAAAAATACGGTCTCAAAGCCGCACGTCGCGCACCTCAGTTCTCCAAACGTTAATATGCATTACAAGCCTTTGGCCTCGGTCAAAGGCTTTTTTGTATTTACAGATCAATAGGTGTATTAAATGTTCTTTACTTTAGAAGATGCACCAAAGTAGCTTCGGGTTCCTCTGTATCGGTTAAAGTTTCTTCCTCCAGCTAATACTCCAGTAAACGCAACCCTCCTATAGCACAAAGATCAAATTTGCAGGTTAGGAACATCATAATGGTTGTAATCATTCATTTTTCATTCTCAATTTTCATCAGTTTTTCTTATGGTTTTGATAAAGGTCCCTTACAATTGAAGAATAGGATTCCCGCATTTATCTCATTATTAAATCCTTCTCGTTTTTCTATATTCCTTCGATTCTATAGAGTTATTCTATACATCGTTTTATCAAATTGGCACCATAAACCCAGCAGTGGCAAAGGATTTCATGACGAAGAGATAAGGATAAAATAAAAGTCGAAGACGTTACACATGGATGCTTTTATCCACAAATCGTTTAAATGCATAATTAACACCAAATTATATTCAAAACGAACAACAAAAAAATGGGCCGAAACTGATGTTTTTTACCATATGGCAGGCATTGACATCCCCCATGAAAGATTTATACTATACATAATTCATATTAGATTAGTCGGCTTTAGTGATTGTTGAAATGCAGAATGGGGGAAATGCAGACATGAACTTGTTGGAGAAAGAAGAACTTGCACGGACGAAGGCTGAAGAATTGGAAAACGCAAGTCCAGAGGATATTATTCGTTATGCTATTGAGACGTTTCCAAATATCACTTTTGCATGCAGCTTCGGTGCGGAGGATGTTGTACTTGTAGATATGCTTCAGAAGATTAGCCCATCCACGGATATATTTTATCTAGATACTGATTTTCATTTTAAGGAGACATACGAAACTCGTGACAAAATGAAAGAGAAATACAATCTTGATTTTGTACGTGTGGCTCCGAAAATTACTCCGGAGGAGCAGGCAGCTCAACATGGAGAACAATTGTGGAAGTCGGATCCTAATGCTTGCTGTAATATTCGGAAGGTTGAGCCGCTGACACGTATTCTATCCCAGTATGATGCATGGATTACCGGTATTCGGAGAGATCAAGCACCGACACGTGCAAATTCCAAAAAGGTCGAATATGATGCTAAGTTTGGACTTATGAAGTTCAACCCGATTGCACATTGGACTACAGAGGATGTATGGGATTATATTCGTGTTAATAATGTTGTGTACAATCCGCTGCATGATCAAAATTACCCGAGTATCGGTTGTGAGTATTGCACACGTCAGGTTATGCCAGGAGAAGATCCACGTGCGGGACGCTGGTCTGGGAACGAAAAAACGGAATGTGGTCTTCATAAATAATTTATTCAGAATAAGTGATGGACTTAATAATGCACTAGAATCATTCTTGATGATATAAAAAATGGTGAAACAGGGAGCTGACAAGATGACTTCGATTCTGCCTCATGGAGGTACGCTGATACAGCGTGTCGTACAAGGAGAAGAACGGGAACAATTATTACGAGAGAGTGAGAAACTGTCCTCTTTACGTATTAACAGCTGGACAATTTCGGATTTGGATCTCATTGGTGTGGGTGCATTCTCACCGCTTCAAGGTTTCATGAATGAAGAAGACTATCTTTCAGTTATATCTCGTATGCGTCTTGCTGACGGAACAGTCTGGAGTATCCCCATTACCTTAGCTGTAGATGAGCAGCAGGCTGCATCACTCCAGATCGGTGAGACTGTGGCACTTATTGGCGATAATGACGGAGTAACCTATGGATTGCTGGAAGTGAAGAGCTTATATAAAGTAGATCAGGGTGAAGAAGCACGTCGTGTCTTCAAGACGGATGATCCAGAGCACCCGGGTGTGAAGAAACTGCTGGAACGACCTGCAACGTATGTAGGAGGTCCAATTCAAGTGCTGAATCGTCCCAAACCGGCCAAGTTCGAACAGTTCTATTATGATCCTGCTGAGACACGGAAAACGTTCCAGGATAAGGGCTGGAAGACGGTTGTTGGCTTTCAGACACGTAATCCGGTCCATCGTGCCCATGAGTACATTCAGAAGAGTGCAATGGAGATTGTGGACGCCCTGTTCTTAAATCCGCTTGTAGGCGAAACGAAGTCTGATGACGTGCCTGCCGATGTACGAATGAAGAGTTATCTGGTTTTGCTGGAGAACTATTATCCGGCTGATCGTGCGTTTCTAGGCGTATTTCCGGCAGCTATGCGGTATGCTGGTCCAAGAGAGGCCATTTTCCACGCGATGGTACGTAAAAATTATGGTTGTACTCACTTTATTGTAGGTCGCGACCATGCAGGTGTGGGTGACTACTACGGAACGTATGAAGCGCAGGAGATCTTTACTAACTTCACACCGGAAGAACTCGGTATCACGCCTTTGTTCTTTGAACATAGTTTTTTCTGCACCAAATGTGGCAACATGGCATCAAGCAAAACCTGCCCGCATGATAAAGAACACCACATGGCTCTGTCTGGCACGAAAGTACGTGGCTTGCTACGAGATGGCCAATGCCCTCCACCTGAATTTACGCGCCCAGAGGTAGCTGAGGTGCTGATTGAAGGAATGGCAGAGCAAGTCCGCTCCTAACGGTATATTTGTCCATCTTGTCCCATATAGATGATTAGAGTCATTTAAAGGGACGAGGTGGTTTTTTTATGCGTAAAAATATGGGGAAGCACTTTGTGATCTGGATTAGGTTACGCACCATGAAGAGGGTCATGTTAAGCCTTTGTTTGCTTGCCATGTTTGTGGCGGTGGTGACTTATGAGTTGCCCTCCTCCAAAATGTCCGGTTACTGGGGGCTGCCATTAGCGGGAAAAGTCATTGCCATTGATGCAGGACATGGTGGGCCAGATGGGGGAGCAGTGAGTAAGCAGGGAGTCATTGAGAAAGATATCAATTTATCCATTGCGCTGTACGTACGAGATTATCTGCAGCAAGCAGGGGCCTTGGTTGTGATGACCCGAGAAATAGACACCGATTTGGCTGCTTCAGATACGAAAGGTTACTCCAAACGCAAGACGGAAGATCTGAAACAAAGAGTAAGAAGAATCGAGGATAAGCAGGCAGATCTCTTTATCAGCATTCATATGAACAGTGTACCTTCGAACCGCTGGAGTGGCGCTCAAGTTTTTTATACACCCAATCATCCCGATAATGCAGGATTAGCCAATCTGCTTCAGCAAGAAATGATTCGTAATCTGGAAAATACAGATCGAATCGCGAAAACGGTAAATACCGTTTATTTGCTCCAGGCGTTAAAAATTCCCTCGGCACTGGTGGAGGTAGGGTTCCTTTCTCACCCGGAAGAGGCGCGTCTTCTTGCAGATGAAACCTATCAGCGTAAAGTGGCTGCATCCATCTATAACGGGATTCTCCGTTATTCGTCAGGAGAACGTCCTAAAAGTTAGTCACAATGAGAAAGGTAATGATATAATTGAATCAGCATACCTAATTACATGCCAATAGATAAAGCTGAGGTGCTGTCTGATGTTATCAAAAGAACAGATACTTGAACTATTGCAGCCGTTGCAGGAACCGCAATTGGGCGTAAGTTTGACTGAACTGCAGTGGGTCCGTGATGTCATGGTTAAAGAAAATCATGTTGCTCTTACTATGGTGACGCTGGAGAACCGCACAGAGGATACAACTGCTCTAAGCGATGCCGCGCGCAACCTGTTGTCCCAACACGGAGTGAATGATGTACATATTCGTCTGCGTGCAGCGTCAGAGCATGAGCGTGAGAGCCTGAACATAGGACAAGCGGATCATGAGGAAGACCAGGACGAAGTGCTTGTCAAAGGCCATGCAGCAGGGCTGGACGGACATGAGTTGTTAAGTCCTGAATCCGGCGTACGTTTTATTGCTGTTGCTAGTGGTAAAGGCGGCGTCGGCAAATCGACGGTAACCGTTAATTTGGCTGCAGCTCTGGCACGTCAAGGCAAGAAGGTTGGCTTGATTGATGCAGATATATATGGCTTCAGTGTACCTGACATGATGGGAATTGAGGAATATCCAGTCGTTGAGGACGGGGTTATCCAACCCGTTGAGCGTTTCGGTGTAAAAGTGATGTCGATGGGATTCTTTATTCGAGAGAATAACCCGGTGATCTGGCGTGGACCTATGTTGGGGCGGATGTTGCGCCAATTCTTTACCGATGTAAACTGGGGAGAGTTGGATTATATGCTGCTTGATCTGCCTCCGGGTACGGGGGATGTCGCACTAGACGTACACCAGATGCTGCCTCACAGCAAAGAAATCATCGTTACAACACCTCATGCAACCGCTGCCTTTGTAGCTGCACGTGCAGGTGCCATGGCCATTCAGACGGAACATGAGCTGCTTGGTGTGGTAGAGAACATGGCTTATTATGAATGCAGCAAATGCGGAGAGAAAGATTATGTATTTGGACGGGGCGGTGGGGGTACTCTTGCCGAGAGTCTTCATACAGAGCTGCTTGCGCAGATTCCACTGGGAGCGCCGGATAATCATATTTCGGAGCCGGATTTTTCACCATCCGTGTATAAAGCGGATTCAAGCATCGGTGCGATCTACGACGAGGTTGCCCAAACTGTTGATGCCAAGTTTTAAATTTTCTAATGACGTAAAATATATAAAAAGGCCCACATCCATGGATGTGGGCTTTTTTTCAACATGTGATAACTTTTAACTTTGAAGTATGATCAACTTACGATCCTCCATTACTTCCGTCGCCACCACTGTTACCATCACTACTACCGTCACTGCTGCCACTTCCGCCATCCCCATTGTCGTCTTTGCTTTGGCCCTCCTGTTTGCCGCCTTGTTCTGTTTTGGGTTGCAACTCATCCTGTACTACCTTTTTAAGCAAAGTCAGCACTTCCATCCGGAATAAAGGATTTTGCATGACTTCCTGCATAACGGTCATCGTTTGTTTACGATATTCTGGCGTTTTGGTCATATCCATGAACATCTTGGACACTTCAGGAGATTTCATGACATCCCCAATGGATTTTTGATACGTTGGATCTTTGATTAATTGCATATGCAGTTGCTTGCTTTGGGAGTTGATCACTTTGGCGAATTCACCTGCAAACTGTGGATCCGTCATAATTTTCTCGAATTCCTTCTGGTATTCAGGAGCCGTGATGGTATCTTTTACAGCTATACGTATTTGTTCTGAAGATTGCATAGGCATTAACATTTTCATACCCACTGTTCCAGATCCACCGCCAGAAGCTCCACTTTGGCCAGAAGCGCCGCCTTCGCCACCACCAGAAGAACTTTGTCCAGTGAGAGCTTCCTCGACCGCCTTTTTACCTTCGTCACTTTTGAGAATATCCACGACCATCGTTTTCATCTCTTTATAACCGCCCTGAGGAGGCGAATAATTCTGATCTGAGCCACAGCCGGCGAGCATGACGGATAGTCCAAGTACGACACAGCATAACTGCCACAAAGGCCGTTTCATGTGCACAACCCCTCCTTGATTAGATACTGGATGTAGTATGTGATGGGAAACCGCTAAATATGTTGAATGATGATGGTTTTTTGCTGTGAAGGTTGGTAAAATAAACTCTCGGGGGTGGAAAACATTTGAATTTACGTAAATGGTTTTTCCTATTTTGGTCAGCCTTGCTTATAGGGGCTGCAGGATCATTAGTGACGGGTCTAATTATGATGCTGGTTAATGGAGAAAAAACGAATGGAATGACCGATTTTCTAATTTATCTCCTGATCTTGTTTGGTTCCGGTATTATGATTAGCGTGTATTCGCAAATGGGTTTTTTCGCATACTTGATATTGAACTATATGGGCAAAGGTGTATTTTCGAAACGCAGTTGGCAAATTGTACAGATTGTTCTAACCGTTTTGGCATTGCTTGATGTCATGTTTTTACGTTTGTTTGTTGGTGGGGAACGAGAACGGCTATCCGATATTGTGCTTGGAATCATTATTTTGGCAGCTGGAATTGTTACCGCTTACGTAAAGGTGAAAAAGACACATATTTCGGCGCTGGTGCCTACACTCTTTTTCATGGTGGCTGTTACCGTGGTGGAAACGATCGGTGTGCTGCGAATTGATGTGAATGCGGCTACCATCTTTATTGTGGTTCCACTGTTAATCTGTAATGCATACCAAATGCTGATATTGCACAGGCTGGTAGATGGGTCCATGGAGCAGCGGGTGAGTGGAAAGACCGAGGTACAAGAAAGTCATGCGTAGCGATTATCTTAAAAAAAACGCCAAAAAGAGCTAACCTGGTTAGCTCTTTTCATTTATGGCGCTTCAGCGCCTTTTTACAAGGCATGGAGTACAGAAGGGAAGTATACAGTTTGCCTCAGCAATACTGCTTTAATTCATGTTTACTGTGCACTGGCTTGGTCGCGAACTTCCGTACCTTTGACACTTGAATGGTTAAGCAGCTCAGAAACCGTCACGAATTCATACCCTTGATTTTTTAACTTGTCGATAATGACGGGTAATGCTTCATGCGTTTGTTTCGAGGAATCACTAGCGTGCAGCAGCACAATGTCACCAGGATGCGCCTTGCTAACTACACGATCAACAATGGTCTGTACACCAGGGTTCTTCCAATCCTGCGAATCGGTGTCCCATTGGACAACCTGATAATTCAGACTGCTGGCAACCTGGAGAACACGTTTGTCAAAGTCGCCATTAGGTAGACGCAGCAATTTCGGTTCTTTTCCCGTTAAATCGGTTAAAATGCTATGAGCTGTCGAAATTTCCTTGCGGATTTCCTCTTCAGTCAGGCTGCTGTAATTATCATGCTTGTGACCATGGCTGCCGATTTCGTATCCTGCGTCTTTGATGGCTGTTACAATCTCGGGGTGTGTCTTACTCCAGGGGGAGGACAAGAAGAAAGTGGCCTTCTGAACTTTATTTTCTTGGAGGACCTTCAGAATAGGCTCTGTCCTTTTATCTCCCCAGCTAATGTCAAAGGTGAGTGCAATAACCTTCTTCTCGGTTGGAACGCTGTATACGGCGGATGGTGCATCCTCCGAGAATACAGAAATATTGCCGCTCTCCAGATAAATAATCCCGATAGCAAAGACGGCAGCAACCAGCACAATCAGGAAACGTTTGATCTTTTTGCCGCTAAATACATAGAACGAGTTCATTTCAATAAGCGCCCCTCTCCCATAAGAAATGCTTGTTTACTCTCCAATGTATGCTCGTACCTCGCAGTTATTCGTATCAGACGTTTGTTTGTCCAACATCTTGGTTCCACAGGAGGATATTATGTTAAAATTCAGTACATTTCTTAGAGCTTTAGGTTCCATTCGTGGTGCATTAATCTGGTCGATCGTATTGTTTGTTGTTGGAATAGGCACGGGATGGGTGAGTACAGGAACACTTGAGGATATATTGTTGAATCAAATCGGGGGACTAAGGGAGGTTAGTGAGCGGCTGGAGCAGGGGAACAATGTGCAATGGAACTTCTTCCTCTTTATCTTTTTCAATAACGCCATCAAAAGTGTACTCGTGATCTATGCCGGTATCTTCTTTGGCATTCTGCCTGTCGTTTTCCTGTTAATCAATGGCATGGTTATCGGTTTTCTGGTACACACCACAATGAACTATGGGGCCAGCTTCTTTGATATTGTTGTAAAAGGACTTCTTCCACATGGCATTATTGAAATTCCGGTAATTATTATCGCTTGTGCATTCGGTTTAAGGTTTGGTGGATTAGCTCTCAAAAGTCTTGGTCAATTTGGCGGGGAGAAACGAAATACGATTGGTAGCCAATGGAGTGCGTTTATGCGCACAACGGTAACTGCATCCTGCTGGATTGTTATTTTGCTACTTGTTGCAGCGATTATTGAAAGTACACTTACCTACAGCCTGGTGCGAGGATAAATTTGTATGGGATGACATTCATAAATTTTCAGAAAGTTGACCATAACAATAAAACGGGTTTCAATAGCAACCACCAAAGGACAAATAAAGATGATCCTGGGTTTGCTACTAAAACCGGCGCTGTCCGATATATAGCCTGAATTAAAGGGGCTCGAATATGACATACACTGGGACACGCCATTATCCATATGCAGAAAAAGGAGAACTCTAATGCTGGGTATGCTGTTTAACGAGAAGGAATGCAAGGAACTGGATTATGTATTGCGCAAAGAGCTTGATGAAATGTTGTTCGACTTAAGTGACAACCGTCTCGATCAAGAAATTAAATACGCCATAGCGAGTCGCTACAAGACTGTGTTCCGTATGTATGCGCGTTTTGCGCCACCCAAAGAGTTATCCAAATATGCTAGAGGCGGCAAACTAAAAAAATCCAAGCCATAATGATGTGGTCAGTGGGATGCTGAAGTTCACCATATAAGAGAGGTGCGGCCCGTAAAGCCAGCGCTGTACCTCAGACACCATGAATCAGTAATAGGTAGAATAGGCGGCTTTGAAAAGGGATATGAAACATTTTGTCGAAAAAGGGTTGACCTTTTTTGTTCAATATGATAAATTAATTTTCGTTCCTTTTTTAAGGAAAAGTTAACCGAAACAAGCACTGGAATAAAGCGATTGAAAATAAATCGAAAAAAAGTGCTTGCAAAGTAAACTTAAACATGATATATTATAAAAGTCGCCGCTGAAAATACGGTGACAAAGAAAACAGAAACAAATTGAATGTTTGATCTTTGAAAACTGAACAACGAGTGAGTAACGATCTTGCTTGCAAGATCGACGCTGAGAAATTGGTACACGTCTTCGGACTGTATGATTTCAAAGCAAAACAATGAGATTTTTAATCTCGTCAGTTTCAAAATGAGCTTATCGCTCTTTTCAATACCACCGATGATTTTCATAGCGTCTAACCACGCTGCTGAAATTCATCTTTATTGGAGAGTTTGATCCTGGCTCAGGACGAACGCTGGCGGCATGCCTAATACATGCAAGTCGAGCGGACTTGAAGAGAAGCTTGCTTCTCTGATAGTTAGCGGCGGACGGGTGAGTAACACGTAGGCAACCTGCCCTCAAGTTTGGGACAACTACCGGAAACGGTAGCTAATACCGAATAGTTGTTTTCTTCTCCTGAAGAGAACTGGAAAGACGGAGCAATCTGTCACTTGGGGATGGGCCTGCGGCGCATTAGCTAGTTGGTGGGGTAACGGCTCACCAAGGCGACGATGCGTAGCCGACCTGAGAGGGTGATCGGCCACACTGGGACTGAGACACGGCCCAGACTCCTACGGGAGGCAGCAGTAGGGAATCTTCCGCAATGGGCGAAAGCCTGACGGAGCAATGCCGCGTGAGTGATGAAGGTTTTCGGATCGTAAAGCTCTGTTGCCAGGGAAGAACGCTTGGGAGAGTAACTGCTCTCAAGGTGACGGTACCTGAGAAGAAAGCCCCGGCTAACTACGTGCCAGCAGCCGCGGTAATACGTAGGGGGCAAGCGTTGTCCGGAATTATTGGGCGTAAAGCGCGCGCAGGCGGTCATTTAAGTCTGGTGTTTAATCCCGGGGCTCAACCCCGGATCGCACTGGAAACTGGGTGACTTGAGTGCAGAAGAGGAGAGTGGAATTCCACGTGTAGCGGTGAAATGCGTAGATATGTGGAGGAACACCAGTGGCGAAGGCGACTCTCTGGGCTGTAACTGACGCTGAGGCGCGAAAGCGTGGGGAGCAAACAGGATTAGATACCCTGGTAGTCCACGCCGTAAACGATGAGTGCTAGGTGTTAGGGGTTTCGATACCCTTGGTGCCGAAGTTAACACATTAAGCACTCCGCCTGGGGAGTACGGTCGCAAGACTGAAACTCAAAGGAATTGACGGGGACCCGCACAAGCAGTGGAGTATGTGGTTTAATTCGAAGCAACGCGAAGAACCTTACCAGGTCTTGACATCTGAATGACCGGTGCAGAGATGTACCTTTTCTTCGGAACATTCAAGACAGGTGGTGCATGGTTGTCGTCAGCTCGTGTCGTGAGATGTTGGGTTAAGTCCCGCAACGAGCGCAACCCTTATATTTAGTTGCCAGCACTTCGGGTGGGCACTCTAGATAGACTGCCGGTGACAAACCGGAGGAAGGTGGGGATGACGTCAAATCATCATGCCCCTTATGACCTGGGCTACACACGTACTACAATGGCCGGTACAACGGGCTGCGAAATCGCGAGATGGAGCCAATCCCAACAAAGCCGGTCTCAGTTCGGATTGCAGGCTGCAACTCGCCTGCATGAAGTCGGAATTGCTAGTAATCGCGGATCAGCATGCCGCGGTGAATACGTTCCCGGGTCTTGTACACACCGCCCGTCACACCACGAGAGTTTATAACACCCGAAGTCGGTGGGGTAACCGCAAGGAGCCAGCCGCCGAAGGTGGGATAGATGATTGGGGTGAAGTCGTAACAAGGTAGCCGTATCGGAAGGTGCGGCTGGATCACCTCCTTTCTATGGAGAATCGTTTCCCGAGTGGAAACATTCAAATACAAAATCTAGCCAGGTCGGCTAGTTACTCACTCGTTGCTCAGTTTTGAGAGCTCAAACTCTCAAACGTTTGGTGGCGATAGCGAAGGGGTTCCACACGTTCCCATCCCGAACACGACCGTTAAGCCCTTCAGCGTCGATGGTACTTGGACCGCAGGGTCCTGGGAGAGTAGAACGCCGCCAAGCGTAAACCCATTACGGGTTTCAATATCATATATAATGTGGGCCCTTAGCTCAGTTGGTTAGAGCGCACCTCTGATAAGGGTGAGGCCGGTGGTTCGAGTCCACCAGGGCCCACCATATATACCTTAAAATCTAATATGGGGCCATAGCTCAGCTGGGAGAGCGCCTGCCTTGCAAGCAGGAGGTCAGCGGTTCGATCCCGCTTGGCTCCACCAATAAGATTTTACAAGCTTGTTCTTTGAAAACTAGATATCGAAACGAAAATTGCGAATTAGAACATTCCTTTAAGCTGATCTTGTGTAAACAAGTGAAGTGTTTATAAGGTAGATTGCATGAGCGAGTGATCGAAATGGAACGACTTTTGGCTTTGCGTAAGCAAAACAAGGGAAGAGACAGCTCGAACACGAGCGATATGGTTAAGCTACTAAGAGCACACGGAGGATGCCTAGGCGCTAGGAGCCGATGAAGGACGTGGCGAACAACGAAACTGCCTCGGGGAGCTGTAAGCAAGCTTTGATCCGGGGGTGTCCGAATGGGGAAACCCAGCTGGGGTAATTTCCAGTTACTCATAACTGAATACATAGGTTGTGTAGAGGCATACCAAGGGAACTGAAACATCTAAGTACCTTGAGGAAGAGAAAACAATAGTGATTCCGTCAGTAGCGGCGAGCGAACGCGGAGAAGCCCAAACCAGAGAGCTTGCTCTTTGGGGTTGTGGGACATCTCACATGGAGTTACAAAGGAACCGGTTAAATGAAGAGGTCTGGAAAGGCCCGCCAAAGAAGGTAAAAGCCCTGTACTTGAAAGTTGGTTCCCTCCGAGATGTATCCCGAGTAGTGCGGGGCACGTGAAACCCCGTATGAATCCGGCAGGACCATCTGCCAAGGCTAAATACTTCCTAGCGACCGATAGTGAAGCAGTACCGTGAGGGAAAGGTGAAAAGCACCCCGGAAGGGGAGTGAAATAGAACCTGAAACCGTGTGCTTACAAAAAGTCAGAGCCCGTTTTAGGGGTGATGGCGTGCCTTTTGTAGAATGAACCGGCGAGTTACGTTCCCGTGCAAGGTTAAGGTGAAGAGCCGGAGCCGCAGCGAAAGCGAGTCTGAATAGGGCGACATAGTACGTGGACGTAGACCCGAAACCGGGTGATCTACCCCTGTCCAGGGTGAAGGTGCGGTAACACGCACTGGAGGCCCGAACCCACGCATGTTGAAAAATGCGGGGATGAGGTGGGGGTAGCGGAGAAATTCCAATCGAACTCGGAGATAGCTGGTTCTCCCCGAAATAGCTTTAGGGCTAGCCTCGGAAAACAGAGTCGTGGAGGTAGAGCACTGATTGGGTGCGGGGCCCGCAAGGGTTACCAAGCTCAGTCAAACTCCGAATGCCATAGACTTACTTCCGGGAGTCAGACAGTGAGTGCTAAGATCCATTGTCAAAAGGGAAACAGCCCAGACCATCAGCTAAGGTCCCCAAGTGTGTGTTAAGTGGGAAAGGATGTGGAGTTGCACAGACAACCAGGATGTTGGCTTAGAAGCAGCCACCATTGAAAGAGTGCGTAATAGCTCACTGGTCGAGTGACTCTGCGCCGAAAATGTAACGGGGCTAAACACACCACCGAAGCTATGGCTTGATGCTTTGCATCAGGGGTAGGGGAGCGTTGTATAAGGGTTGAAGGTGTACCGTAAGGAGCGCTGGACATTATACAAGTGAGAATGCCGGTATGAGTAACGAAAAGATCAGTGAGAATCTGATCCGCCGAAAGCCTAAGGGTTCCTGAGGAAGGCTCGTCCGCTCAGGGTAAGTCGGGACCTAAGGCGAGGCCGAAAGGCGTAGTCGAAGGACAACAGGTCGAAATTCCTGTACCACCGTAAGCCGTTATGAGCAATGGGGGGACGCAGCAGGGTAGTGACGCGGACTGATGGATGTCCGTCTAAGCAGTGAGGCTGATGTGTAGGCAAATCCGCACATCATTAAGGCTGGGCTGTGATGGGGAGCGAAAATTATAGTAGCGAAGGTCATGATCTCACACTGCCAAGAAAAGCCTCTAGCCAGGTGATGGTGCCCGTACCGCAAACCGACACAGGTAGGCGAGAAGAGAATTCTAAGGCGCGCGGAAGAACTCTCGTTAAGGAACTCGGCAAAATGACCCCGTAACTTCGGGAGAAGGGGTGCCCCGGTAGTGTGAATAGCACGAGGGGGCCGCAGTGAAAAGGCCCAAGCGACTGTTTAGCAAAAACACAGGTCTGTGCGAAGCCGTAAGGCGAAGTATACGGGCTGACGCCTGCCCGGTGCTGGAAGGTTAAGGGGAGCGGTTAGGAGCAATCCGAAGCTGTGAACCGAAGCCCCAGTAAACGGCGGCCGTAACTATAACGGTCCTAAGGTAGCGAAATTCCTTGTCAGGTAAATTCTGACCCGCACGAATGGCGTAACGACTTGGGCGCTGTCTCAACGAGAGATCCGGTGAAATTTTAATACCTGTGAAGATGCAGGTTACCCGCGACAAGACGGAAAGACCCCATGGAGCTTTACTGCAGCTTGATATTGAATTTGGGTACGATCTGTACAGGATAGGTGGGAGCCTTTGAAGCATGAGCGCCAGCTTGTGTGGAGGCACCGTTGGGATACCACCCTGATCGTATCTAGGTTCTAACCTGGTACCGTAATCCGGTGCGGGGACAGTGTCAGGTGGGCAGTTTGACTGGGGCGGTCGCCTCCTAAAGAGTAACGGAGGCGCCCAAAGGTTCCCTCAGAATGGTTGGAAATCATTCGAAGAGTGCAAAGGCATAAGGGAGCTTGACTGCGAGACCTACAAGTCGAGCAGGGACGAAAGTCGGGCTTAGTGATCCGGTGGTACCGCATGGAAGGGCCATCGCTCAACGGATAAAAGCTACCCTGGGGATAACAGGCTTATCTCCCCCAAGAGTCCACATCGACGGGGAGGTTTGGCACCTCGATGTCGGCTCATCGCATCCTGGGGCTGAAGTAGGTCCCAAGGGTTGGGCTGTTCGCCCATTAAAGCGGTACGCGAGCTGGGTTCAGAACGTCGTGAGACAGTTCGGTCCCTATCTGTCGTGGGCGTAGGAAATTTGAGAGGAGCTGTCCTTAGTACGAGAGGACCGGGATGGACGTACCGCTGGTGTACCAGTTGTTCCGCCAGGAGCACCGCTGGGTAGCTATGTACGGAAGGGATAAGCGCTGAAAGCATCTAAGCGTGAAGCCCCCCTCAAGATGAGATTTCCCAGTATGTAAGACCCCTTGAAGACGACGAGGTAGATAGGCTGGGGGTGGAAGTGCAGCAATGCATGGAGCTGACCAGTACTAATCGGTCGAGGGCTTATCCAATATGCACGTTATAAATCGCACATTTCGTTTCGGATCTAGTTTTCAGAGAATAATCTCTGAAATGAAAATTGGTACATCACAGAATGTGTGTATGATTTTCAGTTCTACAATGATTTCAAGAAGCAATGCTTCGACAAATCGCGTTTGGTGGCGATGGCGGAGGGGTTCCACACGTACCCATCCCGAACACGACCGTTAAGCCCTCTAGCGCCGATGGTACTTGGACCGCAGGGTCCTGGGAGAGTAGGACGCCGCCAAGCGAACTCTTTCATCCTACATAGAAAACAGGCTCTGCATGTTAACGTTGTATGATGAATTGCATTTGCACTGCAAATGCATATTATTCCCTGATAGCTCAGTTGGTAGAGCACTCGACTGTTAATCGAGTTGTCACAGGTTCGAGCCCTGTTCGGGGAGCCATTTGCTCTCATAGCTCAGTAGGTAGAGTGCATCCATGGTAAGGATGAGGTCACCGGTTCGATCCCGGTTGAGAGCTTTGGAAATGGGGCCCGTTGGTCAAGGGGTTAAGACACCTCCCTTTCACGGAGGTAACAGGGGTTCGAATCCCCTACGGGTCATAGGATGGAGGCTTAGCTCAGCTGGGAGAGCATCTGCCTTACAAGCAGAGGGTCGGGGGTTCGATCCCCTCAGCCTCCACCACTTAACTTAATGGGGATTAGCCAAGCGGTAAGGCAACGGACTTTGACTCCGTCATGCATAGGTTCAAATCCTATATCCCCAGCCATTTTAGTTTTTAGTTTGAGTCATTAGCTCAGTTGGTAGAGCACCTGACTTTTAATCAGGGTGTCGAAGGTTCGAGCCCTTCATGACTCACTTTTCACATGCGCGTGTGGCGGAATTGGCAGACGCACTAGACTTAGGATCTAGCGTTTCACGACGTGGGGGTTCAAGTCCCTCCACGCGCATAGGTTTTGCGGACGTGGCTCAGCGGTAGAGCATCGCCTTGCCAAGGCGAGGGTCGTGGGTTCGATTCCCATCGTCCGCTCCAATCTTTTTAAAGTTTTATATGCGCCCTTAGCTCAGCTGGATAGAGCGTTTGACTACGAATCAAAAGGCCGGGAGTTCGAATCTCTCAGGGCGCGCCATTATTTTCATAAGTATCGGGATGTAGCTCAGCTTGGTAGAGCACCTGGTTTGGGACCAGGGGGTCGCATGTTCAAATCGTGTCATCCCGATTTTTATTTGCGGGTGTAGTTCAATGGTAGAACTTTAGCCTTCCAAGCTAATAGCGTGGGTTCGATTCCCATCACCCGCTTCATGTTTCATTGGAAAGTCTCTGTATATACAGGGACTTTTCTTTTATTTATAGAAACAACATCTCATTATAATACCAATCTCCTCTATATTCGTTTGATAAGTGAAAAAATACCTCCGAACTCCTTCATTAAATTCTGCTAAAAGAATCAAAAAATTATAAATACACTCTTTAATTTATTGCGTCACTGTGATAAAGTATACAAAAGCTTGCTTTGCCGGTCATGTTTCTTTATGTTTCGTCTGGTTTGTAACAATGGAAATCATGCAGATACGAATCGATTCAGGTACAACAAACATTCCCAGTCTAACTGTATATTTATGAAAAATTTAGAATAGGTATGAGTTATTCGAGTAATGAAAAGTACGTGAAAAAGGTATCATGCGACAGCATTTGACCATTAATCGAAGCAGAACAAGAAAATGAATAATAAAGCGTGTTTTTGTGCTGTAAATCAGGGTAAATCCCCATTTTTACTAGTAGAAAAATAAAGATTTTCGTACCATTTTATTGTATGATGTTATGAAGGTGTCAAATTTACGTGTACGAATGGAACGATCAGATGGGAGGATAAGCATGACTGAAACTATGGTAACCGCCAGCAAAAGCCAATCCAACAACCTGCTTCGGCGAGACGTGCGGTTCCTGGGCAATATACTCGGAGAAGTTCTTGTCCATCAAGGAGGCACGGAGCTTCTAGATATCGTTGAGAAGATTCGGGAAACGAGCAAATCGTTGCGTGCAGAGTTCTTGCCAGAACTTTATGCAGAGTTCAAAACGATGATCCAGGAATTAGACTCGGAAAATCGCCATCAGGTGATTCGAGCTTTTGCGATTTATTTTCAATTAGTTAACATTGCTGAACAAAACCATCGGATCCGGCGTAAACGGGATTATGAACGTTCTGCAGGGGACGCTGTGCAGCCAGGATCGATTGAAAAAGCAGTACAAGATCTGAAGGAACGCGGACTGTCTCACACGGAAGTAGAGGATATTCTAGACGAGTTATCGCTGGAATTGGTGATGACAGCTCATCCAACCGAAGCCATGCGTAGGGTTATACTGGACATCCACAAACGGATATCCGAAGATGTCATGTCACTTGATAATCCTACGCTGACGTTGCGTGAACGTGAACAGTTGCGGGAGAAGCTGCTGAACGAAGTCATTACACTATGGCAGACTGATGAGCTTCGTGACCGTAAACCGACTGTGCTTGATGAAGTACGGAACGGAATGTATTACTTTCATGAAACGTTGTTCCATGTACTTCCGGATGTATACCAGGAGCTTGAACGCTGCCTGAATAAATTTTATCCTGACCATGACTGGCATGTGCCGACGTATTTGCGGTTCGGTTCCTGGATCGGTGGAGACCGGGATGGAAATCCTTCGGTAACTTCAGATGTAACATGGCAGACACTGTTGATGCAGCGTAAGCTCGCTTTACGTGAGTATCAACGGATTATGATTGAACTTATGGGACATCTCAGCTTCAGTACGAACATCATCCACGTATCGGATGAGCTGGTACAGTCGATTGAGCAAGACCGTAGTTGTGTAACATTGAAAAAAGTGGATATGTGGCGGAATGAAAAAGAGCCATATCGTATTAAATTGGCATATATGATTGCCAAGCTGAACAATGTCCTGGATGAGAACAAAGTAGGACAGCCTGATCGCTATGACAGCGCTCAAGGACTGATGGATGATCTGATGATTATCGATCGCAGCCTTCGTCATCACTTTGCAGACTATGTAGCGGATACGACCATTCGCAAAATGATTCGTCAAGTGGAGTTGTTCGGTTTCCATACAGCTGCATTGGATGTGCGTCAGCACAGCAAAGAGCATGAAAATGCGATGTCAGAGATTTTGGCCAAGATGAACATCGTAGAAGATTATGCTCGTTTGACGGAAGATGGCAAAATCGATTTACTGGCTCGTTTGCTGGATGATCCTCGTCCGTTGACTTCCCCTTATCACCAATACACAGAGGGGACCAAAGAGTGTCTGGACGTATTCCGTACGATCAAGCGTGCTCAGAGCGAGTTTGGGGCCGGTTGTATCACAAGCTATCTGATTAGTATGACCCAAGGGGCAAGTGACCTGCTTGAGGTTATGGTATTTGCTAAAGAAGTAGGTTTGTTCCGCAAAGAACATAACGGTGAAGTGGTATCTACGCTTCAAGCGGTTCCATTGTTTGAAACGATTGATGATCTTCATGCCGCTTCGGAAATTATGGAGAAGCTGTTCAACCTTCCGGTATATCGCGCAAGTGTGAGTGGACGGAATGAACTGCATGAAATCATGTTGGGTTACTCGGACAGCAACAAGGATGGCGGAGTGGTTACAGCCAACTGGGAGTTGCGCGTGGCGATGAATGCTATCACTGCTGTTGGTAATAAACACGGCGTTAAGCTGAAGTTCTTCCATGGTAGAGGTGGGGCGCTCGGACGTGGAGGCATGCCTCTCAACCGCAGTATTCTTGCTCAACCACCACACACCATTGGTGGAGGAATCAAGATTACAGAGCAGGGTGAGGTTATCTCTTCCCGTTATTCCCTTCAGGGCATTGCATACCGCAGTCTTGAGCAGGCTACATCGGCTTTGATTACAGCTGCACTAAACGGTCTGGAGCCGCAAGAGTCGGAATCAGAGCGTCAGTGGGACAGCATCATCAAAGATATTTCCGAAGTATCTCTGACGAAATACCAGGATCTCATTTTCCGTGATCCAGACTTCTTTACTTTCTTCAAGGAATCGACACCGCTACCTGAGGTTGGGGAACTGAATATTGGTTCACGTCCATCCAAAAGGAAAAACAGCGACAAGTTCGAGGATCTTAGAGCGATCCCTTGGGTATTTGCCTGGACCCAAAGTCGTTATCTGCTTCCCGCATGGTATGCGGCAGGAACGGGACTTCAAAGTTACTATCAGGATAAAGAAGAAAATCTGGTTGTCCTGAAAGAAATGTATGAAAACTTCCCATTCTTCCGTACACTAATTGATACGGTGCAGATGGCTGTTGCCAAAGCGGATCTAGTCATTGCGAAGGAATACTCGGCTATGACTTCCAATGAGGAAGCACGTGATCGCATCTATGGTCAGATTGAATCGGAATTCAAGCTCACCAAAGAGCTGATTCTGAAAATTACCGGAGAAGCTGAAATTCTGGATGATGTACCGGTGATTCAAGAGTCGATCCGACTTCGTAATCCGTATGTCGATCCTTTGTCCTACATGCAGGTCCAACTACTGAGTGAGCTCAGAGATATGCGTGAGCGTGGCGAGGATGACACAGAGTTACTGCGTGAAGTGTTGCTTACGATTAACGGCATTGCAGCAGGACTTCGGAATACGGGTTGATCGTTAATCTGCTTAAAATATATGAAGTGAATTTTCCAGCCGTATAGATAGTAAAAGCTTAATTCTTTCCTCAGCTTGAGTGAGAGATGAAACGGGACTCCTTCGGGAGTTCCCGTTTTTACTGTTTTTGGCGGATATTTTCCGGCACAGTCTTGATTTTTGACCAAAGTTGATTTACGATTTGATTGGTGAATTACAAGTGTGGACGGGTATCAGAAGGCGGAAGACCCATCAGCATGTCTGGGGGAATAAGGGTGGACAATTTGGAGAACAGGCTTGTTAAGCTGGTACTGAAGGGTGACCAGCGGGCCTTTGCAGAAATCGTTGAATTATACAAGGACAAGCTGTTTCATCTGGCATACCGGATGCTGAACAATCGTCATGAAGCCGAAGACGTTGTACAGGAGACGTTTTTGCGTGTGTTTCGCAATATGGAGAAGTATGATCCGAACCAGAAGTTCTCAACCTGGATATACCGGATTGCAACCAATCTGTGTATTGACCGCTTACGGCGGAAGAAACCTTCTTATTCATTGGATGCAGAACTGAATGATCAGGAAGGGTCTGATGGTTATGCGATGCTTCCAAGCGATGATCGTACACCAGAAAGTGAAGCACTTTTGTCTGAAACACAGACACTAATCCGTGAAGCGATTGACAGTTTGCCGGCCAAGTATAAATCAGTCATGATTTTGAGATATTTACAGGACTTGTCGCTACAGGAAATCAGTGATGTGACAGGTATGCCCGTAACAACGATTAAGACTCGTGTTCATCGTGGGCGTGATTTTTTGCGTAAAAAACTGGAGTATAAGTTGTAAATGTAAAACGTCTTTTATTTGGGCGAATTTATTTGAAACATATCCGAAACGGATACGTATGTAATGTATGCAAGTCTTATGCGTGCTTTTGGCGATGCAAGGACTAAGTGATCTAAGAAAGGATTGGCTCTCATATGGATTGCAACTCGGCCGTCTCTTTAATGCATGAATGTTTGGATGAGTCGTTGTCCCCGGCCCAGAAGGTTGAACTGAAAAGTCACCTTGTGACCTGTCCGGATTGTCGCATGCGCTTTAAAGAGTTGGAACAGACGGAAATGCTACTCTTTGCCATGAAACACTATTCACCGTCTGCCTCGGATGAGCTGACCAATCGAATTATGAATGCTCTGCCCCAGCCCAAGAGACAGCAAATATGGCTCAAATGGGTCAAAGGACATCCCGCGCTGACGGCGGCAGCCTTCTTTTTGGTCGTGATGCTCTTTAGCGCCTGGAATTTCTGGAATCAGAATAACGAAATGGTCGTTAAGGGAAATAATCTGGACCAGATCGTGATTGAAGGAAACACGGTTATTGTTCCGGAGGGCAAGTCCATTGCTGGCGATCTTACGATAGAGAATGGAACTGCTCAGGTATACGGTGATGTAAATGGCAATCTGACGGTCATCGACGGACAGTTGTATCAGGCTTCAACGGCACATATTTCCGGTCAGGTGAAAAGTATTGATCAGGCGCTGGACTGGTTCTGGTACAAAATAACCAATATGGTAAATGAAGTGGCTTACCGCTAAATCAGGGTAGATTCTTCAATGGTATATACCAAGCAGGGTACCTCCAGATTGCTGGGGTACTCTTTTTTTATCTAATGACTTTGTAATTTATGGGATTTGTGTTGTTTCTGCGCAGTTTGTGACTCCCGTAACTTGCAACCTGAACGTTAACGTTATAACCTAGATACTAAAGAGAACATACTACTACATATAGATAAGCTTTTTGCATAAATCCAAAGAGCGTATTCCAATCAGCAAAATATAGATCGAAATGATTCTATTCGTCTATACGTTGGTTGGATCAGAGTGCTCCTTCCTAGCCAACTTTTGTACCTGAGAGTGAGCTTGAATGGATTATGCAAATGCGAGAAAAGGATTAATTAAATCCTAATGGGTTAATATGAGAGCAGGGTTTACTCATCAATGGGGATAGCGGGGGCTGGCTTATGAACTATTTTGCTGACTTAACGTGGAAAGAGTCCATTAAGGACGTTATCGATATATTGATCGTTACCTATATTATGTACAAATTGATTTTACTTGTGCGGGGTACCCGTGCGGTTCAACTGCTTAAAGGTATTCTGTTCCTTGTAGTGATCTGGGCACTAAGTACGTGGCTAAACCTCTATACACTCAAATGGCTAATGAACCAGATGTTTACGTTTGGTGTCGTTGCAGTCTTTATTATCTTCCAACCGGAACTTCGCCGCGGTCTGGAGCAATTGGGTCGAGGCAAACTGTTTGGACGCTCGGCAGCAGCAAGTGATGAAGAATTAACGGTGTTAATTGGTGAGATTATTAAGTCCGTGAATTATTTGTCACGACGTAAAATTGGTGCACTGGTTGTATTCGAACGGGAAACGGGTCTGAACGATTACACAGAGTCCGGTATCCAGATGCAATCTCTGGTCAGCTCAGAGCTGATGATTAACATTTTTATTCCGAATACACCGCTCCATGATGGAGCCGTCATTATACAGGGCAAACAGATTTCGGCGGCAGCCTGTTATTTGCCTTTGTCCGAGAATCCATTTATTAGCAAAGAGCTAGGAACGCGTCACCGTGCAGCAATCGGGATTACCGAGGTTGCGGATGCGATCTGTTTGGTTGTTTCGGAGGAGACAGGACAAGTGTCGCTTGCGATGAATGGACAGGTTGTTCGTGATATTAAGGAAGAATCGCTGATTGCCAAACTGTACGAAGAACTGCGTCCAACATCCAATCTGACTAAAAAGAATGGTTGGACTACCTTCTGGAAACGGAAGGGGGGACGTAAAAATGGATAAATGGTTCAATAACAACAATTTTGCCAAGATTCTCGCTTTAGCGGTGAGCTTGTTGCTCTGGTTCATGATACATCTGGATGAAGTACCAACTACGCCAACAATCTCGACCGGGACAACGAATAAGGTTGTGGAGCGCACTGTGCCTGTTCAGCCTTATGGACTCGACAGCAACTCCTATGTACTTACTTCATTAAGTACGGATGAGGTCCGTCTGGAGATTAAAGGGCAGCGTTCGATGTTAACTTCGATTTTTACAAATGATGATTATAAAGTGCTAGTGGATCTTAGTCAGGTGAAAGATGGGTCCAATACGTTACCGTTAGTACCCGATCTGCCTTCCGGGGTTGAGGTAGTCAGCATGGAGCCTTCTATGGTTACGGTCAACGTGGAAAAATTGGGCACCAAATCCTTTGATGTGAATATTGTACCCGAAGGAGAACCATCCGCCGGATATAACGCTGGAACGCCCGTTGTTGAACCTTCAGGTCCAGTTAAGGTAACTCTGCCAGAAGGGCAGCTTGACGCCGTAGCGAAGGTTCAGGGCAGCGTGAGCGTGAAAGATGCGAAGGATGACGTGACACAGAAAAAAGTGAAGCTTCAGGCATATGATGCGGAAGGCAAGGTCATTGAAAATGCGATTGTTACACCAGATACCGTAGAAGTCCGTATTCCTGTCAGTCAGCCCTATACAACTGTGCCCTTAAGAATCAAATATTCGGGACAGTTGCCTGAGGGAATGGTGCTCTCCACGGTTGAGCCAAGCGTGAAAGAAGTCTCGGTTTACGGAACAGAGGATGCGCTTGCGGGTATACAGTCCTACGACCAAGTAACCCTTGATCTTACTCAGTTCGATGAGGCAGGGACGTCGACAGTTAACGTGGACTTGACGCCGCCGCCCGGTTTTGAGAAAATCGAGCCTAGTTCGATTCAGCTTAAGGTGACGGTATCGCCTTATGATGAGCTTCAGGAGACGACCAAAGTCTTTCCGGACGTGCCCATTACGCTTACTGGCGCGGGAAACGGGCTGGAAGGGACACTGGTTACTCCCAAAAGTGGCGGCTTAAATATTACGCTTAGAGGTTCTTCAACGATGCTTGAAGGTCTAAGTAGCGATGATATCAAGTTGACTGCGGATCTTGCTGGACTTGCGGTAGGTACGCATGAAATAAAGCTTGAGGCTGACTTGCCTCGGTTTGCCAAACTGGATGAATCATCAGTTGATCTGAGCGCTACCGTCAAAATTAGCGAAAAGTCTGATGATACGACGGTTGCTCCTGGCGAAGATCCGAATGATGAAGGGACGGTGGGGCCTGATCCTTCACCAGCCGAAGTCGAGAATGGGGATACCGAAACTGCTCCTGGAGAAGAAGAAACAGAATCGAATACGGACAATCAGGAGCAGAGCCAGCAGGGGAATACCAGTCGAGGTAACTCCAATAACAGTGGTAGCAGTAATAGTGGCTCCAATCCGTAAAAGAAAATGTTTAGTACAGAATTTTAAAAATAACGTTTATGCTCTTATATGATGCGAATAGAAGGAGTTAGATCATGGGGAAATATTTTGGTACAGACGGCGTAAGAGGTGTTGCCAATAAAGAGTTAACGGCGGAGCTGGCTTACAGCATCGGACGTTGTGGTGGTTATGTGCTTGCAGGTGGTGTAGAAAGACCAAAAGTGGTTATCGGTATGGATACCCGAATCTCGGGGCTTATGCTGGAATCCGCACTGGTTGCAGGTTTGCTGTCCATTGGCGCCGATGTAATTCGTCTGGGCGTTGTATCCACTCCTGGAGTGGCGTATATTGCTCGTCTGCTGAAAGCTGATGCAGGGGTAATGATCTCGGCTTCCCACAATCCAGTTGAGGATAACGGAATCAAATTTTTTGGGGGAGATGGCTTCAAACTGTCGGATGAGACGGAGAACCGGATCGAAGAATTGATGGATGCAGAAACGGATCAATTGCCGCGCCCTGTGGGTGGTGGTTTGGGAACCGTAATAGTGGATGAAGAATCCCGTTATCGCTATTTGGACTACCTGAAAACAACGGTAAATGAATCGTTCTCAGGACTCAAAATTGTTCTGGACTGTGCTAATGGAGCAGCTTATGAGCTGGCACCCAAATTATTCAGAGAACTTGGTGCAGAAGTCATTGCCATTGGTGCTGAGCCTAACGGCCTGAATATCAATGAGCAATGCGGATCAACTCACCCGGAGCATTTGAAACAAGAGGTGCTGAAACATAATGCGGATCTGGGCCTTGCTTTTGACGGGGATGCGGATCGACTGATTGCTATTGATGAGACAGGCGCTGAGGTTGATGGTGACTTCATTCTGTGCATCTGTGGTGATGCGATGAATCGTGCAGGCAAGCTGAAAGACAGTACCGTGGTATCTACCGTAATGAGTAACATCGGATTCTACAAAGCAACGGAGAAACTGGCACTGAAAACAGCAAAGACTGCCGTGGGTGACCGTTATGTGATGGAAGAAATGCGCCGTGGGGGTTATAACCTGGGTGGAGAGCAGTCCGGTCATGTTATTTTCCTGGATTACAATACAACAGGCGACGGCATGCTGACAGCGATTCAGCTCGTGGACACGATGAAAGCTTCCGGTAAAAAACTGAGTGAACTTAAGGCGCTGATGACCCAGTATCCACAAGTATTGGTGAACGTTCGCGTTGAAGATAAGAGCAAATACGAGGGCAATTCGGCGATTGAGCAAGCTATTGCTACAGTCGAGCAGCATCTGGGTGATAATGGACGTGTACTCGTTCGTGCGTCCGGGACTGAATCCTTGATCCGCGTTATGGCGGAAGGACCAGATAAGGATGAACTTGAACAATTCGTATCTCAAATTGCAGATGTTGTGCAAAAAGAACTGGTATAGGACCTGATCTATAGGCCTTCCAAACACGGTTGTATCAAGGGAATCACTGTCTCATAAGGTTTAATCTAACAGGGTTTATGCCATACAAACCCATATTCCTACGTCCCGGCCTAGTGAGACCATGGGTCTGTTTAACCGGTCGGGATTGTGGGTAAATATGCCGAAATTGTCACAGGTACTTTGCTCCATTGCAAAATGAACCTGACGTGCATATAATGAGTGGAGTCGTCATTCAGACACAGAAAGTGAGGATCGTAAGGTACTAGTTACACAAGCGCCAGAGCTTGAAGATGCGCGGGAAGGATTTTGATCGGTATGAATCTTGAAATAATGAAGATGCTACTGAGCAAGATCGACGGCAATCAAGCTGACGAGGTGGAGGTGTTCGGATTGTTCGGCGGGGACCTCCCGGTGATGCACCAGAGCCGTGAACCGGATTGCGGAAAATGGATGGGTGACTGTCCACACAACGCGCCGGTAGGTGCAAGATTCAACTAAAATTCAAATGAATGTGCGCGAAGAGCGTGAACAGTGCGCGGACGGGAAAATGATGTACATTCATGATTGCATCTAATAACAGCTTATGACTGCGGAGCGGCAAGAGGCAGCTCTGATCATTGATAATTGAATAATTGAAAGTTTTCATGATACGTTAGGCAATCATTTTCATTTTTTCGATATGCCGTGCCAGCCTGTTTCTCTTCGTGACACAGTATTCATATACAATCGGAGGAAATAAACTATGTGCGGTATTGTTGGATATATTGGTAATAAGAACACTCAATCGGTATTGGTCGAAGGATTGAAGAAACTCGAGTATCGTGGTTATGATTCTGCAGGTATCGCGGTATTCACACCAGAAGGTCTGCAAATCACGAAAGCTCTTGGTCGTCTTGCGAATCTTGAAGCTAAGCTGGATGGTGCACCACTGGTAGGTAATGCCGGAATCGGACACACACGTTGGGCAACTCATGGTAAACCATCGGATGAGAACTCTCATCCACACACGGATGGAAGCCAGAAGTTCTCTGTTGTGCATAACGGTATTATTGAGAACTACCTGGATCTGAAGGACGAATTGATGGCTCAAGGTCACACGTTCACTTCCGAGACAGATACTGAGGTTATTTCTCACCTGATCGCACGTGAATACAATGGTGATATCGTTAAAACAGTGCAAAAAGTGATCACGCTGTTGCGTGGCGCATTCGCACTGGGTGTATTGACAGAGCATGAGCCTGAGAAACTCGTAGCTGTGCGTCAAGCAAGCCCATTGATTATTGGTATTGGTGAAGGCGAGAACTTCATTGGTTCCGACATCCCGGCAATTCTGGAACATACACGTAACGTGTACATTCTGAATGATGGTGAAATGGCTGTATTGACACATGATGCTGTCGAATTGATGACGATTGAAGGTAACTTTATTTCTCGGAAAATGATTCGTGTCGATTGGGATGCTGTAACTGCAGAAAAAGGCGGATTCGAGCACTTCATGCTGAAAGAAATTCATGAGCAACCAAAAGCATATCGTGATACAATGCTGGGTCGCATCGATAATGAAAGCAAAAAGGTTCAACTTCCTGAGTTGAAAATGACTGAAGAACAAATCAAAAATATCCGTAACGTTCAAATCATTGCATGTGGTACAGCGTACCATGCAGGTCTGGTTGGACGTACTGTAATCGAGCAACTGGTACGTATTCCGGTAGAAACAGATGTTGCTTCCGAATACCGCTATCGTTCCCCGATCGTAAGCAAAGATACACTTGTGATCGTGGTGAGCCAATCCGGTGAAACGGCTGATACACTTGCTGCACTGCGTGAAGCACAGTCAAATGGTGCACATGTACTCGCCATCACTAACGTTGTAGGTAGCTCCATTGCACGTGATGCGGACGATGTGATTGCAACACTGGCAGGACCGGAAATTGCAGTAGCTTCTACCAAAGCGTATACTTCGCAGTTGATCGCGTTCAACCTGCTGGGTCTGTACCTTGCACAAGTTCGTGGCACGCAAACAGCAGAAGAGATTGCTCACATGCTGGCAGCAATGCAAGCATTGCCTGAGCAAGTTGAATCCATGCTGGAGCAAGCGGAAGCTATTAAAGGATATGCAGAGCAAATCTCCAAACATGAACATCTCTTCTTCATCGGCCGCGGTCTGGATTATGCAGTAGCACAAGAAGGATCGTTGAAACTGAAAGAGATCTCTTATATTCACTCCGAAGCGTATGCTGCGGGTGAGTTGAAACATGGTACGCTCGCATTGATCGAGGACGGTATCCCTGTCATTGCTCTGGCAACGCAGGAGAACGTTTTGGAGAAAACCGTGAGCAACATCAAAGAAGTGAAAGCACGTGGCGCAGACGTACTGGCAATTACGTACGAAGAGCACGTAGCATCATTGCTGAAATCCGTTGACCAAGCGTTTGCAATTCCTAAGACGCTGCCATTGCTTAGCCCGGCTCTGTCCGTTGTAGCATTGCAATTGCTTGCATACTACGCTTCCCTGGCACTGGGTCACGATGTGGATAAACCACGTAACCTGGCGAAAAGCGTAACGGTAGAGTAAGGGATTGTTAAATTCTTATAATATTTAAGTTTAATTAAAAAGGGTCCTGATGACAGTTGTCATTAGGACCCTTTTTGTTATGAACCTTTCCATTATGAATCTAACGTTAAAGTTCCTATGTCGAAATCAGTAGAGGGCACATTTGTGAAATCCTTTGACTGAAGCCAAGTTCATAGGGTAAGCACTCTGGTTATAAGGACCGCACAGAGATTTTATCTATTTTTCGAATGAAAGTAATGACTCTCTACACGATTAATTTCTAACTGGTAATACCCACGAGCAACAGGATAATTTGAAATGAGTTTAAAAATGATGCTCATAAATAGAGTTCTCCATTGGCATGTTCGTGTTGAAATTTATTGTTGGTTACGCCCAAGTCGTAATCGTTTCAACCGGGAGACGATAGGAAGGATAGCCATCTTTGGCTGCTTTACCTATGGAGATCAACATCACGGGCTGGAAACGCTCTTTATCCAAGCCGAAGGCTTCAGCGATCTTGCCTTTGTCATAACCGGCCATAGGGTTGGTATCATAGCCATGAGCACGGGCAACGAGCATGAGTTGCATGGATATGAGACCTGAGTCAATGAGATTAATATCACGTAGTTCGGATGCGTTTATGTTCGCATAATAAGGTTTTACCTGCTGCATTTGCATATCCATGATGTCTTGTGGCATGTATCCAAGTTCCACTGATTTATTGAAAATCTCTTCCATGTATTCAACGTTATTGGCATCGTAAAACACGGCAATGACAGCCGAGGACGTTAGTGCCTGTGTCTGGTTAAAAGAGGCTAGTGGTGCAAGCTTCTCTTTGCCTTCAGCACTGTCGATGACAAGAAAACGCCACGGTTGCATGTTAATCGCCGAAGGGGCACGTGAAGCTTTCGCCAGTATCTCGGTCATCTCCTGGCGGCTGATTTTGACTTCAGGGTCATAGACTTTAACGGAATGGCGCTCCAAGACTATGGTATCAAAATCATTTGTTTTGTTGAATTGGCCGGTAATTGTATTCATATGGATATCTCTCCTCATATCTAATATTGGTGAGAGTGGGTTATGGGATTACCTCAATTCGTCTCACTATGAGGATTGTAAACTATGAAGTATACTTTATAGCAAGAAAAAGAAACGAGGGCGATCCATATGAAAATTAGTGAAGTAGCCAAGAGTGTAAACCTTCCGATATCCACTATTCGTTATTATGAGAAGATAGGTATTATCACGGATGAACATATGCTGAGAGATCAAAATAACTATCGGATATATGCCGAGAGCATTATTCAGCATCTGGATGTAGTTAAACAATGTTTAGCTGTTGGTTTTACGATCCATGAGATCCAATCTATGATCTCTAAACAGGGATTTTCAAGTAATGAACAAGCGAGCATTATCCAAGCGAAAATAACAGAAATTGAAGATGCTCAGAAAAAATTAGAGAATTCCAAACAAAATCTGTACGATATTCTTAAGGCGGATATCACTTGTGAGGATGGTTTTGGTAAGTATTGAGCCGCACGTCCCTCTTGAGCTTTTCATTCAGTACACTCTAACATCAAATCGAAACAATGGAATACAGACCATCCTGTATACGTAGACTACCGGGTTGCCCCGTTGCAACCTTCACCTCAGTGGCAAAAACGCCGGGCATACGCCCGTCTGGGAACCAGGGCATCTCTTTGTCGATTACAATAAACATGCCTTCTGCGTCACCGATGGGGGCAAATTGCTTTCCGTCTCCGGCAAAGGGTTCAAGGTGATACTGTCCATTCATTTTGCTTATGGTACCGGGTACATCTTCGACAGGCAGGCCAATCTCGCTAATGCATAGCAGCTGCCTAGAATCAAAGGTTTCTTCGACTGCATTATCCAACGAATGGTGAGCGATGAACTCCATCAAATTACCACTCGGGTCATAGAAATAGAAAGCAGTTGCGTCCCAGTAGGGAAAATAGAACTCGTCTTTATCGTCCTTGGAAAGCAAAGAGATGTTTCGATCTTGAGCCCACTTCTTGGCTTCAGCAAGTTGGTTTGTCGGAATCGTAAATGCGACATGATAGAAGGGCTTTTCCTGAGCAGGAGTTTGCTGAAATGAAAGGACCGAATTTCCTGTGCGAAGCGATACGGATGATGTACTCTCCTCCAGTAGCTCCAACTCCAATAACGTACCGTAAAACTGCTTCATTGCCTCGATTTGACCTGTGAACAAGTTAACCTCTTTTATTTGCATTCAAGTCACTCTCCCTCTGAACTTATCCTTGATTAAAATAATCAATGGTTTTCTCAATAAATGCTTTGGCAGATTGGGTCAGGTAACGGTCGGACCGATGAATGATCTCAAAGTGACGGTAAGGGGCATCGTCCGTGATTCGGATGATGCGTAGTGTCGGTTCATTCATTGCCTTGATCAGTGGATAGGGCAGTATCGTACCGCCAACGTTAGCTTTGACCAGACTAATAATGGAGGTTGCCGAACTTGTCTCCATAATTGTATTCAAGGTGAAACCATATTTCCGGCAATAGCCATCAACCAGTTCTCTGCCTGTGAATCCTTCTGGGAACATTACGGTCTGAATATCGCGCAGTTCCTTAATTCCAATCTCATTTCGTTCAGCCCAAGCGTGGTTTTCCGAAACGACGAGTACGTATTCTTCGCTGCACAAAGGAATGCGGACAAGACGGTCATCTGAAATGGAAGTAAGCTCAATGCCGATGTCTACTTCGTTATCCAACACTTGATTCAATACATAAATCGAAGAAACAACCTTTAATTTCACCTTGGGAAAATGGGCATGAAAATTAACGAGCAATGGAGTAAGACGGTAGTCCAAATCGGACGGTAGGACTCCAATCACCAGCTTGCCTCGCTGATCATTGCGGAATTCAGCTAATGCATCTTGGGTATTCTGTAAATGCCGAACCATTTGTACACAGTGCTCTAAAAATAGCGTTCCCGCCTGCGTCATCACAATCTTTTTGCCTACCCGGTCGAACAAGGGAACACCTAACTCATCCTCCAACGCTCGAATCTGTTGGCTCAAGGTAGGTTGAGAAATACCGATTTTATCTGCAGCACGTGTGAAATGGAGTTCCTCACAAACGACGATAAAGTTCTCCATTTGACGTATTTCCATATGCATCCCCTCTAATCATTGGTTTTTATAATCATTTTAATAGAAACTATTGTATTGTTCAATCATTATAATACTTCTATACTAGTCTTGCACCACAAAAGATCTACAGCCTGGATCAATAGTGAATGCAACTATATAAGAATACATGAGGTGAGCCATAGTGAAACTATTTTATATCGTCCTGGCGCTTATTCTGGCTTCATTGAATTTGCGACCACCCATTACATCCATTTCTCCACTAATGAGTACCATACAAAGTGATCTGGGTATTAGCGGAATTACTGCAAGTCTGTTAACTACGCTTCCCGTATTATGTATGGGTATATTCGCTCCATTTTCCGTAAAGCTGAGCAGGAGATGGGGAAATGAGGGCGCGATCGTTTTGGCTTTAATCCTCATTGGAATAGGTACGGCATTGCGGTCGTTCGTGGGTGCAACACCTCTGATGATGTTTACTTCATTTCTATCCGGTGTAGGGATTGCATTGGCTGGTCCGTTGTTGTCCAGCTTTATCAAGCAGTACTTCCCTACACGAGTTGCTGCCATGGTGGGGATCTACTCTACAGCTATGGTCGTGGGGGCCAGCATTAGCGTTGGATTATCGGTTCCCCTTCAAAATCTCCTGGGGGGTTCGTGGAAGGGATCGTTAGCGATGTGGGCATTGCTCGCGGTCATTGCTTTGCCGATCTGGATGAAATTAGCCTTGTCAGCACGAAAGGATCGACAATCGGGGCAGATTCCAGCTGTAAATGTTGAAGCTCTTCCAGTGAAAAATAGTCGAGCATGGGTGCTGACGTTGTTCTTCGGACTGATGGCAGCGATCTTCTATTCATTGACTGCATGGCTTGCGCCTGCGATCCAGAGCCAAGGATATACAAAAGAGACTGCCGGAAGCATCCAAACGTTATTTACGTTAATTTCATTGCCGTCTACGTTATTCATTCCAATGCTCGTTCATCGTTACCAAAGACGTGTATTCTGGCTTGTTGGATGTGCGTTAATGGAGTTGATCGGAGTTTTAATGCTGAACCTGTCTGTCAGTCCTTGGCTTGCCGCAATACCACTCGGCATTGGTGCCGGGGGACTGTTTCCAATCGCTCTGATGCTGCCCATTGATGAGACGAATAACGCTCAGGAAGCCAGCGCTTGGTCAGCCATGACTCAATCGGGCGGTTACATTCTGGGGGCTCTCGGTCCACTGGCGATCGGTTGGCTCCATGATACCACGGGCAGTTTTGTCCAAGCGTTCTATGGTCTGGCTATAATCATCGTGCTGCAAATCATAGTTCAGTTGGCGATAGGCAATAAAAAAAGCTCTCCAGCGGTTCATGATAAATCAGAGTCCAGAGTTTGACGGAAAAAGAGTGATATCAATGTGCGATGAAGTCGTAAACATTAAGTGGTTATTGGTGGCGGTAGTTAAACATGGTCGAGTAAATCCACATAGTGCTGTCTTAAGGATTCCTTTAAGGTATCGGGCTCCATGATCTTGATGGACTTGCCAAAGTTTGCGAGATAGCGAATGATGAACTCAAGCTCATGGAATTCATACGACCCGACTAAATAGGCGTATCCAGTTTGTTCAGTATCAGTTCCAGATTCGTTAATGATCCGCATGGATGGAAACTGTTCTTGCAGGAACAGCTCAACCCCGGCTTCATTGATCAGACATTTGAATGGGATAGCGTTCTCTGATGGTTTCCATAACGAGTGGGCATCCTGTAGATTGAGTTCATTAATATGTGGTATAGGTTCGATATCTGTCGCCTCGGATGAGGTGATCCGGTCACATCGGAACACACGGTACGCCTGTTTATCGAGATCATACGCCTGACAATACCAGTAGCCTTTCATGGCATAGAGGGCGATTGGCTGAATGGTGCGTGTGCTGGGCTTAGTTTTATCGGGATTTGAGCTGGTATCTGGGTTACTACTACTGCTGCGAATATGTTGATACGTAATCTGTATCACTATATTCTGTACAGCGGCCATTAATAGAAACTCCAAATGCTCACTATCCCGGATTTGCTCGGTGTGTCGAAAAGAGACCCGATGCTGGATTTGTTCAATATCCTGTCTCTGGTTTTCGGATAAGGCACTTAGAAACTTCTCGTGAATGGAACGAAAAGAGATCTGAAAGGGCAGGTTGGTAAAGCTGCGCAATGCCTGCATGGCAAAGTAGAGGGCATGAAGCTCACTTGTATTAAATGAAATGGGTGGCAGCTGCATTTGCTGAAGCAAACGATATCCCCCATAACGTCCATACTCGGCATAAATGGGAGCACCAATTTCCTCCAATGACGCGATGTCTCGTAATGCGGTTCTCTTGGATATCTGAAACTCCTGCATGAGATCTTGCAGGGTGAAGTGTTGTTTTTGATTGATAAAGCGCAGCATCTGGTTCATGCGTTCTGATTTTTTCATAAAAAAACCTCTCAATGGTGCCATGGATTGGCACCTTTTGTCGTTATAGTAAACAGTGTAATCCAATCACACGAAGGAGGCAATACAGATGAATTTTGAAGTGATCCCGTTTCTGTCGATGAATGGAGACGCTGCGGCAGCCATTGCTTTTTATGAGAAGTACCTGGGGGCTAATGTGTTGTTCAAGAAAAATTATAAAGAGATGAAGGAAATGAATCCGGGGTTTGAGTATCCTGAAGGGCAGGATGAATATATAACACATTCGGTACTCCAGATCGGGGTAAATAAATTGATGATTGCTGAGGAAGAAATGGATACGGGTCGACCGTGGCAGCAGGGAAACAGCACGTCATTATGCATTCAATCGAAAGATAAAAGTACGATGACGGAGCTGTATAATTCGCTGGTACAACATGAGCAGGTTAGGGTGTTGGTGCCTTATGAGCAAAACGAGTTTAGTCCGGGGTATGGAATCGTCCGTGATCCGTTCGGAATCGTGATTCAGCTTTGTGTGACGGTGCATGATTTTTAATTAGGTAAAAGTGAATCCGCAATGAGCCTGGAGGATGTATATCCTTTGGGCTCATTTTGAATTCTTTAGAAGTTGTGGTCTTCTTTTCCCTATACTTTTTGCAAACGGGTAGCGTCCAGCTTGGCAAGACGTTTCATCACTTTCTTCAGCATAACGGAAGCTTTGACACGGAGAGGAAGATCGTTGGATATTTCGATGCTGTACGTACCAGCGAGAATTTGCTCTTTGAGCTCGGCAACTGATGCACATGGACGATCCAGCACATTGAACACACTACCGTATTGCAGGCACTGGTGGGTATCGCTTCCGGCAGTGACGGGTTTACCGAGGGACTGGGCGAATGGTTCAACCTGACCGCGGCACGCCTCGATGCCGTATTGATACATATCCTTGGCGTTCAGATCAAAAGCGTCCAGACGTCCCAATAAATCACGGTCGAGTTGATACAGCGGGGTGGACTCGCGGAAAGGGTGTGCGCCAATTTTGAGCAAAGGCCATGCTTCGGCCATATCCAACAGATCGGCAAAAGGAATGAATGAACCTTTGGCTGTATATTGCTCCAGGCCGTTGCGGACGGCAAGGATATGTTCTTTTTGACCCACCAGCAAAATATGTCCTGTCTCCTGAATATCCACTTCCATGCCGGGAAAAATGCGCAGTCCATCTGCATCGTAGTACTCCCCGTTGTATGGATAGAGACGATCCAGCGTCTCATAGACCTCGTAGAAGTTGCGGGTGTTAAAATGTTCGGTAAGCGCAAGGGCTTCGAGCCCGCTGGCTTTGGCTTCGTTGACCATTTCGGTGAAGTAATCCACCGAGAAATCAGAGTTTTTGGATAATTTGCCGTGTGTATGAAGATCAATGCGCATAGAAGACACTCCTTTATTCCATGAATGATTAATGGTATGAATAGTTACAGCATTTTATTTTGAATTACAGAATCTCGTAATGCCCGCCGAGCCAGAACAGCAGTGCAACATAGATTGCCGATCCGGCGAGAAATCCGAGGTCACGTGAGGTGATTTTCAGATGGGCCAGCTTCAGGAGTTTGGACTCAGGATGTTTCATGCCGTACGAGAAACCACGTGTCTCCAATGCTTCCACCGTTGTGCGAGAACGTTTGGCGGTAGCCAGCATTAGCGGGAAGAAGGACACAACGAACAGCTTCATATAGTAGACAACGAGCCGCCAATAGAGCCATCCGTGCCGGGAGGGAACCTGACCTCGCAGTCTGTAGGACAGCATGATGTTGCGGAATTCACCGAACAGCACCGGCAATATGCGGTAAGCATAAGAGAGGCTGAAAGAAAACGTCGCAGGCATGCCGAGCGCAAGTAACCCATCGCCGATCCGTTCCGGGTCCATGCCCGAAAAGACGGTGATACTCGCCAGCGAGACGATGGACAGCTTCAAAGTAAGCAGCAGCAGGGGGAATGCAGATTCCAGATTGCCACCGAAGAACAGCGAGATGATAAACATCCACCCGACCTGGCCGATTAATCCTAAGCAGAGAATGATAATGATAAAAGGAGCGGCTCTGGACAATATGGTGGTAGTCACCATCAACAGAAACATGCCGAGCAGCACAGTTCCGTTATGAACAAACCAGGGAACGATGGCAAAAAAGAGATACCAGATCAGCATGGCACGGGGATCAATCCGCGACAGGCTGGCATGTCCGCTGCCATATACGGTATTCATCAGCTCAAGCTGAATGCGTTCAATGGATATTTTGTCAAACCAGTTGCGGACAAGCTGCATGATGCATATCCTCCTTGGTGAGTGATTGATTCAAGAGAGTATCAACAAAAGCCTCGGTTGTCGGTGAAAGTGTCGGTAGACCCATCCGGTGAGAGAGCTCCATGATCTGTGTAAGCGCAAGTCCGGAGCGGCGCAGAAGGGACTCATCCGCAAACACGTCGGCAGGTGTGCTGTCTGCTTCCACCTGACCATTGTGAAGCACGATAACGCGACTAGCCCACTGGGTAACCAGCTGCATATCATGCGTGGCAATGACGGTTGTTCGCACATGCTGATCCAGCTCATCCAGTACACCTATCAGTTCCTCGCGGGTGGCAAGGTCCAGATTGGCGGTGGGCTCATCCAGCAGCATAAGTGAAGGCTTCATGGCTGCACCGATGGCAAGTGTGACACGCCGCTGTTGTCCGCCACTGAGAAGCCGGGCATCCCGCTCTTGCAGCGGAGTAAGCCGAAAACGCTCCAGTACATGTGCAATTTGCTGGTCAGCTTCCGGGATGCGACGGTTCTTCAGGAAATACGCGACTTCTTTACGAACACTGTCTTCGATAAACATTTCGGAAGAGTTCTGAAAAATATAGGCGACCTTCCCCGCCAGCTGCTCCAAAGAGGAACGGTGCGTAACTTCACCCAGAACACTGACACTGCCTTCTTGAGGTAGGCTAATGCCAGCCATCATCTTCAGTAAGGAGGATTTACCCGCACCATTGTTGCCAATCAAGGCAATCCGTTCTCCTTCATGGAGTGAAATATTAACTCCACGAATGACTTCATGTTCTTTTTTGCCCAGTCCTCTGTAACGCAGCCGGGTTTGATGAAACTGTACAATAGGCATCAACGGTTCAGCAGCCGAGGCAGGCGTTGAACGCTTGGTATTTGCAATTTGGCTAGAAACGTCGCGTGCCAAGTTCGAATAGGATGAAGGTTCATTTTGCAAAGAAGCGGATGGAATGGATGGGTAATGCTCGGCAAAATAAACGTTTGCTTCTTCCACAGTAATCGGGAAGCGTTGTTCTGAACCTGAGAGGCCCGCATTTGCTCTTTCTCCCTGCGATAACTCTGCAGCCTGAATAGCTGCCCGTGTAACCTCAGGAGGTTGAATGCCCAGCCGTTCCAGATCCGCAATTCGATTCAAACCTTCCTTAACAGGAAGGTTCCACAAGACCCGGCCTTTGTCCATCAATACCACATCTGCGCAGAAGTCGGCGATAAATTCAGTATGGTGCTCGATGACGATAATCGTCTTGCCATATTCCGTATTCAATTTCGAAAGACACTCATAGATGAGTCTTGCATGCTGCGGGTCAAGCTGTGAGACAGGTTCATCCACGATCAGGATATCGGGGTCGAGCGACAGAGCTCCGGCCAGAGCGAGCAGATGTTTCTGCCCACCACTCAATTCCCAGATGTATCGGTTATGAATGGTATCCAGACCACACATGGCAAGTGCGCGTTCTCCGAGCTCCCGATAGTTGGGCAGTCCGTAGTTGAGTGGTGCAAAGCAAGCCTCGTCCAAGACGGTGGGACGCACGAGCTGGTTATCGAAATCCTGATAGACGTAACCGATCTTTCTGGACAGATCTGCAACACTTCGCCCTTCGGCAGGCATGCCAAGTACATGAACTTCACCGGAGAAGTCTCCTGTGTAGAATTGAGGAATAAGGCCATTGAACAACTTGCACAGGGTGGATTTGCCGCAGCCGTTGCCCCCGATAATGGCTGTAAAACTGCCTCGTGGGAGTTCGAGTGAAGCTCCGTTCAGGACGGGCTCTTCGGAGCCAGGATACGTAAAGATGACATTTTGAATGGAAATGGCAGAATCCGATGCGGAAACAGAAGCTGATGTGGACATTTCATTATGCATAAGGGCGATTCTCCGTACCGGGTACCGTTTTGTTTTTGCTTCGTTTAGCGCGCATGATCAGTAATGTCACCACAGCAACCAATGCGGCAGCTCCGATACTAATCCATATTGAAGCCGAACCATATTGATCTGCATAGTCCGTCTCCCAAACAGCGAAGTTGATATCCATTTCGGACAGGGATTCCGCACCAAAGGCCAGCCCAAGCAGCAGCACACCGATCAGGATCAGTTTCGGACGGAAGAAGCCGATTCCTTCATACTTCATCCCTGGATTACGAGGTTTGATGCCGAGCAGTGGTTCAATTTTGCCATAGAGTAGGGGTACGAGATACAGCGTAGGCAGCAGAGCGAACAGGATGCCTGAGAACAGTACGTCATTCAGAAAGCCAACCCCTTCAATCAGCACAACACTTTCCGCAAGTCCAGGGACGGCTTCCAGCTGCTCCACACCAATCCACACTTTACCGATATCCACCAGTGAACTAAGGAACTGATGAATGATGACGCCTGTCATAGCTGCGATTCCGACCTGTCTGCGATTGCGAGGATCACTGACCATACGTCCTGCGACATACATGGCAAAGGAAAAGGTAAGGAATTTCTCCAGCTCGCCCAGTCCGCCAAATTGCCCCAGCATCAGCTCACCGAAGATCACTTCGCCAAGAGCCGCACCAAGGGCAGCAATCATGGGGTGGAACAAAATGCAAAGTGTCAGCGGAATGAAGGCAAAGTACTCAACAGACAATTCAATCGGTCCAAGCTGGAGCTTGGGAATAAGCTCTGTGAACATGTTGGACAAGCCGTACAGTGACATGGAAAGCACAAACACCATCATTTTCTGTGAAGACGTCAGCGTATAACGCTCAGTCATCTTCTTCATCGTTACATACCTCCCTGAAAGTTGGTGATCATCATAGCCACAGTCTAGGGGCAGAGTATTAACGGGAAAGAAGACATTTGTAAATCAAATGTAATTTTTATTACATATTAAGAGTTTAATGAAAAAAATATTACATACATTACCCACTTCTCTTCCTTTCAACTGATATACTGAGTGCAGAGCGAGAAAAGGAGTGCATACGGAATGAATTTGTTTACTCATAAAGAACAGCTGTCGCCAGGTCATCTGAAAATTGCTGATTTTGTTGAACGCAATCCGGAAGAGATTCTGTTCATGACGGAACAGGAGATTGCGGACAGGTTGGGGGTCAGTATTGCGACCGTATCCCGTTTCTGGCGGGCGGTTGGATATGACAATGCCAAAGCATTCAAAATCCGGCTTCGTACATCCGAAGACACTACACCTGCCCTTAAATTAAATAAAACCATATCCCGCATGGATACGGACAGCCTTCCCGTTCAGTTACTGGAGGCCTCCGTCAGCCATTTGCAGGAGACGTTATCCCATATGAAGCAGGGGGATCTGGAGCACGCAGCAGCGATCCTTGCTGAAGCACGAAGAGTATATGTGTATGCTCCAGGGCCTTCCGCTGGTTTGGCGGAATTATTGTCCTTTCGGCTATCCCGATTCGGATTGACGGTCATCCACCTCGCCGGAGGTGGCCATGAATTATTGGAATCACTGATGCATATGCAACGGGAGGATGTTGTGCTGCTGATGTGTTTTACAAGACTCTTGCCTGAAGCAGAGGTCATTCTGGATTATGCCAGAGATACAGGCAGTAAAGCCGTACTTGTAACAGATCGGGAAGACCTCTTATATGGATTGGGGACGGAGTTATCTTTTTACGTTAGTAGAGGGGAGCTTGGCGAATTTCATTCCATGGTTACTCCACTACTGTTAATGGAACAACTGGTGCTGGCGGTGGGATTGATGCAGAAGGACCATGCGCTGTCTAAGCTGGAGCGGCTCGCTGACTTGCGCAGTCGGTACGCAGATAAATTGCCGCGAGACTGATGGATGAAACAGGTAGCGTAATATACAGAGACGACTACTGATAACATCAAAGCTATGGAAGGTTATACCATAATTAGGGGCGGTTAATCCGCTCCTTTTTGTGTTAGAATTTGCTCATGAAAAATATTGTTTAGACAGTTAGTTTATTGGGTATAAAAAGTCAAGCCGTAACGAATTGTTAGAAATTGATTTGGGAGTGATCCAATTGACTGCAATTGGAGTATACAATAATAGAGTCGTCTCTATTCAGTTGAATACATAATTGCACTACAACAGGAACTGCCAGAATGAGAACGGTTTAATCATGGGAAGAAGTCAGGGAGTGGGGATCGCTTTGCCTATAGTAGATGTGGAAAAAAAAGATGTTGTTACCGATGCGCTGGTCATTAAGGCCATGGAGAAAAGTCTGGCTATCATTCGATTCGATATGGATCGACGGGTTACGTATGTAAATGAAGTTTTTGCCCAGACGATGGGCTATTCCGTAGCTGAGATGTATGGCATGCAGCATGAGCAATTTTGTTTCGACGAATTCGTGAAAAGCCCTGACTATAATGCGTTTTGGAGTAGTATTTTTAACGGTACTAGCTTCCAGGATAAGGTTGAACGCAAGGATGCAAAGGGAAATCCCGTATGGCTTGAAGCGACATATATGCCCGTCTATGATGAATTGAATCAGAATATATTGGGTGTGTCCAAAATAGCTACAAACATCACGACCCGTCAGAATAATATTTCAGCTGTAGTTAATGAACTGAAGACGATGTCACATGATCTGAACGAACATGCTGATATCGGCATTGAGCGAAGCCGTGAGCTGATGTCCAGTATCACGTATATATCTGAAGTTTCCGCCCACAACCGAGCGACACTGAATCATTTGCAAGAACAGGCACGTTCTATCCAGGGAGTTGTTAAAACGATTCGCGAAATTGCGTCGCAGACCCAGCTTCTGGCCCTGAACGCTGCGATTGAAGCGGCACATGCAGGCGAATATGGGCGCGGGTTCGATGTTGTAGCCAAGGAAGTACGCAAACTATCGGCCATGGTCGAAAATTCCATTAATGAGATTCGGGATAGTGTGAATGGGATAACCAAAGAGATTACGAACATTTCTGGCGGAACACAGAAGGTGGAAGGCTACGTGGAGCGAAGTCAGCAGCAGATCGAGGTGGCGTTGAATGATTTTACAACCATTGCGGCGTCTGCACATCTACTTGATGAGAAGGCGCAACACGTAACCAAAATCGTATAGATAAGGTAAACTCCAATAACCCCTAGGGAAGCGGGTGCCAATAGAGGCATCTGCTTTTTGTTGTTCAAAAAAACGGGAATTATTGTGAGCAATCGGGGAAACAATACTCTGGAATACCTGCAAGTTCATAGCGCAGAGAAATGTTGGGGTGAGGGTGATGTGGTCAACGATTTGGTCGTACGTGCCGGAGTGGCCCATATGGTTACAGGCTTTTTTGTTATGTGTCATTCCGCTATCGATTCTGAAAATAACCCGTTGGATTCGTTCTTCCGTGGATCAGGGAAGCTTCGCAATTTCTACAGATCAAAACCAAGGCAATAACGACGAGCAATCTGTATCATCAGGATCTGATGAGAACCAGAGTTTAGAAACAGGGCGTTATGCCAATATCAAGCTTACCGGGAATTATGTTACCGATTTAATTAGTTCAAAGGAGACCTTTGCTCAGAATGCTGATGTACATATTCGAGAGTTTACAATACGAGGCACGAATACAAGGGCAGCGGTCATGTATATTGATGGTCTTGTGGACCAGCAATTGATTGATGAGCATCTGATTACACCTCTGATGATCAGGGGTGTACCGGAACTGCAACAGGAGAGCTTCCTTCATCCAGCCGATATACATCAGATTAAGAACTATTTAAGTAATCAACTTCTGCCTGTCAGCCAGATACAGGAGACCGAATCGTTACAGGAGCTGGCCTTGGGAGTACTTGGGGGTAAAAATGCACTCCTTGTGGATGGCATGCAAGGTGCACTGATGATTGGCACACCCAAAGGAATAAGCCGCAACATTGAAGAGCCCTTGTCCGAAGCATTGCTTCGCGGGCCAAGAATTGGATTTACGGAGCATCTCAGTGACAATACAGGTATACTGCGACGCTTCGGAAGCAATCAGAGTTTGTTTATTCAGAAATTTGAAGTGGGTACCCGGATCAAGAAGGATCTTGCTATCGCGTATATAGAGGATATTGCCGATCCTGAGCTTGTGGCAGAGGTCCAGAGGCGCATAGAAGGATTGGATATGGATGTCATGCTGGAATCCGGTTATGTGGAGCAGCTAATTGAAGACGATGAGCTGAGTCCGTTTCAACAGATCCAAAACACGGAAAGGCCAGACCGCGTAATCAGCGGAATGTTAGAGGGACGTGTTGCCATACTGCTTGATGGTACACCGTTTGCCTTAATTGTGCCCGCAACCTTCAGCATGCTGCTGCAATCTCCTGAGGATTATTATGAGCGCTGGATACCAGGCACATTTCTGCGCATGCTTCGTTTTCTGGCAGCCATGATTGCGCTATTTGCTCCTGCCTTGTACATCTCCTTTATTTCATTTCATCCTGGTCTGATTCCCACGAAGTTGGCATTGACCATTATTGAGACGCGAAATGGTGTACCGTTTCCTTCCATTATTGAAGCACTCATTATGGAGACAGCCATTGAAATATTGCGTGAGGCTGGTATCCGTCTGCCCAAACCGATCGGTCCGGCGATGGGCATCGTCGGTGGTCTCATTATCGGGGATGCAGCCGTACAGGCCGGTATTGTCAGTCCATTTCTCGTCATCGTAGTTGCGGTAACGGCGATCTCCTCATTTTCCATCCCTACCTATAGTGCTGGAATTACACTGCGAATTTTACGTTTTACAGGCATGTTCAGTGCAGCGGCGCTTGGATTATTCGGGGTGATTATGTTCTTCCTGCTTATTTGCAGCCATCTCGTGCGCCTGAAAAGCTTTGGGGTTCCCTATGTCAGTCCAGTGGTCCCGTATAGCTTGAGCGAATGGAAGGACCTGCTGATCCGTGCACCATTAAAAATGATGAGGCGGCGTCCGCGCATGATGAACCCTACCGATCCGGATCGCAAGAAATAGATGAATAGCAAGATTAACATAAACATTTTAAACCAGAGCAAAGAGGTGATAACGTGAATCGTCCCACGGATAAGCTGACGACAACCCAGACCGGAGTCATGATTATCAATTACATGCTGGGCGCTGGGATTTTGACACTTCCGCGTACTACGGTTGAGGCGGTAGACACACCGGATGTCTGGATCTCCATCATCATATCCGGGCTAATCGCCACGTTTATCGGCATTATGCTCGTCATCCTGTGCCGACGATTTCCTGGCAAAACGGGTTTTCAGTTTGTTCAGGAAATAACAGGTTCATGGATTGCTTTTATACTGGGAGCGGTTGCGATTATCTATTTTCTGGTCATTTCGGCATTTGAAATTCGGGTCATGGCAGAAGTAACCGGACTTTATCTGCTGGAAGGAACACCGGTCTGGGCTATTGTTATGGTCTTCATGTGGGTGGGCATCTATTTGAACTCAGGTGGCCTAGGTGCAGTAGCACGTCTATTCGAGATTATTTTGCCCATCACACTTATCATTTTTGTCATTGCGATTTTGCTTAGCAGCAAACTGTTTGAAATTAATAACCTGAGACCCGTATTGGGAGAAGGGATTATGCCGGTATTCAAGGGACTTAAGTCAACTTTGCTTGCGTATACGGGCTATGAAGTGATGTTTGTCATCATGGCTTATATGCAGCACCCGCAAAAAGGGATCAAAGCGGTAATGTGGGGTACGCTCGTTCCGACAGGCATCTACTTAATTACGGTAGTTATGGTAATCGGAAGTCTTTCCATTGAAGGCATGAAAACTCGAACGTGGCCTACCCTGGATCTGATGAGAAGCTTTGAGCTACAGGGATTGATCTTTGAGCGTTTTGAATCGCTGCTGCTCGTGATCTGGATCATGCAAATCTTCTCGACCTTTTCGATCACACACTATGCAGCTACCGTTGGCTGTGCCCAGTTGTTCAAAAGCAAGAAAATTTTACCCGCCATGTTTATCCTGCTGCCTGTAATTTATATCATCGCCTTAATTCCCAAGGATGTGAACGAAACATTTCAACTGGGGGATGCGGTGGGTAATTTATCTATTTACCTATTTGGAATTCTGCCTACAGTCCTGCTGTTGATTAGCATCCTCCGCAAAAAAGGAGGGAAGTATGCATGAGTCGCAAAGTCAGATTAGCGCTATTGCTGCCTGGATTAATGCTGCTGTTGTTTACCTCTGGATGCTGGAGCAGCAAAGAGATTGAGGATCTTAGTGTGTACGTGGGACTGGGTATTGATGTTGCCAAAGAGACAGAATTTGAGAAGAGTGTGAATGAACAGGGTGGACACTATCCGAAAAGGAATAATATCACAGCTACGGTTCAGATTGTTCCTAAGGGATCATCCAAGGAAGAGAGTCAGCAAGGATCCCCTGGAGCAGGGAAGTCCTATTTTAACGAACAATTAACAGGCGATTCAGTTATACAGATATTTCGTCAGTTCTCTCTGAGAAGAGACCGGCCGCTGATTGGACATCATCTGAAAGTCATCGTGGTGTCCTCCGAGGTGACCCGGAAATTCAGACTGGATCAACTGCTTGATTTTGTGTTGCGTGATAATGATATTCGGCCAAGCTGTCTGGTTGTTGTCAGTGATCGCAGGGCACTGGATGCATTGACGTCCAACGATCCCAGTGAGATTCCTTCATTCTACCTTACCGGACTTGTGGACAATGTGTATCGTACCAATAAAATTCTGCCACCAGTCTCACTCGCCAAATTGGATGCAACCATGCAATCGGGGTCGAGCTATTTGCTGCAAAATGTCATCTCCTATGAGGGGGAACACAAGTTTTCGGGAGCGGCCATTTTTAGCGGGAAAACGAACCGATGGATCGGAAGTCTGAATCAGACGGACATGGAGGGACTATCCTGGGTACAAGGAAAAGCGAAAGGTGGAGTCGTTAAGACGTATACACACAAAGACGGCAGCACTATAACCTACGAGATTAAACACATAAAATCGAAAATTATTCCCACAGTTAAGGGGGACGATATTTCATTTCATGTTCAAATTGAATCAGACGGCTGGTTTATGGAAAATTGGACAGCTCCGGAAGCGCATGGTTCTGAGCATTATCTGGATGGTCTGGAGAAGGACTTCGGTCATATGGCTGAACAACAGGTAGATCAATTGCTTCACAAAATGCAGGATGTCTACAAGGTGGATGCAGCAGGGTTTGGCGATAAGCTGCGAATTAAATATCCACGGGTATGGAAGAAAATTAAAAATAACTGGGACGAAACGTTTAGTGAAATTCCGATCACGTATGATATTAAAGTTAAAATCACAAATCAGGGATCATCGACGGAATAAGAGAGACGTTTCTTTTTATTTGTCAGTAACGGCGCACTCTTCAGGAAGAGTGTGTCTTTTTGTTTTGTTGTTTTCTGGATGAAGAAGTAGGGGAGCAGACATGAATAACAACAAAGATACAGGGCATTTTCAGCGCAAAATGCAGGCACGTCATGTAATCATGCTCTCACTTGGTGGTGTCATTGGTACAGGTCTTTTTCTTAGTTCGGGTTATACCATCCAGCAGGCAGGACCGATCGGTACCATTCTGTCTTATCTGATCGGAGCGATTGTCGTCTAGCTGGTCATGCTCTGTCTAGGTGAACTTTCTGTTCATATGCCAGAGACAGGGGCGTTTCATAGCTATGCGGCAAAATATATTGGACCAGCAACAGGATACACTGTAGCCTGGTTGTATTGGCTCACTTGGACGGTTGCCCTCGGTTCCGAATTTACAGCGGCCGGGCTGTTGATGCAGCGCTGGTTTCCTTCAGTGAATGTTTGGATCTGGAGCACATTGTTTGCTCTTATGATCTTCCTGTTCAACGCGCTGACCGTCAAATTTTTTGCGGAATCGGAGTTCTGGTTTTCCGCAGTTAAAGTCCTTGCAATTTTAGTCTTCATTATTCTTGGGGGCGCAGCCATGTTCGGTATTATTCCAATGGCAGATTCGGAACCTGCACCGTTTCTATCCAATATTACAGCATCTGGTTGGTTCCCCAATGGGGCTACTGCGATACTAATGACGATGCTTGCCGTATACTTTGCGTTCTCGGGTACCGAATTGATTGGGATTGCTGCCGGGGAAACAGAGAATCCGGAGAAGACGATTCCAAAAGCGATCCATACCACACTGTGGCGTTTAATTATCTTTTTTATCGGAACGATTGTTATTCTCTCGGCCTTGTTGCCTATGTCGGATGCCAGTGTATTGGAAAGTCCGTTTGTAGCGGTAATGGAGCGGGTGGGAGTACCCTATGCAGCAGACATTATGAACTTTGTTATTCTGACGGCGATTCTCTCTGCTGCCAATTCGGGCCTCTATGCATCTTCACGGATGCTCTGGTCTCTGGCTGACAAGAGAACGATCTCTCCGTGGTTTGCCAAGTTGACCAAACGCGGAGTACCATTGAATGCGCTTCTGATCAGTATGGTGGGTGGTGCACTGGCTCTGCTGTCCAGCATCATTGCGCCAGGTACCGTGTATATTACACTGGTCTCCATTTCAGGTCTGGCTGTCGTTGCGGCATGGATGAGCATCAGTGCTTCACAGTATATGTTCCGCAGACAGTATATCCGGGAAGGACATGCGGTCAAAGATCTTGTCTATCGTACGCCACTGTATCCAGCGGTGCCTATTATCTCGTTTATATTGTACAGACTAATCCCATAGAACAGATCCTGCGTGAGTATCCGGTCATGATTCTGGATGGAGCGCTGGCCACGGAACTCGAACAGCATGGGTGTGATCTGGATGATCCACTATGGTCGGCTCGTGTATTGCTCGAGAATCCAGATGTTATCGTTCAGGTCCATGCGGATTATTTCCGCGCAGGAGCCGACTGTGCAATTACATCCAGTTATCAGGCGACGGTGGAGGGGTTCCGCAAGAGAGGAATCGGCGAGCAAGCAGCGTTGGACCTTATTCGCAAGACGGTGGAACTGGCTGCACAGGCGAGAGATGACATATGGGCAGAAGTGCAGGACGGGGGATTTGAAAACACGGCAGTCAAACCGGAGGGCAATCTGGTATTCGGAACGGCACAACAAACGTCTGATGTCTTGGAGACAGGGGTCTTGGCTCGGCCACGACCGATGGTTGCTGCATCCGTTGGGCCCTACGGCGCTTATCTAGCTGATGGATCGGAGTATGTCGGTCACTACGGCGTGTCGGATGAGACGTTGGCTGCATTCCATCGTCCGCGTATGGCGGCGCTGATTGAAGCGGGTGCTGATATTCTGGCGTTTGAGACGATTCCTTCGTTGCAGGAAGCACAGGTGCTGGTTGATTTACTGAAGGAGTTTCCTCATGCGTATGCCTGGTTATCTTTTTCTTTAAAAGACGGGACGGCAATCAGCGAAGGCACGCCGATTGAGACATGTGCACGATTGTTTGGTTCCGAGCCGCAGATTGCTGCGATTGGCCTGAACTGTGCTCCCATGGAAGTGGTGACAGAAGCCGTAAGTATTCTCAGCCGTGCCAGCGACAAACCTGTTATTGTGTATCCGAACTCGGGAGAAGTATACGATGCTGCAACGAAGACGTGGAGTGGACAGGGAACGTGTGGCAGTATGAGTGATGCTTCGGAACAGTGGGTTGCTGCGGGTGCAAAAATTATTGGCGGCTGTTGCCGCACGACGCCACATCAGATTGGTGAACTTGCAAAGAAGTGGCGGAATTAAAAGACTTGATGTAGAGTTGTACCCCGAAAAGCTAGAGATACAACCAAATATAAAGAAGCCCTCACGACCCATTACTGGATTGGTGAGGGCTTTTTCAGTGTGATTTAGCGTTAACATCAACATGAGGACATTCCTCTTGTGATGCTTTTGATGCTTCTGATTATGCTATTTAATTAACTGAGTGCTAACTAAGGTACGACCTTCGTCGCTTAGGATGTACAGACCCGTTGTGTTATTGAGAAATAGACGTTCCTTATGAAGATCAAATTCGCCATTTTTGTAAGTGTACAAAACCTTCAGGTTGTTTGTGTCCATAATTATTAGTTCTAGTTCATCTGCGTCATTCTTTTCAGATTTAAACATCAAACTTGTGCCATCCAAAGCCATATTGGGATATGATACTGGCAGGTATGCCTTCTCAGCAATTAATCTACCTGAAGATGAATATAGCTTGATTCGTTTATTTTTATAATCCACAAATATAAAACGACCTTTCAATGCAAAAAGCTCTGTTGAATATTCCTTATAAGGAAGTTGTTTTGTCCAGTTTAGCTGCCCTGTGCTGTTGTAGCCTTTAAGCGTTATTGTTTTTTTGTAGATATTATAATGCAGGAATGTGCCGTCAGATAGACTCTTAATCCCATTGTAACCTTTACCACCAGTAATCGTTTTAATTTTTTGTCCGCTGGTCAGGCTAATCAAGTAAAAATCGGGATTATCGCCAAATTTACTGCCGACAATCACATCACCATGAATCTGCTGCATAAAATATGGAACCTTGAACTTTCGACTTAAATTTCCACTAGCATCGTAATAGTAGAGTACATTGCTTTTATTATCATGGGAGACTGAAATCAAATATAGACTTCCATTTTCGCCTGGAATGGCTGATTCAGCCGAGTATAGTCTCCAATCTTCTGGCGGCCCGGGCAGAGGTGCTGTCCAACGGATCTGACCTGTGGCTATATGCTTGGCACTCACTTGATTATCGGCAAAAATAAACATGTATCCATCATCGGAAAGCGTGTACTCGTTGTCCGTTGGAATCGACCAAAGGAGCTCCCCTGTTTTGGCATCTACACTGTCGATATAATAATCATTATTCTTGTCTACTTTAGTTACGAGAAGACTTTCATTCCCCATGGCATCTGTAACACTCTTCATTGAATATGAGCTTGTTGCACTCTGTCCACCGTTGGTAATATCATACCCCCATTGGAATTGCAGCAGATCTTTAGCCAGAGCTGGCTCGGATGGGATTGCAAGGAAGAAGCATAGGCTGGCTATAAGCCAATAGTTGATTCGCTTTAAACTCATGATTGGTAGACTCCTTATGTAATGTTCTCTGGATTATGGAAGTAACTGATACTTTCTTATCGTCTGCCCGTCGGAAGGCAGGAAAAATAATTCATTTTGCTTATTGAGGAACAATTCATCTTGATTAAACCTTACATCGTTCCAATCGTTCTGTGTCACCCGATAGAGCTCTCTCAGATTATTTGAATCTCTAATCACGAGTTCTATTCCCTGTTCCGTGTATTGGATGTACATAAAACTCTGTAAATCGATTGCCATTTTCAGAGGGCTATTTGGATCACCTTGCATGTAGAAGGGATTTTCATTGACTCCTGTAATGAATTTTCCATCCGAATTCATAAGCATGATATTGCCTGCGGTTTGTTCCAGATACAGCACACGATTATGGATGATAAATATCTGGGGAGGCCCTTTTTTAAAAGAAAAATCATACTTCCATTTCAAAGCTCCCGTAGGCGAGTACGCCCTCAACTCAAGTTCACGGTTATTGATAAACTTCCGGGTTATTAGGGTTCCATCGTCCGTAACCCTATTCCCGTAGGGCAAGGTTGTTTCATTGGTCAGCACCGTTAGCTTCTTACCTGTAGAAAGATCAAAAACATGAGTATACGGACTTTTGTTGCCCGGTTGACCTAAAATAAAATTGCCTTCTATTGTGTAGTATTGCATATAGGGGAGAACAAGCTTTTTGCTTCGATGTCCCTGTTCATCATAATAATAAAGAGTTATATATTTGTTTTTGTGATAAGTAAAAGAATAAACTGTTCCGTTTTTGGTGAAATCTGAGGACTGACCTTCACGAAAGTAAGGGTTTATTGAGGACCATATCGGTTTACCGGTTGTCAGATCCGAGACCGTAATAATATCATCAAATCTTTTTTCATAGTCATCAGTTTCAGCAGGTTTGAAAGTATACATGTAACCATCACTGGTTGAACCATAATCAGATTCTGGCTTGGACCATCGGATGTCCCCGGTTTCACCACTAATGTTCTCCACATATATGAGGTCCTCATTCACAACCTTTCTCACCAGAATGTTTAGGTTGCCGGATGAATCCAGTCTGAAGTAATGCGGAGTGAATCCATCCCCCCATTGGCCAGAATCGACCTGCTTGACCCATTCAAGTTGTGGCACGGTCTTAGCCCAGGCCGAAGGCGTGCCAATCGACAACAATCCTACACTCAGGATGCTGATTAATAAACAAATTCGAATACAAAACCATTTCAAAATAAACAGCCCCTTAACAAAGATCGAGGTCAAACTTAATCTGGACCTACCGTTTCATTTTTAATATCCTGCACCAACCGTATGATCTCCGCAACACCTAGTAACAATAGTCCTGCTATAATACCGTTCATCATAACTGGAAGAGCCAAAGACCATTGAAAGCCATTGAACTCATTTTGCCCAACGAGGATACCGGCAATAATGGATAGAATGATGCAATCCAAGCGATCCACTTCAACAATTTACTCGTTTTATTTTTGTTGTACAAAGAAATTAACTCCTTTACCATAGTATGCCATTAAGTCTATCATATCTATCATTGCTAGGTATATAGGACTATTTTTGTGTCGGATTTAGAGTTTTGTTGAAATATATTGTCATGTGTTTTAATGTCTGTCTGCTGCATATTATTCAATAACAAGAATGCGCGGGGATGCCTGACGAATCACCTTGGTTGATCTCCAGGAGCCAAAAGCTGCTGCAAGGATACTCAGAGAAGAGAAAAGTATAATCCCCCACCAATTCAGAACCAACGGGATTTGTACGATACCGTATCCAGAGAGCACCTTTTCAAGCAATAATGGAAGAAGGTACACACCTGCAATAACGCCAAACATCGAACCGATCAGGGATAACAATACAACTCCCAATGTAATAGAGGACCGAATACTGCCGGATGTCATTCCAATCGACTTATAAATGCCATACGTCTTGCTCTCTTTGCGAATACTGATCCGGCAGGTGCTGAAGATAATGATAAATGTAACCAAAATGAACAGCAGACCAATTAGAGCCATGGGGTACACAAAAATGCTTGCAGCTTCTGCATAAACAGAATCCAGCAGCGTTTTTTGTGTGACGATGGAAGCAGAGTCTTTGAACCGCTCATTCAATTGGTTAGCAATAGCTCCTGCCTGTGAAGGATCGTTGACATTGATAAACGCCACATTTACATCTCCGTAATCCGGATTCACGCTTCGAACCGCTTGAGCTGTGATTCTTCCGGATACCGACAAGTCGGAGATGGCCTGATAGATGCCCGAAATCATGAACGTGCGCTTCTCTCCTTCAATGTAGAGATCAATGAGATCTCCAATATCCTTGTTGAACATCTTGGCAACACTAACCCCGATTGAAATTTCATTTTCGAGTTCCGGATTGTTTCCTCTCAACGTCTCAAAACCAAGATCTTGATAGCTTCCATCCAGTACTCTTAGATAAAGACTGGTAGACTGGCTGGCCACGTCGGTTGAATCATCTGGAAGGATAACCCCTGTGATGTTCCCTTGCCAGCCCACATTTTTGATGCGAAGGTCCTCTTCCAGCACCTGCTTTAACTCATCCTTGGGGAAGGTAGATTTGTTCACAACGACGGCGGCGATGTTAGCATTGTCGTAGCCCCACTTGGCAGCTGTCTGATAAATTCCGGTAATGCTGGTCAGTACAACATATCCAAGGACAAGCACAGAGGCAGCCATCGTGGTTAACAGCAGCATCAGAACAGAGCTCTTGGTATTCTTGATCAGATTTCGTATGCCAATGACGGCGGCTACTGGCAGCCGGGCAAATCCAACCCGGTTGGCTAGAGGCGAATTCATTCGTCGGGCCAAGCGGGTATTTTCAGTTTCCGACATACCGTAGCGGATGGCTTGCACAGGCTCGATGCTGCGCGCCTTTTTGGCGTATAACACAACGAATAATATTACCAGCGCAAACAGTAGTATGCCGACTAACATGGCTGCTCCGATGCCTTCCATCGGTACATCTCCATTGCCAGTTCGCAGAGAAGACACAGAAATGTTGATAATGAATTTGGATACAAACACGCTCAGCGCCAGTCCTGGAATAACGGCAATGATGGACAGCAAAGCATATTGAATAACATAGGTACCGATTGTTCTCCCGGAGGTCAATCCCAGTGATTTCAGAATCCCTATTGTTTTGTAGTTGGCCAGAATAGCATCCGAAATGGTAAATCCAATGGTGATGAGAGCGATAACCATCATGACAGCACCCAGGAAAATCATAATGAATCCAATAATCTGATTGATAATCAGATAGAAGGAAGAGATACTCTCAAACTCCATCTTGGTTTCCAAGAAAGGGGTATGGGTCTCACTGGTGTAACGATCCCAATAACTGGAGTTGGTTCGATAATCATCAAAATGGATACCCATCATATAATTATCTTTTCCTGCGAGTGCCTGGAAGTCATTCTGGTAGTCTGTACTGTTCATCCAGATCCTTGCCGCATTGGTGAATGGTGCACCGTAAGGTACATCGACTACAATCGCGGATACCCGAAGATCAAGCGCGGAGGACCCTGTTTTGAAATTAACGGTATCTCCTACGGCTATATCATAGGCATTCGCCATTGAAGTGGGAATCCATACGCTCCCTTGTTCGGGAGCCGAACTCTGCGCACCACTCGAAAAGATCAGTTCATCGACGGCCCAGGGCGGCTGAGGGGTATTCATCATGTACAGATAAAGGTTGGGAATGTCCATGCCTTTGAAGGCGATTCCGGACAAGGTACGATACGTGAGCAAAGGTGAAACCTCAACTCCGTCCTGTTCAGCCCACCATTCATAGACGGCTTTAGGGTCATTCAGTCCTTTATCAAACGTCAATATTTGATGGGACCCGTTGGTCCGGGTGTGCATTTCGTTGAACAGATTGCCCGTGTTGGCCAGAATAATAACCGCAGTAGATACCAGTAGTGTAGATAGCAAAATGAGCAAGGTGATAAACAGATTCTGTGTCTTATTTTTGCTCAGGTAGGAAAGGCTCAGTTTCAACATAGCAGCCATAAATTACTCCTTTCCCGACACAAACGCGAAGACCATCGATTCCCGATTCTGGATCTGGTGTTCGTCATATTTGTCAAACTCGAGAATACCTCCAACCTTGCCATCCCGGATAAAGATCAGACGATCCGCCCGGCAGGTTGCCTTGATATCATGCGTAACCATCACAACAGACTGTCCCTTACGGTTGATATCGGTCAGGATATCCAGCACGGCTTTCCCGTGCTCATAGTTGAGGCTTCCCGTGGGTTCATCTGCAAAGATGATGTCCGGTGAATTGATCAGCGCACGTGCAATAGCTGCTCGTTGCTGCTGGCCACCCGAGGTTTGGGAGGGGAGACGGCTATTCTGTCCGTCGATATCCATTGCCTTCATGAGGTGGGTGGCACGTGCCTTGACCTCACTTTTTTTGCTTCCGGCAATGTAACCTGGCAAAGCGATGTTATCCTGGATGGAAAGATCGGGCACCAGATTGATACTTTGGTAGATGTAGCCGATTCTACGGGTACGGAATTCGGACATTTCCCGCTCACTATAGGCGTCAATACGCTGATCCTGAAAATAAACCTCGCCGGCTGTCAATTGGTCCAGTCCGCTCAACAGATAGAGCAGCGTTGATTTGCCTGAGCCGGAATTACCCATGATGACGGTAAAATCCCCTTCATAAATATCAAGATCAACATTGCGTATGGCATGATATTGCTCGCTTCCAGTATTATATGTCTTGCATAAGTTTTGAGCGCGGATAATGGATGTTTTGGTCAAGCAGATCACTCCCCATGACAGTATACGATTCATTCTAATAGGGGGATGTTGAGAAAGACTTATCAAATTATGAATAAAGTATTACAGCCCTATTGGTAAATGGATAGAAAATACACTTTACTGCTCAGCAGATTGGAAGAGTAAACTGAAACAAGGTGCCCTGACCCTCTTTGCTGGAAAAGGAAATATGTCCTCCGTGGGCTTCAATGATACTTTTGCAGATGGACAAACCGAGACCGGTTCCCTCATGAATATTCCTTGCGGAAGGTGAGGAATTCCCCCTAAAATATCGTTCAAACACAAAAGGCATATCCTGAGCTCGAATTCCCTGCCCTGAATCAGCGATACTAATCCTCAATTTACCTAAATCAAGTTCCGCGTTAATCCGAATAGAATCTCCCGGGACGGTATGTTTGAGCGCATTGGAAACCAGATTGGACAGGACCTGTTCAATTCGTATAGGGTCCATTCGGATAAGAACATTGGGAATGTACTCCGGCTCCTCATACTTCAGACCGTTCATTCGTACGCTATGTCCAATGGGGTTCAACATCGTTTCAAATGCGGAACGGCTGTAAACCTCACGCGGCTCCACCGATATCTGGCCCAGCTCTTGCAATGCATGAACAAGCAGGTCCTCGACAAGACGGGCTGTTTTGTCCGTATTGGTCTGCATGACTTTCATATACTCCATCAGAGTTTCTTTATCGGAGCATATTCCTTCCAGAATAGCTTCTATGTAGGCTTTTACTGTTGTAATCGGTGTTTTGATATCATGAGAAATATTGGTAATGAGTTCTTTTTGCGCAGTTTCCTGCCGGATACGAAGTTCGCTTAAATGCATAATTTCTGTACGCATCAGATCAAACATGGCGTATAGTTCGCTCATCTCATCCATGCGGTTATACTGTACCGGTTCATTATATTGTCCTTTGAGAATGGATTCGGCATGTTTCTTCAACTGATGAATGGGGGAGAGCAGCTGTGTCTTAAATTTTCTCTTCATCAACACTAGATAAATGCCAAGAACCATAGAGGTGATCAAAAGCGTACCCAAAATAAAGAAAGGGAATATCACCGTTTCTTTCACCATAACCAATGCCTTAGGAATCGTGAAGAGGGCATTGCCGATCTGGCTTCCTTCGGGACCAGCCATAACAGGGAAAGCGATGTTAAGCGAATCGTTTCCGTTCGTGGCCTGTACGGCATGATTCAGATCATAATGCAGGGCTGATCGCAGATTGACTTGTTTTCCTTCGGAGGTGGGAGAAGAGGACAGCAATATAGTCCCATCCAATCCAACATAAGAAAGCTCTACCCCGTTTTCCTTGACGATAGAAAGAAGATTTTCTCGTACTCTTGTTTCCTGCAGGAGATGAATATTCTGTTCCAGGTTAAGCAGGATGGGGTTAACCCGGAGACGAACTTGCTGGATGGACACAGAAGACTCAGTCGAATTTCGGTTTTCTAGCAGATTAAGAAATAAAACCAGACTACATCCGATCAGAATAAACAGGAGGAAGAACGATGCTTTGAGCCATCGTGCCGACCAGGTGTTCAGTGACATGTTGTCTCCTCCAATCTTTGCCTATTCATGATTGAATTTGTATCCTACGCCCCAAACGGTCTTTAGAACAGACGGATGGGAGGGATATGCCTCGATTTTTTCTCTCAGCCTGCGAATATACACAGTTACCGTATTTTCATCCCCGTATGCAGCATATCCCCAGATTGCATCGAGCAACTGAGACTTGGAAAAGACCTGATTTTTATTGCTCGCGAGATAATGCAGCAGCTCAAATTCCTTGGCGGAAAGAGAAACCTCGTTACCGTCTAAAGTGACCTTATAGGCTTTCTTATCAATTTCCAGGTTAGCCAAACGTAGTAGATTTGTTCCGTCTCGTTCGGTCACTAAAGCTAAACTGTCATATCGTCTGAAATGAGCATTGATGCGGGCGAGTAACTCGCTTAGGGAGAAGGGTTTGGTCATATAGTCATCCGCCCCGAATCCCAGGCCGAGCACCTTGTCGGTATCACTGCCTCGTGCACTCAATATGAGAATGGGAATGTTGTTTCTCCGCCGAATTTCCCGGCATACATCGATCCCGTCCATATCCGGAAGCATGATATCTAGAATAATGTAATCCGGCTGGAGCATATCCATCATCTGCAACCCGTCTTGTCCATTGCTGGCCACTGCGGCTTCATACTGATTTTTGGTCAAATAATCTCGCGAAATGCGCGAAATATCATGTTCGTCTTCGATAATTAAAATTTTACGTTTGGTTTCCATTGAAATCTCTCCAAATAGTAGAGTGGTAGTGTATAAGACTAATCCTATGTATGAATCTGTAAGAATACTATATTTTAACTATACAGGTTTGTTTTCGTGAAGTCATGGGAACTACAAGAGGTTTTTTTGAAAGAAAGCAGCCGATTGAAATCAGCTGCTTTCATTATAAAGAAGGAAGAGGATCGAGCCACAACTACACTTATAAATGCTCCAGATCAATGGATTGATGGGCCTGGGATTTGAGATATTCAGCCGGGGACATTCCAAAGTGGGATCGGAATACCCGGTGAAAATAGGAATAGCTTGCAAAGCCGCATGTTTCGGCAATATGCTCTAGGGTCATATCGCTGTACTTCATACGCTCCAAGGCAGCGTTCAGCCGAATCTCAATCGCATACTGGATCATCGTTTGGCCATAGTGCTCCTTGAACAATCGCACCGCACGAGACAGGCTTAGTCCTGCGTAGCGGGCGGCTTCTTCGAGTTTGAAGGTCACAGTGGCATGCTCTTCAATGAATCGTTTCAGCTTCAGTGTCGAGGAAACAGAACGATCCGTCTGGATATTCTCCTTGATGGCCCGATCGATATACAGACACAAACCACGCAGCAGTACGTCATTCAGTTCTATATTTTCCTCCAGCGGTCCACGGCGTTTCTCCAGGAGCATACTGCGCCAGAGACTGACCAATTTATCATCCAGCCCGATGTGGCTCACTGTGGAACGATGGTGACGCTTCCACCAGCTATCAATCCAATCCCCTTCACAGAACAAATAATAGTCTCCGCTGGACAATCGGCCCTCCTTATGAGGTTCTTCTACCACGAGATAGTAATCGTCTCCGGGTTTAAGCAGTAGTAAATCGCCGCCAGTCATCTTAAATTCTTCATCCTGCACATATACCTTGCAAGATCCTTCGGTTTGCAGACGGAACAGATAAGTCTGCAACTCGCCCTTCATATTATGGTTAAACGCCTTATAGTGATAGGAATAGTCACAGATCAGTACTGAGGTTTCCACAAGATGTATCCTCCAAATTTAAAAATTTGATCAGATAGTTCATGTTCTGACGATATTGTATATGTTCATTCTAGCCTGTTTTGCGTTAGGATGATACCAGATAGAGCAATGAAAGCAAATTTGAGAGCAGAGGTGCATCTATTATGAAAAAACTTAATATTGGTTTGCAATTGTTTACACTCCGTGATGAAACTGCAGCAGATTTCCGTGGAACTTTGCGCAAGGTAGCAGAGCTTGGTTATGAAGGTGTCGAATTCGCCGGATATGGTGACATTCCTGCCGAAGAAATGAAAGCGCTATTGGATGAGCTTGGACTGAAAGGTTTCAGCAGCCACGTTTCATTACATGCTATGCGTGAAGATCTGCAACAACAAATCGACTACCTCAAAACTATTGGGGCTCAATATATGATCTGCCCTTACCTGATGCCCGAAGATCGTCCAGAGAATGCAGAAGGCTGGACCAAACTGTTCAACGAATTGCAACAATATGGTGCAGAAGCGACTAAACAAGGTCTGATCTTCGGTTATCATAACCATGATTTTGAATTCCACGGTCAGGTTGGCGACGAAAATGCCTTTGATGCAATGTTTGTTCAAACGACACCTGAAGCGGTTCAAGTGGAAATGGACGTATGTTGGGTGCAATTTGCTGGACAAAATCCGATTGAGTATATCAACAAATATGCAGGCCGTCTGCCGTTGCTTCACTTGAAAGACTTCAGCAAAGACGAACAGGGCCAGATGAAGACACTGGAACTGGGACAAGGTTCAGTTAATCTGCCAGCTGTTATTGAAGCGGCTACAAGTGCAGGTGTAGAATGGCTGATCGTGGAACAGGACGTTTGCCAGAATCCACCGCTTGAAAGCGTAGCCAACAGCCATAACTGGCTGAAACAGAATTACTTGAACCAATTCTAATTTATTTGTCAAAGGAGACATTTGTACATGAGTAAAATTAAAGTTGCTGTATTCGGCTGTGGAGCCATTGCCGAGCGCAGACATATTCCAGAGTACGCTGCCAATGAGAACGTAGAACTTGTCGCTTTTGCCGATCCGATCGTGGAGCGTGCGGAGAAGATGGCCGAAACTTACGGCGGTAAAGCTTACTCTAGCTACGAAGAATTGCTTGCAAGCGAAGAAGTGGATGCGGTCAGCGTTTGTACGCCGAACTACCTGCATGCTTCGATGGCCATTGCTGCTGCGAATGCCGGTAAACATGTACTGGTGGAAAAACCGATGGCGGTTACTACCGAAGAAGGCGAGCAAATGATTGAAGCTGCCAAGAAAAACGGTGTGTATCTGATGGTTGGACACAACCAACGTTTGATGCCTCCACACGTAAAAGCCAAAGAAATTCTGGACTCCGGCAAACTCGGTAAAGTCCTGAATTTCCGTACTTCCTTTGGTCATCCAGGTCCGGAAGGCTGGAGCGTAGACGGTGCAGAAAGCTGGTTCTTCCGCAAAGAAGAAGCGATTATGGGAGCCATGGGTGACCTGGGCGTGCACAAATCGGACTTTATCCGCTATTTGCTGGATGATGAAGTATCCGAGGTTGCTGGTTTCATCAGCACACTGCACAAGGAAAACACCAAAGTGGACGATAACGCAACATGCCTGCTTCGCATGAAGAGCGGTGCAATCGGTACGCTGGTAGCGAGCTGGACACAATACAGAGCAGGAGATAACAGTACGGTTCTGTGGTGTGAAAATGGTGTGATGAAGATCGGAACGGTAGATGGTGACGAGGTTATCGTTGAGCTGACTAACGGTACGGTTGAAACATACAAAGTAGGCGCAATGTCTACCAACGAGAAACAAGTACCAAGCGGCGTTATTGACGCTTTTGTCGAGTCGATTGTAACGCAAACACCTCCAAGCATTTCCGGTGAAGAAGGTCTGCGTTCCCTGCAAGTGATTCTGGCAGCATTTGAATCCGAGAAGACTGGTCAAATCGTGAAGCTGTAATCGTAACGATATCATCGTCATTACTTTAAAAATTTGACTATCTCATATTAAAAAGGGGCTTACCTCCAGAGAAATATTTCTGGCGGGTAGTCTCTTTTTATTACTTTTTCATGACAGCCAGATGGGTGTAATCCGTAATAGAGGACAAGTCTGGACCCGAAGTTTGGCGATATGCTGATCCTAGCGAAAAGCGATTATTGATCCTGCCTGCGGCATGGCTACAATGGTTGAATGGTTAGCTGGCATTCCAAAAAGGACTGACCACTCCGCTACATCGCGGAAGAGTCAGTCCTTTCACTATCAAGATTGAATTAAAAGTGTATGCCAGTTTTACACGCTTGGTTTTACATTACTGCCCAAATCCAGCCAATCGAGTTCTTCACGAGTTAGTGTGATACGAGAACCTTCGTCACAGGAGAGCAATTCTGCCTGATTCTGGGCACCTATCAACGCACAGGTTGGAAACGGCTGATTCAATACATAAGCGAGAGCAATCTGGATGGGGGAAGTCTTTTTCGACTCGGCCAATTGTTCAGCACGGTGCAAACGTTCCCAGTTACCGTCACTGTAAAACACACGAACCAGATCTTCATTGTCCCGAACTTCAGGTGTGAATCGTCCGGTAAAGAAGCCACGAGCCTGGGATGACCAGGACAGCAAAGGAAGCTTGGTGCGTTCATGCCATGCCAGTGTTTCATCGTCTGCCGATACACAGCCGGCCCAGAACGGTTCATTCGCTTTGGCGAGACTGAGATTCGGACTGCTGAATGTAAAACCTTTCAGACCGTTAGCAGCTGCATATGCATTAGCTTCTTCTAGCCGCTGCCAGGTCCAGTTGGAGGCGCCGATCGCGCCGATTTTGCCGGATTCAATATGTTCGTTCAATGCTTCGAGAATCACTCCAACGGGTGTGTTGGGATCGTCCCGATGCAGGGCATATAGCTCCACATGTTCCGTTTGCAGCCGTTCCAGACTGGTTAGAAGGTCACTGCGGATAGCATCAGCGTTAACGCGTGGGCCATTCTGGTCATGATGCGCACCTTTGGTCAAAATAACGATCTCGTTACGGTTACCCCGTTCCTGCATATAACGTCCGAGCACTTCTTCACTCTGCCCGCCACAATAAATATGCGCGGAGTCAACGGTATTACCGCCAATCGCCAAGAATGCATCCATGTTCGTAGCTGCTTTCTCATAGGAATCATGGTAAAAATAATCGGTTCCTTTAATCAGTCGGGAGATAGGTTTACCTGCACCAGCAATTTCAATGTATTCCATAATTCAGTTCATCCTCTCTACTTATAGTGTAATGCGTGTACGTTCTTCCGCTGAACGAAGACAAGCTTCGAGTACTTTCATATTGGCTATAGCATCGGATGGATCGAAGCGCAGAGCTTTACCTTGAAGCACAGCTCGTGCCATATCGTCGCCCTGGAGGGAGTAGTGATTGACCTGTGGGACTTCAATCTCCTTACGCTCACCGTCAACAGTTACGAAGAAGTTGGAGCTGCGATCCCTATTGCTGATAAAGGCAGAAGGAACCTCAATGATGCCATCTGTTCCAAGTACCTCCAGTGTGTTGCGGAAGGCTGCCCACATGCTGCTGTCAAAGGTGACGCCAATATGATTGTCGAACTCAAGCAAGCCGGAAGCCATCATATCCACATGATCATGTTCAGGGGAGAACATGCCAATGACGGTTGCCGCCGAAGGCTCTTGACCAAGTATCAAGCGTGCTGCACTGATGGAATAACAGCCGATATCATACAGCGCACCGCCGCCCCAATCACGCCGAAAGCGAACATTACCTGTAGAGCCTGAACTGTTGAACGAAAATGTACTATGAATGCCGCGGATCTCACCAATTTCTCCGCTGGCGATAATATCCTTAATCTGATCATAACGTGGATGATGTCGGTACATGAGAGCTTCAGCGAGATGCACACCAGCGTCTTCGCAGGCTTGCACCATTTCCTGAGCTTCCTGCTCCGTCAGTGCCAGTGGCTTCTCACACAAAATATGTTTACCAGCTTCTGCGGCACGGAGTGTCCACTCCCGGTGCAGATGGTTCGGAAGCGGGATGTAGACCGCATCAATGGAATCGTCAGCAAGCAAAGCTTCATAGCTGCCATAAGCTTGAGGAATGCCGAGTTTGTCAGCAGTTTGTTTTGCTTTTTCTTCATCTCGACTAGCAATGGCAGTCACTTCATTCAACTCGGATTGCTGCAAACCTGGAATAACGGATCCTACGGCAATGCTAGCGCTACCAAGAATTCCCCAGCGCAGTTTTCGATCTGAATTCATTTGTTGTTTCCTCCTATGAATGAATGTATATTGTGATTATAAGTAATAGATGAATGAATTAAAATGATAATATATTGAAATGAGTTAACACAATATTGTTTAGAAAAGAGAATGGGCCATGATGAGACAGACTGTATTGTTAACCCTACAGGATATTCCGTATTTTTGTTATCCAGAATCCGTTGGACTTTATGTCGACCACCCTGAGCACACCGTATTACGAGAGGCTGGCGCGCTTAACAACTTTAATATTCACTACGTTGCTGCGGGCAAGGGCTACGTGGAAGTGGAGGGGGTAGTGCATGAGCTTCGTGCGGGTCAGGCTGTACTGTATTTCCCGTTGCAGCGGCAGCATTACTACAGCAGCGAAGATGATCCATGGGATGTGCGGTGGGTTCATTTTTACGGTGAACGGCTGCATGATTATATGATTGAGCGGGGGTTGCATCGCAACCTGTTGTGGACGCTGCGGCAGCAGGCTCCATGGGAAGAAGCACATATGGCCCTACTGAATGAAGCCGAGCAGAACCGGATGCTGCGTCCTGCCCAACTATCTACCCTGACCTACGCTGTGCTGGCCGAATTCGTGCAGCATGCTGTTCCACTGAAAAGCACACGCACAAGCAAGGCTGAGAGCCGTATCCTTGGACTTCTTCCACAGATGCAGCAGGAGGCATGCCAACCGTTTTTGTTACAGGATTGGGCAGATATGGCGGGTGTGAGTTCGTATTACTTTTGCAAAATGTTCAAGAGTGCCGTGGAAATGACCCCGATGGAATTTATAACCCGTTCGCGGTTGCAGATGGCGAAGCAGTGGCTGCTGGAACGGCCAACGGCCAACATTGGACAGATCGCAGAGGAGGCGGGGTATCCCAATGCCAGTTATTTTAACCGCCAGTTCTTAGCCCATGAGGGAATGACTCCAACGGATTATCGCGGGCTTTACCACAGTTAAATGTAATGATGTCCGTTTGTTTGATTTTGCGGTAATTCTCGACGTTTGACAGAGCGTTCAATCAAGTCTATTATAGATAAATTAAATCCGTATACAATGAGGTGCCCTCATGAAATATTCGAAAGCTACAAACTATGCCCTGCACACCATGCTTTTTCTGGTTGCGACCGAACCGGAACAACTGGTCAGTGTACATCAATTAGCTGAGATGCAGAAAGTATCTCCAACCTACTTATCTAAAATATTGACCAAGCTGGTCAAAGCCGGCATGATTGAATCGACTTCGGGTGCCAATGGTGGTTATCGGCTTAGTCGGAAGAATCCGGACCCTTCATTTCTGGAGATTATCCATGCCATTGAGGGGCAGGCTTCCTTGTTCGAATGCTCGCAGGATCATAACGAAGGCTGCCTGATTCAGCAGGTGATGGTCCGTGCGGAAGAAGAGATGGAGAGTTATTTGCACAATAAAAAAATGTCTGAGCTGGCTGCCCAGATGAAAGCTGCACATTCCGTATAACCTGAATCGGAGGTCCAGTTGATCCTATAACTGCGCCTGTTGAAGCGCGAATTTAAAAACCTTCCTCCCCGCTTAAGGGGGATGGAAGGTTTTTTTTGCTGTACTCGGATGAGGATTGAAGTTATAAGTCTACAAAGGACTCTGGAAGAGAGCAATACAAGGTATACCCTCAGCATCAGAGTGCTTCAACGATAGGAGAAGATAGTTAATATACAAACGTATAATATGCCATTGTACCTAATATAAGTGGGATGGTACAATAAGGAAGAAATTTATTAATACATATTTGCTTACATCTTAGATTTCTGGAGGGACAACACATGAGCCAAACAACCATCACAGGACTGGAACAACTGCTTGCACTGGAAAACATTCGGAACACCAAAGCTCGCTATTGCCGTTATATTGATACGAAGCAGTGGGATACATTAGGTGAAGTGTTCGCTCCGGATGCCGTAGCTGATTTCAGTACAGAAGGCAATCCCATCCCGGTATTAACAGGTCGCGACACCATTGTTCAAGTATTCCGAGATTTGGTGCATGTTGCCGTAACTGTGCATCATGTACATAGCGCGGAAGTTGAATTTGTATCCGAGAATGAAGCCAAAGTCATCTCTCCAATGGAAGATTGGGTGACGTTTCCTGAAGGCAATGACAATAAATCCTTTCACGGCTTTGGACACTACCATGAAACGTTTGTCAAAATTGATGGTCAATGGCTCATCCAGCATACTAGCCTGAAGCGTCTTCGTCTGGATCTGTTTGAATAATGTTTGTATTCATATAAGAATATTTAAACGATAATAACGAAAGCCCCAAGAGCGCTATAGCTGCGTCCTTGGGGCTTTGTTTTGTTCAAGCTTTTTCGTTCACTCAGGCTTGCATCCGAGGATCTGCTTAGAGTGAAAGGGTCTGACGTTTCTCTTTTGATAATTGTTGTGTGATAACAAGCATGCCTAATGAAATCAGAACGAGCAGTAGACATACCCAATAGGAATTTCGATATCCCCACGCTCCGGCTGTCCATCCCCCGACCAGACTACCAAATAATCTTCCCAACGTGGAGGCATTGGAATAGAGTGTTGACGCATAGCCGGGCATGGACGGAAGCAGATCCTGCATGTAACTGATACCGATAGCAGAGATGACGGCGACAAAGAATGCGAGCAATAGTTGTCCGGCCAGCAAGTGCCACAGTTCCGTGGAGAACAAAACAATGACATAATAAGCGGCACCCATCAAGGAGCCCCATAACATGAGTGAGCGGTTGGGATATTTAGAGGCGAGCAGACCCAAGCCTAACATAATCGGAATTTCGAGCCCCGCGCAAAGACTGGAGATCCAGCCAACTTCCCGGGTTCCCCCGCCCAGATGGTGAATAATGAACAGTGATGCATTCAGATTATTCATCCAATGTGCCATATACAGGAGTGTAGTAATGAGAAAAGGCATATAGATTCTTGCATCCTGATGCAATTTCATTTGTATTCCGCCTGTAGATGCACGGAGGGTAGAAGGCTCGGGAGCCTTTTTTAAGAGAAAGAAAAATAATAACGCATTGATCAAAAAAATAAAACACGTTGAACTAAAAATACCGGTGTATCCAATATACGCAATCAGTAAAGTTCCGAGTAAAGGTCCTGTAATAAATCCCAGTGAAAACGCGGAGCGCAGGGTTGAATTGGCCACAGCATGATCGACGTCCGTTGCGGTATTGACCGCTTCTCTTGCAGCTGCGAACAATTGTGGCATGGCGGGAGATCCGAGCGCAGTCAGCACCGTCATATAGATAAATAATAAAGTGAAGTCGTGAATCCACAGATATCCGGCAAAAGCCAGAGCATTGCAAATCATGGCAGTCACCAGAATTATTTTACGAGCTCCGGGTTGATCTGATCGTCTGGCGATCCAGGAACTGAACAACACACCCGCCATAAGAGTTACGGCAGTGAATAATCCGAATGTTGCGATGGATACTTCAAGGCGGGTTGTAAAGTAGACCGCAAGAAAGGGCGCGCTGATTGAAATAGCCATACCTTGCAATAACATACAAACGAGAAACAGCCGGTATGTAGGGATACGAAATAGTGAATTAAACTGTTGAAGCTTCATGTGCGAAAGACATCCCCTTGGTTTTATCATTTTCAAAATATCTATACGATCTGTTTATAATATAAGAATAACAGAGATCAAGTAATACGTATTGATACCTTATAGTCTAATAACAAACAAACAAAAAAGCCAGAGATCAGACTCTATCGGTCCAATCCTGGCTTTCTTATATGAAGAATCTATTATAAGTAAGAACCTATATAACCTGCTTAGTGTGAAGCGATGGTTTTCTTCCGTGACTGCATTCTCAGATACACCTGGGAGAAAACAATGGATGCCAGAGCAACCACAGTCATGCCCCAGAAAATATTAGTATAAGCCGATGATAGTGGCAATTGCTGCATGGCTGTCAATGCCACGCCAGTTACGGCAACACTAAATGCTCCACTGAAGAACTGGCTGAGCTGGAACAGTCCCATGCCTGCGCCTACCTGATCCATCGTCAGATTGCCCGACAACTCATTGGAGACACTCGTTGTCAGTGCAGAGAAGCCTACGCTAAGCAGAATGTATACGGCCATAATGGCATAGATGCTGTCGTCTGCAAATAGAGCAAACAATCCGGCCGCAGCGAGCAGCAACCATGGTGCGAACTTGAGCAGTTGTGTATTGCCGTGTCGGTCAATCATGCGGCCAATCCGATTGGATAACAGCATGGACACGATTGCACCCGGGAAGATGACAAGCCCGGACTGGGCCGGAGTCAGGCCATACAGATGTGCCAAAATTTGCGGCAATAGGAACAGCGTCGAGAAGTTGTTAATATACGATACAATCCCCAGTGAGCTGAGCATCATATTTTTTTTGTTTTTGAACAGAGCTGGTTGCACAAAGGGATCAGCCGCACGGCGAATTCGTAGCCAGAACAGGACGAGTGCAGCCGCACCAATAACGAGGGTTACCCATTCACGTGAAGTCAGGAATAGCAGGACGCCGGTTGTTCCGATCGCCAGTAACAGCGCGCCGAGCAAGTCGAATGAACCCTTTTGCGGCATCTCACTTGGAAGCAGTTTGAAAAATACAGGGATCAGAAACAAGGTTAGTCCGGTAACGATAAACAGATCATGCCATCCGAGAAACTGTGTAATACTGCCGCCGATCACAGGTCCAAGTCCAAGACCCAGTGAGCTGGCAGACATAACAACAGCCATGGATTTACCCCGGCGGTCACTTGGAATGTAACGAGTAATAAGAACGATAGCTAGCCCTGGTACAGAAGCTGCACCCGCAGCCTGAATCAGTCGCGCAATGAGCAGAAGGATAAAATGGTTACTGAAGAAACCAAGAACGGATGCCGCACCAAGCAGTGTAAGACCGGTCGTAAACAGGGTACGAATTGGCACAAAATCCGATAGACGTGAGAACGTGATCGAGGAAATAGCAAAAACGATGGAATAACCGGTGACAATCCAGGAAGAAGAGACGGATGAGAGCATAAATTCAGCTGCAATTTTGGGCAGGGCCAGATTGAACATCATCGTATTCATAACGACAAGCACAACCGTGAATCCCAGCAGACTTACGATTAACCCTTCCTGTATTCCTGCTGTCCGTTCCCCAGATGATGCAGTTGCGGTATTGTTCATAAAAACCTCCTAGTTTGATGTGTATTTCGCAACATTTCAGAAACGGTGTGTAACATTTGCAAAATGTGGTATAGAGTGAATCCCATGCCTGACAGCAGGGATACATAAACGAAATATGTTTGTAAGTTCGATTGGTATCGAACATTAGAAATATATCATGGAACTATGCTAAAATACAATGGATAGTCTGAAAAAAAAGGAGACTACAACGATGAAAATTTTGCACCATCCTCAAGTGCAGGATATCGAACTTTCTTCCGTATTGTACGCATTAAGTGATCCGATCCGTCTTGGGATCGTAACAGAAGCAGCCAGAAATGGTGAGCAGCCATGCAGTCATTTTCGTGTACCTGTTGTAAAATCTACGATGTCACACCATGTTCGGACCCTGCGGGAAGCCGGAGTCATTCGGGTAAGAGTACAAGGTACACAGCATTTCCTGACGCTAAGATCCGAGGATCTGGAAGTGCGTTTTCCTGGTCTGTTGCAGCCTTTATTACAAGCGGCAGCTCAGTCTGAAATACATGATTCCTAAAAAATGTCCTTTCTTCAAGTTGAAGAGGGGACATTTTTTTATGTTGGGTATATTCCATACTGCTGCGACATTCTATGTCGTACCATGCCCTCTATAATAACGGTGAACACACAAACCATATCGAAAAGAGGTTCACAAACGTTGGCAAAAACAAAAAGAGGACGCGTCCTGTGGAATCTACCATCCCGAGGAAGAGGAACATGCCCGGTGTGCAGCAGCACCCGGATTAAATTGTTGTATTCGCAAACGAAAACTGATGGTACAAGTTTGAAAGTATGCAAGAAATGCTCCAAAGCTGTGCAGTCCAGAGTGGACAAGGTAACCGTATAATATAACAGGCCTGTTCTTCGGAACGGGCCATGTCTTTTGGTATAATACAATTACGAAATACGGAATAAGCCAGGGGGCGGGGAAATGAGCAATATGCATCGTATTCACTGGTTTGACGAGCAGATTCGGAGTGGACGTTTTCCGAACAGCAGCTGGCTTGCACGTGAATTTGAAATATCCCGGCGCCAGGCCCAGCGTGATATCGAATATATGGCGATTTCTCTACGTGCCCCCCTGGTGAATATAGCAAAATATCGGGGGCTACAGCATTTGTTCATTAGTGAGTGGGAGGAATTGTTGTCTCCATCGTGGCTTAGACGAAAGCTGCAACAAAGTGCTGAAAGCATAATCGATAGGCTCGCCGTACAGCACAAGGCCAACGTGAATTAGAACAACCATGGAGAGGAGATTTTTTTTGACTGAAGTTGTGTTAGACAACCTGATCATGAAGCGGGAGTCCAAATCGTATGTGGATAGCCTACACGCTGTATTGACCCATGCGGGTCTGTTTCAGGCTTCCAAGTATGTGCTCGCTGGATATACGGGTATGGCATTCAAACTTTCAGTGCATCGCAGACTACTGCCCATGTCGGTTACAGCCTATGGTCAATGGGGAGAATCCCATCGCCCTGGAATCGATAACTTGGGGATATTCACGATCTGGGATGGGGGACGGACACGTCATTCCACATTCGGGTATTACCAGCGGGATGCGGTAAATTGGGTGAAGCGCAGTCTGGATGAAGGCATCGGGGTGATCTACTGGATTCCGGAATTTGGTGTCATTCATGGGTATGATGACGGTGATCGCATCTTTTACGTGCAAGATGGCTGGAGTAAGGAACCACAGATTTTGCTGTATGACAATTTCGGATTGAACTTCACCGGGTTCTGGTATTGTCAGGTCTTTGGTGACCAGGTACATATGCCCGAACAAGAGATGCTGTTGGAATCATTGAGATTGGCGATTGAGGATTGGGATATTCCTTATCGACTGCTGCCTGATCGGAATATCGCTTCGGGCAGACTGGCGTATGACGTGTGGGTGCAAGCCCTTCGGAGTGGAGATTACGATCAATCGGGTGCTGCGTATATTTTGGAATCCTATTGCCAGTCCAGAACTGAAATTCAGATGTATTTGCAGGATGCGCGGGGCATATGGACCGAACTGGACCAAGCCTATGCATGTTATGAACAGCTTGGAGCATTGATTATACAGATGAAGGGATGCATAATTCAGGAACATAACAGATGTATTATGCAGACAGACGCAACAGAGAAGCTGGCACAGGTTTTATTGGAAGCGAAAGCATTGGAAGAGCAGGCTGTTGATTATTTTCGTTTGATCTCCTCGAAGTATCCTGATCGTAAACGCAACACTGTACCACGGTGGGGAGCACATTCAGCAAGGTAGGGGGAGGGAGGATAAGGTGATGAGGAGTAAAATACTGCCGGATTTGATTCGTTTTCCACAGACTCAGAATTTGGCAGATGAACAACGATCCTGGAGCGGTGCAGGCTCGTACATCGATGCGATGTATCGCATTCTGATGCACAAGCAGTGGACGGATTTACCGCGTCACATGATTGCGGGTATGACCGCAAGTGTATTTCGATTAGTAGTGGATCGGCGTCTAACGACAGAATCGATCTCAGCATACAACTGGATGGCCGAGAACTTTGTAGCTTCTGATTTCATTGGCGTCACGACCGGACAACACGGGGGATTTTCGTTCGAGCCGACCTTTCCGCTCTATCAGAAGCAGGCCCTGTTGGATATTAAAGCTTCCATTGACCGGGGTGTAGGGGCCATTCTATGGCATGACCAGTTTGTCATTTGCACTGGATATGATGATGGGGAGCAGATGCTGTTCATTTGTGAGAGTCAAGAAAATGAAGTCATTTGTCTGCCCTATGATTCTTTTGGTCGGAACAGTACACCATACTGGTACTATCAGGTGCTTGAATCCCATTCAACTGTAGACATATGGGAAGTATGTAAGGAATCATTAATTCAGGCCGTATACAAATGGGAGACCCATGATTACATGCTACCACCTCAGGATTACGCAAGTGGACCCGCTGCTTATGCAGCCATTGCTGATGCCCTACAATCTGGTGTATATGAAACCGATCAAGCTGCCATTGTTTTGCGCTATTATGCTGATTCAAGAAAGGATATGGCCTCCTATGTTGCAGAGCTTGAGCATTTATCCAATCAGATGAATCATGTTGTGCAGGCGTACGTGTTACTCGCAGACCTATATGCTCAGATGATGGAGATGGTTGAGGATTCAACAGCGTGGGATGCGAAGGAACCAGGGCATGTGCTAAGGGTGATCCATCTGATTGAGCAAGCAGGGGAAACGGAACAGCGTGCCATTGATGCCATTAAGCAGGCCTTCCCAGAGACGATCGGCAATCGTTTTGAGGATATTGGATTAAGATGAATTCAACAGTGCACATACTTCAAAATGGAAAGATTATTGACAAATAGACCGGAAATGACCGCTGAGTGCGGTCGTTTTCGGTCTTATTTGAGTTTAAGTAAGCCACATATATGGGCGGGTTGAAAGACGACCCTCATACATTAACTGCACTAGCTTTCATAGTCTCGCATGAGCTTCAATTCGAGTTGGATCCGATGGAACATGGCGGGGCCAACATTCTGGCTACATTGTCGAAGGTTGCCTGCCAGTCGGTCGTAATGATGTTCGCGATATAACCATCTGGCCGTATCATGACCAGCGTGTCGCTGGTGATGCCGTAGATACGAGTCAATTTGCCGCTGGAGTCATGGAGGACGTTTTGTTCTGAATCGTGTGCGGTATCAACGACGTAGCAGTATAATTCGGCACCGCTGGTCGGCCAGTTCAACTTGGGAAGTATCTTGGCAGCGTTAGGACCAAAGGCAAGCAAAGTGAAGTGAGGCCCTTGATAGATGTCGAACAGACGCCGTTCCCCACCAGGTCCGTTGCAGGGAGCATCTGGCGCCCGGTCACCGACATGAAGGGTCTTTGTGGCCGATTCTTCGCTAGACGCGAGCGGCCCACCATGGTACGAAAGTCTAAGCTGTCGCTCCTCATCTCCGCGCTTCAGGCTAGCCAGGCGATTTTTGTCTAGATTGGCGTACAGCTCGCTGGATTTGCTGAGGACTCGAGCGGCAATGGGTTGACGCTCGGCCTCGTAGCTGTGAAGCAGACTATCGGGTGCCCCAGCAATGACCTGCCCTATTTTCCAGCCGAGGTTATAGGCGTCCTGTATACCCGTATTGAGACCCTGTGCACCGGCCGGGGTATGGACATGAGCAGCATCGCCTGCAATGAAGACACGTCCCGACCGATAGTGTTCAGCCAGTCGAACGTTGGGGCGAAACACCGAACTCCAGGTAATGTTGTAGAGACGCAAACCTGTGAGTTTGTGGAATTGAGTGGCCAGTGCGGCTTCGTCAAGGTTAGGCTTTTCATCTGGTGCCAGCCTGATCATGACTTGGAACTGATCGGAGTGTGGCAGCGGGCAGGCTCCGACAAACGTGCCACGTGTGCGTGGCCACATATGCCACCTATTGCGAGACAGTTTGTCGATCGAGCCGTCAATGATGAGCGTACGGTCAGAGTCGGTAGTCTCTCCGATAAATCGGATACCTGCCCCTTTGCGAACGCTGCTCGAACCTCCATCTGCTCCGACGAGATATCTGCTGCGAACCTTCTCACCGGAAGAGAGAGTCGCCGTTACTCCATCGGCATCCTGTTCGAATTGCTCCAACCCGTTGTTAAATTCAATGGTTAAGCCGAGACGTTTCAGTAGGCGGTGTAAGATGGCATCCGTTCGGTGTTGCGCCAACAGGAGAATGTTTGGATACGGATCGCTCGGTGTTGGTTTATTTTGCTGCTGCATGCGCCAAGGCACAGTTAGCGGTCCAATATGAAAACCGGCAAGCGGGTAAGAACTTCCCTCTGACTGAGCCTCTTCCAGCACGCCGAAGTCCTCCAAAACCTCCTGGGTTCTTGGTTGAACTCCCTTGGCACGGGAACCTTGAAAGGCGTGAGGGGCTTTGTCAACGAGTCGGACACGAAGGCCGCGTCGAAGCAGGTCGACTGCAAGAGCGGAGCCAGTCGGTCCAGCTCCAGCGATGAGTACGTCAATATCGTAATGTTGGGTCAGTTGAATCTCCTCCTGATCACCCATATCGCAATGGATGAGATATCATGCTTTGTTTATTATTTCTGAGAAACTTTTTGGTTTCCGATGAAACAATCATAATTTAATCCTTTACTGCTGTCAATATTGTTTCCAGGAAACTTTAATTGTCGGACATACCCTGATATACTGGTATGAAGCTAACAATCGTTGGAGGAAAATTGAATGATCAACCCATCGGAAAATCAAAATAGAGATCACTTAATTCAAGAAGTATTGGAAGCAGTGAAAGATATACAGATCAGATTCCAATCAGAAGATGACGAAGAAAAACAGTGGTTGCTCCAAAATAGTCCTAATCCGGCTGTTGAAGAGCTAATCAAAGAAATGACGGTGACGATGCTGCATGTGCTGGATGCTATTGGTACACTCGAGCCAGTAAACGGCATAACCATTTCAAAACAATTCGGCTTCTCCAAAGGGACTGTCTCCAAAATCACGAGAAGACTCGTGTCTCAAAACATCATCGTAACCGAGTCACTTCCGGATAACAAAAAAGAAGTTCTATTCCGTACCACATCGCTCGGAAAAGAGATTTATCGTTTGCATCAGGGCCTGCATCATCAGATTGATCTTGGGGTTCATCATTTCTTGCAACGGTATAACGAGGATGAGTTACAGTTTCTCGTCAACACCCTCCAGAAGACATTGCATACATCATGGATTCATTCGCAGACAGAGGAGGAGGCCACTGAACTCGTCTCAAGAGAGGCGCCTACAAGCAAGGATTCAGAAGCTCATAGGGCCAATAGTTCTACATCGATGACCGATGAAATGAGCGAAATCATGTCTATGCTCAACAAGTTGGATTCCCGTAATTTGAAGAAAGCAAAAACCATATTAAATGATGTTTTTTTTGTAGACTATGAGGACTAGCCACATAATATTTCATAAGGAAATGGTGTGCAGGTTTCTGCGAACAATAAATGTAGCTATAGCAAAATACCGGATAAGGCTGATAGGCCTATCCGGTATTTTTTCGTATTTTGCCACATCTGAGTCCATTGCTCATCCTTATTTCAACCTGTACAAGAAAAAATAACCATAAATTCGATTTTGGGGTAATGTGAAGCTCCCTTTGTTCCGAATATTATAATAGATGGTCTTTTTTGGATGGAGGATATTGAAGGACAACAGGGGGCGGGAGTATGGTGCATAATCCGGAAACCATTCAGGAATGTATCGAAAAGGCACGACAGAGGCTCTACCAGATTGCAAACGCTCATAAAGAACTGTGGCATCCGGAGGTCATTCGTCAATCGATGGTTCTGGATGAACTCATTAATCAATATAACAATGCCATTCGCGGAAAGACATCCCGAAGTAAATAACGGCGCGTTATAAACCTCGGGATGAAATGATGCGAATGCATTCAGTTTTAGTATACGAACCCTATTCTTTTACGGCCCCAAGCACAATTCCTTTTACAAAGAAACGCTGCAAGAATGGATACACGAGGAGGATTGGCAGTGCCCCAATAAAGATCTGGGCTGCGTTAACGGTACGCTGCGACATGTTCTGAAGCTGCGTCGCATCGACATTCATATTGGAGAAATCCTGTTGCACGATAATGGTTTGCATTAACGTAGCGAGCGGATATTTGGCTGCGTCATTCATATAGATCAACCCGTCGAACCAGGAATTCCACTGCCCCACCATGGTGAATAGGGAGATCGTTGCAATGGCCGGCATGGACACAGGCAGATAGATGCGGAACAATGTGGTGATATGGTTGGCACCATCGATGAACGCCGCTTCTTCTAGCTCTTTGGGCACGTTACGGAAGAAGTTCATCATGAGAATCAGGTTCCAGACCGCCACAGCGCCCGGCAAAATCAGAGCCCACATGGTGTTGATCAGTCCCAGCTTTTGAATCAGGATATAGGAAGGGATCAGTCCGCCACTGAACAGCATCGTGAAGATGAAAAACCACGCGTACAGTGAACGTCCCTTGAAGTTCAGACTTTCCTTGGATAAAGGATAGGCTGTTAAGGTGACCAGCACCATACTGAGCAGCGTACCGAACACGGTACGTTGCACTGAGATCCAGAGCGCGCTAAGAAAGTTACTGTTACCAAACGTTTTGGTATAAGCGTCGACTGTAAAATCAATCGGCCAGAGCGTTACCAGATTGGCGGAAGCTGCTGCTTTACCGCTGAAGGAAACCGCCAGAATGTGGACAAGCGGCAGCACACACAGCAGCGAGACGGCCGCGATGAAGAACAGGTTGAAGCCGTTAAATATACGGTATCCGGTCGTTTTGTGATACACCTTAATTCCTCCTTAGAAAATGCGGTAATTAGCGATTTTGTAAGCCATCCGGTAGGCAGTAATAACGAGGAACATGGCGACAAAGGATTTAAACAAACCAACCGCAGTCGCAAAGCTCATTTTGCCATTCAAAATACCCATCCGATAAACAAACGTGTCAATAATATCGCCTTTATCATATACAAGTGGATTGTACAGGTTGAAAATCTGGTCAAATCCAGCATTAAGAATATTCCCCAGTGATAGCGTTCCCACCACAATGATCATCGGCACGAGTGCAGGCAGCGTAATGTGTAGGGTCTGCTTAAGCCGTGTTGCCCCGTCAACTTCGGAAGCTTCGTACAGAGCAGGGTTAATGCCCGCAAGGGCTGCAAGAAAGACAATGGTACCAAATCCGAATTCCTTCCATACATCACTGATGACCACGGTTACACGGAACCAGTCGCCATCTCCCAGAAAGAAGATCGGTTCAACGCCAACAGCCGCCAGCACCTGGTTAATCAGACCGCCTTCGGGGGAAAGCATGTCCAGCAGTATGCCGCCCAGTACAACCCAAGACAAGAAATGGGGTAGGTATACCAGCGTCTGTGAGAACCGTTTGAACGTGGAATTACGTACTTCATTCAGCAAAATGGCAAACACGACCGGGGCCACGAGTCCGGCCACAATCTTCATGGCGGCAATCAGTACGGTGTTCCAGATGACCTGAACACTATCCGGATATTCGAACATGAATCGGAAGTTATCCCATCCTACCCATTTGGAGCCGGTGAATCCCAGCCATGGTTTGAAATCCTGAAACGCAATAATAATGCCGCCCATAGGCACATAGGCGAACAGCAATGTGAGCAATACCGAAGGCAGCAGCATCAGATGCAGCGGCCAATTGCGTTTGAAATTCCAGCGGGTACGTTTGCGTGGATTGTGTGTTGCCTGCCGCACCGGCGTATTGGTCGTTAGTGGTTGTTCCATAGCCATCAGGTCCCTCCTTTATATCGTCCAGCCTCTGCATAATGAGGCTAGTAAGCCTCTGCAAATAGTGGAGCAACTGAATTATAGCAATGGAAACGAGCGGGCTATAGAACAACATTTCAAGGCGGATGTTGATTTATTAACTTGTTAAAAACGTATACCGAATAGTGACTCATTTGAAATTCAGTATAGATATGTAAGGGGTTTCAATATAAAATAGGACTTCGATGTGTATCTTTACTTTAATACGGGACAGGGTGAAGCAATGAAATTTACAGTATTCTCAAAAACAGTCATGCTGCTGGTCTGCTTGCTGGTACCCATCTTGCTGCTCTATACCTACGCGAATCAGGCGAACGTGGACATGATCGTCGAGGAGAAGCAACAGTCCAGCTTGAACCAGTTCAACTATTTTAGCTCTCAGGTGGATAAAAATATTGAACAGCTCTCGCTTTATGGGCTGACTTTACTGCGTGATCCAAGCATTCTACACTATCGTTACATGACAGAATCGACCAGCCAATATGAGAAAAACAGCATCTATCTCGATATTCTCGACAAATTGTCACTATACCAGTCCACCAGCCGCTGGAAGAACGATATTACCATTGTTCTGCCTCAGGCAGAGCTGGTCCTATCCACCATGTCCAACCGGACGGTCTTCAATGAGAAGATGTTAAACTTTCCACAGCCAGGCCGATGGCAGTTGAACGAAGGCAGCTTCACTTATTTCTTTACGGATAACTACGAGTGGAATGAAAAACCTGTGACCACGGATGTACGAACGGTGATGGAGATTGATTTTGACCCGATGAACATTGTTGCCATGCTGGATGATTTCAAGGAGGCCCAGGGAGGAGATCCCTTTCTTCTCGTCCCTGGCAACGAGCCTCTGTTAAATCGGAGTGCGGACCCCGAGCTCGTGGAAGCGGTGATGCGGGACATGCCATTAACCGAATTGGATAGTGAAGGCAACCATCAGCTGGAGGTGGGGGGCAAGCAGTACTTGGTCAGTTATGTGCTCTCCAAACAACTAAACGGAATCTATGTTAACCCGGTTGTACTGGATGATTTGCTTACGCCGATGGACAAGAGCCGAAATATGTTTATAACCTCGATTTTGCTGCTGCTCGTGCTCAGTATTGGCGCTGCCCTGTTGTTATACCGAAAGGTACAGGTGCCGATACAACGTCTGATGAGAGGATTGCAGCAGATTCGCAAAGGACAGCTGTCCACACGAATTCCGGTCGATCACTCCCGGGATGAATTCGCTTATCTGACGCAGAGCTTCAATCACATGGCCGAGCAGATTCAGGAGCTGATCGAAAAGGTATACGAGGAACGCATTCGCTCGCGGGAAGCGACGTTGAAGCATCTGCAATCACAGATCAATCCTCATTTCCTGTATAATTGTCTGTTTTATATTAAAAATATGACGCAGCTCGGCAACCGCGAAGCGGTTATTGCCATGTCGCTCAGCCTGGGAGATTACTATCGCTACATCACACGTGATGAGAACGATATGACGACCGTGGAAGAGGAAATCCGGTTGTTGGACAATTATTTGTCCATCCAACAGATGCGCACCAACCGTTTGTCGTATGAGATCGCTGTACCGCAAGAACTGATGCAGCAGCACATTCCGAGGCTGCTGATCCAGCCTATTGTGGAGAATGCAGTCATTCACGGCATTGAACCGATGGAGGGTAGCGGTCACATCGTAGTTACAGGTATGGCAGCACAAGAGCAAATCGATGGAAGGGAATACACACGATACAGTCTGTTTGTCGATAACGACGGTGTTACTTTGACGTCGGAAGAGATTGCTAGTCTTGAGCGAGAAATCAATGAACCGATGGGTGAAGAAATAGGCACGGGTACCTGGAATGTACACCAGCGGCTCGTTACACGATATGGTCATTCTTCAGGGCTTCATTTTGGAGTGATCCCTTATGGGGGTCTCAGTGTGGAAATACGATGGTTTGAGGAGGAATATCCTAATGATGAATCTAATGGTCGTGGATGATGAACATTCAGCGGTGGAATCGATTGCAGCCTCCATACCGTGGAGAGAACATGGGATTGGGCACGTATATAAGGCGTACTCGGTGAAAGAGGCATTGCAGCAAATGGCCGCACATCAGGTCCATATTATCATCACCGATATTCGTATGCCGGGCTTGTCTGGTCTGGATTTGGTGAGTCATATTCGTCAAAAGTGGGAGCGGACCAAATGTATCATTTTATCTGGACATGCATCCTTTGATTATGCGAAGCAGGCACTCCGTCATGGAACAGTGAGTTATCTGCTGAAACCAGTGCGGGATGAGGAGTTGATTGAAGCCGTGCAGCAGGCCTCCGTCCAGATTCGGCTGGAGGGAGAGAAACAGTTGATGCACCAGCGCGCCATGTATTCGGTGAGAGAACATTTACCGGAGAAGCGGGCGGGATTAATGAAGGATGTGCTGCTTGGACATAAATTTGTAGAGAGCGAACTTGTGGAGAAGCTGGAGCAATTCGAGATTGGATTCCGTCCCCAGGACAAAATGCAGCTGCTGCTTATCCGCTATGATGACCCACAGCCAACAAACAAGGCATTCCGTTTAATGAAATACGCCATCTCTAACGTCGTGGAAGAAATCTTTGGCAGCAGCTATCATCTCTGCCATACGGACGATGCGTATGATGATCTCGTTTTCATGGCAAGTCCGAAACAGGCACAGTCTGAACCGGAACTGCTGATGGGGCGGCTCGGAGAACGGCTGCTTCACAGTGTGAAGCAGTATTTAAACGCGACGATTTCACTATCAGTCAGCCGGATAGGCCGTTTTCCAGAGCAAGTTCCGCAGCTTTACCATCAAGCTGTAAGTGCCTTGCGCAAGCAGGCGGAAGCAGGCAAAGGGTTGCATCTCAATGCGGCTGCCGGCTCCCATGGATCAACATTGAAATCACTTGCGGCACTGTATGAGCCACCCGGACTGACCGCACTGCTGGAAGCAGGACGGATGGAGGACGCCAATCGCAAGATTGATGCGATTTTTGCCGAGTTATCGGATAGTGTGTTCCCGGAGCATGTCTATGTTGCTTTTCACTATCTCGCAGCCGCGTTCTCCTACATGGCTCATCGGGAGGGCAGACAGTTGTCCGATGTCCTTGGTGAGCAGTATCAGCAACTGTTGAAGGACGGCTACGGCGTGTCACTTCGGAGTCTGGAAGCATGGACCCGGAGCGTGATGGAACAATGGGCTCTAAGCACAACCGATACGGGCCAGGAAAGTGGATCGAACATGATCAGACAGGTCCAGCAATGGATTGACCACCATCTGGGAGAAGATCTTTCCTTGCAAGTTATTGCGGGGGAGGTTCATCTGCACCCGGTATATTTGTCCAAAATGTATAAACAATCGACGGGTGAAGGCATTAGTGACTACATTATCCGTTCCCGGATGGAACGTGCTGTTCACTTGCTGAAACACACGGCAATGAAGATTTATGAAGTCGGTCAGGAAGTGGGATATAACAATACCCCTTATTTCATTCAAGTATTCCGCAAACATTATGGCCTGACCCCGCAGGATTTTCGGAACGGTTAACAAATCAATATGAACATTGAAATTGTGATATATGTTTGCTTCCCCGGCTGCACTATCCTTTTCATGTAAGGGTATTCAAAGTGATTGAGGAGGGGTTTCATGTATAGAAAAATGATGACTGCATTGCTTGCACTGACGATGGTTGCCGTAACGGCATGCAGTTCGGGGGCAAAGGAAGAACCATCCAAGGAAGCGGCTGCACCACTTGCGCTGCAAGATGGTAAGTATGAACCTTCGGTTCAGATGAGCTATTTGCGAGCCTGGAATGATGATACAAAGTTTAAGAACGGAGAAACTGCACAGAACAACGTGCACACCAAATGGGCCAAAGAACGTTTGGGCATCGATCTGACCACACCTTGGGCTGTATCCGTGACCAATGATGCTTTTTACACGAAGCTTCGTCTCTCCTTGTCGGCTAATGAAGAGCTGCCGGATATCGTCTCTATCCGTGGTGACTACAATCTGGTGCGTGAGTTGATTGAGTCGGGTAAATTCGCCGATGCAGGTGAACTGTTCGATAAGTATGCATCCGACACATGGAAAGGGGCTGCCGAATCCGCACCGGAAGAGTGGTACCCATACATGTATGAAGGTAAACGTTATGGTATTCCGATCTTCGATTATGCCTACAATGGCGACCCTGTTATGTTCATCCGCGAAGACTGGCTGAAGAAGCTGGGACTGGAAGAACCAAAAACGATCGATGAGCTCGTTACGGTGATGGATGCATTCACAAATCAGGACCCGGATGGTAACGGTAAGAAAGATACGTACGGTCTGACGGTCGGTATGAAAATTGCCCTCAATACATGGATGACCGAATCCGGCTGGATCTTCGGAATGTATAACACGATGCCGGGACAGTGGAATCTGAATGCAGAAGGAACACTGGAATATGGCTCGGTTCAACCGGGTGTGAAAGAAGGACTTGCAACGATGAAAGACTGGTTGTCCAAAGGCTATCTGCCGAAGGAAGCCGGCGTATATGATGAAATCAAGGCAGCTGAACTGTTTACAGCAGGCAAAGCCGGAATCATTGTGGGACCACACTGGATGCCGAACTGGCCGATCGATGATGTGAAGAAAAATGTGGACGGCGCTACCTACAAAGCAATTGCCCTGCCAACCGGACCGACTGGGGAGAGCCATCACCACGGTTCAGGTGCTAGCAACGGGGTCGTGTTGATCAACAAGGATATGGCAAACCCAGAAATTTTCTTCACATATCAAAATTATTTGTTTGATAACTTCGCTAATCCAGAAGTGGGTGGGGAGTTCGAACATGGCTTTGCTCAAGGATATGACTTTGATATTGTAGATGGCAAAGTGCTTGGTGAAGCTGATCTGAAAGACGGCGTATCACCGCTGAAGTATACACTCACTTATGATGGTGCCCGTATTCCTAACCTGATGATGGATACGTTGGCAGAACTCGCTACAGGTAAGGAAGCAGAAACACCTTTCGAGAAAAATACGAAAATCGCCAACAAACCTGAAGTATTTGCTGCGGCTCAAGTCGTGGTAGCTCATAAGGATGATGCAATCAAGAACAAATTTACGGGTGCACCTACGGATACGATGAAGATGAAGAAAGATGCGCTCGACAAGCTGGAGAAAGATACGTTCAGCAAAATTATTTACGGTCAGGTTGGCATCGATGAATTCGACGCGTTCGTAACGAAGTGGAAATCCATGGGCGGCGATCAAATCACAACGGAAGTCAATGAATGGTTCAAAACAGTTAATTAATACCGTGAATGATTTACGAGATGAATCATACTAAAGTAATACAAGAAGGAAGAGGTATTTCGTGAATACACCGGATTTGGGCGGAAAGTCGCCTGAATCCGGTGTTTTTGTTTTGTATGCGGAATGCTTAGACATGTACGAAAGAGCTTATCCATTAATTTCTCTGCGTACAACCGTGCGTAAGACTTATTGTTTCGCAGATGCGTGAGAGAGTAAGATAATAGGTAATATACGAACATCAATACGTAATTTTTAGCATAGATGGTTTGAGGAATGATCTGATAAATGGGAAGGCGGTCGAAGCATGAGTACACTCTATGATCAGGCAATGGAAGAGATGATTGAGGTCATTGAAGAATGGTTTAGTGAACAGTTGAAGCGGGATGACCTGGAAAAGGCTGTGAAGCGAACTACGCTGCAAATGGGGATTTTTAATGATATTTTGCTGGATTACAGACCTGGACGGACTACAGTAGACAGTGTGGATCTTGGATTGGATGAGGGATTGAAATCGAAGAATCCCGGTCCCTTTACCGAGGAACAGGTACGAAATGAGATCCAGCCCAAGCTTGTAGAAGTGGTTCAAGAGAAATTGGACAAGCTGGTGGATACACCGTTGATCGATTATCGGTTTACCTTTCGCGGGAAATTTCCAACGACAGAAGGAAAGCTGCAAGTGACCATGCTCGAATATATCAACGAAGGGAAAAGGCAGCAGTTGCTTGAGCGCATTCATACATACGTAGACCATAAGCTGCTAAAAGGTTCATATCCAACAAAGCCGTTGGAATCCTTTTTTTTGACGCGTCACCTGCTTGACCCGAAATTGTTCCCTGAACTGGACGTAGCGTGGACTATAGCGCAATATGATCGAATACAGGAGTTAAATAAAGGGCGTCAGGAAGCTCTGGCGGAGCATCGTGGTGATATTATTCGTGCGATAACGTCTTGGGCGGAGAATCATTTTTTGCCACGTTACTTTGATGTACAGCCTTCTGCATACAGCGCCAATGTATATACACTTAAGCCAGGTGCTTCTTTGGAGGAGGACCAGCCAAAGATTGAGCATGGGCAGCAGGTGGCACAGCCTATCGATCTGCTGCTGTATGCAGCCGTGATGATTCTTCGTTATGAGCCTAGTTACAGTAAACCGAAAGGCCTTACTTTCTTGGAACTGGCCAAACAATTGGGTAGTAGCCGTGCGGTTCGTATGATGACGGAAGGTAGCGGAACCTATGCCAAGGAAGATATTCATGTAAAAAATGAGCAGATGGAATGCACAGCCAACGATGTGTTCTCGATCATTACTATCATCATTCGCAAGGAAGAAGTAGCTGCCTACAAACAGGCCCTTGGTTTTATCACCCGTTTGCTGAAGCAGGGCTTCCCCAAAAGTTACAAGATCAAGCTCAAATCCAGCGTGAAGCAGTATCTGCCGATTAAAGGGCTTGCGAAGTCGGATACCCATCGATTTTTCGCAAACGCACTGGAGTACCCGGAGCTGCGTCCGCTACTTGAAGAGTATGCACGTGCAGCGATCGAAGAGTTCGAATTTTATGCGGATACAGAGGGTGAAAAGAACTGTATGCCAGGCAGTTATGCAACCTTCGGACTTGGATTGGCAGATGAGCGGTATTTCCCGTTGGTTGAATATTACATGGGTGAAGTGGATGATGAGCACCAGTTGGTACAGGATAAATTCACCGTTGCCTTTGCTGAGACACATGGTGTAACGGCCAGTTCCATACCTGCATTAGTTACCTGCCTGCGTCGCTCTACGGATTCCCTGAAGCTGAAGATTCAGCCAGAGTTGGAGGATGAGGAGAAGCTTGAACTTCTGGTCCAATCGCTGCAAGGAATGGAAACCTATGAAGTGGAGCATGTGTTGTATCCGATCTGGGGCAAGGTAGAGAAGCTTGCAACGCTGGCACGCAAGGCTGAGGGAAGACGGAAAGAATTGCTGTTAGAACTGTTAAAGGCCGCAGGGAAATAAGGATATACCCGTGAGTGGCTTTTCAAGGTTGATGTGATGTATGAGGATACAAGTAAAGGTGGATGAGTATATGGGGCCATTGAATCGAGATGCATGGAAAGGGCTGTCTGCTCAGGAAAAAGAGGAACTGTTGCGTGGGATGGTCAGTTATTTTCCCACAGGTTTGAAGTATGAAGAAATGGAGACATTTGAACGATTCGGTCAGCGAATCGAGACAGGTGTATTTTCGTATGATGAGCAGAGATTTGTGTTTGTGCCTGGTGATCGGGTGACACTCGGCTGGGATCGCTGGCAGGATGGAATGAACGAAGAAACGTCAACCGATTTATTAGAGACGGTCAGTGAGTATGGTGTGGAAGACGTGGATTCTTTTTTAAGTAGCCAGATGTCTCCGGTCAGGGAAGTGCACATTGCTCCCATGCTGGTGGAGTGCAGGAACCATTCACTTGGCTGGATTGAAGTGACGGAAGCTGAAGCGATGGCGCAAGAGAGTGCCTATTTTGCAGAAGAGTTGGAGAAGTTTAAGTTGTCCGATCTGAACCAGTATGAACTGCATCAAGAGTTCCGTCTGGTTCGTCAAGGTGAGGCAGTACAGGTATTTTGGTTCAATGAAGATTTGACGTTGGAGTATTTAATCAATGAAGAAGCAAAAGCGGGTTTTGGTTTGCTTACTGAAGATGAGTGGGAGTATCTGTATGGAGGGGGCTGCCGCACGTTATTTCCATGGGGAGACAGCTTCGACTACACGATGAAATTGAAGCATTTTGGAAGCCTCGAAGAGGTGGAGGGAATTGTGGATGAATCGGCAGAGCCGGACCCTTCTCTAGTAGTTGAGAATGACCGTCCGTATGACTTGGAGCTGCCCAACTTTTTTGGTGTCCAGTTTGCCGGAGATCCCTATAACTATGAGCTTACGCTTGATGTTTCTGGAAACATGATGCCCAAAGGTGGCGACGGTGGAGCGATGATCTGTGGTGGCATGGGTCCGTTGGTCGGTTTCCTACCCGCTGCGGCCGTATACTATCGTGACAGTAACGCAGGTGAGTTGGACTGGGAGGATATGATCGATTACATGAACTATCGGAGAGTGATTCGTTTAGCGGATTTGGAGGTGTAAACGTTATTTAAAAATAGATCTTCGACTGCGAACTGGAAGTAAATGTAATGAATGTTTAGGTCGGAAGTTCTATACTTAACAGGTCACATAAAATATACATTACTAGAGAAGGAGTTAAGTATGTCCAGAATATCTATTTGTTTAGTTACTGTGTTGGCTTGCGTTATGCTTTTTTCCTTACCCGGACTAACAGTTGCAGCTTCTAGCCCTGAAACCAACAAGCAAAGCACGCAATCCGCAACCACTTCTTTAAAGGAACGTGTGAGGCACAGCATTAATTTTTCGATCAGAGAACATGAGGTTGTTGTAGAAACCATCCGAACGAGTTTTGATACAGGTGAAAGAAAGGTGAATGAATATCACTTTACCGAGAATGCAGTTCTCCCCCAAATTTATACGGGCTCAACGATAACTTCAGGGCATTCTGATACAATTGTTTCCGATACACCACTAGGCTTAAAGGGTTACATAACTTACTATGCTACGGATAACAATCAATATTATTACGTCTTATATGAGTATGATTACAGTAGCAACTCTCTTCGCAAGGTACATGAAGGTGAAAATAGAATTTACTTGGAGCCACAATTAGGGATATTTTATACGCTTTATGTAAAAGAAGAACATAAACCAATATACTATTCCATGACTACAGGCAACAAGGTATATACTGGCGGGCAAATTTTGCTTGAGAAGGATTTTACCGATACGGATTATGCCATCTCACCACTCCCGCAAACCCGTAACGTTGGTGTATATTGCACAAGTAAGTACCAATGTAACTATATTGAATATGGTGGTGCCAAAGGAAAGACAGCCAAGGTGAAACAGCTTTGGATGAAGCATGACATAAAGACAGGGCTGTCTACCAAAGCTTTTCAGGCAAGTACAGATGTTAATCTGAATATCTCACAAACCAACACAAGAGACCGCAAATCCGATTGGACTGTTGTTGCGACCAAGAATGGAAAGAAAATAACACTTCTGAAAGATCGTATTGGCTATGTTCATACGTCTGTCTCACCAGAAAGAAAAACGCTGATACTGGTTACTGAGAATGGACTGGATAGTAAGATGGAATCGTCCACGGTTCATTTATATGACCTAAAGACCCTCAAACTGATTCGAACTTATGATTCTCCCTATCGTGCTCGCACAGAGGGTGTTCAGTGGATAACAGAGGATGAATACATTATTGAACAGTATTTTTCAGCTCCAGGTTCATTTCCTCCCTCTCTATATATCATTTCAGAGAATAAACATCTGAAACTGCAATATGATACATACCGAGAATGGAAGGGCTACTGGGATTCATTTCAATTTTCTGGCATATTCTTCCCTTTACAACCCGTAGCCATCAAGTCCGGAGAGGGAGTATTGAATTATAAGGGACAACCTTCATTTTATTTGGAGGGGCAACATTATGTTCCTCTAGAGGAATTTGCCAAGGCTTTTCATATTCAATATGTATTGGGTAAGGACCAAATCACATTCAGTCGTGGACAGCGTTCTTCCAGTGTGGCTCGATCCTCAAGTAAATTGCTGACACTCTATAACCAGACCTTTATTCCTTTGGGACAATGGAACAAGGATTTGGGGCTCAAAGTGTCTGAAACGAAGGCTTACTGGAGTAACAAAGAATTATTAATTAGTGATGATGAGCGTAATACGAGTACAGTCATGACACCAGAAAACCTTGCTTTTCATGCGAGTGCCCGGTGAATGGAAAGAGTAGGGGATATGTACAAGTTGGATCAGATCAATACAAAGTCATTGGAATCATTTTATCCGGATCGTATTGACGGTGTGGTTCTGAATTTTGACCGAACTTTGACTTTATCAACTTCTACTCTCCATTACATGGATCTAACTAGAGTGTTGTTTACCAATCAGGACTATACCAAGGTGCTTGGGACGTTTTCCATAACGGACATGCCAGAAGCGAGGTGGGGAATCAGTACGGAAAAGATTCCAGAGCAGGCGTTACAAGATGGTGTTCTGACCATGATTATACCAACGAAGGAAGATGAATCTACACTTGTCTACACTTTGAAACTTCCAGGCCCTTTTGACAAAAATAATTTCTAATCCTAGATGCTCAGAAGTACAGCTGAAATTTTATATAGCTGTGCTTCTGGGCATTTATTGGTTCAATATAATGAAATTTGTTGTCTGAGCATCTTGAGAAGGTGGATTTTACAGTACAGATGATTTTTACATCAGAAAAAAACACATCGAAGTCTCACTTGTTTATAGAGAACTTCAATGTGTCTTGATATAAATATTTATTTTTATGTTAGTTGATTTTCTAAGAATTAGCCTTTATTTCACTTTTTGCACAGATACAGCCATTTGCTCCAGCTGTGTGTGAGTCAATGCATTATTTGCCGAGCTGAGAGTCACATAGCGATCATCCAGTTTGAATGTCAGCATGTCGGTTTGATCCGGTGTGTACCACTTGGCGGTAACGCCGTTTGGCAGTTTAACATTTTTGCCGTCATAGCTGAAGGAATAGTCTTTAGGTGACACACTGACATTCATGTGATTGAAGACAAAGTTTACTCCATCACCACCAGCACCCACACTTTTGAATGAATCCCCGGCAATCATGTGTTGTGGTGCGTAAGCAGTCTCGAATCCTTGGAATTTCGCAAAGGCTTTGCGGATGGCGGCTGACTGTTCTTGGGTATATTTCACATCAGCGAAGCCCGTAACGCCCTGATCATTACCTTGAACCTTTTGCACAGATACAGCCACTTGCTGCAACTGAGCCTGAGACAGCTTATGGTCAGGTGAGCTTATTGTGACATAACGATCATCCAGTTTGAACGTGAGCATACCCGTTTGATCCGGTGTGTACCACTTGGCGGTAACGCCATTGGACAGTTTTACATCTTTGCCATTGTAACCGTCCGAATAATCTCTTGGAGACACATCCACTTTCATATGGTTAAAAGTAAAGCTTACTCCATCGCCACCAGCGCCTACACTTTTAAACATATCACCTGCAATCATCTGTTGAGGAGCGTATGCTGTCTCGAAGCCGTCGAACTGTGCAAACGCCTTTTGAATGGCTTCTTTTTGCGCTGCGCTATATGTTACATTGCTCAATGCGGACGCATTGCTTGTAGCTTCTCCGATGATAACCTGTCCTTTTTTACCGTCATACGATACAGGTACATGCAGCGCATCAGCAATGGCACGTACAGGCAGATAAGTTGAATTGTTGTATGTGATTGGAGCCAGTTTCTTGCCGTTGCCATCAGTCGGTGAGTACGCCGCACCGTCAACATTGAAGCTGATCCCATGGTTGAGGTATGCCGAGATTTTCTCCAGCTGAGTTCCTGCGAATACGCCCGTTGCTCCTGTTAATGTCATGCCCAGTACCATCATCGTTGCTGCGGATTTCTTGAAGTTTTTCTTCATGTGTATAACTCTCCTTTAGTTTATATAAGTTGAATTGGGGGATTTACACCTTACCACTCCGAGTGCAGTACCAACTTCCGATCGCTCTTACCCCCAGATTTTCTTGAATCCTTTTATAAGGGGAAAATCCGGGGATAAAGGCGAAGCCTATGCTTCCGAAGAAGCTTTCTTACAGAAAGCTTTTAGCTACGCTTCTTCAGATTGGTTCTGCCCTCTCCGTTATGGTGTAAAAGTCAGATTCAACTTATATATTGTGTTTTTTATAAATGGCTTGCTGTCCTTATGGCTTTATATTACCCGCTGAACATATCCAGAATAATTCTGAATTATCTCCAACTTGTAAACATGTGTAAGGATCTTGGCATTTGGAATTTGTTATTTACAGAGGAGAGCATTCACATTATAGATGTTGGAGAAGCAAGGAGAGAGAAATGGGAGAGAATGTAGATGATTTTGAGCAGGGATACACGCAGGAAGGTAAGTTTTTCAGCAGGAAAAGTCTTTATGAACAAATTCATTTGTGGGTGATACGTGGACTCTTGGCCATCATAAGAGAGAGGGGAATGGTTCGCCAAACCATCCCATATGTACAACGAAATTTTAAAATTACTCGAAAAGTTCAGACATGTACTTTGCTGAGAGTAAGCGCTATTCAGTTCACTAAATACAGGACGAAACCGCCTATGCCGAGAACGATGGCACCAACGTATACATAAGTAAGTTTGCTCAGATTTTGCTTGGTCCTGCGATCATATTCGGGGTTGCTGGTCTGATTCGCTTTCGAATTCCCGATGATCATGGTAGCAATTCCACCGAACAGGGCAATGCCAATAATTAAAATATAGGGCAGCAATGTCATGCGATGAACCTCCTTCATTGAAATCAATTGTTCTGTTCATTGTACTTCAAGTTTACCTTGGATGTAAGCTTTTTATTGATAAATTAAGGAAAATAAAGTCCTTCACTTACAGTATGTATGCAGTGCTGAATGGAGCAGATCACTATAATTTTAAATTTTTAAATTTGAGATAAACCTTGTTGTGGCGCGTATTTGCGGCTTTCCTGGACGGAGGCTGCAATTTTTTTTGCCCAGAGAGGTGATCCAGATTGAAGAACCCTGCGTTACACCCTATGAAGACGACGACGAGGAAACAAAGGATAAACAAAACTAACCGAGGAGTGAACACGTAATGAAAATGAAAATGAAGAAATTTATCGCACCCATGCTGAGCTTGACGTTATTGATGCCGGGAATCGCCGGGGCTGCTGCAGCAGCACAGACACCAATGACTACAATGAAGGCAAGTGTTAATACACCTGCTGCTGACCTGAGAGCGAGCCTGGATCACCTGTTATCCGAACACTTTGCACTCGCAGTAACCGCAATGGCGAAGGCATATGACGGAGCAAAAGATGCAGACGCAGCTTACAAAGCACTCGACCAAAATGCATTGGATATGCAGCCGGCAATCGCTTCCCTTTACGGTGATGCAGGAGCCAAAGAATTCGAACGTATCTTCCGCGCTCATAACAAATATACAGATGATCTTGTGAAAGCAACTAAGATGGGTAACCAGGCTGGAATCAAACAGGCACAGAATAATATTAACGGTTTTGTAGAAGAATTCTCTACATTCCTCAGCACCGCAACGGAAGGCAAATTGCCAAAAGCGGCAGCTAAAAATGCTTTGAAAGTACATGAAGATCTCGTGCAAAAAGTATTTGATGAATATGTAGCAGGTGACTATACAGATGCATACAAAGCTTACCGTGAAGGTTTCAAAGAAATGTTCGACGTGAGTAAAGCACTTTCCACAGCAATCACAACACAAATGCCTGAGAAATTCGAGAATAGCAAAGCGGACACACCAGCAGCTGATCTGAGATCTGCACTGAACCACTTGGCTTCCGAGCACTTCGCTCTGTCGGCTCTGCAGATGCAAGAACAATATGATGGCCGCACAGCAGCATCCAATGCACTGGTTACAGCTGAAGCTGGAAACACAGCGGATTTCAAAGCAGCGATCGCTTCCATTTACGGTAATGACGGTGCCAATGCGTTCGAGAAAATTTGGGTAACCAACCACGTGAATGCACAAAGCGACTATGTAACAGCCGTTAAAAACAATGATGCAACCGCTCGTGCAGCTGTCGAGAAACGTATTGACGGATTCACCACGGAGTTCGCGACATTCCTGGATTCCGCAACAGCGGGTAACTTGCCAAAAGCTGCCGGACAGCAAGCATTGACTACACATGAGAAGCAAGTACAACAAGTATTGGATCAATACGCTGCGGCTAACTACGGAGGTTCGTACACGACCAACCGTGAAGGATTCAAAGTTATGTTTGGTGTAGGTCAAGCCTTGGGTAATGCAATTGTCACGCAATTCAATGATAAATTCCAAGAGCAACCCACTACACCGACAATGCCTGAAACAGAGACAACAACTGTATGGATGCAGCTGAACAGCAAAACGCTGAAAATCAATGACAAAACAACCAACATGGACACCACGCCAATGCTCTGGAAAAACACAACCTACATTCCATTGCGCTTCTTGAGCGAAGGAATTGGTGCAACCGTGAAATGGGATAAAAAAGCACAACAAGTAACTGTAATGGCTGGCAATGATACACTGAAGTTCTGGGTGAACAACAATGTTATGGAAGTGAACGGCATGAAGAAAAATGTGGGCGCAACAGTCTTTGTTAACAAAGATGGACGTACACAAGTGCCACTGCGTTTCATCGCTGAGCTTCTTGGCTGGGATGTAAAATGGGCGCAAAAAGATGGCTCCATCACACTGACTAAATCCATGTAATCACTATTTATAAAAAGAAGAACGAAAAAAGCTGCCCCATACGGCAGCTTTTTTCGTTTTCATTTCAGCGCCTTTACCTTCATCTTACTTGGTGAACCTGCAATCCAATCTGCATCACATGGACGCAAAAAGGCCACATCAAAATATTCAAAAATTTGGTATAATTGAGGGAGCCAGCAACCTCGCCGTAACGTATAATTGATCACGGTACGGTGGTGGACTGTACATAATCGGATTCACTAGCCCGTTGGAGTCATGTATGTTGTATTATTATTCGGTATGATCAAACAAGAAAAGGGGGTTCAAGCGGATGGACACAGCTTCAAAGCCTGAGCGACGGGCAAAACATATTGATACCCGTCTGTTTATTGCCTGGGCCGTATCAGTCATTGCGACTGGAGGCAGCCTTTATTTTAGTGAGATTAAGGGATACATCCCCTGTGATCTGTGCTGGTTCCAACGGATCTTCATGTATCCGTTAACGATTTTACTTGGCATTGCCTACTTCAAGGATGACGCGGGAATTACCAAGTATGTTCTTCCCCTTAGTTTCATTGGAGGCGGAATCTCGTTATACCATGTAACGATTCAGCGTATTTACTCGGCTACGGGCAGTTCAGTGGCATGCGGACAAATTCCGTGTTATACCGATTACTTGAACTGGTTTGGTTTTATCACAATTCCGTTACTTGCACTGATCGCATTTATCATCATTATTGTTATGCTGTGGGGAATTGGCAAAACATCAAAATCTTCTTCATAAGAAAGGACAGATGATTGATGAGCGGACAAGTCCGTTGGTTCATGCCCTTCATCATTCTGATCCTCCTGACTGCGGGATGCTCCTATGAGGAGCAGTCCCAGTCTGGTGAGATGCCGGAGATGATCAAAGTACAGCTTGTGGTCCCTGACGATGCTCCTCTCCATAAGCCCGTTACCTTGCAGGTGAAGCTCACTCAGGGTGATGTACCGGTAAGCAATGCAGATCAAATTCAATTCCAGATCTGGAATGAGCTTGAGGATGCCCCAGCAGTCTCGCCTGAACTAGGAATGATGACAGAGGATAAGCTGGAGAAACAAGGCGCCTTGAAGGCAAGCGAGGTTGAGGATGGTCTGTATGAGGTGCAGTATACATTTGAGCAGGCAGGTACGTATGTGGTTCAGGTCCATGTGACACATGGGGCCATGCACAGTATGCCCAGAGCGAAGATCCAGGCGGAGTAAAGAGTAGGCGGTCGGGGGGATTGGTTCCGAACTGGAAATACGTATATAATCATTAAGATATGAAGAATGTTGTAGGAAAAGAGGTTGTTATGGCAACAATTCATGATGTTGCACTCAAAGCAGGCGTTTCCGTAACTACCGTCTCGCGTGTATTGAACAATCGGGGTTACATCAGTCAGAAGACCCGGGATAAAGTGTATCAGACCATGAACGAACTGAATTATCGTCCCAATGAAATTGCCCGTTCTCTGCTGCGCAAGCAGTCCAACGTCATCGGCTTGATTATTCCTGATGTGTCACATCCGTTTTTTGGTGAACTGGCAAATTATATCGAGTATCATGCATACCGGAACGGGTTAAAAATGATGCTGTGCAACTCACACATGGACCCTTCCAAAGAGCGAGAGTATGTGGAAATGCTCAAGGGTAACCGGGTCGACGGAATTATTATGGGGAGTCATACGCTCGAAGTGGATGAGTATATGAATCTGCATTCTCCCATCGTTACATTGGACCGGCAGATTGGTGCCGATATCCCATTTATTTCATCCGATAATTATCAGGGCGGAGTTATGGCGGCCGAATTGCTGCTCGCGAAGGGCAGACGGCACGTGGCGCATATCTGCGGCAATCTGGAACTGCAGATGCTGTCTAATCGCAGAACGACAGGCTTTACGGATACATTGGAGGCACATGGAATCAAGCCGGTCATAATCCATGAAACCGATCTGAATGTGTTCAGTCAGCATCAGTACACCGAGTTGGTCGGAAAACTGCTTGCTCAGCATCCCGAAGTGGATGGACTGTTCGTAACCAGTGATTTGATGGCCATTCATGCCTTGAAACAGATCGTGCTTCATGGCCGCAAAGTGCCCGAGGATATCGCAATTGTCGGTTATGACGACATCCAGGCGGCGGGGTATGCGATGCCAGGCATTACAACCATAAGACAGCCAATGGAGGCCATGGCTGAGCTTGCCGTCGAATTGATCCGAAGCCAGATCGCTGAGGAGGAAATCGGGATGGAGCATATTTTACCAGTCACACTGGTGGAGAGAGAGACGACCTGAACAAGGTCGTTTTTTGCATGCTTCTATTTTTCTATACACTGTAATGATCATTGTGCTTCTTCCAAAATACGTAATATAAGATGGTATAAATAGGGGAAGAAAAATTAGTTTATTTTTTATGTCAAACGATTGACATGTCAAACCTTTGACATTATAATCTGATTTGTAAGCGTTTCCTTTTATATTAATGAACGGGGGCCATGACAGATGAAAAGAGAGCAGAAATGGATGAAATTATCGGTATTATCTTTAATTATGGTTGTTATGTTATCCGCATGTGGCGGTGCGAAGACAGAAACAGGCTCGGGATCATCCTCATCGGACGGTGACGTCAAAATCACGCTTCTGAATTCCAAAGCGGAGATTAACACTCAGCTGGAACAGGCAGCCAAGGATTTTCAGGCCGAGAATCCCGGTATTACGCTGGAGATTGTGCCTGTAGGCAACGGTCAATCTCCATTTGAGAAAGCATCTGCGCTGTATGCGTCCGGTAACCCGACAACGATGATGATGCTGGATACAGGGGATGTTGAGAAATTCAAGGATCGCGTTCTGGACCTCACTTCAGAGAAGTGGATGAAGGATGCCGTCGAGAATAGCACATCGGCTACCACATTTGATGGCAAAAATTATGCATTTCCTTTCTCCATTGAGGGATACGGTTTCATCTACAATCAGCAGGTGCTGGATCAGGCTGTAGGTGGCACATTTGATCCTGAATCCGTACAGACTACTGCTCAGCTTGAAGAACTATTCCAGAAGATTGCAGCCACAGGAAAATCTCCTTTGATTGTCTCTCCGATGGACTGGTCGCTCGGCGCCCACTACCTTGGGCTTGCATATGGTGGACAGTCTCCGGATCGTACGAAGGTCGATCAATTTATTAGTGATCTCAAGGCAGGGAAGGTTGATTTGGCTTCCAACACCGTCTTCAATGGTCTGATGGATACGTTTGATCTGATGAAGACCTATAACATCGACAAAGCGTCCCCTTTGTCCGGGACGTATGAGCGTGGACCCGAAGTGCTGGGAAAAGGAGAGGTGGGCATCTGGTTCCAGGGGAACTGGGCTTGGCCGCAAATTCACAGCTTTGATACAGCGGATGGAAAATACGGCTTCCTGCCGGTTCCTGTGAGCGACAATCCGGACGATTTTGGCAACACCCAAATTTCCGCTGCCGTATCCAAACGTATTCTGATCGACAAGGAAAAGAGCACACCAGCGCAGCAGGAAGCAGCGAAGAAATTCCTAGACTGGATTGTCTATGAGGCTAAAGGACAGGATTTCCTGGTGAATCAGGCGACCATCATTCCGGCATTCAGCAATATCACTCTTGAACCGGCTGATCCGCTCGGCAAGTCGATTGGGGATTACATTAAGGCAGGTAAAATCGAGGAATCAATGAGCACGCTTCCAGCCGATCATTGGTCCAAACTGGGTGCTTCCATGCAGAAATATTTGGCTGATGTAATTGACCGCAAAGGACTTGCCAAGGAAATTCAAGACTATTGGACCAAGGTAAAATAAATCCTACGTCAAAATAAACCAGAGTAGCACAGGGCACAGGCGAGGAACATCCTTACCTGCTGCCCTCCGGTCTTCTGGTGTTGCATACAGAGAATGGACGGTTGCTGGGGACAAGAGGTGGAGCGACGAGGGTTTTCGAACTACCATTCCCCTCTCCGGCCAACCGGCAGTCAATACAGTTGGACAGAGTGGAGGATGACAATGCTGACCGAAAAAGGATTATGGACCCGTCTGCGTACCCGACTGATTTTTACCGGACCGACGCTTTTTGCGTTCGCTACCGTCATGATTATTCCGTTTTTATACGGCATCTATTTGACGTTTACAAACTGGGATGGCATTGCTGTGGAGCAAAGTCTTGTGGGTTGGGACAACTATATCGGCGTGTTCAAGGACACCGTGTTCTGGACATCATTCGGGATGACGCTGGAATACGTATTTATTACGGTAGTACTAACGAATGCGGTTGCATTCCTGCTTGCCTACGCGGTAACACGGGGCATAAAGGCGCAGGGATGGTTCCGGGCGGGCTTCTTTCTGCCTAATCTCGTCGGTGGAATTGTGCTCGGCTTTATATGGCAGTTTATTTTTAATCAGGTGCTGGTATTTGCCGGACAGAAAATGAACATCCCGTTGTTCGCAGCCTCTTGGCTGTCAGACCCCGACAAAGCCTTCTGGGCCCTGATCGTCGTTACCGTATGGCAATATGCCGGGTATATGATGGTCATCTATATTGCTGGGCTGATGAATGTGCCCAAGGATGTGATGGAGGCAGCCAGTATTGACGGGGCAAGCAACCGCAAGATGCTCGCACGGATTGTATTGCCGCTGATGGTGCCGTCATTTATCGTGTGCGTGTTCCTGTCACTCCAGCGGGGCTTTATGGTCTATGATCTCAACGTCTCCCTAACCAGCGGCGGACCGTTCAAAAGCACGGAAATGGTGTCCATGCATGTGTATGAACAGGCCTTTCTGGCTCGTGATTACGGGCTTGGCCAAGCAGAGGCGTTTGTCCTGTTTATCCTGGTTGCCACCATTACACTGCTCCAGGTTTATTTCAGCAAAAAACTGGAGGTGGAGGCATAATGGCTGGACAATCTCGTATTTTTGGCTGGGCTAAGCTGCTTTCATTAATGGTAGCGCTGGTGTTGTTCATTTTTCCGTTTCTGCTGCTAATCACGAATTCATTCAAGGCCAATCAAGCCATTACATCGGACCCACTGGGTCTTCCAGCGTCCTTTCAATGGGATAACTACGTTAGCGCCTTTGATAAAATGGGATATATGTCAGCATTCGGGAATTCGTTGCTGATTACAGTGGCAGGTGTACTGCTGATCGCCCTGCTCGCAGCGATGACGGCTCATTATTTTGTACGGCATAACAGCAAGCTGAACCAATATCTTTTTTTCCTGATGGTAGCGGCCATGATTATTCCTTTTCAAGCCATTATGATTCCATTGGTGAAAATATACGGTTCACTCGGTCTGCTGGATAACAAATGGTCGCTCATTTATATGTACATCGGCTTTGGTAGTCCACTGGCTGTATTCATCTATCATGGCTTTATCAAGAGCATCCCACTGGAGTTGGAAGAAGCAGCATTAATGGACGGCTGCGGCAGAGTGCAGACCTTCTTTCGCATCGTATTGCCGGTGCTGCTGCCCACAAGTGTTACGATTGCCGTGTTGAACGTCCTGTGGATATGGAACGATTTCTTGCTTCCTTCTCTGGTACTGACTTCTTCCGAGCAGCGTACGCTCCCGTTATCCACCTTTTATTTCTATGGGACCTATACGGTCGATTACGGCCCATTGATGGCTGGTCTCGTGCTGACGCTGCTGCCTGTGCTGGTGGTGTATCTGTTCGCGCAAAAGTATATCATTCAGGGTGTGATGCAAGGGTCCATCAAATAATCGGCTTGAGGAAAATTGCAGTAGAGAGACAGGAGTGATAGACATATGAATCAGGAACTGGACGTAAAACAGGAACCAGAAACAGACCTCAAACACAAGTCAGATAACCCACTGCCGGATACACAGCATCAGACGCAGGAAAGCTATACACTTGACCGGGCTGATGCTTACATCAGGGAAAATCGGCAACATGTGAATCCAACCTATCGCCTGGCGTATCATTTGATGCCTGAAGTAGGCTGGATGAACGATCCGAACGGTTTTGTATACTACAGCGGAATGTACCACATGTTCTATCAGCATTATCCCTATGCCCCGGTATGGGGACCCATGCACTGGGGTCATGCCGTCAGTCATGATCTGATCACGTGGTCTTATCTTCCGGTCGCGCTCGCACCGGATCAGAGCTACGACAGCGGGGGATGTTTCTCTGGCAGCGCGATCGTTCAGGATGGCAAGCTGCTGCTCATGTACACGGGACATGTCGTGACGGGACCGGATAAGGATAACGATTACCGACAGACGCAGAATATTGCTGTATCGGGCAATGGGGTGGATTTTGTCAAAAGCGGCCTGAACCCGGTTATCCGTCTGGATCAGATTCCGGAACACACGAGTCCGAAGGACTTCCGTGATCCAAAGGTGTTTGAACGAAATGGGACATTCTATTGTGTATTGGGTTCCAATGATACGGAAGGCGGTGGCTTAATCCTTCTGTATCGTTCAACCAATCTGCTGCAGTGGAGCTATGTCAATGTACTCGCTCAAAGTGACGGCACACTCGGGGATAACTGGGAATGTCCCGATTTCTTTTCTCTCGGCGGCCGGGATATTCTGATCATGTCTCCGCAGCGAATGCCAGCCCAGATGGACAACTATCGCAATTTGCACTCCACCGTTTACATGATTGGCGCACTGGATGAATCGCGGGGCGTACTGGAATATGAGCAATATCATCCGCTGGATTACGGGTTTGATTTTTATGCGCCGCAGACAACGGATGATGAGCAAGGACGTCGCATCATGGTGGCATGGATGGAGACGTGGGAGATGGATATTCCAACTCAGAACGGTCACCAATGGGCAGGGGCGATGACGTTGCCTCGCCAGATCGTTCTAAAGGGGGAGCGATTGTTCTTCCTGCCAGTCCCGGAGCTGGAGCAATATCGTTCGAATGAGGTTGAACAACATGACATCCGCTTGGACGGCACACGGGACTTGGGGATGGAAGGAGATCAATACGAACTGTTTGCCGTCTTTGAAGCAGATCGGGCAGAGCAATTTGGATTGAAGCTGCGTACCGGCGAGGGAGAGGAGACGGTCATTGCCTATGATGTGCAGCAGTGTAGACTCCGTCTTAATCGGGATCATGCAGGAGCCGGGCCCGGAGGTGAACGTGCTGCTGAAGTGCAGCTGCATAACGGTAGACTGGAGCTGCGAATTTTTGTGGACGTCTCGTCGGTTGAAGTATTTATTCAAGGTGGAGAGAAGGTCATGACAGCTCGTATTTATCCAGGGCCGAAATCCACAGGGATCACAGCGTTTTCCTCAGGAGAGTGTACCTTGACTGAAGTTCGCAAGTGGGATCTGAAGGTATAGCATTTTTCGACCTCTGTAGAGATGCTTGCTTAAATTGTGTTAAAAAGAACTGTTAACGTGGACGTATTTGATCCCAAACAGTTCTTTTTGATTTGAACGAAAATGTTTAACTTATCGAAATTCAGATCAAAATATACCTTGACCTTGAAGTATACTTCAAGGTTTATCCTTGATGTATTACAACATGTTGGAGGTAAGATCGATGAGAATTTTGGAATGGATTTTGGTCATTGTGACGGTTATTAGCGCAATTGTCATGTTGATGGCTCCCAAACGTCGGGCAGTGAAAGTGGGTACGTTGTCGGCATTGGCACTGGTTATTCTATTGCATGGGGTAATCGATCGTTTTCGTGTGCAGCTGTTGCCCACCTATATCGTAGCCCTTGTTTTACTGATTGTATTGGCGATTCAACTGTGGAAGTCCGGACGCAATATGCAGAACATACAAAAACCGAAACGTCGTTCGTGGTTCAAAACCATCTTGGCATCTATTCTGGTGCTGGCTCTCAGTGCAGGTTCAATGGTGCTAACGTCGCTTTTCCCTGCATTCACGATGCCTGAACCGACAGGTTCATTTGCCATAGGCACCTATTCGCAGCAGTTAACGGATGAATCTCGGGAAGAGACCAAGACGGCTGAAGCGGGTGATAAGCGAGAACTTATGATTAATGTCTGGTATCCTGTAGATCAGGAAACAGCCAAAGGATTACCGCTAGAGCATTATCCTGCCGAGTTGGGAGAGGCGATCAGTCTCGTATTTGGCATTCCACCGGTGGTGTTCAGTTATCTTGATACGATTCCCACGCATGTGGTCAAAGGCGCTGAGGTGTCTGCCGCACAGAGCAAGTATCCAGTATTGCTGTTTTCACCTGGAATACGCTCTGCACGCTTTCAAAGTATGACCGCGATTGAGGAACTGGTAAGCCACGGCTACATTGTTGTTGGGATCGACCATCCGTATACCTCAGCTCAAGTGACATTCCCGGATGGACATGTTGCTTCTTATGAGCCGGATCCTGAAGATCTAACGTCAGAGGAAGTGTATCAACATAATATAGAAGGTGTTGGCATTCGTGCAGCTGACGCAAGCTTTGTACTGGATACGCTCACCCAGTGGAATAAACATGATCCGAATCAACTGCTCGAAGGCAAGCTTGATCTGGATCATGTCGGTATCTTTGGTCACTCTTATGGTGGTGCGACAACAGCGGAAGCACTAGCGCAGGATAGCCGTTTCAAAGCAGGACTCAGTTTGGAAGGCGGATTCTGGGGGAGCGTATCCACTACAGCCTTGAAACAGCCGTTTATGTATATCATGTCAGGTGGAACAGCCAAAAGTTTTGACCCGAACGCCACTGCCAAGGATAAAGTGTTTTATCCCGAGTTTGAAACGGATTTGGATCGGGTGATGACAAGCAGTCTCAATGACACGTATTACTTGACCGTGGATCATTTCTTCCATCAGAGTTTCACGGATATTCCGTTAATTTCACCTAAACTGTTTGCCAAAGGCATAACACCAGAGCATAATGTGGACATTACAAGATCATATACATTGGCCTTCTTTGACCGTTACTTGAAGGGAGAAGAGCAGCAGCCTTTGCTGGAAGGGTCGTCAGACCGTTTTCCCGAGGCTACTTATGATAACAAGTATACCAAGTTGCGGAGCAACCAGGCGGAATAACGCGGAGATGGATGGAGGAGTAGCATGAAAACCATGACAAGAGGAGAGTTAGCCAAACGTACGGGTGTGAGCATGGCAACGCTCCGGTATTACGAGGACAGTGGAATTCTGCCTGCTCCCCGTCGTTCGTCCAACGGATATCGTGTGTATACCGAGGATTATCTGGTTAAGGTCAAATTCATTAAGGATGCTCAATCGCTGGGTTATTCTTTAAAAGAAATACAGGATACGTTACAGCTGCTTAGTCAAGAGGACATGGAGAGTGAAGCACTTAAAACACTTGTACGTGACCGAATTGAAGAGATTCAGTCGCATATCGATAACCTGCAGCAGATGCAGACACTTCTTGCCGGGTTGCTCCTGACGCCAGAGCATGATATTCACAATTACATTGAATCTTTCCGGATCAACAAGGAAGATGGCAATTCATAAGATAACCCTTTAATCAATAAACACCTTCATAGATCATCCCTGACGCGTTTGGCGTGAGAGATATCTTTGAAGGTGTCTTTTATGTTTCCGGCTCTGCATAACGATTCAAGCAATTCAAAACAGGCCTGCTTCGCGCAGGAAATGGTGCACAATTTCTGTCTGGTATTTGATCCGGTCTGATCGGTTCAGACTCCAGCAGGTCTCCACGGTAACCGAGCGGGCTTGAAGCAGGCGAGCTGCGGCTGTTCGTGCTGAACCGGGCAACTCGTGTTGCTTCAGATTGAAGTGCCTGTCACGAATGGGAATCGACCGATTCATTCGCCCTATAATTCGTTTGCATAACGGAACAGCCTTGCTGCCCGGATTGGTAATCAGAGTTTGTCCTAGTACCCGTGAGCTGCGTTGGGATAATCCATTGGCTTCATGCAGGTCCAGCCACCAGGTAGGTCCATATTGACGAGCAAGCCGAAAGACAGCGGAAGCAAGCGGATGTTTGGCTTTGCCAGAAATATGCCGTGGGAAGGTGCGATTTAAATCAGGTTTTCCTCGGCTTTTGTTTCGATAAGCCTTTTGATTTACTCGTGGAATAATAATGAGGAGTCCACGAGCCACGTGTCGACGCCCTGCCATGCAGTCATTAGCCAGCTTCTGCGCAGCGGCCATGCTCGCGGTTTCATTTCCGTGAACTCCCGATGTAATCATGATAACGGGTCCTGGCTTCGTGCCTCGAACGAGGTAATAGGGAGTGGCGTGTGCACTGGATGCAGCAAGTGTGTGTTTGGTAACAAGCATGACACTTCACCTCCGCTATTACAGTACGTTATGTCCTTCCCGTATGTAACGGCATTTGAACAGGCCTTCATCCAGTTCTGAATAAAATAGGCCAGTCAGTACACTCGATGAATAATATCCTCGAAATCCGGTTCTTTCATCTCGACATCCTCAATCTCGCCCCATTGTTCGAGCTGTTTCAGAATGTCCATTGTGCTCCACTCTTTTCGATTTACCTCGACATTGACGATCTGGCCCTCTGCCCCTGTGATCTGAATGGCGGATGATATAACATCCGGGATATGATACGAACCGCGATACGTCACTCGAATAATCGTTGGCAGACCGATGGTGTCCCGCAGAGAGGGGATGGAACCGTCATACGTAAGTTGACCGTGATTGATCACCATCACCCGACTGCATAGCTGCTCAATGTCGTCCATGTCATGGGTGGTCAGCAAAATCGTTTTGCCAAACTCTTCATTTAATGTACGAAGAAATTGACGAATGTTCCGCTTCGCGTTCACATCCAGTCCAATCGTCGGTTCATCGAGAAAAAGCAGTTCCGGGTCATGCAGCATGGAAGCTGCCAGATCAGCACGCATCCGCTGTCCAAGCGAGAGCTTGCGGACAGGCGTAGCCCAGAACGATTCCAGATCCAGCAGCTCCGCGAACTGGGCTAATCGTTTCGTTTTGTCCTCGGCACGGACTCCGTACATTTCGGCCAAAATATCATACGAATCCTTCACGGGCAGGTCCCACCAGAGCTGGCTGCGCTGTCCGAACACAACACCGAGACGTCCAACCGTACGGCGTCTTTCCTGGTGTGGATTCATACCACCGAGCAACACCTCACCCGAGGTCGGATGAAGGATGCCCGTCAGCATTTTGATCGTGGTGGATTTGCCAGCCCCATTGGGGCCGATATATCCAACAAATTCTCCTTTGCCAATATCAAAGCTAATGTCTCGAACCGCTTCCTTGGACAGATACTCACGTGAAAACAAGGTGCGAAGCCCGGAGAACCGGCCCTCGCGTACCACAGGGGTTTTGAATTCCTTTTGCAGATGCCTCGCTGTAATCATAGTCATGACGATACTCTCCTCCTTAGCTACCTGTACTTTGATATTTGGTTAAACCGAATTTCCAGAAACGCAGACTTGCGGCCAGACTCAGGACGGCTACAACGATAATGGCACCAAGAACCCACGCACCTAGTTCGCCGCGAAGCAGATAGAGTGACGGAACATAGTTGACGAAACCCACCGGGATTACGGTCAGCAGAATGCCAGACATCCATTTGGGATACAACGTCAGCGGATATTGGGCAGCCGTACGCGCCGCATCCTCGGTAATGGTCTGCAATTCCTCAATGCGTGTGGTCCAGAATCCAAGCGTTGCCGTGGCAAGACCAATCGAAAAAAGAATGATGGCACCGGTTAGGATGACGAGCAGAGAGAAGGGGATGACAGTCCAACCGATCTGTCCGCTATGCATCATGCCTGCCAGAGACCAACAGAGAATAAAACCGCCTTGTAACACTTCACCAGCCATGATGCGGAAGTTTTGTGGCAGTAAGGCCAGCAATACGGGCATAGGACGGGTTAACAGTTGATCGAGTTCGCCGCCGACCAGATACTTTTCCAGATGATGCACTTCGTTGCCAAACGTTCGATACAGTGTCTTGGATAGGGTCATGATCGCGAAGAGGTAACCAATTTCATGAAGGGACCAGCCTTTAATGGCTCCGAATTTGTGCAGCACCAGAGCAACCATCAGAAACTCGGAGATTTGAATCAATGCGGCCAGAACGGAGGCCATGACAAAATTGAACTTGTATTGCATCCGACTGCGGATGCTTGTTCGAATGAGCATTTTATATAAAGTGAGCCAGGAAGTTGTTTTCATCCGCCCTGCACCTCCACTTTACGGCGCAATACCTGGGTGATCGCCAGACAGACGAATGTCATGAGGACGCACCAAATCAAGGTTCCCCATAACAAGGAGCCATTTTCATAACCCAGATAGATTCGGGTCGGGACATAGAGCAGGAAAGGATAGGGAGATAACCAGGCAATTCGTTCAAGCCAGTCTGGCAGCCATTCCAGCGGAATGAAGAAACCAGCAAGCAGATTCATCATGGCGTGATTGCCCCAATGCAGCCAGGAGGACTCCGTAGTCCACATCGCGGTGGCGCCAATAATGTAATTCATACAGATGGATAAATAGGATGCGCCGGCAAGACCAATTGCGGCAAATAGCAGGGTTGAAGCTTCTGAGGGCCATTGCAGAGAAAATACGATGGAGAAGAGCAAGTAAATCGGAATGCTTTTGTACACGAACTGGTAGGAAATCTGCCCCCATTCACGTGCCATCAGGTGGGTGAACAGATGAACCGGCCTCATGAGATCAAGCGCGATCTGCCCTGTCCTGACCGTGAGTGGAATACCAAGTCCATTGGTGAGAAAACCCGAGATCCAGAGAGAGGATTGCGTAAACGCAATGTAACTGACCATCCCCTGTGTCCCGTATTCTCCGAGAGAGTGGTCGGCCCCGATGCCAATCCAGAGACAGGCATACATGTAACCGAACATGGCGCTTGCCAGGTTATGTACCATGTGGGCCCCGCGGTATTGCAGGTTCCGGGAGTAGGCTTTGGAAGCCAGAGTGAAATAAAGCATGTGACACCTCCGATAAGTTGGTTGAACGGCGGTTCCGTTCACTTCAGTCAAGGCGAAAAAGAGAGAAGGACAACAGCATACCAATATATTCCTTCACAGGCAAGACATTTTTTTGGCATATACCGGAAGAAATGAGGCTGTTCAACAATGCGCCACAAGACAGTGGTTTGTCCGTTCCTTTATAATTGGGGGGCAAAGACGCAAACGTTTACAATATGAACTATTCAAATTTTAAATAATCCGCCGGGCATGTGCCTGACGATTGAGGATACAGCTTCAACAATCCGGCAAGAGAGAAGGTTGGAATGAGTAAAATTGCATGGGTCACGGACAGTACGAGCACACTCGATCCGCTATTTGCTGAGCAGAATCATGTGTACATCGTACCTCTTCGCATCGTTTTTGGAGAGGAATGTTATCGAGAGACAGAAGACATCTCGTCGGAATTATTCTATGAGAAACTTGATGGGGCTTCACGCGCAAGCAGCTCACAGCCGCCGATTGGTGAATTTATTGAACTGTATGAGTCGTTGAAAGGTAAGTACGATGAGATCATTACCATTCATTGCTCCACTGCGCTTAGCGGTACGCTGCACACATCGATGCAGGCTGCCGAAATCGCAGGTGTGACGGTTACCGCCATTGATTCCAGAGCAGGGGCTTATCCGCTGCGGGAGATGATTTTGCAAGGATTGGAATGGCAGAAGCAAGGCCAGACAGCATCCGAAATCAAACTTCACATCGAACAGATGATTAATAACATGTCCTTTTACCTCATTCCGGCCAGTCTTCAGCATCTACACCGCAGTGGGCGTGTGTCGGGGACCCAGCTTATTCTTAGCCAATTGTTGAAAATTCATCTGCTGCTTCGATTCGAAGAGGGCAAAGTGGTTGTGAATGAGAAAATTCGTACGTTCAAACGGGCCAAACAGCGTATGCTGGATGTGCTCAAGGTGGATATGGGGAAAGTGAAGCATGTATGTATCATGCATGCGAACAATCAGGAAGAAGCCGTTACAATCAAACAGCAGATTGCAGATTTGCTTCCCCGCTTGAAGACGGAAATTATGCCTTTTATCCCTGTGGTCGGAATTCATGCAGGTGCGGGCACGATTGGACTGTGCTGGATACGAAGCGAGAAGGTATAAGGTTGTAAATGAGACCTGGCAGGAGGTTCACTTTGAAACATGAAGTGGCGAACCTGCCGGGTTTTTCGTATTTCATTGCCAATTGATGCAAACTGTGAGGTAATAAAGGAAAACGTTCAAGTTGGAGGGAATCTCGTGTCAAGTTATCGCTTGCTGCTTGTTGAAGATGATCGCTCAATTAGTGAAATGGTCGGTCCTTATTTGGAAAAAGAGGGCTATGACGTCTCTTATGCATATGACGGACTGGAGGCGGAACGTCAATTCAGCCAATCACCGTCAGGCTATGACTTGGTCATTCTCGATCTGATGCTGCCACATAAAAATGGTATGGAAGTGCTTCAGACCATCCGTGCCACCAGTCTGGTGCCTGTGCTCATCCTGTCTGCAAAGGACGGAGAGGTGGACAAAGCCCTCGGCCTGGGATTCGGAGCTGATGATTACTTGAGCAAACCATTCTCGCTGATCGAGCTGACAGCTCGGATCAAGGCGGCTATTCGTCGAGCCAACTATACCGCACAGCCTGCAACTGTGGTCGCTCCGAAGGTACAGCGCATTCACATTGGCGGACTTGTGGTCGATACGGAAACGTATGAGGTCGAGCGTGATGGCATACCTGTAAAGCTTACATCCAAGGAATTTGGTATTCTCAAAATGTTTATCACCCACCCTGGCAAAGTATTTACCAAGGCTCAAATCTACGCTTCTGTCTGGAATGATCATTATTATGGCGACGAAAATATCATTAATGTTCATATGCGTCGTCTGCGCGAGAAGCTGGAAGTTGACCCCTCCAACCCCCGGTATATTAAAACATTGTGGGGTATCGGCTATAAGCTGGAGGTGGACCCGGCGTGACGTTGATCTTTGCCTTTTCTACCGGGATATTGGCTCTTATCGTCATTCTATTAAGCGTAAGGCTGCATAAACGTAGTACCCATCTAACTTACATACATGAGAAATTGACCTCTATTATAGATAAGAATACATTTGAACGCCTGCTCGTCTTTAACAGTGACCCCCAGATAAGCCAGCTCCTTAAGGACATGAATCAGTTACTGGATCATGCACATCGGGCTGAGGCGGGTTATGCCAATCAGGAGAAGGAGATGCGCAACATGCTCTCCAATATCTCACATGATCTGAAGACGCCGCTTACGGTTGTGCTTGGTTATAGTGAAACGCTGCTGCATAGCACTTCCCTAACCGATCAGGAACGCGTAATCATGACTGGAAAAATCCAGGATAAAGCGCAGGAGGTGCTGCGTCTGATTCATTCCTTTTTTGACCTGGCGAAGCTGGAGTCGGGGGATAACGAGCTTACTCTGACCAGGGTCAATATAAGCGAATTGTGTCGCTTGAAGATGATCTCTTTTTATGACATGTTAACGAATCTGGGTCTGCAAGTGGAGCTGTCCATTCCGGAAAGCGATGTCTTCGTGAAAGGTAATGAGGAAGCACTGGACCGTGTGCTGGATAATCTGATCACCAATGCCATGAAATATGGAGCTGATGGCAAGGTACTTGGCCTTTCACTGGAGTATTCAATAGGCGAACAAGTAACACTTAGCATCTGGGATCGAGGCAAGGGCATTCCTGAACAGGAGCACAGCCGTGTATTTGAACGTATGTATACGCTGGAGGATTCCCGTAATCGTCTCTATCAGGGAAGTGGTCTAGGTCTAACCATTACGAAGCGGCTGGTGGAGCGGATGGGTGGAAGTATTGAGCTGCATAGCGTACCTTTTGTACGAACTGTATTTTCGGTTTCTTTGAAACCTTGTTAGGCGCAATTTATACCTTTCACGATAAGCTTAAGGTTTTTGTAAGATTTGATTAATAAAAAAGAAGACTTTTCTCTTTACAATACAGATATAAGAACTCGTCAGGGACGAACGTAAAGGAGAATAAAGAACATGACCTATATTGCGCGGACCATAGGTGTGACTAAGACGTATGCAGGGGCAGAGGTTGTATCGAACGTCAATATGAGTATCAAGCAAGGGGAGATTTACGGGTTTCTTGGTCCGAATGGAGCGGGGAAAACGACGATGATGAAGATGCTGACCAACCTGGTGAAGCCGACTGTAGGTGAGATTGAATTGTTCGGAGAAAAGCTCACGCCTACTTCCTATGAATTGCTGAAACGAATGGGCAGCATCATTGAATATCCTTTTTTCTACGATAATTTGTCCGCCAAGGAAAATCTGGATCTCCATTGTGAATACATGGGGTTTCATAACAAGAAGGTCATTAACGACATGATGGAAAGTGTAGGTCTCAAGGACACAGGCAAGAAGCCTGTTCGTGACTTCTCTCTAGGAATGAAACAGCGTCTGGGCATCGCTCGTGCGCTGATCACAACACCGGAACTGCTCATTCTGGATGAACCGATCAACGGGCTTGATCCCGTAGGCATCAAGGAGATGCGCGATTTGTTCAAACGTCTCAGCTCCCAGTATCGCATTACCTTGTTGATCTCCAGCCATATCCTTGGGGAAATCGAGCAGGTTGCAGACACCGTTGGAGTCATTCGAAATGGGCGTCTGGTTGAAGAAGTATCGATGGACAGCATTCGTGGGAGCCACAGCGAGTACATTGAGCTGCAAACGTTGGACCCACGTAAAGCGACCTATGTGATGGAACATCAGCTAGGGTTGAAAAATTATAAAATGATCGATGACCATACCGTACGTATCTATGATCCGGGCATTGCTCCATCGGAATTGACAGGCAAGCTGATCGGGCATGGCGTTGAGATTGAATCCATTTTCAAACGTGCTCATTCATTGGAAGAACACTTCATGAGCTTAATGAAAGGGGATGGGGACGTTGCTTAAACTGATCCAGCTGGAACTGCGCAAACATCGGTTTGCTCGAAATTTCAGAACGGCAGGAATCGCCAATCTCGTCCTTATCCTGTTTCTCATCATGATAGGATTCACCGACCAAGGGGCAGAAGATTATACTTTTGCTGATTACCATGTCTCCTTCATGTTAATAGATACGTTCGCCAGAGCCGTATTTATCATCTTTGGGGGTGCGCTGATAGCGAAACTGATTATCAGTGAGTATCGAAATAAAACGATGAACGTCATGTTTACCTATCCGATCAAGCGCCAGAAAATCATTGCTGCCAAGTTGATTATCATCTTTATTTTTACCTTTATGATGATTTTGTTTACCGATCTGCTGATGGGAGCCTTGCTGGTTATCACAAACCAATTCTACTCCTTCATTCCCGACACGTTGACGATGAGTGATGCACTGGTACTGCTGCTGAAGTACACGATTAGTTCCTTGTCCGCTGCGGCCATGGCTCTGATCCCTCTATTCTTCGGAATGCGCAAACATTCGGTCACGACCACACTGGTATCATCCATTCTGCTTGTACTTGTGGTGTGTTCCGGATTTAATGGACCTTCTGTGTCAATTAACTCTATCGTCTTCATTCCATTAACGCTGGGGGCGATCGGACTGTGGATTGCTTCGCTGTCCATGATTCGTCTGGAGACAAAAGATGTGAACTGATTCCTTTGGAAACCATACTCCGTATGGCTTCACATGCCATTGACATCTGCTCGTACAAGGGATAGGATAATGTCAACTGAAGGACGAAGGAGAATGCAACTACCATGACGATTCCAAAAACATTAACAATCGCTGGTTCGGATACGAGCGGCGGTGCTGGGATTCAAGCAGATTTGAAAACTTTTCAGGAGCTTGGTGTGTATGGCATGACTGTGCTGACTACTGTTGTGGCTATGGAGCCTGATACGTGGGATCACCAGGTCTTTCCTGTGGAATTAAATGTAGTCGAAGCTCAACTGCGCACCGTTTTGGATGGTATCGGCTTTGATGCAATGAAGACGGGCATGCTGGGTTCTGTAGACATCATTGAATTGGTTGCGAAGCACATCCGCCGGAGCGGACTGCCACAGATCGTTATCGATCCGGTAATGGTCTGCAAAGGTACGGACGAAGTGCTGCAACCTGAGAATACAGAAGCAATGATCGAATTCCTGTTGCCGGGTGCTGATCTGGTTACCCCGAATCTGTTTGAAGCATCGCAGCTCGCGAAAAGTGGACTGATCCGCTCCAAGGAGCAGATGGAAGCTGCGGCAGCTGTCATTCATGATCATGGGGCGAAACATGTCCTGATCAAGGACAGAGGCGTTATTAACCCGGGTAAAGCAATGGATCTTCTCTATGACGGAACGAACTACGAATGGTTTGAAGCCGATGTTGTTGGCTCCGGATATACACATGGTGCAGGCTGCACCACATCTGCGGCAATTACCGCAGGTTTGGCGCGCGGTCTTACTGTGAAAGAGGCTGTTCGTGAAGGTAAAGCCTTCGTGACCAAAGCGATTGCTGGCGGATTCCCGCTAAACCGCTTTGTTGGCCCAACGTTGCATGTAGCACACCGACTGGAGAATCAACGCTAAGCGGTGCGCACATGTAGTGTGTAATCGCGGAGAAAAAACGTGGTTTCAGCCGGAAGTAGCTGTCAATGAGCAGGGGTTTGCTCGTTGACGGCTTCTTTTTTGTGCAAAAACGTATGGGATTTAGTAACTTTTGGTATATATTAATCGTATATAAGATGGAGTTCATTCCAGAACATGGCTGGACACACGGACGACACACGGAATCGTTATGTTAACAACAGAATGCTAAAAGGAGAGTCGGCCATGGTCAGAACAGTGCTTCTGGTGGAAGACGAAAGCCGCATTCGTGAGATTGTGGCCGATTATTTCATAAAAGAACAATGGAACGTTATTGAAGCAGAACATGGGGTAGAGGCGCTGGAATTGCTGGCACTGCATGAAGTCGATCTAGTCATTCTAGATGTGCTGATGCCGGAAATGGATGGATGGACCCTCTGTGGGCATATTCGTTCCCAGTCGACCGTACCTATTATAATGCTGACTGCCCGATCCGAAGATGATGACAAGATTCATGGCTTCCAGCTCGGCGTGGATGATTATGTTACGAAGCCATTCAGTCCTCGTGTACTGGTGGCACGTGCAGAGACATTAATGAAGCGAGTAGAGGGTGCCGTTAGCAAGGAGCAGAGTGTGATCCGGTTTGGATGTGCCACAATTGATCCCTGGGCGCGGCGGCTTGAGAAGGATGGAATCGAAGTGGAGCTTGCTCCCAAAGAATATGACCTGCTGCTGTATTTAACTCGCAATCAGGGAATTGTACTGTCCCGTGATGCCATACTTAATCGGGTATGGGGATATGATTTTGAGGGCGATTCGCGTGTGGTGGATACCCATATCAAAAAGCTTCGCAGCAAACTTGGGGATGAAGCCAAGTGTATCCGAACCGTTATCGGTACGGGTTATCGATTCGAGGCCGAGGCATGAGACGTAACGGTGTAACGATGAAACTGTTTCTGGTCATGGCCGGGTTTCTGCTTCTTCTATATGGAACAACGGTGATTGCCCAACTCGTCTGGTTCCCGGACTTTTACCAGCATCAGAAGATCAGCAGCATTAAGAAAAAATTGACGAAATTTGAACAACAATATTCCACGGGACATTGGAACGATGTGCAGCTGGCCAAGGAAACCGGGAAGTTCATGCGGCAGAATCAGTCGCATCTAGTCATCCTGACGAATACAGGTAAGCTGGTCAATGACCCATTTCACATCGTGCTTCTGCAAGAGGATGGCAAGCAGGTAAATATATCGCTGTCGTTGTTTATCAACAGCGAGAACGCAGGATGGCTTGCTTCACACTTGAAGTATGGTCAGCAATTGACCGTTACAGGCTCAGCAAGTGGAATGAATGATCCTATGGTTTATCCACTCAGGATAAAGGATCAGAGCTCCGTGGTCAGTGGAACGGAAGATTTTCAGGAGTTAACAGAGCCGGTAGAAGAATGGTCAGGAACATTGAAGGACGTTGTTCTTCCCAACCTGGGGACATGGAGCCAGAGACAGGGTCTGCTCGTGCAGGCGCTGGATAGCCGCTTCCCACTATCTACGGAAGATCAGCTCAGTCTCGCCAACGGAAAAATGATTAATGAGGAATGGACCGATAGCTGGAGTGGTGTACGAAATGTGCTTACGATTGCTCCGGTGCACAGCTCGGGACCCCAGCAACAGCTCATTTTTTCCCTGACGTCCCTGCAGGAGATGAGGGAGGCGAGTGAAGCTACACAACTATTTTATGCGTATTTTGGTATTGCTGCATTTGTGCTGATTGTGTTCCTTTCACTGCTTCTGTCCCGAATTGTCACCAAGCCATTGCTTGCCCTGAACCATGTTGCCAAAAAGATGTCCACCCTTGATTTCACAGTGAAATCGCCCATCCGCCGCAATGACGAGATTGGCAGTCTGTCCAACAGTCTCAACGCGCTGTCGACGACATTGGGTCAGACTTTGGAAGAACTAAGGCAGGCGAACAGTCAGATGCGTACCGATATGGAGATGAAGCAGCGGATTGAACAGCGTCAACGGGAGTTTTTTGCCGATGCATCCCATGAGCTCAAAACGCCTATCAGCATTATCAAAGGGTACTCCGAAGGGTTGAAAGATGGAGTCAGTGAGAGCAAACGTGAGCGTTACATCGAGATCATTGCCGATGAAGCGGTCAAAATGGAAACGATGGTCGAAGAGATGCTGGATCTGGTACGGTTGGAATCCCAAGCGATTAAGCTGAACACCGATGCAGTGGCTCTTGGAGATATGATTGAAGATATTGCCGGACGTCTGGGTCCACAACTGAAGGAAAAGGAACTGGAGGTTGTACTGGTCTCCACCACAGAGCAGACCGTTGAGGGAGACCGCAGCAAGTTGGAGCAAGTCTTCTACAATATGATGATGAATGCTATACGTCATGCCGTTCCTAAGACCGATATTATGATTGAGATCAGCAGGCCGGAAGGGCAGGTTCGAATCTCCATCGAGAATCAGGGTGAGCAGATTTCGGAAGCGGAGCGGCAGTACATCTGGGAAAGATTCTACCGCGTGGAACGCTCGCGTAATCGCAAAATGGGGGGGACCGGGCTCGGCCTGGCCATCGCGAAGCAGATTCTCGATTTGCATGGATGCAGTTATGGCGTGGAGAACACGCCGGACGGAGTCCGTTTTTATATTATTTTTCCTAATGCTTAGTACGAAGGGGAGTCAAGTCTATGAAATCTTTACCGTCCATTCTAACGTTGGGCAACTTAACTTCAGGCATGCTAGCTGTCATTATGGCTATTCATGGTGAGTTTGCGCTGGCCGTGACGATGATCTGGGTAGCCATGTTCTTTGATCTGTTCGACGGGTTTGCAGCCCGCAAGCTGCATTGCGAGGGGGAATTCGGCAAAGCGCTGGATTCATTGGCTGATGTTGTTTCGTTCGGGACCGCACCCGTGTTGATCCTATATTTGAACTCCATGAATGAGGTAAGTGCACTGGGTATGGCGCTGACAGCATTATTCCCGGTTTGTGGTGCATTGCGTCTTGCCCGTTACAATTGCCAGAAGACAGCAAGCCATGGTTTTGTGGGTATGCCGATTACGTTTGCAGGCGGTCTTATGTCCTTTTTCGCGCTCTGGAGTCCTTATTTTACTCATGGTGTAGCCTATCTTGTTATTATCGTATTATCCGGTCTAATGGTTAGCCAAATCCGATTCCCGTCTCTAAAACAAGTGCTAGCCCCCCATGAGAAGGATATTGTGGAACCGAAATAAGGAGCGAGTCAGTATGGAATTTGCAAGAGAATTTATTGGTCAATATGGTTATTTCGCAATTTACGGACTGCTGGCTCTTGGCGTGATTGGTATGCCTATTCCGGATGAGGTGATGATGACCTTTGTCGGTTATCTCGCCTCCATCTCGGTGCTGAATTATTCGGTGTCCATCGTTGTCAGTTTTGGTGGAGCGTTTACTGGAGGACTTCTGAGTTACACGATTGGCAAGAAGGCTGGCCGGCCACTGGTTGAGAAGTATGGTAAATGGGTCGGGGTCAACGCGAAACGGCTGGGCAGGGTGGAGTCCTGGTTTTTGAAATACGGGTACTGGTCCATCATACTGGGCTACTTCATTCCAGGCATTCGCCATCTGATGTGCTGCTTCTCCGGGATCAGCCGTATGGCTATAGGACGATACGTCCTTTTCTCCAGCATTGGGGCATTTATATGGTGTGTTGTGTTTATATCGATCGGCTTTTATGTAGGTGTGTTAACTTAAAATGGGACAGCCTGTTATGAACTGGCGAGGATAAAGACCTCTTGTTAATGGAGTGGTCTTTTTTTGTTTGTATTTAATAAAATCCCTTGAAAAATGAAAAGCCCACCGCAATATGCACGGTGAGCTGATAATAAATTTGGCTTCACCCATTCAAATGGGATTCCTCAATGCCTTTTTCAACCTGTGGCTCCCCTTTTTTGCGTGCAAAGGTGATTTTGAGTAAAGGTGGCGTAACCAGGGTTGTAACGATAACCATGATGACCACACTGGTGAAGTACTCAGGGTCGAGTAATCCGGAAGCAAGTCCAGTGGAAGCAATAATGAGAGCAACTTCCCCTCGGGAAATCATGCCTGCACCGATGGCGAGGGAGGACGAGCGATCAAATCCGGTCAGACGCGCACCTGCTCCTCCGCCCAGCAGCTTGGTTACAATGGCGATGAGACTGATGACGATAATGAACCAGATCTGTGAACCCACGCCGTCAAAAGTCACGTTCAAACCGATGCTTACAAAGAATACCGGAACAAAAATCCCGTACGCGATCGGTTCAAGTTTCGTTTCGACCTCATGTTTGAAGTTCGTTTGAGAGATGGCGATACCTGCCGCAAAAGCCCCGATAATGCCTGCAACACCCATCCATTCCGCAAAGTACGAAAAGCCAAAACAGATGATTAGTCCGGCTGTAATAACGGTCTCCGTGACCTTCAGCGGTGCCATCCACTTCATGATCCGTGGAACAAGGAACCAGCTGGCAGCGATAATGACAACAAAGAATAACAGCTTTTTGCCAATGAGCAGAGGGATTGAAGTATCGGTTGCCCCTGTTCCGAGCAAACTCATCATGACAGCGAGGATGACAACAACCAGTACATCATCGACGACAGCGGCTCCAAGAATCGTTGTACCCTCACGAGAGCTGAGCTGATTCATGTCTTTTAACGTTTGAACTGAGATGCTGACCGAAGTGGCACAGAACAGAAGTCCAAAGAACAAAGCGTGTGTCTGCGACATGCCGAACGCAGCGGCAGCTCCATAACCTCCGATGAATGGTAAAATGATACCACCCACGGCAACCGCAAAGGCTGCCTTCCAATTTTTCTTCAATTGCTCCAGATCCGTTTCGAGTCCAGCAATGAACATGAGCAGTAATACCCCAATTTCGGACATATAGTGGATGAAATCATCCGGTTGTACCCAGCCGAGCAGGGCAGGTCCAAGAATAACACCGACGATCAATTTGCCCAATACCGATGGTTGACCGAGTCTTACCGACAAATCTCCAGCCAACTTGGTGAAAATAAGAATGAGTGCAAGTACCAAAACAAATTCCATAGTTGTTCTCCCTTCCAGTAATAGCGTTTATAGGGTAACCAGCCCAAGGGAAGATCATTCCAGCCTTAAAACAGAAAAAGGCATAAAACGGCGTATGTTAGTGTGCCGCTTTATGCCTTAAAAAAGACAAGGAGGGCCCTTGGTGACAGGCTCCTCCAGTTCAACGCGTATGTGATTAATTACATTAATTATACCATGAATACAGGGTGGGGTAAACCAGTGATGGTGGGCTTTTAATGAAAATGGCCTGAAGGGGGCACTTTAAAGGTATCTGACGAGGCTTTTTGTTCAGAGTGTTGTCACTTAACAGTCGAGAAATGGCAAGATATAATGAGATAGAACATAGAAGTTAGGATATGAGGAGGATTTTTCATTGGGCAAACAGGACAAAGGGGACCCGAACATTCAATCCAATCAGATTGCCCCGACCAGTAATAAAAATTTTGCAGGTCTCATTATTACCATTTCCATTATCGCCAATGTCATTATTTTATTGTTGTTCTTTGCACCGTCGATCGGATACAAAGGCGATGTAGCCTTTGACATTACAGTGTTGCCGCGGTTTAACGCCGTTTTCAACAGCTTCACCTTTATCTTCCTGCTTGCGGCCCTGATTGCAATTATCAAGCGGAATGTGAAATTGCACAAACGTTTCATCCTTGCTGCATTTTCAACGACCCTTTTATTTCTCGTTACGTATCTGTCGTTCCACTATTTGTCTCCGGAAACGTCCAAATACGGCGGGGAAGGCATCATTCGTTCCATCTATTTCTTCATTCTGATCACACACAGCATTCTGGCAGCGATTATTGTGCCGCTTGCTTTGTTCACTCTGGTATGGGGCTGGACGAATCAATTGAAGAAACACCGTAAAATTGCTCGCTGGACGATGCCAATCTGGCTCTACGTGAGTTCCACGGGTGTAGTTGTATATCTGATGATGGCACCGTACTATTAATAATTTCACATATCATGGGCATATCCGGCTCGCCTTGCGGGTAATGGTTTCATGGAAGGAGGATTCACGCTTATGTACAGAGTCGTATTGATTCGCCATGGACAGAGTATGTGGAACGTGGAGAACCGTTTTACCGGTTGGACGGATGTGGATCTGACGACCGATGGATACGGAGAAGCGCGCAAAGCGGGAAAGATCCTGAAAGAACAGGGTTTTGATTTTGACTACGCTTATGCTTCAGTCCTCAAACGCTCCATTCGAACACTGGATATTGCACTTGATGAGATGGACCGGATGTGGATTCCGATCACGAAGACGTGGAAACTGAACGAACGTCACTATGGTGCACTGCAAGGACTGAATAAACAGCAGACTGCGCTGAAGTACGGTGAGGATCAGGTGAAGGAGTGGAGACGCTCCGTTAGCGTATCTCCCCCAGCACTGGACGAAACTGATGATCGGTATGTTCAGGACCAGGACAAGTATCAACGGTTGGGCTGCACCATCCCTCGTACCGAGAATTTGATGGATACATCGAAGCGGGTGCTGGAGTATTGGAATGCGGAGATCAAACCGGTAGTGTCAGCGGGCAAAAGGGTACTCATCTCCGCGCACGGCAATACGCTCCGTTCACTCGTCATGCATCTGGACCAAATGTCCGAAGCGGACGTAATGGCGCTTAATATCCCGACAGGCATTCCACTGGTCTATGAACTGGATGAAGATCTTCATCCGATCGGGCATTTCTACTTGACTGCGGATGGCTCCACGTACAAACATGAGGAAATGACTCATGTCGCACCGCCGTCCGATTGATCGGACGATTGTTATGACCAAGCAGATTATGCAGTAGTAACAATGATCTCGACTTATACATCACGTTTGAAGATGGCTCCTGAATTTTCATTTTCAGGGGCCATCTTTTTTACGCTGTAATAAGCCATTCTCTAATTTAAGGCATCGCATCTGACGTTTCGTTTTTCTCCCACAGGGTAATCTCAAGCAAGAGACGATGTACATTAATCCTGAAGGAGGAACAACATATGTCTAAAAAAAGTGGAATTATTGTAACAGCCATTGGAGCAGGCGTGACTTATTTGATGAGGAATAAAGAAGCAAGGGATAAGCTGTTCAGTACGGTATCAGGACTGATGAAAAACTCTAGTCCATCTTCAAAACCGTCTTATGGAAGCAAAAAAGGTTCACGTGTGATTTAAAATAGATTTTGGCATAGAGTCAATTAGCATGAGAAGCCCGGAGCTGGTATGGTCCCGGGTTTTTGTGTGCGCTCATATGTCATATGCGATTTTTGCCAGCAAGAATGATACAATGGAAACTTGCAGAACGTATGGAAGGGGATGCACAACATATGAAGAAAAATCGTCTGGGTTCATCCGAACTCATGGTTGGTGAAATTGGGTTAGGCTGTATGTCGCTTGGAACCGAAGTGAAACCTGCCGTAGCCTTGATTCATGAAGCATTGGATCGTGGCGTTAATCTTCTGGATACCGCTGACCTGTATGATGCAGGATTAAACGAAGAAATCGTGGGCCAGGCTATCCAGGGACGCCGGGAGCAGGTCATTGTGGCAACCAAGGTTGGTAATCGTCGCATACCGGGAAAAGAAGGCTGGTCATGGGACCCGTCTAAAGCCTATATCAAACAGGCTGTACGAGACAGCCTGAAACGGTTGCAGACAGATTATATCGATCTGTATCAACTGCATGGTGGCACTCTGGATGATCCAATTGAAGAGACGATCGAAGCCTTTGAGGAACTGAAGCAGGAAGGTCTTATCCGGTATTACGGCATATCCTCCATCCGGCCTAACGTGATTCGTGAATATGTGCAGAGAGCTTCCATTGTCAGCGTGATGAACCAATACAGCGTTGCGGATCGCCGGGCCGAAGAGGAAGTATTGCCTTTATTGGAGCAAAAGGGCATTAGCGTTATCGCTCGTGGACCTGTGGCAAGTGGGGTTCTCGCCGATTCTGGTGCTGCCAAGGCAGATAAGGGTTATTTGGATTATACTCCTGAGGAGTTGCACATCATACGAGAAGGCCTGGGCCGTTTGGTTACAGACAATCGCAGCATGGCTCAAACGGCCATTCGTTATGCTTTGGCGCATCCGGCTGTTGCCGCTGTCGTGCCAGGTGCCAGTTCGAGAGAGCAGTTGTTGCATAATATCGCTGCTTCGGAATCTGCACCACTTACGGCTGCGGAGATTAACGAAATACGGGAGCTGAGTCCCGCCAATCTCTACAAGCAGCACCGTTAAACGTTGGCAGCCTATTTTCAATTGTAACTATACGAGGTACAATGAAGGTCAACCATAAAGAATCAAATAAGGGAGAGAAGACATATGGAAAGAATTCAAAGTGAACAACAATATCGCGATACAATTAATTCTGACGGAATGACCGTCATTAAATTTGATACAACCTGGTGTCCGGATTGCAAAAACCTGGATCGCTTTATCGGGGACGTTATCGACCAGCATGCGGATAAAACCTTCTATGCCCTCGATGCAGAAGAGTTCCTGCCGTTTGCTGAAGAGAACGGTGTACGCGGCATTCCAAGCCTGCTCGTATTCCAGAACGGCAAGAAAATTGCACATCTGCACAGCAAATGGGCAAAAACGCCTGCTCAAATCTCGGAGTACCTGCAAACTTTGGAGTCCAAGGTATAACCATAATCAGTTCGTTTAGGTTGCAGTAGTTATATGAAACGCCTCCTATCGCTGATAGGGGGTGTTTTTGCTGTGGGGGAGGGGGGTGTAAAGGCCGAAATGAAAATCCGCTTGTTGAAAAGGTTGTGTGAAATTAAAAATGGCAACCTGGTTCCGAAAGGAACAGGTCGCCATTGGCTTTTTTGTTACATGACTTGAAGATAGGGTTACATCATTAAAATGATAAAGAATACGGCTGCCAGCACGAAGCGATACACTGCAAAGACGGTCAGACTCAGTTTTTTCAAAATAGACAGGAACGTCTTAATGGCAAGCATGGCTACGATAAATGCGGCAATGAATCCAATCGCGAAGATCGGGAAATCGCTGGTATTCAGATGATCGATACTTTTGTATAGATCATATCCTGTGGCTCCAATCATAATCGGCACAGAGACCAGGAATGTAAATTCTGCTGCAGCAACTCGGCTTACCCCTGCGAACAGTCCACCGGAGATCGTCGAACCGGAACGTGAGAAGCCTGGCCATAATGCGAGAATTTGAAAAAGACCCACTACAAATGCCTGTTTATACGTAATATCGTCTACATCATGGGTTGTAATGCGTTCGCTGCGGTGGCTCCAACGTTCAGCGATAATCATCAGAATACCACCAATAACAAGACTGTACAGCACCGTTTGTGCTCCAAACAGATGCGCCTTGATCCAGTCCCGGAATACAAGTCCAATGACTACGGCAGGAACCATCGCCAAAAAGATATGTATGAGGTTCAGGCGGGAGGTGTAGCTCCTTTTGCCTCCGGTGAAGCGGAACATATCAATGAATTTGTTCCAGTACAGCACAACGACAGCTAGTACAGCTCCGAGTTGCACAACCACCTCAAACGTTTTGACTGACTCGTTGTCCTCCGATAATCCCAACAAGTGGGCAGTCAGAATCATGTGTCCGGTTGAGGACACGGGCAAAAACTCAGTCAAACCTTCGATGATGCCCATAATAATCGATGATATAAAGTCCAATTCTCTTCCTCCTTGAAATGCAGATGACAGCTTATAGGCTGTCCTGCGTGACAATGCCTGCTCATTAGAACAAGGCTATCATCTATTATGATCACAAATGCGCCCAACTTCAACTTATGCTCGTAATGAATTGTTTAAAACCATATTGACAAAAACCTAGTTATCCAATAGGATATACATTAACTGACTGACTGATCAATCGGGAGGATAGGCAAATGTCTAAAAACAATCATTTGGAACCCGGAGAAGAACGCCGGGACCAAATTATACGCATAGCGATGGAGCGTTTTGCGACCCAGGGCTACCATCAGACGAAAATTTCCGATATTGTCCGGGAAGCTGGCGTCGCGCAAGGTACTTTTTACTGGCACTTCAAAAGTAAGGAGGCCATTGCGTCGGAAATTGTACTGACCGGCAGGGAGAAGTTGCTTGAAGCGATCGGACAAGGCTACCGCAAGGATGCCGGATCGGTTGAAGATATGGTGAGAGCTTCGGAACGGCTGTTTACCGACTTATTCTCCTTTGCAGCGGACAATCGTTATTTTATGGAGTTGTTGCTTAAAGGCATCGTGTCCGAGGATTCAGTACGCCGTCTGGTCGAGGAGACACGTAATGCAGTGGAACAAGCATTTCGCCACAACATGCAACGGGCCATTGAGCTGGGCATGCTGCCGGAATCCATGGATGTACCGCTTCGCGCTGCGCTGCTGGTTAGCATGATTGAAGGTATGATTACGCGCTGGCTGTTTGGCTCGGAGGAGTTGCACAGCAAGTTTTCATCAATGACAGCAACAAAGCTCGCAGCTGAGGCGGCAAGCTTTGAATTTTATGGACTGCTCGGCACATAAAAGCGTGCTGGCCCTGGAGCTTTATTTTCAACAACTGGATTAAATATTCACATGATTAAGCCAGCAGCAGGGAATAATGGGTACAACTGCAGTTTAGGAAGACAGGAAACAGAAGTTTCAACAAGACATGACTACATGGATGAGAGGAAGTTAATGACATGAATAAAACATATGGAATGAAATCTCGCAAAGGCTGGACTTTAACAGCCCTGCTGCTAATGACCGTGCTGGTACTCAGCGCTTGTGGCAGTAAAACTACGGACAATGGAAGCAGCAATGGAGCACAGGCGAACAATGAACTGGAGCAGATCAAGTCTGCTGGCGTCATCAAAGTGGGAATGATGGGCACGTACGCTCCATACAACTTCCTGAACGATAAGAAAGAAATGGACGGCTACGATGCAGATATCGCACGTGAGGTTGCGAAGCGTCTTGGAGTTAAGGTGGAATTTGTATCCCAGGAGTTCTCCGGCCTGACACCAAGTCTGCAAGCCAAAAAGCTGGATGCCATTATCAGCCAGATGACGATTACTGATGATCGTAAGAAAGTACTGGATTTCAGTGATCCGTATATCACGAACCAAGTTAAAATCATTGTCAAAGAAGACAATAACGATATTACCAAGCTGGAAGATTTCAAAGGTAAAACGATTGGCGTAGGTTTGGGTACGAATGATGAATCATATCTGCGTAATGAAGTGTTGCCAAAAGTGGGAGACTTCACGATCAAAACCTATGACGATGTCATCTCTTCACTCAAAGATCTGAATGCTGGACGGATTGATGCCACAATCAACAACATGTATGCACTGAAACCCATTGTGGATGCCAACGGCTTCAACATCAAAGCCGTAGGTGAGCCAATCAAGAGTGACCAAGCTGGTATCGCTGTTCGCAAAGACAACCCGGAACTTGTAGCTGCATTGAATGATGCACTGAAAGGCATGAAGGATGACGGTACGTACAATACCATCTTCAAAAAATGGTTCGGTGAAGAGCCTGCGCAATAATGAACCGGCAGGGCGAAGGGAAGTTTGATCCATGGAATTGGTATTTGAGAATATCCCCTTCTTTCTGAAGGGGGCATATTACACGCTGTATGTAACTGTGATTTCAATGTTTTTTGCTTTTATCATCGGGTTGCTCGTCGCCATCGCGCGTCTGAAAGGACCGATGTGGCTTAGAATGATCGCCCGTTTCTACGTATCCATCATGCGGGGAACCCCGCTGTTGGTGCAATTATTCGTTATTTATTATGGGCTGGTCGATTATGGCGTAACCTTGGGCTCGCTCACCGCAGCCTGTCTCGGGCTTAGTCTGAATGCGGGTGCATTTCTGTCCGAAACGTTCCGCGGAGCAATTCAAGCTGTACCAAAAGGGCAGACGGAGGCCGCATATGCTACAGGCATGACACCGGCTCAAACGATGAGAAGGATTATATTCCCCCAAGCGGTGCGTATCGCGATCCCTCCAATGGGCAATACGTTTATCGGCATGCTGAAAGAAACATCACTTGTGGCAGCCCTCGGGGTTACGGAGTTGCTTCGCTCGGCACAGCTACTGGTCGCGCAATATTACGTTAATATGCCGTTTTATCTGGCGATTGGCGTGATCTACTGGATCATGAGTATCGGATTCTCGGCCATTCTGGAACAAGTGGAGCGCCGGCTGGCCCGGGCTTACTGATAGGAGGGGAGAACCGGTGATTACAACTACAGGATTGACCAAACGTTTTGGGAAAAATGAAGTTCTCACAAATATAGATCTGCATGTCGATGCCAAAGATATTGTGGTATTGCTCGGACCGAGTGGCTCTGGCAAGAGTACCTTACTGCGCTGCCTAAACGGACTGGAAGAGTTATCTGGAGGACAGATTGAAGTGAACGGTGTTGTGGTTAACAGCGCAGATCCGCTGCGAGTCCAGCGTGCCCGGGTACTGGAGATTCGTCGCCAGACCGGCATGGTCTTCCAGCAGTTCAATCTGTATCCGCACAAGACGGTGCTTGGCAATGTGATGGAAGGGCTCGTGACTGTGAAAAAAATCAAGCGGGACGAAGCGGCCGAACGCGGCCGGATTCTGCTGGATCGGGTCGGTCTGTCGGACAAGCAGGATGCATATCCATCCCGTTTGTCTGGTGGACAGCAGCAGCGCGTAGCGATTGCCCGCGCACTTGCCATGGAGCCTGAGGTGATGCTGTTTGACGAGCCTACCTCAGCCCTTGATCCCGAACTGGTGGGAGAAGTGCTCTCCGTTATGAAGGAGTTGGCACAGGAAGGCATGACGATGCTGGTCGTTACGCATGAGTTGAAGTTCGCCCGGATTGTGGCTAACAAAATCGTCTTTATGGCGGATGGATCAATTGTGGAAGAAGCGAGTCCACAGGCCTTTTTTGAACACCCGACCCAGGAGCGGACACGAAGATTTTTGCAGCAAATTACTGAATTCTAAGAAAGAAGGATAAACATCATGAATGTAACAACGGTATGGAAAGGCAAACGTGCATTTACTTCCGAAGGACCCTCTGGCTACGCGGTTGGCATGGATGCCACAGCAGCCTATGGTGGTGACAGCAAGGGTGCTACACCCATGGAATTGTTACTGGCAGGTCTCGGAGGTTGTATGGGGATCGATATCACGATGATTCTGGACGCTTTCCTGGACAAAATTACTGGCATTGAGATTGAAGCACAGGGTACACGTAGTGAAGGTATGCCGAAAGGATTTACTTCCATTGACCTGATCTTCAAGGTGGACGGCGATATCCCGGATTACCGGATCTGGAAAGCCATCCAAATGGCTGAAGAGAAGTATTGTGCAGTTTCCGCTTCGCTTAGCGCTGATATTCATCCCAAGCTGATTCTGAATGGGGTAGACACACCCCGTCCATAACGGGACGGACATGGTTAAAGTATACAATGAAGAGGCACTTCCAATTATGGGAGTGCCTTTTTGATTGTTCTAACATTTCGACCATTAGGAAGTAAGGTCACGCTGGATGTTGAGCAAGGTCCCAGACGCCCATAATTTCGGTGATAGCCTGATCAAGCGTTGCAAAAGGGATACCGTCCCGGGCTTGTGTAGAGATACCTTGCATAAAAGTATCAAATACGGTGGTCAGCATTGCCACATTCGTGGAGGCAGGCAGTTGGCCGATTTCCACAGCGCGCTGGATGCAAGCCTGCAGGCGGTTGCGAGTCAGCTTTCTTTTCTCGGCGGTTATGTCACGGATATGATTGTTTTTGGAAGAACATGTGCTGGCTGACAGCACAATTAAACAGCCAGATGGATGTGCGCTGTCTGTTTGCATTTTGGCGGTACTTCTTAAAGTTGTTTCAATCGCTTCTCTTGGAGATAGCGTAAGATCTGAGAAGCTTTCCGTAACGCGTCCAAATGAACCCATATATCGTTCTACCGCTTCTTTATAAAGAGCTTCTTTGGATTCAAAGGCTGCATAGAAGCTGGCTGCTGAAATATCCCCCATGACCGCTCGAAGTTGAAGCAATGAGGTGGCTTCGAATCCTTGTTCCCAAAAGAGCATCATTGCCTGCAACAGGGCTTCATCCCGATCAAAAATGCGCGGACGTCCGGTTCTTGCCATTAGAGATTCCCCCTCGTTTTTCTTAATTATATACTAATCGATCCAAAAGTCGTTGACAAGGTAGGAGAGGGTGGATAATATAAGGAATGATCGATCCATAATTCGATTCTATGTCCTATATTATCTAAAAAGGAGCTGCACAGATGTCCGATAAATCTTCTCAACGTTTCCCATGGTTTGGGCTGCTGGCCTTGGCTATGGCTGGTTTTATAGCTATTATGACTGAAACTCTTCCCGCGGGGTTGCTGCCGCAAATCAAGGAAGGGCTGCAGGTCTCTGAGGCAGGCGCAGGGCAGCTTGTCACATTTTATGCAGTAGGTTCTCTGATTGCCGCCATACCTGTGGCCGTGCTGACAAGGGGCTGGCGACGCCGTCCGCTTTTACTTCTAGCGATTATCGGTTTTCTGGTCTTCAACACGATTACAGCCCTCTCTTCAAACTATGTACTGACCCTTGTCGCTCGGTTTTTTGCCGGTGTTGCAGCCGGTGTCTCCTGGGGCCTGATTGGCAGTTATGCACTACGGATGGTGCCAGATCATCTCAAAGGCAGGGGCATGGCTGTTGCGATGATCGGTACACCGATTGCCTTATCATTCGGTGTTCCTGCAGGTACATTGCTCGGTTCCTTTATGGGCTGGCGCTCGGTATTCTGGCTGATGTCGCTGCTGGCGTTTGTATTGATCTTCTGGGTGCTCTGGACAGTACCCGATTATCCGGGGCAGTCTGCTGATCAGCGCATTTCTTCAATAAAGGTGCTGCTGACTCCTGGCGCAATTCCCATTCTGGCTGTCGTTCTGGCCTGGATGCTTGCTCATAATATTTTGTACACCTATATTGCCCCTTTCCTCGCCGATGTCGGTCTGGAATCAAAGGTTGGACTTATGTTACTTGTATTTGGCCTGATGGCATTGGTGGGCATCTGGATTACAGGTATTCTTATTGATCGTTGGTTGCGTATGCTGGTTCTCATCAGTCTTGCGGGCTTTGCCCTGATCTCTCTGGTATTGGGTCTTTGGAGCGAGCACATTGCCGTTGTATTTAGTTCAGTTGCGCTCTGGGGTCTAACTTTTGGCGGTGCGGCTACACTGTTGCAGACCGCCCTTGCCCAAGCTGCCGGGGAGCAGGGTGTGGATATCGTTATGCCAATTAATACGACCGTTTGGAATCTCGCTATTGCTATTGGTGGATTAGCGGGAGGTGTGCTTCTGAATCAATGGGGAGCCTCGTCCTTTACCTGGGCTATCCTGTTCCTATCACTTGTAGCTCTGGTTGTTGCGCTGCGTGCCAAAGGACACGGTTTCCGCTCAGCACGCAGCCGCTAAGCCATCTGTTTTACTTCTTACATTAGAAATAGTTATACAAACTTCATGTTTGTTTTTCACTCAGCATACAGCCTTTTTTTGAAGCCCTCTTGTAGGGCTTTTGCTGTTATGTGGTATGATGAATTGGAAGGGCAGGCGTAATATGTACTGACCTTTATATGTAAGCGCTTATAAGCGACGGAAGGTGCAGATATGTTTAAAAGGCTCATACGAACATCCAACAATCTTAAATTAAAGCATAAATTGCTCATATCCTATGTACTTGTCGTCATGATTCCGGTACTGATTATTGGCCTGGCTGTAACCGGATACTTTCGGAAGCAGGCGCTGGATAATGCCATTGGACAGACGATTAACAACGTGGACAAAGTCAAAAGTCAGACCACCACATTGCTGCGTGTGCCTACGGATATTTCCAACATTCTGATGTTCAATAATGATTTGAAAGAAATTGTGAACAAACAATACCAAAGTGTTGTGGAGCTGACCTCGGCTTACCTCGCATACAAAGATTTTCAGGAATACAAGCGTCTGTACCGCGAGGTTGCGGGCATCCGGTTTTACTCCACCAATCCGACGCTGATCAACAATCTGGAGTTCATTCCTGTGGACAAGCAAACCGAGGAGAGCTACTGGTACCAGAAGGCGTTGAAAACGACGAGCATCGGTTGGTTTTACATTCCTGACAAGGGAGATAATCCGGTGCATAAGCTCAGTCTGGTGCGCAAAGTGCCTTTTGCCGAATATCGGACCGAGGGTGTGCTGATGATTGTAATCAATCAGGATGAGCTGAATGGATTATTACGTCAGGAACCGTTCGAGACGTTGATTACGGACGAACAGGGTTATGTGGTTGCGGCCAAAAATACCGAACTAGTGGGCAAGACGCTGGACGAGCTTGATTTTGGTGTAGATCTACAAAATCAGACCAAAGGCACAATTGAAGCAGATTTTCGGGGGGAGCCATCCAATATTGTCATTGATGAGCTGCGTCCTGGATCGAGCATGAACAGCCTGAAGATCATTTCGGTTTTTGCCACCAAAAATATTGTCAAAGACGCCAATACCATTAGCATGATCGGTATGCTCTTCATTACGCTTGTGCTGGTCATTGCATTGTTGCTTGTATATATCATTTCATTTCTCACATCGAACCGATTGTTACGCCTTAGCAAACATTTGAATAAGCTCGCACTGGGTGATCTGAACGTCACCTCCCGCATTGACGGGAATGATGAGATTGGGCAACTGTCGAGGCAGTTCAATTACATGGTGAAGAGCATTAATGAACTGATGACTCAGGTGGTGGAGGCAACGGAACAGAACAATCAATTGGAAATCGCACAGAAAGAGATTAAACTGAAAATGATGGCCAGCCAGATCAATCCTCATTTTTTGTTTAATGCACTGGAGTCGATCCGTATGAAAGCCCATATCAAAGGCGAGGCGGAGATTGCCAATATTGTCAGGCTGCTAGGCAAACTGATGCGCAAGAGTCTTGAGATTGGCAGCGGCAAAACGACGTTCAGAGCCGAACTGGAGATGGTACGTTCTTATCTGGAAATTCAGAAATTCCGTTACGGCGATCGGCTTGCTTTCCAGATCCATATCGATCCGGAGGTGGAGAAGATGTACATTCCTCCTTTGATCATTCAGCCTCTGGTTGAGAATGCGATTGTGCATGGTTTGGAAAATAAAGAGGGCACGGTCCGTGTGAATATAAATATTCGTTTGGTGGAGGATGTCGTTCAGGTGCGTGTCGATGATGATGGGGCAGGCATTACGCCGGAGCGTCTGGCTGAAGTGATGCAGTTCATCTGTGGACCGGAAGAACAGGAGAAGAGCCGGATTGGCATGCGTAACGTACATCAACGTTTAACGTTGACTTACGGCGAGCCATACGGATTACAGATTAAGAGTGTGTACGGGGAAGGAACAGAGGTTTCTTTCACCTTGCCAGTAGGAGGAGACCAGCATGTATAAAGTGTTATTGGTAGATGATGAACCTAGCATACGTGAAGGACTGACAACGATCATTGATTGGGAAAAATACGGCTTTCAGGTGATTGGTACAGCTGCCAGCGGGCGTGAGGCCATCACCCGCTTCGAAGAGCTGGAACCGGACCTGACGATCATCGATATTCGCATGCCCGGCATGACCGGACTGGATGTGATTGAAGAAGTGCGGCAGCACCATCCGGGGTCGCACTTTCTGATCCTGAGTGGGTACGCGGATTTTGATTATGCCAAGAAAGCCATCAGTTTTGGCGTAGATGGGTATCTGCTCAAGCCGGTGGATGAAGAGGAGATTATTAGTGAGCTGGAGCGGATCTCTGTGATGCTAACAAGGGAGCGTCTGACACTGGCCCGCCATGCTGGTGAGGATACAGCCTACCGGGAGCACCAGATTGAAGCATTGCTTTTTGATAGCCTGGAAGGTACAGAAACGATGGAAGCAAATGCTCTAGGATTGAATTGGTCGCAGTATCAGGTTGTGCTGCTGGAGATGCATGCCGAACCTGATTTACAGCGTGGTAGTGTAGTGAAACGCAGACTGGCGGAAGCTTTTGACCAGAAAGATCGGGGCATTGTGTTTTCGTTCCATTCCGGACTGGGACTGTTATGTAAAGAGCCTATTTTGACTGTCCAATCTGCCCAGAGTTTATATGATGAGTTGGAAGGGCTGCTGGGAGAATGGAATATTCACATGTACGCGGCAGCAGGTCAACCTGTAAACTCCACAGCAGACATCGCACATTCCTATAATCAGGCCAACGGCGTATTGGGCGGACGTTTCCTGTTCGCGGAACAACGTATTATGTTATGGAACGAAGGCGAGAAGAGCAAAAGTACTTCTGGGCCGGTTATTGCGCTGGATGAAGTTAGTGGTGAACCGGATGAAGCAGAATTGGCGGACAAGCTGTATTATGCGCTCGACATTCGGAGTAGCGAGTCCGTGATGCGTGTGCTGACCGAAATCGAGGAACGTCTGATCCCCCATCATCAGACAGAACAGGCGATTAAGACGGCGTTCTCCCAAGTGTTTTCATTGGCTATTAACAAACTTGCGGCAACGAATCAGCATATGCAATCTATTATGCAGGAGCATTCCGTTCTAATTACGGAGGTCTACCATCAATTAACGTTACTGGATCTCAAAGTGATGGCTGCTCAACACCTGAACCGGCTTATTCAGCGCATGGGTGGAGGAAGCAAGGATACGGTACTGAAACAAATGATTGAATTTATCCGTCGTAATCCCGGCGAAAATCTCAAGCTGGAGGTACTCGCTGAGGTATTTAACTACAATAGCAGTTATTTGGGCAAGCTGTTCAAAAACCATACCGGGGAATATTTCAATGCATTTCTCGATAAGGTCCGAATGGAGAAGGCGAAGGAACTTCTCGATGAAGGCTTAAAGGTGCACCAGGTTGCCGCGAGGGTGGGGTATGCCAACGTGGATTACTTCCACGGCAAATTCAAGAAGTATGTAGGGGAATCGCCTTCCGCATACAAACATGCTAGAGAGCTTGCTAGATCACAGCCCAAAGATTCTTCAGGAGAGCCAGAACGGGAGTAGCCCATGTTTCAGAGGATGGTACTTCTGGAGTTTGGTATTTCTCCTGATTAGGTAAAAAACGTTTTCGAACTAATAGTCTATTTGAAGGACCCTGGAGGTCCTTTTTCTTTTTAGTTTTACATGAAGTAAACGATTTCTATAAAACGTTTTCGATCATTACCAATTTCAAATTAAATTCCCTTTTAATTTCAATAATTATTAATAGATAGCGTCATTATCACTAATTTTATAGATATAATATCGGATTTTATAAGGGGATATCTAATTTTCATATGATTTTCTCTAAAATCCAGATGGTATTTTGAAAACGCTCTATCAGGTATGATTATTTTATAAATCAGAGGAGGGGGAACGGAGATGGAAACGCTAACAGAAAAATCCGCTTCCGCGAAAAAAAGCAGTGACCCCAATCCGCCAACACAAAAACGGCGGAACAGAGTTTGGGACAGTATGAAACAGCAAAAGTATCTCTATCTCATGTCATTGCCATTCGTAGCTTGGGTTTTTGTATTTAACTATCTGCCACTATGGGGATGGACGATGGCTTTCCAAAACTATAAACCGGCCAGATCGTTCGGTGATCAACAGTGGGTTGGTTTTAAACACTTTGCAGAGCTATTCAGTGATGATCGCTTCTATCTGGTACTTCGAAATACGCTTGCAATGAGCTTGATGGGACTGGTTATCGGTTTTATCGTGCCGATTTTCTTTGCGATTCTCTTGAATGAGATGAAAGGCATGTTCTTCAAGCGCGCCGTGCAAACGGTATCATATCTGCCTCACTTTGTATCCTGGGTCGTAGTGGCAGGGATTATTACCAAGATGCTCTCCACCGATGGCGGGATTATCAATGACCTTTTAGTAAACCTAAACATTATCGATCAGCCGATCCAATTCATGGCTAAGGGGAACCTGTTCTGGTACATTGTAACCGCTTCAGATATGTGGAAGGAAACCGGCTGGAATGCGATCATCTATCTGGCGGCCATTACCGGTATTGACCAAGAACTTTACGAAGCTTCCCGTGTAGACGGAGCGAACCGCTGGAGACAAATGTGGCATATCACGTTGCCAGGCATTCGGACTACGATCTCTGTACTGTTCATCATGTCCATCGGGCATCTGATCAGTATCGGTTTTGAAAAGCAATTTTTGCTGCAAAATAGTCTGGTGCTAGACTACTCGGAAGTGCTTGATCTATACGCGCTCAACTATGGTTTGAATATGGGACGATTCTCGTATGGTACAGCCATAGGCATATTCAACTCCGTTGTCAGTATCATCCTTCTGTTTACAGCGAACGGATTGTTCAAAAAATTCACCAAAGAAAGCATCATGTAGGGAGGGGACGACATTATGGCGAACAAAGCATTCAATGCTACTCGGGGCGATAAGCTGTTCGATATATTCAACATCCTCGCGATGACCCTGGTGCTGATTGTAACACTGTATCCATTCCTGAACGTACTGGCTATCTCACTCAATAACTCGACAGATACCGTACGTGGTGGAATTTACTTGTGGCCACGTGATTTCACATTGCAAAACTACAAAACGATTTTCCAATACGATGGATTGCTGCAAGGTTTGCAGGTATCCATTCTACGTACAATTGTAGGTACCGTACTCGGTTTGATCAGTTCCTCAATGATCGCATTTACACTGAGTCGTCCTGACTTTAAGTTGAGAAAGTTTGTTTCTACTGCACTTGCACTCACGATGTATTTCTCCGGTGGTCTGATTCCGGTGTACATCCTGATGCGTGACCTGAACCTGATCGGTACATTCTGGGTATATGTATTGCCAGGTATGATCAGTGCGTTTAACGTGTTCATTATCCGTTCCTTCATTGATGGTCTGCCGTATGCATTGCAGGAATCAGCCAAGCTGGATGGTGCGAATGACTTTAAGATCTATTACAAAATCATTTTGCCGCTCTGTAAACCGGTACTTGCAACCATCGCGTTGTTCCTGGCTGTAGGCCAGTGGAATGCTTGGTTCGATACGTACCTGTATAATGGTTCGAAGGCGCATCTGACCACGCTCCAGTACGAGCTGATGAAAGTACTGCAAAGTACACAGCAAGGCTCGGGAGCCGGACGTAACGCCAATGACATGGCACAGCAAATGACACAGATTTCACCGGAATCCATCAAAATGGCGATCACGATCGTTGTTACGGTTCCAATCCTGATTGTGTATCCATTCCTGCAAAAGTATTTTGTTGGTGGTATGACATTGGGTGCAGTAAAAGCTTAAGTAAGTTTGTACAGGCCGCCACATAGATAGAGTGGCCGTATAATAAAAGAAGCATCAGAATGCCCGAAGCGCAGCCATTTGGCCTGCGCTTCACCGTATAGGGCTGCGGAGTGGCATTCATGGAGCTATAGACAGGGACAAAAAAGTCCCGGATAGACAGACATATGAAACGGGAGGATTACCATTATGGCAAGAAACAAAATGAAGATTGCACTGGCTCCAGTACTTGCGATGTCTTTGCTCGCAGGTTGCGGTGGAGGAAACAGCGGCGAAACGTCGTTTAAGGACACTAGCGGTGATACGTCTCCGATTACTTTTGACTTTTTTAGCGTCGATCCCAGTCCGAACTGGAACGGTATGAAGGATGAAGTGGGGAAGGTCCTTACAGAGAAAACAGGAGTAACCCTTAACGGTGAGTTTGCCGTCAGTGGTGGTCAGGATAAAGTATCCTTAATGGCAGCAAGCGGAGACTATCCGGATATCGTTTCACCCAAAGGAGAGCTAAGCAAGCTCGTGGATGCTGGGGCAATGGTCGATCTGACTGATCTGATCGAGCAATATGCTCCCAATCTGAAGAAGCTGTATGGTAATTACATGGACCGGCTGAAATATAGCAACGAAGATCAAGGAATTTATGTACTGCCTACGTATTATGCGGTAGACCAGAAGTATTTTGATGCAGGCGGCGGATTTGGGATTCAGCAGCGTGTATTGAAAGAGCTGGGATACCCTGAAGTGCGTACACTGCAGGATTATGAAAATGTATTGAAGGCATATAAGGAGAAACATCCAACGATTGACGGTCAACCAACGATTCCGTTATCCCTGGACGCAGATGACTGGAGAATCATGATTACGGTAACGAATCCGGCCTTCCAGGCAACAGGTGCTCCGGATGACGGCGAGTACTATATTGATCCTGAGACATATGAGGCAAGTCTGCATTACAAACGTCCGGAAGAGAAAGAGTATTTCCGTTGGTTGAACCATATGTACGCAGAAGGACTGCTTGATCAGGACAGCTTCGTACAGAAAACAGATCAATACAAATCCAAAATTGCAAGTGGACGTGTTCTGGGCGTCATAGACCAGGATTGGGGTTATTCCGATGCGGAAAACGCATTGAAAGCAGCGGGCAAAGATGAAGCGACCTATTCACACTTCCCGGTAACTCTGTCTAAAGATATCAAGGATCATTCCTTCCAGGACCCTGGTTTTGTATCTGGATGGGGTGTAGGGATTACAACATCGAATCCGGACCCGGTTCGTACAATTAAATTCTTTGATTACCTAGCTTCTGAGGAAGGCCAAGTGTTGATGAACTGGGGTATTGAAGGTGAGCAGTACGAAGTGAAAGATGGCAAACGTGTGATTCCGGCCGATATTCAGGACCAAAAAACGAATAATGCTGCCGTATTCCAGAAAGAAACAGGTATTGGCCTCTATACCAATATGTCTGGTCACTATGGAGATGGTGTCAAGGATTCAACGGATAACTATTACACAACGAATTTCCCTGAACAGATTGTAGCGGCGTATTCCGATGCAGAGAAAGAGACACTCAAAGCATACGGCGCAACAACGTGGAAAGATCTATTCCCAAGTGAAGATGAGTTCCCAGTTAAACCATGGGGAGCAGCGTACAATATGCCAACTCCAGGTGACTCGGATTACAACGTTATTTTCCAAAAAACACAGGATATTATCCGTAAACGGATCCCTGAAGCGATCCTCAGTTCCCCTGAACAATTCGATGCCATTTATGATGGGATGATTGCCGAGCTGAATAAAGCCGGAGCAGAGGACATGGAAAAACAATACACTGAGCTGGTACAAAGCCGTGTTCAATTGTGGAGCGGTGAAGAGAGCAAGTAATGCGTTTCAGCAGAATAGTTTTTCGGAAAAAAGGGCCCAGGAAACTGGGTTCTTTTTTATACATAAAACGTTTTCCGAAAAACGTTTTCAATTTTGTGAATTCACTATTGACAAGGACTTTTAGAGGGATTATTATTCAAATATGAAAGCACTTTCATTAGTGATTTATCAAGGCATGTACATGAATCTCTTCAGTCAAAGGGAGTGCGGATTAGTTCCTCAAATTACTGGATAGAGTGAGTGTTTTTCACTTCATTTTAGAAAACGCTTTTTATGTTATAAAATCAAACGTTTTACAATGAGAATCACCCAATTACGGTATGTGCAGGTCAGCCTGTTCTACAATAGATAGCTTCATTTTATCCATAAGGGGGATTACACATGAAGGGCAAAACACCAAAAACATTCGCAATGCTTCTGTTAGCCAGCGCTCTTGCCATTACAGCAGGGTGCAGTGGTAGCGGAGGAGGAACTACGGCTTCAGAAACACCAACGGACACAGGGGATACGACCAGTCCAATCACCTTCACGTTCTTTGGTGCTGACGCAAGTCCAAACTGGAACAACATGAAGGACGCAGTCGGCCAAGAAATTACGAAACAAACAGGTGTTACAATTGAAGCTGAGTATGATGTGAATAATGGTGGCGACCAAAAGATACCTTTGATGGCTGCCAGCGGTGAATACCCTGATATTATCTATCCTAAAGGTAACTTGTCTAAACTTGTGGATGCAGACGCAATGCTTGACCTGACAGATCTGATTGACAAATATGCACCTAACCTGAAGAAAATCTATGGGGACCAGATGAACCGTCTGAAATACAGTTTGGAAGATCAGTCCATTTACACGATCCCAACGAACATGGGTGTAGATAATGTTGCGTTTGATGCTACAGGCGGATTCGAGATTCAGCAAAAGGTATTGAAAGAACTCGGCTACCCAGAAGTGAAAACGCTTGAGGATTACGAGAAAGTTCTGAAAGAATATTATGCAAAACATCCAACACTTGACGGACAGCCAACCATTCCGCTGACGCTGAATGCAGATGACTGGAAGATTATGATTACGGTAACGAATCCAGCCTTCCAGGCAACAGGTGGACCGGATGACGGTGAATATTATATTAACCCTGAAACGTATGAAGCGGTGTTGCACTATAAACGTCCAGAGGAGAAAGAATACTTCCGCTGGTTGAACAAAATGTACAATGAAGGCATTCTCGACAAAGATACATTTGTGCAGAAGGACGATCAATACAAATCCAAAATCGCAAGCGGTCGGGTACTGGGGCTGATTGACCAGGAATGGAACTATGGTGAAGCTGAGAATGCTTTGAAATCAGTTAAAAATGGCGAGAATACCTACGCTCACTTCTCTGTATCCCTCAACAAGGATATTGTGGATCATACGTTCCAACCAACCGGATTCGATGGATATGGCATCGGAATTTCCAAAACTGCAAAAGACCCTGTACGTATTATCAAATTCATGGATTGGCTCGCTTCGGATGAAGGCCAGGTGCTGAGAAACTGGGGGATTGAAGGCGAACAATACAAAGTGGAAAATGGCCAACGTATCATTCCTGAGGATGTACAGGACCGCAAGACCAATGACAACTCGGCGTTTACCAAAGAAACAGGAGTCGGTATGTATAACATCTTCAGCGCAAGATATGGCGATGGTGTCAAAGATTCCACAGGCAATTACTACACAACGAACTTCCCTGAGCAGATCCAAGCAGGTTATACTGCGGCAGAGAAGGAAACATTGAAAGCTTATGGCATTACAACGTGGAAAGATTTCTATCCTTCTGAAGACGACTTGAAGCTGAAAGATTGGGGCGCAGCATATAACATGCCTGTACCTTCGGATACGGATTATAACGTAACGTTCCAGAAAACGCAGGACATTATCCGTAAACGTATTCCTGAAGCCATCCTTGCCAAACCTGAGAAATTCGACCAAGTGTATGATGATCTCCTGGCTGAACTTGATAAAGCAGGGGCGGTAGACATGGAGAAACAATATACCGTTTGGATCAAGGAACGTGTATCTCTCTGGACAGGTAAAGACGTGAAATAATACTGAAAATAAGGCATGATAAACGATCATTTCCAAAGCAAAATGGGTCCCCTAAAAGGGGCCTTTTTTGTTGTTGACGAAAGGGGGAGGATAGCATATAATCGTTAATGTAAGCACTTTCAGTAAGCGTTTTAAATTATTTTTCGAAAACGTTTTATGTAAGTTGATAAGAGAGATTTCATGGGTTTATATTTTGATAAAAAGAGTGCAAATTTAATTTTTAGTAAGCGCATACAGAAATGCGTCTTATAACGGTATCCTCAGGCTTAAAGCCTGTTATACAGATAAAACCTTCATAAATAATAGGGGGACTAGACAATGAGAGGCAAAATGAAAGGCAATACACCCAAGACGTTTGCAATGTTGATGCTCGCAAGTGCAATGCTGGTTACAGCTGGCTGCGGAAATTCGGGAAGTAAAGAAGCCTCAGAGTCCAGTGGAACCGAACCGGTTACTTTCACATTCTTTGGTGCGGATGCGAGTCCAACCTGGAACAAGATGCAGGATGCAGTCGGTAAAGAGATTACCAAGCAAACAGGCGTTACGATTGAAGCTGAGTATGATGTAAACAATGGTGGAGACCAGAAAATTGCACTTATGGCGGCTAGCGGTGAGTACCCTGATATTGTTTTTCCAAAAGGTAACTTGTCTAAACTAGTAGATGCAGGGGCAATGCTTGACCTGACGGATCTGATTGAGGAGCATGCTCCAAACCTGAAAAAAATATATGGGGACCAGATGAACCGGCTGAAATACAGTTCGGAAGATCAGGCCATTTATACAATCCCAACGAATATGGGTGTTGATAATGTTGCGTTTGACGCAACAGGCGGATTTGAAATTCAGCAAAAAGTACTTAAAGAGCTCGGATACCCTGAAGTGAAAACACTTGAGGATTACGAGAATGTATTGAAAGAATATGTGAAAAAACACCCAACGATTGACGGTCAGCCGACCATTCCATTGACGCTGAATGCAGATGATTGGAAGATTATGATTACAGTAACGAACCCGGCCTTCCAAGCAACTGGAGCACCCGATGATGGAGAATATTATATCAACCCTGAAACATATGAAGCGATGTTGCACTACAAACGTCCAGAGGAGAAAGAATACTTCCGCTGGTTGAACAAAATGTACAATGAAGGACTGCTGGACAAAGATACATTTGTCCAAAAGGATGACCAATATAAATCCAAAATCGCAAGTGGTCGCGTACTCGGTCTGATTGACCAGGAGTGGAATTATCAAGAAGCAGAAAATGCACTCAAATCAGCGGGCAAAGATGACAGCACATATGCTCACTTCTCTGTATCCCTGAACAAGGACATTGTGGACCATACATTCCAGCCAACCGGATTTGACGGATATGGCATCGGGATTACAACTTCTGCCAAAGATCCGGTTCGTATTATCAAATTCATGGACTGGCTCGCTTCGGACGAAGGTCAAGTTTTGAGAAACTGGGGCATTGAAGGCCAACACTACAATGTAGAGGATGGTCAACGGGTGATTCCTCAAGATATTCAGGATCGTAAAACCAATGACAACTCCAACTTCACCAAAGAAACAGGAATCGGTATGTATAGCGTGTTTAGTGCGAGATACGGTGATGGCGTGAAAGATTCCACGGATAACTTTTACACAACGAACTTCCCAGAGCAGATCCAGGCTGGTTATACTGCCGCAGAGAAAGAAACGTTGAAAGCATATGGCATTACAACATGGAAAGAATTCTATCCTTCTGAAGATGATTTGCAACTGAAAGACTGGGGCGCAGCATACAACATGCCTGTACCATCAGGTACAGATTATGAGGTAACGTTCCGAAAAACACAGGATATCGTGCGCAAACGTATTCCTGAAGCTGTTCTGACTACAGCTGCGAACTTTGATAAAGTATACGATGATTTCCTCGCCGAGTTGGACAAAGCCGGCGCAGTTGAAATGGAGAAACAGTACACTGTTTGGGTTAAGGATCGTGTTTCCCTGTGGACAGGTAAAGACGTTAAATAACTTATGTTTTAATTGAATAGGCAAATATACAAAAAAGGCCCTGAGCAAGGGTCTTTTTTGCTGTCCATGTGATGTTTAACATTGACGCAAATTTCGAAATCAAATATAATTTTCTTACTGTAAGCACTTTCAGATAAACGACAATTTAGCCTTGTAGGTAAGCGGATTGCGATCAAGTAAAACAGTATTTATATTGGTTATTTAGTTATACCGAAAACGTTTTAGTAATGAATGAAAAATAGTTGATTAGGAACAGGAGTTATCTATGTCCCCATTTAATGAGAGAACAAAAGAAAATCGTCTGTGGTATCGTCAGCCTGCTACTCGCTGGGAAGAGGCGTTGCCTATCGGTAATGGTCGCCTTGGCGGTATGGTATACGGCGGAGCATCGGGTGAACAAATCCAGCTAAATGAAGATACATTGTGGTCCGGATTTCCACGCGACACCATTCAGTACAGCAGTCAGCGGTATCTGAAACAGACCCGTGAACTGATTATGTCCGGGCAATATAGCGAAGCTGAACAATTGCTGAACCGCGAAATGCTGGGACGTGATGTGGAAGCTTATCAGCCGATGGGCCACTTTAAGTTGCAGCACGATGAACTGGATGGGATCCCGTACGATGAATTTGAGCGGGAGCTTGATCTCCATAGCGGCATTGCAACGACGAAGTATTCATATAAAGGCATTCGTTATGTACGTGAAGTATACGCCAGTGCAACAGATGATCTCATGATCTGTACCATCACTGCTGATCGTATGGGATCTGTAAACGTAAGCGTTACGTTGGACAGTCCACATCCTTATAACGTTGAGACTTCGGACAATTCACTTACACTGTTCAGTCGCTGTCCGAGTCATGTTGAATCGAATTATTTCAGGGATCATCCGGAGTCTGTCATCTACGAAGAAGATCGTGGAACGGCTTATGCTATGCGACTGGCCGCGACTGCGACGGGCAAGAATGCCGAAGTAACGGTTATGGACGGAAGACTTCATATTCAGGGAGCTGACCAGGTTATTTTTTATCTGACAGCGGCGACCGCCTTTGAAGGCTATGATGTGATGCCTGTTAAAGATGGTGTGCTTCTGGATCAGGAGTGCAGGGAGGTAATCACTAAAGCGATGGCTCATGGCATGAAGGCTCTTCGGGAGCGACATGTCCTGGATCATGGGACTTTATTTTCAAGAGTATCTATTGATCTCGGCGCTTCAGCCAATGAAGAATTGCCTACAGATGAGCGACTGCAAGCGTACCAGGCTGGAGCCAATGATCCTGGCCTGGAGGCACTCTATTTTCAATATGGTAGATATTTGTTAATGGGTAGTTCACGTGAAGGTAGCCAGCCAGCCAATCTGCAGGGAATCTGGAATCATCAGGTGGAGCCGCCCTGGCACAGTGATTACACGATTAATATCAATACCGAGATGAATTACTGGCCGGCAGAAGTATGCAACCTGAGTGAATGCCATGAGCCGCTGTTTGGCTTGTTGGAGGATCTAAGCGATACCGGGAGAAGAACGGCACGTATTTTGTACGGAGCACGTGGCTGGACAGCCCATCATAATGTAGATATTTGGAGGACATCCACGCCTACAGGCGGAGACGCAAGTTGGGCGTTCTGGCCAATGGGCGGCGTGTGGCTGACTTCACATCTATGGGAGCATTATCTGTTTACCCGTGATCAACAATTTCTCGCGGAACGCGCGTATCCAATCATGAAGGAAGCGGCACTCTTCTGTCTGGACTGGTTGGTGGAGGGACCAGACGGATATCTGGTTACGGCTCCATCGACCTCTCCGGAGAACAAGTTCCTGACTGAGGAAGGAGAGGCTCGCAGCATCTCCATGGCTTCGACGATGGATATGACATTGATTCGTGAGTTGTTCGATCGGTGCATTGAAGCAACGAAGCAGCTGGATGTGGATCAGCAGCTGGCGAAGGAGTGGAGCGAAGCACGCAGCAAGCTCTATCCATTCAAGATCGGAAGCGAGGGGCAGCTGCAGGAATGGTTTAAGGATTTTGCCGAATCCGAACCAGGGCATCGTCACGTCTCCCATCTGTATGGTCTGTATCCGGGGGAGCAGATCAACCGACTGGATACGCCAGAACTGGTGGAAGCAGCACGAGTGTCACTTGAACGTCGCATCTCACAAGGTGGCGGGCATACAGGTTGGAGCTGTGCTTGGTTGATCAATCTGTATGCGAGGCTGCTGGATAGCAAGCTGGCACATCAATTTGTCCGTACATTGTTGGCTCGATCCACGCATCCTAATCTGTTCGATGATCATCCGCCGTTCCAGATCGATGGCAACTTTGGTGGCACTGCCGGTATTGCCGAGATGCTGTTACAAAGCCACTTGGGCGAATTACATCTGCTGCCAGCGCTGCCTGAGTACTGGGCCAGTGGCAGTGTGAAAGGGCTTCGGGCAAGAGGTGCATACACAGTGGCAATCGCGTGGGCAGATGGCAGACTCTCAAGCGCCGAAATTAAGGCTGATCACGCTGGTTCGATAACCATTCGGAGTGCATACCCAATGCGTGTGGAAGGAAACGATCAGCCTAAGGCGCAGTTAACACCTCAGGGTGATTATGTAGTGATTTTAACCATGACCGCAGGACAGACGATCCGCGTGTCATCATGAGACGGAGGAGTAGACGATGACGATTTTTAAATTTCCACAAGATTTCCGCTGGGGAACAGCAACAGCTTCCTATCAAATAGAAGGTGCAGCGCAGGAAGGCGGACGCGGGGTATCCATCTGGGATACGTTTGCCCGTACACCCGGCAAAGTATTCAATGGAGATAATGGTGATGTCGCATGTGACAGTTACCACCGCTATGAGGAAGACATCGAGCTGATGAAAAAGCTTGGGATCAACACCTACCGATTCTCGATCGCCTGGCCGCGTATTATTCCTGATGGAGATGGCGAGATCAATCGGGAAGGATTGGACTTCTATCATCGATTCGTAGATAAGTTGCTTGAAGCGGGAATCGAACCTTTCTGTACGCTGTATCATTGGGACCTGCCTCAGACGCTGGAGGATATCGGAGGTTGGGGCAATCGTAGGACGGTGGATGCATTTGTAAAATATGCTGAGGTCATCTTTAAGGAGTTTTCCGGTAAAATTAATTTCTGGCTGACTTTCAATGAACCATGGTGTATTGCTTTTCTGTCCAACTTGCTCGGCATTCATGCACCAGGAAATAAGGACCTGCAAACATCCATTAATGTTGCTCACGGACTGCTGGTTGCTCACGGTAAAGCCGTTCAGTCGTTCCGTCGCTTGGGTACAACAGGACAGATTGGTATTGCACCCAATGTATGCTGGGCTGAGCCTTACAGCAAATCTCCAGAAGATCAGGCAGCCTGCGACCGTTCCATTGCACTGAATACCGATTGGTTCCTAGACCCGATCTACAAAGGATCGTATCCACAATTTATGGTGGACTGGTTCGCTGAAGCTGGAGCTACCGTACCAATTCAGGAAGGTGATATGGAAATCATCTCGCAACCCATTGATCTGTTGGGCATTAACTATTACACCATGGGAATCAATCGTTTCAATCCAGAGGCGGGTGCATTGCAATCCGAAGAGGTCGATATGGGACTTACTAAGACAGATATTGGCTGGCCTGTGGAATCACGCGGACTGTATGAGTTCATGCATTACTTGCAAAAATACGGAAATGTGGATGTCTACATCACAGAAAATGGTGCATGCATCAATGATGATTTGGAAAATGGCAAAATCAATGATGATCGCCGGATTGCATACTATGAGCAGCATTTGGCCCAAATTCATCGGATTATCAACGACGGAATCAACCTGAAAGGCTACATGGCTTGGTCTTTGATGGATAACTTTGAGTGGGCGGAAGGATACCGTATGCGCTTTGGTCTTGTGCATGTGGATTACCGTTCATTGGTCAGAACACCTAAAGAAAGCTATTACTGGTATCAAAATGTGATCAAAAATAATTGGTTGGAAACACGAATTTAAGCTTTAATTTCAATATTCCAGGAAGAAGTGCTCAGAACCTGACATAACTAAGTAATTACGTTATTTCAATTGTTAAATGCAGGGACATACGTGTTTAATCAGAAAAAAGACGTTGATTCGATTATCCGAATCAACGTCTTTTTTATTGTTTTATTTTCAGCCAGGACTCACATGTTCATGAAGGTTTCATAAGGTCTAAGCTGTTTCATGTTATGAGGAGAGCGTTTTTGGGTTATAAGAAGTAAGAAGAAGTGATCTGCTCCTTGTCAACAGTTAAAATACAAATAAAGTGTCCAAATTGCGAAATAAATTTGAACATTTGTTGACTAAAAATCATACTGATGTGGTATATTGGTATAAGGAAAGCACTTACAAAAAGGGAAAAGGAAGTGTTTACTATGGCATCGAAGACAGCAATGGTAAGCCAATTGGAACGCAAAGATAAAAATATGCGGCGTGCAGTGCTAACGATGACAGTTCTGGCTTGGATTGCCCTCATTACGGGAGTAGTCATGTGCCTGATCAACCTGAATGATTTTAATGATCGTAACCTCGGATTAATGGTGGGTATCGGTTTCTTGGTTGGCAGTGTATTTATTTACGTTATTGCCAAATCGATTGGACTTGTTCATACACGCCGGGAAGACGAAGGCGCCGATTAAATAATCTTGCGTTAATTCGTTCATAATAAGACTGGATGAGCACCCGGAATCCCAGTCAATAAAGCCCTTTGCGGATTCGTTGATACTGTTCAACGGGACTGCAAAGGGTTTTATTTTGTGACTTGAAGTGTAAAGATTACAATGAGGAAATATCAAGTATGCAAGTGATTTGTGAGAAAAAATTCACACATTTAAGGTGTAAAATCGACAAATTTGTTAACATGAACAAAAAAGTTGCTCATTTCTGATATCTTTAGAAGGAAGAGAGTAGTATACTGTTTTTTCAGTATGAGCGAATTTAAGGAGAGGGGATCAAGATGAACAAGAAACCTAGGTCGCTAATTCGGATAATCATTCCGGTTGTCCTGACGTTGGTTACAATTGCATTGATTGTCTGGCCAATGCTGGCAGGCGGGCAGTACGTTGTTCTGGATCCGAAAGGGCCTGTTGGCGCTTCGCAGAGAGATTTGATTGTCATTTCGACAATTCTGTGTGCAGTCGTTATTGTGCCTGTATTGATTTTGTCTGCTGTAATTGTATGGCGTTACCGCGACAAACCGGACAATAAATCTGCTTATGAGCCTAACTGGTCTCATAGCACTAAAGCGGAGGCTATCTGGTGGACCGTTCCGATTATTATTATTGGGTTGCTGGCGGTTGTAACAATCCGCTACACCTATGATCTGGAACCTTCGAAGCCATTGGCTTCCGAGAAAGCACCGGTGACCATTCAAGTATCTTCACTGGACTGGAAATGGTTGTTTATGTATCCGGAGCAAGGTATTGCAACGGTCAACACGTTGAATATCCCGGCAGACCGGCCCGTAAAATTTGAGCTCACCGCGGATTCACCGATGAACTCGTTCTGGATTCCGCAGCTTGGTGGACAGATTTATACAATGTCGGGTATGGCGATGACCTTGTACTTGCAAGCTGATCATGAAGGTCAATATTGGGGTTCAGGTGCCAACTTTACCGGGGAACACTTCGCCCAAATGCGTTTTGACGTCAATGCTACATCGGAGGAAGACTTCGACAAATGGGTAACTGAAGTGAAACAACAATCCCAACCGCTGACGCAAGAAACGTATAAAACACTGGCGGAACCGGGAACAAGCAATGTAGCTTATTATTCTTCCTTCCCTGAAGGACTGTTCCAAGACATCGTGACCAAGTATGTTATTGACGGTCAAAGCGCTCACAGCAAGCACGGTGAAGCTTCAGGTGCCAAAGAGATTACTACGCAAGACGTGGACAAGAGTGCTAACTAAAGATTCGAAAGGAGGCCCCCAATGTTAGAGAGACTTAAGGAGTTTGCATCGGAGTTTTTCGTTACCGGTGATCCGCTGATTTATGGTGCGGACGTGGCGATCGGAATTACGATGATTACCATCGTAGCGGTGTTGACTTATTTCAAAAAATGGGGCTGGCTCTGGCGTAACTGGTTAACTACCGTCGATCACAAAAAGATCGGTATTATGTATATTATTGCTTCCATTATCATGCTTTTCCGTGGTGGTGTGGATGCACTGATGATGCGTCTTCAGCTAGCTATGCCTAACATGGATTTCTTACATCCTGAGCATTATAATCAGGTCTTTACGACTCATGGTACGATCATGATCTTGTTCATGGCGATGCCGTTTATGTTCGGTTTATTTAATGTTATTGTACCGCTTCAAATAGGGGCAAGGGACGTTGCGTTCCCATTCCTTAATGCACTAAGCTTCTGGTTATTCTTCCTGGGAGCAATGCTGTTCAACCTGTCCTTCGTTATCGGTGGTTCACCGGACGCAGGTTGGCTCAGTTATCCGCCTTTATCGGAGCTATCGCATAGCCCGGGGGTGGGACAAAACTTCTATATATGGGGTATTCAGATTTCGGGTATCGGTTCCCTGGCTACCGGTATCAACTTCCTGGTTACCATCATTAAAATGCGTGCGCCAGGCATGAAATGGATGAAAATGCCGATGTTTACATGGTCGGTATTCTCCACTTGTATTATCATTCTGTTTGCATTCCCAATCTTGACAGTGACACTTGCATTGCTCTTCCTCGACAGGTTCGCGGGGGCGCATTTCTTCACACTTGATCTGGGCGGTAATCCGATGATGTATATCAACTTGATCTGGATGTGGGGTCACCCTGAGGTATATATCGTTGTCTTGCCGGCATTCGGTGTGTTCTCCGAGATTGTAAGTACATTCTCGAAGAAAAAATTGTTTGGTTACAAATCAATGGTATTTGCGATGCTGATCATTAGCTTCCTGTCCTTCTTTACATGGGCGCATCACTTCTTCACGATGGGTTCGGGAGCAGACGTTAATGCATTCTTCGCCGTAACCACGATGTTGATAGCCATACCAACAGGGGTTAAGATCTTCAACTGGCTGTTTACCATGTTCCGGGGAAGGATACGCATGGATACCCCGATGCTATGGACACTTGCATTTATTCCATGCTTTATCGTCGGAGGTATGACGGGGGTTATGTTATCCGTTGCACCTGCTGACTTCCAGTTCCACAACAGTTACTTCCTGATTGCCCACTTCCACCAAGTATTGATCGGTGGTGTAGTATTCGGATACTTTGCAGGTCTGTACTACTGGTGGCCTAAAATGTTTGGATTCCAACTGCCAGAAAAACTGGGTAAATGGGCTTTCTGGACTTGGAATATCGGTTTCTATGTCTGCTTCATGCCGCAGTACGCTGTCGGTTTGATGGGTATGACACGTCGTCTGAGCACCTATGGCTGGGATACTGGCTGGTGGGAACTGAACTTTGTATCCACAATCGGGGCTTTCCTGATGGGTGTCGGATTCTTGTTCCAGGTAGCACAAATCGCAGACGGCATTCGGAAATACAAAACACTCAAAGCATCTGGCGACCCTTGGGGTGGTCGTACGCTCGAGTGGTCGATTCCTTCACCTGCTCCTGAATATAACTTCGCCATTACACCGCGCGGAGATGATATTGATGAGTGGTGGGAAGAGAAAGAACGTCGTGCCAAAGGCATCTATCCACCTGAACAGCCGCTTGAGCCGATTCATATGCCTAAAAATTCCGCGATTCCGTTCATCATGTCTATATGCTGGTTCGTTGCCGGTTTCGGCTTTGTATTCGGATGGCTGTGGATGGCGATTCTTGGACTCGCTGGCGTAGGGATTTGCATGATCGCTCGTTCATTCTCATACGATACGGATTATTATATTCCGGTTGACGAAATTAAGCGTACCGAAGCGTCGTTAAGGGGGTCGGTATAAATGGCTCAAGCAGCCGCGAAGCACGGTCATGACCATGCACATGATCATGACCATGGTCACCATGACCCGCAAGAATTGAAAATACTCGGATTCTGGTTCTTCCTGATTTCCGACGTTATCCTGTTCTCCGTGTTGTTCGCAACCTTTATTGTGTTGCGTGACAATTCGGCGGGCGGACCTGTATTGTCTGAACTGATTAAAATGCCTGGCGTTATTGCCGAGACATTTATCTTGCTCACAAGTTCATTCACAAGTGGACTTGCGGTTCTTGCTATGAATCAGGGCAAGGTGAAGCAATTGATCAGCTGGCTGGCAGTTACAGCTGTTCTGGGTGCGAGCTTTATCGCCCTGGAAGTAACGGAATTTATTGAGTTGATTCATGAAGGGTTCAGTTATACAACGAGTGCAGCTTCTGGTGCATTCTTCACCCTTGTGGGAACTCACGGACTTCACGTATCGCTCGGTCTGATCTGGATGATCGGATTGATGCTTCAACTGAAAAAACGTGGAATTACCGATGTTACTCGCGGTAAAATCAACGTAATCAGCTTGTACTGGCACTTCTTGGACGTCGTCTGGATTTTCCTCCTGTCGATCGTCTATCTGATGGGGGTGATGTAGATGGCAGAGCATAACTCACATGAATCCCATGGCCACGAACAGCATGGTTCACTCAAGTCCTATGTCATCGGCTTCATTCTGTCCGTTGTCCTGACCATTGTTCCTTTGGTAGTGGTTCTGAATGACATGATGGGCAGAACAGCAACACTGAGTGTCGTTCTGGTAACAGCAGCACTTCAGTTTGTGGTTCAACTCTTCTTCTTCATGCATATCCGTGAATCGGAGAAGCCGCGTTGGAATGTAATGGCTTTGATCTTTGGTCTGTTGATCATGATGACCATCGTTATTGGTTCCATCTGGATCATGTTGAACAATACAGTTGCACATTAAGTTTTATAGGTTCAGGGATCTCCCGACTTTATTTAAAAGTCGGGAGATCTTTTTTTTATCCTTTTTCCATCCTGAATGCGGGCAGAATAAGGGAAGGGACGCATGAGATACAAAAAGTCGAAAATATTGTCGAAAAAAGTTCTTGATTTTTTTTCTTGAATCCGTATACTCAGAAATATAAGTAATCCGAAACGTTTTGGAGGAAAGCAATTGGCTACAATTAAAGACATATCACAAATGACGGGATTTTCGATTACGACCGTATCCAGAGCATTGAATGGGTACTCGGACGTCAGCGATAGTACGCGCAAACTGATTAAAGAAGCCGCCGAAACCCTGAACTATAGTCCAAATGGTCTAGCGAGAGGCCTGGTCATGAAGGAAACCAAAACGCTGGGGTTGCTCGTATCAGGCATGACGTACAAAAACATCGATAACAACTTTGTTTTCGAAGTACTTTGCGGTATTAATGATAGCGCTGCCAATTCGGATTATGATCTGATTTTGTTCAGCACAAATACAGCGAAGCAAAAGATGAAAACGTACACACAGCTGTGCAGGGAACGAAAGGTGGACGGTGTCATTCTTCAGGGTGTGAAGACGGATGATCCGTATTTGCAGGAAGTATTGGATAGTGACATTCCTTGTGTATTGATTGATATACCCATTCACAGTGAGTATGTTGGTTTTGTATCAACGAATCACAAACAAAGTGCACAGACTGCTGTAGAGCACCTTATTGGTTTGGGTCATCGGCAGATTGCCATGGTGAACGGGTACCCCGAGGCTTTTGTATCCAAGGAGCGTTATGAAGGATATTCCGATGCAATGCGAAATGCAGGGTTGAGCTTGAAGCCTGAATGGATCGTAAACGGGAATTTCACGGAAGAGGAAGCACAGCAACAAGCTTCTGAATTGTTGAAGACATATCCGGAAATTACTGCAGTCTTTTGCGCAAGCGATATGATGGCTTTGGGTGTAATGAAGGCTGCGAATGAAATAGGCATCTCTATACCGGATGAATTATCTGTAGTAGGATTTGACGACATTCCAACAGCCGCTTATTTTCAACCACCACTCACCACCATCGGCCAGAACATGTATCAGTTGGGACATGAAGCTGCAAACCTGTTGATGGGCATGCTGAGATCGGAAGACAGTCCCAAATTTAATATTTTGCAAAATGAATTGGTTTTGAGATCCTCGACAGCCAAACCAGGTCGCTGAGTTTAGCTGAGAAACGGTTCGCGAGGGATTGCAAAATGAACGAGATGAAGAGAGCACCGAAATGTTTTATTTAATCCGAAACGTTTCGGTATTATTTTCACTCAAATCCAAAACGTTTCGGATACAACATAAGATAGACATAGGGGGAATACAAATTGCTGAAATACGATGCAGGACAAGGAGAATGGAGTAACTGGCTGGTAACTGAAACCGGGTTTGATCCGGCTCATCAAGGGAAAGGCGAAGCTGTGCTCTCACTTGGAAACGGCTACATGGGACTTCGCTCCGCAACGGACGAGAATTATGTTGGACAAGTGCGGAACTGGTTCGTAGCTGGAACCTTCAATAAGTTTGACGAGCATGAGGTAACAGAACTCCCTAATGCAGCGGATGTAACGGAACTTTCAATCACTCTGAATGGGGAAACCTTCAGCTTGGAAAAAGGAAGAACGATCAGCTACAGTCGTCAACTGAATCTCAAGAACGGTGAGCTGACCCGTAACGTGGTGTGGCAGAGCCCAACTGGAGAAAGCTTTGAACTTCAATTCCGTCGCTTTGTTTCCTTGAGCAACCGTCATTTGGTTGGTTCATCCGTAAGTATCAAGCCACTGGATGGTCAGGCACGTGTTCACATTGCGTCTGGTATTAACGGACAATGGACGAACTCGGGTGCACAGCATTTCACGGAAGGCGAGAAACGGATATTTGAAAAGACTTATATTCAAATGACGTCAACGACGACACAATCGGCGGTTGATTTTGTAACCAATACGGTGCATCACTGGCAGCTGAATGGTGAAAAAGTTGAGCCGGAATTGCGTCAAACGATGGGACGCCGCAAGGTTGGCATCGAAGGCACAGTGACCGTGGAAGCCGGACAATCGGTAACACTGGAAAAAATCTCGAATGTTCATACCAGCCGCGATCTGGTGTACAGCAACGGTGGATATTCACTGGATCAAATGCGTGAATCTTCACTGACAGAACTGAAGCAAGAGTCGCAAAAAGGGTATGATCAGCTGTTTCGTGAAAGCGCTAACTCCTGGGCGGATACCTGGTCCACGTACAACATTGAAGTGGACAGCACAAGCGGATATGACCAGCTTGCTATCCGTTTCGCCATCTATCATCTCGTCATTATGACACCTGCTCATGATAATCGCATGGGAATCGGGGCGAAAGGATTAAGTGGTGAAGGGTACAAGGGACATTCCTTTTGGGATACGGAAATCTTCATCCTGCCTTTCTTCATCTACAGCAATCCCAAGATCGCAAGATCCTTGCTGGAATATCGATATCAGGGGTTGGATGGAGCTAGAAGCAAGGCCAAGGAGAACGGATTCGAAGGAGCCATGTATCCGTGGGAAGCAGCCTGGATCGAAGATGGCGAAGTTACACCGGTATGGGGAGATGTAGATATCGTAACCGGAGAACAGACGAAGATCTGGTCCGGCTTCATTGAACAGCATATTACCTCTGACATCGCTTATGCCGTTTGGCATTACGTCCAGTCTACAGGCGATGAGGCGTTCATGGATCAATATGGCTACGAGATCATTTTTGATACAGCAACGTTCTGGGCCAGCCGTCTGGAGTGGGATGAGGCCAAGGGCCGCTATCACATCAATGAGGTTGTTGGACCGGATGAATATAAGGAACATGTGGACAACAATGCATTCACCAATCATATGGCTCACTTCAATATGGAACTGGCCATTCAATATTATGAAAAGCTTGAGCAGGAAAAACCTGAATTACTCAAGGCATTGTCTGGGAAGCTTGACCTGACATCAGCTCGGAAAACATGGAACAAGCTGGATCAAATGTATCTGCCAGGGCCAAATGAACAAGGACTTATTCCACAAGATGATACCTACTTGCAGAAGAAAGTCATTGATCTTACCCCTTATAAAAATCAGACGAAAGTCGCCAGCATCTTCAATGATTACAACCTGGATCAGGTTGGTGAAATGCAAATTTCGAAGCAGGCTGACATCATGATGCTGTTCTTCCTGCTTGAGAATAAATTTGAACCCGCTATCAAACGTGCGAACTATGACTACTATGAGGAAAAAACATTGCATGATTCCTCATTGTCGCTGTCAACGCACAGTATCCTTGCCAGTGACTTCGGTAATCGTCCGCTCGCTTATGATCTGTTCCGCCGGGCGTCCGAGATTGATCTGGGACCGCATATGCACTCTTCGGATGCAGGCATCCACTCAGCTTCTCTGGGCGGAATATGGGAATGTGTCGTGATGGGATTTGCCGGAGTTCGCATGTTGGATGGCCAGCTTCATCTCGATCCGAAGCTGCCAGAGTCCTGGAGCAGTCTGAAATTCCCGCTTTACTGGCAAAACCAGCTGTTGCATATCACAATCACGTCCGAGGGTATTCTAATCGAGAGTGATGCAGAGGAAGAAATTTCTCTCCTTCTGTCCGGTCAGCAAGTTACTTTCAGCAAACGGTTTCAAACCTTGGTTTAATATAAATCCATGTGGAGGTCATTCAAATGAAAAAAGGGTCCGCAAGTTTGGTCATGATGCTGATTTTGGTATTAGTGTTATCTGCGTGTTCTTCAGGTGGAAGCAACAGCGCGGAAGGCGGAAAAGGAGAAAAAGTAAAACTCACCTTCTCCGTATGGGGGGATGTCAACTCTGGTGCGGATGAAGTGAAGCTTGCGGAAGAGTTCAATGCTGCACACCCGGATATCGAAGTGAAGTTTGAGCCTATTCCAAGTGAAGGTTATGGAACAAAACTCACTACATCTCTGGCAGCAGGTCAGGCTCCAGACGTATTCCTGGTTGGTGAAGGCGACTACTACAAATACGTTGATAAAGGTGTAATTGAGCCACTCGACGATTATTTGAGCAAAGACACTGCCTTTAATCTGGATATTTTCCAAAAGGATCTCATTGAAAATATGAAAATCGAAGGCAAACAATACTACTTGCCTAAAGATTTCAACCCACTTGCACTTTGGTACAACAAACGCATGTTTGATGAAGCGGGAATCCCTTATCCAACAGATGAATGGACTTGGGATGACATGATTGCAACTGCACAGAAACTGACTAAAAAAGATGGAAAAAAATATACTCAATTCGGATTCAACGCAGGCAAATGGGAATATCCGATTTATACGTACCTGTGGGATAACGGTACAGACATCGCGAATGAGGATGGAACAGCTGCGGAAGGCTACATGAACAGTGAAAAAACGATAGCGGCAATGGATAAATATGTATCCTGGTCTCAAGGAGATAGCCGTGTATCCCCGACGCCACTGGATTCCGAGACACTTGGCGGAGATTCATCGATGTTCATGACAGACAAGCTCGCCATGATGATTACAGGTCGTTGGATCAAAGGTGATCTCGACAAATCCGATGTTCAATATGGTTCTGCACTGATTCCACAAAATACGGACGGTACTCGTTCAAGCATTATCGCAAGTGCAGGTTGGGCGATCAACGCAGCCGGTAAAAATAAAGAAGCGGCTTATGAACTGGTGAAATGGCTCTCGGGTACAGATGCACAGAAGCTTCGTTCTGCGAACGGTAAAGTACTGCCAGCGACTGTGAAAGAACTGGACGAAGTCAAAGCCAAAGAAGTAGCAGACAAACCGGTCATCGAAATGATGGATTATGCTAAAAAACCGGTTACCATGCGTTCTACAAACGGACCTGTGTTTGTTGAAGAATTCACCAAGGCGCTGGAAAAAGTGCTGCTTGGCAAACAGGATGTCAAAGGCGCTCTGGATGAAGCTGCGAAGAACGTTGACAGCAAAATCAAGTAAAAACCATGCGGGTGAGTCGGCGGCCATGCTGATTCACCCTCTTCATCAAGGAGGCTGCTATGCGTAATTCTAAATCCGAGCGTGCCGGGTATTGGTTCATATTGCCCTGGCTTATAGGCTTGTTGCTCTTTACCATTGGTCCAATGTTATTCTCCCTGCTGCTGGCATTTAGTAAATGGGATATTATCACCGGCGTACAATCGATCGAATGGGTCGGTCTGGATAACTTCAAAACGATGTTTCATGATGAGCTTTTCTATCAATCGTTGAAAGTTACCTTTATCTTCGCTCTGGTATCCGTACCACTATATCAAGTGGCATCACTGCTTATCGCCTTGCTGCTGAATATGCGGAACAGAGGCATGAAATTTTTCCGATTGATCTATTTCATGCCATCCGTCATTCCAGCTGTAGCGGCATCAATGATGTGGATTATGATTTTCAATCCGGAATACGGCATTCTGAACCGGGCGCTTGCCTTTTTCGGCGTACAGGGGCCAGCTTGGCTTCAAGATCCGAGCTATGCGCTGGGCGCACTGATTGTCATGGGTTTGTGGGGCGTCGGCAATACGATCATCATTTATTTGTCCGGCTTGCAGGGCGTTCCTGAAGAGCTGTATGAAGCTGCCAATCTGGATGGCGCGGGACCGTTTCAACGGTTTTTCAACATTACATTACCTATGATTTCCCCAACGGTGTTCTTCAACGTAATTATGGGTATCATCGGTGGATTCCAGTATTTTACACAAGCATTTGTTATGACCAACGGGGGACCGCTTAACTCGACCTTGTTCTATAACTTGTATCTGTACAATAAAGCTTTTACCGATTTTGAAATGGGTTATGCTTCGGCATTGTCCTGGGTATTGTTCATCATCATTCTGGCGTTTACGTTGCTGGTCATCCGCAGCTCTTCGATGTGGGTCTATTACCAGGGCGATAACGAAAAGGATTGAGAGGAGGACAAATGATGAATCAAGCAACGACACGGAAACCGGTCTACTCGAAACTATTCTCTATGCTCATGCTTATCGCTGGTGCAGCCGTCGTGCTGATCCCACTGTTATGGACGTTTGCAACGTCTCTTAAAACACCTGCCGAGGTGTTCAAAGATGATTTTTTCCCGGCTGTATGGATGTGGTCTAACTATAAAAATGCCGTCTTGGCCATCCCGTTTTTTACATTTTTGAAAAATACGCTGATTATTCTGATTCCGGTATTAGTCGGTACCGTATTCTCGTCTGCCCTATGTGCGTATGGTTTCGCCCGGTTTAACTTCCGCGGCAAACGCACGCTGTTCCTGGTGCTATTGGCGACGATGATGCTGCCTTCACAGGTAACGATGATCCCGATGTTCATCATGTTCAAGGAAATCGGCTGGGTTGATACATTTTTACCACTCATTATCCCTGCATTCTTCGGGGGCGGAGCGTTTAACATCTTCCTGATTCGCCAGTTCATGCGCGGTATTCCGCGTGATCTCGATGAGTCTGCTTTTGTTGACGGAGCCAATAAAATGCAGATTTTCACTAAAATCATGCTGCCGCTTTCCATGCCGCCACTGATTGCCGTATCGATCTTTACCTTTATGGGCGTATGGAATGACTTCCAAGGACCACTCATTTATCTGAACTCCAGTGAGAAGTATACGCTGGCTCTCGGATTGTCCATGTTCAAAGGGTTGTATAACGTGGAATGGAACATGCTCATGGCTGCAACGATGCTGATTATGCTTCCGCCACTCCTTGTATTCTTTGTTGCACAAAAATACTTTATTGAAGGCATTTCCATCTCTTCTGCAATCAAGGGCTAATCGTCCGTATGAATAGAAGAGATGAGCGGTGAGCCAAACCGCAGAGGAGGACTATCATGGCCACATTAACAAGCAGACATCCTTTTAATTTGTATTATAACGCAGGTGAATATGTAAAGATTTGCGGTACCCAGGACGGATACTTTCCCGACTTTGGGCATCATATGGCTAACGAAATGGGCGGTGTATGGCTGCATCCGATCAAGCTGCTGGACGGCTTCTGGCTGAAGGTAACCGATCTGGATCGCAACATTGCGGTATGGGCAAGGGCAGACGGATTCACAAGTGAATCCTGGGGCGGAAGCCGGTTCGATTATGATCACGGATTGAGCCACATTCCGGTATCCATTGAACGCAACCAGTTTGCCCCCGATTATGAAAAAGGCATGGTCGCAGAGTATGAGATCAGCGCTTACGGCAAAGGAACAACCCGGCTCAAGCTGGAGCTGCTGTCACGTACCGATCTCCGTCCAGTGTGGTATTCCGATGAGATCGGAATTATCCCAGGAGCGGGTGAAACGGCAGAAGCTATTTCTTCGCGCAAAGTCATCGTCAAAGATGATGCCCAAGACTGGTATGCCATGATTGGAAGTGACCTGCCTGGAACGGTAATGACGGTTGGTCCTGAGATTTACGGACCAGAACTGACGGCAGGCAAGGGCACAGGCATTTCTTTTGTAACCGAATGCACGCTGGAGGAGAAGGATGTGTTCCGCTTCCGGTTATTTGTTGCCGGTTCGGAGTCGTCCCGTGAAGCCTGTGAGCAGACTTATGCAGTCATCGAACGTAACTACGTCAGCTTGAAAGAGCAGAAGCAGCAACTCTACGACCAGTTGGATCAGCGCGCAGTGCTGACCATTGAAGGCGAGGATGAGCTGAACGAGCAATTTGCCTGGGTGAAGCGTAATAATCAGTGGCTGGTGCAGCAAGTAGACGGCATTGGTCGTGGATTGACGGCAGGTGGACCCACGTATCCGTGGTGGTTCGGCTGTGACAGTACGTATGCGCTTCAGGGTGTGCTTGCTACGGGAGACCATCAACTGGTGCGGGATACGCTGAATTTGTTGCTGGAGAAATCCAAGGAAGCAAACGGTAATGGACGTTTTGTGCATGAAGTGACCACGATAGGAGCCGTGTCTAATCGCGGCAACACGCAGGAGACGGCACACTATATCGCCTTTGTATGGGAAATGTTCCTGTGGACCGGAGATGGTGCACTTCTGCGCGAGCATTATGACTATTGTGTTCAGGGAATCGACTGGCTGCTGGGTGAGATGGACCCGGACGGAGACCTGTTCCCTTCCGGTTACGGCATCATCGAGATTGCCGGATTGAATATGGAGCTTATTGATAGTGCCGTATATACAGCCAAGGCTCTTCAGGCGCTGGAGCATATGAGTCTCTATTTGGGTGAAACGAAGCGGCATCAGACATATCAAAAACTGGCTGAAAGAGCGGTACGCGCAGTGAATGATGTGTATTGGTCTGAAAAAGACAGCCTCTATGCGGATGCCGTTGCACCTGTTTCTGATATTGTGCCCAAGGTGGATTACATGGTTTCTCTCGCTGAAAAGCAAGGGATCACAGACTACCGGGAGTACGTGGAAGGATTGCTTGCCGATGCAGGTGAGGATCAGAAAGATCGCGGTTGGCTGCTGAACAAAAACTGGGTCATTGTCACCCCGATGGAAGCAGGAATTGCCGATCAGGACAAAGCACAGCGTGCTCTGGAAGCGATGCGAAACCGTGACTTCATTGGTGAATACGGTACTTATCTTGCGGCCATGTATCAACAAGGCACGATGACAATCTCTACCGGAGCACATGCGGTTGCAGAAGCGGCGTACGGACATCCGGATCACGCACTGGATTTACTGCGTCGGATGGGGAAAAGCTTCTCACGTGTAGTGCCAGGTTCTTTCTCGGAGATGTCCCCGGACTACGGCTGTGTAGTGCAGGCGTGGACCATCTATGCACTGGCTGTACCAGTCGTACGACATTTCTTCGGCGTTCAACCGGAAGCACAGCATCGCCGTGTAACCTTATCACCTAATATGCCGCAGGCATGGGATACCAAAACATGCAGTCTGGAGCACCTGATGGTAGGCGATGCGGAGTTCGATATTCATTTTGAATCCCGTGAGGGCAAACGTTATGCGAGCATTTCCAACGCATCGGGCTGGACGGTCGTTCTGGACTGGAAGGGCGAAAGACGGGAAAGCAACGAGAAACGAATCGAATGGCAACTAGAGCAATGACATGGGGAGGAACGGGTAATGAAAGGGAACGGAGCACTTCAAGCCGTTATTTTTGATTTGGATGGTGTCATTACTGACACGGCGGAGTACCATTATGTAGCGTGGAAGAAGCTGGGGGAATCGCTGGATATTCCGTTTGATCGGGAGTTCAACGAGCAGTTAAAGGGCATTAGCCGTGGGGAGTCACTGGCGCGCATTTTACGTCTGGGTGGCAAGGAAGAGGCGTTTTCGGCTGAGGAAAAGGAAGAATTCGCACAGCGTAAAAACGAACATTACGTCTCGTTGCTGGACTCGCTGACACCGGAGCATACCTACCCTGGAATTCGGGAATTGCTGCTTGAGCTGCAAGCTTCAGGCATTCCTGCGGTGATCGCCTCGGCCAGTAAAAATGCCCCTCAAATTCTGAAGGCGCTAGAGTTGGACTCGCTGTTCCGCTTTGTGGTACATCCGGATTCCGTACCAAACGGCAAGCCAGCACCTGATCTATTCCTGCGCGGAGCGGAAGAAGTGGGTGCTGACGTTAAAGCCTGCATCGGCATCGAGGATGCGCAGGCGGGTATTGAGGCCATCAAATCCGCAGGCATGATCGCCGTGGGTATTGGTGAAGAAGCTGTACTTAAAGGTTCCGGAGCGGACGTGGTGCTGAAAGATACTACACAGCTCACGCTGTCCTTCCTGGAGCGTACGTTGCAGGAGCACAGCCATTAAGCAGAAAAGGGGAGATGCAGCATGAACCGGGCATGGTGGAAAGAAGCCGTGGTATATCAGGTCTACTGGCGGAGCTTCCTGGATGCGAATAGGGACGGCATCGGGGATTTGGAGGGCTTGATGCTCAAGCTCGACTATATCAAAAGTCTGGGTATTGATGTCATCTGGCTTAATCCCATTTATGAATCGCCGGATAAAGATAACGGATATGACATAGCGGATTATTACCGCATCATGGCGAAAGCCGGAACGATGGAGCAGTTCAAGCAATTGCTGGACAAGGTCCATGAACTGGGCATGAAGCTCATTATGGATCTGGTGGTCAATCATACATCAGAGCAGCATGCATGGTTTGAAGAATCACGTTCATCCGTCGATAATCCGAAACGCGACTGGTATATATGGAAGCCGGGGAAACAGGATAGCCCGCCGAACAACTGGCGCTCCTATTTTGAACCGTCGACCTGGACCTACGACGAGCGGACGGGAGAGTATTATTTCCACTCCTTTGCCAAGGAGCAGCCTGATCTGAATTGGGAAAATCCCGAGCTGCGTCAGGAAATTTACCGGATGATGCGTTTCTGGCTAGATCAGGGTATTGACGGCTTCCGCATGGATGTTATTAATCTGCTCGCTAAGCTGGAAGGTTTCCCGGATGCGGAGCACCCGGAGAACATTGATTATCTGGGCAATAATCCGGGCATTCATGAATATTTGCAGGAAATGAATCGGGAGGTTCTCCAGCATTATGACATCATGACTGTAGGAGAAATTCCGTTTGTCACACCAGAGGATGGCCTTCTGTATGTGGGGGATAACCGGAAAGAGCTGCATACGTTATTTCATTTCCAGGTGGCGGATGACATGCCTACATGGGATCTGACACGGTACAAGGAAATTCAGGAGAGCTGGTATGAAGCGTTCCGACATGAAGGTTGGAACTCCCAGTTCCTGAACAATCACGATCACACCCGGCAGGTTTCGAGGTACGGCAATGATGGACAATACCGTGTGCAATCCGCCAAACAACTGGCGACCATGATTCATACCCTTCCGGGAACACCGTATGTATTCCAGGGAGAGGAGATCGGCATGACGGGTGTCCGGTTCTCTTCCATTGATGAATATCACGATATTGCAATGAAGAACAAATATAAAGAAGAAATCGGTAAAGGCCGTGCGCCAGATGAAGTGCTCCACAGTCTTCAGCCGCTGAGCCGGGATAATTCCCGCACGCCAATGCAGTGGGACAGCAGCAAGCACGCCGGGTTTACCGAAGGGCAGCCGTGGATGAAGGTGAATCCCAACTATGAAGAGATTAATGTGGAGCGGGATTTGGCTGCGCAGGACTCCATATTTGCATATTACCAGCAGCTGATTGCCCTGCGTAAAACACACGCGGTTATGGTCTATGGAGATTATAGTGACCAATCGGCAGGGGAAGAGCATGTATATGCATATAGCCGCAGTCTGGATGGAGAGACATGGCTTGTCATTCTCAATCACTCGGACCGGGAGCAGTCCTATCGTCTGCCTGCTTCATTCGCTGATCGAGCGACGAATGCCCGCTTGATCATTGGCAATCTGGATCGGTCAACCTCCGATGAGGTTAGAAACGGCACCGTTCGTTTGCGTCCTTATGAGGCGCTCATTTACTCCTTATAATACATCGCAAGATCAGCAGAGCCTGGCGGGGATTTTCCCGTCGGGTTCTTTTTTATAAAAAAAGGTACACAAAAGATACATAATGAACTAAAATAAACTTATATGAACATTATCTGACTAACGAAAGGAATGGATTAATGATGCAAAACCGTTATGCTGCACACCCAAATGAAGTGAAAAACTATGATACCTCCCGTCTGCGCGAGGAATTTCTGATGGAGCAATTGTTTGCCACAGATGAGTTGGTAACCGTTTACTCTCATGTAGATCGTTATATTGTAGGAACGGCTGTACCTCAAAGCAAGGATATCGCACTTGAAGTGAATCTGAAGGATATCGGAACGAACTTTTTCCTAGAGCGTCGTGAAATCGGTATCATTAATGTTGGAGGCCATGGAACCGTGACAGCTGACGGTCAAGGCTACGAGATTGGTGCGAAAGAATGCCTGTACATCGGCAGAGGTGTAAAAGAAGTCGTGTTCAAGAGCAGCGGCAAGGATCAGCCGGCTCAGTTTTATTTTGTATCCACACCGGCTCACCACACATATCCAACAGTAAAAGCAACGCAAGAACAAGCTCAGCCGAACCACCTCGGCAGCATCGAAAGCTCGAATGAACGGACGATCTATCGCTATATCCATCAGGGAGAAGGCGGGATTCAGAGCTGTCAGCTGGTGATGGGCATTACGGAACTCGACAAGGGTAACATGTGGAATACGATGCCTGCACATACCCACAACCGCCGTTCCGAAGTATACTTGTATTTCAACCTGCCGGAAGATGGCGTCGTATTCCATATGATGGGCGAGCCAAATGAAACACGGCATCTGGTTGTACGTGACCGTCAGGCCATCATCTCTCCAAGCTGGTCTGTCCACAGTGGTGTCGGTACGAGCAGCTATACCTTCTGCTGGGCAATGGCTGGGGAAAACCAGACGTTCGAGGATATGGACGGCGTGGCGATGAAAGACCTGAAATAGGCGCGTAAATTCCAAAGAAACAGGAAGTTGATCTGTGATGAATCCATTGAAAAGACATGAAAAAATTATGGAGGCTCTGCTGGAGCGGCAGGAAGTCACCGTGAGTGATCTGAGTGAACTGCTGCAGGTGACGGGCAAGACCGTACGGGAGGATCTCGATAAGCTGGAAGGTATGGGATTGCTCGTACGTGTCCATGGGGGTGCGATGCTGGCTCAGAACGACCAGTACGGCATCCTCACGAGTCGTGGGGCTACGGAAAAGCATCATTCGGAAAAAACGGAGATTGCTGAGCGAGCCCTTGCTTATATCCGGCCAGGAGATATTGTTGCGCTGGACGGCGGAAGCACCACGTTGGAGATGGCGAAGCGTATGGACAATCAGTCCATTACGGTGGTTACCAATGATCTGTTCATCATTGCTGAGCTGACCAAAAAGGAGCAGGTGCGACTGGTTGTGCCCGGTGGGGCAAGAGTCCGCAATATGCTGGTGGGAGACGATACGGCGGCCTTCATTTCCGGTCTCAACATTCATAAAGCGTTTATCTCAACGACGGCACTTCATCCGGAATTTGGACTTTCCATATATACAGGAGATCTGGTGCCGCTAAAAAAAGCAATGATCTCTGCTTCTCAGCAGGTCTATGGCGTCGTGGATCATTATAAATTCGGACAATTTGCCCTTCGGACCTTTGCACACTGTTCGGAGCTGGACTGTATCATCAGCGATAGTCGCTTGGATGAGGAGACAGCAGCCCTATACAGACAAAATGGCATCGAAGTGGATTATCAGAGCTGACCTTCAGTTCCACAGTGGATACGTGACTGCCGAGACTGAAGACACGGTTTGCAACCCAATAACCATGCGGAGGAATCATTCATGAATCCATTTGATTTAAGCGGACAAGTTGCACTTGTCACTGGTACGTCAGGAGGACTGGGGCAAGGAATGGCGATTGGCCTTGCTGAAGCCGGCGCGGATGTTGTGCTGGTTTCCTACTCCAATCCATCGAAAACAGCGCGTGCTATTGAGGCTCTCGGACGTAAAGCGTATGTGATTGAAGCTGATTTGAGCCGTGAGGACGAATTGACCGGGGTGTTTGAAAAGGCATTAGCCTTTCAAGGGAGAATTGATATTCTGGTCAACAATGCAGGAATTATTCGTCGCACACCTGCAGCCGATCACGGTCAACAGGACTGGCATGATGTCATTGGTCTTAACCTGAACACGGTATTTTTCCTGAGCCAGTTGGCTGGCAGACATATGATTGAACGGGGAAGTGGCAAGATCATTAACATTGCATCCATGCTATCTTATCAGGGTGGAATTAATGTACCGGGATACACGGCCAGTAAACATGGGGTAGCCGGTTTAACGAAAGCACTCGCGAATGAATGGGCAGGCAAAGGTGTTCAAATCAACGGGATTGCACCAGGCTATATGGAAACAGACAATACAACTCAGATTCGCGCCGATGAAAATCGGTACCGTGACATCACGGCACGGATTCCGGCTGGACGCTGGGGAACACCTGAGGATCTGAAAGGTCCGGTTGTTTTCCTGGCATCGGCGGCTTCGGATTATTTGAATGGTCACGTACTGAATGTGGATGGCGGCTGGATGGCTCGTTAACGCTGTCAGCGATCGATGCAAAGGAGGCAATGACATGAAACTTGGTATTCTTGCGCATACGTTTGGTAAACAGCCTACAGCACAGCTTGCACAGACCATCGCAGATAACGGATTTAATTCGGTCCAGCTGGCATTAGCCAAGGCCTTGTCGGATGTGGACTCGGCCAACGGCAAGCTGAGCCCTGGACTGGCGAATGAGATCGGAGATCAATTTGCACAGCGCGGAGTCAAGATTGCGGTACTAGGTTGCTACATTAACCCGATTGATCCTGATCCTGTGGCTCGTCGTGCAGACATTGAACGATTCAAGGAGCATCTGCGTTATGCCCGGGATTTCGGTTGCAGCATGGTGGCAACGGAGACAGGGGGCCTGGATACGTATCGCGACACTCATCCGGATGCATATGAAGAAAAGGCATGGACGGTGCTGCGGGAGACGGTAGAGGAACTGGCGGAAGAGGCGGAAAAGTGGGGCGTTCATGCGGCGATTGAGCCAGTATCTACCCATACGCTTCATACACGTGAACATATGATCCGTCTGTTTGAAGAAATTCCTTCATCCAATCTGGGCATGCTGTTCGATCCTTGTAATCTGATCAAACAACCTCATGTGGCTGACCAGTCTGCATTCCTGCGTGAAGTGATGGAAACGCTGTATCAGCGTATCATTGTCATTCATGCCAAAGATGTGGCTTTCAATGCGCAGGGTGAAAAGTTCAATCCGGTGCCGGGTGAGGGCATTCTGGATTATCCGTTATTTTTTGAACTATTGAAGACCTATAAACCACACATCGATATTTCACTAGAAGGGGTAACGGCGGAAGAAGCTGTCCTAGCGGCCAAGCATTTACGTGAGATATGGAGTGGCGTTCGGGTATAAACGGTATAAAATCACGCAGAATTTCAGCAGGTGATGGTTGGAAAAAATCCGGAAAACCTTTGCGGGAGCAAAGGTTTTTTTGGTGTAGCAGTCTTACTGATACATATTTAATATTTCTCATCGGAAAAATCGGAAATATTTCTTTTCAAAAGCGACATCTTGTGAGAGAATATGGAAAACATACGCCACCATGTCATGACATCTAGGGATTTGCCAAACGTATAAGTTAAGGGAGGAAACAGATTTATGTCAAACGAACGTGAGCTTTCATTTGAAACATTGGCAATTCATGCCGGCCAGGAGATTGATCCGACCACCCATGCACGTGCAGTACCGTTGTACCAAACAACATCCTACGGATTCCGTGATACGGAGCATGCAGCCAATCTGTTTGGATTGAAAGAGTTTGGCAATATCTATACACGTCTGATGAATCCGACCACGGATGTGTTCGAACAACGTATTGCTGCACTTGAGGGAGGCGCGGGTGCACTGGCTACGGCTTCCGGTCAGGCAGCGATTACGTTCTCCCTCTTAAACATCGCAGGTGCGGGAGATGAGATTGTTTCCGCAGCGAGTCTGTATGGAGGAACGTACAATCTGTTCTCAACCACACTACCGAAACTTGGCCTAGATGTAAAGTTTGTAGATTCCAGTGATCCTGAAAATTTCCGGGCGGCGATTACGGACAAAACCAAAGCATTGTACGCTGAAACGATCGGTAATCCGCAAGGCAACGTACTGGATATTGAAGCTGTGGCAGCTATCGCCCATGAACATGGCATTCCTTTGATTGTAGACAATACATTCCCAAGTCCATATCTGCTTCGTCCAATCGAGCATGGAGCTGATATTGTCGTTCATTCGGCTACCAAATTTATTGGCGGTCACGGTACTTCCATTGGTGGAGTTATTGTGGACAGCGGCAAATTCGACTGGAAAGCGAGTGGCAAGTTCCCGGGACTGACAGAACCGGATTCCAGCTATCATGGTGTCGTATATACAGAAGCGGTTGGACCGATTGCTTATATTATCAAAGCTCGTGTACAATTGCTGCGTGACTTTGGTGCTACGATCTCACCTTTCAATTCATGGTTGCTCATTCAAGGGCTGGAGACACTGCATCTGCGTGTAGAACGTCATAGCAGCAACGCACTGGCTGTGGCGCAATATCTGGAGAAACATGAGGATGTGGAATGGGTAAGCTACGCAGGTTTGCCGAGTCACCCTTCCTATGAACTGGCACAGAAGTATTTGCCGAAAGGCCAGGGAGCCATTCTGACCTTTGGTATCAAAGGCGGAGTGGATGCAGGACGCAAACTGATTGAAAATGTGAAGCTGTTCTCTCACCTTGCCAACGTAGGTGACTCCAAGTCACTGATCATTCATCCGGCAAGTACGACGCATCAACAGCTGACAGAAGATGAGCAGACTGCAGCCGGAGTTAATCCTGAGCTGATTCGTCTATCTGTGGGTACAGAGAATATTCAGGATATCCTCTACGATCTGGAGCAAGCCATTAAGGCTAGCCAGCAATCAAGCGTTAGTGTTTAATTCATAACGTGAACAAATTAAATTCATACGAGCCGCTTGTCCTTATGGACGAGTGGCTTTTTTAATTTTACACCGGCTAAGGTGAAAAACCCATTTACAAATGCAAAGCACAGGCATATAATGAATCAAAAGTTGTATTGGGTAAAAATAATTGCATAAGCACAAAAATGATTATCATTCTCATTCAAAATGATTTGAAAATCATTCGACAACCATTCAATAACCATGCTGCTGCGGGATTCCCGCAGCAGCATGTGTCATTTTTAGGGTATTAACAATGGCTCTCATTCTCAATACGACTTCAATACACGGGACATGGATGCAGCAAAATGCACTCCACAACCCGACATTCAGAAAGGATTGTGATTCATATGCAAGCGATACACCAACCCATTCAAACCCAAGCAAAAGCTGAACAGCGTTCAGCCAATACACCTGGTCCAGGCCGAGGGCGCAAACCAGACTTTCGGGCTATGCTGCGCAACAGGGAAATGCAAGCTGCTCTGGGCAGTGGACTTTTGATGCTTATTGCCTGGGCGACGGCATCATGGTCTAACCCGTTATCTGTACTGCTATATATTGTTGCTTATGCCATAGGTGGATGGACCAAAGCCAAAGAAGGCATAGAGACACTGGTCAAGGATCGTGATCTCGATGTAAATCTGCTCATGATTGCAGCATCATTGGGAGCGGCAGCCATCGGCTACTGGAATGAAGGCGCCATGCTGATCTTTATTTTTGCGTTAAGTGGTGCACTGGAAAGCTATGCAACGGAGCGCAGTCACAAGGATATTTCATCACTGCTGGCGCTCAAACCGGAAACGGCGCTGCGTATTGAGGACGGTAAAATGAATCGTGTATCCATCGATGATTTGCAGCCGGGGGATCTGTTGCTGGTGAAGCCGGGCGAACTGGTTCCGGCGGATGGTGTTGTGTACCGAGGCAGCTCTTTTATCAATCAGGCCTCGATTACAGGGGAATCCTTACCCGTAGACAAAATTGCTGGTGACGAAGTATTTGCAGGTACTGTGAACGGTGAAGGTGCATTATATGTGGAGGTGACCAAATCCGCTGAAGGATCGTTGTTTGGCAAAATCATTAAACTGGTGGAAGAAGCGCAGACGGAAGTGCCGGATTCCCAACGCTTTATTGAGCGATTCGAGGGAATATACGCCCGTATTGTTGTCGCCGTAACGGTACTGGTTATTGCGGGAACACCTCTATTGCTTGGTTGGACGTGGAATGAGGCGTTTTACAAAGCAATGGTCTTTCTGGTTGTAGCTTCACCTTGTGCCCTGGTTTCTTCCATTATGCCGGTCATGTTATCAGCGATGTCCAGCAGTGCACGTCGCGGTATTCTTTTCAAAGGTGGCGCTCATGTGGAGAACATGGCCCAGACCCGGGTGGTTGCTTTTGATAAAACAGGAACATTGACGATGGGTACACCACAGGTGACCGATATTATAACGGCAGACGGATATGACCGTACACAGTTGTTGGGAGCGGTAGCTGCCATTGAGAACCTTTCGATGCACCCACTGGCTCGGGCTATTGTGGAGCAGGCAAGCAAGGAGGACATCAACCTCCCGATCGCTGAACAGGTTCAAGCTCTGACGGGCTGGGGGATTGAAGGGAAAGTAGACGGCGTTCTCTGGAAAATTGGGAAAACGGATGAGTTGGATACGCATCATATCACTGAGGTAAATAACGCAAATGATACAGAGAAGCAATTTATTGCTTCTAATATGGACGATCTTGCTGTGTGGTATGGCATACGTGCCCAACTTGAGGGAGAAGGAAAGACCGTGTCTGCCATAACAGCGAACGGGCAAATGGCCGGATTGATCGCGATGAGGGACACCGTGCGCCCACAAGCGGTTGCAGCGGTGAAAATGCTGGAAGCGATGGGTGTGAAAGTGACTATGCTGACAGGTGATCGTCCCGAATCGGCAGCAGTGATCGCCCGTGAGACAGGTGTAAGCCTGGTATACGCAGGTTTGTTACCCGAAGATAAAGTGAAGCAGGTGCATCTGCTTCGCGAACAGTACGGGCAAGTGTTGATGGTTGGGGATGGTGTGAATGATGCGCCTGCACTTGCAGCGGCAACGGTTGGCATGGGCATGGGTGTATCAGGCAGTGGCACTGCACTGGAAGTAGCGGATGTTGTACTGATGAATGACAATATTGAAGAAATCGCCTGGGTAATCAGGCAGGCACGTCGGGCGCAGCGGACGGTGAAGCAGAATATGTTTTTTGCCATCACGGTAATTCTGGCTCTAATCGCGGGTAACTTCTTACAAGATGTTGCATTACCATTGGGTGTGGTAGGCCATGAAGGCAGCACGATCCTGGTTATTCTGAATGGACTAAGACTCCTGCGATAACGATATCCAATTGAAAAAAACGGCGTTTGAACCTTGGGTCAGCGGGTAATGAATCGAAGAGACGATTCCAGAGGAACGTTCTACATGGAATATGACTAAGGGAACGTTGTTATTGATACATTACCATGCAGTGCGGCAATTTGCCGCTGCAACGATATGACAATAAAGGGAGCTGTGAAATATGGGACGTTACGTACAAGTGGAACCGAATGTGAGTATATTTGTTGAAGATATTGGTCAAGGAACACCGGTTGTCTTTTTGCACGGCTGGCCAGTTAATTATAAAATGTTCGAATATCAATTGAATGTACTGCCCAATCATGGCATTCGTGCCATTGCAATAGATTTCAGAGGTTATGGCAAGTCGGACGCACCATCCACAGGCTATGACTACGACCGGATGGCGGACGATGTTCGTGCCGTGATTGATGATCTGGAGTTGACCGACGTTGTACTTGCAGGTTTCTCCATGGGTGGAGCGATTGCCGTGCATTATATGGCCCGCCATGCGGGACATGGTGTATCCAAGCTGGCGCTATTGTCAGCGGCGGCACCAGTGTTCACGCAGCGTGAGGGTTATCCGTATGGCCTGACTGCAGCGCAGCTTACCGAGCAGATTATTGAGCCGATCTTCGCTGATCGTCCGAAGTTGCTGGAGACGTTTGGCGGCATGTTTTTCGCGAAGCAGCACAGCCAGCCGTTTATGGATTGGTTTCATGCACTCGGTATGGAGGCCTCGTCTTACAGTACGATTAATAGTGCGATTGCCCTGCGGGATGAGGATTTGCGAGGTGACCTGAGTTCGATTCAGGTACCTACAGCCATTTTGCACGGGAAGAAGGATGAGATATGCCCGTTTGAGTTCGCCGAGGAGATGCACAAAGGCATTGCCGGTTCTCAATTGATTGCTTTTGAAGAGAGTGGTCACGGGGCATTCTATGATGAATTGGAAAAATTCAATGCCGAATTGATTCGATTTATCAAATCCGGACTGTGATCGTCAAACGATCTTTACAGATCGTTCCAACTATTTCATTGAATCTTCATTTGTGAACAAAAAAAGAACCTGGAAGTTCAGCGAACCGCTGTCCTTTCAGGTTTTTTGCCGTCCATTCTTGTGTTCATGTGAGGGCTGTTCTTTGTTCTTTCCATTAAAAGAGTTCAGTCAGACCAATCATCGTGATTAGTCCGAGCAAAAAGGAAACCGTTGCCGCCCGTGCATTGCCGTCGCCGTGGCTTTCGGGAATCAATTCCTTGTACACGATGAACATCATCGCACCCGCTGCAAAGGCAAGACCGTAAGGGACCAGACCGGAGACCAGACTACTGAGTGTGTAACCAATCATGGCTGTAACAATTTCAACTGCACCCGTCAGCGTGGCGATACCGAGCGCCTTGAAGCGACCGATGTTCTGATTGACGAGGAAGAGGGCGACCAGGAATCCTTCCGGCGCATTCTGCAATCCAATGGAAAAGGCAATCAGATTGCCAAGTCCTGCGTCACTGCTCGCGTAGCTGACACCTACCGATAGCCCTTCGGGCAGGTTATGCATGGTGATGGCTGCAATGATCATGAAGGCTTTGGCTTCAATTTTAAAAGGCATCTTCTCGGGATTTTCCAGATCCACATGGGGAATCTTCATCTCCAGCACAAGCAGAACCATGCTGCCCAGCATGATACCAAGGGCAAGTACAAACAGATTGGATTGCCCGAGTGCTTCCGGTATGAGATTGTACACCGAGGCAGAGGTCATGATGCCTGCTGCGTAGGCAAGCAAAATATCACGCAGACGGTGGGTTACTTTGCGCATAAATAGAATAGGTATGGCCCCAAGGCCGGTAGACATGGCTGAGATAAAGCTGCCAATGAGTGCATCGTTCATGCTTCCATTTTCCCTCCTGATGAAGACTTCTTCATAATCGCTGCCGAGCATTGACACCGTACATAAAAGAGATCATAATGAACAACAGATTAGAATGATTATAAATTAGAATTCCGTTTCTGCATAGGTTAATTGTCATAACGGGCAGGTCATGTGGACATGATGTAGGCTTTCGTTCTAGTGTATGCAAAAGCCTTTGCTTTTGATGCCGGAGAGCCTGACCTTTTTGCAGAACCCGGGGGAGGAACTATACATGTATAAATCAATTATTATTGGAACAGGCCCTGCAGGGCTGACAGCAGCAATCTATTTGGCACGTGCCAACTTGAGCCCACTCGTTATTGAAGGACCGCAACCTGGTGGTCAATTGACAACAACAACAGAAGTAGAGAACTTCCCAGGTTTCCCTGACGGCATTATGGGTCCTGAACTGATGGACAATATGCGCAAACAAGCAGAACGCTTCGGTGCAGAATTCCGTACAGGCTGGGTAAACAACATCGATATGAGCGAGCGTCCATTCAAAATTCAGGTTGAAGGCATGGGTGAACTCGTATCCGAAACCTTGATCCTGTCTACAGGCGCATCTGCTAAATACCTCGGTATTCCTGGAGAAGAAACGAATGTAGGCCGTGGTGTCAGCACTTGTGCGACATGTGACGGATTCTTCTTCCGCAACAAAGAAATCATCGTTATTGGCGGTGGCGACTCCGCACTGGAGGAAGCGAGCTTCCTGTCCCGTTTCGGTTCCAAAGTAACCTTGGTACACCGTCGTGAAGAACTGCGTGGTTCCAAAATCATGCAGGATCGTGCACGCAGCAACGAGAAAGTGGAGATGGCATTGAACCGTACCCCTCTTGAAGTGCTGGCTGGCGACAACGGCGTAACTGGATTGAAAGTACTGAACAACGAAACAGGTACAGAAGAAATCATTCCTGCTAGCGGTGTATTCGTTGCAATTGGTCACACACCAAACACTGGATTCCTGGGCGGACAGATCACAACCGACGAACACGGTTATATTCTGACTACACCGGGCACATCCGAAACCAATATCCCAGGCGTATTCGCTTGTGGTGATGTGCAGGATACCCGTTACAAACAAGCGATCACAGCAGCAGGTAGTGGATGTATGGCTGCGATGGATACAGAGAAATATATTGAGAGCTTGGAGCACAGCGCAGTAGTTCTGTAAGGGAAGAGCTGTTTTGATCAATAGATTAGTCTATAAAATAACAATATGAGGTGAATAAACATGGAAAACGTAATTGTATACACATCAACCAACTGCCCAAACTGCAAATCGGTAAAAAGCTTCTTGGCTGACAAAGGCATCTCTTATGAAGAGCGTAACATCGAGACAAGCGATGAGTTCGCACAACAAGTATGGGATATGGGCGTACGTGCCGTACCTCTGACTGTCATTGGTGAACACCGTATTCTGGGTATGAACAAAACTCAATTTGCTAAAGCGTTGGACGCTTAATCTATACTGTATAGCTTAAGTTCAAGTCACATGCAGCTATTCCGGTTCGCGCGAGCCGTTTGAATATATATTGGAGAAGCCTTAGTCCGAATCAGGACTGAGGCTTCTTTTATTTGCAATATGAAAAATCCCCTTTCACAGCTACAACAGAGCACATGTTTCATGAACTCTTTTGTGGATGTAAAAAGGGATTTGACGTTAAAATCAATCATATTTTATCTAAAAAAATATACTCATAAAGGTCTGAAATACTACATACACCAGTACGCCTGACAGCATGTACATGAAACCAGCCTTCTTTTTGCTCTGAAACAATCGAAGTATGCCAAGGCTGAACAGCGGCGCAAGCACGATCAGGAACAGGAGTACGGTGACAAACATTTGCGCCGAGATATCTGAAGTATCCACGTAGGTCACGAATTTTCACTCCGTTTCGTCATCGGAATTAACACGGCGACATTCATGCCGCCATGACAAAAATCACATAACCCTATTATACCTCTGGATTTCTTTAACAAAAAGGGAGGAAATGGGGCAAAATGATGTCAATTTTCATTGGTTATTAGACGGACACTCTTATTTTACCTAGAAATTGGGAAATTGCTGAGTAAGCGGCACCCACACGTGTGGACCGACTGCCCAGAGCAGCCCATTCAATCTGCAAACTGCGGCGGTGATAGGGCAACGTGCGTTCCTCCACCACTTGTTTTAGCGCCGTTTCAATCCATGGTCCTGCTTCCGAAAGAGGGCCGCCGATAATGATGCGCTCAGGATTAAAACTGTTGACGATATTGGTGATGCCAACCCCCAGTTTGCGGCCGATTTCCTGGTATAATTTCAATACATCTTCATGGCCTTGCTGTGCATAATCAATCAATTCCCGTGTGGTATGTGCCGGCAAAAGCAACTGATGATCCGGGTGCTCATAAGCTTTCTCCGAAGCATATAACTCCCAGCAGCCACGATTGCCACAGGAGCAAGGTCTGCCCTCTGCTTCAATGGACATATGGCCTGTTTCTCCGGCATATCCCCAGGCACCTTTGTACAGCTCGCCATCCACCATAATGCCTGAACCAATCCCGATGCCTGCACTAATATAGATCAGATGACGTACACCGATACCCGCACCAAAATTCAATTCTCCATGCGCACCTGCATTCGCTTCATTGTCGATTGTGACAGGCAGTTCAAATACTTCTTCCAGCATGGCACGCAGGGGAACCTTCTCCCACCCCAAGTTGGGTGCAAACAGCACCGTCCCTTCCTCGTCCACCATACCCGGCACCCCGATTCCAATGCCAATTACCCCGTGAGGAGAGGCAGGGGCTGCCTGAATCAGACGTTCTGCCGCAAGTTTCAACTGTTCAAATACAGAGGACACATCATGTTGTTCCAGCTTCACGGCGTACTCTGTGATGATATGACCTTCCAGATCGGTGAGCACACCCTTTAAATGGGTCACGCTAAGTTCCAAACCCACGGCATATCCCGATGTACCGCGAAATAGCAACATCAGAGGTTTACGTCCACCGCTGGATTCCCCAGGACCAATTTCCTGCAAGAGTTCATCATTGATCAGATCGGCAACCAAATTGGATACCGTTGCTTTGTTCAGCCCTGTAATCTCGGATACCCGTGCACGGGAGAGGGGGGCATGACGCCGAATCGTATCGAGGACGATCGACTTGTTTATTTTTTTGACCAGCATCTGGTCTCCGGTAATTTTCATATCCATAAAGCACTCCTATTCTTCTATAAAAGGGTTCAGACCCGCAATCCGTAAACAAGCTATTCGACTATTATAGCGTAAACAAACATTCAAAAAACATTTTTATTTTTACTTTGTTTAACCAATAGACAAAGTATAACCGATGTGTTAGGATAACGTTGTAAACGATTACTTTCAAAACTATTGAGGAGGCATTTTACATGGCCTATTTTGAATCCGTTAATAAAATTTCGTTCGAAGGTAAAGATTCCACGAATCCATTTGCTTTTAAACATTATAATCCGGAAGAAGTTGTAGCCGGCAAATCGATGGAAGAGCACTTCCGTTTCGGCATGGCTTACTGGCATACATTAACAGCGGGTGGTAGTGACCCGTTTGGTGCGGAAACTGCTGTTCGTTCTTGGGATAAATACTCCGGTCTGGACCTCGCGAAAGTACGCGTGGAAGCAGCATTTGAATTTTTGGAAAAAATGAATCTCCCGTTCTTCTGTTTCCACGATGTGGACATCGCACCAGAAGGCAACAGCCTGCGTGAGTTCTACAGTAACATCGATACAATCGTTGACCTGATTGAAGGTCACATGAAATCTAGCGGCAAAAAATTGCTCTGGAATACAGCAAACATGTTCTCCAACCCACGCTTCATGTTTGGTGCAGCTTCCACTTGCAACGCAGATGTGTACGCTCATGCTGCAGCGCAAATCAAGAAAGGTCTGGAAGTGGGTAAACGTCTGGGCGCAGAAAACTATGTGTTCTGGGGCGGTCGTGAAGGTTATGACACATTGCTCAACACAGACATGCAACTGGAACAAGACAACATTGCCCGTATGTTCCACATGGCAGTAGACTACGCGAAGGAAATTGGCTTCGATGCACAATTCCTGATCGAGCCTAAACCGAAAGAGCCAACGAAGCACCAATACGACTATGATGCAGCAACTTCCATTGCCTTCCTGCAAAAATACGGTTTGGACAAACACTTCAAACTGAACCTGGAAGCTAACCATGCTACACTGGCTGGTCACACATTCGATCACGAGATCCGCGTTGCCCGTACAAACGGCATGCTCGGTTCCCTCGATGCCAACCAAGGCGACATGCTGATCGGTTGGGATACGGATGAGTTCCCGGTTGATATGTACGATGCTACATTGACAATGTACGAAGTATTGAAAAATGGTGGTATCGGACGTGGTGGTGTGAACTTCGACGCCAAAGTACGTCGTGGTTCCTTCGAAGCAGACGATCTGTTCCTGGCACACATCGCTGGTATGGATACGTATGCTAAAGGTCTGAAAGTAGCAGCGAAATTGATTGAAGATCGTGTATTCGATGACTTCATCGAAAAACGTTACAGCAGCTTCAGCGAAGGTATCGGTGCAGATGTGGTTGCAGGTAAAGCAACACTGGCTTCCCTTGCAGAGTACGCACTGAACAACGAAAGCCCACGCAAAAACCAATCCGGACGTCAGGAATTGCTGAGAGCAAAACTCAACCAATACATCCTGGCTGACTAATATCAGTTAGGCTTTTGGTATGGAAGATTGTGAACCAACCATACGTTTTGCCTGTAGTGACGCTTGTGCAGGAGTATAACAAAGTGTGCACGCCAGCATAGCCTAAGCTTGTACCACGGAACGCCTGAACAAGCATGACATTCGGACCGTCCCCGACTTTCCCCTGGGAAGGAGGGGGCGGTTTTTTGATCCTTGAACCGAATGAGTTTCTTGTGCATTATGGTTTGCGTGTCCACTACTAATGACAGATATAGGTCGTAGGCACGATTTTAGCTACAGAAACGAGTACGTTTTACTCGTTTCATATCCATGTGTGTCCATGATTAAGCATGCAGAACGGAGTGAGCAGAAAGGACCCGGAGGAAGCGAAGCGGTCGCATTTATCTCCGGATTTCTCCCATGTAAAAGGGATGAAGGAAATCCGGGGGTAACGGCGATCCAAGGGTTTTCTGATCACGGAGTGACTCTCATGTAAACTTGGATTCTTCGTGGATATAACCTGAGATAAACGAGAGGAGTTAACCCATGAGTTACGTAATTGGTGTCGATCTGGGAACAAGTGCAGTTAAAACGGTGCTGGTTAACCGTGAAGGGAAAGTGGCGTTCGAAGCTTCCGAGGCTTATCCGCTGTACCAGCCCAAAGCTGGGTACAGTGAGCAGAACCCGGAAGATTGGGTAGAGCAAACGATTGTATCGCTGCGCAAATTGCTGGAGGTGTCAGGCGTACATCCTTCGGAAATCGAAGGACTGAGCTTCTCCGGACAGATGCATGGATTGGTGCTGGTGGATGCCGAAGGTAAACCGCTGCGCAATGCAATTCTGTGGAACGATACACGGACAACGGCGCAATGCCGCCGCATTGAGAAGGTGCTGGACGTGAAATTGTTAAGTATTGCCCGCAACCGTGCGCTCGAAGGTTTTACCCTGCCCAAAATCCTGTGGGTACAGGAGAACGAGCCAGAATTGCTGCAACAGTCAGCTCTGTTCCTGTTGCCGAAGGACTATGTGCGGTATCGCCTGACAGGTGATTATGCCATGGATTATTCGGATGCAGCAGGCACATTGCTGCTGGATGTTGCAGGCAAGCAGTGGAGCAAGGAAATTGCAGAAGCTTTTGAGCTGTCGCTCTCCTTGTGCCCACGACTTGTGGAGTCATTTGAAGAAGTGGGCACATTGCTGCCTGAGATTGCGGATCAAACTGGACTTGCAGCCGCAACGAAAGTCTATGCAGGCGGTGCGGATAATGCTTGCGGAGCCATCGGCGCAGGCATTCTGAGTGAAGGACAGACGATGTGCAGCATCGGAACGTCCGGGGTAGTGCTTTCCTATGAAGAGCGTAAAGATCTCGATTTCGAAGGCAAAGTGCACTTTTTTAACCATGGCGAGAAAGATGCCTTCTATATTATGGGAGTAACCCTTGCGGCAGGATACAGCCTGTCCTGGTTCAAGGATACGTTTGCAGCAGACAAATCATTTGATGTGCTCTTGCAGGGCATTGATGCGATTCCAGCGGGAAGCAACGGGTTGCTGTTCACCCCTTATATCGTCGGCGAGCGTACACCGCACCCGGATGCAAACATTCGTGGCAGCTTTATCGGCATGGATGCCGGACATAAGCTGGAGCATTTTGGACGTGCTGTGATGGAGGGCATTACGTTCTCACTGCGTGAGTCCATTGATATTCTGCGTAACGCTGGCAAAACAGTGAATGAAGTTATTTCCATTGGTGGCGGCGCCAAAAATGAAGCCTGGCTGCAAATGCAGGCCGATGTCTTCAATGCAACCATTGTGAAATTGGAAAGTGAACAGGGCCCAGCAATGGGCGCGGCAATGCTGGCGGCTTATGGCTGTGGCTGGTTCCCATCCTTGCAGGAATGTGCAGCAGCATTCATTCGTCCTGCCAAATCCTATGTGCCTAACCCAGAAACGGTTAAGGTGTATGACGGGTTATTTGCACTGTATCAGGATGTCTACGGACAAACACGCAGCTTGAATGACCGTCTGGCAGCATATCGTTGATTATTGTGATCACTTCTATATTGAGATCTCAATAGGTCATTAACTATTAAACCAATGAAATATTCCATTAAGGAGGTACCTGCGAAAGCGGGTGCCTTTTTTGTCGTTGTTCATGAAAGAAGGGCATATCATATTTCAAGATTCCTAAACGTCATGAAAGGTTTCCCTGCCAGACATAACCCTGTTCCAGACGTGCATAGATTAGATATTGAGGTTAATAGAGGTTCAGCCAATTAATCATTCATATCACATCAATTATTACGCGTGACAGACTCAGCCTGGAGGTGGGGAGTTGGAAGATCGTGAAGCAACCACGAGGCCGCATGTCACCTTGTCCATGATTGTTCGCAATGAGGAGCACAGGTATCTCAGACAGGCGTTGGAGACTCACCGGCCGTGGATTGATCGTGCGGTGATCATTGACGACGGAAGTACAGACCATACCGTTGCTTTATGCCAGGAAATGCTGGAGGGAATCCCGCTTACGTTGATTGTGAATCCGGTCTCCCTATTTGCAGATGAGGTGAGTTTACGCAAGCAGCAGTGGGAGACAACAGTGGCTACAGGACCGGAATGGATCTTGAACCTGGACGCGGATGAAATTCTGACAACGGATTTTGGTATTGTACGGAATCAACTGCTGGGTGGAACGGAGGATGCCATTTATTTCAGGTTGTTTGATATGTGGAGCGATACACATTACCGGGAAGACCAATACTGGCAGGCTCATGCGTATTATCGGCCATTTCTGGTCCGATACCGACCGGAATGGAGCTATGAATGGAAGGAAACCCCGCAGCACTGCGGCCGTTTTCCGCTAACGATTCAGCATTTTGCCTATGGATGTCACTCCCCTCGAGTGAAGCACTATGGTTGGGCGCGTGCAGAGGACCGGATTCGTAAATACGAGCGTTATCAAGCACTGGACCCGGATGCGAGATATGGCTGGAAGGAACAGTACGAATCCATTTTGGATGCAGATCCAATACTTCTGGAATGGTCGGAATAAGGGAAGGAGGACAATAGAGTTGAAGAAGGAAAAAGAAAAAGGTAAAGAAGAGCCAAAGGAAAAGATTCTTATCGCAAGCCCTGTTCGGCAGACGGCTGCGGTACTCCGTGAATTTCTCCAGTCCTTGGAATCGCTTGAGAGAACGACGGTAACGACAGACTATCTGTTTGTGGACGACAACGAAGAAGAAGCGGCATCCAATATGCTCCAGGAGTTTGTACTTCGGCATGAAGGCAACCTTTTGGATGCGAATGTAGATGAAACAGATGCCAATCAGGGAAAAGGAATTTACAACAAGGACGAGGGTGGGCACTATTGGCGTGACGAACAGATCTGGCGGGTAGCCGGACTGAAAAATCGTATTTTGGCATATGCCCGTGACCAGAAGTACGATGCCGTGTTCTTGATTGATTCCGATCTCGTCCTGCATCCACGGACATTGGAACAGCTCGTATCGAACAGGAAGGAGATCATCTCCAATATCTTCTGGACTCGATGGCAGCCGGGCACAAGGGAAATGCCACAAGTCTGGTTGCAGGATGAGTACGCCCTGTTTCGCAAGGGAGGCAAACGCAATACAGGGGAGGAAGCAGAGGACGAAGGTACACAGACGGATGCATTCCTGAGGCAATTGCGTACCCCGGGTTGTTATGAAGTGGGTGGACTTGGGGCGTGTACCCTTATTCGCAGGAACGTATTGGAGTCCGGAGTTTCCTATGACCAGATTCCGAATGTATCTTTCTGGGGAGAAGATCGCCATTTTTGCATCCGTGCTCAGGCACTGGGGTTCCGTTTATACGTAGATACACATTTTCCGGCCTATCACATCTACCGACTATCGGAATTGCCCGGAGTAGCTGCTTTTAATCGCAGAGCCATACGCGGAGAGGAATCGATCAGTATTTCGCTGTGTATGATTGTGAAAAATGAAGAGGCTTCCCTCTCCAGATGTCTGGACTCTGTTAATGGGATCGCTGACGAGATTGTAATTGTAGATACGGGTTCGACGGACCAGACGCGTCAGATCGCAGCTCGTTATACGGAACGCATCATTGATTTTGAATGGGTGGATGATTTTGCGGCAGCAAGGAACTTTGCCTTTGAACAAGCAACAAGTGAATATATATTATGGCTGGATGCAGATGATGTGTTTGAACCGGATGACCGGGTGAAGCTCATTGATCTGAAGCGCTCCCTGGACCCTGCTGTGGATAGTGTGACGATGGATTATCATCTGTCCTTTACGGCGGAGGGGAAGGTGGCATATAGTCTGAGGCGGAACCGACTGGTGCGCAGGGATCGGAATTATCGCTGGATTGGTGCCGTGCATGAATATTTGGAAGTGGCCGGTCATCTGCTGCATAGCGACGTGGCAGTCACGCATAAGAAAGATAAGGAATACACGGATCGCAATCTAAAGATTTATCGCAAACGCGAACAGGCAGGGGAGGAGTTCTCTCCGCGTGATTTATATTATTTTGGCAATGAATTGAAAGACCACGGGCATCTTGAAGATGCAGTACAGTACTATGGAAAATTTCTGGACACCGGGCTGGGATGGGTGGAGGATCAGATCGCAGCATGCCAGAAAATAGCTGATTGCGAGGTATCACTTGAACGTTCGGAAAAGGAAGTCTCGGCATTGTTGAGATCCTTTGCCTTTGATTTGCCGAGGGCAGAGATCTGCTGCCGATTGGGTGGATATTTTGCCGACCGTGCCGATTACCGCAAAGCCTTATACTGGTATGAACAGGCGACCCGCGCCGTACGCCCGACCGATCCAATGGTAGTATTGAATGAAGCTGCATGGACATGGATGCCGCATCTACAATTGTGTGTGTGTTATGACCGGATGGGCAATCGGGCAAAAGCCAAAGAGCACAATGACATTGCTTTGATGTACCATCCGACACATCCCAGCATGTTGTATAATGATAAGTATTTTAAGGATCTGGAGAAGGATAATAACGTGCTGGAAAATGCTTAGAGCAAACCTCTCTAATGGAATAAAGTGGATGAATAATCCCTTTCTCCATGGAGAGGTTTTTGTGTTCTTATTTAACTTTATAACGGAGACATTGGTGCACACACTCTCACAAGAAATTGGATCAAATGATTTCATCCAGGGGACGATATGCTTTACAATAGTGACTAACGGAAAAGCGGTGATAACGAATACTTGTCTTCGGCTGCCGAATCTATGAAACAAGGGGAAGTTGGCATGAATCTGACGGAAGTATTATTGGAATCGAGACTGGTGGCTATTGTTCGTGGTATTAGCCGTGAATCTGCTCAGGCAGCAGGGCAGGGAATGACTGATGGTGGAATCCGACTGATGGAAGTGACGCTGAACACACCTGGGGCACACGATATTATTGCAGACTGGCGTGCAAGGCATGAGGGGAAGGCTTATATCGGGGCGGGCACGGTACTCAATGTGCAGATGGCCAAAGAAGCCGTCGCAGCGGGTGCTCAATTTCTCGTGTCTCCGAATGTCGATCTGTCTGTTATTGAATATGCTGTAGAACATGGAGTGGAGATCTGGCCCGGTGCGATGACGCCAACGGAGATTGTGGCTGCCTATGAAGCAGGAGCAAGAGTGGTGAAGCTTTTCCCAATGGCAAGTCTGGGTATTCCGTATTTACGTGAAATTAAGGCTCCACTGAATCATATTCCACTGCTTGCAACAGGAGGAGCCACCCTGGATAACATTGCAGATTATTATGCAGCGGGTGCGGCGGCAGTGGGGCTTGGAAGTGCACTTTTGCCACGAGAAGCACTTGCAGCAGGGAATGATGAGCAGATTGCCGCTTGCACACGTGCATTTGTGGAAATAGCGAAACTCGAGGGTTGAACCAGGAAACCAACAGAAGTGGACCAGACACATCGGGGTATATATAAGGAGAGCTTCTGTACCATTAGATAATATAAGAAGTGATGTGGATTAACGTCCTGTTAACCTTGCTGTCTTATGATGGAGTTAGGCCAGAAAACGGAGAGGAGTGACACCAGTGAAAGCTAAAACGATGATTGGCGGGATGATTGCTGTTGCCGCGGTAACTGCGGGTGGTTTATGGAAGGCAGCGGTGAATAGTCAGACCCCCAAAAAGATTCCGATTACGCTCACACCGCCCATGCCATTTGAGGATATAACCTTTGAGAGTGGAGGCGGGCGAGTGCATGGCTGGTTCATTCCGGCTGGAGCTCATATCCCGAAGCCTTGGCCTTTGGTTATTATTGCACATGGATGGGGCTCCAACCGATCACGTGTCCTCCGTTATGCTCGTCCCATTTGGGAAGCAGGTTATGCGCTCTTTATGTACGATGTTCGAAGCCATGGAGCCAGTGATCCAGTTAAGGCGGCTTCAGCTTACCTGTTCCGCGACGATTTGCTATCAGCATTGCAATATACGTCCTCACGGCCGGAAATTGATCCTGCTGCAATCGGTGTGCTTGGGCACTCCTTGGGCGGGCTAGGCACGATCCTCGCTGTGACGGAGGGCATTCCTGTATCAGCGGTGATCACGGACTCCATGCCATCCCAATTCGAGGTTATCGTAAGTTCCGAGCTGAGACGGCGACGTCTGCCTCTGTTTCCGCTGGCCCAGCTGATTCCGCGAATCTGGTTCTGGCGGCTTGGTGAATCTCTGAAAACGTATCGCCAGCGCGATCCAGTTATGCTGCTGAACGAACGGCGCAAAGGCATGCAGCTGCCGATGCTTATGGTGCATTCCAAAGGTGATAACTTTATTCCACCAAGCGAACTTGAATATTTTATGTCCAAAGCGGATCCGCCCGTGGAGCATCTATGGGTCAATAGCGGTGGCCATAGCTGTTCAGAAGAAGATCCCGCGTTCTGGAATACGGTGATTCCATTTTTGAAAACTCATGTACAGGTGCAGGCTCAGTCCAATGAATCTGTTATACCGAACGTCAATATGGAGGAAATTCAGCCCACTTAATGCTTAAGCTGATCATCGAAACGTCAACCCGGTTGGCGTTTTTTTGCTGTTTCTATAAAATATGCAGAAATTCACATTTGTAAAATTGTTGGGAAAATGACGATTAAAAAGGAAGCTTATGGTATCATAGAATAGACTGGCAATATTCATGCGAGGTTATTTTGCATGCAACCTTGTATGAAATTGAAGGGAGAGGTCCAGATTTGAGTTTTGATTGGAATTTTAATGTGCGATTCAAAATGTTTACAGCCAAAGCGGCTACAGCAGCCATGGCAACTTTGCTTCTGGCATCACAGACACCAGGGTTTGCAGGCAGCGCGTCGGCAGCGACAGCGGAACAGGTAACAGAATCCGCAGCGGGGGAAACGGAACAACCACTTGGATTAACAGACAACGAGGTGCCTGAAGGAGCCAAAATCTCCTCCAAGCAAGCCAGCGAGAATATACTGAAATTATTTCCATTGTTAAAAAAGGCGACGATTTCATCTGTACGATTCGATTCACCGAACTCTTACCCACCACCGGATTACAAGGCGTGGGAGATTGGCTTTCAAATTGTCGAAGGAAATCATACGATGGGATTCAGCGCAACGGTACATGCGGGCACGGGGGAAGTGCTAAGCGTACATTTGCCTTCTGAATTACTGGATAAGCAGTCTACTGCTTCTGATGTCAAATTGACCAAAGACGAGGCTGAGAAGTATGCAGAGGCATTACTATTCAAAGCTATTCCCGGATTGAAAGAAAATGAGTATGCTTCTCTTGGAGATGTGTATCAATTCACTGCACAGCAATCTTTGTTTGGCAGAACGGAATATCGATATGGTTACCAACTCAAGCATGAAGGTTTGTTGTCTGAGGCAGAGACGATCTACATAAGTGTGGATGAAAGTGGCCTGGTGACAGGCTATTCAAGAAGTACAACTGGAGCTGAATATCCTTCATCGAAGTCGGCAGCATCGGAAGAGAAGGCCAGTCAACGATTTGAGGAGCAATTTGATGTACAGCTCGCTTATATCTCGAATGATCGTCTATCCTCGCTCAAAGGACAAAAGTATTATCTTGGTTATATGCCGAAGAATTCCAGCATGGTTCCGCTGGATGCTAATACACTGGAGCCGATTAACGCGATGACTGGAAAAGCTATTGGTGATGAAGATTCTTTACAGCAGAATAAACCTTTAAAAGGAAGTGTAGCTCCTTTTGTCGCAGCGAACGGCCAGAAATTAAATGCACAACAGGCTGAGAACATCATTAAAAAGAACTTTGATATTCCGAAAGGTTACAAGTTGGAGCATAGTCAGTTAAGCAAAGGTGAGTATGCGAGTCCTAACAATCAAGTATGGAGCCTGAGCTGGAGCAATCGAAATGCGAATGTATCCTACATGTTCATGCGAGATATTTCAGCACAGGTAGATGCGCTTACTGGACAGATTTATAGTTACAGCTTGTATCAACGGGTGGAGCCGGGTGCTGCGCAGGAGAAACCAGCGGATGAGAATGAGACTAAGTCTGTAACCCGGACACAAGCCGAGAAACTTGCAATCAATAAGGTGATTGCATTGGTTCCAAGTGCAGCAGAACAATTCCGGTTGTCCAGCGTGCTTGAATTTGAAGGTGCACGTACATTTATGTTCCAGCGCTACATGAACGGAATTGCGGTTATGGATGATACAGTACAAGTACAAGTCCTGAAGGATGGAGCCATCAACGAATTTTATACAAGAATTGCTGCAACGCCTGAACAATTACCTAGAAACACCAAACCAGCCATCAGTTATGAAAAGGCAAAGGCAACCTATCTGGAAGCATTCAAGTTAACACTGGCTTACTCCCGCTACGGTGGTTATGCCATGAGTACAGGTCAGGTCGTTCCCTCGGGTGTAAACCTGGTTTACCAGCCTACACGAAATGGAAATTCGATTTCCGCCAGTTATGAAGTACTTGATGCTAACACTGGGGAATGGAAGTTTTTATACGGTACTGGAAGTGTCACAGCGAATGTTGAACCTAGTGATATTTCGGGTCATGTGGCGGAGGCTGCGCTTCGGAATATGACTCAACATGCCGTAATTCTTTCAGATGAGCAGGGACGTGTATTCCCAGACCGGGTCATCACGAAGGGTGATTGGTTTACCTATCTGGCAAGAGCGGTTAACCCAAATATGGATATGTATTACAGTGGAAACGGGACTGAGAAGCTATATGCTGACATTACCCCGGAGAGCCCTTATTACCAAGCTGTGCGGACATTGATCGATCAGCGCTGGTTAGCGGGTGCTGATTCTGAAACGAAGCTAAGTCCAGAAGAGGAAATGACTCGTGAAGAGTTGGCAGTATTGCTCGTGCGCATTTTGCGCTATGAGAAACTGGCCGGATTCTACACATTGCCATCGGATCTTCCCAACCTGGCAGATGCCAGTGCAGTCAACAACAAGGGAGCGGTCTCCCTCAGCATCAAGCTGGGATTGTTGCCTTCGATTGAAGGACGATTCATGCCTGCACGCAAAGTGACGGTTGCCGAGGCGGCTCAGGTATTGGAACGTCTGGCCAAGCTTCAGGGCAAGACGGATACCTTTATGAGCGGCAATCGTTTATATTGATTGGAGTTTGTTGCATAAATGCCCGGAAGAGTCATATGATGAGGATAACGGGTAGGTTAGGGTGTTTTGCTGAAGACAGGGGGACCTTCTACGGAGGGTCTCTTTTGATGCTTTTCGACAAAACTAGAAGCCTGCCGTCAATCCCTTTTGTGATACAATGAGGCATGAGAACTTTGCAAAGAGAGGTGGTATCCTTTCATGGGCAAGCACGGAAAACGAGTGATAACCCTGCTATTGGCTGGTTGTCTTGTTGCTGTGGCACTGCCACATGCAGTCGATCTGGATCAGCTGTACGCGGCGTCGGGAACATCGGACATATCCACGAATACGGATCTGCGCGAGACGTTGCTGAATGCGATGTCCCAGCGCACAGAGGAACTTGTTTTTACATACAAAGGCAATGTGAAAGGCCTCAAAAAACAGTTGCAGAGCTCCATTGACGAAGCAATGACCAGTGATCCTTATATTCAATATACCGTTAAAAGCTATGCATTTAACTATAAAGGCTCCAATGTATCCGCAGAGGTACATGTGAAGCTGGCCTATCGGGAAACGAAGGAGCAAACCGACTACGTGAACCGCAAGGTGACCAACGTGCTCAAAGAGATTATCGTGCCTGGCATGACGAATCATGAGAAAGTTAAAGTCATTCATGACTGGATTGTACTTAACCTTTCCTACGATACATCCTTGCAGAAATATACTGCATACGATGGACTTGTTACCGGCAGTACTGTATGTCAGGGATATTCATTGCTGGCTTATCGCATGCTGGAGCAGGTGGGTATAGAGAACCGGATTGTGGAAGGAACGGCTGGTGAGCAATTACACGCCTGGAATCTCGTCAAGCTGGATGGCAAGTGGTACCATATGGATACGACGTGGGATGATCCTACTCCTGACCGTAAGGGCAAGGTAAGTCACAATTATTATTTGCTCAGTGATGATGAGATGGCACGTGACCATGTATGGACAGCTAAAGGCAAGTATCCTGCTGCATCTGCTCCCTATCGTGAAGCTTTGCAAACTTTGGTGAAGGCGGGAGGCAGCAAGGCAAACGCGTACCAGAAGCTGTATCATACACTGGAATACTCGCTCTACGACGAAAGTGATGCGATTAGTGGTCATTCCGCGCTGAAAACTAAAGTTCAGAGTGTGCTCAAGGATGGCGGAAGCTCGCTGACTTTCAGATACAAGGGTACTGAAACGGGACTAGTAGAGGATTTGCAGGATCTGTATCAGCTTGGCATGAAGTCGATATCGTATTACGTGTCCAACATGGAGGATACCGTGGATCTGCGTGTGAAGATTACCTGGACCATGTGACATCAAACTTTGTATGAATGATTATAATAGGACACACCTTATGGTGAACAAGGACGCTCATGGATGAGCGTTCTTTTTTTACGTGGATGATGGCTATCCCGAAACTTGGACGAACCAAAAAGGCAACCTTCTCTCCAGTGGAAAGAAGGTTGCCTGTGCAATATCGTTATTCATTTGTAGTTGTAAAATCACATTCCTGTAATGGTACAACTTTTGTTTTCTTAATAAATTTATAACCCAGCCATAAGATCAGGAACAGCGGAACGCTCAAGTAAGCGACGAGGGCTCCGCTCCAATCGATCTGATCACCCGTGAACGCCTGATAGTTCTGTCCAATAATGACGATGATACATAACACAAAAGCAAAGATCGGACCAAATGGGAACCAGCGTGCACGGTAGGGCAGATCGTTCAAATCCCGACCTTGGGCCACATACGCACGGCGGAAGCGATAATGGCTGATGGCAATGCCGAGCCAGGTGATAAAGCCACACATACCGGATGCATTAAGCAGCCAGGTGTATACAATGCCATCACCGAAAAGGGAGGCTAGAAAGGCGAGCATACCTACCGCTGTGGTCAAGAGCAGGGCGTTCATTGGAATGCCCTTTTTGTTCAGCCGACCCAAGAAGCGAGGCGCTTTGCCATCCCGGGCAAGAGCATACAGAACACGACTTGAAGCATACATGCCTGAATTCCCGGCAGACAGTACAGAGGTCAGAATAACGGCATTCATGACGGAAGCAGCAATGGCCAGACCGGCTTTTTCAAAGACAAGAGTAAACGGACTAACTCCGATGTTGTTCAGATCACCTTTAAGCAGATTCGGATGTGTGTAAGGAATGATCAGACTGATGACTGTAATTGCCAGAATGTAGAAGATCAGAATACGCCAGAACACTTGCCGAATAGCACGAGGGACATTTTCACGCGGATTTTCGCTCTCACCGGCTGCTACGCCAATGAGCTCCGTTCCCTGGAATGAGAACCCGGCAGCCATAAATACACCGAGAACCGCAAAGAATCCGCCATGGAATGGGGCGTCTCCTATAGTAAAGTTACTGAATCCAACCGCTTCTCCGCCGATAATGCCGAAGATCATGAGCACACCAACGGTAAGGAAGATGATCACTGTAGCGACTTTGATAATGGCAAACCAGTATTCCGACTCTCCGTACCCTTTAACAGACAGTACATTTAGGGCAAAGATTAATACGAGGAACAACAGACTCCACAACATGGATGAACTGTCAGGAAACCAGTATTTGATGAGTACGGTTGCTGCAGCGAGTTCTGCTGCAATGGTGACGGCCCAGTTGTACCAGAAGTTCCAACCCATGGCGAACCCGAGGGCAGGATCGACGAAGCGGGCCGCATACGTATTGAATGAACCGGAGTCAGGCATGAAGGTAGCCAGCTCTCCGAGACTGGTCATAAGAAAGAAGACCATGATGCCGACGGCAACGTAAGCAATCAGTGCACCGCCGGGGCCTGCATTGGAAATAGCGGTTCCGCTTGCGAGGAACAGTCCTGTACCAATGGATCCACCGAGTGCAATCATGGTCATATGCCTTGCGCGTAGTCCTTTTTTCAGGGTAGGTCCTGTGTTAGTTTGGTTGTTGCGGTCTTGCATGGAAACACTCCTTCTTTCAGCGTACTAATGGGTTCAGAACAATGGAAATAACCAAAAGACCGCAGGCATTAGCCTGCGGTCTTTATTATCAATCGTCCGCACCTCGTCCCAGATGTTTAAGATAGCTCAACACAGAAGAAATCATACCCTCCGAGGAAGGCATCATACATCTGTGACAGTTCTGCACCTTTCGGCAACAGCCCCAGCCGCGCTGGACAACGTAAGGAACCGTCCTGCGAGCTTCGGCGGGTGCACCTTTCGGCTGAATTCATAAGCGGCTCCTTAGCGCCTCCTTCAGCGTACTGATCGCACCCGCGACCTCTACCTCATCATCATGGATGAGGTGTATCTATTGTCTATGAAATTATAAATCACAGAACGTAACACTCAATGTCCTGTTTAGTAAACAGACAATCAGTATAACCCCCATGGTATTCCAGTGCAATAACAATTGTTGGATATGAATCGAAAGGACTATTCCGACGTCTTGTTACGCCCAGCCATCTGCTGCCATACGGTTCCAGCTGCCTGTTCCCCGGATTCAATCCGTTCCAGTGCCATTTTGGCTTGCAGGCTGACTTCAAACTCAGGATCTTCGGCTGCCTTCCGCAGAGCTTGCTCTGCTTCTTCGGTTCCCACTTCGTACAGGAAGCGGGCCGCACGCCAGCGTACAAGCTTGCTCTTGTCGGATAACGTAGCTGTCATGGCTGCCGTTGCTGCAGAATCACCGATATCGGAGAGGGTATCTCCGGCAGTTCGACGTACAGCAGGCGAACTATCCTGCAGAGCTTCGTACAGCAATTCCATCGCTTCCGGTGTACGGATATCACCAAGATATACAACAGCCAGCCGGCGTATCTGCATTTTATTGTCATGGAGTGCATGAGCAACGAGTGGCAGCCGTTCTGCTGTAGGTTCCATGCCATCAAATGCAGCATAGCGAACATTCCAGTCCTCATTATGCAGAGCCTCTTCAAGCTCGGCACCATCCAGCTGGCGGCGACGTTCCACGAATTCTTCGGCATTGGAGCCGTGCTCAATGGCTTGTTGAATCACGCGTTCCAGACGCTCAGGCGGATATGCTGCTTCCAGCTCCTGTTCAACTTCTCTTGCGATTTCAGGCAATTCACCGTAGCGAACGCCATAGTCACTCAGTTTCCGTTCCTTGATCAGCGTTGCACTGGCGACTTCAGTAACGGCTTTGACGAATCGATCCGAGAGCGAAATGCGCTCTTCCTTGGCGCCGGCTTTGACCCGAATTTGCATCGGTACACCTCTGAAAAATTGAACGAATACCTGTGCTTCACCGAAGTGCTCGCCAGAGGCATCTTCAGATTCAATCCAGTCCAGATCAATTCCCTGTTGGCCAAGACGGCTTTGGACTTCGCCAAGTATGACGGACCAATCCGCATTTCCCTTGCGGTCAAGAGCTACGAAGTCGGTCGTGTGGAATACACTTTTTACTCCGGGAATATGAAGCATCTGGCGAATAAACGCCGGAGCAGACCGTTCGTTATCCAGTGTATATGTTCTGCGGATCCCGTCCTCCAGACGTTCGTCCAGATGCAGCATCATCGTATTGGGACTGGGTGTTGGTTCAATGGAAACAATATTCATCGGTTCATAACCTCCTGTACCGGATTCATTCTTAAAGTTCCCGCAATGGACACGGGCATATCCCTATTTTACATGAATTGCCGCAAACTGCGAAATGGGTAATGAACCTTACACAGTTTGTTAAGACGTACGAAGATAGTTAACACTTCTTTTATGTTCACACACGAACATTTTTAAATGAAGATTGGCACAATAAGAAGAGAGAATGAACTGGAGGTTATACCTATGGAACCCATTACCGTACTTTCGGACGGAAGTCGTGGTATTGATTATGACAATATGATTGAATTGTTGAATGAATGGATAACAGACGAGCAGAGGGAGCCCGCAATGAAGAGAGAAAAGAACGTAAATAACGAGGAGGGGGAGGAATGGGGCACAGCTCACTATTGTATTGTGGATTATCAGGACGCTGGGCAAGCCGTATCAGCAGCGAATGCCATTCGGGCATTTATGCCTCAGATTCCTTTGCTGGTGATTACGGATTTTCAATCGTTGATTCGCAAGCGCCATTTGCAGCTTATTACGGGTACGGGCCTGATAAAGATGATCCTCTGGCAAGAGGAAGAACCAGATCGGCTGATCATGGAAATCCAGCGGTTGCTGCATTCTTTTGCATACAAAACAAAAACAGCTCAGCCCTCAACCCAGTCGATTAGACGATGACAGAGAGAGGACATGAGCCATTATTTCATTTCGGCGTGTACTAAATGACGTATTTATATCCCGTTCCCCAAACCGTCTTGATATACCTTGGATTTTTGGGGTCGGGTTCAATTTTTTTACGCAGGCTGGAGATGTGCACATCGATTGTACGGTCCAGATATGCCCGTTCTGAGCCTTTAATACGATCCATGAGTTCATTGCGGGTGAACACTTTGCCGGGATTTCGGTACAATTCCTTCATAATTTCAAACTCAATATGAGTGACCTCAATTTCAAGGCCATCCACAAACAAAGTTCTTCTGTACTCATTCACACTGACATGTCCAACAATTTCAGCAGGTTTGTCCTCTTTTATCGGCTTGTCCGGGTAGGAGATGGCCGATCTACGCAATAATGCCTTAATTCGTGCGTCAAGCTCTTTTAGACTAAAGGGTTTACAAAGAAAATCATCCGCACCATTGTGCAATGCTCGGAGCCGATCATTCAGCATGGTGCTGGCTGAGATCATTAATATGGGTACAGTCGAGTGTTGGCGAAACGCATCAACCAGATCATTACCGTCTGTTTCAGGCAGCATCAAGTCAGTCACTACAATATCGGGCTGGAATCGTGGGAAAAGTTGAAGTGCTTCGCGTGCATGATGGACCCGTTCAGTTATGTAACCCTCCTCCTCAAGAAAGAAAGCAATCATGTCGGCCAGATTTTTCTCATCTTCTATAAGAAGAACTTTGATAGACATTGAGGTCACACTCCTGATGAAATGAATTTGTTAAGAAACTTCTTAGAAAAAGCCGTAATTGTGTGGAAATGCTGCAAATTTTTTAATGTTTGTATTCCAGAATATAGGATGCATATGTAGTAAGTTCTATAGGGTTTCAGCTAAACTTCAGTATTTTACCATGAATGCAGCTCAATTGCCGATCATTCAAAATTTCCCAAAGCTACATCGAGTAGTTATTACAGTATAATGTATCAGAACGGTTTGAGGGAAATAAAGTAGATCTTACGAGCTTTAATCCATAGGAGGTACCAACGTTGTTGTTGAATGCAAACATAGAAATCAGTCATAAGGCCAGCTGCCTATGGACTACATAAAGGTAAATAAGGTGTTGGAGTGGATGGTAATCAAACTCCGTATTCCTTGGTTGGGTACGGCCATCCTAATTATCCTTGGTACGCTGGGAACGATATTTCCGCTGACTCTGTTTTATGGGGTACAGCTGTTGTTCGGCACAGCCGCAACTTTTATTGCCTTGCGCTTACATGGAGCCATATACGGATTCACTTCTTTGATAGCAATCTGTACCTTGGGTGTATTATTCGGGGGTCTAGTCCCAAATAGTTTTTTTATGATTGGCGCTCATACTATTGAATTAATCTGGATGCTGGGATGGCAGATCCGATGGAAGAATGGAAGTGTCATGAAGGCCAATGCTGCATTCTGGGTCGTGATGTTATTGCCAGTGACCTTTTATGGATATTTCATGATGAGCATGAATCTTGAAGAATTAAAGTATGGATATATGCATGTTGCTGTGACTAGCATGGTGAATGCACTAATTGCAGGTATTGTGGTGGACTTCTGGATTACCAATGGCGAGCTGAAGTCGAAACGGACAGGAACCATTCCGCTCACACGGATTGCTTTTAAATACGTCGTAGCTTTTGTAGTCGTTGTCTCTCTTGTTCTGTTATCGGCCGATAGCCGAAGACAGCTAGGTCAGATCAATGACACCATTGTATCTAATCTAAAACATGCTGCGAATGCTGTGATCAAGGATTTAAATGATCGATATCTAACCCAAGAGAACATGCATCAAAGTATGGAGCGTTATCATCATCTACTGGGTGTGAATGTCATCATTCTTGACCCAAATGATAAGGTCATTGCTTCTGGGCTGGATACGCTCCAAGTGGGAGAATACCTGGATATCAACAAATATCGTGTTCTCAAGCCAGGCGAGAACAGCATACTATTTCATTCCGGGGATGCTTATTATAGTGATGTACTTACTCACTGGAAACAGGCATCGTTCATGTACGAAGCAGATATGACTACAAGCACTCCATATCGAGTATTTGTTGAGACCAACTCAGCCAATTATTACACTCGGATTGAGGCGATCTACTTGACCACACTTCAATCTCTGTTCATCATTTTTGTGGCTTCCATGATTGTCGCCGCTCCTCTCAGCCGAAAAGTGATAAGTCCATTGAAGCGTCTTACACGCATGACTGGTTCTCTTCCGAGGCTGTTATTTCGTAATGGGGAGATGGAATGGCCAACCAGCCATGTAACAGAAGTACAGATACTGATTGGTAATTTGCGCAAAATGGCTGATGTGCTTCTAGAGCAATTCGAACAGATTCGTCAGGACAAGCTCACCCTGGAGGACAGGGTTAGAGAGCGAACTAAAGAACTGAAGAATAGTGAGGAGATCAAACGCGCCATTATTGATTCATCCATCGATGCCATTATTGCTGTAGATTCAAACGGACTGATTATCGAGTTTAATCCCGAAGCCGAAAGAATGTTTGGTCTGAAACGAGAAGAAGTAGTATTCGAGAAGGATGCCCCTTCCCTTTTTCAGGGAGCGAGCTGTATGGAAATCAAAGAAATGCTGGAAAGATTCGAATATATCCGGGGTAAACGGCATGTCATCGTGGAAGAGATCTCAGGTATCCGTTGGGATGGTTCGGTTTTTCCGATTGAGTATAAAATTGTAGAAATTCAATTGGGCAATAACGAAACGCTGTATAACTTGTTTATCAAGGATATTACCGAGCGCACAAGGGCTGAAGAAGATCGTGTACGTCATGCGCTGGCTCTGGAGAAGCTGAATGCGGAGCTGTTTCATGAAAAAGTTGCCATTCAGGAACAGCGTGACATCAGTGAGCATTTCATTGAATCCGTTCGGGAAGGTCTGGTCATGTCAGATCGTTCCGGCACCATCACAATAGTGAATAGAAGAATGGAAGAAATGTTTGGCCTCGGAGATTTTTCGGGCAGATCGATCGAAGATTTAGCCAATGCCATTGATACCCTGGTGTTAACCGCCGATTTCAATTTGGTTGAGCAGACTCGTGCTTTTCTGAACGGAGAACTGGCCTTTGTGGAGACTGAATTTATATTCAATGATGTGGAAAAGAGTGTATTTTCCCTGTACATGAAGCAAATGGATGTTCCCGGTAAAAACCATGGATTTCTTCTGGTGTTCCGTGATCGTACGGAGGAAGAACGCCTGAATCGGATGAAAAACGAACTGATCAGCGTGGTGTCCCATGAGCTTCGTACCCCTGTAGCAACCATTATGGGCTATGTGGAACTAATGATGATGTATGATCTTCCCGCCTCACAGCGTCAGGACTTCATGGAGACCATTTCTTCGGAAGGCGCACGGCTGAGTAGTCTGCTGGATGATGTACTTGATATTCAACGTCTGGACAATGAAGGCATGACCTATCATAAGACGTATGTACCGTTGCTTGAGTTGGTTGAGGGTGTTGCTGAGCAATGGAATATGCAATCCATTCAGCGTATTTATGTACATGCGTTTAATGGAGACTTTTTTGCTTACGCGGACCAGAATCGGATGGTTCAGTTGCTGCATAATTTGGTAGGTAATGCAGTCAAGTACTCACCTGGAGCAGACCGAATTGATATTACGTTGTGGGAAGAAAAAGAATGGTTATGCATCGATGTACGTGATTATGGAATAGGTATTCCAGAGAACGTGCAGGACCTGCTATTTACGAAGTTTTATCGTGTGGACAATTCGGATCATCGTCAGATTGGCGGGACTGGACTGGGGCTTTACATTTCGCGCAAAATTGTAGAGGACCACCAGGGGAACGCTTACCTTTATATCCGCGCCGCACAAAGGAAGTACGTTCAAGGTTCGATTGCCCAAGCAGGATGAACTCTTGTAGAGCAAGAGAGGTCTTTATTTGTTAGGATGGATGCTTTCATCCTGAAACAGGTAAAGGCTTTTTTTGTTTTTCAAAATTTCCCGGATAAAAAAACAACTTCTTTTGCAAACTGTCTATAGAGCCATAATTTGCATGCCATGCAAAAGGAGGACGGCAGGTCTATGTTCCGTAAACAAGAGAAAACCCTTATTATCGTCTGCCTGGTCGCAGCCGTGATCGTGCTGTATGCCGTTGTCAAAAGTATTATCCGGATCATGAGTTATTGAGGCATATCGTCACACAGGCGGTATGAAGTCAGTCGTACATAACGATTATGTGAAAGAGGAGTGTAACCCATGTCATCCCTGGATCCTGTTCTGCTCAGCCGGATGCTGACCGGTCTTACCCTGTTTGTGCACATCATTTTTGCTTCCATCGGTGTAGGCGTTCCACTCATGATCGCCTTGGCTGAATGGCGCGGACTGCGCACCAATGATATCCATTACACCTTGCTGGCGCGCAGATGGGCGCGAGGTTTCGTTATTACCGTTGCAGTTGGTGTAGTTACAGGCACCTCAATTGGTTTACAGCTCAGCCTGCTGTGGCCGATGTTTATGCGAGTAGCGGGGCAGGCGATTGCCTTGCCGCTGTTTATGGAGACGTTCGCCTTTTTTATAGAGGCCATCTTTCTTGGAATCTACCTTTACACATGGGACCGTTTCAAAAAGAAATATACCCATATGCTGCTGTTGATTCCGGTGGCTCTAGGATCCTCTGCCTCCGCGATATTCATAACAACGGTGAATTCTTTCATGAACCAGCCTCAGGGGTTTACCCTGATTAATGGCATCATGAAGGACATCCATCCAATTGCTGCGATGCTGAATCCGGCTACCCCGACCAAGGTATCTCACGTGCTCGCCTCGTCATACACATTGAGTGCGGGTATATTGGCAGGCATCGCCGCATTCAGCTTGCTTCGGGGTCGGGATCATGTGTATTACAAAAAGGCGCTTAAACTCACAACGGTATGTGCGCTCGTATTTGCGGTCAGCACCGTCATGATCGGAGATTCTTCCGGTAAATTTCTGGCCAAATACCAGCCGGAGAAGCTGGCCGCCGCAGAGTGGCATTTTAAAACGATGACGAAGGCGCCGCTAGTGTATGGGGGTATCCTTGATGAGAACAATGAAGTGAAATACGCCATTGAGATCCCCTATGCACTCAGCATACTGGCGGGAAACAGACCGGACACGGAAGTGAAAGGACTTGAAGAATTTCCGGCCGATCTGAGGCCACCGTTGTCCATTCACTATATGTTTGACCTGAAAGTAACGACCGGTGTGATCATTCTGCTGATCCCGGTGCTCTATGTGTTCCGACGCTGGCTGCCGGGGCGCAAGCCTTATCCCAAATGGCTCTTGCTCGGCATCGTCCTGCTTGGACCCTTGGCCATGATTGCCATTGAGCTCGGCTGGATGTTTGCCGAGGTCGGCAGACAGCCATGGATATTGCGCGGGTACATGAAGGTGTCGGAAGCAGCAACAACATCGTCCTCCGTAGGCTGGATGCTGGTTCTGTTTATTCTGCTGTACCTGATCCTTTGCTTTTCAGCGATTCGGGTACTCAGCAAGCTGTTCCGTAACAAGGAAGCAGAGAAGGAACTGGAGTCTCTTGGTCTGGAAGGAGGGATCGTGCATTGAGCTTTGAAATTGCAGGCATCGCGATCTTGTGGACGTTTCTGTTTGGATATCTGATCGTGGCTTCGATTGATTTTGGGGCCGGATTTTTCAGCTTTTACAGCATATTAACCGGACACGAGAACAAAATCCATAACATTATTCAGCGCTATCTCTCACCCGTGTGGGAAGTGACGAATGTGTTTCTGATCTTTTTTGTTGTTGGTCTGGTCGGATTTTATCCGGATAGCGCTTTTTATTATGGGACAGCGCTGCTTGTTCCAGGTTCATTAGCGATTGTGCTGCTTGCGATCCGGGGCGTGTACTACGCCTATAATACCTATGGGAACAATGGTCAGAACAGCCGGATTTACATGGCATTGTATGGAGCGACGGGATTGCTGATTCCGGCGGTGTTTTCCACCATTTTGGCGATATCCGAAGGTGGAATTATTGAGCAGGTGGGTGATCAGGTATTTTTTCGCTGGCGTGAGTTTTTGACGAATCCGTATACCTGGTCTGTTGTATTGCTTGCACTGGTAAGTGTGCTCTATATCTCAGCGATGTTTCTTTCCTACTATGCCAAGCGGGCGGAGGATGAGACTGCGTTTGAAGTTCTTCGGGAGTATGCACTCTTATGGAGTCTGCCTACGATTTTTGCCAGCTTTCTGGCATTTTTACAGATTAACAAACAGAATCCCGCACACTTTGAGCAGATGTTAAATATCTCATGGATGTTTATCGCATCTTTTATCTGTTTTGTGATCGCCGTCTCGCTGGTATGGAAACGTAAATATTTGGGCTGGTGTTTTATCGCCGTGATGCTGCAGTTCGCCTTTGCCTGGTACGGCTATGGGCGCTCACATCTTCCATACATTCTGTATCCGTACATTAATATTTTCGACAGCTTTACGAACAAGACGATGGGTATTGCGCTCATTACGGCGTTCAGCCTGGGACTGCTGGTGCTCATTCCTTCACTCGTGCTCATTATGAAGCTGTTTCTGTTTGATGCCAATTATGTGCGAGGTAATGCTGGCAAAAAGAAAGGATGAGTCCGTTCATGCTTCCCAACAAGCTGTTCATCATGCTTCCACGGTTACTTCTCAGCTCTGACGAGGGAGTGAGGGGTATTCCCGGTATAACGGGATTAAGTTTTTTTGAGACCTTTACGATTATGTACGCCCCGCCACTGATTATCGTGGCTGCAATTGCGTTTTTGTTCGTCTACTTGGCGAAGTGCAAAAATCCAAAGGATTGATTCGTTGGTACGTACTTTCCAATTCGGGGTAATCTTTTGTTAAGATACGAGGAAGGGAGGAGGGCCCTTTCATGCCGAAAATCCGTTATAACAACATTGATAATGTAAGTACGGACAAAACGCTGAAGGAATTCAAGCAATGGAGGGAGCAACGGCGCAGCAAAGTTAAGGATTATTCCTACACCGTGCCCAAGCACCCACCTGAACTGGATTATCTGCACGCCAACCGGGCTGAAACCACGATTACCTGGATTGGTCATTCCACGTTTTTCATTCAATATCATGGACTAAACATCGTGACAGACCCGGTCTGGGCGGAAAAAATGGGGTTTCAGCGCAGACTCGGTGCCCCTGGCATTCCGATTCAGGATATTCCGCCTCTGGATGTCATTTTGATCTCGCATTCACACTATGATCATTTGCATCTCGCATCGCTGCGGAAGTTGGTCACAGCCAAGACACTGCTCATCGTTCCCGATGGTCTCAAGCGCAAAATGGTGCGCAAAGGTTTCCATCGGTGTCATGAGATGAAGTGGTGGGAACATATTACGCTTGGCGGGGTCAAAATAACCTTTGTACCCGCGCAGCACTGGACACGCCGAACCCTATTTGATACCAACACGTCCCATTGGGGCGGTTATGTATTGGAACAAAATCACCCGGCAGTCATTCCGTCGGAGGAGAGTGCCGCGACGAGCGAAGGACATGGTCATGAAATTTCCCGAGCAGCAGGAACGGATGAGTCAATAGAGGCATCGGCTGATCAATCTTCTGGCGGTCCGCCAATCATTTATTTTGTAGGGGATACAGGATACTTTCAGGGATTCAAAACGATTGGAGAACGCTTCGACATCGGTGTTACCCTGATGCCAATCGGTGCGTACGACCCGGAATGGTTCATGACATCCCAGCATGTGACGCCGGAAGAAGCGTTGCAGGGATTTGTAGAAACGGGTTCCCAGCTTATGGTTCCCATGCATTATGGAACATTTAAGTTAGCGGATGACACACCTAAGGAAGCGCTGGATCGAATGGAAGTTGAACGAGAACGACTTGGAATCAACGCAGAGCGCATTCGGGTGCTCGGACATGGGGAAACATTGCGTATTCGACACGAAGAAAGCAAACAGGACTAACAAAAGTGATCCAAATATGCTAATGTAAGGGTATATCCGCATGAATAAACGATTACCAAATCTTTAACGAGTAAAAAGCGGCCAATTTTCGAATTTGCCGCTTTTTTGTGTTATAATATGGTGCCAGAATAGGCATCGGGATATTGAATCCAAGATTAATGCAAGTTGCTATTCATGCAGTATGCAGATTAATAAATAAAGGATGGTAATGCTTAATGATCAGTACAAGCGGCATCACGCTTCGCTACGGAAAACGTGCACTCTTTGAAGATGTGAATATCAAATTCACACCAGGCAACTGTTACGGCCTGATCGGCGCCAATGGAGCCGGCAAATCAACATTTTTGAAAATTTTGTCCGGTGAAATTGAATCGAACTCGGGAGAGGTGCACATCACCCCGGGCGAACGCATGGCCGTATTGAAGCAAAACCACTTCGAATATGATGAATATCAAGTGCTCGAAACGGTAATTATGGGCCACAGTCGCCTCTATGCCATTATGAAAGAGAAAGATACGCTGTATGCCAAAGCGGACTTCACTGAAGAAGACGGCCTGCGTGCCGGAGAGCTTGAAGGCGAGTTTGCTGAGCTGAACGGTTGGGATGCTGAGCCGGATGCAGCGGCACTCTTGATCGGTCTGGGTATCGATCGTGATATGCATGAGAAGAAAATGGTTGAACTGAGCGGTAACGAAAAAGTTCGTGTCCTACTTGCACAAGCCTTGTTTGGTCGTCCAAACAACCTGTTGCTCGATGAGCCTACCAACCACTTGGATCTCGAATCCATTCAATGGCTGGAAAACTTCCTCATGGACTATGAAGGTACCGTTATTGTAGTATCCCATGACCGTCACTTCCTGAACAAAGTATGTACACACATTGCAGATATTGATTTCGGTAAAATCCAGCTGTACGTAGGTAACTACGATTTCTGGTATGAATCCAGCCAATTGGCACTTGCTTTGCAACGTGATGCTAATAAGAAAAAAGAAGAGAAGATTAAAGACTTGCAAGCCTTTATTCAACGCTTCTCGGCGAATGCTTCCAAATCGAAGCAAGCGACTTCGCGTAAGAAACAACTCGACAAAATCACGCTGGATGACCTTCGTCCATCAAACCGTAAGTATCCGTTTATCAACTTCAAACCTGAGCGTGAAGCCGGTAAACAATTGTTGACCGTTGACCGTATCAACAAAACAATTGATGGTGTGAACATGCTGAATGATCTCAGCTTTGTGGTGAATAAAGGGGATAAGATTGCCTTTGTTGGCCCGAACGGTAATGCCAAATCATTGTTGTTTGATATCCTTATGGGTGAAACAGAAGCGGATAGTGGCGAATACACTTGGGGTATCACTACAACCCAGGCTTATTTCCCGAAAGACAACTCCAAATATTTTGACGGAGTAGATATGAGTCTCGTGGACTGGCTTCGTCAATATTCCAAAGATCAGGATGAAACGTACCTGCGTGGATTCTTGGGTCGTATGTTGTTCTCAGGCGAGGAATCCCTGAAAAAAGCAAGTGTACTCTCCGGGGGAGAGAAAGTTCGTTGTATGTTGGCGAAAATGATGCAAACAGGCGCTAACGCTCTGATTCTAGATGAGCCAACGAACCACTTGGATCTGGAGTCCATTACCGCACTGAACAACGGTATGATTGATTTTGACGGCACCATGCTGTTTACATCCCATGACCATCAGTTCATTCAAACCATCGCTAACCGGATTATTGAAATCACGCCAAACGGCGTTATTGATCGCCAAATGAGCTATGATGAGTACCTGGAAAGTGACGAAATTAAAGAATTGCGTAACAAAATGTATCCGGTAGAAGCTTAAGATAAGCTATTCTGTCTACATTGAGTATGGTTAACGTAGTTAACCATACGTTCTTATAAAAGATAAAAAGAACCGCAAGCTCTCCAGAGGAGACTTGCGGTTCTTTTTTGGTCATACAGGGTGATCCTGTAACCATAGAAACATCTCATACAAGAGCTTCTTGCGGTCTAGGATCCGCCAGTACGGCGGCGCTGATTGTTAGGCTTTTTGTTGTTTTGGCTCTTCATTGCTTTAGGGCCGCCTTCAAAATAGGCACTGGATTGGTTACCGGTGTTTGCCTGTTCTTTCTTCTGTGCCAGTTTCTGGCGTATAGCATCCTGCAAACTGACCTTTTTCGGTTCGTTATTATCGCTCATCGTTATTTCCCTCCCGGTCTTACAGTAAGCCGTCCAAATTGGACGGGATGTACTCATTTTATACGTTTTACAAAAGCCCCACAAGGGCAACCTGATAAAATGCTGAAAACCTTCACTTTTTTGACTGAGCCAACATTTTTTCTCTTCACCTACAGCCCTGCGGTCTGGCAACTTTGTTTCGGCTTCCCTACAGCAATGCAGCTTGGCAACACTGTTTCTATAGACCCACACAGTACGCATTTGGTAACATGGAACAACCGTAATACGAAACGTTAAAGGAGTGTCGCCCGGTTTGAACGCCTACGAAGAAATACGCAAAGGAGAGCGCGGGGCTTGGGTCAGTATTGTGGCCTATCTGGTCTTGTCTGCTTTTAAATTGATCTGCGGATATTTGTTTGCTTCCAGCGCTTTGCTGGCGGATGGTTTTAATAACCTTACAGATATTGTTGCGTCGGTTGCTGTATTGATCGGACTTCGCATATCCCAGAAGCCACCTGATTCCGATCATGCCTATGGTCACTTTAGAGCGGAAACAGTCGCTGCCCTAATTGCTTCATTTATTATGGCCATGGTTGGCCTGCAGGTATTGGTTGAAGCAGTTCGTTCCTGGTATGAAGGAAACTTTGTAGCACCAAACCTGTGGTCAGCAGCAGTTGCCGTTGTCTGTGCGCTGGTAATGCTGGGCGTATATCGTTACAATCATCGTCTTGCCAAACAAATTAACAGTCAGGCCCTGATGGCTGCGGCCAAAGATAATCGTTCGGATGCCTGGGTCAGCATAGGGGCTGCGATCGGGATCATCGGTGCACAATTTGGCCTTCCTTGGTTGGACAAAGTAGCTGCAATTGCTGTAGGTCTGTTGATTTGTAAGACAGCTTGGGAGATTTTCCGTGATTCAACACATCGTCTGACGGACGGATTTGATCAGAAAGAACTGACAGACCTAAGATCCTCTGTGGCGCGGGTTCCTGGTGTGGAAATGATCAAGGACGTGAAGGCGCGTGTGCACGGCAGTCATGTACTGGTGGATGTGGTTATTGAGGTGGATGGAGGACTGAGCCTAATCGAAGGTCATCAGATCTGTGACCGGGTCGAAGAGCGCTTGAAACGTTCACATAATATTATGCATGTACATGTGCATGTGGAGCCGAAGATGGAAGAAGGAACGACGGAAAGTCCTTGAAATGGGTAGGGACAAACCGGAAATAAGCGCATTTTCAAATGAAAAGAGGACAGCCGCTGCCTGCGTGCTGTCCTCTTTACTTATCGTTAGAACGATTATACGATACTATTGAATAGCAACGTGGATCCAAGCTTTACCTTTCCATGTATACACTTGTACCCATTGACCACCATCGAATCCATCTACAACTTCACCTGTCGTATCGATGACTTGGGAACCCAGTGCACCGATTGGTTTGCCATTAGGTGCATCATAGAACCATGTGCGCTCCAACAGGTTGAGCAGCATTGTAGGGACCAGAACCTCATCTCCTGCTTTCACAACAGGCTCATCAAAGATTTTGTCATCCTTTGTTGAAGTTGTTGTTTCAGTAGTCGTTGAAGTACCTTCTGTACCCGTTGTGTCTACTGTTGTGCCAGTTACGGTCTCAGCTGTGCCTTCTACAGTGTCTACAGCAGGTTTGTTCACTTCAACAGCTGGCGTTGTTGTGGTTGTAGGAGTTCCTGTTTCTGGAGCTACCGTTCCGGTAACCGCTTCCTCAGCACCTGCGGCAGCAGCCATGGATCCCATCAAAGTCAGAGCAGCGGCAAAACTTACGATTTTTTTCATTTGTTTTTCCTCCTCGGTTAGGTATGTAGTTTGTTGTCCTGTGTTAAAAGTAACCAAGCAAGCTCACTTGTGAATCACAAATTATAACAATATTTTCTTGGATTCTCCAGTGTCAACTGGAGCATATGTGGGTATAAGGAGAGCCTGTAAATATCATACTTCGGTGGGAGAAAACCGGGTTGGCTATGTCATAATGGTCCTGTTTTTATGATGTAATCGGGGAGAAGCGATGAATAGACCAGAAGGGAGCGTAATACATAATAGAGAGAAGTCGTAATGTGCTTTGGGAAAATTGTTGTAAAAAAGATATTATGAACGCACAAAAGCCTACCGGCTTTTGCAAGCGCGATAGGCTTTTGTATGTATCGAGTGCTGTTCATAATTGGGAAGCCCTATTCATCGCATTCGACTGCGTCCCGTAATCAGGGAGATGACGAACAGTACAACAAAGATGAAGAAGAGTACTTTGGCAATCGAAGCAGCTGCTTCAACAATACCGAAGAATCCGAAAATACCTGCAACAAGAGCAATAATTAGAAATAGTACCGACCATTTCAACATGTGTATCATCCTTTCGTTTATAGAACTTGGTAGCGAGAAGTGTTCGTCTCACTGCCGTGTGTAGTTGTTCTTTAACCGAGGCCTTTAGGGTTGAAACATTGCGATATTTTACCAGGAGGAGTTGTTTATACAGTTCATATCCTATTTGTTTCGCCTCGGAATGGGTCGGGTAACTAAGCAATAACAAAACCGATTTATACTGGAAAGTGAGGTTCTTTTATGATCTATCAAATTAGTGTGGCTTTAATTGCAATTGCATTTGCAGTACTTGTATTCTTTTTAATTCGTACCTTGAAGTCCGCTCAGGGTTCACTCGACAATGTGTCACAGACACTGCAGGAAGTTCAGAAGACCATTGATGAGCTTAGTTATGAAGTTAAACAGACGGTAAGGCATGCCAATGATATTACAGTTGATGTGCAGCACAAAATGAAACAAATTGATCCCGTTATGGAATCTGTACAGAATCTGGGTGAAGTGCTGAACGAAGTGACGGAAGCAGCAAAGCAGGTGTCATCCACTTTGATGGCCAAGTTTCAGACGAAACGCAGCAGCACTGAACAGAACAAACGTTCAGAAGTAGCGAATGTAGTACAGACGCCGCCTGCTACACCGACAGATCGGACACTGCAATCCTATGAAGCTACATATCATGATGATGCCAAAGGCGGAAAAGGCTGGCTGAAATATGTGGATGTAGCCGCTAATGTATGGCAACGTATGCGGAAATAGCATGACCGTTTTGTAATGAATAGAAGTCTTCAGAGCGGTGATGAACCTGATGAAAGGGTGAGAATCATGATGAAACTACTGCTTGTTATGTTTAGCGTAATTTCTCCCTTTTCCGTTCAACCGGCAGCGGTACCCGCTGCTCATGATATGCAATGGACGGTAGTGAAAGAGGAGACACCAGAGATCATTCTGGCTGCTGATCGATCCGGACCTGTCCAGCACTTTCGGACTCTGAATGACATTTCTCTGGATGACAGCGTGAATGATATATTAGCCAATAAAGGCAAACCGGTTCATAAGGAACTTGATCCATACCTGGGTTGCCCTGAGTATCAATTCAAAGATGTAACGGTTGGGCTCTGCGAAGATACAGGAGTGGTCAATTATGTGCATATTGATGCTTCCGAGAAACGTCTGAAGCTTAATCAGGAATGGATTGATATGAATATTGAGGCCATTCGAGATGTTTTGGGCAAGCCGTATTATGTAGCAGAGGATGGAGAAGTATTTCTTCGAGGAAGTCAGGCGCTGAAGGTATATATGAAGCCAGGCTCCAATCATATTGAAGGAATAGACCTCTTTGATGAATCGGTTTCCTAGGATTGGTTAATCCAGAAACGTTTCAACCCGATATCGTATGGTTATATACTAAGTAGCTCGATAAAGAAGAACAATCAGAGGAGAGTGGAAACGATGAATTCAACCAATGCGCAAGCTTATGCAAAAGTGGTAGAAAACGGAGTCCAAGCGGTAGAAGCGGTGAAAGAATTGCAGATTACCGGATACCTTGCTGATCATATCTTCGTTCTAGCCCATGAAAAGGATCGTACAGATCGGATTGCCGATACGGCAGATGCCAAAGAGATTGGCATCAAGGAAGAAGGCGTATTTGATTCCTTGGCGAATCTGTTCCGCTCCCGCGGTGATGAACTCCGGGCCAAAATTGTTTCGATGGGCTTCACCGAAGCTGAGGCAGATTTTTACGAGAGTGAACTCGATAAAGGCAAAGTACTTGTGATTGCCAAAAAGAAAGAATAGCTTAGCCGATACAAACACGTAAGCTGGAGCCTTCTGAGAATGGACAAGCTTCAGAATCAAGTATTTTGCATCATTCAAAAGAGCTTTCAAGTTGATGACGCAGAATGCTTAACCAAAAACATAGATAAGGAATGGGGATATCCCCATTCCTTATCTATGTTTTTGCAAGTTTGGAAGCGGGATCAGGACGCAGCAAAAACAGGGTAACAAGCGGGTGAATTCTCCTGCGATGGTGCCATTTACTGATAGAAGTTTTTTGATAATACGATTATAGTTATACTAGGAATTATTATGTCTACCGCTGTGTTGTATGCGAAATTTGTATAATTAAGGTTGTTAGATGACCTGATAAGAATCGACAAACCCGGACGCCACAGATAAGGAGATAGAAATGAGAATACTTATTGTTGACGACAATCCGACGAATGTCATTATCATTCGAGAAATTCTGAAAAAAGAAAACTATCGTGACATTGTAACGGCAAGTTCTGCCATGGAGATGTTTGAAGTCCTTGGGATAGGTGGGGAAAACAATGAACTTCGTCCCAAGCCGTCGGATATTGACCTGATTTTGCTAGATATGATGATGCCAGAGATGGATGGAATCGAAGCATGCAGTATTGTGCAGAAATTTGAAAATCTCAAGGATATACCCATTATTATGGTAACCGCGATCGGAGATTCCAAGAAATTGGCCGAGGCGCTGGATGCAGGTGCATCCGATTATGTGACCAAACCTATTAACAAAGTCGAACTGATGGCTAGAATCCGTCTTGCGCTTCGTCTGAAACAAGAGAAGGATTGGCATAAAGAGCGGGATCAGCGGATTCAGGATGAACTGAAACTTGCGGCTATGGTACAGAATGCTGTGTTAAGCCCTGCTATTGAAGATCCATTGTTCCACGTTAATGCAATTTACAAACCTTCGTTTGAACTTGCGGGTGATCTGTATTCGTGGTATCCGCTTGGTGAAGGCAGATATGGAGTCCTATTGCTTGATATGATGGGGCATGGGATATCTTCATCCCTATTTACCATGTTCATTGCTTCCGTGCTGAAAGACACCGTTACAACGTATGTAGACCCGGAGAAGGTTATTCAGGAGCTGAATCGTCGCTTTAATCAGTTGCATCTGGAAAAACAGCTGGTGCAGTACTATTTTACAGCGATATATCTGGTCGTAGATACACGAATGAAGCGAATTGATTATGTTAACGCGGGTCACCCGCCAGCACTCTTTTTCCGCCAGGACGGAAGTGTGACAACGCTTGACAGCGTCTGCTGTCCTGTAGGCCTGTTCGACAAGATGGATATTGAACCACAGACCATTCACTATGAAGGCGAGGGGCATATCGCCCTTTATACGGATGGTTTGACTGAAGCCGTCCAGGGTGATCAGGAAATGCAGCAGGCATTTTTGAAGGAAAAACTGGCGGGTTCCCATCAGTGGGATGAAGCGGCCATGCAGGCGTTGTTCTTCGATGATGAGATTCCGCAGGAGCGGGATGATGATAAATGTTTGGTATGGATTACCTTAAATAAAGGGGTCGAAGCTGAATGAAGATCAGAAATAAACTGCTGATTGGCTTTACAGCTCTGATGGCCATTATGATTGTGCTTACGTTTGTGAGTTACGAACGGCTGAACAGCAGCAATAAACAGATCGATCAGATGTATCAGGAGCGATACCTCAAAGTCAGATATACTTCTGCTGCACGTGGAGAGGTCAATGATATAGCCAAAGTGCTGGCTAACTTGTTGCTGAATCCCAACAATTCGATAAGTGCTGCAGACGGCGATTTGAAGGAGATGCAGAAAAAAGGCGAAGGCTACCTTGAGGAAGTGCGGGATCGGGCGGACAGCGCACCAGAGCATCAACTGGTGGATCGTGTGAATACGGCCTGGGAAGCTTATAATGCTTATGCTGAAAGACAGGTCAGTTTGATGTCTCAGAATCGGGCAGAGGATGCCAATAACTACCGGAACTCAATCGGTTTGGCAGTGCAAAAGGAAGCTGTAGACAGCCTGAATGCCCTATCCCGTTATCAGGACCAGGAGATAGATACCGAGATTAAGGATGCGAACGCAGCCTATATGCGCGCGGTACAAATTACAGTAGCCATCATGATTGCCGGATTACTACTCGCGTTGGGTGTCATTATGTGGGTGCTGCCAAGTATTACACGCGGTCTGAATACCGTGTCCATGATGATTACCAGTTTTGGCAAAGGGCGTTATCGAACCATTCGCCGCATACAGGTGAAGTCTACCGACGAGATTGGTCAGATTGCCAGTGTGTTCAAGGATGTATCCAATGATTTGGAAGAAAAACTGGAAGTCGAGAAAGCTTATTTACAAGCACAGCAAGATCAGAATTGGATGAGTTCGAACATTGCTAGAGTTCCAGAATTGTTGCGGGGTATAGGGTCGATTCGTCAGATCTCGCAGATGTTTATCAGCGAATTTACACCTGTGCTTGGAGCTCAACTAGGTGTCGTATACCTGATCGATGAAGAGAAACATCCAGACGAACTGAGACGTTATGGGGCTTATGCGTTTGAAGAAAATGAAGATGTTGGCAAAGAGGTTTACCGTATCGGCGAGGGGTTAATTGGTCAAGCCGCATTGGATATGACACCAATCATTCTGGAAAAAACTCCAGAGGATTATGTGAACATCGGATCAGCAACGGGATCATCGCGTGCTTCTGGTGTGATGATCTATCCTGTCGTATTTGAGGATGAACTGATTGGCGTTGTCGAATTGGCTTCGTTTGAAGGGTTCACGAATCTGCATACACAGTTGTTCTCACAACTGATTATGAATTTGGGCGTTATTCTTAACAACGTTCGTCGTCGTTTGCGGGTGGAGGAATTGCTGCGTGAATCCCAGGCGCTCACTGAGGAATTGCAGGTGCAATCCGAAGAGCTACAGACACAGCAAGAGGAGCTGCGCCGTTCGAATGAGAATCTGGAAGAACAGACGGGAGCTCTCAAACGTTCTGAAGAGCTGTTACAGCGTCAACAGGAAGAATTGGAGCACTTCAATACTGAGCTGATTGCCAAGACTCGTGCACTGGAAGAACAGGTACGTGAAGTGGAAGAGAAGAACGACGAGATTGAGAAAACCAAAACTCAGTTGGAACAGCAAGCCATGCAATTGTCGATGACGAGTAAGTACAAGTCAGAATTTTTGGCAAATATGTCGCATGAATTGCGCACACCACTTAACAGTCTTCTGATTCTGTCCCAATTGTTATCGGAGAATAAGGATGGAAACCTGAGTGTTAAACAGCAGGAATATGCGCAGACCATCTATATGTCCGGTGCGGACTTGCTGAAAATGATTGATGAAATTTTGGATCTGTCCAAGGTGGATGCAGGCAAAATGGATATCAATTACGAAACGGTGCGAATGGAAGAACTGACCAGCTTTGTTCAACAAAATTTTGGTCCAATGGCGAATAAAAAAGAACTCAACCTGAACATTGAGTTCGACAGCAATTTGCCGGAATGGGTATATACCGACAGCCACCGCGTCAAGCAAATTTTGCGGAATCTGTTGTCGAACGCGTTCAAGTTTACGAACCGTGGATCTGTAAGCCTGATTGGGCGGAAGATGAAAATGGAAGAGCTTCCTGGGTACCTGAATACGAACCAGGAATATGTAGGCTTCACCGTGAAGGATACCGGGATTGGAATTCCATCGGACAAGACGGATCTGATCTTTGAAGCATTCCAGCAGGTGGACGGTACAACCAGCCGCAAATATGGTGGAACGGGTCTGGGATTGTCCATAAGTCGCGAACTTGCCCGCTTGCTTGGAGGAGCTATTCAGGTAGAGTCTTCCGAAGGTGTGGGCAGTAGCTTTACCTTGTTCCTGCCGGATAATCACGAAGAGGAGGTTCAGGTGGACGATGTAGCAAGAGAAGCCGCTGCTACTTCTGAGATTGAAAACTTCGGAAGAGACTCACAGACGATGCGTTCAGGCAGACAGAGCTTGCTGACACCTGATACGGAAAGCATTTCAATTATGGAGCTGCCTCAATCCGACTCCCCTGTACCTGTACAATTGGAGGATGATCAGGAAAACCTCTTGGAAGGTGACAAGATTCTCCTCATCATTGAGGACGATGTGAATTTTGCGCACATTTTGATGGATATGGCGAGAGGCAGAGGATTTAAGGCTATTGTGGCGCTTCAGGGAGACATAGGACTCGAAATGGCCCGTCAATATTTGCCGGATGCGATTATCCTCGATATCCAGTTGCCTGTGATGGATGGCTGGGCGATTCTGGGTGAGTTGAAAAGCAGCTCGGCCACACGTCATATCCCGGTACATGTCATCTCAGTTATTGATGATATGAAACAAGGTTTGATGATGGGAGCCATTGCTTATCTGAAAAAACCTTCCAGTAAAGATTCGCTGGATAAAGCTTTCTCGCATATCGAATCCTATACAGAGAATCAATTGAAACGCCTATTGATTGTGGAAGATGATGAAATACAGCGGAAAGCCATCATTGAACTGATTGGCCACGATGATGTTGCAATCACAGCAGTGTCCACTGGCAGTGAGGCCTTGAATGAATTGCATAGTCAACGCTATGATTGCATGGTTCTGGACTTGATGCTGACAGATATGACCGGATTCGAGCTGCTTGACCAGATTCGGGACGATCAGTACTTGAATGATCTTCCGATCATTATTTATACAGGCAAAGAGCTGGACAGCAAAGAAGAGATGAAGCTTCGCAAATATGCGGAGTCCATTATTATCAAAGACGTGAAGTCACCTGAACGTCTGCTCGATGAGACGACCTTGTTCTTGCACCGGGTAGAAGCTAACCTGCCGGAAGACAAGCGTCGAATTCTGCAGAAGCTGCATAATAAGGAAACCTTGTTTGAAGGCAAGAAAATATTGCTAGTAGATGATGACATCCGTAATGTATTTGCCCTTTCAAGCGTGCTTGAAGGCTATCGCATGGATGTGACATTTGCGGAGAACGGCCGTGAAGCTCTGGAGATTCTGGATAAGAACCCGGAGATTGATCTAGTATTAATGGATATGATGATGCCGGAGATGGACGGTTATGAGGCCATGACACGGATCAGACAGATACCGAAGTTTGAAAAATTGCCAATTATCGCCTTAACCGCAAAAGCCATGAAAGAGGATCGTGGCAAGTGTATCGAGGCTGGAGCGTCCGATTATGTAAAAAAACCGATCCAAACGGATCAATTGTTATCCCTAATGCGGGTATGGCTGTATTCGTAACCCGATAGTTTGGGTAATGAAGGACAATACATCTATTACGCAAGTAACAAATGAAGAAGTGGAGAGAAGATATGACACCGTGGGAACCTACCGAGGCGGAGGCAGAATCGATCCGCATGCCGCAAGATGAAGAGCGTGAACTGATCGAGATCGAGTTGCTATTGGAAGGTATGCACCGTTTATATGGATATGATTTCAGGAACTACGCGTTACCGTCGTTAAGACGTAGAATCTGGCATTATGTACATGCCGAAGGACTAAAGACCATTTCAGGTTTACAGGAAAAAGTGCTTCATGACCGTTCTGCATTTGATCGTTTTGTACAGAATCTGTCCATCCCTGTAACAGAAATGTTTCGTGATCCAACCTTGTTTCGGTTCTTCCGGGAACAGATTATTCCTGTACTGAGGACTTATCCATACATCCGGATATGGCATGCTGGCTGTTCTACAGGAGAGGAAGTCTATTCCATGGCGATTATGTTGCATGAGGAAGGACTATACGACAAGGCAAGAATATACGCAACAGATATGAATGATCGCTCATTGCAGCAGGCCAAGGAAGGCGTATATGGCATTGAGAAAATGAAATTATATACTACAAATTATCTGGAAGCCGGGGGCACCCGCGCATTCTCGGAGTATTACACTGCGAAATATAATTCCGTTATATTTCATCCTTATTTACGGAAAAATATTATTTTTGCCGAACATAATTTGGCGACAGACCGGTCATTTAACGAGTTTAATGTGATTTTTTGCCGCAATGTCATGATTTATTTCAATGATGAATTGCGAAACCATGTGCACGGACTTTTTCATGAAAGTTTGAGCCACTTCGGCATCCTTGTTCTGGGATCTAAAGAATCGATACATTTTACGGAATTCAGCGATGCCTACGAGCCGTTAGACCGGACGGAAAAAATATACCGGAAGATTAAATAGGGGGTTAAGCTTAGTCATGGGGCTCAATGAACCAATCCACATATTATTGGTAGATGACCGCCCCGAGAACCTGCTCGCTCTCGAAGCGGTTCTGGAATCGGAACAGTACAAGCTCGTCAAGGCAACCTCCGGGGAAGAGGCACTTCGCTGTTTGCTGAAAGACGAATTTGCGGTCATTGTGCTGGATGTGCAGATGCCTGGGATGGACGGAATTGAGACAGCAAAGTTAATCAAGGCGCGTGACAAGTCCAAGGACGTGCCGATTATTTTCATCTCTGCAAATAGCAGAGAGGCAGAGCACTTATTTGCAGGTTATTCCGCAGGAGCCATTGATTATATGGTCAAGCCGTTTATCCCTCAAATTTTGAAATCCAAAATCGAGGGCTTTGTAGAAATGTTTATCACGAATAAACGTTTGAAAACACAGACGATGCTGCTGCATCAGAAGACGCAGGAACTGGAGAAAATGAACCAGCAGCTCGTTCAGGCCAAAGAGGAAGCGGAAATTGCTGCAAATGCGAAGACCGAGTTCCTTGCCATGATGAGTCATGAGATTCGTACCCCGATGAACGGCGTTATCGGTATGGTTGATCTGTTGATGGAAACGGATCTGAAGGAAGATCAGAAGGAATATGCGGACATTGTACGTCGCAGTGCCGATGCACTTGTTACGGTGATTAACGATATCCTTGATTTCACCAAGATGGAATCCGGCAAAATGGAGCTGGAAGAGCATCCGTTCGAACTTGTTTCCTGTATTCGTGAAGTACTGAGACTCTTCGCGGTTGAAGCTGGCAAAAAGAATATTGAGCTGGAATATTTCCTGGAAGATTCGGTACCCGAACTGATCTATGGAGATATGGCAAGGCTGCGCCAGGTTTTGTTGAATCTGATTGCCAATGCCATCAAGTTCACGGACCATGGCGGCGTGTATCTGATCGTATCCGTTAATGAGGAAAAAGACGGGCGAATGACGCTGGAGTTTGCTGTAAAAGATACAGGAATAGGCATAGCGCCAGACAAAGTTGATCGTCTGTTCCAGCCGTTTTCCCAACTGGATACATCCATGACGCGTAAGTATGGTGGAACGGGTTTGGGGCTGGCTATATGCAAAACGCTCGTTGAAATGATGGGTGGAAAGATATATCTGGATACGTCGGAGCTGCGTGGTGCTACGTTTGTATTTACCATTCAAGCGCAGCGGTATGTCGAGACTGAGCTGACCACAGGTATGGGGGAAGATCAGCTTACGGACATTAAAAAAAATTATGAAATGCATCCAAGCGTATTAATCGTCGATGATCATCCTATTAATCAGAAACTAATGTCTATTATGCTGGGCAAGCTTGGACTCGTCGCAGATATCGCCGAAGATGGCAAGAAGGCGCTGGAGATGGTTTTAGCGAACCGCAATTATGATTATATATTTATGGATTTGCAAATGCCCGTGATGGATGGATTGGAGTGTACTCGCAGAATTCGTGAGAGCCTTCCTCAAGACCAGCAGCCGGTTATAGTAGCGATGACCGCCAATGTCATGGATGGTATTCAGCAGCGATGTTCCACTGTAGGTATGGACGATTACATCAGTAAACCTGTGAAAATGGGCAATGTGAAACAGAAGTTGTCCCGATTTCAGGAAGAAAGACAAGGGTTCAAATCCAACGCATCGGCCATAAATCAGGCGAATTGAAATATTTGCTAATTCGATTACTGTTTCATATGTGCTGTAGATGGGTTATTAGGTAAAGAAACCATTGATCAGGAGAGAGATGTCTAATGAATACAAATAAAAATGAAAAATTCAATGCAAGAACAGAAACACTTGATGGCGTGTGCACGGTGTATCTGACTGGCGAACTGGATTTGTCGGTTGCTCCTGAATTCCGTTTAGTGATGGAGCCGCTTGTGGACAACAAGGAACAAGATTTGATTATTAACATGCAAGACTTGAAGTACATCGATAGTACAGGGATTGGTATCCTGTTATCTGTTCTGAAAGCACGGCATGGAATGGAAGCTCGCTTTGAAGTACAGGAAGTTCCTGCGCAAATTCAGAAACTTTTTGATATGACGGGTATTGCCAAATTCTTTGTCTCACAGAAGAATTCCCAATAGGAAAGGATCGAAAAAGGAATGAATGCAGAAGTTCAAAGAGTCACCCTTAATTTACCGGCGACAGCTGATTACGTTGATATTGTAAGACTCAATCTTTATGGTGTTGCGTCCAAAATGGGATTTTCTTATGAGGACATTGAGGATATGAAGGTTGCTGTATCCGAGGCCTGTAATAACTCTGTACTGTATGCTTACTCACACGAAGGCGGCATGGTTGAGGTTGTGTTCGAAGTGGATAATGACACGCTGGCTATTACCGTCAAAGATGAAGGAGCCAGCTTCGAGAACATTAACCCGGCGGTATCCCGTGCAGGCCTTCATGACAAAGAACTGACGGATGCCCAAATCGGTGGACTTGGATTTTACCTGATGCAAGCTCTGATGGACGATGTCAGTGTGGAAAGTGAGACGGGCAAAGGTACGAAAGTAGTACTCGTAAAACGTCTTGCAAGAAGTGAGGAGAAAGTATGAATGAAAAAGTGACTCCCCCAGAGTCCATGTCTGAAGCAATAGGTTTGATCTGGGAATACCAGCAAACCCAGGATAACGAAATTGCAACAGTTCTTATCCGCAAATATGAACCGATGGTGAAGATGGCAGCAGGTAAAATTGCGCGGAACCGACCCGATCTGTACGAGGATTTGTATCAGACCGGGCAGATGGCCCTAATTCGTTTGCTCAAGCAATACGATATTAATCTGGGTATTCCGTTTGAACCTTATGCCATGAAGAGCATGATCGGTCATATGAAGAATTATTTAAGGGACAAGTCCTGGTATATTCAGGTGCCCCGTAGAATTAAGGAAAAGGGAGCACTTGTCCAGCATGCCATTGATGAATTGACAGTGAAGCTGGAGCGTTCACCAGGTGTGAACGAGATTGCTGAATACCTGGATTTAACCCCTGAGGAAACCATCGAAGTCTTGGCTGGTCGGGAATGTTACCACTATGTGTCACTGGATTCTCCGCTATCACAGGATGAGAGTGCAGCCACTTTGGGCGAACTAATCAGTTCTGATGTGAATGACTTCGATTCGGTTGAGAAGCGGATGGACTTGCAGCAGGCATTGGGACAATTGAAGGAACAGGAACAAAAAGTGCTTATTTTGGCATTTCAGGATGGTCAGTCGCAGCGGGCAATTGCCCAGAAATTGGGAGTATCCCAAATGAGTGTATCTCGTATCCAAAAGCGAGCCACTGAGAAATTAAAACAGATTATGTCGAATGCTTCATTATTATGAAATGTAGATCGGTGACGATATTGAGCACGGCATAGAGAAGGACACGTGATTCCAATGGAATGCATACGTGTCCTTTTTTTGGGATCAATGATTTTCTAATGAACAGTATGAATGCAGGAGTGGATGTTTGTGATTGTGGATAAAGTCAAGCTGGAAGCGCGTCGGGACAAGCTTACCTACTCAGACCATTGGGAGTGGTGGGATTGGGTTGCACCTGATCAGGAGAGTATGGCTGATGCCTTGGAGGAACTGACGAACGCATTTCCAGAAATGCAGTACTGGCTTCGCAAAATACCGGAGGTAGAGTCCAACTACCTGTCCGTCCGCTTCATGAACGGCACGGAGCCCGTGATATTCGGGTCATTATTATATGCGGTCAAGAATGAAAGAAACGATCCACGTAAAGATAATCAGATGTTTTTCTATGTGGATCAAGAAAGACTGGTTACCTTGAATGTAGATGATAATACCAGAGGTATTATGAATACAGGTGAACGTGCAGCCATGTTACAACAGTGCAGTGAAGCAAGGGACGGCATGTTTGTGCTCTTTCGCGCGATATTGCATTATTACCATGTGGGTATGGACCATTTTGAGATGAACCTGAGGGATTTGGAGCGGACGATGGAATCCCGCAATGCACGCACGTTGATGGATCAGATTCTTGCGGCTAGATTTGAGCTGCTGTATTGGAGTAACCTGTTCATTCCGTATTCCGAATTGATGGCTGCTGCCAGGGAAGCCTACCTGGATGAATTGAAAGAGAATCGCTTTTTCCAGCAGCTCCAGCACCGGATCGAACGGATGGAGCGTTTGTTCAAACATTATGAGACAGAGATTGATACATTGATCTCCATCGATAATGCCATTTCAGGGGTGCGGGGCAATGAGATTATGAAGACACTGACCCTTGTAACCTCGGTATTCACGCCCGCAACGGCTGCAGGAGCCATATGGGGAATGAACTTCGAGAATCTGCCTTGGATCGACAAAACATGGGGTGTTGTACTCGTCCTTGCGCTTATAATCATTAGTATGATCGGCATGTATGTATGGATGATGATGAAGGGCTGGACAGGGGATCTGCTCAAAGTGAAGTCTTCCCAGCCGTCGGCCAAAGAAACAGAGAAGCATGCCAATGGCAAACGAAGGCGATGACTTTGTCAGCCTCACCCTGTGCCTTTTATTTTTTATAATCTTCAATGTATCCCAGTAAGTCAGCAATATATTGTCCTACAATTGGCATGTTCACGAATTGACTGAGAATAAAAGCGAGCAGACCAAGAACGACGAAGGTCCCTACCGTCAAACCCAAACCACGTGCCATACCAGCGGTGAAGTTGGTAATGATACGTTTTTTGGGACTGCTGTAGTTTTCGATAATATCCTTGATTTGAGATTTTTCCAAACTGTCTGCAATCTGATCCAGACGAGTATTCAGACGTTTGACCTCATGTCGCAATTCAAAAGGGTGTTCTGTTGTATCATACTGTTGTGCGGGTTTTCCTCCGGTTATGGGCGTATTGCCGTTCATTGTGACTTTACTCATGTTCTTCCTCCTTTAATCTCGCCGTGGATAAAAAATAGCCAGCTGGAATACAGCTGGCTATTGGTCACTCGATCCAAAGCCTTACAGGCTGGTCGAGTTCAATTCTTTACGTGCATCTTCCTTCGCTTCTACAGAAGCGGTAGCCACTTCGTCCGACGCTTTGGATGCTTCATTCGCTACATCAGCGGAAGCTTTTCTTACGGAGTCCATAACGTCATTACGGCCTTGGTTTACCGTTTTTGCAATATCAGAAGTTTTGGAAGAGACCGTTTTAGCCAGTTCGGAAGCTTTATCACCGACAACCGCTGCAACTTCTTTTGTGCGATCTGTAACGATCCCCACTTTCTCGGAAAGGTCATCACGCAATTCGCGTCCTGGTTTAGGGGCAAAGAGTAGTGCTGCTGCTGCTCCCAGCAAACCTCCGATGAAAATACCTTTGGCGAAAGTGGAACCGCTTTGTACAGGATATTGTTCTTCTGCTTTATTCATGTCAAATCACTCCTTCTTCAAATTTAAGAAACGAATACGAAACAACGAACACCTTGTTGCACCGATCAGGCAGCCTGTCTGAACAGTCTGGACACAAGCCCCAGCAAAAAGACAAAGACTGCTGTTCCAATGATAGCAGGAATTACGGCAAAGTTACCGATGACCGGTCCCCAGTTACCAAGCAAGAGTGCTCCCAGCCAGGCTCCGGCAAATCCGGCAACCATTGCACCAATAATTCCTCCAGGCATGTTATGACCGGCAAGTGCATCACCGATTACACCGATAATGACTGCCATCACAATGCTGATAATAATACCCCACATAACAACCGCCTCCTTTGTACTTGATGTAGGATGGTGTCTGTTCGCGTTTGCTTACTTCGTATATAAACGCCGTGCTTCCAGGTGAAACAATCAATGTAGGGAGATCTATACTGGAAATTATAGGATAGTACAATTCAGACGGAACGTTGAATCCCTTTAATCATACAGAAGATCCAAGCCAGTCCTGCAGCAAATCCGGTGAAAACGTCGGTTGGAAAATGTACACCCAGCATGATGCGGCTGAGGCCGACCAGAAATATAAATGTGATTCCGCAAATGACAGGCAGTGCAACTCCAGACATACGTTGATGTCGTTCAATCGTCCAGATGACAAAGAGCATGCCATAAAACCCCATCGAGATCATCGCATGACCACTTGGAAAACTATATCCATGAACAACCAGCAGATGTTCCAGCTCAGGTCTACTACGCCTGAATATTTCCTTCAATAAGGTGTTGAGAATCCACATCATGGCAAAACTGCTGAGTAACGCATAACCATATATGAGGAAACGGGGACGACGCTGCCACAAGAAAAGAATTGAAAAACCGATAGCTGCGATGGCAGAAAGTCTGAAAGAACCGAGCGCAGTAATGAATGAAATGAAAGGCAACAGATGAAGACGTGAATCTGAGTTCAGATAAAATAACTGCTGGATCCTGTCATCCAATGAAAGGATAACATCGTTACCCAGCAACGCTCCCAGAGCCGCCAGCAAGAAGACGACCGAAACGCTGGCTATAATTCCGACACCAGCCCAGTTGAGCAGTGGACGTACTGAAGTTTTGCGAGCTAACCCGGAAGTGGGTAATTGCGTTTTGCGCAGCATAAATAAGTATCTCCTTCAGTAATGGTAGTAGGTAGATAAAGATTGATAAAGGATTACCCCAAATGTCTGTCGAAAAAACTGTAAAAACGTCGCTTTTGTACTATACTATTTAAGATATCCCATGCGGCGTCGTGACGCAAAGCAGAGATGAATTCGGGAGTATAAAGGAGAGAACTCGCATGGAGAGTGCCCTGTTAATTAAAGAATACCGTGCGGGCGTTATGGAATGCGCCCATTACGGACACATAAGCATTACGGATGAGAACGGCAATGTTGTATATTCAGCCGGAGATCCGCATTTTAGAGCGTTTACCCGTTCATCTGCCAAGCCCTTTCAGGCCATTCCGGGAATTCGTGCTGGTATTGCTGGGCATTACGGTCTGACAGCTCAGGAGATTGCCATTATGTCTTCCTCACACCGTTCGGAGCCGATGCATATTCAGGTGTTGGAGCAGATAGAAAGCAAAATAGGGTTGGGTGAAGAGTGCTTGATTTGCGCACCGAGTTACCCCCTCAATGAAGAAAGCCGAAATCAATGGCTACGATCTCAAGGAGAGAAGCGTCGTATTCTCCACAACTGCTCCGGTAAACATCTGGGCGTTCTCGCATACACTCAGATGAAACAGGCCGATTTGGGAAGTTATGCAGAACCAGAACATCCGGTACAGCGTGAAATTCTGGAGACCATGGCCTATATGGCAGGGATTGAACAGCAAGAGATTAAACTTGGGACGGATGGCTGCGGCTTTCCGGTATTTTCGTTGCCATTGTCGGCATTGTCGAACGCATATCTGAAGCTGGCTTGCCCGGATCTGATCGAGGACCTGTCTACACGTTCCGCGGTAGAGACCATTACTGGAGCCATGAACGAATATCCGTTAATGGTAGGAGGAACGCAGCGTGTGGATTCCGTGCTGCTGGAAGACAGCAACATTGTAGCTAAAGGTGGCTTCAAGGGTGTATTTGGTTTTGCCCTGAAAAAGGAACGCCTCGGAATTACGTTCAAAGTGCTTGATGGTTCGGAAGAAGAATGGGCCTATATTGCCCAATCCATTCTGGAGCAGATTGGCTACAGCAATCGGAAAACCATCGAACGACTGGCAGAAGTATATCCACCTGACATTCGGAACGACGCAGGTAAAGTCGTAGGGCGGGCAGAGAGCGAATTCAAGCTTCACTCACCTGAAGAAAGCGTATAACCATATGCAAGGGGCGTGATTAGAATTCCCGGACCACGGGTAAAGATGACATACCAACTCGTATTGATCTATAGAATTCTAAATATACACGCAAGAACTGCTGCGAAAGTGCGGCAGCTCTAAACCCTTGGAGGTGGATGAACATGATTAAAGTAGTGACATCGGAAGAAAGGCACACGTCGGATCGAGGTTGGATACACAGTGAATTCAGCTTTTCCTTTGCGGACTATGATGATCCAAGCAATGCCCATTTTGGCTGTCTTTTGGCTCATAATGACAACACACTGATGCCGCAGGAAGGCTTTAAGCGACATCCACATCATGACTTGGAGATTGTTAGTTATGTCATATCAGGTACGTTGAAACATACGGATAGCATGGGAACGGAGCAATTGTTGGAACCGGGAACAGTTCAGGTCATGAGTGCGGGCACTGGCGTAGAGCATTCAGAGACTAACCCGTCAGAGGATGAACCGGTACGCTTTCTACAGATGTGGTTCCTGCCATCCCAGCGCATGTTGAAGCCCTCGTATACTAATCGTCGTGTAGAGGCTCAGGAGCATCTGAACCGTCTTTGTCCGATTGTATCGGGGCAAGGGGGAGAAGGAGCCGAGGGAGCATTGCCTATTTCACAGGATGTAACTTGTTATCTATCCCATCTGGAATCCGGTCAAAAATTAATGTACCCTCAACATGAAGATAGGCGTACACATCTCTTCCTGATTAGTGGCCATATCGAGATTGTATGTTCAGACGGCAATTTCAATCTCAAGCCGGGTGATGCTGCACGAATCCGCAAAAGCTGTGATCTGCAAATTACAGGTACAGGCAGCGAGACGGCTGAATTTGTATTGGTGGATTTGCCTTGACGAAAAAAACAAACGCAAGAGGACCTGTCTCCACTGTGATGTGGAGAACAGGTCCTTTTTGTACGGCTTGTTGTAGCTGCCTTCGTAAAAGAGTCTCTCAAAGTTTGGTGGGCGATACCGCCCTAGGATTTGCGGAGATTACCCAGTTCGGAAGCGACAGCTTCCACTTCAGAGATACTCAGATGTTCCTTGCTTAGGACCATTTCATACAGGTCAAACAAATCTTCATACTTCGCAAGTGGGAAAGACGAAGCCTGCATGGCAGCTCCACTGGCCATCCGCAACTTCGTTTTGATTGCTTCAATCATATATTCCATGTTGGCTGCGCTTGCTTGCGTTAAATCCATCGTTATGTCCATCCCTTCCGTATCGGAAACTGTTGTCATTGTATCATGATTGGACAGGCTCAGGCCAATGCTTTTGCGACGAAATCAAGCATCGGGTAAAATGAGGAATATAACAATAGAGACTCAGGCAGGAAGTACATGTGTATAAGGAGGTAAGAGATTGGCCGTATATAAGCGGGAATTGGTTCGTCATCAAAGTAGGGAAGCCCGCCACAATGTGCAGGGAGAAGACTTGGTATTATTTTTCAAGCACATCTATAAGCTTCATTCACCGGATGAAATCACCTTTGTCTGTATCGGGACGGACCGTTCCACCGGAGATGCTCTGGGCCCACTGACAGGCAGTCTACTGCAGGAGTATGGAGTGAATCACGTTGTAGGAACTCTGGCTTCTCCTTGTGATGCGGATACACTGGAGAAGAGGCTGGCGCTTGTCCCGTCACATCATGCCATCATCGCCATTGATGCTTGTCTGGGTCCAAAACAGGCAACAGGTACATACTATCTTGCGGAACATCCACTGATTCCGGCAAAATCGGTTGGAGGCAAGCTGCCGCCAGTTGGTCATTACAGCGTGGCTGCTGTAGTGAATGCTAATGGACCGAGACCTTATTCCATTCTACAGATGACCTCGCTTCATTTCGTTATGGGCATGTCCAGATCGATTGCAGAGGCGGTCGCCGAAGCAGTGAAATACAGATAAACGTTTCATTAATGATATGCAGGCTTAATAATATACAACTTGAATTAATTTAATTCGCGCAGAGAGAGGGATTTATATGGAAAAAGTGATGTGTGACGGAACGACGATTTGTTATGCCGAACAGGGTAAGGGAGAAGCACTCATTTTGCTCCACGGATACTGCGGCAGTTCATCCTACTGGGATGAAGTGGTGCCTGAGCTTGCACGCAGCTATCGTTGCATCGTACCCGATCTGCGTGGACACGGAAAAACGGACGCACCTGTAGGTAGTTATACCATTGATCAGATGGGCAATGACGTATTGCAATTAATGGATGAGCTAAAGGTGGACAAGGCTTTCCTGCTCGGTCACTCCATGGGCGGATATATCGCACTTTCTATCGCACAGCGCCACCCAGAACGATTGAATGCCTACGGCTTGATTCATTCCACAGCCTATCCGGATAGTGAAGAAGGCAAAGAAAAACGCCTTCGTGCAGTATCCACCATTCAGACGGAAGGCATTGTTCACTTTGTAGATGGGCTGGTTCCCGGTTTGTTTGCACAAGAACATTTGGAATCGCTATCGACGCAAGTGACTCGTGTGAAGGAAATTGGTTACCAGACTGCGCCACAAGGGGCAACTGGAGCTGCACTGGCTATGCGGGAACGACCGGATCGTCGTGATGTATTGTCCGCTACACCGCTTCCTGTCCTACTGGTTGCCGGAGAGAAGGATGCCGTCATTCCGCCGGAACGTACATTCACAAGTGACAAACCACATATTACACAAGCCGTGATTCCTGGGGCAGGACATATGAGCATGTATGAAGCTCCGGAAGATTTAATTCAGGTCATTAAACAATTTTTGACGGGATTATCGAAGTAATAATGGAACATGAATAGAGTATCGGATGATTTCGCCTCCTTGGCGGAGCGTCGGTATTTTGCTAAACCCCTGCAACGTTCGCTCAAGAACGGCAGGGGTTTTATTTGTTCAGGGCCAGAGCATAGGACGAGCCATAGACCATGTTTTGGCTTTTTGTCATGGCATGAATTAAAATGATGAGAATGGATCATGCAAGTGAAACTGGAATGTACACGATCGAATGATGAGGGGGCACATAGCATGTTCAGGAAAGATTATCTGCTCCGCATGATGGAGGAAATGACAGAAGCGATCGGCAAAGTATTTACACTTAAACAACAGCGAAAACACACGGAGGCTCTGTCCGAGCTGGACGAGCTGCTGCGTAGGCAGTTTGGACTGAATTTATCTCTGCTGAACTCACTGCCGGCCGAGGATGTCATTGAAATGTTCCGTTTTCGCGGCGTCATTGAAGTGGACAATCTGCAACAAGCCGCCAGGCTGATCGAAGAAGAGGCGTACATTTATAATGAAAAGGCCAAAGTAGAGGGCATAGATGACCAGGAAAAAATGGAGTCGGAGAATGAAGCACTTATTCGTCTGATGAGATCACTTCATTTTTACCTGTACGCACTGAATAATGGGGCTAATCCGAAGCTGCTGGATGCACCAGATCGTGTGGAGGGAATATTGGAGCAGACGAAACAATACGAACTTCCGGCACGAACGGAAAAGCAGCTTGCCCTGTATCGTGAACAGCAGGGGCGTTATGATCAGGCTGAGAATAGCTGGTACAGACTGCTGCAGGTAGATGACAGCCATCCCATTCAGTATCGGGGTGAGGTACAGGCTTTCTATGAAAGGTTAAGACAACTGGAAGATGAGCAATTGCAACAAGGTGGTTTGCCTCGTGAGGAAGTGGAAGAGGGGATTGCCGAGCTGAACCGTTAAACCGATGAATAGGCCGTTAACTTGGAGAGGGAACGGAATTGTGTTATGGTAACGGTTGACCAAACCAAACCGAAAGTGAGATGTACCCCCGTGGATTCATTGCGAAAGCTTATACAAGACATCTTTGAACAGAATTCGCTGATTACAGCGACCTGGAGCCAGCTGCGCAGACGGGACAATGTCTCGTATACGAAAGTGCAAGTCAAGCCGGTAACGCTCAAGAATCAGCTTCATTATCAATTCGCATTTCATTATACCAACAAAGTGCTGCACGAGAATTTGACTCCGGATGAAGCGGCAGAGCGCATGACTTTGCTATGCGAAGAGACGTTTCGTCAAGGACTGCTCTGTACTACAGACGCAGACTATCAAATTTTGATCAGCAAAAAATATAAAGTGTCCATCTTGACCAAGTCGCCTTCCAAGACTGCGGTGGACCTCTCGCATAATCGCAAAAAGCAATATGTGCTGGAAGATGGAGTTCCCGTTTCATTTCTGGTGGAGCTGGGGATTATGAGCGAGGAAGGCCGCGTTTTGGCTCGCAAGTACGACAAGTTCAGACAGATCAACCGTTTCCTCGAAATGGTTCAGGACGTCATCCCGCATCTGCCGGAGGGCCGTCCACTTACCATTGTTGATTTTGGTTGCGGGAAGTCTTATCTCACCTTTGCTTTATATCACTATTTGTCCGTACAGCAGCGCAGATCGCTTAAAATTATTGGCCTCGACTTAAAAGCCGATGTTATTGAACACTGCAATGATCTGGCAAACAAATTGCATTACGGTGACCTGAAGTTCCTCGTTGGAGACATCGCTGACTATGACGAGTTGAATGAAGTGGATATGGTTGTAACGCTGCATGCCTGTGATACAGCAACCGATGCTGCTTTGGAGAAAGCCGTTCGTTGGGGCGCTTCGGTCATTCTGTCTGTACCGTGCTGTCAGCATGAGCTATTTGATCAGATTGAATCCAACGTGATGAACCCGTTGTTGTCACACGGTATTCTGAAGGAACGTTTCTCCGCTTTGGCAACCGATGCCATTCGGGCCAAGCTGCTCGATCTGATGGGATACAAAACGCAGCTGCTTGAATTTATCGACATGGAGCATACGCCGAAAAATATTTTAATCCGTGCCGTACGAGGCCAGGCTGGGCAGACTGCTGACATGTGGAACGAATATACCGCATTCCGTGATTTCATTCACGCAGATCCTTATTTGGAGCGGGCTTGTGCGGACTTGCTCCCAGGTGGTGGCAAGCTGAAAGAAGCTGCACCGAACCAAGGGGCAGATGCGAGCCAGGAGAATTCAAATGGGGAATCGACCAAAGGTGTCACCCAAGATGCCAGCCACTGTGATCACTGTTGAATGTGAATGTCTATGGAACAATGAAAAGTGATGCATAATGTTTGATGGCAGATGGCAAGAAGGATGATACATGATTGAGTTGCTTGATCCTTTGAGACGATGCAGTTCGTCTGCCATCGCCGTTGACGGGACATACTGATAAGAGGGTCCCGTGAAAATAAATATAATGTGCCAAAGGCATGAAATCAGGCAGAAGACCCTAATGGGGCTTCTGTCTTTTTTTGTTTGAAATTCATTAAGAGGAATACGGAGACGGGAGAAAGGAGAGGGACATATGAAGGGAGGAAAATCAGATGAGAAAGCCAAGTGGAGTTCAGAATCGGCATTAACGGCAGTTCTTGGTTTAATTGCAGTGGCTTTACTGTTGACAGGATGTCTATGTAGGGGATTGTTTTATACTACGGACGTATATCCCATGGTACTCATGGCATCAGGAAGTGTACTTATTTGGTTTGTTTTGTTCATTATGTGCTTTAATGCACCGAAGACGAGAGGGCAGTTAGGGATTGCTCAGTGGTTGGATTACCTCAAACGACTATATGAGGCGATTATGCAGTATGCTCACTTCCGCTGGATGCTTTGGCCCCTGGCAATAGCAGTCTGGTTTGGCCTGCATGTATGGATGGGCTCTGTAAGCGTACAGGGAAGTTTGGATGAGATGCTGCGCTGGAGCCTTCTGGCGATATTTGCGTTGCTAACCGTCATACTGGCATCACGCGCGAACGGAACGCTTTGGTTTGCCTGTGGCTGGCAATTGGCAGGCGGCCTGATTGTGCTAAGCGGAGTGCTAGCCGCGTGTGGTGTGCTGCCGCTGCCTTATGGGGTCATGCGAACCGCTGACCCCGAGATCAGCTCCGCTGGAGCCCGGCTCGGCGGATTGCTGCAGTACCCTAATGCGTACGGTGCCATTGTTGGCATGTACGCATTGGAGCGGCTGGCTGCCGCCGCGCGCGCCATGGCCCGGCCGTTGTCGGCCGGGCGGCTCATCGCGGCAGCACTGCCGCTCATGCCCGCGCAAGCCGCGCTCCTGCTGAGCGAGTCGCGCGGCGCTTGGCTGGCGACCGGCTGCGCCGCGGTCGCCGCCTTCGCTTTGCAGCGGCGCGGTGCCCGCCTGCCGCTGCTGCTGGCCACGGCCGCGCCCTTGGCGTGCGCGGCCTGGCTCTACCGCCAGCTGGCTGCGGCCCAGCTGGCGCCTGCACCCGTGCCCGGCCTGCTGGCACTGGCCGGGGCATGGGCAGCTGCGCTGCTCGGCACGCTGCTGCTGTGCCGTTTGTGGCACAGCGGCGCTCGTGCACGCGCCGCTGCCCTCACGGCCACAGTGCTGGCGGGAATCGCTGCCGCCACTGTGGCCGTGGCCTCCACAGCCGACCGCATGGCGGCTGGTGTCGGCACAGGGCTGTCCCGCCTTCAGATGTGGCGGGACGCCCTGAAGCTCTGGACCGAGGCCGCATGGCTGGGCCACGGGGGAGAGACATGGCGCAACATGTTTCACGCCATCCAATCCTCGCCTTATGTCGGAGGCGAGGTCCACAACGGCTTCCTCGATCTGGCACTCGATACAGGCGTGATCGGGTTGCTGCTCATCGCCGGATGGTTCTTTTCCACCCTGCGAACGATGTGGAGGCATGCACCGCAGCTGCTGCCTTCGGTTATTGTTTTTGTCCTCCATGGCGCTATGGACTTTGACTGGAGCTTCACCTTCAATTGGATGCTGTTCATTTGGCTTGGGGGCTGGGCCCTCTCGTCGTCAACTCTTCAGGAATCCGTGGCTGACAAAAAACGGTCTCGTTTTCTCCGTCGGTTAAGCCCGTGGCCTCAACGGATATTAACCGGACTGTTCGTCATGTTTTGGCTCGGCGGCACAGTCTGGCTTGCTGGACAACAAGTGGCGGCAGAACAACAATATCGTTTAGCCATGTCAAAAAATACAGAAGGTGCTGAACGTAAAGCGCTTCTTACTGCGGCGTACAAGTTCAACCCTTACAGACCGGATATCGCCATCTCCTTGTCCCGTACGCTTCCAGCGAAAAAGGCTGACTCCATATTGGTGCAGAGCTTGTCCTTTTCCCCTGTTTCACCCCAACTCTACGGAGAGCTGGGGCGGTTAGCCGCTCAATCGGGTAGAGGAGAGTCGGCCGGGAACTATTTTGAACAAGGCCTGGCCCAGAATCGTTTTGACGCGTCCAGCCAGTCCCAAGCCCTGTATTGGATGGAACAGGCATCACGGAGGGAACTGGCGTCAGGGTATGCTGAACGAGGAAGGCAGACCGCTGCTGCTGGAGTAAGGATATATGAACGTTACAGACAACTGGCAGAAAAAGTAGCATCAGAGAAGGATAGAAATGATCGGCGTTTTGAGCTTGGAGAAGACGCATTACGTTACGGGGATAATCTGCGCCTCCTTGCTTTTGATCCACTTGCTTCAGAGGTGACCAGAAAGATTCCCTGAATATCTGACCTCATCCAACGCTAAAAGAGAACGAGATCCATGAAAACAATGATTCAACTTTTAACGGCATGAACGATCTCGCATGGATCCAACGAAAGTATTGGCTTACGCCTCAGTTCGGGTTATTCAAAATCGAACAAAATGCTGCACCATAAGCTGTTCGTCTACCTGTTCATTGCTCCCAACCTACAAGCGATATCCGCCAAACGCATTCTTAAAGGCAGCTTGCAGCGGTTCTACCTCTACACCCCATAGAGTCGCAATCTCTAAGCTGACATCCGCGTTCCACCATTCGCATAATTTTTTGCGATTATCCCGATTTTCTCCGATCCAGAGCAGATTGGCGATGACCTTCCCATAATACAATTCTTCCGCCTGCTTCATCAGCTCTGGGGAGATATATACCTTTAGCTTTTTGGCTGTTCGATACAGCTCTTTGCTGCATGCTCTTCGGATACCGCGGGCAGAAGGCAGTTTCTGGCCTGGGGTGTTATGTTTGACCGGGGGAGTACCGGGTGCTGATTTGAATGACATCTTCTCACGCTCCTCTCCCGATACCATATGCAAACGCCTGCCTGCGGGACACTATCCCAGACGGGTGAAGTAGCAACAGCTACAGGCCTGTGATAAAATAGGGACGAACATCCATGGTGCGGAAGGGCACTGCCAATCAGGATGAAGAAAGAGGGTCGAGATGGACGTTATTCATAACATTGTCAATCAATTATTCGATTGGATTCAGAGTCTTGGATACTTTGGAATTATGCTTGGACTAATGCTTGAAGTTATTCCGAGTGAAATTGTACTGGCATATGGAGGTTTTCTCGTTTCACAAGGCCATATTAATTTTTTCGGTGCATTGATTTTTGGTACCGTGGGCGGTGTCATAGCCCAGCTATTTATTTACTGGATTGGCCGTTATGGCGGAAGACCTGTACTTGAACGCTACGGAAAATACATACTGATCCAGAAAAAGCACATCGACCATTCCGAAGAGTGGTTCCGCAAGTATGGGACAGGGGTCATTTTCACGGCGCGTTTTGTTCCGGTCGTAAGACATGCCATATCGATTCCTGCCGGTATATCCAAAATGCATACGGGTCGATTTATTTTGCTGACAACCCTCGCTGTTATACCGTGGTCTGCATTGTTTATATATTTAGGGATGATACTTGGAGATCAATGGCAACATATCAACGAGAAAGCGGCACCTTATATTATGCCGATTCTGCTCGTTGCTCTCGCACTTATGATTGTTTATGTACTTATTAAATGGATGAATGCTCGTAAAAAGAAGGGAAGTGTCTAGTTATGGGAAAACCAAACTTGTCTCACAAATTCGGTAAAGGTCTGCCACCGAAAGATTTCATTGAAAGCATGACGAAGAACCAAAGTGAGTTTCAGGCAAACTATGACAGCTTTGTATGGCCAAGTGAGGATGATCGTGAATTTTTCGAAAGCCTGAATCACCGCGATGATTTGCGTGTGTTAATTTTGGCTGCTGACTGGTGTGGAGACGTGGTACGCAATGTTCCGGTCGTGTTCCAGGCGCTGGAAATCTCCGGCATTCCGACAGAAGTTCTTATTTTGGAAAATCACCCTGAAGTGATGGATGAGTTCCTTACGATGGGCGGACGCTCTGTTCCTGTCGTTATTTTTGCAGATACGGGCGGACATGTACTGGGTCAATGGGGACCTCGTCCGCAACATGTGCAGGAAGTTATGGTTGAATTCAAACGTCTCAACCCGGACCGTGAAGCAGCAGATTATCAGGATAATTTGGCTGTAGCACGTCAAGAGATTGGTAAACGTTATGGGGAAGGAACGGAGTCAAATGCAGCTATTATTCGTGAGTTGCGTGAACTGATTTCGGGTTACTGAGCCGATATGCTTAACATTCGTACATTTTCTTTGGGACCGCTCCAGACCAATGCGTATCTGTTGCAGGGTGATGATCCAGGTAAAGCCGTAATCATTGACCCTGGAATGAATCCGGGCTCATTACTCAAAGCTATTCAGGACCTGGAGATCGAAGCGATCCTGCTTACTCACGCGCATTTTGATCATATGGGCGGCGTGGATGAAATTCGCAAATTGAAAGGCTGTCCCGTTTATTTGCATGACTTGGAGAGTGATTGGCTTACGACGCCGAAATTGAATGGTTCTTTGAACTGGCCGCAGGCTACCCCGCCGCTTTCGACAGATCCAGCTGAATATGCCTTGGACGAAGGGCAGACTCTGAACTTTATTGGTCATACGTTCAAAGTGTACCATACACCGGGACACTCCCCAGGCAGTGTAAGTCTGCTGTGTGGTGACGATCTGTTTGCTGGTGATGTTCTGTTCCGTATGGGTGTAGGCAGAACGGATCTGACCGGAGGTCGTGAACGGGATCTGATTGATTCCATCCAGAACAAGTTATACACCTTCGCGGATGAGGTCAAAGTGTATCCAGGTCATGGTCCCAAAACGACAATCGGATATGAGAAGAAGAACAATCCTTACGTGTCTGCAAGATGATCCGACAATTTATGTGAAGAAAGTCTGGACAAGTGACAACTTTTTCATTAGAATAGCAATTAGTTGTTACAAGCGTTAAAGCACCATCTAACTGAAGCAATACAAAGAAACACCCTAACTTGCGAAGCACGCAGACTGTGGTCTATACCCGGTTTGCGTTCTTTTTTTGTTTTCAGCCACTTTTTTATAAAAGTTACATCCGTTTAACCCTACATACAGATCGTTGACAAGTATCTACAGAAGATCGTCTAATGAGAGCGAGGAATTAGAAGTGGAGAAAAAGCGAGTGATTCAGTTTGGACAACGTGCCGAGAACCTGATCATCGAAGAAAACCGTCTAGCAATGGAAAGTGGCAGAATAGAAGCAGTTACCCAGCGTCCTCAACTACATAACTACATGAATAATGAGATGAATCCAATCAAGGATCAACAGCAAAATATATGGAGGAGTCGTTTATTAAGCAGTGGAGCCCGCAACCAACCGTGGTTCGACAAACTGCAAGATTACCGAAATGAAGTCTGATTGCCCGGGAAATTGTCGGCTTCAGATTTTTTTTGGATTGAATTGAACGTTTCTGCAGAGCCTGTCGTAATAACATAAGACTGAGCGGAGAGCAGGTGATGATGCAGATGGAGGCAGCCGAACTGGAAGAGGTACAGAGAGCGATACAGGGGGATGACAGTGCACTGGCAGAACTACTGCAGCGTCACTACGCCTTTGTGTATAAGTATCTTGTCAAAGTAACGATGGACCCCAACGTTGCTGAGGAGACGGTGCAGGATACGATGATTCGATGTATGGAAAATATTTATAGATACGATGGCTCGTCTGCCTTTTCGTCATGGATGATTACGATTGCCACCCGTATATATATCGACAAGTCCAGGCGCAGACGAAGAGAACAGATTTGGCTGGAAGCCATTCGTAATCAGGCTGTACGGAAATTGCGGTGGCAATTTGAGAGCCGGAATGAAGAATGGACAGATGTTATGGATGCTATGACAAGGTTAACCCCAGAACATCGTATTGCCGTCCTGCTGAAGCATTATTATGGTTATGGCTATGATGAAATCGGTGAAATGCTGGGTATTCCATCCGGAACGGCGAAGTCTCGAACTGCCTATGGCCTTCGTCAATTGAGAAAGGAGCTGGGTTGAGCATGAGCAGATCTGAGGAACAGGATGAACAAGAGATTCTGAAGCGGATGCAACAACAGATGAGAGTGCTCGATGATGCATATGAGCCTGTAAACATTCCTTCATTAGCCTCCATTGAAGCCCAAGTCAAGGAACGAAAACAAATGAGACGACGAGCCAATCGGATCGAAATGATTTTGTTCTGGATTGTGGGATTGTTCATTATCGCTTTTGGTGCCTTATTGTTCCATTCGGCTCCAGCTCTATATTTGGGTATCCAGGCGATTAGCTTGTGCGCAGCGATTGCCGTGGGAGTAATCTGGTCAGGGAGACGCCGGAAGGAGACTCGTCATGAATGATCTGCATTATTCTTTAAATGAGATTCCTCTCATATGGCTTATTCTGATTGCCGTTCTTTTGCTAATACAGGGAACATGGATCTTTCAGGATGCACGCAGACGTGGCCGTTTCCCCTGGTTATGGGGATTGTGGGGCATTACCGGATTCCCAACACCTTTGATCATATATTGGTTCATTGTGGTGCGAGCAGATCGCAGACCCCCTAAGCAAACGTCGGACAAACCATAGAGTTCACGGGTTGGAAAAAAGATTTTGCACAAATGTTTTGTTTAATTCTAGTAATCGTAGACAGCGCTATTCTTTTCTAGTAGACTATACAAATAATAAAAAGATAGACTACCAGGAGGTTAGACGATGCTGCGATTAGGAGAGAAGGTTGTCATCGTCGCGGATGCGTTTGAGCAGAATCTTCCTGTGGGGGAATATGGTTTCATCATCGCTTATGACCGGAATCCGGACAATGCGTTCGATTACGTGCTTCGAGTGCCGCAGGTGAATCGGAACTTTTTTGTTCCATCCGGCGACGTCGATCTAGAAGAGGTTCTGCTGAAGCAGGAAGCTGAGCGGGTCGAGCGAGAAGCGTTGATAGATTACGCCCTTGCGACACACAATGAGAAACTGTTTCATCATCTGATGAACGGAGATTTTCAAGCTGTGGAAGAGGAAGAGGAAACCGCGAACGATGTTATGTCCCAGGCGGATTTTATAAAGCAGGTTAACCTGCGTGCATGGATTTAGAATTTTAAGAGTCGGCTGATGCCGGCTCTTTTTTGATTAGACTGGAACATATGAACGTTGAAGCTCCTCATTATCCTGGTTAACGCGTAAAAATTCAGTTAATAGGTTTTGAAATTCGCATTAAAGGAAGACTCCCCTGATGTGGTGTTATTTTGCATATTCGGTAACTCGGGTCATTTGCATTGAATTGTCGAACTATCTCACCTATAATGAAAAAAGTTATCTTGGGACTTTAGCCCGTTAAACGGACGATTCGTTTTCGGCGGTTTCAGGAATTAGAACGAATGAAGGAGGCATCCGGAAATGAGTATTTCGAATAATGACGTTCAGCATGTGGCCAAGCTGGCCCGGCTTAATTTGACTGCTGAAGAAGAGCAAACCCTGACAGGGCAGCTGAACGCGATTTTAAAATATGCTGAGAAGCTGAATGAACTGGATACAGAGAACATTGAGCCTACCACTCACGTGCTGCACGTCAGCAATGTGATGCGTGAAGATGAGACGAAAGAAAGTCTGTCGATTGAACAGGTCATGCGCAATGCACCAGATGAAGAAGACGGGCAATTCAAAGTGCCTGCTGTAATGGAATAACGGATAACCGGAAGGAGGACGAATTACGTGAGTTTATTTGAACAATCGTTGCCGGAGATACATAACAAGCTGCACGCCAAGGAGCTGTCGGTCAGCGATCTGGTGAATCAGGCATATCAGAACATTGGTGAACGGGATGAAAAGGTTAAGGCTTATCTGGCGCTGGATGAAGAACAAGCACGTGCTCGTGCACGTCAACTGGATGATCGTCTCGTCAGCGGTGAGGAGAAAGGTTTGCTTTTCGGTCTGCCAGTCGGCATTAAGGACAACATCGTTACGAACGGACTGCGTACAACATGCGGCAGCCAGTTTTTGCGCAATTTCGACCCGGTGTATGATGCAACGGTTGTCGAGAAGCTGAAAGCGGCAGATACCGTGACGATCGGGAAGCTGAACATGGACGAATTCGCCATGGGCGGCTCTAATGAAAATTCAAGCTTCTACCCTGTACGTAACCCATGGGCACTCGATCGTGTTCCAGGCGGCTCCAGTGGTGGATCTGCTGCGGCTGTTGCGGCAGGAGAAGCTTATTTCACATTGGGATCAGATACAGGGGGCTCGATCAGACAGCCTGCATCCTATTGCGGCGTTGTTGGTTTGAAACCTACCTACGGACTCGTTTCCCGCTTTGGTCTGGTTGCATTCGCATCTTCCCTGGATCAAATTGGACCTTTGACGAAAAATGTCGAGGATTCTGCCTATGTGCTGCAAGCCATTGCTGGTTATGACGCCAAAGATTCGACATCCGCGAAAGTGGATATCCCGGATTACTTGAGCGGACTGACAGGGAATGTCAAAGGACTTCGCATTGCTGTTCCGAAGGAATACATTGGTGAAGGCGTCGATCCTCAAGTTAAAGAAACCGTCCTGTCTGCCCTGAAAGTCCTCGAAGGACTCGGTGCAACATGGGAAGAAGTATCGCTTCCGCATACCGAATATGCGGTGGCTACGTATTATCTGCTCGCTTCCTCAGAGGCTTCTTCGAACCTGGCTCGTTTCGACGGCGTGCGTTATGGTGTTCGTGCAGACAATCCGGAAAACTTGCTGGATTTGTACCACCAGTCCCGTAGTCAAGGTTTTGGTCCTGAAGTGAAACGACGCATCATGCTTGGAACCTATGCACTCAGCTCGGGTTACTACGATGCGTATTATTTGAAAGCTCAGAAAGTGCGTACGTTGATCAAACAGGATTTCGACGACGTATTTGCCAAATATGATGTCATCATTGGACCAACTGCGCCAACAACGGCATTCAAACTTGGTTCCCAAGTCGATGACCCACTTACGATGTATCTCAACGACATTCTGACTATTCCGGTCAGCCTGGCTGGTGTACCTGCAGTCAGCATCCCTTGCGGATTCTCGGATGGACTGCCTGTTGGCATGCAGATTATCGGTAAAGCTTTTGATGAAACGACCGTACTGCGCGTAGCGCATGCGTTTGAACAAAATACGGAATTCCACAAGCAGCGTCCGCAGCTGTAGACTGCCCGGAACGGAGGAATATAGAAATGTCCGCATCTAAATATGAAACGGTCGTTGGACTTGAAGTCCATGTCGAGTTGCATACAAACTCCAAAATCTTTTGCGGCTGCTCCACTGCCTTTGGAGCTCCGCCAAATACACATACTTGTCCGGTCTGTCTCGGACACCCAGGCGTATTGCCTGTATTGAATCGCCAGGCTGTAGATTACGCGATGAAAGCAGCCATGGCCCTTAACTGCACTGTTGCTGATGTCAGCAAGTTTGACCGCAAAAACTACTTCTATCCCGATTCTCCGAAAGCATATCAGATCTCACAATTCGATCAACCGATCGGTGAGAATGGCTGGATCGATATTGAAGTCAACGGTGAAACGAAGCGAATCGGCATTACGCGTCTTCATCTGGAAGAAGATGCAGGGAAGCTTACCCACGTGGACGGCGGCTATGCTTCATTGGTCGATTTCAACCGTGTTGGTACGCCGCTCGTGGAGATTGTCTCTGAGCCGGAGATTTCTTCTCCGGAGGAAGCTCGTGCATATCTGGAGAAATTGCGTGCCATCATGCAGTACTGTGATGTATCCGACGTGAAGATGGAAGAAGGTTCACTGCGTTGTGATGCCAACATTAGTTTGCGTCCGCATGGACAAGAGAAGCTGGGAACGAGAGCCGAACTGAAAAACATGAACTCCTTCCGTGGCGTTCAGCGTGGTCTGGAATATGAACAATTCCGCCAAGCGGAAATTTTGGACGACGGCGGCGAAGTGGTTCAGGAAACTCGTCGCTGGGATGAGGCTCAAGGGAAAACACTGTCGATGCGTGGTAAAGAGCAAGCGCATGACTATCGTTATTTCCCAGACCCGGACTTGGTTAAGCTGCATATCGATGCAGCCTGGAAAGAACGGATCAGAGCTTCCATACCGGAGCTTCCGGACGAGCGTAAAGCCCGTTATACCGCTGATTATGGACTGCCTAATTATGATGCTGAGGTTATTACCTCTTCCAAAGCGGTCGCTGATCTTTTTGAAGACAGTCTGAAATACACCAAGGATGCCAAAGCCGTATCCAACTGGATTATGGGTGATTTGCTTGGTTATTTGAATACAAGCAACCTTGAATTGACTCAGGTGCCACTGACTGGCCAAGGTCTGGGTGAGATGATTGGATTGCTTGAAAAAGGTACAATTAACAGTAAAATCGCCAAAACGGTATTTAAGGAAATGCTCGAGAGCGGCAAGCTTCCACAGCAAATTGTTGAAGAAAAAGGTCTGGTCCAGATTAGTGACTCAGGTGCCATTCTCGCGATTGTGGAGCAGGTTGTTGCGAACAACCCGCAATCCGTGGAAGATTACAAGGCTGGTAAGCAGAAGGCCATTGGCTTCCTCGTTGGTCAAGTCATGAAAGAAAGCAAAGGCAAAGCCAATCCGGGACTAGCCAATCAACTGCTTACAGATGTACTGAACCGCTAATCCATCCGGTGAGGCCGGACAGAAAGAGGCTCGTCCCTGTGACAGCCTCTTTTTGTTAGGGCATAAGTTTGATTTTATTGTCCTGGATTCAGTGGACGTACGAAGGAGATGAGGTAGGTTATGAAGATTCAATCTTTGTCATTGAATGATCTGGAGACCGTAGGGCAGCTCTGGCGACTGCAGCATGTAGCTTATCGGCTCGAAGCCGAGATCATCGGGTTCCAGGAAATTCCGCCTTTGATGGATACGATGGAGACACTTCAGAACTGTGGAGAGACTTTCTATGGCTATCTGGACACGGATGGGGAATTGCTTGGTGCGATTGCGGTGGATGAGGAAGAGATCAATACATTGACGATCACACGCATGATGGTGCATCCTGATCATTTTCGTAAAGGGATTGCTGCTGCTTTGATGACGTATGTGTTTGAACAGTATCCGGATCTTCCGCGTTATATCGTTTCCACAGGAACGTTGAACCAGCCAGCCGTGAAATTGTATACCAAATTCGGTTTTAAGCCCGTGGAGGTTGTACAGATTGCACCTGGAGTGGAATTAACGACATTTCATAAGAATAAAGATTAATGATGTGAACAACTGGAGGAGGAATACCGGCTTTGGGCAATCCCTGGTTAATAGATGAGTGGCACATTTTATTGCGATTATTACTGGCTATGCTGCTTGGAGGGCTTGTAGGCCTGGAGCGGGAGCGTTCCAATCATGCTGCCGGTCTGCGTACCCATATTTTGGTATGTCTTGGATCTGCACTAATCATGATGTTGTCTATTTATGGTTTTAAAGATTTTGCAAATGAATTAAACGTAAGAATTGATCCGGCCCGTCTGGCTACAGCCGTTATTACAGGCGTTGGGTTTCTCGGAGCGGGCACGATTCTTTTTACCGGCAAATCGATTACCGGACTGACAACGGCGGCTTCCATTTGGGTTGTGGCAGCCATCGGACTAGCAACAGGCGCAGGATTCTTTTTTGCCTCCATCGTGTCAACCGTCTTGGTATTACTTAATCTCTGGGTATTCAACAAGTTGGAGCTTAGGTATATACGAGGAAACAAACTGCATGTCGTTACACTTCATACTTTGTCTGAGCCCGGTTTTCTGGAACAGGTATCTTCATTTATGGAGCAGGAGAAGATCAAAATCCGTAAAATAACGGTGAATGAACAGGATTTGGCTTATGCTGAAATGATATCGGTTGAACGCAAAATTGAAATTGTGCTGCATGTCTACATGCCACATGAATTGAGTGCAGTGCATCTCGTATCCAAGTTAAGACAGTGGGAACATGTAACGAAAGTGTCAGTCGAATAATTGAATTAAACCCTCTGAGGCCTTTAGTGCCGGAGGGTTTTTGCTCATAACCATATTTCTTCCAGTTACTCTCCCGGCTCTTTAGGGTACTATCTAACCAAATGCATGAAGAGCGGGAACATCAGCCCGGAAGAAAGGAGTCGTTTATGAAACGCAAACGTCAGTCGAACAACACTTCCAGCGGAACGCGCGGAAAACCTGTCCGAAATCGAACTCACAAGTTTATTGCCGGGTTACTAAGTGCGGTTATTCCGGGTCTGGGCCATATTTATCTCCGATTATACATGAGAGGTCTGACTTTCATGATGCTTGTACTACTGGACCTGTCAGCACTCTTGTACTTCTCAACCATTGGAATACAGATCAATGTACCATTGCTTATCCTGTTGGCGTTGTTTATTCCGGTGATTTACTTTTACAATGTATTCGACGTATTGCAATCTGCGGACTGGGTGATGATGCGCAGGAGAAGAGCGGTTACCCACAATAGCTCGGACAAGCCCATTCCTAATGAACGTTCTGCAGGGGAAGCCATGATGGTGTGGGAAAGAGGCATTTCGTTTGGATTGCTCCTGATTGTAGGGGGATCGCTGCTGGTATTGTTCTTTCGTAAACCACGTTGGTTTAAAGAGTTAATCGCTGTGTATGGCGGATACACTTTTGCTGTTCTGATGATCGCAGGAGGACTAATCCTTTTCGGACGGGAAATCTGGGTCATGCTTCGCAAGAAGAAAATCTAGTGTGAACTATTCAAGGAGGGATAGCCATGAACCGTAAAGTCCGGGTCGGCCGCTATACGGCTGCCGCCTTACTCGTAGCTGTCGGTGTGCTGTTGATTTTGGATAAACGGTGGGGAACGGACTATGTATATGAGATGGTCGATTGGTGGCCCCTCTTGCTCGTTGTGTTAGGTGTAGAATACATACTGTTGTTCTTAGTGACACGTCGAAGAGGGAATGCAGGTTCAGACAACCAAGGTGAGAAAATTAAAATGCGCTTCAGACCCGATGCGAAGGGCATCCTGACGTCCCTTGTCCTGACGGCTTCTGTATTTATCGTTTCTGAGCAGGATCATTATATGCATTTGTGGAACAGGGTGAGTCTTAATCTCGGAGCGGCATCCATGGACTATAGTCAGGCAGCAGGATATATGGAAGATAAGGGCACGATTCGGGTGCCTGTAGGTATGGATACATCGGACCTTGTTGTTGAGGGAGTGAACGGGGATATCTCGATACAGCGGGGGGATACGGAAGAAATTGAAGTGCGCACGGTAGTTTGGGTGGATCAGACAACTGAAGTACAGGCCAAAGCAGTGGCGGACGCTTCTTTTGTTGAGGCAGACGGGACAAAAGTGATTCATATCAAGACTACAGGCAAAACGTATGGAGAGAACGAGAAAACACAGCCGCGGATGAATATCACCATAACGATCCCGGATGATCGTCGTTTCAATCTCGATATTCGGACGTCCAATGGAGCCATATTGTTGAATCGTCCGGAAGCCATTAGTACCATTTTGGCCGAGACCGGAAATGGACGGATAAGAATTACGAATGCCGTAGGTGATATTTCCGGTAAAACGCTGAATGGTGATGTCGTTGTGGCAAATGCGATCGGAAATGTGGACTTGAACAGTAATCGTGGGGACATGAAGGCCCGTGGGGTTTCTGGAAATGTGAATCTGACTACACAAGTCGGAAGTATTAACATCACGGACTCCGTCGGAGAGATCACAGCGGATACCCGAAACGGAAATATCAATGTAGACGGCGCAAGCTTGGCAGTCAAAGCTCAATCCCTCAATGGGAGTATAAGTATTGTTTCCGCCAAAGTAGGCGGTGACTGGGACGTTTATAGCGCTGTAGGTGCTATTAACATTCTGCTTCCGGAGCGGGGGGATTATAGCCTCAGTGGTTCCAGCAGTTATGGAGATCTGCAAACGGATCTGCCGTTTAAAGTGAAGAATAAAACGATTGAGGGCCAGCTTGGTGAAGGAGAGTATACTGTTAAAGTTGAAGGTAACAGCGACCTTACTATTGATCGTAATCCTGCAGTGCCTCCTGTTGGAACGAATTCATTGGATTCGGAAGATACAGACGATAACTTGGAACAAATGACCGAAGACGGACAGAATTCCCAAGACCAAACGTCCGAAGTTCCCTGACTGGCGCGTTGACAATAAACTTGCAATCGCCGTACAATAAATATAAACTGGCAAGGTTACACGGCAGGAAAATGTAATGTCGTTGTTCCAGCCGAGGATCAACTCTGAATGAAGAGAACATGTGATCATACATTCTGTCTCTGCAGAGTAATGAAAGGTAAGGCGGTGGGTTTTATGGCAACACGTGTCCAACATGCGTTGGAGCATCTGAAAACGACCGGTGTCCGTATTACACCCCAGCGTCATGCCATATTGAACTATCTGATGGAATCCATGGGGCATCCGACAGCCGATGAAATTTACCGTGCGCTTGAACCCCAGTTTCCCAGTATGAGCGTGGCGACTGTATATAACAATTTGAAGATGTTTCTGGAAGCGGGCATGGTCCGGGAGTTGACATACGGGGATAACTCAAGTCGCTTCGATGCCAATGTGACGGATCATTACCATGTTATCTGTGATAAATGCGGCAAGATTGAAGATTTTAGTTATCCTTCGCTAAAAAGCGTGGAGCTCCAGGCGGAGTCAAGTACAGGATTTGAAGTACATGGTCACCGGTTGGAAGTATATGGTGTTTGTAAAAGTTGCAGGGATTAAGAGAGATGAATTACAATATTAACGTGCAGAATTCAGTTTGGATTCTTCACGTTTTTTGTTTTTAGGACGATAGAATGTATATAGTCTTCAGCAGTTTAGCTATTTCATGATTCAGCATGATTAACGGAGGTAGACGTTTGAGTAGAAAAAGCAGATATACACGTCAGAAGCGCCGCTCGTTCTGGCCTGGATTTTTGGCTGCCTGTGTTGTTGCAGGCGGTGCTTATTGGCTAATAACGAATGTTTGGCTTAATCAGATTCACGAAGACCCCGACTGGATTGGTATGAATCAACCTATTTTTGTAGACGGACAATTGATGGATGGCGAGGCTTCAGGAACGGGAGATCAGCTTAAATTGCCTGTATCGGTGCTGCAAGAGGCGATCGATTCCGGAATACGTTATGAAGCAGACACAGGAGATATCATTATTGCAACACCGCAGCGAGTACTCCATATGAAGGAAGGCAGTACGAAAGCGGAACTTAATCATCGAGATTATCCCATGACGGTTAAACCGGAGGTGGTTGGGGGGGAAGCTTATATTCCGCTCAAACCATTGAAAGAAGTATATGGGATAGCTATACAGGAAGATGTTACAACGGGTGCCGTTCTGCTGATGCGTGGAGGTGACACGATTCAGTATGCGGAGATTAATACATTGTCTTCCAAGGCAGACAAAACGGTTCCTTTGTACAAACGCGGGGGAGAATCTTCTCCCATCATCGCCGATATGGAGCAGGACGCACGAGTAAGGGTATGGCAGACAGGTGATGACCAGAGCTTTGTTCAGTTGGATAATGGTTATGCCGGTTATGTGGCTAATAAGTATGTCACTATTACGGAGAAAAAGGAACTGGACAAGCCTAAATTTACCCTGACTGCGGCGGAGAAAAAGTGGCAGAATAAACCGGTCAACCTGGTTTGGGAAGCCGTATACAACCGACAGCCTGATGTGTCTTCGATTGGCAAGATGCCTGGAGTTAATGTGGTAAGCCCCACATGGTTCCATATTACAGATGGACAAGGCAACGTAAAAAGTAAAGGGGATAAAGCATACGTCAACTGGGCTCACCATTCCGGCATGGAAGTATGGGGCTTGATGGATAACAGCTTTGATCCGGATGTTACGAAAGAAGCCGTGGCCTCATATGAGACACGTACGCGTATTATAGAGCAGATGCTAGAGTATGCACAGACGTATCATTTGGACGGCATTAACATTGACTTTGAGAATGTCTATACAGACGATGGACCGAATATCACTCAATTTGTCCGCGAAATCAAAGCAATGGCGCGCATTCATGGTTTGATGCTCTCGGTTGATGTGACGCCGAAATCGAACAGTGAGATGTGGTCTGCTTTTCTGGATCGTCGCTCGTTAGGCTCTTTTGCCGATTATATTGTCGTTATGGCGTATGACGAGCACTGGGCTGCGAGTCCAAAGGCCGGTTCGGTTGCCTCGCTTCCTTGGACCGAGTCTTCTATGAGAAAGATCCTAGAAGAGGATGAAGTACCATCGAACAAATTGATTATGGCTGTGCCGCTATATACTCGAATCTGGACGGAAGAGACCAATGATCAAGGAGAAGTGAAAGTGTCCTCCAAAGCGGTAGGCATGAGCACCGTCGCAGACCTGATCAAGGAAAAGAAACTCAAACCTATTCTGGATAAACAAAGCGGACAGAATTATGTGGAATATTCCGAGGATGGGGCCACTAAGAAAATCTGGATAGAAGATGCCGTTTCGCTTCAGGCACGTGTTGATTTGGTTGCTTCGTTGAAATTGGGTGGAGTAGCTGCATGGAATCGAAGCTTCGCCGATGCATCAGCATGGGAGACGCTAAAACAGGCAGGGTATTCGAAATAAACATGAAATTGCTCTTTTGAACTTATATTAATTAATTTAAAAGTCTTTCTGAAATTCAAAAAAAAGGTCCGGTGAAGATACCGGGCCTTTTTTTTGTCTCTGGGCTTTGATGAAAAGAAAATCTAGCTGTTGGAACTCATGCCATGATCTGTGTCGGAAGGGGATGGAGGTGTGGAATGCGCTTTCAGTTGTGAACTGGTAGTATTGGCCTGATTAGGGTCCAGGGTAAGGATGGTGTGACAGAACATACAACGATCCGTCTTGCCGAGCATTTTGGTTAACTTGCCACATTCCGGACAGTCCACTTGTACTGCGCTTGTGGAAAGCATACCAGCCCAGAAATAAATGGCCAGACTAGCCATCATGGCGATCAGGCCGATGACGAGCCCCACAGCAGCAAATACTTTGCCTGCGTGTCCCCAGAATACAATTCCTGCCGTTCCCAGTACCATTAGGCCCATGCCTAGCATGGTAAGCAGTAGTCCCCAAGTGCGAAAAGCATTAATTTTTGCTGATTTAAAAATCATGAAAAATGCTCCTATCGTATGAGTAGTATCGGACCTGGATAAGAAGGAAACTTCAGCCTACATGTAGAATTACATTATAACTGACTTGGCGCTTATCTGCCATGAATTGTATGGAGGGAATCGTGGAACTAAAGAACCTTGCTTTTTTGTCCGAACAGTCGGAAGAGACAGGGGCAGTTGGGGCTATCGCTTATTCCCACCCGGGAGAGCGATTCCACGGCTCCCTAATCCAGGATTTTGAATTGCTCGTACTTGTTGTTCATAATACCGACCAGTTGATATCCAAGGTTGGACACTACAAATATGGTGATCTTCGTTATCAAATAATCTATGTCAGCCGTCATGAGCTGCAGAGCAGTGTAATCACGGGGGATAACAATAACATCATGCAGTGCCTGATTGAAGGTGAGATCATCTGGGAAGCGGATAACGCCTTGAGCGATTTGCGAGAGGAACTATCTGCTTTTGGAACCGAACTGCGTGAGCAAAAGCTGCTACATGAATTCGCCAGTTTTTTGAGAATGTATGTGGAAGCGAAACGTTACATTCAAGAAGGACATGTTGTTGATGCCTATTACAATGTTCTTGAGGCTCTGGGGAACTGGGCAAGAATTGTACTTATTGAACAGGGGATCTACCCAGATCATGCGGTCTGGACACATGTGCAGAGTTTGGATCGTGCTTTGTGGAAGCTCTATCAGGAGCTTACAGTAAGTTCAGAGACGCTGGAACAGAGAGTTGAGCTTGTGCTGCTTGCTTGTGAATTCTCAGTGATGTCCAAAATGAGCGATTGCTCTGGATTGCTTCTGCGTGTGCTTGGAAGTCGAAGAGAACCTTGGAGTATGGATGAACTTGTCCATCATCCACAGTTGAGATTCGTACGGGAGGATTTGCCGCTTATCCTTCGTAAGCTGGTGTTTCGTTCTATAGTAAAAGAATCGGCAGGATGGCCATCCTTTATAGGAGGAGATGGGCGGGAAATCCGCTATTGGATTGAGGCGTAGTTACTCGTGAAGCCTGACGTTATATGGATTATAAAGTGGGAGGGGAAACCTTCCTTTTTTGTTTGTTTAATAATTTATAAAAAGAGGTTGACTCTTATTCAGGAAATATGATACATTATATTTCGTTCCTCAAACGAGCTTATCGTCAACAAATGATAAATTCTGCATAGGAATTAGTGAAGAACGGAAGCTTCAAAAAAAGAAATTAAAAAAAGTTCTTGACGAAAACAAACGAGATGTGATATATTATTTAAGTCGCCGCCGAAAACACGGTTGAGACGAAAAAGAGTAACGCAAATCGAGTTTGATCTTTGAAAACTGAACAACGAGTGAGTAACGATCTTGCTTGCAAGATCGACGCTGAGAAATCGGTACACGTCTTCGGACTGTATGATTTCGAAGCGAAATAAATGAGATTTTTAATCTCGTCAGATTCAAAATGAGCTTATCGCTCTTTTCAATACTTTATTGGAGAGTTTGATCCTGGCTCAGGACGAACGCTGGCGGCATGCCTAATACATGCAAGTCGAGCGGACTTGATGAGAAGCTTGCTTCTCTGATAGTTAGCGGCGGACGGGTGAGTAACACGTAGGCAACCTGCCCTCAAGTTTGGGACAACTACCGGAAACGGTAGCTAATACCGAATAGTTGTTTTCTTCTCCTGAAGAGAACTGGAAAGACGGAGCAATCTGTCACTTGGGGATGGGCCTGCGGCGCATTAGCTAGTTGGTGGGGTAACGGCTCACCAAGGCGACGATGCGTAGCCGACCTGAGAGGGTGATCGGCCACACTGGGACTGAGACACGGCCCAGACTCCTACGGGAGGCAGCAGTAGGGGATCTTCCGCAATGGGCGAAAGCCTGACGGAGCAATGCCGCGTGAGTGATGAAGGTTTTCGGATCGTAAAGCTCTGTTGCCAGGGAAGAACGCTTGGGAGAGTAACTGCTCTCAAGGTGACGGTACCTGAGAAGAAAGCCCCGGCTAACTACGTGCCAGCAGCCGCGGTAATACGTAGGGGGCAAGCGTTGTCCGGAATTATTGGGCGTAAAGCGCGCGCAGGCGGTCATTTAAGTCTGGTGTTTAATCCCGGGGCTCAACCCCGGATCGCACTGGAAACTGGGTGACTTGAGTGCAGAAGAGGAGAGTGGAATTCCACGTGTAGCGGTGAAATGCGTAGATATGTGGAGGAACACCAGTGGCGAAGGCGACTCTCTGGGCTGTAACTGACGCTGAGGCGCGAAAGCGTGGGGAGCAAACAGGATTAGATACCCTGGTAGTCCACGCCGTAAACGATGAGTGCTAGGTGTTAGGGGTTTCGATACCCTTGGTGCCGAAGTTAACACATTAAGCACTCCGCCTGGGGAGTACGGTCGCAAGACTGAAACTCAAAGGAATTGACGGGGACCCGCACAAGCAGTGGAGTATGTGGTTTAATTCGAAGCAACGCGAAGAACCTTACCAGGTCTTGACATCTGAATGACCGGTGCAGAGATGTACCTTTTCTTCGGAACATTCAAGACAGGTGGTGCATGGTTGTCGTCAGCTCGTGTCGTGAGATGTTGGGTTAAGTCCCGCAACGAGCGCAACCCTTATATTTAGTTGCCAGCACTTCGGGTGGGCACTCTAGATAGACTGCCGGTGACAAACCGGAGGAAGGTGGGGATGACGTCAAATCATCATGCCCCTTATGACCTGGGCTACACACGTACTACAATGGCCGGTACAACGGGCTGCGAAATCGCGAGATGGAGCCAATCCCAACAAAGCCGGTCTCAGTTCGGATTGCAGGCTGCAACTCGCCTGCATGAAGTCGGAATTGCTAGTAATCGCGGATCAGCATGCCGCGGTGAATACGTTCCCGGGTCTTGTACACACCGCCCGTCACACCACGAGAGTTTATAACACCCGAAGTCGGTGGGGTAACCGCAAGGAGCCAGCCGCCGAAGGTGGGATAGATGATTGGGGTGAAGTCGTAACAAGGTAGCCGTATCGGAAGGTGCGGCTGGATCACCTCCTTTCTATGGAGAATCGTTTCCCGAGTGGAAACATTCAAATATGCAGCTTAGCTGCAAAAATTACTCACTCGTTGCTCAGTTTTGAGAGCTCAAACTCTCAAACAGCTTGCTTTTGCATGGAGCTTGTTCTTTGAAAACTAGATATCGAAACGAAATTTTGCGAATTAGAACATTCCTTTTTAAGCTGAACTTGTGTTAAACAAGTTTCAATAAAAACGGTAGATTGCATTTGCTCCTTGGAGCAATTGGTTAAGCTACTAAGAGCACACGGAGGATGCCTAGGCGCTAGGAGCCGATGAAGGACGTGGCGAACAACGAAACTGCCTCGGGGAGCTGTAAGCAAGCTTTGATCCGGGGGTGTCCGAATGGGGAAACCCAGCTGGGGTAATTTCCAGTTACTCATAACTGAATACATAGGTTATGCAGAGGCATACCAAGGGAACTGAAACATCTAAGTACCTTGAGGAAGAGAAAACAATAGTGATTCCGTCAGTAGCGGCGAGCGAACGCGGAGAAGCCCAAACCAGAGAGCTTGCTCTTTGGGGTTGTGGGACATCTCACATGGAGTTACAAAGGAACCGGTTAAGCGAAGAGGTCTGGAAAGGCCCGCCAAAGAAGGTAAAAGCCCTGTACTTGAAAGTCTGTTCCCTCCGAGATGTATCCCGAGTAGTGCGGGGCACGTGAAACCCCGTATGAATCCGGCAGGACCATCTGCCAAGGCTAAATACTTCCTAGCGACCGATAGTGAAGCAGTACCGTGAGGGAAAGGTGAAAAGCACCCCGGAAGGGGAGTGAAATAGAACCTGAAACCGTGTGCTTACAAAAAGTCAGAGCCCGTTTTAGGGGTGATGGCGTGCCTTTTGTAGAATGAACCGGCGAGTTACGTTCCCGTGCAAGGTTAAGGTGAAGAGCCGGAGCCGCAGCGAAAGCGAGTCTGAATAGGGCGACATAGTACGTGGACGTAGACCCGAAACCGGGTGATCTACCCCTGTCCAGGGTGAAGGTGCGGTAACACGCACTGGAGGCCCGAACCCACGCATGTTGAAAAATGCGGGGATGAGGTGGGGGTAGCGGAGAAATTCCAATCGAACTCGGAGATAGCTGGTTCTCCCCGAAATAGCTTTAGGGCTAGCCTCGGAAAACAGAGTCGTGGAGGTAGAGCACTGATTGGGTGCGGGGCCCGCAAGGGTTACCAAGCTCAGTCAAACTCCGAATGCCATAGACTTACTTCCGGGAGTCAGACAGTGAGTGCTAAGATCCATTGTCAAAAGGGAAACAGCCCAGACCATCAGCTAAGGTCCCCAAGTGTGTGTTAAGTGGGAAAGGATGTGGAGTTGCACAGACAACCAGGATGTTGGCTTAGAAGCAGCCACCATTGAAAGAGTGCGTAATAGCTCACTGGTCGAGTGACTCTGCGCCGAAAATGTAACGGGGCTAAACACACCACCGAAGCTATGGCTTGATACTATGTATCAGGGGTAGGGGAGCGTTGTATAAGGGTTGAAGGTGTACCGTAAGGAGCGCTGGACATTATACAAGTGAGAATGCCGGTATGAGTAACGAAAAGATCAGTGAGAATCTGATCCGCCGAAAGCCTAAGGGTTCCTGAGGAAGGCTCGTCCGCTCAGGGTAAGTCGGGACCTAAGGCGAGGCCGAAAGGCGTAGTCGAAGGACAACAGGTCGAAATTCCTGTACCACCGTAAGCCGTTATGAGCAATGGGGGGACGCAGCAGGGTAGTGACGCGGACTGATGGATGTCCGTCTAAGCAGTGAGGCTGATGTGTAGGCAAATCCGCACATCATTAAGGCTGGGCTGTGATGGGGAGCGAAAATTATAGTAGCGAAGGTCATGATCTCACACTGCCAAGAAAAGCCTCTAGCCAGGTGATGGTGCCCGTACCGCAAACCGACACAGGTAGGCGAGAAGAGAATTCTAAGGCGCGCGGAAGAACTCTCGTTAAGGAACTCGGCAAAATGACCCCGTAACTTCGGGAGAAGGGGTGCCCCGGTAGTGTGAATAGCACGAGGGGGCCGCAGTGAAAAGGCCCAAGCGACTGTTTAGCAAAAACACAGGTCTGTGCGAAGCCGTAAGGCGAAGTATACGGGCTGACGCCTGCCCGGTGCTGGAAGGTTAAGGGGAGCGGTTAGGAGCAATCCGAAGCTGTGAACCGAAGCCCCAGTAAACGGCGGCCGTAACTATAACGGTCCTAAGGTAGCGAAATTCCTTGTCAGGTAAATTCTGACCCGCACGAATGGCGTAACGACTTGGGCGCTGTCTCAACGAGAGATCCGGTGAAATTTTAATACCTGTGAAGATGCAGGTTACCCGCGACAAGACGGAAAGACCCCATGGAGCTTTACTGCAGCTTGATATTGAATTTGGGTACGATCTGTACAGGATAGGTGGGAGCCTTTGAAACGTGAGCGCCAGCTTGCGTGGAGGCACCGTTGGGATACCACCCTGATCGTATCTAGGTTCTAACCTGGTACCGTAATCCGGTGCGGGGACAGTGTCAGGTGGGCAGTTTGACTGGGGCGGTCGCCTCCTAAAGAGTAACGGAGGCGCCCAAAGGTTCCCTCAGAATGGTTGGAAATCATTCGAAGAGTGCAAAGGCATAAGGGAGCTTGACTGCGAGACCTACAAGTCGAGCAGGGACGAAAGTCGGGCTTAGTGATCCGGTGGTACCGCATGGAAGGGCCATCGCTCAACGGATAAAAGCTACCCTGGGGATAACAGGCTTATCTCCCCCAAGAGTCCACATCGACGGGGAGGTTTGGCACCTCGATGTCGGCTCATCGCATCCTGGGGCTGAAGTAGGTCCCAAGGGTTGGGCTGTTCGCCCATTAAAGCGGTACGCGAGCTGGGTTCAGAACGTCGTGAGACAGTTCGGTCCCTATCTGTCGTGGGCGTAGGAAATTTGAGAGGAGCTGTCCTTAGTACGAGAGGACCGGGATGGACGTACCGCTGGTGTACCAGTTGTTCCGCCAGGAGCACCGCTGGGTAGCTATGTACGGAAGGGATAAGCGCTGAAAGCATCTAAGCGTGAAGCCCCCCTCAAGATGAGATTTCCCAGTATGTAAGACCCCTTGAAGACGACGAGGTAGATAGGCTGGGGGTGGAAGTGCAGCAATGCATGGAGCTGACCAGTACTAATCGGTCGAGGGCTTATCCAAATATGCAAGTTATAAATCGCACATTTCGTTTCGGATCTAGTTTTCAGAGAATGATCTCTGAAGCATATTCCCTGATAGCTCAGTTGGTAGAGCACTCGACTGTTAATCGAGTTGTCACAGGTTCGAGCCCTGTTCGGGGAGCCATATGGAGAGGTGTCCGAGTTGGCCGAAGGAGCACGATTGGAAATCGTGTAGGCGCCACAAGCGTCTCGAGGGTTCGAATCCCTCTCTCTCCGCCATAGTAAGGCCCGTTGGTCAAGGGGTTAAGACACCTCCCTTTCACGGAGGTAACAGGGGTTCGAATCCCCTACGGGTCATATCTAACTTCAAAAAAAGAAGTTGATTTTCACAGCAGTTTTATGATAAGATCATAAATGTGTTGTTCGGAGGCTTAGCTCAGCTGGGAGAGCATCTGCCTTACAAGCAGAGGGTCGGGGGTTCGATCCCCTCAGCCTCCACCATATAACTTTTAATAACGACGCGGGGTGGAGCAGCCCGGTAGCTCGTCGGGCTCATAACCCGAAGGCCGCAGGTTCAAATCCTGCCCCCGCAATTATACTTTCTTTCAAGAAAGTGATCTGGAACCGTGGTGTAGTTGGCCTAACATGCCTGCCTGTCACGCAGGAGATCGCGGGTTCGAATCCCGTCGGTTCCGCCATTTTAATCTTTACATGAGGAAGCTGTTCACTAAATCTGCTATATGGCACCGAACGCCCTAGATAAAGTGTAACGTTTCGAGATTAAACTTTATTGTGGCTCGGTAGCTCAGTCGGTAGAGCAGAGGACTGAAAATCCTCGTGTCGGCGGTTCGATTCCGTCCCGAGCCACCATTTATCACAACTTAATACGCCGGTGTAGCTCAACTGGTAGAGCAACTGACTTGTAATCAGTAGGTTGGGGGTTCAAGTCCTCTCGCCGGCACCATGTAATCCTGGAGGATTAGCGAAGTGGCCAAACGCATCAGACTGTAAATCTGCTCCCGTACGGGTTCGGTGGTTCGAATCCATCATCCTCCACCAGTTTTTAGGGGCATAGTTTAAAGGTAGAACAACGGTCTCCAAAACCGTTGGTGTGGGTTCAATTCCTGCTGCCCCTGCCAATTAACTTTTAAGAGCATATTGTATTATGGCGGTCGTGGCGAAGTGGTTAACGCACCGGTTTGTGGATCCGGCATTCGGGGGTTCAATTCCCCTCGATCGCCCTTTTGTTTTTTGGGGATTAGCCAAGCGGTAAGGCAACGGACTTTGACTCCGTCATGCATAGGTTCAAATCCTATATCCCCAGCCATTATGCGGACGTGGCTCAGCGGTAGAGCATCGCCTTGCCAAGGCGAGGGTCGCGGGTTCGATTCCCGTCGTCCGCTCCAAAATATGGCGCCATAGCCAAGTGGTAAGGCACAGCTCTGCAAAAGCTTTATCCCCAGTTCGAATCTGGGTGGCGCCTCCAGTATATTTTTATAAAAACATCATATGCCGGCGTGGCGGAATGGCAGACGCGCTCGACTCAAAATCGAGTGGGAAACCGTGGAGGTTCGAGTCCTCTCGCCGGTATTCAAGCAAGTAAGGAAAAGCTCATTAGATGCAAAATCTAATGAGCTTTTTTTATTTGATGGGTTGAAAGATGACTTGTGGTACTTAGGCAAAGAGGGGGATCCTGAATGGATTCTTGTAGGTCACCACAACAATTACTGCAGGGGAATTCAGCATGATGTGCTTGGGCAAATACGCGACATTCTGGTATCTCTAGATTCAAAGTAGTGCTTTACCTGTAAATTGGCGACCTTTCAATTGCTGTGCTACTGCGTCAATTTCATCCCCTAATTTCTTATGGCTTATAGAAGGAGATGAAGTTATTTTTGTTTATGTATTGACGCATAACTTCAATGAGTATATTGTAGACATATAAAGTCTCTGATATTATTTTGAATAATTATGGATATTATAGCTCTTTTAAACATATAAAAGATGCTTATCAAAACAAGATAATATCCTTTTTGCGAGCGGATTTATATTTTATAAAAGAAATGGAGGGAAGCAACGTGTCTGAGGAAAAACATATATCCAAGCATTCTGAAATATTATTCGATCTATCTATGTGGGAAGAAGCGTGGAAGAATCAGTCCACAGCTTCAACATACAATATGAAGAGCGCAGCGTTTGACGCGAAATCAGCGTTTGAACGATGGGCTAGAGAATATCATCAACAATCGTTTACAGAAGAAGGAAAGCAGCGATCCGGACGCATCATAGGCTGGATTGAAAATCAGGGAGTGAGTTTTGACGGGGTATCGATATTAGACATTGGAGCAGCGTCGGGCATCTTTACGATTCCTTTTGCAACCAAAGGAGCGACCGTTACAGCTGTAGAGCCCTCTGAACTGTTAGTTTCATTAATGAAGGAGACAATTCCTGCATCCCTTACATCCAGTATTGATATCGTTTCAGAGCGGTTCGAGGATATATCGATTCAGGACAAGGGTTGGGAGAAGAAATATGATTTTGCATTTGCATCCATGTGCCCGGCAATGTCGAATTGGGAAACGATTGAACAGGCGATCAGCACTGCCCGAAAGTATGTTTATATCAGCACGATGGCTGGACCGAGAGAACACACACTAATAAATGAGCTTAAAGAGGTACTAGGTGTCTATCCATCATACAACGCTGGAGATATGGGATATATACAACAGCTGCTGTACCTGAAAGATTATTCTTACACCACCTTGATCACTAAAGAAACAAGTTATATGGAGATGTCTGTTGAGGAAGTCGTTGATAAGCTTCAGGAGTGGCTTAGTACGCATGAACTGCCAACGGATGAAGGTTCACTTGCCCTGGCTGAGCAATATATTAGAGACACTTACAAGGATGGTATGGTTACATTCTCACGTGGAGGGAAGTTCGGTAAAATTCTGATTCAATTGGAGCAACCGAATATGAAAGTGGTACGGCCCAAGTAACAGTACACCCATTTCAGCAATAATCAATTTAGATGAAATTTTAAGGGAGCAAAGGGAGCAGTTATACTGCTCCCTTTTGATGTTCATATATAAAACAACTTATTCTTCGACTAAATAACAAACGTTCTTCTTCTATAGATAGAAATAGTTATAACCGTCGTACTTCATCACCAAAAGAGCCAATTATTGCTTTATGGATAGATCAGGCTTCTGCTTTCGTTCCCTATACTGTCCAGGAGTGATCCCTTCCCATTTTCGAAAAGAACGGATAAAGTTCTGCGGGTTGTTATAACGAAGCCGTGCGGCAATATCCTTGACCGCTAGCTCGCTTTCGTCAAGCCACTTTTTAGCTATACTGAAGCGGTACTTCGTCAGATACTCACTGAAAGCACAGCCTGTCTCTTTGCGGAACACACTACTTAGGTAGTTGGCATTGTAGTGAAGTCTGGATGCGCATTCCTCCAACGTCAGATCCTTATCGTATTCTTTCTGGATGATGGCAATCATTTTCTCGGATATGTGCTGATATTGGGCGTACTGTCTTTCTTTCAAAATGAGAATGATCGGTATGATGATATGATTGTTAAACCATTGCTCAACCTCAGCTGCGTACTGTAGAGCATGAAGTTCATTGAAGATAGACCCATGGCCTTTGGAGATCTGTCCCAATCGTATACCGGATTCCTGCATCATCTGCAAAATATGTGTTAACAATCGGGTAAGTGCTACCTGATATTCTTCCGGTGTACATTCCATGCCGAACAGCACTTCAAGCAACTGATGGAGATGAGAGGAGGCCTGGGCTTCATCGGCATTTTGGATAGCCTGAATCAGCGTATACTCCAGTGATTCTGGATATGGAAGTGCCCAATGGGAGGTACGATTATCGATCGCCTCAAATTGAAAGATGATGCCTGCTCCCAGTTTCATTCGATGCTTGAGCGCTTCAAGGGCCTCCGTATAAGCTTGCGGTATCTGAAATAGGGAGACGTGGGGCCGACTAAAGCCAATGCTTACCTGGAGACTAAGGATCTCACTGATCTGAAGTTGTAGTTGTTCCGTTAACGTATACACATGCTGTGAAAAGCGAACACGATCTTTCTCAGGGGTACCGATAATTGTAATAACAGCCTGTTCATATACGACAGGAAGTAACTGTTGTTCTGCATAAACACTCTCCTCCAGTATATTCTGAACGGCAAACAGCAACAAATCACGATCCTTGGCATGATATTTGGTGTGATTCATAAGATCAGCCTGGATTGCAATGACGGCTATTTGTTGCCATTTTTGAAGCTGTGAACCATAACCATTCTCTCTGAGTGTGTCATGAAGAGTGGATGGAGCATTTTTGCCCAGAAGCAGGTTGATTAGAAAATGAGTGCGGATCTGCAACTTATACTGATTCAATTTGCTTTCAAGTTGGGATCGAGAAGCAGACAGCTGTGAAACGCCAGCTCTGATTTGCTCAAATTCATCCATATGAAGGGTAGAATTGGTTTCCAAGTTACCTTTGGATAAGCGTTTATCACCAAGTTGTACGAGAAGCTTGCGTATGGGTATAACCATTCTTCTCGAACCTGCCCATGAGAGCAACAGTGAAAGCAGTAGCATAGCGACACTGATATACATGGTGTGCAACCCAATTTGAACATACTCGTGAGTAAGAATATTCGTAGGCGAAATGAGAATATATGTCCACCCTTTTAGAGAAGAATGCGTATAGGACAGCGAGTAACGTGTATCTGCAATACGTACCTCCCGTTGGCCTGAAGAGGCAGCGAATCCACGGATAGATAACAGCTCGCTAAGATTGGTACCGGATTCGCTATCTTTTATTCCTGCTGCAGCCAATGGCTGACCAATATATTCGGGATCGGGGTGGACCATGATGCGTTGTTTACGATTCAAAATGATTAGTCCGACCTTAGAGCTGTCTGGTGAATCCTCTTCCAGTGGTTTTTGCAGTGAACATGCGGGAATTCCCGCAATCAGGGCAGCGTCAGAAGAAACATTTACATCGGGTATCGATCTGGCGAGTGCAATATGGTAAATGCAGCCTGAATTCATCAAGCGTTCATTATTGTTAAACACGGATGATGGTGTAAGCTGCCAACCGGATGTGAGTGTGTTCGATAATAAGTCTTTCATGGGCAGAGCCATTGGAAAATCAGTATTCAGGTACAGGCCAGCATGATCGATAAGCCAATCCTGGGTCTGATTTACGAGTGTAATATCCATTAGAGGCTCCCATGATCTCATATTCTTGAATTCGGTCTGTAACTTCTCAGCAAACAAAGGCCCGGTGCCCTGAACCGATGATGATGAAGTTAGCGAATGGAGCGTGTCCGGTGACCGAACGGCCTGATCGAGCATATAGCTTACGGTTGCAAGTTTGTGCTCCACGTTGGTTTGCATTTGGATTAACAGTTGTTTATTAGCTTGAGCACGATGCAGCTCTGATTGTTTTGAAGAATAGATAAAAGCGGCGATTCCCGTCAACAGAATGGGCAGGGTACTTAACAAGATTCCGAAGACTATCATTTTATGTAGATAGCTGAATGATCGCACAGGTCCACTCCTGACTTTTGGATTAGTAACACTTTCTATTTTAGTAAACGCTTACATATAGAACAATCTAAATTTTGTTTATTTGGATAAAAAAGTAATAAAAATTCAAGTGGAAATGAAGATCATAAAATCGTTCAAATAATAATTGAGGTCGTTTTATCTTTAATGGAAGGCATAATGGGAAACGTCAGTCGAGGGAGAACGTAGATAAGAGGTATGGACGTCGTATTCATACGGGGTGAAACGGCTTTGAAGAAGGTTAATAAGGGATATCTAAGGCCTTTATTCGGTATAGTGGCCAATGGTCTGATCCAGGGACAGTCAAAGGTCCAACCCGATCCCCGACCTGAGTCTAGGATGAAAAACCGTCCACGGTCTGTTTTGAAAAGTCGCAGTTTCCCCTAGAATAAGGACATAAGGTTAAACAAGAAACAAACGAACAAACACACAAACCAAAATTAACGAACCGAAAGGGTGGTGAACAATAATTATGAGATGGAATAAAGGAAATGGCTGGGCGGTTGTACTGATTGCATTGGGTGCACTCCTCCTCTTCGGGAAGTTAACTCCTCTACTGGGACATTTAATGGGTTATCTAATTCCGATCCTGATGATTGCACTTGGCTACTACGGAGTTAAACGAGGAAATGTACTGCTTGGATGGATTGTTCTCTTCATCGGTATCCTCTCATTGCTGGGTAAACTAGCCTGGCTGATCGGACCGATCATCGCGATTGGGTTAATCATCTTCGGATTCTCCATGTTGAGTAATAATCGCAGTCGTCGTGGCCGTTACTAAGCTTTCACGATTATGATAAGGAGGACAGACAAAATGAGTGTATTTCGTCGAATGCGGGATATTACCGTAGCTAATTTAAACGAACATCTGGAGCAAAGTCAGGATCCAGTCAAACTGATTGATCAGTTTCTGGTCTCGACCCGCCAAGACATCGGTGAAGCCGAGAAGCTTCGTCATCAATATGCAAGCCATACCAGACAAATGAAACAACAAGCGGATCAGGCAGCAGGTATGGTACACAAACGGGAAGAACAAGCTTCCATGGCTCTGAAAGCAGGCGAGGAGCATTTAGCTAAACTTGCTTTACAGGAGAAAATCCTCCACGAGGAAAAAATGGAGCAATACAATGAATTATACGCACAAAGCAACGCGGCTTTACAGGAACTGGACGAACAGATCGACCAACTGAAAGTGGAGTATCAAAATGTATATAGCAAACGCCAATATTACTACGCTCGTATGCAGACGATTCAATTGCAGCAACGAATGAATCAGAGAAGTCACTACAACGGTCAGAATGTACCCCGTATGTTCAACCGGCTGGACGATCAAGTTTCTGATCTCGAATATGAGGCACAAAGTCTCCGGGATTTGCGGCGGATGAGTCAGGATGGGTCAGGTACGTCTGGCACCATGTCATCCTCTACGCTGGACAAAGAACTGGAACGGCTGAAACAAAAGCTGAACAATGACAGAAAGGAGTAGACACATGAATAAACTTTACCGCTCATCGCGTAATCGTATGCTGACAGGTTTGATTGGCGGCATATCTGAAAATCTTGGATTTAGTTCCACGCTGCTGCGTATCATTTTCTTCATCAGTATTTTCGCTACGGGGGGTACATCATTGTTGATCTACTTCATCGCTGCATTGGTAGTGCCAAAAGAACCCTATCACGCTGATCCATACACTTATGGTGCTGATCACGTAAGAGGATACAAGTAAACGAAAGGAGTAAGCACATGAGCAAATTATATCGCTCAACACGTGACCGGATGCTGACAGGATTATGTGGTGGGATATCCGAGTCGATCGGCATGGATTCAACCTTGCTGCGTATCATCTTCGTCATCAGTATCTTCGTAACTGGCGGCACGTCGTTGTTAATCTACTTCATCGCAGCACTGGTGGTGCCAAAAGAGCCATATCCACCTTATGATCCATACGGCTATGGTCCGGGTCCTGGTCCTGGCGCTGGTAGAGGATACAACAACTTTGATCACGAGCCGCCAAGAGGTCCTTTCCAAAACAACCATAATCAAGGCCCTGGAAACTTTGGTCCTGGCCCAGGATACAACAGCAGACCTCAGTCTGGTCCACGTTCTTACGACAATAACGCCTACGGAGCAGGGTCACAGCAAGAAAGTGAACTTGATTCCATGATGAAAGATATTGAGAAAAAAGCATTGAAAAAAGAAGTTGAAGAGCTTCGCCAAAAATTATCTCGTTACGAGAAGGGAGAAAAGTAAAATGGGAGTATTTAAACGGATTAAGGATATGACTAAAGCGTCGGTAAATGATATGTTGGATAAAGTGGAAGACCCGATTGTAATGTTGAACCAGTACTTGCGTGACATGGAGGCTGAAATTCATGAGGCAGAGGTAACAGTCGCCAAACAAATGGCGAACGAGCGTCGTATGAAACAGCGTCTGGACGAAGCAGAACGTACATCGGTACAACGTGAGTCTCAGGCAGAGGCTGCACTGGCTAATGGTCAGGAAGAAGTGGCTCGTAAATTGCTGGAAGAGAAAATCTACTTCGATCAAAAAATTACGGAATACAGAGAACTTCATGCTCAATCCGAAGCTCAAGCCAAAGATTTGCTGCAACAGCTGCATGACATGAAAGATGAGTTCTACAAAATGCGTAACAAACGTAATGAACTCGTATCCCGTGCACAGATGGCGAAAGCCAAAAAACAAATGTCTCAAATCAACAGCTTGCACTCGATCGAGAGTGGTGGTGCATCCCTTGGATTCCACCGCATGGAAGAGAAAATCATGCAAATGGAAGCTGAAGCTGATGTGAGCCGTGCACCTTATCGTAATACACAATCTACGTACACTAACCCTGTAGATACCGAAAAGCAATTCAAAGTGGATCAACAGCTGCAAGCTCTGAAAAACAAAATTGGCAATGGTGCCAAAAATGAAACGGGCGGTACTTCAAAAGAATAACTGTTCGCTCAGCAGACAATATGATATTCTATAAATCGTGAATAAAGAACGGTTTCTAGAACAAAGGTTAAGCCATACAGGTGTTTAAAGCCTGATATGGCTTTTCCGTCGAATTGGGAAGATTAACTTACAGAGGAGGTGCGGCAGAGATGAATAAGAAGGGTCAATGGCTTGCTGTTGTAATCATTGTGATCGGCATGCTGATGTTACTGAACCGAAATATTAACCTACTGACCGTCGCCGCACTGATTCTGTTAACGATAGGTATGGTACAAGTTCGTAAGGGGGACACACACAAAGGTTATCGATACCTCGGTATCGGTGCCGCACTGTTGTTGCTTGATAATCTAATGATTGTATTTTTGATTGTACTGGCTTCGCTGGCCTATTTTTATTCCAAAAACAAAAAGATTCATCTAGATGGGAATATCATGCGCAAGCAAAACTTCATGGCCCGGTACTATTGGGATCAAGCACCATGGACATTGCGGAGTATGAGCCTATGGCATGCCATGGGTGAGATTAATGCAGATCTGTCACTTTCCCTCCCGGAAGAGAAACAAACGATTGTACTTTTGCAGGGAGTTATGGGGAATGTTCGTCTGATACTGCCTGAAGATTATGGTGTTGAAATTGAGGCATCGGTACTCTTTGGACGGATTAGCCTGAATGGAGAGCAGGATAGTGGCATGATGAACAAATTGGTATGGAGAACTCCTGGATATGAGTCCAGTGAACATAAAGCAAAATTTGTCATTTCTTATATTGTTGGCGACCTAAACATCAGTAATCCGTAATAAGTTAAATAGGTGAAGAAGGAGGAGACCCGGATGAAGACAAAACGACATACCGACATGGTAACCCGAAGTATGGGTGAAGGGATCCTCCTTGTTTTCATTGTGCTCATTGTAATCTTGTATGTATTGTATACATATGGTTATCTTGCTCCGTTTGCTGGATGGAGACATCTGATTCAATCGGGTCTAGCGTTACTGCTGCTCTTGGTCGGTATGGGTGCGGCCTTCGGCTTCTATCAGAGTTACCGGGTCAAACGAAGGCTTGAACTATTGCGAGAGACGCTGCTGCAATGGGAAAAGGGGTCACTTTCACGTACTGTGCCGGACCTCGGCATTGATGATGTCGGGCGATTAAGTGAGCAGCTTGGACGTATCGGAAAAAAGTGGGAAGATCAGGTATCTTCGCTCCAGCGATTGTCTACTCATAATGCACAGCTTGCTGAACAAGCCAGAATAACGGCCATTGTGGAGGAACGGCAGCGGTTGGCACGAGAATTGCATGATGCCGTGTCGCAACAGTTGTTCGCCATTTCCATGACCGCAACGGCGGTTGGACGAAGAATGGAAAAGGATTTTGCACGTGCCCAGCGGCAGGTGGCCCTGATTGAAGAGATGGCGTCGGTAGCTCAATCTGAGATGCGGGCGTTGCTATTACATTTGCGACCTGTCTACCTGGAGGGTAAACATCTCGAACAAGGTTTGCGTGATCTTGTGATGGAGTTAAAAACAAAAGTACCTATGGACATTGTGCTCGAAATGGATGAAGACATTCATTTGATCAAAGGCATTGAGAATCATTTGTTCCGTATTATTCAGGAAGCGATGTCCAATACATTACGTCATGCGAAGGCAGAAAAGATGGAAATTCGACTTCAGCGCCGGGTAGATGCCATTCGGGTACTGATTCGCGATGATGGTCAGGGATTTGATCTCGACGATCAGAAACAGGCCTCCTATGGTTTGACTAATATGCGTGAACGTGTGACTGAAATTGGCGGAGCCATTCAATTTGTAACGGCGCCGGGCAAAGGAACACGAATTGAGATTACAATACCTTTGATGAACGATGAAAGCGGGGAAGAACATGTCAATGGAGACGGGAATAGAAACGGAGACGGAAGTGGAAACGTCGATCAAAGTGTTGCTCGTGGATGATCATGAGATGGTACGCATTGGCCTCGCTGCGGTCCTGGATACCGAAGATGGCATTGAAGTGGTGGGGGAAGCGGGTAGCGGTGAGGAAGGTATTCGCTTGGCACAGGAGTATAAACCTGATGTTGTCCTGATGGATCTCGTCATGGAAGGGATGGACGGAATTGAAGCCACCCGGCAGCTGCTCAAAATGTATCCGGAATGCAAGGTCATTGTACTGACCAGTTATCTGGATGATGAAAAAATGTATCCGGTTATCGAGGCAGGAGCCTTCAGTTATCTGCTAAAAACATCGAGAGCCAATGAGGTAGCAGATGCAATCCGTGCTGCAGCTCGGGGGCAATCGGTTTTGGAGTCACAAGTGGCGTCCAAAATGATGAATCGTTTCCGACAGCCGCAGGCAGTGGCACCAGCTCATGATGAATTGACTGATCGGGAGATGGATGTACTCCGGTTAGTCGCTAAAGGCAAATCGAACCAGGACATCGCAGATGATCTGATTATTGGGATCAAGACAGTCAAATTCCATGTCACGAACATACTAGCAAAATTGGGCGTGGATGACCGTACACAGGCAGCCATCTATGCTTATAAGAATGGACTTGCGGAATAGAAAAAGAAGCGTGTGAAGGTTGAGGTATGCACTATTGGTTTGTTGAGTGCCCAAGTGAAGTTGAGAAATCGGTGGAGCATGATTCGAAAGTCTGTTCTGCTATAAGATGATATAAGGTCCGATCAGCCATGAAGATGGTGGATAGGGCTTTTTTTGTGTGCCAAAAAGAAGTTTAGCAAATGAGTAATAGGGGCATGCTGTTGATAGATTCATAGAATGTAAGAAAGAGCGGAGGATTCGAATGTTAAATCGATGGATGACAGTAGGCACACTCGCATTAGCAATCATTATACTTGTAGGCATGACTCATGTGTACGCTGAGAAGACGGAATCCGAAGCAGGCAAGCTGGAACAATTAATGAGGACCGCCGATACAGCAATCGATCATGTGGAGCGTTTAGTCATTAAATGGCAAGGGGAAGGCCGTGGAGATGCAAAAGACCAGGCGGAGCTGCTTGCTCATCGGCTAGGATTGCAACAGCCTGAACGCGGTGTTCAGACGGGGCATGATGTTTATCGTAGTGAGATGGCTGCTGATGCTCAGCAAGCAGGCATTCTGGTCAATGTTGTCGTTACGGGGGAAAATAAATACTACGCGATCGTCCAGTTATCAGGCAATGAACATACGGACCAACGTTTATTGATCACATTGCATGAACAAGTATCCCAGTTGCTCACAGACTCCGGAATGAAGGCGGCTTGGAATTTCGCTGTGCAGGGCACAGGAGCAATGGAAAGTGGCGCGAGCAGTCAATTGCAGCAAATCGAGCAACAGCTGTCTGTAGATATGAATATGCAAGCGATAGAACGTTATACGGATAACAGCACTGCCAGCGTGTCATATGAGGCATCGGATTTGCCCATAGTGATTAAAAGCGGTACGCATCTCTTGAACATGCAGCTGGCGGTCCATCAGGATGATGAAAAGGGGACCAATCGAGTTACAGTAGGTTTCCCGGTGATCACGATTGAATATTAATGCAATATTAAAGCAGATTTATAAGTTTGATCATGAATTTTTATAGATGAAATTTCCATGAATTGTGGAAAAATATTGATAACATTTCTCAGGAAAATTAGTGCAACCCATGGGGCTTTATGCTAAAATGGCATCACATCCAAGAAGGAAATTTGCTGGTAATTGACGGTTGTATGTTGCGTATATAACACCATTACATAGCTCGGGGAGAGTGTGGAGATGTCTTCCCGGAAAGAAAGAGGAGCCCATGGTCGAAAAACAAATGCAAGATGAAGTGCAGACACCAGGTGCAGTATTTTTCATTTTTGGAGCAACGGGTGATTTGGCCCGCCGGAAGCTGTTTCCGGCTATCTACAGTCTCTACCGCGAAGGTAAGTTAGCCGAAGATTTTGCGGTTATTGGTGTAGCGCGTCGTCCGAGGTCACCAGAAGAATTCCGGGAAGACATCTATGAATCCATTAAGGAGTTTTGCCGCTATCCAGCGGGGGAACCCGATGAGTGGAACGCTTTTGTCGAACATTTTGAGTATAAATCACTAGATATCAATAACGTGGACGGTTTCAAAGAATTACGTGAGCAGACAGAGAGTTTGGAAGCGAAGTTTAACACACCGGGTAACCGTCTGTTCTATCTGGCGCTGGCACCTGAGCTCTTCGGCAGCGTGTCATATAGTTTGCGTGATGGTGGAATGCTGGAGAGCCGCGGGTGGAATCGACTGGTGATTGAGAAACCATTTGGATATGATCTGCAATCTGCGGAGCATCTGAATGAGCAGATTCGTGAAGTGTTCCGTGAGGAAGAGATTTATCGCATTGACCACTATCTGGGCAAGGAAATGGTACAGAATATCGAAGTGATTCGCTTTGGTAATGCCTTTTTCGAGCCGCTTTGGAACAACAAACATATTGCCAACGTTCAGATTACTCTGGGAGAGACGGTTGGTGTGGAAGAACGTGGTGGATACTACGATCATTCGGGAGCATTGCGCGATATGGGACAGAACCATATGCTGCAGATGTTGACGATGATTGCCATGGAGCCGCCAAGCCGCCTATTCCCAGAGGACATCCGCGATGAGAAGGTTAAGGTACTGCGTTCTCTGCGTGCGTTCACCTCGAATGAAGAAGTGAGTACTAATGTTGTGCGCGGGCAGTATACCGAAGGGGAGTATCGTGGCAAGCAGCTTCCCGGTTATCGCCAGGAGGACAAGGTTGATCCGGAATCCAATACGGAGACTTACTTTGCGGCACGTGTATTTGTGGATAATTTCCGCTGGGCGGGTGTGCCGTTCTATATACGGACAGGCAAGCGCCTTCCGGTGAAAACGACCGAAATCGTGGTTGAATTCAAATCCATGCCGAGTAACGTCTATCTGGGCAAAAAGTATAAACTGGAGCCGAATTTGCTCGTCATTCGGGTAAATCCGATGGAAGGTATTTATATTAAAATCAATGCCAAGAAGCCGGGGTCCGACTCCGAGATTCAGCCGCTGGCGATGGACTTCTGTCAGAGCTGCATGATTGGAATCAACTCGCCGGAGGCGTATGAACGTCTGCTGCATGATGCAGCAGAAGGAGACTCCACCTACTTTACCCGTTGGGATGAAGTTGCTACAGCATGGTCCTTCGTTGACCGGATTGCGGCGGCTTGGGCGGAAAATCACGGTGAGCTGCATACGTATCCAGCAGGTACGTGGGGTCCTGAAGCAACAGGTAAACTGCTGGAACAGGACGGCTTCCACTGGTGGCCGGTGAACGGTCAGGACGAAGACAGTGTCGTCTGGCAAGTGAATAATTAATCGCGGGAATAACAATCACGAGTGGCAGGGATTTGGTTAGATCAAAGTCATGCTATTGGTGAAAAGACTAACACTGTTATAAAGAAGGCTTGGGAAGAACGCAGAGATGCGCTCTTGTCAGGTCTTTTTTACGATGGAGAAGTGAGGGGTGTAAAACTTTACATATAATAAAATAAGTTATTGACAAAAAGTAAGTATATAACTTATACTCAACTCAAGAGATAAAGAGATTACGCAAAAGACATACGAAACCCGATGACGAATCGGAAACGTACATTATTCATGAGATAAAATGTGAACCACGTGAAGGGGTTACGAAATACATTCATGAAGAAAAAAATTTAGCATAATATCTTTAATCTAAGAATACTATTTTGTATATATTGAATGGAGGAAAAGAAAATGTTGGATGTAGGATTGTTGTTGATTCGTTTGGTGATTGGATTGTCGTTTATGGCGCACGGGGCTCAGAAATTGTTTGGATGGTTCGGGGGATATGGAATCAAGGGAACGGGCGGCTGGTTTGAATCGATGGGGATGAAACCCGGCGCATTGGTTGCGTTACTGGCAGGGCTGGCTGAATTCGGTGGCGGATTGCTGCTGGCTCTGGGTTTGCTCACACCGGTAGGCGGCATTCTGATTGCTCTGACTATGGTTATTGCGATTGTGAAGGTTCATGGTGCGAACGGATACTGGTCCACGCAAAACGGATTTGAATATAACCTTGCGATCCTGGTGGTTGGTGTAGCACTAGCTTTGACAGGTGGAGGACAATACGCACTGGACGCATTAATTTTCTAAGAGTGGCAAGCGAAATGAATAATGAGTACCTGGATGCCATAATGATGGCGGAAGGGTGCTCTTTTTTTGCATTCGGAAAAGAGAAGAATCTGCTGTACGTAATCGGTTATTTTCGGTAAAGATTATGGTACAATAGGAAAGTTGGATACTAAATCAGGTCTACGGCATGAATGGAAGCACAATGCTTAGGGAGGATGAACTCCGTTGTAAATGTGTAAAATTAACATAGGATGCTTAATTGCCTCATATGCGAAATGCGAATGTACAATCAACCGGCATAGCCGGATTGCATAAAGATTGAATGGTAGACCGGCCTTGCCGGATTAACGTGAATGAACGGACGAAAGGGATAGAATCTATGAGCAAAGCTGCAGATAACATTCTTCAACAGGAAGTGGACAAACGCCGGACGTTTGCCATTATCTCTCACCCGGATGCGGGTAAAACGACATTGACCGAGAAACTATTGCTGTTCGGGGGCGCGATTCGTCTTGCCGGTACAGTAAAAGCTCGGAAAGCAAGCAAACATGCAACAAGTGACTGGATGGAAATTGAGAAGCAACGGGGGATCTCGGTTACATCTTCCGTCATGCAGTTTGATTATCTGGATCATCGTGTCAATATTCTGGATACACCAGGTCACCAGGACTTCAGTGAAGATACGTATCGTACACTGACAGCTGCGGATAGCGCGGTGATGTTGATTGACGTGGCGAAAGGCGTCGAGGCACAGACGATCAAATTGTTCCAGGTTTGTGCGAAGCGTGGTATTCCCATCTTTACGTTCATCAACAAGCTGGATCGTGAAGGACAAAGCCCGTTTGATCTGATGGAAGAACTCGAAAATGTACTGGGTATCCGCTCGGTACCGATGAACTGGCCAATTGGTACAGGTCGCGAGCTGTGCGGTGTATATGACCGAATGAAAAATCAGGTGGAATTGTTCCAAGGGGACGATCATTCGACCATTAGAGTACAAAAAGTAGATGGCTACAAAGATCCGATTATCCGCGAGATGGCAGGGGAGTATCTGCATGATCAACTGTGTCAGGACCTGGAACTGCTTGATGTAGCGGGAGACCAGTTCGACATGGAGAAAGTACAGCGTGGGGAACTGACACCTATATTCTTCGGTAGTGCCATCAATAATTTCGGCGTGCAGACGTTTTTGGAGAATTTCCTGCAACTCGCACCGAAGCCTGAACCTCGTCGTAGTACAGCAGGAGAGATTCAGCCGACGAATGAGAAATTCAGCGGTTATGTCTTCAAAATCCAGGCGAACATGAACCCTGCACACCGCGATCGTATTGCGTTCCTGCGTATTGTGTCAGGCAAGTTCCAACGTGGGATGAGTGTGAAGCATAACCGTGTGGGCAAAGAGATCAAGTTGTCCCAACCACAGCAGTTCCTGGCACAAGACCGGGATATTGTGGAAGAGGCGTATGCAGGCGATATTATCGGTTTGTTCGACCCAGGTATCTTCCGGATTGGAGATTCACTGAGCCAAGGCAGCGAAGTTATATTTGAGGAATTGCCAACATTCTCACCAGAGATTTTCGCCAAAGTTACCGTGAAAAATGCGTTGAAACATAAACAGTACCAAAAAGGGATTGACCAGTTGACGGAGGAAGGAACCATTCAGGTGTTCCAGACCGTAAGTTTCGACGAGACCATTCTCGGCGTAATTGGTCAACTCCAGTTCGAAGTATTCGAATACCGGATGAAGGGCGAGTATGGGGTAGACGTGCAATTGCAGCGCATGCCTTATCAATTCGCGCGCTGGATCGTGGACGAGAACTTGGACCCAAGTAAATTCCGGATCAACTCCACTCTGGTAAAAGATAAAAAGGGTAATTATGTTGTCCTGTTCGAAAATGAATACGCGATGAGAACCGCAATGGACAAAAACCCGACGGCGAAATTCCTGGAGACAGCTCCATAAGCCGTTTCTTCCTAAACTAGTAAAGACAGCAGAAACAAATGACCTAATCCCTGATCAGAGGGGTTTAGGTCATTTTTGTCGTTCCCAGCGTTTATATCTCATTAAGGTTTTCCCCCGCATTAGGGAAAAAGGGAGAATAACATTCAGTCATCATTCAGTCTGCTCTCAGGTTAAATTCAGTTTGGCAACCGATTAAATTGAAGTGTACGGTACGGCTACTCATATATGTACACAGAGAGAGGAGATCTATTTTGTCACTATCCATTAACAGGCATTCGATCACAACGTCCTATGATCATTCAGTAAAGGCAAACGAAAACAAGTTAAATAGCCTGGAATACGACACTGCGCAAAGAAAGGCTGCTGATTCACTTGAATTAAGCAAAGAATTTGCAGAATATGCTGGAGGGGTACAGTCCTCACTCCCAACAGAAAACTACAGCAGAACGTACAATCGAAGCGAGGATGCGTTTATACTGACGACGGATCAACAGAAATCTCTGTTATCTGATCTGCAAAGTTATCTGTCTTCTTCAGATGCTTCAGCAGTAACAAATGAGATTGGTGGCAGCACGGTGACCCCTTTGGCTTCCATATCTGATTTGTTATCCGGTCAGGACCTCTCATCAGCAACGGATGAGGATATCTCCGATCTGTTTGACCAGGTAGCTGAAATGATTCAAAGCCAACGCCCTGAACCTCCGCCAGCAAATGATTCATCGCGTTCTGATCGCAATGGAACACCTCCAATGATGCAAGCTATGGGTGGGATTATGCCGCCATTTGCATGGAATATTCAAGAAAATTCTAACGAGCAGAACCAAGATAACACAATGAACAACGCGCTTACTGTTGATGAAAAGAAATCCTTGCTGAGTGAGTTGCAAAGTCTCATTACCAGCTCGGGATCAGGGGCTGCCTCTTCGGGTGAGGATGATGAGAATGATCTTCTGGCTGCACTTAAGAATGCATGGGGGAATACGGATACATCCACTGCTGGAGATGAAGAAATATCAGCTTTGTTTGATAAAATCGCTAAAATATTTAATTGAACCGCTTTCTCCTTTTCTAAAATACTGGTATACACAAACAAGGTACAACCTCCTGAGTTATGCTCAGTGGCTGTACCTTGTTTGGTTGAGGAGACTAATTAGTCTAATGGGATATAACTGGCTTGCTCTTGGAGCAAGGCATCATCCAGACCAATGAGCCAAAATCTTTCTTTGCAGACAGAACAACGTGATGATGGTACCTTTCCCTCCAAGGCTTCAATTATCTGATGGGTTGAACGGGAATGGTGTGCAGATGCTCCTGCGCGATTTGAATTAATTCTTCCTGCTTGGCAGGTTCCGTGTTCTTCCAGATCATTTCGAAAATGGCACCAAGTCCGGGTAATGCTGCTTCCGGTCCATCTACAGAACCTTCGATCATCTCCCGGAGCTGATCATCACTTTTATCATGAACCTTATGAACAATCGCTTCACGCAGGCTTAATGTAATTGGCATCGCAAGTCCCTCCTCGTATATTCGGCTGCTCTAATACTGTTCCCTGGGAAGCGTGAGCGCATTCAAGTTTATTGGGCTTTGTGGTATACTACGAAGGATATTTAAGTAAACATTCACCCTTTAATTGAAAAATAGACTACCAATAGATGCGTAATGCTGAAGTGCAGCGGGAGGTTAGACCCTAATGGCAAAAAAACAATATGCCGTCATTGGCATGGGGCGGTTCGGATCAAGTGTAGCCAATGCCCTGAGCGGCATGGGATTCGACGTATTGGCAATTGATGCGGACGAGCAGCGGACCCAGGAAATGTCCAATGTGGTGACTCATGCCGTATCGGCAGATTCAACGGATGAAGAAGCGCTGCGGGCGCTGGGTATAAGGAATTTTGATGTCGTCGTTGTGGCGATTGGTGAAGATATTCAGTCGAGTATTCTCACGACCCTTATTCTGAAGGATATGGGTGTACCTGTTCTGATTGTAAAAGCACAAAATGAGCTTCATGGTAAAGTATTGCAGAAGATCGGAGCGGACAAGGTAATTTATCCTGAGAGGGATATGGGACTGCGTGTAGCCCATCATCTGACATCTCCAAACATTCTCGATTACATCGAGTTATCTGAGGATTACAGCATTTTGGAGATGAGAGCGTCCGAGCAAATGATTGGTAAAAATCTGCTGGAGTTAAATATTCGTGCTCGTTTCGGGTGTAACGTGATGGCGATCCGCAGTGGGAATTCGATGAATATCTCTCCGTATGCGGAAGATCGGATTGCGGACGGGGATGTGCTGATCATTGTTGGTCACAAAGACCATTTGACGAAAATGGAGCTTGCGTATCCAAAGTGATAAGTATAATGATGGGATGATGAAGCAATCTTTAGGCGGGAAATTCAATTCGTCATGTAACATGTTGATAAAAAATCCCGCAGACGGGAAGGATGGAAAGATGGATATTGTATCACCGCAAAATACACGTGTGAAGGAATGGGCACAGCTGCTGGAGAAAAAGCACCGTACCCGTCAACATAAATATATTATTGAAGGCATTCATCTCGTACAGGAAGCGCTGCGTGCAGGGGCAGATCTGGAATGCATCGTTTACGATGGGGAGCAGGGTGTACCCAAGGAACTGGCTGGACTGGAGGCTCCACTTCAGCGTGTGGAATGGATCAGTGTATCTCCTGCAGTTATCGCCAAGTGTACGGATACGATGACCCCCCAACCTGTTTTTGCCATTGTACATAAAGGTCGTGAACCGCTTCAAAGCTTGTTGTCTTCCTCCAAGGGGCTGGTCGTGGTATTGGACAATGTTCAGGATCCTGGTAATGTGGGGACGATCATTCGCAGTGCGGATGCAGCGGGTGCGGCAGGTGTTGTGCTCGGTGCGGGTTGTGCCGATGTCTATAATCCGAAAACGATCCGTTCGACGATGGGCTCATTGTTTCATTTACCCATTGTCGAAGGGCAGTTGGAGTCGTTGCTGCCTGAAGCAAAAGCTGCGGGTGTAAAGTTGGTTAGTACGTCTTTGCAGGCAGAGTATTCGTGCTACAGTTATGATTTTACACAATCGGTATGGCTTGTGATCGGTAATGAGGGCAAGGGCATATCGGAGTCTACTGCACAACTGGTGGACGATGCAATTACAATTCCGATGCAGGGACAGGCAGAGTCACTTAATGCCGCGATGGCGGCGACGATCTTGTTGTTTGAAGCGATGAGGCAGCGGATGGTTTAGCCCATGAATAATTCCTGTCCAAATTCAAATTAACTGTCCCTAACTAAAATTAACTGTCCCCAAACCACCAAAGACTGGAACTTGGTTGCCGCTTTTCGCCACCAATCCCTCCAGTCTTTTTCTCATCCCCAAAATCATCCCAGCAGAGAATTCCCATCCAAAATCCCGAATAGGTAATCAAGCAGAAACCCACTCTAATCAAGGCTTTTGGGGATTGAAAGCAGTTGATTCAAACTTTTTCTCAGGCACTTCTCTATCCTTTCAGGGACACGAATTATTAGTCGTTTCCTTCACAATTGAACCAGTTTCTTTCCAGTTTTCAGGGCTTTTTTTAGTATTTTTGGGACAGGAATTTTTATCTCGAAAATGGCGGTGAGACCTTGTGGGGTAAGGGATTAAGGTAGGTTGGATCGGGGACAGTTATTTTTATCTTTCTACAAAGTAATAGGGTTTTTAATCAGGTTTAAAGAAGTAATGACTTGCCCTGTATATCATCGAATGTAGCAGAGATGCACACTTTGGATTTACCAGCAGAATTTACAGCAGATATTTGGTAAGCATGAGAAAGTTACAATCTACAATATTCCTTGTTATTACTGTAGTCATTGTAAAGAACTTGTCCAATATTCTAATGAGTGTATTCGTGGAATTGCAAGTTATGCAATGGATTATGGATATGCAGAATTTGATTTGAATTGGTTCTATATAGCTCAAAATCAAAAAATACTCAGTAGGGAAGTCGGTCGTTAGATTCTTTGAAGAGGTACGTGATATAAAAGCTAATACATAGAAAATAACTTAACAAGTAATTGCCTCAAGAATATTAAATGAAGGTTTCGATGAGGATAGTACACCTGAATTAACTAACTTGCCTGTAAGCGAGATTATGAGGTTGAAAAAAGATATATCCTTTAGCGAGAAGGTACTTATTACGATTTAGAAATGAAATATAAAGAACAACTAAAAAAGAAGCAATCAATGGAAGAACGTACTACTTTCCTTGTTTCAGAAATTAATGAATATGAAAAGAAATATGGAGGTAAGTTTAAGGATTTATATGGTCACATTGAAGACGAGTTAGACGTCCTAGATGAGTTTGACGAAGTATTTGAATGGAGTGAACTTGAAAACGAATTAAGCCAAATTGATTATCACAAGTAGTCTTTTTTGCATAAAAAATCAAATTCTTGGTTAAAAACGATACTTTCGAGCCGAATGCTTATCAGGATTTTAGACTAATTATATTCGGCTTTTAATGTTTTAAACAAAGCATCTATTCCATCCAAATTCGCATTTTCACCTATAGTCCTGATATTACCGTTCATGAGATCAAGTCAACATGAGATTTATTTCGAAATATCGTCACTAATTGTTATCTATATAGTAAATTTGACCTACTAAACTGCCGACATAATAGATAGCGGTATCAATTGGAAGTATTAACAACATGATGAGTGATAGCAAGATGAGGAAAAATTTGGAGCTATGATCAAGGGAGAAAGGTAGAATCTCACGTTTAATAATTACACTATCATTCATTCAACATGGAGGGAATTCAGATGAGTAAAGAAAAGTCGGGTAGTACATGGGGATCTATTTTTATTATCGTGTTGATTTTCTTGGTTATTCTCGCTGTTAAAGGCTGCAATAGTGTTGTTCAGCATTTTAGCGAAGGCTCTGTTGAAGAACAAGGTCAAATTGTCCTTGAATTTGAAAAGCAAGTTAATGAAATTGATAAGGGTCTATCGAAATTGGGAAATGAAGTAGCCGAAGAATTGAAAGATTTTTCGATAGAAACTATCCCGAATTTGGAGATGATCGAGGAAGCTGAAAGACAGTATAGAGTGGCGGCAAATCGTATTAAAGATATTGATATTCCAAGAGGGCTAACTACAGAACGAAAAAGTGAGTTAAAGAGCATTCAAGAAGATTTTGAGTATTCTTATACCTTCAAATCTAATGCGATGTGGAGGCTTAGTAACTTTTACTCCAAAGGTGAACTGGAAGACCTCGAAGAAATGAATACGGATACTGCACTTGCTCAAGATAATTTCCTTGATGGAGTGGCAGGGCTGGTGACATTGAAGAAAGAGTTGGGTGTTTTAGATATTGACGCAACAACTAAAGAAAAGATTAAGTAAGTAAATTGTGAGATCTGACGCTTATAGTCTTAACAGAGGGAGTCGATTGATATGGGATTTTAAAAGAACTTGGGACATTCGCTGGTAAAGCAACGGCCAAATTAAATGGTGGATCGGTTAGGGTTGCTGGTGAAATATTCAATAGTTAAACTATTAAAGAACTTGGGGATGGAGCTGAGCGGGCACATCGAAGACAGGGGGAGCTTCTTGGAAAGGTTGCAAGCGGTACGGTTTATGTTGGAGTAGGACTATTCCAGAAGGATGATTATAAGGTTAAGGAAGGGTTCTCTGAACTTGGTGATGCTGTAGTATCACAGCAAGGCGTTGGTCAAGGCATTGGCTATGTCTACGAAACGGTAAAAATGTTGCAGTTGGCATCAAAGATGGGGATATGGATCAGGTTAAAGATGTTGAACAAGTGCACCGATTGCCGTACAAGCTCCAGCAGGCCATTACTCTTCACTATTTGAACGAGTACACGCAAGAAGAGATTTCATGCATATTGGAAATTCCAATAGGAACGGTGAAATCGCGTATTCATGCGGCATTAACCAAGCTGAGGCAGAATCAGAAGTTGAACCTAGGTATTCGGGGAAAGGTGGAGGATTTGCATGAATCTCGATGAACAGCTGCGAACAGCCTACCAGGAAGAGACCAAAAACTGGACAATTTCTGATAGAACAAAACATAAAATCTTAAATGCTGTTCGACGTGAATCACGTCTCAAAAGACATCGGAAAAAATGGCTGGTTACTGTTCTGCTGGCTGCTGTCCTCATCTTTCCTACGGGAGCCTATGCGGGGTATTCCTAATTGGCTAACGAAATGTATGGTTCACAGGAAAATATATCAGCGGTGGGTGGAACATCGGAGGATTATATGAGACTGGAAGAGAAGCTCCAGACAGCCAAAGCACATTTAAGTGAAGAGGAATTCATTCAATTTATGGATCTGATGAAGCAAATGGGGCAAATGGCTTTGAAGAATGCGGATCAACAGGGAGAGATGCACCCCGAGCAATGGAGTGTCACACAACAGACGGAGTTTAATCGTCTTACTGCAGAACTGGAACCTTTTTTTGAAAAGCTGGAAGCAGCAAGTGCAGACTCTCCAAAAGAACCTAAGGACCAGGAACAATTTTGGAAGGAACAGCTAGCAATGGCAGAGACGAAGTTTTCCAAGGAGCAGTTTACCGAGTTCAAATCGTTATATGAACAGATGAAGCAATATGAAGCCATGGTGATGGATCAGGATGGGAACATGCATGAAGAACGATTGTCTGCGGAGCAGAAAGAAGAACTGAAGCAGGTACGTGAGCAGATTTTTCCCTTCTTGGAGAAGTTGGGACTGGATGTACGCAAACCGGGTGAGTAGCTTAGGTTGTGTTAGGGGCTGAGGAGCGAAAGGGAGTTTATTCCTTTTTCTCCTTTTTTATTTTGTAGAAATGATTTTGTAGATAATCTTCTTATCTGCGTTGCATATTCAGCCGATATTGATGCGGCGTAGTGCCTGTTGCATTGCGGAAGACTTTGCAAAAATAAGATGGGCTGGATATGCCTACACGGTGGCCAATTTCCGGAACAGTATGTGTGGTACTTGTGAGTAACACACAAGCATGACGAATACGTGTAGCTTGGGCGTAAGCAACGATGGTGGTACCGGTAGCTTTTTTAAATATATGGGACAAATGATAAGGCGAGAGATGCAGTGTATCTGCGATATCCTCCAGACGAAACGGTTCATTGTAGTGCTCTTCAATCCACTGCATGACAGCCTCAGCATGAGGATGCAGAGCGGGAGGACTCGTTGGGAGCGTAGTAGAGCTGGGATACTGCCTGTCTTTCCAAAGGTAGCGAAGTTGTGCGAGCAGTCCAAGTAAAAAGACTCGTGTATCCTCTTCCACTTCATGTGGAAGTAATGTAGGTAGAATATCGGCAAATTGCTCAATCATCTGAACCATTTGGGATGAAGGGGAAAGACGAATCGGTTGAAGCGGAGATGTTTGCCCGAGAAGGTCCATTGTAAAACGATTTGATACGGCAAATTGCCGAGAGTGCGGGTTCAGCAGGTGCTGCTCATACATTAGTACGCTGCGGATAAAGGGATGTTCTTTCGTGACTTGAATCTGGATCTGATGCAGCTGAAAAGGGCGGAATATCATCAGCGTACCCGGTTCAAGGGAGAATGCCTGACCCTCGGTTATTAGCTGTCCATATCCATCATGGATATACGTGATTTCCATCTGTGAATGAGCGTGAAAAACCTCTCGGAACGCAGTGGTGGAGGTGCGACGGCATGCCAGATTAAATTGATCCTCAGTGATGATGGCCATTAGGAATGCCTCCCCTTCAAGAGCGCAATATAGTTTCATTTTATCACAAGATGAACGCATAAAAGCGCTTTATTATTGTGTATTGTGAAGGGAATAAGGGAGGTATGCATTCATGTTAAAAGTAGCCATTATTGGAGCAGGCGCGATCAGTGCAGCGCATATTACAGCGTATTTGGCATTTCCTAAACGATGTCAAATCATAGCTGTGGTGGATATGTACACGGAAAAAGCACAGAAACAAATTAACGAATATGGATTGAAAGGAGCACGAGCTTTTACCGATTATCATGAATTGCTGGATCAAAACATTGACTTGGTTTCGGTATGTACCCCTCCGTATACCCATGCACCGATCACATGTGATTTTCTGCATGCAGGTACACATGTGCTTGTCGAAAAACCAATGGCCTCTTCTTTGCAAGAGGCGGATATGATGCTGGAAGCGGCGCAAAAGAGTGGTAAGCTGCTATCGGTTGTGGCGCAGAATCGTTTTACGACACCGATGATGAAACTAAAAGATGTGTTGGATAGCAAACTTATGGGTCCCATTGTCCACGTACAGGTCGATTCGTTCTGGTGGCGGGGCCATAATTATTATGATCTGTGGTGGCGTGGTACATGGGAAAAGGAAGGTGGAGGCTGTACTCTTAATCATGCGGTACATCATATTGATGCGATGCTTTGGATGATGGGTCCTCCGGTGGAATTGCAGGCCATGATGGCGAATACGGCGCATGATAATGCCGAAGTAGAGGATATTTCCATGGCGATGCTTCGATTCCAAGAAGGAGCACTTGGTATGATCACCAGTTCCGTGGTACACCACGGAGAGGAGCAGCAGTTGATTTTTCAGGGTAAAGAGGCCAGGGTATCTGCGCCTTGGAAGGTCGTTGCTTCTACGGCACGAACGAATGGATTCCCAGAACCCAATCCAGATCTGGAACAACAGATTCAGAAACTCGCTGACGAATTACCAGATGTTACTCATGTGGGGCATACCGGGCAAGTAGAGAATGTGCTAAACGCCATTGAGACAGAATCACCGCTTCTGGTGGATGGGAAGAGTGGTCGGAATACACTGGAACTCATTGTTGGTATCTATAAATCGGCTAGTACGGGAGAGAAGGTTACTTTTCCACTAGAGGCAGAGGATGCTTTCTATACAAGGGAAGGGATTATGGAAAATGCGGTGCATTTTTATGAAAAAAAGACAGCCGTGGAGAACTTCGAGGATGTGGATATTACGTTAGGGAGAAAGTTGGAGTCGTAGTTAAATAAACATGGAAAAGAGGCCAGTCCCACAGATATTGTGAGATCTGGCTTCATTTTATTGGAGTCCTACTCACAAAACAAAATCAATACACCCGATGTTTCCATCCATTCAACTTCGCGATGGCCTCCAGATAATAATAATCTCCATAGATCAGGGAGACATCGATGAAGGAATTGCCGCTGCCTGTGGCGTGCAGCAGAATCGATTCATGCTCTGGCTGATCCCAAACTGCATAGTTCTCTGTTAAGGAACGCAGAATTTGTTCGGCTGCATCGGCATAGAGTCGTTTTTCACCTTCAGGAACGGCGGCGGCCAGTTCCAGCAGACCGGATGCGGCGATTGCTGCTGCAGAGCTATCTCGGGATTGACCATCCAGGGTAGGAAGTCTGAAATCCCAGTAAGGTACATGATCCTCTGGAAGCGCAGCAATAAAGTAATGGGCGATTCGTTTCGCTGTGTTCAGGAAACGCTCATCCTGGGTATAACGATACGTATTGGCAAACCCATATAATCCCCATGAGGTACCACGACTCCATGAGGATTCAGGAGCATATCCCTGTCCGCCAAAACATTCAATATAACGACCATCCTCCGGGTCAAAGGAAAGGATATGTTTGGTCGATCCGTCTTCACGAACACCGTACTGCATGGTCGTCTCGGCATGGCTAATGGCAATATGTTTGTAGCGTGGATCTCCCGTCACTTCTGAAGCCCAGAACAACAAAGAGATATTCAGCATGCAATCAATGATGGCCCAGCCATATTTGTCTTCATTCCACGCACGAATGAATTTGCCTGCCGGGTTATAGCGTCCTGCAAGGAAATTGGCTGCCTCCAGACCACGTCTGAGAGCGTATTCATCACCTGTAATTTTATGTTTAATCACAGCAGTAGAGAGAAACTGGAAGCCAACATCGTGATGAAGCTCTCCTGTTGATCTTATAAACCATTGCTCCAAAGTTTCATCCCACGACCATGCCGCATCCCGGTAGCTTTCCTCTCCTGTCATATCGTACATAATCCACAGCATACCCGGCCAGAAACCTGAAACCCACCAATCGGTATTGATGTTATCATACTTCCCATTATCACCGGCAAAATGAGGACATTTATCCCCAATGTTTTTTTTCATCCCTGGCAATTTGTTTTCGAGCTTCTGCATGACTTCCTGCCAATATGTCGTAGTTACGGCGGATTCTGCTTTGGCCATTAGATAACCTCCTTAGGGTTAATTAGAAATAAGATAACGCTTTTCTATAAGGAAATTATATCTTTTTAAAAACCTTAAAAGTTGTGTTAGGATATGAAGAAATGTTGCTCTGTTGTCATTTGTGAAGAAGGGGGAACGAGAGTGTTTGAACCTGTGAACTTTGAGGGAAATACTTTGGTATGGGATTATCAAATTAAATCGGTAAACGAATTCAAAGGATATTATCATTGGCATCAATGCGGGGAAATTCTCTATGTCCATGAAGGGCAAGGCATTGTGGTATTGAATAATCATACCTATCCCATTCGTAAAGGTATGCTCTTCTTTTTTCAGCCATATCAGCTGCATCACGTCTATGCCGAGGTTCATCCGGATACACCATATGAAAGGAACATTTTCTATGTAGAGCCCATTGTAATGGACCGATATTTGGGAGCGTTCCCACATCGCCGTGCTTTTTTTTCGAGGTTATGGAAAGGAAGAAATCAACAGCAGGTTTTTGATCTAAGTTCATCTATGGATCAGGTGGATTGGATATACAAAAGTTATCACCAGTCACGCAGTCGGGTTGGGGGAGAATGGGAGGAATCGGTGCTGTTTTTGCTACAACTATTGAATATTTTGGATCAACAAAATGACGGGGAACAGGCGAGTCAACGACACTTGGTCGAATCACGTCAATTAAGGCATGCGGAGAAGATGATGCATTGGATTGAAGAGCACTACATAGATGAAATCAGACTGGATCATATGGCGAATGATATTCATTTATCCAAGTCTTATGCTTCCCGTATCTTTCAGCAAGAAACAGGAAGCAGTATTACGGACTACGTCACAGCCCGAAGACTCAAGCAGGCATATCTTCTGCTGGAAACGACAACTCTTTCCGTTGAAGAGATTGGCAGACGAGCTGGATTTCCCAATGGATCTTATTTCATTCAATTATTTCGCAAGTCGGCGGGAACCACTCCGCTACAGTATCGGCAGCATTTTGAACGCAGCAGCAGACATTAAATCACATGAGTGTAACTGCTGATGTTATTAAAAGTAGCGTCAGCACATTATCGTGATGAAATTTAAAGCTTTATTTTAAAATTCTCAATATGTCGTAAGTAAAAGTGAAATAAGTTCCTTCTCTAAAATAGAATGAGACACCTATACTTTCCTTAAAAGTACGTGCTACAGCCACTTATCGGCCCATCGTTCTACGGAGCTTAATGCGCGCCCCAGCTCTGTGCCTTTGCGGGACAACATATATTCTGTCCGAACAGGGCGTTCCGTAACCACGTGACGCACGACAAGTCCCTCTTCCTCCAATTCCTTCATCCGTTCATTAAGTACCCGTTTGCTCAGGTCCGGGATATAAGCGTGAATTTCACTGAATCGTTTGGGTTCTTCCATCAATGTATGAATAATGAGGGCTACCCATTTCCGGCCAATGATCTGATAAGACTGTTCCACCTTTTCGCATATTTGCTTGGCATTCTCATCATCGCTCATAATAGTACTCCTTTGATTTAGTTATGCTTATTATAGCATTAGTATACTTATTGTAACCTGAGTGTCCACAAGCCCTATGTGTAAAATGTCACATACCAATTGTTCTTAATGTTACCACATAAAGCGTTAACATTAAATAAAAACCCTATAAACACTGGTGTTCACAGGTTGGACACGATTGTTGACGAATTGTGACGACAGGTGTAAGATGGGTAACGTCAATTCAATTGGTTACAATTTATAACCTTGATTAAGGTTGTGGAGAGAAGGAATGTTCCATGTTTAATTCAGGTCAGATACACAAGCGGAGGTAAGGCGGGGAACTCCCCCACTAATTCCGTCTTTTGTCATGCTTGGATTTGAACATTTTGTATCATCATATACTATACTGCACAGATCACAGGAGGCACTCCAATGGACGCAATGACATTTGTCCTCTTCGGGGCAACAGGCGATTTAGCCAAACGTAAGATTTACCCTGCATTATATAATTTGTACATTGATTCGAAAATGCCGAAATCCTTCTCCGTTATTGGTCTTGGACGGCGTGAATTGTCGGATGCTGACTTCCAGGCGAATGTCGAAAAGTCATTGCATACCTTCTCCCGTCAAACACCGGAAGAAGAAGCTCAAGTTCGCGACTTTATTGGTGCTTTTCGTTATTGTTCTTTAAATAATACGAAGCTTGAAGATTACACCAAATTGCTGGAACTGGTTCAGAAACGTGAACAAGAGCTCAATATTCCCGAGAATCGCATGTTCTACATGTCGGTTGCACCGGAATTCTTTGAGCCAATCGCACTGAACATTCAAGAAAGCGGCTTGGGTAACACCAAAGGCTGGAAGAAACTCATCATCGAAAAACCATTCGGACACGATTTGCAATCTGCTCGTGATCTGAACGAAAAATTGAGCAATACTTTTGCGGAAGAAGAAATTTACCGTATTGACCATTTCCTTGGTAAACCGATGGTTCAAAATATTGAAACCCTCACTTACGCGAATCCGGTCATTCAGGCTTTGTGGTCCAATCGTTACATTGCAAATGTACAGATTACAGCAAGTGAAACGGTTGGGGTCGAAGAGCGTGCCGCGTATTATGACCAAAGCGGTGCCCTTCGTGACATGTTCCAAAACCATATGCTTCAGTTGCTGATGATGATTGGTTTGCATTTGCCAAAACGCTGCACACCAGAAGAAATTCAATTCAAAAAGCAGAAGATCGCTGAAGCTCTTCGTCCATTGACGAAAGAGAATATCGCTTCCGAAGTCGTTCGTGCCCAATATGGAGCAGGCGAACTGCAAGGTACTTCTGTTGTTGGATATCTGGACGAGCCTGACATTCCAGCTGGTTCTCAGAATGAAACATATGTTGCCGCGAGACTGTGGATCGATGATCCATTCTGGAGTGAAGTTCCATTTTACATTCGTACAGGCAAACGCCTGGCTGAGAAATCAACCAGAATTGTTGTTGAATTCAAGGCTCCACTGAAAACAGGTCATGAATCCGAAAATACAACAGAGCCTAACTTGCTGACGATTGAAATTGGTCCGAAAGAAAGCATCTCGCTTCAATTAAATGCGAAAAACCCACTCAACCAAGGCGAAGTGGAACCTATGCATATGAGCTTCAACTCAGGTGAACGAAACATTCCGGAAGCTTATGAAAACCTGATCTTTGACGCGATGCGTGGCGATTCTACATTCTTTGCTCACTGGAACGAAGTTGAACTGGCTTGGCAATGGGTACAGCCGATCTTGGAAGCATTCCAGGAGGGCAGTGTGCCACTTGATACGTACAGCGCAGGTTCGCAAGGACCGAAGTCAGCAGATCGTCTGATTGCAGAGAACGGCTACCGTTGGTGGTAAAAGTATTGTAAGAGCAGCATCAGAGAAGAGAACACTACTATCTATTCTGCTCGATAATATACAAATTTGTATGAATTACACCGTTCCAATTTTGCATAAGTCCTTCCGGTAATACCCGGAAGGCCGTGAAAATTTTTGATATAGATTAGTTGGCTCAATCTAAATCAGTTCGTAACAATTACGCGCGAGTAGTGTAGGGGACGAAATCGATTCTGAAGAAGCGAAGCTAAAAGCTTTCTGAAAGAAAGCTACTTCGTAAGCATATGCCTCGCCTTTGTCTCCATATTTTAACCTTAAACATTATTAATCAAGGAAATTTGGAGACAACAGCGATCGAAAGAACGATTCGTAACCGGAACGGTTACTGCGCCACATGGTTAAGCACTATTTTGGAATTGGCCAGATAAAAATTAGAAATGTTCATAACAGGAGGAACTTAGCAATGAAACTTGGACTTATTGGATTAGGTAAAATGGGATTGAACCTGGGTAGAAACCTGATTGACCACAAACATGAAGTGGTTGCTTTTGACCTTAACGCTGAAGCTGTTAATGAAATGAAAGAATACGGCGCAGCAGGCGTATCTTCTTATGCAGAAATGGTAACTTCCCTTGAATCCCCACGTGTATTGTGGATCATGGTTCCTCACAACGTGGTTGACGCTGTACTGGCTGAAGTAAGCCCACTGTTGTCCAAAGGCGACATCATCATCGAAGCGGGTAACTCGCACTACAAAGAGTCCATCCGTCGTTACGAAGAAATGAAACCTAAAGGCATTCACTACATGGATGCTGGTACATCCGGCGGTATGGAAGGCGCGCGTAATGGCGCATGTTACATGATCGGTGGCGATCCTGAAGCTTGGGCAGTAGTTGAGCCTGCGTTCAAGGATACTTCCGTTGAAAATGGTTACCTGTATGCAGGTAAAGCAGGTAGCGGTCACTTCCTGAAAATGGTTCACAACGGTATCGAGTACGGTATGATGGCTTCCATCGGTGAAGGCTTCGACGTATTGGAGAAAAGCGGCTTCGATTTCGACTTCGAACAAGTTGCTCGCGTATGGAACAACGGTTCCGTTATTCGTTCTTGGTTGATGGAATTGACAGAGCGTGCATTCTCCAAAGATGCTAACCTGGACGAAATCAAAGGGGTTATGCATTCTTCCGGTGAAGGACGTTGGACAGTTGAAACAGCATTTGATCTGCAAACTGCTACGCCAGTTATCGCGTTGTCCCTGTTGATGCGTTACCGCTCCCTGGAAACAGACACGTTCACAGGTAAAGTTGTTGCAGCATTGCGTAATGAATTTGGCGGTCACGCTGTAGAAAAAAATTAATTCATATATAACTGTTAACATATACGGATAATCGGGTAATGATGAGTATAGCTGTTTACAAAATTCATCAAGTGGAGGGAACATATCATGAAATTTTTCTTAGATACAGGTAATGTTGAAGAAATCAAACGGATCGAACGTCTGGGTCTGGTGGATGGAGTCACGACCAACCCGTCTTTGATTGCCAAAGAAGGTCGCGTATTTAAAGAAGTGATTCAGGAGATCTGTGGCGTTGTTAAAGGCCCGGTCAGTGCTGAAGTGATCGGACTTAAAGCCGGGGATATGTTGAAGGAAGCTTATGAAATTGCAGAATGGGCACCGAATGTAGTGATTAAACTACCGATGACCGAAGATGGACTCTATGCTTGTCATGAACTGACCCAAAAAGGAATTAAAACCAATGTAACGCTGATCTTCTCTGCAGCACAGGGTCTGATGGCGGCAAAAGCTGGCGCAACATACATCAGTCCATTTGTTGGCCGTCTGGATGATATTGCGGTGGATGGCATGAAGCTGATTCGCGATCTGCGTCTCATTCTGGATACGTATGATTTGCCTTCCGAAATTATTGCAGCAAGCATCCGTAATATCAAACATGTCGAGGATGCAGCTCTTTCTGGTGCGCATATCGCGACCATTCCGGGTTCGCTCCTGCCAACATTGTGGAAACACCCGCTGACAGACAGCGGCATTGAGCGCTTCCTGAAAGATTGGGAGTCCGTTCCGAAATAATAAAATGTGGACAGGGATCTGATTCCTCAGAGCCATATTCCATTAAAAAGCCTTCCGTCATGCAGACAAAATCTGCTGGTGGAAGGCTTTTTTAGTTGTAAGTGATGATATCCCCGTACGAGCAGGTGCTGTCCTTCTTTTTCGGGACAACAATGCATAAGGATAGTATATAGCCTATAGCTCATCCCGCAGGGGAGGGACGCCCGATGATGAGAAGACGATGGCGAAGCCGAAGACGCCGCAAGCCGCCAAGTGGCAGGCGCAAAATGTGGTTGATTATTTTATTGGTAACAGCGTTTTGTTTGATGCAGGGTTTTGCCTATGTGGATAAGAAAATGAAACCACCCATTATGCATCTGGCCAAAATCAGAGTAAAGCAGATTGCAACGGAAGCGATCAACAAGGCGATTACAGCGCAGGTTTCCGAAGGCAAATCCACCGAAGGATTGATTGACTGGAAAACCGATACGGCTGGGAAAGTGTCCGGATTCATGCTGAATTACGACGAGCATATGCGGATCACTGCGAGTACGATGAACATCGTGCAATCCACTTTGCAGAATGTGCATATGTTAAAAGAAAAAATTCCGCTGGGGCAGGCGTTGGGCAGTCCGGTACTGGCATCCTTTGGTCCAAGTATACCGGTTCGTATTGAGCCTCAGGGTGCCGTCAAGGTGGATCTGAACACCCGTCAGCAGAACGCCGGTATAAACATGATTCTGGTGGAAGTGTACATTCACATCATTGCCGAAGTCGCGGTAGTGGTGCCCTTTGACATGGAACCCGAGACCGTCGATACGGAAATTCCGATATCTTACCTATTGGTGGTCGGGGATGTGCCGATGTACTACTACGATAATCAGGGCAAACCAGTAGGCAGCAACGGAAGCAATGCACCTGCGATCGCACTTCCATCGGGTCAGACGGGTGTTTCGAGTGGTCATGGAGGAACGCCTAATTCAACCTCTCCCAATCAGCAACAGGCTCCAGCAAACGGTTTGAACGGAAATGGTTTGGAGGTTGAGCCGGATTTGTCTGATCCCAATGAGGGATTACAGCTTGACGTGGATGTGAACCACTAATGAATCAAAGGTAAATATCGAATACAAAACGGGGCCCCTAAGATAGAGGTCCCGCTTTGTATTAAAATTCATCTGAATACTAAGTAGATACTTTTTATCCTTTATTCCAACCTCATTTTGCCTCATTTGCTTTTGGCTTTCTTCTGTTTGCGTTCTTCCTGCTCCCAATGCTTCAGATTCGGGTAAGGGTCGAACGACCATTCATTCAGTCCGCTATCACGATAGATGCCATAGTGCAGATGAGGAGGAAACTTACCTTGTGTACCTGGTTTTCCATACCCTGAACTGCCCACCCAGCCCAAAACCTGACCAGGGGTAACCACTTCGCCGATATGGGCGTTTTTGTCGAAGCCGGATAGATGAGCGTAATAGTGGTAATGGTTGTTCAGATCACGAATACCGATACGCCAGCCGCCAAACGGATTCCAGCCTTTGATTTCCACGACACCGTAACAGGTACTGCGCACAGGCAGGCCATGCGGTGCAAAAATATCCGTGCCTTCATGAATACGGTACCCACCCCAACTGCGTTTGGTTCCCCAGGTGCTGCGATATGAATAGTTGGTTCCGAGAGGGACGGGAAAGGCGTGACCAAAGAGATCAAGGCTGTCAAAATGCTCATATAATTTCGCGAATTGCTGAATGCGCTGCACAGCTCGGGAGTTATGATAATATTCCCACAGAGCGATGTTGAAGTCCTCCGGCTTGTTCCCATAATTCTGAACAATGGAAGCCATGCTGTAAAGTACGTCCAGGTCATTATTAGCATCTGCTACGCCATCACCAGAACCGTCACGACCATATCCATTGAAAAAAGCAATGGAACCCGGTTGTTGATCCGTTTCATTCGGATTTAGCCAGCCTCTCCAGGCTGGGGAGGTCATGAATATGCCGGTCAGCCGTTCCGGATGTTTACGATCTTTCGGATGAGCACGCGAGATGGTTCGTTCATATTGATCAATCGCTGCGAGCCTGTACCAGGGAATTTGGGTCATCTGACCAATGCTTTCATATAGATGTCGGCGCGAGGCGAAAATGTCCGCTGGTTTTTGCTCTACAGCCTGAGGTTTGGAATCAGCGGCGGTGGGTTCACCGTAAACATCAACAGGCAAGAATGGGAGAAGCAGTGTGCCTGCAAGCAATGTTTTGATCCAAAAGGAATAAGTTAACCGCGATGTAAAGCGATCTTGCACAGGGAAGCAGCCCCCTTTCCAATGAGATGATGCACATGGTGCCCGGTGAACCAAGCTATAACCTAGCGTTCTTCAAAAGTCTTCATTTTATCCATGTAAGACATGAATGCACAAGATGTGACAAATGGGGGTTTTTCCAGCGCTTTCATGGTATAATATGTTCCGAGCAACAGCCTAACTTCAGTAGAAAGAAGGTTTATGCATTGGCTAAACGTGTTAAAGAACCGAAACCGGACTGGATTCGGATCAAATTGACAACCGGCGATAACTATCAGGAAATGAAAACGATGATGCGTTCCAAAACGCTGCATACAGTATGTGAGGAAGCACGGTGCCCGAATATTTACGAATGTTGGGCTAATCGGACGGCTACTTTTATGATTTTGGGCGACATTTGCACACGGGCATGCCGTTTTTGCGCGGTAAATACCGGCTTGCCAACGGAACTTGATTTGCAGGAACCAGAACGCGTGGCAGAAGCGGCAGAACAGATGAATCTGCAGCACTGCGTAATTACGAGCGTGGCGCGTGACGACCTGAAGGATGGAGGAGCGACGATCTTTGCGGAGACGGTGAAGGCCGTTCGTCGTCGTTTGCCTTTATGTAGCGTAGAAGTGCTGATTCCGGACTTTTTGGGTGACCGGGATTCCTTGCAGATTGTGATGGATGTCAAACCGGACATCTTGAATCATAACATTGAGACAGTAGAGCGGCTATCGGACAGAGTCCGTGCCAAGGCGAAATACAAGCGTTCACTCGAACTGCTTGCTCGTGCCAAGGAAATGCAGCCAAATATCCCGACGAAATCGAGCATCATGCTTGGTGTGGGGGAAGAATATCATGAAATTCTGCAAACGATGGATGATTTGCGAGCTGTGGATTGTGATATTATGACGATTGGTCAATACCTGCAGCCATCAGAGAAACATCTGTTTGTGGAGAAGTACTATCCGCCAGAAGAGTTCGCAGCATTGAAGCAGGAAGGACTAAAGCGTGGATTCAGCCACGTTGAATCTGCACCGATGGTACGTAGTTCTTACCGTGCGCACGAACAGGTAAAATCTGCTACAAAACATGCTGAACAGGCGGCAACACATGCATGATGGAGGATACCGGATTGGAAGAAGATAATAGCACAGAACAGGTTCAGGAATTAGCCCAAGAATCGGCTCAGGACAAACCTCAAGAACCGGTTATTGTTCAAATCGGCGGAAAGAATTATGAAATCGTACAAAACCACAAAGAAGGCTGGAATCCTGAAGTCTTCCGTGACCGTTACAGCGAAGTGCTGGAGCGGTACGATTACATTATTGGGGACTGGGGTTACAGCCAGCTGCGGTTGAAAGGTTTTTACCGGGACAACCATCCCAAAGCAACGAAGGATTCCACGATCTCCAGCATGGTGGACTATATCAATGAATATTGCAACTTTGGATGTGCATACTTTGTGCTTCAGAAGAGCAAAGATCAGCCTCAAGCCAAAGCAAAAAGCGGTTCCTGAGAAGGACCGCTTTTTTTGTTGCGTATATTTTAGTCCAAAAAAGCTGTGCGAACTCTGTTCCAAAACGGATAGGGCCGGAAACGGGCAAAACTGACCTTGTGACGGGCCACCTGGCAGCGTACGGATATGAGATCTTCCACCATAACGTTTACGTGGTCAATGGTAAGCAGTAACCGCTGATCCTTGCGTGAGAAAATATCACAGTGATGATGCTTGGGCAAAATAACCGGTGAACCCAGCGTCCGATAGACGCGGTTATTAATCGAAGCAATCTCGGCGATCTGAATAGCCTCGATTGTGGGATGCACCATAGCGCCGCCAAGCGCCTTGTTGTATGCCGTACTGCCTGAAGGTGTTGATACACAGATACCGTCTCCCCGGAACATCTCAAACGTCACGTCATTAATGTCGACCTGAGCAACGACTGTACCGTCTACACCTTTTAACGTAAATTCGTTCAGTGCGATATAAGAGGTATTGCCCGACTTTTTACGAATCTCAAGCTCCAGCAGTGGATACTCCACAATTCGTGGTTTGAGTCGTTCCGGGTCGCCTTTGCCGCTCATCAATCGAACCAATTCACGTAATTCTTCCTTCTTCCAATCGGCATAAAAGCCGAGATGGCCTGTATGAACCCCAACAAAAGCAATGTCCGGGATGCGGTCGATGAAATTGTGAAATGCTTGCAGCATCGTACCATCGCCTCCGATGGAGATGACAATCTCCGGCGATTCTGCATCCAGCTTAAACCCTTCCTCTTTTGCCAGCGCATGAAACTGCTGACTGAGATCAATCGATAACTGGTCTCCGCGGTCTTGAACATAGTATCTCAAGATGAAAGCTCCTTTGTGGTCATTATACTACCGATGATAATCAATTCCAGGGAAGAACACAACGTTGGATTGATATTCAGTTGTATATAAACGCACAGGAGGGCTTATTTTTTTATACGTCGAGGTAAGAAAAAGGGACTTAGTAGAGAAAGTATCAGCAGGAAAAGTAATACGCCTCCAAGTACACCTACTCCCGAAAAAAAGATCTGTCCCCAGTCTGGTGTATACGAAAATAATTCTGATTTGGCACCGGTTTGGAACAAAACAGGCCATTCCGAATCACCCATCATCGGCATCCATAACAAAAGTACAAGTATGGGTGCAATGAGAGCATGGATTGCTCTGGCAAACAGAAAGGGGCCATATCTCATGGGTGTGTTGCTCAGGACACTCATGATCTGGGCATGAACGGATAATCCTCCCCAGGAGAGGACAAATGCAACAGCAGCAGCTTTGTACACGAGCGGAATGGATATGCCCGCCCCTCCTGCTTCTTTAGCTCCCAAAGTGACTTCAAATAATCCGCCTACGAGGCTGTGGGATAAGGCAGGGGGGAATCCTGTATATAAAAGCAGTTGTTCCGTAATGGCGTATAACCCGCCTAGCCATCCAGTTTGAACGAGTAATTCCATCATAACGGAGAAGAATACAACTAACCCTCCTACGATAATAATAAGGCGAAGGGATGAGGAGACTGCCTGGCGCAGCAATTCACCAAATGCCCGTCCATCAGCCTTTCTTGCCTCGTGCATGGCATAAATGGCTCGGAGCAGTCTGTTTTTGTGTACCTCCTCAGAGTCGGAGGGAGAGTTGTTGTTCGGCTGTTTATCCTTTGCGGAGATGCCGCCATGGAACCGCATGAGCAGGCCCACAAGAAATGCAGCACCATAATGTGATGTGACCAGTATGGGAGCAATAGCTACATTATGAAAAAAACCGACCGATACGGCTCCAATCATGAAGATGGGATCGGATGATGTGGTGAAAGCAACGAGGCGTTCACCTTCTTCCCGAGTAAGCAATTTTTGTTCCCACAATTGTGCAGTCAATTTGGCTCCAGTGGGATAACCGGAGGCGCAACTGACGGCAAACACAAAGCCGCCGCTTCCGGGAACGCGAAATAGCGGACGCATCAATGGATTTAAGAGTGTACCCAAAAAATGAACAATGCCGAAGCCAAGAAGCAGCTCGGAGAGCACCAGAAAGGGAAAAAGGGAGGGAAACAGCACGTCCCACCAAATGGATAGTCCACGTACACCTGCATGCCAGGTTTCCGCAGGAAACAGCACCATCAACACACACAGGATCAGGAGAGCTAGTGGGATCAGGACATGGGTGATTCGTTGTGAAGCGGCCATGAATTCTTCTCCTTTATTTTTGGAATGGTCAGTGTGCAGCAGAACGCAGGTGCTTTTGCCATCAATATATGAGACAAAGCGGACAAACAGTACAAATTAATGTTTAGAAAGCGCTTGCAAAAGTGGCTGTGTTTTTAGGAGATGTATGCTAAAATGATAAAAACGCCTGAACGTCACCTAATTACCTTGAAGGTGGAATTAAATCGGATGGAGTGATGATTATGAGTCTTGTCACCGGAATCCTGGTTTGTGCTTTTGTTTATGTTATACGTGCCTCGCTTGTGCGCTCTGAAGAAGAGGACTGGCGAAGTTATTAATGAAATATCTGGTGCGCCAAACCTCTTGTTTGGCGCTTTTTTTGTGCCTTCAGCACGAGATAGACCTGTATGAGTCATGGCTATGTGGGACCATAATCCTTTCATGTTATATAGGACTTTTGGGATTTTTTTGATAGAATGAAGATAAAGGCGTTCGTGGCCTTGTTCTTCAATCTCCTTTCATAATTAAGCATGGGAGTGTAATATATGTCAAAATTCGACACCTGAAAGGAGGGAAAAGCGGAATGAATCCTAGTTTAAGCATCTACGACAATCTTGGTGGAGAGGCAGGCGTTCGTGCACTGGTCGAAGCTTTTTATCCGATTGTTCAGCAGAATGAGAAGCTGGCACCTCTTTTTCCGGAGAATATTCAGCCGGTAATCGACAAGCAATACATGTTTTTGTCTCAGTTCTTCGGTGGTCCTGCATTGTTTTCCGAGGCTTTTGGTCATCCGATGATGCGTGCCCGCCATATGCACTTTGAAGTGACAGTTGAACGGGCAGAAGCTTGGCTTGCATGTATGGATCAGGCGTTGACACAAGTTGGTGTGGAAGAGCCGTTGCATTCTTTCGTCCTGCAGCGATTGTCGGGGCCAGCACATCATTTTGTGAATACACCTTAGTTCCGATTACAAGCTTGTGGGAGAGGGATGGAATGAGTGGAATTAGAGCCTCTGTATAAGGTAAAGGTGAAGTGTCATTATTGCGAGACTGAGTATGATACCTCACGCGTAAGACCAAGCTTAAAACGGCCATATCGGACGGATTCCGATTTTTGTGCGTACTACAAGCGGGAAAATCCGGATTTCTATGTTGTTCGAATTTGTCCTGAGTGTGGATTTGCTTCGACAGAGAATTCGACAGAACAATTAAACGATAAACAGCGAAAGGCTTTTAAAGAGCAGATCGGCAATCGTTGGGTGAAACGAGACTATAGCGGAGCACGGACACTGGAACAGGCGATGGATTCGTACAAGCTTGGACTGTTGGTTGCGCAGGTTATTCAGGAGAAAGATCGTGTCGTTGCGGGTCTGCTGCATCATATTGCCTGGCTGTATCGGTACATGGAGGATCATACCCAGGAAAACCGTTTTCTTGAATTTAGCCTTGAGGCTTATGTAAAGGTTTATGAACGGGAAGGTACTGGCGGGAATGAAGCCAAGCTTCTTTATCTATTGGGAGAGTTGAACCGCAGAGTAGGTCGATTCCATGAGGCTGTAAAATGGTTCGGCAGGGTTATTCATGACAAGCGCATTACCGATGCTGCCATGATTCGGGCTTCGCGAGAGCAGTGGGCATTACTGCGGGAACAGATGATTTCGAGCAAGCTGGAATTGCCAGATGAAATGATTGAAGCAGACAAAGAGGCTGCGAAACGCAGCCCCATTTGATAAGTGACAGTTGTTCTCTAATTGCGGACAGGACGACTGGACAGCAGGTAATCACTATCATTGTCGATCACAGTCATGCTGGCATTACAACAAGGAAAGACCAGCAATTTCTTTTTGCCTTCGCGAATGCGTACAAGCTCCTTCGGTTTGAGCGGCAGGAGTACATTGTTTGCATGGCAGTACGGACATTGCTGTACATAAATGTCCCCCATTACAATATCGTAAGGCCAGCTGTTCTCAAAGGGGATCATTCTTGCTCGCCTTCCGTAGAGGCAGGTTTAGCCGCTTCTTCTTTGGCCAACTCGGCGATTTTCTGCATCAGAATATGCTGCGGCATATGCATCAGATGTTCGAGGGGAACACCCAGAGATTCTGCTAATTTGACGGCTGTGTCAGCCGAGACTTGTAAAGGTTTCATACGATTACCTCCTGAAAATAGCTTAAACTATTTCTCTAGTATAGAGATATAGCGCTTATAAAACCAGTTCTAATTCAAGGTTAATTATCCATTCTACTGAGAGAGGTGCCTTATTTAAATGAAAACACCATTACAACCCGTCTGGGATCTGGAATCCATTTTTAGTGGAGGTTCTGCCTCCGAGTCGTTCGCTGCGTATTTGATTGAGCTGGAGCAGGATGTACGCAAGCTGCAAGCTCTTTTGAAAGAAACACCTGCACCCAAGTCGCTGGAAGAAACGAATGCATTTGATCCGATCCTTGAACTGCTTCAGAGCTGTTATATCCGAATTTCGGAAGGGTCCGCATTTGTGTCCTGTCTTTCTTCACAAAACCAAAATGATAAAAAAGCAGTTCAGCTTCAGGGAACCATGAGTTCTCTTGGCGCGATGTTGAACAGTACCAAGTCCCAATTCGATAATACGCTTAGCCAAACGACAGACTCTGTATGGGAAGCATGGATTGCTCGGGAGGATATTCAGCCGCTTGCCTTTGCATTGAATGAGAGCCGCACGCAAGCTCGTGAGAAACTGTCTCCTGAGCTTGAAGGCCTTGCGCTTGATTTGGGCGTCGATGGTTACCATGGCTGGGGCAAATTCTATAACACCATTGTGAGCAAGGTTAACATTCCCTTTGAGCAAAATGGTGAAACGGTTATGCTGTCCGCAGGCCAGGCTTCCAACAAGCTGAGCGACAGTGACCGGAATGTACGCGAGACTGTATTCGCCAATTGGGAACTAGCCTGGACCGATGTCGAAGACTTCTGTGCAGATACATTAAACCATCTCGCAGGCTTCCGTCTCAAATTGTATGAGAAGCGCGGCTGGGATGATATTCTCAAGGAACCTTTGGCGATCAACCGGATGTCGCGTCAGACGCTTGATACGATGTGGGACGTAATTAACGGTGCCAAACCTGCGTTGGTTCGATATTTGGAGCGCAAGGCGAAACTGCTTGGAGTAGAGAAACTCAGTTGGAGTGACGTTGATGCACCCGTAGGCAAGTCGGGTGGAAAAGTCACATATGACGAGGCAGCCATCAATATTGTTGATCAATTCGCCAAGTTCAGTCCCAAACTTTCCAAATTTGCAGAGATGGCGTTTGAGAAACGTTGGATCGAAGCAGAGGACCGTCCTGGCAAGCGTCCAGGGGGATTCTGTACGTCCTTGCCACTCAGCAAAGCAACACGTATTTTCATGACCTTCTCTGGGACGCCGTCGAATGTGTCGACACTTGCCCATGAACTTGGTCACGGATATCATCAGCACATTATGGAAGAACTGCCAGCTTTGAATCAACGCTACGCCATGAATGTGGCAGAAACGGCATCTACCTTTGCTGAGTTGATTGTAGCTGATGCACTGGTTCAGGCAGCAACGGATGAGCAAGAGAAGCTTGCTCTGCTCGAAGACAAGATTCAACGAAGCATTGCGTTCTTCATGAATATTCACGCTCGTTTCCTGTTCGAAAATCGCTTCTATGAGCAACGCAAACAAGGTTTGGTAAATGCAGATGAGTTGTCCAAACTGATGGTGGAAGCACAACAAGAAGCGTTCTGTGGTGCGCTTGCATCGGATCATCCGCATTTCTGGGCTTCCAAGCTGCATTTCTATCTGACAGGTGTACCATTCTACAATTTCCCGTATACGTTCGGATATATGTTCAGTGCAGGCATCTACGCCAGAGCACAGGAGGAAGGCACGGCATTTGCCGATAAATACGATGATTTGTTGCGAGATACAGGCCGAATGACGGTAGAAGAACTGGCTCAGAAACATCTGGGTACAGATCTCACACAACCTGGTTTCTGGCAAAATGCAGCGAACCTGGTCATTGCCGATATTGATCAATTTCTTGAGATGACAGAATCCGCAAAATAGTATTCCTATATATGAAATGAGGCTGCAATCCTGTGTAAATGCATACGGGGTTGCGGCCCTTTTTGTGTTTTTTAAAGTTAAGGTCCGACTAAATATTTTGTCGCAATTGAGAGAAATAACTCGCTAAAAGGACGCAAAATGGCAATTAATTGTGCAAATTATAGTTATAATTACCCAAGTTTGTTTGACTTTGTTGAATGACCACATTTGTTGTCATATAATGAGTCGTAAGTCCTTGTTTTGTAGGATGAAGTGCATAAAGGAGGAGCGTTATGGTAAAAATTGACCAGCTTTCATTAGCACGACAGTTGGATTTGGTGTTCAAAGAGCTTGATCATGAATTATCAGGGTTAGATTCAGGTGTGGTTTTTGTGCAAATACGAAATAATGTAATTGGGAAGTTTGGGATTCGACATAATCCGATAACCGGACGTGACGGTCAAATGGAAGTGGAGGACGGTGGATTAAACGAAACCCAGCGCTCTTCTTTCCGCGCAATGGCACTGGAAACTTTGAAATTCAAGCGAAATTGGACTCATGGAGAAATTGCATATGATTTTACAGTAAGACAAGGCATGATTCTGGTTGATGCCACGATGGAGTCCAACTATAATATGGCGAACCTGATGATTCGTTATCCAAGAACCAATACATACATGGATTCAGGCATGGAGTCGTCTTCATAATTGTGATGAGCACAGGAAAGCGGCACTTCCGAGGAAGGCCGCTTTTTGTTGTTGCATATACGAGCACAAATTACGAGCTTACGAACGACCCGATAATTGCTGCTCAGCGATTTGGACCAGACGTTTAGTGATGTAACCACCCAGAGAACCTGTCTCACGGGAAGTGTAGTTACCGTAGTAACCGTCTTGGGGAATAGTTACACCCAGCTCTTGTGCAGCTTCAATTTTCAATTGTTGCAATGCTGCGTTTGCTTGGGGAACAACCAGATTGTTGGAGCGGCTTCCGCTACCTTGGTTTTGACCTCCGTACATGTGTGTCACCTCCTTATGGCTTGGTGATGTTAGTATGGTTAGAGAATGAGGAAATATGCATGATATGGCGTAAGGGAAAATTTGGATAATAGAAATGAGATATAACATGAAAAAAGCCGACCCAGTATGGATCGGCTACGTAGAATAAAAGGAAAAAATAGGGGTTATGTTCCCTAGAAGATCCCTGAGAGTACAAGATTACTACTCGGTTGGCGGAACAATCTCAATACGTGTAAATAGCTCAACGGGCTGTTTAGGTTCTAGACGAATCAGTCCCGTTTGCTCGTCTGTTAAATTCAAATTGGGTGCATCAGGAAGCCAGGTATAAGGTTCAATGCATAGAAATTGATCGGATTCGCCCTTTGTAAAGAGGACCCAATGTTTGAAATATGCCTCATCCGCTGAATATTTCAGCGTATATCCATCCTGTCTGCGCAAGTGAGCTACTGCTGGTTGCCCTTCGGCAGCTTTCAAAATGGTATCCCAGTTTCGTCCTTGCATGTTCATGCCTTCGTTTAAAGAAGACCATTCTCCGAGAGATTCAATCTCACCAGTAGGCAGTTGTTCTTCATTCTGAGCGTAAATTCCGGACACAGGAAGTTGAAGTGACCATTCGGCAGGTTTGCCGTCAAGCAGAAACCATGTATGATATCCCATTCCAAAAGGAGCAGGAGTAGAGCTCAGATTGGTCACACGCAGACGCTGGCTTAACACCGCGTTTTGTAGTCTGAACGTCATCTCAAGCTTCAAAGGAATTGGAAATTGAGCCATCCAATGCTTTTCATTTTCAGTTAATAATTCCGTTGTAATTGCACAGCCATCTTCATCTTCTTCGATGTCGCTGACACACCAGGACTGGCTGCGGTGGAGGCCGTGAATATGGTTGTCATTGGCGGTATTCTGATCGAATTGGTAATGAACTCCCTCATATTCGAATTGTCCTCGATGAATGCGGCCTGGCGGAACAAGAAGCGGAACGCCGAAGTGATACGGCTTCTGCAAATAAAAGGCAAGTTCGTCTTCTTCCGGACTGCGAACGACATCGCGGCCCTGCACTAAATCGCGAATCGAAATAATATTATTTCCAAGACGTGGCAGCAGGGTAATCTCCAATTCACGGCTATGTAGGATATACGTGTCGTAACCATTCCATTGGCCTTTGGTCACTTTTTTCATATCGATGCTCCTTTTCCCACTTGAAATCTGTCTGCAAACGACCATTCCTATCTGCCGTTGCAGGCGTGTCATTGTGTACATGCCACTTATCCCATTAGCATACCGAATGAATGCTGGTGATTAGGATAAGCAATTCCATCATAACAGATTTCTGTTAAGTGGGTAAAAAAAGCTATTCCCATTTTGACATTCTGCTTCGTGCGGATTAAGATGGTATTCTGAACGATGCGTTTTATCCAATGAATGATAAGCAAAGCGATGACAGGGACAAGTAAGCCAAGAGAACTCTCTTCAGAAAGCCGGTGGGTGATGTGAACCGGTGTGAACTCTTTACCGAATGGACCCTTGAGTGCTGGTTTGAACAGGCGAAGTCTGATCTTGGGCTATCCTTAGTAGAATTGGACGTATACTCCACGTTACGGAGAAATGAAGGCATTTCTTCTACATGATTTAATCAGGTCTAGAGGAATGGAGAAATGCGAATAAGGGTGGCACCACGGTCTCACGTCCCTTGCGGATGTGGGGCCTTTTTGCGTTCGCGGAGAATAGGAACAAAACAAATAGGAGGCGTTATGTGAAATGAAAACAGTACTTTCGGGAATTCAGCCGAGTGGCAAGCTCACATTGGGCAACTACATCGGAGCAATTAAGAACTTTGTGAAATTGCAGCATGACTACCAATGTCACTTCATGGTGGTTGATCTTCACGCTGTAACGGTAGCTCAAGAGCCAGCAGCGCTGCGTGAGCAATCTGAGGCGGTAGCTGCCTTATTCATCGCAGCAGGAATCGATCCTACGAAATCCAATGTGTTTCTGCAATCCCATGTACCGCAGCACGCGGAATTGGGCTGGTTGATGACTACACTGACATCGATGGGCGAGCTCGAACGCATGACTCAGTTCAAGGACAAATCATCCGGTAAAGATTCCGTTGGCGCCGGGCTGTTTGTCTATCCTTCATTAATGGCTGCTGATATTTTGCTGTATAATGCTGATCTTGTGCCTGTAGGAGAGGATCAGAAGCAGCATCTGGAACTGACACGCGATCTGGCGGGACGCTTTAACCACCGTTATGGTGAGTATTTCACGATTCCAGACCCTTATATTCCACAGGTGGGTGCTCGTGTAATGTCACTGGATGATGCATCTTCCAAAATGAGCAAAAGTAATCCCAATGCAGGCAGCTACATTGCCTTGCTTGATCCGCCAGATGTCATCCGCAAAAAAATCAGTCGTGCCACAACCGATTCCGGTCGTGAAGTTGTATATGATCCGGCAAACAAACCTGAGGTCAGCAACCTGATGAGTATCTACGCTGAATGCGCAGGTCTGTCATTGAAAGAAGTAGCGGAGCGCTATGAAGGCAAAATGTATGGTCCGTTCAAAAAAGAACTGGCTGAAGTGGTCGTATCCGTTATTGAACCTTTACAGGAACGGTATCGTGAGATTCGTGAGTCTGGCGAATTAGCAGACATCCTGGAAACTTCAGCTCGTCGGGCAGAAGCGGTGGCTTCTCAGACACTTAATGCGGTTAAAGAACGTATGGGGTTTGTTCCTAGACGTACGTTGTAGTTGGACGAGGCAAGTAACTTAAAGTAGATGAATCGTTCACATAATAAAGAGGAGCCCTGATGGGGCTCCTCTTTATTATCGTTTCGTACTATACCTATGAAGTTTACCGGTCAAGAGGCGGTTTCCGAGGTGGTACGTGCTTCACGACGCTCTTTTTTTGCACGAATAACGAATCCCCAGCCGATGTTGGCAACGGACACGACAAACAGCAGCGTAGCCAACCAGCCGGAGTAAGAGATCATAATCGCCGTAACCGCTAACAACATAATCGAAGAGAATGCAAACCATAGCGATAAACCTTTGCTCATTGGGAAAAACCTCCATATAGAAATTTGATGAAATTCCGTATAACCTGAAGCGCACGAGCCATAATAATCTTGCAAGCTTGCAATTACATTACAGACACAGATTGAAGGGAGATTTTAAATATGGCTCAAGGATCTCGTTCTAACAACTTGGTGGTACCTCAAGCAAACTCAGCACTGCAACAATTGAAAATCGAAGCTGCACAAGAACTGGGTGTAACTATCCCACAAGACGGTTACTACGGTAACTACACTTCCCGTGAGACAGGATCTCTGGGCGGGTATATCACCAAACGTCTGGTACAAATCGCTGAGCAGTCTCTGGCTGGGTCTGGCAAATAATTATTATAACCAAAAAGCAACAAGCAGAAGCCCGGAGCGGAAACGCTCCGGGCTTTCTCGCGCGCATTCGTTCCTATGTCTGATTGTGCCCTTCCATGCACCTTTCGTCAAGAGCGTGCGGATAAAAGTTTTTTATCCATTTTCTCGTCACTTAACCAGCCGACATACGTATCAATCGTTTCGAAATTTCGATCCATAACGACTACAGCGACAAATGGATATTGTTTGCGGTGTCGATAACGCACATCTGCCCAGCGAACCTTGTATCCTGCTGGTAATTCTTCCACCTCTGCAACAGCATAGGAGGTGAAGTACAGAAACGCAGTGACTTCAGGAGATTTGCGTGAGGCGGCGACAGCCGCGTGAGTGGACGATGAAGCATGGAGATTCCAGGTTAGGACGGAATGATCCATTTTGCCAATCTCATAACTGCCGTCTACAAATCTTTTCACCACATGCCAGCGGTTCCAGGATATCGTTGGGATGACCATATAATGAGCCTCAGAATTATTTTTGTCGAGTCGTTTCACCTGTCTAACAGCCATAGCACGTGCTATTGTCCGCCATACATAATACAAGCCAATCAAAATATACAGTGAAACAAAGAGTGGAGCAGGGGCGATCAGATCGAAAGCCCATAACAAAATGGCCAGCACATGTGTGGTAAACAGAAACGGATCAAAAATATGAATGATGTTCCAGGCAATCCAGCGTTCTGTAAAAGGTCGTGCTGCCTGGGTTCCATAGGTATTGAATAAATCGGTAAAAACGTGCACGCCTACAGCGACAGCAGTCCAGGCCGCGACGTGTCCAACAGCGACACCCGGGAAGATCAGTGCAATGACTCCGGTGATGAGCAGAACCCATAACAGTAGAAATGGCAATGAATGAGACATACCCCGGTGATTCCGAATGTAGAGCGAGTTACTTTTGAGACGTAACGCAGTGTCGATGTCAGGAGCCTGCGAGCCTGCAATGGTACCAACCATGACCGCAGCTGCGAGCATGGGACTCGTCGCGACAACAGGATCGACATAAGCCAGACCGGCCAAACCAATCCCCATGACAAAATGTGTAGAAGTATCCATAAACGTCTCCTTTGTGTGGTGTATCGTTAATGCGAGTTGCTTCTCTATCTAGGTGATACCCATATATAGTGTATATTATCCGCCTACCGGGAAGCAAAACACCCTAATTTCCAAAGATATGACAAGAACCTGCTCAATTGACAGCAATTGTACGAGCATTGTCAAACTCTTTTTCCTTTTCCTGTGATAAACTTTATATCGGAGGCAGAGAGAGAAACCTCCATGAGATCAAGAAGAAGGAGGATTCACAAGCGTGGACAATCCATTGAGATACCAGGCTTCTTCCGATTCGGCAACACGATCTGCGCCTCCGATGAAATCAGGGACGTGGAAAGATTTTATCCATATTACGAAACCGGGCATTCTTCGAACCAACCTTATTGCGGTTTTTGGTGGCTTTTGGCTTGCATCCCAGTGGGACGTCAACTATGGCAAGATGGTGCTGACCCTGCTTGGAACGGTGCTGATTATGGCTTCTTCTTGTGTATTTAACAACTACTTTGATCGTGAACTTGATCTCAAAATGGAACGTACTCGCAACAGGTCCTTGCCAACAGGACGTTTAACACCCAAAGTCGTTCTATCCTATGCCATTATTTTGGGTGTGATTGGATTATCCGTACTCTTTTCCTTCTCCGGGGTACTTGCCGGATTATGCGGCATTTTTGGCATGTTTGTCTATGTGATTATGTACACCCTTTGGTTAAAACGTTCGTCGACATGGAGCACTTCCATTGGTGGTCTGTCTGGTGCAATGCCGCCAGTCATCGGGTATGTCGCAGTAACCGGGCGTATGGATCTTGGTGCATGGCTGCTTCTGGCCATGTTGTTTTTATGGCAGCCTCCACACTTCTGGGCGCTCGCGATCCGCAGGGTGGAAGATTATCGGGCTGGTGGATTTCCACTACTACCGGTTGTAAAGGGTATTGAACGGACCAAGATTCAGATGATTCCTTATCTGGTTTTGCAAATCTTTGTCCCGGTCCTCATGTATGCTTACGGGTATGCAGGAATCTTCTATCTTACCGTCTCACTGATACTTTCCGTGCTGTGGCTGTACTACGCACTTAAAGGCTTTCGTGCACAAAATACAGATGCCTGGGCCAAAAAGGTATTCCTTTACTCCATTAACTATCTTTCTTTGAGTTTTATATTGATGATTCTGGATACAGTGCACAAATGAGCAGCATGAAATGCTTTAATAAACATTAGATGGGCACGGGTCCGTGGAACAGTTACAATAACAAGGGGCCCATTGTCGGTTGGGTTCTTGGTATACATATGCATCAAAGTGGTATGGGAATGAGGAAAAGTCATTAAAAACACAATTCAAGTCCATGATTTTTATAGATAACCGTTAAAACTTTATGTATGCGTATTCATATGATCTGATAGTCGGAAGGGACGATAATGATGCTAAAAAAGTATAAATGGACATGGATGCTGTTAGGGCTTGCACTAATTATGGCGGTGTATTTAATGTGGGGCACCGTATTTGCCAGCAAGGAAAAGTTACCCGAAATTCGGGAGATTCAATCCTTTTCGATGGAAAATGTGGATGGAAGCACAGTATCTCTGGATGATACCAAAGGTAAGGTGCGTTTGTTCTACTTTTATTTCACCAGTTGTCCGGATGTGTGCCCAATTACGACGTTTACGTTATCTCAGGTGCAGGATCTGTTAAAAGAGGACGATACCTTTGGTAAGGATGTCTCCTTTGTATCCATCTCGTTTGATCCGAAAGTGGATACTAAGGAGAAGATTAAGGAATTTGCAGATCGATTCCATGCGGATTATAATGGCTGGTACTTCCTGCGGGGGGATATGGATCAAACGAAGCAGCTCGCCAAGGATTCATTCCAGATCCTCATTCAGGGTGAGAACAAGGACGATTTTGCCCATATGAACATGATTGGATTGGTGGATCGGAATAACCAGTTGCGCAAGGTATACAATGCGTTTAATACAGAGGATGTTGAACCAGCAGTCATTGCGGAAGACATTCGCAATCTGATCAAGGAATAAAAAAGCGTTCATAATAACAAGCCAATAAAGAGGCTGCTTCCTGGGATGAATGAATACCCCGGCGAGCAGCCTCTTACGGTTTAAAACGATGGGAGTTCAGGATATTGGATATACGATTCCAATCCGGCTTTCTCCAGCTGGGCGATGATGTATTCATCGGGAGTTCCTTCTACACCAGCGTAACCGCGTCGTGTATACATCTGTACTGCATCTGGGAAGGCATCTCGCAGCACACCCCTAATTTTTTTGCCCGAACTGTCATTATCCATAAATAAGTAGACCTCGTCGTAACCAACCTGTTTGCGCAGCGACTCAAGCTTGAGAGAATTCAGTGTTCCAAACGTGCACAAAATGTTGATTTCGGGTCCTACAAGACGTTTTAGTTTGCTGCGGTCGTTTTTACCTTCCACAATGACATGAATAGGCATCATATTCACCTCTTGATCGAGAGCTTATGTCGACATTCCCCGGGAAATGTTGCAGCGAAAATCGACTGGATTATATAAAATGGACCTTCTAATTTCTACACATGCGACTACGCTGACAGAAACATCTTTGATTTCTAACTTCTTTTCCACATTCTGAAACTGAATGTCTCAGCAACAGTGGTCGTTCCGTCTACGGATCGTTCTTTCGATCGCTGTTGCCTCCAAATGTTTTGAATTTATTTTTGAAAGGTATAGCATCTGGAGTCAAAGGCGAACGCTACCGCTTCTTCAGAATCGATTCCGTCCCCTCCACTACTTCTGCTGATCATCCATTCCTAATGAGGATATTTAACAAAATCTTGAAGATGAAGAAGTCACCTCGTTTGTGTGTAAAACATCAGTCCATTTTATATAGTTTAGCTGTAAATGGGGGAATGATGCAAAGCCAAGAAAAATACAAGCTTTTCTGTTGTCAAAGGGTTTGGACATAGATCATCTGATACGGTTAACCCAGTATGCTTTTAGGATCAGATAGGGAAGCTTCGCGTCTGGCTGTGAAATAAGGGAGCAGCATTATGCCGATCATCAATAATACAAAGGCAATGAAATACGGCGATAAACCCACACGAAGCTGTCCTGCTGTGATGGGGCCGATGAAAGAACCGATGGAGGTAGCAATGGATTGCAATGAGAAGATGCGACCCAGCTTGTTTCCACCGCTTAAATGAATAAAGAGTGTTGCCATGGCTGGGAAAATAATGCCTTTAGACATCCCCAGAACGAAAAGCACGGATGATAACGGAATCTGTGGTATGGCCGCCATAGCAAAGAAACATAAAGACATTAGCAGTACACCTGCAATCAACCGCAGTTTGGGGGAATAACGGTTGAGAAATAGCAAGCTCAGGGTAAATAGTGCTCCAATACTGATAATGGAAAACAAAAGCCCGGTAGACATCATGGACGAATGTCCGCCTCCGCGCAGTGGTAGTTCAAAAAAAAGAATTCCTTGGGCACACGCAATGACAAGGGGCAGAGCAAAGTATCGCCAGGATACGGGCAGGAACTTTCTTTTTTCTCCGACTGGGTTGCTAGGCATGGCGGGCTCGGTCACTTTTTCGTGCTGAACCTCAGCGAGGCCTTTGGGCATGGATAACCATGCGATAACGCCGGACAGAATGAGCAGATAACCGAGACTCGCAAAGGTGGCGGAAAATCCTAAAGCTCCGACGATCAATGCGCCTGCGGCAGGGGACACCACGGATGCCAGCGTATGTACGACGCCATGGCCTGACATATACTTGCCTTGCTTGATTGGATCACTTGACAGTTGCGCAAGCAGTGCGAGACAGGCCGGAGAGAAAAAGCAAGTACAAACCCGCTGATGGAGCGCAGGGCGAGCAGCTGCCATGGCGTATGGATTTGTGCCTGAATAAGCAAAATGATGCCTGCACCCAGCAAACTGAATACAATGTAACGACGGCTGCCATGTTTGTCGATTTGGGTTCCGGCGATCAGATTGCCTGGGAGATGAGTCAAGGAATAGATGCCCATCATCCAGCCGATGAAGGTCGGGGCCGCCCCGAGCGAGATAGCGAAAGGGGTCAAGATTGGATACTGGGCGTGCAAATCAAAAACAGCAAGGAACAAAAATAGATATAGCCAGATGGCCGTTTTCACAGAAGCCCCTCCTTGTTAAGCGATGCATATTCAATAACTGGTCATGACGTGTTCCCCGTTCCTTGGACAGAACCTCATGGTACTACTTGTACGCCCGGCGGGACGAACTTAGACCGTTTATTTTTACATAGGAGGGCTTAGCTGACAGCAGCTTCGGAAATCATGTATAATATTCGGGAAGTGTTAATAATCAACTCTAATACGGAAGGTGTAGTCATGAACATAGAAGTAATCAAAGAGTTTGTGATGCAGAACTGGCTGGTGATCGTGGTTGCGTTGATCATTTTGTTCTTTGTTCTGAACGTGGTCAAAACCGTATTGAAATGGGCGATTGCCATCATCATTATTGCGGCTCTACTGATATACAGCGGCATCTCCATTGATCAGATCAAACAGACAGTTACTGACGTACAATCGAGTACGATGGACACATTGAAGAAGGAAGCTACCAGCATGATGCTTAAGGAAGCTTCCAAAGCTAAATACGTCAAAGGACAGGATGGGGCGTTCACCATCACAAGTCCCAATGTGGAGATTAAAGGCAGAACTCAATCAGAGAAAGTCGATGTGACCTTCCGCGGAATTTCACTTGGCGAATGGAAACTCGACAATGACACCATACGTACGTTTGTCGAACAGGCACAGGAGAACGGAACAGCACCGGCTTCGTAGTAAAGGAGGAATGGATACGTGCTGCAAAGTTGGCTGGATAGTCTGAAAGAATTCAACGGCATAACGATTATGCTGCTGCTTATTGTGGCCGCTTCATTGCTTCAGGGGTGGTCCAGAGGTGCTTCGCGTTCGGCAGGAAGACTCTTTGGGTTCCTCATGGATGGCATTATGGCGGTCATTGGTATTTTGTTATCCATCGGTTTAACATTATGGCTTGCGCCATATGTTCAACAATGGTTGTCTGTGCATGCGGCAGACATGCCAAACCGTGAATTGAACCGATGGGAGCAGATGTATTATACATTGATTACGGCCATTGCTGATTTTCCGCTGATGCGGTTTGCCGTGTTGTTTGTGCTTAGTTATGGCTTCATCCGATTGATTCTCGGATTGCTCTCTTCCCTTATTTTCAGCAGAAGATACAGTTCAGCAGAGCAAGAGAGCAGACCCAAAGGATTTTTCAGCCGTTTTACAGGTGCAGTGATCGGTACAGTCATTGGCTCCGTCCGTGGGATGATTGTGATTGCCGTGTTGTTCATGATTGTAAGTCTCTATCCGGGCAGCATGTTTAGTCGCTATGTAGAGGCTTCACCCATTTATATGCAAGGGGCCAAATCTGTTATAGAGCCATTATCAGGTACATTTATTAAGGACAAGCTGCCCGTATTTACGCAAGCCGTGCAAAAGGAACTTGGCGCGATCCTGCAACGCAAATATGAAGTCATTGACCATAACATTCCGGCGGATATTGAATCTGCGGCAAAAGAAATTGTGAAAGGTCAAACGACAGATGAAGCCAAAGCCAGGGCATTATATGACTGGGTAGGTTCTCGCATTCAATATGACTATGGTAAAGTGGATGATTATGAGCAAAAAGGCATATGGCACGAGCAGACGCCACAAAATACATTTGATACACGTGAAGGCGTATGTATCGATTACGCTCGTTTATATGCAGTCATGGCTCGTTCACAGGGTCTGGAAGTCAAAGTGGTTACAGGACTTGGTTATAATGGGCAGGGTGGATATGGTCCACATGCCTGGAATGAAATATATTTAAGTGATTCGGAAAGCTGGATTCCGCTTGACCCCACTTTGGGCGATTAGTGGTGATTGGTTCAATCCTCCTAACTTTGCCGATACCCATCTGAAAGATCAATCAGCTTAATATTACGCCGGACATGGGTCCGGGAGATGACGACGTTGCCAGGTTATCATGCCGAGGCTGTACAGCCTGGACGGTATGCATCAAGTCATGAAAGAGGTAGGATGAATGAAAAATCATTCAAAAGAGAAGGACGAACTTACGGACAAGCGGCGCTTCAGTTACCGGATGAACGTATTTTTCTTCGCTTCCTTTGTTATTTTTAGCGTTATTATTGTACGGCTGGCATTTTTGCAATTCGTGGAAGGCCCTGAGCTCAGTCAGGAGGAAGCGAGTAATATTACCAAAGATGTACCACTTGCTCCCGTGAGAGGAACCATCTATGATTCCACGGGCGAGGTAAAGCTGGCTTACTCCAAGCCGATTCAATCCTTGTATCTGACTTTATACAAAAACTATGGGGATGTGGATGGTAAGCCAAATCCGAATATAGCGGAAGTGGAGGACATCGCAACTCGGTTGCATGATGTTTTTGAGCAGTATAAGAAAAAGGATTCCGAGGCCCTTACGGTCGATAACATCTTAGAAGCAATGGACCTCAATTCGCGTAAAGCAAACGGGTTCATGCCACGTCTGATCAAGAGTGATCTGTCCGATGAGGAAGTGGCTTATTTCCTGCAGCACAAGGATGAATTCAAGGGAATTCAGATTGTAGAGGAAAGTGTGCGTTACTATGATCCGGATACGGTAGCCGTTCAGACGATTGGTTATCTCAAAAAGTTCAAAAGCTCTAAAACACTCAATAAATACAAAGAGGTCGATGAGGCCAATAAAAAGCAAACGGACCCAGGTCTTGTATATACGGAGAATGAGTTTGTTGGCTTTGATGGACTGGAACTGCAATATCAGGATGTTCTGCGAGGGAAAAGCGGTTATAACTCCGTGGACGTTGACTTACGTAACTTGCCTGAAGGTGTAGCAGGCTCTACCCCACCCGAAAAAGGGTATGATCTGATTACAACGATTAACAAAAATGTTCAGGTGAAAACGGAACAAGCGATACTGGATCAAATAAGCTGGCTGCATACACATCAGGTCTCCGGTAAGCTGCATCCCAATGCAAAAACAGGTTTTGCAGTCGCAATGGAAGTGGATACAGGGAAGATTGTTGCTGCTGCCAGTATGCCGGATTACGACACGAACGTTTGGAGAACTGGCGGTATAAGTACTGAAGATTACGATAAAATAAAATATATTTATCAAAATGGTACCATTCGTGGATTCCCGCCAGACGATTCAAATAAACGAGCGGAATCTGTTGTATTGCTTGGTTCCACAATCAAACCGCTTAGTGTATTGATTGGTTTGAAGGAAGGTTTTTTCACAACAAATACAGTATATTCAGACAGAGGCTCAACGACTTTTGGTGGGGATAACCGCAGAGTACAGAATTCCTCCGGTCACGTGTATGGTTCGTTAACTCCTCGTGATGCGATTCGTCATTCCTCGAACGTGTTCATGATTGACGAGATCGGGAAGAAACTGTACTCGAAGTATGGTGCAGAGGGTATTGGCGTATGGGATGAATACATGAAGCAGTTTGGACTTGGTGTACCTACTGAAGTAGATTTGCCTAATGAATATTCTGGTTACTTGGAATACATTAAGAGTGAAGAGAGCTCACTTACTAAGCTCGTATATGCCTCCTTTGGACAACAAGGGAAGTATACAACAATGCAGCTGGCACAGTATGCTACGATGCTAGCGAATAAAGGAAAACGCATGGAGCCGCAATTGGTCAGTGAGTTCCGTGATTCGGAAGGCAATGTGGTTGAGAAAATGAAACCGAAAGTGCTCAGCACAGTCGATTTTAATGATGCTTACTGGAATGAAGTACAGCGAGGCATGGCAACCGAAGTAACAGCGTTTAGTGGATTCCCTTATGACTTTGCCAGAAAAACAGGTACATCCACACAGTTAGTCGGAGGCAAATTGGTGGATAACGGGGTATTTATTGCTTACGCTCCACGCAACAATCCGAAGCTGGCTGTAGCCGTGGTTATTCCTGAAGGGGGCTTTGGTTCGAGCAGTGCTGCCCCTGTTGCGCGTGCGATCTTCGACGCGTATGACGAGGAATTTGGTCTGGACGGTGTACCGAAAAAAGATAAAAATAAGGAATCAGATACACAGTAATGTAAGTCGTTGATTCCAAAAGAAGGGACCCTTTCGAGGGTCCTTTTTACGTTTGCCAGGACTGAGAGGTCTCTTTTCCACAAGCTGCTGCAAATCAATATGTAACAAACATCGTGCATGCCACGTTTATATAAGAGAATGTTCACGAAAATGTAACCAAAATCTGGAGGACATGGCAGTTGACCTTTGATAGACTTGTAGAAGGAAAGGTATGTTATTTGAACCGATTAATGCAATATGCGTGATAGATGAATCTACTTTTACATAAGAACGGAGAGGCTTATCCCATGTTTAACCGATTGAGGAAAAAGAAAATGTCCAATGAAGATACACCAGTCAACAACAAGCCGTCTAGTGTAAGAATGAATATGTTTTTTTTCGCTGCGTTTGTGATATTCAGTATCCTAATTTTTAGGTTGGCCTTTGTACAATTTGTCGAGGGACCTGAACTGACCTATATGGAAACCAGCCGCAATACCAAAGATATTCCGCTCGCCCCTGTTCGTGGGCCAATCTATGATGCGACAGGGGAAGTCGCGCTGGCTTATTCGGAGCCTGTACAATCCCTCTATGTGTTGTTGTATGAGGATTATAGAAATGATGACCGCAAGCAGGAGGCACAGGAACTTGCTGATGAACTGGCGGCTGTATTTAAGCAGTTTAATCCGGGGGACAAAGAACAACCAGATGCAGCAGAAATCTTAAAACGCCTGGATCTGGAATCTCAGAAGGCACATGGGTATACTCCTCGTCTGGTGAAATCGGATCTCAACATGAAGGAAATTGCTTATTTTATGGAGAAAAAGTCTGAATATCCAGGTGCTATGGTACTTGAGGAAAACGTAAGAAAGTATGATCCGGATAGGGTCGCAGTTCAGGTGATCGGATATACAAGAGAGTTCAAAGGCCAACAGGACAACTTGGATAAGTATAGAGAAATCAGCAAATCGGAAGCAACAGAACGCGACCCAGGATTGCGCTATACCCAGCAAGAAAAAGTTGGAGTTGATGGCCTTGAATTTCAATATCAGGAAGAGCTTCGTGGGCGTAGCGGCTACCAATCCATTGATATTAATTTGCGTAATTTGCCAGAGGGTACGATGCAACAGACTCCGCCGGAGAAGGGATACAGTCTGGTCTCCACAATCAATAAGGAAATTCAGATGGCAGCACAGCAGGCAATAACGGATGAATTGCGTAAACTTCCGAACGCCGTTACGGGATATGCGGTAGCCATGGAAGTGGATACAGGCAATGTAGTGGCTATGGCGAGTATGCCTGATTATGATCCGAATGACTGGGATTATGACAAGATCAAGTACGTTTATCGCAACGGAACAATGGCTTCCTTCCCGCCGGACGATTCGAAAAAACATACGGAATCCGTTGTTTTGTTGGGTTCCGTTATTAAGCCACTTAGTGTACTAATTGGATTGAAAGAGGGTCTGTTCAGTACAGGGCAAACCTACTATGACCAAGGGTATGCTACTTTAGGTAAAGATGGGAGAAAGGTTAGAAATTCACACTCGGCATTTAACGGCTCTATTACAGCGAGACGGGCTATTGAGAAATCTTCCAATGCCTTTATGATTGATATGGTGGGAAAGGGCCTCTATAACAAATATGGGGCGACCGAGGGGCGTGGAAGTGTGGGACAAATACATGAAAAAGTTCGGTTTGGGCGTGTCTACAGGAGTGGATTTGCCGAAAGAGTATCTAGGTACACTAGAATACAATAGTGATAATGACGAATCAGGCTTGACGAGGTTAGCGTTTGCTTCATTTGGACAGCAAGCGAAATATACAACGCTTCAACTCGCACAATATACGACAATGCTTGCCAATAAAGGCAAACGGATCGAACCTCATTTGGTGAAGGAAATTCGTGATGCGGAGGGTAATGTAGTCAAGAAAATTAAACCAAAAGTGTTAAACGAGGTTGATTTTGCTGATGCATACTGGAATGAAGTGCACAAGGGTATGGTCACCAAAGTAAGTTCGTTTAACGGTTTCCCCTATGATTATGCGAGAAAAACAGGAACCTCGGAGCAGGGAACAGGACCGAACAAAAAGGAAAACGGAGTATTTATCGCATTTGCACCACGGGATAATCCGAAGCTGGCTATAGCGGTTGTTGTGCCCGAAGGTGGCTTTGGATCGGTCAGTGCGTCTCCGATTGCACGTAAAATTTTCGATGCTTACGATGAAGTGTATGGCCTTGATGGGACTCCAAAGGGAAGAAAGATCAGGGGAAAGATACAGAGTAACGTGAAGAAACGCAAATGAATTAGCACAGATAAGCGAAAAAAGACAAACAATCTAATTAAATCGCCCATATACTCAATTGGACAGGCAGGGGAAATTATCCCTTGCCTTTTTATTTTGCATCGGCTAAAATTTGCACAAGGGAAACATTATTAGTCTTGTATAAATTTTAATACCTTGTACAAAAAAATTAGATGAGGACAATTATGTTAGGAGAGGGAAAGGAGCGGTATGAATTGTTGATGGTGAAGATGAGGAGCATTCAGAGAGGGTTGATGACACTGGCAGCTGTTGTTCTGGTTATCGTGCTAACAGCGTGCTCAGGTGCAGCGGAAACAGGAGGTAGTGAAGGGAAGGTGCAGGTCACAGCCACAACAGGCATGATTGCGGATGTAGCGCGTGAAGTCGGCGGGGCATATGTTGATGTGACCGGGCTGATGGGCCCAGGGGTAGATCCTCACTTGTACAAGGCTTCACAGGGAGATATTAGGAAGCTGGAGCAAGCAAAAGTTATCTTCTATAACGGATTGCATCTTGAAGGCAAAATGACAGACATCTTGGAGAAAATGTCCAAGAGCAAAATAGTAACAGCTGTCTCGGAGAACATTCCGGTGGAGGAATTGCGTTCAGGAAAAGATACAGGCGGAACGGAATACGACCCACACGTCTGGTTTGATGTTAGCCACTGGATGCATGCCACAGAGGCTGTGCGCGATACACTCGTGGAAGCAGACCCGGAACATGCAGAAGAGTACAAGGCCCAGGCAGAGCAGTATCTAACCAAACTGGAGGCATTGGATTCCGAGGTGCGGGAAAAAAATCCAGGAGATTCCGGAAGCCAGCCGGGTATTGGTTACGGCGCATGATGCCTTTGGATACTTTGGCCAAGCTTATGACATGAAAGTGATGGGGCTTCAAGGAATCAGTACAGCAGCAGAATATGGTGCAAGAGATGTCAGTGAGTTGCGAGATTATCTTGTGGACAACAATATCAAAGCGGTATTTGTAGAATCCAGCGTCCCAGCAAAAGCGATGGAAGCAATTATTGCCGGTGCGGCCGAAAAAGGACATACCGTAAGCATTGGTGGTGAACTGTTCTCGGATGCCATGGGTGCTGAGGGAACAGAAGAAGGAACGTATATCGGCATGATCCGCCACAACACTCAGACGATTGTAGAGGCATTAAAATGATAAACGATATGAAGAGAGGAGTGGACAGAGCATGAGCGATACAATTTTATCCGAAAAATCTCAATCACAACCAAATGCTAACCTTCTAAAGGGAACACAGCCTACATCAGCTCCTCTTAGTGTTCGGGATCTGGCGGTGGCTTACCATAAAAAGCCGGTCCTCAGTGGGGTATCTTTTGACATCCCGGAAGGTCAGCTGATTGGCATCCTTGGTCCAAACGGGGCTGGGAAATCAACCTTGATCAAAGCCGTTCTGGGACTAGTGCCCAAAATGCACGGCGAGGTGAAAATTTTTGGTCAGTCCTACCGAGAACAGCGGCGCCGTATCGGCTACGTACCTCAGCGTGAATCTGTTGATTGGGATTTCCCAACCCACGCCCTCGATGTTGTCATGATGGGGCGTTATGGACATCTGGGCTGGTTCCGCCGTCCTGGCAAAAAAGAACGGGATTTGGCAGCTCACTGCCTGGAGCAAGTCGGAATGGGTGATTATATGTACCGCCAGATCAGTCAGCTTTCTGGAGGACAGCAGCAGCGTGTCTTTCTGGCAAGAGCACTGGTACAGGATGCGGAATTGTATTTCATGGATGAGCCGTTTGCAGGTGTGGACGCCACAACGGAGAAAGCTATCATTTCATTGTTGGAACAGCTAAAGAAGCAAGGGAAGACCGTACTGGTTGTTCACCATGATCTGGCGACAGTGGAGGAATATTTCGACCATGTCTTGCTGCTTAATGGACGGTTGGTTGCAGGTGGACCGACGAATGAAGTATTTGTACCGGATACTTTGCAAGAGACGTACGGAGGCCGGATAGCTGATGATCGGCAGCCGGTCGGAGAAAGGCCAGGTGTAGTGCATGTGGAACTGGATAGTAGCCATTTTGTCCGATCCCAATACACGCTGGATATTGCTTGGCTGCTTGTTACTCGGATTCAGTAGTGGAATTATTGGCTCTTTTACTTTTTTGCGTCGTCAGAGTCTCATGGGAGATACGCTGGCTCATGCAGCTTTGCCGGGGATATGTATTGCATTTATGTTGACTGAAACCAAATCAGTAGGATTATTTCTGTTCGGTGCGCTTGTGGCTGGGATCGTTGCGACCTTCGGCATATCATGGATTACACGATATTCTCAGATCAAGCAGGATGCGGCAATGGGGATTGTGCTGACTGTATTTTTCGGTATTGGCGTAGTAATGCTTACTCGGATTCAGCACGGTGCGAGCGGCAGTCAGAGTCGGCTGGATGAATGTTTGTTCGGTCAGGCCGCATCCATGGTGATGACGGATGTGTATGTCATGGGCGGTGTCTGTCTTGTATTATTGATCGCTTGTCTGGCATGGTTCAAGGAATTCAAGCTGGTGAGTATTTAACCCGGGATTCGCACCGGGGTATGGGATTGCCGGTTGGCATACTGGAACAACTGATTCTACTGTTGACCGTGATTGCGGTTGTTGCGGGGATTCAGGCGGTTGGCGTGGCGCTTGTGGCCGCTTTGCTGGTTACCCCGGCGGCAGCAGCTCGCTGCTGGACGGACTCGCTCTCGCTTATGGTACTGTTGGCCGGCGTATTTGGAGCACTGAGCGGTGCGACAGGTACAATCTTCAGCACGTTGGTGCCTAAATCTGCCTACAGGGCCAGTAACGGTACTGGCGGCGACAGTGCTCTTTGCGGGTTCCGCATTGCTTGCTCCACGGCGCGGACTGTCAGCACGCCGTTTGCGAAGTATGCAGGCGAAATCCGCTTACTCGAGAGAAGAACGTGCAACGCTACAGACGCTCTCTGCACAGCGAGCACAGCGGGAACGGGGTCAGTTATAATGGCAACGTTTTGAATTCTTTAACGGCCATCCTGGTATCCTCCGCTTGCGCAATTCTTGGCTGTTTTCTCATATTAAGGCGGATGGCTCTGGTTGGAGATACGATCGGTCATGCGGTTCTCCCAGGTATTGCGATTGTCTTCCTGTGGAGCGGTTCACGTGATTCGTTATGGATGCTGCTTGGGGCAACCGTATTTGGATTACTGACGGTGTTCTTCATTCAAAGCTTACAGGCTGGAGGACTATCATCGGATGCTTCCATCGGAATAGTGTTTACGGCACTCTTCGCAGTGGGTGTCATTTTGATTGCGTCTGAATGCTGGGCATATTGATTTGGATCTCGATTGTGTCTTGTTCGGTGAGATCGCTTATGTCCAGTGGGATACCCTAACGCTTGGAGGGACGGATGTAGGCCGCAGGGCGGTCTGGATGCTGGGCATCACCTTGCTGGTCATCCTCCTTGTCATCGGCCTGTTCTTCCGGACAGTTTTGCCAAGTTGTGTGCCTTTGATCCGGCGCTGGCTGCGGCCTGCGGCATTCCGGTGGTGTTGTTCCACTTCTGCTTATGGGGCTGGTTTCCATGGCATCTGAGCTTCATTTGAGAGCGTCGGATCTATTCAATGGTCGGCATGTTGATTGTTACCTACCGCAACAGGCTTATTTACTCACGGATCGCTTGGGTGAAATGATTCTGTACGGCGTGCTGGTCAGGAGCGGCTTCCTCGGTTGGGCCTGGTCATGGCTAGCCGCTGGATGCTTCCAGTCAGGTTGCATGGTGGCGGTGGCCGGAAAAATTCTGTTTGTGCTGGCCTATTTGCTGTCTCCAAAGCATGGTATTGTCTTCAAATATGCTCGTCGCAAATTCGCGGCACGTTAATGGATAAAAGAGTGGCAGCCGTCTGCATTTGCAGGCGGTTTCATGGATACGGGTAAGTTTTATCTTCTGCCCAGACTCTTACGCGAATTGGAACAGACACCTGTTGCCCTTGTTGCAAAGGTTCACCCGTATCGCCGGGTTATTTTGTTGCAGGCCGACGATCTGTGAGCTAAATGTCGTTCAGCTGTGACGTGCAGGGACATCCGCCTCGCCGGATGCCGGGCAATGTTTCTTTAAATATTTGGATAGGGAGAAGTAGAGAGACAACTGAGGAGGAAATACGGTATGAGTGAACTAAAATACAAATTGCTTGCATTGGATATGGATGGAACATTGCTTAACGATAATCATGAGATCACACAGGAAACCGCCAAATGGATTCAGGTCGCCATTCGTC